>NZ_NETK01000001.1:5157500-9437500 GCF_002343915.1 Nannocystis exedens | reverse complement strand
CGCGCCCCGGCCTCTCCCCGGCCGAGGTGCTCGAATACAACAAGGCCCAGGGCGACCCGATGGGCGAGATCACCCTCGAGCAGGCGCTCGCCGGCGACGAGGCGCTCGCCGACAAGTCGAAGGGCAAGCTGTTCGCCACCCTCGACACCACGATGGGCCCGATCCGCTGCGAGCTGTTCGAGGAGCAGACGCCGAAGACGGTCGCCAACTTCGTCGGCCTCGCCCGCGGCGTGCGGCCCTACTACGTCAAGAAGGAAGACACCTGGAAGACCGGCAACTTCTACGACGGCACCCTGTTCCACCGCGTGATCCCCAACTTCATGCTGCAGGGCGGCGATCCGCTGGGCACCGGCACCGGCGGCCCCGGCTTCCTCATCGTCGACGAGTTCGACAAGAGCCTGCGTCACAACGGCCCGGGCATCCTGTCGATGGCGAACCGCGGGCCGAACACCGGCAGCTCGCAGTTCTTCGTCACCGTCGCGGCCACGCCGCACCTCGACGACAAGCACGCCGTGTTCGGCAAGTGCGACACCAAGACCGCGATCGCCATCAGTAAGGTCAAGACCCGCGCCGACCGCCCGCTCGACGACGTGAAGATCAACAAGGTCACGTTCGAGCGCGCGAAGAAGTGAGCGAGGCTTCTTCAAAGGACATGGCCGTCGAGACCTGCGCCTTGAGCCAGGTTCCAGCGGCCATGTCCTCGAATGCGGGGTGACCGGCTCGACCCTCACGAAGCGAAGGCGGCTGACCTGCCGGCGCCAGGCGAGAGGCGGCACTCGCGGCCGACAGTCGCCGGCGCAGCGGAAGCGCGCCGACGACTCGATGTTCTCCATAACATGTCCCCTCGTACATGGGCCTGGAGACATGTCCACCGACCCGAGGCTTCATCGACGCGCAAGCTCCCGGCGGGGCGCCCGGGTTCGCCGCTGAGCCTCGCGTGTCTCCACGGCTCCCTTGCTCGCTCTTCTGGGCGGCGCCGTGCGACCGCCCGAGCTCTCGGCCCGGCACCCTGGTCGGCCCCACCATTTTCGTGCCGCAGAAACGGCGAAGCCGCCGAGACTCACGTCCCGGCGGCTCCGTCGTCCCGCGCTGCGCGGCTCAGTGCGGCCCGTGCTCGCTCTCGTGGGCGGCGCGGTCCTTGCGGCGGCGCTCGTCGAGGTACTGCGCGACCGCTCGCCAGTCGGCCGGGCCGGCGACCAACTCGCCCGACATGAACTTGCGGAACGGCGCGTTCGGGTGGTCTTCGGGCGGCATGGACAGGGCGGCGCGGAGCACGTCGTCGATGGTGTCGGCGAGCTTGACCTCGAGCGCCTTGAGCACGTTCTTCGGCACGTCCTGCAGGTCCTTCTCGTTGTCGCGCGGGCAGATGACGGTCTTCATGCCGCCGCGGAAGGCCGCCAGCAGCTTGTCCTTGAGCCCGCCGATCGGCAGCACCTTGCCGCGCAGGTTGATCTCGCCGGTCATCGCCACGTCCTTGCGCACGGGCACCTGCAGCAACGCGGACACCAGGGAGGTCACGATCGTGACGCCGGCCGAGGGGCCGTCCTTGGGCACCGCGCCCTCGGGGAAGTGGACGTGGAAGTCGATGTGCTCGTAGAAGTCGGGCTCGAGGCCGAACGACAGCGAGCGCGAGCGGACGTAGGTGACGGCGGCCTGGGCCGACTCCTGCATCACCTCGCCGAGCTTGCCGGTCAGGGTCACCTTGCCCTTGCCGGCCGACACGGTGACCTCGGCGGGCAGCAGGTCGCCGCCGAAGATCGTCACCGCGAGGCCGTTCGTCATGCCGATCTGGTCGTTGGTCTCGGCGACGTTGTAGCGGAACTTCTGCGGGCCCAGGAGGCGCTGGACGGTGCGCACGTCGACCTTGTACGCCTTCTTCTTCTTGCCCTCCTTGATGTACTCGCGGGCCAGCTTGCGGACCACCGAGCCGACCGCGCGCTCGAGGTTACGGACGCCGGCTTCCTTCGTGTAGTGGTGGATGAGCTCGCCGACCGCCTGGTCGGTGAACGTGACCTCGACCGACGCCAGGCCGTTGGCCTCGAGCTGCTTCGGGATGAGGTACTGGCGGCAGATCTTGCCCTTCTCCTCGTCGGTGTAGCCCGTGAGCTCGATGATCTCCATGCGGTCCTGCAGCGGCAGCGGGATCGAGTGCAGCGAGTTCGCGGTGCACAGGAACAGCACGTCGCTGAGGTCGTAGTCGAGGTCGAGGAAGTGGTCGACGAAGGCCTGGTTCTGCTCGGGGTCGAGGACCTCGAGCATCGCCGCCGACGGGTCGCCGCGGAAGTCCATCGAGATCTTGTCGATCTCGTCGAGCAGGAACACCGGGTTGTTGGAGCCGGCCTTGCGCAGGCCCTGGATGATCTTGCCCGGCATCGCGCCGATGTAGGTGCGCCGGTGGCCGCGGATCTCGGCCTCGTCGCGCACGCCGCCGAGCGACACGCGGACGAACTTGCGGTTGGTCGCCCGCGCCACGCTCTTGGCCAGCGACGTCTTGCCGACGCCGGGCGGGCCGACGAGGCACAGGATCGGGCCTTTCAGCTTCGGCACCAGCGAGCGCACCGCGAGGTACTCGATGATGCGCTCCTTCGGCTTCTCGAGCCCGTAGTGGTCCTGGTCGAGGATCTTCTCGGCCTCGTCGACGTCGAGCTTCTCGACCGTGCGCTCGTCCCACGGCAGCGCCAGCACCGTGTCGATGTAGTTGCGCACGACCGTGGCCTCGGCGCTCATCGGGCTCATCATCTTGAGCTTGCGCAGCTCCTTCTTGAGCCGGTCGGTCGCCTCGGCCGACATCTTCTTGCGGCGCACCTTCTCCTCGAGCTCGGCGATCTCGTTCTTGAACTCGTCCTGCGAACCGAGCTCCTTCTGGATCGCCTGCATCTGCTCGTTGAGGTAGTACTCCTTCTGGTTCTTCTCCATCTGCTTCTTGACGCGCGTCCGGATCTTCTTCTCCACCTGGAGAATCTCGATCTCGTTCTGCATCAGCTCGTAGAGCTTCTCCAGGCGCGCGCGGACCGACTCGGTCTCGAGCAGCTCTTGCTTGGCCGACAGCTTGAAGTTCACGTGCGCGGCGATCGTGTCGGCCATGCGCGACGGGTTGTCGATGCTCGCCACGCTCGCGGCCAGCTCGGGCGGCACGCGCTTGTTGAGCTTGACGTAGTTCTCGAAGGTCGCCTGCACCGAGCGCATCAGCGCCGCCAGCTCGGGCTCCTCCTCGACCGTGACGACGCTCGGCTCGACGACGTCGACCTCGACCAGGAAGTACTTGTCGTGGTCGATGTAGCGGCCGATCTTCGCCCGGCTCTTGCCCTCGACCAGCACCTTGACGGTGCCGTCGGGCAGGCGGAGCAGCTGGATGATGCTGCCGATCGTGCCGAAGGTGTGGATGCCGTCGGGCCGGGGATCGTTGACCTTGGCCTTCTTCTGCGCGCAGAGCAGGATGCTCCGGTCGCTGGCCATGGCCTCTTCGAGGGCGTTGATCGACTTCTCGCGCCCGACGAAGAGCGGCACGACCTCGTGCGGGAAGACGATGAGCTCGCGGAGCGGTAGAAGCGGGATCTTGCGTGCCATGAAGGAGCCTGGCGGCAAACCTAGCATCCGGGCCAGGTGGGGTCAAACACCGCGCGTGCGCTGCCCCCCGCGCGACGCCGCGGCGCGACTTGATGACCGATGTGTGTGTCTCCAACGAGTGCGAACGGCCAGGCTCGTTTTGTGAGGCCTCGCTCACCCTCTCGGCGCGATGAACCACCGCCACAGCCGCGCGAGCGCGGCGCCGACGAGCACACCCCAGGGCAGCCCGGGCGCGCCTGTGACGGCCAGCGCCAGCGCGACGACCTCGACGCGGACGTCGCTGTGCGACCACGCCGGCAGCCTGGCGCCGAGCCGCGCCGCGAACGCGTCGGCGCTCGGCAATTCGAAGCGCGGTCGCTCGCCGCGCAGCACGTCGCGCGCGTGGGCCAGCGACAAGAACGCCGCGCCCGCGCCGAAGCCGAGCAACACCAGCCCGGCGACGCTGGAGCGACCCGCCTCGGCCACCAGCGCGTAGGTCAACGCGCCGACGTAGGCCGCGTGCCCGAACGGCCGCACCGCGGGCGCGAGCCACTGCACGTCCCCCGCGCCCCCGCGCCCGCGGACCAGTCGCGCGAGCGCGGGCACCACGGCCGCGAGCTGCACTCCGATGCAGAGCAGCGCGGCCCCGAGGACGATCCCGAGCCGACCACCGAGCAGAGCCGCCGGCCCGGCGAGGACCGCCGTCATCGTCGCCGCGAGCTCGATCTGTCCCAGCGGACGGCCGCCGTCGGCCAGCCGATTCACGATCGCGCGTAGCCACCCCGGCGCGCTCGCGGCGCCCTCGGCAGCCCCCTCGCCCTCGCTCCAGATCACCGCCTCCACCCGGACACGATCTTCGTCGTACACGTAGCGCGCGAGATCTGCGGGCCCGCGATCGGCCGGCCACGGCAGCTCCTCCGCGATCGGCAACTCGGCCGGCACGCACGCGAGGTGACCGGTCCACCACGCACTCGGACGTCCGAGCCCGTCGCCGAGCGAGTAGCCCTCGTCGGCGGCGAGCGGGTGCTCGGCCAGCGCGCGCAGCAGCGGCTCGGCGATCACCGCGCTCTCGAACGCCAGCAGCGCCGGGGCCGCGATCGGCTCGCCCGACGAAACAGCCCTCGCGCCATGTACGATCGAACATGTCCCCGGGGCCAGCAGCACCTCGGCGAAGCCGGCGCGGCGGGCGGCGTCGGCGAGGCGGACCGCCGTGGTGGTGCCGAGCACCGGGCGGGCCAGGTCGACCCGCGCCTCGGCGTCGGGCATCAGCACGAGCACGGGCGCGCTCACGACGTCATCACCGCCGCGAGGTCGGCCAGCTGCAGGCTGGCGAGGCCGGGGACCACGCGGTGGGCCGCGTGTTGCAACTGGTGCCCGGGCTGGCCCGGCGGCGGGTTGGCCGCCGCGGTCGCCAGCACGCGCATGCCGGCGGCGAGCCCCGCCGCGATCCCGGCCTCGCTGTCCTCGACCACCAGGCAGCGCTCCGGCGCCGCGCCGAGCCGCTGGGCGGCCAGGACGTAGCCCTCCGGCGACGGCTTGCCGCGGATCACGTCCTCGGCGCCGACGTAGAAGCGCAGCATCTCGCCGATCTCGAGCACCGCCAGCGCTTGCACGATCTCCGAGCGCGCCGAACCGCTCACGATCGCCACTGCGATCCCGGCGGCGTGGGCCAGAGAGACCAGCTCGCGCGCGCCCTCGAGGACGGGAAGCCTCAACCCGGCCGCAAACATCGCGTCCTTGGCCGCCATGGTGCCGGCGAGGACCTCGGCCAGGGTAGCTCCCAGGCGCGCTTCCAAACGCAGCTCGGCGTAGATCTCCTGCCAGGCGTGGCCGATCACGAACAGGCGTTCGTGTTCGCTGAGTTCGAGCCCGCGACCTGCGCAGAACCGGACCAGGCCCTCGGTGTGGATGTGCTCGCTGCGGACGAGGGTTCCGTCGAGGTCGAGGAGCAGCGCTTGCGGCAGGCCGAGCATGTCGCGACAGGCTAACCGACCTCCGGCCCTGATACACTGTCACCTCCAGATGCCTGACCCCGGCGATGAACGCTGCCTGCCCGCCCTCGCCGCGGCCTTGCGGAGCCTCCTGCTCCCCGGTGCGGGCGCGGCCGAGCGGGCGCTCGCGGCCTTCGCCGAGCCGCAGGGCCTCGACTTCGCCGCCTTCCTCGAGCCCAGCGGACTCGGCTTTGCCCCGCGCGGCGTGTGGATGCGGGAGCGTGGGGCGCCGCGCGGCGACGAGCTGCGGTTGCCCCCGCGCTGGCTCGAGGCGTTCGCCGAGGGTCGAGTCGTCAGCGCCCCGGCCGGCGAGGTCTCCCCGCCCGAGCTCAAGCCGCTGCGATTGTTCGGCGCCCCGGCCCTGCTGGCCGCCCCGGCCCGCGGCGACGGCCTCGTCGGCGTGCTCCTGTTCGCCGCCTTCGGCCAGCGCTTCACCTGGTCCGAAGGACATGCTCATGCGGCCAGCGCCTTGGCCGCCGCGCTGGCCGCCGCGCTCGTGCGCATCGACGAGACCGCCGCCGTCCTCGACCACCTGCCGCAGCGGATCGCCTGGAAGGACAGCCGCCTGCGCTACCGCGGGGCCAACCGCGCGTTCGCCCGCGCGGCCGGCCTGACGGGCGCGCAGCTGGCCGGCCGCAGCGACCGCGAGCTGGTCCTGCGCCCCGAGCTGTGCGACGGCGGCGACGTCGCGCGGCGGCACGAGCGCGAGGTGCTGCAGAGCGGGCGCCCGCAGATCGCCCGCATCGAGGCGACCCAGGTCGCCGCCGGGCGCGAGCAGTGGCTCGCGGTCAGCCGGATCCCGCTGACCGGCGGCGACGGCAAGCCCTCGGGCGTGATCGTCGTCAGCGAGGACATCACCGATCGCCTGCAGGCCGCGGCGATGCTGCGCCACGCCGAGCGCACCGGCGCCGTCGCCCGGCTGGCGTCGGCCATGAGCGCCGACCTCCAGAACCCGCTGACCGAGATCGAGAACCTCGCCACCGACGAGCGGATCCGCAGCGCCGCGCGCAACGCGGGCGACCTCGTGCGTCAGCTCGCCGCGTTCGCGCGCCGCCAGCTCGCCGACCCGATCGACGTCGCCCCCGCCTCGCTGATCGCCCGCATGGGCAGCTTGCTCGCCCGCGTGCTCGGCGACGGCCTCGCGCTCGACCTCCCGGTCGAGGGCCTGCGCAGCGCCGTCCGCGTCGACCCGCGCCAGCTCGAGCTGCTGGTCGTCGCCGTCGTGCGACACATCCGTTCGTACATGCCCCAGGGTTCCAAGCTCTCGATCGACGTCGCGCCGCAGACGCTGGGGATCGAGCGCTCGCTCGGGTTCGGCCTGCCCGCCGGCGAGTACGTCCGGATCCGCTTCCTCGCCTACCCGGTCGAGTCGGGCGGCGCCGACATGAGCGAGGCCCTGCGGGCGCGCCTGGTCCTGGCGCAGACGATCGCGCGCCACGGCGGCGGCGCGCTGCGGCTCAACCGCGACAACGAGTCGGGCTTCCGCGCCGCCTCCGACTCGCTGGCGATCGAGGTCGTGCTGCCGCGCGTGTTCAGCATCCCGCGCGTCCTCGACTCGACCCCCGCGCCCGACACTCGCGGCGTCGAGTCGCTGCTGATCCTCGACGACGACCTCCACCTGCGCGGGGCCGTGGCCGCCGCCCTGCGCCAGCTCGGCTACACCGTCCACATCGCCGAGCACCTCGAGGAGGCGCTCGCCCTGCAGCGCCAGACCCGGCCGCCGCTGGCCCTGGCCCTGATCTCGTCCGAGCTGTCGGCCGGCACCGCCGAGGCCGCGCGCGCGCTGCAGAAGGCCCAGCCCGAGCTGCGCGTGCTCGTGCTGTCGCGCCACGCCGGCGGCGAGGGCGTGGTCGTGTCCGGCAGCTTCGAGGCCCTGGCCGCCCGCGTCCGCCAGGCCCTCGACACCCGCCCGGGCTGACGCGCCCGCCCGGGTCGCCGGCGGTCTCTCATGTCTCTTCGGGCATGCTCATGGGGGCATGTCCGAGGAGACATGCTCCCTGGGACATGCTCCTCACGCCATGCCCGTTCGAGCATGCGCGAGCTCCGGCACCCGCGCGAGGCCGGGCCCGCGCGTCCGCGCCCGGGTCTTCGCACGGGGACTGCGCACCGGGCGACGCCCGCGAGGTCGCCGCCGCAGGTTCGCCGTCGCGATTCGGGCGCCGTCCGGTCCGCATCGCCCGTCTGCGCCCGAACGCTGACCAGCGGCCCCTGCGCTTCGTTGTGGCGATGATCCTGTCCCGGAGATCTCCCCGCGCACGGCCCTGGGGTGAGGCGAAAGAACAGCGTATGGCCGCGCCGGGGAGGCCCCTCGGCGCGCGCGCCGCTGCGCGTGAGCGTGGCGAGTTTTGGTACACCTTGCCACAGCAACCGGTGATGACGGCGCAGGGGCACACGGGAGTTCGCGTTGCCGTGGCGTGACCACTACCTCGCAGCGATGCACGACATCCGCCGGGGCCTGGGCGAGCAGGTCGACCTGCCGGCGCTGGTCGGCTCGATCTTGTGGCACGCCGAGCAGTTCTTCGACGGCGGCGGCGCGGCCTTCTACCTCTCCCAGCCCGAGGGCTTGCGGGCGATCGCCGGCGCGAGCTCGGTGATCCGCGTGCTCGGCGAGCACATCGAGAACGACCGCGGCGGCCCGGTGATGGAGGTGTGGAACTCGGGTCAGGCGATGCTGGTGCCGCCCGACCACGACAGCTCGATCGGCCTCGCGCTGACGCCCGTCGAGACGCACGAGCGCCGGCTCGGCGTGATGGTCGTCGGCGGCCTCACCGGCCTGTCGGCCGTCGACGCCATGACTCTGGCCGAGATGACCCCGTTCGCGGGTCTCCTGGCGATCAGCGTCGTCAACGCCGGCCTCTACATCACCGCCCGCCAGGAGCTGGCCGAGCGCCGCAAGGCCGAGGCCGCGCTGCGCGAGAGCGAGGAGCGGTTCCGGACCCTGTTCGAGTACGCTCCGGACGCGATCCTCGTCGTCGACGCCGACACCGGCCTGTTCGTCGACCCCAACGCCAACGCCACCCGGCTCTACGGCCTCTCGCGCGAGGAGCTGCTGCACGTCGGCCCGGGCACCATGAGCCCGCCGGTCCAGCCCGACGGCCGCGACTCGCTCGAGGGGGCGCGCGAGCACGTGCTGGCGGCCATGAAGGGCGAGGCGCCGGTGTTCGAGTGGGTCCACCGCAACGGGGCCGGCCAGGACATCCCGTGCGAGGTCCGGCTGGTGCGCATGCCCGCGAGCGGCCGCAACCTCGTGCGCGCCAGCGTCACCGACATCACCGAGCGCAAGCGGGCCCAGCAGGCGCTGGCGGCCGCGAAGGAGGCCGCGGAGGCCGCCAACGCCGCCAAGGGCACCTTCCTCGCCAACATGAGCCACGAGATCCGCACGCCGATGAACGCGATCATCGGCATGACGGGGCTGCTCCTCGACACCCCGCTGAGCAGCGAGCAGCGCGACTTCGTCGACACCCTGCGCTCCTCGTGCGAGTCGCTGCTGACGATCATCAACGACATCCTCGACTTCTCCAAGATCGAGGCCAACAAGCTCGAGCTCGAGAGCGACGCCTTCAACCTGCAGGAGTTCATCGAGGGCGTGGTCGACCTCGTCGCCGCCAGCAAGCTCGGCGACAAGCCGCTCAACATCGCCGTCTCGATCGCCCCCGACGTCCCGCGCCGGCTCGTCACCGACTCGACGCGCCTGCGCCAGATCCTCCTCAACCTCCTCAGCAACGCCGTCAAGTTCACCGCCCAAGGCGACATCAGCCTCGACGTCAGCGTCCGCGGCGTGCGGCGCACCGGCGAGGGCCCGCCGCGCTACGGCCTGCTCTTCGCGGTCGAGGACACCGGCATCGGCATCCGCGCCGACCGCATGGATCGCCTGTTCCAGAGCTTCAGCCAGCTCGACAGCTCGACCACCCGGCGCTTCGGCGGCACCGGCCTCGGCCTGGCGATCAGCAAGCGACTGGCCGAGATGCTCGGCGGCACCATGTGGGCCGTCAGCGAGGTCGACCGCGGCTCGACCTTTTACTTCACGATCGACGCCGCCAGCGAGCCCACCCCGCAGGTCATCGTCGCCGACCACGACGGCCGCTTCCGCGGCAAGCAGCTCCTCCTCGTCGACGCCAGCGCCCCGCAGCGGCGCCTGCTCGCCGGCCACGCCCACGCCTGGGGCCTGCAGACGCTCGCCTTCGCCAGCGCCGCCGAGGCCCTCGCCGGCCTGCGCGAGGTCGCCGTCGACGTCGCCGTCGTCGACACCCTGCTGCCCGACGAGCGGCACAAGGAGCTGCTCGCGGCCCTGCGCAACGCCCACGTCCCGGTGGTCCTGCTCACGCCGATGGCGAGGCGGCCCTTTGGGACAGGTCTCGAAGAACATGACGCATTGGTCACCAAGCCGATCAAGGGCGGCTCGCTGCTGGCCGCCCTGACCAGCGTGCTCGGCGAGGGCGACGCCCAGCCGAGCCCGCGGGTCGAGCTCGGCGCGTCCGAGTTCGACCCGACCCTGGCCGAGCGGCTGCCGCTGCGGATCCTCGTCGCCGAGGACAACGCCACCAACCAGAAGCTCATGCTGCTGATGCTCGAGCGGTTCGGCTACCGGGCCGACTGCGCCTTCCACGGCATCGAGGCGCTCGACGCGATCAGCCGCCACGCCTACGACATCGTCCTCATGGACGTGCAGATGCCGGAGATGGACGGCCTCGAGGCGACGCGGCTGATCCGCCGCAGCGGCGGGCCGCAGCCGCGGATCATCGCCATGACCGCCAACGCGATGGACAGCGACCGCGAGGCCTGCCTCGCCGCCGGCATGGACGACTACGTCAGCAAGCCGATCCAGATCCGCGAGCTGCGGGCCGCGCTCGAGCGGTCGCGCCGGCCGATCGAGGTCCCGCCGCCGGCGCCGCAGCTCGACCCCTCGCTGGTGGCGACCCCGGGGGAGCTCGAGCGCGAGGCCACGGCCGGCTACCGCCAGCTGCGCGACCTGCTGGGCGCCGTCACGGCCGACGAGATCGCGGCGCTGTTCCTGCGCGAGGCCGACGAGCTGATGGAGCGCCTGCGCCTCGCCATCGCCAGCGGCGACCTCGACGGCGTGCGAGAGGCCGCGCACAGCCTCAAGGGCAGCTCGGGCGGCCTGCGGCTGATGAGCCTCCACGCCCTCGCCGCCGCGCTCGAGGCCAAGAGCCGCGCCGGCGACCTGCTGCACGCGCCGGTCCTGTTCGGCGAGCTCGAGCGGCAGTACGGCGTCGTCCACGACCACCTGGCCGGGCGCCCCGCCTGACCCGACCGGGCTCACGGCGGCCCCCGACGGAGCCCCGGCGGCCTCCTGCTATACCTCCGGCGCCCGCATGCAACGCGCCCTGAAGAGCCCCAAGGCCGCCGCCCCGGCCGCGCCCGAGATGAAGGTCTGCGGCGTCAACGCCTGCCTGGCGATCGCCGCCCGCCGGCCCGACGACGTCCGCCGCGTCTACGTCCACCCCTCGCGCCTGCCCGTGTTCGGCGCCTTCCTCAAGCGCTGCGCCGAGCGACGGATCGCCTATCACGTGGTCGAGGACGACGAGCTCGAGCGGATCACCCAGTCCGTCCACCACGAGGGCATCTGCTTCATCGCCCGCGAGCGGCCGCCGATCGGCCTCCAGGCCGCGCTGCAGCGGCGCGACCCGACGCGCCCGCGCTGCCTCCTCTACCTCGGCGGCGTCGGCAACCCGCACAACCTCGGGGCGATCGTCCGCGTGTGCGCTCACTTCGACGTCGACGCCGTGCTCGCCGGCGGCCTCGAGTCGCACGCCTCGCCGGCCATGTTGCGCACCGCCGAGGGCGGCGCCGAGTTCGTCGACGTCGTCCCCGTCGCCGACGGTACCGGCCCGCTGGTCGCCGCGCGGCGGGCCGGCTTCCGCCTGATCGCCACCGCCGCCCGGGCCAAGCGCTCGCTGTACGGCGCCCCCCTGCCCGCGCGGTCCGTCATCATGCTCGGCGCCGAGGCCGACGGCCTCGCCCCTGCCCTTTTGAACATGGCCGACGAGACCGTCCAGATCCCCGGCACCGGCGTCCTCGACAGCCTCAACGTCGCCTGCGCCGCCGCCGTCGTGCTCGGCGAGTTCTGGCGCTGCCACCGGGCCCCGGCCGCGGAGTAGCCGTGCCCGGCCACCCGGTCCTCACCGACGCGCTGCTCGCCGCCGCGCTCGGGCCCGAGGCCAAACCTGACCTTCAGGCCAGGTCCCCGCGCTTCTTCCACCGCGAGCTGTACGAGCGCCTGACGCGGGCCCACTGGGCCAGCCCCTACCTCCTGTGGGCCGGCCCGATCGCCGTCTGCCTGGTCTTCGGGACAGCCGCCTACGCGCCGGGGCAGCTCGCCCTGCGCGTCGCCGGCGGCTGGCTCGTGTGGACCTTCGTCGAGTACTGGCTGCACCGCGGCTTCTTCCACCTCGCCCCGACCACCCCCGCGCGGCAGGTCACCAGCTTCATCGTCCACCGTCACCACCACGTCGCCCCGGGCGACCGCGAGCGCCTGGTCGCCACCCCGCTCTACAGCGGCGGCCTGGCCCTCCTGCTGTTCGGCGTCTACGGCCTCCTGGCCGGCCCCGACGCCCGCTGGCCGCTGCTGGCCGGCACCCTGCTCGGCTACCTCGCCTACGAGTGGGTCCACTACCTCGCCCACCACCGCCGCCCGCGCACCGCCCTCGGCCGGGCCCTCCGCCGCCGTCACCTGCGCCACCACTTCGGCGACCGCGCGACCGACTTCGGCATCTCCAGCCCGCTGTGGGACCTGGTCTTTCGCACTTATTCCAAAAAACATGCCCGCGAGGACATGCCCGATCGGGCATGCCCTCCCTGACCTGTCCTCACGGCCCGGTCCGCAGCAGCGTGAACTCCGCCAGCGCGGGCGCGGCGGCGACCACGTCGGCCCGCCCGTCGCCGTCGACGTCGCCGGCCGCCAGCGCCTGGGGCGTGGTGCCCGGGCTGAACGGGAGGGTCTGCACGCACGGCCCGTCGCCGCCGGCGACGAAGAGCACGCGCACGGCCCCCGCGCCGCCGATCAGCACGTCGCCCGCCCCGTCGCCGTCGACGTCGGCCACGGGCCCGAGCAGCCGACCGCCTTCGACGTGCATGTCCGGCATCGGCTGGCCCAGCGACCAGATCGTCAGCAGATCGAGCTCCGGCGGCGGCTTGCGGTGCCCGATCAGGTCCGTCTCGCCGTCGCCGTCGATGTCCCCGGCCACGACGCTGTCGAGCGACCGGATCCCCGGCGCCACGACCCCGTCGATCGGCCCTAACCCCTGCCCCTCGACCAACTCGAACACGTCGACCGCGGGCCCGCTCGCGCCGGTCGCCAGCAGGTCGAGCTTGGCCGGGTCGCCGCTCACCGCTCCGACCCAGCTCGCAAACATCACCCCGCGGAGCGCCGCGCCGAACGGCTCGCCGAAGCCGCCCATCCCGTCGCCCAGGCGCAGCGCGATGGGCTGCGCCGGATCGGCCCCGCGGGCCAGCAGGTCGGGCTTCCCGTCGCCGTCGAAGTCCCCGCTCCACAGCTGCCCCGGGGTCGCGCCCAGCGAGTCCTTCACCGGCGCGGCGAACATCGCGTCCTGCCCGAACAGCAGGCTCAGCTCCCCGACCGGCGCCGCGCGGGACACCGCCAGGTCCGGCGCGCCGTCGCCGTTGAAGTCGGCCACCGCGAGGCTCTGCGTGCCGCCGAGCAGATCGGTCGGGAACGTCTCGCCCGGCGCGAACCCTCCGAGGCCGTCGCCGAGCAGCACCTCGACCGCGCCCGCGTCCGGCAGCAGCGCCACCACGTCGAGCGCCGCGTCGCCGTCGACGTCGACCAGCGCGAGCGCGCTCGCCGAGCCCTGCAGCCACGGCTCCGACAGCGTCAGCGGCAGGCGTTCACACGTCGGGATCGCCGCGATCGATCGGCACCACCCCGGCGCCTCACAGAAATGGCCCTCGTCACATTCGTCGTCGGCGTAGCACTCGTAGCCCTGACAGCGCAGCTCGAGCGCGCCGCTCGGGCCCGGCGCCAGCCCGCAACAACCGACCGCGTCGTAGCACTCGCCCTCGACGCAGTACTCGCAGAAGCCGTCGCAATCGGCGTCCGACTGGCACTCCGGAATCGGCTCCGACGTGCCGCCGGTCTCGCTGGTCGTGCTCGTCGGCTCCGGCTCGTCGGGCCCGGTCGGCGACGGATCTCCCGTCGACGAGGTCGTCGAAGACGTCGACGTCTGCTCGCCCGCGGTCTCGCGCTCCGGGGGTGCAGGACCACACGCTGTGACCCACACGCCCGCAGCAATCCAGGTCAATCGAGTCTGCATGGCGCGTAAGCTTCGCACATTCGCCGGAGCGCCACACGACATTCGACTTCTCATGCAGAAGCGGACGGTGGGGCCCGCGCCACGCAGGCGCGCCATCGCTGCTGGTTCCGCCCGGCCGAAGTTGTTTACTCTACGATGGGCCCGTGATCGGGCCGCAAGGAGCTCATGAAGACCACGACTCTATTGTGCACGATCCTCGGCGCGTGCGCGCTCGCGTGCGATGTCCCTGACGATTCCACCCCTGGCGAGGCGCAGGACGTCGTTCTCGACCTCGACGAAGACGCGCGCGACATCTGCGAGATGGACGACGACGCCTGTGTCGAAGACTTCGCGGCCGCCGAAGAGGCTGCCTTGCACGGACGCTGCGGCGTTCACCCGACCGCCTTCGAAGTCGCGGCGATGGAGGCCGACTTCCTGCACCGCTTCGCCGCCGGCCCATCGCAAAAGGTCGAAGGTCCGCGGGCGGCCATCCCGGTGTGGTTCCACGTCATCCGCAGCAACACCGGCGCGGGCGACGTCAGCGACCAGCAGATCAACGCCCAGCTGAACCTGCTCAATTCGACCTACGCCGGGACCGGCTTCTCGTTCGCGCTCGCGGGCGTCGACCGGACCAACAACACCACCTGGTACAACATGGCCTCCGGCAGCTCGGCCGAGCAGCAGGCGAAGAACGCCCTGCGCAGGGGCGGCCCCGAGACCCTCAACATTTACACCGGCAACCTCGGCCAGGGCTTGCTCGGCTGGGCGACCTTCCCCTCCCAGTACAACAGCAACCCGAAGTACGACGGCGTGGTGCTCCTCAACGCCAGCCTGCCCGGCGGCAACGCGGCGCCCTACAACCTCGGCATGACCGGCGTGCACGAGGTCGGCCACTGGATGGGCCTCTATCACACGTTCCAGGGCGGCTGCTCCAAGTCGGGCGACGGCGTCGACGACACCCCGGCCGAGAAGTCGGCCGCGTTCGGCTGTCCCGTGGGCCGCAACACCTGCCCTGCCGCCGGCGTCGACCCGATCCACAACTACATGGATTACACCGACGATGCTTGCATGAACAACTTTACGGCCGGCCAGGCCAGCCGCATGCAGAACTTGATGGCCACGTACCGCTGAAACGGCGGCGGCCCGCCGCGTTCCCCGCGGCCTCTCGCCCTCCGGAGCGCGCGGGCCTCGATTTCACCGACACGCCATTCACTGTCTCGCCCGAAAGGCCGCGTCTCGACATGGAAGGTCACGCGGCCTTCGTTGCAGGTCCACCGCCTGGTGGATTGAAGGCAGGGGACCCCCTGTGTCGAGTCCGGCGAGGGCACACCAACGTCAGCGACGGCTGGCACGACGACGACGAGCAGAACCCGACCGACATCTTCGTTTGCCCGCAGACCTGCGCCGAGATCCAGGGCGTGCACGACGCCGAGATCCACATCGAGTTCGGCTGCGAGACCATCATCGCCCAGTGGTAGACTGATCGCGCAGGCATGTCCTTCCGCGACCAGCACGTCGAGCCCGGTCCTTCGGCCGACCCGTTCGCCCGCTTCCAGGCGCTGTTCGCCGCGCTCGAGGACCTCGGCGGCGACGGCGACTCGCTGCGCCTGGTCGCCATCAATTTGCTCGGCGTGCCCGGCGAACCCGACGCGATCGCCGAGCAGGTCCGCGAGTGCGACCGCCAGCTCGCGCAGCGGTTCGGCTGGTGGAGCAGCACCCCCGGTGACACCCGGCGCGTGCTCGCCTCGCAGCTCGTCAAGACCGGCGACCAGGCAGACGCCTTCGTCGCCGAGGTCGACCGCGTCGCCGCCCTGTTCCGCGACGTCGGCGTCCGTCGCGGCGGCGCCTACGAGACCCTCGCCGCGCTGGTGCTGCGGCGCACGCTCGGCGGCGCGCCGGCCACCCGCGCGCACGTCGAGCGCTTCGCGGCGATCTACGCCGAGATGCAGCGCTATCACTGGTGGCTGACCGGCCCCGAGGACTTCCCCGCGTGCGCCATGCTGGTCGGCTGCGAGGGCACGCCTGCGGACATCGGCGCCGGCATCGAGGCCATCTACCGGGCCCTGCACGAGCGCGCCCGGCTGTGGCAAGGCAACGCCCTGCAGACGGCCGCCAACATCCTCTATCTCAGCCGTCTCGGCCCGCTCGAGATCGCCGAGCGGTTCGCCCTCGTCGTCCGGCAGTTCCGCGCCGCCGGGGCGAAGATCGGCCGGCAGGAGTACGACGATTTGGCGATCCTGTGCTTCCTCGCGCTCCCGGTCGAGCGGATCGTCGCCACCGTGATCGCCATCCGCGACCGGCTGACCGAGACCCGGTGGTGGTCGCGCCGCGGCGACCTCGGGCTGGCCGCCAACCTCGCGTTCGTCCACCTGGTCGGCGAGAACGGCGCGCTCGGCTCGCTCGCCGACGCCAAGCTCTTGCTCGACATCCAGGCCCTCGTGGCCGCCCGCCAGGCCACCGCGGTCGCCATCGCCGCCAGCTGATCGGCCCTTTTTCGCCTCGCCTCGGGTCTGGCATCCTCCTTGGCGATGTCCACGCCGCGGCTGCTGGCGCTCGTGCTCCTGCTCGCGGGGCTGCACCTCGGCGTCGATCCGCTGGCGGCCGAGGTCCTCGGCACCATCGGCGCCGTGCTCGCGGTGACTCGCTTCAGCCCCGGCGATCCGCCGCGCCGTCCCTGGCTGCTCCGCGCCGTCGCGCTCGGCCTCGTCGTGTTCGCCCACGTGCTCCAGCGGCTCGGCCTCGTCACCCTCCACCGCCTCGACTACGTCCTCTTGATCGTCGCCAACATCCTCGGCGCGCTGGCCCTCCTCGGCTTCTTGCGCGTCCTCCGGCAGAGCGGCCTCACCGTCCCGCTGCGCCGGGGCGAGCGCGTCGTCGCCGTGCTGCTCGGCTGCGCCACGCTCGCCGTGGTCGTCTGGATCCTCGCCGCCCTCGTCCTCCACTCGCTGCGCGACCTCGCCGTCGCCGTCAGCACGATCTGCGACGCCGTCGTCTTCACCACCGCCGCCTTGCTGCTGCGTCACGTCCTGCCGATGCGCGGCGGCCTCGTGGCGCGGCCGTACTTCTTGCTCGCCGTCGACGGCCTGTGCTTCCTCGCGCTCGACCTCGCCCACGCGCTGCAGCCGGTGCCGGGCCCGACCGTCGCGCCGCTGAGCGCCCTCGGCCACGCGGCGGGCGGCGCCGCCGGGTTCGCGCAGGCGGCCCTGGTCCGGCGCGGCGCCCAGCCGTCGCGTTGACAGCCTCGCCCCCGCCGCGACAATTTCTCACCATGGCCGAAGAGCCGCACGCGCTCGTCCCCGTCGAGGTCTCGCGTCCCCCCGACGCCTACGAGCAGCGCTACATGGCCGGCGAGGGCACCGTGCTGTACCGCCACAAGCACAGCGCGCCGTGGCAGCTGCACGCGATCTTCGCCCTCAGCATGCTCACCGTGTTCGGCGCCGCCCTGGCCGCCGGCGGCCTCGTCGGCGGCGCCGTCGGGATCGCCGCCGGCCTGCCGCTGTTCGGTCTGATGTGGATCCTCTCCTCGGTCCTGCGCGTCACCGTGTCGGAGGGCCACGTCAACGTCCAGTACGCGATGTTCGGGCCCAAGATCCCGATCGCCGGCATCGAGCACGCCGAGCTCGTGCAGTACGACTGGCGCCGCTTCGGCGGCTGGGGCATCAAGCGCTCGCTGGCCGGCGAGTGGATCTACAACATGCCGGGCGACGGCGGCCGCGCGGTCCGGATCGTCTGGCGCGACGCTCGCGGCAAGCGCCGCGTCACCCACGTCGGCAGCCCGCGCGCCGACGAGCTGCTGCAGCAGATCCGCCGCGCCCAGCGGGCCTTGCCCGCCGGCGCCCGCCCGGCCGCGCTCGATCCCGGCGACGAGTAGCCGCAGCTGCCTCGCTGCGGGTCGCCACCGCCGGAGCTCGCGCTGCCGCGGAGCTCGAGCGCCCGCTACCGCATGTCCTCAAGGACATGCCCGAAGCGACATCGTCTCGCCCGCCAGAGCGCACGGCCCTCGGCTGCGCGCCGCGTCAACGCCCGCGCTCGCGCGCGAACGCCCCTGGCCACCCGCCGTGCGCCGCGATCACGCGATCGACCTCCTCCATCACCGCCAGCGTCGCCTGCAGCGCCGCCACCATCACCCGGTAGTGCCGCACCTCCTCGGCCGTCAGCGTCCGCCCGCGGCGCGCCTTGAGCCACTTCTCGCACGGCGCGTACCCCCCGACCTCGAACGCCCACACGGCGGCCGGCACCCCCGCGAACCCTCGGGCCCTCGCTCTGTCGAGAAAGACATGTCCTTCCGACCATGTCACGGCCTCGACGACGCCCTCCTGCGGACCTGTCCATTCGGCCAGCCCGTCCTCGGACCGCGCCGTCTCGAGCAGGTGCAGCCCGACCAGCCGCTCCCCCGACCTCACCAGCGCGCGCACCAGCCCCGGCGCCGCCGCGATCGGCACCCGCGCGAAGTCCTCGCGGATCGCCGGCCCGTAGCGCGTGCGGTACGTCGGGCTGTGGACCAGCGCGTACACGTAGTGAAGCAGCGCCTCCGGCTCGAGCTCCAGCCCCGTCGCCGCGCGCACCGCCGCCGCGAACTCCGGCCGCAGGTTGGATTCGCGCGCCCCGCCTTCGCCGCGCAGGTACAGCGGCGCCAGGAAGTCCTGCCCGCGGTTGCCCAGGTAAAACGTCCCGTGGCAGATCGGGTCGCGCGTCACCCCGAAGTGCGACACGCGCTGCCCGACGATCTGGCGGTTATACACCAGCGCCAGGTTGTCGCCCGCCAGCATGTGCCGCATCACCGCCGCGCGCGGCCGGCCCAGGAATCCACCTGACCTTTCAGACATGTACGTCCAGCGCCAGTCGAACGGCCGGTAGAGGATCCGCCGCACCCGCTCCGGCGCCGGCCCGAGCGCGCGCAGCTCCGCCTGCGCCGCCGCCAGTGACCACGCGCCCCCTGCCCCGATCGCCAGAGCCCGCCGCGCCTCCGCCTCGCTCGCGCCCGCCAGCAGCTCGACCCGCGCTCGCACCTCGGCCGCCGTCCAGCCGATGCACACCGGATCGTTCTTGCTCTGGATCCCCGAGCTGTGGACCGCGAAGATCGCCGGCAACGGCCACCAGCCCGCGTACTCGGCCGGCACGTCACCTGTCTCGTCCGACATGTCCCAGCGGTAATACGGCGCCCGCGGCTCGTGCGGCCGCAGCAGCGCGTGCAACCGCTCCGGCTCGCCGAGCCGCGCCAGCTTGTCGGCCCGGCGCCCGCGCAGCGAACAGCCGTGGTGCCCCGCCCCGCCGCCGCGGCACAGCCACGCGATCGCCACCCCCTGCGTGATCGCAAACACGTTCTCGTCGATCACCTCGCCGCGCACGTCGCCGTGCAGGTCGACCACGCGGCGCCACGGGAACGTCGCCTGCAGGCTGGCCCGCAGCCCGCGCTTGGCGATCCCCACCAGCAGGTCGCGGTTGATCACCAGCCCCACCACTGCGCGCGGCACCTGCTCGGCCAGCCACTCGGCCAGGCGCAGGAACTTCCACTCGTCGCGCAGCAGGTCGCTCTTGGTCTCGGACAGCCCCGACTTCCACCGGCGCAGCTCGCCCACCAGCCACGGCGGCGCCGACGACGACGACGCGTACGGCGGATTGCCGATCACCACCGTGAACCGCCGACCCGGCGGCTCGGCCAAAGCGTCGCGTCGAACGAGGCCGCACGGCTCCTCGCCGCTCGGGGTGTAGCCGCTGCGGATCAGCGCGTCCGCCAGCCGCAGCCGCGCGACCACCAGCGGCGCCAGCATCGGCTCGTACGCGTGCAGCCGCGGCAGCAGGTGCGCCGGCACGTACGCCCGCCAGCGCTGCAGCACCGCCGGATCCTCGGCTGCACGCGCGCCGAGCTCGCGGCGCCAGCGATCCTTCATCGTCCGCTCGATCGACCGCACGCAAGCCAGCACGAACGCCCCCGTCCCGCACGCGAAGTCGAGGATCGACACGAACGGCGCCGACCCGTCCGGCACGCCCGAGAGCTTCACGCCGGAGCCCGCCGCGCCCCTCCCCTGCGCCGAGTGATTCACGCCAGAGCCCGGCTCGTTCATCACCTGCGCCCACGTGTCCGTGGCCGCCAGCCCGTCGGCGAGCCCGAGCTGCTCGCGCAACGCCTCGTCGACGCCGGCGACGATCGCCGTCACCAGCGCGCGAGGCGTGTAAAACACACCGCGTCGCCGTCGCAGCCCCGGATCGAGGGCCGCCAGCAGCGGCTCGAAGAACGCCTCGGCGGCCTCCTCGCCGCCCACCGGCGGCAGCGCGTCGAGCCGTCCGGCGATCCGCGCCAGCTCGTCCGTCAGCGGCCCCGTCAGCGCCGCCAGCTCCCGCCGCAGCCCGGCCGCGCGCGCCAGCTCGCGCGCTCGCGCCAGCGTCGTCCCCTCACCTGTCTGTTCGGACAGCCCACGCGCGGCGAACAGCGCCGCGACCAGCGCCTGCGCCTGCGCCTCTGCCTCCACCTCGCCGGTCAGCGGCACCAGCCGCGGCTGCAGCGCGCGGACCTCGGCCGCCAGCATCGGCGCGAGCGCCCCGGCCCGCTCGCTGGCGCGTCCACGCCGTGGCACGCGCGCAGCCTAACCGAACCTGTCCCTGCGGACAACGCCGCCTCACGCCGGGTGGAGCCGGCGGATCTCGTAGCCCTCGCGCAGATCGGCCACCGAGTTGTACCTCGAGGACAGGTTCAAAAAGACATATCGCTTGTGCGACCGCGGCGCCCCGAAGATCACCGGACAGGCCTGTCGCAGGCCGCTGGAGAAGAAACCCTCCTCGTCGCGGTCGTGGCCGTGGATCACCAGCGACACCGGCACCGCGCTGGCCGACACCCGCGCCAGCAGCCGCGCCGTCACCTCGTCGCGCTGCCCGTAGCTGCACAGGAACGTCGCCAGCAGGTGGCGGCGGTACGGGTCGTTGTCGCGGGGCGACAGCCGCACCCCGTCGAGGTCGTCGAACTGTTGCAGGCGGTCGTCGGGCGAGCCGTGCGACAGCAGCACCCCGCACGGCGCCGCGATCGCCAGCAGGGCCGGCTCGAACAGCGCCCGCAGGTCGGCCAGCTGCGCCGGCGTGCAGCGGCCTTCGAGCGCCGCCACCTCGTCGGTGTGAAACTTCGCCGTCCGCGGCCCGCCGACGTGCCCGTGGTCGTGGTTCCCGAGCACGTAGTGGACCCGGCCCGGGTAGGCGCGCTGCAGCTCGAGGATCGCCGCCACGATCTCGGCGGACATGTCCGAATAGTCATACAGCTCGGGCCGGCGTCCGCGCGCCTCGGCGCTGGGCCCGTGGACGGTGTCCCCGAGGATCGCCCAGTGTGTCGCCGGCTCGGCCGCCGAGGCCGCCAGGAAGTGCTCGCGCAGCGCCGCGAAGTCGTCCCAGCAGCCGTGCAGATCGGTGCTGATGATAAGCGCGCCGCGCGACGGCAGAATCACGGTCCTGCGCCCCATCTTCCCGACGGCGATGATACACGAGAACCGATCGACGAGGCCGCGACATCCTCGGCCGCGCGGGTCCGCGCCCGCGCGACGATCGTATGGTCGAGGCCGATGCACGATGGTGGTCGGTCGCCGAGGGCTGCACACCACGAGCGCATGCGCACTGTCGCCGCGACCGATCGCGTCGGCGGCTTCGGCTTCGCCTGGCCACTGCGCCGGCGCTCCGTGCCTCTCATGAACACGCTGCAATGCGCCCGTGCGGCGGCATCGAGGCCTCGCTCCATGCCTCGCGGCCAGCGGTCCGAGTTCGCCGGGCGATCCCACGACCGCACGGGTCGCGCCGCAGCGCCGCCGACACGTCGTACATGCAGGGACTTCTGGCATGAAACGACAGCCCGCTCCCTGACCCTCGACCACACCGGTCCCTTGCGGTGAGAGTCGGCGCACCACGCACGCTGGCGCTCGCGGCCGGACGCCGGCTCGAGCGCTGACGATCGACCGCAACGGTCGCCGCCAGTCCGATTCGATGCAGCCCCCGAAACTCGCCGCTTGCGATCCAACTGCGCTCCTCACCCTGCTCGCCCGGGTCCACGGCGGACGGCAGCGGCATGCGTCGCGCCCGCTCATCTCGAGCCTCGGGGTCGGCAACGTGGCCCCTCGCGTCGAGCTCGACACCGGCAGCCTCGCGCCGAAGCTTCGCGTTCGCACGGCCCCAATCATCGCTCGCGTCGTCACGCGACACGGCCGTCGGACCTGCCGCCGGCGCTCTGGCTGCCACTTGTCCGCGCCGGCCGCTCCGCGCTATCCTCGCCGCCGTGCGAATCGCCGCGCGAGTCGGCCTGTGCGTCGTCCTGTTCGGTTTCGGGAGCGCCTTCGCGGCCTGCTTCAAGGCCGACTTCCTGCTCGGCGCCGTGTGCAACCGCGACGACGCTTGCGGCCAGGATCAGGGCCTGTGCTGCTCGGGGACGCGCTGCCGGCCCGCCCCGGAGCACTGCGATCGCGGCGAGAACGAGGACACCAGCTACCAGTGGGCCTACACCGGCTGCGACGTCGACGAAGACTGCCACGCCTACGGCATGCCGCGCTGCGTCCACCGCGAGGGCGCGGCGCGGGGCTTCTGCGCCGACCTGTGCGAGGGCGTGCCCGAAAACTGCGAGCAGCACCCGGATTCGGACAGCCGAATCTGCCTCGACATCGACGGGCAGCCGCTGTGTGCGCTCCGCTGCTGCAGCGCGGGGTGCGAGGCCGACACCGACGGCAGCGTGTGCCCCGGCAAGGGCGCGTGCCCCGCTCCCTGTCCCCCCGGCATGGCGTGTCTGGAGGACGTATGCGTGCCGACGAAGTGATCGTCGTGATCACCGGGCGAACGCGTCGCGACCGCGCAGACGCGGGCGAGCGCCAGGCGTCTCCGGGGCTCGCGACCCGCCCGCCTCGGCCCGCCCGCCCTTCCACGGCCGCCCTCGCCCTCATCCTGTCCTTCGAGACAGCATCGGCCCGCGCCGCCGTCCCCGTCGACCTGTCGCTCGAGCCACCCTCCCCGCGCCACGCCATCGACCTGTCCTCCGAGCCTGCCGCTCACGCTGCCGACGCGACCCTCCCCGTCTCCGAGCACCCGTCCTTCGAGACAGCCTCGGCCCGCGCCGCCGTCCTCGCCCCCCTCAGGTCGTCCTCGGCGACGTCCGTCGCCGTCGCCATCGACCTGTCCCTCGCGCCACCAGCCCCCTCGCCCCGCGACCTCGCCTACGAGCGAGGCCAGGCGGCCAAGGAGGCCGGCGACGACGCTCGCGCCGGCGACGAGTTCGCCCGCGCCTACCGCCTCACCGCGGCCGACGAGACCGGCCCGCGGCTCATGCTCCTGCGCGAGAGCGTCGACGCCCGCCTGCGGGCGCACGAGCGCGGCGGCGACGCTCGCGAACAGCTCTGTCCGGCTCGCGCCCTGCTGCGCGAGCACCTCGCGGGCGCCGGCGCCGACCCGCTGGCCGACGAGCGCGCCCGGCTCGCCCGCGTCGAGCAGGGCCTCGCCGCCGTCGACTGCGACGCGCCCGCCGGGCCTGCCCCTCAGGGACCCTCGCCCCGCCAACCCGCCCCCGAGGACACGTTTCCAAGCTCCCCCCGACCTGTCCCCCGGGACACCTCACCTGTCCCTCCGAGCACCTCTCCTGCGATCGCGGCGCCTCGGCAACCTGATCCGAAGGACATGTCCGGACCGCCAGCAAGCGCGACCCGACCCGGCCGCGCCTTGAGGATCGCCGGCGCGGCCGTGCTCGGCGTGGGCGCGGCCGCGCTCGTGCCCATGGGCGTCGGGATCGCCCTCGCCCGCGACGCCACGCGCGACGGCCGGCGCGTCTGCTGGGGCATGGACATCGCCTGCGACGGCGGCAACAGCCTCGAGGTGCAGGAGATCCTGAACCGCGGCTACGACGCCGACCGGATCGTCCGGATCGCCGCGCCGATCGCCGGCGTCGCCCTGCTCGGCGGTTTCGTCCTCCTCGGCGTCGGCCTCGCCCTCCGCGCCCGGCCGCCCGTCGCCCTCGCCCCCGCCTCGGCCCCGGAACCCTCGGCGTCGGGCTCCAGGGCCGCTTCTGACGGCCCCCGCGGCCGCGCGTGTTAGACTCGCCCGCCGCAGGGCGACGCGTGGACGAGGCAGGCGACAGCACGTTCCCGAACTGGCCCGAGCTGCGGCGCCTCTTCACCTACGACGAGCTCGTCGGCAAGGTCCTGCAGGGCCGGTACGAGGTCGTCCGGCGGCTCGGCGCCGGCGGCATGGGCGTGGTGTTCCTCGCCCGCCACGTCCACCTCGACAAGCTGTTCGCGCTCAAGATCATCAGCGCGCGCTACCTCGACGAGCCCGAGATCGGCCGCCGCTTCCTGCTCGAGGCCCAGGCCGCGTCGAAGATCGATCACCCCAACGTGGTCGGGATCACCGACTTCGGGCCGCCCGAGGCCGGCCCGACCTTCTTCGTCATGGAGTACCTCGAGGGCGAAGACCTCGCCCGCACGCTCGCGCGCGAGGGCCCGCTGGCGTGGCCCCGCGCGCTCCACATCGTCACCCAGATCGCCCGCGCCCTCGCGGCGGCGCACCAGCGCGGCGTCGTCCACCGCGACATCAAGCCGCAGAACTGCCTCCGCGTCGGCCGCGACGGCGACCCCGACTTCATCAAGGTCCTCGACTTCGGCCTCGCCAAGATCCTCTCGGGCACCCACAAGAGCACCTGGACCGTCGGCGGCTCGCCGGGCTACATCGCCCCCGAGATCTACCGCGGCGGCCGCACCGATCACCGCGTCGACATCTTCGCCCTCGGCGTCGTGCTCCACACCCTCCTGCTCGGCCGCCTGCCGGCCCAGGCGCCGAGCGACGTCGAGCTGCCGCCGCACGCCCCGGTGCTGCACACCGCCGATCTGCCCGCCCCGCTGCGGGCCGTCATCGACCGCGCCACCGCCGAGGACCCCGAGCGCCGCCACCCCTCGGCCGACGCCCTCCTCGCCGCCCTCGCGGACGCCCGCGCCGCCCTCGAGAGTCCTTCAGTACATGCTCTCGAGGACATGCCCGATCGGCCACGCGCGCGCCCGGCCCGCCGGGGCCTGCTCCTCGCGGCCTCGCTCGGCGGCGCGCTGGCCGTCGCCGCCGCCGTCGTCAGCACCCGTGAAGCCTCCGGCGACGCCGCCGGCCCGACGCTCACCGCGACCGCCGCCGACCCGGCCCCGACGCCGGCCTCTGCCATCGCCCGGTCCGACGACCCGGCGACGACCGCCGCTCCCGCGACCCCCCTCTCGCCCGCTGGCGCCGTCCCGGAAGGCCCCGCCCCCGCGGTCCCCATCGCGCCTGCCTCGGCCGTTGCGCCGGATATCCCCGCTCCGGTCGAGTCCCTCGCACCCGGCCCGGCGGGCGATTCGGCGGCCCCAACGCCCTCCGCGACGCGAGCAGCCGGGCCCGCCGCCGGCGCCCGGGAGAGCGCGCTCACGGCACCAGGCGCAAAGGACATGTTCGAGCAGACATTGCCCAAAGCACCTGTCGCAAGTACCAGCCACCGCCCGCCGCAGCCGCTGGCGCCGTTCGACCCGGCCGCCGCGCGGGCCCAGCTCGAGCGCCGCGCCGCCGACGTCCGCGCCTGCAAGGCCGACTCGAGCTTCCGCACCATGACCGCCACCGTGAGGCTCGCCGGCACCGTCACCGTCTCGCCGCGCGGCAAGGCCACCGTCGCGCTCCCGCCCGGCTACGACGTGAGCCCCTGCCTCGAGCGTCTGGTCGCAGGCACCCGCTTCCGCCCCAGCCTCGACGGCGGCGAGTTCGCCTTCACCTTCCTGCTCTGACCCGACGCGTCCGGGTGACCTGTCCCCCAAGGACGTCCTCGCCAGACCGGACCCGCAACCTCCGGCGCAGCGAGCGAAACCCGGCCATTTATCTGTCCTCGAGGACATCATCTTCCGACTGCGGCTCCGAGCGAAGCCCGCGCCGCAGCCGCAGCCGCGGTGCATCGCCCGCACCTATCCCGGCGCCGGGCCCAGCCCCATCCGCGCGAGCTGGGCGTCGAGGCGCTCCTTCGCCACGCGCAGCCGGCTCTTGGCGGTGTTCTTCGGGATCTCGTACACCGCGGCGATCTCGGCGCTCGTCATCTCCTGCGCGTAGCGGAGCTCGAGCAAGATCTGCAGGTCGAGCGGCAGCTTGCGCAGCGCCGCCGACAGGCGCTCGAGCTTCGCGTGGGCCGAGGCCTGCCGGCTCGGCGACGGCGACAGATCTTCGAGCGACGACAGGCTCGGGTCGAACTGGGCCGCGCGCGCCTTCTTGCGGTAGTGCGCGAACAGGACGAAGCGGGCCGTCCCGTACAGGTAAGCGCGGAACGTCGCCGCGATCGGCTCGCCCGCCACCACCTCCTCGCCGGGCACGACGAAGCGGTCGCGCGCGTGCGTCAGCGCCTCCCACGTCTGCTGCGCCAGGTCGTCGACCTCGAAGTCGCGCACCTTGTCGGCGAAGAAGCGGACCACCTGCGGCCCGTAGTGGCGCACCAGGCCGTCGCCGGCGCGCGCGTCGCCGGCCCGCCAGGCCGCCAGCAGCGCCAGGTCCTCGTCGTTGCGGGCCATCGCCGCCGCGCGCGGGCCCTCGACCTGGTCTTCGGGTCTGGTGGACTTCGACATGCGGGGCGGGTCGCGAGGATCGCACGACCCGCCCCGGCCTCCAAGGGCCTCCTGGCTCAGCCGCCGGCCAGCGCCGCGCTGATCTCGCCCACCGCCGTCACGCTCCCGCTGAGCGCGCCCGAGCCGCTCTGGATGAGCGTGCCCACGGCCTCGAGCTCGGCCAGCGCGCAGGGCAGCCCGAACGAGGCCCGAGGGTCACCGGCGAGGTCTCCGGGCAACGACGCCAGCAGGTCCACCGCTGCGTCGCCCAACCCCGCCCCCGCGCCCAGCACCAGCTCGGCCCGCGCGCTCGCGGCCAGCAGGCCGGCGTAGCGCAGGCGGAAGCCCTCGACCCACGCCTTGAACTTGGCCCGCTCGAGCTCGTCGAAGCCCGCCTTCCACTGCCACAAGATCTCGAGCGACGGCGGCGTGCACTGGGCCTGCATCTTCGCCTCGGCCTCGACGCTCGCCTCGCACTCGGCCTTGGCCTTCGGCGGCACCACCTCGCCGTCGCACGAGCCGTCGCACTGGGCGCTGGCGTCGGCGGCCGCCTGGCACCGAACTTCTGCCCCGGCCTCGCACTGGCCGTCGGGCGCCTCGTACTCGCACGAGCCCTGGCAATTGCCGTCGCAATGCGCCCCGGCCTGGAGCTCGCAGGAGCCCATGCACTTGCCCATGCACTCGCCCGCGCACTGGCCGTCGGCGCCGGTCACCGAGCAGGTCCCGTCGCACTCGCCGTTGCACGTGCCGTTGCACTGCAGGTCGCCCCCGAGCTCGCAGGTGCCGGTGCAGGAGCCGCTGCACTGCAACTCCGGCGCCGTGCCCTTGCACATCACCTTGGCCGAGGCGTCGCAGCTCGCCGAGGCGCTGGCGTCGACCGTGCAGGTCCCCTTGCACTCGACCGACGCCATCCCCGGATCGATCTCCGCGTCGCACTTGGCCGACGCGTCGATCGCCACCTTCGCGTCGACCGTGCAGCGCGGCGGCGCGTACTTCACCTTCAGCCCGCCGTCGATCGCGGTCTCGAACTTGGCCGAGAGCGCCGCCCGGATGTCGGCCGCGCTGGCGCCCGCGTCGAGCGCCAGCGACACCGCGATCGCCCGCAGCTCGGCGTCGACCCCGGCCTTGACCTCGAGCGCCGCCTTGTCGAACCCGACCACGGCGGCGAAGAAGGCGTCCACGCTGGCGATCCCCGAGATCGACGCGTTGCCCTCGGCGAGGCCTTCGAGCGGGCATTCAAGGCCGCAGACATCGTTCTCACAGCCCGGAGTCGCAGCGATGAGGACGCCGAGGCCGAGGCCGAGCGCGAGCGTGGAACCACAGATATTTCGGAACATGTTCATTGTCTCCTGTCTCAAAGGACTCGTTGTCGAGGCGCACCTGCCCTGACCCCGAGGCCAGGCGATGGAGGTCGATCGCCCGGCCTGGGTCGCAGGCGCCGGTCTTGCGCGTTCGGCCCAGAGGTGTCGCGACCCGCCCGGGGGGATCGGATTTTTTTCGCGCCTCCCTCGCGAGCCCCTGCGCGGTTCCGCACACCTCCCAGCAGGCCCCGGGAGGGCCGGCGCGCCTACCTCGGCCGCATCCGCGCGCTCACGGATCGCGCGTCACCGTCGGCCGGAACGTCGGCGCCCGGCGAGCGCGCGTCTTTTGCTCGAACGCGTAGCCCATCGCCAGCAGCTCCGCCTCGCCGCGCGGCTCGCCGAGGAACGCCAGCCCGACCGGCAGCCCGTGGATGTGTCCCATCGGCACCGTCAGGCTCGGCGTCCCCGCCACCGCCGCCGCCCCGTAGCCGCCGCCGCCGCTGCTCCTGTCCCCGAGGACAGGGTCGATCGGCCAGGCCGGGCCCATCGCCGGCGCGACCACGGCGTCGAGGCGGTGCTGCGTCAGCGCCGCGCCGAGCCCCTCGTCCCACGCCAGCCGCCGCGCGGCCGCCCGCGCCGCCGTGTACGCCGGCGTGTCGAGCCCGCCCTTCGCCTGCGCCTGCTCGAGCAGCTCCTGCCCGAACCACGGCATCACCGCCCGGGCGTGCTCGCGGTTCCACGCGATCAGCCCCGCCAGCGACGACACCGGCGCCCCCGACTCGCGCAGGTAGCGGTCGAGCCCGTCCTTGAACTCGTACAGCAGCACCTCGAACTCGTGCTCGCCCCACTCCTGCCAGGTGGCGATCTCGACCGGGTCGACGACCTCCGCCCCGGCCGCGCGCAGCGACGCCAGCGCCTGCTCGGTGAGCGCGTCGAGCCGCGGGTCGCCGCCCATCGCTTGCCGCAGCACCCCGATCCGCTTGCCTCGCAGCGCCGCCGGGTCGAGCCCGGCCGTGTAGTCACCTGTCCCTTCGGTCATCCCGTTCAGCAGCAGCGCCGCGTCGCGCACTGTCCGCGCCATCGGCCCCGCCGTGTCCTGCGTCGCCGAGATCGGGATGATGCCCGCCGCGGGCACGAGGCCGACGGTCGGCTTGAGCCCGACGAGCCCCTGGATCGCCGCCGGGCAGAGGATGCTGCCGTCGGTCTCGGTGCCGACGCCGGCGGCGGCGAGGCTGGCCGCGATCGCAGCGCCGGTGCCGGAGCTCGAGCCGCACGGGTTGCGATCGAGCCCGTACGGGTTCTTCGTCTGCCCGCCGCGGCTGCTCCAGCCCGAGGTCGAGTTGGTCGAGCGGAAGTTGGCCCACTCGCTGAGGTTCGTCTTGCCGAGGATCACCGCCCCGGCCGCGCGCAGGCGCGTCACCAGCGGCGCGTCGGTCCGCGGGCGGTGCTCCGCCAGCGCCAGCGAGCCGGCCGAGTTGACCATCCCGGCGACGTCGATGTTGTCCTTGATCAGCAGCGGAATCCCGTGGAGCGGCCCGCGTACGCGGCCCTGCGCGCGCTCACGATCGAGCGCCTCGGCGTCGGCGCGCGCGTGGGGGTTGACCTCGATGACGGCCGCGAGCGCCGGGCCCGCGTCGTCGATCGCCGCGATCCGCTCGAGGTACGCCGCCGTCAACGCTGCGGACGACAGCACCCCGGTCTGCATCCGTCGCTGCGCCTCCGCGAGCTCGAGCTCAATCACGTCGATCGCCGCGGCCGTCGCGACAGACCGCGTTTTGTCGGGGTGTACACAACTCGAACACAGCAGCGCAACCACGACGGCCAGCGAGCGACGCATCGACCGCAGCTTATCCGCGGCGCGCGTGCTTGACGATGGCGCGGGCGCGGCGGACCCTGCGACGAGGGAGGTGAATCATGGCCGACCGCAAGCCGATCGAACCCCTGGCGATCTTCGACTCGATCGTCGTCATCGATGCCACCCCGCTGCTCGGCGAGCCGCAGACGACGGCCGCCGGGGCGCTCGCGGCGCTGTCCCGCGCCGGCGGGCTCGCCCGTGAGCCCGACCTCCCGCTGCCCCGCGCCGCCCCGCCGGAGCGGCTGTCGCACGCGCACCTGCTCGACATCCTGCGCCGGGTCGACGGCGTCGACATCAAGCGGCTCGACCGCGGCGACGCCCTGCGGGCCAGCGACCTGCGGCTGTCGCCGCGGCGGCCGTACATCGACGGCCGCGGCCACCTCGACTTCTACGGCGCGCGCGTCCTCGGCGGCGACTCCGACCTCGCGCACTTCACCGACGACGACCCCGAGCTGGCGCGGGTCGAGATCTGGCTCAAGGGCCTGGTGCCCGGCGGCTCGTACCTGGCCCAGCTCCGCCTGTCGGGCCCGAGCAGCGGCCGGTTCCGCGTGCGCGGCAGCGACACCGGCGGCGAGATCGAGTTCGCCGCCGGCCCCGGCCTCACCGTCCTCGCCGTCGTGCAGGACGTCCAGCACGAGCTGTCGCTGCTCGCCGTCGAGGCGCTGGAGTGCGCGAGCTGGACCTTCTACGACATCAGCTTCACGCCGCTGTGACTGTTCTTCGGGGCATGTCCCCGCGAACATGTCCTGCCCGCCATCCCGTGGCCTCGCGGCCCCAGACGCGCCGGTCCCGCTGCCGGTGGCGCCCGGGCGCGCGCTCGGCGATACTGCGGCCATGAAGGCCACCATCCGCACTCCCCTCGCGTTCTTGGTCCTCCTGCTCGCCTGCGACTCCGCGGCCGAAGGCAACGGCAAGGTCGAGGCCAAGGCCGACGCCAAGGCCGACATCCAGCTCGACACCAAGGCGGTCGCCGACGCGGCCGCCAAGGCGCGGGCCGACGCCGACGCGAAGGCAGAGCTGGCCGCCGGCGCGGCCGCGCAGGTCACCGTCCCGCCGCTCAAGGCCGTCGCCGACGTCGAGGCCGCGCTCGGCACCAAGGTCGCGCTCAAGCCCGCGGACCTCGACCTCAAGGGCGTCGTCGACCTGCTGGCGAAGGGCGAGCTCAAGACCGCCGCCGAGCTCGAGCTGTTCCTCAACGCGCCGGGCGGGGCGGCCCACCGCGTCGACTTCGACGCCGACGGCAGGCTCGACTACCTGCAGGTCGTCGAGCTCCGCGCCGGCGGCGACGTCAATTTCGAGCTGCGCGCCGTCCCCTCGAGCAAGCTCGACGCCTCGCTCGCCGTCCTGGTCGCCACCATCGGCACCGTGCGCGCCGAGGCCGAGGGCGCGCTCAAGGTCGTGGCCAGCTACTCGGCGGCGGTCGAGGGCGGCGCCGACCTCGAGTTCGAGCGCGACTTCAAGGCCGAGTTCAAGGCCGACGGCGTGGTGCTGGCCGACGCCGGCGCCGGCGCCTTCTTCGGCTGGGCGGTCGACGTCGGCCGGCCCGCGTACGTCAGCGCCCACGTCTCGCCGGTCGACATCCAGCTCGGCGCCGACGGGGCCGCGCAGTTCGCCGGCGACGTCTCGGCCTCGCTGGCCGCCGCCCGCCTCGCGGCCCTGCGCGCCGCGATCAAGGTCGAGGCGCTGGCGCTGGCCGCCGTCGACGTGCCCAAGGTCGACGTCACCCCGCCCAAGGTCGACGTCAAGGGCGCCGCCAAGGCCAAGGGCGGCATCGACATCGACCACTCGGCCAAGGCCGAGAGCTCGGTCAAGGTCGGCTCCGGCGGCGGCGTCAACGTCGGCAGCGGCGGGATCAAGGTCGGCGGCAGCGCGGGCATCTCGGTCGGCGGCAGCGCCGGCGTGTCGGTCGGCGGCGGCGGCAGCGGCAAGGGCAAGGCCGGCGCCGGCTTCAAGATCGGCAAGTGAGCGCGGCGCGGCGCGATCGTCCGGCACCGAGGGGGAGATCGGTGCCCTGGGCTCGACGAGCGGGCCCGGCGCGATGCGCCCGGCGGCAGTCGGCCGACGTCTCGCCTGCCCTTCGAGGCATGTCCCATCGCACATGCTCTTGAGAGCATGCCCCTTTGCACATGATCCGTCGAGCTAGCCCATGATCCGGCGGACCAGCAGGTCGAACAGGATGCTGAGCGCGTCGAGGGCCGACTGGCCCTTGCGGCGCGACCACTCGGTGTAGCGGATCGTCACCGGCACCTCGACGAAGCGCAGGCGCAGGCGGCGGATCTCGTGCAGGATCTCCGACGCGTGCGCCATCCGGTTCTGCGTGATCCGCAGCGCGCGCGCGGCCGCGGCCGTGAACGCGCGCAGGCCGTTGTGCGTGTCGGTGATGTCGAGTCCGGCCGCCACGCGGGTGAACGCGGTCGCCAGGCGCAGCACCAGGCGGCGGCTCTGCGGCATGCCCACCGTGCCGCCGAGGAAGCGCGAGCCGAGCGCGACGTCGGCGCGGCCCTCCGCCAGCGGGGCGACCAGGGCCGCGACGTCCTCGGCGCGGTGCTGGCCGTCGCCGTCGAAGGTGACGACGTAGCGGGCGCCGCGGGCCAGCGCCAGGTCGATGCCGGTCTGCAGCGCCGCGCCCTGGCCGAGGTTGACGGCGTGGCGCACGACCGTCGCGCCGGTGTCGCCCAGGCGCGCGGCGGTGTCGTCGCTCGAGCCGTCGTCGACCGCGATCACGTTCGGCCAGGCGCGCAGCAGCTCGGCCAGCACCTCGCGGATCACCGGCCCCTCGTTGTAGCAGGGCACGACGATCGTCACTTCCGCGGGCGAGGGCGGCGACATCGGCCGGCATTGTCGGGCCCCGGCGACCGCGAAGCAATCGCCGCGGCCTCCGGTGACCGCGGAGCCCGCGAAGCCATCGCCGCAGCGAGGCGGCAGCGGCGGCGGTGAGGGGCCTCGGCCCCGAGGCGTCGGCCGCGGCGACCGCGAACTCATCGCCGCGATGCGAGGCGGCGACGTCGGCTCGCGGCGGCACGGCGAGCACGCTCCGACCGCGGCTCCGCCCGCTGCGAGGGCTACGCCGCGAATTGACTTCCGCGGCGGCGCGGTCGATGCTCCGGCGACCGCGGGCGTCCATGGCGATCCAGTTCGTGCTCATCGGCGGCAGCCTCGTCCTCCTGTTCCACTTCTTCGTGCGAGCGCGGCGGCGGCCGGTGCAGAAGCTGGCGATGACGGTGGTGTTCGCGGCGATCATCTTTTTGGCGATCTTCCCCGACGTCTCGACCTGGTGCGCCCACCGCGTCGGCGTCGGCCGCGGCGTCGACCTCGTCTTCTATCTCAGCTCGCTGGTGCTGCTGTTTTTGTGCTTCAACCTCTACCTCGGGCAGAAGGCGCTCGAGGATCGGCTGACGATCGTCGTCCGCGAGCTCGCGCTGCAGCCTCACCGCCCGCGGCCCGACGCGCCGCCCTCGGGACACGCGGAGCCTTAGCATGGCGCGGCGCGTCCTCGCGGGGTTCGGGCTCGCGGGCCTGTACGCGGCCGTGTTCCTCGCGTTTCACCCCGCGCTCGTCAGCGGCGACGCCTTCCTCGGCTGGGACGCCGTCAACGAGCACTGGGGCGACCTGCTGGTCCCCGTGCACGCCCTGCGGGCCGGCGAGCTGCCGCTGTGGAACCCCTACGAGCGCGGCGGCTACGACTTCCTCGCCGACCCGCAGACGGGAGTGCTCTACCCGTTCAACTGGCTGGTGTGGCTCGGCGCCGCGGTGTTCGGCGAGGGCCCGTGGGTGGTCCTGTTCAAGGCGCTGCTGCACGTCGCCATCGGCGGCCTCGGCACGCACTTGCTGCTCGCGCGGCTCGGTCTCTCGCCATCCGCGAGCGCCTTCGGCGGCTTCGCCTTCGTGCTCTCGGGTCGGGTCGCCAAGGCCAAGGACTCGGCGGGCTTGTGGTCGCCGGTGTGGCTGCCGTGGCTGGTGCTCACCGGGCTCGAGCTGGTGCGTCGGCCCTCTCCGCGCAGCGGCCTGGCCTTTGGGGCAGCCACGGCCATGGCCTTCCTCGCCGGCTATCCGCCCAACTTCTTCCGCGACCTCGTCGGCCTCGCGCCGGTGCTGATCGTCGCGCTCGTGCTGGTGGTCCGCGGCCTCCCGGCCGCGCGGCGGCACCTCGCGCGGGTCGCCGGCGCCGGCGTCCTGGCCGTCGCCGTCGTCCTCGGCCTGGCCCTGCCGAACATCGTCGCCACCCTCGCGTGGCTGCCCGAGACCGTGCGCGAGCAGCTCGAGTTCGCCGAGGTCGTCTACTCGACCGCGCGCCCGCTGCACCTGTTCGACGCCCTCGCCCCCGGCACCTGGCGCGACGGCGCGCCCGTCCACTACCTCGGCGCGCTCGCCCTCCTGCTGGCGGTGTTCGCCGTGCGCCGCGACGCCCTGCGGATCACCTACGCCGCCTGCGCCCTCCTCTTCTTCCTGCTCGCGTGCGGCGACGGCTTCTTCCTCCTGCCCTTCCTCGCCCGCCACGTCCCCGGCTTCGGGCTGTGGCGGATCCCCGCCCAGTACTTCTTCGGCTTCGCCTTCTTCGCCGCCGTCCTCGCCGCCCACGGCTTCGACGACCTCGTGCGCGCCGAACCCGAGCGCCGGCGCGCGCTCGCCCGTCGCCTCGCCCTCGTGTTCGCGCCGGCCTGCCTCGGGCTGCTCGTCGCCCTCGCGTGGAGCCGCGCGCCGACGAGCACGGGCCTCGGCGCGCTGTTCGTCGCGCTCGGCGGCGCCTGCCTCGGCGGCCTCTTGAGCGCGCGCCCGTGGTTGCGCCGCGCGGCTGCGCCCGCGGCGCTCGCCGTGGGCCTGCTCGAGCTCAAGGTGCAGGCGCGACAGATCCACGCCATCGCCCAGCGGCCGCCCGATCTCGCGCGCGACGCCGCCCTCGCGCGCCTCGACGACCGCGTCGGCTGGCGCGTCGCCGACGACGAGCACTACCGCTGGCGCGTCGGCGCGCGCCTCGACGTGCGCGACATCTTCGGCCGCAACAGCACCCTCGTCACGCGCCGCTGGCGGGCCTTCGCCGCGCGCGCGCGCGAGCACGCCGGCCTGCTCGCCGCCGCCAACGTGCGCTGGTACGCCGGCGGGCGTCGGGCCGTCGTCCAGCGCAGCGCCGCCGGGCAGTCGCGCTGGATCCCCGGCCAGCCGGTCGAGCTGCTGCAGGCCGCGCCGCTGGCCTACTGGACCGCGCGGGTCGAGCTCGTCGAGCGCGAGGACGACGCCCTCGCGCGTCTGGCCGCGCTCCCGCCCGGCAGCACGGCCTTGCTCGAGGCCCCGCGGCTCGGGCCCGACGACGCCGCCGCGATCGCCGGGCTCCGGCCCGAGCACGCCCCCGTGCCCGCGCTCCTCGACGCGTTCGCCCGCAACCGCCTGGCGCTCACCGTCGACGCCCCTGCCGCCGGCGTGCTGGTGGTGAACGAGGCCTGGGGCCCCGGCTGGACCGCGCGGGTCGACGGCGACGCCGTCCCTGTCCTGCGCGCCAACTACCTGTTCCGCGGCCTGCGGGTCGGCCCGGGCCGGCACGCGGTCGAGCTCGAGTACCGCCCGCCGCGCCTGCGCGCCGCGCTGGCGGTCTACGCGGTCACGGCCCTGCTCGTGCTAAGCGGCATGGTGTGGCTGCCCCGCCGGACAGGTCCCTGAGCGCATGTCCGAGCGGCCATGCTCCTTGGAGCATGCCCTGCGCGACCTCCGCCCGCGGACGCGCCCCGAGACGCGCCGCAGCTGCGCGAGACCTGCGGTGCCCGCCAGCGAGACCGCAGGAGCGAGGGCGGCCAGGCCCGCGGGCGCGCCGCGGGCCTGACCGCTTCGACATGACCTTCAGGTCATGGAAGGCACCCCGCTCACTCGCCGGCCAGCGTCTCGAGGACCGTGCGGATCTCCGCCAGGTCGGGGTCGCCGGGCAGGGCCGCCTCGGCGATGGCGAGGGCGGCCAGCGCCGGCTCGAGCGTCACGGCCTGAGGGGCCTCGCGGTAGGCCTTGAGGCCCTCGGCGTAGGCGAACACGGCCGCGCCCTTCTTGAGCAGCGGCGACTCGGCGGCCACCGACTCCTGGATCTTCTTGACCACCTCGGTCTCGCGCTCCTCGAACGTGATCGGGTCCTTCCAGCGGACGGCGACCTTGAACTCGGCGGCCTCGTCGACCAGCGCGGGGGCGCAGGTCGAGACGGTCTGGTGGAACACCATCGCGTCGTTGGGCGCGAGGTGCTGCGGCTCGACCTCGGCGGGGTCGGCCGAGTACTCCTCGCCGCTGAACTTGACGATCGAGAAGCCCGGCGGCATGTCGAGGCGCACCCGCACGTCGCGGACGGCCACCGCCATGGTCTGGACGAAGCGCTCGCCGAACATCTTGTGGGCCTCGGCGACCGACGGGATGAACAGCGACGCGCCGCGGCCGACGTCGGTGACCGTGTCCATCAGGTCGTCGTTGTACGTGTCGGGCGTGCCGACGCCGACGCCGACCAGGTAGATGCCGTCCTGGTCCTGGCTGCCGGCGCCGCCGGCGATGATGTCGATGTCGGTCACGCCCGCGTTGGCCCCGCCGTCGCTGATCAGCACCACCCGGTTGATCCGCGCCGCGTCGAACTGCGCGTGGGCCAGCTGGTAGCCGGCCGAGAGCCCGCCGTGGAGGTCGGTGCCGCCGCCGGCCTCGAGCCCGTCGCACAGCGCGACGAGCTCGGGGTCGTTCGCCTTCGTCACCTTGTGCTTCGTCATCTTCACCGCGTTGACGGTGTCCCAGCCGACCGCGGACACGATGTCGCCGGCGCGCAGGCTGCCGGCGATCGTGCGGCACACCTCCTGCTGCAGCTCCATCGGCGTCCCGCTCATCGAGCCCGACTCGTCGAGCACCAGCGTCACGTTCATCAGCGGGCGGTCGGCGTTGCTGATCGTCTCGCTGGCGACGCCGATCTGGACCACGTACTGGTCGTCGGGGTCGTCGGCGAAGCGGGCGATCTCCGGCAGCACCGTGACCATCCCCTTCTCCGCCGCGGCGTAGCCGAACGAGTAGTAGTTGAGGAACTCCCACGTCCGGATCGGCACGTAGCTCAGCGAGCCCCACTCGGACAGCACCGCCTCGCGCACCTGTACCGGCGACGACGTCGAGTTCGAGTCGTCGGGCGACAGGTACAGCACCACCGGGGTCTGATCGTCGCACGCGGGCTCGCCGGTGCTGGTGCTGTCCTCGCCGGTGGTCGACGACGCATCCGAGGTGCTGTCCTCGCCGTCGGGCGGCGGCGCCTCGCCGGTGCCCGTGCTGCCGCCCGGGTCGCCGCCGCTGGCGCCGGTCGTGGGGGCCCAGCCGCCGGTCGTCCCCGGGTCGCCCGAGTCCCAGCCGTCGGTGCCGCCGCCGTCGGTCTCGCCGGGGTTGGCCGAACCCGAGCCCGGGCCGCTGTCGGAGCCGGGGCCGGTGAGGCCGCCCGAGCCGGAGCCGTGCTGTTCGGCGGCGCTGCTACAGGCGCCGGCGAGCGCGGCGAGGAGGGGCAAGGTGAGCGCACCGAGGGTGCGCGGACGTGACGGCTTCGTAGAGTTAGGGGTCGGCATCGGTCCTCGGCGCCGCGTATTGCAAGGACAGGGCAACTCGCAATTTCAACCACTTCCCCGGGGAGCGCGCGCTCCGCTCTGACAGGCGTGTCGCGTTCGCGCCCGGCGCGTCAGCCTCGGACGACCCGGAGGTGACGCCGCAAAATTGTCGCCGCGGCCCGGTGCTGCTCCGCTCGCGCCCAGTCGAGCGCGGTGCGTCCGGCGTGATCGCGGATCGACGGATCGGCGCCGACCTCGAGCAGCACCGCCGCCGTGTCGGCCTGGCCCGACATCGCCGCGCGCATCAGCGGCGTCTGCCCGCACGCGTTCACGGCCTCGACGTCGGCGCCCGCGAGGCACAGCGCGCGCACCACCTCCGGCACCGGCTCGGTCGCCGCCAGCGCCAGCGGTGTGTCGCCGTTCACGTCGCGCAGCTCGGTCGCCGCGTCGGCGGCCAGCAGCACGCGCACGCTCTCGCGGTGGTCCTGCCAGGCCGCCACGTGCAGCGGCGAGTGGCGGTGAAAGTCGAGCGCGTCGACCGGGGCGCCCGCGTAGCACAGCATCGCCGCCACCAGCGCGTGCTCCTGATCGACCGCGAGGTGCAGCGCCGTGCGCCCCTGCACATTGGTCGCGCGCACGTCGGCGCCGCGCGAGAGCAGCTCCTCGACCACCGCGGTGTGGCCGCGGAAGCTCGCCGCCAGCAGGGCCGTCGGCAGCCCCGGCCAGGCCGGGTGGCGCGCGTCGACCCGCACGCCCTCGTCCAGCAGGCGCCGCACCTCGGCGAGCTGACCCTCGAGCGCCGCGCGGTGCAGCGCCCACTCGCCGCGGCGCCGGTCCGCGTTCGGCAGCAGCTCGAGGAACTCCGGCGCGCGGGTCACCTCGGCCAGCGCCTCGGCCATCGCCCGCGCCGGCTCGCTCGTGCCCCCGGCCTCGATCTGCGTCTCGACGTGCCCGAGCCACGCCTCGATCTCCGCCGGATCGCCGACGCGGGCGAGCAGCGCGAAACCTGTCCCGACGGCCATCCCGCTGCCCTCCGCGTCGGCGCCGGCGATCCGCAGCGACAGCGCGCGGGCGATCAGCGCCCGCACCTGCGCCTTCGCCCCCGCGCGCATCGCCATCTCGGCGCCGGCGGAGTGCAGCCAGGCCGCGTTCTTGGTCGAGATCGACATCGCCCGCGGCGGCGGCGTCATCAGCAGCGCCACTCCCTCGGCGTCGCGGCCGAGGCGGTAGAGCGCGCGCAGGTGGTAATCGCGGGCCCACCCGAACTCGAGCGGGTCGGTGGTCTCGGCGGCCAAAAGGTCGCGCTCGAGCGCCTCCGCCAGCGGCAGGGCGTCGGCGGGCGAGCGCTCGAGCGTGGTGGCGAGCGCGAACATGCGGGTCGGGAAGTCGACGGCGGTCATGCCCGCGACATGAGCACGCCGCGTGCCACTCCCCGGGCGGCCCCGGGCCGCCGCTCGCGGCCCCGGAGGTGCATCAAAACGATCGACCAGGGTGACTTGTTTCGAACCATGCGACTCGTTTCGATACACCCCCCATCATCCGCGTCGCCGCGGCTCGTCGCTCCTTCCCGCCTCACGGCCCCGCGCTCGCCGGTCCGACGCATCGAGCCGCCGTCGCCGTTCCGCTGGGGCTGCCGCGAAGCGGCCGAGCGAGCGCGACCCGCCGCCGCCGGAGTCGATCCGCTCCACTCCTGACTCCGCCTCGCTCGAGCTCGCCGCCCCCCTGCGGCCCGGCTCGTTCGCCGCGGCGCCGCCCCGCCCGGCGATCTACACTGCCCGCGTGCCTCGTCGCTCGTCCGCGCTCCTCCTCGCCGCCGCGCTCGCCTGCCGCCCCGATGTGTCCCGAGAGACAGCCTCGCCGTCGGCCCGAGATCCCGCCGCACCGCCGACCGCCGCGTCTGCGCCCGCGCCTGCGCCCGCGTCCGCACCCGGGCCCGCGCCTGCGGCCGACCCCGAGCCGGGCCGGCTGGCCGGCATCACCGCGGCGCACAACCGCCACCGCGCCGAGCTCGGCATCGCCCCGCTGACGTGGTCGCCGGAGCTGGCCCGCTACGCGCAGAAGTGGGCCGACAAGCTGCAGCGCCGGCGCTGCGACCTCCAGCATCGCCCGCGCTCGGGCCCCGACGCCCAGCGCTACGGCGAGAACCTGTTCGCGGCCAGCGGCCAGGCGGCGACCGCCGAGCAGGTCGTCGCGGCCTGGGTCGCCGAGGTCGCGGGCTACGACGCCAGGACCGGCCGTTGCCGCGGCGTCTGCGGCCATTACACGCAGGTCGTGTGGCGCGACAGCCAGCGCGTCGGCTGCGGCGTGGCCACCTGCGGCGACGCCGAGGTCTGGGTCTGCAACTACGACCCCCCGGGCAACTTCCTCGGGCAGAAGCCCTACTGACGGCATCGTCCGCGATCGCGCGGTGCCCATGCCTCGCACACGCGCCGACAGTGGCCGCACCTCGACCTTCGGACGCGCGCGCGGGCGATGGACGGCGTCGCGTGCGCTCGGCGGCCCCACCGCCGCCGGCGGCGACTCGCTACAATCGCCGCTCCGGGGGTTACGCCTTGATGCTGTTCAAACATCGTTCGCTACGCAATTTCGTGGTCGCTGTCGGTTGCCTCGGCGCCGTCGCCGTCTCGCCGACGGCCGACGCCAAGAAGGGTGGAGAGGACGCCGGCAAGCGGCTATCCGACCGCGCCGAGATCACCGACCTCACCTACTGCTACGCCGAGGCCACCGACGCCATCGGCAATGGAGACTTCGCCAAGGGCAAGCAGACCTACAAGGAGTGCTTCACGCCGAACGCCGACATCGGGGCCTACTTCCCCGGCGCCGATCCCAACGGCCCGCCGGGGGTCGGGGCCATCGGTCCCGAGGCGTGGGCCGTCGAGGTGCAGAACGTGTTTAACGACAGCGGTTACGTCGCGACCCATCACCTCGTCAGCAACGTCCGCATCGATCTCGACGGCAACACCGCCACCATGACGTCGTACCTCAGCGCCACGCACGTCATCGATCCGGACGGCGCCATCGAGGTCGCGCACGGCACCTACTTCGACACCGTCGTGCGCACCCCGCAAGGTTGGCGGATCGCCAAGCGCAAGCTCCTCTTGATCGACTTCGTGCGCCTCGAGGCGCCCGCGCCCTGAGCGCGTGAACCGAACCGTAGTTCGCGCCGCGGCGGGCTGGACAACACGTCCAGCCCGCCGTACGGTCTCCCGCCGCGGAATCGGCGATCGCGCCCTTTCGCCCCGCCTCCTCCTCGCATGGCCACCGAAACGCAACGAGCCGCGCTCGACCGCATGACGCGAGCGCTCCACCTCTCGGGCGCCGCCGTCCTCGAGTTCGAGGACCTCGGCGCCGACGACCCGCTCGCCGCCGACGCCCCTGCCTACTACAGCGACCGCGTATGCGAGCTGCTCGGGCGCGAACGCGACGCGCCGCCGGTGGTCGGGACCTGGCTCGCCGCCGTCCACCCCGACGACCGCGACGAGGTCCGGGTCGCGCGGCGCGAGCAGCTGCTGGCCGCCGGCGCCGTCACCCTCGAGTACCGCGTGGTCATCGGCGGCGCCACGCGCTGGTGGCAGGAGCAGAGCGAGGCCACGCCGACGCGACCGGGTCGGGCGTCGGTGGTGGCCGTCGTCCGCGACATCACCGACGAGCGCGCCGAACAGGAGGAGGTGCGGCGCTCGGTCGAGCTGCTGCGCCAGACCCAGGCCGCCGGGGCGGTCGGCGGCTGGGAGGTCGACCTCACCAACCACGCGCTCTACTGGACCGAGGAGACCCACCGCCTGCACGAGGTCCCCCCGGGCTTTGTCCCCGACCTCGCCACCGCGATCAACTTCTACGCCCCCGAGCACGTGCCGATCATCTCGGCCGCCGTCGAGCGGTGCATGCAGGGCGAGCCGTACGACGTCCAGCTCGAGATCGTCACCTTCCTCGGCAACCGCCGCCACGTCCAGGCCGCCGGCGTGCCGTACTACGAGGACGGCAAGCTCACCCGCCTGTACGGCATCTTCCGCGACATCACCGAGCAGCGCCGCCGCGAGGACGAGCTGCGGGCCCAGATCGAGATCATCGCCCGCCAGGACAGCGCGATCCGCCAGCTCTCGACGCCGATCATCCAGCTCTGGGACAACATCCTGACCCTCCCGCTGCTCGGCACCATCGACGCCGCGCGGGCGGCCCACATCATGGAGCGGCTGCTGGCCGAGGTCACCCGCACCCGCGCCCGCTTCGCCATCCTCGACCTCACCGGCGTCGAGGCCCTCGACGAGACCACCGCCGACCACCTGCTCCGCCTCGTCCGCGCCGTCGACCTGCTCGGCGCTCGCGGCGTCCTGTGCGGCCTCCAGCCGGCCGTCGCCGAGTCGCTCACCTCGACCGGCGTCGAGCTGGCGGGCGTCGTCACCTACCGCAACCTGCACGAGGCGCTGCAGCGCTGCCTGCAGGTCATCTCGGCCCGCCGCCCGGCGGCTGCGCGTTCGGACATGCCGTCTCGCACATGACCCGGAGGACATGCCCTGTTGGGCATGTCCTTCGCTTCAGCCGCTCACGGCAGCACGGTGACGCGGTCGAGCGCCGGCGGCGACACCGGCGAGTGGTCGGCGAAGTAGTCCTCCAGCGCCTGCATGTCGGTCACGCCGCCGACGCGGTCGGTGCCGGTCTTGAACACGCTGAAGCCGTCGCCGCCGTCGGCCAGGTAGCTGATCGTGCCGACGCGGTACTCCTGATCGGCCACGATCGCGACCCCGTCGAGCTCGATGCTGGCGAGGTCGACCTTCGACCCGACCGGCGCGCTCGCGCTGTACGCGTACGACAAGCCCGCCGACACCTGCAGGATGTAGTCCTGCTCGCCCTCGACGAACTGCTGCTCGAGCAGCGCGTCGATCTGCGCGCCCGTGAGGGTCATGACCACCAGGTTGTTGCCGAACGGGTTGACCGCGAACGCCTCGCCGTAGGTGACGATGCCGTCGACCGGCTCGTCGCCGGAGGCGGGGTAGAGCAGGTCGGCCCGCACGCCGCCGGGGTTCATGAACGCGAGCTGGGCCCCGCCGAGGAGCGGGTCCTGGGTGGCGTCGAGGATCGCGTCGGCCACCACCAGGCCCATCGTCGACAGCCCGGGCAGGTTGCTCTTCTCGAGCGTGCCGGTGATCGTGCCGATCTGCTTGTTCGCCAGCGGCGCGGCGAGCTGCTTGTACATGGCCACGAACGCCGCGATCACCGGGTCCGCCGTCTCGCGGGTGACGACCACGTTCTCGGCCTTGGCCATGGTGACGTCGCCGGTCTTGGTGCTGATCTCGAGGTCGATGTCGGTCAGCGCGCGGCCGAACGAGGCCGCGCTGGTCACGATCTTGTCGGCGATGACGCAGTTGTAGGCCTGGTGGGTGTGGCCGCTGACGACCACGTCGACCGCGTCGTCGAGGCCCTCGACGATGTCGACGATCGGCCCCGAGATCCCCTGGCACTCGTCGTAGAGGCCGGTCTGCAGCCCGCCCTCGTGGATCAGGACCACGATCGCCTCGACGCCCATCCCGGTCAGCTCCGGCACCAGCGCGTTGACCCGCTCGACCTCGTCCGCGAACGTGAGGCCGACGATCCCGCCCGGCGAGACGATGCTGCCGGTCGCCTCGAGCGTGAGGCCGATGAAGGCGATCTGCACGCCCTCGACCGTGTGCAGCGCGTAGCTCGGGAACAGGGTCTCGACCGGGTCCTGCTGCGTCAGCACGTTGGCGGCCAGGAACTGGAACTCGGCGCCCGGGAACGGGGTGTCGTCGCCGCAGCCGTCGACCGGGTGGCAGCCGCCGTCCTGCATGCGCAGGAGCTCGGTCGCGCCGTCGTCCAGCTCGTGGTTGCCGACCGCGTTGTAGTGCAGCCCGATCGTGTTCATCGCCTCGATCGTCGGCTCGTCGTGGAACAGCGCCGACACCAGCGGCGACGCGCCGATGAGGTCGCCGGCCGAGACCACGATCGTGTTCGGGTTCTGCTCGCGCAGCGCGGCGACGTGATGGGCCAAAAAGGCCGCGCCGCCGGCGTCGACCGTGGTGTTGTCGTCGATCTTGATCTTGCCGCCGCTGCCGGCCGGCGGCTCGAGGTTGCCGTGGAAGTCGTTGAACGCGACGATCTGGACCTTCACGAAGGTCTCCTCGCCGGTCGTCTCGGTCGTCGTGTCGGTCGTCCCGAGCGTGGTCTCGCCGGCGGTCTCGGCGGCCGTGGTGTCGACGCCGGTGCTCGTCACGCCCTCGGTCGTGCTCGTGCTCGTGCTCGTGCTCGTCGTCGTGCCCTCGGTCGGGTCCGGACCGGTGGTCTCGCTCGCCGTCGTGTCCGGCGCCGTCGTGCCGGTGGGCGGCTCCGCGGTCGTCGAGGTGGTCGGCGCGACGTCGGTCGTGCTCGTGCTCGTGTCGTCGGTGGTCGTCGGCAGCGTCGCCGAGTCGCCGCCGTCCGCACCGCACCCGCCTGCCGCCAGCGCGAGCGCCCACACGGGCGCGCGCAGGGATTGCCTCCAATTCATCGCCTGCATAAGTCTTGGCTCTCCGAAGTCGGGCGTGCATACCACGAGCCTGCGCGGCGAATTGTCACGGCCGCGACAAGCTCACGTCGCTGCCGCCATTCACGGGCGCTCCCCCGGCTCGCCGTCCGGCCCGACCCGAGCCGCGCGAACCCGCGATCGATCGACGAAACCGAGGGAGTGTCTCTCGAGCCATTGTCCGATTGCGTCGACAATAGGCGGAACGATTGTGGGCACGAGGACAATCATGACACCGGCGATTCGTCGCGCCGGACTCGCTCACCGCGGGTTTGCGGCGACTCGAACCACAGGTGCCCGGCCCTCGAGTCGAGCTTGCGATCGTCGAGCTCGAGCCGATGCTGACCGTCCCGTCGACGGCCGGCGCCCAAGCCGAGCCCTGCATCGCGACCGGCGGACTGCGCCGCGTCGACCCGAACACCCTGCTCGCCGGCACCCCGCGGGGCCGGCAGGCCGAGACGCTCGGCCGGAGGCGATCGAGCCCCCGCGGAGCGAGTCTTGACCCGCGCGCCGCCGCACGCGCTCGCCGCGAGCGCGCAGATCCGCGTGTCCTGCCACAGATCGTGCGCGAACCCGAGACTTTCGCGCATGCCCCTCGCGCTCCCGACCCCCCGCAACCTCCTTCCCCTGGCCGCGCTCGCGTCCGTGCTCGCCGCCTGCCCCAAACCCGACGATCCCGAGCAGGACGACGGCTCGGGTGCGCCGGGCGACAGCGACACCACGGGCGCCTCCGCTCCGGGCGATAGCGCCGGCGTGCTCCCGACCACCAGCACCGGCAGCGAGCCCACCAGCACCGCCACGAGCGAGAATTCCACCACGGGACAGGGCCCTTCGGACAGCACCGGGGCCGCGGACACCGGCACCGGCGAGCCCGACTTCGGCCACTGCCCCTACGCTCCCGAGGGCGTCGACGTCACGCTCGTGCGCGTCGAGCAGGGGCTCGCCACCGACCTCGGCGCGCGCGAGTGCGGCGCCGCCGAACAATTTGCCGGCCTGCAGGTGATCGCCGCCGAGGTCGATCACCTCGAGGCCTCGGTGTGCGCGGACGCGACCTGCGGCGCCTGCGACCCCGCCGCCACGCTCACCCTCGCGCTCGCGCTGCCCGACGGCCTGGTCGGCCTGCCGCCGCAGCTCGGCGCCGGCGACTGCCTGCAGCTGGGCGTCGAGTGGAGCCGCCCGGGCGCCGATCCCGAGCAGTGCGCCGTCGGCGGGCTGGCCGTGGTCGGCCTCCGCCGCGGCCAGCCCGAGCCTGTCCCGAAGTTCATGTACCGATTCACCGGCGCCGTGCCGCACACCGACCCGGTCGGCCCGTTCGCGCTCACCGGCGCGCCCCACGGCCCGGGCGCGATCACGTGCCCGTGCGCCGGCGACTGCTGCCGCGAGCCGCCCGGCGCCCGCCGGCTGCGCTTCATCGCCGCGCTGTGGAACGCCGAGATCGAGAGCCCGCCCGTCGATCCTGGCGCCACGATCCCGCTGTTCGCGTTCGGCACGCCCGAGGGTGACGACCTCTACGGCGACCTCTCCCTCGCGCGAGCCGACGTCCCGGGCGACTGCGACGCCCCGCGGTACGAGTGGCTCCTGAGCGTCTCGCCCGGCTGAGCCCGCTGGATGCCCGGCCCCGGGTGGTAGCATGCGCGGCCGATGATCGTCACCAGTCCGGCGGACTTCCTGGCCGCCCTCTCCGAGCAGATCGAGGCCCGCGGCGCGTGGGGCAAGCCGACCATGTCGGCCGCCCTGGTCGTCAGCCCGATCGGCTTCCGGATCAGCCCCGAGGCGAGCGACAACCTCTACATGAAGACGGGCGAGATCGACGTCGAACGCGCCTTCGCCCAGCACCACGGCCTCGTGCGGGCCCTCGGCGACTGCGGCCTGCCCGTCCTCGTCGTCCCCGGCCGCGACGGCCTCGACGACGCCGTGTTCGTCAACAACGCCTTCGCCACCATCCCCGACCGCCTGATCGTCGGCTCGATGCGCCACCCGGTCCGCCGCGCCGAGGCCGCCCGCGACGACGTGCGCGACCTCTTCACCTGGACCTTCGGACATGCCCTCACGGACCTGTCGCAGAAGCCAGGCATCTCCGAGCTGACCGGCCCGCTCGTCATCGACCGCCGGCGCGGCCTCGGTCTGTGCGGCCTCAGCCAGCGCGCCGACGAGCTCGGGTGCGCCGCCATGCACACCGCGTTCGGCCTGCGCCTGACCTTCCGCTTCGCCCTGCAGCCGAGCGAGTACCACACCAACGTGGTCCTCGCCGTGCTGGCGGGGCGGGCCTGCCTGCTCCACCCGGGCTCGTTCGCCGACCCCGAGGTCCCGGCCGCGCTCGCCCGCGCCTACCCCGGCCGCACCCTCGAGCTCGACGACGCCGAGAAGCAGGCGTTCGCCGCCAACTGCATCGCCGTCTCGGAGCACGACCTGCTGCTCAGCGCCACCGCCTACCGCGCCCTGCGCCCGGCCTCGCGCGAGGCGCTGGAGCGCTGGGACTTCCGCCTGCGCCCGGTCGAGGTCGACGAATTCGAAAAAGCCGGCGGCAGCCTGCGCTGCCTGATCGCCGAGATCTTCTGAAACATCGCGCCCCCCGCTCCGCTTCGCGCCGGGTGTCCTTTGAGCCATGCGACGCGATTGCGTCTCGCCGGCGGGCCACTCGGGGCCGACGACGCCCGCGGCACCCGCCTGTACTTCGGGTCAGGTGGTCATGGGCCCGGCGACGACATCGGTGAGCGCCGGTCCGCAGCCGCGAAGGTCCGCGCGAGCGCGCGCCGCGATGGGCCCGCGAGCCGCTGATAGACTCGCGGCGCCATGCGGACGCTCTCGATCTCCTTGCTGCTGCTGCTCGCCTGCAACGGCGGCGCCCCCGGCGACACCGACGCCTCGACCGGCACCTCGACGACCTCGACCTCGGAGGCGAACACGAGCACGACGGCCTCGACCGACCCCGTCAGCACCAGCGTCGACGAGCCCGGCACCGGCACGGTCGCGCCCCCGACGTCCACCACCACCACCACGGGCCCCGTCGATCCGACGACCACCGGCACGACCGACGACAGCGCCACCGGCGAGCCCGTCGAGCCCCCCGGCGTCCACTACGTCGGCCGCCACGACGACAGCGATCCGTCCGCGATTCGCATGAGTTGGTCGGGCGTCGGCGCCGTCGTCCGGTTCGCCGGCACCGACCTGCACGTCAGCCTCGACGACGCCGGCCGGTACTTCACCGTCGTCGTCGACGGCGTCGTGCAGCCGCCGCTCGCGACTCAACCCGGCGCGCAGACCTACCCGCTCGCCACCGGCCTCGCGCCCGGCGAGCACACCGTCGAGCTCTACCGCCGCACCGAGGGCTCGTTCGGCGTCACCACCGTCCTCGGCTTCGACATCACCGGCGAGCTGCTGTCGCCCCCGCCGGTGACGCGGCGGATCCAGGTCATCGGCGACTCGATCTCCTGCGGCTACGGCAACGAGGGCGTCTCCCCCTGCGGCTTCTCGGCCGAGACCGAGAATCACTACCTCACCTACGGCGCCGTCGCGGCGCGGGCCGTCGGCGCCGAGCTGCACACGATCGCCTGGTCGGGCAAGGGCATGGTCAACAACTACGGCGACGACGTGTTCGAGCCGATGCCGCAGATCTACGACCGCACGATCGCCGGCGACGGCGGCACCGCCTGGGACCACGCGCGCTGGCAGCCCGACGTCGTCGTCATCAACCTCGGCACCAACGACTTCAGCACCGACAAGGACCCGGCCGAGGACGTGTTCGTCCCCGCCTACGTCGCGTTCCTGACCCACCTGCGCGCCGTCTACCCCGACGCCTTCATCCTCCCGGTCGCGCCGCTCTTGTGGGGCGACGAGGCGATCATGGTCGCCGGTTACCTGCAGAGCGCCGTCGACCAGCGCCACCAGGCGGGCGACATGGACGTCGCGTTCGCCGACATCAACGCCGAGCCGAACGGCTGGGGCTGCGACGGTCACCCGAGCGTCGCCACGCACGAGGCCATGGGCCAGAATTTGGTGAACGCGCTGGGCGAGCACCTCGGCTGGTGAGGCAGCCGGACAGGGCCGCGGAGCTCGCGGGCTCGTCGATCCGCACCGAGCGCTGCTACGACGCCGCCGACAGCCCGCGCGAGCGGATGTCTTCGACCAGCGCCGCCGGCAATTGCTTGGTGCGGGAGAACTCGCGCATGTGGCGGATCGGCAGCTCGCCGAGCTGCGCGATCGTCTGCTCGCCGATCTTCTCGACGTATTTGCGCGGCGCGAACGCGATCAGCTTGTCACCGGCCTCGGGCGCGCGGGCCAGCACCTCGAGCAGCGCGTCGAGCGAGTTCATCTTCATGAACGGGCAGGTCGCGCAGCCGCCCGCGGTCGAGCAGCCCTCGCCGCCGGCCACGCCGGGCACCAGCGGCAGGTGGACGTCGCCGGTCGCGACCACCGCCGCGTCGGCCACCGGGAACACGATCTCGACCTCGACCGGGCGCGGCAGCGACTGCAGCAGCGCCCGGAGCTGGTGGACGATCGCCGTCACCATCCCGGCCTCGGTCCCGAGCACGAATTGCAGGCGCACCGGCGACATGTCCCCGGGGACAGCTCCGACACGCTTCACCTGCGCGGTGATGTAATCGAGGATGTTCGACGTCGAGCCGACCACCCCGTGCCCGGCGCGCTGGGCCTCCAGCGCCAGCGCGAACATCTCGCCCGGCACCTCGAGGTGGGCGGTGATGTGCGCGTCGGCGTAGTGCTCCTGGACGCGGCGCACCACCTCGGCGCCGAACATGTGGTGGACGATGCACGAGCCCTGCTCGAAGTGATGGAAGCGGGGCAGCAGCGCGCGGATGCTGGCCGCGTCGTGGGCCGGGTGGAGCGCGCGCACGGCCGCGTCGTCCATCCCGGCCAGGCTCGTCAGCAGCGCCCGCAGGTTCTCGCCCATGTACGTGTCGGGGCCGAACCACACGTGGCCCTCGGGCACCTGCGCGAACGCCTGCAGGACCGTCTGGATCACGTTCGACGAGGTGCAGGTGATCGTCGGCACCAGCGATTGCGCGTACGCCTTGGTGCGCAGGCTGGTGTTGATATAGACGACGTGCAGCGAATCGGGCGTCTGCGCCGCGCGGCGCAGGTAGGCCGCGTAGGCCGGGGCCTCGGCGGCCGCGGCGAGGGAGCAGCCGATCGGCTCCTGGGCCACCCGGTACACCGGGACATGTTCGAAGCCGGCGGCGTCGAGCACCGCGCGGACGTTCTCGGACATGAAGTCGACCCCGAGCACCACGATCGCCCGCGCGCCCTCGCGGGCCATCTGCAGCGCCCGGTCGGCCATCACCAGCGAATCGGAGATGTGGATGTGCGGCCAGTCGCAGGCGAACAGCACGCCCTGCAATTCCGCGTCCATGTAGAAGTGGGCCACGATCCCCGCGCCGCTGGCCTCCAGCAGCTCGCGCAGCCGCCGCACCGTGGCTGGATCGGGGTCGAGGAACGCCGCCTGGGCCTCCGCGAAGGCCCCCTGGGCGGCCGCGCCGCCGGCGCGGAGCACGAGCGAGGGGAACGGCTGCATCGCGGGCAAAGCGTAGTGCCCGGACCCCCCTGTTTCAACCGCCGCCCGCACGCATGTTTGCGATCGGGACACCTCGGACGTCACGCCACCTCACGCGCATCGGTCCTCGCACGCCCGCGCGACTCGGCTAGCGTCCGGCCATGGAACGCCTCCGCGCCCCCGAGCTGGAGCCCGCCCGCGCCTGGCTCGGCACCACTCGCCCGCTGCGACTCCGCGAGCTCCGCGGTCACGTCGTCGTCCTCGACTTCTGGACCTCCTGCTGCGTGAATTGCATGCACGTGCTGCCGGTCCTGCGGGACCTCGAGCGGCGCTACGCCGGCAAGCCGGTGCTCGTGATCGGCGTCCACTCGGCCAAGTTCCCCGCCGAGGCCGCCCCCGAGCGGGTCGCCGACGCGATCGCTCGCCACGACGTCGCCCACCCGGTGGTCGTCGACGACGGCCTGGCGATCTGGGAGCGCTACGCGATCCGCTCGTGGCCCACCCTCGTGGTCCTGCGCCCCGACGGCACGATCGCCGCCGTCGCCCCCGGCGAGCCCGACCCTGCCGCCCTCGACACCCTCGTCCGCGGGCTTTTGGCCGAGGGCGAGGCCCACGGCACCCTCGCCCGCGAGCCCCTGACGATTCCGCGCGGCGAGCCGCCGCCGCCGCGTCCGCTGGCCTTCCCCGGCAAGGTCGCGGTCGCCGGCGACGGCCGGATCGCCGTCGCCGACGCCGGCCACCACCGCGTCCTCGTCCTCTCGCCCGCCGGAGACGTCCTCGTCAGCATCGGCTCGGGCCGCCGCGGCCACCGCGACGGCCCGTTCGCCGACGCCCGCCTCGACGACCCGCAGGGCCTCGCCTGGGCCGACGACGGGGCGCTGTGGATCTGCGACGCCCGCAACCACACCGTCGCCCGCGCCGATCTCTCCCATGCCCGCTTGGACACGGTCGCCGGGACAGGTTTCATGGGACATGTCCCGATCGCCAGCCCATCCCCGGCCCGCGCCACCGCTCTGCGCTCGCCGTGGGACCTCGTCCTCGTCGAGGACCGCGTCCTGGTGTGCCTGGCCGGCTCGCACCAGCTCGGCGTGCTCGCGCCGGCGGGGGGCGGCGGCTGGACCATCGGGATGCTGGCCGGCGACGGCCGCGAGGCGCTGGTCGACGGCCCGCCGCGGGTGGCCTGCTTCGCCCAGCCGTCCGGGTTCGCGCGGGCCGGCGACCGGGTGTGGATCGCCGACAGCGAGACCTCGGCGATCCGCGAGCTCGACCTCGCGACCGGCGACACCCGCACCCTCGTCGGCGCCGGCCTGTTCGACTGGGGCGCCGAGGACGGCCCGTTCGCCGCCGCGCGGCTGCAGCACCCGCTCGCCGTCGCCGTCACCGCAGATGGCGACCTCGTGGTCGCCGACACCTTCAACGACCGCCTGCGCCGCCTCGACCGCCGCGCCGGCCTCGTCTCGACGCTGTCTCTCGGGACAGATCGAGAATCGCTGCGCGAGCCAGGCGGCCTCGCGGTCCTGCCGGACGGCGACCTGCTCGTCGCCGACACCGGCCACCACCGCCTGGTCCGCCTCGCCGCCGACGGCCGCTTCAAGGCCGAGCTCGAGGTCCGCGGCGCGCCGCCGGTGCCCGCTCCGACCGACGAGCCGCCGCCGCCGCTCGCTGCCGCCCCGGCCACGCGCTGGTTCGACCTCGTGCTCGAGCGGGCCCCCGCGCTCGCCCCCGGGCGCGCGACCGGCCGCCTGCGCCTGGTCGCCCCCGCGGGCTGGAAGTTCAACGACGGCGCCCCGCAGCGGCTCGCGCTCGAGGTCTCGCGTCGCTCCGATCTGGTCACAACCGCCGACCGCATCACGCTTTCGGGACAGGACCGATCCGACATGTTCGTCGAGATCGACCTCGAGGTCGCCGAACTCCCGACATCGGAGGTCCGCAGCGAGCTCCTCGTGCGCGTCGACGCGGTGCTGTGCGGCGGCGACCCGGAGGTGTGCGCCCCCTCGCAGGCCTGGCTGCGGATCCCGCTGCTGCTCACGAACGCCGGCGAGGCGGCGTTCGCCGTCGATCTGGCGCTCGCGAGCCCCGTCTGAGCGATCTCGCATCTCAGGCCCGGCGCGCCGCCCGGTGCGCCCGCCGAATCACGGTGCTATGGCTTTGCGACGATGTCTCGCCGCCTGCTGCTCCTGGCCCTCACGAGCGCCGCCTGCTTCTCCGACGACCCGCCGCAGCTCACCGCGTCCGTCACCGGCGACGACACCAGCACCAGCACCACGGGCACCACCACGGTCGCGCCGACCACCACCACCACCGGCGACGAGACGACGTCCACCACGACCACCGGCACCACCGAGCCGGCCGTGCCGACCACCACCACCGGCGACACCGACACCACCGGCGACACCGAAACCACCGGCGAGCCCGTCGTCGATCCGTGCAAGGACGAGGCGCCGACCTGCCCCGCGGGCCCGAGCGGCGCCCCCGGCAGCGGCCTCGAGCCGCTCGACCGCTGCAACTTCCCGCTCACGCGCGCCCCCGAGTGGGACAACCTCGGCCCGCTCGCCGACGCCCTGGCCGAGGCCCTGCCGACCTGGACGATCGCCGACGTCCTGACCGACCTGAACAACGTCGCCCTGGCCGCGCCGAGCGTGCCGGGCGAGGTCGAGGCGCTCGAGCTGGCGTTCCGCTGGGACGACGAGGACTTCACCAAGAGCTGGTGGGTCCCGCAAGGGCTGACCGGCAGCGCCGACGCCTACGACGACGGGCGGCTCGCGGGCCGCGAGGTCGTCCTGCTCGGCTGGTGGTTCGCCAAGGAGCTCTCGCAGCTCTCGTTCGACAAGGGCGTGCGCGTCAGCCTGGTCGACCTCACCGACGCGCCCGAGATCAGCCTGCGCCACATCCTCCTGGTCGAGCCGGTGCCGGGCGACCCGGTCGACTTCAAGCCGGTCCCGATCCGCGCCGCCAGCATCGCCTGGTACGGCGACAACCTCTACCTCGCCGATCCGACCCAGGGCCTGCGGGTGTTCGACCTGTCGCGCCTGCTCGAGGTCAACCCCGACGTCGACAAGGTCGGCTACGACGCCAAGGTCAACGACTGGTACGGCGGCCTCTACGCCTACGTCGCCGTCCAGGTCGGCGCCTACAAGCACGCCTCCGGCTGCGCCCCGCGCTTCTCCACCCTGGCCCTCGACCGCAGCGTCAGCCCGCCCGAGCTGGTCGTCGGCGAGTACTGCGACGGCCTCGTCGCCTGCACCAGCCCGATCGGCGGCCGCGTCTTCACCTGGCCGATCGACCCGGTCACCGGCCGCTTGCCATCCGTCATCACCTGGGCCAGCTCGGCCGCCTACACCGGCGAGAGCCAGATCCAGGGCGTCACCCGCAGCGACGGCGCGCTCTACCTGTCAAGCAGCTCCCCGCCTGGCGACGCCGGCGCGCTCCACGTCGTCCCGCCCGCCGGCCCCGGCGTAAGCCACGGCTGGATCGACACGCCCAAGGCCGTGATGCTCGACGGCGACCGGATCTGGAGCCTGTCCGAAAAGACAGGCGCGAGGTTCGTCTTCGCCGCCGCCCGCGCCGCCTACGAGTGAGCCCCTCGCCCCGAGCTCACGGGACGCATGGACGCCGCCCATCCGCCCTCACAACGCCACTGTCGGCCGCGGCCCCCGGGAATTGCGACATGTGACAGCCCCGTCGCGCCTTCGCCCCTCCGCGCGCCAAATTGTCGCTGCACCGCCCGGCCCGCGCCCCCTAAAACCGCGATTTCTCGCTGGCATGCCTGCTGCAACCGTACGCCGCAGGTGTCCCCGGTGTTCCAGCGCCTCGTCCGTCCCGTCCTCGACGGCCTCAGCCTGCTCGTCTTCCTGTTCGCCCTCACCTGCGCCGTGCGCCACATGCTCGGCCCCGGCTGCCGCGGTTACGCCTGCCTCGACAGCGCGCGCGACGAGCTGCAACACTCGGCCGCCCTGCTCGGCCAGCAGGCGCATCTCGACCTCGACGGCCTGCAGGCCAGCCTGGCCCACGGCGACCCGCTGACCGAGCTGCGCGTCCCGGGTCGCCGCGGCCGCCTCGAGCCGCTCGACCCCTGGCAGCGCCCCCTCGTGCTCCGCCCCCTCGACGGCGAGTGGCTGCTCGAGCTGCGCTCGCGCGGCCAGGACGGCCGCCTCGACACCGACGACGACCTGTACTTCCGCATGACCCGCGCCGGCGAGGCCGTGTTCGACGCCGAGACCGCCCGTCACATGCCCTGAAGGACAGCTCGCCTCGCGCGCCCGGGCGCCCCGTCCCCGCAATCGCCCATGAATCGAGGCGGAAGATCGGGTCTCGGCCTACGGACCGATCCTCCGTCACATGCCCTGAAGGACAGCTCACCCCGAGCGCCCGGGCGCCCCGTCCCCCCGCCGCAGCGCCGCCGCGATCGCCCGCGGGTCGAGGCGGAAGATCAGGTCCGTCTCGACGTAGGGGCTGATCGCGCAGCCGTCGCCGGCCCGCGGGTGCGGCATCTCGAAGAACGCGCGGGCGAACCCGACCTCGCGCCCGTTGAGGTACTTGGCTGTCCCCGAGGTCAGGTGGCACGGCACCACCCAGCCCTCCGGCATCACCGTGGCGAAGTAGCGCCCGGCGTGGCAGGCCGCGCAGTCGTGGAACCGCGGCGCCCGCCGCAACCTGCGCAAAAAGCCAGGTGACGCCCCGATCGGCAGCCCGCGGGCGCGCAGCCGCTCCAGCCGGTCGGCCACCTCGGCCAGCACCGCCGGCGTCAGGGCCGGGTGCAGCCCGGCCGCGGCGTCGAAGCACTCCTCGTGGGCCGGCTGAAAGTACGCCCACACCCCGAGCGACCCCGCCAGCTCCGCGATCTCCTCGATCCGCGCGACGTTCCACGGCCCCACCACCGTGATCGTCGCCACCGACATCCCCAGCCCGCGCGCCTGCTCGATCGCCGCGATCACCCGCGCGTACGAACCCGGCCGCCGGCGCACCAGATCGTGGACCGGCTCCGGCCCGTCGAGCGACAGCACCACCATGTCGAGGATCCCCGACATGTCCTTCAGGACATTGCCCGTGCGCCAGCCGTTGGTGTTCATCGACGTAAAACACCCGGCCCGCTTGGCGTGGCCGACGATCCGCGGCGCGTCGCGGCGGAGCAGCGCCTCGCCGCCGGAGAAGCTGGCCCGCGCCATCCCGGCCGCCCGCAGCTCGTCGATGGCCGCGCAGAACTCGGCGTCGCTCATCTCGTCGGCGGCGCGCTCGGGGATCTCGCAGTACTCGCAGCGAAAGTTGCACCGGTGCGTGAGGATGAAGGTGACGCTGAACGGCAGCGCCCGCCCGACCGCCCGCGCCGCCCCCAGCCGCACGAGGTCGCGCGCCTTGGCCAGCGCCGTCACGACGCTCCTCCCACGACCGGCGCCCGCGACGGCGCCCCCCGTTCGCCTCGAACCGGGGACGAACCTCCCACCGCCCAGCCACCCGCATGCTCGAAGCCCGGGCTCCCGACGCAGTCCTGCGCGCCCCACGCCCCGACCTTCGCCTCGCTCGCACCGCTCGCGGACCCGTCACCCCGCACCTCCCGGCGACCGCGCGTGGACGGCTCCCCTCGTGACCTGCGCCAGCCCCCGGCGCGACAGTCCTGCGCGCCCCGACCTTCGCCTCGCTCGCACCGCTCGCGGACCCGTCACCCCGCACCTCCCGGCGACAGCGCGTAGACGGCGGCCCCCGTGACCAGCGCCAGCGCCCGGTGGCGCCGCCGCGCCGCCGCCGGATCGGCCTGGCCGATCAGCCATGCCCCGAAGACCAGCCCCGCAGCGCCGCACAGCCCGGCCCACGGCCCCAGCAGCAGCGCCGCGGCGACGGCCCCGCCAGCGCCAGCCATCGCCCGGCCGCGGCCACGCCCGCGCGACCCAGCCACTGCGCCGTCGTGTACGCCCCGGCCCGCCGATCCTCGCCCGCATCGGCCCGCTCGTGGACCAGCTGGTTTTGCAGCAGCAGCGCCGTGAACACCAGCGACATGCCCCAAAAGCCAGGTGTGCGCGGCGTCCCGACCAGCGCCAGCAGCGGCGCGAAGATGGCGACGTTCGCCAGCGTCCCGACCCCCGGCAGCCGCTTGAGCCGCGGCCCGGCGCTGTACAGCGCCCCCGTCGCCAGGCTCACCGCCGCCGCCCCCGGCCCGCCGCTGTGCCCCGCCGCGACCATCGCCGACAGCCCGCACGCCAGCGCCGGCACCATCGCCGCGGCCCCGACCTCGGCCCCGACCAGCGGGTTCTTGCCCGGCACGTCGGTGCCGCGGTCGGCGTGCGCGTTGAGCCCGTACGCGCAGGCCAGGCACAGCGCCCCGGCGAGGATGCCCCATAGGACAGGTTCTATGAGACAAGTCCCCGAGAGCATGTCCCCGAGTGGCGCCCCGGCCAGCGGCAGCGGCACGAAGTGGGCCCACTGCCGCGCCCGCAGCGCCCGCAGCCCGAGCCCGAGCTGGCGCGCGAGCCCTGCCCGCCCCCGCGGCGCCGGACGGCCGGCGCGGTCTTCCCACGGGCGCTCGGAGTACGTCACGCCCGCCGACGATACCCCGCGCCGTCCCCCGGGTCACGCCCGCGCCGTCGCGGCGAGTCCCGCGGACCGCAGCCCACACGCCGGCCGCTCGGCGCCGGGGCGGTCGCGGATTCAGAGGGACCGACCCGTCAGCGCCGGCGTCGGCGCCTCCCGAGCCCCAGCCCGGCGAGCGCGGCCAACCAGGTCCACGCCCCGCCCTCGGCGCCGAGCCGGCAGCCGACCTCCTTCTTCTCCGGCTCCTCGCCGAACGGCGTGCCGTCTTCGTACTCCAGCGGCCCCTTGCACTCCCACGCCTCGATCTCCTCGGCGGTCGGTTCGTCGGTCACCACGCGCGGCTCGCCGGCCTCCTCGCGCGACAGGCACTGCGGCGGGCCGGACGCGGATGTCCCATCGACCAGGTTGGTCACGCCGAGCACCACGCAGTACTCCGCCTGCGCCTCCGCGAACTCGACCGTCCAGTCGATCATGTCGCGCGCGGGGTACTGGAACCGCCCGTCCGGGTCCGGCTCCCCCGCGGCATCGAGGCGCTGGACCCACACCAAAGCGCTGCCCGCCTGCGCCCGCGGCAGCGGCGACGGCACGACGTACACCGCCGGGGCCTTGTCGAACGTCGTATAGTCGCACCGCGTCGTCTCGCCGCAGCTGCTGGTCAGATCCGACTCGCAGCAGATCGTGCCGCCGAATCCGACGGTGACCTCCACCGGATCGACGACCTCGGCGGCCGGCGGTTCGAGCGTCGCCACCGGCTCGGCCTCGACCGTCAGCGGGAACGTCACCTCGTCGCCGTCGAGGTCCGCCACCGTCACCTGATAGACGCCCGCCTGCAGCGGCTCGACCGGGCGCACCACCACCGCCACCGTCCACGCCGGCTCGCCCGCGCTGAGGGTCGGGTTCAACTGCACCACCTCGAGCTCCGTCGCCACCGCCTCGCCGTCCAGCGCCACCGCGACGTCCACCAGCGCCGCCGCCTCCGCGAGCTCCGTGTCGTACAGGACCCCGTACAGCGAGAAGACCCCGCCGGTGGCGGTGTAGAGCCTCTCCGGCGGGTTGTGCAGCTCCCACAGATCGAGCCCCGGCACCGGCTCGGAGGTCGAACACGCCGAGGCGCGGTCGGGCGCCGACGCGACGGCAGCGACCAAGAGACATGTCCCAAACAACCTGTTCTTGAGTATCATCATCGTCCTCCCTCGCGTGTCGCCGCGCGATCTTCATGCGTGCCGTCGCCGTCGGCGTCTCGACGACTTCCGGCACGGGCGCCGTGGGACCGCTGCAACCATCCTCACCAGGATATCACGCCGCCCTTCGCCCCGCCCCGAGGTCGGCCGACCTCGGGCCGCGCCTCCTGCTCGCTAGCACTCCTCGGCCGCGTCGCGCAGGCAGGTCGCGGTGTACGTCGCCCCGCGCACGCGCGGCCCGGCGCGGCGCAGCTTGAACTCGACGTTGGTGTCGGTGTTGTCGCAGGGCACCGACTCCTCGCCGGTCTCGGGGTCCTTGACCGTCGACATGTCGTCGCGCTTGCTCGGCGTGAGGCCGCGCGGGTCGGTGAGGACGATCGTGCACACCGAGCTGCCCTCGGGGACAGCCCAGTCCTCCTCGCCGACCGGCAGGCACGGCGGCAGGTCGACGACCTCGCCGTCGACGCGCTGCTGGATCTTGCAATCGGCGTCGAGCGCCTCGGTGCTGAGGTCGCGGTCGGCCACCATCGTCGTCCCGCACACCGGCCGGAACGCCTGCTCGATCTGCTTGGCGATGCCCTCGAGCGCCGGCGTGTAGTCGTCCTCGCAGATCGAGTAGAGGTTGCGCTCGTCGCCCGCGAACGCCTCCGCGACCGCGCGCTCGCGCACCGGCGGGACCGCCGTGCTGCCGCTGCCGTCGCTGTTGTTGACGCAGCCGGGGGCGATGCCGAAGTTCAGGTCCTGCTCCGAGCCGGCCTCGGCCTCCGCGTACACGATGTCCGCCTCGCCGCGCTCGTAGCCCGCGGGCACGCCGGCGATCAGCGACACCAGCACCTCGCGGCTCGGGTCGATGATCTGCTTGTCGGCGCGGATCTGGGCCAGCAGGTCGACGTAGCGCGAGATCGGCCGCAGCACCGCCTCGGCGTCGGCCGCCCCGGGCTCGCCGTCGATGCTGTAGTTGGCCGGCTCGCACCCGTCATAGACCGGCCCCGGCCCGCTGCACAGCACGCCGGCGTTCCAGCAGGTCGCGCTGGTCGGCGCCAGCCCGTCCGGGTCCTCCCAGAAGGTCTTGTCGCCGATGAAGATGTCCTTGAAGGCAGGCTCGAACGAGCAGTCGGCCTCGTCGGTGACGAGCACCACCGACAGCAACGCGTCGTCGCGCAAGAACCCGTAGTGGTCCTCGCTCGGCGACAGCGCCTTCTTCAGCGCCAGGTACATCGACTCGAGCGGCTGCTCGTGGCCGCAGCCGTTGATGCCCTGCGGCCCGAAGCAGGCGAACGCGTCCGCCACCTCGACCCCGGCCGGCAAGTTGCTGAGGTCGTCGATCTTCTCGATCCACGGCCGCGCCCGCCGCTCCGGGTCGAGGTCGGTGGCGGTCGGCGTGATCGCCAGCGCGTCGCCCGTCAGCCCGCACACGTCGGTGCAGGCGAACGCCGCGTCGATGTCGTTGAACTGGAACGCGCCCTCGCCGAGCCGGTCGAGGCAGCTGCGCAGCACCAGGTCGCCGCCCTCGGGCGTGGTCGCGGCCGCCTCGCAGCGCGGGTTGCCGCTGTCGGTGGTGGTCACGCCGATGCGGTAGTGCGCGCCCATCTCGTCGAGCCGGCGGGCGAACGCCTCGAAGTTGCGCGCCAGCCGGGCCTGCTCCTCGGCCATCGAGCCCGAGTTGTCGATGACGAACAGGATGTCGACGTCGCCGCCCTCGTCCAGCGGGATCGGGATCTCGTTGTTCTCGGTCTTGCAGAGCTCGACCCCGACCACCGGGTGCTCGAGGCACGCGCTGAGGGCCACGGAAACGAGGGGAAACAGGACTGCGCGGGACTTCATGGCGATGGGCTCCGTTGTTGCCGACCTCCGATTGCAAGCCGACGACCGCGTTGATCTCGTTGAGGAAATCGCTGCGGGCGCGCCACGCTCCGGCCAACTCGATTGGCCAACCCGGTTGACGCGCCAACGTCGTTGCCCATCGTGGCCAGGAACCCCCACCTCGCCACCGATGAGGGTGCTGGTCGACTATCGCCTTCCTGGCGGGAATCGAGCGAACTGAATTGCTCACCGCCAACGATGATGGCAGTCTCGGCGCCCGGTCTGCGGCGCAAAAACGAGCCTCTCACGCCGCCTCGTCGACTCTCCGGTTGCGCTCGCGCGGCGACACCGGGCCGGAAGCGTCGGCCACGACCTGCCCCAAGGGACAGCTTCCATCCTCGCCGCGGCCGCTCGGCGTCCCGAGCATCGACGACGCGCTCGCGTCGCCCCTCGGGCGCGCCGGCGTCGGCCACCTCGTCGAGCGCCCTCGATTCATGGCGCCCGACAAGCGGGCCGAGTCGCAGCCACCCAGCGACTTCATCGCAGCGCCACCGGAGCTGCGACTGCTGGCCGATGCGCCGCACAGTCCAGGCAGCCCAGGAAGCCTGCGACTCGCCGCCCGCTCCGTACCTTGCCCCGCCCGGCCGCTTCCCCGCACACGCGCGGCGCTCGGCTCGCTGGGCGAATCGCCGTCGCGAGCCGCGCCGACGCCTCGCCGCGCTCGCCGGCCGCGACCTCCTCCGGCCCGCATCGCGCCTCGCAGCCCACGCCCCCGACGGGGTCCGTCGATCTGATAGCATCGGTGCGATCGTGCGGCTTGCCTACCTCTCGCACTACTTCCCGCCCGAATCCAACGCCCCGGCCGCGCGCGTCCACGAGCTGTCGCGCGCGCTGGTGCGGGCCGGCCACGAGGTCCACGTCGTCACCGGCCAGCCCAACCACCCGCACGGCAAGATCTACCCCGGCTACCGCGCCGCCGAGTACCGGCGCGAGCGCGTCGACGGCATCGAGGTCCACCGCGTACCCACGCTCCCGGCCGCCAGTCGCGGCGTCCTTCGACGTGGCCTCGGGTACATGTCCCTTCCGACATCCCAGATCGCGCTCGGCGCGGCCCGCCTGCCGGCCGTCGATCTGGTGCTGGCGACCTCGCCGCAGATCCTCACCGGCGTCGCCGGCCTCGCGCTGGCCCGCCTGCGCCGCGTCCCGTTCGTGCTCGAGGTGCGCGACCTGTGGCCCGACGGCATCGTCGCCGTCGGCGCGCTGAAGCCCGGGCACCCGATCGTGCGCGCCCTCGAGGTCGTCGAGTCCACCCTCTATCGCGGCGCCGCCGGCGTCGTCTCGGTCACCGACAGCTTCGTCGACCACTTCGTCGCCCGCGGCGTGGCGCGCGAGCGCATCGCCGTGGTCAAGAACGGCATCGACACCGCCCTGTTCGCCGCCGATGCCGACCCGGCGCCGCTGCGGGCGCAGCTCGGGATCCCCGAAGGCGCGCTGCTGCTGCTCTACTGCGGCACGATCGGCATGGCCCAGGACGTCGGCCTGCTGGCGCGAGCCGCCGCGCTCGCCGGTCCCGACGACGACTTCCACGTCGTCGTCGTCGGCCACGGCGTCGGCCTGCCGGCGCTGGTCGACGAGATCGCGGCGCTCGGCGTCGGCCGCCGCGTCCACGTGCTGCCCTCGGTCCCGCGGCGCGACGTCCCGGGCATCATCGCCGCCGCCGACGTCAGCGCCGTCATCCTGCGCGACGAGCCGACCTTCGCCCGCTACCTGCCGTCGAAGATCTTCGAGGCCATGGCGATGCGCCAGCCGATCCTCCTCGGCGTCCGCGGCGAGGCCCAGCGCCTGGTCGAAGGGTCAGGTGCCGGCCTGGCCTTCGCGCCCGGCGACCCCGCCGACGCGCTGGCCAAGCTGCGCGCGTTCGCGGCGCTCGGTCGCGACGGCCGCGCGCGCATGGGCGAGGCCGCCCGCGCCCACGTGCTCGCGCATCACGACCGCGACCGCCAGGCCGAGGACCTCGGCCGCTTCCTCGCGCGGATCGCCAGGAGCCGGAGTTGAACCATCGCCCGCATCGCCCGCGCAGCAGCCTCGGCCGCACGCTCGAGCGGGCCTCGGGCTCCATCACCCACTGGTCGGGCAGCTCGTGGGCGTTCGCGCTGGCGGTCCTGACGATCCTCGTGTGGCTGGTGACGGGCCCGCTGTTCGGCTTCTCCGACACCTGGCAGCTCGTCATCAACACCGGCACCACCGTCGTCACCTTCCTGATGGTGTTCCTGATCCAGCGGGCCCAGAACAAGGAGTCGCTGGCGGTGCAGCTCAAGCTCAACGAGATCGTGGCGGCCCTCGAGGGCGCGTCCAACCGCCTGATCGACATCGAGAACCTGTCCGAGGCCGAGCTCGACGTCATCCACCGCCACTATCACAAGCTCGCCGAGATCGCGAAGCACGAGAGCGACATCCGCCGCTCGCACTCGATCGAGGAGGCGCGCCACCGCAGCCGTGCCGGCCACAAGTCACACCCGCGCGCCAGCCACGGCCCGGCCGAGAATGGCGCGACCTGCGAGCTCCCCCCGCGCTGACGTGCCGCGGTCGCGCGCGCCGCATGTCCCGGAGGACAGCTCCGTCTGCCGCGCACCGACCCGACGTGTCTGTACGACGAACTGCCACCGCCTCGCCACGCTTCACAGGTGCCGCGTCTCCGCAGGCGGGTGCCACCAGTTGTCGTTACGGCCGTCCATGAAGACGATCGGCGCCGCCACGAGGTCGGCGGGCTCGAGGTCGTCGAGGCAGGCGACGTTGACCGAGACGAACTCGCCGTCGTTCCACTCCGCCGCTTCGACGAAGCCGTACGGCGTGACGCCGCAGTGCTTGCAGTGCCCGCCGTGACCGCTCGCGGAGCCCGGCCGGTACTTGCTCAGCTCCTCCTCGCCGCCCAGCGCGCGGAAGTCGCCCGGCCGCACCTTGACGCTCCACCAGCGTCGCTTCCAACAGCTCGTGCAGTTGCACTTGCCCGTACCCTGCGAGAGGTCGATGTCCGCCTCGAAGCGCACCCTGCGGCACACGCAGCTCCCGTGGTAGGTCCGCTTCGAACCGTTGCCCGCTTCCTTGGTCGTGTCGCTCATCGTCCTGCCTTTCTCGCGTCCGAGACGCGCCGCCAGTGATAGCTCGGGTTGAGGACAGGATCGGTCCTCGATTATCCTGGCGTGGTGAAGGCCTCGACGCGCGTGCTGCGGCTCCTCTCCCTGCTCCAGGCCCGGCGCGAGTGGCCCGGGGACGAGCTCGCCGAGCGGCTCGAGGTGGACATCCGCACGATCCGGCGCGACGTCGACCGACTGCGCGAGCTCGGCTACGCGATCGAGGCGTCCTCGGGCCCCGGCGGCGGCTACCGCCTGGGCGCGGGCGCCAGGACGCCGCCGCTGCTGCTGGACGACGACGAGGCGCTGGCGGTGGCCGTCGCGCTCGGGGCCGCCGGCACGGTGGCCAACCTGCAGTCCGTCGCGCTGCGCGTGCTGGCCAAGCTCGACCAGCTCCTGCCGTCGCGTCTGCGCCGCCGCCTCGGCGCGCTGGCGGGAGTGACCGTGTCCTTGCTCGACAGCCGGACCGCGGCCGACCTCGGCGTGTTGACGGCGATCGCCGGTGCGTGCCGCGACGAGGTCGAGCTGCGCTTCGAGTACGGCGACCGGCAGGGCAAGTCGACGACACGCCGGGTCCAGCCGTTGCGCCTCGTGCACACCGGTCGCGTCTGGTACCTGGTCGCGTGGGACCTCGACCGCGAGAGCTTCCGGACGTTCCGCGTCGACCGCGTGGCGCCGAAGCTGACGCGCGGCGCCCGGTTCTCGCCGCGCGAGCTGCCGGAGGACGTCGCGACGTACGTGTCGCGGTCGATCGCCGTGGCGCCGTACCGCCACCAGGCGCGCGTGCTCCTGCACGGGTCTCCGGAGGAGCTCGCCGAGCGCGTCCCTTCTTGGATCGGCCTGCTGGAGTCGTCCGACGCGAGCGGCTCGGTGTTCGTCCTCGGCGCCGACTCGGCCGACGCCTTGGCCGCGCTGATCGTCCTGGCGGGCGTCGAGTTCACGCTGATCGAGCCGGCGGAGCTCGTCATGCCGCTCCAGGCGATCGCGGCCCGACTGCAGCGAGGCGCGACCGTGCAGCGCTCGTGACGCGCCGAGCCGGCGCCGATTCGTCGCTCCGCGCTCCCCGCACGCCGTGGGTGGCTGGCCACCGCTGTCGGCCGGTCGCGCCTCGAGGCCGAGCTCGTCACGATGTGGTTCGTCGCGCGGTCGACCCAACGGCATCGCCCCCGCGGCGCCTCGTTCGGAGCCTCCACGGGGGCGAGCGTCGGCGCGAGCGCCTCAGGCGGCCGACTTCGGCGCGTCCTGGATGTGCTTGATGATCTCGTCGCCGAACTCGCTGCACTTCTTCAGGGTCGCGCCCTCCATCATGCGATGGAAGTCGTAGGTCACGGTCTTCGCCGCGATCGCGCGCTCCATGCCGAGGATGATGAGGTCGGCCGCCTCGTTCCAGCCCATGTAGCGGAACATCATCTCGCCCGAGAGGATGACCGAGCCGGGGTTGACCTTGTCCTGGCCGGCGTACTTCGGCGCGGTGCCGTGGGTCGCCTCGAAGATGGCGTGGCCGCTGACGTAGTTGATGTTGCCGCCCGGCGCGATACCGATGCCGCCGACCTGGGCCGCGAGCGCGTCGGAGATGTAGTCGCCGTTGAGGTTGAGGGTGGCGACCACCGAGTACTCGTCGGGGCGGGTCAGGATCTGCTGCAGGAACGCGTCGGCGATCGCGTCCTTGATCACGAGCTTGTGATCGCCGCGCTGGATCACCTGCCACGGCCCGCCGTCGAGGTCGACCGCGCCGTACTCCTTGCGCGCGAGGGCGTAGCCCCAGTCGCGGAAGCCGCCCTCGGTGAACTTCATGATGTTGCCCTTGTGGACCAGCGTGACGCTCGGCAGCTTGTACTGCAGCGCGTGGTTGATGGCCGCGCGGACGAGGCGCTCGGTGCCCTCGATCGAGACCGGCTTGACGCCGAAGCCGGCCGTGTCGGGGAAGCGGACCTTCTTGTAGAGGGCCGGGAACGCCTCGGAGAACAGCTTCTTGAACTTCGCGTTGTCCTCGGTGCCCTGCTGGAATTCGATGCCCGCGTAGATGTCCTCGGTGTTCTCGCGGAAGATGACCATGTCGGTCGCCTCGGGCCGCTTGACCGGCGAGGGCACGCCGGCGAAGTACCGGACCGGGCGCAGGCAGGTGTAGAGGTCGAGGATCTGCCGCAGCGCGACGTTGAGGCTGCGGATGCCGCCGCCGACCGGGGTGGTCAGCGGGCCCTTGATGCCGACCAGGTAGTCGCGGAACAGGTCGAGGGTCTCCTGCGGCAGCCAGTTGCCGGTCTGCTTGAACGCCTTCTCGCCGGCCAGCACCTCGCGCCAGGCGATGCTGCGCTTGCCGCCGTAGGCCCGCGCGACCGCGGCATCGAACACGCGCACCGAGGCGGCCCAGATGTCGGGACCCGTGCCGTCACCCTCGATGAACGGGATGATCGGTTGGTCGGGGACCTGCAGGCCCTTGTCGTTCATTTTGATCGCTTCAGCCATCGCCCTGTCGCTTTCCGTGAGGTGTCCTGGCCAAAAGGCCGTTCGCGCGGTTCGCCGCGGCCCGGGGGTATACCACAGCGGCCCGCCCGTCCTGTCCGCGTCCGCGTGCGACCGTGCTCACCCGCCGGCGTCCGCCACCGCGGCCGCTGCGGCGTCTCCGGCGGCGATCCGGCCGCTCTCACGCTCGACCTTGAACGCCTTGCCGTCGAAGTGCACGGTGATTCTTTCGTAGCTCACCGGCCTGCCGAGGGTGTGGCCCTGATGTCGGACCTGCAACGACGGCCCCCCGCCGGCCGGCAACTGCACGGCGAACAGCCCGGTGACCCCGGCGTCGGCGACGTCGCCCGCCAGCGGCGCCGACGGGTCGGCGGTGAGCGCGAGGCGCACGCCGAGGTCGTCCCACACGAGGAAGGTCCAGCTCGACGCGCCGGCGAACAGCTGCAGGCGCCCGAGCTCACGGGCCACGCCGGCCTCGGGGATCTTCGCGTCGGGCGCGGCCAGCAGGCGCGCCAGCAGCACGGCCGCGTGCAGGCGGGCGAACCGTCGCGGATCGTCGGCCCCCGGGCGCCCCTCGCCGGCCGCCACTTGCCGCAAGATCCGCAGCGCCTCGTCGACCCGCCCCGCGCCCGCCGCCGCGCGCGCGAGCCGGATCGACGCCGTCGGATCGTCGGGCCGGATCGTCACCAGGTCCTCGTACTGCCGGTAGGCCCGCTCGAACCACCCGTGGCGCAGGAAGATGTCGCCGAGCAGCGCGCGGCTCTGCGGGTTGTCGGGGTCGAACTCGACGATCTCCGAGAAGATCCGCTGGGCCTCGTCGACCTGCTCGTGGGCCACGAACACCTCGCCGATCTGCTGCGCCAGCACCGGCGTCATCAGCCCCTGCTCGCGCAGCGACCGACCGCGGGCCAGCGCCTCCTCGAGCTTGCCCTGCTCGCTCAGCAGCTGGATCAGGCGCCGCTCGCCCTGCGGGTCGCCCGGGCTGCGCTGCAGCGCCGCCTGCACGAGCTGCAGCCTGCGCGTCGGCGCGTCGTCGCCGACCACCAGTTGCAGCTGCCGATCGACGTCGTTCCAGTCGACCCCCGCGCCGAACATCTCCCGCTCGACCGCGCCGATCAGCCCCTGATCGACCAGCCGGCGCAGCAGCCCGCGCGCCAGGTAGTTGCGCGCGTCGGGCTCGCCGGCGAAGTGCCCGAGCAACAGGCCGATGTCGGCCTCGGTCGCCGCCCGCTCGTGCAGCAGCTGCAGGAACACCCGCTGATCCTTCCACCCCCCGATCTCGCAGCTCCCGGCCGCCGCCTCGTAGGCGTTGAGCGCCGAGAACATGTCCGATCGGTCAGCCAGCCGCTTCTGCCACAAGATCCGGCGGTGGGCCAGGCTGCGCGCAGCCGCGTCGGAGCACGGCAGCTTGAGCCCGCGCGGCACCGGCGAGACCGCCGGCGGCGGCGTCTTGGTCGGCGGGCGCGGGGACGCGTCGGCGCCGGGGTCGCGCCGGCCCCCGGACTTCGTCAGGGTCGACATGTCCTTCGAGCCACCTCCCCTGGCCGACGCCTTCTTGGCCGCCGACATGGGCTCGCTCGCGACTTCGTCCGGCGGCGCCTCCTCCATGGGCGCCATCTTCTCGGCCTCGCCCGCGTTGGCGAGCCCGCCCACCACGCCACCCGGGGCCACCGGCGCGGCCGACGGCGGCGGCGCCGGCTCGGGGCTCGGGGTGGCCGGGGCCTGCTGCGCGTCGGCGGGCGCGCTCGCCGGCGCCGGCGCCGACGCCGGCGGGGGCCGCTGGCGACCCGCTCCTCCGCCCGCGACGCCGGGGCGGAGTCGCCGGCGCGGTTGCAGCCGAACGGCGCGGCCGCGGCGGCCGCGATCATGCCGACGATCCGGCTGCTCATCGGTTCCTGTTCCTTGAGCCAGGTCGCGTCGGCGATCAGCTGCAGCCCGCCGAGCTGACGGCGGCGGCGCTGGATGCCCTGCTGGGCGTAGGCCGCCTCGCTGTCGAGCGCGAGGAACGAGGTGAACGGGGTCATGAGCCCGTACTCGAGCCCGAGCGCGAGGATCTTGCCGCGCACCGCCTCGAGCCCGCGGCTGTCGCCGAGCAGGCGCTCGACGTACGCGGCGGCCCACAGCTTGGGCACCATGCGGTCGAGCGAGCCGCCGACGTACGCGAGCGGGTACTCCTTGCTGAACGCCGAGCCGCCGAGCCGGCCCGAGATCGTGACCTTGTCGGGCAGGTCGTGGTGCGTGCGCGCCAGCAGCACCAGCTCTTGGCCGCGCGACAGCTTGCCGCCGGCGCTGATGAACACGTCGTCGAGGCCCTCGCCGAGGCCGAGCTCGAGGTCGGTGATCGTCGGGGTCTTGAGCGCGCCCGACAGCTCGAGCGCGCGCACCACCGCCTGCTCGGGCCCCTCGACTCGCAGCGACTCGCCGCCGCCGACGCGGGCCAGGCGGCCGAGCATCGCCGCGTCGATCTCCGCGCCGACGCCCACGGTGTAGAGCCGCGCGCGCGAGCCGGTCATCGACCGCCGCAGCCGCTCGGCCAGCGCCTCGCCGCTGCGCTCGCCCGAGGTCGCCAGGCCGTCCCCGACATAGACCACCGCCGGTTGCTCGAGCCCGTGCACGCGCGCCAGCGCCTGCTCGAAGATCGCCCCGAGGTCGGTCGCGCCGCCGGCCGCGTGCGCCGCCACCCGCTCGAGCGCCGCGCTGATCGCCTCCGGCGTCGCCTCCGCGAGCCCCTCTTCCGGATAGAGCACCTTCGCCGCGACGTCGGCGCTCATCACCGCGAACTTGTCGCCGGCCGACAGGCTGCGCAGCAGCGCCTCGGCCACCGCGAGCTTGGTCTGCTGCTCGGACGGGTCGCCGGCCGCCGAGGTGTCGACCACCACCACCACGTCACCGCGCGGCGCCGGCAGCGTCGCCATGTCGAGGTCGGGCGCGAAGCGGACCATCACGTAGCTGGCCTGATCGCCGCCCGCGCCGAAGCGATTGGCGCGCAGCGGCACCCGCGTCCGGTCCGGCTTGCGCGTCAGCTCGAGCTCGAAGTCGGCGCGCGGCGTGTAGCCCGAGCGGCGCATCGTCACCTGCCGGCCGTCGGTCGACACCCGCGCCTCGCCGAGCGTCGCCAGCTCGTAGTCTTGCTCGAGCCCGCCGCGCAGCTGCACCTCGAGCGAGAACTCCTCGATGCTGGCCGCCTCGCGCCCGCGCGGGGCCGCCAGCGGGTAGCTGTAGCGGCGCTTGCCCTCGCTCTCGACCATGAGCTGCTGGTAGCGCAGCACCACCCGCCGCTCGCCCGCCGGCGGCACCGGGTAGATGCGCGCCCGCACCGTGCGCGCGTCGATCCACTCGAGCAGCGCCGGATCGTTGTCGCGCCGCACCGCCGCCTCGTAGGTCGCCGCCGCCTGCTTGCGCTCGACGATCTCGCCCTCCACCAGCTGTCCATTGGTCTCGAGGGCGAAGCTGACCAAAAGGGCATCTTCGGGGACCGTGAACCAGTACCAGCCCTCGACCGCCGCGCTCGACGGGTTGAAGAACCGCTGATCGACCAGGGTCTCGGCGATCTCGTCCTCGAGCGCCACCCGCACCGTCTGCCGCTGGATCGACAGCGGCAGCGCCGGCGTCCCCGGCGGCGCCGCGCGATCGACCGCGTACAGCGCCCCCGAGCCCGCGCCCGCGCGGATGCCCCCGCCCGCGCGATCGCCCATGCCGCCGGTCCAGTCGTCCCAGAACGCCACCGGCTCGACCGACGGCGCCCCGCCCTTCACCGTCGCCCGCTCGCCGGCCTCGACCTCGGCGCGACCGCCGGCCGCGCTGACGATCGCCAGCCCCTCGGCGACGTAGACCTGCGCCTCACCTGACTCGAAGGACAGGCTCGCCCCGCCCGCCGACAGCGACACCTCCGCGTCGCCGACGGTGTGGACCACCGCCTTCTGGCCCTCCTCGAGCGGCGGCGCCTCGACCCAGATCTGGCCCGCCTGCAGGGCCACGCCGCCGGCGATCTTCACCTTCGTGCCGTCGCGCAGGAACACCCGCGAGCCGTCGCTCAGGCGGACCAGCGCGCGGGCACCTGGCCCTGTGGACAGCTCGGCCGTCTCCGGCAGCGGCGTGCGCGACAACAGCCGCTCGCTGCCCGACGCGGTGGTCAGCAGCACCTCGCCCGCGGCCAGCTCGAGGTTGGCGCCGAGCCGCTCCGACTGCACCGGCGGCGGCTTCTTCCACGGCTTGACGATCGCGAGCGCGGTCGCCGAACCGACCGCCAGCAGGAGCACTCCGAGACCGAGCCAGCGCTTGTTGCGAGAGGATGCGAAGAAGCCCGCCACGGTGGAGCAGGATGGCACAGCGCCGCCGACCACGTCGACCGACGCCTCGCTTGCGAACAGCGTTCACCTGCCGTCGATTTTCGCGCCTCGCGGCCGGCTCGATTATCGCGCGTCGCGGCGGCTCTGCTCGATCACGCTGCGCAGCTTCGACACCACCAGGTCGAGCGCGACGCGGTTGTCCCCGCCCTCGGGGATGATGAGGTCCGCGCGGCGCTTCGACGGCTCGACGAACTGCAGGTGCATCGGTCGCACGTGGCGGTAGTACTGCTCGCGCACGGCCTCGAAGGTGCGCCCGCGCTGCTCGATGTCGCGGCGGATCCGGCGGAAGATGCGGATGTCGGGGTCGGTGTCGACGAACAGCTTGATGTCGAGCTCCGAGCGCAGGCGCTGGTCGACCAGCACCATGATGCCCTCGACGATCACCACCGGCGTCGACTCGACCCACCGCGGCTCGGGCAGCCGGCGGTGCGTCTTGAAGTCGTACGCCGGCACCGCGACGCGGCGCCCGGCCTTGAGCGCGACGATGTGCTCGACCAGCAGCTCCGTCTCGAGCGACTCGGGGTGGTCGAAGTTGATGTGACAGCGCTCCTCGTACGTGAGGTCGGCGCGGTCGCGGTAATACGCGTCGTGCTCGATGATCGTGACGCCTTCGGGTGGAAGAGAGTCGGCGATCTTGCGCGCCACGGTCGTCTTGCCCGATCCGCTGCCGCCAGCGATCCCGATGATCATCGAGCTCATGCGGCGGACCGTAGCACGCCGCGCGCCTTCGCGCATTTCGCGCGCATGCTGTCGCGCGTGCGGGACCGCCGTGAGCTAGCCTCGCGCCGACGCGTCGCGGGTGACCTTTCGGCGGCGCAGCAAATCGACCACCACGCCCGCGCGGCCGCGTCATCTCGCGGCCGCGACGCCTCGCGCGCGTGCTCGTGATCACCGCGTCGTCGCCGGACCCTGCCGGCCTCGGCCGCGCGACGCAGCGAGGCAGCCGTCGAGATCCCGGCGCGGCCGTCGCCACGAACAAGTGGACGGACACCTGCCCTCTCGAGCCTCGCACGCCAGGTCCGGCCCAGCCCTCGCGGGCTCGTGCGACCGTTCGCCGGGCGCTTGCCGGCCGCATGTCCGAGAGGACATGGCACGACGGACATGCCCGAAGGTGAAGGAAGCTCGCAGCCCTGCTGCGCCGAGGATCATCCGCGCGGCGCGCCGAGCACCGCTAGCTGCCGCGGCGCAGCCCGTACTTCTCCATCCGGTACGACAGCACGTGCCGCGGCACCCGCAGGTAGGCCGCGGCCTGCGTGATGTTGCCGCGCTTTAGCGCCAGCACGCGCTCGATCACCCGCTTCTCGAGATCGACCAGCGACAGCCCGTCCTCTGGCAGCGCCGGCAGCCACTCGTCGCCGCCGGCCGCGACCGCCGGCGCCGCGGCCGTCCGCGGCGGCAGATCCTCGAGCCGCAGCACGTCGCCCGCGCACAGGATCACCGCCCGCTCGCACGCGTTCTCGAGCTCGCGCACGTTCCCGGGCCATGTCCGAGAGGACATATCCGCCAGCACATCCTCCGGGATCTCGACGTCGCGCCCGCCGGCGAAGCGGGCCACGAAGTGCCGCACCAGCTGCGGGATGTCCTCCACGCGCTCGCGCAGCGGCGGCAGCTCGATCTCCACCACCCGCAGGCGGTACAGCAGGTCGCCGCGGAGGTCGCCCGGGTCGCGGTTGGTCGCCGCGATCACGCGCACGTCGACCGGCACCGGCACGTCGCTGCCGACGACGTCGACCACCCGCTCCTGCAGCACGCGCAGCAGCTTGGCCTGCAGCGGCGGCGGCAGCTCGGCCACCTCGTCGAGGAACAGCGTGCCGCCGTCGGCCTGGCGGAACCGGCCGGGGCGGTCGCGCAGGGCCCCGCTGAAGGCCCCGCGCACGTGGCCGAACAGCTCCGACTCGAGCAGCTCGGCCGGGATCGCCGCGCAGTTGACGGCCACGAACGGACCCGCGTGCCGCGGGCTGCGGGCGTGGATCCGGCGGGCGATCAGCTCCTTGCCGGTCCCGCTCTCGCCGGTGACGAGCACCGGCGCGGCGGCCCGGGCCACGCGATCGGCGAGGTCGAGCGCGCGCGCCATCGCCGGCGAGCGGCCGACGATCGGCCGCTCGACCCCGGCGACCTGGCGCTGCAGGTGGAGCAGCTCGGCCCGCATGCGCCCGCGCTCGAGCGCCTTGGCCACCGTCAACAGCAGGTGCTCGCGGTGAAACGGCTTGCCGATGAAGTCGAACGCGCCCGCCTTCATCGCCGCGACCGCCAGGTCGACGTCGCCGTAGGCCGTGATCACCAGCACCGGCGTCTCCGGCGAGCGCGCCCGGATCTCCCGCAGCACCTCGAGCCCGCCGACGTTCGGCATCTTGACGTCGGTGATGACCACCGCGTGCCGCTCGGGGTCGAACCGCCGCAGCCCCTCGGCGCCGTCGCGCGCCCCGTCGACCGCGTAGCCGGCCTTGCGCAGGTTGAACAGCCCGAGCTCGCGACCCGAGTCGTCGTCCTCGATGAAGAGCAGCGCCTCTCCCGCCATGTCGCCCGCAGCCTAGCCGACCGCGCGGAGGCCCGCTCGCCCTCGCGCGGCCGCTCACGCGCCGCGAGGTCCTGGCCCGCTCGCCGGCCGACCGCTGGGCCCGCCTGCTCGCCGTCACCCCGCCGGATATTGACTTCCCCGCCCGGGCCGGGGACACCGGGGAGGCGTGACCGCCCCGTCCACCTCTCGCGCCGCCGGTCGGCCCGCCGGCGCGCGCGAGCCATCGGACATGCCCGATCGGTCCGGTCCTGCAGAACATGTTTTGAGCGACATTCCCGAAGAGCCATCCATGTTCTCGCCGCGCGCCTTCGTCCGCGTATGGCTGCCGATCGCCGCGTTCACCGCCCTGCACTACGGCACCGGCATGGAGCACGACTGGGCCCACGACGTGCTGCGGCGCATGTACTACTTGCCGATCGTGCTGGCCGCCTTCGATCACGGCCTGCGTGGCGGTCTGCTCGCGGCCGCCGTGTCCTCGCTGGTCTACCTGCCGCACGCCTTCTCGCTGTCGCCCGGGCACCACCACGATCCCGGCGGCGGCGTCGACAAGGCGCTCGAGGTGCTGCTCTACAACCTCGTCGGCGCGACCGCCGGCCTCCTCGCCGACCGCGAGCGCAGCCGCCGGCGCGAGCTCCAGCGGGCCCTGGCCGATCAGCAGCGGCTCACCCGCGAGCTCGTGCGCGCCGGTCGTCTCTCGGCCCTCGGCGAGGTCGTCGCCGGCCTCGCCCACGAGATCAAGAACCCGCTGCACGCGCTCGCCGGCACCGCCGAGGTCGTCGGCCCGCTCATCCCGCCCGACGCCGACGAGCGGCGCATGTGGGACATCCACGTCGCCGAGCTCGGCCGGCTGTCGCGCCTCGCCGAGCGCTACCTGTCGTTCGCCCGCCCGAGCCCGAGCGAGCTCGTCGCCCTCGATCTCCGCCGCGTCGCCGAGCAGGTCGCCGAGCTGTGCGTCGCCGAGGCCCGGGGCAAGCGCGTCGAGGTCGAGCTCGACCTGCCCGACACCCCCGTCGACATCCGCGGCGACCGCGACCAACTGGCCAGCCTCGGCCTCCACATCGCCGTCAACGCCCTGCGCGCCATCGCCTCGACCGGACGCCCCGGGCGCCTGCGGATCGCCGCCCGCATCGACGGCGACCACGCGCTCCTCGTCCTCGACAACGACGGCCCGCCGCTGACCGAGACCGAGCGCAAGCAGCTGTTCACGCCCTTCTACAGCGGCGACGCCCAGGGCACCGGCCTCGGCCTGGCGATCGCCGCCCGCGTCGCCGACCAGCACGGCGGCAGCATCGACGCCGAAAACGCCGGCCTCGGCGTGCGCTTCACCTTGCGCCTGCCGCGGCTCGCGTGAGCGCCGGGACAGCGGGGGCTCTGCCTCGCGGCGACGTCCTGGCCGACCGAGACATGGTCCGAACACCATGTCCCTGAATGCTGCAGGCGCCCGCGATCGGGGGCCTGATTTCGCGAACATGGCGCCCGGGACATGCCCCGAGCGCCATGTCCGTTCAGCCAGCGCGACTACATCTTCTTGACGTAGGCGGCGACCGCGTCGATCTCTTCCTTCGACAGCTTGTCCTTGAACGCCTTCATCTTGGTGCCGTCGACGCCGTCGGTGATCGCCTTGACCACCGCGGCCTTGCTGTGCTTGCTCTGCCAGTCCTTCGCGGACATGTCGGGGATGTTGTTCTTCTTCTGCGCCTCGGCGCCCTTGCCGTCGGCCGCGTGGCAGACCTTGCACTTCGCGTCGTAGAGCGCCTTGGCGTCGATCTTCGCCGAGGCGTCCTCGGTCTTCTTCGGCTCGGTCTTCTTCGGCTCGGTCTTCTTCGCATCGGTCGCCGGGGCCTTCGCGTCGCCCTCGGGCGCCTTCGCGTCACCCTCCGGCGCCTTCGCGTCGCCCTCCGGCGCCTTCGCGTCACCCTCGGCCGCCTTCGCGTCCGCCGCCGCCTTCGCGTCCTCGGCCGCCTTCGCGTCCGCCGCCGCCTTCGCGTCCGCTGCCGCCTTCGCGTCCGCCGCCGCCTTCGCGTCCGCCGCCGCCTTCGCGTCGTCGGCCTTGGCCTCGACCTTCTTCTCCTCGACCTTCTTCTCCTCGGTCTTTTGGCCGCTGTCGCAGGCGACCAGCGCCACGGCGGCGCACAGGCCGACGTTGCGGGTGATTCTCAGGACGGTCTTCAGGGTCATGTTCGCTCTCCTTATCGGCCCGCGGAGCTGTCCCGGAGGGGGCCAGGGCCGCGAATCGTACCGAAGCGTGGCCAACGCGACAAGTTGCCGCGCGAGCGCGCGAACGCGCCGCCGCCGCGACACACGAGATTCGCCCTGCGCGTCGCTGCCCTCGGCATCGTGGGCGAAGACCTCGCAGCGAGGTCGAAGCTCGCGTGTCGTCGCGACGGCGACCGTCGGCCGCCGCGTCACCGCCCTGCGACGAGCCGCCTTCCGCGAGCGCCGCGAGCGGCCGCCACCGCGTCATGCTGCTGGGAACGAGCGGCCTTTCCGAGCGCCGCTCGCATCGTCCGCGTCACGACCTGCGACGAGCAGCTTCAACGATCTCACCCGCATCGCGTCCGCAGCGACGACTCGCTTCACCCGCTCGGCCGCACCGTTTGGCTCCGCGAGCCCGAAACGGCGAAGGCCGCCGCGAGCGAGCTCGGGGCGGCCTTCTCCTTCGCGCCGGCCGATAGCCGGCACGCGCGGATCACTGCACGAGGATCGTGAACTCGATGCGGCGGTTCTTGGCGCGACCGGCCGCGGTCTTGTTGGTGTCGACCGGCTCATCCATGCCCGCGCCGCGCGACTCGATGCGGGCGCTGTCGATGCCGTGCTCGACCAGGTAGTCCTTGACGGCCGCGGCGCGCTTGCCCGAGAGCACCTTGTTGTACTCCGGCGAGCCGGTGCTGTCGGTGTGACCCGAGATCTCGATGCGGATCGACGGGAACTCCTTGAGCACCGCGACCGCGCGGTCGAGGACCGGCCGCGACTTCGGCTTGATCGTCGCCTTGTCGAGGTCGAAGTAGATGCCCTTGATCGTGCCGGTGAACTTGGCGAGGGCCGTCGGGATCTCGTCGGGGCAACCGTCCTCGTCCTGGTAACCGTTGCGCGTCTCGGGCTGGGTCGGGCACTTGTCGTCGGGATCGAGGATGCCGTCGCCGTCGGTGTCCGGGATCGGGCAGCCGTCGGGCTCGACGCCCGGATCGTCGGGGCACTTGTCGACGATGTCGAGGAAGCCGTCGCCGTCGCGGTCCTTGAGCGGGCAGCCGTCAGGCGCGACGCCGGGGACATCCGGGCAGGCGTCCTGGCTGTCCATGAAGCCGTCGCCGTCACGGTCGCGCTCGGGGCAGCCGTCGGGCGCGATGCCCGGCTCGAACGGACAGGAGTCGGCGTTGTCGAGGAAGCCGTCGCCGTCGCTGTCCTTCTCGGCCGCCGGCGCCTTCTTCTTGCGGTTCAGCGTCAGCGACAGGCCGAGCAGCACCTCGGGGTAGATGACCGCGCCGTTGTCGACGCGGAGGCGGGCCGCGACGACGTTGCGGACGTCGAGGCGCAGCATCGCGTAATGCGAGATGTAGTACTTGACGCCGCCGCCGTAGTGCGTCGACTCGTCGATGTCGTTGCCGAGCGCGCCGGTGGTCCCGATCGCGCCGCCGCCGACCAGGATGAACGGAGTGATGCGCCAGAACGGGATCTGGCCGATCAGGTGGGCGCGGAAGTTGAACAGGATCGCCCGCGTGTCCGACGAGCTGGTGTTGGTGATGTGGGTCGGCATCACGCCGCCCTCGATCTCACCGCCGAGGAAGCTGAGCGGGTAGTACGCGAAGCGGGCCCCGATCTCGGGCGCGACCTTGCGGTACGGCTTCCAGAACTCCTCGCCGCCCGACTGCAGCGACTGCAGCTGGCGCACCGGGTCGAACAGCTCGTGGGCCGAGCCTCCCGGCATGAAGATACCGCCGAAGATGCCCAGCTCGAACATGTTGCGCTCGGGCCGACAGCGCCTGATCCACTTGACGCTGGTGTCGTTCTGACACTTGTCGCCCGACTTCTTCGCCTTCTTCCCGCTCGACCCGCCGCTCGCCTTCGCATCGGTCTTCACACCCGAGGTGTCGGCCGAGATCGAAGCGCCTGCCGAGGGCCCTTCGGGCGCCGGGGTCGCTGCGGCCGGGGCGGGCTCGGCCGCAGGCGCCGCGGCGTCACCGGCCGGCTGAGCCGCGAGCGCGGGCGTCGCTACGAGCCCAGCGACCAGGGCAGCTCCGAGTCGGATTGAAAAGCGATTCATCTGTCGTCTCTCCTCGAGGGAAAACCGGAACACGCCGCGCGACCCGGGCGCGTGCTCGGAGTGGGGGGACCGCAAGGTGGTGGGTCGAGTGCTGTGCGTCGAGTCGCTCACGCGATGGGGAACTGGGGGGTCGGGCAACTCACCACGAGGGCTTCGCCCTCGGCTCTGTCGTTTATGGCACACCGAGGCCCCGGGTGTGAACCCACCCTGCGGGCGTTGCAACACCCAACCGGGCGGTCAGGTTGTCGCACACAATCGAGGAACACGCGAAAAGGCGGTGAAATCCTGGGCATCGCGACCCCGTCCCGGCCGAGCCTGCACGCCGCTTGCCAGTGGCCGTCTGGGGGCCCCGGGACCCGGGTAGACGCGGTTCCTTCGCGGTTCGCACCAGCTCTGCGCGGCGGAGCGGACGGAGACCAGCGGGGACAATCCCCGACCTGAAACTACCAACCGCGATCCGCGCCAGACCTTTCGGACAGCTCAGAAATCCGCGGCGAAGATCGCCCGAGTCGCGGCGCGCCAACCCACGGATAGCAACCGTAAATTGCCCCGGCCAGCCCGCGGGACAGCGGCCCACGCGAGTGTCCAACCGATGGGCCATGTCCCGAGGGGCATGACCTCAAGTGCTCGCAACTCTTGCGAGCGAGCGCGGCACGAGGACCGCAAGGACGAGCGGCATGGCAAGCCAACGCTCTACCGCAACTCCCCTCGTCGTCCACGAACACCGCGTCACCCTGCAGAAGGCCATCGACAGCATCGTCCAGCGCTTCGGCAAGGGCGCCATCATGGCCCTGGGCGGCGACCCCGGCGACCGTCAGTCCTTCGACGTCGTGTCGACCGGCTCGCTCAACCTCGACCGCGCCCTCGGCGTCGGCGGCCTGCCGCGCGGGCGGATCGTCGAGATCTACGGCCCCGAGTCGTCGGGCAAGACGACCCTCATGCTGCACGCGATCGCCGAGGCCCAGCGGCAGAAGCTCGCGTGCGCCTTCATCGACGCCGAGCACGCGCTCGACGTCAAGTACGCCCAGCGCCTCGGCGTGCGCCTGGAGGACCTGCTCATCTCCCAGCCCGACTGCGGCGAACAGGCGCTCGACATCGTCGACACCCTCGCGCGCACCGGCGGCATGGGCCTCATCGTCATCGACTCGGTCGCCGCTCTGATCCCGCGCGCCGAGCTCGAGGGCGACATGGGCGACCAGCACCTCGGCCTGCAGGCCCGCCTCATGAGCCAGGCGATGAGAAAGATCGCCGGCATCGCTTTCACCACCAACACCCTCGTCGTCTTCATCAACCAGCTGCGCCACAAGATCGGCGTCACCTTCGGCTCGCCCGAGACCACCACCGGCGGCAACGCCCTCAAGTACTTCGCCAGCGTCCGCCTCGACATCCGCCGGATCGCCACCGTGCGCGACGGCGAGGACGCGGTCGCCAACCGCTGCCGCGTCAAGGTCGTCAAGAACAAGTGCGCGCCGCCGTTCACCGAGGCGCAGTTCGAGATCGCCTTCGGCACCGGCATCGACCGCGACGCCGAGATCCTCGACTGGGCGCTGGCCCGCAGCGTCATCACCAAGGCGGGCAGCTGGTTCTCGCTCGGCGACACCCGCGTCGGCCAGGGCCGCGCCGCCGCGCTCGAGTGGCTGCGCACGCACCCCGCCGAGCGCGACAACCTGCTGGCCCGGGCCATGACCGACCTCGCCATGCCCAGCTCGGGCGAGTCGTCCGAGGAGGAGGAAGCCCGCGCGGCCTGAGGCAACGCAACCCGCGGGCGAAGGTCAGCGCCGGGCAGACCTTGGCCCGCGGCGGGCGACCGCGCCGACGCGAGCCCGCTGTCCGGGGCGTCGCCTGCCGAGCAGAGGTCAGCCCCGCTTTCAAAACATGAGCGGGCGGAGCTCTCCGCGACCCGCCCGGGCGGCCGCGCCGACGCGAACGAGCCCGCCGCCTGACGCATCTCCTGAAAAACATGAGCGAGCGGAGCTCTCCGCGACCCGCCCAGGCGGCCGCGTCGACGCGAACGGGCTCCGCCCGACGCATGGCCTGAAACACATGAGCGAGCGGAGCTCTCGCGACCCGCCCAGGCGGCCGCGCCGACGCGAACGAGCTCGCCGCCCCCGAGGCATGGCCTGAAACACATGAGCGGGCGGAGCTCTCGCGACCCGCCCAGGCGGCCGCGCCGACGCGAACGAGCCCGCCGCCCGACGAGTGGCCTGACCGGACCGCGCCGGCGACCGCGCCGACGCGCGAGCCGGCGCCCGGGACATCACCTGCCGAGCGAAGGGCTCCGCTCTCGCGCGCAAAAAACAAGAGCGGGTGGAGGCATCGCCTCCGCCCGCTCACCCTCGCGGCTCATTCACGCCACCTGCAGCTCGCGCTCGAGCAAGAACTTCCACAGCGGCTTGTTGCTCTTGCGCGCGTTGCACGGCCGGCAGCACGGCACCAGGTTGTCCGGCTCGTTGCCCCCGCCGCGCGAGCGCGGGATCACGTGGTCCCGGGTCACGCTGCGCCGGGTCAACCGCGCGTTGCAGTACGCGCAGAAGATCAGCACGTTCCACTCGTAGAAGCGGAACTCTCGCGTGAAGCACGGGTCCAGCCGGCCTCGAATCACGTCGGCGACGGACGCCTTGACGAACTTGCTCATGTCCCGGAACCGGCCCAGACGCCCGTCACCCTTGCGCAGCGCCTTCCGACGGAGATGCCGCGCCAGATAGAAATCGGGGCCCCGCTCCGGGCGGGTACACAAGGTGTCGTAGTGGTTTTTGATCAGCGACTGCATGGCTCTCCTCCCCCTCTCACGGCTCGCGTGTCACCGGCGTGGATCTCAATCGACGTAGGTGAGCGTGCTCCACGTCGGCACGGCCACCGCCCCGCTCGCGCGGAACTCGACCATCGCCTCGACCTCCATGTCCTCGCCCGCGAGGCGGACGCGGTCGCCCGCGCGGATGCACAGCTCGCCGAGCCGATGCACGGTCAAGGGGATCCGGATGCAATGATCCAGAGTCCGGTCGTTCAAGTTGGCCTCGATCGTACGCATACTCTCCTCCTCAGTGGACAAGGCGGGGTTCGAACCCGCGACCTCCGCGCTGCCAGCGCGGCGCTCTCCCGGCTGAGCTACAAGCCCGGAACGAACACAATCTCTCGATGGAGAAGGTCGGACTCGAACCGACGACCTCCTGCGTGCGAAGCAGGCGCTCTCCCAACTGAGCTACGACCCCGTTGTCCGGCGCGTCCCCGCACCGTCGCGCACTCACCGTCGAACGACCGACGCCGACCTACGGTCCGTCGATTCGTGCCGTGCGACGATTCGCCCGATCGCATTGGCGACATGCCCGAACAGACATGTCATGGCAATCGTCGCGTCACCCGAAATCGGGCGACCCGTCGAACGCTTCGAGCATCCCGGCCGCGACGTCGGATCGCGGTCGACACACCGACCGATGCCTCGGGCTCGGGCTACCGCGCAGCGGCGGCGCTTCAGGCCGGATACGCGAGCAAGCGCTGGAAACTACGTCCAGACCATCCCGCGCGATCGGCCAGCCGATCGGCTGCATGACCCGCCGAGAGCTCCACCGCCGGCATCATCGGTTCGGCTGTGGGATTCTGGGGGATCGTGCAGGGAAGGATGTCGTGGACGGGACGCATGGCGCTTACCTCATGAATGCCCGCAACACTACCAGCCGCGCGACGACCCTGTCAAGCACAGTGCAATAAAAAAGTCTGGCGACACATCGCAATCATCACAGCTCCGCGTCGACCCCCGCCGACCTGGCGGCCCGCCGGTTCAATCACCGCAGGTCGGCGCGCGCCCCCGCGCCCGCAGGGCGGGCCTGTCACTCCATGACCCCTCGCCGAAGCACCGCAGCTCCGGCCCAACGCCGCCCATTTCCGGCCCGAGCGATGGAAGGCCCGGCGCCGAGGCACCAGCCTCACCCCCCGCCGCGCGCCGAGCATGACCCCGCTCGCCGAGGTCGAACCGATGACCATGCATGTCGACCTCGTTCGGTTCGCCCATCGTTTCAGGAGGAGCCCAGCCGCCGAGGTACCGGTCTGCCCCTCGCGCCCCGCACCGAGCACGAACCAAGATCGCCGAGGTCGAGACGCGACGCGGTGCATCTCGACCTCGGCCGGTTCCCCCAACGGTTCAAGACCGTGCCGCGGATCGGCGATGACGTGTCGGACTCGACTTCCGCGAGTCCGACGTTCACCCGGCCGACGCCACGGCCTCAGTACCGCCCCGGTGGGTCGCTGGCCGGGAACGACTCGTCGGACTCGAAGTCGACGCGGTCCTGGAACGACGCGCGGCGCTCCTCGTCGACGCGCTGGCGCGACTGGGCGAGCGCGGGCTCCCGCTGCCACTCGCCCGGCGCATCGGCGACACTCTCCTGCTCGCTCGCACGCTCGGTGCGCCACTCGAGGATCTGCTTGAGCCGGGCGAGGTCGCGGCACAGCGCGTGCTGCGGGTCGCGACCGATGAGTCGCGCGACCCAGGCCCCGAGTTCGCCGGCCACGGGCTCCTGATACAGCCGCACCCACACCTCGGTCCCGCCCGAGGACGTCGCGTGGAACTCGACGCAGCCCTCGAACGGCCGGGCCGCCCCCTCGCGTGAGCGCCACGCGACCCGCTGGCGCTCGATGTCCTGCGTCACCTCGACCTCGACCTCGACCGGTCGCCCGAACGGCCCCTCGGCCAGCCAGGTCCAGCCGCCGCGGTCGAGCCGCGACACGCGGATCACGTCGGCCATGAATTGCGGCAGGTTTTGAAAGCGGCGCCAGAACGCGTACACCTCGCCGGCGGGCCGATCGATCGTCACCGCGGCCTCGGCCACTAGGGCGCGGCCGGGATCGACGCCGGGGTACGGCGCGCCGGGGCGCTCGGTGTCGATCTGCATCGCCCTGTAGAACACGCTCTGTCCGGTCACGCCGCGGCGCATCAGCGAGCCTCCGGCCAGCGCGACCACCAGGGAGAGCGGCCACCGGCGCGCCCGCACCAGTCCCCACGCGACCATCCAGGCCCCCGCCAGCAGCGACGCAGCACGCTCGCGCTGACCGACATTCTGCGCGCAGACCGTGTCTGCGCCTCGCATGCATGAGCTCGAATTCTCCATCGCGGGCCTCCGCCGAGTACATGGACGCCATCGCCCCGTCGCGCCAGCGGTCGCGGCGTTTTCCTCGCCCTCGCGCGCCCTCACGGTCGAGCTCGCCCGGCAGCCGCCGAGTCACCCGTCGCCTCGTCGCACGCCTCGCCGCGACCTCGCAGCCAGACGCAGCACCGCCCGCCGCGAGCGCCGTCGCCGGCTGTCCGTCCGGTCAGGTCACGCTCGCGCCCGCACGACCGCCACCGACGAGTCTGCGCCGCGTCGCAGCCGAGCCCCTCGGAACCCTCGCCGGCGCGAGCCTCGCGAGAGCTCCCCCGAGTTCCCCCGCAAGCGCCCCCGCGAGCCGAGACCAGGCGATCGTGCGGCGGCGCGCACCGCTCGTCACCCCGAGCCCTCGAAGCGCGCGCTCGAGCTCGTACCAGTCCCACGCGGACCGAGCCCACGTGTCATTTACCCATATGTCCCTCAGGACATGTCCATAAGACAACCCTCGTGTGACACCCAAAGGCTCGGCCGCATCAGCAGACCTCGGCCGCCCCGCCGCGAGCTCGGGCATGGCCTCAGCGTCGCCTGCGCAACGCAACCTCTCTCGACGGCTGCGCTGGAGCGAACGCCCCGACGGGCCCACGCCGGGACCGCCTCATGCCCCCAGCGCGAGCCCGCGCCCTCGCGGACAAGCCCCCGCGTGACCCGTGCGGAGCGCAGATTGTTCGCATCGGCGCGAGCGCCCAGCGATCGCCGTCGCGGGCGCGCGCGCCACCTCCCGCGTACAATGTGGGCAGTCGGACATGGCGATCACGCTCGACCTCTCGCACGTGCCGCTCGCGCTCACCCGTTTCGACGGCGACCAGAGCCTGGACGAGGTCGAGCAGTACATCGAGCACATGAGCGAGATCCACGCCCGGCGGCAGCCCTACGTGGGCATCGTCTGGATGCGCCGCTACGCCCGCAACACCGCGCACAACGAGCGGATCGGCCGGTGGATCAAAGATACCGAGGAGTCGACTCGCCGGTACTGCCTCGGCGTCGCCATGATCAGCCAGTCGACCGGCTTTCGCTTCGCTCTGGCGGCGATCTTCCTGATCCGGCCGATGCCGTGTCCTTACCTGGTCTGCGGGACATGGTCGGAGGCGATCGCCTACGCGCGGGCGCAGGCCGGCCGGGGCGGCATCCAGCTGCCCGAGCTCGCCAGCCCGTGGCCCGAGCTGGCCTGAGGTCGGGCGAGGCCGCGGGACCTCACTCCGCACGGCGGTGCGCGCGCTGTACCATGCCGAGAATGCGTCGTCCTGCCCTCGCCTTGCCCGCCCTCCTCGCGCTCGCCGCCTGCGGCGACGACACCGGCACCTCCACCGCGGCATCGGCCACCGACACCAGCACCTCGACCGCCGGGCCGACCACCTCTTCGACTGTCTCTTCGGACAGCCAGAGCGACACCGCGGCCCCGCCGACCACCGGCGGCGGCAGCGACAGCGACAGCGCCTCGACGGGCACCACCGCCTCGCCCACCGGCGGCGACACCACCACCGGCGGCGAGGTCACGTGCGACCAGTCGCCGCACTATCGCGTGGGCACGGCGATCCGCGACATCACCGGCCCGTCCGCCGAGCTGGTGATGATGGGCTACTCGATGCCGGAGCAGAAGGCCGAGGGCATCAGCACGCGGCTGTGGGCGCGCGCCTTCGTCGTCGAGCACCCGTGCAGCGGCACCCGGATCGCCTTCGTCAGCGCCGACCTCGGCCAGGTGTTCCAGAGCGTCCACCTCGAGGTCGTCAAGCGGCTCAAGGAGAAGCTCGGCGCCGACCGCTACGACTTCGACAACATCGCCCTCTCGGCCACGCACACTCACTCGGGCCTCGGCGGCTTCTCCCACTACACCATGTTCAACCTGGCCGTCGGCGGCTACGACCCCGACAACTTCGAGGTCATCGTCGCCGGCATCGTCGACGCGATCGTCGCCGCCGACGCCGGCCTCGATCACGGCGTCGTCAAGATCGCCCAGGGCCCGCTGCAGGACGCCAACTGGAACCGCAGCCCGCAGGCCTACGCCGAGAACCCCGACCCCGAGCGGGCCGCCCACGAGGCGGAGATGATGCGCGACACCAACACGGCGATGACCGTGCTGCGATTCGAGCGCACCGGCGAGGGCGAGCTCGACGGCCAGCCGATCGGCATGCTCACCTGGTTCTCGAGCCACGCCACCAGCGTCTCGAACCAGAACCGCCTCGTCAGCGGCGACCACAAGGGCCTCGCCTCCTACCTCATGGAGAAGCACTTCGGCGCCGACTACACCGCGCCGGACCCGTTCGTCGCCGGCTTCGCGCAGAGCGACGCCGGCGACGTCTCGCCGAGCGAGGTCGTCGTCGGCGAGCCGAAGAACACCGTCGTGCGCCCGTGCGACGACGACCCCGACCCCGACTGCGACGACCTCGAGAACGCCGTCGTCCACGGCACCTGGCAGTACGAGCGCGCGCTCGAGCTGTTCGACGAGGCCAGCGAGCACCTGCGCGGACCGGCCGCCGGGCGGCTCGCCTTCGTCGACATGGAGAACGTCACCGTCGGCCCCGAGTTCACCGGCGAGGACGAGCACACCACCTGCCACGCCGCGATCGGCTTCTCGATCGCCGCCGGCGCCGAGGACGGCGTCGCCGTCGCCTTCATCGAGGAGGGCATCGTCTACGGCGACCTGCCCAAGGTCACGCTCGTGCCCGAGGACCAGGCGTGTCACGAGGAGAAGACGATTTTGCTGCCGGTCGGGCGCATGCTCCCGTATCCCTGGTCACCGACGATCTTGCCGGCGCAGGTGCTGCGCCTCGGCGGCCTCGCCATCATCCCGGCCCCGTTCGAGATCACCACGATCTCCGGCCGGCGCCTGCGCAGCTCCGTCCTGGCCGCGCTCGCCGGCACCGGCGTCACGCGGGCCGTGATCGCCGGCCTGTCGAACGGCTACTCCAGCTACGTCACCACCCGCGAGGAGTACGCCATCCAGCACTACGAGGGCGCGTTCACGCAGTTCGGCCCGTGGACCCTCGCCGCCTGGCAGCAGGAGTTCTCCGCGGTCGCCGAGGCGCTGCGCGACGGCGTCGTCGCGCCGCACAAGGCGACCCCGCTCGACCTCAGCGACGACCAGATCGTCAACGTCCCCGGCGTCGTCGCCGACTCGCCGTGCGCCCTCCTCGACGCCGTCCTGTGCCCGTTCGAGAAGTTCGGCGACGTCGTCGCCGCCCCGCCGGCGAGCGCGGGCCCCGGCGAGCTCGTCAAGGTGACCTTCCGCGGCGCGCACCCCCGCAACAACCTCCGCACCGGCACCGGCTACCTCGAGATCCAGCGCGACGACGGCGGCACCTGGACGACCGTCGCGCACGACTGGGACCCCGAGACGCGGTTCCGCTGGCGGCGCACCGGCGGCCCGCTGAGCCCGACCTCCGAGGTCGACGTCGAGTGGAAGATCCCCGAAGACGTCGTCCCCGGCACCTACCGCGTCGTCTACCACGGCGACGCCAAGTCGCTGCTCGGCGCCTTCACGCCGATCTCGGGCACCTCGCCGACCTTCACGGTGCAGTGAGGCGTTTCGGGACATGTCCCTGGCGACATGTCCCGCGCGGCCTTCCCTTCAGGGCATGCCCTTCAAGCCAGGTCGACCGGGTGGAAGTGCGAGAACGGGCGGCCGAGCTCGGGCAGCTCCGCCGGCGCGATCCACTGGCACACGGCCTCGAACTGCTGCCACAGCTGCTTCACCACCGGGTTCTCGTGGGCGCGGCGGACCGCGTCCTCCGAGGCCCACTCGAACACCTCGAGGATCGAGCCGTCGTTTGCCCGCATCACGATCGGCTCGCGGTCGGTGGCGAGGTCCTGGGCGCGCAGCGCGGGCACGTGGCCGCGCACCAGCTCGAGCAGCTCCTCGGCGCGCCCGGGGAGGGGACGGTAGCAGGCGATGACGATGACTCCCATTTCAGAGCCGTAGCGCCCAAGCGGAGCGCGGTCAAGGCCGCGAGGGCGTGAGCCTAACGCGGTGGCGAGCGCGACACGCTGGCCGCGTAGATCGCCGCCAGCGACAGCGCCGTGCCGGCGGCCTCGACCGCGCCGAACGGCTCGGCGAACACGAGCACGCCCCACAGCGTCGCGAGCACCGGCTGCAGGAGAAGCAACAACGAGCCGCTCGCGGCCGGCACGTGCGGCATGCCGCGCGAGATGAGCGCCCACCCGCCCACGTGCGCGCCGATCCCGAGCAGCAGCAGCAGCCCGAAGTCGCCGGCGCTCGCCACCGCCAGCGACTCGCCCGTCGCCAGCGCCGCCAGCACCAGCAGCGCCGCCGCCGTCGCGCTCGACACCAGCAGCGCCGCCGCGACGCCGAGCGGCCGCTCCCCCCGCTGAGCTGTCCGCAAGGACAGGTAATAGCCGGCGTAGAACACCCCGGTCAGCAGGCCCAGCAGCACGCCCTGCAGGTGGACCGGGCTGCGCTCGATGCCCGGCAGCGCCAGCATCACCGTGCCGACCAGGGCCAGCAGCGCGCACACCCCGAGCCGCCGCGTCAGCCGCTCGCCGAGCAGCAGCGCCGAGAACAGCGCGACCCAGAACACCTGCGTGTTGGCCAGCAGCGTCGCCAGACCTGTCCCCGAGTACAGGATGCTCTTGTGCCACACGAACAGGTCGCCGGCGAAGCAGGCGCCCGCCAGGGCCGCCCACGCGACGGCCGAGCCGCGGCGCTTCACCTGCCTGTTCGGACCTGTCCATAAGGCCAGCCCCGCGATCGGCAGCAGGGCGGCCGCCCCCAGCCCGCAGCGGTAGGCGCCGATCGCCGCCGGGCCGAGCGCGATCCACTTGACGAACAGCGCCGTCACGCTGATCACGGCCGCGCCGAGGGCGACCAGCAGCAAAGGCGCGCGCGGGGGGGAGAAGTCGGCCGTCACCGGAGTCAACCGTATCGCCGAGGTCCACCCGCGGCGTCGCGGGCGCAGGGACGGCGCGCGTCCGCGTCGGCGCGGGCGACACTAGCCCGCCGCCCGGATGGGCACAAGGCGGCTAGGCACCGCGGCGAGGGTGGCGTAAGGTCAAAAGCTGCCGATGCTCGTCCTCAGCCCCGCCACCGCCCACGACCTGCCCGCGCTGCAGGAGATCGAGCGCTCGGCGACCGACCTCTATTACGAGGCCGGCTTCTCGCCGGCGGCGATCCTCCCCCGCGGCGACGCCGACATGCGCGCCCTGCTCGGCCAGACCACCACGTTGCTGGCGCGCGACGGCGACGACGCGATCGGCTACGTCAGCTACTACCCGCGCGGCCCCTACATGCACCTCGAGGAGATCGCCGTCCGCCGCGACCGCCAGCGCCGCGGCAGCGGGCGCCTGCTCGCCGACCAGGTGCTCGCGGCCGCCCGCGACGACCCGCAGTGCAGCCACCTGTCGCTGGTGGCGTTCTGCCGCGCCGGCTGGGCCCTCCGCCTGTACGACCGCCTCGGCTTCCGCCCCCTCGCCGCCCTGCCCGGCCCCCTGCCCCACGCCGAGCTGCTGGCCGAGCTGCTGCCGGACCCCGGCGCGGGCGAGCCGCGCCAGGTCATGGTAATGCCGATCGCACCGTGATCCGCCGCGACCTCCACCAGCAGAATCGCCTCGCCTGGGACGCCGCCACCCCCGCGCACAGCAGCCACAAGCGCGACGAGGCCGGCTTCCTCCGCGCCGGCGGCACCACCCTGTTCGACGACGAGGTCCACCTGCTCCTCGGTACAGGTCCTGAGGGGCATGTCCTCGAGGACATTCGCCAGTCGGGCGCCCGCCCGCTCGCCGGCCTGCGCCTGCTGCACGCCCCGTGCAACGCCGGCCAGGACACGCTCTCGCTGGCCCAGCTCGGCGCCGAGGTCACCGGCGTCGACATCAGCCCGACGGCGATCGCCGCCGCCCAGACGCTCGCCGAGGCCGCCGGGATCGCCGCGAGCTTCGCCGTCGCCGACCTCTACGACTGGTTGCCGGCGCAGGAGCCCGGCTTCGACCTGGTGTTCATGTCGTACGGCGCGCTGATCTGGATGTCCGACCTCGACGCGCTGTTCGCCGCGGTCGCGCGGGTGCTGAAGCCCGGCGGCCGCTTCGTCGGCCTCGAGTTCCACCCGCTGGCGCAGATGTACGACGAGCAGGGCCGCCTCGCCTATCCCTACGGCGGCGGCGCCCACGTCGTCGGCGCGACCGGCGTCGGCGACTACGTGGCGGACTCCGGCGCCGCGCTGGCGCCGTCGGGCTTCGTCGAGGGCCGGGTCGGCTTCACCAACCCGCACGCCACCCACGAGTTCTCGTGGGGCGTCGCCGACATCCTCGGCGCCCAGCTGCGGGCCGGCCTCGCGCTCGAGGTGGTGCGCGAGTACACCTACGCCAACGGTTGCAAGATCTGGCCCGACCTGGTCGAACAGCCAGGTCGGCGCTACGCCCCCGCCGGCGGCCCCGTCCCGCCGCTCATGCTCGGCTGGTCGTCGCGCCGGCCCGAGTGACGGCGCGCCGGGCTGCGCGCCGACCCGCCCGCGCGCACCCGTCCTTTCGATCAGGCAGCGACGGCCGCCGACGGCGCAGACGAAGGAGCGCACCTGGCCGAAGGGCCAGGTGCGCTCCTGCGTCCCACGCGCCTCAGTTGAGCAGCGCCTCGGGCTTGGCCGGCGTCGGCGGCGTCTCCGGCTCGGGCGGGTCGAAGCGGAACGCCAGCTTGTCGTCCGCGCCGACGTCGACGGTCACGTGGCCGCCGTGCTCGAGCTTGCCGAACAGCAGCTCGTCGACCAGCTTCGCCTTGATCTCCTCGTCGAGGAGGCGGGCCATCGGCCGCGCGCCGTAGAGCTTGTCGTAGCCCTTGCGCGCGACCCACGCGCGGGCCGCCTCGGCGAAGCTGAACGTGACCTTGCGGTCGGCGAGCTGCAGCTGCAGCTCGCGCAGCATCTTGTCGGCGACCTGCAGGATGACCTCCGGCGGCAGCGACTTGAACACGACGATGCGGTCGAGCCGGTTGCGGAACTCGGGGCTGAAGGTGCGCTCGAGCGCCGCCTTGGGGTCGCCGACCTTGGTGTCCTCGCGCTCGGCGAAGCCGACCTGGCGGGTCGTCATGTCGGTCGCGCCGGCGTTGCTCGTCATGATGAGGATGACGTTGCGGAAGTCGGTCTTGCGGCCGTTGTTGTCGGTCAGCGTCGCGTGGTCCATCACCTGCAGCAGGATGGCGAACAGGTCCGGGTGGGCCTTCTCGATCTCGTCGAGGATCACCACGCTGTGCGGGTTCTTGCTGACCGCGTCGGTGAGCAGCCCGCCCTGGTCGAAGCCGACGTAGCCGGGCGGCGCGCCGATCAGGCGGCTGACGCTGTGCTTCTCCATGTACTCGCTCATGTCGAAGCGCAGCAGCGGGACCGCCAGCTGGGCCGCGAGCTGCTTGGCGAGCTCGGTCTTGCCGACGCCGGTGGGCCCGGCGAACAGGAAGCTGCCGATCGGCTTGTCGACGCGGCCGAGGCCGGCGCGCGAGCGCTTGATCGCGGCGGTGACGGTGGCCACCGCCTCGTCTTGCCCGAAGACCAGGTTGCGCAGGCCGGCCTCGAGCGTCTGCAGCACCTCGCGGTCGGAGGTCGACACCGACTTGGGGGGGATCCGCGCCATCCGGGCGATGACCGCCTCGACGTCGCTGGCGCCGACCGCGATCTTCGGCGGCGACGGGGCGGGGCGGCCCGGGTTGAACGTGACCTGCAGCGCCTTCGCCGACGGCGGCGGCGGCGGCGGCGCGCCGAGGCGCACCGCGGCGCCGGTCTCGTCCATCACGTCGATCGCCGAGTCGGGCAGGTGGCGGTCGCGCAGGTACTTGTGCGCCAGGCGGGCGCACAGGTCGAGCGCCTCGTCGCTGTAGGACACCGCGTGGTGCTCCTCGTACGCCGGGCGGAGGCCCTTGAGGATGTCGATCGTGTCCTCGACGCTCGGCTCCAGGATCTCGACCTTCTGGAACCGCCGCGCCAGCGCCGCGTCGCGCTCGAACGACTGCTTGAAGTCCTTGTAGGTGGTCGCGCCGATGCAGCGCAGCTCGCCCGACGCCAGCGCCGGCTTGAGCATGTTGCTGGCGTCCATCGTCCCGCCGGACGTCGCGCCGGCGCCGACGATCGTGTGGATCTCGTCGATGAAGAGGATCGCGCCGGGGTCCTTCTGCAGGGCGGCAATCACCGCCTTGAGGCGCTCCTCGAACTGGCCGCGGAACTTGGTGCCGGCGAGGACGGCGCCCATGTCGAGCGCGTACAGCTTGGCCCCGAGCAGCGCGGCCGGCACCTTGCCCTCGTGGACGCGCAGCGCCAGGCCCTCGACCACCGCCGTCTTGCCGACGCCGGGCTCGCCGACCAGCACCGGGTTGTTCTTGCGCCGGCGGCACAGCACCTGGACCACGCGCTGGATCTCCTGCGTGCGGCCGATCAGCAGCTCGATCTTCCCCGCCGCCGCCTTGGCGCTGAGGTCGACGCAGTAGGCGCCGAGCGGGTCGCCCGCCACGCGCTCGTCGTCGTCCTCCTCGCCGCCGACCGGGTTCGGCGCCGGGCGGCCCTGCGGGGCGCGCTCGCTGCTGCCCTTGCCGATCCCGTGCGACAGGAACAGGGTCGCGTCGCGGCGGGTGACGCCGTGCTCGCGCAGGACGTAGGCGGCGAAGCTCTCGCTCTCGGCGAAGATGGCGATCAGGAGGTTGGCGCCGGTGACCTCGGTGCGGCCGGAGCCCTGCACATGGAGGATCGCGCGCTGCAGGACGCGGCCGACGCCGATGGTCTGGTGGACCGTCGCCTCGGCCTCGTCGGGCAGGCGCTCGACGTTCTGCTCGATGAAGCCCTCGAGCTCGCCGCGCATCTTGTCGACGTCGGCGCTACAGGCCTGGAGCACCTTGCGGGCGCTGGCGTCGTCGAGCAGCGCGAGCAGCAGGTGCTCGAGCGTGATGTACTCGTGGCGCCGCCGCTGGGTGTCGGCGATCGCGTGGTTTATCGTCTGCTTGAGTTCATTGCTCAGCATCGGGGTCTTCCTCGGGCTCCATCGACGCCATCAAGGGGCACTCTTGCTGGCGCGCGAGCATGTGTACCTGGGCGACCTTCGTCTCGGCGATCTCGTGGGTGTAGACGCCGGCGACGCCGATGCCGTGGTTATGCACGTGCAGCATGATCGCCGTCGCTTCGGCTTCGCCCTTGTGGAACACGGTCTGTAACAGGCGGACGACGAACTCCATGGGGGTGTAGTCGTCGTTGTGGAGCAGGACGCGATACATCCGTGGGCGCTGCGTCTTGCGCTCCGTGCGACTCTTCAGCGCAACACTGCCCTTGGGGCTGGCTTTCTCACGGCTGGACATGCTGCTGGCACTCTAGTGTAGCCCTCGCGGCGGGGCTTTCCACCCCGCCCGCAGGCGGACCTGTGCTAGCGTACACGAGTCACGTGCCGGATCTGACGACCCGCAGCGTCACAAGCCTGGCGAGCGTCGACGCCGCGTCTTGGGACGCGCTCGCTCACGAGGGCTGCCCCTTTCTAAAGCATGGGTTTTTGCGGGCGCTCGAGTTGTCGGGGTCGATCGGCGACGAGGCGGGTTGGCGGCCGGTGTACGTGCTGGTGGAGCAGCGCGGCGCCGGTGGCGCAGGGTCGGCCCCGCGCCTGGTCGGTGCGGCGCCCACGTACGTCAAGCGCCACAGCTACGGCGAGTTCATCTTCGACTGGGCCTGGGCGCGGGCGGCCGTGCAGGGCGGCCTGCGCTACTACCCCAAGCTGGTGATCGCCGCGCCGATGACCCCGGCCACCGGTCCCCGCATGCTGATCGCCCCCGACGTCGCGCGCGACGAGATCGTGCGCCGCCTCGTCGCCGGCGTGCGCGACGTCGCGGAGGCCGAGCGCTGCTGGTCGATCCACTGGCTGTTCACCACGGCCCGCGAGCACGACGAGCTGGCCGCGCACGGCTTCATGCGCCGCGCCAGCTACCAGTATCACTGGCACAACGAGGGCTACGCCGACTTCGACGCCTTCCTCGCCACCTTGACCTCGCGCCGGCGCAAACAGCTCCGCAAGGAGCGCGCCCGGGCCCGCGAGGGCATCGACGACCTGGAGTGGGTCCGCGGCCCCGACCTCGGCCCCGCCGACCTCGCCGACATCGACCGCTACTACCGCAGCACCGTGCGCGCCTACGGCGGCCTCGACTACCTTCAGACAGGTTTTTTCGAGCATGTCCACAAGGCCATGCCGGAGCAGATGCTGTGGGCCCGCGCCCGCCGCGGCGGCCGGACCATCGCCGGCACCCTCTACTTCGAGACCGACGAGGCGCTGTTCGGCCGCTACTGGGGCTGCGACGAGAACGTGCCGTTCCTCCACTTCGAGGCCGCCTACTACGCGGCGATCGAGCGCTGCATCGCCCGCAAGACCGCGCGCTTCGAGGCCGGCGCGCAGGGCGAACACAAGCTGCTGCGGGGCTTCGCGCCGTCCCGCACCTACAGCAACCACTGGTTCCGCCACCCCGGCCTCGCCTCCGCGGTCGACCGCTACCTCGCCGAGGAGACGATCGCCGCCCACGAGCAGATGCGCGAGCTCGAGGACTACCTGCCCTACCGCGAAGGCTCGTCCGACCCCGAGACCGAGTGAGCCGCGCCCCGCGCGTGACGCCTGCGAGCCCCCGCGCGAGCCCGGTCCGCGAGCGCTGCCCGGCGCGCGCGCCGATCGGGTCGGCGCGCGCCCGCTCGACGGTTACGCGCCGCGCGACGACGCGTTCGGGTCGAGGTCCTCGAGGTGGCCGCGCACGAACCGGCGGTACGTCATCCGCGTGCCGCGCCGGTGGTCGACGACGACGTCGCCCTGGACCTGGATCGTCCGGATCTTGTCGCCGCGCATGCCGCTACCGGCCTGAGCCTTGCGCGCGGCGCAGCGGTCCGCCCGCGCCGCCTCGCGCCGCTCGGCCGATAGCCGCGCGCGCAGCAGCTCGAGCGCGGTCTCACGGTTGATGCTCTGGCTGCGACCGCCGTCGACGCGCACGTGGTGGCCGCTCGGCTTGTGGCGCAGGTGCACCGCCGTCGCCGTCTTGTTGCGGTGCTGCCCGCCCTTGCCGCTGCCGCGGCAGAAGTCCTCCTCGAGGTCCTCCGGGCGGATCTCCACCTCCACCGCCGACGCCGGCTCGAGCACCACCACCGTCACCGTGCTCGAGTGGACCCGGCCGCGCTTCTCGGTCGGCGGCACCCGCTGCCAGCGGTGACCGCCCGCCTCGCCGGCGAACCACCGCGGCGCCGCGGCGCCGGTCGCCTTGAAACAGAGGAACCCCGGGCGCGCGTCGATCACTTCCAGGTCAAAGGTGCTCCCGCACCGCCAGCTTCTGGTACACCGCGAACTGCTCGTGCACGAGCAACTTGGCGTCGTCACCGCCCTCGGCGGCTCTGATCTCGATGATGAGCGTGGTCTTCATGGCTGCCTGTCCGGCCGCGCCGTCGCGAACGCAGCGCGCCACCCGGGCCGGCGCGGCCTCGATCGGGTCGACCGTGCGAGGTCGAAGATCGGCTGCACCCGGATGGCGCGAAGGACAGGTGATGTTCAAGCGCGACCGACGAGCACGCCGCCGCGCACCCGGAGGGCGCGGACGGAGCGCGGGCGGACCTGGTCGCGCATGACGGGCAGACCATACTCGCGGGCGGCCGGCGAGGCAAGCCGCGCTAGCCGGGATCGATGGGCGCGCACTTGAACTCGACCTCGATCTCGGCCTCCTTGTCGTTCTGGACCGCGAGGCAGGTCTCGGGGCACAGCACGACCTTGCCGTCGTCGAGGTAGAACGACTTCGGCGCGCACCAGCCGGCGCCTTCGACCTGCTGGAACACCTCCGGCTCGACCGCGTCCATCGGCGTGAACTTGACCAGGATCGAGTCCTCGTCGAGCTCCTTGCCCTCGGGCGGCGGCGGGATGGCGAAGTCGCACGCGATGGTCGCGTCGGCGATCACCCCGCCGGCGAGCGCCTGGAACAGCGCGTCGTAGGAGGTCGTGTCGCACAGCGGGAAGCGCAGCGCACCGGTGGCCACCGACAGGCTCTGGTGGCCGATCCCGCCGTTGACCCCGCTCGGGCACTTGGTGGTCACGATCGGGTCCTCCGCCGCATAGGGCTGGTCGGGCGGGTCGTTGAACGACATCCCGACGATGCTGTAATAGCTGTAGTTGCGGGTCTCGGGCGTCGGTCCGAAGTGCAGCGGCGACAGCTCGCGCAGCTTGGCGTCGAACTTCTCGGCCGCGTTGGCCCCGCCGGCGATCGTGTTGTTGTCGTTGTAGTGATCGTTGCCGTGCGAGCAGACCACCCGGTCGTCCGACACCTCGATCACGATCTTGAACGCCTCCGGGCGCAGCCACGCCTGCCAGCCCTTCGGGGCGAACTTGAACAGGTCTTGCTGCACCCCGTTGAACGTGTCGAGCATGCGGCACCACGAGTCGGTGCTGTCGATCTCCACGCTGTAATGATAGAACTTGCCCGGGTTGTTGATCGGCTGGCTCGGCGGGTTGGTGCAGCCGCCCTTGGGGATGCCGGACAGCGGCGCCTCGATGCACACCTGCGTCGAGGTGTACTTGCCGTAGCGCGAGAGGAGGATGACGCGGTAGTCGAGCCCGCTCTCGCCGATGATCTCGGCGAAGTTCTCGTTGATGTTGTCCTGCACGCCCTTGATCTCGGCCGCCATGCTGCCCGAGTTGTCGATCACGATGATGATGTCGACCGGGCGCGGCACCAGCACCGGCTCCGCCGACTGCGTCCCGCACGCCGACGGCGCGATCTGGCAGGTCTCCGAGCAGCCGCTCTCGGGCCCGTTGAGCCAGCCGAAGTCGCACTCCTCGCCGGGGCCGGGCAGCCCGTCGCCGCACACCTCGAGCACGCAGCCCGCGCCGCAGCCGATCCCGAGCCCGTTGTTGTCGCCCTCGTCGCACGCCTCACCCGGGTCGACGTGACCGTCGCCGCAGAACGGCGCCGCCGACTCCGTCGTGCTCGAGGTTCCGGTCTCGCTTCCGGTCGTGCCGGGCTCGACGGTCTCGCTGTCCGAATCGTCGCCCTCCGACGCCGTCCCGGTCCCGGTCGACTGCGATGATTCCATCCCCGTCGTCGTCGTCGTCGACGCCGGCGGTGATTGGCTCGTCTCGGTCGCGACGCCGAAGCCGCTGTCGCTCGCCGACACCTCGGCGCGGTCGCCGTTGCACGCCGCGAGGAGCGCGACGGTCGTCCCCACTTCGAACATTCTACGCATTCGCATACGAGGCCCCCTCCCGCGGCCGTACGAACATCCCGTTCGTCGGCGCGGCCATTCGCGCGGACAGCCGCGCGATCAGAAGGTGGGTCGAGGTCGGCTCGCGCGCCATCAAGAACCCGTCAGCATCCGCGCCCGCCTCGGCGCGATCGTTCGCCCGCGAACCTCCGCTGTGACGCGAGTGCACCGCGTTCCGCGGCCGAACCCGACGCACCGTCGAGGCGCACGAGCGACCCGCCGCTGTGACGGTCACCACCGGAGATCGGAGCGCAGGCCGGCATCAACGCCGCATTGACGACATTCCCGATCGGACATGCCCGCAAAGACATGCGCCGCGACGGCGACGACTGCGCCGGCGCGGCCCGGGGCGGTCCGGCCGCCGCTGCCCGGCCGCGCAGCTCCGCGCCAGGCGGCGCTGCGACCTCGCCCCGCTGGTGCGCGCCGCGATCGCCCGCATAACCACTTGAGATGTCCGAGCCGACGATCTGGGACCTCCTCGAGCGCGACCACGAAGCCCTCGGCGCGCTGCTCGCCGACATCCAGGCGGCCCCGGAAGCCGCGGCGCGCGGGCTGTTGCCGCGGTTCGTGTGCGAGTTGACCGCCCACGCGCGGGCCAAGGGGTCCGTCCTCTACGGCCACCTCTTGCACGACGAGCGGGCCCGGGCCCAGGTCGTCGAGGGCCTCGAGGAGCTCGAGCGGATCCGGGCCGCGCACGCGGACCTCGAGCTGCTGCCGGCCGGCGACGAGAAGTGGTCCGTCCGGCTCGCCGCGCTGGCCGACGCCGTCCGGACCCACTTCCGGGTCGAGAAGACCGAGCTGCTGGCGCTCGCCCGGCAGGCGCTGAGCGAGGTCCAGGCCACCGAGCTGGGAGCGCGCTACCTCGCCGAGCGCGCGCGGATCAAGGGCGACCTCTCCTGTTTCGCCGACTCGCGCTGATGTTATCGTCGGCGCATGGCCAGGAGCTCCCTGTTCGCCGTCACCGTCGCCCTCCTCGGCGCCTGCACTGACTCCGCATCGGCGCCCGCGCTCCCCGGCGTGCGCGAGACCTGCGACGATCCCCCGCCGGCCACGCGCCGCCAGGACCTCGTCGAGACGATCCACGACACCCCCGTCGCCGACCCGTACCGCTGGCTCGAGGTCGAGGGCGATCCGGAGGTGAAGGCGTGGATGACCGCGCAGGACGACTACGCGCGCGAGCGGCTGCAGGCGCTGCCGCGGCGCGACGCCATCGCCGCGCGGCTCGGCGAGCTGCTCGACATCGACGCCATGTCCGCGCCCTATCACCGCGGCGGCATTTACTTCTACACCCGCCGGCACAAGGGCGTGCAGAAGCCGATCTACTACCTCCGCCGCGGCGAGCACGGCCGCGAGGAGGTGCTGCTCGACCCGAACAAGCTCAGCCCCGACGGCAGCGTCGCGGTCCACGGCATCTTCCCCGACTTCGCCGGGCGCCTGGTCGCCTACAAGCTCAGCCGCAACAACGCCGACGCCTCGACGCTCTACCTGCGCGACCTCGCGAGCGGCCACGACCTGCCCGACGTCATCGAGGGCGCCCGCTACGCCTCGCCGGCGTGGACCCCCGACGGCAGCGGCTTCTACTACGTGTGGCTGCCGACCGACCCGAGCATCCCGCCGTCCGAGCTGCCCGGCCACGCCGAGGTCCGGTTCCACCGCGTCGGCGAACCTGCCGCGAAGGACAGCATCGTCGCGCCCGCCACCGGCGACCCCTCGCGGTTCGTCGGCGTCGGCCTGTCGCGCGACGGGCGGTGGCTGTTCCTCCACCATCAACACGGCTGGACCAGCAGCGACGTCTACCTGCGCGACCTCCACGCCGGCGACACCGCGTGGAAGCCGCTCGTCGTCGGCCGGCGCGCCATCTACGACGTCACCGCCTGGCGCGACCGCTTCTACGTCCACACCAACGACGGCGCCCCGCGCTACCGCGTGTTCGAGGTCGACCCGAGGAACCCCGCGCGCGAGGACTGGAAGCTGCTCGTGCCCGAGACCGACGCCACCCTCGAGGGCCTGCAGGTCGTCGGCGAGCGGCTCGTGCTCGCCTACTTGCGGGACGCTCACAGCGCCGTCGTCGTGCGCGGGCTCGACGGCAGCTTCGTCCGCGAGCTGCCGCTCCCCGGCCTCGGCAGCGCCGGCGGCCTCGTCGGCAACCCCGACGAGGATCGGGCCTACTTCAGCTTCTCGTCCTTCACCGAGCCGAGCCAGATCTTCGAGACCTCGATCGCCACCGGCGCCACGCGGCTGTGGCAGCGCATCGATCTCCCGGTCGACACCAGCCGCTTCGTCGTCGAGCAGGTCCGCTACCCCTCGAAGGACGGCACCCCGATCTCCATGTTCGTCGTGCGGCGTCGCGACCTCCCGCTGTCGGCCGACGCCCCCGCCCTCCTCACCGGCTACGGCGGCTTCTCCGTCAGCATGACCCCCGCGTTCTCGGCTCGCGCCGTCGTCTGGCTCGAGCACGGCGGCGTGTTCGCCGTGCCCAACCTGCGCGGCGGCGGCGAGTACGGCGAGGACTGGCACCGCGCCGGCATGCGCGAGCACAAGCAGAACGTGTTCGACGACTTCGCCGCGGCCGCCCGGGCGCTCGTCGAACGCGGGTACACCCGGCACGAGCGCCTGGCCATCATGGGCGGCAGCAACGGCGGACTCCTCGTCGGCGCCACCATGGTCCAGCACCCCGAGCTGGCGCGTGCGGCCGCCTGCGCGGTGCCCCTGCTCGACATGGTCAGGTACACCCAATTCGGCGCCGGCAAGACGTGGATCCCCGAATACGGCGACCCCGAAGATCCGCGCGATTTCGCCTACATCTATCCGTACTCGCCATATCATCATGTGACGGCGGGAACGCGATACCCCGCGATGCTGATGCTCGCCGCCGACAGCGACGATCGCGTGGACCCCATGCACGCACGCAAGTTCACCGCCCAGATCCAGCACGCCAGCAAGCGCCCGGCGTGGCTGCGCATCGAGTCGAACGCCGGTCACGGCGGCGCCGACCTGCTGCACCAGACCATCGCCCGCGAGGCCGACACGCTGGCCTTCCTCCTGCATCACGTCGCCCCCTGAGATCGCAGACTGCGGGCAATCCCGCGCTCCGCGGCCTCGCGTGGACGAGCGCGAGGCCGCTGACATAACCTGCGATCATGGTCGACTGTCGGATCGCGGGCCTGCTCGCGCTCGTCGCCGGCGCGAGCGCGTGCTTCGTGCCGAACCCGCTGTTCTTGGCCGGCGACAGCGACGACGCGACCTCGGGCGCGAGCCTCGACCCCGCGACCACCGGCGACCACGGCACCAGCACGAGTCCTCCGGCCAGCAGCGGCCCCATCGACACCGGCGGATCGCCGGGCACCACCGACGACGGCCCTGTCTGCGGCAACGGCGAGCAAGAGCTCGGCGAGCAGTGCGACGACGGCAACCAGATCGCCGGCGACGACTGCGAGGCCAACTGCCGCCGGCTGTTCCGGCCGTGGGACAAGCCCGTCGACGGCAGCGAGGGCGCCACCGCGTTCGCCGTCGGCGACCTCGACGGCGACGGCGACGACGACCTCGCGCTCGGCTTCGGGACCTGCTCGATGGGTCCGGCCTGCGTCCGCGTCTGGCACAACCAGGGCGACGCCGAATTCGTCGAGGGCACGCCCCTGCCGATCGCCGAGGCGCCCGCGCGCCTGTTCGTCGCCGACTGGGACCACGACCAGATCCCCGACCTCCTCGCCGCCCACGCCGGCGGCTTCGTCAGCCTCGCGCTGCTCGGCTCGCTCGAGCCGCCGCTCGAGATCCCCCAGCTCGGCGACCTGGCCGCCGCGATCGTCGCGCCCATCGACGGCGACGACCTGCCCGACCTCGTCATCCCCGACGAGGCCAACCAGCGGATCTACTACCTCCTCGCCAACGGCTTCGGCTTCACCCAGCCCAACACGGTCAACCCCGGCTATCCGCCGCGCCACGTCGCCGCCGCCGACGTCGACGCCGACGATGAGGTCGACCTCCTCTACTCGATCAACCTCGGCCCGACGACCGGCTTCTCCGTCAAGCTCGGCTTCGAGGGCGCCGACCTCGGCCCGTTCACCAGCAACGCCAGCCACGCCGGCGCCATCGCCCTCGGCGAGTTCGGCGCCCCGCCCTGGCCCAACGTCGTCTACAGCGACCCGATCGGCAACACCCTGCAGGTGTTCGACAACAAGGGCGGCGGCCAGTTCGAGAAGTCGAGCGACACCATCGACGCCGAGCCCGGCATGCTGCGACTCCTGGGCGCGCGCATCAACACCGACGACGTCGACAACATCGTCGCCCTCGCCCCCGCGGCCCTGCAGATCTTCACCTACAGCGACGGCAAGATCGTCTCCGGCCCCTCGCGCAACTTCGCCGGCACCGGCATCGACGTGCAGGTCGGCCAGCTCGGCGGCGACGGCCGCGTCGACCTCGCCGTCCTGACCACCGCCGGCGTCTACACCCTCATCAATCAAGCCGGCGAGTGAGCGAGCGGCGGCGGCCTCGCCCACGGCGACGGCTCCGACCTCGGCTCCGACGCGCGAGGGAGCCGGTCCGCCGCCCGCGCCGCGATCGGCCCGCGTGACACCGGACATCGCCGACCCCTGTTCCTGAGCCGCTCGAGTCGCGTCGATCACCGCGCCGCGGCCGCGATCCAGAGCGACCGCCATGCCCGCGTCCCTGTTCGCGCTCCGCCGCCGTCTGCTCGTCGCGCTCGGCCTCGGCGCCTCCGCCAGTTGCAGCAGCCCCTCGACCGCGACCGACCTGCCGGATCGCGCGCGCGAGCTCGCGGTCGCCTCCGTCCGCGGGGTCTGCGATCCCTCGTTCACCTTCGACGCCTGCTCGCCCGAGGACCTCGCCAGCCCGCTGAGCGAGCCGCGCTGTCAGGTCGACGCCGACTGCGACGAGGGCGCCTACGGTCGCTGCGTGGCCCACGACACCGGCTTCGGCTCGAGCTGTGCCTGCGACTACAGCTGCCGCACCGACGCCGACTGCCGCAGCGACGAGGCCTGCGTCTGCGACCACGCCTTCGCCGACGACCACTCGCGCTGCGTCCCCGCCCTCTGCCGCGTCGACGCCGACTGCCCCGAAGGCGGCTGCGTGTTCTCCTCGTGGTTCGACGGCTGCAGGCTCGAGTCCTTCCTCGCCTGCCGCAGCCCTGCCGACACCTGCCGGCGCGACGGCGACTGCGACGTCGACCAGACCTGCGCCTACGACCCCGACGTCGGCCACTGGCGCTGCCGCGCCGAGGCCTGCGCCATCGGCCGCCCGCTCGTCGTCGCCGGCGCCGCCCGCACGGCCCCGGCCGTCGCGCGCGCCGACTGGCTGACCGACATCGACCTCCCCGACGACCTCCCCTCCGCCGTGCAAGCCGCGATCGCCGGTCACTGGGCCGCCGTCGCCGCGCTCGAGCACGCCTCGGTCGCCAGCTTCTCCGCCTTCACCCTCGACCTGATGGCGCTCGGCGCCCCGCCCGAGCTGCTCGCCGAGGCCCAGCGCGCCGCGCTCGACGAGATCGAGCACGCCCGGGTCGCCTGGTCGCTCGCCAGCCTTTGGTCCGGCCGTCCGCTCGGCCCCGGCCCGCTCGCGCTCGACGGCTTTCCCTCGGGACATGTCCTCGAGGACATCGTCGAGGCCCTCGTGCGCGACGGCTGCGTCGGCGAGACGCTCGGCGCCGCCGAGGCCCAGCTGTGCGCCGAGCTCGCGGCCCACCCGGTCCTCGCCGCGCGGCTCGCCGACATCGCCGCCGACGAGACCCGCCACGCCGCGTTCGCCTGGCGCACCCTCCGCTGGTTGCTCGCCGGCCACGGCCCCGCCGTCCGCCTCGTCGCCCTCGCCACCGTCGCCGAGCTGCGCGCCGAGCTCGCCGCCGACCTCCCGCCCGATGATGCGCACCCTGCCGCCCCGGGCTGGGGGCTCCTGCGGCCCAGGACCCGCCGCGCGCACCACCGCGAGGCCTTCGCCGCCGTCATCGACCCCGTCCTCCGCACCCTCCTCGGCCCGACCGCCCTCGCCTGAGGGTACCCAGGACATGTCCCCAGGGACATCTCGTGATCAGCCGCGACCGGCCCACCTGACCTGTCCCTGCGGACAGCTCAGGTCTGCCGCCGGCGCCGCCCGGGCGAGCACCAACAGCCCGAGCGGCGCCCCGCCGAGCAGCCCCTCGCCGGGCGCGAGGTCGCAGCGCCCGCAGCCGGCGCGCGACTGCGGCACGACCAGCGCCGGCGTCTGCGGCTCGCCGCTCGACCCGTCGCCCCCCGTAACACACCCGGGTCGAACGTCTCCTCCACGCTGGCGGTCGCCGCCGCGGCCACGCGCACCAGCCCGCCGAATCACCGCTCGCGTCGCCCGACCCACCGCCCACGCGCGGCTCCCCCGGCAGCGCCGGGATGGAGAGCCTCTTCACCTCGAGGTCCGCGCATCGACGCGCTACCCGGCACGAACGCCAGGTCGCGCGCCGCCAGGGCCGCGGCTCGCTTCGTTCGGCGGGCCGCCCCGGCTCGCGCGCCGCGGGTGCTGACCGCAGCTCGGCCCTTCGGAAGGGTGGCAGAGGATGGCACGAGCCTGTGTCGATCCACCCCGCGATCGTCGCCTGCTCTCGCCGTGCAGCGCGAAGAACCCGGGGAAGTTGCCGCGGGTCGCGTCGGCCACCTCGAGGTTGGTCGGGATCGGCACGATGAGATCGTTGGCCGCCTCGTCGCGGGTGTTGCGGGCCAGCACATGGACGATGAGGTCTTGCTCGACCCTGGCGTCGAGCAGCCCCAGCCGCACCGGCAGCGCGAACGGGTCGCTGTCGTGGTGGGACCGCGCCGCTCCCACGCGCGCTCGCGCCCTCACATGTCCCGAAGGCCAGCCGGTGTGCAGCCGCCTGCACCGATCGCAGGCCCCGGTCCGCGCTCGCGAGCGGCGGGGGGTCCGCGACGTGTGAGATTCGCCAGGGGGTCCGTGGACCCGCCCCGCTTGCGGCGGCGCGCCGCGATTTGCCACCATGCGCGCGGAGCTCGGCCAGTCCCCTCATGACAGCATCCCACGGCCCAGTCGGCCCCCACACCACCCCGGGCCGCAAGGTCCTCGTCACCGGCGCCGGCGGACAGGTCGGCCTCGATCTCCTGCAGGCGCTGCGGGCCCGCGGCGACCAGGTGTTCGCCAGCGACCTCGCCCCGCCGAGCGGCGACGCCGGCCTCGGCCTGCCCTGGTCGAGCCTCGACGTCACCAGGGCCACCCAGGTCGACGCGCTGTTCGCCGAGCTGCGCCCCGACGTCGTCTACCACCTGGCCGCGATCCTCAGCGCCACCGGCGAGCGCGACCCGCTGCGCACCTACGCCGTCAACCAGGACGGCACCCTGCACGTCCTCGAGGCCGCGCGCAAGTTCGGCGTGCGCCAGGTGATCTTCACCAGCACGATCGCCGTGTTCGGGCCCGGGCTCCCGCCGCTCGTCGGCGACGACGTCCCGCTGCGCCCGACCACCATGTACGGCGTCACCAAGGTCGCCGGCGAGCTGCTCGGCGAGTACTACAGCCGGCGCCACGGCCTCGACTTCCGCGGCGTCCGCTTCCCCGGCCTGCTGTCGGCGGTGCTGCCGGGCGGCGGCACCAGCGACTACGCCCCGCTGATGTACTACGAGTCGCTGCGCACCGGCGGCTACGAGGCGTTCTGCCGCCCCGACAGCCAGATCCCGCTGATGTACATGCCCGACGCCCTGCGCGCCCTGGTCGAGCTGTCGCTGGCCCCGCGCGAGCGCCTCGGCCGCTGCATCTACAACATCGCCGCCTTCTCGCCGACGGCGCAGGAGATCGCGGACGAGGTCGCTCGCGTCGTCCCCGGCGCCCGGATCACCTTCAAGCCCGACCCGGCGCGCCAGGCGATCCTCGACTCGTGGCCGCGCGCGCTCGACGACACCTGCGCCCGCCGCGACTGGGACTGGCGCCCGGCCTGGGACCTGGCCAGGATGAGCGACGACCTCACCCCGAAGCTCGCCGCGCTGGCCGCCCGCGCCGGCGAGTGAACCCTCTTTCCGCCTGCCCCGAAGGACCTGTCCTCATGTACAGCAAAGCCCGCGACCACTACGCCGCCATCCTCGCCGAGATCGACGCCGCCGGCCTGACGAAGCACGAGCGCGTGATCGCCTCGCCGCAGGGCGCCGAAATCACGGTGAACGGGCGCACGGTCCTCAACTTCTGCGCCAACAACTACCTCGGCCTGTCGAGCCACCCGGCCGTGATCGCCGCCGCCCGCGACGCCCTCGACGAGCGCGGCTACGGCATGTCTTCGGTCCGCTTCATCTGCGGCACCCAGGACCGCCACAAGGAGCTCGAGCGGCGCCTCTCCGAGTTCGTCGGCACCGAGGACGCGATCCTCTACTCCTCGTGCTTCGACGCCAACGGCGGCCTGTTCGAGACCCTGCTCGGGCCCGAGGACGCGATCATCTCCGACGCCCTCAACCACGCCTCGATCATCGACGGCATCCGCCTGTGCAAGGCGCAGCGCCATCGCTACGCCAACGACAACCTCGAGGAGCTCGAGACGATCCTCAAGGACACCCAGTCGGCCCGCCTGCGCATGATCGCCACCGACGGCGTGTTCAGCATGGACGGCAACATCGCCCGCGTGAACCAGATCTGCGACCTCGCCGAGAAGTACGGCGCCATGGTCATGGTCGACGACAGCCACGCCACCGGCTTCGTCGGCCCCACGGGGCGCGGCAGCCACGAGCACAGCGGCGCGTTCGGCCGCGTCGACATCATCACCAGCACCCTCGGCAAGGCCCTCGGCGGCGCCTCGGGCGGGTTCGTCGCGGCCAGCAAGGAGATCGTGGCCCTCCTGCGCAACCGCTCGCGGCCGTACCTGTTCAGCAACTCGCTCGCGCCGTCGATCGTCGCCGCCTCGCTCGCGGTCATGGACCTCTTGACCGGCAGCTCCGAGCTGCGCGACCGCCTCGGCGCCAACACCCGTCGCTTCCGCGCCGGCATGACCGCCGCCGGCTTCGCCATCAAGCCCGGCGTCCACCCGATCGTCCCCGTCATGCTCGGCGACGCCCGCCTGGCCGGCGAATTCGCGGCCCAGATGCTCGAAGAGGGCATCTACGTGATCGGCTTCTCCTACCCGGTCGTGCCCAAGGACCAGGCCCGGATCCGCGTCCAGCTGTCGGCCGGCCACCAGCCGGAGCACGTCGAGCGCGCGATCGCGGCCTTCTCGGCCGTCGGCAAGCGCCTGGGCGTCCTGCCCGCTTGAACATGTCTCGAAGCGCCTGTCCCTAGGGACACTTGAGGACGGGCGCCCCCGCTCGCGGAGCGATCTCCCGCCGCTCGCTGCAAGGTCGCAGTCGGGCCAGCGGGTTCGCGCGTCCTGCGCGGTCCTCAGCGGCTCTTCACGTTGGCGATCATCATCAACACGAGGCACGCGAGGACCGGGATCACATAGGGCACGACCTTGAGCCCCCCGAGCTCGAAGTTCTGCCAGCCGAGCAGGAACTCGCCGCCCGCGATCGATGCGGCCACCAGGAGCGCCCCCAGGCGCTCCGGCCAATCGGTCTCGATCTTCAGCCCGATATAGAAGATGAGCAGCCCGACCGCGCCCGTGATCGCGGGGAAGGCCCACGCCGGCAGCCCGGCGATGGCGTCGATCCCTTGGGTCGCCAGCTCCGGGTTGCTCAGCGCCAGGTTGGCGAGGACAGCCACCAACACCAGTCCAGTGGCGAAGATCAGGTAGGTCCAGATGCGCCCCTTGTGGGCCCGGTGGCTGTGATCGTGCGCGTGACCTGTTGCCATGCTTCCTCCGCCGGCACTGTACCGCGTCCGGCCGGTCACACCCTGACCCCATTGCGACGCGGAACACAGTCAACCAACACGCGCGGTCTCGGTCGCCGGCCGGCGGGCCATCCCTCGCAATTCCGACGTCCCCCCTTGCCGAGTCTGACAGTGTCGGGCACGATGAAATCGTTCGGCTTCGGATCCATCGACGCACTTACTGTTCTTTTTTCGTCACGGTACTCCCATGCAACGCAACGCTCTCCGCTGGCTTCGTAACCTCCCGCTCCTCTCACTGATCGTCACGCCGCTCGTCATCCCCGCGTGTGGCATCTCGAAGCTCGATATCGACGGCTACGAGGACGGCGACGAAAAGGGTGAAGGCGGCGAAGAAGGCGGCCAGGGCGAGGAAGAGGGCGGCCTCCCCGGTGAAGAGGGCGGCGTCGAGGAAGGCGGCCACCACGAAGAGGGCGGCGTCCCCGACCCCGGCACCGGCGGCTGGGAGGAAGGCGGCGAGGGCGGCGAGCAGGGCGAGAGCGGCCCGCCCGACCCCGGCGAGGAGGGCGGCGAGGAAGGCCAGGCCGAGTGGGGCGGCGAGGAAGAGGGCGGCGGCGAAGGCCCCAACCCCGGTGAAGAGGGCGGCGAGGAAGGCCAGGCCGAATGGGGCGGCGAGGAAGGCGGCGAAGGCCCGTTCCCCGGCGAGGAAGGCGGCGAGGAGGGCCAGGCCGAGTGGGGCGGTGAGGAAGGCGGCGAGGGCCCGTTCCCCGGCGAGGAAGGCGGCGAGGAAGGCCAGGCCGAGTGGGGCGGTGAAGAAGGCGGCGGCGAAGGTCCCCTGCCCGGCGAGGAAGGAGGCCAGGAGGGCAACGCCGAATGGGGCGGCGAGGACGGCGGCGGCGAAGGTCCCCTGCCCGGCGAGGAAGGCGGCCAGGAGGGCAACGCCGAATGGGGCGGCGAGGACGGCGGCGGCGAGATCGGCGGCGAGACCGGCGACCTCCCCGGCGAGGAAGGCGGCGAGTGGGGCGGCGAAGGCGGCGACCCCAACCAGGGCGCCCACAAGCCGGCCAGCAAGCCCATCGTGCTGATCGAGAAGCAGTTCAATCAATGCCTCGACTCGGGCAACGCCTACAACCACTGTGTCGGCCAGCTCGACCTCGCGTTGAAGAAGCTCTGAGCCTGCACGCGTCCGCGTGAACGCAGCGCCGAGGTCCCCGCGACCTCGGCGTTTTGCTTGGTTCCTTCGTCACGCGCCCGAACTTGCGCGGACCGCCGATGCGCCGGACACTTCGCGCGGACCGATGCAGATCACCAGCAACTTCGACGGCGGCAACATCCTCGTCCGCGACATCGCCGACCCCGGCGACGCTCACCTCGAGATCCGCCGCGACAACAACTCCGACTTCTACCAGTGGTTCTACTTCCGCGCCTCCGGCGTGCGTGACACCCCGCTCGCGCTGCACATCGACAACGCCGGCAGCAGCAGCTACCCGCCGGGCTGGAAGGACTACCGCGCCGTCGCCTCCTACGATCGCGAGCTCTGGTTCCGCGTGCCGACCGACTACGACGGCAAGCGCCTCACGATCCGCCACACCCCCGAGCACGACAGCGTCTGGTACGCCTACTTCGCGCCTTACTCGCACGAGCGCCACCAGGACCTCGTCGCCGCCTGTCAGACGTCCCCGCGGTGCCGCCACGAGCTGCTCGGCGCCACCCTCGACGGCCGCGACCTCGACCTCCTCGTCATCGGCGAGCCGGCGGCGGACAAGCGCGTGTGCTGGATCGTCGCCCGCCAGCACCCCGGCGAGACCATGGCCGAGTGGCTCATGGAGGGCCTGCTCGAGCGCCTGCTCGACGACGAGGATCCGGTCGCGCGCCAGCTGCTCGCCAGGGCCGTCTTCTACTGCGTCCCCAACATGAACCCCGACGGCGCGTTCCGCGGCAACCTGCGCACCAACGCCGCCGGCGCCAACCTCAACCGCGAGTGGCAGGAGCCCACGCGCGAGCGCAGCCCCGAGGTCTACTACGTCCGCAAGCGGATGGAGCAGACCGGCGTCGACTTCTGCCTCGACGTCCACGGCGACGAGGCCCTGCCCTACAACTTCATCGCCGGCCCCGACGGCGTCGCCTCCGTCACGAGGCGCGTGCTCGACCTGCAGGACGAGTACGAGCGCCTGCTGATGCGCAGCAGCCCCGACTTCCAGCTCGAGCACGGCTACGACGCGGTGGCCCCGGGCGCCGCCAACATGACGATGTGCACCACCTTCGTCGCCGACCGCTTCGGCTGCCTGTCGATGACGCTCGAGCAGCCGTTCAAGGACACCGCCGACTCGCCGCACGAGTTGGTCGGCTGGTCGCCCGAGCGCTGCCGCAAGCTCGGCCGCGCCAACCTCGACGCGCTCTACGGCGTCCTCGACCGCCTGCGCTGACGCCGGGCGCGGGCGCGACGCCCGGGCTGCGATCGCGTCGCCGGCGCCGCCTCCCTGCCCCCTCGCGCCGGCCAGACGCCGGCCGCACCTAGCCCTCGAGACACGCGACCGCGCCCTCGCGATCGCCTGTCCTTTCGAGCAGGCCCGACCTCGCGCCCGCGTCTAGTGCTTGCCTGTCCCTTCAGACATGCGCATCACGAACGCGAACTCGATCTTGCGCCGCTGCACGCTGCTGTCGATCACCTCGACCACCACTCGGTCGCCGACCGTCAGGGTGAAGCCGGTGCGCTGGCCGACCAGCTTGACCCCGGTCGTGTCGAGCTGGAACACCTCGCCGCGGTCGCGCTCGAGGTTGCCGAGGCGCACCAGGCCGTCGACGAACGGCCGGTCGACCTGCACGAACACCCCGGGCGAGCCGATGCCCGAGACCGTGGCCTCGAACCGGTCGCCGACGCGGTCGCGCATGTAGAGCGCCGCGAACAACGACTTGCTGTCGCGCTCGGCGTCGGCGACCGCCCGCTCGCGCAGGCTGCTGCGGGCCGCCTGTTCCGCCGTCTGCTCGCGCTGCGGCATCGCCGGCACCGGCTCCGGCCCGGGCAGCCCGCCGATCTTCGCCAGGTGCGCCTTGAGCACGCGGTGGACGATCAGGTCCGGGTAGCGCCGGATCGGCGACGTGAAGTGCGCGTAGGCGTCGCTGGCGAGCGCGAAGTGGCCCACGTTGTCGACGCTGTACTGCGCCTGGGCCATCGCCCGCAGCATGAACATGTGCAGCGCGGCGCGGCGCGGGTGGTGCTGCGTGCGGCTCAGGAACTTCTGCGCCCCGCGCGGCGTGGTCAGCTTCTCCGGGTCGGCCTTGGCGCCCAGCGCCTCGGCCACCGTCGCCAGCTGCTCGAGCCGCACCGGGTCGGGCGGCGCGTGGATCCGGTAGACCAGCGGCAGCTTGGCCGACACGGCGACGCGCGCGACCGCCTCGTTGGCGGCCAGCATCAGCTCCTCGATCAGGTTGTAGGCTCGCGCCAGCTCGGAGCTGGCGCGCGTCGGCACGATGTCGCGGATCCGCTCCGGATCGTCCTGGTCGAGCAGCACCTTGATCTCGGGCACGCTGAGCTCGATCGCCCCGCGCCGCAGCCGCCGCGCGCGCAGCCGGTCGGCCGCCGCTCGCAGCGCCGCGATCCGCGAGCGGACCTCCGGCGGCTGGGTCGGCTGGCTACCGGTCTCATCGGACAGCACGGCCGCGACCTCCTCGTAGGTCAGGCGCTTGCGGCTGTGGATGACCGCCGCGCGGAGCACCAGCTCGTCGATCTCGCCGTCGGCCTCGAGGCGGAAGCTCGCCACCATCGCCAGGCGGTCCTGCTCCGGCACCAGCGAGCACATGTGCGACGACAGCGCCCGCGGCAGCATCGGGATCGACCTGTTGGGCAGGTAGCACGAGAAGCAGCGCCAGGCCGCCTCGCGATCGATCGCCGTGCCCTCGCGGACGTAGTGCGACACGTCGGCCACGGCCACGTGGACGCGCACCGCCCCGTGCGGCCCCTCGCCGGCGATCTCCTCGACGCACACGGCGTCGTCGAAGTCGCGGGCGTCGACCGGATCGATCGTCATGAACTCGAGCCCGCGCAGGTCGGCGCGGTTCGCCAGGTCCTCCGGCTGCACCGTCTCCGGCACCGCCTCGGCCTCGGCCAGCACGTCCGCCGCGAACTCGGGGTCGATGTTGTACTCGAGCAGGATCTTCGCCTGCTCGGTCGCCAGCGTGTTCGGCGGCCCCAGCAGTCGCTCGATCCGGACCACCCCGCCGTCGCGGGCGTCGTTCGGGTAGCGCGTGATCGCGGCGACCACCACGATGTCCTCGGGGACAGGCGTGTCGTCCTCGACGTCCGGCCGCAGCAGCACGCGCGGATCGTCGCACTCGAGCACGCGGACGCGGCCGATCCGGCGCACCTGCCCGGTCAGACGCGTGCGACCGCGGCGCACGATCCGCACGATCTCTCCCTCGAAGCCCTTCTCGGACGGCCAGCTGTGGACCTCCACCTCGTCGCCGTCCAGCGCGGCGCCCAGGCGGCCGCGGGGAATGAAAACAGTACCTTCACCATCGAGGCGCTCGGCGAAGCCGAAGCCTCCGGGGTTGACGACCAGCTTCGCGGCCGCAGCCCCCTTTTTCTCTTCTTTACTCACGCGCGAGAAGATGCCGACGCCAAACCCCCCGCGCAACCCGCGACGACGCGCGGCAAACGCACGCGCGCGCAAGCACGCCCGAAGAGCGCTTCGCCGCTAACGAAAGGCCCGGAGGTGACCGTCATCGCAGCCGACGACGAGCGTGCCGTCGTCCGTGATCGCGACCGACGAGTCGATGTCGGCGCCGAGCTCGAGCGTCCACAGCACCTTGCCGCGCGGCGACACCGCGTAGAGCCGCTCGTCCTGGCTGCCGAAGAAGATGTTGCCGGCGGCGTCGACCACCGGCGTCGCGTGGATCTTGCCGCCGGTCGGCAGCACCCACTTCACGTCGCCGCCCGGGGACAGCGCGTAAAGGTTGCCGTCGAACGACGTCGCGTAGACCGCCCCGCCCTCGCCGAGGGCGACCGCCGAGCGGATGTCCTTCTGCGCCACGAAGCTCCAGCGCAGGCTGCCGTCGGTGCGCAGCGCGTGCACGCGGCCGTCGTCGGCGCCGACGTAGATCGCCCCGTTTTCGCCGAGCGCCGGCCCGCCGTCGACGTCGGCCCGGATCGAGTACGTCCACTGCATCGCGCCGTCTGCGCTGAGGGACATGAACAATCCGTCCTGTCCTCCGACGTAGATCGTGCCGTCGCCCGCCACCAGCGGGGCCGCGAACACGTGCTTGGCCTGGATCGACGCGTCGGCCGGGTAGTGCCAGCGAATCTGTCCTTCGGGACTGATGCGATAGACCCCGTCGGCGCCGAGGATGAGGTCGCCGTCGGGCGCGATCGTCGGGCCGCCGTCGGCGTCGCAGCGGGCGCCTTCGGGGCCCGGCACGCGCGCGCCGTCGCAGTTGCCGAGCTTGAGGGTCCACGCGATCGCCTGCTTGTCGAGGTCGATCGCGTAGAGCGTGTCGTCGTCGGCGCCGACGAACGCGCGATGACCAGCGACCGCGGCCGTGGCCCACACCATCCCGCCGAGCGTCACGTCGAGCACGATCTCGCCGGCGCGCGGACCGCCGAGCGCCACCCCGACGAAGCGGCCCGCGTGCGTCCCGACCAGCGCCGCGGCCTCACCGCCGACCTTGCCGAGCGCCGGTGAGGCGAACACCACCGCGCCGAGATCGCGGTCCCACAGCTCCTTCGGCTCCTCCGTGGGCCCCTTTCCCTTCGTCGGCCCGGCGTGGCCGGGGCCGCCGCGGGCCCACTTGCCGGTCGCCGGCGCCGGCGCGCGCGACGTTGCAGATACAGCCGCCTCGGGCGGTCTGGGGGCCACGCAGGCCCCTTTTTCGCAGATTCGGTCGCCTTTGCAGTCGGTGTCCTTGGTGCAACCCGCGTCCTGGGTGGCCGGCGCCTCGGTCGCCTCGGTCCACTGGCACCCGGCCGCACCGAGCACTCCGGCGACCGTCAGCGCAAGCCCTAGAACATCGTTACTTCGACTTCTGCGCGACACTCCAGGAGTCCTTTGCCGGGCGCGACCAAGTGAGCGAAAACTCTTGCCTTTGCGGCAATCTACCTTCGGCTCGGCTTTGACATCAACATTTTGGGGTGGTACCTGTATCCCGATATTCGCGGGAAAAAACGCCCCCCAGCGCGACTTCCCGCGCGGGACCGGGCGTCGCCCGCTGCCCCCGGGCAGCCCCTTTTTCCTGCAGGCGCGCCTTCGACGCACCACCCCGAACCCGCCCTGTGTTCCCCTCGATTCACCCTCTGAGCAGCCCCCGAACGACGTTCTGTCGCATTCTGGGTCTGGCTCGGATTTCTGGCCCTCTGGGCCTTCTTTGCGCCTGAGGAGCACGCATGTCCAGCCAGCCAGCCGCCCAGATCTCTTCCGGGACCGACGAGCCGGTCGAAGAGATCTACTACCGCAAGGGCGACATCGACTTCTGTTTCCTGCTGAACCGTCGGCACCACAACCTCCGCGTGTTCGACTACCGCGTCGGCAACTACCAGCAGAAGCGCGACTTCTTCGACCGGATCGCGCGCGCCGAGGGTCTGCGCAAGGTCTTCACGGTGGTCGAGAAGCAAGACTCGAAGAGCTGGCGCAGCGTCGGCTTCTCGCGCGAGGGTGCGATCCCGGGTTATTTCCGCACCGCCGACGCCTATATCATGAGTCGCGTCTACACCGAGGACGGTGAGCCGATTCAGGGCGGGGCGCCGAAGATGGGCGCGCCGCTGGCGTTGCCGGGCAAGGAAGGCAAGGACAAGGACCTCAAGTCCGTGCCCAAGCCGCGCGGCCTCACCGTCGACTTCATCCGCGACCCCGTGCTGCTGCAGGACATCGTCCGCGGCGTCGGCCAGGACGCGCTGTACGCCCCGTTCCGCCGCGGCGTGTTCAACCCCGACCTGGCGATCCACGCCAAGACCGGCAAAAAGGAGTACTGGGTCGGCGCCGAGACCGACAGCTCGTTCGGCCACGCCAAGGTCGACATGCTGACGCCGCCGGTGAAGGACATCGAGCTGCCGGTGCTCGAGTACTGCGTGAAGGCGCTGCTCGACGAGCTGCACAAGCAGGAGACCGCCAGCGTGTTCGCGCTGTGCGCCGCGGACTGGACGCTGAGCAATCAGGTCTACAGCGAGCTCGGCTTCAAGGTCACCGCGCGGCTCACCGATCACATCACGCGCGCCGACGAATTCGTGGGCGCGCAGCTGTGGCACCGCCGCCTGGCCAACGTCGCCGCGCCGAAGCTGAGCAGCCTGATCGGCTGATCGGCGGATCGATCGCCGTCGACGACGCGTCGCGCGTGCGCCCCTCGGCGCGCACGCGCGACGAATCATTGGTTCGACGCCCGCCGCGACCGAGCGCGCCGCCCGAACACCCGCCGCGAACCTCGCCGGCGCCACTTGACGCACCTGGGGGTGGGTTTACCTTCACGCCCGACGCCGCCCGGTGGCGCCCGCGTGCTGAAGTCCGCTGGCGCGCGTGCCGGCGGCCCGCGACAACCCTCCGATTCGTTTTGCCGAAGGTGCCCCGTGACCACTAGCCGCGAAGAGAAGCACGAGTTCAAGGCCGAAGTCAGCGCGCTGCTCCGCCTCGTCACCAACTCGCTGTACACCAACCGCGAGATCTTCCTCCGCGAACTCGTCTCGAACGCCTCCGACGCGCTCGACAAGGCGCGCTTCCAGGGCCTCACCGACACCAACCTGCGCGACCGCCACGAGAAGCCGCAGATCAAGGTCATCGCCGATCATGGCCGCGGCGTCCTCACGATCGAGGACACCGGCGTCGGCATGACACGCGACGAGATCGCGCTGAACCTCGGCACGATCGCGCACTCGGGCACCCTGAAGTTCTTGGAGCAGGCGCGCGCCCAGCAGGAGAGCGGCCAGAAGCCCGACCTCAACCTCATCGGCCAGTTCGGCGTCGGCTTCTACAGCGCCTTCATGGTCGCCGACCGCATCGACGTCACCAGCCTCAGCGCCAGCGAGGGCGCCGAGCCGGTGCACTGGAGCAGCACGGGCGACGGCACCTTCAGCGTCGGCCCGGGCCAGCGGACCACCCGCGGCACCACCATCGAGCTGCACCTCAAGCCCGACGCCAAGGAGTTCCTCGATCGCTGGAAGATCGAGGGCATCATCAAGCGCTACAGCAACTACGTCGTCCACCCGATCCTGCTGAAGGTCGTCGACGACAAGGGCAACACCGAGGTCGACGGCAAGCAGGTCAACGACGCCACCGCGTTCTGGATGCGTCCGGCCCGCGAGCTCACCGACACCGACTACAACGAGTTCTACAAGCACGTCATGGGCGGCTTCGTGCTGCCCGGCGACGAGCCGCTCGGGCACCTGCACCTCCACGCCGACGCGCCGATCCAGTTCGTCGCTCTGCTCTACATCCCGGGCAAGCCGCCGGCCGACCTGTTCCAGGAGGACCGCAAGGCCCTGCAGCTGTACGCCCGCCGCGTCGTCGTGATGGAGAGCTGCGACAAGCTGCTGCCCGGCTACCTCCGCTTCGTCCGCGGCCTCGTCGACTCCGAGGACCTGCCGCTCAACGTCTCGCGCGAGATGCTGCAGGAGCACAGCTCCCTCACCTCGATCCGCCGCCAGCTGACCCGCAAGGTGCTCAAGCTGCTCGAGGGCATCGCCAAGGACAAGCCCGAGACCTACGAGAAGATCTGGGACAACTATGGCGCCGTCCTGAAGGAGGGCATCCACACCGACAGCACGCACCACGACGACCTCGTCGAGCTCCTGCGCTACCGCACCTCGGCCGACGACAAGCTGGTCTCGCTGGCGCAGTACGTCGAGTCGATGCCCGAGGGTCAGCCGGCGATCTACTACATCACCGGCGAGTCGCTGGCCGCGGTGGCCCGCAGCCCGCACCTCGAGGCCTGCCGCGCGCGCGGCTACCAGGTCCTCTACATGGCCGACCCGATCGACGAGTGGGTCGTGCAGGACCTGTCCGAGTACAAGGGCAAGAAGCTCGTCAGCGTCACCCAGGGCGACCTCGACATCCCCGAGGACGAGCAGCACAAGCACGACGCCGGGGCGATCGCCGCGGCCGTGGACAAGTCGAAGCAGCTGCTGACCGACAAGGTCAAGGACGTACGCGTGTCGAAGCGCCTGCGCGAGAGCGCCGCGTGCCTCGTCGACGACAGCGGCGGCCTGTCGCGCAACATGGAGCGGATCCTCAAGATGGCGCGCCAGGACGTGCCGACGCGCCAGCGGATCCTCGAGCTCAACCCCGAGCACCCGTTCGTCCAGGCCGTCGACAAGCTGGCCCGCGAGGCCCCGAGCGACGAGCGCCTCGGCACCTACGTCGAGCTGCTCTACGATCAGGCCGCCCTCGCCGAGGGTCAGGTCCCCGACCCGGCCGGCCTGCTCAAGCGCTTCAACTCGGTGCTCAGCGGCACCATCAAGATCTGAGCCGCCCGCCGGACCTGCAGAGCTCCGCGACGCCCGTCGCGGAGCTCTTCGCGCTTTCTCGGGGCATGTCTGATCGGACATGACCGATGAGACATGACCGATGGGACATATCCTGACGGACTGATCAGGAAAGGTACGGCGCGCGCTCAGCCGAACACGTCGGCGAAGCTCACGTCCGGGCGCACGTCCCCGGGCGTCGCCACCCAGCGCAGGCCGCTCAGCATCAGCGCCTCGTGCACGACCCCGCGCCCGCCGAGGATGGGGTTGGGTGAGAACAACAGCACTCGCCCCTTGCCGAACTGCGACGCCGTGATCGCCGGCGTGCCCGGCATCTCCCCGGGGCCTGTCCCCTTGGACAGGTTGTAGATCTCGCCGACGAACGTCGCCAGCGGCACGTAGGGCGCGAGCCCCTCGACGGCCACCGGCGTGAAGATCGGCCCGTTGGCGTAGAACAGCTTGAATGGCTCGCGCCCCGGGGCCGACACCTCGAGCCCCTCGATCCCGCGCTGCCAGAAGTCCCCGGTGAGGTTGCGGCCCGCGACAATCCGCAGCTTGTGGAACTGGTCCTCGCCCTGCAGCGCCATGTACGCCCCGGCGCACACGCCCACGTAGCCGCCGCCGCGGGCCACGAAGTCCTTCACCTGCTGCTTGCCGACGTCGCCGAGGTTGCGCCCCTGGGCCGTACCGCTGCCGCCCATGAACACGACGACGTCCTCGTCGGCGAGCGACCCGCCGCGGATGTCCCCGGGGACAGTCACGCGCAGGCGAAAGCCCTCGCGCCCCTCGAGCAGCGCTTTGGCCGCGGCGAAGGCCACCGGATGCACCCCGCCGGCCTTGTACAGCGCCACCCGCACCGGCTTTGCGCCCGCGCGCGCCCGCCCCGGCAACATCGCGGCGATCGCCGCCCCGATCGTCGCCCCCAGGAAATCGCGTCGCCGCAGCATTCCTCGAGGGTGCCACAACTCGCCGCGCCGCGCCGCTCCGCGGCCTGGAGACACCGCATGGCGCCCTCGCGTCGAGCTCGAGCGGGTCGCGGGCCGGCCGCTCAGCGCATGTACTTGCCTTTGAGGATCTCGTCGATCTCTTGCAACATCCCGAGCATCTGATCGACGCGCTCCTGCAGGCCGCGCACGTCCTGCAGGTTGCCCGTGGCCGCGCGCACCAGCGGCACCAGCGTCCGCTCGACGATGGCGACCTGCTGAGCGAGCAGTTCCTGCACCCCCGGCGGCGGCTCGTTGTGGACGTCGACCTTGAGCGTGGCCTGGTTGAGGTTCTCGAGCGCGCTGGCGATCCGCGCGACGATCGGCCGGGCCCAGTCGAGTCCTCCGGTCGTCGGCGGCGCCAGGCTCGGCATCGGCAAGGTGCTCAGCTTCTTCTCCGGCTCCGGCGGCTTCTGCTGCGCATGCGCCTGCGCCATCAGCTCGACCAGGCGCGCCTGCTGGGCCAGCTGCGCCTGCTGCAGCTCCTTGCCGTTCGCCGCCTCGCGCTCGGCCACCACCAGCAGCGAGTCCTTGACCTGCTCGACGCGCTCGGCGAGCACCGACAGCTGCCCGGCCACGCGCACGGCCGGGTCGTCGGCCGCGCCGCCGAGGCTGCGCACGCGCTGGAACTCGCGCTTGATCGTCGCCCAGCGCTCGGCTCGCTCGCCGCTCAGGCGGCCGCGCATCTCCGCCAGCTTGAGCAGGTTCTGCTCGGCCGCCACGGTGAGCGTCTGGGCCTCGCCGGCGTAGTGGTCGTCGACCAGGCGATCGACCTCGTCGGCCGTCATCGCCGCCGCGACCTTCTCGGCCAGCTTGTTCATGTTGCGGTAGCTGCCCTGCAGCTTGAACGCCGGCTCGGTGCGGAACTTGTCGTCCATCGCCGCCGACGCGATGTACTCCTTGTTCACGCGCAGCAGCACCTCCTGCACGCGGAACAGGTGCTTGATGACGCCGACGATCTCCTGCACCTCGGCGCCGGAGTAGCCGTACGAGAAGTCGGTGGTCGCGACCTCCTCGCCGCGGGCCATCTTGATGAAGCGGTACACGTCGGCCTGCTCGCGGGTGGCCAGCGGCGCCAGCGTGCGGTTGGAGGTCAGCGTGTTCTCGATGTAGCTGAGCGAGAAGGCCTCGAGGTTGCCGCCGAGGATGTCGCCGAGGTTGTAGGTGTCGGCGCGGTTGGCCAGCATGTCGGGGATCTTGAACGCCGCGCCCGACTCCGTGTACGGGTTGCCCGCCATCACCACGCAGAACTTCTTGCCGCGCAGGTCGTAGGTGCGCGAGCGCCCGCGCCACACGCCCTCAATCCGCCGCTGCGCGTCGCACAGCGAGATGAACTTCTGCAGGAACTCGGGGTTGGTGTGCTGGATGTCGTCGAGGTAGAGCATCACGTTGTTGCCCATCTCGAGCGCCAGGTTGACCTTCTCGACCTCTTGCGCCGCGGTCGCGTTGGGCGCCTCGGCCGGGTCGATCGACACCACCTCGTGGCCGAGCGCCGGCCCGTTGATCTTCATGAACACCAGGCCGAGGCGGTTGGCGACGTACTCCATCAGCGTCGTCTTGCCGTAGCCGGGCGGCGAGATGAGCAGCAGCATGCCCATCCGGTCGGTGCGCTTCTGGTCGCCGGCCGCGCCGAGCTGCTTGGCCATGTTCGCGCCGACCAGCGGCAGGTAGACCTCGCTGACCAGCTTGTTGCGCACGAACGAGGTCAGCACCTTCGGCATGAACTCGTCGAGCCGCAGCCGCTTGCGCTCGCGGTCGATGAGCTGCTGGCGCAGGCGGCGGAACTCGCGGAAGCCCGGCACGCGCACGCGGACGAACTCGCCGAGGCGGCCGAGGAACTCGTCGAGCCGCAGCTCGAGCGTGCGCTCGCGGATCCGTGGGTGCTGCCCCAAAAGACCGGTGACCTGGGTGCTCTCGATCGCGGTCTGGACCTCGCGGTCGAGCTTGCGGTCGGTCAGCGCCAGCGCGGCCGCCTCGACCAGCGCCGTCGCCCCCTTGGCCTGCTCCGGCAGCGCCGCGACGAACGCCTCGAGCCACGCCTTGACCAGCTCGAAGCGCTCGCGCAGGCGGCCCTCGAGCGCGCGCAGGTCGTCGTCGAGCGCGCGCCGCTTGCCGCCGGCCTCGAGCGCGTTCAGCAGCTCCTGCCACAGCGTCTGCGCCGCCGCGCTGGTGACGAAGCGCGGCCGCTCGTCGGCCAGCTCCTCGACCAGGTAGGCCCCGGCGGGGTGGATATCACCTGGCCCGAAGGACAGCCCCGTCTGCTGCGCCCACTCGCCGATCGCCTTCGCCAGCTCGCCGGCCAGCGCCTCCGCCGCGGCCCCGTGCCCGAACACCGCGCGCAGCCGACCCGCGCTCTGGGCCCGGCGGTGCCACACCGCCTTGAGCTCGTTGCGGTCGAACCACGCCCAGAACAGGCAGGCCAGCGCGCGCGGCCCCGGCGACACGCGCAGCAGCCCCGCCGTCGCGTACATCGTCAGCAGCTTGTCGAGGATCAGCGCCGCGTCGGCGTCGTGCAGGCCGCGCTCGTAGCCCTCGTCGTAGCGCTCGGCCGCGAACTTGCGGACCACGTCGACCAGCCCGCCGGCCTCGCGCCCGGCCGCGTGCAGCTTCTCAATCGTCAGCCCCTGCTCGCCGCGCTCGGCCGCGAACAGCACCGCGGCCGCCAGGTACTCGCCGCGGTAGACCCGCTCGGTCTCCGAGACCAACTGCTGCGACCAGAAGTCCTTCGTCTTGGCGAACTCGGGGTCCTCGACCGTCTCGTAAAAATCGGTGCCGCCGAGGTGGATCGCCATGGTGTCGCCGCGCGGCACCAGCGTCAGGTCGAGCACCTGCGTGTTGACGGTGAAGCGGAACGTGCCGAACTTGACGACCTGCGCGCCCTCCTCGAACAGCTCGAGGCGGTCTCGCAGGGCCCGCAGCGCGTCCTGGCGGGCCGACGTGATCTTGGTGGCGATCTCGTCGGCCTTGACGGACGCGCCGAGCCCCATCAGTCGCTCGACCAGCTCCTTGGCCTTGAGCACCATCGCGTCGGCCGCGAAGTAGGCGTTGAGCTCGTCGGCGGTCTTGAAGGTCTGCGCGCGCCGGCCGACGCCCTCGAGGATCCGGTCGGCCGCGGCGACGAGGTTCTGCACCCGCGCCTGCCGCTCGTCGAGCAGCGTCTGCTTGCGGGCCTGGAACGCGTCGTGGACCTCCTCCCGCTTGCCGGCGATCTCGCCGAGGAACTCGTCGAACTCGGAGAACCGCCCGGCCAGCTCCTCGAGCTGCACCAGCAGCTTGGCCAGCTGCTCGTCGCACTTCTCCGGCGTGTCGCACAGCGCCAGGCCCGACTGCACCGTCTGGGCGAACAGCTTGAATTGGGCCGCGAACTCGGCCTTGCCCTCGGCCGTGAGCAGCTGCTTGCGGACGCTCTGGAACGTCGCCCGCACCCGGCCTTGGTGGGCGAACACCGTCGAGATGTCCTCGAGGATCTTCGTCCGCGCCACCGCGTCGCCGACCTGCAGGCCGCTGACCACCTCGGCCAGCACGTTGAGGCCGTCGCCGATCGCCTGGATGTCCTGCTCGATCGGCTGCAGCTGGGCCGCGTTGTCGACCTTCTCGAGCTTCGCGAGGACCTCGTCGAGCCGCTTGCCGACCGGGATCAGCGCCTCGCCCTTGACCAGGAACTCGACGCAAGCCTTGCTGATCCGGTCGAACTCCTCGACGAGCTGCTTCTCGAGCACGTCGAGCGCCGGCAGGTCGATCGACCGCACCTCGCGGAGGGTGATGACCGCCCCCCGCTGGTTGCGCAGGGCCGTCAGCGCCTGCATGTACTGCTCGACGCTCTTCCAGTCGCCCGGCCGCAGCGTCTTGACCAGCGCGGTCTGCTTGGTCTGCGCGTCCTGCAGCGCCTCGCGGGCGCGCTTGCGGATCGCCACGACCTTCTCGAACTCGTCGATGATGAGCTCGCCGGTCTGGCGGATCGTCTTGACGTCGCTGGCGAGGTCGCCGACCTCGGCGTTGCCGAGCCAATAGTAGTTGTCGAGCAGCCGCTGCGCCTGCGCGATCAGGTCCTCGTAGGTCTCGCGGCGCGGGTCGCTGTTCTCGATCAGCCGGCTGATGCTGAACGCCTCGCTGATCCCGCGCACCAGCTCGGCGTTGCCGACCTTCGCCAGGTACGACCCGTCGGTCGGGGCCGCGGCCGCGAACTCCGCCGTCATGAACGGAGTCTGCCAGACCTGCATCGGGTGCAGCTGCGCCTGCTCCTCGCCCTGGGCGCGGAACACCACCAGCCTGCCGTCGCGGAACAGGCTGTACCCGTTGCACTGGATCGGGTTCGCCATCTCCTTGCGGATCAGGTTGTACGGGAACAGCACGTAGCGGCCCTGATCGCGGCGGTAGAACACGTAGAGCACGTCTTCGCCGTTGGGCGCGTCGATCCGGCGCTCGAACTCGAAGGCCCCGGTGTCGCCGCCGAACTGCTTGGTGTCGCCCGTCGTCAGGTAGTACCCGCCGGGGAACACCACGCCGTGGCCCTCGGGCAGCTGCATGCAGCTCTGGCCGATCGCGTCGATGCGGGCGACCGACTTGAGCCGCGTGTTGTAGACGAAGAAGCGGGCCTTCTGCTCGCGGTACGGCAGGATCTTCAGCAGCACCAGCGGGCCGACGAGCGCGTAAAAGAACTTGGCGTCGTCCAGCGCCTGGTTGGCGTCCTCGACCGGCTCGCGGTAGATGCCGAGGCCGTCCTTGGTGTTGTTCTCGACCTTGATCGTCAGGTCGCCGCCGACGGTCTCGACGAACACCAGGTCCTTGATCGACACGTGCGGGTGCGGGCCCGACACCTGGTCCTCGCGCGTCGTCGCCGTCCACTCGAAGTCGTGCGAGGCCGGCTTCGGCAGCTCGCGGTCGCCGCGGGTGTCGACGTAGCGGACCCCGCCGCGCGGCAGCACGTTCCAGTGCAGCACCTTGACGTCGGTGGCCGCCGCGCCGATCTGGAAGATCGCGAACAGCTTGGTGTCCGTCGCCTTGAGCCGCTGGAGGCGCGTGTCCTTGTAGTACTTGTAGATGTCGGTGAAGTCCTTGACGAACTGCTCGCCGTCGAGGAGCCCCGGCACCTTGTCGGGCGTGGCGGGCTGCATCGCCTGGCCCTCGGGCGCGCTGCCGTCGAAGGTCTGGATCGAGAACACGTCCTCGACCGCGACCTCCTTCTTCATGCCGAAGAACACGTTGTAGCCGAGCAGCAGGTGGCCGCCGGTCTGCACGATGTCGGCCGGGACGCAGGCGTGCTCGGTGCGCACGCGCTCGTTGGCGACCACCTGCAGCTCGCTGCCGCCGAACGCCTGCTTGCGCCGCTCGTTGAGCGCGGTGGTCTTCTCGGCCAGCGCCTTGCCCTGCGCGACCAAGCGGGCGCGAATGACCTCGTAACCGCCGCTCTCGAGCGCCTCGCCGCCGTCCCGCGGCTTGTCCTTCGCCTCTGCCATGACGGCTCCGGCTTACTGGATCCCGAGGTCCCTGGCCTTCTCCGCCAGCGCCTGGATCTTCTTCTTCGTCGGGCCGTCGGCGCTGCGCAGCAGATCGGCCAGGAAGGCCGACAGCGTCAACTTCTGCAGGTCGTCGGCCGACACGCCGGACAGCACCTGCTTGAGGTCCTCGGGCAGGCTCTTCTTGCCGTCGAGGTAGTCGCCGAGCAGCTTCTTGAGCGTCTCGCTGTGGTCGAGGGTGCCGTCGATCGACTGCGCCGTGCCGACCGCGCGCACGAACTTGTCGAAGAACTGGCCGTCGCCGCCGACGATGTTGATCTTGGCGTGCTCGAGCGCGGTCGCCAGCACGCGGGCCTGGGCCTCGGCGATGGTCTTCTGGGCCGCGATCTGGGCCAGCTGGACGTCGCGGTCGCGCTCGAGCTGGAGGCGGAACTCCTCGTGCGCGCGCGGCTCGCCGGCGAAGTTTTGCATCGCCTTGCCCTTCTCGGCCAGGCCGGCCGCCTCGGCCAGCAGCTTCTCGCGGATCGCCGTCGCCTGGGCCACGCCCTGGCGCTCCTGCGCGACCGCCTGGGCCGCGCCCTGCTTCTCGATCGCCGCCGCGTCGGCCTCCTTGACCCGGACCTGCGCCAGGCCCTTCTGCTCCTCGCCGCTGGCCTCGACCGCGAAGCGCTCGCGCGCGACCGTGTTCTCGGCCATGCCGCGCTTCTCGATCGCGCCGGCCTCGGCCTCCTGCACGCGGACCTTGGCCATCCCGAGCTTCTCGGTGGCGACCGCGTCGGCCTCCTTGACGCGCACGTTGGCCAGGCCCTGCGCGGCCTCCTGGGCCTGCAGGCCCTCGGCCTCGCGGATCTTCGCCTTCGCCTGCTTGTCGGCCGACTCGAGCGCGGCCTCGGCGAGGATCAGCTGCTTCTTGGCCTCGTGCTTGGCCACCTCTTCCATCGCCTGGGCGTTCTTCACGTCCTTGACCAGGCGCTCCTGGGCCTCGCCCTCGGCCTTGATGACGCGCGACTCCTTGACGCGGTTGGCGTCGGCGAGCACGCGCACGTCCTTGGTGCGCTCCTCCTCCTCGGCCACGCCCTTCTCCACCGACACGCGCTCGCGGACGACGTCGGCGATCGCCTTGCGCTCGATCTCCAGCGCCTTCTCCTTCTCGATGCGCAGCAGCTCGACCGCCCGCTCGCGCGCGATCGCCTCGGTCGCGCGGGCCTTCTCGACCCGCTCCGTCTCGACCTGGACCTCGCGCTCCTTGGCCTTCTCGGCGATGAGGATCGCGCGCTGCTTGTCCTGCTCGGACTTGCCGATCTCGGCCTCGTTGGCCTGCTGGACCAGCATCGTCTTCTTGTGCTCCTCGCTGGCGACCCGCATCGCCTCGTTCTGCTCGCGGGCCTGCGACATCGCGATCTCCTTGTGCTTCTTCGCCTCGGCGTCGGCGCGCTGCTGCTCGTAGCGGAACACCGCCTCGTCGGAGGCGAGGTTCTGCGAGCCGACGTCCATGCGCTCCTTCTGCCGCAGCTCGTTGGTGCGCACGTTCTGGGCCGCGGTGATCTCGGTGATCTTGCGGATGCCCTGGGCGTCGAGGATGTTGTGCGGGTCGAGCGACGACATCGGCGTCTGCTCGAGGAAGTCGATCGCCGCGTCGTCGAGGATGTAGCCGTTGAGGTCGCGGCCGATGACCTCGATCAGCTCGTCCTTGAACTGCTCGCGCTTGGTGTAGAGCTCCTCGAACATCAGCCGCTTGCCGACGGTCTTGAGCGCCTCGGAGAACTTGGCGGAGAACAGCTCGTCGAGGGTCGACTGGTCGGACGCGCGGGCGCAGCCGATCGACTGCGCCACCTTCAAGACGTCTTCGGGGGTCTTGTTGACGCGGACGAAGAACGTGACCTTGATGTCGGCGCGGATGTTGTCGGCGCAGATGAGGCCCTCCTTGCCGCGGCGGTCGATGTCGATCGTCTTGACCGAGATGTCCATCATCTCGGCGCGGTTGATGATCGGATAGACGACCACGCCGGAGAACGCGACCTGGGCGCCCTTGCCCCACGTATTGATGATGATCGCCTTGCCCTGGTCGACCTGGCGGAGGAATCGCGTGACGACGAACGCGATGATGAGACCGAAAAGGAGGATCGCGCCGGCGACGATGGCGATCAGGATCAGAGTCGGATTCATGCGATTAGCGTCCCTCTCTCACGCGCGCCGCGTCACGGGCGGGCGATACTGTCCTTCGATTCGAACGGCTCGACCATGTAATAGTGGGCCTCGGCGTCGTAGCTCACCAGCACCACGCGGGTGTGCCTGACCAGCGCGTTGGGGGTGGCGCAGCGGACGTCGACGATCAGGTTGGCGCCGTCTTCGTGGAGGTTGGCCTGGCCGAACCGCTCGTCGACCCGTCCGGTGGTGATCGTCGCCAGCTTGCCGACCAGCTCGCCGCGACCGATCGGTCGGTGGCGCTTGAACGCGTTGCCGAGCGCGCTGGCGATGAGCCCCGTCAGCATGCCGGCGACCACCACCGCGCCGAAGGCGATGCCGACGTGGACGCCCATCGCCATGACCCCGTAGTCCCGGAGCATCAGCGTGGCGAATGTCGACAGCGCCCACGCGAACAGGACGAGCATGCTGATGACCACCGTCGCCGGCGCCTTGCCGAAGCCGAGCGCGGCGAGCAGGCTGAGGCCCCCCGCGGCGCCCTCGACCTTGCCCCCGACCGCCTCGAGCTTGCCGGTCGCGCCCTCGAGCTTGCCGGCCACCGCGTCGACCTTGCCGGCCATCGCGTCGACCGCCCCGTCGACCTTGCCGGCCATCGCATCGACGGCGCCGTCGATCTTGCCGGCCGCCGCGTCGAGCATGTCGCTGCCGATCCCGCCGATCAGCGCCAGCACCCAATACCCTCCGACGACCAACAAGGCGACCGTGAACACCACGGTGGGGAAGCTGACGATCGCGGCGATGAACTCGTCCATTGGGCCAGCCGGGCGGGCTGTGAATGGTGCCACACGGCCCGTCGCTCTGCCAAGCCGCCCGACCGGGTTCGGATCCGCCCGACGCCGGCGCGCGATCTGTCCATGAAGACAGGTGTGCGCCGCTCGTCGGCGCGCCAGCTTTACGGCGATTCGGTCGACCGCGGGCCGCGTGCCAGCGACAGCAACGAACGGGCGATCTGGAGCGCCCCGCGCGCCTTCTTGCCGATCCCGGCGCCGTAGATCGCCCGCACCGCGCCCGTCACCAGCTCGAGCGTCGCCGGCCGTACGGGGTACAGCGCCATGCCCTGCCGCACCGGGACGCGATCGGTGACGATCGCCTTCTCGTTGCAGCAGGCGCGCAGGCCCTCGCGGCCGTTGATCCGCCCGAACCCCGAGATCTTGAGGCCGCCGAACGGCAGCGACTGGATCATGTAGGCGAGGCCGAAGTCGTTGACCGTGGTCATGCCGGCCGCGATCGCGCGGGCCAGCCGCTCGCCGCGGGCCGGATCGCGCGTGAACACCGACGAGCCGAGACCGTACGGGCAATCGTTGGCCAGCCGCACCGCCTCGGCCTCGGAGTCGACCTTCATGATCACCATGACGGGGCCGAACTGCTCCTCGCGGGTGATCCGCATGGTGTGATCGACGTCGACCAGCACGGTCGGCGGATAGTAGTTGCCCGGCAGGTCGGTCCGCGGCTTGCCGCCGCACAGCACCCGCGCCCCCTTGGCGACCGCGTCGTCGACCAGCTCCTGCACGATCTGGAGCTGGCGCGGCATCGTCATCGCGCCGACGTCGACCTCGCCCTGCAGCGGCGGACCCTGGCGCAGCGCCTTCGCCCGCGCCACCACCTCGCGCACGAACGCGTCGTAGATGCCGGCGAACACGTAAAGCCGCTCGGCGCCGACGCACATCTGGCCGCAGGCGTTGAACACCCCGAACGTGGCGGTGCTGACCGCCTGCTCGAGATCGGCGTCGTCGCAGATGATCATCGGGTCCTTGCCGCCGAGCTCGAGGACCACCGGCGTGAGCGTCTCCGCGGCCGCCGCCATCACCTTGCGGCCGTTCTGGGGCGAGCCGGTGAAGAAGATCTTGTCGACGCCCGAGGTCACGAGCGCCGAGCCGGTCTCGCCGTAGCCGGTGACGATCTGCACGAGGTCGGGGCTGTGGCCGCGACGCCGCAGCACCTCGGCGAAGATCTCGACGTAGCGCAGCGACGACCAGGTCGCCAGCTCGCTGACCTTGACCACCACCGCGTTGCCGGCGAAGAGCGCCGGGATCGTCGGGCAGAAGAAGTTGTGAAACGGGAAGTTCCACGGCGCGATCACGCCGATGACCCCGAGCGGCAGGTACTCGACGCGCGCGGCCTTGTGCGGCAGGAGCCCCGACGGCCGCCGCTCGGCGCGGAGGTCGGCCTCGCCGTGCGCGATCGTGTAGCGGAGCTTCTCGCAGACCGGGAAGATCTCCCCCATCGCCGCGTCGACCATCGTCTTCCCGGAATCGCGCACCGCGAGGCGACAGATCTCCTCCTGGTGCTGGACCACGTAGCGCAAGATGTCCGAAAGGACAGCTCGGCGCTCGGCCCAGGACGTCGCGGCCCACGCCGCCTGGGCCGCGCGGGCGCGCTGGACCACGGCCACGACCGCGGCCCGGTCCATCACCGTCGCCTCGCCGAAGCGTTGGCCGGTGGCCGGGTCGCTGCACGGCAGGACGGAGGGCGGCGGAGGGGGTTCGGGGGGGACGGTGCGCAGCGTGGTCGCCATGGCGCGGCACCTTAGCGGCTTTGGCGGCGCACCGGCTTGAGCCGGATCACGTCGTCTGCAAACATCGACGGTCGTCGGTCCTCGCATGCTCCTGGCCGTTTGCCGCGCAGATCATCGTCGCCGCGCCCGACCTGCCCGCGCCGCGCGGGCCCGGGTCTGTCCCGACGCTCGTCGCCTCCCCCTCCGCGCGCGAGCTCACGGTCCGTGGCGCCTCGCCGGGCGGCGCTCGCCAGGTCCTGCCCCGTCGGCGGCGCCGCATCCCATGGCCTTCAGGACAGGTCCACATTAACTTTAGGACATCCCTCATGCCTCACCTCGTCGTCGCCGCCCTGTCGCTCGCGCTCCTTCAACCGGCTGCGTCCGCGCCGACGCCGACCCCGCCTGTCGCGGCCCAGCCCGCACCTGCGACGTCGGGCCCGGTCGCAGCGCCGGCGGATGCCGCCGCGTCCCCGGCCCCGCCTGACGCGCCCGCGCCCGCGCAGCCGGACCCGCCGTCGCAGTCGGTCCAGCCCTATCCGCCGGCCGCCGCTCCGCTGGATCCGGCCCCCCTACCCGCGAGCACGACCCCGGCCCCGCCCGCCGCCGAGGGGCCCGCGAACGCGCCCGAGTCGGTCACGCACCGCAAGCTCGTATTCGCCAACCTCTACACCCTCGGCTTCAACATCATGTCGCCGGTCCCGTCCGGCGACTTCACGTTCTTCCTCGGCACCAACCTGCGCCCGCGCAGGAATCGGGCCCGCACCTTCGACTGGAACACCGCGCTCGGCTATCAGCTCACGCTCTCGGTCGGGCGCGCGGACGAGCAGACCTTCGATCTGTCGCCCATCGACTACCGCGGCCTCTTCGTCCATCGCCACCACCTCACGGCCATGGGCCAGGGCGGTCCCAAGCAGCGGTTGTTCTACTCGATGGGCGGCGGCGTCATGTTCGCGCTGACCACGATCGGCGGCGTCGAAGGCGAGGGCCGCCTCGGCTACGTGTTCACCAACCCCGAGAAGCGGGTCAAGGGCGTGGTCGGCGGCCAGGCCCGCCTCACGGCCGCGTTCGGCGGCGTCCCGCTGCTGCAGCTCGGCCCGTTCCTCGGCTTCACGGTCTTCTGACCGCTCGGGCATGCCCTCCAGGACATGCCCGAGGGAGCATGTCCCAGAAAACATGCTCCAAAGAACGGCGCCTTCTGCGCGTCCGCGGGCTGCGACGGGAGCCGCCGCCAGGCCATGGCGCGCTGGCGCGGTCGAAGTCGTCGAGCGTTGCGCGGCGCGACGGTCCGCCTCAGCGGTGGAAGCGGACGTGGAAGTGGTCGCGGTGGCCCTTCCAGTGACGGATGATGCCGTAGCCGCGGCCCTTGCCCCGCGGGTACTGGAACAGCTCGTCGAGCTTGGACTCGGGCACGCCCTTCTTCTTGGCGTGCTCGTAGAGGATCTTCTGCAGCCCGTAGTCGAGGAAGATCGCGCGGACCTCCTTGGTGTCGACGAAGGACTTGATCAGCGCCCAGGTGCGCGCGACATCGAGGTTGTCCGCGTTGCCCGAGAGGAAGCGGACCTCGCTCGCGTCCGCGCCCTTGAGCACCAGGCCGACGTCGACGTCGACCCCCTTCTGGTGCGACTTGTGGCCCTTGAGCGGCCCGCCGCCGCGCGCGCTGATGTCGCCGACGTGCACCGGGGGCCCGCCCTTGATGCCCTTGAGCATCGCGTACTTGGAGATCGCGGCCTTAATCGCCTTGATCGTCGCGCCTGTCCCGAAGGCCAGGTGAGGGCGCTTGATGTAATAGTGCTTGCCTGGATCCAGCGGGATGCCGACGCGGAGCACGCCGCGGTCCTCGTCGTGGGTCGGCGCGAACGCGGCGACGATGCCGCGGTCGATCATGATCGTCAGCTCGTCGCCGGGCCGCAGGTCGCTCTTGTTGGCGTCGAGCCGCTTGCGCAGCGAGCCCTTCTGCAGCGCGATCAGCTCGGCGACCTTCATGTGGTGCTTCTCGGCGATCTCGCTCAGCGAGTCGCCCTTCTTCACCGTGTAGCTGCCCTCCTCTTCGAGGTGCGGCGGCACCTCGGGGTCGGGGCAGACCAGCACGATCTGGCCGATCGACAGCTTGTCCGGGTTCTTCTTCAGCTTCGCGTTGAGCTTCGTAATGTCGCTCATCCGCACGCCGTACTGGCCGGCGATGCGCCCGAGGTTGTCGCCGGCCTTGACCCTGTGCTCCCAGATCGGCGTCTTGCCGCCGCAGCGCGGGTCGCCCTTGGGCTTCTTGGCCGAACTGGACTTCGTCGGCTTCTTGCCGGGCTTGGCCTGCTTCGACTTGGCCGCGACCGGCGGCTCCGGCTCGGGCGCCGGCTCGGGCGCGATGACCGCTGGGGCGTCTTCCTCTTCCTCCTCCTCGGGGGTGCCCGCCTCGGGCGGGTCGAGCAGGACCGGGGAGGCCGCCGCGGTGGGGACCGTCACGAGCCCGATCCACAGGGCCAGGGCGGTCAGCGCCCGCGGCAGACGCCCGTGAGGAAGAAGTTGGCTGGTTCGCATTCAGCGCTCCTGTGCTCGAACAGGCCCGGGGGCCCGCGCCGGCGGCCTTAGACCGCGGCGGGGGCGCCAGATTCACCCTCCAGGGCCCTTCCCGGACAAAAGTCTCACGCGGGGCGCCGGAGCGCCATAAACTTGCGAGGTCCTCGCGGGGCCGGCCCGACGCCTGATATACCGGCACGCACGATGGAGAGCGTCGTCATCCAGGGCGTCGAACTGCGCCTCACTCCGCCCGACGAGATGCGCTGGCAGTGGGTCGGGCGGCAAGAGTTGAAGCGCCAGCTGCTGGCCGCGTGGGCCGTGTTGGACGAACAAGATCACGCGCTGTCGCCACGTTTAGTCGGCAAGCCCGGCGTTGGCAAGACGACTTTGGCGTCGGCCGCCGCGCGCGCCCTCGACGTCCCGCTCTATGTGTTCCAGGCGACCATGGACACGCGGCCCGAGGACCTGCTCGTCACGCCGGTCATCACCGACGGCCAGAAGCTGCGCTACACCGCCAGCCCGCTGGTCAGCGCGATGATCAAGGGTGGCGTGTGCGTGCTCGACGAGGGCAACCGCATGAGCGAGCGCAGCTGGGCCTCGCTCGCGCCGCTGCTCGATCGCCGGCGCTACGTCGAGTCGGTGGTCGCCGGCGTCAAGATCCACGCGCACCGCAACTTCCGCTTCTGCGCGACGATGAACGACGACGCCAGCACGTTCGACATCCCCGAGTACATCCAGAGCCGGCTGCAGCCGCAGATCGTCATCGACTTCCCCGAGCGCGACGAGGAGACCGCGATCCTGCAGGCCAACCTGCCGTTCGCCAGCCCGCGGATCCTCCACTACCTCGCGGTGTTCCTCCAGCGCGCGCACGAGGACGACCAGCCGTTCACGGTCCGCGACGGCATCAACATCGCCCGCTACGCGCTCAAGCTCGGCGCCAGCGACCGCGGCGGCCTCGACGTGAAGAAGCACGTGCGCCAGGCCACCGCCATGATCCTCGGCGACGACGCGCTCGACTACCTCCCCGGCGAGGTCCCGCTCGAGCAGCCTTGACCTGAACTTTCGGCCATGTTCGACGACGCCGCCGCGACCTACCGCCCGGCCTGGCCGGACCCGCTCAGCCTCTCGCGCGACGAGCTGGCCGAGCTCGACATGATCCTGCCCGGCGTCGTCGTCCTGCCGGTGCTGCACGGCCGGCTCGAGTGCGCGCAGATGGTCCGCCGCGCGATCGAGAAGTTCAGCCCGGCCGCGATCGCCGTCGAGCTGCCGGCCGGGATCGGCGCGCCGCTGGCCCGCGCGATCGCCCGCCTGCCGCTGCTGAGCGCGCTCGAGATCCCGAACGAGGCCCAGCACGGGCGGCCGCAGTACCTGGTGGTCGAGCCGGCCGATCCGCTGATCGAGGCGGTGCGCCGCGCGACCGAGCTCGGGATCCCGTTCCACCTGGTCGACCGCGAGGTCGCCGACTATCCGTCGGCGCGCGATCACCTGCCCGACGTCGCCAGCGCCGAGACCGTCGGCGCCGCCGCCTGGCTGCGCGCCGCCCTCGCCGCCGCGTCGATCAGCCCGCGCGCCGCCGCCGACGACCCGCGCGAGGACTTCATGGCCGGCTCGATCGCCGCCCTCGCGCTGCGCCAAAACCTGCCCGACGCCGCCGTCCTGGTCGTCTGCGGCCTGCATCACGCGCGCGGCCTGGTCGCGCGCCTCGGCCCGCTGCTGGCCGAAGGCGCCTCGCCGCCGGCGCCGCTGCGCCGCCTCACCAGGCGCGAAGGACATGTCCTTTGGCACCTGTCCGAACAGTCCAGCGCCGAGGTGCTCGGCGAGCCGGCCTTCATCCAGGCGGCCTACGAGCGCAGCCGTGGTAGCGCTCCGCCCTCGGCGCTGAGCCCGGCCAGCGCCGGCGCGGTGCTCGACCTGTTCACGCGGGCGCGCCAGGCCCCGATCCAGGACCCGTTCCGCACGCCCTCGCCGCCCGACCCGTTCGACGAGCGGCCGCGGGTCACCGGGCGCACCGGCCTGTTGCTGGCGATCTGCCAGCAGGCGCGCACGCGCTACCGCGAGCGCACCGGCGGCGATCTCCGGCCCGGCGCGATCCTCCGCCTGCTGCGCTACGCCCACGCGTACGCGCTCGAGGAAGGCGCGATCGCGCCCGACCTCTACCAGCTCGTCATCGCCGCGCGCGGCTTCGTCGACGACACCTACGCGCAAGAGGTCTGGGAGGTCGCGACGGCCTATCCATGGCAGGCCGTACGGCCGGAGTTGCCGCCGCTCGACCTCTCGCTGCGCGACCTCCACGACCGCGTGCGGACGATCCACTTCCACCCGAAGCTGATGCAGCGGCGGCGTCGGCTGATGAAGATCGTGCGGCCGCGGGAGAAGGAGCGGCGCAAGGGCGAGTGGGCCGAACGTTTCACCGGCGACAGCATCTGCTCGTACCCGCCGGAGGACCTCGCGCTCGAGCACTACGGCGCGTTACTGCGCAAGCGCACGGAGCGCGTGCTGTCCGACGCGCACACCCAGGTCGCGCCGTTCTCGACCAGCCTGTTCGACGGCGTCGACGTGCGGGAGACCGTGCGGAACTGGCACCAGGGCAAGATCTACGTCCGCATCGAGCAGCTCGTGCGCGGCAAGCCGGGCGCGGTCGTGGTGATCTTCGACGACGAGCCGCTGGTGCCCGAGGACGACGAGGCCGAGCCGAAGTTCGGCTGGCACATGACCTGGCAGGGCGAGCACGAGGACGAGGGCGACATGGCGCTCTACGCCAGCGACCCGTTCGCGCAGCTCGTCGGCCCCGGCATCGGCCGCGCGCTCTACGGCGGGTTTCTCCTCAACCGCCCGCCCGGGCAGATGTTCGGGGTGTGGGAAGACCCGCACTTCGGCGAGGCCCGCACCAAGGCCGAGGTGCTGCTGCGGGCCGCGCTCGACTACTCGGCCGAGCGCCTGGTCGTCTACGTGGCGGCCGCCCCGCCGCGTCCGGCGCTGCGCCAGCTCGCGCAGCGCATGGACAAGAAGATCGTCTACGTCCCGCTGGGGCAGCTGTCCCCGGTCGCCCTCAAGCGCCTCCGGGTGTTTCACGTTTTGAGCGACCGCAACGTGCGGGCGGTCGCGCACCGCTACATCCGCGACTAGGCGCACGCCTGCCCGCCTGCCCGCCTGCCCGCCGCGAGCGCGGACGGATTTGTTGTCACGCGGCCGCGGGCCGGTACCATGCCGCGGGTGGGGCGAGCCGGCCGTGAACACAGGTCGGTCGGCCGGCGTCCCTGGGCCACGCTCGTACCCTGAGAACCTTCCCATGCGCACTCGTCTCCTCGTCAGCACCCTCGCCTTCACCGCCCTCGTCGCAGCGCCCGCCTGTGGGGGCGACGACCCGCCCGGCTCTCTCATCGTCCCGTTCAAGATCGGCGCGAACGTCGACTGCAGCATCCTCGGCGTCACCGACGTCACCGTGGAGCTCTACAAGTACTCCGCCAGCGGCGCCGCCGGCGACGTGATCGACCAGGAGGTCGTCGCCTGCGAGGACGGCCAGGCCCAGTTCATGGGCCTCACCGCCGGTCGCTACAACGTCAGGGTCAGCGGCGTCGACGCCGAGAAGGTCATCGTGACCGACAACTTCGACAACGACCCGGCCGACATCGCCGAGGTCACGTCGGGCGCCGAGAACACCGCCGACGTCGTGACGATGTCGCCGACCCCGGCCAAGATCCTGGTGCGCTGGCTGCTCAACGGCGGCTTCGGCATGTGCAGCGACGTGCCGGTCACCAACTTCCGCGTCTCGACCTACGAGAAGGAAGGCCTGAACGAGCTGCTCACCTACGACTTCGACTGCGATCCCGAGGAGCCGGCGATCATGGGCTACAACGCCATCCTCGACCCCGACCGCCAGATCGCCGGCGACGACCTCGACCGCGTCTACATCGACGCGCTCGACGAGAAGGGCACCAGCCTCGTCACCGCGCCGCTCGAGTTCGTGATGGAGCCGCCGGGTCACGGCCGCACCGTCAAGCTCACCGCGGTCGTCGACTGCACCGGCGACCCCTGCACGATCGGCTGCGCCGACGGCAAGGGCGCCGATCCGATGGAGCCGACGCTCTGCCTGGCCGACTGACGGCTCCGCACGCGCCTGTCCCAACGGTCATCTTCGCTCGCCAGCGCGAGCACGAGCAAGAGCCGCCCGGCGATCGCCGCGGCGGCTCTTGTGCCACCCTCGGGGTCCCCCGCCGCAATCATGACCCCCGAGCACGCGTGGATCGTGGCGAGCTCCGTGGCCGCCGCATCGACCTCGCCGTCTGCCGTCGCCGGCCCGTCGGCGCAGGTCGTCCTCGCCCTCGGGCCGCCGCGGCTCGGTGGCGAGTCCTGAAGAGCATGTCGCAACGGGCATGCTCGAACGAGCTGGTCCGTCACGACATGCCCTTTCGGACATGTTCCTGCGCTGGATCGCCGCGGTCAGCGGAGAGTGAGGCGGAGGCGCGCCTGAGGGGCGTCTCGCCCGCGCTGCGCTCATGCAGCGGGGCGCGCGCGCTACAGCCCGCGGGCCCACTCGGGCCGCAGCGTCACCTCGCCCGCGATCGCGCTGTCGATCGTCGCCAGGATGGCGGCGCGGTCGCGCGGCAGGCGGCCGCCGATGGCCAGGTAGTTCGACGCGTGGTTGGTGCGGAACAGGGCGTCGGTCGGGCGGGCCTCGTCGACGATGGTCCGCAGCTCGCGGAGCATGTCGACCACCGAGGGCAGCGCGAAGCGGCCGCGGGTCTGCAGCGTGTGCAGCGGCGTCTTGGGCACCACCGTGGTCGTCAGCGCCGACGCGAACGCCGGGTCCATCGCCGTGATCAAGCGGGCGGTCGCCGACGCGTGCTCGCGGGCGCGTTCGATCCCGGCGATCCCGAGCAGCACGATCACGCTGAGCTCGATCCCCGCCGCGCGCGCCCGCTCGGCCGCGGCCACGTGCTCGGCGAAGGTCGAGCCCTTGGCGATCCGCTTGAGCGTCGCGTCGTCGCCCGACTCGGGGCCGATGTACAGGCGCGACAGCCCGGCCTCGCGCAGCGCCGCCAGCTCGTCGGGCGTCTTCTTGAGGATGTTGAGCGCGGTCGCGTAGCACGACACCCGGCGCAGGCGCGGGAACCCGGCGCTCGCGGCCTTGAGGATCGCCAGCCAGCGATCGGTCGGCATCCCGAGCGCGTCGCCGTCGCCGACGAACACCTTGTCGACGCGGTTGCGAGCGATCGCCGCGGCGGTGCGCAGGTCCTCGAGGCACGCGTCGGTCTCGCGCTCGCGGTAGACCTTGTCGCTGTACATGTCACAGTAGGTGCAGCGGTTCCACGAGCACCCGATCGTCGCCTGCAGGATGTACGCATCGGCCTCGGACGGCGGGCGGTAGATCTTGCCTTCGTAGCGCATGCAGCGTTTGTCTCTGGGGCGAACGATAGCCACACCGGCGGCGTCGGGTTTCGCGCCGCCGGCACGAGCGTCCTCACGCGCACCTGTCCGCGGCGTCGTGGCGGTGCGGGCGCTTTTGCGCTCCGGCGTGCGACGCGTCGGGCTCCGCGGCCGGCGGCCGTGTATGCTCTCCCGGCCCTCGCATGACGATCGCCGACACGCAAGCGCACCTCGAAGCCCTGCAGCACCACCTGGCCGACCTCCTGCGCGAGGTCCAGACCGTCATCGTCGGCCAGGACGACGTGCTCCGCGGCATCGTCACCTGCCTCCTCGCCGGCGGACACGGCCTGCTCGAGGGCGTCCCGGGGCTGGGCAAGACGCTGATGATCCGGACCCTCGCGGCCGCGGTCGACCTGTCCTTCGCCCGCATCCAGTTCACCCCGGATCTCATGCCGGCCGACATCGTCGGCACCTCGGTGCTGGTCGACCGGCCGGGCGGCGGCCGCGAGCTGGCGTTCCAGCCGGGGCCGATCTTCAACCATATCGTCCTCGCCGACGAGATCAACCGCGCCACGCCCAAGACGCAGTCGGCGCTGCTCGAGGCGATGGCCGAGGGCCAGGTCACCGCGGCCGGCAAGACCCGCGCCCTGCCCGAACCATTCCTCGTCCTCGCCACCCAGAACCCGCTCGAGATGGAGGGCACCTATCCGCTGCCCGAGGCCCAGCTCGACCGCTTCCTCTTCAAGATCGACGTCCCTTTCCCCGGCGAGCGCGAGCTGCTGGCGATCCTCGATCGCACCACCGGCACCAGGAGCGCCGCGGCGCGGCCGGTGCTCGACGCTCCCACCCTGCTCGAGATGCGCCGGTTCGTCCGCGCCGTCCCGGTCGTCCCCAGCGTCGCCGAGTACGTCGTGCGCGTGCTGCGGGCCACCCACCCCGACGACGTCCGCGCCACCGACCTCGTCAAGCGCTACGTCCGCTTCGGCGGCAGCCCGCGCGGCGCCCAGGCCGTGCTCCTGGCCGCGCGCATCCGCTGCGTCATGGACGGCCGCAAGTCGCCGTCGATCGACGACGTGCGGGCCGTCGCGCCCTCGGCCCTGCGCCACCGCGTGATCCTCAACTTCGAGGGCGAGGCCGAGGGCATCGCCATCGACAAGGTCATCGCCCAGGTGCTCACCAGCGTCCCCGCCGACGCCGACCGGTCGCGGAGCTGATCGCTTGGCCTTTTGGAAGCGCAGCGAGAGCCCCCAGCCCGAGCGGCCCGCGCCCGCCGCCGCCGACGATCTGTTCGGCGAGGCCTTCCTGGCCAAGCTCGAGCTGCTGCAGGTGATCGCGCGCCGGCTGTTCCGCGGCAAGCAGCGCGCCGAACGCAAGACGCGCAAGGTCGGCAACGGCCTCGAGTTCGCCGACCACCGCGAGTACAGCCCCGGCGACGACATCCGCAACCTCGACTGGGGCGTGCTGATGCGCCTCGAGCAGACCCTGGTCCGCCTCTACGAGGAGGACGAGGACCTGCCGATCCGGATCGCCGTCGACATCAGCGACTCGATGTCGACCTCGGGCGGCAGCAAGCTGCGCTACGCCCAGCAGGTCGCGGCCGCGCTGGCCTACGTCGGCCTCGCCAACCTCGACCGCGTCGGCCTCACGTGCATGAGCCGCAAGCTGCACACCACCTTGCCGGCGGTGCGCGGCAAGGGCCGGATCTTCCGCGTGTTCGACTTCCTGCGCACCGCCCCGCGCGGCGGCCCGACCGACATGCGGGCCGCGTGCGGGCGGCTCGCCGCCGAGAGCGCCCAGCCCGGCCTCACCGTCGTCCTCAGCGACTTCTACGACCTCCAGGGCGCGTTCGACGGCCTCAACCTGCTGCGCTTCCGCAAGCACGAGCCGGTGGCGATCCAGGTCATCGACCCGCGCGAGGCTCACCCCGAGCTCAGCGGCCTGCGCGGCGACGTCACCCTCGTCGACGTCGAGGGCGGCGACGCCCGCGAGGTCACCCTCAGCCCCGCGGCCCTGCGCGCCTACGCCGACGCCCACGAGAAGTTCTGCCAGGCCCTGGCCGCCAGCTGCCGCAGCCGCGGGATCCCCTACTTCCGCGCCGAGACCAGCGTCCCGTTCGACGAGCTCGTGCTGCGCATGTTCCGGGTCGGAGGCCTGCTCCGATGACCCTGTCCGGATGGACATGGCCCGAAATACTCCCCGTGTTCGCCGCCGGGGCCGCCGCGATCACGGCGCTGTACCTCTTGCGCATGCGCCGGCGCCAGGTCGTGGTCCCGTTCGCCGCGCTGTGGCAGCAGGTCACGCGCGAGAGCGACACGCGGAGGCTGTGGAAGAAGCTGCGGCGGCTGCTCAGCTGGCTGCTGCAGCTCGTCCTGCTCGCGCTGCTGTGCGCCGCGCTCGGCGACCCGCGGCCCGACAGCTGGCTGCGCGACCCGCAGACCGTGGCGATCGTGGTCGACCGCTCGGCCAGCGTCGCCGGCCCGGCCGCCGGTGAACCCGGCCTCACGCGACTCGACGTCCTGCTCCGCCGCGCCCGCGCCGAGCTCGCCGGGCTCGGGCCCACCGATCGCGCGCTCGTCATCGCCGCCGGCGCCGAGGTCGAGGTCCCGGGCCCGCTCGGCCGCGACGCCGCCCCGCTGCTGCGCGCCCTCGACGGCATCGTCCCCGGCCCCGGCGAGGCCGACCTCGGCCGCGCCCTCGCGCTCGCCCGCGCCGCCCTGGCCGGGCAGGCCGGCGGCCGGATCCTCGTCCTCACCGACGGCGCCCTCGACGAGGCCGCCGGCGACGCCCTCGCCACCTGCATCTCGGGACATGTCTCATCCGACAGCCCCGACGCGGCCGCGATCCCGTGCCAGGTCGCGCGCGCCGGCGGGCCGGCCGACAACCTCGCGCTGGTCGCCTTCGCCGCCCGCAGGTACCCCGGCGACCGCGAACGCATCGAGGTCCTGGCCGAGGTCCACAACCTCGGCGACGGCCCGGCCAGCGCCGTGCTCGAGGTCCAGGCCGACGGCCTCGTGGTCGGGCGCCAGGCCGTGCAGCTCGGCCCCGGCGAGCGGCGGCGCGAGGTCCTGCGCGAGCTCGACGCCGCGCGCACCCGCCTCGTCGCCAACCTGTCCCTCGAGCCAGGCGCCGATCCGCAGCAGCTCGGCCCGCCCGACGACGACCGGGCCTACGCCGTGGTCCCCCCGCTGCCGCCGTTCAAGGTCGTGCTCGTCACCGACGGCAGTGACCTGTTCCTCGAGGCGGCCCTGCTCACCTTGCAGGAGCACATCCAGCTCACCGGCGTAGGCCCGGCCGACGCCGCGTCGCACCCGTCGCTGGCCGAGGCCGACCTCGTCATCATCGACGTCGGCGATCGCCCGCTGCCCGACCCGCTCCCCCCCGGGGACCTCGTGATCTTCGACCCCGCGCGGGTCGCCCCCGACGCCGCGCCGATCCGCGGCGCCGGCGAGCTCGTCCGCCCGTTCCTCACCGAGCAGCACCGCGAGCACCCGCTGCTCGACGGCGTCGTCCTCAAGGACGTGAACCTCCGCCGCGGCACGCGGCTCGCCACCGAGCCGGGCGACACCGTGCTGGTGCGCAGCCTCGGCGAGCCGCTGGTGGTCCTGCGCCACGAGCTCGGCGGCGACGGTCGCCGCCCGCGGGCCGTGCTGGCGCTCGGCTTCGATCCGCGCCAGACCGACCTGCCCCTTCGGACAGCCTTCCCGATCCTCGTCGCCAACATCATCGGCTACTTCGAGCAGGCCCGCCCCGGCTTCGTCGCCAGCGTGCCGGTCGGTCCCAGCCGTCCGGTCGCCGCCGCCGAGATCGGCCTCGGCGCGCAGGATCTGACTCAGGTCGAGGTCCGCGGCCCCGAGCCGGCCGACAGCCCATCGACCGTACCCGTCGACGCCACCGGCGTGTTCCGCCTGCGCGCCATGCAGCCCGGCATCTACCGCGTGCGCGCCGTCGACGGCGCGGCCGCCGGGGCCGAGGTGCTGGTGGCGGTCAACCAGGCCAGCGTCGCCGCCTCCGACCTGCACGACCGCCTCGGCGAGCTGCCGCCCGCCGCCCTCGCCGGCGAGGCCGCCGCGCCGGTGCCGGTGCGCGACGAGCCGCTGTGGGCCCTGCTGCTGCTCGCCGCGGCCCTGCTGATCGCCATCGAGTGGGCGACCTACCACCGCCGCGTCACGGTCTGATCCGTCCCAGCAGTCGAACCCGGCGCCGGCGAAGCGCTGGAATGCCTGGCGCTTCTCGGCCGACCCCACGCCGCCGGCCGAGGCCACGAGGTCGACCGCCCCGGCGCACTCGGGCCCGCCCTCACGCCTCCGGGTGCGCGAGCTTCTTGCCGAAGTCGGTGTCGCGGGCGAAGCGGAGCTGGTTGAGGAAGAAGTCCTCGACCCCCGGCGCCGCGATGCCGGTACCCGCCAGCGCCGCCCGCGTGTGCGAGGTGTCGAACCACAGCTGCAGCGACAGGTACGGCGTGTAGACCCGCCCGGTGGTCAAGATCCGGCGCAGCTTGCCGAACGTGAACCGGTCGATGAACGGCCGCGCGCGCACGAACAGGTCCGGCTTCACGAACACCGCCGGCTTGCAGCCGAAGAACCGGCTGGCCGCAGTGCTGAGCTGCTCGAGCGTGGCCGCGTGCTCGCGGCCCGCGCACAGGTGATACGCCTGTCCCGAAGGACCTGTCTGTTTGCGCAGGTGGCAGATCGCCTGGACCACGAAGTCGGAGGGCACCACGTCCATCACCGCGTCGGGGCGGCCGGGCGCCCAGCGGAAGCCGCGCGAGAAGATCTTCAGCGGCCAGTAGAGCACCTTGAAGCTCGACGTCCGGCCGGTGCGCGAGTCGCCGACGATGATGCTCGGGCGATAGATGGTCACCCGCTGCTCGCCGGCGCGCGCGCGCACCAGCTTCTCCGACTCGAGCTTGGTCTGCTCGTAGGTGTTGTGGAACCGCTGGCCGACGTCGAGCTCCGTCTCGAGCGCGGTGCCGCTGCGGTCGCCGGCGACGTAGGCGGTGCCGATGTAGTCGAACGGGCACTCGGCCGCGTTGGCCAGGTCGAGCACGCGCCGCGTGCCCTCGACGTTGATCGCCCGCGCCTGCTCGAGCGGCAGCGAGAAGCTGACGGACGCGGCCCCGTGGATCACCCCCGTCGCGCGACCGGCGAGCCCGGCGTAGGTCGCGTTGTCGAGCCCGAGGTTGTCGCGCTCGAGGTCGGCCCGCACGATCTCGACCCGCCGCTCGGCCGCGGCCAGCGCCTCGCCGGACAGTCGGTCGCGCAGCACCTCGGCCCCGCGCGCCCGCGCCTGCGCCTCGTCGCGACCGCGCACGAGCAGCGCCAGGCGCGTCGTCGGCTCCGCGGCGAGCAGGTGATGCACGAGCTCACGCCCGAGGAAGCCGGTGGCGCCGGTGACGACGAGGACGGGATCCGACATGACGCGCACGATCGCCCTCGACGCCGCGGCGGGTCAAGCGGCGCTCGCGCGCGCGGCCGCCCCGGGCCGCGAGAGCGCCCGCCTCGTGCCGTGTGGCCGCGGTTGGGAAATCGGCGTGTGTGCCGCGGCGCGCCGTGCAGGTCCTCTTCCGCCGGCGCGAACTGGGGTCTACGGCCCTTGAAAGGCCGCCCCGCGCGGGCCGGTTCGGGCATACTCGGACCGCAGGAGATCCGTGAACGACGCCGACGATCCCCTCGCGCTCAACGACGAGATCGCCGCCCTTCGCTACTACGTCGGGGAGTTCACCGAGCGCGAGGAGACCCCCGCCGCGCTCGCGGCCCTCGAGCGGGTCGAGGCGCGGCTCCACGCCGCCTTGCGCACGCGCACCGCGATCCTCTCCGACCTCGGGCACGAGCTGCGCACCCCGCTGAACGCCATCCTCGGCTTCTCGCACCTGCTCCGCGAGGACGTGCTGCTGAGCGCCGAGCAGCGGGCGCACATCGAGGTCATCCACCGCAGCGGCGAGCAGCTGCTCGCGCTGATCGACGAGCTCACCGGCGGCAACGACGAGGGCGCGGGCCAGGTCGGCTTCGACCTGCACTACTTGTTGGATGACCTCGCGGACATGTTGTGCCTGCGAGCCGCCGGCGCCGAGGTCGCCCTGCGCATCGATCGCGCGGCCGACCTGCCGCGGCGCGTCCGCACCGACCAGGTCCGGCTGCGTCACTTGCTCCTGCTCCTGCTCGGCAACGTGCTCGAGGTCCCGCGCCGCGACCTCATCGTCGTCCGCGTGCGCATGGAGCCGGGCTCCGCGCCGGGCGCCGGCGTGCTGCGCTTCGACATCCGCGCCCCCGGCATCGACCTCGCCGACCTGCGCCTGCGCTCGTTCGTCCGCACCGACGCCGGCCTGCACACCGACGAGCCCGGCCGCGGCCCCGAGCTGGCGATCGCCATCGCCAACCAGCTCGGCGGCGAGTACCACGTCGCGCCCGATCAGCTCACCCTCACCCTGCCGGTCGGCCTCGGCCGCGGCGCCGACGACCCGCGGCGGTCCGCGCGCAAGATCCTCGGCCTCGCCGCCGGCCAGGAGCCACGCCGGATCCTCGTCGCCGAGGATCGCTGGCAGAGCCGGCAATTGCTGGTGCAGGCGCTCTCGCGGGTCGGATTCGAGGTCCGCGAGGCCGCCGACGGCCGCGAGGCCGTTCACTTGTGCGAGACTTGGCGTCCCCACCTCGTGTGGATGGACATGCGCATGCCCGGAGTCAGCGGCATCGAGGCCACGCAGCAGATCAAGCAGAGCCCGTGGGGCGCCGAGACGGTGGTCATCGCCCTCACGGCCAGCGCCTTCGAGGCCGACGAGGCGACCGCGCGCGCGGCCGGCTGCGACGACTTCCTGCGCAAGCCGTTGCAGCTGCACCAAGTGTTCGACAAGCTGGCCGAGCGGCTCGGGGTCACCTATCTCTACGACGACGCCCCGCCGCTCGCCCGCGTCGACGCGGCCGCGCTGCACGGGCTGCCGTCGCCGTGGCTGTCGGCGCTCGAGCAGGCGTGCCTGCAGGCCGACGTGTTCACCATCGCGCGCATGATCGACTTCGTCCGCGCCCAGGCGCCGCAGGCCGCCACTGTCCTTTCGGACATGCTCGAACAGTACAACTACGCCGCGATTATCGACCTGACCCGGCACGCGTTACAAGCCGCCGGAGGTGGCCCATGAGCGAGAAGTCCTATCAGCCCGTGCGCGGCGACATCCTGGTCGTCGACGACACCCTCGTCAACCTCCGGATCTTGACCGAGATGCTGGCCGCCCAGGGCTACAAGGTGCGGCCGGTGACCTCGGGCCCGCAGGCGCTGCAGGCCGCGGCCGCGGCCGCGCCGGACCTCGTGCTCCTCGATATCAACATGCCCGGAATGACCGGCTACGAGGTCTGCCAGCAGCTCAAGGCCCAGTCCGACACGCGCGACGTCCCCGTCATCTTCATGAGCGCCCGCGACGAGGTGCTCGACAAGATCCGCGCCTTCGAGGTCGGCGGCGTCGACTACGTCACCAAGCCGTTCCACCTCGAGGAGCTGCTCGCCCGCGTCGCCACTCACGTCTCGCTGCGCGCGCTGCAGCGCCAGCTCGAGGACGCGCGGCTCCTGGCCGAGAGCGCCGCCGCGGCGCTGGCCGACGAGAAGCGCCGCAGCGACGACCTGCTCTACAGCATGCTGCCCCAGAGCGTCGCCAACACCCTCCGCGAGGGCCGCAGCGTCGTCGGCGATCACTACCCGCAGGTCACGGTGCTGTTCTGCGACATCGTCGACTACACGCGGGCGGCCAGCGACCACTCGCCGCTCGAGGTGTTCGAGCTGCTCGGCCGGCTCTACACCCGCTTCGACGCGCTGATCGAGCGCCACCCCGTCTACAAGATCAAGACCGTCGGCGACTGCTACGTCATCGCCGGCGGCGTGCCCGACCCCAACCCGCGCCACGCCGACGCGATCTGCGACGTCGCGCTCGACATGCTCGAGGCCGTCGAGGGCATGGCCCTGCCGACCGGCGCGCCGCTGCAGATCCGGATCGGCGTCAACTCGGGCCCGGTGGTCGCCGGCGTGGTCGGCACCAAGATGCCGCGGTTTTGCCTGTACGGCGACACCGTCAACATCGCCAGCCGGATGGAGACCACGAGCCAGCCGATGCACGTCCAGATCAGCCAGTCGACGCACGCGCTGATCGACCCCAACCGCTACGAGATCGAGGAGCGCGGCGAGGTCGCGCTCAAGGGTCGCGGCAACATGCGCACCTACTTCGTGCGCCGCCGCTAAGGTCGCTCGCCCCCGCGAGCGCCGCCGAGCGCCCGCGAGCCGCCTGCGCGCCCCCGCGACCGCCGTGTCGGCCGCGGCCGCGTGGTAGGCTCGGGGGGCCGCCCGCGGGACTTCCGTTCGACTTCCGAATTCGGCCTCTGGAGCTGCGCTAAGCAGTCGAGCACTCCTTCCCCGGGCGGCTTACCTGTCCCGATGATCATGTCCGCCGAGACCCGCCACGCCGCCGCCGCGCGGGTCACCTGCGAGGACCTGGTGGTGTTCCTCAACGCCTGCTTCTGCTGCACCGGCCAGCGCGAGTTCTACAGCGACGGCCGCGCCCAGACCGTCTCGATCGAGTTCCTGCACGACTACATCCGCGGCAACTACCGCCGGCTCTACGCCCGCACCCTCGCCGCCGGCGTCAACCACTTCAACCGCGCGCGGATCGTCACCGAACTGCTGGCCAGCTCGCGCGACGCGGGCCCCGTCGAGCGGCGCGACGAGGGCCGGCTCGTGGTCGCCGCCCTGCGCTCGCTGCCGGCCCCGCGGGCCTACCGGGCGCTCCTCGCCGTGCGCGCCCGCGGCGTCAACAACCGGCGGCTGCGGGCGATCGTCCGCGACTACCTGTCCTCCCGGCCAGATCTACAATTCGACGCCGTCAAGTACCGGGGCAAGCTGCGCGACCTGATCTTGCACACCCACCTGCGCCTGCCCGGCGAGCTCGGCGGGTTCCTGTTCAAGGGCTGGAAGCAGCGCCGCTATCAGACCCCGCTGCTCGAGACCTTCCGCCAGGCTCACTTCAGCGACGAGGCGATGTACGAGCTGCCGTTCACCGTCGCCGAGGGCATGGCCGCCCGCCGCAACATCGACCGGGCCGTGTTCCTGCGGAAGATCGCCCCGCGCCTGACCACGCTCGAGCGGCTGCGCCTGCAGAACACCGCCGCGCGCGAGGGCGTGGCCGAGCTGGCGATCGACCTCGCCCGCGCCGGCCTCACGCGCGTGGCGATCTACCTCCTCTCGCTGCCGCCGGCCGAGCGGCGCGAGCGGCGGGCCGAGCTGCAGGCCGCCCTCGACGACGCCGCCCGCCGCTGCCTGCGCGAGGCCCCGCTCGCGCTCGGCCGCGTCGCCGCCGTCCTCGACCGCTCCTACTCGACCACCGGCTCGCCGGACAAGCCGCGCCGCTCGCTGGCCGTCGCGCTCGGGGTCGACGCCCTGCTACGGGCCGCGAGCGCCGAGTACATGCCCTTTTGGACACCTACCGCCGATGACCCGCTGCTGGCCGGCCCGCGCGGCCAGACCGACCTCGCCGGCCCCTTGCTCGACGCCCTCGAGACCCGGCCCGACCTGCTCGTCGTCGTCTCCGACGGCTTCGACAACGACCCCACCGGCGGCGCCGGCGAGGTCTGCCGCGTCTTCAAAGCCCGCCTCGATCCCGCGGGTCGCACCACCATCGTCCACGTCAACCCGGTGTTCGAGGCCCCCGAGCTCGGCCCGCGGCGCCTCGGCGCCGCCGTCCCGACCCTCGGCCTGCGCGACGCCGAGGACCTGCCGACCGCGCTGGCGTTCGCCCGCTTCGCCGCCGGCGACCTCTCGCTGGCCGAGCTCGAGGACTACCTGGCCCGCCGCGTCGACGTGTTCCTGCGCCGCGCCGCCGTCGCCCCGCTGGAGGAGGGCGCATGAAGTTCGACGAGACCAGCCAGGGCCTCGGCCTGCGCGGCCTGCAGATCGCCCCGGCCCAGGCGTTCGGGGCGGTCCGCCTCGTTCCCTTGCTCAAAGAACATGTCCGCGAGGACCTGCGCCTTGGGACACTCGAGTTCAAGGGCCGTCGCCCCCACGCCGTCGGCGTGCGCGGCCACGCCGACGCGCCGACGGTCGCCTACTGCTCGTACATCCCCCACGCCTACGTCCTGCGTTGGTCCAGCGACGGCACCGCCGTGGCCGCCCGGGGCGCCGCGCTGACCGACAAGCAGCTCGGCCTGCGCGACCTCGGCGGCGTGCGCGTGCTCCACCGCATGGTCCGCCAGGAAGAGCCGGGCGCGCTGCGGTTCTTGCCGCTGCACCTGTCGCTGGAGGGCTTCCTGTCGCTGCACTTCGGCGGCCCCGACGTCGCCTGGAGCGAGTACAGCCGGCAGGCCCTGAGCCACGGCCTGTCGCCGCGGCGCGAGCGCGCGGCGCTCGGCAGCCACGTCCACGGCCTCGAGGACGCCGTGCGGATGTTCGAGATCCACGAGCGCCAGGTCGGCGCGCTCGTGTTCGTCGCCGACGCGCTGGCGGCGATGGTCGTGTTCCCCCACCCCGACGACTACCGCGCGCTGCACCGCAGCCTCGTGCGCGACTTCTTCGGCGAGCTCGTCTACCAGTACGCGATCCTCTACGACGACGTCCCGGCCCACCGCGTCGCCGTGCGCGAGGCCGAGATCGCCGACCTCGCCGGCCTGCGTGCCGCCGTCGCCCGCGCCCGCGCCGACTGGACCGCCTTCACCGCCGGCATGGCCGCCGGCGTGCTGCGCGAGCCCCTGCGCTGGCAGACGGTCCACCGGACCGGCCCGTTCCGCCTGCGCCGCTTCATGTCGGCGCTGCGGCCCGACGAGGACAACCACCTCGGCGAGGCGATCCTCCGCGACGGCGGCGAGCTCGAGTACTGCAAGACCTTCCGCCTGTCCGCGGCCCAGGTCCGGCGCGCCTTTTTGTTGGAGAAGCTGGCGCAGCACCACTGGGACCTCGCGCGCACCGCCGAGGCCCTCGGCGTCGAGGTCCCGGCGCTGCTGGTCCGCCTGCGCAACGCCGGCTTCGGCTACCTGCTCAAGGAACATGTCCTGAAGAACCTGCCTCCCGGGGCCGTTTAGCCCTCCAGCGCCGCCTTGAGCTCGCGCGCCGGCTTGAACCGGACCGTCTCGCTGCGGGGGATCTCGATCGCCTCCCCGGTCTTCGGGTTGCGCCCGGGCCGCGCCTGCGTCACGTGGACCGAGAACGAACCGAAATTCGGGTGAACATAGCGCCCCTCCCGCCGCAGGCTCTCGGTGACCGCGGCGAACACCGCGTCGACCACCTTGCCCGTCGCCGCCACGGACAGCTCCGGACCGCCGCTCTCCTCGAGCTGGCGGCGGATCGTCTCGATCAATTCCTTGCGCGTCATGACCTGAGGCTAGCAGGCCCGACCTGCGTGAAGGGCGCACTCCCGGCGGTGTGGCCGGCCGCCCACGCACGACCAGCCGCGCGATCTCTCGCGGCCGCGGCGGTGGAATTCGCCGTCGTTGCAGATGCATCGACCGGCCCCCGCCCTCGGGCCCTGCCCGCGAACAACGTCTGTCTGCGCAACCAGGAGCGTGCCCCGGGCCTCGCCCGCCGCTCGCGGCGACGCATGAGGCCGCCCAATCATTGGGTCCTACGGTATTGTTCGCTGCATCCCGGTCTCAGCGAAAATGGCACAACTGCCGTGATTGTATCGGGCCTCACAAATGTTTCTCGGACGGGCCCTGGTCGCCCGCCGGGGGCCCGCGATCGGTGAACGATCCATGCTTGTACAATCATTCTTGACCCGCCACTATACATCTGAGCATGATTGCAACCCGCTACCTCGAGCGTTAGCGTCGAAGTTGCTCTAGGGTCATTGAAGCGTGGACGTTTCAACTCCGGTCGATCCGGACCGGTCGCGCCCACCGTAGCCCATACGGGCCGCTGGCCCATCGGGCCGATACCCTTCATGCCCTCATCAGGCGCTCCTCGGACCAGATACCTCATCGGCCACCATGACCAGTACCGCCAAATTCGCCTTGGGTTTCTCCCTTAGCCTGGCACTCGGCACCGGCGTGTTGTCGCAGCCGGTCGAGCCCTCGGCCGGCTGGTTCGGCAACTGCCTCATCTGCAAGTGGGATCCCTGGGGCGGCCCGGCGTTCTGTGCGACCACCACCAGCAAGGGTTGGTGGGGCTGCTACGCCACCGGTTACAAGTGTCTCAATGGCGGCCAGCCGTGCGGCAAGAAGGCCCCCACGCCGACCGCGACCGGCGACGCCGGGCTGCGGGCCCCCTGATCCCGAACACACAGCACGGAAGCGGCGGTTCGGAATGTTTACAAGGAAGCTGATCGTCACCCTCGCCGGTCTCGTCGCCGTCTGCGCCCTGCTCTCGTATGCGGCGAGCGAGCGCCTCGGCGGCCTCCGCGGCGGGGCGACAGCCTCGGCGGCCGCCCATTCGGCCGGGCCCGGTTACGGCTCCTATCTGCAGATCGCCGGCGTCCGGCCGATGGACTACGACGCCGCCAACGCGGGCGCCCGGCGCGACGGTGACGCCTGGGTCCTCGGCGACGTCGACCTCGAAGCCGTCCGCGCCGCCGCCGCCGCGCCCGAGGACCTCGACCGTCTGGCCGAGGCCGACCCCAAGTGGATCCCCACCCAGACCTGGAAGATGCGCCACGGCGGGGCCAGCCCGTTCGCCGTCGCCAAGGAGCACTGCAGCGCCCGCCACCTCGCGCAGATGGAGGCCATGTGCAAGGCCGACATCAGCGTCGTCGTCGAGCGCCGGAGCGCCGGCGAGGGCCACGTCGTCTACGCCAGGCCCACCCTCGGCGACGAGGCCACCGACGACTGCCACGCCTACGCCGACTGCATCGCCCGCAACGCCTGGCTCGACCGCCCCGCGCCGCTGCCGGACGGGCGCACCCGCTATCACGCGTTCCAGGCCGGCGACATCCGCCTGCCGATGCACGGCACCAGGGACGAGTGGCAGGTCAGCCTGCGCTCCGAGATCGAGCTCGTCACCGCCAACCTCACCGCGCTGCGCCGGCTCGACCTCGCCGACCCGCAGATCCGCCAGAGCCTCGATCTGCAGCAAGATCTGCTCGAGCAGCTCGAGTGGATGGCCGCATTGTGAGCCTGTTGCGCCGCCATCGCCCCCTCTTCGCCGGCCTGGTCGCCGGCCTCCTCGTCGCCGTCGCGGCCGCCTGGCTGCTCGACCCGGGCCGCTGGCTCCGCCCGGGCGTCGGTCGCGTCTACGTCATCGGCACCTGTTCTTACAGCAAGGTCGCGCTCGACATCCTGCGCGCCGACCCCGACGCGCCGTTCATCCCGCTGGTCCTGCCCGCCGACGTCGCGGAGTTCGAGGCCGACGCCTGCGACGTCGCCCGCGCCCGCCTGCAGCGCGCGGGCGCCTTCTGGCTGGCCGTCCTCCCGCGCGCCTACGTGTGCCGCCGCCTGCGCGATTTGGCCGCCGCGCGCTTCGCCGGCGAGACCACCGGCGAAGGTTACCCGGCGTGGGTCAGCGCCGAGGGCGAGTTCGTCGGCCTCGGCGTCGACCCGCGCCAGATCGCCGCGCTCGGCCTGACCCCGCCGCCTCCCGTCGTCCGCTTCTGGGTCGAGGGCGGCTACGACCGCGCCCTCGTCGAATCGCTCGGCTTCGCCGTCCCCGAAGGCTCCGTCCAGGGCCCGCGCGAGCCGACGCCGATGGCCTCCGCGGCGCCCTGACGAGCAGCCCGGGAGGACATGCCCCAGGGACATGTTCATCAGGACATGTTCCATGGCACATGCCCTTGCCGCCATCGCGCCGCTTGCCGGTCCTGCCGAGGCGACATGCCCCGAAGCACATGCGCGTCAGGACATGATTTTGGCATGCCGCGCCTCCGCCGCTCGCCGCCCTCGTCTCACCCGCGCTCGAGCGCGTCGGCGGCCTGCAGCGCGACGAAGCTCCACGCGAACAGCCCGAGCCCCACCAGCACGGCGGTGCGCAGCCCGGTCGCGAGCGCGTAACAGACGTGCAGCCCGGCGCAGGCGGCGAACAGGCGCCAGCGCGCGCGTGAGGGTCGTCGCGTCAGCAGGACGGCCGCGGCCGCCGCCAGCGCCGCGAAGTACCCGATCCACAGCCAGCCCGAGGCCGGCACCGCCGGCAGGGCGCCGGCCTGGAGCCCGGCGGCGATCTGCTCGATCAGGCTGTGTTGTTCGCACTGGTCGAGCACCGGCAGGGCCGCGCAGGCGAGCCCGAACGGGGCTGCGGCGCGACGCACGGCCTCGCGCCGCCAGCGTTCGGCGATGTCGTCCTGCCCCCGGCTCACGACACCACCCTACTGCGCCGCGCCGGCGAACGCACGTGCGGGCGCAAATTCGCCCGCGCCGCCGTCGATCGCCCCGGCTATCATCGTCGGGATGGCCGAGGCTCACGGACACGACGACGACAAGCCGAGTCGCGCGACCCGCATTCTGGCCGCGCCGGTCGAGCCGAGGGCCTCGTTCGCCGCGACCTTCAAGGCGATGTTCCGCGAGCTCCACCCGATCTACGCCGCCTTCGACAAGGACGGCCTGCTCTGCGTCGCCGCCCGCGAGGACGGCAAGATCGCCGCCTACGTCCACCTGCCGATCCTCAGCGAGCAGGGCGCCTTCGGCGTCATCGGTCGCCACGAGTGCTGCGCCCTCACCCTCCACGACGAGGACGTCTCGCTGCGGCACGCGCTCGTGCGGGTCAGCCGGCAGGGCATCGGCGAGGCGCGCGTGCGGCTGATCGACCTCGACTCGTCGAACACCTTCCGCACCGAGGACGGTCAGGTGTGCAAGTCGGTCCTGGCCGAGGGCCCCCTGTTCGTCCACGTGCTCGGCTACCAGCTGTTCCTGTTCCCGACCGGCTCGCTGGCCCCGAGCCGCTGGGAGAGCAGCGCCGACGCCACCTGGCAGTCCTTCCCCGAGCGCGTCTACCTCGACCATCGGATCCCCGAGCGCGTCAATCGCGAGCAGCGGCGCCCGCAGCCCGCCGGTCGAACGCGGCGCCACACGTACATGACGCTGCTCCCGGCCGCCCAGCACCTGCGCGCCAAGCCCGGCGCCGGCGGGAAGATCGTCGGCACCATCCTGCTGTCGGCCGAGAACACCCAGATCGCCCACCGCGTCTCGGCCGAGGACCTCGAGCGCGGCATGCTGATCGGCCGCTACGAGCGCTGCCAGCTCGCCGGCGCCAGCCACAGCCTGTCGCGCGTCCACCTGGTGCTGCTGCTCGACGAGGGCGACATCTGGGCCGTCGACACCGCCAGCCTCAACGGCACGATCGTCGACGGCCAGAAGATCAGCGCGATCGTGCTCGACCGCGAGCTCGAGCTCAAGCTGCCGGCGGGCATGGGCATGCGCTGGGTCCCCGAGCACATCCCGCCGTCCTGAGCGCGAGGTCCGGCGCGCTCGCGCGGGCGCGCCCGGCGTCCTCGCGACGCGCTCGCACGTGTCGTGCCGGCCGAGGATCACGCGCCTTCACGTTCGCGGTCGTCGGCGCCGACCCGCCTCGCTCGCGCTTGCAAGCCGGTCGTGGGCGACGCGCCCATCGCTCGCACGTCCAGCCGCGCGAGCGTGACGCGGCGCGAGCGAACCGCCGTCGGCCTCGCCGCGCCGCCTGTGCGGGCACGCGGCTGCACGCGCCTCGCGGCCTGGTAAGCTTGCCGCGCCCGAGGAGCCCGCGTGACCGCCGAGACCAACCTGTCCTCTTCGCCATCTGGTTTCGCCCCGAACCGGCCGAGCGGCCTCGATTTCGACGTCGTCGTCCTCGGCTCCGGCCCCGGCGGCGAGGGGGCCGCCATGCTCGCCGCCAAGGCCGGCCGGCGCGTCGCCCTCGTCGAGCGCCACCGGGCGGTCGGCGGCGCCTGCACCCACCTCGGCACGATCCCCAGCAAGGCCCTGCGCGAGGCCGTGCGGACGCTGAAGAGCGTGCGGCAAAACCCCCTGTTCGCCGACCTCGTCGCCGGCCACGTCGTCACCTTCCCCCAGCTCCTCACCGGCGCGCGGCGGGTCATCGACAACCAGGTCGAGCTGCGGCGCAGCTTCTACCACCGCAACCACGTCGACGTCTTCACCGGCCACGCGCGCTTCGTCGATCCGCACACCATCGAGGTCGAGGAGCCCGGCGGCGCGCGCCCGCGCCTGCGCGCCGCCGGCTTCGTCATCGCCACCGGCTCGCGCCCCTACCGGCCGCCGGACGTCGACTTCACGCACCCGCGGATCTTCGACAGCGACACCATCCTCGGCCTCGGCCACCACGGCCGCGAGCGCGCCCCGCAGTCGATCACCATCTACGGCGCCGGCGTCGTCGGCTGCGAGTACGCCTCGATCTTCCGCGGCCTCGAGATGAAGGTCAACCTCGTCAACAACCGCGACAAGCTGCTCGCCTTCCTCGACGACGAGATCATCGACGCGCTGTCGTACCACCTGCGCGATCAGGGCGTGCTGATCCGCCACAACGAGATCTACGAGCGCATCGAACCCCAGCCCGACGGCGTGGTCGTCCACCTCAAGTCGGGCAAGAAGCTGCGCTCCGACATCTTGCTGTGGGCCAACGGGCGCACCGGCAACACCCAGGACATGGGCCTCGAGGCGATCGGCATCCAGCCCAACAGCCGCGGCCAGATCGAGGTCGACGACGTCTACCGCACCCCCGTCCACCCGCACATCTACGCCGTCGGCGACGTCGTCGGCGTCCCGAGCCTCGCCTCCGCCGCCTACGATCAGGGCCGCTTCGCCATGACCCACCTTCTCCACGGCGAGTGCGACGCCCGCCTCGTCAAGGACATCCCGACCGGCATCTACACCGACCCCGAGATCAGCTCGGTCGGCCGCACCGAGCGCGAGCTGACGCAGGACGGCGTGCCCTACGAGGTCGGCCACGCCCTGTTCCGCAACCTCGCCCGCGCCCAGATCACCGGCATCCGCGTCGGCGTGCTCAAGCTGCTGTTTCACCGCGAGACCCTGCAGATCCTCGGCGTCCACTGCTTCGGCGATCAGGCCGCCGAGATCATCCACATCGGCCAGGCGATCATGGCCCAGGGCGGCGAGGCCAACAACCTGCGCTACTTCATCAACACTACCTTCAACTATCCGACCATGGCCGAGGCCTACCGGGTCGCCGCGCTCAACGGCTATAACCGCGTGTTCTAGCCCGTCGCGGTCCGCGGCCGACGGCGAAGCGCCCGTCCGTGTCGCCCGCGCGCCGACCGATCCCCGCGGCCTCACTTGGCGAGCTTGTACGCCTTCGCCTTCGACTGCTTGCCGTAGATCTTCGCCTGCTCCGCGCTCTGTCTGGCCGCGTCGAGCCCCGACTCGGCCGCTTTGAGCTCCTCGAGCTGCTTGGCCAGCTTCGGGCTCGGCGTCGCCTTCTGCTGCTGCTCGAGCGCGTGGACGCTGTCCTTCAGGACCTCGCGCGCCTTGTCGTAGTCGCCGCCGTCGACCGCGAGCGCGGCCGCCTGCATCTGCGCCGCGCTCTCGACCTCGGCCACGCGGACCGTCACCTCGGTGCGCTCCGACCGCCGGAGCTCCTCCGCGTCGGCGCTCGTCGGGGCCGACAGCGCCAGCTTACCCTCGACCGCCCGGCCTCGCTGCGTCTGGTCCTTGGCCCTGAGGTCGACGGTCCCGAGCGCCAGCTGTCCCGTCGCACCTGTCCCGAAGTTCACCTGCAGTTTGACCACGATCTCGCGCACCTGCTGGGCCGCCAGCGAGCCGACCAGGATCGACGCGCCCTGCGGCGTCTCCTGCCACGAGTAGCCGTACACCTGGCGCACCTGGACCCCCGGCGCCATCTGCATCGTCACCTCGATCCCCGAGGCCACGGTCGCCACCAGCCCGGCGAACTCGTCCGACAGCACCCGCGAGATCGCGTCCGTGCCCTGGATGAAGTGATAGCGCCCCCCGCCCTGGTCGGCGAGCCGCGTCATCAGCTCCTCGTTGTAGTCGAGCCCGACCCCGAGCGTCGACACGCTGACCCCGCGGCCGAAGTTCTCGCGCGCGCGCTGCCCGAGCACCAGCGGGTCCTTCTCGCCCTCGTTGGCCTGGCCGTCGGACAGCAGCAGCAGGTGGCGCAGCTCGTCCTCCTTGCGGGTCTGCGGATCGAACGCCTCGAACCCGCGGAACAGCGCCGGACCGAGCGCCGTGCCGCCGCGGTCCGTGATCGCCAGCACCGCCTTGCGCGCGGTTTGAAGGCCCGCCTCGTCCGCGACCAGACCCTCGGTCAGCACCTCGACCTCGCTGTCGTAGGCGATCAGCGTCAACCGGTCATGCGGCTTCAATTCCTTCAGCAGGTCGAGCGTCGCCTGCTTGACCGCCAGCAGCTTCTCGCCGGCCATGCTGCCCGAGCGGTCGAGCACCACCGCGAGGTCGAGCGGCGGCCGCTCGCCGACCACCTCGCCCATCCCGCGCAGGCGCAGCAGCAGGTGGACGTCGAGCGTGTTGCTGCGCCGATCGAGCACCTCGAATTGCGGCAGCACCTCGAGCTGCACCGAGCCGGAGCTCATCACCCATCCTAGTCCGCCAGGCACCGGCGCCTCCGACTTCTCCGGCTGCGCCGGCTCGCTCGCCGCGGCCTCGCGCCTGGGCTCGCCCTTGGCGGTACATCCGCTCGTGACGAGCAACGCGGACATCGTGAACACGAGCGAAACCAGCGAAGACAGGCGCGGCGTGGGCATCGGCGCCTGCAACGCCGCCGCGGTCCGCTGGTTCTGATCGCCGACGCACCGCGCGACGATCAGAACCGCTCCGCCCCCGCGAGCGCCTCTGCGTCGCGCCCTCCTCGGCGAGCCACGAGCGGTGCGAGACGCCCCGCCTCGCGCTGCGAATTCCACCGCCCGCGAACGCGGCCTCGTCGCTCGAATTCGCGCCTCCCCCGCGCCGCGAGCCGGGCTGTCTTTTCGGACATCTGATTCCAACCACGCTACTGTCCTTCGCGTGCTCGTCCGCCGCGTCGCCCTCCTCGTCCTGCTGGTCCTCGGATGCGCCCACAGCCCGCCGCCGCCGCCGGGACCGCGCGTGCTGGCCGGCAGCGCGCAGATCCAGCGCGCCGGGGCGACGGTCGAGCTGACGCTGCGTTACGAGGTGCGCGAGGGATCGGCGCTCGAGATCTCGGCCGAGTTGCGCGGCGGCGGGAGCGGTAGCGTCGGCGCCGTCGCCGTCGAGCTGCGGCCCGACGGTTTCGAGCTCGCGAGCCCCGCGAGCTGGACCGCCGAGGTCGCTGCAGGGGAGACTGCGAGCAACACCTGGAAGCTGCGCCCCGCGGCCGAGGGCATCGCGCGGGTCGAAGTCCGCCACGGCCTCGCGGGCAGCGACCTCGACGGCATCACCACCGCGGCCTTCCGCGTCGGCGCTGACGCGATCCGTCTGTGCGCCACCGCCGACTGCGCCGGCGAGGCGCCCTGACCGGGCTGCCGCGATAGTTTTGCGAAGCGAGATCGCGCAGGGAGTTTTCCCGGGGCCGGTCTGTTATCCTGTCGGAGTCGGGGACCCCAGAGTCATGACTGAACAACGCGAGTACGCCACCCGCACCAATCTTCACGCGTTTTACTCTCACAGTCAGCTCTTGATCGTCGCCGAGGGCGAGCTGCCGTCGACCGAATACGAGATCGACATCGGCCACCAGGCCGGCGAACCCATCCCGACCTTCGCGCTCACGCATCGCGCCCGGCCCACCGCCGCCGATACCCCGCCCAAGGCCACGCCGTTCCGCTACGGCGAGATCTTCAGCATCGGTCGCCCGCCCGACATCATCCGCGTGCGTCACAAGGACGGCCTCGACGACGTGAACGTCGAGTTCACGCGCGACGACCTCGTCGACATCGTGCTCAGCCTCAGCGGCGGCGACGTCGAGGTCGCCCTGCCCGACAGCGACGGCGACACCAATTCCCCGATCCCGCCGCCCCCGCCGTCGGGCTTCGACACCCACCCGCCGTCGGCCGAGAACGCGTCGGCCCCGGTCGAGACGCGGCCGCTGACCGCCAGCGAGAAGGCGGGGATCCTCGGCGACATCGCCGTCCGCTACCGCGAGGCGATCGGCTACTCGAACAAGCTCTCGTTCGACGAGGCCTTCGCCGACGCGCTCAAGAAGCTCCCGCCGCCGTCGGTCAAATTCCCCGACATGCTCGAGACCGTCGAGGTCGTGCAGATCGGCGCGAGCTTCGGCGGCATCGCGGGCTTCCGCCGCCTCGAGGTCCGGATCCGCGCCTACCCGGATTGACCTGCTTGCACATGCACCGGCCGCGCGAAAAGGGGTGCTTCCCAAGCTCCGCGGCCTTGTGGTAGGAATAAGTTCGTGCTTCGCGGCCCAGTCACAGGAGGGCAGGTCTAGCTCGCTGCTCTGCAGCGGGGCGGCGTTGCGCCGCCCGAGCGTCTTCCCCACCATCCATCACAAGGAAGGCTATTCCAGAACGTCGCTGATCGTCCGTAGCCCATACGGGCCGCGACGGGCTGGTTCAACCTCGCCGATCGTGGTTCCGTGCGCGGCCCGTATGGGCTACGGACGGCGAGTTCAGTGAGCCTTCCATGTCCCAGGTCTTGAGGTAGACCCTCCACGACAGGTCACGATGCACGGGCGGCCGAGGCGCGAACAGCACCTCGGCCGTCGCTTATTTTTCTGGTATCGTCCTCCTCGTGTCGTGCGTGTGCGAAGGAGGTCAGGTCTAGCTCGGTGCTCTGCACCGGGGCGGCGTTGCGCCGCCCGAGCGTTCTGCACGCCATTCGTCACAAGGAAGGCTGTTCCAGGATTCACTGATCGCCGAGGTACCGGTCGCATCGCGACGGGCTGGTTCAACCTCGCCGATCGGGGTTCCGTGCGCGATGCGACCGGTACCTCGGCGGAGAATCCAGTGAGCCTTCCATGTCCCAGGTCATGAGGTAGAACTTCTCGCCGCGCACGGCACGTGCGGCCCCGACGACCTCCCCGCCGCGCGCGGGAAGGCCCTTCGGGGCCGCGGCTTTTGGGTCGCTGCGCGCGCCTCTGCCCCCGTTCGCTTGACATCGCGGCCCATCGGTCCGATGCCAGTTCCATGGGTTCCGCCACCCACTCGCGAGCGCCGCGAGAACGCGCCCGACGCGCCTTGCGCGTCGCCCTCGCGCTCAACGTCGCGTTCCTCGGGCTCGAGACGGTCATCGCGTTCCTCAGCGGTTCGCTGGCCCTGCTCTCCGACGCCGCGCACATGGTCAGCGACGTCGCCGCCCTGGCGCTCGCCCTGCTCGCCTCCGAGTTCGCCCTGCGCCCGGCGGTGCAGGGCCGCACCTACGGCTTCGCCCGCGCCGAGGCCCTCGGCGCCTTCGCCAACACCCTGTTCCTCGCGTTCGCCTGCGCCCTCATCGTCCACAGCGCGATCGGCCGCCTCACCACCGGCGACACCCACTTCGAGCCCGAGCCGGTGCTCGTCGTCGGCGCCGCCGGCCTCGTCGTCAACCTCGCCTCGGCCTGGTACCTCGCGCGCAGCGGCGGCGACAACCTCAACATCCGCGGCGCGCTGATCCACATGCTGGCCGACGCGCTGGGCTCGCTCGGGGCGATCGTCGCCGCCGTGCTCGCTTCCACCTGGGCGATCCACGCCGCCGACTCGATCCTCAGTTTGGGGATCGCCGCGCTCGTCCTCTTCAGCGCCTGGGGCGTGCTGCGCGACGCCACCCGCGCCCTCCTCGACTTCGCGCCGACTCACCTCCCGCAGGAGCGCGTCGAGGCCGAGCTGCGCGGCGTCGAAGGGCTGTCGGAGATCCACGAGCTCCACCTCTGGAGCGTCGGCGGCGCCCCGGTGCTCACCGCTCACCTGGTCCCGGAGCCAGGTGTGGCCCCCGGCGACCTGCTGGCCCGCGCCGAGCACGTCCTGCGCGAGCACCTCGGCGTCGTCCACACCACGCTGCAGATCGACGACCCCGGCCCGTGCGCGCAGCGGCGCTGCCCGCTGTTCGACGAGCACCTCACCCAGCTGCGCCCGCACGGACACCACCACGGCCACTCGCACGGCCACGGCCACGGCCACGCGCACTGACGCTCGCCCAGGGGTTCACCGCAGGGCGGCCTGTCCTGCGAGACAGGCCGCCCCTCGGCCGCGGCGTCGCTCACCTGTCCTTCAAGACAGGCGAGTTCAGAACCCGATCTCCTTGCACGTGCAGCCGGGCACCCCCGGGCCGCACTGCGTCGGCGGGGCCGGGTTGTCGGCGCTGACCGACAGCGGGATGTAGCGATCGGCCGACTGCATGTGCCCGTCGATGCGCGTCCACACCTGGGCCGCCGGCTCGAGCGCGTTGACGGCGGTCGCGTCCTCGTTGGTGATGAACGGGACCACCAGCTTGTCGTCGGGGTAGCCGAAGCTCTTGAGGCCCTCGCTGAGGCCGTAGTGGGGGCCGATGTACTTGCAACCGGCCGGGTTGAACTTGGCGAACACGTCGCTCGGGCAGTCGGTGCCGGTGGCCTCGCGGTAGTACTGCAGGAACGCGATCTCGCAGCCGATGCCGCCGGAGCAGCGGACCAGGTAGCGCCAGCCGGTCTTCTTCGGATCGATGCACGGGTGGACGCAGGGGTTCCAGCTGATCGGCAGGCCGTCGCCCGGGCGCAGCTTGTCGGCGTAGCAGACCTCGCCGCGGAAGAACGGCAGCACGAACGTCGACAGGTCGCCCTCGCCCATCCCCGTGCAGTCCTCGGGGACCTCGCAGGTCGCCGGCGGCCCGGTGGTGGCCGTCGGGTCCCAGCCGGTCGTCTCGGTCGTGGTCCCGGTGGTCGACGTCGTCGCGTCGGTGCCGCCCGAGTTGCTGTCGCTCATGCTGCCCTCGGAGCTGGTGGTCGGCACCATCGTCGTCGTCGGCACCTCGGCCGTCGTCGATTCGGTGCCCGTCGCGCCGGTCGCGTCGGTCTCGGTCCCCGTGATCGACGACGACTCCGACACTGTGTTGAGGGCTGCGGTCACCATCTCGTAGTTGTCCTGGCAGCCGACCGCGAGCGCGAGCGCGGGGAGCCAGGCCGTACGCGGCCAAAGCGGAGACATGGGCATGCCGAGCAGTGTAGAGGCTCACCGGGCCGCGGGCGACTTCCCGGCCGCGCGGCCTGCGCTCGAACGATGAGGGCACGTGGCCCCGCGCACGACCTTCGCGCCGGCGGCGCCTGCTTCGGCGCTCGCACCCGGCCGGCGGGTTCGGCAAGCTTCGCGCATGTTCGACCTGCGCATGTGGTTTCGGGCGCTGCAGATCATCCCGCGGCTCAGCAAGGACGAGTGGGACCGCCTCGACCTCGTGAGCCGCTGGCTCATCGCCACGCGCGCCGCCGTGTTCGTCATGACGATCGTGTCCGCCGGCATCGGCGGGATCCTGGCCGCGCGCGACGGTCACTTCTCCGGCCTGAACTTCCTCGCCTGTCTGATCGGGCTGGTGTTCGCCCACGCCACCAACAACCTCGTCAACGACCTCACCGACCACCTGCAGGGCGTCGACGAGGGCAACTACTTCCGCGCCCAGTACGGCCCGCAGCCGCTCGAGCACGGCCTCATGAGCGTGCGCGACGTGCTGCGCTACACCGCGATCACGGGCGCGATCGCCCTGGCCGCCGGCGTGTGGCTGGTGGCCGCCACCGGCACCGCCGCGCTCGGCCTCATGCTCGCCGGCGTCGTGTTCGTGCTGTTCTACACCTGGCCCTTGAAACACATCGGCCTCGGCGAGCCGACCGTGCTGCTGGTGTGGGGCCCGCTGATGGTCGGCGGCACCTATCTCTGCACCGCCGGCCAGTGGAGCTGGGACGCCGCGCTGATCGGCACCGCCTACGCGCTCGGCCCGACCGCCGTGTTGTTCGGCAAGCACACCGACAAGCTGCCGGCCGACCGCGCCAAGGGCATCTTCACCTTGCCGGTGCTGCTCGGCGAGCCGCTCGCGCGCCGCTGCGTCACCGTCATGCTGGTCTTGCAGCTCCTCGCCGTGGTCACGCTCGTGTGGCGCGGCGCGCTCGGCTGGCCGCTGCTCGTCGTGCTCGCCGCCCTGCCGCTGCTGCGCGACACCGCCGCCGTGTTCGCCCGCCCGCGGCCCGAGACCTGCCCGCCCGGCTTCCCGAAGCACATCTGGCCGACCTATCTGGTCGCCTACGCCTTCCGCTACAACCGCCGCTTCGGCCTGCTGTTCCTGCTCGGTCTGCTGATCGACCTGGCGCTCCGCTGATCGGCGCGCCGCGAGGCTCAGCCCGCTCGCCGTGGAGCGGCGATCGTCGATCGCCGGACGCGCGAAGAGCCGAAGCGATCGCCACGACCGCCTCGGCCCTCCCTACAGATCGACCCAGTGACCGCTCGCACCGCGAAGCGGCTCACTTCGGCGCCGGCTCGGCCGCGGCGGCCGGCGGCGTCGAGCCTGCCGGCGGCGTCGAGCCCGCCGGCGGCGTCGCGCCCGCCGCGGCCGGCGGCGTCGAGCCGGTCGAGGGCGTGCAGATCGGCGGCTCGGTCGCGGCCTCCTGGACCTTGTTGGCGACCCCCGTAGCAGCCCCACACGACCTCGAGCTCGCGGCACGAGCCGGGGTTGAGCTCGATGAACTTGGCGGCCCGCCCGCGCGCCTCGGCCGACTGACCGATGTTGGGCCCCACCCACTGGAGCTGCAGTCGACCGAGGATCTCCTTCGTCAGGCCGACATTGATGCTCTCGCGCGCGGCCGCGTTGGTGACGCATTGATTGTAGTCGACGATGTTCTGCAGCACGCAGACGTTGCCCTCGGACAGCACATAGCCCGACTCGCAGCCTCCGGGGCTCTTGGAGCTGTCCTTCTTGCAGGCGACGGCGGACAGGGCGGCAGACGATAGGGCGATGACGGCGAGGGTACGGAGCATGGGGGGCCTCTTCGTTGCGGCCGATTGTATGCCACAGGGGTCCGCGCGCCGCACGAAATTCGCCGGGCCCGGGAAAAATGCGACCCCGATCGCGTAAAACCGCGTCCCGGGCTATCTTCGCGGCCATGAGCGAGCCTTCCGACCTGTACTTCCGTCAAGTGCCGATCGGGCCGATGGCCAACTTCATCTACTTCATCGGCTCTCGCAGCACGCGGACCTGCGTGGTCGTCGACCCGGCGTGGGACACCGACGCGCTGGTGCGTCTGGCCGAGGCCGACGACATGAAGATCGTCGGTGCGCTCGTCACTCACTATCACCCCGATCATTGCGGCGGCGGGATGATGGGGTTCCGCGTCCCCGGCGGCGTCGCCGAGCTCATCGGCCGCGTCGACGCCCGGATCCACGTCCACAAGCTCGAGGCCGACGGGCTCAAAAAAGTCACCGGCGTCAGCGAAGGCGACCTCGTGCGGCGCGAGGGCGGCGATCGGCTCGCGCTCGGCGACGTCGAGATCACGTTCATTCACACACCTGGCCACACCCCCGGCAGTCAGTGCTTCCTCGTCCGCGATCGCCTCGTCGCCGGCGACACGCTCTTCGTCGATGGCTGCGGCCGCGTCGACCTCCCGGGCGGCGACGCGCAGCAGATGTACGAGAGCCTCACCGGGCCGCTGGCCGCGCTGAGCGACGACGTCGTCCTTTACCCGGGCCACAACTACGGTCCGACCCCCACGAGCCCGCTGGGTACGCAACGGAAGACCAACCGTTACTTGCGGATCCGCTCGCGCGACGACTGGCGGCGCCTGATGGGCCGCTGACGCGAGCGAGGGCGCGCGATGGTCGGCCCGGCGCGTCGTTGTACGATCTCGGGTCCGCGGCCTCGGGCTGGCGGGTCGGGCTTCGGTAGGATGGGCGCGTGAACGTACAACCTTACGGCCGTCCCGGAGATCGCCGCGTCTACCCTCGGGTGGCATGCACGCTCGTGTGCACCGTCGCCAACGTCGGCAGCGGGCGCGTGCTGAACGTCTCTGACGGCGGGGCCTTCGTCGCGTTGCCGGACCAGCACGCGCACTTGCCCAGTCAGTTGCACCTGTCGGTCGCGCTGCTCGGCAGCGACCAGGCCGTCGACGTGTCCGCGCGTGTCGTCCGCGTGGCCGCACTGTCGCCGCATGGCCTCGGGGTCGGCCTGCAGTTTCAGGACCTCAGCGAGGCCGCGGCCGAGCAGATCCACCGCTACGTCCTCGGGCGCTTGCTGGCGGAGATCGCGGAGATCATGGAGGACGGCCCGAGACACGTCGACCCGCGCAACGTGCAGGTCGTGAGCGGCGTCGCCTCGGTGGCCGGCACGCTGCGCGACATGATCGCCGAGGGCCCCGTGCCCGGCCTGCTGTTTCAGCGCGACGTCGGCGAGCTCGTCGACCTGCAGTTGTTTCAGGTCAGCGGCGCCGCGGTGCTCGTGCAGCTGCGGGACGCTGCGGCGCGCCTGCCGGCCGTCGGCGATCACGTCCACATCACCTTGACGCGCGGCACATTCAACGCCCACGCGCACTCGCAGGTGCTCGACCGCAGCGGCGCCCGCGTCACGCTCGAGGTGCCGGCCAACCTCACCCGCTTCGAGCTGCGGCGCTCGCAGCGGCGCTCGCCCGGCCCGCAGGAGATGTTCGTCTCGATCCCGCTGCCGTATCCGCCGGGCAAGAAGCTGCGGCGCGAGGTGCTCGACATCTCGGCCACCGGCCTCGCCTTCAAGATGCGGCCCGACGAGGCCCTGCTGCTGCCCGGCACCCCGCTGCGCGAGGTCGTCGTCAGCGGCGCCAACGGCGACGGCGAGACCCGCAAGACCGGCCAGGTCATGCACGTCACCCCGGTCCAGGGCGAGGCCGGCGCCGTCGAGTACCTGCGGGTCGGCCTCGACTTCGGCATCGCCGACGAGGCCTTCACCAAGGGCGTGCGCCCGCGCGGCGCCGCCGAGAAGAAGTCGCTCGGCTTCGTCGAGAAGATGGGCCTTCTGATCGGCCGGCTCATCCCGCGCAAGGCCCCGCCGCCGGTCGGGCCGGGCGCCGGCGGCGTCGAGGTGGTGCGCTACCCCAACCGCCGGCGCGAGGACATCGTCGCCATCCTCAACACCACCCCGCGCGGCGACGGGCGCAAGCTGCTCGCGCCGGTGATCATCATCCCGCCGGCCCACTCGAAGCGCAAGGAGTCGACCTCGGGCCTCGCGCTCACTCTGGTCGAGAACTTCGCCCGCCGGCGCCAGGACGTCGTCGTGCTGCGCTTCGACGGCGTGCGCAACCTCGGCGAGAGCTACAAGGACCCCGACTGTCGCGAGCACGGGCGCGAGGCCATGCGCATGTCGCTGTCGCAGGCCGTCGACGACATCCAGGCCACCCTCGACTACGTCTACGACAACCCGATCTTCGCCCCGACCCAGGTCGTCCTGGTCTCGTTCAGCCTGCAGGGCGTCGTCGGCCGCCGCGCCGTCTGGCTCGACAAGGGCAAGCGGATCCACTACTGGCTCGGCATCAACGGCGCCCCCGCGGCCCAGGAGGTGATCCGCAACGCCTCCGGCGGCATCGACTACGTGTCGCAGCACGCCAGCGGCAAGCTCAGCGGGATCGCCAACATCCTCGGCGTCACCGGCGACATCGACCACTTCTGCGCCGACCTCTTGCGCGAGGGCCTCGCGTTCATGGCCGACGCCAAGCGCGAGATCGCCGAGATCCCGATCCCCGTGACCTGGCTGCTCGGCCGTTACGACGCGTGGATCGACCCGGCGACGATCCGCGAGTTCATGGCCGTCGCCGCCCCCGGTCCGCGCGAGCTGGTCGAGCTCGACTGCGGCCACATGCCGCTGTCGAGCGTCGAGGCGCTGTCGCTGTTCCACACCGCGGTGCGGCAGATCTGGCGCTTCCTTTTCCGCGAGGACATCGACCCGATCACGCCCGACCCGCGCGAGCTCGTGCGCGCCCGCAACGCCGAGTGGCGGCGGGTGCCGAAGAGCCCGCTGCCCGACCGCCGCCGCTACTGGCAGGAGTACCTGCTCGGCGACAGCAGCTCGAAGCTCGCCTACGACGTCCTCAACGCCTGCGACGAGTACAACGAGTTCATCGAGCGCGAGCTCGAGCTGCTCGACGTCCGGTCCGAGCACGTCGTCTGCGACCTCGGCTGCGGCACCGGCAACCTCTCGGCCCGGCTGCTGCGGCGTCGCGGGGCCCGCGGGCGGCCGCCGTGCGCGCGCCTGAACCTCGTCGACTTCGTGCCCGGCGCCCTCGACGAGGCCGAGCGCAAGCTCCGCGGGCTCGCCGAGGAGCGCGGCCTCGCGCTGCCCGAGGTCGCGCGGCACTGCGTCAACGTCGACATCAGCCCGGTGCGGACCCTCCGGCGCTTCCTCGCCGGAGAGCTCTACGGCTACGACGCGCTAAGGGGCATCATCAAGGGTCTCACGGGCTACTCGATCGACATGTGGAAGGCGGCGGAGGACTGGCGGCTGCACGACGTCTTGCGCGGGCGGGAGCTCGACAAGCAGGACCTCGCGTACCTCGCCGCCGCGTTGCCGGCGGACGAGCAGGACGTCGTCCTCGACTTCAACCGCATGACCCGCTGGCTGCGCGGGCGGCTCGGCCCGCAGGACCTCGTCCGCGAGGCCCGGGCCCGGTTCGAGCGCGGCCAGGCGCCGGCGATCGACGAGCTGCAGCTCACGCGCCTGTCCATTCGGCCAGGTGATCAGGTCGAGCGCCTGCCGTTCGGCGACGCCACGTTCGACCGCGTCGCCTGCAGCCTCGTGCTGAGCTACCTGAGCAACCCGATCGAGGTCCTGCGCGAGCTCCACCGCGTCGTGCGGCCGGGCGGGCGGATCGTCGTGTCGACGATGCAGCCCGACTTCGACATGAGCCGGATCTACCAGAACCTGCTGCACCGGCTGCAGAGCGACCCGAACATGCCGCTGCCGCCGGGCGTCGACCGCGGGACCTTCCTGCGCGACGTGCGGGCCTTCCTCAGCAGCGCCGCCTTCCTCTCGATCCTCGCCGAGGAGGGCCAGTTCGCCTTCTTCTCCCGCGAGGAGCTGATCACGATGGTCGAGCGCGCCGGCTTCCGGCGCGTCGAGACCGTCAGCGCCTTCGGCGACCCGCCGCAGGCGATCATCGCCGTGGGCCATCGATGAGCGCGAGCGACCTCCCCACCGTCAGCGAGAGCACCCTGTCGCGGGACGAGGGCTTCGCCGCGCGCGTGCGGGAGGACGTCGCGGCCGGCTACCGCCGCGTCACCTACCTCGGCATCGCCTTGATGCTGGGCTTCGGCGTGCTCGACATCATCAGCCTCGACGACCCTCGCCTGGTCGCCAAGTTCTTCGCCATGCGCCTCGCGCTCGCGCTGGTGATGGTCGGCCTGCTCAAGTTCAGCCAGCGGCCGCGGTACCAGCGCTACGTCGAGAGCGTGTGCGCCCTGGCGATGTACCTCATCGGCTCCTTCATGGGCCTGATGAGCGCGCTCAACCTCGGCCACAAGAGCCACTACTACGCCGGCATCACGCTGACGCTGATCGCCGTCGGCGTGTTCGTCCCGATCGGCCCGCTGCACGTCCTCGTCACCTCCACCGCCGTCTACCTCACCTTCGTCGGCCTGCTGCTCGCGCTCGACCCGGTGCCGCTGGCGCAGTGGGACTGGTCGGTGTTCGCCGCCAACAGCATCTTCCTGATCTCGACCGCCACCACCGTGACCGTCGGCGCCTACTTCAACCGCCTCCTGCGCCGGCGCCTGTTCGACGCCGCGTTCGCGCAGGAGCAGACCAACGAGGAGCTGCGCAGCGTCTACGAGCGGATCACCCACAGCTACCAGGAGGTCTCGGAGAAGAACCGCGAGATCGAGGAGGCCTACCGGGCCAAGAGTCAGTTCCTCGACAACATGTCGCACGAGCTGCGGACCCCGCTGACCTGCATCCTCACCCCGCTCGAGGGCCTGCTCGCCGGCAACGCGCGCGGCGAGGTCCGGCAGGTGTTCGAGGACATGCACACCGCCACGCGGCAGCTCTACGACCTGATCAACGACCTGCTCGACTACTCGAAGTACGGCGCGCGCGACCAGCCGCTCACGCGCGACCCGGTCGACCTCCGCGCCATCGTCGACGAGCAGGTCAAGGCGTTCGGCAGCACCGCGCGCCAGCGCAAGCTGGTGCTGCAGTGGGACCCGCCGCCCGATCCGGTGGTCGTGCTCGGCAGCGGGCGCGAGCTCGGCAAGGTCGCGCGCAACCTGATCAGCAACGCCGTCAAGTTCACCCCGGCCGGGGGCCGCGTCACCGTCGCCGTCGCCGTCGACGGCGAGCGCGTGCGCCTGTCGGTGCGCGACACCGGCATCGGCATGAACGACTCGGTCAAGGCCAAGCTGTTCACCCCGTTCTTCCAGGGCGACGCCACCTCGACGCGCGCCTTCGAGGGCACCGGCATCGGCCTCGCGCTGGTCAAGACGATCGTCAACCGCCACGACGGCGAGGTCCGGGTCGAGAGCAGCCCCGGGCGCGGCACCACCATGAGCGTCGACCTGCCGAGCCGCCCGCTCGACCCGACCGAGCTGGTCGGCATGGCCCCGCCGCAGCCGGCGCCCGGCGAGTCGATGCTCGCCATCCCTGTCCCCGAGGACATCCTCGCCACGCCGACGATGAGCATGACGCGGATCGAGCGCCTGCCGCCGCTCGAGCGGATCGAGCTGCTCGACCCGGCGGCGCCGACCCCGGACCTGTCGTTCCCCGGCGCCGCGCCGCTGCTCGGCGAGCACCTGCTGGCCGCCGCGGGCCAGCGCAGCCGGATCCTCGTCATCGACGACCACCCCGAGATCGTCCGCGTCATCGAGCGCCTGCTCGCCCCGCAGCACGACGTCTACACCGCCAGCAACGGCGAGGAGGGCCTGCAGAAGGTCCGCGAGGTCCGCCCCGCGCTCGTCATCTCCGACGTCATGATGCCCAAGCTCTCGGGCTTCCAGCTGGTCGAGCAATTGCGCAAGGACCCCGAGTTCGAGCGCCTGCCGGTGCTGCTGCTGACCGCCCGCGCCGACGGCCGCGACCGCGTGCGCGGCCTCCGGCGCGGCGCCAGCGACTACCTCGTCAAGCCGTTCTTGCCCGAGGAGCTCAAGGCGCGGGTCGGCAACCTGCTGCGGGCCCAGCACTACGAGTCGTACCTGACCCGCCTCAACGAGGAGCTGGCGACCAAGAGCAGCTCGCTCGAGAGCCGGGTGCACGGCTTCTTCATCGACACCGTGCGCACCCTGGTCGCCGCCATCGACGCCAAGGACTTCTACACCGGCGGCCACTCCGAGCGCGTCAGCTACTTCGCGGTGCGGATCGCCGAGCACATGAAGCTCGCGCGGCCGCTGCTCCGCACCATCGAGCTCGGCGCGCTGCTGCACGACGTCGGCAAGATCGGCATCCCCGACAAGGTGCTCAACAAGCCCGGCGCGCTGACCCTCGAGGAGATCGAGGTCATCCGCCAGCACACCGTGCTCGGCGGCAAGATCCTCGAGAAGTCGCCCGAGCTGGCCGAGCTGCGGCGCTTCGCGCTGCACCACCACGAGCGCTGGGACGGCACCGGCTACCCCGACCGCCTGCGCGGCGACGACATCCCGCCGAGCGTGCGCGTCGTCAGCGTCGCCGACTGCTGGGACGCGATGGTGTCCGACCGCATCTACCGCGCCGGCATGGAGCCGCGGGTCGCCGCCGAGAAGGTCAGCAAGCTCGGCGGCAGCCAGTTCGATCCGGCCGTCGTCGAGGCGATGATGGAGATCTGGCCCGAGCTCGAGCTGCCGCCCAACTTGCGGCCGCTGAAGCCGCGCACGAGCCCGGTCGAGAACCGTCAGGGTCCGCGCGTCAGCGAGTGCGGCGAGGTCTACGAGGTCCACAACTGACGCGCCGCCGCCGCCGGGAATCGGGGCCCGGATGCGTACGCGGCTGCGCAGGCGCGAGGCGGCCCTGTGCTCACCGTGACAAACGGCTGCGGCCGGTTACAATCGCCGCCCTGTGACGACCTCGATCGATCGGATGCGGGCCGCGTGGCGCTTCTTCCTCAACGGCTGGCGCGACTGGGATCAGACCGCCTCCTTCGTGCCGAGCTCGCGGTTCCTCGTCGACGCGCTGGTCCAGGGTGCCGAGCTCGGTCGGGCCCGCAGCGTCGTCGAGCTCGGCACCGGCACCGGCACCGTCACCGCCAAGCTGCTCGCGGCGATGCGGCCGGACGCGCGCCTGTTCGGGGTCGAGATCGACGGACCCTTGCTCGAGGCCACGGCGCGGCGCCTGCCCGACCCGCGGCTCGTCGCCATCCACGGCAGCGCGGCCGACCTCGGCACGCACCTCGCGGCGGCCGGTCACTCGGGCCCGGTCGACGCGATCGTCTCGTGCCTCGGCATGAGCCTGTTGCCGCCCGACCTGCGCGACGCGATCCTCGACAGCGTCGCGCGGGTGCTCGCGCCCGGCGGCGTGTTCGTGCAGTACGGCTACCTGCACGCGCACGTGATCGTCTACAGCACCACGCGGGGCTTCTCGCAGTTTCACCTCGGCCGCTGCCTCGGCCGCTACTTCGCCGAGCAGAGGCGGCAGATCGTCGTGCCCAACCTCCCGCCGGCCGAGGTGCTGGTGTGCCGCGGCCCGCTCCCGCGGGACATCTCCGCCGCCGCCTGAAGCACGCCCGGTCGCGCGGCCCGTCGTACTTCTGTCGCCGTTGTTTTAGTTCTGTCGCGGCCGGTGGGCGCGCTGCGGGGGTTGACTGCGCGAGCCGTTGCGCACCTGCACAGAGCTTCAGGATCCGCGGCTGCACAGCCTCCACGAACGTTGCACGGGGGTCGGCTTCGGTGTATCGCTGCGGCGCGTGCAGAGCCTCGATCATTACTTCCAGTCGACGTACGACCGCGTCGCCGAGTTTTACGACGACCTCTGGAGCCCCAACGTCAAGACGCCCAATGAGCGGCTCACGCGCGACCTGCACCTCCGCCGCGGCGAGCGCCTGGTCGACCTCGCGTGTGGCAGCGGCGCCGCCACCCTGCCGATGATGCGGCTCATCGCCCCCGGCGAGACCGTCGCCGTCGACCCCTCGGAGAACATGTTGCGCCTCGCCGTCGAGCGCGCCGCCGAGGAGGGCCTGCACCTCGTGCCCGTCAACTCGAAGGCCGAGGACTTCATCGCCGACGCGCCCGCGCACTCGTTCGACGTCGTGTCGATGCGGTTCGCCCTCGCCTACCTCGACTGGCCGCGCGTGTTGCCGGCGATGGGCCGTCTGGTCCGCCCCGGCGGTCGCGTCGGCATCCTGACCAGCCTCGCCACCAGCGCCCCGCAGGCGATGGCGACCTATCACAAGTTCGCCGAGCACCTCGAGCTCGACACCGTCGCCGAGCCGCCGACCCCCCGCGAGGTCGACCCGGTGCTCGACCTGCTCGGCCGCGGCGGCCTCGTCATCGACACCTGCTGGCAGCACAACTTCCGCCTGTGGTTCAAGTCCGGCGTCGACGCCACCCGCTGGCTGCTCGACACCGGCTACATCACCCACCCGGCCCTGTCGGCGCTCGAGGGCGAGATCAAGGACGCCATGATCGAGCTGTTCGGCTCGCACCTCGAGGACGGCTTCCGCGAGGACGAGGGCGTCCCGCTCGACTTCTTCTTCGCCGGCGTCATCGCCCGCCGCTGAGCCGGCCTCCGCGCGGGTCGGTCGCGCCTGCCCGATCGGTCAGCCTGTCCGCCAGGCCAGCCGAGCTCGCCGCGGCCGCTCGCGGCTTGGCAGCCCGGGCCCGCTGAGGCGCCCCGCTCGCGCCCGAGGTCGCAGCACCCGGCCGCCGACCGTACGGCCGCAGCGCGCGCCTCGCCGGGCCCCGGCCGCGCGGAGAGCGGCCCTGTGACCTGCCCTTCGGGCCAGGTCGACCGGCGCCCCGGTCCGCTGCCGAAGGCCGCTCGCCGCCCCCGGCGGTTCCCTCGCAGGACACCGCCGCCCCCGGAGCGGTCCCCGTGACCCTGTCCTTCGGGCCATGTCAGCCGAGTCGCGCCCCTGCCGCCCGGCCGGGCCGCTCGCTCTCGCGCCTGCTTCGCCTTCGCCGGCCGCTCGCGTACCATCGCGCGCATGGCTCTCTCCGCGCGCAGCCGGCAGATCCTCGGCGTCCTCGTCGCCGCCCTCGTCGGCGTCGTGCTGGTGCTCGCCGGCCTCGACCGCGCGGACTTCCGCTGCGACCGGGCCGCCGCCACGTGCAGCCACAGCGCCGGCCTGTGGGGCTTCGAGCGCACCCGCGACATCCCGCTCGACGCGATCGTCGACCACCGCTTCGACGGCCACGACAGCCGCGCCGGGCGGCGCGGCGTCACCGTGCTCATCGACGCCAGCGGCCGCGAGCTCCCGGTCGGCCTCGCCGACGAGGCGACCGCGCGGGCCCATTACGACGACCTTCACGCCTTCTTTCAGGGTCAGCGGTCCGCCGTCGCCGTCACCACCGGCCCGACCTGGTGGCTCGTCGTGTTCGGCCTCGTCGTCCTCGTCGCCAGCCCGTGGCTCGTGCGTCCGAGCGGTCCCGCGCGCGCCGCAGCGCCCGTCGACACCGCGACGCGGCGTGGCGCCAGCGCCCCCGTCATCGCCCTCGTCGTCGGCGTCCTCGTCCTCCTCGGCATGTCCGCCTCGATCCTCACCTCGCGCACGCAGGGCTCGCTCGCGCTGCGCTGCACCCAGCGCTGCGACGTCGGCGGCGGCAGCTGCATGCCCGGTTCGGAGATGGTGCTCACCCTCGCGCCCGGGGAGCACGAGGTGCGCGTGTTCAACCCGGACGAGCCCGCCAGCCCGATCGTCCACCGCGTCGCCGTCGTGCGCGGGCAGGTCACCCACTTCGAGTGCGCGCGCTGACGAGCGCCGCGCGGGCGCGGCCCTCGCTCCGCCGCCGCCCCCGCAGTCGATTCTGTGGAAGCATCACCGCATGCCCGAGGACCGCGAAGCGCCGGCCACTGCCCTTGAACTCGTCGGCCAGCACCGCGTCGAGCTGCGCCGCGACCCCGCGCTCGACACCCTCGAGCTCATCGGCCGCGACGGCAAGGTCGTGCTGGCGATCGAGGTCCGCGAGACCGGCCCGGTGCTGCGCTTCGAGGGCGCCGGCCTGACCCTCAAGGCCGCGGGCGAGCTGGTGCTCGACGCCAAGAAGCTGACCCTGCGCTCCGACGAGGCGCTGTCGCTGTCGACGGGCGGCGACCTCGAGCTCGTCGCCGCCGGCGATCTCCGCAGCACGGCGCGGGTCCAGACGATCACCGCCGAGCTCGGCGACGTCCGGGTCGAGGCCAACGACGACGTCCGGATCGACGGCGAGCGCGTGCTCGTCAACTGCTGAAGGCGCCGTGAAGCTCGACAACCGCACGCCGTACCACGCCCGCCTGTTCCGCGGCGGCATCGACGACAAGCGGCTGTTCGGCTCGGTCGCCGTGCGGATCACGTACGACATCGTCGGCGACCGCCTCCGCGTCGCCCGCGAGCAGGCGTGGCCCGTCTCACCTGCCCCTTGGGACAGCCCGCAGGGCCCGCTGCCGGGCGACGAGCTGTTCTACCGCGGCGGCGTCGACCTGCTGGTGTTCGGCGCGGCGCGCTCGGCCCGGCCCGTCCCGCGCCTCGACCTCGACCTGCGGGTCGGCAGCGCCTTCCGCGGCCGGCTCGCGGTGTTCGGCGATCGCGTGTGGAAGCGGAGCCTGCGCGGCCTGGTCCCGAGCGCGCCGGAGCCGTTCCGCGTCATGCCGCTGACGCTCGACCGCAGCTTCGGCGGCAGCTTCGAGTGGGACGGCCTCGCCGTCGCCTTCCCCGACAACCCCGGCGGCCGCGGCTACTACCCCGACGAGCGCGCCGCCGAGGGCCAGCCGCTGCCGAACATCGAAGACCCGGCGAACCTGTGCGCGCGCTGGGACGACCGCCCCGAGCCGGTCGGCACCTGCTGTCCGGGCCAGGGCTTCGGCCCGCGGATGCGCCGCAGCGTCGAGTTCGACCCCGACACCGGCATGCTCAAGGTCCTGCGGCCCACCTTCTACAACGCCGCCTTCCCGCAGCTGATCGTCCCCGCGGTCAAGCCCGGCGATCGCGTCTCGATCACCGGCGTCCGCGAGGACGGCCCGCTCGTGTTCCACCTGCCCGACAACCTCCTGCGCGTGCACCTCGCGTTCGGCGACGAGACCGCCGAGAAGACCCCCGCGATCGACCAGATCGGCGTCGAGCCCGACCTGCTGCGCGTGTTCGTGTCCTACCGCTACCCGTTCCGCTACGTCCTGAACCCGCTGGAGAAGCGCGTCTGCGAGCTCGTCGCCCTGCGCTGAAGGACATGCCCTGAGGGACATCCCGTGCCGTTCGCCGTCCTCAAAGACTTCCACCCGATGATCGGCTACGACCTCCACATCCCGTGGCCGATCGGCTCGCCGGCGCCGCTGCCCGCCCCCGTCCCGTACGTCTGCTTCCACCTGCTGTGCGGCTGGAAGGGCACCTATCAGCGGGCGATCAGCCACAGCACCAGCTGGGGCGCGCTGGTGCAGAAGGGCAGCGACATCGGCCCCGGCATCCCGCACATCGGCATGCTGTCGTACCTGCTGCCGCTCGACATCCTCTTCAGCGCCTCGAAGTCGTACTGGGGCACCACCGAGTACAAGGCCGAGGGCAAGCCGGCGGCGGTGTGCATCATCCCGTTCGCCTGCATCAACCTCAACCTCAACTGCGGCACCCCGTTCCCGATGCGCCCCGGCATCGTCATCGCCTTCAACACCCACTACGCGGGCATGACCTGGGGCGACTTCTTCCACGGCCTCCTCAGCTTCGGCATCGACTGGGCGCTGCAGTGGCTGTTCAACAAGCTCCTCGGCAAGTTCAGCGACAAGATCGCCAACCGCTTCCTCAACGCGGCGATGACCAAGGCCGCCGCCAAGGACCTCCTGCGCGGCACGGTCAAGCAAAAGGTGATCAACCAGCTCGCGCGCGAGATGGCCGCCGCCAACCGCGCCCGCGCCGACGCCTTTCTCAAGATCTTCCCGGCCTTCATGCGCCCCAGCCGGGAGGCCGCCAACCCGATCCTCAACAACGCCGTCGGCGCCGTGTCCGGCTTCCTGTTCGGCGGCCCGCTCGGCATGGACGCCAACGGCGCGTTCGGCTGGTGGACCCCCGGCGGCGCGACCACGAACGGCGCCCAGGACTACCTCAATAACCACGTCGTCGACGAGTTCGGCAAGCGGCCCGAGCCGCCCCCCAGCCGCCCCCGGCCCGCGCCGGCCGCCGACCATCGGCCCCGCGCCGCCGCCGGTCTGCCGGCCCTGACGCACCTGTCCCGAACGCCAGGTCGACATCCTCACGCCGACCGCCGCATCCGTCCCGCTCACCTGTCCCTCGCGCCAGGCCGCTCCGCCCGCTCTCACCTGTCCCTCGCGCCAGGCCGCTCCCGTCTCCCCGCGCTCTCGCCGTCCCTTCACCTGTCCCTCGCGCCAGTCTCCCGCCCGCCTCATCTGTCCCATGCGCCAGGTCGAAACCCGCCCGAGCCCCACCGTCCAGCAGGTCTCCGACGTCCTCCCCTCGGGCGAGCCGATGCTCGCCGTGCTGGCCAAGCGCACCTACGACGTCGGGGCCGACGGCCGCTGCGTCGTCGCCGACGAGCAGACCCCGCTGTTCGCCGCCCCGCTCGACGACCCCGACGTCCCCGCGCTCCTGGCCGCCGACACCGACCTCCACGCGTACAAGCCGCGCACCGACGTCGTCCTGTTCGGCCACGCCTACGGCCGCCAGCGCGCGCGCCGGCTCGACGTCCTCGTCCGCGTCGACGGCCACCGGCACCGGATCGCCGTCGTCGGCCCGCGCACCTGTTCGATCGGCCAGGGCAGGATTCGCTTCTCCGATCCGCTCCCGATCGACAAGGTCCCGCTCTCGCCCCTGTTCGCCTACGGCGGGCGCGACCGCGGCGCCGAGGCCCGCCACGGCAACCCTCTGCGCAGCCCCGAGTGGAGCAAGGCGCTCGGCGACCTCGATCCCGACGCCGCCTCGCCCTTCCTCTACCCGCGCAACCCCGTCGGCCGCGGCTACCTCCTCGAGCTCGACCCCGGGGCCGACGACGAGTTCGAGCTGCCGCAGCTCGAAGATCCGGGCGACCTCCTCACTCCCGAGCGCATCGTCGGCGACTGGCTCGACAATTGGCACCGCATGCCGCTGCCGCACGCCGGCGGGTGGGTCCAGTACGACTGGTACCCGCGCGTCGCCTTCAGCGGCCTCGTCCCGATCGTCGAGTTTTTCGACCAGCCCCCGCTCGAGGTCGAGCGCGGCCTCGTCCCCGAGCTCCTCGCCGACGGCACCGGCCGGACCGCCCTCGACTTCCGCTACGAGATCGCCTGCGGCGCCCCGCTCGGCCTGCAGGTCCCCCATCTCCGCGGCGGCGAGCCCGTCGAGCTGCACGGCGTCCACCCCACCCGCGCCCGCTGGGCCTTCGCCGTCCCCCCGCCCCCGCGCCTGCACACCGACGGCCGCGACGGCCGCTTCAACGCCACCGAACCTGTCCTTCACACCATGCTCTTGGAGCCAGACGGCGATCGCGTCACCCTCGTGTGGCGCGGCTGCGCCGCGGCCAAGCGGCCCTACCACCCGCAGGAGCTCGAGACGATGCCCCTGCGCGTGGAATGGCGCGACTGAGCGCATCGGCTCGCCGAGCACCATGTCCTGAAGGACAGATTGTGCCGGCGAGCCGGCCCCGCGACCGTCCGCACGGGCTCACCGGCCTCGCCGATGACCTGTTCGCAAGAACAGGTCCTGCCGACGCGAGGACGCACGCCCCGCGCCCGTGTCACGCGCGCCCGAGGCCCGCGAGCAGCGGCAGCCGCGAGGCGACCAGCGCGACCGGGCCGCTGGCCAGCGCGCAGATGATCAGCGCCGCCGCGGCGGGCCCGGCCAGATCGATCCACGACAGCGCGAACGGCAGGTGGTCGACCGGATAGACCTCCGGGTCGAGCGGATAGCGGAACACCGCCACCATCGCGCCGAACGCCAGCCCGAGGCCCACCCCGATCAGCGTCCCGAGCAGCCCGGCGAACACCCCGACCGCCTCGAAGACGGCGAAGATCGCCCGCGAGTCGGCGCCGAGGCTCATCAGCGCCGCGATCTCCTCGCGCTTGCGGCGGACCAGCAGGAGCAGGCTCGCCAGCAGGGCCGTCGCGGCCACCACCTCGAGCAGGCCGAGGACCAGCGACACGGCCGCGCGGATCTGCCTCAGCCCCGCGAGCACGTCCTCGCCCTGCTGCTCCCACGTCGTCGCGCGGAAGCCGTCGCCCATCGCCGCCACCACCTCGCGGGCGAACGCCGACGCCGAGTCCGGGTCGCGCAGCGCGAACTCCACCCCGCTGACCCGGCGCTCGGCGAAGAACAGCGCCTGCGCGGCCGACAGGTGGACCAGGGCCAGCGACGCGTCGTATTCGCCGACCCCGGTGTCGAGCAGGTCGACCACCTCGTACTCGCCGTGGCGAGGCGGCCGCATCATCGCCGCCGCCGTCCCGTCGAGCTCGGCGGGCACCACCAGGCGGACCGAGTCACCCACGTCCACGCCGAGGCGCTCGGCCAGGCGCGAGCCGAGCGCGATCGCCGGGCCGTGGCGGACGTCGCCGGGGCGGACCTTCGTCAGGTCGCCCGCGCGGAGCATCCCCGCCGTGCCCGGCAGGCCCGCGGCGAGCGCTGGGTCCACGCCCTTGATCAGCGCGATCACCGGCGCGTTGCGGTCGATCGGGCGGACGTGCGTCTCCGAGGACATGTCCTCTCGAACATGTCCCTCCGGACCTGCTCCATCGGGCCTGTCCGCCCCGCCATCCTTCTTCAGCGGGACCACCGCCGCCGTCGAGAACGCGAACGGCGAGGCCGCCAGCACGCGCGGGTCGGGGCCCCAGCGGGCCACCACCTGCGGGTACTCGTCGAAGTCGAGGCCGTACTCGGTGAGCGTCACGTGGCCGCCGACCTTGCTGAGGCGGCCGACCAGCTCGCGTTCGAAGCCCGACGTCACCCCGAGCACCGTGATCAGCGCCGCGCAGCCGAGGCCGGTGCCGAACACCGCCACCGCCACCGCGGGCATCAGGTGGCGCGCGCAGAGCAGGCCCACCGCCACCAGCGACGCCATCCCGGCGACCAGCGGCGGCGCGACGGCCCGCACCCCGAGCAGCGCCGCCGCCGCGCCGGCGATCGCCAGCGCCACCGCCACCAGCAGCACCGCGCGGCTGGTCTCGCCCGCCCCGCGCCGGCCCTCGCGGAGGAGCATGCGACGAGCCACCAGCGCGATCAGGGCCCAGCGGCGGGAGCTGCGAGCGGCCACGGCGTCACTCGTAGCGCAGGCCCTCGACGGGGCGGAGTTTGGCCGCGCGGAGCGACGGCGGCAGCGTGGCGACGAAGCAGATCGCCAGCGTCATCGCGAGGATCCAGCCGATCTGGGCCAGGCTGATCTCGACCGGCAGCTCCTCGATGAAGTAGACCTCGGGGTCGAGCGTGTAGCCGTAGAGCGACACCAGCCAGCACAGCACCAGGCCGAACAGCACCCCGGCGGCCGCCCCGGACAGGCCGATCGCCATCCCGGTGACCTGGAAGATCCGCGCCACCTGCGGCCCGGTCGCGCCCATCGACATCAGGATGGCCACGTCGTTGGTGCGACGGACCACCATCGTCCACAGCGCCGACAGCACGTTGAACGTGGCCACCGTGATCACCAGGCTGAGGATCACCGTGATGATGTTCTTCTGCAGGCGGATGCTCTTGAACAGGTTCTCGTTCAGGTTCTGCCACTCGAGCACCTGGTACTCGCGGCCGGGCAGCGCCGCGCGGATCGTCGCGCCGACCTGGGGCGCGAGATCCGGGTGTTGCAGGCGGAGGTCGACGCCGGAGACCTGGTCGCGGCCGCGGTACTTGAAGCGCTGCAGCTCCTTGATGTGTACGTACACCAGCCGGCTGTCGTACTCCTGAAAGCCGGCCTGGAAGATCCCGGCCACGCGGTAGTACTGGAATTCGGGCTCGCTCGAGGCGTCGAACGACGAGCCCGGGTCGACCACCATCACCAGCGAGTCTTCGCGCAGGCCGAGCTCGCGGGCCAGCGTCGCGCCGACGAAGATCGTCGGCAGGGCGCTGGCGTCGAAGCGGGCCGCGGGTTCGCCGGCGGCCGGCTCTTCGGGCCACACGTCGTCGTCGAGGAGATCGCCGCGGATCTCTCCGGGGATGCGCTTGCGGGCGGCGGGGACCTGGGCGTAGTGGGCCATCGCCCGCTCGTACCAGCCGGCGCCGCGGGGGTCGGGCGTGGCTGCGATCGCCGGCGGCAGCTCCTCCGGCTCGCGGTCGGGCACCGGCATCAATTCGAAGTCGGAGCGCAGCTCCGGGAGCGGGATCGCCCGCCCGCTGCCACGTTGCAGGTGGGCCGGCAGGTCGATCACCTCCGCCGCCGTGTCCGGCTCGATCCCCTTCACCAGCACGCTGGCGAGGCGGAGGTCGTCGGTGCGGCCGCCCTCCGGATCGTAGGGCGCCAGCATCATCGCGTAGTAGACGAACGGGCTGGCGCCGGTGACGCCGGGCCGCGTGCGCAGGTAGGCCTCGAAGCGGCGGTACTCGGCCATGCCGGAGCTGCGCGTCACGTTGATGTGGGCGTACACCCCGAGCACGCGGCGTTCGAACTCGTGCTGGAAGCCGGTGGCGACCGACTGGACGACGATCAGCGCCGCGACCCCCAGGACCACCCCGATGATGCTGGTGGTGCCGAAGATCGACGAGTACTGGACCAGCAGCAGCAGCAGGCCGAGGAAGCTGGCCGCGGCGGTGGCGATCACCAGCGCGAGGCTGTGGTAGCCGAGGTTGAGCAGCAGCAGCGCCACGGCGGCGATCGCCCAGCACACCGCGCACAGCATGCGAGCGCCGCGCGGCACCCTTTCGGCGCGGATGATCCGCAGGCCGAGCGATCGCTCGTAGCCGAGGGCGCCGGACAGCAGCCAGAACAGCACCAGCAGGGCCAGGGCGGCCGCGCCGACGTAGCCGGCGACGGGGGCCCACGCGGGCAGATCGCCGGCGAAGCCGAGCGGGCCGGCGAGCGCGAGCGGCGAGGCCCACGACAGCACGAACAGGCTCAGCAGTCCGGGGCGTCTGGGGGACGCGGGAGCTCGCGCCCGCGCCCCGAACCGATCTCCCGGCCGATTCGGGCTTGTGCGGGCGAACGGAGGGCCTTGTACGTGCGGCGGCTGCAGGCCGGGCACGCTAGCAGCCGGCCTTTGCGCGGTCAACGAGCGCGGGGCGGCGGACCGCCTGCAGCCCCGTCAATTCCGCGGCCCTGCGCCTGGGCTCGGCGCCGGTGCGACGCCCGCTGCGGGGCGCGCCCGGTCTCCTTAGTTGCGTCAGCACGGGCCGCGGCAGCACCCCACGCGCGTCTCACGGCAACCTACGATCGGGCGTATTCCTCGGCCCAGCACGGCCTGGCGCGAACCTTGACACACCTCGCTGGCGCAAGTTACGCTGCGCCGACCGCTGAATCTCGGAGCTCCCGCATGCCCAGACGGTTCCTTTCTTCGTTTGCCCTAGCGGCTTTCGGCCTGAGTTTGCTTCTCGGCTCTTCGGAGGCTTGGGCGGGACCTTACGACCTGCGGCTCAGCCAGTTGGGCACGATGGATCCGAGCGGCATGGTGTCGGCCAACGACGGGGACTTTCGTAGCCTCGCGTCCGAGCTCGGCGTGCTCATGGCGCCGAAGCCGGTCGACCCCGCGGATTCGCTGGGCCTGTCGGGCTTCGCCGTGTCGGCCGACGTCAGCCTGAACACGATCAGCAACGGTCAGAACTTCTGGAAGAACGCGACGCGCGGCGATCCGGGCAAGGTCGCGCCGACCCTGCAGATCATGGGTCGCAAGGGTCTGTGGCCGGGCATCGAGGTCGGCGCCGGTGCGACGCACCTGTTCGGCAGCCGCATGTGGACGATCAGCGGCTACGGCAAGGTGGCGCTCCACGAGGGCTTCCACCACCTGCCGATCCCGTCGATCGCGCTGCGCGGCATGTTCTCGCGCCTGGTCGGCGCGGAGGACATGAACATGACCACGGGCGCGTTCGACATCTCGATCTCGCACGTGTTCGGGGTCGGCAAGACCGTCAACCTGACGCCGTACGTCGGTTATCAGGGTTTGATGATCTTCGCGCGCTCCGGCGTGCTCGACGCCACGCCGACGACCGACGAGTACCTCGACAAGTCACCGGTACTCAGCGAGTTCGTCTTCAAGGATGCGGGTATGATCTACCGGCACCGCCCGTTCCTCGGCTTCCGATTCATCTTCAGCGTCTTGCGCGTCGGCGTCGAGGCGATGATCGTCCCTGGCGGCAAGCGCGAGGGCGAGATCGAAGGCAACAAGGTCGCCGACAAATCCGGGCTGCAACAGCAGTACACTCTCTCCCTGGGTCTGGACTTCTAATGTTCGTCCTCTGTCCGTCCTGCGCCGGTCCCTTCCGCATCCCTGCCGACCAGATCGCCCCGCTGGTCCAGATCGCGTGCCCGCACTGCGAGTTCCGCATGATCTTGGACTTCGAGGCGGCCAACGAGCCGTCGCTCGCCGAACCCGGGCAGCTGTTCGCTCAGGGCTTCGAGAGCGCCGAGGCGTACTTCAGCGTCTACAGCCACGTCGGTCCGACGTCCGACCTCACCCCGCGCAAGGTCGAGGCGCCGCCGCCGGCGCGTCCGGTCGAGGCCGAGGCGCCCCCCGCCAAGGCGCCGCCGACCTCGCCCGCGGCCACGCCGCCGGTGTCGGTGCAAACGCCGCCGACCCCGCCGGTGTCGACGCCGCCGCCTCAGCCTGTCGCCGCCGAGCCGCCCGCGCGGGCCGGCAACAAGACGATCATCCAGGCGCCGAAGCGGCCTGCGAGCATGGATCCGCGAGCTGCCGAGGTGGCTGCGGCGCCGACCTCCGGTTCGTCGATGCGGGCCGGCAACAAGGCCATCGAGGTCGAGCCGGTCGCCGAGGCCAAGGTCAGCGCCGTGCAGCCCGAGCCGCGGATTCCGCCGCACACGCCGCCGGCCCAGACCGCGACCAGCAACCCGCCGGCGCCGTCCGAGCCTGCCGTCGCCGCCAAGGTCGAGCAGGCCGCGACGTCCAACGCGAACCTGCCGACGCCCAAGCAGGAGGCGACCAGCAAGCCGGCCGAGCCGGAGGCGAAGCCGATCGCCACCACGCCGCCGCCGACCGGCAGCTCGAACGTCGTCTACATCGCGCTCGTGGTGGTCGTCATCATCGCGATCGTCGTGGTCGTCATCCTCAACTCGAAGTGAGGCCCGGTCGGCGCCCTCGCGGCGTCGACGGCGAAGCCCGCTCGCTCCGGACGGACGAGCGGGCTTCGGCAATTTTCGCCTCGACGGCCAAGCCCGCTCACTCCGGCCGGAACGAGCGGGCTGCGTAAATTTTTGCGGCGAGGAGGCGGGGCGACGGGAGAGCGGTCAGCCCGGGCGGCTGTGCTTCGGCTCGTCCTTCGGCGTGACGTCGATCTCGCCGCGGCGCTCGGCCTCTTGTTGCTTGTCGTGTTCGATCGCCTTCATCTCCTTGCGGAACCCTCGCAGCATCTGACCGATGCTCGATCCCAGCGCGGGCAACTTGGACGGGCCGAGCACGAGCAAGATGACCGCGACGATGATGACGATCTCGAGGGGACTGAGGACACCCAGGAGCATGGCCGAAAGGTAGTCCTTCGAGCCTCGCTTTGCTAGCGTGGGCGGCGATGCGAATGCGACCAGGTCCGGATCTGCGCGGGCGCCGCAAAACCGCCTATACGCCCTCCTGGAGCGGGTTTGGCGGGCTCGTGACCGCCCTCTGGCTGGCCGTTGCGGGTGTGGCTCACGGCGCACCGGCGGAGGAGCGCGAACGGATCGGGCCCCTCGAGGTCGCCGGCGGCGGTCGCGACCAGGTGCGTGGTGGACGGCCCGACGGCGCCACGATCCACGAGACGCACGGGGCGCGGGCGGTCGACCCCGACGCGGCCGCGCGCGAGGACCTCGCCAGCTTCGAGCGCGGCGTGCTGGCCGGCACACCGCGGGGGACGATCGAGAAGACCGCGCCCGAGAAGTGGATCGCCGCGCTCGCCCTGCCCGAGCTGCCGATCCGCTACGGCGCCAAATTGGTCGAATACTTGCGTTTCTTCAAAGACGACGCCAAGGGCCAGGCGCTGATGCGCGGCTGGCTGCGGCGCATGAACCGCTACGAGCACATCTTGCGCCCGATCCTCAAGGAGGTCGGCGTGCCCGAGGACCTGGTGTTCGTGGCCATGGCGGAGAGCGGGTTTCAGCCGCACCGCCGCTCGCGCGTGGGGGCCGCCGGGCTGTGGCAGTTCATGGAGCCGACCGGCAAGGTCTACGGCCTCGAGCAGAACTACTGGGTCGACGAGCGGCACGACATCGAGCGCTCGACCTACGCCGCGGCCGCCTACCTCAAGGATCTGCGGGTCCGCTTCGGCTCGTGGGAGATGGCGCTGGCGGCCTTCAACGGCGGCTACGGCCTGGCGATGACCGCGATCGCCCGGGCCAACAGCAACAACTTCTGGGCCCTGTGCGAGATCGAGAGCGGCCTGCCGCACGCGACCACGCTCTACGTGCCGAAGATCCTCGCGGCCGCGCTGGTCGGCCGCAACCGGGCCGCGTTCAAGCTCGGACCTGACCTTTCGGACAGCTTGCCGCCGATCCACTTCGTCAAGGTCGACGTCCCGCCGGGCACCGCCCTCAGCGCGGTGGCCAAGGCGATCGACGAGGACCCGGCGCTGATCGAGGAGCTCAACGCCCAGCTGATCCGCAAGCGGACCCCGCCGGGGCGCAGCTATCCGGTGCGGATCCCCAAGGCCAAGCTTGCCGCGTGGGAGCGCGGCGGCGTGCGCGACGGCGCCGGCGGCGACCACATCCAGCACGTGGTCGCCTACGGCGAGACCGTCGCCGCGATCGCCCAGCGCTACGGCGCGACCGAGGCCCAGCTGCGCAAGCTCAACGGCCTCGAGGACAACGGCGAGCTCGAGCGCGGGGTCGTCCTGCTGGTCCCGCGCGGCACGGCCGCCGCCGCACCTGCCTCCACGGACAGGTTGCTGGTCCCGGCGCCGAAGGTCGCCGTGGGCGCCGACCAGCGGCTGGTGTTCTTCGTCGTCACCCGCTCGACCACCCCGCGCGGGCTGGCCGACGCCTTCTCTGTCCCCTGGGACAGCATCGTCGCCTGGAACGACCTCGACCCGCAGGCGCGGCTGCAGCCGGGCCAGGTGCTGCAGATCGTCGTCCCGCGGTCGTTCGACGCCAAGGCGGCCAAGATCGTCGTGCTCGAGCAGAGCGCCGTCGACCTCGTGGTCCGCGGCTCGCGCGAGCACCTCGAGGCCGGCCTCAAGCAGCGCGGCCTGGTGCGGCGCGGCTACAAGGCGAAGAAGGGCGACACCCTGGAGAAGATCGGCAAGCGCTTCGACCTCACCGACGGCGACCTCGCGCGGATCAACGGCATCGACCGCGGCCACACGCCGAGCGCCGGCGAGCTGCTGGTCGTCTACGTCAAGGCGGGCGAGACCCGCGGCACCGTCGACGCGCCGCCGCCGCGCGGCAACGTCGGCCCCGCGCCCGACGACCTGCGCGCCGACGTCGCCGCCGAGGACGTCGACGCCACTCGCTACGCCGCCACCGCCGACGACCCGAGCGCCGCCTCCGCCGTCGACAACCCCGTGCCCTCGACCGAGGAGACCAACTCCCTGCCGGGCAAGCGCGGCTGGTCGCGGCGCGGCAAGCACAAGACCACGCCGCCGAAGAAGAGCAAGAAGAAGACCGGATGACGGCCGACGACCTCGAGCTCGCCGACGCCCTCGCGCGCGTCCTGTCCGCCTGCGCCCCCCTCCCGGGCGAGCGACGGGCCCTGCGGGCCGCCCGCGGCTGCGTCCTCGCCGAGGCGCTGCACGCCCGCTGGGCCATGCCCGGCGCCGACGTCAGCACCATGGACGGCTGGGCCGTGCGCGCCGCCGACCTGTCCCCGCGGACAGGCGAAGACCTGTCCGCAGGGACAGCCACGGCCCGCGGCGCGGCTGCCACCGACCTGTCCGCAGAGACAGCCACGCCCCCCGGCGCGAGCGTGCCCCCCGCCGACCTGTCCGCAGAGACAGCCACGCCCCCCGGCGCGAGCGTGCCTTCCATCGATCTGTCCCCCGGGGCAGCCACGATCCCCGGCGCGGGCGGGCCTCGCAAAGACAGGTCCTCCGGAACATTTGTGGTCGAGCTCGCCGTCGTCGGCGAGAGCGCCGCGGGCCATCCCTCCGCCGCCGAGGTCGGACCCGGCCAGGCCATGCGGATCTCCACCGGCGCCGTCCTGCCGCCCGGGGCCGACGCCGTGGTCGCCCAGGAGGACGTCCGCCGCGAGGGCGAGCGCCTGCGGGTCGACCTCGCCCGCGCCGGCCAGATCCGGCCGGGCCACTTCGTCCGCCGGGCCGGCAGCGACCTCGCCGCCGGCGTCGAGATCCTGGCCCCCGGGACAGCCCTGCGCCCCGGCGACCTGGCCCTCGCGGCCGGGGCTGGCCACGCCGACGTCCTGGTCCACCGGCCCCCGCGGGTCGCCGTCCTCTGCACCGGCGACGAGTTGGTCGACATCGGCTGTCCTCCGGGACATGGTCAGGTGGTCAGCAGCAACGGCCTCATGCTGGCCCTCCAGGCCGAGGCCGCCGGCGCCGACGTGCGCGACCTCGGGCGGGTCGGCGACGAGCCGGAGGCGCTGCGCCGGGCCCTCGCCGACGCGGCCGCCGGCGCCGACGTCGTCCTCGTCAGCGGCGGGATCTCGGTCGGCGACCACGACCTCGTGTGGCCGGCCCTGCTCGCGCTCGGGGCAGAGCCGATCTTCCGCCGCGTCCGCCTGCGGCCGGGCCGGCCGCTGGCGTTCGCCCGCCTCGGCGACGCGTGGGTGTTCGCCCTGCCCGGCAACCCGGCCAGCACCTACGTCGGCTTCGAGCTGTTCGCCCGCCCCGCCCTGCGCCGCCTGCGCGGCCACCAGCAGGTCGAGCGGCCGCGCCGGCGGGTCGTCCTCGCCGGCCCCGCCGAGGGCGCCGGGCGGCGCACCCACTGCGTCCGAGCCCGCCTGGTCGACGGCCGCGCCGAGCCGCTGCCCAGCCAGGTCTCCGGCGCCCTCACCTCTCTGCGCGGCTGCGACCTCCTCGTCCTCGTTCCGCCCGGCTCCGGTCTGCCCGCCGGCGCCGAGGCCGACGCGCTGGTCCTCGCCGACCCCGGGGTCGCGTGACGCGCAAAAGGAAAGGTCCCCAAAGCCATGTCCCCTCGGACAGGGCCGATACGACATGTCCCCCGGGGCACGTCGAGGCCGGGTCCGCCGGAGGCGCGACGAGGACCTCGCGCCGGCCCGGCGACGCGCGCTCCGACGCACCCTCCTCGAATGACGCACCGCCCGCCCGCGACGCCCGCCGCCGCGACGACGCGCGCTCCGACGCACCCTGCTCGAATGACGCACCGCCCGCCCGCGACGCCCGCCGCCGCGACGACGCGCGCTCCGACGCACCCTGCTCGAATGACGCACCGCCCGCCCGCGACGCCCGCCGCCGCGACGACGCGCGCCCCGACGCACGCTCCCTGAATGACGCCCCCCCCGCCCGCGACGCCCGCCGCCGCGACGACGCGCTCCCCGACCTCGGCGCCGCTCGGGACCGCTCCAGCACGCGGCTCGCCTGCGTCGCCGGGCCCGAGGACGACGGCGCACGGGCCGACGTGGTCCTCGGGCGACGCCTCGCCGGCCTGTCGCGCCGGGTCGCGCGGGAGCTCGCCCTCGCCGGGCGGCTCACCGTCGACGGTCGGCGGGCCCCGCCGTCGCACCGCGTCCGCGCCGGCGAGCGCCTCGAGCTGGCCGCCCCGGCCGCCCCGGCGATCGCCGTGGAAGGCCCCGAGCTGCTCGCCGCCACCGACGCGTTCGTCTACGTCGTCAAGCCGGCCGGCCTGCACACCCACCGCCTCCGGCCCGACGACCCGCCGGCTCTGGCCGACCGGGTCGCCGTCGACTTCCCCGAGTGCGTGGCCGCCGGCCTCGACGCGCGCGAGGGCGGCGCCGTCCATCGCCTCGACCGCGGCACCTCGGGCGTCGTCGCCTTCGCCCGCACCCGCGCCGCCTTCGTCGCCGCCCGCGAGGCCTTCGCCGCCGCCCGCGTCGGCAAGTGCTACATGGCCGTCACGACATGCCCCTTCGACCATGTCTGGCCACCCCCGCCCGACCTCTGGCTCGCGCCCGTCAGCGCCACCACCGTCGAGGTCCGCGCCCCGCTCGGCCCCGGCTTCGGCCGCGATCGCATGGCCGTGCGCCGCACCGGCCAGCCCGCGCACACGCGCGTCGAGCCGCACAGCCCGCCGGGGCCGCGTCGGCTGTGGTCGCTCGAGCTGCTGACCGGCCGGCGCCACCAGGCCCGCGTCCACCTCGCGTGGCTCGGCCTGCCCATCCTCGGCGACGAGCTCTACGGCGGCGAGCCCGCCGATCGCCTCTACCTGCACGCGCTGCGCCTCGACCTCTCGGCCGCGATCGCCGGCGAGCTGCCGATCACCGCCCCGCTCCCGCCCGCGTTCGCCGCAGCCCTCGGCTGATCGCGCGACCACATCGCCGCGATCGCCGTCGAGCGACCGCTCGCGCCGCTCCCGGCAGAGTTCGCCGCGATCTCGGCCGGTCATGCCGATGCAGGCCGCGGTCGACGCTCGCGGAGGAGCGCGAGCTGATGACTCGCTCGTTGCAGCGTCGGATCGCAAGCCCACAGCTCCATGCGCGCGAGCAGCCGCCGACTCGCTCGCCTCGCGTGATTCTCGAGCATGCGCGAGTCGCCGCGGCCGCTCACGCTTCACCGGCGCGCTTTCGACCATGCACCCCGGCGAGTCGCCGTCGCGACCCGCTTGCTGCAGCCGCAGGCGAACACGCAAGAGAATCACGACGCGCGAGCGCTCCTCTACGCGCCAGCTTCAGCGGTCCGCTCCTCCGCTCTTGCGCTCGCCGAGCTTTGGGGAGCTCCGCGCGCCGACCCCAGCTCTACGCCCTTGCCCGCTCTCTACTTCTTTGCTGCACCGAGTCGCCGTCAGCACCCATCTACCTCTTGCGCTCACTCGACGCCCTTGCTGCACCGAGCTCGCTCCTACGCTCTTGCGCCCACCGAGCGACCTCTTGGGTTCTCTCTACTTCCTTGCTGCATCGCGTCGTCACCACCGCCTATCTCGCGGGCCTCGTGGATGCAGCCCAACCTACCTTCTTGCCCTCGCTCTTCGCCCTTGCTGCACCGCTCACCCCGGCGCCGCCATCGCTCTACGCCCTTGGGTTCTCTCTACTTCCTTGCTGCATCGCGTCGCCACCACCACAAATCTCGCAGATGCAGCTCAACCTACCGTCTTGCGCTCGCTCTTCTCCCTTGCTGCACCGAGCCACCACCCGCTCGCTCCTCTGCCCTTGCGCCCACTGCCCCGCGCACCGCCATCGCTCTACACCCTTGGGTTCTCTCTACTTCCTTGCTGCATCGCATCGCCACCACCACAAATCTCGCAGATGCAGCTCAACCTACCGTCTTGCGCTCGCCCTTCTCCCTTGCTGCACCGAGCCACCACCCGCTCGCTCCTCTGCCCTTGCGCCCACTGCCCCGCGCACCGCCATCGCTCTACGCCCTTGGGTTCTCTCTACTTCCTTGCTGCATCGCGTCGCCACCACCGCAAGCCTCGCAGAGGCAGCCCCACCTACCGCCTTGCGCTCACTCCTATCCCTTCATGCATCGAGCTCGCTGAGCTCTTGCTCTACGCCTCTCCTGCATCGAGTCCCCACCACCTTTATCGCGGGCCTCGCCGATGCAGCTCACCCCTCGCGGATCGCCCGGTACGGCGCATGCACGTAGTATTTCGGCCGCGCGTCGAGCCGCACGTGCAACCACGGCACCGCGCTGCCCGACGTGCTCAGCCACACCGGCGCCGGGCTGCGCGCCCACGCATCCACCAGCGCCGCGCCCACGGCCTGCCACAGCGCGTCGATCTGCCCGGCAGGCGCGCCGCGGACGAACGCCGCCAGGTGGCCGTACGCCGCGTGTTCCGTCAGCGGTCGCGGCACCACCAGCGTCGCGTCGCCGCCGAGGTTGGCGAACGTGCGGACCGCCGGGCCGTCCGGCTCGAGGTGTTCGGCGAACGCGGTCGGCGACGGCTCCGCGCGAGCCAGGTGGGGAGCCGACACCACCACCATCTCGAACGGCTGCGCCGTCGACCTCGCCGACACCCCCGGCGTCTCCCAAAAGAACGCCGGATACGGGCTCGCGGCCAGCGTCTCGGTGAGCCGCGCCCGCAGCCCCCGATCGGCGCGCAGACCGGCCGCGAACTCCGCCCAGGACACCGCCGTGGCGCCTGATGACAGCCGATGGCGGCGCGCATCGCCATCAGGCGGCTCGCACGTGAACGTGAAGCGATCCATCACCCCACGAGCATAACACCTCGCGCCGCTCGGCTGGCCGATCGGACAGGCGCTGCCGGGCGCGCGCCGCGATCTGTGGGCTGCGCCTCAGAAAGCTCGGTGCGCCCCAGCGCGCGGGTGTATGCTTCGAGGATGCGGACCCGGCACTGCGGCGCGACCGATCGGCGCCCCGGGCCAGGCCGGCTCGTTCGTCGACAACGTCGCCCTCGACGTCGCCATCAACGGCTTCTTCGGCGCCGCCGACTTCGCGCGCCTCAACACCTGTCTCACGCGCCAGGTCGGCGGCATCGACGGCCCGACCAAGTACGGCCTCGAGGTCGACGCCCCGCCCGGCATCGACCCCGGCGTCGGCGCCGGCAACGAGTGCAGGACCATGGCCGCCGCCCACGAGGGCCTGGTCGACGCCAACGACGACGTCGGCATCGACATCAACGACTTCGGCGCGCTCGTCACCGACCTCGTCACCGCGATGGAGACCGCCGGCGTCGCCCCGACCGATCAGGAGGCGATCCTCGGCGCCCTCGGGCCGATGTGCGAGGGTGGCAGTGACCGCGGCGACGAAGTTGATGCCGTCGTCGGGCACGTCGAGGAGGGCGCAGGCCATGCTGGCGATCGAGCCGTCGTAGCCGTCGTCGGCGAGCGAGACCACCGACACGACCGGCTCGACCACCGACGACACCACCACCGCCGCGCCGACCACCGATCCGCCGACCACCTCGACCACCGGCGATCCGACGACGACCACCACCATGGGGCCGACGACCGAGCCGGTGACCGGCACCACCGACGAGACCACGGCCACCACCGCCGACACCGACACCACGACCGGCGGCCCCGCGGCCCTGTGCGAGCGGCTCGGCGGCGAGGTCGGCGTCGGCGAGCTCGTCGCCGACGCCCAGGCCCGCGGGATCTCGCGCGCCTTCCACGGCCACACCGATTATGTCAGCCGCATCAGCGTCTCGCCCGACGGCGCCCGTTTCGTCACCGCCAGCGACGACAAGACCGCCCGCCTGTGGGACATCGCCAGCGGCGAGGCGCGCGTCCTCGTCGGCCACGACGACGAGATCTGGAACGCCCAGCACACCTGGGACGGAGACGAGATCGCGACGGTCTCGAAGGACCGCACCCTGCGGCTCTGGGACGCCCGCACCGGGGCCCCGCGGGCCACGATCGCCGTGCCCTCGCCGACGCGCCAGCTCGTCTTCCGCCCCGACGGCGCCATCCTGGGCGCGCACACCATCGGCGGCGAGGCGTGGATCTTGCGACCCGGCGCCTCGGCCGTCGAGCTGCTGACGCCCCCCGAGGAGCGGCCGAGTCGCTCGTACCTCTCGCTCGACGGCCGCCGCCTGATCGTCCAGCCCGAGCTCGGCGACGTCTACGTCCGCGACCTCGACGGCGCCGCAAAAAAACACCTCCCCCGCACGCGCGGCGCGACCGGCAAGTGGTTCCTCGATCGTCACGGCGACGTCGCCCTCCAGCTCAGCAACGACGCCACCGTGCACTGGGACCTCGCGACCATGACGCGCCGTCCGCTGGACGGCATTTCGCACTCGCGCAGGCCCGCCTTCTCGGCCGCCGGCGATCGCCTCGCCCTCGCCGTCGGCGCCGACATCCACGTCTACGCCACGCGCACCGGCGAGCTCGTGCGGCGGTTCGTCGGCCACGAGGGCCCCGTCGAGATGGTCAGCTTCTCGGCGGACGACCGGCGCCTCGTGTCGGGCTCCGTCGATCGCACCGTCCGCCTGTGGAACCTCGCCTCCGGCCGCAGCGAGGTCTACGCCGGCTTCGAGGGCGTCGTCACCGAGGCCGAGCTGCTCGCCGACGGGCGCTCGATCCTCGCCGTCTCCACCGCCGGTGAGGTCCGCCTGTTCGAGCCGCGCCGCGCCGGGCGGATCGTCACCGATCACGCCGCCCCGGCCACCGGCCTCGCCGTGTCCGTCGACGATCGCGTCGCCTCGATCGACGACCGCGGCCGGCTGCGGATCGTCGCGCTCGACGGGCGCGTGATCGCCGAGCACGCCGTCCCGCGCGCCGCCGCCGTCCACCTCGCCGCCTCGCCGGACGGTCGCAGCTTCGCCGGCGTCCCCCGGGCCTGGGTGACCGGCTCCGACGGCCGTCACCCCGCTCGCGCCGCGCCGCCCGCCACGCTCCTGCTGGGCCGCTTCGACGCGACCGCGCCGCTCGCCGTCGCATTGCCCGCCGCCGCGCTCGAGCTCCTGTGGCTCGCGGACGGCAGCGCCGTCGTCGTCGCCCTCGTCGACGGCAGCGTGCGCCGCATCGATCGCAGCGGCGCCGGCCTCGAGCTCGATCGCTTCCCCGCGCCCGCGACCAGCATCGCCCTCGCCCCCGGCGGCGACTGGCTCGCCGCCGGCAGCGACGACGGCCGCGTGCGCCTCACCGAGCTCGCCACCGGTCGTCACCGCGACCTCGCCCCGCACGAGGAGCGCGTCACGGCGCTCGCCTTCGCCGGCGGCACCTGGCTCGCCAGCGGCTGCGCCGACCACACCGTTCGCCTGTGGCGCGTGCAGGACGGCAGCTTCCGCGCGTTCGACGAGGGCGGCCACGGCGTCGAACAGCTCGCCTTCTCCGCCGACGGCCGCGCCCTGATCCTGCTCAGCGGCGGCGAGACGCAGCTGCGTCGCCTGTCCGTCGAGACAGGTGAGCACCTCGCCCCGCTGACCGGGCCGCTCGGCAAGCTGCACGGCTTCACCCTCGCCGGCGACGGCCGCCGCCTGCTCACCCACGGCGCCGACGGGGCCGTCCGCGTCATCGACCTCGCCGACGGCGAGGGCCGCACCCTCGCCGGCCACCCCCTGGCGATCACCGGCGCCGGCTTCGCCGCCGGCGGGCGGATGATCGTCACCCTCGGCGCCGAGGGCAGCGTGCGCGCCTGGCCCGACGACCTGCCGGAGACCATGCCCGAGCTGCGCGCCTGGCTCGCCGCCGCCACCCCCGAGCGCATCGCCGGCCAGTGACCCCTCGCCACATGTCCTGCGGGACATCCGAGACCGCGCTCCGCGGCCGCCCTCCCCACCTGTCCCCCGGGACATCCACCGGACACGCTCGATTTCTGTTAGCCTCGGTAGCGCCGTGCCGACCTCCGACGATCCCGCGAGCGGCTCCTGCCTGCGGCTCGCGCTGCTCGTCCTCGCCGCGATCGTCACCTGCCTCCTCGTCTACGGCCTCGGCAGCGGCGGCGCCTTCTATCACCGCCTCGTCGCCGCGCCGTTCGCTCCCGCCGCGCCCGCCCCCTACTACCGCGAATCCTTGCTGCACGTCGGCCTCGCCCACCTGCTCGGCCTCGGCGCCAGCCTCCTCGCGTTCCGCCTGTTCGTCCTGAGCTTCTTCTGGCTCGGCCTCGTCCGCCTCGTCGCAGCGGCCGCGCGCCGCCTCTCGCTGGCCGACGTCGCGCGGGTCCTCGCCGTGGCGGTCACCCACCCCGCCGCGATGATCGCCCACGCCTGGACCTGCCACCCGGACGCCCTCACCTACGGCTTGACCATCGCCCTGCTGTTCGCGCGCCGCCCCGCGCTCGTCGCCGTCCTCGCCTTCCTCGGCGCCTGGAACCACCTGCCGATGTGGCTCATCGTCTGCGGCGACGCCCTCGTGCTGTGGTCCGGCTTCGCCGAGCCGCGCCTCCGCCCGCGCGCCCTCGCCCTCCTCGCCGGCCTCCTCCTCGGCGCCGTCACCTGCAAGCTCGCCCTCCACCTCGGCGGCATCGCCATCGCCGAGGATCGCTTCGCCGCCGCGGCCGGGCACCCCCTGCCCGTCCTGCTCGGCTACTGGACCGGGCCCGGCTGGCCGGTCCTCTACACCCTCTACTTCGCCCACCTCGTGTGGCTGCCCGCGCTGCTGCTCGGGCTCCACCGCACCGCCCCGCGGGCCGCCCTCGGCCTCGTCGTCACCCAGGCGCTCGCCCTCGCCGCGACCTTCTTCACCGAGGACACCACCCGCGTGTTCGCCTTCCTCGCCGGCGGTCCGCTGCTCTACGCCCTCGTCCACCAGCTCGGCGTCCCGGCGCCGCAGCGCCCCTCCGCCCTGCGCCCGCTCGTGCTCGCCGGCGTCCTCCTCACCCTCGTCGCCCCCAAGGGCTTCGCCTGGAAGGGCCACCTGCACGACCTGCAGGCCTCGCGCGCCCACCTGCGGGCCCTCCTCTCGCGCTGAACCGCTGACGTCCCCGCCTCGGGAGACGACCGAGGGCCCGCCTTCAGGCGCGCCGGCGAGCGCAAAAAAAATTCTTCGTCGCCCGGGAAGATGGCGACCGGCCGGCGTTGACCCGGCGAACCAGGACCGAGCCTCGCCGACCGCCGCGTCGCGCAGCCCGGCTCGCGCAGGCGCTCGCTCCGGAGCGGCCGCGCACGGCATCGACCCGCGCCCGCCCGGGCAGCGCGGCCGTCGGGGAGTCACGTGTCCTCTCACACATGTCCGAACAAACATGTCGAAAAGCACACGAGATCTCGCCATGAACCACCGCATCCTCCTCCCCACCGCCATCCTCCTCGCCTTCCCCGCCTGCGACGATCCCGACGACCTGCGCGCCGACGAGGCCCTCGAGCTCGAGAGTGACGAGGCCGAGGAACAGCCCGACGGCGAGGCCGGCGTCGGCTCGACCGACGGCCTCGACCTCACCACCGCTTTAAAGCCGCAGACGATCGTCGGCGGCGGCCCGGCCAGCGAGGGCGAGTACCCGTTCATGGTCTCGATCCAGCTCTCCGGCGGCCACTTCTGCGGCGGCAGCCTCGTCGCCCCGCGCTGGGTCCTGACCGCCGCGCACTGCGTCAACGGCCGCACCCCGGGCAGCCTCACCACCGTCATCGGCCGCACCGACCTCACCAGCACCGCCGGCGAGACCCGCAGCGTCTCGCGGATCGTCGTCCACCCGCGCTACAACACCGAGGCGGGGGACCTCGACAACGACCTCGCGCTGCTCGAGCTGACCTCGGCGTCGACGCGCGTCCCGATCGAGCTGGCCGCCCCGCACACCGGCAGCGACCGCGCGTGGTGGTGGCCGGGCAGCCTTGCGACCGTGATCGGCTGGGGCGCGCTGTGGGAGGGCGGTCCGAGCACCCACCATCTGCAGGAGGTCGAGGTCCCCGTGCTCGCCGACGCCTACGCCGCCCAGGCCGGCGTCTACGGCAGCAGCTTCAACCCGGCCGTGCACGTCGCCGCCGGGCCCGTCGACGGCGGCAAGGACTCGTGTCAGGGCGACAGCGGCGGCCCCCTCATGGTCTGGACCGCCACCGGCCTGCAGCAGTTCGGCGTCGTCAGCTGGGGCGTAGGTTGTGCGCGCAAGGACAGGCCCGGCGTCTACACCAGGATCTCCAGCCAGCGCCTGCACCGGTGGCTGCGCAGCGTCATCCACGAGACCCCGCTCGTCGGCGACGCCAACGGCGACGGCCGCGACGACATCATCACCTTCACCCACGGCGACGCGGGCACCGGCCCGCTCGACGTCTACGTCGCCCTCTCCAACGGCAGCAGCTTCGGCGCCGGTCAGCTGTGGCAGGACTGGTGGGCCCACCGCGGCCACACCGGCGCCATCGGCGACTTCAACGGCGACGGCCGCGACGACATCTGGGCCTTCAGCGAGAGCCAGGTGTGGGTCGCCCTCTCGCGCGGCCACGACTTCAACGGCGCCGTCTACAGCAGCAGCGTCGGCACCGCCGACATCGACGACATCGGCCGCGTCGCCGACGTCAACGGCGACGGCCGCGACGACGCCGTGCTGTTCTCCGCCGACGGCACCGGCGACGTCCACGTCATGCTCTCGACCGGCACCGGCTTCGGTCCCAAGACCAGATGGCACGAGTACTTCGCCCCCGAGGGCGAGACCCCGATGCTCGCCGACGTCAACGCCGACAGCCGCGCCGACCTCATCACCTTCACGCAGGGCATGAACGGCGCCCAGGCCATCGTCGCCCTCTCCACCGGCGGCAGCTTCGGCGCCGCCGGCGTGTGGAACAACTGGTTCGCCCCCGCCGGCGAGGTCCCCGCAGTCGGCTACTTCAACAGCGACGCCCGCGCCGACATCGCCACCTTCACCCGCGCCTACGACGTCTACGTCGGCATCTCCAACGGCACCCACAACTTCGCCTCCGCGCTGTGGAACTCGTCCTTCGGCGACTGGAACGACACCCTCACCACCGGCGACGTCAACGGCGACGGCCTCGACGACCTGATCGCCTTCACCCAGGACCAGAGCGCCGACGTCTGGGTCGCCCTCTCCAACGGCGTCAACGGCTTCGGCACCCCGTACATCGCCCACAACTTCTTCGCCCCGTGAGCCTCGCGCCCAGGCGAGGGGCACATCGCCGCGGGGCGATGCCCTCGCAGGCGCCGCTCCCCTCGCGCCCCCCAGGCTTCGCCCCCCGGGCCCGCGTCGCGCCGACGCGGGCCTTCTCGTGCTCGACGCCGCCGGCCCCCCGTCGCAGTCCGCTGGCTCGCCCCTGACAACCTGCCCCAAAGGGCATCTTCACCATCCCCCTCTCCGCCCATGGCGCGCCCGGCTCGACGCGCGCGACTCGCTCGCGCCGCTGGCCCCATGTCCCCGCGGACATCTTCCTTTGCCCGCGCGAGCCCCCTCCGCCCATGCCGCGCCCTGCTCGACGCGCGCCACCCGCTCGCGCCGCTGGCCACCTGTCCCCGCGGACATCTTCCTTTGCCCGCGCGAGCCCCCTCCGCCCATGCCGCGCCCTGCTCGACTCGCGCCACCCGCTCGCGCCGCTGCCACCTGTCCCCGGGGACATCCTCCATCGACCGCTCGGGGCAACATCGCGCCCTCGCCCGGACCGGCTCGCCGACGCGGAATTTCTCCAGCGCGCCGCCGTCCGCGAGCTCACATCGCCGCTCGACGCCGCGCCGTCACACTCGCCGCGGACAGCTGTCGTCGACATGTCCTTCGGGACACCTCCCCGTCCGCGCTCGCCCTCGCGTCCGCACGGGCTCGCCCGCCTCGCTCGAGCGACTCGCGCGGCGATCTCGACGACGCGAACGCGACGTCCCGGACGCCGCACGTGCGCGTGGCGCCGTGCCCGCGGACCGCTCGTCGGCTACAAGCGACGCATGCCCCTTACGCATCGCTTCACCCTCCTCGCCTCCCTCTGCTTCGTCGTCGCCGGATGCACCGATCCTGGCGCCACGACGGCCGGCAGCGCGAGCGACACCGATCTCACGACCTCGTCGACCGGTTCCTCGACCACCGTCGACTCGCCGACCACCACGACGGGCGGCGACACCCCCGGCAGCGGCACCGCCACCACCCTCGACACCACCGGCAGCGACACCGCCACCACCCTCGACACCACCGGCGTCGACACCACCACCGCCGGCCAGGAGTGCCCGCCGGTGAGCGAGGCGTTCGGCCCCGCCGGCGGCGAGCTCACCCTGTGCGGCGCCACCCTGCGGGTCCCAGCGGGCGCGGTCGCCGAGGACGTCGTGTTCGGCATCGAGGTCATCGAGCCGCCCGCCGAGCCGCCGTTCGAGCAGGAGTTCGCCTCGCCCGTGTTCCGCTTCACCCCGGACGACCTCGCCTTCGACCAGCCGGTCGAGCTCATCCTGCCGCGCCCCGTCACCGACCACCGGATCTCCCTCGCGCGTCACGTCCCCGAGGACGAGGCGTTCTGGATCGTCGAGGCCTGCGACGTCACCGACACCACGATCGCCCAGAGCTTCTACCAGCTCGGCACCTTCGTCACCCTCCGCGGCACCTACAAGTATCCGGACAGCACCTCCGGCCTCGGCGGCGGCACGCTCGAGCTCGAGCTCCTCGGCAAGACCGCGAGCTTCCCGATCGACATGGGCGGCTTCGGTATCTACGCCGACGCCGAGGACGGCAGCCGCACCGTCACCCTCAAGTCCGTGCGCGAGGTCGACGGCGCCTTCGAGTCGCTGCGCGTCGACTTCGCCGTCGACGGCTCGGGCGACGTCGCCAGCCTCGTCGCCGTCGAGTGGCTCTCGACCGTCGACGGCGGCTACACCTATATCGTCGACCTCATCGGCTCGGACGGCTTCATCACCCTGACCGACAGCACGGGCGATCACTACGCCGGGGAGCTCGGCGCCACCGTCCACGGCGGCAACCCGCCCCACGACGAGCAGCTCCACGCCACCTTCGACGTGACCGTCGAAAAGTACACCTTCCCGCCCGAGCTCAGCTGCTTCGGCGGCGGCGGCTGATCTTTCGGCCAGCTCGCCGAGCCTTCGTCGGCGCGGCCGCCTCGTCGGTCGCGCGCTCCCCTGCGCGCCCGCGGCCGGGTCGAGCGAGGGCTCGGATGTCGAGCTCGCCGAGGCCGTCGGTACGCCCGCGACCGGCGGATCTCGAGCAGTCCATCGCAGCGGCGCCGGCCGCTCGTGAAACCCCTCCGCTCCCACCGTCCGTGGGGGTGCGGCGGCCGGCCGCCGTCCTTGCAATCTCGGGCGCTCGATCCATCGGCTCACCTTCGGGCCTCATCGTCGACGGACGTCCCCGGCCGACGCCGCCGCCTTCGGCTGGCCCGAGTGAAGGAACTGGGTCGCCGTCGCCCGACGATCCTGCGCTCCCGCGCCCAGCGAGACGGCGGCCGCTCCACGCGTCAATTCTCTCGCGCCTGTCAAGCTCCTTGGAGCGTGGGTCATGTCCGAGCCCCGACGGCACGGCGGCGGGCACGCCCCAGGGACGCGGACCGGCACCCCCAACGACAGCGCTGCGGGACGTGGGTAGAGTCGGGCGATGACCGTCGATACAGCGCTCGTCTTCGTGGTGGTGGCCGCGTCGCTGCTCCTGTTCCTGCGCGCCGGCAAGCGCCTGGTGCCGGCGATCGCCCTGGGGGCGAGCGTCCTGGAGGCCCTGCTGGCGCTCCGGATCGTCCAGCTGAGCCTCGCGGGCGTCCCGCTGGGCCTGGTCCTCGGCGGCGCGCTCGCCGGCTGCGGCGCGCTGCTGTACCTGCGCGTCAGTCAGAAGTTGCAGATCGCCGCGGCGACCGTCATCGCCCTGGTCGGCGCGATGCAGGTGCTGGCGGCGGTCCTGTAGGCGCCACGCGAGCGCGGCCACAGCCGCGGCAGGAGCAGCGCCGCCGCCGAGGCTGCAGCCACATGGTCGGGCATCACCCGTCACGCGCTGCGCGACATCGTCCCCGACGAGCCCGACCCGGATCGGACACTGGAGGGCGTCGCAATTCTGCGAGGTCCAGGCGCCGTGATGCGTCAGCCGCCCCCGCTCATCTCGTCATCGACCACGCTCGGCGCGTCGCAGGTCAGGCGGGCGTCTCCCGCTCGCCAGGCGATCAGCCTCGAAGTCGGCCCTGGCCTCCAGGGCATAAACCCGGCCGCCGACCCCACCGTCGAGATGCCGTCGAGGTCCGAGACCCACGTCCAGTCGCGGCCGAGAGCGGTCCGCGACGGCATCCCCTGGATGAATCCCCCGGGTGAATTCGTGGGGGTAATCCGGGGCGTCGTCGAAGTCACCGGTCGCCGGGACACGGGGCCATGATTCCGCGACCATCATGGCGTGGCGCCGCCCCGCAGCGCTCCGCGCACGAGCCGCACGATCGCGTGAGCCCCGTGGAAGCCGATCACCATCGGCACGCGCCGGAGCAGCACAGGGCCGTGCTGCTGAGGTCGGTGACGCTCGCCGCCGACGCTCGCCGGCCGCAGCCTCGGATCGCGGGCCCGCGCGGGCGGCCGATGGGCTCGGCCGCGTGACGCGCGAGGACGTGCGCCGACGTACTCGAGCCAGGCCGCTCCGCTTGACCCGCTGCGACCGTACGGTCCAGTATCGACGGTCCATGGGTCTCTTCCGCGCGCGCGTCATCCTCCCTGTCCTCCTGGCCGCCGCGTGCGACGGCGGACAACCTGGTCCTTCCGCCATGCCCGCAGAGACATCCAAGTCGGCGCCCGCCACCCCGCCCGGACCGGCCGCCGCGGCCGACCCCGGGCTGTTCGCCAGCAAGGACGGCCTGGTCGCGGCCCCCGGCCGGCGGGCGACGGCTGGGAGTGCGTCGAGCAGACCGCGACCGAGCCCGGTCAGGAGGCGACGCTGATCAAGTGCCGGCGCACCGACCGGGCGCGCTTCTTCTTCCTGCTGGCCAAGGACTACGTGGTCCCGCCCGACCAGGTCCGCAGCCCCGAGCAGCTGGCCACAGACGTGTTCCCGGCGACGTACCAGAAGCTGTTCCAGAAGTTCGAGGTCACCGAGTCGAAGGCGACCACCCGCGCCGGCAAGCCCGGGCACGAGCTGCGGATCTCGGCCACCCACGCGAGCATGGGCGAGATCCGCAAGCGCGAGCTCGTCCAGACCGCCGGCAACCACGTGTTCGTCGTCAGCGCCGAGGGCCTGCCGGACGTGTTCGACGCCGAGTCGAGCGCCATCGAGGCGTGGTTCGCCGGCGCGCAGTTCAAGAACCTGCCGTAGGCGCCTGCGGGCGCCGTGGACCTGTCCCCGGGGCCAGAGTTCTTGCACCTGCATTCCGGTTGCAGGAGCACCCGCGGCGCCCCGCTGTCGAGCCCGCAGGGCCTCCTCGCCGCGCCCGGACTCGCTCGAGCGCTCGCGGCCTGCTCAGCGCGCGAGGGACGCGATCCGCTCGCGCAGCGCGAGGACCCGCGGGTGCGTCTCGCCGAGCTGCGGCGCGAGCAGGTCGAGCGCTCGCTGCCACGCCGCGCGGGCCTGGCTCGATCGACCCGCGCGGCGGTGCAGCTCGCCGCTCAGCGCGTGCAGCGGGGCGAGGCGGAGGTCGTCGGCGAGCCCACCCGCCGAGGCGCGCCCCAGCCCCGCTCGCAGCGCAGCCTCGGCAGCGTCGAGATCGCCGCGCGACAGCGACGCCTTCGCCGTCGCGTCATCGACGGCGACCTCCTCGGCCGCGCCCAGCCCGGCGCGACGGACCGCCACCCGGGCGTGTCGGGCCCACCGGAGCACGAGCGCGTCGGCACCGGGACGTCCCCCGACGACGCCGAGCATCGCCGTCGCCGCCTCGGCTGCGACCTCGTCGGCTCCGGTCGCATAAGCGCGACGAAACCCCTCGGCCAGCGCGAGCTCGGCCTCCGCGAGTTCGCCGAGGTCCGCGGCCGCCCTGCCGACGAGCGTGTGCGCCTCCGCCGACGCCGGCATGCGCGCCGGGGTCCGGGACAGCGCTGCGAGGGCGCCTGCGCGCGCCCGGGCGGGTACGCCGAGACGAAGCCACGCGCGCGCCCGGTCGAGCCCGGCGAGCGCCTGCACGTCGGCGAGCGAGTCGATCGTCACCGTCGCGTCGCCGGCGAGCAGCGCCTCGGCGTCCTGGCAGCGCTCGAGCCCGCGGAGCCCGGCCGCCGCCTCGACCGCCCCGGCCGCGACCTGCTCGTCGGCGTCGACGAGCAGCTCGATCGTCGCGCCGAACTCGCCGAGCCGCCGCTCGAGGCACGCGACCTGGCGGGCGTACAGCGAATCCGAGCGCGCGCCGTCGGCCCAGGCCTGGCACGCCTCGACCCGGGCCGCTCGCCAGGCGCCGGCGCGGGCGTCCAGGATCGCCGCCACGGCGCGCCCGCTCGCCTCTGCGTAGGGGACGCCGGTCGCGGCCAGCCCCGCCTGCAGCGCGGCCGCCCGGGCCGCGTTCCAGTGCGCCTCCACCCGCGCGCCCTCGCCCGCGCAATCGATCCGCCCGCGACCCGTGAGCACGACGCCGACCGCCAGCGCGAGCGAGGTCAGCCCGGCCGCCAGCCACGCCCGCCGGCGGCCGCGCTGCAGGCCGCGCTCGAGCTCGGCGACCAGCGCGTGCATCGTCGGCCAGCGCTGTTCAGGGCGCCGCTGGAGGCCGCGTTCGAGCGCCGCTCGCAGCCACCGCGGCGGCGCGGGCACCACCGCCGTCGCGCCGGCGACGACCCCGAGATCCGGCACGCCGGCGACGACCGGCCGCGCGCCGTAAAGCGCCTCGTACAGCGCGACGCAGAAGCTGAACTGATCGGCGCGGGCGTCGACGGTGGCGCGCTCCCACTGTTCGGGGGCCATGTAGGCCGGCGTCCCGAGGGTCGTGCCGGTCCGCGTCCATCGCGGATCGACGCCGGCCTGCAGCGGCTCCGGGTCGGTCGGCTCGTCGCTGCCGTCCTGCCGCGCCAGGCCGAAGTCGCCGACGCGCGCCGTGTGGCCGTGCATGAACACGTTCTCCGGCTTGAAGTCGCGGTGGACCAGCCCGGCGGTGTGCGCCGCCGCCAGCCCGCGGCCGGCCTCGACGAAGCGCTCGACGACCGCCCGCCACGACCGCGGCGTCGCGAGCCACGCCCGCAGCGTCCCGCCGGTCGCCAGCTCCATCGCCACGAAGGTCCGACCGTCGGCCTCGCCGACCTCGTACACGGTCAGCACGTTCGGGTGCTGCAGCCGCGCCATCGCGCGCGCCTCGAGCTCGAGCCGCGCGCGGTGTTCAGGGCTCCGCGCGGCGTCGGAGCGGGGGCGCAGCACCTTGACGGCGACGGCGCGCCCGAGCTCGGGGTCCCACGCCTCGTAGACGACCCCCATCCCGCCGCAGCCGAGCTGCCGGCGCAGCGCGAAGCGGCCGACATGCACCTCGGGGACCGACTTGCCGAACAGGCCCCGGCGGACCGCGGCCAGCATGCGCCGGGCCTCGAGCGCGTCGTCCTCCTCCGGGCGCTGCGGCAGCCCCGGGGACGACGCCAGGTCGCCCGGCTGTTCGCGCTCCGCGTCGGGGCCGGCGGGGTCCACGGGAGGCGGGCTCAGGCGCCACGTTCGGCGGCCGCACGATCGAGCGCGTCGATCCGCTCGAGCGTGTCCCGCAGCAGCGCGGGCGTGCGCGCGAGCTGCTCGAGCTGCTCCTTCAGCTGCTGGCGGGCGCGGAACAGCCGGCTCTTGACGGTGCCCGGCGGCACCTCGAGCACCTGCGCGAGCTCGGCGAGCGGCAGCCCCTCCCAGTAGAACAGCTCGAGCGCGAGCTGGAGATCGACCGGGAGCCGACGCAGCGCGTCGAGCAGCAGCTGTTGCTCCTGCTCGCGCGCGACGATCTGGCTCGGCGACGGGTCGAGGTCGAACAGCGAGCTGACCCCGAAGTCGACCTGCCGGTCGTGGGCGCGTCGGAGCGTCCGCAGGTGCGCCAGCAGGACGTTGCGCGCGATGGAGAACAGGAAGGTGCGGAAGCTCGACTCCTGGCGGAAGCGCGCCCGGGCCTCGAGGCAGCCGAGGAAGGTGTGTTGAATGAGGTCCTCGCCGCCGGTCGCGACCTTGTTGCGGAAGAACCGGGCCACGGCCGCGAAGTGACGGCCGACCAGCTCATCCCCCGCCTCGGCGTCGCCGGCCTGCCAGGCTGCGAACAGCTCGCTATCGGTGGCCATGCCGGGAGCCTAGCGAGCGCCGCGGGACCTGTCCACGGCGGGCAGCTCCTGGAGGTCGCCCGGCATCGGACCGCCGTCGAACACTCGCGCCCGGTGGCCACGTGGAGCCTGCCGCGCGGCTCAGGGGGCGCGGCTGAGCACGAGGCCGCCGAGCGCGTCGATGTCGGCCAGCTCGTCGACCCCGGCGCACGTCGGGATCGGCCCGCAGTGCGCCTCGACGTCCGCGCGCGGGACCAAACGCGGCGTGTTGAGACAGACCGCGCCGTGCTCGTCCCACACCGCCTCGATCGGGCCGAAGCCGTTGTCGGGGTGGAACAGCGTGTCGGACCACGAGATCATGGTGCCGGCCTCGGTGAAGGCCTCGCCGTCGCCGCAGTAGTCGGCCCGGATCATCCGCACCGCCGCCTGGTGGTACGGGACGATCGCGTCATGGTAGACGTTGTACGTCCAGGCGTGGATCGCCTTGGCGATCGCTCCGCGGTTGCAGGCGAAGGTCAGGGTGTTCGGGCGCTCGTTCCGAGCGCCGCTCGGGTCCCACCAGACATCCTCGATCAGCGAGACCCAGTCCGCCTCGCCCTCCTCGGTCCAGCACATCGGCCCGACGTCGATCTCGTTGAACATGACCCGGTGCGCCGGCAATTCGCTGTCGTCCTCGTCCACAAAGACCAGCTGGAAGGTCCGACGGCGTTCGCCCTCGGTGATGAAGAACTTCATGCCGATCAGATCCTCGCCCGACTTGAGGACCCCCTGGTGCGTCCCCTGGGGCATCCCGGCCGGGGCGCTGAAGTTCGTCACGGCCGATCCCTCCAGCGTCATGCCCTGAAGTATCGCGTTCTCGAAGAACTGCCCATTCAGGTCGATCGCGCTGTACGACCCCATCGTCAAGATCGAGCCGTTGCCGGGGCAGATGCAGCCGGGCTGACAGCTCCCTGGCAAGCAGGTGCGGAACTCGACGGCGTCGGCGCCATTTGCGGACACGAGGTCGTCGCGGTCGCACGCGACGGCGAGGCCAAGGCCGACCGCGAGCGCGGACAGCCGCGCGGTAAAATCGGTGAGGTGAGCAAGGGAAGAGGTTCGGTCGAAGGAAGGCATCGTCAGCGCCGGTAGTGCCGCTCGGGCCCCGGAGGTTCACGCGGATCGCCGGTGCGAACGCGTCACCGCGCGACGACTTCGTGTGCGCGTCGCCACGCCTCGACCTCCGCCAGTTCGGCCGCCGTGTAGGGCGCGTAGGCGCGGAAGCTCGACGCGGCGGTCGCCGCCAGCTCCAGGGCCCGCGAGCGCTCGGCAGGTCGGTCCCACAGCGCCCTGGCGAGCGCGAAGCGCAGGGCGGTCAACCGCAGATCGTCGTCGACCTGCAGCGCGCCCGGCCGCGCGACGATCCCGCGGAAGATCGCGTCGGCCACGTCGACGGCCCCGGCCGCGAGCTCGAGGTGCGCGCGCGCGACCTCCGTGCGGACCACGCCGATCGCGTCGCCGCGCCGCACGGCGAGCGACCGCGCCGCGTCGGCGTGCGCCCGTGCGGCGGCGAAGCGCCCCTGCTCCTGATGGAGGCGGGCGACGAGCAGCCGCGGCCACACCAGCTCGGCCCCGTCCGGGAAGGCGCTCGCCAGCGCCTCGTAGTAGGCCTCGACGTACGGCTCCGCCCCCGCCCAGTCGCCCGCCTGAATGTACGTCGCGGCGATGTTGTTGAGGCCGAGCGCGACCTGCGGGTGGTGCGGTCCGAAGGCCGCGCGCAGCAGCGCCGTCGCCCGTTCGAAGTGGGCTCGCGCCGCCTCGAGCCGGCCCTGGGCGAGGAGCACCGAGCCGAGGTTGTTCAGCGAGTGGGCGTACTGCGGGTGGTCCGCGCCGAACACCTCGGCCTTGATCGCCAGCGCCCGCTCGAAGGCCCGCTGGGCCAGCTCGGGCCGTCCCTCGGCGGTGTACAGCGTGCCGAGGTTGTTGCGCAGCTCGCCCTCGATCCACCGCCCGTGCGGCCCGAGCCGGGCCGTCAGCGCCTCGACGAGCGCGACGTCGGCGTGCAGCTCCGGTCGCCGGGCCGGCACCGCCCGCAGCGCGTAGATCCGCCGCGCCAGCGCCTCCGCGGCGATGTCGTCGAGCCGCGTCGGCAGGGCCGCCCAGACCGCGTCGGACAGCGCCTCCGCGGCCTCGTCGACGCGCCACGCGTCGATCAGCATCCGCCCCTTCTGCAGCTTCGCCTCTGCCACCAGCGGCTCGTATCCCAGCGGCTGGGCCGCGGCCAGCACCGACTCGACCCGCGCCAGCCCGGCCGCCGACTGGCCCGCGTCCGCGAGCGCTTGCCCCCGCGCGAGCTGCTCGCGCAGCCGCTCCACCGCCTCCGCCCGCGCCGGATCGTCGGGCGGCGGGGCCGCGGCTCGCAGGGCCGCGACATCGGTGCAGGCGGCCACCGAGGGCAAGGCCTCGGCCGCCGCGCTCGCCTTGAGGGCCGTCGCCGCGTCGGCCTGGCCGAGCACGTCGACCAGCGCCGCCAGCGAGGCGCGGCGGCGGCCCAGGCAGGCCATCGACCGGTCGACCAGGCGCTCGGCGTCGCCGCGCTCGCCCGCAGCGCAGACCTCGGCGTACGCCCGGCTCCACCCGGCCGCATAGGCGTCGAGGCGCGCGCGGACCCGCGGCCACACCGCTTCGGCCGCCCCCGCGCCGCTGCCGAGCAGCGCGCGCCGGACCTCCTCCCGGCGCGCGTCGTCCCAGATCCCCACCAACGCCGTCGTCGCGGCGTCGCAGCGGCCCGAGTCGCTCGTCAGGTTCCGCGTCAGCCCGATCGCGCCGCCGGCGATCGCGGCGCCCAGGGCCGCCACCACGAGTCTCCGCCGTCGCGCCCGCGCGGCCCGCAGCGCCGCGAGCAGCGCTGCCATCGACCCCCACGGCGGCGCCGGCTCCTGCCCGCGCGCGGCGATCCGCCGCAGCCACCCCGGCGCCCGCACGCCGCCCAGCGCCTCCGCCAGCGCCGCGCACAGCCCTCGCACGTCGTCCGCCGGCGTCGCCACCCTGTCCGCCTCGTCCTCCGCGTCCTCGCGCAGCGCCGCGGCGCAGGCGAGCACCCGGACGCGCCCGGACGCGTCGACGACCGCGCTGTCGAGGCCGAACGCGCCGTGAATCAGGCCCACGGCATGCGCCGCCGCGAGCCCCTCGCCGGCCGCGACGAAGTGCTCGAGCACCGCTCGCCAGCGCGGCCGCGCCTGCGACGCTCGCCATGCTCGCAGCGTGTCGCCGCGGATCCACTCCATCACGACGAGCATCCGCCCGTCGGTCCGGACCACCTCGAAGATCCGCGCGACCCCGGGGTGCGCGAGCCCGGCCTGCGCCTGTACTTCGCGGAGCTGCGCCGGGCCGGCGAGTCTCGGCTCGCGCAACGCGACCTGCCGCCCGAGGGTCCGATCGAACGCGACGTCGACCGGCCCGACGTCGCCGATGACCAGCGGCCGCGGCGCGACGAAGCGAGCCGACACTGCGTCCTCGACCGGGGGCCCGGGGATGACCGCGTTCGCCATCACCGTGGCCATCGTACCGCGCGAGCCGCCGGCCCGACACGGGCGCGCGGATCCGGCCCGCGACCGGGCCGACGATTCGCGTGAACCTCCCCGGCGCGGCGGTCACGACCCGCGGTGAGACAGCGTGATGCGCCCCGGAGCCCCCGAGTGCGCATCGACGCGTCGCCCACCAGGAGTCGCGATCGTGATGAATGTCCATACGTTGATTCTCCCCGCATTCGCCGTCCTCGCCGCCTCGATGGCCGGCTGTGATCCCGCCGCGCCCGAGAGCGCCGAGCGCACCGAATGGCTGCAGCCGCTCGCCGACGAGGACGACGACTTCGTCGAGGCCGACAATCCGGTGATCGCGGCGATCGACAGCGACGCCCCGGGAAAGATCGAGTTCCTCGACGAGTCGGAGATCACCGGCGAACCCACGATCGGGGTGGTGGCGATCGGGCCCGAGGGTCGCCGCGCCCTGGCCCTGTTCGACGCCGCCGACGCGTCGCCGCTCGAGGTCTTCCTCGCGCTGTCCCCGACAGGGGCCGCGCCGCGGGCGCTGGTCGAGGACCACGCCCGCCTGGCCGCCGACGGGCGGGTGCCGACGGCCCCCCGCGAGCTGCAGCTCTGGCGCGAGATCGACGATTCGTCGGAGATGTGCCAGCTGCCGACCGAGTTCGAGGACTTCTGGGACGACTGGTCCAGCGGCTTCGGCAGCACCAACCAGACCACCTCCGGCTACTTCAACGGCGTCACCATCGAGAGCGGCAGCTCGAAGCAGCGCGCCCTGATCGCGTGCCTGATCAGCGGGACCGCCGCGACGACGATGCGCCTGCGGATGCAGATCGCAGCCGGCGTCTGGGGCTCGCCGTTTTACACCCTCAGCAACATTCAAAACAACTTCGGCCTCGCGTATCGCTCGACGAGCACCGCGGACGCCAAGTACCGCGAGGAGGTCGTCGGCGGCAATTACTACCACCTCGGCGCGAGCTGGTGACGGCCCGGCGGCCCGGCGGCTCCACAGGGGCAAGCGAGCGCTGCCTCGGCGGAGCGCCGGGGCCCGCTGCCGCCGCTCGTGGCGGCGCGCGGACGAGCGGCGAGCAACTCGTGTAGGGCGCCGAGAACCGCCCTACGCGCGCGAACCGGCGGGACCTGGACCCACCTGTCCTCCTGGACAGGTGCTTCAAATCCGCCCGTCCGCGCCGAATCATCGCAGTCGGTGCCTCTCGCGCCCGGCTTGCGACGGACGCTGCACGAGCAATCACTGCACCAGGATCATGAACTCGATCCGGCGATTTTTGGCCCGGCCCGCCGCCGTGCGGTTGGTGTCGAGCGGCTCGTCGGGGCCGGCGCCGCGCGTCGTCATGCGATCGGCGTCGATGCCGTGCTCGACGAGGTAGCGGCGCACCGCCTCCGCGCGGCGGCGCGACAGGTCGCGGTTGTAGGCCAGCCCGCCGGTGCTGTCGGTGTGGCCGGAGATCTCGATCTTCAGGCTGGTGTGCTCTGCCAGCACCCGCACCGCCCGGTCGAGCACCGGCCGCGAGCGCGGCTTGATCGTGTCCTTGTCGAGGTCGAAGTAGATCCCGCGGATCACGCCGATGATGGGCCGCACCGGGTCGAGGTCGTCGGGGCAGCCGTCGTCGTCCTTGAGGCCGTTGCGGGTCTCGGGCTCGTGGACGCACGGATCGACGTCGTCGAGGATCCCGTCGCCGTCGCTGTCGGGGATCGGGCACCCGTCCGGCGCGACCCCGGGGACGTCGGGGCAGCGGTCCTGGCTGTCCAAAAAGCCATCTCCGTCGCGGTCGCGCTCGGGGCACCCGTCCGGCGCGATCCCGGGGACGTCGGGGCAGAGGTCGCCGCTGTCCAAAAAGCCATCTCCGTCGCGATCGCGCTCGGGGCACCCGTCCGGCGCGATCCCGGGCTCGAACGGGCAAGCGTCGGCGCGGTCGAGGAAGCCGTCGCCGTCGCTGTCCTTCTCCGGGCGCTTCGCCGGCGACTCGCGCCCGAGCAGCGCCGACACGCCGAGCTGGATCTCCGGGTAACTGACCGCGCCCGCGTCGACCCGGCGCCGCGCCGCCACCACGTCGCGGACATCGAGCCGCAGCAGCGCGCGGTGCGACAGGAACAGCTTGACCCCGCCGCCGAAGTGGACCGACTGATCGATGTCGTGCCCGAGCGCGCCGGTGGTCCCGAGGCCGCCGCCGCCGACCAGCGCGAACGGGGCGACGCGCCAGAACGGCAGCTGCGCGATCAGGTTGCCGCGGAAATTGAAGAGGATCGCGCGGTCGCGCGGCTCGCCGTCGACGACGATCCGCGTCGGCATGGCCGCCGCCTCGACCTCGCCGCCGAGGAACGCCAGCGGGTAGAAGCCGACGCGCCCGCCGAACTGCGGCGCCGCCGCGCGGTACGGCTCGAAGAACACGCTGTCGGGGTCGCCGTCCTGCAGCGACGCCAGCTGGCGGTGCGGGTCGAACAGCTCGTGCGCGCTGCCGCCGGTGAGAAAAACTCCCGCGAAGGCGCCGAGCTCGAAGGTGTTGCGCTCGGGCCGGCAGCGGCGGATCCACGCCACCTCGCGCGCGTCCTGGCAGCGGGCGGCGGTCGTCGCGGTCGAGCCCGTGCCCGGCGCCGCCGCGGTCGTGGACGCCACCGCAGGCGCCGGCGCGGGGCCTTCGGAGGTGACCTGTCCCGAAGGACCGGTGCGCGAGGGGGCCTGAGCGACGGCGCTCGCCGGCAGCGCGGCGAGCAGCGCGGCGGCGAACGGAGCGAGGGAGCGGCGCGGGACGAGGGCGGAGGTCATGGCGGCCGGTGAAGTACCGACCTCCGGCGAGTCGATCGGCCGCGTCGCGGCGATCGTTCGTCGGCGATGAATTCGCGCCCGGCAGCAGACCCTCCTGCACCGTGCCGCACGGGTCGTGGCCGTCGCTCCAGACCCCACGAGTGCGGCCACGGCCCGCGCTGCTGCCGGGCTGACGGGCGTTTACGGCCGCCCGCTCCGCGCGCTACCCTCGCCTCCCCCTTCACGAACCTCGACCTCATGGCGCTCATCGACCTCGTGAAGCTGCTGGAGAGCCTGTTCCAGCCCGACGGGCTGCAGCGATTCGTTCACCTCGAACTCGACGCCGCCCAGGTCGTGCATGAGGTCAATTTCGAGGCGGCGCCGGAGCGGGTCTTCTACAAGGTCGCCGTGGCCCTGCAGCAGGCCGGGTACATCGATGCGGACTTCTTCGCCCGGCTCCGGGCCGCGCGCCCGCGCCGGGCGAGCGACATCGACGCCGTCGCCGTCCTCTTCGCCGCTGCGGTCGGCCAGAGGACGCATGTCATCACCCTCGAGGCCGCGATCGCCGGCCCGATCTCGGCGATCGACGAGGAGCAGGTGCGCGCGGCGCTCGGCGCCGCGACTCCGCTCAGCCGGCTGAGGCTGGACCTCCACGACCTCGACCCCCGGGCCGGCGATCCATCGACCTGGTCGAAAGGCCATCTGCGGATCTGCCACGGAGTTCAGCAGCACCTCCGTGACGTCGTGCTCCCCTCGGGCGCTTGCCACCTGTCGCTGTTCGGCCTGGCCCCGATCCCGTGGCTGGTCGCGCTCGGGCACGCCGTGTCGGAGACGATCGACGCCCGCGTGTTTCAGCGCCTCCGCGCGCCCGCGGGCTGGAGCTGGCAGCCCGACGCGCCCGGGCTGGATCGCTGGTTCGTGGTCGCCGATCCCGCAGCTCCGCCGGCGCGCGACGTCGCCGTGCTCGTGTCGGCCAGCGCTCGCGTCCAGCGCGAGCGCGTCGACGCCGTGCTGCGGCCTGCCGGGCGCGCGACCTACGAGATCACGCTCGCCGAGCCGCGGCTCGACGCCGTGCGCAGCGAGGCCCAGCTCGAGGAGTTCGCCCGCCACTACCGCGCGGTGCTCGGGCAGATCGAGCAGCGCCACCCCGCGCTCGAGCGGCTCCACATCTTCGCGGCGGCGCCCGTGGCGGTGGCGATCGAGTGCGGCCGGCGGATCCTCCACAACGCGGCCCCGATGATCGTCACCTATGATTTCGCCGGCGGGCGATACAGCGAGGCGCTCGAGCTCCGGCCGTGATCGTTTCACAGTCAGTCCCTGCTCATCGGCCGCCGCACACCTTGCAACCCGCGGCCACGACGTCGGCCCCGCCTCGCTCGAGGGCGCTCGCCTCCATCTCGTAGCGAGGCGACGTGCGCAGCCCCGCCGCGTGAAACGCCGCGCCGTCGCCCTTCCACGAGCGCAGCAGCGTCTCGCGCAGGCGCCCGCCGAGCACCTCGACCGCGAGGCGCCCCGCGAGCTCCGCCGTCCGCAGCGCGTCGAGCGAGCTGTACGGCGTGAACGCGTTGCCGCAGCCTGCGAGCTCGCGGGTGAAGACCTGGCCGGCGGCCGCGAACGCGGCGCGGTTCGTCAACACGGGCGAGGCGTCGAGCGGGTGCGGCGTGAACAGACAGTCGAGGCAGCCCGGCGAGGATCGCTGGACCACCAGCGCGTGGCCGCCGATCCCCAGCGGCTCGAGCCACGTGAACAGCAGCGGCGGTCGGTGCTCCAGCCGGTGGAGCCGCTCGTTCAGCCCGCGATCGACGTTGGGATCGCCGGTCGCCGAGAGGACGAGGTCGTACCGGGTGACGTCGATCGCTCCCTGATCGAGCGCGTCCTCGATCGACGCCGCGAGCCCCGACACCTCGACGCCCCGATAGCGCTGCTGGATCTCCGCCGCGAGCTGCAGCGATTTGGCCGGCAATACGAACAGCGACGGCGCCCCGAGCACGTGCCGATACGCGTTCTCGGGGCGCAGGACGTCCGGATCGACCAGCGTCAGGTGCCCGACCCCGCAGCGCACCAGCTCGCCCGCGAGGTGCCCGCCGATGGCCCCGCAGCCGACGAGCAGCACCCGCTTGGCCCGCAGCGGGGGTTCACCGCCCCCGCGCGGGACCAGGTAGCCCGGATCGCGCCGCTCGACGCGAAATTGTGTCATCGTCGCGCTGCCGGTCGCTCGCGCCAGCGGATGGGCCCCGCGGATGTCGTCGTACCGGATACCGACGAGGTGGTCCCCGCCGCGCGGCCGGGGCACGCGCAGGATCACGAACGTCGACCTCGTCTTGAGGCCACGCGTGAGCTGCTCGAGGCGCCGCCTTTGCCCGTCCGACAGGTTGTGGCGGATGAGCTGCGCGACCTGGGCCCTCGTCCACGGCCCGAGCGGGAACGGGTCGGGCGGCCGCGGGACGTCTTCCAGCGGAATGTACAGACCTGGGGTCACCGTATCGTCGAACCATGCTTCGAGCGGCGCCATGACCTCCGGGACTCGCAAGGGCATCGGCGCGACGAGCAGCTCGCGCGCCTGCGCCCGATCGCGGACGAACGCGAACGTCCCGGCCCATGGCAGCACGAAGCGCAGGATCGGCTGGATCTGCGCGTCGGCGGCGAAGAAGCCGAGCCCTTCCGCAGCGCCGGGCCAGTAGAGCGCCAGCTCCTCGATGAAGTCGGCCCGATTCTCGCCGGTGAGCCCGCGACGGATCGTCTCGACCGCGCGAGCCAGCGCCTCGCGGGCGACCGCGACGGGCTGGTAGCGATCGAGCAGCACCCCCTCGTACTCCTGATAGCAGACGTGCCCGTGCTGAAACACGTGCGGGATCCGCCCGTGCAAGCGGGCGTCGAGGACGAACACCGTCGGCAGTCGACCCGGGAACCGCGGCGTGAGCCCGAGCCGCAGCGCGAGCGCGTGCCCGTCGACGTGCGCCACGCCCTCGATCGCCGCCACGACGCCGTGGAGCCGCGCCCACGGTTCGAGCAGCGCGTCCGCCGGGGTCACGCAGCCCTGTTCGAGCAGGCCTGCGGCACAGAGCAGCTCCGCCGTCGCGGTGAGGTCGTCGGCGTGCATCACCCGGCCGATCCCGACGACACGATCGCCCCGATCCGGCGCGCGGTCGGCGACGAGGTCACCGCGGGGAAGTCCTCGCCGAAGAATTCCCGCAGCGTGCGGCTCGCGGATCCCTCGTCGGCGTCGGCGAGCGCGCGCCGCAGCCCCTCGTCGAGCTCCCCGAGCTTGGCCACGAAGATGCTCATCTCCTGCTCGCTCATCCGCCGGAACAGATCGTCGTGGGGCGGCACCGGCAGCTTGACGACCAGCCGCGGGGTCGCGTGCGCCAGCATCGCCCACACCAGCCCGGACAGCGCCTTGAGATCGTCGTGGTGGACCCGATTGGCCACACCGTCGCGCTCCCTGGCCGGCGTGAACCACTGCAGCGCGGCCGCGGTCAGCCCGATCCCCTTCGGCGCCGCGTTGCCCTGCGCGGGGAAGTTCGAGTCTTTCCACCGCTTCAGGTAGCGGATCACCCGGCGACACTGCTCGCGATCGTCGGCCGCGAACGTCGTGTCCAGCGCGGCGCCGAGCGCCAGCGGATCGGTGAAGCGCCACTCTTTCAAGGGAGCGGCGTCGCCGACCTTCCCGACGGCGAGGTGGAGCATCCCCTCCGTCTCCGCCGGCACGTAGACGTTGAGGTCGACGTGGTAGAGCGGCTCGTTGCGGCGCTGGTAGTACACGGTCACGCACGGGCGCCGGAGCTCGACCTTGTACCCGGACAGCGCGTCGACCACCCGCTGCTTCAGCGCCACGGGATCGGGCCACTCGCTCCTCGTCGTATTGAAGCGCAGGCCGACGTCGATGTCGTAGTCGCCGTTCACCGGCTTGACGCCGGTCCGCAGCTCGTAGCTCCCCTGATTGAAGTGACTGAAGCTGGGGCCGCCCATGCGCTCGCGGATCCGGTCGATCACCGCGTCGCGCCGCTCCCTCAACCTGGCCTCCTCGTTGTCCCAGCCGAGCCGGATCGCGTCGTTGAACTTGTTGAACTCGGTCTGCAGGATCGTCATGACTTTCTCCCTGGTCCGTCGTGGTGCCCCGCGCGGCTCCCGACGATCACCGCGGCGGCCGCGACGAGCGCTTGTGTTGCGTCACGGCGAAGCGCCGCGCATCCGGAGAGCGCGGCGACGAGCGGCGGGCGAATGGAGCGAGCGAGGTCATGGGGTAGTGTCCTCCGACCCGCCGGCCGTTCGCGTCGGCGCGCCGCGACCCGTCCTCGCCGCGACCGCCACGGGCCCGCCTCGACTCCGCCGCTCCCGGACCGTGGGGCACGGCCCAGACGGCCACCACGGCGCCATCGATGCGGCGCCGGGGCCTCGCCGCGTGTTCGTCCGCCGCGTCCGCGCGCCGTCCGACCTCGACGCCGCGGTGCTCGCCCTGTTCCAGGCGAGGATCGCCGCGACCGGCACCCCGCAGGACGTGCGGTTCGTCGCCGGTGAGGCGCTCGTCCACGCCGCCATCGTGCCATGGCACCCGGACCACGATCACCGCGCCGCGATCGCGCGACCGCGACGCGCCCGAGTGACGTCTCGTGCATCACCGCCCGCGCTCGCGCGCGCCGTCATCCTCGATCCCCTGCGGGCCGGCGTCGATCGTTCCGCGCGCCGATGCAGGCTCCTCGCGCGTCGCCGCCGCTCGCTCCTGCCGTCGCGCGTCTGTTCACCACGCGCGCCGAGGTCGGCGGCGCTTCCGTCCCTGACGACCTCGGCGCCGCCCTGCAACCCTCCTCTCCCGCGACCGCGGGCCCGGCGGCGCCTCGATTTCCTGCATGTCTCGCGAGACATGTCCTCACGAGCATGTCTTCGCGTACGCCCGATCGCCGAAGTGGTGGCTCCACTCCGCCGGCGTCAGGTCGCGCCCGGCGCGGGCGCAGGCCTCGGCGACGCGGCCGTCGAGCGTCGCCGGGAACACGCGGGCCAGGCCGTCCGCGCCGGCGGTGACGACCAGGCGGCCGTCGGGCGAGAACGCCCCGGTCCACAGCGTGTGGTCGGGCTCGCCGGGGCCTGCGGCGGGCGTGTGCGGCAGGCGCAGCGACGTGAACCCTGCGCTGCTGCGCGACCACAGGCGCGCCGTGCCGTCGGCCGACGCGGTGAGGATCGCGTCCCCGTCGGGGCTGTACGCCGCGACCCATACCGCGTCGGTGTGCCCGCGCAGCGACGTCGGCTCGCCGCCGTCGAGCGGCCACTCGCACGCGGTCCCGTCGGTCGACGCGGTCAGGGCCGCGCGGCCGTCGGGGCGCAGCTGGATCTGCCCGATCGAGCCCGCGTGGCCGCGCAGCTCGATCGGCGCCGCCTCGGGGCGGGCCAGCGACCACACCCGCGCCACCGCGTCGTCGCCGGCGCTGGCCAGGCGGCTGCCGTCGCCGCTGGCCGCCAGGGCGCGGACCGGCCCGGCGTGGCCCTGCAAGCTGGCCTTGCGGACAGGCGATCCGGGCAGCGGCGTCACCCGCACGGGCCCGTCGTCGCCGGCGCTGGCGATGGCTGTCCCATCGGCCATGAACTGAAGGACACGCACCGCCCCCGCGTGGGCCGCCACCTCCTCGAGGCTCGGCGGGCCGACCGCGGGGAAGCGGACCAGGTGGACGCGGCCGTCCTCGCCGGCGACCGCCGCGACGTCGCCGGCGGGGCTCCAGCGGGCGTCGAGGAACGCCGCCCCGCGGGCCGCGGTGAGGCTGGCTGAAGGGACAGGTTCGGCGCCGGTCAGCGCCCACAGGCGCAGCCGGCCGTCGCTGCCGACCGACAGCAGGCGGGCCCCGTCGGGGCTGGGCGCCAGCGCGACCGAGCCGCCCTCGCGGTGGCCGCCGAGGCGCGCCGAGGGCCGGCCGTCGCGCGGCCACACCCGCGCCGACCCGTCGAGGCCGGCGGTCACGACCGTGCGGCCGTCGGCGAGGAACGCCGCCTGTTCGACCCCGGCCGCGTGCCCGCGCAGCAGCCATGGGTCGTCGGCGATCGACCAGCGGCGCGCGCTGCCGTCGACCGAGGCCGACAGCACGCGGGCGCCGTCGTGCGAGAAGCGGGCCGCGACCACGCTGCCGGCGTGGCCGCGCAGGCGCAGCGGCGGGCCGCGGACGTCGAGCTGCCACAGCCACACCTCGCCGCCCGCGGGTGTCCCGAGGAGCAGGTTGCGGTCGGGCCCGATCTGGACCCCGAGCAGCGCCTCCTCGTGGCCCTGCAGCTCGATCCGCTCGCTGCTGCCGTCGCGCTCCCACACCCGCGCGCTGCCGTCGCGCGAGACCGTCACCACCTGCTGCCCGCCGGCCAGGAACGCCGCCGCGTAGACCTCGTCGGTGTGCCCCGAGAGCCGCTGCGCCGGGCCGCCGTCGACCGGCACGATCGCCGCCGTGTGGTCGGCGCGGCCGACCACGACCTCCGCCCCGTCGGCCCGCCACTCGGCGGCCAGGAGCCCCGTCGCCCCGCGGGCCGCCGGCGCCGGCAGCCTGAGCGTGCGCCCCGGGCCGCCGGCCTCGGGCCACAGCCGCAGCGACCCGTCGGCCGCGAGCGTCAGCAGGCTCGCGCCGTCGGGGCTCCACAGCGCGCGGCGCTGCTCCTCGCCCGGCGCGCCGATCGCCTGCGGCGGCTGCTGCGGGCGCAGCACGTGCACGCTCGCCCCGTCGCGCAGCACCAGCGCCCCGCGGGCGCCCCACGCCAGGTCGCGCGGGTCGGCCGGCGACATGTCCCAACAGACAGGTTCTTCCAGCCGGCCGGCGGGCGCCAGCGCGTGGACGCACGGCGGCCCGCCGGCGCGCGCGACCGCCAGCGCCGCCCCCGCGGGCGCGAACGCCAGGCCGCGGACGCTACCTGTCCCGAGGGCCATGTCCACCGGGGCCCGCGGCGCGCCGGTCGACCACAGCGCGACCGCCCCCTCGCGCTCGCCGGTGGCCAGCCAGCGGCCGTCGCGGCTCTCGGCCAGGGCGTCGACCACCGCCGCGCCTGGCCTGGCGAACAGGTCGCTGCGCGGCCCGTCGAGCGCGTCGAGCAGCGCCTGCTCGACCTCGAGCGGCGGCGCCTCGCCGCGCTCGCGGGCGGTCGACACCGCCGCCACCGCCAGGAGCAGCCGCAGGGCCGGGTCGTCGCCGGCGTGCTGGGCCGCGGCCGCGGCCAGGCGGCGCGCCTCCCCGGCGGCCTGGGTGCGCTCGAGGTCGGCCGCGGTCGCGGCGGCCCGCGCCCGCTCCTCCTCGACGTCGCGGGCGTGGCGCTGCTCGAGCCGCTGCCACGCCCACGCCCCGCCGCCGACCAGCGCCGCCAGCAGCGCCAGCGCCAGCGCGAGCTGCCGGCGCAGGCGGGTCGGGTCGCGGCCCAGCGCCGCCAGCAGCGCCTCCATGCTCGGCCAGCGCGCGGCCGGGTCGGCCTGCAGCCCGCGGTCGACCACCCGCTGCAGCCACGCCGGCACCTCGCGCGGGCCGCGGGCGATCGCCCCGGCCACGATCGCCGCGTGCACGTCCTCGCGGCGCTCGCCGGCGAACGGCCGCGCCCCGTGCAGCGCCTCGTGCAGCGCCACGCAGAAGCAGAACACGTCGCTGCGCGCGTCGGCCTCGCCGCCCGCGTGCTGCTCGGGCGCCATGTAGGCCGGCGTGCCGACCACCGCGCCCGGAGCCGTCAGCTCGGCCGGCTCGACGCGCAGACCTGCCCGAGGGGTCATGCCCATTCGGACCTGTTCTTTTGGACCTTCCCCTTCGGACCTGTTCTCTGCGCCATCCGGCGGCCGGGCCCGGGCCAGCCCGAAGTCGACCACGCGCGGCCGGCCGTCGTCGCCGACCAGCACGTTCTCGGGCTTGAAGTCGCGGTGGACCAGGCCGACCGCGTGGGCCGCCGCCAGGCCGCGCCCGGCCTGCACGTACATCGCCAGCGTCTCGCGCCAGGTCCGCGGCGCGCGCTGCTGCCAGGCGCGCAGGGTCTCGCCCTGGACGAACTCCATGGCGATGTAGACCTGCCCGCGGGCCTCCCCGACCTCGTAGACCTGGACCACGTTCGGGTGCGACAGCCTGGCCAGCGCCTGCGCCTCGCGCTTGCTGCGGGCCGCGGCCGCCGGGTCGTGGTGGCCGGCGTGGACCAGCTTGAGCGCGATCCGGCGGTCGAGCTGCTCGTCGTAGGCGGCGAACACCACGCCCATGCCGCCGGCGCCGACGCGGCGCAGCACCGCGAACCGGCCGACCCGCTCCGACTCGTTCGGCGGCCCGAACAACCTGGCCTTCAGGTCAGCCCGGGCCAGCGCGTGTGCCAGCCGCTCCGGGTCGATCCGGAGCGGCGTGTTGCGGACGCTCCGCGGGTCGTCGGACATCCTCCGCGAGTCTAACCCGCGACCGCGCCGCCCGGGACGCGCGGCCCCGCGCGTCCCCGCAGCGCCTCCAGGCGCCAGTCGAACTCCTCGCGCAGGTGGCGGACCAGCCGCGTCGGCGGGGCGAAGCGCAGGCGGCCGTCCTGGTCCAAGAACCAGGTGGTCGGGAAGCTGTCGACGCCGACGCGCCCGCTGTACCCCGGGTCCATCAGCACCTCGAAGCCGATCCCGCGCTCGCGGGTCCAGGCGGCGACCTCGCTGGCCGTGCCGCCGAAGTGCAGACTGACGACCGCGACGTCGGGCTCGCCGGCGTGCGCGGCCGCGAACTCGGCGAACGCCGGCAGCTCCTGCAGGCAGCCCGTGCAGGTGTTGAACCAGAAGTGCAGCACGACGATCCGCCCGCGCAGCGACGACAGGGTCAGCTCGCCGTCGCCGTTGGCCCGCGCCAGCCTGAAGTCCGGCAGCGCCCGCGCGTCCGCGGTCCAGCCCGCCAGCACCTCCGCCTTTCGCCGCGCGCGGTCGGCCGCCAGCAGGCCCTCCAGGTGGGCTGAAAACCCGCGCAGACCGCCGGTGCGCCGGCGGTAGGCGTCCTCCAGCGCGCGCCGGCAGCGCTCGCCCTGGTCCCCGGGCAGGCCTGTCCCTTCCGCCAGGTACGTGTCGGCCGCCGCATCGTCGCCGCGGCGCCGCGCCAGCTCGGCGAGGTAGAGCTGCAGCTCGCCGTAGGGCGTGACCGCCAGCGCCTCGGCTCGCCCCAGAGCGGCGCTCGCCTCCTCGATCCGACCTGTCTTCAAGTACAGGCCGCCGAGGATCGTCTGCGTCACCAGCGCGTAGTCGCGGCGGACCATCTCCGCGGTCGTCGAGCCGACGGCGCTCCAGGCCGCCGCGAACGCCTCGGCCCCCGCCTGCCCCGCCTGCGCCAGCGCCTCCGCCCGCTCGAACTCCTTCGTGCGTTCCACCAGCGCCCGCGCGGCCTCGATCGACGAGTCGAGCAGCCACCGCCGGTGCGCCATCATCTCCTCGACCGCCGCGACGATCGCCCCCGCCTCCGCGGTCGGGTCGGCGACCACCGCCTCGAATTGCCAGCGGGCCGCGTTCTCGCGCCGCCACAGGCTGTGGTGCTGCGGCCGCGCCAGGTAGGCGGCGAGCATCGTCCGCCGCAGCGACAGCGCGTCCGGGTCGGCGCTCGCGGCGGCCCCCCTGGCGGGCTCGAGCCGGCGGTAGAGCACCGCCTCGGCCTCCGGCGAGTCGGGGAACCCGGCCAGGATCGCCGCCTCGATCGGCCCCGCGCGTCCGGCCTGGCCGAGAGCCCGCAGGCTCTCGGCCGCGGCCAGCAGCACCGCCGGTCGGTCGGCGAAGGCCTGCCGCGTCGCCTCGATGTCCTCGACCACCGCCTCGGGGTCCGCCTTGGCCTGCCCGGCCTGCAGCGTCCACCGCTGGCGCAGCAGCCCGGGTGCCTGCGGCGCGCGGCGCAGCCCCGCCTCGGCCCACGCGAGCGCCTCGACCGGCCGCTCGAGCTCCGGCAAGCGCCGCGCCATCAGCTCCGCCACCGCGGCGAACTCCGGGTCGTCCTCCGGCACCGCGTGCGCCACCGCCAGCGCCTCCGGCAGCCGCGACGGCTTCCCGCGCGCCGCGAGCAGCAGCGCCGTCACCCGCGCCACCGCCGGCGCGCCCGGCTCGGCGGCGACGAACGCCCGCAGGTCGCCCGCGCGCAGGGCCATCAGCGCCCACGCCCGCGCCCGCACCGCGTCGTCGCGCTCGGGCAGGCGCTCCAGCAGCGCCGCCGACCGCAGCAGCGCCTGCGGCTCGAGCAGCGGCGACTCGCCGATCCACGCCAGCACCCGCGCCAGCTCGGCGTGCGGGTCGTCTGGCCGTTCGGACAGCCACGCTGCGACCTGCGCCTCGGCCTCGGCGTGGCGCCCGGCCGCCGCCACGCAGGCGATCCACCACGCCCGCAGGCGACCGCGGTCCGGGTGCGCCCGCACCAGCGCCCCGCCCGCGTCGGCGCAGCCCTCGGCGTCGAGCCCCACCAGCCGGTCGCGCAGCTCATCCGCCGCGCGCTCCGCCGGGTCGACGGCCGGGGCCGCCGGCCGCTCGTACGGGCGAGCCCGTCGCGCGTCGCAAGCGGCTGTCGCCACGGACATGGTCAAAAAGACAGCTAAATGTCGACCCACGCCTGCCTCCTGGGCCTCGCCCCGCCCGAGCCCGGGCGCGGCGCGAAACACCTCGCCGCGACCGTGGCGAATGAACGGACCGCCGCGCAGATCCCCTCGCACCCGGCCGCGCCCCGCGGCCGAGCGGACCGCGGGCTCGGCCCGTCACGACCTGGACCTGTCGCGAAAGACATGCCATGCGGAGCCGACGCCGCCGCCCGGCGACCTCCTGCTCGGCCCGGCCGTCGCATCTGCCTCAAGAGACATGCCCCCAAAGACACAACCGACCTCACCCCGCGCGCTTGCCCGCGCCCGCGCGCAGCGCCTCGACCCGCCAGGCGAACTCGAGCGGCAGGTCGGGCCCGGCGCCCTGCGCCTCGTAGGCGATCGGGCCCTGGCGATCGAGGAACCACGTGGTCGGGAAGGCCCACGGCTGGGCGCGCTCGCAGTAGCCGTCGCTCATCGCCACCGGGAAGCGCTGCGGGTGCTCGCGCAGCCACGCCGTGACCTCGTCGGCGGCGCCGATCGCGTGGACCGTCAGCAGCTCGAGGTCGCGCTGGCCGGGCGTGCGCGTCGACGAACTGCTGCCAGCGCGGCAGCTCCTCGACGCACGGCCCGCAGGCGGTGAACCAGAAGTGCAGCACCGTCAGCTTGCCGCGCGCCGACTCGCTGCTGACCGCCTGGCCGTCGAGCGTCGTGAAGCGGAACTCCGGCGCCGGCCTCGGCTCGGCGGCGATCGCCGCGAACACCTGCTGCCGCCGCTCCGCCCGCACGCGCGCCAGCAGCTTCGCCGCGTGGGCGTCGAGGCCGCGCTGGCTGCCGTGGGTCCGCAGCCAGGCCGCCGCCAGCGCCCGCCGGCAGGCGTCGTCGCCGACGTCGCCGTCCTGCGCGTCGCTGCAGGCGACCAGCAAGCGATCGGCCTCGGCCGCGTCGCCGCGCAGCCGCACCAGCTCGGCCTGCGCGAGCGTGTGGTCGTCGCCCTGGCTGCCGCGCTTCGTCGCCGCGGCCAGCGCCGCCTCGGCGTCGGCGACCCGCCGCTCGCTCAGCCGCACCCGCGCCAGCAGGTCGTACAGCTCGCCCTCGATCCAGCCCTGATACCCGTCGAAGGAGTGACCGCGCGCGCGCGCCACCTCGACCTCGTCGGCGACCGCGGCGAGCCCCTCGCGCACCAGCGCCTCCGCCCGCGCCGGCTCGCCCCCGCGATCGATCAGCGCCCGCGCGGCCGCGCTGAAGAACCGCAGCTGCTCCCTGTGCAAGAGCGGCCGCGCGGCCTCGACCGCCGCCACCACCGCGGCCGGCGGCGCCGCCGGGTCGGCCACCGCCGCCTCGAACCGGCGCAGCGCCGCCGCCTCGCGCAGCAGCGGATCGTGGTGACGCGGCCGGGCCAAAAACGCGGCGTCCGCGGCCCCCTGCGCGGCCAGCTGCGCCGGCGACGGCTTCGCGGTCGAGTACGGATCGTCGCCGGTGAGCGCCCGGTCGCGGGCCGCGACCAGCGCCTCGGCCGCCGGCGAATCGGCGAACTCGCGGAGGAGCCGCGCCTCCAGCGGCTCGGCCAGCCCGGGCTCGCCGAGCTGGCGGTAGGTCCGGGCGGCGGCGAGCAGCACGGCCGGCCGCGCGCCCGCGCGGGCCAGCGTCGCCGCGATGTCCTCGAGGACCGCTCGCTTGTTGGCCGCTGGCTCGGCCGGTTGCAGCTGGAGCAGCCACCAGCGGCGCGCGCGGAGCTGCAGCGAGTCGGGCGCGCGCTGAAGCCCGCGGTCGACCCACGCCAGCGCCTCGACCAGCTTCATCGCTCGCTCGAGCCCGGCGCCGACGAGCGCCGCCGCCGTCACGAACTCCGGGTCGGTGGCCGCGATCTCGTGGGCGTCGGCCAGCGCCTGCGGCACCAGCGTCGCGTCGCCGCGGGCCTTCTCCAGCCGCGCCACCGCCCGCGCCCACGGCGGCGCGTCCGGGTGAACGGCCACCAGCGCCGCCAGCTCGTCGCCGTGGTGCCAGCGGGCCAGCGCCGCGGCGCGCAGCCGCACCGCGTCGGGGTGCCCGGCCATGGCCTCGACCAGCGCCGCCGTGTCCGCCAGGGAGGCGGGCCGCGCCGGCTCCGACTCCTCGAGCCACACCGCCAGGCGGGCCCACCGGGCCCACGCGTCATCTGGCCTTTCGGCCAGCCACCGATCGACCTGCGCCGCCGCCTCGCCGTTGCGACCGGTCCGGGCCACGCACGCCAGCCACCAGGCGCGCAGCCGACCGCTGCCCGGGTGTTGCCGCACCTGCGCCTCGCCCTCGGCGGCGCAGCGGTCGGCGTCGTCGGCGGCCAGCAGCGCGCGCAGCGAGTCGGCCGCGACCTCGGCCGGGTTGGGCGCCGTCGCCTCGCGCTGCGCGACAGCCCGCGGCGCCCGCGGCGAGCAGCCGACCAGCGCCAGCGCCAGCGCTCCCCACATGACCCTTCGAACAGGTGACCACCGCGCCATCGCCTCTACTCCCAGCCCTGTTGCCGCCGCAGCTCGCGGGCCCAAACCTCGAGCTGCTCCGGCGAGACGTCGACGGTCGGGGCCGCGGGCGCGGCCGCCAGCAGGGCCGCCACGCGCTCGCGCAAGCGCTGGCGCCCGCGGGCGATCCGGCCGCGCACGGTGCCCTCCGGCACCCCGAGCAGCGCGGCCGCCTCGCTGCCCGACAGCCCCTCGAAGTACATCAGCTCGAGCACGATCTGGTCCTCGACCGCGATCTCCCGCAGCGCCTGGACCAGGCACCGCGCCTCGCGTCGGTGCGCCACGATCGAGCTCAACGACGCGCCCTCGCAGTCCTGCACGCACACCGCCGCGAAGTCGAGCGCCTCGCTCTTGCGCTTGTAGCGGCCGCGGATGTACTTGCGCAGCACGTTGCCGGCGATCGCGTAGAGGAACTGGCGCGCCCCCGCCTCGCCGCGCCAGCGGTCCTTGCCTGCCGTGCAGCCGAGGAACGTCTGGCCGACCAGCTCGGCGACGTCGTCCTCGCAGCACGCCTTGTTGCGGAAGAAGCGGGTGATCGCGGCGAAGTGGCGGTCGACGAACGCCTCGCCGGCCGCGGCGTCGCCGGCCTGCCACGCGCCCAGGAGCTCGCCGTCGTCACGCACCGCCACCGGCAGCACTCTACCTCACGGCTCGCCCCCCGTCGACCAGGGACAGGGCCGCCGGCGCAGCCCGACCGGCGGCTGTACCTTCTGCCATGTCTCTTGAGACATGTCGCGGCCCCTCACTCGCGCGCGACCCGGGGGAACGCGGCCGGGCTGCGGTAGCCGTCGCGGTCGTACGCGCGCACCGCGAACAGCCAGTCGTCCTTGCTGAACGGCAGCGTCGCCTCCGTGACCGCCCCGACGTCCTGCGCGTGCTCCCAGCCCGGCGCCGAGGTGGCGCGCCGCAGCACCTCGTAGCCGGCGACGTCGGGCTCGGGGCTGGCGGTCCAGCGCAGGGTCGTGTCGCCGGTCAGCTCGGTCGCCATCAGCTTCGGGTCGCCGGGCGGCGACGGGGCGTCGGCCAGGTGGGCCAGCGCGGCCGCGTTGACGCGGGCGACGTCGGCCAGGTAGGCCGCGTCGACGTGCGCCGGCAGGTCGCCGTAGGCCCGGCCGGCCTCGGTGCGCACGTCCTGGTGCTGGCGGTCGTAGTTCTCGGCCACCTCGGTGAAGCGCACGGCCGCGAAGCCCTGCTCGTTGAAGGCCGTGTGGTCGCCGCCGCGCAGGAAGCGATCTGGCCGAAAGACCAGGCGCGGCCGCACCGCCAGCCCGTGCAGCGCCGCCACGTCGGCGACCACCCGCGCGAGCTGCCGCGACGGCGCGTCGGCGAACGCCCCGGTCTGGCGCGCCAGCTGCCACGCCGCCAAATCGGCGGTCACCGGCACGCCCTCCGAGAACAGCCGGATCTCCGCGCGGTGACTGCCCCCGCGCGGGTCGCTCGGGTCACCGACGATGTCGTTGCTCAGCGCTCCGGCGATCTCGAGCCCCGCCGCCCTGGCCGCCTCCGCGTGGCGACGCGCGCCGAGGAGCCCCTGCTCCTCGCCCGCGGTGGCCATGAACACCAGCGTCGCGTCGAAGCTGCGGGTCGCCATCACCCGCGCCAGCTCGAGCACCAGCGCCGTGCCCGAGCCGTCGTCGTTGGCCCCGGGCGCCTCGGCCGTCGCGTCCATCACGTCGCTGGCGCGCGAGTCGTAGTGCGCGAGCACGTAGTAGCGCCGCCGCCGGGCCTCCGGCATCGACCCGGGCAGCACCGCGACCACGTTGACCACCTCGACCTCGCGATCGACGCGCTTGCCGTCGGGCGCCACGCGGTGGACGTCGAACGCGGCCGTCATCGCCAGCTCGCCGGTGCGGCCGCTCGCCTCGGCGGCCCGCTGCAGCTCGGCCAGCAGCCAGCGCCGCGCCGCCCCGATCCCGCGCGTCTCCGAGGCCGTGTCCGACAGCGTGTGCCGCGTGCCGAACCCCGCCAGGCGATCGACGTCGGCCCGCAGGCGGGTCGGGTCGATGTCGGCCAGCAGCTTCGTCACCGACGCAGGCGCGGGCCCGGGCAGCGCCGCCCCCGACGCCGACGCGGGGCCCGGCGCCGCCTTCTCGCTCGCCGCCGCGGCGCCTCGCGCCTCGTCGCTCGCGGCTTCGGCCGGCCGCGGGCTCGAGCTCGGGGGAGCTGCGGCCGGCTCGCCGGTTCCGGCGGGCGGTCCGCCGCAGGCCAGCAGCGCCGCCGCGGACATGAAGAGGAACGGACGCAGCGTCACCGCCCCACCTTAGCGGAGCCCGGCGCCCGCGTCGCCGCGTCGCGACGCCGGGGCCGATCGGGCGGCGCGCGCCGGCGCGGGGGCGGCCCGCCACGACCTGTCCTTTGGGACTCGTGACGGACGCCGCGAACGCGGCGCGCGGTCCGTTCGCCCCGCCGCTGCCGACGCCGGCCGGCGGCCGCGGCGCGACCGACCGCCGCCCGCTCGCGCCCGGGGGCGAGGCTTGAAAAGGGTCCGATCGGTTCTATGCCCCCCTCCGAAAAGGAAGGATGGCCAGCGAGCGTCGCTACATCGGAGAGCTCCTCGCCGCGTCCGGCGCCTTCGTCGGTGATCACGACGACCTCGTCGAGTGCCTCGAGCAGAGCGCCGTGGGGATCCACGTCGTCGACCGCACCGGCGCGATCGTATGGGTCAACCCCGCCTTGTGCGCCGCGCTCGGCCGCGACCCCGACGACTGCGTCGGCCGGCACGCCGCCGAGCTGCACGTCGACCCGGATGTCTTTACGGACATCTGGTCGCGGCTCGGCAAAGGCGAGCGGGTGCGCGGGCGGCGGGCCCGCCTGCGCGAGCTCGCCGTGCGGCGGGTGCTCGCCGGCGAGGTCGTGCGCGAGCTCGAGGCCCACGTGCGGCGCGACGACGGCGCCCTGTTCGCGGTCACCGTCACCGCCTGCCCCGTCCACGACCCCACCGGCGAGGTCTCGGCGATCTCCGTCATCCTCCACGACGTCACCGAGCTCAAGGACATCGAGCAGGCGCTGCGGCTCAGCGAGAGCCGGTTCCGCAGCCTGGTCGAGGCGACCGCGCAGATCGTGTGGTCGACCGATCCCGAGGGTGCGGCCTTCGAGGACTCGGCCTCGTGGCGCGCCTTCACCGGCCTTACCTTCGAGGAGACGCGCGGCTCCGGCTGGCTCGCCGCCGTCCACCCTGAGGACCGCGGCCGCGTGCGCGAGACCTGGCGGCGGATCTGCAGCGGGCGCGTGCCCGGCACCATGGAGTACCGCCTGCGCCGCGCCGACGGCACCTACGCCGACACCGAGGTGCGCGCCGTGCCGATGCTCGGCCAGGACGGCGAGGTCCGCGAGTGGGTCGGCGTCTGCGTCGACGTCAGCGACAAGCGGCGCGTCGCCGAGCAGCGCGAGGCGCTGGTGGCCGACCTGCGGCGGGCCATGCATTACCAGGAGATGTTCATGGCCGTGCTCGGCCACGACCTGCGCAGCCCGCTGTCGGCGATCCTCATGGCCACCAGCCTCGGCCTGCGGCGCTGCCCCGACGAGCGCCTGCGCCGCGTCCTGCAGCAGATCGCCAGCAGCGGCCAGCGCATGCTGCGGATGATCGAGCAGCTGCTCGACGTCACCCGGATCCGGGCCGCCGGCGGGCTCGAGATCCGGCCGACGCACGCCGACCTGGCGGCGATCTGCCGCACCATCATCGACGAGCAGCAGCAGGCCAACCCCGAGGCGCGCATCGTCCTCGACGTGCGCGGGGAGACCCGCGGCACCTGGGACGTCGACCGCCTGTCGCAGATGGCCTCGAACCTGATCGGCAACGCGATCCAGCACGCCGAGGGGGCGCCGGTGGCGACCGCCCAGGTCGACGGGCGCGACCCGGCCGTCGTCCGCTTCGTCGTCCACAACCGCGGCGTGATCGCGCCCGAGATGCTCGGCGCGATCTTCGACCCGTTTCAGCGCGCCGCCAAGGGCGGGGCCAAGACCGCCGGGCTCGGGCTCGGCCTCTACATCACGGAGCAGATCGCGCTCGCCCACGGCGGCTCCGTCGCGGTCGAGTCGACACGCACCGGCGGCACCTACTTCCGCGTCGAGCTGCCGCGGCACCCCGAGCCGGCGACCTTGTCGCCGCCGGGCGCCCGCGACCAGGACGGCGTGCCGCTGCTGCGAGGAGACGTGGTCGGATGAGCGGCGGCGCCTCTCCCGGCTCGCACGCGCAGGGGGACGGCGGCGGGCCGCCGCTGCAGATGCTCGTCGGCCTCGCCCGCGCGATCGCCCAGGCGCGCACCGACCCGGCCGCGATCGTCGAGGTCACCACGCGCACCCTCGTCAAGGACTTCGTCGACGGCAGCGCCGCCCACCTCAAGGCCGACTTCAACGTCCGCGCCTACGCCCACCGCGACATCCTCGCCGAGGAGTTCCTGCGCGAGAGCTTCGCCGGCATGCCGCTCGAGCTGCTGCCGGCCGGGCGGGTGATCGCCAGCGGCCGCCCGGTGTTCCACGCCCACCTGCCGACCGACTTCGCCGACGACCTGCCGCCCGAGCTGCGCGCGTACGTGCGGCGGTTCGCCATCGCCAGCGTCATCATCGTCCCGATCCGGGCCGACGACGCCGTCGTCGGCGCGCTGTCGATGTGGCGCGACGACCGGCGGCGGCCGTTCTGCGACGACGACCTCAACACCGCCCACGTGTGCGCCGAGCACGTCGGCCTCGCGCTCGAGCACGCGATCGCCTTCCGCGCCCTGCAGGACCGCGAGACCCGCTTCGAGCTGGCGGCGCGGGCCACCCAGGAGGTGCTGTGGGACTGGGACATCGCCACGGGCCGGGTGTTCTGGGGCGACGCGATCTACGACGCGCTCGGCTGGCGGCGGGACCAGGTGCGACCGACCTTCAGCTGGTGGGCGGACAACATCCACGAGGCCGAGCGCGAGCGGGTCCTGGCCGAGGTCGAGCGGGCGATCCGCGACAACCCGGACCGCGTGCGCTGGCGGCTCGAGTACCGGTTCCGCCGCGGCGACGGCGGCTTCGCCCACATCATCGACCGCGGCTTCGTCCAGCGCGACGAGGACGGCCGGCTGCGGCGGCTCGTCGGCTCGATGCAGGACGTCAGCGAGCGCGTCGAGGTCAGCGAGCGGCTGAAGCGGCGCGAGGAGAGCTACCGCGCCTTCGTCGCCGGCAGCGGCGAGGCCATCTGGTGCCTCGAGGGCGACGACCCGGTGCCGACCGACCTCCCGCCCGACGAGCAGATCGACCTGTGGTACGAGCGCTGGCGGCTCGGCGAGTGCAACGACGCGATGGCGCGCATGTACGGCTACGAGCGGGCCGACGAGCTGCGCGGGGCGCCGATCGACCTGCTGTTTCCGCGCGACGACCCGCGCCTGCGCGAGTTCTACCGCGCCTTCATCGCCGGTGGTTACCGCCTCGTCGACGTCGAGGATGCCGATCACGCCGGCGGTCAGCGGCGCTTCCTCAGCTCGCTCGTCGGCACCGTCGAGGACGGCCGGCTGCGCCGCGCCTGGGGCACCCGGCGCGAGGTCACCGACCTGGCGCGCCAGGCCGCCGCGCTGGCCCGCTACCAATTGATGTCGCAGCACGGGCGCGACATCTTCCTGTTCGTCCGCGGCGACGACGGCCGCATCATCGAGGCCAACGACGCCGCCGTGGCCGCCTACGGCTATTCGCGCGACGAGCTGCTGCGCCTGCGGCTCGCCGACCTGCGGGCCGAGGGCGCCCCGCGCGAGGACGCCGACGGCGGCCTCACCGAGACGACGCACCGGCGCAAGGACGGCACCACCTTCCCGGTCGAGGTCAGCTCGCGCGGCGCCGACGTCCACGGCGAGCGGGTCCTGCTCAGCGTCGTCCGCGACATCACCGAGCGCCGGCGGACCGAGGCGGCCGCCCACCACGCCAGCGCCATCTTGCAGGCCGTGTGCGACAACACCCCGGACCTCGTGTTCGCCAAGGACGTCCAGGGGCGGATGGTGTTCGCCAACCCGGCCGCCATCGACGCCATCGGCAAGCCGGCCGAGGCGGTGCTGGGCCGGCGCGACGCCGAGTTCATGGACTTCGGCGTCGGCCAGCACATCAGCGACAACGACCAGCGGGTGCTGGCCAGCGGGCGCTCCGACTTCTTCGAGGAGCGCGGCCCCGACGGCCGGATCTTCCTGTCCTCGAAGACACCTTATCGCGACGCCACCGGCGCCATCGTCGGCCTGATCGGCATCTCGATGGACATCACCGACCGCAAGCAGGCCGAGGTGCGCCTGCGCAAGACCCAGGAGGCGCTGTCGTTGGTCCTGCGGGCCGGCCACATGGGCACCTGGATGCTCGACCCCGGCACCGACGCCGCCTGGCTGTCGCGCGAGCTCGAGGACATCCTCGGCCTCACGGCCGGCGCCGCGGGCGAGAGCAGCCTCTACGCCGCCGTCCACCCCGACGACCGCGCTTACCTGCGCGCCGAGATCGAGGCTGCCGTGGCGGACCGGCGCGACTACCGGATCGAGTTCCGCTTCGTCCGCGCCGACACCGGCGCGGTCGGCTGGATGGAAGGTCGCGGCCGCGCCGTGTACGACGAGTCTGGCCGTACGACCATGATCTATGGGATAGGTATCGACGTCACCCAGCGCAAACAGGCCGAGCTCGACCTGCGGGAGAGCGAGCAGCTGTTCGCCCGGGCCTTCGGCAAGAACCCCAACCCGATGACGGTCAACGAGCTCCCCGGCGGCGAGTACCTCGAGGTCAACGAGGCCGCGATCAAGGCCCACGGCTTCCCGCGCGAGGAGATGCTGGGCAAGACCCCGCTGCAGCTCGGCGTGCTCGTCGACGCCGAGGACGTCGAGCGCTTCAACCGCCTGCTGGCCCGCCGGGCCCCGGTGCGCGACCTCGAGCTGCGGCTGCGCAGCAAGGCCGGGCGGGTCCACAGCGTGCTGATGTCGGCCGAGCTGATCGAGTACCGCAAGCGGCCGTGCGTGCTCACCGTGGCCGTCGACGTCAGCGCCCGGAAGCGGGCCGAGTGGGCTCTGCTCGAGAGCGAGGAGCGCTTCCGGCAGATCGCCGCCACCATCGACGAGGCGTTCTGGTTGATGGAGTTCTCGCCGTACTGGCGCTTCGTCTACGTCAGCCCCGGGTGGGAGCACGCGTGGCGCCGCTCGCCCGAGGAGCTGTACGGCGACCCGACCCTGTGGACCCGCGCGATCCACCCCGACGACCGCGCCGCCGCCGAGGACTCGCAGCGCGACCTCGTCACCGGCGCGGTCGACTCGCGCGACCTCGAGTACCGGGTGGTCCGGCCCGACGGCGCCGTGCAGTGGATCCGCGACCGCGGCACCCTGATCCGCGACGCCGCCGGGCGCCCGTGGCGGGCCGCCGGCATCGCCGAGGACATCACCGAGCGCAAGCTGGCCGAGCGCGAGCGCGAGCGGCTGGTGTCCGACCTGCAGGTCGCGATCGCCGTGCGGGACGACTTCCTCTCGGTCGCCTCGCACGAGCTGCGGACCCCGCTGACCGCGCTCGGCTTCCACCTCGAGCACCTGGTGCGGCTGGTCGACCGCGGCGAGCACGACTCGGGCGTGCTCGCGCGCAAGGTCGACGGCGCGATCCGGCAGATCGAGCGCGTCACCGCGTTGGTCGACAGCCTGATCCACGTCAGCCGCATGAGCCTCGGCCGGCTCTCGCTCGAGCTGACGGAGTTCGACCTCGTCGGCCTCGTGCGCGATTTGGTCGCGCGGGCCGAGCCCGACGCCCAGCGGGCCCGCTGCGAGATCCGCGTCGACGCCCCGCCCGAATTGCGCGGCGCCTGGGACCGCAAGCAGCTCGACCAGGCGCTGCACAACCTCCTGGCCAACGCCCTCAAGTACGGCGCCGGCCGCCCGGTCGACGTGCGCGTGTTCGAGTGCGGGCCCGAGGTCGCCATCGAGGTGCAGGACCGCGGGATCGGCATCGCCGAGGAGGACCGGCCGCGGATCTTCGACCGCTTCGAGCGCGCCGTCTCGTCGGCGCACTACGGCGGGTTCGGCCTCGGCCTCTACATCGCCCGGCGGATCGTCGAGGCGCACGGCGGCGTCCTCGACGTCACCAGCACCCCGGGCCAGGGCTCGACCTTTCGCCTGCAGCTCCCGCGTCAGGCGGCGCAACCATGAACGTGGAGAACGAGGGACCGATGAACCGCGCACCGATCATCCTCATCGTCGAAGACGACCGCGACATCCGCGACGTGCTCGCCGAGATCCTCGCCGAGGAGGGCTACCAGGTCCTGGTCGCCGAGGACGGCGCCGACGGCCTGCGGCGGCTCGCCGAGGGGCCGCAGCCCGACCTCATCCTCCTCGACCTCATGATGCCGCGCATGGACGGCTATCAGTTCCGCGAGGAGCAGCGGAAAAACCCGGTCTGGAGCGGCATCCCGCTGGTGCTGCTGACCGCCGGCGTCGAGACCTCCGACAAGATCACCGCCCTGGGCGCGCTCGACGTCGTGCGCAAGCCGGTCAAGATCGACTTTTTGCTCGAGCTGATCGGCGCCGTCGTCCGCCGCGCCGCGTGAGCCCGGCGGTCACGCGCGCGACGGGATCCGCCTGCGGTCGGTCGCCAGCCAGCCCGCGCTGACCGCCAGGATCGCCGCCCCGCACCAGGCGACGAGGTCGACCTCCTCCTGGAACCACCAGATCCCGGCGAGCATCGCCAGCAGCACCTGCACGTAGCCCAGCGCCGTCGCCCGGCCGGCCCGCACCAGGTGGAGGCCGACGGTCATGCTCTGCTGATGAAGAAACGTGCAGACCCCGATCGCCAGAAGGATGGTCCACTCGAGCGCGTCGGGCGTCACCCACGTCGTCGCCGCCCACGGGGCCGACAGGATCGCGGCCACCAGCGCGTTGTAGAAGACCACCCGCACCGGGTGCTCCGTCGATCGCAGCTCGCGGATCATCACGTACACCCCGGCCGAGATGACCGCGCCGAGCACCGCGATCGCCAGGGCGAACGGGTCGGCGCTGTCCGCCCCGGCCCCGAACAGCGACTCCGGCTGGGTCACCAGCACCACGCCGACGAAGCACCCGACGATGAAGGCCGTCTCGCGGCGGTCGAGCGCCTCGCCGAGCACCACCGTCGCCAGCAGCAGCGTGAACACCGGGTGGATGTAATGAATGACGATCGCGTCGGCGATCGGCAGGTGCATCAGCGCATAGAAATAACAGACCAGGGCGACGAAGCCGAACAGCCCGCGCAGCGCCAGCATCGCGCGCCGCGTGCCCCATACGGGGATGTCACCACGCGCGAGCGTCCCCCGGGCGAAAGCGACCGTCACCAGGCTGCGGACGAGGATCACCTGGGGGAGCGGAACGCGCGCGCCGACGAGCTTGGCCAGCACGCTGAGTCCGCTGAAGAGAATCGCGGCGGTGACGAGGTGGATCACGCCCCGCTGCGTGGCCGCCGCGTCCGCGTCTTGCGGGATCTCGACGACACCCACGGGACCCTGACTGTACCATGGGCGCCCGACGTTCGCATGAACCTCGCAGTCCACCGCGCCGCCGGCGTGATCGCGCTTGGTGGTGACGACGAGCCCACCCCGGAGCGCGCGGCTTGAGTCGCTCTCGCTTCGCCATCGACGCCGCGAATCGACACCTCATCGAGCTGTTGACGGGCATCTCGTCGGGCATCGCGTCGGTCCACGACCTCGACGGCTTCGCGCAGGAGATCGAGCGCGCGCTCGACGAGCTGTGCGACGCCGAGTACATCGCGCTGTACCTGTGGGACTTCGAGGCCGGGCGCCTGCGGACCTTCGCGGGCCGCGGCTTCTCGCCGGCCGAGCGCGCCGAGGCGGAGCGGACCGCGTGGGATCGACACCCGGGCAGCGTGTTCCGCGAGCCGCGGCTGCTGCACGTCCCCGACGTCCTGCTCGACCAAAACCAGCAGACCCAGAACAGCGCGCGCAGCTTCGTCGTGCGCGCGCGCCTGTTCATGCCGGTGATGTGCCGCGACGAGGTGCTCGGCGTGATCGGCCTCGCCTCCGGCACGCCCAACCGCTTCACCGACGGCGACATCGCCGTGCTCGGCTTCATCAGCAAGCTCACCGGCGTGGTCTACCGCCAGCTGCTCGACCGCATCGAGCGCCAGCGGGCCGAGACCTCGCTGGCGACCACCGCCCGGCGCCTGCAGCTCGTCGTCGACGCCCTGCCGATCGCCCTGCTCAGCCTCGACCCGGCGACGCGCCGGATCTCCCTCGCCGAGGGCGCCGGCCTGCGCCAGCTCGGCCTCGACCCCGCCGCCTGCCTCGGCGCCTGCGCCGACCAGGCGCTCGCCGGCTTCCCCGCCCTCCGCGACGCCGTCCAGCGGGCCGCGTCCGGCGACGCCGTCAGCGAGCAGCTCGCCATGGGCGACCGCTTCATCTCGTTCCAGGCGGCCGCCCACCGCGGCGGCGAGCTGACCGTCCTGCTGTTCGACGTCACCGACCTGCGGCGCGCCCTCGACGAGCTCAAGCTCGCCAACAGCGAGCTCGAGCAGGCGCGCGACCAGGCGCTCGAGGCGACGCGGGCCAAGAGCTCGTTCCTCGCGGCGATGAGCCACGAGCTGCGCACCCCGCTCAACGCGATCATCGGCTACACCGAGCTGCTGCTCGAGGAGCACGCCGAGGTGGCGACGGGGGGCTTCGCCGCCGACCTCGAGCGGGTCGCCGCCTCGGCGCGGCACCTGCTCGGGCTCATCAGCGACGTCCTCGACCTGTCGAAGATCGAGGCCGGCAAGTTCGCGCTGCACCCGGAGGACATCGACCTCGGCGCGCTGCTCACCAGCATCGACGCCGCCTGTCGCCCGGGCCAGCAGCGCCGCGGCAACCGCTTCGTCCTCGACGTCCCCGACCCGCTGCCGGCCCTGCGCGCCGACGCCACCGCGCTGCGCGGGATCCTGATCAACCTCCTCGGCAACGCCCACAAGTTCACCCAGCAGGGCACCGTGACCCTGCGGATCCGCGAGCACGTCGAGGACGGCGCCCGCCGCGTCGTGTTCGTCGTCGCGGACACCGGCATCGGCATGAGCGAGCCCCAGCTGCGCAAGATCTTCGACAACTTCACCCAGGCCGACGCCTCGATCTCCCGCCGCTTCGGCGGAACCGGCCTCGGCCTCGCCATCACCCTCAACTTCGTCCAGCTCATGGGCGGCGACATCACCGTCACCAGCCAGCCCGGCGCCGGCTCGACGTTCACGTTCTGGCTGCCGGGCGAGTGATTCCTCCTTTGAAAGGACATGCCTCTTTAGGCATGTCCTTTCACGCATGCCCTTTCGAGCAGGGCCGAGGAGACAGGCTACTTCCGCGGCTCCGCCGTGTCGCTCTGCGGCCCCATCGGATGGCGGGCTCCGCGCCGCGACGGTCCGTGTACGCCTGCGCAGTCTCCGTTTGCACAGCCGCCCGAATTTGCCCAAAGTCCCGGCGCGACCACCGCACGGGGCTCGCGACAAGGAGTCGACCATGAAGTTCGAACCGCAGAAGCAACACCAGTGGCTGCAACAGCTCGTCGGCGAGTGGACCTACGAGACCGAGGCCTCGACCGACCCCGGCCCCGGGGGGGCCGGCCGCGGCCGCGAGACCGTGCGCGCGCTCGGGCCCCTGTGGATCGTGGCCGAGGGACGGGGCCCGATGCCCGAGGGCGGCGAGGGGCTCACGCTGATGACGCTCGGCTACGACCCGCAGCAGGAGCGCTTCGTCGGCTCCTGGGTCGGTTCGATGATGCCGATGATCTGGGTCTACGAGGGCTCGCTCGAGGCTGGCGGGCGGATCCTCAACCTCGACAGCGAGGGCCCGGCGATGTCGGGCGTGGGTTGCGGGAAGTACCGCGACGTCATCGAGATCGTGAGCGACGATCACCGCATCTTCTCGGGCAACGCGCTGCAGCCCGACGGCTCGTGGCGCCCGCTCATGCGCACGCACTACCGCCGCGTCCGCTAGCGGATCAAGGGGCCCCGGTGGAGCAACCGGGCAAGCAGCTCTCGGCTCCGCGCATTCCGCCCCTGGGCGAAGCAGCAGCACCGATCCGCCGCCTCTTCGAGCGGGCACACCTCGCCCCCCGTCGGGGTCGTGGTCTCGCCCGAGCTCGTGGTCTCGCCCGAGCTCGTGGTCGTGGTGTCCGCATTGGCGTCGCTCTCGCCGTCGCCCGGGTCACCTCTCGGCTGGGTGCAGGCCTCCGCGCCGAGCAACAGCGCGGACAGGATCAGGAAGCCAGGAGGGTGTAGGCAGGTCTCATGGTCAGGTCATCCGTAGGTCCGAATATTACGCGTGATTCCTGGATCACCGCAAACATCGCGGTGCTTTTGCCTCCTCCGCCCTCGCGCTGCCCGGCGGCCGGGGGACCGGCGCGCAGACGCGGGCTCCTGACGAGCATCGCCGGCCGAGCGTGCTGCGATCGCAGGGGGTCATCCCTCCCCGCAGCGCGCTCCGGCATCGACCCGCCATCACCTCCCGAGGCTTTGGGGCTGCCTGTGACGAAGGTCGAATGCACCTCGACTACGGGGCCATGCCGCCCAGTCGGTAGCTCCCGGACGCCCCGGAGCCGAAAGCCGCCTGCGCACGGTACTGTCCGCTCTGGCTCGTGACGTAGAACACGCTGCGGTTGCCCACGTTGACGAAATCGTTGTCCGCGATGAGAACGGTTCCCGAAGTCTGATCATAAAGATAATGGGACAGGCTGTACAGCGCGTTCGGGGTCACGGAGTAGTTGCAGAGGTGCGTGATGAAATTGCTGGTCGTCTTCGTGGGCGTGCTCGTGTTCGACGTCGACCCGCTGTAGTACCAGTGCCACGTCCACCCTCGCGTGGTCCATTCATTGTCGAACCAGGCCCCGTCGTCCGCCTGCGCGCAGCTGGTCCCGTACTCGGTCTGCGAGACGCTCCGGAACGAGAAGTTCGGCGCGCTCAGCTGTCGGGGCCGCTCGGAGGTCTGCGCGGCGTGCTGCAGCACGAGCTCCTCCGGCGCGTCGCCGTCGGGCTCGAGCGCCAGGAACATCTCCAGCGGCGTCGCCTCGAACTCGACCGCGAAGTAGCCGATGTACGACGGCTTGTCGAAGGGCCCCTCCTCTGCCACCACCACCGCCCCGTTCGCCGCTCGCGTGAATCGAATCGCGGCGCCCTCCAGCTCGATCTCCGCCAGAGTCTCGACATCGCCGTCCTCGGCGGCAGCGCCGTCGAGCGCCGTCTCGTTCGATTCGGCGTCGTCGCAGGCGCTCGCCCCGAGGACGAGGACCGCACCGAGCAGCGCACCAAGATGAATGTTCAGGTTCGTTTGCATGGATTTATCCGTGGTTTGGGTGCATCGGCGGCCCCAGGCGGAGCATCCGCGCGCGGCTCGTCGATGCGTCGATCGCCGGGCGCAGTCATCAGCAATCGACGTGCCGGGAGATGTCGTGGAATTCCGTGAGCCGGCGCCGGCGTACCGGCGCGCGGCCGCAGGTCAGCCCCAGGGCGGCCCCATGGGGCCGCCCCTCGTGGTGAAGCGGCGGCTCGCCCGGCGTCGGAGGTCGGGATCGGCGATGTGTAGCTCGGGGCCGCCGGACCTGCGGCCGCGGCGAATCGCGTCACCGCGCCTCACCCGAGCGCGCGCTCGAGGTTGAACGCCGCGCTGATCAGCGACAGGTGGGTGAACGCCTGCGGGAAGTTGCCGAGGGCCTCGCCGTGTTCGCCGGTCTCCTCGGAGTACAGCCCGAGGTGGTTGCCGTAGGCGATCATGCGCTCGAACAGCAGGCGGGCCTCCTCGAGCAGGGCCGGGTCGGCGCGGCCGGCCCGGGTCAGCGCCTCGACCAGCCAGAACGAGCACATGTTGAACGTGCCCTCGCGGCCCGGCAGGCCGTCGGGCAGCTGCTCCGGGTGGTAGCGATACACCAGGCCGTCGGACACCAGCCCGCCCTGGTCGGGCCGGCGGCGGATCGCCGCCAGCGTCTTCAGCATGCGCGGGTCGTCGGGGCCGAGGAAGAACACCAGCGGCATCAGCAGCGCCGACGCGTCGAGCGAGCGCTCGCCGAACGCGGCCACGAACGACTGCTCCTCGTCGCTCCAGCCGCGGCGGAAGATGGCCTCGTAGATCGCGTCGCGGGCGCGGTACCACTGCTCGCGCGGGGCCGGGAACGAGCGCTTGTAGGCCAGGCGCAGCGCCCGGTCGAGCGCCACCCAGCACATCACCTTCGAGTTGACGTTGTGGCGCATCCCGCTGCGCGGCTCCCAGATCCCGTGGTCCGGCAGGTCCCAGCTCTCCGCGACGTAGTCGACGATCCGGCGCAGGTGCGTCCACGCGTCGTAGGAGATCGGGCGGCTGTGCTTGTTCGACAGGTAGACGGCGTCGAGCAGCTCGCCGTAGATGTCGAGCTGGAACTGGCTGTGGGCCGCGTTGCCGACCCGCACCGGCCGCGCGCCGCGGTAGCCGGCCAGGTGCGGCAGCTCGAACTCGTCGATGCACGTCTCGCCCTCGACGGTGTAGAGGAGCCGCAGCGGCGCCCCGTCCTCGCCCGGCGGCTCGTGGTAGCGGCGGTCGAGCCAGCTCATGAACGCGTCGGCCTCCTGCGTGAAGCCGATCCGCAGAAACCCGTAGATCGTGAACGCGGCGTCGCGCATCCACGTGTAGCGGTAGTCCCAGTTGCGCACCCCACCTGGCTCTTCGGGCAGCCCGAGGGTCGGCGCCGCGACGATCGCCCCGGTCGGCTCGTACGTCAGCAGCTTGAGCGTCAGCGCCGAGCGGTGGACCGTCTCGCGCCAGCGGCCGCGGTAGGAGCAGCGCGACAGCCACTTCCGCCAGTACGCCACCGTCCAGCGGAACAGGGTCTCCGCCTCGTCGGGGTCGGGCCCGCGCGGGCAGTGGTTCTCCCCCCCGCCGCGGAACACGAACACCGCGTGCTCGCCGTGGCGCAGGCGGAAGCGGGCCTGCACCGCGCCGCGCTCGCCGATCTTCAGCGGCACGCTGGCCGACAGCGACATCGTCAGCCCCGGCGCGCGGAACACCGCCCCGTGCTGGCCGAGCTCGACCTCGTGGGGTGCCCGCGCGTAGTCGAAGGCCGGGCGACAGTCGGCGTTCAGCCACACCTCGCCGCGGACCGCTCGCACGCGCCGCACGATCTGGTGGTGCCAGCCGTGGTCGAGGTCGTCGCCGACCGGCATGAAGTCCTCGATCTCCACCACCCCGCCCTCGCAGAAGAACCGCGTGATCAGGATGTTGGTGTCGGGCCAGTAGAACTGCTTGGACGGCGCCGCCTGGTCCTCGGCCCAGATCCGGAACGCGCCGCCCTTCTCGTCGTCGAGCAGCGACGCGAACACGCTCGGCGAGTCGAACCGCGGGTGGCAAAACCAGTCGATCGCGCCGTCGGTGCCGACCAGCGCGACCGTCCGCATGTTGCCGATGATCCCGTGGTCGTGGATCGGCAGATACCCCATCGCCTCACTCCTCGTGGAACCAGGTCATCCCGCCGTCGACGAAGTACGTCGAGCCGGTCACGTACGCCGCGTCGTCCGAAGCGAGCAGCACCGCGATGCCGGCGACGTCGGCCGGCGTGCCGATCCGCTTCAGGGGGATCCGCGCCAGCAGCCCGGCGCGGGCCCGCGGGTCCTCGGTGACGTCGCGGTTGATGTCGGTCGCGATCGCGCCGGGGGCGATCGCGTTGACCGTGATCCCGAGCCCACCGAGCTCGGCCGCGAGGTCGCGCGTGAGCATCCGGATCGCGCCCTTGGCCGCGCAGTAGGTCGCGTGGCCGGGGAACGACAGCTCCTCGTGCACCGAGCTGATGTTGATGACGCGGCCGCCCCGCTCGCCCCCCAGCCAGCGGCGCACCACCGCCTGGGTGGTGAAGAACGTGCCCTTGAGGTTGGTGCCGAGCACCTTGTCGAAGTCGGCCTCGGTCACCTCGACGAACGGCGCCTTGATCTCCATCCCGGCGTTGTTGACGAGGATGTCGAGCGGCCCGAGCGCCTGCCACGCCTCGGCGACCAACTTCTCGCAGTCGCCCGTGCTTCCGACGTCGGCCTGCACCACCACGACGCGGCGCCCCTCGGCCCGGATCGCGCCGGCCACCGCCTCGGCCGCCTCGGCGCTGCCGTGGTAGTTGACGGCGACGTCGGCGCCCTCGCGCGCGAAGCGGAGGGCGATCTCGCGGCCGATGCCGCGGCTCGAGCCCGTGACCAGGGCCGTCTTCCCTTTCAGTCGCATGCGACCTCCCGATGCGCGGCGGGGCAGCCGGACGACGCTCGCCGGCGGCGGGCCTCGTGCGGTGCGTCCTCGCTCCTGCGCATCGCCCATGTGTGACGCACGCTCGCGGCGGGGCACGGCAAAAAGCCAGTCTTCGCCGAAACGACGCGGCCTCGTCCCGGCCACGCGGCGGAGGCTGGCGATCCGCGGAGTTGACGCGGCCCGCTCGGCCGCCCCGAGGCCTCGATCGCCCGCGCTCGGGTTGACGCGGCCTCGCCGGTGCGCTTGGCTCACCGCGTGGTGATCGTCGTCATGGGCGTGTCCGGGGCCGGCAAGACCACCATCGGTCAGCGCCTCGCCGCCGCGCTCGGCGCCCGCTTCGTCGACGCCGACGAATTTCACCCGCCCGCCAACCGGGCCAAGATGGCGGCCGGCACCCCGCTCGACGACGCCGACCGCGTCCCGTGGCTGCACATCCTGTCGGCCGAGATCGACGGATGGTTGCATCACGAGGGCGACGTCGTGCTCGCCTGCTCCGCGCTGCGGGCGGTCCACCGCGCCATGCTGCGCCGCGATCCGGCCCAGGTCGTGTTCGTGTACCTGCAGATCGACCCCGAGGTCGCCCGCGCCCGCCTGCTCGCCCGCCCGCACCACTTCTTCAAGGCCGACCTGCTGGACAGCCAGATCTCGGCGCTCGAGCCGCCGGACGACGCGCTCACCGTCGACGCCGCCCAGCCGGTCGACGCGGTCGTCAATGACATCCTCGCGCGGCTGTGACCGGGCGCGTGCGCCCTGGGCCGTCGAGCGTCGCGTCGCTCGCTACGGAGCACATCCTGAAGTCTCGGCGTTGTCCGCGAACTCGATGCGCACCCCGGAGAGTCCCGGCCGATCCTCGCTCCGGACCAGGGACACGTAGTGAGGTCCGGCCGAGAGATGCACGACCTCGGTCTGACCGTGCTCGACGATCCAGTACTTGTCGGGTGAGCAGCCCACGGTGCAGCCACCAATCTCGACGTACGCACGCTCGGCGGGATCGCCGAATGTGTAAATGCGATAGTCCCCGTCGGCGGGGACATCGATCACTCTTACTGTCCACATCTCCCCTGCTCGCGGGCCCATCACGTCGGTAAGGCCACAATCGATTAATGCGTGCGCCTGCCAGGCGCATCCGCTCCACGCGCTCGGCGCGAGCGAGCATTCCATCACCGGCCAGCGGAACTCGCGGTTCGGGCACTCGGGATACGCCTCGTAGTCCGCGACGAGCTCGTCCATCGTGAAGCCGGTCGCGCGCTCGAGCGCGGCCTGGAACGCTTCAGCCGATTCGCCCGGGTCCGCCGACCTGTACACATCGAGCGCCACCGATGGACCGTGGACATCCAGCACGTACGCGAAAAAATGGCCCGCGCGCGCGTAGAGGCTCGCCAATTCGTCCGCATCGCTCCAGTCGCGCGCGATGGCCTCCAGCAGGCCAATCTCGGACGACAACGGGAGCACGCCGCCATGCCGGTCGCGGAACACTTCGGCGAGGCCCTCGCCCACGAAGCGCCGGGCGGGCCCGTGCGCAAGGTTGAGCACCGGGTGCACGAGCTCGTGCAAGTCGACGAGAAACTGATCGAGCAGGATGCCGTCCCGGTAGCACCCCTTCGCCTCCCCGCACGGCCATTGGGCGAAGAAGTCGTCCGAGAGCGCGTAGTACGTGAACCGCCGGCCGTCGCGCGGCTGCCCGAACAACTCCTGCAGACGATCCACGAAGCCGGCCTGGAAATCGAGCGTACCACCGCAGATCGGCCCCTCGACGTCGGTCGCGAAGCTGAAGTCCGCGTTGTCCCAGGACGGCTCGGGCAGCGACTCCAGCCAGGACTCGCTGCAACCTTGGACGCCTTGCCCGCCGAGGGCCATGGCTAGCCCCAACGCTCCCCACGTGCGCATGCGGGGGGAAATCACGGACGAGGGCTGGATCATCGCCAATACACCTCCGAGTCGCCGAGGGCAACCAAGCTCTTCACGCCGGGAGCGCAGCGCGACGCCCCCCAGACTGCCCGCACCGGTCGTGGAAACTCCAGCTCCCCGTCTCGCGCGAAGCCGCCGGCACCATCGCCCCGCCACAACAAGAGTCGCACCGAGCGCTCGTCGAGCACCGCGAGATCGAGGTTGGCGTCGCAATCCACATCCATAACAACGAACGAGCCCGCTCGACCGCCCTCCGCGGGCAGGGCCAGCTCGGCGAGCGGAGGCCCGGACGGCCGGGACAGCGCGAGGACTCGCAGCATTTGGCCGTCGAGGGTGATGAGCTCGGAAGAGCCGTCGTTGTCGAAGTCGCCGACCTCCAGGCGTAAAAAAGCCGGACCATCGAGCGACATGACCTGGGGGGCCGTGTGCTCGCCGAGCGAAGCCGGGCTGAGCAGCGCGATGCTCCGCTCGCTCGGGTCCGCGACCAGGAGCGTGTCCTCCCCTGAACGCGACACGATTCGCAGCAGACGAGGCACGATCGCCGTCTCGGTCGCCTCGATGGGGATGGTCGTGTGATTGACCGGGTCGACGCGATAGCGCCGGACCTCGCGCACTTCTGCGTCGCCGGTGATGAGAAACAGCCCCGACGGGCTGTTCCAGGCGGCCATCGCGTCCCCGCGGTGCGCGAACGAGCCGAGCGAGACCGGCGCAGCTCGCGGCGCAACGAGCACCAAAGATCGGTCGTCACACACGACGAGCGCTGTCGCCGGCTCGACGAGCGCAGCGCTCTCCGCCGGGCACGGTACGGTCAACCCGTCCAGGCGGGCGTCAGCCGCCGTTAAGATCGTGCTCGTGCCCTCCCCCGCGAGCAAGACACCGCTGGCTCCACCGGCCACAGACGGCGCGGGTAGCACCTGCGGCGGGACGCCTGCGACCTCGGGCCAGACCGACAGCGTCCGCCTGGCCACCGGCGCCGGACGTTCGGCTGCTGGTCGAAGCTCGGTGAAGAGGCCGCTCTTTACGAGGAAACCGCGCCATTCCTCGCCGGCGACCAGCGGGATGACGGTCGAGACGTTCTTTCCGATGTATTCGTTGCGGTAATGGGCGATGCGGTCGGCCGTGGGTTCGAACATGCTGAGCGCGTCGACCGCGTCGATACCCGCGGTGAATCGAAAATGAGCGACGAGATCGTGGCGCTCGGGGCCGCGAACGCTCCACAGCCCGATGCACGCGCCGCCGACGAATCCCAGCTCACCGTCGTGAGCCACCGGAGTCGGCTCGAGCGGCTCGATCGTCACGGCGACGACGTCCGTCGGGCTGGACGACCACCGGCCGATGGAAGGAAGGTGCTCTTTGGAGCCGTCCAGGCAGAAGGCGAAGTCGCTCGAGCCCTCCGCACCCGCGGCCGTCAGTTCGGCGACGTGCGCGGGCAGTTCGCTCCGACCGCCGAGCTTCCACCCCTCGCTGTCGGCCACGACGCGCTCGAGGAACGCAGAGGCCCCGTCGGCACCGGTCGACGCGAATACGAGCTCGGCCGATCGGGCGGACGCCGGGCGACCCCCCGCGCCGGGAAGCGGCTGCGAGGCCCACTCGACTCCGTCGAACCGCCAGAGCTCGCGCGGCGCGCCCGTGACATCCCGACGTGTGACGACGAGCTCGTCACGTCCGTCCCCCTCGACATCGCCCACACGAAGCTCGGCGCCGGCGGCCCACAGGCCATACGTGCCCACGTGAACGAAGGTGCCGTCTCCACCGCCGGTCAGGGCGAGGAGGCGAGACTCGCCGTCCACGGCCAGCAGATCGACATGCGCGTCGAGATCGAAGCGAGCGGGGTAAACCGCGACGATGCCGGCGTCGAGCTCGAGATCGATCGGGACCCTTGCGGCCCATGAATCCGGTGACAGCGCCGGAAAGACGACGAGTCCGTCGTCGTGACGAGCGATGATGTCCAGCAGCCCGCTCTCGGTGGTGTCCGCCGCGAGCAGGGGATACGCAGTCTCCAGCGCTTGCAAGAACGTCGCGTCCCCGAGGGCGAGCGCGTCTGGCCTGTCGAGGAGCCAGGCGACGCGCCCCGCGTCCTTGGCGACGACTACGAGCGAGCCGTCGCCCGACGCCGGGCGTGCCAGGCTCGACGCGTGCTCCGCGGTGAAACCCAGGACGGTCGCGGGCCCGTCGAGCGGTGCCTCGACGAGCCCGAAGTCCTCGACGAGCAGGACAGGTCGCTCAGGACTCGTCTCGCGCGCCCAGGGCATCGCGTCGAGGACCCGACCCGGCGAGTCGAGCGCGACCGCGGGGGTCGAGAAGGCGCCCCCGGCGAGGCCGCGGAAGACGTGAGCCGTTCCGGTGGCATCGTCGACGAGCAACAGGTCGGCGTAGGCATCGTCGTCGAACCTCCCGAGTTGCAGCCGGCTGACCGCGAGCGACATAGCGGTGCTATGGCGGACGGCCCACGTGCCTCCCTCGTACGACAAGGTGTCGATGCGTCGCATCGCGGGGTTCGACGCGACGAGCTCTTGCACCCCGTCGAGGTCGAGATCCGTCGCCACCATCGTCGCCACTCCCGGCTGCAGCGCCGGGACCTCGGAGACGACAGCCGGACCCTCCGCCGTCCACTCGATCACCCATAGCGAGGACTTGTGGCTGGAGGCGACGAGGAGCCGAGCGCCGCCCTCCGGGGAGTACCAGGCCGTTAGCGCGCCGGGTCCGCCCGCGAGAATGACCTCTCGGACCTCCCCCAGCGCGCCATCCTGGCCGCCGCGAGCGACGACGACGCGCTCGCCGTGGCTATCGCTCACGGCGAAGTCATGCACGCCGTCGCCGTCCAGATCCTCGAAGAGGATGTCGCGCGGGGCCGCGTTGAGCCCGAGCCACGAAAGCGAAGGGCTCGCGCCCACCTCGTCGGTGCGGAGGTGCATGAGGGCCCCGCCGCGCATGTCGAGCCCGACGCTGCTTGCCGGCGAGTCGGCCAGGAATAGCCGGTCCACGACCGGGCGCAGCGGAGCCGACGCGAGAGGCGGGCACTCGGGCCCCTCCAGGCAGAACGCGGGTTCGGCGGCAGAGCCCCCGCACCCCAGCACGAACGTCGCTAGCAGGCCAGCGAACTCCGCACGCGCGCAAGACCCCCCTCCTAAAGGGATCCGAAGGCGGCGCGTTCTAACCTGCAGCGGGCTCATGGCACGGCAGTGTACGATGCCACGTCCGTGCGCGCCTCGGGGCCAAACCCGTCCCGCTTCTCAAGGCCGCGATCCGCGCCGTTGCGGGTCTTGTCACCCCAGCCGACGCGGCTGGATGGTTCAAGCATTGCGGCGTCAGCACGCCTCAAGTCGCATGAAACATGCTGTCAGGGCGGACGCGAGATGCGCAGAGAGCGGCCTTGATTTTGGACCAGGCGAGCTCGATGGGATTGAGGTCGGGCGAGTACGGCGGCTGATAGACGACCTTCGCTCCGCGCGCCTCGATACGCTCGCGGACGCCTGTCGCGTGATGCGCCCCGGGGTTGTCCATCACCACGATGTCGCCCGGGCGCAGCTTCGGCGCGAGATGCTCGTCGATGAATTCGAGGAAGACTTTGGCCGTCGTGCCACACTCGACAGCCATCATCGCCTCGATGCCGTCGATGGAGAGCGCCCCGAGCATCGTCGTCGCGCGGCCGCGGTTGCGGGGTACGACGCCGTGGACGCGCTTCCCTCGGCGGCGCCCACGCACGAGTGCGGGTCATCGAGATGTGCGAGCCCGACTCGTCGAGGAAGATCAGGCGCTCGGGATCGCAGGACTGCATCTGCGCGACGAAAGCGTTGCGCATCGCCACGACCTCGGCCGTGCATCGCTCCCGAGCCACCAGCGATTTTTTTCCTCGTGAAGCCGAGACGCTGAAGCTCGCGGCACATCGTCGCACGGCTGATCTGGACGCCCGCCCGGATCTGCAGCGCGATGCACAGCTCTGCAAGAGTCGCGTCTGGCCGCGCTCGCACCAGCTCGACGAGCAACTCTTGCTCCTGGGCCGTGATCCGTCGCGCGACTCCGCCGCCATGCGGCTTGGGCTCGACCGACCCCGTCTCTCGCGCGAGACGAAGCGTTCGATCCACGGTCGCTCGTCCCACGCTGAAGCGCTCGGCGAGCTGCTCGTAAGTCAGCCCTTCCTGTGCGCGGGCCTCGACAATGCGGATTCGAAGTCGACAGAGATTGCGGTGGGCATGTTCAGGAAGAGCACACGAGCGTTCTCGCGCAAGCCGGCTCATCCGTGTCCAGAGGGAGCTTGATCCAGTCGCAGAGGATCAAGACGTCATGAACTTGCTGTGAGAGCGAGCAAGTCTCGCCGGGGATTACAGGCGCACACTGAGGCATCGCCCCGATGGCGCGGGTCCTGACGCAATCGCCGCGCCTCGCCCACCATGTACGTGCGATTGTACGGGTCGATCGCACGCCCGGGTCGACTGGATTGTCGGCCCTGTCTGAAGCTCCGCGGGGCCGACCGGGCTGTGCATGCAAGTCGCGGGGGTGCTGCGATCGAGGTCCCGGCCGCGGCCACGCGAAACCCGCTCCGCACCGCGTGGCCGGCCCGCGGCCCCAGCACTCGGCCGCTCCGGTACGAGGCATCGGTCCCGAGATCTACCCCGACGCGTGCACCTGCAGCTCGCCCACGCCCTGGTACGTCCCGTAGAGCGTCGGCGAGGTGTAGATCCGGACCGCGTAGGTCCCCTTCGCCAGCGGCCCGCACGACACTGCGACCGAGCGGGTCCCGGTGAGCTCGCACTCGATCGCCGCGGCGCTGTCCTCGGGGACAGCCTTGACGATCAGGTGGCGGCCGCGCGGGTTGTCGAGGCTCAGCGCGAACGCGCTCTGCACGGTGACCTGCGAGCGGCGGGGCTCGACCAGCTGCAGCCCGTCGGCGAAGAACTTGGGCCGCATCATCGGCTGGCGGGCGAACTCGCCGCGGGTGAGCGGCTGCTCGCGCAGCTGCCAGGCCGGCTCCTCGGGGAAGTGCGTCACCCCGATCAGCGCCGGCGGCACGAACAGGTAGTCGGTGCGGTACTCGCGGACGAACGCGCCGTCCTTGAGGTGCCCGGAGTCCCAGGTGGCGTCGATCAGGTACCAGCGGCCGTCGATGCGCGCGGCGTTCCACGCGTGCGACTCGCCCTCGACCTCGCGCGACAGCCCGCGCGCGTCGCCGACGACGACCACGACCTCGTCGCCGGTGACCGCCGCGATCGCCCGCATCAGGTTGGCGTAGCCGGCGCAGACGGCCAGGCGCGAGGCGAACACCGCCTCGGCGCGCTGGTCGGGGTAGACGGCGCGGTTCAGGTACGACGCCGCGTCGTAGGCGAGGTGGGTGGCGACGAAGTCGTGAATTGCCTTGATCCGGCGCGCCGGATCGGGCTCCTGGGCGGCGAGGTGGCGGCCGACGGCGTCGATGCTGACGCGCGCCTCGTCGGGCATCGCCAGCACCGCCGGGTGGACCTCGGCGGGCGATGGCCAGGTCGGCCCGCTCGCCGGCGGCTCGCTCGCGGGCGCGGGCGTCGGCTCGGCGCTCTGCTCGGGCGCCGGCGACGGCTGCGGCGGCCGCTCCCACGGGTCGCTCCAGGCGTCGTCTCGGGGCATCGGCTGCGGCGCCGGGGCCTCGGCGGGCTTGGTCTCGATCAGCTCCGCGTACTGGTTGTCGTGCGCCGCCTCGTACAGCCACTGCAGCCCGTCGGCGGCCTGCAGCAGCCCGGCGCGCGCGCGGTCGGCCAGCGGGTGCTCGGCGCCCTCGAGGAACCAATCGCCGCGCGTCGAGATCGCCGTGAACACCGCCTCGGGCCGCGACCACAGCAGCGCGGTCAAGACCGCCAGGTTGATCGCCAGCGTGCGCAGGACGACGCGGTCCCACGTCGTCAGCACCCGCCGGTCGCGCTTCGACGCCCGCCGCCGGCGCAGCAGCTCGGACAACATGTCCCATGCGACAGGTACGATCGGGAACAGCAGCAGCCCCGCCACGCACACCAGCCACACCGGCCCGTTGCGGTAGGCCGCCAGCGACGACGCCACCCACACCCCGAGGGCCGGCGCCACCACCACCAGGGCCGCCCAGATCGCGCGAAATATCCAGAATAACAACGTTCCGAGCCAGCTCAGCCGCGCACGCGTCATCCCGGGCCAGCCTAGCACGGGCGAACCGGGCGCGCCGTGGTCGGGCCCGCCGGCGGCGCCGCGGGGCGCAGGCGCAAACCTTCCATCTCGGCCCCTCCTCGCGTCGCGCACACAGCCGCCGAGCCCGCCCCGCCCGGCCGGCGTGCGCGGCGTCAGGGCTTCGGCTCGATGTGGAACACGAGCTCGGCGCCGTCCGTGCGGCCCAGCGCGTCGCGCACGGTCAACGGAACCACCCAGTCGCCGGGCGCGGTGAAGTCGACGGCGACCAGCCACTTGAAGCCGTCGGGCGTGACGGGCCAGGTCTTGGCGGTCAGGTCGGTGATGGCCTCGTCGCTGACGTGCCAGGGCGGCTCGAGCGTCAGGGTGAACGGAGGCTGCGGCACGTCGCCGTTGAAGTGCGGGTCGTCGGGCACGGGATCGGGCCCGACCTCGACGACGGCCGCGAGCGCGGTCGGCCCCATGAACCGGGGCCACGCGCGGCCCTCGGCGGCGCGGAAGGAGAGCGAGAACTGCCCGTGGTCGGTGGCGATCGGCGTGTCGGCGTCGACGTACGGATTGGGGTCCTCCTCGGGCGTACACGCGGCCACGGCCAGGGCCGCGGCGACGACGCTACTGCTGAGCGCGGTATGAACACAGGGCACCATGGTGCACCTCCCGAGGAGTCATTACGCCTGCGTGTCGGCCGGGCAACCGCAACGCGTGCGAACGATCGGGTCACCGCGCGCAACGATTGCTCGCGCGCCGCTCGCACGACCTGCCTCATCGGCCAGGTGATGCCGGCGCGATCACGACCTCGGCCCGGAGGATGCGGTCGCCGACCACCAGCGCGAGCGCTGCGGGCAAGCCGTCGCGGACCTCGCCGACGTGCGTGTAACGGCCGTCGAGGTGGGGGGCGCGGGCGTGCATGATGAAGAATTGACTGCCGCCGGTGTCCTTGCCGGCGTCGGCGATCCCCACGGCGCCCCGCGCGAATGGAGCCTCGCCTGGCTCCGAGGGCAGGGTGAATCCTGGACCGCCCCAGCCGGTGCCGCCGGGATCGCCGCCCTGGACCACGTAGCCGGGGACGACGCGGTGGAACGTCAGGCCGTCGTAGAAGCCGCGCTGCGTCAACGCGACGATCGCGGCCACGTGCCACGGCGCGGCCGTCGGCGCGAGGGCGACGTCGATACGGCCGCGCTCGGTGTGCAGCCGCCACAGCAGTTCGTGCCCGAGGACGGCCTCGGGATCGTGCGGCGGCGCGGCGATCGGCGCGGCGGGTCCGGTGACGCCCGGATCTTCGCCGCTCGCCGCCTTCACACAGGCGCGGGCCGCCGCGCGCACGCTCGCGTTGGCGTCGCCGAGAGCGGCGCGACAGACCGCGAGCCCGCGCGCCCCGCCCACCTCCGCCAGCGCGCCCGCCATCCCCGCGAACAGCTCGGCGTCGCGTTCGGCCCCCGCTCGTTCGAGCAGCGCGTCGACGATCGCCGGCGGCGGCTCCGGCGGCGCGTCGCCGGCGAAGCGCCCCTGCACCGCCTCCGCCGCGGTCCCGGCGACCGCCGGTGAGCTGTCGCGAAGGCCAGCCGCGATCAGGCCGCCGACGTCGCGCTCGAGCCACAGCTCGGCCGCCGCCGCCAGCGCGGCCGCTCGCACGCGCGCGTCGTCGTGGCCGGCCAGCGCCGTCAACCGGGCCGCGCGCGCCTCCGCCGGCCCGCCGAGGCCCTGCCCGATCAGCCCTGTCTCGAAGGTCAGCCGATCGATCTCCGCCGCCGCCCCGGCCGCCTCGGCGCAGCGCAGCGGCGGCCGCCACTCGCCCGCGCGGGCCGCCAGCGCCCCCAGCCCGCAGGCCAGGCGCGCCCGCACCCGCCTCGCCTCCGGCCGCGCCGCCGCCAGCCGGGCCTCGGCGAGCGCGTGGGCCTCGGCGGCCCCCGGCGGCGCCTCCTTGCCGGCTGTCAGAACGGACATGGCCTCGAGGACAGGGTGTCCGGGACCTGTCCCATCGACAATGTCGGCGTCGAGCTCGGCGCGCAGCCAGTCCCACAGCGCCGCGGTCGCGGCGGGGTCGGCCAGCTCGCCGAGGCCGCGCACCGCCGCCACCCGCACCCACGGGTCGGGGTCGCCGAGGCCGGCGCGCATCGTCGCCAGCGCCTCGGGCGGCTTGCGCCGGGCCAGGCCCTTCAGCGCCAGCGCCCGCGCCTCGGGGTCGGCCGCCGCGGTCGCGCGCAGCAGCGCCGCCTCGCCGGCGTCGTGGCCGGCCGCGTGCGCGTGGGCCAGCCCGTAGACGGCGGCGTAGATCGACCGCGGCTCGCGCTCGCCCGCCATCGCCACCAGCCCGTCGCGGGCCGCGTCGCCGAGCGGCAGCTCGCGGCGGCCGAGGATCCCCAGCACGATGGCCGCCGCCTCGCGCACCTCGGGCGCCTCGCCCGGTCCCAGCGCCGCGGCCAGCCGCGCGCTCGCGGCCGGACCGCCGAGGCGCCGCGTCGCCGTCACGATCGCCAGCCGCTCGCGCGGCGACGCCTGCGGCCAGCGCTGCCACACCGCCGCCTCGAAGCCCGCGACCTCGGACCCGAGCGCGCCGGCGACGTCGAGCGCCTGCATGGCCGCCACGCGCGCGGCCTCGTCGGGGCTCGCCAGCAGCTCGCCGAGCCGCGCCAGCGCCACGGCGTCGCCGATCCGCCCGAGCCCGCGGATCGCCGCCGCGGACGTCGCCGGCCCGGTGGTCAGCTTCACCAGCTCGCTCGAGCCGGCCTCGCGGCGCGCCTCGGCGCGGGCGATCGAAAGGCCCGGATGAACCTCGCCGCCCGGGGGCGCCGGCGGCCGCGCGCACGCGACCAGCAGCGACGACCAGGCGGCGAGGACACGGACGGGGCGCGGCACTTCCATGGCCGAGCGGTCAGGTCACAGGCACTGCTGCTCGCACTCTTGCTGGGCGCACATGAACAGCCCGACGATCTGCGGGTTCTGCTGCGGGTTGACCATGCACATCTGGCCGCACTGCTGCGGGTTGCCCATGGCCGCGCACTCGAAGAAGCACGAGCAGTCCTCGTCCTCGGCGCAAGCGACCTGCTGGTCGCAGCAGCCGTCCTTGAGGCAGGCGGTGCACTCGTCGTCGTTCGGGTCCGCCGCGCACACGTCGGGCTCGCCCGTGGTCGTCGTCGTCGTGTCGGCGGTGGTCTCACCGGTGGTGGTGGTCGTCTCACCGGTGGTGGTGGTCGTCGTCCCCGGCTCGGTGGTCGTGAGCGGCTCGCCGGTCGTGGTGGTGGTCGTCGTCCCCGGCTCGGTGGTCGTCGGCGCGACGGTGGTCCCGGTCTCGCTGACCGTGCCGTCGGTGGTGTCGGGCGTGGTCGTCGTCGTACCCGTGGTGGTGGTGTCGGTGTCGGTGCCGGTGCCGGTGTCGGTGCCGGTGCCGGTCTCGGTGCCCGTGCCGGTCTCGGTGGCCGTCGCCTCTTCCTTGCCGTTGCAACCCGGCAGCGCGAGCAGGATCAAGGACAGACAGGCGGTCGCACGCAGGAAAGACAAGTCATGACGCATGATCAAACTCCTGGTTAGGCAAGTCGAACCGTCACCTTACTGCACGGCGCTCGCGGCGACCAGGCCTGCGTACGACGAGAAGTCCTCAAGGACATGTCCATTGCGCCAGGAACGAGAGACCTCAGATCCCCATGCGCGAGAGCGCATCGACGACGCTCTCGATCGCGGTCGCGACCTGCGGGTGATCGGCCTCGAATTGCCGCGCCGACGCGCGCAGCAGGTCGACCGTCTCGACGTCGGCGATCGCCGCGCGGGGCTGCGTCGTCGGGTCGCCGCCGTGTTGCGCCGCGAGCCGGTCGGCGATCTCGCGCAGCGTCTGCGTCAACATCCCCCGCACCTCGGGATCGGCGGTCGACACCGTCTCGAGTTCATGATGCAAATGTGTAAGCGTTTGGCGCAGTTGGTCCGTGTTGCTCACAGGGGATTCATAGAGGATCTTGGCCGGCTGACAAGCGGGCCCGGCTCGGCGGCGCGGCGACTTCCAGCGGCGGGGTGACCGGCGTACAGTCCCCGCTCGATGCAGCAGCCAAGGATCAGTCGTCGGCGTCTGGCCGGCCTCTTCGTCTGGGCCGGCGCGGCCCATGCCCTCCCCGCCTGCGGTCAAGCCGCCGCCGCCGAGAAGCGCGTGCTCGTGCTCGGAGCGGGTCTCGCCGGCCTCTCTGCGGCCTGGGAGCTACAGCAGCTCGGCTACGAGGTCACCGTGATCGAGGGGCGCGACCGCGTGGGCGGCCGCGTGTGGACCCTGCGCGAGGGCCTCGAGCAGGGCCAGTTCGCCGAGATCGGCGCGGTGCGGATCCCCGACGTCCACGAGCGCACCCTCGATTACTGCGAGATGCTGGGCCTCGAGCTCGACGAGTACAAGGACGGCGAGCCGCTCTACTACGTCGACGGCAAGCGGTTCAAGCACGTCGAAGGCGAGCCGTGGCCGCTCGAGGGCCTGAACGACGACGAGCTCGCGCTGGGCCTCGGCGACTACTGGAGCCGCGAGATCGCGGCGACCTTCGCCGAGTTCGGCGACCCGCGCATGAACGGCTTCCCCAAGCCCGGCATCGTCGAGAAGTACGACGGCATGGTCTACGCCGACTTCCTGCGCATGCGCGGGACCAGCGAGACCTACCTGAAGCTCTACGCCGCCGACAACGGCTCCGAGATCAGCACCATCGGCACCCTGGCGTGGATGGGCGCCGAGGTGGCCGACCAGGCGTGGGGGAAGACCTATCACATCCGCGGCGGCAACGACCAGCTGCCCAACGGGCTGGCCGAGAAGGTGGGGCTCGACAACATCCTGCTGAGCAGCAAGGTCACCAAGATCGAGCACGACGACGCCGGCGTGACGGTGACGTTCAGCGGGCCCGACGGCGAGACGTCGCTGTCCGCCGACTACCTGGTGTGTACGCTGCCCTTCACCACCCTGCGCGACGTCGCCATCGAGCCCGAGTTTTCGCCCGAGAAGATGAAGGCGATCAAGGAGCTGTTCCTGATGAACGCCGGCCGCGGCTACATCCAGACGCGCACGCGCTTCTGGGAGCAGGAGGGCATCGGCGGCCTCAAGATCGCCAAGACCGACGGCCCGGCCGAGCGGATCTGGAACCTCAGCGACGTCCAGCCCGCGGGCACCACCATGGGCGTGATCCAGTCGTACACGCAGAACCACAACGCCGACGCCTACTGCGCGGTCGCCCCCGAGGAGCGCGAGGAGTTCTGCCTCGCCGCCGTGGAGCAGTTCTTCCCCGAGATCCGCGCCGAGAAGGTCGCCTTCTTCCACTTCTGCTGGTCCGACGACCCGTGGTCCAGGGGCGCGTGGACCGACATCCTGCCCGACCAGTGGTGGATCGTCGCCGCCACCCGCAAGCCCGAGGGGCGGGTCGTGTTCGCCGGCGAGCACACCTCGGTGTGGGCCGGCTGGATGCAGGGCGCGATCGAGTCCGGCCAGCGCGCGGCCGACGAGATCGCGGCCATGGGCTGAGACCTTCATTCAAGGGCATGTCCGTTCCGACATGCCACAAGGGATAGGCGCCGAAGGACATGCTCTCGCGGGCATGTCCTTCGGCGCATGCAACGACGGACCCGCGGCCTGCGCCGCTGCACGGCGCTGCGGCTGCGAGCGGCGCCTCGACGCTCCTGGCGTGTGCGCGGCGCCAGCCGCTCGCGCGGACCGCGTCGCGGCGCTCGCGCGGCGGCTCGTCTCCCAGGCTCGTCACGAGGACCCTGTGCGGGCACCGCACTCCCACGCTCGTGGCGCCCCGCCGGCGCGCGCTCGGGCGGCGCGACGGACAGCTGTCCCCGCCCCGCGCGCGCCCTCATGGCGTCCTCTTCGAGGCCCCCGTGCTCGGGGCGCACGGGTAAGTCGCCGCGACGTCGCCGGGGAGCGCCGTCTCCGCGCGCCGGCCTCCTCACCTCGCCGCGGCGGCGCCGCCGGCTTTCTCGCGTGCGTGCGAGGGCCGCTCGGCCGATCATCGCTCCGCGACCGCGCCATGACGGCCCCCGCGTCCACCCCGATCTTCGCCAACCGCGACGTCGCGCTCTACTGGTGCGTGCGCCTGTGCTCGATGATGGCCTTCCAAATGCTGGCCGTCGCCGTCGGCTGGCAGGTCTACGAGCTCACCGACAGCGCCCTCGCGCTCGGCTACGTCGGCCTGGCGGGGTTTTTGCCGGCGGTGCTGCTGGTGCTGGTCGCCGGCCAGGTCGCCGACCGGTTCGACCGCCGGCGCGTGGTCCAGGCCGGGCACGTGCTCGAGGGCCTGGTGGCGCTGGCGCTCGCGCTCGGCTGCTTTCAGGGCTGGCTCGACGTCACCGGGATCTTCGTCGGCGTGTTCGTGCTCGGGGTCGGCAAGTCGTTCGCCGCCCCGTCGCTGTCCGCCCTGCTGCCCGCCCTGGTCACGCCCGCCGAGCTGCCGCAGGCGGTCAGCGTCACCAGCGCGGCGATGCAGTCGGCGGTCATCCTCGGGCCCGCGCTCGGCGGCTTCATCTACCTCGCCGGGCCGGGGGCGGTGTACGCCGTCGGCGGGCTGTTGTTCGCCGCCTCGGTCACGCTGCTGGGCCTGATCCGCCGCCCCCCGGCGCCGGCGCTCCCGCTCACCGACGACCGCGAGGCGAGCTCGGTGTTCGCCGGCATCCGCTACATCCGCAGCCAGCCGGTGGTGCTCGGCGCCATCTCGCTCGACCTGTTCGCCGTGCTGCTCGGCGGGGCCACGGCGATCTTGCCGATCATCGCCCGCGACCTCGTGCACACCGGCCCGATCGGCCTCGGCTTCATGCGCTCGGCCCCGGCCGCGGGGGCGCTGGCGATCTCGTTCTGGCTGGCGCGCCGCCCGATCGAGCGCCAGGCCGGCCGGGTGATGTTCGCCGGGGTGGCGGTGTTCGGCCTGGCGACGATCGTCCTCGGCCTGTCGACCTCGTTCGCGCTGTCGATGCTCGCGCTGCTGGTGCTCGGCGCGGCCGACATGCTGAGCGTGGTCATCCGCGCCTCGCTGGTCCAGCTCGAGACGCCCGACGCGTACCGCGGCCGCGTCAACGCGGTGAACTACCTGTTCATCGGCGCCTCCAATCAATTGGGCGAGTTCCGCTCGGGCGTCACCGCGGCGTGGATGGGCCTGGTGCCGTCGATCGTGTTCGGCGGCGTCGGCACGCTGGTGTGCGTGCTGCTGTGGATGAAGTGGTTCCCGGCGCTGGCCGAGCGCGACCGCCTGACGGGCGGCTGATGCGGCGACGCCTCAGCCCTGAAACGCCGGGCCGGCGATCTCGCGCAGCGGCGTGGTCGACATCGGCGCGCCGGCGCCGACCGACTCGGCCGTCGGGTCGAACGCCCGCAGGCACGTCAGCAGCACGTCGGACATGTTGCCGTCGCTGTACGGGTACGGCGTCACCTGGTAGTGGATGCCAGGATGAATCAGCTGCTCGCGGCCGTGGCCGGCGAGCAGGATCGGCTGGCGGGCGATGCTGTGCGAGATGCCCTCGGAGCAATCGCTGCTGCAGTAGATGATCGAGGTGTCGAGCAGGTTCTTGCCGTCGACGTCCTGCCAGGCCTTGAACTTGCGCAGCAGGTCGGCGAAGCGCTCCATGATGTACACCACCCCGTCGTGGACCAGCTCCTGCGCGCCCGCGTCGTGGGTGTGGAAGTGGTGGCCGGCCGTCTGCCCGATCTCCGCGAACACCGTCTCGGCGGCGCCGCCGATGAACAGACAGCTCGCCACGCGGGTGATGTCGCAGGCGAACGCGTACACCAGCAGGTCGCTCATCACGTCGTTGACGGCGGTGATCGGCTCGATCCCGTCGACGTCGACGTTGGCCTCGGCCGGCACGCCCGGCAGGCTGCACAGCGGGGCCGCGGCGGTGATCTTCTTCTCCAGCGCGGCGACGCCGTCGAGGTGGGCGTCGAGGCGCTGGTTGTCGCGCTTGCCGAGGCGGCGGCGCAGGCGGGCCACGTCGTCGCGGACCGCGTCGAGGATGCTGGTCCGCAGCGCGCGGTCGTCCGGCCGCGGCACGAACGCGCCGAACAGCTCGGTCCACACCTCCTGCGGGTTGAACTTCGGGTACTGCGGCTCGTTCGGGCCCTTGTGCGACAGGGCGAACATCGTCGTGCCGGAGTCCATGATGCTGACGTGCTTGGAGATCCCGAGGTGGACCGACGCGATCGGGGTCTTGTCGCCGATCGCCTGGGCGATCCGCTGATCGATCGTCGGCCCGCCCGCCTTCGAGAACAGGCCGTCGATCTCGACCATGGTGTAGCCGTTGAAGGCCGTCATGCCCTCGTGGTGGGTGATGATCTGCTCGCAGCGGTTCTGCAGGCCGGTCAGCACCGACACGTACTCGCGCACGTCGGCCAGCGGCGCCAGCTGCTCGCTCAGCGGGTAGCCGGGGCCGGTGGCGACCGGCTCGAAGCGCGGCAGCAGCACGCCGTTGCCGAAGAACCACGTCATGAAGCGGGTCGGCAGCGGGGTCTCGTCGGCGAGCGCGGTGCCGTGATCGTTGAGCATGGCCTCGAGCAGCGGCAGGGCGACCACGGCCTGGGCCGCGCCGCGCAGGAAGGTGCGACGAGCGAGGGGACGACAGGGCATGACGAGGCTCCTAGCGGGGGGCAGCGACGGCGCGGAACAGCGGGCTGGCGACGAGGTCGACGAGCAGGCCCTGGACCCGGTGGCCGCCGGCGACGAACCTGTCCTGGAGGACATCCAGCGCCGGCAGCTCGCCGAAGGTCTCGAGGTGGCCGAGGCCGCCGCGCACGAAGTTCTTGATCACGCAGGCCGCGGTCCGCGGGTCGGCGGCCAGGGCGGCCGCCAGCTCGCGCGCGCCGGTGAACTCGCCGAGGTCGTCGGTCGCGGCGGCGGCGTCGATCGGCAGGCCGTTGTCGGCGGTGCGGTAGCGGCCGAGCGCGTCGTAGTGCTCGAGCGTGAGGCCGAGCGGGTCCATGACGCGGTGACAGCCGGCGCAGCCGTCGTCGCTCATGTGCTGCTGCAGCTTGTCCCGCATCGTCTGCGGCTTGCCGGGGTCGTCGGGCGGCAGGTGGGTGTCGACCCCGGGCGGCGGCGGCAGGATGATGTCGCACAACAGGCGGGTGCGAATGAACTGACCGCGGCGGGTCGGCGAGGTCATCGCCGGGTGGGCGAAGCGGGCCAAGAAGCTGGCCTGACCGAGCAAGCCGGCCCGCCCCTGCTCCTCCGGCAGGGCCACCGCGTGAAAGCCCGGCCCGTCCGGCGCCGGCACCCCGTACAGCCCGGCCAGCGCGGCGTCGACGAAGGTGTACTCGCTGTCGAGGAGCCCGCGGACGTCGCCGTCCTGCTCCCATACGATCTCGTCGATCAATTGCAGGGTCTCCTGCGCCATCGATTCGGCCAGCGCCGGCGAGAACTGCGGGAACAACTCGGCGCTCTTGGCGATCGTCGGCAGGTCGCGCAGCAGGAACAGCTCGCTGTAGAAGGACGCAAGCGTCGCCCGGGCCTCCGGGCGCCCGAGCATCGCCGTCGCCGCGGCCCGCACCTGCGCCTCGGTCTCCAGCTCCCCCGCCTCGGCGGCGGCCAGCAGCTCGGCGTCCGGCGTGCGCCCGAGCAGGAAGAAAGACATGCGCGCCGCCAGCTCGAGCCCCGTGAGCCGCCGCCGCGCCGGCGCGTCGGGGTCGGGCTCGCCGAGCTCGATCATGTACAGGAAGTGCGGCGATTGCAGCAGCGCCATCAATTCGTATTCGAGGCCGACGGCGAACGAATCGCCCCAGGCGCGCGCGTCCTCGGCGATCCGCACCAGCGTCGCGACCTCGTCGCCCGCCAGCGGCCGGCGCCACGCCAATCGCCCGAAGTCGGCGGCCACGCTGGCGTAGCAGCTCGAATCGGGGGTGGCCGCGGTCACGCACGGCGCGAAGGTCGCGAGCCGCTCGCGGTGGGCCACCGCGGCCGTCGCCACCACGCGCGCCGACGTCTCGCATTGCTCGATCGCGCTCGCCTGCAGCGCCAGCTCCGCCGCGCCGATGGCCGCGAATCCGTGCAGCGGATAGTCCTCGGGCGGCGCGGCCGCGGCCGCCGCCTGGTCTCCGAGCAGGTAGCGGATCGAGCCGACGTACTGGTGGCGCAGCAGGCGACGCAGGCCGCCCGGGACCGGCTCGAATCGTGAATCGTCGGTGTCACCGTCGCTGCCGGCGATCGGCAGGTCGGTGCTCGTCGCTTCGTCGCCGCTCGAGTCCGTGACCTCATTCGCCGGACACGCGAGCAAGGTGAGACACGATGCGACAGTGATCGCCCTGGGGATCGACCGCGTCATCGAGTTCCCTATGAACGAACTTGGTTGACGGAGCGACGCGAACGGTCGACCGGATCACGCCGCTCCCGGCGCGATAGGAGGGTCCGATCTGCGACTTCGTCGGTGCGCCTCGCCTGGCGGTCGCAACGCCGTGCGCGGCGCGTGGGTCGACGATCGCGACGCGTGAAGCCTCGCCGCATCGGCGGACGCCGCTGGCCACCTGCGCCGCCGCACCGCGGAGGCTCGCGAAACGCCAGACGACGGCGCCGCGCCCGACCTCGCCGAAGTCCCCGCGCGCGCTCGCGGGCCGCCGCCGGCGACGCCGCGTGCCTGCCGATTGCGATGATTGTCGGTGCGCCGTGAATCACCGCCCTGGCTGCGCGAGCTCGACGCGGCACCAGCCGCCGCGCCCGACCGCGCCGAAGCCCCCGCGCACGCTCGCGGACCGCCGCCGTCGACGCCGCGTGCCTGCCGACTGTGGTGATTGTGGGTGCGCCGTGAATCACCGCCCTGGCTGCGCGAGCTCGACGCGGCGCGAGCGGCCGGTCCTCGGCGCGCGGCTCGTGGCGCACGCCCGCGCGCGTACACGCGGGGCAAAGGCGGCCTCGCGCGCACGCCCGCGTCGACGTCAGCGGCGCGCGCCCGCTATCCTCGCGGTGGTCCCCGCATGCCCTTCCCCCGTCGCGCGCTCTCCAGCCAGGCCCTCGCCGCGCTCGCCACCGCCGGCCTGGCGCAGCTGCTGGGGTCGCGCGACGTCGTGGCCGGCGCGGTGCGGCCGGCGCTCGGCGCCTGGCTCGAGCGTCTGACCGAGATGACCCGGGCGCTGCGCGGCCGGCAGCTCGGCGAGCGCGAGTTCCAGGGGCTGCTCGACGACCTGTGCGGCCGCGTCGACCTCGTGGACCTGTACGCCGCCGTCGACCTCGACGCGCTCGCGGCCCGGACCTCCCTGCCGGCGACGGGCGCCCGCAGCGTCGACGTCGACCTCGCCGCGCTGGTCGGCGCCCCGCGCCTCGGCTTCGGCGCGCGCGTGTTCGGCTGCCGCCGCGGCCGCGCGATCGTCCCGCACGGACACGAGGATCTGTGTACCGCCTTCATCGTGCTCGCGGGCCGCTGGCGCGGCCGCCACTACGACCGCGCCGAGACGCACGCCGATCACTACGTGATCCGCCCGACGATCGACCGCGCGTTCGGGCCCGGCGATCACTCGTCCGTGTCGGACCACCGCGACAACGTCCACTGGTTCCAGGCCGAGACCGACGGCGCGTTCGTGTTCAACGTCCACGTCGCCTGCCCCGGGCGCAGCGGGGGCGCGCGGGTGTACCTCGACCCCGACGGCGAACGGTTGGCCGGCGGGGCGATCCGGGCGCCCAAGCTGAGCCGGGCCGCCTGCGTCGCCAAGTACGGCGGCTGAGCAGGCAGCGCGGCTCGCTCGACATGTCCAGGAGGACATGTCCGACATGCCATGCTCCATCGGCCTCGTCGCGCCGCGTCGACGGGCGGCGGAGCGCATGAAGCGGAAGGTCGAGGCCGCGGTCGCAGCCGGGCCCGCGCGCGAGCGCCACGGCTCGGCTCGGCGTGAGGACCCCATCGAGGCCGCAACGCCCGGCGAAGGTCCCCGTCGAGAACGAGCGCGGACCCTCGTCGCCGCAGGGGGCGACGAGCCGGCCGCGGCGAACCGCAACGGATACGTCGCTTTCGCACATGCACGAAAGGGGCACGCCCTCAAGGACATGCCCTCTCGACCATGTCTCTTAAAACATGCCCTGCGCGCCAGCCTGCAGCAGCGCGGCGACCTCGTCCTGCCCGTTGAACTCGGCCCACTGCAGCGGCGTCGCCCCGTAGACCGCCTCCTGGGCGGCGACGTCGGCGCCGTGGGCCAGCAGCGCCCGCACCACCGCGACGTGGCCGTTGCCGGCGGCCACGTGCAGCGGCGTCGGCAGCCCGGGGCCGGCGAGGCCGTCCACCGCGGCGCCGGCGGCCAGCAGCGCCAGGGCGGCGGCCGCGTGGCCCTCGCGGGCGGCCAGGTGCAGCGCGGTCACCTCGGCCGGCGTCTCGCCGAGCAACCGCCGCGTGCGGGCGTCGACCGCGGCCCCGCCGCGCAGCAGCGGCCCCAACGCCTCGACGCGCCCGTTCTTGGCCGCCAGCGCCAGCCACGCGGCCAGCAGGGCCGGCGGCTGCGGCTCGTCGCGCAGGCGCTGCTCCATCGTCGCCAGGTCGCCGGTGATCAGCGCCGTCGCCACGTCGTCGCGCGCCCCGAGCCCGCGCAGGAGCTCGACCTGGGCCGCGTCGCCGCGGGCCAGCGCCAGCGCCAGCGGCGTGAGGCCGTCGTCGGTGTGCGCGTGGACGTCGGCGCCGAGCTCGACCAGCAGCGCGAGCGAGTTCTTGAGCCCGCGCGCGACCGCGAGGTGCAGCGCCGTCATGCTGGCCGACACGAAGCCCATCCGCTGCGCCACCGCCCCGGGGTCGGCCGCCGCGACCGCCCGCACCGCCTCGAGGCCGGAGGGCAGCGCGGTGAAGATGTCTTCGCGGGCCCCGGCGGCCCGCAACAGGCGCGCCACCGCCGGGCGGTCCTGGTGGCCCTGCGGGGCCCAGCGCACCACCAGCGCCCAGCCCAGCGGCGTGAGGGCGAACCATTGATCGCGCGGCTCGAGCGCGGCGCCGTGGGCCAGGAGCAGCTCGGCCACCGCGGGCACGCCCATCTCGGCCGCCCAGTGCAGCGCCGTGGTGTCGCTGGCCGCCTCGCGCGCGTGGACGTCGGCGCCGGCCTGCAGCAGCGCGGCGACCACCGGCAGCTGCCCGCGGTGGGCGGCGAAGATCAGCGGCGTGCTGCCCAGCGCCGGGTCACGCGCGTGGGCCAGCGCCGGCTCGGCCTGCACCTGCGCGACCGCGGCGTCGAGCTCGCCGCGCTGGATGGCCTCGAACAGCGCGGACCCGGGTGACTCCTCGTGGCTGGCGGTCATGACCGGCGGAGGATCGCCCGGTTCACCGGCCCCGACAAGCCGCGGTCCCGCGCACGACCTGGTCTTCGGGACAGCCTCGCGCGCAGCGCCGGCGATCCCCCGGCGCCCCCCGATCGCCCGGACGCTCCCCGCGAGCCCGCGAGCGCCCGGTTTTTTCAGTCATCCCGGCGACTTATGAAATTATCAAAATCTCCTGCGCGGCCTTGTCGATCCGGGCCGGCCTCGTTCGACGTGGTCATGAAGGCCGGCCGCGGCGACGCGACAGGGGCGGCGCCGCCGGCCGCGAGAGGTGACGACTCATGCGATTCATGATGATGGTCAAGGCCGACGAGAGCTACGAGCGAGGCTGCCCGCCGAACCCCGCGCTGGTGGAGGAGATGGGCAAGTTCATCGAGGAGACGATGCGGGCCGGCGTGCTGCTCGACACCGGCGGCCTCGCGCCGACGGCGATGGGCACCGAGATCCGGGCCGCGGACGGCAAGTTGACCGTGACCGACGGCCCGTTCACCGAGGCCAAGGAGATCATCGGCGGCTTCGCCATCGTGCAGACCCGATCCAAGGAGGAGGCGGTCGAGCTCGGGCGGCGATTCATGCAGCTCCACACCCGCGTGCTCGGCGACGCCTACACCGGCGAGTGCGAGATCCGGCCGATGTTCGGGCCGGACGGCGCCTGATCGCCGACTGCCATCATTCACCCTCCCCTCTTTTTCAGACCCCCCACATTTCCGGAGGCAGATCATGGAGACCTCGTCCGCCAAGAAGCGCGCCCGCGCCGGCGCCATCGTCAGCGCCCTGCCGGTGCTGTTCCTCCTCGCCGACGCCCTCGGCAAGTTCTTCCAGCCCGAGCCGGTGGTGACCGCCTCGGCCGAGCTCGGCTTTCCGCCCGACACCCTGTTCGCCCTCGGCGCGCTCGAGGCCGCGTGCGCGCTCCTGTTCGCCCTGCCGCGCACGGCGCTGCTCGGCGCGGTGCTCCTCACCGGCTATCTCGGCGGCGCGGTGGCCGCTCACGTGATCCACGGCTCGTCCTACGGGTTCACGATCGGGTTCGGCGTGATCGTGTGGCTCGGCATGCTGCTGCGCGACGATCGCCTGCGGGCCCTGTTCCCGCTCCGCCACCCGCGCTCGCTGTGAGCGTCACGGCTTGGGCGCCACGCACAGCGGGCGCGCGGCCTTGGTGGTCAGGCGCACCGACGTCTGGTTGCCCTTCGGCAGCCACACCACCAGCGCGCGGCCGCGGTGGGCCGCGGTGGTCCAGTAGCCGCCCGGCTTGATGCCCGCGACCTTGGCGAAGCTCTTGGCCTCGGCCGGGTTGGCGAGCTTCCAGCGGGCGATGCCGAGGTACTTGTTCTTGTCGAGGGCCGCGCAGTACTCCTTGGCCCAGTGCTGGTTGCCGGTCTTGCCGAGGGCCGCCGGCGTCACCAGGTCGCCGGCGGTGATCAGCGGCGGCGGCTGGCTCGGGGCCGGCGGCGGCGGCTCGCTCGGGGCCGGCGGCGGCGTCTCGGGCGTCGGGGTCGCGGTCGTGCTCGCGGGCGCCGGCTCCTCGCCGGTGGTCGCGGCTGGCTCTTCGACCCTGTTCTCGGGGACAGGTGGCGGCACCACCACCGGCTGCGGCGGCGGGGTCGGCACGGCGCCGGCGCCGGCGGTCGGCCCGGGCGCGGCCGCCGGCGCCGGATCGACGGTGCGCAGCGCCTCGGACACGATCGTCGGCAGCTCGATCGGCGGCGCGTCGGGGCGGCCGGCGTACCACCACACCGCGACCGCGGCGGCGCCGAGCACCAAGAGGCCCATCAGACGCGCCGGCCAGCGCGGCGGCGATGTCGGCGGCGGCGGCAGCGGCAGCGCGACCGTCGGCGCGAACACGGCCGCGTGGGTGGTGACCACCGGCGGGCTGACCGCGGCGGCCGGGGCCTCGAACGGCTGCAGCGCGTCCGCCAGCTCCTTGGCCGACTGGAACCGATCGTCTGGCTTTTTGGCCAGGCAGCGCAAGATCACCGCCGACAGCGCGCGCGGGACCCCGGGCACGCGCGCGTCGACCGGCTCGGGCTCGGCGGTGATGATCGCGATCAGCGTCGCCGGCACCGAGGCCGCGGTGAACGGGTCGACGCCGGTGATCGCCTTGTAGAGCACGGCGCCGATCGCCCAGATGTCGGTGCGGGCGTCGGCGAACACGGCCCCGTTGATCTGCTCGGGCGCCATGTACTCGGGCGTGCCCATGAGCACGCCGCTGCCGGTCAGGGCCCCGTCGCGGTCGATGAACTTGGAGATCCCGAAGTCCATCAGCTTGATTACCGCGGGGCCGGTGTCGGGCTGGTGGATGAACAGGTTCTCCGGCTTGAGGTCGCGGTGGATGATGCCGGCGCGGTGGGCCGCGTCGAGCGCGTGGAGGGCCTCGCGGATCAGCGCCACCGCGGCCGCCGGCGCCAGCTTGCCCTCGCGGGCGATCCGCTGGCCGAGGTTCTCCCCGCGCAGCAGCTCCATCACGATCACCGGGCCGAGCGCGCTCGTCTCGAGGTCGAGGATGTCGCAGATCCCCGGGTGCCCGATCCGCGCGGCCACCCGCGCCTCGTTCTGGAACCGGGCCACGATCTCCTTGTTCTTCAGCGCCTCCGGCAGGATCAGCTTGAGCGCGACGTCGCGGTCGACGTGGACGTTGCGGGCCCGCCACACCGCCCCCATGCCGCCGCGACCGAGCTCGCTGACGAGGCGGAACTTGCCCGCCAGCATCCGGCCCTCGAACGGCAGAACCATGTCCGTGGCCGGACAGCGCAGCGTCGCCTCGTCGTGGTCCGCGCCGCAGAACGGACATGCTTCGAGGTGCGCCCCTGCCGACTCGGCGTTCATCGGGACCCGCACCGTATCACAGGCACAAGGGCCCCGGCTCGCGCCCGGCGGCGAACCGAAGCGCGCCTGTCGCGGCGCGACCGCGGCGTCTCCCCGGGCGATCCCCGGCGACCCCCTCTGCCGTCCACTGGCGCCCCCGCCATGAGCGCACGACGCGCACGCGCCTCCGCGAGCACCACCGCGAAGATCGCTCGCCCCGCGCCAGCGCCCGCCCGCGAGTGCACCTGTCTCCGAGGACAGGATCTCGCCGGCCGCGGCGCGCGCGTCGGGGCCGTCGAGCCTGTCTTATGGGACAGGCGCTTCGACGGCCGACATGAGCCGCCGCATGAGGCAGCCTGTCGCGGGCCCGCGCGCGCGGCTCAGGTGATCCGTCCCGCGAGACAGTCGGCCGCACGCGCCTGCCCGCTCGCCGCGCCGAGCTGCGCCCCGCGGCGCGGCCGGAGATGTCCCAAGAGACAGCCCGTCCGCAGGTCCGGCCCTCGTCACGGCCGATCTGTCCCATGAGACAGACTGCCAGCGCTCACGGCACCGACGAGCTGTCCCGGGGGACAGCCTGTCGGCGCCAGGTCAGGCCTCCCGGGCGCGGCCGCGAGTCACCGCGGCCGTCTCTCCGGACCCGCGCCATGGGCCCGCGGACGCGCCCGGCCGGGCCGCCGGTCGCGTCAATCGCACCCCGAAACGCCCCTCTCGCCGCACTCGACCCAGCCGGCGGGGATGCAACCCGACGGCGAGTCGTAGGGCTGCTCGGGGTTGTCGGGGTCGCAGACCACCGGGACGAAGGGCGGGCAGGCGCCGCCGTTGGCCTGGCAGATCAGGAATTGCATGTCGGTGTAGTCGGCGCAGACGCTCCCGTTGGTCTCGATGTGCGGCGCGCCGTAGATCGGCTGGCACTCGGCGGGTTCGGCCAGGCACTCGGCCTCGGTCAGCGACTCGCACGAGTCGCAGAACGCGACCCCCGGCGGCTCGCACTGGACGTACCCGGGCGGCTCGCAGGTCGTCTCGATCAATTCGTAGGCCTCGTCGGTGCCCTCGCGGCAGAAGGTGTGCTGGTCGTGCTCGCAGTCCTTCGGGTCCGAGCAGCCGAGGAACAGCAGGCCCGACGTGCAGCCGGGGAACTCGTAGGCGCTGCCGTAGTAGGCCATGCAGCCGCTGGCCTCGCAGTCGGCCTCGCCGAGCTCGAGGCAGTCGATCGGCACCGGCCCGTCGGTGGTCTCCGGGATCGGCCCTGCGGTCGTCTCGGACGGATCGAACATCGAGGTCGACGTCAGCCAGGTGTCGGAGACATTGTCCGTCGTCGCGGCGGTGGTGCCGGCGCTGGTCTCACCGTCGGTCGCGTCGAGCGTGGTGCCGGCCTGCTCGTCGGTGTCGGTCCCGCTCAGATTGCCGAGTTTGGTCGGCAGCTCGCAGGCGGCCAGGGCGAGCGCGATCGTCAAGCTCCGGGGGGTGTAAGCGAAGTGGTGCATGTCGATTCCTCGCCCCCTCGTCTCCGACCGCCGCCCGATCCGTCACTGCTCGCAGCGATTAAAATTCGCGAACCGCTGCGCCACCGCCGACGACGGGAACGAGCGCACCAGCAACTGCGCCGCCGACTGCGCCGCGGGCTCGTCGCCGAGCCGGCACAGCGCCTCGACCCGCGCCGCCTCGCGCACGTCGGCCAGCGTCCCGTCGGGGAAGCGCTGCGCATGCTCGGCCACGCCGGCCAGCGCGGCCGCGACGTCGCCGGCCGCCAGTCGGGCCTGCACGCGATCGATCGCCGCCACCTCCGCGGCCAGGCGCGCGCCCGCGTCGCTCGCCGCCGCCGGCGCGGGCTGCCGGACGGACGTGACGCTCGTGGCAGATGGCTTCTGAGCCATGTCCTTCGGGACCTGTACCGGAACGACGGGCGGCTCGCTCGGCGGGGCCGGCTCCGGCGCGCTCGCGGGCTCCTTCGCCGCCGCGACCACCGGCGCGCTCGCGGCCGGCGGCGGGCGATCGGCCGCGCGGGCCGGCTCGCGCGCGACCACCAGCCCGACGGTCGCCGCCCCGGCGACGATCATCGTCGTCGCCGCGGCCGTCTGCGTCGACACCCACGCGGTCAGCCCGACCGCCGCGCTCGACTTGCCGAGCACCGGCAGCATCAGGCCCCACGTGCGCGACTCGGCCTCGCGCGGCGGCGCCTGGCGCTGGCGGGTGGCGTCGCGCAGCGAATCGAGGCGGTCGGCGGCGACCAGCGCCTGCAGCTGCTGCCGCGCCAGCCGCAGCCGCGAGTACACCGTGTTGAGCGGCAGCCCCAGCTCCGACGCGATCTCCGGCGCGCTCATGCCGAGCAGCTCGGTCATCTCCCACACCGTGCGGGTGCCGTCGGCCAGCTCGCCGAGCACGCGCGTCAGCAGCTGGGCGTCGTCGTGGCGCTGCTGCGGGGCCGCGGCCTGCGGGCGGGCCAGCTCGGCGAACGCCGCGTGGCGCCGGGCCAGCCGCGCGGCCCCGCGGCGGTGGCGGAACGCGACGCGGCGGGTCACCCCGAACAGCCAGGCCCGCGGCGAGACCTCGAAGTGAAGCTGGTCGAGCCGGCGGTAGGCGGTGAGGAAGACCTCCTGGACCACGTCGTCGACCGCCCCGGCCGACACGCCGAAGTGCTGCGCCGCCGACCACACGAACGCGAATTCGGCGCGGTACAGCGCCTGGAAGCGACGCAGGCGGGGTTCTTCGTCGTGAGCGGTTTCGCGCGGGGTCATCGCGGGTCCGGCCGGTACCCACGATTCTCCGCGTCCCCGCCGATCCGTCACCACGGATCCCCGAATCGCAGCTCGACCCCGAGCATGAGCCGGCCCGAGGCCCAGGACGGGGCCCACAGGCGCACCGGGTCGGGGACCGCGTCGAGCTCGAACTTCGGATGGACCGGCGACAGCACCGCCTGCACCGCCCCCCACACGCCCCAGCGGGCCCCCGCGTGCCACACGACCCCGGCGCCGAGCACGCCCGCGAGCCAGCCCTGCGCCGCCGCGCGCCCGGAGGCGAGCCCGCGCGCCTCGCCGCGCATCGCCCCCGCCTCGAGCCCGACGCACAGCGGCACCTCGAGCGCCCCGCGCCCCAGCCGGGCGCAGCCGTGGACCGCCGCCGCGAACAGCCCGGCCCGCACCTCGACCGACATGCCGGCCACCTCGCGCGCCGTCGCCTGCGGGGCGACGAACAGCCCCTGCACCTCGAGCCGCCAGCGCGGCCACAGCACGCCGCCGGCGACCCCGACGGCCCCGGTGATCCGCGGCGCCGCCCCGACCTCGCCGCCGCCGTGGACGCGCACGAAGCCGCCTGGCTTTTTGGACCTGCGCGAAGGGACAGGCTCCGGCGGCGGCGCGAGCGGCTCCGCCAGCGGCTCGTCCACCGGCGCGGGCTCGGGCGAGCTCGCGGGCTCGGGCGCCGGCTCGGGCGGGCTCGCGGCCGCGGCCGCCGGCCCGGGCGAGCTCGCGGCGGTCCCGGGCTCCCCGGGCTCGGGCGCGGTCGTCGGGGCCGGGGCGGGCACGCGGGCCGGCTCGACCGCGGCGGCCACCAGCACCGCGACCACGTCGGCCAGCGCCGCGCACGACGGGTCGGAGATTGCCCGCGTCTCGCCGCGCTCGCCGGCGGTCAGCCGCAGCCGCAGCGTGAACCCGCGCCCGCTCTCGCGCACCACCGTCGCCTCGACCTCGGCCTCCTCGGCGGTCAGCGGCCGCCCGAGCCGGCGCGCGATCGCGGCGAGCACCTCCTCGCGCTCGGGGCAGCCCGCCGGCGCCCGCCATTCCAGCGCGACCTCGGGCGGCGCAGGCACCTGCGCCGCGCCGAGCAACGGCGCGAGGGCGAGGCGCACGAGCATCGTCCGCCGAGGATACCACGCGCCCCTCGCCCGGCGAGCGCCGGCGCGCGGACCCGCCCGTGCGCCGAGCCCTCGCCGCGAGCCGCGTGAGGCGTATCCCGGGACGCGCGGCGATCGATCCTGGCCCGGCCCTCGCGGCGGCGGACAGCCGATCGTGCGGGCGCTTCCGGCCGACCTCGCGGACCCGACGGCCTCGCCTCACACCGCCGAGCTCGCGGCGGATCGGCTGCCTTTAAAAAATGTCCTTTCGCACCTGTCCGATCGGACACAGGCGGCGAACCGGAGGCCGACCCTCGCGGGCGCCGGACGACGGGCTGGAGCCGTCCGCGTGGGACCGGCTCGCCGCCCTGCTCGGCGCCCGCGCTCGTTGACCGCGCTCAGGGCACGCAGGCGGCCGGGCCGACGGTGACGTCGTCGACGTTCCAGCCCGCGACCGTGTACACCCCGCCGCTGGCGACGTTGAAGCACCAGCGGGCGCGGAAGTTCGCGTTCTTGTGCGCGGTGACGTTGTACGAGAGGAACTGCCACTCCGTGTCGTACGTCCCGGGGAACCCGAGCGTCTCCCACAGCACCACCCAGTCGGTCCCGTTGAACACCGACAGCGTGTTCTTCATGTACGGCGTGTAGTCGCTGTTGAGCCAGCGCCAGTACGACAGGTGGACGTCGGCCGTCGCCGCCGACAGGTCGATCGTCGGGCTCTCGAGGCAGTAGTAGTCGTGGAGGTTGGCGTTGGGGATGCAGCCGCCGAGGACCACCCCGGCGACCCCGTTATCGGCGCTCGCCGAGTGGTCGGACGCCGGATCTTGCCCGTTCTGGCAGCCGACCGACGCGGCCGTGGGACCGATCGCCCACTGCGTCCCGAGCGTCCAGCCGGCGCTGTTGTCGGCGAAGTCCTCGGTGAAGATGTCGTCGAGCGAGCCGCCGCAGACGCCGGCGCTGCACACCTCGAGGGTGGTGCAGGCGTCGCCGTCCTCGCACTCGGTGCCGTCCTGCACCCCCTGCGCGAAGCAGCCGCTCACCGGGTCGCAGGCGCCGACGTGGCAGGCGTCGGCGACGTCGCTGCAATCGAGCGGGTCGCCGCCGCCGCAGGCGCCCGCGTTGCACACGCTGTTGTCGAAGCAGACGGTGCCGTCCTCGCACGGCTGGCCGTCGTTGATCGGCTCGGCGACGCAGGTGAAGCCCGGCATCTGGCACACGCCCTGCGTGCATTCGCCGTCGAGCGCGTCGCAGTCGGCGTCGACGAGGCATATCGGGGCGGTACACATGCCGAGCGTGCAGGTCCCCGACAGGCAGTCGCTGTCGGCCATGCACAGCTCGTCGCCGAGGCAGCCGGTGCAGGTGGCGCCGCCGCAGTCGACGTCGGTCTCGTCCTGGTTCAGCACGCCGTCGCCGCAGGTCGCCGGGGCGCAGGCGCCGTCGGTGCACACGCCGCTGACGCAGTCGGACGGCGCGGCGCAGCCGAGGCTGTCGCCGCACGCCGGGCACCCGGCGCCGCCGCAATCGACGTCGGTCTCGTCGGCGTTCTTGACGAGGTCCTCGCAGCCCGGCGCGGCGCACACGCCCGCGACGCAGCTCCCCACCGCGCAGTCGCTGTCCTGCGCGCACTGGAGGCCGTCCGCGCACGGGGAGCAGGCGGCGCCGCCGCAGTCGACGTCGGACTCGTCCTGGTTCAGCGTCCCGTCGTCGCACGAGGCCGCCGGCTCGGTCGTGTTCTCGCCGGTGCTCGGGTGGAGCGTCGAGTCCGACGCGCTCGCATCGTCGGTGGTCGCCGGTCCGGTCGAGCTCTCCGACGTGGTCGGGGCGCCGCTCGTCGTCGTCGACGTCGGCTCGTCGGTGGTCCCCGGCTCGGTCGTGGCCGGCTCGCCCGAGGTGCTGCTGCTGGTGCTCGCGGTGACCTGGCCGTCGGTGGCCGTCGCCCCGCCATCGCTGCAGCCGACGAGCGCGAGGGCGCCGGCGAGGAGCGCTGCTGGTGTCCGTGGGTTCTTCATTCCGGGCCACAATGCCAGCACCGCGCACGCCGGCGAAAGTCCGACGATTGTGGAGACTCGGCGAATGATGGCAGCGCACGGACCGCCGGATCGGCGGCGGACGAATGTAGGTACTCGTCGCCGACGGCGACCGAGGTCGGCGCCGGCGATTGTACGCACCCGCGGCGCCGCCGAGACGCGGCTGCCGCCCCATGAGCCCGCCTTCGTCGATTCGATGCGCCGCCGACGCCGGCTCCTCGGGCTGCCGATCCGACTCGACGGTTCGCCGCCCGGCCTGGAATTTGGGGGGACCGGCGAGGTCTCACCGCGGCGCGGCCCGACGCCCTCGTCGGCGCCGGACTATGCGCTCGAGCCGTCCCACGGGACCGGCTCCCGCCCTGCCCGGCGCCCGCCGACGTCGACCGCGTCGGTGACGTCGCCCTCGCCGAGCGACGTCGCGTTGGTTCCGCTCGCCCTAAAATGCTTCGCCGAGGCCAAAATGCACGGCCCACCGCTGCTGGCCCAGCGCATACTCGGAGTCATTGAGGCGCACGCCGAAGTCGAGACGAAAGGTGCCGATGGGCGTGGAGAGACGGGCGCCGGGCCCGGCCGAGTAGCTCAGGCGATCGAAGCGGAACTCGTTCCGGCCGGCGCGAACGTCACCGACATCGAGGAACGCGACCGCGGTCAGCATGTCCGTCAACTGGACGCGGGCCTCGATGTTGCCGAGGATCATCGTATTACCCCCGACGGGGATCGAGCGGCAGTCCGGGCCTCCGGGCGTGCACCCCGGCGGGAACACCTGCGGAGAGAGCCGCCGCAGACCCCAGCCGCGGACCGTATCGGCGCCGCCGAGGTAAAACCGCAGGTCCAGCGGAGCCCCTCCGCGAGGGCCGAACGGGAAGATCCATCCGAGCTCGATCCGGGCCGCGAACGTCAACCGTCGGTGCGGCGTCCAGTACAGGCGCAGGCTGGGGCGCACGCGGTGAGCGGTGAAACTTCCGCCGAGGCCGAAAAAATCGTACACGACCCCGAGGACCGCGCCGTTCTTCGGGCGCAGGATCGAGTCCGTCAGATAGATCCGCAGCGACGGCTCGATGTAGCTCAAGAAGTACGGGTCGCGAAAATCGAGGCCGAGGATCGTGTTCTGCGCGGAGAGCGTCGGAGAGACGTTGAAGAAGTCGACGAAGCGGAAGTTGTAGGTGAGCTCGGCCTCGACGAATCGGCTGAAGAACCGCGACAGGCCGGTTCGCAAGGTCGGGCTGTAGAACTGATACCCCTCCCAGATGCCGAGCTCGAACGCCGGCGTCAAGGTCGCGGTCGTGCGCTTCTCGATCAGCCCCTTCTGCCGGAAGCTCAGCTCGAGCTTCGCCACCGGGCCGTGCTCCCGCGGATTGAACAGGCTGGGCAATTCCGCGTAGCCGGCGCGCGCGTCGAGGTCGAACCGCGTGAGGTTGGCGCCGAGGTTCCGGTGCGTGTAGAGGAGGCTGGCGCGCTGCTCCCACCGCACCGGATCGAGGCCGAAGCCCGCGCCGAGCTTGATCGACTGGGGCCGCGTCGGCCGCACCTTGACCGTCAGATCGAGCACACCCGCCCCCGGTGGCCGGTCGCGGGTCTCCACCGTGACCGTGTCGAAGACCTCGAGGGCGTACACGGCCGCCTCGACCTTGCGGACGAGCTGCGGCGAGTACGGCTTCCCCGGGGCATAATCGACCTCATTGCGGACATACCGCTCGGGGACCCCTCCCAGGCCCTCGAAGCGGATCTTTCCGATCTTGAAGAAAGGTCCAGGGCGCACGACGAACAGGACGTCGGCGCCCACGCCGGGCACCACGGTGGCCGACTCGGCGACCTCGGCGTGGGCATAGCCGGCCGCCTGCAGGGTCTGTCGGAGGCTGTCGACCGAGCGATTGAGGGCGGGGACTTCGAAGGTCCTGTTTTCGCGGAGCTCGATCTGCCGCCGCAGCGCCGGCTCGCTGACCTTGCGATTGGGGGGACCGGAGGGCGGCCCGGCGGGAAACTCCAGGCGAACCCTGCGAACCGGCGTCGGCTCACCCTCCTGCACCACGACCTGGATCGTCACGGCGTCCCGCCGTCCCCACCGCCGGTGCCGTCGCCGCGGGGTCATCGAGACGACCCGGGCATCGTAGTAACCGTGAGCCTTGTAAACGGCCTCGATGCGCTCCGCATCGACGGGCAGGTTGGCCTCGAGGAACTCGTATCGATCCTTCCAGGGCAGCCGCGACGTCTCTCCCATATGCAGGTACCTGAGGAGCTCCCGCTCCTTGAAGCGTTTGACGCCGATGAACTGGACATCGGTGATGTCGGCGGTCGAACCGCGGACATCCTCGCGGTGAGCGCACGCCCCCGCCTCGAGCACCCCACCCGCGCAGCAGGCCGCGCACAGCCAACGGCCCGCGCGCCGGCGGGGCGACGCCCCGCGCTCCACCGCGTGCGGACGCTCGGATGCGCCGGCGGACGAGTTCGTCCAGGGGATTTGGGTCATGGCGGGTGCCGGCTTCCTTCGCTCCGCGGAACGCTCGGCCGAGCGATACCGCGACTCGGCCGTCTCGCAACCGTGCTCGCGCGCCCACGGCTCGAACCGATACCGGCGATCCGATCGCCCGCTACGGCGAAGAGGAATACGGCCCGGCTCGCCTGACTTCACGCGTGGTGCGCCGCGGCGGCGCGCTGCGCTGCCACGCCGGCCGTCTGGCTGCTCCGCGCGACGACGCCGAGGACCGCCGGACTGCGCGCACCGACCGCGATGACGAGCGCTCCGCCGAACGAATTTCCCCTGGTCTCGATTTCACGGAGCTCGCGGGCGAGAGCTTCGGTTTTTCGTCGGCCTTCACGGCCTCCGGGCGGAGGTCCCGAGCGGGTCGTCGGCGACTGGACTGACCAGCTCGATCAGGTTCGATCGCACCCGATGGATCACGAACCCGCTGCGCGGCAGCGTCGGCATGCGGGTGAGGTCGAAGCCGAGGTCCTGGGCGGGCACTTCATACTCCATGTGCCGGGTGAGGTAGAGGATCCCGATCTTCATCAACTCGACCGTCGCAGCCTCGCCGGCGCACCGGTGACCCGTATCGGGGTCGCCGCCGCCCTGCGGGATGAAGTCGAACGGGCTGGCGGTCCGCTGCATGAATCGCTCCGGCAAGAAGTCGTCGGGACGCTCCCAGCGCCGCGGGTCGCGGTTCGTGCCGTAGATGTCGAGCAGCACCAGCGTGCCCCTCCGGAATGCGTGGTCTCGCCAGACGAAGTCCTTGCGGACCCGCGCTCCGACGAACGGCGCGAACGGGTAGAAGCGTCGGACCTCGTGCGCGAACAGGACGGCGTGGTTCTCGGTGCCCTCGCGCACGAGTTCGCGAGCGCGCGGGTACTCGTGCAAGGCCAGGGCGGCGAAGGTGATGTACCGCGCGACGGCGACGATCGGGCGGATGAGGTTGATCAGCTCGACCGCCGCCGTTCGGGTGTCGAGCGGCGACCCGCCGGGTTCGACGTGCTCGGCGATCACGCGCAGCGCGGTCTTCCGGGCCGGGGAGAGCGTCTCGGCGCGCACCTGCGCGATCAGCCCGCCGATCCAGCGCTCGAGGCTGCGCCGGGCCAGGCGCCCACGCCAGTGGCGCAGACCCACCCCGCCGAATGCATCCACCAGCGCGCCGAATTGGCGAGCCCGCCGGCGCGCCTCGGATTCGTCGAGCGGCACCCCCGCCCACGCGCACGCCGTCCGGCACAGGATGTCCTCGACCTCCGGAAAGAGGACGACGCGGTCGGCCTCGGTCCAGCGATCCAGCGCGGCCCGCCAGAACTGCTCGTTGAGGTCGCCGAGGTCGCCCAGACGCTCCGGGCTGAGCAGGGACAGGAGCATCGCCTTGCGGTGCCTGTGCGCCGCGTCATCGAGCGTCTGGACGCCGCCGTCGCCGAACAAGGTCTTGCGGATCCGGCGCGGCACGGCCCCGGTCCGCTGGAAGCGCTCGCCGTCGTAGAACACCTCGGCGGCCGCCTCGCCGCTGATCCAGATCGCCTTCTCGCCCATCAGGCGGGCGCTGAAGATGTCCGTGGCGAAACGACGACACCGGCGCGGGATGAACAGGTAGCCCTCTCGCAGCAGCGCCAGCGTACTGTCGAAGCTCGGGTCTTCGGGGATAGGCGTGGTCGCGCGAGGCGACTGCTGGGCTCGGCCGCGATTCATCATCGGTTTCTCTGTTCTCTGTTTCCAAGATCGGAACCCGCGCAAGCCGACTGAACCGGGGCTGCGCCGGGCACCTCGCCGGGCCCGCTGCCGACGAGCTCAGGGCCGCTTGTCGCCGGGCCTGCCGCTCGATCGCGGATCCAGCTCCCACCGGCGCGCGTCGCGTTCGTCGAGGATCTCCGCGGGCGTCCGCAGCCCTTCGCCGGCCAGGCGGTCGTCATCCTCCTCGTCGAGCCCGGCGGCGCGGCCGATCTCGTCGACGTTGTTCTGGTCCGGCGTCGGATCGCTGGCGCCTGGAAGCTCTTCTCCCGAGAAGAGATTGTCGAGCGGGTCGACGTCCGGGTCGCCTGCGCGCAGCACGTCGTCCTGACCGGGCACCTTCTCCAGCGTTCGCTCGGGGTAGACGCCGCTGCGCAGCGTCTCCGCAGCGATCGCGGTCAGCGAGCTGTCATGCGGCGGCTCGACGTCCTCGTCACCCTCCCCCTCCTCGCCCTCGGTGACGAGCTCATCGGGGCTGGCGCCGTATTCGCGTACCGTCTTCTCCGCCAGCCGCTCCGGATCGGCGACGGGTTCGATTCTGGCGCTGCTTCTCCGCTTCTTCATGACGGCTCCTGCGCGATCCTTTGACTCGAGGCGAGGGCCCAGGCAAGGCGACGCCGCCGATCGCCGGCCGCCATGCTCTATCGGGCATGTCCTCTCGCACATGCTTGAAAGTTCACGAGGCGCCGCGCTCGCCCGGCGTCTTGTCGATCTCGGGGAAGTCGTACGGGCTGCCGCGGACGACCGGCGTCTCGTCGAAGTTGTGCTCCGGCGGCGGGCTCGGCGTCTGCCACTCGAGCGAGACGCCGCCCCACGGGTTGGCCGGGGCGCGCGGGCCGTACCTCAGCGACCACAGCCAGTAGATCAGGATCCAGATCAGGCCGGTGGCGAGGATCCACGAGCCGACGGTCGAGACCTGGTGCATCCGCTGATACTCCGGCAGGTACGCGTAATAGCGGCGGGGCATCCCCTGGTGGCCGAGGAAGAACTGGGTCATGAAGGTGAGGTTGAAGCCGATGAATACGAGCAGCGCGCCGACCCGACCGGCCCGCTCGCTGAACATCCGCCCGGTGATCTTCGGCCACCAGTGGTGCATCGCGCCGATGAAGGCGACGACGGTGCCGCCGACCATCACGTAATGGAAGTGCGCGACCACGAAGTAGGTGTCGTGGAGGTGGACGTCCATCGCCAGCGTCGACAACGCGATGCCGGTGAGCCCGCCGATCGTGAACGTCCACAGGAACATCAGCGCGTACAGCATCGGGGTGGTGTACTGGATGCTGCCCTTGTAGAGGGTGGCGAGCCACGAGAACACCTTGATCGCGGTCGGCACCCCGACGGCGAAGGTCAGCAGGCTGAACAGCACGGCGGCGACCTCGGACTGGCCCGAGACGAACATGTGGTGGCCCCAGACGAGGAACGAGATCACCGCGATCGCCACCGACGACAGCGCGATCGCCTTGTAGCCGAAGATGTGCTTGCGCGAGTGGACGGTGACGAGCTCGGAGATCATGCCGAAGCCCGGCAGGATCATGATGTACACCGCGGGGTGGCTGTAGAACCAGAAGAAGTGCTGGTAGAGCACCGGGTCGCCGCCCATCGCCGGGTCGAACACGCCGATCCCGAGCGTGCGCTCGACCACCAGCAGCAGCAGCGTGATCGCCAGCACCGGGGTCGCCAGCACCTGGATCACCGCGGTCGCGTAGGTCGACCACACGAACAACGGCATGCGGTTCCAGTGCATGCCGGGCGCGCGCAGCTTGTGGGTGGTGACGATGAAATTGAGGCCGGTGAGGATCGACGAGAACCCGGCGATGAACACGCCGAGCGTCGCGGTGGTCACCGCGGTGCCGGTGCTCGTCGAGTAGGGGGTGTAGAAGGTCCAGCCGGTGTCGACGCCGCCGACGAGGATCGCCGCGATCAAGAAGCACGAGCCGAGCGCGAAGATGTAGTAGGACAGCAGGTTGAGCTTCGGGAACGCGACGTCCTTGGCGCCGAGCATCAGCGGGAGGATGAAGTTGCCGAGCGTCGCGCTGATCGGGATGATGAACAGGAACGTCATCACCGCGCCGTGCAGCGTGAACACCTGGTTGTAGGTCTGCGCGCTCATGAAGTCCTGGTCCGGCGTGAACAGCTCGGTGCGCAGGACGAGCGCCAGGATCCCGCCGACGAGGAAGAAGAAGTTGGTGGTGACCAGGTACATGACGCCGATCCGCTTGTGATCGACCGTCAGCAGCCACGACAGCAGGCCGCGCTTGGCGTTGAGATAGTTCGGTGGTTCGCGCTCGGTGCTCAAATCGCTCATGGCGGACGCCGGCCTCGGGGCCCGTCTATGGCGCGATAACGCGCAAGCGACCACCCGCGCCGGGGAGGGCCGGACCGATGGGCCGCGGCCTCCGCCCGCACGCCCGCGGGCCTCCGCGCACCACGAGCTCGCGGAGCCTCCGCCGCGCCGGCTCGGTCCGCGCCACGTGGCCGGCGCGACCTCGCAAGGAGCTCGAGTCCGACGCCGACGCAAGCGGACCTGACCGCGACGCGCCGCGGTCGTCACGGCCCCCGGCCGCGCGCTCGCCCGATGCACCCGATCCGCGCGGCCGCCGACCCCCGCGAGGAGCCTCTCCGCGACCGCGGCGCCGCGCTCGGCGCCCGCGTTACACATGTCCCTCGAGACATCACGTTCGCTGCTGACGACAGGGGCGGCGCGTCGCCCCGCCGCGGCGCCGGTGCGACCCGGTCGCCGCGAGGCCGCCTGCGCGTCACCAGCCGAGGGCGACCAGCATGTACTCCGGGTCCTCGTGCGAGATGTACGTCGAGTACGAGCCGACGTCGTCGTACGGGAACCCGTACGCCTTGCCGTCGAGCCCGTGGTCGTTCAGGGGCAGCTCGCCGGCGCGCTGACGTACTGCTGGCCGAGCTCCGTCAGCGCACCCGATTCGCCGAGCAGGTCGACCGTCGGGGTCGCCTCCCAGCGCCCGCTGAACCACGCGTAGCGGGCCACCGACGGCTCGGCCTCGAGGTACTCGAGCGCCTCCTGCATGTATTGCTTCTGCACCGCGACCGACTTGTCCTCGGCGTCGAGGCACGAGAACTCGGTCAGCCAGATCGGCCGCTCGTACTTCTTCATCTCGCCGATGTACCAGGTGAGGGCGTCGCGCGTGCAGGCGTACCAGTGGACCGCGAGGTGGTCGACCCGGCAGCCCGGGCAGGCGGCGAAGAACTCGTCGAACCACTCGAACGGGTCGGTCTTGTTGCAGTCGCCTCCGCAGTAGTTGAGCGCCGGCGACACGATCTCGAGCCCGTGGGCGTCCGCCACCGCCTCGACCTGCGGCCACAACGCCGCCGCCTCCTGCGGCGTCAGGTCGGCCTGCGCGCCGAAGTTCGGCTCGTTGAACGCCAGCAGGTAGCGCGCGCCCTCCGGGATCGGCGGGTCCTGATCGAGCGATCCGCCGCCCCACAGCATCGGCACGAACTCGACGTTCAGGGCCTGATAATCGCCGACGTCCGGGTCGGGCGGGACCGCCCAGTTGTACCACCACGACACCCCCGGCGCGAGCGCGGCCAGGTCGGCGTGCGAATGATAGCCGTAGGCGATCCCTCGCTTGCACGACGAGCGGTCGACCCCGCCCGAATCGGTCGAGTCGCCCGGATCGGTGCCGGGCCCCTCGCCCGTGCTCGTCGGCGTCGCCGGTCCCGTCTCCGTCCCGCTCGCCGGGCCCGTCTCCGTCCCGCTCGCCGGGCTCGCGGTCGACGCGTCCGAGCCGCCGTCGCTGTCGCCGTCCCCCGGGGTGGAGCCGCAGCCGATCGCAAGCCCCAGCCCCAGCCACCATGTCCTGCGAATCATCATCGTCGTGTCCTCCGTCAATTCGGCAGACGCAGCCCGAGCGCCGCCGCGATCGCGGCCTGCGGGAGCGCCCCCGGCAGCGCCGGGAGCAACGGCGCGAGCGCCGGCGGGACCTGCTCGGGATGGACGATCGCCAGCTGGACCGTGCGCGACGCCGTGTCCATCAGGATGAGGAAATAGCGATAGCCGGCGATCGGCCGGCGGAACGCCGCGCCCGGCCCCTGGTCGGGCGTCGCCACCGCGCCCTCGGCCGCCTCGACGTTCTCGCCCTTGTCGATCAGGTCGACCTCCGGCCCGAGCTGCGACACGTCGCACTGAGCGCCGCACGGCCCCTCGCCGACGTAGCCGGCGTAGCCGAAGAAGTTGGTGCTGAACACGCCGAAGTTCTGGTACTGGTTGTTGTCGTTGACGACCTCCCACACGTTGAACTGGCCGCACCCGTCGCCGAGGTACCATTCATCGGGGTTCTTGGCGTAGCACTGACAATTCGAGAACGCCCCCGCGCGCACCAGCTCGCCGAGGCTCAGGCCGATCCACGGCGCGTCGTACCAGTTGCCGCTCATGTCGTCCGAGCACGGCTCGCCGACCTCCTCGGCGTTCGGCATGCGCGCCAGCAGCACGAACAGCTTCGAGCCGGCCCAGCCGTCGTACTGCGTATCGTCGGAGGCCGGGCAGAACGGCACGCTGCCCTCGCCGCAGGCGAACGGCGCCGCGGTCGAGACATTGACCAGACACTCGGTGCCGACCGTGCCGTGAAACCCCATCGATTCGGTCGCGTTGCCCTTGAACGCCAGCCCCTGCCCGTCCGCCGGCCAGCGCTCGTCCCAGCTCGAGGCCAGGGTCCACTGGTCGCCGCCGCCCGGCTGATACACCGCGAATTGCTTGAGCTGCAGCGGCCCGCGCAGCGTGAGGATCAGGTCCTCGTCCCACGGCGTCAGCGCGTCGCCGGCGACCTCGTGCTGCGCCAGGCAGCAGGTGTCGCTCTGGTACGCGTCGCACGGGCCGACGGCCGGGTCGCGCCGGCTCGGGTACCAGCCGGGCGCGCCGATCTGCTGGAACGTGATCGTGCCGCCGTGCGACGGCGCGTCGAGCTCGTCGGCGTCGAATTCGGCCGGCCCCAGCCCGTCGCCGCCGCCGGTCGGGTCATTGCCGACATCGGGCTTGGGCCCCCCGGTCGGGTCCTGGCCGGTGGGGTCCGCTCCACCCGTCGGATCGTCGGTCTCCGCGGTCCCGGTGGGGGGCTCGCCACCCGTCGACGGCACCCCGCCGGTCGGACCGTCGCTGCCGGCGCTGGTGGCCGTCGAGCCGCCCGGGCCCGCGGTGGTGCCGTCGGTCGGCTGCTCCGAGCCGCCCGGCGTACAGGCCAGCAGCGACGCGAGCGCGAGCGTGGCGTGAATCGAGCTTGACCGCCGCATCCTCGACCTCCCGAATGCGGCCACTCTACCGCGACCTCGGGCGGCGCATCCATCGCAATCGTCGCGCGCGCGCGAATGCATCACCCGCGCATACCGTGCAAACCACGAGGGATGCGACGCGTCCTCGTCCCCGCTTGCCGAAGGCCGTGCAGCTGTGCGCAGGCATGGGCCGCCGCCCGACAGGGGTTCCACGATCCGGGCCCGCGCACGAACCTCGACGCGCCGCCGAGCGACGGCACGAATCGCGACGAGGTCACGACGCACGCCACCGAGACGATGGATGTCTCGGGAATGTCATGAGTCGGCTCGCCGCGCTCACGGCTCGCTGGCCGCCAGCAGGCCCTCGGCCGTCGCCGGCAACCTCGCCGCGCCGAGCGGCGACCCGGCCACGATCAGGTCGCGACTGTCGGCCGTGAACGCCAGGTGCAGCGGCGCGTCGCCCTGCAGCCGCGCGACCGTCCCCGCGAACGCGCCGTCGCGCGCGTCCCACAGCCCGATCGCGCCGCTGCGATCGGCCGCGACGATCCGCGACCCGTCCGGCGAGAAGCGGGCCGACAGCGGGACCCAGCTCCGCCGCCCCTCGAGGCGCAAAAGCGGCGACAGATCGTCGGCTCGCCACAATCGCCCCGAGTGGCCCTCGTCGAGCGTCAGGATCGTGCTGTCGTCCGGCGAATAGACGGCCGACAGGATCATCGTCGAGCTCCCGGTCAGCTCGGCCAGCGTCTCGCCCGTGCGGGCGTCCCACGACTTGGCGTCGCCGCGCCAGCCGTGCGCGAACACCTGCGAGCCGTCGTTGCTGAACGCGACGTGGAGGATCGGGCTCTTCATGCCCTCGAGACGCACGCGCCGCTCCGGCGACCACGGGTCCACCAGCTCGAGCTGCTGCATGCTCGCGGGCAGCGCGATCTGCCCCGCCGGCGTGCCGCGCACCTGCCCGTACGGCAGCGGCGGCGCGTTCAACGGGTGCAGATCGCGGCAGTCCCGTCCTCGCTGATCGCCACCTGCGAGTTCATCCGCGCCGACGTCGGCAGCTCACCCAGCAGCTTCCCGTCGGGCAGCGACCACAACCACGCGTCGCCGTCGGACCCCGTGACGATGCGCGAGTTGTCGCGCGAGAACGCCGCCGCATGGCCCACGCGCGGCAGCGTCGCCACCCGCGCCCCGCTGACCGCGTCCCGCACGACCACCTCGCCGTCACCGCTCGCGGCCACGCGCGAGCGATCGGGCGACATGGCCACGAGCCCGCGCTCGTCGCCCAGCTTCGCGAGCACCGCCCCCGTGCGGACGTCGCGGCGCACCAGCCCCTCGTCCCCCGCGGTGACGAGCGCCCCGTCGACCGCGACGTCGAGCCCGGACACCCCCGCGAGCTCGACCAGCATGCGCCCGCTCGCCGCCTCCCACAGCCGCGCGCGCCTGTCCTCGACCCGCGTCGCGATCACCTCGCCGCCCGCCAGCCAGTGGGCGTCCTCCACGTACGCGCCATCGCCCGCGCCGAGCGTCGTGATCGCCCGCGGCGCCATCATCGCCGCCGCCAGCGCCCGGCTCGCCGCCGCGACCGGCCCGCCGGTGCGCAACGCCTCGCCCAGCGCCGCCCGCGCGACGGCCCGCGCCTCGTCGGTGCGATCGGTCTCTTCGGACATGTCCTGCGCGCGCAGGATCGACGTCTGGAGCCGCTGGGCGTCGACCACCGCCTGGCGCTCGAACGCGATCCGCTCCGCCTTTTCGGCCTGCGCCGCCGCCTCGCGCTCGGCCTGCTCGGTGCGCGCGCGCTCCTCCGCCCGGGTGCGGGCCTTCTCGACCGTCAGCCACGTCAGCGCCGCGCCGGCCGCGAGCGCGAGCCGCAGCCCGGCCATTGCCACGCGGTGCTCGCGGGCCCACAGGCGCGCCCGCTGCGGCAGCGAGTACGCGTGCGCCGCCACCATCTGGCCGGCGTTGAAGCGCCGCAGGTCCTCGGCGAACGCCGCCGCGTCCGGGTAGCGCTCGTTCGGCGCGCGGGCCATCGCCCGGTGGGCGATCGTCGCCAGCTCGGCCGGGATCGCCGGGTCGAGCCGGCGCAGATCGGGCAGGCTGCCGGCCAGCACCTGCGCCGCCAGGCCGGGCCCCGTCACCGCCGCGAACGGCGGCTGCCCGGCCAGCACGTGATAGAGGATCGCCCCGAGCGCGTACACGTCCGAGCGGACGTCGACCACCTCGCCGGCCGCCTGCTCCGGCGGCATGTAGCGCAGCGTCCCGAGCACCGTGCCCGCCTGCGTCATGTCCGAAGCGCCATGGTCTTCTGGACCTGTGCCTTCGGACATGTGATTTTCGCCCGCCGTCAGGTCCTTGGCCAGCCCCCAGTCGATCACCACCGTCTCGCCGAAGCGGCCGATCAGCACGTTGGCCGGCTTGAGGTCGCGGTGCAGCACCTTCTGGTCGTGCGCGTAGGCGATCGCGTCGGCGACCGCGATCACGTGCTCGACCAGCCGCAGCCGCTGCGGCAACGTCGTCGCCTGGCGGATCTTCGCGTCCAGGCTCTCGCCGTCGACCAGCTTCATGCAGTAGAACGGCTCGCCGGTGGCGCGCCAGCCGAGGTCGTACAGCGGCACGATCCCGGGGTGCTGCAGCCGGGCCGTGATCGCCGCCTCGAGCGCGAACCGTCGCTGCGCGTCGGGGCTGTCGCGCAGCAGCTCCTTGACCGCGATCACCCGCCCGAGCCGCCGGTCCTCCGCGCGGCGGATCACCCCGATCCCGCCGGCCGCCAGGGCCTCGCGGAACACGTAGCGCTGCTCGTCGGCGACCTCCGGCAGGGTCGTGGGCGCGGGGCTCGGGTCGGGCTCGTCGGTCCGCGTCACCGACGGCTCGGCGAGCGAGGACACGCGGGCGAGCAGCCGGTCCTGGGCGCGGCGGACGATCTCGGTGGGCGGGGCAAGGTGGGGAACGGGCATGGCGAACTCCTCGCCGGTGGTGTGTCCGCAGCCGGGATTTCTGATCCCCGCCGCGCGCGGGTCGGCGTCGCTTTCGTCGCGGCGGCCTCACTGCTCGGGCGCGCGCACCCGCCCGAGGTGGGCCTGCAGCTTGCCGTAGATGCTCTGCATGCAGCTGTCGAGCCCGTGGACGCTGGCGTCGCGCAGCGCCGGGTCGGCGACCAGGCGCTCGACCGCCTCGCGCAGGCGCGTGCGGGCGCGTTGCAGCCGGCGCGCCACCGTCGGCTGCGGCGCCTCGAACAGGGCCGCCAGCTCGGCCTGCGTCAGCCCCTCCCAGTCCTTGAGCTCGACCAGGATCTGGTCGTCGAGCGGCAGCGATCGCAGCGCCTGGACGACGATGAACTCGAGCTCGCGGTCGGCGAACAGCGCCGTCACCGAGCCTTCGGTCGCCGGGTCGATCGCGCTGTCCTCGGCCGGCTCGAACCGCTTGCCGTGCCGCTGGCGCCGGCGGATGTGCGCCACCAGCACGAACCGGGCGATCCCGTAGACGTAGGCGCGGAACGGGCTGTCGCCGCGGAACGCGTCGCGACGGCGGACCACCACCTCGAACGTCTCCTGCGCCAGGTCCTCGCACGCCGCCGCCTCGGCCTTGCCGTAGAAGAAGCGATAGATCGCCGCGTAATAGCGGGTGATGAGCTGCCGCCCCGCCTCGGCGTCGCCGCCGCGCCATGCCTCGAGGAGCGCCCGTTCGTCCACCCGCGCAGTCTAGCGCGAGCCCCGTCCGCGCGCGAGCCTCCCGGCGCGACCACGGGGCCGGGCTCCGGCGCCCACCGATCATTCCTCGCCCGCCGAGACACTGCCGTCAATCGCCGCGATCCATCGCTTTGCCCGATTCATCACACTCATTCATGGCACTTCCCCCCGGGCGGGTCCCTGCCCGCAGCGGCGGATCGCGGCTGCCAGCGCGTCGGCCACGGTCGCGAACGTCTCGGCGCGCGGGGCCGTGCCCTGCTCGACCAGCGCGTCGGCCACGGCGGGGCGGACCCCGCTGACGAAGCAATGCACCCCGAGCAGCCGCACCGCGTGGAAGATCGCGTGCAGTCGATCCGCCGCCGCCACCTCGATCGTCTCGAGCCCGGTCATGTCGAGGATCGCCACGCGGGCGCGGGTCTCGACGATCACCTCGAGCAGCTTCTCGCACACGTGGGAGAGCTGCTGCTCCTCGAGCGTCCCGGCCAGCGGCACGGCCAGCACGTCGCGCCAGATCCGGAGCACCGGCGCCGACAGCCGGAGGATCTGCGCGCGCTGGCGCTCGATCTCCTCCACGCGCTGCTGCAGCTCCGCGTTGCTCTGCTCGAGCGCGGCCGCTCGCGCCGCCGCCACGCTGCCGAGGTGTTCGCGCTCGCGGGCCACCAGGCTCTCGAGCACCGGCCCCGCCGTGCGCAAGAAGCTCCGCGCCAGCGCCACCAGGCGCGGCGAGAACGCGGCCGCGCGCGCGTGGACCCCCAGCAGGATGGCCGTCCCGCGGCTCGTGCGCAGCGGCAGCATCAGCGCCGCGCGGACCTCCGGCACCGCCGCCAGCGGCTGCAGGTCGGGCACGCGGCCCACGTCGAACACCGCCGCCACCTCGCCGCCCTCGACGCGCCGCATGAACCCGCCGGCGGGCAGGCGCACCGAAGCCAGCGCCGGGTTCGTCGCCGTCGCCGCGCGGTACGTCGCGTCCGCGTCGGGCACCAGCGCTGCGCCGGCCTCGTAGCCGAACACCGGCGCCAGCACCTCCAGCAGCGCCGACTCGGCCTCGGGCAGCGAGCGCGCCGTCGAGGCCGCGCCGACCCCGGTCAGCAGCCCCTCGGCCTCGCGCCGGCGCTCGCGCTCGCGGTGCAGCGCTTGCTCGAGGTGGGCCACCGTCTCGCGCAGCAGTTCGTCCTCTCGCGACACCTCCGCTCCTATGTGCGCACCAGCGCGGTGACCGAGATCATCAGGTTGCCGTGGCGGTTCTCGCCGCCGACGAAGCACCCCTGCTCGCCGAACGTGAAGCAGCCGATGAACGGCGCCCCGCCGAGCGCCGCCCGCACTTCGGCCGCGATCGCCTCGAGCTCGGCGCGCACCGCCAGCATGCAGCCGGCGCACATCACCACCAGCGCCCCCGCGACTGCCTCGGTGCCCACGCCGGCGAGCGTCAGCGCGTCGGCGGCGACTCGCGCCGTGCGGGTCGCCAGGGCCTCGTACGTCCCGTGCATCAGCACCAATTCGTCGCCGACCTCGAAGCTGGCGAACAGCTCGATCCCCTTGTCGGGCCGGACCACCGTCGGGTGCGCCAGGCGATACGACGCCACCTCGCCGATCCCGCCGACCCGTCGACCCAGCGGGAACATCGTCGATTCGGCCAGCACGTTGCCCCCGGCGCGCACCCCCGGCAGCGCGCCGCCGGTCCACCGGTCGTAGACCTCGGCCGCCGGCGTCCCGTCGATCTCGAGGATCGTCCGCTCGTGCGCCCGCGTCACCTTGCCGTGGCGCAGCGTCGGCGTGTATCCGCTCTGGAACGCCGAGACCACCCGCCCCGAGGGATACAGCACGCTCACCGCCACCGCGGCCGCGTGCGTGCCCGACCGCGTCCATTGATACCACCGGCCGGCGATCGCGTCGTCGGCCGCGCTGCCGCCGACGATCGGCACATCGGGGCCGAGCACCGCCTCGATCCCGGCGATGCACGCCTCCTCCTGGCCCGGCGCCGCCGTGATCCACACCAGCATCGGCACCTCACCCGGGCGGCGGGCGTCGTCGATCGCCGCCGTCACCGCCTGCTCGGCCGCCGCGCGCGGGTCCGCGCCCAGCTCCGCCGCCCCGACCCCGAACGCCCCCGCCGGATCGCGGACGCCGAACAGCGCCAGCCCGCCCTCGTGGACCCCCGCGTCCGTCATCACCGACCCGCACGAGCTGCTGCCGTGGACCGCCGCCGCCCCGAGCTCGACCAGCGCCCGGCGCACCGCCTCGCCGGCGTGCGCCTCCGTCGATTGCGCGAACAACCAATCCGGCGGCCCCCCGAGCGCCTCGACCACCGCCGCGTACGCCGCCCTCGCCGCCTGCGAGGTGTCCCGCTCGACACTGTGAGCACTCGCTGTCCGCATGGCGGCGATGTTACTACAGAAGGCCACTGCCGGGTCCCCGGCAGACATTCGCAGGCCGCGACATGTCCGCGGAATCACGCCTCGCCCGAGCCGCGTCGACCTCGGCCTACATCGTCCTCGCGGGGCGCCCGGCGACCTACGAACTCGGCTTCGCCCGAGGGTCCCCCCATTCATCACGACCCGGCGCGGCGGACGGCGCGCGTCAATGTCGAATCGTGGCCCGCCGACCACAATCCTCGCAGATGTCCCCGAGGACAGCTCGCGTCGCGCCCTCTCAGCCCTGCAGCACCACGAGCAGCGCGTCGCAGTTGGCGATCTGCGGCTCGGCCGGGTTGAACATCCATCGCCCGTTCACCGGCAGCGCGATCCGGGCGCCGCTCGCCTCGTGCGTGAACACCGACACCCGGTCGACCTCCAGCGTCCAGCCCGCGGGCCACGGCCACGCGAAGTCGGCGGCGTCCCCGAGTCTGTCCTCGACGCGCTCCTCCCCGCTCGCGAGCGTCCAGATCCGCCACTTGTCGTCGACGCGCGCCGCGACCCGCCGGCCGTCGCGCGAGAACTCCGGGGCCGGCTGGGACCACCGCCGCTCGCCCTTCGTTTCGGTCGCCCGACCGCAGCGCCGCACCAGCGCCCCGTGCACCGTGCGGACCTCGACCTCCCCGCCCTGCTGCACCGCCAGCATGCTCCCGTCCTCGGCCATCGCCACCGCCGCGCCGGCGAGCTCGAACGTCACCCTGCCGACACGGCGCCCGCTCGGCAGCTCGTGCAGCGCCACCGTGTTCTCCCCGTTCTCCAGCGCCGCCAGGCGCGAGCCCTCGCGGTCGTACGCCAGCGTGTACCAGTGCGGGAACCCGAGCGGCTTCTTCATCTTCAGCGGCTCCCCGGTGCGCGCGTCCCACAGCTGCAGCCCGCCATGGGTGCAAATCAGAAGACGTGTCCCGAAGTACAGGCTCGGCTGCGGCGGCCCGCCCTCGAGGTACGGATCCAGCTCCGGATCGAGCCGCGCGATCCGCTGCCCCGTGCGGCCGTCGAGCAGCTCCCGGTCGCACAGCAAGCGCGAGCCGGTCGGATCGAAGCACGGCGCGAACCCGGGCTTCGGCGGCCGCGCCTCGCGGCGCAGGAGCTCCGCCAGCGACCAGATCTGCAGGTCTCGCGCGAACGTGGCCACGTACGTGCCGCTCGGCGACAGCGCGACATCGTCGCCGTGGATCGGCAGCACGTGCTCGCGGCCGTCGACCCACCCGATCGTCCCGCTGCGGAACGTCGATACCACCATGCGCCCGCCTCCCTCGGCGACCGCCGACACCGGCGAATCGACCTCGAGCGTGCGCTCGACCGCCAGCGTCTCGGGGTGGACGACGTACACGAAGCCTCCGGCGTACTCGTCGTGCGACCCGTATACGATCAGGCGCGCGCCGTCGGCCGAGAATTGCCCCCTCGCGCTGCCCTCCTCCGGGCACGGCAGCGCCACCCGCGGCGCGCCCTCCGCCCGGATCAGGTACGCCGGGCCCCACCCGTCCGTCACGATCCGCGGATACGTCGGCGAGGCCTCGACCGCCGGGTCGGGCTCGATCACCGCGCGGCCCTCGGACCAGAACCAGCGCAGTCGCTCGTTTCGCCGCTCTTCGGGCTTCTGCACGCTCGGGTGAAAGCGCCGCGCCGTGAGCACCAACTCTTCGTCCGACGCGAAGCGCGGTACGTGCAGCCCCGCGAACGACAGCGTCTCGTCCGAGGTCAGCTCGGCCAGCGGACCGTCGACCACCGGCAGCGGGCGCAGCGGACGGATCCACGGCCGCCCGCGCGCCGCGAGCTCCACCGTCCACGCCTCGTGGAGCGACGCCAGCGCCTTGACCCCCGACGTTCGCGCCAGCAAGCAGCTCCCCAGCGAATCGGGGTACTTCGTCCAGAGCTTGCGATCGACCTCGAGCGCGCGACGGACCTGCGACCGCACCGCCTCGTCGCCCAGCTCCGCCAGCCACGCCTCGACGGCACCGGTAGCGAGGGCGGACTCGAGGGCAGCGAGCGTGGCGGACATGCCTCGCTTATCGCACGGCCCCGCGGGCCTGGGCAGACGCTCCGGGGTCGGGCGCCGTCGTGCCGACCTCACGCGCGCGAGCGCGGCGACCCGTCACCGTCGCCGGCGGCCTGGCGCGAGTCCGAGCGCCGGCGACCACGTAAAGCCCCCGATGTCGCCACGAAACGGCCCTCGCCGTCGATGCGAGAGGTCGTGCCGGCCCTGCAGTCCGTCCGCGGACCTGCGAGGATGCACACCGCGGCAGCGCGGCGCCCTGGACGAATGTTCCCTCGCCGTCGCTTGCGCCGCAGCGCCAGGCCGGTAAGCTCTCGCAACCATGCAACCCACGGAGCCGAGACGACGGAAGTTCTTGTACCTGGCCGCCGGCGTCCTGGCGTCCGCCATGTGGTTTTCCTGGGACGCCATCACCTTCATCCCCGGATCGACGAGTGACGAGCTGTATTGGGCCGTGAGCAACGCCCTCGCGTTCCTGGCCGGCGCGGCTTTCGGGGCAGCCGCGGTCGCCCGCTGAGACGGCCGGCGAGCGCTCCTCGGCCGTCTTGGCGGTCGACGCATTCGCCGAGGCCGTGCCGCCCGCCCCCCGGACGCTCCTCCGTCGGCGCGGCATCGATCGCCGCCTCGAACGACTCATCACCGAGGGTCGCCGTATTTGCAGGACGCCGCCTCGTCCTCCGCCAACGCAAGGACGCACTCGCACCGCCGCACCCGCGGCCGAACCTGGGAGGACGAGGCTCAGCCTGCGGTCGCGTTCCTCCGCGCCACGAATCGCGTTACTCGAGCAGTTTCCCGACCGCCCTCGCCGTCGCCGCCGCCGACGCCGGGTTCTGGCCGGTGACGAGCCGCTGGTCGACGGAGACCTGCTCGGCCCACATCGGCGCGCCGACGAAGCGACCGCCGCGCTCGGTGAGCCGGTCCTGCAGCAGGAACGGCACCACCTTCTCGAGCTTGACCGCGCGCTCCTCCTCGTTGGTAAAAATCCGCTGACCTGCTTGCCCGCGACCAGGTAGGTCCCGCCCGACAGCTTCACGTCGACGATGGCCGCGGGCCCGTGGCACACCGCCGCCACCACCCCGCCGGCCTCGTAGATCCGGGTCGTCACCGCGGCGAACGACGCGTCGTGGGGCAGGTTCCACATCGCCCCGTGACCGCCGGCGAAGAACACCGCATCGTAGCGCGCTCGCGCTCGCGCGACCGGCCGCGGAGGCTCCCCCGCCGGGCTGAGGGGCGCCCTCGGCTTCATCGCGGTCCGCTCGGCCCGTGCAACGAATGTCTCTCGGGCCATCTCCGTGCATTCGCGCGCCAGCCGTCTCTCGATGTCCACCTGTCCTTCTGGACATGTATTTCCGGTGATTTCACGCGCGGAGGGGAAAGGCGCTTTTTCGAGGAGGGCTCTCGACGTGCTGCTTCACGCCCGCGCCGGACCGCCGCCGGGCAGCCACCCGAGCGCCCCCCGGAAGCCGTCCCGCGCGAGCGCCCCGGCTGCGCTGGCGATGTTCGCCGCGTCGAGCGGGATCCACACGAGGAGCGCCCGGCCGTCGACGTAGCCCGGGTTCGCGGCGCAGAAGTACTGCACGTCCGGATCGCGGGCGCGCTCCGCAGTGATCGGCGCCGTGCGCAGGGGTCGGACGCCCAGGTTCACCGTCCAGGGCTGCGCCCCCTCCGGCGACAGGTTCCTCGCCCGCGCGAACTCCCGGACGAGGCGGGCGACCTCCGGTGGAAAGCCGAGGCGGCGGTGCGGGTAGACGCGCGCGAAGCTGCGAGCGAAGCGCTGGTACGTCGTCGGACCCAGCAGCGCGCCGAGGAAGCCGAAGGGGACGCGAGGATGACGCAGCATGAAGCGCGCCGCCTCCGAGAGCGTGTACGCGCCGGCCATCGTCCCGCCCTTGTACGCGGGGAGGATGAAGCCGCTCCCGCCCATCGCGGCGTGGACCCGACCGTCGATCGTCAGCCGCTGGATGGTGTTGGAGGTGAAGCCGGCCAGGGTGCCGTCATCGGCGTAGAGCAGCGCGAGCCGCGTCTCGGCGGTCGGCAGCGCGATGCTCGCGAAGGTGTCCCGGTCGTGCCCGCTGAAGTAGGTGCAGAAGACCGAGTACAGCCGCTCCAGGACGGCCTCGCGCTCGGCGACGGCGAGCCCGCCCATGTGCAATCGCCGCGCGCGGACGATCGGCCTGCGGCGGGCATGAACCGCGCCCCCTGTCCTCTTGTTCACGACGCCCAGCATACCTCGCACGACGACGCGCCGGCAACGGCGGGCGAGCCAGTGCTGCGAATGAAGGGCGCGCAGGAGCGGACCGGTGCGGCCCGAGCGTGCCTCTCGCCGTCCTCGCGCTCAGGGGATCTCGATGCCGAGGTTCGTCTCGAGGAACGCCGAGAGCGCGGCCCGATCGGCCTCCGAGAGCGACGAGAACGTCGCCACGTGGTTGCCGTCGGTGACGTCGAAGCGGACGTTGCCGCTCATCGCCTCCGGAGTGACGGCAGCGGACGCCCACGGGTCCTGATCGGAGTAGACGAAGGCGACGCCGCTGCCGAGGCGAGCGAACTCCGCGAGCGCGCTGTTCTCGGCGGCGTCGAACTCCGGCGGGATCACGCCCTCGGGCACGAGCCCGCGCTCCATGTCGACGAGGTCGGCGGGGATGAGGCCCTCCGCGACGAGCTCGGCGCGCGGCAGGGCCGGCCAGCCGCTGCTCCGCTGCGCCTCGTAGAAGTAGGCGCCGAAGAACGCCAGGTACGCGTCGGACATCGGGTAGGTGCCGAAGATGCTGGTGACGCCGAAGAACGCCGCCGTCAGCTCCTCCGCCGCCGCCGTCGCCGGATCGGGCAGAGCGGCGCAGTCGTCGGGGGTGCCGAAGTACTGCCAGAACAGCCACGGATAGGAGAGCGCCGCGGCCTCGAAGGCGCGCGTCGGCTCGACGCGGGCGAAAGTGTCGCCGAACTCGTCGGCGGCCGAGGCCAGCACGGCGGGCTCGACGTCCGGACGGTGGGTGCCGAGGACGGCGCGCTGGATCGCCTCGAGACGGCCCTGACAATCGGCGTCGACCGTGTCGAAGAACGCCAGGAAGCGCGTGTCCTCGGCCACCATGAACGGGGCGCCGAAGGCGACGGTGACGTCGACGTCGTCGGGGTAGTGCTGGCGGAAGCTCACCATGTCGACGCCGCCGTTGCTGAAGCCCGAGCCGAGCCACGCGCTCGTGTACAGGTCGTGCAGGCGCATCACGACGTCGTGGGCGTCGTCCGCGACCTGCTCGCGGGTGAAGTGGGCGAAGTCGCCGCCGTTGCCGTTGTGGAAGCGCTTGTCCAGGACGAGCTGGTTGCCCTGGAGGAGCGTCGTCAGCTCGTCCTCCTCGAACCCGAGGTAATTGCTGTACCCCGTGGAGATCAGGTTCATCGGCAGGTCGAAGCCGCGGTGGATCAGCGTGAGGTGCTGCTCGTGGGTGCCCGCCTTCGGATCCTGGTGATCGTTCGACTGCAGGAGCGTGAGGTCGTAGAGTTCGGCGCCGTCGTCGCTGGTGCCGGCCGGGCTGACGATGAAGCCGGCCGCCTCGAGCGCCGCGGTCACGCTGACGCACGGCTGCGCTTCGCCCTCGCCGTCGACGCAGGCGTCGCAGGCCGGGTTGTCGACGCCGGTGCCCGGGTCGGCCGAGCCGGCGCCGTCGCAGTCCGGATCGGGCGCGCCGCAGCCGCAGTCGCAGCCGTCAATCCCGGCGAAGCGCTGCGCGTCGCAGGTCCATTCCGGCGGCGGCGACACGGGCGTCCCGCCCGGGCTGTCGCAGGAGGCGAGGGAGAGCAGGAGCGGCGGTACCAACAATGCAATCGATTTCATGGGAATGTCCTTCTCGGTGATGCGTTCAAGCAAAGAGCGCTCGATCCGCGCGCACGCGGCGAGGCAAGAGTCGCAAGGATGGGAAAGGGCTCGGCGACGTCCGGCGCGACCGCAGGCCGCCCCGTTCGTTGAGACCCCGCGAAAGACGGGGGCACGAACGCCTCAGGTCTCGTCCGTCGCCAATCGTTCGGTCGTGATGGCGGTGGCGAGTACCGTACTCAAGCCCACTCCGAGTGCCAGTAGCATTCCTGCCACTGTGACTCGCAGAGCTGCGAGCGCTCCGGGCGCCGCTCGGGAGCCTCCCCTCCGCCGAGAGGAAGAAGCCGCACGGCCAGGCGGGTCGGCGCCCGAGCGATGCGGCTCGTCAGGGCCACCTACGGCGGCGGCTGTGGGGCAGCGGGCGGATTTCGCACGGCTGTCAGGACGGCGCCGAGCTCCCCGTGCCGGCGGCCTCGCATCGGCGCCCGCCAGTCGAGCGGGACCGAGCGGAGCGCAGGGGCGCGTTGCAGCGGTGCGAACGTGCCTCGCACCGCTGCGACGACGATGCGACCCGCGAAGCGTACAATGGCCACACTGAACTTACGGGGCGCGGCCGTGAGCGTGGTTCACGACTCGCACGAATCCGCCGTCCCGGCGATTCCGCCCCGGCGTTCGTCAGCCCGCACGAGGAACCCACCATGAAGAAGCTCGCATTCATCCTTTCGTTCGCCGTCGGCGTCATTCTCGCCAACACCGCCCTCGCCGCCCAGCCCACCAAGGCCTGCACCGCCAGCAACGAGGGGGAGATCGTGAGCACGTGGAACCAGACGCACACCCGCGAGGAGACCTACCTCTGCAGCTCGGGCTGGCAGTTGATCCGGGTCTGCAGCAACGGCGTCTGCGAACATTACTGACCGCCGGTGTGCCGCCGACGGCCATCGCGGGCGCTCAGGTGGTCGCGCTGATCGCCGCGATCGAGGCGGTCTGGCGGGCCGTGACGATCGTCTGCATGTCGAGCAGCAGCTTGGCGTCGGCCAGCGTCCCGAGCTCGCCCGAGGCGCCGGCGAGGCGGACGAACGCCAGGCTGGCGCCGAGGCTGAGGGCGTCGCGCTCGCTCAACCACTTGAGGCGGGCGCGCAGGCCGGCCTCCAGCTCCCGCACCGTGGCGACGATGCTCGCCGCCGGCAGGGCGACGAAGCTGAGGATCGCCACCTCGTCGTACTCGCCGGTCCCGATCTTCGCGCCCGCGGCCCGAAACGCCGCGAGCAGCCCGCTGAAGCGCTCGACGATCACCGGCGCCTCGAGCCCGCCGAGGTACAGGATGTGGGCGGCAGTCTGCAGCGGGTCGCCGCGCGACAGGCCAGCCTGCTCATGCAAAGCCCTGTAGATCGCGTCGGTGCCGGTGCCGATCGCCGCCGGCTCCTCCGGGCGAGCGGCCAGCATGGCACAGGCCGGGAAGTCCTCGGGTCCGGTCAGCCACCAGTGGTGGGCCTTCATCGCGTCGTAGATCTCGTGGAAGCGCTCGACGTGCTCCGGCTCGATCTTGCCGAACAGGCGGCGCAGGACCAGCACCGCGAGGACCTCGTACACGCCGCCGCGGCGCAGCTTGTCGGCGCGAAACATCCCGCGCACGCGCTCGAGCTCGTCGACGAACGCTTCGGGGTGGTCGTCCGCCTTGACCAGGTGGGCCGCGATGACCAGGCGGACCGACTCGTCGACGCCGGAGAACCACCCGAGCCGCTCGCCGAGCACCGCGCTGGCCGTGCGGGTCGACGCCGCGATCCTCTTGGCGTCGCCCGGGGTCACGAGCAGGGTGATCGCCGCGAGGCGGATCGCCGCCTTGTCCTGCATCCACCCGCGGCCGGCGTCGAGCGCGGTCAACAGCTCGTCGAAGCGCGCCAGCGGGTCGGCGGGCACCACGAAGCCGGAGTCACCTTCGAGGTTGCGAAACGGCATGGACCCGAGGGTAACCCCGTCCGCGCCCCGCGGCCGGCCTTCGCGCCGCCCGCGTCGTGCGACCGGGCACACGCGCGTGGTCGCCAGCGGCCGAACTCGGCCGAGTGCGATCTGCCCGCCGTGGCCCGCCTCGCGCTCGCTGCGGCGATGAGCGCGGTCGCGGGATGAATCCGTCGAGGGCAACGCCGCGGATCTCCGCGGGCATCCCCTCGAGCCCGGCAGCGAGCGATGCGCGGAGGTTCGCAGCTTCCACCGGCCACAGCCGTCGCGACCGCGACGGCCGCTCATCGCCGCGCTCCGCGGGAGGCCCGTGCGCGCGGACTGCTACGTTCTCCCGGTGCTCCCCTCCGCCGTCCGGCTTGGTCTCGCCCTCGCCCTGATCGCATTATTATCGCCGAGCCGTGGTAGCCCCATGAGGGCCCGACATTCCACGCATCCCGGACAGTGACCCCGACACGCTCCCCGAGCCGCGGCCGGTCGCAATCATCCCGACCCGCGCGTGCTTCCTCTCGCCGGGCGTCTCGCGCTGGCCTCGTCCCTCACCTGCAGCCTCGGCGATCGAGTGCGCGCCGGAGCCGGCAGCGACGACGCTCGCGTCGACGCCTGCCGTAGCGCCCGGGCGACCTCCGAGGCTCCCCGTGCACGAGGCCACGGCCACGGCCCGACGGCACGACGAGCAGGCGCCGCCGGCACCGACGACAGCGACGAGCGAGCCGCAGGCGGGCCTTTCGCCGCCTCCTCCGGAGAGCGCACCGCCCGACCCGACCCCCGCGCCGCTCGAGGTCGTGGCGAAGCTGGTCGAGCCGAAGCACACGGCCGACTGCGGCATTCTTCATAGGGTGGTGGTGGTGCGCTACGAAACCCTCGATGTGCTCGAAGGGACATACGGCGAGCGCGAGCTGTACGCTGCCCATCACTGCCCCGAGATGGGGACGACGCGCCCGTGGAGCTGCTCGACCGGACCAGCTCGACGGCCGCGGACCCCGGGCGCAGGAGGACGCGGTGATGAAATACGCGGCCATCCGCCCCCAGCACCACGGCAACGAACGGGCACGACCGAGCCGTGGATCGCCTAAATAATGGCATGCCCGTTCTTCTCGCTCCCCGGGGCGGGGATGATCTCAATATAGTCATCCCTCCGGGCACGACGAATCTTCGTGCCAATGGGCAGCCCGAAGTCCGGCTTCAGGATGATGTAGGCGCTCCCCTCTTCATTAAAGTAAATGGTACCATTGACCTCGAATGCCTTATTGATGGGGAAATTTTGGCCGCTCTCTCGGGACATGGTCGACTCCTGTTTCTGTTCAGAAACGAGTATCTGGGGCTGCCGGCGCAGCAAGGAGGAATGGTGCTCTGCATCACATGACAATTATCGAGCAAAGCGGCTCAGAGCCGCTTTTGAACCCGGCTGCATGCGCGCGGCATGCTCGACGCGGCCATTCTGGACGTCCCAACGCGTGGAGCCCCATCGCGGTCGCCTGCGGGCCTTCGACCGCGCAGCCGCGGAAGTCCCACAAGCTCCCCGTCTCCGCGTCGCGCAGGTGTTCCGCGTCTGCCGGCGCGAGCAGCAGCGCCTTGCCGTCGACGCGGCGGTCGAACACCCGCAGCATCCGTCCAGCGCCCGACCCCAGCACGACCGGCACCTCCCCGAGGCGCACCGGCAGCGGCTGTAATTTGCCTGTAATTTCCTCGCCCCGCGCTGACGGTAGGGTCGATGACGCCGTTCCGGAGTCACCGTCGTGCGAAAGATTGGTCTTGGAGTGGGTCTGCCCGCGATCGCGGGTTGGTTGGGGCTGGTGGCCGGCGCCGAGGCGGCGCCGGCGCTGCGAGTGCAGGTCACCCAGCGCGGCGACTTCGCGCTCATCGGCAACACGCTCGGGCACAACTGCGCCCCGAACGTGCCGATGCCGGTGGTCGGCGCCGTCGGGATGTGCGGCACGAACACGGGCGACGCCGCGATCGACGTGCACTGGCGCGCCGACTCGCCGAGCCCTGGCGAGGCCGAGGCCAACCTGGCGGTCGCGCCCGCCGATGCCCGCAGTTCGGCGCTCCTCGAGCTCCCGCCGGGCGCCGCCGCCTCGCACGCGTTCCTCTACTGGGCCGCCTCCATCGACGACCCCGGGTCCGACGGCATCGTCACGCTCGACCGCCCGGGCGTGTTCTCGGCCGACATCGACGGCTCGATGCACTGCGTGATCACCCCGTTCGACGCCTACCAGTGCAGCGCCGACGTCACGGACCTGGTCCAGCAGCACGGCGCCGGGTCCTACCGGGTCGGCGGGGTCGACACCTCCACGCTGACGAACGTCAACAACGAGGGGACCTTCGCCGGCTGGTGGATGGTCGTCCTCTACCAGGACCCGGGCGAGCCGACGCGCAACCTCGCGGTGTTCGACGGGTTCGACCTGGTGGCCACCAATGCGTCCCTCGACATCCTGCTCGAGGGGTTCCTGGTCCCCGACGGCGGGATCGAGGGCAAGCTCGGCCTGGTCGCCTTCGAGGGCGACATCGGCCTCCAGGGCGACCAGTTCTTCTTCGGGGGCGGTCCGGCCCTCGGCAACGGCATAAACCCGGCCAACAACTTCTTCAACAGCACGCGCTCGCAGCTCGGCGCGCCGCTGTCGGTCCCCGGCGACCTCCCCCAGCTCACCGGCGCGCCGAACTCGATGTCGGGCCTCGACCTCGACACCGTCGACGTTACCGCCAAGCTCACGGCGGGGCAGACCCAGGCGATGTTGACGGCGAGCACCATGGGCGACCAGTACTTCCTGTCCGGCTTCATCACCTCGATCTCCGACCTCCGGCCCGACTTCACGACGTCGATCAAGACGGCCGTCGACGTGAACGGCGGCGCGCTCGTGGCCGGCGACGAGCTCGAGTACACGATCGAGGTGCTCAACACCGGCAGCGACGTGGCGATCGAGGTCGCCCTCACCGACCCGCTGCCGACCGGCGTGACCTACGTGCCGGGCTCGCTCGAGATCGCCGCGGGCGACAACGCCGGCGCCAAGACCGACGCCGCGGGCGACGACCAGGGCGAGTACGACGCGAACACGAACTCGCTGGTCGTCCGCCTCGGTGAGGGCGCCAACGAGACCGCCGGCGGGTCGCTGGCGATCGATGCGTCCGCCACGGTGAAGTTCCGCGTGACCATCGACGCCGACAGCTCCGGGCAGATCGACAATCAGGCCCTCATCGGCGCGGCCGGCCTGCTCGGCGCCGAGCCGGCCTCGACGCCGACCGGCGACGGCAACTTCCCGGGCGCGCCGACCTCGGTGTTCGTCGATCCGTGCGAGACCGACGCGCAGTGCACCGACCCGGACCTGCCCCACTGCGACACCGCGAGCGAGCCCAGCGCGTGCGTCGGCTGCGTCGACGACGGCCACTGCACCGCCGGCTGGATCTGCGACCCCGTGGGCCACGCCTGCACCTGCACGCCCGCCGACGCCGAGCTGTGCGACGACGGCCTCGACAACGACTGCGACGAGGAGATCGACGAGGGCTGCGACACCGACACGACGACCGGCGAGCCGTCGACGACCGGCGAGATCCCGACCAGCTCGGCCTCCGGTGGCGACTCGATGTCGGGCGGCGACTCGATGTCGGGCGGCGACTCGTCGACCGGCGATGACGGCTCGACGGGCGGGACCGACGACGGCGGCTCGAGCACCGGCTCCGGCGCCACCGGCGAGACCGACACGGGCCCGGCCGGTGCGGGCGACGCCGGCTGCGGCTGCGACGCTCGCGGCCCCGACGCGGGCGGCCTGCTGCTGCTCGCCGGCGTCATCGCGGCCAGGCGGCGTCGCCGGACCTCGACGTGACGCTCGGGTCGGCGGCTCGGCCCTCCAGGCGGTGTTCGGCGAGCTCGCGGTCCGTCCCGTCGATGCGGAGCCGGCGGGTCCCGCGGTGTCGGCTGTCGCAAGAGACAGGTTGACGATCGGGTCGGGTCCGCGGACGCGCCGACGTGAGCCCGTGCTTCCGACCGCGCTGGGCAGCCGATCGTCGCTGCTCTCATCCGGAAGCGAGGGGGCGATCGAGTTGCACGATCTCGAGGTGCGCCGTGCCGATCCGCAGTTGCCGGGTTCCCGGCCGGCGTTCGACGATCCGGGCCGCGTCCACCACGCCGGCCTGGGCGAATTGCTGACGCAGGCGGTGGATGTCGACATAGAGCTGGTTGCGGTCGACCTGCAGGGCCATGAGCAGCTCCTCCTGGAGGACCCAGCCCTGCTGCGCGGGCGCCAGACGGCCGTGACGCAGGCGCTCGCGCGCGAGCAGCAGCAGCGGGTAGTGGCAGGTCCGGGCCTTGAAGTCGAGCGCGGACGCGCCGTGGAAGGCGACGAGCTCGACGTACTCCGTGCCGGGCCGGACGGCGAAGTGCAGGCGCAGGTCGGCGATCTTCCGCGGCGCCTCGGTGGCCTCGGCGGTGGGCGGCAGCGACTCGGGGAGGGCGAGCTGCCAGGCGACGTCGCCGATCCGGACGACTTCGTCGTCGTGGACCTCGCGGACGTTGCCGGCGTGCTCGAGGTACCACCCGTGCGGTCCGCGGTAGATCGTCGCGGGATCGGACGGATCCGGCAGGGTCAAGAGGCCGGCCTCCGCGACGAGCACTTCGCGACCGCCCTCGGGGACGGCGAACGCGTCGGGCGGGCCGGCGTCGACGAGCACGAGGCCGCCGGGCTCCCCGAGGCCGATCTCGGCGCCGGGACCGAGGGCGAACCGCTCGTCGGGGGCCAGGCGCCGGCCGGCGACGAACACGCCGTTGCGGCTGTGGAGGTCCTGAAGATGCCAGTGGCCGCCGGCCCAGCGCAGGAGGGCGTGCTCGCCGGACACGGAGGGCGCGAGCAGCTGGATCGTGCACTTTCGCGAGCGTCCGAGGATGTTGCGCTCACGCAGCTGCCACGCGCAATCACCGCTGCTGGTCGTCAGACGCCCCACGGCTCGCCATGACTATGACGGGCGGCGAGGAGGCCGTCCAGGACGCGCGATCGCGACCGCGGCCTGGGGCGGGCGCTGCGTGATAGGCTGCCGGAGCTCGTCGTCCGCGACGAGTTCGCGCGCTCCCGTGATGCTCCGCGACGAGAACGAGCGACCGACGGCTGCGACGGTGAGCTCGGGGACGGGACCGCGGGCGCAGGGCCTCCCGGCGCCCGCGCGGATCGGCCGCTACACGCTGCTCGGCATGCTCGGACGCGGCGGCATGGGCGAGGTCCACCTGGCGCGCGACGAGCTGCTCGGGCGCCGCGTCGCGCTCAAGCTGCTCGGCACGCCCGACGCCCGCCCGACGGCGCAGGCCCGCCTGCTGCGCGAGGCGCAAGCGCTGGCCCGCCTGTCCCACCCGAACGTCGTGACGATCCACGAGGCCGGCGAGCACGAGGGCCGCGTCTACCTGGCGATGGAGCTGGTCGTCGGCGACACGCTGCGCGACTGGCTGCGCGCGCACCGACCCGCCGTCGACGTGCGCCTCGAGGTCGCGCTGCAGGCCGGTCGCGGGCTGGCGGCGGCGCACGACCGCGGGCTCGTCCACCGCGACTTCAAACCCGACAACGTGATGGTCGGCGAAGACGGCCGCGTGCGCGTCATGGACTTCGGCCTCGCCCGCCTGGACGCGCGCGACCTCGCGGTGGAGAGCGGCGCTCCGGTCCCGCACGCCACGGTCGTCGGCGCCGTGCTCGGGACCCCGGGATACATGGCGCCGGAGCAGCGCGAAGGCCGGCCCGCCGGGGTCGTGAGCGACATCTACGGGTACTGCGTCGTGGTCTGCGAGCTGTTCACCGGCAAGAGCCCGCCGCCCGACGCCGACGCCGACACGGTGCGCGCGACGCTGCGGCACGGGGCGGTGGCCGGGACGGTACCCGGGTGGCTCGCCCCGCTCGTGGAACGGGGGCTCGACCCGCGGCCCGCCGCGCGCTGGCCGACGATGCACGCGCTGCTCGACGCGATCGAGGCGGCGATGGCACGGCGACGGCAGCGTCGGATCGCCGGCCGGACCGCAGCGGCGGCGCTGATCGCCGGCGTCCTGGCGCTCGGCGGGGTCGCGCTGCACGGGTGGTGGGACCGGGCCGAGCGCGAGGCCACGGCCGCGGACCGGATGGCGGCGATCGCCGCCGCGGACGCGCCGGAGCCGGCGCTCTCGGGGTTCATCGCCGAGCCGGACCACCGCCGCACGCGGGCGCTCGGGCGGGCGTGGCTGCTGCGCGGGGACCGGGCGCTGGCCGACCGGCGGATCGAGGAGGCGCTCGCCGCCTACGCGCGCGCGTACGTCGAGGCGACGGACCCGGGCGACGTCGCGGCGGCGATGCGGGCGCTGGCCGCGGTGTTCGCCGCGCGGGGCGACGCGCCGGAGCTGGCCCGCGTGGTCGCGGAGCAGCGGGCGCGCGGGCTCGGCGATCCGACGGTCGACGGGCACGCGGCGATCGCCGCGCTCGGCCTGCGGGACGGCGCCGGCGCGGTCGACTCGCTCGCGCCGGACGACCCATGGCGGGCGCCGCTGGCAGCGCTGGCCCGCGGGCAGCCGCTCGGGTGGCTGATTCACCGGTTCGACGCGCTCGGCCCCGGCGGCCCGGCGGCGTTCGCGGCGGTGAGCGGGTACCAGGACACGCGGCTGCTGGATCGCTCGCTGGCGACGATCGGCCGGGCGGCCGGCAGCTTCCCCGTGTTCCCCGGGACGACCCTGGCGGCGCGCGACGCCTGGCAGGTCGTCGACCTCGCCGCGCCGGCGGTCGAACTGTGGCGGACCGAGCACGTGATCGCCGCCAACGCGGGGCTGCGGCTGGCCGACGGGCGGGTGGCGTCCGTGTACTCGCACGTCTGGCCGCACCAGGGGTTCTGGCGGCTCGCGGACCCGCCCTCGCTCGGCGCCCGCCCGGCGCACGCGGGGACCCACCGCACCGGCGCGGCGCTGATCGACGGGTGGAGCGGCGACCTCGACGGCGACGGCCGCGACGAGCTGGTCGCGGCGTTCGACTCGCCTGCCGACGACGTCCGGGTGTTCCAGGCCGACGCGCGCGGGGAGCTCGAGCTGGTGGACCGGCGGGCGCTCGCCGGTGCGCGCGCGGTGGCGGGGATCCGCCGCGGTTCGTCGCGCGCGGTGGTCGTCGCCCAGGACGCGGCCTACACGGTGTTCGTGTGGACCGGCGCGGCGCTGACGGAAATCGGCACCACGGCGATGCCCGCGATCGAGGCCTTGGTGCCGCAGACCACCGAGCGTCTGCTCGCCGCCGACCTGGACGGCGACGGAACCGACGAGCTGCTGCATCCCGGGAAGTTCGGGCAGCAGTACGGGATGCGGATCGTGCGCGACGTGGGCGGGCAGGCATCGTGGCGGACGATCGGTGGTATCGACCCTTGGGCCGCGGTCCAGTTCGACGCCGATGCGGCCGACGAGGTGGTCGTGCGGATGTTGCCGGGCCTCGACGCGTGGGTCCTCGGCGCCGGCGACCAGGCGCCGCCCGACCTGCGGACCGCCGCGGAGGCCGTCGCCCCGCCGGACATCGCCGACGCGTGGCTGGCCGATCGCGTCGCCCGCACCGAGGCGCTGGCGGCCATGGGCCGGTCCGCCGACGCGGCGACGGCGTTCGTCGACCTCGCGGCGATGGCCGGCGAGCCGCAGCTTCGCCACCACCTGCTGGACCGGGCCGCGGCGCTGTGGACCGCCGTCGGCGACGATGCGCAAGCCGAGGCGATCGACCGCGGCCTCGCCGGCCCGCGCCCGCTGGCCCGCCGCGCCGCGGCCCTGACCCGCCTCGGCCGCTGGTCCGAGGCGCACGCCGCCGCGACTGCGCTCGCCGGCGATCCGCAGGCCGACGCCGCCGCCGTCGCCGAGGCGCGCCGGCTCGTCGCGCGCCTGGACCCGCTCGTGCGCGTCGGCGTCGTGCTCGACCCCGACCTCGAGGCGTGGCGATTCGTCCGCCCCGCGGGGCTGCGGCGCGACCCGGTCGGCGAGCGCCTGGAGGTCGCCGCCGCCGCCGGTCCAGCCCCGCTCGCCGAGGTCTCGCTGGCGTGGGACGGGTCGGCGCTGGCCTTCGAGGCCGAGGTCGAGACGTCGTGGCTCGAGAGCGCGGGCTGCCTGACGATCGGCGTCGACGACGAGCACGGCGCGGAGTGGCTGGCCATCGCCGTGTGCGGCAGCGCCGACGAGCGATCGCTCCATCGCGGCATCTCGTGCCGCATCGGCGACCAGGGGAGCTCCCTCCTCGGCCAGCAACACATCGCCTCGGCTGCGACCCCGGGGCGAGTCGTCGCGCGCGTCGCGTGGTTCGCCGACGGCACCGTCGAGTGTGCGGCCGACGGCGTGAAGGGCCGCTGGACCGCCGCCGATATGCCTTCGCCCGGCGCCGCGCTGCGCTTCGTCGTCTCGGCCCGGTCCACCCACCAGCGGCCGGCGCTGGCCAAGGGCGCGTTGCGGGAGATCCGGGTCCACGGCGCCCGCCTCGCCGCGCCGTCCCCCGAGACCGCGTGGGACGCCGCGGCCCGGCACCTCGTCGACGACGACCCGGCGGCGGCTGCTGCTGTCCTTTCGGACATGTCGGCGACCACGGCGCGCGAGCACGCGATCCGGCTGGTCACGCACGATCGCCTCGGCGACCTCGCGGCGCTCGAGCGAGCCGCCGTGCTCGCCGCCCCTGTCCTGCTCGACCCGGCGGCGCGGGCCGACCTCGCCCTCCTCGTCCGCACGCGCCCGCTCGTCGCGGCCGCGCTGGTCGGCGTCGGCGCGCCGCTGCTGCCGGCAATGGTCGAGATCTGGTCCGGGCTGCGGGCCCACCTCCGCGACGGCGAGGTCCGCCCGGCCGCGCTCGCCGGGCTGCACGCGCTCGCTGCGGCGACCCCGACGAACCCCGACGAATACGCGGCGCTCGCCCGGTTGCTGGCGCTGCGCGGGCTCCTGGCGATGTCCGAGGGCCGGACCGCCGCGGCGATCCGCGATCTCGAGGCGGCGCTCGAGCTCGCGGACCCGACCGAGGACGAGGACGAGGACGAGGAGCTCGCCGACGTCCACGCCGCGCTCGCGCGCCTGCTGGCCCCGGAGTCGCCGACGCAGGCCCGGATGCACGTGCAGGCGGCGGTCCACCGCAGCGTCACCCCGGAGCGGACCCGCGAGCGGATGCTCGCCGATCCGGCGCTCGCCGGCTTGCTCACCGACGTGGGACCGTGAGGCCAGCCGGGGCCGGGGCCTGACCTCATCCATCCCGCCGACACGACGAAGGCGGCTGCAGCCACGTCGGCACGCGCTCGCAGTTCGAGCCGGGTTATCCTCCGTGTCCATCACGAACACCTTGCCTCTCATCTCCCATAGATACTGGTCGCGGGATGATATTCCCTCCAGTCAAACCAATAGTCCCATAGAACAGGTAGGGTGACCATGCACGCGTTCGAGCGCGCATGGGGGCCCTCGATCGCGCAGCCGCGGAAATCCCACAGGCTTCCAGCATCGGCGTCACGGAGGTGCTCGGCGTCGGTGGGTGCGAGCAGGAGCGGCCTGCCGTCGATTCGCCGATCAAACGCTCGCAGCATTCGCCCGCCGCCTGACCACAACAGGATCGGGACGTTCCCGATCTCGTCGAGGATCACCCGCTCCGCCTCCAATCGGCTCGCCTCGTACGCGCGCGCCTGCCCGCCCACCACGATCCCAGCGACGAGCGCCCGCGGAGGCAGCGGCGAGTCGCTCGTGTCGACGACCGTCGGCAGCGGGTCGATCCCCGGCTCCCAGTCGCGCTCGTAGCTGTTCATACGGCCAGGTTCGCCGAGGAGCACCTGCCCCGCCGGTGATTCGACCCGGAAGCGCGCGACCGTCAGCTCGTCGTTGTGGACCCGCTCGAGCTGCGCCCCCTTCATCGGCCCGGCGATGCACTCCCCGCTGACCTGCTGCCAGAAGCTCCCCGTCTCCTCGTCGCGCATCAGGAAGTTCTGGTTGTGGATCCCCGCGAGGTGGAACGTCAGCGTCTTGCCCTGGATTGTCCGCGCCCACACTAGACCAGTGTGGCAGAGCGTTCAATATGTCACCCCGATCGGCTGATCACCGACGACGTCGTTGAGCACGTGATGGTAGGCCATCACCTCGACCGGGTACGCCCGCGCCGCCGCGCCCACGCGCACCGCCATCACGATCGCATCGTCGGGCAAGCTCGACTCGCTCGCCCCCGCGAAGCGCGGCGCCGGCATCGGCTCGAACATCTTCTCGAACACGTTGATCCGCGACAGCCCGCCCGCGCCGAGCGTCAACAGCAGCATCGCCACCGCGCCGCTCCGCCGCCACCACCCGCCGGGCCATGCGCGCACCACCGCAGCGACGGCCAGGAGACCTGCCCCAAGGAGCAGCCACGGCCCGAAGCGCAGCACCCACAGCGCGACCGCCAGCTCGGTCGGCCCCTGCGGGCGGAACGGGCGCATCACCCACAACGGCGTGATGAGCGTCGCCGCGGCGAGGAGCACGGCACCGAGGCCGAGGAGGACGAAGGGGCGCCGGGTCGAGGTGGGCATGGCTCGTGATCCTATACCCGCCCCTCGGTTCCGCCCATTGTTTCTGCAGGCCCCGCATGGCCCCGTCGCCGGGGTGGATGATGTCCGCCGACCGCTCCGCCGCGGCCTCCATCCTGCCGTTCTCGCCCCCACGGGGCGCCTGCTTCGCGTCGCCGCGGGTCGCCACGCCCCGGACGAACTCGGGCCATCGTTTTTGGACAAGCAGAGGAACACGCCCCCGGGTTCAGCCGGCCCCCCCTTCCACGATCGGTTGCCAGAAGTAGCAGTCCGCCGGGATGTTCTCGCCCTTGAGCGCCCTGCCGAGCTTGCACGTGCGCCCGGCGAGCGCGTCCATCGTGGAGATCAGGGCCTGCATCGGGACATTGCCCTCCGCGGAGATGGTCACGGTCGTCTCGTTCGGGAACAGATCCTTGTAGCTCTTCGCCTTCTGCTCGAGCGCTCCATAGTCGTAGCGGTCGTAGTCGGTGAGCGGCGTGCCGGGCTTCGCCAACGGGATCGTCGGCGCCTTGGAGTCGGTCCCCTTGCCGGCCTCGGCGCCGTCCTGCTGGCCGTCGGCCGAGATCCGGAAGCCGTCCTCGAGGACGATCACCTTGAGGTTGAGCGGCTTGTCCTGGGGCGAGTCCTCCTGCTTGGCCTCGGACCGTTCGGCGGTGAAGCGCGGCGGCGCGACGTTGACCGAGGCCATGGTCGCGAACTCCATCGCCTGGAGCAGGAGCGGGACCAGCAGGAACATGACATTCATGACGGGGAGGAGGTCGGCCACGATCTCCTCTTCGACGAATTTCGCTCTCTTGCGCATCGCGTCATCTCCTCTCCACGAGGCCAAAGGGCAGGCGTACCTGCGCGGCGAGCCGGTTCGGTACGAACCTTGAACCAGCCGCCATCGCGGCAAAAAGCGCCGCACAGTGACTATGAATAATCCCGGCGAGCACCGGCCGCACCTCCGCAGAGACGCGGAGGTGCGGCTGCTGGCAGGCCGCGAGGCGAGCCCCGAGCGAGACGGTGCGGGACGGGTCGCATGCTCCGGTCCGTACAGTGCCGCGGCCGCCGAGGATCCTACACGCGCGCGACAGAAACGTTCACCGGCCCCGGCACGCCCTCCGCGCCCGGCGCTCGCCGCCGCGTTGACGCGCGACGCCGGGCCGGCCCAGACTGCGGCGCGAGGACCTCGTGCAGCCGGACGCCGTCATCTACCTCGATCACAACGCCACCACGCCGCTCTTGCCCGAGGTCGTCGACGCGATGCTGCCGTTCTTGCGCGCGCACTTCGGCAACCCGTCGAGCGGCCACGTCTACGGCCGGCACGCGCGCGAGGCCGTGGCGCGGGCGCGCGGCCGGGTCGCCGCGCTGCTCGGGTGCGACGACGACGAGGTGCTGTTCACCTCGGGCGGCACCGAGGCCAACAACCTGGCGATCCGCGGGGTCGCCGAGCGCTGCGAGCGGCCCGGCGCGATCGTCACCACCGCCGTCGAGCACCCGGCCACCGAGCGGCCGTGCGCCTGGCTCGAGCGCCACGGCTGGCAGGTGACGCGCGTCGGCGTCGACGCCGGCGGGCGTGCGCGCCTCGACGAGGCCCGCGCCGCGCTGGCCCGGGGCGCCGCGCTCGTCACGGTGATGCACTCGAACAACGAGACCGGCGTGCTCCAGCCGATCGCCGAGCTCGCGCCGCTGGCCCGCGCCGCGGGCGCGCTGCTGCACACCGACGCCGCCCAGTCGCTCGGCAAGGTCCCCGTGCGGGTGCGCGAGCTCGGCGTCGACCTGCTGTCGATCGCCGGCCACAAGCTCTACGCGCCCAAGGGCGTCGGCGCCCTCTACGTCAAGCGCGGCACGCCGCTGGCCCCCCTGCTGCTCGGCGCCGGCCACGAGCGAGGCCTGCGGCCGGGCACCGAGAACGTCGCCGGCATCGTCGGCCTCGGGGTCGCGTGTGAGACGGCGGGCCGCGACCTGGAAGCGACCGCGGCCCGGGTCCAGCGCCTGCGCGACCTGCTGTGGGCGCGCCTGGCCGACGCGGTGCCCGGCCTGGCGCTCAACGGCCACCCCGAGCTGCGCCTGCCGAACACCCTCAACGTGCGCTTCCCGCGGGCCTCGGGCACCGCCGTGCTGGCCGGCGCGCCCGAGCTGGCCGCCTCGACCGGCTCGGCCTGTCACGACGGCCACGAGAGCGCCTCCGCGGTGATCGTGGCCATGGGCGTGCGCGCGGCCGAGGCGATCGGCTCGGTCCGGCTGACCCTCGGCCGCGGCACCACCGAGGAAGAAGTGACGCACGCCGCCGCTGCCCTCGGCGCCGCCTGGCGTCGGATCGTGGCCGACGTCTGAAGCCCGTCGCCATGTCATGAGGTCGGCATAGGGGGCGCACGCAGTGCGAGCCCTGATGCCCGCCGGATCGACTCGCCCGACGGATCCCTGTCCGCGTCGAAATTACCCTGTCGGGGTTCTCGCCAACCCAACGATTGTGCATCCTACGCGGCAGGGAGCCCAGAAGCGCGAGAACGGCCATCCGTTCACGAACGAGTCGATCGCGCCCCTCCATCGCTTCGAGGCCGTCGAGCAGGCGGCTCTGCTGCCCTGCCGCCGCCGGCGTCGCCGTCGAGGCTCGCACCGGCGCACGAGCGCGGAGATGTCGCCTGCAAGGGCGCGAAAAAAGTTCGAAGTTTTTTGGATCGCAACGGGATGGTCCTGGCTCTCCACCCTTGAGGCTCGCTACGGCCGGTCGTCCTCCGACGGAACCTGAACCGGGCGGGCCCATCCACCCCGAGGCTCGACCGACGAGAAGCGTCATGACCTTTCAGAAAAAACCTTCGTCTGGCCACAACCGCTCCCATGTCGCGCTGACGCTCGATCGGCGCGGCTTCCTCACGGTGGGCGCCACGCTCGGCGCTGGCTTGTTGCTACCCGAGCTCACAGGTTGCAGTCCGGGCGATGACGACAATCCCCAACCGGTCGTGAATGAGGAGCTCTTCACGCCCGCCAGTGTCCGCTCCCGGGACGGCGTCCTCGATATCGAGCTGACCATCACCGAGACCGAAGTGACGGTCGGCCAGTATACGTTCATGACCCGCGCGTACACTGGCCTCAAGGTCAATCGTGGGGAGTCGAGCTTCGGCGATGCGACGTATACGGGGACGGTCCCGGGCCCGAGCATCGAGCTCCGCCCGGGCGATCAGCTCAAGCTGAAGCTCATCAACCACCTTCCGGACGACAGCAGCGCCGTGGACCCCCCGGACTGCGCCATGGGCGGCGGCGGCGGCGGCGGCGGGCACGGGCACGGCGCGGGTACGCACAACAACACGACCAACCTCCACACGCACGGCCTGCACGTCGACCCCGGCCCGCCCGGAGATGACGTCTTCCTGGCGATCGGCCCCGGTGAAAGCTACGACTTCGTCTTCGATATCCCGCGAGACATCGCCATGCCGGACGGGACGAAGGCCAATCACCCGGCCGGGACCTACTGGTACCACCCACACATGCACGGATCGACGGCGATCCAGGTGGCGGGCGGCATGGTCGGGGCGATCATCATTCGCGACGAAGAGAGAGACGACCTCGACAGGCTGTTTTCCCCCGAGCCCGGGCCGGGGCAGGGCAAGGAGCAGCTCCTCGTCGTCGGCGAGTACATGATCCAGACCAAGGACTCGTGCGACGGAAAGACCCGCCTCGCGACGTATGGGGAGATGGGCCATGCCGGTCCCCTTCCTCCTGGCGTCGAGGATTTCTTCCACATCAACGGCCAGCTGAATCCGGTCATTCGCATGCGCCCGAGCGAGGTGCAGCGTTTCCGACTGCTGCACACGGGCTTTCGTGCTCCGCTGGACGTCGCCTTCCTCCGCGTGCCGGACGACCAGGTGGACCCCGCGACGTCGTTGCCGAAGCCCGACTACGATCCGTTCGGCTATTCTTGCGCCTCATCGCCCATGGTTCCACCCGTGCTCAACCGGGACGAGCTGCGAGCGAAGTCGGCCACGTACTACCAGGTCGCGACGGACGGGATCACGTACGGCGCACCCCTGAAGATGCCGCTCGCCAACCCCGTCTCCGAGGTCGAGTATGTCATCCCCCCGGGGGGCCGCGTGGACATGCTCGTCCAATTCGAAGCGGGCACCTACCAGATGGTGGCGCTCGGCTACCCCGATTTCGTCTGCTGGGGGCCGCAGGTCCTCGCCACCGTGGTCGTCTCGGGGGAGCCGGACACGAGCCTTCAGATCCCGCAGGTGCTCACGCCGCCGGCGCTTTACCCGCCGTTCGACGACACGTCGAAGCCCGGTAACGAGGTCACAAACACGCGCCAGCTCGAATTCGCGGTGACCCTGGACAATGCCGGAGCAGCCCACTTCACCATCGACGGCAGGACGTTCTGCATGGGCCGCGTCGACCAGTGCGTCCTCCTCGGGGCCGTGGAGGAATGGACAATCATCAACAAGGTCACTCCCAAGGCGGGCGCGACGGTTCATCCCTTCCACATCCACGTCAACTCGTTCCTCGTGACGTCCATCAACGGGAAGAGCCCGTCACAGCCTATCTGGCGCGACACGTGTATCATACCCACGAACGGGCCAGCCGACGGCAGCCTCACGTTCCTGTCGCGCTTCCTGCACTTCAAGGGACCGTACGTGCTGCACTGCCACATCCTGGAGCACGAGGATGAAGGCATGATGCAGCTCGTCGAGGTGCAGGAGGCGGCATGCCCGGCGCCGCCGGTGGACGACACTTGCGAGGCCGAATGAGTCTCCTCGCATCCACGAGAGCGCTGCGGCCTCGCCCGGGTCAACGTGGTCGCCGCCGCACGCGAACATGCGTGCAATCGCACTCTACGCGCGGTTCGTTGGGCGCCCGGCGGCGCCCAATGGGCGCCCAACCACCGCTCGATGCCGTCAGCGCCACGGCTCGTCCGATTTCCCCGAAAATCCGCCGTTTCTGAACTCTGCGAATTTCAAGCGAAATATGTGAGGAGTGTGAAGGCGCCCGTCACGGGCAGGCCGCGGGGTACCAACCTCGGGGGCACGATGAGGTCTTTTCTCTCTTCGAAGACGAGCCGAATATGAGCGCGTTTTTCCTCGATGACGGCAAGCTCCCGGTCACTGCAGGGCGTCAGCGACGGCGGCACCGCCATCGCACTCGAGGGGGAGGGAGGCGAGGTTGTCGAGATCGATCACGAAGGGCCGGTGGATCCAGGGTCGACCCGCGGGCACGGGCATGGGACATCCCGTGATCGGCACGACGCTCGGTATGGCCTGCGCGCGGATGGATGCCAGGGGAATCGATCAGGACCTACGATGAGCATGCACGACGAGAGCCGGGACGTTTGGGGGGTCGAGCCGAGGTCGGAGCGGAATGTCGCGGCGCAGCAGGATCCAGGCAGCCCCGACGACGCTGGGGACGTGCTCTGCCGGGCCGCCGTCGCCGACCCGAAGAGCCCGACTGGGCACCTGCCCCTGCTCACCTCGGACGAGCTGCGTCAGCTCGCGGGGTGGAACGACACGGCGGTGGCGTACCCGCCGGCGAGGTGCATCCACGAGTTGTTCGAGGACCAGGCCGCGCGGACGCCCGACGCCGTGGCCCTGGTGTTCGGCGACCGGCAGCTGACGTACCGCGAGCTCGACGAGCGCTCGAACCAGCTGGCCCATCACCTGCGCGGGCTGGGCGTCGGCCCGGAGGTGCTGGTGGCGCTGTGCGTCGAGCGGTCGCTCGAGATGGTCGTGGGGCTGCTCGCGATCCTGAAGGCGGGCGGGGCCTACGTGCCGCTCGACCCGAGCTATCCGCAAGAGCGGCTGGCGTTCATGCTGACGGACGCACGGCCCGCCGTGCTGCTCACGCAGGCGCGCCTGCGTGACAACCTTCCGGCGCACGAGGTCGTAACCGTGCATCTCGATGCGCCCGCGTGGCAGCAGCAACCGTCCACGTCCCCTGCCGTCCACGTCGGGCCGGATCACGCGATCTACGTCCTCTACACGTCGGGCTCGACGGGCCGGCCCAAGGGCGTGCTCAACACCCATCGCGGGCTCGACAACCGCCTGCGCTGGATGCAGCGGGCCTACGGGCTGAACGCGAGCGACGCGATCTTGCAGAAGACGCCGCTGTCGTTCGACGTGTCCGGCTGGGAGCTGTGGTGGCCGCTGCTCGAGGGCGCCCGCATGGTGATCGCCGCGCCCGAGGGGCACAAGGATCCGCGCTACCTCGCCGCCCTCATCGCGGCACGCGGCGTCACCGTGGCGCACTTCGTACCGTCGATGCTCGGCGTGTTCCTGGCCGCGACGGAGCCCCGGGAGCGCGCCTCGCTGCGCCACGTCTTCGCCAGCGGCGAGGCCTTGCCCGCGCACCTGCGGGCGGCCTGGTATGCGGGCAGCCGCGGCGCGCTCCACAACCTCTATGGCCCCACCGAGGCCGCCATCGACGTCACGAGCCATGCCTGCCGGCCCGAGGAGACGGGGCCGGTGCCGATCGGGCGGCCGATCGACAACACCCGCACCTACGTGCTCGACGCTGCGCTCCGCCCGGTCCCCGTCGGCGTCGCGGGAGAGCTGTATCTGTCGGGTGTGCAGCTCGCACGCGGCTACCTCCGCCGCCCCGGGCTGACGGCCGAGCGATTCGTGCCCGATCCGTTTGCGCCCGAGGCGGGCGCGCGGATGTACCGCACCGGCGACCTGGCGCGCTTTCGCGACGACGGCGTGATCGAGTTCCTCGGCCGCATCGACCACCAGGTCAAGATCCGCGGCGTCCGCATCGAGCTCGGCGAGATCGAGGCCGCGCTCGCGGCGAACCCGTCGGTACGCGACTGCGTGGTGGTCGCTCGCGAGGATGCGAGCGGCGACAAGCGCCTGGTGGCTTACGTGGTCGGCGACGACGCCACGGCGAGCGAGCTGCGCGCGTGGCTCGGCGCGAGGGTGCCGGAGTCCATGGTCCCCTCGGCCTTCGTCTTCCTCGACGCGCTGCCGCTGAACCCCAACGGCAAGATCGATCGCAAGGCCCTGCCCTCCCCCGAGGCGACCCGCGGCGCGGCAGAGACATACGTGGCGCCGCGGACCGAGGTCGAGCGCGCCCTCGTGGCCATCTGGGAAGAGCTGCTCGAGGTGCGCCCCATCGGCGTCAGCGACAATTTTTTCCTGCTGGGTGGTCATTCGCTCCTCGCCTTTCGCGTCGTATCCGCCATCCAGGCGCGGTTCGGGAGCGCGCCGAGCCTGGCCGCGCTGCTTCGCAACCCGACGATCGAGGCGCTGGCGGCCCTCTGGGACACGAGGGCGGAGCGACCGGCGCCGCAGATCGGCCTCGCGCCGCCAGCGGACGGCGAGGCGCCGTTCGAGGGCCTGTCGGGCACGGAGCGGCGCATCTGGTTCCTTGAAAAACTGTCGCCCCAGGCGAGGTCGTACCAGATCCCGCACGTGTTCGAGGTGGCGTCCGCGCTGTGTGCTCCGGCGCTCCGGGAGAGCGTGCGCGTGCTGGCATTGCGCCACCAGATCCTTCGCACGACCTATCCGGAGGTGGACGGCACGCCGCGGCGGGAAGTGTCCGACGACGTGTGGATCCCGATCCGCGTGGAGGACGTCTCGTCGCTGCCCGAAGCGGAGCGCGATGCGGCGTTGCGGGCGCTGCTCGCCGCGGAGGTGAAGGCCCGCTTCGACCTGGAGCGCGGGCCCCTCACCCGCGTCCTGGCCGTGACGACAGCCGCGGACCGGCACGTCGTCGTCGTGCATCAGCATCACATCATCACCGACGAGTGGTCCTGGGGGCTGCTGCTCGCGGAGCTCTCGTCCCTGTACGAAGCGTCGTGCCGCGGAGAGACGGCCGCTCTGCCTCCCCTCGCCTACCAGTACTCGGATTATGCGCGTGCAGAGCGGTCGGCGCTCGCGGGCGACGGGCTCGCGGCGTCACGGGCCTACTGGAAGGAGGCCCTCTCCGACGTACCGCGGCTCGACCTCTCGATCGTTTCTCCCGCTTCGGGAGCCGTCCCGGGGCCCGAAGGGCAAGTCTCGCTCCGCCTTTCGCCGGAGGCGAGCCGCCAGATGCAGGCGCTCGCCCACGAGAGCGCCGCGACCCCTTTCATGGCCTGGTATGCCGCGCTTGCGGCGGTCCTGTCGCGGTACAGCGGCCAGCAGGACTTCGGGCTCGGCGCGGTGGTGGCAAACCGCCAGATCGCCGGGACCGAGGCGATGCTGGGGTTCTTCACGAACACGGTGGTGCTGCGGACCGACCTCTCGGGCGACCCGACCTTCGCCGAGCTGCTCGCGCGGGCCCGGCGGACGGCGCTGGACGCCTATGAGCACCAGGCGCTGCCGTTCGACGTCGTCGTGCAGGAGCTGGGGCTGTCGCGGCAGGCCGGCGAGAATCCGCTGTTCGACGTGACCTTCTTCGAGGTGACGCCGCCGACGACCGGCGCCGCGTCCGGCTGGTCGCCGCGCCTCGGCGCGGTGCCGCAGGGCGTGACGACGGCCAAGAACGCGCTGGCCGTGTCCGTGCAGCACGCCGCCGAGGGGACCCTCGTCGAGGTCCTGTACGACACCACCCGCGTCTCGCGAACGGCGGCCGAGCGGCTGTGCGGGCACCTGAGGACGCTGGTGACCGACGCGGCGGCGCACCCGAACAGGCGGGTCTCCGAGCTCGAGCTGCTGACCGACGAGGAGACCGAGAAGCTCACCGCGTGGAACGACACGCCGCCGACCGATCCCGCCGCCCGCTGCATTCACGAGCGGATCGCCGAGCAGGCGGCGAAGGCGCCGCAGGCCGTGGCGCTCGAGCAGGACGGGCGGCAGCTGCGCTACGGGGAATTCGAGGCGCAGGCCAACCGGCTGGCGCACCACCTGCGCGCGCTCGGCGTCGGGCCCGAGGTGCGCGTCGCGGTGTGCGTCGAGCGGTCGTTCGACATGGTGGTGGGTCTGGTCGCGATCCTGAAGGCCGGGGGAGCCTTCGTGCCGCTCGACCCGTCCTCTCCGCCGGACAGGCTCTCGCTGCTGCTGGCCGAGGCCGACGCGCCGGTCTTGCTGACGCACGCGGACCTCGAGGGTCGGCTCTCGGCGCCGGGCGTGACGGTGGTGCGGCTCGACGCCGACGCGGCGCAGTGGGCCTCGCAACCGATCACGCCGCCCGCGAGCGGCGTCACCCTCGAGCACGCGAACTACGTCGTCTTCACCTCGGGCTCGACCGGCAAGCCCAAGCCCGTGATCAACGAGCACCGCGGGCTCGCCGCCCGCGTCGCCTTCCAGCGCCAGCACATCCCCGTCCATCCCGGCGATCGCATCCTCTTCAGCGCCGCGATCGCCTTCGACGGCGCCATCGTCGACTGGATGCTCTCCCTGTGCAACGGCGCCACCTGCGTGTTGCCCAGCAACGCCCACGACGCCGTCGAGGGGATCGCCGAGTGCCTCGAGCACCGCGCCATCACCTTCTCCTTCATCCCGCCCGCGATGTTGCGCGTGCTCCGCTGCCGCGCCCCGGCCCTGCGCCACATCACCCTCGCCGGCGACAAGACGCCGCCGTCCCTGGTCGCCCAGTGGGCCGAGGGCCGCCAGGTCCTCAACTCCTACGGCCCCACCGAGTTCAGCATCTTCGCCGCCCAGGCCTGGTTCGATCCCGCCCGGCCCGAGCGGTTCTCGATCGGCCGGCCCGTGCATGGCGTGCGCATCTACCTGCTCGACGCCGCCAAGCGCCCGGTCCCCATCGGCATGCCGGGGGAGATCCACCTCGCGGGGGTCGGCCTCGCCCGCGGGTATCTCCACCGTCCCGCCATGACGGCCGAGCGCTTCGTGCCCGATCCTTTCGCGAAGGAGCCGGGCGCCCGCATGTACTGCACCGGCGACCTCGCGCGCTGGAACGAGGACGGCGAGCTCGAGTTCCTCGGCCGCGCCGATCACCAGGTCAAGATCCGCGGCTTCCGTGTCGAGCTCGGCGAGGTCGAGGCGGCGCTCTCGTCCCACGCCGCCGTGGCCTCGTGCGTCGTCGTGGCGCGGGAGGATACGCCGGGGAGCAGCCGCCTCGTCGCTTATGTGGTGGCGAAGGACGGCGCGCTCGCGGCGGGCTCCCTCCGCGAGCACCTGCGGAGCTACCTGCCCGACTACATGCTCCCGTCGGCGTTCGTCTTCCTCGACGCGCTGCCGCTCTCCGCCAACGGCAAGGTCGACCGCAAGCGGCTGCCTGTCCCGGAAGACACGCGGCAGGCCGCGGAGACGTCGTACGTCGCGCCGCGCACGGAAGCGGAGCGAGCGCTCGCGGAAGTTTGGTCGGAGGTGCTGCGCGCCTCGTCGGTGGGGATCCACGACAACTTCTTCTCGCTGGGCGGAGATTCGATCCTGGCGATCCAGGTGGTGGGTCGGGCCAAGCGAGCCGGCTTGCACGTGACGGTGCGCGACATGTTCATGCACCAGACGGTCGCGGAGCTGGGGCAGGTGGCGCGCAGATCGAGCGCAGCCGTGGCAGAACAGGCGGTGACCGGCGCGGCTCTGCTGACGCCGAGCCAGCAGTGGTTCCTGGGCAAGAACCCCGAAGAGGCCCACCATTTCAATCAGGCCTGGATGTGGACGCCGTCGTCCGCGTTGTCGCCCGCGATCGTGGCCGAGGCGTTGCAGGTCGTATTGCGGCAGCACGACGCGCTGCGGTTGCGGTATCACCAGGCGGAGTCCGGGTGGGTTCAGAGCCACGCGGAGGAGGTGGCGTTGCCGCTCGAGCCGGTGGACCTCTCGGCGCTGCCGCCCGGCGCGCGCAGGGCGGCCGTGGAGGCGTCGGCGGACGCTCTGCAAGGCAGCCTGTCGCTGTCCGCGGGTCCGGTGGCCCGCGCGGCGTGGCTGGATCTGGGCGAGGAGGGCACGCGGCTGCTGCTCGTCGTGCATCACCTCGTGGTGGACGGCGTGTCGTGGCGGATCTTGCACGAGGACCTCGAGCGCGCCTGCGAGGCCCTGCTGGCTGGTCGGACGCCGGAGCTCGCGGCCAAGACGACCTCGTTCCGGCAGTGGTCGGAGCGGCTGCACGCCTTCGTCGCTGCCGGCGGCCTGTCGCAGGAGCTCGGCTTCTGGCGAGCTCAATGCGCGCGGGGCATCACGCCGCTGCCTCGGGACCACGAGGCGGCGCTGGGCACGGTCGGAGACGGTCGCACGGTGGACGTGGAGCTGTCCGAGGCAGAGACCCGGGCGCTCCTGCACGACGTGAGCGCGGCCTACCGCACCGAGATCAATGATGTCTTGCTCTCGGCGCTCGCGGCGGCGCTGAGCGCGTTCTGCAAGACGGACACGGTGTGCGTCACCCTCGAAGGGCATGGACGCGAAGCGCTGGTCGAGGACGTGGACGTGTCCCGCACCGTCGGCTGGTTCACGTCGATGTTTCCGGTCTGGCTGACGGTTCCGGGGACCGACGATCCTGCGACGCTGCTGAAGGGGGTCAAGGAGCAGCTTCGATCGGTGCCGAACCGCGGCGTCGGATACGGCTGGCTGCGTTACGCCCACCCGGACGAGGCGGTGCGCGCCTCCCTCTCGGTGGATCCGCCGGTGGTGTTCAATTACCTCGGGCAGTTCGACATGGCGGCGCAGGGCCGAGGGATGCTCGGACCGGCGGCGGAGCCGACAGGGAGGACCACGAGCTCGCGGATGGAGCTGTGGCACGCGCTGGCGGTGAACGGCGGAGTGTGGCAGGGACGGCTGCGGTTCGAATGGACGTACAGCGCGGCGATCCACGACGACTCGACGGTGGCGCGGCTCGCAGCTCGGTTCGTCGCCTCGCTGCGGCGGATCATCGCTCACTGCACGTCGGGCGAAGCGTTTGGATACACGCCCTCGGACTTCCCGCTCGCGCGGCTCGGGCAGCAGGCGCTGGACGGGCTGTTCGGGACCATGCGCGACGTCGAGAGCGTCTACCCGCTCTCGCCGCTGCAGGCGGGGCTGTTGTTCCACGCTTTGAACGAGCCGGAGTCGCCGACCTACACCGTCCAGCTCGCGCTGCAACTGGGAGGCGAGGTGGACGCCGCGGCGCTCGAGAGCGCGTGGAAGACCGTGTTCGCACGCCATGCGGTGTATCGGACGTCTTTCTTGTGGCAGGGTGTCCCGGAGCCGCTGCAGGTGGTGCGGAGGAGCACCGCCTTCGCGATGCCGACCTACGACTGGTCCTCGCTGGACGCGGCCCGAGCGGAGGCGCGGTGGGAGGCCCTGCGGCGCGAGGAACGGGCGGCCGGCTTCGATTTCGGGCGGGCCCCGCTGGCGCGGGTCGTGCTCGTGCGCATGCCCGGAGGCCGGACGTGGGTGGTGAAGACGACGCATCACATCCTGGCCGACGGCTGGTCGATGCCGGTCGTGCTCGGAGAGCTGCAGGCCGCCTATGCTGCGCACCGGGGCGGGCACCGGCTCGCGCTGCCGGAGCCGGTGGCCTACGAGCGGTACATCGCCTGGCTCGCGACACGAGACCAGGAGGCGTCGTCGGCGTTCTTCGCCGAGTACCTGGCCGGCGTCGAGGAGCCGACGCGGCTGCCGTTCCCGCCGCCCGCGGCGCCGCCCGCGGCGGCGACGCGGGAGCACAGGCACCGTGATGCCTCGCTGACCGCGGCCGAGACCGAGGCGATCACGGCCTTCGCGCGGCGGCACGGGCTGACCCTGAACACGGTGGTGCAAGGGGCGCTCGCGCAGGTCCTCGGCCGTATCACGGGGCGGACGGATGTCGTCTTCGGCATGACGACCTCCGGTCGCAGCGCGCCTCTCCGTGGCGTCGAGCGGATGGTGGGCCTGTTCATCAACACGTTGCCGCTGCGCGCTCGGTGGTCCGGCTCGGAGGGCGTCGTCGAATGGCTGCAGCGGCTGCAAGCCGAGCAGGTCGAGCTGCGCGTCCACGAGGCGACCCCGCTGTACGAGGTGCAGCGGGCGAGCGCGGTGGGTGGAGGTCGCGCGCTGTTCGACACGCTCCTCGTGTTCGAGAACTACCCGGTGGACGAAGCGGCGCAGCAGGCCGAGGTCCTGCCGATCGAGGATTTCCAGGCTTTCGAGCAGACGAGCTACCCGCTCGCCATCACGGTGGCGGCGGGAACGACCCTCGACCTGCGCTGGATGTGGGAACCCGCAGCGCTCCGCGGCGAAGACATCGAGCAGCTCTGGGGGCACCTGCGAACCGTCCTTCTCGACATGGTCGCGCACCCGGACAGGCGCCTGTCGGAGCTCGGCCTCCTGACGGAGGCGGAGCACGCGAAGCTGGCGGCGTGGAACGACACGGCGGTGGCGTACCCGCCGGCGAGGTGCATCCACGAGCAGTTCGAGGATCAGGCCGCGCGGACGCCCGACGCCGTGGCCCTGGTGTTCGGCGACCAGCAGTGGACGTACCGCGAGCTCGACGAGCGCGCGAACCAGCTGGCCCATCACCTCCGCGGGCTGGGCGTCGGCCCGGAGGTGCTGGTGGCGCTGTGCGTCGAGCGGTCGCTCGAGATGGTCGTGGGGCTGCTGGCGATCCTGAAGGCGGGCGGGGCCTACGTGCCGCTCGACCCGAGCTATCCGCAAGAGCGGCTGGCGTTCATGCTGACGGACGCACGGCCCGCCGTGCTGCTCACGCAGGCGCGCCTGCGTGACAGCCTCCCGCCGCACGAGGTGGTGGTCGTGGAGCTCGACGCGCCCGCGTGGCAGCACCAGCCGCGTACGACCCCTGCCGTCCACGTCGGGCCGGATCACGCGATCTACGTCCTCTACACGTCGGGCTCGACGGGCCGGCCCAAGGGCGTGCTCAACACCCATCGCGGGCTCGACAACCGCCTGCGCTGGATGCAGCGGGCCTACGGGCTGAACGCGAGCGACGCGATCCTGCAGAAGACGCCGCTGTCGTTCGACGTGTCCGGCTGGGAGCTGTGGTGGCCGCTGCTCGAGGGCGCCCGCATGGTGATCGCCGCGCCCGAGGGGCACAAGGATCCGCGCTACCTCGCCGCCCTCATCGCGGCACGCGGCGTCACCGTGGCGCACTTCGTACCGTCGATGCTCGGCGTGTTCCTGGCCGCGACGGAGCCCCGCGAGCGCGCCTCGCTGCGCCACGTCTTCGCCAGCGGCGAGGCCTTGCCCGCGCACCTGCGGGCGGCCTGGTATGCGGGCAGCCGCGGCGCGCTCCACAACCTCTATGGCCCCACCGAGGCCGCCATCGACGTCACGAGCCATGCCTGCCGGCCCGAGGAGACGGGGCCGGTGCCGATCGGGCGGCCGATCGACAACACCCGCACCTACGTGCTCGACGCTGCGCTCCGCCCGGTCCCCGTCGGCGTCGCGGGAGAGCTGTATCTGTCGGGCGTGCAGCTCGCACGCGGCTACCTCCGCCGCCCCGCCCTGACGGCCGAGCGATTCGTGCCCGATCCGTTCGCGCCCGAGGCGGGCGCGCGGATGTACCGCACCGGCGACCTGGCGCGCTTTCGCGACGACGGCGCGATCGAGTTCCTCGGCCGCATCGACCACCAGGTCAAGATCCGCGGCGTCCGCATCGAGCTCGGCGAGATCGAGGCCGCACTCGCGGCGAACCCGTCGGTGCGCGACTGCGTGGTGGTCGCTCGCGAGGATGCGAGCGGCGACAAGCGCCTGGTGGCTTACGTGGTCGGCGACGACGCCACGGCGAGCGAGCTGCGCGCGTGGCTCGGCGCGAGGGTGCCGGAGTCCATGGTCCCCTCGGCCTTCGTCTTCCTCGACGCGCTGCCGCTGAACCCCAACGGCAAGATCGATCGCAAGGCCCTGCCCTCCCCCGAGGCGACCCGCGGCGCGGCAGAGACATACGTGGCGCCGCGGACCGGGGTCGAGCGCGCCCTCGTGGCCATCTGGGAAGAGCTGCTCGAGGTGCGCCCCATCGGCGTCGACGACGACTTCTTCGCGCTCGGCGGCCACTCGCTCCTGGCGGTGCGCGTCGTGTCGGCGGTGAAGGCGAGGCTCGGGCTCGGGCTGACGCTGGCCACGTTGCTGCAGCGGCCGACGGTCGCGGCCCTGGCGGCGTGGCTCGACGGGATGGAGACGCGACCGGCGCCCGCGCTCTCTCCCTCCCCGCGCGGCGCGGCCGAGCCCGCGTACGACGGCCTCGCGGGGACCGAGCGGCGAATCTGGTTCGTCGACAAGCTCGCGCCCGAGGCGCGGTCGTACCAGGTCCCGCACGTGTTCGTCGTCCGCGGCGCGCTCTCGGAGCCGGCGCTGCGCCAGAGCGTGAAGCGGCTCGCGGAGCGGCAGGAGATCCTCCGCACCACCTACCCCGAGGTCGACGGCGTGCTGACGCGAAGGGTGGCGGAGAGCGCTTCGATCCCCCTGCGCGTGGAGGACGTCTCGGCGCTGTCCGAATCGGCGCGAGAAGTCGCCTTGGGCGCCCACCTGGAGGCCGAGATCGCGGTCCCCTTCGATCTCGCGACCGGACCGCTGACGCGCGTGCTGGTCGTGAGCCTGGAGGCCGAGCACCATGTCGTGCTCGTCCTTCAGCACCACATCATCACCGACGAGTGGTCCAGCGGGGTGCTGCTCTCCGAACTCTCGCGCCTGTACGAGGCGTGCTGCCGCGGCGAGACGGCGGAATTGCCGGCGCTTCCCTACCAGTTCGCCGACTATGCGCGCGCCGAGCAGGAAGCCCTCACGACCGGCGGCTTCGCGGCGTCGCGGGCCTACTGGAAGGGCAGGCTCGCAGGCGTCCCGCGGCTGGAGCTGCCCATCGTTCGCACCGCCCCGGGGCGCGGCCCCGAAGCGAGCGTCGCGCTCGGCGTCCCGCTGGAGGCGAGTCGCGGGTTGCAAGCGCTCGCGCGCGACCACGGATGCACGCCCTTCATGGCCTGGTATGCCGCCCTCACGGCGGTCCTGTCGCGGTACAGCGGCCAGCAGGACTTCGGGCTCGGCGCGGTGACTGCGAACCGCGAGGTGCCGGGCACCGCCGACCTGCTGGGGTTCTTCACGAACACGGTGGTGCTGCGGACCGACCTCTCGGGCGATCCGACCTTCGCCGAGCTGCTCGCGCGGGCCCGGCGGACGGCGCTGGACGCCTATGAGCACCAGGCGCTGCCGTTCGACGTCGTCGTGCAGGAGCTGGGGCTCTCGCGGCAGGCCGGCGAGAATCCGCTGTTCGACGTGACCTTCTTCGAGGTGACGCCGCCGACGACCGGCGCCGCGTCCGGCTGGTCGCCGCGCCTCGGCGCGGTGCCGCAGGGCGTGACGACGGCCAAGAACGCGCTGGCCGTGTCCGTGCAGCACGCCGCCGAGGGGACCCTCGTCGAGGTCCTGTACGACACCACACGCGTCTCACGAACGGCGGCCGAGCGGCTGTGCGGGCACCTGAGGACGCTGGTGACCGACGCGGCGGCGCACCCGGACAGGCGGGTGTCGCAGCTCGAGCTGCTGACCGACGAGGAGACCGAGAAGCTCGCGGCGTGGAACGACACGCCGCCGACCGATCCCGCCGCCCGCTGCATTCACGAGCGGATCGCCGAGCAGGCGGCGAAGGCGCCGCAGGCCGTGGCGCTCGAGCAGGACGGGCGGCAGCTGCGCTACGGGGAATTCGAGGCGCAGGCCAACCGGCTGGCGCACCACCTGCGCGCGCTCGGCGTCGGGCCCGAGGTGCGCGTCGCGGTGTGCGTCGAGCGGTCGTTCGACATGGTGGTGGGTCTGGTCGCGATCCTGAAGGCCGGGGGAGCCTTCGTGCCGCTCGACCCGTCCTCTCCGCCGGACAGGCTCTCGCTGCTGCTGGCCGAGGCCGACGCGCCGGTCTTGCTGACGCACGCGGACCTCGAGGGTCGGCTCTCGGCGCCGGGCGTGACGGTGGTGCGGCTCGACGCCGACGCGGCGCAGTGGGCCTCGCAACCGATCACGCCGCCCGCGAGCGGCGTCACCCTCGAGCACGCGAACTACGTCGTCTTCACCTCGGGCTCGACCGGCAAGCCCAAGCCCGTGATCAACGAGCACCGCGGGCTCGCCGCCCGCGTCGCCTTCCAGCGCCAGCACATCCCCGTCCATCCCGGCGATCGCATCCTCTTCAGCGCCGCGATCGCCTTCGACGGCGCCATCGTCGACTGGATGCTCTCCCTGTGCAACGGCGCCACCTGCGTGTTGCCCAGCAACGCCCACGACGCCGTCGAGGGGATCGCCGAGTGCCTCGAGCACCGCGCCATCACCTTCTCCTTCATCCCGCCCGCGATGTTGCGCGTGCTCCGCTGCCGCGCCCCGGCCCTGCGCCACATCACCCTCGCCGGCGACAAGACGCCGCCGTCCCTGGTCGCCCAGTGGGCCGAGGGCCGCCAGGTCCTCAACTCCTACGGCCCCACCGAGTTCAGCATCTTCGCCGCCCAGGCCTGGTTCGATCCCGCCCGGCCCGAGCGGTTCTCGATCGGCCGGCCCGTGCATGGCGTGCGCATCTACCTGCTCGACGCCGCCAAGCGCCCGGTCCCCATCGGCATGCCCGGGGAGCTCCACCTCGCGGGGGTCGGCCTCGCCCGCGGGTATCTCCACCGTCCCGCCATGACGGCCGAGCGGTTCGTGCCCGATCCTTTCGCGAAGGAGCCGGGCGCCCGCATGTACTGCACCGGCGACCTCGCGCGCTGGAACGAGGACGGCGAGCTCGAGTTCCTCGGCCGCGCCGATCACCAGGTCAAGATCCGCGGCTTCCGTGTCGAGCTCGGCGAGATCGAGGCGGCGCTCTCGTCCCACGCCGCGGTGGCCTCGTGCGTCGTCGTGGCGCGGGAGGATACGCCGGGGAGCAGCCGCCTCGTCGCCTACGTGGTGGCGAAGGACGGCGCGCTCGCGGCGGGCTCCCTCCGCGAGCACCTGCGGAGCTACCTGCCCGACTACATGCTCCCGTCGGCGTTCGTCTTCCTCGACGCGCTGCCGCTCTCCGCCAACGGCAAGGTCGATCGCAAGGCCTTGCCCTCCCCCGAGGCGACCCGCGGCGCGGACGAGACATTCACGGCGCCACGGACCGAGGTCGAGCGAACCCTCGTGGCGATCTGGGAAGAGCTGCTCGAGGTGCGCCCCATCGGCATCGACGACGACTTCTTCGCGCTCGGCGGCCACTCGCTCCTGGCGGTGCGTGTCGCGGCCGCGGTGAAGACGAGGCTCGGGCTCGGGCTGACTCTGGCCACGTTGCTGCAGCGACCGACGATCGCGGCCCTGGCGGCGTGGCTCGACGGGATGGAGACGCGACCGGCGCCCGTGGCCGCGCTCTCGCCCTCCCCGCGCGGCGCGGCCGAGCCCGCGTACGACGGCCTCGCGGGGACCGAGCGGCGGATCTGGTTCGTCGACAAGCTCGCGCCCGAGGCGCGGTCGTACCAGGTCCCGCACGTGTTCGTCGTCCGCGGCGCGCTCTCGGAGCCGGCGCTACGCCAGAGCGTGAAGCGGCTCGCGGAGCGGCAGGAGATCCTCCGCACCACCTACCCCGAGGTCGACGGCGTGCTGACGCGAAGGGTGGCGGAGAGCGCTTCGATCCCCCTGCGCGTGGAGGACGTCTCGGCGCTGTCCGAGGCGGCGCGAGAAGCCGCCTTGCGCGCCCACCTGGAGGCCGAGATCGGGGCCCGCTTCGATCTCTCGACCGGACCGCTGACGCGCGTGCTGGTGGTGAGCCTGGAGGCCGAGCGCCATGTCGTGCTCGTCCTCCAACACCACATCATCACCGACGAGTGGTCCAGCGGGGTGCTGCTCTCGGAGCTCGCGCGCCTGTACGAGGCGTGCTGCCGCGGCGAAGCGGCGGAATTGCCGGCGCTCCCCTACCAGTTCGCCGACTATGCGCGCGCCGAGCAGGAAGCCCTCACGACCGGCGGCTTCGCGGCGTCGCGGGCCTACTGGAAGGACAGGCTCGCAGGCGTGCCCCGGCTGGAGCTCCCCATCGTTCGCGCCGCTCCGGCGCGCGGCCCCGGCCTCGAAGCGAGCGTCGCGCTGCGCGTCCCGCTGGAGGCGAGCCGCGGGCTGCAGGCGCTCGCGCGGGCCCACGGATGCACGCCCTTCATGGCCTGGTATGCCGCCCTCACGGCGGTGCTGTCGCGGTACAGCGGCCAGACGGACTTCGGGCTCGGCGCCGTGATTGCGAACCGCGAGGTGCCGGGCACGGCGGACCTGCTGGGGTTCTTCACCAACACGGTGGTGCTGCGGACCGACCTCTCGGGCGACCCGACCTTCGCCGAGCTGCTCGCGCGGGCCCGGCGGACGGCCCTCGACGCCTATGAGCACCAGGCGCTGCCGTTCGACGTCGTCGTGCAGGATCAGGGGCTGTCGCGGCAGGCCGGGGAGAATCCGCTGTTCGACGTGACCTTCTTCGAGGTGACGCCGCCGACGACCGGCGCCGTGGCCGGCTGGTCACCGCTCCTCGACGCGGTGCCCACCGGCGTGGTGACCGCGAAGCAGGCGTTGGCGCTCGGGGTGCTGCATGACGCGGAGGGGACCGAAGTCTCCCTGACCTACGATACGGCCCGCGTGGACGCCGGCGCGGTGGAGCGGCTCGGCAGGCACCTGCAGGTGTTGGTGCGAGACGCGGTGCTCCGCCCGGACAAGCGCCTGTCGCAGCTGGACCTCCTGACGGCGGCGGAGCACGCGGAGCTCGCGGCGTGGAACGACACGGCGGTGGCCTATCCCGCAGAGAGGTGCATCCACGAGCTGTTCGAGGAGCAGGCCAGGCGGACGCCGGCCGCGGTGGCGTTGGTGTTCGGCGAGCAGCAGCTGACCTACCAGGAGCTCGACGAGCGCTCGAACCAGCTGGCCCATCACCTGCGCGGGCTGGGCGTCGGCCCGGAGGTGCTGGTGGCGCTGTGCGTCGAGCGGTCGCTCGAGATGGTCGTGGGGCTGTTGGGAATTCTGAAGGCGGGCGGGGCCTATGTGCCGCTCGACCCGAGCTATCCGCAAGAGCGGCTGGCGTTCATGCTGACGGACGCGCGGCCCGCCGTGCTGCTCACGCAGGCGCGCCTCCGAGACAGTCTTCCGCCGCACGAGGTCGTGACCGTGCACCTCGACGCGGGCGCGCCCGTGTGGCAGCAGCCGCGCACGTCCCCCGCGGTCCCCGTGGGGCCGGGCCACTCGAGCTACGTGCTGTACACGTCGGGTTCGACGGGGCGGCCCAAGGGCGTCCAGATCCCGCACGCTGCGCTGACGAACCTGCTGCATTCCTTCGCCGAGCAGACGGGGATCGGGCCCCGGGACGCGATGCTGGCCGTGACCTCGATGTCGTTCGACATCGCCGGGCTGGAGCTGTTCATGCCCCTGATCCGGGGGGCCTCGATCCACCTGGCGTCCCGCGACGACGCGAGCAACGGCGAAGCGCTGGTCAGCGCCCTCGATCGCGCGACGATGATGCAGGCGACGCCGGCGACGTGGCGCATGGTGCTGGACGCTGGCTGGAAGGGCGAGAGGCCCCTGCAGGTGCTGTGCGGCGGGGAGGCGATGACGCCGGATCTGGCGGTCGAGCTGGCGCGCAGGGCATCCCCCGTGTGGAACGCGTATGGGCCGACCGAGACGACGATCTGGTCCGCGCTCTCTCGCGTCGACTCCGGACGGAGCCCCGTCCGGCTCGGTCGAGGGATCGCCAATACGCAGCTCTACGTGGTGGACAAAGACCTGAGGCAGACGCCGGTAGGCATCCCGGGCGAGCTGTACATCGGGGGAGCCGGGCTCGCGCGCGGCTATCTGGGCCGGCCCGCCCTGACAGCGGAGCGCTTCGTGCCGGACCCGTTCTCCGCCGCGCCCGGGGCGCGGATGTACCGCACGGGCGACCTCGTCCGCTGGGACGCGAACGGAGCGCTGGAGTTTCTCGGACGCATCGATTACCAGGTCAAGATCCGCGGCTTCCGCATCGAGCTCGGGGAGATCGAGGCGGTGCTGTCGTCGCACCCGTCCGTGCGAGCGTGCGCCGTGGTCGTGTGGGAACCTGCGCCCGGTGACAGGCGCCTGGTCGCGCACGTGGTGCTCGGCGAGGGCGGATGCACCGACGATGCATTGCGTGAGCACCTCAGGGCCGCGCTGCCGACGTACATGGTCCCCTCGCTGTTCGCGCGGCTCACGGCGCTGCCGCTGAGCCCCAGTGGCAAGGTGGACCGCAAGGCGCTGCCGCCGCCCGACGCGACGCGCGACGCGGTCGAGCCGTCCTGCGTGGCGCCGCGGACCGAGGCCGAGCGCGTGCTCGCCGAGCTGTGGTCGGCGGTGCTGCAGCGCTCGCCGCTCGGGATCCACGACAACTTCTTCTCGCTCGGAGGGGACTCGATCCTGGCGCTCCAGGTGATCGGTCGCGCGAAGCGAGCCGGCCTCCATCTCACGGCACGCGACATGTTCACGCATCAGACGGTGGCCCAGCTCGCGCAGGTGGTGCGCAGAGAGAGCGCCGTGCTGGCGGAGCAGGAAGCCGTCATCGGGACGGTGCCGCTGACGCCGATCCAGCACTGGTTCCTGGATGGGGACCCAGTGGACGCCCATCACTACTGTCCCGCGATGCGCTGGACGCCGCCGCCCGCGCTCTCGCCCGAGCTCGCCGCAGAGGCGCTGCGGGTCGTCGCAGCGCAGCATGACGCGGTGCGGTTGCGGTACCGTCGCACCGAGTCCGGGTGGGTTCAGGAGCACGAGACGGGGGCGACCATCGTGCTCGAGCGGGTGGATCTGTCGGCGTTGGATCGCTCGGCCCGCGACGCCGCGGCGGCCGAGGCGGTGGCGAGGCTGCAACGCGGCATGGATCTGTCCAGAGGCCCGATCTGCCGCGCTGCGTGGCTGGAGCTGGGCGAAGGGGGCGCACAGCTCGTCCTCGTCATGCACCACCTCATCACGGACGGCGTGTCGTGGCGAATCGTGTGCGAGGACCTGCAGCACACATGCGATGCGCTGATCGCCGGGCGGACGCCGGAGCTCGGACCCAAGACGACGTCTCTCCGCCAGTGGTCCGAGCGACTCCACGCGTTCATCGCCGGCGGCGGCCTGTCGGAGGAGCTCGGGTACTGGCAGGCGCAGTGCGCTCGTCGCATGACTCCGATCGTGCGAGATCGCGACTGCGCGCCGGGGACCTTCGGGGATAGCCGCACGGTGGAGGTGGAGCTCTCGCCGGCAGAGACCGGCGCACTCCTCCACGCCGTGGGCTCGGCGCATGGAACGGAGATCGACGCCGTCCTGCTGTCGGCCCTCGCATCCGCGCTGAGCGCCGCCTCCGGGACAGATACGGTCTGCGTGGCGCTGCAGCACCACGGTCGCGAGCCTGTCCTGGCAGACGTGGACGTGTCTCGCACCCTGGGATGGTTCTCGTCGCTGTTCCCGCTGTGGCTGAGCGTGCTGCCGGGCTGCGACCCTGCTGTGCTGCTGAGCGACGTGAGAGAGCAGCTGCGGTCCGTACCCGGCCGGGGCCTCGGATACGGCTGGCTGCGGTATGCGCATCCGGACGCGAATGTACGCGCGTCGCTCTCCGTACCCATGCCGGTGGTGTTCAACTACCTCGGGCAGTACGAGGCAGGCTCGCCCTGGACATTCGACGGGACGGCGCATACGAGCATCAGCCCGAGCATGGCGCTGTTTCATGAGCTCGTGGTGAGTTGCATCGTGGTGGACGGGCGACTGCGGCTCGCCTGGAGCTTCAGCAGCGCCGTCCATGAGACCTCGACGATCGAGCGGATCGCGGGAGCATACCTCTCGTCGCTGCGGGGCCTCATCGCATGCAGCACCTCGGCTGACACGTTCGGGGGCGCGCCCGCCGGCTCCTCGCCGGCACGTGAGACGGGCGCTCGAGGACGGAGGGAGGACACGCCTTGAAATTGACAGATCCATCGCAAGCTCGGCTGTTATGCGCCGAGCAGCTCGAAGAGCAGAGCGCCGGTCTCCCGGCAGCTGCTCGCGCGCAACTGCTGGAGGTGCTGACGTGGCTCAGGACGTTCATCTCCAGGCCGAACCCGATCATCGGTCGCAAGGGGTCCGTGTGCCCCTTCGTCGAGCCCGGCCTGAACCGCTTCCGATCGATCCGCTTTCATGTGTACGAGGGCGAGCTCCGCCCCGCCGCCGTGGAGTCGGTGATGCGCGCGCTGGTGGCACGCTTTCCCGCGGAGCTCCCCACCACCGGGATCGGCCGCGAGTTCCGCGCCATCCTGACCCTATTCCCCGGGTTGCCGAACGACGCGGGGCCGCGGTTCATCGACCCCGTGCAACAGGCGCTGAAGCCCGAGATCACCGCCCGGGGTCTGATGATCGGCCAATTCTATCCCGGCTGCCGCGAGCCCGGCTTGCACAACCCCGACTACCGCCCGCTCGAAGCACCGCACCCGATGCTGGTGATTCGCCCGATGCAGCTCACCGATCTGATGTTCCTGTTCTCCCGCCCGGAGTACTTGTCGGCCTACGTCCGGAGGTTCGGCGTCACCGCCCGCGACGAGCTCACGGCGCGCATCGCTGCCGCCGGCGTCCCGCAACTGCCGGTGAACTGGGAGGCGGTCCTGGACGCGGCGTTTCCACCGAGCCAGGCGGTTTGAGATGAGCACGGCGCGCCCGACATCGATCACCCGGAACAGGTCAAGGACGGGCGCGTTCGGCGGAGCGCTGGACGGCGCGGATCTGTCCCTGCTCCATCGTGATGACACGGTCTGCGCAGGAGAAATAGCGGTCGTCGTGGCTGACCGCGAGGACGGTCTTTCCGCGGGCCCGGAGCGTGGGGAGCAGCTCCGTGTAGAAATACTTGCGGAACTCGGGGTCCTGGTCGGCGGCCCACTCGTCGAAGACGTAGATCGGGCGGTCCTCGAGCAGCGCGACGATCATCGCCAGGCGCTTGCGCTGGCCGGTCGACAGCTCGCGCTTGGTGAAGCTCCCCTCGGCAAAGGACGTCTGGCTGCGGAGGTGCATCTGCGCGAGCAGCCGGTGAACCTCGCCGGAATCGACGTCGGCCAGGCCGTAGAGGCGCGAGAACAGGTGGAAGTCGGAGTAGATCGTCGTGAACAGCTCGCGGTAGGCGGCGGCGTTGTGCTGGTCGACGGAGATGCCGTCGACCAGCAGTCGCCCGCCGCTCGGCGCATACAGGCCAGTGAGCGTCTTGACCAGGGTCGTCTTGCCGCTGCCGTTGCCGCCGACGATGAACAGCACCTCGCCGGCATTCACGGTGAGGTCGATCGGGCCGATGTGGAAGCCTTGATCGGTGCCCCCGGCATGGCCGTATTGAAGGCCGCGCAGCTCGATCGACGAAAAGCGCCCGCCCCAGGGGTCCTCGCCGGGTCCGGAGCTCTCGAGGCCGGCCGCGTCGAGCTTGGCCTCGAGCGCCGCGATCTCGGCCAGCGCCTGGTTGGAGCGGGTGAACGCGGCCACGCCGTTGATGATGCCGCTGAGCGGGCCCCAGATGAACATCGTGCCGGCGACGAGGGTGCCGGTCATCGCCGTGTCCGTGGGGACGTGCTGGGGGAGCACGAACACGACGGTGCCGAGCAGCGCGAACAGGCTGCAATTGGCGAAGATCCAGTTGTCGTCGAAGATCCGGCCGGACTGGACCGTCGCGTGACGCATTCGCTCGGAGTGAGCGACGATGTCGGCGCGCAGCTCGCTGCCGCGACGACGGCTGTACTTGACCTCCTTGAAGCCGCGCAGCAGGTCCGTCAGAGAGTCGAAGAAGCGCAGGCGTGTCTGCGCTTTCTCCTGAAAGTAACCGTCGAGCTCGCGGAGCCTGGCGCGGTAAATGCTCACGCTGATCGCGGTCAGCAGCGCAAGCAAGACGAACGCGGTCGGCGACACGTACGCGAGGTAGAGGCAGGCGAACACGGAGATGCTGGCCGACTGCAGCACGTGGGCCATGTTCCCTGCCCATCCGGAGATCACGGCCACGTTCTCCGTGATGCGGTCGAAGATCTCGGCGGAGCCGATGCGTTCGATGCTGGCGAGATCGGCGCGCTCGATCTTGTCGACGATCCGGGTCTTCATGCGGTGCAGCGCCGACTCGACGATGGCCACACACCGATGGTACGTGGCACGCCCCGCGACGGCGTACAGGACGACGCCCAGCGCGAACATCGCAAAGACGCGAAATTCGGCCGGGTCGGACGAAGCGCTCGCGGCATTGACCAACGCGAGCACCAACACGTTGGCGACGCCGGCGAGGCTGGCCGCGGCCAGCACCGCGCGTCGCTCCCTCCCTGCCTCGTCGAGGAACAGTTCGACGATAGTCATGGCTCGATGCCGTCGTACGCCGCTGGCCGCGCGGGCTCAGCCCGTCCGGTCTTCCGCGGCCTTTGCCATGGCGAGCCGCAAGGACAGCGGCCGCATGTCCGTCCACACTTCATCGATGTAGGCGAGACACTCTTGCTTGGTGCCGTTCTTGCCCGCCTTGCGCCATCCGGCCGGCAGTTCGCGGTCGGCGAACCAAATCGAGTACTGCTCCTCTTGGTTGATGACCACCTCGTAACGCCGGGTGTCATCCGTCTCGTCGTCGCGCATGGAAGTATTCCTGATGGGTCGGGATCCAGGTGTGGTGAACGACAGGACGCTCGCACGTCGGCCGGTCGCCGTCAACACCCGGTGCGCGACGCGTGGCGAACGACGACGGTGAACAGGGTCGTCGTAACGTGCTGTGTCCCCAAGCGACAGACGCGGAGTCGTCGCAGGGCCGACCTTCTTCCGGTGCACGCATCGGCGCGGCGCGTCCTCGCCGTCCGCGCACCGTCTTGTCGGCGAACAAGACGTTGCACGTGTATCGACTCACCGTGGATGGCCGAGGTCTCGAGCGCACCTCCCCGGGCATTGCCAGCGAACCGAGCGGATTTGCGCGCCCCGTCGAGCTGGTCCGCGTACCCGGGCAGGGAGCCGCTCATGGCCACGATCCCGCACACGAACGCGAGCAGATCGAGGGGGCCGCAGGCGACGATCAGACTCGTGTCACAGGGGCGCCGCCGAACCATACAATCGTCGCATCAGGTCCTCTGGGAAGGCACCCCCCCCGGGTGGGCCCCTGAGGCCTCGCAGTGCGATGATCGACGAATCGTAACGACAGGCGACCGCGCCGAGCGTGAGCGCTCATGCCTACCAAACGGGGCCGCAGCGGGCTCCTCGGGCCGAACCGCGCGCCGTGCGCGGCACGGAAAACGATGCAGCGACCTTGACATTGGGACTCAAATGCAGTGAGGTACCGTCCATGGTGAGCGAGACGACACAAGTGAAAGAAGTAGCCCCTGATCCGGAAACGCGGCTGATGCAGGCCGACGCGATCATTCATCGTAACGTCCTGTGGGCGCTCGGCGCCGGGGTGGTACCGATCCCGATCGCCGATGTGCTCGCCGTCAGCGCCGTGCAGGTCAAGCAGCTCAAGGAGCTGTCCGCGCTCTACGGCATCGCGTTCCGCGAGGATCTCGCCAAGAAGCTCGTCGGTTCGCTGCTCGTCGGGATCGGCGGCGTCGGTGTCGGCGCGGCGCTCGGGATGAGCCTGGCCAAGCTGATTCCCGTGGTCGGGACGGCGCTGGGGATCGTCAGCGTGCCGGTCGCGTCCGGTGCCTTCACTCACGCCATTGGCCGGGTCTTCGTCATGCACTTCGAATCCGGCGGCACCTTCCTCGATTTCGATCCGAGCCGGATGCGCGAGCACTTCAGGCGCGAATTCGAGGGCGCGAAGGAGAAGGTCGCCAAGATGCAGAATCGACCCGGCGCGCCGTCCGTGTCGCCCCAGGGGCCGGCGTAGTCCGAAGGAGCGGTCGATGGAATTGACCCTGCTCTTCGTATACGCACTGCCGGTAGTGACCCTGTTGGCGCTCGGGCTGCTCGGCACGACGCGGCGCCTCGGCTTCTGGTGGACGGTGCTGCTGTCGATCGTGCTGACGCCGATCGGCGGATTCATCGCCGCCCAGCTCTCGGGTCCGCGCAAGGCCAATCGGCGAGCAGGCTGACGTCCCATGGCGAGCACCCGGGAGACGAAGGAGGTCGACGACCGGTCGCCCTTGCGCGAGTGGAGCGAGAAGACGCTCCGCCAGGTCGAATACCTCACCTACACCGCGCTGGTCGTGGTGCTGCTGTTGCTCGGCTTCCTGTGGCCGCGGATGTTCATCACCATCCCGACCGGAAGCCAGGGGGTGATGTACCGCTATTTCGCCGGAGGCACTGTGACGGACAGGGTGTGGGGCGAAGGGCTGCACATCATCCCGCCGTGGGACCACCTGACGCTGTACGAGGTGCGCCTGCAGCAGAAGACATTGCATTTCGACGTCCTCAGCGACGAGGGGCTCAACCTGCAGGTCGCCGTCTCGGTGAAGTTCCGGCCGAACAGCGACATACTCGGGCATCTCCACCGCGACATCGGCCCCGATTACTTCGAGCGGGTGATCCAGCCGGACATCCAGGCCCACGTCCGGCGGGCCTTCGGGGATCGGCCGGCGTACAAGATCTACTCGAGCGCCAACGACCTGATGCTCGAATTGCGCCGGATCTCCGCGCTCGGCCGGGACGAACTCGGCGACGACGAGGAGGGGAAGCCGTACGTGCAGATCCAGGAGCTCGAGCTGGTCGACCTCGAGTTGCCGGAGGTCGTCCTCACCGCGATCGCCGAGCGGTACCGCCAGGAACAGCTCATGCTCGAGTATCGCCACAGACTCGAGCGCGAGGAGGCGGAGGCCCAGCGCAAGCGGACCGAGGCGAGCGGCATCCGCGACTACAACACGATCATCGGCGAGCTCTCCCCCGACGTGCTGCGCTGGCGCGACCTCGAAGCGACCTCAGAGCTCGCCAAGTCGTCCAACTCCAAGGTGCTCGTCCTCGGCGGAGGAGCCGGCTCGAGCTCCTCGCTGCTGTTCAACGTCGGTGGTGACTCGACGACGGCCTCGCCGCCGGCCTCCGCGTCCACGGCCTCCGCGTCCACGGCCTCCGCGTCCACGGCCTCCGCGTCCACGGCCCCCGCGTCCGCGGCCCCCGCGTCGCCCGCTGCGCCTTGAGCTCACTCAATTCCGGCCGGTCGCGTCTCGCCACAGCTCGAGGAGCCTGAGGAGCACCGCCCCGTCTGGTCGCGGCGGTTCCTCGATGGTCGGCTCGAGCTCGATGCCAAAGCGACGTAGGTCGAGGAAGGGGTTCTTCTCGAGATCGAAAGCGCTGAGCGGGCGCTCGAGTCGCCCCGGACGCAGGCCATGCGAGATCGCGCTCCGCTGAACCTTTTCGCTCTCGAGGTATTGCAGCCAGAGCCGCGCGGCGTCGAGTTCACGGGCGCGCTCCTCGTCGTCGGGCCACATCGGCACCGCGGGGTGCTCGGCGACGAGGGTCGTCGACGGGTAGTACACCCGCACTTCTTTAAGCTCGTCGGATTGGAGTCGCGCGAGGATCGGGAAGACGAGGCTCTCGTAGGTGACGACGCCGTCATAGCTCCTCGGGCCGAGGTCGAAGACGTGGTCGGTCAGCAGGAGCGCGGAGCCGAACCAGTTGTCACGCCCCGCGTTGCAGCGCCGCAGCCACCGCTGCAAGACCTCGCCCTCGCGCTCGAGTGCGAGCGCGATGTCGCCGGCGGTGTCGGCGAGGAGGTGCTGCCGGGCCATCAGCAGGAGCGTCGAGAGGCCGCCGGCGGAGGACGTCGGCGCGGGGAATCCCAGCTTGACGCGGCCCCAGGAGCGCATCTCTTCGGGCGTCGGAATCAGCGGATCGGCGGGCGCCGGCCGGACCGCGGGGGCGGAGCGCCCTTTTTTCGTCACGAGCGGCGGGTCGGGCCGCGGCGGCGGGTTCCGCTGGAGGTACCAGTCGAGCCAGTAACCTGGGAGCATGTCCTCCTGCAGCACACCGTCGAGCGCGGGTGCGCGAGGAATCGTGGGACAGAGCGCGTCGACCCAGAACCCCACCCCTTCGCGGTCAGCCTCGCGGATCGCCCGCAGCGCCCGGAACTGCTCCTCGTGGAGCAGGACGACGAGCGGCGAGCGGACGAGGGGGCGCCGTTCATCCATCCGGAACAGCAATTCGTTGGACTGCTCTCGCCAGCGGATCTCCAGGTAGCGCAGAGAGAGCTCCTCGGCCGGCGCCCACAGCGTCGGTCGCAGTTCACCGCGGAGGATGGCGCTGGCAGCCTCGAAATCGTCGCGCGCGGTCAGTCGCAGCTGGATGTTCGGGCACTGCTCCATGAAGTCGCCGGCGGCTTGCGTGAGCCAGGGCCCCTGGTCGTTGCTGTGGACGACCTCGACGAGGTGTGGCTGCCCATCTGGGCCAGGGGGGCCGCACTCCAGCGGTGCGTCGCCGAGTTCGTCCCGTACCTCGACGAGGTCGGCGACCGGTGGGACGGCGTCGACCAGGTTACCGCCGAGAACCATGAACGCCGCGATGACGCCGACCAAGGCCCACAAGGCGCCGAGGAACAGCGCATTGCCGACGATGGAGTCCCATCCCCGCGGGCGCACCTCCTCCCCACGCGGGCCCGGGGTGCGGCGGCCGAGCCTGAACAGCGCGATCACGAGGACAGAGAGCGCGAGGGCGAGGCCGATGCGAATCGCCGCCTCCATCACGCACATCTCGAAACGCGGCGACCTGCGCGCAGTTGGGCATCCGTGGGCATTGCGAGGCCATCCTCGCACACGGGCTTGGGGGCGTCAAACGTGGTATAGACCACCCCCTCGGTCGCATTCACGCCGAGCCGATACAACGGGCGCCGGCCTCCTCGGCGCAGCTCGAACGCGATCGTCGGCTGCCCGTCGACTGATACTCCTGCAAGAACCGGAAGTCGGCACGTGATCTGCCGGATGACGTCGAGGGGAACTCCCGCGAGGCTCGCCCCCGCCAACGTCTGCCGTGCCGTCGCTCGGCCACGCGCGATGTCTCAACAGAGCCGTCCTTCGACGTGGTCTCGACTTGTGTGCCCGAGGGGCTCTCCGACGGACTGCTTGAAGAGACAGGTTGCTTCGTCCTCGTCTTCGGCGAGCGGACCGTCGACCGGACTCCCGGCGACCCGCCGACCGTCATGGTCACCCAGCGATGGAGCAGGGACGGCAACGACGCCGGCGATAGCCGGCCTCGACCAGAACGGCAGCCCGAGGTCGTCGCCGCCGGCAGACCCAGCCACGAATCCTCGTGGCCAAGATCCTGGCCGTCGTCGCGGCGACCAGCGCCGTCGCTGTCTTGCCCCCTGGCCTCTCGGCCTGCTCCTGGCCGATCGCCCGGCTGTCGCGCGTCAGCGCCATCGCGCCGTCGATCTGCGCCCGCTCTGGCTCCGCGGCACGTTGAAGATCTTGCCGGCGCGCGCGATCGCGGCGCGGTCGATCCGCGCCAGCAGGCCGTCAGCCTGGTCGGGATCGACGATCCGGATGTCGGCGACTGTACCACGATCGGCGCGGCCCGAGGAGGTCCGCCGCGCCGCCTCGCCCACCGAACGGCGCAACATCCTTCGTCTGCCGCCCTCGCGGCGGCCGGGCTATCCTCGGCCGGTGCGCCTCGCCTGGGCGACCGACATCCACCTCGACTTCCTCGACGACGAGCAGGTGCGGCGGTTCGCGGCCGAGCTCGCCGCGCCGCGGGCCGACGCGCTCGTGCTGAGCGGCGACCTCTCGCACGCCGAGACCCTCGAGCATCACCTGCGCATGCTCGCGCAGGGCGTGCCGGGCCCGATCTACTTCGTCCTCGGCAACCACGACTACTACGGCAGCTCGGTCGCGGCCGTGCGTGCGGCCGTGCTCGACCTCGGGGCCCGGCGGCCGCGGCTCGCCTGGCTGCCGGCGGCCGGCGTCGTCCGCCTGACCGATCGGACAGCTCTGATCGGGTGCGACGGCTGGGCCGACGCGCGGATCGGCAACCCCGACACCACGCCCGTCGCGCTCAACGACTTCTTCCACATCGAGGAGCTGGCGGCCACCCTCGATCCGGTCGCGCGCGCCAACCCGCGGCTGTTCCGCGGCACCGATCGCCGCCGCCTCCACGCCGAGCTGCGGGCCCGCGGCGACGCCGAGGCCGCCGCCCTGCGCCCGCTCCTGCGCGACGCCCTGCGCGAGTTCGCGGAGGTCGTCGTCGTCACCCACGTGCCGCCGTTCGCCGCGGCCTGCTGGCACGAGGGCCGCCACTCCGAGCCCGACTGGCAGCCCTACTTCACCTGCGCCGCCGTCGGCGAGGCCCTGCGCGAGGCCGCCGCCGCGAGGCCCGACCGCCGGCTCACCGTCCTCTGCGGCCACACCCACGGCACCGGCGAGGCGCGGATCCTCGCCAACCTGACCGTGCTCACCGGCGGCGCCGAGTACCGCCGGCCGGCCCTGCAGCGGGTGCTCGACGTCGCCTGAAGCTGCCTGTCCTTCGGGACAGGCCCCGAATCACACCCGCCAGATCAGCGCGATCACCAGCGCCGTCACCAGCGCGGCGACCAGCGCCACCGTGCCGACGATCCGCAGCCCGCGCCGGTTCTCGGCCGCCGCGTCGCGGACCGCCGCCGCCGCGCCGTCGCCCTTCGGCCTGTCCTTCGCGCCAGAGGACACCACCGCCGCGATCGCCGCCCCGAGCTCGTCCATCGACCCGATCCGCTTGGCGGGGTTCTTGTGCAGCGCCTTGCGGAACAGCTCGTCGAGCGCGGCCGGCAGCTCGGCCTCGGGCGCGAGCTTGCGGGCCGACGGCACCTCGGCGGTGAGGATCAGGCGGTACGTGTCGGCGGCGGTCGGGCCGCGGAACGGCAGCTTGCCGGTGACGAGCTGGAACAGCACCACCCCGGCGGCGTAGACGTCGATGCGATGGTCGATCGGCCCGCCGGTCGACTGCTCCGGCGCCATGTAGAAGCTCGTGCCGAGGATCGTGCCCTCGGCGGTCAGCGCGACCGACTCCTGGCTGATGTTGTCGATCCGCGGCAGCCGCTTGGCGATGCCGAAGTCGATCAGCTTGATGAAGTCCTGGACCCCGCGGAAGCCGACGCGGAAGCAGTTGCCCGGCTTGAGGTCGCGGTGGATGATCCCGTGGCGGTGCGCCTCGGCCAGGGCGCTGCAGATCTGCATGACGATGTCGGCCGCCCGCCGCAGCGGCAGCCGGCCCTCGCGCAGCAGCGTCGCCTGCAGGTCTTCGCCGTAGAGCAGCTCCATCACCAGGTAACAGACCCCGTCGGGCGTCACCCCGAAGTCCAGCGTCTCGACGATATGGTCGTGGACGATCTGCGACGTCGCCTGCGCCTCGCGCTTGAACCGCTCCCGCGTGACCGGCTCGCGGCTCCACGGCTCGCGCAGCAGCTTGATCGCCACCCGCTTGTGGGTGCCGATGTGCTCCCCGGCGTAGATCTCGCCCATTCCACCCTTCCGCAGCAGCCGAACGAGGCGGTAGCGGTCGTCGATGAGCGTGCCGACGGGGAGGGAGTCCTGCACCTGCGGGGCCCAGGGTAACACAGAACTCCGGACGACTCGGGGCCCCGAGGCCGCAGCGCGCCCCGGACGGGGGCGTGAACGCCCCCGTCTCGCTCCCGTGAAATAGACTGCTTTCGCGCCTGCGTGACGACCGGGTCACGCGCGCGCCCGCGCGCCGTCGACTCGTGACATTCGCTCTGCGGTCGTGACATTTTCGTCGAATCATCGCTCGAGACGTCGTTTGTCAGCACTTTGCCGGTCCACCAGGATGCGCGCCATGCGTCCCTACGACCTCATGCTCAAGCGTCGCGCCTTCCTGCGCGGCGGGGCGGCGACGGCCGCCGCCGCGTCCCTGCCGCTGGTGTTCTCCTATCATCGGACCGCGCGCGCCGATTACGGCGCCCTCGTCCCCGACCCCGAGGGCGTCCTCGATCTACCCGCGGGGTTCTCCTACACGATCATCAGTCAGACCGGCGACGCGATGACCGACGGCTACCGCGTGCCGGGCTCACCGGACGCGATGGGCGCGTTCGCGGGACCGGACGACACCATCATCCTGATGCGCAACCACGAGCTCAGCCCCGACGCCTCGGACACCCCGTACGGCGACGGCCAGGACCCGCCGCCCGAGGCCTACGATCCGGCCGCCGTCGGCGGCGTCACGCGCACCGTGCTCGCCGCCGACACCCTCGAGGTCCTGGCGAGCAACCTCGTGCTGGTCGGCACGATCCGCAACTGCGCCGGCGGCCTGTCCCCGTGGGGCTGGCTGAGCTGCGAGGAGAACGTGGACGACGGCCACGGCTACGTGTTCCTGTGCCGGACCGACGCCGACACCGTGCAGATGCCGCGGCGGATCGTCGGCTACGGTCGATGCAATCACGAGGCCGCCTGCGTCGACCCCGACACGCTCGTCGCCTACCTCACCGAGGACCGCGCCGACAGCTGTCTCTACCGCTTCGTCCCCACCGACAGGGCCGACCCGTTCACCGGCAAGCTGCAGGCGCTCAAGGTCGTCGGTCAGGACAACTTCCTGACCACCACCATGGACGTGTCCGAGCTCGTCGAGTGCGAATGGGTCGACATCGACGACCCCGACCCGGCCGGCGACACGCTGCGCGAGGAGGCCCAGGACAAGGGCGCCGCGCTGATCATCCGCGGCGAGGGCATCTGGTACTTCGAGGGCGCGGTCTACGTCTGTTCGACCAGCGGCGGCCCGGCCGCGGGCGGCCAGATCTTCAAGCTCGTCGACGACGCTCGCGGCACCACGCTCGAGCTGCTGGCCCGCTCCGACGACAAGGACCTGCTCGACATGCCCGACAACATCTGCGTCGCCCCGTGGGGCGAGGTGTTCATGGCCGAGGACGGCGACGGCGACAACTTCGTCCGCGTCCTCGCCCCCACCGGCGAGGTCTACGACTTCGCCCGCAACGCCCAGAGCGACAGCGAGTTCGCCGGCGTCTGCTTCTCGCCCGACGGCAAGACCCTGTTCGTCAACATCCAGGGCGACGGCCTCACCCTCGCCATTCGCGGCCCCTTCCCCGCGGTCGAGCAGCCCGGCACCACCGGCGACGACGGCAGCACCACCGGCGAGGACGGCACCACCGGCGACGACACCGGCCCCGCGCCCACCACCTCGGCGGGCAGCGAGGGCGGCACCGACGGCGACACCGGCGATCCGACCACCGGCCCCGCGCCGACCACCGGAGACACCGATGGCACCACCGGCGAAGCGTCGGCGACCGGCGCCGGCGACAGCGGCGGCGCCGAGGGCGACCCGGCCGGCTGCGGCTGCGACGCGACCGGCAGCGATCCGCTGTCCGACCTCGCGCTCGCGGCCGCCGGCGTCGCGGTCCTGCGCGGCGTCACTCGCCCTGCGGCGCCGAGCGAGCCCGGCGACGTTTGACCGCTCCGCGCTCTGCACAATCGACCGGGCGGGCTCGAGCCGCGCTCGAGCCCGCCCTCGCCGCTCACGGATGGCCGAGGCCGACGTAGGCGTTCCGCGAGATCCGCATATAGTTGGTCGGCGAGTGGTCGCCCCACGCGTAGCGCATCGGCGTCATCATCGACAGGTACATCGCGTCCTTCGCGTAGGCCACCGCACCGATCACGTTCGCGGTCAGGTGGGCCCGCAGCTGGCGATCGAGGCGCATCTCCTCGACCCACACCCCGTCGCGGCTGGACGACACCAGCTGCCGGCCGAAGTGCTCGTAGCGCCCGACCGAGCGCGGCGGCATCTTCGTGACGAAGTCGTTCTCGTACATGAAGCGGTACGTCTTTTCGCCGAACAGCTTGTTGAGGGTCCTGGCGAGCGTCGGGTCGGCGAACATCGCCGGGCCGTAGGCATACAATCCGCGCACCAGCTGGCGCATCGGCGCGAACTTCGGGTCGATATGGATACCGGCCGTCGCCATACCGGCGAGCGAGCCGCCCGTGCCGTGCCCGGTGATGTAGAGCGCCTCGAGCGTCGGCTTCTTCTTGCCGACCTGCTCGACCTCGCTCTCGGGCCGCTTCCCCGGCTTCTTCGGGGACAGCTCGGTCAGCCGCTTGCCGAGCGGCTTGCCCGTGTACAACGCCGCCAGGAATTCGCGCAGGGTCGGCCAGAGGGCCATGCCGCTGCGATAGAGGCCCCCATGGGCCGAACCGACCATCGGGAACGGCGTCATCCTCCCTCGCGGGTCGGTCAGCCAGGGGATGATGTCATCCTGCTGTACGCCGCGGAGGGTGAGGATCCCGAGCCGCTTGTCGGCGCTCTGGTACAGGTAGGCCGCCGCGTCGACGAGGATCGCCTCGTTGCGCGCGCAGACGCCCACGACCTCGCCGTCGAGCCCCATCTGGCACAGCTTCTCGGTGTAGGTCCCCAGGTCCGCGTAGGACCAGGCCGACGCGATTGAGAGCAGTTCCGCCACGCCGTGGTCGTACTGGCCCTCGTTGACCCCGTCGATGAGGTGTTCCGCCGGATCGCCTTGCTTGGTCCCCGGGCACTTCGTGAATGCATGTTCGAGCCGCATGTTTCGCCTCCGATCCGGGTATTGGCTCCGGACTCGACCGAGGTTCTTGGATCGCTCGGATCGCGGTGCAACGATAAAAAATACGTCATGTCGGCCGCGCCGCCCGCGGCTCACATTCGAGCGAGGCGACGATTGCGAATGTGCGTCGTAGCCCGATATTCCCCGATCTGCGCGCGCCAGCGCTCCGGCCCCGCGGCCGGCGACGCGGCGGCTCGGACGGCGCCGCCCGACGCCGCGGACCGGCGAGTCAGGCGCCTATGTTTAATGTCCAATCGGACATCTATGCATATTCTCTCCGAGACCTCCCGGGCCGCCTCGGCCCCGCGCGCCCGCGACGCGCCGCTCGACTCCGCGCGACGCGGGCGACGCTCGCAGCCGTCCCCCCGCGGCCGCGCGGAACCGTCCGCGTCGTCGTCCCCGCCGCGCCCGGTCGAGCTCGCGCACCACGCCCTCGCCCCTCGGCCACCTGTCCTTCGAGACATGCCTTCCCCCTCACGACGCCTCGCCGCCGCCGTCCGGCGACGCGGCGAGCGCGGGCGGGAAGCCGTTGATCTGGCGCCACAGCTCGAACCCGAGCTGGACCCGCTCGAGCAGCACCCAGCCGTTCGCGCGCACGCCCTGGCGCAGCCAGCGGTTGTCGGGCCACGGCAGATCGTCGGGATCGGGCGACACCACCACGCGGAAGCGGCCGCTCTCGTCGGCCAGCGCGTCGACGAACTCCACCACCCCGCCGAACGTGCCGACCGCGACCGACGGCCAGCCGACGAACTGCACCGCCGGCCAGCCCTCGAACTGCAGGCGGACGTGCCGCCCGGGGGCGATGAGCGGGCCGTCCCTGCCGGCCACCCACAGCTCGACCGCGCTCGCGCCCATGTCGGGCACGAAGGTCGCGATCACGTCGCCGACCGCCACCATGTCGGTGCCGTGGCGGCCGATCAGCTTCAGGATCGTCCCGTCGCGCGGCGCCACGATCTTCATCCGCCGCTGCCGCGCCATCCGGACCTCGAGCTGGACCAGGTCGGCCTCGGCGGCGGCGAGGTTGCTCTCGGCCGACGCGTGGGCGCTGCGCGCCTCCTCGATGGTGGCCCGCGCGTTGGTGTCGACCGCGTCGGCGTCGGCGTCGAGCGCCCCGATCTCGCGCACGCTCGCCTTGAGCGAGGCCTTCGCCGTGTCGAGCTGGGCCGCGCTGGTCGCCTGCTCGAGCCGCGCCAGCTCGAGGTCGCGCGACGACGCCAGCCCCTCGTCGAACAGCGCCTGCGTGCGCACGAGGTTGAGCCGCGCCGTCTCGGCGGCCGACACCGCCGCGTCCACCGCTCGCCGGGCCGCGTCCTGGCGGTCGCGCCCGATCCGCGCCCGCAGCTCCGCCGACGACGACTGCGCCGTGCGGCTCAGCTCGAGCGCCACGATCTTCGCCTTGGCCACGTCGACCGCGCTCTGCGCCGCCAGCTTGCGCGCCTCGATCGCCAGCCGCTCGCGCTCGAGCCGCGCCAGGATCTCCGGGTCGTTGTCGCTGACGTCCGCGATCGGGTCGCCGGCCTTCACGTGCGTGCCCTCCTCGACGTGCCAGGTCTGCAGGCGGCCGTCGATCGGCGCCTCGATCGCGTGCTGGCGGTCGAGCGGCGCGTAGGCGATCACGCGGCCCTCTCCGGGCACGCTCTGCTGCCACGGCACCAGCGCCAGCGCGGCCACGAACAGCAGCAGCGCCAGCATCAAGAGCCGGATCGCCAGCTCGGTCCCCCGCGGCTGGCGGACCGACAGCAGGCTGGCGCGCGTCACGTCGAACTGCGGGACGATGTGGATCGGTGCGTCCATCGAAACCTCGTCTCCGCGCTCAGCAGTCGGCGAGCACGCGCCGGTGATCGCAGCGCGACAGCACGTCCCCGCCTGCCGCGGCGCTCGCGGCATGGAGCGACAGCGCGTGGCCGGTGACGCCCGCCCACGATTCGAGCAGGCGCGCGGGGATTCGAGGCGGATCGGACAACGAGTGCATCGGCGGAGGGGAGCGACGGGCCCACGGCCTCGCATTCGGGCAATGCGAAGCCCAGCCACGGGCCGCGGACGGCTCGGGCGAGCGAAGGACAGGTTGGATGTCGCCGGGTCGGCGAAGACCCAAGGCGCGGCCTGACACCGCATCGACCGGATGGTCCGACGCGAGCCGACAAGGGTGGGTGATGATGCGAGATCACATGCTGCGACGAACCACCGACGAATCATCGGCGGACGCGGCAGACTCCGGGCGCTCGGCGCGACTCAACACCGACCGGTCGGGGGCCCGCGCGCCTGCTGCGTCGTCCTCACGCGCGTGCGGGGCGCCGCGCTCGGCGCCGGCAACGGCCACGCCGAGAACGCGTCGCTCATGACAATCGCGTCATCGTCGGACCGCGGCGGCAGGACCGGATCGGTCTCGTGCCGCCGGGCCGAACGATCGAACGAATCCTGCTGGCGCGAGACCACCGGGACATCGTGTTGCCCGGCGGAGCAGACCTCCTCGCTCGCGCCCTCCAGGATCCGCATCCGCGCGCCGGTGGCGAACAGCAGCGCGGTGGAGACTGCGATCAGCAGCGCCAACGCGATTCTCCAGCCGGTCACCACGCGCATGGAAGCCGAGCCAGGCTAACACAGACGGCCGACCCAAGCTCGCACGACCTGCGAATCACGCGTGAGGAAGAGCGGCCCGGGCACGCCGGCGCCCGTGCAACGCAGATTACCGCGACGACAGCTCGCCGGCGCTCAACCGAACAGTCTTCACGACATCGCCTCATCGACCACCAGCTCGCTTGCCGCCGCGACCAGCCCCGCGACGTCGAGGCACCCGTCGGCGAGCGCTTGCTCGACCAACTGCACGACCGCCTCGGCGCTCGGGCCGGGGAGCCCGCGCTGCACGTGAAACGCGTACAGCCCGTCGGCCGCCGCGTGGTACGCCGAGCACAGGTTCAGCACCACCCACGCCGCGCGCACGGGCCACGGCGGCTCGGCGAACACCGCCAGGTCGTCGGCGGTCGCGTCGCGCCACCACTGCTGGAACAGCGCCGGGTTCCCGCCCGCCGCCGCGGCCCACCGCGCCGCCGCGCGCCGCATCAGCGAGCGCAGCCGCGGCGCGTCCCCGGCCGCCGCCTCGACCTCGACCAGCGCCGGCGCCACCTCCGGCTCGGCGAACCGCTGCGCCAGCACGCGAGCCAGCGCCGCGTCACGGGCCACCGGCCAGCGCTGCGAGTCGAACCCCTCGCCGTCGCGCACGCTCGTCCGCACGAACCGCTCCGGCGGCAGGCGAGCGAGCAGCGGCGTCAGCAGCTCCGGCGGCACCACCCCGTCGCGCACCAGGAAGAAGAACGGGCCCGGAGCATCCATCGCCGGCCCAGTCTATGCCGCCGACGCGCGCGCGGGCGCGAGGCTCGCCCGCCCGGGCTACACTCCCCGCATGCCCAAGCACAGCGCCGGCATCCTGCTGTTCCGCGGCCACGGCCCCGACCTCGAGGTCTTGCTCGTCCACCCCGGCGGCCCGCTGTGGGCGCGCAAGGACGCCGGCGCGTGGACGATCCCCAAGGGCGAGTTCGGCCCGGACGAGGACCCGCTGACGGCCGCCCGGCGCGAGTTCGCCGAGGAGACCGGCGTCGAGCTCGCCGGCCCCTTCGTCGCGCTGTCGCCGATCCGCCAGCGCGCCGGCAAGGTCGTCCACGCCTGGGCCTGCCGCGGCGACTGCGACCCCGCCGCGCTGCGCAGCAACACCTTCGAGATCGAGTGGCCGCCCCGCTCCGGCAAGCGCCAGAGCTTCCCGGAGGTCGATCGCGCCGCCTTCTTCTCGCTCGCCGCCGCGCGCACCAAGATCAACCCCGCCCAGGTCGACCTCCTCGACGAGCTCGCGCGCCTGCACTCGCTCGACCCTCACGCGACGTGAGGCCCTGTCCCTCACCACGACCGCCGGGGCCGATCCACCCGCTTGACCCTCACGCGACGTGAGGGGCTATGCCCATGCCGAGGACGCGAGGCAAAACCATGGCACTCACCGTCAGTCAGGTCGCCGAAATCGCCGGAGTCAGCGTGCGCACGCTCCATCACTACGACGAGATCGGCCTGCTCCGTCCGTCCGGACGCAGCGCTGCCGGCTACAGGCTGTACAACGACGCCGACCTCGCTCGCCTGCAACAGGTGATGTTCTTCCGCGAGCTCGAGATCCCGCTGCAAGAGATCCGCAGGGCCTTGAGCGACCCGGAGTTCGACATCGCGGCGGCGCTGCGCATGCAGCGACAGTTGCTGAGCGAGAAGGCGGCGAGACTGCACGCCCTGTTGAGCGCCGTCGATGCCGCCCTCGCTCGCCTCGGAAATGAGGAACCAATGACCCGCGAAGAGATGATCCAGATGTTCGACGGCTTCGACCCCTCCGCCTACGAGGCCGAGGTCGAACAACGCTGGGGCCAGTCCGAGGCCTACCAGGAGTCGAAGCGCCGCACCGCCCGCTACACGAAGCAAGACTGGCAGCAGATCAAGAGCGAGGCAGAAGCGACGTTCGCCCGCCTCGCCGACCTCATGACCGCCGGCGTCGCGCCCGACGCTCCGGAGGCGATGGACGCCGCCGAGGCCCATCGCCAGCACATCGACCGCTGGTTTTACCCCTGCTCCCATGCGTTTCACCGCGGCCTCGGCCGCCTCTACGTCGACGACCCGCGCTTCACCGCCAACATCGACAAGACGCGTCCTGGCCTCGCCGCCTACGCCGCCGCGGCCTTCGCCGCCAACGCCGATCGCGCGAAGCCGCCGGCCTAGACGAGCGCCGCGACCGGTGGTCGTCCACCGCGGGCAGCCTGCCGAGGGCGCGGCTCCTGGGGGTGGCGTACGCGGCTCGGCGCCGCCGCGCCGAGCCGCGTGGAGGCGCAGCGAGTGCGCTTCAAGGAAGACGCGCAGCGGCCACCGCGACGAAGGTCGAGTAAGGGGCGAGCGCGGCCTCGAGCGCGGCGTCCAGGGCGTTGTTGCGGAACTCGGCGTCGGTGGCGGCCCGGCTCGCTGTCGTGAAGAAGGCGCGACCCACCTGCAAGCCGGCGTGACTCGCGGCGACGAAGGCGTCGCCGGGCTGCGCGTCGTGGACCCCTGCGGCGAGCTCTTCGAGGACGCCGCCGCGTTCGCGGTAGCAGCGGGCGCCGCCGTGGGCCGCCACGTGCGCGACGTCGGCGAACAGGAGCACGACAGCCACGCCCGAGGCATAGGGCGGCGGAGGAGCGGCCTTCGCCAGCGTCGCGGCGGCCCCTTCGGTCACGCGAGTCACGCCGGCGAGGGCCCCCTTGACGCTCTCGAGCGAGGGGGTGGCGAGCGTGCCTTGCACCGCGATCAGCGCGACGGAGCGTCCGCCTTCGACCGAGCGCGCCTCGACGGTGGAGGTCACGTCGGTGTCGCCGCGCCGGCCATGCACGATGGCCCCGTACTGAGTTCCCATGGTGGCCATCGTACCAAGATCGCCGCGTGCACGAGGGGGCCGCTCGCGCACCGCAGGAGCGGACGCGCCCGGCGTCGAGGTCAAGGCGCGGTCAGGAGCTCGGCGAGCACGTCGAACACCACGCGGATCCGGCGGGCGGTCCGCAACTCGCGGTGGGTGACCAGCCAGATCGGAAACCGCACGGGGGCCAGCGCTTCGAGCACCCGCACCACTCCTGGCGTCAGGCGAGCGATGTCGTCCATCATCGCGCCGATCCCGAGACCCTGGCGCACCAGCTCCCAGGCGGTCACCGCGTTCTCCGAGTACAGCGGGAAGTTGGCGAGCGTCAGCGGGAGGCCGTGGGCGCGGAGGTACTCGAGGAAGCGGCCGGACCGGTCGGCGCCGATGAAGTCGTGCGCCACGGCCTCGTCGGCGGTGCGGGGGTGGCCGTGCGCCGCCACCCAGGCCTCGGAGGCGTAGAAGCTGGCCGTGGCCTCGCGGAGCAGCCGCGCGATCAGATCGGGCTGGTCGGGGCTCACGTGGCGAACCGCGATGTCGGACTCGCGGCGGCGTAGATCGCTGAGGGCGTTCGACGAGACGACCTCGACGACGATGCCGGGGGCGACCTGACGAATGCGGTGGATGGCTCGTGGCAGGAGGTAGGCCGCCACCGCGTCGCTCGCCGAGATCGAGACCACGCCCTCGACCGCCTGCGAGCGCCCGGTGGCGACCAGCGCCAGCTCCTCGGCCGCGCTGCCCATGGTGCGGGCGTGCTCGAGCAAGTCCAGGCCCGTGGAGGTGAGCAGCATGGCCTTGCCGACGCGCTCGAACAGGGTCACGCCCAGCCGCTGCTCGATGGCGGCCACCTGGCGGCTCAGCGTCGGCTGCGTCAGGCCCAGCTTGCGCGCGGCGGCCGAGAGCGACCCCGTCTCGGCCGTCTCGAGGAAGGCGCGCAGCTGGTTCCAGTCGAGGTGATCCATACGTAGATGCATAAGCGGCCTGCAAAATACCGCACTTTTCCTCGCGCCCTGCATGGGTAGGATTCCAGCACCACGCCGCGAGGCGCCTCCACCATGACCTCAGGGACCGTCCACCCCCGTACTCCTTCCTCCCCCATGGCCGTGACGGCAGACCGCCCCGCGGCGGCCAAGGCCCGCTTCTGGGACAAGATCGCCCGCAAGTACGCCGCGGATCCGATCGCGGACATGGCGGGCTACGAGGCGACGCTCGCCCGCACGCGGGCGCTGCTCGCCCCGACGCACAGGGTGCTCGAGATCGGCTGCGGCACGGGCACCACCGCCCTGCACCTCGCGCCGAGCTGCGGGCACCTCGTGGCCACCGACGTGTCCCCGGAGATGATCGCCATCGCCCGCGAGAAGCTCGCCGCCGGGCCGCAGCCCAACCTCGAGTTCCAGGTCGCCGACGCCGATGCCCCCGTGTTCGGTCAGGCCTGCTACGACGTCGTCCTGGCGTTCAACGTCCTGCACCTGGTCGCGGACCTCGACGCGGCCCTGACCTCGGCTCTCGGCGCCCTCGCGCCCGGCGGGCTCTTCATCTCCAAGACGCCCTGCCTCGCCGACATGAACCCGCTGCTCTCCAAGGTGCTCTTGCCGGCGATGCGCCTGCTCGGCAAGGCCCCGCCCGTGCTGTGCTTCCGGGCGCCCGACCTGCAAGCCGCCCTGACGCGCCACGGCCTCGAGATCCTCGCGGTCGAGCACCACGGCACCAAGGGCAAGGACCGCCGACCGTTCATCGTGGCACGCAGGCGCGGCCCTGCGGATCGTTGAGCGACCGCAGAGGGAGAACGTCATCACGTTCACGACGCCGTCGCCGTCGACGAACCGCAGCTCGATGCACCGTTCGTGGCTGGCGCCGACCGCCGGCGGCGACCTCGGGCTGCGCGTCGACCTCGCTCGACCGCGGCCTGTCTCGTGATACTCTGCCGGGCCCTTGCCCCGCTCCGGCAGACGCACCGCGCTCGCCGCGTCCGTGGCGACGCCGGCGCTCGCCGCGATGGCGCTGCAGGCCCTCCGCGAGCTCGTGGGCGGGTTTCCGGCCGACGCGACGGCCCCGCACGACGACCTCCGACCGCTGCAGCGCGACCTCATCGGTCTGGTGACGCGGTCGGTGTTTCGCCTGCACGCGGAGGCGCGCGGCCTGTTGGCCGATGACTCGCTGTTCGGCCTCGGCGAGCGCCTCGACGCGGACGCTGCCGGCGATGCGGACGCGCTCGCGCAGCGGCGGACGGCGTGGCCGGAGCTGCTCGCGCGGGTGCGGGAGCTCGGCGGCGACGAGCCTTCGCGCCTGCTCGCGGGCCCGGGCGACGGCGCCGTCCTGCGGGCCCTGCGGGCCTTGCGGGGCATGGACGACCCGCGCGGCTGGTACGGCGCGCTCGACCTCGACGCGCTCGGCGGGGTCTACGAGGCGCTGATCGACTACCGCCTCCTGCGCACGCGCGGGCCGGGCCTGGTCGCGCGTCCGGGCGTCGTCGATCTGGCGGAGCTCCTGTCCCATGCGCCAGCCGAGCGCGCACGCCGGTTCACCGCCGCGGGCGGGGTGCTCGACGCCTCGCTGCAGGCGGCGCTCGCGGCCGCGACCACGCCCGCGGACGTGGCGGCGGCCGTCGCCGAGCGGCGGGGCGCGCGAGCGATGCAAGTGCTGCCGCCGGGATCGCTGTATCTGCAGCCGGGCGAGGAGCGCCGGCGGGCGGGGGCTCACTACACGCCGCGCGGGCTCGCCGACCCGATCGTGCGCGTTGCATTGCGACCCTTGCTGTCGGCGCTCGGCGAGCGGCCGACGCCGGGGCAATTGCTCGACTTGAAGCTGTGCGACCCGGCGGCCGGCTGCGGCGCGTTCCTGCTGGCCGCATGTCGCCAGCTCGGCGAGCGGCTCGAGCAGGCCTGGCGCGATCACGGTGTGGTGATTCCGCCGGCCGACGACGCCGGGGCGCTGGCGCGGCGCCAGGTCGCCCTGCACTGTCTGTACGGCGTCGACAAGGACCCGTGCGCCGTCGATCTGACCCGCCTTTCGCTGTGGCTGCTGACCGGCGCCGAGGGGTCGCTGCGCCATTTCATGGCCGCGGCGGTGCGCTGCGGCGACGCGCTGGTCGGGCTCGGCCCGGCCCAGATCGCGGCGTTCTCGTGGGACCCCGACGCGCGCGGGCCGACCGGCCGCGCCGTCGGCGCGTCGGTGCATTCGTCGGAGGGCGAGCCGGTGCGCCCGCCGACGGCGGACGCGGTGCATTCCTCGGACCGAGCGCGGACGCGAACGCCCCGGGACGCCACGGACAATGCGCATTCCTCGGGCCCCGAACCACCGCGCCCGCCCGCTGCCCCGGGCGCCTGCGAACGGGTGCATCGGTCGGGCCCCGAGCGACCGCGCCCGCCGGCGGCCTCCGGCGAGCGCGTCCATGCATCGGCGCGCGAGCGGGCGCGACGCGTCGGCGACGCCGCGGTCGCCGTGTTCTTCGCCCACGACGGCGACCGGCGGCGCGAGGAGCAGCGCGAGCGGCTGGCCCGCGCGACCGTGGAGCCGGCCCGGCGGGGCGACCTCACCGCGCTCGCGGTCCTCGATCGCCTCGCCGCCGGCCTCGCCGCCGGCGTACCCGCGGTGCTGCCATTCCACTGGGAGCTCGAATTCCCGGCGGTGTTCGCCCGCGACCCGCCCGGCTTCGACGGCTTCGTCGGCAACCCGCCGTTCTTCTGGGGCAATCGCATCAGTCGCGCGTTCGGCGACCGCTACCGCGACTGGCTGCTGCGCTGTTACCCGGGCTCGCACGGCAACAGCGACCTCGCGGCCTACTTCCTGCGGCGCTCGTTCGCCCTGCTGCGCCGCGGCGGCGCGCTCGGGTTCGTCACCACCAATTCGATCGCCGAGGCCGACACGCGGGCGACCGGGCTCGAGCCGCTGCTGCGCGCCGGAGGCATCATTTATGAGGCGGTGCGCAGCGCCGAGTGGGACGGGAGCGCCAGCGTCCGCGTCGCCCACGTGTTCGTCGCCAAGGGCGGCGATCCGGGCGAGCGCCGGCTCGACGGCGAGGTGGTCGCGGAGATCGGCGCCGACCTGCGGCGGCCGCGGGCGGCGTGGACGGCGGTGCGCCTGCGCGAGCGCGCCGAGGAGAGCTACAAGGGCGTCGACTTCGGCGGCACCGGCTTTCTGCTGACGGCCGAGCAGCGCGACGCCATCATCCGCGCCGCGCCGCACGAGGCCGCGTGCATCCGGCCCGTGCTCAACGCCAGCACCTTCACCGCGTCGCCGCAGCAGCGGCCCGCGGGCTTCATCATCAACTTCACGGGGCTCTCGCTCGCCGAGGCCGAGCGGTATGCGCAGTGCATGGCGATCGTCCGCGAGCGGGTGCTGCCGCGGCGCGCCCTCGACAAGCGCAAGGCCCGGCGCGAGCGCTGGTGGCTGTACAACGAGGCCTGCGTCGGGCTGTACCGCGCGATCGCGGGCAAGGCGAGGGTGCTCGTCTGCCCGGTGGTCGCCAAGTACGTCACCTTCGCGCTGGTCGAGGCGCGCGCGGTGTTCACCAACGCCCTCAACGTATTCACCTTCGACGACCACGCGTCGCTGGCGGTGCTGCAGTCGCGCGTCCACGAGCTGTGGGCATTGACGCAAGGCTCGAGCCTGCGGGCCGACCCGCGCTACAACCCCTCCGATTGCTTCGAGACGTTCCCGTTCCCCGCCGGGTGGCAGCATTCCGCGGCGCTGGCCGACGCCGGGCGCAGCTACGACGAATGCCGGCGCCGCTGCATGATCGCGGGCGACCACGGGCTGACGAGCCTCTACAACCGCTTCCACGACCCGGAGGACCGCGCCGGCGACGTCGCCGAATTGCGCGAGTTGCACGCGGCGCTCGACCGGGCCGTGCTGGCGGCCTACGGCTGGACCGACCTGGCCGCGCAGGCCGAGGCAGAATTTCGCCGGCGCGACGAGAGCGGGCGAATCACGCGACCGACGATTCGCCTCGAGTGGCCGGCGGCGTTCGCCGACGAGCTGCTGGGGCGCCTCCTGGCGCTGAATCAGCGGCGCGCCGAGCGGCCGGCGAGCGCGACCGTCGCTCCTCGTCCGGGAAGCTGAACCGGGGGCTCACGCCCTCGCCGCCGGCGACGCTCGTGCAGCCGCACCTCCGCGGACACGGGCCAGTTCCACGCAGGCACAATCGCAGTCGCACGCCGTCGCCGAGCACGCGCCGATCGTCGCTCCCTGGACCGCGCCCCCGCGCTCGCGTGAACGAATCACGCCAGCGGCAGGTACAGCTCGGTGTGGAGTCGCTCGGGCGGCGTGTTGGTGGGGTCGTTGCGGTACACCTCGTAGCTGTGGCCCTCGCCCACCCGCTGCCCGCTGCGCGGCAGCCATCCGCCCATCAGCCGCGACCACGCGTCGCCGAGCTCGGTGTACGGGCCGATGTGGGTCGTCCGGGCGTAGCGGCCGGCGGGGAGGCGCTGCTCCCCGAGGCCGGCGGGCAGCGGCACGCCCTCGGGGACCACCAGGCCGGCGTCGGAGCGCAGCTGCTCGGGCGGGGTGACCTCGGGCTCGTCGTAGTAGATGGCGACCATCGCCGCCGCCGGGCTGGCGAACAGCCCGGCCGGCCCGGCCAGCGCCCCGAGGCGGGCGAAGGCCTCGGAGATCCGATTGTAGGGACCGATGTGGGTGACGGTGGCGACCCGCAGGGCGGGCCTGGTCTCGATGTCGACTTGCATGATGGACTCCTTGGTGGCGATGTGAACATGGAGCTCGCGCGTCGGGTCGTCGCAGTAATGCACGCCCGAGGGCGCGGCGAGCTCGGCTTGCGGCGGCCGGACGCAGCCGGTCCGCGGATCGGGGACGCCCTGCCGGAAGGCCGACGGCGGCACGCCGTAGGCCTGGCGAAAGGCGCGGGTGAAGGCCTCATGGGTCTCGTAGCCGGCGTCGAACGCGATCGCCGTGACCGCGGCGTCGCTCGTCAGCAGCGCGCGTGCGGCTCGCTCGAGTCGCAGGCGTCGGTGCATCTCGAGCGGCGTCTCGCCGACCATCCCGCGGAACACCCGGTGGAAGTGGAACGGCGACAGCGCGGCCCCGCGGGCCAGCGCCGCCAGGTCGAGGGCCTGGTCGAGCGTCCGGGAGATCTGGACGACCGTGCGCAGCACCGCCGCCTCGTAGAAGGATTGCGTCTCCGCCTTCACGCCCGGAGTCGTACCGCAGCCCGCGCCCCCCGACTTGACGACCCTTGCGAATTTGCCCGACCCCCGCTCAAAGCGGCCAATCCCCGCCCGCCGCCGCCACCAGCGAGGACAGCGCGAGATCGCGCACATCGACCTCGACCAGCGGCGGCAGCCACCAGCGGCAGCGCGGACCGGGCGTCACGGTGAATGCCACCACCTCCGCGGGCTCGCCGGCGTCGAGCTGCCAGCGCCGGCAATCGTCGCGGAACAGCGCGATTCGTGGCAGCGGCTCGGTGAGCCGGCGGCGGATCCGATAGTGACCCGCGGTCGCGCCGGCGAATCGCCGCGACAGGTCGGCGAGCCCGGCGTGGGCGCGCGCGGCCCACTGCATGCCGGGGCCCTGGGCGAAGCGCGCGACGTCGACGGCGATCGCGGTGCAATCGTCCGCATCGCCGCAGACCTCGAATCGCGTCAGATCGAGGGTCGGCGTGACGGCCACGATCACCGCCACCCGGCCCTCCTCGAGCGCCACGACGCGCCAGTCGCCCGGCAGCGGGTCGGGCAGCGCCGAGCGGTCGGCGCGTACGACCAGCAGGTCGCGCGTCTCGTGCCCGGCTGCACGCCCGTCGGGCGGCTCGAGCGCGGCCAGCGTGGACACCAGGTCGAACGCTCGCGGGCCGCGGAGGTGGCGATAGAGGTCGCCGAACGCCAGGCCGCGGCCGTACAGCTCGCGCCCGATCGCCTCCGCCTCGACCAGGCGGAGCTGCGGATCGAAGGCGCGCTGCGCCGCCCACAGCCCGACGTGTCCTGCCGCCACCAGGCCCGCGATTGCGAGGCGCACCCGGGGAGGGATCCGCGGGCTCAGCCCCAGGCTCACGACGAGCGCCGCCGGCGTGACCACCGGCGCGAAGTAACGCGGGTCGAGCCCGTGGCCGCTGACCCGCGACAGCAATGTCAACACCACCGCACCGTAGATGCAGGCGAGCGCGGCGACGATCCGCGCCCGTCGCAGCTCGGGGCCGGCGAACCATCGCCGCGCCGCCAGCCCGGCGGCGAGCGCCAGCACGAGCCCGCCGAGCCCCGCCATCGCATGGGCCGCGACGATCGCTCGGTTCTCGGCGAACGCCCCGGGCGAGCTCGCCGCGAGCGCGCCGACGAACACCAGACTCGCCGCCGGCAGCGCCAGCGCCGGCCGGCGCGCCGTCGCGGCTGCCACGAATACCGCGAACGGCACCAGCACCGCGGCGCCGACGTGGATGTCGACCGCCAGCGCCAGCGCGGCCGCGGCGGCGACCAGCGCCGGGGCGCCGCCGGTGCGCACCCCGTGCAGCAAGCCGAGGAATGTCAGCACCAGCGCCAGCGGCCACGGCGTCGGGTTCCACAGCCGCGGGTAGCCGATCGTCCACAGCGTGAGCGGGAACCACAGCGCCCAGGTCAGCGCATTCGCGGGCGCGCCCAGGCGGCGCGCGACCAGCGGGACCAGGGCGGCCGCGCACGCCACCAGCAGGTCGGCGACGCGCTCGATCGCCGCCAGCTCCCAGCCGAGGAGCTCGCGCAGCTCGAGCAGGCGCGACCAGGTGGCGCCCTGCATCAGCCCCGCGAAGCTGCTGCGGGGCCCGGCGCCGGGGCAAGGACCGCCGAGCACGCAATCGCGGGCGATCAGCAGATCGCGGGCGGTGTCGAGGTGGAGCGGCGCGTGGGCGCGAAACCCCGTGAGGAGCGCCCACGTCCCGGCGAAGTAGGCCAGCGACGCGCGCCGGCTCGGCGTCACTGGTGGGTCTCGAGCCACTCGTGCATGAAGCGCCCGGAGCATGCGGCAGGTCCCGCGCCCACCCGAGCGCGGCCCTCGAAGCTCTACCACGGCCAAAACTGGCCCGGCGCGGAAACCACGCTGTCGCCCGCTCGCAGCTCCCCCTGTCCGTGACCCAGGTCGGGCCTGGGACGCGAACGCGCGGTCGCGCCGGCGCCCATTGTCCTTTAAAACTTCCCGGTCCCGCCGGAGGCGCCGAGCACTTGCCCCGTGCAATAGCTCGACTCCGCCGACGCCAGCAGCACGTACAGCGGGGCGATCTCCGCCGGCTGGCCCGGGCGGCCGAGCGGGGTGTCGCCGCCGAAGTTCGCCAGCTTGTCCGGCGGCTGCCCGCCGCTCGGCTGCAGCGGCGTCCAGAACGGCCCGGGCGCGATCGCGTTGACGCGGATCCCCTGCGGCGCGAGCTGCTTGGCCAGCGACTTGGAGAAGGCGACGATCGCCGCCTTGGTCTGCGCATAGTCGAGGAGGTTGGCCGACGGATCGACGGCCTGTACCGACGCGGTGTTGATGATCGACGCGCCGGCCGACATGTGCGGCAGCGCGGCCTTGGTGATCCAGAACATCGCGTACACGTTGGTCTTGAAGGTCGCGTCGAAGTCCTCGGTGGTCAGCTCGAGGATCGACTTGCGCTGCTGCTGTCGGGCCGCGTTGTTGACGAGGATGTCGAGCCCGCCGAGCTGCTCGACCGCGGCCGCGACCAGCCTCTTGCAGAACGCCTCGTCGCGGATGTCCCCGGGGACAGCCACGGCCTTGCGCCCCTCGGCGCGGATCAGCGCGATCACCTCCTGCGCGTCCGACTCCTCGGCCGGCAGATAGTTGATGGCCACGTCGGCGCCCTCGCGGGCGAAGGCGATCGCCGCCGCGCGGCCGATGCCCGAGTCGCCGCCGGTCAGCAGCGCCTTGCGCCCGGCCAACCTGCCGGACCCGCGGTAGCTCTTCTCGCCGTGGTCCGGCCGCGGCGTCATCTTGCTCGCCAGCCCTGGCCACGGCTGCGGCTGCGCCGGGAACGGCGGGCGCGGGTACTGCGTGGTCGGGTTCTGCGGCCGGGCCGTCTTCACGGACCCGCCGGCGCTCGCGGGCGCCGCGGCGGCGGTGGCCGAGCCCGCGACGGCCGCCGCCGCGAGCCCGGCGCTCATCGTGCCGACCAGCCGACGTCGCGTGATCGTGTCGCTGTCCTTCGGTGCCATGCGTCTCCGCGGGCAGGTATGGACCCCCCGGCTCGCCGCGCCACCTCGCGTCGGGCGGCGCAGGCCGCCGGGCGCGCGTCGTCGGCCGCGCGACCGAGGGCTGGGCCGCCCGGCCCGTCCGGCGTGCAGCCGACCGGCCCGGGGAGCGGCGCGACGAGGAGCCGCGCAAGCTCCGCGCTCCCCGGGCGACCGGGGTCGACGCCAACAGGCGCATGCCGGGCGACGTCCCGTCCACGCGAAAAAGATGTCGTGCCGGCGAATTGAAACGGCCGGAGCTTCGACATCGCAGGTGTCGCCCGGCGACATCGTCACTCTCCCCTAAGAGACAGCCCTGCGCGCCTGATCCCCGCTCTGCTCACCCTGCGTCGGTCGCTTCCCCGAGTGCGTCGCGCTCGCCGGAGATCGACCGCAGAAGCGGCTCGGCGGCGATCGGGTCGCAGCGCACGAGAAGGAACGTTCGACATGATTGTGCAATCCATCTCCCCGAGCACCGCGCGGATCCTCCTTACCGCCATCGGAGCCGCCCTCTCCTCGATGCCCGCGGTGGCGCTCGCGGCCACCGACATCGCCCTCGCCGCCTCGAACACGCCCGGCCTGACGTGCGTGAACATCACGTACGACTGTCCCGAGCCGTCGGCTGCCCAGCTCTACGTCGATTCGGCCCTGCTCGTCGACTACGCGCCCGGGCTGGACCTGCTGACGCCGCCGCGGGCGCCGTGCCTCGACGAGTCCGAGTTCGGCTCGGGCTCGCACACGATCGTCGCCACCGGGACCTGCGGCGGCGTCGTGACGACCGATGCTTTGGCCGTCCACTTCACCAACCCCGCCGTCGACATCCTGGACGTCAAGGTCGCCGGGTTCTCCCACACCTCCGGCGACACGGTGGCGGTCACCGTGTACGCGCCCGAGGCGGGGCTCGACATCGCGGTCGACTTCGGCGCCGTCGACAGCGAGTACGACCCCGGCGACGAGTTCGTCGTCGACCTCGGCGGGGGCAGGTACCTGGTCACCTACGTGCTGTCGGCCACCAACACGACGCCGGCCGGCGAGTACGACCTCCCGATCGAGATCACCGACGGCATGGTGAGCCGCACCGTGTGGGACGCGTTCACGGTCCGCTACACCCCCGAACCGACCGGCGCGATCACGGTCCACGACAGCACCAACGGCGACTTCGTCATCGGGGACATGCCCGTGGGCAGCTCGACCGCCGTGGCCCTCGACACCGCCTCGTTCACGATCGTGAACTCCTCGGGCGGCGCGGCCACGCTGAGCGGCAAGATCTTGACGCCGACCAACATGGACGGCAAGGCGCTGATCGTCAACATCCGCGAGGCCGGCACGGACGGCTACGCCACCAGCGAGGTGTGGATCAAGAACTCGACGTGCTCGTCGAGCGCGCCGTGCTCGGCCCAGATCTCGCTGCCGCTGCGGATTCGTCCGTCTCACCTCGCCGGGGTGAGCAGCGGCGACCCGTTCTCGATGGAGCTCAGCTTCGGCACCTACGCGGCCGGGAACCTGGCGTACACCCCCGTCATGGCGGTGCCCCCGGCGTGGAACATCGGCTCCTGGCTCCCGCCGGGCACGATCAGCATGAGCGGCGCGCTCACGTACCAGCGCATCACCCAGAGCGGGGCGGCCGACCCGGGCAACGCGAGGCACCCGCAGTACGGCGTCATGAGCACGAGCTCCGCGACCCACCCCTTGCGCAAGGTCACCATCGAGATCCTCGACGATTGCGGCCATGTGTATACCACCCTCACCAACGAATCGGGGATGTGGCAACGGGTCGTCCCCAGGGAGTGCGGCAGCAACAATTACACCGCGCGCGCCAAGCCGCACGCCGGCAACGGGGTCTTCCGCGTCATCAGCCGCGGCTACAACGGCCTGACCCACCATAGCGTGCTCGGCACCGTCAACATCCCGGCCAACGTGTCCTCGCACGACTGGGGCACCAAGTACTACTCGCAGTTCAACAGCGAGTACGGCGAATTCTCCACGTTCATGAGCGGGATTCACCTGCAGGAGTGGGCCAAGCCGTACCTCCTCGGCGACGCGGAGCTCGGCGCCTTCCCGTGGCTCTACTTCCAGTTCGACAACGGCAACGTCGGTTGCGGCGGGACCTCGTGCTATGTTCTCGGGTCCACGACGATCGAGGTGTGCGGCACCGCCTCGAACCCCGATCAGAGGGACCCGTTCGCGCTCGCGCACGAGACCCTGCACTGGTTCCAGCACCAGTTCATGGCCAAGCTGGACGGGAACTCGGGCCCGAACGAGTGGGCCGGCGCGTTCGGCGAGGGCTTCGCCTCGATGATGGTGAAGGAGCTGCTCGGGACGAACTGGTTGTTCAAGGCCGCCACCGGGGTCGGCGAGTGCGAGCTCTTCGACTTCCAGGGCAACTTCAAGCAGGCGAGCGGCGGAACCGGCGCCTGGGTCGCCGCGCTGCCCCTCGACCTCTACGCCACGACCGGAGACCAGGGCTTCGGCGGCTGGTCCGCGCGCATCCTGTGGGACTTCTGGGACGGCGGGGCGGCCGAGCCCGCGAACACGTTCACCCGCTACGACAACGGCGACGGCCTGATCCTCGCGGCGAATCCGGCGACGGTGAACTTCGGCACGTTCGACACCTTCGGCTCCGCGGCCGACTTCCAGGACGTGATCGTCCGCTACCTCGGCGGCAACCACATGCCCGCGAACCCGGCCCGCCCGAACCTCGACACTCGCGGCGGCGTCGGCCTCGACATGACCGAGTTCCTCGACGGCGCGCTCTGCCGCAACCACGTCGAGTGGACCGACATCGAAGAGCTCGTCCACGACATGATGCAGTTCTCCTCGTACAGCTACCTGACCGCGCCGGTCGCCTGTCCCTGAGCGCGCCCCACTCCGCCCGACGACTTCAACCCGAACGCGCGCAGCGGAACCCCGTCTCGAGCGTCTCGTTGAGGTCGTCGCGCCCCCCGCCCTGCCGCTGCGAGGTGCGCAGGGAGTATCCGCCCTGGCTGAGCGTCCACGCGCCCCAGCCCGAGCCCCGCCGGGAGACGGGGCCCTCTGTCGGCTCGCGGAGCGGATCCTCGGCCGGGAGGCCCTCGTACCCGGCGAAGTCGTAGCCGTCGGCGGCCCACTCGAGGACGTTCCCTGACATGTCACAGGCGCCGTACGGCGAAGCGCCGCGCCGGCAGAACATTCCCACGGGCGTGAGGGTCTCGAACATGGCCCGATACGGGCACGCCTCGCCCGGCTTCACCCCGGCGATGTCCCACGGCCTGAAGTTGGCGTGCTCGCAGGTGGGCTCGGTGGAGCCCCACGGGTATTTACGGCCGTCCGTACCGCGGGCCGCCTTCTCCCACTCCGCGTCGCTCGGCAGTCGCTTCCCGAGCCACGCACAATACGTATTGGCCTGCGTCCAGGTGACCGAGGCGACCGGCATGTCGTCCTGCCCCGGGACGAACGTCCCGTCCTTGTACCACTCCGCGTCCCACCGCGGCGGCGCCGCACACACGCCCGCTGCGATGCACAGGCGGTAGGAGCCCTTCGTCACCTCCAGGCGATCGATCCAGAACGCGTCGAGCGTCACCTGGCGGTACGGCAGCTGCGTCTTGGGGCACGGCCCCGAGCTCGCGTCGGTGTCCACCCCCTCGCGGCAGCCCATCCAGAACGGCCCGGCCGGCACGCGCACCATGCCGTCCTGCTCCAAAGTACAGGTGCCCGTGTCGGGGTTGCAGGCGCCTTCGCTGCAGACGCCGTCGGGGCCGCACGCGCATCCCAGCGTGCCGCAGGCGCAGCTCGCCCCGGAGCCGCACTCGGGTGGCTCGGCCGTGCCGCCTGCGTCGCTCGACCCGGCGCCGGTCGACGCGGACGAGCCGGAGCTCGGCACGCCGGCGTGACCCGATGTGGTCGAGTTCGTCGCGGTCGAGCTTCGATCGTCGCTCGCCGGCGGCTTGCACCCGCAGGCGGCCCCGAGCAGCGCGAGCAGCCACGAGGCCGCGCAGCGACGTGCGGGGCTCGGTGAAGAGGGGGTGCGGACAGGACGGTGGAACGTGGGCATCGGCGACTCGCGGGGCTCGAGCGGGGGTGGGCGCGGAAAGGCTATCCGAACCCTCGCGGAGTGAATTCGACGGTCCCCCGGAATCAATTCGCCGGGCCCCCATTTTTCCCGGAAGCGGGGTCGCTCGCGGCCGTCCCCGCCCGCCTCGCCGGGGTCGCTCCTGAACCGGGGGTCGCGCCCCCGAGCGCGCTTGCGGGCCCGCAGGGGTATTTTTCGGCGAGCGACGGCCTTCGAGCCGTGTCCCTCGCTCGGTCGGCGGCGCGACGAGCAGGTGGTCTTCATTGTACAGCGCGGCGATACAGCGCCGTGAAAAAATGACGAATTGTCGGCAGTGCGGGCGGGCTCTACCCTCGGGTCGGAGTCAAAACCCATGAATCTCGGTCGCCTTCGTCTTCATGCATTTCGTCGGGCTGCCGCGCTCGCCGTGGCTGGGCTGCTCGCTTGTGACAGTCCCGCACCGTCCACCACCGCGACGGAGAGCTCGACCGCGGACCCGACCGGCGCGTCGACGGGCCCGGGCTCGTCGACCGACGATTCCAGCGGGCAGACCGCGAGCGGGTCGAGCCCGGACACCACGGGGACCAGCGCGCCGACCACCGGCCAGGGCCAGGACACCACCGAGACCGGCGCACCGACCTCCACCACCACGGAGGAGAGCACCACGGACACCGGCGCCGCCGCGCCGAGCTTCACCGAGGTCTACGAGTCGATCTTCATGACGAACGGCTGTCTCGCCGGCTACTGCCACGGCAACATGGCAGGCGAGCTGCTGATGACCGACGAGGCCACCGCTCACGCCAATCTGGTCGAGGTCGAATCGTCGCAGGTCACGTGCGGCCTGCACGTGCGCGTGGTCCCCGGTGCGCCGGAGGAGAGCGTCCTGTGGCGCCACGTCCGGCCGATCGCCCTCGACGAGGGCGACGTGTGCGCGGCGAAGATGCCGGCAGGTTCGATGGGCCTCGGGGAGGCGGACGCGCAGCTCGTCTACGACTGGATCGCCGGAGGAGCGCTCGAGTGAGGCGGCTGGCGCTCTCGCTCGGGATCGCGGCGCTCGGCTGCGACGGCGCCGGCGCAGAGGCCGTGCCGGCGCCCGTGGCGGCCGCGCAGCCCGTCGAACCCGTGCCTGCGGCGGCGCCGGCCGATCCCGCCGCGATCGGCGGCTGGCTGCGCGCGTCCGGCTACCGCGACTGGCCGGCGCAGTCGCGCGTGCATGCGACCAGCGAGCACGGCGGCGCGCGGGTGTTCTTCAACGAGACGCTGGCCGCGTCGATGCGCGCGGGCACGGGCGAGCACCCGATCGGGTCCGCGGCGGTGCGCGAGCTCTACGAGGGCGACCTGGTGACGCTGCGCGGCTTCGCGGTGATGCTCAAGCTGCGCGCGTCCGGGCCGGGCGGCGAGGGCTGGTTGTGGTACGAACAATTCGGGACGGACGCGGGCGCGAAGCGCCTGGTCGCCGGGACAGGCGAGCGCGGTTGTGTCGGGTGCCACGACGCAGGCATCGACTTCGTGCACCCGCCCGAGCCCGGCTGACCGCCGATCGCTCGGCGCCCTCGAGGCCGCCGTCGCGTGGCGAACGCTGCCGGACGATGCGCGGCCCGCGGCTTGAGTCGAGCATCGACCCGGCACAATCTCTGCCCATGCCCCGGCCGACCATGATCGACCAACGCAGCTCGCGCTTGCAGGCCGCGTATTGGGAGTACATCTCCGAAGTCTTCCCCGGGATCGACTTCCGCCGCTGGTGCGAGTGGGGCGAATGGGACGACGACTACCGCGCGTTCGCGGTGGTCGAGGACGGCCGCGTGCTCGCCAATGCCTCGGTCAGCCGCATGCGCCTGCGCGTGCAGGGCCGGGACATCGTCGGCTGTCAGCTCGGCGCGGTCGGCTGCCTGCCCGAGCATCGCGGCCGCGGCCTCGCCCGCGCGGCGATGACCGCCGCTCTGGCGCATTGCGGCGACGCTCCGGTGCTGCTGTTCGCCAACGAGACGGTGCGCCACTTCTACCCGCGCTTCGGCTTCGTGCCGCGACCGCAACACGTCTTCGGGGCCGAGCACGGCGCCGCCCCTGCCCCCGATCCCGCGCCCGTCGTCGACCTCGCCGATCCGGCCCAGCGAGCGAGCTTCCGGGCCCTGGCCGCCCTGGCGACGCCGATCAGCGATCGCTTCGGCGCCCGCGGCTATGGCTCGATTGCGACCTGGTACGCCGCCAACGGATTCGCCAGCCCGTTGCGGGCGTTGAACGAGGACGCCTGGGTGTTCGCCAAGATCGAGGGCGACGTCCTGCACATCGACGACATCGTCGCGCGCGCGCCGTTCGACCTGCGCGAACAATTGCCGCGCCTGATCGATCGGCCGATCCGGGCGCTGCGCTTCGGCTTCACCCCCGATCTGTGGTGGCCGCAGGCCGAGCCGGTCGAGGTGGAGGCCGACGCCTACCTGTTCGTGCGCGGCCTGGCGACGCGTTCGCTGCCCGACCGCTTCCCGGTGCTCGCGCGCACCTGATGGCGTCCCTCCCCGCGCGTCGGGGTCGGACCCGGGCCTCGACGAGCGGGGCCAACGCGCCGGTGAACGTGGCCCCCTGCTCGAGACCAATGAAGACGTGGGCCGATCCTGCCTCCGGCGACCCCTTTGGCCTGCGCGCCTACGTGACTCGCAATCAGGACATTGCGCTCGAGCAGAACACCAGGCCGGACGAGCCGACGAACGAGGGCGAGGCTGCTCCCACAGGCGGCGTTCCGGACTTCGGGGCGCTGACAGTGCCGTTCGCGCTCGAGAACTGCCAGGAGCTGGGGGGCTTCCATGACGCGCGGCCGCGGATCGCTCACCGGCGGATCGCCCGCGGGCGCGAGCCTCGCAGGCGATCGCCGGTGGGCGCTCACAGGTGCGGGCAGGGCATCGCCCCGGCCGGACGCGCGCGCAGCACGGCGTGGATCGCCGCGACGATGGTCGCGCGATACGGGTCGCCGACGAGGTCCTCCATGCTGAAGAGCCGGTCGGCGGCGAGGTTGATGAACTGCTGCCTCGCCGCGCCGCCGAGCGTCGCGAGGGTCGCGGCGATCGTGTCCGGCGCGAGCGCGATCTCGGCGGCGTTGCGGCTGGCGGTCGGGGTGTTCCACTGGACCGCGTAATTGAAGAGCGCGGCGTACCAGGCCTCGGGGCTGGCGTAGAGGTCGGCGAGCGCGTCGACGACGCCGCGCTCGGACGACCAGCTGACGCGGCCGCCGAAGGGGTCGTCGAGGTAGGCCGCCTCGTTCGAGGCGATCAAGTCGGCGAGCGCGCGGTCGATGTAGCCGGCGAACTCCGGGGTGGCGTTGTTCTCGTAGTCGAGGTCGTGCATGAACGCGAGGGTCGGGCCGCCCGCGGGGCTGACGTACGAGCCGCCCGAGTAGCGGCCGTCGACGGCGTCGAACACGTAGGACTTGAGGTGGAAGTATTTGGAAGTGCCGCCGCCGACGCACGCGAGGTACGAGTCGTAGAGGTAGCTGCGCCACGACGACCCGAGCATGCCGTCGCTGACGAGCCCGCCGGCGAGCAGCGCGTCGAGGGTCGCGGGCGCGACGAGCGTGTCGAGCCGCGTGTGCGGGAGCATCGCCGCCGAGCGCGAGCCCGAGCCGGTCCACACGGTCCGGGTGATCGCGTTCGCCGCCGGCCAGGTCGCGGTGTCGGCGTTGACGGTGAAGGCGAAGTCGCAGCGATCGAGCGTGGCGCCGCTGAAGTCGGCGCCGTCGAGGTCGGCGTACAGGAAGGGCGCGCGCCGGACGAGGCCGGAGAACACCGCGCCGTCGAGCTCGGTGCCGAAGAACCACCCGCCGTCGACCCCGCCGGCGAAGTGCACGTCGCGGAAGTCCTTCATCGTCACGTTCATCGCGAACGGGAAGGTGATCGTCGCGCCGCGGACGTCGACGCCGTTGTCGAGCGCGCTCTGCAGCTGCGCCGGCGTGGTGAAGACGAGCCCGCCGCCGCCGTCGCCGCCGCAGACGCCGCCCTGAGCGACCCAGCCGTCCTGCCCGCACGCGTAGTACTGCAAGTCCTCGCCGCAGACCTGCTGACCGCAGCTCGTCGCGTGCACCGCGTTGCCGAGATGGTCGGTGCCGCCGGGGCAGTCGCAGCCGTCATCACCGCCGCAGACGCCGCCCTGGGCGACCCAGCCGTCCTGCCCGCACGCGTAGTACTGGAAGTCTTCGCCGCAGATCTGCTGGCCGCAGACGGTCGCGTGCACCGCGTTGCCGAGGTGGTCGGTGCCGCCGGGGCAGTCGCAGTCGTCGTCGCCGGCGTCGTCGCCGCCGCCGCAGACACCGCCCTGCGCGACCCAGCCGGTCTGCCCGCAGGCGTAGTACTGGAAGTCTTCGCCGCAGACCTGCTGGCCGCAGGTGGTCGCGTGCACCGGGTTGCCGAGGTGGTCGGTGCCGCCGGGGCAGTCGCAGCCGTCGTCGCCGCCGCAGACGCCGCCCTGCGCGACCCAGCCGGTCGGGCCGCAGGCGTAGTACTGGAAGTCTTCGCCGCACACCTGCTGGCCGCAGACGTCGGTGCTCACCGGGTTGCCGAGGTGATCGACGCCGCCGTCGCAAGGACACGCGCCGCCGTCGCGCAGGTCGATCGCGGACGCGTCGTCGCGGTCGGCCGTCGCGTCGTCGCAGGCCAGGGGGGCGAGCACGGACGCGCTCAGCAGCAGCGAGGGCCCGAGACGCGAGGCGGAGAGCAGGGAGCGGGAGAGCGAGGCGTGAGGACGCGTGAACGTGGTGGGCATGGACGATTCCTTGGTTGCCGCGCAGGCGCGCGACGCGGCGCAGGCGGAGCCCGACGCCGAGCACGACGCTCGCGTGGTCCGGCCTCCTGCGGGCATGACAGGCGGGCGGATCCGTTGTCGCAGCGCGCGGACGAAAAATTCGACCGCGCGTCGGCACGTAGGTCCGGGGCGTGACGGCGACAGGGGGATCGTCCGCGTCGCCTGCTCGGGGCGCGAGCGGCCGCTCCCCCGATCACGCTGCCGCCGCGCGAGTACTCCGGCACGCTCGGGCGAGAAGGCCGGGACCGACGCTCGAGCCGCCACGGCGCCGCCGCGCGTCAGCCGGGGATGGGCAATCACGCTGTGGGTGAGCGGGCCCGCGGGGCCGCTCCGGCCGTTGAGCCCGGGCATGGGGCCGAGGATCGGGCCGGTGCTCCGCGGCTCCGCGCGGGTGCAGTCGGCGAGGTCGTCGCCGGGGAACCGCGTGCCGAGGATGACGAGCGGACGACGCGCTCAGCTGTCGTCGCTCGAGCTCAGATGATCCAGGAGGTCGTCGACCGACGCGAACTGGACCGTCTCGATGCCGTCGTCCTTCTCGTCGACGACGACATCGTCGACGACGAGGTCCTCGCTGAGCTGCGCCCGGATCCAGCTGTCGGGGAACTGCTTCGGCGCGGCGAAGGAGAGCAGGAAGGCGTCGGTGAGGACGACCACGGAGCGGAGGGTCGGGTCGTCGCGCACGTCGGTCGTCTCGCTCACGCTCCGATCGCCGACCGCGTCCTCGATGTCCTCGGCGATCGCCCCGACGATCCGCCGCCATTGCGCGGTCGTCATCGTCAACACCCGTTCGACGGCGGCGAGGAGCCGGCCCTCGTCCAGCGCCGGTCGTTCATCGAGCTCAGGGTCGACGTTGACCATCACGTCGGCCCGGCGGCAGGCACGTGCGCGCCGCCGATGACGATCCCGTCGTCGGCGTAGGGCGCGGCCAAGAGCCGGCTCTTGGCGATCTCGTCCCGCAATTGATCGATCCGTCCCGTCGTCACCGTTCCTCGTCGCGCGCCGCGTCCCCGGGCTCAGGTCGCCGCCCGCCGATGAACGTACCCGCCTCGGCCGGGCGCGATCAACGTCTCCCGGGGATCGGCGCGCCGGCGGGCCCCGGCCGGCGCGAGCGCTTCGTGTACGTCAAGGCATCGCTCAGGTTGCGGCAGGTGATGAACCTCGTCATGTCGACTTCGATCGACGTGAGCGCGTCGGCGACGGCCGGCGAGACCCCCGACAAGATCCCGAGCGCTCCCAGCAGGCCCGCGGCCTTCATGATCCGCGCGAGGTGTTCGGCCGTGGCGATGTCGACGCTCTGAACCCCGGTCAAGTCGAGGATCGCGAACTGCGCCTTGCTGTGGGCAATCTGCTCGAGCAGCTTGTGCATCATTTCGCCGGCGCGGGCCTCGTCCACGCTGCCGAGGATCGGTAGCGCGAGCACGCCCTGCGAGACCTCGATGATCGGCGTCGACAGCTCCTCGATGGTCTGACGCTGCTCGACGAGGGCATGCTGCGCGGCCTCGAGGGCCGCGATCAGCTCGCTCTGGGCGGCGATGCGTGCGGTCGCCTGCTCGACCTCCTGGCGCTTTTCGACCAGTTCGGTGACGTTCCGCTGCAGCACGGCCGCGAAGTGGATCGCCCCGTCCCGGTCGCGCAGCGGGAAGATCGTATTCTCGATGTAGGCCCGTTCTTTGCTGGCTTGCGTGGTCACGTCGAGCGCGCCGAGGTCGATCAGCACGGGCTCGCAGACCTCGACCGAACCGGCGTCCAGCGCCGCACGGACGGCGCGGACGAGCTCGCGGAGGCTCGCCCCGTCCGGGGTCTCCGCGTGCTCGAAGGCGTTGTACTTGCCCACGATGTGCTCCCGCGGCAACCGCCAGAACTTCTCCGCGGTGATGTTGCACCCGGCGGCGACACCATCTCGGCCGTAGATCCACATCGGCTGCGGCACGGCATCGAGGGCAGCTTGGGGGAAGAGCTGTTGCAGATCGACGCCCTTTTCGTTGCTCGTCATGCGCTCGCGCTCGTCGGAGCACACGGTACCAAGGGAGATCCCCCTCAGGAAGCTTCCCTAGCCGCGCTCCTCGGCGAACGAGGACGCTGTCCTCGGGGACATCCCCGCGCGACGCGCCGGTGCCACCCATCGAGCACGGGGCGAGGGCTCCGCAGCGCCCGCCCCGCCGACCCGAGGCGGGTCCAGCGCCGGTTCCGTGCAGGGCCTGTCGGGGCGTGAAGGTGCGACGGGGTGGTCGAATATAGGCATGCCCTGAGCGACAGGTCTTTCAGGCCATGTCCTCAGCGCCAGCCGACGCGACGCGCCCACGCCTCCATCTCGGCCTGGCGCGCCGCGCGGTCCGCCGGCGGCGACTCGCCGGGCGGCGGTGGGCGGCGCCACACCATCGGCGGCAGGCCGACGGCCGCGCGCCGCTCCGCCAGCGACTCCGGCGCCTCGACCCCGACCATCGGCACCATCGCCGTGCCGTCGTCGCTCCAATCGTACTGCGTGCCGTAGCGCTGCGGCCGGCCCTCGGACACGCGGATCCGGTCCTCGAGCATCGCCACCTCCGCCGGATCGGCGTCGCCTTCGGCCGCGGCCGCCTGCAGCAGCGGCAGGCAGCCGCGCAGCAGCGCCGGCTCGCCGATCGCGTGCTGCACGATCCGCCACGCCGCGCTCGCCCCGTCCTCACCGACCAGCGCTCGCCCCGGCCAGCCGACCCGCGCCAGCACCTCGCGCAGGCGCGCCGCGTTGCGTCGGTGCACCGCCTCCATCTCCGGGTGGTAGCCGGCGAACAGGCTGCCGTCGCGCGCCAGTCGCTCGCGCGTCTCGTCGTCCTCGGCGATCCACCGAATCAGGTCGTTGCGCAATTCCTCGTCCATGCGCCGAGCATTGCCGCGGTCGCGTCCGCGTGCAACCCCTCCGGCAGCGAGCCGGAGCTCGGCCCCCGAGATTCCCGGGGGCACGCCGCCACGCGCAGGATCGCCGGCAGGGTCCGTGAGTCTCGGCAGGCCGAGCGCGAGGCCGGAATCCGAAGCAGCGTCGCAGCTCGACGAGCCTGGCGTCGCGCCCGTCGAGCCGGCGGCTAGAACGTCGGAGGCGCCGAGTCGAGGTCGGAGTCGAGGAAATCGCGGATCATCGGGATCAGCCAATCCGTCCGCTGAATCATGCCGATGTGGGTCGTGCTCGGCAGGACGGCCAGGCGGGACTCGGGCAGCCCGTGGATGTCCCCCATCTTTCCGCCGCCCTTGGCGCGGAACAGCTCCATCGCATGCTCGTACCGCACGCCGTCGGCGTCCCCGATGGCCATGAAGATCGGGGCCTCGATGTTCTTCACGTCCTTGGACCAATCATAAGGCTTCAGGTCGATGCCGATCACCTTCTGGACGAACTCCGGGAAATGGCCCGGATCGTTCCCAGAACCCACGTATTGTTCGTGGATCGGGGTGCCCTTGAACATCTCCGGGGTGAACGTCGCAAAGCTGGCCTCGACGTCGGGCCACCACCCGTCGTGCGCATAGACGCCCGACAGCACCACCAGCCGGCGCACCTTCTCGGGGTGGCGCACGGCGACCTGGAAGGCGACGCCGCCGCCCATGCTGTATCCCAGGACGTCTGCCCGCTCGATCTTCAGGTGCTCGAGCAGGCCGGACACATCGTCCGCCATACCCTCGTAGCTGAATTCGCGGGGAATGTCCCTCGTGCGGCCGTGCCCCTGCATCTCCGCTGCGATGACCTTCCGGTCCTTGGCCAGCAACGGGATGATGTGCGCCCAGTTCAACGGGATGTTCATGTAGGAGCCGTGCAGCAGGACGAGGGGCTTCCCCGCGCCGTAGACCTCGTAGTACATGCGCAGCCCGTGGACGTCGGCGTAGCCGCTGTCGACCGGCTCCATGCTCGGGCCGGCGACCGCTGCCGCTGGCTCGACGGAAGCGTTCGCTCCCGCCTCGGGGCGCGGCCGGCAGGACGCCACGGCCGCCACGGCAAGCGCCGCCGAGCGACTCGCTCGGATGTACCTGGGCATCGGCTTCACGCCGTCCTGTGCGCGTCGTACCCCGTGCGGGCGACGGCGTTGGACCAGGAGGGCGCGGGTGCGGGGCTGGATCATCAGGCGCGAAAACTACCCTCGCCCCAAAGGGCCTGCAAGTCCGGGGGAGCGCGCGGTACGCTCCAGGCCGCTCGGGTTGGGGCAGCCCGCGGTCGTCGAGATCGGCCTCCTTCACACGCATCACCTGCGCGGCGCGTCGACGTCCGCGGCTCACGACGCGATGGTTCAGTAGACATGGATGGCGCCGGCGCTCTGGGCGGTGTCGTCGGACGGGTCGCCCGTCGCGCTCCCATCCGTGACCGGGCCAATCGTGCTCGTCGCGGTCTCACCCACGCTGCTGACACTCGTGTCGTCGGTGCTCGTCCTGTCGGACGGCGGGCTCGCTGAGCGGTCGGAGCCGGTCGGTGACTGCCGGATGTGTCCGCTCCTGCTTGCCCTGCCTCGGAATTCTCGCCTCGAGCTCCTTCAGAAAAAACCGGGATTGTCGTATGAAGCGCGCCATGCTGAACCGGCAATCCTTCGCTCCCGCCGCACCGCTGAAGATCTGCGTCTCCGTCTTCCTTCTGAAAGCCCTCGCGGTCGTGGGTTGCAAGAGTGACGACGCATCCGGAGGAGCTGCAGTCGCGTCCTCCGACTCGTCCAAGACGCAACCCACCACGGCTCGAGGAGCGGCGCCCGCGCCGTCCGACTCGCCCAAGACGCAACCCACCGCCGCACGAGGAGCGGCGTCGCCCGAGGCGTCTGACTCGTCGAAGACGCAAGCAGCCGCCGGAGGGGCAGGCAGCCCGTCCCTCGGCGAGACCGGGTTCACGGCAGACATTCCGCAGGGGTACAAGCTCGAGCGCAAGAACGACACCTACTTTACGGTCGAGCCGGAAGGCGACCAGCCGCGGAGCGTGGGCGCGAACTTCATGGTGAAGCCTGCCACCGAGGCGATGCCGAAGAGCGCCGACGAGCTCGCCAAAAAGAAGTGCTCGGCGGACGACAAGGAGGCCACGAAGGGGGCGCTGCCCGGCGGCGGCTTCTTCGTTCGTTGCGTGTCGAATTTGAGCGAGCCTGGCGCCCAGCCGAATCACTATGTTCAGTCGGTCACGCCGGCAGGAGACCGGTGGATTTCTTGCCACTTCATGACGACCGGCGACATCGGGCCGGCCGAAAAGATCTGTCGATCCGTGCGCAAGCAGTGAGCCGACGCCGTCCCCCGCCAGGTAGGGGTTGCGTTCCACCCGGCGCAGGCAGCCCGTGCTGCTCGGGGATCTCACGGTCAGTGATGGTGGGGGCGTGATAGCGTACAGCGCAAATCAGCTCTTGGGGGACGCGCTGCCGCGCGCCGTACGCCCGAGGCCGAGTTGTAGCCAGCCGGAGGCGCCCCGCTTGAGCTGCCCGTCTCCGCGTCGCCATGCGGCTGTACTGACATGTCGGGAACTTCGTCGCCCGCGTTCTGTCCCTACGCGGATGCTCGCGCGCTTCTCCCTGCTGTTGTTGCTCGTTGGCTGCGCCGCGGTCCAACCACCCCAGCCGCCTGCTCCCACGACGGCCACGAGCGCCGCACCTGCGCCCGTCGTGCCTGCCGAGACGACGCCGCCGCCTGCTCCCACGACGGCCACGAGCGCCGCACCTGCGCCCGTCGTGCCTTCCGAGACGACGCCGCCGCCTACGGCCGAGGCTGCGTCACCGCCCGCGACCGGGGCCCCGGCGCCGAGCACCTGCGAGCTCCATCAAAGCAACTGGGACAGCCCCACGGCGCGCACGCTCCGGAGCGCCTCGGGTCGCGCCTTCGCCGCCATCCTCAGCGCCGACGAGCTCCGATTCGTGGCCGACGGCGAGGCCACGGCCGAGTTCACCAGTTTCGGGCTGCGCCTGCGTACGACCCCCAGGCCGGGCGATCTCCCGGTCTATACGCGCGGCGAGCTGGTGTTCGGCGGGGTGCTGCAGGCGGGCAACACGCCGCTGATGTGGACGTCGGTCGGCGGTCCAAGCCTGCGCGTCGCCCCACCGAAGGATCGGCGCGTCCGCTTCGTGGACGCTCCGACCGTCGACGTCGCCTGCGATACGCTCGCGCTGGAGGAGAGCTACAGCGATCTCGCCGTCCCCGATAGCCGCCTGCGCCCGCGCGGACCAATTGCCGTGGCGGCGACGGCCGGCGGCCCTCCGGTCCTGCATCTCCACCTCAAGCGCGCCGTCCCAGTGAAGCGGCTCGCAGACGCCGGGTCGCAGGTGAAGATCGCCTGGCCGATCGCCGACGGGGCGCTCGCCGAATCCACGGTGAGCGGGTGGGTCGAGGCCCGTCTCGTCGAGCCCCTGAAGGACTCGACCGAGGGCGAATTCCTGGCCCGCGGTCTCAGTCTCGAGGGCAGCGCCCACTGGGACGGATGTGGCGCGGAGCACCCGCTGTACGTCGACACCGGTCGTGGGGCGGAGCCGGTGGGGGAGATCCTCGCGGGCACTCGAGTACGCATGGGCCCGCGGCGTGGGGAGCTCGTCGTCGTCGATGTCGAGGGACCATGGGTGCGCCAGAATCCGCCGCCGCTGCGCCTGCGGCCAGGGGCGAAGTTCCTGCTCGCGCCCGCGGACGCCGCCGACTGCAGCCGGTGATCAAGATAGCTTGCCGGAGCCACCCTGGCCGCGCCTCGCCACCAACGTCGACTTCTACCGCGTCAGTGGGTGACGCCGGCCTTCGCCGCGTGCTGACGTCGTGCAGCCGGCGCAGCTCGCGTCGGCGAGCGGGAGAGCCGGCTTCTCCCGGTGATATCCTGTCGCCATGGCCCGGCCGCGCCTCCCCGAAGCTCGCATCGTCGACACCCGCCAGGTCCTGATCCTGCTCTCGCCGAAGGGCGACGAACCGCCGATAAACGGCTTCGCCGGCACGGTGGTCACCGACCCCGCGGCGGGAGTGCCCGACCTCGCGGGGAAGGCCGTCTACCTGTGCGGTGACGTGGCGAAGGCCGCCGCCCTCGACCTCTCGGCCGCGTCGCGGGTCCTGGTGATCCGGGAGGGCTCCTACGGAGACGCGGCGGGTGACCTCGCCCCCTGGCCGGTGGTGGGCTCCGGCCGGGTCCCGCTCGACGTTCACGGGCTCGGCGTGTACTACCGGTGTTTCTTCGACCCCGAAATCGACTACGTCGAGCGGATCCGCGGCGAGCACACCTTCCAGTCGCTGACCGAATCCACCAAGCCGGGCACGGCACACCGCACCGGCATTTACCTGACGCCGGTCCGAAAGCAGCGGGACGGGCTCCATTTTCGCCTGCTGCGCTGCTCCACCAACCTGTCGGGCCCGACCGACAACTTCCGCTCCACCGACCGACACATCGTCGACGCGCTGAACCAGGAGGCAGCGCTGGTCTTCTCGGGGGCGGCGCCGCTCAATCACGTGCTTGCGTAGATCTATCCCAACACCCCGGCCGACGCCGAGAAGAAGCAGGCGAAGGCCCGGATCTCGTCTCACGCCGACAAGACCAAGGACATGCCGGACCACGGCGTCATGGCTTTCTGCACCTTCTACGAACACCTCGATCGGCTCGCCCCCATGGCCGGCGATCCCTTCGACCGCGGTCACCGGACGATCAGCGGATTGACCCGGCTCCGCTTCCGACACAAGGAGATCGAGACCGCGGAGACAGGCGCGTTCCCGGACCATTTCACGATCACGCTGTATCCCAACTCGGTGTTCTTCATGCCGCTGTCGACCAATCGGCGCTACACCCACGAGATCGTGCCGTCCGAGCTGGACGCCGCGCGGCTCCCGACCCGGCTGGGCTACGTGGTGCGCTGCTCGAAGACCGAGGCGGTCCACGAGGATGGGCGCACCTTCCTGCTCCAAAACGGGGCGCGGGTGGAGCTGGAGGCCCCCACGCCCGAGGGGATGGTGGAGCTTCGCCGGCTCTACGCCGAAGAGAACAAGACGTCGGCCCCCATCGACTACGGAGACGGCTTTCGCTTCAGCATGAACGCGGGAGACTACCGGGCGCCGATCTACGAGGCGTCCGACCCGTTCCGCACCTACGCCGTCCCCACCCGAGGCGACCTCTTCGCGGAGCTGTCCGCGTCGGCTCGGCTCGAGGATCTCGGAAAAGGCCGGCGCGGCGCGGTGCTCGTGGCGCCCGACGACTCGCGCGGGGTCCCCATCGTCCGCACCACCACCGCGTACACGCTCCCGGCTCAGTGTTTTCGACCGATCCACACCACGCTCGCGCGGCAGATCCACGCGTGTGCCTCGCTCGCGCTCCCCTTCAACAACGCGCTGCTGGAGGTCTACACCCGCGCCTACACCACCATGGGCGCCCACTCGGACCAGGCGCTCGACCTGGACGATGCCGGGGAGATCGCCCTCTTCTCCTGTTATGAACACCCGGAGGCCGGGCCGTCGCGGCGGCTGATGGTGGAGTCGAAGGAGCTCGGGGGGCCCTCGTTCGTCATCCCGCTCCTCCACGGCCGTGTGGTCGTGTTCTCCGCCGACACCAATCGACGGTTCCGCCACCGGATCGTGCTGGACCCCGCGGCTGGAGCTCCCGACAACCCCTGGCTCGGGGTCACGTTTCGCACCTCGAAGACCTGGGTTCACGTGCGTGACGGGCAGCCCCGTCTTGCCGACGGCACACCGCTGACCCTGGCCGACGACGAGGAGCGTCGCGAATTCCTCGCGCTCCGACGCCGGGAGAACCAGGAGACCGACTTCGTCTACCCCCGCGTCACTTGCACCCTGAGCCCGAGCGATCTGTGGCCGCCGGAGAAAGCCAGGAGGCTCTGCGCTCGCGCGGGGGGCAGCCCATCGTAGGACAAGGGTGCTCCCCTGCTCTCGCTGCCGTTCGCGCAGCCGTCGCGACCATCCATCCGACCGCACCGCACCTCGACGAGCGCCGGCTGCCCACCCGGCCGGATCGGTCGCTCCCGGCTCGCTACGATCCTGTCCTTCGCGTCATGTCATCCGGGCGGAGCGTCGAATCGATACTGCGTGCGCTGCGCGGATGGCCGCGCTGCGAAGCCCTCGGCGAAGCGCGCGAGTGAGGGATACGAAGCGACGGGCAGCGTCCTGCGGAACGAGAGGTGGTCGACGAGGCAGAACAGCGAGGCCTCGAACAGGCTCAGGTCGCGCGGCGAGGGGATCGCGTCCAGCACGCTCGGCAGGTGATCGTCGAGCCAGCGCAGCGCGCCGTCGAAGCCCTGCCGCGCCTTTGCAAAGTAGAGGTTGTCGGCCGGAAGCTTGCACACGACCGTGCCGAACACGAGCTGCACCTGCGCGGCCATCCCGTGGCGAACGAGCTCGTGGGCGTTGCGCGCGACGTCGGAGCGAGTCTCCTCGGGCCACACGACGCGGCGGTTCGCGTCGGCGAGCTCCGCGAGCGCGCGGCAGATGTTCTCGGCGCCGAAGACGAGCGAACCGCCCCTGCGCAGCGTCGGTAGCTTCAGCGCAGGGTTGCCGGCGTAGACCTCGGGCTCGACGACGGTCATGTCGTGGATCGGCACGAGCTCGAACGGGACGCCGAGCTCGTGCGCGAAGATCAGCGTCAGGCGGGTGAAGTGTGAGCTGCTACGACCGATGATCTGCACGTCGCTCATGTCGACTCGACCTCTCGGCCAGACAATTACCGCCAGAACGCGGCTGGCCACAGGCACAGTTCCCGTCGCGCCGAACCGGGTATCTGTGCGGGGAACCGGCGAAGGGGCCGGGTGAAGGCGGCGGCGAGCAGCGCCTCGACGAGCAGCGCCGCGGGCGCCGAGCGAGCAAATACTTATTAAAGGGACGCGCGGATCGACGCGGCCCGGGCGTCGAAGTCCGCGCGCTGATCCGCGGCGCCGGAGGTGCCGCGGACCTGCTCGACCTCGGCGGCGAGCAGCTCACGGGCCCGTCGCAGCCGCGTCTGGGCGGGGCCGAGCGGGTTCTCGAGCGCCGCGGAGTTCTTCACCGAGTTGTCAGGCGACGTGGGGGTAGGCGCAGCCACTCGCCCACGTCGACCGCGCGCGCCTCGTGCCCTCGGTCTTTAGTGAGCTCGCGATACGCCGCCCGACTCAGCATGGAACATTGAATAGAAGGCAATAAACGTAGTAGCCGACAACGAGGTGTTTCTGCGAGGGTCGGGGCCCCCGAAGCAAGCTCGGCATGGGGCCGAAATCTCCCGAGAGCGGAAATTACGCGAATCGCGTTCAGCGTTGAGGGCTCCACCGCGAATTAGATACGCGGTCACCCCGTGCAGCCTGCCTCGACCCATGCGATCCTGGGCGAAGGCCTCCCAACCTTGTCTCTATCACCGTGGGCGTGGCCGGTAGGGGTGCAATCATGAGCGAATACGAGGACATCGTGCGCATTGTGTTCGACAATCTCGACATCATGGCCTGGGCGACGGACGCCCAGGGCGTGGTGAAGCTATCGGAGGGCGGAGCACTACGCGTGATCGGGTTGAAACCAGGACAGCTCGTCGGCCTCAACGTCCAGGACATGTACGTTAACCGTCCGGAGACTCTCGGGCCCATCAAGCAGGCCCTCGCCGGCGAGGCGCACACCGCCCTCTCCCACGAGAACGGGAGGATTCTCGAGACGCGCTTCAGGCCGATGCGCAGCCCGTCGGGCGAGCTGCTCGGCGTCGCCGGGCTCAGCGCGGATGTGACCGAGCGCGAGCACGCGAGGCAGGAGCTGGCGCGGCAGACCGACGAATTGCGCAGGCTGGCCGAATTGCTCGACCTCACGCACGACGCGATCCTGACCCGCGCGATCGGTGGCACGATCACGTACTGGAACCGCGGCGCCGAGCAGCTCTACGGCCACGAGCGTGCGGCTGCGATAGGACGGGTCTCGCACGAGCTGTTGCAGACCCGCTTCCCCGCGGACATCGAGGCGATCGACCGGCACCTCCGGACGACCGGCCACTGGAACGGCGAGCTCACGCACGCCCGCGCCGACGGCCAGGACGTGATCGTGGCGAGCCGCTGGGTGCTCAAGCGCGGGCGAGACGGCCAGGTCGACGAGGTGCTCGAGCTCAACACCGACATCACGGCGCGCAAGCGGGCCGAAGCCGAGGAGGCGCAGCGGCAACAGGTGCTGCTCGCCCAGGCGCAGGCGATCCAGGAGCTCTCGACGCCGCTGATCCCGGTCACGGATGAGATCCTCGTGATGCCGATAATAGGGACGCTGGATTCGGTGCGTGCCAAACAGATCATGGACGCGATCCTCCGGGGCGTTGCGGACACGCACGCACGATTCGTCATCCTCGACATCACCGGCGTGCCTGTCGTCGACACCGCGGTCGCAGGCGCGCTGCTTCGCACCGCTCACGCCGTGCGGCTGCTGGGTGCCGAGGTGATCATCACCGGGATCCGTCCAGAGATCGCGCATACCCTCGTGCAGATCGAGGCGAACCTCCAGCACATCGTCACCCGCGGCACGCTCCAGAGCGGTATCGTCTTCGCGCTCGGCAAGCGGCAGCTCGACGCCTGAACGGCGCACGACGACGCACGCCGATCGAGGCGCGGGCGTCGCTCAAGGGCTTCAGACGCAAGGACGAACCCGCCGAGGAGAAGTCGCCGGCCGACGACGCGAAGCACCCGACCGTCCACGTTCATGGCGAGGCCTACCCGCACGGCAGCCAGCGCGCGCGGCGTGTGGCGCCATCGCCACGAGGGCCGCTCGCCGGCCGAACCTGGCCGGCGAGAGTGGCACAAATCTGAACAGCCGCGGGCGACGCGAGGCGGCCGCGTCGAAGGCGAGGCCGACCTCGCGCAATCACAGGCGTTTCAAGTTGTGCCGTGGGTCGCGAGCCACTTGTGCATAAAGAGCCCGGAGCATGCGGCAAAGTCCGCGCCAACACCAGTGCAGCCCTCAAATCTCTACCATGGCGCGAACTTGCCCATCTCGAAAATTACTCTGCAGGCCTCTCACTTGCTCTCGCTGCCTCCCTGTCCGTGACACAGCATAAGTTTGTGACACGAACAAGTTCGCCTGCCTCACCCTCTCACGGGCCCACACACGCCAGGTCATCTCGCCCTGCTCCTTTTCCGTAACCGTCCGGTGTACCGCGTCGTGATCCGAAAGCCCGACGCGAGTTACATCGGCGGGGCGTGATCGACGGGCAGAGCGGCGCGGAAGACGTTGACGCTGCCGAGTGTCTTGGGCCAGGAGGGAAGGCCCGGCGATCTTCGCCGGATGCGTCGTCGCGGGCTGCTCGGGGCCCACGTCGTGTTCGCGGGTCAGGTCCGTCGCGGGCACGCCGGAGCACAGCACCGTCACGAAGATGTGCTCCTTGCCGTCCTCGCCGCAGTGGAAGATCCGCGGGATGTTGGGGTGGTGCAGCGCCGACAGGATCTTGGCCGCGCGCAGGAACCGGATCACGTCGTCCTCGCCCGGGTCTGCGCTGCGCGACACCTTGAGTGCGACCTCGCATGACAGCCGGCGATCCGAGGCGCGATGGACGATCGCGCTGGCGCCGACGCCGATGACCTGGAGCTTGTCATAGCAGCCGCCGAACAGGCGCCTCGGTGCTGGCGTCGCCGGGTACATGGCGAGGATCGCCTCGAGTCCGCGGCGGATGTGATCCACGGACGGAAGGCGGTCGCCGGCGTCGGCTCGAGCGCCGCGCAGAGCAGCCGGGACAGATCTTCGGGCGCGTCGCTGCCGGGCACCACCTCGTGGATCGATCGCAGCCCGGTCATGCGCGGCAAGAGCTGCGTGCAGAGCTGGTACAGCGTCGTCCCGAGCGAGAACACGTCCAGGCTCGGCGCGGCGTCGCAGTGCCCCGCCTCGGGCGGCAGATACTCGGGGGTGCCGATCACGTGGTGGAGTTGAGACTTGACGCGCGGCGACATCTGCGAGGCGGAGCGCGCATCCTGAGCCTCGTGAAAGGGAGCGCCGACGCTGGCGAGGCCGAGATCGATCACCTTCGCTACCGATCGATCGGCGCCGATCGCGATCGCTGCGCCACCTTGTCCTGGAACGTCGGGATCCCGAGCGGTCGAGCCCTGGGCATACCTGCGCGACCTCCTCTGCCTCCTGCCATCCTGGCCCAAGACCCGCGTCCTCGAGCTCGCTCCCGCCTTCTGGAAGCAGACCCGCCAGCACGAGGACGCTCAGCAGCGTCTCGCCGCCAGCGTCTTCCGCACCGTCACGCTCGCCGACCATGCCCAGCCGGTATAGTCCGGACGCGCCCGCGCCGTCATGACGCGGTTCATCGTACAGTTACGTTCAAGGAGACGCGGCAACTCCTGGCGCAGGGCACGTTCTCCCCCGAGCTCGTCGCCCGGCTCGAGTCGATGGCCTGAGCGACCCGTCGCCCGTACGCGCGCCTGCGAGGCGGGCGTTCCCCCACGCCGGACGCCTGGGCGAGCGAGATCTCGAGCTGATGCGAGTTGCTCGGCGCGAGTGATTCACGGGGGCGCGCCGCACCGCGTGCAGGCATCGAGCGGAGGCCCCTGGACGTCGAGGAGCGCTTCGCAGAGCGCCGGGATCACCTGGACGAGGGTCTCCGCGTCGAGCGGGTTGTCGCCGACGGAGAGGAGGTCGCACTCGGTGATCCAGGGGTCGTCGACGAGCGGGGCGAGCGTGGTGATCGCGTTCGCATCGAGGTGGACGGAGTGCAGCGCCTGGTACGCGCCGAGCGGGTCGACATCGACGATCGCGTTGTGGTCGAGGTGGAGCACCTCGAGGATCGCGGGCGCGACGATCGGGACCGCCGATCGTCCGGTCGCTTCGAGGAAGACGGCGCGCAGCGACGGGTGCATGCCGAAGGCGTCGACCCCGGCCACGAGCGGGTTGTCGCCGATGGAGAGCGTCTCGAGCTTCGCCGCGGCCGCGAGCGGCCCGCAGTCGGCGATCTCGTTGGACGAGATCAGCAAGGTCCTGAGTTCGGGCAGGGCGAGCGCCTGCACGTCGACGATCGCGTTGCCGCTGAGCTCGAGGCGCGCGAGCGCGTGCAGGCCCGCGAGCGGCGTGACGTCGACGATCTGGTTGGCATTGAGCCCGACGGTCCGCAGCGCGGTGAGCCCGGCGAGCGGCGCGACCGAGGTCACCGCGTTGCTCGAGCCCTGGAGGGTCTCGAGCTGGGTCATCCCCGCGAGCGGTCCGAGGTCGGCGATCGCGTTTGCGACGAACCTTAGCGAGCGCATCGCCGTCATCCCGCCAAGCGGGGCGAGATCGGTGATCGCGTTGTTGTCGACGTCGAGCGACTGCAGCGAGGTCATCCCCGCGAGCGGCAGGAGGTCGGTGAGCGCGTTGTCTCGCAGCGTGAGCGTCACGAGGTCGACCAGCGGCGCGAGCGCGCCGACATCGGTCAGGCCGCACTCCGCGAGCGACAGGGTCTCGAGCGTGGCGAGCTGGGCGAGGCTCGGCACCGCCGCCGGCGGCGTCTCGTCGGCGATCAGCGTCGCCAACGCCACCCCGGCGAGCGGCGCGTACGACTCGATCGGGTTGCGGCTGATGTCGAGGTGTTCGAGCTGCGTGAGCGAGGCGAGCGGGCTCAGGTCCGCGACCTTGCTCTTGCCGATCACCAGGGTCGTCAGCTTCGACAGGCCCGACAACGGACCGAGGTCGGCGAGCGTCATGCCGTGGAGTCGGAGCTCGACGAGGTTGGGGAAGCACTCGAGCCCCGCGAGCGAGTCGAAGACGCCGCTCACCGTGAGGAGCGTCAGCCCGAGCGCGGCCTCCGGCGGGATCGGGCCCTCGGGGATGTCGAGGGTCGCCCGGACCCTGGCCTCGACGACCGGGGAGCCGAACACGATCTCGTCGCACGGAAGGACGGGCGCGTCCGTGGTCCCCGTCGAGGTGTCGCCGGGGTCGCTCGTGGCCGTCGAGGTGTCGACGGGGTCGCTCGTGGCCGTCGCCGTCTCGACGGGGTCGCTCGTGGCCGTCGCCGTCTCGCCGGTGGACTGGGTGGTCGGACCGGTATCCTCGCCGGGACCCGTGGCCGTGACGCCGGTGGTCAGGGTCGCAGGCCCGGTGTCCTCGCCGGGGTCCGTGGACGTGATGCCGCCGGTGCCGGCGCTCGTGCCCTGGCTGCCGCTGCTGCCGTCGCTGGCCGATTCGCCCGGGGTGTCGGGCCCGCAGGCGAGGCACAGGGTCAGCACGAGGACGGGACGAGTGTGCATGGCGCCAGCATGCCAGACCGATCGGCTCGCCGTCCCGCCGCAACGACCGCGCCGAACCGCACGTGCTCACACCGCCGGGGCCGGCGAAACGATGGTCCGCCGCTTCGCCGACGACGACGACGGCGTGCTGCCCCCTGCACCCCGGAGCGGAGCCTCTGCGGCCGCGGGCGCCCGCGCGAACTGGAGCGCGATCTTCAACCGCCGCTCCGACATCCGCGCGCACCTGCGCGATCTCGTGGAGGACGACGACAACATCTGGACCGAATGGAAGCTGCGAGGTTACCCGAGCCGACGGCGTCGCCGAGTCTCTGCTCGGCGTGGTGATCGTCCGAATTGCCGACGGCCGCACGGCGAGCGATCCCTGCGGCCGTCTCTCCGGGGAGCGCGAACCATACGCAGGCGGCCAGCGTCGGCCCCATGTCGAGGTCGTCGTCCTGGCGACGGCAGTGACAGCCCTCTGCACCTGCCCCGGCACGGCCGTCATGCGCCCTTGCGTCGGCGTCGCCGCGGCCGCGGAAGCTCGCGTCGCAGCGGAGGGTCCGGTGGGGCGGTTTCTGACTGCCGGAGATCATCGCCGGTATGGATAGAAAACCAGTGCGGCCGCGCTCGAGGGCCATCGAGCTCGCCGTTGCCGTCGCCACGACGCGGTTCGTCGAACACAGACGATCTCCTCGTCACAGCTGATGAGATGGACGCCCTGTTCGTGGAGGGTCGATGCCTGCTCGTAGAGCTCGCAGATGGCCCGAATTTCCCCGGCGAAGCGCTCCGGGTCCGCGGGCGTGTTTCGCAGCCAGTACTTCACCCTGTGCGGCCGAATATCGGCCTCCGTTTAAAAATCGGCCGACCTGGCGCCCGGAGATCGAGTCGACGATCCCTCGTTTCACCAGCTCTCGCGCGAGCGCTCCCGGCGTCCAGTGGCTGAAGGGGACGCCGCTCTTCTCCGGAAGCTCGCACGCCAACGCGAAGAGCTGTGCCACCTGATGGGCCTCGAATCGGGGCGGCGCGCCCGTCCGCGGCCCATCGGCAAGTACCTTGAGGATCAAGCGCTCGAGCTCGAGGTCGCTGACGCCGCTCTCCTCCGCAGCGGCCAGTTCAGCCTGGCGACTCTGCCACCGGTGTCGCCATCGGCCGATCGCCTCGGGTCCCATGTCGAGCTCCACCGCCTGCTCGTTGTTCGGAACGCCTTGCCCGGACAACTTGATCGCGGTAGGGACGGCCCTTCGCCCTTCAGCACGGGCCGCCCCCCGCACAGATCCGAGCGTGCAGAACTACCGCACTCCGCTCCTGCCTCGGGTTCGATCGTCGAAGCGGTCCCAGGGATATGGATGAAGCGCGCGCAGCGGCGGGATCCATCGGCTCGCCAGCTGGTTCATGCGATCCCAGGTCATCCGTATTCGCTGGCTCCGTCGCCGCAAGGCGAAGTGCCAGGACCGGATCACCTGGGTGCGGAAGCTGTCGAGGCGCTTGATGTTCGTGGGGACGGCATGATACGCGAAATAGCCGCTGACGACGCTCCTGAGCCATCGCCCTTGCACGGGCACGGGCAGGTGGCGCCGTTGGTGGAGAGTCTCGCGCACCGTTTTGAGCTTCGCTCGCATCCGCTTCCTCGAGATTCGTCGGAGCAGCAGGAATTTCCCCGCCCTCGACTTCCCGCAGATATGCGTGAAGCCGAGGAAGTCGAAGGTCTCCGGCTTCCCCTCCCCGCGTTCCTGATGGTTCGCCGCGGCATGTTTGCCGAAGCGGAACAACCGAGTCTTGTCGGGGTGGACTTCGAGTCCGAAGCGACCGAGACGCCGCTCGAGGTCGGTCCGGAACCGGACCGCGTCGGCCTCGTGCTGGAACCCCAGCACGAAGTCGTCCGCATAGCGCACGACGATGACCTCGCCCCACGCCACACGTCCTCGCCATTGCTGTACCCACAGGTCGAGCACATAATGCAGGTACACGTTCGCCAGGAGCGGCGAGATCGTCGCTCCCTGCGCTGCCCGGCTGAAAACGCCAGAAGTTTGGAGCGGATTCGCACCCGGGGTACTTGTGCAGGCGGAAGACCACCATGGCACGGACGGCTTCCAGGATCCTCGTCTCCGAACGACAGCGGCGCATCCTCGACAAGCTCGAGCGGAGCCACAAGACCCCGCAGCAACTGGTCCCGAGGGTGCAGATCGTGAAGTTGTCCGGGCAAGGCGTTCCGAACAACGAGCAGGCGGTGGAACTCGACATGGGACCCGAGGCGATCGGCCGATGGCGACACCGGTGGCGGAGTCGCCAAGCTGAACTGGCCGCTGCGGAGGAGAGCGGCGTCAGCGACCTCGAGCTCGCGCGCTTGATCCTCAAGGTACTTGCGGACGGACCGCGGACGGGCGCGCCGCCCCGATTCGAAGCACATCAGGTGGCACAGATCTTCGCGTTGGCGTGCGAGCCCCCGGAGAAGAGCGGCGTTCCCTTCAGCCACTGGACGCCGGGAGCGCTCGCACAAGAGCTGGTGAAACGAGGGATCGTCGACTCGGCTTCCGCCGCCAGGTCGGCCGATTTTTAAAGGGAGGCCGACATCCGGCCGCACAGGGTCAAGTACTGGCTGCGAAACACGCCCGCGGACCCGGAGCGCTTCGCCGGGGAGGTCCGGGCCATCTGCGAGCTCTACGAGCAGGCGACTGTATTGGCTCAGCGTGAATGCAACCGAGGGAGGTGCGGCTTACGGACTTGCGGGTGGGCAGGTCTGGTTGGGATGATGGTGGGTTTGGTGTCGGCGAGCAAGTTCTCGGCGTTGACGGCGGAGCTCTCGAGCGGCCTCGAGTTTGCGGTCGCGTTCGACGAAGATCGCAGCTTCGCGGCCGGCGAGCTTGTCGACCGGCGCAATGTAGCCGATGGCACTGTGGAGGCGGCGGGCGTTGTAGTGCTCGACGAAGTCGGCGGTGACGCGACGGGCCTCGTCGATCGTCGATGGCGCTGCGGGCCGTAAGGCCGTGGACTTGAAGGTTTTGTGCCAGCGTTCGAGCTTGCCGTTGGACTGCGGGTAGCCGGGTGAGATCCGGACGTGGGTCATGCCGGCGACGCGGATGAACTCCTTGAAATCGCGGGCGATGAACTGGGGGCCGTTGTCGGTGACGATGCGGGGCCGCGCCCCGGGGAACAGCTCCCGGGCGCGCTGCAGGATGCACTCGACGTCTCGTTCGGTCATCGACTCGCGGAGATCCCAGTGGACGATGTAACGGCTGTAGCCGTCGAGCACGCTGCACAGGTAGTAGAACGTGCCGGCGAGGTTGATGTAGGCGATGTCGACGTGCCAGTGGCGGTGCGGGCCGTCAGGCTGCTGGAAGCCAGTGCCCTTCTTCGAAGGACCGCGCTGCCAGCGATCGAGGCGGCCAGCGGCGCTCAGGACTCGGTAGACGGTCGCCGGGCTGACGGCGACGATGTCCTGGTCGAGCATCATGTAGGTCAGCCGTCGGTAGCCCTCGAGTGGGTGCTTGTCGAAGAAGTCGAGGATCGCCTGGCGCTCGGCGTCGAGGATCCAGTGGTCGCGCGGGATCTTCCCGTTGTGCTCGTTGGCCTTGCCGTACCGCTCGCGCCAGCGCGTCAGCTGCGACCGCTGGATCCCCAGCCACCCCGCGAAGCGGGCCGGCGCCAGCTCGGTCTTCTCCGACCAGTCGGTGACGAAGTCGATCACCTCGTCCCGCGTCTCATGGGGCACCCAGCGGCCGTTCAGAGCTCCCCAAGCTCTTTTTTTAGGTCAACCAGCGCCTCCGACAGCTCGGCGATCACCGCGTCCTTCTTGACCAGCTTCGCCTCGAGGTGCTCCACCTTCTCGCCGAGCTCGCGCTTGACCGTCTCCGCCGGCGTCGTGCGAGATTCGACGAACACCTGCGGCGCGCGCTCAAATAGCGCCCGCTGCCAGCCGTAGAACACGCTGGGCTGCAGCTTGTACTTCTCGCACAGGTCCGACACGGGCACCTTGTCGAGGTGGTGCTCTCGCAGGATCTTGGATTTCTGCTCGGGGGTGAAGTGTCGGCGTTCTTGCTTCTTCATGCGGGCCTCCTGGCCACGCCTCTCCTCTACCAAAACTCAGGCCCGTTGCGGGCCAGCCGAGGCAGTACACGACGACTCTCCACGAGCAGGGCGTCCATCTCATCAGCTGTGACGAGAAGACCGGCATCCAGGCGCGCGAGCACGCTCAGCCTGCGCTCCCGGTGCGGCCCGGAAGGATCGAGCGCATCGAGTACGAGGACGTCCGGCACGGCACGCTCTGCCTGACGACGAATCTGGAGATCGCCACCGGGCACATCGTGAGCCCGACGATCGGCCCGCGCCGTACCGAGCAAGACTTCGTCGACCACATCGCGCGCACGGTCGACGGCGATCCCGACGCACGCTGGATCTTCGTTCTCGATAATCTTAACACCCACAGCTCGGAGGCCCTGGTACGATTCGTCGCCTCCCGCTGCGGCCTCGACGTGCCCCTCGGCGCCAAGGGCGAGAGCGGTGTTCTGCGCACGATGGAGACGCGCGCGGCGTTCTTGTCGGACCCGTCGCATCGAATCCGGTTCGTCTACACGCCGAAGCACTGCTCCTGGCTGAACCCTCACAGAACACCGAATTGGGCCAGGATACGCGGGGGCCGGGGTTCGGGGGTGTTCTGCGAGGGGCTTAGGAGATTCCCTCTTCGAATCACTTAAGCGCGCGCGCGGCGCCGCCGGATTGTCCCCTGGGACTTTTGAGAATTGTCCCCGGGGGACATCGCTCGCTTCCGGGGCCGCGCCGGCCCGTCACGCGCTCGTCTCGCTGGCACGTGGCCTGCAACCCCAGGCTGCGGAGCCCACAGAATGATGTACACACTGCGATTCGGTCACCCGAGAGTCTCGCTATTGTTGCTGTCCACCTTCGCAGTCGCCGGGTGCCCCGACCCGACGGCGACGACCGAGCCGGCCACCGCGGGTGATGACACCGTGGGGAGCGATTCGACCACGGACGAGCCCACGCCGGGGACCGACGGTCTCGCCTCGAACACCGCCGACACGCCGACCTCGACCAGCGCGCCCTCGACGAGCGCTCCGGTCGACAGCTCGAGCGGGACCAGCGAGGACTCGACGAGCACGACCGCGACGGCTTCGACCGCGAGCGGCTCGACCACGAGCGCCTCGACGTCGACCGGCGACAGCACGACCGGCGACAGCACGACCGGCGAGGCGAGCACGACCGGCGAGGAGAGCACGACGGGCGAGGAGGGCACGACCGGGGGGATCGTCATCGACGTCGAGGAGACCCACTGCTCCTTGCAGGACGGGATGCCGAACTTCGGCTTCTGGCTCGGCATGAAGGCAGTCGTCGCGGCGGACCTCGATGGCGACGGCGACGACGACATCGCCGTGCGCGCTGGGCCGACCGGAGTCGCCCCCTTCAGCGGCATCGTCGTGCTGGGAAACCTCGGCGGCGGCGAGTACGCCCAGCCGGAGACGTACAAGGGCGCGTCGAGCTCCTCCGGGACCTCGTACAGCGATTGGTCGCTGGTCGCGGCCGACTTCGACGGCGACGACCGGCCCGAGCTCGCCGTCGCCAACGGCATGGACAACTCGATCGTCGTGTTCCCGAACCTCGGCGACGGCAGCTTCGGCGAACCGACCTTCTACTGGGGACCGGCGTGGCCGGAGTCGCTGGCCGTCGGCGACTTCGACGGCGATGCGGTGCTCGACCTCGCGGTGCTCGGCTGGGATCACAACGTCACAGTGCTGTACAACCAGGGCGACGCCACCTTCGTCGCCGGCGCGCCGGCGCTGACCGGCACCAACGTTGGCATCAGCTACTCGTTCGCGGTTGCCGACTTCGACGGCGACGGCAGGTCCGACGTCGCCGTGACGAGCAAGATCGAGAGCACCCTCGTCGTCATGCGCAACCTCGGCGGCGACCAGTTCGACACCACCACGATCCCGACAGCGGCAGAGCCGACAGTGGTGATCGCCGGCGAATTCGGCGGCGACGACCGGCCCGACCTCGCGGTGGCCGACGGCGACGGCGACGGCGTCGGCGTCCTGCTCAACCAGGGCGACGGCACGTTCGGCCCCGAGGTGCGATGGTCGCTCGGCTCGCCCACGGACCCGCAGATCTTGAGCGCGGCCGATCTCGACGACGACGGCCTGCAGGACCTGGTCGTCGGCCAGAACCGCCGGGTTCGCACCCTCTACAATCAAGGCGGGGGCCAGTTCCTGCTCGACGGCTCGTACTACGGAGGTACGGGGCTCAACAGCCTCGCCACCCTCGACATCGACGGCGACGGCCGACGCGACATCCTGGCGTCGAACAGGGACGAGCGGTCGCTGCAGCCGCTGCTGCAGCAGCAGGACGGGAGCTTCGAGCGGCTGCCGACCACGTTCCCGCTCGGCCTCGGCCTGTTCGGCCTGCCGCACTTCGCCATCGCCGACCTCGACGCCGACGGCGACGCCGACATCGCCGTAACCGGCGACGAGCAGCACACCCTGCTCAACCAGGGCGCGGGGCAGTTCGAGCTCGCCAGCAGCAACGAGCTGGGCGGCAAGCGCCCGCAGGTCGGCGACGTCGACGGCGACGGCCGGCCCGACCTCGTGCTGTGCAGCGACAAGACAAAGTCGGTCCGGGTGCTGCGCAACCTGGGCGACGGCAGCTTCGCCGGCGCGGCGTATCCGGTGCCGGTGGGCACGTACTGCCAGCTCTTCGCCCTGGCGAACCTCGACGGCGACGCCGCGCTCGACGTGATCGTCGATGCGGACAACAGCGTCGTCGTCCTGCGCAACAAGGGCGACGGCACGTTCGCCCCCGCGGTCCAGAGCGTCAACTACAAGGCGCGCGACTGGAGCATCGTGGACCTGAACGGCGACGGCCGGCGCGACCTCGTCACCGTCGAGTACGTCAACGAGGATATGGCCGTCACGCTCGCGCGCAACATCGGCGGCGGCAAGTTCATCAAGGAGGCGCTGTTCACCCCTGACGAGACGCTCTCGAGCCTGGTCGTCTTCGACCTCGAGGACGACGGCGATCCGGACGTGGTCGCCGGCGGGGAGAACGTGGCGCACGTGCTGCGCAACGACGGCGCCGGCAACCTCGAGCTGCAGGACACCCTCGGCGTCGGGCTCCCGCCCAGCGCGTTGATGACCGCGGACCTCGACGGCGACGGCCGGCTCGACGTGGTCGCCGCGGCCTCGCGCCAGGCCTACGGCGTGCTGCTCAACCTCGGCGAGGGCGAGCTCGCGCCGGTGAAGCGCTACCCGGCCAACGGGTTCGGCCTCGGCTCGCCGCTGCCTCCCAGGTTCACGACCGCCGACGTCGACGGCGACGGCGCGCTCGACGTGGCCTTCGGCGGCACCGCCCTCGGCTACGCGCTGAACAAGGGCGACGCCAAATTCGGCTCGTCCGCGACCTACACCACCCCGGACATGCATCAATTCGCCGCTCAGGATCTCGACGGCGACGCCAAGGCCGACTTCGTCTACACCACGGAGCGCGGCGTCCACGTGGTCCTCAGCACCTGCCGCTGACGGCGGCAGGTGGCCAGGGCGCGGCGCCCGTGTGGAATGCATGGACGGTCACAGCGCGACGAAGCTCCAGTCACATGTCTCCAAGACCAGGTCGACGAAGGCGCGGACCTTGGCCGAGACCAGGCGGGCGCTCGGGTAGACGAGGTGGATCGGCTGCGGCGGCGGTTCGAACTCGACCAGGACGACCTCGAGCTCGGCGTGGGCGATCGTCGCGTCGGTGCTGTTGGTGGCCAGGACCGGGCGCAGCGCGACGGGGTGCGGGCGGCCGGCGACGATGAAGCGCCGAGCTCCCTTTCGAGATCGACGGAACATCATCAGGACGGGGATGGATGATGCGACGGATGCGTTGGATCGGAGGGTGGAGTTCAAGATTGTGGGATGTTGAGGATCATGCAATTTCTGCGGGCGCGCACGTGGGTCGGGGTTCGTTTTCCGGGCAGGGCACACGGGTCCATGCCGCACCGTCGTACTTCAGCAGGTCGTACTCGCCGACCGACCACAACCGGCCCGCGCCGGTGCGCAGCCGGTGTGTCGTCGCCTTGCCCGGCATGCCGTGCCGACCGGCACCCATCCATGGAGTGACGACTCGAGCAAGCCCGTCGGCGACCGGGTCGCCGCGAGGAACAATCGGCCCGCGTACTCGGCCACATCCCACAGATTGCCGGTCACGGCCGGATCGCCTCGGTTCGACCACCCATCCCTGTGCCCTTGCAGAATGGTCCCCTCGGCCCCGACGATCACGATCTCGCCGTTGGACAGGCAGGCGGTCGAAAACAGGTTGAGGTTGGTGGTCGAGTCGACGACGCTCTAGTCCGGATTTCTCACCACGGGAAGGAATTCCGGCCGCACTTCCCGAGTTCGAGCGGGTGTGAAACGATTGCTGACCACCCAGGGGTACGGCCGGAACACGACAAGGTGTATCCGCACCGAGTTCGATTTTCAACCGGCCGGGCGGAGGCGTGTCGAGGCCGCCTTTGACGGCGGACGGGTCAGCTCGGACGGGGGCCTGCTGTTGCTGCGGGAGCTGACCAAGAGTTCAGGTGTGTTTCGGGACTTCGCGGCCTGCTTCCGGGACCACCGCGACCCGAGCCGCATCGAGCACACCGTCGAGGAACTGCTCGCGCAGCGCGTGCTGGGCCTGCTGTGTGGTTACGAGGACCTGAACGACCACGACGTGCTCCGCGACGATGCCTTGCTCGCGCTGGCGATAGGCAAGGCCGATCCGACCGGCGAGCAGCGCAAGCGGGTGCGCGACCGGGGCCATGCGCTGGCGGGCAAGAGCACGCTGAACCGCCTGGAGCTGGCGAAGCCCACGGTGGCCGGCGACGAGCGCTACAAGAAGATCAGCTACGACGACCACGGCATCCAGCGCCTCTTCGTCGACACCTTCCTGGCCGCGCACGATCGGCCGCCCGCCGAGATCGTCCTCGATCTCGACGCGACGGACGACCCCGTACACGGCAAGCAGGAGGGTCGCTTCTTCCACGGCTTCTACGACAGCTACTGCTACCTGCCGCTGTACGTCTTCTGCGGCGACTTCATCCTTGGCGCCGCGCTGAACACCGCCGACAAGCAGCCAGTCAGCGGCGCGGTCGAGGAGCTCGAGAGGATCGTCAGTCAGATCCTCGCTCGCTGGCCGGCCGTCCGGATCATCGTGCGCGGCGATTCCGGCTTCTGCCGCGACGAGGTCATGCGCTGGTGCGAGGACAACGGCCTCTTCTTCGTCCTCGGCCTGCAGAAGAACTCGCGCCTGATCGCCGAGCTCGAGGACGAGATGAAGCAGGCCCGCGCCATCTCCGAGCAGACCGGCAAGGATGCGCGCGTTTTCAAGGACTTTCGCTACGAGACCAACAGGACGTGGTCGCGAGAGCGCCGGGTGGTCGGCAAGGCCGAGTACACGACGGACAAGGAGAACCCGCGCTTCGTCGCCACCAACCTCTCGCATGACGAGTACGACGCGCGCTCGCTCTACGAGGACCTCTACTGCGCTCGTGGGGACATGGAGAACCGGATCAAGGAGCAGCAACTCGGCCTCTTCGCCGACCGCACCAGCGCCCACACGCTGCGCGCCAACCAGCTCCGCCTGTGGCTGTCGTCCGTCGCCTACATGATTCTCAACGAGCTCCGCCGGATCGCCCTCGCCGGCACCGAGCTCGCCCACGCCCAGGTCTCCACGATCCGCACGCGGCTGCTCAAGATCGGCGCCATCGTCACCGCCTCGGTCCGCAGGCTCCGCGTCTCCCTAAGCTCGGTCTTCCCGCTCCAGCACGTGTGGTGGCGCGTCCTCGAGAACCTTTACCGTCATCACGTCATGAGACGCTGACGGCCTCGACATCCGTCACTCAAAGGGCGCGCCGCGCTGCGCGCCGGGGCTCGTCTGTCCTTATGCGCAGGTCACCCCAAACGCGCAGCCGGCTTTGTAATCCATCTAACAGCTCGATCTCGCGCCAGCAGTGGGACGTAACGAGCGCACCTCCCGGCTCACGTCGACGGCGTCCAACACCCTTCCACCAAGCCCCCTGACAGGCGCTTGGCGGGCCCCCACCCATCCGTGGTGAGAAATCCGGACTAGCGCCTTCCCGTCGAAGTGCGCTATGACGCCGTCCATCCCGATCGCATGCAAATCGTCCTCGGCCGGGCCGTTGATGTCGAGGAAGCCGTGCCGAGCACCCGGCACCAATCCTTGTTCGAATGGAACCCACTCGTCGCCCGTCAGCTTGTAGATCTGGGAGCCCCAGCCGCAAGCGAATACGCTGTCGCAGATAGCTCGGATGCGCGACATCACACCGCGATCGCTGGCCCCGAGGATCTCCACGTCAGTGTACTCGCCGCAGATCGAATCGAATTCGAAACTTACTCCGGCTCCGCCCGAAGAGCGGACCCAACCGTTTCGTCCCAGCCCGAACACTTGGTTGCGGGCCATCGAGAAGGCGAGGCAAACGACGAAGTCGTGCTCGACATCATCGGACGCCCATCCATCATCGAACCGCCAGAGGACCCGCGACGTGGCCACATCCGGCGCGTCGACAAAGCCAGCCGCGAACGCCGCCGTCGATTCGTCGATCACAACGCCGTCAGCGAAGAACACGACCTGCTCGAAGGCCGGTTTCGCCGTGTCGAAGTTTGCAGGGTTGCTCATGTGCTTGTCACTTTCGTTTCCTGCTTCTGGACTCGGAATCGGAAGGTCCCGTGTAGCGGCTTTGCTCGCTCGCCTGGCAGGTCGGCTCGTCGGGAGGAATGTTGGCGCCCTTCTCGTGGTAGTTGTCGACCTGCTTCTTGATGCATTCCTCATCACGCGAGCCGAGCTCAGCCCGGCCTGGCACGCACCCACGCGTCGAGCGCGTCGAGCGTCCGCGCCGTCCGCTCGCCGGCCGTCGCGAGCGGCGGGCGAGCGAGGCGCGCCAGTTCCCACGCGCGCGTGCGGTCGCGGCCCTGGCCGTCCGGGCTGTCCCACAGCGCGCGGGCGAGGGTGAAGCGCAGCTCGGCGAGGTCTACGGGGTCGCCCTCGCGGGCGCCGCGGATCGCCAGCGCCCGCTCGAGCAGTGGCACCGCCGCGACCGGCTTGCCCTCCCCGATTAGCGCCTTGCCGAGGGGCAGCAGCGCGGCCGCGATGTCCGGGTGATCCGGGGCCAGCGTGCCCTCGTACACGGCCAGCGCGCGCTCGAGGCCGGCGCGGGCCTCGTCGTGGTGCCCCTCGGACGTTGCGACGTGGCCGAGCCGGACCTGGACGTCGGCGACACGGCGGCTGTCGGGGCCCCTGCTCTTCTCCCAGATGGGCAGCGCGCGTGCGAAGTACCCGCGCGCCTCGGCGAACTTCCCCTCGGCGAACGCGACATCGCCCAGGCCGAGCAGCGGGATCACCACGTGCTCGGAGCCCGTTGCCTTCTCCATGATGGCGAGCGCGCGCTCATGGTACTGCCGCGCCTCCGCGAATTTCCCCTCGAGCGTCGCCATGTTGCCGAGGTAACAGAGCGAGTCGGCGAACTTGCTGTGCTCGGGGCCCAGCCCTTTCTCCGTGATGGCGAACGCGCGCTCATGGTACCCGCGCGCCTCCGCGTAATGGCCTATCGCCGCCGTGATCTCGCCGAGATTGTGGAGGATGGTCGCCACGCTCGCTTGATCGCGCCCGAGCGAGCGCTCCTGGTTGGCGAGCGCGCGCTCGTAGTAATCGCGGGATTCGTCGAGCTTCCCCTCGGCAGACGCGAGTACGCCGAGGTGCAGCAGCGCGTTGCCGACGTCGGGGTGGTCGGGGCCGAATGCCGCCTCGGAGACGGCGAGCGCGCGCTCCAGGTGACGGTGCGACGCCGCATACGATTCGGTGGCGATGCCGAGCCCGACCAGGCTCCTGGCGACGTCGGGGTGGTTCGGGCCGAGCGCCCGCTCCTTGATTGCCAGCGAGCGCTCGTGGAACACTCGCGCCGCGTCGCGGTCGCCTGTCGCCAGGGACAAGTTGCCGAGGTTGGCGAGCGTCGTCGACGTGTCGGGGTGATCGGGGCCGAGGACCTTTTCGCGCAGCGCGAGCGCGCGGTCCAGCAACTCGCGCGCCTCCACGTACTTGCCGTCCTGCCACGCCAGGGTGCCTGCGTGGTGGAAGTACAGCCCCCGGAGCTCGTCCGACGCCGCCGCGCGGGTCAGCGAGTCGGCGTGCTCGCCCCAGCGCCGGCCGTCCTGGAAGCGAGCGAGACGGACGCCCACGACTTCGACCAGCCGCGCGGCCGCAAGCGCGGCCTGCGAGGTCATGCGCGAGGCGATCGCCGCGTGGAACGCCTCCGCGAGCCGTTCCTCCGCGTTCTTGAAGTCCCCGTCGCGCGCGAGCAGCGAGCCCCGGCGCAGCAGCGCCCGCGCGCGCAGCGGCTCGTACGCGAGAGTTTCGGCGGACAACGCCACCTGCTCGGCGACCACGAGGCCGTCGCCGATCTTGCCGGCCCGCTCCATCGCCTCGGCCTCAACCAGGCGCTGGTCCAGCGCCGCCACCTTCAGCGCCGTCACCGGGTCCTCCGGCGGCCGCACCTCGGCCGTCAGCGCTTCCTTGTCAGCGCACCGCTCGAGGCGCGGCAGGCCGAGCACCACCGACACCGCCTGCTTGACCACCGTCGCGTCCGCGGCCGCGAGCTGATCGAGCGTCGTGCGCACGTGGGCGAGCCGATCGTCGAAGCAGGCCATGCGCAGGTCGAGCAGCTCGCCCGACTGTTCGCCGCGGCGGGTCGCCTCGCACGCCTCGGTCCGCATCGCCACCCAGCGCTCCGTGTAGTCGTCCAGCAGCGAGCCGACGCGCTCCCAGGTGTCTTGCGCGTAGCTGACGTTCTTGCCGACGATCGCGCGCTCGATCGCGGCGCGGCGGTCCATGTCCCAGATCCCGATCAGCCTGTCCGCCATCCCAGCGCAGGCGCGGCCGTCGGCCTGCATCGCCGCGAACCCGCTGTACACGCCGAAGCCGAGCAGCACTGCCGTGACCCCGCCGAGCGCCCGCCGGCGCCGGCCCGGCAACGGGTCGTCGGCCAGTGCCGCCAGCAACGCCGGCATCGCCGGCCAGCGCCGCTCTCGCTCGGCGGCGAGCCCGCGGACCACCGCGGCGCGCAGCCAGCCTGGCACGCTCCCTGCGCGCGACGGCGCGCGCAGGCGCCCGTGCGCGACCGCGGCCGCCAGCTCCGCCAGGCTGTCGCCCGCGAACGGCCGCTCGCCGTACAGCGCCTCGTACAGCGCGACACAGAAGCTGAACTGGTCGGAGTGCGCGGTCGCCTGCTCGCCACGCAGTTGCTCGGGGGACATATACGCCGGGGTCCCGAGCAGCGTGCCGGTGTGGGTCAGCGGCGCCGCGAGCACGCCGTTGCTCGCCACGAGCGCGTCGTTGGGCGCCGTGCGCCCGTCGTCGGGATCGCCGTCGTCGGTGCGCGCTATCCCAAAGTCCATCACGCGCACCCGGCCGTCGGCGCCAATCATCAGGTTGTCCGGCTTGAAGTCGCGGTGCACGAGTCCCTTCTCGTGCGCGTGCGCCAGCCCGCGCCCGGCCTGCTCGAACACCCGCACGATCTCGCGCCAGCCGCGGGTCTCCGCGCGCAACCAAGCGCCGAGCGTCCGCCCCTCGACGAACTCCATCGCCACGAACACACGGTCGCGATGGATCCCGACGTCGTGCACCGCGACGATGTTGCCGTGGTTGAGCCGCGCGAGCGCCAACGCCTCGCGGTGCAGGCGGATCGACGCGTGCATCAGATCGGCGCCCGCGTGGGCGCGCGGCCGCAACAGCTTGAGCGCGACCTTGCGGTCGAGCTCCGGATCGTAGGCCGCCAGCACGATCCCCATCCCGCCGGCGCCGAGCTTGTATAGCACGATGTAGCGCTTAATGATTGTGCCGCGGTCGGGGTCCGCGTCGTGCTCACCCCGCCGCGGCGCCTCTTCGCCGGTGCGTGTGTCGTCGCTCGCCGGAACCCCCCCCGTCGACAACGCAAGCCGCGGCGGAGCGTCCGGTGGGACAGTCTCGTCGCTGTTGGAGATCATCGCCCGGCATGATAGGAGACCAGCGCGGCCGCTGTCGAGGTCGCCGCCTTACCCTCGCGGGTCGCCACGGCCTTCGTCATCTCGGCGACGAGCTCGCGTGCGTCGAGATCGTTCCAACGGACGAACGCGTGGCGTCGCACCTCACCCTCTTGTCCGCGAGGCCCGCCGCGAACATCTCGAACACCAGGGGCCCCGCGGGAGTCATGCCCCGTGCGTCGGTGAGCGCCAGTCGCCGCCGCCGAAATGTCCACTGGGACTTTTGACGAATGTCCCGGGCGCTTTCTCGCAGACGGACGTCTGCCGCTCGACAACAACGTGAGCGAGCGGAACCTCCGCCGCGAGGTCCTCGGCCGAAAAACTGGCTGTTCCTCGGCAGCGACGAGGGCGCCCGCACCAACACGCTCTTCGTGTCCCTCCTGGCCAGCTGCCAGCTCCACGGCATCCAACCCTGGGCTTACCTGCGCGACCTCCTCTGCGTCCTGCCGTCCTGGCCCAGGAGCCGTGTCCTCGAGCTCGCTCCCGCCTTCTGGAAGCAGACCCGCGAGCACGAGGACGCTCAGCAGCGCCTCGCCGCCAACGTCTTCCGCGCCGTCACGCTCGCCGACCATGCCCCGCCGGTGTAGTCCGGGCCAGCCGCGCCGTGTCGGGTAGGGAGACCGCGAGGTCCTGAGACTTGCCGGGCGCTCGGCGGCGCCCGTGTGAGCACCTCGCGGCCTCCCCCCGCAGATCCGCACGTGCGGAACTACCGCATCCGGCTCTTCTTGCCAGAGGTTCGCTGCGTGTACACGGAATGCACAACCCGCGGCGGAGGCATGGGGAACCTCTTCAAAATCCCACCGTAGAACCCCTCCCAGAGGACATAGCCCTTCTGGGAGCGCCTGCAGAGGATCTTCCACCACACCCTCTCGATCACGTAGCGCAGGCGCTTCAAGGCCGAGCCGTTCCCGGTAATTCCGTAGTACGAGTCGAACCCCTTGAGCTTGGCGCCGATGCTCTTGGCGTGATGGGTCAAGGTCTCGCGCATGTGCTGGCGAAGCCTCTCAGCGATCGCCCGTACCGTCCGAGTGAAGCGCGACCTCATCGTGGCTCGCTTGACGACCATCCCGGCGCTCCTGGACTTCCCCCAATCGTGGGTGAAGCCGAGGAAGTCGAACGACCTCGTCGTTCCTGGGCTGCGCTCCTCTACCCCTCCATCGCGCGAACGGCGGAATGGCAAGAGGCGGGTCTTCCCAGGGTGCAGGGTCAGGCCGTAGCGAGCGAAGCGCTGCGCCAACGCCACCTGGACCCTCCTCGCGTCGTCCTTGTGCTCGAAGCAGATGACAAAGTCATCCGCGAAGCGGATCAGAAATGCCTCGCCGCGCATGCGCGGCAGGACTTCGCCGACCCACCACTTGTCGAGCACCTCGTGCAGGTAGATGTTCGCCAGCATCGGTGAGATCACGCCCCCCTGCGGGGTGCCCACATCGCTACGTCGCACGACGCCGCCCTCGAGCACGCGCATTGAGCCACTTGCCGACGAGGCGCTGGATCACCCCGCAACTCACCCGTTTGCTGAGCAGATCCCGGCAGATTTGATGGTCGAGGGTGTCGAAAAAGTTCTGGACGTCGACGTCCAGCACCCATCCGATCCTCTTTTGCATGAGTCCCTGCCACAGGTCCTCGAGCGCCTGGTGCGCCGAGCGCCCCGGCCGGAAGCCTTACGAGAAGTCGTAGAACTCCTGCTCGTAGATCGGCTCCAGCACCATCGCCACCGCCCGCTGAAGGACCTTGTCCTCGTGCGTCGGGATCCCGAGCGGCCGCATCTTGCCCTCACCCTTCGGGATCAGCACACGCCGCACCGGCGGGGCTCGATAGGTTCCCGCCTTCGCGGCGTCGAGCAGCCGCTCGAGGTTGGCCTCGAGGTCCCGCTCGTAGTCCTTGGCCGTCGTACCGTCGACTCCCGCCGCCGCGTCCTTGCGCGTCACGGCGTGGGCCGCCTTCAGCCACTCGCGGTCGATGTTGTGCGCCAGCGTCCTCAGCGCCGCGCCCTGGATCTGCCTCGCAAGTTCCGCTATCCGATCTTGTTTCGTTGAGATGCGGATGGGTTCCGATGTTCCCGGCATCTTTCCCTCCTCGGTTCTCTGGCAAGGCGCCCCCTTCCCTCCGCCGGGTCCCCGTGGGGCGGGTTCCCCTGCTTCTCCGGTACTACGAGGCGCTCCGACGTCCTGCTGCCCTTCCGGCTCGCGCTGTGGTTGCCCTCGCCAGGGGCTCGACCTTGATCTTTGACAGCCCGAGTGCGTGCAGACTCATGCGGCCGACTTCCTGCGCGACGCCGAGGGGTCGGACAAGGCATCCGCCAGAACGCGAGACCGACGTGGTCCCGTGCCCTTCGGACACGCGCGCGGCCGCGGCCCGGCGGCAGCGGCCGGCCGGCGGGGAGCAGCGCCGCTCGCTATCGGAGCTCGACTCGGAATCGAACATCGCCGCCCGGACGGCAGCGGGCTCCAGGCCGCGCCTCTCAGCCTCGACGCGGGATCCGGCGCGTGAGTCCGCCGCGGCGCTGCCGCGGACGTCGTGGTGGTATGGTCCCGAGGGCCATGCGCGCCGCCCTCGCCCTGCTCGCACTGCTCGCGTGTCAACCCGCGTCCCCGCCCGCGCAGATCTGCGGGCCGACGACGCCCGCCCCGAAACCCGCGGCGGCCTCGAGCGCGAAGGTCACCATGCGCGTGCGCCCGGGCCTGGTCGACGGGCCGCTGCAGGGCCGCCTCCTGGTCCTGCTGGCGGCCGGCGGCGAGCAGGAGCCGCGGTTCATGGTCGGCGACGACGACCACACGGCGCAGGTGTTCGGGCTCGACGTCGAGGGCTGGCCTTCGGGACAGCCGATCGCGCTGGCCGGCGACGTCGCCGGTTACCCGCTCGCCGACTGGGCCGCGCTGCCGGCCGGGGAGTACCGCGCGCAGGCCGTGCTGCACCGCTACGAGACGTTCCGCCGGGCCGACGGCCACGTGGTGTCGCTGCCCCCCGACCGCGGCGAGGGGCAGCAGTGGAACCGCGCGCCGGGCAACCTGATCTCCGCCCCGCAGCATGTCCGGATCGAGCCGGGCGGCGCGACCGAGCTGGCGCTCGAGCTCGACCAGGTGATCTCGCCGCTGCCGCCTGTGACCGACACGCGGCTGCTGCGACACGTCGAGCTCGAGAGCCCGCTGCTCACCACTTTCTGGGGGCGGAGCACGAAGCTCGGCGCCCGCGTGCTGCTGCCGGAGGGCTGGGACACACACCCCGAGGCCCGCTATCCCCTGATGATCTACCACTCGCACTTCGGCCGTGAATTGGCCGGCTACCGCGAGACGCCGCCGGATCCTGGGCTGCCGCCGGTCGACCGCGAGGGCCTCGCGCGCGAGTGCCCGAACGGCCACGGCCCCGCGTGCGCGCGCCTCGGCTACGAGCGCATGGTCCAGGAGGCAGGCTATCGATTCCACCAGCAGTGGACCGGACCGGACTTCCCGCGCGTGATCCTGGTGCAGCTCGAGCACGCGAACCCGTACTACGACGATTCGTACGCGGTGAATTCCCAGAACCTCGGGCCGTACGGCGACGCGATCACCCACGAGCTGGTCCCGCATCTCGAGCAGCAATTCCGCGGCCTCGGGGCATGGGCGCGCGGCCTGTACGGCGGATCGACCGGCGGCTGGGAGGCGATCGCGGCGCAGGTGCTCTACCCCGACGAGTACAACGGCGCGGTCGGCAATTGCCCCGACCCGCTCGACTTCCGCGCGTACGTGACGATCGACATCTACGCCGACGAGAACGCGTATTACGCCGTCGGCCCGTTCCGCCGCACGCCGCGGATCGGCTCGCGCCGCGCCGACGGCACCGCCCGCAGCCTGGTCGAACAGGACAACCGCCTCGAGCTCGCGCTCGGCACCCGCTCGCGCTCGGGCCAGCAATTCGACATCTGGGAGGCCGTGTACTCGCCGGTCGGCCCCGACGGCTATCCCCGCCGGATCTTCGACAAGCAGACCGGCGTCATCGACCGCGAGGTCGCGGCCCACTGGCACGAGCACTACGACATCGGCCACATCATCACCCGCGACTGGGCCCGGCTCGCGCCCAAGCTGCGCGGCAAGTTGTGGCTCAACACCGGCGACATGGACACGTACTACCTCGAACGCTCGGTCCGCCTGATCGAGGCGCGCATGCGCGAGCTCGACCCACCGCCCGAATGGCACGTCGCCTACGGACACGGCGACGGCCACTGCTGGAGCGGCGACCGCGACCACATGAACTTCGAGTCCCGCCTCACCTATCATTCACGCTTCATCCCACTGCTCGTCGACCACTTCCTCCGCACCGCCCCACCCGGCGCCGACACCACGAGCTGGCGCTACTGACGGCCGCGCCGGGGGCCGCAGCGGAGCTCGGCACGTCCCCGCCCGGCCGGCGGGCGTGATGGAGCCGCCCACATTGCTCGTAATGGTCACTCCCGTGCCCACACAGAGATCGGCCGTCGTCAAGAGCCAGCATGCGGCACCGACGCCGACGCCGGAGACCCGGCATCGACGAGCCCATGGCGGACCATCGCCTCGAGCGCCGCGTGGACGACTCGGCCACCGAGACAACTCGTGCGAGAATGCGCCTTCAATTTGTCGTTTGACGGGGACCAGTGGCCGATCCAAATGAGCGGACGCGGCCATTCATCCGGCCTGTAGAATAGGAGCGAAAATGGAGTTCAGAATCGAGAAGTGCGGCGCGATCGATCTCGCCCGGTTGGGGCGCAACATCGGGACAGGCGTCGTAATCAGGATCGACGGACGCATCGACGCAGGCGGCGGCGACAATCGGCTGCTTGCCCGTCCCAACGACGCTGCCGGCAGATACAGGGGCTTCGCCAGCATGAGCGGAGACGCGGCGACGAGCGAATGGGAGCAGACCGGCCTCTACCTCGGTCGGAACGGGTGGGGGCTCGACGCGCACTTCTCGATCTCGTTGATCCTCTCGCTGCTGCCCGACCGGAAGCGCACCGCATTTGCGATATCGACCTTCGCGCATGCGGACGAGAGGGTTCTGGGGTATCAATCTCACGGCTTTTGGGCCGACACTTCGACCCCGATCAACTTCATCGGGTTCTGGACCGTCGGGCCTGGTCGCGCCGTGCTCGAGGCGAGGGTCGACATCCCGGAGAACCCGTAGCATTAGGCGCTCACCGCGCGGTGACGAGGAGCGAGGCCGCGCGCCTGCCGACGACTCGCCATCGGCGCCCGAGGTCCGACGCAGCGGACGCGGCAGCGCGTGTGCGAGCAGGTTTTGCGCTGCCCCGCTCGTCGCCTCACACGAGCGGACAGGTATTGTGAGTACGGTTTGCGGCACGCTCGCTCGGCGTCCGGCACACCGGTTCCTGGCCGCGGTGCCTCCGCATCATCGTCCGCCATGAATCGTCCCCACGACGAGACGGCCATCGCCCGGCCCTGCGCGAGACCGCGTGCTCGATTTGCAAATGTGTTCATGAACCCTTGGGAGAACGAGGGGCCGCACCGCCGTCTCTTGCCCGCTCGCCGCCGCATGCACGCAAGATCGCGTGTTCGTGCAACGGCGTCCGTGGGGCCACGCGCTCTTCTCTCGCCGAGGACCCCTCATGATCCGTTCATCGCCAGGCCTCACGCCGCTCATCCGCCCGATGACGCCCGAACCGACCGAGGTCGCGGCTCTCGTGGACGCCGACGCTGGCAGCACGACCGTCGCGGAAGCGCTCGTGCAATGTCTACAACAGCTCGGCGTGAGGCAGGCGTTCGGGGTGGTGGGCGCCGCAATCGCACCGTTCTGTGAGGCGCTCGCGCGCAGCTCCATCGATTACCTGCATTTTCGGCACGAGGCGGGCGCCGCATTCGCGGCCACCGAAGCCTCGCTGGCGAGCGACCGCCCGACGGCGGTGTTCGCAACCACGGGTCCGGGGCTGACCAACGCGCTTACAGGAATGGCGGCCGCGCGCGCCGAAGGCGCCACGGTGGTGCTTGTCTCCGCGAGCACCTCGCCTCAGCAACGCGGCCGCCGCGCGGCGCAGGAGACGCATGGGTCGGCAGGGCCGGTGCCGGGCTTATGCACGGCCGGCGCGCTGTTCCACTACGCGCTCACAGTGGAGCACGCCTCGGAGCTGCACGAAGTTTCGCTCCGGCTCATGTGCGGCGTGGGGCGCGTCGACGGCTTCGTCGCGCATCTGAGTCTGCCGGTCTCCGTGCAGGGCGCCGCGGCGCCCGACGCCCTGCGTGTGGGCTTGGCGTCGTGGCACCCGCCGATGGCGACCGACGCGGCGATCGACCAGTGCTTGCGTCTTTTGGCGCGCTCGCCCTTCGTGATCTGGGTCGGCTACGGGGCGCGGCGCGCGAGAGACCTCGTGTGTGAGCTTGTAGACCGTTCGGGGGCCCTCGTGATGTGCTCGCCGCGTGGCAAGGGCATCTTTTCCGAGCGCGACCCGCGATTTGTCGGAGTCACCGGCATGGGCGGGCACGCCGAGGTCGAGAACGTCCTGCGCGAGGTTGCGCCGCAGCACGTCCTGGTGCTCGGCACGCGAATGGGCGAAGGGTCGTCGTCGTGGTCCGTAGACCTGGTGCCCGCGGGCGGCTTCGTGCATGTCGACGTCGACCCGGACGTGTTCGGCGCGGCGTACCCCTGCGCGCCCACGATGGCAGTGCAAGCGGAGATCGGCGCGTTCCTCCGCGCGCTGCTGGCGGCGTGGCCCGCGGATGCCGAGCCGGCGGCGCCGAGGCTGTCGCGACGCGGCGAGTGGGTGATGGACCCGGCTCACGCGCTCGTGGGCGCGGTGCGTCCGCGCGTCCTCATGGCCGAAGTCCAGCGCGTCGTGGTTGACCGCAGCGACGCGCTGATCCTGGCCGAAAGCGGCAACTCGTTCGCATGGGCGAACCACTGCCTGCAGTTCGAGGAGCCGGGTCGGTATCGCGTGAGCCCGTCGTTCGGCGCGATGGGACAAATGGCAACAGGCGTCGTCGGAGCGGCGCTCGGGCGCGGCGGCAAGGCTGTCGCACTCGTAGGCGACGGAGCGATGTTGATGCTCAGCGAGGTGAGCAGCGCCGTGCAGTACCAAGTTAGCGCAGTATGGGTCATTCTCAACGACGCTCGCTACAACATGTGCCACCAGGGGATGCGCGCCGCGGGATGGGAGCCGTTCGGGACGGCCATCCCGCCGACGGACTTCGTCACGCTGGCGCGCGCCGTGGGGGCCGACGGCGTGCGAGTCGAGCGTGAGCCGGAGCTGCGCGCAGCGTTGGAGACGGCGATGCAGACGCGCGGGCCGTTCGTGGTGGACGTAAAGGTCGCAGTCGATGAGGTCGCGCCGCTCGGTCGGCGAAACACGACGCTCTTCGGTGCGCCCGACTCGTGATACGTGACCATGCAGGAGAGAGCCATGAACGCACGCGCAAGGTTGAGATCGATCGCCGTGGCAGTCCCGGACGCGGCGCGCCGCAACGACTACTGGCGCTCACGGTACCCCGATCTCGTCGCTGCCGCCGAGCGAGAGTTCGTCGACACGCCGTGGCGCGCCGACGACACCTCCGACGCCTCGCGCGTCTTCGACGAGGAGATGCGGCCCTACCTCCGCGATCCGTTCCGCGGTGCAAAGATCCGTCGCGTGCTGGCACGCGGCGAGACGGTGCTGGCGCTCGAGTGCCGGGCGGCCCGCGGCGCACTCGAGTGCGCAGGGGTAGCGACGCGCGACATCGACCTGCTCATCGCGTCGTCGTTCCTCCCCGACCAGGTGGGGATCGGGAACGCGACCTTCCTGGCCCGCGAGTTGGGGCTCCACAGCGCAGCATGGAACCTCGAAGCGACGTGCTCGAGCGCGCTTGTTGCGCTGGAAACGGCGTGCGGCCTCATCGTCGCGGGGCAACGCCGGCGCGTGCTGGTGGTGACCTCGTGTAGCTACTCGCGCACGATCGAGGACCACAACGTGCTGGCGTGGACGGCCGGCGACGGCGCGAGTGCATTCGTCGTGGAGCGCGCCGACGCCGGCGACGGACTGCTCGGGTTCCACACCATGCACACGGGAGCGACCTGCGGAGCGTTCGCCTACGAGCTCGCGCTCGACTCGGGCGGCGCGCCCACGGTGAAGATGACCGCGAGCCGCGCTGCCGGCCGCGTGCTGCGCGAGACATCCGGGCACTACGTCCGCATGTGCTGCATGAAAGCACTTCAGGCCGCCGGCGTCGAGACGCGCGATGTCGACCTGCTCGTGTGCAACACGCCGACCGCGTGGTTCGCACGGTTCGCTGCGCGCGTGATGGGGATCGACCCGGTACGCACGGTCGACACGTTCCCGCTCTACGGCAACGTGGGCCCCGCGCTGTGGCCGGTGAATCTGCATCATGCGGCGGCGACGAGGCGCCTTCGCTACGGTGATCTCGTGCTATTGCATTCCATCGGCAGCGCCTCGGCCGCGAGCGCGGCGGTACTCCGTTGGGACGACGTGCGCGTGGGACCAGCACCCAGGCCGGTTTGACGGGGCCGGCCGAAGGAGCAAGCCCCATGGTCGCGGGGCAGAATCGCCAGCTTGTCGTTCAGGTACATGACGACGAGCTGGATCCCCGGCTCGAAACTGCGGCGACGGACAGATCGACGGCGACGAGGCGTGCGACGACGGCAACGTCGACAACAGCGGCGGCCGAGCAACAGCACCTCGCGGCGATGACGGTCGCCGAGTGGTGCGCGGCCTGAAAAGCGAGCGAACGGGCGCGCCGTGTGCGGGAGTCGACCCTGGCTACCCGAGAGAGAGCTCTGCGGTGCCTCTGCGCCGCCCGAGACGCATCAGGGAAGCCGTTGGGCGAAAAGCCCGTCAAGGACTTCCGGGCGACAGACTTCGACTACGTTCGCTCCGCCCTCTCCGAGTTGAGGTCGAGCACCGCGAACGTCTACCTGCGCGTCATGCGACATTGCCTGGAGGTTGCTCGCAGTGCGTCGAAGTGACGGAGCCTCCGCGCGAGCGCGCGCATCTGGACGAGGAGGAGGCGGAAGTGCTGTGCCAGGCGCCGCTCGACCTCCCCCATCGCCTGGTGGTGCTCCTCGGCCTGGACGCGGGTCTCCGCGCAAGCGAGATCGCCGGCCTCCAAGTCAGGGACATCGACGGCGACGACTTGCATGTGCGCCGCTCCGTCTTCGCTGAGAAGCGCAAGCGCATCGTGTACCCCACCAAGTCGGGCCGAGAGCGGGTCGTGCCCATGTCCCCGCGGCTCGCCGCGTGCGTGCGAGAGGCGGCGGACCTCAGCACGGACGAGTGGCTACTCCACAACAAGTTCGGACAGCCCGCGACTCGGCGGACCGTGACGAACTACCTCTACACCGCCGCCAAGCTGGCAGGGCTCGAGCGCCGCGGTCCACACAGCCTGCGGCGCTCCTTCGCCACGCACGCGTTGCGGGCTGGCGCCGATCTCAAGACCGCGCAGGAGCTGTGCGGGCACGCGTCAGCGCGAACCACGGAGGTTTACCTGCACGGCAGTAAGCGCACTCGGCGCGATGCGATCGCCAAGATGTCCGCCCGCCGGACGAGCCTGGCCACCGAGAGTGGCACAAATCTGACACAGCCGCGGGCGACGCGAGGCGGCCGCGACGAAGGCGAGGCCGACCTCGCGCAATCACAGGCGTTTCAAGTTGTGCCGTGGGTCGCGAGCCACGTGTGCATGAACGGCACGCTGGCCTCCCAGCCCTCGCGCAGCTGCTTCTCGAGCGAGCTCTCGATCAGGCCGCCGACGCCGAACACCTTGGCCTCGATGACGAGGTCGGCGATCCGGCGCACCTTGTTGTCACCGATCGGCTCGATCCGCAAGGTGCCCTCGTTGCGGACCTTGTCGGCCAGGGCGCTCGGGGTGACCTTCCACGTCCAGATCTTGGTCGCGCGGTCGAGCTTGCCGTCCTCGACGTAGCTGAAGTTGGGCCCGACGAGCTTGGCGATCGGCCCCGGCAGGTTCAGCTTCGGCGTGCCCTTGACCTTGCGGGTCACGGTCGTGTCGGTCTCGCGTTGCTCGAGGATGTCGTAGCCGGAGAACCCGAGCCCCTCGAGGTACAACTTTTTATTGTACTCCTGGTCGAGGAAGACCCGCCAGAAGGTGTCAGCGTCGCAATTGATCTCGTGGACGAGCGTGAACTTGGACATGACGTGAGCCTTTGCTGCTGCTGCGCGCCGGACTCTAGCAGCGCGCCAGGCCTGCGGGAAGCGCAGACCCACGCAGGCGGCCCGCGGCGGCCACACTGGACGGCCCCGACCTACGGCCGCGTACGACGGACGAACAGCCCGGCCAGCCGCGCGCCGACGACGTCGGGGCGGCGGTCGCCGTCGATGTCCGGAAACCCCACCACATCGAGGGGCAACTCCGCGACGGTGACCTGGGCGACCCCGTCCTCGCCGCGCAGCCACACGTGTGTGCCCTGCTCGTCGGCGATCGCGAGGTCGTAGCGGCCGTCGCGGTCGACGTCGGCGACGCGGCGGAGCACCGCGCCCGCGAACGACTCGCGTTGAAGCAGCAGCGATCGGCGCTCGGGCGCGCCGCGGTCGTGGCGGTAGATCGAGTCGCCGTCCTGCGTCACCAGATCGACGCGCCCGCCGGCGTCGGGCGGGCTGAACATCGCGTGCTGCCCGGGCAGCAGTTCGGGGGCCGACCACGCGCCGTCGGTTTCGGCCAGGACGATCGAGCTGACGCCCGCGCCGGCGTCGCGGATCAGGACGTCGACGTCACCGTCGCCGTCGACGTCGCCGACCTCGAGCGTCGAGTACGTGGAGGCCTCCACCTCGGCCACGTCGACGAACGGCGCGAACTGCAGCGGGCCGGTCCCGCGGGCGATCGAGAGGAACGCCTGGTTCATCATCAACAGCGCGACCAGATCGGGCAGGCCGTCGCGATCGACGTCGGCGACCGTGACCGTCTGCACGTAAGCATCGGGCGGCTCGGTGAGGACGAACGGAGCCTCGCGCGCGTCCGGGCGGAGCGGATAGACCAGGACGCTGTCCGGCGAGACGACCGCGAGGACCTCGAGGTCGCCGTCCATGTCGAGGTCGCCGACGGCGAGCGAGCGGCCCTGGCTCCCGTCATTGATCGCCCGACCGCGCGCCAGCGGATCGGCACCGGCGCCCCACAGCACCCCGACCCCGCCCACGAAGTCGCGCGACGCGGTCACCACGTCGTCGCACCCGTCGCCGTCGACGTCGGCGAACACGAACTCGTACGGCTGCCCGAGCAACCCCGTGCCGCGGGTCACCACCGGACGCGCGACCGAACGCGAGAGGTGCGTGGCGATCCCCGAGCGCGACAGCGAGACCACGTCGAACTGCGCGTCGGTGACCGCGGCGAAGGCCCCCGCGGTGCCCTCGACGAAGCCGTTGCGCACGCTCTCGGGCTCGAACGTGCCGTCGCCGCGCCCGCGCTGCGAGTAATAGGCGTCGACGATCGCCGTGGCGATGTCGAGCCGGCCGTCGCCGTCGAGATCGCGGAGCGTCTGCGGCGGCACGATGGCGGGCAGGACCGTCGCCGCCGCCGCGCCGCTGCCGAGGCCGGACACGACCACGCCCGCCTGATAGACGCCGATCACCGCCTCGACCGCGCCGTCGCCGTCGACGTCGCCGACGGCGAACCCGCCCGGTCGGAACAGTTTGACGTCGAGCCCCGTCAGCGCCACGAGGTCGTGCGTCGCGGCGACGACGAAGCCCGGGCCATCCGGCACCATGTGCGCGAGGACGGCGGTCTCCTCGTCGCGCGCGTACATCAGCAGCTCGTCGACGCCGTCCTCGTCGAAGTCGACCGGCACGACGCCGAACACGTCCTGCCACGGGCCCAACGCGAGCTCCTCGGCGACGCTGCCATCGGCGGCGAAGCGCAGCAGCGACGCCCCTTTCCCGTCATACGCCCCGCTCGTGTCGTGGACCGAGAGCGCCACGATCGCCGCCGGCGCGCCGGGCCCCGCCCGCAGCGGCACCAGCTTGTACGGCAGCACCGCGGCCGGATGCGACGGACGCAGCGCGTACGAATCATCGGCGCCCCCCTGCACCAGCCACACGCTCGACACGTCCGACACGAGGATGTCGACGCGGCCGTCGCCGGTGACGTCGGCGATCGCCATCGCCATCGGCTCCACCTCGAGCTCGTACTCGGCGACCCGCTCGAGTCCTCGATCGGCGCGACCGTGCAGCACGAACAAACGACCCCCGGACACCGCCGCGACGTCGAGCAGCGGATCGGCGTCGAGGTGCCCGGTCGTCACCGCGCTGGTGTAGAGGCTGCTCTGCAGCGTCGGGTCGCGCCAGATCTCGACCGCCGCGCCGCCCGTGGCGTACTCGCTGCGGAGGACGACCCCTCGCCCGCCGACCAGCAGCCTGCCGTCGACGCTCTCGCCGACCCAGCTCGCCGCACCGATCACCGTCTCGTCGAGGCGGCCGAGCCACGTCGAACCCTTGCCGAACCACGTCGCGAAGCCGAGCTCGGACGGCACCGTGACGCCGAAGAAGCCGCTCGCGGCCCTGGGCCCGACGACCAGCCCGCCGCGCACATCGTCGTCGTCGCCGGCGAGCGGCAGCGCGGTCGGGCTCGAGAAGCGGCCCTGGCCGTCATTGCGGTGGACCAGCACTTGCCCCGGACCGGCGCGCGTGAAGGCGTCGAGGTCGCCGTCGCCGTCGTGATCGCCGAGGTCGATCCACAGCATCGGCCCCGCCGCCGGGCTGGCCACGGCTGCCCGCAGCCCGCCGTCACCTGTCCCGAGGAACACCTGCAGCGCCTGGCCGGCGTCGACCACCACCACGTCGAGCCTGTCGTCGCCGTCGACGTCGCCCGTGTCGAGCTGCAGCGGATGCATACCGGCCGGCAGCTCGCGCATCGTCCCCGTCGCCGGATCGATCACCGCGATCACGCCCGCCTCCGGGACGGTCGCCACCAGCTCGGGCGCGCCGTCGCCGGCGAGGTCGGCGGCCACCACCGCCGCCGGCTGGTCGCGCAGGAAGACCTCGCGGCGGCGCTCGAGCCGGCCCGACGCGTCGGCGGCGAACGTCGCCACCACCGGCGGCTCGCCCAGCGCCACCGCCAGCTCGCCGGGCAGCGCCGCGATCGCCAGCGGCTCCTGGCCCGGCAGGGACAGCATCGTCCGCTGGCCTTCGGGCCAGGCGACCGCGAGCTGCTCGGCGGCGCGATCGAGCACGACCAGCTCGCGCTCGCCGTCGCGGTCGAGGTCGACCTCGACCGCCTCGTCGACCCGCGCCGAGACCCCCTTCCACTCGCCCTCGCGCGCGCACAGCCGCGCCAGCGGGCCGCACGGCCCCTCGTCCCCGCCGCACGTCGTCGCCGCCAACGCCAACCCGACCACCCCCGCGACGGACGAACACCGACGCGAGAGAGGCGCGGAGGCAGGTCGACGGCGACGCGGCCGCATGCCGGCCCAGCATACACCGCCACCGACGAGCCCGTCGCCTGCGCACGCGCCGCAGACGATTTCGGCGGCCCGTCGCGGGGTTGCGGGCAACACCCCCGCCACCCGCTCGCGGTCGCAACGGCCGCTCGGGCGCCTCGACCCCACGGCCGCCCCCCCCGCTGCGCATGATTTCGCCGGCACCTTCGGACATGTCCCTCAGGACATGTCACTCCGCGCTCGGCTCGCTACGTCCGCCAGGATCGACCCCGGCGCGTCCGCAGCTTTGAGTTCACCGCCGACTCGCGCTTCGCCCGCGGCAACGCGCGCCCGACCGCGCCGGAGCGAGGCACCGCCCGGCACCCTTGCCCTCCCGGCAGGTCCGCCGTCCGTCAGCCCCCGCGTCCGGCCCCGCCGCGGCCGTCTTTGACCGCGCGCGCCGCCGCCGGTACGCTCGCCTGCCCGCATGATCGAGCCGAACCTCTTCCCCGGACACCGCGTCGTCGTCAAGGAGCTCGCCGAGGATCCGGCCGAGGCGATCGAGCATCACATGTCCTTGGAGCCAGTCGACCCGCCGGACCCGCGGCGGCTCGGGGACACCGACGTGATCATCCGGATCCGCAGCGCCGCGGTCGGGTGGGTCGATCTGCTGATGACGAGCGGCCAATATCAACACATGCCGCCGCTGCCTTACACGCCGGGGCTCGAGTACGCCGGCGAGGTCGCGTGGCTCGGCGCCGCTGTCCCTCCCGAGCAATTGCAAGTCGGCGATCCGGTGCTGGTCGACGGCCTGCTCAGCGGCCCGCGCTCGGTCGGCGCCTATCAGGCCTACGGCGGGTTCGCCGACTACGCGGTCGCGCCCGCCGAGGCCGTGCGCCGCCTGCCCGCCGGCCTCGACTTCGATCAGGCCTGCAACCTGCTCGGCAATTACGAGACCGCCTATCACTGCCTCGTCGCCTGCGGCCAGCTCCAGGCCGGCGAGACCGTGCTGATCCACGGCGCCTCCGGCTCGACCGGCCTGGCCGCCGTCCACGTCGCCAAGCTGCTTGGCGCCACCGTCATCGCCACCGGTCGCTCCGACGACAAGCTGGCGGAGGTGAGGGCCCAGGGCGCCGACCATGTCATCAATTGCAAGAACCTCGACGGCAGCCCCGGCGTGCGTCGCTTCCGCGACGAGGTCAAGGCGCTCACCCGCGGCCTCGGCGTCGACGTCGTGCACGACGGCGTCGGCGGCGACATCTCGCTCGAGAGCCTGCGCTGCGTGAAGTTCGGCGGCCGCTTCTTGATCGTCGGCTGGGCCGCCACGCCCGCGGTCGCCCGGGGCAAGGGTCAGCGCGGCGCCCCGAACGCCAACATGCTGCCCACCAATCTGATCATGATGAAGGGCCTCACCGTACGCGGCTGTCCGACCGTGCTGTCGACCCTGCACGACCCGTCGATCCGCGCCCCGCGGCTCGCCACGATCCTCCAATGGGTCGAGGAGGGCCGGATCCGTCCGCACGTGTCGCGCGTGTTCCCGCTGACCGCGTTCAAGGAGGCCATGCGGGCCAAGTGGCGCGGCGAGATTGTCGGCGGCTGCGTCCTGCGGCCCTGAGCGCGCAAGGTCCGCGGCGAGCTCGGCCGATCGTCGCCGTGCCGGCGACCTCGGCCGTGGGAGAATCCCAAACAACGCATTGGCGGCGAAGCTCGCCCGATCTCGCGGCTTGCGCGGGGTGGCCGCGCTGCTACCGTGGATGGAATCATCGGTGCGAATGCACGAGGCGGGAGACCGCCACGAGCCTCGTCGCATTGGCGCCACCGCCGCCAAAACGCTTCAAAAAGCCTCCTAGCGGGGTCTTGTGCGGGTCCGCGCGGCGGCGACCGGGCTCATCCCGGCAAATGTGAATCGATGAGCTTGCACTTCCGGCGATGCGGTGCATGCCCTCAGCGCCGCTTGCCCTGGCGGGCCGCCGGGCGGGCAACGAAAACGCATCACCCCGATCGACACAGGGAGATTCTCATGCGACGACACAATCATGCCCAAGCGTGGGCCATTGCGGGTGCGGCGCTGAGCGCCGCGGTCGCCGCCGGCGCCTGCAACAGCGAGCGCGAGCGGACGGCCGATCGCGCCCCGGTGCAGCAGGCCGAGCGCGCCCCCATGCCGCTGCCGAACACCGACGTCGACCAGGTCAAGGAGCACCCGGCCTGGTACTACGACAAAAAGGTCCGCGTCACGGGCGAGATCGACGAGATCTACAGCAACCTGGCGTTCAGCCTCGAGGGTACCGGCTGGGCGTTCGACGACAACATCACGGTGTTGACGAAGAAGCCGGCGGACCCGGCCGCGTCCGCGACCTTCGCCAAGGGCGACGAGCTGATCGTCAACGGCACCGTGCGCCGCTTCGTCGTCGCCGACATCGAGCGCGACCTCGGCTGGGACCTGGCCCCGGAGGTCGAGATCAAGCTCAAGGAGCGCCCGGTGCTGGTCGCCGAGTCGGTCCGCAAGATCACCCCGGAGCAGGCCAAGGCCGCCGCCGAGGTGATGAAGGGCGACGTCGAGACCGTCACCGAGATCCTGGCCGTCACCGACCAGAAGTCGCTGCACGGCAAGAACGTCGACCTGGACCGCGAGAAGGTCCAGACGATCGTGGGCAAGGGCATGTGGATCGGCCCGAGCACGAGCGAGAAGGTGTTCGTGATCCCGAAGGAGATGCCGAAGGACGTCGTCGCCGGCGACTTCGTCTCCGTCTCCGGCGAGCTCGAGGAGGTCCCCGCCAACGCGATCGAGACGTGGAACCTGCCCAAGGAGATGGCGAACGACCTCGGCAAGTTCGTGTTCATCGACGACGCGCGCGTGCGCGAGATCGCCGACGACGATCAGCGCCGCAACTGAGGACCGAGGCCGCCGTGGCCCGCCGCGATTCGCCGCCGCTGCACACCCCCGACGGACGATACATCGTCGTCCGCGGCCGGTTGTGGCGCGCGGCGAATCCGTCTTTGGCGGCCGACGTCCGCGAGGCCCTGGTGCGCGCGCTGATGACGGCGCGCCGCGACGTCCGGCGCGCCAGGGCCGACGGCGACGCCGAGGCGCTGCGCGCCGCCCGGGCGCGGGTGCACGCCGCCAAAATCGGCCTCGGCGAGCGCGGGCCGGTGTGGTGGACCGACGGCGCGCCCGATCTCGGCCGCCACGAGGTCCAGGGTACGCAGTACGCCGAATGGTACCGCGCGCAGGAATCGTCGCTTGCGCGGCCTGACGACCCGCCTATACAAATACCAGGAGTCACGTAAAAGACCATGCGGAACGTTCTTCATCGCTACTTCTTCGCCTTCGCGTTCGTGCTCGGCGCCGGCCTGGCGGCCTGCGGCGACGACAGCAGCGGCGCCACCAACCTCGAGATCAGCGCCAGCTGCAAGTCCTACTGCGACAAGGCCCGCGAGTGTGACGAGGACGTGTCGGTCGACGAGTGCGTCAACGACTGCAAGGACCGGATCGGCAACTGCATGGCCGACGAGCAGCGGGAGACGCTGGACGACCTCGATTCGTGCGCCTCGGACGCGTGCGGCGAGTTCCCGGCGTGCACCGTGGGAGCGGGGTTGCAATGCACGTTCGGACTGTGAGCGCCGGCCCCGGAACCCCCGGCCCCGGAACCATCGACCCCGCGGACCCGGGCCAGCAGCCGCCCGACCCGCGGGGGCCACGCGAGGACCCGACCCCGCCGCCGCAGCAGGATCCGCGCCCGACCCCGCCGCCGCGCGAGGACCCGACCCCGCCGAGCCCGCCGGAGATCGATCCGCCGCCCACCGAGCCGCCGCGCATCGACCCGCCGCCGGACAGGCCGCCGACCGAGGATCCGCCGCCCATCATCGCCGGAGCCAGCCATGCCAGCCCCGGCCCCTGACCCGCACGACCCGCTCGCGCCCCGACCGGACGACCCATGGTTTTTCCGGTGGCGCCGCGGCGGCCCGCGATCGGCGTATCGCCGGCCGCTGCGGCTGACGGCCGCGATGCTCCTGCTCGCTTTGGTCGCGGTCGCGGTCGTGATATTGCTGCGCTCGCCGTGAATCGTCGCGGTCGCTGTGCAGATTTGCGCGTGCCGCAGTCGCCGACCGGTGGCATGTCCATGCGCATGACACAAGACGATTCCGTCACCGCCGTGGGTCCGATGCCCACCCCCCCACGCGTCGGCGCCTGTTGGGGCTCGATCTTCGCGGGCACCTTCATCGCCGTCGGCGCGTGGCTCCTCCTCCACCTGCTCGGCATGGGAATCGGCCTCACGGCCATCCAGCCGCACGAACCCGGCTCGCTCCGCAGCGTCGGCATCGGCACGGGGGTCTGGACGCTCATCGCCCCGATCCTCGCGCTCTTCGTCGGCGGCCTCGCCGTCGGCAAGCTCGCCCGGCCGCTCGATCGCGCCGGTGGCGTCATCCACGGCGCCGTCCTGTGGGCGCTGGCGACGGTGGCCTCGATCACCCTGCTGTGGATGGCGCTCACCGCGATCATCGGCGGGGCGGTCTCGGCGGGCGCCAGCGTGGCCTCGGCCACCGCCGGCAGCGCGGTCGCGGCCGTGAGCGGCGGTGCGGGCGCCGAGCTCACGCCCGAATCGCTGGGCCTGTCGACCGACGATCTGCTGGCCCCGGTCAATCGTCGCCTGCAGAGCGAGGGCAAGCCGGCGATCACCGGCGACCAATTGATGGGCGCCGCGAGGAACGCCCTGCGCACCTCGGTCCGCGAGGGTCGTTTCGACCGCCAGCTCGCCGTCAACGCGCTGGCCGAGAACACCGCGCTCTCGCCGGCCGAGGCCGCCGACATCGCCGACCGGCTCGGGCGCGGCTACGACGCCCGCATGCAAGCGTTCGCCGACACCGCCCGGACGCGCGCGCTCGAGGCCGCCGAGGGCACCGGCAAGGCGCTGCTCGGCCTGTCGCTGGCGATGGTCCTGGGCCTCGGCGCGGCCGTCGGCGGCGCGCTGGTCAGCGTGGTTCTCCACCGGCGGCAGCTCGCGCGCGCCAGCCGGCGCACGTACGAGCGCATCGAGTGACGTCGACCTCGATCACGACGATACGCGAATCACCGGTCGAGGCTCGTCCCCCGCACCGGTGATTCGCGTATCACATTCGGCACGAGCCGCGCCCGACTCACGGGGTCGGCGGGGTCGGCGACGGCGGCGGCGTCGGGCTCGGCGAGGGGTTCGGGCCTTTCGGCTTCGGCGGCTTCGGCTGCGGATTCGGCTCCGGCTTCGGCTCCGGGGCAGGCGGGGCCGCCGGCGCATCGGGCTCCGGCTGGGCGATCTTCTCGGTGCTCTTGCCCTTGTCGGGCCCCACCGACGCCTGGGCGGTGGCCACGGTCGCCGTCATCATGGCGATCCCGAGGAGCGATGCGAGGATTCGAATTCGATGTTGCATGAATGCCCTTTCTCGCCGTCGAGCTTAACCGTCACCAGCCGGCGCGCAAATTCGGGGACGCGTGGCCACGCGGGCCACGCGGCGATCGTGGGGGCATTGTGCTCGACCTCGCAGAAGCGGCGGCGACGCCTGCCGCATCGGCGGGGCGCTACGGGACGGCGCTGCGGCACACGTTGTCGATGCACACCGCGACGATCTGGTCTTTGTCGGCGGTCGCCTCGCCGTCCTCGGCGTCGGTCGACTCCGGCGCGCAGTCGCAGAACGGCTCGAACGTGCACGGCGCCGCGGCGATTGCGTACGCATCCGCCGATTGGGTGTTGACGCTGTACGCGTCGACGGTGCCGCAGCAGTCGGTCTGGTGGAACACGACGATGCAATCCTCGTCGGCCTGGCACCCCCGGTCGACGCCGGGCGCGTCCAGCGGGGGATCCTCGCACAGCTGGCCGCCGGAGGTCTCGACCCCGCTGGAGCTCGAGGTGCCGGTCTGGTCGGTGTCGGAGGCGCTCGAGCTCGCGGTCTGCTCCGGGCCGAGCGTCGTCCCCTCCGAGGTGCTCGACGTCTCCTGCGGCTCGGGTCCGGTCGACGTCCCGCTCGAGCTGCTCGACGTCTCCTCCGGGCCGAGCGTCGACGAACTGGACGTGCCGGTCTGGTCGGTGTCGGAGCCCGCGCTCGTGGTGCTCGAGCTGCTCCCGTCCGAGGAGCCCGCGCTCGTGGTGCTCGAGCTGCTCCCGTCCGAGGAGCCCGCGCTCGTCGTGCTCGAGCCGCTCCCGTCCGAGGAGCCCGCGCTCGCGCTGCTCGACGTCGCGTCCTCGGTCGAACCGTCGCTGTCGGAGTCGGTCGCGGAGTCGAAGTTCGGGTCGCCGAGGAGCTTGGTCTCCAGGGTGCATGCGCCGAGCGTCAGCGCGGCGAGGGGAAGGATGCTCAGGAAGTTCAATGTCATGCGTGCCTCAGTGACCGGTGAATGTCCGCGCCCCCGCGCTTTCGTTGGACCCGCGGCGAAAAAATCGGATGTCCGTTCGGACATATGGCTTCAGCGCACGCCGCAGGCCCGGCGCTCCCGCTCCGCCGAGAAGATGTCCGTTCGGACATGTGGCTTCAGCGCACGCCGCAGGCCCGGCGCTCCCGCTCCGCCGAGAAGATGTCCGTTCGGACATGTGACTTCAGCGCACGCCGCAGGCCCGGCGCACCCGCTCCGCCGAGAGCGAGCCGGGGTGCGCGCGCAGGAACGCCGCCGCCTCGGTCGCCCCCTCGGTCCGACCCGCGGCGCACAGCGCCACCGCCCGCAGCGCCGCCGCCTCCTCGCGCAGCGCCCCGCCGGGGAAGCGCCGCTGATAGTCGTCGAGCCGGGCCAGCGCCTGCTCGGCGCTCCCGCCCGCGAGGGCGTCGTTGACCGCCCGCACGATCGCCAGCTCCTGCGCGAGCGCGTCGCCGGCCGCGCTCGCCGGCGAGGTCGGAGCCATGTCCGCGCCCGCGGTGCCCGCATTCGTCCTCGCGCCCCCCGCCCGCTCCGCGTCGCGCGCGCTGGGCCCATTCGCCGCCCCCGTGGTGCCCGCATGCTTCGGGCCGCCCCCCGCGTTGGCCCCATTCGCCGCCCCGGCAATGCCGCCACTCGTCGGACCGCCCCCCGCGTCCCTCGCGCTGGCCCCATTCGCCCCGCCCGCGCCGTGCGTCCCCGCGTTCGCCGGGCCGTCGCCCGCGGTCTCTCCATGGGCGGGGCCGCGGCCCGGGCTCGCGTTCGCAGGCCCGACCTCGATCGTCGCACCGCCCGCGCTCGCGGGACCGCGACCTTGCGGGCCCGCATCCCTCGCCTGCGACGGATCGGGGCTCGCCGCGCCGGCCGTCGGCGTCGCGCCGTCGATCCCGTCGCTCGCGCCCGGCCGCTGCAGCGGCGGCTCGGTGTCCGCGGCCGGCTCCGGCGTCGCCTCGTCGGTCGTCGCCGACCCGCGCCGCCCCCTCGTCGTCACCGCCCCGCTCGCGGCATCCTCGGCGGACTGCAGCGCCGCCGCCGAGCGCGCCGCCTCGGCGTCGGCGTCGAGCCGGCGCGGCGACAGCCTGAAGGCGATCGCCAGCGCGGCCGCGACCAGCCCGACCACCGCCACGCCGACCCATTGTCGGGAGGCGCCGCGCCGCCGCAGCGGCACGACCTGCGCCTCCTCGGCCGCGGCCGCGCTGCGCCGCACCGCCGCCAGCAGGCGCTCGGTGGCGGCGGGCGACGGCCCGGCGTCGCGACGGTAAGCGGCCAGCAAGGCGCGAGCGCGCGGATCGAGTTCGTCAGCCATGGGGACCTCCCGCCGCGCCGTGCAAGGCCGCGACGAACGCGGCGAACCGCGACCTCGCCGCGCGCAGCCGCGTGTACACGGTGTTGACATTGAGATCGAGCGCCGCGCTCACCTCGTGCGCGCGCAGGCCCTCGATCTCGAACAGCTCGAAGACCACCCGCTGCTCCGGGGTCAGCGTGGCCAGAAATTGCGCGACCGTCGCGGCGGCCTGCGAGCGCTCGAGCCACTCCGCCGGCCCCTCCGCCGGCCCGGGCTCGGGCACCTCGGCGTGCCGCCGCTGCCGCCGCTGATCGCCGCGCCGCCGGTTGCTGGCGATCCCCCGGGTGATGGCATACAGCCAGGTCGTGATCGCCGCGCTGCCGTCGAACTCCGGCAGGCGCCGCAGCACCACCAGGAACACCTCGTGGGCCGCGTCCTCGATCTCCGGCTCGGGCACGCCCAGGCGCCGCAGGTTGCGCCACACGAAGCCGACGTGCTCGCGGTAGACCGCCTCGAATTCCCGATCGGCGGCGGACGCCTGGGCGGACGGTTCGTCGGCGAGCGGGCCTGGCATGGCGGCGGCGATCATGCGCGCCGGCGTTCATGTCCGGGCCCGACGAAAATCGTTGGGCCCCCCGCTCACGGCAACCTCACCTCGACGCCGGCGGTCGCGGTGGCCCCGACGGGCGCGCTGCAGCACACCTCGCCGCGCTGAGCGACCTCGAAGCGCACCCGCGTCAGCATCACCAGCAGCTCGGCGCCGAGGGTCAGCGCCACCCGCGGCGCCACCCGCACGTGCAGGCTCGGCCCCGCGGTCGCGGCCGCCCACGCCGAGGTCGCGCGGTACGAGGCCGCGAGTTCGCCGATCCCGCGGCCGCGCATGGCCCCGGCGGCGACCCCGGCGCACAGCGGCGCCTCGACCCGGCCCTTGCCGACGATCCCGCAGCCCTGCAGGCCGGTGGCCGCCAGCCACATCCGCCCGCCCACGCGCTCGTCCTCGGCCGCCGGCAAGTCGCGCGGCAACCAGAAGCTCTGCGTCAGGACGACCGCCCAGCGCCGCCCGCGCAGCCCGAACGCGGCCCGCAGCAGCGCCGAGACGCCCGGCAGCGCGCCGGCGCCGATGCCCGCGCCGAGCCCCAGGGTGCCCTTCAGCGTCAGCCGCCGACGATTGGGGGCTGACGCCCCCGATAGCGTCGCCCGCCGCGGCGACGCGCCCGGCAGCTCCGGCTCGAGCTCGCCGGCGTCGACCTGCGGCGCCTCCTCGAGGCCCGGCCCGCTCCCCGACCCCCCCGGCGCCCCCGAGCTTCCCGCTCCAGCCGGCCCGCCCCGCTCCCCGGCCCCGCCGGCCCCGGCCCCGCCGGCCCCGTCGCGCTCTCCAACCCGGCCGGCCCCGTCGGCCCCGCCGGCCCCGTCGTGCTCCCCGGCCCCGTGCTCCCCGGCCCCGTGCTCCCCGGCCCCGCGTTCCCGGGCCCTGCCGGCCCCGCCGCGTTCCCCCGCCCCGCCGAGCTCCCGGAGCCGGGCTCCTGGCTCGGCGTCGTCCCCTTGCCTCCCGGCGCCCCCTGGACCCCGGGCGCCTCCTCCGGTCGCGGAACCGCCGGGCTCCCCTCCTGCAGTTCCGGCGCCGCCGCGATGGCCGTCAGCAGCGCCGCCGCCTCGGCCAGCGCCTCACAGCGGTCGCCCTCGAGGCGGCGGTGGCCCTGCCCGTCGCGGGTGGTGATGGTCGCGTCGAGGCGCCAGCGCCCGGCCGGCAGTCGTTCGACGCGCAGGCTCACCCGCGGGGCCTCACCGGTGCGGGCCGGCGCCTGCGCCAGCAGCCCTGCGATCTGCGCCTGCACCCACGCCTGGTCCGGGCAGCCCGGCGGCGCCTCCCAGCGGACCTCCGGCATCACCGGCCCCGGCGCGGGCGGAGGCCCGGGCGCGAGGAGCAGCGCGGCGCAGGTCGTGAGCGCGAGCATCGGCGGCGCAGACTAGCCGGCCTCGCCCGCGAACCCAACCCCGAAGCGCAGGCGACAATTCGCGCCCGCGCTGTCGACAATGCCGCCCGGGCTCGGCCGCGAATGCTGCCACCCGCCGGCGCCCGCGACGATGCGGCCCGACCGAGCCTACCGCGCTCGCCGAGCCGAACCGGGCGCGAATACTGCCACACGTCGCCAGGACCCGCTGCGATCGATCGAACATCCTGCCAGCGCCGGCCACCGCCCGCTCGGATGTGGACCCCACATTCTCCTGCCCGCTGCCGCCCCGCCGAGGCGAGTCGACCCGACCGCTGCCGCCCATCTCTCCACACGTCAATGCGAACGACCGCGACTGCCGCCCCCCCCATACGTTTACACGTGCGACGGACCGCGCCGCCTATCTCCCGCCGACACGCTCCTCGATGCGAGTCGATATTCTGCCGCCGCCCCGCTCACCCGTGCCAATCGGCCCCCCTTCCACGACCGCCGGCACGCTCCCCCATGCGAAATCGGCCAACCTTCCGCCACGCTCCCCCAGGTTGAATCGGCCGCTCCTCGCCGCACACGTTGCCCCCACGAATCGGCGGCGAGTCCTGCCGCCGTTTACGTCGCGCCCGCCCGGCTCCGGGTTCGTGCGCATCGCGGGCATGCTCGCCGGTTGCGCCGCGCCATGGAATTGGCCGATGCTCGCGCCCATGCGCCCACGCATCGCCCGCACCTCGCTCCTCAAACCCGCCCTGCTCGGCAGCTCCGGCGCCCTCGCGCTGTGCGGCCTCCTGGCCTGCGGCGACGCCGGTTCGGCCGCCAGCGACGGCGACACCCGGGCCACCACCCAGGGCGAGACCGGCGATCCGGAGTGCGGCGACGGCGAGGTCGCGGGCAGCGAGGTCTGTGACGATGGCGCCGACAACGGCGTCGGCGGCAAGTGCAAGGCCGACTGCAGCGGTCTGGGGGTGGCCACCGTCGAGGGCGACGCGATCCCGTTCGACGCCAGCCCGAACGGGCGGATCGCCGGCGCCGAGGTCTCGATCCTCGAGTTCCCCGACCGCACCGTCACCACCGGCGCCGACGGCAAGTTCAAGTTCGAGGGCCTGCCGGTCGGCGCCGACATCACCCTGACGATGACGCACCCCGACTATCACCCGATCCAGACCGGCACCCACGTCCTGCCCGAGGAGGGCCTGCAGCGGATCACCTTCCAGGCGGTCACCCACGCCATTTACGACGCCCTGGCCGCGATCGTCATGGTCACCCCGGACGACAGCAAGTACTGCCAGATGGTCACGACCGTGACGCGCGTCGGCAAGTCGATCTACGACGAGGGCGCCCACGGCGAGGCCGGCGTCGTCGTCACCCTCGACCCGCCGCTGCCGGCCGAGAACGGCCCGATCTACTTCAACTCGAGCGTGATCCCCGAGCCCGGCCTGACCGAGACCAGCGACGACGGCGGCGTGCTGTTCGTCCAGGTGCCGCCCGGCGAGTACACGTGGACGGCGACCAAGGCCGGCGCCGAGTTCCGCCAGGTGCGCATGAAGTGCCGCGTCGGCTGGCTGGTCAACGCTGCTCCGCCCTGGGGCCTGCAGCGGCTGTGAGCCGCCTGCCTGTCCTTTCGGACATCTGGCGCCGCCGCGCTCGTGCTGCCGCGGCGCCGCCGTCGTCGACGCGCGCTGCGGCTCACGCCTCCTGCAGGAGGTTCGCCTCGGCGGCCTGCGCCGCCTCCTCCTCGCCGAGCTCGCGGTGGGCCTTGGCCAGGTTGCGCCATGCAGGGGCGAAGCTCGGATGGATCTCGAGGTAGCGCTCGAGGTGGTAGATCGCGGGGCGCCAGCGTCCGAGCCGGACCAGCGCGCTGCCGAGGTTGCAGTGCGCCGGGCCGTGGTCGGGGTCGATCAGGAGCGCCTCGCAGAACGCGTTCACGGCCTCGAGGTCGTCCTCGATCGCGTTGCCGTACTGAAAGTGGACGTCGGCGTCGCGGCTGTTGCGCCCGCGCAGCGCGGCGAACTGCGCCAGCCCGTCGGCGTCGCGGTCGAGCGCGTGCAAGATCCGGAATCCTGTATTGAAGCCCCTGGCGAAGCTGCAGCGCGGCCCGAACAGGCGCTTGCCCTCGCCCAGCCGGCGCAGCGCGTCGTCGTCGAGCGCCTCGGGGTCGTCGCGGTCCTGGGTGGACACGCCGATGGCGGTCAGGGACGGCCGCGCGGCCACCAGCGCCGGGAGCACCGCGGCCTCGTTCGGGCCCCAGAAGCCGAGCTCGGTGATCTGCGCCGGCACGGCCACCGCGGCCGCCGGATCCATCGTCCGGGAGCTCTCCCATCCGAGGCGCCGCAATTGCGGCAGGCGGGCCTGCTTCAGCGTCGCCAGCACCTCGGCGTCGGGCTCGTGGTGGCCGGTCATCACGCGGATCCAGAGGCTGGTCAGCGCCGGCAGATCGAGCCCGGCGAGCGACGACGACGGATCGACGTAGCACTCGAGCACCAGCTCGGTCGCGTGGGCGAGCGCGTTGGCGGCCGCCACGACGCGCGCCGAGTTCTCGCGCTCGTCGAGGATCTCGCCGGTGTCCGGGTCGACGTTCTCGCCGTTGAGGTGAAATCGCGTGACTCGCAGCGGCTGGCGGTTCGCCGCCTCGATCCACGCGTCCGTCCCGTCGTCGAGCAGCAGCTCGATCTCCTCGAGCTGCCCCAGCGCCGGAGCTGCGGCGATCTCGGGCCACAGCGCGACCGCCTTGCTGCACTTCAGGGTCACTCGCCGGACCCAGCCGTCGAAGATCGCCACCTCCGCGTCCTTCGGCAGCGGCCCGAGCAGCTCGGCGCGGGCCTGCTTGAGCAATTGCTGCCCGCGCTTGACCTGCTTGGCGTCGAACTCGACCTGGCCTCTCGTGGCGAGGAAGCTGAGCAGCTTCGCGTGCTTCGGTCCGACCGGGTCGCCGGCGCCCGGCGTGGATGTGCTGGGATTCGACTTCGATTTCGTCATTGCGCTCGCGGGGGAATGGGGGGTGTCGCGGCGGTGCGCGGGCGATCGGCGGCACCGCGCGGGGACGCTAGCACGGCCCCGCGACCGCGATGAAGCGAGTCTTGCCGCGCTCGACCGATCGCCTCGGCGCGACGACCTCGACGCCCGCGCCGCGCCCTCAGGGATGCCATGGTCGTTGCATCGAGGAATTATCTCGAAGCGAACCCTCGACCGCTGCGGCACAGCGACGGAGGTCGCGACGACGGTCGCTCGCCGCTGCACGACCGGTCGACGGCCGAGCTCCGCCTGCCCGGCGTCGTCCTCGACCTGTCGCGCGCCGTCCCGCGGCGGGAAGGAGATCGCCACGCGACCAGCGAGTGGTTCGCGGAGGGCAACCGCCGCGCCTGGCTGCGGGGACAGGTCCGTGCCGGCCCGCGCGAGCAGGCGCCTCGATCCCGTACATGTCCCGAAGGGCACCTCGGCGCCGCGCCGGCCTCACTTCGGCGCCAGCGCCTGCGCGATCCGCTTGATGTGCGCGCGGGCGAAGCGGCAGGGCGGGTCGTCGTCTGTGGCGACCGGCCATAGCAGCTCGAACGTGCCGAGCGGGACGGGGAACGGCAGCGGCGTGGTCCGCAGGTGCGGCCGGACCAGGCGGATCTGCTCGGCCACCAACATCGGCACCGTCGCCAGCATCGCCGTGCCGTCGATCAGCGCGCCGAGGTTGGCGAACGACGAGACCGAGCAGCGGATGTTCCGCGTCTTGCCGAAGTAGTCCTCGATCACGCCGCGCAGGTCGCCGTTGTAGGACACGATGACGTGCTCGCGGGCGAAGTACTCGCGCTCGCTCAGCTTGCGCAGGCGAGCGTGGCGCGGGTCGAACAGGCAGGTGAAGCCGCCGGAGAGCAAGGGCTCGCGCCGGATCGACGTCGGCAGCTCGTCGGCGACGGTGACCGCGGCGTCGAGGCCCGCGGCCAGCGCGGCCGCGATGGTGCGGAACTGGACCGGGATCGCCACCACGCGCATGCGCGGCGCCTCGGCGGCGAGCACCTGCAGCAGGCGGGGCAGCAGCCACTGCTCGGCGGAGTCGGACATCCCGAGCCGCAGGGTGCGCTCGCTGGTCGCCGGGTCGAACGAGGGCACCGCCAGCGCCGCGTCGATCAGGGCCTGCAGGTGCGGCTGCACGCCCGCCCGCAGGCGCTCGCCGCGGCTCGTCAGCACCAGCCCACGACCGCTGCGCACGAACAGCGGCGCGCCCACGGCCGTCGTCAGCCGCCGCAGCGCCGCGCTGACGGCCGGCTGCGTCAGGTACAGCCGCCTGGCCGCCTCCGTCACGCTGCCGACCTCGGCGACCACGGCGAACACCCGCAGCAGGTTGAGGTCGAGGTCCCGTCCATAACTGTTGTTCATGTGTCGTATACATCCTATTCACTGGGAACATAAGGCGCCAGGGGCTACGTTACGGCCCATGACGACCCGGACAACGAAGCTCGGTACGCACGGACCTGACGTCTTCCCGCTCGCTCTCGGCTGCATGGGCCTCGGCGCCGGCAGCTGGTACGGCGAGCGCGACGACGCCGAGGGCATCGCCACCATCCACGCCGCGCTCGAGCGCGGCGTCAACCTGCTCGACACCGGCGACTTCTACGGCATGGGCAAGAACGAGCTGCTGGTCGGCCGGGCGATCGCCGGCCGCCGCGACCGCGTGCTGCTCAGCGTCAAGTACGGCGGCCTGCGCGGGCCCGACGGCGCCTTCCTCGGCGTCGACACCAGCCCGGCCGCGACCAAGAGCGCCCTGGCGTACAGCCTGACCCGCCTCGGCGTCGACTACATCGACATCTACCGCCCGGCCCGCCTCGACCCGCGCGTGCCGATCGAGGACACGATCGGCGCCCTGGCCGAGATGGTGAAGGCCGGCTACGTCCGCTACATCAGCCTGTCGGAGGTGGGCGCCGAGACGATCGCCCGCGCCGCCGCGGTGCACCCGCTGTGCGACCTGCAGATCGAGTACGGCCTGGCCAGCCGCGGCCCCGAGGCGACGATCATCCCGGCGCTGCGCGCCCACGGCATGGCGATGACGGCCTACGGGGTGCTGTCGCGCGGGCTCCTCACCGGCAGCAAGCCCGCGGGCGACGACATGCGCGCCCACCTGCCCCGCTTCACCGGCGACAACGCGGTCAAGAACCAGTCGCTGGTCGAGGCCCTGCACCGCCTGGCCGCCGCCCGCGGCGTCTCGCCCGCGCAGCTCGCCATCGCCTGGGCGCGGGCCAAGGGCGCCGCGCAGGGCGTGACGGTGATCCCGACGATCGGCTCGCGCACCCCGCAGCAGATCGAGGACAGCATCGCCGCCCTGGCGATCGAGCTGACCGCCGCCGAGGTCGCGGCGCTCGAGACCGCGGTGCCGGCAGCCGCCGTGGCCGGCGAGCGCTACCCCGCGCCGATGATGGCCCACCTCGACAGCGAGCGGTAGGCGTCGCGCGCGGACGCTCGCGGGCGCGCGGCGACGCGTCCGCCGGCGCTCGCCCGAACGCCGCTCGCCCGCGGAACCGCGCCGAAACGCCCATTTTCCGCGGTCGCAACTTTCTCGTGATCGTCCGGGGCTGCGTCGACTCTACCGGCGCGAACCGTCGCAACCCCCGCGTCGCGACCCCCTATCCACGATCGCCCCCCCTATTCGCCATGTTCACCGCTCGCTCCATCCCAGTCCGCTCCTCCGTTCGCCGCTCGCGGATCGTCCTCGCCCTGCCCGTCGTCACCCTCGCCACGCTCCTGGGCCTCGAGGCCCGCGCCGAGGCTGCCTGCGCCTGTACGCCCACGCCGGGCAGCGGTCAGGTCACCGTCTGGCAGCACGCCGAATTCACCGGCGAGTGCTGCACCCTGACCGTGGGCGACTATGCCGACAGCGCCAGCTTCAAGCTGAGCAACGACAGCATCTCCTCGCTGAAGGTCGGCCCTGGCGTGCGTGCCGTGCTCTACGAGCACGGCGGCTTCGCCGGCCGCGAGGCCACCTACGAGGCCTCGCAGGGCTACGCCCACCTCCACGAGGTCAGCGACGAGACCTCCTCGATCCGGATCGTCGCCTCCGACCCGCGGGTGCCGTATTACTACGAGGGCAACTACCCCTACGACGACGAGAACGAGTGGTCGAACCAGGCCCAGGGCCTCGCCAACGACGGCGTCAACTGGTACGTCACCCAGACCGGCAGGGTCTCGCGGATCCCCCTCACCTGCGATCTCGCGGACGCCTCGTGCATTCATGAGACCCGCTCGATCGCGGAGGTGCGGGCCGCGTTCGGCCTGCCGGGCGGGTACGACCATTTCGGCGACCCCGACCATCACGCCGGCTACCTGTTCGTCCCGGTCGAGGGCATCGCCGCCGGCCTGCCGCCGATCGTCGTCGCCCTCTCCACCCCCGACCTCGCGCCCGTCGCCTTCGCCTCGGTGTACGTCACCCCGGGCGCCTACAACTCCGCCTGGGTCACCGTCGATCCGCGCGACGGCTCGCACCTCTACCAGGCCGGCGGCACCCTCGACGCCACGCGGGGCGTTCGCTCGCACCGCATCGACTGGTCGCGCCTCCAGCTCGGGCTCGACGGGTTCCTCACCTACGAGGACAACATCCTGCTCGAGGACCACGACGGCGACCCGCTCACCCTGTACACCCAGCAGGGCGGGGAATTGCTGACGAACGGCGTCCTCTTCCTCACCAACTCGAAACCGGGCGGCTCGGGCGCCGGCCTGCGCGCGTTCGACCTCGAGACCGGCACGCTCCTGGCGCGGGCCGGCAGCAACTACGGCCCCTTCGACTTCGAGCTCAACGACGCCGACTCGAGCCTGGGCGACGAGGCCGAGGGCATCGACTTCCTCGGCATCTCCCCCGCCTCGGGGGTGCCGGGGATCCCCGAGGGCGCGCTCCACGTCCTGATGGTCAACGTCGACATCGACCGTGATAACGCGTTCCTCAAGCACTACAGCTACTTCTGCGACCCCACCGACGACACCCCGTACTGCGCCCAGCACTAGTGCTGCGACCGTAAGGTAGCGATCCGAAAACGATGCGCGAATTTGCGCTCTGACCTGGAACGTGATCTACGGGTGCCATGAGGCAGAAGAAGCCGCGGCCCCGGTTCCCCGGACTCAAGCTCAAGGACGAGGATCGAGAGCTCCTGCGCCGAAAAGCCCGGGAGCGGCTCACGGTGCGGACCTGGAAGCGAATTCGCATGCTGCAGTTGCTGGACGAGGGGAAGACGCTGGCGGCGACGGCGGCAGCGGTTGGATCGGCGGTCCCCTCGGTTCGGCGGGTTGGAGAGCGGTATCTCGCTGCGGGCGTCGAGGTCGCGCTCAAGGACGCGAAGCGACCGGTCCCACCGCGGAAGCTCGATGCTCGGCAAGAAGCCGCGATCGTCGCCATGGTCTGCGGGCCACCTCCTGAAGGACGCGCTCGGTGGACAATCATGCTCATCGTCGAGGAGTGCATGAAACGCAAGCTCGTCGACCAAGTCGGCCGGGAGACGATCCGGGTGTTGCTGAAAAACCACGCGCTCAAACCGTGGCGGGAAAAAAATGTGGTGCGTTCCTCAGATCGACGAGGAGTACGTCGCGCGGATGGACGACGTCCTCGACACCCTGGCGCGACCAGCCGACGCGTCGGAGCCGGTCGTCGCTCTGGATGAACGACCGGTCGTGCTTCGAGACCCCGCTCGACCTGGCCGGCCAGCCTCACCTGGCCGCATGGCCCGTCAAGACTATGAATACGTGCGGCGCGGAACCGCAAATGTCTTCTGCATCGTCGAACCCAAGGCAGGGCGCCACCTGACCTATGCGACGCCGAACCGCACGGCGAAGCAGTTCGCTCGGGCTCTCCGCAAGATAGCTCAACGATATCGTTCGGCGCGGACAATTCACCTCGTCATGGACAATCTTAACACCCACCGCCAGAACTCGTTATGCACCGCTTTCGGCGATGACGCGGGGCGCGAGCTTTGGAGCCGGTTTACCGTGCACTATACTCCCAAGCACGGGAGTTGGCTCAACCCTGCCGAGAACGAGGCGAGCTTATGGTCACGTGAATGCCTTGGACGGCTTCGGATCGGCTCTCTCTCCGAACTGCGCCGTCGAACGTCTCTGTGGAACAAGGACGCCCACCGCCGGCGGCGGAAGATCACTTGGCGGTTCACCAAGGAGCAAGCCCGAGCGGTGTTCAGAATCAGCCAGATCACTACGTCGCGGTCGGAGCACTAGCTAGCCGCGGCAGGCGGTAACACGAATGAAGAGACATGCTCACCCGAGCATGTCTCTTCATCGTCCTCACCGACAGCCGCGAAGGATAGCGCCGCTCACCCGAGCCCGACGGCGCCGGTGCAGTAGACCGGGTTGCCGAAGGTCGTCGCCTCGATCCCCATCGCGTTCATGCAGCCGACCCACAGGTTGTTGTGGCCGACCTCGCCGGGCACCTGCAGCCAGCGCCCGGGCCGCATCGCGCCGCCGGCCTTGCCGGCGAGGACGTAGGGGATCTCGTGGCGGTCGTGGTCGTTGCCCTTCTGGTGCTCGTTCACCCAGATCAGCAGGGTGTTGTCGAGCACGGTGCCGTCGCCCTCCGGGATCGCCTTGAGCTTCTCGATCAGGTACGCGAACTGTTCACAATACCAGGTGTTGATCTTCGTCAGCTTCTCCTGCGCGTCGGCGTCGCCGTCGCCGCGGTGGGCCAGCTCGTGGTGGCCCTCGGGGATGTCGAGCCACGGGAACGGCTTGGCGGTGGCCGAGTTGGTCCACATGATCGAGGCCACGCGGGTGAGGTCGCAGGCCAGCGCCATCGCCAGCAGGTCCATCTGCAGCTTGCCGGTCTTGGGGATGTTGGCGACCTTGAGCGGGTCGGCGACCTCGCCGAGCATCGGCGGCTCGCAGGCGCCGCCGAGCGTCCCGCCGGTCTCGAGCCGCATCTCGATGTCGCGCACCGCCGCGAGGTGGGCCTCGAGCTTGATCCGGTCGCTCGCGCCGACCTTCTTGATCAGCCGCTGGTAATCGTCGGCGACCGCGTCGAGGACGATCCGCCGCTCGGCGACCCGGCGCGCCTGCGCCTCCGGGTCGCTCTCGAGGTCGCCGAAGAGCCGGGCGAACGCCGCGGCCGGGTCGTTCTCCGGCGGGATCGGCTGGGCCGGGCCGCGGTACGAGATCCGCGAGCCGACGTTGGCGCCGTACACGTAGACGCCGAGCTCGAGCGAGCGGAACTTGGTCTCCAGGCCGACGACGTCGGCGATCGCCTGGTCGACCGAGATGCCGTCGGCCCAGCCGGCCGACAGCCCGGCGTCGCCGGGGAAGTCGCCCTCCTGCAATTCGGTGGCGGTCAGCGACTGGCCGGTGCCCTTCTGGTGCGCGTCGCCGGGGCCCTTGTAGGCCGACAATTCGTCGACCCCGTCGAGGACGAGGATGTCCTTCTGGTACGGCTCGAGCGGCTTCAAGATCCGCGGCAGCGTGAACGACGACTCGCTGCCGCTCGGGCGCCAGTGCTGCATGATGGTGCCGTTCGGCGTCCAGAACACGACGAAGCGCTTGGGCGCGCCGCTGCCGGCGCGGAGCTGCTGCGGCCCCGCGGCGAGGTCGCCTTGGCAGCCGCCCATGATGTCGAGGAGCGGCAGCGCGAGGCAGGCGCCGCCGACGCCCTTGAGCACGGCACGACGGGACAGGGTGGATTTCTTCACGGCGACTCTCCTTCGCCCTCGGGGGCGCGGCGGTACAAGAACGCGTCGGTCTGGGTGAGGTGAATGATGAGCTCCTGGATCCGGCGACCCGAGCCGGCGAAGCCGGCGGCCAGCTCGGCGAGCGTGCACGCGTCGGCCTCGGACTCGGCGCGGCCGTAGGCGTAGCGGAACCATTGCAGGGTCATGCACGCCTCGGTCTCCGGCGACTCGACCAGCATCGCCGCCAGCTCCGGCACGCCGTCGAACTTGCCCTTCGTGGTCGAGCCGACGATCTCGCCGGTGGCGTCGATCGGCTGCCCGGCCTCGCTGGCGCGCCAGCGGCCGATGCCGTCGAAGTGCTCGAAGCCGAACCCGATCGGGTCCATCATGCTGTGACAGCCGGCGCAGCTCGGGTCGGTCGAGTGCTGCTTGAACCGCTCGCGCGTCGGCAGGCTGGGGTCGACCTCGGGCGGGGTGATGTCGACGTCGTCGGGCGGCGGCGGCACGGTCTGGCACAGGAGCCGCTCGCGCACGAACTTGCCGCGGTGGATCGGCGAGGTCTGGTTGGGCTTGGCCAGCACCGACATCAGCCCGCCCTGGGTCAGGAAGCCGGACGCGTTGCCGTGCTCGAGCTCGACCTTCTCGAACGAATCACCGCTCGGCCCGGCGACGCCGTAATAGTCGGCGAGCGGGCCGTTGAGGAAGGTGTACGGCGCGAGGTACATGGTGTCGAGATCGCCCGGCCCGTCCCAGATCACGTGATCGAGGAACGCCTCGGCCTCGGCGCGCAGCAGCGGGCGCACCTCCGGCGTGAATTCGGGGAAGACGTCGCCGTCCTTCTCGAGCTCCTCGACCCGCCGCAGCTCGAGCCACTGGCCGTGGAAGTCGCGCACCGACGCGCGCGCGCGCGGGTCGGCGAGCATGCGCTGCGCCTGGCCCGACACGTCGGCCGCGCTCGCCAGCCGGCCCTCGCTCGCGGCGGTCAGCAGCTCGCTGTCGGGCATCGTGCCCCACAGGAAGTACGACAGGCGCGACGCCAGCTCGTACGGCGTCAGCCGCCGGACCCCGGGCGAATCTGCCACCGGCTCGCCGAACTCCACCCGGTACAAAAAATGCGGCGACTGCAGGATCGTCGTCGTCACCAGGCGGATCGCCGTGGCGAAGTCGAACTCCGTCCGCGCCGCGTGGTACACCGCCATCAGCGGATCGACATCCTCGGACTGCAGCGGCCGGCGGTAGGCCCAGCGGCCGAAGCCCTGCACGAACGCCTGCGCGCACGCGTCCTCGCCCTCGGCCGCGACGTCGCAGCCGCCGAGGGAGGCCGGCAGGTCGGCCGTCTTCGCCGCCGCCAGGGCCTCGGCCGCCGCCAGGTATTGCTCGGCCAGGAGCGCCGTCACGACCAGCGCGTCGGCGTTGTTGTTGAAGCCGAGCGCCTCCTCCTCGGCCGGGAACTCCTGCGCCGGCCGGCTCTCGTCGCCCAGCAGGTCGCGGACCGTATTGTCGTATTCGCGCCGGTTGAGCCGCCGGATCGGCGACGGCCCCGGTTCGATCGCCGCGCAGGCTGAACCCCCATCGCCGGTGGTCGGCTGCGTCCCCTCGCTGTCGCCCGCGTCGCTCGTCGTCGACGTCGACCCGTCCTCGCTGCTCGCGTCGGGCTCGCAACCACCAGCCGCCGCGGCTGCGAGCATCGACGCCATGATCCATCTCGTCCACATGACCGCTCTTTGGAACGCCTCGCCCGCAAAGAACGTGCGCTCGAGCATCGGCGGCGGCGGAGACCTCGCCGGACAGGCGTACGCGAGGCCGCCCCTCCGCCGATTCGCCGGCGACCTCGACCGCGCGGCGCCCGCCTCGGCGGAAGCCCGAGCCGTCACACCGACTGCCATGATTTCGCCCCTCGCCGACCGTGACGGGGATCGCAGCCGACGCGCGCCTTCGCGTCGGCGCCGGCGGCCCGCGCATTGCGAGCACCGGGGTGATTCGCCCGATCGGCGCCATCCCGCGCCGACGATCCGCCCGCGTCGGCCTCGGCGGCCGCGACGGACCGCACATTCGCCGCGCGCCCCTGCCCGCCCCCGCGGCGCCCGTCACCTCGGCGCGGGCGCGCCCGGAGCGGGCGCCGCCGGCGCGGCTGCGGGCCTGGCTCTTTGTCCCGGGGCCAGCTTGATGATGAAGGCCATCGAGAACAAATGATTGTTGTTGTCGGGGTCGCGCGGGCGGACGATGTACTGATTGAGGTAGCCGAACTCGACGCGGACCGCCCTGGCGTCGTAGGCGAGGCCGACGAAGATCCGGTTCTGATCGAAGCCGGGCTCGGTATACGCGGTGCGGGTCAAGTGGAAGAAGAACTCGTCGTAGATCAGGAGCTGCCAGGGCGCGTCTTTCTTGAAGTTGACGGCCAGGCGGAGCTGCTGGCGGAACCGGTGGGCCCAGCGGCTCATGCCCATGGTCTGCGGCACGCCGTCGATCACGTCGTCGCTGCCGAGGCCGTGGGTGCGGATCCGGTGCTCCACGCGGTTGCGCCAGTTGATGTCGAAGCGGCCCTCCACCGCCCAGCGCAGCGTCAACTGGGTGTAGGCGCGGTGCTCGTCGACGTTGCGGGCGCGCGCGAACACCGGGTCGTCGAAGTAATCGGGCAGCCAGATGTACCCGACGAACAGCCCGCCCCACTTGGCCCACATATAGCCGATCGCCGGGCGCACCACGACGAACGTGTTGGGGTTCTGCCGCGTCTCGACGACGTGCCCCGCCATGTCCCTCACGTATTGCAGCGGCGAGTTCATCCGCCGCAGGTGGAAGTCGAGCGCGAGGCGCAGGCCCCTGGCCTTCGCGTCGAGGTTGATGTCGAGCATCACCTGATTCCACATCCCCAGGTCCGGCTCGGGCGGCGTCGTCGCGCGCGCCCGGCCGGCGGCGAGCAACGCGGCGACGCCGACGGCGAGCGGGAGCAGGCGCGAGGAGCGGCGAATCATGGCAGCCCCGGCACGGGGCCGACCAACAAGGCCCGACCCCGCCGCGACGACCGGGACATCGCGCGCAATCGCGCCGGCGGCCCGCCGCAGACCGGTGATTCGCCAGAGCCGCCAGCTCCTGCGCAGCCGCCGCAGCGCCCTTCGGGCGAGCGAACGGCACGTCTCACGCGCCGCACGCCGCGCCGCTGACACGAGCGAATACTGTCACTGAGGCGACGGCGACGGGCGAGCTCGCGGGCTCGCCTGCAGCTATTCCAGGCCCAGCAGCTCGAGCAGCTGTTCGCGGTCCGTCAGGCCCGCGATCGCGCCCACCTTCTGCCCGTCCCTGAAGACCATGCAGGTCGGGACGGAGCGGACACCGTACTGCTTCGGGGTCCCGGGAGAGTCATCGATGTCCAGCACGCCGACCCGGACTCTGCCGGCGAAGTCGTCGGCGATCCGTTCTACGATCGGGAGGAGCGCCTTGTTGAGTTCGCACCAGACCGCCGAGTAATCCACCAAGACGGGGATCGGCGACTGGAGGACCTCGCTGGCGAAGTTCTGATCCGTGAACGTGAGTAGATTCGGGCTCGACATTCGTCGTCTCCTTCAGGCACACGCGTGGCATGCATCCACCGGCATGACCACGCGCGGCTCACCTGGTTCGGCAAGGTACACGACGCGAACCGACCCGGCAAGCGCGACCCTTCGCGCCGGCGGCCGAGGTCGCGCGGGCGCCGGGGGTTCCACCACACGATGGGCGCCCACGCGGCGCCCGCCCACGACGCATTCGCCCGGCGTGAACGCGCACCCCATCAATTCATCGTTGCGCCGACGCGACGGCCCCGGGATACTGCGCCTCGTCTTTGGATACGCACCCTCGCGCAGATCCGCGCGAGGCACGAGGAGTTTCGCATGACCACGTACAGCATCTTCGGCGCGGGCCCTGGCGGGCTCTACACGGCGTGGCGCCTCGCCGACAGCGCCGCCGCCGGTGACACCATCGAGTTCTACGACTGGGGCCAGTACCGGTTCGGCGGCGACGACAACGGTACGCGCGCGGCCGCCGGCCGGATCTGCACCTACCATTACCAGAACGACCCCCGCAACGCGTACATCGAGGTCGGCGGCATGCGCTACCTCGAATGGGACGGCACGCCCGACGGGAGCGGCCACCGCCTCGTCACCACCGTCATCGATCGGGTCGGCCTCACCGGCGAATCGGTGCCGTTCCGGACGACCACGAACCCGCTGTTCTTCCTGCGCGCGCGCAACTTCTACTCGAACGACATCGACCGCAACCACCCTGCCCCCTACAACACCGCCGACGGGCTGTCCGCGCGGCCGCCCGACGACGCGCTCGCGTACGTCGCCGGCGCGGCGATCGACCCCGCGCTGAAGCCCGACACGCGCGCCAGGCAGTGCGCCTTCTACCGCTCCGCCCGGCTGCCCGCGACCTACACCTCGCACGTGTTCCAGCCGCGCCAGCGCCTGCGCGACATCGGCTACTGGAACCTGCTGGCCGACGTGCTCGGCAACGAGGGCTACGACTACGCCGACGACGGCGGCGGGTACACCTCCAACGTGATCAACTGGAACTCGGCCGACGCGCTGATCTATAACGGCGAGTTCGCGCCCGGCGGCAGCTTCAAGACCCTGAAGACCGGCTATTCGAGCCTGTTCGCCAGGATGTTCGAGCGGGTCCGCAGCGCCTGCGCCGAGCGTGGCGTACGGTTCGAATGGCACCCCGGCGAGCGCCTCCACTCGATCACCGCCCCCGGCGGCGTCGTCACCTACCGCACCGCCTCGCGCGGGCGCCCCGACCACCCCGGCCCGGCCCGGACCACCGATCACGCGTTCCTCGCCCTCCCGCCGCAGTCGCTCGACCTCGTGGCCGACGCCTCGCGTTACGCGGGCGTCGAGGGCGACGTGCTCAACGCCGGCAAGGTGCCGCTGTACCGCGAGTCGGTGATCAAGCAGCCCTCGTACAAGATCGCCATGTTCTTCGCCCGGGAATGGTGGAAGGACAGCCGCTTCCCGCCGCACCTCGTCGGCGACGGCGGGGCCACGGAGAACGTGTTCGGGCCGACGATCACCGACACCGCCCTGCGCCAGATCTACTACTTCGGCGACAACGGGGCGAACAAGGACAGGCCGGTCTATGGCCTCCTGGCCAGCTACGACGACGAGCGCTTCGTCAAATTCTGGGCCGAGCTCGAGCTCGGCCCCGAGGTGGATCGCGAGATCCCGCGGACCCGCGACCTGCAGCCGCTGCACGGCCCGCGGCGGGCCACCGCGTCGATGGTCGGCATGCTCCGCGCCCTGCTCGCGCGCGTGCATTACGGCCCCGACGCCGACGCCAGCAGCGTGCCCGAGCCGCTCGAGACCGTGTTCATGGACTGGGGTCTGAACCCGTTCGGCGCCGGCTATCACGCCTGGGCCGCGCACTACGACATCTGCGACGTCATGCAGCGCGTCCGCAAGCCCAGCCTGCTCACCGACGGCCCCGACGCCAGCATCTACATCGTCGGGTCGGCCTACTCCAACGATCAGGCGTGGGTCGAGGGCGCGTTCTGCACCGCGGAGTCGGTGCTGAACGACTTCTTCGGCCTCGCGCCGCTGATCGATACGAGCACGTATCCGCTGATCTGCGGGTGCGACGGGCCCGCGGCCGCGTCCTGACCGCGTGGCGCGCGAGCGCGACGCGAGCGCTCGCAGGACGGTCCGCCGGCCTCGCCGTCGAACCGTCGACCGCAGGCGCGGACGTCTCGTGATTCGACGCGGCGAGCCGTCGCCGGCTCGCCGTCTCGCCTCAGCCCGACAGGCGCTGGAAGATCCCGGCGCGGGTCGTGCTGAAGTCCGAGAGGTCGGCCTGATACGCGGTCTTCCCCGTCGTCGCCAGGTCGACGAGGACGCGCCCGAACAGCGGCGTGTATTTGAAGCCGCGCCCGCTCGCCATGCAGAACAGGGCCGCGTTGGGCCAGAACTGCTCGACCTCGGGCGCGACGGGGATCCGCCCGAGGACCATGTCGCCGTCGGGGCTCATCGAATACAGGCAGGCCTGCTCGAGCGTCGGGTGGTCGATGTCGAGGACCCCGGGCTGGAGCAGCTCGCGGAGGTGGGCCTGGATGTCGCCGATGAGCCGCGGGTCGGGCACGCGCGTCGCCGCCGCCGGGTCGGTGAAGGTGGAGTATGTATAATCGGCGCTGATCTTCAGCCGACCGGTCGTGTCCGGCGTGAAGCCGACGTCGGGGAAGCCGTAGAACAGGCGGTCGGCGTCGGTCTTCGTGTTGCCGAACTCGTACCAGATCGGCCAGTGCACCGACGAGCCGGCCGCGCGCGGGAAGTAGGCGAGGCTCATCTGCCAGATCGACCACGCGGCCCCGGCCTTGCTCGCGGGCGCCAGGCCGAATTGGGCCAGGAGCCCGCCCAGCCACACCCCGGGGCACAGCACCAGGTACGACGCGTGGTATCGGGCGCCGTCGTCCGTCGTCACCACCCAGTCGCCCGACAGCTCGCACGCGATCGACGTGACCAGGCCGACCGCCGTGCTCACCCGCCCCGTCCGGTCGGCCAGGCCGCGGACCACCTGGAACGCCCGCTGGACGTTGATCGTCGCCCCGTTGTTCTGCACCAGCCCGACGTACGGGACCCCGTCGGGGGTCCGCAGCGCCTCGGGGCGAAAGATCGGGTAGCGCTTTGCGATCGCCGCGGGGTCCTCGAGGCTGTCGTAGGGGATCCCGAGCTGATCCATCGAAGCCGCGATGTCGTGGATGTTGCCCTCGAACGTCGAGATGTCGGGGTTGCCGAAGAACAGCAGATCCTGCTCGGCGAGGATCGGAGCCCCGCCGACCTGCTGCTCGAGCTCGTGCCACATCGCGTACGCGGTCTCGACCAGGCGCACCCGCTCCTGCTGGCTGTAGAGGATCCGGAACATGCGCTCCAGCCCGCGCGAGCTGCCGAAGTCGTTCGGCCCGCCGGTCGGAGGCACAGGGAAACGGTCGATCAGCGTGACCTTGAGGCCCCGCCGCGCCGCGTGGTACGCCGCCGACAGGCCGATGGTGCCGCCGCCGACGATGAGCATGTCGGTGTTGTGCTTCAAGATGAAAACCTCGATTCGCGACGGAGTATCGGCGCCGCGTCCTGTCGACGCAATCGGGCGTGCCCGTGGTCGAGTTCGCACCCCGCCGATAATGCGCAATCCGCGAATACGCCGTTCGTGCCCGGCTCTCGCGGATCTTTCGATCGACACGCGCGCGAATACGTCGAGCCTGCCGCGAGCCCGACGCCCGCATGGGCGCCCGCCAGCCGCCCGCCCACGGCCCGCGGGCGCGCGAGCGCCCCGGCCCGCAGCGACGATCTCGGCGACGGCGCGCCGCGGCGAAGCTGCCGGGCCGAGCGCTGCGGGCCGTCCCGATCGATCGCCGGCCCGCCGCGACCGCGACGTCCGCCGCCGCGAATTCGTCGGGCCGAGGCACGAGCCGAATCACCGCACCGATGATTCGCGCGACGTCCGGGCGCCCCCCCCCCGAACGGCCCGCGCGGCGCATCAATGCTTCGGCGGCGGCGGGACCGGAGCCGGAGCCGGCCGCGCGGGCGCGTGCTTGTCGTGCCTGCCGTGGCCGAGCTTGATGATGAAGTTCAGCGCGAGCACGTGGTTCAGCTGGTCGGAGTCGTGGAGCGGCGCACGTACTGGTTGATGTAGCCGACCTCGACGCGCACCGGCTTGGTGTCGTAGCCGAGGCCGACGAACGCGCGGTTCTGGTCGAATCCGCGCTCGGTGGTGAAGGCCGTCTCGTTGAGATGGAAGAAGACCTCGTCCCAGACGATGAGCCGCCACGGGGCGTCCTTCTTGAAGTGGACGGCGAAGCGGACCTGGTGGCGAAACCGGTGGGCCCAGCGGGCTCGGGCCGAATCCTGTCGGCGCCGGAGATTTTCCGCCGCCAGACGCCGTCTCGCGGGCTGCGGCGCCGGCGCGAAGGTGTCAGGTCGAGTTTGCAGAACGAAGGCTTTATTGTCACACTTGGTGACAAACGTCGTCGAGTTCGCGCCACGAAACTCGTGATTTTGCCCGCGGGCAGCGCACCTCGCGGTCCTGAGCTGCATTCCGACGCGCAATAGGGCGTGTCGCGGGAATGGCACCCACGAATCGACGCGTGTCACCGAGTTTTTGCGACACGCGTCCGCCGCCGAATCACCGCAGAGCGTCCGCCGCGAACGCGATCGCCGGCGCCGCGGCGGCGTCGAGGTGACCGGCGAACACGTGATCGCTGCCGGGGACCTCGACGAGCCGCACCGCCTCGCCGCTCGCAGCAGCCAGCGCCCGCACCTTCTCGATCGCGCCCCAGCCGTCGCGCGTCCCGTGGACCAGCAGCAGCGGCCGCCGCAGCTCGCCGAGCCAGCCGAACTCGAACACGTCGACCGGCAATCCGAGTCCCACCATTCGCGTGACGCGAGGATCGCCGGCGCCGACCCGCAGCCCGACCCACGCGCCGAACGAGAACCCGATCAGCGCGACCTCCTCGTGGTCCCGCGCCGCCCGATCAATCGCCGCGCGCACGTCCTCGGCCTCGCCGTCCCCGCCGTCGAAGCGCCCGGCGCTGCCCTCGACCCCGCGGAAGTTGAAGCGCAGCGTCGACACCCCGGCCGCGTGCAGCCCGCAGGCGATCCGGTGCAGCACGCGGTCGTACATGCTGCCGCCGTACTCCGGGTGCGAGTGGCACAGCACCGCGACCCGGCGGGCCCCCGGGAGCGCGCGATAGATCGCCTCCAGAGGGCCCGCCGGGCCGCGCAGGACGCTCGCCTCCCCGCTCACGGCACCTCGCCGCGGGCGAGCATCGCCGCGATCTCCCGCCGCCGCAGCTTGCCGCTGGTCGTCTTCGGCAGCGAGCCCGGGGCGACCAGGGCGATCCGATCGACCGTGACCCCGCGCAGCTGCAGCGCCGCGTCGAGGCGGGCGCGCAGGTCTTTTTGTTCCTGTCCTTCGAGCCGTGTCTCGACGACCAGGTACGCGACCTCCGTCTCGAGCTCCGGCTCGCGTACGCCGACCGCCGCGACCCCGCCCGCGCGCACGCCCTCGACCTCCGCGGCGATGTCCTCGATCACCGACGGGATCAGGTTGAGCCCGCCACGGATGATGATGTCCTTGCAGCGCCCGGTGACGAACAGCTCGCCGCGGTCGACGAAGCCGAGGTCGCCGGTGCGCAGCCAGCCCTCGGCGAGCGCCTCCTCGGTGGCCGCGGGGTCCTTGTAGTAGCCCTGCATCAGCGTCGAGGCGCACACGCGGATCTCGCCCACCCGACGCTCCGGGAGCGGCTCGCCGGTCGCGTCGACGATGCGCACCTCGGTCTCCGGGATCGGGCGGCCCACCGCCACCAGCTCGAGCGCGTGCGGCTCGTCCGACGGCGTCGCCGCGCCCTCGCGCTCGAGCGTCGCGCGATCGACCCGCAGCACCCGCGTCGGCGCCAAGAGGCGCGGGAAGCTGACCGCCACCGTCGCCTCCGCCAACCCGTAGACCGGGAAGAACGCCTCCGCGCGGAAGCCCGTCGGCGCGAACGCGTCGGCGAACCGGCGCAGCAGCGGCGCCGAGATCGGCTCGGCGCCGACCATCGCGCACTCCCACGCCGACAGGTCGTAGCCGGCCGCGATCGCCTTCGGCGCCAGGCGCAGCAGCATCGCGTAGGCCGACGGCGGCGCCGCGCAGATCGTCGCCTTGAACCTCGCCATCGCCTCCAGCCACACCAGCGGCCGCCCGCGGAAGTCGAGCGGCGACATCATGTGGGCGGTAAAGCCATTATAAAACGGGAACAAGAGCCCGCCGATGAGCCCCATGTCGTGGTGCAGCGGCAGCCACGACACCGCCATCGAGTCCTCGCGGCTCGGCAGCACCCGGCTCATGCACGCCAGGTGACGCACCAGCCGCTCGTGCGTCAGCACCACCCCGCGCGGCTTGCCGGTGCTGCCGCTGGTCAGCTGGATCAGCGCCGTCTCGCCCGCGAACGAATCGGGGTGCGGGAGGTCCTGGGCCGGCTCGCTCGCCGTCAGCTCCTCGGCGACGTGCACCGGCAGCCCCGCCGACGTCGGCGCGAACGGGGCCAGCGCCGCCGACAACACCAGCGCGCGCGCGTCGAGCCGGGCCGCGGTGTCCTCGAGCTGGGCGATGAAGCCGGCGACGTCGGTGAGGCGGAACGGCAGCCCGACCTGGATCGGCACCGCGCCGATCGACCACGCCCCGAACAATGTCAGCACCGCCGATTCGACGTCGGTCACCAGCATGAGCAGGTGGTCGCCGGGGCGGACCCCGCGGGCCCACAGCCCCGCCGCGGCCCGGCGGGCCCCCTGCCAGTAGCCCGCCCACGTGTACTCGCGCCAATCGTCGCCGCTCGCCCGGCAGCGCAGCGCGGTCGCCTCGGCGCGGCTGTCGGCGCGCGCCTCGAGCATCCCTGCCAGCGTCCGCGCGCTCACGACCGCCCGCCCTTCTGCGCGATCGGCCACGCCCCCGGGTCGACCGTCGGCGCGCCCTTCGTCGCCAGGATCATGTACTCGAGCGCCGTGCGGCGGGCGAAGCTCATGCGCGCCACCGTCATGTACTGCTGCAGCACCGCGGCGAAGCCCGGGGCCATGGCGTCGATCGTCCTTCGGTGCTTGCGCACGTTGTCGATCCAGTGGGCCAGCGTCTGCGCGTAGTGGCGGGTCAGGTCCTCGACGTGGAGGATGTCGAGGCCGGCGCGCTCCATCAGCTGCAGCTCCTCGGCCAGGCCGATCAGGCGGCAGTAGCCGAGCGCCTCGACGAAGATGTACTCGGTGGCCGCGCTGTCACGATCGCCGCGCGGCTGGACCGGGAAGTAACAGTCGGAGATCAGCACCCGTCCGCCGGGCTTCAGCACCTCGCCCACCATTTGGTGGACCGCCGGGCGGTTGTGCATGTGGACGATGCTGCCGCTGAACAGCACCGCGTCGAACGATTCGGGCCGCAGGTTCAGGTCCTCGACGTGGCACACGTCGATCTGCACGCGGTCGGCCACGCCCCACGCGCGGGCCCGGCGGAGCGCCTCCTCGCGCTGCTGCGCGCTCAGGGTGATGCCCTGGAACACGCCCTCGGTGTGCTGCGCCAGGTACAGCAGGTTCGAGCCCCAGCCGCAGCCGACGTCGAGCACGCGCTGGCCCGGCCGGATGTCCAGCTTCGCCGCGATCCGGGCGTACTTGCGGGCCTGGGCCGTCTCGAGGTCCTCGCCCGCGTGCTCGTACACGCCCGTCGCATAGGCCAGGCGGCTGTCGAGCACCAGCGAGAAGATCTCGGGGCTGTGTTCATAATGGGCGGCGACGGCCTGGCGCTCGTGTTCACGCTGGTCGGCGGCGCTGCGGAGGTTGGCCTCCCGCTCGGCGCGGGTGTGGGCGACGCGGGTCACTGGCCACCTCCCGCCTGGCGCGCGGCCACCTGGCGGGCCACGAGCGCCGCCACCTCGCGCACCGAGCCGAACGGCGCCGCCCCGGGCGCGGCGAGGTCGGGCATCGTGATGTCGAACGCCTCCTCGATGCGCACCATCAGCTTGATGAGCCCGAGGGAGTCGATGCCGAGCTCGCCGCCGTCGACGCGGGCGTCGAGCGGGATCGCGGCCGCCGGTTGACGCACGCTCTCGGCGATCAGCGCCCGCACGCGGGCGAGGATCAGGTCATTGTCGATGATTCCGTCCACGATAAGATCTCCGGTAATTGGGCCGTCCTCGCGGTGTATCGCGCGAGGGCGGCGCCCCGTCATCGAGGGCGACCGGGATAGCGACGCCGCCTTGCCGCGGGATCGCCGGGCGCGCGTGAGCATCCGCCGCGAAGCCGGTGAAACCGCGCAGACGGCCTCCCACGGCCGCTCGGGGCCTCTCAGGGGGCGCGGGTCCGCGGCCGCCGACCGGGCCGGGCCCGCGTCGGCCGGCGCGCAGGCGCGGCGCGTCACAATGTGCACACCCGCGATCGTGGCGTGAATCACCAATGTCGACACTCGCCGCGCTCCGTCGGCTGCGCCGCAGCTCGCCCGGCGCTGCGGCGGCCGGACGCCCTCGCCGCGGGCGCCCGCCCCGCGCGGCGCGCCCGGGGCCCGCGTGCGCCCACTCGCACGCCGCCGGGCCCCGCAAACCGCCGTATGGCCCTGTGCGGGCCCTGGCGGGCTTGAAGCAGGGGGGCGCGCTCGGTACACCAGGACCATGACCGAGGCCAAGCCCGCGCCGCAGCCGATCTTCCGCAAGGACTACCGCCGCCCCGATTACACCATCGACCGGGTCGACCTGCGGTTCGAGCTCGGCGAGGACGTCACGCGGGTCCACGCGACGCTGACGGTGCGGCGCATGGACGGCACGCCCGAGGGCGCGCCGCTGGTGCTCGACGGCGAGAACCTGGCCCACGTGTCGGTCGCGCTCGACGGCCGCGAGCTGTCCGCCGGCGAGTACTTTGTCACCCCGACGAGCCTGACGATCCCCGCGCCGGGCGCCGGCTTCACGCTCGCGACCGTCGTCGAGATCAAGCCCCAGGACAACCTCGAGCTGTCGGGTCTCTACCGCTCGAGCGGCAACTTCTGCACCCAGTGCGAGGCCGAGGGCTTCCGCCGGATCACCTGGTTCCTCGACCGCCCCGACGTCATGGCCCGCTACAGCGTCGTCGTCGAGGCCGACAAGGCCAAGTACCCGGTCCTGCTCGCCAACGGCAACCGCGTCGCCACCGGCGACCTCGACGGCGGCCGCCACTTCGCCCGCTGGGACGACCCGTTCCCCAAGCCGAGCTATCTGTTCGCGCTGGTGGCCGGCGACCTGCGCTGCTTCCCCGGCGAATTCCTGACCCGCTCCGGCCGCACCGTCCGCCTCGAGATCTGGGTCGAGCCCGACAACATCGACCGCTGCGCCCACGCCCTGCGCTCGTTGCAGGCGGCGATGCGCTGGGACGAGGAGAAGTTCGGCCGCGAGTACGACCTCGACATCTACATGATCGTCGCGGTGAGCGACTTCAACATGGGGGCCATGGAGAACAAGGGCCTCAACCTGTTCAACGCCAAGTACGTGCTGGCGCGGCCCGACACCGCCACCGACGACGACTACGACGGCATCGAGTCGGTCATCGCCCACGAGTACTTCCACAACTGGACCGGCAACCGCGTCACCTGCCGCGACTGGTTCCAGCTCACGCTCAAGGAGGGCCTCACCGTCTTCCGCGACCGCCTGTTCAGCGCCGACATGGGCTCGCCCGCGGTCGCGCGGATCGGCGACGTCCTGGCGCTGCGCACCAATCAGTTCGCCGAGGACAGCGGCCCGATGGCCCACCCGATCCGGCCCGAGTCGTACATCGAGATGAACAACTTCTACACCACGACGGTGTACGAGAAGGGCGCCGAGGTCATCGGCATGATGCGGACCCTGCTCGGCGAGGCCGGCTTCCGCCGCGGCATGGACCTCTACTTCGAGCGCCACGACGGCCAAGCCGTCACCTGCGACGACTTCCGCGCCGCCCTCGCCGACGCCAACGGCGTCGACCTCGAGCAGTTCGGGCGCTGGTACAGCCAGGTCGGCACGCCGGTCGTGCGCGCCCGCGGCGAGTACGACGCCGACGCGCGCAGCTACACCCTCACGCTCGAGCAGGCCCCGCCGCGCGGCCGCACGAGCGCCGAGCTGCTGCACATCCCGGTCGCCGTCGGCCTCGTCGGCCCCGACGGCCCGCTCTCGTTCAAGCTGTCCGGGGAGACAGCCGCGAGCGCCGACACCCGCGTGCTCGAGCTGCGCGAGCGCAGCCAGAGCTTCCGCTTCGACGACGTCGCGGCCGCGCCGGTGGTCTCGCTGCTGCGCGGCTTCTCGGCCCCGGTCGAGCTCGAGGTCGAGCGCAGCGACGCCGACCTCGCCCGCCTCATGGCCGCCGACCCCGACAGCTTCTCGCGCTGGGACGCCGGCCAGGAGCTCGGCCGGCGCGTGCTGCTGCGGCTCGCCGCCGACGTCGAGGCCCGCCGCCCGCTCGCGCTCGACCCCGCCTTCGTGGCCGCGTGCGCCGAGATCGTCGCCGACCCCGGCCTCGACGGCTCGCTCAAGGCCCTCGCGCTGACCCTGCCGAACGAGCGGCTGCTCGGCCAGCACCAGCCGGTCGTCGCCGTCGACGCGCTGCACGAGGCCCGCGAGTTCGCGTTCAAGGCCCTCGCCGCGGCCCTGCGCGAGCCCCTGCTCGCCATCTATCAGAGCACCGCGCCGCAGGGCCAGTACCGCATCGAGCGCGCCGAGGTCGACCGCCGCAAGCTCCGCAACCTCGCCCTCGCCTACCTGGTCGCCCTCGGCGAGCCCGAGCTGGTCGCCCTCGCGATGTCGCAATTCCACCTCGCCGACAACATGACCGACAGCGAGGCCGCGCTCGCCTGCCTCATCGAGCACGGCGGCCCCGAGCGCGACGCGGCCCTGGCCGAGTTCCACCGCCGCTGGCACAAGGACCCGCTGGTGCTCGACAAGTGGTTCGCCCTGCAGGCCGCGTCGGGCCACCCCGACACGCTCGAGCGCGTCACCGCCCTCGCCGACCACCCCGACTTCAACCTGCTCAACCCCAACCGCGCCCGCTCGCTCGTCGGCGTGTTCGGCATGCGCAACCAGCACCAGTTCCACCGCAAGGACGGCCGCGGCCACGCGCTCGTCGCCGACAAGGTGCTCGCCATCGACGCCCACAACTCCCAGCTCGCCGCCCGCCTGGTCGCGGCCTTCAACCCGTGGCGCCGCTTCGACGCCACCCGCCAGCAGAGCATGCGCACCCAGCTCGAGCGGATCGCGGGTCATTCGGGCCTGTCGAAGGCGGTCCGCGAGATCGTCGACCGCGCCCTCGCGCCGGCGTGAACACGGCTCGTCGCGGGCCGCAGTGGTTCTACGTCGACGGTTCTGACCCCTGGCAAAACGCCCCGCCTCGCCCCGGGTCCCCGATCGCCCCGATTCGGGGGCTTACGGGTCAGAGAGCCCAGGACACGCCCGAGGGGCCCCGGTCCCGCGCAGGTCGCCGCGGAACCGGCTCGGCGAGCGGGAGCTTCCGCAAAACTTCGGTTCGGCCGTCTCCGGCGGTCGTCGCGAGGTGCTCGCGTGCGCTACAGTCGCGCCGGTGCGCACCATCGAGATGCACTCGATCCAGCCCTCGGGGCCCGCCGGGATGAGACCCGCCGGTGCGGCGCGGCCGACGGAGGCGTCCGTGCCGTCGCCGGACGGCCGCACGCTGATCGTGCTCGCGGACGGCCGATGCCTCGACGCGCAAGGAGACGAGCGCCAGGGCGTCCTGTACGTCCGGGCCGCCGACACGCTCGAGACCCAGCGCGCGTCCCCCAACGTCGCGCCGCCGATCGCGGTGCACCCCTCGCGGCCGCTCGTGCTCACGGGCCGCGAGTCGGGATGGAGCCTGCCCGAGAAGGGTTCGCCGCAGACCTGGCGCGGCTCCGAGGTGCAGGTGATCGACCACGACAGCGGGCGACAGCTCGAGCGCTTCCCGTTGCAGCCACCCTTCGTATGGCTCGACGACGAGCGCTTCCTCTCGCGCTCGATGGGCTTCTACCATGGCCGGCGAGCGCTCGATCCGAGCTTCGCCGAACACCACCTCCCGATCTCGAGCCTGTTCAATGATGACGAGGCCGACGGCGTCGCGGAAGTACACGCCTTCACGGGCCGCGCCGAGCTCCGCGTGCGGTGTGGCGTCTACGGGCGCTGGAGTCGCTTGGAGCACCTCGCGGTGCGCGGCGACGTGGCAGTGTACGGCGGGTTCCTCGAGGTCGGCGCCGCGCGGTTGCCCACCTGGGAAGTTCTCTGGTCGCACCAGATGGGTACGGGCGGCCTCGGCTACCAGATGCGCGCGCTCGCCGTGAGCCCCGACGGCGGTCACGTCGCGGTGGGCGCCGGCGGCAAGGACGGTCTGCGCGATCTAACCGTGTTCGAGGTGGACGGCGGCCGCGAGGTACTCTGCCTCCCGCTCGGGCGCATGCTCGGAGGCGCTGGGCTGCTGACGACCAAGACCACCGAGGTCACCTGCCTCGCCTGGCACCCGCGAGGCTGGCTCGCGGTGGGGACGCGCGCCGGGCTGGTCGTGCACATGCACCTGTCCGGCGCGATCCAGGTCTATCGAGGCGCGGCCCGGGCGATCGAAGCGCTCGCGTTCACCCGCGACGGCGCCAGCCTGCTCGTCGCCAGCAAGGCCGCGATCGCCCGCTTCCCGCTGCTCGACGCCGAGCGCTGACGTCCCGTCGGCGTCGACACGGATGGACTGCCGAGACGATACGCCAGGCGTCCGCCGCCGATCCTCCGCCGTGAGCTCAAAGGTGCCGCTCCGGATTCCGCTGCGGGCGATGGCTCGCCACATACGGTGCCCCACGTGAAGCGGCTGACGCTGACGCCGAGAAGATAGCGAGCGCCGCGAGCAGGCAGAGATGACCCACGGTTCTCGGCGACGAGAGCGGCGTGTACATCGCCGGCTCCCGGAACTCCTCGCTCGGCAGGAAATTGAGCCGCTGGGGCGGCCCGCTCGACCTCCGCCGTGCGCCAGCACTGGACGAGGCTGTTGAAGAGAGAGACCGCGTCCTCGTGCTCGCGGGTCGCGAGGTACTCGGTATGGAATGTCATTCGGGTCTGCTCGGGCTGCTCGGTCCACTCGCCCGACGTGCCGGCACCGATTCGTGCGCCCGCGGCAGCCCGGGTGCGCGCCGAGTTCCGCGGTTGCAGGCGGGCGCGGGCCGGGCCCCGACCGCCTCGGAGGGAGCCGCGGTGTCCGGAATTGGGATCGGGCGCATCGCCTCCGAACACTCGGGGGCGCTCGCGCCGCCGTAAAGCCGCGGAATCACATGTGGCACGCTCTTCGCTGGGCAGGGGGCGTGGACATTCCCATTCAGCGGAGCCGGCTCGCCAGGTACCGCGGCTGGATCGTCGCCGCGGCGCTCGTCGGCGTGTCGCTGGCGCTGACGACGGTCGCTCTCGGCAGCCTGAGCGTCGAGCCGCCCGCCGTCGCGCAGGCGGGGCTGTGGATCGGCGCGGTCGAGCGCGGCGAGATGCTGCTCGCGGTGCAGGGCAACGGGCGGCTGGTGCCGGAGCACATCCAGTGGATCACGGCGCTGTCGGCCGCGCGGGTGGAGAAGATCCACGTGCGTCCGGGCGCGGCGGTCGAGGCCGACACGGTGGTGCTCGAGCTCGGCAACCCCGACCTCGAGCTTCAGGCGCTCGAGGGGGAGCGGCAGGTGGTCGCGGCCCGGGCGGCGCTCGCGGAGCTGCGGGCGACGCTGCGCAACGAACGGCTGACGCAGAAGTCGACGGTGGCGACGCTGAAGATCGACCACGCGAGCGCGCGCCGGCGGGCGGACGCCAACGCGCAGCTGGGCGGCGGCGGCTACCTCTCGGACGACGACCAGCGGACCGCGCGGGCGCAGCTCGAGGCGCTCGAGGTGCGGGTCGGCATCGAGGGCGAGCGGCTGGCGGCGCTGGAAGAGAACCTGCAGCGCAGGTTGTCGGCGCAGGAGGCCCAGATCGCGAGCCTCGAGACGATCGCGCGCACGCGGCGGGCCCAGGTCGAGGCGCTCAAGGTCCGCGCCGGCGTCGCCGGCGTGCTGCAGGAGCTGCCGCTCGAGCCCGGGCAGTGGGTCAACCCGGGCGGGCTGCTCGCCAAGGTCGCGCGGCCCGACCGGCTCAAGGCGCGGCTGCAGATCCCCGAGACCCTCGCCAAGGACGTCGCGCTCGGCCAGCCCGCGCGGATCGACACCCGCAACGGCGTGGTCGACGGCGTGGTCGAGCGGATCGACCCGGCCGCGTCGGGCGGCACGGTCACCGTCGACGTCGCGCTGACCGGCGCGCTGCCGAAGGGGGCCCGGCCCGACCTGCACGTCGTCGGCACCGTCGAGCTCGACCGGCTGCCCGACGTCCTGCACGTGCGCCGGCCGGCGTACGCGCAGCCCGACGCGACGCTCGGGGTGTTCCGCGTCGACGCCGACGAGCGCTACGCGACGCGCGTCAACGTCGAGTTCGGGCGCGCGTCGGCGACGACGATCGAGGTGCTCGCCGGGCTCGCCGAGGGCGACAGGGTCGTCCTTTCGGACATGTCGACGCACGACGCCAGGGACCGCCTCAAACTCGAATAGCCGCGTGAAGGGACGAGCCATGGCCGAACCACTGATCTGCTTGAAAGCGCTGACCCGAGTCTTCCACACCGACGAGGTCGAGACGCACGCGATCGCCGACATCCACTTCGGCGTCCCGCGCGGGGAGTACGTGTGCATCGCGGGGCCGTCCGGCTCGGGCAAGACGACGCTCCTGTCGATCATCGGTCTGCTCGACACCCCGACGTCGGGGACCTACCTGCTCGACAACCAGCCGGTCTCGGGCCTGTCGGGCCCCGAGCGCGCGCGCGTCCGCAACGAGCGGATCGGCTTCGTGTTCCAGAGCTTCAACCTGATCGGCGACCTCACCGTCGCGGAGAACGTCGAGCTGCCGCTGACCTACCGCCCGATGTCGTCCGCCGAGCGGCAGCGACGGGTCGCCGCCGCGCTCGAGCGGGTCGGCATGGCCCACCGCGGCCGCCACCTGCCCTCGCAGCTGTCGGGCGGCCAGCAGCAGCGCGTCGCGCTCGCGCGGGCGGTCGCAGGCGAGCCGCTGCTCCTGCTCGCCGACGAGCCGACCGGCAACCTCGACTCGAAGAACGGCGACGCCGTGATGGCGCTGCTGCGCGACCTGCACCGCGCGGGCACGACGATCCTGATGGTGACGCACAACCCCGAGTACGCGCGCCAGGCCCAGCGCACGATCCACCTGTTCGACGGCCGCGTCGTCGAGGAGACCGTCCATGAGCGCGTTGCTTAGAGACCTGCGGTTCGCCGCGCGCGTGCTCGCCAAGAGCCCGAGCTACACGTTCGTCGCCGTCTTCACGCTCGCGCTCGGCATCGGCGCGAACACGGCGATCTTCTCGACGGTCAACGCGGTGCTGCTGCGCCCGCTGCCGTACGCGCAGCCCGAGCGGCTGGTCGTGCTGACCGAGACGCAGCCGAAGTTCGAGGAGATGTCGGTCGCGTACCTCAACTACGTCGATTACCGGCAGCAGAACTCGACCTTCGTCGACATGGGGGCGTTCAACGACGCGAGCGTCAACATCACCGGCAAGGGCGAGCCGGAGCGGCTCAAGGCGCAGCAGTTCTCGCAGAGCGTGCTGCCGGTGCTCGGGGTGGAGCCGCTGCTGGGGCGCAACTTCCTCGCCGAGGAGGACCGGCCGCGCGGACCCAAGGCGGTGATCTTGACGCACGGGTTCTGGCAGCGCCGCTTCGCCGGCGACCCGGACATCGTCGGCAAGCCGATCACCCTCGACGGCGCCCCCTGGGACGTGGTGGGCGTGATGCCGCCGGACTTCCGGTTCTTCGGCACCTCCGACGTCATCATCCCGATCGGCCTGCGCGCCGACGAGCCGAACTACCAGTCGCGCGGCAGCCACCCGGGGATCACCGTCGTCGGCCGCCTCAAGCCGGACGTCACGATCGAGCAGGCGACCGCCGACCTGCGGGCGGTCGGCGACGGGCTGGCGAAGATCCACGAGCAGGTCCAGGACACCCGCGCGCGCCTGCAGGACATGCACGAGGACCTCGTCGAGGACCTCCGCGAGGGGATCCTGCTGCTGTACGGCGCGGTGATGTTCGTGCTGCTGATCACCGCGGCCAACGTCGCCAACCTGATGCTCGCGCGGGCGATGACGCGGCAGAAGGAGATGCGGATCCGCGCCGCGCTCGGGGCCGGGCGCTGGCGGCTGGTCCGCCAGCTGCTGGTCGAGAGCTCGCTGCTCGGGCTCGTCGGCGGCGCGATGGGGCTCCTGGTCGCGCTGTGGGGCGTCGACCTGCTGGCGGCCGCGCGCCCGCAGGCGATCGAGGTGCTCGGGCCGATCGAGGTCGACGCGCCGGTGCTCGCGTACACCCTCGCGGTCGCGCTCGGCACCGGCCTCTTGTTCGGGCTGGTGCCGGCGATCTACGCGTCGCGGCAGGACCTCGCCCAGGCGCTCAAGGAAGCCGACCACCGCGCGACCGCCGTCGGCGGCCACCTCCGGGTCCGCAACCTGCTGGTCGTCGTCGAGGTCGCGCTGGCGCTGGTGCTGCTGGTCGGCGCCGGCCTGTCGCTCCGCGGCTTCGCCAAGCTCGCCGACGTCGACCCGGGGTTTTCGCCCGGGGACGTGCTGACGATGGAGCTCTCGCTGCCGACGACCCGCTACAAGACCGCCGCCGAGGTGCGCCGGTTCTGGACCGAGCTCGAGCGTCGCGTCGCCGAGATCCCCGGCGTCGTGTCGGTGTCGGCGTCGTCGGGCCTGCCGTTCGCCGGCGCCTCGGAGAGCTCGTTCCTGATGGCCGGCGAGCCGCGCGTCATCGCCAACACCAAGATGGCGGTCGCGTACTTCGTCGACGCCGGCCACTTCGAGACGCTGAAGATCCCGCTGCACGCCGGGCGCACGTTCACGGCGCACGACACGGAAGAGACCCCGCTGGGGCTGGTGATCGACCAGGCGCTCGCGGACAAGTTCTTCCCCGGACAGAACCCGGTCGGCCAGCAGCTGCAAGAGGGCATGTCCGACAAGGGCATCGCCGAGATCGTCGGCGTCGTCGGCCACGTCGCCCACTACGGGCTCGACGGGCCGCAGCGGACGCAGTACCAGATGTACTACGCGTACCGGCAGCTGCCCGCGCCGATCCAGGCGAGGATCGCGTCGGGCATGACGCTGAGCGTGCGCACGCAGGGCGAACCGCTCGGGTACGCGACCCAGGTGCGGGCGGCGGTCGCGGCGGTCGACCCGGAGCAGCCGGTGTTCGCGGTGCAGACGCTCGAGCAGTACATCGCCGACTCGGTCGCCCCGCGCCGCTTCACGAGCGCGCTGCTGTCGGTGTTCGCGGCGCTGGCGCTGGTGCTGGCGGCCGTCGGTCTGTACGCGACGATGGCCCACTCGGTGGCCCAGCGGACGCACGAACTCGGGGTCCGCATGGCGCTGGGGGCCCAGCCTCGCCACGTGGTGTGGCTGGTGGTGCGACAGGGCCTGGTGCTGGTCGCCGCCGGCGCCGCGCTCGGGCTCGCCGGAGCGCTGGCGCTGACGCGGCTGATGACGTCGCTGCTGACGCAGCAGGTCAGCCCGGCCGACCCGGCGACGTACGTCGGCGTGACGCTGCTGCTCGTGGCGATCGGGCTGCTGGCGACGTATATTCCCGCGCAGCGAGCCACCCGCATCGATCCGATGGTGGCGCTCCGACAGGAATGACCCGCTCGACGCCAGACTCCGCGCCTCCCTCGCCCGCGCGGGTGCTGATCGCCGACGATCAACCCGACGTGCTCGAGGCGCTGCGCCTGCTGCTCAAGGTGCAGGGCTTCCAGCTGCAGCTCGCGCGCTCGCCCGCGGAGATCCTCGCGGCGATCGAGGGGCACGAGTTCGACGCGGTGCTGATCGACCTCAACTACACGCGCGACACGACCTCGGGCCACGAGGGGCTCGACCTGCTCGGCAAGATCGCCGCGCTCGACGCGACGCTGCCGGTGCTGGTGATGACCGCGTGGGGCAGCGTCGAGGGGGCGGTCGACGCGGTCCGCCGGGGCGCCCGCGACTACATCCAAAAGCCGTGGGACAACGCGCGGCTGCTGACGACGCTGCGCACCCAGATCGACCTCGCGCGGGCGCAGCGGCGGACCGGCAAGCTCGAGGGCGAGAACGAGCGGCTGCGCGGGCGCGCCGAGCTGCCGGAGCTGGTCGCCGGCTCGAAGGCGATGGCGCCGATCCTGCGGGTCCTCGAGCGCATCGCCCCGTCCGACGCGGCGGTGCTGATCACCGGCGAGCACGGCACCGGCAAGGAGGTCGTCGCCCGCTGGCTGCACGCGGCCTCGCGTCGCGCGGCGCGGCCGTTCGTCGCCGTCAACGCCGGGGCGCTCGGCGAGGGCGTGTTCGAGAGCGAGCTGTTCGGCCACGTCAAGGGCGCGTTCACCGACGCCAAGACCGACCGGATCGGCTGCTTCGAGCTGGCCGACGGCGGCACGCTGTTCCTCGACGAGATCGCCAACATGCCGGCGGCGCAGCAGGCCAAATTGCTGCGCGTGCTGCAGACCGGCGAGCTGCACCGCGTCGGCTCGTCGAAGCTGCGCAAGGTCGACGTCCGGGTGCTGGCCGCCACCAACGCGCCGCTCGAGCAGCTCACCGCGGGCGGCGCGTTCCGCGAAGACCTGCTGTACCGCCTCAACACCGTCGAGGTCCACCTGCCGCCGCTGCGCGAGCGCAAGGAGGACATCCTGCGGCTCGCGGAGCACTTCCTGCGGGCGAAGAGCCCGCGGTACGGCGGCAAGGTGGTCGACCTCGACGCGTCGGCCCGGCAGGCGCTGCTCGAGCACCGCTGGCCCGGCAACGTCCGCGAGCTCGAGCACGTGATCGAGCGCGCGCTGCTGCTGACCGGCGGGTCGGCGATCGGCGTCGAGGACCTCGCGCTGCGCGGCGGGTCCGCGCGAGGACCTGTCTTCGAGGACATGACCCTCGAGCAAGCCGAGCGGCACCTCATCGCGCAGGCGCTGGCGCGCTGCAACAACAACGTCAGCGAGGCGGCGCAGCGCCTCGGCCTGTCGCGCAGCGCGTTCTACCGCCGCATGGCGCGCTACGGGCTCGAGCCGTGAGGGGCCGGCGCCGGCGCGCGCTGGCCCACGAGACGCGGGTGCTGCTGCTCGCGTTCGCGGGCGGGGCCCCGGCGCTGGTCCTCGCGCTGGCGCTGCTGTTCGTCGACGATCACAGCGCCAAGGTGCGGTGGACGTGCGCGGCGCTGGTGGTCGGCGCGTGGCTGGGGGGGACGCTGGCGCTGCACGCCCGGGTGGTGCGCTCGCTGCGGGTGGTCTCGGGGCTGCTCGCGGCGCTGCGCGAGGAGGACTTCTCGATGCGCGGGCGCGTCGAGGGCGGGCGCGGCGACGACGCCCTGTCCGAGGTGATGCGCGAGATCAACGGGCTCGGGGACACGCTGCGCGAGCAGCGGCTCGGCGCGTTCGAGGCCGGGGCGCTGCTGCGGACGGTGATGGAGGAGATCGACGTCGCGGTGCTCGCCTTCGACGACGCCGGCCACCTGCGGCTGGCCAACCGCGCGGCGGAGCGGCTGCTCGGCGGCGGCGCGGGGCTGCTCGGGCGCGACGCGGCGTCGCTGGGGCTCGCCGCGTGCCTCGCGGGCGAGGCGCCGCGGACGCTGCTCACCGTGTTCCCCGGCGGCGCGGGCCCGTGGGAGCTGCGCCGCAGCCGATTCCGCCAGCGCGGCCTGCCGCACACGCTGCTGGTGTTGACCGACGTGCGCCGCGCCCTGCGGGAGGAGGAGCGGCAGGCGTGGCAGCGATTGGTGCGGGTGCTCGGGCACGAGATCAACAACTCGCTGGCGCCGATCCGCTCGATCGCCGACAACCTGCGCCAGCAACTGACGGCGGCCGCGGCGGAGCGACCGGACGACTTCGACGACGACCTCGCGCGCGGGCTCGACGTGATCACGCGGCGCTCGGAGGGGCTCGCGCGGTTCCTCGCGGCGTACGCCCGGCTGGCACGATTGCCGCGGCCCCGGCTCGGCGAGGTCGACGTCGCCGCGTGGGTCGCCCGCGTGGTCGCGCTCGAGCGGCGCGTGGCGGTGACGGTGCGGCCGGGGCCGGACGCGGTCGTCCGGGCCGACGGGGATCAGCTCGATCAGCTGCTGATCAACCTGCTGCGCAACGCCGCCGACGCGGCGCAGTCGACCGGCGCGGGCGCGGGCGTCGAGGTGTCGTGGAGCGTCGACGGCGGGGCGCTGGCGCTGTCGATCGTCGACGAAGGCCCGGGCCTCGCCGAGACCGCCAACCTGTTCGTCCCCTTCTTCACCACCAAGCCGGACGGCAGCGGGATCGGGCTGGTGCTGTCGCGCCAGATCGCCGAGGCGCACGGCGGCTCGCTGTCGCTGCTGGACCGCGGCGACGGTCGCCCCGGCTGCGAGGCGCGGGTCCGCCTCGCCGACGCCCGCACGGCGAACCGGGCCAGAGCCGGCTAGAAGCCCCCGCCGCGCTCGCGGATTCACCTCGACCGCGACGAGGACTTCGCGCCGGCCGCGTTCGTCGATGTCGCCGAGCTCGCCGTCGGCCGCGGCCGACGGCGCGGGACGCCGCGTCGTCACGAACATGACCGTTCGTACATTCCTAAAAAGACATGTCCGAAGAGTCATTCGAGACACGACACGAGCCGGTAGCCTGAGCTCGCTCCCTCGACCGGAGCGCCTGACCCGTGACACCAGCAACACGCGCGGCCAGCGCCCACTCGGTGATGCTCCAGTGAGCTTGACCCCGCCGCCGATCCGCTTGCACCTCCCTCGCGGCGACCTACCTTGCCGCGCCGTGCCCATCCATTATGTCGCCCTCGGGGACTCCGCAGGCGCGGGCTTCGGCGTGCCTGCCGGCGCGGGCTACGTCGATCGCGTGTTCACGCGGCTGCAGCGACGAGATCCGGCCGCGCAGCTGCGAAACCTCGCCCGCAACGGCGCGACCACCGAGACGCTGCTCGCCGACCAGGTCGCCGCCGCCCTCGCCGCGCGACCGACCGTCTGCTCGCTGTTCATCGGCGGCAACGACCTGTGGCGCGGCGTGACCCCCTCGCACTACGGCCGCAACCTCGAGGCGATCGCCGATCGCCTCGACCGCGCCCGCTGCCCCGTCGTGGTCGGCACGCTGCCCAACCTGGCCCATGCGCCCGCCGCGGCGCTCGCCGAGCGCTTCCTCGGGATCGCCCGCGCGCAGATCGAGGAGCGAATCGTCGCCTACAACGAGCGCGTCCGCCGGCTCGCGGTCGACCACAGCTACGCGCTGGTCGACCTGTTCGGCACGGCCCGCCTCGACGAGCACGCCGAGTACTTCGCCGCCGACGGCTTCCACCCCTCCGCCGCCGGCCATGCCGCGTGGTTCGAGACGATCTGGCCGGCCTTCGCCGCGTTGGATCCGGGGTGATCGCCAGATTCGGTTCCCCCCAGCGCCGAAAAAGTCCTGAGCGTCCACGCAGCGATTCGCGTGCCGGGTCGGCGCGTGCGTCGCGGTCGTTCGAGCGGCCCGGGCAGGGTAGCAACCCCCCTTGTCGCGTGCGGCAGAGCCCGCCGCGCCTGTTCGTGCTGCGGAGAGCAGCACGGCATGTCATCCTGTCCTGCTCTCATGTCCGCCGCCGACGATCCCGACGCAATTTGCCTCGCCCGGCAGATCCCGCTGTTCGGACACGAGGTGCCCCAATTCGACGCGTCGTTTTCGACGCTCGAGCGGATCGATCTGGCCGACGACGCGTGGGTCGACGTGGCGCGCGGATGGCTTTCGGGACATGCTCGATTGTTCGAGCTGCTTCTGCACGGCACACGCTGGCGCGCGGACGACCGGGTGATGTACGAGCGGCAGGTCGAGGTGCCGCGGCTGCACGGACGGCCGGCGGCGCGCGGGCCGGCGGCGGAGACGTTGCGGGCGGTCCGGTCGGCGCTCGACGCCCGCTACGCGACCGACTTTGAGCGGGTGACGCTCGCGCTGTACCGCGACGGCCGCGACAGCGTCGCGTTCCACGGCGACTACGTCGCACGGCGGATGCAGGAGGCCCTCGTCGCCACGGTCTCGGTCGGCGCGCCGCGGCGCTTCCTGCTGCGTCCGACCCGCGGCGGCGCATCGCTCGGGCTGACGCTCGGCTGGGGCGACTTGCTGGTGATGGGCGGCAGTTGCCAGCGCACGTATCAGCACGCGGTGCCGAAGGCCGCTCGCGCCGCCCCGCGAATCGCGATCATGTTCCGGCCGGTATGGCCCGACGACGGCAGCGACATGGCGCCTCGCGCGGACCGCTGAGCCGGGAGAAGGCGGCCGAGATCCGCCGGGCTCGCAGGCCGGCCCGACACCTCGTGCCCGGCCTTGTTCCCGGGGCTGCGCCCGTGCTACGTCCCGATGAGGACCGCCCGATGTCGCCCAAGCTCGTGGAATGTCAGGGCCAGGTGGTAAACGCGTTCATGGACAGCCTCGCCCCGGGGCTGTCCTGGCGGAAGGCGTTCATCCACGCTGAGTTCGGCGCCGAGGATGCGCTCGCCCAGAGCTTGACCGAGGCGTTCCTCGTCCTCGCGCGGCCCGATCCCGCGAGGCCCCACTCACTGCCGCTCGAGTCGGCCGTCATGCAGGCGCTCGAGCACCTGCATCGCGACTACCGCGCCGCCGGGCACGGGTTCCACCAGCTCGACCTGATCCTCGACGCCCCCGACGGCAGGTACCGCTTCGAGTTCAGCCACACCCCGTCCTTGCGCCTGTCCGGCCAGCGAGATCCCGACGCCCGTCCGCGCCTCGCTCGCCGCTACGCCGCGCTGCTCGCCGAGCTGGGCCTGCCGGCGCGGTGAAAGGCGCCGATTCGCAGGCCGAGCGGCTCGAGCGGGTTCGACGAGCCCGTCGCTGGCGTGCAGACGATCACGGGCGTTCCCACCTCGACCGCGGCAGAGCTCGCCACGATAACCTCGAGCCTGCCGGCGACGGTTCGCGCGCGCAGCGAGTCTCGTTGTGCCGCTGATCGCAGCTATCGCCCCACGTACGAGCGCTCGTGGCGATCGTCGAGGGTGAATTCGTCGCCCTCGCGCGAGTCGGCTCGCGCTCGCGGGCCGCTGCGCCCTCGACCTCCGATCGGGGACCCCGCGCTCGGGTCCTGGCCCGCTCTCGCTCGGTCGCGCTGATCCCCGCATGCATGGGTGCGGCGAGGCGACCGCTCTGCTGCGAACGTCGTTAAGCGGCCTCGATGTGTCGATTCGGCTCGTCCAGCGACGAGACCTATTTTTTAACCCATGTTTAAAATTGAGACAATCGAGGGGTTCTTTGGGTTCCAAAGGCCACATCTCAGGAAAAATTTTTAATTCGTTGTAAAAAATTCTTTTGCCTTCTACCGTGCAGCGATGGTCCGGTGACGCGTCGATCGATGAGGTCGTGCGCTGCTCCGTTCGCCCGCGACCCATGACCCGCACCCCGAGGAGGCCCTCGATGCTTCGATCGCAACGCACCGCATCACGCTGTTCCATCGCCCTCGCCACGCTCCTGCTCCCGGCGCTCGCGTGCGGCGACACCCCGCCCGCCGAGACCACCGGCACCGGCGAGGGCGCCACCACGGGCGACACCACCGGGGGCGTCGTCACCACGGACGAGGCCGTGCCGACCACCGGCGAGCCCACGAGCGGCGGCAGCAGCGGCGACGACAGCAGCAGCGACGGCGGCAGCAGCAGCGGCGGCGAGCCGGCGGGCTGCGACCCGTCGAGCCCCTATTACGTCGAGCCCTACTTCGACCCCACGCCGCCGGCGCCCGACGAGCTGCTGTGGAGCAGCCACGGCGGCTGGGCGCTGTGGGACTTCTGTCAGTGCAAGCCTGACGACACCGTGCTGCCCGAGGACCCGCGCGCCATGGTGCAGCCGGGCGTCAGCGACGGCCGGGCGGTCGCCTTCAACGCGTTCTGGAAGGACTGCCACGTCGATCCGGAGCTCGTGCAGGAGGTCGGCGCGGCCAGGACCTGCGGCGAGCTGCGCGAGCGCGCCAAGCGGGGCAGCGCCCTGCTCACGCCGAGCGCGATCGGCTCGGGGGCGCTGTTCTCGGGCACCGAGCCGCAGGACATCTCGGCCGGCTTCGGCATCGCCACCTTTCCGGCGACCCAGTACAACAAGCTCTGGCAGATCTGGGGCTTCCCGTCGCGGCCCGACAACTTCGACGAGTTGGTCTCGCAGCGCTACGGTGCGCCCTTCGGACCGACGCCGAACCCCTATCCCTTGCCCGGCGAGGATCCGAACCTCACGAACGGCGGCTCGGGCCGGCTCCCGCAGTTCTTCACCCACCTGCGCGAGCCCGACGGCACCTGGACCGGCAAGATCGGCATCACTTGCCAGGGCTGCCACTCCGGCAGCATCGGCACCCCGGAGGACGGCCCCGGGCTCGGGCTCATGCTCGGCAGCGGCAGCCCGCTCGCCGACCACAACCTCTTCCTCCGCGACATGCTCCCGCTCGGCTACCTCGCTTCGGCGGCGACGATCGCCAACCTCAACCGCACCCGCGGGGTGAACAACGCGAGCGACGTGAACCTCGCGTTCTTGTTCCCGGACGAGGAGTGGTACGACTTCCAGACCCTGTGGGGCGTGCTCACCTCCGGCTCGACCGCGGGCATGAACACGCCGTCGTGGTGGAACATGGGCCACCGGGCGCTGAAGTTCGTCGACGGGACGTTCCCGATGGACGCGCCGCGCGTCGACATGGTGTTCTACACCCCGTTCTTCGGCCTCTTCGGCGGCATCCTCGGCCAGCTCAGCGAGTCCGGTCAGGACTGGATGCGCCAGCACGGCCCCGACGCGAACGACTGGATCGTCACCCTCAAGGCGCCGAGGTACCCGTTTGCGATCGACGAGGGGCTGGCGGGCATCGGCGCCGTCTACTTCCACACGCTCGACCTGTGGGCGCCGGAGCGCGAAAACCCGATCAAAAACCCCAAGGCCGGCAACGGCTCGTGCTCGAGCTGCCACGGGGCCTACGCGCCGCGGTACTTCAACGACCCGGCGTGGCTCGCCCGGCCGGAGCTCGAGGGCGTGGCCAGCTACATCACGCCGCTCGCCGTCATCGGCACCGACCCCGTGCGGATGGAGACCAACAACGAGGCCGTGCAGGTGGCCGGCGCGAAGAATTTCTTCGGCTACCCCGAGACCGCGGGCACCGACCAGGACTGCGGCCCGCAGAACCGCGAGGACCTGCGCGGCGATCGCGAGCTCGGCTACCTCGCCCCGCCGCTCCACGGCGTGTGGGCCACCGCGCCGTACCTCCACAACGGCTCGGTGCCCAACGTCTGGGAGATCTTGAAGCCCTCGGAGCGCAAGAACATCTGGCTGCGCCTGTCGACGCCGCCGCGGCCCGACCAGGCCGGCGACGTGGTGATGGGCTACGACACCAGCCTCACCGCCTACGACGCGGAGAAGGTCGGCTGGTACTACCAGGAGATTCCGTGCCAGTCGAAGGGCCTGAACCAGCCCGACGTGTCGCCGTACATCGATTGCGTCCCCGGCAGCGACGACGACCCGCTGCTCCAATTGCTCCTCGGCACGCTGTACTCGAACTTCATCGGCGTGTGGAACATCCTCTACCCGCCGATCCTCACCGAGGAGCAGATGGAAGAGCGGAAGATCTACAACACGCACATGCACGGCCAGGGCAACGAGGGCCACGAGTTCACGTCGGTGCTGACCGACGACGAGCGGCGGGCGATCCTCGAGTACCTCAAGACGCTGTGAAGCCGCCCTCCTGCCCTCGTCCGCCAGGCCGGCCGCTGCGCTGCCGATCGCTCCCGGAGCGCCGCGTACTCGCCGATGCTCGATCGCTCGCGCATCGATCTCGGCCCGACCGCGGCGCCGCTCGTCGCCGGCGACCTCGGCCACTGCGCCCTGGCGCCCGCCGAATTGCGCGCTGGGCTCGCCGGCGCGGCGGTGCCCGAGGACTACCTGCAAGTCGCGCTCGCCCCGGACACGATCGGCGGATCGGGTTCCGGATCGGCGATCGGGCCTTCGCGCTCGGTCTCGACGATCGCCGGGTCGTCGCCCTCGCCGCCGACGACGTCGCGACCTACGTGCTCGCGCCCGACACGGTGCTCGCGCCCGATCGCCGCGCGCTGCTCGTCCGGCGCAGCGACGGATTCGCGGTCCTGGGCGCCGAAAACCGCGTCCTCGTCGAACGCGACGGCGAGTCCGACGCCGCGTGGAAGCTCCCGCGAGCTGCGTGGTCCCCCGACAGCCGCCACTCTCCGTCTGGCGTCACGACGTTCGGGCCGTGCACAAGGTATCGATGCGAGCTCCTCATCATGCCCGGCGCCGGACACAACCCCGAGCCCCGGCGCTATTATGATGACGACGTCCGGCGATACTTCGCCGACAAGCTCGGACCGCCGGGGTCGGCCGACGGCGCGGTCCCGCTGCTTGCCGAAGCCGACAGGAATCTACAGATCCGTGGGCGCGCCGGCCCCGTCGGCCCCCGCCATCAGCCCGTCTCCGGCAGGAAGCTGGGCATGCTGACCCCGCTCTCGTCGGGGTATTCGCCCCAGACCTCCTTCAAATGGGTCTCGACATTGCGCGCGCCCCAGGCATAGAGCTGCTCGACCATGCGGCGCTTGTCCATCGGCACCACGAGCAGCGCCGAGGTGCCGCGGAAACGATTCAGCTCGCGGCGGACGAGCGCGAGCGCGACCGCCTCGCTGCGCGCGACGCAAGGACCCAGCATCTGCAGCGCGGGGTGCTTCACCGAGATCATGAAGCCGTCGATGCCGCGCCGGTCGTTCTCGTAGACGCTCGCGTGGAGCGCGTCGCGCGGATCGAGGCACGCGTAGCGGTAATCGATCTCGCGGCGGATGCCGCTGAGCTCCATCTCGATCTCCCCCATGGCGGCGACGTCCTCCAGCCGGGCGTCGCGCACGTGTTCCTCGCCCGGCACGCCCGCGAGCGCTCCCTGGGCCGGCACGGCGACCACCATGTCGTGGTAGACGGCGCGGGGGATGAAGCCGGCTCGGTTGTAGAGCGAGAGGGAGTCCATGTTGATCGCGCTGCTCACGAGCCGGCACGAGCGGTAGCCCCTCTCCCTGGTGAAATCGAGGATGTGGCTGACGAGGCGGCGCCCGACGCCCTGGCCGCCGTAGTTGGGGTGCACGCTCATGATGCCGAGCGAGACATGGTGTTCGCGGGGGTGGTAGAAGCAGGCGCCCATCATCCGGCCGGTGCGGCCGTCGAAGGCCGCGACGCTGCAGCCCGGCGTGAGGTCGTTGTAGATGTCGTAGAAGACGCCGGCCTCCTGCGGGTGGCAGCCGAAATAGTCCCGACCCCAGCCGTGTCGCCAGTACCAGTGGTTGAAGGCCGAGTAGACCAGGTCGGCGTATTCGGCCCGGTCGGCGTCCTGCAAGGGGCGCAGGTGGATCTCCGTCGTCATGCTTCGTTCCTCGTCACGATGCGCGGGAAATGCCGCCGAGCACCGCCGCGGCGCTGTCGCAGCGGGCAATATGCCTCGAGGCCGCTACCCGAAGGAAGGTCGGAGAGGCCCTTGAACACACCTCGGAGGCGCGCATTTCGAGCCCGCATCGAGGCGCACGTCTCCGTTTGCAGAGGGGAATATGTAGAAACGAGAAAAGGAGAGGCTCTGTCCCTCTCCACTACCAGGTTATACCAGACACGGGGGCTTGCGACAAGCCCCGCGTCATGCCGCAGAGTCCTCGGCCATGACGAAGACGAAGCATGAGGTGATCGCTGGAGGAAGACCGACCTATGTGCTGGGTCTGCAGGAGGTCGATCGAACGCAGGCCGAGGTGGTCGGAGGAAAGGGCGCGAACCTGGGGGAGCTGTCCAGGCTCGCGGGGATTCGCGTGCCCGCCGGCTTTTGCGTGACGACCGAAGCGTTCCGGCGAATCATGGCAGAAGCGCCGTCGAGCGGCGGGTTGCTCGATCGGCTGTCGTCGCTCGCGGCGGAGGACCGGGACGGGCTCCGGGCGCTCAGCGGCGAGCTGCGCCGAATCATCGAAGCGACGGCGCTCCCTGAAGACCTGCAAGCGGCGCTCACCCGGGTTCTTTCCCGGCTCGGGGCGGACGATGCCTATGCCGTACGGTCCAGCGCGACGGCGGAGGATCTGCCGGGGGCATCCTTCGCCGGCCAGCAGGATACGTATCTGAACGTCCGCGGGACGCAGGCGATCCTGAGCCACGTCCGCCGCTGCTGGGCCTCGCTCTACACCGAGCGGGCGGTGGCCTACCGGATCGAGCACGGCTTCGATCACCGCAAGGTCCACATGGCGGTGGTGGTGCAGAAGATGGTCTTCCCGCAGGCGGCGGGGATCCTCTTCACGGCCGATCCGGTGACGTCGAATCGGAAGGTGACGTCGATCGAGGCCGTCTTCGGCCTGGGGGAGGCGCTGGTCGCCGGCCTGGCGCGCGCCGATCACTACCGGGTGCGGGACGGCCGGGTCATCGAAAGCGCGATCGCCACCAAGGCGCTGGCCACGTGCGCCCTGGCCCAGGGCGGTACCGAAGAACGGGCGATCGAGCCCGAACGGCAGCGCGGGCAGGTGTTGACGGACGCGCAGATCCTGCAGCTCGAGCGCCTGGGCCGGCAGATCGAGGCGCATTTCGGCCACCCCCAGGACATCGAATGGTGCCTGGTCGAGGACGAGTTCCACGTCGTCCAGAGCCGGCCGATCACGACCCTTTACCCCGTCCCCGAAGCGAGTGATCGAGGCAATCACGTCTACGTCTCCGTCGGTCATCAACAGATGATGACCGACCCGATGAAGCCCCTGGGGCTGTCCTTGTTTCGGTTGACCTCCGGCGGACACATGCACGCAGCGGGCGGCAGGTTGTTCGTCGATCCGACGAAGCAGCTCGCCTCGCCGGCCAGCCGCGACGCCCTCCTGGATGGCCTGGGCCGCTCCGATCCGCTGATCAAGGACGCCCTCGTCACCATCCTCGAGCGGGGAGACTTCATCCAGCCGTTGCCCGCGGAGCCGACGGCCTCGCGTCCCGGTCCAGGCACGCGAGGCATGGCGGGCCTCGACGCGCAGGTCGAGGACGATCCGGCGATCGTCGCGGAGCTGATCGAGCGCAGCCAGGCCGCGCTCGCGGAGCTGAAGCGCGACATCGTCACCAAGTCCGGGACGGCCTTGTTCGACTTCATCCTGGAGGACATCCAGCGATTGAGGGAGTCCGTGTTCGATCCACGGAACATGGGCGTGGTCGTCGCGGGCATGAACGCTTCAGCGTGGATCAACGAGAAGATGCTGGCGTGGCTGGGCGAGAAGAACGTCGCGGATACGCTCTCTCAATCCGTGCCGAACAACATCACGTCGGAGATGGGCCTGGAGCTGTTGCATGTCGCCGACGTGATCCGCCCCTATCCGCAGGTGGTCGCCTACTTGCAGCGGGTGAACCATGACGGCTTCCTGGATGCGCTGGTCGAGCTCGACGGCGGGCAGGAGGCGCGGGACGCCATTTTCGCCTACCTCGACAAATACGGCATGCGATGCCCCGGGGAGATCGACATCACGAGAGCCCGCTGGAGCGAGAAGCCGGCCGCCCTGGTCCCCTTGATCCTGGCCAACATCAAGAACTTCGAACCTCACGCCGGCGCGCGGAAGTTCGAGCAGGGGCGGCAGGAGGCCTCGCAACGAGCGCAAGCGTTGTTGGACCGGTTGAGGCGGCTGCCGGATGGGGAGCAGAAGGCCGGCGAGGCCCGGCGGATGATCGACCGGCTGCGCAACTTCATCGGTTATCGCGAGTATCCGAAGTACAGCATCGTCAACCGCTACTTCGTCTACAAGCAGGCCTTGCTGCGAGAAGCCGAGCGGCTCGTGCAGGCCGGCGTGATCCACGACGCCGAAGACATCTACTACCTCACCTTCGACGAGCTGCGCGAGGTCGTGCGCACGCATCGGCTGGACGACCAGCTCGTCCGCACACGGAAGGTCGAGCACGAGCGCGACAAGAAGCTGACGCCGCCGCGCGTCATCACGTCCGACGGGGAGATCGTGACGGGTGCGTACAAACGCGCCGATCTCCCCGCCGGGGCCATCGTCGGCCTGCCGGTCTCCTCCGGCGTCGTCGAGGGCCGAGCCCGCGTCGTCCTGGACATGGCCGAGGCCGATCTCGAGCCGGGGGACATCCTGGTCACCGCCTTCACCGACCCGAGCTGGACGCCCCTGTTCGTGTCCATCAAGGGCCTGGTGACCGAGGTGGGCGGCCTGATGACCCATGGCGCGGTGATCGCCCGGGAGTACGGCTTGCCGGCCGTCGTCGGCGTGGAACATGCGACCAGGCGGATCCGGGATGGGCAACGCATCCGCCTGCACGGGACGGACGGGTATGTCGAAATCCTGACATGAGGTTCACGGCGGCGCGCTCGAGCGTCGGGACTTCGCCGCCGACCTCTCGCGCGGCCAAACCGCGGAGGTCGGCGTCGACCCCGGCCGTTGCTGCGCGCCGCGAGGACCCCTCACCCGTGGACCTTCAGCCGCCTCGCGCGCGCGATGCACTCTGGAGCGCCCCCATCCGAGGAGAGACCCATGCGTGAATTCAACTCACTCGTATATGCCCTCGCGCTCGCTGCGTGCGGTGGCGGCAGCGACGACGACGACGACAGCAACAACGGTCAGGTCAGCGACGAGCTCGCGGGCTACTGCCTCGCCACCTTCACGGCGGACCACGAGCTCCTCAACCCTCTCGGCGACGTCGCGCTCCGCGTCGAGACGGGGCAGCGCTACCTGCTCACCGGTCTCCCGGACTCGCCGGCCATCGTGTACCAGCACAGGGACGGCGCGTTCGACCTCGAACTCGACGTGGGCACCGCGCCCATCGACGCGCCGTGCCTCGCCGACGGCGCGGCGCTGACCTCGGAGTACGTGGCCTTCGCCCAGCTCGACGTGTACTCGGACCAGGCCCTGCAGAACCGGGTATGCACGATCGAGAAGTTCATGGCCGGCGGCCCGGTCGGCTACGGCTACGTCGCAAACAACGTCTACGAGGTCCTCCTGGACGGCGGGTTCTGCGACGGCCTCGAGACGGGCTTCGTGCCGGCGACGACGGTCATGGTCGGCGACATGGGCCACGTCGGCGTGCCCATCCTGCAGCTCTTCCAGCTCCAGGAGTGAGCCCGGGCTCGCCAGATGGAGGTCGTGCTCGACGACGAGACCGTCGTGCCGATCGCCCGCATGACCGCGCCCACGAAGGTCGAGTGACCGCCGACGAACGTCCACGAACGCAGTCGTCGATGCGGCGCGCGATAACGATGGTGCCGGCGCCGAACGGCCGCGTCGGTGTCTGCACGCGAGCGTGACGGGATCCGCGGCCCGCCGCACTACCGCCGCATGTCGACGATTGGGACCACGGAGCCGTGGCCGGAGAACCTCGACGCCTGGCTGAAGGCGACCACGCAGTCGATCGCGCGCTCGCGCGCGACCCTGACGCTCGCGTGTGTCGTCGGCATCCTCGTCATCATCGCCACCTTCAACCTCTATTTCACCTGGCTGCGGGACATCCTCGACCGCTCGTTCGATCTCCACGACCCCCGTCAGCGGGCGATGTTCGACAACGCGATGCGGGTGCGCTTCTTTGACACCGCGGTGATGAACGTCCCCTTCCTCGGCGTTCGGGTCTTCAGCGGCGACATCAACCTCGTCGGCGCCATCGCGGTCAACGTGATGATCGCGTGGATGGCGAACGCCTTCCGCAAGTCCAATCATTCGCTGGGGCGCTTGCTCCAACGCGCCGGGTTCCACTACCAGGACGGCAGGCCGAAGATCGGGGCCGGCCGCGACCTCTCGGCCCCGTCGACGTACTTGTTTCACGTCCTCTCGTCCGAGTACCTCTTCATCAACGCGCAGACGGACGACGTCGCCAGCCGCCTGATGAGCTCGAGCGCGTCGTCCCGCCGGTCGGGGTTTCAGGTCGAGAAGCTCCTGATCTGGATCCCCGCCTTCTCGCTCATGTTCGCGTTCGCGGCCGACCTGATCTCGATGTTCTTCAAGAGCGTGCTCGTCCCCACCACCACACAGTCCGTCCGCGACGCCACCAGCGACCAGCTCTGGCTGGTCCGCATCGTCGCCATCCCGCTCCTGGGCCTGATCTACGCGACCATCAAGACGTCGCAGACCGCCGCCTATCAGCGGGACAGCCAGGAACTGTTCGATCACCTGAGCGAGGCCGTCGAGCCGCACTGGCAAGCCGAGGTGCGCAGGGCGAGCTGCGCATCCGACCCTCCGCCGGGGCCGCCGGCCCACGCAGCCTGAAGTTCCACGGGCCGCCGGGCGCTCGCCAGCGAACTCCCGCGCCGCGGCGGCCATCTCGCCGGCGGCGAGATCCAGGGCGGCGAGGTCCTCACCTCGCCGTCGATGGGGTTTCGGATCGAACCCTCGGCGATGCACGGCTCCGCGGACGCCAGCGCGGCGCCTCGGACGGGCCGCGCGCGCAGGCGTCGCTCGGGCTTCGCCGAGGGACGCACCCGAGGTCAGTGGGTCGAGGAGTAGTTCGTGCGGTAGTGAATCAGGCGGAGCTCGCTCGCCGAGGCCGTCGGGACCAGGGCGACGACGTCGTCTTCGCTGGAGCGGCCGTCGATGGCGGTCGCGGCGACGCCGCCCTCGTCGCGGGTGCCGACGCGACGGAGTGCGCCGGCCGGATCGACGTGGAACGAGATCATCGTAAGGGCGCCGGTGGAGAGGCGCGCGGCGACGACCGCGTCCTTCAGATCGACGCGCGCGGACGACAGCCCTGCGAGGTAGGTGCCGTCGACGCTGGCGACGCTGTCGACCTGCTCGACCCGCCCGATCTGGCCGGTGCTGCTGATCTCCCACGATTGCACGCGCAGGGTCCCGCCGGTGGTCACCGACGAGACGACGATGAAGTCGCGCCCGCCGCTGCCGGTGACGGTGACGTCGACGTCCTGGACGGTGAAGGCGGTGTCGAACTCGCGCTCGAGCACGAGCTCCGTGTCGACCAGATCGACCGGGGTCCCGGTCGACCCGATCTGCCAGCTGCGCAGCCGCACGAGGTCGTCGTTGCCGCGCTCGACCGTCACCACGCCCTTGAAGACGGTCGGCTCGCCGGACAGGCGCCCGCTGGTGATGGCGGCGACGTCGAGATCCTTGATGACATCGGGCGACTCGTCGCTGTTCGGCTGGCGGGTCAGGCTGATCGTCTCGCCGACCACGCTCGTCGCGTAATTGATCACCGAGATCTTGCCCTGGCTGTTCTTGATCGCGGCGACGACCCCGTCGTGGACCGGCGAGCGGGTCAGCTTGACGAGCGACATCCCGGGGGTGGTCTCGGTGCGCGTGGTGCCCCGCACGACGTCGCCGTCGGTCTGGACGAAGTACGGGACGAGGGTCAGCCGGGTGTCCTGGTCGCGGATCGCCGCGACCGCGTGCCGGCCGCTGCCGATCCGCGCGAGGTCCAGCTCGGTGGCGGAGAACGATTCGTCGCCGACGCCGAGGTCGAAGGCGTCGTTGGTGTCGATGTTGAAGCCGACGACCTCGAGCTTGCCCGCCGCGTTGCGGAACGCCGCGACGCCGCCGCCCGGGGTCAGGGCGAGCGCCGGCCGGGTGCCCTCCTCGATGTCGAGGCTGTCCATGCGCGGGCCCTGCGGATCGCCCCACATCAAATACTTGGTGCCGTCGAACAGCGGCGACGCGGCGTCGAGCGGGTCCCAGCCGGCGGCGCTGGAGGACACCGTGCCGGTGTAATCCTGCGACCAGGCCTCCGCGAATTCATAGACGACGTCCTTGCTGCACATCGCGCCCTGGCCGTCCTCCTGGTACTCGCTGATGCTGAAGTGCACGTGCGGCTCGTCGGTGCCGCCGCTGTTGCCGAAGCGGCCGATGAGGTCGCCGGCGAGCACCGTCGGGAACGGGATACCCTTCAGGTCGAGGCGCAGATCGAGGCGAACGCCGGCCCAGAGGTCGTCCGGATCGGGGATCGCACACGCCCGGAACGAAGCGGGCACCGTGACCGGAGGGAGCGGGTCGGTGGCGGGAAGCGGGCAGAGGTGCTCCGGGATGGTGTCCGCGCCGAGGTGCGCGATGTAGAAGAGGTGATCGTCGAAGGTGCGGATGATGAGAAAGTTGCCGCCGCTGGCACAATCCCCGCCGGGGAGGCCGACACACTCGGGCGGGGCGGTGCCGTCGAGGCTCTCCTCGGGGATCCGCCGCTCGCAGGCGATGACCTCGCCGTCGACCGGCGAGTAGAACGGCATCCGCCAGCCGACGTAATCGTCGTACTCGCCGAGCGGATCGATCTCCGGCAGGGTCTTCGAGCGCGTCCACTTGCCGGCGGTCGCGTCGTAGCGGATCGGGTGCATGTCGACGGCGCACTCGTCGCCCGGACAATTGTAACCGACGTGCCCCCCGGTCCGCAGAAACGCGCCCTGCGGGAGCGAGTCGCCGCGCCACGGAGCCTTCAATACGTAGGCGTCGGCGGAGAACGGTGCGCCGGCGACCAGCGCGAGCGCGAGGGCCCCGAAGGCTCGCGGGGACGCGCGATGCGGGGCGACGATGCATGGATGGAGGAGAGCCGCAGGACGCGGCGAGCGAATCGCAGTCATGGCCCCGGTAGTGACGGGGCGGTCCGCGAGGTTCACGGCGAAATCGAGGGACCCGGGGGCCCGCGGGTCGGCGTTCGCCGGCTACGAGGCGCCGCGACTCCGCCGCCGGCGCTCGCGCAGCCGCATGCCCGCGGCGGCGACGATCACCAGCGCGAGGGCGATCGGCGGCTCCGGGACGGGCACGCTCGCCGAGTACCAGCCGGTCCCGCGGTGAACGGCCGCATCGCTCGGCGCCACGTCCGCCGTGACGAGCAGGTTGATGAGCGCGAGGCGCACCATGGCGACGAGCCTACTACGCCGCGCCTCGGCCCGCGAGGCCGCCGGCCTGGCGTGCGCCCGACGCCGTGCGCGACGGACGGCGCGAGGGCGACCCGTCGCGGCGCCCTGCGGCGGCCCGGTCGACCGTGGCTCCCCGGCCGTGCCGGGGCCGCGCGCGTCGAGGGACGCCCGTGGACTCAGGCGAGCGGCGCGCCCGCGGCGATCTGGTAGAGTCCGCCGATGACCGATCCTTATCGTTTGTTCTTGAGCACGATCCTCCTCGCGCTCGGCTCCGCCTGCGCCGTGGAGGGCGAGGCCTGCATGGCAGTCGACCCGTCCGTCGAGGTGTGCCCGGCCCCCGAGGACGTCGACCGCGACAAGCTGCGGGGCGGCTGCGGCTCGAAGGTCCGGCGGATCCTCGGCGAGGGCGAGCGCGTCGAAAACATCTCCGAGGTGGCCGAGGAGGAGAAGGATTGGGTCCCGGGCTGCTGCTATCCGGTCAAGGAGACCAAGCCCGACTGCGTCTACGGGCGCCCGGTGCGGGTCGAGGGCGAGCCGGTGCTGGCGGCCACGGCGGCGGACGATCGCTGGGCCGCGGCGCTGGCGGTGACGGGGTCGGCGCTGCCGCCCGCGGTGCGCGAGGAGCTGGTGGTGCGGTGGACACGGGCCGCGCTCGACGAGCACGCCTCGGTCGCGGCGTTCAGCCGGGTCGCGCTCGACCTGATGCGCCACGGCGCGCCGCCCGAGCTGATCGAGCAGGCCCACGCCGCGGCGCTCGACGAGGTGAGGCACGCGCGCCACGGCTTCGCCATCGCTTCGGCGATCGGCGGGCGACCGATCGGCCCCGGCGCCTTCCCGCTCGGGCCGAGCGTGCCGCTGGCCCCGGACCTCGCGGCGGTCGCGGTCGAGGCGGCGCTCGACGGTTGCATCGGCGAGACGGTGGCGTCGCTGCTGGCGTGGGAGGCGGCGGCGGTGTGCGAGGAGCCGGCGATCCGCGAGGTCCTGCGCGGGATCGCGGAGGACGAGCAGCGCCACGCGCTCCTCGGCTGGCGCACCGTCGCCTGGGCGATCCGGCACGGGGGGCTGCCGTGCGCACGGCCGTGGCCGAGGTGTTCGCGGCGGCCGCTCGCGAGGGCGTGGCGGTGCCGCTGCCGGGTACGCTCGACGACGCGACGGTGCTCGCGCGGGTGGGGCTGCTCGACCGCGCGACGTCGCAGCGGCACGCGGCCCGCACGCTCCATCAGGTGATCCTGCCGGCGGCGCGAGACCTGCTCGCTTACGGCGCCGCGCAGCCCCGCGCCGACCAGGCGGACGCGGCGGCGCTGCACTCGGCGTAGGTGTTTCAAGGGACATGTCGCCCAGGACATGTCCTCGGAGGCGAGCCTGGCGGGCTCGCTCGCCCGCGGGACGGCGCGGCCCCGCCGCGCGGCTTGCTCCTCGCATATGTTTTCATGGACATGTCGGATAGGACATGTCCTCTCTCCCATCGTCACTGGGCCGCCGGCCCTGCGACGAACGGGTCGCCCGCCCCTGCTCTCCTTCGAGCTGCGGCGCGGTCGTCACGTACCGCGGCCGCTCGGTCGCCGCGCGCGAGGTCCTCGAACCTGGCTCGGGGCGCGCAGCGCCGTCGGTCCATGGGTCAATGACCCATCGGGCATGTCTTTTTCGACATGGTTTCAAAGTCATGTCCTTCAAAACATGCGTCCCTCTCCCGCGCGCCCGTCACGGCGCGACCGCTCCCACGGCTACGAAGGTCGCCGCCGCGGTCTCCTGCAGCGCCGCCGCCCGCTCGGGGTCCGGCGGCGTGCGAGCCAGCAGCGCCCGCGCGAGCAGCGCCTGCGCCTCGGCGAGCCACAGCGGCGCCAGCAGGTCGGGCCGATCGCCGGCGCCCGCGAGCCCGGAGACGGCGCGCCCGAGCGCCTCCGCGGCCTCGTCGGGGCGGTTCAGCAGCAGCAGCGCCCGGCCGCGGAGCAGCTCGAGCTCGGCCACGGCGCGGGCGATCCACGCCGCCTCGCGCAGGCCGTCGGTCCACGTCCGCGCCCGCGCCACCTCGACCAGCGCGGCCTCGGGGCGGCCGGTGTGGACCGCGACGAATGCCCGCGCCCTGGCCTGCTGATGCGCCTCCTGCCCGGCCGCGTCGGCCTCCGGCGCGCACGCCGGCACTCGCTCGGCGCTGGCGAGCGCCGCGGCCCGGTCGCCGCGGTACATCTGCAGATAAGCCAGGTGCTGGAAGCAGGTCCCGCAGGTCGTCGACGCGCCGCCGGCCACCGCCAGGAACTCCGGGCACGCCTCGGTCAGCGTGGCGACGGCCTGGCCCAGCTCCGGCTCGAAGCGGGCGTACATCGCCCGCTGGTCGAGCGCGACCGGGTGGCGCGGCCCGAGGCGGGCGGCCAGCAGCTCGTTGGCGCGGGTCAGGGCGGCGTGGCGCTCCTCGCCCCCGGCGGTCACCATCACGACGTTGAACATCGCGTTGGTCAGCTCGATAAAGTCGGCGTGCGGCGCCGCCAGCAGCTCCTCGACCGCGCGCCGTATCGACGCCGCCGCGCCCTCGCGGTCGCGCGCCAGCAGTTGCACCACGCCGATGTTGTTGCTCGCCAGCCCCCGGGCGGCGTGCGGCTCGGGGGCGCGCGCGGCCATGGCGAGGGCCAGCGGCGCCAGGCGCAGCGCCTCCGCGGTGCGGCCGCTCTGGACCCCGTCGACGTAGAGCAGGCGGGCGATCGCCTCGGCGGCCAGGTCGTCGCGCCGCGCCTCGACCGCCCGCGTCAGCGCCTCGACCAGCGCCGGCCGGGCCGCGTCCCAGCGCGAACGGGCGAACAGGACCCGGACCTGGGCCAGCAGCGCCTCGGCGAGCAGCGGCTCGAAGCCCACGGCGCGAGCCCGCCGGACAGCCTGGTCGGCCCGGGTCAGCGCCCCGTCGAGGTCGCCCGCGTCGAGGCGCACGCGAGCCTCGATGAGCTCCGCGCCGAGCGCCGCGACCGGGCCCGCCAGGGAGGGGTCGTCGGGCACCTGCGCCTCGCCGAGCACCACCGCCGGCTGAGCGCAGGCGGGGATCGGCGGCAGGCGGGCCACGAGCTGGGCGGCGTCGATCCCGGGCTCGCCCGTCAACAGGCGCGCCGCCGCGGCCAGCGTCTCGCGCCGGCGGTCGAGGCAGCCCATGCGCGCGTCGAGCAGCGCGCTCGACTGCTCGCCGCGGCGATGATCGAGGCAGGCCTCGCGGTGCCCGTCCAGCCACGCGCCGGCGTAGGCGTCGAGGCCCGCGAGCACCCGCGTCGAGACGTCGGACCCCGCCCCGGCCAGCGCGGCGCCGACGGCCGCGCGGCGCTCCGGGTTCCACGTCCCCGCCAGCGCCTCGGGGCCGCCGCTGCACGGCTCGGGGCCGCTCGTCAGCGCCGCGACGAGGCCCGCCAGCAAACCGGCCCCGCCCAGCCCAGCCAGCCAGCGCCGCCGCCGTTGCCCGCGGTCGACCGCCAGCGCGGCGAGCAGCGCCTGCATGTTCGGGTAGCGGCGCTCGGGGTCGTGGGCCAGCCCGCGCGCGAGGATCCGCGTCAGCTCGCCGGGCACGCCGGCGCCGCGAGCCGGCCGCAACTGCCCCGCCTGCATCGCCGCAGTGATCGCCGCCGGGCTGTCGCCCGCGAACGGGCGCTGGCCGTGCAGCGCCTCCCACAGCGCCACGCAAAAGCTGAATTGATCGCTGCGCGCGTCGGCCGTGCCGCCGCGGTGCTGCTCGGGCGACATGTACGCCGGCGTCCCGAGCAGCGCCCCGGTCATGGTCAGCGATCGTGACAGCGTCCCGCGATCGGGCTCGCTCGCGGCCGGACCCTCCGGCTCGTCGTGCTGGCGCACCAGGCCGAAGTCGGCCACCCGCGCCCGCCCGTCGGCGCCGACCAGCACGTTGTCGGGCTTGAAGTCGCGGTGCACGAAGCCGGCCTCGTGCGCCGCCGCCAGCCCGCGCCCGGCGTCGAGGAACACCCGCAGCACCTCCGCCGGGCTCCGCGGCTGCGCCAGCCAGGTCCGCAGGTCGACGCCGCGGACCAGCTCCATGGCGATGAAGATCCGACCGTCGATCGCCCCGGTGTCGTGGATCTGCACCACGTTGGGGTGCGACAGCCGGGCCAGCGCGTGAGCCTCGCGCAGCAGGCGGCCGGGGCTGGCGGCGTGGCCTTCGGCGCGCAGCAGCTTGAGCGCGACCTTGCGATCGAGATCGGGATCGTAGGCCGTGTACACCACCCCCATGCCGCCGGCGCCGAGCTGCCCCAGCACGTGATAGCGGCCGAGCCGCGCCGGCAGCGAGCCCGCGGCGGCGCTGCGCCCGGGCGCCGGGTCGGCCGTCACCTCGTCGCTGTTCGACGCCGGCGAGCCGGTCGCCGAAACGACGCTGTCGTCGCCGCTCATGCGCGCATCACAAAGGCTTCCACGTCACCCACTCGTGCGCCATGTTCGCCCAGTCGACGTTGCTGCAGAGGGGGATGCCGGGGCACTCGGCCTCGACATCTGCAAGATTCCCCTTGCGCGGCGTCGTGAGGCAGATCGCGCCGTCCTGGTTCCACACCGCCTCGATACCTTCGATCTCGTTAGGGTCATTCGGGTCCGTCTTGGGCAGGACGGTCCCGGCGGTGTTCGCCCAGAGGACGCTCGTGTTCTGCTCCGTGAAGCTGAAGCCGCCGCCGCAGTAATCGGCGGTGATCATCTTCAGCGTCGCGTCCTGCTGGTCCTGCGTGGCCGGGGCGCCGGTCTGGGCGAAGTTCACGTTCTGCTCGTAGCCGAGGGCCTTGGCCTTGAAGGCCGCTTGGTCTTTGCAGGCGAAGGTCACCCAGTCGGAATCGAACTGGACGCGCTTGAGGACCCGGTCGTAGGTCGCGCCGGCGATGATCGTCAGAACCGGATTCGTCGGTTCGTCCCAGTACGTCGGGCACACGTTCTTGGTGGTGACGATGCCGCTGTTGTCGACGAACGCGATCGCGTAGGTGTTGAAGGGCCGACCGCTGTTGTCCAACGCCGGTTCGGCGGCGTTGTACGCGACGATCTGGCCGAAAACCGGATCGCCGTCCTTCTCGAGCACGAGAAACCAGTCGATGAGATCGGCGCCGTGGTAGAGGATGGCATCGTTCTCGTCGAGGACGACCAGCTCGTCGCGACCGGCGATCACCAGCGGGTGGAGGACCTGGGTAACCGGGTCGCGCAGGCCGACCAGGCTCACCCCGGCGGAGTTCGGTTGGCCGGACAGCGACAGCTCCGGGAACGGCGCGTCGTCGATCTGCGGCGAGTTGGAGCCGCACGTCTCGCAGGTGGTGCGGAACTCCAGCTCGTCGCCCTCGGGCTCGGGCGCGCAGGCGGGGGTCACGGCGGACAGGGCGGCGAAGAGGGGCAGGAAGCGGGCGACAGGAGATGTCATGACCGTGGTAACTCCAAGCAGGTTAAGCGGCGGTCAGTGTGCCCGACCGCGGGGCTGTGTGAGCGCTCCCTCAGCAACGGGCGTGCCGTGAATTTTCCCAACAATCGCGGGGCCTGGGCGCGAAATCACAAAGATTTTCTCGGCTTGCCCCGGTGCCGCCGCATGGGACACCATCGACCCGCCCCATGGGCCCGCGCAAGTTCGAAAAGACGCCGTTCGAGCAGCGCTCCGCCGAGGAGACCGCGTCCACCGAACGCTCCGCGCGGATCTGCGCGGCTCCGCGGACCGCCCGGCTCGTCCTCGTCCACCCGCGCGGCCTCGGCGAGCCGCAGGCGCTCGGTGAGGCCCCCGTGGTGCTCGGCCGCCAGCGCGACGCCGGCCAGCTCGTCGCGGCCCACAAGACCGTGTCGCGCCGGCACGCCACGTTCTGCTGGGACCCCGCGGCCGGCTGCCACACCGTCGCCGACCTCGGCAGCCGCAACGGCACCTGGGTCGACGGCCGCTCCGTCCACGCCCTCCCGGTCTACCTCGAGGACCAGGCCGTGCTGCGCTTCGGCGACGTGCTGGCGGTGTACGAGCGGCGCGACACCGACCTGCGCGACGCCCCCCAGGTCTCGACCGACGCCGTCCCGGGCGACTCGCTGGCGGCCCGCAAGCTGCGGCTGGCGATCGGCCGCGCCGGGCCCGACCTCGCGCCCGCGCTGATCCTCGGCGAGACTGGCGTCGGCAAGGAGCGGATCGCCGGCGAGCTGCACCGCCTCAGCGGCCGCCGCGGTCCGCTGGTCGCCGTCAACTGCGCCGCCCTCAGCCCGCAGCTCGTCGAGAGCCAGCTGTTCGGCCACACCCGCGGCGCCTTTACCGGCGCGACCACCGAGCAACCCGGCATGTTCCGCGCCGCCGCCGGCGGCACCCTCTTCCTCGACGAGCTCGGCGAGCTGCCCCTCGACCTCCAGCCCAAGCTGCTCCGCGCCGTCGAGCTCGGCGAGGTCGTGGCCGTCGGCAGCACCCAGAGCCACCGCGTCGACGTGCGCCTGATCGCCGCCACCAACCGCTCGCTGGTCGACGACGTCGAGCAGGGCAAGTTCCGCCGCGACCTGTACGCCCGCCTCGCGCTGTGGGAGATCCACGCGCCGCCGCTGCGGGCCCGCCGGGCCGACCTGCTCGCGTGGGTCGATCGCCTGCACCGCGCCTGGCACGCCCCGCGCAGCCGCGGCGAGCCGCCGCCGATCGAGCTCCCGGTCGCCCTCGCCGAGGCCCTGCTGCTGCAGCCGTGGCCCGACAACCTGCGCGGCCTGCAGCGGTTCGTGCACGCCTACGGCGCCGCCGACGGCGACGTCGACCCCGAGGCCTGGCCCGCGCGTCTCCTGTCCTTCGGGGCAGGTCCCCCGGCCGCCGCCCCGCGCCCGCCGCGGTCGCGCCCGCCGCTCCGGCCGGCGACACCCCGCCGGCCCGCACCGTCCCGCGAGCCCCGCGTCCGCGCCCGAGCCGCGAGGCGCTGCTCGCCACCCTCGAGGCCAACGGCTGGAGCATCCGCGCGACCGCGAAGCACTACGAGTGCGAGCGCAAGCAGATCACCCGCTGGCTCGGGATGTACGCGATCGCCGTGCCCGGACGCGACGCCGAGGAGTAGGCCGAACGGCCGCGGGGACCGCCTGACCGATGGGACAGGCCCTCCGCGGCTGGGGCGATATCGGCGCCCTCAATCATGGCAATCGTCGGACGCCGCGATCGCGTCGACCAGGCGTTCGGCGGCCGAGAATTGCAGCACATGCACCGTATCGGGCCCGAGCACCGGCACGAAGCACCGTGACGAGTCGTCGCCCGTCAGGTGGCGATACAGCGTCTCGCTCTCGCCGAGCTGCACGTAGATGTCTTCCTCGTAGGCGATCGCGCGCAGGCGGGTGCCCTTCTCGAACAGACCGGCGGCCGCCGACGGGCGCGCGGTGAACGGCCCGGTCCCGTTGAGCTGGTGGATCGCGCGCAGCGGCTCGCCCAGCGCGTTGAAGCCGCCCGCTTCGATCTGCGCCGGCGTCAGCGCGCCGGGGACGACGTTGTCGTTGCGATCCGTGAAATAAAACGCCGGCCACAGCGCGACCGGGATCTCGAACAGCTCGCCGAGGCCGGGCTCGTCGACGGCGAACGCCTCGATCAGCCCCGAGAGGTCGCCGCTGTCGCCGAGCAGCCACGGCACCTCCGCCGGCAGGTCGGACGCGACGAGGATCGCGTCGCGGATCCCGTAGCGCTCGCGCAGGCTCGTGCAGTCGTCCACGAGCCGCTGTTGCAGCATTTGTACGAGCGTACCGCCCATGCTGTGGCCGAGGATCGTCCGCGGACGGATCCCGCGCGCGTTCAGGCGGTCGAGCACTCGCTCGAGCGCGGTGACGTAGTCGAACAGATCGAGCTCGCCGAACAGCGCCCCCTCCGGGGTCCCGCTGTTGCCGCGCACCGGCATGTCGGCCGCCAGCACGCAGGCCCCCTCGCCGAGCGCCTCGGCGTACGGGCGCCACGACGCCGCCGCGAACACGCCGCCGTGGACGGCGAACTGGCACGACTTCGACGCGCTCGCCGCGTCGAGCTCGCCGTACAGATTGACGAACAGGTCGACCGTCACGCCCGGTCGCAGCTCGATGTCCGTGAGCATGAAGCCGGGCGTACCGTCCTCGCCGACGTCGAGCACGAGCCCCGAATGGCCCTTGCGCGCCTCGACGTCGGGCTCTTCGAGCGCCTCCGAGCAACCGTTGTGCGCGATCAGCAGCGCTGCGAAGCACCAACTGGATTTGACGAGCCTCATCGTCTGCCATGATACCCGAGCGCGGCGCCGTCGCGCTGCGTCGGCGCCCCGCGCAATCTACGCGGGATCCTGCATGCGATCGCCCCCGATTCTCCGGGGACCCGACGAACGCGTCGGCCCGGGGCCCCCGGGCTTCGTCACGCGCTCGCGTTCGGCGGACGATCGCCCCGAGTCACCGCTTCCGCGGCAATGCATGCATCCGCGCCCTTCGACTGCAGCCACCCATGCACGCCGCACGAAACCCCGACGTGCGCCGCCGCGACCGCCGGCGACGCGGGCGACCGCGGCGAGAACCCGATCGAGCGGTCGAGCGGTCTGCGCAATCACACGACCACGACCTCTCCTCGACGCCCCGCGCGAGCAGGACTCGAGGTCCGACGATTGCGACGACTCCCCCGTGAAGCCCCGCCGGCGCCGCCGCGCAGCCGGTCGCCTGCGCCCACGGCCCCGTCCGCCCCACCGTCGCGCTCGGTGCGACCCGTCAGATCGGCCAGCCGCCGTGCTACCTGGGGTGCATGAGCGAAAAACCGACGACCCCGCACCCCGGTGTCCCCTCGCAGCTGTTCGTGGAGGCCTATCAGGGCACCCCGCCGTGGGACGTGGGCGCGCCTCAGGCCGCCTTCGTCGCCCTGGCCGACGCCGGGCTCATCCGCGGCGACGTGCTCGACGTCGGCTGCGGGCCCGGCGACAACGCCCTGTTCTGCGCCGAGCGCGGGCACGCCGTCTGGGGCGTCGACCTCGTGCCCGAGGCCATCGCGCGCGCCCAGGCCAAGGCGCAGGCGCGCGGGCTCGACGTCCGCTTCCTCGTCCACGACGCGCTGAACCTCGCCGCGCTGGGCCGGCGATTCGACACCCTGCTCGACTCGGGCCTGTTCCACGTGTTCGGCGACCGCGACCGCGTGCTCTACGTGCGCTCGCTGGCCGACGCGATCCACCCCGGCGGCCGCTTGCACATCCTCTGCTTCAGCGACGAGGAGACCGGCGACCAGGGCCCGCGGCGGATCACCCAGGCCGAGCTGCGCGAGGCCTTCCGGGACGGCTGGACCGTCCGGGAGATCCGGCCGGCCCGCTTCGCCAGCCACATCCATCCCGGCGGCGCGCGGGCCTGGTGCGCCACGATCGAGCGCACCGGCGCGTGACGGCGCGAATGCGGCGCGCGGGCGGTCGCAGTGGGGTCGCGCGGACACAGGCCATTGTCCGCCCGTCGATCGCGGCCCGGCGCCCTCGCGCTCGGCGGCGCCGACGCGGGAATGCGGGCCGTCGACCCGGCGCGAACTCGGTTTCATGCGCGGACGCGGCGACCGGCCCCGACGGCCGCCTGGGGGATTCTCGTGGCCGAACGCGTGCCCGGCCCGCGAGTCGCGGAAAACCGCACGCTGCCCGCAATGCGGCTGCGGTGATTCACGCTGGTCGTCCGCGCCGCGGGGTGTATGGTCCCGTCGCATGCAAGCCCGCTCGCTCGCCGTCACGCTCTGTACCCTCGCGCTCGGCCTCGCCTCGACCACCGCGCAGGCCTCCAACTACCCGCCGGACTACGACGTCTGCGGCCTCACCGAGACCCTCTACGCGGGGCCCTTCAAGGTGATCCGCGACTTCGTCGACCCGTGGGACGAGCACTACAAGCTCACCATCGTCTACGACGGCTACCTGCGCGACGAGTACGCCGACGACCAGATCAACTTCTATGTCTCGCTCAACGGCAACGACGAGCTCCTCGAGGCCCTGCCGGGCGCCTACGACGACGCCTACGTGCTGCTCGACTCCGGCCCGCGCGCCTGTCACTGGTGCGGCAACGGCTGGAACCCGCCCGGCTCCTGCGAGGGCGTCACCTTCGACCCCTACCAGAGCGGCAAGTGGGTGTGCAGCCAGCCGAGCGCCGTCGAGGAGCACCTGTTCTTCTGGGCCTTCGACGACTTCGGCAACCTCAACGCCTGGGACATCGAGCTCGCGGCCGAGGCCGGCGGCGAGTGGGACAGCGACTACGGCAACAACTACGCCGTGCGCTTCGAGCCGCGCGGGTGCTGGTGATCGGGCGGCTCGCGCGGCGCGGCGGCAATGACGTGACGCGCCGGTCGCCCCGACTGTGGTGATTGCCGCGAGCGAGAGGGCAACGACGCTCGCCAGTCCGACCGCTCGCCCGGCCCCTCATCGGGGACCGGTGGCAGACTCCCGCCCGCAGGCGGCGCCGACGCGCGTGACTGGCGGCGTCGACGCCGGCTCGCCGACGTCTGCAGGCCGATCTCGCCGGGCTCCTGCGCCGGTGCTCTCTTCGCCTGTCCCCAAGGCCATGTACTTCGCGAGGCGGGCGCAGCGCCGGCGTGCGCGGATGATCTCTCCCGAAGCTCCGATCGCGTCGAGCAGGCGCCGGCGGCCGCCCCGTGCCGATTACACCTGAAGGGCGTCGGTACGACAGGGTGCGACGCTCCGAGGAGAGACACCGCGATGATTCGCACCATCGGGCGAATCGTGGGAGTTCTCGCCCCGCGTCTCACCCCCACAAGGTCGGGTAGCCCCGTCGACCGCGCCTCTGTCATCCTCCGCCTGCCGATGACAGCCACCACGGACGCCGATCTGCTCCTCTTCAACGGACGAATCACGACCATGGACCCGCGGGCGCCGGAGGCCTCGGCGGCGGCGATCCGCGACGGGCGATTCGTCGCCGTCGGCGACGACGCCGACGTCCTGGCGCGCGCCGGCGCGAGCGCGCGGAAGATCGACCTGCGCGGCCGGCGGGCGATCCCCGGCCTCATCGATTCGCACCTGCACCTGATCCGCGGCGGCCTGACCTACAACAGCGAATTGCGGTGGGACGGCGTCGCCTCGCTGGCCGAGGCGCTGCGGCGGCTGCGGGCGCAGGCCCAGATCACTCCGCCGCCGCAGTGGGTCCGCGTCGTCGGTGGTTGGTCGGAGTTCCAGTTCGCCGAGCGGCGCATGCCGACCCTCGACGAGCTCAACGCCGCCGCGCCCGACACCCCGGTGTTCGTGCTCCACCTCTATTCGCAGGCGCTGCTCAACCGCGCCGCGCTGCGGGCCGTCGGCTACACGCGCGACACGCCGGATCCGCCCGGCGGCGTCATCCAGCGCGACCGCCACGGCGAGCCCACCGGCCTTCTGGTCGCCAAGCCGAACGCCTGGATCCTCTACGCCACCCTCGCCAAGGGCCCGCGGCTCTCGCCCGACGAGCAGCGCAACAGCACCCGTCACTTCATGCGCGAGCTCAACCGGCTCGGCATCACCGGGGCGATCGACGCCGGCGGCGGCTTCCAGCAGTACCCCGAGCATTACCAGATCATCGAGGAGCTCGCGGCCGCCAAACAGTTGACCGTGCGGCTGGCCTACAACCTGTTCACCCAGCGCCCCGGCCAGGAGCTCGACGACTTCCGCCAGTGGTCGCAGACCGTCAGCCCCGGCCGCGGCGACGAGTTCTACCGCCTCAACGGCGCCGGCGAGATGCTCGTCTACTCGGCCGCCGACTTCGAGGACTTCCTCGAGCCGCGGCCCGACCTGCCGCCGCAGATGGAGGCGCAGCTCGAGGCCGTCGTCGAGCACCTGGTCGCGCACCGCTGGCCGTTCCGCCTGCACGCCACCTACGACGAGTCGATCACCCGCATGCTCGACGTGTTCGAGGCCGTGAACAGGAGGGTCCCGTTCGCCGGCCTGCGGTGGTTCTTCGACCACGCCGAGACCGTCTCGGCGCGCAACATCGACCGGATCGCCGGGCTCGGCGGCGGCATCGCCATCCAGCACCGCATGGCCTACCAGGGCGAGCACTTCCTCCACCGCTACGGCCCCGAGGCCGCCGGCGACGCCCCGCCCGTGCGACGCATGCTGGCCGCCGGGATCCCCGTCGGCGGCGGCACCGATGCCACCCGCGTCGCCAGCTACAACCCGTGGGTCGGCCTCGGCTGGCTCGTCTCCGGCCGCAGCGTCGGCGGCACCGAGCTGCTCGGCCCCGGCGCCCGCCTGTCGCGCGAGCAGGCGCTGCGCCTCTACACCGCCGGCAACGGGTGGTTCTCCGGCGAGGACGGCCAGCGCGGCCTCGTCGCCGAGGGCCGCCTCGGCGACCTCGCGGTGCTGTCGGACGACTACTTCGCGGTGCCGGAGGCGGAGATCCGCGACCTCACCTCGGTGCTCACGGTGGTCGGCGGCGACGTCGTCCACGCCAGCGGCGACTTCGGCGGCCTCGCCCCGCCTCCGCTCCCGTTCAGCCCCGAATGGGCCCCGCCCGCGCGGTACGGCGGCTACGACCCCGGCGTAGTCGCCCGCGCCCTGCGCCACCGCGCCCACCACCCTCACCACCACGTCGGCCTCGCCTGCCCCTGCGCGGTGTTCTAGCGCCATGCACCTGTCCTCCCGGACATGCCAGGCGCCGCGCCGCGCCTGGCCCGGCCGGCGCGCGCCCACGGCCCCGGCCGCCGCCCTCGCCGTCGCCCTCGGCGGCCCCGGCCTCGCGCGCGCCGAGCCGGCCCCGGCCGGCGGTCCGGACGGACATGTCCCCGGGGACATGAATACAAGCGCAGCTCGGGCGCGACATGTCTCCAAGGACAGCGGCTCCGCTGCGCCGGCGGGCGGCGCGCCTCGACCTGTCCCCCAGGCCAGCCCGCAGTCACATGCCCCCAAGGCCATGTCCCTCAAGCCAGCATCCCCGGCCCAGGCGGCCGGCGCCAGCGAGGCCGCCGCGCTGGCCGGGCGCGGCGCGGGTCCGCCGGCGGCCCCGCCGCCGTACCGCCTGCTGCGCGCCGACGAGGACTACCGTTACCTCCGCGACCCTTCCCGCCGGGTCGACTTCCTGGATGTCCTCAAGTACATCCCGCTCGGCCCGCGCAAGCGGGTCGCGCTCGGCTTCGGCGGCGAGACCCGCCAGCGCCTCGACGGCTTCCGCCACCTCGACTGGGGGGCCGGCCCGCCGCGCTCGCTGTCGTGGCTGCAGCGCTACATGCTGCACGCCGAGCTGCGCGCCCCGTACTTCCGCGCCTTCGCGCAGATCAAGAGCGCCCTCGAGACCGGCCGCCCCGGCGGCCCGCGGGACATCGACCGCGACGACCTCGACTTCCACCAGGCCTTCGCCGACCTCGACGTCGAGCGCCCGGGCCTGCGCGTCATCCTCCGCGCCGGCCGCCACGAGCTCGCGTTCGGCTCCGGCCGCCTGGTCTCGCCGCGCGAGGGCCCCAACGTCCGCCGCAGCTTCGACGGCGTCGCGCTGATCGTCGCCGCCCGCCGCGTCCGCGCCCACCTGTTCGTCACCCGCCCGGTCGCGACCCGCCCCGGCGTGTTCGACGACGGCTGGGAGCGCGGCCGGTGGTTCGCCGGCGCCCACGCCACCGTGCCCTCGCCGCTGCCCGGCGGCCAGGTCGACGTCTACGCGCTCTACCTCGACCGCCCCGACGCCGAGTACCAGCGCGGGCGGGCGCACGAGCGCCGCCTGTCTCTGGGGACACGTTGGTTCGGCGCCGCCGGCCGGCTCGACTACAACGTCGAGGCCGTGCTGCAGGCCGGCAAGTTCGGCGCCGCCCCGCTGCTGGCGTGGACCGTCGCCAGCGACACCGGCGTCGCCCTGCCGCTGCCGTGGGACCCGCGGCTCGGCGTGCGGCTCGACGTCGCCTCCGGCGATCGCGGCGGCCAGCGGCCGATGGGCACCTTTTCGGCGCTGTTCCCCAAGGGCTCCTACTTCGGCGAGGACGCGCTGATCGGCCCCGCCAACTTCTACGACGTCCACCCGATGCTGACGCTCGCCCCGACAGGGCGCCTGAGCCTCACCCTCGACTGGGTGTGCCTGTGGCGCTACAGCCGGGCCGACGGCATCTACAACGTCCCCGGCGAGCCGCTGCTCGAGACCCTCGGCGCCGCGCGCTTCATCGGCCACCGCGCCGGCGTCACCCTCGAGGCCGAGCTCGGGCGTCACATCGGCTTCGTCGTCACCGCCGGCCGGTTCTTCCGCGGCCCCGTCCTCGCCCAGGCCGGGCGCACGCGCGGCGTCGACTTCATCGCCACCTGGCTGACCCTCAAGTTCTGATCCGTCCCTGCGCACTCTCTTCATTTCAATCCAACCACCCAAGGACTCGACAGACCCATGCCCACCGCCACCGCCACCCCCGCCAAGTCGCTGCTCACCCCCGGCGATCACACCCTGATCCTCATCGACCACCAGTCGCAGATGGCGTTCGCCACCCGCTCGATCGACGCCATCCTCCTGCGCAACAACGCCGCCATGGCGGCCCGCGCGGCCCGGATCTTCAACGTCGCCACGATCCTCACCACCGTGGCCGAGAAGACCTTCTCCGGCCCGATCTTCGCCGAGATCCGCGCCGCCCAGCCGGAGCTCGACCTCATCGATCGCACGACGATGAACTGCTGGGAGGACCAGAACGTCATCGACCGCGTCAACAAGCTCGGCAAGTCGCGCCTCGTCATCGCCGGCCTGTGGACCTCGGTGTGCATCGTCGGCCCGGTGCTGTCGGCCATCGAGCAGGGCTTCGAGGTCTACGTGATCACCGACGCCTGCGGCGACGTGTCCGACGAGGCCCACGAGCGCGCCGTCACCCGCATGGTCCAGGCCGGCGCCCGCCCGCTGACCACCCTGCAGTACCTGCTCGAGCTGCAGCGCGACTGGGCCCGCGGCGAGACCTACGGCGCCACCACCGGCCTCGCCTCCGAGCTCGGCGGCGCCTACGGCCTCGGGATCATCTACGCCAAGACCATGTTCAACGCCTCCGAGGGCGGCCACTAGGAGCCCATGAAGCTCTACCTGCTCTCGCTCGGCGTCGGCGTCCTGGTCGGCGTCCTCTACAGCGTGCTGAACGTGCGCTCCCCGGCGCCGCCGATCGTGGCGCTGCTCGGGCTGTTCGGCATGCTCCTCGGCGAGCAGGTCGGGCCGGTCGCGCGGCGGCTCCTCGCCGGGGAGCCGCTCAGCGCGGCATGGTTCTCCCGCGAGTGCGCGCCCAAGATCACCGGCGTGCCCGCGCCCGAGGCCGACCATGGCGACCCCGCCCCCCGCTGATCCACCCCCGGCGTCCCCCGCCGCTCCCGCTTCGGCCTGGGCGCCGCTGCGCCACCGCGTGTTCCGCTCGCTGTGGCTCGGCGCGCTCGGCTCGAACATCGCTCTTTGGGTGCAGAACGCCGTCGGCAGCTGGGACATGACGTCCCTCGCCACCGCGCCGGTCTACGTCGCCCTGCTGCAGACCATGTCCGGCGCGCCGGTGCTGCTCGTCGGCCTGCCGGCGGCCGCCTTCGCCGATCTGTTCGATCGCCGGCGGCTGCTCGTCGGCTTCGCCGCGTGGATGGCCGCGGTCTCGCTCGCGCTCGCGGTCCTGTCGTTCACCGGCGCGCTCGGCCCCGTCGCCCTGCTCGCCCTCACCTTCGCCCTCGGCCTCGGCGCCGCGCTGTCGGCCCCGCTGTGGCAGTCGGTGCTGCCGTCGCAGGTCGCGGCCGGCGAGCTCGCCTCCGCGGTCACGCTCGGGGGCGTCGCCGTCAACATCGCCCGCGCCGTCGGCCCGGCGATCGGCGGCGTCGGCGTGGCCCTCGCCGGCAGCGGCGCGGTCTATGCATTCAACGCCTGCGTCTTCGTCCTCGTCGTCGTCCAGGTGGTGCGCTGGCGACCGGCGCGACGGCCTCCGCCGCAGACCCCCGAGCGGGTCGTCGGGGCGATCGTCGCCGGCCTTCGCTTCGCCGTCCACGCGCCGGTGCTGCGGGCCGTCATCGCCCGCGCCGCCGCGTTCATCGTCTGCGGCAGCGCGCTGTGGGCCCTGCTGCCGGTGATCGCCCGCCGCGAGCTGCACATGGGCCCCCTGCGCTTCGGCGCCCTGCTCGGCTGCGTCGGCGCCGGCGCCCTGCTCGGCGCCGCCGTGATGCCGTGGCTGCGCGCCCGCTGGGGCCCCGATCGGCTGACCGTGGCCGCGACCCTCGTCTACGCCGCCACCATGCTGGTGCTCGGCCACGTGCGCAGCGAGGCGCTGCTCTACCTCGCCATGCTCGCCACCGGCGTCGCCTGGATCAGCATCATGTCGAGCCTCAACGTCGCCGCCGCCTCGGCCGCCCCCGGGTGGGTCCACGCGCGCGCGCTCGGCTTCTATTTATTGGTGTTCCAGGGCGGCCTGGCGCTCGGCAGCCTCGCCTGGGGCACGCTCGCCGGCCCGCTCGGCTCGGCCCACACCCTGACCGTCGCGGCCGCGGGCGTCGCTCTCGGCGCGCTCGGGGCCGTGCGCTGGCACCTCGGCGACGCGCGCCGCGAGGCCGTCGCGCCGTGGGCTGCCTGGCCCGAGCCCATGGTCCTCGGCACCGACCTCGATCACCGCGCCGGCCCGGTCCTGATCGTCCGCCGCCACCGCGTCGCCGCGCCCCACCGCGCCGAGTTTCTGCAGCTCTGCCGCGAGCTCGAGAACCTGCGCCGGCGCGACGGCGCCAGCGACTGGTCGATCTACGAGGACCTCGCCGCTCGCGACGTCTTCGTCGAGACCTTCGCGCTCGGCTCGTGGTCCGAACACCTGCGCCAGCACGCCCGCGCCGTGGTCGCCGACCAGGCCCTGCTGACCCGGCTCGCCGCCCTGAGCGAGGACGCCGGCGTGGTCCACCTCGTCGACGCGCGCGCCCTCGCGGCCGCCCGGGCCCGCGGCGCCCACCTCGAACCGCCTCACCTCGAGCCCGGCGTGACGTCCTCGCATTCGCCGTGACTCCCGCCGAACCACGCCCGAGCCTCCTCATCACCGCGTCGCTCTCCTCCCTCGCCATCGCCCTCACCGCCCCCTCGCGCGGGGTCCCATCATTCATCCCCTCGTTCCATTCCCTGCCCGCATTCGACGCCTCGGGCGATTCCCTCGCCCTCGCGTCGGCCTCGCCCCTGTGGAGCTCCCGTGACCGCCGACGAATCGACCGCACCGATGGCAGCGCGCGCCCGCGACCTCGGCCTCCTGGCGCTCCGCCTCGGCGCTGCTGCCCTGATCTGGACCTTTCACATGCGGCCCAAGCTGCTGCACTTCGACGACGAGCTGCGCGAGTTCCCCGACCCGCTCGGGATCGGCTCGGCGCCCAGCTTCGTCCTCGCGCTCGCGGCCGAGGGGCTGTGCAGCTCGCTCGTCGCGCTCGGCCTGCTGACCCGCCTCGCCGCCGTGCCGATCGTCTTCACCATGCTCATGGTCCTGATGATGGCCGCGCGCGGCTTCGCCGGCGCCGACGTCCAGTCCGCCCTCCTCTACGCATTGCCGTACACCGCGCTCGCCCTCACCGGCGCCGGCCGCTATTCGCTCGACCACCGGCTCCGCCGCCGCTACCGCCGGCTGCTCGCCCGCCTCGTCACGCCCTGACCCGCGCTTCGCCGCGCAGGCACGAGGCTCTCGCCGGTTCACTGTCATGATGCGGGGGGCCCGCCCGATCGGAGTCGGGCGGATTTCGCACCGCAAAATCAGCGCTCCTTGCGCGCCCTCCAGCGCTTTCTCCGCCGAGCTCACTTCCCAGCGGCGCGCCTTGCGCCGCGCGCGAACAAAGTGCTTCGAGCGCGCGGAGTCCCGGTCCCCGCTTGCGCCCGATCCCGGCTGTGCTGGGCCCGGCGGCCGACCGTGGCGCGGATCCCGGAAACGTCGATCGGGTGATCGCAAGTCGCGCACGCCCGCTTCGGCGGGGAGCAGGAGGATGTCATGCTGCCATGCCGATGGGCGCCCGTGCACTCGGGGTGGCTCGTCTGCGCCGCCGCCTGATTCGATTCATGAACGCGATTGCGAGAATTGGCGCTACCAGCACGATCGATGCGGCCGGCCCCGGAATGTGAACCGTGAGGTCTTCACCCCGTTTTCACCGCCACGCTCTGGCTGAGCACGCTGCGACGCAGCGAGGGTCTGCGGTGGATCGTGATGAGAGCCGCCGGCACCGCCTCGCGGCCGCCGTTCGACGCCGTCCTCGATCGAGTTCCAGCCGCTGCACGAACGCGTCGTCGAGGCGTTCCGCGGCGGCTGAGCGTCGGCCGGTCGCCTGCGACCCGCGGGCCCGGGCGCTCGCCTCTTCTTATTGCCACCTGTCGCCGGGGACAGGCGCTGCGGCCGTCCCCACGGCTCAGCCCGCCAGCAGCTCGGCGACCAGCATCACCGCGAAGCCGGCCAGGAAGATGTAGAACAGCACCTGCGCCAGATGGACCGCGACCACCGTGATGCCGCCGAAGCCGATCAGCGCGGCCACCAGCGAGATGAACAGGAAGATGAGCGCCCAGCGAAGCATGTCCGGATCCTCGTGAGCCCCTTATTTACGGATCTCCGACCCGCGCAACCGCGCCCTCGCGGCCCGCGGCGGACGCCCGTACTTCCGCGTCCAGGACTTGTTTGAAGGGCTCCTGGAGGCTATTTCCGCGGATCCGTGCGGCCATGTCCGCGCACGGCGCGCGACGCCCCTTCTGACATTGCCCCGCCGACGGCGGGCCCCTCGTCGCCGGCGGGACGGGCCCCTGCGATCGCCGTGGAAGGAGTGTCCAGGGTTCGTCCGACGTCGGCGCGAGCTCCTTGCCGGGCGTAGCTCTCGCTGGGCGCTTCGGACCCCAAACCCTCCGGGAAAAAAGTTTCGCCGGCTGCATTGACATCCGTCCGGGCCCCGATCACGTCTCCCTCGAGACGACCGAGCGCCCGGGAAACAAGGTTCTCCCCGGGGCGAAGGCAAGATCCGCGGCACGGCCTCGATGCGCCGGCGAGCCGCTCGGACCACGCGTACGGCGGCGAATACCGCCCGGATATGGAAGGAGCTGACACCATGCTGCGAGAAATCGATACCCGTGACTCGAACGGCGCTCTGGTGAATGATTCATCGCACCGGCCACTCACCACTTACTTCCGCGACCTCGCGGACGCCGAGGTGATGACGCGCGAGGAGGAGACCGCCGCGGCGATCAAGCTCGTGCACCTGCGTCGCGGCATGTGGACCGCGATCCTCGACTATCCGCCGTACGCCGAGCCGATCGGCGCCTTCCTGCGCGAGCGGCTGTCCGACGAGGTCTGCCCGCACGCCGCGCTCACCGCCTACGAGAAGGCCGCGCGGACCCTCCGCGACCGCGACCTGCGCAAGCACCACGACGCCTTCCACGCCGCCCGCGACCGCGTCGCCGCCGTCCTGCTCGAGGCCGACGTCGACACCGAGCTGGCCGACCTGATCGCCGCCGACCTCGTCGCGCTCGAGGGCAACCGCCGCGCGCCGACCTGCCTCGCCGTCCATCCCCCGCGCCGCGGCAGCGTCCCGTTCGCCCGCTACGTCGCCGCCGTGCGCAGCAAGCAGGCCGCCTTCGTCGCCGCCCGCAACGCCTTCGTGCGCGCCAACCTGCGCCTCGTCGTCGCCCTCGCGCGCCGGTTCTACCGCGGCAGCGTGCCCTTGCCCGACCTGATCCAGGAGGGCAACCTCGGCCTGCTCAAGGCCGTGGCCCGCTTCGACCCCGCCCGCGGCTGCCGCTTCTCGACCTACGCCGCCTGGTGGATCCGCCACGCCATCACCCGCTCGATCGCCGACAAGTCGCGCTGCGTCCGCCTGCCCGTCCACATGATCGAGGCCTGCCAGAAGGTCGCCCGCGCCCGCCGCGACTTCGAGCTCGCCGAGGGCCGCGAGCCCACCGACGAGGAGCTGGCCGCCGTCAGCGGCGTCAGCCGCGAGCGGATCGCCCGCATGGGCTGGTCGCTGATGGAGACCCCGCTGAGCCTCGCCTCGCCGGCCTCGCGCGACAGCGAGGGCACCCTCGCCGACACCGTGGCCGACCCCGACTTCGTCCCGCCGTCCGACCTCCTCGACCGCGAGCTGCTGCAGTCGCAGCTCGCCGAGGTGTTCGCCCAGCTCACCCCGCTCGAGGCCGACATCCTGCGCAAGCGCGTCGGCCTCGACGGCGAGGCCGAGATGACCCTCAAGGACATCGGCGCCGGCTACTCGCTGTCGCGCGAGCGGATCCGTCAGCTCCAGGAGGGCGCGCTCGCCAAGCTGCGCGCCGAGTTCTCGCGTCGCAGGCTCATGTGACGCGCGCGGTCGGTGGCGCCGCGGCCCCTTCTTTCGCTCGCCCGCCGCGACGCGGGCCGAGCCCCCCGCTCGCCCGCGAAACGATACCCCGTCGCCCGTCACCGACCGATCTGTCTTCCACCCCCAAGCCGCTCCGCGCGGCGGACCTGTCCCGCAGGGCATGTCCGCCGCGCGGCCTCCTTTCTCGCGCCGGCTCGCCGACGCCGCCCTCGCGGCGCCCGCGCGCAGCAGGTCACCGATCGCCTCCAGCGCGCCGGACCGACGGACCGGTCGACCACGACCCACCGGCGCGCCGCGACGAGTCGTGATCGCCCCGGATGTCCGTCCTGCCCGGGGACAGGTCGACCACAGCCGGCTGCGTGCCGCGACGAGCAGCGATCGCGCCATCCTCCGACATGCCCGATGGGACAGGTCGACCGCAGCCCGCCGCGACAGGTCACGACCCTGTCGTGCAGCCAGCATGCCCCATGGGACAGGTCGTCTGGAGCGTTGGAGCGACGAGCCGTGCTCGCCGCGCGCTCCCGGCATGCCCCATGGGACAGGTCGACTGCAGCCGAGCGATGGAGCGACGAGCCGTGCTCGCCGCGCGCTCCCGGCATGCCCCATGGGACAGGTCGACTGCAGCCGAGCGATGGAGCGACGAGCCGTGCTCGCCGTACGACATGCCCCATGGGACAGGTCGGCGACATGCCCGATGGAACAGGTCGCTGGCGTCACGCCGCCTGGCGGATGTGCTCCGGCCACAGCTCGCGCAGCTCCTGCGGGAGCGTGCGGAGGAGCGAAAAAGTCTCCCCGAAGTCGATGTTGCGGCTCATCACCGCCAGCACCGCCCGCACGCCCTCCTCGAGATCGTGGAGCGGTCGCACCTGGTAGCGCGCGGCCACCAGCCGCAGGAACTCCTGCCTGTCGCGGATCCGCAGCGGCACGTCGGTCGGGCGCCAGCCGTCGTAGAACAGGCCGCGGATCAGCACCGGCAGCTGCGCGGCGAGCTGGACCGCGTCCTCGACCGGGAGCCGGTCGCGCAGCGACCGCAGCGTGGCGCACAGCAGGTGGTACGCCTGTTGCGCGTCGATGGCCGGGATCGCGGCCATGATCTCGCGGATCCACGTGCGCGTGGTTTGCAGGGTCTCTTGGAACAGATCATCGATTGCCGAGCTCATACGACCTCGATCGCCGCGATGCGGCCCGACGATCGTAGTGCGCGTCCCCGGGGGTGCACCGCCGACAAGCCGCTTCGGCGAACCCAGCAAGCCCCGCCCCCGCGGAGGACGGCCCCCGTCCGCGAGCCCCTCGACCGACGCCAGCCGCACACCGGCGAGCGCCGCGGGCGGCGCCTGGATCCCCGCCGCGTCCCTGCCTGCGAGCGCCTCCGCGGCGCCGTCGAGCCGCGCGCGCTGCACCCGCGACGCGCTCGCGGGGGCCCGCCCGGGGCGCCTCGGCGAGGGCTGCCGCGTCCGCTACACTGCGCCGCCCATGCGCTTCCCCTTCCACGTCAGCGCCCTCGACCCGGGCTCACGGGCTCGCCGCGGCGCGCTCGACACCCCGCACGGCCGGATCGAGACCCCGGTGTTCATGGCCGTCGGCACGCGGGCGTCGGTCACGGGTCTGACGCCCGCGGAGCTGCACGAGGTCGGCGCGGAGGTCGTCCTCGGCAACACCTATCATTTGATGCTGCGCCCGGGCCCCGACCTGTTCCGCAGGGTCGGCGGGATCCACCGATTCATGGGCTGGAACGGGCCGATGCTGACGGACTCGGGCGGCTACCAGATCTTCTCGCTGTCCGCCGATCGCGTGATCAGCGAGCGCGGCGCGAGGTTCCGCAGCTACACCAATCAGCAGTTTCACATGCTCTCGCCCGAGGCGTCGATCGCCATGCAGGAGGCGATCGGCGCCGACATCATGATGGTGCTCGACGTCTGCGTCGACGCCCGCTCCGACGAGGCGACCACCCGCGCCGCCATGCAGCGGACCCACCGCTGGGCCCTGCGCAGCCTGGCCGCCCGCACGGGCACCCCGCAGGCGCTGTTCGCCATCATGCAGGGCGGCATCTTCCCCGGCCTGCGGCGCGAGTCGGCGGCTTTCCTCACCGACCACCCGTTCGACGGCTTCGCCATCGGCGGGCTCGCGGTCGGCGACACCCGGGCCGAGCGCGAGGACATCACGCACATGGCCGCCGACCTGCTGCCCGCCGATCGCCCGCGCTATCTCATGGGCGTCGGCACCCCGCCCGATCTGCTGCACGCCATCCTCGCCGGCGTCGACATGTTCGACTGCATCCTGCCGACCAGCCTCGCCTGGCAAGGCACCGCGTTCACCTCGACCGGGCGGGTCAAGCTGATGCGGGCGAGCACCAGGGACGACGACCGCCCGCTCGACGCCGCCTGCGCCTGCAGCACTTGCAAGCTCTACACGCGGGCCTACCTGCACCACCTGTTCCGCTGCGGCGAGCCGCTCGGCCCGCGCCTGGTGTCCCTGCACAACCTCCATCACTATCACGCGCTGATGGCCGAGGCCCGCGCCGCCATCGCGGCCGGCCGCTTCGCGACCTACGCGCGCGACAAGCTCGAGGCGATCGATCGCTACGAGCACAGCGATCGCCGGATCGGGGCGACCGCGTGAGCGAAGCGTGCGACCGGCTCGCGGCGCTCGATCGCTGCGCGCACGGCGAGCGCCGGATCGGGGCGACCGCGTGAGCGACGTCTGCGAGGTGGTCACGACGACCGGCGGCGCCCCGGCGATCCTCGACCGGCGCGTCGGCGAGGTCATGCACCCCGGGGTCGGGCCCGCCGTCGAGGCCGCGCGGCTCTACTGTGAACCGGCGCGGCTGGCCGCGCGGCTGCAGCGGAGCGAGCCGCTGGTCCTGCTCGACGTCGGCCTCGGCGCCGGCTCCAACGCGATCGCGGCGTGGCGGCTGTCCGAGGCGCGGACCGCAGGGCCGCGGCTGACGATCGTCAGCTTCGAGCGCAGCCTCGACGCCCTCGCGCTCGCGCTGCAGCCCGAGCACGCCGCCGGCTTCGGGCTCGACGGCGCCGCCGGAGCCGCCGCCCACGCGCTGCGGACCGCGGGGATCCACGAGGCCGCGCGGACGACCTGGCGCCTGATCCTGGGCGAGCTGCCGGGCTCGCTCGCGGACGGGCCTGCGGCCGACGTCGTGTTCTGGGATCCGTTCTCGCCGCGGGCCAACCCCGAGCTGTGGTCGGTCGCCGCGTTCACGGCCCTGCGCCGCCGCTGTCGCGCCCGGGCCACGGTGCACACTTACAGCGGCGCGACCGCGGTCCGCTCGGCGCTGCTGCTGGCCGGGTTCTTCGTCGGCGTCGGCGAGCCGACCGGCGCGCACAAGACTGCCACCTGCGCGGCGGTCGATCCGGCGGACCTCGAGCGACCGCTCGATCGCCGCTGGCTCGCGCGGCTCGGTCGCTCGACCGCGGGCTTCGCCGCCGACGCCCCGGCCGACGCATATACCTGCGTCGCCGGTCACCCCCAATTCGCGTAGCCCGCGGCTGCGGCGCTTGCAGCCGCGCGCGCGTGCGCGGAGCCGCTCGCGCGCTCTCCGTGCGACATGAGCCGCGGGCGCGGGTCCTCCGGGCAGGAGAGCCATGCCCCGCGAGCCATCGAACCCGCGCCACGCGCGATTCGCCTCCGGAGGCGGCCACGCCGCCGCTCCGCCGCGACCCGCGGTGTGTCTGCTCGTTCGGACATGCCTGAATCGACATGCTCCTGTGGACATGCTCGGGAGAACATGTCCAAAGCTTCCCTCACCCCGACCGCCGCCGCCCGGGCCCGCCCGGCGCCTCGCCGGGCTCGCGCAGCAGCGTCGGCAGCGTGATGTCGAGCCGGCTGTCGATCAGCCGCATGATGCTGTCGAGCTCGGCCGCGGCCACGTGCAGCCGGCGGCCCAGCGCGCGGCGGGTCTGCTCGAGCACCGCGCGGCGGGCCCCTTCGACCCACCGCGCCGTCGTCGAGCGGTGCACCTTGTAGAAATCGGCCAGGCGGTCGATGCTGAGCCCGTCGAGCGCGTGCTGGCGCAGGAGCACGCGCTCGCGGTCGGTCAGCGCCGCCACGGCCTCGCGGAACGCCAGCTTGAACGCCTCGCGGTAGCGCTGCTTGAGGTGTTCGACCTCGGGGCCGGCGTCGGCGGGCATGAGCGCCGCGATCGCCTCGTCGTCGCCGGGCACCTCGCGCTGCGGGCGGCCGAGCAGGCGCAGCGTCTCGCGCGTGGCGACCACGCGGATCCACGCGCGCAGGCTGCCGCGACCCGAGTACTCGGCGATCCGCGCGTGCGACTCCTCGGGCGCCGACGGCCGCGGCATCAGCAGGCGCTCGCGCACGATCTGCTGCAGCTCCGTCTGCTGCGACGTCGTCGCTCCGCGGCGGCCGGCCGCGCGCTCGACGATCGGCACGAGCAGGCGGTCGAACTGGGCCAGCGCCCGCGGGTCGCCGTCGACGCAGGCGCACGCGAGGTACAGGTCGCCCGTGCACAGCTCGGCGAGCGCCGCCTCGACGGGCCTGTCCGCGGCCAGGCGGGGCGCCAGCGCGGCGACGAACCGCACCGCGGGCAGCGACACCCCCGGCCACGCCCGCGCGGCCGCGGCGACCGCGTCGGCCAGCGCGCGGCCGAGGCCCGGCGTGACCGCCAGCTCGGGCCTCGCGGCGGCGAACGCCTTCGTCAGCGCGGCAGCCACCGCGTCGCGCTCGCGCGCATCGGTGTCCTCGCGCCCGGTGACCATCTCGCCGGTGATATCGTGCCCCGGTCGGGCGAGCAACGATGCCGTCTTCACCGCTGAGCGCATGCCTGGGCACGGAGACGCTGCTCGAGCTCGTCGAGGGCCGCGCCGACGCGGCCACGCACGCGCGCGTGGAGGCTCACGCCTCGCGCTGCGAGGCCTGCCGCCGGCTGCTCTCGGAGCTCGCCAGCGACGCCACCGAGGCGCCGACGCCCGACGCCGGCGCGCCGACGCGCACGCCCGGGCCCGACGACGAGGACCCCGCGAGCGAGCTCGACCTGCCGCTGCAGCCGGGGGCTCGCCTCGGCCGCTACGTCGTCATGTCGCAGCTCGGCGCCGGCGGCATGGGGGTCGTGTACGCCGCCCACGACCCCGAGCTGGGCCGGCCGGTCGCGCTCAAGCTGCTGCGCCCGCGCCCGACCGGCCCGCGCCGCGAGCTCGAGGATCGCCTGCGCCGCGAGGCCCAGGCGATGGCCCGCCTGTCGCACCCCAACGTCGCCGCGATCCACGACGTCGGCCGGATCGGCGACCGGATCTTCATCGCCATGGAGCTGATCCGCGGCCAGACCCTGGCGGCCTGGCTGCGCGCCGCGCCGCGGTCGCGACGGGACATCCTCGCGCGCTTCTCGCTCGCCGGGCGCGGCCTCGCGGCCGCCCACGCGGCCGGGCTGGTGCACCGCGACTTCAAGCCCGAGAACGTGCTCGTCAGCGACGACGGCCAGGTCCGCGTGGTCGACTTCGGCCTCGCGCGCGCCAGCGGCGACGAGCGGCTCGCGACCACCGCCCCGTCGACCGACGGCGGCGAGCGCCTCGCCGATCTCACCGCGACCGGGGTCGTGCTCGGCACGCCGATCTACATGGCCCCCGAGCAGCACGAGGGTCGCCCAGCCGAGGCCCGCTCGGATCAGTTCAGCTTCTGCGTCGCCCTCTACACCGCGCTCTACGGCGAGCGCCCGTTCGCCGGCGACACCGTCGAGTCGCTGGCGACCGCGGTGCGCGACGGCCGGCTGGCGCAGCCGCCCCGCGGGGCTCGCGTGCCGCGGCACCTGCGGCGGGCCCTGCTGCGCGGCCTCTCGGTCGCGCCCGCCGATCGCTTCCCGAGCATGGACGCGCTGCTGGCCGCCCTCGCGCGCGAGCCCGGGCGTCGGCTCGGCGCGGCGGCGCTGCTCGTGGGCGCCGGCGCGCTGGCGGCCGGCCTCGCCTACGCCGCCGCGGCCGAGCCCGCGCTGTGCCGCGGCGCCGCGCGGCACCTCGAGGGCGTGTGGGACGGCGAGCGCCGCGAGCAGGTGACGCACGCGCTGACCCGGGCGGGGGCCCCGCCGGCCGCGATCGCCGAGCTCGTGGGCGACCTCGACGGCTACGCCGCCCGCTGGGTGGCGATGCGCACCGAGACCTGCGCGGCGACCTGGCTGCACGGCGAGCAGACCGAGGAGCTGCTCGGCCTGCGCACCTCGTGCCTCGACGCCCGCCTGCGCGAGCTGCAGGCGCTCGGCGATCGCCTGCTCGCCGCCGATCGCCAGGCCGCCGAGCAGGCCGTGCGCGCCGCCCATCGCCTCTCGGACCTCGAGGGCTGCGCCGACGTCGAGGCCCTCACCGCCCCGGTGCGCCCGCCCGCCGACCCGCAGACGCGCCGGCAGGTCGAGGCGCTGCGGGCCCGCCTGGCCGAGCTCAAGGCGCTCTGGGACGCCGGCCAGTACCGCGACGGCCTGACGCGCGCCCGCGCCCTGACCCCGGAGGCGCGCGCGCTCGGCTACCGCCCGCTCCTGGCCGAGGCGCTGCACCTCGAGGGCATCCTCGCCGACGAGGTCGGCGAGTTCGACGCCGCGGCGCGCTCGCTCACCGCCGCGATCTGGGCCGCCGAGGCCAGCCGCCACGACGTCGTCACGGCCAACGCGCTGACCGACCTGATGTGGATCCGCGCGATCGAGCAGGCGGAGTACGACGAGCTGCCCGCGCTCGAGGGCCGGCTGACCGCCGCGCTCGAGCGGCTCGGCCGCCCGCGCGCGCGCGAGGCCACCTTCCTGTCGATGCGCGGCCGCGTCGCGCTCGAGCGCGGCGACCTCGACGCGGCCGACGCCGACCTGCAGCAGGCCCTGGCGATCCGCGAGCGCCGCTTCGGCCCCGACGACCTGCGCACCCTCGAGATCGTGTTCTTCCTCGCCGGCGTCGCCCTCCAGCGCAGCGACGGCGAGGCCGCCCTGCCCCTGCTCGAGCGCGTCCTGGCCGGGCAGCGGCGGGTCTACGGCGACGATCACCCCGAGGTCGCCTTCACCGTCGAGACCCTCGGCGCGGCGCTCTACGCCCTGCACCGCTACGACGAGGCCGAAGCGGCCTACGAGCGGGCCCTCGCGACCTACCAGCGCGCGCTCGGCCCGGACCACCACCGGATCGCCACCGTGCTGCACAACCTCGGCCAGGTCCACGCCTGGCAGGGCCGCGAGCAGGACGAGATCGATCGCATGCGCCAGGCCGCGAGCCTCAGCGAGCGCGAGCTCGGGCCCCACCACCCGCACACCGGCGACGTCCTGGCCGGCCTGGCGTCGGCGCTGTCGCGGGCCGGCCGGCACGGCGAGGCCGAGGCGACCTACCGCCGGGCGCTCGCGGCCCTGCGCGCCAGCGTCGGCCCCGATCACTACTGGATCGGCGACGCCCTGTTCGGCCTCGGCGAGCTCGAGGTCGAGCTCGGCCGCTACGAGGACGCCCGGCGATCGATCACGCAGAGCCTGGCGATCTCCCGCAAGGCCCGCGGCGACGACTACGGCGGCGCCGACGAGCTGCGCGTGCTCGGCGACATCGAGTACCGCCTCGGCCGGCCCGAGCGCTCGGCGGAGCTGCTCGAGCAGGCGGTGGCGGTGCAGGACCCGGGCGCCGACCCGGGCCTCGTCGCCTGGACCCGCGGGCTCTTGGCCCGCGCCCTCTACGACGCCGGCCGCGACCGCCCCCGCGCCCGCGCCCTCCTCGACGAGGCCTGGCGCCACATCCGCGCCGACGATCGGATGGAGGAAGAGCGCGCGACCCTCGATGCGTGGATGAAGGCTCGCGGCCTCCGCCCGCCGCCGTGACGGCCCGGCCCGCCTCCGCCCCTTCCGACATGTTCGTAAGGACATGGCCTCGAAGGCATTCGCCAGAGGACGACCTCCTTTGTAGGCTGCCCGCGCGCCCGGCGCATCACGCATGATATTCGGTCGCACCGCTCGCATTCGGCGGACTTTCCGGAAGCGCCCTCGCTGCGGCGACCCCGCTCCGCACCGCGATCGACAAATTCCGCTTCGATTCGGCGATCGCGCGTCGCCGCGGCCCGCGAATCGCTCATTCATCACACCGAGACCGGGGGTTTGCGGACGCCCTCGCCCGCCGCGCACGCGTCGCCGCAGGTCGCCGCTGCGGAGGCTCTGCCGATGTGATTTGCCTGCAGTCGCGAATCATGCAATCACAGGAGCGCGCCCGGCCCCCGCGGCGCGCGCGACGCCACTGCGGTGGCGGCATCGCTGACAAATGCTCACACCATCGCGGCCCTGCGCTTTCGTCATGCCCACGTTCGCGAGCGAAGCGCGCGCGACGCCACGGACGATTCACGGCCCGGTACACCGATGATTCGCGTAGGATGCCGCGCGGAGAAGCGTAGCGATGAATCGACGAGTGTGGAGCCGATTGGGGCTGGTGGCCGCGGCATTGGCCGTGGCGTGCGGGGACAGCAGCGCGACCTCGAGCGCGACGAACGCGTCGACCACCGAGGCGACGACGGAGGCGGGGACGACCACGGGGGCGCCGGCGACGACCGAGGCCGCGACGACGACCACGGGGACGCCGACGACCGGCGCGTCGGCGACGGGCACGACGACCGACGCGACGACCGACGCGGCGACGTCCGAGCCGACCACCGGGGCGGTCGCCGAGTGCGGCGACGGCAAGGTCGACCCCGGCGAGGAGTGCGACGACGGGCGCGGCAACGGCATCGACCAGGCCTGCACCGACGAGTGCAAGCAGGCGACCTGCGGCGACGGCCTCGTCGGCCCGGGCGAGGAGTGCGACAACGGGGCCGACAACGCCGCCATGAACGCCTGCAAGGCCGACTGCACGGCCAACGTGTGCGGCGACGGGGCCGTCGGCCCGGGCGAGGGCTGCGACGACGGCAACCAGACCGACGACGACGAGTGCACCAACGCGTGCAAGCTGGCGAGCTGCGGCGACGGGATCGTCGCGCCGACCGAGCAGTGTGACGACGGCAACCAGGACGACAGCGACGGCTGCACCAACAACTGCACCAACGCCGGCTGCGGCGACGGCTTCGTCCAGGCGGTCGCCGGCGAGGAGTGCGACGCCGGCGCGGCCAACGGCGTCAACGCCGACTGCACCGACGAGTGCAAGAACGCCGCCTGCGGCGACGGCAAGGTCCACGACACCGGCTCCGGCACCGAGCAGTGCGACGAGGGCGCCAACAACCTGCCCAACAGCACCTGCAACCCGAGCTGCCAGCTCAACGTCTGCGGCGACGGCGACAAGGGCCCGATGGAGGGCTGCGACGACGGCAACGCGATGGGCGGCGACGGCTGCAGCGCGAGCTGCCAGACCGAGGGCTGCGGCAACGCGGTCGTCGACGAGGGCGAGGTCTGCGACGACGGCCAGAACGGCGACCAGGACGACGGGTGCACCGACCTGTGCGCCCTGCCGGCCTGCGGCGACGGCTTCGAGCAGCCGGGCGCCGGCGAGGGCTGCGACCTCGGCAACGGCAACAGCAACAACGGCGCCTGCACCCTCGCCTGCGAGGACGCGGCCTGCGGCGATGACTTCATCCACGTCGGCGTCGAGCAGTGCGACGACGGCCCGCTCAACGGCAACGACAAGGCGTGCAAGGCCGACTGCACCACCCAGGTGTGCGGCGACGGCTTCGTCGGCCCCAGCGAGACCTGCGACGACGGCAACATGAACAACAACGACGCCTGCACCAACGTGTGCAAGGCCGCGACCTGCGGCGACGGCTTCGCCCAGCCCGGCGAGCAGTGCGACGACGGGGCGAACAACAGCAACACCGGCGCCTGCACCAACGCCTGCAAGACCGCCGTCTGCGGCGACGGCTTCGTCCACGCCGGCGTCGAGCAGTGCGACGACGCCAACGCCAGCAACACCGACGCCTGCACCAGCGCGTGCAAGAACGCCGCCTGCGGCGACGGCTTCGTCCAGGCCGGCGAGCAGTGCGACGACGGCAACCTCGCCAACAACGACGGCTGCTCCGCCGCCTGCCAGAACGAGGTCCTGGCCCAGAAGTGCCAGACCGGCAACGACCCGTTCACCAACGCCCCGTGGGTCGTGTGCGAGGCCAACGCCAGCAGCGCGTGGATCTCCGCCAACAACACCGGCACCTACACCCCGCTGACGATCTGCCAGCAGCTCGGCTACTCGCAGGTCGGCCAGTACGGCGGCACCTGCGGCAACATCTGCGGCTACTGCGAGGGCGCGACGTCGTGCGGCAGCCCCGGCAAGAAGACGTTCGACATGTCCGGCAAGAGCTGCGGCGCCGACAAGCTGTGCTTCACGGTCATGTGGACGTGCCTGAAGTGACCTCGCTGGATGGCCTTCAGGACATATCCTGAAGGCCATCATTCGGGCGCGGGCGGTCGATCGTCGAGCCCGCCCGCGCGCCCGCTGCCGTCGTGCGAGCGCTCTCCTGGCTTCGGCTGCGGTGACTCCGCGGCGAGCGGTCTCGACGGCGAGACCGGCGGCACGAGCGAGCCGGAACCGCAGGTCGAGCTCGACGCCTGGGGCTGCCTCGGAGAGTGCGTCAAGGACGTCGACCCGACTACCGATCGTTTCGTCGAGATCGATCGCGCTGTACGTCGCCTTCGACAAGGCCAGCCTCCTCGATCCGGAGGTCCGTGCCTTCGACGGGATCGAGATGCGCAAGGTCGGCGCCCTCACCCTGACCCTCGCCGACGTCGCCGGCGGCGGCCAACCCTACACCCCGCGAACCGTCGCGCGCGAGACCGTGTGGCGCCACCACGCCGGTCAGCCGGTCTACGAGCTCGTCGACGCCGACGGCGCGGTCCACGTCATGCAGTCGTACAGCGACCAAAGAGTCGACCAGGACGAGGCCGCGCTCGCCGAGCTCGGCGACGTGCTCGCGCCGCCCGACGGCTGGAGCTTCCGCGTACGCGTGCCGGCCCAGGACCTCCTCATGGAGGCGGTCGACGGCCTCGCCGTCGTCGTCCAGGACGAGCGCGCCAACACCTACCAGCGCGCGCAGCCGTGACCGCGGCCCAGCACGGCCCGGATCGCCGGGCCTCGGGCCTGTGGCGCCCGCGTCGTCCGACCTGGCCCTCGAGACATTCGCCGGCGCCGACGACCACTGCCACGCCGCCTGTCCATCCGGACATCCACCGGCGCGGCGCCCACGTCGCTCGACCTGTCCCTCGAGACATCCCACGACAGCCAGCCCCCTCTCCTGTCCCTGCGGACATCCGCCTTCCTCGAGACATCCGCCGGCAGCCCGCGTCCCGGGGTGCCTCTCCGGCCATCAGCCCCGCCCCCGCGCCGCACCTGTCCCCTGCGCCAGGTGCTTGCGCACGTGGGCCTCGAGCGCCGCCACCTCCGCGATCACCGGCGCCCGCTTGCGCTTGATCAAATGCACCTGCAGCCGCGGCAGGTCGACCACCGGCACCGCCACCGTCCCGGGCGGCGTCGGGATGTACGAGTTGACCACGGTGAGCCCGAGGCCGAGCGACGCGTAGTGCGTCATCAGCTCCCAGCCGTCGACCTCGACCGCCACGTGCAGGTCGCCGCCGAGCGCCGCGGCCAGGGTCGCCCGGTGCGTGCGGCCGGCGGGGGGCAGGATCAGCGGCCGCCCGGCCAGCGCCCGCGCGCGGATCTGTCGCCGCTGGGCCAGCGGGTCGTGCTCCGGCACGATCGCCACCTGCCCGACCTCGAGCACGCGCGTGCCGTCGAGCTCCGGGTCGGCCTCGAGCAGCGACGTGAGCCCGAGGTGGGCCCGCCCGCTGCGGACCGCCTCGACCGTCGCCGGCCGGTCCTCCGTCCGCAGCGACAGCGGCCCTGACCACCCGCGCAGCGCGTGGGCCAGCACGTACAGCTGCAGCGCCCGGCCCGCGCTGACGACCGGCACCGTCGCCACCTTGCCGGTCGCGCGCGCCGCGAAGCGGTCGACCGCGCCGAGCACCTCGCGCGCCAGCACCTCCACCTCCTGCCCGCGCGGCGTCAGCCGCAGCGTCCGGCCCTCGAAGCGGTAGAGCGGCCCCGCCCACCCCGCGAGCTGTTTGACCTGGGTGTGCAGCGCCGGCTGCGACAGGTGCAGGCGCGCCGCCGCGGCCGTGAAGCCGCCGGTCTCGACCACGGCGAGGAAGGCGCGGAGCCAGTCGAGGCGGACCTCCGAGGTATCCATTTCTTGAATATACCCTCCAAAACGAATCGTGTACATGGATGCTACGGCGATGCACTCTCCCGGCGTACCGAACAGGAGAGTTATAAAATTATGCATCGAATCGGCATCGACATCGGCCGCGTCATCATCGGCCCGGTCATCGGCGGGCGCGCGGACACCAGCTTCCTCGGCTGCGGCCAGGAGGAGGCCATGCGCACCCCGCCGGCCCCCGGCGCCTTCGCCGGGGTCGCCGACCTGGTCGCGCGCACCGGCGGCAACGCCTGGCTGGTATCCAAGTGCGGCCCCGGCGTGCAGGCCAAGACGCGGGCCTGGCTGGCGCACCACCGCTTCTGGGACCAGACCGGCATGGATCCGTCGCACCTGCGCTTCTGCCTCGCGCGCCCCGACAAGGCCGTCCACGCGCGCAAGCTCCGGCTCACCGTCATGATCGACGACCGCCTCGACGTGCTCGAGCACCTGCGCGGGCTCGTCGAGCACAAGCTGCTGTTCGGCGAGCAGAAGCGACCCGCCCCGCCGTGGACCACCCACGTCCTCGACTGGGCCGCCGTGCGCGAGTGGGCCGCCCGCCAGTGGGCCTCCGCGGCCTGACCCGCGAGCCCGCCCGCGCCTGTGCGGCGGCGCGCGCTCGCGGCCGCGCGACGACGAGACAGCGCGTCGCGTGGCCGCGAGCCCCGCGCGAGCCCCGAGGCGCGCCCCGAAAAAATTTTCTCCGTCGTGACGGAAGCCGTCCCGGACGGGCACGAGCCGCGTCGGAGGTAGTTCCCATGACTTACACCGCCCCCCCCGCGCTCCTCGCCCTGTCCGCGCTGACCCTGTCCGCCTGCGTCCCCTCGATCGTCGTGGGCGACAGCCCGCAGGACGAGACCACCGATTCGACCACGCCGGGCTCGACCACCGCGCCGGACCTCCCCACGGGCGACCCGACCGACGGCGGCACCGCCAGCGACGGCCTCACCGACGGCACCGGCGGCGAGCCGGCCCCCGGCGTGTGCGGCGACGGCATCGCCGACCCCGGCGAGGCCTGCGACGACGGCAACGACGAGCCCCACGACGGCTGCGACGCCGCCTGCACCCGCACCGGGGCGATCGTGTGGACCGTCGAGCGCCCCGGCGACCTCGTCGGCTTCGCCGTGGCCGCCGACGGCACGAGCTACGCCAGCGGCTACGACCCCGAGTCCTTCCTCGCCGCCTTCGCCCCCGATGGCGGCGAACTGTGGAAGATCGGCGCCCAGGGCGCCGGCCCGCTGGCCGTGGACGCCGGCGGGCGGATCTACGTCCAGTCCCAGTTCGACGGTGTCCTCGCCTTCGCCCCCGACGCCTCGGCGCTGTGGCACGTCGTTCCGGACGGCGAGCCCTTCCCGCTGGGCATCGACGCCGGCAGCGACGGGCTCTACATCGCCAACTACGAGACCGGCGCCCAGGAGCGGGCAGTCGTGCGCCGCCTCGACCTCGCCACCGGCCAGCTCGTGTGGGAGGCCCTCACGCCCGAAGGCGAGGACGTCGAGGCCCATGACCTCGCCGTCGTCGGCGACCGGATCTTCGTCCTCGGCCTGGCGACGAGCGACGACGAGGGCCTGCGGCCGGTGCTCGCCGCGTTCGACACCGCCGGCGCCCTGCTCGAGTTCGAGCTCGACGACCCGGTCGACTCGCGGCGCTGGCACGCGCTCGACGGCCTCGGCGACGGCGACCTCGTGTTCGCCGGGCAGACCAAGGACCTCCAGCCCGTGGTCCGCCGCCTGCATTCCGACCAGAGCGAAGCGTGGTTCAGCCCCGTCGTCGGCATCCACCTCATGCGACCCGAGCGGGTGATCGCCGGCCCCGGCGAGCGCATCGCCCTCGTCGGCAGCGACGACGGCCACGAGGGCCTCGGCGCCGTCAGCCTCCACGACGGCGACGGCGCCCTGCTGTGGTCGTCGAAGTTCGACGACCCGCAGGACGGCGTGAACGAACAGCCCGTCGGGGTCGGCTTCGGCCCCGGGCTGCTCGTCGCGGGCGGCAGCATCTGGACCGTGCAGGCCAACAACAACATCACCACCACCTGGTGGATCCGCGGCTTCGCCCTCGATTGAGACAGCGCCGATCGTCTCGCCGACGCCGCCCGCGAGCAGCGTCGACACCGCCGATTGTTGATATGTCCGAAGAGACAGCCCTCGCCGGCGTCACCGGCCTCGGCCCTCGCCCTCCGCCTTCGCCAGGCGCTCGTGCCCCGGATCGAGCCCGGCCTTGATGCGCTGCCACGCGCGCGTCAGCCGGGCGATCAGGGGTTCGCTCTCGTCCGCCTCCTGGGCCCGCCCCAGCACCTCCTCGATCGGGCTGCCCGGATCGACGGCGATGTCGTCGGGCAGCAGCTTGCCGAGCAGATCGCCGCGCCCCGCCCCCTCCTCCCGCGGATGACGGCGGAGGCGGCTGCGCCCGCCCGCGACCAGCGCGTCGAGGCGACGGACCAGCCCGGTGAGCGGCGCGAACAGCCGCCGCGCCTCCTCGCCCGCGAGCCCCGAGTGCTCGGCCAGCAACCCGACGCGCGCGCGGCGGATCGACGGCGACGCCGCGTCCGCTTCCCACGCCAGCCCGAGCTCGGTGTCGAGGCCCATGCTGCGATTGGTGGTGTTGGCCGAGGTCACCAGCAAGAACCTGTCGTCGACGACGAACAGCTTCGAGTGGATGTACACCTGCGCCGCCGGCGTCGAGCCGGTCGCCGGCGCCACCGAGCAATACGTGCCGAAGCGATGGCCCCCCCGGACCGCCGCCGCCGCCAGCGCGTCGAGCAGGTGGTCTTGACGGATCCCGATCGCCACCCGCTCCTTCAGCGCATGCGTCCGCTGCGGCAGCATGAACACCACGTCGAGCCGCGGCCCCCGGGCGAAGCGCCGCAGCAGCGCCAGGAACACTGCTTCGGACGACAGGTACTGGTTCTCGACGTAGATGCAGCGGCGCGCCGCCGCGATCGCGGCGAGCAGGAGGTTGCGATGCTCGTGGACCGCGTCCGTCGGGCCCTCGCTCGCGCCGGGGATCGTCCGGGCCAGGCCGACGCGGGGGACCCGGATCGGGACCGACGCGGGCAGCGCGACCCGCCGCCGCGGCGGCCGTCCCAGCGCCGGCGGCGCCCCGCAGACCCGCTGCCAGCGCGCGCAGAACCACTCGGTGAGCGCGTCGACGGCCGGGCCGTCGACGTGGGCCTGCACGTCGTGATACGGCGGATACTCGCCCGTCAACGAGTCGGCGCGGAGCTCGTTGGCGACGTCGTGCCGGCGATCGTCCCAGCGGTGACAGCAGACATCGATGCTGCCGACGAACGCGACCGTGCGATCGACGACGACGAACTTCTGATGGTGACTGGCGCCGAGCGGGTGCACGTCGTCGGCGCAGAGCTGCACCCGCGGGTGGTTGCGCAGCTTGAACAGGGCCAGCGGCTCGCGCTCGAGCGAGAACAGCAGCGAATGATCCCAGGCGAGGATGTACACCTGCAGGCCCGGCCGCGCCTCGCACAGCGCGTTGAGGAACGCCAGGAACTCGACCGGATGGCGAGCGCCCGCCGCGTCGGCCCCGCGCAGCAAGGCCACGCGCGTGTCGAACTGCCAGCCGGCGAACAGGACGTGCTCCCGGGCCCCGGCCGCGGCGTGGTACAGCGCGCGGTAGTAATCGCGGCCGTCGACCAGGAGCCCCCCGCGCGTCGCCCGGAACACCGCCGCGCAGGTGTCGTTCGGCCGGAGGATCCGGCGGCTCATCCGCCCTGCCCCTCCGCCGTCGCCGCGACCTCGACGAGCGCCTCGACCTCGGGCGCCGCGCGGTAGGCGAAGGCCGCCGCGATCGGCAGGTGATCCGACGCGCGACGGGCCAACGCGGTAGCGATCGCCCTTGCCTCGGTGACCTCGAGGTGGCCGCGATAGAGGACGTGATCGAGCTGCAGGATCGGCAGGCGCGCCGGCCAGGTGAGCACGCGGCGGGCCGCCCGGGGCAGGTGCGCCACGAGCCGCCGATAACACCCCCCGTACGGCGTGCAGTTCAGATCGCCGACGACCACGAGGTCGCGCTGGCCGAACGCCTCGACGAGCGCGCGCGCCTGCGCCGAGCGCTCCGACCCGCGGAGGGACAAATGCGTGTTGACGAGCTCCACCTCGCCTGGCCCAAAGGCCAGACGAGTCGACAGCGCCGAGCGCGGCTCGGAGCGCGGGCGGCCGTCGCCGGGCAGCAAGAGGTGGCGCGCGCCGACGATCGGCAGGCGCGACAGCGTGGCGATGCCGTAGAACTCCTCCGCCCCGTGGGTGATGCACGGGGCGAAGCGAAGCTGCGTGAGGTTCAGGCGCCGCGCCAGCGCTTCGGCCTGGTCTTCGCCGCCGCTGCGGGCGCGGCCGACGTCGACCTCCTGCAGGGCGACGACATCCGGCGCGGCCGAGGCGATGACCTCGGCGATCCGGCCGAGGTCGACCTTGCGGTCCGCGCCGCGCCCGTGGCGGATGTTGTAGGTCATCACGCGGAGCGCGGGCGAGGCGGACACGGCCTCCCATTGTGACCGATCCGCCGCCGCGGGGCGCCTCCCGTGTGTACTGTCGGCAGACGCAGCGCCTGCTCGGGGTGCGCGAGCGCGTCGCGCCGACGTCCGGGCGCGACGGCGGTGATGGCGCGCAATCACATGTCCTCCTGGACATGCTCCTCCGGACCTGTTCCTTCGTACCTCTCTCACCCGCGGCGCGAGCAGACACCGACGATCAGGCCAGCAGCGCCGCCGCCTCGTCGAGCGCGCGCACGCCGGCCGCGACCGCCGCGTCGCCGCCGACCCAGCGGAGGAACTCCGCCAAATCGTACGACTGATGCAGCCGCGGCAACAGCGGTGCGCGCGGGTCGGTCGCCGCCCGCCCGATCGCCGCCGCGAACACGGCCGCCGCCTCGGCCGCCGCCACCACCTCGCGCGCCGCCCACAGCTCGTCGAACCACAGCCCCTCGCGCAGCCCCTCCGGCGTCGTCGCGCGCTCGAGGGCCAGCCGCGCGATCGCCCGCGCCTCGCGCTCCGTCGCCCGCTGCGTCGCCAGCAGCAAGAGCATCTCGATCTGCTCGCGCCCGCTCGCCCGCTCGCGCACCCGCGAGGCCCACAGCTCCAGCGGGCCGACCGCGTGCCAGCAGTCGACCAGCACCTGCAGCGCCGCGCTGCGCAGCAGCGACTCCTGCACCGCGCACGCGCGGTCGAGGCAGCCGCGCAGCAGCGCCTCGGGCGGGGCAGCCTCCGGCGGCTCCAGCACCTGCGTCAACCCGACGATGAAGCGCAGGAACAGCGAATCATCGGACCACGTGTCGCCCGCGGGCAGCGACCACCCCTCCCCGCGCGCCACGCGGTGCCCGAAGACCTGTCCGTGCGCGTCGGCGCGGACCACCGCGTCGGCGATCGCCGGCAGCAGCCGCTCCGCCTCGTCGACGCGGCCGAGCGCGGCCAGCCGCACGAACAGACAGGCGCGGGCGTGGCTCAGCTGGTGCCGCCAATCGGCGGTGGCCATGCGCTCGCTCACCGCGATCGCGCGCCGCAGCTGCGCCTCGTCCATCCACGGCGCGAGGCGAGCGAACGGCCCGGGGTCGTTGCCCGGATCGATCGGCGCCAGCGCGATCGCGGCGAACGCCTCGATGGCCCGATCGATCACCGCGGCCCGGCCCTCCGGCGCCGACGCCTCGGCCAGCTCGGACAGCCGCCAGGCGAAGAACGGATCGCCCGGGTCGATCGACCCCGGCTCCTCGTCCGCCGGCGCCTCGTCGACCTCGATCGCATCCCCCGCGAGTCGGCGCCGCAGCTCGATCGCGTGCGCCCCCGGTCGATACGGCCGCCGCTCGCGCATCCACTGGAGCACCAGCGCCCCGCGCAGCATGCGACCCATCGCCGGCGCCGGCTCCGACCCCGCCGTCAGCAAGGCCGCGCGCGCAGCCGCCACGTCGCGGCGAAACCACTCGACGATCGCCGTCGCGAGCTCGTCGCGCTCCGGTCGCTGGCAGAGGCATCGCCACTGCTCGCGCAACGCCGCCATTTCGTCCGCGTCGCCTGTCACGCTCATCACCATCGTCGATCGCCGGCCGCGACCACGCAAGCGCCGTCGACCCGCTCCGCACGAGAACACGTTTCTCACCGGACAGGACGTTCGACCGGTCTGCGCGGACGCCCCTCGTCCTCTGCGCGAGCGAACACGTCCTCGCGTGCCGGCCTCGCCGCGTCCACCTCGACCTCGCCCCGAGAACAGGTTCTCGTCGCCGCGACCTTTCGTCCGCCGAGGCCGCACGAGAACACGTTCTCGTCGACCTGCGCGATCGCTTCCCGTCACGTCCACCGCATCGCCGGCGCACATCCTCACCGTGCCATCGCCGCGAACGATCGTCCGCCTCGACCTCGGCGCGACGCGCAATTGCGGTGAGGCCGACTCGTCCCTTCACCTCGCCGCGAACGATCGTCCGCCTCGTCCGTGGCGACGGCCCTCGTCCTCGGCGGGCAGGTCCATCACGAGCCCGCGAAGAACTCGTGCGCGTCGACGTACTTGACCCCGAGCGAACGTGCGAAGTCGCGGTCGCTGTCCATGTCGCCGACCATGATGATCCCCTCGCGCGCCAGGCCGTGGCGCTGGATCAGCGACACGCCGAGGCCGGGCAGCGGCTTGCGGCAGAAGCAGCCGGCCGGGAAGGCCGGGTGCGGGCAATACATCACCTCCGCCACCGGCAGGTCGAGCAGCGCGATCGTCCGCGCGAACGCGGCCTCGACCGCGTCCTTGCTGACCGTCCCCGACGCCACCCCGCTCTGGTTGGACACGAAGAACAGCTTGTAGCCCTCGTCGACGAAGCGGCGCAGCACCTCGCGGCGGCCCGGCAGCAGCTCGACGTCCTCGGGGTCGCGCGGGAAGATCTCGCCGCTCTTCGTCTTGCGCAGCGTGCCGTCGACGTCGAGCAGCAGCCCCTTGCCCGTGAATTGCGGGTCGACGCGGCGGACGAACGGCACCTCCTCGACCACGCCGAAGCCCTCGTCGACGTGGGGCGCCTCGAAGCTCGCGGCCCACTTCGCCATCGCCGCCGGCGGCGGCAGGTTCGGGTCGTCCTTCCCCAGCTCCTTCAATTCGTCGGGCCCGAGCAGCTTGCCGTAGCGCTCGAGGATCCGCAGCACCACGTTCGTGTAGGCCTCGTCGATCGGCGTGGCCATGAATCGGCAGCGCACCGGCACCCCGTGCGCGTGCGCCATCCGGATCACCGGGAACCGCGACACCCGGGTCGCGTACGTGTTGTCGAGCACCACCCGGCGCTGCCCCGCCGCCAGCAGCTCGCCCAGCTTCGGCACCAGCCCGTCGAGGTCGCCGCCGAGCAGGTCGCGGTTGAGCCGCGCGTAGCCGCGTTCGAGGTAGCGGGCCACCTCCGACGATTTGCCCGCCCCCTGCACCCCCATCATGATCACCACCTCCGGCTCGTCGCCGGGGCCCTCGCCGGCCGTCAGGGCGCGCAGCCCCGCGGGCACCACCGGCGGCGCCGTCGCGGCCAGCGCCTCGGGCGTCGGCGCGAACGAGATCTTGCTCTCGAGATCGGCGCGGTCGCGGGCGTCGAACGGCACCTTCAGCGCGCGCAGGCTCGACTCGACGCTCGCGCGCTTCGTCGCCCCGAACAGCGGCACCACCGGCGGCCCGAGGTCGAGCAGGGCGGCCAGCGCCGCCTCGTGCGGCGTGATGTGGTGGCGGGCCGCGATCGGCTTGACCGCCCGGTTCTTCAGCAGGTTGGCCGTCTTCGCGTGCCCGCCGAGCGGCCGGTGGGCCAGGAACGGTATGCCCATTTGCCGCGCCAGTGCCACCAATCCGTCGACCCCGCTGCCGCGGTCGATCACGCTGAGCTCGTTCTGGATCGCCTGCACCTTGAAGTGCCGCTCGGCCTGGCGCACCTCCGCGATCGACGTGTTCGACAGCCCGAGGTGCTCGATCTTCCCCTCCTTCTGCAGCTCCGCCAGCGCCGACAGGCTCTCCTCGAGCGGCGTCTTCGGGTCGTTCGCGTGCAGCAGCAGCAGGAAGATCCGCTCGACCCCGAGCGCCTTGAGGCTGCCCTCGACCATCTTGCGCAGGTGCTCGCGGCGGCCGTTCGGCACCCACTTGCCCTTCGGCCGGGCCAGGCCCGCCTTGGTGACCACGCGGACCTGCTCGCGCGGGCCGTTCCAGCCGGCAAGCGCCTTGCGCACCAGCTGCTCGCCGTAGTGCAGGTCGCTGTCGCCGAGCGCGTACGAGTCGGCGGTGTCGAGCAAGCGGATGCCCTGATCGAGCGCGAAGCGGATGACCTCGATCGCCTCCGCCTCGCCCGGCCGACCTTCCGTCGACAGCCGGAGGAGGCCGAGCCCGAGCGGGACTTCGAGGGTACCGAGGACGCCATGGAGGGGGGTCGGGGTGCTCACGGGATCTCTGGCATAGCCCCGAGGGCGGGCCGGGATCAACCGCGGCTCCGTGAATTGTGCATACAAGCGGCGGCCGCCACCGCCGCCGCCGACGCCGCGGGCCCGCATCGTGAAGCCCGCCGGACTTGCCTCACGGCGGCGCGCCGATCGTACACACCACGCGGGTCGCCGCGTCCCCCCGCCGATCGACCGCGAGGCTCCCGACGTCGCCGTCGTCGGACGCCGCGTCGCGCCCGGCCCTCGTGTCGCACGGACAGCCGCCGCGCCGGGTCCTCGTGCGCGAGTGACCGCGCCGACGAACACGGCTCGACCGTCGCCGTCGTCGGGCGCCGCATCGCGCCGGCGTTCGTCCCCTCTCCATCGATCAGCCTGTCCGCCTCGCTCTCGGTGCACCTCGCCGCGACGGCGGGCCGGGCTCGTCCCCGCCCGTGGGCGCGACTCCGACCGCCGGGCTGCGCCGGCCTGCGGCCCGAACACACATGGCTCGAAGTTCAGGTGTCTTCGCGGGCCGGCGATGCGCGATCAAATCGCGACCGGCCCCGGACTCATTTTCACCGGCGACGCGTTCAAGTCGACCCCCACGCTCGCGCCTCGCCCGGCGGTCGCGGCGTGGGTCGTTCGTATCCAACCAGTCGATCGGAGTCAAAAACAGATGGGGAACCCGAAGAACCTCGGGGCTCGTCGCGCGTACACGTGCGCGCTTGCGACGGCCCTGCACCTGCTCGCCACCGGCTGTGACGGCGGCGTGGAAGTCTCGATCAATATTACCAGCCCCTCGCCCGAACCACCTTGCGGCGACGGCGAGCTCGACCCCGGCGAGGAATGCGACGACGGGGCCGAGAACGGCGACGACGCCGCGTGCAAGCTCGATTGCACCCTCCATGTCTGCGGCGACGGCCACGTCGGCCCCGGCGAGGCCTGCGACGACGGCAACGACGTCGACGACGACGCGTGCAGCAACAGCTGCGTGGTCGGCCCGGCCTGCGGCGACGGCGTCGTCCAGCCCGGCGAGGCCTGCGACGACGGCAACGACGTCGACGACGACGCGTGCAGCAACGCCTGCGTCCTCGCCAGCTGCGGCGACGGCCTCGTGCAGATCGGCGAGGCCTGCGACGACGGCAACGCCGTCGACACCGATCTGTGCACCGCCGCCTGCCTCCCCGCCGCCTGCGGCGACGATCACCTCCAGCCCGGCGAGGCGTGCGACGACGGGGCCGCCAACGGCCCGAACGCCGCCTGTCGCCCCGATTGCACCCTGGCCGTCTGCGGCGACGGCGACATCGGCCCCGACGAGGCCTGCGACAACGGCCCGAGCAACGCCGACAACGCCGCCTGCAAGCTCGACTGCACCCTCAACTTCTGCGGCGACGGCCTCGTCGGCCCGATGGAGGGCTGCGACGACGGCAACGACGTCGACGACGACGCCTGCACCAACGCTTGCACCGTCCCGCCGTGCGGCGACGGCATCGTCCAGGCCAGCGAGGCCTGCGACGACGGCGACATCGACAACACCGACGCCTGCACCGACGCCTGCACGCTCGCGGCCTGCGGCGACGGCTTCATCCAGGCCGGCGAGGCCTGCGACGACGGCCCCGACAACAGCGACGGCGGCGACTGTACCCTCGCCTGCGCCCTCGCCACTTGCGGCGACGGCCTCGTCCACGATCAGGGCAGCGGCGCCGAGGAGTGCGACGACGGCCTCGCCAACGGCCCCGGCCACGCCTGCCTCGCCGACTGCACCCTCGGCGTCTGCGGCGACGGCGACCTCGGCCCGGGCGAGGCCTGCGACGACGGCAACCTCGCCGGCGGCGACGGCTGCGGCCCGATGTGTACCCACGAGGCGTGCGGCAACGCGATCGTCGACGCCGCCGAACAGTGCGACGACGGCCAGGACGGCGATCCGGACGACGAATGCACCGACGCGTGCATGCTGCCGACCTGCGGCGACGGCGTCGTCCAGGCCAGCAAGGGCGAGGAGTGCGACGAGGGGCCCGGCAACAGCGACGGCGGGGCCTGCACGAGCCAGTGCAAGCTCGCGACCTGCGGCGACGGCTTCGTCCAGCTCGCGGTCGAGCAGTGCGACGACGGGGCCGGCAACGCCGACACCCACGCCTGCAAGCTCGATTGCACCCAGGCCTATTGCGGCGACGGCTTCGTCGGCCCCGGCGAGGCCTGCGACGACGCCGACGCGATCGACAACGACACCTGCAACAACGCCTGCAAGCTGCAGACCTGCGGCGACGGGCTCAAGCAGAACACCGAGCCGTGCGACCTCGGGCCGCTCAACAGCAACACCGGCGAATGCACGCTCGCCTGCACCGTCGCCGCGTGCGGCGACGGCTTCGTGCACGAGGGCGTCGAGCCGTGCGACGACGGCAACGCCAGCGACACCGACGCCTGCCTCCCCGGCTGCGTGCCGGCCACCTGCGGCGACGGCATCGTCCACGCCGGCGTCGAGGCCTGCGACGACGGCAACAACGTCGACGGCGACCTTTGCAACGCCGACTGCACGCGGCCCAAGCGGGTGTTCGTCACCAGCACCCTCTACAACGGCGGCCTCGGCAACCACCTCGGCGCCAAGAGCAAGTGCCAGACGCGCGCCGCCGCGGCCGGCCTGAGCGGCACCTGGGACGCCTGGATCAGCGCGTCCGGCAGCAGCCCGGCGCTCCGCTTCGTCAAGTCGACGACGCACTACGCTCGCCTCGACGGCCAGGAGATCGCCCAGTCCTGGGCCGACCTGACCGACGGCAGCCTCGACGCGCCGATCGACCGCGATGAATTCGGCGCCCTCGTGCCGCAGGCCAGCGTGTGGACCGGCACCTCGGCCAGCGGCACCGCCCTGACCGATCATTGCAACAGTTGGTCGAGCACCTCGGTCGGCTCCAAGGGCTACGAGGGTCGCAACGACGTCACCGACTTCAACTGGACCGCCCGCTCGCTCGCCCTGAGCGCGAACTGCTCGATCTTGCAGCGGCTGTACTGCTTCGAGCAATGACCGCGCCGCGCCCTCGACATCCTCCGGAGATTTCACCGTCATGACCATGAAGATCCGACCCATTCATCCCCTGCGCGCGGGCCTCTTCGCGGCCGGGCTGCAGCTTCTGGCCCCGGGCTGCGACAGCGCCCTCGACGTCGCCGTCGACATCAACGTCTCCACCGCCGGCAGCGCCTGCGGCGACGATCATATCGACCCCGGCGAGCAATGCGACGACGGCCCGGCCAACGGCCCCGGCCAGGCGTGCCGCGCCGACTGCCAGCTCAACGTCTGCGGCGACGGCGACGTCGGCCCCGGCGAGCAATGCGACGACGGGGAAGACAACGGCCCCGACGCCCCCTGCACCGCCCAATGTCAGCCCAGCGCCTGCGGCGACGGCTTCGTCGGCCCCGGCGAGCAATGCGACGACGGCAACGCGATCGACACCGACCTGTGCACCTCCGCCTGTGTCCCCGCCGCCTGCGGCGACGGCCACCACCAGCCCGCCCTCGGCGAGCAGTGCGACGACGGCCCCGCCAACGGCCCGAACGCCGCCTGTCGCGGCAATTGCACGACCAACGTCTGCGGCGACGGCGACATCGGCCCGGGCGAGGCGTGCGACAACGGCCCGAGCAACGCCGACGACGCCGCGTGCAAGCTCGACTGCACCCTGGGCGTGTGCGGCGACGGCCACGTCGGCCCGATGGAGGGCTGCGACGACGGCAACATGATCGACCTCGACGCGTGCAGCAACACCTGCGTCGCCGCGACCTGCGGCGACGGCCTGGTCCAGGCCACCGAGGCCTGCGACGACGGCAACGCGATCGACACCGATCTTTGCACCACCGCCTGCACCGCCGCGGCCTGCGGCGACGGCCACGTCCAGCCCGGCGAGGCCTGCGACGACGGCCCGGACAACAATGACGGCAGCGACTGCACCCTCGCCTGCGCGCTCGCGACCTGCGGCGACGGCCTGCTGCACGATCAGGGCAGCGGCGGCGAGCAATGCGACGAGGGCCTCGCCAACGGCCCCGGTCAGGCCTGCCTCCTCGATTGCACCCTGAACGTCTGCGGCGACTTCGACCTCGGCCCCGGCGAGGCCTGCGACGACGGCAACCTCGCCGCCGGCGACGGCTGCAGCCCGGTGTGCGCGCTCGAGGGCTGCGGCAACGGGGTCGTCGATCCGGGCGAGCCGTGCGACGACGGGGCCGACGGCGATCCGGACGACGGCTGCACCGATCAATGCACGATCCCCACGTGCGGCGACGGCCTCGTGCAGGCCAGCCTCGGCGAGCAGTGCGACGCCGGCGCGGGCAACAGCGACGCGGGCGCCTGCACCCTCGCGTGCGAGCACGCCGTGTGCGGCGACGGCCACGTGTGGGCCGAGGTCGAGCAGTGCGACCAGGGCGCGGGCAACGGCGACGACAAGCCGTGCAAGCTCGACTGCACCGGGGCCGTCTGCGGCGACGGCGTGGTCGGCCCGGGCGAGGCCTGCGACGACGGCGACGAGGACGACGACGACGAGTGCACCAGCGCCTGCAAGGCCATGACCTGCGGCGACGGCGTCGTGCAGGTCGGCGAGCAGTGCGACGACGGCCCGGCCAACGACAACGCCGGCGCCTGCACCCTCACCTGCCTGCAAGCCAGCTGCGGCGACGGCTTCGTCCAGGCCGGCGAGGCCTGCGACGACGGCGACGACGACGACGGCGACGCCTGCCGGAACGACTGCCAGGCGGCCGCCTGCGGCGACGGCGTGGTGTGGGCCGGCCACGAGCAGTGCGACGACGCCGACGACGACGACGCCGACGCGTGCAAGTCCGACTGCACCCTGCCGAGGCGCGTGTTCGTCACCGCGGTCGCCTACAGCGGCAACCTGGGCGGGATCGCCGGCGCCAAGGCCAAGTGCCAGGCCCGCGCCGACGCGGCCGACCTCGGCGGCACCTGGGACGCGTGGATCAGCGTCTTCAACAGCACCCCGGTGACGCGCTTCGTCCACGCGCCCGGCGGCTATCGCCGCCTCGACGGCGTGGTGGTCGCCGACAACTGGGCCGACCTGATCGACGGCACCCTCGCCGCCCCGATCGGCGTCAACGAGTTCGGCGGCATCGCCGGCGCCGAGGGGGTGTGGACCGGCACCCTGCAGACCGGCGCGGCGACCGGCTCCCGTTGCAACGCCTGGACCACGAGCTCGACCACCTGGACCGGCGACGAGGGTCGGACCGACGTCGTCGGCGCCGGCTGGACCTACAACGCGACGGCGACCCTGTGCAACCAGCTGCGCCGCCTGTACTGCTTCGAACAATGACCCGCGCGACCCCGAATCACAGGAGAATCGACATGCACAACCAGCTCTCTCGTACTCATGGCATTCGCGCGGGCCTGCTCACCGGCGCGCTGCTGCTCGTCGCCGCCGGCTGCGACGCCGACGTCGGCGTCAACCTCGACGTCGAGCCCCCGAACCTCACCGGCGGCGGCGGCGGCAACCTGAGCGTGTGCGGCGACGGCCAGCTCGGCTACGGCGAGGAGTGCGACCACGGCGTGGCCAACGGCCCCGGCAACGTGTGCCGCACCAACTGCCTGCTCAACGTCTGCGGCGACTACGAGGTCGGCGCGGGCGAGGAGTGCGACCTCGGCCCCGCCAACGGCGACGACAAGGCCTGCACCTCGCACTGTCTGCTCGCGGTCTGCGGCGACGGCCTGCTCGGCCCGGGCGAGGCGTGCGACGACGGCAACGACGTCGACGGCGACGCCTGCACCAACGTCTGCACCTCCCCGACCTGCGGCGACGGCGTCGCCCAGGCGCTCGAGGCCTGCGACGACGGCAACGCCGTCGACGACGACGCCTGCAGCAACGCCTGCGTGGCGGCCGTCTGCGGCGACGACCTCCTCCAGCCCGGCGCCGGCGAGGAGTGCGACGACGGCCCCGCCAACGGCCCGAGCGCCGCCTGTCGCGCCAATTGCCTGCTCAACGTCTGCGGCGACGGCGACCTCGGCCCCGGCGAGCAGTGCGACAACGGCCCGAACAACGCCGATCACGCCGCCTGCAAGCTCGACTGCACGGTGGGCGTGTGCGGCGACGGCCACGCCGGCCCGATGGAGGGCTGCGACGACGGCAACGCCGTCGACGACGACGGGTGCACCAACGCGTGCACCGTCCCGACCTGCGGCGACGGCATCGTCCAGGCCACCGAGGCCTGCGACGACGGCAACACGTCCAACACGGACAGCTGCACCAACGCCTGCACCGTCAAGGCCTGCGGCGACGGCTTCCTGCAGGCGGGCGAGCAGTGCGACAAGGGCGCGGCGAACAGCGACGGCGGGTCCTGCACGCTCGCCTGCAAGTGGGCCTTTTGCGGCGACGGCCTGATCTACAACCAGGGCAGCGGCACCGAGCAGTGCGACAACGGCCCGAACAACGGCGCGCAGAAGGCCTGTCTTTACAATTGCAAGCTCAACGTCTGCGGCGACGGCGACCGCGGCCCCGGCGAGGCCTGCGACGACGGCAACCTCGTCGCCGGCGACGGCTGCAACCCGCTGTGTGTGCTCGAGGAGTGCGGCAACGGCGTCGTCGACCAGGGCGAGCAGTGCGACGACGGCACCGATCACGACCAGGACGACGGCTGCACCGACCTGTGCCGCTTCCCGGCCTGCGGCGACGGCTTCACCCAGCCCAGCCTCGGCGAGGAGTGCGACACCGGCAACCTCAACAGCGACAGCGGCGCCTGCACGCTGAGCTGCAAGCACGCCACCTGCGGGGACGGCCACCTGTGGCTCACGGTCGAGCAGTGCGACGGCGGCGAGGACAACGGCGAGGACCAGCCCTGCAAGCCCGACTGCACCGGCGCCATCTGCGGCGACGGTTACGTCTCGCCCGGCGAGCCCTGCGACGACGACAACCTCGTCAACGAGGACGGCTGCACCAACGCCTGCAAGCTGCCGACCTGCGGCGACGGCTTCCTCCACCCCGGCGAGCAGTGCGACGAGGGCGAGGGCAACGACAACGGCGGCACTTGCACCCTCGCGTGCATGCTGCCGACCTGCGGCGACGGCTTCGTCCAGGCCGGCGAGGCGTGCGACGACGGCGACCTCGTGCAGACCGACGAGTGCCTCAACAACTGCCAGCTCCCGGTCTGCGGCGACGGCTACACGTGGACGGGTCACGAGCAGTGCGACGACGGCAACGCCGTCGAGGGCGACGGCTGCCACGCGTGCGCGACCGCCCGGCGGGTGTTCGTCACCAGCACCACGTACACCGGCAACCTCGGCGGCCTCGCCGGCGCCGCGGCGAAGTGCCAGGAGCGCGCCGTCGCGGCCGGCCTCGGCGGCACCTGGGACGTGTGGCTCAGCACCGACGACAGCACCCCGCTGACGCGCTTCGTCCCGTCCCAGGCCGGCTACAAGCGGCGGGACAACGTCACGCTCGTCAACACCTTCGTCGACCTGACCGACGGCACGCTCGACACCACCCTCAGCGTGAACGAGTTCGCCGCCGCCGTCGCCGACTCGGGCGCGTGGACCGGCGCCCTCGCCACCGGCACGACCAGCACGATCAATTGCGCCAACTGGACGAGCACCAGCAACGCCGCCAGCGGCACGATCGGCCGCACCGCCGCGACCAACAGCACGTGGAGCGACTACAGCACCTACCCGTGCAACCTGACCCGTCGCCTCTACTGCTTCGAGATCTAGCAATCCATCCACCATCGATACGTCCGGGCAGGACGGCTCCGGCGCCCGGATCGCGCCGGAGCCGTCCTGCATCGCCGCGCTCGCCCTCGCAGGCACGCCGCCGGCCGGAGGTCGGTGGAGAGCGCTGTCGGCGCGTGGGCGCACGGATGGCCGGGCTCGCGGTGACCAGAAAGCGTGCCCCGGCCCTGTTCGGAGCCCGTGTAAGCGAGATCAAACAGCGATGTCTCGCACCGGACGAATCGGGCGACGACGCTATATTTTTTCACGCTTTCGACAGACTCCAGAGAACGAGGAACTCACGCCCATGTTCATCAAATCCTTGATCTTTCTGTCCCTCGCCGGCATCCTCGCCCTGTTCCAGTCCCCCACCGGCCCGCTCGGCATCAGCGGTGACCAATGTGTGCTCCTGGCCCCGAATGCCACTCGCCATTTCGCCGATTCCTTCCAGGAAGTCATCGTGGGCCCGGGCGTGGTGAATCTGATATGCAAGGCCACGGACATCCCGAACGACACGGGGAAGGGGGTCCACCTCGAGCCCAACGGCTTCGACATTCAGTGCGTGACGAGCCTGGGAGTCGCGGACGACTGGTTCGTTACGGTGAGCGCGTCCGGAGAAGCGACGCTGGTGTGCCGCTTCCGCCCGCAGCCGCCCGAGTGAGCCCGGTCGACGAATACGCCGCTGGCGGGGCCCGCGGATGCTTCACGCGGCGCTGCCCGGGGGCCGCAGCGGCCGGGTAACGCCCGATGGGCTCTGTTCGCTCGGCGTCCGAGCGGGACGAGAGCGACGCGCTGGCGAGCGCTGGGCAGCGAGCAGGGCCGCCGTGCACACTCGGCTCGTGCACCAGCGAACGCCACGTGCGGGGGCGATCCCGTCCTTCCTCGTGACAGCCGCGCTCGGCTTCGCCGGCTGCGCGAGGCCCAGCGCGAGACCTCCCGCGAATGAGCCCCCGCCACGCCCGCGGCCTCTCCGGCCCCGCCGGCCGCGTCGAGTCCGACCCCGCCGAGCGCCGCACCCACGGGCCCCTGCTACTGCTTCGGGTGGGTCCACCTCGATCAGAACGGCCAGTCCTGCGCCGAAACATTGGCCGAGTGCCGCACGAAGCTGGCCAGCTTCTCGCGAGAGACGACGCCGTGCACGCAGGAAGCGAGAGCGCGCTGCAACAGCTATTCGTGCAGGAGCGTGGGCGCCGAATGCTTCGCGACCGACGCCGCCGCGCGATCAGCCGACGTCCGGCGCTGCCTCGACGGCCCCCGCAGTTCGTCGCGCCGCGCCGACCACCGTGCCCATCCACCCATGGGTGAACGTCTCTCGAGCCCGTGGCCAGAGGCCCGCCCGGAGGCGCCCGGGCCTCTTGCTCGCGTGAAGCGCCCCGTCCGGCTCACTTCGAGGCTCGGGTCGGCCGCGCGGGCCTCGACAATGCGGATTCGAAGATCGCGCAAGCCGGCCCATCCCACGTGCAGAGAGGGCTCGATCCAGTCGCAGAGCATCACGGCCGAGCTCGCCGGGCTCGACGAACCGCCGCGGGCCGGACGTCGACGCGCCGCGTCGTGACGCTCGGCTGCGCGAGGGAACGACGCGTGTGGCGGCCCGAAACGGTCGAGCCGTCCGGCTCGCCACATTCCTGCGCATCGAACCGGCGTCGCGGTCCGGGCCGCGAGCGCTCCGAGTCGCCGCCGTCGAGCGCCCTCACGCCCCATGCTCGGCGAGGAAGCGCTCGACCTCGGCGCGGGCGGCCTCGCCGTCGCGGCGGCCCATGTCGAAGGCCTGCCGGACCCGCGCCGGGCTCGTGTAGTCCCACTTGTGGATCGGCACCGGCGCCGAGGGCGCGAGGTAGCGGACGTTGCCGGCCGTCGCTGCCGGCGGGTGCGGGCGATTGAGCAGCACCAGCACCGCGCCGGCCCGCGCGGACGCGCCGAGGGCCCGCACCGGCGCCGCGTCCACCAGGCAGCCGTCGAAGTACATGCGGCCCGGGGCGCGCAGGATCGGCGTCACCGGCGGGCTCGCCGACGATCGCAGCACTCGCTCGGCCAGGTCCTCGACGCTGCTCGCCTCCTGCGCCGTGTCGACCTCCGCCGCGAGCCCGCGGTGGGGGACCTCCGGGCCGTGGAGCAGGCCGCGGCGGCGTCGCGCGGCGTAGGCCCACCAGGCGCTCGCCACCGTCGGCACCACGAGCCACCCCGGCTCGACGCAGGCCTGGAGGATCCGGACGCGCGGCCCCTCGGCCAGCCGCTGCAGGCTCGCGGCGCCCAGCAGCTCGAGCAGCGTCGCCCGGTACATCGCCTCCTGCGGGAACGCCGGGCGTCCGAGGAAGAGCCGCTCGGGATACACGTTGCGCGGGTTGACGGCCGTGCGGGCGCAGAACGCCGCGACCAGCGCTTCTTCCTGGCCCAGGGCGGCCGCCAGCGCCATCGCGGCGCCCGCCGACACGCCCGCGACCTCGACCGTCGTGGCCAGCCCCGCGAGCGACGTGTACGCCCCGAGCGCCCAGAAGGTCCGGCAGCCGCCGCCGGCGAACACGACCGACATCTCGCTCATGCGGCGCAGGTAACATCGGCGGCGGATCGGGGTCAAGCGCACTCGAGGGCTCCGCGGGCGGAGCTCCGCGTCGACCCCGAACAATGCCCGGACCATGCGCGCCGGCCGAGGCAATGACGAGAGCGCGGACGGGACCGCTCCCGTCCGCGCTCTCGTCCTCGCTCGCCGCGTCACTGGCGGTAGACGGTCACGAACGGGTCCCACGAGATCTGCTCGACCTTGTCGCCGTTCTTGTAGATCCCGATGTAGAAGGTGTAGGCGACCTTGGGGCTCACGTTCTGGTCGCGATTGGCGAGCTGCGTGAGGCACTGGATGAACGGGCGATCGATGCCCTCGACGGCGATCGTCGCCGGCGTGTTGTTGGCCAGATTGCCGGTGCTCTTGTAGAAGGGCGCGTCGCCGCCGCCGTTGCTCGTCCCCCACTCGGTGAGGTAGGTACCGGCCTGGTCCCACAAATAGTACGCCTCGATGATCGTGTGATAGACGCCGGCGTCGCCGGGGGCGGTGGTCTGCAGCGGGACCGCGCGCCAGCGCAGCTCCGTGCCGACCGGGACCTTGACCGCCAGCTCGTTCGAGCCCTCGCTGCTGTCGTCGAGGATCGAGGGGTCGCAATACATCTCGATCCGCTATGACGTGGGCAGGCTGCGATCGGTGTTGACGATGATGAGAATGTCCTGGGCCATGACGGGTGGCCTCTTTGGATTGGGTGGTGGGAGCGTCCCGCCGCTCGGGCCTCGAAGCGGCCGACCAGCGCGGCTCTCACCGGGAAAGAGCGGCGACCCCGATGCCTCGATCCAAAAAGCTTCGAGAGCTTTTCCGCCGACGACCGGCGCGGCATTGCGCCCGACCGGAGGTCAGCGGTCTTCGCTCGACCCGCCCAGCTCGTGCCCGCAGCGCGCCGCCCAGTCCTCCAGGCGCGTCAGCGTGCTCTCGAGCACCTCGCGCGAGCGGGCCAGCCGATCCATCGCCGCCTGCAGCGCGTAGCGGGCCCGCTGCAAGCGGCTGCGCACCGTCGCGGCCGGCACCCCGAGCACCTCGGCGATCCGATCGGTCTTGAGATCCTCCCAGTAATGCAGCTCGAGCACCACCTGGTAATTGACCGGGATCGATCGCAGCGCCTCGAGCAGGAGCCGCTGCTCCTGCGTGCGGGCGATGACCGAGACCGCGCCCGGCTCGAGCTGCTCGACCGACACCTCGTCGAGGTCGACCTCGGGCGTGGCGCGCGAACGCCGGCCGTAGTGGCGGCACAGCGTGTGGTAGGCGATCCGCAGCAGATACGCGCGGAACCGGCTGGCGTCGGTCACTCGCTCGCGGCTGGCGACGCTGGCGACGAACGTCTCCTGCATGAGATCGGCGATGTACTGCGGGCCGACCTTGTTGCGGAAGTACCGCTTGAGCAGCCGATAGTGGCGGGCGAACAGGTGCTCGCCCGCCGCGGCGTCGCCCGCCCGCCACGCCTCGAGCAGGTCGGCGTCGGACGGCGCGTCGGCGGGCGGCGGAGGAGACGAGGTCATGGGCGCGACGGAGCCGCGATGATAGGCGAGCGCCGCCGCCGTGTCACTGCGCGCTCGGGGGGCACGTCGTCAGCGGCTTGAACTTGGGCGATTTGCTCGGGGTCTCGAGCGGCTTCGGCCACCCGTCGTCCTGTTTCGGCGGCTCGGTGAAACTGACCTGGACGGTGTACTCCTGGCCGAGGTTGTCGGTGGTGAACTCGACCCAGTCGGAGCCGTAGTTGGGGCCGGGCGGCGAGACGGACACGACGGTGACGGTGCCGCGCACGGTCCCCGACACCGGCGGGGTGAAGGTGATGCGGATCGCCGCTGCGGCGTGGACTCGCACGGGGTAGACGACGCCGGCGCTCTCGTCGAGGGTCGTGACGTCGAGGGTCTTGTTGGCGGTGATGCATTGCGGCATGAGGGCCTCGTGGGTTCGCGATCGGTGGTTGTGGTGGAGGTCGCTCGCGGACGAGCGGAGTGGTGGCGACGCGAGGTCGGGTCTCGTGGCTCGGGGGCGGGTGATTGCGGAGGAGGTCGCTGGGGACGCGGTGAGGTCGAGCCGAGGTGCCTCTCAGCGCGCGACGAGGGCTCGCTCGCTCGCGCTGGCGCCCATGCTGTCGAGCAGGACGGCGAGCATCGCCTCGCCGCCGGCGACGGCGCGCGCGTGGGCTCGCGCGCGCCCCAGGGTCGCGGCGGCCCGGCGACTGGCCGGCTCGCGCCGCACCGCCAAGAGCCCCGAGACCAGCGCGAAGGTGACGCGGTCGAGCTCGCCGGCCGGCGCCTCGGCGAACTCGGCCAGGCGCGCGGCGGCCCGGGCGTACTCGCCCGCGACCAGCTCCGCGGCCGCCAGCCCCAGCCGGGCGTCGGTGCTGTCCTCGCTGGCCGCCCCCGCCGCGCCGTCGATCGCGGCGCGGCCCGCCTCGAGCTCCGTGCGGGCCTCGGCGACCTCGCCCGCGGCCAGCAGCGCCCAGCCCAGCGCCACCCGGAACGACGCCGTATAGGGGTCGTCGGCGCCGTGGGCCGCGGCGTAGCCGGCCACCGCGCGGCGAAAACCGGCGATCGCCGGGCCCGGCCGGCCGAGGAAGTAGTGGCCCGTGGCGAGCAGCGCCGCGACCTCGGCGTGCTCGAGGCGCGCGGGTTCCAGCGCCGCGCCGAACACCGCCTCCGCGCGCTCGGCCAGCGCCACCGCGCGCTCGAACCGCCCGGCGTCGAGCTCGAGCTGCGCCAGCACGAACGCGGCCCGCCCGGCGTCGAGCGAGCTCGCCTCGGCGGTGCCGGCCCAGATCGCCACGGCGCGGCGCAGCAGCTCGCCGGCGAGCGCCTCGTGGTCCGCCCCGGCCCCCGCCGACCCGCGGAGGGCCTGGGCCAGGTTGTACGCCGCCCGGGCGACCTCGGGGTGCCGCGGCCCGAACGCCCGCTCGCGCTGCCCGAGGGCCCGCTCGAAGGCTTCGCGCGCCGCCGCGGGCTCGCCTCGCTCGAGCAGCGCCGTGCCGAGGCTCGAGGCCGCGTGCGCGGCGTACAGCAGGTCGCCCTGGTCCGTCAGCGCCGCCTCGGCGGCCCGCAGCTGCTCCACCGCGCCGTCGAACTCGCGCGCCAGCAGCGACAGGTCGCCGCGGATGGCGTCGAGGCGCGCCGCCGTGCCCGCGTCGAGCCCCACGCGGGCGCTCGCCGCGTCCGCGCGGCGCAGCCACCGGCGACCGGCCGCGAGGTCGGGCGCCTCGGTCGCGGCGACCATGGCCATGTGGCGCCAGCTGCTCGCGACCACCCGGTCGTGGTGCGCCGCCTCGGCCGCGTCCACGGCCTGCTCGAGCCGCTCCAGCCCCTCCTGGCTGCGGCCCCGGGCCACCGCGATCCGCCCCAGCACGAGCCCGACCTCGGCCACCAGCGGGCCGTGGCCGAGCGCCTGCGCCCGGGCCTCCAGCGGCACCGCGCCGGCCCACGCCGCCTCGGTCCGCCCCGTGTGCAGATCGGCCTCGGCGCGGGCCAGCTGCTCGCGCACCTGCTGCACCTCCCCGGCCAGCGCCGCCGGCGGCTCGGGCGGGCCGCCTTGCCGGGCCTCGCGCTCACACGCCTGCGGGTCGCCGAGGTGCAGCACCGCCTCGGGCGCCGCCCGCAGCACCGCCGGCTCGCCGCCGAGCAGCGCGGCGACCATCGCTTGCGCCGCGCCGCGGTGACGCTCGAGGCAGCGGCCGAGGCGGTCGAGCACCACCGGATCTCCGCCGGTCCGCGCCCGGCACAGCGCGCCGCGGGCCGCCGACCAGCGCGCGCGCCAGCGGTCGAGGCCCGCCACCACCGGCGCCTCGCTGTCGACCAGCCACGCCATGTCCTCGGCCGCGCCCGCGCGAGCGAAGCGCTCCCCGAGCTGCGCGCGCTGGTCGGCCCCCCAGGTGTCGTCGAGCTCGCGCGCCACCGCGGCGCAATCGTCGACCACCGGCGCCGCGCCCCACCACGCCACCGAGGTTCCGCTGAGCAGGCCCACCGCGAGCGCCGCCACGCCCGAGCGCGCCACCAGCCGCCGCCGCCGGCCCCTGGCCAGCCCCGCCTCGATCGCCGCCAGCAGCGCGTCGACGTCGGCCCAGCGCCGCGTGGGCTCGACCTGCAGGCCGCGGCGGAGGATCGGCCACAGCCAGCCCGCCACCGCCCCGCGCGGCGGCTCGGCGGGCACCCAGTCGACGTGGCCGTGCAGCACGTCGGCGAGCGTCCGCCGCGTGAACGGCCGGCAGCCCCACAGCCCCTCGTAGATCGACACGCACAGCGCGAACTGGTCCGCGCGCGCGTCGGCGTGGCCGCGGAATTGCTCGGGCGGCATGTAGGCCGGCGTGCCCGCGATCTCGCTGGTGCGGTCCTGCGTCGGCGCCCAGCCGGACCAGGACTCGCCGGCCCCCGCGCTCGTCGGCTCGCCGCGACCCGCGTCGCCGAGCTCGAGCGCGGCGAGCCCGAAGTCGACGACCGCCACCCGGCCGTCGGCGGCCCGCAGGATGTTGTCGGGCTTGAAGTCGCGGTGGATCACCCCGGCCCGATGGGCGGCCGCCAGTCCCCGCCCGGCGTCGAGGTACGCGGCGAGCACCTGCTCCCAGCGCGGGCCCGTCCGGAGCCAGTCGCGCAGGTTCCCGCCCTCGATCCGCTCCATCGCCAGGTACGTGCGGCCGTCGTGCTCGCCGACCTCGTACACGTGCACGACGTTGGGGTGAGCCAGCCGCGCCAGCGCCCGCGCCTCGACCCGCAGCCGCGCGGTCGAGCGGGGATCGGCGAGGTGGGCGTGGACCAGCTTGATCGCGATCGGCCGGTCGAGCTCGTCGTCGACCGCGAGGTGCACCTCGCCCATGGCCCCGGCCCCGAGGCGGTGCAGCAGGCGATAGCGGCCGATCCGGGGCGTCGCTCCGCGTGCGAACAGGCGCGACCGCAGCTCGGCGAACAGCCGCTGGTCGTCGACGCCGCTGAACGCGAGCCCCTCGGTCGGCGCCTCGGGCCGTGGACCGCCGGCGCTGAACGGCGTGGACGCGGCGTCGCTCGAGCCGATCGGCCCCGACGACGAACCGCCACGGTCGTATCGCGCGCTCTGCCGCCTCACGTCGCCCCTGCCCCCGCGCAAACCGCTCCATTCCTAGTCCGCCGCCGGCGCGATCGTCAAGCCGTGTCGAGCCATTCGGCGGGTGAGCGCTCGCGCGAGCGGGCGCCCACCATCCGCCCGCCCACGCCGCCCGGGAGCGACGCATCTATTTAATCAGAAAAGCTCGCGCTGCTGCCAATGGCCTTGAGGGCTCGTCGCCGCAGCCCGGCCGTATTCGCCCCCCACGAATGCTCGGCGCGCGGACGCGCTTGACCTGGATCGCGCAGGGAATCTCCGCGCCCCGAACCGCCCCGCAGCGGGTGGATCGCCGCTCTCTGACCGCCGGCCACCGCAAGAGCCCGCGAGGTCGCGCGAATCGTCGTAACCCGAGCTTCGAGCGCAGCACGAGCACGATCGACGACTCGACGGCGCCGCCCCGTAAATCGCCTCCGCTCATTCTCGCGACAGCCCCGCGAATGCCCATTCCCCCCGGGAAAGCTCGGGCAAGCCAGGCCGGCGCCCGTGCGCTTGTCGCCGCCGAGACGACCGTGCTCTCAGGTTCTTCTGACAGCATGTCCGTCACGTCTTGATCCTCTGCGACTGGATCAAGGCTCTGCAGGATACGGCTGAGCCAGCTTGCGCGAAAGCGCTCATGTGCTCTTGCAGAGCATGCCCACGCCGATCTCTGTCGACCTTCGGATCCGCATTGTTGAGGCCCGCGTACAGGACGGGCAGACCTACGAGCAACTCGCCGAGCGCTTCCACGTGGGACGGGCGACCGTCGATCGAGTGCTGCGCCTCCAGCGAGAGACCGGTTCGGTCGAGCCCAAGCCGCACGGGGGCGGAGTGGAGCGGCGGATCACGGCCCGGGAGCAAGATTTGATCGTGGAGCTGGTGCGGGCGCGGCCTGACGCGACGCTCGCCGAGTTGTGCTTCGCGCTGCAAGTACGGGCCGGGGTCCAGGTCAGTCGTTCCACCATGTGCCGCGAGCTTCAGGAGCTCGGCTTCACGAGGAAAAAAAATCGCTGGTTCCCCGAGAGCAGTGCACGGCCGCAGTCGTGGCGATGCGCGACGCCTTCGTCGCGCAGATGCAGTCCTGCGACCCCGAGCGCCTGATCTTCCTGGACGAGTCCGGCTCGCACATCTCGATGACCCGCGCTCGAGCGTGGGCACCGCGAGGAAAGCGTGCCCATGGCGTCGTGCCACGGAATCGCGGCCGTGTGACGACGATGCTCGGCGCGCTGTCGATCGACGGCATCGAGGCGATGATGACCGTCGAGGGCGGCACGACGGCCAAGGTCTTCCTCGAGTTCATCGACAAGCATCTGGCGCCGAAGCTCCGTCCGGGCGACATCGTGGTGATGGACAACCTCGGTGCCCATCACGCGACAGGCGTCCGTGAGCGCATCGAGGCGCGCGGCGCGACGGTCGTCTACCAGCCGCCGTACTCGCCCGACCTCAATCCCATCGAGCTCGCCTGGTCGAAGATCAAGACCGCCCTTCGCGGCCTCGGGGCCCGAACCGGCCCACTCCTCAAGGCCGCGATTTCCGCCGTTGCGGCTCTCGTCACCCCAACCGATGCGGCCGGTTGGTTCAAACACTGCGGCGTCAGCACGCCTCAAGGCGTATGAAACCTGCTGTGAGAGGGATCGTGCCGGCGCGGGCAGAGCCCGCCGGTCGAGCAGCGCGGCGGGCGGCCGAGTGCGTCCTTGCTCTGTTCGAAGGGACATGCCCCTTCGGTCAGCCGGAGCGCCGCGAAGATCTTGCTGGAGTCGTCGCCGAGATCGGCGAGCAGGCGGGTGCGGTGCAGCGGCGTGACCAGGTTGCTGACCACGAAGCGCAGGTCCGTCTCGCGGGCCTCGGCGAGCGGACAGATCTGCACGTGGACCACCGCGTCGGAGGCGAAGCGCGACGCGTTGTCGATCAGGTTGTACATCACGCGATCGAGCGCGGCGAACTCCATGCAGCACTCGGACACCGCCCCGTTGAACTCGCAGGCCAGCTCGATCCGCACCCGGCCGGAGTCCGCCGCTCCGTAGGGGATGCCCGCCCACTTCTCGACCCAAAGCGACGTGTCGTGCTCGATCGGCGCCAGGTCGGTCGCGTAGCCCGAGGGGTCGAGGTCGGGCAGCGCGTTGCGCATGAGCTTCAGGTGGTCGCGGACCAGGAAGAACACGCGCTCGACGTCCTCGACCTCGGCCTCGTCGGCCTCGCACAGGTCGAGGTGCATCAGCAGTCCGCTGAGGCTGCCGCCGCGGACGTCGTGATAGACCTTGCGCCCCGCCGTCGGCGTGTCCATGGCGACCAGCGCCGCCCCGAGGCCGCGGATCTGCTCGCACAACCCGCGACAACCCTGCCGCGCGAGCTCCGCCCGCGACAGCGCGATGCCGGCCTTTGGGTCGTCGAGGCGCCGCACGAGCGCGTGCGACGTGAGCAGGAAATCGTAGATCCGCCGCACCACCGGCGCGTCGCCGGGGGCCAGGTCGCGGACCGAGGCGACCACGGTGTCTCCGACGTAGCGGCGCGGTCGCGGACGAATATTGGCTGGCGATGCGAGTGCGAGCAGTTCGGAGCGCGTGAGCGGTGTAGCAGATTCCATGACGCGAGGCGCGTGGTGCCCTCAATGCGGTGTACTTGCAAGTCGGCCGACGAGCCGCCGTTCCGTCGCAGGCATGACCGCGCTCCCGTACGAGGTTTGTCTCCGCTCCGTCCAACGTGCGGTCGAAACCGCGCCGGCGCTGCCCACGGTCGAGTCTGCTGGTGGCGAACCACGAACTCGACCGCCGCGACGAACATTTCCGGCAGCGTCGCCGTCGTCGAGCGTTCATTCGCTGCATTCCTCATACCGCCACGCTCGCGCCCCTCTCACGAATCACCCCGAGGTCCGCGACCGCGACATCCACCGGTTCCTCGAGCTCGCAATGCATCGACTCGTGGCCGTCATTCGACGCAGGCTCGATCTCTCGCAGCGCAACGACGTCGGGGGCGACCATGGCGAATCGCGAATCACGTCAGCCGCCCGCCCCCGGGCCGCAGTATCGGCGCACGAGGCCGAGCAGCAGGTCGAAATCGATGGGCTTGCGGACGAACGCGGCGATCCCCGGGGGCGCGACCTTCGGGTGCGCGGCCGACAGGACGACCACCGGCAGCGCGAGGATGCGATCCTCGTCACGCAGGGCGTCGACGACGTCCCAATCGCCGAGGACCGGCATCATCAGGTCGACCAGGATCAGGCAAGGATCGCGGTCGGAGTGGCGCAAGAAGGTGAGGGCCTCCTCGCCGCTCCTGGCCTCCTCGACGATGTATCCCTCGCGACGCAGGAGCACGGCCGTGATTCCCCGAATTTCGCTTTGGTCTTCGATGATGAGAATCGTAGGCATTGTCGAGGGAAACCTAGCAGACGATTGGCGGTGCGCATGGCGGGCGATCATCACAGAGCGCATTCGCCGCGCCAGCTCGGTGGATCAGCGACCTCAGCAGCAGCGGGGCATCAGCCCGGGCGTACAGTCGCCCGCGCCGCTCCGGCGCCCTGCGCGAGGCCCGCCAGGGCTCCCGAGCGGCCTCGGGATGCCCCTCGCTGGCACTTCGAGCCAGCCGCGGAGGACATGCTATATCTCGGCGCGGTTGATGAGCAACATCGGGTCAGATCTTCGCTCCGACGCACGTGCCCGCCTCGCAGCGATCGTCGAGGACGCCTACGACGCGATCCTCAGCAAGTCCCTGGACGGCACGATCCTGTCGTGGAACCGCGGCGCCGAGCGGCTGTTCGGCTACCTCGCGCACGAGGTCGTCGGCCGGCCGATCACCTTGCTCGTGCCCCCGGAGCGCGTCGACGAGGAGGCCCAGGTGACGGCGCGAATCGGCGCGGGCGATCCGCTCCCGCCGTTCGACACCGAGCGCCGGCGCAAGGACGGCCTGCTCGTCGCCGTGGTCCTCGGCGTCTCGCCCCTGCGCGATGAGCACGGCCGGATCGTCGGCACCTCGATCATCGCCCGCGAGCGCAATGACGACACTCGCCGGGAATATGACAGCGCCGCCCCGTTCAACCCCCTGCGCGACGCCAACCCGACCATGGCCGCCCTCCTCGCCGCGCTCGAGGACGAGCTGCGCAACCGGCTCCACGTCGTCACCATCTCGGCGCACCTGCTGGCCCGCAGCTCCCACGGCGATCCCGCCGCCGACACCGCCCGCGAGCTCCTGGCCCGCCAGGCGAGCGAGCTCCCGCGGCTGATCGCCCTGTTCACCGACACCGCCGCCGGGCTCGACGCGCCCGCCCGGGAGCCCAAGGACGAGCGCAAGGACTCGCCCGACAAGGGCCTCTCGGACGCCGTCTCGCTGGTCTGACCCGCCCCCGGCCCCACCTGCCCCGTGGAACATGGTCGCAAGGTCAGGCCGCCTGCGCCGCCGGGCGATGGCGGGTCGCCTGGAACGAGGCCCGCTCCGCCATGACGGCCGTGAACGCGGCGAGGCGAGGACGGCCCGCGCGCCAGTCGCGATCCGGCCAGCGGAAATCAGAGTAGCCGGGCAGCAGCGCCGCGCAGAACTCCCCGAAGTCCGGCGCCCCGGCGTCGAGGGTCTCGCCCTCGAGCGAGTCGAGCGCCGCCTCGATCGCGTGGACGAAGCGGGCGTGCAGCGGCTCCGGCTCGCCCCGCCGCTCGCCCGCGAACAGCCGCCCCGCCGCGGCGCAGGCGTCCGCAGCGAGGGCTCGCAATCGCAGCGCGCGCCAGCGCCGCTCGCCCTCTGCGGGGATCAGCCGGCCGACCGGCGCACGCGTCGAGGTAGTCGCAGATCACCGCTGTCGTAGAGCGGCTCGCCGCCGTCGCGGACCAGCGTCGGCACCTTGGCGAGCGGATTTATCGCCCGCAGGCGGTCATCCGTCCACGGATCGGTCTCGATCATGGTGATTCGCTGCCACAGGCCGACCTCGTGCGCGACGATGCGGACCTTGCGAGCGAACGGAGAGGTCGACGCGAAGAAGAGCTGCACTCGCCCAGGGTGGAAGGGCGCCGCGCTCGCCGCAACCTGCCGGCAAGCCCATGACAGGCCATTGCTGCGCTCGCGCCGGGCGGCGCGCCGGCGCCGAGGGCGAACCGCGAGCGATCGACGCGACCGGGCGGACCCGGCGCGGCCGCAAGACGCCCTCGAGCAGCGCTTTTGACCGAAGCGGCCGTCCACGCTTCCAGCGCTGCGAGCGCCGTGGTACTGCACAAACATGCAGTACACGAGCATCCCCCACCCGCCTCTGCAGGCGGCCGAGGTGGCGACTCGGATCATTCACGAATGGGCGACGGCCGGCCTCCTGCCCGGTCGCGCGCGCCGAGCCGACGCGGCCCCCTCACGACATTCGCCCGCGACCGCGGCCTCTCAGCCGATCGTGCTCGACAGCTACAACCTGGAGGAGGCCGAGCGCCGGCTGTGCGAGCAGGCGCTCGCGACCGCGGGCTCCCTCGTCCACGCAGCGGCCGCGCTCGGCATCACGCGGCATTCGCTGAAGCGCCGGATCGTCAAGCTCGGCATCGTCTGGCCGCGCGATCGATCGGCGTCGTGAGCCCGGCCAGGGTCGCCTCTTTGGCCCGCGAATTCGTCGCTTCGCGCGAGCGCGCCCGTTCATGGCTGGACCGGCGCCGTGGACGACGTGCCCCACCTTCGCCGCCCGGCCCCCGGCGCGCCGCGGCGGATGCATCGAGCGGCGCGAACGCCGAGCTTCGGCCGACCGGGCTCAGGCTGCCGTTTCGGCAGGGCACGCCGCAAATGGCGGCACGCGCGACGTGCAGACGCTCCCCGAACGGAACGAGGTCCCGCGCGGCCGGGCGCCCACGGGCGCCCACGGGCGCCCGCGCGGCCGATAATTCCTCAATAGGCAGTATCGACGCCGTGCGCCCCTCCGGGGGATTCGGTTACCATGCGGCGGTATGCAAGTATCTCGGACGGTCGCCTTGCTCGACGTGCCATTTCGGATGCTGAGCCCCGTCCCACTGGCGCCGTATCGGCTCCGCGCGCGGCTGCGGGCCGCCGGCCTCGCCGCGCGGGTGATGGATCTGAAGCCCGTGCTGGTCGCCAAGATCGGGCGCGGCGCCTATCGCGAGCTGAGCGAGAACCTCGAGGTCGGCAAGTTCGGCGAGTGGCTGTTCTCGGCCCACGCGTCCGACGACCGCGTCGAGCCCGACGACGACGAGCTCCTCGACCGGTTCGCCGACGACCTCGCTCCGCTGCGGGTCGTCGGCGATCCGCGTCGCTGGCTGCGGCGGATCCGCGACGAAGTCGTCCCCGAATTTTTGCGCGACGCCTGCGCCCACGTCGAGGCCGCGGGGGTCCCCGCGGCGGTCGGGTTCGCCTGCGAATCGTTCCAGACCAACGCCGCCCTCGCGCTCGGACGCCGCCTCAAGCGCCGTCACCCGCGCCTCAAGCTGGTCCTCGGCGGCATTGGCGTCCACGACGAATGGACCGCCGACTCGTTCCAGCTCGCGCCCTGGGTCGACGCCGTCGCGCCCGCCGGCACCGACGAGCTGCTCGTCCCGCTGTTCAAGGCGCTCGTCGCCGGCTGAGCTACCGGCGGAAGGTCTTGCGAGCCCTCGCCGGATCCACCGGCGCCCTCGCAGCGGCGAATCGGCGCGTCACCCCCCGCAGTCCTTCTCGCCCTCGATGCAACTCTCCTCGTCGGGACCCGGCGCCAGCTGCAGGCAGCTGAACTGGTCGCCGGGCGCGGGCATCGCCAGGCACTCCGAGAACACCGCGGGGCTCTGCATGGTCACGAGGGTGACGCGGTCGACGACCCACTCGCACAGGTCGATCACCCCGCCGTGGGTGTAGAGGGCGGTCCCGTCGCCGAACATCTGGTAGTGCCCGTGTTCATCGATCTGCCCGTCGCCGGTCTGATAGGACCAGCGGAGGGTCCCGACCTTGCGGTCGCGCAGCGCCTCCAGCGCGCAGCGCAGGTTCGCCGCGAGCTCCCCCTCGTCCTCTTCCGGCTCGTCCGAATCGACATACACCACGGTCTCGCACAACGGGGCCGCGCACGGATCGCCCTCGCCGCATTCGCAGCGACCGACCGACGCCCCGGTCTCCGACTCGCTCGCGGTCGTCGCCGCCGATCCGGTCGTCGTCGCGTCCTCGGTCGGCTGCGTCGCCGTGGTCGCGGTCCCCGTCGTCTCGCTCCCGTCGGTCTCGCCGTCGCTCTTTTCGCTGCAGCCGGGCATGAGAGACAGGGCGCAAGCAAGACCGCAGAGGACGCGAGCAATCGGCATGCCCGGGGTCAAGCAAGCGCCGGGCCAACCCCGGCCCCTCCGGCGGCCGATGCGGCGCCTCCGACCGCGCGCACGCGCCCGAGCGACCGGGTGCCCGGCGCTCTGAAAACATGTCCTCGCAAACATGCCCCTTTCAACATGTCTTTTAAAAATGCTCGGCACGCGTCGGCTGACAGCTCGGTCGTGAGCGTGACAGCGCTGTCGCGCTTGACCGTGCCCGCGGAGGTTGGTAGCCCCTTTCCATGTCGTCTCCTGGCTTGCGCATTTCTGCCCTCCTCGTCTCCGTGCTCGGCGTCGTCCCGGCCGCGGCCGCCTCGATCCCCGTCACCACCAGCGAGACCGACTCCGACACGTTCCCGGAGACCGGCGGCGAGCCGCCGCAGAACATCGCCATCGTCGAGCCCGCCAACGGCACCGTGTTCACCGGCACCCCGGACGCCACCTTCCAGATCATCATCGAGTTCGAGAACTTCGACGGCGCCGACATCCACCTCGACAGCAGGGTCCGCGAGGGCGGCGACGGCCCGTGGACCACGGTCAAGGAGGACATGTGCGCCGCAGGGCCTTCGCCGTGCATGCTCGAGCTGACCCTGCCGCCCGACGAGTACATGCTGCTCGCCTGGGCCGAGGGGCCCGGCGGCGGCAGCGAGAGCGCCGCCGCGATCATCGAGGTCGTCGAGGGCCAGGCGACCGACACCGACACCAGCGGCGCCGTCACCGAGGGCGAGACCGGCGACACCGGCAGCACCCCGACCAGCTCGGCGACCGGCGACGGCCCCGGCACCGACTCGACCGGCAGCACGACCGGCGACGAAGCGTCCGCCTCCGGCGGCGACCCTGCCGATGGCGACAAGGGCTGCGCCTGCTCCACCGGCGCGAGCGGCCCCGACCTCCTCGGCCTCGCTCTCGGGCTCCTGCTCGTCCCCGGCCTCCGCCGCCGGCGCTGAGCGGCCGACGACAGACCTGTCCTGGAGGACAGGTGCGCAGCCGTCCTCGCCCGCGGAGCGGGTACGATGTCGGGCGGAGCCCTCGACGGCGACATCGTCGCCGCCGAGGGGCCCTGACCGATCCGCGCGCCTACTTGCGCGCCGCGTCCACGGTCGCCGCCTTGCGCAGCGTCCGCACCTTCTCGAACGTCGCCACGCTCGCGGCGAGCAGCTTCGCCGTCTTCGCCAGCGCTGTCTTCGTCGTCGACCGCTCGGCCGCGGCCGCGACGCTGGTGAGCACCTCCGTGTTCGCCAGCGACTGCTCGGCCAGCAGGAACGCGACGTCGAGGAGCATGCACTCGCGCCCCTCGGCGTCGACCGAGCCCGCGAGCAGCGGCGCCTGGGCCAGCGACGCCACCAGGTGTCCGGCCGCGCGGCTCACCGGGCTGACGTAGAGCGCCGGCAGCTTGAGCTGCGTCAGCAGCGACTCGAGCGCCCCCGTCCGCTCCGCGTGGAGCTGCGCCAGCTTCTCGTAGACCTTGCGCCGCTTGGGCCGCTCGGTCTGCTCCGCCGCCGCCAGCGCGACGCGGGCGGAGTGGCGTTCGTGCATCGCCAGCGCGCTGACGAGGTCGGCGACGAACAGGCCGTCGAGTCCGGCCTGCTTGCCGATCGCCTTCAGCTGCGCCAGCGGCACCGTCTGTGCCGGCTCGAGCACCGTCATGCCCTCGGGCCGACTGACGCCGCCCTTGTCCTTCGTGACCGTCAAGGTTGCCATGGGTCCTCCTATTCCTCCGCCTCGGTGGCGACGTCCTGGGTATCGGCGTGGGGGCGCGAGCGCAGCGCCGGGATCGGGTGCGGGCCTTCGGTGGTCAGGCGGAAGTCGTCGCCGAACTCGGCCACGTGGCGCTCGATGACCTCCTCGCTCGGCACCTTGATCCCGCCGTTGACCGCCGCCTGGTACTTGAAGTAGCGCGCGTCCGCCGGGAGCGCCGTCAGCGGGACGAAGTCGAGCCCCACCGAGGTGAGGCTGATCTCCGTCGCCAGCACCTTGCGGATGTACTGCTTGTTCTCCTCGAAGCGCGTCGGCTCGGGCAGCTCCGCCGGCAGCAGCTCCGCCGGATCGGTGCCCTCGTGGCGGCGCAGCATCTCGCCGGCCACCCGGACGTGCTCGATCTCCATCGCCAGGTGCAGCTCCCACAGCTTGCGGATCCGCGGGTCCACCTCGTCGTTCATGAACGACCAGTACATGTAGCACTCGTTGTAGTGGTGGAACAGCTCGCGCTCGAACCACGAGTCGAGCGGGTCGAGCAGCGACTCGTAGTGCGTCACGTGCTGCTCCTCGATCTCCGCGATCTCGAGGTAGAGCCCGCGGGCCAGCTTCGGCACGTAGGTCGGCCCGACGTTCATGTAGAAATTCATCGTCTGCTGCTCGGCCGCCAGGATCGTCATCGAGTGCAGCCGCGACAGCGGGTCGACGGTGTGGGTCTCGAAGTGGCGCCGCACCTCGTCGTACGGGTGGCGGTGCTCGGCGATCGTCGGCCGGCCCGGCATCACCTCGGTCAGGTTGCCGACGATCTCGTGGACGCGCCCTGGGCCCTCGATCAGGTCGATGAGGTTGGCGTAGCGGTACAGGTGATCGAAGTCCTCGAGCAAGCCGAAGTTCAGCACCTGTCGCAGGTACGGGTTCGGCTCGGTGCGGGCCAGATAGGCAGTGAGGTCGACCGCGACCTGCTCGTAGGCCAGGGTGGTCTCTAGCACGCTCTGGTCCCCGGGCAGCAGCCAGTTGACCGCCTTCTGCTGCTGTTGGTCGACCCGGCGCACCAGCGCGAGCTGGCGCTTGACCGCCCAGTTGTCGGTGTGGCGGGCGAACTGGTGGGAGTAGAGGGCGGACTCGATCTCGATGCCGTTCATCACGATCACGCGCGTTCGGGTGTACGGATGCACCTCGCGCTTGTCGAACGGCTGGACGTTGAGCTCCGACCAATTGCGGATCTGCTTCTCGAGCGGGATCCCTTTCTCGGCGAGCGGATTGAAACCCATGGAGGCTCTCCTTCATCCCCGTTGTTGATGCGCTGTTTCGCACCGCGCGTTCGTTGGGGAGCGTTCGATCCGGTAACACCGGCCTTCGGCGCCGCCACTCGTTCGCCCTCCGCCCCGCTGCGACGCGCTCCGGATCGTCGCGCCGTGCTCGCCGTACGCTGTAGTCATTTGTGCGGAGTGCCCGCTCGGCGCTATCGTGGCAGCATGCGTCTCGAAATCGAGCGTGTGCGCCGATTCGCCCCGAGCACGTGCCGCCGACTCGCGCGCCGCGGGCCGCCGACTCGCGCGCCACGGGCCGCGCGGACGGACCCGCCCGCGATCGCCGTCGAGGTCTTTCGCTGCCGCGCGCCACGGGCCGCGCGGACGGACCGGGAAGGGCCCGGGACTCGCCGCTCCGCGTCCACGACGGTCACGCGCCGGCGCCCGTCGCTCCGGACGTCCCCCCCGGCTCCACCGAACATTCGCCGTCCGGGGCGCAGCGGGCCCTGCCGGCCCGGGCGACGGCCGCGCGGCGGGGCGACCCGGCGGGCGCGAGGCTGGCGGCCGGGCGCCGCGCCCGCGCCCGCGGCCCGGGTCGCGAGGGTTCGCGGAGGTCGCGACTCGCGTCGGCGTGCCCGGCGGTCCCGGGCCGTCTCGCGCGATTGCTGGCACCCCCCATGCGTGAATCGCCGCGACCGCTGCCCCCCGTCATCGCGCGCCCCGATCCCCGGGGCCATCTTCGTGTCCGGCCCCCGATTTGCCGGCGTCCTTCGAGCGGGGGTCGGCGGACGCGTCAGACGTCGGCGGCCACGAATCGAACGACCACGTCATTCATCGATGCCGCGATCCCACCGGCGAAGCGCCGCGTAAAATGTCATGATCATCACCGGCCGTGCCGCGTCCGTGGCGCCCTGGGAACTTCCCTGGAGCTCGCTCTGCGGGACTTTTTTCTACACGGCTTCGCTTGTCAGCGAGCGAAGCTGGCCCATGCTCGGCGGGACCGAGTACCCGACCGAGCAAGAGCCCGGCGGCCGCAGCGGGCGGCCGTCCGGAGGGCACCTGCGCGAATCGTCGCAGTGCTCCGCATGACACGCACAGTGAAGTCGACGAGCGTAACGTGCCGCGTCCATCGCCGATCACCTCCGACCTCTCGCCGACGGGCCGCGGCTACCCGCGCCCGCTGCTGCGCCGCGCCGACGACAGCTGGGTCAGCCTCGACGGCACGTGGGAGTTCGCGCTCGATCGCATCGGGCAATGGCGGCACCCCGCGGAGGTCGGCTGGCAAGGCTCGATCGAGGTCCCGTTCGCCCCCGAGACCGAGCGCAGCGGCGTCGGCGAGCGCGGCTACTTCATCGCCTGCTGGTATCGGCGCCACCTGCTCCTCCCGCCCGCGTCGCCGCGCGAGCGGCTGTTCGTCCGCTTCGGCGCGGTCGACTACGCCACCACCGTGTGGATCGACGGCGCCCACGTGGCCACCCACGAGGGCGGCTACACCCCGTTCTCGGTCGAGGTCACGCACATGGGGGGCGGCGACAAGCCGATCGAGCTGGTCGTGCGCGCCGTCGACGACCCGCACGACCTCGCCAAGCCGCGCGGCAAGCAGGACTGGCAGGAGCAGCCGCACTCGATCTGGTACCACCGCACCTCCGGCATCTGGCAGAGCGTGTGGCTCGAGCGCGTCCCGCACGTCCACATCGCCCACCTGCGCTGGACCTCGAACCTCCACCGGTGGGAGATCGGCTTCTCGTCGCAGATCGCCGGCCTCGTGCCGGCGACGCTGAGCCTGCGGCTGCGGCTCTTCAGCGGCCAGCGCCTGCTCGTCGAGGATCAGTACCAATGCACCCACAGCGAGCTGCACCGCCGGATCCCGCTCTCCGATCCCGGCATCGACGACGCGCGCAACGAGCTGCTGTGGTGCCCCGGCTCGCCCAACCTGCTCGACGCCGAGATCGAGCTCGTCGACGACCACGGCGTCGTCGTCGACGCCGTGCGCAGCTACACCGCCCTGCGCACGATCTCGGTCCACCGCGACCAGATCCTGCTCAACGGCCGGCCGATCCGCCTGCGCATGGTCCTCGACCAGGGCTACTGGCCCGAGACCGGCATCACCGCCCCGGACGACGCCGCGCTGCGGCGGGACGTCGAGCTCGTCCTCGCCATGGGCTTCAACGCCGTGCGCAAGCACCAGAAGATCGAGGATCCGCGCTACCTCTACTGGGCCGACCGCCTCGGCCTTTTGGTCTGGGAGGAGATGCCGAGCGCGTATCGCTTCACCGGTCGCTCGGTGCAGGCGCTGATCCAGGAGTGGATCCAGGTGCTGGCGCGCGACGCCAGCCACCCCTGCATCGCCGCGTGGGTGCCGTTCAACGAGTCGTGGGGCGTGCCGAATTTGCCCGACAACCCGTCCGAGCGCCACTACGTCACCGCGCTGTATCACCTGACCCGGACCCTCGACCCCAACCGGCCGGTCGTCGGCAACGACGGGTGGGAGAGCGTGGCCACCGACATCATCGGCATCCACGACTACGAGGTCGACCCGGAGCGGATGCTCGTCCGCTACCAGGCGCCGAACGTGCGCAGCAACCTCTACGAGCGCGAGCGCTTCGGCGGCCGCGAGCTCGTGATCGGCAACTTCCAGACCATCGACCACCCCGTCGTCCTGTCGGAGTTCGGCGGGATCGCCTTCTCGGACGACCGCCGCAGCACCTGGGGCTACAGCCGCTCGAACGACGCCGCCGAGCTCGCGCGCCGCCTGCACGCATTGTTCGCGGTCGTGCGCGCCCAGGACATCCTCGCCGGCTATTGTTATACGCAGTTCGCCGACACCTATCAGGAGGCCAACGGCCTCCTGTACGCCGACCGCACGCCCAAGCTCCCGCTCGAGCAGATCGCCGCGCTCAACGGGCTCGGGCCGCCGACCCCGCACGACGACCACGGCCAGCACGGGCAGGAGGTGTAGCGTGTTCAAGCGCAGCCTCGTCAAGCCCGACGGTCGCATGCTCCACCTCTACGGCCGCACCTCGCCGCCGCCGGAGTGCGACGTCGACGGGCCGCGCGGCGGTCACGGCGGCTCGCACATGCGCTGGCACCCGCTGCGCTCCGAATGGGTGGTGTACGCGACCCACCGCCAGACCCGCACCTTCTTGCCGCCGCCCGAGTACAACCCTCTGCTGCCGTCGAGCGACCCGAATCAGCCGACCGAGGTGCCCGGCTGCGCCTGGGACGTCGCGGTGTTCGACAACCTGTACCCCTCGCTGTCGGCCGACGCGGGCCCGCCGCCGCGCGAGATCGTCGACACCACCGCCGGCGTCGGCGCCTGCGAGGTCGTGGTGTTCTCGCGCGACCCGCAGCAATCGCTGGGGAGGCTGCCGCTGGCGCAGATCGAGCTGATCTTCGACGTCTGGGCCGATCGCACCGCCGAGCTCGGCCAGCGCGCCGAGATCGCCTACGTGTTCCCGTTCGAGAACCGCGGCGTCGAGGTCGGCGTCACCTTGCACCACCCGCACGGCCAGATCTACGCCTACCCGTTCGTGCCGCCGATCCCGGCCCGCGAGCTCGCGCAGACCCGGCAGTACCACGCGCTCCACGGCAGGACCCTCGCGCTCGAGCTGCTCGAGGCCGAGCTCGCGGCCGACCAGCGGATCCTCTACAGCGGCCCGCGGGCGGTCGCCCTCGTGCCCGTGTGCGCCCGCTACGCCTACGAGGTGTGGGTCACGCCGCGCGTGCCGTGCCCCTCCTTCCTCGCGCTCGACGCCGAGGTCCGGGCCGACCTCGCGCGCGCGCTCAAGACGACGCTGCTCAAGTACGACGGCCTGTGGGGCCGACCCTTCCCCTACGTGATGGCCTGCTACCAGGCCCCGTGCGACGGCGACCTGCACCCGGAGACCCAGCTGCGCATCGAGTTCTACCCGCCCTATCGCATGCCCGGCCGGCTCAAGTACCTCGCCGGCACCGAGCTCGGCGGCGGGGTGTTCACCGCCGAGACCCTGCCCGAACACAAGGCCGCCGAGCTGCGAGCCGTCGAGGTGACGCTCGATGACGGATAGCGACGTCTTCGCCGCGCTGTTCGGCCACAGCAGCGACGTGTGTGCCAGCGCGCCGGGTCGCGTCAATTTGATCGGCGACCACACCGACTACAACGGCGGCTACGTCTTGCCGACCGCGCTGCCGCAGCGCACCCGCGTGCAGCTGAGGCGCCGCGCCGACCGGACCGTGCGGGCCGCCAGCGCCCAGCGGCCCGGCGTGGTCGGCTACGAGCTCGGCAGCGAGCGCAAGACCGGCGGCTGGCTCGACTACGTGCAGGGCATCACCGCCGTGCTCGCGGGCGAGGGGCGAGCGCTGGCCGGCTTCGAGCTCCACGTCGACTCGGACGTGCCGGTCGGGAGCGGCCTGTCGTCGAGCGCCGCCCTCGAGGTCGCCCTGCTGCGCGGCCTGCGGAAGCTGTTCTCGCTGGCGTTCGACGACGACGTCCTCGCCGCGCTCGCCCACCGCGCCGAGACCGAGTTCGTCGGCGCCCCGGTGGGCATCATGGATCAGCTGGTCTGCAGCCGCGGCGACGAGGGCTCGGCCCTGTTCATCGACACGCGCTCGCTGGTCGTCGAATCGATCGCCCTGCCGCAGGACCTCGGCCTCGTCGTCATCGACTCCGGCGTCGCCCACGATCACAGCACCGGCAATTACAGGACCCGGCGGGCCGAATGCGAGCAGGCCGCGGGGCTGCTCGGCGTGGCGCAGCTCCGCGACGTCGAGCCCGACGACCCGCGGATCGACGGCCTGCCCGAGCCGCTGGCGCGGCGCACCCGCCACGTCGTCCACGAGAACCAGCGGGTGCTCGCCGCCGTGCGCGCATTGACGGCCGGCGAGCTGCCCGCGCTCGGGCGGCTCTTCGACGAGTCGCACCGGTCGATGCGCGACGACTTCGAGGTCTCGCTGCCGGCGATCGACCTCCTGGTGGCCCTCGCCCGCCGTCATCCCGAGGTCCTCGGCGCGCGCCTCACCGGCGGGGGCTTCGGCGGCGCCGTCGTCATCCTCACCTGGCAGGCCCACACCGCCGCGGTCGCGCTCGACGTCGTCGCCGCCTACTCCGGGATCTTGCCGCGCGAGCCGATGGTCATCCTTCCATGGTTGCACGCACAACAAAACCAACCCATGAATCTCGAATCATGAGCGCTCTCGAGCACGACCGGACCGCGCCGCGCCGCGCCGTCGACCCTCCGCGGGCCCTGGCGGACTTCGATCTCGTGTGTCTGTCGCACCTCCGCTGGGACTTCGTCTACCAGCGCCCGCAGCACCTCCTGTCGCGCTGCGCCCGGGCGCGGCGGGTGTTCTTCGTCGAGGAGCCGGTCCGGGGCGACGCCCTGCCGCGGCTCGAGTGCAGCCGCCGCGACTGCGGCGTGACCGTCGTGGTCCCCCACCTGCCGCCCGACCTCGACGAAGACGAGACCGAGATGGTCCTGCGCTGCCTCGTCGACGACCTGATCGGCAGCCAGCGGCTCGGCAATTACGTGCTCTGGTACTACACGCCGATGGCGCTCGGCTTCACGCGCCACCTTCAGCCCGCCGCCACCGTGTACGATTGCATGGACGAGCTGTCGGGCTTCTGGGGCGCCCCCCGGGCCCTGGGCGAGCGCGAGCGCGACCTGCTGCGCAGCGCCGACCTCGTGTTCACCGGCGGCCGCAGCCTCTACGAGGCCAAGCGGGCGCTGCGGCCGAGCGCGCACCTGTTCCCCAGCAGCATCGACGCCCCGCACTTCCGCCAGGCCCGCGCCGTGCAGCCCGAGCCGTGCGACCAGGCGGAGCTCGGCCGGCCGCGGCTCGGCTACTTCGGCGTCATCGACGAGCGGCTCGACCTCGAGCTGCTGGCGGCCGCCGCCGAGCTGCGGCCGGGCTTCACGTTCGTCATGGTCGGCCCGGTGGCGAAGATCGATCGGGCCGCGCTGCCGCACCGGCCCAACATCCATTACCTCGGGCAGAAGCCCTACGCCGAGCTGCCGGCCTACATCGCCGGCTGGGACGTCGCGCTCATGCCGTTCGCCCGCAACGACTCGACGCGCTTCATCAGTCCGACCAAGACGCCGGAGTACCTGGCCTCGGGGCGGCCCGTCGTCTCGACCTCGATCCGCGACGTCGTCGAGCCCTACGGCCGCGAGGGCCTGGTCGCCATCGCCGACACGCCGGCCGAATTCGTCGCCGCCGTCGACCGCGCGCTCGAGCAGTCGCGGCGCGCGGAGTGGCTGCAGCGGGTCGACGCGTTCCTCGCCCGCGGCTCGTGGGATCACACCTGGGCGCAGATGGAGTCGCTGATCGCCGCCGCCGTGCGCGCCAACCGGGCGGGCGGCATATCGAAGGTGGGCCCATGTTCGACTACCTGATCGTCGGCGCGGGCTTCGCCGGCTGCGTGCTCGCCGAGCGGCTGGCGGCCGGCGCCGGCAAGCGGGTGCTGCTCGTCGACCGGCGCCCGCACATCGGCGGCAACGCCTACGATCATTACGACGACGCCGGCGTGCTCGTGCACAAGTACGGCCCGCACATCTTCCACACCAACTCGCGCGAGGTGTTCGACTACCTCGGTCGATTCACCGCCTGGCGGCCCTACGAGCACCGGGTGCTGGCCAGCGTCGACGGCCAGCTGTTGCCGATCCCGATCAACCTCGACACCGTCAATCGCCTGTACGGCCTCAGCCTGACCTCGCTCGAGCTCGAGCAGTTCTTCGCCGAGCGCGCCGAGCACGTCGAGGCGGTGCGCACCTCCGAGGACGTGATCGTCAGCCGGGTCGGCCGCGACCTCTACACCAAGTTCTTCCGCAACTACACGCGCAAGCAGTGGGGCCTCGACCCCGGCGAGCTCGACGCCTCGGTCACCGCGCGCGTGCCGATCCGCCTGAGCCGCGACGACCGCTACTTCGGCGACACCTACCAGGCCATGCCCCGCCACGGGTACACCCGCATGTTCGAGCGCATGCTGGCCCACCCCGGCATCAAGGTGCTGCTCAACGCCGACTACCGCGACGTCGCCGGCGAGGTCGCCTTCCGCGAGATGATCTACACCGGCCCGGTCGACGAGTTCTTCGACCACCGGTTCGGCAAGCTGCCCTACCGATCGCTGCGGTTTCACCACGAGACCCACGACAAGCCGGTGTTCCAGCCCGCCCCCGTCGTCAACTACCCCAACGAGCAGCCGTACACGCGGATCACCGAGTTCAAGTACCTCACGGGGCAAGACCACGCCAAGACCAGCGTCGTCTACGAGTACCCGTGCGACGACGGCGACCCGTACTACCCGGTCCCGCGGCCCGAGAACGCGGAGCTGTACCGCCGCTACAAGGCCCTCGCCGACGCCACCCCGGGCGTCCACTTCGCCGGCCGGCTCGGCACCTACCGCTATTACAACATGGATCAGGTAGTGGCCCAGGCGCTGACGCTCTACGCCCGGCTGCGCGAGTGACGAGGACGCCATGGACCCCACGCCCACCTCGGCCCCCCTGGAATTGTGGGGCGGCGTCGAATGCACCGTCAACCGCGTCGGCGACCGCTTCCACGACCAGCTCGTCGCCAGCGGCCACCACCGCCGCCACGCCGACATCGACGCGATCGCCGGCCTCGGCGTCCGCGTCGTCCGCTACCCCGTATTATGGGAGCGGACCGAGCGTTAACCCGGTTACCTCGATTTCACCTGGTCCGACCGCCGCCTGGCGATGCTGTCCGCGTGGGGCCTGACCCCGATCGTCGGCCTGCTCCACCACGGCAGCGGCCCGCCGCACACCCACCTGCTCGACCCCGACTTCCCCCGCCTGCTGGCCCGCTTCGCCCGCGCGGTGGCCCGCCGCTACCCGTGGGTCGAGTATTACACCCCGGTTAACGAGCCGCTGACCACCGCCCGCTTCAGCGGGCTCTACGGCCACTGGTACCCGCATCACCGCAACGACGCCTCGTTCTGCCGGGCGCTCGTGAATCAGTGCCTGGCGACTCAATGGGCGATGCGGGAGATCCGGCGCGTCAACCCGCGCGCCCGCCTGGTCCACACCGAGGACCTGGGCGCGACGCTGGCCACCCCCGCGCTGCTCTACCAGGCCGAATTCGAGAACGAGCGCCGGTTCCTCTCGCACGACCTGCTGTGCGGTCGGGTCGACCGCGGCCACCCGCTCTACACGTATCTGCGCGCGTTCGGGATCGACGACGGCGAGCTGGCGCTCCTGCGCGACCTGCCCCCGCCCGACCTGCTCGGCGCCAATCACTACATCACCAGCGTCCGCTTCCTCGACGACCGCCTCGAGCATTACCCTCACATCATCGCCGGCGGCAACGGCCGCCACCGCTACGTCGACGTCGAGGCCGTGCGCGTGTGCGACGACGGCATGCTGTGGCCGTACGAGCTGCTCCACGAGCTCGGCGCCCGCTACCGGCTCCCCATCGCCGTCACCGAGGCCCACCTCGCCTGCGACGTCGACGAGCAGATCCGCTGGTTCGACGAGCTGTGGCGGGCCGCCGAGCGCTGCCGGGCCGCCGGGATCGACGTCCGCGCGGTCACGGCGTGGTCCCTGTTCGGCGCCTACGACTGGCACTGTCTAGTGACCCGAGAGACAGGTCAATACGAGCCCGGCGCCTTCGACGTGCGCGACGGGACCCCGCGCCCCACCGAGCTCGCGCGCTACCTCGCCGGCCTCGCCGCCGGGCCCGCCGGCGACCACCCGGCCCTGGGCGCGCCCGGCTGGTGGCGCCTGCCGTCGCGTCTGCACTACCCGCCGCCGTGGGCGCGACGCCACCCCAGCGGCCCCTGCTTCCAACACCCCGGCGCGGCCGCGCCGCGAGGAGCCTGAACGATGCGTGTACTCGTCACCGGCGGCGCCGGCTACATCGGCAGCGTGGTCGTCGAGGAGCTCCTCGCCGCCAACCACGAGGTCGCCGTGATCGACAACCTGAGCAAGGGCCACGCCGACGCGGTCCCGGCCGGGGTCGAGCTGGTCCGCGCCGACCTGCGCGACACCGAGCTGCTGCGCCGCCTGCTCCGCGACGCCCGCATCGAGGCCGTGGTCCACATGGCCGCCGATTCGCTGGTCGGCGAATCGGTGCAGAGCCCGGCCAAGTACTACGACAACAACGTGGTCGCCGGGCTCGGCCTGCTCGACGCCATGGTCGCGGCCGGCGTGCACCGCCTGGTGTTCTCGTCGACCGCCGCCGTCTACGGCGAGCCCGAGACCCAGCCGATCGACGAGACCGCGCCGACGCGGCCGACGAACCCCTACGGCGAGACCAAGCTCGCGCTCGAGCGGGCGCTCGCCTGGTACGAGCGCGCCTACGGCCTGCGCTCCGCCTCGCTGCGCTACTTCAACGCCGCCGGGGCCAGCGCCCGCTGCGGCGAGAGCCACGACCCCGAGACCCACCTCATCCCCTTGGTGCTGCAGGTCGCTCTCGGCCGCTCGCCGTACGTCACCGTCTACGGCGACGATTACCCGACCCCCGACGGCACCTGCGTCCGCGACTACATCCACGTCGTCGACCTCGCCCGCGCCCACGTCCTCGCGCTCTCGGGCCTCGACCGCGGCAGCCGCATCTACAACCTCGGCTGCGGCGGCGCCGGCTACACCGTGCGCCAGGTCGTCGACACCGCCCGCCTGGTGACGGGCGCGCCGATCCCCGTGCGGCTCGGCGCCCGCCGGGCCGGCGATCCGGCGGTCCTGGTCGCCAGCTCGGCGCGGATCCAGCAAGAGCTCGGGTGGCAGCCGCGCCTCGGTACCTTGACGACGATCGTCGAATCGGCGTGGGCGTGGCTGCGCCTCCACCCGGACGGCTACGCCCATTGAATCGTCGGACTCCGGCGCCGTTCGCCGCGCGCGCGCGGTCGCAGCCGCGACTCGATCCATCGCCGCCGATCGTCGAATCGGCGCGAGCGTGGCTGCGCCTCCACCCGGACGGCCACGTTCATTGAATCGTCGGACTCCGGCGCCGTTCGCCGCGCGCCCGCGCCGGCCCGCGATCATCCGGACCGGCCCGACGAACCTCGGCGCATGAGAAAGAACTCCGCGCGTCCCCGGCGGCGCTCCAGACACGAACGGGAGCCCGCTGTCTGCGGCCTCACGAGCCCGCCCGCGCTGGTCCTGTCCGTGTTGTTGTCCTTCGAATCGCTCCTGTGCGAGCCGGAGGACCGCGCCGGCTCCTTCGCCTGCGCTCCCCCGGCCGCGCGCCGCGGCTGGCGATTTATGGACGAGGCGCGGATGGCCCCCGGCCAGGGCGTGGACCTGGTGGTGCACCTCGGCGAGCACCGGCTCGAGCGCGGCAAGCTCGCCGAGGCGACCGAGCTATACACACCCTGCAGCAGCGCGCGCCGGACGACCCGCGCGCCTGCGAATGGCAAGAGGCCGCCGTCCGCGGCGTGGCGCAGCTCGGCGACCGCGCCCGGCAGCTCGCCGAGCTCGAGCGCCTCCAGGCCCCCCTGGTCCACCCCCTGACCGCGCCCGGCCGGACGCGAAGCACCTCGCTCGCTGCACCGCGCTCACGCGCAAGCCCAGCCTCGAACTCGCGTTCGCCCTGCACCGCGAATTCTACCGCACGCGCGCGCGGACGCCCGCCGATGCGGTCGACCGCCTCTACGCCGCCTTCGTGGCCCTCTTCCCCGCCGACCCCGAGGCCCCGCAGGTCCGCCACGCGCGCGGAGGCGGCGTGGCTGCGCGCGGACCTCGAGCGGCGAGCCCCGCAGCGGTGGACGCCGCCGAGCGCTACGACGAAGCGATCGCCGGCCAGCTCACCCCGACGCTGCGCGACGACGCCGTGGCCTCGCGCGACCTCGCCCGCGAATACGCGGCCCGCCGCGGGCATTGGCCCGACTCGCCCGGCGTCGGCGACCGGCGATGCCCGCCTCCGCCGATTGCGAGCAGCGCGATCCCACGAATGTACCAGGGCGCCTCGCTACCCGAGCCCACGTTTCCAACCCGGCCTGCTGCCGGCGCGGGGCCCGACACACGTCCCAGGGTGAGGAATTGCGAGCAGTCGAGATCCCACGATTGTCGCGCCGGGCGCCTCGCGACCCGAGCCCATGTTTTCCAACCCGGCCTGGCCTGATACACGTTCCAAGGGGAGGAGTGGCAGCCCAGGGAATCTGGACAATCCTCGCGTCCGCCTCGGGCCACGAGCGGGCGTCATCTCCTCGATGCTGCCCGCTGCACCGCTTCCAGCGGCCCGCAGCGGCCCTCCTGGCCCGCGAAAGCAGCCTCCGCTGCGCCGGCGGGGGCGAGTGCCAAGATATCCGCGACGCACCGACACGCAATCTCGGCACCGAGCGGAGCGGCCGCCGGCGCGGGGCTCGCTCGAGGCTTGACCCGGGCCGAGAATTTTGAGTAGGGTCGTGACATTATTGAGAGCGCCGCGCCGCGACGGCGGCGGAGCGCGCCTCGGCGCGAGACGAGCGGGAATGTCCACATTCGGTCCATATACGATCGTCGAATCGATGCATGAGGACGCCGAGACCGCGCTGTATCGCGGGTTTCGCAGCGAAGACCGCGCCCCGGTGATCCTGCGGCTGCCGCGGCGCTCGCCGCCGACGGCGCGGGACCTCGCCCGGCTGCAGCACGAGTACTCGCTCCTCCGCGACCTCGCGGTGCCCGGCGTCGTCCCGGCGCACGCGCTCGAGCGCCACGGCGACCACCTCGCGCTCGTGCTCGCCTCGCCGCCGGGCGAGCCGCTCGACGCGGTCCTCCGGGGCGGCTGCCTGCCCTTGCGCGAGGCGCTGGCGATCGCCGCCGCGGTCGCCGACATCCTCGTCGGCGTCCACGCCAGCGGCATCATCCACAAGCACATCAAGCCGGCCAACATCGTCGTCCGGCGCGAGCCGCTGACGGTCCACCTGCTCGGCTTCGGCCTGGCCACGCGGCTGTCGGTCGAGGCGCAGCGGCCCACCAGCCTCGACGCGCTCGAGGGCACCCTCGCCTATATGTCGCCCGAGCAGACCGGGCGCATGAATCGGCCGCTCGATCTCCGCACCGACTTCTACTCGCTCGGCGCCACGCTCTACCACCTGCTCACCGGCGCCCCGCCGTTCCCCGGCGACGACCCGCTCGAGCTCGTGCACAGCCACATCGCCCGCCTGCCCGCGCCGCCGCGGCAGCTCGTCGACGTGCCCGAGGTCGTCTCGGCCCTGGTGATGCGGCTGCTGACCAAGGCGCCCGAGGAGCGCTACCAGAGCGCCAGCGGGCTGTCCGCCGACCTGCACGAGTGCCTGCGCCGGCTCGACGCCGACGGCGGCATCGCCGACTTCCCGCTCGCGCGCCACGAGGCGACCGCCGCGCTGCGCCTGCCGCAGCGGCTCTACGGCCGCGACGACGAGCTGCGGGCCCTGCTGGAGGCGTTCGCGCGGGTGCGCGGCGGCGGCACCGAGCTGCTGCTGGTCGCCGGTTACTCCGGCATCGGCAAGAGCGCGCTCGTCCACGAGCTGCACAAGACGATCGCCCGCGACGGCGGCGTCTTCGTCGCCGGCAAGTTCGACCAGCTGGCGCGCAACGCCCCCTACGCCCCGTTCGTGCAGGCCTTCCGCGACCTGCTGCGCCACGCCCTCGGCGAGGGCGGCGATCGTCTGGCCCGCGTCCGCGACGACATCCTGCGGGCCGCCGACGGCCACGCGCAGGTGCTGGTCGACCTGATCCCCGAGCTCGCGCACGTGCTCGGGCCGCAGCCGCCCGCGCCCGAGCTCGGGCCCACCGAGGCGCTCAACCGCTTCAACCGGCTGGTCGACGGGTTCGTGCAGACCTTCGCCGGCGAGGCCGGCCCGCTCGTGCTGTTCCTCGACGACCTGCAGTGGGCCGACCTCGCCTCGCTCAAGCTGCTGCAGACCTGCTTGACCTCGCCCTCGCCGCGGCGGCTGCTGGTCGTCGGGGCCTACCGCGACAACGAGGTCGGCCCCGCCCACCCGCTGACCGCCGCCGTCGACGAGCTGCGCGGCAAGGGCCTCGCCGTCCACCGCCTCGAGCTCGGCCCGCTCACCCCGCAGCACCTCGGCGAGCTGCTCGCGGACGTGCTCGGCGGCACCGTCGAGCACGCCATGCCGCTCGCGCGGGTCGTGGGGCGCAAGACCGACGGCAACCCTTTCTTCGTCGGCCTGTTCCTGCGCGGCCTCTATCAGGACGGCCTCTTGCGCCCCGGCGCCGGCGACGGCGCCTTCACCTGGGACCTCGCCGCGATCGAGGCGCGCGAGGTCACCGCCAACGTCGTCGAGTTCATGGGCCAGCGCCTGCGCCGCTGCGGCGAGGCGACCCAGCGCGCGCTGCGGCTCGCCGCCTGCATCGGCCACAAGTTCACGCTCGCCGCGCTCGCCACCATCTGCGGCGAGCCGTTGGAGGCGACCGCGGCCGCGCTGTGGGAGGCGCTCGAAGAGGGCCTCGTCCTGCCCGACAGCAACGACTACCGCTTCGTCCACCACGTCGCGCCCGCGCCGTCGGGCGCGCCGGACGGCGCGCTCGACCTGTCCTACCACTTCTCGCACGATCGCGTGCAGCAGGCCGCGTACGCGCTCGTCCCGGCGGACCAGCGGGCCGACACGCACCTGCAGATCGGCCGGCTGCTGCTGGCGCGGCTCGGCGCCGACGCGCGGCCCGACGAGCTGTTCGACGTCGTCGATCACCTCGACCGCGGCCGCGAACGCATGGTCGACCCGGCCGAGCGGCGGCGGGTCTCGGCGCTCGACCTCGCCGTCGCCCGGCACGCCAAGAAGTCGACCGCCTACGCGGCCGCGGTCCAGTACCTGCGCGCCGGCATCGCCCTGCTGGCCGACGGCGCGTGGGACCACGACTACGCCCACGCGTACGCGCTGCACTGCGAGCTCGCCGAGTGCGAGTCGCTGTCGGGCGCCTACGAGCGGGCCGGGCAGCTGTTCGACCTGATCCACGCCCGCGCGCGCGGCGACGTCGATCGCGCCAACGTCTACATCCTGCAGATGCGCCTCTACCAGGTCGCCGGCCGCTACGACGCCGGCGTCGACCTCGGCGTGCGGGGCCTCGCCCTGTTCGGCGTCGAGCTGCCCGACGGCGACGCCGCCCTGCAGGCCGCGATGAGCGACGAGGCCACCGCGATCGCCGGCAACCTCGCCGGGCGCCCGATCCCCTCGCTGCTCGACGCGCCGCTGATGACCGACCCGGTCCACCGCGCGATCCTCTCGCTGATGGTCGGCATCATGCCGTGCGCGTACATCGGCCGGCCGAAGGTGTTCCCGTACTTCGCGCTCAAGGCCGTCAACTTCTCGCTGCGCCACGGCAACGCCGAGGACTCCTGCTTCGCCTACAGCGTGTACGGCTTCATGCTCGTCGCCGTGTTCGCCGACGCCGCCGCCGGCTACGCCTTCTCGGAGATGTCGATCCAGCTCAACGAGCGCCTCGGCGACACCAAGCTGCGCGGCACCCTGCTCCACTTGCACGGCGACCACATCAACTTCTGGCGCCGCCCGCTGCGCACCGACTTCCCGATCCTCGAGCAGGCCTTCCACGCCTGCGTGTCGGCCGGCGACCTCGTGTACGCCTCCTTCCTGGCCTTCGAGACAGTCTGGCAGCACATCGAGGTCGGCACCCCGCTGAGCGAGGCCCGCCGCGCGGCCGAGCGGTTCGCCGCCTTCGCGCGCGCCAGCAACAACGAGCCCGTCTATCAGACCATCCGCCTGCAGCAGCAGTTCCTCGACAGCCTGGCCGGCCGCGTCCGCCCCGGCACCTTGCTCGACAGCGACGACTTCGACGCCCGCGAGTGCCTCGACGCCCTGACCGGCGCCAGCTTCGGCTGCGGCATCGCCTTCCATCACATCATCCGCCTGATCCTGCTGTACACCTACGGTCGCCACGACGAGGCGCTGGCCGCCGCCGCCGCCGCGCGCGAGGTCCTCGGCGCGGTGATGGCGATGCCGATCGAGGCGACCTTCCACCTCTACGAGGCGCTGGCCGTGTGCGCGCGCGCCCGCGACGTCGATCCGGCCCAGGCGCTGGGCGACCGCGACCTGCTGCGCGACAGCCTCTACAAGCTCGGGCGCTGGGCCGACGACTGCCCCGAGAACTTCGAGCACAAGTACCTGCTCGTGCGCGCCGAGGAGGCGCGCGTCGGCGGCCGGGCGCTCGAGGCCGAGGAGCTGTACGACCAGGCGATCGCCTCCGCCCGGCGGAACGGCTTCACTCAGTACGAGGCGCTGGCCAACGCCCTGTGCGGCGAGTTCTACCGCGAGCGCCAGCGCCACTTCATCGCCCCGGTGTACATGCGCGCCGCCCACGACGGGTTCGTGCAGTGGGGCGCCCCTGCCAAGGCCGCGCTGATCGCCCGCGAGTTCCCGCAGGCGGCCGCCGCGCCGCTGACTCCGCCCGTCCTCGCGTCCGAGGACGGCGCCGCGGTCGACGGCGGGGCCGCGCTCGACCTGGCGACGGTCGTGCGGCTCGGGCAGGCGCTGGTCGGCGAGATCGAGCTCGACAAGCTGCTCGACCGCCTGGTCCGCATCGTCATGCAGAACGCCGGCGGCACGCGCGTGTACCTCGTGCTCGACCGCGACGGCGCGCTCGAGCTCGCGGCCGTCGCCGCGGCCGACAGCGACGTCGTCGAGGTCGTCCCCGGCACCCCGCTGGCCGCCCGCCCCGACGTCCCGGCCACGCTCGTCCATTACGTCGCCCGCACCCGCGAGGCCGTGGTCCTCGGCGACGTCGCCCGCGACGTCCGCTTCGCCGCCGACCCGGCCCTCGCCGCGCGCCAGGTCAAGTCGGTGCTGTGCCTCGCGCTCGCGCACCGCCGGCGCACCAGCGGCATCCTCGTCGTCGAGAACGACCTGATCCGCGACGCCTTCAGCCGCGGCCGCGTCGAGCTGCTGCAGGTGCTGTGCGCCCAGGCGGTGACGGCCGTCGAGAACGCCCTGCTCTACCGCCACGTCGTCGCCGCCAACGAGCGCCTCGAGGCCGACGTCGCCCAGCGCACCGCCGACCTGCGGGCCGCCAACGAGCGGCTGTCGGCCGAGCTCGGCGAGCGCGAGCGGGCCGAGCAGGCCCGCGCCGCCATGCAGGAGGAGATGATCCGCATGCAGCAGGCGATGCTCGCCGAGCTGTCGACGCCGATGATCCCGATCACCGACGCGATCGTCGTCATGCCCCTCATCGGCACCCTCGACACCACCCGCTGCGAGCACCTCTTGCACACCGCCCTCCAGGGCGCCGAGGCCGGGCGCATGCGCGTCGTCATCTTCGACGTCACCGGCATGAAGGGCATCGACACCGGCGGCGCGATCGCGCTGCTCCAGGCTGCATCGGCGCTGCGCCTGCTCGGCGCGCGCACCGTCCTGACCGGCGTCAACCCGGCGACCGCCTCGCTGTTCGTCGACCTCGGCATCGACCTGCGCGGCATCGCCACCCACGGCACCCTGCAGGACGGCATCGCCTTCGCCATGCAGCTGCTCGCCGGTAAGCGCCGCGGTCCTGCGATTCGCTAGCGCCGCCGTGCAGCCGCAAAACCCCGCTCGGCGCGGCCGTCCCCGTCCGCACGCGGCCGCGAGATCCTGCTCGGCGCGGGCCGAATCGACCTCTCCGCCCGCGGCCGCGAATCGTACGAGCGCGTGCAACCGCCCGCGCGCGACCGGGGTCTCACTCGCATCGCCCCGCCGCGCCTCGCCCTCGCGCTGCTCGCCGTGTTCGCCTGCACCCCGCCGCCGGCGACCTGGCGGTCGGCGCCGTCGCTGCTCCACCCGCGAGCCGCCCACGCCGTCGTCGCCACCGACGACGCCATCTACGCCCTCGCCGGCACCGGCCGCGACGGCGCCCCCGTCGCGGAGGTCGAGCGCTTCGACGGCGAGCGCTGGACGGTCGACGCCGCGCTCCCCGGCCCCGGGCCTCAACGCTCCGGCGGCGGTCGCCCTCGACGGACGGATCCACCTGATCGGCGGCTTCGACACCACCACCAACATCCCGCGCGCCGACGTCGACCTCTACGACCCGCGCACCCGCACCTGGAGCGCCGGCGTGCCCTTGCCCGCCCCGCGAGGGGGTCACGCCGCCGTCGTCCTCGACGGCCGGATCCACGTCCTCGGCGGCGGCAACGCGCGCTCGACCCTCGCCGACCACGACGTCTACGACCCGGCCAGCCGCACCTGGTCCGCGCGCGCCCCCTTGCCGCGCGCCGAGGGCAGCCCGGCCGCCGTCGTCCTCGACGGCAAGCTGCTCGCCATCGGCGGCCGCAGCGGCGACCAGGACTTCGGCGCCGTCGACATCTTCGATCCGGCCGCCGACGCCTGGACCGTCGGCCCTCCCGTCGAGCCGCGCGGCACCGCCGGCGCCGCCGTCTTCTGCGGCGCGATCCACCTGTTCGGCGGCGAGTCGCAGGCGCGCCGCCAGGTCCTGGCCGACGTTTTGCGCCTCGACCCGCACGCCGGCTGGCAGCCCCTCGCGCCCCTGCCCACCGCCCGCAACTTCGCCCGCGCCGTCGTCTTCCGCGGCGCCGTCCACGTCGTCGGCGGCAGCCTCGACGCCCAGGTCAGCCACGCCCCCGCCGGCAGCGCCGTCGTCGAAGCCCTCGCTTGCCCCATTCGTGGCACATGACCTTGTGAACATGCTCCATCGAGCATGTCCATACAGCCATCCGTCCCCTCGACCATCCCTTCGACGGAGGACTCGCGTCAGCGCCGGCGCTCGAGGCGCAGCACCTCGATCACCGCCCGCAGCGCCGGCGTCACGTGCCGGCGGCTCGGCCAGTACAAAAAGCTCCCGGGGAACACCGGGCACCAGTCGGCGAGCACGGGCACCAGCGCGCCGGCGGCCACGTGCGTGGCCACGTGGCTGGCGAGCACGTAGGCCAGGCCGACCCCGGCGAGCGCCGCCTCAACCATCAGCCGCGGCTCGTTGGTGATCATCGCCGACTCCATCGCCACCACCAGCTTGCGGCCGTCCTGCTCGAGCTCCCACTTGAAGAGCGGGCCGGACGAGTGGCGGAAATTGATCGCGCGGTGCAGGCGGAGCTCCTGCGGCGTCGTCGGCGGCGGGTGCCGCGTCAGGTACGCGGGCGACGCCACGATCGCCGTGCGCTCGTCCGGACCGATCCGGACCGACACCATGTCCTTGTCGAGCAGGTCGCCGAGGCGCACGCCCGCGTCGAAGCGCTCGGCCACGATGTCGGCCCGCGCGTCGTCGGCCACGATCTCGAGCACCACCCGCGGGAACCGCCGCGCCAACTCCGGCAGGCGCGGCGCGAGCAGCCGCAGCGCCGCGTCGCGGTGGACCGTCAGGCGGACCAGCCCGGCCGGCTCGTCGCGCAGCTCGGCCAGCCCGTCGAGCGCCGCCGCCACCCCGTCCATCGCCGGCACCAGCGTCGCCAGCAGCCGCTCGCCTGCGGCCGTGGGCGCCACGCTGCGGGTCGTGCGATGCAGCAGGCGCAGGCCGAGCCGCTCCTCGAGCCCCGTCATCGCGTGGCTGATCGCCGACGTCGACAGGCCGAGCTTCGCCGCCGCCTTCGTGAAGCTGCGCGCCTCGGCGACCGCCACGAACACCGCCAGGTCCGGCCAGTCCTCGCGCCTCATTGTTGAACCTCGCTCATCGGCCCTTCCTGCCCGGCCTCTCTACTCGACCGCCGCCGCCCTGCCTAGCCTCTCGCGCCGAGGAGCCCCATGCCCGAAGTCCGAGCCTACGCCGCGCAGTCGCCGACCAGCGGCCTCGCGCCGACCACCATCGTCCGCCGCGAACCTCGCCCCGACGACGTCGTCATCGACGTCGCGTATTGCGGGATCTGCCACACCGACCTGTCCCAGTCGCGGGACGAGTGGGGCGGCGCCGAGTACCCGATGGTGCCCGGCCACGAGATCACCGGCATCGTCCGCGCCGTCGGCCGCGACGTCACCGACCTCGCCGTCGGCGACCGCGTCGGCGTCGGTTGCTTCGTCGACGGCGGCTGCTCGAAGGGCCTCTGCGACCGCGAGCACGAGCACTGGGACCTCGCCGACCTCGTCCCCACCTACAACGGCCGCGACCACGACGGCGTCCCGACCTACGGCGGCTACTCGCAGTCGATCGTCGTCCGGCGCCCCTACGTGCTCGAGCTCCCCGACGCCCTCCCGCTCGACGCCGCCGCCCCGCTGCTGTGCGCCGGCATCGCCCTCTACGGCCCGCTCGTGCACTGGCAGGCCGGGCCGGGCCGCAAGGTCGCCATCGTCGGCCTCGGCGGCCTCGGCCACCTCGGCGTCAAGCTCGCGCGCGCGTTCGGGGCCGAGGTCACCGTCTTGAGCCGCACCGGCGCCAAGCGAGCCGACGCCCTCGCGCTCGGCGCCCACGACTACCACCCCACCTCGGACCCCGACACCTTCGTCCGTCTGGCCGGCCGCTTCGACCTCGTGATCGTCACCGTCGGCGCCGCCCTCGACTGGAACGCCTACCTCCGGCTGTTGCGACCGGACCGCGCCCTCGTGCTCGTCGGCATGCCCGACGCCCCCGGCAGCGTCAGCGGCGCCGAGCTATTGGTCCAGCGCAAGTCGATCGCCGGCTCGGCCATCGGCAGCATCCCCGAGACCCGGCGCATGCTCGAGTTCTGCGCCCGCCACGGCATCGTCGCCGACATCGAGACCATCCCGATCCAGGACGTCGCCGCCGCCTACGCCCGCATCGACCGCAGCGACGTCCGCTACCGCTTCGTCATCGACATGCGCTCGCTGGACCGCGAGCCGGCGCCGTGAATCTACACTCCATACAATGTCCGAACGGACATGCCCCTGCAAGCATGTCCGTTCGGACCTCTCCTGCGAGGCGGACGCACGGCCCGCCCGCGCTCAGGGCGTGTACGCGACCTCAAGCTTGCCGGACAGGGCCACCGCCGCGTCGAGGACGCCGTCCTTGACGTCGAAGTTCTCGACCTCGAGGTCGGTCAGCTCGGTGTCCACTTGCAGGCGGCCCGCCAGCGCCGTCCCGAGCGCCTTCGCCACCGCGTCGCTGAGGGCGGCCGCCTTGGTGTCGAGCTTCCAGCGCGCCTTGTCGGCCACCAGCTGACGGAGCGACGCGTAGTGCTGCGCCGACAGCTTCTTCAGCTGCTCGTTGTCGGAGTCGACCGTGTAGTCGAAGTCCTGGATCGACAGCTCGCGCGCCCGCGAATTCCACGTCAGCTCGCCCTGCAGCTTGAGCTCGCCGCGGATCGCCCCGCCGACGCCGACCGCGACGGTCAGGCGGCGCGAGTTCCTCGCCGCCGACTCGTCGACCAGCTTCACGTAGGTCACCACGATCTCGGGCGAGCCGCGGCCGCCGAACGACAGGTTGCCGAGCCGCTTCGTCAGCTCCTCGTTGAGCTGGCCGAGCGGCAGGCGCAGGCGCGACTTCACGGCGAAGCCCGGCCCGTCGGTCACCGGCTCGAGCTTCGGCAGCGGCGTCGGCTTGACCGCCGGCTTGTCGCCGAGCTGCACCACCAGCTGCCCGGCGAGCCCGAGGTCGACGCGGAGGTCTTTGCCGTCCATGCGCGGCTGCGACACCCCGATCGATGTCGGCTTGGCCACCAGCCACGCCGGGGTCGAGCAGATCGCCCCGGCCTCGGTCGGGCAGCGGCCCTGCCCGAGCTGCTGCAGCGACTGCGGCTGCTGCAGCGCCGTCCACAGCGTCTGCGCCTGCTTCTTCAGGTTGAGCTGCTTCTCGAACTGCGCGTCGGCCTGGTCGAGGGCCTGCTGGATCTTCGGCACCAGCTGCTTCTGCAGGTTCTTGTTGACCATCGGCGCGACGGTCTCCTTGCTGATGCACACCTTCGCCAGCGCCTTGACGCACACCTGCCCGCTCGGCGCCGGCCCGAAGTCGATGTCGTCGAGCTTGGCGTCGGCGGTGACGCGGAAGTCGTCCTCGATCTTGAAGTCGGCGTGGAACTTGGCCGCGACCTTCTGCGGCTCGGCCTTCGTGCCCCACGTCTCGCCCTTCGTGATCCAGATGACCCGCTTGCCGATCTTCGTCGACGCGCGCACATCGGCCGCGTAGCGCACGCTCGCGGTCACGTCCAGCCGGCCGTCGTCGAACTTGGCCTTGATCGGGTCGCGCCAGACCGTGTAGCGGACCTCGATCTTGGTCGCCGACTTCGGGTCGCTGACCACCTGCCAGTCCTGCGTGATGGTCTTCTGGATCAGGCTGTCGACCTTCTTCACCGACTCGTCGAAGTCGACGCGCAGCGGCACGACCATCTGCGTCCCCTCGCGCACGCTCGGCGGCGGCGGCTCTTCCGGCCTCGGGGCTGGCCGCGGAGCCGGCGGCTTCGGCTGCGGCTTCGGCTTGGCCGGCTTGCCGGCGCCCGACGGCGGCTTGGCGGGCTTCGGCGTCGGCTTCTTGGTCGGGGTCTGGCTCGCCGGCTTCGGCTTCGGCTTCTTCGCGGGCTTGGGCTTGCCCGCCGCCCCCCTCGGCGGCGAACTCGGCCCTGAATACGGCACTCGAACGATGGTGCAGCTGCAGAGGAACGCGAGCAGCGTCGCGAAGGTGAGCTTGGGTGTCGGGAGCATCGCCGTCCTCAGACTCCGAAATCCCGGCGCGCTTCACCTCGCGCGCTCGCGGGCCTCGGGCCGGCCGAGCATCGCCGGCAGGGCCCCGCCAGGGAAGCCGCCCCCGCTCCCGCGCGCCATCGCCCTCGCCCGCCCCCGCGCTCGCGCGCCCGTGCGCCGGCATTGCCTCGGAAGGGCTCCTGGCGCCCGAAATTCTCGATCAGGCGCTCGCGCATCCTCCGCCGACTCTCGCCTGCCCGAGGAGGACATCCCGAGCGGCACCCGGCACGAGCGCTCGAGCCCGGCTCGGCCCGGCGACCTGAGCGTGCTCACGCCGCGCCGATCCGGCGGAGCGCGAGGTCGCGGCGACGCGATCCGCCCGCGCCACGCACGACCGCCCCGTCCTTGGCGCCCTCACCTGTCTCTTCCATCACGCCATCGCGGCGCCGGCGATCTGTCTCCGCGACCATGTCGCACCGGCAGCCTCGTCCCGCGCACCGAGCCCCGCGTCCCACGGCGCCGGCTCGAGCGCGACGTCGCCGTGGATCGCCGTCATGCCCGACGTCCACCACGCCGAGGCCGTCTGCGTCGCGCAGCATCCCACCACCGGCTGCGTGGCCCTCGTTCGCGCGCGAGCGTCGGCTCGGCGGCATTCGCAGCAAACACCGCGAATCCTTCGATCCTGTCACTCGCCCGCAATCGCAGCACTCGCGATCGCGCCGCCGTTCGGCGCCTGCGCTTCGCCGCTGCGACCGGCCATTCGCCTCGCGCTCGAGCTCGCTGCATGTGCATCGATGTCCCACGCGCGTGTTTTGCGCTCACGCGATTGTCTACACGCGCGCCTGCGCGGCAATGCGCCGACCCGCGCCCGGACTATCGCCGTTATCTCGGCCTCTCACCGCGATACGGCCGCTCGCGCCCGATCCCCGCTCGCTTTTCGCGTGGCCGATGCCCCCGGCCGGGTCAGGGAAAAAACATGCGTACCAAGCACAAAAACCTCGCCTGGATCGCGCTCACCCTTGCCTTCGGCTTCGCTTGCGATCACGATTCGCTCGACTCCCGCAAGGCGGACGCGTCCGAGCTCATCCCCTGCGCCGGCCCCGTCGGTCTGCTGTGCCCCGAAGGGCTCGTCTGCCGCGACGACGGCGCCGATGACTGCGCTCCTGATCAGGGCGACAACGATTGCCCCGGGCATTGTCAGCCGGCCGATCCGGTCGCCTGCGGCGGCCTCGCCGGCTTCGACTGCCCCGGAGACCAGCCCTGCGTCGACGACCCCAGCGACAGCTGCGACCCCGACGCCGGCGGCGCCGACTGCCTCGGCATCTGCCTGATGCCGCCGATCGCCCACTGCGGCGGGCCGAACGGCGGTGAATGTCCCATGGGACAGGTGTGTATCGACGACCCGAACGACGACTGCGATCCGACCCACAGCGGCGTCGACTGCATCGGCGTGTGCGAGGAGCTGCAGATCCTCTCCTCGCCCCCCGAAGAGGCCAGCCGCTGAGGGCGACGGCCACCCCGGATCGCGGTCGCGGCCTCGTCGGCCGTCGACCGCGATTCATGGCAGCGCCTCAGCTGCTCGAGCCCGAGCCCGAACCCGAGCTCGTGATCGCGTCGGCGACCGAGTCGGCGATCCGGTGCGGACCGATCTCCTCGAGCATCTCGTCGAACTTCACCAAGAAGTCGGCCATGTCCGGCAGGCCGTGGTTGGTGAGGACGACGATGAACAGGTCCTCGGACGGATCGATGATCAGGAACGTGCCCGCGCCGCCGGTCTTGAACACGCCGGAGAGCGCGCTGCCGCCGACCGACCAGACGCCGTCGTTCAGCTCGAAGCCGTAGGCCTTGTCGGCGGACAGCAGGTCCTCCCACCACGCCGTCGGGCTCGGGTTGCCGAGCGGGTCACCGTCGCCGTCCACAGTCTGGATGTGGGTGAGCCCGGCGACGGTCGCCGACGACAGCACCGGCTCGTAGGCGCAGTTGGCCGGGTTCCACACCTGGCCGTTGTCGAGCAGCGCCTGGGCGAATTTGCCGAGGTCGAGCGCGGTCGAGAACAGCCCGTCACAGCCGGCCCCGGTCGGGGCGACGGACGGGAACATCGCGTTGTGGCGCTGGGTCCACCAGTCCTGATCGTCCTGGACCTCGCCGCGGCGGTAGCCAGCCGGCACCGCCGGGTTGAGGTCGTAGTGCGAGAAGTACCCCGTACCGGCCACGCGCGGCATCTTGATCGCCATCGTCAGCACCGGCTCGTAGTCGGTGTCGGCCAGCTGCAGCGGCCCCGTGACGTAATGGGACACGAGCTGGCGGAACGTCTTCGGCGTCGGCGCGACGTCGGCGTAGGCCACCTCGGCGAGGTGCGCGAGCAGGCGGTACGTGATGTCGCTGTAGAGCACCGAGGTGCCGGGCGCCGCCACCGACGGCTCGTGGCTCAGCATCAGGTAGGGATCGCTGACGCCGTAGACGAAGTCCGCCGAGTCGACGTCGAGGCCGCCCATGTAGCGCAGCATGTCGCGGATCGTCACGCTCGACTTGTTCGGGTCGAGCGCGAGGGTCGGCGGCGGCCCGGCGACCTCGATGTCGGCGAAGTCGGGCAGATAATCGATCACCAGGTCGTCGAGGTCGATCACGCCGTCGGCCGCCATCTCGAGCAACACCGCCGCGGTGAACGGCTTGGTCATCGACTGGAGGTCGAAGATCGCGTTCGTCGGCATCGTCTGCGTCGGGCTGCCGCCCAGGAGCGTGTTGCCGTCGCGGAGCCCGATCGCCTTGTGATACACGATCTTGCTGTGGCGGGCGACCATCACCACCGCGCCCTTGGTGATCTGGTCGATGGTCTCGCCCGGGTGCTGGGTCACGATATCGGTGAGGTGGTCGTCGAGCGCGTCCTCGAGATCCGGGTCGAGCCCCACCGAGGCATAGCTGCCGAGCGCGTATTCGAGGCCCATGCGCGGGAAATCGCTGCACACCGGGTTGGGGTCGCCGCCGGCGGCGAGCGCCGCCTGCGGGGCGAGCAGGCTGGTGACGACGAGCGCTGCGGATAGAAATGAAGCGGGTTTCATGATGTCCTTCGAGAGATATGGGACGGCCGAACTCGCGCCATTGCCCCGCGCACAGTCGAGGCAGGCGCCGAGAGCGCGGCGCTCGCCGCTCTGCGCGGGTGTTCGACGGCCCATCGCCTAAGTGACCGCGAGGTCGGGTTCAATTGCGCCGGAGACCATCGACCCGCGACCACGCGTCATGCGCGCCGAGGGTACGGGCGCCCCCGAGGGCATGCGTCGTCCCCACGGGCAGCGCAGTTGTTTCCCCTCTATAAATGCCGTGCGCGCGAGCGCCAGCGTTCATCGCAGCGAACGCCGCTCGAGCGCTCCGGGGCGATCGCGCGTGCCCGCGACATGTCCCATGAGACAGACGATTGATCGGCCTGACGCTCACGACGCGACCGCGCGAACCGTCGACCGCGAGTGCCGACATTCGCCGATCCGCGGCCTTCTCCTCGGGTCGCCGCCAGCGGTCAGCGGTCGCGCACCAGATCTCCGCATCCCGCACGCGCGTGAGCCAGCGCCGCAGCGGCGAGCCGCCCCGGTCTCCGCCCTCGCCCGCCGCCCCGCGCCGGACCGGTCACGTCCTGACGCCTCGCGCGCGCGCGCTCTCGCGCCCGCGTTCTGGTACGCTCGAACGATGAGCCTGCGTCGCGCGACCTCGTGTGTCTGTCTATTGGCCCTGCTCGCTGCGTGTACCGACCCCGGGGGCGCCGATGACGGCACAGGCGCCGGCACGACCGACGGCACCGGCGGTCTCGAGAGCACCGGCACCGACGCGCCCACCTCCACCACCACCGGCGACGCGACCGCGACCGAGCCGCCCACCGGCACCAGCGACGCCAGCACCACCGGCCCCGACGAGCCGCCGCCCGCGCCCGAGGCCTTCCCCGTCCTGCAGGACATCGTGTTTTACGACGGCTACGCCGCCACGGTCGACGAGCCGATCCCCGAGGGCGTGATCCGCCACAGCAACTCGCTGGTGGCCACGCGCTTCACCGAGGAGCTGCAGGCCAAGGTGCAATCCACCCTGACGATGGGCGTCATCGTCGGCGCCCTGTGCGACAACTACGATCGGCTCGGCGGGGTCAACCTCGCGCTGGTCCCCAAGGGCGCGCAGACCTACGTGCCCGCCGAGGTCGACCGCATCGAGGTCGCGCGGTTCATCACCCCGTTCATGGACATGAACAAGCACCCGATGACGGTGCCCTACGAGTGGCAGACCAGCGACCTCGTGCCGATCTTGAAGGACCCGGAGCTGCTGGCCGAGTACGACTTCTGGTTCGAGCTCAGCATCTTCGGCGTGCCCTACGCCGCCAACAACGAGGTGGCCGGCTGCGCCGGCCGCAACGACACCCAGCTCGGCACCCTGCTGCTCTACACCGACAGCAAGCAGCCCGCCCCGAATTTCAACCACCTGGTGCCCGTCGCCATCGGCGAGGATTTCAACAATTACACCGAGGGCGCCAGCGACGAGCTCGGCACCACCCGCAAGACCGTCACCTTCGAGCTGCCGGCCGACACCGCCAACGCCCAGCTCGTGCTCATCACCTCGAACCACGGCGCCAACGCCGGCGGCGAGGAGTACATCCGCCGCGAGCATTACGTCTACGTCGACGGCGAGCTGGTGCTGCAATACAAGCCCGGGCGGACCTCGTGCGAGCCGTTCCGCCCGTACAACACCCAGCCCAACGGCATTTACGGGCCCTACCCGCAATCCGACGAGGAGTGGCAGTCCTTCAGCAACTGGTGCCCCGGCGACGTGATTGACACCCGCATCATCCCCTGGGGGCCCGCGAGCGCCGGTCCGCACGAGTTCGTGATCGACGTCCCCGACGCCACCTTCGTCGACATGCAGGGCAATTTCCCGTTCTCGCTCTACGTCCAGGCCGAGTAGCGAGCCGCCCTCGCCGGCGCGTGGCCGCCGGACCCCGCCCGCTGCGGACGCGGGGACGCTGCCGACCCGCGCCGCGGCGATCTCCCGCGCCTGCCCGCGGAAGTCCTCCTCACCCGGCCCCGGGCGAGCCGCTTCGGCCAGCGGCGCGTCGCCGAGAACTGCGGTCTGCGGCGATCGTCGACTCGCAGACATCTCCCTGACTGGTCGAGGCCCGCGGGGCCACGACCGCCCGCGAGCTGCCTGCACCGATGCGCAAATTCACGCGGTGTCGTCCTGATTTTTCGACCATTGCGCATCGTTCGTGCGAGACACCGGCTGCCGGCTCTCGGATACCATGGCCATCGTGCGCCACCTCTACTTCGTGCCGTGGACCCTGACTGCGCTGATTGCTTGCTCCACCGCTCCCTCGGCCAACGACGAGGCCAGCGACACGCAGCATACCAGCAGCGGCACGGACCCGAGCGAGACCGGTGAGAGCACCGTGCCCACGACCACCGTCGGCATGACCGGCGAGACCGGCGAGACCACCGGCGAGCCGCCGATGCTCGACACCTACCAGTTCGCCGGCGGCTGCTTCTCGCTGCGCAGCGGCGACCGCTATCTGGCCGCCGGCGACCCGACCAGCTTCGCCTTCGCGGCCGACAAGGCCGGCGCCGCCCGCTTCTTCATGAAGGCCGCCGACCTCGGCACCTACCTCTTCTACGACCAGGACGGCGGCTACCTCGTGTCCGACGACGGCCCCCTGGTGCGCCAGACCGAGCTCGAGTCCGACGTGACGCGCATCGACGACACCTACGTCTCGGGCGCCGAGTGGACGCTCGAGACCTCGGTGGTCGACTGGTCGCAATACCAGCTGCGCAACCGGCGGAACGATCGCCTGCTCGGCGCCGACGCGCTCGCCGACGAGGGCGTGCCCGTGACCTTCGAGCCGGCCGAAGGCTGCACTCCGCACCCCGAGCTCACCCTCGACGCCACCGGCCAGATCACCCGCACCATGTTCGACGACGGCGACCTCTACGGCATCGTCGACACCCACTCGCACATCCACTCGAACTACGCCTTCGGCGGCGGCGGCCTGTTCCACGGCGGCGCCTACCACCGCCTCGGCGTCGCGCACGCCCTCCCCGATTGCTCGATCTCCCACGGCGACATGGGGCGCAAGGACTTCTTCGGCTACATCTTCGACGCCTCCGGCAACGAGGAGGCCGACCTCGCCAGCCTCCTGCCCGACCTGGTCGCCAAGCAGCTCGGCGAGGACAACCACGCCACCGCCGGCTGGCCCGACTTCACCGAGTGGCCCGACGGCCCGCGGCGCTCGACCCACCAGACCCAGTACTGGTTGTGGCTGCAGCGGGCCTACCTCGCCGGCCTGCGCCTCGTCGTCCAGCACGCCACCACCAACGCGATCATCTGCGACTTCATGATCGGCGAGGGCATCCAGAAGAGCCGCTACGGCTGCGACGACATGACCGCGGTCGACCGGATCATCGACGAGACCTACGCGATGGAGCGCTACATCGACGCTCAGTCGGGCGGGCCCGGGCTCGGGTGGTTCCGCGTCGTCCACACCCCGGCCGAGGCGCGCGAGGTGATCGCCGGGGGCAAGCTCGCGGTGATCCTCGGCATCGAGACCTCCAACCTGTTCGACTGCAAGCTCACCCCGCGCGACGGCGACCCGACTTGCGACGAGGCCTACGTCGAGGCCCAGCTCGACCACTACTACGACCTCGGCGTGCGGGCCATCTTCCCGGTCCACAAGTACGACAACAAGTTCTCGCCCGGCGACGGCGACCGCGCCTTCATCGAGCTCGGCAACTTCGCCAACAGCGGCCACTGGTCGAACTTCACCCTCGATTGCCCCGACCCCCAGGTCGGCGGGTTCGACAGCGGCAACGTCAACTTCGGCGGCCTCAACATGCCGCGCGACGTCTACGACTCGCCCGCGCCGGTCGACAACAGCAAGTTCCCGACCGCCCCGCTCACCACCACCGGCATGTACCTCGGCCAGATCACCGAGCCCGCGCTCGAGGGCGCCTACTGTCAGAACGCCACCCTCACCGCGCTGGGCGAGCACATGATCCGGCAGATGATGGCGCGCGGCATGATCATCGAGGTCGACCACCTCCCGCAGTGGTCGTACGTGCGCGCCTACGAGATGCTGCAGGAGGTTGGCTACCCGCCGATCGGCAGCCACGGGCGCAACAACGGCGGCGTCCTCTACGAGCTCGGCGGCGTCTCGGCCGGCGGCTTCGGCATCTGCCGCGGCGACGCCCCCGGCGCCACCGTGCAGGGCTTCAAGGACAAGATTCAGTTCATCATGGACAACGGCGGCTACCCGGCCGAGGGCTTCGGCTTCGACCTCAACGGCTTCGCCGGCGCCCGCGGCCCGCGCTTCGGCGACGGCGTGTGCCCGACCCCGCAGACCGACCCCGTCACCTATCCCTTCTCCTCGTTCGCCGGCGACGTCGAATTCACCCCGCCCAGGGTCGGCAACCGCGAGATCGACTTCAACACCGAGGGCCTGGCCCACATCGGCCTCTTGCCCGAGCTCATCGAGGACGCCCGCCGCGACGCCGTCGACGAGGCCGACCTCGAGCCGCTGTTCCGCTCGGCCGAGGGCTACATTCGCATGTGGGAGCTGGCCGAAGCCCGCGCGGCCGAGCTCGGCCGCTGACTCGCCGCTTCAGGTCTTCCGGGCGCGCGAGCGCCTGGGGGTCTTCGAGCCGCCCGACCCGTCCGGGCTCGCCGCTCCGCCGCCCGCCTCGCCCCGCCCTTCGCCCACGCGCGCGGCGAGCTCGTCGAGCTGCTCGAGCTCTCGGGTCGGGTCCGCGACCCGCACGAAGCGCGCCGCGGGGACGGTCGGGGAGCCGGGATCCAGGTGGCTCGTCAGCACGATCTCGCCGTCCTCGTCGTGCCGCACGAACTCGAACCGACAGGCGCGGACCTGCGAACGCCGCGACTCGTAGCCCATCCCGACGGCGTTGCTGCGATCGATCATCGCCGGCAGCTCGATCACCAGCCTGCCCTCCCCGCAATGAAAGCGGCCCTCGCCGAACTTCACGTCGGTGCCGTAATTGGAGGCGTAGACCTGCCCGTAGCGCGCGACCGGTCGCCGCGCGGCCCCGCGGCTCAGCACGAGCACGTGCAGCGCCATCATGTCGTCGTAGCGATCGCCGGTGTCCTCGTCCGGATCGGAGGTGTCCTCGATCCACGTCCCGAGCAGGTCGCGCTGACGGGGGGAAGCCATGGGTGAGGCAAAAATACCTGGGGGCGAGCCGCCGAGCCAGGCAGAGGAGCAGAGCGCACCGGGGCCGTCACCGCCCCTCGAGGCCGTCGCGCGACTCGACCACGAACACCGTGCTGCCGACATACACGCGGTCGCCGGCGTGCAGGCCGACGCGCGCGAGCTTGCGACCGTTCACGACCACGCCGCAGACGCTGTCGAGGTCGGTGACGATGCAATGACCGTCACCATCGAAGGAGATCGAACGCGTCCTGCGCGACAGCAGGTCGTCGTGGATGACGATGTCGCAGCCGGGGGCGCGGCCGAGGACGGTGACGGCCCGGTCGAGGGCGATCGCGCGGCCGTCGAACACCACCCACGCATTCCGCGGCCGACCGTCCTGCGCGAGCGCGAACCGCAGCGCCGGCCCCGTCGTCGCCGACTCGCGCCCGCCCGCCGCTGCCAGGTGGGCACACGCCCCGCAACAGAACCGCGCCTCGCCCACGCACCGAGGATAGCGAGCGCCCCGGCCCGCGGCCAGGCCGCGAGATCACGCGCAGCGCCGGGCCCTCGCGCCTCGCCTCGCTCACGCGCTCGTGGCCCCGGGCGGTGCCGCCCGTGATGTGTCGACCGCGGAGCATTCGCGGCAGGTCTTCGGCAGCGGCGCTGCGACCTCCTCGCGGTCACCGCCGTGAACCACCTCCGAACGCCCGCGCCCCGCGCCCCGCGCCCCGTGGTAGACGACCGCCCGTGGAGCCTCGAGCGCACTGTTCACGCTGCCGTCGCCCCCGGCAGGTGTGCTGGTGCGCGGCCCTCGTGCCGGTGCCGAGCCGCACCCGCGTCGTGTTCCTGCAGCACCCGCGCGAGGCCCGGGTGGGCGTCGGCACCTGTCGCATGGCCCACCTCTCGCTGCCCGGCTCGCAGCTGCACGTCACCCTCGACCCCGACCGCCAGCCCGCGCTCGCCGAACAGCTCGCCGCGCCCGACACCCACCTGCTGTTCCCCTCGTCCGACGCGACCGACGTCGAGGCCCTCACCCGGCCGCCGCGCACCCTCGTCGTCGTCGACGGCACCTGGGCCAACGCGCGCAAGTTGGTCGGCCGCAGCGCCCTCCTGCGCGCGCTCCCGCGGCTGTCCTTCCGCCCCGAATTCGCCAGCAACTACCGCATCCGCCGCGAGCCCGACGATCACTGCCTGTCGACCATCGAGGCCACCGCCCACGTGCTCGAGCGCCTCGAACGCGCGCCCGGTCGCTACACGCCGATGTTGTCGGCCTTCGACCGCATGGTCGACATGCAGCTCGCGTACGTCGCCTCGGGCGCCGGGGCCAGCCGTCACCGCCGCCACAAGCCGCCGCCCAGGCCCCCCGTCGATCCGCGCGCCCCGCTGCGGGCCGTCCTGGACCGCCTCGTGCTGCTGCACGTCGAGCCCAACGCCTGGCCGTACGGCACCCCGGACCCGCCCCCCGTCGAGGCCATCGAACTGCGGGCCCTGCGGGTCGCCACCGGCGAGCGCTTCGCCGCCTTGCTGGCCCCCCGCCAGCCGCTGTCTCCGCGCACCGCCGACAACCTCGACGTCCCGGAGCTCGACATCCGCGCCGGCGCCCCCCTGGCCGCCACCCAGGCCGCCTGGCGCGAGTTCCTCGGCCCCGACGCGGTGCTCGGCATCTGGGGCTACCACGCCCTGTCGCTGCTGCGCATGGAGGCCGGCTGGACCCTCGCCCCCGAGCTCGACCTGCGCGCCGTGTGGCAACGGGCTTTCGGCCGGGCCGAGAACCTCCCTGACGGCCCGGGCCGCGCCGCCCGCCGCTTCGCCGCGATCGAGAAGTCCCTGCACGCGCTCGTGACCGGCCCGTGACGGGCCCGCCGCGTCACGGCTTGGGGATGTGCAGGGTCTTGCTGATCATCAGCGAGCCCGACAGCGCGAACATCAGGACCAGGGGGTGCAGCTCCCAGCCGAGGTCGATCGACCCGAACCACAACGAGTCGCCGATCCGGCCGTTCCAGGTGGCGAGCGCCAGCACGACGACCAGCACCAGGCTGGTCGGGATCGGCGTGCCCTCGAAGTAGCGGACCTTGCCGTCGTCGCCGGACAGCGACTCGGCGGTGACGTTGTAGCGGGCCAGGCGGCTGACGCCGCAGCAGACGAAGTACGACAGGACGACCCAGTCCCAGCCGCCCTGCATGCCGCACGCGTACGCCAACGCCGCCGGCGCCACCCCGAACGAGATCACGTCCGCGAGCGAATCGAGCTCGCGGCCCAGCGACGACGATTTTTGCCGCCAGCGGGCGATGCGCCCGTCCAGCGCGTCGAACAGGAACGCCAGCGGGATCAGGGCCATGCCCCGCAGCAGCGCGTGCGGGCACCCGTCCTGCAGGAAGCGCATCGCGGCGAACACCGCCCCGGTCCCGCAGAACGCGTTCGCCAGCGTGAACCAGTCGGCCAGGTGAAACTCGCGGATCATCGAGAAGTGGCGCTTCATCGTCGGGTCCCTCGCGTAGGTTGCCAAATTCGGCCTGAAGTGCAGAGGGCCGCCGCGCCAGCGAGCTCGGCAAAGATGGGCGGGAACGAGCCCAGGGCGGGGGCACGTCGGGTCGAGGCCGACGAAGCGCGGACCGCGAGGACGGTCCCCGGCCCTGGATGCCGAGCCGCGACGAGCCGCCGGGTCGAAGCCGCCGGACGTGGCGAGGCGGGGCCCCGCCCCGGTCCCGAGCCGCGGCGGACCCCGTGCCGCGCTTCGCCCCGCCTGCGCACGAGCGCCGGCGGCGGTCCGGCGATCGCCGCGCCGGCCGCCCGATTGCGGATAAGCTCGGCCCGATGAGCGAGCTCCGCGTCTATCACATCCCCGTCTGTCCTTTCAGCCAGCGCCTCGAGATCCTCCTCGCGCTCAAGGGTCTCACCGGCGCGGTGAAGTTCGAGGTCGTCGACATCACGAAGCCGCGGGACCCCGCGCTGCTCGCCAAGACGCCGGGGAACACCGCGCTGCCGATCCTCGAGACCGAGACCGGCGGCGTCCTGCGCGAGAGCCTGGTCCTGATGCAGTACTTCGAGGATCGCTTCCCCGAGCCCCGCGTCGCCGCCCGCGACCCCTTCGCGCGCGCGGTCGAGAACATGCTGACCGCCCTCTGCAGCGACCTCGTCAACGCCGGCTACGGCTACGTGATGAACCAGGACCCGGCGAAGCGCGAGGCGCTGCGCGACAAGCTCCTCGCCCAGTACGCCGGCATCGACGCGTTCCTCGCCCGCTACAGCCCGGACCGCACCTTCCTCCACGACGAGTTCGGCTGGGCCGAGGCGGTGTTCACCCCGATGTTCATGCGCTTCTGGTTCCTCGAGTACTACGAGGACTTCGCGCTGCCGGACGAGCCGAAGTACGCGCGGGTCCGGCGCTGGCAAGCGGCGTGCCTCGCCCACCCATCCGCCCAGCAGGTCACGCGCGAGCAGATCGTCAAGAACTACTACGACTATTCGCGCGGCGCCGGCAACGGCGCGCTCCCGGCCGGGCGGACGGTCTCGTCGTTCGCCTTCGCGCCGCACTGGTCGCAGCGGCCGATGCCGCCGCGCGAGAAGTACGGCCGCCACGCGACGGACGCCGAGCTCGGCCTCGTCTGAAGCGCCGCGACCGCGACGGGCGAAGACCTCGCCGGCGAAGCGCCGCCCGTCGAGCTCGCACGCGTGCGCCGCCCCGCGTACTCGTCCCCGTCCGAACGACGCGCTCGAATTCGGCCGCCCCGCGACGGACGCCGAGCGCGGCCTCGCCTGAAGAGCCGCGACCTCGACGGGCGAAGCCCTCGCCGGCGAGGCCGCCCGTCGAGGTCGTGCGCCTGCGCGTCGGCGCGCTCGGCCTCGTCCGAGCCGCCCGCGCCCGGAGCGGGCCCGGCGAATGATCCTCGACCGTCGAGGCCGTGCATCTCGCACATGCTCTTTTGAACATGATGTTCAGAACATGACCCAGAGCGCTCACGCCGCGGCGGCCCCCGCGTGGCGGGCCAGCAGCGCCCGGCCGGCCGGACCGACGACCGCCGCCATCGCCCGCCGGGCCACCGCCACGCGCCCGGCCGCGCCGAGGCGCCCGTGCGCGAGCATCCTCGGGGACATGTCCTGTTCGACCTGTCCGAAAGTTCTTCCGACGTTCGCCTCGGCCGCCGCCAGCGCCGCCGCGCAGGCCGCGTGCACCTCGGCGCCGCCGCGCTCCAGCGCCCACGCGACGAAGCGCCAGGCCAGCTCGGCGTGGCGCAGCTCGTCGGCGGCGATCTGCGCCAGCGCTGCGCGCACGGCCGGGTCTTTCGCGCGCCCCAGGGCCGCCTCGGCCTGCAGCGCCGCGATCGTCTCGCCGATGCAGCCCTCGCGCAGCGTCGCCACCGTCACCGCGACCAGGTCGTCGGCGCCCGCCAGCGCCCCGGTCAGCGGCAGCGGCGACGGCCCGCGCGGCTCGCCGCCGTAGGCCGCCGCCAGCCCGAAGCACAGCCGCGCGTGCGCGATCTCGTCGGCCATCGCCTGCTGCGCCGCCTCGACCAGCGCGGCCGGGGCCCCGAGCGCCAGCAACTGCAGCGCGAAGCGGGCGAACGCGGCCACCGACGCGTGCTCGGCCAGCCCGTCCTCGACCCATTCGGCCGCCAGCGCCGCCCGCTCGCGCGCCGACAGCCCCGCCAGCGCGGGCGCGGCCGGCGAGCTCCAGTCGGCGCGGGCGATCGGGTGCGCCGTCCGGGCTGTCTCTTCGACCAGGAACGGCCGGCCGCAGCAGGTCTCCTCCCACGTGACGTTGACGCAGCACTGCCCGCGCAGCTCGTACACCGGCGAGACGTCGTAAGCGTAGAGCCCGCAATCGTCGTGGAGCGGCACCTCGACCCCCTCGCACGGCCCGCTGCCGCCGGTGGTCCCGGTCGTCGTGCCGCCCGTCGAATCGCCGGTGGTCGTGCTGGTGCCCCCGTCGGTCGTGCTGTCGCCGTCGGTGTTGTCGCCGGTCGACGTGTCGCCCGGCAGGTCGACGCATTCGACGGTCTCCAGGTAATTGATCGGGCAGTCCGGCGGCCGGTCGCTGTCGCTCCACGCCGTGGTCACGTCGGTGCCCGGGCCCGTCATCTCCCCGGTCGTCGCGGTCGCCGTGCCCGGCCCCGTCGCGGTCGCCGTGTCGGGCTCCGTCTCGGTCGCCGTGCCCGGCGCTGTCTCCGTCACCGTCCCCGGCGAGCTCTCCGTCGCCGTCCCCGGGCTCGCGGTCGTCTCGTCGCTCGCGGTGGTCGTGCCGATCCCCGACACCTGGCCGTCGCTCGCGCCGACCGGCCGGTCCGCGCACGCCCCGGCGAGCGCGAGCGGAGCCACCCCGGCGGCCTTCAACAGCGCCGCCAACACCTGCGCCTCGCGCAGCGTCGCTTTTATGACGTCGAAGCTCTTCATCCCACCGGCATACCACAACGCGGCCCGGCGAGGCAGCCCGCCGCACCCCTCATATGCCTGAAAGGACATGCCTGATAGGACATGTCAGCGCCGTTCTCGCTCGCCCTGCTCCGGCCCGCGCGCCCGCGCGCCCGGCCTGTGACCTCGCAGGCCACACCGCCCCGCCCGTCGTGGCCTGGAAGGCCACGGCCCGCCGCCTGCCCGCCCGCGGGCTCCGGCAGGGGCGTGGCACGGCGACTGCACAGGCGCCGCGCATCCGGTCGGCCGCGCCCTCGCGCGCCGCCCGGACCTTGGGATCGAACATGCGCACCCATCACCTGTTCATCACCTCGTTGACCCTCGCCGGGCTCCACGGCTGCGAGGCCGCCGAGCCGCGGCCGGAGGCCGAAGCGGAGGCCGCCACCCCCCGCAACGTGTCGCTGTGGGAGCCGCCGCTCGAGATGTGCCTCACCGGCACCAAGCTGAGCTTCCACCACACCGACGGCACCAGCGACGTCGCCACCTCGGTCAGCCAGGGCCTCGCGCAGTACGCCCGCCCCGGCGACCTCGTCGAGCTGACCTTCGCGGTCCCCCCCGGTTGCCTCGCCGACCACGGCCCGCGCGTGACCCTGGCCTCGTACACCACGCCCGGCATCACCATGCACGCGCTCGCGCCGGTGCAGCCGTCGCAGGCCTACGACGTCCACACCGCCCGCGTCGACGGCGGCGGCACCACGCTGACCGTGCGCCTGCCCGACTGCTTCTTTCGCGTCGACCTCGCGTTCGGCGAGCCGCTCGCCGTGCTGAACGGCCCCTCCGCCAGCTACGAGGCCGAGCAGCGGCTGATCGCCTCGACCCAGGGCGGCAAGGCCGGCTGCCAGGACGTGCCGCAGCTCGCCATCGACGCCTTCGACACCGTCGAGCGCGGCTGGGGCGAGGCGCCGCTCGTCACCCACTTCGGCTGGAACGTGCGGGCCGGCAAGGGCACCGGCGAGCTGACCTGCGAGCTCGACTTCGAGGGCGACGGCCAGGTCGATCAGACCCTGAGCCCGTGCCCGGCGACCACCAGCGGCATCAAGGTCGCCGGCTTGCCGGTGCACACCTTCGACCAGCTCGGCGAGCACCACCCCGAGCTCGTCGTGTCCGACGGCACGCGGCGGCTGTGGGCCGGCACCACCGTGCTCGCCAACCACCTCGAATTCAAGCCCGACGTCCGCTTCCCCGAGCAGCTCCCGACCTTCGTCGCCGCCAAGCTGAACGTCGCCGAGGCGCCGACGCTGAGCGAGCTCGTGCTCACCTACTCGACCATGAAGGGCATGCCGAGCATCCAGGCCGGCGACGTCGTGGTCGGCCAGGGCGGCGCCGGCTACATGCTGCGGGTCGTCAAGCGGTTCCAGAGCGGCAGCACCCTCACCCTCTACGGCCACCCGGTCGGCCTCGACCAGACCGTCGCCGGCGGCTTCTTCGGCGTGCGCGACGTCCCGCTCTCGATGGCCGACGCCCACTGCGCCTCCGACAAGTGCATCGGCACGATCACCCCCGTCCCCGCGCCCCCGGCCGGGCCCGCGCCCGCCGAGCAGCCCCTCGCCCTCGACGCCGCCGACAAGCTGCTCGGCGACGAGGAGGACAAGCTCGGCATCAAGGTCACCATCCCCCTGGCCCAGGGCGACTCGCCCGGGACCGCCAGCGAGGCCGAGGTGTTCGCCGGCGTCGTCGTCAAGAAGTTCACGATCAGCGGCCTCGCGTTCGGCGACCTCCGCGTCGACATCGACGTCGCGCCGACGATCGAGGCCTCGGTGGCGGTGAAGGCCGAGATCGCCGACTCGCTGCACCTCGGCGACATCATCCTCGGCGGCCTGCCGACGCCGATCCCGGTGACCCTGCACATGCGGCCGCGGATCGACTTCGCCATGGCCTTCAAGTGGGCCGGCAAGTTCACGGCCGCGGCCCCGTTCCAGCTCACGCACGACGAGAAGGGCTGGAACCACAAGTTCGCCCCGCAGATCTCCGGCGACGCCGACCTGCTCGAGACCGGCCTCGGCATGGAGTTCGCGCTCGAGTCCAAGTTCACCCTCGTCGACGAGCTGGGGTTCGCGCTCGGGTTCCTCTACGGCCCCCACGTCGCCCCGTTCGGCGCGCTCGGCGTGAAGGCCACCGTCGACCCGGGCACTTGCAAGCTCTGCGTCGCCGTGTTCGGCGAGGTCGGCGGCGAGTTCGGCTGGGACGCCCCGTGGGGCCTCGGCACCCTGCTCGAGCCGCTAATCGTCACCTTCGGCGAGCGCGAGTTCAAGAAGCGCTGCGAGGTGTACAACGACGAGTGCGACGATCCGCAGCCGCCCGGCGATCCCGGCGGCACCTGGGGCGACGTCCACGTCATCAGCCACGACGGCCTCCTGTTCGACTTCCAGGCCGGCGGCGAGTTCGTGCTCGTGCGCGCGACCGCGGGCGCGCCGCTCGAGATCCAGGCCCGCCAGGCCCCGCTCGGCCAAAATTTGAGCCTGTCGTACAACACCGCCGCGGCCGCGAAGATCGGCGACCGGCGCGTCGGCTTCCACGCCGACATGCCCGCAGAGGTGTACGTCGACGGCAAGCCCGAGACCCTCGAGCCCGGCGTGCCCTTCCCGGTCGGCGGCGGCGTCCTGCAGCTCGAGGGCGATCGCTACCACCTCGACTGGCCGAGCGGCGACCGCCTCAGCGTGCGCGTGTTCGCCGACCACCTCGACCTTCAGGTCGCGCTCGCGCCGGCGCGCGCCGGCGCGGTCGAGGGCGTGCTCGGCGACGCCGACGGCGACCGCAGCAACGACCTCGGCCTCGGCGGCGGCGTCTTCCTCGCCCAGCCGGTCGGCTTCGAGGCGCTCTACCGCGGCCCGGGCAGCTTCAGCGAGGCCTGGCGGGTCCCGCTCGGCCAGTCGCTGTTCGTCTACGCGCCCAACACCGGCCCCGAGACCTACCGCGACCCGCCCTACAGCCTGATGCCGGTCAGCACGCCCCCGCCCAACCCCGAGGCCATCGCCCTCGCCGAGGCCGAGTGCGGCGATTGCCCCGAGGCCCTGCGCGACACCTGCATGCTCGACGTCGCCTTCACCGGCGACCCCGCCTTCGCCGACGCCTGCCACGAGGTCGCCCCGACCCCGGGCGAGACGATGTACCCGGCCGACGACTACGTCGCCGTCGCCCCGCGCTACGGCGCCGCGATCGACTGCGCCGACGAGAAGGTCGTGTTCCGCGGCCCCGACCTGGCGACCGCCGACCAGTACCCCGAGGGCAAGGACCTCACCGTCCGCGTCGAGGCCGGCTTCAACTACGACTCGGGGTTCTTCGGCATCGACTACCTCGGCACCGCCGAGGCGCCGCCGGCCGGCGCCGGCACGCCCGCCTCCGACTGGGGCGGCCGCTTCGACTGCGTGGCGATCGGGGCCGACGGCTACGGCGAATGCACCCTGCGGCTCGACCCCACCGACAGCCCCTGCAACAACCCGATCGCCTTCACCCTGTTCCGCTTCGAGGTCCAGGAGCTCGTCCCGCCCCCCGAGCTCCCCGAGATGCACGACCTCGCCTACTTCACCCTCCCGTCCGGGGAGTGACGCTCTGTGGGGATGCCTGATCGCCGACTGCGCCTCATGCAGCGCGACGTCGGTCTTTCGCGCCCGCAGAATGCCTGGGCGCTGTACCTCGCGCATTGCCGACCGCGCCTTTCGGGGGTCCGAAGCAGGGCCGGTCGCGAGCTCGCACCTTCCACCTCGCCTCCTCGCCCGGAGGCCATGCCGCTGTCCGCTCGTGGAGAGTGACATCAATGAACAATAAGACATGTCTTAAAAAACATTCGTACATTCGCGCTCGGCCGGACCGCGCCGCCGCACGCGCGTCGGCGTCGGCGCGCTGCATGCCGGGGCCCTGGCCCGGCCCCGGCCCCTTGCCTCGCGCTCACTCGGCGACGGGCGGGAAGTACAGCGCATGGCTGACGCTGTGGGCCGGGTCCGACACCTGGATCGCCGCGCCTGGCGCGTCGACCTCGACCTGCAGCAACCGCTGCACGATCGTGTCGTCGACCACGCGGCGCACGTTGTAAAACACCCGGCCGCCGTCCTGGCTGAACCGCGGCTGCCACACCCCCTCGTCCGGCTCCAGCGGCGCGCTGAGCTTGACCGGCGCCCCCGGGGCCGCGGCGTCGCCGAGGAACAGCTCGTGCAGCGCCCCCAGCCCCGGCGAGGCGGAGAACAACACCTGCGACCCGTCGGGGCTGAGCCGGACGTCCAGGATCCCGCCCAATTCGGCCGTCTCGGCCAGCATCACGCGGTCGCCGGGCGACTCGAGCGGGACCATCCACACCTGATCGCCGGTCTCGAGGTCGGGCCGGCCGGTGTAGAAGACGACCGACGGATCGGGGCCGACGAGCACGCGGTCGACCGTCCCGTTGGTCGTGATCGGCGCGCTCAGGATCACCGGCGGCGTCGGCGTCGGCCCGCTGACGTCGGCGCCGAACAGCGCATAGGCGTCCTCCACCTGGCCGCCGTGAGCCCCGTAGATGGCGAAGCGGCCGTCGGCGGACCACCGGAACAGTCGATCCGCCACGCGCCCCGGCGCGTCGTGGATCGGCGCGCTGGGGCCCACCTTCGTGCCGTCGATCGCGAACACCGCCAGGTCGCCGTTCGAACCCTTGTCTTCGCTGCTCCACCACAGCATCGCCGACTCGTCCGGGTGGACGGCGACGAGCCCGTCGATCGGCACCACCGTGATCGGCGCCTTCGGCGGGTCGCTCGAGAGGTCGACCGCGCGCACCCCCGGTCGGCTCTGGTCGGGGCCGAACCCATAATAAAGCGTCGCGCCGTCCTGGCTGAACCACAGGGTCTCGACGTCGTCGACGGGCGGCATGTCGCCCGACACCGGCACGGCCACGCCCGCCTCGCCCGGCGCCGTCCCGCCGAGGAACACCTGGTCGAAGCCGTCGCCCTCCGGATCGGCGAAGTACGCCACGCGCGTGTCGTCCGGCGAGAACGCGAAGAAGATCCGGTGAATCCCGCCCGGCTGCACCGGGACGCCCCAGCGCTCCGGCGCGCAGGTCCCGTCGGGCTCGATCGTACACAGGAAGAACTGCGACCCGTCGGGATCCTCGCTCCGCAGCGCCAGTCGGGTCTCGTCGTGCGAGAATTGGGGAAAGAACAGGGCGGAGATGCCCGGCGGCAGCGCGACGCGCTTCGGCACCCCCGGCAGCGGCCCGGACATGTCGACGAGCCACGCCTCCAGTCCCAGCTGCGGATGGACCAGGTGGTAGTAGAGCCAGCGCCCGGACGGCGAGGTCCACGCCACCGGCCCCGCCCCCCAGCCCTCCGCCAGCGGCTCGTTGACGCGAATCGGCGCGCCGGGGGTCTCGCCGGTACAGTCGACGAAGAACAGCTCGCGGGGCGGTGGCGAGGTCACATACACCACGCGCGCCCCGGGCAGCGCCGGCTCGCCGGTGGTCGTGCCCTCGGTGGTCGTGCCCTCGGTGGTCGTCCCGTCGCTCGTCGTCGGCGGCGCGGTCGTCGTGCCCGTCGGCGGCGCCGCGGTCTCCGACCCGCTCGTCGTGGCGGGCGGCTCCGTCGTCGCCGCGGTGTCGGTGGTCTCGGTGGTACCGCCCGTGCCGCCCGGGCACGCCGCGCAAGCCAGGATGAGAAGAGCGCCCCAAGTTCGCATGCCGTCACGGTAGCCGGGTCCGCGGGCCCGCGCACGGACCGTCCCGCCCGCGATCGCCGGCAAACCGAGTAGCGGCGCAGCGGCGCCCGTCAGGTCGGACCGACGTCCGAGGAGGTCGTCCGGCCGATCGAGCGCGGCGCGGCATCCTCGTCGCGCGCGCCGGCGCACGCGAGCGGTGGCCACCTGACCACATGTCCGTTCGGTCATGTCCCTCTGCGAGGCGACCCGCTCCTGGCTCTCGCCACATATCGCCGCGCGCGCCGCGGTCCGCCGGCCAGGTACACCCAATGTTTCTTCGGACATGCCCCCAAAGACACTCGTCGAGCCCCGGCGTCGGCCCGGCGGCGCCCTCGATCGCGCGCATTTCAAACATGCCCCGAAGGACATGTCACGCGAACGCTCGCGGCGGGCGAACCCGCTCGCGCGCGCCCGCGACGTCTCGGCCTCGCGCGCCCCGAGTCCGGGCGGGGGCCGTTGCCGGCAGGGGCGAACGGTTGTATCCGTAGGCGGATGCCGACCGACGATCCTCGCGCGCCGGTGCCCGCCGACGTGGCGGCGACCCTCACCTGCGCCGAGCCGCAGGCGGGGCGGGCCAGCGTGCGGCGCTTCGGCCTCACCGTGGTCGAGGGTCCGGCCACCGGGGCCACCTGGCAGTCCGCCACCGATCGCTGCTCGATCGGCTCGCACCGCAGCAACCACTGCATCGTCGACGATCCGACGGTCTCGCGGTTCCACTGCGAGATCGCGGTCGACGAGGCCGGCGCCCGCGTGCGCGACCTGAAGAGCCGCAACGGCACCGTGCTCGACGGCGTCAGCGTGCTCGAGGCCTTCCTGCGCGCCGGCAGCCTGCTGCGCCTCGGCAAGACGGTGATCCGCTTCGACCTCGGGGCCGAGGTCAACCGCCTGCCGCTGGCCAGCGAGCCGCGCTTCGGCTCGCTCACCGGCGTCTCGGCGCCGATGCGGGCGACCTTCGCCCTGCTCGCGCGCGCGGCCGAGAGCAGCGCCACGGTGCTGCTCGAGGGCGAGACCGGCACCGGCAAGAGCCAGGCCGCGCGCTCGGTCCACCGCGAGGGCGCGCGCGCCGACGGTCCGTTCGTCGTCGTCGACTGCGGGGCGATCCACGGCAACCTGCTCGAGAGCGAGCTGTTCGGCCACGAGAAAGGCGCCTTCACCGGCGCCACCGAGCGGCGGATCGGCGCCTTCGAGGAGGCCTCGGGCGGCACCCTCTTCCTCGACGAGATCGGCGAGCTCCCGCTCGACCTCCAGCCCAAGCTGCTGCGCGCGCTCGAGGCCCGCGAGGTCCGGCGCGTCGGCTCCAACACGCACCGGCCGGTCGACGTGCGCCTCATCGCCGCCACCAACCGCGACCTGCGGACCGAGGTCAACCTCGGCAAGTTCCGCGCTGACCTCTACTTCCGCCTCGCGGTCGTCACGATCCGCATGCCGCCGCTGCGCCAGCGGCCCGAGGACATCCCGGCGCTGGTCGACGAGATCCTCGCCTCGCTGCACGCCTCGCCGGCGCAGGTCGAGCCGCTGCGCGACCCCGCGTTCTTGGCCCGGCTGCGCCACGCGGTGTGGGCCGGCAACGTCCGCGAGCTCCGCAACTACCTCGAGCGCTGCGTCGTCCTCGGCCCCGGCCAGCCCGAGCCCGAGGGCGGCGAGGCCGGCGGCGACGGCTTCGTCGTCGACCCCGCCGCGCCCTACGCCGCCGAGCGGGTGCGGGCCCTCGCCGACTTCGAGCGGCGCTACTTCGCCGGGCTGCTCCGCCTGCACGACGGCAAGGTCGCGCGGGCGGCCGACGCCGCCGGCATCGATCGCGCCTACCTCTACCGCCTGCTGCGACGCCACCGCATCGAGCCGTAGATGGATCGCGACCGCGACGACACGGACTTCGGCCGCGCGACCGCGCCGCTGACCCAGCCGGAGCACGCCGCCGCGGCCGCGACGGAGCTGTCGCTCGGGCCAGGCAGCTGGCTCAAGCACTACGAGATCATCCGCGAGCTCGGCCGCGGCGGGATGGGCCGGGTGTTCTTGGCCCGCGACACCCGCCTGGCCCGCCTGTGCGCGATCAAGCTGCTGCACGCCTACGGCGGCGAGCGGGCCGCGCGGTTCCTCGCCGAGGCGCGGGCGACCGCTCGCTGCCGCCACGAGCACATCGTCGGCATCTACGAGGTCGACGAGGTCCGCGGCTGCCCGTACATGGTCCTCGAGTACCTCGACGGCCGCACCTTGCGGGCCTGGCTCGACGAGCGCGAGCCGCTGTCCCCGCGGCAGGCCGCCGAGCGCATGCTGCCGGTCGTGCGCGCCCTCGAGTGCGCCCACGCGATGGGCATCGTCCACCGCGACCTCAAGCCGGAGAACGTGCTCGTCACCGACGCCGGCCAGGTCAAGGTGCTCGACTTCGGGGTCGCCAAGCGGCTGGCCGGCGATCCTGCGAGCTGGCGGGTGACCGACGGCGCCGGCCATCCCGGCGACGGCCACACCCTGGGCGGCGATCGCGTCGGCACGCCCGCGTACATGTCGCCCGAGCAGTGGCTGGGCGAGGCCGTCGACGCCCGCACCGACGTCTGGGCCGCGGGCGTCGTCCTCCACGAGCTGCTCACCGGCGTCCACCCGCTCGCGCCCGTCGGCCCGGCGCGGCTGGCCGGCGTGCGCGACCTGGCCGCGCCGATGCCGAGCCTCGCCGCCGCCCGCCCCGACCTCGGCCCGATCGCCGACCTCGTCGACGCCTGCCTGATCAAGGACCGCGAGCGCCGCCTCGCCTCTGCCGCCCTGCTGGTGCGCCGCCTCGAGGCCCTCGTCGCCGACGACGCCCCCTCCGACCTCGACGCCGCCCCGTTCGCCGGCCTGGCCGCCTTCCAGGAGGCCGCCGCCGCCCGCTTCTTCGGCCGCGAGCGCGACACCGCGGCCGTCCTCGCCCGCCTGCGCCAGCAGCAGCTCGTCGTCATCGCCGGCCCGTCCGGCGCCGGCAAGTCGTCCCTCGTGCGCGCCGGCCTGATCCCCGCCCTCAAGCGCTCCGGCGGCCGCTGGGACGCCCTCGTCCTCCGCCCCGGCCGCCGCCCCCTGGCCGCCCTCGCCGACGTGCTCGCCCAGTTCCAGCCCGGCCCGGGACCGTCGACGCCCGGGCCGCCGGCCGCCGCCCCCCCGAGGGCCCGCGCCCGCGCGAACGCGCCCCCGCGCCCCACGTCGCCGCCCCGCCGCCGCGCGAACGCGCCCCGCGCCTCACGCCGACGCCCTCGCCACCCTGCTCCCCGACCGCCCCGCCGCCGCGCACCCCCGAGAACTCGCCCCCGCGCCCCACGCCCCCGCCCCGCACCCGCGCGAACTCGCCCCCGCGCCCCGCACCGGCACCACGCCCCTGCGCGAACTCGCCCCCGCGCCCCGAGCCGACCCCTCGCCTCCGACTGCCCGCCTCCCCGCATCCGAGGCCGGCGCCACACTCCCGCGGGAACGGACCGCCGGGCCCGACGCCGGCGCCCCGCACGAGCGCGTCCTCGCGGCCCCGCTCGACGCCGGCGCCCCGCCGCCACCGTCCCACGCCCCGCGCCCCACGCCGACGCCCTCGCCGCCCTGCTCCCCGAGCGGCCCGGCCACGCCGGCGCCCTCCTGCGCGCGCACTGTCGCGCCGGCGGGTGCCACCTCCTCCTGTTCGTCGACCAGTTCGAGGAGCTCTACACCCTCGGCGCCGCCGCCGACGAGCGGGCCACCTTCCTCGCCTGCCTCGAGAGCGCCGCCGACGACGCCGCCTCTCCGGTGCGGGTCGTCCTGGCCGTCCGCTCCGACTTCCTCGACCGCGTCGCCGAGGACCGCCGCTTCACCAGCGAGGTCACCCGCGGGCTCGTCCTCCTCCCGCCGCTCGGGCCGGGCGCCCTGCGCGACGCCCTCGTGCGCCCGGTCGAGGCGGCCGGCTACCGCTTCGAGGGCGACGACCTGGTCGACGAGATGCTCGCCGCCCTCGCCAGCACTCGCTGTCCGCTGCCGCTGCTGCAGTTCACGGCCGCCCGGCTGTGGGACACGCGCGACCCCGCGCGCCGGCTGCTCACCCGCGCCAGCTACCGCGCCCTCGGCGGGGTCGCCGGCGCGCTCTCGACCCACGCCGACGCCGTCCTCGCCACCCTCTCGCCGCGCGAGCAGCAGCTCGCCCGCGCGATCCTGCTCCGCCTGGTCACCCCGGAGCGCACCCGCGCGGTCTTCAGCCTTTCCGAGCTGCGCGCCCTCGCGCCGGGCAGCGACGCCGCCGTCCAGGTCGTACAGCACCTCGCGGCCGCGCGCCTCCTCCTGATCGCCGCCGGCGACGAGCGCGACGGCGGGGCCGTCGAGCTGGTCCACGAGTCGCTGATCGAGCGCTGGGCCCGGCTGCGCCAGTGGCTCGACGAGAGCCGGCAGGACGCCCGGTTCGTGGCTCGCCTGCGCGCCGCCGCCCAGCAGTGGCGCGCCAGCGGCCGCGCCGAGGGCACCCTGTGGCGCGAGCACGCCGCCGAGGAGGCCCGCGTGTGGCTCGACCGCCGCCGCCGCACCCCCGAGGCCGCCGCCCGCCTGCCGCTCGGCCCTGACGAGGAGCAGTACCTCGCCGCCGTCGTCGCCCGCCTCGGGCGCGCCGAGGCCCGCCGCCGGCGTCGCCTGCTCGCCGTCATCGCCGCGCTCGTCGCCATCGCCGGCGTCGTCTCCTGGCTGGCCCTGCGCGCCCGCGCCGAGGCCCTGCGCGCCCGCGACGAGGCCCTGCGCGCCGAGGCTCAGGCCGCCCGCGCCGACGTCGAGGCCCGCCAGGCCCGCAACGCCACCCGCATGGCCGCCGCCCGCGAGCTCGAGCTCCGCGACCCGACCACCGCCCTCGCCCTCGTCCGCGAGCTCGAGCCGCCCGACCTCCCGCGCGAGTGGGCCGACCTGGCCCTGCGGGCCCGCGACGGCGGCCTCTACACCGCGATCCTGCCCCACCCCGTCCGCGTCGAGCACGCCGCCTTCGCCCCCGACGAGCGCAGCGTCGTCACCGCCGCCGGGGACCACCTCGTCCGCCTCTGGCAGGGCGACGCCGACCCCCGCGTCTTCGCCGGCCACACCGGCAAGGTCTGCACCGCCGCCTTCAGCCCCGACGGTCGCGCCATCGTCAGCGCCTCCGCCGACCGCACCGTGCGCGTGTGGTCCCTCGACGGCGGCGACCCGCGGGTGCTCCGCGGCCACGACGGCGGGGTCACGTCGGCCGTCTTCAGCCCCGACGGCCGGCGGATCGTCAGCGCCTCCGCCGATCACACCGTGCGCGTGTGGCCCGTCGACGGCGGCGACCCGCTGATCCTGCGCGGCCACGAGAATGCCGTCCTCTTCGCCGCGTGGAGCCCCGACGGCCGGCGGATCGCCAGCACCGGCTACGACCGTACGACCCGCGTCTGGTCGGCCGAGCGCGGCGAGCTCCTGGCCACATTCGCCGAGGACACCGACTGCTATTCCGTCGACTGGAGCCCCGACGGCGCCCGGCTCGTCGTCGGCTGCAATGACGACACCGCGCGGATCTGGAATGTCGACAGTCCCGCCGGTCCGCCGCGGCTCCTCGTCGGCCACGAGGGCCCGGTGATGGCGGTCGCGTGGCGCGGCGACGGGCGGCGCGTGCTCACCGGCTCGTACGACGCCACGATCCGCGTGTGGCCGGCCGACGACGACGGCCCGCCGCAGGTGCTGCGCGGCCACGAGGGCGCCGTCCACTCGCTCGCGTGGAGCCGCGACGGCCGGCGGATCCTCGCCGGCTCATGGGACCGCAGCGCCCGCGTGTGGCGTCCCGAGGGCCGACCGCCGCCGCGGGCCGTCCACGCGCCGGGGCAGATCATGCACGCCGCGGCGTTCGGCCCCGACGGCCGGATCGCGTTCGCCGAGAACGACCGCGTGCGCGTGTGGGATCCCGCCGGCGAGGCCCCCGAGGTGGTCCTGCGCGGCCACGCCGGCCCGATCTACGGCCTCGCCTGGAGCCCCGGCGGCGGGCGGCTCGCCACCGCCTCGACCGACGCCACGGCGCGGGTCTGGCACCTGGACGGGCGCGCGCCGCAGGTGCTGCGGGGCCACGGCGACTGGCTCGGCGGCGTCGGCTGGAGCCCCGACGGCCGGCGCCTCGCCACCGCCTCGGGCGACCGCACCGCGCGGATCTGGGACCTCGCCGGCGGCCGCGAGCTCGCGGTCCTGAGCCACGACGAGGCCGTCAACACGGCCGCGTGGAGCCCCGACGGCGCCCGGCTCCTCACCGCCTCGCTCGACAAGACCGCGCGCGTGTGGGGCAGCCGGCGCGGCGACCTGCAGGCCGTATTGCGCGGCCACCACGAGTCGGTGATGTCGGCCGCGTGGAGCCCCGACGGTCGGCGGGTCCTCACCACCTCCGAGGACATGACCGCGCGGATCTGGGACCCCGACGCCGCCGCCGAGCTCGCCGTCCTGCGCGGTCACGTCGGCGGCGTCCCCCACGGCGCGTGGAGCCCCGACGGCCGCTGGATCGCCACCGCCTCCAAGGACCGGACCGTGCGCGTCTGGCCGGCCGACGGCGCCGGGGACCCGCTGGTCCTGCGCGGCCACGACGCCACCGTCTACACCGCCCACTGGGCTCCGGACGGCCGGCGGATCGTCAGCGCCTCGCAGGACGGCAGCGTGCGCGTGTGGACCGACCTCGAGACGCTCACCGGCGTCGACGACCCCAAGCTGTGGAGCGCCACCCGCCACTGCGTCGACGTCGAGCGGCGGGTCGCCCTGCTCAACGTCTCCGCGGCCGCGGCCGCGGCTGCCCGCGCGGCTTGCTCGGAGCGCGTCGCCCTCGCCGGCCCGGCGCTGTAGCTCTGCTCGCCGATCGGTTGCGCTCATGACACGTGATGCGGGCTCGCGACCGCCGGCGCCTCGCGGAGCACCCCATCGATCGTCGCTCGAGTTCGTCCATGGCATGACGACCCGCCCCCACACGCTGCCGGCCGTCTCCACGCCTGAGCCTGCCATATGTCCCAAAGGACATTGATGACACCGGCCGGGGTTTTTCCGGCCCGGCCTTCTGGCGCAGCTTGCGCCCGAGCGCCCCGAGCACGCGCGTCGCGGATGGGCGGGCGTCCTCCGGCGAACGGCCATCCCCCTCGCCGCGCGACCCTTGCCGGGCCCGCCGACCCGTCGCAAGAGGCCCCCGAGGTCACCATGCGTACGCTCTCGACTCGACCCACGCCCCTCACGCTGGCCTGCTTGCTCGTCACGGCGCTGTTCACCGGCTGCACCAAGCGTGGCTCGCAGGACCCTGCCGACCCCGAGCAGGCGCCCGGCCCGGCCGAACAGAAGATCGCCGGCGCCACCCTGTTCGAGAAGCACTGCGCGAAGTGCCACGGCGCGCTCGGCAAGGGCAAGGACGGCGTACCCGCGGTGGTCGGCGAGGAGGCGCTGGCCCGCTTCGCCACCGCGCAGGAGGTGTTCGAATTCATCCGCAAGGAGATGCCGCAGGACAAGCCCGGCAGCCTCGCGGAGGGCGAGTATTGGGCCATCGTCGCGTTCGACCTCAAGGCCAACGGCATCGACGCCGACGAGACGGTCGGCCCGCAGAACGCGTCCACCTTCATGCTCCACGCCGAGGGCGACAAGGCCGACGACAAGCAGGACGCCGCCGAGGGCGACCGCACCGACGACCGGGTCTCCCCGGACGTGAACGAGTAGGCGCGGGCGCCCCGCAAACGCCCGCGCCCGCGTGCCCCCGAGGGCGCACGCGGGCGCGAGGACTCGCGGCGCGGCGCGGCGGTCGAGCCGACCGTCCGCGCCGCGGCGACGGTGCGGTTCACATCGGCGGCATGACGCCGCAGTCGTCGACCTCGCTCGGGACGCAGCCCTCGCAGTCCCAGCGGAAGTTGTCGAGCAGCGCGGTGCTCGTGTAGTACGGGTCGCCCATGTCGGTGATGAAGAAGCCGATCGTGATCTCGGCGCCGGGCTGGACGCCGCCCTTGGCGGTGAACCAGTCGGAGCACGCGTGCTGCTCGAAGCCGGTGCCCTGCAGCTGCGGCTCGGCGTAGGTGTAGCCCGGGCCGTCGTAGTACGGGTCGAGCGCGGTGATCGTCAGCGGCAGCCCCTTGGTCGGGTCGTTCGGGTCGGGGATGAACGTGACGTTGCCGGTGTACGGCTCGACCGGCGGGTTGGCCATGGGGTTGGCCGGCGTGGGGTCGACCTGCCAGGCGACCAGCAGGTCGTTGAACGCGGTGTCGACGAAGGTCGGCCACTCGCCCGAGCAGAACACGAAGTCGAACGTGTAGCCGTAGGTGCCCGCCGGGACCGTGGTCTTGAAGGTGAACCACAGCTTGTCGTTCGGGTCGGCGTCGGCGATCTCGAACCACTGGTACTGCAGGGTGTCGGAGCAGTCGTTGACGCCGTCGCAGCCCTTGAACGGGGTGCCGCCGTTGCCGCCGTTGCTGCCGTTCTGCGGCACCATCGGCGCGGGCATCGACTCGGGCTGGTCGGGGTTGGCGTTGCTGCCGACGAAGCCGGACTGCGAGTTCGGCGGCTGGGTGACGATGCCGTTGCCGTTCGGCGCCGAGATCGTGCCGGTGCTGATGATCAGCATGGTGTCGCCTTCACGCGGGCTGTAGAGCAGCTTGTTCGGCGTGTTGGCGTCCATGTCGTGATCGTACGTGTAGGAGCCGAAGCCCTTGGCGATCTGCCACGACGCGTTGTCGGTCGCGTTGAAGCTCCAGTCCGTGATCTGGATCGAGTTGGCGGGGTTGTCGTTGCAGATGCCGATCGCCTTGTGCACCTGGGTCTTGTCGGCCTTGTCGGCGAGGTTCAGCGCGTCGTCGCAGACGGCGTACTCGGCCGGGGCGTTGCACGTCGCCGGCACGAAGACCGTGCAGTCGTTCTTGCAGAAGTCGCCGGGGCCGCCGTTGACGTCGTTGCCGTCGTCGCACTGCTCGGTGCCCTCCTTGACCCCGTTGCCGCACTCGGGCGGCGTCGGCGTGCAGTCCGGCTCGCAGCCGTCGCCCGGGTCCTGGTTGCCGTCGTCGCACTGCTCGGGCTCCTGCACGGTGCCGTCGCCGCACACCGGGGCAGGCGTGGCGATCTGACAGTCGGCGCTGCACTCGTCGCCGTCGTCGGTGTTGCCGTCGTCGCACACCTCGCCCTGCTCGACCTCGCCGTTGCCGCACACCGGCGTGGGCACGCAGCTCGGCTCACAGCCGTCGCCCTCGACGTCGTTGCCGTCGTCGCACGCCTCGCCGCCCTCGACCTCGCCGTTGCCGCACACCGGGTCCGGCGTGCCGGTCGTGTCCGGGAGGGTGGTGCCGTCGGTGTCGGTCACGCCCGCGGTGGTGGAATCGGTGGTCCCCGCGGTGGTGGTGTCGCCCGAGTCCGAGTCGGTGCCGCCCGGATCGGTGGTGGTCGGCGCGGTCTCCGACGTCGGCGGGGTCTGGGTCGTCGTCGGCGTCCCGCTGTCGTCCGTGGTCGCGTCGGAGGTCTGCCCGCCGTCGGTGATGGTGGCAGTCACGTTGCTGCCGTCGTCGCCGCACGCCGCGAGCAGCAATGTGGTCAGTCCAATGCTCAGGTGTCGAGTCGTCATTCGGCTGTTCCTCATGGGTAATCCTTTGGGTCCGACGATCGCGCGATGGCCGCGATCGCGCATGCAACCCCCACGGTACCGCACAGGATCTGCGGGGTCGGCCGCCCCCGAGAGACGAGACTCACGGCGCCCATCGAGGTCACGATGTGCGCGGATCCACGTGACAAGGATGCCAGCGGTCGACGGATTTCGGGCCTGCTGGCCGCGATTCCCCTCACATGTCGCGCACGAGGCATTCGCCTGTTGACCTCGATTCAACGTCATCATGGAAACCCTGATAAAATAACCGGTGCCGGGCCGGAAACGCCGTCCGGCATTTTTAAGTGAGAAAATGCCGGCCCTCGGCCGAATCGCGCGATCCCCGTCGGGTCGACCGCGAACGCGGCGCGAAAGCGAGCAACCGGCGGCGCGGCGAACGCCGCGCCGCCGATGCCGTCACCCGTCGGGTGCCATCATGCCGGGCGTCGCGTGCCGGCATTCCCTGGCGTCATTCGTCGATTCAAAGCGAGCGCGTCGAATCGCCTGAATCACCACGAGCGTGATCCGGCACCTCGTCTCCACGCGGCAGCGGGCCCCGTGGCGGGCCCGCCTCGGGCGGACGCGATTCATGCACACCTGTCCGATAAGACAGGTGTGTCGAGAACGCGATGACGAGCGCCGCTCGCGTCAGCGGCCTGCCGGCGATCGGCCTACGGCTTCTGGCACAGGTTCCACTCGGAGTTGACGCACAGCTGGCCGCCGTTCATGCCGGCGTTGGTCGCCTGCACGTCCTGGCACACCCAGTCGGTGCCGTCGATGCAGGCCTCGCCGACCTGCTTGTTGCCGCTCGAGCAGGCCGCGATGCAGATGCACTCGCCGGTGCCGAACTTGATGAACGTGCCGTCGGCGCAGTTCTTGGGCACGTCCGGGTCGTCGCAGGCCTGGCCGAGGTTGGGGTCGCCGGAGAACGGCACCGAGCCGAGGGAGAAGTCGCCGTAGCAGGTCTCGCCGCCGGTCGTGGTCGGCGTGCTGGCGTTGGTGTCGCTGGTGTCGTTGGTGTCCCCGCTGGTGTCGCCGCTCGGATCGCTGGTGGGGCTGCCGCCCGGGTTCCCGCTGGTGTCGCCGCCGGCCTCGCTCTCCTCGGTGGTACCGGTGGTCGAGTCGTCCGGTTCGCCACAGGCGGGCGCGAGGAGCAGCGCGGCGAGGGTCGTGGTGCGGAGGACAATGGAGCTGTAGATCGTGGGCATTGGGTCGGTCTCGCTACCGAGATGCCGGCCGAACTTCGCTGTCGCAGCGGTCGCGACGATCAGGCGTTGCGCCACCTCACATCTCCGACGCGCGTCGACGCGCCGTCCGGCGTGCATGACAGCGACAGCGTGAACCGGATCGAAGAATCGACGCGGTCAGCGTGCGGGGACACGGACCGCAGCGCGGCGGGGGCCGGCGCCGCCTCGGCGAGCGGTGCTACCGTGAAACCGCCCCGACGCGGGCGTGCCCTACGTCCGGAGCGAGGACGCCGGACTGGGTTGACGCGAGCTCGCCCGTCCGCCCGCGACGTGCATGACGGCGGCGGCGAAACCGGAACGAAGAATCGTCGCGGGGCATCGTGCGAATTGCCGATCGCAAAATATCGCAGCAGCGCGCCTTCGGCCATTCGCCCGTGATATGGTCAATGTCGCCTGAATCAATCGGGCGCGTGACAACCCCACCGATAGGAAGAATGGACCATGAGCACCATCATCTCGCGTGACATCGTCGCCCACGACCTCCGCAGCGCGCTGCACGGCAAGCTCGACCCGGCGAAGCTGGACGAGGCGTGCCGGAAGATCTGCGCCACCTCGACCTCGTACTCGGCCAACGGCAGCGTGGCGAGCTTCATCTTCTACCTGCAGTTCCAGGTCAATATCACCACCTCGGGCGGCAAGTCGTTCAACGGCAAGGCCGGCGGCGCCAGCACCCCCGGCGGCGGCGCCCTGTACGGCGACGTCTACACCGACAACCTCGACTTGCTGTACCGCGCGACCCACAGCTTCCAGTTCACCGGGACCCCGGTCTACTTCAGCCTGGTGTTCTTCGACGGCAGCAGCAACGTCCTCGGCACCTTCCAGTCCGGCGCGGTCTCCATCGTCAGCGGGATCGGCGGCGGCACCGGCTCCTGGTCGTAGCACGAGCGCCTGGCGTACGCGCCGTCTCCGGTCGCCCGGGCCCCTCTCGGTGCCCGCGGCGATCGGTCGGCTCGGCGCGCGCGATCGATACGAGTTCAAATCGAGGGCACCGTGGCGTCGAGCCGCGGCGTCTCTCTTCAAGGATGAGTTTACAAGGAGACAAGCTCATGAGCACCACCCTCTCGCGCGAGTTCGTCGCGCAGGACCTTCGCCGCGCGCTGCAGGACAAGCTCGACCCGGCGCAGCTCGACGCGGTATGCCGGCTGACCGGCGAGACCTCCCGCGGGTACCCGGCCAGCGGCCAGGCCGCCCCCTGTATCTGCGTACACATCGACATGCCCGGCGGCAGGACATTCCGCGCCGGGCCCTACCCGTGCGAACCCATTGGCCAGCCGTCCGACGGCGAGGTCTCCACCGACGACCTCGCGCTGCTGTACGAGGCCACCCGGAGCTGCCAGTTCGTCTCGACGCCGGTCTACCTCAGCATCCAGTTCTTCGACGGCAGCGGCAACGTCCTGGGCACCTTCCAGGGCGCCCCCGCGTCCGGACCCGCCGGCATCGGCGGGGGCGTGGGGTCCTGGTCTTAGCCCGTCGCGCCCCGCCGTCACAGGAACCGCGCGAACTCGGTGGTCCGCGTACACGCCTCCTCGGCCATCCAGTCGGGCAGGCGCAGCGAGACGAAGCAATTGTCCTTGCTGCGGAAGCGAAAGTCGCCGCGGGGGTTGCCGCGGACCGCGATGCCCTCGACGACGTCGTCCGCGGCGTTGAACACCGGCGATCCGGAGTTGATCTCGTAGGCGTCGAGGTCGGCGTCGAAGTACGACGGCGCGGAGTTGGCGTAGACCCGCGCCCCGCCGACGTACTTCTCGGGCAGCCCGCAGGGGTACCCCAGCATGTACAGCCGCGCGCGGTCGGCCACCTGGCCGTGGTGGCGGACCGCGGCGATCGGTCGCCCGCGGGCGGGCCGATCCAGCTGGATCAGACCCCAATCGGGCCCTTGCGTCGTCCACTCGCGGAGGAGGACGCGGCGCGGGAAATAGACGTCGTCGGCGTCGATCACGGTGCGCGCGCGCCCGGGGTCCAGCATCTGAAAGCCGAACACGAATGCGGTCAACGGTTCGCGGCCGGGCCCCCACAGGTGTGACTCGACCGCGAGGTGACCGGCGGTCGCCAGCACGTCCTCGGCGACCAGGAACCCGGTCCCGACGGCCACCGTCGGCTGGCGATAGAACCGCTCCCACGGGCACAACGGCAGGCTCGGGCCGTACTCCTGGGTGGCGAGCACGAAGCGCGGGCCCCGGCGGGTCATCGCCGCCAGCGGCACGAACGCGGCCGCGGTCGCGGCCGCTCGCAGGTGGGCCGGCGAGCTCAGGGTATAGATGTCGCGCCGATTGTCACGACCGTAGATCGTGGAGGCCCCCCCGCCGTCGCCCTCGCCGCGGAACTCGAGCCGGCGCGCGAGCGCCAGCACCTGCGCGTCGTCGGCCCCGGCGAGCGCCTCGCGGGTGGCGGGGTCCGGCGGAGGGAGCCCCTGGCCGTCCTCGGGCCGGCGCGAGCGCTGGCGGGCGTCGAGCTCACGCACGAGCTCCTCATAGGATAGGGCGGCCAGATGCGAGGTAGCATTCATCGAGGTCCTCCCGGCACGCGCCGAAGCGAACGTGCGCAGAGCTCTTTTTTACGGTGTGCCGGATCACGACCGGACGACCTGTTCGCGGAGCGCCTCGGCCCACGCGTCGATATGCGACAGGGTGGTCGACACCAGCGCCGGATCGGTCTCGACCTCGCGGATCGCCTGCTCGAGCTGCCGTTTGGCGGACCGGATCCGACCGCGCGCCGTCTCCTCCGAGACCTGCAGAAAGCGGCCCAATTCGAGGCCGGTGAACCTCTCCCAGTAGTAGAGCTCGAGCACGATCTGCGAGGCGAGCGGGATCTTGCGCAGCGCTCGCAGGAGGACGTTTTCCTCCGCCCGCGCGGCCAGCCACGTACTCGGACCCGGCGTCAGGTCGGCGACGCTCAGGGCCTCGATGTCGAGCGGCTCGCGGCCGCGGTGGCGGTCGCGGAAGTGTTCGCGCAGCACGTTGCGCGCCACCGAGAACAGGTACGCCCGGAACGAGGCGTCGGGATGGAAGCGTTCGCGACCGGCGACGCAGGCCATGAAGGTGCGCTGGACCAGGTCTTCGGCGTCGTCGCCGGTCTTGTTGCGAAAGAAGCGATACATCGCCGCGAAGTGGCGGCCGAACAGGACGTTGCCCGCCGCCCGATCGCCGGCGCGCCAGGCCTCGAGGAGTTCGCTATCGCGCGGCGTCGACACGCGGCAGTTTTACCACAAGACATCCCCCCGCGAGCCGAATCGGTGTACGCTGGACCCGCGCCCGGCGCTGCCGCGAGCGCGGAGGTACCATGGCTGATGATTGTCCGACGACGCCCTATCCGACCGCGTCGGCCACGCTCTACTACAACGCCGAGGGGCTGACATACACCGGCACGGGCACGAGCGGCACATACGTGTGCGAGGCCGAGTTTACGGCCAATGGCACGCCCGTGCAGATCTTCCTCCATCCGCGCACGACGGACGTGCTCCCGCTCGACGAATCGCTGGTCACGGTGCGGCGGAGCCCTGGCACCCCGACCAATGAATGGGCCCCCGCCGTCGGGTTCGACGTCACGCTCACCTTCCCCGTGCCGAGCAGCCCGTCCTCCCAGCCGTACTCCTGGGAGTTCATCGGCACCACCCAGCCGACGCCGCTCAAGCTCAAGGTCAAGGTCAAGCCGCCGCCGCCGTGAACGCGCTCGCCTCCAGCCCGCATTCGACTGCCATCGGCGACGATCCGCGGGACATCGCCGGCGATCTCGCCGCCGAGGCCGTGCGTCGACGGCTCCAGGCGCAGCTGTTCGGCGTGGCCGCGGACCCGGTGTTCCTCGGCCGCTTCCGCGTCGTCCGGCTGCTGGGCCAGGGCGGCATGGGTCGCGTCTACGCGGCGGAGGACGACCAGCTCGAGCGCCTCGTCGCCGTCAAGGTCATCCGCCCCGACGGCGCCGCACGGGCCGCCGGAGAGCGCGACCGCCTGCTGCGAGAGGCCCGCGCGCTGGCCCGCCTGTCGCACCCCAACGTCGTCCAGGTCTACGAGGTCGGCGAGCACGAGCAGGACATCTTCATCGCCATGGAGCACGTCTCGGGGCTGACCGTCGACCGCTGGCTCGCGGCCGGGCCGCGCACGCTCGCCGAGGTGCTCGACGTCTTCATCGCCGCCGGTCGCGGGCTGGCCGCGGCGCACGGGGCGAACATCACTCATCGCGACTTCAAGCCCAACAACGTGATCGTCGGCGACGACGGTCGCGTCCGGATCCTCGACTTCGGCCTCGCGCGGCCCGTCGGCGACACCGCCGCGACGCACCCGTCGCCCGGCGCCGCCACCAGCGCCGCCGCCGGTACGCCCGCGTACATGTCCCCCGAACAGCGCGCCGGCCGGGCCGACGCGCGCAGCGATCAGTTCTCGTTCTGCGTCGCTCTGGCCGAGGCGGTCGACCGCCGCGCGCCGCCTGGTCCGGCGCCGAAGTGGCTGCGGCGCGCGCTCGGTCGCGGGACGGCGGCCGATCCGGAGCGCCGATTCGCGACCATGGAGCCGCTGCTCGCGGCCCTCGCCCGCGGCCGCGACCGCCCGCGTCGTCGCCTCCGCGCCGCGCTCGGCTGCACGGCGATCGCCGCGGCCGTCGGCGCCGGCGCGCTCGTATCGGCCCCGTCGCCGCCGTGCGCCGACCTGGGCGCGCCGCTCGTCGAGCTCTGGTCACATGACCGGAAGGACAGGATCGAGCGCACGCTCGCCGGCCTGCCCGGGGCCGACTCGCCCGCGCAGGCGCGGCGGGTCCTCGCCGACCTCGACGACTGGGCCCGCCGCTGGCACCTCGCGCGCGTCGACGCCTGCGCGGCCACGCGGGTGCGCGGCGAGCAGTCCGAGCAATTGCTCGACCGCAGCGCGGCCTGCCTCGACCGCGGCCTGCAGCGCTTCGCCGAGCTGACCGCCCTGCTCACCCGACCCGACCCGGCCCGCCTCGCCGCCGCGCCGGAGCTGCTCGCCGCGCTGCCTGACCCGGCCGCCTGTCGGGACCGGCAGGCGCTGGCCCGCGACGCGCACGCGGCCGCGGTCGGACCGCGGGTCGCCGGGCTGCGACGCGGACTCGACGTCGCCCACTTCCTGCAGCTCGCGCGCCGCGGACCCGCGGCGCTGGCCGAGGCACGACATGTCCTCGAGGACAGCCTCGCGGCCGACGAGCCCGCGCTCGCGGCCGAGGCGCAGCTCCGCGTCGGCGTGATCCACAGCCGGCTGTTCCACGACCCCGAGCGCGCCGCGGCGGCCCTGCACGACGCCCACGCCCGCGCGGTCGCTGCCGACCGACACGACCTGATGTGGGCGATCTGGAACGAGCTCGCGCGCGTCGACGCGTTCGACCGCGAAGACCCGGCCCGCGCCCGCCTGTGGCTGACCAACGCCCGCAGCGCTCGCGCCGACGCCGGACCCGACGCGCGCATCGACGCCGACCTGCTCGAGACCGAGGCCCTCGTCGCGCTCGCCGAATCGGACCCCCCGACGGCCATCGCCCGCGCCCGCGACGCGATCGCGCTGCGCCACTCCGACGACCCGGAGCGCCTGTTCTCCCGCATGCTGCTCGGCAACGCGATCGCCGAGGCCGGCCGCCTCGACGAAGCCGCCGCGCTGCTCGGCGCCTGCGTCGACGAGGCGCGCGTCGAACGGGGCCGCGACAGCCCGGCAGCGGCGTGGCTCGAGCACAGCCTCGCGCGCGTCCAGCTCGCCCGCGGGCGGTCCGCCGAGGCGACCTCGCTGCTGCAGCACGCCCGCGAGGTCTTGCTCGCCATCGACGGCCCGGCCGGCTTTCGCGTCGCCACCATCGACCTCGCCCTCGCGCGCGCCGCCGCGGCCGCCCGCGACTTCGAGGCCGCGATCGTGTCCGCCGAAGCGGCGCTCGTCGGGCTCGAGGCCGCCTTCGGCCCGGCGTACTCGGATCGGCTCACCGCGCTCGCCGAGCTGGCCGAGCTCTACCGGCTGACCGGGCGCCATGCCGACGCGCTGGCGGTGAACCGCCGCCTGCTGGCCCTCGCCGACGCGTACGGCCTCGACCTCGACCTCCCGGCGCTGCTCGTCAACATCGGCGACTACCTGTGCCTGCTCGACCGCTGCGGCGAAGCCCTGCCGTACTACGCGCGCCTGGCCGCGACGCTCGCCGAGCACGCGCCCGACGATCCCGGCCTCGTCGCCTATTCGCTGCAGGGCATCGCCCGGGCCCACCTCGCCGCCGGGGCGCCGTCGCAGGCGCTCCCGCTGCTCGAGGAGGCCCACCGCAAGCTGCGGGCGCACCCCGAAACGTCGCCGGCCATCGCCGCACAGACCGCTCGCCTGCTCGCGCAGTGTCTGCGGTCCCTCGGCCGCGAGCCCCGGCGGATCCGCGCGCTCGAAGCCGAGGCCCGCGCGCTCGAGCCGCGATAGGTCGAGCATCGCGGGCCGACACGGAGGCTGGCGGCGAGCACCGGACGGGTCGCACGGCGACCTCGTCGCTCGCGATTCCCCGAGGCGATGCATTCCCCGGACGCCGGCCGGCTGTCCGCGCTCAGCCCCGCTGCATCTGCGGCCGCGGTGCGTCGGGGCGCCGCACCCCGGTTCGTCCCCTGGCCGCCGTGCTAGCGTTCCTCGCGTATGAGCGACTCAACCAGCAAACACTGTGTCCGCTGCGCGCGCGACGTCGCGGTCGAGTATCAGAACTCCGCGACCGCGCGCCGCTGGTGGCGGCTCTACTTCCTGATCCCGATATTCTTGCTGCCGGCCTCGCCGATCCTCGCCTCCGATTATGTCATCTGCCTGCCGCTGATGATGTCGTACATGGTCGGGATGGGCCCGGTGCTGGCGATCGTCCGCGAAGCGCCGACCTGCGCCGAGTGTGGCGCGCTGATCCTCGCCGAGGAACAAGGCCGCGCCGCCGCGCGTACACGCGCGACATGCGTGCCCTGATCTTCGCCCTGACGCTGGTCGCCTGCAGCGGCGACCACGACTCGCGCCCCTCGACCGCCCCCGAACCATCGCGGGCGCCGATCGCCCTGACCTACCTCGGCGTCGCCGGCTGGCAGCTCGACGCCGGCCCGACCACCATCCTCGTCGACCCGTACTTCTCGCGGCCCGACCTCGACGGCCCGATCGTGCCCGACCCGGCCGCCATCGCCGCCCACGCCCCCGCGCGCGCCGACGCGATCGTCATCGGCCACTCGCACGTCGACCACGTCCTCGACGCCCCGGCGGTCGCCGCCGCCACCGGCGCGCAGCTGATCGGCAGCGAGAGCACCGCCCGCCTCGCCCGCGCCAGCGGCCTGCCGGCGGGCAAGATCGTCGCCGTCCGCGGCCGCGAGCGGATCGCCGGCGACGGCTGGTCGGTGCAGGTCCTGCCGAGCCTCCACTCGAAGATCGGCGACCACCTCCTCGGCGGTGAGATCGCCGCCGAGCCGCAGCTGCCGATGCGCTTCGACGATTACGCCGAGGGCGGCACCTTCGCCTATCTCGTCGAGGTCGCCGGCCGGCGCGTGCTGTTCCTCGGCACCGCCAACTTCATCGAGGCCGAGCTCACCGGCCTGCGCCCCGACATCGCCGTGATCGCCACCGGCCTGCGCGAAAAGGTCGACGACTACACCTGCCGCCTCATGCGCGCGCTCGGCCGGCCGCCGCTCGTCTACACCAACCACTTCGACGACTGGCGGGCCCCGCCCGTCGACGCGCCCGTCAGCGACGACCTGCAGGCCTTCGTCGCCGAGGTGAAGCGATGCGCCCCCGCGACCCGAGTCGTGATTCCGCGCCACTTCGACCGCATGGAGCTGCCGTGAGCCCGGCGAACCATGCCCGACGACCGCGCGCTCGAGCTCGCCGAACGAGCGCGGTGAAGCACGCTGCCGCGATTTCACTGCCTGTCCTCGAGGACATCTCGGGACTCACCGCCCGGCGCGGCCGCTACAGCCCGCGCACGAAGCGATCGATCCGCCCCAGCGCCGCCTCCAGTTCGTCCTCGTCCTTCACCGTCGTGAAGCGCACATACCCCGCCGACCGCGGCCCGAACGCGCTCCCCGGGACCGCCGCGACCTGCTCCTCGCGCAGCAATCGCCGGCAGAACTCGTCCCCGTCGAGCCCCGTCTCGCGCACGTCGACCCAGGCGTAGAACCCGGCCTCGACCGGCTCCACGCGCAGCCCCGGGAGCCCCGCCAGGTCGCGCGTGAAGCCGGCGACGCGGCGCTCCCACGCCGCCCACAGCTCCGTCATCCGCGCCTCGCCGGCGGCCTCCAGCGCCGCGCTCGCCGCGTGCTGCGCGATCGAGCTCGCGCAGGTCGAGAGGTGCTGCTGCGCCTTCACCATCCGCGCGACGAGCCCCCGCGGCCCGTACGCGTAGCCGATCCGCCAGCCGCCCATCGCGTGGCTCTTGGTCAAGCTCATCAGCCCGATCGTCCGCTCGCGCAGGTCCGGGAGCGACGCGATCGGGGTGTGCCGGCGCCCGCCCCACGTCACCGACTCGTAGACCTCGTCGACGATCACGATCCAGTCATGTCTCCGGGCCAGCCGCGCCAGCGGCTCGAGATCCGCGAGCGTGTGGACCACCCCCGCGGGATTGTGCGGACTGCAGACGATCACCGCCCGCGTCTTCGGCCCGACCGCCGCCGCCAGCGCCTCCGGCTTCATGCACCAGCGCCGGGCCGGATCGGCCGCCACGCGCACCGGCGTCCCGCCGAGCAGCGAGATCGTCGGCGCGTAGCTGACGAAGCACGGGTCCTCGACGATCACCTCCGCGCCGCGCTCCATCACCGCCAGCAACGCGAGCATCAGACCTTGCTTGCAGCCCGCGGTGGCCATCACCTCCGAGGCCGGGTCGACGCGCAGGCCGTGGACCCGCAAGAGCCGCTCCGCGATCACGTGCAGGTACGACGGCACCCCGCGCGCCGGCGCCTGGTGCGTGTGACCGGCGAGCATCGCCGCGACGGCCGCCTCGACGATGAACGAGGGCGTCGGCTCGGGGGCGCGCCCGGCCGACAGATCGATCACCGGCTCGCCGTCGGCGCGCCGGGCCGCCGCCGCGTCGGCGATCGCCACCGTCGCCGAGGCCTCGACCGCGTCGATCGCCTTCATCGCCGGCCCCGCTCCTCGCGCCCGTCCAGGTGCGCGTACGCCCGCTCGAGCAGCAGCGCGTGGTAATGCGAATGATTCGCCGCCGTCGGCGGCAGGCGCTCGGCGACCTGCGCCGGGTTGCCCTCGAGGATCTCCCCGTTCGGGCGGATCGTGTGCCCGATCGACCACATGAATTCGACCAGCGGCCGCTCGGTGCCGGGCATCTTCAGCACCTCCGACCACTCCCACGTGTTGCTGAAGCCGCCCGTCGGCATGCCGATCGTGTGGCCCAATTCGTTGTCGATGATCGTGGCCGCGAACTGGTCGAGGTGAGAGCCGCCGCCCGGGCCGAAGAAGCACACCAGCGGGCCCGAGAAGTGGACCGGCGCCGGCCTCACCACCCCGTCCGAGTCGGCCGGCAGGTGCGCCAGCTTGAACGGCACCGCCTCGCTGAAGCTGCGCCCGGCCTTCAGCGCCGGGATCACCGAGCCCTCGAGCCACGCCAGCAGCCGGGCCCCGCCGTCGTCGCTCTCGAACACCCCGGCGTCGCTCGGCCCGCCGGCCACGATCTCCGCCCGCTTCCGGTCGACGAACGGCACCACCACGTCGCTCAGGCGGATGTTGCCGCGCGTGGTCTTGAACGGCCGGCCCGTCATTCGCTGGAGCGCGTACACCCCGAGCGACCCGCCGCGCGAGCCGGTCGCGTCGACGATCAGCGCGTGCGCGAGCAGCCGCTCCTTCTCCGCGTATGCCATCAATCGCTCGACGTCGGCCACCAGCGTGCGGCGGAACCCGAGCCAGCGGAGCAGCACCGCCTTGCGCCCGTCGGTCGGCCGGAACAGCTCGTACGTCTCGGTCGCGAACTCGAGCGTCATGCCCGGGTACACCGGCCGCTGCGGCCCCGCCCAGCGGACCTGCTCCGGCGGCAGCCACGGCAGCGTCACCGCGTACGTCGAGCCGTCGTCGGCCTGCAATTCGTAAGTCACTCGCTCGCCGAAGCGGTCGGGCGGGAGCAGCCCGCTGCGCACGCCGAGCTGGGCCGCCAGGTGCCACCAGAAGTTCTCGCGGGTCGAATAGGGGTAGTACGGCTCGACCGCGGCCACGTACTCGGCGAACGGCCGCCCGTCGACCCCCACCACCCGGTCGCCGCGCCGCGGCACCCGCGAATACTCGCCCGCCGCGAAGAACGACTCGTCGAGGTCGGCCACGAACACCGCGTACTCGGATTGACCGTAGTCGGCGGCGAAGCGCAGCGGCGCCTCGGCCCGCTCGTTCCAGCCCGGCACCACCAGGCCGCCGTCGACCGGCCGGACCTTGAGGTGGCGATCCTTGCGCGCGTTGCTGATCTTGACCAGCGCGTAGAACAGCTCGACGTCGGTCTTCGCCGCCAGCAGCTCCGGCGCGAACGCCTCCATGCCGGCGCGCACGTCGAGCGCGAGCCGCTGGTTCTTGACCGGCGAGAACGCCTCGCGCCGCGCCGTCTTGTCCCAGATCTCCGCGAACAGGCGCGCCCGCTGCTCCGCCGTCCCGAGCGGCCCCCCCGCGGCCGCGCGCTCGCTCGCGGGCGCTGAAGCGGTCGGGGTCACCGTCGCGGTCCTCTCGGGCTTGCACGCCGGCGCGACGAGGCCGAGGACGACCGCCGCGATCGCGGTAAATCGTGTCATGGCGAGTACGATGATAGGCGCAGCGAGCCGACGTCGGCACGCGCGCGCGACAACCGCCATTCGTTCTTCGGGCCGCAATGCGAGCACCCGGCGCCCGCGCCGCCGCGATTCGCCCCCACACGAGCAATGTGGCGAGTACGGCGCCGCTCTCCGGCGCCGACGCCGCGAAATTCTCCCGCCCCTTCGATGGGATCTCCACACCTGCTCGTCCCACTCCTCGATCTCGTCGCGGGGTGCGCTGGGGACGGGACGCCCAGCGCTCCCATCATCGATCCTCGGTTCGGCTCGAACGCGACAGCCGAGGCCGCGATGGCGCTCGGGCATTCATGCACGTGCATCGAGCGCGACCCGGGGCGGCACCCTGACGGTGCACTCCGAGCCGCGTGGCTCCACGGAGAAATCGCAGCATGACGAGGAGATGCCCGAGCCGAAGCCCGAGCCGCAGCCGGACGACACGGGCGCATTCATCGTCGGCAGCACCGTCGTCGGCACGCTCGGCGCCCTCGCCGTGTCCGTGTGCGTCGGCGCCGGGGCGTGGCGCCCGCGCGGACCCCGGCGGAGGTCGCCGGGGCGTCCGCCTGGGGCTAGCACACTGCTGCGCCTGCTCCTGGTGGCCCGCGCGCTCGGCGGCAGGCGTTCGCGGCGCATGGAGGGCCATGCACCACACCGCACTCGTCCTGTCACTCACGCTCGCCGCGGCGCCCGGAGCGGCGGAGAGCGCCCCGGAGTTGCTCCCGCCCGTTGTTGCCGAGGAGCTCTCCGCCACCCTGCTGGCGCCCGTCGTCCTCGAGGACGTTCGCGCTGACGTAGCCGACAGCGAGCTCGAGATCCGCTTCTATTTGCCGGAGGTCGGAGCAGTCTCGATGACCGTTCGTGCGGACGATGCGGGTGCCGGTGTGGGCCTCGTCAAGGTCGAGGACGCCATCGTGACGGAGGTCGACTTCGTCGACGGCGCTGTCGTCTCGCAGGCGAGTCACTTCGCCACCCTCAGTACGGAGCATGCCTTGGCCGTCGTCGCCAGCCTTCTGCAGGTCTGGCACGACAACGCCGTGACCGACGCGCTGGCCGACGACCGGGGCCTCAAGTGCTGGTGGGCCGGGCTCGCCGTCGCCGAGGCCGCTCGACGCTCTTCTCGCCGCTCCACCCGTCCTCTCGCCGCTCGGCGCCCCGCTCGTCGCCCCGACCGGCTTCCCCTCTCGGACGATCGCCTCGTCGCCCGACTCGTCCTTTCATCCCGCCGGAGCGGCTCCTCGGCCGTGATACCCTGCCCGACGTGAGCGACCTGACCTCGCATCCCGGCATCGTCCTCGTCCCGCGCGCGGCCCAGCGGCGCGTGCGATGGAAGAACGACGGCGGCTGGACCACCGAGCTGGCCGTGCGGCCCGAGGGCGCGAGCGAGTTCGACTGGCGGGTCAGCATCGCCGAGGTCGACGTCGACTGCACCTTCTCGCACTTCCCCGGCGTCGACCGCAGCATCCTCGTGCTCGCGGGCGCCGGCTTCGACCTCCACGTCGACGGCGAGGCGCCGGCGCACCTGCGGCTCGGCGGCCCCGCGCACGCCTTCTCCGGCGATCGCGGGGCGACCTGCACCCTCGTCGGCGGCCCGACCCGCGACTTCAACGTCATGACCCGCCGCGGCCGCGTCCGCCACGCCCTCACGCGCTCGCAGGCGCCGACTTCCGCCGAGCGCCGCCCCGGCCTGGTCTGGGTCGTCTACGTCGCCGGCGGCGAGACCACCGTCGCCGGCGTCAGCGCGGCCGCCGGCGACTGCTTAATTTTGGAACATGTCCCCGGGGACACCTCACCCGTCGCCCTCGCCGGCGACCTCGTCCTCGTCCGCCTCGAAATCCTGTGAGCCGGCCGCTCACCGCTTCGTCAGAAAGACCGAGCGGAGGCTGTGCTGGCTGTGCTGCGTCGAGTCGGGGTCGAACGCCAAGTTGTAGGCTCGCTCATCGCTGCCGCCCGCGTCGCCCTCCCTCGCATCTGCTCACGCCGCCCGACTCGCATGACTCGCCGCGGCACCCGCGTTGCGACGGCGCGCGCGGCCACGTATCCTCGCGGTCATGCGCGCCCCCCTCCTCGTCCTCACGCTCGCCGCCTGCAGCCGTCCGTCGGCCCCGGCCGGCACATCGCCGGAGCCGACGCCCGCCGCGACGCCCGCGCCCGCGGGCGCCGACGTGCTCGAGACCAGCGCCGGTCGGCTCGAGATCCACCCGGTCCACCACGGCACGCTGTACTTCACGATCGGCGACAAGGTCGTCTGGGTCGACCCGTGGTCCAAGGCCGACCTCACGGGGCCCAAGGCCGACCTCGTGCTCGTCACCGACATTCACCCCGATCACTTCGACGCCGCCGCGATCGCCACCGTGCGCAAGGACGACGCGCAGGTGGTCGCGCCGGCGGTGGTCGCCGAGAAGCTCGCCGGCGCGGTCGTCCTCGCCAACGGCGAGTCGCGCGACCTCGGGTTCGTCCGCGTCGAGGCGGTGCCGATGTACAACCTGAAGCGCGGCCCCGAGGAGGGCAAGCTGTTCCACGACAAGGGCCGCGGCAACGGCTACGTGCTGACGGTCGGCGACCGCCGCGTCTACCTCTCGGGCGACACCGAATGCACGCCGGAGATGAAGGCCCTGCGCGACATCGACGTGGCCTTCGTGTGCATGAACCTGCCCTACACGATGACCCCGGCCGAGGCCGCCGAGTGCGTGGCCGCCTTCAAGCCCAGGGTCCTCTACCCCTACCACTACCGCGACTCCGACCTCGACGAGCTCGACGCCGGCCTGGCCGGCATCGGCGTCGAGGTCCGCCGCCGCGACTGGTACTGACAGCATGTCCGTCACGTCTTGATCCTCTGCGACTGGATCAAGGCTCTGCAGGATACGGCTGAGCCAGCTTGCGCGAAAGCGCTCATGTGCTCTTGCAGAGCATGCCCACGCCGATCTCTGTCGACCTTCGGATCCGCATTGTTGAGGCCCGCGTACAGGACGGGCAGACCTACGAGCAACTCGCCGAGCGCTTCCACGTGGGACGGGCGACCGTCGATCGAGTGCTGCGCCTCCAGCGAGAGACCGGTTCGGTCGAGCCCAAGCCGCACGGGGGCGGAGTGGAGCGGCGGATCACGGCCCGGGAGCAAGATTTGATCGTGGAGCTGGTGCGGGCGCGGCCTGACGCGACGCTCGCCGAGTTGTGCTTCGCGCTGCAAGTACGGGCCGGGGTCCAGGTCAGTCGTTCCACCATGTGCCGCGAGCTTCAGGAGCTCGGCTTCACGAGGAAAAAAAATCGCTGGTTCCCCGAGAGCAGTGCACGGCCGCAGTCGTGGCGATGCGCGACGCCTTCGTCGCGCAGATGCAGTCCTGCGACCCCGAGCGCCTGATCTTCCTGGACGAGTCCGGCTCGCACATCTCGATGACCCGCGCTCGAGCGTGGGCACCGCGAGGAAAGCGTGCCCATGGCGTCGTGCCACGGAATCGCGGCCGTGTGACGACGATGCTCGGCGCGCTGTCGATCGACGGCATCGAGGCGATGATGACCGTCGAGGGCGGCACGACGGCCAAGGTCTTCCTCGAGTTCATCGACAAGCATCTGGCGCCGAAGCTCCGTCCGGGCGACATCGTGGTGATGGACAACCTCGGTGCCCATCACGCGACAGGCGTCCGTGAGCGCATCGAGGCGCGCGGCGCGACGGTCGTCTACCAGCCGCCGTACTCGCCCGACCTCAATCCCATCGAGCTCGCCTGGTCGAAGATCAAGACCGCCCTTCGCGGCCTCGGGGCCCGAACCGGCCCACTCCTCAAGGCCGCGATTTCCGCCGTTGCGGCTCTCGTCACCCCAACCGATGCGGCCGGTTGGTTCAAACACTGCGGCGTCAGCACGCCTCAAGGCGTATGAAACCTGCTGTGAGCCTCGCACCCAGACTCACGGCGCGGCGGCGTGTGCTGCTCGCCTGGGAGCATCAGACGAACTTCACCATGACTGTGTCGCCGCAGTCTCCATCCGGCTTGTGAACACCTTCAGGGGGAATGAAGATCTCCTGAGAGCTGGCGACGACGCGGGCGATCCACATCGTCACCTCCCGCATTGTGAGACAGCACGTCATCATGAAACCCTGAACTGGCAAGAACTCGCACTACCATGGTATACGAAACCAGACAGAAAGTCCGAGATATAGCTCTCTGCGATCAAGGCGACGACGCCAGGAACAGTATAGGCGAATCCGACGGCGAGCGGGTGTAAATATTCTCTCACCTCCCCGCCCACCACGAGTTGTCCCTGCTGTTTGTACTCAGCGACGGTGTGCCCCAGCGAATCTCGCAGGGTCGCATGAAACGTGACGTAGACCTCCACCGCCGAGTCGTTTCGGAACCAGAACGTATGGTTGCTCGCCAGCGGCGTGTTTGTTCCGACAAATGCAGCGACCGGGCAAACAGGAAGCGCGGTTGTAATTGCTTGCGACACGGGGTTCTCCTCCGACCAGTCATCGGGAGCCGATCCGGCGCGCGCACAGAGAAGGCGGCAAGCGCCGGACGATGAACGAGATTAGCGTCACTCGAGAGATGCGCAAGCGCGTACAGGACAGAGAGCACGCCGCCCACGGCGCCGCGATAACGACGCCGCGATGGCTCGTCCAGGGGCGCGAGCGTCGCGGCGGCGACGGGCGCACGCGACGCTCGCGGGCGAGGAGGCCATGATCCCGCGAGGCGACGTTCATGGAGGTGAGGGCGCCGCGCGTGGCGACAGGAGGAGCGCCGCGCAATTTAGCTCGCGGCGAGACTCTCGCCGAGAGACCGCAGATTCGCCCGGCACCAGGCTCGGAGGCCGAAGCCCGTATTCGACGAGGAGCGCTTGACAGGAATGGCGTTGCCATTCATCAGGTCTCCCTGGAGTCTGAACATGGCACAGCTCGGAATTGCGAACGACGACCAGCCGGCCCGGGCCTCCCAGAAGCTTTACCTCCGGGTCGGACCAACTGAGCTTATTTTCGCCACGCTGCGAATCGTGCAGGTAAATTGGCGCGTCACGCTCGAATGGGCTCCTGCCACGGCGCTCCAGGCGAGCGGCGCAAACGCGTCAATCGACGTGCCCAACGCCCCGTCGACGCCCCATTTCCTCCAAATCGAGCTTACGATGGTTTGCCGCGTAGCCGGATGGATCAACGGGGTCTACTTCCCGGATCAGACGTTCCCCGCGACCCCCAGTTCGATACGAATCGAGTGGTCGAACGCGGGGCTCACCGCTGAATGGATGGGAACATACCGCCAGGCAGCGGACAGGATCGTAGTCGAACCACTCTTCCTGGGCGTCACCTCGCCATAGGGTAATACCACGCGGTCCGCGACGGTACGACCGCGGCTGTCTCTCTCGCGTCCCTCGACCCGCATCTCGGGCCGAAACTGCTGCCAGGAAACATCGTCTCCTGCGACATGCCCTGGAGAACATCCCATCATTCGCACACCACGCCGTCGCCGTCGACGTCGCGATAATAAGCGTACTCGGCGTCGACCCCGCGGCGGTACGGCCCCGCCCCGTGGGCCCTGGCCTCCTTGCAGCTGCCGTAATTCGGGTCGACCCCGCGGGCGACAGTCTTGCGATTCGCCGGCGCCTCGGGCGACCTGTGGCGCTCCGCCGCCGTCACCGGCGCGTCGATCGGCCCGCCGCCCTCGGGCACGACCTCGTCGGGGCAGCCACGCAGCACCTTCTGCATCGCGTCGCGCTCGTCCTCGGTGACCGACAGCCCGTACTTCGCCTTGACGGCGATCTGGCGGGCCACGTAGGCGCACCGGTACTCGGGGTTCGGCGGCAGCCACAGCGCCGCGTTGCTGCCGCCCTTGGCGCGGTTGGCCGAGGCCGCGACCGCCAGCAGATTGAGCGGATCGTTGGCCAGCGCGATCCGGCGCGACGCCTGCCACTCCGCCGCGCCGGTCGCCCACGCGTCGGCGAGCGCGACCACGTGATCGATGTCGACCGCCGGCCCGCCGCCGCGCGCGAACGCGACGTGCTTCGCGGTGTACGGATCGGCGAGCGCGCCCGCCGTCACCACGCACGGGCGCTTGCCCGGCTCGAGCTGGACCTCCTGCAGATCGCGGCGCAGGATGTCGTCGCGGGTGTCGCAGCCGTTGCGGTCGACGTCGGACCACGCGTGCCCGAACTGCTCGCGCGCGTAGCCGGGCCGGGCCTTCTGCGGCCGCACCGGCAGCGAGGCCAAGAGCGGCACGGCCAGCCGCGTCCCTGCCGGCTCGCTCGCGTCCGCGGCGCGGTCGTCGGGGCGGGCCACCACCACCGCCGCGGGCAGGTGACCGGTGGGCGCCGCCGGTTCGCCGGGCACGCAGCCGAGGAGCAGCGGGACGACGAGCGCGGCGAGCGGGAGACGCGAGGGCGCGGGCACGGCGGCGACCCTCGCCGAGCCACGCCGGGCCGTCCAATTTTCGCCGCGGCGGCGCCGTCCCGCGGGGCAATCTCGCGCCATTGTCCGCGGCCGCGCGAATCATCGCACCACGTCACGGCCACCAATCGTGGCAGTCGTCGCCGCGATTGCGTCCCGTGCACCGCGACGCGAGCTCGCGTCCGCCGGCGCGTGCGAGCGCGTGGGCACCTCGCGGCGAACTGCGATAGACTGGCGGCGTGCACCGGCTGTTCGCGGCCCTGGCGCTGGAGCTGGCCCCCGCCGCGCCCGACGAGCTCCTGCGGTGGGACGCGCCGGCCGCGTGTCCGTCGCGGGAGGCGCTGGAGCGGGCCGTGGCGGCCGACCTGGGGCGCCCGCTGACGCCCGCCGACGCGGCAGCCGTGACCGCCCGCGCGACCGCGCGGCCCCGCCCCGACCGGCGCTGGCAGTTGGGGCTCATCCTCGAGCCGCGGGACGCCCCCGCCGTCGCTCGCACCGTCGTCGCCGAGCGCTGCGAATTGTTGGTCGAGGCCGCCGCATTGATGATCGCGGTGGCGATCGATCCGGAGCTGCTCGCCGGGCCCGCCGTCCCCGAAAATCCCGCCGGGCGCGCCGTCGGCGACATCCCGCTCGCGGTCCCCGTCGACCGCGACGCGCCGCCCCTCACGCCGCCAGGACCGTCCCCGGCCGCGTCCGCGAGCGCGCCCGCGTCCACGAACAGGCCCGCGAGCACACCCACGCCCGCGAGCTCGCCCGCGGCCACGAACGACCCCGCGCCTGCGAACAGGCCCCCGAACAGGCCCCCGCCTGCGAGCCCGACCACGCCCGGGCCCGGCTTGCGGGGCACCCTCGCCGTCGCCACCGGCCTCGACGTCGGCGCCCTGCCTCGGCCTGCGCCCGGCTTCATCGTCCGCCTCGGCCTGCTCGCCCGCCGCGTGCGCGCCGAGGTCGGCGCCGTCCACTGGCTCGAGCAATCGGTGCGCCTCGCCGGCACCGGCAGCGGCGGCGACCTGCGGCTCACCGCGGCGCAGCTGGCCGCGTGTCCGCGGCTGGCGCTGCGGCGCGTCGAGTTCCCGGTGTGCGCCGGCCTCGAGCTCGGGGCGATGCACGGCCGCGGCGTCGGCGTCACCACCCCCACCGTCGACCGCGTGGTCTGGCTGGCCGTGCTGGCCGACGCCCGCGTGCAGTGGGTCCCGGTCCCGCGCCTCGCGCTCGGCCTCCAGCTCGGCCTCGCCGCCCCGCTGCTGGCCGCGCGGTTTCGCCTGCGCGGCCAGGACCAGGACCTCCATCGGGCGGGGCCGGTCGCGTTCCGCGGGGTGTTTGCGATCGAGCTGCGTTTTCCCTGACAGATCGGCGGGCCTCGTTGCATGACGGGAGCATCCCTCCGGTCCTCGCCCCACCGGCCGCCCTCGGCGACCCCGCCCCGCGCGCCCACGACGGCCCCCACGCCGCCGCCCTGCCGGCCGTGGCCGAGCTGTTCCGCGAGCACTACGAGTTCGTGTGGCGCCTGACCGGCCGCCTCGGCGTGCCCGCGGCCGTGGTCGACGACGCCGTGCAGGACGTGTTCGTCGTCCTCCACCAGCGCCGCCACGAGTTCGCCGTCCGCGGCTCGGTGCGCGCCCTCCTCTACGGCATCACGCGACGGGTCGCCCGCCGCTACCGCGAGCGGGCCGCGCGGCACGTCGAGCTCGTCGACGACCCGCGCGAGCCTGCCGGCCCCGGCCTCGACGAGGAGCTCGCGCGCCGGCAGGCCGCCGCCGTGCTGCGCGACGCCCTCGCCGGCATCGACGAGGACAAGCGCATGGCCTTCGTGCTCGCCGACATCGAGGGCCTGCCGATGCCGGAGGTCGCCGAGTGCCTCGAGATCAACCTCAACACCGCCTATTCGCGGGTCCGGGTGGCCCGCCAGCTGCTGCAGCGAGCGATCGCCCGCCACCACGCCCGCGCGCTCCGGAGGGCCCCGTGATCGAACCACTCGACGACGAGCTGCGCCGCCTCGTCGGCGCCCTGCGCGAGGTCGACCGCCCCGGCGAGGCCGCTCGCGCGGCCACCTGGGCCGCCATCGACGCCCGGCTCGCCGAAGGCCCGGCCCCGCGCCGGCTCGCCCGGCTCTCGTGGCCGCTGGCCGCCATGGCCGCCGCGGTCGTGCTCGGCCTCGGCCTCGCCGCCGCGACCGCCTGGCGCGCGGCCGAAACAGCCAGCGTCGAGGCCGTCGACCTCCATTCCAGCGACGCGGCGCTGCACGCCGTCGAGCCCCGCCCGCTCCGCGAGGTCCAACCCTCCCGGTCCGCGCGCCCATCTCCGCAGGCCGTCTCCGGCGAATCCCCGCTCTCCAGTCAATCACCGCACCCCGCCCCCGGCGAATCCCCGCTCTCCGGCCCATCACCGCACCCCGCCTCCGGCAATTCTCTGTCCTCCGGACAATCACCGCACCCCGCCCCTGGCAATTCACCGCCCGCCGTACAATCATCGCACCCCGCCCTCGGCAAAATTCCGTCCTCCGACCCCTCACCGCACCCCGCCCCCGACAATTCCCCGCCCTCCGTACAATCACCGCACCCCGCCTCCGGCGAAATTTCGCCCTCCGCCCAATCACCGCAGCCCGCCTCCGGCGCCCCCCCGCCCTCCGGCTCCTCACCGCGGTCCGGATCTTCGCCACGCTCGCCCGACCTCCCCGCGTCCTCCGACGCCCCCGAATCACCGCAGGCCCCATCCTCCCACCTCCCGCCCGACGCCCGCGAATCCTCCGGCCCGACCCAATCATCGCCCGGCGCTCCGCCGACCAGCGGCCCGGCGCCCGCCGGCCCCTCTGCGCAATCGCGGCGACGCCCGCCGGACAGCCCCTCGCTGCGCCCCGAGGAGGTCGCCTCGTTCCAGCGCGCCCAGGCGGCCCTCGCCGCCGGCCGCCACGAGGAGGCCCTGGAGGCCCTCGACGCCCACGGCCGACGCTTCGCCGGCGGCGTCTTCGAGGAGGAGCGCCAGGTCTCGCGGGCCACCGCCCTGTGCAAGCTCGGCCGGGTCGACGCCGCCGCCGACGCGCGCCGTCGCTTCCTGCGCGAGCGCCCGGGCTCGCACCTCGCCGAGCGCATGCGCCAGATCTGCCGCGACGACGAATAGCATCACAGATCGATCGGCGAGCCTGCATCTCGAGCATCGACATGACTTTCTCATCGCGCCTGACCTCCAACCTCTTCCTCTCGACCTTGCTCGCCTTCGTCCTCGGCGCCTGCGATCAAGCGCCCGGCGACCTCGGCGAAATGACCGACGGCGACGAGGCCCTGTGCGGCGACGGCGTCGTCCAGCCCGGCGAGCAGTGCGACGACGGCAACGCCCAGGGCGGCGACGGTTGTACCGTCCATTGCACCGCCGAGGACGGCGCCGATCCGCTGTGCGGCGACGGCGTCCTCCAGCCCGGCGAGCAGTGCGACGACGGCAACCCCGTCGACGGCGACGGTTGTACCGCCCATTGCACCCTCGAAGCCCAGCCCGCCTGCGGCGACGGCGTCGTTCAACCCGGCGAGCAGTGCGACGACGGCAACCCCGTCGACGGCGACGGCTGCACCGCCCATTGCACCCTCGAATCCCCGCCGATCTGCGGCGACGGCGTCGTCCAGCCGCAGAACGGCGAGCAGTGCGACGACGGCAACGCCCAGGACGGCGACGGCTGCGCCACCACCTGCCTGCTCGAGGGCCAGGGCGTCTGCGGCGACGGCGTCCTCCACGACGGCGAGCAGTGCGACGACGGCAATGGTCAGGACGGCGACGGTTGCACCGCCAATTGCACCCTCGAGGGCCAGCCCCTGTGCGGCGACGGCATCGTCCAGCCCGGCGAACAGTGCGACGACGGCAACGCCGTCGACGGTGACGGCTGCGCCACCACTTGCCTGCTCGAGGGCCAGGGCATCTGCGGCGACGGCGTCCTCCACGACGGCGAGCAGTGCGACGACGGCAACTTCGTCGACGGCGACGGCTGCACCGCCAATTGCACCCTCGAGGGCCAGCCCGCCTGCGGCGACGGCGTCGTCCAGCCGCAGAACGGCGAGCAGTGCGACGACGGTAACGCCACCAATGGCGACGGCTGCACCATCACCTGCCAGCTCGAGGGCCAGCCCGCCTGCGGCGACGGCCTCGTCCAGCCCGGCGAGCAGTGCGACGACGGCAATGGTCAGGACGGCGACGGCTGCACCGCCAATTGCACCCTCGAGGGCCAGCCCGCCTGCGGCGACGGCATCCTCCAGCCCGGCGAGCAGTGCGACGACGGCAATGGTCAGGACGGCGACGGCTGCACCGCCAATTGCACCCTCGAGGGCCAGCCCCTGTGCGGCGACGGCATCGTCCAGCCGCAGAACGGCGAGCAGTGCGACGACGGCAACGCGGTCGACGGCGACGGCTGCGCCGTCACCTGCCTGCTCGAGGGCTGAGCCGGCGCCGGGCGCTCGCTGTCCAGTTAACTTTCCTCAAGGACCGACCGGCCGCGCGTGCTCGACAACGAGCGACGCGCGGTCGGTCGCCCATGAATCGCTCTTCAGGTGTACCTCATCGACCGGCGTGCTACCTCCGGTGCTCCCGTCACCGCGACGGTCACGCCCGCGGCCCGCCGTCGCCGATGGGCGCCGTTCCTCGCGACTTGAAATCACCGCACCGCCGCCGCTGCCACGAGTCCGTCGGTGATTCGCCGACGCTCGGCGCGCACCGGTGCGACAACCCGCCTCGCGGCTCAATTCGCGGACTTTCGACAATCACCGGACGACGTGCTTCACTGCCGTCATGCACACGCCTGGTGAGGATGGGGAGACGGCGGTCGCACACCGCGTGCCGTTCGCGCTCGTCGGCTTCGACCGCGAGCTGCGGGTCTCGCAGTGGAACGAGCGCGCCGAGCGGCTGTTCGGGCTCGCCGCCGCCGACGCCCGTGGCCGCCGCGTCGCCGAGCTGCTGCCGCTGGCCGGCGGCGACTGGCGCGACCTGTGGACCGAGCGCGACGACCTCCCCGCGGTACGGCTGGACCACGCCGACGGCCGCACCTTCGAATGGACCGTCGCCCCGGCGCGCCAGGGCGAGCGCGTCGTCGGCGTCGTCTGCTACGGCGCCGACGTCACCGCTCGGGCCGCCACCGCCCGCGAGGCCGAGCTCGAGCACGTCATGCTGCGCGTCCTCGTCGACAACCTCCCGCTGGTCGTCTGCGCCTACGCCCCCGACGGCACCTACCTCTACGTCGCCGGCCAGGGCCTCGCCGCCACCCCGATGACGGCCGAGCAGATGATCGGCAAAAACCCGCTCGAGCTGTTCGCCGACGATCCCGACACCGTGCAGTTCATCCGCCGCGGCCTCGAGGGCACCCCGACCCGCATGACGCTCGAGTCGTTCGGCCGCTGGTGGGACAGCTGGCACATCCCCGCCCCGCCCGGCCACCGCGCCGCCCTCGTCAGCATGTCGCTCGACGTCACCGAGTCGCACGCGCGAGAGCGCGAGCTGCGGGCCCGGCTCGAGCTGATCGAGCGCCAGCAGCGGGTCATCCGCGAGCTCTCGACCCCGATCATCGAGGTGTGGGACGGAGTGCTGGTGATGCCGCTCATCGGCCTCGTCGACAGCATGCGCACCTCCGAGATCATGGACAGCCTGCTGCAGAGCGTCGGCCGCCTGCGGGCCAGGTTCGCCATCCTCGACCTCACCGGCATCGAGGTCGTCGACACCACCACCGCCAACCACCTGATCGCGATGATCCGCGCGGTCCGCCTGCTCGGCGCGGAGGGCATCCTCACCGGCATCCACCCCGGCATCGCCCAGACGATCGTCACCCTCGGCGTCGACCTGCGCGGCTTCATCATTCACGCGACCCTGCGCCAGGCCCTGGGGCACTGCCTGGCGACGATGGACGGGCCGCGCCCTTCCGCCGGCAAGCCGTCCTAGCTAGCGGCGCGCCCACGAGCGCCCCGGCCCGCCGGGAGAGCCCGCTGCGCTCCGCACATGCGGGCGTTCGTCATCCATGTCTCCGCGCAGCGAAGTGCGCAGCAGGCGCCCAGCCGCCGCGTCAGGCCCGCGGGGACGGCCCGCCAGATGCACGACCGACCTCACGACGAGGCCGTCGAATTGTCGACCCCGGACTTTGGAATTTCGTCATCGACGACCCATTCGTCGCTATGGCCATTTTCCGAATCGCCGGCGTCCATGCATGCCGACGCCCGGATGTGCGAAGAAAGTACCTTGAAGACGACGACGATCACTCGTAGGTTGGGCGTCCGACACAGGAGTCACCATGATGTTGCGGAACGTGTGTGTGGTATCGGCGATGTTCCTGTTCGCCTGCGGCGAACCGGAGGTCGTCGACGGGGCGGAGCTCGAGGCGGTCAATCAGGAGATCGTGGACAACCTGCTCGCCGCGGGCTACCCGGAGAGCGAGATCGAGGTCGGCGACGACGGCGTGGTCATCGTCGGCGGCGACGCCGTCGTGACCCTCGGGGCCTCGCGGGAGATGATCGGCCTCGACGGCCACGACGACCACGCCGGAGACACGCGGTTCCGGCAGTACCGGACGACCAATTTGGTCGCCCCCGACGTCGCCGTCATCTGCATCGACGGCTCGGCCTACACCGGGACGATGAGCGCCGCGCTCGACAAGGCGATCGCCAACTACACCAACCTGAACCTGTCGTTCGACATGGTGCGGACGAACGGCTCCGACGCCGGCTGCGACGCCGAGATCGTCATGACCGCCAAGGGCGGCGCCGGCGGTTCGTCCGGGTTCCCGGAGGGCGGGCTGCCCTACCACACGGTCAACGTCGGCAAGTCGACGGCCAACTACGGCCTCGCGGTCGCCACGCACGTGATCACCCACGAGCTGGGCCACTGCATCGGCTTCCGTCACACCGATTACTACAACCGCGCGATCAGCTGCGGCACCGGCGGCAACGAGGGCGACGCCGGCGTCGGCGCGATCCACATCCCCGGCACCCCGACCGACGCCGTCCTCAACGGCTCCGTGATGAACTCGTGCTTCAATCAGGGTAGCACGGGCCAGTGGACGGCCAGCGACGTCACCGCGCTGAACGCCCTCTACTGACAACACGTCGACGCGGCCTCGCCCGCCGGCGCACCGACTTCGCGCCGGCGCGGAGTAGCGAGCCGCGTCAGAACGGCTCGAAGCAGTCGTAATTGCGCATCGTGGCGATCTGCCCGTCGCGCAGCTCGAGGAACAGCGCCTGGCGGGCGCGCATCTCGTAGCCGGCCGGCAGATCGCGGAGCGGGACCGCGAGCGTGCCCGCCCAGTCGACCTCGAGCACGACGCGATCGCCCTGGGCCATCGCGTCGACCAGGGTGTACCGCTGCGACCGCATCAACGCGGCCCCGCGGGCGGCGCTGGCGAGCACGGCCTCGCGGTCGCGCCGGACCCCCGCGGGGAACAGGCGGTTCGGCAGCTCGTGCTGGACCAGGTCGGGGTGGAAGAAGGCGGCGAGCGCCTCGCCGGTGGCGCCGGCCTCGACCGCCTGCAGGAAGCGGGTCGCCAGCGCGAGGTTGTCGGACTCTCGATCGGTCGGCTCAGTCATACAACCAAGGTTGCACAACGTTGGTTGTTAATCTACCCTTGTCGTCGTGACCGCGACCTCCCCCCCCGACCCCGCGCCGCGCGTGGACCCGCGCGCGCTCGACCTCGGTCACCTGGCGCTGTTCGTCGGCCTGGCGTTCGCCGACAGGGCCCAGGCCGAGCTCGCCGCGGCCGGCTTCGCCGAGCTCCGCTTCTCGCACGGCTTCGTCATCCAGCATTTGATCGGCGCCGACCGGACCATCGGCGAGCTGGCGACCCGCCTGCAGGTCACCCAGCAGGCCGCCTCCAAGGCGGTCGCCGAGCTCGAAGGCCTCGGCTACGTCGAGCGCTTCGCCGACGAGGCCGACGCCCGCGTCCGCCGCGTCCGCCTGTCCGCCCGCGGGCAAGCCGCCGTCGCCCGCAGCCGCAAGGCCCGCGCCGCCCTCCAGCGCCGCCTCGTCAGCCGCCACGGCGAGGACGCCCTCGCCGCCTGCCAGGCCGTCCTCGCCGACGTGCTGGACACGCTCGGCGGCGCCGATGCCGTGCGCGCCCGACGGGTCCTCGCGCCGCGCTGACGTCTCTCGCAGGTCGTCGGCCACGCTGCAGCCGCACCGGCTCCCGCTCCCGCGCCGCCGGAGCGTCCTCCGTCACATGTCCAGGACGACATGTCCGCTGCGCCATCTTCCGAGGCGCCGGCCGATCCACATAGGTTCAGGAGGACATGTCCTTGATGACATGTCCCATGCGCCATCGCCAGGGCGCCCCGCTCAAAAGAAGCGCATCGGCTCGGTGCGCGTCAGCGACTCGACCGGCACGTCGACCTCGTTTTCGTCGTTCGGGATGAACGCCGGCCGGTCGATGCAGAGGAAGCTCTGCTCGATGTCGGTGACGTTCTCGTAGCGGTGCGGGAACCCGCGCGGCCACGTGTGGGCGGTCCCGGCGGTCACCGGCGCGCCCTGGAGCAGCAGGCCGTCGCCGAGCACCAGCTCCGTCTCGTCGAGGTGGTGGTGCACGTGCGTCGGCAGCACCGTGTGCGGGTGGATCCGCTCGCGGTACACCCCGGACTCGCGGGTCTCGAACACCACGTCGACGTGGCCGAACGACTTTTTTTCGGTGACGAACGCGATGTCGCCGCGCCGGCGGTGGATCTCGAGCGTCGGCACCGCCGCGCCCGACAGCGCCACCAGCTTGGACAGCCGGACGTCGACCGCCTCGACCTGCGGCCGCGGCACGTCCGCGCTCGGCGGCAAGAGCAGCCACGCGGCGACCGCCTCGGCCGCGCTCTCGAGCAGGCGGAAGCGCGCCGCGACCATCACGAAGCGCAGCTCGCCGAGCAAGCGCGAGTAGTCGAGCGTGCTCGTCAACCGCCCGTCGCGGGCCGCCGCGCGCGAGTCGAAGTGCAGCGTGACGTCGAGGCGGACCGGCTGGGGCGTGTTGCGCTCGTAGCCGAACAGGCCGACGATGCAGTCGAAGCGCATGTCGTGCAGGGAGAGGCGATCGAGCGGGCGGGTCATGCTACCGACAATCCTCCGTCGACGCGCAGCGTCTGGCCGGTGACGTAGGGCGCCGTGGCGAGGAAGACCACGGCGCGGGCGATGTCTTCGGGCGAGCCCTCGCGGCGCAGCGGCGTGCGGCGGAGGATGTCCTGTCGCTGCTCGTCGGTCGTCTCGCCGGCCATCGCCACCGGGCCGGGCGCGACCGCGTTGACGCGGACCTGCGGGCCCAGCTCGAGCGCCCAGGCCCGCGTCAATTGCTCGAGCGCGGCCTTGCTGGCGAGGTAGTGCGAGAACGCGTGCGTGACCGTGTACGGGTGCGAGACGGCCATGTCGGTGATGTTGACGACGCAGCCGCTGGCCGCGCGCAGGGCCGGCAGCAGGGCCTGGGTCAGCAGGAACGGCGCGCGCAGGTTGACGGCCAGCATCGCCTCGAGGCGCTCGCGCGTGATCGCCTCGAACGCGAGGTGCTCGTAGCGGGCGGCGTTGTTGACCAGCAGGTCGAGCGCCCCGCTCCGCTCGCGGACCTGCGCCGCCAGCTCGCCCGGGCCGTCGGGCGTGGCGAGGTCGGCGACCGCGACCGCAGCCTGCCGGCCGAGGTCGCGCAGCTCCTGCACCAGCGCCTCGGCCTCGGCGAGCGACCGGCGCGCGTGCACGACGACGTCGAAGCCGGCCGCGGCCAGCGCCTTCGAGGTCGCCGCGCCGAGGCGAACGGCGCCGCCTGTGACGAGCGCGAGAGGCACCGCGCTCCTATACACTCGAAGCCGCGCGAGAAAAAGCGAGCGCGCGCCTCGCCGCCGCGTGCGCCGTGTCCCGCCGGCGGCGGCGAGCGGCGAGCGATCCCCGCCCGCGGTTGACAGGTCCCGGCGAAGCTGCTGCGCGCCCCTCTCCGACCTCCACCGCCGCCGTCCCGCGAGCGCTCGCAAGCCGCGTCGACCTCGCCGCCGACGACCTGCCGCGGCCGCTACGCCCGCGTTACAATGCGGCCGATGAGGCTCCTGCTCAGCAACGACGACGGCTATCTCGCCCCCGGCCTGGCGGCCCTCCATCGCGCCCTGCAGCCGCTCGGCGAGATCACGGTGATCGCCCCCGAACAGAACTGCAGCGGCGCCTCCAACTCGCTCACGCTGTGGCGCCCGCTGTCGGTCTACACCGGGGCCAACGGCTTCCACTTCCTCAACGGCACCCCGACCGACTGCGTCCACGTCGCCCTCACCGGCATGCTCGAGTACAAGCCGGACCTCGTGGTCTCCGGGATCAACAACGGCCAGAACATGGGCGACGACACCCTCTATTCGGGCACCGTCGCCGCCGCCACCGAGGGCTTCCTGTTCGGCGTGCCGTCGATCGCGTTCTCGCTGGTCCACAAGAATTGGGCCCACCTCGACGACGCCGCCCGCGTCGCCGCCGACATCGTCGGACACTTCGCCCGCCGGCCGCTGCCGGGGCACACGCTGCTGAACGTCAACATCCCCAACCTGCCCTACGAGGCGCTCGGCGAGTGGCGGGTCACCCGGTTGGGCAAGCGCCACCCGTCGCAGCCGGTGATCCGCCAGACCAACCCGCGCGGCGAGCCGATCTACTGGATCGGCGCCTCGGGCGAGGCCTTCGACGCCAGCGAGGGCACCGACTTCCACGCGGTCGCCCACGGTTGCGTGTCGATCACCCCGTTGCAGCTCGACCTGACGCACACGCAGATGCTGCCGACCCTGCGCGAGTGGGTCCACGGCCGCGGCAGCGCGCATTAGCAGGCCGCGCCGCCCGCTCCGAGCCGGGCGGCCGCCGTCCTAGCATTCGCAGGTATAGGCGGAGACCTTGTCGTTCCACCACTCGCCGACGAACGGGACGGAGCCCTGATACGAGGTCTGCGCGCCGCCGAAATCGACGTGCTCGAACACGTTGAGCACGCAACCCGACCGCACCCGCACCGACGACACCACGTCGTTCCACAGGTTGCCGATCCACGGCACGTACGCCCCGGCGTCGACCTCCTTCGCCTCGCCCTCGAAGTGCCAGTGCTCGTACATCGTCGCGCAGCTGCCGGCGCGCGCGCTCACCCCCTCGTCGGCGGCCTCCGCCGCCGGCGCCGCGAGTGCGTCCTCCGCCGCGAGCGCGTCCTCCACCTCGTCACACGCCGGGCCGATCAGGGTCAAGACAGGCAAGACGGCGCTGATGATCCGCTTCGACATGGTTCCTCCGCCCCCGATCTCATGGCGCCTCGGCTCGCTCCGGCAACCTCGCGGCGGGAGTTCTTACGCGAGCTTGAGGACGACCGCCCGGGCGCGAGATCGGCCCGACGCAGGCGGGGCTCCGCGGCCCGCTCCGATCAATGCCCTGAAGGACATGTCTCGCGCGCCATCCTCGCTCGTCGCCGCCCCTCGCGAGCGTCGCCCGGGAACACGAGGCGCTCGCGCTGCGGCGCCGACAGATCGTCCGGGGTGACCGGCCCGGGCGGACTCCCTCAGCGCGTGGCCACCGCGATGCCGCGGACGAACAGGGCGGCGAGGACCAGCGCGTCGTCGCCGAACGCCAGCGCCGCCGGATTCGTCCCCTCGGCGAACGCCGTGCGCAGCCGCGCGAACGAGGAGAGCGCGGGCATGTCGAGCAGGGGCCGCAGATCGAGCGCCTGCGGGTCGCCGTGGAGATGAAGCGTCGCCAGCTCCGGCAGCGAGCGCAGCGCGGCCAGGTCGGCGACGTTCTCGGCGCGCAGCAGCTCCAGCGTCCGCAGCCCGCGCGCCGCGGCCAGCGGGGACAGGTCGAGCGGCACGCGGCAGTCCAGCGACACGGAGGTCAGATGGGCGCAACGGGCCACGACCGCGAGATCGGCCTCGCGGTGGACCTCGGCGAACAGCTCCGCGAGCGCGGGCAGGCGATCGAGTCCGGACAGGTCGGTGAGCTCGAACTCGTCGCTCTCGCCGTCGAAGTGCGGCCAGATCACGAACACGAGGTCCGCCGCCGGTTCCGTGGGCAGCCGCGTCACCCTCGCCAGCATCGCCTCGTCGACCGGCCTGTCGTCGATGTACGCCGCGATATCCTCGTTGAATCGATGACCGTACGCCGCCGACGCGTCGTAGGGCTCGCCGCGCACCGCCGGGTACGCCGCCTCGGCGGAGATCGTCGAGGCCGTCGCGCTCGCCGTGCAGCGTGTGCGGCTTGCTCGCGGCGATCGGCGTACGCCGAGCCGTGACGCGGCCCCGCGACACGGCGTGTCCTGGCGAGCGCATGCAGTCGTGCCCGATCCTTCACGTTCGAGCGGCCCGGCGGGCGCTTGCGCGCCGCGACGGCATCCGCGAAGGAGGCGGGCATGCCGCAGCCGATGACGCTCTCCCAGGTGATGAAGCAGCTCGAAGCGCAGGGCGACGCCAAGGTGCGGCAGCGGTACGTGCGCGACGGCGCCGGGGACAACGTGTTCGGCGTGCTGCTGGGGAAGATCCGGGCCCTCGCCCAGGCGCTGGGCACCAACCACGCGCTGGGCCTGGAGCTGTGGGCCACCGGCAACCACGAGGCCCGTATTTTGGCCTGCATGCTGCTCGATCCGAGGGTGCTCACCGAGAAGGAGGCGCGGGCGCTCCTCGAGCCGCTCGCCAACCCCACCCTGGTGGACGAGTTGGTCGGCCGCGTGCTGGTGAGTGCGCCCGTCGCCGAGGCGCTGCAGACCCGCTGGATCGACGGGAACGAGGAGCTCCCGCGCCGGGCCGGGTGGAAGCTCCTGGCCGGTCGCATCGCCCGCGGCCTGGCCAAGGACCTCGACGTCGCGGCGACGCTCGCCCGCATCGAGCGAGAGCTGCCGGCCGCGCCGTACCGGGTGAAGGAAGGCATCAACTACTGCCTCGTGTGGATCGGCCTGCACCTGCCGGCGTACACCGGAGAGGCGATCGCCATCGGTGAGCGGCTGGGCCGGTGGGACCCGCGGCCCATTCCGAAGGGCTGCACGTCGAGCTATGCGCCGGAGTGGATCGCAGCAGCGCTCGCGCTGCGAAGTGGCGAGAAGACCGAGGCCCGCCAGGCGATGGAGGCCGCGACCGCGAAGAAGAAGGCCGCTCCGGCCAAGAAGAAGAGCGCCGCGACGAAGACCCCCGCCCCGAAGCACGCGCGCTGAGGAATGGTGACGAGGGGGCGGATCGAGCGATTCGGGACTGATCGCGTCGTACGCCGCTTCGCCGTCGAACCTCCCCCCCGGCCGCGTGCGGCCGTGACCAGACCGTGACATGTCCACAACGACATGTCCTTGAAGCCATGGCGACAACGAGCGGTGCTGCGACAGCCTGTCGCACGCCTGCTCCGCCCGCGAGCATGCGACCGACTGTCGCGGCGCCGGCAGTGGTCGCTCGAGCGGATAGGGTCACGGGTGATGGATACCACCAAGTCGCCCTACACCCTGATCTTGATCGCCGCGCTCGCGGGCGCGTGCAGCGACGACGGCAACGGCGGGACCGAAGCCAGCGGAGGCTCCACCGCCGCCACCGGGACCGCGAGCGACACCTCGACCACCGGCGCCGCGACGACGAGCGAACCGACCTCGACCGGAACGACGCACGACCACGGGACGACGCACGATCACGGCACGACGGGCACGACCCACGATCACGAGACCGACACGACGCACGACCACGAGACGACCGATCACGCGACGGACACGTCCGTCTCCACCGAGTCGGCGTCGACGACCGAGGAACCTGCGTCGGTCGCGGATTACTGCGCCTGCATGCTGATCAATTGCCACGACCTCTATCACGAGACCTGGGGCGAGGATCACCACGAGGCCGAGGAGATGTGCGCCGCCGCAGCCGGTGCCTTTTCGGCCGAGGTGCTCACCTGCCGCCTCACGCAGTGCGAAGCCGCCGCCGGCGACGAAGCGCTGTGCGAGGGCACGCTGCAAGGACCCCCGTGCGAGTGACGATCCGGCGCACGCGAGTTTGAATGGCGCTCGTCTCCATGCCGCAGAACACCCGCGACATCGCGTCGCAGAGACAGCGCCCGCGATCTTCCGTATGGTCGGAGGCCACTGTCCAAGGATCTCGAACGATGCAACCGACCCGCCGCGTCGCCCTCCTCCCGCTGCTCCTCCCCGCGTGTGAATCATCCGAGCCAGGCTTCACCGACGAGCCCGTCGAGATCGTGTTCGAGGGTCGCGTCGGCGGCGAGCCGTTCGCCTGCGGCCGCAGCTACAGCGGGCTGGGCACCGACGATGCCACCGCGACGCCGCAGGACTTCCGCTTCTACGTCCACGACGTCCGGCTCGTCACCGCCGAGGGCGAGGAGCACCCCGTCACGATCGAGGACGACGGCGTCTTCCAGGGCGGCGGCGTCGCCCTCATCGACTTCGAGGACGGCACGGGCTCCTGCGCCAACGGCACCCCGGAGCTGAACACCACGATCAAGGGCGTCGTCGCGGCGCAGCCGCGCCACGGCGGCGGCGCGCACGACTTCGTGGCGCTCCGCTTCAAGATCGGCGTGCCCGAGGAGCTGAACCACACCGACCTCACCCAGGCCCCGGCGCCGCTCAACGACACCACCATGTCGTGGAGCTGGAACTACGGCCACATCTTCTTCACCGCCTGGGGCGTCGTCGAGGGCGATGCGCCGTCCACGGTCGGCCTGCACGTCGGCAGCATCGGCTGCGAGGGCGACGCGATGGCCGGCGAGATCGTGTCCTGCGCCAACTCGAACCGGCCCGAGATCGTGCTCGACGGCTTCGTCGCCGGGACCGGCAAGGTCTCGGTCGACTGGGGCGCGGTGTTCGGCGACCTCACGCTGGCGACGCCGTCGACCGAGTGCGAGGAGATGGACGGCAAGACGGTCTGCGCCTGTCACTCGTTCGGGCCCGAGGCGCTGTGCTCGTCGATGTTCGGCCCGCTGGGCCTCGACTGGACCAACGGCGACAGCACCGCCAGCCAGGCGATCTTCCGCGTGCAGTGATGCGTGTCGCCCTCGCGCTGACGGCCTGCCTCGGGCTCGTCGCCTGTGACGACGGCGAGCCCGACCGCGGCTATGCCTGGCCGCTCGGCGTCGGTCTCCCGGTGCCGCTCGTCCCCGAAAACAACCCGATGACCGCGGAGAAGGTCGAGCTCGGGCGCCACCTGTTCTACGACCCGCGGCTGTCCGGCAACGAGACGCAGTCGTGCGCGAGCTGTCACCGCCAGGAGCTCGCCTTCACCGACGGCGAGGTGCTCTCGACCGGTTCGACCGGCGAGCGCACCCTCCGCAATTCGATGAGCCTGGCCAACGTCGCGTACTCGACGACCTACACCTGGGCCAACCCGCTGCTCCTCGACCTCGAGAAGCAGATGATGACGCCCCTGTTCGGCTTCGACCCGGTCGAGCTCGGGCTCCGCGGCATGGAAGACGTGCTCATCGAGCGGCTGCGCGAAGAGCCGCGCTACGAAGCGCTGTTCGCCGAGGCGTTCCCCGACGACGACGATCCCTTCACGCTGCCCAACGTGACCCGCGCGCTGGCCTGCTTCGAGCGCAGCCTGCTGTCGGGCAATTCGCCGTACGATCGCTACCTCGGCGGCGACCGGGACGCCATCTCCGAGTCGGCGAAGCGCGGCGCGAAGCTGTTCAATTCGGAGAAGCTCGAGTGCTTTCATTGCCACGCCGGCTTCAACTTCCAGGACAGCATCGCCTACGAGGGCAGGCCGCCGCGGAACGGCATCTTCCACAACACCGGCCTCTACAACATCGACGGCAAGGGCGGCTACCCCGCCGGCAACACCGGCCTGCACGAGTTCACCGGCGTGCCGTCCGACATGGGCCGCTTTCGCGTGCCGACGCTGCGCAACATCGCCGTGACGGCGCCGTACATGCACGACGGCAGCGTCGCGACGCTGTCCGAGGTCCTCGACCACTACGCCGCCGGCGGGCGCACGATCACGGGCGGCCCGAACGCCGGGGTCGGCAGCGCCAACCCGTTCAAGAGCAGCTTCATCCGCGGCTTCGAGCTGACCGACGAGGAGCGCGCCGACGTGCTCGCCTTCCTCGACAGCCTCACCGACGACACGTTCTTGACCGATCCGCGGCTCGCCGATCCGTGGCTGTGAGAAATTGCGTCCGAGCGGCCAGGACACGGGCCGTGGCCGAGATGACGGGCGTCTCGGCCGCGGTGCGCGGGTCTACCTCACCGGCGCTCCCACGCCCACCCCGGTCTCGCTGCTCTTCCGGACCTCGAAGATGGAGCCCTGGGCCCCGTGGCAGGCGCACCGCGTCCCCCTCAACGGCCTGGAGTTCGGGCGGCTCGGAGACGAGGGCGACCGGAGGGCCCGAGCGAGGAGCACATCCTGAGCGTGCGCAGCGAGGACGTGCGCGCCCTCTTGCAAGCGGGCCAGCCGCTCACGCGCGAGCCCGGGATGACCGACGACTTCCTACTCGCGGAGATCGCCAGCGCGGGGGCGATCTTCTTGCTCGGCTGGTGATGCTCGCCGCTCGGCGCTCGAGCCGGCGAAGTCGACCGCCGAACGCGTGCATGCGACGGAGACCGAGCCGACGTCCACCCCCGAGGGGATCCGCAAGTCGAGCTCGATCTGACCCCCATCGAGTTCGTCTGGGAGCCAGGCGACGCGCCGAGCGATCCGTTCTATCGCGCCTGCACGTCGTTCTTTCGGCCCGCGTGCGGCGATTGTCGTGCTCGACGATCTTGATGCGCGCGACACCGATCCGCAATTGACGCGTGGTCGGGCGCCGTTCGATGATGTGCCGGGATCGACAATCCCGACCTCGGCGAATTGACGGCGGATCCGGTGAATGTCGAGGTGCAGGTGGTTCGCCTTGAAGTCGAGCTGCTGGAGGAGCAGGTGTTGTTGGACCCAGCCCTGTTGTGCCGGTGGGAGCTCATGGTCGGCGAGCCGGGCCCGCGCGAGGGTCAAGAGCAGGAGGTGGTGCGCCCGGGCGTCGCCTTGATCGCGGCTGCCTGCTTGTGTTGGGCGCTCGACAACAACCTGACCCAGCGCCTGTCGCTCAAGGATCCCTTTCAGGTCGTACGCTTAAAAAAGCGGGGCGCCGGCGTGTTCAACACCGCGCTGGCGCTCGTCCTCGGGGCGAAGATCCCAGGTGCCCGCGTCGCCGCACTGGCCCTCGGTCTCGGCGTCTTGAGTTACGGCGTCAGCGTTGTCCTCGACACCCATGCTCTGCGCCTGCACGGCGCCGCGCGCGAGGCTGCATACTTCGCCACCGCGCCGTTCGTCGGGGCGCTCGCCGCGGTCCCCCTGCTCGGTGAGTCCCTGGGGGCGGCCGAGCTCGCCGCGATGGGCCTGATGGTCCTCGGCGTCGTCCTGCTGGCGAGCGAGCGCCATGCTCACGTCCACGTCCACGAGCCCATGGAGCACGAACACCTGCATTTCCACGACGAGCACCACCAACACGAGCACGGTGCGGACGACCCCCCCGGCGAACCACACTCGCACATGCATCGGCATGAGCGGTTGGTCCACGACCATCCTCACGTTCCCGACCTGCATCACCGTCACGAGCATTGACCGATCGCCGGTCCGAGCTCAAGGTGATGTCCCCGCTCGCGACCAAGACCTGCTCGCAAACCTTTTTTGTGGAGTAACCCGACCATGACCGCAGGAATTCATCACGTGGCGTTTGCATGCCGCGATGCCGAGGCGACGCATCGCTTCTACTCGAAGGTGCTCGGCTTCCCCCTCGTGCACACCGAACTCAGTCGATTCGGCAAGGGTTGGTTCCGCCACTTCTTCTACGATCTCGGCAACGGCTCCTCGATCGCGTTCTTCGAGCTCCACGACGTCGGCGAACCCACGCCACCCAAGACCGCGATCTCCACCGACCTCGGGTACCCGATCTGGGTAAACCACGTTGCAGTCCGCGTCGACCGCGAGACTCAGCAACGACTTGCGGCGAGGGTCCGGGATGCGCAGCTCAATGTCGTCTTGGAGCATGACCACGGCTGGTGTCATTCCGTCTACCTCCGGGATCCGAACGGCATCCTCGTCGAGCTCTGCGCCGACCACGAAGGCGGCATGCCCGTCGATCTCGCCGAGGCGGAGAGGCTCCGCACCGTGATCCCCGCGTGGCTCGCTTCGAGCCCATGAGGGTCCTCGCCTGTCACGACGCGAGCGGAGGCGACCTCCCGGCCGAGGGCTCCTCGGGGCGCTCCTGCTCGACGGGGGGGCTGGGTGTGCAGCGCGCGGACGATGCCGACGTGCATGATGACCGCACCAGGCTGTCCTGTCCGTCAGGGCCGCCGCCCTCCACACCGCCTACGAGGCTCATCCCGAACGCTTGGCCCGCGGCGGCGGGCCCACAGCTCTCGCGATCGTCTCGCGGCCCAAGGCCGGCGGTCTGTGGCAACATGCCGCGCCGTGACCCGACGCCCCCGACGCGCGACGCCGACGTGGCTTCGCCGGCGCGCCGGGGCCGGAAGCCACACCGGACGTGGCGGGCCCGCAGACGCTGCACGGACGCTACACGCTGGTGCGGCAGATCGGCCAGGGCGGCATGGGCGTCGTGTACACCGCGTTCGACGAGCTGCTCGGGCGCGCCGTGGCGATCAAGACCATCCGCGCCGATCGGGCCGGGCCATCGGCGACCGCCCGGATCCTGCACGAGGCGCTGGCGCTGGCCCGGCTGTCGCATCCCAACGTGGTGCAGATCCACGACGCGAGCGTCCGCGACGGGCAGATCTTCCTGGCGATGGAGTACGTCAAGGGCTGCTCGCTGCGGGCGTGGCTGACGGCGGCGCCGAGGCCCGAGCCGGCGGCGCTGCTCGACCTGTTCATCCAGGCCGGCCGCGGGCTGGCGGCCACCCACGCCGAGGGCCTGGTGCACCGCGACTTCAAGCCCGACAACGTGCTCGTCGGCGACGACGGCCGCGTTCGGGTGGTCGACTTCGGGCTGGTCGCCTCCACGCGAGGCGACGCCAGGGCGAGCGCCCTGGACGAGCCGGCGCCGTCCGATTCCGCCGACCGAGCGCTGACGCGACGACCGCGAACCCGAGCAACACCGCGGCCGCGACCACCAGCGCCGACAGCCCGGCGACCCGCAACCATCGGCGACGGGCCGTCTGCGGGTCGTGCAGCAGCGCGGCCAGCAGCGCCGGCATGTCGGGAAAGCGCCGGGCCGGGTCGACGTGCAGGCCGCGGCCGAGCACGTCACGCAACCAGCGAGGCAGCGCGCGGAGCTCGTCCAGCGCGCGCAGGCCGGCGGCGCGCAGCAGATCGGTGCGCGTCGGGGGCTCGGCGAGCCCGAGCTCGTCCGCGGGCCGATCCGCGCGCGCCTGCAGCACCTCTTCAAGATCCTCGTCGAGGCGGGTAACCGGGCGCACTTCCTGCTCGTCGCCGCCGAGCTGTTCGATGATCCCGAGCTGACGCGCGCCACGGAAGAGGTCGACGCCCGCGTCGCCCCGCTGCTCGACGAGGCGATCCGCGAGGGCGTCATCCGCAGCGACGTCCCGGGCGAGTTCCTCGGGGACGTCCTCGAAGCGATGGTGTACGGCGCCTGGACCTCCGTCGCCCGGCAGCGCATCACCGCCGCGGACGCACAGACGTGGCTGCTCGAGACGTTCCTGCACGGCTTCGGGTCGAAGGGACGTACCGAGGCGCCGCGGCCCGCTGCGCGCGCGCGCAAGGCCGCGGCTCGCGGACCTGAGCGCGGCGCCGGGCCGCGAGACAGAACTCGGCGGTCGCGCCTTCGACCGGGAGCGAGCCGTGGAGCGCTTTCCAGGGGCACCTCGTCCTGGAGAGGCGGCGCCGCGGGCCACACGACCGCCACCGGCGGGTGCGGACGGCCGTGGTGCCCCTGCGGGAAGACGGACGCGCTCGACGTGCCGGGCGGCGCGATCAGGCGGGGTTGGGCTTGCCCGAAATCAGGTCGTTCGTCAGCGCCGATGCGATCGCGCTCTGGAGGGTCCCCTTGGTGATGACGCTGCCGAGGTCGAGCCCGAGACCGACGAGCGTCTGCGCCAGAGAGGGTCGGATTCCGGTCAGGATCGTCTTCGCACCGAGCAGCTGCAGCGCCTTGGCCGTGTCGAGCAGCGCGCGCGCGACGCGGGTGTCGAGGTCGCGCAGCCCCGTCACATCGAGGATGACCACCTGAACGTGGGTCGACTGGACGCCTTCGAGCGCGACGGTCATCACCTGGTGGATCCGGTCCGTGTCCATCTGGCCCACGAGCGGCATGACCACGATCCGCTCGGTGATCGGGATGAACGGCGTCGACATCGCCTCCATCGTGTCGCGGAGCCGGGCGAGCGTCCGCTCGAACTCGCCCAGCAGCTCCTTGTACGACGTGACGTCATGGGCCGTGCCGTACACGAGCCGGGTCGACTCGTCCTCGCTCGGGTCCATGTACGCGGTCCAGGCGAGCCACTTGTAGGTGCCGTCCTTGCACTGATAGCGGTTGTCGAACCGGATCGTCATCTTGCCCTCGAACAGGGCCGCGGCCTCGGCGGCCGTCGCCGGGCGGTCGTCGGGGTGGACGAACTCGATGAACGGCCTCGCCGTCATCTCCTCGGGGCTCCAGCCGAGGAGCCGCCCCCACGCCGGGTTGGCGTGGCGGAAATACCCGTTCGAGTCCAGGGTGACGAGGAGGCCCACCGAGACCCGGAACAACTTCTCGTAGACCTTGGCGTCCTGCAGCGTGGGCTCGAGCTGCGACTGCCGCTCCCGGTCGCTCGTCACGTCGATCGCCGTCGCATAGATGATCTGCTCCGACGGCTCGTCCCCCGTGTCCACCCGCGCGGCCCAGCCGAGCCACCTGTACGAGCCGTCCTTGCACAGGTAGCGGTTGTCGAACCGGTCGACCGTGTTGCCCTGAAGGAGGTTGGCCACCTCGACGAGCGTGACCTCGCGGTCGCTCGGGTGGACGAATTCGATGAACGGCTTGCTCCTCAGCTCGTCGAGGGACCAGCCGAGGATCCGCTCCCATGTCGGGTTCAGGGCGCGGAAGTGGCCGTTCGCGTCCACGGTGGCCAGAAGTCCTGCCGAGGCCTGAAACATCTTCTCGTAACTCAGCACCTAGTCCTCCCTTGCGCGACCGCGACTGCGAACTCTCGCTGCGGGGGGGTCGCCTGGCGACGAATCCCCGTACTCCGATGCGGAAGACCCTCCCACGCCACGGCGCAGGAGCGAACAGCGCCCCCCTCATAGCAAGGTCGGCCTCCGATCATCGGAGGCACTTGTCTACGAGACACGCTTGTATGTCAAGATCATCCGACGCGGCGCTGCCGCCGCCCCGTGTACGTGTTCGCCGCCGATCGGAACCACCGTCGGCCCACTGTTGCCAGTCCGCGATGATGCGAGCAGGTTCGCGCCCGAGCGCGGCCCCCGTCGTCGTCGAGCGGCATCGACATTCACGAGCCGGACGCCGTCGATTGGATCGTCGCACCGCTCGGCGGCGCCACGCATGAGCGCCGAGGTGACCTCGCAGGTGCCCCGCGCAATCGGCCTGCTTCGCTCAGATCACCCACAATCACGAACCTCCGTACAATGCGTATCAGGCCTCGCACCGCGGTACAGCTCCAAGATCGACGGCTCGTGCGCCCTGACCCGGGTCGCGCCACCGGTCCCGATCGCTCGCCACGGACACCTCGCCGCGCTCAAAGCGTTACGCGTATCATGGCCGCCGGAGACCGGCGTGCCCTCTGCGATCATCGACATCGGCGTCAACCTCACCCACCGCTCGTTCGCCTCGGACCTGCCAGCCGTGCTCAGCCGCGCGCGTGCGGCGGGGGTGGCCCACATGGTGGTCACGGGCACGAGCCTGTCCGGGAGCACCCGCGCCGTGGAGCTCGCGACGGCGCACCCGGGGCTCCTGTCGGCCACGGCGGGGGTGCATCCGCACGACGCCAAACACTGGGAGGGCGATGCGCCCGCGCGGCTGGCGAAGCTCGCGGAACGGCCGCAGGTCTTGGCGATCGGCGAGTGCGGCCTCGACTTCGACCGCGACTTCTCGCCGCGCCCCGTGCAGGAGCGGTGCTTCGCCGCGCAGCTCGAGCTCGCAGCCATGACCGGCCTGCCGGTGTTCCTGCACGAGCGCTCGGCGCACGCGCGCTTCGTGGAGATCCTGGCCGAGCACCGCTCGCGGCTGTGCGACGCGGTGGTGCACTGCTTCACCGGCACCAAGGCCGAGCTGCATCGCTACCTCGACATGGACTGTCACATCGGCATCACCGGGTGGATCTGCGACGAGCGCCGCGGGCTGCACCTGCGCGAGCTCGTGCGATCGATCCCCGCGAGCCGCCTGATGATCGAGACCGACGCGCCGTTCCTCGCCCCGCGCGACATCAAGCCCACCCCCAAACGCAACGAGCCGGCCTTGCTGGCGCACGTGGCCGCCGCCGTGGCCAAGGCCCGCGGCGAGACGGTCGAGGCGCTGGCGGCCAGCAGCACCGCCACGGCGTGCGCGTTCTTCGGGCTGAAGCTCGCGGCGGGCTAGTCACCGGGCCCCTCCCGCGCATTCCCCGTCGCGTCCCGCCACCCGGCCGCTCACCGTCCGCCACGCAATCACCGTGGCGCGGGAACCCTCATTCGCGACGAGGGCCAGCGCGGCCGATACCTGCCCCGAAGGACATGTCCAAACCTCCGGCCCTCAATCCCCGCCGACGAGCTCGGGTCCCTGCGCTGCCAGCTCGGCCCTCAGCGCGGCCGACACGCCCGTCCCGCGCAGCTCGAGCCGCCGCAGCCGCCGCAGCCACGACGCCGACAGCAGGCGCGCGACCCCGTCGTCCTCCAGCCCCGGCGAGTGCGTGATCGTCAGCGACTCCAGCCCGAGCTCGTGCGCGACCAGCCCGTCGAGCAGCGTCGGCGACTCGAGCCCGCGCAGGCCGAGCTCGCGCAGGCCGGGGAACCGCCCGCTCGCCAGCGCCGCCCCGAACGCCTCCTCCTCGTGCTCCTCCGCGACCTCCGGCCCGAGCCACACGTCGAGCCGCGCCAGCGCCGGGAACGGCGCCGCGACCAGGGCCGCCAGCGGGTCGTCCGCGGCCTCGGCCACGTGCATCACCAGCGTGCGCAGCCGCGGGTGCCCGGCCGTTGGCACCAGCTCCCATCCCTGCGCGCCGTGCAGGTCGAGGCGCTGCAGCGCCGGCAGCTTCGCCAGCGCCGGCCCGATGCCCTGGCACACCCCGCGTGCCGGCGGCAGCTCGGCCGGGCACGGGCCGATGTGCAGCCGCTCGAGCCGCGCCAGCCGGTGCGCGTGGCGCTTCATCAGCGGCAGCGGGTCGCCGTCCTCGTAGGCCACGTCGCACGGGTCGAGCGCGTGCTCGGTCCAGTCGTCGAGGATCAGCGTACGCAGCCGCGCCGCCCCCGGGTCGCGCAGCAGCGCGGTGAGCAGCCGCAGCCACGCCGCGCCCGCGTCCTCGTCGTCGTCGCCGCCGTCGTCGGGCCGCCGCACCACCGACACTGCCCACGCGATCTGCTCGGGCAGCGTCAGGGCGAGCGCGGGGTCGTAGCAATCGACGACCTGGTCGTCGAGCACGCGCAGCGCCGCGAGCGGGGGACGGGCCATCCTCCCGAGGATACCGCGCGCCGCCGCCGCGCCGCAACGCCCCGCCGCGCGCACGAGCGCGGCGCTGTCCCACGCGTCCCGAGGCCCGGCGCCCCGCCGCCAGCTCACGCCGGGCCCTCGGCGAGCGTTCCCGCGATCGCGACCGACTCCATCGATTCGGCCGCCGCGGCGACTGCCATGAATGGCGCGGGCGCTGCCGCCGATCGATCCGTCGTCCCCGCGCCTCCCGCCCCGGCGCTCGCCCGGCCTCCTCGAATCGCGCATGCACCCCGCGTCACGCGCGCTCGCGCCGTGCACATGGGGCCGCGGCCGATGGTCCCCGCGCCCCCGCTTCGCTACGTTTCGCCGCCCGACGATACGACCATGAAGCGCGCTTTACCCACGATCTCCATCCTCGCCCTGCTCGCAGCGTGCAACGGCGGCGACCCCGGCGAATCATCGGCCACCACGAGCGGCACCGGTGACCCCGGCACCGGCGACGGATCGACGAGCAGCACGAGCGCCGAACCTGGCACCACCGTCGTCCCGACGTCGACCGACGGCACCACGACCGCCGCGACCACCACCACCGGCGACGACACGACCACCACCACCGCGCCCACCACGGACGACGCCACCACCGCCCCCGCCGATCCGTGCGAGCCCGACCCCTGCGTCGCCCCGCAGAACTGCGTCGAGGGCGCCTGCGTCGACCCGGCGCACCCGGGCGTCGGCGAGGTCGTGCTCGTCGAATTGATGATCGTCCCGCGCGAGCTCTCCGACTTCGAGGCCGAGTGGTTCGAGCTCAAGAACGTCGGCGAGCGCCACCTCGACCTCGACGGCTGCACGCTCGCGCGCAACAACGGCAACCCGGTCCCGATCGACGCCGGCGGCCCCCTTTTGCTCGCCCCGGGCGAGCTGCTGCTGTTCGGCCGGACCACCGACAAGGCGCTCAACGGCGGCCTCGAGCTCGACTACGTCTACGGCACCGACGCCCTCACGCTCAACAACACCAACGGCGTCCTCACCCTCGCCTGCGACGACCTCGTCATCGACAGCGTCGAGTACGCCGCCGGCCTGTGGCCCTACGGCACCGGCGACGCCCTCGCGCTCGACCCCGGCCACGAGGACGCGGTCGCCAACGACAGCCCCGACGTCTGGTGCCGGGCCCTCGTCGAGTACGCCCCGCCGATGAACTACGGCTCGCCCGGCCAGCAGAACCCGCCCTGCCGTTGACATTCCCTCGAAGACATGTCCTCTCGGACATCTACGATCATTGCCGCGAATGACGGCATTCAGGGCTTCCGCTCGAGCGCGCGCAGCCCGACCCCGACCCCGAGCACCGGCGCCAGCAGCACGCCCTGCGCCACGCGCCGCGGCAGCGGGCCGAGCTCCTCGGTGCGCTGCAGGGCGTCGAGCCAGCCCTGCGCCAGCCCGCGCAGCGGCCCCCGGCTCGCGCGCATGAACACCTCGAGGAACAGGTCCGACGCCCAGCGCGCCGTCGGCGACGCCTCCGCGTGCGGCAGCGCCTCGAGCCAGGCGCAGTACTCGGGGCACAGCGCGCTGAGGCGGGCGCCCTCGCGGATCAGCTCGAGGTACCGCCGCGACGGCGTCCCCTCGCGCTGGAGCCGTCGCCCGGGGGCCGCGACGAACACCTCGGCGATCACCCCGCGGCCGTCATAGGCGATCACCTCGACCTGCTCGCGCACGTAGAAGCGATCGCCGCCCTCGCTGCCGACCAGCGCCGCGAACTCCTGCGCTCGCAGGCGCAGGAGCAGCCCGTGGACCTCGCCCGTCGCGTCGCGGCGGATGCTCGCCATCGCCGGCTCCGCGGGCGGCACGCCGGGCATGTCGAACACCAAACGCCAGCCGCACAACGTCCCGGGCGCGCTGTCCACCGGCGACAACCCGGCCCTCGTCGCGCGCCTCTGCGGGTGCAGGTTGGAGCCGTAGGCGAAGTACCAGACATCTCCCGAGGATCGCGAGGTCGTGTCGACCACTACCGGCTTCACCACCGCCCCGATGCTATCAGCTTTGGCTGCAGCCCGGCCCGCGCGCGTCAGCGCGATAGTGCCCCCGCCGCGCGCTGCTCCGCGATCGCGGCGCGTGTATCATGTTTCAGGTGTCGCTCCACGGCTACATCACCGTCGAGGTCCTCCACGAGGGGATGAAGTCGGAGGTGCGCCGGGCGTCGCGGGCCAGTGACGGTCGCCTCGTGATCCTCAAGGTCCCGCGGGCCGAAGCGGTGACGCACCAGCGGCTCGCCGAGCTGCGCCACGAGTACGACATCGCCGCGCGGCTCAAGCTGAGCGGCGTCGTCCAGGCGCTCGCGCTCGAGGAGCGCGGCCTGCCGTTCCTCGTGTTCGAGGACTTCGGCGGGCTGTCGCTGACGCAGTGCTTCCCGTCGAAGGTCGGCGTCGGCAGCTTCCTCAACATCGCCCTCCAGCTGACCGAGACGCTGGCGGCGATCCACGAGCGCGGCGTCATCCACAAGGACATCAAGCCGGCCAACATCATCATCAACCCGCGCACCGGCGAGGTGAAGCTGACCGACTTCGCCATCGCCTCCGCGCTCGCCACCGAGTCGGTCGCGCTCGCGGCCCCCGACCGCCTGGTCGGCACGCTCGCCTACATGGCGCCCGAGCAGACCGGCCGGGTCGGCCGCGGCATCGACCAGCGCGCCGACCTCTACGCCCTCGGCGTCACCTTCTTCGAGCTGCTCACCGGCCGGCGCCCGTTCGCCCAGAGCGACGCGATGGAGCTGGTCCACGCCCACCTCGCCCGCAGCCCGCCCGACCCCGCCGTCCTCGAGCCGAGCATCGGCCGCGAGCTGTCCGCCATCGTGCTCAAGCTGATGGCCAAGAACGTCGACGAGCGCTACCGCAGCGCCCACGCCCTGCGGGCCGACCTCGAGTACCTGCGCCAGAGCCTCGGCGGCGACGCCCCCAGCGCCCCGCGCCCGCGTCGCAGCGCCGAGTTCCGCCTGCCGCAGCGGCTCTACGGCCGCGCCGGCGAGCGCACCCGCCTGCTCGCCGCCTTCGAGCACGCCGCCGCGGGCGAGCGCGCGCTGGCCCTCATCTCCGGCTTCTCGGGCACCGGCAAGTCGGCGCTGGTCCACGAGCTCCACCAGCCGATCGTCGCCCGCCGCGGCAACTTCATCGCCGGCAAGTTCGACCAGTACAACCGCCACGTCCCGTTCGCCTCGCTGCTGCAGACCCTGCGCCAGCTCGTCGAGCTGGTCCTCGCCAGCCCGCTCGGCGAGGTCGAGCGCTGGCGCCGGCGGCTCGCCGACGCCCTCGGCGCGCAGACGGCCGTGCTCGTCGACACCCTCCCCGACCTCGCGCACGTCGTCGGCGAGCAGCCCCCGCCGCCGCCGGTGTCCGCCGCCGAGGCGCAGAACCGCCTGCACCTGGCCGTCCTCCGCTTCATCGGCGTGTTCGCCGACAAGGACCACCCCCTCGTCGTCTTCCTCGACGACCTGCAGTGGGCCGACGGCGCCACCTTGCGCCTGCTCGGCGCCCTGCTCGGCGACCACGACCTCCGCCACGTCCTCGTCATCGGCGCCTATCGCGACCACGAGGTCGACGCCTATCACCCGCTGCGCAAGACGGTCGCCGAGCTCGAGCAGGCCGGCGCCACCATCGAGCGCATCGAACTGACCCCGCTCGGCCGCGCCGACGTCGCCGCCATCGTCGCCGACGCCCTCGCCGAGACCCCCGCCGCGGTCGCCGACCTGGCCGCCGAGGTCCACCAGCGCACCGAGGGCAACCCGCTGTTCGTGCGCGAGTTCCTGCGGGTGATCCACGGCGAGGAGCTGATCCGCTTCTCGCCCGAGCTCGGCCGCTGGACCTGGGACCTCGCGGCCCTGCGCGCCGCCAGCATCCCCGACGACGTCGCCGACCTGCTGCTCGAGCGGATCCGCCGGCTCGGCCCCCAAGTCCGCGCGCTGCTCACCTGCGCCGCCTGCATCGGCGCGCAGTTCGACCTCGACACCCTCGGCGCCGCCGCGGGCCGGTCGGGCAGCGAGATCGGCCCCGCGCTGTGGGAGGCGATCGGCCGCGGCCTCGTCGTCCCGATCGACCCCGAGTATCGCCTCCTGCCGTACGGCCACGGCGGCCAGCTGCCCAACGTCCGCCTGCGCTTCCTCCACGACCGCGTGCGCCAGGCCGCCTACACCCTCGTCGCCGCCGACGAGCGGCCGCGGATCCACCTGGCGATCGGCCGCCACCTGCTGGCCACCCTGGCCTCGCGCGACCGCTCCGAGCTGCTCGAGGCCGTCTCGCACCTCAACCTCGGGCGCGGCGGCCTCGGCACCGCCGCCGAGCGGACCGAGCTCGCCGCCCTCGACCTCGAGGCCGGCCGGCGGGCCAAGGCCGCCACCGCCTATGACGCCGCCGTCGGCTTCCTCCGCGTCGGCGCCGAGCTGCTCGGCCCCGACCACTGGCACAGCCACTACCGCCTGATCCACGCCCTCTACCTCGAGCTCGCCGAGTGCGAGTATTTGAGCGGCGACTTCGACCGCGCCGAGCAGGCCTTCGACGTCCTGCTCGCCCACGCCGCCTCGGGGCGCGACGCCCTCGCCGCGCGCTCGCTGCGGGTCGTCCTCTACGTCACGATCGGCCGCTCGAGCCACGCCCTCGTCACCGGCGTCGACGCCCTGCGCCTCGCCGGCCTCGACGTCCCCGAAGGCGACGACGCGCTGCGCGAGGCCGCCGCCCGCGAGCGCGCCGACCTGCAGCGCCGCCTCGCCGGCGCCTCGATCGCCGCCCTCGCCGATCGCCCGCGCGCCACCGATCCCGAGTTCTGCTCGACGATCAAGCTGATCACCGACCTGCTCGCTCCGGCCCAGCTCACCCGCCAGCCGCTGTTCGAGTACCTCTGCCTCAAGCAGATCAACCTCAGCCTCGAGCACGGCCACGCCGACGCCTCGCCGTACGGCTACCTCGTCTACGCCTTCTACCTCACCACCTCGCGCGGGGCCGTGCGCGAGGCTTACGAATTCGGCGAGGCCGCCCTCGTCGTCAACGAGCGGCTCGGCAACCTCGATCAGGTCCCGCGCCTGAACTTCGTGTTCGGCTCGATCCTGCATTATTACCGCCCGCTGCCCGAGGTGCTCGAGTACCTCGAGCGCGCGCGCTACCACGGGCTCGAGACCGGCGACTACATCTTCGTCTCCTACGCCTGCTCGCACTCGGCGATCGTGCAGTTCGGCGCCGGCACCCCGCTGCGCTCGGTCGCCGCCCAGACCGACGAGTACCTGCACCTCATGCAGCGGACCCGCGTCGCCTCCTCGACCGCCGCGCTGCGGGTGGTCCGGCGCCTCGTCACCTGCCTGCAGGGCGAGACCGCCGGGCCGACCAGCCTGGGCGGCGACGGCTTCGACGAGGACGCCTTCTTCGCCGCCGCCGAGCGCGACCGCCTGACCTTCGCCACCCTCTGGTACTGCATCGCCAAGCTCTACCTGTGCCTCTTGCACGGCGAGCTCGACGCGGCCCAGCGGTGGATGCGGGCCGCCGAGCAGCGCCTGCTCAACTCCTCGTGGTTCCTCACCACCGAGCTCGCCTTCTACGCCGCGCTCGTCCACGCCGCCCTGCTGCGCCGCGGCGCCGGCGACCGCGACGGCTCGCGCGCTCGTCTCGAGGAATTGCGCGAGCGCTACGCCCTGTGGGCCGCCTCGTGCCCCGAGAACTTCGCCCACAAGCTCGCGCTCATCGACGCCGAGCGGGCCGCGCTCGCCGGCGACGGTCTGGCGGCGATCACCGCCTACGACGCCGCCATCGCCGGCTCGCACCGCGGCGGCGCCATCGCCACCGAGGCCCTGGCCGCCGAGCTGGCCGGCGCGTACCACCTGCAGGCCGGGCGCGACAGCATGGCCGCCGCCGCGCTCGCCGACGCCGAGGCCGTCTACCGCCGCTGGGGCGCCGCCCCGCGGGCCGACGCGCTGCTGGCCGTCCACGGCAACTTGTTCCGCACCTGCTTGCCGCGGGCCGTCGCCCGCCCGCCGCTCGCCGGCGAGTCGCTCGAGGCCTCGATCGTCACCGCCACCTCGGTCGACCCGCGCCTCGACCTCTCGAGCGCGATCAAGGCCGCCGAGACCTTCGCCGTCGAGGTCGACCGCAACGCCCTCCTGCGCAAGTTCATGGCGATCCTCGTCGAGAACGCCGGCGCCGACCGGGGCGCCCTCGCCCTGGCGAGCAGCGGCGGCCTCGTCGTCGTCGCCAGCTACGCCGCCGACCAGGGCGTCGTCCTCCACGACGACCTGCCGATCAGCGAGGCCGACGTCCCGGCGGGCCTTCTGCGCGTGTGCCAGCGCAGCGGCCGGGTCCTCCTGCCCGACGACGTCGACAACAACCCCAGCCTGCTCGGCGCCTACCTGCTGCGCGTGCGCCCGCTGTCGCTGGCCTGTTTCCCGCTGCTCAGCCGCGGCCAGCGGATCGGCGCGCTCTACCTCGAGAACCGCGCGATCTGGGGCGCCTTCACCCCGCACCGCCTCGAGATCCTGCGCCTCTTGACCACGCAGCTCGCGATCGCCATCGAGAACGCGCGCATGTTCACCGCGCTCGACGAGGCCCGGCGCTCGGCCGAGGAGGCCAGCGTCGCCAAGAGCCGCTTCATGCTCAACATGAGCCACGAGCTGCGGACCCCGCTCAACTGGATCATCGGCGCCGCCGAGATGCTCCACGAGGAGGCCGCCGACGACGGCCTCGACGCCATCGCCCGCGACCTCGACAAGATCTCGCGGGCCGGCCGCGGCCTGCTCGGCATCATCTCCGACGTCCTCGACATCACCCAGCTCGAGTCCGGCCGCCTCGTCCTCGCCGCCGCCAGCTTCCCGATCGCCGACGTCGTCCGCGAGGTCGTCGAGGCGCACCTGCCCGAGGTCGAGCGCAACCACTCGACCCTGCGCGTCCACGTCGACCCGCCGCCGTTCGAGGTCGTCAACGACCGGGGCAAGCTCGTCCAGGTGATCGGCAGCGTCGTGCGCAACGCCGCCCGCTTCACCGAGCGCGGCACCATCGACCTCCGCGTCGTCCGCCGCGGCGACCGCCTCGTCGTCGAGGTCGCCGACACCGGCATCGGCATGAGCAAGCAGCAGCGCACCAAGATCTTCGACGCCTTCAGCCAGGTCGACGACTCGCCGACCCGCAAGGTCGGCGGCATGGGCCTCGGCCTCGCCATCTGTCGCAAGCTGTGCGAGCGCATGGGCGGCACGATCTCGGTCGTCAGCGAGCTCGGCACCGGCTCGACCTTCACCATCGACCTGCCCCTCGTCGTCGGTCCGACCCGCTGACGCGGCGCGCCCGATCGAGCGTCGCGCGACGGTCGTCAGCGCCTCGGCTTGCGCCGCCGACTACGAGCGCGTGATCTTCACCGCCGATGGACCCCCCGATGGGCCGTGATCGCCACGCGGCCCGCTGCGCTTCCCGAACCGCCCCGACGCCTGTCCTCAAGACCAGGTTGATTCGCGAACCGACCTGCCCGACGTCGTCGTCGCCCGCGAGGCCGTCGAGGCCCACCTGCCCGAGGTCGAGCGCAACCACTCGACCTCGCGCGTCCACGTCGACCCGCCCCCGTTCGACGTCGTGGGCCACCGGACCTGGCTCGCCCAGGTGCTCGCGCCGACCCGCCAGGGCGCCTCGCGGCCCGCAGGTGCGGGCGCGCGGCCTCTCGACCCCTGCGTCGTCGTTCGCGGCTACGGACGCGCCGGATGGTCTCCTCCTCACCCGCTCGCTAGCCTCGTCGCGTTCGCGTAGGAGGTTGTGCATGACCGCTGTCTCGCCCAAGGCCACCGGGATCCACCACGTCTCGATCACCGTCAATGACTACGAGCGCTCGCGGGCGTTCTACACCCGGCTGTTCGAGCTGCTCGGCGGCCAGGTCGTCATGGACGTCGTCGGCGCCCCGCACAAGCACGAGGGTTGCCGCATGATGTTGCTCGCGGCCGGCCAGTTCATGCTCGGCGTGTGGGAGGCCGCCCCGGAGCACCGCGGCCGCGCCTTCGATCGCTACAGCGTCGGCCTGCACCACTTCGCCATCGCCCTCGACTCGCGGGCCGCGATCGACGAGGTCCACCGGCGGCTCGTCGAGGCCGGCGTCGAGATCCTCGACGCTCCCGCCGAGTACCCCTACGCGCCCGGCTACTACGCCGTCTTCTTCACCGACCCCGACGGCATCAAGCTCGAGCTCGTGCACATGTAGCGAGCCCGAACCTCCGCCCGAGCTCGTCCAACCACTCGGCCTCGCTGCGGCTGGCGTCGATCACCAGCGCCGGGCTCGGCGGGGCCGCCCCGGCGAGCTCGCGCACCCCGCCGGTCAGCATCAGCAGCGCCCGCTCGCCCGCCGTCACCCGGCCCTCGTCGATCGCCTTGAGCACGCCGATGCCGGTCAGCAGACCTGTCTTTTCGACCACCTCGTCCGTGCCCGGCAGGCGCGAGAATTCGAACCCCGCCGCCTGCATCCGCGCCAGCAGCGGCGCCTGGTGGCGCGCCTGGTCGGCCTCGGTCAGCGCCAGCATCTCCCCGCCGACCTCGCGCAGCAGCGCGGCCAGGCGCGCGTACTCGCGGGCGGGATCGGTGTTGTAAAGCCCCGGCTCGAGGTAGCGGTCGGGTTCGGGTCGCACGTGCTCGCGCGCCAGCGCCGGCTCGCCCGCCTGCCACGCGCGCACGATCGGCGCGTTGGCCTCCTGCTGGAACCCGAGGAACCGCGGCACGTCGCTGCGGCGCAACAGCCCGTGGCGGCGCAGCGCCGCGAAGCACTGGTAGATCCCCGCCGGCCCGAAGCCCGCGCACACCGTCTGCGCCAGGCAGTCGACGCGCCCCAGCTCGGCCGCGCTCTCGAGCACGAACATCGCCCGCACCGCCGACGCCGCCAGCCGCCAGCGGACGTCGGGCACGTGCGCCAGCCCGAACCGCTCGGCGAAGCCGCGCGCCAACCGCTTGACCTCGGGCTCCGGCAGGTCGACCGCGATCAGGTGGACGGTTGCGCCGAAGTGATCGCCGCGCTGCTTGTACAGCGTGCGACGCGGCTGAAACAAGAACGCCTCGAGCCCCGCGCGCCCCGCATAAGTCGCCAGCGCCGCGCTCAGGTTGCCGCCCGACGACGCCACCACCTGCCGCACGTTCGCGCGTCGCAGCAGCGCCACCGTCACGCACGCGTCGAGCGCCTTGTACGTGCCCGTGCACATCCGGCTCGACTCGTCGCAGACGATCACCTCGCGGTCGCCGGACCCCGCCAGCGCGAACGTCGTCGCGCCTTCGCCGTGCGAGCACGGCTCGAGGTCTTCGAGCGCCAGATCGACCGCCAGGCCCGGGACCGCCAGCACCTTGTGATAGCGCAGCAGCAGGCTCTGCGACGCCGGAAATCGCCGATCGATCAAGGATCGCCAGTCCTCTGCCATCCCGCACCCACCGCCACCTCGATCCTCCGCGTCGCCGGACGTGCTGTCAAACACGGTCCTCGCGCGAGCGACTCCGCGACGGCGACCTCGGGCGCGAGGAGTCCTCTCAGGTCGCGGAGGATGACGCGAGCGACCGCTCGCGCATGGCGAAGCGTCGCGCGCTCGGATAGGATGCGAGCGTCGGTGGTGGGATGGTCGCGCTGCTCAAGGTCGAATACCGCGATCCGATCGAGCCGGTGACCGGCGTCCTGGTGATCGATCGCCTCGTCGACGGCGTGTGCGCCGGCGGCCTGCGGATCGCCCCCGACGTCGACGCCGACGAGATCGCGGCGCTCGCCCGCAACATGACGCGCAAGCAGGCCGCGTACGCGCTGCCGGTCGGCGGCGCCAAGGCGGGCCTGCGCATCGCCCCCGATCACCCCGCGCGCGGCGACGTCCTGCGCCGCTTCCTCGCCGCCCTCGCGCCGCTGATCGAGCGCAGCTGGTCGGTCGGCCCCGACCTCAACACCACCATGGCCGAGCTGCAGCGGGCCGCGGGCGACGTCGGCCTGCCCTGCCTCAAGCTCGCCGTCGGCCGCAGCCGCGGCCTCGCAGACGCCGAGTTCTTGCGCCGCTACGCCCTCCTCGACGCCGCGGTCGACGGCTGGTCCGTGCACGCCCTGCGCGCGCCGGCGGCCGTGCGGGCCGCGACCCTCGCGCTCGGCCGCGCCCTGGCCCGCCCGTCCGGCCTGCGCGTCGCCATCCAGGGCGCGGGCGCCATGGGAGGCGGCGCCGCCTGGCTCCTCGATCGCGTCGGCTGCCGCGTCGTCGCCTGGGCCGACGACCTCCGCTGCCTCGTCGCCGACGACGGCCTCGACGTCGCCGCCTTGCTGGCCGGCCGACGCGACGGGCGCCTCCCCGAGCTCGCCGCCGAAGTCCGCCCCTCCGCCGCCGTCCTGCAGGCAGACTGCGACGTCCTGATCCTCGCCGCCGTCTCGCGCGCCTTCGCCGAGGGCCTCGTCCCGCGGCTGCGCTGCGCCGGCGTCGTCGAGGCCGCCAACCTCGCGCTCGCCCCCGAGGTCGAGGACGCCCTCCACGCCGCCGGCGTCCTCGTGATCCCCGACCTGCTCGCCAGCGCCGGCGGCTCTCTGGCCGTCGAGGCGCTCTACGCCGGCGCCCCCGAGCGCCCCGCCGACGTCCTCGCCCACGTCGAGCGCCGCGTCGCCGCCCGCGTCGAACATGTCCTCACGGACAGCCGCGCCGTCGGCCGCTCGCCGCGGGCGCTCCTCACGGAGGCGATCGATGCGCGCTGAGGCCGCCTGTCCCGAGGGACACATCCCGTGTCCCTTGAAGCACCCCGCGCGCGGCCCCTCGGCGCGCTGCTCGATCTGCCGCTCGGGACATCTCGCCTGTCCCATGCGCCACATCGACCGCCCCGCCTCGACCTGTCCCTCCGGACACCTCACCCACCCCGCGGCCCCCGCGTCTTCACCTGTCCTCGAGGCCATCCTCGATCCGAACGGAGCCCGGCCGTGACGGACCTCGTCTGGCTCGACGGACAGCTCGTCCCCGCCGAGGCCGCGCGCTTCGGCCTCCTCACCCACTCCCTGCACTACGGCACCGCCGTGTTCGACGGCGGTCGGCACTACCGGCTCGCCGACGGCGGCGTCGGCGTGTTCCGCCTCGGCGATCACGTGCGCCGCTTCCTCGCCAGCGCCGAGACCCTGTGGATGTCGCTGCCCTACGGCGCCGAGCAGCTGTGCGCGGCCACCCTCGCGGTCGTGCGCGCCAGCGGCCGCGGCGACGGCTACGTCCGCCAGCTCGCCTTCTACGGCGACGAGCGGATCGGCCTCGGCGCGCGCAACCCCGTCCGCGTCGCCGTCGTCGCCTGGGAGCCCGGCGGCCCGCCCGGCGCCCACGTCAAGCTGCGGATCGCCTCGCTCGGCCACGGCGGCGGGTGGGTCCCCACCGCCAAGCACGCCGGCCACTACGGCCGCGCCTTTTTGGCCCTGCGCGAGGCCCAGGCGTCCGGCCACGACGACGCCCTGTTCCTCGGCGACGACGGCACCGTCGTCGAGGCCACCGGCGCCAACCTCTTCATCGTCCGCGACGGTCGCCTCGTCACCCCGCCCGACCACGAGCCGCTGCTGCCCGGCATCACCCGCGCCACCGTGCTCGCGCTCGCGGCCGACCTCGGGATCCCCACGCTCGAGGCCCCGATCCCGCGCCACCACCTCGTCGGCGCCGACGAGGTGTTCCTCGCCAACAGCGCCGCCGAGCTGCGGCCCGTCGTCCTCGTCGAGGGCCGGCGCCTGCCCGCCCCCGGCCCCGTCACCGCCCGGCTCGTCGCCCGCTACCGGGCCGTCGTGCGCGGCGAGGACCCGCGTCACCGCGCCTGGATCGCCCGCGTGGAGGACCCCGCGTGATCGCCATCCTCGAGGCCAACGTCCGCGCCGCCCTGCGCGACCGCTCGCCGGCCGTCGCCGCCGACGCCGCCCAGGCCCTCGCGCGCCTCGCCGGCCGCGCCTTCGCCGGCGACGACTACGCCGCCGCCGTCTACCACGGCCTCGTCTGGGATCTGCACGCGGGCCCCGACCCGCGCACCTACGCCGTCCGCCGCTTCGTCGTCGAGGCCGGCTACGCCGTCGAGGAGGCCCACGTCCCGCCCGTCGCCGTCGAACCGCTGCTCGCCCCCGAGGACCTGCTCGCGCGCCTGCAGGCCGAGCAGGATCAGCGCACCGGCCTGCGCCACCCGCTGTCGGCGCACCTGTTCCACGGCGACCCCAGCCTCGCCGACCTCAAGATCTACCTGCGCCACCACTGGCACCGCTCGCGCCTGTTCTACCGCGAGCTGACCGAGCTCGCGTTGAGCTGTCCCTTGGGCCATGCGAGCATCCTCCACCGCAACCTCTACGACGAGACCGGCGGCGAGGACCCGGCCCGGGCCCACCCGGTCCTGCTGCAGCGCCTCTTGCAACACTTCGACCTCCCGCACGGCTTCGACGATCGCCCCGAGCTGCCCGAGGCGCAGGCCTACCTCAACAACCGGATCCGCTGCGCCCGCCACCCCAACCTCGCGTGGGGCCTCGCCGTGCTGTTCTCGCTCGAGGCCGGCACCCCCGCCACGCACGGCCACATCCACGCGCTGCTGCAGCGGTTCGGCGTCCCCGAGCACGCGCGCGAGTTCCACCGGATCCACATGAGCGCCGACGTCGAGCACGCGCGCGAGACCGCCGAGCTGATCGGCGCCGTCATCCGGAGCCCCGCGGATCAGGCGATCCTGTTCGCCTCGCTCCGCTACCACCGCGCCCTGGGGCAGCGCTACTTCGACGCCATCTGGCGCGAGATGCAGGCGACGCATGACCACCGCGACCGGTGAGAAGCTCCTCCTCGAACTGCTCGACGGCTTCCTCGGCAGCAAGCTGCTGATGACCGCCTACAAGCTCGACCTCTTCACCGCCGCCCGCGAGCCGATCGCCCGCGACGCCCTGCGGGCCGCCCTCGACCTGCCCGAGCGCTCGTTCAAGATCGTCGTCGACGCCTGCGTCGCCCTCGGCCTGCTGCACGAGGACGAGCGCGGCGTCGCCACCCCGGCCGCGCTCGCGCCGTTCCTCGTGCGCGCCCCCGGCAAGCCGTTCTCGACCACCACCTACTTGCTCGAGTACTACGACGAGGTCTACCGCGCCCTCGCCGACATGGACGCGCTCGTGCGCAGCGACGGCGCCGCCTCGCCGTTCAAGCTGCGCGACTACTTCAAGGACGACGTCGACGCCATCGACCCGCAGGTCGCCGCCGAGTACTCGCGCTACATGGACGCCACGATCGCCAGGATCGTCGAGGTCGTGCTCGCCACCTATCCTTTCGGACAGCACCGGCGCCTCCTCGACCTGTGCGGCAACACCGGCAGCTTCTGCGCCGCGATCGTCGCCGCCACCCCCGGCCTCCACGGCGCGTTCCTCGACGTCCCCGCCTGCGTCGCCATCGGCCGCCGCCAGCTCGAGGCGCGCCCCGAGCTTCAGGGCCGCGTCGAGGCGATCGCCGGCGACGTGTTCCGCACCCCGCTGCCGCCCGGCTACGACGTCATCACCATGTGCCGCTCGGCCATGGACTGGGGCGACGACAAGATCGGCGCCGTCTACCGCCGCGTCCACGAGGCCCTGCCGCCCGGCGGCCGCCTCCTCGTCATCGAGCGCATGCTGCCCGAGCGCGTCCTCCCCGAGGCCCTGCCGATGTACCTGCGCGGCGTCTACTTCCTCGCCAAGTCGGAGAGCACCCGCTACCGCTCGCCGCGCGAGCACTTCGCCCTGCTGCAGGCCGCCGGCTTCGCCGCCACCGAGGCGCTCGAGCCCCCGCGCGCCCCCTACGAGTTCTTCCAGTCGATGCGGATCCTCGTCGCCACCAAGTGATGCCGTCCGCCTTGCCCAGCCTCGCCGCGATCGCCCGGGTCCCCGACGACCTGGTCGCCGCCGCCGTCGCCCTGTGCCTCGACGCCGCCGCGCTGCCGGTCCTGCTCCGCGCCCTCGACCTCGACCTGCCGGCTCGCCTCGCCCGCGGCCCCGCGACCCTCGACGGGCTCGCCGCCGAAGAGGCCGATCGCGCCACCTCGGTCGCGCTCGAGATGGTCCTCGAGCTCGGCTGCGGCTTCGGCCTGTTCGCACGCCGCGACCGCCGCTACGAGCTCACCGTCCTCGCCCGCACCTGCTTCCTCGCCGACTCGCCGCTGCGCCTGCTCGGCCTGGTCGAGCGACACCGCCGTTACGTCGCCGCGATCGCGGCCCTGCCCGCCGCCCTGCGCGAGACGAAGCGGGCCGACCGGCGCGTGTGGTCGAGCGAGGCCGACGCCGGCGCCCAGGCCGACTACTTCCGCGCCCGCGCCGCCTTCAACGAGGCCAGCCGCGACTACTTCCGCGACACCGCATCCCTGCTGGCGCGCGCCCACTGCCGGCGCGACCTCGCGGCGCATCGCGTCGTCTGCGACGTCGGGGCCGGGCCCGCCGCCTTCGCCGCGATCCTCAAGGCAGCAGCGCCCCACCTGCAGGTCCACGCCGTCGAGATCACCTACGAGGATCCCGCCTACCTCGCGACCACCGCCGAGGACCTGCGCGCGGCAGGCCTCGACGTCGCCCTGCACGCGCTCAACGTCCTCCACGAGCCGCTCCCGCCGGCCATCGATCTGTTGACCGCCAACCGCCTGTTCTCCGGCCTCGATCGCGACGGCGCCGACGGCTGGGCCGAGCGCCTCTACGCCGCGCTCGCGCCCGGCGGCACGCTCGCGCTGGTCGACTTCTTCGCCACCGGCGAGCCCGCCCACGACCGCTCGGTCGCCGCCCTCGTCGCCCTGTGGATGGCCTGGAACCGCCACGAGCTGCAGCGCGCGCCCCTCACCGATCCCAGCGACGATCGCCACGCTTGGGGCTGGAACCCGCCGTGGCGCTGCGACGAGCTGGCCCGCGTGCTCGCGCGCGCCGGCTTCCACGACATCCGCGCCCGCAGCGTCGTCCCCCCGTTCGCCCTGATCGAGGCCCGCAAGTGACGCGACCCGGAGCCGCGATCCCGGCCGGGCTCGTCGGCGCTTCACCAGCGACCCGGCCTCGCCTCGCGCGACCCCGAACCTCCTGCCCCCATTCTCCCGCGCGCCGCCTCGCGCGACCGCGAACCTGCTGCCCCCATTCGCCCGCGCGCCGCCTCGCCCGCCGCGATCCTGCTGCCCCCATTCGCCCGCGCGCCGCCTCGCCCGCCCGCGCCCCTCCTGCCCCCATTCGCTTGCGCACCGCCTCGCCCGCCTGCTCCTGCCCCCATTCGCCTGCACCCCCGGGTTCCGCCCTTCCACGGCCTGCAGGCCGTCGCTCCCCAGGCCCGCAGTGATCGCCGCCGATCCCACGCCCGTCCGCTGCTGCGACGTCGTCTGCCGCGACCTCGCCCTCGACAACGTCCTCGTCTACGGCGTCCACAGCCGGGAGGCCCGCGTCGTCGCGCGCGCGGCCGCCGAGGCCTTGCTGGCCGCGCGGCGGTTCAGGCCGCTCGCCGAGCACATCGACCTCGCCGCCCGCGGCTGCCCCGCCGAGCAGGCCGCCAGCATCCGAAGCGGCCTGCTCGCGCTCGCCGGGGCCGGCATGTTCGTCTCCCTCGCCGACCTCCGGCGCGTATGCGTGCCCGACGACGACCCGCCGCCGATCGATCTCGTCGCGATCCCCAGCGCCGATCGCCCCGCCGCGGCCGAGCGCGCCGTCGCCTCCCTGATCGCCGACGGCCGGCGGTTCGCCCGCGACCGCGAGCTCGTCGTCGCCGACGGCTCCGCCGATCCCGCCGTGCGCGCCGACTACCGCGCCCGCCTCGCCGGCCTCGCGCGCGCCCACGCGGCCCGCCTCGTCTACATCGGCGAGGACGAGCGCCGCGAATTCATCGCCCGCCTCGCCGCCCGCGGCCACGACCCCGCGCTCGTCGCCTTCGCCCTCGCCGACCCCGAGCGCACCGGCATGGCCTATGGGACAGGTCGCAACGCCCTCCTCCTGCGCGCCGTCGGCCGCCGGTTCGTCTGCCTCGACGACGACGTGATCGCCCGCCCGGTGCGCCCGCCCGACCCCTTGCCCGGCCTCGACCTGTTCACCGGCGAGGGCGAGGGCTACGACAACTACCAGCCGCAGGACATCTGGTTTTACCCCGACCGCGCCGCCGCCCACGCCGCCGCCTGCTGGTCCGACGACGAGGCCCTCGCCGGCCACGCCGACATGCTCGGCCGCTCCTTGCCCGCCCTCCTCGCCGCCGTGCCTGCGGGCGCGCCGATCGAGCTCGACGACTGCCTCGACCGCGCGATCCTCCGCCGCCTGCGGGCCGGCCAGGGCCGCGTGCGCGTCACCTTCCAGGGCCTGCTCGGCGACCTCGGCTGGTACGCCCCGACCTGGTGCCTGCTGTTCGACCGCGCCAACCGCGAGCGCCTCCTCGCCTCCGAGGACACCTACCGGCGCGCGCTCACCTCCACCCGCCAGGCCCTCCGCCTGGTCCGCCGCGCCACCGTCGGCGACGGCCGCTACTGCCAGGGCGCGATCCTCGGCCTCGACCACCGCGACCTCCTGCCCCCCTTCTTCCCGGTGGGTCGCTACGAGGACGGCGTGTTCCGCACCACCCTGCGCGCCCTCGACGAGACCGCGCTCTTCGGACATGTCCCTTCGGCCCTGGTCCATGAGCCAGTCCAGGAGCGGGCCTGGCTCCCCGGCGACGTGTGGCGCCCGGGCGGCTGGGCCCGCCTCGGCGAGATCGTCGTCCAGTGCGTGCGCGCGGCCGCCTCGCCGACCACCACCGCCGCGCTCGGCGCTCACCTGCGCGAGCTCGGCCGGCTCGCCCCCGCCGAATTCCGCGCCTTCGTCGCCCTGCGGCTGTGGCGGCAGAAGGAGCTCTACGCCCGCCACCTCGAGCGCCTGCTCGCGCGCCACGGCGGCGGCCCGCCGTATTGGGCCGACGACGTCCGGCGCCACCTCGGCGCCCTGGCCGAGCGCGCCGCCACCCGCGAATACCCGGCCCCGCGCGACCTCATGGGCGAGCGAGGCGATCCCGACCTCGCCCTCGCGCGCGCCCAGCGGCTCATCGCCCGCTTCGGCGAGCTGCTCGTCGCCTGGCCCGACCTCCTGCGGACCGCCGCCGAGCTCGCCGACGCGGGCCACCCGCTCGGCGCCCCGCTCGCGTGAATCGTCGTTTCGCCGGCCGCAGGGGCGCGGGCGCCTCGCCGAGCGGCAGCCGCCGACCGAGCGGCACCAACCCGCGAATCGCAGCAGCACGGGCCGATCGCCCGCGCGGAGGCGCCCGGCGATTCCGCGCACCGAGCCCGACCGCGGCCTCGACGCCCCTGGCTGCGGCTCGCAAATCACCGCCGGCGGTCGGCCCAACGCCCGCATGCCCGGCGATGCCGCGCGCCCCCAAATCATCGGAGTGAATGCTCACAGCAGCGTCCGCCAGCCCGCGCGCAGCGGCCTCGCCTCGATGTGGGCCCTCTCGGCACCCGCCCCCCTTGGGCAGCGTCGCCGCCGGCGAAATTGTGGGGAGCGCCCGGGGAACGCACACATGGACCGCCCGCTCGGCGGACTCGACGGTGTTCACAACACCACGCGATCGGGGCATCGACGCCCCGGGTGGGGCCGGCGTGAACGATCGCGACCCGCGGATCGAACCAATCGCCCGGCGCTTGCGAGTCGGAGACGACCTCGCCGCGAATCATCGTTCTGTTGCGATTGCGCGGCGGCCGGCGCCCGCCTGGCGGCGATCGATCGCCGGCGCCTCTGCCTGCAATCGCGCGTCGCGACCAGGCGCGGATCCGCAGCCGAAGCCGACTTCGCCGGCGCCCCCAATGCGGCGACAGCCGCCCCCAGGCCGCGTTCACGCCGGTTTCGCAGCGAGCCGCTGGCGCGCCGCGAGTTCTGCCGTAAGGTCACCGGGGTCCTCACAATCACCTGTGTGTTTCACTCGCCGAGCGGACACCTGTTCTCTTTTTGGTTGCCTTCGCCGTCGCTTGTTGCGATGATGACAGGGTCGAATCGATAGCGATCGCGCCGGGCTCGCTCACGCCGAGCGGCCCCGCAAAGGAGTTTTGTCATGGGCAATACAGGGAATCAGATCAAGAAGGCGATGGAGATTGATGGGGCGATCGCGGCGGCGATTGTCGATAGTGAGAGCGGCATGACGCTCGCGACCGCGGGCGGAGGCGCCGCGTTCGACATCGAGGTGGCGGCGGCCGCCAACACGAACGTCGTCCAGGCCAAGCTCAAGGCGATGAACAGCCTGCGGCTCAACGACGAGCTCGAGGACATCCTCATCACGCTCGGCAAGCAGTACCACATCATCCGTCCGCTGCGGCGCACGCCGGCGGTCTTCTATTACCTCGCCTGCGAGCGCACCCGGACCAATCTGGCGATGGCGCGCCGCAGCCTGGCCGAGATCGAGCAGGCGACGACGCTGTAGTTCGGCCGGCACACACGCGTCGGCGCACCAGGCTCGTGCGCCGGCGCTGCGCATTGGAGGCGTGTATCTTGGCATCGGTGTTCATCGTCGACGACGATTCGCAGATCCGCAGCGCGCTGACGCGCGAGCTCGAGGGTCGCGGCTTCGAGGTCGCCTCGGCGGGTTCGGTCCACTCCGCTCTGGCGGCGCTGGCGAAGCACCCGACCGACGTCGTGCTGACCGACCTGCGGCTCGGCGGACCCGACGGGCTCGACCTGCTCAAGCTGCTGCCGAGCGTGTCGCGACGGACGCGCACGATCCTCATGAGCGCCCACGCCACCGCCCGCGACCATCAGCTCGCGACCGAGCTCGGCGCGGTCGACATCCTCCTCAAGCCGTTCTCGTCGGCCGAGCTGCTGCGATCGATCCAGAAGGCGATCGACTGCGAGACCGGGTTTCAGGGCAGCGTCCACGGCCTGTCGCTCGTCGACATGGCGCAGATGTTCCACCTCTCGCAGCGCTCGGTCACGATCGTCATCACCCACGCCGACCAGCCGCCGAGCAAGATCCACTTCCGCCACGGCGAGATCATCGACGCCGAGCACGGCTCGGCCTCCGGCTGCAGCGCCTTGCGGGCGATCCTCGCCAGCTCGTCCGGCACGCTGCACACGACCAGCCTCGAGGAGGGCGTCGTCCCCACCATCGACGCCCCGTTCGACCAGCTGCTCCTGGCCAGCCTCACCCAGCTCGACGAGGAGCTGCACGAGAGCCGCCGCGCGGAGGCGGCCCAGACCGTGTTCGAGCTCGACGCCGTCGTCGACGACGAGCCCTCCTCGCCGCCGCCGGCCGCCCCCGACGCCGCCCGCGTGCCCGCCGTCGACGCCGCGTGTCGGCGCTTCAGCGAGTCGGTCGACGGCGCGCTCGCCTGCGCCGTCGTCGACCTCGCCCGCGGCGTCCTGCTCGGCCATCATCAGCGCCGCCACGGCCCGGTGCCGCTGACCGAGGCCGCCCTGGCCGCGGCGGGCGTCGACCTGTTCGGCGGTCGGCTCGCGCTCGGCCGGCTGCAGGAGGTCCAGCTGACCGCCGGCGAGCACTACATCTTCGCCAAGCGCCTCGCCGGCCGCGACTGGGCGCTGATCCTCTGCACCGACCGGTCGATCAGCATCGGCCTCGGGTGGGCGCAGCTGCGCGCGCAGATCGGGCTCGTCGAGGCGCTCGCGCCGTGACGCAGGAGGCACCCGGGCATGGCAGTCTTCGAACCAGACCGCGCGCGGATCGTCCTGCGCATCGTGTACGACGGGCCGGGCCGCGCCGGCAAGACCACCAACGTCGAGCAGCTCGCGCGCATCTTCGGCACCCGCCCCGGCGACGAGCTGCAGGTGCACCCCGCCGCCACCGGCCGCACGATCTTCTTCGACTGGTTCAGCTTCGACGGCGGCGTGCTCGACGGCCACCAGCTGCAGGTCCAGGTCGTCACCGTGCCCGGCCACAAGAGCCTCGAGGCGCGGCGCGCCCACATCCTCCGCGGCGCCGACGTCGTCGTCCTGGTGTGCGACAGCGCCGTCTCCGGCCAGGACTCGGCGCGCGAGATGCTCGACAGCCTGCGCGAGCACCTCGGCAAGAGCGCCGTCCACGTGCCGCTGCTGGTCCAGGCCAACAAGCAGGACCTCCCGAGCGCCATGTTGCCGCACGAGCTCGGGGCCGCGCTCCGCCTCGGGCCCGAGGTGCCGGTGATCGGCGCCCAGGCCTCGGCGGGCATCGGCGTGCGCGAGACCGCGGTCGGCGCGATCCGGGCGGCCGTGCGGCAGATGAAGCAGCGCACCGCCCGCGAGGGCCTCGAGGCGCTCGCCGGCCGGGCCGGCACCGCCGAGCAGCTGCGCGTCGCGCTGCAGGCGATCGAGAGCCTCGGCGCCCACCGCATCGCCCACGACGAGGTCCGCCGCGCCCTGTCGCGCCCGCACGCGGACGAGGGCCGCGTCGTCTACATCCGCTCGGCCAAGCTCGTGACCCAGCTCGCCGGCGACGGCGACGCCTCGAGCCGCCCGCGCACCCCGGCGCCTGTCCCTGAGAACATGTCCGAACGGCCCGCTGCCGCCGAGCGCCCCGCGCGGCCGAAGATCCCGGTGTCGGCGATGTTCATCGAACCGACCCCGGTCCTCGAACCGCCCGACATCCCCTCGCCGCCGGCGGCGACCGTCCGCGTCCCGCCCCCGCCCGTGCTCGCGCACGCCGAAGCGCCCGTCGCGGCCGGCGAGCCGTTCGATCCGGAGGAGGCGCGCCTCGACCCCGCCGCGTCGGACGACGCTGCCGCCGACGACGCGCTCGCGGCCCTCGCCGGCCTGCGCCATCCGCCGCGGATCGAAGCGCTCGTCCCGCGCGAGCAGCCGCCGAGCTCGGCAGCGAGCCCGCAGGACGCCGACGAGCACGAGCCCGCGGATCGCGACCCCGCTCCTCTGGACCACGAGCCCGAGCCTGCGGCGGCCGGGACGCCCGCGCTCGCGGCCGACGGCGCCCTGCCGTCCGCGCCCGCGCCGCCCGACGAGCGCGCCCGGCACGAGGTCCCCGCCGGACTCGCGCCGGATGAAGCTGTCCCGGAGGACAGCCCGCCCGCGACCGCGCCGGCCTCCGCGCCTGTCCAAGAGGACGGCTCGCCCGTCCCGCCGCGATCCGGACATGTCCCGGAGGACAGCCTCCTGCCCGCCGCAGGCTCGCCCGGACCTGTCCCCGAGGACAGCCATCCGCCCGCCGCCGGCTCGCCCGAACCTGTCCCCGAGGACAGCCATCCACGCACCGCCCCTGCCGCGGACGCCCCCGTCCCGCAGGGCATCTCGCCCTCGGCCGCGCGCGCGCCCGCCCGACCTGTCCCCGAGGACGGCGACCTCGCACCTCCCGGCCCCCTCTCGGCCGCCTCCGCCTCGCCACCCGTCCCGGAAGACAGCTCCGCCGCCTCCGACCCGCAGGACGAAGCCTCCGCCGCCCCGGAGCCCGCGGGCGACCTCCCCCGGCCGCGCCCGGACCTCCCGCCCGGACACGTCTGGCCGGTGCCGGCCGGCCGCCACGTCCTGGAGCGGCTCGCCGGGGCCCCGCTCGTCCCCGCCCGTCCCCTGGGACATGCCCCATCGGCCATGCTCTACAAGACAGGCGGATTCTGCCTGCGCACCCGCCCTGAGTGGCGCTTCGACGACGACGAGCGCGGCCGGGCCAGCCTCCGCGAGCACGTCCGGCGGACCGCGCGTCTCGGCCCGCTGCTGCCCGCGGACACGACCGTCGCGCTGGCGCTCGGCGACGGCGACGGCGACCACGTCTTGTGGCACATCGTGCCCGATCTGCCCGCCCTCGGCGCCGAGCTGCGCCGCGCTCCCGGGGCCGAGCGCCCGCGCCACCTCGTGCGGCTCGCCTCCGCGTACGCCGCCGCCTTGCGCCTCGCCGCCCGCGAGGGCCTCGGACTCGAGCTCGACGCCCACGCCTTCGCCGAGCAGGACGGCCCGGTCTACCTCGGCGACCGCCTCGGCGAACCCGAGCCCGCCCCGGCGCTGCTGAGCGCCCTCCTGCGCCCGCTCGCGGGGTCGTCGTCCGCCTGGCTCGACGCACTCGAGCAGGCCCTGCCCGCCGCCCTCACGCGCGCCGACGTCGCCGCCCTCGGCCTGGACCGCGCGCTCGTCGACGCCGGGGCCGCTCCCGAGGCCCGCCTGCGCGCCATCCTCGATCGCTGCCCCTGAACCCTGGCCTCACTCCTCGATCGCCACCCATCCCGCCGCGGTCAGCCGCAGCAGCGCCACCGCGTCGAAGATCACCGGCCGTCGCGGGTCTTTGCGCGGGCTCACCCGCATCAGCGGGCTGCGCCAGCGCCCGTCCAGCCCGTCGAGCGCCGCCAGCAGCCGCGCGCGCGTCGGACACGGACCGGCGCGGCGGAGCAGCTCGACCGTGAGCTCCGCCAGCGCTTGCCCGCCCACGCTCGTCCCCGTGACCTCGACCTCCGGCGCGCGCCGGGCCATCAGCTCGCGGTGCGCCGCGATCGCCGGCGAACCTGCCCCTTCGGCCATATGTAGCCAGTGCGATCCGATCACGCCCTCGCCCGCCGCGCCGAGCATCGCCGTCAGCCCGTCGACGAACCCCACCAGCCAGCGCGGCCGGAACCCGCGGCGCTGCCCGTGCAGGATCGCCGCGGCCTCCTGCTCCGGCCGCACCACGGCCAACACGGCCTCCATCCCGTCCGCCTGCATCGCCTCGACCGCCGGCTCGATCGCCTCGTCCGGGCCCAGCCAGCGCGACCGCGTCGGCGCCCGGCCCAGGCCCGCCGTGAAGCCCGCCACCCAGTCGCGGCCGAACGCCGTGTCGTACGTGATCGTCCCGACCCGCGCGAGCGCGCGGACGTGCTGCCCGAGCGCGCGGCCGTTGCTGTGATACGGCACGTTGGCGACGCACATGTTCGGCCGCGGCGCGTCGGCCATCGACGACGCGCCGGTGACCACCGCGAGGTCGGGGATGTTCTCCGCCGTCAGGCGATCGATCACCGTCAGGTGCGGCGGCGTCCCGACGCACATCAAGAACCCGAACACGTCGTACCCGACCAGCAGGCGCTCGACCACCGCCGGCGTCTCGGCCGGATCGTAGCCGTCGTCGCCGATGATCAGCACGATCCGGTGGCCATGGACCCCGCCGGCCGCGTTGACCTCGGCGAACAGCGCCTGGGCGGCCACGGCGATCTCGCCGAACCTCGCCATGTTCCCGTGGAGCGGCGCGTGGCAGCCGAAGCAGATCGGCTCCCCCGGCGGCACTGCGACCTCCGAATTCATCGGCATCCTCCTCGCCGAATGGTTGCACCCGTCGACATCGTCAACCGTCCTCCCCGAGCAGCGACTCCCCGCGCAGCAATCGCTCGACCAGCGTCACCCCGCGATCGCCGGCCTCGACCGTCCGCAGCTGGGCCTGGATCCGCCCCAGCCCCGCCGCATACCGCCCCGCGAGCGCCCGATCGAGCGCCGCCTCGATCCCCCCGTGCAAAAATTCCGCCGCCGTCAGCACCTCGCCGAGCCCGTGGTGCTGCACGCGCGCCGCGTTGCCCTGCGCGTCGTACGGGTTGAATTGCGGCACCAGCACCAGCGGCACCGCGTGCCACAGGCACTCCTTGATCGTCCCCAACCCGCCGACCGAGATCATCGCCGACGCCGCGCGCAGCACCGCGTGTTGCGGCGCCCAGGCCACCACCTTCGCGTTGCCCGGCGCCGCCGCGGCCAGGGCCCCCGCCGAATGGGCGTCGCCCGCGATCACGAACGCCAGCTCCGGCCGCCGCCGCGCCAACGTCGACACCTGCGCCAGCAGATCGTGGTGTTGCGGCCGCCACAGCCCCTGCGATCCGAGCGCGCAATACACCAGCGGCCGCCGCAGCAGGAGCTCCGCCAGCTCCGGCTCCACCGGCGAATCGACCACCGTCAGGCTGGCGATGTCGTCGTGACAGCGCGCCGGCAGCTCGCGCGGGAATTCGAACGCACGCGGGCACAGGATCAATTGCGGCAGCCGGGGAAAGTCCGGCGCGATCGCCCCCTCCCACGAAAACTCGTCGCGGGGGAATGCATACACCCGCAACAGCGCCTCGACGTAGCGCGGATACCACGCGTCCGCCGCCAGCCGGCGGGCCTCGGCCAGGCGGGCCCACTCGGCCTCCGCGGCCGCCCGCGCCCGCGCGTCCGTCCCCCAGGCCACCGCGCTCGACAGCGGCGGCACCCCCGGCTCGCGCCCCTGGAAGCACGACGGTGACAGCGACGCCACCCGGATCCCGCTCGCCCGCGCCACGATCGGGATCGACACGTCATAGGCATCGCCGAGGATCAGGTCCGGCGCCGCCGCGCGGTAGACCTCGCCCAGCCCGCCCGCCAACAACCACCGCACCCGCGCGTCGCGGCGCTGCTCCGCGTCGGCCTCCCGCGTCGCCTGGTCCATCCGCGCCCACGCCGACTCTGCCGCCGCCGGAAAGATGTCTTCGAGGTACGACCGGAAACCCAGCCCCTGCGCCTCGCAGAACGCGCGCCACCACGGCGTCAGCAGGTACTCGACCCGGTGTCCGGCCGCCGTCAGCGCGCGCGCCAGCTTCAGCGTCGGCAGCACGTGCCCGTGTTCACGCAACATGTGGATCAGGATCCGAGCCATCTACGACCCCTCGTTCCTCGGCGCCATCCAGCGCGACAGCGGCAATGCGAGCACCGCCGCGAGCCCCGCACAGCCGGCGGCCGTCCAGTACAGCGCCGCGTAGCCCGCCCGTGACGCCACGCCGCCGAGGCCGAGCTCCGCCAGGAAGCCGGCCGCCGCCAGCGCCGCGCTCAGGGCCGCGCTGACCATCCCGCGGCCGCGGACCTTGTCGTAAAACGTCGAGTACAGCGCCGGCCACAGCAGCAGGTGACCGAGCCCCGTGGCGACCCCGAGCGCGATCATCCCCGCCTGCGTGCGCACCTCCGCCAGCCCGGCCCCGACGCCGACCAGCAGCAGCGCGCTGGCCACCACCACCGGCCCGCGGCCCAGGCGATCGACGAGGTGCCCCGCCGCCGCGCGACCGAGGGCGATCACCGCGAAGTAGGCGGTGAACAGCGGCGTCACGCCGCCGAGCGCGCGGTGGGTCGCCAGCGCGGTGATGAACGACTCCTGGGCGACGAAGTGGATCGACAGCAGCGTGAACACCAGCACCAGCACCAGCACCCGCGGCCGCGCGAAGTCCCGCAGGAACTCGCGGTACGGCGGCGCCGGCTCCTCGGCCGCCGGCGTCGGCGCCTGGGCGATCGCCCGCACGATCACGTGCACCGCCGCCAGCGCGGCCAGCACCCGGCACATCGACGCGAAGCCCCAGCGCCCCAGCAGCCCCTCCGCCAGCCCCGAGCCGATCACGTTGCGGGCCAGGCTGACGAACGCGAAGTAATACGCCAGCACCTGCGGCCGGCGCTCCGCCGTCACCGAGGCCACCACCGCCGCCACCACCCCGACATCGAGGTGCGCCGTGCCGAGGCTCATCAGCGCCACGCTGGCCGCCAGCCCGGCCACGCTGTCGGCGCTCGCGCCGGCGCACGCGAGCCCGAGCGCCTGCACCAGCGCCCCGCCGACCAGCATCGCCCGCAGCCGGCGCTGCGCCAGCCAGCCCGCCAGCGGCAGCGCCACCACCCCGCCGAGGGTCGACGCCGCCATCACCTCGCCGATGATCGCCGGCGAGTGGCCCGCGCCCTCGAGGTGGCCCGGCACGAAGCGCAGCGCCATCGAGGCGATCGGCCCCAGCGCGGCGGCGGCGAAGAAGCCGACGAATCGCCGGTCGCGCCACGGCAGCGCCGGCGTCCTGGCGACATTCGCGAATTCGTCCGCTCCCACCCCGCTCGGGCCCTCTCGGGCCAATCTCGCACGACCCCGGCGCCGGCGCGAGCCGGGGCGGGATCGCCCGCCAGGGCGCCGGCGAGCACCACCAGCGCGGGGTCGGGCGCCCGCGGAGTCTCCGGACGCGAGCCGCCGGCGCCTCGCGCTGTCGCTATTCCGCGGCCTCGCTGCCGACCCGGGTCACGCCCGTCCAGGTGTACAGCTCGGTCGACGGCGGGCGGAGCGGCGCCTTGTTCGGATCGCTGCCCGTCAGCGCGTGCACCGTCGATTTGAACCACACCTCGAACTCGTCCGAGCTCGCCGCGTACGCCTCGATGTCGGCGCAATCGTCGACCCGCGTGACCACCAGCACCCACGGCCCGAATGGCGTGTGTTGAATGTGCCATGTGTCCAGCAGCACCCCGTAGCGTCGATACGCCGCCTCGGCCTCGGCGCGCCGGGAGCCCCGCAGGGCCGCCGCGAATGCCATCAGTTCGCCGACCGGACGGCGCAACGGGAATGCACGTACCGCGTAGGACATGCTCGCGAACGTAGCACCGGCGCCAATTCCCGCGAACGCACCGGCCGCTCCGTTGCGATCCACGTCGCAACGCCCGGCCTCGTGGCACCAGCGGCGCGCCGCGCCTGTGCGCCACGTCGCCGCGGCCTCGCGTCCGCGCCCGTCCGCGGATCCGCGCCCCGGGCCCGGCGCGTGCCTCGCTGCCCCGCTGCGCCGCGCTCGTGTCGCTGCGTCCGCGCCCGCCGCTTGTGTCGCGGCCGCGCGCCGGGCATCGTGACCGCAATGGCTTCCCGCGCGTCGTCCCTCCTCCTCCTCGCCCTCCTGCCCGCCTGCAACGGCGGCGAGAAGACCACCGCCGATGTCACCGCGACGATGGCCACCACCGACGCGACGACCACCGCGCCCGCCACCACCGAGCCGACCCCCGGCGGCGAGACTTCGACGACCACCGGCACCGCGACCACGGACACCCCGATCCCGACCACGGACGTCACCACCGCGGCCGACACCACCACGACGCCGACCACCGACGCCACGACCACCACCACCGGCGTCATGCCCGGCCCCTGCGAGGGCGAGGCGCCGCGGATCCGGCTCTCCACCACCATGGGCGACCTCGTCGTCCAGCTCGACGCCGTCAACGCCCCGCTCACCACCGCCAACTTCCTGCATTACGTCGAGTCGGGCTTCTACGACGGCACGATCTTCCACCGCACCATCGACGACTTCGTCATCCAGGGCGGCGGCCTCTTGCCCGACCTGTCGACCAAGCCGACCGACCCGCCGATCCCGCTCGAGACGAGCCCCGCGCTCACCCACGTCGACGGCGCGATCTCGATGGCCCGCACCAACGACCCGAACAGCGCCACCTCGCAGTTCTTCCTCTGCGACGGCCCCCAGCACTTCCTCGACGGCGACTACGCGGCCTTCGGCGTGCTGGTCGAGGGCTTCGACGTCCTCGCCGCCATCGCCGCCGTCCCGACCGCCAGCGAGAACGGCTACGACGACGTCCCTGTCACCGACGTGATCGTCAACTCCGCCGCCTGCGAGTGACTCCTCTCTCCCCGAAGTGAACGAAGGGACATGCCTGAGCGGTCATGTCCCTTCGGTCACCCGTCACCCCGGCCTCCGTGACGGCGATCCGGCTGCCACGCGGCGACCGGCCCTCGCGCAGCCCGCGGACTCGCGGCGCTGCGCCCGCCCCGGCGTCCGCGCCGGCTGCTCGCCGCCCTCTGTGACGACCCGGTCGGTTCGACCGCGTTGATGCAACTTTTAGCTGACAGCCGGAGGCGGCCGACTACCTTCAGAAGTCCTGGCCTCCTCTGCCGGGAGTCCCCTTCCTCGCCGTCCGGAGCCGCCGTCCGGAGCCCTCGCCACGCCCCGAAGGAATCCATCGTCATGTCGTTCCGGTCCCCTCGTCCCAGCGTCCGCGGATTCTCGGGCGGCGCCCTCCTCGCCGCCCTCGGCCTCTTCCTCGCCCTCTACGGCACCATCGTCAACATCGCCGAGGCGAGCCGCGCGCTGGCGGCCAGCAAGGAGTCGCTGGCGAAGAGCATACGGACGCCGGTGGCCTCCCTCGAGGCGCGACGCACCATCGACGTCCATCGCCGCCCCCGCGCCCCGCAATCGGTCGACTGCGCCGACGTCCGCGCCGCCGGGCTCGCGCCGTCTCCCCGGAACCCCGCGGACCCCGCGACCACGCGCGAGTCGACCCGTGACGCCGCCGTCACCGCGACCGCCGTGCGCCCCGGCGCAGCGCGTCGGTAGACGGCGACCGCCCGTCACGACATGTCCTCCAGGACATGTCCGCGCACCTCACGGATCCACCGGCGGATCGGGCGCGGTCCACCGGCGATACGCCTCCGTCGCGCGCAGCGGCAGGGCGTCCGCGTCGGCTACGACCTCGGCGATCGGGAACCCCCGCTGCAGCGCCTGCAGCAGCGTCGCGTCGGCCCGCGCCGCCTCCCCGCGGTGAGCCAGCACCCGCGCCAGCTTGTAGAAGTCCCCCGCATCGGGGTACTCGCGGCCGATCGCGCGTTCGAACCGCGCCTGCAGCCGATCGAGCGCCCCGAGCGCGAACAGCAGGTCCTCGCCGCGATGTTCGGGCTCCACGGCCTCGAGCTTCGCCCGCGCCTCTTCCCGGCGGCCGAGCGCGAGCAGGCAGCGACACACGAATTGGAGGCCCGGTCGCTGCGAACCAGTGGCCGACTCGGCCATCGTCAGCGCCTCGCCCGCCCGCCCCACGCCGAGCAGCGCGACCGCCAGCAGGCCCCGCGCGAACCCTCGCAGCGCGGCGTCAAGAACATGCGGATTTCAGCCCGGCGGCTCGAACGTCTGGCAGGCGGTGTCGATCACGCTGACCGCCGCGTCGAAGAACGGCGCGTAGTCGGGCGAGCAGATCGAGCCCCAGCTCCCGTAGGTGAACGACTCGGCGAACTCGCGCAGGCGCGGCGAGGCCTCGGCCTGGCCGGTGCATACGGGGTTCGGCTGGTCGGGATCGCCGATCAGGCCGAGGACCACGATGTTCTTTTCGAGCCCGTACTTCGCGGCCACCAGCGCCGCGTTCCAGCCGACCGGGTTGCCGTTCGACTCCTCGTCGTCCTCCTCGTCGGTGATGAAGGTGACGACCAGCAGCGCGTCCTTGCGCAAGAACCCGTCGTTGCACGCGCCGGCGTTGTTGAGCGGCCCGACCGCCGCGACCATCGCCTCCATCGGCCGCTCGCTGCCGTCGCCGTTGGTGCCGACCTTGGCCAGGCACTCGAACGTGCTGGCGAGGTTCGGCTGCCCGTCGATCATGTAGCGGTTGCCGCCGACCACCCCGCACTCGCTGTCGCTCGGGTCCTTGGTGAGGCCGACCCCCAGCGTCGCGTCGCAGCCCTCCGGCTGCGGCAGGTTGTTGCACGGGTAGCCCTCGCACTCGGGGAAGAACGTGCAGAGGACCACGCACTCCTGCAAGAACGCGTTGCCCGCGTCGGTGTCGATCACCATGATGTGGTAGTCCTCCGCCATCACGGTGTTCTGGATCGACGAGATGAAGCCGTCGAAGCTGACCGCCAGCGCCTCCTGCTCCTCCGACATCGAGCCCGAGTTGTCGACCACGAACAGGAAGTCGATCTTCTGACAGCCGCCCATCGGCTCGCCGGTGTCATGGGTCGGATCGATCGGCCCGGTGTCGTCGCCGACGTCGAACTTGACCCCCTCGGTCGCCCCGCTGCCGGTCGGGTTGGCCGTCGACGCCTCGCCGGTCTCGCTCCCGCCCGCGGTCTCGCTCCCGCCCGGATCCGTCGTCATCTCGCCCCCGGTCCCCGGCGTGGACGCCGTGACCTGCGGCAGCGTCCCGATCGACGACACCGAGGTCTGTTGCGTGTCCCGGCTCTCGTCGGTCTCGCCGCACGCCGGCAGCAAGGCGGTGCAGATGCAAGCAGTAAAGAAGTGGCGCATGGTCCCCCGCACCATATCCACGAGTCACGCCGGATGTCGAGCGCGACGTGTTTGCAGGACCTGCCGGCGACGACCGCTGAAGCCCGCCCTGCGGCGTTTCGCTGCCATGCCCCAGCCAAGCTCACAACGCCCTCACGGCGGCCCGGACGCGAGCGATTCCGCACGGCTCGCCGGCCGGCGTCGTCATCCCGGGCGCATGACGAGGCCGTCACCTTCCCCGCCGACCACCCATTCGCGCCCGCCGTTTTGTGGCCACTGCACCTCACCAATCCAGCGATCATCACTCACGACAATGGACGCCGGGGCCGTCCGCGGTGCATACAATCGGGGCAGAACCCGAGGAGCACCGTGAACACGCGGGGCGGAGCGACGCGGATCGCCCCTCTCATCGCCGCCGTCTCCTCGCGCCGGCCCGAGTCCGGTTCGATCCCGCTCCCGTCGGTCTGCACACCGGCCCCGTGAGTCGCGCCGGCTGCCATCAAGGCTGGATGCGGGCGCTGCTTCGTCGCCGACGCCCCGCCGATCCCGTCGCTCGGGGGCCGTCGATGCGCGGGGCGCCCCTCCGGTACGCGTTCTCCGCCGCGTGAGCGTCCTCTTCAAAGATTTCCCCGTCATTTGCAGCCGGAGCGCCCGGGCGCAGGCGCTCGGCCTCGTCGCCGAACGCGGCTACGCTCCCGCCCGCGATGTCTCGGCCCGACGACCCCGCCCCCTCCGCCATGCGCTGCGTCCGTGTACGCGGCGCCCGCGAGCACAACCTCAAGAACGTCGACGTCGACGTCCCGCGCGACGCCTTCGTCGTGTTCTCCGGCGTCTCGGGCTCCGGCAAGTCCTCGCTCGCCTTCGGCACCCTCTACGCCGAGGCCCAGCGGCGCTACTTCGAATCGGTCGCGCCCTACGCCCGCCGCCTCATCGATCAGGTCGGCGTCCCCGACGTCGACCGCATCGACGGCCTCCCGCCCGCCGTGGCCCTGCAGCAGCAACGCGGCGCCCCGAGCGTGCGCTCCTCGGTCGGCAGCGTCACCACCATCTCGAGCCAGGTGCGCCTCTTGTACTCGCGCGCCGGCAGCTACCCGCCGAAGCAGCCGATGCTGTACGCCGAGGACTTCTCGCCCAACACCAGCCAGGGCGCCTGTCCGCACTGTCACGGCCTCGGCCACGTCTACGACGTCACCGAGAAGGCCATGGTGCCCGACGACAGCAAGTCGATCCGCGAGCGTGCGATCGCCTCGTGGCCGCCGGCCTGGCACGGCCAGAACCTGCGCGACATCCTCGTGACTCTCGGCTACGACGTCGACCGCCCCTGGCGCGACCTGCCGAAGAAGGACCGCGACTGGATCCTCTACACCGAGGAGCAGCCGACCGTCCCGGTCTACGCCGGCTTCACGCCCGCCGAGACGCGCGCCGCCCTGCGCAAGAAGGCAGAGCCGAGCTACATGGGCACCTTCACCGGCGCGCGCCGCTACGTGCTCCACACCTTCGCCACCACCCAGAGCGCGCTGATGAAGAAGCGCGTCGCCCGCTTCATGACCGGCACCGTCTGCCCCGTGTGTCACGGCAAGCGCCTCAAGCCCGAGGCATTGGCCGTCACCTTCGCCGGGCTCGACATCGGCGAGCTGTCTCGGTTGTCGCTCGATCGCCTCGCCGAGGTGCTCACCCCGGCCGCCCAGGGCCGCTTCGACGAGCCCGCCGCCGGCAAGAAGACCACGCTGAGCCGGGCCGCCGCGCGCCGCGACACCGCCCGTCGCGTCGCCGCCGGCGGCTCCGCCCACGCCGGCGCGCCCGACGTGCGCCGCACCCCCGACCTCTCGCTCGAGAAGCGGCTCGCCGCCCAGCGGATCGCCCACGACCTGCTCGGGCGGATCGCCACCTTGCAGGAGCTCGGCCTCGGCTACCTGGCCCTCGATCGCAGCACCCCCACGTTATCCTCCGGCGAGCTGCAGCGGCTGCGGCTCGCGACCCAGCTCCACTCCAACCTCTTCGGCGTCGTCTACGTCCTCGACGAACCGACCGCCGGCCTGCACCCGGCCGACAACGAGGCGCTGCTGCGGGCCCTCGATCAATTGCGGCGCGCCGGCAATTCGCTGTTCGTCGTCGAGCACGACCTCGACACCATGCGCCGCGCCGACTGGCTGATCGACGTCGGGCCCGGCGCCGGCCAGCACGGCGGCGAGGTGCTCTACAGCGGCCCCCCCGCGGGCCTCGCCGGCGTCGCCGCCTCGCAGACCGCCCGCTATTTGTTCGCGCCGGCTCGGCCGGAGACGCGGACCCCGCGAACCCCGACCGGCTGGCTCGAGCTGCGCGGGATCCACCGCAACAACCTGCGCGGCCTCGACGTCCGCTTCCCGCTCGGTACCTTGACGGCGGTGACCGGCGTGTCCGGCTCGGGCAAGTCGAGCCTCGTCAGCCAGGCCCTGGTCGAGCTGGTCGGCGAGCGCCTCGGCCAGGCCGTGAGCGCCGAGGAGGAGGACGACGACACCGCCGGCCCGCGCGTCGCCACCACCACGACCGGGCGGATCCACGGCGGCATCGAGCACCTGCGGCGGCTCGTGCGGGTCGATCAAAGACCGATCGGCCGCACCCCGCGGTCCAACCTCGCCACCTACACCGGCCTGTTCGACGCCGTGCGCAAGCTGTTCGCCGCCACGCCGACCGCCCGCGCGCGCCGCTACGACGCCGGCCGCTTCTCGTTCAACGTCGCCGGCGGCCGCTGCGACACCTGCGAGGGCGAGGGCTTCGTCAGCGTCGAGCTGCTGTTCATGCCCAGCGTGTACGCGCCGTGCCCGACCTGTCACGGCGCGCGCTACAACGACAAGACCTTGCAGGTCACCTGGGGCGGCAAGAACATCGCCGAGGTCCTGCGCATGACCGTCGACGAGGCGCGCGGCTTCTTCGCCGACGAGCCGTCGGTGCACAGGCCGCTCGCCCTGCTGCACGACATCGGCCTCGGCTACCTCCGGCTCGGTCAGCCGGCGACCGAGCTGTCGGGCGGCGAGGCCCAGCGGATCAAGCTGGCGACCGAGCTCCAGCGAGCGCAGCGCGGCGACACCCTCTACGTCCTCGACGAGCCGAGCACCGGCCTCCACCCCGCCGACGTCGACAAGCTGATGGCGCGCCTGCAGGGCCTGGTCGACGCCGGCAACACCGTGGTGCTCGTCGAGCACGACCTGCGGATCGTCGCCGCCAGCGACTGGGTCATCGACGTCGGCCCCGGCGCCGGCGAGGCCGGCGGCCGCGTGGTCGCCAGCGGACCCCCCCGAGCCGTGTGCCAGGTGGAGGACAGCCGCACTGCCCCTTATCTGCGGCGTCAGTTCGCCGACGACGCCGATGGCGAATGAGCCCTCGCGTCGCCCCCAGGCCCGCAGGAGGCTGCGCCTCGCGCGAGCCGACCCCGCCCGACCTCGGTGCGCCGCCCCGGAGCGGCAGCTGACCCGACGAATCGCTCGAGTCGAGCGGTCCGTCCGCGACCCCGGGATCGGCCTCACCAGGCGATCCGCCCATTCGCGCCGCGACCCACCGCGACCGCCGAAATCCGCTTCACCGTCGCCTCCGCCCGACGAGCAGGCGATCGCCGGCGACCTCGACCTCGAATACGCGCAGAGCGCTCGCGCGCGAGGCCTCGCGGCATCGGTCGATTCCCGGTGCGCTCGCCGCAATGCCTGCTCGTCGAGCCCGGCCCGCCCGCGGTATCGTCCGCCGATGATTCGCCGAAGCATGACCCTTGCGATCGCGCTGACGGCCGCCTGCGGCCCGGGCAAGTCCGACGAGACCGAGACAGGCGAGCCCACCACCGCGGCCTCCACCGAGACCGACCCGCCGGCCACCGGCACCACCACCGGCGACCCGCCGACCGGCACCACCGATACGACCACCACCGGCACCACCGCCGTCACCGACTCGAGCACCACCGTCGAGCCGACCACCACCGTCGGGACCACCGGCGACTCCGAGGACTTCGACGAGCTGGGCGCCTGCGCCGTGCCGATGGTGTGCGAGGAGTTCTTCCACGACGACGGCGAGATCCAGGGCCACTGGGACGGCCCCGAGGGCTTCCTCGACGTCGAGCGCTGCATCCTCACCGGCCTGCGCGACGGCACCCCCGGCCGCTACGTCTACGGCGTGAACACCGTCGTCGCCAACGGCAGCTCCCTGGAGACCAACCGCATCATCGTCCACGCCGATCGCACCGTCACCTTCGCCAGGCACTTCAAGGGCGGCTTCTTCGACAGCGACACCGACAGCAGCTCCGAGGTGTTCGAGCCGGCCCAGACCTGCACGATCGTCGAGGCCGCGTTTTTTGACGATTGCTTCGAGAACCACGACGACTGGACCCACTACTCCGAATGCATGAAGACCGAGAAGTGGTGGACCGACTGCGTCGCCATGGGCCCCCGCTGCGAATAGCGGGCACGAGGGAGCGGTCCCCGGAGCGCTCACTCGCCCACGCCGCCCCCCCACGCGGAAGTGCGTCACCCCGCCGTAGATGAGGAAGATCCGCGCCTGATCGACGATCGTCGACAGCAGCACCGTCGGTGAGCCCCTGGCGCACGGTCGCGGCGACGATCACGATCATGCAGGTCTGGATCAGGCACGCGCGGGCGCCGTCGACGATGCGCCCGCCGCGGATCACCGCCGGCCGGGCGCGCGCAGGGTCTCGGGCGCGGCTTGCTGCCGCGGAGGCGCACCCCGGCCATGCGCGCGCCCTCGTCGACTGCGTCGCCCAGCGAGCCGCGCGCGGCCGAGCCGAGCACCGCCCGTCGACGAGCTCGCAGGGCCGACCTGGTTACCCGGAGCAGGCGTCGCCGACCTCGCGTCGAGCCGCACCGCGTCACGCGACGAGCCCGAGCGCGACGCGTCGACGGGCTCGCCAGGGCCGACCTGGATGCCCGGGGCACGCCCTCGTGTCCAGCCGCTGCCCCCACCATCCACGCGCGGCAACACCGAGCACCGCACGTCGACGGGACCGCCCGGGCGACGCCCTCCGCGACGGCCCGAACTCGCGCGTCCTTCGCCGCCGCGCCCGGCCGCTCCCCACCACCGCGCTCCGGCCTCGCCCCACGCAGCCTTCGCCGCCTCCGCGACCCACGCCTCGCCGCGCGCATCACCTTTCCGTCATGCCGAGCGAACGCGAGAAGATGCTGGCCGGCGAGCTCTACCTGGCAGCCGACCCGGAACTCGTGACCCTGCGCCGGGCGGCCCGACGCCTCACGCGCCGGTTCAACGCGACCACCGAGGACGAGGTCGAGACGCGCCTCGAGATCTTGCGGACGCTGCTCGGCCGCAGCGGCCCGCGCCTCGAGATCGAGCCGCCGTTCCGCTGCGACTACGGCTTCAACATCGCCGTCGGCGACGGCTTCTACATGAACTTCGACGGCGTGATCCTCGACTGCGCCCCGGTCACCATCGGCGACGACGTGCTGTGCGGCCCGGGCGTCCACATCTACGCCGCCACCCACCCGCTCGATCCGGCGGTGCGGATCACCGGACTCGAGGCCGCCAAGCCGGTGCGGATCGGCGACCGCGTGTGGCTCGGCGGCGGCGTGATCGTCTGCCCCGGCGTCACGATCGGCGACGACACCACGATCGCCGCCGGCAGCGTCGTCACCCGCGACATCCCGGCCGGCGTGCTCGCCGGCGGCAACCCGTGCCGCGTGATCCGCCCGCTCGAGAACCGCGCATGACCCGTCGGAGACGAGGCCTGCCGCTGCACGCGGCGCGCCCGGCCTCGCGGGCCGTGCCAGGGTCGGGAGCAGCGGTCGGGGTGGCCGTCCCGCGATGAACTCGCGGCGTGCAGGTGCCTGTCACGTCGGGGGCACAGGCGTCTGGCCCAGCGGGTCGAACGGCGCGATGGCGACGGGGAGGATGAGGTGCTCCGGCGGATCGCCGGGACCCGTGCTGCACGGGAGGCTGCTACATTCGGAACCGGACACCCATTCACACTCCCCCAGGTTCGTGGGCACGCAGGTGTCGTAATCCGACAATTCACAATTGTGTCCCGCGAAAGCGATGCACGCGTAACCGTCGCACATGTGGTTGACGCAGCCGTAAATGGCTGGACTGTTGTTCGTCAGCTCGACGATGTCGATGTCGATCTCGGCGGACAACACGCCGTTGTTGTCCCAGAAAATGATGCTCATGGCGCCGTCGACCACCGTGAGGGGCAACCCCGCCTGGTCGGGGAGTTCGACCCACGACAGCTCGAGATGGTGATCGACGTCGTCGTACTGGTATTCGACCAGGGTATCTGCGCCGCGCGCCGATGCATTCCACACCGTCGCGGAAGCGACGGACGGGAGGGACATGACGACAGCGACGACGAGAGACGAGAGACGAGGAGCGCGAGACATGGAACGCATGATCATCCTTGTGCCCTTTGCTCGGGGTGCATCGGCGAGTCCGGGGCACGCGGCTCGTCGATGCGTGAGTCGACGAGCGGAGTCATGAGCAACCCACGTGCCACGAATTTTTTCATGAAGTTCCGTGAGCGGCGACGACGTGCCGGTCCTCGGCCGCATGGGGCAGCCCCCGGGGCGTCCCCTGCGGCCGCGGGCGCGCACGAAGGTGCTCGAGTCCTCGCCCACCCCCTGTCGGCGCGCGGCCGGGACTGTGGACTCTCGGGAAACAATGCCTGTCCGCGCAGGCGGCTACTCCTCCGCGGCGACGGGCCTCATCGTCACGGCATGCAGCGTCGTCGTTTCTCGCCCGTCCTCCTCGCCCTCCTCGTCGCCGGTTGCGGCGCCGCCCCCGAGGCGACCCAGACCTTCCGCGCCTGTGACGGCGCGCCGACCTTCGTCGAGCCCAACCCCGCCTACGCCTGGACCCCCAACGCGATCCGGCTCGTCTCCGAGGAGCTCGCGCCCGGCGTGTTCGCCATCTACGACCGCGACGCCGCCGAGCACGGCCCGGCCGGCATCCCGCTGGCCACCAGCGGCGGCTTCGTCGTCGGCGACGACGGCGTGCTGATGGTCGAGAGCATGATCAACCGCCAGCTCTTCTGTCAGGCGGTCGCGCTGGTCCAGGCCGAGACCGACCGGCCGATCCGCTACGTCGTCAACACCAGCAGCCACGGCGATCACACCTTCGGCAACGTCTTCCTCCCCGACGACGTCGAGGTCGTGCAGCACGAGCAGACCGCCGAGTACATCTCCGCGCACTTCGACGAGGACGTCGCGTTCATGGAGGCCAACTTCGGCGCCGACCAGGGCATCGACGAGATCGAGCCGGTCGCCGCCGACATCCGCGTCGGCGACGACGGCTGGTCGGTCGACCTCGGCGGCGTCACCGTCGAGGCCCGCCACTACGGCTTCGCGCAGACGCCGGGCGACCTGTTCGTCTACGTCCCCGACGCCAAGGTCCTGTGGACCGGCAACGCCCTCGTCAACGAGGAGCCCGCCATCCCCTGGCTGCTCGCCGGCAACGGCAGCGCCGCCGAGGTCACGCTCACCGCCGTCCGCGACTCGCTGCCGGCCGACGCGATCGTCGTCCCCGGCCACGGCCGCCCGCTCGCGCCCGCGGCCATGGACTTCTCGATCGGCTACCTGCGGGCCATGCTCATGGGGGTCGAGGAGGCGGTCGCCGACGGCCTCGACCTCGAGGCCACCGTCGCTGCGGTCGAGCTGCCCGACTATCAGGGCTACCGCCTGTGGGACTGGATCCACGATCAGGTCAACGTCCCCAACACCTACGCCGAGCTCAACCAGTGAGCCCGGCCCACGGCGGCTCGCGCATGCGCTCGACCAGGAAGTCGACCAGCGCCCGCGTCTTCGCCGGCACCCGCGGCGTCGGCGGGTACACGGCGAACAACCCCAGCGGCCAGTGCCACGCCGGCAACACCCGGCGCAGCCGACCCGCGCGCAGCTCGGCCGTCGCCAGCAGCACCGGCAAGAACACCAGCCCGAGCCCCTGCGTGGCCGCCTCGATCAGCATCGACCCGTGATTGGCCACCATGTGGCCCGTCACGTCGATTTCGACCACGCCGCGCGGCCCTTGCACCTTCCACCGCCCCGGCGCCGCGTGGTGGGCGTAACGCAGGCACTCGTGCTGCGCCAGCTCCTCCGGCTCGCGCGGCGTCCCGGCCCGCTCGAGGTAGCGCGGGCTCGCCAGCAAGACCCGGTCGGTGCTCGCCAGCCGGCGCGCGATCAGCCGCGCGTCGCCGAGCTCGCCGATCCGCAGCGCCACGTCGAAGCCCTCGCCGATCAGGTCGACCTGGCGATCGAGGAACACCAGCTCGAGCGCGAGCTCGGGGAAGCGCGCCTTGAACTCCGCCAGCACGCCCATCGCGTACAGCGAGCCGAACGCGTTGGGCACCGTCACGCGCAGCGTCCCGCGCGGCGCCTGCTGCAGGTCCGCCGCGATCTGCTCGGCCTCCTCGAGCCCGCGGATCGCCTCGGTGCAGCGCTCGTAATAGGCCCTCCCCGTCTCCGTCAGCGACAGCTTGCGCGTGGTCCGGACCAACAGGCGCGCGCCCAGCCGCTCCTCCAGCCGCGTCACCAGCTTGCTCGCGTACGAGGTCGTCATCCCCAGCCGCCGCGCCGCCGCCGTGAGGCTGCCGTCCTCGATGACTCGCACGAACACCTCGGCCTCGAACAGGCGATTCATATGCCGAGGGTATCAGCGCGCCACCGCTCGCGCGAGCGACGTCGGCGTCCGGAGGCCCGCCGGCCACGCGGCAGCACGACCGCGCGCCGTCATCGCCCCCGCGGCCGACTCCGCCTCACTTCTTGCCCTTCGCCGGCGGCGCGACCTTGTCGCCCTTGAGGAACGTGTAGTCCGTGCGCGGCGCCGCGGCCCCGTCGCGCGTCACCGTCGCCTCGGCGAACACCGCCTCGATGCCCCAGCTCTTCTCGAACCGCGGCCCGTCCTGCAGCTGCACGTGCAGGTGCGGCTCGCTCGAGTTGCCGCTGTTGCCGCACGCGCCGAGCACCTGCCCGCGGCGGACCTTGGCCCCGGGCTTCACCTTGATGCTGCCGGGGAGCAAATGCGCATAGACCGAGTGGACCTCGCCCTCGTGGCGGAGCACCACCATGTTGCCGGGCGCGATGTAGGGATTGAGCTCGCCGATCGGGCTGTCGTGTACGCCGTCGACGACGGACACCACCACCCCGTCGGCCATCGCCAGGATGTCCTGGCCGTAGGCATAATAATCGGTGAGCGCGCGGCCGTCGCCCTTGTGCGACTTGCCGCTCGCGTCGACGATCACCAGATCGGCGGCGCGCCGCTGCGACGGGTGATCGACGTGGTGATTGAGCTCCTTGCGGTCGCCGCCCCAGAACACCAGCCACTCGCCGCGGAACGGCAGCCCCATCGGCGCGCTGCGGGCCACCGGCGGCGCCGGAGACTCGGGCTCCTGGACGAGCAGCCCGGCGATCCGCCCCTCGTCGTCGATCGTCACCTGCAGCGCCCACTCGCCGCGCTCGGCCACCAGCCGGAAGCGGCCGCTGCGCTCGCCGGCCTCGATCGGCGTGACCCCGGTGATGCGCCCGCGCGCCGCCACCAGCCCATCGAACGTCGGCTGCAATGCCGCGACCGGCACCGCCTGTTGCATGGCCGGGGAGAAGCGGGCGAACAGGCCCTCGGCGTCGCCGGCGTTGATCCGCTGCGCCACATCGGCCGCGGCCGTCGCGGCGCTGAGGAAGCCCGCGGGCTTCTCCGTGGCCGCGGGGGCGCTCGCCGCCGGCGCGGGCGCCGGCGCCGGCTCGGGGCACTGGGGGGCCGGGGCGCGAGCGCAGCCGATCGTGGTCGCGAGGAGCAACGTGGGGAGCAGGCACGCGAGCGAGCGCATGGCCGCGATGAAACACCGTCGCGCGCGCGCGAGCAAGCGAGTTTCACCGACCCCGGAGGGTGGGCGGGCGACCGCGCACCCTCGGGCGAGCCACGAGCGACGGACCTTCCTCCGTCCCAGCGGCCGGGCCGCGGCCGCGCCCAGCGATAGCGAGGTCCGCCCGCCGCCGCGAATCAGCCCGGCGGGATCACCAGGTCGGTCAGCGCGATCGCGTTGCCGCCGGCCGGGTACGCGTACGACGAATAGCTGTCGAGGCCCCACACCACCAGGCCGAACTTGCCCTCGCTCTCGGCGGTGTGCTGGCCGTTGGTGCAGCCATTGACGCCGACGTCGGCGCGGACGAGATCGACCGTCGTCACCTCGAAGCGACCGTCGCCGCCGACCGGCTGCCAGCCGCCGATCGTCCCCAGGCAATCGACGGTGACCTCCTTGAAACCGTCGCCGTCGTCGACGCGCGTGACCACCAGGTTGGTGGTCGCGAACGACGGGTCGGTGAAGAAGATGTATTCCTGCAGGAACTGCGCCGGCGGCAGCAGGACCACCCATTCCTCGTCGCCGAGCAATTGCATGAAGCCCATCGCCGTCGCCCCCGGGCGGGTGCCGCCGGGGATGTTGCAGGTGTCCATGATCTGCGACAGCACGAACGGGTGCCCTTCGTCCTGGCTGCGGATCTGGAACGACCCGGTGGCCGTGAAGTCGACCACCTGGCCCTGCGCCAGCGTCGCCGGGGCGCCCGGCACCGGCGGGTCGTAAATCAGCGTCGTGCCGTCGACCGCGCCGACCACCCGGTACTCGATCTCCTCCGCCGCCAGGTCGGCGCGGCGGGTCTCGTACGCGCCCGCCACGTACTCGTAGCCGAGCGCGGTGACGGCGTGGTTCTGCTGGTGCGTCGCCTCGCCGCCCGGGGCCGGCATCGGCTGCAGGCGCAGGAAGCGGTTGCCGGTGTGCAGCGCGACCGGCTTGTCGCTGAGGATCAGCGTCCCCGAGGCGTCGCCGGCCCCGGCCGCGACCTCCCATTGCACGTACTCGCCGGCGTCGACGGTGAACGTCTTGACCACGTCCTTCGTCGCGCCCTCGAGGTCGGGCCCCGGCTCGAGGTCGGCGGTCGGGCGGATCTCGACGGTCGTCCCGTCCTGCGCGCCGACCACCTGCAGCCACAGCGGCCCGGGCGGCTCGAAGGTGCCCGCCGGCGGCATCACGGCCACGTAGTTGGTGCCCCACGCGCTGGTCGGGAACAGCAGCTCCGCGCTCGGAATATAGGAAAAGGCGCCGCCGAACGGGGCGATGTCGTAGGCGGTCAGCGGGATGTCGGAGGTCACGTGAAAGTTGAGGCCGCGGCCCGACGCGTCGACCTGGGTGGCCGCGCCCGCGGCGTCGGGCACCGGGCAATTGAGCGATTGCATGGTCTCGGGGTGGATCGAATTGGGGTGACTCGACAAAAACAGCACCGCGACCTCGCCGGGGCCGAGGCCGGTGGGCGCGACCGGCGACCAGTCCTCCGGCGCCTGTCCGGGCGTGACGACGCGGGCGAAGCTCCCGAGGTCGAACGCGACGCCGTCGCGCGACACCTCGATCTTCGCGGGGTGGCCCCAGCTGTTGGTGAGGAACGCGGCGAAGCACGGCGGCGTCGGCAAGAACGGCGACGTCGGCGGCGTGGGGATCTGGAACTCGCAGCCGAAGTTGGCCTTGCTGGCGCCCGCCGCCTCGCACGCCGGCACGCACGTGGCGTCGGCGCAGCCCTGATCGGCCGCGCACGCCTCGACGACCTGGCCGGCGCCGTCGACCACCGCGTGCAGGTCGGGGCTGCACTGAAGCGTCGCCGGCACGTCGGGCGCGCCGCCGAGGTCGAAGATCGGGCCGGAGTCGGTGGTCGCGCCGGAGGTGGTCGGCGTCGAGGCGGTGCCGCTGCCGGTCGGCCCCGTGGTGCCGCTGCCGTCGCTGGCCTCGCTGGTGCCGGTCGGCATCGTCGCGGTCATGGTCGCGGTGGCGGTCGCGCTGCCGGCGTCGCTGTCGGCCGGCCGACCGTCGTCGCCGCACGCGACGAGCGCAGGGACCATCAAGATTGCAGCGGTCAGGCGATTCATCGCATTGCGAGTACATCGCCGGCGCGCGAGCGGTCAAGGGGCCGGCATCGGCGGGCCGGTGAGCGTCACGAGCGCGGCGAAGCTGCGCGCGCGACGGCTGTACGGCCGCGCTCGCACGCGCGCCTCCGCGGTTCGCGGCGCGCAGCAGGCCGCGCATCGCGTGGCCCCCGACGCGGGCCCGCGAGCGCGATCGTCCGGGCGCCGCGGACGGACCGACGCCGCGCCGCATCGGCGACGCGCAGCGCGTGCAGGACGGCGAATGCGTCGGGACGCCGGCGGCGAGGCAACGCCGGCACGCCGATGCACGCAAACACGGGGGTTTCCCGTCGACCCAAGTCGCGCATGGGTCGTCGCGGCGCGCGTCACTCGCGAAGACGCGGCGCGGGCAGGCTTGCCGGTCGCGCATGGGTCGTCGCGGCGCGCGTCACTCGCGAAGACGCGGCGCGTGCAGGCTGCCTGTCGCGACGCGAGTCACTCGCGCAGGCGGGCGACGATCGCCGCGACCAGGCGCGCCAGCGCCGGCGGGTGCTCGGCCAGGAACAGCGAGGGCTCGATCAACTCGAGCTCCATGATCCGCGGCGCGCCGGCCTCGCCGCGGACCGTATCGACCCGCGCGTACAGCAAGCTGTCGGCGATCGGCGCCAGGGCGGCTTCGGCGAGCGCGCGCTCGTCGTCGGCGATCGGCAGCGCGGCCGAGACGCGCTCGTGCTCGCCGGCGAAGCGGGCGGTCTTGCGGATCGCGTGGGTCAGCGCGCCGTCGATCCAGATCAGCGCGCGTTCGCCGGGCTCCTCGACCGCGCGCATGTACGGCTGCACCATCGTGTCGCGCAGGGCCACGTCGGCGATGAGGCGCTGCTGGCTGGCCGCCGCGGCGGAGCGATCGACCCGCCAGGTGCCCATCGAGGCGGCCGAGATCGCCGGCTTGACGACCGCCCGGTCCCACCCGCGCTCGTCGAGCAGCGCCGCCAGGTCGGGCGCCGCCCCGCGGGCGAGGTGCACCGTGTCGACCACCGCGACCCCGCGGGCCGCCAGCCGGGCCAGGTAGCTCTTGTGATGGTTGTCCTCGAGGACAGGCAGCGGATTGTACATTCGCGTGACCGCGGCGACCCGCCGGGCCCACGCGAGGAAGTCGTCCGGGCGGTGCGGGTAATTCCAGGTCGAGCGCAGCACGCACAGCGAGGCCTCGTGCCAGGCCGCCTCGGGGTCGTCCCAGGCGAGCACCCGCGCCTCCACGCCCGCGCCCGCGAGGGCGGCGACGAGCAGCTCCTCGTCGGGGTCGGGCTCGGGCTTTTGGAGGCAGGTGGCGAGGGCGACGCGCATGGCCGGCGGAGGATAGCCGAAATCGCGCCCGCCCGGCGCCGGCGTTCACGACGTGCGCACGGCCCTGCGCGCCCGTCGCCGCGCGGGCCTCGCGGATCGTGCGGCACGAACACCGTACGCGCGGGCAATGCATGGACATGTCCCCGAGGACACCCGCTCGCGCCGCGCTCGTCCCTGTTCACCCCGCGCGGCCGCGCCCGCGCTCGCCTCGGCCTTGCGTGCGCCAGGAGCTGCAAGGCGTCATCGTCGCGCTCAACGCGACGTGGAGCGACCCCTGGGTCGGCGGCGTCGAATCGTTCGTCAGCGAGACCGGCTCGTGGGCGGCGTTCGCCATGACCGCCCTGGCCGCCGCCGCCCGCTTCTTCGCCAAGCAGGGCCCGTGGGCGGCCCTGGTCCTGCTCGGCGTGGCCGGGTGGATCCTCCAGCTCAGCCACGCCGCGCTGCACGGGCCGTTCGCGTTCATGCTGCTGGCAGCGGCGGCGATCTGGCTGGCGTGGTGGGAGCGCCACGCGAACGCGACGCCGTGACGGCTCGCGGCGAGCATCGCGTGGCGGACAGCGCCGTGGAGACGCGTCATGCGACGAAGGTAGCCGGGTGAGATCTGGACGCGGATCATCTCCGCGGCGCGGATGCTCTCATCGACGTCCCGGCGATGAACGACGAGTCGACGACGGCGACGGGTCGTTCGGGTTCGCCGGCGATCACTGCGCGCATTCCCACGAGGCGGACTTGCCGTTCTTGACGGTCAGGGTCCAGTTCCCGGTCTGGGTGGCAGGGAACGTCATCACGGCACCATCCGCCCAGTCATCGACATTGAGCGCGCCGGAGATCCCGGTCAGCGCGCAAGCCTTGACGGCCGAGCCCGAGGTGAGAACCTCACTGTTCGTCGCGCCCACGCCGGCCGTCAGCGTATTCGAGGTGAACGACGTCGTCGACGGAAAGGTGATGCATTGCGCGTGCACCCGGGCGCGATCGCCATTCGCGGTGGCAGGGAGGTTGGCTTCGATGTACCACCCGGTCGTCGGATGGCTGGCGTCGGTCGTGGTCCGCCGGACGACGCGCGCGTAGCGAGTGCTGCTGTTCCACGCGCCGCCGACGCCCTCGATTCCGCTGAGGTAGCAGTGCCGGGGACCGACCACCGTACTGCTGTTCAGATCGGCGATCTTGACCGGCCCGTCGCCGCTCTCCCAGAAGTCGTACTGGCGGTCGCTGGTCGTGTAGAGGCAGGTCGCCTGGGCGTTGACCGGATTGTTCTGCCATACCAGATCGTTGGTCTGATTGCGGTAGGCGCCTCCGTGCGCGACCAGGTAGTAGTGGTCGTCGTTGTGGTGAGGTACGCCCGGGAAGTCGTAGACCCACGCCACCGAGGGCCTGCCGCCGGCGAAGCCGTCCCGGGCGCCGACGTTGAGGTTGCCGGCCACGCCGCTGAGGAAGCAAGTGCGCGTGCTCTGGCTGCCCATGTCGAGGCCGAGGGTGTCGCTCGTGGTCCCCCACGAACCCCACACGAAACCGCCGCCGACGAGCGGTAGCGGGGGGGCGCCGACGGCCCTGAGATCCTCGACCGGTCCGTCGAGCTCGCCCGCGGCCCCCGTTTCGGCCTCCGCCGGGGCGGCGAGCTCCAGGTCGTCGTCGAGCATCAGTTCTTCGCCGCCGTCCTGGTCGTCGACGCCGTCGCAAGCCGTCACGAACGCAGCCAGCGGGAGCACGAGCGCGGTCGTGCGGAGGAGGATGGTGATCGATGGAAAGAGAGAGAAATGAGTACGCATTGGATGCCTTCCCTGAATATCGGCAGGATTGTTTTTCGAGCCCGGAGAGCTCCAGGCCCTGCGAGCGCGCCTTGCAGCGCCCTTCGTCGTTCAGCAAGCGACGTGCCACTCGATATCCGTGGCGTAGCGCGGCGCGAGGCCAGGAGGGGACGCTCGCGGGCATGGGACTGTCCCATGCGCTGTCCCAGCCTTCGCGGGTGGTCAGGCGAAGACCGGGGCCGCCCGACGCCCATTTCCCTGGCCACCCGCCTCAGCCGCTCACGGTCCCTCAAGCACCTTGATGCGATCGAACCTGCGGCGGACGAACACGATTTGCTGCCCCGCCGCGCGGGTCCCTGCCGCTCACCTGCCGCACCGACCGAGCACGCGTCGCCCTGCTGGGGCATCGGCCGATGCGGCCGAGCGAGCGGGTGGCCGAGCGCGGGCGGAGGCCAAGCCATGCGCACCGCGACGGAGGCGACCGAGCGCAAGTGGGTCGACGGCTGGATCGCTCGCGGTCCAACCTGCAAGGAGTACGCGGCGCTCGTCCGCAGATCGCCGGCGCTTCCCCTCGCCCGAGGTCGACCTCGACCGCTGGGATTCGCGCGGAGCCGCGCTCCGCCGGCGAATCGCGCTCGCTCACCGCCCTGCGAGCCCGAGCTGGGCCAGCAGGAAGGCCGCCTCGAAGGCGCGGCTCTGCAGCCATTCGCGGCGGCCGCTGGGGCCGCCGTGGCCGGCGTGGGTCTCGGTGCGCAGCAGCGTGGGGCCGCCGCCGCTGGCCAGGCGGCGCAGGCGGGCGACGTAGCGGGCCTGCTCGTGGTAGGCGACGCGGGCGTCGGCCAGCGAGGATTCGACCAGCAGGGCCGGATAGGCGCGCGGGCCGAGGTTCGAATAGGGGCACCAGCCGCGGATGACGTCGTAGTCGGCGCGCACGGCGGGGTCGCCCCACTCCTCGTATTCGAGGGTGGTGAGCGGCGCGGTCGGGTCGGCCATGGTGCCGACGGCGTCGAGGAACGGCACGCGCAGGACGGCGGCGCGGAACAGCTCGGGGCGCTGATTGAGGGCCGAGGCGACCAAAGCCCCGCCGGCGCTGTCGCCCGCGACTGCCAACATTTCGCGGGTGGTGTAGCCGCGCGCGACGAGGTGGGCCGCGACGGCGAGCAGATCGTGGACGGCGTTCATGCGCCCGCGCCGGCGGCCCGCCTCGTGCCACGGCTCGCCGAGCTCGCCGCCGCCGCGCACCCAGGCGATCACGAAGTCGACGCCGCGGTTCATCAGCGCGCAGCGGGCGGCGTTGAAGTCGGGGTCCCAGGCGAAGCCGTACGAGCCGTAGGCCTCGAGCAAGATCGGCCGCGGACCGGCGTGCGGGCCGGCGCCGGCGAAGTACATGTAGAGCAGCTCGGTGCCGTCGCCCGCGCGCGTCGAGGCGAACGCGCCGGTGTTGCTGCCGCAGGCGGCCGGCGCGGGGCGGCGGTGGACCAGGGTCTCGCCGCCGTCGGCGAACGCGAGGTCGACCGTGTCGTCGGGCGCGTGGACGGCGGTGAGGTGGACGCGGTAATGGGTGGCGGAGGGATCGGGGTTGTCGCCGGGGCTGATATCGACGATCTCGCCTGTCCTCGGAGACAGGCCGCGGCTGCGCTCGTCCGCGCCGGCGCGGACGGTCCGGCCGGTCTTGAGGTCGACGAACACGAGCCTGGGGAAGCCGCGCTCGCGCTGCAGGAGGGCCAGGTGGCCGGCGAACGCGTCGAGGTGGGTCAGGGCGACGCCGGGCCGCTCGCCGACGACCTCGCGCCAGCCCGCGGAGGCCGGGTCGTCCTCGGCGGCCGCGACCACGCGGAAGTGCGGGGCGCCGCGGTTGGTGCGGATGTAAAACTCGTCGCCGGCGTGATCGACGTCGTAGAGGTGCCCGGGTTCGCGGGGAGCGATCACGGTCCACGGGCCGGCCGGCGCGCGGGCGACTCGCACCTCGGCGGCGGTGGCCGAGGCGCTGCGGGCCATGAGCCATTCGCCGGAGCGGCTGCGCTCGACGTAGATGTCGAAGCGCGGGTCGGCCTCCTCGTAGATCAGGCGATCGTCGCCGCCGAGCGTGCGCCGACGCAGCGCGTACGAGCGGTAGGTGTCGTCGCGCACGGTGTACACCAGCTCGCGGCCGTCGGCGCTCCACGCCGCCGAGGTGACGCGATCGATCTGCTCGGGGCGCAGCGCGCCGCTCGCCAGGTCCTTGATATAGAGGGTGTAGTTCTCGTCGCCGACGTGGTCGAGCGAATAGGCGAGCAGGGCGTTGTCGGGGCTGAGCTCGAACACGCCGAGGTCGAGGAAATCGCGGCCGCGGGCGAGGCGCTGCAGGTCGAGGACCACCTGCGGCGATGGGCCGGGGGCCACGTCGACGCGGCGGCGGAGGTACACGGGGTGCTCGTCCTGGCGCCGTTGGTGGGACCAGTACAGCCATTCGCCGCGGCGCACCGGGGCGGTCTCGTCGTCGACATAGGCGATGGCCTCGATCTCCCGCTCGAGCGCGCGCATGAGGGCGCGGTGCGGCCGCAGGTGGGCGTCGGCGTGGCGGTTCTCGGCCGCGAGGTGGGCCCGCACGGCCGGGTCGTCGGGGCCGGCGCGCAGCCAGGCGTACTCGTCGCGCAGGGCCTCGCCGTGCAGGGTGATGACCGCGTCGTCGACCGTGCGAGCGACCGGCGCGGGCGCCGGGGCGCCGGCGAGGCCGAGGACGAGCGCGGCGGCGCGGAGCATGCCGAGACGATGCCCGCCGGTCGGGCCGGCTGTCCAGCGGCGGCGCGACGGCGCGGGGTCCAGGGCACACCCCCGACCGTTCGGGCGGACCGCTCGCTGCAGGCCGGGGCGCGCCAGGAACGCCTTCCGAACGTCCGGCAGGGACGACCTCGGGGCCAAGGGCGAGTCTTGCTCCGTATGTCGTGGAGGCGTGGTGCGAGCGAGATGCCGGGTGCGAGCGAGACCTCGGCCGGCGCTCGAGCTTCGCAACGAACGGGCGACGGGCGCCGTACGCGGCGCCTGCCGACGGCGGATGCGAGCTTATTCGCGTCGACGACCATGTTCCTCCTCGGCCGCTACGTGTGCACCGCCTGCGACTGCGCGTCACGGCGGCGATGCGGCGTGGCCCGTGAATCATCGCAGTCCATCGGCCGCGAGCACGCGTCACCGACAGCCCGCGACCGGCCCTCGTCATCCCGGACCCGGGCGTCGCGACGGGTGGGCCGCGACCGGCGATTGGGGTAGGCTCGGGGCCACGGAGGAGGCTGATGCCTTACGACCACGGAGTGGCGAGCCGGCTGCGGACGGCGGTGATGCGCGCGGGGCCGCAGGGGCTCGTGGAGGAGCGCAAGATGTTCGGCGGCGTCGCCCTGCTGCTCGACGGGAGCATCGCCTGGGGCGTGCTTCGCAGCGATCTGGTGATTCGCGTGACCGACACCGCGGCGGCGCTCGGGCGGCCGCACGCGCGGCCGTTCGACTTCACGGGTCGACCCTCGCGCGGGCTCGTGTACGTGGCGCCGCCGGGGTACGCCGAGGCGGCGGACCTCGACGCCTGGGTCGCGCTGGGGATCGCCGGGGCGCGGGCGCCGATCGCACGAAGCGACCGGCTCCGCGCGCGAGGACCCCGAGAGTCGGGGCGCGCCCGCGATGAGGCGGCGGGCCGGCGGTCTCGAGTCGTCGCTGCGGCGGCGCCCCGCGAGCCAGGGGCCCGCGAGGAATACGACCCGCCGCGGGGCGGGTTCGGGCCGCGTGCATAAGTTCGCGCTCGTCCCGTGCCTCGTCCTGCTCGCCTGTGCGGTCACCTACCCGACCGGCTGGCCCGCGCCGTCGCAGCCGTCGCAGGTGCTGCAGGCGACGCGCGGCGTGATGTACGGAGCGGCGCCGCGGAGCTGGGGCCTGCCCGACGGGGCGGCCAGGCACGCGCAGGCGGCCGGCACCCTGCTCCGCCCCGAATGTCGGCAGGGCGAGCTCGAGGCGCACGGACGCCGCCTGTCGCTGCGCCACGGCGACCTGCGCGCGAGCAAGGCGCCGGTCGGCTACGTCACGTGGATCGACGAGCGCGGGCAGGCGCTGCTGGCGGCCGACATCGTCCGCGCGCAGCAGCTCCGCCTGTACGACGGGTCCGCCGAGGCGACCCCCGAGCTGCGCCGCTCGCTGGCGCTGCTGACCGTCGCACTCGCCTGGTGGGAGCAGGCCTCCTCGCCCGACTGACATTCATATGTCCCCAGGCACATGTTCATAAAATCCGACCATCGCTCGTGGTAGTGGTGATGCGCGGGGCCCGGCGACGACAGGACCTGCGAGACATGAATTGCCCCCATCGTCCTCGGCAGATCTGCGGCCCGCGCAGCGCGCTCGCCGGCGCCCGCGATTCCATGACATGTCCTTCGAGACATGTTCCGCGCCGCTCAGCGCGGCCGGCCGTCGACGTACGCCAGGCGGAACTTGCCCGAGCTCGCGGGCAGCAGCTCGGGGCGGCGCGCCAGCTGGACGCGCGCGCCCGGGCCGAGGGCGGCGTGCAGGGCCGCGGCGACGTCGGGCAAGCATTGTTCTGAAAAATCTTCGGCGGGCAGGTAGTCGAGGCGATACGACGCCTCGCCGCGCTGGACCAGGCCATAGCTGACGATCCCGGGGGCGGCGGGGGCGAGCGCGCGGTCGACCGCGCCGGCGGTGAGGCGGCGGCCGTCGGTGGTGCGGATGCTGTCGACCGCGCGGCCCTCGAGGCTGGCGAGCGTGTCGCTCTCGCTCCACGCGCAGGTGCAGGGCGCGTCGGCCGGGCGCGCCAGGTCGCCGGTGGCGTAGCGCAGGAGCGGCATCAGCAGCTTGTCGAGGGTGGTGACGAGCAGCTCGCGGGCGTCATCGCCGGCGGCGTCGTCGCGCAGCTCGACGAGGAAGCTCTCGGGGTTGACGTGATAGCGCCCGGCCTCGCACTGGACCGCGAGGGCGCCGTACTCGGTGGCGCCGTAGGCGTCGAACACCGGGCACTCGAACACGCGCTCGAGGATCCGCCGGTGGAGCGCGCTGCACAGCTCGTACGCGGTGATGACGAAGCGCAGCCGCGGCAGCGGCAGGCGCCGGCGCAGCGCCTGGTCGGCGAACATCGCCAGGTACGACGGGTCGGCCAGCACGTAGGCCGGCGCGTGCTCGCGCAGCTCGGCGGCCATCTGCTCGAGCCGGGCCGGCGGCAGCGCGGCGATGTCGAGCCCGCCGTCGAGCGACAGCCGCGGGCCCCGGGTCCGCGAGGCCCGCGAGGCGCCGCGCAGGTGGCACTCGCTGCCGTCGCAGAACGGGGTGGTGAGCCGACAGAAGCGCTCGCCGCGGGCCGCCTCGATCGTGCGGTTGAGGGCCCAGGTGTGCGGCTGCGAGGCGTCCCAGTCGGCCAGCGAGCGCACCACCTGCTGCCGCTCGCCGGTGGTGCCCGAGGTCGACAGCCAGCGGATCTCGCCGGCCGGCATGCGCTCGGGCAAAAACTCGTCGAAGTGGGCGCGCACCGCCGCCTTGTCGAGCACGGGGAGCTCTTTCAAATTGACGGCTGCCTCGCCGGCCGCCGCCGGCAGCGTGCGGGCGTAGAACGGCAGCGCGCGCAGGCGGGGCAGCAGCGCCCGCAGCTTTTCGGCCCGCGAATGCTCGTAGTGGCGGCGCCGCGCCTGACGCTGGCGCTCGCGCAATTGCTCGAGCGTCAGGCCGGGCGCCTCGAGCAGCCCGAGCTCGGCGAACGCGAGCAGGCACTCCCGGACCAGGGCCTCGTCGACGTCGGCGTCGAGCCATTCGCCGGCGATCGCGGCGGTGCGGGCGACGTCGGCGTGCGCGGCGAATGCCCGCAGCAGCACCGCCTGCGCCGGCGACAGCGCGAACTGCCGCCCGGTGCGCGGGTCGACGAGGAGCGCCCCGTCTTCGGAGGGCGCGTCCCGCCACTGGAGGTCCGCCCGGATTCGCGGCGGGTCCGGCGGCCGTGGGGCTTCAGGGGTCAGACGTCACCGCTGCCGTCGTCGCCGCCGTTGCCGCCGGCGCGGATGTGGCTCGCGATCCGGCCGATGTCGCGGCGGAGCGCGTCAGCGGCCTTCTCGCGGCGCTTGCGGTCCTTCTCGGCCGGCTGGGCCTCGGGGCTCTGGGTCTCCTGAGTACGCGGATGTTTGATCGCCATGCTGGTCTCCTACTCCCGCCAATCGAAGGCGGGCATGCAGCGTACCCTCGCCGCGCGCGGGCCGTCAAACGCGAGCCCGCGGGCCGAATGGCGGTGTATGCACATTGTGTGCGGCGGGCCGGTCGGGATCGCGCGAATCGCTATCGAGCGACCCGCGGCGCGCCCTCGAGGAGCGACACCCACGAGGCCGTCGGCGTCACCCGGCGCAGGCGCAGACCGGCGGCCGCGAACAGCTCGGCGTATTCGCGCCGGGTCCGCTCGCGCCCGCCGTACATCACGAGCATGTGCAGATCGGCGAGGCGATCCGCCGCGGCTCGCCCGCCGGCCGGCAGCACGCGCTCGACCACGACCACCCGCCGGCCACGGCAGTTGCGCAAGATCCGCGAGGCGTCGTCGTCGTCGTAGCAATGCACCACCTCGGCCAGCAGATAGACGTCGTGCCCGGCCGGCAGCCGTTCGCGCGCGTCGGCGACGACGACCTCGCAGCGCTCGCCCCAGCCCAGCGCCTGCAGCCGCGCCCGCGTCCGCCCGGCGACGTGCGGCGCCTCGACGACGACGCCGCGGACGCCTGGCCTCTGGGACAGCAGCGCGATCAGCAGCTCGCCGCCGCCGCCGCCGACGTCGACGATCGAGCGCGCGCCGGCGAGGTCGAGCGCCGCGACCACGGCCGGGTCGCGGCGCGCGGCCCGGCGGGCCCGCAGGGCCTCGGCGGTGGCCATCGCCGCCTCGTCGGTCGCCAGGTGCCGGTGCAGCGAATGCCCGAACGCGTAATCGAACGCCGGCTTCCCGCTGGCCACCGTGTGCATCACCGCGCCCCAGGCGAGGTGCTGCTCGTGGCCGGCGAACAGGATCGCCGCCCGACGCGAGCGCGGGTGGTCGTCGAGCAGCGGCTCGGCCGCGCGAGTCATCCGCCAGCGCCCGTCGCGGCCCCGGACGAACACGCCGACGCTGGCGAGCGCCCGCAGCACCCGCACGAGCGTGGCCGGGTGGGCGCCTGTCTGTTCGGACATGTCCTCCAGCGCCATCGGCCCGGCGGCCAGCAGGTCGGCCAGGCCGAGGCGCGCGGCGACGTATAGCAGTTGCGGCACGACGTAGGCGCCGACGGTGAGGTACAGCTCGTCGTCGCCGGGCGGCGCCTGCCGCCCGGGCATCCGCCGGCTCCCCGGCGCAGCAGGGCCCGCAGGCCGTCGCGCAGGCGCAGCACGCCGTCCCCGGGGTTGCGGCTCACCGGGCATCAGCCGGCTCCCCGGCGCAGCAGGGCCCGCAGGCCGTCGCGCAGGCGCAGCACGTCGTCCTCGGTGTTGTAGAACGCCAGCGAGGCGCGCAGCGTGGCCGGCAGGGCGAGCGCCGCGTGCAGCGGGTGGGCGCAGTGGTGGCCGGCGCGGACCATCACGCCGAAGGTGTCGCTGAGCACGCGGGCCACGTACTCGCTGCCGAGCGCGCCGTCCCTCGCGGTGACGGTCAGCATCGGCGCGCGCGCGGGCGACGGCGAGTGAGCGTGCAGGCCGGGCAGCGTCGCCACCTCGGCGTCGAGCAGCTCGCGCAGCGCGTCCTCGCGGGCCTCGATCGCGTCGAGGCCGATGTCCTCGAGGTACTCGACCGCCGCGCCGAGGCCGATCGCCGCGGCGATGTCGGGGGTGCCGGCCTCGAGCCGCCAGGGCACGTCGCGCAGCTCGTAGTCGAGGTCGAGGCCGACGTGCTTGACGCAGCCGCCGCCGAGGTGGGCCGGCGCGAGCCGCTCCAGCGCGGCGTGGGTGCCGTAGAGCACGCCGCTGCCCGGCGGCGCGAACAGCTTGTGGCCCGACAGCGCGAGGTAGTCGCACTGCAGGCCCTGCACGTCGATGCCGCGGTGGGCCGCGAGCTGGGCCGCGTCGACCAGCAGCGGCAGGCCGTGACGATGCGCCAGCGCGGCCCAGGCCTGGACCGCCACGTAGACGCCGGTGACGTTGGAGCAGGCAGTGACGGCGAGGAGCCGGGTGCGCGCGTCGATCGCGGCCGCGGCCGCGGCCAGGTCGGGCACGCCCGCGGCGTCCAGCCCGACGACGCGCACGCCGCAGCGGGCTCGCCACGGCAGCAGGTTCGAGTGGTGCTCGAGCACGCTGACGACGACGTTGTCGTCGGGCCGGAGCTCGAGCCCGCCGGCGACGAGGCCGATCGCCTCGGTGGTGCCGCGCACGAACACGACCTCCGAGGCGCGCGCCCCGAGGAATCGAGCGACGCGGCGACGGCTGTCCTCGTAGGCCTCGGTGGCGCGGTCGGCCAGCGCGTGCTGACCGCGGTGGACGTTGCCGCTGTACTCCGCGAGGTAGCCGCGCACCGCCTCGATCACCGGCCGCGGCTTGAGCGTGGTCGCGGCGTTGTCGAGGTAGACGATCGGCGCGCGCCCCGAGCCCCGCTGCAGCAGCGGGAAGTCGTCGCGCAGCCGGGCCACGTCGAACAGCACGTCAGGGCACTCTACGGGGCCGGCCAGGCCCCTTCAAGCGCGCCGGCGAGCGCGCGCCCGCGCGGCCGGCGAACTCGCGCGCGCTAGTCCGCGACCGCGACGCGCACCGGCAGGTCGAGGATGTCGCGGAAGATCGGGTGGTTGCCGTAGACCGGCTTGCCCGCGAGCTCGATCGTCGGGTAGCGGGCGAGGAACTGCTGCAGCGCCGTCTCGGCCTCGAGCCGCGCGAGCGAGGCGCCGAGGCAGAAGTGCGGGCCGTGGCCGAACCACGGGCTCGAATTGGTGCGCCGGCGGATGTCGTAGACGTCGGGGTCGGCCACGAACTCGGGGTCGCGGAAGGCGCTCTGCGTGTTGAGGAACAGCGGCTGACCGCGGTGGAACTCGACGCCGTTCCAGCTGAACGGCTCCTCGACGAAGCGGGTGAGCCCGCCGCCGCGGCCGAACGCGTTGTAGCGCAGCGTCTCGTCGAGCGCCGAGCGGGCCAGCGACGGATCCTGGCGCAGGAGCGCCAGTTGGTCGGGGTGGCGCAGCAGCTCGAGGATCGCGTAGGTCGTGAGGTGGACCGTCGTGTCGGAGCCGCCGACGAGCAGACCGCCGATCAGCGACTCGAGCTCGCCGTCGGTCAGGCGATCGGCGTCGTCGCACGCGCTGATGAGGTGGGTCATCAGGTCGTCGGCCATCGGCCGCTCGCGGCGGTCGGCGATCACGGCCCGCACGATCTCGCGGCCGCGCGAGATCGCCGGCATGTACGAGGCGAACACCTCCGGCGGCAGCCCGGGGAAGATGGTGGCGATCAGCGCGTCGGCGAAGGCCAGGAACTCGGCCTCGGCGCCCGGCGGGATGTTGAGCATCGCCGCGATCACGCGCACCGGATAGGTCTGGGCGAAGTCGCGGAACACGTTGATGACGCCGCGCTCCGGCAGGCGGCCGATCACCTCGGCGATGATCTGGGCGACGCGGGGCCGGTGCGCCTCGAGCTGGCGCGGCCCGAACAGCGGGGTGACGAGCTTGCGCACCCGCGCGTGGGACTCCGGCCGCATCATGAACAGGTCGTTCTCCCGGATGGCGACGTAGTCCGGGTAGGCCGCGCGCAGCTCGGGCGAGAAGCCGCCGCCGAGGGTCGGATCGGTGCCGAGCCGCGGGTCGCGGATCAGCGCCATGACGTCGCGGTAACGGAACAGGATGTGGCCCTTGACCTGCTCCCACGCGTAGATCGGCGCCTCCTCGCGGAATCGACGGAAGGTCGGGTACGGATCCTCGACGAACGCGGGGTCGAACGGATCGAACTTCAACTCGGACGTGGCGCTCGCTTCCAACATTGGCCCCCAGGTAGCACACATCCGGCGGAGAATCGACGGACTCCGGCGATCACGGCGGCGCCCGAGAGCGCACGCGCGGCCCGGCTCGCGCGAGCCCACGCCGCGCGCAGCAACCGCTGCGCGCGCGCGAGCCCCGGTGCGCGGCCACGAAGCGGCCACGAAATCAGCGCCCCGGTACACCCCCCATTGTCGCGGCGGGGAGCTGTGTCGATTGGGACCGAGGCGGACCCCGAGCCGGATGACTCACATGTCCCCGAGGACATGTGATTGCGCGCGCAAAGCCGCGGCCGTTCGCCCCCAAGCGCCCGTTCGCCGCTCGCGCACGAGGGGCCGCCCCGACATCCGCGTGCCCGGGCGGGTGCCTCGTGTCGCCGTTCGCCCCGGCGGGCGGGTCAATCCCACCAGCAGAACACGAGGTCACCGACGCGCTCGGGTCGCCAGTGGCGCGCCTGCTCGAGCTCCTGCCCGCTGAGCCGGCGCTCCCAGTCCTGCGGCGTCAGCCGGGTCTCGAGCCGGGCCGCCCCGGCGAGCTCGTGCGGGCCGAAGAACGCGGCGGCCAGCGCAGGCGCGTCGACGAACCGATAATCGAGGCGCTGGTCCCATTCGGCGAATGCGAGCAGCGGCTGGATCGCGTGCAGCAGCAGCCACAGCGGCCGGCCCTCGTGATCGACGCGAGCCCGGTAGTACGCGGCGCTCGCGTGCGGGCCCTCGCACGGTCCGAGCGTGGTGCGTGGCACCGCGCGCGCCATCGCGTGGCAGGCGCTGCGGAACCCGGCCAGGTCCCAGCGCGGGTCGAAGCGGCCGCCGCCGAAGCCGGTCAGTCCCGGGCGCACCAGCTCCAGCGCGCCCGCGGCGGCCCCCCTGCCCTCGTGCCCGCGCGACCTCGCCATCGCCGGTCCAGCATAGCCGCGGTCACGCGCCGTCGCACTTGCCGTCGTGGTCGCCGTCGACCCCGCCGCTCTGCCAGCAATCGAGCCAGGCGTCGAGGAACAGCCGGCGCTCGGCCACGAACGCGCGCATGTCGTCGACCTGATCGAGGTGCTGGTCGAACGTGAACGGCTTGTTCGGGTCGTCGGCCGCGGCCTCGGCGATCTGCGCGGCCCAGGTGTCGAGGCGGCCCTGCAGCACCTCGACGTCGTAGCCGGTCGCCACGGCGAACGCGATCGCGTCGATGTAGCGGGAGAACCACACCGGGTCGGCGGTGGCGATGGCGTAGAACGGCCGGCCGTGGTCGCCCTCCTTGATGTAGGTGTACGGGTCGGTGTCGGGCTCGAGGCGCGTGAAGGTGTCGTCGAGGTCCCACGGGATGACGACGAAGCCGGAGTTCGGGTCGTTGTAGAGGTACTGGTTGAGCCCTCCGCCCCAGGCGCCGTCGCGGTCGGGGATCACGGCCTCGGTCGCCCACTCGAGCAGCGCCTGCTCGAGGTTCATCACCGCCAGCAGGTCATCGACCGTCTCGGCGGCCTCGAGCTGCTCGACGTCGGCCTGGCTCGGGTCCTCCTCGTTGGTCTTCTTGTTCCAGCCCGAGCCGCCGCCGCGGCGCTTGTAGAGGTTGCCGTCCGGATCTTCGAAGGTCCGCTCGAGGAACTCGCTGTCGACCTTCTCGATGTTGGTGAAGAGGCCGTAGTAGGCGCCGTTGACGACGACGCGGGCGTTGTTGGCGCAGGGGGCCGCGAGGCCGACGTCGCGCAGGATCGCCAGCGCCAGGCGGTCGCGCAAGAAGCTGCGGTTGTACTCGGCGGCGTCGAACAGCACGTGCTTGAGGCCCTCGAACCGGCCCTGCTGGTCGTAGGTGTTGAACGAGACCTCGAATTGCATCTTCTTCTGATCGTGCCAGTGCGAGGAGTTGCCGCGCAGCCGCACCGAGGCGCTCGTGATCACGGTGTCGTCGACCTTGAACGCCAGCAGCGGGTGCTCCTGGATGTCGTCCTCGTCGGCGATCGCCCACTCCTGCTCGATCTCCGCCAGCTCGGACGGATCGATCTCGAGCTCCACCGTCGGGAAGCGGTCCTGCGCGTAGAATTCGGGGCAGCCCTTCGGCTGCCACGCCGGCTCGCCGCCGGTCGTCGGCTCGGGCCCACCCGTGGTCCCGGGCGGCTCGCCGCCGGTCGTCTCGCCCGCGCTGCCGGTGGCCGCCGAGCCCGTCGCGCTGCCGGTCGAAAGCGGCTCGTCGCCGGCGGTCGAGGTCGACGTGACCTCCGGGGCGCTGGTGGTGCCGGGTGCGTCCTCGGTGGTCCCCGCTCCGGCCTGCGGATCGGGACAGCCGGCGAGGAGCGAGGCGACGAACAGGGCGGACACGCGGCGCATGCCGACAGGCTGACCCTGCCACCGCGAGCGACAAGGGAGCGGCGTCACGAACGCGCCCCGCGGGCCCCGAACGCGGCTCCGCGCCCGCCGCCGCGGTGTGATGATTGGCCGGCGAATGCCACGAGCGCGCGGGCGCGCGGACGATGGGCTCGATCGATCCGGCCGGGTTGTCGCCAGCGAGTCGCGTCGCCGGGCCATCGCCGGCGCGACGTCCCGGCCGCCCCGACGAGCGACGACGGAGGCTACGCCGCGGGGGCGAGGCGGGCGGCGGGGGTGCGCGCGGCGATCAGGTCGGCGAGGAAATCGGCGAACGGGATGCCGGCGGCGGCGAGCGCGTTGCGGAAGCCGGAGCCGGAGCCGAGGTCGGGGTTGGCGTTGACGTCGATGATCTGGATCGCCTCGCCGGCCAAACGGAGGTCGAACCGGCAGTAGCCGGTCATCCCGAGCAGCGTGGCCGCGCGCGTGCACACCGCGAGCAGCTCGGCGTGCATGGCGGGGTCGAGGTCGGCGACGATCCGGCTCACGGTCGCCTGCGCCTCGGTCGAGGCGTTGTCCCACTTGGCGGTCCAGCCGACCACCCGCCGCTCGGGCGCCAGCGCCGGCGAGAACACGATCTGTCCCGGCGGCAAGGCGACGAGGCCGCGCGGACCGGCGTGGTAGAGCGCGAGGTTGTACTCGGGGCCGTCGACGAAGGTCTCGACCAGCGCGGGCTGGTCGTGGCGGGCCCACACCTGGCGCGCGCGGGCCAGCGCCGCCTCGGCGTCGCCGCACACGCTGCCGGCGTCGACGCCGACGCCCCCGCCCTCGCGCGCCGGCTTGACGATGACCCGGCCCGAGGCGGCGCGGGCGACGAGCTCGCGGATGTCCTCCAGGACATGTTCTTCCGAGCAGCCGGGCGCGACGGCGAAGCCGGCCGGGGTCGGCACGCCGGTCTGGCGCAGGAACTGCTTGACGAACGGCTTGTCCTGGCAGAGCGCGAGGGTCACCGGGTCGCAGCCGCAGCAGGGGATCCCCAGCATGTCGAGGCCGAGCGCCAGGTGGGCCTCGAACTGCGTGCGGCCGACGGCGCCCTCGCACAGGTTGAACACCACGTCGGGCGCGGCGGCGCGGACGGCCGCGAGCGCCGCCGGCACCGAGTCGGCGACCGGCACCAGCGTGCAGGCGTGCTCCGGCGCGAGCGCGGCCTGGACCTCGCGCGCGGTGGCGGCCAGCTCGGGCGCGCCGAGGAGCGCGACGGGCGGATCGAAGAGAGGGGCGACGTGATAGGTGATGGCGATCCGCATCGGGGCTCCGGCGAGGTCGGGGAACTCGCTAATGCTCGGGGGGGGACGATTGCAGGCGGTCGAGGCCGGACCAGCGCTGGGTGGCCGCGCCGATGATGCGGCCGATCAATTGCTCGTAGCTCCAGCCGTGGCCACGAGCGATGATGACGAGGTCGCTGCTGACCGGGTGCAGCCCCGGCAGCGGGTTGACCTCGATGAAGTTGGGGTCGCCGCGGCGGTCGCAGCGGATGTCGATGCGCGACAGGTCGCGGCAGCCGAACACGCGGTGGACGTCGAGCGCGAGCCCGCGGATGGCGGCCAGCCGGGCCTCGTCGAGCCGGCCCGACTGCAGCAGCTCGTCGGTCATGACGTAGCGGACCTGGTTGAGGTAGTCGCGCTTGACCTCGAGCGAATAGACGAAGTCCTGCCCGTCGGGCACCCGCGGGGTCACCTGCATCACGCCGACGACCTCGGCCGCGGCGCCGTTGCCGACCACGCCGACGGTGAACTCGTCGCCCGACAGGAACTCCTCGATCAGCACGGCCTGGCGGTAGTCGCGTTGCAGCCGGGCCACGCGCTCGCGCAGGGCCGCCTCGTCGTGGCAGACCGAGTTCTTGCGGATGCCCATCGACGAGCCCTCCGCGACCGGCTTGACGAACAGCGGATAGGCGAGCTCGACCAATCCGAGGGTCTCGTCGGCGCCGACGATCTGGAACGGGGCGGTGCGGATGCCGTGGGCCGCGGCGAAGATCTTGGCGACCCCCTTGTCGAGCGCCAGCGCCAGCGCGAACGGGCCCGAGCCGGTGTTGGGGATCCCCAGCACCTCGAGCACCGCCGGGATCTGCGACTCGCGCCCGCGGCCGCCCACGCCCTCGGCGAAGTTGAACACGCCGTCGAGGCGCCGCCCCGGCTCCGCCAAAGCGGCCAGGAGCGGCTCGCCCCACCCGAGCCGCTCGACCTCGTGGCCGAGCCCGCGCAGGGCCCGGTCGATGGCGTCGACGGTCTCGACCGAGTCGAACTCCTCGAAGCGATCGATCGGCTCGCCGGGCGAGGGACCGAGCTCGGGTTTGAGGTTGAAGGTCAAACCCAGCCGCATGCGACCTCCGACCGGTCCGCAGGATCCACGGAGACAGGGTCCACGTAGAAAGGAGGGACGGACAAGAAAGGAGGGACGGACAAGAAAGGAGGGACCGACCGACGAATGGTCGCTACGCTGCGACCGGCGGCAGGGGGAGGTTTTGCGGAGGATGCACCCGGAGGTTCCAATGTGACTTCTCGGCTCGCAACCATAGCCACTTCGCCGCCAGGGGAAAGAAAAAACTTCGCCAGGACCGCCGGACGCGGCCGGAACGGGGACCGCCCGTCGACGCCGCGGCGAGTCCCAGGCCCGCGGTCCGAGGTCCGAACCCCTCGCCGCTCCGGTGCGGGTTCGCGCGTATTGCGACACTGCCCGCCGCCGCTTGGCGGGGCACGCGCTGTTGCAATTGCGTACACCGTCGCGAGCGATCGACACGACGTTCTGCGGGCGAATCAATCCGGCTCCGCGGGCGTGCGGCCGCAGTATCGCCGCACCAGCCCGAGCAGGAGATCGAGGTCGATCGGCTTGCGCACGAACGCGGCCACGTCGGCGGGCGCGGCCGCCGGGGACGAGGCCGACATCACCACCACCGGCAGCGCGAGCAGCCGGTCCTGCGCCCGCAAGCGGGCGAGGACCTGCCAGCCGTCGACCACCGGCATCATCAGGTCGAGCAGGATCAGGCAGGGCTCGCGCTCGGCTTCGTGGAGGTAGGCCAGCGCCTGCTCGCCGTTCTCGGCCCCGTGGACGTCGTAGCCCTCGCCGCGCAGCAGCTCGGCCACCACGTCGCGGATGTCGGCGTCGTCCTCGACCAGCAAGATCGGCGGCATCGCGTTCAACGATGTTCGCAGTGGTTCGCGGCGACAAGCCGGTCGAGGCCGCTGCGCACATTGCGACCAGTCCGGGCCCAGCGGCGGGGCGAGGCTGTCGACGACGGCTCCGCTGCGCCTGGTCGCAGCGACCGGCGCGAGCCCTTCGAACACCACACGCTCGAAGCACCATGAGCGCCCTCGATGCCGCCACTTGCGCCGATGACGCCGGACTCGTCTACGTGACCGACGCGCAGCCGGGCATCTCTCGCCGCCGCGCAGGCACCGGCTTCGCCTACCGCGACGCGAAGGGCCGCCCGCTCCGCGACGCCGAGACGCTGGCCCGGATCCGCCGCCTGGCGATCCCGCCGGCCTGGACGGAGGTGTGGATCTGCCCCGACCCGCGCGGACACATCCAGGCGGTCGGCCGCGACGCCCGCGGCCGCAAGCAATACCGCTACCACCCGCGCTGGCGAGAGGTCCGCGACAGCACCAAGTACGAGCGCATGCTGGCGTTCGCGGCGGCGCTGCCGGCGATCCGCGCCCGGGTCGACCGCGACCTCCGCCGCCCCCAGCTCGACCGCGTCAAGGTGCTCGCCACCGTGGTGCGCCTGCTCGACACCACCCACATCCGCATCGGCAACCCCGAATACGCGCACAGCAACGATTCGTACGGGCTGACGACGATGCGCGACCGCCACGTGAAGATCCACGGCAAGCACATCGAATTCCGCTTCCGCGGCAAGAGCGGCAAGCAGCACGTGGTCGCCGTCGACGACGCCCGCCTGGCCAAGATCGTCCGCAGCTGCCGCGACGTGCCCGGGCAGGAGCTGTTCCAGTTCTACGACCACGCCGGCACCCACCACGCGATCGGCTCGGCCGACGTCAACGCCTACCTGCGCGCCTGCTCCGGCAGCGAGTTCAGCGCCAAGGACTTCCGCACGTTCGCCGGCACCGTGCTGGCCGCCGAGGAGCTGTGGCGCGACCCGAGGCCGGAGCAGAAGTACCGGCGCAAGCAGGCGGTCACGCGGGCGATCGAGCGGGTCGCCGGCTGCCTCGGCAACACCGCGACGGTGTGCCGCAAGTGTTACGTCCACCCCTCGGTGCTCGACGCCTACGAGGACGGCGCGGCGCTGCCGACCACGTTGCGCGGACCGCGGACCTACCAGGCGCTGCGCCCCGAGGAGCGCCGCGCGGTCGCCCTGCTGCTCGAGCGCCAGCGAACCGCCGGCCAGCGCACGCTGTCGGCCCGGCTGGCGGCCTCGCTCAAGCAGCGGCGGGCGGCCCGGCACGAGCCGGAGCTGCGCCGGGCCGCCTGATCGGGCCTGCCCCAGGGTCATGCTCGGAAGGGCATGTCCCCCAGGTCATGCCCTTGCGGACATGTCCCCAGAGTCCTGCTCGCTCAGCGGTCGGCCTGCCCGGCCTTGCGCCGCTGCGCCGCCGCCTGCATGCACATCAGCAGCGCCTCGCGCAGGGTCGAGAGCGTGGGGACCCGGCCGAGCTCGACGCCGAGCGAGATGATCGAGGAGGCGACGTCGGGGCGGACGCCGACGACGATCCCGCGGGCGCCGAGCAGCTGGACGGCGCGGACCAGGCCGATGATGTGGTGGGCGGTGCCGGTGTCGACGACCTCGACGCCGGTGAGGTCGATGATGGCGAAGCGGGCGCGCAGGCGGCCGATCGCGTCGAGCAGCAGCTCCTGCATGCGCAGGGCCTGGCCGGTGTCGATCGTGCCGAACAGCGGCATCAGCACCACGCCCTCCCAGACCTCGATGATCGGCGTCGAGAGCTGGCGGATCGCCTCCTGCTGGGCGGCGATGACCTCGAGCTTGTCGCGCAGGCTGGCCTCGGTGCGCTTGCGGGCGGTGGCGTCGAAGAAGAAGCCGCGCCGCAGCGGTGAGTCGCCGCGGCCCTTGTGGACGGCGCGGATGCTGTGCAGCCACATCTCCTCGCCGCCTTCGGCCGTGACGCGGAACTCGAGCTCGCGCGCCTCGCCGCCGGCGGCCGACAGGTGCAGCGCCAGCGCCTCGCGGTCGGCCGGGTGGGTGATGCCGGCCAAGAACCCGGGGTCGCCGGTGAAGCGGTCGCTGCCGTGGCCGAGCAGCCCGGCGATCTGCGAGCCGATGTAGGTCAGGCGCCCGGCGGAGACGTCGGCCTCCCACGGGACCGCGCCGGCGCTCTCGACGAGCTGGCGCAGGCGTTCCTCGCTCTCGCGCAGGCCCTGCTCGACCTGCTTGCGCTCGCGGTTCTCGCGGGCGAGGTCGCCGTACAGCGACGACACCGCCAGCGAGATCGCCGCCTGCGTCAGCAGCAGCTCGAGCACCGCGGTGCGCTGCGGGGTGAAGGCGCCGCTCATCCAGTTGTTCTCGAGGTAGAGCAAGCCGACCAGCGCGCCGGAGCGGACGACCGGGACGCACAGGACGCTGCGCACCTGGCCGCGCGCGAGGTGGGGGTCGGCGGCGAACAGCGGGCTGTTGCGGGCGTCGGTCAGCAGCACCTGCTCGCGCGTGCGGCGGACGTACTGCACGATCGACAGCGCCAGCTCGTCGTCGACGACGACCGGACGCGCCGGCAGGGTGACCTCGACGCCCTGCTCGCCGGTGCGGGCGCCGGCGGCGATCACCAGCCGCTCGCGCTCGAGCAGCAACAGGTGGCCGTTCTGCGCCCCGGCGTGCTCGAGCACGATGTGCATCAGGCTGCTGAGCAGCTTGTCCTGCATCAGCTCGCCCGACAGCGCCTGCGTCGCCTTGACCACCGCGAGCGCGTCGACCGACAGCCACTGCGAGCCGGGCGGGGTGATCGGGCCGAGCTCGGGCACCCGCGTGGCCAGCTGCGTCAGCTTGGCGGTCGCGCCCCAGCGGGCGTAGAGGCTGCGGGCGCGCTCGAAGTAGGCGACGGCGGCGACGCCGAGCCCGAGCGCGCGCGCCAGCTCGCCGGCGCGCTCGCAGGCGATCGCCTCGACCGCGAGGAACGAGTCCTGCGCGGCCACCCGGGCCGCCGCCTCGAGCCGCGGCAGGGCCTCGGCCGAGCGGCCCTCGAGCCGCAGCAGCTCGGCGCCCAGCAGCTCGGCGCGGGCGCGGAAGTTGGCCGGGCAGCGCGCCGCCAGCCGCTCGCTGAGGGCCGCCTGCACCCGCACCCGCTCGAGCATCTCGGCGCGGCGCAGCGGCTCGCGGTCGGCCACGGCGGCCGCCACGAGGGCGCAGTAGAAGTCGCCGTCGGCCCCGAGGAAGGTGCCGAGCAGGCCGCTGCCCTTGGTCGCGGCGAACCGCTCGGCGGCCTGCAGCGCGCCGCCGAGGTCGCCGAGCAGGTAGAGCCGCTGCATGCGCAAGAAGTGGTGGGTGCCGAGCGCGGAGCCGACGATTTTGGGGCCGGGCTCGACGGCGTCGTCGGCGTCGACCCGGGCGCCGCGCAGGCGCGGCAGCTGGGCCAGCACGACGTCGACGGTCATGACCGCGATCTCGTGCTGCATCTGCACGTAGCTGCTGCGGTGGCGGGCCCACTGCTCCTCGACCTGGGCCAGCGCGTCGCCGCGGCAGAGGAGCAGCGTGTCCTGGCCGAGCAGCGCGAACGCGCCGTAGGCCGAGAGGTCGCCGGCCTCGACGCCGGCCTGCTGCCCGGCGCGCAGGTGGGCGAGGATCTGCGGCAGCGGCTCGTGCCACGGGCCGGTGAACCAGCCGTAGATCGTGCGCACCTTGGCGTGCACGCCGGCGTCGGCGATGTGCTCGAGCCGGCGCAGGGTCATGCGCGCGATCCGGCCCGACATGTCGTGCTCGCCGAGCACCGTCACCAGCAGCAGCGCGAACGAGGCGTAGCCGACCACCGAGTCGCGCGTCTCGCCGTGGACCAGCGACAGCTCGACGAGGCGCAGGATGATGATCGAGAACAGGACGATGTCGAGGTAGAAGCTGGACGGCAGCAGGCTGACCAGCACCTGGGCGGCGACCCGCCGCGCCGGGTCGGCGACCGAGGTCGCGTGCTCGAGCGCCTCGATGTCGAGCGCCGAGAAGCGGGCCACCGCCGCCTCGATCATCGGCCCGAACGCGGCCAGGCGCGCCTCGGGGGTGCCCGGGATGTCGACGCCGAGCTCGCGCAGCGCCTTCTGGCCGACGTCGAGGCTCTCCTGCATGCGCCCGACCGAGTAATAGAGGCTGATCTGCAGCGTGAAGATCTCGGCCCGCTCGAGCGGCCCGCGGGCGTGCGACAGCGCGGCCGCGAACAGCTGCTCGGCCGCGTCGTTGTCGTTGCACAGATATGCGCATTCGGACAGGTCGCGGTGGAGGTCGAAGGTCAGCTGGAAGTGGGCGTCCCAGGCGTCCGCGGGCAAGAGGGCCAGCGCGGCCCGCAAGTAGACGAGCGCCGAGGCGTAGGCGTTGGCCTGCTTGGCCCGCCGGCCGGCCTGGAGGTCGAGGCGCGCCAGGTCGAAGCGGGCCGCGGGATCGGTGAGCAGCGGGGCGGCGGCGTTGAGGTGGTTGACGACCGCGAACAGCCGCTCGGGCGCGACGGCGGCGCCGATCGGGCCGCGCAGCTCGCGACCGATCCGCAGGTGGACGCCGGCGCGCTCGGCCTCGGGCGTCAGGCTGTAGGCGGCCTGCTGCACGCGGTCGTGCGAGAACTTGAGCTGCCCGCCGCGCGCGACCACCAGCCCGTCGGCCAGCGCCGGCGCGAGGTCGGCCAGCACCGCGGGCTCGTCGCGGCCGAGCAGCGCGGCCAGGGTCGCCGGCGCGATCTCGGCGCCGGCGCACGCCAGCAGGCTGAGGGCCCGCTGCGCCGCCGCCGGCAGCCCGCGCAGCCGCTCGAGCATCAGCGCGACGATGTTGTCGGTGTAGCCCTTGGCCTCGATCGCGGGCAGGTCCCAGCGCCACGCGCCGACGTCGGGGTCGAGGTACAGCAGCCCCTCGGCGGCCAGCATGGTCAAGAACTGGCCGACGAAGAACGGGTTGCCGGCCGTCTTGGCGTGCAGGAGCGCGGCGAGTTGGTCGGCCGCCTCCGGGCCGCAGCGCAGGGTGTCGACCAGCAGCGCGGCGACGTGCTGCGGCGGCAGCGGAGCGACCGCGAGGTCGGACACCCGCACGTCGGCGCTTTGGATCTCGAGCAGCGCGGCGGTCCACGGGTGCGACGGGCCGATCTCGCCGTCGCGATAGGCGCACACGACCAGCACGTGCTGCACGTCGGGGTGGGTCAGGATGTGCTGGAGGAGCCGGATGCTGGCGGCGTCGGCCCACTGCAGATCGTCGAGGAACAGGATCAGCGGCTGGTCGGGCTGGGCGAACACGCCGATGAACTGGCGCAGCACCCGGTTGAAGCGGTTCTGCGCCTCGAGCAGCGGCTGCGGCGGGACCGGCGGCTGCGGCCCGATCACGAGCTCCATCTGCGGGATGATGTCGATGATCAGCTGGCCGAGGTTGCCGAGCTCGGCCTGCAGGCGCTGGCGCCAGGTCGCCAGGTGCTCCTCGCTGGCCGCCAGCAGCTTGCGCGCGAGCTCGCCGAACGCCTTGACCAGCGTGGCGTAGGGGACGTCGCGGTCGTACTGGTCGAACTTGCCGGCGACGAAGACGCCGGGCTGGCCGGTGTGGCGCCGCTCGAGCCCGTGGACGAGCGCCGACTTGCCGATGCCGGAGGGCCCGCGCACCAGCGCCAGCTCGGGCGCGCCGCGCTGGGCCACCCGCTCGCGCGCCGCCTCGAGCGCCTGCAGCTCGGCGTCGCGGCCGTAGAGGCGCTGGGAGATCCGCAGCTGCTCGGGCACGTCGCGCAGGCCGAGCGTGAAGCGCTGCTCGCCGCCGCCGCGGGCCGCCGCGGCGAGCCAGCGGTCGAGGTCGGCGACGAGGCCCGCCGCGCTCTGGTAGCGCTCGTCGGCGGCCTTGGCCAGCAGCTTGAGCGCGATGTCCGACAGCGGCGCCGGCACCTCGGGGCGCAGCTCGACCGGCGCGCGCGGAGCCTGGGCGACGTGGGCGTGCGTCCACCCGAGCAGGTCGACCGCGGTGAACGGCGCCGCGCCGATCAGCAGCTGGTAGAACAGCGCCCCGAGCGAATAGAGGTCGGCGCGGTGGTCGGCGGCGTGCAGCGTCGGCTGCAGCAGTTCGGGGGCCGCGTAGGCGAGCTCGTCGGGTCGATGCGCGGCCAGCCAGTCGGCGCCTTCGTCCGCGCCGTCGAGCTCGACCACGTCGTCGCCGTCGAGATGGATCCGCCGCGGCGCGAGGTGGCGGTGGACGCGGCCCTGGCGGTGCATCGCGTGCACCGCGGCGGCGACGCTGCGGAGCAGGACGGCGGAGCGCTCCGGGGCGAGCGGGCGAGCAACGAGCTCCAGCAGGGTCGTGGACAAGGACGATCCTTTCGCGTCGGCGAACGCGGGCGCGATCATCGAACAATTGCGGCGAGTCCGACAAGGGTCGAGCGAGCGCAAGAGCGCTCCCTCGCCGAGCCGATCGTCGGCGCCGCGTCGCGAGTGAAACGAGGACGAGCCGCCCGTGCGAGGATGTGCGCGCGCCGCGGACGCGGCCACGCACGTGCTCGGTGGCGCGAAGCGAGCGACGTGAATGACCGAGCACACCGGCGCGGCCCGAGGTCACGCCGATTTCAGCGGCGGCGGCGTCCATTCGCGGTGCGCGACGTCCGACGGCTCACTCGCCGTCGCGGCGCAGCGCCAGCGACTCGCCGGCCACGGTGGCGCCGCCCTCGAGGCACAGCATCCGCACGTGCCCGCTGGCGACGACGCGCTGGTCGTCGTCGCGGATCTCCACGCGCCACACCTGCGTGCGCCGCCCGCGGTGCAGCGGCGTCGCGCGGGCGCGCAGCGTGCCGCCTCGCGTGCCGTGCAAGAAGGACGTCGCGTTCTCGAGGCCGACCGTCGACTGCCCGCGCCGCATCGCCGACAGCGCCGCCCCCGAGCTCGCCAGGCTCTCGACGATCGTCGCGTACACGCCCCCGTGGACGAGCCCGTACGGCTGCAGCAGCCCCGGCGTGACCGGCACCTCGGCCTCGACCGCGTCGTCGCCGACGCCGGTGAACACCAGCCCGATCAGGCGGTCGAACGCGCTGCGGTGGTCGTTGAGGATCGCCACGATCGCCGCCGGATCGGCGGCGGCCGCGACCAGCGCTGCCAGGGCCGGGCCGGCGTCGGTCATCCCCGCCACATTACCCGCGCCACCCTGCGGCTTCAAGGCCGCGCCTGCACCGACGTGTCGACCGTACACCGACACTGGCACATTCGACATGTCCTCCAAAGCATGACCGATCGGGCATGCTCCGGCGGCCAGGCTCAGCCGCGGGCGAACCCGGCCCGCGGGCGGTCGGTGCCGAGGGTCTCGGGGCTGATCGGCGCGCCGATGGCGGCCAGCGCCGCGCGGTGCTCGGCCGGCGGGACCTTGAGCAGGGTGCGCTCGAACTCCTTGAGGCGGGCGAAGCTCGGCAGGGCCAGCACTCGCTCGACCAGGCCGGCCAGGCGGGGCCAGCGCTCGGGGTCGGGCTTGACCTTCGCCAGCCCGGCGTTGCGCAGGAAGCTGGCGACGGCGATGTCGGCGATCGACAGCTCGCCGCAGAAGTAACCCTCGGCCGGGGCCTGCGCCTCGAGGTAGTCGAACACCTGCGGCACGTCGTCGCGCATCGTCCTCTCGATCAGCGCGGTGTCGGGCTGCTGGCCGAACACCGCCGGGCGCACGATCACCTGGGCGAACAGCCGCCAGATGAACACGTCGCCCATGCGCGTGTCGGCGAACTCCTCGAGCCAGCGCGCCCGGGCCCGCAGCGCCGGGGTGCGCGGGAGGAGCGGCGGCGTCGGGTGGACCTCGTCGAGGTACTCGCAGATCACGGTCGAGTCGGTCAGGGTCAGGTCGCCGTCGACGAGCACGGGGATCCGCCGCAGCGGGCTGACGGCGGTGAAGCCGTCGCCGCCGAGGAACGGGATGATCGGGTCGATCGTGTAGGCCACGCCCTTGAGGTCGAGCGCGACCAGCACCTTGCGGACGTAGGGCGAGACGTAATTGCCGACGACGTGGACGGGGGGCTTCACCCGGCGATCCGAGCACCGCGGCGCGAGGCTGTCAACAACGGCGCGGCGACGTACCTGTCTTCGGGGCCATCTCGCCACGCGCGCGGATCTTCGACGCGCGGGGCGGCGCGGAACCTGTCCTCGGGGACACCTCGTCGCGCCCGCCGGCCGTCGACCCGGGGTGCGGCGCCGGACCTGGCGCCCCCGTCCTCCCACGGGCCCGCCGCCTCGTGGCGCGGCGGCGAGCCCGTCCTCGGGGATACCTCGCCGCCCTCGCAACCCACCGCGGGTCCGCCGTTCCGAGGCGCGATCCGGGTCTGTCCTCCGGGACATCTCGCCGCGCCCCGTGGGACGGCTCACGCGGCCGCGCACCCCGCACCGCGGCGGACATCGGTGACGATGGGTCGTGCTCGAAGACCCGCCCCCGCCCACCCTGGCGCAGCTCCGCGCCGCGCTCGCCAGCCCGGAGGCGACCGTGCGCAGCGCCGGCCTGCTGCGGCCCCGTTGCTCCGCCGTGACCTGCTCGGGACCGGTTGCGGCTGGCGTCGCAGCCGGCTCCGAGTGAAGGGACCACCACGCGCCGCCGGCGCGCGCCTCCGGTGCTGCGTAGTCCATGCGCTGCAAGGGGCGAGCCGGGGCACAGCTCCGTCACGGCGAAGCGCTGCTCTCGATCGTGTGCTGGGCCGCTCACTTCGACGCCGAAATGGTGGATCTGCGGGATGTTCGGGTGGCGCAGCGCCGACAGGATCTTCGCCGCGCGGCGGAAGCGGATCGTGTCGTCGTCGCTCGGCTTCGCGTCGCGGAGCACCTTGAGCGCGACCTCCCGCGACAGCTCGCGGTCCGAGGCGCGGTAGACGATCGCGCTCGCGCCGACGCCGAGCACCTCGAGGCGATCGTAGCAGCCGCCGAACAGCTGTCTGGAGCGGGGCGTCAGGGGGTGCGCGGCCAGGATCGCCTCGAGGCCGCGCCGCAGGTGATCGGCGGACGGAAGACGATCGGCCACGTCCGGCTCGAGCGCGGCGAGGAGCAGCCGCGACAAGTCCTGGGGCGCGTCGCTGTCGGGCAGGACCGCCTGGATCGGCCGCAAGTCGTTCGGGTCGGGCAAGGTCCGGGTGCAGAGCTGGTACAGCGTGGCGCCGAGCGAGTAGACGTCCAGGCGCGGCTCGGCAGGCCGCAGACCGGCCTCGGGCGGCAGATACGGGGGCGTGCCGATCTTGGGGCCGAGCTGGGTCTTGTGGCGCTCGGGGACTTGCGAGGCGAAGCGCGCGTCCTGGGCCTCGTGGAACGGAGTGCCCACGCTGGCGAGCCCGAGATCGATCAACTTGGCGACCGCTCGATCGGCGCCGGTCACCATCATGATGTTGTCGGGCTTGATGTCGCGGTGGATGACGCCGAGGTTGTGCAGCGCGTGCAGTGCGCCCGCGATCTGGGCGCCGAGCTCGGCGACCTCGCGCCACGGCGGGAGCCCGCGGGCGAGCCGCCGCGACCACGTCTCGCCCTCGAGGTGCTCGAGCGCCACGTACGGCTGAGCATCGGGCGTGTGGCCGAACGCGACAGGCCGCACGATGTGCGGGTGCTGGATGTTGCTGAGGATCTCGGCCTCGACCTCGAAGCGCCGCCGCGACTCCGGCCCCGTCCGGTGCAGGATCTCGAGCGCCACGTAGCACCTGCGCGTCAGATCCTTGGCCAGGAACACATGGACCATGCCGCCCTTCGCCAACCGCTCGACGATGCGGTAGCGGCCGTCGATCACCTCGCCGATGTAGTCGGCACCGACCTGCTTGTGGATGGGCCACGTAGGGGCCGCCCTCGACACCGGCGTTGGGGAGCTGTCCATCACGACTCAGGTTGCCACATGCGCCTCACTCCAGGTTGGTCTTAACCAACCTGAATATACCATCATGTACGTTTGGCCATGTCGGCGGGGCAGCCTTCGGAGCAAGAGAAGAATGCCGTCGACTTGAACATGCCTGAAAGGGTAGCTTTCCTCTCGAACCGAACGACTGCATGCAGGGCAGGCCCCTTCGTGGGAGACGATGTGCATGCAGTGAGGGGCCGAACCGTGGCTGCTGCCACGCCGACATCGCCCACCCTTCGCGCGGCGAAGAGGCCCGCGAAACCGCACGTGAGGTCACTGCGCCGTGTAGCCGCCGTCCATCGCATAGACCCCGCCGGTGATGAACGAGGCGCGATCGGACAGCAGGAACGCCACCAGCTCGGCGACCTCCGCGCGCTCGGCCATGCGACCCATCGGATGTACCGCCGCGAACGCGGCCCGGACCTCCTCCGGGGATTCGGCGATCCGCGGGGTGTTCACATAACCCGGGGCCACCGCGTTGACGCGCACGCCCCGGGTCGCGTACTCGAGCGCCGCGCTGCGCGTCAGGCCGATCACCCCGTGCTTGGCCGCGGTGTACGGCCCGAGGCCCGCCAGCCCGACCACGCCGTTGGCGGACGACAAATTGACGATCGCCCCGCCGCCGCTCTGCACGATCGCCGGCAGCTGGTACTTCATGCCGAAGAAGGTCCCGCCGAGGTCGGTGTCGATCACCTCGCGCCAGTCCTCGATCGTCGTGTCCGCGATCGTCACCCCGGCGGGCCCGGTGACGCCGGCGTTGTTGACCGCGAGGTGCAGCCCGCCGAATCGCTCGACCGCGGCCTGCACCGCCGCGCGCACGGCCTCGGGGTCGCGCACGTCGGCCTCGACGGCGACCGCCCGCTGCCCCGACGGATCGAGGCGCGAGGCCAGCTTCAGCACCCCCTCCAGGCGCCGCCCTGCGGCCACCACCGCGGCTCCCAGCGCATACAACTTCTCGGCGATGGCCTCTCCCAGCCCCGTGGCGGCCCCGGTGACGATTGCGACCTTTCCCGTGAATTCCGTCATGACCCCGCGAGCGTACGGCACCTGCATACGAATGCAACCCACCGCTCGGCCCGCTCGCACGATGCGAGATTCCCGGGCAAAGTCACCGGAAAAAGCAATGCTCGGACTGTCCCCGCTCGTCCTCTCCTGACCCATGCGAATGCCACCAGGGCCAGATCGGTCGACCGATGCGAGATTCGCTCGGCCCGGGTCACAGGAAAAGCCGGTCGAACCGCCGCGCCGCCGGGCGCGGCTGCAGGTGATGGGATTCGCGCTGGCCGGTTCGCGCGAGGCCCCGCGCGCCTCACTGGCAGCTCGACGGCAGCTCGACCGGCTGCGCCGCCAGCTTGACCGCCGCGAGCGCGTTGGCCCGCTCGACCGCGGCCGCGGCCAGCGAGTTGCACTTCGACGCCGCGTCGAGCAGGCGCGCGTTGTCGGGGGCCGGCGCGCGCGTGGCAGCCTCGACGAGGTCCTGGCAGCAGCGCAGATAATCGATGCGGATCCCGCGGCCGCCGGGGGCCTTGGCCGGCTCGCCCGCCTGTCCCGAACGCCAGCCGAGGGCGATCTTGCCGAGGTCGCCGCGGTTGTGCGGCGAGGCCCCGCGGAAGCGGGGGATCGGCGGCGGCGTCTTCGACCCGGTCGCCAGCGCCGTCAGCATCCCGTCGCGCGCGGCCACCAGGATCTCGTGCGCCCCGTCGCCGTCGACGTCGGCCACCAGCGCCGGGGCCTCGATCGCCCCGCCGAGGCGCGCCAGCTCGCGCCGGCCGCCGTCGGCCGTGAACGCGAGCAGGAGCCCCTTCTCGGTGCCGACGATCGCGTCGAGCTGGCCGTCGTCGCCGAGGTCCATCACCACCGCGCTGGCCGACACCCGGCCCTCGTACGCGCGATAGGCCCGGCTCGCGGCGCCGACGAGCACCACCCCGTCCGTGTCGCCCCACCACGCTGTCGGGGCCACGATCACCCCCGGCTTGCCCGCCAGCGGCACCGGCGTGGCGAACAGGCCCTCGATGCCCGCGCCGTCCATCTGCACCAGCGTGGCCCAGCGCGGCTCGCCGGTCGCGCCGTCGTGCACGCTGAGGTCCCCGTAGGCCCAAGCGGCCAGCACCTCCGGCTTTCCGTCGAGGTCGAAGTCGGCGATCGTCGGCGACGCGTGGATCCCCGAGTCGCGCGATTGTTGCCACAACACCTCGCCGGTCTTGCCGCGGTAGGCCGCGAGGATCGCGTCGCGGGCCCCGGCGACCACGTCGTCGTGGCCGTCGCCGTCGAGGTCGGCGATCGCCGCCGCGGCGATGTAGCCGCGCGCCCCGAATTCGTTGGTGCCGCTCTGCTTCTGCCACAGCGGCGCGCCGGTCTTGCCATTCAGCGCCCGCAGCGTCCCCGACTCGTCGCCGACCACCACGTCGAGCGCGCCGTCGCCGTCGAGGTCGGCCAGCGCCGGGGCCGGCCGCACCTTGCCGCTCGCCTTCGCCGTCCACAATGGCTCGCCGTCGAGCGTCGCGGCGACGATCTGTGAATTGTCGGTCGTGAAATAGATCGTGTCGCCGTCGATCGCCACGCCGCCAACGTCGCGGTCGCCGCTGCCGGGCGTGGCGATCAGCCGGTTCTGCGCGCCGGTCTTCGCGTCGAGCACGTACACGCCGTCGGTCTTGTCGTTGTTGCCCTCGAGCGATTTGCCGTGGGTGCCGATCACGATCTGCCCGTTCACCAGCGCCATCGTCGTGCGGAACGTCGTCTGGCCGACCTCCGTCCGCCACAGCGAGCGCAGCGCCTCGCCCTCGACGCGGCGCACCGGCGGCGTCTGCCGCTGCTCCCGCGGGATCGTCGGCGTCACCACGAACTCGCCGGCCGGCTCGGCGGGCCGCGGCGGCTCGGGCGGCGGTTCGGGCCGGACCTGCTCCTCGACCGGCGGCGGCGCTGCCGGCCGCTCCGCCGGCTTGTCCTTGGCCGGCTCGCTCCGCGTGCAGCCCGCGAATGCGACGAGGAGGCCGAGGGTGGCGATCGAGCGGGCGGGCGTCATGGTGATGCCACGATACGACGCCGCCGAGCCCGGCGGAACACGGACACCCGCGCGCGCGAGTCGGCCGATTTCGCCCCGGCAGATGCACGGGCTGCGGCTCCGGATCATGCTGCGGGGGTGGCCCCCGACGATCCCGACCTGCGTCCGGGCGGCCGGCGCTTCGCCGCGCTGGTGGCCGGCGTCGCCGTGGCGGCGCTGGTGCTGCGATACGCCCTCGCCCTCGTCGGCGCGGGCGACCGCCTCGGGCCGGCGCGGGCCACCGCGCGCTACTTCGGCGAGTTCACCGTCCTCAGCAACTGCCTGGTCGCCCTGACGACCGGGCTCGCGGCCGTCGCCTCGCAGCGCCCGCTCGCTCGCCTGCTCGCGCGCCCGGCCGCCCGCGGCGGCGTCGCGCTCTACCTCATCGTCACCAGCGGCGCCTACTTCCTGGTCTTGCGCCAGCTGTGGCGCCCGCGCGGGCTGCAGTGGTGGGCCGACGCCGGCCTGCACTACGCCGTGCCGCTGCTCTACCTGGTCTGGTGGACATGTTCGATCGACCATGGCCACCTCAGCCGGCGCCACCTGCTGCTGTGGCTGCTGTTCCCGCTGGCGTATCTGGTGTGGGCAATCGCCCGCGGCGCCTGGGCCGGCGAATCCCCGTACCCGTTCCTCGACGTCGGCGCGCTCGGCGTCGCCGCGGTCGCGACCTACGCCGTCGCCGCGCTCGCCGTGTTCGTGGTGCTCGGGCTGGCGGTGCTGCGGATCGATCGCGCCTTCGGCCGCCGCGAGGGCCCCGTCACCCCGCGCGTGGCCAGGCCGCATTGAGGGGCGGACGCGCGCTCGCGCTCCGCTATCCTCCGCGCATGCGCTCGCCCCGGATCGCGTGCCTCGTCCCCGCCGCCACCGACCTCGCCGCGTGCCTGGGCCTCGACGTCGTCGGCGTCTCGCACGAATGCGACCACGCGATCGCCCGCGGCCTGCCGGTGCTGACGCGCAGCCGGATCGCCGCCATGCACCCGCAAGGGCCCGGGCCGGCGGAGATCGATCTGCAAGTCAGCGCCGCGGTGGCCGCGGGCGAGCCGCTGTACGCCGTCGACCGCGAGGCGCTGGCGCGCCTTTCGCCGGACCTCGTGCTGTCGCAGGCGATCTGCGACGTCTGTGCCGCCCGCGCCGAAGCCTGCGATCTGCCCGCGGGGGCCCGCCTGGTCGAGCTCGCCGCCACCAGCCTCACCGGCCTCGCCGACGACGTCCGCGCCGTGGCCGAGGCCGCCGGCGTGCCCGAGCGCGGCGAGGCCTGCCTCGCCGACATCGCCGCGCACCACGCCGCGCTGGTCCGTCCGCTCGACCGCCCGCGCACCCTCGCCCTCGAATGGGGCTCCCCGCCGTTCCTCGGCGGCCACTGGGTGCCCGAGCTGGTCGCCCTCGGCGGCGGCGAGCACCTGCTCTCCGGGACAGGTCAGCCCTCGCGCCGCGCCGGCTGGGACGAGATCGCGGCGGCCGATCCGGACCTCGTCGTGTTCATGCCGTGCGGCTACGACCTCGCCGCGGCCGCGGCCGAGGCCGAGGAGCTGTGCCGCCGGACGCCGCTCGGCCGGCTCCGCTGCGCCCGCGACGGCCAGCTGTGGGCGGTCGACGCCGTGCGCCTGTTCAGCCGCTGCACGCCGCAGAGCGTCATCCACGGCGCCGCCCTGCTCGCGGCGCTGCTCCGGGGGGACCAGCCCCCGATCGCGTGGGCCTGTCGCATCGAATCGACGACCGCGCTCTCGTGAATCGCAACACCCGCCTTTTTCTTGTTCATCGCGAGCGCGCTCGCGGTAGCGTGCCGGCGATGCGCACTGCAGCCATTCTCGTCAGCATCTCCCTCGCCCTCGCCTGCGGCGCGGACGCCGGCAAGGCGGCCCCCGGCGGCGAAAAGAAGGCCGAGGCGCCCAAGGCGCCCGAGGTCAAGGCGCCCGAGGTCAAGGCGCCGGAGACCAAGACCGCCGACGCCGAGCCCGCGGCGCTGCACCTCGACGTAAGCCACGACAAGTCGGGCGTGCTGGCGCGCGCGGCCTCGACGCTCGAGACCTCCGAGGCGGTGACCAGCCCCGCGCTCAAGGAGCACCTCGCCGAGCTGTCGCACCACGCCGAGAAGGGGCCGACCAACGAGGCCCTGTGCGCGCACATGGCCAAGCTGCTGGCCGACAAGGCCCCGCCGAAGGTCGACTGCATCCACGCGCTCGAGCACCAGCGGGTCCACGTCGGCCCGGAGATCTTCGCCGAGGTCGCGCAGTGCGTCACCGAGGCGCAGACGCTCGAGGCGCTGCTGCGCTGCGAGGACGCCGAGAAGGAGGCCGAGCGCGAGCTGCACGTCAAGAAGCGCGGCAGCGGCATCGAGGCCGAGACCTGCACCAAGCTGTTCACGCACTTCGAGAAGCTGGCGATGGCCGACGCCGGCGACCAGGCGAAGGCGGTCGAGGAGATCCTCGAGGAGGTGCGCGGCGACATCCTCGAGGCGTGCGCCGAGCAGGGCACGCGGGCCGAGGTCGAGTGCGCCCTCAATGCCAAGGACATGAAGGAGCTCGGCGCCTGCCAGTCCTCGCTCATGTGATTCGCCGGGCCGCCGACGCGGCCCGCCGGCCCTCGATCGTGTGATTCACCCGACCGCCTGCGCCGGCTCGCCGGCCCCGGCGGTTTGCGATCACGTGATTCGCCCGACCGCCTGCGCGGCCGGCTCGACGGCCGCGAGCAGTCCGCGAGCTCGTGATTCGTCCCCCCCGCCGCGCCGCTCACCGGCCGCGAGGTCCTCGATCTCGTGATTCGTCGCCGCGCCTACGCGGCCGACTCCTCGGCGGTCGCGGGCGCGCGGCCCTGGAGCTCGTCGTGCAGCGTCTCGAGGTCGGGCGCGACCGGCTTCGGGCGGGCGAAGATGGCGAAGATCTTCAACAGCGCCTCGCCCCAGCCCATCGTCCGGTAGGGATAACCCATGCGCTCGCAGAAGGCGCGCACGTGCGGGCTCATCCGCTTGTAGTACACGTGCGAATAGTTGGGGAACAGGTGGTGCTCGATCTGGTACTGCAGGCCCGAGCACACGAACCCGCCGAGCAGCCCCGTGCGGAAGTTGATCGTCGTGCAGGTCTGCAGCGCCAGAAAGTCCTTGGGCCACTCGCCGCGGCGGACGCACCCGGCCTCGTGCGGGTAGTGGGCCGGGGCCAGCACCGCGAACAGCGGGTAGCCGAGGAACGCGATCCGCACCATCGACGCCAGCAGCGCGTCGGAGAACGGGACGAACAGGCTCGGCACCCCGACCCACGCCACCCAGTAGAGCGACATCGCCAGCAGGTCGTACCAGTGGGCCCGCCGCCGCCGCGCCGGGTCGAGCAGCGCCTTCGTCAGGTAGACCCAGCTCGACTTCTGGCGCAGGAACACGTGGATCCAGAGGATCACCGGGAAGAAGTACTTCTGGACGTGGCGGTAGTAGAACCGCGCCGGCCCGCTCGCCTTCTTCATCTCCGCCTCGGTGGTCACGAACCACGGCATGAAGTCGTGATCGTCGTCGATCCCCATCACGTTCGGCGCCGCGTGGTGAATCGTGATATGCGCGTTGCGCCAGTACGAGAGGGACAGGTTGGCGAACAGCGGGTAGCCGAGGTACGACAGCAGGTCGTTGACCCACTTCTTGTCGCTCGTGCCGTTGTGCGTCGACGTATGCGTGTTGGTGACGACCCCCAGCATGCCGTAGGTCGAGATCGCCATGCCCAGCCACGCCCACAGCTGCGATTCGCACGCCAAGAACATCACGTAGCCAGTGATGCAGACGGCGAAGCTGAACAAGAGCTCGGCGATGACCGCGCCGGTGGCCTTGCGGTGCCACCCTCGAACAGCGAACTCGGCCCGAAGCGCCGCGAATTCTTCGAGATCCATGCAAGAACACAGGTACCCCGCCCGGCGCGCCAACGGAAGCGAAGAAGCGTGAGCTTACGAGCGCGCATCGGCTCGCCCACGCACGCGCCGAGGGCCGGCAAACGGTTCGGATCGATCCGCGGCGACCGATCGCCACGGTCGCGTCCGTCGCCGCTGCAGCGCCGGCGCGCGCCGGCGCGCGCGACGACGGGCAATGACCGTATTATGACAGATCTCCTCGCCGGGGGGCGCGCGCGCCGCTCGGGGCGGGCGTGGCCGCAAGAGCACGCGCCGCGACGTCGCCCCGGACCCCCGCGCTCGCCGACCGGGACCTGTATGAACATTCGCCGCGGCGCAGGACGCAATGCATCGACCTGCGAATGCACGCCCTCCCGGGGGCGCGGGCGAGCGATCAGGGCCGGCGCGATTCGTCGTCGCGGTCGCGACGAATCATCGGAGTCGCCGGCGCCGACGATCGCCCGCGCGCCGCGGCCCTCGGGTTCGCCGCAGGTCGCGGCGCCTCGGCCAGGACGAGGCCGTCGACCGCGCGGCCGGCCGGGGCCCACGGCTCCGCTCGGTCGCGTCCGCCGGGCCTCTGAACATCTGCGACAGTCCCTGCTCCACCCACATCAGCACCTGAACTGCGTTTCGCCGGAAAAGATGCTCCGCGATCGCGGAGCGCGGCTCGCATCAATGATTCGAATTCGGTAAAACCTTGCGAACATGGACCTGCCGTCGGACTCGTCCGAGACCACCGAGACGACCGCGGACGGGTCCTTCGACGGACCGCAGGACCCACCGCCGGGCCCGGGCGAATGCATCGGTCCGTACCGTTTGGTGCGCTACCTCGGGGCCGGCGGCATGGGCCTGGTCTACGAGGCGATCGACGACGAGCTCGGCGATCGGGTGGCGATCAAGACGCTGAGCCGGCTCGACCCGTGGCGGCTGTTCCGGCTCAAGCAGGAGTTTCGCACCCTCGCGGGCATCCGCCACGACAACCTGGTCCGCCACGAGGCGCTGGTGGTGGCCGACGGGACGTGGTTCCTCGCGATGGAGTACGTCGCCGGCGTCCGCCTCACCGACGCCGTGGAGGCCGAGCCGTCGCGCCTGCGCCCGGTCCTGGCCCAGCTCGCCGCCGGCGTGCGGGCGCTGCACGCCGCCGGCGTGGTCCACCGCGACCTCAAGCCGGCCAACGTGCTCGTCGAGCCCGGCGGCCGCGTCGTCATCCTCGACTTCGGCCTGGCCCAGAGCGCCGCCGCCGGCGCGACCCCGGCCCGCCGCGGCCTCGCCGGCACCCCCGGCTACATCGCCCCCGAGCTGGCCGAGGGCGCCGCGCCCTCGCCCGCCAGCGACTGGTTCGCCGTCGGCGTGATCCTGTTCCGGCTGCTCACCGGCGAGCTCCCCGGCGCCCGCCGCCGGCCTTCGGCCTGCGTCCCCGCCGTCCCGCCCGACCTCGACGCCCTGTGCGCGGCCCTGCTCGCACCTGACCCGAAGGACAGGCCCGACGGGGCCGCGATCGTCGCCCGCCTCGGCGTCGCCGCCCCGGTCGACGACGCGCTGGCCCCGGTGCCGCTGTTCGGGCGCGACGACGAGCGCCGGGCGCTGTTCGCCGCGATCGCGACGACCGTCGCCGGCGTCCCCGGCTTCGTGCGCGTCAGCGGGGCCTCGGGCGTGGGCAAGACCCGCCTGGTGCGCGAGGTCCTCGAATCGCTCGAGCGCGCCGGGGCGGCGTGGGTGCTCGCCGGGCGCTGCTACGAATGCGAGTCGGTGCCCTACGGCGGCTTCGACGCGGCGATCGACGCGCTGATGCGCCGGCTCAAGGCCGCGGGCCGCTGGCGCGAGGACGACGTGGTGGCCGCCGCGACCGCGTTCCCGGTGCTGTCGGCGCTGTTGCGCGACCCGCAGCCGGGTGACGACGGCGGCGATCGCAGCGCGGCGTTCGCCGCCGTGCGGGCCCTGCTCGCCGCCGCGGCCGAGGGGCGCCCGGTCGTCCTGTTCGTCGACGACCTGCACCACGCCGGCGCCGACACGGCCGGGCTGATGCTCGACCTGCTGCTGCCGCGCGCCGACGGCCTGGTGCTGACGATCGTCGCCACCTGCCGCAGCGACCGCGAGGCCGACAGCGCGTGCCTGCGCGAGCTCCACGCCCGCGCCGGCGCCCGCGGCCAGGCGATCGCCGAGCGCCCCGTCGCCGTCGCCGCGCTCGCCCCCGCCGCCTGCGAGGCGCTGCTGCGCCACCACCTCGGCGGGCGGGCCGAGGGGCGGATCGCCGACCTGGTCCGAGAGTCAGGTGGCAACCCGTTCTTGATCGAGGCGCTGGCCCGCGACGCGCACGCGGGCCCCGCCCCGGCGATCGCCGAGTGGGTCCGGCGGCGCACGCAGGGCCTGCCCGAGGAGGCCGCGCGGCTCCTGGCCGCGGTGGCGCTGTCCGGCCAGCCGCTGCCGCAGGGGGTGCTGCTGCAGGCCGCGCGGGTGAAGAGCCCCGGGGCCGCGCTCGGGGCCTTGCGGGCGCTGTCGCTGATCCGCATGCAGGGCACGCGGCGGTGGGACATCGTCGAGCCGACGCACGACCGGATCGGCGAGGGCGTGGTCGGCGGGCTGGCGCCGGCGCTGCGGGTCCAGCTGCACGGGGCCATCGCCGACGCGCTCGAGCGCGAGCGCTGCGGCACCCCCGAGCTGCGGGCCCGCCACTGGTACGGCGCCGGCGAGCTCGGGCTGGCCTGCGGCGCCGCCGAGGAGGCCGCCGCCGAGGCCGAGCAGGCGCTGGCGTTCGAACGCGCGGGCGCGCTGCTCGGCGACGCCGCCGGCTGGATCGCCGCGCTCGACCGCTCGCGCGCCGCCGACCTGCGCCGCCGCCAGGGCCAGGTGCTGGTCCGCGCCGGCCGCTGCGCCGCCGGGGCCGAGGCGTTCCTGGCCAGCGCCGAACATGTCCCCGAGGACAGCCGCCCCGAGGTCCTCCGCCAGGCCGCCGACGCGTGGATGGCCGCCGGATACATCGACCGCGGGCTCGACCTGCTCCGGCCGATGCTGCGCGCCGAGGGCGTGTGGTGGCCGCGCTCGCCGCTCCTGGCCGTGCTCGCCTTGCTGTGGGCGTACGTGCGGCTGCGGCTGCGCGGCATCGAGGTCCGCGGCGAGGCCGCCCCGACCGCGGCGCAATTGCGGCGCGTCGATCTGTGCTGGTCGGTCGGCATGGGCCTCACCAACACCATGCCGGCCGACGGCATGCTGTTCGCGGTGCGGGCCGTGCTGGCCGCGCTGCAGGCCGGCGAGCCGCGCCGGGTCGGCCGCGGGCTGGCGGTGCTCGGCGCCTTCCACCGCCTGATCGGCCGCGCCGAGGTCGGCGCCCGCTTCGTCCAGCGGGCCCGCGAGATCGCCGAGGCCCGCGACGACCCGCAGCTGCTCGGCCTCACCTACGTGTGCTCGGCCGCCGACGCGATGATCACCGGCGACTGGCGCGAGTGCGTCGCCCGCACCGCCGAGGGCCTCGACGCGCTGTCGGCCCCGCGCGCCGGCATGACCTGGGAGCGCGTGCTCGGGGCCTGCTTCGAGCTCACCGCCCTCGACCAGCTCGGCCGCTTCGTCGACGTCGAGCGCCGCGCCGGCGAGCACCTGCGCGACGCCGAGGCCCGCGGCGACCTCTACGGCCTGGTCGTGTTCAGCCAGTTCTTCGCCCAGGCCCGCGTCGCCGCCGGCGACCTCGCGGCCGCCCGCCACTACGCCCGCGACAGCGTGCGCCGCTGGACGCGGCGCAACTACACCCTGCAGCACTCTACGCCCTGCGCGTCGAGGTCTGCTGCGACCTCTACGACGGCGAGGTCCACCGCGCCGAGGCCCGGCTGCGCGAGCGGTGGAGCAGCATCGTCGGGGCCGGCCTCTTGCGCAACCCGATCTCGCGGATCGACGCGCTGCTCTTGCGGGCCCGCTGCGCCCTCGCGCGAGGCGATCGCGCCGGCGCGCTGCGAACGGCGCGTCGCCTCGGCTGCGAGTCGCGCCCCGACGCGGCCCTGCACGCGCGGTGGATCCGGGCCCGCGCCGCGCCCTCGCGCGAGGGCGCCGACGCCGAGCTCGCGGCCGCCGCGGCCGGATTTCGGGCCGCGGGCATGACCCTCGCCGCGTGGTCGATCGAACATCGCCGGGCCGGCGCCGACGAGACGCGGCGCGCCCCGGCCGAGCGGGCCCTCCGGGAGCTGGGTGTTTCCGACCCCGATCGCTGGCAACGGGTGTTCCTGCCGTGACTGCGATAGCATCGCCGCCCGTGGGCGCGCTTCTGGGGCTCGATACGGGGCGGAAGGAGCTCCTCCCCGCCCGCTGCCTGGTCGGCCGCTCGCGCGCGTGCGACCTGATCCTCGCGGCCCGCGACGTCTCGAGCCAGCACGCCGTCCTGCAATGGACCGGCGCGGTGTGGGAGCTGCAGGACCTGGGCAGCCGCAACGGCACCACCGTCGGCGAGCACAAGCTGGCTTTCGGCGAGCGCGTGCCGCTGCGGCGCGGCCACCAGATCCGCTTCGGCCGCCAGTCGGGCGCGTTCGAGTTCGTCGACGACGCCCCGCCGCGGCCGATGGCGGTCCACCTCGACAGCGGACGGATCCGCGTCGCCGAGGCCGGCCTGCTGGCGCTGCCCGACGACGACCCGCCCGAGCTGCTGCTGTACCCCGACGGGCCCGACCGCTGGATCGGCGAGCGCCACGGCGAGCTCGCGGAGGTGGGCGACCGCGCCGTCGTCCTGGTCCGCGGCGAGATGTGGCGCGTCCACCTGCCGACCGGCGGCTCGGGCACCTGGGAGGAGCACGAAGCCGACGTCACCGTCGCCGACCTCCTGCTGCGGTTTTCGCACAGCTCGAACGAGGAGTACGTCGAGCTGGTCGCGTTCGTCGGCGACCGGCGCATCGATCTCCAGGCGCGCGCGCATCACTACCCGCTGCTGCTCCTCGCGCGCGCGCGGCTGGCCGACCAGCAGCGGGGCGTGCCCGAGCCGGAGCAGGGGTGGATGCAGCAGGACCGGCTGCTGGCGATGCTGAAGATCGAGCCGGGGCACCTCAACATCAGCATCCATCGCAGCCGCGCGCAGCTCGGCCAGGCGGGGGTGGCCGACGCGGCCAGGCTGGTCGAGCGGCGCAAGGGCACGCGGCAGCTGCGGCTGGGGGTCCCGCGGGTCGAGATCGTCCGGGTCTGACGCGGGGGCCGCCGTAACGTCCTGGTAATGTACAGCCCGCTGGGGGTCGTGCGAGGTTTGACCGGCGAATCGGGGGCGGTCGATGAGCTCACCCTATATTTCCGCGCGCGGTCGACTCTCGGGGACCCGGATCGCGGCGAGAGCGGCGATATCCGTAGACGAAGCCGCTCTCGTCGTTCGTCCGGGCTCCCCGGGTCGTATTGCCACTTCGCAGTGGCTCGACCGTCTGATTCGCACCACCCTGGCCGGGCGGCTGACCGAGGCCGCGCTGCTGCGCTTCGGGGCCGACAGCTATTATTTGCCGTCGCGCCGCGAGCTGGCGCTCATCTTGCGCGAGAGCCAGGCCGACCGCAAGGCGCACATGCTCGAGCGCTACGACTGCGACGACTTCGCCTACGCGATCAAGGGCGAGATGACGGCCCACGCCTACGACACCGGCGAGCTGCGCTACGGCCTGTGCGTCGGGCTCGCGTGGGGCCGCTTCGACTGGCGGCCGACCGAGGCGCACGCGGTCAACTGGGCCATCACCAGCGACGAGGCGGTGTGGTTCATCGAGCCGCAGACCGACGACATCTACCCGTTCGAGCGCTGCCTCGGCGGGATCCGGCTGCTCCTCGTGTGAGCGGCGGACGCAGGGGGCCGCAAGCGAAGACCGGGGTTCTGTCGACATTCGCTGTAATCGCGCGGTAACTGCCGCGCCGGCGTCAGCGCGTAGGATCGCCCGCGGAGAGCCATGCCGCCCACCGACCTCCGCGACGTCGACCTCAAGTCCTTGCTGCGCGAGCTGGACCGGCGCTTTGTGGGCGACGGCCCGCCGATCGACCTCAGCGGGGTGTCGTCGCGGGCGCTGACCGAGGCGCTGCTGCGGCGGATGGTCTCGGTGCACGGCTCGAGCGACCTCGTCAACGTGCCCGCGCGCGCCGAGGAGCTGCCGCCGCGGCTCGGCGTGGTGTTCGGCAACCTCGACCTCGACCCGCAGAACGCCGCCGACTACCTGCGGGAGCTGCGGGCCGACGAGGAGGGCGTGGCGATCCTGTTCGACCGCGCCGAGCTCGGCGAAATCGTCGACGACCATTACCTGCTGCGCACGAAGCCGCTGCGCGAGCACTTCGACCTGTGCGACCCCCGCTTCGCCCGCGAGCCGTGCTTGCCGGGCGCGCGCGGCTCGGGCTTTCTGGTCGCGCGGTACCCCCGGCGCCGGCGCAGCCGCTGGCTGGTGACCGCCTCGCACTGCATCGCCCCGCAGCAGATCGCCAGCACCGTCGTCACCTTCGCCTTCGGCCTCGAATCGGTGCAGGACGGCCGGGTGCGGATCCCCGCCGACGAGGTCTACGAGCTGCGGGCCGAGCTCGTGCGCTGCGCCGACGACGACCCGGCCGACTGGGCGATCTTCGAGCTCGACCGCGAGGTCGTGGGCCGCACGATCCGCCCGCTGGCGACCGAGCCGATCGCCGCCCTGCGGCCGGTCCACATCGCCGGTCACCCGCTCGGTCTGCCGCGCAAGCTGGCCGGCAACGCGGTCGTGCGCGACAACTCGGCCGCCGATCACTTCAAGGCCAACCTCGACGCCTACGGCGGCAACTCCGGCTCGCCGATCTTCGACGCCGAGACGCACGCGATCGTCGGCCTGCTGGTGTCCGGCCAGGAGGACCTGATGCCGTCGCTCGGCTGCAAGCTCGATCAATGCATGCTCGACCAGTGCCCCGGCGAGACCTGTACGCGCGCGGCCCTGTTCGCCGATTACGTCCCGTATCCCGAATCGTAAGGAGGATATTTCGTGTTGTTGTATCTGCTCACCGACTTCGCCCGCGACGTCTCCGGCGTCCGCGACCGCTTCGCCAACGACCCCGCCGCGGTGCTCGACGACTACAACGTCAAGCCCGCCGACTACAAGGCGCTGCTCGAGCTGCCCGAGGGCATCGTCACCCTGCTGCCCGTCGGGGTCGTCGACGCCATCCGCGCGATCAAGGACGTCCCGCCGCCGAGCCTCTTGTGGCCGGGGCCGACCCTGTCGATCCGCGGCGTCAAGCCCGATATCGTCGCCGCCGGCGCGCCCGTCACCCTGGCGATCACGATCGAGGTCGACCCGCCCGACGAGTTCTCCGGCGGCCCGCCGTTCACGGTCGAGGTCTATTTCCGCAAGGAGCACACCGTCGTCCGCGGCGCGCCGGTCCTGCCGATCCCCGTGCCCAAGCCGCCGGTCGACGAGGTCACCTTCGACTGCCTGGCCGGCTTCGAGGAGGCCGGCGAGTATCAGGTCGACGTCGCCGTCGCCCGCCTGACGCCGCGGCCGTTCCGCAAGGTCGCCCGCTACTTCGGCACCCTCAAGGTGCGCGAGGGCTGAACGTGCCGCCCGCCCCGCACGAGGTCCTCGCCGCCGTCGCGCCGCACCTCCCCGCCGCCCTGGTCGAGCCGGCCCGGCTGCAGGCGATCGCCGGGTGGTCGCGGCGGCTGCCGCCGGCCTTCAACTGGCTCGGCTTCGAGTGCCGGCTGGCCGAGGCCGACCCGCGCATCGACTTCGCCGGCTGCTGCGAGGCGTGGGACGGCGGCCGCGCGCGCCTGCTCGACGCCCTCGCCCGCGACCCCGCGCTGTCCGGCCCCGGGCCGGCGGCGCTGGTGCGCGCGTGGCCGGTCGAACATGTCCTCCAGGACAGCCCGTCGGTGTGGCTCGAGTTCGACTTCGTCGGCGACGGACCGCCGGCCGCGTTCGCGTTCCTCTGCCTCGACCCGGCCTGCGCCAACACCTTCCGCGCCCACCGCGGCGCCGAGCGGCCGCCGCTGGACCGGCTGATCGCGGCCGCCGAGCGCGGCGCGACCTTGCTCTTGGGGCATGCCCCATCGGCCATGTGCATCGATTCGCTGCGGCGCGCCGTCCTCGCCCTGCCCGCCTCCGGCCGGGCGCTGCACGTCGCCGCCACCCCGCACCGCGGCGGCGACGATCTGCGCGTCCACTGCGCCCTGCTGGCCCGCGACGTCCCGGCCTGGCTGCGGCGGATCGGCTGGCCCGGCGACCTGGCGACCGCCGAGCGGGCGCTGGCCGTGATCGGCGACGAGTTCCGCCAGGTCGGGGTCCAGCTCGCCGTCGGCGAGGCGCTGCGCCCGGCGCTCGGCCTCGAGGCCTACGTGTCGCGCGGCCCCGAGGACTTCCCGGCCTGGCGGCAGACGTTCGCCGCCCTGGCGGCCGAGGGCGCCTGCGACCCGGCCAAGGCGCACGCCCTGCTCGGCGACTGGTGGGGCCACACCACCGTGTCGCTGCCGGGCGCACCGTGGCGCGTCGCCGTCCACCGCCAGTTCTACGTCAAGCTGGTGGTCGACGGCGCCCGCCTGCAGGCCAAGGCGTACCTGGCGATCTTCCCCCGCTATACGCTGCTGTGATCGCCGCTCGCGGCGGCCTTCGCCGCCCCGTCGCGCCTCTAAAGCAGGTAGTAGTCCGTGCACACGAACGGCGAGGACTCGACGAAGAAGCCGCTGTAGAGCTTGCCGCACGCGCGCACGTAGGTGCCGGCCGCGAACTCGACCGAGGGCGTGCTGCTGGAGGAGCGGTCGTAGGCGTAGTCCGTCTTCGGATACAGCGAGACCCAGTTCACGCCGGTCCAGGCCTGCAGCTCGACGGAGATCTCCGTCCACGCCTCGGCCGTGGCGACATGGGTGACGTTGACCCGCGCGTACGCGAGGGTACACGCGGTCTGCAGCTCGATCTCGCCGATCTTGCCGTACGTGAAGGTGCTGAGGTTGCTGACCTTCTTCTGCGTGTAGGGCCACAGGCAGAGCGCGCTGTCGGAGTCGTCGTCGGCGGCGAGCCCGAGCGGACCGTCAGGGCGGAGCGGCTCCGCCTCGGGCCCGTCGCTCTCGTCGATCGCCCCGTCCGCGACGACCTCGGCCGCGGGCGCGAGCGGCTCGTCGTCCGCCTCGTCGGCCTCCGGCTCCTCGCTCGATCCGTCCTCGTCCACCACACCGTCACAGGCGGAGGCGGACACGATGAACAAGGCGCCGAGCGCGACGCGGCCGAGGTACTCGATGTGGATGAAATGTCGCCAGTCTTGCATGATGAACACCGTTCTTCTGGATTGGGTCGCTACTCCGAAAAGGCATGTCCCCGATATTCGGGCGCCTCGCCAGCATCAGAAGAGTGTCGGCCCTGCCGTGAACAATTGCGGCTGCGATGACGAGCGGTTTCGCAGCCGAGCGAGGATCGGGCCGACGACGCATTCGGGCCGCGCAATCACCCGGCGGCCGCACCTCCAGGAAGGAGCCGCCCGCGCGATCGGGCTTGACTCGGACCCGCTCCCGGTCCCGACGGAGCCCGGACCCCTCACCTCCCGCGAAGCCGAGTTCCGACGTGGGCCCGCCGCGATGCCGTACTCATCAGGCCGCGTTCGTGGTATCCAGGCCCGCGCCCCGGGGGAGCGGCGATGATCGAAGTCCTGCATGCCATGAGCGCCGCGCAGATCGATCAGGCCCGCGCGCTGTTCCTCGAGTACCAGGCCTCGCTCGACGTCGACCTGTGCTTCCAGGGCTTCGCCGACGAGCTGGCGCGCCTGCCCGGCGCCTACGCCCCGCCGTCGGGACGGCTCCTGCTCTGCACCGTCGACGCGGCCCCGCAGGGCTGCGTCGCCCTGCAGGCGATCACGCCCGCGGACTGCGAGATGAAGCGGCTGTTCGTGCGGCCGGGGCAGCGCGGCCTCGGCCTCGGCCAGCGCCTCGTCGCCACGGTCATCGACGAGGCGCGCGCGCTCGGCTACCGACGCATGTACCTCGATACGCTGCCCTCGATGACCCGGGCGATCGCGATGTACGAGGCGCTCGGCTTCGAGGACGTCCCGCCCTATCGCCACAATCCGGTGCCGGGCACTCGCTATTTGGCCCTCGCGCTGTGACTGGCGCGACAGCCCGGTGCCCTGCGACCCGCGAGGCGTGCAGGCGATCGGTCCTGGGCCTCCGCTCGCCCCGCCGCCCCATGTTCGCGGGCAGCGCCCCGGTATGCCTCCCCGCCGACAGCTCGCCCGCCCGCGCTGAGCCCGCTGCACCATGCGCACGGTGAGCGGTGAGGCGACGCCGCCGCCGCTCGCTCGACCTTGCCGCCCGGGCTCCCTCTTGCACGCTGCCGGCATGGTCCAACCTTCGCTCCGCGCTCTCTGGTCCCCTCCCGCGCGCCTGGCGTACGCCGCGGCCTGGTCGCTGGTCGGGATCCCCGACACGGCCAGGGCGTCCGCTCCGCTCGCCGACGCGCTGCCGACCGAGTTCTGCGGCTCGGCCCTCCTACGGCTGGCCGAGGTCGGCGAGGCTCTCGGCTATGACCTCCATGGCGAGGGGCCCGTCTCTCGGCGACGCGAGACGCGAGCGAGCTCCGCTGCATCTGCCTGGATGACCTTGTGGTGATCGATCTCGTCGCGAACGACGCGAGCGTCAGCGTCAGCTTCACGCGCGAACTCTCGGGGTTCGCGCTCGAGCTCGCCGGCTCCTTCCCCCGACTCGGCAGCATTCACCATACATGGGTCCTCGACGGGAGCGCCGACCCGTTCACCGGCACGCTCACCTTCGCGGCCGACACGCCCGACGTCGCGGCGTTTGTCGAGTTCGATCTCGCGGGCGGCGTCCTGGCCGCAGACGGCGACGCAGCCCTCGTGAACGAGCGGTTCGCGCCCGTCCTCACCGCTTCGTCGGCCTGGAGAGACGCCCACGCGTTGACGCTCGCGCTCGCCGACCTGCGAGCGCCGGACCTCGACGTGACGATGACCGTCGCGGTGCCGACCCCGCGCTGGTGGGGCGTCAAGAAGAGCATGATCGGTCAGGCGTTCACTTGCGGAGGAGCGGCGATCACGTGCACCGCCGCCGCCGCCGGCTTCGTGCCCGCCGCGGGCAGCTGTGTCCATGCGGCAGGCGGGTGCGCCCTGGCCGTCGCGTGCTCGCTCGTGAGTTGCCTTGATTGAGGAGCTCCAGGTGCAGCCGGTACACGTCCCCTCCGCGCGCCGTCATCTCCTCGATCGGCCCCAGCGACTCGGCCTCCTCCCGACCGTGTGGTTCTGGAACGACCACGAGCGGCAGCGCCTCGTCCTGCCGATCGTGCTGTCGGTGACGCTCCCGTGGATGCCCGTGCTCTTCTACCTCGCGCTACGGCTGCCGCTCCCCTTTTTCGCGCTGCTCACCGTCGTCAACATCCTGACGCCGTACCTGGGCTTGGGGGTGATCGAACGGCACATTCGGCGCGAGCTCCGTCGTCGGGCGCGGCTCGGAGACGCGACCGACGCCCCGCACGTCCGGGCGAGCCCGGCCGAGCGGCTCCCGTCATCGGCCCGTCGGATCTACCTCGCGCTCGCCGCGTCGGGCGGCCTGGGGAGCGCCTTCGCGGTCGGTCAGGTCTGGGGCGCATTCACGGCCGCGCTGTGCGTGCTGGCGCTGACGGCCTTCCTCGCCGCGGTGTGGCGGGTGTCGCTTCGAGCGCCGGCGCTCCCTCCCCCGACGCCCCACGAGTGACGGCGAACGCGGGATACCCCGCCGTCTCCTGCTGCCGGCGCATGGACGACACTCCAGCACGATCGATCGCGCCCGCCTTCGCCCGGAATCACCGCACGCGATCGCGAGCGAACGGCGCACGGCGAATCGAGCCGACGGTCTCCACATTCACGCCACCCCCGGCGGCGGCGCGAATGCCCTCATCCACGCCCCCTCACGCCGGCCGCTCCTTGCGCCCGTCCGCGTGGATCGCGAACCGCCCCTCCTCGCGCGCGTGCACCGGCCCGTTGCTGCGCCACGGCCAGCCGCCGAAGCGGGTCCGCTGGTAGTCGCTGAACGCCTTCTGGATCTCCGCCTGAGAGTTCATCACGAACGGACCGTACGCGACCACCGGCTCGGCGATCGGGCGGCCCTGCAGCAGCAGCAATTCGCTCGCCTCCTCGCCGTTCACCAGCTCGGCCGCTGCCTCCGCACGCAGCTGAATGCAATGACCGACCCGCACCGCGCGCCCGCCCGCCCGCAGCTCACGGCCGCGGAAGAAGTACAGCGCGCGGTTCGTCCCCGGCTGGGCCGCGGGCAGCGTCCAGCGGGCCCCGGGCGCCAGCTTGATCGTCGCGATCGCCACGTCGGTGTCGGGCCGCGCGGCCCACGAGTTCGGCGGCGGCGCGGGCGGCTGCGCCTCGGCGAATCGGCCGGCCACCACCGTCACCTCCGTGCGTCGCCCCTCGGCGTCGACGGCCACGTGCGTCGGGATCGTCTCGCGCCACAGCATCGAGAAGTGCGGCGGCGCCAGCTTGTTCGCGCGGGGTAGGTTGAGCCAGATCTGGAACAGCTCGGCCGGGTTCGGGCCCTCGCGGTCGAGCAGCGGGAACATCTCCGAATGCACGATGCCGGCCCCGGCCGTCAGCCATTGCACGTCGCCGCCGCCGAAGCGGGCCGCCGCGCCGAGCGAATCGCTGTGGTCGATGAGCCCGCGGCGCACGATCGTCACCGTCTCGAAGCCGCGGTGCGGGTGGGCCGGGAATCCGGGCACCACGTCGCCGTGGTACATGCGCCAGCCGTCGATGCCGGCGAAGTCGTGGCCGATGTCGCGACCGGCCAAGGAGGCCGCCGGACCGAGCGCCTCGTTGCCCGCGGGATACGCGTCGTCGTGGTGGACGCAGAAGAGGAACGGATCGAGCGTCGGCCACGGCGGCTGGCCGAGCGGGATCACGCCCAGCACGGCGTCGAGGGTCGAGGTGGAGGAGAGGTCTTGCTCGCGCATCACGTCCCGAGTATGCAGCCGTGGCGCGAGAGCATAAGCCTGGACATTGGAACGAGATGTTGCCGCTCCGGCAACAATGCGCTGGAGCGCCCCGTACACCCGTCCGCAGGCGCCTGCGCGCGTGCTGCCCCGGACCCGCACCCGCAGGTTTCGCGCGCCCTGCGCGGCGCTTGTGACGGGCTCGGGCGGCGCGTACTGTGCCCGCATGCACTCCCTTACGACTCGCGGTCCTCGGCTCTGCGGCCTCGCTGGAGCCGCGCTGGGGTTGCTGGCGGCTTGCGGCGACGACGGCCGCGACACCGGCTTCGCCAGCGCCAGCGCCGGCATCACCACCGTCCCCGGGCCGACCACGGCCCCGCCGGGCACGACCACGGGCGAGGCGACCACCGGCACCAGCGACGACGGCACCGGCACCACGACGGACGCGGCGGGCACGACCGGGCCGACCACCACCGACGCCTCGAGCACGAGCACCGGTCCGGCGACGACCACCGGCGCGGCGAAGTTCGACCTCGGGGCCATGCCGGACGTCGGCATGACCGAGTGCGTGGATTGCTCGCTCACCATCGATTCGCAGCAGTCGGGCACGCTGGCGATCCTCGGCCAGAACATCTTCGCCACCGCCGAGCTCGAGGGCGAGATCGTCTACGCCCTGGGCAACGCCGGCCCCGGCCGCTTCATCGCCACCGCCGACAGCAGCCTCCCGTTCAACGAGCAGTCCGACTGCCCGATCCGCGAGTGGCTGGCCGGCAGCCCCGACCCGAACCCCAAGCTGTTCTGGTGGGGCTGGGGTCCGTCGGACGGTCCCGCCAATTGGAACTACCCCGGCGATTCGTCGGGCATCCACCTGCCGCCGCAGTACGTCGGCAACCCCGCCCAGCTCGCCGCCGACTACGACATCGTGATGTACCTCGAGGGCTCGGGCCAGTTCGACGGCGGCGAGCAGCCGACCGACGAGGAGATGCAGACGCTGCTCGAGTACGTCACCGTCCACGGCGGCGGCGCGTACATCAGCTCGGAGTTCGCGGGGTATTTGCAGCCCGCCGACTACGCGAGCATCAATCGCGTGCTGATGCCGCTCGGGGTCGAGGCGCTCCAGGTCAACCTCAATTGGGGCGACGTGAACGGCCAGATCGAGTTCACCTGCTTCCCCGCCCCGGTCGGCTGAGCCCGCTGACGGCAGCGCGCGCGACCTGCTTGGGGCGAAGCCGACGTCGGCTTGGAGCCGGCCGCGCCGCGGTGTTATCCTGCGGGTCGAGGCCTCGGTGACCGATCCCCACGACCGTCCCCCCGCCGAAGCGGTGCTGCCCCCGATGATGGACGCCGTCGCCACGCTCTTGCGCGGCGTCGGCGAGGACCCGGCCCGCGACGGCCTCGAGCGCACGCCCGAGCGCGTCGCCAAGGCGCTCCGGTTCCTCACCAGCGGCTACGACCAGTCGCTCGAGACCATCCTCAACGGCGCGATCTTCGACGTCGGCCACGACGAGATGGTGCTCGTCCGCGACATCGACCTGTTCAGCCTGTGCGAGCACCACATGCTGCCGTTCATCGGCCGCGCGCACATCGGCTACATCCCCGACCGCAAGGTCGTCGGCCTGTCGAAGCTCGCCCGCGTGGTCGAGATGTTCGCCCGCCGCCTGCAGGTCCAGGAGCGGCTGACGCGGCAGGTCGCCGAGGCCGTCCAGGAGGTGCTGCAGCCGCACGGCGTCGGCGTCGTCATCGAGGCCAGCCACATGTGCATGATCATGCGCGGGGTGCAGAAGCCGAACTCGTGGACGGTGACCTCGTCGATGGTCGGCGTGTTCCAGGACAACCTCAACACGCGCCAGGAGTTCCTCAACCTCATCCGCCACAAAGTGGTGTTCTAGCGCGGAGGGTCGCCGATGGAGATCTTCCGCGTCTACCACTTCGAGGCCGCGCACCGCCTGCCCGCCGTCCCGCCCGGCCACAAGTGCAGCCGGCTGCACGGCCACTCGTACGCGATCGACGTGCGCGTGCGCGGCCCGGTCGGGGCCGACACCGGCTGGATCATGGACCTGGGCGACCTCGACGTCGCCTGGGAGCCGCTGCACCGGGTCCTCGACCACAACTACCTCAACGAGGTCGAGGGCCTCGAGAACCCGACCAGCGAGCTGCTGGCGCGGTGGATCTGGCGCCGCCTCAAGCCGTCGCTGCCGCTCCTGTGCGAGGTCGGCGTGCGCGAGACCTGCACCTGCGGCTGCATCTACCGCGGCGAGGACGAGGACGAGCGCCGGCCGGCGACCTGAGGTCCGCGATGACCGCGAGCACCGGCGAACGCGAGCTCGTCACGATCGAGCTCTACAAGGAGGCGATGAAGTTCTCGGCCGGGCACTTCACGATCTTCTCGGCCGACCGGCGCGAGCGGATGCACGGCCACAACTTCGCGGTCCAGGTCAGCATCACCGGCGAGCCCGACGACAACGGGATGATGGGCGACTACGGCCAGTTCAAGCGCATCGTCTCGGGCCTGTGCGCCGGCCTCGACGAGTGGTTCCTCCTGCCGGGCCGCTCGCCGCACCTCAAGCTGCGCGACGACGGCGAGTGCGTGTACGCCGAATTCGCCGGCCGGACGCTCCCGTTCTTGCGCAGCGAGGTGCAGGTGCTGCCGATCCGCAACATCACCGTCGAGGAGCTGGCGCGGTACCTGTGCGCCCGCCTGGTCGACGACGGCCAGGTCCTCGCGGTCGCGCCGATCCACGCGCTCACGGTCAAGGTCTCGTCCGGCCCGGGTCAGCTCGGCGCGGCGAGCTGGCGGAGGGGCGCGTGAGCGCGGCCGCCGACGCCGTGGTCCTCACGGGCGGCAGCGCCGGCATCGGCCAGGCGATCGCGGCCCGCTCGCGCGCCGACGGCCGGCGCGTCATCAACCTGTCCCGCAGGCCATGTCCCGTCGACGGGGTGGAGAACCTCGCGGTCGACCTCGGCGACGCCGCGGCGGTCGCCGACGCGGTGGTCCGCGTGCGCGACCTCCTCGGCGCCCGCGCCCGCGTCCACCTGGTCCACAACGCCGCCTTCCCGATCGCCGACGCCGTCACCGAATTCGACGCCCGCGCCTGCGAGCAGGCCATGCGGATCAACGTCGTCACCCCGGCCGAGCTGACCGCCGGCCTGCTGCCGACCATGGCGCCCGGCTCGTCGGTGATCTTCATCGGCTCGACGCTGTCGGAGAAGGGCGTGCCCGGCCGCCTGACCTACTGCGCCAGCAAGCACGCGCTGGTCGGCCTGCTGCGCGCCACCGTGCAGGACCTGTTCGGCGCCGGCATCCACGCCGTGTGCGTGTGCCCGGGCTTCGTCGACACCCCGCTACTCGACCCGCTGCGCGCGCGCGGCCCCGAGGTCATGCGGCAGGTGCTCGGCATGATCTCGTACGGCCGCCTGCTGACCCCCGAGGAGGTCGCCGACATCGTCGCGTTCTGCCTCGAGCGGCCGTCGCTCAACGGCGCGATCATCCACGCCAACCTCGGCCAGCGCGAGAGCTGAGGCTCAGGCGCCGAACACCGGGCGGAAGATCATCGCCGCGAGGATCCCGAGGATCAGCGCCGCGAACGCGACCACGTGGAGGCGCCCTGCTCCGCGCTCGGCCGCGCTCACGACCACCACGTGGGCCGCGAGCGACAGCCCGAGCCCGAGCAAGATCCACAGCTCGGTCAACGGGATCGCCGACAGCGTCGCCAGGGCGAACCCGCCGCACCAGGCGATGAACAGCCCCGTCGAGGCGATCTGATGCGTCGCCCGGCGCCGCTCCTCGCGGGTCTTCGCCAGCAGCGACGCGCCCGAGCCGGCGATGAACAGCATCACGCCGGCGAACTTCGCCAACAACACGAGATGAACGGCAGGCGTCTCCACCCCGCGAGGATAACCGAGCGACCCCGGCGGCGCGCCCGCGACGACGGGTCGCAGCACTATGATCAATCGGCGGCGCGCCCGCCCCGCCGACGGATTTGCGAGGAGCGCGGCCCGGTTGCGACCGTGCGTCGCAGGGCCGCGACCGGTCGCCTCGTCGCGGGAATCGCGAGCCGCCCCGCCGCGGGTCGCGGTCGGACCCATCCTCGCGGGCTTGCGAGCGCACGCCGCGGCTGTGCGTCTCGAGCCCCGCACGCCAACGCATCACCGCCGGCTTGCGGGTGCGGAACTCGCTCGACCCCATCCGCAGGAGGACACGAGCTCACGCCGCGACTGCGCGTCTCGGCTCCTGCGCTCACTGCATCATCGCGGGCTTGCGAGTGCACTGATCTCGCGCTCGATCCCCATCCCCGCGAGGACGCGGGAGCGTCGCCACGACCGCCGTCTCGATTGTCGCGCTCGAGCCCATCACTCCGCGATCGCAAGCACCTCACGAATGCAGGTCCCAGTCGAGCGAGCGACCCCGCGTCAGGGATTGCGAGCGCCGACCATCACGGCGCGCCTGCGATCGCGCGCTCGATCACGCGACTGCTCGCTGGCCGAGCGTCCTGACCGTTCGGGGCCGAGGCGACAGCGAGGATGTACGACGAGCGCGCGTCATGGTTCAGCCTGGTGCCCCGTTCGCGCTGCGCTCGGGCGCATCGGACTGTGGGCCCCGGACGATCGGCGGACCGGTGACCTCGGACCGCGACCGCGAGCCCGCAGCGGGTCGCCCTTGGGTTACACTGCGGTCGTGCACGTCGGCGCGAAACCTCTCGAGGCCGCCACCTCCGTGTATCGCCAGACCACGCGCGGCCAGTGGCTCGTGTTCGTCGGCGTCGTGCTGGCGATGGTCTACAGCCCGACGAACGCGACGGTGCAGGAGCTGCAGGCCCGCGGGCTCGCCGTCGAGAGCTGGCAGATGTTCGCCGTCGGTCTGGCAGGAGCCGGGGTGTACGTCGCGTCCGCCTGGCCGCTGTGGTGGGTGCTCGACGCCCTGCCGCTCACGCCCGGGCGGCGCGCGCGACACGGGCTGCTCCGCGTGCTGCTGGGCGTCGGCTACGTCGCGCTCGACGCGGTCGTGACCCTCGCGTTCCTCGGCCTGGCGGTCGCGCTGCTGGGCGCGGACCCGGGCGTGATCGCGGCGCACATGCAGCCGGGCGAGGTCGTCGTGCGCGGGACGGCCGGCTTCGCCGTGCTGGTGCTCGCCCACGCGGTGCTGCAGCGGGCCCACGAACGGGTCGAGCGCGAGGTGCTCGCGCGCTCGCTGGCGCGAGCGAACCTGCGCGCGCTGTCGCTCGAGCTGCGCCCGCACTTCCTGTTCAACACCCTCAACGGGATCGCCGCGCTCGTCCGTGACGACCCGCGGCGCGCCGAGCGGATGCTCATCGGGCTCGGCGACCTGCTGCGGCTGACGCAGCAGGCCGGCGCGGAGGGGCAGGTGCCGCTGCGCCGCGAGCTCGAGCAGGTCGACCTCTACCTCGAGCTGCAGGCGATGCGCTTCGGTCCGCGGCTGACCGTCGTCCGCGACGTCGATCCCGCGGTCCTCGGCGCGCGGGTGCCGGGCATGCTCCTGCAACCGCTCGTCGAGAACGCGCTCGCCCACGGCATCGGCCCGCGTCCCGGTCCGGGGCGGCTCAGCCTCGGCGCCCGTCGCGAGGGCGAGACGCTGGTGCTGCGCGTCCACGACGACGGCGTCGGCCTGGCGCCGGAGCGGCGCGAGCGGACCGGCGTCGGCACCACGCGAGCGCGGCTGGCGGCGATGTTCGGCGAGGCGGCCCGCTTCACTCTGGCGCCGGCCGACGGCGGCGGCACGGCGGCCGAGCTGCGGCTCCCCTTCCAGCCCTGGCAGGCGGCATGACGGCGCTCCGGGTCATCATCGCCGACGACGAGCCGCTGGCGCGCAGCCGGCTGCGGGCGCTGCTCGCCGATCACGCGGACATCGAGGTCGCGGCCGAAGCCGAGGATGCCGACGCCGCGCTCCAGGCGATCCGCGGCGAGCGACCCGACCTCGTCCTGCTCGACATCGAGATGCCGGGGATCGACGGCGTCGCGCTGGCGCGGCGGCTCCACCTGACGCCCGCGCCGCTGATCGTGTTCGTCACCGCGTACGCCGACCACGCCGTCGACGCCTTCGAGACCGGCGCGATCGACTACTTGTTGAAGCCGTTCGACGAGGCCCGCCTGGCGACCGCGCTCAACCGCGTCCGGACGGCGCTGGCGGCCCGACGCGCGCTCGCCGGCGAGGCCGCGCCGACCTACCTCGAGCGCGTCGCCGTCACGCTCGGCAAGCGGACGATCTTCGTCGCCACCGCCAGCATCGACTGGCTGGCGGCCAGCGCCAACTACGTCGAGCTGCACGTCGGACCGGAGGTCCACCTGCTGCGCACGACCCTGAGCGCCCTCGAGGCCCAGCTCGACCCGCGCGTGTTCGTGCGGATCCACCGCTCCTACGCGGTCCGGCTCGACGCGGTCAAGGAGCTGCGCAGCGTCGGCGCCGGCGAGTACCGGCTGCTCCTCACCGGCGGCGTCGAGCTGCCGGTCAGCCAGCGCTACCGCGACCGCCTGCCGTGAGCGCAGCGGGGCATCCGCCCCCGTCCCACGCGACCGCCTGCCTTGAGCAGAACACCGACCTTCTCCCGGAGGCCGAGGCGTCGTGCCGTGAGCGTGACCTGCGCCCGTCCCACGGGCGGCCGCGTTCGTCCCGGAGACCCCGGCGTTCGTCCCACCCGGGCCGGCGCGTCGCCGCCGGTCGCGTAACTTTCGCCGCACACGAGGTCGGGCGATGTTGCAGAGATCGGCGGAGCGATTGTTCGTAGTTGCAGCGGCGCTGTCGCTGGCGTGTTCGACGAGCGACGAGTCGATCGTCGAGACCGACGCCGGTCGCGTGCGCGGCACGCTGACCGACGAGGTCCGCGTGTTCCAGGGCATTCCCTACGGCGAGCCGCCGGTCGGCGAGCTGCGCTGGCAGGCGCCGCGTCCCGCCAGCGCCTGGACCGAGGTCCGCGACGCCACGCGCCCGGGCAACCGCTGCCCGCAGGTCGGCACCGTGTACGTCGACATCGACAGCGACACCGAGGATTGTCTGTACCTCAACGTGACGACCCCGCGCGGGCCGGGCTCCCCGCGCCCGGTGATGGTGTGGATCCACGGCGACGGCGCGATCGGCTCCGGCGACCTGTTCGACGCCCGCCGGCTCGCCCGCGAGGGCGAAGTCGTGGTCGTGACGATCAACTTCCGCCTCGGCGTGTTCGGCGGGTTCGTCTACCCCGGCCTCGAGGGCTCGGGCACGTTCGGCCTGCAGGACCAGCAGCTCGCGCTGCAATGGGTCCAGCGCAACGCCGCGGCGTTCGGCGGCGACCCCGACAACGTCACGCTGTTCGGCGTCTCGTACGGCGCGACGGCGACGACCGCTCACATGACGTCGCCGACCGCCGAAGGGCTGTTCCACCGCGCGATCCTGCAGAGCGGCGAGGCGCTGATGGACGTCGTCCCGGGCGGCATGGGCCCGCAGGTACCTGCCGATCCGTGGCTGATGTGGGCCACGCGCGAGGAGCAGGAGCCGCTCGGCCTCTACGTCGCCGAGCAGCTCGGCTGCACCGATCCGGCGACGGCGCTGGCGTGCCTGCGCGGCCTGTCGGTCGCGCAGATCCTCGCGGTCCCGGCGGTCATGCACATGTTCCAGCCCTACGTCCCCGGCGACGCGATCCTCCCCGAGAACCCGGGCGAGGCGCTGCGCGCCGGCCGGTTCCGCGCGATGCCGGTGCTCGCCGGCCACACGCGCGACGAGCACCGCCTGTTCATCGGCCTGTTCCACGACGGCGCCGGCGCGCCGATCACCGCCGAACAATACCCCGACCTGCTCGCCACGGCCTTCGGCGAACAGGCCGAGGCGGTCGCGGCCGCCTACCCGCTCGCGGACTACCCCTCCGCGGGCGTGGCCTGGGCGCAGGTCTTGACCGACCGCATGTGGGCGCGGACGACCTTCGAACAGAACTCTGCGTTCGCCGAGCGCGCCCCGGTGTACTTTTATGAATTCGCCGAGGCGAGCGAGCACGACCTCCCGTTCTCCGCCGAGCTGCGCACCGGAGCGCTGCACGCCGACGACACCGAGTACCTGTTCGGCGACGGCTCGTCCTTGACGCCGGCGCGGTTGCGACTGTCGGAGCAGATGATCCACTACGCGGCGAACTTCGCCCGCACCGGCGATCCGAACGGCGAGCAGGTCCCGACCTGGGACCGCTTCACGGCGGCCAGCCCGAACGTGCTGGCGCTGGCGGCCGGCGAGGGCGGAATCCGGCCGATCGATCACCGGGACGAGCACAAGCTCGACTTCTGGGCGACGCAGCCCTGATTCGCGGTCGCGTCCAGGAGCGACGGACCGGGGGCCCGGCGAGGGGCGTGATTCAATTTCGGCACCCATTGCAGCAGCGCGTCGTCCTCGTCGGTGTTGGCTCCGTCGCGCTCTTGCGAATCGACAGGCTCATGATCTGCTGATAATCTCGCGATCGACTTGCAGGCACCGATCCCTGGTGGACAGCCGCGGGCAATCATCGCCCCGCGGCCGCCCCCCGACGCCGCGCGAATCGCAGACACACCGCGGCGCGTCGGAGGGTCGCGGACGGCGATCACCGCCCGCGACCGCGACGCTCAGAATTTCAGCGTCGCCACCGCCCCGATCTGCGCCTTGCTCACCTTTTTAAACGTAGCACGCATCAGCTCGCCGGCCGCGCAGTTCGCCAGGGCCGGGTTGCCCGCGTCGTCCTGCGGCGCCGAAGTCAGCACCGTCCCGTCCGGGCCCGCGATCGACAGCTTGATCGTCACCTTCTCGCCGCCGCGCGCGTGGACCCGGCAGCGGTCCAGCGCCGCGGCCTTGGCCGCGCGGGTGCCGTCGGCGATGTCAACCGGCTCGAGCTTCTCGGGCAAGCTGTCCCCAGGGACAGACGACGACGGCGGCTCGACCTTGGGCGGCGCGGCCGGCTTGGTCTTGCACTTGTCCGGCGAGAGCAAGCACTCGACGCTGTCCGACGCCGGCCCGGACGGGGCCGCCGGCGTCACCGGCTTGCTCGGCGCGGGCTTGTCGGCGCTCGGCGTCACCGGCTTGATCGTCGGCTTGCGCGGGCGCTTGCTCGACCCGGGCTCGGGGGTCTCGGCCGCGACGGCCGGCGCAGCGGGCTCGACCGCCTCCGGCTCGGCCTCGGGCTCCGGCTCCGGCTCGGCCGCCGACGCGACCACCATCGGCGCCTGCGAGATGTGCCGCTCGATGATCACCGGCGCCGGCGTCGGCCCGCGCGTCGCCAGGAACCCGGCGAGTCCCATCATTCCGAGCGCCACCACGCCGAGCAGCAGGTACAGCGGCATCGGCGGCGGCGCCGTGGTCGCCCGCGGACGCACCGGCGTCGGCGGGATCACCAGCGGCGCGGCCGTCAGCTCGCTGAAGCGGGGCGCTCGCGCCTGCGGCCGCTCGGCCTGAATCACGGCACCGAGCGCGCGCACGTCGATGAGCCCCGAGCCGTCGGTCGGCTCCGGCGCGGGTGCCGGTCGCTTCGCCACCGCCAGCGGCGCAGGCGCATCGGCGGCGGGGCCGGCCTCGAGCGCGCGCAAGCTGGCGAGCGAGAACAACACCGAGTTTTCGTTGCGGGCGCCCATCATGCGGCCCGCGCCTCGAACCTCACGGCCGGCGATCGACTCGCCGCACCGGCTGCACCGCGGGGTCGAGGACGCGCCCGCGGCGGACAAGATCAGGGCACCATGGTGATCGCATACGAGGGTCATGACGGCGTACCTTCCATTCGCCGCGACTCCCCGCGACGGACAGGACCGTGGGACCGCCGTCGCTGGAGCGTGCGCCGAGGAAATGAGGCTGCTTCCCCGAACGACCGCGCGGCGCGATCGATCTACGCCGCGAGGTCGACCGCCCCCGCCGTCACCGGGGCGGCAGCTGGAGCACCACGAATTCCTCGTCGTCGGGCCGCCCGTCGCCGCGGTGGCGCCCGACGCTGAACGGAAGATTATTGTCGTTGGCGACCAGCATTCGGTCCTGCGGGAGCAGCACCAGGCTCTCGATGGTGACGAACGGCATGGCGAAGCGCCCCTCGCCCACACCCACATCACCCGCGACCGCCGGCGCGAGCCCGTGCGGATCGGCGATCGCCAGCAGATCGACCTGCGTCACCGCCCGGCTCGTCGCGCCCGCGGCGCCGAGCTCGAGCGCGCGGACCGCCTTGAACCCGCCGAGCTCGCCCTCGCTGTCGTCGCGCTCGATCACGAACCCGCGCCCGCCCGCGTCGAGCTGGAAGTCGGCCGCCGCCGCCGCGCGCGGCTCCAGGCGATGGATCCACCGCCTGTCGGTATATGTCCTTTGCGACAGGTCATACTCGAAGACCCACACCTCGCCCGCGGGCGCCCCCGCGACCGGCTTCTCGAGCATCGGCAGCAGCGCCGGCGGCGAGCTCTGCAGCGCCATGCCCTCGAACCCGCCGCTGGACGCGACCTGCGGCGGCTCCGTTTGCTTCGTCACGCCGCGCGTCCAGGCGAGCCCCGCCAGCCACGGCCTCCGCTCCCACGGCCCGCGCGGGAGGTTGACCCCGTCGGCCAACAAGAACACCGTGCCGATCGCCGGCGCCCGGTCCTGTACCTGCAACAGGGTGCGAAAGTCGAAGCTCTGCACCCACGCCCGCTCGGTCACCCCGGCGGCGACGATCGCTCCGCTCACGCGCTCGGCGAACCGCGCCGCGAATGCGTCCTCCGGCGTCAACTTGGTCTCGACGCTGAATCGCACCTGCCGGGCGTTGGCCGCCCGCCGCGCCGCCTCCGGGTGGCTCGCGCCTGTCCCCGTCGCATAGTGGTCGGCGTAGGCCGCGACGAAGCGCAGCCACTGCGCCAGCGTCGGCGGCGTGTACGGATCGGCGAGCCCCTCGGCGGCGGCGAACGCGACCGCCACCGGCGACAGCGCGCGGTCGTGGGTCTGTTCGGGGCCGCGCACCAGCCCGTCGCACACGAACCGCCGCTGCAGCTCCGCGGCCGTCAGCGCCCGCACCTGCCGCGGCACCTCGCCGCCGAGCGTGTCGCGGCACTTGTGAACGTCGAGCGCCGGATCGTGCCCGAGCACCGGCACGTCGTCCGCGGTCAGCACGACGTCGGTCTCGAGCGTCGTCACCAGCTCGTCGAGCGCCGCCTCCATCGCCGGCAACGTGTTCTCCGGCCGCAGGTCGCGCGCGCCGCGATGACCCTGCAGATCGATCTTGTCGCGCCGGACAAGGCCGTCCGCGCCGATCAGCTCCGGCAGCCCGTCGCCGTCGCCGTCGAAGCTGCGCGCCGCCTGATACAGTAGATCGGGCCGGTCGGAGAGGATGCCGTCGACCCCGAGGCGCATCAGCGCGTGGATGCGCGCGACCTCGTTGACCGTCCACACCACCACCGGGAAGCCGGCCGCGCGCAGCGAATTCACGTCGAACAGCTCGCGCCCGAGCTCGACCGGCGCGTCGTCGACGACCATCGCGTGGTGCGGCGAAACCACCGGCGGCCGCGTCGCCCCGCGCTGCGCGGCGCGCCAGCCCACCGCGTTCATCAGCCGCAGCGCCGCGTTCTCCTCGTAGTCCGGGCTCTGCGGCGAGCGCAAGGGGAGCCCGGGCTGCGCGACGTCCGGCGACGCGATCGGGGGCTCCAGCAAGGCCCCGTCGGCCGACGTGTGGAGCAAGAACGGCCCGAACTCGTCGCCGAACCACAGCGTCCCGTCGGGCGCGCGCTGCATCGACTCCGGGTCGAAGTCGGCGCCGGTCAGCACCCGCGCGTCGCTGAATTGCTGGACGATGGGGAACCCGACCTTGCGCTCCGGGTCGCGCAGCTCGAAGTACCCGACCACCTCCACCGCGCCGCTGCCCCCATTCGCCGTGCGCGAATCGATCCGCAATGTATAGACCCGCAGGTGGAAATCCGCCGAGTTCTCGATCTTCCCGTAGCCGTTGTCCGCGAGCGCCAGGTACGTCCCGTCGCCGTTCGCCACCAGCGCCGAGAACCCCTGCACCGGCTGCGACCCGAACGGCGCCTGCTGCCCGTGGATCGGCGCCGGACCGAGCCGCGCGCCCGAGGGCGGCCCGGGCGCGAACGTGGCCGCCGGCAGCACCGCGCGCCCGACCAGCGTCGCCGGGGGCCCCGGGACCGGCCCGCCGCACGCGCACGCGAATGCCAGCACCAGCGCGCGCCGCATCCCTCAGCCCCGCGTCTCCTCGGCCATCCGGGCCGCGTTCCCGGCGAGCTCCGCCGCCTGCGTCCACGGCAGCCGCGACCCCACGGCCTCCTCGTCCACCGACGCCGGCGCACCGATCCTCGCCGCGAACACCTCGACCTGCGGGTGCGCGCGCCGACCGGCGACCGTCGCCTCGAAGCGCTCGCGGAACCTCGGGGTGCCCGTCATGAGCCCGCGCGATTTGGCCCGCGCCGGCGACCCCTGTCAAGCAGGCTCAGGCCGCCATCGCCGCCGTGCGCACGTGCTCCGGCGTGATCCCGAAGTGCTCGCGCACCTGCTCGATCGGCCAGGTCAACATCGCCGCCCAGTCGGCCCCGAACAGCGGCCGCGTCGCCTTGCCGAGGCGCCAGCCGCGGGTGATCGCCTCCATCCGCCGGTCGCCGTCCTCGTGGTTGAACAGCATCCCGTTGAGCAGCCCCGCCGACAGCAGCAGGTGCCCGAGCGGCGACTGCAGCTGCGCGATGTAGAACGCCTGCAGCCCGAGCTCGCCGGCCACGTCGGTGTCGAAGCCGAGCACCGTGTGCCACAGGTCGTGGCTGCGCTCGAGGTGGCGCTTCAGCTGCGCCGTGTCGTCGGAGGTGTCGAGCGCGCTGTGATAGACCCCCGTCGGGTCGAGCTTGCGCTCGTCGAGGAACCTGGCGAATTCGCGCCCCAGGCTGCCCTCCGGCAGCGCGCGCAGGTCCGCGAGCTCGAGCTGCAGCGGCGGCAGCGGGCGGGCCAGGTACGCCTTCACCTCCGGGCGGCCCAGCATGCGCCGCAGGCCGGGCGATTCGTCGACCGAATCGGCGAGGGCGAACACCAGGTCGAGGCGGTCGGTGTCGCGGACGAGGCGGACGTAGGTGCTGGCGAAGCGGAACAGGCCGACGATCTTGCGCATACGAGTCACTCCTTGCGGGGCTTGCGGAGAAGATGAGCCTTTGCTCAGATCCTCGCTACTCGCTTTTGTCCCGTGGCCACCACCGCCCGCAAGAAGCCCGTCAAACGCCGCCGCAGCCCGATTCAGAGCCGGGGCCAGGCCACCGTCGATGCCATCGTCGAGGCGGCCGCTCAGATCTTGGCGCGCAAGGGTCCGGCCGCCGCGACCACCAACGCCGTGGCCGCGCGCGCCGGCGTCAGCATCGGCACCCTCTACCAGTACTTCGCCGACCGCGAGGCGCTGCTGCAGGAGATCGGTCGTCGCCACGTCGCCGAGATGCAGGCCGTGCTCGCCGGCGCCCTCACCGGTATCGACGGCCTGGCGCTGCCGGCCGCGGTCGATCGCCTCGTCGCCGCGATCGTCGCCATGCACCGCGTGGCCCCGCGGCTGCACCAGGCGCTGCACCAGTCGCTGGCCCGCGATCACCTCGACACGATCGACGCCTTCGAGGTCGCCGTCGAGGGTATGGTCTCGCGCGCCCTCGAGACCCGCGACGAGCTCGACCTCTCGCACCCGGAGCTCACCGCCACGGTGCTGGTCCGCGGCCTCGGCGGCCTGATCCGCACCACCATCCGCCGCGAGCCCGAGCGCCTCGACGACCCCGCCCTCGCCCTCGCCATGCGCGCGATGATCCTCGGCACCCTCGGCGAGAGCCGCCGCCGCGCGTGAGCCCCGCGCATTCGAAACACGTCCCGGAAGACATGTCATTTTAGCCAGGATGATGGATGGAGGGGCCGGCACCGGCGCTCCTTGCCCTCACTTCATGAGGACATGTCGCCTTCGACATGCCGTTCCAGTCATGTCCTTATAAACATGCCTGATTCGCCATGCCCCTTAGAACACGCTACCCACCCGCGCGCCGCAGCACGAACAGCCGCGCCGCCGGGGACGCGGTCGGCCCCGGCAGCGTCGACGCCGCCTCGCGCTCGAGCGCGAACGCCGGGGCGAACAGCGCCGCGATCGCCTCGCGCGCGTACGGCGTCACCCCGGCGGCCGCCTCGGCCAGCGTCTTCACGATCAGCGCCCCGCCGGGCCGGATCAACCGGGCCATCGCCGCCGCGTGGCGCTCGGCCTCTGCGCCCGCCAGCAGGTGCAGGCACGCGCGGTCGACGGCCGCGTCGAAGCGGCCGCGCAGGCGCGTCTCGGTGATGTCGTCGCACAGCCAGATCGCCCGGCTCTCGGGCGCGCGGGCGCGGGCCTGCTCGAGCGCCGCCGCCGAGATGTCGGTAGCGACCACCGTGTGGCCGCGCGCCGCGATCGCGGTCGCCAGCGCCCCGAGCCCCGCCCCGACCTCGAGCACCGCCAGCCCCGACGCGCCCTCGTGCTCGAGCGCCGCCAGCAGGTCCGGATCGGCCTCCTCGCGCTGCCACGGCAGCTCGGCGGCCGCGTGCGTGCGATACAGCCGGTCCCAGCCCTCGGCCCCGCGCGGCGCCTGCGACAGGGTCGCGCTCGCGCGCTCGCGGACGATCGCCTCGAGCAGCTGCACCACCACCTCGGGCGGCGGCGCCCCGCCCAGCATCGGCGTGCGCGTCGCCGGCGGATCGGCGATCTCGAGCGCGCGGGCCGGGTGCGCCACGTGCAGCCCGTCCTCGACCAGCCGGGCCAGGTTGCGCTGCACCGCCGCCTCCGCGTACATCGCCGGGTTCATCGACGGCACCACCAGCACCGGCGCGCGCGTGGCCAGGGCGATCGCCGCCACCACCGACGCGTGGTCTCCGGCGGCCAGGCGCGCGATCGTCGTCGCCGCCGCCGGGCACACCAGCACCGCGTCGGCCCACTGCGCCAGCTCGATGTGCGGCACGCGGAGGACCTGGCTCTCCGGCCAGATCGCGCTCACCACCGGCGCGTGCGTCAGCGCCTCGAGCGCCTCGGCGCGGACGAACCGCAGCGCGCTGTCGGTGACCGCCGTGCGCACCTCGAAGCCGCGCGCCTGCAGCCGCTGGATCAGCGCCGGCGCGTGCATCGTCGCCGCCGCCCCGGTCAGCCCCAGCACCACCCGGGGCCCCGCGGCGCGCGTCGGCCTCGCGAGGCCCGCCGTCGGCGCCGCCTCGAGCGCGCGCGCCCGCAGCAACAGGCCGAGCAGCTCCCCGATCACCGCGGGTCGCTCGATCGGCGCGCCGGCCAGCGACTCGACGTGCGCCAGCACCTCGGCCCCCGTGTGCGGCGCCTCGAGGAACGCCAGCACCGCGCCCGCGAGGGCCGCCGAGTCGCCGGCGAGCGCGTGGCCGTCGCCCTCCGGGGACAGCACCACCATGCGCTCGCCGCATTCGTAGATTCGGACCACCGACGCGCGGCGGAGGTTCCATTCGGTCCAGCGCTCGGGGTCCGTCATCGTTCGTCCTGGTTCTGCTCGCAGCCCGACCGGGCCGCCCGGGATGCTATCATAGGATCAAGAGGCGGCACTGGCCGTCGATCCACGCGCACAATTGATGCACGCCGCAGACCGCCTCGTCGGTGATCTGCTCGCAGTCGACGATGCACTGCTCGAGCTCCGGCGGCCAGGCGCACAGCGGCGTCGCCTCGCAGGTCGGCTTGTCCTCGATCGCGCGGCAGTCGGGTACGCCGTCGGTGTCGGCGTCGGTCGTGACCGATGTCGCCGCCGTCGGGTCCATCGTCGTCCCGGTCGGCTCCGTGGCGGCCGTCGTCGTCCCGGTCGTCGTGCTCGTGCCTGTCGTCGGGCCGTCCTCGGACGTCCCGGTGGTCTCGGTCATCGTCGTCTTGTCGGTATTGCTGCAGGCCGGCGCCGCGGTCACCGAGGACACCGCGAGGATCGCCGGCACGTACAGTCTTCGTCCGATGTCGGGTCGCACGCCCGCAGCCTACCACGCCCCGTCGCGCGCGGATCGCGGGCGCTGCGGCCCCTGCCCCCCAGATCGACCGCGCTCGCTCGAGCTAAATTGCCCCCGAGCCCCTGGGGCCGCCCCGGTGTCTTCGCCCGAGTCGAAGAGGACATGGCTCCGAAGACATGTCCCCATCCACAGGTCCTTCACGACATGTCCACGAGCACCAACGTCCGCGCCGCCGAGGTCGTCCTGCCCTGCGCCGAGCTCGAGCCCACGCTCGCCTTCTTCCTCGACGCGCTGGGCTTCCGCCTCGACGCCATCGCCCCGGCCGACGCGCCGCGGACCGCCCTGCTGAGCGGCCACGGCCTGCGCCTGCGGCTGGAGCGGAGCGGCGGCGGCGCGCCGGGCCTCCTGCGGCTTCGCTGCGACGACCCTGCGCGCGTGGCCGGCGGCGCGACCGAGCTGGTCGCGCCGAACGGCACCCGCGTCGAGCTGGTGCCCGCCGAGCCGCCGCCCGGGCTGCCCCCGCTGGTGCCCGAGCTGGTGCTCACGCGCGCCGGGGACGACGCCCATCGCGGCGCCGGCCGGGCCGGCATGCGCTACCGCGACCTCATCCCCGGGCGCCTCGGCGGCCGCTTCATCGGCTCGCAGATCGGCATCGTCGCCGGCGGTCCGGTGCCCGACTACGTGCATTACCACATCGTCCGCTTCCAGCTGATTTACTGCCTGCGCGGGTGGGTGCGCGTCGTCTACGAGGATCAGGGCCCGCCGTTCGAGCTGCACCCCGGCGACTGCGTGCTGCAGCCGCCGCACATCCGTCACCGCGTGCTCGAGAGCTCGCCCGGGCTCGAGGTGCTCGAGGTCAGCAGCCCGGCCGAGCACGAGACCTTCGCCGACCACGCGCTCGCGCTGCCCACCGCCGAGCTGCGGCCCGAGCGTGACTTCGGCGGCCAGCGCTTCGTCCGTCACCAGGCCGCGAGCGCCCGCTGGGGCGATTGGCGGTTCCCCGGCTTCGCCGCGCGCGACACCGGCATCGCCGCCGCGACCGCCAAGATCGCCGACGTGCGCGTGGTCCGGCCGCACGGCGCCGACGCCACCCCCGTCGCCCAGCACGACGGCGAGCTGCTCCTGTGGTTCGTCCTCGCCGGCACCGTCACCTGGTCGGGCCCCACCGCCGAATCGCTGGCCGCCGGCGATTGCGTGGTCGTCCCGCCCGCCCTGCCGCACGCCCTCACCGCCTGCTCGCCCGACCTCGAGCTGCTCGAGGTGCGCCTGCCGGCCTGATCGGCGGTCCGCGCTCGTTCCGGGCGTCTGACGGCCTCGACCGTGAGCCGCCGCGGCCTGCGCCGGATCGCCCGCGCGCCGCCGCGGGCGCCGAGGCCCGCGAGCGACGCGGCCGCGGCTGGGCGATTCGCCGGTCGTCCGTACACTGATTGCATGCGCAACGACAACCCGAAGCTCGGCCCGCGCGAACCCGACGCCCCTTCCAACCTCGAGAAGGACCCCGACGATTGGGTCACCGGCGACGAGCGGATGACCGACGCCCAGGCGTCGTACCTGAAGACGCTGTGCGAGGAGGCCCACGAGGAGTTCGACCCGCACCTGACCAAGGCCGAGGCCTCGAAGCGGATCGACGCGCTGCAGCAGGTCACCGGCCGCGGCCGTCACGACGACGCCCCGCGCGAGCCGCCGAGGCCGCCCTCGCGCGGCCGCCCCGAGGAGGACTACAACCCCGACGACCTCGACGAATGAACCCGGGGCGAGCGCCTGAGCCCGCATGCGAGTTCGATCGCCACCCCTCACAATCGGGGCATGACCGCCGCCAAGAAGATCCGCGGGCCGCACGACCCGAAGAAGATCGACCTCAACCACGACTGGGAGCTCGACTACTGGACGCGCGAGCTCGGCGTCACCGAGCTCGAGCTGCGCGAGGCGATCCGCTCGGTCGGCACCAACGACACCGAGCGGGTCCGCAAGCACCTCATGGGCGCCAGGCCGGAGCAGATCATCACCCGCAGCGCGTGACGACCTGCCCCCTCGGACAGGCGCGCCGACCGTGATGATCGCCGGCGCGACGGCCGTCAGCGCGCCCCGGCGATCGACTCGCTGCAGTAGCGCAGCGCCTCCTGCAGCGAGCGCAGCGTGTGCAGGCGGCTGAGGTCGAGGCCGAGCTCGGCCATGGTCCGGGCGATCGGCGGGCGGATGCCGGTGATGACCGCCTGGGCGCCGAGCAGGCGCACGCTGTGGATGATGCGGATCAGGTGCTCGGCGGACGTCGGGTCGACCGTGTCGACGCCGGTGAGGTCGAGGATGGCGAAGCGCGCCCGCTTCTGCACGATCGCCTCGAGCAGCCCGTGCATGATGATCGCCGCCCGGTGCTCGTCGATCGACCCGACCAGCGGGACCGCCAGCGCGTCGTGCCCGACCTCGATGATCGGGCTCGACAGCCGCAGGATGGCCTCCTTCTGCTCCTGGATGATGCGCATCTGCGACCGCAGCAGCTCCTCGATGCGGCGCTGCTCGGTGATGTCGGAGGCGATGCAATAGGCGCCGGCGTTGTTGCCGTGGGCGTCGCGGCGCGGCAGCGTGGTCTGGCTGTAGAGCGAATCGCCGAACGCGAACTCGATGACCCGCGTCTCGCCGCGGAAGGCGGCGCTCATGGCGTCGGCGAGGTCGGGGATGGTGGCGCTGTAGGCCTCGAACACGTTGACGCCGACGTTCTGGCCCGGCTTGAGCCCGATCTGTTTCAGCAGGCCGCCCTCGGAGATCTCGCAGACCCCGCGGATGTCGACGGCGAACACGTTGGTCGGCACATTGTTGACGAGCTCGCGGAGCATCTGCGCCTGGCGCACCGTGGTCAGGTCGCGGGTGACGTCGATCGCCAGCATCGCGGCGCCGACGATCGCGCCGTCGGGCCCGCGCAGCGGGTAGAACGATAGCAGCCAGCACGCCTGCCCGTACATGCGCTCGACCCGCGAGCGCTCGCCCCGCAGGCTGCGGCGAAAGAGCTCGATCAGCTCGGCGTGCCCGGCGAACGCCGCCGTCAGCGGGGCGCCCACGGTCGCGGTCGCGGCGACCCCCATGGCTTCGAGCCCCCTGCCCTCGGTCAGCGTCAGCACCTCCCCGACGTCGATGCTGATCAGCGTCGTGCTCTCGGACTCGAGCAGCCCGGTCAGGACCTGAAACTTGAGAGCAGGATCTGCGGTCGCCATCGGGCGGCACTATATCGGAGGCGTCGCGCCGCCGCACCGGCCTCTACCGGGCGGAACGGCGCTCGGAGCCGGCGCAACGGCACGTGCGCGATCCCGGCGCCGTCGCCGATCGTGCCAGCACGAGACCGCGAGGACCCATTCCGGGCGGAACCGCGCCTCGCCGAATTCCGCCCGGGGTCTTCATCCGACGGCACTGCTCACGCCCGCGTCGCCGCTCCTCGTCAGGGGCACTCGTCGCCGTTCAGCGTGCCGTCGAGGTCGCGGTCGATGCCCACGCGGCGGCCCGAGCCCGGCGGTACGCAGGTGTAGGTGAGCTCCTGCTGGGACAGGGCGGCGCGGGCCCGCAACTGGCTGTCGGTGAGCGTCGGCTTGCCCTGCTCGTCCTGCAGGAACGCGGTGCCGTTCCACAGGTAACCGTGCCTCTTACCCGCGTAATAGCCGTGGGCCACGAGGTCGCACTCGCCTGCACTCGCGCGGGTCTTCAAGAGCGTGATGCGCGAGCTGACGGTCGTGGCGTTGGTGCTGGTCAAGGTGATCTGCTGACCGACGATGGGGGCCATGTTGGAGTCGAAGGCGAGCACGAACGCCTCGACCTGGCGGCGCTCGGTCGGGGTCTCGGACTCGAGCCCGCCGGGGTTGAAGACCGGGTCCTCGACGAAGCCGATCTGGCTGAGGAAGCCGAACACCGAGTCCATCGAGCCCTCGTGCGTGTAGCCGAAGCCGCGGATCTGGTCGCCGAGGAACGAGTCGTCCTCCTGGGGGTTGATCGACGCGTTGCGCGGCAGGCCGAACTTGCCGATCTTCGTATAGGCGTTGCGCAGGTGCGGGACCTTCATGGTCTGCACGAACTCGGTGCCGACGTACGAGCCGTCGGAGCCGAAGAAGCCGGGGCGGTCGACGCCGTACTGGGCGTTGCCCGCCGGGTCGAGCACGTGACAGAAGTTGCAGGTCATGCCGAGCGTGGCCGGCTTGTTCATGTAGAGGTCGCGGCCGGCCTGCTGGAAGGCGGTGAGCGAGTTGTCGAGGTTGCGCACGGGGTTCGGCGGGTAGGTCAGCTGCAGCGCGAAGTCGGTGAACTTCTGCATGTCGTCGGCGGGGAGCTCCTGCGTCCGGCCCATGACCTCGACGAAGGTCTTGTTGAACTGCTTGAACGCCATCACCTCGTCGAACGAACCCTGGTTCGGCTGCTCGTTGGGCGGGAAGTCCGGGCTGGTCTTGTCGCCGCGCCAGTGCATCGCGCCGTGGTTGGCCATGCCGCGCAGGCTCTGGGTCGTCATCGGCCCCTTCATCGGGTGGAAGTCGATCGGGGATTCGGGCAGGAAGATGGTCTTGAACGGCCCGGGGGCGACCGTGACGTCGCCGTCGGGGTTGCCGAGGTCCCACGCCAGGTGGTCGACGTCGCCGTACACGTGGCAGGTCGCGCACGCCGAGTCTCCGCGGCCCGAGGTGTAGGTCGCGTCATAAAGGAAGCGGCGGCCCTCGGTCACGCTCGCCGGCTCGGGGTTGTGCATCGGCAGGTGCTGAATTTCGTCGCCGTCGAAGGTGTCGAGGATCGAGACCGCGTTGTCGAAGCGGGTCATCACATACAGACGGTTGCGCGACTCGTCGAGCAGCACCGCCGTCGGTCCGCCGCCGCTGACCTGCAGCTGCTCGGCGGGGTCGGGCCAGAAGGCGCCGTTCTCGAGCGTCGCGGTGTCGATCACGCCGATCTTGTCGGACCCGAGCGCGGCGACGTAGAGGGTGTCGCCGTCGTCCGAGATCGCCATACCCTGCGGGAGCGCGAGGCTGAGCTCGGCGTCCTCGTTCGGCAGCGGCTGGAACGGCGCGTCGTAGTCGAGGTGCGGGTTCAGGTGGTGGCTCGTGACCGTGTGGCTCTGCGGGTCGAGGACGGTGATGTTGTTCTCGGCGAAGTGGCCGTTGACGTTGGTCTCGGCGAAGACGCCGGGCCCGGAGAAGCGGACCTCGTTGCGCGCGGAGGTGTTGGCGACGTAGATCTTCCCGCTGACCGGGTGGACGATCATGTTGTAGAGGATGGCGCCGACGCCGGTGTAGAAGCCCGTGGGGCCGGTGATCTGGGCCGGCGTGGTCGCGTTGGCGTCGATGACGAACACGTCCTTGTCGGGCAGGCTGAATTTGACGTTCGCGTCCCACTGGGTCCCGAGCTCGTCGACCCAGTGCTGGCCGTCGTACTTGACGATGAGCGGATTGTCGGGCGCCTCGACCCCGGCGTAGTTCTCGTTCGGGGGCGGGGTGTTGCCGGCGACCAGCACGGAGTCGATCGTGGTCGTGCGATTGCCGGAGAAGTGCGCGGCGGCGTACACCTTCGAGCCGTCGGGCGACGTCGCCAGCGCCCGGGGGGTGTCGGCGAACAGGGTGATGACCGTCATCGGCGTGCCGCCGAGCGTCGTGCCGAGGTTGGCCGCGTCGAACACCCAGACGTCCGCGCGCCCGACGCCCGGGGTCGTCAGTTGGGGGTCGAAGCCGATGTTCTGCCCGCGGTGCGCGGTGGTGATGAAGGCGCGGCTGTTCCCCGGACCGGCGAAGACGATGTCGCGCGGCTCGTCGCCGACCAGCAGGGTCCGCGTCACGCGATTGGCGGCCCCGGTGCCGACATAGACGACGCTGACACTGTCCGACACGTGATTGACGACCCACACCTCGGTGTTGCTGCGGGCCGCCACCGCGACCGGCTCGACGCCGACCGGGATCGACGTCCGGTGGTACAGGCCCCACCAGGTGACGTCGTAGACCTCGAGCCGGCCGTCCGGCGTGTTGACCGCGAATAACGTCTTCTTGTCGGGGGAGAGGGCAAGCGGACGGACCTGTCCGCTTTCGAACAGGGTGTACGAAGGGGGCGTCGCCTCCGCCGCCCCCGCCGTCCCCATCACCGCCGCGAGACCCACCGACCACGAAAATGCGCGCGCGCTTATCGAGAGCATCCCCCACCTCCAACTGGCGCCGATCAGAATTGTCAACGATCGTCCCCCCCCGGGTCCGACCTCGATTGTTGCGTGTCCGAAACGTCGGCGCCGGGCGCGGCGCCGTCGTATTAGTGTATGTTAGCAGGTCAAAGGATCCTAGGGCTACGATTAATTAATTAATTCGTGGCCGCCTCGCGCCGCTCCGAGTATCCCACCGCACCCGACCCACGCCTCGGGGTCTGAAGACCGCGCGCGAAGTCTGTATGTACAATCGCCACACCGAAGGGCGCCGCGTCCTCACAATTGAGAACCCGCCGAGCGAGGCTGCGGCGGGGCGTCGCGGGCGGGGCCCGAGCAGCGAACGGGCGTCAGGCCGGCGTCATCGCGATCGGCAGCGACTTGAAGCCGCGGACCATCATGCTCGGCAGCCACTCGAGCGGCGCGTCGCTCTCGAGCCGGAGCTCGGAGAACGTCCGCAACAGCGTTTGAATCGCAATACGCCCCTCGAGCCGCGACAGCGCCGCGCCCGGGCAAGTGTGGATACCAGAACTGAAGGACAGATGACGCGTGTCTCGGCGCTCGATGTCGAACCGGTCGGGCTCGGGGAATCGATGACCGTCGCGGTTCGCGGAGCAGAGGACGCTCAGTACATAGTCGCCCGCGGGGATCTTGCCGCCCGGGAGGTCGGTGATGTCCACGACCGCGCGACGGAAGGTCCCGAACGTCGGGCTGTCGTAGCGCATCATCTCCTCGAGCGCGCCGTCGATGAGGCGCGGCTCCTCGCGCAGCCGCTGCGCCTGGTCGGGGTGGCGCACGAGGGTGTTCACCGCGTTGGCCACCATATATAGTGTAGTCTCCTGGCTGGCCAGGAACAGGGTCACGCACATCGCCACGAGCTCGGTGTCGGTCATCCCGACGCCGTCGACGCGGGCCTCGACCAACTTGCTCAGCAGGTCCTCGGTCGAGCGGCTGCGCCGCGCGGCGATGTGCGCGTTGAAGTATTCGTAGTAGCTCATCACGCCGCGGTACGCCGACTCGACGCTCTCGGCGGTGGCGATGCCGGCCCCGAACAGCGACATGACGATCAGCGCGTCCTCCCGCAGCCGCTCGCCGTCCTCGCGGGGGACGCCCATCAGCTCGCTGAACACGATCATCGGCAGCTGCGCCGCGAAGTCGGCCACCACGTCCATGCGCCCGCGCGGGCGCACCGCGGCCAGCAGCTCGTCGACCGCCTGCTGGATCCGCGGCCGCAGCCGCTCGACCGCCTGCACCGTGAACGCCTTGGCGATCAGCGCCCGCAGCCGCGTGTGGTCCGGCGGGTCCATGAACGCGACCCAGCTCGAGACGAAGTGGTTGAACACCTCGAGCTTGTCGCGCACGCTCTCGGGCGCGCCGAGGCCGTACTGCTCGACCTTCGAGTTGGAGAACTCCGACTTGCTGTCGCGGAGCACCCGCTGGACGTCGGCGTAGCGGGTCAGCACCCAGCTCTTGAGCACGGGGTGCCAGAACACCGGGTCCTCCTCGCGCATGCGCCGGAGCGTCGGGTACGGGTCGGCGAAGAAGGCTGGGCTGAGGATGTCGTACTTGACTGCAGGCGCGGTCGGCTGGAGGGACATCGACGAGGGCTCCGGGATCGTCCTGGCGACGGAACGGCCCGGCCCGCCGCCGACGGCAAGATGCTTGAGCATACATCGCCGCGCGACGGCCGAGAACCGAAACGCGGGGCCCTTCTGCGAGTGCCGCGGTGCCTGACGCTGGCACACGATCGTTCGCGGACGTCGTGCGGATGGTGCAACGCGCGGTTTCGTGCCGACCGCGCGCCAGAGCCCGCGGACGAATGTTCGGGGCTCCAGCGGCGCGTCATCGCCGCCAGGGCGAAGGCCGACCTCGCCTGCGGGCGTGGCCCCTGCGCGCCGCGCGAATGCAGGGGTGACGACGCGAGACGCAGCGGCGCCGTGAGACAGTATGATACGCCTGTTCGGCTCAGCGACGCTCGACATGGACGGCTCTCCACGGTTCTCGCTCAAGCAACGGCTCCACGAGGGGCAGAACTCGATCATCTTCCGCGGCGTCCGCGAAGACGACGAGCAGACCCCCGTCGTGATCAAGGTGCTGAAGGGCGAGTTCCCGAGCCCCCGCGCATTGAGACAGCTGCGCCGCGAGTACGTCACCCTGCGCGAGCTCGACGTGCCCGGCGTGGTCCGGGTCTACTCGCTCGAGAGCTACGGCAACGGCCTCGCGCTGGTGATGGAGGACGACGGCGGCGTCCCGCTCAGCGACGTGATCCACGGCGAGGCGCTGCCGCTGCGGCGCGCGCTCGAGCTCGGGCTGGCGCTGGCCGACACGCTGGCCCGCCTGCACGAGCGGGCCATCATCCACAAGGACATCAAGCCGCACAACATCCTCGTCAATGCGACGACCGGCAGCGTCAAGCTGATCGACTTCGGCATCGCCACCAACCTGGCCCATGAGACAGCGCAGGTGTCGAGCCCCGAGGCGCTCGAGGGCACGCTGATGTACATGTCGCCCGAGCAGAGCGGGCGCGTCAACCGGGTCGTCGACCAGCGCACCGACCTCTACTCGCTCGGCGTCACGCTCTACGAGATGCTGACGGGCTCGGTGCCGTTCAACGCCAACGACGCGATGGAGCTGGTCCACAGCCACATCGCCCGCACGCCGGTGCCGCCGTGGGTGCGCACGCCGACGATCCCCCGCGTGGTCTCCGACATCGTCATGAAGCTCCTCGCCAAGGGGCCGGAGGACCGCTACCAGCACGCGCTCGGCCTGTCGGCCGACCTGGCCCGCTGCCTCGCGCAGCTCGACGAGGCCGGCGAGATCGAGCCGTTCGAGCTCGGCCAGCGCGACCGCGCCGACGTGCTGCGCATCCCGCAGAAGCTCTACGGCCGCGAGGCCGACATCCGCGCGCTGACCGAGGCGTTCGCCCGCGTGCAGGACGGCCGCCCCGAGCTGCTGCTGGTCGCCGGCGGCGCGGGCGTCGGCAAGTCGATGCTGGCGCACGAGGTCCACCGCGTGATCGCCCGCAGCGGCGGCCGCTTCGTCACCGGCAAGTTCGACCTGGTCCAGCGCAACATCCCGTTCAGCGCGCTCGCGTCGGCGCTGTCCGAGCTGGTCCGCCAGCTCCTCACCGAGTCGTCGCGCACGCTGGCAGAGTGGCGCACCCGCATCCAGCTGGCCGTCGGCGCCAGCGGTCAGCTGGTCGTCGACCTCGTGCCCGAGCTCGAGCGCATCATCGGCAAGCAGCCGCCGCTGCCGCCGCTGCGCCCGACCGAGTCGCAGAACCGCTTCGGCCTGGTCATGCAGAACTTCGTGCGCGCCCTGTGCCCGCGCACGTCGCCGCTGGTGATCTTCCTCGACGACCTGCAGTGGGCCGACGCCGGCACGCTGTCGCTCCTGCGCCTCGTCCTCACCGACCCCGACGGCGGCCACCTGCTGCTCGTCGGCGCCTACCGCGACGGCGAGGTCGACCTCGGCCACCCGCTGCGCGCCGCCGTCACCCAGCTGCGCAAGGACGGCGTGGCCCTCACCGAGCTCACCCTCGGCCCGCTCGACCGCGCCAGCGTGCGCGCGCTGCTGGCCGACACGCTGACCCGCGAGCGGCCCGGCGTGCCGCCCCCGCGCGAGGAGGTCGAACGGCTCGAGGGCCTCGCCGCCCTGGTGTTCGACAAGACCCACGGCAACCCGTTCTTCCTGACGCAGTTCTTGACGACGCTGCACCGCAACGGGCTCGTCCGCTTCGACGCCGCCGCCGCCGGGTGGACCTGGGACCCCGACGCCGTCGCCGCCGCGCCGATCACCGAGAACGTCGCCGAGCTGATGTCCGAGCGGCTGCGCGAGTTCCCGCCCGCCACCCAGCGCCTGCTCGCCGTCGCCGCCTGCGTCGGCCACGAGTTCGACGTCGTCACCCTGGCGCGGATCGCCGAACGCACCCCGGGCCGCGTCGCCGCCGAGCTGTGGCCGGCGCTGCAGGCCGGCCTGGTCGTGCCGCTCGACTCCAACTACCGCCTGCTCGAGGCGTTCGACGACGGCGCGGCCGAGGCGAATGAGACAGTGGAGCTGGTGGTCGCCTGCCGGTTCCTCCACGACCGCGTGCAGCAGGCCGCGCTGTCGCTCAGCACGGCGGAGGCGCTGCACGAGGCCCACCTGCGGATCGGTCGCAGCCTGCAGGCCGCCCACGTCGGCGAGCTGCGCGGCGACGCGCTGTTCGACGTGGTCCGCCACCTCAACGCCGGCGCGCCCCGCCTCACCGACCCCGGCGAGCGCCTGCAGCTGGCCCGCGCCAACCTCGAGGCCGCGCGGGCGGCCAAGCGCGCCACCGCCTACGCCGCCGGCGCCTCGTTCGCCGCCGCCGGCGTCGCCGTGCTGCCCGACGACGCCTGGGACTCGCAGTACGCGCTGACCCTCGGGCTCCACCGCGAGCAGGCCGAGTGCGACTACATGTGCGGCCGCGTCGACCGGGCCGACGCCGAGCTCGAAGACCTGATCCGCCGCGCCCGCTCGCCGCTCGAGCAGGCCGACCTGTACGCCCTGCGCGTCATGCTGCTGTCGTCGCAGGGCCGCTTCACCGAGGGCCTGGCGGCCAGCCGCGTCGGCCTCGCGCAATTCGGCGAGCTCTTGCCCGAGACGCCGGAGGCGACGATGGCGACCTTCGGCGCGGTCTACGGCGAGATCGAGGCCAGCCTGGCCGGCCGCACCGTCGAGTCGCTCGCCGACGCGCCGGCGATGCGCGACCCGGCCCACGGCGCGGTGCTCCGCCTGCTCAACGAGGCGTTCGGCGCCGGCTTCGTGGTCGACGCCCGCCTCGGCTCGGTCGTGATCCTCAAGCACGTCCTGCTGTCGCTCACCCAAGGCCCGAGCGAGCTGTCGGCCTTCGGCTACGCGACCTACGGCTACCTGCTGGCCGGCCCGCTCGGCCGCCCCGCCGACGCCCTGCGCTACGGCCGGCTCGCGCTGCAATTGCTCGAGCGCTTCACCTCGACCGAGGTCGCCAGCCGCGTCCACTTCATGGTCGGCTTCTACACCGGCCACACCCGCCCGCTGCGCGACAGCCTGCACCACCTGAACCAGGCCCGCGTGCTCGGCCTCGAGACCGGCGACTTCATGTACGCCTCGCAGGGCGCCGTGTTCCACGCGCTGGCCAACCTGCGCCGCGGCGAGGACCTGTCGGCGGTCCGCGAGGAGATCGAGCAAGGCCGGGCGCTGATGGTGCGCACGCGCGACGCGATGTCGACCGCGCAGATGGTGCTGCTCGGCGAGGTCGTCGACGCGCTGCAGCACGAGCGGTGGTTCGGCGGCCCGCTGTTCGGCGACAACCAGGCCGAGGCGGACTGGCTGCGGACCGTCGACGCCACCGGCCTCGTGATCGTGCGCTTCCTGCACCACGTCAACAAGCTGCTGGCGGCGACGCTGTTCGAGGCGTACCCCGAGGCGCTGGCGCTGAGCGCCGCGGCCCAGCCGCTGATGGCCGTCGCCGTCGGCGGCCCGTACACCGCCGACCTGCCGTTTTACAGCGCGCTGGCGCTGGCGGCCAGCCACGCCGCCGCCACCGACGAGGCCGAGCGCGCGTCGCTGATGGCCCAATTGCTCGAGCACCGCGCCGTCACCGCCCAGTGGGCCCAGCTGTGCCCCGAGAACGAGCAGCACCGCCTGCACATCATCGACGCCGAGATCGCGCGGATCCGCGGCCAGGACCTGGTCGCGCTCGACGAGTACGACCGCGCGATCGAGTGGGCCCGCCGCAGCCAGTTCATCCACCACGAGGCGATCGCCAACGAGCTGTGCGGCCGCTTCCACCAGGCCCGCGGCCGCGCCCAGATCGCCCGCGTCTACCTCGGCCAGGCCCGCTACGGCTACGAGCGCTGGGGCGCGCTCGCCAAGGTGCGCGCGCTCGACGTCAAGTACCCGCACCTGGCCGCCCGCGCCGAGAGCGTCGGCGCGACGATCACCGCCAACAGCAGCCGCGCGCTCATCACCAGCTCGCTGTCCACCACCGGCAACCAGGGCCTCGACCTCACGAGCGTGATCAAGGCCGCGCAGGCGCTGACCGCCGAGATCGCGGTCGAGCCGCTGCTCGAGAAGATCATCCAGATCATGATCGAGAACGCCGGCGCCCGCCGCGGCGTGCTCCTGCTCGAGCTCGACGGCCAGCTCAGCGTGGTCGCCGAGTCGTCGGTCGACACCGGCTCGTACACGCTGAAGCAGCCGCTGCCGCTGTCCGAGGCCGCCTCGGTGCCGGTGTCGATCGTCAACTACGTCGTCCACACCACCGACAGCGTGGTCCTCGAGGACGCGGCCCGCGCCGGCCCGTTCACCACCGACACCTACGTGGCCCGCAGCGGGATGCGCTCGATCCTCTGCACGCCGCTGGTCCACCAGACCAAGCTCACCGGCGTCCTCTACCTCGAGAACGAGCTGATCCCCTCGGTGTTCCCCGAGGCGCGCCTGCACACGCTCAAGCTCATCGCCTCGCAGGCGGCGATCTCGATCGAGAACGCCAACCTGTACGCCAACATGGAGCGGCTGGTGCAGAAGCGCACCGACGAGCTGCACCGCGTCAATCAATCGCTGACCGCCAGCAACGCCGAGCTCGACGCGTTCGCCCGCACCGTCGCCCACGACCTCAAGAACCCGCTCGGCGCGATGGTCGGCTACTCCGAGTACCTGCTCGAGCACATCGACGAGGTCGACCTCGAGGAGGTCGAGCGCGTGGTCGAGAACATCCGCCGCGCCTCGCACACCGCGACCAACATCATCGACGAGCTGCTGCTGCTGGCCGGCGTGCGCAAGCAGCAGGTCCAGTCGGCCCGCCTCGACATGGCGGCGATCATGCGCCAGGTCGAGCAGCGCATGGCCTACATGCTGCGCGAGTACGGCGGCGAGATCGCGGCGCCGGAGACGTGGCCGGCCGCGATCGGCTACGCCCCGTGGATCGAGGAGGCGTGGACGAACTACATCAGCAACGGCCTGAAGTACGGCGGCTCGCCGCCGCGCCTGCAGCTCGGCGCCGACGTGCAGGACGGCAAGGTCCGCTTCTGGGTCCGCGACAACGGCCGGGGCATCGACCAGGCGGCGCAGGAGAAGCTGTTCGCCGAGTTCTCCCGCCTCGACAACGTCCGCGCCGAAGGCCACGGCCTCGGCCTGTCGATCGTGCGCCGGATCATCGAGCGCCTCGGCGGCAGCGTCGGCGTCGAGAGCGAGCTCGGCGCCGGGAGCCTGTTCTTCTTCACGCTGCCGACCGCGTGAGCGGGGGCCCCCGGTCGCGGCCCGATCGGCGATGTGGTTTCATGCGGGAGCGCAAGTCCGAGGCACGACGCGGAGCATCGTCATGACCCACGAGAGCCCTGGCAGCGAGGTCGCCGCGCTGCAAGCACGCCTGGCCCGGCAGCTCGAGCAGAACGGCCTGCGGCTGGTGAGCACCTCCGGCGAGGTCGAGCTGGTGCGGCTGGAAGAGGCGGACGCGCCGCGGCAATTCCGGCTGATCGAGGAGAACCGCCAGCACCTGCGCGAGTGGCTCGGCTGGCTCGACGTCACGATCCAGGCCGAGAACCTGCGCGAGTTCATCGCCGACGCGCGCAGCCGGACCCGCGACGAAGGCGCGATCGAGTGGGCGATCCGCCATCGAGGCGAGCCGGTCGGGGTGATGAGCTTCCACGAGATCGCGTGGCCCGAGCGCCTGGCGTCGATCGGCTACTGGCTGGCAAAGCCGGCGACGGGCCGCGGCCTGGCGACGACGGCGCTGCGCACGGTGGTCGAGTTCGCGTTCGACACGCTGGGGCTGAAGACGCTGCGGGCCCGGATCGCGCCGGGCAACGTCCGCAGCGCGGCGGTGGTGCGCCGGCTGGGCTTCCGCGTGGTCGGCGTCATCGATCCGGGGGAAGAGCTGTACGGGCGCACGGTGGCCCACGAGGTGTTCGAGCTCGAGAATCCTGCGGGCTGAGCTTTTGGTCATGTCCTGTGGGGCATGCTGTTGTCGGCGCGGAGGTCTGGCTACAGTCGCGGTGGCTTGCGTCTCGGGCGCGCGGGGGGCCTGGCCTGGTGCTTCGCGAATTGCCGACTGCGCCTCGCTCGGGGTCCGGGGAAGGGCCGGCCCGCCGTCGTGGGCTTCGATGTGAGGATGTCCTGAAGGACAGATCATGAGCGGCAGTTCGACGGCCAGGGCTGGCCGCCGAACAACCGCCACTTCGCATCCTTTACGGCGTGTCATTCCCGGGCCGCGAGGTGCGTCCGCGACGGGCCGCGAGGTGCGTCCCGCGGGGATGCTGAACGGCATGCCGCGGCGGATCAGGCCGGCGAGGCGGCAGGCCGATCGGCATGCGTGCGCCGGCGTCAGCGTCAGCGGCCCCGGACGGCGTAGAGGAAGCGGGCGTAGCCGATTTCCGCGGCGTTCTTCATCAGCTCGATGTTGGCCCACGCGACCACCTCGGCGAACGGGCGGTCTTGAAACGGCCAGCGGGTCCGCTGCGGCGAGCGCAGGTCGTCGTCGTCGAGCGCGTCGATGGCGGCGCGCCAGCTGCCGTGGAGGCGCTCCAGCCACTCGCGCACGCCCTCGGCGTCCCCGGGCCATCGCACGTGTTCGCGCGCGAGGGTGCCGGCGCCGAACGAGTGGTCGAGCGCCATGGACCACCAGAACCCGATGTGCCAGGTCAGCCAGCCGATGCTCGGCGGGCCGATGTCATAGCCCTCGTGCTCGGGCCAGTCCGCGCTCCAGCGGCCGTCGGCGTCGCGGTGGACGTGCAGCCCCACGTGCGCCGGGCGCCACAGGCACTCCTCGGTGGCGAGCCCGTCGAGGTGGTACTGCGTCAGCATCCACGCGGTGTCGAGCTGCCGCAGCAGATAGTCGCGCGCCTCGGTGGTCATCGCCGGGATCTTCGAGAAGCGCGCGGCGGATTTCAAGGTCGTCGCCAAATCTGTCTCGAAAGACAGGCTTCCCCTCACCGGCGACCCCGAGCACGTGAGAAACCCGTCGCCGGCCCGACCTGCACCCCCGGCTCGCGCCGTCCGCCCGCGCGCGAGGCGACATCGGAGGTCCGACCAGCCACCGCCCGACCGTCAGGCGCCCGCGCCTCATGGCCCTCACCCGGCCGTCCCCGAGTCCCCGCGAGCGAAGGATGGAGCCGCGCCCGGATAGGCGAGGCCGATCCAGCCGGTCGCGGCCCGGAGGAGCCGCGGACACATCCCCGCATCCCGGGACCCGCCACGAGCGGCTGCGGACGCGAGCCTCCGCAGCCGCTCCGCTCAGGCGCGCCGCGGCAGCTCGCGGGCCAGGTGGCGATCGATGAGGCGCGCCAGCGTCTCGACCCATGGCTCGTCCATCATCGTGAAGTGATCGCCGGGCGTGCGGTACAGCGAGAACTCGCCCTCGACCAGGTCGAGCCAGTACATCCCCGCGTGCGTGTCGCGGGCGTCGCGTTGTTCGCTGGCCGCGAAGTAGACCACCTCCGCCGAGATCGGCCGGGGCTTGTAGCGCTGCTCGGCCAGGCACGTCGCCAGCACGATCTGGCGCAGCGCCTCGTCGGTCTCGAGCGCCGCCACGAAGCTCTGGTACGACGTCGACTCGCACGACGCGAACGCCTCGTGGCTGCGGAGGAAGTCGTCGATCGTCGCGATCACGTCCTCGTACACGGCGGGCATCGACGGCGCGTCGAGGATCAGCAACCGGACCGCGTGGCCGCGGGCCTCGAGCTGGCGGGCCACCTCGTAGGCCGTGATCCCGCCGGCCGAGTGCCCGCCGACGGTGTACGGCCCCTCCGGCTGCACGCGCAGGATGTCGGCCACGTAGCGCTCCGCCATCGCCGGCACCTCGTCGAGCACCGGCTCGCCGGGGTCGGTGCCCGACGCCCGCACGCCGAAGATCGCCGCCCCGCCGGCGTCGAGGTGGCGGGCCAGCGGCAGGTACGTGTAGACCGTGCCGCCGATCGGCTGGACCAGGAAGATCGGCCGCGTCCCCGGGCGGCCCGGCCGCAGCTGGACCAGCAGCGACTGGCCGCGGACCTCGTCCTGTTTGCCGAGCAGGCTGCGCAGCGCCGCCACGAAGTCGGCGAAGTTCGGGTGCTCGAGCAGCGCGTGGACCGGCGTCGTCACCCCGAAGCGCTCGCGGACGCGGGCGCGGATCTTCACCGCCGTCAGCGACGTCCCGCCGAGGTCGAAGAAGTTGTCCTCGTCGCGCACCCGCGCGACCCCCAGCGCCTCGCGCCAGATCTCCGCCACGATCGCCGCCAGCCCGTCGCGCGGCGCCTCCTCCATCCCCTCGCTCGCGCTCTCCGGCTCCTCCGGCGGCGGCGGGGCCAGCACCAGCGTCGGCGCGGCCGGGCGCAGCTCGAGCGCGTGGCGGGTGCGGGCGAACGGGTACGTCGGCAGCGGCACCTTGCGGCGGCGCTCCTCGCCGGTGAACGCCTCCCAGTCGATCGTCGCCCCTGCGCACCAGAGCTGCCCGAGCGCCAGCATCAGCGCCTCGAGCTCGCTGCGACCCGAGCGCCAGTGGGCCATCGTCGCCACCACCAGCCGGTCCGGGCCCGCGTCCGGGTGGTTGCGGATGAAGCTCGCCAGGTGGCCGCCGGGGCCGACCTCGAGGCACACGAAGTCGGGGTCGGCGTGCAGCGTCGCCACCCCGTCGGCGAAGCGGACCGTCTGGCGCAGGTGGCGGCCCCAGTAGGCCGGGTCGCGGATCTCCGCCTCGATCCACGCGCCGGTCACGCCCGAGATCATCGCGATCTGCGGCGCCGCGAACGCGACCTTGCGGGCCCGCTCGACCAGCCGCTCGACCAGCGGCTCCATCAGCTCCGAGTGCGACGCCGTGGCGATCGGCAGCCGGCGGGCCTCGATGCCCTCCGCCTGCAGCGCCGCCACGAACGGCTCGATCGCCGGGGCCGCGCCCGCGATCACGCAGTCCTCGGGCCCGTTGATCGCCGCCACCGACAGCCCCGGCGGCAAGCGGGCCGTCACCGCCAGCGGCACTGCCACCATCGCCGCCGGCGGGGCCGCGTCGCACAGCGCCCCGCGGGTGGCCACCAGCGCGACCGCGTCGGCCAGCGAGAACACCCCCGCGATCGCGGCCGCCACGTACTCGCCGAGGCTGTGGCCGAACAGCGCCGCCGGGCGCAGGCCCCAGCGCATGAGCTGCAGCGACAGCGCGTACTCGACCGCGAAGATCGACGCCATGTTGCGCGACGGCGCCAGCAGCCGCTGCTTGGCCGCCTCGAACCCGCCCGGCGGCGGGAACATCGACGTCCGGATGTCCTCGCCGAGCTCGCGCTCGAACAGCGCCGCGCACTCGTCGAGGGCCGCGCGGAACACCGGCAGGTGGGCGTACAGCTCGCGGCCCATGTCGACGTGCTGGCTGCCGCCGCCGGGGAACACGAACACCACCTGCGGCGCGCGGGCGCGCACCTGCCCGCGGACCACCTGGCCCGGGCTGCGGCCGCTCAGGGCCGCCTGCGCGCCCTCCGAGTCGCGGCAGACCACCACGCAGCGCGCCGGCGCCAGCGCGGCCCGCCGCTGCAGCGTGTACGCGACGTCGGCCAGCGGAAGCGACGGTCGCGCGCGCAGGTGGGCGGCCAGCCGCTCCGCCTGCGACGCCAGGGCCGCGCTCGTACGCGCCGACAGGGGCAGCAGCGGCCACGGTCGCCCGGGCCCGCTCGGCGCCGCCGCGGGCGCCTCCTCGAGCACCACGTGCGCGTTCGTCCCGCCGACCCCGAACGCGCTCACGCCGGCGCGCCGCGGCCCCGCGCCCGCCGGCCAGGCCACCGGCGCCGTGTTGACGAAGAACGGGCTCTCCTCGAGGTGCAGCTCCGGGTTCGGCCGGCGGAAGTGCAGCGTCGGCGGGATCTGCCCGCGCTCGAGCGCCAGCGTCGCCTTGATCAGCCCCGTCACCCCGGCCGCCGCGCTGAGGTGCCCGAGGTTGCTCTTCACCGACCCCAGCGCGCAGCTGCCGACCGGCGCCTCCGCCCCGCGGAACACCTGCGTCAGCGCGGCCACCTCGATCGGGTCGCCGAGCCGCGTCGCCGTCCCGTGGGCCTCGACCAGCGCCACGCTCGCCGGCGACACCTCGGCCGCCGCGTAGGCCCGGCGCAGCACGTCGACCTGGCCCTGCAGCCCCGGCGCCGTGTAGCCGACCTTCTCGGCCCCGTCGTTGCCGATCGCCGAGCCGCGGATCACCGCCCGGATCGCGTCGCCGTCGCGCAGCGCGTCGGCGAGGCGCTTCAGCACCACCACCCCGACCCCGCTGGCCGCCACCGTCCCGCCGGCCTCGGCGTCGAAGGGCCGGCAATGGCCGTCGGGCGACAGGATCGACCCGTCCTCGTGGACGTGGCCGAGCACCGACGCCGGCGCCACCGCGGCGCCGCCGGCCAGGGCCACGTCGCACTCGCCGGCGCGCAGGCTCTGGCTGGCCAGGTGGACCGCCACCAGCGACGTCGAGCACGCCGACAGCACCGTCACCGCCGGCCCGCGCAGCCCCAGCTTGTAGGCCACGCGCGACGTCAGGTTGTCGGGGATGTTGGCCACCCCGCGCTGGAACTCGTCGATCCCCCCGGCCGAGCCGCCGAGCGCCAGCCAGTGGCGCGGCGCGTCGCAGCCGCCGAACACGCCCACGCGCAGCGTCCCGCGGGCCGGGTCGCAGCCCGCGTCCTCGAGCGCCGCGAACGCCGCCTCGAGGAACACCCGCTGCTGCGGGTCCATCAGCCGCGCCTCCTGCGGGCTGTAGCCGAAGAACGCCGCGTCGAAGCAGAACGCGTCGTTCATGCGCCCGAACGCCGGCACGAACCCGGGCGCCGTGCGCAGCGCCGGGTCGACCCCCGCCGCCGTCAGCTCCTCCGCGTCGGCGAAGCGGATCCCCTCGACCCCCGCGAGCAGGTTCTGCCACAGCGCCTCGACGTCGTCGGCCCCCGGGAAGCGCCCCGCCATGCCGACGATGGCGATCGCCTCGCTCGCGCCCTCCGGCCGGGTCGCCGTCGTTGCAGCTGCAACCTCCGCCGTCGCCCCCGCGAGCCGGCCCGCCAGGCTGCGGATCGTCGGGTGCTGGAACAGCTCGACCATGTCGAGCCGCCGCCCGAACCGCGCCTCGATCGCCGTGCGCACCCGCGCCAGCAGCAGCGAGTGCCCGCCGAGCTCGAAGAACGGCTCGTCGATCCCGACCTGCTCGAGGTTCAGCACCTCGCGCCAGATCGCCGCCAGCGCCTGCTCCACCTGCGAGCGCGGCAGCGCGAGCGCCCGCGCCTCCGCCCGCGGGCTGCGCTCCGCCAGCGCCCGCACGTCGACCTTGCCGTTCGGCAGCGTCGGGAACGCCTCCACCACGACCACCGCCGACGGCACCATGTGCCCCGGCAGCCGCGCTCGCGCGAATTCGCGCACCGCCGCCGACAGCCTCGCCTGGGCCGCGCGCGGCACCACGTAGGCCACCAGCTCCTGGCGCGCCGCCACCACCGCCGCGTCCTGCACCTCGGGGTGGGCGCGGACCACCGCCTCGACCTCGCCGAGCTCGATGCGGAAGCCGCGGAGCTTGACCTGGCGATCGAGCCGCCCCGCGAACTCGAGCTGCCCGTCAGCCCGCCAGCGCACGCGGTCGCCGGTGCGGTACAGCCGGGCCCCGCGCACGCCGGAGAACGGATCCGGCACGAACCGCTCGGCCGTCAGCGCAGGCCGCCCGAGGTAGCCGCGGGCCACGCCGGCGCCGCCGACGTACAGCTCGCCGAACACGCCGACCGGCGCCGGGTTGCCGGCCGGGTCGAGCACGTAGACCTGCACGTCGACGAGCGGCCGGCCGATCGGCGGCGGGCCCTCGCCGGGCTCGCACGGCGCCGCGGTCGCGCACACGGTCGTCTCGGTCGGCCCGTAGGCGTTGACGAACCGCCGCCCCCGGCCCCACCGCGCCACCAGCTCGGCGCTGCAGGCCTCGCCGGCCGCGACCACGTGCACGAGGTCGGGCAGCGGGTCGTCGGCCATCGCCGCCAGCACCGACGGCGGCAGCACGCACATCGACACCCGCTGGCTGCGCAGCAGCTCGCTGAACTCGGGCCCCGGCACCGGCAGGCGCGGCGGCAGCAGGCACAGGGTCGCGCCGACGCCCCACGCCAGCAGCAGCTCGAACACGAACGCGTCGAAGCTCAGCGCCGAGAACTGCAGCACCACGCTGGCCTCCGTCAGCCCGAACAGCGCCCGCTGGGCCCGCGCCAGGTTGACCGCGCTGCGGTGCTCGACCACCACCCCCTTCGGCCGCCCCGTCGAGCCCGACGTGTAGATCACGTAGGCCGCCCGCGCGGGATCGTCGGCCACGGTCACGTCCGTTGGATCCGCATCGATCGCCGCATGATCGGCGTCGAGCCGGATCACCTCGCGCCCGGCGAACCGCTCGGCCAGCCGCGCCTGCGTCAGCACCACCCGCGCCCCGCTGTCTTCTAGCATGAACGCCAGCCGCTCCGCCGGATACGCCGGGTCGAGCGGCAGGAACGCCGCCCCCGCCTTGAGCACCGCCACCACCGCGATCACCAGCTCGAGCGAGCGCTCGACGCTGATCGCCACCAGCGACTCGGCGCCCACGCCTCGCGCCGCCAGGTGCCGCGCCAGCGCCCCGGCGCGCCGCTCGAGCTCGGCGTACGTCAGCCGCTCGTCGCCGAGAGTCACCGCGACGCGCGCCGGGTCCTGCGCCGCCGCCCGGGCCACCAGCGCGTGCATCATCTCCGGCCGGCCCGGCGCCGCCGCGGTCCGGTTCCAGCGCGTCACCACGTCGGCGCGCTCCTCCGGCCCGAGGATCGGCACCTGCGACACCCGCCCCTGCGGCCGCGCGATCGCCCCGCGCAGCAGCGCCAGCAGGTGCTCGCCCATGCGCTCGATCGTCGCGCGCTCGAACAGGTCGGCGCTGTACTCGAGCGACGCCGCCAGCTCGCCGGCCTCCTCGGACACGTACAGCGTCAGGTCGAAGATCGCCCGCGGCACGTCGGCCTCGACGCTCTCGACCTGCAGCCCGGCCAGCCGCAGCGCGCGGGCCCCCGGCGGCTGCGGCGCGAAGCCGACCTGCACGATCGGGTTGTGGCTCAGCGTGCGCTCGGGCCTCAGCTCCTGGACGATGCGGTCGAACGGCACCGCGTCGTGGTCGTAGGCCGCCAGCGTCGTCTTGCGCACCTGCGCCAGCAGCTCGAGGAAGCTCGGGTCGCCGGCGAGGTCGACGCGGATCGGCAGCGTGTTGACGAAGAACCCGACCAGCCCCTCGAGCTCGACGCGGTCGCGGGCCGCCGTCGGCATCCCGAGCACGATCACGGGCTCGCCGGTGTAGCGGTGCAGCAGCGCCGCGAACCCGGCCAGCAGCACCAGCGTCGGCGACAGCCCGGCCGGCGCGCCGATCCGCCGCAGCGCCGCGCTGACCTCCGCCCCCGGGCGCAGCGCCACCGCCCCGCCGCGGAAGCTCTGCGTGTTCGGCCGCGGCCGGTCCGTCGGCAGCGGCAAGAGCCGCGGCGCGTCGGCCAGCGTCTCGCGCCACCACGCGATCGACCGCTCCAGCCCTTGCTGCAGGCGCCCGCGCTCCCACGCCGCGTAGTCGGCGAACTGCAGCCCGAGCGGCGCGAGCGAGGCCTCCTCCCCGCGCACGTCGGCCTCGTAGAGCGCCGCCAGCTCGTCGAGCAGGAGCCGCATCGACCAGCCGTCGGTGACGATGTGGTGCAGGTCGAGCAGCAGGAAGTGCTCCTCGTCGGCGAGCTGCACGAGGCACCCGCGCACCAGCGGCCCGCGCTCGAGGTCGAACGGCCGCCGCACCTCGACCGCCAGCCTTCGCTCGAGCTCGAGCGCCCGCAGCTCGTCCGGCAGGCCGCGCAGATCGAAGCGGCGCAGCGGCACCGCGCCGCGGGCCGCGATCACCTGCCGCGCCTGCCCCTCGACCTCGAGGAACGTCGTCCGCAGCGCCTCGTGACGCGCCACCAACCCGTCGAGCCCGCGCTGCAGCGCCGCCGCGTCGAGCCGGCCGCGCAGGCGGAACCCGTGCGGGCAGTTGTAGGCCGTGCTCTCGGGCGCCAGGCGGTGGAGGAAGAACAGCCGCTCCTGCGCCAGCGACAGCGGCAGCGGCCCGTCGCGCCGCGCCGGCTCGATCGGACTCGCCTCGCTCGCCGGCGCCCGCCGGGCCCGCACCAGCGCCGCCAGCCCCGCCACCGTCGGCCCCGCGTACAGCTCCGCCAGCGCCAGCTCGACCCCGAAGGTCCGCCGCACCCGCGCCAGCACCTGCGTCGCCAGCAGCGAGTGCCCGCCGAGCGCGAAGAAGTCGTCGTGCGCGCCGACCCGCTCGACCTTCAGCACGTCTTGCCAGATCGCCGCCAGCGACACCTCGAGCTCCGAGCGCGGCGGCACCGACGTGCCCGCCGTCGCCTCGTCCTCCGGCCGCGGCAGCGCCCGCTTGTCGATCTTCCCGTTCGGCGTCAGCGGCAGCTCGCGCAGGCCCACGAACGCCGTCGGGATCATCGCCTCCGTCAGCGAGCGGCGGAGGAACGCGCGCAGCTCGATCGCCACCTCGCCGGCCGCCTCGCCCTGCGTCGGCACGAAGTAGGCCACCAGCCGGCGCTCGCCGGGCGTGTCCTCGCGGGCGATGACCACCGCCTCCTGCACCCGCGGGTGGCGGGAGATCGCCGACAGCACCTCGCCGAGCTCGACCCGGACCCCGCGGATCTTCACCTGATCGTCGCGCCGGCCGAGGTACTCGAGGGTCCCGTCGGGCCGCTGGCGGGTGATGTCGCCGGTGCGATAAAGCCGCGCCCCCGGCTCCGTGGCGAACGGATCGGGGACGAACCGCTCGGCCGTCAGGTCGGGCCGGTTCCAGTAGCCGCGGGCCAGGCCCTCGCCGCCGAGGTACAGCTCGCCGGGCACGCCGACCGGGCACAGGTTCATGTGCGGGTCGAGCACCCGCACGCGGGTGTTGGCGATCGGCCGCCCGATCGGCGGGTGCGGCACCCACTGCGAGCGCGCCTCGGGCAGCGCGAACGCGGTGACCACGTGGGTCTCCGCCGGCCCGTAGTGATTGTGCAGGGTGCAGTGGGGCAGGCGCTCGAACAACGCGATCACCGGCGCGGTCAGGTGCATCTGCTCGCCCGTCGTCGTCACCTCTTTGAGGCTGCGCAGCACCTCCGGGCGGTCGGCGAACTCCTCCGCCAGCTGCTGCAGCACCACCACCGGCAGGATGACCTTCTCGATCGCCTCGGCCTCGATCACCGCGCCGAGGCGGGCCACGTCGTGGCGGACCGCCTCCTCGATCATGTGGACCGAGCCGCCCGTGCGCCAGGCCGTGAACATCTCGTAGAAGCACACATCGAAGCCGAGCGCCGCGAACTGCAGCGTGCGCGCCCCGCCGAGCAGCGCCTCCGCGTGCCACTCGATCAGGTTGACGAGCGCCGCGTGCGGCATCCCTATCCCCTTCGGCCGGCCCGTCGAGCCCGACGTGTAGATCACGTACGCCAGGTCGCCCGGGTCGGTGCGCGGCAGCGGCACCGGGCTGGCCTCGAACGGCGCGTCGACCAGCACCGGCTGGGCCTGGCACTCGGGCAGCGCGGCCGCCAGCGCCGAGGTCGTCACCATCGCCACCGCCCCGCTGTCGGCGACGATCCATCCGACGCGCTCCGCCGGGTACGCCGGGTCGAGCGGCACGTAGGTCCCCCCGGCCATCAAGATCGCCAGCACCCCGACCGCGAGCTCGAGCGAGCGATCGAGGAACAGCCCGACCGGCACGTCGACGCCGACGCCGAGGGCCCGCAGGCGCCAGGCCAGCCGGGTCGCGCGGGCGTGCAGCTCGCGGTACGACAGGCGCACGCCGGCGCCCACCACCGCCGGCGCCTCGGGCGTGCGCGCGACCTGGGCGGCGAACAGCCCGTGCAGGCAGTCGGGCCCGACGTGGGGCGCGTCGGTGGCGTTCCACTGGTGGACGATCGTCTGCAGCTCGGCCGGCACCAGCAGCGCCAGCTTGGCGATCGGCCGCGCCGGCTCGGCCAGGCCCGCGACCAGCACCATCTCCCAGTGGCCGAGCAATCGCGCCACCGTGTCGGCCTCGAACAGGTCGCGGTCGTAGGCGGCGACCAGCAGCCCGTCGCGCAGGTCGATCGACAGCTCGAGCTCGTGGCCCACCACCCCGAGGTCGAGGGCGACCGCCGACGGCTCGGCGCACGTGCCGTGGAAGTAGACCTGGCAACCTGGCGCGCGGGTCGTCATGGCCGCGACCAGCGAGGCCAGCGCCCCGTGCTCCTGCGCCGTGGCGATGGCCGCCCGCGTGCGCTCCAGCAGCGCCTCGAAGCCCTGCGCCGGCGCGACCGTGACGCGCAGCATCCAGCGGTCGGCCACGGGCCCCAGGCGCAGCTTCCCCGCCGGCCTGGCCGCGCGTGCCTCGACCACCAGCTCCGCCTGCCCGGTGTAGCGATGCAGCACCGCCAGCAGCCCCGCCAGCGCGACCGTCTCGACGTCGACGCCGGCCCGGGTCGCCGCGGCCGTCAGCGCCGCCGGCAGGTCGTCGCCGACCCGGCGCGACACCCTGCCCCCGGTGCGGGCGGGCACCGGCGAGCGCGGGCGGTCCACCGGCAGCTCGAGCAGCGCCGGCGCGCTCGCGTGCTGGGCCTGCCACCACGCGATCGCCCCGCGCGTCTGCGGCGTCTCCAGCGACTCGGCCTGGGCGCGCAGGTGTTGCGTATAGACGCCGGTCACCTGTCCGGCCATTGGACCGGTCCCCTCGACCAGCATTTGCCATTCCTTGAGGAGGGACTCCGCGTCGCTGTCTGCATCGGCGAGCAGCGCGTGTACGACCAATACAGCCAGGTGACGGCCGGCGCGCTGGCGGATCAGGTAGATCCGCCAGGGTGGCTCGTCGCGGGGGTCGAGGCTGCTGCGGGCCGCCTCGCCGGCGCGGCGCAGCACCTCCTCCTCGCTCCAGTCGCCGCCCTCGATGCGGACCAGCCGCTGCGACGCGGCCCCGGCGATCACTTGGTACAGCCGCGGTTCGCCGTTCTCCTGGGACTGCTCGCGGAAGGTCGTCCGCAGCAGATCGTGGCGCTCCCCGAGCCGGAGCGTCGCCTGCTCGACCCGCGCCGCGTCGACGGGTCCGTCGATCCATGCGCCGGCGCAGCGGTGGTTCACCGGCGACGGCCCGAACAGCCCCAGGCGCAGCCATACCAGCGCCTGCTCGCACGAGGCCGAAATTGTGTAGCCCGCGACAGGGCCCTCCCGATGCGGTGGGCCGACGTCGACGCAGTCAACTCCCGTGTATACATCCGAGCGACGAAGGTGCACATTTCCCCCTTTATGCGCGAAGAGCACGCGCTAGAGCCCGTCCCAGCCACTTCTCTCGCGCGCGGATATGTATCGCCGAGGAAATGCCCGTAGTCGTGGAGCCAAATAAAGACTATGTCCCGTGTAGCGGGTATGAATAGATATACACCGCGGCAACTCGCCGAGTAATCCGAATTCTACCGGCCGGACAGCTGTCCGCCATTCGCTTCGCGAATGTCATTCGCCGAACCATGTATTTCGAGGTGTCGCGACGCCGGGCAACGAATTTTCGCGCCGGTGCAACGACTTCGTGCGGCGCGGGGAGATCTCCCGGGCGAATGACATGGTGAACCATTCACGGCTCCTGCAGCGAGCGGCTCGCCGCGCGATGTGCACACCCTGGTGTGTTTCTCGGACGCCGCCGACACACTACAGGAAAGGTCAGCATCGCGCGCCCTTGGATGTGCATCGGTCTGTCTCCACATTTCGCGACCGCTGCGGACGCGGACGCTCTCCGGCCGTGAGGTCGGCGACTGCTGCTTGCACTGGACCCCGATGAGGCCGCCCGGCGGCCCGACGGTACGTCGACGCCGAGGGGATCGCTCGACGAATCATACCACCCTTGCGCGTCGTGCCGACAATCGATCCAGCGCACCTCCCCGCTCGCCGACCGGACTGTCCCGCGCTCGTGCGTCGCGCGACGGCGTGGCCACGCTCGCCGACCCGGACTGTCACGACCCCGAACACGGCGCCGCACGATCGGGTCCGCTCGCCGCGCGAGACCGCCGCGGTCACCGCTGCGAATCACAGTTCGGCCCACCACCGCCCCCCGGAGCGCATCGGCGGACCGTCGGCACTCACCGACGCGGCCACCACCCTCCCCGGCGCGACCAGGCCGCGATCGACCGCACCCGCGATCGCCCGCGCCCTGCCCGCTCCCGGGGCCGTGAATCTCGAGACCCGCCGCGAGCCGACGACGCCGCCGAGCTGCGAACAGCTGTGATTGCAACCCACCGCGATCGACGAATGCCGCGCAAAGAAAAGCCTTGCCTCGTCCCGGCTCGCCGCGGGTCGATGCACCGGCACCGGGTCCGGATGAAAACACCGCGCCCGACGGCGCGAGCCCGTCCTCCCCTCCGACCACGATTCGCCGCACCGCCGCCCCCGCCGCCGCTCCTTCGCTGGCCGCGACTTTCGGCAGCACCTCGCCATCCGCCGCGATTCCCCGCACCGCCGCCCTCGCCGTCGGCCCAATCATCACCGTGCCGCTCTCCGGCCTCGGCGACGCCGATCCTCGAGCAGGCGCCGAGGCGGTCGTCTGGCGCGTCGCCCCCTCTCTCACCTTCCTCTTGTTCAAGAAACAGAGACGGGCCCGCACCTTCCGACGGTAACCGGCGGGCCCACCAGCCGCAACCGGGTCGCCCTGCCACCAATCTTCGAGGACGCCCGAATTACGGCCCGCAGCCAGCGCCTGCTCGATCCAGCGGCGGGCCGCCGTGAATCATGCCTCGCGTGCGGCGTCCCGCGGTCGATCGACCGCATGTTTCAAAAGACATCCCGTGGGCAGCCCCGCGCTGCGACAGATCGCCGCCTCGGCGAGCACCCGACGGCGAGCTGCTGCGACGGCCTACCGTCGATTCCCCTGCGCAACCGCGGGACGGTCCCGTGACCGCTCGGGTCCGCATTCGACGCCCCGGCCGGACGGTGGCCGCTCGCCGCCGCCTCGCCGCACGAGTCACGTCCTGCGGTCACCCCCGCAGTGGACGACCCGCCGCGAGCGCTCCTCGGTGCCCCGGACTCCGACGCACGCGGTCCTCCCATTGCCCTGTCGCTCGCACGCACCGGCGAGGATCACGAGCCCCTCGGTCGCGCCCTCGGTCGCCCCCGCCCCCTCACGCGTTGCGCTCGGCGATGTGGATCGCGCTGGCGACGCTGTGCGCCACCGCCTCCTGCAGCAGCGACGAGAACAGCGAGTACGCCGCCTCGTGGCCGTAATACAGCCCCACCGCGCGGCGCTCGTCGATGCGGAACCCGTGGCGCCACGCGATCGCCCCCCTGTCGGCGCGCCGGATCTCCACGTCCAGCTCCCCCTCGAACGACAGGAACGTGAACGGCGCCCCGAGCAGCGCCAGCACGCCGAGGGGCACCGCGTTGCTGTGGAGGCGCAGGTCGGTGCGGCGGATGGCGCCGTCGATCACGTAGGCCGCGTCGCCGCCGGCGCGGCAGCGTTCGGGCGAGGCCGTGACCTCGATCGGCCAGTCGGGCCGCGCCTCGCGGATCGTCGCCGCCAGCAGGTCGGGCAGCGCCGTCTGGAGGTCGCCGGTGCGGACCAGCGGTCGTCCGTTCTTGCTGCCCGCGAACCCGCCGCGGTCGACGTAGTGGATCGTGTTCCCCATGTAAAGAAGATTGGGCCCGGGGACCAGGCCGATCGGCGAGGTGGTCATCAGCCGCTCGCCGCGGAGGTCGTCGAATCGACACACGAGCAGCGACACCGGCGGGCCCGCGGCCTCGGGCAGCGCGGGCAAGGCGACGGGCGCGTCGTGAAGCGGGGACAGCTGGGTACTACAGCCCGCCGCGACGAGCGACGCGACCATGACCCCGCGTGAGAGCATGCGACGATGAACTCGACGAGCGGCCGCATATTCCCGCCCCGAGGACGATCCTCGCCGCGCGAACGAGCGCGCCGTCGACGACGCCGCGACCCCGGTCCCGCCCCGCCGCTCTGCTCGCCCGCTCCTCACCCCATTCACCGTCCGCCTTGCGCTCGCCCTGTTGAGCATCCGCCTGCCTCGTGGGGCTGTCACCCCATTGGACACTCCTCCCCTCCACCCCGAGCTCGGACGACCCGGCGGTGAGCCCCCTGCCTCGCGGCTCCCCTGCACGACGTTCGTCGTCCACTGATTTCGCCGCATGGATCATCACTCGCCTTCTCTGCGAAAGCGCCGGGCCGCCCGCCCGCCGCCATGCCACGCTCACCTCATCGGCCGTTCGCTCGCCTTCTCGGCGCGGACCGCCTGCTCCATCGCCTGCACGACATTCGCCAATCCGCGGCTCACGCCCCATCCAGTCATTCGCGTCCTTGCACCCCGCTCTCCGCCGGCTCGCGCCGACCCGTGCGCAGCGCCCCTCGGCCTCGCTGCGAAGCCGGGTCGCAGCGCCGTGCCCGTGCGTCAGCGGCGGGCCCTGATGACGCCGGGGCAGGTCGACGTCGCGCGTACATGCGGCGCGACGCCTGTCCGTCCCGCGCACGGATCCCGCAAGTCTTGCCGGCACGACTCGCTGGTGTCGCGTATCGCCGGTGATACAGTGCAGTGCATCGATTGGCTGTCGACCGGAGAATGGCGGTGATGGAGCCCATACGCGCGTTGCGCCCCCGATCTACCGAGCTCCTGCGCGGGGACCTGCGCGACGTGAGCCTCGTCTCGTTATTGCAACTGGCGCAGGTCGAGGCGATAAGCGGGTGGCTGCGCGTCGAGGGCCGCGGCGAGATCACCTTGCTCAAGGGTCATGTGGGCGGCGTCGCCTGCGGTCGGCTGAGCGGCGTCGAGGCCCTGCGCGAGCTCGCGTTCCACGACCGCGGCCGCTTCGTGCTGGCCCGCGGCGAGCCGGCCGGCGATCGCTGCGGCGACAACGTCACCTTCGCGCTGATGGACGCCTATCGCCTGCGCGACGAGTGGAAGCGGCTCGCCGACGCCGTGCTGCGGCGGGTCGACGACAGGCCGTGGAAGCCCACGGGCGGCCCGTTCGACCCGATCGTGCTCGAGCTCGACGGCCACCGCACCCTCGCGGAGCTCGTCGATCCGGCCCTCGGGATCGTCACCCTCGTGATCGACGCCGCCCTCGACGCCCTGCGCCTCGGCCTCGTCGAGCGCGTCCCCGACGCCCAGCGGCGCCCGCCCCCGCGCGCCGTGGTCGACAGCGAGGACTTCGACGACCTCGTCGACCGCGGCCGCGCGCTCGCCCGCCGCGGCGACTACGACGCCGCCGAATCGCTGCTCCGCCGCGCCCTCGCCCGCAGGCCGGACGATCGCGCGGTCCAACAGAACTTGCGGGCCCTCGCCCGGCGCCGCGCCGCGGCCGGGCCCGACGCGGAGGAATTCCGATGACCCGTTCCGAACAGATAAGCAAGCTGCTGCGCAACCTCTCCACCACCACCCCCGACATCGAGGCCGCGGCCGTCGTCGACAACGACGGCCTCCTCATCGCCTCGGCCTTGCCCGCCGACGTCGAGGACGACCGGGTCGCCGCCATGAGCGCCGCGCTCCTCGGCATGAGCGAGCGGATCGTCCGCGAATTGGCGCGCGGCGAGTTCTCGCTGGTCATGGTCCGCGGCTCGCAGGGCTTTGCGATCCTCGCCCGCACCGGCGCCGACGCCGTGCTCACCGTGCTCGCCACCGAGGCCGCCAAGCTCGGCCTCGTCTTCCTCGACATCTCGCGCGCGGCGAAGGAGATCGGCCGCCTGCTCGGGTGAGGCCGATGCACGGGGTCGAGGCCCAGCTCACCACGCTCCTGGGCGGCATGAACCGCGGCGGCGGCTACCCGCTGTCGCTCGTGTGTACCGACCAGGGCCTGCTCGTCGCCGCCGCCGGCGAGCACGCGCGCAGCGACGTCGCCGCCGGGCTCACCAGCCTGTTCGACGACATCGTCAACCGCGCCGTCCGCGACCTCGGGCTCGCGGGCGTCGACGAGCTCACCCTCGCCGCGCCCGACGCCGGCCGTGTCGTCATTCGCCCGCTGGCGCGCGACTGCGTGCCGCGGCTGTTCCTCGTCGTCTTCGTCCCCGGCGGCCGCACCTGGCGGCGCCACACCAATCACATCACCCGCAAGCTGCTGGCGCTGCTCGGCCCCTGGCTGACGCGCGCCGCGACCCCGCAGGAGCCCCCATGACCGACTCGTCCGAAGTGTACGCCGCGATCTGCCGCTTCATCGGCTTCGACGCCGACGACGCCGCGCGCCTGCGCGACCTGGCCCCGCTGTTCGCGGCCCACGGCCCCGCCCTCACCGACCGCTTCTACGCCAAGCTCGCCGCCGACCCCGAGCAGGCCGCGCTGATCGCCGGCCGCGTCGACGCGCTCAAGCAGACCCACCTGCGCTGGCTGTCCGAGCTGTTCGCCGGCGACTACGGCGAGCGCTACTTCGCCGAGCGCTGGCGGATCGGCCTCGCCCACGTCCGCGTCGGCGTCCGCCCGTGGTGGGTCGAGGCCGTCACCAGCTTCCTCCGCGGCGAGGGCCTCGCGCTGCTCGAGGCCAACCTCGACGACCCCGAGCGCCGCGCCGCCGCCGCGCGCAGCCTGCTGAAGATCCTCGACCTCGACCTCATGATCATCAACCTCGCCTACGCCGACGACCGCGTCGATCGCCTGTGCCGCTTCACCGGCATGAGCCGCAAGCTGATCGAGCGCTGCATCGCCCAGGGTCGCTGACCGGACGCGCAACCGCCAGGACGCGCCCGCAGTTGCGTTCGATCGGAGCGGCAGGGACGCATGATACACGCTCCATCGCCCGCGGGTCCGCGCCCGAATCGATACCCGCACCCGCGCCGGCCAGCGATGAGCCGCGACGTGCCGTGCTCGCCCGAGCTCTCGGCCGCGAGCGCCCCCGGCCCCGCAGGGTGCTTGCGCGTTTTGCGCAAATATATTCTCTTGCAAGCATATACTCGTTGGGCCACGCTGTTGGCGTGTCCGAGGCGTTTCAAGTCCTGGCCGAGCCGGCGCGGCGGCAGATCCTCGACCTCTTGCGCGAGCGTCCGCGCCTCGTCGGCGAGCTGACCGAGCGGCTCGGCTTGCCGCAGCCGAGCACGTCGAAGCACCTCAAGGCGCTGCGCGAGGCGGGCCTCGTGCGAGTCGGCCGCGACGGCACGCGGCGCTGGTACCGGCTGTGCCCGGAGCCGCTGCGGGCCATCGATCGATGGCTCGCCCCGTACCGCCGCATGTGGGAGAGCAGCTTCGCCGCGCTCGAGCGCCACCTCGATTCCATGCCCGACGACGACGACGACCCCCCGGCGAAGGAGCCCACATGAACGACAGCTTTCACACCATCGACGGACGTCACGTCCTCCGCATCGAGCACCGGCTGAAGCACCCGCCCGCCAAGGTCTGGCGCGCCCTCACCGAGGCCCCGCACCTCGTCGCGTGGTTCCCGGCGGCGATGGACATCGACCTGCGGGTGGGCGGCGCGATCCGCTTCACCATGGGCGACCACGTCGACACCGGCGTGGTGACCGACCTCGAGCCCCCGCGCGTGTTCGGCTTCACGTGGAGCGGCGATCACCTGCGCTGGGAGGTCCACCCCGACGGCCCGGGCAGCCTCCTCGTGCTCGTCCACACCTTCGACGACCGGGCCGGCGCGGCCAGCTTCGCCAGCGGCTGGCACGTCTGCCTCGACGCCCTCGAAGCCGCGCTGGAGGAGCGCCCGTTCGTCCCGCCCGACGACACCTGGGCCGCGCACGAGGCCTTCGTCGCCGCCTTCGGCCTGGCCGAGGGTCGCGCCGAGGCCACGCCCGACGGGTGGGTCGTCCGCTTCGAGCGGCAGTTCCGCCGCCCCGTCGAGCGGGTCTGGCCCGCCCTGCTCGCGGGCGCCGGCGCCTCGCTGGCCGTCGGCGATCCGCCCCCGGCCGCCGCGACCAGCGAAGTCGCCCCCGCCGGCCCGATCACCGAGCTCGCGCCCTCGTCTGTCCTCGAGTACAGGTGGCTGCGCGACGGTCGCCCGGTCGGCCGCGTCCGCTGGGAGTTGTCGCCCGGGCCGGGCGGCGCCCGCCTGGTCCTCACGCACACGGGGCCGCACGCGCTCGCCGAGCTGCGCCCCGCGGCCCTGGCCGCCTGGAGGGACCACATCGAGCGCCTGGCCGTCGCCACGCGCTGACGATGATATGTCCCGAGGACATGTCCGAGCGCGGCGCCACCACCTGTCCTTTCGGTCATGGCATCACCCACGGTCCCGCGGACAGACTCGCCGTGACGCGCCGCTCGGACCCGTCACCAAGCCCAGATGCGTCGCCCGAGCCACTGACGGCGGGGCGCTCGGTCCCGCGGGACATACTCGCCGTGACGGGTCCGCTCGGGCCCGTCACCGAGCCCTGACGCGACGCACGAGCACACCGACGGCCGCGGCGCTCGGTCCTCGGCGCCCGACACCGCGTGCCCGGCCGCCTCGCGCCTGGCCGCGCCCCGCAGCGACATGTCCTTCCGGACACCTCGCTGGCCGCGACGCCGCAGCGCCTGCGGTCGTCTCGCGGCCGCTCACTTGTAGCCGCGGGTGAGCAGCATCTTCGCCGAGGCGTCGAACGACGCCTGCGGCGGCACCTCGAACTCGAAGGCGTCGGCCAGGCGCGTGATCACGTTGAACGCGAACGCCACCATCAGCGCGTCGATCACCCCCTGGCGCGACACCCCGGCGGCCAGCACCGGCGCGACGTCGGCGGCCGTGAGCGACTCGCGGGCGCGGGTCACCTTCGTCAGCAGCCGCAGGGTGGCCTTGACCTTCTCGGGCAGCGCCGCGGCGTCGGGGTCGGCCAGGGCCGCCGCGACCGTCTCGTCGCCCATCACCTTCGACGCGACCGCGCCGTGGGCCCGCGTTCAAAACTCGCACTCGTTCTTCTTCGCCACCCAGGCGGCGAACAGCTCGCGCTCGCCGATCGACCACTCGGACGGCCCGCGCAGCACCTCCTGGAACAGCGCGCCCATCGGCTTGCCGAACATCTCCGGCCGGTAGCGCAGGGTGCGGACGACGTCGGGCGCCCGGTGCCCGCTGAGCACGCGGATCAGCCCCAGCATCAACTTCTCCCGCAGGCCGCGCGGCGACTCGATCGACGGGATCCGCATGTCAGCCCTCCCTCTCCGCCAGCGCCGCCACCAACGCCGCCATGCCCGCCTCGAACTGCCGCGTCGCCTCGCCGACCGCGGTCGCCACCGTGAGCTCGAAGATCGCGTCGTCGTCGAGCCCCGCCTGGCGCACCGCCGCCATCATGTCGTCGTCGACGCGGTCCGCGTTGCGCTGCACCGTCGCCACGTACTCGGCGATCGCCCCGGGCGAGCCCTCGCCCTCGTACGCGCGGCGGCGAGTCGCGCGGTCGGTGGCGCCGTCGCGGGTTAAGATCGCCTGCTGGACCGCGGTCCGCAGCGCGCTGAAACGGTCGGCCTCGTGCATACCGCGAGCATGCCACAGCCGGCCCGAGCTGGAGGAGCCGCCGCGAGGCGGCCCATGCCCTGCCGGCCCGAGCCCGCCCCGCCGCTCCGAGACCCGCTCGGGCATGCGGGGCGCGCTCGCGCCCACGGGACCTACTGAACTTCAGGACATGTACTTCGGAGCAGAACTCTGGGTCGACACCGGAGCCGCTCGAGGGGCGAGGTTCGGCGCAGCCGGGCAGGTCCGGCGCGGCCGTCGTGCGGCGCCCGTCGAGGAGCGCCGCGGGGCCGGTCCGCGCTGCCAGGACGAGGGCCCTGGACGCGGCGGTGGCTCAGCTCGTGTGCGCCGACGCCGACGCCGACACCGCGGCGGACTGACCGCCCCGACGCGGCCACTCGAGGCCGAGCTTGATGATCCGCCGCTTGAGCGCGTGCCGGGTGATGCCGAGGAGAGACGCCGCGCCGACGATGTTGCCGGCGGTGGTGAGCGCCTCGTTGCAGAGGCGGCGTTCGGCGTTCTCGAGGTTGAAGTCTTCCAAAATCATCTGTGGCAAGGTCCGTACTCCGTGACGATGTGTATATCGCAACGGGGTGTTCTCGCGCGGATCAAGCGGAGCCGCGGCGGCAACTCACGACCCCTCCAGCGCCGGTTTTACAACCGATTTGGGCCGGCGTCGCGGCCGCGAGGGCCCGCCCACGAGCGGCCTTCAGCCGGCCCTCCGCGCCCCTGCAGGCGACTTTCACGAAGATTCATCGCCGTCGCGACGGTCCGATCGCCGTCCTCGGTCGCCCGCGAGATCGGTCGAGCCCGACACCCACGAGCTTTGGCGACACGCGCGATTCTGCGCGGCGTCCATCCACGATGACTTCAAGCCCGAACCGGCGGCTCTCGAGGGTCCGACGCGGCGGTGAGAGCGGCTCGCAGGCGCGTGGCGATGTCGTCGGCATGCCTACCGCAGGGCGGTCGTCGAGGTGGTCGGAGCGGCATGCAGGGCACGCCTGCATGCGACCTCCTTCTCCATCACGCCGCGGAGCTCCGGCCGTCGAAAGCTTGCCGTGCTGCTGGCGCCGGACGTGGTGATGGCACTCAGGACAGGTCGGGTTGTCGGCGGCTCGTGTCGTGCCGGTGACCGGCAACGACGCGCGTCGGCTCTCGCTCGCAGCGCGTCCGACCCTGGATGGTGCGAGTGGCCGGCACGCCGATGACCTCGCCGCCGCCTGCGTCGATGGTGGCGCCGAGGCGCGTGGCGACGTCGAGACGGCCGCTCACCACGCCGCCGCACTGCGGGGTCCGCAACTGCCACAGCCCGGGCGCTCCGAACCTGCAGGGTCGTGCCATCGGCCCCGCTGCCGCGTGCAGCGGCCCCCGCCGGCGACGAGCACCCGCCGCAACCCGCGGCGTCGCCGGCCCGCGCGGATCTGCGCGCCAGCGAGTCACCGCCTCGCGACCGAGGCGCGAATTCTACCTGTCACGCCGGCGACGGCCTGTCTCGTCCCGGCTGCATGAGTCACGCGACCGACCCTTCCCGCGACGCCGCGCGCGAGCGCGCGCTCATCCGCGTTCAGGCCGCCAGCGGCGCCCTGTTCGCGCTCTTCCTCCTCGCCCACCTCGCCAATCAAATGTTCGCTGCCGCCGGCCCCGAGGTGTACGACGAATTGCAGGGCCAGCTGCGGGCCGCCTACCAGGCGCCGCTCGTCGAGCTCGCGTGCGTCCTCGGCCCGCTGGTGGTGCACGTCGTCGTCAGCGTGTGGCGGATGGCGCGACGGCGACGACGCGGCCAGAAGCCCGCCGGTAACCCGCGGGCCCGCTGGCAGCGGATCACCGCGATCGTGCTGCTCGTGTTCGTCTTCGGCCACACGCTCGCCACCCGCGGCGCCTCGCTGGTCTACGGCGTGTACCCCGGCTTCGACGGCGTCGCTTACACGCTGGTGTGGGCCTTCGCCTATTTCTTCCCCTACTACCTGCTGTTCTCGCTCGCCGGGCTGTATCACGGGCTCAACGGCCTCGCCCTCGCCCTGCCACGAATCGGCCTGCGCGGCCCCGCGGCCCTGCGCTCGGGCCGGGCCGTGGCAGGCGCCTGGCTGGCCGGCGCGGTGGCGCTGACGCTCGGCATGGCCGGCCTCGCCGGCGCCTTCCACGACGTCCGCGAGCGCGCCGTCGCCAGCCCGTACGCCCGCCTGCTGGTCGACCTCGGCGTCTCGAGCGGCCCGGCCGCACCGTCGCAGCCCGCGCGCTGAGACGACCTCCAACGATCGTCGCCCCGCGGTCACGGCGAAACCTGCGTGGCCCGGCGATCCAGGATCGCGAGGATGTCCGCAGAGCGACCCGGCGGCAGACGTGTCGCGCCGGGCGAGCGGGGGACGGGACCCGAGCGAGCGAATAGACATTGTCGGGGTCGACGCATGAATGCTCGACGCGCTCCGTCGCCGATCTTCGGCCGTGCGAGCGATCGGCCGGCGACGAGCGTCCTCGTCAGAATCTTCGCCGATTCGCACGAGGCTCTGCTCGCTGCCACGGATCGAGCGGCGCCGGTCCCGACCCGCCTCGCGGCGCTCCCGACGCCCGCAGCACCCGGCTCGCCGGCCCTCGTGGCGCCTCGTTCGCGGTTGCAAACTCGCCGAAGCTGCCCACAATCGCGGACGATGATTACCAAGTCCTCTCCGCTTCCCCTTCTCGCCCTGCTCGGCCTCTTTGCATGCAAGGAGGGCGGCGCCGCGGCCGACTCAGCCATTTCCGGCCTGCCCGAGAACAAGAACGTCTCCGAGCTGACCATGGCCGAGCAGGAGCAGCTCTGCGAGGGCGCCCTGGCCTACACCAGGCGCGAGATCACCGATGCCGAGGCCAATCGCGCCCTGTGCTCGCTCCAGGGCATCGTGCTCTCGTCGACGCTGCACGACGGCAGCGTCGAGGACTGCATCGCCGCCCGCGACGAGTGCCTCGCCTCGATCAAGGAGGAGCCCGTCCAGATCGAGGAAGCGAGCGAAGCCTGCCGCAAATACGATTGGTCCGACTGCACGACCACCGTCGGCGAGCTCGATGCGTGCATGGAGGAGGTCGTCACCGAGCTCAAGACATTCTACGAGGACCTCGATTGCGGCAACATCGGCCAGTTCAAGGACGAGATGCCGATGAAAGAGCCCGAGGTCGGCGAGGCCTGCAGCCGCGTGCAGAACGAGTGCCCGGGCTTCGTCCCCGGCGACCTGCTGACCCAAGCCAAGCCGCCGGAGCGCGCTCCCTGAGCGCGCTCCGCGACCACGAATCGCCGGAGCCGCTGCCGCGCGGGTGGCGAAGCAAGATCTGCCGCGAGAGCGGATCGCTCCGCGCGGTGACCCCTGCGTCTGTGGCTGAGCAGCACATGACTCCGCGCCACGCTCGTCCCATGAGGACGCGGTCGCCTTCATGAGACGGCGGGCCCGGCGCGGACCGTTCGGGCGCCGCCAGCGCCATCGCGACATGGCGCGACATTCCGGGATCTCGGGCACCATTTTCGCTTTACCATCGTTCGCGTGCAGGAACGCCTCGCGAAGGAGAGCATCGGAACTCTGCTTGCGCTCGCCGACATGCTGCCGGGCGCGCTGTACCGCTGTCGCAACGATCCCGACTGGACGATGGACTTCCTCAGCGCCGGGATCCACGAGCTCACCGGCTACTCCGTCCGGGAGGTCGTCGACGAGCGCGCCGTGTCCTACGGCACCGACATGATCGTGGCGGAGGATCAGGCGCGCGTCTGGGAGGTGGTGCAGGCCGGACTCACCGCCCGCAGCAAGTGGGAGATCGAGTACCGGATCCGCCGCCGCGACGGGCAGGTGCGCTGGGTCTGGGAGCAAGGCCACGGGGTGTTCTCGGCCGACGGCTCGCTCGAGTTCCTGGTCGGGTACATCCTCGAGATCGAGGACCGCAAGCGCGCGGAGGCGCTGCTCGGCGACCGCGAGGCGGAGCTGGCGCGCAAGAACGCGGAGCTGGAGGCCGTGTCGACCCCCGTGCTCGAGGTCGCCGACCACACCCTCGTCGTGCCGCTCATCGGCGAGCTGACGGCCAGCCGCGACGCTCGCCTGCTCGAGGTCTTGCTGCCGGCGATCGTCCAGCACAAGGCGCGCTGGCTGCTCATCGACATCACCGGCCTCACCGAGGTCGCAGCCGCCTCGGCCGCGTCGCTGGTCAAGCTCGTACGCGCGGCGTTGCTGCTCGGCGCTCGTTGCATCCTCACCGGCGTGCAGCCGCGAGTCGCCCGCGTGCTCGTCGGGCTGGATGTCTCGCTCGGCGAGCTGCGGACCGCCGGCTCGCTCAAGGACGGCCTCGCGCTACGCCAGGCGTAGGCTCGCGTCCGACCGGGGCCATTCACCGCAGTCCCGGCGCTCGCCCGGCTCCGTCGCCGCGCCGACCTGGCCGTACGAACACGCCGTCGCGCGCGCAGGGCCGCGATGGCCGCGGCCGCCCCCTCGCCCGGGGTGGCGCAACGCGCGGCGGTCGGAGAGCACGGTCCTGCGATTGGGCCCTCACGCGCGAAGCCGGCGCCCCTCGTCGCCGCCGACGTCGCAGCCCCGCGGATCGCCCTGGGAAAACTCCGCGACGAGAGCCCGCGCGCTCCCACGGCGTCGCACCGCCGAACCGAGGCGAACACCCTCTCCGCCCGGTCGAACGCCGCGATCGTCGCGAGCCGCCGCGCTCGGCGAGAATGCTGGGTCTGGCTGTACGGTTTGCTGACGATCGAGTTCACGCTCAAGCTCGCGCCCACAAACGATGCGCCGCCGCTGGAGCGCCACGCGGCGGGCGTGTGGGAGGAGACGTCATGCCAAACAGGGATCAAGACCGGCAGCGAGACGAGAGACAGACGAACCGTCAGGAACGGCGGGAGGAGCGGCAGGAGGAGCGTCGCGACGAGCGTCCGCGCGACCAGCGTGACGAGCGGCGGGAAGACGAACGACGCGGCGAGCGCCAGCAGCAGAACCGGCAAGAAGAGCGCCGCGACGAGCGGCGCGAGCGACAGTAGTCACCGCCGCACCGGAGCCGCGATCTGCGGCTCCGGCTCGCCCGCCTTCGTATCGACGATGTCCTCGCGGCTGAAGGTCGATCGCGTTGAAGACGATCGCAGTCCCACGAGGGCGCGGGGCCTCGCGCGAACGCTCGCTCAACCACCTCGCACGGGGACGCGGACCTGGCCGGTGGCGATATAGCGCTGAATCGTGCGTGTGCTGATCCGCAGGCGAGCCGCCGCTCGGCGCGTGTCGCCGCCGGCCTGCGTCAGCGCGGCCTCGACGATCTTGAGCAGCATCGCGTCGAGGCCGTCGTCGAGCGAGAGGACCAGCGGCTCGCCCGCAGGTGCGACGTGCTCGCGGGGCCCCTGGCTCGCGTAGAGGTGCTCCGGCAGGTCGTGCAGACGGACCTGCCGGCCGCCGCGCAGCAGGCAGAGGCGCTCGATGAGGTTGCGGAGCTCGCGGACGTTGCCCGGCCAGTCGTACTGCAGGAGCATCGCCCGGACCGAGCGGGTCAGCCGGGGCGGCTCGACCCGGTGTCGCGCCGTCGCCTCGGCGATGAATTGGCGGATCAGCGGCACGATCGCCGATCGTCGCTCGCGGAGCGGCGGGACGTGCAAGGTGACGCCCTCGATGCGGTAGTACAGGTCGGCCCGGAACCGTCCCGCGCGGACGTCCTGGGCGAGGGGCCGCAAGGTGGCGCACATCAGCCGCACGTCGGCCTCGAGCTTGATCGTCCCGCCGACTCGCATGAATCGTCGGTTGTCGAGGAAGCGCAGGATCTTCGCCTGCATCGGCGCCGGCATCTCGCCGATCTCGTCGAAGAACAGGGTGCCGCCGTCGGCCGCCTCGATCTTCCCGCGCGCGCGTTCGCTGGCGCCGGTGAACGCGCCCCGTTCGTGGCCGAACAACTCGCTCTCGAACAGCGACTCCGGAATCGCCGCGCAGTTGATCGGCACGAAGGGTCCGTGGCGCCGCTCCGACAGCTCGTGCGCGCGGCGGGCCAGCACCTCCTTCCCGACCCCGCTCTCGCCGATGAACGTCAGCATGACCTGCTTGTCGGCCACGGAACGGAGCACGCGATCGAGCCGCCGCATGGCGGCGGACTGCAAGATGGGAGGAAAACCGGCGACAACTTGTCGTTTCTTCGCCATGACCTCGACAAGATACGCTCCTCGCCCTCGTCTCGTCCCGCGAAAGCGGCCCAGAGGGCCACACGGGGCCCAAAGCCCAGAAAGAGACCCGTGGCACACATCCTGCAGTAACCCCCATCGCGTGACCTGCGTCCAAGCCACCAAGACGACCCCCGGCGCGGTGCTGCTGATCAGCGCGGCGGCCAGCCTGACCCACGTGGGGGCGTTGCTGCGCCGCTTCGGCTTCGCGGTGCATGAGCTCTACCGGGTGCCCACCCCCGGGCAGATGGTCGACCACCACGGCCCCGGGCTCCGGCTGGCGATCGTCGAGGAGGCGCTGTGCATCGGCGCCGGCGTCGACCCGCTCACGCTGCTCCTCGACATGCCGTCGCAGGCCTCGATCGTGATCGTGCCGCAGGCCGACTCGCGCCGGGACGAGCCCTCGACGGCCCGTTGCCGCTACCTCCCGCCCAGCTTCTCGCCGCTCGACCTGACCTTGACGATCGTCGACGCGCTGAAGTGGCGAGCCGGCGACGCGAACTGACGCGCCGCCGCGATTCAGGCGCCCGATTCAGGAGCGCCCATGATGTCAGCCGGGCGGTGCTCGACGGGCTATGTTCATAGCCCGCGATTGACCGCGCGGAGCACCGCCCGCGCGCAGGCGTTGCCGCCGCGGACCGCCCCCTCCTGCGAGCCGAAGAACACCTGCTGCGTCCAGTCGCCGGCGAGGAACAAGTTCTCGACCGGAGTGGTCTGCATGGGCCGCCGCGTCATCGCCCCCGGCAGCGGGCGGATCAGGTGGCGCTCGTGCTTGAGCACCACCTGCTTGACCACCTTCGCCGCCGCGATCTGCGGGTTCGCGGCGCCGAGATCGGCGTGGACGTGGGCGACGATCGCCGCCTCGTCCCAGTCCATCAAGGGGTCGGCGGGGCTGACGATCACCGAGATCCGGCTGCCCTGCGCGTACGGATAGGTGCGCCGCGACTGGTCCTGATACACCGCACAATTGCTGCCGGCCACCAGAATGTAGCCGTCGCGGCGCGTGACCACGCGATCGAACCACAGCTGCACCGAGATCGCCGGCGCCGTCGGCAGGTCGCGGATGTTGGCGAAGAACGGCTCGTTGCGCAGCGGCTGCGGGATCTTCGGCGCGAACACCCACGCCGGCAGGGCGACCACGTAGATGTCGGCCGTGAGCAGCTCGCCGCCGACGAGCCTGAAGCCGGCGATCCTGCCCGTGTTCGCGTCGTACTCGATCTCGTCGACCTCCACCTGCATGCGGATCTCGACCCCGCGCTGCTTCAGGTAGGCCGCGAGCGGGGCGAAGATCTGCGGGTCACGCGCGCCCCGATAGCCGCCGAGCCGCGCCCGTAGCGGCCGGATCAGCGTCTGATGCGCCCAGCCGAGCAGGTTGTAGGCCGAGAACTGCTCCGCGTCGGTGAACTGGATCGCGCGGCAGAACGGCCGCAGGACCCGCTCCAGCACCTGCTTCGAGCCGCTCGCGCGCCGCCACCAGTCGACCACCGTGAGGCGATCGAACCGGCGCAGCAGCTTCTCCGGCAGCACGGCCGGGGCCAGCAGCGGGAGCAGCGACAGCTTGGCCAGCGGCCCCAGGTACTTGTTGTTGCCCAGCCCGCCGAGCACCGTGCGCAGCGGCGCGTACACCGGGTTGGTGCCGAACAGCGCCGACGGTCCCGAGGGCGACTCGAACTTCAGATCGTCGGTCCAGTACAGCACCTCGCGCGGCGGACGGCCGATGTCGCGGAGCAGCGCCCGGAATTGTGCATATGCCCCGAGGAACAGGTGGAGCCCCTGCTCGACCCATTCGCCGTCCTGGTCGAGGAAGGTCGACGCGCGCCCGCCGAGGTACGGCAGGCTCTCGAGCACCGTGACCGGCAAACCAGCCTCGGCGAGCTTCTTGGCGCAGGCGAGGCCGGCGAGGCCGCCGCCGGCGATGACGACGCGGGGGTTTTGGCGCGGAACCATGAACCGTGGGTGTGCGCGAGGATGGCGGCGCGACAAGCCGCGGGCCGGCGATCGGCGAGGGCGCGGCGTGGTCGTCACACTCGGCGCTCGGTTCCGCGGCGGCATGTTTGCCGCGCCGCGCCGCGCGACCTCGTAAAAACCACGGTCCACGCGGCCCGAGCTCGATTTCGCGCGATTGGCGCGAACAGCGGCCCCGGCGGTTCGCGCGGCCCTCGGGCGGGCCGGCCGCGGCGCGAGCAGGGTCTGCGGCGCGACCGGCCGCCCCGCGCCGCCGCCGCGTTGCCGGTCGCGCGAGATGTTGCATGACAGCGGCGAGGACCGCCGCGATGTCCGACGCGCCCAACCTGTCCGACGACGACGAGAAGGGATGCCATCATGCGCTGCTGATCATCGACATGATCAACGGCTTCGACTTCCCCGACGGCGAGCGGCTGAGACCGCAAGCCGAGGCGGTGGCCGAGCCGATCGCCGCGCTGGCCGCTCGCGCGCGGGCGGCCGAGGTGCCGGTCATCTACGTCAACGACAACTTCGGCCGCTGGCGCTCCGACTTCCGCCGCGTCATCAAGCACGTCCGCGCCCACACCCCCGGGGCCGCGATCGCCGAGCGGCTGGCCCCGCAGGAGCGCGACTACTTCGTGCTCAAGCCGCGCCACTCCGGCTTCCTCGGCACCTCGCTCGAGGTGCTGCTGGGCCACCTGAAGACGCGCTGCCTGATCCTCACCGGCATCGCCGGCGACCTCTGCGTGCTGTTCACCGCGGTGGACGCCTACATGCGGGGCTACGAATTGCGGGCGCCGGGCGACTGCATCGCCTCGGTCGACGAGGCCAACAATCGCCGGGCGCTCGAGCTGCTCCGCGAGTCGATGCGCGTCGACACCTCGCCGGCGGAGTCGATCGACCTCCGGCGCGAATCGTAGGACGGCGCCGCCGGCGTCGAGGCGACGCGCGGCGGGCCGCTCGCGGACCTCACGGATCGATCGGGTCGCCCCAGGACGCGACGTTGCCGAAGCCGACGGAGCCGCTCTCGTCGTCGCCGACCTTGACCTCGTTGAGCAGCTCGCCGCCGAGGGCCGCGCCCTGGAGGATCGCGCCGATCTCGATGCCGGTCACGACCCACTGCGGGTCCTCGTCCTTGTAGAGCGAGGCCGGGTCGAGCGAGCCGTTCAGGCCCGGCGGCAGCAGCTCGACGCGCAGCTGGGCCGACTCGGCGTCGAACACCTGCAGCACGCCGTCGCGGTGCTCGTCGAACTCGAGCCCCTCGGTGACGAAGTCGAAGCCGACGTCGATCTCGAGGCGGTCGGCACATTCGCTCGGGATGCCCTCGCCGCCGAACTCGGGGTTGATCTCCGAGTCGATCCAGCGGACCTCGCCGGCCTCGTAGCGCAGCTCGACCGTGAGCGGCAGCGTCACGCCGCGCCACGCGTCGGACAGCGACAGCGGCTCCTCGCTGAAGGTCAGGAGGGTCGAGCGCGGGCCGAGCTTGTCGGCCAAGAACGCCTGGGCGGAGATGCCCAGCGGCGTCTCGGCGTCGACGGCGAGCACCGAGGGCGTGTCGATGCACGCCGAGCTCTCGCCGTCTACCGGGCCGGTGGTGTCGCCCGGACCCTCGGTCGGGTCGCCGGTGGTCGAGTCGCCCTCGGTGGTCGAGTCGGTCGCGACCGGCTCCTCGCCGGTCGGGTCGCCGGTCGGATCGCCCGCGGTCGAATCGGTGCCGGAGCTCTCGGTGGTCGGCTCGTCGGTCGTGCTGTCGATCGGAGTCTTGTCGGGGTTGCAGGCGAACAGCACCGCCAGCGACAGGGCCATGGGGGACAGGATGGGCTTCATCATGACGTGCATTTCAGGGGAGTGGTTAAGCAGCGAACGGTTACGAAATGACGATAGCATCCGGCCACCGGGGGACGCAAACACCAACCGGTGTGATCGACGCCTCACGGGGTCCGTGTCGGCCGAGATGCACCCGCGCGGGGAAGCGCGCCGACGTCTGCGCGTGCGATGGGCGTGCCGCGACTTCGAGGCCATACCGCGGCAGAAATGTCGTGCCCGCGAGGCTGGCCCCAGCGACCTCGCGATGCCCCCATCACGGTCGAGCCCGTCACCTCGTCGAAGCTATGTACATTGTCGTCCTGGGCCCGAACACGGCGGGGCCTCGCCGCAAAAAAATCGCAGGTGCGTCGATCGATCCTGCGGGCTCCGGGGCTGCCCGCAATCCGGGGTCACGAGGGCCGGCGAGGCTGCGCCGATCGACGAGCTCCCGGCCGCGGCTGGTCCCGACGCGCGAAGTCGACGCGGTCCACCTCGCCCGCCGGCGCCCGCGGCCGCCGCACGCGCACGAGCCCGGCGAGCGCGCTCGGGATGGGGCGCCCCGGCGAGCGAGGGACCGCGAGTGGGTCGCCGGAGCGGCCTGAGCGGCCGCCGACGCCGACGCCGGGCTCGAAACGCGCCGAGCACTTCTGCGCGACGCGGCTCGCGCAGGGCGTGGTGCTACCATTGAATCGCATGCCCCGGCGAATCGCAGGACCCCCGTTCCGTCGCTCGCTCCGGGTCCTGGTCGGGTTCGCGGCGTGGTCGGCGTATTCGGCGCCGGTGGTCGCGGCGGCCGAGCAGCCCGAGGTCGTCGAGTTCCCCTCGGCCGACCGGCAGCGCACGGAGCTCTCGGGCTACCTCTACCGGCCCGCCGGTCCGGGGCCGTTCCCCGCCGTGATCGCGCTCCACGGCTGCGGCGGGCTGTTCGCTCCCGGCTCGCGCGAGCGCTTGTCGCCGCGCCACGACGACTGGGCCGAGCGGCTCGTCCGGCAGGGGTATGTCGTGTTCTTCCCCGACAGCTTCGGCCCGCGCGGCGTGCGGAGCGTGTGCAAGATCCGCCCGCGGCCCGTCACTCTGGGTCGCCGCGCCCGCGACATCCAGGGCGCGATCGCCTGGCTCGCGCGTCGCTCGTTCGTCGACCCCGACCGCCTGGCCCTGCTCGGCTGGTCGCACGGGGCGACCTCCGTGATGAACTTCGCCGGCAAGCGGAGCGTGCGGGACGCCGACGTGCGCCTCGCGGTCGCGTTCTACCCCGGATGCCAGCGTTTTTTCGACGATCCGAAATGGCGGCCGAAGATCCCGCTGACCATTCTGATCGGCGCGGACGACGACTGGACGCCCGCCGAGCCGTGCCGCCGGCTGGCGCAGCGGTTCCCGCGGAAGATCACCCTGGTCGAGTATCCGGGCGCGGTGCACGGCTTCGACGCGCCCGACCAGCGGGTCCGCCTGGTCAAGGGCCTGGCGTTCACCGCCTCGGGCACCGGCGAGGCGCACACGGGCACCGAGCCGGAGGCGCGCCGCGAGGCGATCCGCGCCGTCAAGCTGCAGCTCGGCGAGGCGTTCGGGCGCGATTGACCGGGCTGTTCGCGCGCGTCACCGCGACCCCGGCGAGAGGCCGCGCGATCGTTCGTTGCGATGACGACACGAGCGCCGCTTCCGCGGCTCCTTGCGCGCAAATTCCGCGAGATCGATCGCAACGAGCCGACCTCGGCGAGCGTGCCTCGCTCGATTCCTCGTCGCCGAAGGCCGCGCAGGAAATTGCCCGGTGCTCACGGTCGATCGCGTCGTCGCGTCAGGGCTCGCACGCGACGGCCTGCGGCGTGACGGCGACCACGTTGGTGTTCGCGCTGATCCCGAAGTCGATCATCCCCGTCAGCGTCTTCGTGGCGAGGTCGATCTCGTAGACCCCGTCGTTGCCGGGGATGTCGCCGGTCGGCACGTAGGCCCGCGCGTCGTCGCCGCTGATGTCGACGTCGCGCGGATCGGCGCCGGCGGGCAGGGCCAGGCTGGTCGTCGTCAGCGCGCCGGTGTCGATGAAGTGCACGGTCGAGTCGTCCTCGCAGGCGACCACCACCAGCGCGCCGTCGGACGTGATGTCGATACCCCACGGGTCGTTGCCGACCGACACGCTGGCCTGCACCTCGAGCGTCGCGACGTCGAGCACGTGGACGACGTCGAGCCCGCGGTCGGTCACGTACAGGGTCGAGCCGGAGGGGTCGACCCGCAGGTCCCACAGCGAGTCGCCGAGCGGCTTGCTCGTCATCGCCTCGGTGATCGGGTCGAAGCGGATCAGGTTGCTCTCGTACCAGTCGACCAGATGCACGACCCCGGTGCACGGATCGAGGGCCGTCTTTCCGCCCTCCATCCCGGGCGGCACCGCGATCGCCTCGATCACCGAGTACGTGGCCGTGTCGATCAGCACCAGCGCGCCGCTGTCGCGCGCGCTGACGTAGGCGCGCGAGCCGTCGGCGTTGAACGACACGTCGACCGCGTACTCGCCCACGCCCGTCAGGCTGATCTGCTGCGTGAGCTGCCCGCTCGCCGTGTCGAGCACCTTGACGCCGTCGCCGACCGCGCCGACGACCCACACCTCGGCGCCGTCGGGCTTGATCATCGCGTCGTACGGGTAGCTGGCCTCGGGCAGCAGGCTGACCGGCGCGCCGACGACCTGCTGCGCCTGCGGGTCGAAGATCACCAGCGAGTTGTTGCCCGACATCCCCGCGTAACCGAACCCTTCCTCGACCGGGCCGCCGGTGTCGGTGTCGGTGGTCGTGCTCTCGCCCGTGTCGGTGCTCGTCGTGCCCGTCGTCGTGCCCGTCGTCGTCGTGTCCGTCGTACCGGTCGTCGTCGTCTCGTCCGTCGTGCCCGTCGTGCTCGTCGTGCTCGTCGTCGTGTCCGTCGTCTCGCCCGTGCTCGTCGTGCTCGCCGTGCTCGTCGTCGTGTCCGTCGTCTCGCCCGTGCTCGTCGTGCTCGTCGTGCTCGTCGTGCTCGTCGTCTCGTCGGTGGTGGACTCGGTCGCCGACACCTGCCCAGTGGTCGGGTCGGTGGTCCCGGTGGTGGTGGTGCCGGTCATCCCGGTCGTGGGGACGCCGGTCTCGGTCGGCGTGACGTCGTCGGTGGTGGTGCCGACCCCGGTGGTCGAGCCGGTCGAGGTGGACTGGCCGTCGCTGTCGGTGACGACGACCGAATCGTCGCCGCAGGCCGCCGCGAGGGCGACCGAGAGGAGGAGATTTCGTTGAATGCGCATGCCTTCCTTCAAGGCGCCCAGCATAGGGCGCCCGTCCCGGCGATGGGGAGGGTGCGGCACAGGCGTCGATCGCTGCGCGGCCTGCGAGGCATCGCCGCAAGCGTCTCGGGATCCGTCCAGCCCGAGCTGCGAAGAGCGCGCTGCGATCCCGAACACGCGGCCCGGACGCCGGCGACGTGCCGTCGAGCTCGCTGTCGGCTGCAGAGAGCGCCTGGGGCCGCGAAGACCCACGCCGTCGCCCAACGCCCCCGCCCGCGATCCCGGGCACACCGCGCTCCGCTCGCGGCTCCAGGCCGGCGATCGAACTGCACTGAAAGACATGTTTTCATGGACATGTCCAAATTACCAGATGATGAAGCGATTCGAGGCAGCACGAGGCATCGCGGACGAATGAGCCGTCGCGGCTCCGCGTACGGCTCGCCGGTCCAGCGCGCGTTCGTCGATGGGGACCGTCTTCGTCCGCGGGCCTTCGGGTCGTCATTCCCTCCGGCCGCAGGTCGGCTTAACGTCGACGTGTGCCGAGCGACCGACGTTCCGTGAGCCCCTGGATCGCCCTGCTCCTCGCGGGCGCCGCGACGACAGCCTCGGCAGCCGAGCCGCTGCACGAGCCGTTCCGCGTGATGACGTACAACGTCCGCCAGGTCAACGCCGCCGACACCGGCGCGTACACCTGGGAGAACCGCAGCCCCGGCGTGATGCAGGTGATCGCGGACAACGACCCCGACATCTTCGGCGTCCAGGAGTCGAGCAGCGAGGTCATTCAGGACGACCTCGTCGCCGCCTTCGACGCCGCCTACGATCGGTTCCAGCCGACCAACGGCAGCCCGAAGACGATCTTCTTCCGCCGCGCGCGCTTCGAGCGGCTGATCGCGCCCCCGGAGGACGGCCAGGGCATCATCACGATCCCCAACCCGTACGCCGAGGATCACGCCTGCTTCGACAACGCCAACGGGCGGACCGCCGCGTGGATCAAGCTGCGCGACCTCGTGTCCGGGCGCGGCTACCTGATCGTCAACGCCCACGTCGCCCACGGCGCCGACTGCTACCAGGCCCGCAACATCGCCGCGAACGCCCTGCACGAGTTGATCGCCGCCCAGTCCGAGGGCCTCGGCGTGGTCCTGTTCGGCGACCTCAACGCCGATCCGCAAAACCCGGGCGCCTCCGACGACGACGACATCGTCGAGCTGCTCGAGGCCCCGCAGCCCGGCTACCGGCTGGCCCGCTCGGCCCGTCACTCCGGCGACACCACCGCCGACACCGCCACCTTCAACAGCGCCTGGAAGGGCCCGAGCGACAATTTCTCGCGCCTCGACTACATCTTCACCGCGATCGCCGACGCCACCACCTATCACCAGAGCGTCGACCGGCGCGAGGTCGATGGCATCACCCCGTCCGACCACTTCGGCGTGGCGGCGACGATCCGGACCGCGCCGTTCAGCCCCGACCCGCTGCTCGACGACCGCGGCGACGGGCCCGGGGCCTCGCTCGCCTTCGCCGACGTCACCGGCGACGGCGCGGCCGACAAGCTCGTGTGGGAACTCGGCGGCGACGCCCTCTTGCGCGTCTATCCCAGCGACGGCGCCGGCCGGTTCGGCGACCCTGTCGTCGGCGGCGACGTCGACGGCGGGCTGTGGTTCGCCGACGTCGACGGGGACGGCTGCGCCGACCGCATCGATCGCGACCCTGACGACGGCGCCCTCCGGGTCGGCCGCGCCCTGTGCGACGGCAGCTTCGACGCCTCCGCGGCCCGCGGCGACGTCGTCGCCGGCGCCGGCGCGCGGCTCTACTTCGCGCGCCTCGACGCCGACGGCTGCGCCGACCGCATGGCCTGGGACCCGGGCGGCTCCGGCGGCAAGACCCGGGTCGCGCTGTCGCGCTGCGACGGCGGCTTCGAGCCCGAGCTCGTCAACGACGACCCCGGCAGCAGCACCCACGAGGACGCGCGGATGGACCTCGCCGACGTCAACGGCGACGGCCTCGCCGACAAGATCGTCTGGGACCCCGAGGCCGTCGAGGGGCGCACGCGGGTCTACGCCGGCCTCGGCGACGGCAGCTTCGCCTTGCTCGCCGAGCACACCGGCGGGACCAGCGGCGTCGCGGCCTCGCGGTTCTTCCACGCCGACGTCGACGCCGACGGCCACGCCGACAAGCTGTTCTGGCGCCACAGCTTCCGCCAGGGCCACCCGCAGCTCTACCTCGGCCGGTCCGACGGCTTCGACCCGCACCCGATGATGGTCAACGCCGGTCCCAGCGAGTCCGCCGACAACCGCTACTTCCTCGCCGACATCGACGCCAGCGGCTCGCACGACCTCATCGCCTGGGACGCCGGCGAGGGCGGCGCGACGCGGGCCTACCTCGCCCTCGTGCATGCCCCCGCCCCGCCCGACCCGCCGCCCGACGACACCACCGGCGACGCACCGGCGACGACCGGCGACGCACCGACGACCGGCGACGCGCCGACGACCGGCGACAGCACCGAGAGCGCGGGCGAAGGCGGCGAGCCGCCGACGACCGACCCGAACCCGCCGGGGACCACCGACGCCGCGAGTGGTACGGGCGGCGCCAGCGACGGCGGAGCCACTGCCGACGGCAGCGACGCTGGCTGCGCCTGCACACAGACCCGGCGACCTGGACCCATCGACGCTGCGTTGCTGCTGCTGTTCGCGCTCGGAGCACAGCGTCGACGACGTTCGCGGTAATTACCAGCGCCGACCGACGACTCCCTCGATCCGCCTCCGGCATCGCGGCTGTTGCCACGGCTCGCGAACCGAGAAGCACATCTCGAGCGCCTGGCCGACGACCCCGCGGAGGACGAACATCAGCGCGCGGTCCAATTCATCGTGGCGGATGCGCATGCTCCTGAGCGCTCGAATTCACCGCTCGCTGCGCTGTCGACGGCCCCATGGGGCGCCCCGGGCCTGCCCCTCGGGCCAGGCTCCGGCACATCGCCGGCCGACTCGCGGAACTCCACGACAAATTCGAGGCACGTCGGTTGCTGCCGGCGCCCATCGACGGACGCATCGACGAGCCGCGCGCGGATGCCCTGCTCCGGCCTCGCCGCTGCACCTCGAACATCGGACCTGAACATGAAGACCAACTCGAGCATCCACCCTGGTGCGATTCGACGCACGCTCCCTGTTGCCGTCGCCATCGTCGCGGCCGCGGCTGCCTCTGAGGCCCGGGCCGCTCCGACGCTCCAGTGGAGCACCTACTACGGCGACAGCAGCGCCGAGTTCGCGCATGATGTCACTTTCGACAGCAGCAGCTCGCTCGTCACTGTCGGCTCCACATCTTCGACGAACGGGATCGCCGGGGCCGCGAGCGGCAACGTCGCCCACGACGCGTCGTTCAACGGCGTCTGGGACGGCTTCGTCACCAAGTTCGACCTCGCCGGCAACCGGCTGTGGGGCACGTACTACGGCGGTAGCGAGTACGACGACTTGACCAGCACCGCGACCGGCGCGAACGACCGCGTCGTCGCGGTCGGCTTGACAGAATCGAGCAACGTCAACAATCAGGTCGCCACTGTCGGCGACACGACGCTCGGCGGAACGCAAGACGCATTGATCGTCGTCTTCAACGCCAACGGCTCCCGCGCGTGGGCGAGATACCTCGGGGGCAGTGGGATCGACGGGGCGACGGGTGTCTGCGTCGGCACGGATGGCGCGATCTACGTCGTCGGCGTGAGCTCGTCGACCGACCTCCCCACGACGGCCGCGTCGCACCAGGCGAACATCGCCGGCATCCGAGACGCGTTCATCGCCAAGCTCTCGAGCGCCGGCGCGCTGCAATGGGTCACCTATTACGGCGGCCCGAACCACGAGACCGTCGCCTCCGACTGTGCCGTCGACGCGTCGCACAACGTCTACGTGGTCGGCTGGACCTCCGCGAGCAGCGGAATCGCCGAAAACGGCTGGGATGAGACGTTCACGGGCGTCTACGACGCCTTCCTCGCCAAGTTCGACACCTTCGGGGCACGCGTCGAGGCGACCTACTACGGCGGCTTCCACTCCGATTCTGCCCATGCGGTCGACCTCGACCCCGACGGCAACATCTACGTCGCCGGGATGACGCAATCGCCGGACACCGACCTCGACCTGATGGACACGATCGGCACCTCCCTGCAGGGCGCCGAGGACGGCTTCGTGGTCAAGTTCGACGCGGACATGGATCGTGTGTGGGGTCGCTACTACGGCGGTGCCGGCGAGGACCGTCTCCACGACCTCGACTACCAGGACTTCGCAGTGCTGCTCAGCGGCCATACGAACTCGAGCGACAACATCTCGACCCCGGACGCGTTCTCGCCCGACCTCGACGGTCCGGTGGACGGCATGTTCGTCGGCCTCGACGCCAGCGACGGCGCCGAGTTCTATGCCACGTACCTCGGCGGCGACGGCGATGAAGGCGGCTACGGCGTCGCCGGGACGTGGGCACACGCGGCCGTCACCGGCTATACGGGCAGCACCGGCCTCGCCACGGCCGGCGCTCACGACACGACCTACAGCGGCAGCTCGGACGTGTTCTTGATGTTGATCCAACTGTTCGCGATGTAACCTGGTGGCAGGTGCACCCGGCCGCGCTCGTCGAGGTCGACGAAACCCTTCCCAAGGTCGATGCCGATGGCCACGCCGACGAGCCGTCGTCCCGTGTTCCGTCGCAGGGTTGGATTGGGCCGGTCTCCGAGCCAGTCTTGACAATCGCAATTCGCCCGCCTCACGGATCGACGCGGACGATCTCGTTGGCGCCGGCGTCGGCGTACCACAGGTCGCCCGCCGGGCCGATCGTGATCCCCATGATGCGCTTGGCCGGCGTGGCCATGCGATCGATCTCCTGGCCGTCGAGGTCGAACGCGATGATGTCGCCGGTCCCGTGTTCGGAGACCAGGAGCCGGTCCGCGAGCAGCGCGAGGCCCGACGGTTCGTCGAGGCCCTCGACCAGCACCTTCACCTCGGCGCCCTCGACCCCGGTGTACTCCGCGCCGTCCCAGTCGCCGGGGAGCGTGCCGATGTTCGTGCCGCTGGCGGTGTCGAGGCGGAAGATCCGTCCTGCCCCGGTGTCGACGACGTAGAGCATCCCGGTCGCGTGATCGAGCTCCATGTGGCCGGGGATGTTGCCCGTCCTGGTCACGGTCACGTCGACGTAGCGCGTGATGATGCCGTCGGAGTGGTCGCCGCCGCCGGGCCCGTGATCGCTCTGGAAGTCGTAGCGCACGATGTTGCCGTGGTGGCCGTCGAAGGCCCAGAACGCGTTGCCGGCCTCGTGGGCGATGCCCATGCACAGCGGGCTCTGGTGCAGCATGTCGAGGTGGCTGCCTTCCTGCTCGCCGGGCGGGAACGCCTGGCCGACCTTGGCGAAGATGTCCAGGTCGGCCGGCCACAGCGCCGGGCCCATGAAGTCATCCGGGTCCTGCGGCCCGACATTCCACTCGTTGCGCGACTCCTGGCAGGTCGCGAACGTGTTGTCGTCGGTGAACGCCGCCGACGACACGTACGCCATGAAGTGCTGCCCGTAGGCGTCGATCCGCTCCTCCGACGTCTGCTGCGCGGTGCCGGGCTCGAAGTAGATCACCACCCCGTGGCTCAGCATGTTGAACGTCCACAGCTGCTCGGGCGCGGCCGGGTTGAACTCGAGGTCGCGGACCGCGTTGAGGCCGTCCGCCGCGGTGCCGATCACGGTGAACGTCCCGCCGAACTCGGGGACCACGTGGGCCTCGCCGGTCGTGCCGCTGGTCGTCGGCTCGGTCGTCGGCTCGGTCGCCGTGCTCGTGCTCGTCGTGCCGGGCTCGCCCGTGGCCTCGGTGCCGCTCGCGTCGTCGCCCGGGTTCGGGTCGCCTCCACAGGACGCGAGCGAGAGCGAGAGGAGGAGCGAGAGCGAGAGGCGCGGCGACATCGCCGGGAGCATACACGACGCCCGCGAACGCTCGTCCCCTCGGGCCGCCGAAACCGCCGATCGAGGCCGGGGGATGCGCGGCGCCGCGGGTCGACTCCGGGCTGCGCGGGCGACGGGCCCCGCTGGGCCTGGTGCAGCGAACGCGCGCGAGCCCACAGCCGAGCCCGGTGCGCGACGAGCCCAGGGCGACCGATCGACTGTCCGAAGAGACATGTGCGGGCCGACTCGACGATCGCCATGACGTGTCCGAAAAGACATGTAGAGCATCGACCTCATCGCCATCGGCGACCTCGAGGACCCCGCGCGGGCGTGGGGAGTGGACCGCCTCGCCGCCCCTCGCGCTCGCATGCTTCCTCTCGGAAGACCGCGCCCGCGCTCATCGCGCCGCCTATTTTACCCGGAGGATATTGACCGAGAATATTTTCCGGGTATTATTCTCGCGTGGACCCGGAGCGCACCTATACCGCCTTCCTCGGCCCCCGCCGGATCGCCTCCGGCAGCGCGCGAGAGGTGCTGCAGCGCCTCGGCGAGGTCGGCGCGTGCGACGGGCCCGTCCTCGTCTTCGACGACCTCAGCGGCCACCAGGTCGAGCTCGACCCGCGGCTCGTCGCCGAGGAGCCGCCGGTGCGCGCCGGCCCTGGCCGGCCGAAGCTCGGCGTCGTCTCGCGGGAGGTCTCGCTGCTCCCGCGGCACTGGGAATGGCTCGAGCAGCAGCCGAGCGGGATCTCGGCGGCGTTGCGGCGGCTCGTCGAGGAGGCGCTCCGGCGCGACCCGGACGAGGAGCGGACCCGTCTCGCGCGGGAGGCCGCGCACCGGGTCATGACCGCGCTCGCCGGCGACCTCCCCAATTACGAAGAGGCCGCGCGGGCCCTGTTCGCGCGCGACTCGCGGCGCTTCGCGCAGCAGATCCGCCGCTGGCCCGCCGACATCCGCGACCACCTCGCTCGCCTGGTCGAGCGCGCATTCCCGTCAGGAGACGACCCATGAGCTCTTCCACGCCGGCCCGGACCCGCGCCGAGCAGAAGCGACAATACCGCGAGCAGCCGCGGCAAGCCGGGATCTACCTCATTCGCAACACCGTCAGCGGCAAGCTGCTGCTCGGCAGCAGCATGAATCTGCACGGCCCGCTGAACCGCCACCGCTTCATGCTCTCGATCGGGGCTCACCCGAATCGCGCGCTGCAGGACGACTGGCGCCGCCTCGGCCCCGACGCCTTCGAATTCACGGTCGCCGAGGTCGTGACCCCGCAGGACGAGGAGGCCGGCCCGCACGAGGACGAGCTGTGGCTGCTGGAACAGGTGTGGATCGAGCGGACCTCGCCGTTCGGCGAGCGCGGCTACAACCTCCACCCGCGGATCCGCGACGCCTGAGCGGCGCGGGGCTGCAGCGCGAGGACAGCGTCGACGCATGGCGATGACGCGAGCACGCCCGCGTCCGCCGGCCGTACGATCCGCGCGCGGCGACAGCGAGGGGTTCCTCGCCGGGCGGCGCCCGACCTGTTCGCGCGCACGATCGTGCCGGCCCGCGAGACCACTCGCGACGAGGGCCGCGATTTCAGTTGTCGCTGCCGCGCCCGTCGTGCTTGCATGACGGGCCATGCGTCGATATTTGCTGTGTTGGCCGTCCTTCGTCGTGTCCCTCGGATGGAGCGCGCTCGTCGCCTGCGACGGCGAGGACGGCGGTGATCCCACGATGGAGCTGCGCGACGGCCTCGGCGCCGAAGAACCTCCTCAATCGAAGCCGAAGCCGCCGCCGCCGACGCGCTCGCTGCCGCCGCGGCTGGCGAACCGCAAGTGGAAGCTCACCTTCAGCGACGACTTCAACGGGTGGGAGCCCGGCAAGGACCCGGATTGCTACGACAGCACCATCACCCCCGCGCGGTGCATGCAGGAGGGCTGGTACACCGGCCCCTGTGACCCGCAGTACCAGGCGCAGCTCGCCGACCTCGACAAGTGCGTGTGGATGGTCCACGACCGCTACAACCATTGGTCCTACCACGGGCCGAACGAGAACGGCGTCAACAAGCTCGATCCGGGCCTCGTCGCCGTGCAGGGCGGGAGCTTGTGGCTCGACGCGAAGATGGTGGCAAATCCGAACCTCTCGGCGCCCTGCAATGAGGCCAACCCCGACAACTGCCCGATCCTCTCCGGCGGCATCGAGAGCGCGGCGACCGGCGAGTGGGTCGGCCCCGAGTACGTGCTCGATCCCGAGTGCGACGTGAACGGCTTCTGCCAGAAGTACGGCCGCTTCGAGATCCGCGCCCGGATCCCCTTGCAGCCGGGGGCCTTCCCGGCCCACTGGCTCCTCCCCCAGCACGGCGACTACGTCGAGGACATCGAGATCGACATCATGGAGTCCGTGCACGACGGCGCGCCGCAGGTGCACAGCAGCGTCCACATGGATCCGGCCACCGCGCCCGGCGTCGACTATCGCATGCACTCGAAGCACTTCCACGTCGTCGAGCACGAGCAGCGCTACGCCGAGGAATTTCACACGTACGCCGTCGAGTGGACCCCGCAGTCCATCGCCTTCTACATCGACGATCTCGAGACCGGCCGCATGAACTACGGCGAGCCGCACCTGACGTACGTCGACGGCTCGAACCCCATCCAGTGGGTGCAGGACCACCTCAGCTACGCCCCGACGAAGCCCTTCTTCTTCATCCTCAACACCTCCGTCCTGCGCGCCCGGCTCGGCAAGAACCTCGCGAGCTTCACGCCGATGACCCACGAGATCGACTGGGTCCGCGCCTACGAGGCGTGCCCGCCCGACAGCGCCGATCCCGAGTGCAAGGTCATCGGCACCGGGTCGGCCGAGATCACCAACGACTCGTGGATGACCGTCGCCAAGTGGAAGCAGGCCCTGCGCGTCCTGGTGAAGGGCGACTTCAACGGCGACGGCGCCGACGACCTCCTGCTGCAGCCGCGCGCGCTGCCCGGCCACGCGACCTATCGCCTCACCGCCGACGGGCGCGGCCGCTTCGGCAACGAGGACAACCTCACCAACCTCTCGTGGATGAACGAGGCCAAGTGGTACGCCGGCTACCGCCAGATCCTCGCCGGCGACTTCGACGGCGACGGCGACCACGACCTGCTCCTGCGCCCCACCGGGCCGGGCCACGCCGCCTACCTGCTCACCGCGCTCGGGAACGGCTTCTTCGCCGACGAGCAGACCGTCACCAACAGCTACTGGATGAACGAGTCCAAGTGGTCGACGCAGTACCGCCAGGGCCACGTCGTCGACTTCGACGGCGACGGCCGCGACGACCTCCTGCTCGTCGGCGTGAGCAGCCCCCATCACACCTACCTCTTGCGCGGCCTGACCGGCGGCGGGTTCGCCAACGAGCAGACGCTGTCGCTGCAGTTCGGCACGGGCCTCGGCCACTGGACCGCCGACAACCACGAGACGGTGCTCGGCGACTTCAACGGCGACGGCGCGACCGACGTGCTGCTGCGCGGGCGCACCGGCGCCCAGAGCACGTTCTTGCTCAACAGCGACGGCGCCGGCGGCCACCTGCCGGTCGTCGACGTGACGAGCGCGTCCTGGATGAACGCCGCCAAGTGGGCGGACGCCTATCGCGAGGCCCGCGTCGGCGACTTCAACGGCGACGGCTTCGACGACCTGTTGCTCCGCTCGCGCCAGGTCGGCCACTCGACCTACCTCTTGGTGGCCGACGGCACCGGCGGCTTCCACCACGAGGTCACCCTCGACAACCAGTTCTGGATGACCCCGGTCCTGTGGTCGCACGAGCTGCGCGACGCCCACGTCGGCGACTTCAACGGCGACGGCGCCGACGATCTCCTGCTCCGCGGCCGCGAGTGGTACCCCGACAGCGGGCACGCGACCTACCTCCTGCCGGGCGGCGGGCCCGACGTGTTCCGCCACGCGCGCGACATCACCGACGAGCAGACCCTCAGCTATCGGCAGTGGTCGTCCCTCACCCACGAGCTGACCGTCGGCGACTGGGACGGCGACGGGACCGACGACATCCTGCTCCGCGGCCGCCAGGGCGAGGTCTTCTACGACGCGGCCATGAACCCGCAGGACATGGTCCGGATCACCGACGAGACCAGCGATCAGAGCTACGTCGTGTATCTCCCGCCGGCGCTGTTCCAGTGACGGGCTGCGCCCGTCGAGCGAGCGCGTGCGTCTCGCGGTCGACCCCGCGAAGGGCAGGATCGCCGACGGACGACGCCGAGCTCGCCCTCACGGCGCCGCCGCGAGCGCGTCGAGGCGGGCCTGCGTCTGCGCCGTGTCGGGGTGCGACGCGCCGAGCGTGCGCCGGCGGATCTCGAGCGCGCGGACCAGCAGCGAGCGCGCCGGGCCGAGCGCCCCCGCCTCTGCCCGCAGGGCCGCCAGGTGGCCGACCACCGTGGCCACGCCGAGGTGATCGGGGCCGAGGGTCGCCTCGGCCAGCGCCAGCGCTCGCTCGAGCTCGCGGCTGGCCGCCTCGCGGTCGCCGCGGCGGGCGTGGACCAGGCCGAGGGCCGTGCGCAGGCGGACCTCGATCGGGTCGCCGGTGTCGCGGCCGAGCGCGTTGAGGGCCAGCGCGCCCCAGCGCAGCGCCTCGTCGGTGCGGCTCTGGCCGTAGCCGATCGCCACCACCAGCTCGGTCCGCGCGCGCACCAGCGCCGACAGGTTGTTGCCGCGCTCGGCCGTCAGCGCCGCCGCGAACAGCGTCGCCTCGGCGGCCGCGAACTCGCCGGCGTGCGACTGCAGCGAGCCGAGCAGCACCAGCGCCTCGGCGGTGGTGAAGTCGTGGCCGAGCAGCTCGGCCTGGGTCGCCGCCTCGCGGGCGCGGGGCAGCGCGCGCTGGACCTCGCCGGCCTTGAGCAGCGCCGCGATCTCGTCGAGCCGGCCGCCGAGCGCCTGCACCTGCACCGCCACCGCCGGGTCGCTGGGCGCCACCTGCAGCGCCAGCTCCGGGCGCTCGCGGCAGGCCGACAGCGGCCGCAGCTTGACCGCCGCCTTGACCGCGTTGCCGAGCACCCCCTCGGCGTCCTCGGTGAACGCGACCACCAGCGCTCGCAGCTCGCCGAGGCCGCGGTCGAGGCACGCCAGCTCGAGGTGCACCTGCTCCTTCGCACCTGTCCCTTCCGCCTCGTTGGCAGCGCGGCAGGCCTCCTCGCGGGCCTCGGCCCACTCGCCGGCGTAGGCGTCGAGGCGGGCCGCCACCTGCGACCACGCCTCCACCGCCTCGGGCCGGCCGGTGGCCAGGAACGCCTGCCGCACCGCCGACCGCCGGCCCTCGCCCCACACCGCCGCCACCTCCGAGCCTGCATCCTTGCACAGGTCCTCGTGAACATGTTCTCCGCGCCAGGAGCCGATCGCCCCCGCCAGCAGCGCCGCCGAGCCGGCCCACAGCGCCACCGACCGGCCGCGGCGCCGCCCGGCCCGCTCGAGCGCGGCCAGCAGCGCCGCCATGTCGGGCCAGCGGCGGGCCGGATCGACCTGCAGCCCGCGCACGAGGATCCGCCGCAGCGACGCCGGCGCCCGGGCGCCCTCCGGCGACGGCGCGATCGCCCCGGCCAGCACGCGGGCGCGCAGCTCCTCCGCGGTCGCGCCGACGAACGGCCGCTGGCCCTGCAGCGCCTCCCACAGCGCCACGCAGAAGCTGAACTGGTCGCTGCGGGCCGACGCCGGCTCGCCGCGGTGCTGCTCGGGCGACATGTAGGGCAGCGAGCCGACCAGCGCCCCGGTCGCCGTCGAGATGCCCCCGAGGGCATGTCCTTGCAGCAATGTCCCGCGGGACATCGACGACGCCACCGCCTCGGCCGCCGCGTGGGCCAGGCCGAAGTCGGCCACGCGGGCGCGGCCGTCCTCGCCGACGAGCACGTTGTCGGGCTTGAAGTCGCGGTGGATGAGCCCGGCCTGGTGGGCCGCCCGCAGCCCGCGCCCGGCCTGCAGGAACACCTCGACCACCTCGCCGAAGCCGCGGGGCGCCTCGCCGAGCCACTGCGTCAGCGTGGTGCCGGCCACGAACTCCATGACCACGAACACCTGCTCGCCCCAGGTCCCGGCCTCGTAGACGGTGACCGCGTGCGGGCTGGAGATCCGCGCCATCGCCTGCGCCTCGCGCAGCAGGCGCTCGCGGCCCGAGCTGCCGACCCCGACGCGGTCGGGCCGGACCAACTTGATCGCCACCTTGCGCCCGAGCTCCGGGTCGAGGCCGGCGTAGACGACCCCCATGCCGCCGGCCCCGATCCGCTCGCCCACCACATAGCGCCCGAGCCGCAGCGCCGGCGCCGGCTCGCCGAGGAGCCGCCCGCGGACCTCCGCGAACAGGCGCTGGAACTCGAGCGGTCGCTCGCCCACGCGCGCATCAACGCCGTGATGGTTCGGCCCGGTCTCGACACCCATAGCCCGAGGACTCAAGACCATGCCTACCACCACGCACGAACCATCGGGTCTCATCGCCATCCGCGCGCTCGTCGACATGGAGCGCGAGCGACAGGACCGCGAGCGAACCGCCGCCGCCGCCCGCGAGGCCGCCGAGGCCGCTGCTCGCGAGGCCGCGGCGGCCCGGGCCCGCGCCGAAGAGGAGGCGCGGGCCCGGGCCGCCGCCGAGGCCGCCGAGGCCGCGCGCCGGGCCGAGGAGCGCCGGCAGCACGAGGAGCGGCTGCGCGCGGCCGAGATCGAGGGCCGGCTGCGCGCCAGCCAGGCGGCTCACCTGGCGCAGGTGCAGGCCGACCTCGACGCCCGCACCCGGTCGCGCTCCGGCGGCGCCGTCGGCCTGTGGACCGCCGGCGCGCTCGGCCTGGTCGGCCTGGGCCTCGCGGTGCTGCTCAAGGCCACCGCCGTGACCGCGCCCGCGCCGGTGCTCGCCCCCGCGGGCGACGACCCCTCGATCCGCGACGCCCGCCAGGCGATCGCGGACCTCCGCGCGGGCATCGAGGACATCGAGCGCCAGACCGACGCCGACCGCCGCGCCCTCCAGGACGCCCTCGCCCGCGCCGCGGCGCCGACCGTCGAGCTCCCCGCGCCCGCCGCCCCCGGGCGCCCGCGCCCGACCCCGCGCCCGACCGCCAAGCCGGGCGACAAGCCGGTGGTCGGCAAGCCCGGCGGGATCAAGATCTGCGACACCGACGACCCGCTGGCCGAGGACTGCTGAGGCGCCATGGAGACATGTCCGTCCGAACATGCTTATCGGAGCATGCGCGATCGGACATGCCCAAAAAAACATGTCCTCGCGCACTAGTCCCGCTTCGGCAGCCCCCGGGCCGACAGCTCGCGGACCCAGTCGTCGAGGCGGTCGACGGTCGACGCGCGCAGCGCCGGCGTCTCCGCCAGGCGCTCGCAGGCGGCGACGACGAGCAGCCGGGCCTTGCGCAGGCGGCCGTACATCCCGGGCTCGGACAGCCCGTACATGCGGGCCAGCTCGCCGGCGGTGGCGCCCTCGAGGTGGTAGAGCTCGAACGCGATCTGCAAATCGATCGGCAGCTCGCGCAGCGCCTGCAGCAGGATCGCCTCCTCGCGGCGGTGGGCCAGCGCGCTGGTGGGCGACGGCCCGAACCCGGCCAGCGAGTGCTCGATCGGGTCGAGGTGGTCGGCGTCGCGGCGCTTGCGGCGGAGGTGGGCCAGCAGCACCAGGCGGGCCGTGCCGAGCACGTAGGTGCGGAACGCCGACTCGCCGCGGAACCGCTCCTTGCCCTCGCACATCGCCAGGAAAGTTTGCTGGATCAGGTCGGCCGCCGCCTCCTCGCCGACCTTGTAGTAGAAGAAGCGGCACACCGCGTCGAAGTGGCGGGCGAGCAGCGAGTCCCCGGCCGCGCGATCGCCCGCGCGCCAGGCCGTGAGCAGCTCCTCGTCGCTCGTCATGATCGGCCTGCAGTATAGCGGCGCCGGCGGACGGCCGTCACGCCGGCTCGCGCGGCGGTCGAGCGGCTCGCGCTCCCCGCTTCATGCTGCCGCCGGCTCGATCCCGTACTCGCGGCGCAGGTCCTCGACCTGGCGGTCCATCACCGCCCAGAAGTCCCAGTGGTCGGTGAAGTCGACCGTCACCCGCGCGCCGCGGGCGAACGCTCGCACCACCTCGTCGATCGCGCCGGGCTTGTCGTTGTAGAAGCCGCGGGCCGGGTCGGCGAAGGCGGTCAGGCGCAGGCCGTGCTGGCCGTTGAGCAGCAGGAACACCAGCACGCTGAACGGGTCCTGGCGCTTGTAGCCGGCCTGGAACGCCAGCACGAGGCCCTCGCTCCGGTAGTCGGTGCCGTAGCCGCCGAGGATGTGCGACAGATCGTGGGACAGCAGCGATTCGGGCGCGCCGTGCTTCTCGCCCGGGAACTTGAAGGCGTTGGCCTCGTAGAAGCGCCACAGCTCCTTGCCCAGCGAGCCCTCGGGGTAGTGTGCCAGCGCCCGGTAGCGCTCGGCCACCGCGCGGTTCTCCCACAGCCCGGCGAAGCTGCCGAGGTTCTTGACGACGCCGAGGAGGCCCTGGTCCTCGTACAGCTGCCCCAGCGCCGGGCCGGCCAGGCTGCGGCGGACCACGTCGAAGCGCAGCGCCATCAGCCGCTCGGTCTGGAACTTGCGGAGCTGCGCCAGCGTCACCGACTCGACCGCGAACGCGGCCGCGAAGCGCTCGATCGCCTGCTGCTCCTCGTCCGCCACCGTGTCGCAGGTCAGCGTCAGCGTCACCATGCCGCCGATCAGCTGGGTGCGCAGCGCCGGGTCGTCGATCGCCGCCGCCAGCTCCTCGGGCGTGATCGGGCCGAGCGCGTCGAGGTCGTGGTCGGTGCGCAGCAGGTGCTGCTGGATCGCCCCCAGCGCCTCGCGGCGGATCGGCGTCAGCGGTCCGGCCGCGGTGAGTACGGTCTTCATGGCCCGGAGGCCGGCGCGGGCCTGCTCGTGCGTGGGAATCAGAAACGACATGGCGTGTTCTCCGTGCCCCCATGGTGCGCCCGCGCCGTCGCCCGCGCCTTGTCGCCGCGCGCCAACGATTTGTCGTCCCGCGTCACTCGCCCGCGCGCCCTCGATCTGCCGTCGAGGCCTTGTTCCCGTCACGCGCCCGTCCACGCGCGAGGGACTCGCCGTCACGACCCCTCGCGCTGTCGCCAGACCGACGGCACCGAGCCGGTCCAGCGGCGGAACGCGCGGGTGAACGTCGCCACCTCGGTGAAGCCGAGCAGGAACGCGATCTCCGACACCGTGCGCTGGCCCTCGCGCAGGTACCCGAACGACAGGTCGCGGCGCACCTCGTCGACCAGCGCCTGGTACGTCGTGCCCTCCGCCTGCAGCGCCCGCTGCAGCGTGCGCGTGCTGGTCGCCAGCGCCTTCGCGGTCGCCTCGAGCGACGGCAGCTCGCCGGGCAGCGCGCGGACCACGTGCGTCTTCACGCGATGGACCAGGTCGTCGCGGGCCGGCAGGCGGGCCAGGAGCTCGTCGGCGTGGCGCTCGAGCAGCGCTGCCAGCGACGGGTCGGCCCCGCGGACCGGCGCCTCGAGCAGTTCGGCGCGGAACTCGAGGCCGCTCCCGACCTCGCGGAACGCCAGCGGCGCGCCGAAGATCCGGCGGTGCGGTTCGATGTCGGCCGGCGGTCCGTGCTGGAACCCGACCCGCCGCGCCGCGAACGTCGGCCCGACCAGCGCCCGCGCCCGCAAGAACCACGTCGTCACCGCGTACTCGGCGAAGTGGCGCGGCGCGCAGGCCGTCCCGCGCAGGCGCAGCTGCAGCCGCGCCTGCCCGTCCGCGATCGTCAGCGTCAGCTCGGCGTCGTCGTGGTGGAGCCGTTGATAGCGCAGCATCCGCTCGATCGCCTGCCGCAGCGTCGGCCCCTGCGCGCACACGTAGTCGACGACGTCGAACGGCGCGTCGCACAGCAGCTCCGCCGCCCCCAGGCCGAAGCTCGGAGCGCCGCACAGCGCCGGCACCTCCTCCCACGCCCGCAGGAACAGCGCGTGGGGCACCCGCACGTGTGGGTCGACCAGCAGCGCCGGGTCGAACTCGAGCCGGCGGGCGAGCTCGTCCGGGGCGACGCCGAAGCGCGCCGCGCCGAGCACGCAGCTCCGGATCGCCTTGATGCACGCGGTGGACGGGGTCATGTCCACCGCCACTTCAGCGCCCCGGCGCGCGGCCGTCAATCGCCCGCGCCCGCCCTCTCGCGCGCCGCTCCTCGGAGCGCTGCAGGTCCGGCTCGATCGGCTCCGGCCGTCGGCCCTCGGCGCGCCGAGGCCCGCGTCCCTGGCGCGCAGCCGAGCGCGAGCGCCCGCCCCGGATCGCTCCCGGCCGCGGACCCCGCGACGCCCCATCACTCCAGGACATGCCCCGGAAGACATGCCCTGTAAGACATGCTCATTGCAGCATGTCCCTCAGAACATCCTCACACCACCGCCGCGGCACGCCTCGGCTCGCTGCGGCCACTACGCACTCGGGCCCGCGCAAGGAACCTCAGGCGCAGCGGCGGCCCGTGCCGCGGCGCGACGGGCGAAGTTCGTGGCTCACGTCGTTTGCCGCCGCAATTTGCCGACCGCGGAGGAACGAACCATGCAGAACGACAAACATCACCACCGCGGGCGCCGCCGCGGGCACCGCGGGCGGCGAGATCTGGGCGAGACGCGCGGCCTGCTGGCGCGGGCGATCGATCGCGTGCGCGCGTGGTTCGGCGACGAGGAGGCCACCTCTCGGCTGCGGCTCGACGCCAGGCGCAGCCGTCGCGACGCCCGGCTGCAGGCCCGCGCCGAGCGACGACAGCAGAAGCTGCAGCGGATCGAGGAGCTGAGGCGCAGCGGCAAGCGACGTCGGCGCGAGCGCACCCCCGAGGTGTTCCCGCACGAATTCGTGCCCTCGCCGCAGGTATGGCCGTGGCAGTTCATGGGCCGCGGCGCGCCGTGGCCCCCGAGCCCCCACGCGTATTATCAACAGGTGTTGCCGACCGGCGTGCGCGGGCGGCCCTTGCACCGGCGCGGGCGCTTCTCCGGCCACGGCCCGCGGGGCTACACGCGCCCCGACGCGCGGATCGTCGAAGACATCAACGAGGCGCTGACCTACAGCCCGCACATCGACGCCAGTGACATCGAGATCCGCGTCGACAGCGGCGACGTCGTCGTGACCGGCACCGTCGACGATCGCTACATCAAGCGGCTCGTCGAGGACCTGATCGAAGACGTCTCGGGCGTGCGCGACGTGCAGAACAACCTCCGGGTCGAAAGGCGCGACCTGCAGGGCGCCGGCGGCATGAACCGGGCCTCGGGCAGGCGCGACGACTTCGAGGCGACGCGCCGCGACATGACCGTCGGCCAGGACTTCGAGGACCTCGAGGTCAGCAACCTCAACACCGGCCAGGAGAGCTGCTCCCGCAAGGAGCGCGGCGGCAACGTCTCCGGCACGTGACAGCGTCCGCTGTTCGACCCGAACCGCCCGCGAGCGCCGAGACGGCGGCGCTGCGGTCGTCGCGCGGCTCATCGCCCGGCGCATGAAATCCCCGCAGCTCACGGCGCGGTCTCCCGGCGTATGAAGTCGAGATACGCCGCCGGCGCTTCGGCCTGCAAATAGCCGTCGTCAAGCGCAAGGCGATCGCTGAGCACCAGCAGGGCTGCCACTTGCTGGATGGAACTTTGGATGTTCCCCCGCTCCTGCATGCGCGTTCGGAGCCGCGCCAGATGCAAGGTATCAATTTTGCCTACCGCGATCTTTCCCACCACCGGATAGGATCGTTCTCCCACGCGATGCGGTAGCCTGATTGCGTGGAAGCTTCTTGCGAGGCTCGTTCTCCGCCCCCAGGAAGCGGCTCCCGGTGAGGGCCTGGTCGCGTACGGAGAGCAGCTGGCGATGCTCGTCGCGCCGCACCTTGTCGACGGCCTTGTTCATGTGCTGCATGACGTGAAACTGGACGATGACGATCTTCGACTCCGCGCTGGGGACGCATTCAGGGTCGCGCTCACGTACGGCGACCCCATGTCCATTGCGACAACTTTGATGCCCGCGAGCTGCACCGGCGACAGCGTATCGTAGAAGCCCAGGAGGCTCTCTGGCTGGGCCCTGGCAGGTATCCAAATGCCGCCACCGACGCTCCTCCGCGTGGTCATGCAGCGCGCAGGGCTTGCCACGCTCGGGGCACGGCAGCCGGACGTCGTCCTGATCGACGTGAATCAGGATCTCCCCCTCCGTGAGCCGAAGGTCGACGGACTCCACCCGCCAGGGGTCGCTGAGGCCGAGAACCTTCCCGTAGAGCTCCTCCTCGTTCATGAAGCCATGCTGCGCGAAACGCTCACGATGGCAAGTTCCCACCGGGAACTCGAAAGACCACACCCGCATGTTCGAGTGGCGCCGCCGGCCCATGACCCTGCTCATCGGGCCCAACCCGTCGCTGGCCGCTCGCGTGCGGACGTCGTCGCCATCGGCGGCATGTCCGACACCACCATCGAGTTCCCCGAGGCGCCGATGGAGACGATTGAGGCCGCCGCCGCGCTCGGCCTGCCCCCCCGCCAAGCCGGCCGCGCCCGCGCCCCGCGCGCCCACCCGTGCGCCCATGTACCCGCCGCGCCACCCGAGCATGAGGACATGTCCTCATGACCATCCTTCAAACCCGCGCCCGGCAGGCGCCGCGGCGCTCCATCGATCGTCCGATCGACTCGGGGGACCCCGACCCCAGGCGAGTCCGGGGGTGGATGGGGTCGAGCGATGCTGATATCTCTCGAGCCCATGTCCTGCCGCTTCCGACTCGGTGCACACGTCGCGTTCCTGGCGGTCTGCCTCGCGGCCTGTGGCGATGACCGCAGCAACGGCAACAGCGCCGGTAGCACTGGCGACGACACGAACGGCACGTCCGGCGGAGGGGGCGGGCAGTGCTCGGGTCCGTTCGCGTACGAGATGCAAGACATCTACGCCTGCCGCGGGCTCGAGCGGGCGGGCGGCAACGACGTCATCGTCCTGAACTCTCGCGGGCTGCTCCGCGTCGACGGCGGCGGCGCCGAGGTGTGGCAGCGCGAGCTGCCGCCGGTGGGCGCGATGGCGCTGGGAGTCAACGTCGACGCCGGTCTCGCCGCGGTGGTGTGGGAGACGACGATGGGGCTCGAGCTCCCGGAGGGGCCGAGCTTCGCCGGGGCGGCGGGCGGCTCCGCGATCGTGACCACCTTCTCGCTCGCGTCCGGAGAGCTGGTGAACGCCGTCGAGCTGCTGCGGAGCGAGGACGCCGGTGCCTCCCTTGTCGATCCCGGCATCGCCGCGGTCGGCGACGGCTTCGCGCTCGCGGTCGGGATCGGGCACGCATTCGTGTTCGCGCCGGGGACTCCCGACGAGGCCCTCATCGACATGCCGGGCTTGACGCACGTGCTGGCCCGGCTCGACGAGACGGGCGCCGTGACGTGGTCGCAGCTCGACAGCGGACAGGGCCAGCTCCACGTCGCGGGCGCGGCGGACGGCACGATCGTGACCGCAGGGCCCACGTCGTCGCGGGCCGTCGCGCTGCGCCAGTACGCGCCGGATGGCGTGCTGACGTGGGAGCGCGAGTTCGCGGCGCCGCCGGAGAGTTCGGCGCAGCCGCGAAGCCTCGCGCTGGCGCCCGACGGGACCATCGGCCTGGCGCTCTCGTTCGAGGAGGCGCTCACCGTGTACGTCGGTGACGCGTCCGAGCTGACGCTCACGGAGGCGGCCGGCAGCGCGGCGTACCTGCGGATCGCCGGCGACGGCGCCCGCAAGTGGGTCGTCCAGGGCAGTGCAGCGCCGAGCGACCTGGCGTTCGCCGACGACGGGCGGCTGTGGCTGGCGATGCGTTCGAGCGCCGACGTGACGCTCGGCGAGCTCTCCGCGGAGCGGGAGCACTCCAGCTCGTCGTGCGACGACGGATTGTACAACTGCTCGGGTACGTTCCTCGCCGCGCTCGACGCCGAGGGGGTGCCCACGACAATGCGGCAAGTCGGCGACCGCAACGGCGCCGCGGTTCTGGTCGCCGCGCCCTGCGCCGAGACCGTCGAGCTGTGCATGGCGACGGGCAGCGTCGTCCTCGAGCCCGGCGACTCCGACGACTACCTCGGAGAAGTGCTGGCGAACGTACGCCCGTAGGGCATCCCTTCATCGGCCCTCGCCCGTCGACCGCCCCGTGCAGCCGAGCGCCCTCCGCCGTGAACCGGCGAGTTCCTACTTCGCGAGAGAGCTCGCCGTGCACGTGGTCCCTGCCCCGTCTGCACGCGCCGCTGCCGTCCTCCGTACAAAAGCTGGTGCCGGAAGGGCATCCGTCGCACCTCGTGCGAGACCTGGTGAGGGACGGTCTCGATCTCTCGGAGATCTTCAAGGCATATCGACGGGAGCGCGGAGCCACGCCGTTCAACCCCCCCGATGATGACGGCGCTGCTGTGGTACGCGTATACGCAAAAATTTTGGCTCTTCAGGGTTGAGGGTGGCGCAGGTTGCGCGCGAAATCGCGCCGTGATATCGTGCGCGAAATGGCAGAGACCGAACTCTACGCCCGAATTCTCGGTATCGAGGCTCCCTGGAGAGTTGCTGCGGTGAAGCTGCAGCTCGGGCAGGGGCAGATCGTCATCGAGGTCGAGCACGACCCCGATGTGCCGACGACGTGCCCGGAGTGTGGCCAGGCTGTTCCCCGTCACGATACGCGGACTCGCCGATGGCGGCACCTCGATACGTGTCAGTATCGGACGATCATCGAAGCCGGCGTACCGCGGACGTCGTGCCCGAAGCACGGTACGCTCACGATGCGCGTCTCATGGGCGGACGGTAGCGCTCGGCTCACCGCGCTGTTCGAGGCGCTCGTGATCGACTGGCTCCGCGATGCGCCGATTGCAGTGGTCGCGGAGCGCCTCGGGCTCTCGTGGGATCAGGTCGCCGGCGTCCAGGAGCGTGCAGTACAACGCGGACTCGAGCGCCGCGAGGTCGCGCTGCCGGAGATGCTCGCCGTCGACGAGACCTCCTTCCAGCGGCGCCACGAGTACGTCACGATCGTGCATGACCCGAAGTCCGCCAGCAAGCGGGTCATCCACGTCGCCGACGGACGCGGCAAGGGGGCCCTCAAGGGCTTCCTGAGCGGCTTTTCGCGCCCAGAGAGGGCTGCGGTCTCCGTGGTCGTCATGGACATGCACGAGCCCTACATTCAAGCTGTCCGCGAGGCCATCCCCGATGGCGACGCGAAGATCGCCTTCGACAAGTACCACGTCGCCGCGCGCCTCGGTCAAGCCGTCGACCACGTGCGACGCGAGGAACACCGCGCTCTCCACGGCCTCGGCGACAACCGGCTCAAGGGCACCAAGTACCTCTGGCTGCGCAACCCCGAACGGATGAGCAAGGAGGTCTGGGACGACTTCGAGGCGCTGCGGACGAGCTCGCTGCGGACGGCCCGCGCGTGGGCGCTCAAGGAGGCGGCGATGGAGGTCTGGGAGCACACCTCGCCGAGCAACATGCGGGACCAATGGGGCATGTGGTACGATTGGGCTATCCGCTCTCGCCTGGAGCCGATGAAGGCCGCCGCGCGCATGGTCAAAAATCACCTCGGCGGCATCATCCATGCAGCCACCGAACGGATCACCAACGCCTCTGCCGAGGGCCTTAACTCGGTCATCCAGAAGCTCAAGTACGTCGCCCGCGGCTTCCGTAACCGCGACCGCTTCCGAGCTGCGATCTACTTCCACCTCGGCGGCCTCGACCTCTATCCTGCCGGGATCACGCGCTGAGTCAGCGGTATCCACCACAAACCCTGAAGAGCCAAAATTTTCGGCTCTTCAGGGTTGAGGGTGGCGCAGGTTGCGCGCGAAATCGCGCCGTGATATCGTGCGCGAAATGGCAGAGACCGAACTCTACGCCCGAATTCTCGGTATCGAGGCTCCCTGGAGAGTTGCTGCGGTGAAGCTGCAGCTCGGGCAGGGGCAGATCGTCATCGAGGTCGAGCACGACCCCGATGTGCCGACGACGTGCCCGGAGTGTGGCCAGGCTGTTCCCCGTCACGATACGCGGACTCGCCGATGGCGGCACCTCGATACGTGTCAGTATCGGACGATCATCGAAGCCGGCGTACCGCGGACGTCGTGCCCGAAGCACGGTACGCTCACGATGCGCGTCTCATGGGCGGACGGTAGCGCTCGGCTCACCGCGCTGTTCGAGGCGCTCGTGATCGACTGGCTCCGCGATGCGCCGATTGCAGTGGTCGCGGAGCGCCTCGGGCTCTCGTGGGATCAGGTCGCCGGCGTCCAGGAGCGTGCAGTACAACGCGGACTCGAGCGCCGCGAGGTCGCGCTGCCGGAGATGCTCGCCGTCGACGAGACCTCCTTCCAGCGGCGCCACGAGTACGTCACGATCGTGCATGACCCGAAGTCCGCCAGCAAGCGGGTCATCCACGTCGCCGACGGACGCGGCAAGGGGGCCCTCAAGGGCTTCCTGAGCGGCTTTTCGCGCCCAGAGAGGGCTGCGGTCTCCGTGGTCGTCATGGACATGCACGAGCCCTACATTCAAGCTGTCCGCGAGGCCATCCCCGATGGCGACGCGAAGATCGCCTTCGACAAGTACCACGTCGCCGCGCGCCTCGGTCAAGCCGTCGACCACGTGCGACGCGAGGAACACCGCGCTCTCCACGGCCTCGGCGACAACCGGCTCAAGGGCACCAAGTACCTCTGGCTGCGCAACCCCGAACGGATGAGCAAGGAGGTCTGGGACGACTTCGAGGCGCTGCGGACGAGCTCGCTGCGGACGGCCCGCGCGTGGGCGCTCAAGGAGGCGGCGATGGAGGTCTGGGAGCACACCTCGCCGAGCAACATGCGGGACCAATGGGGCATGTGGTACGATTGGGCTATCCGCTCTCGCCTGGAGCCGATGAAGGCCGCCGCGCGCATGGTCAAAAATCACCTCGGCGGCATCATCCATGCAGCCACCGAACGGATCACCAACGCCTCTGCCGAGGGCCTTAACTCGGTCATCCAGAAGCTCAAGTACGTCGCCCGCGGCTTCCGTAACCGCGACCGCTTCCGAGCTGCGATCTACTTCCACCTCGGCGGCCTCGACCTCTATCCTGCCGGGATCACGCGCTGAGTCAGCGGTATCCACCACAAACCCTGAAGAGCCAAATTTTCTCCTCGCGGAAGATCGCGATCGTTCATCGCTGGCTCAGGGGGGTCGCCAGCGAGGCGATGTTCGACCTGTTCAACGACTCGGCAAGCGCCCCTGAACAGCTTGCTTGTCGTATCCTCCTGTGCGTGCGGCTCGAGACCTTGCTCGTCTTCGTCTTTCCCGCGTTCGGTCTCGGGTGCGCTCCGCGTCCACCAGGGTCCTCGACCGATGCGACCGGCCCGCGCGTCTCCGCCACCTCGCCTGTGCATGGAGCGCAATCCGCTTCGACCACGCCTTCGTTCACGAGCCCCCAGCAACGGGTTTGCGCCGACGTTACGTGCGGAGGTCCGGGCGCTGTCGTGCAGCAATGGCACGACGGGAACGGGACCCTCTCCCGATGGGAGATCGTCGAGAGCCCTCGCTGCCCGCACCTGGCAGGGCTGTTCTATGACCGAGATGGGCAAAACCCCGTTCTCTTGCCATTGCCATTTTTCCCGCCCGGGAAGCCGGACGAGCAGCGAGCCGTGCGATCGATGCACGACGCCGAGACTCGAGGCCTCACAGCCGGGGCTCGTATCGTGTGTGAGCCGTGAGCGTGGGCTCCGGCCGTGTGAGCGGCGAGGTCGGCGCGTGCGTCGTCGGCGAACGCGCTCGCCTCGGCCTTGAGGCGCGGCGGAAGGCCCTCGCGCGCCTGCACGCGCTCGGCGGCCGTGAGGAGCTGACACAGGTGGATTGCCGCGCCGGTGCGCTGGTACGCGACCTTGCGCGCCGCGGCGGTGAGCCCGAGCAGGTCCGCCACCTGCCCTGGCTCGGCTGCCGTCTCGAGCCTCGCCTTCTGGCGGCAGACCCTCCAGCAAGAGGACACTCAGCAGCGCCTCGCCGCCAACGTCTTCCGCACGGTCACGCTCGCCGATCATGGACCCGCTGTGTAGCCCGCCGCCGATGCTCCCGCTCATGGGGCCTTCAGCGTCGAAGGACATGTCGACATAGACATGTCCTTCGTCGCTCAAGGCAGCTCGTAGGCACCGAGGTCGATCGCCGCGCCGGCGACGCGCGCGAGGCCGTCGAGGTCGAGAGGGATGGTCTCGTCGAAGTTTCCGTCGGCGTCGAGGTCGGCGACGTCGGAGGGCAGCGCGGCCGCGTCTCCGGCGTCGAGCAGCGGCGAGCTCGGCTGGAGGCGCAGATCGCCGGGCGGGTTTTCGAACTGCGGGGCGAGGTCCGTGGTCTCGCCGCAGACCAGGCTGCTCATCGGATCCTCGACACAGCCGCCCCCGACATTGCTGCGGTCGACGTACAGCGTGGCGGGCTCGACGAGGTTGCCGACGGGCGCCGCCGGTGATCACGAAGCCGTCGAGACGCGAATTGTCCGCGGCGACGACCACGTGATGGCTGTTGTCGTTACGATCGCCGGGGATCCCGATATCGCCGGACAGGGTCGTGACGTGGGCGACCCAGTCGCGCTGGTCGAGCAGCAGCTCGTCGCCGGCGAAGCCGCCGTAGATCCAGACGTTGGGGCGCAGCACGAAGCTGGCGGTGCGGTCGTCGCCGGCGGTCGGGTAGTAGGTTCCGGCCGCGACCCAGATCTCGCAGGGCTCTCCCTTGGCTTCGGCCGTATCGAGGGCGGCGCCGAGGGTCGCCTTGGCGTCGAGCCAGCTCAGACCGAGGAGCGCATCGTCGCCGTCAGGCTTGACGCGGATCATGCAGCCCTCGGGCTCTCCGGTGTCGGTGCCGGTGTCGGTGTCGGTACCGGCTTCGGTGCCGGCTTCGGTGCCGGTTTCGGTGCCCGCGTCGGAGTCGGTCCCGGTCGGGATCCCGGTCGTGCTCGTCGGCGCGATCGTGTCGCTCGTCTCCGTCGTCCTGCCGGTGCCCGTGCCGGCGCTGGTGCCGGTCTCACCGCCGGGATCGGAGCAGGCGAGCAGACAGACAGGAAGCCAACCAACGAACTCGGCCCGGCCCCCTCGGTTCCTGTTTCCCCCCCGACCCCCGGTCGCCTTCTCGAACGCCTCACGGAGCGCGAGACGCACTCCTGCGTTCTCGAGTTCGCTGCGCAGGAGCTCGCTCTCGCTCGCGCGCCCGACCTCGTACAGCGGTGCGACGAGTGACCACAACGCTGTTCTGCGCGAGATTCTTGGTAATGTGGTATACAACCGCAGCTAGCTAGTGTCCTGAGTCTCGAGTTCACGCAATTGAGTTCGACCCTGGAACGCTCCGGTTCACGTCCGCCGAGCCCTCAACCCCTCGATCGTCCTGTTGAGCGCGATGACGAAATTGGCATTGAATCACACCTCCGCCCTCTCACCATTCACACCGGACACTGCCGACCCGCTCGGGCCAAAGCACGCCAAGCTGCTCGCGTTCCTCGCCACGCGCGGCCAGGTCGCGTTCGACCTCAAGCAGGTCAAGCGTGCGCGCCAGTTGATCGCGGCCGCGCGCGCGGAGCTGCTCGGGCCCCTGCCCTCGACCACGACCGCGACCATCATCGATGGCTGGGTTCGTCGGATCACGCTGCCGTGCCGCGAGGCGCGCGCGCTATGGCCCGCGCTCGCCGCGTGTCCTCCGGCGCTGATAGGACTCGAGGAGATCGAGGTCGTGTTCGATGACGAGCTGGAGGCGTGGATCGAGGTCGCGGCACGACACCCGCTCCGTGTCACCCGGTTCTACCTGAACGCCGAGTACGTCGACCCCGAGACCGGCAGGTTCTTCGACCTCAGCGACGGCTCGGCGCGGATCGCCGCCGCCACGACCGCGCTGGCCTATGCGACCGACCTGGCGATCGAGGTCCACACCGCCGCGACGTCGTCGTTCGCCGCGCTCGACCTCCCGGAGCTCCAGACCCTGGCGGTCCTCTCGATGGGGCTCGCCTCGACCGACCACGATTCGCAGGTACTGTCGACCCTGTGGCAGGCACGCTGTCCGCAGCTCCGTCGCGTAGCATGGGAGTGCTTTGGGCCGCTCGATCCCGCCGCCGCGCTCGCCGCTCCGCGGCAGGTCACCGAGATCGGCGTCTGGGGCCCGAGCCACGCCGCCGTGCTCGCGGCGCTCGCCGCCCGGCGGCCCTCGCTCACGGCGCTCGGCGTGGCCCACCGCGACGGCGACGACGACGACGACCTCGACGACGATGCCCTGCGACGACTCGGCGAGGGCCGGCGTCTGTTCGGCCCGCGCTTCCACTACGTGGGGGGCTTCAACGCCGGGTTCCGGCTGCATTACCGGCTCGAGCGCCGCGCCGACGCCGAGGCGCAGTTCGCCACCCTGCGCGCGCGCGTCACGGACGACGCGGACCTGCACTTCCAGTACGGCAACGCCCTCGACGACGACCATGCGACGATCAACGCGTACTGTGCAGCTCTAATCGTCGATCCCGACCACGGCCCGTCGCACTACAACCTGGGCGACGTCCTGCTCCGGCTCGGTCGGCCGCGCGTGGCGATCTACCACCTCCGGCGCTATCTCGCCGTCGAGCCGGGGTTCACCCACGGCTGGCGCGACCTAGCCAGGGCGCACCGCGAGCTCGGCGAAGAGACCGAGGCGCTCGCCGCCGAGGCCAACATCCCACCGGAGTAGCCGAGCGGCTCGCTCACGACGAGTCGAACGAACCCGCCACGGTGCCGTCGGTACCCGGTGATCCCAAGGCCCGCCGCGTCGAGTGGGCCGCTCTCCATGGGCAAGAGTCCTGCCCCGATCGCCGCCCGCGACCCCAAGCCGCACGAAACCCGCTGCGAGCCCGACGACGACGCTCGCGGACATCGCCGACGCCCCGCAAGAGCTCGGTCGGGGCGGGCATGTCCTCGAGGTCACGAGCGGCGCTTGACCAGCGCCAGCCCGAGGCCGAGCACGAACAGCAGGAAGCGGCCGGCATCGCCCGGGTCGCCGCCGTTGCTGCTGCACGCGCAGCCCTTGTCGCCGTCCTCGCCGCCGGTCGCCCCGCCGCTGTCGGTGTCGCTCGAGCTGTCGCCCGTCGGATCGCCGGACGTGTCGCTGCCGCCGCCCGTGGTCGGGGCCGTGTCGCTCGAGCTCGCGCCGGTGTCGGTCTCCTCGCCGGTCGTCTGCGGCTCTTCGCCCGCGCACGGGCTCCCGGGCACCCCGTCGACCTCGCTCCACTCCGGCTCGGCGGGCGTGTCGACCCCGTGCTCGATCGCGTCGGTGCGGGCGAAGCAGGCCGGGCACAGCTCGAACGGCTCGGCCGCGTTGCCCGCGGCGTCGAACGCGGTCACCTCGAGGCAGACCTCGGTCAGCGGGTCCTTGCCGCCGAACTGCTCGGTCACGAGCGACAGCGGGATCACCTGGGCCCCGGTCGGGACGCGCACGTTCCTGCGGAAGCCGGCGTCGCCCTCGCCGTCGGGATCCCAGGCGATCGTGACCAGCGTCGGCTCGCCCGGCGGCGGGCTCATCTGGCTCAGGTGGACGTACAGCGTCAGGTCGCTGTCGCTCATGCAATCGCCGCCGCTCGACAGGAAGTCGGCGTGGTCGTACACGGCGAAGAACGACGACTCGACGATCGGCTGCGGCGCCTCGACGTCCGCTGGGCCGGCCGTATAGGTGATCGTCTCCGGCTCGCATGCGTCGCAGAAGGGCCCGGACACGACCACGGTCTGACCGGCCATCGGGGTCGGCTCCACGACCACGGCGTGGCCCGACACGAGGTCGTCGAACGGCGCCGGCACGAGGGTCGCCGGCTCGCCGTCGACGGTGACGGTGACGCCGTCGAGGCTGATCGAGAAGCCCTCGAACAGCAGGGCGGCGTTGCCGGGATAGATCGCGCCGTCGGCCGGCACCGAGCTCTCGAGGCCCGGCTCGGGCGGCGCGCAGGCCTCAGCCGGGCGCGCGACCAAAACAGAAAGGGCACACGCGCTCAGCAGCGTGGTGCCCTCGAGGAGACGACGGAGGCGGGAGGTCTTGAACATGACGGCGGCCGTACTGCAAGAGTCGAGCACCCGTTGCGATCCCGAGGAATTTCCGGCAGTTGCGGGCGGAGCACGGGGCCCTTGGTGACGTGCCGCATGGCGCCGCTGTCCCGGTCGCGACGCCCACGCCGGAGCTCGGCCGTCCGCGCGCGCACCTCCGAGGCCCCCGAGAGCGACCCCGTCGCGCGCTCGGTAGACCTGTCCGATGAGACAGACCGCTCGCCGGCGGGCGCGTCCGCGCCGACAACGTCGCCTGCTCGCGCGCCGTGGCTGGCTCATCCGAGGCCCGACCATTCGCGGGAGCTCGCCGAGCCGCGGCGCGAGCGTTGCCAGCCGTGAACGGACATGCCCGATCGGCCATGCCGCTTTCGGCATGCCCGATCGGGCATGTCCACACGGTCACGAGCGGCGCTTGACCAGCGCCAGCCCGAGGCCGAGCACGAACAGCGAGAAGCGGCCGGCGTCGCCCGGGTCGCCGCCGTCGCTGCTGCACGCGCAGCCCTTGTCGCCGCCCTCGCCGCCGGTCGCCCCGCCGCTGTCGGTGTCGCTCGCGCTGTCGCCCGTCGAATCGCCGGACGTGTCGCTGCCGCCGCCCGTGGTCGGGGCCGTGTCGCTCGAGCTCGCGTCGGTCTCGGTCTCCTCGCCGGTCGTCTGCGGCTCGACGCCCGCGCACGGGCTCCCGGGCACCCCGTCGGCCTCCGTCCAGGCCGGCTCGGCGGGCGTGTCGACGCCGTGCTCGATCGCGTCGGCGCGGGCGAAGCAGGCCGGGCACAGCTCGAACGGCTCGGCCGCGTTGCCGGCCGCGTCGATCGCCGTGATGTCGAGGCAGACCTCCGCCAGCGGGTCCTTGCCGCCGAGCCGCTCGGTCACCAGCGACAACGCCAGCACGTGCGATTCGCCGTCGACGCGCAGCGTCCGGCGGAAGCCCACCTCGCCCTCGCCGTCCGGGTCCCACGCCACCGTGAACAGCGTCGGATCGCCGGGCGCCGGGCTTTGCTGGCTCAGGTGGACGTACAGCGTCAGGTCGCTGTCGCTCATGCAATCGCCGCCGCCCGACACGAAGTCGGCGTGGTCGTAGACGGCGAAGAACGACGACTCGACGCTCGGCGCCGGCGCGGTGACGTCGGGCGGGCCGGCGGTATAGGTCAGCGTGAGCGGCTCGCAGCCGTCGCAGACGCTGCCCGACACGACGACGACCTGGCCGTCGGTCGGCGCCGGCTCGACGAACGCCGCGATCTCCGACAGCCCGTCGGCGAAGTCCGCCGGCACCAGCGCGGCCGGCTGGCCGTCGACGGTGACGGTGAGGGCGTCGATGCTGATGAAGAAGCCGTCGAACAACAGCGCCGCGTTGCCCGGATAGACGGCGCCGTCGGCCGGCAGGGTGCTGTGCAGGAACGGCTCGCCGGGGTCGCACGCCTCGGCCGGGCGCGCGACCAGAACAGAAAGGGCACACGCGCCGAGCAGCGCGGTGCCCTGGACGAGGCGACGGAGGCGGGCGGACTTCGACATCACGCCGGCCGCCCCTGCAAGGCGCGGGCGCTCGCGGCGATACGAGCAATTTTCGTCGCTTGCAGCGGAATTCGGCGACGCGGGTGACGTGCCGCATGGCGCCGCTGTCCCGGTCGCTACGCCCGCGCCGGTCCGCGCCGCGGGTCCGGGCGCCCCCATGACGGCGCCGTCGCGAACGTCCTCATGTCCGAAGGGACATCCCGCGCGGCGCTCGCCGACACCTGGGCCCGCGTCACTCGAACAGCTCGCGCAGCCGCTCGGCGAACCCGTACCAGCCCTGCTGGTAGTCGCTGCGGTCGACCGGCGCGCCGAAGCCGTCGTGCACGATCGTCAGGCGGGTGCCCGCGCCGCTGGCCAGCGGCTCGAGCAGCCAGGTCACGCGCGTGCTCGGCTGGTCGGGCTCGCCGCGCCAGTCGGTCCAGTCGGTGACCAGCTTCTCGTCCTCGACGAGCTCGACGATCCGCGTCGGGCCGCCGTCGACGCTGCGGCCCTCGACCTCGTAGCGCCAGCCGTACGAGTACGTGCGCCGCTCGAGGTCGACCTGCGCGGCCCCGCCGAGCCAGCGGTTCATCAGCGTCGGGTCGAGCAGCGCGCGGAACACCCGGGCCGGCGGCGCCTTGATGTCGATCGACACCCGCACCTCGGTGCGTCCGCCGGCGAAGTCCGGCAGCACCACGCCGTCTGTCCTTTCGGCCAGGTGATCGCGGAGGTTGCCGGCGTGCAGGCGCCACAGGTCGTCGATCACGTGGCGCGGCCGCTTGAACGGCAGCGCGCCGCGGACCGCGTGGACGACCTCGAGCGTGCTGGTCGCGGCGTCGTCGGTCGGGACGACCGACCAGCGCACCTCGGTGTCGACGCCGTGGATCTTCCAGGTGAAGGCCAGCGCGGCGCCGGGCTCGAACGCGACGAGGCGCCCTGTCGCCTCGTCCGCCCCCGGGGCGCCGAGCGTGGCGCGGCCGTGGAACGCGAAGCGCCCGCCGACGCGCGGCTCGACGGCGACGTGCTCGGCGAACCACCGCGACAGCTCGGACGGCTCGACGAGCGCGCGGAAGGCTCGCGGCGGGGGGACGGGCAGCTCGAAGCTGGCGCGGTGCTCGAATACGGGGGGATGCTCGCTCATCTCGTGCTCCTCTTGTCGCGGGTCGTCGGCGCCGGCGTGCGTGCCGGCGCGGGGGGGTCGTCGTCGGGCAGGGATTCGACCAGGTCCCGGAGGTCGCGCAGGCGCGCCGTCCAGAACACGCGGTAGGCGTCGAGCCACGCGGTCGCGTCCGCCAGGCGCGCGGGCGAGAGCGTGTACACCCGCTCCCGCCCGCGTCGCCGCTCGACCACCAGCTCCGCCTCGCGGAGGATCCGCAGGTGCCGCGAGACCGCCGGGCGCGTGACCGCGAACCCCTGCGCCAGCGCACCCGCGGTCTCCTCGGCCCCGCGCAGCCGCTCGAGCAGGCCGCGGCGCGTGCGGTCCGACAGCGCGAAGAACACGGCGTCGAGCGTGGCGGCGGTCGCTGCGGGCGTACAGGCCATGTGTAAAGGAACGGTTACACGTTTCCGGGAGCGCGTCAAGAGTTGGTTACGCGTCGCGCCTGCGGCCCGCGGGGCGCTGCCTTGGCCGCCTTCCCCCGCCGCCGCGCGACTTCTGGCTACTCTCGCCGCCGTGCCCCGCCCGCACGCCCCGCTCTGGCTCGCCGGCCTCGCCCTGTGGGCGATCGCCGCGCTGGCCGCCCCGGCCGCGGGCCTCGTCCTCGCCGCGGCCGAGTCGGGCACCCCGGTGATGCTGCCCGCGCTGCTGGCGATCGCCGCCGACAGCCTCGTCCTCGCGGCCGGCCTCACCGCCCTGGCCCTCGCCCTCGCCTACCCGCTCGCGCGCGCGGTCACGGCCCCGTGGCTGCTGCTGTTCGTCATGATCGCCCCGCTGGCCCGCGCGATCGGGGCGCTGGCGCTGGGCCTGTCCCCGGGGACAGGTGCCGTCGCGCTCGCGCGGCTCGCCGGCGACGTCCCGCTGGCCGCCCTGCTGCTGCGCGCGCGCCTGCGGACCCGCCCGCGCAGCTGGCTCGACGCCGCCGCCGACCTCGGCGCCGGCCCGTGGCGGCGCTTCGTCGCCGTCGAGTGGCCGCACCTGCGCCCCGCCTACCTGCTCGCCGCCGTCTGCCTCGCCTTGCTGGCGATGGGCGACGCGACCATCGCCGCGGTCGCCGGCGGCGGCAAGCGCTACACCCTCGGCCTCGCCCTGCGCGAGGCCGTCCTGCTCGACGCCCACCCGCGGCGGGCCGCGGCGATCGCCGCCATCTTCGCCGCCGTCGCCCTGCCGTGCGCGTGGGCCCTGGCCCGCGGGCTGCGGGCGGCGGGGCAGAGCCGCGAGGGCCGCGAGCCGCCGGCCGCCCGGGCGGGCCTGGCGATCCTCGGCCTGTGCGCCGCGCCGATCGCCGCCCTCGTGGTCCCGGCCGTGACATGGCCTTGGGGACAGGGTGACGCCCTCCTGCGGGCCCAGCTGCCCGCGACCCTCGCCACCGCCGGCGCCTCCGCCGTGCTGGCCGCCGCCCTCGGCTGCCTCACCGGCCTGGCCGCGCCCGCGCGCTGGAGCCCCGCGCTGCTGCTGCCGCTGGCGCTGCCGCCCGCGGTCTACGGGGCCGCGTGGCTGGTCGCCGCGAGGCAGCTCGGCTGGGGCCCCGGCGACGCCCTGACCTTTGTGACATTGCTTCCGGGACAGGTCGCCATCGCCCACGCCGGCGCCGTCGCGGCCTTCGCCGGGGCCGGGCGGCTGGCGGACGCCGCCCGCGATCTCGGGGCCGGCCCGGTCGCGCGGGCGCGCTGGCTGTGGTGGCCGCTGGCCTGGCCGGTCGGCGCCGCGCTGGCGCTGGTGGCCTTCGCCCACGCCGTCGGCGACGCCGGGGCGGCCGCCTTCACCTCCGGCCCCGGCGGCAGCACCCTCGCCGTCGGCCTCGAGATCCTCGGCCGCGGCGGCGACCTCGGCGCCGTCCCGCGCTGGGCCCTCGGCCTCGGCCTCGTCCCCTTGCTGGCGGCGGCGCTTGCTGCTCTCCTGCGCCGGCGATGACGCTGTCGCTGCGCGCGCTGACCAAGTCCTACGCCGGGCGCCTCGCGCTGGCGGACGTCGGCGTCGAGCTGCCCGCCGCCGCCTACACCTGCCTCATGGGCGCCTCGGGCTCGGGCAAGACCACGCTGCTGCGGATCGTCGCCGGCCTCGAGCGCCAGGACCGCGGCAGCGTGCTGCTCGACGGCCGCCCGCTCGACGGCCTGCCCGCCGAGCGCCGCCCGGTCCACACCCTGTTCCAGGACTACGCGCTGTTCCCCCACCTCGGCGCCGCCGACAACGTCGCCTTCGCCCCGCGCCTGCTCGGCCTCCGCGGCCCCGAGCTCGGCGCGCGCGTGCGGGCCCTGCTCGCGGATGTCGGTCTGGACATGTCCTTCGAGACACGCAAGCCCGCCGCCATGTCGGGCGGCGAGCAGCAGCGGCTGGCCCTCGCCCGCGCCCTGGCCGGCGAGCCGCGCTGGCTGCTGCTCGACGAGCCGCTGGCCGCCCTCGACCGCCCGCTGCGGGCCGGCCTGCGCCGCCTGCTGCGCGACGTCACCCGCCGGCGCGGCCTCGGCTGCCTGCACGTCACCCACGACCCGGAGGAGGCGCTCGCCCTGGCCGACCGCCTGCTCGTGTTCGGCGGCGGCCGCCTGCTCGCCGCCGGCGCCCCGGCCGAGCTGTACGCCGCCCCGCCGTCGCTGGCCGTCGCCCGCCTGCTCGGCGAGGTGACCCCGGAGCCGGGCGGCGACGGCTGGCTGCGCCCCGAGCACCTGCGCGTCCGCCCCATCGGCGAGGGCTCGCTCGAGGACATGTCCCCAGAGACATTTCCAGGAAAACATGTTCGAGAAGACATATCCAATGCGACATGCCATCGGCCGGACCTGTCCCGTGAGACGGTTGGCGATCGCCCGGCCGCCCGCGGCACCGTGCGGGCGATCGCCTGCCTCGGCGATCGCTGGGAGGTCGAGGTCGAGATCGCCGGGCGCGTCCATCTGTCGCGGCTCCCCCACGCGCCCGCCTGCGCCCCCGGGCAAGCGGTCGGCGCGGCGTGGGACCCGCGGTGCGTGCTGCGGTTCGCCGCGCAGGACGCCTGAGCTTGTGGCATCGTCCCGGCCATGTCGGGCTTGAGCCGCCGCTCGTTCCACCGCTTGCTCGGCGCCGGCGCGTGCGCCACCGCCTGCTCGGGCGGCGGCGCCACCCTGGCGCTCTACAACTGGGGCGACTACCTCGCGCCCGAGGTCCTCGAGCGCTTCACCGCGGCCACCGGGATCCGCACCACCCAGGACTACTACCTCGCCGAGGCCGAGCTGGTGGCCAAGCTGGCCGGCGGCGCCGCCTACGACGTCGTGTTCCCGATCGACTACGTGCTGGAGCGCATGCGCAAGCAGGCCCTGCTGGTCCCGCTCGCGCGCGACAAGCTGCCCGGGCTCGCCCACCTCGACCCGCAGTTCGGCCCGTGGATCGCCGCCGACAACCAGATCTACGCCGTCCCTTACCTGTGGGGCACCACCGGCATCGGCTACGACAGCGACCACGTCGAGGCCCCCACCTCGTGGAAGGCCCTGTTCGACCCGCGCTACGCCGGCAAGATCAGCGTCATCGACTCGAAGGGCGACGTCTTCGACCAGGCCCTGCTCGCCGCCGGCCTGGACATCAACAGCACCGACAAGCCGGCGATCCGCGAGCGCGTCTACCCGATGTTGCGGGCCCAGAAGGAGCTCCTGCGCGCCTACGACAGCAACCCCGCGCGGGCGCTCGTCTCCGGCGAGACGTGGATCGCCCAGATCGACAGCGGCGACCTGTTCCGGGCCCAGAAGCAGCGGCCGAGCCTGCGTTACGTCATCCCCGAGGAGGGCGCGGTGCTGTGGATCGACTACCTGGCGATCCCGGCCACCGCCCCGCTCCCCGGGGTCGCGGTGCGCTTCATCGAATTCCTGCTCGACCCCGAGATCGCCGCCCTCAACGCCAACGCGCTGCGCTTCGCCACCCCGAACCTCGCCGCCCTCCAGCGCGGCCTCGTCGCCGACGCCGGCGACCCCGCGCTGTATCCGTCGGCCGCGACGCGCAAGAAGCTGTTCGTGTCCGAGAACTGGTTCGGCCAGACCGAGGCCGTCGTCGACGAGCTGTGGCTCGAGCTGCGCCGCGCGTGATCCTCACGCAGGCGCCCGGCGCCTGCGGCTCGAGCCGCTGCGTCGCGCCGTTCGTGAAGGAGCAGGTACCGCGCGCCGAGCCCGTCGTCGACGCGCCGTGGCTCGACCCCCTGCGCATGAGCCTCACGGATCGCAGAAGCCCGGCTCCTGGCACTGCTGCTCGAGCTGCTGCGTCTGGCCCGCGCTGAGGTGATCGCGGCAGGCGCAGATCTTCGCGCAGCACAGCTCGCCGATCGAGCTCACCGGCACGCACGCCACCCCGGTCTGGCAGCCGGGGATGTCCGGGCACTCGGCGTCCGCGTCGCACGTCTGCGTGCAGCGCGACGTCTCGGCCACGAACCCCTGGTCGAGCAGGCAGTGCCCCCCGTCGCAGGTCGACCAGGGCGCGGGGCAATCGCTGTCGTCCGCGCACCACGGCGGCGCCTGGTCCCACATGAACAGGCAGATGCCGCCCTCGCAGTCCGGCTGCGGCGACACGGCCTTGGCCTCGATCGGCCAGTCGAAGGCGAGCTCGCACGGCGCGCCGTACTCGCTCTCGCCCGGCACGTAGCTCGTACCGTTCGACGTGCTGACGGCCGCCGTCGTGCTCGTCGCCGAGGTCGCGCTGCCGTGCGAATCGTGGGACTCCGTCGTCGCGCTGACATGGGTCGCCGAGCTCTCGGTGCCGGCTGAATCGATGGACTCCGTCGTCGCGCCGGCGCTCGTCACGATGCCGTCGGTGGACAGGCTGTCGCCGACGATCTCGGGCGTGAGGACGCAGCCGGCAAACAGCAGACTCAGGACGGGAAGGAGAGATGTGCAGTGGCTCATGCTCTGTTCAATCTCCGGCCCCTGCCCCCGTCGTCGAACAATCGCCGGGCCCATTTGCACCCCTCGTTTCACTCCCCGGAGGCCGTGTCCGGCCGCGACGGCTCCCCGCCCGGGCACAACGGCCCCGCCTTGCGCGCCAGCGCCGGCCGCTCGCGCGCCAGCCGCTCGACCTTGGCGCGGGCCGCCTCGACCTGTCCCGAAGCGCAGGTCGCCACGATCTGCGACAACCACCGCTCGTCGCGCAGCGTCCCGTCCGGGAACTCGATCGCGTGCGCGGCCAGCAGCCCCAGCGCCCGGTCCCACGCGCGCTCGCGGATCGCCCGGCGCGCCGCGCCGATGAGGCCGGCCTCGCGCGCGAGGTCGTTCGCCGCGTCGGCCGGCGTCGTCGCGTCGCCGGCGGCCGGCTCGCTCCCGCGCGGGCGCGCCGCGGTCTCCAGCAACGACATGTCCTCGGGGACAACCTCGAGCCCCGCCGCGCTGGCCCCGGACTCCGGCCTGTCCTCGCGGACAGCTTCAAGCCGCCCCTCGCCCTGCTCCGCCTCGCCCGCGCGAGCCCTGACTTTCGACCTGTCCTCCGGAACAGCCACACCGGACGCCCGCGAGCGCACCATCCGTCGCCCATCCCGGCCGCGCGGCACCCCCCCCTCGGCGAAATCGGCCGGCTCCACCGCGGCCTTCGCGCGCGTCCCTGACCTGTCCGCGCGGACAGCCCCGCCCACCTGCCCCCCGCGGCCCTGCCGGCCCGCGGCTGACGCGTCACCTCCGCCCGGCCGCCTGAGCGCTTCCTCCTCACCCTGCCGATCCCCGGCGACGTCGGCCGCGATCGCCTCGACCCGCGACCTGTCCGAACGGCCATCTTCGCCCCGGACCCGACCGCGCCCGCCAGCGCTCCCGCCCACGGCAGCGTGCGGCCGGTCCCGACCGCCGACTTCTCCCTCGCCACGGCCCTCCGTCCCCTCGCCGGCGCGCCCGACCGCGTCCGCCGCGCCCGTCGTCCCGCTCGACCCGGGCGCACCGCCGCCTCCCTCTCCGAAGCGCCCCTGCCCACCCTCGTCCTCTCCTGCGCCTCGAACTTCGTCCTCGGCCGCTCCTCGCAACCTGTCCTCGGGGACATCCGCCTCGTCCGCCGCCTCCCGTCGGTCCTGACGCGCCCCGACCGGACTGACCTCCGCCGCCCCGGCCCGCGCCCGGCCGGCCTCGAGCAGGGCTGCCCCGCCTCCGAGCACCCCGAGCAGCACGGCCGTCAGCGTCGCCACCTGCGGCGCGCTCACCACCGCCGAGACCGCGGCGAACAGCCCCCCGCCCTGGGCCGCCGGCGTCGCCGAGGCTGCCCCTGCGGACATGCCCCAAAGACCAGGAACCAGCAGGGCCGCCAGCACCCGCTCGCGCGTCGCCAGCGACGGCTCGTGGGCGCGGCGGGCCCGGCCGAGCAGCGCCTCGCGCTCGACCACCCGCTGGTCGCGCAGGCGGAGCCGGGCGCAGCTGCGGTCGAACTCCTGTCGGGCCGCGCGCAGCCGCGAATACACCGTGTTCTCTTTGATCCCGAGCACGCTGGCGATCTCGCCGGCCGTCTGCTGCTCGAGCTCGGCGAGCACGAACACCGCGCGCTTGTCGTCGTCGAGCTGGGCCAGGAACCGCTCCAGCAATTCGGCCGCCTCGCGCTCCAGCAATTGCGCGTCGTCGTCGCCGACCACGATCGGCTCGTGGGTCAACGCCTGCACCAGTCGGTCGCGCCGCGACGCCCCGCGGCGGAAGCGCCAGGCGATCCGCCGGACGATGCCGAACAGCCAGCCGCGCACGTTCGTGATCGGCGCGTCGGCGCGGCGCAGCACCACCAGGAACACCTCCTGGGCCGCGTCCTCGACGGCCGCCGGCGGGACCCCGAGCCGGCGCAGGTTCTGGTGGACGTAGGTGTAGTAAGCGCGGAAGAACGCGGCGAAGGCGGCGATCCGGTCGGGCGGGCGGGAAGGCATGGCTGGAGGTGAAATCTCCGGCAAACGCGGCGGTCGTCAGAAAAAGAACACCGCCACCGACGCCCCGAAGCGCAGGCCCACGGGCGGCACCCGGTACAGCAACGCCGGGTCGTCGGCCGCGGCGTAGCCCCGGCGCGTGAACGCCACCACCGCCTCGACGTCGGCCCCGAGCGAAAACCACCGCCGCGGCCGCCACTGCGCCCCGGGGCCCGCCACCGCGGCTGCCCACAATCCCGTACTGCGAGCATTGTTGGGGAAGCCGAAGCCCCGGGCCGTCAATGCCCCGAGCTCGAGGCCGGCGCACAAATGCAGCGACCACGCCCGCCACGACCACCGCGGGCCGCCGCGGGCCGCCGCCGCCGAAAGCTGCAGCTCGGCCCCCGCCGCCGGCGCCGCCGCGAAGCGCAGCGGCGCGGCGAAGGTGTGGTGAAACCGCAATTCGAGCCGCGCTCGCGGCCACACCACCAGCAGCCCGGCCTGCAGCCCCGGCGCCGGCCGGCTCGGCGGACCGACGGCCCCGACCGCCGCCACGAATGCGCCGACCGCCGGCGGCGCGCGAACCTCCGGCGGCGGCGTCCGCCGCAGGCCCGGCGGGATCTCCTCGTCGCGAGCCGGCCGGCTCGCCCCGCTCCCGGCCGGCTCGGCCGCCACCGCCACGATCACCGCCGTCGCCTCGGCGAGCGGCTCGCAGCGGACATTGTGGGCGTGCCGCTGCTCGACGCCGTCGGCGGTCTGCACCGACAGCGCGAGCGAATAGCCGGTGTCGTCGACCGTGATCGCGGCCGCGGCGACGACCGGACGGCGGCTCTCGGCCGGGGCCAGATGTTCGGCCGCGGCCGCGACCTCGGCGGCCGTGGGACATTTCGCCACCTCGGGCCAGCGCAGCTCGAGCCAGCCCGGATCGGCGACGAGGAGCAGCGCGAGCGCGGCGGGGGGCACGTCGCATCAGTATGCCCGCGAATGCGAGTCGGCGCTCCCCGGACGCCGGCGCGGATCCGACCGGCCGGCGCGGACCCTCCACATTGCGTCGCGGCCCCGCTCGGCGAAGCGCCCAGTCGCGAGCGTGCGCCCCCCGATGATGCGTGGCCCGACTTCGTCGATTACGAGCCCTCGCGTCGAACCATTGGGGTCACCGCTCCTCGCCGCGAGGCCCCATCTGCGGCCGGAGCACTGCGGTCAAATGGCGCGCGAATCGACGCCTTGACGCTATTTCCCGCGCAATGATAAGGCCGCTGCCATGGCCATGACCATGCGAAATTGGTGGTTCGTCCTGCCTTCACTGTCGCTCCTCGCCGCCCCCGCGTGCGGCGACAACGGCGGCTCCACGACCGGGAGCACCGGCACCGACGGGACGACCGAACCTGCCACCACCGACGGCACCGCGACCGACAGCACCAGCGAGCCGAGCAACCCGAGCAGTCCGGCCACCTCCGACACCCCGACCACCGACGGCACCACGACCACCACCGATCCGACGGTCGGCACCACCGACGCGCCCGGCACCACCACCGAGGCGCCGGGCACCACCACCGACGACACGACGACGGGCACCACCGGTCCGGTCGAACCTGGCCCGGAGGACATCCCGGAGATCCCCGACGACGGCATGCCCTCGTCGGCCCACTTCAAGAAGGTCCCGCTCGGCATGTCCGACGCCGCCCAGGGCTACTGGGAGTACACCCCGCCCGGCTACGGCGGCGGCGAGAAGTACCCGCTGATGATCTTCCTCCACGGCATCGGCGAGAACGGCAACGGCGACAGCGAGCTCGACAAGGTCCCGAACAACGGCCCGCCGAAGCTGCAGAAGAACGACCAGTGGGACACCTCGCTGCCGTTCGTCGTGCTCTCGCCGCAGCACCCCGGCGGCGGCTGCCCCGGCCCGGGCGAGGTCCACTCGTTCATCGAATTCGCGCTGACGCACTACGACATCAACCCGGCCCGCGTCTACCTCACGGGCCTGAGCTGCGGCGCCATCGGCTCGTGGAACTACCTCGGCGAATTCCTCGACGAGCAGATCGCGGCGATGGTCCCGATCGCCGGCGACGGCAAGGGCGCCTTCAACAAGGCCCAGTGCGAGCTCGGCCGCGTCCCGATCTGGGCCTTCCACGGCGACGCCGACCCGACCGTCAACGTCAGCGGCACCATCCAGCCCGTCGAGGGCCTGCAGGCCTGCGACCCCAAGCCCGACGTCGAGATGGTCATCTACCCCGGCGTCGGCCACGACTCGTGGACGAAGACCTACGACCTCTCGGCCGGCCACGACATCTACGCGTGGATGCTCGAGCGCTACAAGCAATAGTCCGCCCGTCGTTCGCCAATGATCATGGTCGCGGGGCCGTCCGGTCCCGCGACCCTCGTCCGCCCGGCTTCTGCACCAGCGGAGGCCGGCCGCGGGTCGCTGCGCGTTTTCACGCATCTGCGCCCTGGCCTCGCCATTGATATGCTCGACGGCGGTGACGGAGCCCCCGCCTCAGGTCCCCGACGTCGACGACGCCGTCGCCGACGCGCGCACGCGGGAGGTCCCGCCCGACCCGCCGATCGTGCAGGCCCGGCCCGGCCGCACGCGCTCGCACCCCCGCGTGCCCGAGGCCGAGCCGGCCATGCCGACGCGGATCCGCCACTTCACGGTGCTGCGCCAGATCGGCCAGGGCGGCATGGGCGTGGTCCTCTCGGCCTTCGACGACGAGCTCGATCGCAAGGTCGCCATCAAGCTGATGCGGCCCGCGGGCGGCGACAGCCTCGGCCGCGCCCGCCTGCAGCGCGAGGCCCAGGCCATGGCCAAGCTGGCCCACCCCAACATCGCCCGCGTCTACGAGGTCGGCGAGTTCGAGGGCCGCGTCTACATCGTCATGGAGTACATCCAGGGCGAGACCCTGCGCGCCTGGCTGCGCCGCGGCCCGCACCCGTGGCGCGACGTGGTGGCGCTCTTGCAGCAGGCCGGCCAGGGCCTCGCCGCCGCCCACGCGGCCGGGCTGGTCCACCGCGACTTCAAGCCCGACAACGTCATGGTCGCCGAGGACGGCTTCGTCCGCGTCCTCGACTTCGGCCTCGCCCGCGCCGTCGATGCCGGCGACGCGCCGTCGGGCGCCGACCCGCGCCTGTTCGCGCCGGTGACCCACAGCACCGGCTCGCTCAGCGAGCAATTGACCGAGGCCGGCACGCTGGTCGGCACGCCGCCGTACATGTCCCCCGAACAGTTCGCGCTCCAGCCGATCGGCGTCGAGAGCGATCAGTTCAGCTTCTGCGTCGTGCTCTACGAGGGCCTCTACGGCGCGCGGCCCTTCAAGGCGCGCACCGCCGACGACCTCCTGGCCCAGATCGCGGCCCTCCAGCGCAGCGAGCCCCCGCGCGGCGCCCGGGTCCCGCCGCGCCTGCGCCGGATCTTGCTGCGCGGGCTGTCGGCCCAGCCGCAGGACCGCTGGCCGTCGATGGCGGCCCTGCTCGCCGAGCTCGCGCGCGAGCCCGGCAAGCGCGCCCGCCAGTGGTTCGCCGGCGTCGGCATCGCCGCGCTCGCGGCCGGCCTCGGCTACGGCCTCACCCCGCGCGCCGCCGCCCCGCTCGACCTCTGCAAGGACGCCGCGACCCGGTTCGCCGGGATCTGGGACGACGCCCGCAAAACCGAGCTGCGCCAGGCCCTGCGCGCCACCGGGGCCGCCGGCGCCGACGACGTCGCCCGGCGCGTCGAGGCGCGGCTCGACGCCTACGTCGCCGCCTGGATCGCCATGCACACCGAGGCCTGCGAGGCCACCCACGTGCGCGGCGAACAATCGCCGCAGCTGCTCGACCGCCGCATGGAGTGCCTGAGCCTGCGCCGCACCGAGGTCGACGTGCTCGTGCAGGGCCTCCACGCCGCCGACGCCGCGATGCTCGATCGCGCGGTCCAGGCGACCATGAACCTCGGCCGCCTCGACCGCTGCGCCGACGCCGAGGCGCTGCTGGCCACCTTGCCGCCGCCCGACGATCCGGCCCAGGCGGCCCGGGTCGCCGACGTGCGGGCCAAGCTCGCCCGCGTGCGCGTGCGCGGCAACCTCGGCCAGTTCGAGGCGAGCCGTTCCCTGGCCGACGAGATCCTGCAAGAGGCGATCGCTCTCGGCTATCGCCCGCTGCACGCCGAGGTGCTGGCGCGCCACGCCCAATTGCTCGAGTACGCCGGCGACGCCGCCGGCGCCGAGAAGGCGATGCTCGACGCGTACTTCATGGCCGGCGCCGTCAAGCACGACGAGGTCCAGGCCGACGCCGCCCTCGCGCTGACCTTCATCTACGGCGTCGAACTGGCCCGCTACGACGACGCGATGCTGTGGGACCGCCACGCCGCCATGCTGCTCGAGCGGATCGGCGCGCGGCCGCTGCTGCAGATCACCCGCCACACCGGCCTCGGCGGCGTGCTCGAGCGCTGGGGCAAGTACCCCGAGGCCCGCGAGCACCTCGAGCGCGCGCTGGCCCTCGCCGAGGCCGACGAGGGCCCCGAGAGCCTCAACCTCGCGACCGTCGCCCACAACCTCGGCGGCGTCTACCTGGCCCAGGGCGACCTCGCCGCGGCCGAGCAGATCTACCAGCGCAGCCTCGACATCTACGTCGAGCTGCTCGGCCCCGAGAACCTCGCCGTCGCCGACACGCTCAACAACCTCGCCATGACCGCGCAGCAGCGCGGCGACCTGCCCGGCGCCCGCGACCGCCTGCTGCGCGCGCTCGTCATCTACGAGCGCAGCATCGGCGTCGAGCACCCGCGCCTGTCGATCCCGCTGTGCAACCTCGGCAGCGTCGCCGCCGCCCGGCGCGACTTCGCGGCCGCCCACGAACACTACGAGCGCGCCCTCGCCGTCACCGAGAAGGCGCTCGGCGCCGACGACTTCGAGGTCGCCGAGCCGCTCGGCGGCCTCGCCGAGCTCGCCGCGCTCGAGCGCCGCTGGGACGACGCCGAAGCGCTGGCCGGCCGCGCGCTGGCCCTGCACGCGCGCGTGCAGGGCCCCGCCCAGCCGGGCCAGATCCAGCCGCTGTGCGCCCTCGGCGAGGTCGCCCTGGCCCGCCGCGAATACGCCGACGCCCGCGCCCACTTCCAGCGCGCGCTCGAGATCGCCGAGGCCACCTACGGGCCGCAGGACATCGCCGCCGCGACCGCCCTCGGCGGCCTCGCCCGCGCCGCCGTCGGCGAACGCAAGCCCGAGCAGGCGCTCCCGCTGCTGGCCCGCGCGATCGCCATCCGCGCGCAGCCGCGCGGCCTCCCCCACGAATTGGCCGCGCTTTATTTCGTCGAGGCCCAGGCCCGCCAGCAGTCGCGCGACCCGACCGCCGCCGACGCGGCCCGCCGGGCCCTCGCGCAATACATCGCCGCCGGCGAACGCTTCGCCGCCGAGCGCGCCGAGGTCGAATCATGGCTGGCCGCGCAGCGCTGATGCACGACATCGACTGCGACGCGCGCGACCCCCGACGCCCCACCGGCCCTCGCGCAAGCCACCGCCGCCGGCCCACGCTTCCCGCCGAGCGCGCCGAGGTCGAATCATGGCTGGCCGCACAGCGCTGATTCACGACATCGACTACCGACATCGACAGGACCTCGCCGTGGCCTGCCATCATTGCCGGCAATCCTTGCAGCCGCCCTTCCAACCCCGCCCCGTTGCGGCAATCGCGCCCACCCGATCGTCATGACGGATCGACCGCGCATCGTTACTACCGGGACGATGGACCAGTCCGAGCGGCACGAGGGCGAGGTGCGGGCGCTGTTCGCCGCCTGGGCGCAGGCCGAGAGCGATGAAGTCGCGCTGGCCGGCCTCGCCGCGCTGCTGGCGAGCCCCGACGACAGCCCGGCCGGCGACCGTCTGCGGCGCCTCTGGCCCACGCCCGTCGCCCCGCTCCGGCCCGCGCCGAGCCGCCCGCGGGACCCCGCGCTCGAGCGGGCGCTCGCCACCGCGAGCGCCTGCGTCGGCCGCCTCGAGTCGATCGATTCCGGCAGCGTCACCGTCCTCGCCACCGCCTGGCTCGTGCGCCCCGAGTTGGCGGTGACGGTTCGCAAGCCGCTCCTGCCCTGCCTCGCGCAGCTGACCCGCGGCGAGCGCGGCCTCCAGCTCGACCTCGGCGGCGGCGCCCTCGTGGCGGTCCGCGAGGTCCTCTACATCGCGCCCGACTGCGACCTCGCGCTGGTGCGGGTGGCCCCGCAGGCGAGCTTCATCGCCCTCGCCCCCGGCGTCGCCCACGGTCACGAGCTGGCCGCGATCGACCGCGGCGACCCGCCCGCGCCGCAGGACGGCGAGGCCCGGCCCGGCGACCTGCGCCTCGTCCCCGGCCGGGTCCAGGAGGTCTCGGCGGCGCTGCTGCGCCACGACTGCCTCGGTCGACCGGGCGGCGTCCTCCTCGACCTCGCGTCCGGGCAGGCGATCGGCCTCACCCTCGGCGGCCACGAATCGGTGCCCGGCTGGCTCGTCCGCGAGCGAATCGAGCGACTGTTGCGATGACGTCGACCCGCCTCAACGCGCCGGCAGCAGCTGGGCCCGCAGCCCGGCGGCCCACTGCTCGAGCCCGGAGATCGTGCTCTCCATCTCCGACGCGCTCGCCTCGAGCCCGCGAATCGCCGCCTCGAGCTGCTGCTTGGCCCGGCGCAGGCGGCTGCGGGCCGTGTCCTCCGGCACCCCGAGGAACGCCCCGAGCTCCGGCCCGGTCATGCGCTCCCAATAATACAGCTCGAGGATCACCTGCGAGGCCACCGGTATCTTGCGCAGACCGTGCAGCAGCAGCCGCTGCTCCGCGTGCGCCGCCAGCAGCGACGTCGGGCTCGCGCCGAGGTCGACCAGCGACATCTTCTCGAGGTCGAGCTCCTCCGGCGGCCGCCGGTTCCGGCGCAGATGGTCACGTAGGACATTGTGCGCGATGGCGAACAGATACGTGCGAAACGAGGCGTCTCCGCGGAACCGGTCGCGGCCCTCGACGCAGCCGATGAAGGTGCGCTGCACGAGGTCTTCGGCCTGGTGCTCGACCTTGTTGCGAAAGAACCTGCGGACGGCGTCGAAATAGCGGTCGAACAAGATACTGCCGGCCTGGCGATCGCCCCCACGCCAGGCGGCGAGGAGCTCCTGGTCGCTCGTCATGGCGCCACTTTACCACGGAGGCCAGGCCGCGAAACCGGCTGGCTGACGGGCCCGGGCCTCGGAGACACTACCCCGGCCATGGACCCGCAGCAGGAGCACACCTGGCCGAACCTCGAACGGCTCGGCTCCGACAAGCGCGACCTCGCGGACGAGGCGATGTATCGCAGCCTCAAATCGAAGCTGTTCGACGAGGCCCATCCGCCGGTCCAGCTCGGTCGGTTCCGCGTCGTGCAGACCCTCGGCCAGGGCGGTATGGGCGTGGTCTATTCGGCCCAGGATCTGCAGCTCGATCGCCTGGTGGCGATCAAGGTCATCCGCGACGACCGCCTGCGCGAGGGCGCCAGGGACCGGGCGCGCCTTCTGCGAGAGGCGCAGATGCAGGCCAAGCTGTCCCACCCGAACGTGGTGCAGATCCACGAGGTCAGCGAAGCCGAGGGCGGACTCTTCATCGTCATGGAATTGGTGAAGGGCTTCACCCTCCGCGAATGGCTGGACCGCGAGGCGCGCCCTTTGGCGGCGATCCTCGAGCGATTCGTCGAGGCGGCCCGCGGCCTGTCGGCGGCCCATCAGGTCGGCATCGTCCACCGCGACTTCAAGCTGGCCAACGCGCTGGTCGGCGAGGACGGCCGGGTCCGGATCGCCGACTTCGGCCTCGCCGTCGCCGACCAGCGCCACCAGGAGACCGAGCCCGACCGCCCCGCCGGCCCCGCCTCCGGCCACACCAGCAAGTACGCCGGCACGCCGACGTACATGTCGCCCGAGCAGGTCCGCGGCCGCGAGTGCGACGCCCGCAGCGATCAATACTCGTTCGCCGTCGCCCTGACCGAGGCGGTGTTCCGCCGGGCCCCGCCCCCCGCGGTCGAGCGCCTGGCCGATCGGACAGGCGCCCCCCTGGCGCTGCCGGCCGATCCCCCCGCCCCGCAATGGCTGCGCCGCGCCCTCACGCGGGCCCTGTCCCTCGACCCCGCCGACCGCTTCCCGACGATGGCCGACCTGATCGACGTGCTGGTCGAGTCGCCGAAGCGCCGCCGCCGGCGCGCCCTCGCGGCCGGCCTCGTCGTCGCGTTGACGAGCGCCACCGCCCTCGGGGCCACGCTCTTCACCGCATCAGCACAGACGCAGTGCTCGCAATACAAGGACCGCCTCGCGTCGACCTGGAACGAGCGCAAGCAGACGCTGCACGACGCGTTCAAGGCCACCGGCGTGCCGTACGCCGAGAAGTCATGGCAGCGCGCGAGCAGCATGCTCGCCGAATACGTCCATGACTGGGCGGAGGTCGCCGCGAACAATTGTCAGGCCACGCAACCCGCGACGCCGACGCTGGAGCGGCTGTTCGCGCGGGGTGCGGCCTGCCTCGACCGCCAGCGCAGCGCCTTCGACACCTTGCTCGACCAGTTCGCCAAAGCCGACGCCGCCCTCGTCGCCGACGCGGATGCTGCGGTCGCCGGCCTGCCTCCGCCCGCGCGATGCCGCGTATCCGCAGACATGCGGCTCGAGGGCGCTCCCGTCGGACCTACGACCCCCAGGGTACGCGAGCTCCTCGACCGGGGCGAACTCCTGACGAACATCCAGAAGGGCCGCGACGCCGTGGCGGTGCTCGACGACGCATTGTCGGAGAGCCGCGGCACGGCCGACGCCGCCGGAGAGGCCGAGGCGCTGCTGTGCCTCGGCCGGGCCCGAGGGCGGCTGCTCGGCGACGGTCCCGGCGCGACCTACTTCCTCCATCAAGCCTACGATCGAGCGAACGCCGCCGATCACCCGTCGCTCAAGTGGGAGATCTGGAACGAGCTCGCGTGGGTCCAGGCCGTCGTCTTCGACGCGCCCGGCGAAGCGCGCACGTCCATGGACCACGCGAGGTCCGAGCCCCATCCGGATCCGCGGACCGCCGAGGCCGCGATCGCGGCCGTCGAAGGGGAGATCTTGATCGCCGAGGGCCGGGCCGAGGAGGCCGTCGAGCGGCGAAAATTCGCGCTCGCCACGTTGAGGGCACTCTACCCCGCGGATCATCCGGAGGTCGTGCTCGCCCGCAGGGCGCTCGCCGCCGGCCTCGGCGAGGCTCGACAACAGCAGCTGGCGCGCGAGCTGAACGAACAACTGCTCGCAGATCTGCGGAGAGACTACGAACCAAGCCACCCGTGGCCCGCGCGCGTCGAACTCGACCTCGGGCTCGACCTCTATGAGCTCGAGCAATATCCCGCGGCACGGGAACACTTCGAACGCGCGCGCGACACCCTGCTCGCGGCATACGGCGAGCGGCACCCCTGGGTTGCCAAGGCCGAGGTCGCGCTGGCGCGACTCGACGTGGAGGGCGGCGCGATCCCCCAGGCCATCGAGCGGCTCGACCGGGCGCTCGCCACCTTCGACGACCTCTACCCGCCGGCTCACGCCGAGCGGATCAATGCCCTCATCATCCTTGCGGACGCCCACCTGACGAGCGGGCAGACCGCCCGGGCCCTCACCGTCTACCGCGAGCTCCTCGCCATCCACGAGGCCGCTCCGGCCCACAGCACGGTGGACGAGCCCGGCGTCGTCGCCAACATCGGCGACGCCCTCTGCACCCTGGGCCGATGCCCGGAGGCGCTGCCGTACTTCGCGAGTCTGCTGGCGCACGAATCGACGGCGTCCGACCCGGCGCTGAAGGCAGCCGCACTGCGAGGATTCGGGCTCGTGCACCTGGCGAAAGGCCAACCCGAGCTGGCGGTCGCCCCCCTTCAGGAGGCCTTGAGGCTCTTCGAACAGGCGCCCGGCGACCGGAGCGGCATCCCGGCGATGCGGGTCGCGACCATGCGCGAGCTGGCCGATGCGCTGACCGCGACCGGGCGCAGCCCGGAGAAGGTCCGCGAGCTCCGCCGACGCGCCGCCGAACTCGAGTCGGCCGGGTAGATTCAGCGCAGGCGCTCGAGCTGCTCGAGCCGCTCCCGCACCACCCAACCCGGCACCCCGAGGTTGAGGCGGCGGTCGCGTGATTCGCCGTAGTTGAGGCCGATCACCGCCCCGCGGACGAGGTCGACGACCGCTCCGCCGGAGCTGCCGCCGAGCGTGGTGCAGTCGTGCTCGAGCAGCGCCGCCGACGTCGACACCACGCGGCCGAGCGAGATCCGCTTGTAGCCGCGGCCGTCGCGGTCGAACCAGCCGTCGCCGAAGCAATGCTTGTACTCGGCCTCGGGGTACCCGCCCTCGGCGTGGCTCGGGAAGCCGATCACCGCCACGGGGTGGCCGGCGACGATCGCGTCGACCACGGCGAGCCCGGCGTGCGGCGTCCGCTCCTGGGACACCTGCACGAACGCGAGGTCGTGGATCGGGTCGATGTACAGCACCCGGCGGACCGGACAGCGTCGGTCCGCCGGCGCGTCCGCCTCGGCGCACAGATCGACGCGCAGCGTCCGGGTCCCGCGCTGCAGGTCGTCGAGGAGCGATAAAATGTTGTGCCGATTGGTCACCGCGACGTCGTCGCGGACCAGCCAGGCCGTGCCGCACTGCGACAGCGGCCCGAGCTCGGGGCATTCGAGCCGGCCGACCGCGCCGAGCATCGCCTCCAATTGCGGCCTGGCCGCGCGGACCACGGCCTGCCAGGCCGGCTCGGGCGGCAGCGAGAAGGTCCCGGCGCGGACCGTCAGCGGGCACGGAAACCACTGACTCACGAGCTCCAGCGCCGACGAGTCGGCCGCGGGCGCCGCCGGCGGCTCGGCCGGCGCTGTCGACAATCCGACCTCGTGGCCCTCCAGGGTGTCCTGAGACGTCATCGTTTGCATCGCTCCCTCGGCCTCGCGCCGCGGATTGATAGTGGCACGAGCGCTCCTTTCCGTGCATCTGCACCGCCGGTCGATCATCGTCGCGTCGAGGTGACCGGTTCGGCACGTCCCGAACACTACCGCTGGGACGCGACGGGGTCGGCGATGTCCGCCGGGCCGACGCGCGACAGGAGTTGCATCGTCATGGCAGTCACATGGACCTTGAAGGACGGCTCGGGCTCGAACCTCGCCACCCAGCCGACCTCGACCGGCACCCTCGCGCTCTACTTCAACAACAGCGGCTATCCGTACTACGCTGTCGGCGAGATCGTCACCGAGGTGCTCGCCGAGGTCGACAGCACCGGTCCCGTCACGATCACGCTGTCGCCGCAGAATGAGGGCTACTCCCTCGACGAGGTCCGCAGCGACCCGCAGGAACTGCCGTCGCCGCACGGCGGCGTGATGACCTGGACCCAAAGCGGCCCCGTCACCACCCTCGCCTTCACCGCGCCCGGCACCGTCAACAACGAGTGGTCGTGGGGCTTCGGCGGCCTCACCCCGCCGCTCGGCCTGAAGATGAAGGCGCGTATTCGCCGGACCTGACCGGTCCTCGGTCGACCGCGCCGCGCGACCCGCACCTGGCTTTTCCGCCAGGTTTCGTCCGCCTCGCGCGCGCCTCGCCGAGCTCTGCTAGCATCCGCCGGTGTCCGCGCTGCCGGTCCTCGACCTCACCCCGCTCCGCCGCGACGCCGACCCGGTCGGTCGCGACGGGCTCGCGCGGGCCATCGCCGCCGCTTGCCGCGACAGCGGCTTCTTCTACCTCGTCGGCCACGGCCTCGACCCGGCCCTGCTGCCGCGCCTCGAGGCCCTGAGCCGCCGCTTCTTCGCCGCCGCCGAGGCCGACAAGCAGGCCCTGGCCATGCGCCACGGCGGCCGGGCCTGGCGCGGGTGGTTCCCGCTCGGCGGCGAGCTCACCTCGGGTCAGCCCGATCTCAAGGAGGGCCTGTACTTCGGGACAGAGCTCCCCGCCGACCACCCGCGCGTGCGCGCCGGCACCCCGCTGCACGGCGCCAACCTGTGGCCGACGTGGCTGCCGGAGCTGCGGCCGACCGTGCTCGCCGTCATGGCGCAGCTCGCCGACGTCGCCCAGGTGCTGCTCACCGGCGTCGCCCGCAGCCTCGACCTCCCGCCCGACTATTTCCGCGTCCACTACACGGGCGACCCGACGCTGCTGTTCCGGATCTTCCACTACCCGGCGACGTCGCAGACGGGCTGGGGCGTCGGCGAACACACCGACTACGGCCTGCTCACGCTGCTCGCCCAGGACGACGTCGGCGGCCTGCAGGTCAAGACCCCGCGCGGGTGGATCGACGCCCCGCCGCTGCCCGGCGCCCTCGTGTGCAACATCGGCGACATGCTCGACCGCCTCACCGGCGGCTGGTACCGCTCGACGCCCCACCGCGTGCGCAGCTCGGCCGGGCGCGATCGCCTGTCGTTCCCGTTCTTCTTCGATCCGGCGTGGGACGCCGAGATCGTGCCGCTGCCGCGCCGCGCCGCCGACATCTCCGACGACGCCGCCGAGCGCTGGGATCGCGCCAGCGTCCACACCTTTCGCGGCACCTACGGCGAGTACCTGCTGGCCAAGGTCGCCCGCGTCTTCCCCGCCCTGCACGCGGCGGTGCAAACAGGCACGTGACCAGGCGCCCGCCCCGCCGCTCGCGCGCACAGCCGGCCTCTGCCGTGCTCACATTGGCGGGAGGCGACAATGAACAATGTACAGTGGTCGCTCAGTGGTGTTTCCCTACGGTGTGAAATCGCGGAGGAAACAGCCATGCGTGCGAAGCACCACATCAACGACCCCGAGGGCGCCCGCGCCGACACCGACGCGGAGGCCCCGTTCGAGGAGTTCATCGGCCCCGGCTTCCGCTCGCGCGGCCTCTACGGCGACGTGACGTGGCCCGACCGGGAGCCGCAACCGTGGCCCTCGGCGCCGCGCGCCCGCGAGGGCGACACGCTCGCGGGCGGAGAGTCCGGCCGAGGTCGCTACGTCGGCTGCGGCCCGCGCAGCTACCGCCGCTCCGACGCGCGGATCGCCGAGGACATCAACGAGGCCCTCACCTGGCACCCGGACATCGACGCCAGCGAGGTCGAGGTCGCCGTCGAACAGGGCAACGTCACCCTGACCGGCCTCGTCTACGACCCGCAGACGCGCCGCTTGATCGTCGAGCTGGCGCTGCAGACGGCAGGGGTGGCCGAGCTCGACGATCGCCTCAGCGTCGCCGGCGGCAAGGCCTCGAGCGCGTGATCCTGTCCTCTGTCCTTGGGGACAGCCGGGATCGCACGGCTCGATCTCGCGCCGCTCGGGAACCATATCGGACCTCGCCCTCGAGAATCAGGCAGACCGGCGAATGTCGCTGATTTGCACCGCGAGCGAGCCCGAGGGGCGAGCCGGCCGGCGGCTCGACCGACGAGCCCCGCTTGGTGCCCGGGGCCGCGGCTGATACGCTGGGCCGAGCCGCATGCCTCGGAAAGTCCGCATCACCGCTGCTCCGCCGACCCGCAAGGAATTCGAGGCTGCGCTGCGAACGCTCGGCTACGCCGCGGCCGAGCCGTTCCCGTACGAGGCCTGCGGGCACCGCGGCCGCCGGCGCTGCGCCGTGTACACCATGCCGAGCGCCGACTGTCGCCACGAGCCGCGGAGCTTCGGCGACCTCGGCTGGCGGGTCTACGAGGGCTGCGAGCAGTGCTGCATGGAGGTCGGCGGGGTGCTGTTCTGCGGCGGGCTCTACGAGCACGTCCGCATCTTCCGCGGCCAGGTCGACATCACCGGCACGACCGGGGTGGGGCTGTTCGAGTTGCAGCCGGCCGACGAGCCGCTGCCGTGACGGCGACGACCGGCGCGGGGCTCCTCGTGGCTCCTCTTGCACGCCGCGTCGCGGTCGCCGCGGACACAGCCGCCGGCGCTCGCTGACGCCGGCGGCGCTCCGCGTCCCCCTCAGCGCGAACGCCGGCGGCGCAGCGTCAGCAGCAGCAGCGTCAACGCCGACAGGCCGGCCCCGCCGGCGCCGTCCTGGCGGCAGCCGCAGCCGCTCTCGTCGGTCGCGCTGCCGCCCGAGTCGCTGTCGGTGTCGCCGGCCGTCTCGGTGTCGCCGGTGGTCTCGGTGTCGCTGGCGTTCTCCGTGTCCGAGCCCGGCTGCTCGCCCGTCTCCCCCGGCCCGCCTGTCGTCGGCACCTGCCCGCTCGAGCCGTCGGAGTCGGTGTCGCCGCCGCTCGTCGAGGTCGGGTCGCCGCCGGCGAGGCAGTTCGCCTCGCAGCCGTCGCCGGGCTCGGTGTTGCCGTCGTCGCACGCCTCGCCGCCGTCGACCACCCCGTCGCCGCAGCTCGCCGCCGTGCAGTCGGTGCGGCACGCGTCGGCCTCGGTGTCGCTGTTGTTCGCGCCCTCGTCGCACTCCTCGCCGGCGCTGACGATCCCGTCGCCGCAGATCGCCGCCGGCGCGTCGACCACCCCGACCACGCACAGCGCGTCGAGCGTCCAGCCGCCCATCTCGAGGCCGCCGTCGCTGCGCAGCTCGTACTTCAGCGTCACCGCGTCGTTCATCACCGACGGCGTCAGGTCGACGTCGTGGAAGCGCCACTCGCGGTCGGTGTGGTGCGTGGTCGCGTCGTTCATGTTCGGGCTGGCATGGTTGGCCCACACCTCGACGTCGTTGGCGAAGATCCGCGCCCGGTCGAAGTGACCGTCCTCGACGTTGAGCCAGCGGCGGTACTGCAGGCGCACCTGCGAATAGCCGGTCGTGTCGATCACCGGCGACTGCGCGTAGTTGGTCTTGTCCGACTGGTACGTGCCGTTGTAGTTGCCGCCGCCGAGGTCGTTGCCGAACACGCGCGAGCCGGCGAACGCCGCCTGCGGGTCGCCCGACGCCGTCGGCGCCATCGGCTCCTGCCACATCCAGTCGTCGGCGCCCTCGCCCTGCATGCCCATCGTCAGCCCGTGCGTCCAGCCGTCGGCGGCCGGGTCGGTCTCGAAGTCGGTGCAGTAGATCTCCTCGACCGCGCCGACGAAGAACTCGTAGAACGGGTCGGCCGGGTTCTCCGGGTACTGCAGCGCGGTCGCGTCCTGGAACGTGATCTTGATCTGATACTGCACCACGCTGCCGGCCGGCTGCTGCGGGATCTGTCCGGTGATCTGGTCAGGCGCGATGTCCATCGCGATCACCCCGCCGACGTCCGGCTGCTCGCGCAGGCGCCAGGTCAGCTCGGCCGACTCGATCGCCCCGCCGCTGCACTGCCCGCCGCTGCCTTCGACCGCGACCGACACCGTGTACTCGGCCAATTGCGGCAGGGCCACCGCGGGCGCCTCGACGTCGACGCCGAGCTTGAACAGCCCGTGCTTGGCGAACGCCGCGTTGATCAGGCACTGGTTGGGCGTGCCGTTGGCGAGGTCGCCGTCGTCGTCGTCGGCCGCGAGCGCCTCGAAGTACATGCTCGGGATGTCGACCGCGCGGCGGATCGACTCGTAGTAGATGTGATCGGCCCAGGCCACCGCGCCGGGGCCCTGCTCCTCGATCAGCGCCTTGCGCAGGTCCCACAGCGCGCCGGCGATGATGAGGCCGGTGGTGTGGGGGTCGCCGGCGATGTCTTCGGGCCACACCGCCTCGCTGCCGTTCGGGTCGATGTGGCGCAGCGGCCCGGGGTCGTTGAGGAAGAAGCCGATGCCCATCGCCGGGTCGTCGACGATCGTCGCCGCCAGGTAGTCGCTGACGCCCTCCGACAGCGCGGGGTCGAAGTTGCCGACGCCCTGGATGATCGCGCGGTCATGCACCCCGTGGCCGTACTCGTGGTAGACGATGTCGGCGACCCGGCCGGTGTTGTTGCACTGGTTGCTCTGGCGGAAGAAGTTGATGTTGCCGTCGTAGTAGGCGTTGCAGCTCTCGTCGATGTTGACGGTCGCGGTGAGCTGCTGGCCGAGCCAGCCGAAGTCGGGGTCGATCTGGCGCACGTACTCGATCACGCGGTTCGAGTGGACGAACGCGCTGATCTGGGCGTCGACGAACTCGTCGTTCGGGACGCTCCACACCGCCGTCTGGTTCGGCTGCAGGTTGAGGTTGCCGGTCGCCTCGCCGCCCGCCTCGTTGTTGACCGCCACCTGCGGACCGGTCGCCCGCGCCGTCACCGTCGTCGCGTTGTTGCCGTTCCACGTCACGTCGCCGGCCTCGGTGCTGGTGACGTTCACCCCGGCCACCGTCAGCGACGCGCGGTTGGCCGGCCAGTCCTGGCGCTCGCCGCCGGGCTCGCGCAGCGGCGCGTCGTAGGCGACCTTGCCGCTGGCGAACAGCAGCGTCTGCTTGCGCGCCACCGGCTCGCCCGTGGCCGCGTCGACGTAGACGCGCCAGCGCCCGCGCGGCGCCGTCGTCGACAGCTCGACCGGCACCACCGTCGCGTAGTCGACCTTGCTCGCGCGCACCAGCGGCAGCACCACCGCCTCGTGCGCGGCCTCGAAGGTGACTGTCCCCGGGGACAGGTCGCGCTCGAGCCACGCGCTCGCGGCGGCCCGCGCCTGCGCGGCGCCGACCGAGCGGACCGCCGGCGCCGGCACGTGCGGCAGCGCCTCCGAGCCGATCATGAACAGGCGGTCGTTGCGGAAGCGGAAGCTGACCTGCCCGCCCTCGACCGCCACGCCGCGGACCCGCTGCACGAACCCGAGCGTGCGCATCCCGCCGCTCTCGACATTCGCCACCAACGCGAAGTCGGCCGCCGAGGCCCCGGGTGCCAGCAATGCGACGTGCCGGCTCAGGAACGCCCGCGCGATCCGCTCGGCCGCGACCGGCGAATTCGCGCTGCCGGGCGCCGCGATCCCGGCGCCCCAGATCCGCCTGACCACGTCGGTATCGCGGTCCCACACCGCCCACGTCTGCGGACCCATCTCGGCGACCAGCCGCGCCCACGCCCGCGCGTGCCCGGCCGGCACCCGATGCCAGGCGAGATCGCCGGCCACCCGCACGGGAGCGCCTTGCGCGACCTCCAGGACGGGCCGCCGCGCGTGTGCGGCGGGAGTCTGAACCGCGCTCGCGGTCGGGCTGACGGCCAGGATCGTGGCCGCGGTGAGGGTGGCAATTCCGTGGGCGAGTCTCATCGGTCCTCCGCGGGTGCGCCAGAGCGCACCACGCTGGCACCCTACCAAAACGCAAACCGCTGCAGGTATGTTTGTGTCTAGCGCGTGCTCACAGGGCAAGGCCCTGTCGCCGCTTGACCTCGCGAGCTGCCCCCAGCGGCTGAACGCGGCAGCGAATGGCTGCACTCGGCCGAGCTCTCGCCGTCCGCGAGCGCAGGCAGTGCTGCCATTCGTCCGAACGCGTCGACGGCAATCGGAGGACTGCGGCCGCCTGACCCTTGGCACATGCTCCGAACGACATGTTCAGCCTCTGCTCGCTCCGTCGCGCTCGCCCCGGTTCCCCGCGAACTCGACGCGACCGACACGGCTCGAGAAGGTGCATTCATTCCCGCCTCGATCCAAATGGCACGACTCTCCATGCACCGAGCCGCCGGATCGCCCGATCCTCCGCTGCGCACCGGAGCGCGCGAGCCGGCCCGCGCTCTCGCGCGCGTCTCAGCGCGAGCGCCCGGCCCATGCCGGCGCGAGCCGTGCTCCGGGCGACGGTTTCGACTATGCTGGAGCCGCATGTCCGTGATTCCTTATGGCGGCTCGTTGGAGCAGGTGTTCGCCGAGCTCGAGCGCGTCGACTTGCTCGTGCGCATCCAGGTCGCCCGGCTGCGGCACAGCAAGCGGGACGACAAGTTCGAGGGCCTCTACGTCTCCGAGCAGGAGATCGACGAGCACCTCGCGCGGCCGCTCGGCGCCCCGCGCTGGGCCGGGGAGCCCTCGCCGGTGGTCGGAGCGCAGCTCGAGCGGCTCGACGCGCTGCGGCGCGGCCTGGTCGCGCGCGCCGAGGCCACGCGAGCGGCCGGTCTGCGGCTGCGGCTCGACGAGCTCGTCGCCGCGTTCGGCCTGTCCGACTTCGACCGCGACGTCGTCCTGCTGTGCCTCGCGCCCGAGGTCGCCCCGCGCTACGAGCGGCTCTACGCCTACTTGCAGGACGACGTCACGCGCCGCCGCCCCGGCGTCGACCTCGTGCTCGAGCTGCTGCGCCCCGCGCTCGCCGACAAGCTGGCCGCGCGGGCGCGCTTCGCCGCGAGCGCGCCGTTGTTGCGCCACAACCTCGTCCAATTGTTCGACGAGCCGGCCCACCCCTGTCCGACCCTGCTCGGGCGATTCTTGCGGCTCGACCCGCGGGTCGCCGCATTCCTGCTCGACGGCGACGAGCTCGCCGCGGAGCTCGACGGTCTCGTCACGCGACTCTCGCCCCGGCCCGCGGGCTCGCCAGGCGCGGCGGGCGACGCTCGCGCGCGGCTCGCCGGCCGCTACGACCCGCGCGAGGGCCTGCTCGTCGACCTCGTCGGCCCCGCGGGCAGCGGCAAGAAGTCGTGGGCGCGGGCCCTGTGCGCCGACCTGGGGCTCGGACTCCTCGTCGTGGACGCCCCGAAGCTCCTCGGCGCCGGCCCGCCGGCAGAGGCCGCGCGGCGACTGTCGATGGTCGCGCGCGAAGCAGTCCTGCAGCAGGCGGCGATCTACTGGGAGGGGCTCGGCGAGCTCGGCGAGGACGACCACGCGGCGGCGATGGGCGCGCTGCTCGGGTCGGGCTCGCACCCGCGCGGGTTGACCTTCGTCGCCGGCCCGCGGCCGTGGGTGGTCGCCGAGCGCGTGCCGGGGCTCCGGTTCACTCGCGTCGAGCTGCCGCGGCCCGGCGACCAGGAGCGGCTCCGATTGTGGCAGCGCGAGCTCCCGGCCGCGCTGCCCGACGACGTCGCGGCCGAGCTGCCGGCCCTCGCCAGCAAGTTCCGCTTCACCGCCGGGCAGGTCCGCGCCGCCGTTGCGAACGCGCGCGAGCGGGCCCACTGGCGGGCCGGCGAGCCCGCGCTGACCGTCGCCGATCTGTACGCCGCCTGCCGGGCCCAGCACAGCAGCAAGCTCGGCGAGCTCGCGCGGCCGATCGTCCCGCACTACACGTGGAGCGACATCGTGCTCCCGCCCGACAGCCTCGCGCAGCTCCGCGAGGTGTGCGACCGCGTACGCCTGCGCGGGCGCGTCCACGAGGAGTGGGGCTGGAGCGCCAAGCTGTCGTTGGGCAAGGGCATCAACGTCGTCTTCTCGGGCCCGTCGGGGACCGGCAAGACGATGGCCGCCGAGATCCTCGCGCACGAGCTCGGCCTCGACCTCTACAAGATCGACCTCTCCGGCGTGGTCAGCAAGTACATCGGCGAGACCGAGAAGAACCTCGCCAGGATCTTCGCCGAGGCCGAGACCAGCGACGCGATCCTCTTCTTCGACGAGGCGGACTCGCTGTTCGGCAAGCGCTCCGAGGTCAAGGACGCGCACGACCGCTACGCCAACATCGAGACCAGCTACCTGCTGCAGCGCATGGAGGAGTACCAGGGGCTCACGATCCTCGCCACCAACCTGCGCAAGAACCTCGACGAGGCGTTCGTCCGCCGCATGGCGTTCGCCCTCGCGTTCTCGCTGCCCGAGGAGGCCGAGCGGCTCGACATCTGGCGGAAGGTGTGGCCGTCGGCCGTCCCGCTCGATCCGGCGCTCGACCTCGAGTTCATGGCCCGGCAATTCAAGCTGAGCGGCGGCAACATCAAGAACATCGCCGTCGCCGCGACCTTCCTGGCCGCCAGTCGGGGCGTCCCCGTGTCGACGGCGCACCTGATCCTGGGCACCCGGCGCGAGCTGCAGAAGATCGGCCGCATGTGCGTGGCGGCGGACTTCGGCAAGTACGCCGCGCTCGCCGAGTGAGCGGCGGGCGTCGCGGCGGCGCAGCGCTCGCGGTCCATCGTCGAGCGCCGCGAGCTCGGTCTCCGCGCCGTCGGTGAATCGCCGAGCCCGGGGCGGCGATTCCCGCGGGGCCACGATCGACCGCGCGACGAGACGTCCGCGCGACGCCTCGTGCGTGGGACGTCGCGGGCGAGCGCGGGTGATTCGCGCGGACGCGTCGCGCATCGGCGAGACCGCGCCACTGTCGGGAGGTGCGTCGCGCGGCGAGCCGTCGCGGCCCTTCATTCTTAAAGGACTCCGCCGCGTCGCGACTCGCCGAGACGTCGACGGACGTCCGCGCCTCGATCCGACGCGCCCTCGATCGCCGATCATGGCGCTCGCGCCGCGATCGGCGGCGGGCGGAAATGATGCGACCCGGGCCGGCGGGCCGCGTCGGCGGTGCATAAAATAAATTCAATTGACGAGGCAGGGAGCGACACATAGTATTCGAGGCGTTGCGATGGCAAGACCGCGCGCCTGCGTGCGGCCGGCGGGCCGCGGGCGATCCGCGGCGTTCGGGGTGGGCGATGATTCTGGATCTGGACAACACCATCAAAGAATTGCTCGAGACCTTCGCGCCGGCGAATTCCGAGCTGGCCGGCGCGACGATCTCCTTCGACCTGCCGGACGCCAATTGGCGGGCGCAGCTCGACGCCCTGACGGTCAATTGCTACCTGTACGACATCCGCCAGAACCTCGCGGCGGCGACGAACGAGCCGATATTGGTCCAGAGCGCCGACCAGAAGAAGCGGGCGCGGGTGCGGCCGCCGGCGCGGATCGACTGCTCCTATTGCATCACCGCGTGGAGCCCGGCGCTGACCGGCGCGGTGTACGAGGAGCACCGCCTGCTCGGCCAGGTCCTGCAGGTGTTCCTGCGCTTCCCGAAGATCCCGCAGGAGGTCCTGCAGGGCGCGCTCGTCGGGCAGATGGCGCCGTACCCCGGCATCGTCGCGTCGCAGGACGGCGTGCGCAACCTGCCCGAGTTCTGGAGCGCGCTCGACCAGAAGCTGAAGCCGTCGCTCAATTACGTGATCACCCTCGGGATGCTGCCCGAGGCGGTGCCGACGGACGCACAAATGGTCGACAAGCCGATCACGATCGAGGTCGGCGTCGATCAACCGTGAAGACCAGCGCGATTCGGCGGCCTGCGGGCCGCGGCTACCCACGGCCTGACCGGCCTGAAATGGAGAGAGGTGATGGCGAACATTGGAATCAATCTCGTAGAAGTCGATGGGCGGGCGACGCCGAGCATTCAGGGGGCGGCGACGTCGGTGGCGGGCTTCATCGTTCGCACCAAGCGCGGCGTCCCGGGCAAGGTGCGGATGGTCACCAACTTCTCCGAGTTCCTCGAGCACTTCGGCGGGTTCATGCCGAGCGCCGCAGCGCACGACAATTACTTCGGCGCCTACGCGATCAAGGGCTTCTTCGACAACGGCGGGGCGATCGCCCACGTGACCCGCGTCTTCGGCACCGGCGTCGCGGCGACCGCGACCTCGACCGACGGCGACGAGAACGACGGCCCGCTGACCGTCACCGCCGGCTACCGCGGCCAGGCGGACCCCGGCGCGTGGGGCAACAAGATCTCGGTCGACATCGTCTACCGCGCCGCCGGCCAGCCGGACGTCGCGGCCTCGTTCGACATCACCGTCAAGTACGACGGCCGCCAGGTCGAATTCTGGGACCACCTGCCGCCGGGCCCCGGCGCGGTCGCCAAGGTCAACGACGAGTTCAGCGGCTCGAAGTACATCACCATCGCCTTCGACCCCGCGGTCAACGGCGGGGTGCTCGTCGGCGAGTCGCTGACCCTGGGCAGCGGCGCCCAGGACAGCCCCGACGCGGACGCGCTGGAGGACCTGTGCATCGCGGCGCTCGGCCTCTACGACACGATCGACATCCAGCTGCTCGCCTGCCCCGACTGCACGACCGTCGACTTCGCCGTCGCGGGGACCGACTATTGCGCGCTCCGCGGCGACTGCATCTTCGTCACCGACGCCGGCGACGTCGACGTGTCCGGGGCGCAGGCGTTCACGCCCACGCTGCGCGGCAACAACATCTACGGCGCGGTGTACTGGCCGTACATCCGCGTCAACGACCCGATCGGCACCAGCCGGTGGGTCCCCGCGACCGGCCACGTGCTCGGCGTCATGGCCCGCACCGAGCGCGAGCGCGGCGTGTGGAAGGCCCCCGCCGGGGTCGCCGCCCGCGTCCAGGGCGCGCTCGACGTCCGCCACCACATCTCCGACCCCGCGCACACGACCCTCGTCAAGGGCTCGGGCGTCAACGCGGTCCGCTTCATCTCCGGCCAGGGCATCGTCGTCGACAGCGCGCGCACCCTCAGCACCAATTCGCTGTGGCAGTTCATCAACGTCCGCCTGCTGTTCAACTTCGTCAAGAGCTCGCTCAAGAACGGCCTGCGCTGGGTCGTGTACGAGCCGAACGACGAGGTCCTGTGGAACAAGGTCAAGCACAACGCGGTGACCCCGTTCCTGATGAGCCTGTGGCGCCGCGGCGCGTTCGGCCCGGGGTCGCCGGAGGACGTGTTCTCGGTCAAGTGCGACGGCGAGAACAACCCGAGCAACAACGTCCAGGCGGGCATCCTCAACGTCGAGGTGTACTTCTACCCCTCGCGCCCGGCGGAGACGTTCATCATCACGGTGGGCCAGCAAGAGGGCGGTCCGACTGCGAGCGAAGGCTAATACGAGGAGAGGAGCGAGGTCATGGCAAACGTAGCGTTCACCGAGGCGTACCGTACGCACGAATTCGTGGTCGAGATCGAGGGGATCGAGAGCCCGGGGGTCACCAAGGTCAGCGGGCTCTCCGAGGGCGAGATCGACGCGATCGATCAGCCCGACGGCGGCTCGAACGTCGTCCACAAGATCAGCTCGGGCATCGTCAAGTACGGCGATCTGACCCTCGAGCGCAACATGGACGGCACCGCGGCCGACGCGGCGTTCCAGAAGTGGTTCCAGGAGATGTTCAAGCTCGACGGCACCGGCGTCGGCTCGAAGCTGCGGCGCAACGGCTCGGTCGTCAAGCGCCAGTTCGGCAAGGAGGTCATGCGCTTCGCCTTCGAGGGCGCGTGGATCAAGTCGTCGCGGTTCTCCGACCTCGACGCGTCCACCTCCGGCCTGATGAAGCAGACGATCGTGCTGGCGATCGAGCGGATGTACCGGGTCTGAACGGCGCGACGCGCGGCGGAGGAGCGGGACCATGAGCCTACCGAGGCGAGAATTCGAGGTCGAGCTGCCGCTCGGCTGGGTGGACGACGCCGGACGGGTGCATCGCCGGTGCGTGATCCAGAAGATGCGCGGCCACGAGGAGGCGCTGTTCTACGACCCGAGCCTGTCCGCCGGTCGGCTCGTCACCGAGCTGATCAAGGGCTGCCTCGTCCGCTTCGTCGACGGCCCCGAGGCCCCGGCCCCGCTGGTGGCGCGGATGTTCTCCGCCGACCGCAACTTCCTGGTGGTGCAGATCCGCCGGGTCACCCTCGGCGACGAGGTGGCCTGCCGCTACACCTGCCGCGGCTGCGGGGCCGACATCGCGGTCACCGAGGACCTCGGCCGGCTCGCGGTCCGCCGCGCCGGCGACGGCCCGCTCCGCACCGCGCTGCGCGTCGAGCTCGCCGACGGCTACCGCGACGGCGAGGGCGTCACGCACCAGGCGCTCGAGCTCCGCCTGCCCCGCGGCGACGACGAGGAGTTCGTCGCCCAGATGACCGACGATCCGCTGCGCGCCCGCGACGCCCTGGTCCTGCGCTGCATCCAATCGTTCGGGTCCCTGCGCCGGGCGACGCTGGAGGCCTACGGCCTCAAGATCCTGCGCGACCTGACCCTCGGCGATCGCCGCGCGATCTACCGCGCGCTCGACGACGACAGCCCGGGGGTCGACTTCCGCCGCACGGTGACCTGCGGCCGCTGCGGCGATTCGTTCAAGACGACCCTCGAGGTCTCGGGTTTTTTCGACCTCGGCTAGGTGGCGGCGTTCGCCTCCGACAGGAGATCTTCTACCTGGCCTATCACCTCCACTGGCCCTACGGCGAACTGATGGCCATGGAACCGAGCGAGCGGCGCGCCTACGTGCAAATGCTCGCAGAGCGCATCGAGGCGAACAACGCCGCGATGGAAGAGTTCAACGCGCGATGGGAGAGGCGGTGAATCGTATGACGAGCACGGACGACAGCACGCACCGGCGCGCCCCGGTCGCGGCCGACCTCGACGCGCCGCTCGCCAGCGCCGGCCTGCTGCTCCTCGCTCGTCGTCGCGGCGCGGCGAAGCCGGGCCCGCGCAGGCTCGCGTGCCTGCCCTTCCTCGGCCTCGCACGCGCCGCCCGCGGCCGCGCGCCGACCGTCGAGGACGCCGCGCTCGCCTGGGCGTCCCTGCCGCTGGCGTCGCTGCTGTTGTGGGGCCTGACGCCCGCCGACGGCCCCAGGCCGCCCGCCCTCGCGCCCACCAGTCCTTCGGGACAGGTCGCAGAGACGCCGCAGGTCGGCGCGAGCGCCGGGCTGCCGCTGCGCCCCGCCACCCCGCCGGTCCCCGGTTCGTCCGCGACGCCGCACTGGTCGGCGATGCAGCGGCAGCCCTCGACCACGCCGGCGCCCTCGACCTCGCCGGCGCCCTCGATCTCGCCGGCGCTCGCGCCCGCGCCCGCGCTCGCGCCCGCGCCCGCGCCCACGGCTGCCCCTGCGCCCGCAGGACCGGCCGCGCCCCGTCCATCCTCGGACGGGCCTGCCGCGGGCCCCGGCGCCGTCCACACGCCGCCTGGGGAGCCACGGTGGGCCCTCCCGATCCCCGCGAGCGCCGGCCCCGGCGCCCTCGGCCGTGCCCCGGCCGGCGCCCCACCCCCGCGCGTCGATCACACCTGGCCGGCGCTCCCTCGACCCGCCGCCGCCCCGCCGGCGGCCCGCGCGGTCTCCTCGCGCCCCGCCTCCCTCGCGGCGGCCGATGCTCCAGCCCCCGCGGGCACCTACGGGGCCGCGCCGCCGGCCTCGTCGGCCCTCGCCGCCACGCCGCGCCCGGGCGTCGCACCCGGCGCGCCCCCGCAGTTCCTGGCGCTGCCGGCCCTCCCGTGGGCGGGCGGGGGCGCGACGGCCATGCGCGAGGCCTCCCCTGCGCTCCAGGGCGAGCCACCGCTGCGTCCCTCGCTGGCGAGCGCGCCGGTCGACCTCCCGCAGCTGCTGCGCACGATCGGTCGGGTCGTCGAGCGGACCGTCGGCGAGCAGGTCGCGCGGGTGTTCCCGCCGGCGCAGCCGCAGCCGGCCCCGGCGGCCGCGCCCGGGCCCGGCGGCGAGGTCTTCAGCGAGCAAGCGGTGCGCCGGCTGATGGTCATGATGCGGCGCATCGAGCAGTACGAACGCCTGCGCGGCGGCGACATCGCATGAGCCCGCGAATGTGAGGACGTCATGGAACAGCTGCAAGTGCTCCGCGGATTCATCGCCAACATCGACGTGATCCCGCCGCTGGTGTTTACGTTCCAGTACAACCCGCAGTCGGTCAGCGACAACAAGAAGGTCAATTACGTCGACCGCAATTCGTCGCTCTGCGGCAACGCTCCCGGCAAGTTCTACGTCGGCGGCGGCGATCGCATCATCTCGGTGTCCTTCAAGCTCCACGGCCTCGAGCAAGGGCTGAACGTCATCAACCCGAGCGGGGTCGACAACGGCATCAGCACCGAGCTCGCCAAGCTGCGGTCGTTCCTCTACCCCAAGGCCGACGCGTGGGCGACCTTCTCCGGCGGCGCCCCGGGCGGCATGAAGCTGGCCGCGCCGCCCACCTGCTACTTCGGCTTCGGCACCAAGATCCTCGAGGGCACGATCATCGAGATGCAGATCAACGAGACGCAATTCAACAGCGCCCTCGCCCCCGTGCGCGCCGACGTCACGGTCACGATCGCCGTCGACGAGTCCGACGGCAACGCCCTGTACGAGCTCGACAAGCAGCACCGCAACGTCCTGGCGGCGCTCGGCCTGCAAAACATCAGCCTGTTCTAGGAGCGCCATGCCCGTCTCGGTCACCTCCCGCTATCACCGCCTCGACGTCCTGGTCGACCCCGAGCGCGGGCCCTACGTCGCCCAGCGCCCCCCGCCCCCGCCCGGCCCCCGCCCGGCAGCGTCACCCACGTGCTGGTCGGCGAGGAGACCCTCGATCAGCTGGCGAAGCAGTACTACGGCCGCGAGGACCTGTGGTGGCGGATCGCCGACGCCAACCCGGCGCGGCATCCCGCCGACTGGCGCGCCGGCGACGCGCTCGTGATCCCCCCGCTCACCGCCGCGCTGGCCCCCACGGAGTGACGCATGGCGGACACCCTCTTCTATCAGGTCCTCGTGACCAGCGGCGGGGCGAGCTACGACCTGTCGCGCGACCTCGCCTCGTTCACCTGGGAGCAGGACGACACGCGGCCCGACCAGCTGACGCTGCTCGTGCCCGACGGCCACAAGGTGTTCAGCCACGCGCTGCAGGAGGGCATGAAGGTCGAGCTCTCGTTCGGCACCGACGTCGAGCACGCGGTCGTCTTCCGCGGCCGGATCTACGGCGTCGACATGGTCGTCCCGCGGGCCGGCGCCCCGGAGCTGACGATCCGCGCGCTCGATCGCTCGGCGGAGATGGGCACGCACCGGGTGACGCGCCGCTGGGACGAGAAGCCGCTGTCGACCGTCGTCAAGGACGTGCTCGCGCCGTACGCGTTCGCCGATCCGGCGATCGAGATCGTGCCCGACCCCGACGTCAAGGCGGTCCAGGAGGGCACGACCGACCTCAAGTTCCTGTCGCAGCTCTGCGACGAGTACGGGTGCGTCCTCTACGTCGAGCAGCGGCCGAGCGACGAGCGGGTGCATTTCGTCGGCAAGGCGCAGATCGTGCAATCGGAGCCCGAGCTGCAGCTCTATCACGGCCGCTGCGGCGTGCCCGACGTCCTCGACGAGTTCGACGCCACCGTCGACGCGCGCCGGGCCGAGATCCCCTACGTGCTCACCGGCGTCGATCGCAAGACCGGCAAGCCGCTCGACCCGATCACCGTCGAGCCGCGCTCGCCGGGCGTCGTCGACGATCCCTTCCTCGCCGAGAACCTCGCTGCGATCGCCGACCCGACCAAGCGCGCGCTGCTGCAGCAGCTCATCGACGCCGCGCCGACCGCCGCCGCCGAGCTCCGCAAGCTCCGGCTCGCGGAGGACGGCGTCGAGCACGACCGCTCCAAGCCCGCGCTCACCACCACCGCCGAGCTGCGGCTCAAGGCCGACAACTGGGTCAGCACCCACGCGCTCGGCATGTCCGCCACCGGCGCGTCCGCCGGCCTGCCCCGCCTCCGCGCCCGCACCCTCGTCGAGCTCCTCGACGTCGGCGGGCGCTTCTCCGGCCGCTGGTACGTGTCCCGCGTCAAGCACAGCGTCGGGCTGGGCGGCTACCGCACCGAATTCGACTGTCGGAGGTGAAGCGATGTTCGACGACTTGCAGCAAGCTCTCGGCGCGCAGGGGCGCGGGCAGCACCACGGAAAGTACCCGGGGACGGTCAAGGACAACGCCCCGGCCGACGCCGAGGTGCCGGGCTCGATCGTCGTCCAGGTCGCCTACTTCCAGGAGCGCGACCCCGGCAACCCCGCCGCCGTGCGGCCGATGGAGTGCATCGCTCGCCCGTGCCTCCCGCCCGGCGCGTTCATCGTCCCCGACATCGGCGCCTCGGTATGGGTCGAGTTCGTCGCCGGCGACCTCACCCACCCGATCTGGACCGGCGCGTGGTACCCCGAGCAGGCCGCGCCCGCCAACCCCGAGGGCGAGCAGCCGACCCCCGACCAGCGCCTCCTCCGCAGCGTCGCCGGTCACGTGCTCTGCCTCGACGACACCGCCGGGTCCGAGCGCGTGGTCCTGCAGGACCCCAACGAGCACGTCCTGACGATGAACAAGGACGGCGTCGAGCTGAAGTGCGGCGCCTCCGTCTCGCTGCAGCTGAAGAGCGACGCCATCGTCCTGACCTGCGGCACCAGCAAGATCACCCTCGACAATCAGGGCATCACGCTCGAGGCGGGCGGCCACCACTTCATCATGGAGGCCGGCGGCACCACCCTCAACGGCCAGTTGGTCGTGCTCAAGCCGCTGATCGACTGGCTGACCACCCACGCGCACGCGCCGAACGCCGCCGCCGTCCAGGCGCCCCAGCTCGTCGCTCCGATCTACGTCTCGCAACTGCCGGGGTGACCGCGCCGCGCGCGACCGAGGAGTCTTTCTTATGACCGCAACCATCCGAGGATTCGCCTTCCCGTTCCGCATCGACCCGGACTCCGGCAGCGTGGCCGCGCAGGCCGGCGACGACAAGCTGCGCGAGAACATCGCCCACATCCTGCTCACCGGGGTGGGCGAGCGGATCATGCGGCGCGGCTACGGCGGCGGACTGCAGCAGCTCGTCCACGACCCGAACAACGAGGTCCTGCGCGGCGTGGTGCAGCACCAGGTCGCCAAGTCGCTGGGGCGGCTGGAGCCGCGGATCATCCTGCAGGAGGTGCGCGTCGTCCAGGACGGCGAGACCCTGCTCCTGCGAATCAAATACATCGTGCGCAGCACGAGGCAAGTCCAGACCTTCTCCGTGCCCTTCGGGACGGGCGTGCTCTGACCGACGGGAGATGCACCCATGACGACCAAGCCACGACCGCGGATCGACTACACGAGCCTCGACTATGAATCGCTGCGCGCCGCGCTGCTCGGGCTGGCGCGCGAGCGCCTGCCCGAGTGGACCGACCACTCGCCCAACGACCTCGGCGTCGCCCTCGTCGAGCTGTTCGCGGCGATGGGCGACGCCCTGTTCTACTACCTCGACCGCGTCGCCGGCGAGAGCTACCTCGAGACGGCGCAGGAGCGACGCAGCGTCGTCAACCTGCTGCGCCTGATCGGCTACGAGCTGCGCCCGCCGCAGCCGGCCTACGCCGACCTCACCCTGCTCTTCCACAAGGACGCCGCCGGCCAGGTCCAGATCGCCAAGGGCGCCGGCTTCGCGACCACCGCCAAGGCCACCGGCACCCCGGTCGTCTTCCGTTATCTGCGCCCGTCGCTGACGCTCGACGTCGGCGCGCTGCCGCTGACCACCGTCGACGGCAAGCAGCACCGCGTGTTCGCCCCGCTGCCGGTGGTCCAGGTCGATCAGCTGGTGACGGGCGAGGTCCTCGGCTCCTCCGACGGCAGCCCGCGCCAGCGCCTGCCGCTCGCCCGCAAGCCGCTGATCGACGGCACGCTCGAGATCGCCGTGATGCAGCCGTTCCAGAAGATCTGGCGGCGCGTCGACACCCTGCTCGACAGCGCCGGCACCGACGAGCACTACGCCGTCCGCCGCGACGAGAACGACGTCGCGTGGATCGAGTTCGGCGACGGGGTCCGCGGCAAGCCCCCGGCGCGCGGCCGCAACAACCTGATCGCCAGCTACGCCGTCGGCGGCGGCGCCAGGGGCAACGTCCCGGCGCGCACGATCACCGACGTGTCGCCCGCGATCCCGCAGCTCGATCGGGTCTTCAACGAGGCGCCGGGCACCGGAGGGGCCGCCAGCGAGGCCGTCGCCGACGCCGTGCAGCGGGCGCCGCGGCAGTACCGCTCGATGGGCCGGGCCGTCACCGCCGCCGACTTCGAGGCCCACGCGCGCAGCTTCGGCGTCGCCAAGGCCCGCGCCCGGGCGCTCGGCAACCGCGTCGAGCTGTGGATCGCGCCGGCCGGCGGCGGCTACCCCAACGATCTGCTGAAGGACGACCTGCGCGCCTACCTCGACGGCAAGCGGATGCTCACCACCCTCCTCGACCTCCGTGACCCCGTCTACGTCCCCGTCGCCCTCGCGGCCAAGGTCGAGGTCGAGCCTTACTTCTACCGCAACGAGGTGCGCGCGCGGGTGAAGGAGGCCATCCGCGCGCTGTGGAGCTTCGACAACGTCGACTTCGCCGACACCCTGTACGTCAGCAAGGTCTACGAGGCGATCGAGTCGATCGAGGGCGTCGCCGGCGTGACCGTGACCCACTTCGGCGTCGCCGGCGGGCCCAACAACGCCGGCGGCGCGCTCAAGTTCGGCTACGGCGAGATCCCGCTGTCGACCGGCTTCGCCGACCAGGACCTCGAGGTCACCGGAGGCAAAAGCGATGTCCTTTGAGGTGCAGCAAGACCTCCACGCGCGTCGGCTCGCCGTCCGGGCCGAGCACGCGCGCGGGTACCTCGATCCGTTCCCCGGCGTCCGCGTGGTCCGCAAGCTCGACCACGCCGCCGCCGCGGCGAACGGCGGCCTCGTCCTGTTCGACGCCCACCGCCAGCTCGGCGATCCGGCCGCGCCCGCGCTGTTCTGCCGCCGCCTGCGCGGCCTGACGGCCAACGCCGCGGTCGACGGCGGCCTCGTCGAGTTCGAGCTGTGGGAGGCCCACCCGACCGAGCCGCCGCCGGACGTCCCGTCGACCTCGCCGACCCACGTGCACGTCGACATCTGGAACGGCGCCGAGCTGCGCTCGTTCCGCTTCGCCGGCGTCACCAACGCGGCGAAGTCGGTCCAGCAATTCGGGCCGTTCACGATCTTCGCCACCGACTATTTCGCCGGCGACGATCACCTCGGTCGCGCCGCCCTGTGGATCGAGCCCGGGCAGCCCAAGCGCCTGACCTTCACCCCCGACGGCCTCCCCCCGATCACCGTGTACTACGACGTCGAGGAGGAGTGGCGCGCCGACCTCGTGCTCGTCGGCGGCGCCCAGGGCCAGTACCAGGCCGACTTCACCTGGACGCGCGGCGACCAGACCGTGCTGACCGGCACGATCCGCAACCTGTTGCACGTCGACAGCGGCTCGCGGTCGGTGGCGGTCGAGCTGGCCGACGCCGCGCCCTCGCGCCCCGGCGCCCCCGCCGGGCTCGACGGCCAGTCCTATTATTATTACGCCCTCTTCCTCGACGCCCAGCCGGGCCCCGACGGCCCGCAATACGCCGCGCCCGCCGCCGTCGCCTCCGCGCTGGCGACCGGCGAGTTCGGCGAGGCCGAGCGCCTCTATCGCCAGCTCCCGGCCATTCATCGCAGCTACGACGAGCCCGACCCCGCGGTCCAGGGGCAGGGGCAACTGCGGCGATTCCTGCAGGTCTTCGGCGGCGCCCTCGACCAGGCCCGCGGCAACGCCGACGGCCTGCGGCACCGCAACGACCTGTTCCAGGTCGACACGGCGGCCCTCCCGCGGCTCGCCCGCTGGATCGGCTGGGACGTCGACCGCACCAGCGCCGGCGAGGTCCAGCGCAACGACGTGCTGTTCGCCAGCGAGATCTTCGCGCGCGTCGGCACCGCGGGCAGCCTCAAGGCCCTGATCCCCCGCGCGCTCGACTGGTCGTTCACCGTCCGCGAATTCGTCGCCAACGTGTTCTTCACCAACGCCCGCCCGACGCGCGAGTGGGACGTGTGGACCGGGAGCAGCCCCGACGGCGAGGTGTTCGGACAGGCCAGCGCCGTCGTCAACCCCAACCCGGCGCGGCTCGCCGGTCGCCCCGCGCTGGTGATCGGCGACTTCGGGCTGATGTGGATGTTCTGGCACCAGCTCGCGGCCGGCGGCCGGCGGGAGATTTGGGTCCGCTGGCCGCTGCAGGGCTTCGCGCCGCAGCGGGTGGCCGTGTTCGACGGCATCAGCGACCCGCAGATCGCCGACGAGTGCCCCGCCGTGCTCGTCGACGGCGCCAACCTCCGCCTGTTCTGGAGCTCCAACCGAGGCGGCTCGTGGGACATCTGGACCCGCACCTTGCCGAAGAACTACCAGGGCGGGCAGATAAACCCGATCGGCGCCGCAGAGCGGCTGACCGATCACGCCGCGGACGACCGCAACCCGGCCGCCGTGATCGAGCCCGGCGGGCGCCTGTGGCTGTTCTGGCAGTCGAACCGGCGCGGCCCGTGCGACATCTGGGCGCGCACGCGGGTCGACGGCGTGTGGAGCGAGCCGCGGCGGATCACCACCGCGGCCGTCGCCGACCAGATGCCCGCGGCCGCGCTCGACCAGAACGGCGCCGTCCACCTGTTCTGGAGCGCCGCCACCCGGGACGGCTGCAAGCTCTACGAATCGGTGCTCGGCGTCGACCTCCAGGGCGAAGATCAGTGGAGCGCGCCCGCCGAGGTCCCGGGCCCGCCCGGCCTCGCCTGCCGCGACGAGGCCCCCTGCGCCGTGCTGTTGCAGAACCGGCTGCGCCTCTACTGGCACTCCAACCGCCGCGGCAGCTGGCAGATCTGGACCAGCGAATTCCTCGGCGGCGCCTGGACCGACCCCGTCCAGGTCGAGCAACACATCAACGGCGCGCCGCACCCGAACAAGCACATGGTCGCCGCCAAGGAGCCGGCCGCGGTCCCGTGGAACCTCGGGCTGTTCACCGCCTGGCGGTCGCAGCACCGCGCCGAGGCGTTCGCCTCGCGGACCTTCAACACCGCCGATCCGGCGGCGATCGCCGCCCTCGGCACGCTCACCGACTGGAATCATTACACCTACGACACCGGGCGCGAGCTCGCGGACTGGTACGCGACCGACACCGTCGGGGTCCACTTCACCGTCCCGCAGGACGACCCGCTCGTGGCCGACAAGCTGCAGCGCGTCCGGGACTTCATCGAGCCGTACCGTCCGGCCACGGTGCGAATCGTCTGGTTCGCCGGCATGGACCCGGTCACCTGAGCCGAGCGCGGCCGAGAGCGACACGAAGGAGAGACAATGGGTAACTTTTCGAGAGACCCGGACGAGGTGCTGGCGGCCAACCTGGCGAAGGGCTACGTCGGCGTGCGGATCGAGCAGAACGTCCCGCTGCTCGACCGCGACGTCAACCTGCTCGGCGATCTGGTCGGCGCCAGCCTGCGCAAGATCATCCAGGGCTACGTCGGCGACGGCGTCGCCCCGGGCGACGACGGCTCGTTCCAGATCACCGCAGCGAACCCCCAGGGCACCAACTTCCAGATCGGCGCCGGAACCATGCTGGTCGGCGGCTTGCAGGCGCGGACCGGCCTCACCAGCTACGCCGCGCAGGCAGGCGCGCCGCCGCTGACCAGCCCGCCGGTCGGGCAGGTGCGCGTCGACGTCGTCTACCTCGACGTGTGGCTGCAAGAGGTCGCGACCGACGCCGACCCGGCGATCGACCTCGGCAACCTCGCCGACATCGGCATCGCCACGTCCGTCCGCCTCCAGCCGGCGTGGCGCGTCGAGGTCGCCGAGGGCACCGACGAGGTCCCGCCGGCGGCCGAGGGCCACGCGCGCTGCCCCCTCGCGCTCGTCACCCGCGACGGTCCGACGGTGGTCCAGCTCGAGGACCTGCGGGTGCGGCGGCTCAACCTCGCCGACCTCGTGCAACGGGTCGAGGCCCTCGAGGCCGACATCGCCGTGGTGAAGACCGCCCTCCAGCCGAGTTTCTCGCCGACGCGCCCGTTCGACAAGCCGAGCAGCTATCCGACCCGCACGGTCGTGCTGTACGGCAAGAACTTCGACCTCGGCAGCGTCGGCGTCAAGATCGGCAACTTCGCCCTGCCGATCGTCGGCCAGCCGCTCGCCAATGCGATCACCGTGCGGATCCTCGAGACCGCGCCGAAGGGCGACGTCGCGTTCACCGTGACCACCGCGCTGGGCGCCGTCACCAGTCCGGTCCATCGCATCTTCGGCGCCGCCGCGATCCAGATCGCCAACCCGTTCTCGCCCAACCCGGTGCCGTCCGGCCAGTCGTTCACGATCACCGGCACCTTCCTCGACGCGCCCAACGTCGAGGTCCAGGTCCAGCCGTGGAACGGCGGCACCTGGAGCGCGCTGTCCGTCAGCGGACCGACCCCCACCACGATCGCCGCCGTCGCCCCCGGCGCCGGCCAGTACAAGGTGCGGGTCCGCAGCGAGGTGTCCCCGACGTGGTTCACCAGCAACATCATGCTCACCGTCAGTTGAACGCCCATGCCGATCTTCTCCAAGGATCCACAGATCTCGCTCGCGGCCAACCTCGCCAAGTCCTACGCGGGCGTCCGCCTGATGCAGGGCGTCCCCGTGCTCGACCGCGACCTCACCCTGCAGGGCGACCTGCTCGACGCGACGCTGCGGCGGGTGCTCCATCACCACCTCGGCCAGGGCACGCCGCGGGGCCCGGCGGATCAACTCAAGATCGCGCCGCTCGTCCCTGCCGCCAACGACTTCACGATCACCGCCGGTCGACTGCTGGTCGGCGGCATCGACGTCGAGAGCGCGACGATCCAGTATTCGAGCCAGGGCCTCCCGGCGCTGACGCCGACGGGCGGGGCCGCGCGCGTCGACGTCGTCTACCTCGACGTCTGGCTGGCCGTGATCGACTGCACCGGCGACCCGTCGCTGTTCCACCCCGACGACTACGAGCTCGAGACCTCCGTCCGCCTGCTGCCGCGCTGGGTGGTGCGGGTGGCGGAGAACACCAACTCCGTGCCCGCGCCGCAGGCGGGCCACGTGCACTACTTTTTGGCCCGCCTCACGCGTCCGGCCAACACCTCGACCATCACCGCGAGCATGCTCGCCGACCAGCGGCGGACCCACCTCGACCTCGCCGGCGCGACCGGCCGGGTCGCGCTCGCCGAGGCCGCCGCCGCCGCCATGCAGTCGGCGCTGTCCCCCGCCTTCGCCGCGAGCCCGTACAGCCGCGGCTACGCCTACCCGGGGCTGTGCCTGAAGATCCGCGGCCACCACTTCCTCGCCGGCCAGGTCGCCGTCGAGCTGCGCCGCATCGACGCCGCCGCGGACGCTCCGTGGGTGTCGGCGCCGCTCGTCGGCGAGGTCGAAGCGAACGCGCTCACGGTGCGGATCCCCGCCGGCATCGCCGGCTCGCTCGCCGTCGCGGTCACGAACGGGGTCGCCCGCAGCGAGGCCCCCGCGCCGCTGTACGTCTACGGCCCGCCGACCTTCGCCACCTCCGGGCCCCAGATCACCCCGCAGACGACCGACATCGGCGCGACCGTCACCCTCCACGGCGAGTTCTTCGACATGCCCGGCGCGGTCGTCGAGCTGGCCAGGGTGACCGAGCCGGCCGTCTGGAAGGCCGCGACGATCGTCGGCGCGACGAGCGACAAGCTCTTGCTCAAGGCTCCCATGACCGGCGGCGAGCACATGGTGCGCGTCCGGACCCTGGCGAGCGACCTCCCGGCCGTCAGCCTGGAGACGCTGACGCTCTGGGAGATCTAGCCCACGACGCACCCTTCACCCACCTCGAGGCCATGATGATTTCGTCCACCACTCCCAGATCCGGCAACATCCCGCTGATCCTCCTCGGCTCGGAACGCGTGCAGAACCTCGACCCCACGCTGGAGTATCCGTACGCCTTCAGCACTTGCAATGCGCAGGGGATCCCGATCGTCGAGACGGTCAGCCTCCACGCCGAGAACTCCCAGAAATCGATCGCGCTGTGGCTCCCCACCCCGCTCCTGCCGATCGCCGAGCAACCGGAGCGCAGCTTGACGATCGTGTGGGCGTACTCCAGCTGGGGCATCGGCAACGGCACGATCCACGATCCCACGTTCCAGGTGATCCTGCGCAGCCGGCCGTCGCGCCCCGCCGGCAGCGCCATGCGCTTCACCTCGAAGGCCGAGCAGGTCTTCCAGCTCTCGACCGAGGTCGCCGCGCCCAACCCGTCGGCGTTCTTCGACCACTGGGTCACCACGATCGAGGGCATCAAGGGCGCGGGCGAGCTGGCCCCGCACGGCGAGGACTTCCAGTGCTACCTGCGGGTCAAGCTGCCCGCCCGCGCCTCGGGCAGCCCGACCTCGATCCGCTGGCAGATCCACGGCCTCGCGGTCGATCAGTGGTGACCGCAAACATTTGAGGACGGGCGGTGGTGTCGTGAGCAAGGCAGGCACTCGTATGAATCGAGCGGGCGAGCGGACCGGCAGCGCCGGCGAGCGAGCCCACGACGTGAGGACCCAAGCCGAAGCGGACCGGATCGGCGCGCACGAGGCCTTCGCCGGCAGAGCCGCGCTCTTCGGCGAGGGCGCGGCGCGGGTCGATCCGCGCCGCGCCCTGGCCCTCCAGCGCGCGCTCGGGAATCATCAATTCTCGCGGCTCGTGCCCGATCGAGCGCCGCCCGAGCGGGTCGTGTTCCGCCAGCCCGTCGAGGGCTTCGCCGGCGAGCCCGGCCGCGACGCCGAGCAGCGCGCCCTGTCCCTGCCCGAGGGCGGCGCGCCGATCCCCGCCCCGCTGCGGAGCGCGCTCGCCGGGGTCGTCGCCGTCGACCTCGAGGCCGTACGGATCCACACCGACGAGCAGGCCGCCGCGACGGCGCGCGAGCTCGGGGCCCGCGCGCTGACGGTCGAGCACGACATCTCGTTCGCCGCCGGCGAGTACGCCCCGCACACCCCCGAGGGCTTGCGGCTGCTCGTGCACGAGCTCAAGCACGTCGAGCAGCACGCGCGAGGCCTGCGTCCGGGCACCCTCCCGGGGCGGGCGATCGGCGACCCGCACGACGCGCTCGAGCAGGAGGCCGACCTCGCCGCCCAGCGCGTCGCCGCCGGCCCACTGTCACTTTCGCCCACCGCCCCGGCTCCCGCGCCCGCGCGTCCGGCCGCTCGCCCGCGTCGGGCCGTCCGCGGCGCCTCGCCCGTGATCATGCGGCAGCCCCGGGCCGACGCCGCCGGCGATCGCATCGAGGTGATCGAGGACCGCGCGAAGCACAAGCTCCGCGTCGTCCGCGTCGACAAGACGGGGCGCATCGTCGCCGGCCTCGCCGAGATCACGCCGCCGAAGGGCGAGTCGCTCGAGGCCGCCAAGGTCGAGGCCAAGCTGCACGAGACCAGCCGCCTCACCGACGCCCGCGGCACCTACAAGATCAAGCTGCCGCCGCGTTACACCGCGACCACCAACCCGAAGGAGACCGTCCAGCTCAGGCAGACGACCGCCGAGGAGCTCGCGCGCAAGGAGGCCGACCGTCAGAAGGTCGAGGCGTACCTGGCGGCCCAGGACGAGGAGTTCGGCACCAACCTCGCGTTCCTCTACGCCGCCGACCTCGCCGACGAGGACAAGGTCGCCGCGCTGATGCGGACCGAGGGGTACCAGCAGTTCGCGCAGAAGCGGGCGGAGAAGCAGTACTGGACCGAGGTCCGGCGGCTGATGGAGCTCGACCGCGAGAGCATCAAGGAGGGGTACCTGGCCGGCGGCGTCGTCCTCAGCGACCGGGAGGCCGACGACACGTGGGTCGACCGCGAGCTGGAGAAGCCGTGGGACGAGCAGAACGACCGCCCCAAGCCGCACATGTCGGCGCTGCAGCAATGGGAGGCCCGCAACCGGGCCCGCATCGAGGAGCGCCTGTACGTCCAGGGCAAGCGGGCGCAGGCGCGGGGCTTCGCCGAGGAGCAGGCGCGGATCATGGCCCACCGCGTCGAGCCCGGCGCGACCAGCTCCGCCGCCGAGAAGCAGGAGGCCCGCGAGTGGGCCGCCCTCGCCGGTCACGACCTCGCCGACGACGACGCGGTCGCGCGGCAGATCAACGCCCAGGTGCGAGCGCACCAGGGCGACCTGCTCGAGCTGGCGACGAAGGAGGCCGCGTGGGCCGCCATGCACCACGGGCAGGACAGCCCCGAGGCGCGGCGCTGGCGGACGATCCTGAACGCCCACGCCGCCGCCATGAAGGCCGGCGGATTCGACGCTCCGTGGCGGCCCAACATGGCCCAGGAGGCCCGGCAGGACGCCGAGGACGCCGCGCTCCGCCAGCAGTTCGCGCGGCTGTTCCCGGGCTTCGAGGAGGGGCTGAGCGTCAAGGAGATGCGCGAGATCTTGCGTCGCGGGCGGTCGCGGGATCAGCTGTCGTCGTGGGAGCGCGAGCACCTCGACAAACACGGCAGCTTGCCCAACGAGGTCACCGACGAGCGCGGGATCCTCCAGGGCTACAAGCTCTATTCGTACGAGCAGCTCGGCCTGAACGGCGGCGTCGGGCAGGTCACCGAGGAGATCGTCGACGTCGCCGGCAAGCGCGTCTCGATCACCAAGACCGTGACGCTCACCCCCGCCGTCGCTTTCTTCGAGGACCTCTCGCGCAGCCTGCCGTACATGAGCACGGCGATCAGCGCCCTCGAAGCCTTGACCGGTCGGAGCATGCGCCTGCGCGACGCCTACTCCGAGACGGGGCGCGAGCTGAGCGTCGGCGAGCGCCTGGAGGCGATCTTGAACGGCCTCCCGGCGGGCGGTCCGTTCGCCAAGGTGGCGCATTACGCCGGCCGCATCATGCTGGCCAAGGCCGCGCTCGAGGTCACCACGGGCATGGACCTGTCCGGCCCCGGGCTCGACGCCATCATCGCCGGCAAGCCGCGCTGGCTCACCGCCGACGAGCGGGCCCAGCGCGCCCTCCACGGCGCCGCGATGCACATCGCCTATTCGGCGCTCGGGGCGATTCAGGGCACCGTCGCCAACCGCAAAGCGATCGATCAGACCTTCCGGGCCGAGCCGCACCAATGGCGAGACCCCGGCCGGGCGCCGGACGCGTCGGAGGCCGCGGCGTTCGGCACGATGGGCCGCACCATCGTCGACAAGGCGGCGCGCCTCGGCGAAGCGCTGCTGACCAGCGGGATGCGTCCCGGCGCGCCGCAGCTCGTGTACCACGAGGGCGCGCCGCTCGTCGCCGAGATGCACGAGGGCGCCGCCCCGGCACGTCGCGCAGACGCCGGCGGCGAACCGCCGGCCGCGCGCGACCTCACCGTGGAGCGCGGGGTCGAAGGCGAGAACGGTAGACCACCCAGGGCGACGTACCGCCGGGAGCCGACGGCCGACGAGCGGGCGGAGGCCTGGCAGCAGGCGGACGCCATGGCCGCGTACTGGGAAAAGCGAGGGGTCGCGCCGCCCGAGTTCACCGCGAACATGGATCATCCGACCGCGTGGATCCACGAGACGGACGGCAGCCCCACCCAGCTCCGGCGGATCAACCTCGGCTACAACCTCGCGCCGGCCCGGGACCCCGCCGGCGTCCCGCTGGAGCACCGGGCCAACGCCGCGCTCTCGCCACGCGCCGCGACCGGCCACGAGGGCGGCCACTACGAGGCCTTCGTCGCCGACAAGGTCCATCCGCTCCACGAGGAGACGCAGGCCAGCCTGCGCGGGGCGATTCACATGCCGGCTCTCCCGCTCTCGGATCGCAGCGCGTTGATCCGCGACGCCGCCGCCCGGCTCGGCCACCACGAGCAAGGCACACCCGTCGCCGGCCGCGAGCACCTGCGGTCTCGCTGGCAGCGCCCGACTCTCGTGCTGCCGCCCGGCCTCTGGCTCGAGGCCATCGACTTCCGCTCCCTGCCGCCGCGCGGTCCGGCGCCCGCCGCGTCGGGCCCGAGGGGCATCGAGGTCCGGCACGTCGAGTCGTCCCGTCGCCGCGGCCCGCCGCCGCGCGCCGCAGCGCCCGCGGACAAGGCCGGACAGCCGTCGCGCTCCGCCGCCGAAGAAGCCCGCGATGCCTTCCGGAGGGCGGGCGAGAAGCTCGCCAATCTCGAGCAAAACCCCCCGCCGCGACAACCCACCCCCCAGCCGCAACGCTCCCGGGGCGCGTCGCCGCCACCTCCGAAGGAAGCACCCGCCCCGTCGCAGCCGCGCCAGCAGCCCGCGCGATCGGCCGACGCGCAGCGCAGCGAAGACAGACCGCCGCCGGTCAAGCTCAGCCCCAGGGAGCGGGCGGACCTGGACGCCAAGATCGTCGCGGCCTGCAAGCAGCTGCCGTACCTGTCGAAGCAGCTCGAGCTGTCGCGCAGCCGGGTCCTTTACTACATGAAGCGGATCGAGGCCGGCGAGCCGGACGCGCAGCCGTCGGTCGTCAACAACGAGCTGACCGACGGCCACCACCGGCTCATCGCCAGCCTGATCCTCAAGAAGCCGGTCGAGGTCTCCCGCCGCTCCGAGGATCCCGCGATGCGCCAGCTCAGCAAGGCGGCGCACGAGATGGCGGTGCGGATCGCGGAGGCGCTGGGGACCCCACCGCCAAAGGTGAGGCCGCTGCGACCGATCAAGAACGCGGACTTCGTGCTCGTCGATTGACGGCGCGCGCAGGGCTTGCGACGAACCGGATCGGTCGCCGGCGAGCGCCACACCTCCGCCCCTCGCACGATCGGCGAGGCCACGCCGCGGCTCGCCCGCCGACGCCGCGTCAGACCGCCGTAATTGCTGTCTCTTGAGACATGTCCATTCAAACATGTCTCCAGAGACACCATGCCGTCAAGCCGCCAGCTTGCGCTCGACCGCCGTGAGCACGCCCTTGCGCGCCTTGTGCTGCTGCTCGTAGCGGCGGACCTCCCGCAGCTCCTTGCGGTCGAGGTCGTCGAGCTGGCGGGCGATCTGGGGCACCGTGAGCTGCTCGTAGTCCGCGATCGCCAGGCCGCGGTCGGGCGAGCGGCCGGCGCGGTCCTTCGCCCGGGCCGCCTTCGTCTCGCCGTACTCGCGCCGCTGCTTGTTGACGATCCGCGCCGCCACCTCCTCCTCGCGGCCCTCGTAGCGGCCCTCCTGTTTGAACTCCCGCTTCAGCGCCTCGTACTCGCGCTCGCGCTTCGGGCTCGCACCTCGTGGCATGGCTGCGCTCCTCCTTCGCCCGACCATGAACGACCTCGCGTCCGCGACAAGCGAGCCCGGCCCGGTTCGCGCGACCGGTGCGCCACGAGCCTCGCGCCCTCCGTCGAGCCCGGCCGCCCGCGTCGACGGGCAGCGTCCGGCGTCGTCTGCCGGCAGTGTAGGGGCCCGCGCCGCGCCTGGTTCGCCGCAGGCACGTGTCCGGCGCCCGCGATGCCGACGCGAGTACATGATCGTCGGCGACACCGTGGACCTCGCCGCCCGCATCGAGCAGCTCAACAAGCCATGCCGCACCCGGATCCTCGCCTCCGAGGCCGTGGTCGCCGCGCTCGGCGACGACCCCGGCCTCGCCACCCGCTGCCGCCCGTCACGGTCCGCGGATTGGACGCGCCGATCCGCGTGTTCCGCCTCGACGCCGACGAATGACGGCAGTCGCGCCGCGCCGCTTCACGGCGCGAACGACCACAGGCGGTGCTTGGAGGGGTCGGCGTTGGCGTGCAGCAGCAACAGATCGCCGCACTTGCCGCCGCGCGCCGGCGTCAGCGTCCGGCTGCCCGCGGTGAAGTCGGGGAGCGGCAACGGCGTGTCGTCGAGGATCGCGCCGTCGAAGCCCAGCCGCACCAGCGAGACCGTCAGCGGGTCCGCGCTCTCCCCCTTGAAGTAAGGCGTCGGCCCGCGACCGATCGGCAGCACCAGCGCGTCGGGGTCGAGCAGCGCGCGGCCGAAGCCCGGCGAGCCGGAGTCGTCCTCCATCGCCACCTGCGTGTCCCAGCGCGCCTCGCCCTGCGCCAGCCCGATCGCGTGGGCCCTGACCTCGGCCGGCCACACGTACTGCATGATCGCCACCACCTGATCGCCGGGCGTGACCACCAGATCGACCAGCTCGTTGTTGCGCACCGGCTGCTCGAGCAGGTCGGTGGTCCACAGCACGCTGCCGTCGTCACCGAGCCGCCAAACCTTGAATTCGTCGTGGTCGCCGGCCTTACCGTGGGCCGCCACGATCTCGCCGTTCGGGCCGACGGCGAGGTGCAGGCCCAGGACCGGGTGGACGCTCGGCAGCTCGACCTCCCACTCGAGCGCGCCGGTGGCGAGATCGATCCGCGCCACCCACAGCTCGAACGGCGGCATGTCTGCCTCGGGGCCGCGACCGATGATCAGCGCGCTGTCGCCGAGGATCTCGAAGTCTTGCGGCCAGACCGCGTGGCCGAGATCGGCGTCGACCACGGTCGCGGGCGACCCGTCGGCGGGGATCCGCGTCATTCGCATGAGGTGCTGTGTACCCTCGATCGTGAAGCCGAACGCCACCAGCGAATCGTCCGCGGCGCGACGCAGGGCGTGCGGGTCATAGCCTTGAGGGTCGCCGGGACCGAACGACCAGCCCTCGGTGCCGCCGTCCCAATCGACCCACGCCACGCCGGCGTTGGTGTTCAGGCCGTCCCAGTTGCCGGCGCCGACGGCGATCCGGCCGTCGCTGAGCGCCACGAGGTTGTTGGTGAGAAACTGCGTGTCGGGATCGAGCTCGAACTGCACGGTCCACATCGGCGACAAACTCGGCTGGCCGTCGGGGCACAGCAGCTCGCCCGGGTCCTCCTCGGTGTCGGCCGCGGTGGTCGGCACCGCGGTGCCGTCGCCGGGCTCGCCGGGCCCCGCCGACGTGGTGGTCCCGCCGTCGCCGGACGCGCCCTCGGTGGACGCGCCGGGGTCGGCGCCGCCGCTCGACTCGACGCCGCCCTCGGTAAAGACCCCGAGGTCGCCGTGGACGTCCAGGCAGCCGGTGATAGCGAGCGCGCCGGCGACGAGGCCGAGGCGCGGGAGGATGAGTGCGGACTTGATGTCGGTCATACGCGGGTGGTTTCCCGCCGCGTCGCCGAGTCCGTGAACCTCGCCGTCGAACCCCATCGGACCCCGATCCGACCTCGCTCACGCCGCACGCGACCCCTCCTCACTCGACGATGACCTTGGCGCTCCACCCGCGGCCGAACGTCTCCGGGTGGTACATCTCCTCGGCCTTCGGCGGCGGCACCACGAACACGCCCGGCGTCGTCGCCAGCGCCACGTACGTGTACGTGTGGACGCCCTCCCACAGCATCGACGTGAACGCCTCGGCCCGCTCGTCGCGCAGGTTCTGGTGCTCGAACCACGGCCGGTTCCACCACCACCAGGGCGACCGCTTGCTCATCGCCTGCGGGTCCTCGGGCAGCGCGCCGGTCGTCATCAGCGCCGGGTTCTGCGGCTCGAGGCCGGCGGGCAGCGGATCGACCAGGGCCACGTGATAGCGCCGCGTCGGCGCGACCATCGTCAGCCGCACCCGCACCCGCGCCCCGCCCCTGATCCGCCACGTCCCGTCGGCGTCGCGCGACACGTCCTTGGGGTCGTCGATCGCCTCGTACGCGCGGTCGACGACGAACCCGTGGTCGGTCGGCGGCATCCGCATGTCGCTCGGCGCGTAGCGCATGCCGATCCGGTAGTACAGCCGGCCCTTGCCCTCCTTCTGCAGGATCAGGTCGCCCGACCCGATCTCGGCGACGTCGGCCATCGGGATGTCGATGCGCCGGCGGTCGGTCTGGCGGCCGACGAACTTCTGCTCGCCGGCGTAGCGCGGCCCGAGCCACGCGCGGGCCACGAAGTCGGGCTCGACCTTCTCGTAGGTGTTGAAGTAGCGGTCGAGCGCCACCAGCACGAACGCGTTCTCCTGCGTGCTGCTCCACCGCCCGGCCTTGCGGTGCGCCAGCAGCCCCTCGACCAGCTTGGGGATCAGGTCGCTCTTCGGCTGGTCGGCGATCAGCGCCTCGAGCATCAACGCGTCGACGCGCCGGTCCGAGTGCAGCAGCACGTGCCCGCCGTCGCTGTACGACGTGACGAAGTGGGCCGCCCCCGCGGTCTCCTCGGCCCGGTTGCGGACGATCCGCCGGATCGCCTCGAGCTCGGCGGCCGAGGCCGCGTCCACCTGCAGGGCCGAGTACAGCCACGCGACCGCCTCCATGCCCATCTTCTCGACCCCGCCGGCCTCCTTGATCAGCGCCCGCGCCTCCGCCGGGTCGCCGTGCCCGAGCTGGCGCAGGGTGTAGAGCGCGTAGGCCCGCAGCACCTGCTTCTCGACCGGCCCGTACGAGTCGGGGATCCGGTAGCGGATCGACTGCAGGTAGTTGACTGCCTTTCGGGTCATGTCCTTGGGGACAGAAAATCCCTTGGCGTCGGCGCGGGCCAGCGCGTGGGCGACGTGGATCGACAGGTACGGGTACGAGCGCTCGCCCCAGCGCCAGAAGCCCCAGCCGCCGTCGTGGTTCTGCAGCTTGCCGAGGCGCAGCAGGTCCTGGCGCACGCTGGCCTCGAGCTCCTTCGGCGGCGGCAGGCCCTCGGCGGCGAACGCGGTCAGCACGTCGCGCAGCGACGCGATCGCCATCACCCGCGACGACACCTGCTCGGCGCAGTCGAACGGGTAGCGGACCAGGTACAGCAGCGCGTCGGTCAGCCCGGCCACCGCGGTCGACGTCGTCGTCACCTCGAGCCCGCCGAACTCGCGCCACACCCCGGCCGGCGCCTGGACCGGCTGGGCCACGGCGCCGCCGTCGAGCGCGCCGTAGGTCGCGAACGCCTCGGTGGTCGCCGGCGTCCACACCGGCAGCGACAGCTCGGCCGCGTCGGCGTGCTTGCCGCTGGCGGCCGCGAACTGGAACCGCGCCGTGCCGGCCATCTCGGTGGTGGTCGGGAACCGGACCTCGACCCGGTCGCCGGCCGGCACCTGTACCTTGCGACCTGTCCCTGCGGTCAGCTTCGCATTGGCCGCGCGGACCGCCACCTCGACCGTCAGCGCCTTCTTGCCCTGGTTCTGCACCACCACCGGCAGCTCGACCTTGTCGCCGAAGTTGAGGAAGCGCGGCGGCGACGGCCGGACCATCAGCGGCCGGCTGGCGGTCACCGTCGCCTCGCCGCTGCCGAACGCGTTGACGCCGCCAGCGGCGACCGCCATCACCCGGTAGCGGGTCAGGTTGTCAGGCAGCTTGAGCCTGACCTGGGCCTTGCCCTTGCTGTCCGTCGGGACAGCCGCGGCGAACAGCGCCAGCGCGCTGAAGTCGGTCCGCAGCGCGATCGCCGAGTCCTCCTGCGCGCCGCGGTCGTCGTCGGCCTCCGCGGAGGCCTCGTCCTTCTTGGCGTTCTCGCGCTGGGTCTCCACTGGCGCCATCGGCGGCTCCGGCGCGGCCATGCCCGGGCTCGCCTTGGTCTTCCGCTTCGACACCGACACCTCGCGGTCGTGGCCGCCGTCGTCGCGCGTGCCCCCGGTCGCGCCCGTCGCCTGCAGCTTCGCCAGGTCGGGCCGCGCCAGCAGCAGCAGCTCGCGCAGGTGATGCTCGCGAACCCCCGCGTCGCGGTCGACGTAGAACGTCGCCACCGGGTCGGGCCACTTGTAGCCCGTCAGCGACAGCACCGCCTCGTCGACCACCGCCAGCGCCACCTCGCCGCCGGCGACCGGCTTGCCCTCGGCGTCCTTCAGCTCGACGTCGACGACGGTCTCCGCGCCCGGCGGCAGCTCCTCGTCGCGCGGTTTGGCCGTCAATTGCAGCGTGCGCCGGCGCGGCGGGATCCGCAGGTTGACCGCGCCCGCGGCGTAAGCGGGCCGCGGGGCCAGGCTCGGGTCGACCGTCCCGTCGTCGCGGGTCCGCGGGGCCGCGCCGACCAGGTCGACGTGGACGTGCAGGTTCGGCACCTGGCCCTCCTCGATCGGCACCCGCAATTTCGCCGCCCCGTCCTCGACCTTGAACCGCTCGCTGCGCACCAGCCCCGAGCGGCGGATCGTCAGGATCCCCTCCGCGCGCGGCCACGGTGACACCACCAGCAGCTCGGCGACGTCGCCGGCCGCGTACTCCTTCTTGTCGGCCAGCAGCCCGACCTTCTCCTGCTCGATCGTGCGGGAAGGCGGCGTGTCGCCGCCCGCGACCCACACGTCGGTGCGCGTCACGCTGGCGCGCCCGCGGTCGTCGGCGACCGTCGCCTCGAGGCGCAGCGTCCCGCCGCGCCGGGCCACGAAGTCGCAGCGCGACGCGCTCTTGCTCGAGCGGATCGGGCAGGTCTGGGTGTCGACGACCTTCTCCTTCCACTGCCCGCGCTCCTGCACCCACTCGAATTGCTGGGCCAGGATCGTCGCCGCGCGGCCCTCGACCAGCTCGCCGTCGAGGTCGGCGACCACCGCGTCGACGCTGAACGTGTCGCCCTTGTTGAAGAACGGCCGCGGCGTCTTGAGCCCGACGTAGAGGTCGGCCGGGTGGACCACCAGGCGCGTGCGGCCGGTCCACTTCTGGCGGTTCACGTCCTGCGCCGAGCCCTCGGCCGTGACCGCGTAGGCGCGCGCCGGCCGGCTCCACACGAAGTCGGCGCGGATCCGGTGCTCGCCGGCCCCGTCGGTCTTGCCGGTGAACATGACCTCGCGCCCCTGCGGCCGGGCCTCGCGGCGCCACCAATACCAGCTCTCGGTGAAGCCGAAGCTGTACTCGTCGAGTCCCGGCGGCGTGAACGTGGCCGGCTCGCTGCGCACGCGCCAGTCGACGTCCGCGCCCGCGAGCCCGCCGCCCGAGAAGTAATTGGCGCGCAGCGTCAGCTCGGCGCTCGTCCCGACCAGGTGCGGCCCCGGCGACGCCTCGACCTTCACCTCGTACTCCGGCCGGCGGAACTCCTCGATCTTGAGCGTGTGATAGTGGTTGCGCCCGCCCGCGTCGATCCGCAGCGACGCCGACCCGGTGTTGACATTGCCCGGCAGCGCCAGCGTCAGCTCGAACCCGCCGGCCGCGTTGACCGGCGCCTCGCCCTTCAGCACCTCGCTGCCGCGCGGGTCGTACAATTGATACGAGACGGTCTTGACCGCCGCCGGGCCGATGTCACCGCGCTCGCCCCCGCCGACGCTGCGGATCCACCCCTTGATTTTGGCCGTCTCGCCCGGCTTGTACAGCCCGCGGTCCTCCGCCACGTAGAATCGCAGGTCGTCGAACGGCGAATACGCGCTCCAGCCGGACGAGTCGGGCGAATAGTAGTACATGTTCTCGGGCACGAACGCGACGTCCCCGCCCTTGGTGGCGACGAGCATCTGCCCGCGATCGCCGAGCGGCAGCGTCACCAGCCCGTCGGGCGCGCTGCGGCCCGAACCGCCGCTCGGCGCGATCTTCACGTCGACCCCGGAGAGCGGCGCCCCGTCGGCCAGGTTCGTCGTCCACGCCACCATCTCGCCGTGATCGACGAACGCCGTCAGGCCGATGCGGGTCACCTGCGCCCACGCCATCACGTACTCGCGCTCCCAGCAGCTCCGCGGCTGCCGCGGCGGCTCGACGAACGCGATCACGTTGCCGAGCCCGCCCTTCAGCGCCGGCGACAGGTCGATCGCCGTCTCGACCAGCGCGTCGGGCCGGTCGTCGATCTTGACCGTCCGCGTCGCCACCAGCCGCCCCGGCGGCGGCGGGATCGGCCGCCCGTCGCGGCAATCCATGTCGCGCCGGTAATTGAGGTAGCGCCCGTAGTCCTCCGGCGTGACCGCGTACAGCCGCACCTTCAGCTTCGGCCGGTTGATCGTGAACACCGACAGCTTGGGCCCGCCGCTCGGGTCGAGCACGAGGAAGTCGCGGCTCGGCCCCTGCAGCTGCGGCTCGGCGCGCGTGGTCGTGAACTGCGACACGGCTGGCTTCTCGGACACCTGGCCGAACACGTCGCGCAGCCCGGCCTCGACGGTGACCGAATACATCGTGCGGCCCGCGGTCGCGCCGGTGACGACGATCTGGTTGCCGCTGGCGCTGATGTTCATGCCCGGGATCGACGGCTCGACGTGCACCGTCTTCGGGTCGAAGCGCTCGGCGTCGATCGCGTTGCTGAAAATGACGTGCAGCGGCATCAGCGGGCGGCATTCGTCGTACCAGCCGCACTGGGCGTCGGTGTGGACCATCGGCCCGTAGGTCGCGAACGAGAACGTGTAGCCGGTCTTCGTGCGCCGCGGGCCCTCGGCCGACGGGGTGCCCGGCCCCACGGTCACCGCGACGCCGGTCCCGCGCGGCAGCGGCTCGACCGTGCGGAACGCCACCGTGCGCCCCGGCTCGCTCGCCGCGACCTCCTGGCGCGCGCGCTCGTCGGCCTCGATCTCCGCCGCCGTCGCCAGCCGGCTCGCCCGCTTGCCGCCGGCGTCGACCGAGATGACCTCGAGGACCGCCTGCGGATCGATCTTCTGATCGAACCGCACCACCATGACCGGCTGGAGCTCGTGCGGACCGCCCTGCGGCCACGCGCAGAGCACCGTCGGCGGCGGGGTCGAGAACGTCCACTCCTTGGCCTGCGCCAGCGCCCCGCCGACGCTCGACCTCGTCTGCGTCGGCACCCGCACGCGGTAGTCGGTCGCCATCGGGAACCGCCCCTCCGGCTCGAACATCACCGTCTTCGCCCCGACATAACGCCACGTCCCCGGCGGCTGCGGCGACAGCTCGACCGGCACCTTCGATTTCGCCAGCTCGGCGTGGCTCGTCACCGCCACCATCGGCTGCGAGAACGACACCGACAGGTGCGGCGCCAGCTCGACCTCGCCCTCCGGCATCGCCCGCGTCACCGCCAGCGGGCCCGCCTCGGCCCGCTCCGGCGCCGGCGCCTCGGCCGGCGGCGGGAACGCCTGCGTCACCGTCTTGCCGGGCCGCGGCGCCGGCAGGCTCTGCTCGCGCAGCGCGAACGATCTCTTGTCACCTGTCTCTTGGGTCAGCGCGGGCAGCCGCGCCAGCAGCTTGGCCGCGCGCGCCTCGGGCAGCGGCTCGGCCCTGGCCGGCGGCTGCCCGACCGCGCCGATCGGCCGCGGCTCCTCGCTCGCGCGCAGCCGGATCTCCAGCCCCTCGGGCGCGTCCTGCGGCGCGTTCAGCAGGTCGATGTCCCGCGTCCCCGACGCCACCGCCACCGCGTCGCCGATCACCGGCACCACCACCGCCGAGCCCTTCGTCGCCGGGCAGCTCGTCAGCAGCGCGAGCGACAGGTTGGAGGCGCAGACGATGCGGAGCGGACGACCGAGGCGCACGGCGGGATTGTATGCGCCCGCAGTCGGCCCCGATACGCCCGTCGTCGGGCGATTTCGGGCGGCCCGCGGCGGCTGGGCGGCCTCGCGACGGCCCCTCGCGGCGGCGGATGTCCTCGCGCCTCACGGCGATCGCGAGCCCACCGGGCGCGGCGACGGTCTGCTCGCGCCCGCCGTCGATCGCGATGAATCATGCGACGGCTCGCCGATCTCCGCGCCGCGCCGGATCAATCGTCGGCGGCGGCGGGGACCAGCCGGCGTGCGAGCCATTGCAGGCGCGAGCGCGACAGGTGGACCCACGCGACCCGACCCGCGTGGAAGAACACCCGCCCGACCGCGGCGCCGCAGCGGAGCAGCAGGTCGCCGCCGGGGCTGGCGTGGGCCTCGGCCAGCGCCGCGGGGAGCCCGGGCGTCGCGCTCGCCAGCGCCAGCGCGCGCTCGGCCGCCTGCACGCGCGCCACCACCTCCACGCTCGACAGCGGCTTGACCAAGAAGTCGTCGGCCCCGGCCGCGAATCCGTCGAGCATGTCGGCGTGGCGGTTCCTCGCCGTCACCAGCACGGCCGCCGAAGCCTCACCGCGCGGCGCCGGGCCCGGTGAAGCGCGGCATGTCCCGTGTCCAATCGTCGGCGTACGGCTGTCCGACGACATTCGTCAAAGGAAAGGACAAGGTCTGCACATTCCTGGCGGGCGCCATTGGCCGCCGACGGCCGCGAATCACGCGTGTGCCACCGCGGCCGGCGCGGCCGGGCGGACGACGTCCGCATAATCCTTGAGCACGAACGCGTCGTGGAGTTGCACCGAGCTGCGGCCGAGCCGGGCCAGCGTCCGCAGCCACGACACGGGCACGCGATCGAACAACCACGCCGATTGCGCGAACAGCCACAGCGCCAGCGGGCTGCCGGGGATCAGCTTGCGCGCCGCGGACAGCGCGAAGGCGCGGCTGTGCATCACGTACTGTTGCAGCGTCTCCTCACAGTTGCGGAAGCCTCGCACGTGGTCGCCGCCCGCCGCCGCCAGCTCGCCGGCCAGCACGTAGGCGCCGACGATCGCCAGGCTCGTGCTGCCGCCCACCGCGGCCCCGGGCGAATAGCCGGCGTCCCCGGCCAGCGTCACCCGTCCGCGCGTCCACGTGTCCATCCGCAGCTGCGTGATCGTGTCGAAGTAGAACACCTGCGCCCGCCGGGCCTCCTCCAGCAGCCGCGGCACCTCCCAGCCCATGCCGGCGAACGCCTCGGTCAGCAGCTGCTTCTGCCGCGCGACGTCGCGGTGGTGGTATTCGAGCTCGCGCGGGCTGCGGAACAGGAACACCACGCGGGCGTCGTCCATGTGCCGCGCGCTGTAGACCCCGGCCAGTCGGTCGACCCCGCTGACGAGGATCGTGCGGTCGCGCAGATCGAGGTAGTTCGGGATCGACGCCACCGCGAGGTAGGCGCCGATGGGGTGCGAGAATTGCCGCTCCTCGCCGAACACCAGCCGGCGCACGTTCGAATGCAGCCCGTCGGCCCCGACCACCAGGTCGAAGCGCCGCGGCGCGCCGCGCTCGAACGTCACGTCGACCCCGGCGTCGTCCTGGCGCAGCGACGCGATCGAGTCGCCGTAGACGTACTCCACCTCGCCCCGGCTCGCGCCGATGAGGACCTCCGCGAGCTCGTCGCGCATGATCTCGCAGTGGCGGCGCGACACCGTTTGCAGGATCCGCTTCACGTCCACCTCGACCGCCCGCTTCACCCCGTCGCGCCGCAGCGTCAGGTGCTCCGTCCCCGTCGCGCGGGCCTCGATCTCCGCCAGCACCCCCATCTTCTCGACGATGTCCATCGCCGGCCGGAACAGGTCGACCGCGTGCCCGCCGGTCTTGCGCAGCCCCGGCGCCCGCTCCACCACCGTCGGCTGAAACCCGTACCGCTTGAGCCAGTACGCCAATACCGGCCCGGCGACGCTCGCGCCGGAGATCAGGATCTTCTGCATCACGCCTCCCTTACTTACCGATAGGTAAGCACGCGAGCCCGGCACTTTCAAGGCGACGGCGGCGTTTCCGGCGATATCCTCGTCCGGTGACGCGAGCCCGGCCCACCGACACGAAGGCGCGGATCCACGCGGTCGCCCGCGAGCTGTTCATGCAGCAGGGCGTCCAGCAGACCAGCCTGCGCCAGATCGCCGACCGGCTCGGCATCACCAAGCCCGCGCTCTACTACCACTTCGACTCGCGCGAGGCCCTGGTGGCCAGCATGTTCGAGCCGCTCGTCGCCGACATGGAGGTGCACCTCGCCGCGCTCGAGGCGGCCTCGCCGGCCGACCCGCGCGTCCTCCTCGGCGCCCACTTCGACCTGCTCACGCGCCACCGCGACCTCATCGTCATGATGGTGCGCGACCTCAGCATCCTCGCCGAGCTCGACCTCGCCGCGCGCATGTTCGCCTGGCGCCACCGCCTCACCGCCCTCCTCATCGGTCCCGCGCCGACGCTCGAGGCCCGCGTGCGCGCCGTCGTCGCCATCGGCGGCATGGCCGACACCGCCGTCGAGTTCTCCGACGTGCCGATGGAGCGCATCAAGGCCGCCGCCGTCGAGGCCGCCTGCGCCGCGCTCGGCCTGCCCCCGGCTCGCCCTGCAGCCGCCAAGGCCGCGGCTGCGAAGCGCTCCCGCCCGCGCCGCGCGACCTGAGTCGCCGCGTGACGGCGGCGTCGCGCTCGCGAGCGACGATTCGTGGGCGCCAGGCGCAGCTCGCCGCGGCGGCGCGAATCCAGCGCGACAATCGCCATTCGCGCAGACGCACCCGCGATCCGACGGGAATCCATGGACATGTCTCGAAGGACGTGTCCTCGCCCGCCGCTCCCGCGCCGCGCGACCGCGCCCGCGGCGCGATCCGACATGTCTCATCGGACATACGGATCATCCGCGCGATCCCACGCGGCGTTCGGGCTCGTGGGCCGGCGAGCCCGTCCGCGGGCCGACGTCCCCCGGGCCCGTGGGCGGCCCGTATCGCTACGGACGGCGAGTTCGGTGAGGCTTCCATGTCCCCGGTCCACAAGCTCTCGGCTATCGTGCCCGACATGTCGACGCGTCTCCGACCGCTCTCGCTGCTCCTGCTCGGCGCCCTCGCCTCGCCCGCCTGCCAGGGCGGCGAGGGATCCACCGACGGAGCGACCGGCGCCACCACGGGCACCACCCACGACACCGCGGGGCCCGCCACCCACGCGACCACCGGGGCGAGCGATCCGACCGGCGATCCCGCGGACCCCACCACGTCGACGACCGGACCGACGACGACCACGACCTCGGTCGGCACCACGGAGCCGCCGACGACCGCGAGCACGGACCCCTCCGACAGCGACACCGGCGCGCCCGGCCTCGCCTGCCCGCTCGGCGACGGCCCCGGCGTGCAGCAGCTCGCGCTCGCCCCGGCCCTGTTCAGCGCCGGCGACGACCCTTCCGACTCGCCCGCCTGCGCGATCGTCAACCCCGAGCGCGGCTTCCACGGCTTCACCAACCTGCGCAACCTCGACGGCGGCATCCTGGCGAACCACGCCGCCAGCGGGTTCTCGGTCGTCTACGGCCAGGTGCTGCTGCCCGACTACCGCGAATCCCCGCTCGACGCCGACGTGCTCGCCGAGCTCGCCGCCAGCTTCGACCTCGTGCGCGAGCACGGCATGAAGGTCGTCCCGCGCTTCCATTATTCCAACGCCGAGGGCGAGCCCGACGCCGAGCTCGAGCGGATCCTCGAACACATCGAGCAGCTCACGCCGCTGCTGCAGGAGCACGCCGACGTGATCCTCACCCTGCAGGCCGGCTTCATCGGCCTGTGGGGCGAGTGGCACGGCTCGATGCACGGCCTCGACGCGCCCGGTCCCCGCAAACAGATCCTCGACGCCCTGCTGGCCGCGTTGCCGCCCGAGCGGACCGTCACCGTGCGTCGGCCCTCGTTCAAGCAGCAGGCCTACGGCGGCCCGCTGACCGAGGACACCGCCCACGACGGCAGCGCCCTGGCCCGCGTCGGCCACGTCAACGACTGCTTCCTCGCCTCCGACGACGACTTCGGCACCTACCAGGAGCCCGGCGAGAAGGACTACGCGGTCGCCGACTCCGCGTTCGTGCCGGTCGGCGGCGAGACCTGCGCCGTGAATCCGCCGCGCTCGGAGTGCCCCTCGGCGCTCGCCGAGCTGGCCCTGCACCACTGGACGCACCTCAATACCGCCTACAAGGTGGAGGTCCTGCAGAGCTGGCAACAGGACGGCTGCTACGCCGAGATCGCCTGCCGCCTCGGCTACCGCCTCGCCGTCCCCACGCTGCGCTGGGCCGACAGCGGCGCGCCCGGCGGGGCCCTGCCGGTCGCGCTCGAGCTCGTCAACGACGGCTTCGCCGCGCCCGTCAACCCGCGCCCGCTGGTGCTCGTGTTCGACGGCCCCGCCCGCGTCGAGGTCACCGCCGACGAATTCGACGTGCGCACGCTCCAGCCCGGCGAGCCGCAGACCGTGTGCGTCGACGCCGTCCTGCCGGCCGACCTCCCGTCGGGGACCTACCGGATCGGCCTGCGCCTCGCCGACCCGGCCCCGAGCCTGGCCGACGACCCGCGCCAGGCGATCCGCCTCGCCAACGACACCGGCGTCGAATGGACCGACGGCGTCAACTGGTTCGAGGCCAGCTTCGTGGTGAACTGAAGGACAGGGCGCCGAGGACATGTCCGAAGCGCCCTGTCTTTTCAGACATGTCACCAATCACGGCAGCAGCGCCCCCGCCGTCAGGTCGAACGTGTAGGGCATCGGCGAGTCGGCGCCGTTCAGGGTGATGTTGAACTTCCAGCCGGCGATCTTCTCCTGCATGCAGGCGAACAACCCGTCGTGCTTCAGCGTGCTGCGCTGGGGGTCGAACGTGGTCTTCTTGACCTTGCCGTCGCCGTCGACCACGATCGTCGCCTTGACCCGCCCGGTCGGCGCCTCGGGGGCCTTGCCGGCCGTGTCCTTGTAGCAGGCCACGATCTCGCCGACGTGCTCCTCGACCGTGCGGTTGAAGTTGGCGACGTCGAGGTAGGGCGACTCCTCCTCCTCCGCGGCCGCCGGCGCCGCCGAATCGGTTGGCGCGGCCGTGTCGCTCGCCTGGGCGGTCGGCGGCGGGGTCGACTCCGCCTCTTTCTTGCAACCGAAATGCAGGAGCAGGGCCGAGGCGAGCGCGAGCCGGAGCGAGGGCGAGGTCATGACGGCGACCGTAACACGGCCGGCCAGGCGAGGGCAGCGTCGTCACGCGCGTTCGGGCCCGGGTCTCCTCGCCCGCAGCCAGCAGGCCCGCCTCGCAAGTGCCCCGGGAGATGCAGCTCTGACCGGAGATGCTCGACCTCGAGGCCGCGGAGCTCGCCGAGGTCGACGACAAGACAATGACCCGCGCCTGCGCGCGCTCGGGTGCACCTGCAGGGACCGCGCGACGTCGTCCAGCTCGCCGCCTCGCCGCGCTCGACGGTCGCCGCGACGACGCCCGGGCCCGGGCCCGCCTCGGCCGCGAGCTGCTCGCCGCCCCCGCCTGGCCGCCCTGGCCCACCACGAGCGCAGCTTCCTGTTCGAAGAACTCCTCGCCGGCGACTTCGACCCGAGCTCCACCGCGGCCGAGCGGGCCGAACGGGACCGCGGCTTCGCCGGGCGTGACCGATCGCGCATGTCCTACAAAACATGCCTTTCACGACATGTCCTCGTCACCATCTCCTACGAATCCGCCAGCCCCGGCGGCAGCTCGCCGGACCACAGCGGCACCCCGCGCTCGCGCAGCGCCGCCGTCAGCGCCGCGGCCTGCTCCTGCTGCCACGCGAGGCTCCCGGCGGCCGCCCAGCGCGGGTCGGCGAACTCCTGCGTCGCGCCCTCGACCCCGTGGAGCACGTCGACCCGCACCGACCCCGCGCGCTCGGCCAGCGCGTCGGCCAGCGGCGCGACCGGCCCGGGCAGCAGCGGCTGCACGACCGCGAACGTGCGCAGCCCCGCCGCCTTGCAGGCCGCCAGCGCGGCCAGCCGGGCCGGGATGCTGGCCGCGCGCGGCTCGAAGTGACGCCGCGCCGCGTCGTCGAGCGTGGGGATCGAGATCCCCGCCCACGCATTGGCGATCGCCGGCAGGACGTCGAGGTCGCGCTCGATCAGCGCCGCGCGGGTCAAGATCAGCACCCCCGCCGCCCACCGGGCGTCGCGCAGCGTCAGCAGCATCCGCCGCGTCAATTCGTGCCGGCGCTCGATCGCGTGGTACGGGTCGCTGACCACCGCGCAGAACTTGATCGGCGCCGGCGGCACCGCCTTCAGCTCCGCCGCCAGCACCTCCGGCGCGTTGACCCGCACGTCGACGTACGAGCCCCACGGCGCCGGCGCCAGGCCCAGCAGCGCCCGCGTCTCGGCCACGTGCGACTGCGCGTAGCAGAACTTGCAGCCGATCAGGCACCCGACGTACGGCGTCACCGTGTAGTAGCGGCCGCCCTCGGCGCGCTCGAGCAGGCGCTCGACCGTCACCTGTCGCACGCGCGCGCCCGGCTCGTCGCCTGTCTCTTCGGCCATCTCCGCGTCGCGGGCCAGCGCCGCCAGCACCGCCTCCTCGCGGCCCGCCGCGGCCGTCGCCACCGCGCGGCAGACCGCGACCCCGAGCGCGCGCCCGTCCGCCGAGGCGGCCGCGTCGAAGCGGTACGACAGCCCGAGCCGGCGCGTCTGCACCGCGCTGCGGCGGCCGGGGGTCAGGCGGGCGACCTCGACGTGGACCCGCGTGCCGCCTGTCTCGAAGGTCAGGCGCGGCCCGCACTCGGTGGTGACCTCGGCCAGGCGCAGCCCCGGCGCCAGCTCCTCGCCCGGGGCGAGGCCGCCGACGAGCGCGCGCAGGTGGACCTCGAGGTCGCGGGCGCCGGGCATCGCGAACTCGCCTATACCACGCCCCGGCGCCGGCCGCCGGTCACGGCCGGCCGGCGACCCCGCCGATCCGCCGCGGGTCGGCGGCGCCGTATTGGTTCCCGCTCTGCGGATACGTCATCACCGCCTGGACCGCGCCGATGTCGCTCACGTCGACGAACGCGTAGCCCAGCCGCTCCAGCGTGGCGCGCACCGAGCTGCTGAAGCCGGCCTCGATCTCGGTCTCGGCCGATCTGCTGGCCCGGTCGAGCGCGATCCGCGGTGACGCGATCGACGACCTCAGCGAGCGTCGATGGTCGATCAGGTTGAGCGTCACCTGCAGGAGCGCGCTGATGAGGCCGGTCCCGCCCGGCGAGCCGTACGCGGCCACCAGCTCGCCGTCGAGGAACACCATCATCGGCGAGATGCTCGCCCGCGGGCGCTTGCGCGGCGACAGGTCGTTCGCCCCCGGGTCGTACGGCGCGTCGTCGGCCCGCGGCGCGTCGTTGAAGCTCGTCAGCTGATTGTTGAGCATGAAGCCGAAGCCGCGGACCATCAGCCCGGTGCCCCACAGCCGCTCGATCGTGCTCGACACGCTGACCGCGTTGCCGGCCCCGTCGATCACCGTGAAGTGCGTGGTGTCGGCGCCCTCGGCCTCCGCCTCGGCCGCCAGCGTCGCCAGCGCCTGGGCGGTGCCCGGGGGCGGCGGCTCGAACGGCCTGGGATCGCCGGCCGCGACCTTGCTGCGCCGCCGGCCGGCGGCGATCAGCGCCGAGCGCGAATCGATGTAGTCGCGGTGGAGCAGCCCCATGACCGGCACGTACGCGTGGTCCGGATCGCCGAGCCACATCGCGCGGTCGGCGAACGCCAGCCGCATCGCCTCCATCATCACGCCCAGCGTGTCGGCGGCGCCGAAGCCGAGGTCGTCGCCGCCGATGTCGAAGCGCTCGAGCATCCCCAGCATCTGCAGCACCGCGATTCCGCCCGACGACGGCGGCGGCGTCGTCACCACCTCGTAGCCCCGGTAGCTGCCGAGCAGCGGCCTCCGCACCCGCACCTCGTAGCCTTCGAGGTCGGCGCAGGTCATGCGGCCCTTGCCGCCGGGGTTGTCGGAGCGCGTGGCGAGCTGGGTCGCCACGATCGCCGCGGCGATCCCCGCCGAATGATCGCAGTCGTAGAACGCGGCGACCCCGTGCTGCTGGATCAGCGCCAGCGTCCTGGCCAGGTCCGGCTGGATCAGCAGGTCGCCCTCGGCGAGCGCCCGGCCGCCCGGTCGGAACACCGCGCGCGCCTCGTCGTAGGCCGCCACGCCGCCCTCGAGCTCGAGCCGCGAAGAACCTGTCTCTTCGGCCAGGCGTGCACCGACGCGGAAGCCCTGGCCGGCGGCCGCGATCGCCGGCTCGAGCAGCTCGCCGAGGGCGCGCGTGCCGTAGGTCTGCAGCGCGTACGCCATGCCCCGGAGCGCCCCCGGCACGCCGACCGCGTAGCCGCTCGACGACTTGACGTCGGCCGAGTGATCGGTGGCGAACATCGCCGGCGTCACCGCGGCCGGCGCCGTCTCGCGGAAGTCGATCACCACCGTCTCGTCGGGCGCCCAGCCGGCCAGGTGGATCATCATGAACCCGCCGCCGCCGATCCCCGACGACTGCGGCTCGACGACGTTGAGCATGAACTGCACCGCCACCGCGGCGTCGACCGCGTTGCCGCCCGCGGCGAGGACCGAGGCGCCGACCTCGGCCGCCAGCGGCTCGGTCGTCGTCACCACGCCGCCGTGGAACGCCGGGCTCGGGCCGGCGACCGGCGCGCCCACGTCATCGGGCAGGATCGCGTCCGGCAGCGCCCCGCCCGAGTCGTCCGCCCCGACGCACCCGCTGACCGCCGCGAGCCCGATGGCGAGCGCGGCGCGGCGGCCATGCACATAGTGGCGGAGCGCACGAATCGACATACACCATCCCTCCCGCGGCCGCGCGGCGGCGAAACTGCGCGCCGGGCTCGCCCGCCGCGGGCCCGCCCAAACGTAACACGCGTCGTCGCCGTCGCCGCCGCGGACCGTGCGCCAGTTGGCACGTGCCAGCGCCGTCGCCCGTCACTTGCCGCGGCTTTGTGGCCTACCCCACGGCAAGATCGCCGGAGTCGAGGTCCATCGCCCCGACCTGCCTCGCGGTCGCGTGCGCCCGGCGACAGCGCCGTCGCTCCGACGATGCCACGAATGTCGCACGCAGGGCCACGTCTGCGCCGATTCCCGGCGGCAGCGATGCGCACGGAGATCCTGCCACCGCTCCCACCCTCGCCCCGACACGGCGCCTCGCGTCGCCCCGCGCGCTTCCGCGGACCGCAGGCTCACGACCCACTCGCCGTCCTCACGACATCGCGACCCTCCACGGCGCGACACCCCGCAAATCAAGCTCGAGGCTGCGCCACGTCCTCCGCCGGCGCGATCGAGTTCATCAGCGCCCGCGCGCGCTCGGTCAGCGCCGGTCCGGCCAGCTCGGGCGTGCCGGCGGCGAACGGCGGCGCCGGGTCGTACTCCATCATCAACTGGATCAGCCGGGCCGTCTCCTCGCCGCGCAGCTGGGCCAGCAGCACCAGGCCGAAGTCGATGCCGGCCGTGACGCCGCCGCCGGAGATCCGGTTGCGATCGACGACCACGCGCTGCTTGACCGGGATGGCCCCCAACGGCGCCAGCGCGTCGTGCAGCGCCCAGTGCGTCGTCGAGCGGTAGCCTTGCAGGAGCCCGGCGGCGCCGAGGATCAGCGCGCCCCCACAGACCGACGTGATGCTCCCGGCCCGCGCGCCGCGGTCGGCCAGGAACGCCAGCACCTCGGGGTCCTTCATCACCGCGAAGGTCCCGAAGCCGCCGGGCACGAACAGCACGTCGAGGTCGCGCGGGCAGTCGGCCAGCGTGCAGGTCGGCACGAGCTGCGCGCCCGAGTCGCTGGTGACCGGCGCCATCGTCTTGGCGACCAGATGGGTGGTGCCCGCCCAGCTCAGCACCGCCTGCGGCCCGATCAAGTCGAGCATCGTGAAGCCAGGGTACAGCAGCATGGCGATGGACAGCGGATCGATCCCGGGGATGGTCAGCGTGATGGTCATGCCGCGACGGTCGCATCCACGGCCCGGCTCGACAAGCGGCGAGAACGCCAAACACCGCTCGCTTCTCGCCACGGCGCGCGAAGCCGCGGTCCGCGACCGATCGTCGCGGCTCCCCGGCGCGCATTCATTAGACATGCCTCTCGGGACATATCCTTGAACTTCATCTACCTCGCGCCCGCCGCGGCCGTCACGGGCGGAGCACCACCTTGATGCAGCCGTCCTGCTTGTCGCGGAACATCTTGTACGCCTCGGGGCCCTGCTCGAGCGGCAGGCGGTGGGTGACGACGAACGACGGATCGAACTCGCCCGCCTCGATCTTCGCCAGCAGCGGCTGCAGGTAGCGCTGCACCGGGGTCTGGCCCATGCGGAAGGTCAGCCCCTTGTTCATCGCCGGGCCGATCGGCAGCTTGTCGACCGCGCCCACGTAGACCCCGGAGATCGACACCGTGCCGAACTTGCGACAGCACATGATCGCCTCGCGCAGCACGTAGGCGCGGTCGGTCGTCAGCATCATCGCGGCCTTCACCTTGTCCATCAGCGCGTCGACGCTGCCGAGCCCGTGGGCCTCGCAGCCGACCGCGTCGATGCAGCGGTCGGGCCCGCGGCCCCTCGTCAGGTCCATCAACTGCTCGTAGACCCGGGTCTCCTCGAAGTTGATGGTCTCGGCCTTGCCGGCCTCGGCCATGCGCAGGCGCTCGGGGACGCGGTCGATCGCCACCACCCGGCCCGCGCCCAACATCCAGGCGCTGCGGATCGCCATCTGTCCGACCGGCCCGCAGCCCCACACCGCCACCGTGTCGCCCCGCTCGATGCCGCACAGTTCCGCCGCGAAGTAGCCGGTCGGGAAGATGTCGGACAGGAACAACACCTGCTCGTCGCGGAGCCCCGACTCGATCTTGACCGGCCCGACCTCGGCGAACGGCACGCGCAGGTACTGGGCCTGGCCGCCCCAGAACCCGCCCATCATGTGCGAGTAGCCGAACAGCCCTGCCGGCGAGTGGCCCATCAGCTCGCGGGCGATGTGCGCGTTCGGGTTGCTGACGTCGCAGCCGGTGTGCTCGCCCCGCTTGCAGAAGAAGCACGAGCCGCAGGCGATCACGAACGGGACGACCACGCGGTCGCCCTTCCGCAGCCGCGTGACCGCCGACCCGACCTCGACCACCTCGCCCATCGCCTCGTGTCCGAGGACGTCGCCGGTCTTCATCGTCGGCATGACGCCATCGAACAGGTGGAGGTCGGACCCGCAGATCGCGGTCGCCGTGACCCGGACGATCGCGTCGCCCGGGTCGAGGATGGTGGGATCGGGCACCCTGTCCAGACGGACATCACGCGGGCCGTGCCAGCAGATCGCTTTCATGACTCGTTCTCCAGTGCCGGGGTCTTCCGCGGCGACCGGTCCGGCTGGAGCCGGCCGCCTCCGAGCTAACCTGAGCGCTCACGGAGCCGCCGCAAACACATCCGAAGACAACGAACTCCCGCGCCTACCCGCGCCCGGCGGCGCCGCCGCGGTCCACGCGACGGACCTGCGGACCGCGGCCGGCGGCCACCCCCGACCTCGCCCGCCGGGCGGGCTCGGCCACGCGTCGCCGCGCGACCGACCTCGGGCGGCCGCCCTCGTGGGCCTCGCCGCGCGAAGCCCCGTCGCCAACGACGACGCCTCGGGTCACGCGCGGCCATCATGCCGCCTCGTCGCGGCACGGCCCTCGCGCCGTCGCCTCGACGCCCGCCTGCAGCTCTGCGCTCGCGGTGCTCGCGACGGTCGCACGCAGGCGCCGCCGGAACGTCGCCGATCTTCGGCGACCTCTGCGCGCCTCGCGACCTCGCGGCACGCGAGGGGGCGCGCACGTCCTGCGCACTCGCAACGAAGCGGGCGCAGCTCGTGAGGGCCGCGGACGCGGCCCGCATCGTCGACGCGGCGACCTCTCGATCGCCGCGCCGCCGTCGGTCCTGTTCGGCGTCCGCGGCGGGCCGCGGACGGGGGACGGGGTGCGACGAGAACGACCTGGCGGCCGTGGCCGCCAGGTCGTCCTGAGCATCGTCACCTCGATTGGGCTAGCGAGCGAGTCCCGCGCTCGCGTGGGCGGCGTCGGACGGCCGGTTCGCGGGGCGCGGCGGCCATTCGATCGCCAGCTTGATGATGCGCCGCTTGAGCGCGTGGCGAGTGATCCCGAGCAACGCGGCGGCGCCGACGATGTTGCCGGCCGTGCTGAGCGCCTCAGTGCACAGGCGCCGCTCGGCCTTCTCGAGGTTGAAGTCGTCAAGGATGAGTTGGGCCAATGAAACCTCCGGTTCCGTACTCGCGGGAACGGGCAAGATAGTCCCGACGAGCTCCAGTTGCGAACCGCGACAACTCACGGCTGCGCGGCCCCCACGATCCGCGCGTGGAGGCCGAGATCGCGCATTGACGTGTGGCCCCGGGCCCCCTGCGAATCGACAGCGCTGTTCATATTCTCAGTCCATTGACGATTGCCCGGCTCAATGATCCGAGTGGCGCGAGGTAGGTGTCACCGCCCCGCGCGTCCACCCCCGAGCGCCGCCCGCGCCACGATCCGAAGCCCCCCGGGCCGACGCATACGTGGTGTCGAGGCCGCAACCCCGCGGCGCCGGACCTCCCGGGCGCGCGTGCGGGGCCGCGGCCGCGTATGCCTCGCCGTTCGGCGAATTTCCTATCGAGTGACCATGACCTTCGACTATCAACAGTTGAAAATTCGCCGGCCGACCATCGTCGGCGCCGGCGCTTACGTCCCCGAAGTCCGCATGTCGACCGCGCGGATCGCCGCGCTCGTCCCCGGGTGGACCCCCGAGCGGATCATCGACCGCACCGGCATCCACGAGCGGCGCTACCTGTGGGACATCGACGACGCGACCGGCAAGGCGATCGAGCCGGCGCCGGGCGAGGCGCCGGCCACCGGCGTCGACATGAGCGAGATCGCCCTGCGCAAGGCGCTGCGAATGGCCGGGCTGCGCTCCGCCAGCCTCGACGCGATCTTCGTCGTCACCTGCACCTCCGATCGCCCGAGCTTCAGCCAGGACGCGATGCTGCTGCACCGCCGGCTCGACTGCCGCGCCGACTGCTACGCGCTGGTGTTCGACAGCGGGTGCGGCGGCACGATGTACGTATTCGACATGGTGGCCAAAATGATCGCCTCCGGCGCGATCCGGACCGCCGCGATCGTCGGCAGCAACTTCACCTCGTCGATGGTCGATCGCGACCTCTACACGCAATCGGTGCCGCTGGACGGCAGCGACAAGAGCATCGGCGCCTTCCTGTCGGTCTACGTGTTCGGCGACGGCGCCGGCGCGATCGTCCTCCAGGGCGAGGACGACGAGGAGCGCGGCGTGGTCGCCTCGATGGCCGGCAACGAACACCTCGACCTCGTGCTGCGCCCCGGCGGCGGCTCGCTCCTGCCGGCCCACGCCGCCCGCACGCGGCCGGTCGACCTCGCCTACGTCGTCAACGGCGCGCTGGTGCAGCAGAGCTACCTGCGGTGCATGCAGCAGAGCCTCGAGCACGTGCTGGCGCGCGGGGGGTCCGCCGCGGACGCCGTCTCTCGCTATTATCTGCACCAGCCCAACCAGCGGCTGCTGGAGCGCTTCGCCGACGCGATCGGCCTGCGCCGCGATCAGCTGGCGGCGAACGTCTCGCGTTATGGCAACACCTCGTCCGCGGGCATGCTGATCCTGCTGGCCGAAGACCTCGAGCGCGGCACCGTCGCGCTCGGCAGCGGCGACCTGATCGCCTTCGCGGCGATCGGCGCCGGCGCCCACCTCGGGGCCCAGCTCGTGCGCCTGTGAGGCGGGCCCCCTCGCGCCCCTGCCCCGATTGAAATCACCACAGCGCGCGAGGGCCCGCGCGAATCGCCGCGGTCCGTCACCCCGGATGTTGCCGACCTCCGGGTCGCGCGCCCGACAACATCACATCCGCGTCACAGCCGCGCGGCGTCGCGGTGAATTCCGCCGCAGCGCCGCGTCGATGCGTATTTCCGGGCCCGCGTGTACGCTCGAACGGTCCCCCGTTCGCCATGCCCGCCTCGATCCTCGTCGTCGAAGATGAGCGCGATCTTCGGTCCGCGATCTGCCACGCGCTCACGCGCGAGGGCTTTCATCCCCGCACCGCCGACACGGGCGCGCAGGGCCTCTTGCTGGCCCGCAGCGAGCCGATGCCCGACCTCGTGCTGCTCGACCTGAACCTCCCGGACATGTCGGGCATCGCGGTGTGTCAGGCGCTCCGCGCCGACCCTGTCACGCGCGCGCTGCCGGTGGTGATGGTGAGCGCGCGCGCCGACGAGATCGATCGCGTGCTCGGCTTCGAGGTCGGCGCCGACGATTACGTGACCAAGCCGCTCAGCCTGCGCGAGCTGGTGCTGCGGATCCGCGCCGTGCTGCGGCGGCGGATCCAGCCGGTTTCGGCGAGCGAACGCGTCACCTGCGGCCGCGTGCGCGTCGACGCGGGCGCCCAACGGGCCTGGCTCGACGACCGCGAGCTCACCCTCACCGCCCTCGAGCTGCGCCTTTTGATCCTCCTCGTCACCCGCCACGGCCGCGTCCACACCCGCGAGGCGCTGCTGGCCGAGGTCTGGGGCCTCTCGCCCAACGTCACCACGCGCACCGTCGACACCCACGTCCTCCGCCTGCGCGGCAAGCTGGGGCCCGCGGCCGGCCAGCTGCAGACGCTGCGCGGGGTCGGCTACCGCTTCGCCGAGGACATCGACGGCCCCGCCGACCCGGAGTGATCCCGCGAGGCTCGCGGCGCGCCCGGGTCCGCGCTGAACGAGCAATGGGGGCGCCCCCGGTCGCGCCTCCTGCCGGCGCCGTCGGATCTCGCAACCGCGCGCCGCGGCTCGGTCGAGCCGCGAGCCGCGCGACGTCAATGCGTGACGAACCGGTCGCTGTCGCGGAGGCACGCCTGCAGCGCGTCCTGCAGGTTGCGGTGGCTGATGAACGGGCTGATGTCGACCCCGAGGTTGGTCATCGTCTGGGCGATCGCGGGGTTGAGGCCCGACAGCCGCACCTGCCCGCCCAGCAGCCCGACGGCGCGGATGATGCGGTAGAGCTGCTCCGCCGTGGTCGTATCGACGCTGTCGACCCCGGTCATGTCCATGATCGCGTAGCGGGCCCGCAGGCGCACCACCTCGGCCAGCAGGCGGTCCATGATCTCCGACGCCCGCTCCGAATTGATCGTGCCCACCAGCGGCAGCGTGATGATGTTGTCCCACAGCTGAATGATCGGGGTCGACAGGGCGCGGATCGCCTTCTGCTGCCTGGTGATGAGCTCGAGCTGATTGCGCGCGGTCTCCTCGGCGAGCTTGAGCGCGGTGATGTCGCGGACCACCCCGATCGCGCGGATCTTGCCCTTGTTGTCGGCGTCGGGCATCGAGTCGCCGAACACCTGCCACCAGCGGATCTCGCCCTGGCGGTTCAATACGCGGTACTCGGCGAAGATCGGCTTGCCGGTGATAAAGTGATCGGCGATCGCCTTCGACGAGGCGCTCAGGTCCTCGGGATGAATGGCGTCCCACCAGCTGCTGGCGACCTGCGGGAATTCGCCGTCGTCGTAGCCGAGGAGCTCGGGGAAGCGCTCCGAATAATGCACGGGGATGTTGCGGTGAAACGCCTGCTCGGGATCGATGGCCGGGTACTCCCAGATCCCGTCGCCCGAGACCGCTACTGCCATTGCATATCGCTCGAGAAGACGGCGGATCTCCTTCTCGTCATTCGTCATCATCGCCCCTGTCCTCCGCGCTTCACCCTATCAGCCGGGGCCGTCGGCGGAAAGTGGTATCGTCCCCGACGACGCAATCCACAAATAGGCGAAATCAGAGCGTTTTCGCCCGCCCCTCGGTGAGGCCCGGGGCCGTCCGCGCAGCTTCGAGCGGACACAACCAGGCGATTCACCGGGCTCGCGTCGGTCATCCGACCGACACCTACACGCACAGCCCAGCCGGCGCCAGCGGCGCCGATGTGAGTCTCCGTTCCCCCGCTTCTCCGCGCACCCCCTTCCACGGCTCCGGCCGGCGTGGCATAGACGAGACCCAATGATGGCTGCACCCTGGTGTAGCCATTGGGCCGGCCGTCGAGGACGGGGGGATTGATATGATCGAGACCGAAGCCTGGGTGCTCTATGAGCGATCCGGCGCCGCTTTGTCCGCGCTGGATTCCGGCGATTTTCGCCTCGAGAAGTTCTCGTTCCCCGCGCCGGCCGGCGACGAATTGCTGGTCGAGCCGCTGTTCGGCAGCTGGGAGGGCAACATGACGCATTCGCTGCAGCGGCGGCCGATCGACATCTGCAGCCAGCGCCGCGAGCGACGCGTCGTCATCGGCAACGGCAGCGTGCTGCGAGTCTTGCGGGCCGGCGCCGACGTTCGTGGGATCCACGAGGGCGATGTGGGGATTCTCTATGGCGGTCACGTGCAGGACGAGTTCGGTTACACCGTCTTGGTCCAAGGCTACGACGCGCCGGGCACGGTCGGCGTCCTGGCCAAGCGGACCAAGATCGCCGCGCGCAATTTCTTGCCGCTGCCGCTCGAATCTCGCCACCGCCTCGAGCAGTGGGCCGCCTTCTCGGTGCGGTATTTGACGGCGTGGTCGAATTATCGGGTGGCCCTCGGGGCCTATCGCCTGCAGGTCGAGGAGCACCAGGACCCCGCGCCGTTCGTGCTCGGCTGGGGCGGCGGCTCGACGCTCGCGGCCCTCGATCTGGCCCGCCGGGCCGGTTGTCGCGCCGCGATGGTGACCGGCAGCCCCCAGCGGCTCGCCGAGCTCGAGCGCGGCGAGATCGCCGGCATCGACCGTCGAGCCTTCGCCGACATCGAATTCGACGAGGCTCGCTATTCCGCCGACCCCGCCTACCGCGACGCCTACCGCGCCTCGGAGCAGGCGTTCCTCGCCACCGTGCGCGCGTGGACCGGCGGACGCGGCGCGGCGATCGTGTTCGATTATATCGGCGCCCCGGTGTTCCGCGCCAGCGTCAAGGCGCTCGGCCGCCAGGGCGTCCTGGCGACCGCCGGCTGGCTGCTGGGGATGCAGATGACGCTGAACCGCGCGATCGAGTGCATCGGCCGCCACGTCCACGTGCATTCGCACTACATCCGTCACGGCGACTCGCCGGTCGCCATGCACTACGCGGAGCGCGAGGGATGGATGCTGCAGGTCTCGGAGATCTATCCCTGGGAGGAGATCGACCGCCTGGCGCGCGACGCCGCCGCCGGGCGCCTCCGCTCTTACTTCCCGGTGTACCGCGTCAACCCGGTCTGATCGGGGTGCCGCGGGGCCAGGCGCGTGGTCCTCGTACCACGGTGATTGCGCGAAAGGAGTGACGTCATGAGCTCGGGGCAGCCCCTGGACGATTCTCGGCCCGCGTCGCATGATTCGGCCGACGCGCCGCCGCCGCTGCCGCCGGACGAGCGCCGCCGCGTCCTTTACGAATGGAACGACACCGCGATCGAGCTGTCGGGCGAGGTCTGCCTGCATCGACGGATCGCGGCCCAGGTCGCGCGCAGCCCCGAGCGAATCGCCGTCGTCGCCGAGGCCGGCAGCTGGACGTACGCCGAGCTCGACCGCCACGCCGACGCCGTCGCCGCCGAGCTTCTCCGTCGCGGCGCGCGGCGAGGGTCGCTCGTCGCCGTCTGCGCCGACCGCTCGCCCGAGCTGCTGGCCGGCCTCCTGGGCGTGCTCAAGGCCGGCGCCGCCTATGTGCCGCTCGACCCCGATCACCCGCGCGAGCGCCTCGCGTTCATGCTCGAGGACTGCGGCGCGCGCCTGATCCTGGCCCAGCGGCGCCTCGCCGAGGCCCTGCCGGCCCCCGCGGAGGCCATCATCGTCCTCGACGAGCGGCTCCCCGCCGTCGCGCCCGCGCCCGTCGACGTCACGCCCGACGACCTGATCTACGTCATGTACACCTCGGGCTCGACCGGCCGGCCCAAGGGCGTCATGAACATCCACCGCGGTGTGGTCAATCGCCTGCTCGACCTGCAGCGGACCATCCCCCTCGGCCCGGACGACCGGGTGCTGCAAAAGACCCCGTGCGGGTTCGACATCTCGGTCTACGAGTGCTTCTGGCCGCTGCTGGCCGGCGCCACCGTGGTGATGGCGCGACCCGGGGGCCACCGCGATCCGGCCTACCTGCTCGAGGCGATCCGCGCCCACGCGATCACGACGATTCACTTCGTGCCGCCGATGCTGGCCGCGTTCCTCGAGCACGTCGACCCGCGCGCGTGCGCGTCGCTGCGCCGCGTGTTGTGTAGCGGCGACGTCCTCCCGCCCGCGCTCGTGCGCGCCTGTCATGCGCGGCTGGACGTCGAGGTCTACAATTTCTACGGCCCGACCGAGGCCGCCATCGAGGTCACCGCCCATCGTTGCGAGCGCGGCGGCGATCCGGCGACGATCCCGATCGGCCGCCCGATCGCCAATTGCACGCTCTACGTGCTCGACCACCGCGGCGAGCCGGTCCCGCCCGGGGTCGCGGGCGAGCTCCACATCGGCGGCGTCCAGGTCAGCCGCGGCTACTGGGGCCGACCTGCCCTGACCGCCGAGCGCTTCGTACCCGACCCGTTCGCCGCGACGCCGGGGCAGCGCCTGTATCGCACCGGCGACCTGGCCCGCTGGCGGAGCGACGGCGTGCTCGAGTTCCTCGGGCGCCTCGACCAGCAGGTCAAGATCCGCGGCGTCCGCGTCGAGCCCGGCGAGATCGAGGCCGTCCTGCGCGAGCACCCTGCGGTCCGCGACGGCCTGGTCGTCGTCCACGACGCGGGCGGCGATCGCCGCCTCGTCGCCTATGTCGTGTTCGGCGACGAATCACCGCGCTCCACCGAAGCGGCGATCGCCGAGCTGCGCACGAGCCTGGCCGCGCGGCTGCCCGCGGCCATGGTCCCGGCCGCGCTCGTGCCGCTGCCGGCGCTCCCGCTGCTGCCCAATGGCAAGCTCGACCGCAACGCCCTGCCTCGCCCCGAAGCCCGGCATTTTACCCGATCACGCGCGCGCGTCGCCCCGCAGAGCTCGCTCGAGGCCGAACTCGCCGCGATCTGGTGCGCCGTCCTCGGCGCGGACGACTGCGGAGTGACCGATGATTTTTTGGCGATCGGCGGTCATTCGCTCCACGCCGCGCAGATCGTCGCTCGCATGAAGCGCGCGTTCGGCAGCCGGCTCTCGCTGGCGGAGTTCTTCGCCCACCCGACGATCGCCGGCCAGGCCGCGCTGCTCGCCGACCGTCGCCCCGCCGAAGACGTCGCCATCGCCCGGGCCGCCGGCGCCGGCGAGCTGTCCTTCGCCGAGGAGCGCCTGTATTTCCTGCACCAGCTCGCGCCCGAGAGCCCCGCGTATCACTGCCCGCTGGCGTTTCACATCACCGGCGCCTGCGACGAGGCGCGCCTCGACGCCGCCTTGCGCGCGCTGATCCGCCGCCACGAGATCCTCCGCACCCGCTACGTCAGCGACGGCGGGGCGCCGCGGCGCGTGATCGATGCCGGCGCTCGCCTCGACCTCGCCCGCCTCGACCTCACCCACCTCTCCCCGGTCGACCGCGCGAACGCCCTCGACGCCGCCCTCGCCGCCGAGGCCGGCCGCGCCTTCGATCTCGCCGCCGGTCCGCCGCTGCGCGCCGGCCTCGTCCGGCTCGCCGCCGACGAGCGCGTGCTGTGGCTGGTGCTGCACCACATCGTCACCGACGGCTGGACCGAGGCGTTGCTGCTGCGCGACCTCGGCCGGCTGTACGAAGATCCCGAACTCACCGTTGATGCTTCCGCCCCGAGCTACGCGGATTACGCCGCCTGGCAGCGCCGGCGAGCCGACGACCGCCACGCGGCCGCCCTGGCCCGCTGGCGAACCCGGCTCGCGGGCGCGCCCGCGCTGCTCGCCTTGCCCAGCGATCGACCCCGCGGCGCTTCACCGGCCCGTCGCGGCGCGCGCGTGGCGTTCGCCGTCCCACCGCCGGCGCTGGCCCCATTGCGCCGCCTGGCCCGGACGGCCGGCGCGACCCTGTCGCAGGCCGTCCTGGCCGTCTTCGCCGCCGTCCTGCGGCGATTCTCCGATCAGGACGACCTCGTGGTCGGCTTGACGGCCGCCGCGCGCAGCCGGGTCGAATTGGAGGAGGTGGCAGGCTTCTTCGTCAACACCCTGCCGATTCGCCTCGATCTCGCCGACGATCCCGGCCTGTCCACATTGCTCGCCCGGGTCCGCGACGCGGTGCTGGCGGCCCACGAAGACGAGGACGTCCCGTTCGAGCAGATCGTCCGGGCATTGCGAGCGCCGCGCGACCTCGGGGCTTCGCCGCTGGTGCAGGTCGCGTTCGCGCCCCAACCACCCGACGAGGCCGGCCTGCGGCTGCGCGGCTGCGCCGTCCGTCCGCTCGACCTGCACGCCGGCGGCGCGATCTTCGACCTCACCCTGCTCACCCGCGAGACCGCGGAGGGGGGCCTGGAGGCCACGCTGGAGTACGCCAGCGACCTGTTCGACCGCTGGCGCATCGAGCAGCTGGCGCGGGCGATCGAGGCCGTGCTCGCCAACCTCGACGCCCCGGCGACGCCCGTCGGCGCCCTGCCTCTCCTGTCCGCCGCCGCGATGGCGCAACAGTTCCAGCTCGCCGGCGGCCCGCGGGTGCCGCTCCCCCGGACCGGCGGGGTGCATGCATTCGTCGAGGCGCAGGTCGACCGCACGCCCGACGCCGTCGCCATCGTCGACGGCGACGAGACCCTGACCTATGCGCAATTGGACCGCCGCGCCAATCGCCTCGCGCACCGCTTGCGCGCGCTCGGCGTCGGCCGGGGCAGCCTCGTCGGCGTGGTCGCCAATCGTACGATCGCCACCTTCGTCGCCGTCCTGGCGATCCTCAAGGCCGGGGGCGCCTACGTCCCGCTCGATCCGTCCTATCCCGGGCAGCGCCTCGCCTTCATCGTCGAGGACGCCGCGCTGCGCTGGATCGTCGCCGATCCGGCCGCCGTCGCGCGCTTGCCCCCGCACACGGCGCTGCTCGTCGCGCCCGACGCCCATCCTTTCCCCGAGGACCGACCCGCTCTGGAGCTCGACGCGGACGACCTCGCCTACGTCCTCTACACCTCCGGTTCGACCGGCCGGCCGAAGGGCGTGGCCATGACGCACGGCCCGCTCGCCAACCTCGTCCACTGGCACCTGCGTGACGCCCGGCTCGGACGGCCGGCGCGGACGCTGCAGTTCGCCTCGCTCCACTTCGACGTCTCGGCCCAGGAGCTCCTCTCGACCTGGGCCGCCGGCGGCGCGCTGATCCTCGTGTCCGAGGAGACGCGCCGCGACGCCCGGGCCTTGCTGGCGCTGCTCGAGCGGCAGGCCGCCCAGCGGCTGTTTCTGCCGTTCGTGTTCCTGCAGCACCTCGCCGAGGCCGCCGCGGCGACGGGGCGCGCGCCGGCGACGCTGCTCGACGTCGTCACCGCCGGCGAGCAGCTCAAGGTCTCGCCGGCGATCCGCGAGCTCTTCGCGCGCCTGCCCCATGGTCGGCTGCACAATCATTACGGCCCGACCGAGGCGCACGTCGTCACCGCGCACGTGCTGGCAGGACCGGCCGAGGCGTGGCCGCTCCTGCCGTCGATCGGCGCGCCGATCGACAACACGCGGATCTACCTGCTCGACGCCCACCACCGCCCGGTCCCGCCGGGCGTCACCGCCGAGCTGTACATCGCCGGCGCGGCGCTCGCCCGCGGCTACCTCGGCCGGCCGGCGCTGACGGCCGAGCGGTTCGTCCCCGATCCGTTCGTCGCCGGCGAACGGATGTACCGCACCGGCGACCGCGCCCGCCGCAACAAGGACGGCGCCCTCGAGTACGTCGGGCGCGCCGATTCGCAGGTGAAGCTGCGCGGGGTGCGGATCGAGCTCGGCGAGATCGAGGCCGTCCTGGCCCAGCACCCCGCCGTCGCGGCCGCCGCCGCGGTCGTGCGCGAAGATGTCCCCGGGGACAGGCGGCTCGTCGCCTACGTCGCCGCTCGCGGCCCGCTCGACCTCGCCTCCCTGCGCGCGCACCTGCGGGCGCACCTGCCCGAGCCGATGCTCCCCGGCGAATTCGTCGAGCTGCCGCGATTGCCGCTGCTCCCCAGCGGCAAGCTCGATCGCCGCGCCCTCCCGCCACCGCAGGGGCGCGCCCCGCGGGCCGCCTCGCCGCCGGCCCCATCGCCCGGCACCGCGCTGCAGCAGCAGATCGCGGCGATCTGGCGCGACGTCTTGCAACTCGACGAGGTCGGCCTCGACGATCGCTTCTTCGACCTCGGCGGCCACTCGCTGCTGCTCGCGCGCGTGCGGGCCGACCTCGAGCGCGCGACCGGCCACACGATCGGCATCGTCGAGCTGTTCCGTCATCCGACGATCCGCAGCCTCGCCGAGCACCTCGGCGGTGCGCCGATCGACGCGAGCGCCCCCTCGTCGTCCCCACGACGAACCGGTCCGCTGGCCGCCGACGACCGCGCGATCGCCATCATCGGCATGGCGGGCCGGTTCCCCGGGGCCGCCAGCGTCGACGCGCTGTGGGAGGCCCTCGTGGCCGGGCGCGAGCTCATCACCTTCTTCACCCGCGAGCAGCTGGAGGCCGCCGGCGTCGATCCGGCCCTGCTCAAAAACCCGCGGTTCGTCCCTGCGATCGGCGTCATGCCCGACGCGATGTGCTTCGACGCCGCCTTCTTCGGCTACAGCCCGCGCGAGGCCCGGCTCATCGACCCGCAGCAGCGCGTCCTGCTCGAGGTCGCCTGGGCCGCGCTCGAGCACGCCGGCTACGCCCCGCGCGGCCTCGACGGCGCCGTCGGCGTGTTCGCCGGCTGCGACGTCCCGCGCTACTGGCTCGAGCGGATCGGCAGCCCCGGCGGTCCGCTCAGCATCGAGGAGTACGAGGTCGGCTTCGGCAACATGAGCGACACGCTGGCCACCCGCGTGTCCTACGAGCTCGGCCTGCGCGGCCCCGCCTTCACCGTGCAGACCGCCTGCTCCACCTCGTTGGTGGCGGTCCACGTCGCCTGCCAGAACCTCGTCACCGGCGAATGCGACGTCGCGCTCGCCGGCGGCGCCCTCGTCATGCCGCCCGACCGGCTCGGCCACGTCTCCGAGGGCGGCTCGGTCGTGGCCCCCGACGGGCATTGCCGGCCGTTCGACGTCGACGCGCAGGGCATCGTCGGCGGCAACGGGGTCGGCGTCGTCGTGCTCAAGCGGCTCGCCGACGCCGTCGCCGCCGGTGACACCATTCACGCGGTGATCCGCGCCACCGCGATCAACAACGACGGCGCGCGCAAGGTCGGCTTCACCGCCCCGAGCGTCGCCGGCCAGTGCGAGGTGATCGAGCGCGCCCTCGCCGTCGCCGGCGTCGACCCGGCGCAGATCGGCCTCGTCGAGGCGCACGGCACCGCCACCCGCCTCGGCGACCCGATCGAGGTCGCCGCGCTCACCCAGGCCTATCGCCGCCGCACCGCCGCGCGGGCCTCCTGCGCGCTCGGCTCGATCAAGGGCAACATCGGCCACCTCGGCGCCGCCGCCGGCGTCGCCGGCCTGATCAAGGCCGCCCTGGCGCTCGCGCGCGAGGCCATCCCCCCGACCCTGCACTTCCGCGCCGCCAACCCCGAGCTCGCCCTCGACAGCAGCCCGTTCTTCGTCAACAGCAATACGATTACATGGCCCAAGAGCCATGTACAGCGATTCGCCGCGGTCAGCTCGTTCGGGGTCGGCGGCACCAACGCGCACGCGATCCTCGGCGAGGCCCCCGCAGCGGCGCCCGGCGATCCGTCGCGGCCGGTCCAGCTGCTCGTGCTGTCGGCGCAATCGCCCGCCGCGCTGACGGCCGGCGCCGCCCGCCTCGCCGACGCCCTGGCCCACCCCGACGCCCCCGCGCTGCCCGACGTGGCTTACACCCTCGCCCGCGGCCGCACGGCGATGCGGCGCCGCCTGGCCGTGGTCGCCCGCGACGCCGAATCGGCCGCTCGGGCCCTGCGCGACGGCGATCGGGCCCGGGTGGCCGAGGGCGTCGCCGGCGATAGGCCGCCGCGGGTGGCGTTCCTGTTCCCCGGCGGCGGCACCCAGTCGGTCGGCATGGGCCGCGAGCTCTATTCGGGCGATCCGGCCTACCGCGCCGAGTTCGACGCGGCCGCCGACCGATTCGTCGCCGAGCTCGACGTCGACGTCCGCCACCTCCTCCACGCCGCCGACCCCGACGAGGCCGCCCGCGCCCTGCTGCGACCCACGCGATTCCTGCCGGCGATCTTCTGCTGCGAATACGCGCTGGCCCGGCGCATGATGGCGCTCGGCGTGGTGCCGGCCGCGGTCACCGGCCACAGCCTCGGCGAGTACACGGCCGCCGCGATCGCCGGCGTCCTCTCGCTCGCCGACGCGGCCCGCCTGCTGGCGACGCGCGCGCGCTTGCACGAATCACTCGCGGTCGAGGCCGGCCTCTTGGTCGTCGCGCTGCCCGAGGCCGCGCTCGCCCAGCGGCTCCCGCCGGGCCTCGACCTCGCCGTCGTCAACGCCGTGGACAGCTGCGTGGTCGCGGGGCGCCTCGACGCGATCGAGGCGTTCGAGGCCGAGCTCGCCCGCGACGGCGTCGAGTCTCGCCGCTTGCCCGTGGCCGGCGCCTCGCACTGCGCCCTCGTCGAGCCGCTGCTGCCGCCCCTGGTCGCGTGCGCCCGCCAGCTCTCGCTCGCCGCCCCGACGATCCCGATCGTCTCCAACGTGACCGGCGACTGGCTCGGCGACGACGACGCCCGCGATCCGCACCATTGGGGTCGACACCTGCGCGGCGCCGTGCGCTTCGCCGACGGCCTCGGCCGCCTGCTCGCCGAGAGCGACCTTTTGCTCGTCGAGGTCGGCCCCGGCCGCACCCTCGCCGGTCTGGCCCGCCGCCACCCCGACGCCGGCGCCAGGCCGATCCTCTCGACCATGGCCGCGCGCGGCGGCAATCGCACCGACGCGGAGGAATTCACCCACGCCCTCGCCCAGCTGTGGTGCCGCGGTGTCGACATTCGCTGGGACGCGCTGTTCGCCGGCGAACGCCGCCGCCGCGTGCCCCTGCCGACCTACGCGTTCGAGCGCGTCCACCACGAGCACCCGGTCGCGCCGGCGCAGCGCGGTCGTCCGCCTCGCGTGGTGCCGCCGGCCCCGGACGCGCCCATGCCGACCACCGCCCCCGGCGAGGGCGCCCTCGCCGACCCGATCGAGCACGCCCTCGCCGGCGTCTTCGCCGACGTGCTCGGCGTCCCCCCGCCGGGCCCCGGCGACAACTTCTTCGACCTCGGCGGCTCGTCCTTCCTGGCCCTGCGCGTGCGGGTCCGCGTCGAGGAGCTGCTCGGCGTCAAGCTGCCGGTGCACGCATTCGTCGAGCACCCCACGATCGGCGGACTCGCGGCATTCCTCCGCGCGCGCCTCCCCGCGCCCGCCGCCCCCGCGCCCGCGCCCCCGCGCGAGCGGCTCACCGTCAGCTTGCGTCCGGGGCCGGGCCCTCGCCTGTTCCTGATCCAGCCGATCGGCGGCACCGTCTTCACCTACATGCCGCTCGCGCAGCGGCTCGCGCCCTCGCTGCACGTCACGGGCGTGCGCGCCTCGGGCATGGAGCCGGGCGAGCCCGTGTTCGCGCGCATGGACGAGCTCGTCGCCCACCAGCTCGCCGAGGTCCGCGCCGCGCAGCCGCGCGGCCCGTACCTGCTCGGCGGCCACTCGGCGGGCGGCGTCATCGCCTTCGAGCTCGCGCGTCGGTTGATCGAGGGCGGCGAGCGCGTCGACCTGGTCGCCATGCTCGACACCGCCACGCTCGCGCTGGCGCGACGGCTCGTCGTCGCCGGCGACGACGACGTGTTCCGGATCGCCGAGCGCATGCGCAGCGACTCCTCGCGCGCCTATGAACAATTCGCGGCGACCCTGCGCGACGACCCGGTCTTCCGCGGCCTCGTGCGGGCGACCTGGAGCGCCCTCGCCACCTGCGAGCCCGCCCCGCTCGCGGCCGACGTCCTCTACGTCAAGGCCCGCGTCCAGCCCGACCCGGACGAACGCCACGCCGACCGGGCGTGGATGGAGCTGGTGGACGGCTCGTTCACCCGGGCCAGCGTCGACGCCGATCATTTCTCGATGATGGACGAGCCCGCCGTCGCCACCGTCGCGTCCTTGCTCGACGCTGCGATCGCGGCGCGTCGCAGCGGCGATCCGCCGTGACGCCTCCGACCCCCGCCGCAGTGCGATCGCCGGGCCGCGCGCCGCTCGCCGCCTTGGACGCGAGCGCCCGGGCCCGAGGTCTCCGGGACATGTCCTCGGGGTCATTGTGCGCAGCGCCACGCCCCGCCCGCGTCGGCCGCGCCGCAGGCGAGCGGCGCGCTGCCGGCCGAGGCCGTCAAGGCCGCCGGGGGCCTGTTTTGCGCGTGCGGGAAGCCCATGCCACGCCGTTTGCCGCCGCGGGCTGCGCCACTTGGCGCCGTGCATTCGTCCGCGCAAAATTCGGCGCATGGCGGACGCCTCGCACCTCGAAGCGCGACTCGAGCAACTGATCGCCGTCGTCCAGGAGCTGTCACTGGCCCGCTCACTGAACGAAGTCACGGCGCTCGTCCGCCACGCCGCGCGCGAGCTCGTCGGAGCCGACGGCGCCACCTTCGTCCTGCGCGACTGCGGCCAGTGCTTCTACGCGGACGAGGAGGCCATAAGCCCGCTGTGGAAGGGCAAGCGGTTCCCCATGGACATCTGCGCCAGCGGGTGGGTCATGAAGCACGCGCGGCCCCTCGTCATCGAGGACGTGTTCGTCGACCCGCGGATTCCGGGCGACGCCTATCGGCCGACCTTCGTCAAGAGCATGGCGATGGTGCCGATCCGTCGGGCCTGCCCGATCGGCGCCATCGGCACCTACTGGGCCCGGCACCGCGTCGCCGGCGACGACGAGCTGAGGCTCCTGCAGGCGCTGGCGGACAGCACCTCGATCGCGCTCGAGAACGTCGAGCTCTACAACGACCTCGAGCGCCGCGTCCGCGAGCGCACCGCCCAGCTCGAGGCGCTCAACGACGAGCTCGGCGCGTTCGCCTACGCCGTCTCGCACGACCTGCGCGCGCCGCTGCGGGCGATCGCCGGCTTCAGCCGCGCGCTCGACGAGGGCTACGGCGCGCAGCTCGACGCGCGCGGCCACGACTGGCTGAGCCGGGTGCGCCGCGGCGCCGCCCGCATGGACCGCATGATCGACGACATGCTCGACCTCTCGCGGGTCGGCGGCGGCGCCGACTCGCCGCGGCGCGAATCGGTCGACCTGTCCGAGCTGGCGCGCAGCGTCGCCGCCGAGCTGCAGGCCGGGCAGACCACCCACCGCGTGCGCGTCATCGTCCAGGACGGCCTCGTCGCCGTCGCCGACGCCGGCCTCCTGCGCGTGCTGCTTCAGAACTTGATCGGCAACGCCTTCAAGTTCACCCGCCCGAGCGCCGAGCCCATGGTCGAGGTCGGCGCCGGGGTCTCGCCGGCCCGCGAGCTCGTCTTTCACGTGCGGGACAACGGCGTCGGCTTCGACGGCTCGCGCACCGACGAGCTGTTCGGGCCGTTCCGCCGCCTCCACGCCGCCGGCGAGTTCCCTGGCGACGGCATCGGCCTCGCCACCGTGCAGCGGATCGTCCGGCGCCACCGCGGCCGGATCTGGGCCGAATCCGCGCCCGGCAGCGGCGCCACCTTCTTCTGGACCCTCTCGCCCGCGAGCGTCGATCCTGTCCCGCAGGACCTGCAACAAGACTCGGACGCGCGCCTCCGCGGCGGCGCCGAGGCGGCCCTGGTAGGCGCCCAGTGACTCGCTCGCTCGCGGTCATGGTCGTCGACGATGACGAGGAGGACGCCATGCTCCTCGTCTACGAGCTCGAGCGCGGCGGCTTCGACGTCCGCTGGGTCTGCGTCGACACCGCCGAGGAGATGCGCGACCAGCTCGAGCGCGGCGGCTGGGAGCTCGTGCTGTCCGACTGTGCCATGCCGCGGTTCAGCGGCCGCGAGGCGCTCGCCGAGCTCCACGCCTCCGGCCTCGACCTGCCGTTCATCGTCGTGTCCGGCGCCCTGCGCGAGGAGGACGCCGTCGACGCCCTCCGCGCCGGCGCCCACGACTTCATCGTCAAGGGTCGGCTGGCGCGGCTCCTGCCCGCGGTCGAGCGCGAGCTGCGAGAGGCCGAGCTGCGCCGGCGCCAGCGCGAGACCGAGGCGCGGCTGGCCGAGTCGGAGAAGCTGCGCGCGCTCGGGCTCATGGCCGCCGGCATCGCCCACGACCTGCGCAACATCTTCACCCCGCTGACCCTGCACACCGGTCTGCTGCGGCGGATCCTCGCCGACCACCCGGTCGCGCTGCGCTCGCTGACGAAGATCGATCACGGCCTGGCGATCGGCGTGCAGGTGATCGATCGCCTCAGCGGCTTCAGCCGGCGCGGGGGCGGCGTCGAGACCGTCACCGGCGCGCTGGCCGAGCTCGCCCGCGAGGCCGTCGAGCTGTGCCGGCACCGCTCGCCGCCGCAGGTCCGGCTGATCCTCGACGAGTCCTCGCCGACGCCGCCGATCCGGATCTGCCCCGGCGAGTTCACCTCGGCGCTGGTCAACCTGATCGGCAACGCGCTCGACGCGGTCGAGACCAGCGGCACCGTCACCGTGCGCACCGGCGCCGGCGCCGACGGGGCTTACGTCGAGGTCGTCGACGACGGCCCCGGCATCGCCAAGGAGGTGCAGGCGCGCATGCTCGAGCCCTTCTTCACCACCAAGCCGGAGGGCACCGGCCTCGGGCTCGCCATCGTCCGCGCCTTCGTCGACCGCCACGGCGGCAAGCTGTCCTTCGAGACAGCCCCGGGCGCCGGCACCTGCGTGCGCATGTGGTTCCCGACGCCCTTGCCGGCTCAGGCCGCGCCCTTGACCGGCGCCGCCGGGGCGGCCTCGGGGATCCCGTAGTAGAGCCGGGCCGCCAGCCCGCCCTCCTGGACCACGCGCTCGGCCGCCGCCCCGGCGACCAGCTCGATCTTCGCGCCCGCGGCCATCGCCAGCTCGGGCAGCTGCGCCCGCAGCTCGGCCTCCGCGAGCGGCCAGGGCACCAGCAGCAGCTCGACCTGCTTGTTCTGCAGGCACTGGAGCACCGTGGCGATCCCCAGCGCCCCGCGGCCGCCGGCCTTGGCCAGGTCGACGACCTCGTCGACCAGCGCGCTCTCGTGGGCGCGCTCGTGCTCGAGCGCGTGCGGCATCAGGAGGTCCCAGGTGGCCTGATCGCTCAGGTGCAGCGGCGTCGGCACGATCCCGATCACGGCCTTGCGCACGGTGTCGTGCATGAGGCCCTCGACCGCGTGGGCCGACGTCTCCATCCCGCCGAGCAGGATCCGCTTCGAACCTGTCTCTTCGAGCAAGTGCCCGCATTGCTCGGCGACCTGGCGGTAGAACCGGCGCGTGTGGTCGTCGATGAGCGCGTCGAAGGCGTCGCGGTTGTTGCCGCCCTTGGTGTAGCCGCCCTGACCGGCGTTGGTCGACGGCAGGTACTTCGGCGGGAAGTCGTACTCGAACACCTCGTTGTAGCGGGTGCCGCCGAGGCCCGCGCGTCCGAGCCGGGCGACGAAGAAGCGCGCCTTCTCCGAGTCGACCAGCACCACCACGTACGGCTCGTACTCGTCGAGCAGCCACAGCAGCGGGGCCACCGCCGGCCGACCGAAGTGGCACTCCGGCTGGACGATCGGGACCTGCAGCCGGAGCACCTCCTCGGCGCTCGGCGTGAAGAAGGCCGCGATCGCCTTGCACTCCGGCCGCAGCGTGCCGAAGAAGTGCTCCGCCCGCGCGACGAGCTCCGCGACGACCGGGTCCTCGTGCGCCGCCTTCAGCTCGCGCAGCGAATTCTTGACCCAGATCCGCCAGCCGGGCGTCCGCCCCTGGTTCTCGAACAGCGAGGGGTCGACCTGCGCGTAGATCGACAGCGTCTTGTCGGCCGCCGGTTGACTGAGCACGCGATTGACATCGGTAAGCTTGAGCATGCAGACCTCGTTGTTGCGAAGTCTGGGCAATCGGCGCGCTCGTGCAAACCCTCGGGCGGCCTCTGCCGCGCCTGTCGGCCGGGCTCCGGCATTCGGGCAGACGCGGCCGCCGCGACGCGAGGCGAGCGCCGGCCCGGCGCGACACGTGCGCACGATCGATTCGGCGGTGGCGACGGCTCGCCCGGCTCCTGCGAGCACCACGGTTCCGGAACGCTCATTCGCCGATCACGTCATGACCGCGCGAGCGAGCTCGACCGTAATCTCCCGCGCGGGCGCCCGGCGAATGCCGCGACCCGAGACTCTTATCGCCTGCGCCGGCGCCGGGCGAAGGCCATCCATCCTGCCACCATCACCAGCGCGTCCGGTCGCCCCCCCGAGTCGCAGGCGCAGCCCGAGCCCGGCGTCTCGTCCTGCCCGCGCTTCGCGTCGCTGTCGCTGTCCCCGGCCGTCCCCGAGGCTCCCGTCGACTCCCCCGGCGTCCCCGTCTCGCTCGTCGGGCCCCCGCCGGTCCCCGTGGTCCCCGTGGGCTCCCCGCCCGTCCCCGTGTCGCCCGTTGTCACCCCGCCCGTCCCCGCGGTGCCGCTCGTCGGCGCGCCGGTCACGTCCTCACCGCTCTCCGTCGCACTCGTCGTCTCCCCAGCGGTCCCCGTCGTCCCCGTCGTGTCCCCGTCGGTGCCCGTCGAGCTCGTCGTGTCTCCGTCGGTGTCCGACGTGCCCATCGTGTCCCCCATCTCGGCCGGCCACGGGCTGCACGCGTCGGGCTGCCAGACATCATCCTGGACGTTGCACTCGTACGCCGGGCCCGCGCACAGCTCGGCCAGCACCGGCGACGGATCGATCTGCTGCTCCCCGAGCGATCCGGCCACTTCGTCCCCCACGCATTGCGCCTCGGACAGGACCGTCTCGCCGCTCGCCAGGTTGCGCACCAGCACCTGCGTCCACACCGGCGCGAGGCTGGACAGCGTCGGATCGGCGCCGACGAACGTGGCCCCGGGCACCCCCTCGACCACCAATCGACGCGACGTCATCGCCAGCGTCGACGCCGGCACGCCCTTCGTCGTCACCGTCACGTCCAGCCGGCCCTCGCCCACCAGCGACGCGCACGCCCCCTGGTTCCACTTGATCTCGTACTTGCAGTCGTCGGTCTCGGTGCCGAACGGAATCGCGTCGTCGCAGCAGACCAGCGCGTCGAGATCGGCGATCTGCGGCGTGATCGTCACCTTCCCCTTGGGCTCGGTCGTCAGCGTGGCCAAGGGCGCCGCCGGCCCCGCGTCGGCGTGGAACTCGAACACCAGCGGCAGCAGATCGGGCCCGCACTCCTCGCCCTCCGGATCTTCGTCGGGGTTGTCGAGCGCGCCCTGCACCTTGTACGTGGCCCCGGGCACGAGCGGCGCCGCCGGGCGCCAGATCAGCACGTCGTCGATCCCGGTCGTCTCGAGCGCCCCCGCCACCGGCTGCCCGTCGCGCGTGACCGTGAACGTGATGTCGTCGAGCCACTCGGCCTCCGGCGACGGCCCCGTCTGCGCGCCCTGCAGCACCAACACGCCGTCGATCGGGATCGCCGCGGCGTTGACCGGCGCCAGCGAGGCCCATTGATCGGCGTAAAAGCACGGCCCGTTCGGCGGTCCGGGTGAGCAGGCTGCGACCTCGGCGGGCATCAGCGCCGCGACGGCCAGCGGGATCGAGGCGGACAGTGCAAATAAAGCCATGCGCATGCCTCGTCTGTATCCGAAGTCGCCGGTCCCGGGAGCCGGCGTTCTGCCATCATCGCCGGCCTCCGCGGCCCGCCGCCGCTCTCACGCCTCGGCGGGGAAGCTGACGATCTCCGCGATTTGCCCCGCGGGCGCCAGGCGCAGCAGGTTCTCGCCGCGGAACATCACCGCCCCGCCCGGCGCGGTCACGGCCCAGGGCACGCGCGCGAACCCGTGGATCAGCTGGGGTGTGCCGGCCAGGGTCGACACGGCGCCCCCGAGGTGACGCAGCCCGTTGGCGATGTAGCCGCTGAACTCCTCGCGGGTGTCGGCGCAGGCGAACGGGGTGCGCACGCGGATGTCGGGCGTGCACGCGCGCGCCAGCAGGGCCGCGCGGGCGGCCTCGTCGGCCTCGTTGCAGGCGGCGAAGTAGTCGCGCAGCGTCGCCTCGAGGTGGGCCTGATGGTGCATGTGCGCGGCGGCGACGGCCAGCTGCGACAGGCAATGTCGCCAGCCCGCCTCGTGCCCGCGGGCGATCGCCGGGCTCATCGGACCCGAGTGGCGCAGCGTCACGCGCGTGCCCTCGGCCACCGGCTCGAGCGAGATCTCCACGCGCGAGGCCCCCGGGCCGAGGCCGCTGTCCCCGCGATCGGGCGCATAGCCCCACGTGAACACCAGGCGGTGGGGCGGATCGAACTCCACCACCTCGCCCTGCGCCTCGCTGCCGTGGGGCATGACGATGCAGACCCGCCCGCCCGGTCGCGGCTCGAACGCGCTGCCGCGCGGCGCCGGCGAGCCGGGGACGTACGACATCCAGGCGAGGAAGCGCGCCTCCTCGGCCAGAAATGTCCACACCGTGGCGGGCTGCGCGTTGATGGTGACGGCGGTGGTGATCGATGAATGGGGTCCGGCGGTCATGTCGATTCCTTCGGGTCGTCGAGGGGGCGCGAAGCACAGCTGTCCAGCCGCCGCTGCTCGGCCTCGGCGAGCCGCTTGAGCTCGCCGAGCTTGTCTGCCCACATCTGTTCGAGCACCGGAGCGAGCGGTCCGAGCGCGGCGTGGTCGGCCGCGTACCACCGCTCGCGACCTGCCCGCCGCACGGTCACGAGACCGGCCGCGCGCAGGACCGAGAGGTGCTGCGACACCGCGCCGAAGCTGACGGGCATCGCCGCCGCGATGTCCCCCGCCCGCCGCTCCTCGCGCCACACGAGGCGCAAGATCTCGACGCGACGAGGCTCGGCGATGGCGGCCAGCGGCTGCACGGCCCATCATTTAGCGTCAACTAAAATGAGCGTCAAGGGGAGTCTGCGAGCGCGTAGGCGAAGGTTTTAAAGAGAGGGCGAGGCTCCCCTTGCGCACCTTGCGCAGCCCAAGATCACCTGTCTTCGGGGCCAGCTCGCCCGCCGCGATCACACGTCCCTGAAGCCATCTCGACGCCGCCGCCTCGCCAACCTCTCGTCGCCGCACGTCGAGCCCGTTCACCGGACCCGCCTGGCCATCGCTCCACACGCGACACGTCACCTGCCTCTCGGGACAGATCGGTCTCGCCGGCGCTCGTCTTTGCAACCTGCTCCGCGAAACAGGTCCGCGCCGACGCGCCCCCGGCGCCGGTCCACATGCCTCTCGGGACAGCTCGATCGCGCCGGCGCTCGGCATCGCCGGCGTGCAACCTGCTCCCCGGGACAGGTGCGGGCCGGCGCGCGCCATCGCGCCGGTTCACATGACTCTCGGGACAGCTCGATCTCGCCGGCGCTCGGCATCGTCGGCGTGCAACCTGCTCCCCGGGACAGGTGCGGGCCGGCGCGCGCCATCGCGCCGGTTCACATGACTCTCGGGACAGCTCGATCTCGCCAGCGCTCGGCATCGCCGGCGTGCAACCTGCTCCCCGGGCCGGTTCGCGCCGATGCTCCCCCCCCCGCGCCGGTCCACATGCCTCTCAGGACAGCTCGGCCTCGCCGGCGCTCGTCCTCGCTGCATGCAACCTGCTCCCCGGGACAGGTTCGGGCCGGCGCTCACCCGCGCGCCGGTCCACCTGCCGCTCGCCACAGCCGGGCCTCGCCGCCTCCTCCCGGCCTCCGCGACCTGCCTCGCAGGACAGGCACCGACGGCGCGAGGCCCGGCGCTACCGCTCGACCGGCCCGAGCGTCTCGGCGAGGAACCCGTCGATCGCCTGCTGCGCGCGGCGGGCCGCGCTCGGATCGTACAGCAGCCCGCGCTCGGGCATCTGCGCGCCGGGGACCGTGAACGCGTGCATCGCGTGGCCGTACGCGTGGAGCTGCCAGTCGGCGCCCGCCGCGGTCAGCTCGCGGGCCAGCCCCAGCACGTCCTCGGGCGGCGCGACCGGGTCCTCCCAGCCGTGCAGCACCAGGATCTTCGCCGCGATCTTCGGCTGCTCGGGGAAGCCGGGCGGCCGCAGTACCCCGTGGATCGACACCACCCCGCGGACCCCGCCGGCGTTGCTGCGCGCCGCGTCGAGCGCACACAGGCCGCCGAAGCACCAGCCGACCACCACCAGGCGGTCCGGGTCGACCAGCGGGTGCTGTCGGGCCGCGGCCACGCCGGCGATCAGGCGGTCGCGCAGCAGCGCGCGGTCGTTCAGCAGCGGGAACATCAGGCGCGAGTTGTCGCCGGTCTCCTCGCCGCGCACGCCCTTCCCGTAGACATCGAGGGCGAACGCCACGCGGCCCTCGGCCGCGAATTCCTCGGCGCGGGCGCGGATCGACCCATTCTGCCCGTCCCACGCGTGGGCCAGCACCACGCACGGGCGCGGCCGCCCGGTCGCCCCGTCGTGCGCCACGTACCCCTCGGCCACGATGTCGCCGGCGGAATAATCGACGAACTCGGTGACGATCGATCGGCTCGCTGCTGCGGTCATCGGCACCCATTGATTCGCACGCGCGGCCCGGCCCGACAAGCCCCGCGAAAGATCACGGCCCCGGCTTGTCCTCGCTCGCAGGCGTACACGTCGCCAGCGACGGCGGCCGCGCCGCTTGCAGGCGCTGCGCCGTCGCCTCCGCCGCCCGCAGCGCGCGGAGCAGGTTGCGGCCGGCGAGCTTCTCCAGCTCCTCGTCGGTCCAGCCGCGGCGGGCCAGCTCCGCCAGCAAATGGGGGTACTTCGACACGTCCTCCAGGCCGACCGGCACCGCCGACATGCCGTCGAAGTCGCTGCCGAGGCCCACGTGGTCGACGCCGGCGACCCGGCGCACGTGCTCGACGTGGTCGGCCACCTGCGCCAGGGTCGCGCGCGGCTGCGGCTCCGCGTCGATCTCCGCCAGCCGCGCGGCCCTGGCCGCCGGGTCGGCCAGCTTCGCCGCCTCCGCCCGCGCCTTTCGCCGCGCCTCACGGGCGTCCCCGGCCGCCTGCGACACGTAGGCCGGCAGGAACGTCACCATCACCACCCCCCCGTTCGCCGGGACCCGCCGCAGGATGTCGTCGGGCACGTTGCGCGGCGTGTCGGCGAGCGCCCGCGCCGACGAGTGCGAAAAGATGACCGGCGCCTCGCTCACCCGCAGCGCGTCTTCCATCGTCGCCGGCGACACGTGCGACAGGTCGACCAGCATCCCGAGGCGGTTCATCTCGCGCACCACCTCCTCGCCGAACGCGGTCAGCCCGTCGTGGCGCGGCGGCAGCACGGCGCAGTCGGCCCAGTCGGTATGCACATTGTGCGTCAGCGTCAAATAGCGGACCCCGAGCGCGTGATAGGCCCGCAAGGTCCCCAGCGAATTGGCCAGAGTGTGCCCGCCCTCGGCCCCGAGCAGCGACGCCACCCGCCCGGCCCGGAACGCCGCCTCGACCTCGTCGGCGGTCAGCGCCAGCGCCAGGTCGTCCGGGTATTGCGCGATCATCCGCCGCGCCAGATCGATCTGCTCGAGCTGCAGCCGCACCAGCTCGCCGGCCGGCCGATCGCCCGGCACGTACACCGACCAGAACTGCGCCCCGACCCGCCCCGTGCGCAGCCGCGGCAGATCGGTGTGCCCCTTGGTGGCCGCGCGCAGATCGTACGCCGCGACGTCCCCCGGCGCCTCCTTGGCTTCGCGGATCGTCCACGGCAGGTCGTTGTGCCCGTCGATCAGCGGCACGCGAGCCAGCACCGCGTGGGCCCGCTGCAGCGCCGGATCGGCCGCGATCGACGGGTCGATCGCGGACGAGGCCATCGGCGCCGCTGCCGGCACCGCTGCTGCCGGCGCCGCTGATGCCGGCACCGCCGCCTCCGTCGCCGGAGGCGACTGCCGCTCCGTGAGCGACGGCGCCGCGCGCTCGGGCTCCTGCTGCGGAGGCGCGGCGCACCCGAGCGCCACGAGGGCGAGCGTCCACGTCGACGCGCGCGCGTGCAGGAACGGCCGCAAGCTCGGAATCACCCGGGGAGTCTATCACGGGCCCGCCCGCCCCGGGCCGCTGCCGGCCGCGGCGCCGCGCTCGCCATGGGCCGCGCAACAGCGGCACGCAACAGTCGGCACGAGGTCGCCGCCGACGAGCGGCCGCGCCTCGTCATCGCCCGCCGAGCGCCGCGTTCACAGCGGCGACGGCGACGGCGACGGAGGGGGCTGCGGCGCCGGCGAGGGCGGGGCGGCTGCGGCGGCGGCATCGGATTGGGGGGCGGCTGCGGCTGCGGCGACGGCGGCTTCGGCCCCGGAGTCGGCGGATTCGGGTTCGGATTCGGGTTCGGGTTCGGATTCGGCGGAGGCGTCGGATTCGGCGTCGGCGACGGCGGAGCCGGGGACGGCTGCATCGTCGCGGCCGAGACCGCCGCGGCGGCTTCGGGCGCTGCCATGGCCACGAGCGCCAGCGCGGCGACCGAAGCCAGCGCGGACTTGAGGATGCGAGTCAGGATGCGGTCTTTCATGGTTTCAACCGTAGTCACCTCCAGACGTGCGTCCAGCGGAGCCGCGGCCATTGCTCCACTCCCCACATTCGCTGCCGGGCGCGCAACTCTCGCCGGAGCCGCCCCGTCAGCGAGGCCAGGCGTGCCCGGCTGCCACCATTGCCGCGCAACGCGGAAAACGTGGCCGCGCCGCTTGCCTCGATCACGCGCGGCCCTCTCGCCGCGCCTCGCATTGCGCCGGCGCGTCGAGCCCCGCCGCGCCGCCTGCGCGACACGGCCGGGACATCACGACGTACTGCGATTCACGGCCCGTCGATCGGGCGATGTTCCAGCGCCCGTACCTACCGGCGCGAACCGTAGAGCCGCCGCGCGTATCGAACAATTGCCGGCCCGGCCCTCCATGGTCCGGCGCCGTCGCAGCCCCGACGGACGAGCGGACCCCGAGCATCCCGTACGGCGCACGCCCGCGCCGCGAGCATGCTCGAATAGACATGTCTGATTCGACATGTCCTTTCGAACTACCCTTCGGCCAGACCCAGTCGCTCCGGCAGGTCCACCCATGAGGACGCCCAGGCCGGCTCAGAAACTCCACCCGCCGCTCGATTTCGCCCTTTCCTGCCGCTCGCGCGCCTCCCGGGTCCCGCCGCCATCTCCAGGAACATCGTTCAAGTCGGCATTCTTCACAGTTTGATGACACTAAAGTTTTAACTTGACCGTCCAGCCCGCCCGTCCAATACTCAAGTCCATGCTTGACCAAGGCGCCGTCGACCGGGTTTTTCATGCGCTCGCGGATCCGTCACGACGCGCCATGGTCGAGCGGCTCAGTCGAGGGCCGGCTTCGGTGAAGGAGCTGGCCGCGCCGCTGGCGATGAGCCTCGCGGCGGTCGTGCAGCACGTGCAGGTGCTCGAGCAGAGCGGCGTCATCCGCACCGAGAAGGTCGGGCGGGTCCGCAGCTGTCGTCTCGACCCGGCCGGGCTGAACGTCGCCGAGCGGTGGATCGTGGAGCGGCGCGCCCTGTGGGAGCGCCGCCTCGATCGCCTGGGCGACCTCCTGGCCGAGCCTGAGCCGTCGAGCGAGCAGCGAGCGCCAGACCGAAACACCACGGAGGAACAGTCATGATCACGGAGTCCGTCGTCCACAGCACCATCACGATCGAGCGTACCTACCCCGTCGCCCCCGCACGCGTGTTCGCGGCCTGGGCCGACCCCAGGCAGAAGCGGCGGTGGTTCGCCGAGGGCGAGGGCTGGAGCGTCCTCCAATTCGACCTCGACTTCCGTGAGGGCGGCCGCGAGACTGCCCGTTTTCGCAGCGAGAAGGACAACACCGAGTTCCGCAACGACGGCCACTACGAGGACATCGTCCCCAATCAGCGGATCGTCCTCGCCTACACCATGAGCGCCGGCGACAAGCGGATCTCCGCCTCCCTGAGCACCGTCGAGCTGCGCCCGCAGGGCGACGGCACCCGGCTGGTCTTCACCGAGCAGGCCGCCTTCTTCGACGGCGCCGACGGCCCGCGCATGCGCGAGCAGGGCTGGCGAGAGCTGCTCGAGCTGCTCGCCAAGGAGCTCCAGGCCGCCCGCTGAGCGCCCTGGACGTCCGCCGAGGCGCGCGCCTGCGATTCACCGCAACGGCAATCGCAGCACCTGCGCCGGTCCTTCGCACCGCGGACATCCGCCCCGGCGCCGCCCTGCGATTCACCGCAGCGGCAATCGCAGCACCTGCGCCGGTCCTTCGCACCGCGGGCATCCGCCCCGGCGCCGCCCTGCGATTCACCGCAGCGGCAATCGCAGCACCTGCGCCGGTCCTTCGCACCGCGGGCATCCGCCCCGGCGCCGCCTTGCGATTCACCGCAGCGGCAATCGCAGCACCTGCGCCGGGAACAGCCGCTCCGGCGGGAAGATCTGTCCGTCCTCGAAGCTGCGCAGCTGCGAGTTGGCGATGTAGACCAGCGAATCGCCGTCCAGCACCCCGGTGGTCGGAATCAGGAAGTCCGGGTGCCCCGCCTCGAGCACCTCGACGCGGACGATGCTGTCGAACGTCGGCGCCAGCGCCAGGCGCACGATCCGTCCCCCGCCGGCGCCGTTGTCGACCCCGACCAGCGCGCCGCGGTGGAAGTACAGCCCGTCGAAGCCGTGGGTGGCCGCCCCGCGCGGGCGCGGCAGCACGCGGAGCTGCCGGGTCGCCAGCGGGATCGCCGTCACCCCGCGCACGAAGTCGGCCACGAACAGCACGCTCCCGTCGTCGGACAGGGCGATCCCGTTGGGGTAGCCGAATTCGCCGGCGGGGGCGACCGACTCGAATTGCGCGCCCGGGCCCGGGCGCAGCATCAACACCTCGCCGGCCCCGCTGTCGGTGACGTACAGCGCGCCGTCTGGCGCGATCACCAGATCGTTGAGCAGGTGCGGGCCCGGCGACTCGCGCGGATAACGGGCCCGCGACTGCCCGGTCGACGGATCGAGCTCGTGCAGCGCCGCCTTGCCGCGGTGCTCGGCCTCGACGTAGCCCTGCATCTCCGGCAGGCCCGCGCTGGCCACCCACAAAGAGCCGCGGCGCGCGTCGAACTTCATGCCCAGCGGGCTGTACAGGCCGTTCGCCGGGTCGGCGACCGCGAGGTCGCGCGCCGCCCCCTCGCGGTCGACCGCGACGATCTTGCGCTTGTAGATGCTGCCGACGAAGAACGTGCCGGTGCCCGGGTCGTGGGCGATGCCCTCGGGGATCAGCGCGCGGTCCGCCAGCGTGAACGCGCGAGCGCTCGCCGACGCCGGCAGCCGCGCGCGCGCGGCCGCGGCCAGGCGATCGAGCTCGGGCCCCGCCAGCTTGGGGAAGTCGTGCGGCTGCGGCACCAGCAGGCTGCCCGCGGCGTCGAGCCGCTGCAGCACCGCCAGCGCCTCCTCGCCGCGCCCCGCGGCCGCGAGCAACGAGGCGCGCCGGTAGTCGATCGACTCGTCGCCGACGTCGATCGCCGCCGCCGCGTCGAGCGCGGCCAGCCCCGCCGCGAAGTCCTGGCGCCCGAACGATCCGCCGAGCTTGCCGTACGCCCCCGTCAGCGCGCCCATCTCGGCCTCCGACAGCATCACCGGCGCCGTCTCCCCCTTCGGCTCGGACGTCGCGCCGCGGGGCGTGCAGGCGGTCAGCAGGGCGGCGAGGAGCAGCAGTCGTCGCATCGCCGCCACCTTATCGCAACCGATGCCCCTCCACGACCGTGATGCAGCGCGCGGCCGCCCGCCTGGCGTCCACAGACCTACGGGCGCAGCCGCTGCCGCGACGCGTCGCCGACGCTGTCGGTGCGCGGCTGCATGAGCCGCCGCGAATCACCAGAGCGAGCCGGCGCGCGATCGCCCGCCGGCCTGCCCTCGTTTCATTGTTTATACCAGTCGTCGAACGGCGCCAGCGCCCACAGCACCGTCTTCCACGTCGTGTACGTCTCGACGGCCTGCGGCCCGCAGTCGCGGCCGAAGCCGGACGACTTCACCCCGCCGAACGGCACCTCGACGGGCGTCGGGTTGTAGTTGTTGATCCACACGTAGCCCGACTGCAGCTCCTGCGAGCAGCGCAGCGCCCGTTGCACGCTCGACGTCCACGCCCCGGCCGCCAGCCCGAACTCGGTCGCGTTGGCCAGCGCGATCGCCTCGTCGTCGCTGGTGAACTTCGTGACCGTCACCACCGGCCCGAAGATCTCCTCCTGAAACACGCGATGCTTCGCCTCGACCTCGGCCAGCACCGTCGGCAGGTACCAGTGCCCGCGCGCGAAGTGCCCCTCCGGCGGCGGCGGCCCGCCGCACAGCCGCGTCGCCCCTTCCGCGATCCCGACCTCCACGTACTCCGCGACCTTGCGCGCGTGCGCGGCCGAGATCAGCGCGCCCATCTGGCTGCGCTCGTCGAGCGGCGGCAGCACCCGGATCGCCCGCGCCCGCTCGACCAGGCGGGCCACGAAGCGATCGTGGATCCCGGCCTGCACGAGCAGCCGGCTGCCCGCGTTGCAGTTCTCGCCCTGATTGTAGAAGATCCCGAACGCCGCGCCGGCGCTGGCGCGCTCGAGGTCCGCGTCGTCGAATACGATGTTGGGCGACTTGCCGCCGAGCTCGAGCTGCGTCGGTCGCAGCAGGTCGGCGCGCGCGTGCAGCACCTTGCGCCCGGTCACCACCCCGCCGGTGAATGCCAGCACGTCGACGTCCGGGTGGGTCGACAGCGGCGCGCCGGCGTCGGCCCCGGTGCCGCAGACCACGTTGAACACCCCCGGCGGCACCCCGGCCGCCAGCGCCAGCTCGGCGGCCGCCAGCATCGTCAGGCTGGTCAGCTCGCTCGGCTTGAGCACCACGCTGCAGCCGCAGCACAGCGCCGGCGCGAACTTCCACGCGCCGACGTACAGCGGGAAGTTCCACGGCGTGATCTGCCCGACCACCCCGGCCGGCTCGCGGATCACCGTGGCGAAGTTGTTGCCCGGCACGCGCGTCGTCTGGCCGAACAGCTGCGACGCCAGGCCGGCGTAGTACTCGAGGATCTCCCCCGTGCCGGCGATGTCGGCCCGCGCCTCCGCGATCGGCTTGCCGCTGTCGCGCGTCTCGAGCCACGCCAGCGCCTCGGCCTCGTCGCGGATCGCCCGCGCGAACGCCCACAGCACGCGCCCGCGGTGCGCCGGATCGGCGCGCGACCACGTCCCCGCGGTGAAGCTGGCGCGCGCGGCCTTGACCGCGCGGTCGATGTCCGCCGCGTCGCCCGCGGGGATCCGGGCGAAGATCTCGCCGGTCGCGGGGTCCTCGACCGGGAGCGTCGCGCCGCCGGCGGGCGGCACCACGCCGCCGTCGATCACGTGGCCCTCGGGCTGGAGGAAGCGGGCGGCACCGGCGGGGATCGTGGCAGTGTCCATGGGTTTCGCGCCCGCGAGTCTACCCGTGAAGGCGTCGCCGCGGATACGGCCGACCCGCGGGTCCTGCCTCGGGTGCTGCTACCCTCGGCCGCATGGTCACCGAAACGCCGGTCTTCGCCGCCCTCCTGCTCCTCCTCGTCGCGCTCCTGGCCGTGAACACCTCCATGACGCGGATGCGCCTGCGGATCCGGCTCGGCGACGGCGGCGACGAACGCATGACTCGCGCCATTCGCGCGCACGCCAACGCGTTCGAGCATGTGCTGCCATTCTTGTTCCTGCTGTTCTTCTATGAACAATCGGGCGCGTGCGCTGCCACCATTCGCTGGGCCGGCGGCCTGTTCCTGGCCGCGCGGGTCGGCCACGCGGTGGGCATGCTGCGCGGCCCGTTCGACCTGCTCCGGCTCAGCGCCACCCTCACCGCCCTGCTCGAGGTGTGGCTGGCGCTGGCGCTGCTGCGCAACGTCCTGTGAGCGTCGGCGCGCCGGAAGTGCGCCGCGCTCCCCGACGCTCGCCCGAACGGTCCACGCCCCGCCCAGCTGCTGGTGAGCCTCGGCCTCCACGACGTCGCGCTCGGCGTCGCGTTCGCGCGGCGGATGCAAGCGGGCGTGTTTGCGCGGGGGCACGGTTCCGGTTCGGCCCGGACGCGGGTAGGTTGTCCGCATGTTCGGACGGCTGTTTCGCTGGCTCCGCAACTCCCCCGCGCCCGTCGCTCCGCCCGACGCGGCGGCAGCCGGGCCGGACGTGACGCCGGGGCGAGAGACCGGCGAAGGCGGCCCCTACCGGCGACCTGCCGCCGAGTCCGTCGCAGCGACCGTGACCTCGCCTTCGCCGAAGGACTGGTGGATGGTCCCGCTGATGCCGGCGGGCGTGCTCGAGCAGATCGACGTGTACGCGCTGCAATACATCACATCGATGGTCTACATCACCACGAACGACATCGTGCTCGTGCATGCAGGGATGCCCCACGTGCTCGAACACCGGCGGTGCGCGCCGGCCGAGCCGGAATGGGCGAATTTCACGACCCACCGCCTTCGCGACTCGGTCGATTCCGCGACCTCGCTGGAACAGCACGCCCGCCTCGTGACGGTGCCTGCCTACCGGGCCCCGCACCTGCCGCTGTCGCTGCAGGAGGGCGAGATCCTGACCCGCCCCTTCGAACCGGCAGAGCCGCCCGCCAGCCGGCGCGTCGACCTCGCGCCGGCGCTCTTGCCCGAGCTCGCGCGAGTGCTGCGCGCAGGCGATCCGGCCGCGTTGTCGGCCGTCCTCGCGCTGCTCGACCTGCTCGCGCGGTTCGACGGCCACCGCCGCGGCGAGGTCCACCTCTCGGCCGCGCAGCACGACCGGGGCGACCTCCGCGTCGGCCTCGGCGCTCCCGGCGTCGAGCTGCTCGGCGACCGGGCGGACGAGCCCACGCGAGCGCGCGTCGCCGCGGCGCTCACCCCCGGGATCACCGCCGACGGCACCCGCGTGCAGGCGCTCATCGACAAGCGCGAGGCGCTGAGCAGCAGCAGCGGCCACCTGGCGCGGCTGTGCCTGGCGTCGCTCGAGGTCTCGCCGGGCGGCTTCGTGTACGAGGACGAGCTGCTGTGGACCGAGTACGACCCCGGCATCGAATATTCGTAGCGAGCCCGGCCGCCCCGACCGCCCTCACTGCGGCAGGCGCAACTTCAAAAAACCGTCGACCACCTCCCGCGAGATCACGTCGGGCAGCGCGGGCACGATCGGCTGCGCCGCCGCGGCAACGTCCCCCGGGTGAATCACCGCGACCTGCACCGTGCGCGACGGTTCGTCGAGCAGGAACACATAGAACCGATCGTCAAGCGCCCGGCGCCACGCCGGGCCCGCGCTCATCGCCGGGTCTTCGGCGTCGATGACCGCGCCCTGGTTCATCGCCGTCAGGCTGTTCACGTCGACGAGGTCGGCGTCGGCCGGGAACTGCTCGATGCCGCACGACTGGATCCCGCACGTCACGCCGCCGAGCGACCCGACCTGGTACGAGCGAATGCCCGTGCTGATGATGTCGCGGTTGCCCCACTGCGGCCCGGACGCCTCCGCGATCACCTCGAACACGTTGATCTGCCCGCAGCCGTCGCCGAGCTGTCCGTTGTTTGTATTGTTGAAACAATGACACGGGTGGTAGCCCGACCAGCCGTCGCGGTTCAGCTCGGAGGGCGAGACGCCGACCCACGGTGCGTCCTGCGCTCGCTCGTCCTCCCCGTCGGCGATGCAGCTGAGCGGCAGCAGCGCCGGATCGTCGGCGTACGGCATCGACGCCAGCATCACGACCAGCTTCGAGCCGGCCCAGCCGTAATAATCGAGGTCCGACCCGGGGCAATACGGATCGCTCCCGGGGCCGCACGGAAACGGCTGCTCCTGCATCGCATAGTACGCGCAGTTGTTGCCGAGATCGCCGAGAAACTCCTGCGCGTCGTCCGGACCCGAGAAATGGAGGTTGTACGGCTGGTCCGGCGTGCGCCGGTCCCAGAACGAGCGGATCCCCCACGGACCGTCGCTGGCCCCGAGCGGCTGATACACGGCCAGCGCCTTCACCCGCAGCGGCCCCTCGAGCACGAGGTGGAGCTGCTCGTTGAACGGCGTCAGCCGATCGGACGTCACCTCGTGCCGGGTGCGGCAGCAGAACTCGGAGCCCCACCCGAAGTCAATCGTCTCCGACTGCACGTCACAGCGCGGATCGCCCGGTTCGGCCTCGATCCGTCGGCCCCAGTAGCCGGGCGCGCCGATGTTCGTAAACGTCAAGGTCCCGCCGCGCGTGGGCTCGCCGTCATTGTTCGGCTCCACCGGAGGATGCGGCGGCGCGTGGGGATCGTCGAGGTCGTCCCAGCCGCCCGTGTCCGGCTCCCCCGCAGAGGTCGGCTCTCCCGCAGAGGTCGGCTCTCCCGCAGAGGTCGGCTCTCCCGCAGTCGATCCGCCCGCAGTCGTCGATCCTCCCGCAGACGACTGCCCGGGGTTCGAGCCGCACGCGGCAGCGAGCGCGCCCACGGCCGCGACCGCGAGCAGGGGCACGGCATCATTCAAAGTCCTCACGGCAGCCTCGCTTTTCCGCCGTCGCCGTTCAGAGGTCCTCGATGATCGCGAACACATGATCGCCGCGGTCCTGGAACACGGGACCGTTGACGATGAAGCGACCGTTCTTGTCGTTGAGCGAATGCACCTCGGGGCCCTCGCCCGTCGGGATCCACTCCTGATTGGCCTGCTGCTCGTACGACAGCGTGCCGAGCAGCTCCGTCTTGTCCTCCTGCCCCAAATAGCGGTAGAGCGTGATCTTGTACAGCTGATCGCGGGTCGGGATATCACCCATCGCCGTCCGGGCCGCGCGCAGCTCGGGCCAGGTGAAGCCCTCCGCGTGCGCGAAGTTGTAGCCCGCCCGGTCGCACCCGCCGGAGTACGGCTTGTGGTAGTTGCCGGGCGAATTGAGGCCGGGCGCGCCGTCGTCCTCCCAGACGGCGACCTCCTCCATCGTGCGGCCCTTGTGGCCCCAGTACTTGTGACCCGGCGCTCCCGCCGAGGCGTACCCCGGCAAGAACGTCTCCGAGGGGTAATAGGATTCGTTGCCGGGGAACTGCGTGCGGGTCGTCGGGATCGGCGCGCTCGCCAGGTTGATCGTCACGCAGGCGTGATAGTCGTCCCAGCCGTCCTCGTGATGGGCGACTGCGGCCCGCTCCGGCTTCGGCACGTAGACCCTGCCCTCGGGATCGACGTACAGCCCGAAGTTGAGCTGCCAGCCCTGCCCGTGGCGGGGCCACTCGAACCCCTGCGAGTCGGGCGCCTCCGGGATCAAGAAGAACATCTCGTAGCCGTCGCCCTCCGGATGCACCACCCACGTGGGCCGGAAGCCGGTGAAGTTGATCGGATCGTCGGGCAGAGGATCCTGGTTGTACGTCGCGTAGCCGTACTCGTAGCCCGCGTTCACGTGGTAGACGAACGGCCGCATCCCGCCGTTTTCCGCGATCAGCGCCGCGGGGTCGTCGTTCTCGCCGATCGCCCAGCCCTTGTTCTTCTCCCCCGGGATCCACGCGATCTCGTCCGTGACCCCCTCGAGGTACGGGACCTCGAAGTCGCTGTCGACGATGTAGTGGGTCTCGGTCTCCTCGACCGGGAATTCCTTGCCGCACTGGACCGCCGACAGCGTGTAGGTCCAGGGCATCGCCGACACGATCGGATACGACTTGCCCTCGAACGTCGTGTCGGCGCGGTGAATCACGCGGTAGGTGTCGGAGAAGGGCGTGTCGTGGAGGACCCCCTCGACGACGCATTCGTCGGGCGGCCGCATGTCGGGGCCTTCGGAATCATCGGTCCCTTCGCCTCCTCCGGTCGGTTCGGAGCTCGCGGTCCCCTCGGAGCCAGCGGTCCCCGCGGTGCTTTCGGTCCCTTCGCCGCTGTCACTGCCGTGGGTACTCGAGCACGCGGTCAGCACCACCGATACACAAAGGACCCCGACCTCGACCGTGTTCATCGGCGAATCCTATCTCATGACGAAGCCCGGCGGAAGGCGGAAAAACGAGCCATCGGGGACGACCCGCGACGCGAGTGTGTGCAGGGAGTTCGAAGTGGGGACCGCGGCGGTGCGAGGTCGCCTGGCACCACTCGCTGGCACCCACGCCGCCGGCCGCTCGCGCGGCGCCACCGAGGCGTTTGTGAAGAGACCACGCCGGCCTCGCCCGACGACTCGTGGGCCGCGGCCTCCAGGACGTCTGCCCCGGCCTGCATGCGCGAACAGTCGGCCGTCCCCCGTCGACGCGCTCGGCCATCGCCCGAGCGCGGCCCGCCATGGTCGAACTCTATTCATTCCTGGTACGAGCGACGAGCCATGGGCCGCGCTCATCGCTCGCGCTTGCGCTGCGCCTTCACGGGGAACAGCGCCGCCACGCGCTCGCGCAGCCACTTGTGGGCCACGTCCTGGCGCGACGCCGAGAACAGCGCGCCGAAGCGGACCTCGGGCAGCTCCAGCGGCGGCGGGAACATCACCAGCGGCGCGTGGCGGGCGTACTCGGCGACGAGGCTGCGGGGGGCCGTCACGATCACCTCGGTGCGAGCCGCGATCGCCAGGGCCGTCTGGAAGCACGGCGTGCGCAGCACCACCCGGCGGGTGCGACCGAGACTCGCCAGCCGGTTGTCGACCACCCCGCCCGGCAGCGCGCGCGGGGCCACCAGCGCGTGGCGGGCCGCCAGGTAGCGCTCGAGCGTCAGCCGCCCCGGCGACCGGCGATGTGGGGGCGGCCTCGGGGTTGTCGTCGACGTCCCCGCCGTCGCAGCCGTGGGCTCGAGGTGGGGTGGATCGCGGGCCGATCTGTCCGCCCGGCAGGTCGCCCTGTCCCGCGGCCGATCTCGCTCCGCCGAATTTTTTCGACGAGCGTCGCGAATTGAAATCCGCGGCGGGTCGACTCCCCTGAGCGAGCGCCGGGCCGAACCTCCCCGGCGCGCCGAGGGAGTCATGCGAACCGAACGGAACCTGACCTTCTTTACTTCCGTGCTGGGCTGCGCCGCCGCGCTCTTCAGCCTCCCGGCCTGCGGCGACGTCGACGACGCGCTGCCCGCCGCCACCGCCGACGACGACGTCGACCTGCGCGTCCTCGCCTCCGATCCGTCGAGCGCCGCGAGCTTCGGCTGGTGTCCCCACAATCAGAGCTTCGACGGGGTACCCACCGTCATTCGCTACCCGACCGCGACGAGCTGCAACGCGATCGTCGACGACAGCCCGCTGGTGCTGCTCCTCCACGGCGCCACCTACCCCTACGACAGCTACGACTATTTGCTCGAGCACCTGGCGAGCAACGGCTTCATCGCCGTGAGCGTCGACATCCTCGCCGACGACCCGGGCGGGCACGGGATCGCCGCGGGGCGGGTCAAGGACGTCCTCGACGAGCTGCTCGCCACCTGGCCGAAGGCGAGCGCCATCGACCCGTCGCGGCTCGGGATCGTCGGTCACAGCCGCGGCGGCCAGACCGCGCGATACCTGGCCGACCTGCTCAAGGGCAGCGGCGACGCGTGGACCGTGCGCGCGGTCGTCGGCCTGGCCAGCAAGGGCGGCGACGACATGGTCCTGGGTGGCGACGAGACCACCGGCGTGATGTTCATCCAGGGCACGTCCGACACCGACCAGACCGCCGACCGCGGCTTCGAGAACTACGACTTTTCCGGCAGCGAGGACTCGGTCCCGTTCGCCCAGCCGGGCAACCTGTACAAGTCGATGAAGCTGCTTCAGGGCGGCAATCACTCCTACTTTTCCGAGCGAGACGCCCCCGCGGGCGCGCAGGCTCTGGTGACGCAGGGCTACGTGCTCGCGTTCCTCGCCGCCCACCTGATGGGCGACGCGACCTGGTACGAGGACTACATCCGCGGCGACGCCGTCCCGCACGGCTGGCCCAACGCCGTGGTCAGCCAGGTCAGCGACGGCTTTTGGCGCACCGCGATCGACCACTTCGAGGATGGGACCCTCCCCAACTCGACGATCGGCGGCACGTTGACCGCGTCGCTCGGCGTCAGCGCGGCGGTCGTCGACCTGGGCGCGGCCAGCGGCGCGCAGCACGAGACGCACGCGCTCCGGCTGTCCGCCACGGCCACCGGCGCCGGCGTCACCTGGTCGGTCCCCGACGTCGACGCCGGCGACTTCGAGTGGCTGAGCATGCGCATCGGCCAGACCAGCGACCCGCCGTCGCAGTCGCTGAAGGTCCAGCTGCGCAACGGCGGCGTTTGGTCGGACCCGGTCGCCATCACCGATCACGGCGCGATCCCGATGCCGATGGCGATGTGCCCCCCGCCGCTCTACAACTGCCCGCCGCCGCTCCCGTACGAGCACATGGGCACCGTGCGCGTGCCGCTCTCCGCGTTCGGCCCGCACGACGACGTCGAGGCGGTGCGCTTCGTGTTCACCGGCAAGACGGTCGGCCAGGAGTTCCTCCTCGACAACATCGAGTTCGCCGAGTGGATCCTCAAGCCGTGACGACACTTTTGAATCTCTGCCAGTAGTGAGAATAGCGATACGGGGGACGCTTGTCCCTGGAAAGTGATGAAACCTATGATGAATCGATCCCTGCTCATTTCATTCGCAGCCGCCGTGCTCGTCACGGTCGCGCCCGGCTTCGAGTCCGAAGCCGCCGCGGCCACCCTGTACAACCGGATCCCCGCCTCGGCCTGCAGCCCCGAGTCGCCCGACGACGACGCCGTCCTCCAGCTGTCCAACGGCTCGTGGGTCTTCGCACCCAACGAGACGGGCACCGCGACCTTGTGGTGCCCGGTGGCGACGGACAAGCCGCACAGCGCCCTCGACCCCTATTCGATCAACAACCTGCGCCTGTGGTACCGCGACACCGACGGGACGGCCACGGGCTCGCAGGTGACGGCGCAGCTGTACCACCGCTCGGATAGCGCGAGCAACCCGTCGTCGATGACCGCCGGGATCGATTCGAACTCGAGCAGCGCCACGTCCAACAATACGCTGTGGGCGGACGTGACCACCAACACGACCAGCAACGCGCTGTTCTTCGTGAGGGTCACGATCTCGCGCAATCTCAGCTCGTTGAACGTCGCGTTCCACGGCGTCGACCTGCCGCAGAGCCCGCCCTGATCCCTGCGGGTCAGGTTCGCGAGCGATGAACCTGGCTCATCGCTCGCGCGCGATCGATGAGCGTGGCCACCCCCGCCCCCGGAGCGGACCTCGTGGCCCTCCGGCCGCCGCTCACGTCGGCGGCCACAGCCGCGGCAGCTTGCGCGCCCGCTTGACCCCTCGCGCGAGCGCGGCGAGGGTCCGCGCGCGGCGCAGGCCGAGCGGCTTCGGCTCGTCGAAGGTCGACGCCGTGTTGAGGCGCGCCAGCTCGGCCGCCTCGACGTCGCCGACCCCGAGCAGGGTCCCGTGGCGACACAGCGCCGCGTTGAGCGCGTCGGGCCGCGGCCGCGAGCGGCCCTCGGGTCCGAGCACCAGCGCCCGCAGCGGCCGCAGGTCGAAGCGGGCCAGCAGCCGCGGCTCGGGGTCGAGCGCGAGGTGCCACAGCTCCGCCTCGCCGGCGAGCAGCACCTCGCGGCCCGCCCGGTCGAACGCCGCCGCCGTGAGCGCGAACGGCACCCGAAACAGCACCCGCGCGCCCTCGACCACCCCGCCGTCCTGGACCCGCCGCCACGCGTCGCGGGCCTCGCACAGCACCAGCGCCTGCAGCCCCGCGTCGCCCCAGGCCGAGTCTTCGAGCCGGTCCGACTCGCGCGTGGTCGGCTCGCGCAGCTGTCCTTCGGGCCACATCACCGGCGCTTGCTGGCTGGGCAGCTCGAGCGGCAGCTGCAGCTCGCCGTCGAAGCGGTACACCGCCCCGTCGCCGTGCTTGTCCCGCGCCGCCAGGTAGCGCGCGCACGGCGAGATCCGCAGGTCGACCGGGTAGTCGCCCAGGGCGTCGAGCTTGTGCCATCGCCACGACGCCGTCTCGATCACGAACGCCACCTCCTGCAGCTCCGCGAACACGAACGGCACGCAGGCCGGCAGCGCCCCCCGCGTCCACCGCCCGCGCGCCGGCTCGAAGCAGCAGAAGCGCCAGCCGGCCGCGTACAGCACATAGCCTGCGAGACATGTCATGAGGGACAGCCCCGCGCTCGGCCACCAGCGCGGCAGCGCCCCGGTCGTCAGGTCGACCTCGAAGGTCGCCGTGGCCAGGGCCAGCACCGCCCGCCCCGGGGCCACGAACGCCAGCCCGCGCGGCGCCGCCAGCTCGGCGTGCGTCGTCGGCACCGGCCACACCGGCACCTCGGTCGGCCCGCCGCCGGCCGCCGGCAGCCCGGCGGCGACCGTCGGCTCTGCCGCCTCGATGGCCCCCCACGCGGCCAGCACCGCCTGCAGCGCGCGCTGGACCACGAGGAGGCCGTGGTGCTCGATGATCGTCGGCGCCCCGAGCTCGACGATCCGCGCCTGTCGGCCGGCCGCGTCGATCAACGCCGCGAGGCCGCCGCTGCGCGCCCCGGCCACCAGCACCCCGCCCGGTCGCCGCTCGAGCGGCCGCTCGTCGACCGGCGGCACCGGCACGCGCCACACCATGAGCCGCGCCGCCGCCTCGGGGCCGAGCCGGGCCGAGAGCCTCGCCAGCAGCGCCTCCGGCCCGGTGTTCGCGTAGGCCTCGTCCTGCCACGATCGATCGTCGCGCGCCACCGCCTCGGCGTCGATGCCCCGGGCCGCGTACAGCGCGGCGAGGCGGGTCCGGTACCCCGGATCGGCCGCGGCCTCGAGCCGCTCCAGCTCCTCGTCGCGCGGGTAGGGCGGCCACTCGTGCAACCACGTGTCGAGCGGCGCGTCGACGCCCGGGTGCCCCGGAGGCGTGCAGGTCCGGCCCTCCGCGTCGATCCACGCCGTCATCTCGGCCACCGCCCGCACCTCGCGCTCGCGCAGGCCGAGCGCCGCGGCGATCGCCGGCGCCAGCCCCGGATGCAGCACCGGCTGCGGCAGCTCGACCACGCCCCACGCCGCCGGATCGCGCGCCTCGCTCGGGCCGAAGTACGGCTCCGACCACAGGCCCTCGCGCGCCGTCGGCATGCCCGGCAAGAACGGCACCGGACCGGCCCGGACGACCCGCCCGCGCGCCGGCTCGTCGGCCGCGGCGAGGCGGTCCAGCGCGCTCAGGATCGCCGCCGCGTCGGCGGTGAAGAAGCCGGCCAGCGGATGCGGTCGCACGCCTTTTTGTAACTCGAGGCGGCCCGGATCGAGCGGCCCGGCGGTGCGCTCGACCATGCGCGCCGCGTCGTCGATCCGCCGGCCACGGCTGCGCGATCGCAAGGGCGCGTGGCTCCGCGGCCTCGCCTGTCGCCGGTGCGGCGCTCGACGCCGCGTGCCCGCAGCTTCTGCTCGAAGCCCCCCGCTCGTCATCCGGGCTGTTCTTCGGGACAGGTCATTCGCCTTCACCCGGCGCCCCGCCGCGCGCACCGACCCCTCCCGCGAGGCACACCGCTCACTGCGGCCAGTCGCGTCCGGTCGGGATCGTGAACTCGATCCCGCCGGACACCCCGCCGACGAAGAACGGCCGGGCCGTCATCGCTCCGGCGAAGCCCTGGGCCACCAGCGACAGCCACGGCGTCAGCGACACCCGCGCCCCGCCGTTCAGCGTCACCACCCCGGCCGGCGCCGCGCACGGCCGCGGCGCCTGGGCGCACGTCATCGGCCCGATCGGGATCAGCGCTCCGAACGACGCCCCGATGTACGGGCGGAACACCTTGTGCGGGCGATAGACCCGCTCGTAGCGGGCCATCGCCAGGATGTAGCGCCAGCGCGGGCCGTAGCCGGCGTATTGCGCGTAGGCCACCTCGAAGCCGACCTCGTGCACGTAATTCACCCGACCGAGCACCGTCCCGCCGAGCGCGTAGCCCTGGGGGATCCACCGCGGCTGAACGCCGAGGCTGAGCGCCTTGCGATACGAGCGGCGGTCGATGAGGCTCGTGCGGAGCTGGCTGTCGACCGGGGGTGGTTCCCCGGCGGCCGCGGTCGAGAACGACGGCAGGCTCGTGCGGTCGCCGCGGCCGAGGCGCCGCTTGGCCCGCTCGACCGCGCGGATCCGCGGATACGCGTCGGCCGACAGGCCCGAGTGCGTCACCAGGAAGCTGGCCGCCGCCCGCTCCTGCGCCTCGACCGGCACCCCGCGCAGCTCGAGCAGCACGCGCAGGTTGTCGTAGTCGTGGATCATCCGCGCCTCGCTCTGGCGCAGCACCGTCGTGTGGTCGCGCCAGCGGTCGCACAGCTCGCGCGCCTGCGCCAGATACGGGTTGTCCTGCTCGATCGCCGCCAGGGCGCACCACGCCTCCGTGTGCCGCTCCGGCGTCGCTCGCCGGTCGGCTTGCACCTTGACCGCGACGTCGTACGCCTGGTGCGCCGCCAGGCTGCCCGACAGGTCCATCGATTGCACCTCGCGCTTGTCGAGGTCGGGCGGTCGGAGGAATTGCTGCGACCCCGCCAGCGCCTCGGCGTGGGCCGAGATCGGCGCCACCTCGAGGCGGATCGGCGCGGTACAGACATTGCGCCGCGGGTCGTCGGCCGTCGACACCTGGGCGCACGCCTCGAGCATGTTCGGCGGCGACTCCTTGAGCACCTCGATCGTGTCCTCCGCCGCCCCCGCGAGCCCGGCCCCGCCGCCGCTGCGCGCGCTGTCCTCGACCGACGACAGGCGGAACGCCCCCAGGCTCACACCGGTGACCACGTGCGTCGCGCGGGCGCATTCGGGCCCGCCGCTCAGCTCCGCGGCCGTGTACCCCGGCCGCGGCGCCTCGTAGCGGCCGACCACCACCATGTCGAGCTCGAGCGCCTCGCCGCGCTCGACCCGCCCGCCGAGCTGCGCCAGCCCGAGCGGAATGTTTATCAAAAGCTCGTCGAGCGAGCCGATGTGAATGCTCTGCGAGCCCGTCGTGGTCTGCGCGTATGTATAATGCCCGGGCGCCGTACAGCCGCGCAGCACCTCCATCTCGCAATCCTCGTAGCGGACCGCGACCACCCCGCGGAGCAGCCGGGCCTCGAGCTCGGCCGCGTCCATGCCGGACCACTCGACGATGAGCGGCTTGTCCGGGTCCTTGACGACGCTACACCGCGACTGCCCTGCCGCATCGAGCTGCGCCGCGGTCAGGTCGCCGGCGTCGCGCAGGCCGCTCCGCGAACACCCGACCGCGAGGAGGAGCAGGACGGCGAGAAGACAGCCGGAGCGTCTCATGGCGCGGTACGGCAGTATTCACGATGCGACGGCCGGGCGCACCTCGAACCTCGCGGGCGCCACCGCGGCCTCGTACCCGCGCCAGAACAACGTTCTTCACGGCTTTACCGCCGCGCGTTTTCGCCCCTGCGCCATTCGGACCCCGCGCGGGCGCGCGAGCGTCGACCTCCCGCGCGAGGACCCGCGGCCCACGTGACCGTCGAGCGACCTCGCCGCTCGCCCTGCTCCCGCGCGCCGTCGTTCGCGAGCCAAACGTCATCACTCCCACGGGTCGCCCATGAGCACGCGCTCGCGCTTCTTCGCCGGCCCCTTGCCCGGCTTCGGCGGGCCCGGCTCGGGCGCAGCGGCCACGCGCGGCGCGGCTTCGGGGATCACCGGCGTCGGCCGCTCGCTCGCCGTCCGCTCCACCTCGATCGCGGGCGCGAGCCGCTGCGCCTCGGGCGTGTGCGGGGCGCAGGCCGCGAGGGCCATCGCCGCGGCCGCGGGGCCGAGCCGCGGCGGCTCGCGGCGAAACAGCGGCAGGCCGTGGTCGCCCACCCGCATGCGCACGCACGCGCGCCGGTCCGCCAGCAGGCGCTTCGCCTGCCGCTCGGTGACTCCCGTCAGATCGATCACCTCACGCTCGCAGGCCTGGCAGCGCCGCCCGACCGCCGTCGGCTCCATCGTGTCCCAATTCTCGCGGCAGGGCTCGAGGACGCGGAGGTGCATGCCACCGCATCGTACGATCCGCCCGCGCCGCCGCGTTGCGCGGCCCTGCGCGTCCGCCCCGGCAGACCCGGCGAGGGTTCACGACGGGGCCGCGACGAGCACCCCCGCCGCGCGCAGGAACGCGACCAGGGCCGCGTCGTAGGCCGCGCGGTCGCGCGGGAAGTCGTTGTGCCGTCCTGGCAGCTCGACGTACGTCGACCCCGGCACGCTCGCGTGCAGGCTGCGGCCATGGGCCACGGGAATCACCTCGTCCTCGCTGCCGTGGAGGATCAGCAGCGGGCGCTGCAGGGTGGGCAGCACGCGATCGGTGCGGAACGGGTGGCGGCACAGCCCCTCCGGCAGGCCCTGCGAGCGCGCGAGCGCGGCCAAACTGGTGAACGTCGACTCGAGGATCAGGGCCGCCGGCGCGCGGGCGGCCGCGAGCGCCGAGGCCACCCCGCCGCCGAGCGAGCGCCCGTGAAACACGACGCGAGCGGGGTCGACCTCGGGCCGCGCCGCCAGCTCGTCGTAGAACCGCACCATGTCGCCGACGATCGCCGCCTGCGACGGCGTGCCCTCCGAGCGCCCGTACCCGCGGTACTCCGGCAGCAGCACCGACACCCCGCGCGCGACGTACGACGCCGCCAGCGTCAGCTGATGATCGATGAGCTCCCCGTTGCCGTGAAAGAACATCACCGCCGGCCCGGGGCTGTCGGCGCTCGCCCCCCTCGCCGGGATGAACCACGCCTCGACCTGCGGCCCGTCGGGCGCACGGCTCCACAGCGACGTGACGCCGACCGGCGGCCGCGCGAGGGCGTGCTGGTTGGCGTATTGCCGCGGAAAGATCAGCCGCTCCTGCAGCGCGCAGCTCGCGGTGTACGCGAGCCCGCCGGCGAGGAACAGGACGACCAGCACGCCAGGCACGGACCACATCGTCCGGGCCTTTTACCACCGCGTCACCGCCCGCGCCCGCGAAACCCGAGCATCCTCCTCGCGCGCCTCATCGCCGGCTCGCTCGCGCCGCGCGCGAACGACCGGGTCCGAGCCCGGCTTCGTCCCGCGGCGCCGACCGCGAAAGCACGACGGACCGTGAGTCCGAGAATTCCTTTCCGCGCACGCCCATCGACGGTCGGGTTCGAGCCCGGCTTCGCCCGCGCCGCGCCGACCGCGAAAGCCCGACCGACGCGAGACCAGTCAGGCCGCTGCGCGCGCTGCTCCGCGGCTGGCCGACCTCGTGAGGCCTCCGCATCGACGGCGATCGGGTGTCGATGCGCGCAGGCGCGAGGCGTCGCGGAGCTCGAGGCGGTGGTCGGCGACGTCCTCGCGCGGCTCGCCGACGCCTGCGCGTGACCAGCCATCGGCCCGCCGCTCGCCTGTCTTTTCGGACATTTTATTTTGTCGTGAGTGACATGTCCTTACGGACATGCGATCGCCTGCCCGCCCTCTCGCGGGTCTGGTCCCCGCCGCTCGGCGCCTGACCTGCGAGGCGCCCGGCTCGCGTGCTTGCAATTGCAAGCACCATACGCGCATGATCACGGCGGCTCGCGAGCTCGCCGTCACCCCGCTGGCAGGCGCGCACCGATGAAATCGGCCGCGACGACGGCAGCCGGGTGCCCGCGGTTGCAAAGCACCACGGTCACCCAATCATCATAGATCGCCAGATCGCCGCTGACCCCCGGGGCGCTGCCGCCGTGCCCATAAAAGCTCTCGCCGTTGCAGGTCCGCACCGCCAGGCCGAGGCCCCAGTGCGACGTGCCTGCCGCGACCTTCGGGGCCGTCATCGCCGCCAGGGTCGCCGCGCCGACCAGCGCCCCGCGCCGCAGGGCCACGACGAAGGCGTGCAGATCTTCGACGGTCGAATAGCCGCCGCCGGCGGGCAGCCCTTCGTACGGCTTCAGGGCCTTGCGCCCCGTCGCCCCCGCGCCGGTGTACGGAATGGCGGTCGCGCGCGCGGAGGCGGACGCTTGCGACGTGCTCGACATCCCCGCGGGCCCGAAGATCCGCTCCTGAAACACCGCCTCGTACGGCTTGCCCGTCACGCGCTCGAGGATCGCCCCCAGCAGGACGAACCCGTAGTTGCTGTAGCCCCACCGCGACCCCGGCGCGAACGCCGGCTCGCGGGCGCCGTAGAAGCGCACCAGGTCGGCGGTGGTCTTCAGCGCCTCGGCGTTGGCGTCGTACTGCGGGCCGAAGATGTCGCCGGTGCCGCCGGTGTGGGTCAGCAGGTGCTCCACCGTCACGCGCTCGGCCAGGCTCCGGTTGGCGTAGTCGGGCAGGTGGCGGGCCAGCGGGTCGGCCAGGCCGAGGCGCCCCTGCTCGACGAGCTGCATGATCGCCACCGCCGTGAACGCCTTGCCCATCGAGCCGACGCAGAACCGGGTCGACGGCGTCACCGGCAGCGCTCGTGCGTCGTCCGCCGAGCCGTGGCCCGCGCTGAACAGCACCTGTTCCCCGCGCGCGATCAACACCGCCCCGTTGAAGCGACCCGCCCGGGCTGCCTCGTCGAGCTTCGCCTTCGCCGCGGCGATCGCCGCGTCCTGGTCGAGCCGCGGGAGGGTCCCCTCGGCCGGCGCGCCGGCGAAGGCGATGTCGTCGAGCCTGTCCGGGCCCGACGCGGTGAGCACCACCTTCGAGCGCCGGTCCCACGCCCGATCCTTCACCCACGCCGTGATCTCCTGCGGACCCGTCACCTGCGCCGAAAGCAGCTCGAACCCGCCGGTGACCTCGCGGACCGCCAGGTCGTCGTCGACGTACGGGCGCACCGTCGGCGCGAGCGTCTCGACGAACCGCGCGTACACGCCGAGGTCCGGATCGTTGAACGCCGCCAGCCAGCGCTCCAGCCACGATTCGAGCACCCGCGGCGGATCGGGGGCGGCCGCGCCGGCGGGCTCGCCGGCACGCGGGCGACAACCGATCGATCCGACGCCGGCGACCAGCCAGCCGGCGCCTGCGCCCATGGAGACGAGTAGCTCGCGTCGTTTCACGATGCGGCCCCATTCTAACCCGGCGACCCGCGACCACGGCGAAAATGCAGGGGGCGCCGACCTCGGGGGAACTTCGCTGAGGGTCCTCCGGAGGTCGCGACGGCGTCGCCCCGGCTCCTCGTGGCTCCCAGCGGTCGCCGTCGCCAGGAGTCGGGGTGCCCCCGCGGGCGGGCCCGGGCTCGTCGCCCGACGCTCACCCGGCGTCGGGCGTCGCGGCGCGCAGGGCCAGGCCCGACGCGATCGACATCAGCTCGTCGCCGCTGCGCAGCTTCTCGGCCCCGAAGCGCGCCTCGAACAGCGCGCGGACGACCGGCACGAACGCGGTGCCGCCGGTCATGAACACGCAATCGACGTCGGCCGGGGTCACGCCGGCGCGGGCCAGCGTGTCGTCGAGGCAGGCCGCGATCGAGGCGGTCACCGGGGCGATCCAGCGCTCGAAGTCGCGGCGCGACACCGCGGCGTGGATGTCGATCTCGCCGTCGCTGAAGTCGAACTTCGCCTGCCGGCTCCTCGACAGCTCGACCTTGGTGCGCTCGACCGACTTGTGCAGGTGAAACGCCCCGTTGGTCTCGATGATGTGCATCAGCTTGGCGATCCGCTCGGGGTGCCGGGCGCCGCGGCGCAGGCGCTCGAGCTCGGCGCGCACGCGGGCGCCGGCGAGGAACGGCAGGTGATGCCAGCGCGCCAGCTTGTAATAATACGAGTTGGGGATCAGCCGCTCCTTGCCCATCTCGACGTAGGTGTCGCCCTTGCCCAGCGCCGGGCACACGAGGTGCTCGATGAGCGCCGCGTCGAGGTCGTCGCCGGCCGCCCCGACGCCGCCCGTGCCGACGATGTCGCGGGCGCGGTCGTTGCCGCGGCCGGTCGGGCCCATGCGCATCAGGCAGAAGTCGGTCGTGCCCGCGCCGAAGTCGGCCACCAGCGCCAGCTCGGGCCGCGTCAGCGTGCGCTCGTAGTGATGCGCCGCCGCGACGGGCTCGAACTCGAGGCGCGCGTCGCGGAAGCCGGCCCGGCGCGCCGCCGCCAGCAGGCGCTCGGCCGCCAGCGCGTCGGCCTCGGGCGTGGTCCCGCCGGCGAAGTGGACCGGCCGGCCGATCGTCGCCGCGTCGATCGCCACGCCGAGGTTCTGCTCGGCGCGCTCGCGCAGCCGTTGCAAGAACAGCGCGATCATGTCGTCGAGCCCGATCGCGTGGTGAGCGACCTGCGTGCGCCCGATCGACTCGGTCGTGAGGTGCGTCTTGAACGACTGCAGCAGCCGGCCCTCGCCCATGCACTCGAGGTACGCCTCGATCCCCTCGCCGCCCGCCGCGTACTGGATCGGCAGCGCGACCTCCTGCTCGTCGGGCTCGAAGAACAGCAGGGTGCGCCAGCTCGGCGCGAGCGTGCCGAGCGTCGGCAGCTGGGCGAAGCGGACCCGACCCTCGGCGTCGACGAGCGCGAGCGCCGAGCTCGAGGTGCCGAAATCGATCCCGACTCTGGGGGCGCTGGCTGGCATCGTGAGGGCGGGACTTTTACCGCGAACGCGGGACCCGTGGGGCGCGTTCGTCGGCGACCGGCGCGGCGTCGAATTCGCCGCCCGCGCTCCTGGCGCGCATCCCCGATGCCCTCGCGCCCCGCTCGCGGCTCGCGCGGCGACCGTGGACCTCAACGCTCGGCCTCGCGGCCCCTCGTGCGCAGCGCGCTGGTCACCTCGCGGGCCGTGTCGATGAAGGCGCGCAGCGCGGGCGAGACCTGCGCGCGGCTGGGGAAGTAGAGGAACAGCCCCGGCACCGCCGCGGCGAACGGCTCGAGCACGACGCGCAGGCTGCCGCGTTTGAGCTGCGGCAGGATCGTCGGCTCGAACGCATAGACGAGGCCCACGCCCGCCTCGGCCATGGCCAGCATCACGCGCTCGTCGTTGGTGGTGATGCTGCCCTGCACGGGGAGCCGCCAGCTCTTCTTGCCGCGCTCGAGCTCCCAGGCGTACAGCGCCCGCGTGGTCGGCGAGCGGTACGTGATGCACTCGTGCGCGAGCAGGTCCTTCGGGCTCTCCGGCACGCCCCGCCGCTTGAGGTAGGACGGCGCGCCGGCGACCACGAAGCGCGACGTCTGCGTCAGCCGGACCTGGACCATGTCGCGCTCGATGAACTCCTCGAGGCGGACGCCGGCGTCGAAGCCCTCGGCGACGATGTCGCGGCGGAGGTTCTCGACCTGGACCTCCACCTCGACCTTCGGATAGCTGGCGACGAACCGCGGCAGCACCGGCGTGATCACGAACGGCACTGCCATCGCCGGCACCGTGAGGCGCACCTTGCCCGTGACCTCGTCCGCCCGCGCCGAGGCCGACTTGAGCGCCTCGAGCGCCTGCTCGACCCCCGGCCCCGCCTGCTCGAACAGCCGCCGCCCCGCCTCGGTCAGCGCCACGCTCCGCGTCGTCCGCGACAGCAGGGCCACCCCGAGCCGCGCCTCGAGCTGGCGCACCGCCTGGCTCGACGCCGACGGCGAGATCCCCAGCTCCGTCGCCGCCGCGGCGAAGCTCCGGTGCCGCGCCACCGCGAGGAAGGTGTTCAGGGCGTTCAGGGGCGTGAAGGCCATTGTGAAGATTTACTACATGGCGTGTTCGCATTCTACGGATTCCCCGCGCCCGGCCCCGCGCCTACGCTCCCCGCCCGAGGAGAGGAACGACCCATGCTGAAGACCCCTGCCTACGCGGCCGCGCATGCGGGCGCGGCGCTCGCTCCGTACACCATCGAGCGCCGCGAGCCCGGCCCGCACGACGTGCTCATCGACATTCTCTACTGCGGCGTGTGCCACTCCGACCTGCACCAGGCGCGCGACGAGTGGGGCGGCGCCATCTTCCCGATGGTGCCGGGCCACGAGATCATCGGCCGCGTCAGCCGCGTCGGCGCCGAGGTGACGAAGCTCGCCGTCGGCGACCTCGCCGGCGTCGGCTGCGTCGTCGACTCGTGCCGCGAGTGCGAGGTGTGCCGCCGCGACCTCGAGCAGTTCTGCGAGAAGGGCTCGGCGCTGACCTACAACTCCACCGAGATGGATCGGAAGACCCCGACCTACGGCGGCTACTCGACGCGGATCGTCGTCGCCGAGCACTTCGCCCTCAAGATCCCCGCCGGCCTCGACCCCGCCGGCGCCGCCCCGCTCCTCTGCGCCGGCATCACCACCTACTCGCCGCTGCGCCAGTACGGCTGCAAGAAGGGCGACCGCGTGGCGGTCGTCGGCCTCGGCGGGCTCGGCCACATGGCGGTCAAGCTCGCCGCGTCGATGGGCGCCGAGGTCACCCTGCTCAGCACCTCGCCCGCGAAGGAGGCCGACGCCCGCCGGCTCGGCGCCCACGCCTTCGCCGTCACGAAGGACGAGGCGACCTTCACCAAGCTCGCCGGCCGCTTCGACCTCATCATCGACACCGTCTCGGCCCCGCACGACTACAACAAGTACCTCGGGACCCTGCGCGTCGGCGGCTCGATGGTGCTCGTCGGCGTCCCGCCCGAGCCGACGCCGGTGGGCGCGATGGGGCTGATCTGGGGGAACAAGCGGCTGGCCGGCTCGGGCATCGGCGGCATCGCCGAGACGCAGGAGATGCTCGACTACTGCGCCGCCCACGGCATCGTCTCCGACGTCGAGATCATCCCGATCCAGCAGATCAACCGCGCCTACGAGCGCCTCTTGGCCGGCGACGTGCGCTACCGCTTCGTCATCGACCTCGCCAGCCTCGCCCAGCCGGCCGCGTGACGCCTTCGACCGGAGCTCGCCGACCGGCGAGCTCCGGCTCACGGCAAGTCGATGACGGTTCGATCGGAACAGGTCGCGCGCGCACCTCGTCCGCGACGCCGACGTCGTCGGCCGGTTCGACCCCGCAGCCCCGCAACCCCGCCGGCTCACGCGGGAGGCAGCAAGAAGGGGTTCTGGGCCGCCCAGGTCGGCGTCTCGGGCTGCGACCAGCGGGTCGTCTACATCCGCACGCCCAGGGCCGGGTCGCCAACGTCGCCCGGACCGACGCCGCCCGGCCGCCCCGTCGGCTCCTCCACCTCCGCCTCCGGCCCCCGGAGCGGCTGCCGACTGCGCGACGGACGTTGTCCGCTCGCGAGCGCGACGACGCTCGAGCGCGTCGCGAGCGGCTCGCCGTCCTCGCCGCGGCCCCGACCGCTGCCCCCGCGGTGACGCGGCGAGCCGCGCCACGTACAGTGACGCCGTGACCTGGGACGCCCCCTACCCCGAGCCGGCCCGCATCCGCGGCGAGGTCGAAGGCATGACCAGCGCCTACGTCACGGCGCTCCTCGAACGCCTGCCGCGCGACGAGCTCGTCGGCCTCTACGCCAAGGGCTCCGCGGTCAAGCCGTGGCACGCCCCGCTCGACTACGTGCCCGAGCTCAGCGACGTCGACCTCCACGTCCTCGTGCAGGACCCCGCGCGGCTCGACGCCGCGATCGGCGGCCTGCGCGGCGCCCTCGACCTGCAGGCGCGCGCCGAGGTCCTCTACTTCGAGCGCTTCCCCGACCCGATCCACGTCCCGCGCCCGCAGCTCGTCGCCCTCCACGCGCTCAAGGACCAGCCGCTCTACGTCCCCTCGGTGGCGAGCACCGTCCGCGTGCTGCTCGGCGCGCCCTACCCCACCGCCACCGCGCACGACGCCGCGAGCATCCGCCGCATCGACGCCGCCTCGCTCCTCCAGCACGAGGACTACGTCGCGCGCTTGCCGTGGGCCGTCGTCGACACGCCCGCGAAGTTCCTGTGGGATCGCCTGCGCGAGCTCGCCTGGCGCGTCTCGCCGACCGGCTCGCGCGCCCTCAGCGTGCTCGGCCTGCCGTACGCCGACGCGTGGGGCATCAATCGCTCGACCGCCGTGCGGCAGCTGCAGGCGCTCGGCGAGGACGCGCTCGCCGCCGCCTTCGCCGGCTTCTACGCGGCCGCGTGGGACTTCTTCCTGTCCGGCTACGACGACGGCGCCGCGGCCCGTCGCGCCGTCCTCGCGGGCGCCGAGGCGCTCGACCGCGGCGCCCGACTCGGCCGCGCCGCGCTCGCCGACTGAGTCGCGGTCGCGATGCGACCGCCCTGAATGCCGACCGCGACAGGCGCGGGCTGGGTGGATCCCGGGCCCGCGCGCACGAGCATCGACGCGCGGAGCAGCACCGCCGAATTTTCTGCTCGACCGCCGCGACATCGCAGCAGGGCGACCACCGTCCCCGGAAAGAAGGGCCAGAAACCGCGCCAGAAGCGAGCGTGGGTCCAGGGCGAGGCGAAATACGGCCTCGAGCACGGGCCGCCTGGACCTTCGGCACGGGCCAACCCGGTCTACGTCCGGGAGCTGCAGGAGGACTTGATCTGGCTCGGCTACCTGTCGACCAGTCGCGGCAGCGTGACGCCCGGCGAGTTCGACGTGTTCACGCTCGGCGCGGTGCTGGGCTTCAAGCAAGACCTCATCGAGATCTACGGCATCGCCACGAGCCACAAGAGGATCGACGTCAAACCGGGCAGCGTGCGCGCCGGCGAGTTTTCGACCGCGATCTGGTCGCAGCCCAAGTTCCTCTCACCTGTCCGGATCATGCTCGACTGGGTGACCGCCCTGCGTGGCGGCGGCAAGCGCAAGGGCGTTTTCGGCGTCGCCAAGGCGCTCGTCAGCAACGTCCAGAATAACCTCGCCAAGGCGAAGACCGCCAAGAAGTTCCGCGCCTACCTCGAGCGCTTCGAGCACCATCGAGCGACCCTTGAGGCGCTCATGGACAGCTGGCCGCACCTTGCCGCGCTCGAGGCTGTCGATCGCCTGTTCAAGCCCTTCGCGCCGAAGGCCGCGACCAAGGCTGTCGGCGAGCTCGCGCCCGTGCCTCCCGGCAAGCAGCCCAAGCACGACGACTCCGGCGCGCTCGCGGCTGATGCCGTCTGGTCCTCCGAGGGCTACAACGCCCGGGACATGAATCGCAGCTTCTTCCTGGCCGATCTGAACAAGGCCCTGGAGGCCGTGAAGAAGACGCTCGCCCACCTCGACGACCTGCGCGGGCGCATGGCGGCGCTCAGGCCCGCGGCCGAGGTCGACGCCGAATGGACCCCTGCGAAGTCGGCCGCCGAGCAGACCGTCACCACCTTGACGACCCTGCTCGGCCTGGTGCGCTACTGGATCCTCGACTCGCCGACGCAGGTCACGGCCTGGCTGGCGCACATCGTCGAGATGGGGACGGTCGATCAGCCGACCGCGGTGTACCTCAAGGCCCTGCGCGAGGGCGGCAAGATCGGCCCGGGCCGCCGCCCTGCCTATCCGCTGCAGCCGCTGACGAGCAAGGACGACTTCGCCAGCCCCGACGCGCTGGCGACGTTCCTGCGCGAAGAATGCACCAAGCGGACGCCGAACGCGCCAGGGGCGAAGAGCACGACGATGCCGGAGATCGTCGCGCTGCAGTTCTTCGGCAACGAGACGGGCCTGAAGTTCACCCACAGCCTCGCGCCGTTCAACACCCGGGCGGAGGACAAGGACACCCGGCTCGTGATGCTCGGCGTCGACACAAACTCGTACCGCAAGGGCAGCTTCGACGCCGTCTTCCACGCCGGCGGCGACTGGTTCTGGAGCCGCGGCTGGGGCGTCGGCCAGGCGACCGAAGCGAACGGCACGCTGGACGGAATGCAGCTGCGCCGCGGACTGCCCATCCTCCCTCCGGGCAGCGACGCCGTCCAGCACCCCAAAGCCTACGTCGACAGCAAGACCAGCATCACCGACGCCATGACGCGCAAGGTCCTGGCGAAGTACAATCGCACCATGCGCCGCGACTGCACCTTCGGCGGCGTCCCCTTCGGTGCCTACTATGATTGCCACTCTTGCCTCAAGCGGTTCTTCGACGAGAACCTGCGCGGCGTCGGCAAGTACGGGGAGGGGGGCGCCTTCGTGCCGAAGAACGAGACCGTGCTGGGCAACCCCGACCACTCGGACGGCTTCTTCCTCGACCTCGAGCGCTACACCCCCTTCTCTCGCGGCAAGGACGGCGTCGAGGACCCCGACGCCGCGAAGCGATATCGGCGGCTCTTCAACGCCGATCCGGGCCCGGTGGACCCCAACGTGGCGCAGGTACTGCGCAAGATGGACGGCGCGACCGCGATCGCCACGGCCGCCGAGGTGGTGGCCAAGGCCGCAGGCGTCGACAAGGCCACGCTGGTGGCCGCCGTGCAGGCCCACGTCAAGGCGCGGACGCAGCTCCCGTGCTCATGGCTGCAAGTTCGCATCAGCTACGCCGGGAAGGGCGAGCAGGCCTTCAGCTCGCGGTTCGACCTCCTCGACGTGGTCGGCGACCTCAAGGCCAGCAACGACACCGTCATCAAACACATCAAGGAAGCCTCCGAGCTGCGACGATCATGATGAAACGACCGGCTGTGTATCGAACGCTCCTCGTCCTCGCGCCGCTCGCCTGCGGCTCGGCGCCGCGACCGGCCGACACCCCCGCGCCAGCTCCGGCGCCTCCCCGCGCGCAGACGGCGAGCGAGCCCCCCGCACCTGCCGCGCCGCGGGACTGCGCGGACGAGCCCGGGATGGTGTTCATCGCTGGCGGCGACACGGTCTACACCGAGGACCGCAAGACCTACCACCTCGAGCCCTTCTGGCTCGACCGCACCGAGGTGACGGTGGCGGCCTTCCGCAAGTTCGTCGACGCCGGCTACTCGCCGCCGCTGTCCGCGACCGGCCAGCGCGCCGAGCTCGCCTGCACCTGGCAGATGACGGACGCCGACGACATGCCGATCAACTGCATCGACTGGTACCAGGCCGAGGCGTACTGCCTCTGGGCGGGCAAGCGACTGCCGACCGCGCAGGAGTGGGGCTGGGCGGCGCGCGGGCGGGAGGCCCAGCGCAAGTTCCCCTGGGGCGACGCGAAGCCCAGCTGCGACCTGGCGGTGCTCGACCTCGGCCAGCGGCGAGAGGACGGGCGCACCGGCTGCGGTCGCAAGCGGCCCTGGCCGGTCGGCAGCAAGCCGGGCGACACGACGCCGGATGGCGTGGTGGACATGTTCGGCAACGTCGCGGAGGCGACCTCGACGGGCAACACCGCCAACGAGAACTCGACCCGCATCGCCCGCGGCTCGTCGTTCGCCACGGGGCACTGGGCCGACATGGCCATCGACGAGCACGGCGGGTACGCGCCGCGCGAGGCGTGGTCCGACAACGGCGGCGTTCGTTGCGCGAAAGACGCCGGCCCCAAGCCTCCGTGCCGGCCCCCGACGTGAGGCACACTCAAACCTGTGGTAAGCGACCAGAGCCGCCCTCTACGCGCGTGGTGCTCCGGATCCGCGGTCATGTCGAGGCCGACATGCTCGGGCGCGTGCTCGACGTGCTGGAGGCTCGACGATGATCCGCCGCGTGGGTCCTCGCCGATCACCTGGCGCACCGTGAGCGCGAGCGCATCAAACCCGCGCCGCATGTCCTGCGGCTCGGTGCATACGAAGATCAGCGACGAACACCAGGGCGCGGAACATGGGGTTTCCTGACCGGGATACGCGCCGCGCGGCAGCCACGGGCGCGCGGCGGCTACGGGCGCACGGCGAGCAGGGCCCGGGTGTGGTCGGGGCCCGCGGCGCTCATCATGTCGATCAGCGTGCGCGACTCGCCGGGACCGGCGGCGCCGGAGCGACGGATCGACGGGCTCCGGCTCATCGCCCACATCAGGGCGGCGGTCGCCACGGTGGGCAGGCGGCTGTAGGTGACCATCGCGGCGGGGACGACGGCGTCGCCGAGCCGGCGCACCAGGCGGAACCCCTCGTCGGACGCGCGGGCGAGCGCCATCGCCTCGGACCAGGAGATGCCGACGCGGCGCTCATGGGCCCGCACGCTGGCGATCATGCCGGGGACGACGAAGGCGGCGTGGGTGCGCAGCCAGCTCTGCATGTCGGGCTCTACGACCGTGGGAACGCCCGCAGCGGTGAAGACCGGGGCCCAGGCGGGATCGGAGACCGGGGTGAGCAGCGGGCCGCGAGTGACGATGCGGGTCGTCAACACGCCGTCGTCGAGCCAGGCGAGGATCGCCGGGAAGCCGAAGGCGGCGCGCTCGCGGCCGACGGCGTCGCGTAAGCGGTCGAGCGGCTCGAACGTGTTGAACATGAAGAGAATCGTCCGCGCTGCGCTGGCGGCGAGGGCCGGCAGCACGGCGTCGACCTGAGACGCGAGCACGGTGACCAGCACGAGGTCCCACTCGGTCGCGGGATCGAGGGCGCCCTGGACCCGGACTGCGGCGCGCTCTCCGGTGTTCTTGACGATCGCCTGCTCGCGCTCGAGATAGGCGAGGCGGGCACCGCGGGCGATGACGGTGACATCGTGGCCTGCGCGCGCGAGCTGGAAGGCGAAGGTGCTGCCGATCCCTCCGGGACCGAGGATGGCGATCTTCATGGGCTGCGTATAGCACACGTGCGCGGACCACCTGACAGCGAGATGATCGACAGCGCGCGGCAGCAGGTCGGCCGCCGCGTCGAGTTTGTGTCTCCAGAGCGTGCACCGAGGTCGCGGGAATCCCTCATGTGCTGCTCATGGTGCGGGTTATACTGACACCATGTCCCCTCTCCCGCTCCGGGTGCGGATCCTCGGCGGCCTCCTCTGCGCCGAGGCGCTGTCGCTCACGGTGTACTGGGTCGCGACCGGAACCGGTCCCTACGCGGTGTTCCGGCCATGTCCCGGGTGCTGTTGAAATTTCAGGTGGCGGCCTCATCACCCCGAGAGGATTCTCGGGGCTCGAAAACGACAAGGACCGCCGTGATCAAGAGTGCCAGGAAGAGCCCCAGGAACGAAGTCGAGATCGTCGCACCGACGAGCCGTCAGCTCACGATGCCGCTGCCGGAGCTGCTCCACGAGGAGCTGTACGGGGCGGTGACACGCCTCGGACTGGTCGCGCTGAGCGCCCTGCTGCAGCAGGAGGTCGAGGAGCTGTGCGGGCCTCGGTACGCGCGAGGCATGGGAGATCGGCCCAGCCGGAACGGCACGACCGCGGGGAGTCTCGCCCTTGGAGGGCGGCGAGTCGAGGTGCAGCGGCCGCGGGTCCGCAAGGACGGCAAGGAGGTGAATCTTGCGACCTGGGACCGGCTCGCCTCCGAGGATCCCCTGAATCGGCGGGCGGTCGAGCAGATGTTGATCGGCGTGTCGACTCGCAAATACGGGCGCTCGCTGGAGAAGGTGCCCGAGGACGTGAAGACGAGGGGCACGAGCAAGAGCGCGGTCAGCCGTCGATTCGTCGCGGCGACCGGGGCCGAGCTGGATCGCTGGCTGCGGCGCGACCTCGGCGGGCTCTCGATCCATCCATTGACGTGGCCGAGAAGGTCGCGTAAGTGCCTCATGCCGCGCCGCGTCGGAGCGGCAGACGGTCGACGAGTTCGGCTGGTATGTGGTCCGCTGCCAGGCCGTTCCGACTGCGCGCTTTGATCGACGAGCGAAATGCCCAGTTCGCGGTGCGGAAGAGCCCAGTATGTACTCGCGCCGCGCGAACAAGATCGGAGCATACAGGCGGGCACTGCGGCATGATGACCAAGTGGTGGGTTGGCGATGAGGGGAAGGGTCGACGAAGGCCTCCGACATCTGGTTCGACAACCTCGTCCTGCTCGTGAAGTGAGCGCGGACCGCCAGGCCGCCGGGGACGCGAGGGCGCGTCACGGCCCCTGGCGGTCCTGTCATCCTCGATTGCCAATCACGACACGACGATCGACGCGTTCGCCTCGGCGCGTACCGGTGCGTCGCACGGCGATCGACGCATTCGCCTCGCCGCATCCGCGCGGGTGCATCGGTCGACGCGCGTCCGTGCTCGGGGCGCGAGACGATGCCCGCGCCCGGTCGCCGACGACCTGCGGTTCGCGGATCCTCGCGGTGGGACGGAGCCGACGGTGCCGGGCGCCGCTCGGCCGTGTTCGCGGCGCTCGTCCACGTCGCCACGCGGTCTCCGGCCGCGCGCGTCGCCTGTTCGTGACCCTCGCCGCGCGGCCGCGTCCTCGCGTTTCGCGTCACGCCCTGCGGCGACGGGCCGCCCAGGCGCGGCGGCGCCGATCTCATCCGTGCCATCGCGGGCCGGGCTCGGCCCGGCTCGGTCCCGCCTCGCCTCGCGCCTGCGGACCGCATGCGGACGGGGTCCGCCTTCGCAATCCCGGCCGAGCAAAACCGCCCGCGCGGGCCGGCGAGGGCCTCGATATACTGCCTCGCTGGTGGAGGACCGCGCTTACGCCGAGACGCTCGCGCTGACGCGCACCGCGGTCGCCGACGATCCGGTCGCGCCGGCGCCCCGCGCCGCCGACGCCCCGCTCGAGCCCGGCCAGCTGCTCGGGCGCTACATCATCCTCGAGCGGCTCGGCGCCGGCGGCATGGGCGTCGTCTACGCCGCCTTCGACCCCGGCCTCGACCGCAAGGTCGCGCTCAAGCTGCTCGGCCGGCCCGAGGGCGCGCCCGAGAGCGACAGCCACGGCCCCGGGGCCCGCCTGCGGCGCGAGGCCAAGGCGCTGGCCCGGCTGGCCCACCCCAACGTGGTCGCGGTCCACGACGCCGGCGAGGTCGACGGCCGCGTCTTCGTCGCCATGGAGTTCGTCCCGGGCGTCACCCTGCGCCACTACCTCGCCGAGCGGAAGCTGCCCTGGCGCGACGTGCTCGCCCTGTTCGTCGCCGCCGGCCGCGGCCTGCAGGCCGCCCACGCCGCCGGCCTGGTCCACCGCGACTTCAAGCCCGAGAACGTGCTCGTCGGCGACGACGGCCGCGTGCGCGTGCTCGACTTCGGCCTGGCCCGCACGAGCGAGTCCGAAGAGCCAGGTCCCGACGGACATGTCCCAAAGGCCAGCGACTCGCTGCCGGCGTGGGCCTCCGGCCTGCGCGAGCGCCTCCTCGACGGCTCCGGCCCGCGCGAACGGCCGCCCGAGCCCGCGAGCGCGAGCGATCCCCAGCTCGGCGACACCCCGCCGGCCTGGACCTCGGGCCCGCGCGAACGGCCGCCCGAGCTTGCGAGCAATCCCCAGCTCGGCGACACCCCGCCGGCCTGGACCTCGGGCCCGCGCGAACGGCCGCCCGAGCTTGCGAGCGATCCCCAGCTCGGCGACACCCCGCCGGCCTGGACCTCGGGCCCGCGCGAACGGCCGCCCGCGGCCGCGAGCCCGCGCGACCTGCAGCTCGGCGACACCCCGCCGGCCTGGACCTCCGGCCTGCGCGAGCGCCCGCCCGAGGCCTCGAGCGCGCGCCACCCGAGGGTCGGCCTCGACACCCCGCCGCCGTGGGCCTCCGGCCTGCGCGAGCGCCTCCCCGAGGCCTCGGGCGCCCACTTCGACGTCGGCTCGCTGGTCAGCGTCGACAGCCGCCTGACCCGCGTCGGCGCCCTGGTCGGCACGCCGGCGTACATGGCCCCCGAGCAGTTCATGGGCCTGCCGACCAGCCCGCGCAGCGACCAGTTCAGCTTCTGCGTCGCCCTGTGGGAGGCGGTCCACGGCGCCCACCCGTTCGGCGACGGCGGGGCGATGGCGCTGCTGCAGGCGATCTCCCGCGGCAAGCTTCGACCTGTCCCCAGAGACAGACGCATCCCGGCCTGGCTGCCGCGCGCGCTGGCCCGCGGCCTCAGCGTCGACCCGCGCGCGCGCTGGCCCGACGTCGGCGCCCTGCTCGACGTGCTCGAGCGCCGGGCCCTGCGCTCGCGCAGGGCCCGGGCCGCCGGCGCCGCCGGCCTCGCGCTCGGCCTGCTGCTCGGCGCCGGCGTGTGGGGCTACGCCCAGTCGGGCGAGGACGACGAGGTCTGCCGCGGCGGCGCCCTGGCCCTCGCCGGCGCCTGGGACCCGACCCGCCGCGCCCAGGTCCACGCCGCCCTGCTGACCACCGGCCGCGCCCACGCCCGCGCCACCGCCGACCGCGTCGTCGCCACCCTCGACGCCTGGGCCGCCGCCTGGCTGGCCGCCCACGCCGACGCCTGCCGGGCCACCCACGTCCGCCGCGAGCAGTCGCACGAGCTCCTCGACCTGCGCATGACCTGCCTCGACGAGCGCCGGCGCGAGCTCGCGGCCCTCACCGACCTGCTCGTTCGGACAGGTCCCGACGTCGAGGGCCGCGCCGTCCAGGCGGCCGCCGCCCTGACCCCGGTGCAGCGCTGCGCCGACCCGGCCGCCCTCGCCGCCCCGCCCGCCCCGCCCGCCGACCCCGCCGCGCTGGCGCAGATCCAGGCCGTCCGTCAGCAGCTCGCCGACGCCAAGGCGCTGCTCGACGCCGGCCGCCTGCCCGACGGCCTCGCCCGCGCCGAGGAGGCCCACGCCGCCGCCGCCCACCTCGACCACCCGCCGCTCGCCGCCGAGGCGGCCTACATCCTCGGCCTGCTGCAGAACCGCACCCGCGACCCCCGGGCCGCCGAGATCACCCTGACCCGCGCCGCCCTCGCCGCCGTGGCCGCCCGCCTCGACGAGCTGGCCGCGCGCGCCATGATCGAGCTGATCGCCTGCGTCGGCGTCTACCAGACCGCCACCGAGGACGCGATCCGCTGGTCCGAGCTCGCCGGCGCCATGGCCCAAAGGCTAGGTCCCGAGGGACATGTCCTCGAGGCCAAGCGGCTCGGCCACACCGGCATCGTCCGCCAGATCCGCGGCGAGTTCGCGGCCGCGCGCGAGCTCCACGAGCGCGCCCTGGCCCTGCTCGACCGCCCCGAGCGGCCCGACCCGCAGGCGCTGATCGGCACCCTGAGCAACCTCGGCAACACCCTCGCCGAGCTCGGCCTGCACGCCGAGGCCGAGGCCGGCCACCGCCGCGCCGTCGCCCTCGCCGAGGAGTTCTTCGGCCCCGACCACCCGCAGACCGCCATGCTCACCGGCAACCTCGCGGCCGCGCTGACCGACACCGGCCGCGACGACGAGGCCGCCGCGCTGCACGCCCGCGCCCTGGCGATCAAGGAGCGCGCGCTCGGCCCGGACCACCTGTCGGTCGCCGCGTCGCTGCGCCCCATCGCCCGGATCCGCCTGCGCCAGGGCGCGCTCGGCGAGGCGCAGGCGATCCTCCGCCGCGCCCTGGCGATCCGCGAGCGCACCCTCGGCCCGACCCACCCCGAGCTCGCCGACCTGCTGCACGACCTCGGCGAGGTCGCCCGCCGCGAGCGCCGCTTCCCGGCCGCGCAGGCGCTGTTCCGCCGCGCCCTGGCGATCGCCGAGCCGAGCGGCGACGGTCACCCGCTGGTCCAGCCGCTCCTGCTCGGCCTCGGCCGCGCCGCCCTCGACGCCGGCGACCCCGCGGCCGCCCGCGAGCCGCTGCGCCGCGCGCTCGCGGCCGAGCCCAGGGACCACGCCCCCGCCCGCCCCGAGGTGTCCGCCCGCCTGCGCCTGGCCCTCGCCGAGGCGCTGTGGCCCGACCCTCCCGCCCGCGCCGAGGCCCGCGCCCTGGTCGCCGAGGCCCGCGCCCTGCTCGGCCCCGGCGACGGCTTCGCCCCACTGCGCCGCGAGCTCGACGCCTGGCTCTCGGGACATGTTTTTTAAAACCGCCGCCGCGAGTTTACCGCACGCCTCTCGGGACATGTCCAAGAGGACCTCCGCCGCGAGCGCGTGCCTGGCCGGTGGGCCTGCCCTCGGGGCCGCAGCCGCGCCGCACGACCCCATGGACATGTCCTCCAGGACCGCCGCCGCGCCCCTCGGAACATGGCTCTTGGGACATGTCCAATAGATCATCCGGCGCGAGCGCGTCGCCTGGCCGATGGACATCCCCTCGGGACCGCCGCCGGGGGCTCGCCGCATGGCCCCATGGACATGTCCTCCAGGACCCCCTCAAGGCCCCGGCGCATGGCTCTCGAGACATGTCCAGTAGGACCTCCGCCGCGAGCGCGTCGCCTGGCCGATGGGCATGCCCCGCGGGGCCGCCGCCGCGGGCTCGCCCATGTCCCCATGGACATGTCCCTTGAAACTCTCGCCGCGACCCCGGCGTCTCGGGCGGCCCGCGCCCGCGGGCAGGCGTCACGCCGCCCGCGGCGCGCGGGCGAGCGCGCGGACGGTCGCCACCAGGAGGTCCGGCTCGATCGGCTTGGCCAGGTGCGTCTGGAACCCGCAGGCCAGCGCGCGCCGGCGGTCTTCGTCCCGCGTGTACGCCGTCAGCGCCGCCGCGGGCACCGGCCGGTCGCCGGCGCTCTGCTCGTGCGCTCGCACGCTGCGGAGCAGCGCGTAGCCGTCCTCGCCGGGCATGCCGATGTCACACAGCAAGACGTCGGGGCGGGCCGCGTCGAGGGCCGCCCGCGCCGCCGGGGCCGACGCGACCGACGTCACCTCGGCGCCGGCGTCTTCGAGCACCAGGCAGAGCGCGCGACGAGTGTCCGGATCGTCCTCCACCAGCAGCGCGCGCACGCCGATCAGCGGCCGCGCGGGCGCCGAGGGCCGCGAGGCTGCCGGCGGCGCGCGCCGGTCGACGAGCGGGAGCCGGACCGTGAACACCGACCCCGCGCCCTCACCCGGGCTCTCGGCGGTCACGGAGCCCGCGTGCAGCTCGACCAGCTGGCGGACGATCGCGAGCCCCAGCCCGAGCCCGCCGTGAGCGCGGGTCGTCGTCGGGTCGGCCTGGCGGAAGCGGTCGAACACGTGCGGCAGGAAGTCGCGGCGGATCCCCGCGCCGGTGTCGGCGACGCGGAGCGCCATGTCGTCGCCGTCGCGGGTCAGCGACAGGGTCACGCTGCCGCCCGCGGGCGTGAACTTGACGGCGTTGCTGAGCAGGTTCCACAGCACCTGCTGCATGCGATCGGGATCGGCGAGCACCGGGCCGACGCTCGGGTCGAGCTGCGCGTCCAGGCGGACGCTTTTGGCCTGCGCCATCGGTCGCACGACCTCGAGCGCGGCCTGGGCGGCGGGCAGCAGCGAGTCCTCGCGCAGCTGGACGCGGAGCTTGCCCGACAGCATGCGCGCGACGTCGAGGAGGTCCTCGATCAGCAGCGACTGCGCGCGCGCGCTGGTCTCGATCGCCCGCAGCGCCCGCGGCATGTCGGGCGGCTTCACGCGGCCGCCGGCGAGCAGCTGGCCCCACAGCATGATCGTGTTCAAGGGCGTGCGCAGCTCGTGCGACACGGTGGCGAGGAACTCGTCCTTGAGCCGGGTCGCCGTCTCCGCCTCCTCACGGGCCGCGCGCTCGCGGAAGATCAGGTCGCGCACCTCGTATTGCCGTCGCCGGGCGCGCAGCGCCGACTGCACCGCCGTCACCAGCGTCAGCCCGGCGACCGGCCGCGCGAGCACGGTGACGTTGCCGGCCGAGCACAGCGCCGCGACCTGGGGCGCCGCCGCGGGCGTCGGCCCGTCGACGTCGGCGAGCAGCAGCAGCACCGGCAGGTCCGACCACGCCGGCTGGGCGGCGAGCGCGGCCGCGAGCGCGGCCGCGTGCGGCGGCGTCAGGGCCTCCTCGACGATCATCATGACGCCGACGCCCGCGCCTTGCACGGCGAGCAGCGCCGCGACGTCGGCGACCGTGGTCGCGCGGAGCCCGGCGCCGACGAGCACCCGCTCGACGACCGCCGCGTCGCGCCCGAACGGCGCGAGCACGGCGACGCGCTCGGCGAGCGCCGCGTCGGCCTCACTCGCCGTCATCCTCCTCCTTGCGAGCGCAAGCGGGAGCGGGATTGTCGAGCAAGATCCGCTGCAGGCCGCGGAGCGGGCCCTGGAGCCGGATGCTGCCCTCCGCGAGGCTGCCGCCTGCAAAGATCAGCTCGTGGATCTCCGTCGCGTGCCGGCCGTTCCGCTTCTTGACGGCCGCGAACGAGCGGTGGATCTTGCCCCGGATCTCGTAGAAGCCGAGCACGACGATCGAGTCGGACAGGTAGCTGACGTCGGGCCCGGGCGCCTGGCCGATGCTGGTCAGCCCCTCCTGCGAGCCGATCAGCATGGTCAGCACGCCGCTGCGGCTGAGGTATGTCAGCAGCTCGTGCAGCTGCGAGACGAGCACGTCCTGGCTGCCCATCGCCGCGAAGTAGCCGGCGATGCTGTCGATGACCACCACCTGCGTCTTGCGCGTCTCGACCATCTCGCGGATCTGCTGCGCGAATTCCCCGGGCGCGATCTCGCCGGAGTCGAGCTGCTGCACCGACATGCGCCCGGCCTCGATGTGCGCATTGACGTGCATTCCGAACGACTCGGTCCGGCTCTTGAAGGTCTCGGGCCGCTCGTCGAACAGGAACACCGCCGCAGATCCGCCCCGGCGCGCGGCCGCGTCGGCGTAAAGGGCCGCCACGGTGCTCTTGCCGGCGCCGGTCGGCCCGACGAGGAGGCACGCCGTCCCGCGCTCGAGCCCCCCGCCGAGCACCTCGTCGAGGGACGCGACGTCGGTGGCGATCATCTCGTACTCGCTGTACTCCGGCCGGTTGTACGCGCCGAGCCGCGGATAGACGTCCATCCGACCGGTGGCGATCTTGTAGTCGTGCGTGCCGCCGTTGCTCGCGAGCCCGCGGGCCTTGACGATGCGGAGGCGCCGGCGCACGTCGCCGAACGCCCGCGGCTCCTGCTTGAGGTCGATCACGCAGCCGCACAACGGATGGAAATCGACCTCGGGCAGCGAGCCGCCCTCGCCCTCCGCGGGGTAGTCGGCGATCGTCAGCAGCGTACACTTGCGCTCGGTGAACAGTTGCCGCAGCGTCACGACCTCGCGGTGGTACCGCTGCGGGCCGCCGGCGAGCAGGCGGAGGACGCTGAGCGAGTCGATCACGGCGCGCCGCGGCCGGGTCTGCTCGACCAGATCCGCGAGGTCCTGGAACAGCTCGCCGAGCTCGACGTCGGCGGTCGGCAGGATCGTCTGCCGCGCGGCGATCCGCTCGGCGACGGTCCTCGGCGACAGCTCGTGCACGGTGACGCCCGCGAGCGACCAGCCGTGCGATCGAGCGATCCGCTCGAGGTGCGCCGCCGACTGCGACAGCGTCAGGTACAACGAGGCTTCCCCGGCCTTGGCGCCGGCGCGCAGGAAGCACAGCGCGAGCGTGGACTTGCCGGTGCCGGCTGTCCCCTGGATTAGGTGCATCTCCTCGCGCGGGAGGCCTCCGTGCAAGATCGCGTCGAGACCCTCGACGCCGGTCGACGCGACCGGCGGTGCCTCGGGGTGGAGGGAGGGGGGGACGCTGGGCATTGCTTCTCCTCGTCTGCGACCGCTCCGCGAGCCGCCTGCGCTCAGGCGCCCGAGGGTGCGAGGGCCTCGATGTCGGCGCTGAAGTGGAACGGGTCACGGCGCGGATCGTCCGGGCGAGCTCGCTGAAGGCCGCCTGCTTGCTCCGGTAGCCGTACGCGCCCGCGCGCGAGATGCAGGAGCTCGACGACCGACCTCGCGTCGGTGCGGGCCGAGAGCGCGACGACCCGCACCTGCGGGGCGTGCTCGACGCTCTCCCGCGTCGCCCCGATCCCCTCGAAGTCCGGCGCGGCGATGCCCATGACGACGACGTCGGGCGCCAGCTCGCGCGCCAGGAGGGCCGCGGCGAGCCCGTCGCCGGCCTCGCCGATCCCCGCGAGGTCGCGCTCGGCTCGCAGCGTCACCGACAGCCCCTCGAGCCGCGGGCTGGCCAGAGGGCGAGCCCAGCCGCGCCCGGCGGGCTCGACGTGATCGGGAGGTCTCGCCATCCGATGCTCGGTGTTGACACGGACTCCTGGGTCCGGGCCGCCATCGCGCGTCAAGCACCCCTGGTACGCGCCCAGCGAAGCCCCGGCCCCCGTCTCCCGCGCGTGCGGCGATCGCGGCGACCGGGTCGCCGGCGTCCTCGACAAGGACGTGATCGGCCCGATCGTCCGCGCCGGGTTCGCCGCGAACGGGCCCGCGCCGACGCGGACCGGGACGCCGTCCCCGAGCTCACCGGGCGCGCGACGATTCACTGCCCGATCGATCGCGCCGGGATCGTCGACGTCCGCGCCTGTGGCGACGCGGCTCGGGGCACCTGCTCCCGGGCTCACCGGGCGCAGGCCGATTCACTTCTCGTCGCCGGCGCCGTGCGCCAGCCATGCATGGGAGCCCGGCGCGTGTCGGTGCGGCCTGCCACGCGCCTCGCCGTTGCCTCCGGCCGCCGCTTCTTGCGACCCTCCCCCGCATGCTGCTCCGCCTCGTCGCCGCGCTCGTCACCGCCTCGTTGTTCGCCTGCGCCGGCGAGGCGGCCAGGCCGGTCGCCCCCGAGGTCGCCGCGGCGCCGGCTCCATCGCCACCGGCGACCGCGCCGGCATCACCTGTCCCCGAGGACATCTCGCCGCCCGCGCTGCAGCACACCAGCGTCGCGGTCGGCGGCCACGGCATCGCCGTGCATTTCAAGCGGCCGCCGGCGCCGTGGGGCGCGATCGTCCTGGTCCACGGCCGCACCTGGAGCGCCCTGCCCGACTTCGACCTGCAGGTGCCCGGCGCGCGCGTCTCGTTGATGGACAACCTCGCCGCCGAGGGCCTCGCGGTCTACGCCGTCGACCTGCGCGGCTACGGGGCCACCGCCCGCGACCCCAGCGGCTACACCGACCCGCTCCAGGCGGCCGACGACCTCGCCGCCGTGGCCGCCCTCGCCGGCGAAGGGCTGCCGAACAAGCCCGCCGTGCTCGGCTGGTCGCTCGGGGCCCGGGTCGCCGCGCTCGCGGCCCAGCGCCACCGCGACGCCATCGGCCCGGTGATCCTCTACGGCTCGCCGTGCCCGCCGAAGACCCCGCCGAGCCCGCCGGTTACGCCCCCGGGCCGCCGGCGAAGGCCACCAACACCGAGGCCGCCGCGCGCTCTGACTTCATCACGCCCGACGCGATCGAGCCCGGGGTCGCCGACGCCTTCGTCGCCGCCGCGCTGGCCGCCGACCCGGTCAAGGCCGACTGGCGCGACCTCCACGTGTGGGCCGACTTCACCGAGCTGCGCACGCCCGTGCTGGCGATCCACGGCGACCGCGACCCCGTCGTCAACCAGTCGTGCCTGCACGAGCGGCTGGCGCAGATCCCCGGCGGCGCCCGGATCGAGGTGCTCGCCGGCTACGACCACGCCGCCCACCTCGAGCGCGCCGCGCCGCGCTTCGTCGCCGCCGTGGTCGGCTTTTTGCGCGAGCACGGCACCCCCCGCGGCTGACCGCGACGCCCGGCCTCGCGCCGCGTCCCCGCCGTGCCGAGCCGCCTGCGCAGCCCATCACCCGCGCGGCGGATCGCGGCCCCCGGCCTCGCCACGCCCGCGCCGCGACTCCACGGGAAGGGCCTCGCATGGGGGAGGTCCCCCGCGACCGCCGCGGAGCGCCCGAGGACGTCCGACCCTCGATGCACCCGCGACCGCGCAATTGTTCGCGGCCGCATGGACACCGTCAGGGTACGGACAGCCACGCACGCCCGCCTGTCCAACATGTCCTTCGAGACAGGTACTCTCCTCGCCGCGGAACCATCTCCATGTCGACCTTCTCCACCATCTACCCCGACCTGCCGATCGCCGACCTCGTCCAGCGTTCGCTCGCCACCGCGCCGGCCGACCTCGCCCCGATCCTCCGCCGCGGCCGCGCCGAGACCCTCGAGGACGTCGCCGCCCTGCTGTCCCCGGCCGCCGTCCAGGCCCTGCCGGACCTCGCCGAGCGCAGCGGCGAGCTCGCCCGGCGCCGGTTCGGCCGCGCGATCCGCCTGTTCGCCCCGCTCTACCTGTCCAACGAGTGCGTCAACGTCTGCACCTACTGCGGCTTCTCGCGCACCAACGAGATCCCGCGGATCACGATCTCCGTCGAGCAGGCGGTGCGCGAGGTCCGGCTGCTGCGCGCGCGGGGCATCGGCTCGCTGCTGATCGTCGCCGGCGAGCACCCGAAGTTCGTCTCCAACGGATACGTCGAGGAGGTGATCCGCGCGGTCCTGCCGATCATGCCCGACGTATCGATCGAGATCGGTCCGCTCGAGAGCCCGGCCTACGTGCCGATGGTCGCGGCCGGCTGCGGCGGGCTGGTGGTGTACCAGGAGACCTACCACGAGCCGACCTACCGCGCCGTCCACACCGCGGGCCCCAAGAAGCGCTACCACTGGCGCATGGACGCCGCAGAGCGGGGCCTCGCCGCCGGCTTCCGCCGGCTCGGCATCGGCGCGCTCTACGGCCTGCACGACTTCCGCTTCGAGGCGCTGTCGCTGGCCGCCCACGCCGACCACCTCCGCAAGACCTGCCCCGAAGTTCAGCTCGCGATCAGCGTCCCCCGCCTGCGCCCGGCCGCCGGCGAGTTCCAGCCTGACCCGCGCTTCGTGCCGAACGACGCCGAGTTCCTCGCCCTCATCTGCGCCCTGCGCCTCTACTTGCCCGAGGCCGACATCATCGTCTCCACCCGCGAGTCGGCCGAGCTGCGCGACCGCATGGTCTCGATCGGCGTCACGACCATGAGCGCCGGCGCCAGCACCGAGCCCGGCGGCTACAGCGACTTCGAACAGGACGGCTGGACCCCCGCCCGCGACCAGCCCGGCGAGCAATTCCACATCGCCGACGAGCGCCCGCCCCACGCGGTGGCCGAGATGATCCGCCGCCGCGGTTATCTCCCGGTGTGGCAAGGGCTCTGACCGGCGAGGCGCACCGCCGCGGCTCGGCTCGTCACCGCGCGAGCATCGAGCAGCGTCATCCCCTTCGCGGCGGCAGCCTCTGGAGGCCGCCCGGAAGAAGCGCTCCCGCGGATCGGCGGCTCACCACACACGTCGTTCAGGTCCGCTCCGGCGACGCGCTCCCGCGAATCTCGAATCACCCCACCCGCCGTTCAGGCCCGCGCCGGCGACGCGCTCCCGCGACGCGGCGAATCACCGCACCCGCCCCTCGTCGCGGATCGCCGCAGCCGCCGCAGCAGCCCCACGATCTGCCCCGACGCGACCGCCGAGGCGAAGTGCCCGCCGACGAAGCGGTCGGTGCGGAGGTGCAGGGTGATCAGCTTGCACACGTCGAGCAGCGGAGCGCGGGCCAGCGCCTCCGGGTCGCGCTCGTAGCGCTCCGCCTCGTCGCGCCACGCCTGCCCGTCGAACGGCACGAGAAGCCCGGCCGCGCCAGCGCCTGCTGGAGCTGCCGGACCTCCGGCGCGTCGACGAGGCGCGGGAGCCACGGGCCCTCGCGCGTCCATCGGCTCGCCTGAAACTCCGGGCGCTCGAGCAGCGGAAGAAAGGCCAGCACCGCGTCGATGTCGGCCGCCGAGGGAGCCGGGACACCGCCTGCCGTGCCCATGAGGCCGAGGAGACCACGAGCCCGCGGCCCTGGCAACCGTTCCGGCCGCTCGGCCGCGACGACGCGCGAGCTCGTCGCCGGCGAATCAGCGCATCCGCCGGTCGCTTCGACACGCGCCCGCGTCGAGGTACACCGCCGCGTCCGGCTCGCCGGCCAGCACGAACGCGCGCCCCTTCACCGCCCAATTGAGCGCCGGGAGCTGCGGGGTGAGCAAGTCGGGCGGACACGGCGCGCTGCAATCCACCTGCCTGTCGCTGGTCCCGCGGAGCGTCATTCGCGGGCCGGCCCAGCCCCGCCCCGGCGCGTGCGGGAGCGCCGACAAACCCGTGCAGCGCGTGCAGCGACGGATCGTCCCGTCGGTGCAGCGCTCCTCCTGCGCGCTCGTCACGCTGCATTCGATGGTCAGCGTGTAGGCGCCCTCCCCGTAATACGCCGCCGTGCGCCTTACCTCGAAGACAGGTCCATCCGCGATCGTGGCGAACGATCCGACGCCGAAGCCGCCGCTCTTCTGCCAGCGGCCGCGGGCGTCGCGGCTGAATTCGTCGCCGTGCGGCCCGGAGGTCGAGATCCCGCGATCGGTGATTTCGACGCTCTCGAAACGCACGGTCTTGACGGCGCCCGCGAGCTCGGCGACCTCGCGCGCGCGGCCGAAGAACCCGTCGTCTTCCCACCCGCCGCGCACGGCGAAGCAGCGGTCGCCGCGGGCCCGCACCCACAATCGGGTCCGACCGGCCGCGAGCCGCCGGAACTCCGCCCATCGCTCGCTCGCCCCGCCGACCTCGCGGTGCTCGGCGAGCGCAGGCATCGCAGACACCGCCCACGCCCAGCGAGCCGCCGGGTCCATCGCCTGCACCTCGGCGAGCAGCTCGGCCGCCGCGTCGACCCGCGGCGCGGCCTCCTGGCCGGGCTCCCGCGCCGCCTCGCTCGGCACCTCCGCCGGCTCCCGCGCCCCGCTCGGCGCCTGCGCGGACGCAGGCTCGCTCGGCCCCTGCGCCGCTCCCGGCGCCCGCGAGCCCGTCGCGCCGGGCGTCACCGTCTGCGCTGCCCCACCCGGCGCCGGGGCGCAGGCCAGCAAGATTGCAGGACCGACGAGGGCCAGGCGAGCGCGCATCGTCGCGACGTACGCGGTCGCGCGCGCCGATATTCCGCCGCCCGCACGTGGACGCGACCACGACTCGCCGCGCCGCATGGGGCATTCGCAACAGAATCAGAAGTCGAGGCGCAACCCCGAACCGGCGAGACCGAGGCGCGCACGCCCCCGGTGCAGCGCGAGGCCCGGCGGGCACGCTCGCAGGTGCCTGTGCAGCCGCGTCGCCCAGATCCCGAGCGGGATCACGCTGGCGACGAAGATCGGCGCGCCGAACCCCGACGCCCAGATCGCCCCGTACCCTTCACAGAGACTCTCCGGGCGGCAGGACGCCGCGAGCACGATCCACGGCACCGTCAGCATCGCCACCCCGATGCCCGTAAACACCCCCGACGCCGCGGTGTGGCCCACGAGACGGCGGCGGCGTCGCTCCCACTGCTGCTCGGGCCTCGACGCGGGCACCGGACCACGCGGCGACACGTACCCATCGACCCCGGCCGAAGTCGCCGCCGCCATTTGCCTCGCCCGGGTCGCCTCGCTCTCGCCGCGCTCGCGACCGTAGGCCTCGGGCGCGAGGTCGGCGTAGGCCAGCAGCGCCTCGACACAGTGCTTCCGCCGCGCTTCCCGTGCCGTCGCCCGCTCGGCGGCCTGCGCCGACGCGCTCGCCGCGTCGATCCGGGCCCGCAACTGCTGCGAATCCGCGGTGACCGGCACGTTCGCTCGCGCATCGACAATCATCGCAGTCGCCGCGCACCCCGACGGCTCGCCGAGCCCGACTGCCTCTCCGACGAAAATCGCCCCCCCGACGACGAGCGCGGCGAACGACATCATCGACATCGTACCCCCGGCCCGCGATGAGCGCCAGCAGGCGTTCGACCGCGGGGCGAACCTCCGCCGTCACCGCCGGCCGCCTCGAAACGATCTCGACGACCTCGCGCGCCGGCCGAAGGACCGGCGCTCACCCCTGGTCGTAAGCGGCGAGACACAGCGTACCGTCCTGCTCGTACACGACGGACCACGTGTTGACATTGCTGCTGCGTGCGAACCACACCCGGGCGCGCTCGTCGGGGCGCGGCTGGAAGTCGGCCCGCTTCTCGGCGAGGAACGCGACCACGCGGGCGCGCAGCGGCAGCAGGCCCTCCCCGTCCTCGTCGCTGACGAACCACTCGAAGTCCTCGCGCCAGGCCGCGTCGGCGACGGCATCCTCGGGCGTGACCAGACCGAGGCGCGCGACGATCGCGTCGACCTCGGCCGCCCCGCAAGGGAGCGCGACGTGGAGCCGATCGATCACGCCGATGCCGCCGCTGAAGTACCGCAGGTCGTAGCGCAGGCCGTCGGTCGTCTCCAACGCCGGCAGACCGAGCAGCCTCGCCACCAGCGCCAGCCCGCGCTCGCGCTGCCGGAGGTCCCTGTCGGCATCGCAGAACCTGCGCTCGACGTCGTCGTAACGGTGCAGCGAATCGCTCACGCGCTCGAGCATCGCCGACGCGAGCGACGATGGCGAGCGCCGACCTGCCTGAACGTACATGATGGTATGTTCAGGTTTTCAAGGACAACCTGGAGTAAGGCACGTATGGCGACCTGCCGCTGAATGGACAGCTCCCCCACGCCGGTCCCGCGGACGAACCCCTCGTGGCCCCTCTTCGCCGAAGCCGGCGCCGACCTCGTCGGTGAGGCGATCGACGGCCGCTATCGCGTCCTCGCGCGCCTGGCGAGGGGCGGCATGGCCCACGTGTTTTTGGCCAAGGATCTGACCCGCAGGTGCCACGTGACGCTCAAGATCTTGCACCGGACCGGGCCGGAGTCGCGGCGGCGCTTCGAGGTCGAGGCCGAGGTGTTGAGCAACATCCAGCACCCGCACCTCGTCCGGCCGATCGCGTTCGGCCACACGCCCGACGCCCAGCCCTACATCGCGCTCGAGTACCTCGAGGGCGAGACCTTGTCGCATCGGCTCGCTCGCGGGCCCCTGCCGTGGCGCGAGGTCGCCGAGTTCGGCGCCCAGATCGCGGGCGCCCTGCACGCCCTGCACAGCGCCGGCGTGATCCACCGCGACGTCAAACCCGAAACATCATGATCGCCCTCGGCGCCGATCGGACCGTCGCCAAGCTGATCGATCTCGGGCTCGCCAGCGTCGGCACCCCGTTCCACGAGGCCCAGGACGCGCGATTTTCCTCGCACGTGCCGGAGCGCCACAAGACCCAGCTCGGCCGCACGATCGGCACCCCCGTCTATCTGCCGCCCGAGGCCGGCCTGCGCCACGCCGAGCCGCGCCTGGACGTCTACTCGCTCGGCGTCCCCCTCTACCAGCTCTGCACGCAGACCTTGCCCGACCCGACCGACCTCGCCTCGATCCATTCGGTCTGCCCCGACACCGACGTCCCCGCCGATCTCTCGCGGCTGCTCCGCGCCGCGATCGCTCCGGACGTCGCCGAGCGCCTCCCCTCGGCCGATCACCTGCGCCGCGGCCTCGAGGCGATCCTCGCGGCCCACCCGCGCACGCCGAGGCCGCTGTTCGGCGGCTGCTACGACCTCCTCGAGGTCATCGGCGTCGGCGCCAGCGCCGTCGTCTACCGCGCCTCCGATCGCGAGCTCTCGCGGGAGGTCGCGCTCAAGGTGCTGCGCGACGCGAGGCCGGGCGACGACGACGCGATCCGTTTCCGCCGCGCCGCCAAGATCCTGTCCGCCCTGCGCCACCCGAACATCCCGCAGATCCATCACTTCGGCGTCCACGTCGGCGGCCCTGCCCGCGAGGAAGGCCAGCGCTTCGCCGTGATGGAGCTGTGCACCGGCGCGCCCGCCTCCGACTTCACCCGCCCCGACCGGCACCTGCGGCCCGACGAGGTGCTGGCGATCGGCCGTCAGCTCGCGAGCGCCCTCGCGGCGGTGCATGCGGTCGGCGTCGTGTACCGCGACCTGCACGTCGGCAACGTCCTGATCGAGCGCGGCGAGCACCCTCACGCGTGGCTCTTCGATTTCGATCAGGCGCAGGTGTCGCCCCGGTTCTATGCCCGCCTGACGGAGCGCTGGGCGACGCCCCCCGAAGAGCGCGCGGAGCCGGCGAACGAGCGGCCCTTGCAGCGCATGGATGATGCGCCCCCCGAGGTGCGCGCGGGCGGAGTCTTCACCGACGCGAGCGACGTGTTCGCGCTGGGCCTGTTGCTGTACCGCCTGCTGACCGGGCTACGGCCGTTCCCGCCGGGAACCAGCGAAGCCACGCCCGCCCGCAAGGCCTGCCGCGAGTGCCCGCCCGGGCTCGAGCACCTGCTGATGTCGATGCTGTCGCCGGAGCCGGGCGAGCGACCGACGCTCGCCATGGTGCAGACCATCCTCGAAGACGAGCAGGCCGGCTGGCGACACCGATGGACGCTTCGGGCCATTACGACGCCCGCGGCGATCTGGCCCCACGACTGGCGAACGGCGAGGGGGGCCCTGGAGCGCCGCCGACGATCTCTTGACCACCGTGCGGGCATACTCGACCCTCCTCACCGGCGTCATCCGCAGCGACTGGCTGACTCGCGAGCAGGTGGCCCAGCGCGCGACGATCCTGACGAGCCTCGCGGGTGATCCGATCTGGGGGTGCGAATCGACGCCCGAGATCCGCTGCGCCGACGCCTACGGGCATGGCCTCGGGTGGATGGTCTACGACTATGGCGACAGGACCGTCCTCAACCATGGGGGCAACGACGCCGGCGAGAACGCGCTCGTCTACTATTCGCCGCAGACGCGCAGCGGCGCCGTGATCCTCGTGAACGGAGGCAACGGAATCTTCGTGACGGTCCGGGCGCTCGAGCTGATCGGCGACCAGCCGGACATGGCCGCCTATTACCGGCAGCTCGTCCGCAAGCACTACGGCGTCACCATGGCGCCTGGCGCCTGAGCAGCTCGGCTCTCCGCGGCCTCGTCAGCGCGGGTCCATGCAGGGGTGGATCTCGAGCCCGCGTGGTTCGAGCATCACGAATCCGCCGCACCTGTCCTCGGCCCCTGGCCGCTCACCCCCGCGCCCGCGCCGCCGCCGTCGGCGGCTTCGGCAGGCACCCCGGCCACACCGCCAGGAAGCCCTGCAGCGCCGCCACGAAGCTGCTGAGCCGCGCCGGCACGTGGCGGCTCCTCGCGTAGACCGCGTACATCTGCTCCACCGCCGGGCAAAAATCATCGAGCACCTGCACCAGGCGCCCCTCCGAGATCGCCGGCGCCGCCAGGTATTCGGGCAACCGCGCGATCCCGCAGCCCGACACCGCGAGGTCGCGGATCAGCGGCCAGCTGTTGGCCGTCGCGTGGCGATGGACCACGGCCGAGCGGGCCGAGCCTTTTTTGGCGAACCGCCAGGTCGTCGCCTCGCGGCGCGTGCCCATCACGAGGCACGTGTGCTTGGCCAGCTCGCGCGGGTGGGCCGGCGTGCCGCGGCGGGCCAGGTACTCGGGGCTGGCGACCAGGCGGTACTTGGTCGGCGCGCCGATCTTGCGGGCGACCAGCGACGCGCTCGCGGCCGGCTCGGCCTGGATCACCACGTCGAAGCCGTCGCGCAGCGGGTCGAGCTGGCCGGCGGTGAGCTCGATCTCGACGTCGACCTGCGGGTGCTCCTGCGTGAAGCGGCCGAGCACGCGCCCGAGCACGCCCTCGGCGAAGCCGCTCGGCGCGGCGATCCGCAGGCGGCCGCGGGCCTCGCCGCGCGCCTCGGCGACCGCGCGCTCGGCCTCGGTGACGACGTCGAGGCCGGCGCGGACCTGCTCGAAGTACCGCTGGCCCTCGTCGGTGAGGCGCACGCGCCGGGTCGTGCGCTCGAACAGGCGGGTCCCGAGCCGCGCCTCGAGGCGGCTGACCTGGACGCTGACGGTCGAGACCGGCGCGGCCAGGGCGACGGCGGCGGCGCGGAAGCTGCCGGTCTCGGCGACGCGGACGAACGCCTCGATCGCGGCGAAGTCGGGGCGGCTGTTCATGGCGGTGAACAGATTGATCAATCGCCCGGGATTGTTCAAGCGCCGGCGGTGGCGTAGACCCGGACGCATGACCGAGCCGCTGCAACTCTACTACTACCCCGGCGTCTGCTCCCTCGCCCCGCACATCGCCCTGCGCGAGGCGGGCGCGCGCTTCGAGCCGGTGCGCGTCGACCTGCGCACCCGCAAGACCGAGGCCGGCGACGACTTCGCGCGCATCAACCCGAAGGGCTACGTGCCGGCCCTGCGGCTGCCGGACGGCTACGTGCTGACCGAGACGGCCGTGCTGCTGCAGTACATCGCCGACACCTGGCCCGAGGCCGGGCTGGCGCCGCGCCACGGCGGGCTCGAGCGGGTCCGCTTCGACGAGCGGCTGACCTTCATCGGCACCGAGCTGCACAAGGGCTTCGCGCCGTTCACGATCATGCCGGGCGCGGGCGAGGAGGCGAAGCGGTGGGCGTCGCAGCGGTTGGCGGCGCGCGTCGAGCTGCTGGCGCGCGACCTCGGCGAGCGGCAATTCTTCCACGGCGAGTCGTTCACGGTGCTCGACGCCTACGCCTTCTTCGCCCTCCGCACCTACCACAAGGTGCTCGCCGCCGAGCTGCCGCCGAACCTCGCCGCGTTCCTGGCCCGCGTCGCCGAGCGGCCCGCGACCGTCGCGGCGTTCGCCGCCGAGGGCATCAAGGCGTGATCGCGGGCCTCGGCGCCGCCTCGTCGGGCGCTCCTCGTGCCGGCGGCTTGAATCTGTCCGCGCCGGCGAACGGGTGACTCATTGCGGGACGAGCGTCACGCGACGCCGCTCGTGCCGGATGGGATTGCGCCGCCCGGCGCTCCCGCGGCGGCGCTCTCCCCGGCCGCATCATGGAGGCGGAGGCTCTCGGCGATCTCGTCGCGGACCTGCTGAAAGTCGTCGTCCTCGGGCTCGTCGCCGGCCGAGCGGGTCGAATCCCACAGCTCGAGCGCCTCGACGAGCCGCGACCGGTCGTCGTGCGGGTTCTCGTGCAGCTGCACGGCGAGCAACCTTCGCGTCGCCGGATCGCCGGGAAACTGCGCCAGGAGGGCGCGAAGGCGCCGCTCCGCGTCGTCTTCACGGCCCAGCTCGACGCAGACGAGGACGAGCATGCGCCCCAGGAACAGCCGGTCGGCGCCGTACTCGTCGACGAAGGTGTGCTCGGCCCAGTGCTCGGCCTCCGCGAGCACGTCGGCGGCGAGCTGCGGGTGCTTTTCGACGAGCCGGAAGGCCAGGATGACCATGCGCGTGTAGGGACCGCCCAGGGGGAGACGAACACCGCTCACCTCGCCGGCGTCGTCCGGCCCGCCCCGCGCGCGCACGGCCGCGAGGAAGCGGATCAGACCGGCGAGTTGTCCGGCCCGATCGTCGTCCGGCAGATCCTCGGCGTCCGCGAGGATCGCCAGCAACGACTCGAGCGGCGGATCTTCGGGACGAAGGCGACGCCACAGCTCGACGGCGGCGAGCCCGAGGAAGTCGCGGTCCGGCGCCGGCAGCGAGCGCGACCGAACGGCGGGCAACCAGTGGATCCGGGACATGCGCCAGGCAGAGCCCCCGGCCGGCATCCGGGCGATGTGGGCCAGGACGTCGGTCCGCGAGACGACGAGGCCGCGCTCGGCGAGGGCGGCGAACAGGGCGTCGTCGGCGAGCGCGGCGACCTCGGCGTGCGTCCAGAAGCCCGGCATCTCCCGCCGCCAGCGCCACGGGGTGCCGCGGACGAGGAGCTCGCGCTCGCGGTAGCGATGGCTCAGGTACGGATGCACGACCGTCTCCTCGTCCACGCTCGGCACGAGGTCATCACCCGCGAGCCGACGCAGCCGGTCGGGCCTGACGGAGTCCTCCTTGCGGGCAGAGGTCCGCGCCCGCCGGCGCTCGACCTCCCGACGGTGTCGCTTCTCGGCGCGGCGTTGCGCGCTGCGGTGCTGTTGCTGGCTCATGTCGCGACCACTAGCCCACGGGCGTTTTCGCGCCAAGCGCCGCCGGCCGGCTCGCGGAGACTTTTAGACGTTGCGCCGCTCGATCGACGAAGTCCGGCGCGCTGGCGCGGGTACGCTGGCGCCGACGATGATCGCCGGTCCTTCCCACGACGACCGCAGCAGCCTCCGCTTCTTCGCGTTCTACGTCGGCAACGGCACCCTCTTCCTCCCCCGGGAGCGGGGCGAGGACGAGGTCGACTACCTCGACGCGCTGGTCGAGCCCGGCCCGGCGCTCGGGCGATTGTTCAGCGTCTACGCCCACGCCCGCGCCGCCGAGCTGCGCGGCGCACCGCTCGGCCCCGGCGGCCCCGGCCGACGCGCGGCGCGATGGTTCCGCAGCACCTTCCGCCCGGCGCAGACGGTCGAGCCCCCCGTACAGGAGGCCGAGCTCGCGCCCGGCTGCGGAGTGCCGTGGCTCGACGCGGTGGCCCGCTTCGCGGCGGCGCTCGGCGAGGGCCGGCTCGCGCCCGAGGTGCTCGCGGGCCGCGAGTACGTGTCGGCGTTGACCTGCGACGGCACCGGCGCCGGCAGCACGCTCGAGCTCATCGTGGCGATCTTCACGAACGTGCTGGCGCTCACCGGCGACGAGGCGACGGCCGTGCAGCGGACCGCGCAGCACGTCCGCAGCCTGGTCGACGACGACTACGTGGTCGAGCCGCCGTTCACCGAGGAAGAGACGGCGCTGTGGCTGTGAGGCGCGGCGACCGGACGGGACCTGCCCCCCGGGTCATGCCGCGCGACGCTTCCACTGTCTGGCGCTCCGCACCGGCGCGGCGCCCGGCCGATGCGGCCTCATTCGCGGCCACGCGTTCTGTCGCAGCACCTGTCGTTCAGGGCATGTTCTTCAATACATGCACCCAAGACCATGCCCTTTCGAACATGGCCCCCGGCGCCCCTGCGGCTAGTCGACGAAGTTCGGCGGCCCGGTGCGCTCGAGGTACTGGTCGAGCGCGTCCTGCAGCCGCTCGATCTTCGGGTCGCCGTAGGGCAGCGGCTTGTCGCCTTGCTGCTTGCGGGCCGACAGCGCCTCGTCGAGCAGGTTGCACACCAGCTTGTAGGTGCCGTCGAACACCGTGACCATGTTGTGGGTGGCGTCGCCGTTGGCGACGAAGCGCCAGGTCTCGGCGACCAGGATCCGGTTCTTGTTGGACGCGGGGTCGGACAGGATGCCGGCGAGGTCGCGGCCGTCGAGGCCCTCGGGCGCGGGGGTCTCGGTCCACTTGAGGATCGTCGGCATCACGTCGACGGTGCCGACGAGCTGCTTGGAGGTGGTGCCGGGGGCGAAGCCCGGGCCGCGGACGACCAGCGGCACGCGGATGTCGTCCTCGCCGACGCCGACGCCGTGGGTGCGCCGCTTGGCGCCGAGGCTCTCGCCGTGGTCGGCGGTGATGATGACGGCGATCTCGCGCTCCTTGGCGAGCTCGTCGATGCGCTGGAGCAGGCGGCCGACCTGCTTGTCGGTCCAGGCGATCTCGTGGTCGTACTTGCCGGCGACGCTGTTGCCCCAGCGCGGCACGCCGCGGTGCCACGAGTGGCCGCCGTGCGGGCCGAAGTAGTGGGCCCACAGGAAGAACGGGCGGTCCTTCGGCTGGGCGTCGAGGATCTTGATCGCCGCGTCGGTGACGGCGACGTCGAGCGACTTGCCCGAGACCTCCTGGTACTCGTCGAAGTCCGGGTAGGCGCCGGTCGAGGCGTCGAGGAAGCCGGTCGAGCCGTCGTCGATGACCGCGGCGGTGTACATGCCGCGCCGCTTCAAGTAGGTCTGCAGCGGCACGTACTTGTCGGGCGCGGGCAGGCCGAACTTGAGCTTGAGCAGCTCGCCGTCGTCGAGCTGGTCCATCTCGGTGCTGCGCAGCAGGCGGAACCGATTGGTCTCGTAGAACGGGTTCCACACCAGCCGCCGCGGGTACACCCCGCGGAACAGCGAGGACAGGGCGAGGCTCGTCCACGAGCCGCCGGTGTAGGCGCGGATGAAGCGGGTCCCGCTCTCGGACCACTTCTTCATCTCGGGGGTGGTGTTGCGCTTGCCGCCCCAGCTGACGTGGTCGGCGCGCAGGGTGTCGATGGTGATGAGGATGACGCTGGTCGGCGGCGGCGTGTCGGGGACCGGCGGGTCGACCGGCGGCGGCTCGACGGCCAGGTCGCCGAGGACGCAGTTGTCGTCGACGCCGTTGCCGGGCAGCTCGCGCGCGAACGGGTGGACGGCCGCGTTGAACGGCGAGCAGTCGCCGCCGCCGAGGATCGGCGAGTAGCCGTCGCGATCGACGTCGCCGAGGGTCCGCAGCGTCCGCAGCGACAGGCTCGAGAACGGCCGCGCGAGCAGCCCCGCGAGCAGGTCGCGGTCGCCGTCGACGACCACGAGCGCCCACGCGAACGGCAGCGCGAGCAGGCCGGCGCCGGCGCGGCGCCCCCACGCGGGCAGGCGCAGGCGCCGGGGCCAGTAGCGCATGCAGGCGACGCCGGTGATGGTGAACATCAGCACCGCCATCACGCGCAGCGCGGTGTGGGCCGCCGGGTAGTTGTCGACGCCGACCTGGCGGTCGGCGACGATGAAGCCGATCGCCCCCACGGCGAGCAGCGGGCCGGTCCACAGCGGGCGCTTCCGGGTGCGCGACAGCCAGGCCGGCTTGTCGGTCGACGGCTGGGCGACAAACCCCAGGATCGCCAGCCCCAGCCCCGCGCCGACGCCGGCCACCGCCGCCGCCACGGCGTCGGCGTGGTCCTTGCCGCCGAAGCGAGCGAACACCCCGAGCTGGTCCATGAGCCAGGCGGTGAGCCCGGCGCCGATCGCCAGCCAGGCGAGCGCTCGCCCCCACACGGGCAAGGGCCGGAGCCCCCGCAGCGCCCCGGCGAACACGCCTCCGAGCACCGCGCCGGCGCCGACCCCGACCCCGAGGGCGGCCAGCGCAGACGACACACCCACACCCTGCCCCCCGGCGGCGAAGTCGATCAGGGCAGCCAGGCCGGCGACCCCGGCGGCAAACGGAATATGGGCCAGGAACGCCGTTCTGGGCGGATCTTCGACGGACATCGCGGCAGCGCCGCATTGTGCCCGACGTCGCGGCGTGACGGAAGCGTGACGATGTTTGCCGGCCCCCACAGATGCAGAGGTCGGCGCGCCCGCCGGCCCGCCAGACGGCCTTTCCGCCCCGATTCCGGCCGCCTGCCCGGGCGCATGCCGTAGCGCACGAGGGTCGTGATCACTCCCCGGGGCGACGCGGCATCGCGCGCGACGCGCGACGCGCCCTCCGCGAGCGCCCCGCGCTCTCTCGCCCTGTCTTCGAAGACATGCTCCTTCGGGCATGTCCTTTGAACCCATCTGTGCTGGCTCGACTCGGCCCCGTTCTCGCCGCCTCTGCCGGGAGGAGCAGTCGGCCGGAGCCAGCGCCGGCGAACGCCGCGGCGAACACTCGCCGGCGAGCTCGACGAGGGTCCAATATCGGGCGCTGGCCACGGAGCGTCTCGCGCATGTCCGCTCGGACGTGGCGCCTCCTCGGGCGCTCGCTGCCCGCCGCCTCGCCCGCTCGGACGGGGGTCGAAGCGCCGTCACGGCCGCGAGCGCCGCGGGGCGCAGCCGACGACATGCCCTGTCTCTTGGGTCATGCCGCTCCGGCGCGCTCGGCCAGGCCGGCTGACGCTGGCCCGGCGGACATGCCCCTCTCGACATGTCCCGCCGACCAGCTCAGGACTTCTCGTCCTCGTCCTCGTCCTCGCCGTCCTCGTCCTCGGCGAGGTCCTCGTCGTCCTCGTCGTCCTCGTCGTCCTCGTCGTCCTCGCCGTACGGGTCGTAGTCGTCCTCCTCGATCCCGGCGATCGCACGCATCTCGGCGATCTCCTCGTCGCCGACGGCCAGCACCTCGGCGAGGCTGGCCCACGGGAAGCCGCCGGACTGGGCGAGGCCGAGGTACTTGCTGATGATCGCGGCGTCGCGGGCGTGGCCGCGGCCCTGATAGCACTTGATGCCGACCAGCGCGCCGGCCTTGACGTGCCCGAGGTCGGCGGCCTTGCGGTACCACTCGAACGCGACCGCGTCGTCCTGGGGCACGCGGTCGCCGGTCTCGGCGTAGTAGCCCTCGTTGAACATCGCCCGCGGCTGCCCGAGCGCGGCGGCCCTGGCGTTGTAGGCCCGGCCGGCGTCCGGGTCGCTGCGCCCGACCAGCACGGCGGCCTCGAACAGGCCGTCGGGGTTGCCCTTCTCGGCCGCGCGCACGGCCGCCGCGCGGGCCTCGTCCTCGTCGCCGTCGCTGCCGTCCGGCCCGGCCAGGCCGCGCGTCCACATGTAGCTGATCAGCACGTCGAGCGCGCCGCTCTCGTCCGCGGCGGCCTGGCGCGTCAACGCCGACCACGCCGCGCCTGCGAGCTCGGAGTCCTCGTGCTGCAAGATCCGCCGCGCCAGCCCGACCGCCGCGTCCTGGTGCCCGCCCTCCGCCGCCCGCTTGAGCGCCTCCAGCGACAGCGCGCGCAGCTCGTCGACCAGCTCCTCCTTGACCGGCGGCAGCCCGGCGATCTCGTCGGACTGGCGGAAGTCGAGGGCGACCTCGGCGACCCGATGTTGTTCGTACAGCTCCTCGAGGGCGCCCGTACGGGCCAGCGCGGCCTTCAACGCCTCGATCTTCTCGCGCGTGTCCTTCTCGCGTTCGTCCATCGCGCGACGCTACCGCGACCGCCGCGGGATTTCGCGGCGGCGGCGTGTGAGGAAGTCCGTCTCCGCGCCGCCGCGATCTCGCCGCCCACATCTCGCATCAGCGTCCGCCCGAGCCGGGCCCGCGGGCGGCCCGCCCGAACGGCTGCCTCTTCGGACAGGCGCACAGGGCTGCCGGGACATGTCCCCGGGGACATGCCTCTCCGGCGCCGACCGACGTTCCCCGCCCACCCGGGCGGTGACCGTGGGCCCGCGCCGACCGACGGACCTGGACCGACGGGGCCGGGCCAGGCGAGGCGCCGGCGGCGGCGGTCGTTCGAGCAGCGGCCGAATGTCACACCACGGGCCGGGGCCGCAACGGCCGCGAGCGTTCACGACGGGCGTTTTCGCACAACGCTCGTCCGACCGCGGCGCTCGCCGTACTGGCGCACCCGAGGGAGCTCCGAGCCGGCGTGTCCGCTCGACATGTCTCATACAACAGGTCCAGCGCGACCTGCCCGGCGAGCAACGAGCCGGCGCCCCGCTCGACATGTCTCATGGAACAGGTCCGTCGCGACCTGCCCCCAAAGCTCCGAGCCGGCGCCCCGCTCGACATGTCTCATGGAACAGGTCCGCCGCGACCTGCCCCCAAAGCTCCGAGCCGGCGCCCCGCTCGACATGTCTCATGGAACAGGCCCAGCGCGGCCTGCCCCCCCGGCGAGCACCGAGCCGGCGCGCCCCTCGACACATCTCATGGAACAGGTCCGTCGCGACCTGCCCCCGCCAAGCACCGAGCCGGCGCCCGCTCGACATGTCTCATAAAACAGGTCCAACCCGCCCTACCCCCGCCGGCACCGAGCCCGCGCGCCGCTCGACATGTCTCATAGAACAGGTCACCCACGCGACCTGTCTCCGCCGGCACCGAGCCCGCGCGCCGCTCGACATGTCTCATAGAACAGGTCACCCACGCGACCTGCCCCCGCCGACACCGAGCCCGCGCGCCGTTCGACATGGCTCATAGAACAGGTCACCCACGCGACCTGCCCCCGCCGGCACCGAGCCCGCGCGCCGCTCGACATGTCCCATAGAACAGGTCACTCACGCGACCTGTCCCCGCCGACACCGAGCCCGCGCGCCGCTCGACATGTCTCATAAACAGGTCCAGCCCGCCCTGCCCTCGCCGGCACCGAGCCCGCGCGCCCGCTCGGCATGTCTCATGGGCCAGGTCCCCACCAGCACCCGCGCCCCCAAGCCCCGATGCGCCGTTGGGCATGTCTTTTTTTAAAAAAAGATGCTCCCGCGAATCGAAGGTCCGCGCCGAGCGGGCCGGACTGCCCCATTGCGGCAGGCTGAGCTCGCGCCCGCCACCTCCTTTCCTTCTCCCTCGCGCGAAGACGCGAGCCGCGATCGTGTGCGCGCGCCCCCAAGCCCTTGCGCGGCCATGCACATTGCGCCGGCGTCATGTTTTGCCTGGCCAGCCGGCCCGACGAGAACACCCGGCCGCCGCGGATCGCCGCGGAACAACGGTCCTGCCCGACCTGCTCCTGAATCCCACGACGCGCCCCTGCTCGCCCGGGCGCGCGCCTCGGTCTCGATTCCGCGCCGCGGCCGGCGCGAATGTCTCCGCGCGACCACACTCGGGGACCTTCAGCAACCTCGGGCTTTGTGGATAGCCTGGCGACCGTCGGCGGACCTGTGTGTGCCGTCGGCAGATTGGATAGGGAGCGAGGATGCACTTGATGGCATGGATTGGAAGTACGGCCCATGGGCCGCCGCGCCCGTGGACGGCGCTCGGCGTCGTCGCGCTGCTCGCGGCGGCGTGCGCCGACGACACGACCACGGTCACCGACACCGCGCAGGGGACGACCACGGAGACGACGGACGGGCCGGGCACCACCGAATCGCCGCCGACCACCACGATTACGCCGACCACGGAGGCGCCGCCGACCACCTCGATCACGGGCACCGATTCGACCACCGCGGTCGACCCGACGGACCCGACCACCACCGGCACCACCGACACCACCACGACGACCACGACCACCACGACCACCACGACGGACACCACGGATACCGACACCGACGGCACCACCGGCAACGAGGTCGTCGGCAAGTCGATCACCCAGACCGTCAACAGCGGGACCGTGGCCCAGAGCCTCAACTTCCGCATGGTCTTCACGCTGGGTCAGCCGACCCAGAGCCAGGGCGTTTACACCTCGAACAACTTTCGCCTGCAAGGCGGCCTGATCGGCGCCAACGGGAACCCTCCATGACGATCCAACGATTCGCTTCCGTGTTAACGATCAAAAAATGGTGGCTCGGAGCGGTCCTCGCGGCCGCGTGGGCGACGCCGATCGAGGCCAGCGCGCTCGCCGTGCCCGAGCTCGTCACCCATCAAGGGCGCCTGTTCGACGCCAACGGCCTGCCCGTCGACGGCTCGCAGGACCTCACCTTCACCATCTACGACGCCGAGGTCGCCGGCAACGAGATCTGGTCCGAGACCATCACCGTCGACTTCGACGAGGGCTTCTTCTCGGTCCGCCTCGGCGAGCAATTGGCGCTCGACGAGAACGTCTTCGACGGCTCGACCCGCTGGCTCGGCATCACCGTCGGCGCCGACCCGGAGATGACCCCGCGCGCCGCCGTCGTCAGCGTCCCGTACGCGATGTTCGCCGGCGACGTCCGCGGCGAGATCAACCCCACCCATGTCAACATCCAGGGCTTCGGTCCGGTCATCGATCAGAATGGTCAATGGGTCGGCGATCCCTCGGGATTGATCGGACCCGCCGGCCCGCCCGGACCCGCCGGCCCCGCCGGCCCCGCCGGCGCCGAGGGCCCCCCGGTCCCGAGGGCCCCGCCGGCCCCCCGGTCCCGCCGGCCCCGCCGGCCCCGAGGGCGCCGCCGGCCCCGAAGGCCCGCCCGGCCCCGAAGGCCCCGCCGGCCCCGCCGGTCCCGCCGGCCCCGCCGGCCCGAAGGCCCCCAGGGGCCCGCCGGCGACGTCGGCCAACCCGGCCCCGCCGGCCCCGCCGGTCCGCAGGGCCCCCAGGGCCCCCAGGGCCCCGAAGGCCCGCAAGGCGCCCAGGGCCCGCAGGGCGAGCCCGGCCCGCAAGGTCCGCAGGGTCCGCAGGGTGAAACCGGCCCGCAGGGCGCCCAGGGCCCGCAGGGCGACCCTGGCCCTGCCGGCCCCCAGGGCCCGCAGGGCGACCCCGGTCCCCAGGGTCCGCAGGGCGTCCAGGGCGAGCCCGGCCCCGCCGGCCCCCAGGGCCCGCAGGGCGACCCCGGCCCGCAGGGTCCCCAGGGCGTGCAAGGCGACCCCGGTCCGGCGGGCCCCGCCGGCCCGCAGGGCGACCCCGGCCCCGCCGGCCCCCAGGGCGCCGACGGCCCACCCGGACCCGCCGGCCCTGCCGGCCCCGCCGGTCCTCAGGGCGCCCAGGGCCCGCAAGGCCCGATCGGGCCGATGGGCCCCGCCGGCCCCGCCGGCCCCGCCGGTCCTGCAGGCCCGATCGGCCCCGTCGGCCCGCAGGGTCCGCAGGGCGCCACCGGTCCGCAAGGCCCGCAAGGCCCGCAGGGTCCCACCGGCGTCGTCGCCGTCGCCCGCTTCATCGGCCAGGTCGGCAGCATCCCGCCCAACAACACCTGGACCTTCGCCGGACCGCCCGTGACCGTGACCACCGCCGCCAATCAGCGCCTCACCGGCTCCGCGATCTCGTCGCTCGGCCTCAGCGTCAACGGCGGCCTGTGGAGCAACGCGGACCTGTGTTACGCGCCGATCAACGGCGCGCTGAGCACGTTCTCGAACGCCAGCGGCGTCGAACACCGCTTCACCGGCACGCCCTTCCCGATCGGCGGCAGCGGCTCCGTGGTCCCGGGCGCCGGCACCTGGAACGTCGGCCTGTGTGTCCAGAACACCAGCGTCGTCCCCATCGACAACAACGGCTTCGTCACCGGCTGGGTGATGATCACCAACTGAGACCGCGCGCCCGGCTGCCGCTGGCAGCCGGGCGCCCGCTCCGGCACTCTCCCTCGCACTTGTCGACCTCGACGGCCATCCTCCTCGCCGGCGCCCTGATCGGCCTCGGCCTGTTCTTCGGCCTGCGCAGCCTGGCGCCGGCCGGTGCCGCGGCCGTCCCCGCGCCCGCGGCCCCGGCCCCCCGCCGGCCCCCGCGATGGATCCCAGCGCCGCCGAGCGCCACGCCGCCAACGCCCTCGCCTATCACCGCGGCATGCTGCGCCAGGACTGCTACCTCCCCGCGGTGGCCGGCGAGGCGACCCCGCCGCCCGTGCGGCTCGAGTTCAACTACACCTTCGACGCCGAGGGCGCGCAGATCGCCCGCGGCGCGGTCGAGACGCGCGGCGCCTCGCGGCCGGAGGTCACCGCGTGCGTGCTCGCCAAGCTGCCGCCGCTGCGGATCCCCCGGCCCGGCCAGACCGTGACGGCGACGCTCCCCCTGTCCTTCCCCTAATGACCTTAAAAACCTGTCCCAAGGAACATGGATGGCAACCCGCGGCTTTTACCTCGTGAGCGCGGCGCTGCTCGGCGGCAGCGCGGTCCTGCTGTGGCTCGTCCTCGGCGACTCGCCCTCCCCTGCCTCCGACGCGTCGACCGCCGCCGGTACGGCCGCGACCGCGGACGATCGCGCCCTCGGGGTCGGCGGCGCCGACTACGATCCGGCGCGCGGCCCTGTCGGCGGCGCAACGGCCACGAATCGGAGCGAGCCGGACGCGCTCGCGCAGACGTTCACCGCCGTCGCCGAACGGCCCGCGCGTCCGCCCGCGGCCGTCATGCCGCCCGAGCCGCCGGTCGCCGGCGGCCCCGGCCTCGCCGCCGCCAGCGAGGCCAGCGCCGCCGCCCGGCCGAGAGTCCTGGAGGCCGTGCGCGCCGACCTCGAGGCCCGGCGGGACGCCCTGCGTCAGGCCTGCTGGCCGCCCGGCTCCGACTTCGGCGCCACCTTCACCGTCGAGGCGACCTACGCCGCCGACGGCGCGATGCTCACGCTCGGCGTGTCCGACGTCCCCGGCATGCCCGGCGTCGGGGCTTGTCTCATGGGGCAGCTCGCCCAGACCCCGCCCGCGCTGGCCGGCCCGCCCGGGGCCGACGTCACGGTCGCCGTGCCGGTCGTCTTCGCGGGTGCCGAGAGGCCGCCGGAGCCGTCCCCGCGCGCGTTCGGCGGGTCGCCGGGCGAGGGACGCTGACGCCGGCGCTCCCGCAATTCTCGTCGCTCGCGCGGACCCGTGCGACCTGGCCGAGGCGACATGTCCTCGAGGTCCTATCGCCGTCCGCCACCGGCCCGCCGTGGCGCGACCACGACGCGCAAGCTGACCGCCGTTCGCCTGTCCGCGTCCGTCTCCCGTCCTGCGAACGCGCCCGCGCTGCGCAGCGCTTGCGCCCCATTTTCGCCCATTGTCGCCGCGGCGCGACACCTAACGTCGATTCATAACACGGTTCGGGGCATCCTCACCTCGAGCAACCTCGGCTGCGGCGGCTTGCCCGTTCGGCCCTGGCGCAAGACGATGGCGGGCATGCAAAGCGACCCCGGGTATCTTCAGCGCGCGCGGCGAATCGTCGACGAGGTCATCGTGCCCCACGCCTGCGACGTCGATCGCGGCGAGTTTCCACGGACCGCCATGCGCAGCCTGGGGGCCGCGGGCCTGCTCGGCCTCTTGAGCGGCGAGGACGTGGGTGGCGCCGGCCTCGGCCTGCGAGCCGCGGCCGAGGTCGTCGAGCTCGTCGGCGGCGCGTGTGGATCGACGGGCATGGTCTTGTGTATGCATTATTGTGGGACCGCGGTGATCGAGCGCCACGGTCCGCGCCCGGTCCGGGCCGCCATCGCCGCCGGCGAGCACATCACCACCCTCGCCTTCTCCGAGGCCGGCTCGCGCAGCCACTTCTGGGCCCCCGTCAGCACCGCAAGGGCCGTCGGCGGCAAGATCCGCCTCGACGCCGAGAAGAGCTGGTCGACCTCCGCCGGCCAGGCCGACAGCTACGTGTGGTCGAGCCAGCCCGTCGCCGCCCAGGAGCTCAGCACTTTGTGGCTGGTCCCCGCGAGCGCCCCGGGCCTCAGCATCCCGCGCCCGTTCGACGGCCTCGGCCTGCGCGGCAACTCGTCGGCCCCGATCCGCGCCGACAACGTCCTCGTCGACGAATCGGCGATGCTCGGCCTCGACGGCGGCGGCCTCGACATCATGATGACCACCGTCCTGCCGCACTTTCAGGTGCTCTCGGCCGCCTGCTACGTCGGCCTCGTCGACGCCGCCGTGACCGGCGCGATCGCCCACGCGAGCCGGGCCCGCTTCGCTCACATCGATCAGACCCTCGCCGACCTGCCGACGATCCGAGCCTTCGTCGCGCGCTGCGTCGTCAAGCGCGACATGGCCCGCGCCCTCCTGAAGGACACCCTCGCCGCCCTCGAGGGCAACCGCCCCGACGCCCAGCTCCGCGTGCTCGAGGTCAAGGCCGCCGCCGCCGAGGTCGCCACCGAGGTCACCGGGCTGGTCATGCGGATCTGCGGCGGCGCGGCCTATCGCAAGGACGTCGGCGTCGAACGCCAATTCCGCGACGCCCACGCCGCGACCGTGATGTCGCCGACCACGGACCTGCTCTACGACTTCATCGGCAGGCGCGCCTGCGGCATGCCGATGCTGTGAAGCAAACCCGCGACGAACGCCCCAGGCCACAGCTCGCTCGCCGCGTCGCCGTGGACGGCGGTAGCGATCTGTACGGACCTCGATCCCCTCGTGAGCGATCGTCACGCGCGCGAACCGAGCCGCGCCGCGGCCGAGCGCGAGGCCCTTCAGCGGCACCACGACGCCGCCGCGCTCGCAATCGTCGGGTCGTCGACGAAAAAAACTGCCGCGTGGAATAGACCCCGCCGGGGCCTTGTTCAGCGCCTCGTCGCGCATGCGGACCTTTCCAAGGAACAAATCGGTGAAACGGCAAGTACGAGGTGTGATCATCTCCAGTCTATTCATGCTGCCGCTCGTGTCGGGCTGTCCCGACGGCAAGGGCGAGGCGACGGAAGGCAGCAGCACGAGCGGCGGAGACACGTCCGGGAATGGCATGACCGACGGGAGCCCGACCGAGGGGAGCCCGACCGAGGGGGGCACGACCGGAGGCAGCACCGGCAGCGACAACACGACCGACGACGACACGACCGGGGGCAGCACCGGCGGCGACGGCACGACGGGCGACCCCGGAGACACGTCGCTCTGCCCGAGCGCCTGTGACAAGCTGGTCGCCTGCGAGATCGAGGAGACCGTTCGTGAGTGTGTCTCGTGGTGCGAGGAGCTGGAAAATGACATTGCGATGCTCGACCCGCGCGTGTTCCCCGGGTGTGTCGAGCGGGTCGCGGAGTTCCTCCAGTGCACCAGCATGGAACTCATGTGCTTCGAAACCGAACCGTGCGCGGGCCTCCTCGCGGCGATCGAGGAGGATTGCGGCTGCGAGATGCTCGCGGAGGGCGACGTGGAGGGGAAGGCATGCACCTACCACGAGCGATGCGGGGTTGTCTCCCGCGATGTCGACTGTACCGGCGATACCTGCGTCTGTAAGGTGAACGGCGAGGTCGTCGGCGAGTGCGAGCACCCGATGATGGTCTGTGAAAAGATCGGCCCGGACGGCGATGTCGCCGCCGCTGCGGGCGAGTGCTGCGGCTGGGAGCCCTTCGAGCTGTAAGAATGAGCCGTCCGCGCGCGCCCGGGGCGTGGCGAGCGCCCCGGCGTTCGGGCGGCGCGCCGCCGACATGGGCTCGCGCGCGGAGCGCGGGACATGTATCAGGGCCACGCGGATCTTCGCGCGCGAGGGTGACGGCGGGAATTCCTCGGTGCTGATCGATGCAGCGTCGCGCTCATGCCGAAGTGGTCGGACAGCTCGAAGCTGCCGGCGGCGCCGAAGTCGAGCGACTCGGTGTACACCAGCTCGCTGGCGGCGACCCGGACGTGGCGCGCGACGTCGCGGATCATGAGGTAGTCGAGCCGCGCCGGGCACTCGGTCGCCGCGACCTGCTGGAAGTACCGCGAATTGCAGTCGGTCGCGGCGAAGGTGTCGACCGGGACGTCGGCGCAGCGACCGGCGAGCGGCGCGTCCGCGTCGGTGCCCTGCGAGAACGGCAGCACCAGCCGGTTCATGCGCGCGACGTCGCGGGCCGGCGCGAGCCCGCTGTGGGCGCCATCCAGCCCGCCGTGGTGGAGCATCAGCGGGTACATCATCGCGTTGTGCCACCGGCCCGAGACCACTGCGTCGCAGGTTCGAACCCTTGACAGATGATCTGCGTTGCGGCGTCGGACGGACGCTCATCGACCGGGGGGAGGCCAAGGTTCATCGCCGCAGCATGGACTGGGGCCTCGCGGCGGAGGCCGCAGCGCAGGGCCGCCTGTGTTCGCGTAGGCGGCTCTCACGCGGCCCCGGTCGGGGGGCCGCTGCGTCGCACTTCGGCGACTACTTGCAGAGCTGCGCGTCGACGACTGCGGCTTGGCCCTGCCAATCCTTGACGGCGACGCCGAGAGCGTCGGCCGATCGGTTGCGCTCGGCCACCTCCGCCTCGGTCGTCGGGGCCTTCTGCGCCCGCTTGAGCGCCTGCACCAGTGTTTGCGTGCGAGCGCTCAAGAGCTTCAGCTCGGGCGCGGTGGTGGACGTGAGCGCCGCGTGCAGCGTTTCCGCCCCCGGCAGCGCGCCCTTGGTGTCGAGCTTGTCGAGCGCCGTCCGGACCTCGGCGATCAGCGGCTTCACGTCCTCGCAATCGCCCGGGGCACATCCGGAGAGCGCCCCCATGCTCGAGCTTGCCAGTGCCGCGGCCACGACGACCCACCATTCTTGCTTCCATGCGCGCCAGGTTCTGTGCATGCGCCGGATGATGCCGCGAAGCCGGGCCGCCGCCGTCGCCCAACTTGCGTCGGCGCGCGCGACGGGTCGGCTCGAATTGCGTAGCGCCGCCCACCGCGGCAGCGCCCTCCCGGCGTCAGCTCGCCGGAGCGCTGTCGCGGGGCTTCGCCGTCCTCTTCATCGACGCCCCGCTCGCGGCAGCAGAGCCGCGGGGTCGTCACACAAGCCCGCGCTTGGCCAGGGCCGTCGCCAGCGCCGAGCGCGAGCCGATGTCGAGGCGCGTGTAGATGTGGTCGAGGTGGCTGGTCACCGTCCGGGCGCCGATCCCGAGGGTCGCCGCGATCTCGGCATTGGTCAGCCCCTGACACACGAGCTTGGCCACCTCGAGCTGGCGCGGGCTGAGGTCGAGCGGCGGGAGGGGCGTCTCCTCGCGGGGATCGGCGTCGAAGGTGAAGCACAGGCGGGCCACCGGGCCGACCTCGATACGGTCCTGTCCGCGGAGGATCGTCAGGTCGACGCGGACGCCGTTGACGTGGGTGCCGTTGGTCGAATCGAGGTCGATCAGGTTGAAGATGCCGTCGCCGGCGCGGACGATCTTGAAGTGGCGGCGCGACACCCCGCTGTCTTCGAGCACCAGGTCGGCCGCCGGGTCGCGGCCGACCAGGAACTCCGCGCGCTCGAGGCGGACCCGACGGCCCGCCGCCGCCCCTTGCAGCACCACCAGCCAGGGATGGGTCGGCTTCGGCGGGCGGCTCGGTGGTGGGTGGCGGGTGGTCTTGTCGCCGGCGCCCATCGAGCGGCATTCTAGCAAGCCCGCTGCGGCCCAACGATGCGCCCGACGACCCAACTCGACAGCCGAGGCGACGGCTCCATCCACGACCCCAGGCCGGCCGTCGCGCGCGGCACGGTCGTCGGGCGCTACCTCACCTTGCGGGAGGTCGGTCGTGGCGGCGGCGGCATCGTCGTCGAGGCCTTCGATCCCGACCTCGACCGGCGCGTCGCACTCAAGCTGCTGCCGATCGCCGCGGGCCGGGATCGCCAGCAGCTCGCGCGCGAGGCCCGGGTCCTGGCGCAGTTCACCCACCCCAACATCGCCGCCGTCCACGACATCGGCGCCACCGACGAGTGGGTCTACATCGCCATGGAGTTGGTCGAGGGCGGCGACCTGGTCGCCTGGCTCGGCCAGCGCCCGCGCGGGGCCGCGGAGATCCTCGCCGTGTTCGTCGACGCCGGCCGCGGCCTGCTCGCCGCCCACGCCAAGGGCCTCGTCCACGGCGACTTCAAGCCCGGCAACGTCCTCGTCGGCGACGGGCGCGTCCGCGTCACCGACTTCGGCCTGGCGAAGCTCGATCCGGCGACCCGGCACGGCCTCGCGCCGGGGGACCCGCGGCGCGGGCTCGTCGAGGACCGGCCGAGCGCCGGCGGCACCCCGGGCTTCGTCGCCCCCGAGGTCGAGCGCGGCTGCGAGCCCGACGCCCGCGCCGATCAATTCGCCTTCTGCGTCTCGTTGCTGTGGGCCCTGACCGGGGAGCTCCGCGGCGAGCCGGCCGATCTCGAGGTCCGGATGGCGCGCCGCGGCGTCCCGGCGCGGGCCCGTCGGGCCATCCTGCGCGGCGTCTCATCGGCCCCCGACCAGCGCTTCCCGGGCATGGAGCCCCTCCTCGCCGAGCTCCGGCCCCCCGGCGCGCGCCGCTGGCCGTGGCTCGCCGGCGGTCTTCTCGGCCTCGCCCTCGCCGCAGGCGTCGCGTTCGCCCGACTCAACGGCGGCGACGCCGAGCGGGTCGACGCGTGCGCCGCCGGGCAAAGCGCCCTCGCGCGCGCCTGGAGCCCGGAGCGGGCCGCTACGCTCGACGCCAAGCTCGCTGGGAGCACCGCCCCGGCCGCGCTCGTAGCCTGGGTCGACGCCTGGCGGGCCGCCCACCTCCAGCTCTGCGGCGAGCCCGACCCCTCGCCGCTCACCGCCGCGCGCCGGCGTTGCCTCGACGACGCTCTTGGCGAGCTCGACGCGCTCACTCGCGCCCTCGCCGAGGCCGACGCCGCCGTGGTCGACCGGGCCGCCGACGCCGTCGCCCGCCTCGGCCAGCCGCAGGCTTGCCTGCGCCCTGACTGGCGGCCTCCGCCGCGCGTCGCCGCGCCCCCGGCCGACGCCGCCGAGGCCGTGCTGGCCGCCGAGGAGGACCTGCGGATGGCCGAGGCGTACCAGCGCGCCGGCCAGTCCGCGCGCGCGCGCGCCCGGGCCGAGGCTGCGCGGGACGTCGGCGAGGCCGCGAGCTACCAGCCCGTGCTCGCCGCCGCCCACTACCAGCTCGGCCGCGCGCTCATGGACGAGGGTCGCTACGACGACGCCGAACAGGAGCTGCGGCGCGCCTTCGCGGCCGCCCTGGCCGGCGGCGACGACCGCCACCTCCTCGCTGCCGCCAGCCTTCTCCTCTACTGCGTCGGTTTCAGCCGCGGCGACGCCCAGGGCGGCGCCCTCTGGCAGACCCTGAGCGCCGCGGCGCTCGCCCGGACCGGCGGCGGCACGGAGGCCGAGGCGAACTATTGGGACGCCAGCGGCGCCTTCGCCATCGTCCGCGGCGACTACGCGGCCGGCCGTGCCGCCTACGAGCGCGCCCTCGCGCTGCGCCGCGTCCTCTTCCCACCCGAGCACCCCGAGCTGGCCTGGTCGCTGTCCGGCCTCGCCGCCATCGACGTCGAGCAGCGGGCCTTCGCCGACGCCGAACGGCGCAGCCGCGAGGTCCTGGAGCTGCGGCAGCGCGCCCTCGGCCCGGGCCACCCCGACCTGATCGTCGCCCACACCACCCTCGCCGCCGCTCTCATTGAGCTGGGCAGGCATGACGACGCCATCGTCGAGCTCGAGCAGGCGATCGCCATCGGCGAGGCCCGCCTCGGCGCCGACAGCCCGCGCCTCGTCGGCGCCCGCAACAACCTCGCCAGCGCTCTCAACCGCCGCGGCGAGCACGCCCGTGCGCGCGACCTCTACGCGACCGTCCTCGCCCACTTCCAGGCCACCCGCGACGCCGACGATCCCTTCGTCGCCCTCGCCCACAACAACCTCGGCGGCACCTACTACAAGCTCGACGACCCCGCCGCCGCCCTCGAACACCACCGGCGCGCCCGCGAGATCTGGACCGCCCGCTTCGGCCGTGAGCACGCCAAGGTCGCCCTCGCCCACAACGGCGTCGCCGCCGATCTCCTGGCCCTCGGACGTTGCCACGCCGCCCGCGAGGCCATCACCGAGGCGCGTGCGATCCTCCCCCCCGGCGACCCGCTCACCCCCCACCTCGACAACACCCGGGCCAAGGTCGCCCTCTGCGAGGGTCGGGCCGCCGAGGCCGCCGCGGCCGCCGAGGACGCCCTGACCCACGGCCGCGCCGTCTTCGGCGAGCAGAGCCCCCAGCTCGCCGCCTTCCTCGTCACCCGTGCTCTCGCACGGCTCGACCTGCGCGATTTCACGGCCGCCCGCGCTGACGCCCTCGAAGCGGCCGCCCGCGCCGACGCCGGCGACGGCAACCTCCGCGCCCTCGCCCTCCTGCTCGCCGCTCGGGCCGCCCGCGACGCCGGCGACCACGACGACGCCCGCGACTTCGCCGTTCGGGCCCTCGCCGCCGCCCCGGGCGAGCAGGCCCGCTCGCGCGCCCTGCGGCAGGAGCTCGCCCGCCTGCCGCCCGGGTAGCGGCCCCGGCTCGCGGCGTCCGGCACCGACGGCACAGCGCTACGCAATTCGAGCCGACCCGTCGCGCGCGCCTACGTAGGGTGTGCGACGACGACGGTCCCGGCTTCGGGGCATCGTCGGCGCATGCATAGGACCTTCATCATCGTGGCCCTCTTCGGGCTTGTCGCGGGCGCCGGCTGCAGCAAGAAGTCGGCGTTCGTCGAGCAGTGCGTCAAGGCGGCCGACGCCTACGTGGCCGCCCGCGACAAGCGCAGCCCCGAGGCCGTCCAGCACATCACGACCGCGACCAACCTCTGCCGGGTCGCCTGCGCCGCCGGCAAGGGTGATCCCGACGCCTGCGCGGCCGACGACCGCGTCGTCGTGGCCCTCTGCGAGCTCGAGGGCAAGGACGCATGCGCGCGCATGTGCAACGAGGACAAGGACGAAGCCGCCTGCGCCAAGGTCAAGAGCATGTAGATGCAGGAGCGCGACGGGCCGAGGCGAGCGGGCACCCTCTCGCTCCGCCCGCTCGCCTCGCGCCCGGCCTTCATCGCCCTCGCCGCGCCGACCTCCGCGCCCGACATCGCGGCGACGAGCACCTCCTCGCCACGCAGCCGATCCTCGCGCCCCGCTCGTCTCTCCCGCCCCGGCGCGCCTCGACCTCACCGGAGATCGAGCCTACCGGCGGGCGCGGCCGGATCGCCGCGTGCTTCGTTGCCCGGATTCGGCCCGTCACGCGCGACCGCGTCGCCATCGGCGATTCGACTGACCCCATTCGCAAATGTCCACACCCATGCATCGTTCGACCTTGAGCGCTCTCCTCCTGGCGACCGCCGCGGCCTGCAGCAACGGCGGCTCGGCCACCGACGCGTCGAGCACCGGCGGCGATACCACGTCCGCGACCTCGACCGCCTCCGGCGCGACCGAGCCGACAAGCACCGCCGGGCCGCCGACCACCAGCGACGGCCCGTCCAGCGCCTCGGGCGGCTCGGCCACCGACGGCGGCAGCCCGGCCACCGGCTCCACGCTCACGGCCAGCACCACCGACGGTGACACCGCCGCCGACGGCACCGACGGCATCTCCGCCACCGACGTCTCCGCCACCGACGCCACCGATACCTCCGCCACGCACGCAACCGACACCGATGCAACCGACACCGACGCCTCCACGGGCGCCTCGGCCGTCTGCGGCGACGGCGTCCTCGGCCCGGGCGAGCAGTGCGACGACGGCAACCTCGACGACAGCGACGCTTGCACCAACCTCTGCACCCCCGCCGCCTGCGGCGACGGCATCCTCGGTCCGGGCGAGCAGTGCGACGACGGCAACCTCGACGACAGCGACGCTTGCACCAACCTCTGCGCCCCCGCCACCTGCGGCGACGGCCTCGTCCAGCCCGGCGAGGAGTGCGACGACGCGGACATGGACGACGGCGACGCCTGCCTCTCCACCTGCAAGGCCGCGAGCTGCGGCGACGGCTCCGTGTGGGCCGGCGTCGAGCCGTGCGACGACGGCAACGCCCTCGACACCGACGCCTGCCTCTCCACCTGCGAGGCCGCGAGCTGCGGCGACGGCTTCGTGTGGGCCGGCGTCGAGCCGTGCGACGACGGCAACGCCCTCGACACCGACGCCTGCCTCTCCACCTGCGAGGCCGCGAGCTGCGGCGACGGCTCCGTCTGGGTTGGCGTCGAGCCGTGCGACGACGGCAACGCCCTCGACACCGACGCCTGCCTCTCCACCTGCGAGGCCGCGAGCTGCGGCGACGGCTTCGTCCGCGTCGGCGCCGAGCAGTGCGACGACGGCAACCTCGTCGACGGCGACGGCTGCGAGAGCGACTGCAGCGTCACGGTCGCGCAGAAGCTCGTCTTCGTCAGCAGCCAGCTCTACAAGGGCAACCTCGGCGGCCTTGCCGGCGCCGACCTCAAGTGCCAGCAACTCGCCCAAGCCGCCGGCCTCCCCGGCACCTACATGGCCTGGCTCAGTACCATCCAGGCCTCGCCCGCCACGCGCATGACCCACGCCGCCGTCCCCTACGTCCTCCCCAACGGCGTCAAGATCGCCGACAACTGGGCCGACCTCGTCGACGGCAACATCGACCACCCCATCGACATCACCGAGACCGGCGGCCCTGTTCCCTTCGGCGGCCCCCACTGCGGCCTCAACGCCCGCGCCTCCGTCTGGACCGCGACCCGCAAGAACGGCACCCTCTACGACGAGTTTTGGAGCTGCAGCGACTGGACGAAGGACTCCGGCAGCGGCCTGTGGGGCAACGCCAAAGAAGAAGACGACGACTGGACCGAGTCATGCACCGGCGACTCGTGCGCCCGCCCGTCGTCGATCTACTGTTTCCAACAGTGAGCCGCGAGCCACGGCATGTCAGTCGCTGTGATGCCGACGCGCTGCGTCGCCGGGCTGCTGACCCACCGGCACCACATCACGGCGATGAGAGGGTTCGGCAGGGATCGCCGAAGGTGTGGCCACCGTTGCCGTCGCCGAACAAGGTGGTGCCGTAGACCCGCCGCGCCGACCTCCGACGCCGCGGACATGACCTCGCGCGGGGGGTCGTCGATCACGCCGGCCGGTTCGCACCGGTTGGTGAGGCCGAGGTCAAGCGCCCGACTGGGCGGGGCGATAGCCCTGCGCCGGGTTGCCCAGCGCGCCGATGATGCCGCCGACGGACGCGCCCACGCGCGGCGTCCAGCCGAGGCGGCACAGCTTGCCGGCGTGGATCGCCGCGTCCATGGCGAGGAAGTCGGCCATCGGTCCGATCGCGGCCCGGGCCGCGGCGAGGCTCCACGAGGCTAGCGGCACCTCCGCCGCGTCGGCGATCGCGGCGAACAACGCCGCCATCGCCACCGGCTCCGCCTCCGCCGCGTGGAACACCCCGCGCGCGTCGCCTTCGAGCAGCAGCGCGTAGCCGACGGCGAGATCGCGGACGTGGACCGTCGACCAGCGCGCGGCGCCGTCGTCGATGTAGCGGGCCGCGCGGGCCTGCCGCGCCGCGTGCACGAGACCCGCAAGCGGGCCCGCAGCGTCGCCGTAGACCATCGGCGCGCGCACGATGACCCCGCGCACGCGCGGCGCCGCGAGGACGCGCTGCTCTGCCGCTGCCAGCCAGGCGAGGGGGCCGTCCGGCGGCGCGTTCTCCTCCTCGGCGACCGGCTCGCGCGACGAGCGGGTGCAGGGCGCCGCCGAGGTCGACAGGAACACGCCGCGCGGGAGCGCGTCGAGCATCGCGGTGACGGCGGCCGCGTCGACGACGGGGCGGTCGCTGCCGGTCGTCGCGGCCGTGTGGACGACCGCGTCCGCGGCCTCTGCGGCGCGCGCGAGGACAGCGAGATCCGCCAGGGAGCCGGGGACGGGCTCGCCCCCGGCGGCGCGGACCTTGGCGACCGCGGCGGCGTCACGGGCCAGGCCGGTGACGCGATGTCCACGAGTGACGAGAGCGCGGGTGACGGCGCTGCCGATGAAGCCGCTGGCGCCGGTGACGAAGACGTGCATGAAAAATCTCCTCGGGTGGAAGTCCTGGGGGGTTGTAGAGCGCGGCAGCTGGACGGACGATGAGTCGGCGTCCAATTCTCTTGCGAGATCGTCCATGACCGACATCCTGACGACGCTGCTGCGCCACGTGCGGATCGAGACCACCCAGTTCGGGCGCATCGAGCTCGGCGCTCCGTGGGGCGCGCGGATCGGGGCGCACGACGGCGTCGATCTGCACCACGTCCTCGCTGGCGCGCTCTGGCTCGAGCACGACGGCGTGCAGCGGCGCATCGATCGCGGCGACCTCTTGCTGCTGCCGCACGGACAGCCGCACTGCCTGCGGTCCGCCCCGGACGCGGCGGTCGTCGACGCCGCGCGCGTCCCCTCGACCGGGCTGGCGGTGCGGCGACGGCTCGGTGGCGCCGGTCCGGTGACCGTCGTGCTCTGCGCCTCGATCGCGCTCGCCGGCGCGGGTCGTTCGCTGCTCCTGCGCGCGCTGCCGGCGGTCGTGCATCTGCCGGCCGAGGGCAGGGAGGCGGTGCCCGGCCTCGCGCGTCTCCTCGACGGCATCCGCGACGAGGTGCGTGCGCGACGACCGGGAGCACCGCTGTTCGCCGCGCGCCTCGCCGAGCTCCTGCTCCTCGCCTGCGTGCGCGCGGCGCTCGAACGCCGCGACGAGGTCCAGGGCGACGAACGGATCGCGCGGGCACTCCAGGCCCTCTACCGCTCGCCGGCGCGCCCGTGGACCGTCGCGTCGCTCGCTCGCGTCGCCGGCATGAGCCGCTCTGCCTTCGCGCTCGCGTTCCGCGTCGCCGTCGGCGAGGCGCCGCTCCACCACCTCCGCCGGTGGCGCATCGAGCTGGCGAAGGAGGCGATGCGCGCCCGGCCCACGCTCGCTCTCGCCGAGGTCGCCGCGGAGGTCGGCTATCACAGCGAGGCGGCCTTCAACGTCGCCTTCCGTCGCGAGGTCGGCGCCCCGCCGGGGGCGTGGCGCTCGCACCCGTCGACGTAGTCCAGGACGAGCCCGCCGGAGGGCACGATGAATCGCGCGTCGGCGAGACGTGTTCGCATCGACGCACCGGCCCCTCCGATTCGTGCCACGAACGAAAGCGTCGCGGAGGACACTCAGCAGCGGCACGCCACCAACGTCTTCCGCGGCGCGTCGCTCGGGCAGCATTCCAAGGCGGTATAGCCGAACGGCGACTCAACCGGGGACGCAGCTCGCCGGACGCATACGGAGGAGGTCGAGGTCGCCGGGGTACCAGTAGATGCCGCCGCGCGAGAGCCGAGGTGCTCACCCACTCATGGAGATGGCGAGTCGCCGACGTATTCGAGGTCGACTGTCATGACCTCTTCGTCGCTCGCACTGAATTCCAACGTGTAGAGGCCGGGTTCGAGCACGAGTTCGAGGTTTGCGAAGTGATAGCTCCGGCTGAACTGTTCGTCGCAGCCGCCGCAGCGCGTCAGGACGATCTGCGATACGCTACCGAATCCGGCCGCGGCGCTCAGGCGATACACGCCGGCATGCTCGACCTCCACCGTGCGTTGCGTGGCCAGGAACGGGCGCTCGCCGTCGTCGCTGCCGTACACGTCGCCGTCGAGGCACGAGACCGGCTGCGTCGCCGACCACGCGACCCCGACCGGCTCGGCTCGCAGCTCGTCGCAGAGGTGGATCTGGTACTGGCAGCGAGGAGCACCCGAGAGATACTCCGCCTCAAGCGAGTCGAAGCTCTCGCCGTACACGTCTTCGATGGCACGGCGCACCGCCTCCTGGCTCCGGATCTTGGCCGCCTGGAAGAGCCGCCGGAACCGCTCCTGGCCGCGCGTATCGATGAGAAAGCGGACGAATCGGGCCGCCTCCGAATAGTCGATGTCGAACGGCTCGCCGGCCAGCATCCCACCCACGGGCGCCAGCGACGGGGTCGGCACTTCCGTAAGTGACTGCGACAACGTCTCTGCCAGACCCTCGTTGAAGAAGGGGACGCTCTGACCCCAGAGTCGATCGATGATCGCGTGTGAGAGCTCGTGGCGGAGCATTCCGCTCGCTCGGCTCCCGCCCGCATCCACGTGCTGGATATGGACCTCCCGACGCGCGGGGATGTAACACGCGTTCGCATGACACTGCGGTGATACGAGCACATGGACTGGCGCGACGAAGCCGTCCTGGCTGACGTCGAAGAACTCGAATAAGCGCTCGATGTAGCGATCGAGATGGCCGACGGTTCCGGCGCAAAGCGTGCGTTCGTCGTTTTCGATGAAGAACTCGACGTGCATCCCGCGCGGCTCGCCCGCTTGCTCAGGGTCGGAGCATCCTCCGAGCCCCAGGGCCGCCAGGAACATCAGCCGTCGTGCTCGGTGACAGCGCCGGCTCATGGCAGATTCTCGCAATCCTCGGGGTCGCTGGCGCACAAGCCCGTTCCAGGGCCGTACCAGCCCGAGTCAGCGTCGCAAATCTTGTCGGCTGGCCAGGGGCAGGGTTCCAGCGCGGTGTCCTGGTCCTGGTTGTCGCCGACGCGGGGCTCGTTTGCGCTGGTGACATGGGCGATGAGCGCGTCCACCGTTGCGGCCGGCAACGAAGCGTTGCCGAAGATCCACAGGTCCTCGACCTCGGTCAGTGCAGGGAACCAGTCGGGCGGGCCCTCCAGCGCCGGGTTGGCGAGGACCTTCAACTCAGAAACCGTTTGCAGCCCGCGAAAGGCCGCGACCTCGCGCAGGCGTTCGTTCGTCTCGAGGACCAGCGACCCTAACTCTTTGACGCCGGCAAATCCGTCCAGCAGCTCGAGCTCAGGGTTGTAACGGACATGGAGCGACCCTCGCAACGGCACGGTCTCCGCAGCGCTGATGCGGCGCAACGCGAGGTTATTCTCGATCCTCACGCTAATTGATGCGAATGCTCCGGTCCACGCGATCTGGGCGAGGCTCGCGTTCCCTTCGATTCGCGTCGCGCCAGCGTGCTCCAGAGAGCCGAAGCCTGTCAGCGACGCGAGGGACTTGTTGTCGGCGACCGACCACGGGCCCCCGATGGTACGCAGCGATGGGAAGGTAACGTTGTCCAGCGCGTCGTTGTCGGCGAGGGTGAAGCTGCCGCCCACTTCGGCGAGCCCGGGCAGGTCGATCTCGAGTAGAGAGTCGTTGCCGACGAAGCGCACGTCACCTGAGATCTGCGTCAGCCTCGACATGCCACCGAACACGGTGAGGCGGCTGTTGGCGGCGATGAAGAGCGCCTCGGCTGCGGAGATGGAGCCGCCGAGCTCAAAGGTAAGCAGCTGGGGGTTTTCGGCCACGTAGAGCTCGCCGGCCAGTTCCTCGAGGGCCGGAAAGCCACCAATTGCCACCAGCGCGGCGTTGTCTGAGATAGCCAGGGATCCGCCGATCCGCCGCAGGTGCGAGAACTCCGGCAGTTCGCTCAAGGCGGGGTTTTCGAACACGAAGAGCGATCCGTCGATCGTCTCGAGCTCGGCGAGCGAACGCAGCTCCTCGGACGTGCGACCTTCGATGACGAGGTCCCCGCAGATGTGGGCGGGGCGGGATGCTCCCGTCCACACTTCCGGCCCCTGCGCGCAAGGCTCCTCCGTCGCGCATGCACCGCTGAGGCAGACAAGCCCCAGAAAGGTCCACGAGGCGAAGGACTTGGCACTTCTCGCGGGCACGCAGGTGTCATGAGCGTAGCACGGGCTCACGACAGGTGTGGGGTGGACGTGTCAGGCGGAGTCCGGCCCCTGGCGCAGAATCTTGTCCATCGGCCTGCCTTTGGCGAGCTCGTCGATGAGTTTGTCGAGGTAGCGGATCTCGCGCATGAGCGGTTCCTCGATGTCTTCCACACGTACGCCACAGACGACGCCGGTGATCAAGGAGCGCGACGGGTTCAGCCGGGGGGCCTTGGCGAAGAAATCCTCGAGGCTCGTCTTCTTCGCCAGTTGATCCTCCAAGGAGGCCTGGCTGTGGCCGGTGAGCCAGCAGATGATCTGATCGACCTCGGCCCTGGTGCGGCCCTTCGCTTCCGCCTTCGCGATATAGGCGGGATAGACGCTCGCGACGGGCAAGGCATAGACGCGGCGCCAGTTGGCGGCGGACCTGGCGGTTGCTTGCTTCATGGCGGCTACTCCTCTGGCGGCCCCGTGACCACAGGCATGACGTCGATGCCGTCGCCAGGGAAGATGGTGATGTGCGGGTGGTCCAGGAAGAGGGCGGCGGCGGCGGCGATGTCGGCGGCTTCGACGATGAGAAAGCCGGCGATCTGGTTTTGTGCATCGGCGATGCCGGACTTGGTAACGCGCTTGGTCTTGCCGACCATGACGTCGGTGGCGACGATCGCGGCGGCATTGCGCTTGTCCCATTCCTCCCACGCCTTCAGGCCGACCTCGTCGATCGCCTTCTGCTCGGATTTGGGGCGCGAACGGAAGGCGGCGAGGTCCTCGGGCTTCATAGTGTAGACGGCGAGGAAACGGGCCATGGGTGCGCTCGGGGCGGTGGGGCTTCGAGCGTCCAACGTCTGCCTGCAAAGTGCAAGTGCTTTATCGGCGGTCGAACGCCATGGTGGGGGCCCTCTCCTGCGGCCTGCCCCGCGAAGCCGTGAGCGGCCACCCTGCGCCGGTAGGCGGTGAGCGATGTCCCCGGCTCACGCGGCCGCCTGGCCCTCGTTACACAGCGGAGGCTGAACCGGGGGTCGACGGATGTGGAACCGAGCGCTTCGGGGTCGGACGGCGACGGTGCCGGCGCGCAGGCGCGCGAGGAACGGCGCGATCGGGCCGTCGAACAGCGGGGCCGGTCCGCGGGTACGTGATCGAGGCGGGCATCGTGGCACGTGAAGTCCCCGGGAGGCAGCGTCGCTGGCTCGCTGAGCGCCTGCCAGGCGGTTCGAACGATGGAGAGTCGCTTGACACTCGAGCGAGATGCTGCCACTTCAAGCGTCCTCGCGCCGCGAGCAAGCCGTTCATGCCTGCTGCGACCCGCACCCCCCTGTCGCTTTTGCTGCTCGCCGCGTTGGTCGCCGCGTGCCCCGCGGCGAAGCCACGCGTCACCGCCCCGCCCGACGTCGCCGTCACGGCGACCGCGCCGATCCCCGACACCCCTGCGGGTCAGCAGCTGACCGCCTGGTTGCGCGCCTTCAATACCGGCCAGCGCGACGTCGTGCGCCGGTTCGTCGCCGAGCGGTTCGAGCTGCCACCCGATCGGCCGCTCCCGCTCGACGACATCACCGAGCACGAATTGCAGCTCTACCGTACCACCCGCGGCTTCGAGGTGCGCAAGATCGTCGCCTCGTCGTCGGCCATGATCTCGGCGCTCGTCCAGGCCAAATGGACCGGGATTTGGATGAAGCTCGATGTCTACGTCACCGCCGAGCCGCCGGAGTACAAGGTGGCGAAGGCCCCATTCAAGATCGTCGGCATCGGCCGCAACACCGCCGACGCGCCGACCGAGCTACTCCCGCGCCAGCCGCTGACGCTGGCGGAGATCGCCGCGCGGACGGACACATTGCTGGCCAAGCTGGTCGAGGCGGACGCGTTCTCCGGCACCGTCACGCTCGCCAGGGACGGTCAGCAGTTCTATCGCCACGCCAGCGGCCTGGCGAGCCGCCGCTGGAACATGCCCAATCGGCACGACACCCGGTTCAACCTGGCGTCGGTCACCAAGATGTTCACCGCCGTCGCCATCGCCCAGCTCGTCGAGCAGGGCAAGATCGCCTACGACGACACCGTCGGCGAGATCTTGCCGGACTATCCCAACGAGCAGGTCGCGCGCACGGTCACCGTCCATCACCTGCTCTCGCACACCTCCGGCATCATCGGCGCACGCGCGCTGCTCGAGAAGGCGCCCGAACCGCGGTCGGCCCGGACCATCGCCGAAATGGTCACCCCCTTCGTCGCCGAGCCGCTGTCGTTCCCGCCCGGCGAGGAGTTCGACTACAGCAACGCCGGCTATATCCTCCTGGGCGCCATCATCGAGAGGGTCTCCGGCCTCACCTACTATGAATACATGCGCGAGCGCGTGTTCGGCCCCGCCGGCATGAAGGAATCCGACTTCTACGCCCTCGACACCGACCCGCCCAACCTCGCCGAGGGCTTCGTCGACGGCCCGAACGGCACCCGCCTCAACAACGTCTTCGATCTGGGCGTGATCGGCTCGCCCGCCGGCGGCGCCTATGCCACCGGCGAAGACATGGCGCGCTTCCACCAGGCGCTGGTGCAGCACAAGCTGGTGAGCGCGCAGTCGCTGGCGACGCTGTGGACCGGCGTGATGCCGCGCGGCGCCGCGATGTACGGCTACGGCGCCCAGATCGAGCACTACAACGGCACGCGGCTGGTCTGGCACGGCGGCGGCTGGAAGGGCATCACCAACCACTTCGAGATGTACCCCGAGCTCGGCTATACGGTCGTCATCCTCTCGAACATCGACGACGACCCCCGCGCGATCGCCTCCAAGTTGCGGGAATGGCTGACCCAGGGCGCTCGTCCCCACTGACGCTGGCAGCCTCGGGCTCTTGTGGAACCGGCGATTTGCAATGGCTCGGCCGCCGCAGGCAGGTCGAGGGGCAGGTCGAGGAGCCGCAGGCGGCGCCCGCGGCGGGCCCCGACCCTCGCCGCGGCGGCGACCGCCCCTCGGCGATGTCGAGGCAGCGCGAAGAGCCCCGCGGTCATGCGCACGGGGCCGCATCGGCGGAGCCGGAAACGGCCCTGCGCTAGCAGCCCGAGGTAGAAGTCGGTGAGACGAAATCGCTCATGCGTATCTCGAGTGAGCGACGTGCTCTGGAAGTCGAGCTCCCGGTAGGGAGTGCCGCGAATGGCGGTCAAGAAGCGCTCCGAGCCACCGCAGAAGCGTGAGGACAGCCACGAGCACGGCAGAAAGCGCGGCCCGAAGGCCCTGGAGGGCCCTCGGTTTCCCGATTCCGTGGACCTTTCGCATGATCAAGCTCAGGTTGAATCCGGCGGCGTGGATGACCAGCCGCTTGAGGATATTGTCGTGACCGCGGACGTGGACCCTGCGCATTCCGCCGGAGTCGAGCATGTGCGCGAAGGGCCGTTCGACCAGCTCGCTGCGCTTCTTCTGCAGTTCCTTGCTCTTGCCTCGCTTCACGCGGCGGCGGTTCCGGTGCACCGCCTCACGCTCGGCCTGCTTGTCCTTCCACCGCCGGCGACCACGCGCGGGCTCCGGGATGTAGCTGCGTACGTCGACCTCCTCGAGGCTCGTGAGCACGTCGTTGCTGTGGTAGCCCTTGTCGGCGACGACCTCCTCGACGCGCTCGGCGATCTGCTCCCTGGCCTTCTCCGAGCCCTCTTGGCGCACCTCCGCGAGATTGGCGTCGGCGACCTCCAGCGTCTTCTCGATGGTCTTCGTGTCGCCCGCAGCGCCGCCGTGCACCGTCACGCCGACGATGGCGCCGGTCTCGAGGTCGACCGCCTGCTCGTGCTTGTGCGCGAGGTGGGTGCTGCCGTCCTTCATCTTCATGATCTGCGCCTCGGGATCGTGCGGGTGTACCCACTCGTCGTTCGAGCCCTTCTTCGGCCGCTTGCGGTCCAGCCGCGCCAGGTCCTCGCGCGTCGGTTCCTCGATCCCCTCGGCCTTCGCCAGGTCGGTCAAGTACTCCTTGTACGCGCGTCCGTCGTCGCGGCGCACGATCGATCGCAGCGCCGCGTTCGCCTCAAGTGTCGTTGCGTCGATCCCGAGCGTCTTGCCGCGCAACAGGCCATGCTCGGCGACCAGCTCCAGCACCCGCGTGAACACCCGCTCGTGCACGTCGGTGCTCAGCCGACGCCGCGTCCGCGAGATCGTCGAGTGATCCGGCGGCTGCTTCTCCAGGCCGAGCCCCAAAAACCGCCGCAGACTCAGCGAGTCGGCGACCCGCCAGGCGATGCCCCGCTCGCTGCCGATCCCCTCGAAGTAGCCGATCAGCAAGCAGCGGAAGTACACCCCCGGCGCGAGGCCCGGTCGTCCCATCACCTCGGCGTAGAACGGCTCGCACTGCTTCTCCGCGAAACGGTCGAAGCCGTGCTTCCGGAGCAGCTTGTCGAGCGCCTCGTAGAACGGGTGCCCGAGCCCCTGCAACTTGTCATACGTGATGAACAGCGTCGGCTGCTCCCCGTTGTCGTGCCCCATGGCCATGGCAAAGCCACTTTATCAGCTTTCATCGCAGAGCGCGATACCGCGCGCCGCTCCGCTGCTCGCGAGGTTCCTCGCGGCGTGGTTGCCGCGACTTTCACCACGGGCTGCTAGAGGAACCGGAACACGCAGCGCGTGCGTCGTGAAGCGTTCCCGTTCAAGCGGTGCATCGCAGCAGCGATCGCTTCGAGCTCCGTCGCAGGATGACCTTCGCGCTCCTGATAGGCCTTGCAGACCGCGTCGAGCTCCACTGCCCACAGCCAGGTCGCGCCGGTCCAAGCGTTCGCACCGTCGACCGGACGCGGCGGGATCAACGCTTTGCCGGGCTCGTCGGAGCGGGCGCCGCTCAGCAGATCGAAGAGCACGTAGTCCCGGTCCAGGTTGATTTGAGCCCACTGCGGCCCAACGGCTCGTTGCAAGCCCAGGACCTCGATGGTGGCGTTCGCATCCGTCGACATGGCCCATCGTAGCAAGCGAGCGCCGCGCCATCGACGGTACACCTCCTCCGCGACGCGGATGCAGTGACCGGGCGGCGCTCGACGACGAAGGAGTGACCTGATCGACCGAAGGGGTCACGCGTCGCGGTGGCGCTGCCCCGGCGACGAGATGGCCGCGGCGACGCTCCGGCGCGCTTCGCGGGCTTGACCTTGACCTTGGGTCAAGGTTCATGCTCGTCGGGAGAACACCACGAGTCACCCTCCGATCCTCATGCGCCGCGACTACCCTGCCATCGTCGATGCGGTCCGCGAGACCGCCGCCCTGGACCCGCAGCGGGTCGGCTGAGCCGATGAACAAGGGCGTCACGATCAGCCAGGCGGCGGCGTTCGCCGGTATCACGGTGAAGACCGTGCGGCACTACCACAAGCACGGACTCGTCGAGGAACCCCGGCGTGACGGCTCGGGCTACCGACGATACGGACCGGCCGAGCTGCTCCGGCTGGTCCAGGTCCGGACGCTGGCCGCTGCCGGTGTGCCGCTGGCCGAGATCGGGCCGATGCTGGACGCCGACGCCGCGCAGTTCGCCGCCGCCATCGCCGACGTCGAGCGACGCCTCACCGAGCGGATCGAGGATCTGATCGCCCGACGCGACATGCTGCACCGGCTCGCCGACGGCGACGGGGTCTTGCTGCCCGACCGGGTGCGTGCGTTCCTGGACCGGCTGCCCGACTTCGGGCTGAGCGCCGAGATCGTCGCGGAGATCCGGGACGGCCTGGTTCTGGCCAGGGCGCTGGTCCCGGAAGGCTTCGACGACTACCTCACGAGGGTCGAGCGCGCACTCGGCGACACCAGGTTCGTCGAGCTGTCCAAGCGCTCCCTGGAGGCCGCGGCCTGGGCGCCGGACGACCCGCGCATCGAGGAACTCGCGACCGCGACGGCCGAGCACTTCCTCGCCAACCCCGGGCTGCTGGCGATCCTGACCAGCCTCCAGGGCCGCAGCGACGACGCCGAGGCCCGGTACGGGATGATCAAGCGCTACGGCCACGACCGGGCGCTGGCCTGGGCGAGGCTGACGAAGCTGTTCGAGCAGAAACTCCGCGCCGCGGGCGTGTCCATTCCGACTCCATGACGACGGGGGCTCGGTCTCGCATTCGGGGGTCCGTGGGAAACAGTTTCGATTCCTCCGCCCGGCTCGGCCGCCGGCGCGGAGTCATCGTTTGGAACGAGAGGGGCCACCGCCGTGCGGTGGTCACACGCTCGTTCGCCGGTCTTACCGAACCGTCTCCGTCCAGGTGACCGGCAGCTCGTGGACGCCGTAGATCTGCATGTCGGTCTTGAGCTTCACTTCGCCGGCGGGGACGGCGAGCTCGAGGGTCGGAAAGCGACGTAGCAGCGCCGCGAAACCGGCGCGCATCTCGATGCGGGCCAGTTGGTTGCCGAGGCAGTGGTGGAAGCCGTGGCCGAAGGCCAGGTGACCGCGGGTCTTGCGGTGGATGTTCAGGGTGTCGGGGTCGTCGAAGCGCCGGGGGTCGCGGTTGGCGGCCAGCATCGAGACGACGACGGTCGATCCTCTGCGGATCGTTTCGCCGCCGAGTTCGATGTCCTCCGTGGCGTAGCGATAGAGGATGTCGACCACGGACAGGTAGCGCAGGAGCTCCTCGACGGCATCGGGGAGCAGGTCCGGGTTTGCGCGCAGTTCGGCCAGCTGCTCGGGGTGCTCCAGGAGCGCGAACGTGCCGAGTGCCAGCATGTTGGCGGTGGTCTCGTGGCCCGCGAGCAGCAGCAGGAAGGCGCTGCCGGTCAGCTCCTCGACGGTGAGGTCGTCATGACGGGCCAGGTCGGACAGGATGTCTTCACCGGGAGCGGTGCGTTTGCGCGTGACCAGTTCGGACAGGTACGTGGTCAGCGCGCCGTACGCGGCCATCTTCTCGTCGAGCGGAATGTCCTTCTCCAAAAACCTGGCGGAGTTGACCTGGAAGTTCCCCCGGTCCGCGTAGGGGACACCGAGCAATTCGCAGATCACCAGCGAGGGCACCGGCAGCGCGAACTCCTGGACCAGATCGACCGGTGGAGTGAGGCGCGCCAGGCCGTCCAGCTGCCGCTCGGCGATGTCGACGATCTGCTCTTCGAGCCTTTTCATGCGCTTGACGGTGAAGGCGCCGGTGAGCCTGCTCCGCAGCCGGGTGTGCTCCGGCGGGTCCATGGCGATGAACACGCCCGGCACCTGCGGGGACGGTTCGGTCATGGCGGGCATGCCGGGGACCGCGTACGGCACGTGGAGAACGCCGATGTCCTGGCGGGAGCTGAACCGGGTGTCGGCCATGAGCTGGCGGACTGCGTCGTATCCGGTGACGAGCCAGCCCTCGTGACCGTCGGGGAAGACCATGGGACTGACAGGGCGAGCCTCGCGCAGCCGTGAGATTTGGCGCGGAGGATCGAAGGGGCCTGCATCGCGCTCCATGGGGAGGCCGTGCGGGATGGGAACCGTCGACGCGGTGTCGTTCATGACGACAGCGTGCACCTTGACCTTGGGTCAAGGTCAAACCGCGAATCGCCGCGGCCCATTCATCGGACCATGGCGCTGCAAAACTGTGCACCCCCGCGCGCCGTGCCCTCGGCGATTCGGAAGGAGCACCGCGCGTCACGGCGGGCGCGGCCGTACGGTCGCGCCCGCCGGCGTCAGCCGATCGCGGGCAATTTGGGCTAGGATGACCGCATGTCCCACCGCTCCGACCCCACGCCCACGCGCGACGCGGTGGCCCGGCGAATGGTCGCCGCGCTCCTGTGCATCGTCGCGTGCAGCTCGCCGTCGCGCGATGGGCAGACCGACGGCGCTGGCGACGGAACGACCGCGAGCTCCGATGGAGACGGCACGAGCCTCGCCCGGACATCGCCCATGACCGCCGCCGCCACCGCCCCACGCACCGCCCCGAGGCCGTCGTTCGACTTCACGACGCCGGCGTTCCGTCGGGACCCGTACCCCCTTCTACGCGCAGCTTCGGCGCGAAATGCCGCTCATCCGCCCTCGGCTCCGCCAATCACGACGAGGCGCAATTCGAAGACCCGGAGCGCTTCGACATCGGGCGCCAGCCGAATCGTCACCTCGCCTTCGGCTTCGGGCCGCACTTCTGCCTCGGCGCTCCGCTCGCGCGGATCGAGGCGAAGCTGGCCTTTCGCGCGCTGCTGCAGCGATACACAGACATCCGACCGGCCGTGCCGCGCGCCGAGCTCGTCTGGCGCCGCTCGCAGTCCGTCCGCGGCCTGACTTCCCTCCCGCTGCGGGTCCGGCGCTGACCGAGCCCATCACTCGCAGGCCCACGAGTCCGTGCACCCCCACGCCATCGTATCGGGGTCGAACCTGCAGAGCTGACCGTCGCAGTCCTCGTTCCCGGCGCACGTGTCGGCGGGCGTCCGGCAGTGCAATTCCAGGTTCCACCCCCACCCGCACATGGACGGGCTGACCCCGCACTCGAACCCCGCCGGGCAGTCGCTGTCCGTGCGGCAATCCGCCGGCACGCACCTGTTCTCCGAGACGTACCCGTTGTTGTCGTACACGCTCGCGCACAGGCACGCCGACCCGACCCCGCACTCGTCGTCGGTCCGGCACTCGCCCCCGCACGGGCACACGACCGCCGCGTAGCGGTGCAGCGCGTCGATGGGGCACCACTCGAGCCCCGCCAGGACGTCCTCGTCGTCCCACAGGAACAGCAAGCCCCCGCCTTCGCAGGGCGCGTCCGGCTCCCCCGCGGGGACCGCCTCGATGTCCTCGCAGACCTCGCCGGTCTCGCTCGCCGTCGTCGACGCCGTCCCATCCCCCGTCTCCGCCTCGCTCGCCTGGGTCACGCCGCCACCGGTCGTCACTCCGTCGGTCGCCGGCGACGTCGACGCCTCCGTCGCGGTCTCCGCCGTCTGCGTGGTCGAACCATCGCCCGTCGCGGTCTCCGCCGTCTGCGTGGCCGAAGCATCGCCCGTCGCGGTCTCCGCCGTCTGCGTGGCCGAAGCATCGCCCGGCTGCCCCGGCCCGCACCCGACCACCACCAGCACCAACACCACGGATCGCATGTCCGACCCTATCACATCGAGCCGCGCCCATGCACGCGGCTCCTGCCACGCCGCGGCGTTCCGGTCGCGCGACCACGCGCGAGGCCCGCGGTCAGGCTCGCCGCCTGCTTCAGGACGTGCGCCCGATGTCTTTCTCGCCATGTCCAATGGGACATATCCTTAAAGACATACCGCTACCTAACCGCGTCGGACGGCCGCACGGTCGGCGACGGATCGCCCATCGACCCGGCGCACCACCCGGAGCGGCGGCGACTGCACTGGAGGGCGCCACACTGCATGTCTGCGCAGTACCACGAGGTCGCTGGGGCCGTGAGCTCGCCCTGGCCCGCGGGTCCGCACCACGGCGCCGAACTTCGCCCCCGCGAGGCTCCCGATCTGCCGCTACGATGCGCGCATGTCGGTCCCCGCCCGCCTCACCCTCGCGCTCGCCGTCTCCGCCCTGCCGGCCTGCAAGCACGCGTCCACCGAGGGCCGCGGGAGCGCGCACGACGCCCTGTTCGCGGTCGCGTGGGTGCAGACGAGCGCCGAGTACGAAGCGGCAGCGCGGCAAACGTACGCCGCGGCAGAGCGCGTGCTGGAGGCCGCGCTGGCCGACCCGACCTGGACGGCGGCGGTCGAGCAGACGGGCGACTTCTCGGCGCTGCCGCCGGCGCTCATCGTCGACGTCGACGAGACGGTGCTCGACAACAGCGCCTATCAGGCGCGCCTCGTCGCGTCCGGGGCCCCGTACTCGCCCGACACGTGGAACGCGTGGGTCGAGGAGCGCAAGGCCACGGCGGTCCCGGGCGCGGTGGCGCTGCTCGGCGCCGCGGCAGCCAGGGGCGTCCGCGTGTTCTACCTGTCGAACCGCGACGTGCGGCAGGCCGAGGCGACCCGCGACAACCTCGCGCGGCTGCAATTCCCCGACACCGACGACCTCGAGACGTTCTACTTCCGCGACGTCGCGCGCGGCTGGAAGGACAAGAGCCCGCGCCGCGCCGAGGTGGCGAAGACGCACCGCGTGATCTTCATGTTCGGCGACAACCTGTTCGACTTCGTCGAGAAGGAGCGGCCGACGCTCGCCGAGCGGGCGGCGATGGTCGAAGAGCACGCCTCGTGGTGGAGCTCGCGGTGGTTCCTCATTCCGAACCCGATGTACGGCTCCTGGGACGAGGCGCTGTTCGGCTACGACCACCAGAAGACGCCGGCCCAGAAGCAGGAGGCGCGGCTCGACGCCCTCGACCCGGCGCCGTGAGGGTCTCGGCAGAGCGCCAGGGTCGATACGCGACGGTCCCTCGCGCGAGCGCAGCGCTCTCCATCGAGGAACCATTCGCCGCGCGAGGCGACTCGCCGCGCCCATGCTTCGCACGCAGACTCGTCGCCGTCCTGGCAGCCGAGGCCGGTCATCCCTTCGGTCGCCTCGCCGAGGCGACCTTCCCCGGACGGCCGCGCCGAGCTCCGGGCGCTCCGTCCGTGCCGGTCGACCGGCGGGGCCCGTGAGCGGCGGCGACGGCGACCTCGGCGTCGATCAGAGCAGGTGGCCGCTCTTGTCGCGCTTGGTCGCCAGGTAGCGGCGGTTCTGCTCGCGGACCTCGGCGATCAGCGGCTCGCGGCACACCACGTCCACGCCGCCCTGCTGCAGGCCCGCGACCTTGCGCAGGTTGTTGGTGTGCAGCACGACCGAGCCGACCTCGAGCGCGCGTAGCATGGCGGCGGCGACCGAGTAATCGCGGAGGTCGTCGTCGAAGCCCATGTGGAGGTTGGCCTCGACGGTGTCGAGCCCGCGCTCCTGCAGGTGGTAGGCGCGGACCTTCTGGGCGATGCCGATCCCGCGGCCCTCCTGCCGCAAGTACAGGATGATGCCGGCCTCGCCGCGAGCGATCCGCTGCAGCGCCAGCTCGAGCTGATCGCGGCAGTCGCAGCGGTACGAGCCGAACACGTCGCCGGTCAGGCACTCGGAGTGGAGCCGCGTCGGCACCTCGGCCCGGCCGCGGACGTCGCCGCGGACGATCGCCACGTCGTCGAGCGTGCGACCGGCATCGTCGATGAACGACACGATCTGGAGCTCTCCGTGGCGCGAGGGCAGCCGCGCCTGGGAGAATACCTGCGCGCCACGACCGGCGCGCAGCGGCCGGATCTGGAGGTTGTTCGCCATGGGCATGCGCTGCCCAATGTCCATCACCCGCACCGAAGAATCAACATCCTCTGTCATCGCTCGTTCGCCCGATGGGTGCGCGCCGGAGCGGCCGCCGGGAAACGCCCCAGAACGGGCGCTGGGCGGGCGCCCGCCCAGCGCCCGGCCGCACGCCTCTCGCTCGCCGATTCGTCTCGCGCCTGTCGATAATGACGACCGTCATCATTTCGGCCGGACGCGACTCGCGTCATTCGCGGGGCCGCTCGTCCGATTCGCAATGTGAAGCGACGTCCCCGATGGCCCACCGGGTCCGCGCGGCGTCGCGAGGTCCTCTACCCCGTCGACGCTCGCGTCGGGGCGGCCGGCGAACCCGCGCTCGCCGAGCGCCACCAGATCGACTCGACGTGCGGAGCGTCGCCGAGCAGCGCGGCGGCCGGGTCCGCCGCGCCGAACAGCGCATCCAGCTGCGACGCGTAGGCGCGCACCGCCGGACCTGCGCGCAGGTCGAGCGCGGCGAACACATGCTCCTCGCGGCGCAGCGGCAGCTCCGGCGGGGTCGGCGCCGACAGCATCGCCGCCAGCGGAGCCAGGCAGGCCTCGCGCTCGTCGGCCGGCAGGTAGGCCTGCACGAACGCGGCCGCCCGCGCCGACGCGAGGTACTCCTCGGCCGGCGCGGGCGCGACCGGCTCGCCGTCGATCACCGCGCCGATCCGCCGCAGCCGGGCCCGCACGGCGTGGCGCACGAGCGCGTACGGGCGGTCCTCATAGAACCCGACGCGCCCCGCGACGCTCGCGTGCGCGGCCTGGACGACGCGGTGATCGAGGTGCTCGCCGACCCCGAGCGGCAGCAGGACCACCTCCGGCGCGACGCGCGTCACCGCCGCGACGATCGCCCGCGCGACGACGGCGGCGTCGACCGCGTCGACCTCGCCGAGCACGAGCGCGCGGAAGCTCCGCGGCAGCCCCCGGCGCTCGGGCGCGTCGAGCAGGCCGAGGTGCAGCGGCTCGGCGCCGAGCCGCGACAGCGCCGCGACGTCCTCGGCGCGCCGCGCGGGATAGCCCGCGTCGCCCTCGCTGAACACGGTCGCCACGACCACGCGCTCGACCCGGGCGCGCGCCGCCAGCCAGGCCGGCAGCGACAGCACCGCGTCGTCGAGGTGCGGCGATACCACCAGCACCGTCACGCGGCCCTCTCCACCAGCGCCCCGCCGACGCCGAAGCCGAGCGTCAGCACCAGCGTGACGCCGGGGGCGACGCCGTCCTCCGCGACGCCGATCGCCGCCAGCTCGGCGTCGTTGACGAGCAGCGTCGGCACGGCGCCGAGCCCCGCGGCCGCCAGGAACGCCTCGACGATCGGCTCGCCCGCGCCCCAGGGGTACGAGCACGTCCCGAGCGCGCCGTCCGGCGCAATCTCGCACGGCAGCGCCATCACGATCCGCTCGCAGCCCGCGCCCGCGGCCGCCCGCAGGCCGGCGGCGACGAACGCGATCAGGGCCGCGCGCCCCGCCCCGTCGACCGGCCGCGTGCTGATCGGGATCGCCGCGAGGTCGCGCGGGGAGCTCCAGCGCCGGCCGTCGCCGGCGAGGATCTTCAGACGGCTCTGCCCGAGGTCGACGACGAGCCCGCGCGCGCCGGCGAGGACCGCCAGGCCGCCCCGCTCGGCGCACCGCTCCGGCTCCGGCGCGCACACGGCCGGCACGCGCGAGCTGTCCCAGCGGACATGTCCCGCGGCGCCGCCGGCGAGCACGACCCGGTCGACGCGCCGGCACGCCTCCGGCAGCGGCGTCGCCGACTCGCAGGCCGCCTCGCCGTCGCGCAGCGCCTCGACCGCCCGCGCCAGCGCCCGCCCGTACGTCGCGTCGCGCGGCGCGGCGTACAGCGGCGCGCCGTCGACGACGACGTCCCACAGCTCGACGGGGGTCACCCGGGGATCACGGTGGCGAGCGAGCACTTCGTCTCCTCGACCGGCGGCCACGCCGGACATGTCCTTCGCGCCAGGTAGCGATAATACCAGCGCTCGAGGCGGTACCCGACGCGGCAGACCGCGAGCGCGAGCTGGAATTCGCGATATGCGATCCGGTCGGCCAGCGGCGCCGCGGCCAGCCGGTCGGGGCGGCGCGCGCCGAACCGCCGGTGCGCCGCGTCGAGCTCGGGGAACAGGGCGCTGCACCGCTCGAGCTCCATGCGCATGCGGCGGTAATAGCGATACATCCCGCGCAGGGTCTCCGGCGCCCGGAAATACACGCACCCCTCGGCGGCCTCGGCGAGGGCCTGCGGCCCGCGCTCGGCGACGATCCGGCGCGACAGATAGATGTCGTCGACGCGCATGCCGGCCGCGTAGTCGTAGAAGCGGTCGCGCGGCAGCCGGGCGATCCGCGGCGCCAGCTCGGCCCGCGTCGGCACGTCCCAGCCGCGGATGGCGAAGCACTTGCCGTTGAACCAGGTGCGCTGCGAGGAGAACCCGCGCTCGCGGTTGTACACGTGCAGCGCCCGCGCGAGGCGCCCGCGCGCGACCGGCGGCAGCGGCAGGCGCGGCGGGGACGCGACCGCGAGCTCGGGCCGCGCGAGCATCGTCCGCGCCAGCGCGGCGAGCGTCGGCGGCGTCACCAGCACGTCGGCGTCGACGAAGATCTGGAACGGCCCCGACCGCAGCCCCGCGCGCTGCGCCTCGACCTTGCCGCCGCTCGAACGGCGCGTCGCCACGCCGCGGGCCCGGGCGACCGCCTCGGTGCCGTCGGTGCAGTCGTCGAGCACGACCTCGATCTCGCAGCGGAACCCGCGCTGCGCGGCGTGGCGCGCCGACGCCAGCAAGGCGTCGAGGCACGGGCCGAGCGCCCGCTCCTCGTTCTTGGCCGCCACGGTCACGGGGATCACGCGCGACATCGTTCGAGCACCGCCCGGGCGGCCGCGCGAGCGCCTCCCGCGGCGCGGTAGCTGGCGGCGATCCGCCGCGCGCTGCGGCGGTGCTCGCCTTCGCCGCACAGCGCCGCGAGGTGCCGCCTCACCTCGTCGACCTCGGCGCGCGCGAGGTCGCACGCGACGCCGGCCCCGGCCTCGGCGACGAAGCGGGCGTTGTGCGGCTGGTCGTTGCAGATCGGCGAGACCAGCAGCGGCACCCCGTGCGCGAGCGCCTCCATCACCGAGTTGGCGCCGCCGTGGCTGACGAACGCGCGCGCCCGGGCCAGCAGCGCGAGCTGCGGCGCGTACGCGACCGCGCGGACGTCGGGCGGCGCGGCGAACGTGCGCGCCAGCCCGCCCATCGCCAGCACCAGCTGCCACGGCTGGCCGCGCGAGGCCGCGGTCACCACCTCGAACATCCGCGGCTGGTGCCAGATCTGGCTGCCGAGCGCCATCAGCACCAGCGGCCGGTCGTCGAGCGCCAGCGCCTCGACCTCGTCGCCGCGAGCATCGAGCGGCAACGACGCGCCGGCGAGCAGCACGTCCGGGACCTCGCGGCCGATCAGCGCGGCGGTCGTCCACGCGACGTTGAGCCACGGCGACAGGCAGTCGCTGACGCGAAATTGCGGCGCGGGCACGCCGTACTCCGCGAACAGGGCCGCCCGCGGCAGCGCCGACGTCGTCGCGATCAGCGCGCTGTCCCACGTGTCCGGCACGACCGGGTTGAGCGAGGTCGAGAACCCCGCCCACGGGATCTCCGCGCGGGCGGCCACGATCGGCGCCGCGTAGGCCATCGGGTCGGCGACGATCACGTCGGGCCGGAGCTCGCGGACGACCTGCGTCAGCCGCTCGACCTCGGCGGGCACGGTGTCGACCAGCATCGCGCCGATCCACCCGCGCAGGCGCTCGGGGTCGGCGACCAGCGCGGCGAAGCTCGCCCCGCGGTTGTCGTCCGGCGGCGGGGCCCCGGTCGCGCCGACGAACACGCGCTCGGGCGCGAAGCCGGCACGGGCGAGCGGCTCGCGGAGGTCGCACGGCGCGTAAAAAGCCACCGTGTGGCCGCGGCGCGCCAGCTCCTGCGCCGGCCCGACGAACGGGTGCACGTGGCCTTTTTCGGCGAGCACGACGAACAGCGCGCGGGTCATGCGAGCCCGTGATGATGCCCGAAGTGGCCCAGACAGACGACGCGAAACAGGGCCGCCCGCTCCCACTCGGCGAGCGTCCGCCGCGGCTCCGTCAGCGGCGCCAGCGCGGGCAGGTCGACCAGCATCCGCACGAGCGCCGGCGGGTCGGCGAGCAGCCGCGACGCCTCGCGCTGCAGCACCGCCGCCGCGCCCTGATCCTTCGGCAGCGCCGACTTGCGGCGCAGGCGGATCTCCTCCGGCAGCACCCCGCGGAGCGCCGCGCGCAGCCTCGCTTTCTCGACCCCGCCCGCGAGCCCCGTCGCCGGCGGCACCGCGGCCGCGAGCGCGAGCAGCTCGACGTCGGCGAACGGCACCCGCGCCTCGAGCCCCGCGCGCATCGTGTGCACGTCGCCGTTGTGGAGCAGCCGCGGCAGCCAGCGCTCGACGATCAAGGACGTCGTCCCGGCGATCCGCGCCGCCGGCGAGTCGGTCGGTCGCATCCACGCCCGGTAGCGCTCGGTGAACGCCGCCAGCGGGTCGGCGAGCACCTCGCGGCGCACCGGCACCTGGCCGAAGCGGCGCAGGATCGCCGCCGGGCTGGCCGTCGCGGCGGCGTCGAGGAGGAAGTGATAGCCGAAGTGCGTCTCGTCGGCCGCGTCGCCGACGAGCACCGCCTTGACGGCCCCGGCCGCCGCGCGCGCGAGCCGGTCCTGCGCGACCTCCTGCTCCCACGCCGGCAGCGCGTCGTTGTGGCGGGCGATCCGCTCGAGGTCCGCGGCGAGCTCGGCCCGCGGCGCCTGCACGCGCGTCAGCGGCAGCCCGCTCGCCGCCGCCGCCCGCGTCGCGAACGGCGAGTCGTCGGACACGACGATCGTCGAATGTGCGTAGTCGAACGCGTCCATGCCGTCGAACGCGATCGTGTACGCCGGCGGTGGATCGGGCAGCGCGGCCGCGGCGAACGCAGCGACCGCGCTCGAGTCGAGCCCGCCGCTGAGGAACACGCCGATCGGCGCCTCGGCGACGCAGGCCCGCCCGACCGCGCGCTGCAGGGCCGCTCGCACCGCTTCCGGCGCCGGCGCCTCGCCGCCCTGCGCGACCTCGAAGCGGAAGTACCGCTGGATCTGCACGCCGTCGACCGCGACCTCGAGCGTGTGCCCCGGCTGTAGATAGTCGACGCCAGCGAACATCGAGCGCGCGACCCCGCTGAAGCACGGCGCGATCAGGTATTCGAGCACCGCGTCGACGTCCGCGCCCACCCGCGAACGGAGCGAGTGCGCGACCGCGTGCGCCTCGGAGGCGAACACCAGCTCCACGCCGTCCCACGCGTACGCGAGCGGCTTGACCCCGAGCGGGTCGCGGGCCAAAAAGCCGCGGCGGCGCGCGTGGTCCCACACGAAGAACGCGAACATCCCGTTGAAGCGACGCACGCAGGCGGGCCCCCAGGCGGCGAACGCCGCCAGCACCGTCTCCGCGTCGCAGCGGGTGCGGAACGGGTACCGCAGCTCGGCGCGCAGCTCGGCGTGGTTGTAGACCTCGCCGTTGTAGACGATCGAGAACCGGCCGTCGGGGGTCGTCATCGGCTGGGCGCCGCCTTCGCGATCGAGCAGCGCGAGGCGGGTGTGCTGGAGCACCGCGTACGGGTCGACCAGCTCGCCCTCACCGTCGGGACCGCGGTGACGCAGCCGCCCGCGCATCGCCCGGGCCCGGCCGAGCTGGGCCGCCGCGCCGCCGTCGAAGCGAACGATCCCGGCTATGCCGCACACGACACGATCAGCCCGGGGAAGCGCCGCGACAGCAGCGCGAGCGTCGTCCAGCCGACGCGCGCGCGATCGGCGGAGAGATCGGGCTCGCGGCCGAGGGCCTGCGCCAGCGCGGCGACCCGCGGGCCGTCCCACAGCGGCGACAGGTCGATCGGCGGGGCGAAGCGCGGCTGCTTCGGCCGGCGGGCGATCGACTCGGGGACCCCGAGCGCGACCGCCAGCGATCGCAGCGCCTGCTTGTGCGGGTCCTCGGCGACGTGCGCCGCGACCGACTCGTCGAGGAACGGCGCGACCGGCACGAGCCCGGCCGCGCGGGCGAGCGCGCCGACGATCGGCAGATAATCCGCGCCCGACGTGCCGCGAAACACCTCGTCGGCGCCGTCCCCGGTGACGAGCACGTCGAGGCCGTCGTCGCCGACGGCGCGCGCGAGCAACCAGCGGCTGACCGGGTGCAGGTTGTACAGCGGACATTCGCAGGCCGCGATCACCAGCGGCAGCGCCTGCACGTAATCGGCCGCGCTCGCGCGAACGACCCGGAGCTCGAGCCCCAGCCGCCCGGCCACCGCGCGCGCCTCGGCCTCCTCGCTGTAGCCGGGCAGCTCGGGCGCCAATGTGTAGACCGTCGCGCGCGCGCCGAGCAGGGCCGCGAGCGCGGCCGAGTCGACGCCGCCGCTGAGCGCGAGGGCGACCCGCCCGCGCGGCAGCCGGTCGCAGGCCCCGGCGAGCAAGGCGTGCAGCGGCCCGGGTGCGTCGCGGCGGTGGATGCCGCGCAGCCGCGGCGGCAGCACCAGCCGCGCGCCGTCGATGCAGGTCGCGCCGTCGGCCGCGACCTCGCCGAACGCCGCGCGCACCCCGTGCCGATCGAGGGCCACGGCCGCCCGGCCGACGAGGCCGGCGAGCGAGGGCCCGCGTCGGCCCCGCCATTCGTAGCAGTGCGCCTCCATCACGTCTCGCGCACGCGCAGCGGGTGCAGCCGACCGGCGCGGACATCCGCCCTCGACAGCTGGGTGTGCGCCGCGACCGGGCCGTCGCCGCCGTGGCAGAAGCGGCACGAGACCAGCGGTTCGGCGCGGTTGAGGTACGCCAGCAGCGCCGCGCCGAGGTCGGGCGCGTCGAGCGGCACCCCGTCCCCGGCGAGCGCCGCCTCGCGATCGTCCGCGTAGGCCCCGTGGGCGATGTCGCGGTGGAATTCCTCGGCGTAGGCGGCCCGCGTGCACATGTAGAACTTGCCGCGGCGGACGACCAGGCAGCGGTGGCGCAGCCAGCAGCGCTCGTAGGTGGCGCCGACGGTCGCGTCGTCGGGCTCGCGGGCGAGCCGCATCACCTCGCTGAACTCGCCGACCGGCTTGACGTTGAGCACGACGTCGAACGCCCGCGCCCTGGCCCGCGCCGCCGCGAGGTGCGCCGGCCGCACCGGCGCGCTGGCGTAGTGAGAGATCGTCAGCTCGTCGAGCGCCGCCCAGAACGCGTCGTCCATCGCGTGCAGGCGCAGGCCGTTGGTGAACAGGCGGATCGTCTCGCTGATCCCGCTGCGCCGGATCGCGTGCAGGACCTCGGTGATCTGCGGGTGCAGCAGCGGCTCGCCGCCCATGATCTTGAACACGTCGACCTGCAGGTGCGCCGCCATCGTCCGGCACATCGCCTCGATCTCGGCGACCGTCAGCGTGCGCTCCGCCAGGTACGGCGACATGTTGCAGCAGTGGGCGCAGCGCAGGTTGCAGTGCTCGACGACGTGGAGCTCGAACGCCTCGACGCGGATCTTGTCGCCGCTGCGCGTGTAGACCTTGCGCTGCGAGGTCGGGCGGGCGCCGCGCCGGGCGAACGTCGCGCGCGCCCGCGCCCGCCCGTCGCGCGGGCGCACCTGCACGGCTGTCTCTTTGGACAGGCGCCGCCGCAGCCAGCGCTCGGCGCGCGCCTCGTCGTCGTCGACGACCGCGGCGTCGACCGCGAGCAGGTCCTCGACGCGGTACGCCCCGGCGACGCCGTGGGCCAGCAGCTCGGCCTGCGAGGTCGCGTGGCGCAGCGCGGCCAGCAAGCGCTCGAGCGCCGGCTCGCCGCGGTCCTCGACTGCCACCTGCACGTCGAGTTGGTCTTCGCCGGCCTCGCCGCCGATCACCGCGACCTCGATCGCCACGCCGTCATGGTTCGTCGACCAGCCGGTCATCCCGGCGAGGGTAGCCGGCCCGGCCGCTCGCGCTCAAGGCGGTCCGACGCCGCGCGGTTCGCGGGATCCGGGCGCGCGCGCTTCGACGTCCCGCCGACGACGAGGCCGGTCGAGGCTGACCCATGGGGTCACGCGCTCGGCGCCCGCGAGGTCCCATGGGGTCTACGCCGCCGCCGCGCCGAGAAGCATGCCCCGGCGCCTGGCATGTCGCTTGCTGATGATCGCGGGCGGCGGCCGTGACGTCGTCGGTCACGCGCAGCGCGAGGCGTCGTCATCAATTCCAATCATCGTCCCCTTCTCATCCTGTCCCTTTGTACATCCACGCTCGCGGTCGCGTGCGACGCGAGCCCCGCGCTGCTCGAGGAGCCCGCGCTGACCCCCGAGGTGATCGAGGCGATCGTGGCGATGCGACCGGCTCCTCGGCGAGCCATCCACCGAGCCTCACCGGCCGCTGCGAGGCGTGCCTCGAGTCTGGACAGCGCCGGAGCGCTGGGCCAGGGTGTCCGCATGCTCGCCCCCACTCACGAGCCGGCCGCCTCCGTCGCGGACGACGAGCGCCGCGTCCTCGCCGCGAGGGCCGCGGCGCTCGTGCTCGGCGCCCTGATGTTCTGGCCGGTCGTCACGACGCTGGGCGCCGGTCTCCAGTACGCGCTCCTCGACGTGCCCGGCGGCGCCCTCCCCTCGTACGCGACCCGGGCAGCGCTGATCGGGGGCGAGGCCGTGGTCCGACTCGTCGTGCTGCTGCTGGTCCTGCGCCTCGCGTCGCACGAACCCCGGGCCGCTCCGCGGCGCATGTCCTTGCTCGGGTGGATCGCGCTCGCGCTGCTGGTCGCCGCGGCCCTCGGGGCCCACGCGGCGAGCGTCCGGCTCTCGGCCCGGATCGCCCAGGCGGTCGGCTCGCTCGGCGCGGAGCCGCTGTCGACGTGGCTGCAGGAGACCACCGAGCTGTCGCTCCTCCAGCTCGGGCTCGACGCGACGGCCCTCCTCGCGGGCTTCGTCTACGCGGTCGTGCGCTGGCAGATCGCCGCCGCGCGCACGCGTCGTTGACGGGCCGGCGCCGCTCGCGTCCTCCATCGCACGGAACCCCCCGGTTCACGACTCGCCGCCGACGCGGTCCCAGTCGACCTCGCACAGCGCCTCGACGAGCAGCGAGCGCCACAGGTCGTAGGCCGCGCCGCACACCTCGCCGTCCAGGTGACAGTCCTGGCTGTACGATTGATTGAAGGCGACCACGACGTCGACCCCGGCGGGGATCGCCGTGCAGCGCGCGGACTCGGTCGCGACCGCGAAGTCGTAGCGCCCGCTGCCCGCCGCCAGCGGGACGACCGCGTAATCGACCGGCGCGCCGACGAACTGGCCGGCCCACGCGGTCGCGCCGGCGAGGTTGCCCCCGTGCTGGCGATTGACGGGACTTTGGTGCAGGGCCCGCGAGCGGCCGTAGAACGGGGCGCCGTCGTCGTGGCCGCCGGGCATCACCCGGCCGAGCCAGTAACGCCCCACGATCTCGAGCAGCACCGGGGCCTCGGCGGCGAGCAGGCCGGTCGACACCGGCGCGCCGATCCATTCATACGACAGCGGCAGCCGCTCCCGCTCCCACGCGTAGTTGACGGGCCGGCCACGCTCGCGCCATTCGTCGAACGTGCACCGGCCGTCGCCCTGCAGGATGCAATAGGGCCGCTTGGGATCGTCGTATTCGGGGTAGTACGTGCGCCGCCCCGGCGTCCACATGCGATAGCGCGGCTCCGCCGGATCGCGCGCCTCGAGGTACGGGTGACTGAGGCTGATGCCGTGCCGCGAGGCGCGGCCCGCCGCCAGGCCGAGCTCGTCGCGCAAGAACGCGTCGAGCAGCGAGCCGTCGTGCGACTCGAGGTCGCCGCCGCGGGCGACCTCGAGGCGACCGCCGACGGTGGCGGCGACCAGCGAGAGGACGTCGAAGCCGAGGTTCGAGTAGCTCGCGCGCGCCCCGGGGTCCGAGCGCAGGCAGGTCGAGCCGAGCGCCAGCACGCCCTCGGCCAGCTCCGGCGGCGCGACGAAGTAGCCGTCGCGCCCGGGGCCCTGGCGGATCGCCCGCCGCGGGGGCATGAGCGCGGCCTGCTCGGCGGCCAGCGCCTCGCGGGTCCACAGCTCGCGCAGCGCCTGCAGGCGGTCGCCGGCGAGCAGGTCCGGGCCGGCGCCGGGCAGGCCGGCGCGGTGCGACAGCAGGTGGCCGATCGTGACCTCGCGCCAGCGCGGATCGGCGCGCGCGTCACAGTCACCGCCGGTGGCGAACGCGGGCGCGCGCGGACCGAGCAGCGTCTCCTCGATCCGCGGCGGCAGCAGGCGCAGCGGCCCGCCGACCAGCGGCAGCGCCTCGATCGCGGCGTCGTCGGCGGGCAGGCCTTCGGCCGCGAGGGCGTCGCGCAGGACGCGGCGCACGAGGATCGCGCCGATGTTCTTGCCGACGCTGCCGATCCGCATCGGCGTGTCCGGCAGGGTGGTCGCGCCGCCGGCGAAGCGGTCGCGCCGGGAGGCGCACTCGCGGCTGGGCGGGCCGTCGCGGAAGCCGTAGCCGCGCGCGGCCACGACCTCGCCGTCGCGCGCGATCGCCAGCACCCCGGCGCCGATGCACAGCTGGCTCATCACGCGGACCACGACGTCGTCGACGCCCTCCAGTGCGGGGTCGAGCGGACCGTCCGCGGGGATGTCGTGCCGCGCCGGCCGGTCGCCGTGGCAACCTGACCCGAAGGACATGCCCAGCGCGAGCCCGGCGACGAGGGCGGCGAGCCGCGAGGTCGCGCGTCGGCGAGGCATCGCGCTCAGCATAGGCGAAGACCGCCCGCCGACGCGAGCCCGGACGACCTGCGCCGTGGCTGCGATGATGCGGGTGATGCGGCGACTACGGGGCCATCTGGATGCTCGAGATGTCGTCGTCGAGGCCCTCGGACAAAAAGCCGCCTTTCGGGAGCGAGTCGAGCTCCGAGTGCGGCGGCAGCTCGATGCCCCCCTGCGAGAACGAGGGGTGCCAGAACGCGACCAGCCGGCGCGCGCTGTTGTTGCGCATCGACGAGATGCTGTCGTTCTCGATCCCCATGCTCTCCGCGTTCGCGTACGACTCGTCGCCGGGCAGCACCACGCAGTCGCCGCGGAGGTAACTGTTCTCGAACAGCGCGATCTCCCCCTCGCGGAGGTCGTCGCACAGCTGCGAGCGGCTGGCCGGCTCGACGCGGATCGACGAGATCCTGTCGTTGAAGCCGCCGAGCCCCGCCGCCATCGTCCCGGGCGCGTAGGCGTTCCAGTCGCCGGCGAACACCGGGTCCTTGAAGATCCGGGCCCGGACCGCGCTGCCGACCTTGATCGCGCTGATGGCGTCGTTGCCGACCAGGAAGTTGGCCGCGTACGGGTAGAAGCCCGGCGTCAGCGCGGCGCAACTGCCGGCGAAGTTGCTGTCGCGATAGACGAGGACCTCGTGCGGCAGGGGGTTGCGCGCGCAGTTCGTCGCGGTGCCGGTGAGGATCGAGTGCGGCCAGCCCTTCGGCTCGGACGGCGGCGTCGGCGTCGGCGGTTTGGGGCCCGGGTCCAGCACGCCGCCGTCCTTCGGGATGTCGACGGGAGGCTGGAAGGTCCCGGGCCCCGGCGTGGGCGTCGTCGGCGTGACGCCCGGTCCCGGCGCGCCGCCGTCTTTCGGGGGGTGGACGCCGGGCCTTTTGCCCTTGCCCGCGGGTGTCGGCGGGGGCGGTGTCGGTGTCGGCGTCGTCGGCGTGACGCCCGGTTCGAGCGCGCCGCCGTCCTTCGGGATGTCGGCGCCGGGCTTTTTGCCCTTGCCGGCGGACGCCGGCGAGGCGCCGACCAGAGCGGCGGCGAGGAGGAGCAGCACGGGAGCAGCGCACCGATCGAACCGGACCATCGTCGAATCTCCTGACACGGTCGTCGAGACGCGGGGCGACGCCGATCTCGACCGCCCGCAGGCTACCGCAAGGCGGCCGAGCGCCGGCGCCGACAGAACCGCGCAACGCCCCGCGGGCGCCGTTTCAGGCCCCGTCGCGGCCGCCCGCGCCCGACGTGAGCGCCCCCGGGGACCGGCCACCTCGCCGCGCGCGGAGCGTCCGCTCGCGTGCGCGCCCGCGCGAGGCCGCCGGCAAATGATGGCAGGCGCCGATTCGGGGCAGTCGAGGCTCGCCCGCCCGGCGCTGGTGTGCATGCTCCATGGGACATGTCTTGACAAACATGCTTACATCCAACGTCTCTCCAGCTGAGCGGATGGGGTCATGACAATTCCGTGGCTCGAGTCTCCAGTCCCGCGGGCGATTTCGCGACGCCGCCTCTCCGCCGGCGACTCGTCGGGCGATTTCATCGAACATGGCCCCTGGGGCGGGCTGCCGTCGTCACGGCTCGTATTCGAGCCGTGATCGGCTTCTCCGCACGGCCGTTCCTGGCCCGTGGACTGCGGCGCGAGCGGTCCGCAAGATGAACCAATGAACTACGTTCCAATAGGTCTTCCGCAGCGGGCGCGCGACCCCGAGGCCCGGCGAGAGCGGCTCGCGCGGAGCCGCGGGGAGTACGAGTACGAGCCGCGAGATCCCGAGACACACTGGCTATATCCCGTCCCGGTCGCCAAGCGCTTCCCGATCCGCGAGTGGTACAGCCCCGGCTGGGTCCTGCGGCTGTTGCCGGTGCTCGTGCCCTCGCTGGCGCGCCGGGCCTTGCAGACGGGCCTCGGTCGAGCGGCGGAGACGATCGGGCTCGTGCGGGGCGCGGATCGCTTTCGCCTGCTCTCGCTCGGCGTCACGCGGCCGGCGTGGGTCGACGAGACGGACGCGCTCGACGACGCCTTCGCGCGCCAGCGCCTCGACGGTCCGTGCCCGGTGCTGCTCGAGCGAGTCCGCGATCCGGCCCGCCTCGCGCAGCTGTTCGCCTCCGGCGAGGCGCTGGCGCGCGCGCACGCGCCGGAGCTGGCGGCCGGGCGGCTGTTCGCGGTCGAGTACTCGCTGTTGCAGCGCGCCTTGCCGCTGCGACGGCCCCGCGACTCCCGCTGGCGCGCGCGCTACATGGCGGCGCCCCGCGTGCTGTTCCAGCAGCACGGAGAGCGCGGCGGACTCTGCGAGCTGCGCCCGATCGCCATCCAGCTCGACGGGCCCGACGCGCCGCCGCCCAACCCGCTGTACCGCCCCGGCGACGGCGCCGCCTGGTACATGGCGAAGCTCCACGCCCAGGCCGCCGAGATGAGCGTGCACATCTTCGGCAGCCACCTCGGGCAGGTCCACACCGTCATCGAGGCGTTCGCCATGGCCACCCCGCGCTGCCTCGCCCCCGAGCACCCGATCCACGTGCTGCTCGAGCCGCACCTGCGCTGGACCCTGCAGGTCAACGCCGACGGCAACGCCCTGCTGCGCGACACCTCCAGCCACTTCGGCACGATCTACGGCGGCTCGCTCGCCGACATGCGCGCCGTCCTGATCGCGGCGCGCTCCGAGGTCACCTTCCTCGACCTCGAGCTCGAGCGCGACCTGGCGCGGCGCGGCGTCGCCGAGGCGCCGCTCGACTATCCGTTCCGCGACGACGCGCGCCCGTGGATGACGGCGATCCGTCGCTTCGTCGCCGCGTACGTCGAGCTGTTCTACGGCGGCGACGCCGACGTGACCGGCGACCACGAGCTGCAGGGCTGGTTCCTCGAGCTCCTGTCCCCCGACGGCGGCGACCTCCGGAGCTTGACCGCGAGCGGCCGGCTCGGCACCCGCGAGGAGCTGGTCGAGGTGCTCACCCAGGTGCTCTTCACCGCGGGGCCGCGGCACGCGGCGCTGCACTACGGGCAACCTGACTTCTATTCGTTGATCGAGGGCTTCCCCGCGGCGATCTACCAGCCGCCCCCGCGCGAGGGGGCGCCGGCGAGCTTCGACGCGCTCCTCCCCCCGCTCGCGCCGGCGGCCACGCAGGTCCACTACAGCGCGATCGCCGTGCATCGGGCCAGCCGCTTCGGCGACTATGCGTCGTCGCGCCTCGGCAAGCTGCTGCAGGCGCGCGCCGCGGTGCAACGCCTGCAGCGCGACCTCGCCGCGATCGAGGCCGAGCTCGACGAACGAAACCGCCGGCGCCCCCGCCCCTATCGTTATTTGTTGCCCAGCCTGGTCCCCGCCAGCGTCCACTTCTGAGGGGGCCATGCGACGAACATCGTGGAAGAATTGGCACGGCAACCTGCGCTGCACCGCGCGCGTCGAGGAGCCGGACAGCCTCGCCGCGCTCGCGCGAGTCGTGCGCGACGGCGCCTCGCGCGGGCGGGTGCGCCTGTGCGGCGGCGGCTATTCGTGGAGCCCGCTGGTGCCGACGCAGGACACGCTGATCCGCATGGGTCGGTTGACTCGCTGCCTGTCGTTCGACCGCGACGCCGATCCGCCGACCGTGCGGGTCGAGGCGGGCGCGACGATCGGCGAGCTGACGGCGGCGCTGCGGGCCCGCGGGCTGTCGCTGATAAGCCCGCCGATGTTCGACCGCGTCACCGTCGGCGGCGCCGCCGCGACCGGCTCGCACGGCACGCGCATGAGCGCCGGGTGCTTCGCCGACAGCATCGCGTCCATGACGCTGGTCGACGCGAGCGGCGAGGTCGTCGAGCTCGACGGCGCCGACGCCGGCGCGCTGCGGGCGGCGCGGGTCGCTCTCGGGGCCTTCGGGGTGATCTACGCGGTGACGCTGCGCTGCGAGCCCGCGTTCCGCGTCAGCGTGGAGCAGCGCTATCACCCGCTCGAGCACGTGCTCGACGAGCTCGACGATCTGACGTCCACCTACGAATTCGCCGAGCTGCTGTGGATGCCCGGCGAGCCCGACGTGCTCGTCCGCGGCCTGCACCGGACCACCTCGCCGGAGACGCCGGAGCTGTGGCCGAGCGGCAACCTGCACCGCCTCCGCATGGGCACCGGCGTGCTCGCCGGCGAGTTGATGATGCCGGCGATCGTCCGCCTGCGCCCCGACCTCGCGCCCGCCCTGCTGCGATTCGGCCGCGCGGTGATGTTCGCCGAGGGCGCGTGGGTGCGGGCCGCCGCGCGCGAATGGCACCACATCGACGCCTACCCGCGTTGCCTGGACTTCTCGTGCTCCGTGCCGATCGCCGCGACCGCGACCGCCTTCCGCATCATCCGCGCGGCGATCGAGGAGCACCGCTCGCGCGCCCGCTTCCCGGTCAACCTCGCCGCGGTGGCCCGCTTCACCGGCCCGAGCGACGCCTACCTCGCCCCGTGCGAGGGGCGTCCGAGCTGCTTCATCGAGGTCGCCGCGGTCCGCGGCACGCCGGAGTTCGACGGCTTCCACCGCGAGCTGTACGAGCGCCTGTCCGCCGCCATCGCCGGCCTGCGGCCGCACTGGGGCAAGCTGCTGCTGTCGCCCGCCACCTGGCGCGATCGCTTCGACAAATTGCCCGAGTTCCTCGCCGAGCGGCGGCGCTTCGACCCCGACGGCGTGTTCCTCAACGAATTCCTCGAGCGCGAGGTGTTCTCGCTCTGACGCGCTCCGACCTCAGGCACGACGACGCACGCGCATCGGCATGTCGCCCGCGGGCCGGAGCGTCACGAACGGCAGCGGCACGACCGGGCCCGCGGACACCCGCTCGAAGCGGAACCGCTCGATCAGCGTCGCCAGCACCAGCACGCCCTCGAGCATGGCGAACGCCGCCCCGATGCACACGCGCGGCCCGGTGCCGAACGGCAACCACGAGAGCCGCGGCCGCGACGCCTCGGCCTCGGGCGAGAAGCGGCCCAGGTCGAAGCGCTCGGGCTCGGGATAAAGATCGGGCCGCCGGTGCAGCATGTACGGCGCGATGTAGATCGAGGTGCCCGCGGGCAGGTGATAGCCGCCGACCGTCGTCGCCTCGACGCTCTCGCGCGCGAACATGTAGATCGGCGGATACAGGCGCAGCGCCTCCTTGAAGGCCCGCGCGGTCAGGGGCAGTCGCGGCAGGTCGCTCACCGCCGGGCGGCGCCCCGCGAGCGCGTCGACCTCGCGCTCGAGCTCGAGCCGCGCCTCGGGGTTGCGATCGAGGAGGTCGAGCGTCCACGCGATCGCCGACGCGGTGGTCTCGTTACCCGCGCCGAAGAAGGTCATGATCTCGTCGCGCAGATCCTGGTCGCCGAGGTGCCCCTGGTCGTCGCAGGCGCGGATCAGCAGATCGAGCAAGTCCTTCGCGGTCTCGCCGGACGCGCGCCGGGCCGCCAGCAGCGGCAGGAGCCGCGCCTCGATGCGCGCGACGTCGGCCCGTAGCGCCGCCGTGCGGGCCCCGGGCAGCAGCAGCGGCCGCTCGAGCCGCGCCGCCAGGCGCTCGATGGCGGCAGCGCCGCGATCGCCGAGCCGCCGCGAGAGGCCCGCGAGCAGCCGGCCGAGCACGAGCTGCGCCATCAGCGGGAGCGAGGTCGCATAGTACCCGGTCCAGCCCAGGGTCCGGGTCAGCGGCTCGCTCATCGCGTCGGCGAGGTCGAGGTCGTCGGCCGAGAACAGGGCGCGCGCGATCGCTGCCATGGCGATCCGCACCGCCTCGTGCATCACCGGCACCTCCGCGCCGTCCTGCCAGCGCGCGGCCACCTGCGCCGCCGAGTCGACCATGACCTCGCCGAAGCGGGCCAGCTCGGCCTGGGTGAACAGCGGGGCCAACAGGCGGCGATGACGACGCCAGCGCGCGTCGCCCTTGCTCGAGACCAGGCCCGCGCCCACCAGCGGCATCAGGCTGACGCGGGTCGACAGCGGCTTGTCGAAGCTCTTCGCCTTCTCGACCAGCACCTCGTGGATCAGCGACGGCGCGTTGATCAGCACCACCCGGCGGTGCAGCACCCGCAGCACCGCGATCCGATCGATCTCCTGCGCCGCGCGGCGGAGCAGGCCCAGGCGATCGTCCCGCAGCTCCGCCAGGTGCCCGAGCACGCGGTGGCCCCCGGAGAGGACCGTTATTCGCGAGATGTCCGCCGTCACGCCGCCAGGCCCGATCCCTACCACGAAGCCCGCAGCGACGGCCACGCCGCGCAGTCGCACCTGCGCGGCCGCGGCTCGCTCACGCGCAGATTCACCCGCGCGACGAAGACGTCGCGCTCGTCGCGTTCGAGCGGCGCGCGGACCTGCCTCGGTCGCCGCCTTCGAGCACCCGCTGGACCGCGCGGAAGGCCGGCTTCGCCGCGTAGTCGGCGTCGAACAGCAGCGGCGCCGCGTCGCCGAGCTCGTCCCACGCGTAGCGGTCCGAGAACCCGAACACCGTCGTGCTGCGGCAGGCCGGGACCGCGAGGCAGGTGCCGACGATGCCGGCGTAGATGTCGGCTTGCAGCTCGAGCTGCGCCGCGTCGGTGCCGGCGATCGAGACGTCGAGCTCCGTGATGTAGATGTCGAGGCCGAGCGCCGCGATGCGCTCCATGTTGGCGCGGACGTCGTCGAGGTCCGGCGGCGCCGCGGCGTCGACGTGGAACTGCAGACCGATGCCGTCGATCGGCGCGCCGCGAGCGACGAGGTCGGCCGCCATCTCGTGCATGAAGTCGGACTTGAGCCCGAGCGCCTCGGCCCCGGTCTCGTTGTACAGCAGCACCGCCTCGGGATCGGCCGCGCGGGCGGTGCGGAACGCCCGCTCGATGAACTCGACGCCGAGCACGTCGGACCAGATCGACCACGCGTACTCCGCGAATTCGTCGCCCGTCTCGTCGGGGCCCCAGATCGCCTCGTTGACGACGATCCACGCGTCGACCTTGCCGCGGTAGCGCGACACCAGGGTCGTGATGTGCTCGTCGAACACCGCGCCGAGCGCCTCGGCGTCGCCGCTCTCGCCGAGCTCCGTCACCCACCCCGGCAGCTCGAAGTCCCACACGAGGAACATGCCGGTGACCGCCTGCCCGTGGACCGTCGCGTAATTGATCGACAGGTCGGCGGGGACGAAGAAGTAGTCGCGGTCCTCGCCGCGGGTCGTCGCCCAGTAGAGCTCGGTCGGCGCCGCCGCGCTGAACTGCTCGGCCAGCAGCGCCTCGAAGCCGAGGTCGTGCAGCGGCGGCCAGATGTCGATCGCGCTGCCGAACTCGATCCCGCGCGCCTCGGCCAGCTCGCGCAGCGGCGTGCCGAGCTCCGGCGCGGCCGGCAGCGCCTGGCTCATGGCGATCTCCCGCAGCTCGAGCGTCGCCCCGGGATCGAGGTGGACGTAGAGGCCGGCGGCCTCGCCCGCGGGCGCGAGCGGGGCCGCGAGGCGCAGCGTCGTGACCGCGTCGCCGGCCCGGACCTCGACCGCCGCGCCGTCGACGGTCACCACGAGCTCGGCCGGCGCAGGCGCGGCGATCGTGCGCTCCTGGATGACCTCGTCGCCGGCGCGCTCGCGCAGCGCCCAGGCCCCGCCGTCCGCCGTGAGCTCGACCGCCGCGCGCGCCTCGGGCTCGCCCGGCCCCGCGATCACGAGGCCGCTCGCGCCGGCGCCCCCGGGCGCGAGCACGGCGCGGATCGAGACCGGCTCGTCCGGCGTGAACGCGCCGCCCCAGATCGGCCAGACGACCGTCTCTTCCTGCGGATTGTCGAGCGCGACCGGGTGCTCGGCCACCACGACCGGCCGGACGTACTCGACGTCGGGGCCATCGCCCGGCGCAGCCGCGCACGCGGTGATCGACAGGAGAGAAGCGAGGAGGACGAGGCGCGTCATGCGGTCCGCGTTTCTTATCAAGCGGAATCGCCGGCGTCGACACTGTCCACAACAGGCCGCGGAACGATCGGGTGCCTCGATGCAGACACGCCGTGCGGCAGCGAGCGCCGCACACCGGTCTCATCATGACCGGCTCTTCAGGGTTGAGGGTGGCGCAGGTTGCGCGCGAAATCGCGCCGTGATATCGTGCGCGAAATGGCAGAGACCGAACTCTACGCCCGAATTCTCGGTATCGAGGCTCCCTGGAGAGTTGCTGCGGTGAAGCTGCAGCTCGGGCAGGGGCAGATCGTCATCGAGGTCGAGCACGACCCCGATGTGCCGACGACGTGCCCGGAGTGTGGCCAGGCTGTTCCCCGTCACGATACGCGGACTCGCCGATGGCGGCACCTCGATACGTGTCAGTATCGGACGATCATCGAAGCCGGCGTACCGCGGACGTCGTGCCCGAAGCACGGTACGCTCACGATGCGCGTCTCATGGGCGGACGGTAGCGCTCGGCTCACCGCGCTGTTCGAGGCGCTCGTGATCGACTGGCTCCGCGATGCGCCGATTGCAGTGGTCGCGGAGCGCCTCGGGCTCTCGTGGGATCAGGTCGCCGGCGTCCAGGAGCGTGCAGTACAACGCGGACTCGAGCGCCGCGAGGTCGCGCTGCCGGAGATGCTCGCCGTCGACGAGACCTCCTTCCAGCGGCGCCACGAGTACGTCACGATCGTGCATGACCCGAAGTCCGCCAGCAAGCGGGTCATCCACGTCGCCGACGGACGCGGCAAGGGGGCCCTCAAGGGCTTCCTGAGCGGCTTTTCGCGCCCAGAGAGGGCTGCGGTCTCCGTGGTCGTCATGGACATGCACGAGCCCTACATTCAAGCTGTCCGCGAGGCCATCCCCGATGGCGACGCGAAGATCGCCTTCGACAAGTACCACGTCGCCGCGCGCCTCGGTCAAGCCGTCGACCACGTGCGACGCGAGGAACACCGCGCTCTCCACGGCCTCGGCGACAACCGGCTCAAGGGCACCAAGTACCTCTGGCTGCGCAACCCCGAACGGATGAGCAAGGAGGTCTGGGACGACTTCGAGGCGCTGCGGACGAGCTCGCTGCGGACGGCCCGCGCGTGGGCGCTCAAGGAGGCGGCGATGGAGGTCTGGGAGCACACCTCGCCGAGCAACATGCGGGACCAATGGGGCATGTGGTACGATTGGGCTATCCGCTCTCGCCTGGAGCCGATGAAGGCCGCCGCGCGCATGGTCAAAAATCACCTCGGCGGCATCATCCATGCAGCCACCGAACGGATCACCAACGCCTCTGCCGAGGGCCTTAACTCGGTCATCCAGAAGCTCAAGTACGTCGCCCGCGGCTTCCGTAACCGCGACCGCTTCCGAGCTGCGATCTACTTCCACCTCGGCGGCCTCGACCTCTATCCTGCCGGGATCACGCGCTGAGTCAGCGGTATCCACCACAAACCCTGAAGAGCCTCATGACCGGGGCCGCTCGCTGCCGTCATTCGCCGCCGCGAGCCGTCACGGGAAGCGGGCGAACGCCGCCGCGATCGCAGCCCGCGTGCGCTTCGAGGTCACGTCGCGCACGAACGGATCGGCGGGCGGGCTCATCGCCACGAGGGCGATCACGCCGGCGTAGAGCACGGCCGTGGCGAGCAGCTGACGTCGACTGCCGAGCTTGAGCGCGGTGCCGAACGATCGCTTCATGCGTGCGCCGAGGAGGTCGACGCTGGAGAGCTCGTCGAGCGCCAGGTGCACGAGAAAGCCGCCCGTGAGGAACACGCCCGCGAGCCAGGCCTGGGTCGGCGCGAGGTGGAAGGCGCGCGAGGCGACCAGCACCACGGCGACGCCGACCAGCGCGGCGAACGGGAGCGAGTGGACGAGGCCGCGATGCACGCACAGCCAGGCGGTGAAGCCCCGCAGGCCGACGCGGACCGCCACGAAGGCCGCGACCGCCGCGGCCGCCGCGAGCCACGGCGCGGCGTCGTCGTACAGCGCCAGCGCGGCCGCAGCCGCCGCGCCCACCACGAGCGCCCCGAAGAGGATCCGGGTCGGCACGGAGCTCTCGGCGTCGATGTCGGGCAGCATTCCCCCGAGCACCCCGAGCCCGAAGCAGACGCCGCCGACGAGCGGAGTCACGAGCCCGCCGGCGATCGCCAGCCCCGCGGCGAGCGCCGAGGGAATCGCCGCCCCGAGGACGTGGACGCGAAAGTTCGCCATGGACCGGCCGCGAGTTTAATGAAGACCCGCCCCCGCCTTCAACGTCCCCCCGCGCCCGCCGCTCGTGACCGAGCGGCCTGCGCGGCCGTGCGCCCCTTCCCGGCGGCGCAGCGAATCGCGGCAGGCCCTGCTGGCATCATTTGTCGACCCACTCCCACTTCGAGGCGTCGAGCCTGCCCTTCACCCATTCCTCGCAGGTGGCGCAGAACTCCGACCGGTGATGGACCGTCGTCCGCGTGTGGTACATGACGCAGGGCTTCTCGTCGCCGCCCTTCGACAGCGCCAGGGGCACCTTGACCCAGTCGGAGTCGGCGTCGGCGAGGATCCCGAAGTCCGCCTTGACGCTGGCCTTGGGGTGGTCCTCGGTGTTGAAGGCGCAGTGATCGCCGCGGCCGCCGTACTTGCGATCGTAATGATGCTCGTGCTCCTTGGGCACCATCCCGAGCGCGTGGCCGATCTCGTGGAGGAACAGCACCAGCAGCGTCCGGTCGGCCTCGGCCGTGCCGCTCGAGCCGGCGTGGTACTTGTTCGAGACGAAGATCGTGCCGGGGGCCTCTTTCTCGTCGCGGTTGCCTCCGATTGTCTGCACCATGTTGACCTCGATGGCGACCGCCGAGCAGACCGTGCCGAGCTTTTGGTTCAACTCGTCGTCGGTCACCTCGACGCGCGCTTCCCTGTCGCTCAGCCGCTCGACCCGGTATTTGCCCTCCGAGGACTTGTAGGAGGTCTCCTTGTCCGCGGGGACCGCCGACTTGACCGTGGGCACGGACTGCGCGCCCTGGACCATGAACTGCGCGCCGGCCTTCGCCTTCAGCACGCATTCCCAGTGATCCGTCGCGCCGAGCGGGTCGGTGAAGCTCTCCACCTCCCAGGTCTCGTTCTGGCTCGCGCCCACGGTGCAGGCCCCGCGCCTGAGATCGAACGTCTGCGAGCGCACCGGCGGCGGCGGCCCGGGCGGAGCCGGCGGCCCGGCCGGCACGGTCTTGATCGTCAGGGTGATGGACAGGCCCTCGTCGCGCAGCTTGTCGAACTCCTCGCCCGCGATCACGCAGACCGTCAGCCGCTGACGATCGGGGCTCGTCGTCGCCGTGATGTGCTTCTTGGCGACCGTGCTCTCGCGCGGCTCGGGGACGCTCAAGCGGAGGTCGCCGAGGATGTCCTGGGGCCGGACCGGGAACACGTGGAAGCCGTCGTTCGCCCTGAGCTTGCAGCTCCAGCGCTCGCCGAGCCGCGGCCGGGCGCTCGCCTCGGCCACCTCGAACTTCGCCTTCTCGTCCTCGGGCGTGTCCTGCTCGTCCGGCGGGACGACCTCGGCCCGGCCCGTGTCCTCGAAGCGGAACCGCTGCTCCTTCCCCGCGATCGACATCGCCTTGGTCAGCACGTAGCCGCACTGGTTGACCAGGACCAGCCGCAGGTGCTTCTTCCCGCCGTACAGCGGGTGGGTGTGGAACGGCACGACGCTCTTCCAGTTGTACTGGTTGAGCGGCCTGCCCGCCACGTACGTGAGCGGCTCGCTCTCGAGCTCGACCGGCGGCTCGGCCTCGATGAGCTCGACGTCCATCTTCGCGTACGCGGCCACGAGCTCGCCCTTGATCGCCCTGTAGGCCCGGAGCCCCTCCGCGTGCATGTAAAAGAACGTGTAATAGATGGTCCGCCGCTCGTCCTTGCCCTTCGGCTGCGCCTGCCTGAAGGCCGCATGCACCTCCAGGCCGGCGTACGCCACCTCATCGTCGAACGCCGCGAAATAGGCCCGGAGCGGGTTGACCACCCCGCCGGCGACGCAGCGGGCCGTGAGCGCCTCGTCGCGATCGGAGGTGTCGACGAGCACCCGCTTGAGCTCGGGGGCCGAGAGGTCGCGGTTGATGAGCTTCACCTTGGCGGCGATGTTCGCCACCATCGGCAGGCCGAAGGACACGCCGAGATCCTTGCTCACGTGGGTCCCGGCCAGCGACGCGTGCAGGTCCTTGTACGCCGCGTCCAGATCCTTGATCTTGATCTCGTCCTTGACCTGCGTGCTCACGTCCGTCATCTGCGGGCGCGCGCGCGCGTCGATCATCGCCTGCTCCGGCGGCGCCGCGTCCCACTCCTTGCGCCCGGGCAGCATCGGGTCGAAGGCGAAGTCGAACAACCTCCGCAGCCACTCGACGGCCTGCTCGGAGCTGTCGATCGCCGCCTTGATCGCCGCGACCTGCTTCGGCAGCGAGTCGACGTCCGCCCCGGACTTCCCGGTCCAGCCCACGACCTGGTCCCAGAAATACACGTAGGCCTGATAGCGCTCGTGCTTCGGGTTGTTCACCTCCGGGAGCGTCGCCTTCAGCCGGTCCCGCTCCTCCTTGAGGCTCTTGAGGTCGCGGAGGGCGTCCGGCATGAACTTCTTCTCGATCTTCTCGTAGTCCGCGCGCACCTGCAGCGCGTTGCAGCGCGGCTTGATGTCGCTGCGCTGCGGCTTCTTGCCGCCCTTCGTCAGCCCCTCGAGCACCTCGAGCTCTTGGGTCTCCGCCGGGGTGAGCGGCTCGCCCTGACCGGCTCGCCGCTTCGCCAGCGGCTCGATCCGGTCGGCGATGATCTTGGGCAACAGGGCCTCCGCCTGCCCGACCAGCGACTCGAGCACGCCGAGCTCGCGGGCCTCGTCTTCGCTGAGCGGCCCGTCCTGGGGCCCCTTCTTCTGCAGCTCCGCCTCCCACGTCGGGATCTGGTCGTCCTCCAGGGAGCTGATCTTGTTGTTCAGGTTCGAGTACTCCTGCGTCTCTTCCTTGACCATCGCCGGCTCGGCGCGCAGCGCGTCGATCTCGGGCATGATCCGGTTCGGCAGCAGCTCGCTGAAGAACGTCCGCACGAACCCGAGGCGGTGGGCCGCCACCAGCCCCTTCGGGGTGTAGAGGGTCGTGCTGTCCGAGGGCACCAGCACGTCGACGCCGGGGCCGGTCCCGCGCTCCGAGTGATGCCCCTTGCTCATCGTGCAGCCGCCGACGAACAGCGTGTTCTCGAACGAGCGCGGCAGGTCGCTGCCCTGGAACTCCCGCTTCTGCGGATAGCGGCTCACGTCGCCGAAGTCGAAGTCGGCGAAGTTCAGCGGGAACGAGAAGCCCGTGTTCCCGCCGGTCGCCAGGAACAACACCTTGCTCTTCGCCCGCGTGACGACCTTGTCGGTCTCCGGCATGCTGAACGGCATCCACGCGCTGCAATTGACGATGTCCGCCCCCTGCTCGATCGCCCAGCGGAACGACCGCGCCCCCGTGGCGTCGTTCATCTCCCCCATCGTCTGACCCTTCTTGGTCATCACGTCGAGGAGCGCGATCCGGCCGCTGCCCCAGGCCGCCTGCCCGGCCACGGTCGTGCCGTGCTTCGACGGGTTGTCGGCGACGAAGTGGGTCGGATAGCCCTTGCGCGGGCGCGTCGGTCGATCGTTGGCCTCGTCCCCCGCGTCGAAGTAGCGCCCGTCCACGATCCGCGGGGCCAAGTAGTCGAGCCCGCCCGGGCTGGTGTCGTCGAAGATGCCGGTGTCGCACACGCCGATCGTGACCCGGCTGCCGCGTCGGCCCTGCGCCTGGCGGTAGAGGGCCGCGAATTCGGGGTCTTTCTGCTCCTTGAAGTCCTTGCCCTCGACGTGCGCGAGCAGCCGCAGCGCGCCGACATCCGCGCGGCCATCGGCCTCGACCGCGAGCTCCAGCGTGGCCGAGCAGACGAGGTGATGGTCCAGGTCCAGCAGGCACGCCTGCAACACCTCGGTGCCGTGGCCGACCTCGAGCCCGATGAAGGTGAGCCGCTCGAGGACCGAGTAGTCCCTCGTTCGGCCGCCGGCCTCGACGAACTTCACCAGCATGCCGTCGGTGAGCTCGTGGACGGGGCTTTGGATCCCGTCCTTGCTCCGCGCGGCGCGGACCCGGCTGAGGTACCGGTACGCCGGCTTCACGCTGCCCTTGTACGAGCGGATCGCGTTGCGCAGCCGCAGCTTCGCCCCGAGGTACGCGAGCTCGAGCCTGCCGGCGTACGCGCGCGGCAGCGGCGGCTTCAGCCGCAGCTCGACGGCCAGCGGCTCCCGCAGGCCCTGCTTCACCGTCACGTGCGTGAGCACCTCGTCGCGATCCGCCAGGCTGAAGTACACCGCCGGCAGGACATCGTTGGTGTTGCGCACCCCGAACGAGCGCGCGGCGTAGCGCTCCCGGCTGCCCTCGCCCGGCGGCGCGACGGCGAAGCGCACGTCGGTGCACTGGAACCGCTGCACCAGCCACGCCTCGATCTCGGCCTCGGTGCGGAGCGCAGGCCGGTGGTTATGCCCGTGCGGGGCGAGGGAGACGTAGACCGAGCCCGCCGTCGCATGGATGGACGCCGCGTCCGGGTCCTGCAAGCTCCGCAACCACTGCCGCACCTCCTCGCCGCGCAGGCTGCGGCCCTCTTTCGTCGTCACGTGCTCGATCTCGGTCCACAACATCGACGGCCCCCCGCGAACCCGACCCCCGGCGACGCGCTCAGCCGCCGTACTTCGCTTCCAGCGCGCGCTTCGTCTCGTCGTCGAGCGCGCCGGTGATCTCGAGGCCGTGAGCGGCCTGGAACGCCTGGAGCGCCCGCGACAACGCCGCGCCGCCGCCGTCGCCGAGCGAGCCGGCGTAGAACCCGAGGCTCTTGAGCCGCCCCAGCGCGCCGCGCGGCGTATCCACCGGCTCGAGGCGGCCGAGCGCGAAGTCGTACTCTTCCCCGGTCTCGAGGAAGCGCACCCGCGCGGCGCGGGCGTCGGGCGCGATGAATCGCTCGATTCGACCCTCCGCGTCGGTCAACTCGTCGTGGGCCACGATCACGCCGTCGACCGTGAGCTCGTATCGCTCCTCCGCGCGCGGGAAGCCGGCCACCAGGAACTGCAGCCGCAACTTCTCCGGCACGCCCCGGCGCCGGAAGATGTGGCGGCGGTCGGTCTCGACCGCCGCGCTCTTCTCCTGCCTGGCAGGAACGACCACCACGTCGCCGGCCACGAGAATGTTGGGATTCTTGCGCTGCCGCCGCAGCTCCGCGTTCTCCGGATCTCGCCATACCGTGTCCGGAGCGAGGCCGTGGCGGAAGGCGATGCTCGAGATGCACTCGCCCTCGGCCACGATGTGCTGCGTCGGCATCCTGTTCCTCTCGCAGGAATTGCTACACACCGCTGCATACACCGTCAAGCGCACGGGAGCGCCCCATCACGCCCACGGCGCTCCCCGAGCGCGATATCGACGCGCGACGGTCGATAGCGCCCCGCGGCGATCGACGAATGCCACGAGCGTGGATCTCGAGCGGCCGGCCGTCCCTCGGCGCCCGCCTGCTCGCAATCGGCCTTCACCCCGCGTGGTGCCCACATTTCCGCGAGCGCGCCGCGCTCAGCCGCCCATCGTCGCCTCGTGGACGAACGGCCGAGCCGATCGCGCGATCGACGATCGCCCGGGTCCCCGCGCGGAGATCGACGATCGACACCTGCCGCGCCCTCGGATCGGCGGAACAAGCCTCGTGCAGCAGCGTCGTCCCGGTGCGATCGATCGCCCCTTCCCCGACGGGCACGAGCGCCAGCGGCGTACCATCCTCCCGCGGCACCACGTAACCCGCGCCTGGATATTCGTCCGGCATGTGTTCAAACCCCGCGCCAGCGAGCCCCGTCGTTCGCTCGCCCTCGCCCTCGCCCGGCGGTCGGCGGACTTGCGCTCGCCGGTCCGCAGGTCGTACGCGAGCAGCGACGGCGCCTCGCTCGTGCGCGGCCCGTCCTCGAAGTAGCGGGCGAAGGTGACGACCGCGCCCTCCTCGATGCCCACCATTCGCTCGTCCGCGAATCGCACGAGCGGTCCGCCGAGCGGATCGAAGCGCCCGTCCTTCGACGCGAACAGGAACGTCCCGAACGTCACGTCGCCCTGGACGCGGAAGACGAGCCCGGCCCTGGGTCAATCGTCGGTAAATTCAGCCCGCGACGCCCCCGCGTACCTGCCCCGAAGGACAGCCGGACCGCGCTCCCCCTCGAAACCTCATGGTCGAGCCACCGGCGCCCCGTCGGGTCGCTGCCACTCCGGCAGCTCGGTGCCCAGCGCGAGGCCCATGCCGGTCACGAACTCCCGCAGCTCGTCGACGATCTTCTTGCTGGAGGACGGCCGATCCAGCAGGTCCTCCGCGCTCCACTGCACCAGCTCGCCGACGTAGACGATCCCGGCCTGGTGGAGGATGTTCCAGGCGCGGACCGAGATCTCGAGGTCTTCGACCAGGTCGTTGAGGCGCTCGTCCATCGCGCGCGCGACTTTGCCGAGGCCCCGCGGCGGGTGTCAAGCAGCCGCGGCCGCGGGGCCGTCCACGTCGCGTGCGGCGCGGCCTGCTCTCGTCGCCCGCTCAGGGGTCGACGGGCAGCCCGCTCGGCACCGACAGCGGGATCAGGTGCGAGAAGTCGGGCCCGGCGTCGTCGCTGAGCGAGCCGAGGAAGGCCGCGAGGTAATCGATGGTCCCCCAGCCCCAGACATCGACGGTGGCGAGCAGCGGGTCGACGCCCTCGGCGATGATGGCGGCGCGGTTCTCGAGGAACTGCGAGTGCATCGCCACCTCGTCGACGCTGTCGGTGATGTCGTAGTCGAGCAGCGCGTCGACCGGGTCGCGGTAGTGGCGGAGGAAGTCCTTGATGTCGTTGTAGTGGCTCTGGCGGCCCCAGGGCCCGGTGTACATCACGTTGCGCAGCGGCGGGGTGCGCCACGCGTACTTGTCGTCCGGGTCGCCGGAGATCCGCATGCGCCCGAAGTCGTCGAGCCCGCCCGGACCGTCGCCGCCGGGGACCGTGTCGCCGGGCCCGAACTGCGGCGCGAGGGTCTTGTGGAAGTCCTCGTCGGTGAACGCGTTGCCGGAGTGGCAGGAGGTGCAATTGCCGCGGTCGCTGTCGAGGAAGTGGCGGGCGCCGACCAACTGGCTGTAGCTGAGCGCGTCGTCGTCGGGCGGGATCAGCACCCCGGTGGCGGGGTCGTAGCGGCCGACGAAGCGGTCCCACGGGGTGTCGTTGGAGAAGAACGCGCGGAACTCGTAGGCGGCGATCGCGTTGCCGGCGTAGGCGAAGTGCATGTCCTCGAACGCGACGCCCGGGTAGGCCGCCTCGAACATGTCGACGTACTCGGGGATCGCGCCGAGCCGGTCCATCATCATGCCCCACGCGCAGATCACGAAGTTGAACGGCGGATTGTCGAGCGCGCAGGCGGTGGTGAAGTCGTTCTCGTTCGGGAAGCCGAGCATCTCCTGGTCGGTCACCTCGGGCATCATCGCCTGCCCGGCCGCGACCAGCATGTCGGGGTCGAACGCGTCGTCCTGCCAATCGAAGGGGATGAACGGCCCGCCGAGCGGGATGACGTGGCCGGTTGCGTCGAGCGGCACCTTGTGGTCGACCGTCAGGCCGGTGGTGAGCTTGTGGAGGTTCCACAGCGGCTGCGTCGTGCGCCCGCCCACCACCGCGCCGATGCGGTTCGGACCGATCCCGACGCCGCGGATGCCCCGGTTCATCGTCAGGTGGTCGGTCGTGCCCAGCCGCGGGTGATGACACGTCGAGCACGACGTGTCCATGTTGCCGCTGAGGATCTTGTCGTAGAAGAGCGCCTCGCCGAGCTCGACCAGCTCGTCCGACGTCGGCGGCGGCAGCTCGAGCGGGGTGATGCCGTTCTCCGCGATCAGCGCGCGGACCTCCCAGATGAGGTGCTGCCGCGGGCCGAAGGTGTTCAGCTCGTCCACTTCTTCGGTGTCGACCTCGGTATCGGCCGCGGTCTCCTCCGACCGCAGACCGACGGGCTCGCTCACCGGGTCATCGTCGCACGCGACCATGGGGATCATCGACAGCCACAGAACCGCCACCACACGATGCTTCAGCATGACACGCTCCAAGCAGGAGAACGACCAGGGATTGGCTCCACAGAGCCCGTACGTCGAGGTTCAGTTGTTCGGCGACATGCCCTCTCGCTACGTCACCACGCACTCACCCCAGCGCTCGTCGCCGCGACGGCCCGCCGATCTCCTGCCGTGCCACGAACCATCGCACGAATACCCCGCGGCCCACAAAACGCTGGACGAACATTTTGCACGAACCGCCGAGGCCGTCAAGCCACGAGCGGTGAACGCACATTCTTTTTCTGCAGTGTCCACAATGTACCCCTGTCCCCTTCACCCACGCCCACACGCACCGAGACTTTTCCGTAGTGCGAGGCTCGTCCTCACGCGTGCTCACCCGCCTCACCCGCATCGATAGCGCGCTTCCCGAGTCGCACTCGCTCCCCGCTTTCCGCCACTCGTGCTCCCTGCCGCGCCACGCCTTCCCTCGCGCCCCTCCGCGTTCATCCGCGCCTGCGCCTCACGCTCGCAGGTGCCTCCCGGGCCCCCCGACTCGCAAGGTCGCGTACGGCCCTCGTGACGCATGTCGCGTTGCATCATCTTGACGCGCCGATGCGCAGCCCGGCGCTCCGACGATCGCGTGCACATTGCAGAAATCGCAGACGAGACTGGATTTTCACTCGCGGGAGGACCTCGCGTCATTGCCACGCGCAGCAACGACGGTCGCCAGCGAGGTCAGCCGCGCCCATCGTGCTTCTTCACTCGCCCGCGCCGACCAGCCCCTCGGTGACGTAGAAGAAGCCGATGCACATCTCGTCGGCCGTCCCGTAGCCCCAGGTCGTCGTCGTGTCGCGGCCGGTGGTGTCGTAGGTGCAGGTGATCCGCAGCGTGTCGCCGGCGCGGACGTGGCGGGGCTCTTCGTAGAACGCGAACTGCTGCCAGTGGAATTGATAATCGTCGACCCGGGCCAGGCACGCCTCGCCGTCCGGCGAGCTCGCGGTCACGCGCAGCTGGCGACCGAGCTCGTGCATGTGCGGCCACACGCCCCACAGCGTGAAGTTTTCGTGCATCTCCCGCGTGTCGGTCTCGACCACCGCCGGCTCGCCCGCCGGCAGCTCGAGGTACGCGTCCTCGACCCGCTTGATGAACGCCTCGTGCGGCACGCTGGCCGCCAGCTGCAGGTCGATCGCGGTCTGGTCGGGGAACGTGCCGTGCATCCGGTTGTAGTGCATCTGCAGCACCGCCTTGCGCCCCGCGCCCATGCGCAGCCCGGTGCCCGCGGGCAGCCGTCCCCCGCGGTCGCTCGAGCCCGCGCCCACCAGCCAGCGCGACGGCACCAGCGGATCGCCGAAGCAGGTGTAGCCCGGGCCCGCGTCGGCCTCGTCGAGCGCGGCGGCCTCCGCCTCGTCCTCCCCGTCGTCGAGCGCGTAGAGCGTCAGGTGATGCACCATCTCGGCGCGGCCGAGGCGGATCGCGAACGCGACGACGAACGCGTCCTCGCGGAGCCGCGGGTCGAGGACGAAGCAGCGATAGACGTCGTCGGCCGTCTCGTCCGGGGTGTACGGCTCCGGCATCGCCAGCGTCAGATCGACGCGATCGAGCTGCCACGGCGCCGGCGGCTCCGGGGCCTCCTCCGCGGGCTCGCCCGCGGGCGCGCCCGCCTGCGCCCACGCGGCGAGGGTGGCGATGTCGCCCTCGTCGAGCCAGCGCGCGCCGACGTAGGTGTTGCAGGCGCCGCTGTTGTCGAGGTTGAAGGGCGGCATGCTCCGCTCGCCGGTGACCGCGGCGATCGTCGCGGCCAGCGGCGCGACCTCCTCGTACGTGGTGAAGGAGAACGGGCCGACCCCGCCGGGCCGGTGGCACTCCACACAATTGTCGGCGAGGATCGGCGCGATGTCGCGGTGATACGTCGGTTCGGCGCGATCCACCGACGCGTTGCAGGCCGCGGCGAACCCGCCCAGGAGCGCGAGACGGAGCAGCATGCGCGCAGACAAAGCACGAGCGGCCACCGCACGCAGACAACGCGCGCCCGGGCGGCCCGCGAGGCGCCCGAGGCCGGCTCGTCCGGCGCCCCCGCGCCCGACGCGGGGGCATCGCCGCCGCGAGCGAGCCCGACCACCGCGCGCGCCGATCCGGCGACCGGACGGCAAGGTCGCCCTGCATCGACGCGAGCTCCGCGCGAGCCTTGGGGACGGCGATCCCCGATTCACGCCCCAGGGCCTTGAGACACCTCGAGCCCGCGCCTCGCCGCGACGTCGCCCGCCGTCCCTGCGAAGGACCTGGCGCCGTCGAACCTCAGCCTGTCCGCGCCGGCCCGCAATCCTGCCCGGGCGCGCGGTCGCACCCGCGGTCGGGAGACCGATCATCACACACGCGGCCCGGGGAAAAGAATGCGCAATGCGCCGGCTCGCGCCCCCGCGATCGCCCGCTCTCGGGTATCGTCCGCCGTCATGACGCTGCGTTCGCTCGCTTCGCTTGTGCTCCTCGCCCCCCTCGCCTGCAGCCCCGAATCGAAGGACGATTCCACCGCCACCGACACCGCCGGCGATTCGACGGACGCCACCGGCACCGAGACCGGCGGCGACACGACCACCGGCGCCTCCGGCGACACGACCATGGACGCCGAGACGGTCGCGCCCCAGCCCTCGCCCGAGGCCACCGAGGTCTGCACCGCCTCCTGCGACAAGTTCAAGTCGTGCGCCGACGACCCGGCGATGTTCGACAGCGCCGAATGCATCTCCGACTGCGAGGCGCTCATCGTGTTCCTCGGCCACAACAACCCCGGCACCCATTGCCCGGACACCGAGCTGAACCGTCAGGACTGCCTGTCCAAGGCCACCTGCGAGGAGATCGACGCCTACGTCTCGCCCGACGACCCGCCGAATCAGGTGTGCCAGGAGTGGGACGAGAAGCTCGGCGAGTGCGCGATCGAGTGAAGCTCTTTCGGGCATGCTCGTAAAGACATGGCTTCAAAGACATGTCCTGAAGTTCACGAGTCCGTCGCGCGACCGGGCGCCGCCGCCACCTTCGCCCGGGCGACGCGAGCGGTGCGCGGCAGGATCACCGTGAAGGTGGTCCCGGCGCCCTCGGCGGCGGCGACCGTGACCGAGCCGCCGTGCGCCTCGACGATCGCGCGGGTGATGTAGAGGCCGAGGCCGAGCCCGGAGGCGCCCCCGGCAGGGCGCGCCTGGGCGCCGCGGAACGGCTCGAACACCACCGGCCGCAGGGCCGGCGCGATCACCCCGGCGTTGTGGACGCTGGCGACGACGCGGTCGCGCGCGCTGCCGTCCAGGCGCACGCGGACCGGCGCGCCCTCGCGGTGGCGCACCGCGTTGCCGAGCAGGTTCGAGAACACCTGGGCCAGGCGGTCGGGGTCCCAGCGCCCGCCGAGGTCGCCGGTCGTGGCCACCTCGATGCGGGCGTCGGGCCCGGCGCGCACGAGCTCGTCGACGACGTCGCGGACCACCGCGTCGAGCGCGACCGGTCGGGCCAGCACCGCGATGCCGCCGCCCAGGCGCACGCGCGTGAGGTCGAGGAGCTGGTCGATCATCCGCGACATGCGGCGGGCGCTCGCCCGCAGGCGCTCGAACGCCTCGGTCGTGTCGGTCTGCCCGTCGGCCCGGCGCAGCAATTCGGCGCACAGCACGATCGCGGACAGCGGCGTGCGCAGATCGTGCCCGAGGATGCCGATGAAGAGGTCGGTGAAGCGCAGCATCTCCTGGTTCGCCTGCGCCTCCGCCCGCGCGCGGGTCAGCGCCCGCGCCCGCGCCTGCTCGCGGACCCGCGTCACGATCAGGACGACGGCGCTGAGCGCCGCGCCGAGCCCGGTGACCAGCGACGTCAACGGCGAGCCGTTCGGACCGTGGGCGGCGCGGGCGAAGCGGACCGTCCACGGGTGGCCCGCGATCTCGACCATCTCCAGGATCGCGTCGTCGTCGTCGCCGGCGATCCGCCGGCCGAAGCGGTACAAGAGGCGCTCGGCGTCGACGCCCTCGCCGTCGTACAGCTCGAACGCCACGGCCGGCAGCGCCTCGGCGAAGATGCCCTCGATCAGATCGCCGGCGCGCAGCGGCGCATAGACGTAGCCCTTCAACTTCTCGCGCCGCTCGGCGACCGAGGCCGGGACCCCGCCGTCGACGTACACCGGCGAGTACAGCAGAAAGCCGGCCTGCTGGTCGTGCTCGTCGATCTCCTGCACGAGGGTGACCTTGCCGCTCAGCGCGACGTCGCCGATGTCGCGCGCGCGGTCCATGGCCTCGCGGCGGGTCCGCTCGGTCCGCATGTCGAAGCCCATGGCCGCGCGGTTGCGCAGATCGAGCGGCTCGAGCAGCACGATCGCGTGGACCTCGTCGCGCGGCCACTCCGGCCAGATCTGCACGTGGTGCCAGCCCCTGGCCCGCGCCAGCGCGACCGCCTCGTGGAGCTCCACCGCCCCGAACCGCGCCGTGTAGCCGATCCCCTGGGTGCCCGGGTACTGGTCGGCGAGCTTCAGCCGCTCGACGAAGCGCCCGAATTCGCTGACCGTCACCGGCTGCTCGCGCGCCGGCCAGCCCGACGAGCCGCGCAGGACGGAGATGTAGATCGCCATGCGCTCGACGATCCGGTCCCGCGCCGCCAGCACCGCGCTCGCCAGCCGGGCCCGCTCCACCTGTCGCTCCGCGTGGCTCACGAGCACGGCGGCCGCCGCCGTCAGCACCAGGCACAGCGAGAACGGCAGCCACGCGCTCAGGCTGGGCCGAAGCGACATACGAGCAATGTAGCGCGCCCTGTCGCCGCATATGCCAGCGCCGCGCCCGCGGGTCGCCGCCGCCGTACACGCTCGCGGGCGCGGCGACTCATGCCATTCGCGCCGCGCCCCCTCGCATTCGCTTCGGTTTGCGCCGCCGCCGCGGACGGGCATGCGAGCCGCGCATGAGCGGTCGCCGACCCGCGAGCTGGACCGTCGCCGGTCGAACGAGCGGAACGCCGCCCTGCCGGCGCTCGGCGATTCGCACGGCCGCTCGCTCGCCTCACCCGCATCCCCAGGCGATCTCGGCGCAGCTCAGGACGCGCCCGCCCTCCGCGCTCTCGCACGAGCCCGCGTCCTCGCAGGCGAACGAGCCGTACGCCGGGTCCGTCCCGGCCGGCACGCACCCGCACGTCGCGTCGTCGTCGCAGGCAGCCGGCAGCGGCACGCAGGTCGAGCACCGGTGCGGGCCGCCGACGATGCACAGCTCGGTGGCCGCGTCGCAGGTGCCGCCGTGATCGCCGCAGGGGAACGTGCCGTCGTCGCCGGCGGTGGCGCTGTCCTCGCGGCCCTCGGGGCAGCCGATCAGCAACAACAAACACAGGGACCATCGCCGGTGGATCTCGCGCATCGGGTGCCCACCCTACAGGCGAATGGATCGGTCCGCCGCTCCTGGTCGGCGGCTCGGGCGGGCGCGCGCGCTCGCCGTGCCGGCCCCCGCTGCGAATGCACGGCCCGTTCTTGTCCGGTGAGGACGCCATACCCCGCGGCGCGGTCGAGCGCGCGCGGCCGGGCCGTCTGCGGCGGATCGCCCGGAGCCGGCCACCCGGCGCACGCCGAACCCGGCGAGGCGCGGCCGCGCCTCGCTGCGGCCATGAGTTCGTGCCCGCTGCCGAGCTCGCGGGCGGCCCCGCTCCGGCCTGGCCCGTGCTGTCCTTTTAAACATGTTCATTCGACCATTTTACATGGCTGCTCCTCAAAGCATGTCCGAAAAGACATATGCCCATCGCGCCCCGCCGCGGGCCGGCGCCTCGCGGGCCACCGGCGCCCCGCGAGGCGGGCAGAGGCCGCCGCGAGGCCCCTCCCGCGGGCCGCCGCGGCGCGGTCGGGCCGGGCGGGCGCCCCGCCGCGCGACCGCGGGTATAGACGTCCGAGCTCTCGCCCCCGCGGCAAACAGCGGCCTCATGCGATCGACGACCGACAAGCGCAGCAGCGGAGTCTGCCACTGGCTCATCGGCGGCGGCGAGATGGGCTGCCGGATCCGCGCGTACGACTGGTCGAAGAGCCCGCTCGGCCCGATCGAGGGCTGGCCGGCGAACGTGCGGACGATCGTGCAGCAGTGCGTCGCCACCAATTTCCCGATGGCGATCACCCTCGGCCCCGAGCACGTCATGCTGTACAACGACAGCTACCGGCCGCTCTGCGGCAGCAAGCACCCGGCCGCGCTGGGCGCCGACTACAGCGAATGCTGGGCCTCGGCCTGGCCGGACATCGGCGATTCGTTCGCCCGGGCGCTGGCCGGCACCGCAATCTACCTCGACGATCAGCGGATCTTCCTCGACCGCTACGGCCACATGGAGGAGACCTTTTTTGCGTTCTCGTTCAGCCCGATCCTCGACGAGCGCGGCCAGGTCGGCGGCGTCATCGTGCCGTGCATCGAGACCACCGACAGGGTGCTCGGCGGCCGGCGCACGCGGGCGGTCCGCGACCTCGCCGCGCGCACCGCCGGCGCGCAGACGATGGAGGACGTGCTCCTCGCCGCCGCGGCCGCGCTCGGCGCGTACGAATTCGACGTCCCGTTCGTGCTCGCGTACATGGTCGGCAAGGACGACGTCGCCCGCCTCGTCGCCAGCGGCGGTATCGCGGCCGGGACCGCCGCGAGCCCGGCCATCGCGCCGATCGCCGCGCCGGGCGGCGTGTGGCCGCTGGCCGAGGTCGTGCGCACCGGCAAGCCGGTCGAGGTCGGCGAGCTCGCAGCGGCGTGCGGCCCCGGCTGCGGGCCCTACCCCGAGCCGCCGCGGCGCGCCGTGGCGCTGCCGCTCATGCTGCCGGGCCACGACCGGCCGGCCGCGATCGTGATCCTCGGGGTCAGCCCGCGGCTGGCGTGGAACGAGGCCTACAGCGACTTCTACGGCCTCCTCGCCGGCGCGGTGACGGTCGCCCTCGCGGGCGCGCACGCGTTCGCGGAGGAGCGCCGGCGGGCCGAGGCGCTGGCCGAGCTCGACCGGGCCAAGACCGCCTTCTTCTCCAACATCAGCCACGAGTTTCGCACCCCGCTGACGCTCATGCTCGGGCCGCTCGAGGAGGCGCTGGCCGACGGCGACGCCCCGCTCCCCGAGCGCCAGCGCGAGCGCCTCGCCGTCGCTCACTGCAACTGCCTGCGCCTGTCGAAGCTCGTCAACGCCCTGCTCGAGTTCTCGCGCATCGAGGCCGGGCGGGTCGAGGTCTCGTATCAACCGACCGACCTCGCGCGGTTCACCGCCGACCTGGCCAGCCACTTCCGCTCCGCCTGTGAGAAGGCCGGCCTGACGCTGAAGCTCGACTGTCCGCCGCTCGCGGACCCGGTCTACGTCGACCGCGGCATGTGGGAGGCGATCGTGCTCAACCTGGTCTCGAACGCCTTTAAGTACACCCTCACCGGCGAGATCGAGGTGGCGCTGCGGCGGCGCGGCGCCGTCGTCGAGCTGGTGGTGCGCGACAGCGGCGTCGGCATCCCGCCCGAGCAGCTGCCGCGGCTGTTCGAGCGCTTCTACCGGGTCGAGGGCACCGGCGGGCGCTCGCTCGAGGGCTCGGGGATCGGCCTCGCGCTGGTGCGCGAGCTGGTGCGGCTCCACGGCGGAGAGGTCCGCGCCGACAGCCGCGTCGGCGTCGGCAGCGAGTTCACCGTGACGATCCCGCTGGGCCACGCGCACCTGCCGGCCGACCGCCTGCGCCCCGCCGCGCCCGCCCCGGCGGCCTTCGGCGCCGCCCCGTACGTCGGCGACGCCCTGCGCTGGGTGCCCGAGCCGTGCGCCCGCCGGCTCGCGGCCGCCGGCGCCGAGCCGCCGCGTCCGCCCGGCGCGCGCCCGCGGATCTTGCTCGCCGACGACAACGCCGACATGCGCGACTACGTGCGCCGCCTGCTCGCCGCGCGCTACGACGTGGTCGCCGTCGACAACGGCGCCGAGGCCCTCGCCCGCGCCCGCAGCGACCCGCCCGACCTGATCCTCGCCGACGTGATGATGCCGCGGCTCGACGGCTTCGGCCTGCTCGAGGCGATCCGCAGCGACCCGCGCACGCTCGAGGTGCCGGTCCTCCTCGTGTCCGCGCGCGCCGGCGAGGAGGCCCGCGTCCAGGGCATGCGGGCCGGGGCCGACGACTATCTGACCAAGCCGTTCAGCGCCCGCGAGCTGCTGGCGCGGGTCGACGCCCACCTCGCGCTGGCGCGCCTGCGGCACGAGGCCGGCGACTCGCTGCGGGCCAGCGAGCAGCGCTTCCAGGCCTTCATGGACAACACGCCCGCGGTCGCCTTCATCAAGGACGAGGAGGGGCGCTACCTGTTCGTCAACCGCGAGCTCGTGGAGCGGTTCCACCGCGACGACTGGATCGGCCGCACCGATCACGAGATGTTCCCCACCGACCTCGCCGACGCGCTCCGCCGCAACGACCAGCTCGTGCTGGCCCAGCGGCGGCCCGCTCGCGTCGTCGAGACCGTCACCATCGACGGCGAGCCGCGCACGTACCTCTCGCTCAAGTTCCCGCTGCCCGAGCGCGGCGGTCGCTGGCTGCTCGCCGGCATCGCCATGGACATCACCGAGCAGAAGCACGCCGAGGCCGCGCTCGAGGCCGCCAACCGCAGCAAGGACGAGTTTTTGGCGATGCTGTCGCACGAGCTGCGCAACCCGCTGGCGCCGCTGCGCAGCGTGGCCGACTCGCTGCGGGGCAACGACCTCGCCGGCCCGGCCCGCGCCCGCGCCTACGCGATCATCGACCGCCAGGTCACGCACCTCACCCGCCTGGTCGACGACCTCCTCGACGTCTCGCGGATCACCCGCGGCAAGACCGAGCTCCGCCAGCAGGTCGTCGACCTCGCGCAGATCGTCGAGCAGGCGCTCGAGATGGCCCGCCCGGCGCTCGACGAGCGCCACCACACCGTGGCCGTGACCCTGCCGACGCAGCCGCTGCAGGTGCAGGGCGACCCCGTGCGGCTGACCCAGGTCGTCTTCAACCTGCTCGGCAACGCCGCCAAGTACACCGAGCCGCACGGGCACATCTGGCTCACCGCCGCGCGCGAGGGCGACGAGGCGGTCGTGCGCGTGCGCGACGACGGCATCGGCATGCCGCCCGAGCTGGTGCCGCGGGTGTTCGACCTGTTCGCCCAGGGCGACCGCTCCCTCGACCGCTCCCAGGGCGGCCTCGGCCTCGGCCTCACGCTGGTCCACCGCCTGGTCGAGATGCACGGCGGCAGCGTCGGCGCCAGCAGCCCCGGCCGCGGCCAGGGCAGCGAGTTCGTGGTCCGCCTGCCCGTCCTCGCGGGCCCGCCGGCGACCGTCCCGGCGGCGCCCCCCGCTCGTGCGGTGCCGGCCCGTCCGGCGGCGCGGATCCTCGTCGTCGACGACAATCGAGACGTCGCCGAATCGCTGCTGCTGCTGCTCGAGGCCCACGGCGCCGCGGTCCGGGTCGCCCACGCCGGCGCCGACGCCCTGGCCGTCGCCCGCGAGTTCCTCCCGCAGGTGGTGCTGCTCGACATCGGCCTGCCCGACATGGACGGCTACGAGGTCGCCCGCCGGCTCCGCCACGAACCGGGCCTGGGGCGCGTCCTCGTCATCGCCGTCACCGGCTACGGCCAGGACGACGCCCGCCGCCGCTCGGAGGAGGCCGGCTTCGATTACCACCTCGTCAAGCCGGTCACCGAGGAGACCCTCGACGCCGCGCTGCGCCAGCTCGCCCCCGCGGCGTAAAGGACATGTCTTATCATACATTTCCTTTCGCTCATGTCCTTTCGAGCATGTCCTGGCGATCATCCGGAGGATCGCGACGGTTCGCTCACGGCGGTGGCGGCGGCGACGGACGCGAGCGTCGAAGCCCACGGGGGCAGCCTCCACGTCAGCAACCTGCCGGGCCTCGGGCGCAAATTCACGATCTTGCTGGCGCGCAGGCAGCGGCTGTCGAGGAACTGACGCCGCTCGCGGCTCCGCGCTCGCGCTCGATCGGTCAATGTCCGAAAGGACATGTCTCGAAGAACATCATGCACCCTGCGGCGCCGGCCCGCCGTCCCCGGCGAACGCGCGGGCCCGCTGCTCCGCGCGGCGCACCAGCTCCGCGGCCCGCCGCAGCTCGCCGGGCAGCCGCGCCACGCTCACGGCCGTGCCGATCCAGAGCAGCCGCCGCAAGCCGGCCCGCCGCAGCGCCGCCGTCGTCACGCGCGAGCCGACCGCTCCGATCGCCGCCCGCCGCAGCCCGATCGCCAGCGCCGCCCCGGCGCGCCGCGGCTCGCCGAGGCCGCACGCCACGCGCCAGGCGTCGGCGACGTGGGCCTCGCACAGCTCCTCGCGCGCGAGCTCGGCGATCACGACGGCGAGGACCGCGCGGCGGTCGGCCTGCGGCGCCCGCTCGGCCAGCGTCCGCCGGACCGCGTCGGTGGCGATCGCCAGCACCGCCGCCTCGGCGCCGGCCGCGACCACCGCGCCGCCGATCGGCCCGGTCGCCAGCTCCAGCGCCGTCGCGGCCGCTCGCACGCCGCCGGCGGCCAGCGCGTGCGTCCCCCGCCCGCCGGCCCGCGCCCGCACTCGCCCGACCTGCCGACTCGTCCACGCCAGCGCCGCCCGCGTCGCAGGCGCCCGGACCACCCGCCCGACCTGCTCGCTCGCCCACGCCAGCGCCGCCCGCGTCGCGGGCCCCCCGGCTTGCGCCCGCACGCGCCCGATCTGCTCGGCCGTCCACGCTCGCGCCGTCGTCAGCGCCCGCACCGCTCGCGGCTCCCTGCGCACCTCGGTCATCGCCGCGAGGATCGCAGAAAGACCTGACGTCTGCGCGCCAGCAATGCGACCTTCTCGCGACGCCGCCTGCTAGCCTGCGCCCCTCGCATGCACTGGACCGCCGAACAGCAAGCGATCCTCGCGCACCCGCTCGACGCTCACGCGCTGGTCCACGCCGCGCCCGGCGCCGGCAAGACCACCACCCTGGTCGGGCGCGTCGCCCGCCTCGCCGAGCGGGTCGACGGCGAGCGCGTGCGCGTCGTCATGTTCAACAAAGCGATCCAGGAGACCTTCACCGCGCGGCTCGACGCCGCCGGCATCACCGGCGTCAAGGTCACCACCTTCGACGCGCTCGGCCTCGAGGTCCTGGGCCGGGCCGAGCGGCGCGGCCTGCTGACGCGCCCGCTCGAGGTCGCCGCGCACCGCACCCGCGAGTGGGCGCAGCTCGTGCATCGCCGGTTCGCCCGCAAGATCGAGTCGCCCGACGACATCGCCGCCGCCGTCGGCTTCTGGAAGGCCCACCTCGTCACCCCGAACCGGGCCGCCTGCGAGGACGCGCCCGAGCTGGTCGAGGCCTACCAGGCGCTCGAGGACCTGCGCACCCGCGGCGGCCAGGCGCTGCAGGTCGACTTCCCCGACATGGTCTACACCGCGGTCGCGGTGCTGCGGCGCTACCCGCGGCTGCTCGGGCCGATCGATCACCTGCTGGTCGACGAGTTCCAGGACGTGAACCCCGCCCGCGTCGAGCTGCTGCGGCTCCTCATGCACGAGCAGACCACCCTCATGGCCGTCGGCGACGCCGACCAGGCCATTTACGAGTTTTCGGGCGCGCACCCGCGGTTCTTCCACGACTTCGCCGCCACCTTCACCCACCGGCCGACGCGCACCTATCCGCTGTCGCACAGCTTTCGCTTCGGCCCGACGATCGCCGCCGCCGCGCGCTCGCTGATCGCCCACAACGACGAGCGCTTCCCGATCGACGTCGTCGGCCGCGGCGCGCAGCCCGGCAAGCTCGAGCGCACCGACGACGTCCCCGGCACGATCGAGCGCCTCCTGGCCGCCGGGTACCGGGCCGACGACATCGCCGTCCTCTACCGCGGCCGCCTCCAGGGCACCAGCGTGCTCGCCGAGCTGGCGGCGCGCCGGATCGGCATGGAGACCGACGACCTCGACTTCGTCCGCAAGGGTCGCGGCCCCGAGCTCGCGCTCGCCTACCTCCGCTTCGCCACCAGCGACGCCCCCGTCGCCTTCGACGACGCCTGGGCCGTCGTCTTCGCCCCCGACCGCTACATCCGCAAAGAGGCCTTCGCCAACCAGATCCGCCGCCTCGGCGCCAAGGGCCTGCGCGTCGTCCTCGGCAACACCAGGGCGGCCCGCGAAGCCGACCAGCCGCGCGGCGCGATCGAGGCCATGAGCGAGCTCGCCGACCTGCTCGCGCGCATGGGCAAGTGCCGCACCGCCGGCGGCGCCCTCGACCTTTTGGTCGCCGAGACCGACATCCCCGCCCAGCTCGCCGGCCGCAAGCGCTCCGAGGCCGAGGCCGAGCAGGCCGTCGCCGGCTTCGAGGCCGTGCACACCCTGCTGAGGGGCCTGAAGGTCGGCCCCGCCGAGGCCGCGCAGGCGCTCGCCGAGCTCGACCCGCGCGCCGGTCGCCCGCCCGAGCAGTGCGTGTGGGTCTCGACGATCCACAAGGCCAAGGGCAAGGAGTGGCGGGCCGTCCTGCTGCCGCGCCTCACCGAGGGCCTGTGCCCCGCCGGCCGCCAGGACCTGGCGCTCGGCACCGTCGATGCGCCGGCCGGCGTCGACCCGAGCGACCCGCTCGAGCAGGAGCGGCGGATCTTCTACGTCGGCCTGACGCGCGCCAGCGAATGCGTGTACCTCGAGGTGACGCCGCACGCGCCGAGCCGCTTCGTCGCCGAGCTCGGGCTCGCCAGGCCCGCCCTCGTCGCCCCCGCGAGCAAGCCCCGCGTGCGCAAGCCCGCCGCCGGCGAGGGCAAGACCACCGCGTGGCGGCCGAACGAGGACGCGGCCGTGACCGCCGCCCGCGACGCCGGCGAGGACCTCGACGAGCTCGCCGAACGCCTCGGCCGCAGCCGCCGCGCCGTCGAGGCCCGCCTCGAGCTCCTCGACGCCCTGCGCCAGCGCGCCGAGGCGCGACGCCGGCGCCGCGAAGAAGAGGAGTGAGCCGGCCCTCCGCGCAATCGCGGAAGTGCGGCGATTCCCCAAACCCCGATTCACCAGGGAATGTCCGCGTCGAACTCGCGACCTGCGACCGATCGCTCCGCCGCTCACGGCCCCTGATGGGGCGGCCGCGCCCCGCGATCGATCGGCGGCTCGGGCGGGCACTCGCGCTCGTCGTGCCCGCCCCAGGTCGTCAGCCCCAGCAGCAGCGCCGCGACCCCGGCCAGCACGAACACGACCCGGGCCGCGGGCCACTCGGCGAAGCCCAGGAGCCACGGCAAGGCGACCAGCACCGGCGCCAGCGACGATTCGACGATCCCGTGCACCTTGTAGCGGACCAGGCACAGGGACCCGAACGGATAGCAGGTGAGCTGCGACAGCAGCCACAGCCCGAGCATCACGACGTAGCACGCGGTCGTGGCGACCCTGGGCGTGTCGGCCGAAAACCACGCCGGCGCCAGGGCCAGCGCGAAGATCAACGCGAGGTCACCGGCGCCGTGAGCTTCCGACACCACGACGCGCATGCCCGGAGAGCGGCCCACGGGACAAACCTAGCGCAGGCATCGGGTCTCGTCATTGCTGGCGAAATCCCCTGGCCTCGCCGCGGCCTCGCGAGCGGCGAGATCTGCGGACCTCGAGCTTGCCCCGCCGCCTCGCGCCGGCGACCCGCGCTCCCGCGAAGAGCTTCGTCTCGCGCCTCGGGCGCGCCGGGCGACCGGCCTCGCGGCGATTGGTGGTACCGCGGGCCTGTCGAGCCTGGCTCGGCCCGGGCGGTTCAGGCCGGCGATCGAGCCCGTCCTCCGACCGCCCCGTGCAGCCAGAGCTTGCCCGCCCGCCGATTGTCTTCATCACTAGCCGAGAACCAGCCGCAGCCCCGACCGCGGGCCGCGGCCAGACCCCGGAGAATTCCCATGAGATTCGTGTCCCCGCGTGTACATGGCGTCCTCGACTATTTGTTCGGGGCGCTGTTCCTGATCGCCCCGTTCTGGTTCGATTTCATGAACGGCGCCGCCCAGCTCGCCGCATTCGTGGTCGGTGGGTCGCTGCTGCTCGTGTCCCTCCTGACCCGCTATCCGCTCGGCGCCCTGCGGGTCATCCCGTTCCCGGTCCACGGCGGCATCGAGTTGGTCGGCTCGGTGGCGCTGATCGCCCTGCCGTGGCTCGCCGGCTTCCAGGCGGCGAGCCCGGAGCGCGACTTCTTCGTCGCCACCGGCATCATCCTGCTCGCCCTGTGGGCGACGACCGACTACAAGGCCGCCGAGGCCAAGCCCGGCATCTACGGCCGGCAGGTCCGCACCGGCAGCGAGGCGACCGCCCGGCCCCGCGCGGCCGGCGGCAGCGACATCGGCCGCGCCGCATAAGCATAAGATGTTCCTTCGGACATGATGGGCCGGCGCGCGAGCGCGGCGCTCAGGCTGCGGCGAGCAGCTCGAGCGCCGCCTCGCGGACCGCCGCCACCGGGACCGACGCGACCAGGCTGCCTGCGTGCTCGCAGCGGCCGGCCACGCACGACGTCCCGCACTCGGGACAATGGGTCTGCCACGAGGTGAACAGCCGGTGGTGCGTGCGCGTGAGCGGCGACGACGTGAAGACGTTGAAGCACCAGTACACGCCCACCGTGCGCGCGCCGACGGCCGCCGCCAGGTGGAGCGGACCGGAATCGTTGGACACCACCACCCGCGCCCGCTGCAGCACCCCGGCGAGCCCGCCGAGGCTGACGCGGTCGCACAGATCGATCACCTCCCCGCGCACGCGGCCGAGGATCGCGTCGACGAGCGGGCGCTCGCCCCCCGACCCGATCACGCCGACGCGCGCCCCCGCGGCGCCGAGCGCGTCGGCCACCGCCGCGAAGTTCTCGGGCGGCCAGCGCCGCCGCGGATCCCCGGCGCCCGGGTGGAGGATCGCCAGCGGCCTGTCGCCGGGCGGGACCGCCTCGGCCGCCTCGGCGCGATCGGCCGCCGTGACCGCGAGCCGCGGCTCGAGCTCCACCGGCGGCGCGCCGACCAGCGCCACCACCTCGAGGTAGCGGATGAACTCCTGCTGGAAATACACATAGGGCAGCCAGCGGTCGAGCGGTTCGGCGTCGGCCGACTTGAGCCCGGCGGTGACCCGCGCGCCGAGGCGCCGCACGAACGGGTTCGAGTGGCGCCCGCCGCCGTGGAGCTGCAGCGCCAGGTCGAACCGCTCCGCGCGCATGGCCGCGAAGAACTCGCTCAGCTCGCCCGGGTCTTCGTCTGCGGTCTCGGAGCCGTTCACCCCGCGGCTCGGCGGCACCACGATCACGCGGTCGACCGGACCCGGCCGGCCGCGAAAGAAGCGGGCGTGCCACGCCTGCCCGAGCAGCACCAGCTCCGCGCGCGGATAGGCGTGGCGCAGCGCGACCAGGGCCGGCAAGGCGAACATGAGATCGCCGATCCCGTTGGCCCGCAGCGCCCCGATCTTGCGGACCTCGGCAACGCGCTCGGCGAGGTTGAGCATGGTACGCCTCCGTCGGCCCCGGACCGCCGCGCGAGCCCGCGGCGGCGTCGGACCGACTGCTCCGTGGCCCGGGCCGACCGCCGCGGCAAGCGAGCACCGGCGCCGCGGCGCGTCCACGCGGTGCGCCGCTCGTCTCGCCCGCGCGACGCGGCCGGCGCTGCGGCGGCGCGCGGCCGGCCGCCAGCCGCCGGCCTGCTATGATAAGCTGTGCCCGATCGCGGCAGCGCCTCGCGGGTCATTTGTCAATCCCCGAGCGCCCGGATCGCCCGGCAATTCGCGCCCGCCACGGCTGAGCCCGCTGCCGCGGCGCGGGCGACGGAGCCCGCGCCGCGGACCTCGCGCGACCCGGCGCGGTCACGTGAGAGACGCCGTGTCACACAATTGTCAAGCCTGAAAAAATATCGAGAGGGGGTTCACGAATCACACAACCCCGCTCGCTCGCGCACCTCTGTGCAGGGTCCGCAGACGAGAGTGACTCCGCAGGCGACAGCGGAGTAATCGCCAGTCCCCGCCCCGGCCGTGGGGCGCGCCGCTGGTCGAGCGCAAATGACCCGAGGGGGCTTCAGCCCCCCGTATCGACAATGTCGGAACCGGCCGTTTTTTGCCGGCGTGACGGTGTCATAAATGCACGCGCGCGGGCGATTGTTGCGGACCGGGCACTGCCGGCTATCGTAACATCCCGCTGGACACATTCCCCCATGCAAAAATACCATCTTGACCGTAAGTTTTCATTGGTCCTCTCCAACGTGCTGGTGATGGCTCTGGCGGGATGTAACAATCCGACGCCGGCCGAGACCGATTCGGACACCTCGACGGGGACGACGACCGACGGCACGGAGACCGACCCCTCCGCCACCAATGCGACGCCCGCGACGGAGCCCACCGACTCCTCGCCGACGACGACCGACCCCGCCACCGACACGGAGACGACGGCCCCGACGACCGCGGGCCCGACCACCGAGCCCTCGACCGACACCGACACGACCGACACCGACACGACCGACACCGACACGACGGGCGAGCCCGTGAGCGAGGTCGTGCGGGTGTGGGCGACCGCCAACCCGCCGCTGCTCGAGCAGGACCGCATCGTCGCGCTGTCGCCGGCGCTCGACGCGGCCACGGCGACCCTCACGGTCATGGGCGACGTCGTCAGCATCGAGAGCGTCGCGGTCACCCAGCAGGGCCACGCGATCATCACCTACGACGCGCCGAACTCGACCGGCGGCGTGATCATCAAGACCGACCTCGCCGACAACCCCGCCGACGGCCCGCTCGGCCTCGGCGACCGCGTCATCCGCGGGCCCGCCACCGGCCTCGTGACCCCGAAGGGCGTCGAGGTCGGGCCGATGGGCACCTTCCTGGTCGCCGACACCGGCGCCCCCTCGATCAAGGTGTTCGAGTTCGACGCCGAGGGCGACGTGGCCCCGACCTTCGAGATCACCGACCTCGGCGGCTCCGAGGCGGTGTGGGACGTGCATTACGTCGCCAACGACGACGTGCTGTACGCGGCCGGCACCAACGGCGAGGTCCAGGTCTACGAGGACTTCTCGAACGCGATGGGCCAGACGGGCCCCGACCGCACCATCGTCCCGGTCGAGGCCGGCACCAAGGTCAGCGTCAACCTGCACGGCATCACCGTCGTCGGCGACAACCTGTTCCTCAGCGACGTCGGCGACCCGATGGAGACCACCGACGGCCAGCTGTTCCGCATCGCCGACCCGGCCAACGCCGACGGCGACGTCGAGGTGGCCCAGCGCATCGAGGGGGGCGACCTCGGCAACCCGGTCGACCTCGAGGTCACCAGCGGCGGCCAGGCCACGCTGTGGGTGGTCGAGAAGGCCAACGACAAGCTGCTGCGCTACCGGCCGTCGCTCCTCGGCGAGGACTTCGAGCTGGTCGACAGCATCGACGTCAGCAAGCCGGAGTCGGTCGCGCTGGCGACCAACAACCGCCTGATCCTGGCCGCCAACCCGGCCGGGCTCGACCTCGACGCCGTGCTCGAGGTCGAGGTGCCGCTCATCGGCGCGCCGGCGGTCTCGGCCACCATCGACCGCCTCGGCTCGATCACCTCGATCCAGAGCATCGCGCTCGCCGGCGCCGACGGCCTCGTCGGCTTCGACGGCACCCCGGCGTCCGACGGCGCCGGCGTGTTCTCGGCCCCGGCGATCGTCGACGCCGCCGACGGCACCGCGATCGACGCCATCGGCACCCGGATCTGGGGCCCCGGCACCGGCCTCGTCGCGCCCAAGGGCATGACGCTGAACGCGGCCGGCGACCGCCTGTTCGTCGCCGACCTCGGTGACTCCTCGATCAAGGTGTTCGACCCGGTGACCTTCGGCGACGCCCCGCCGCTGTTCGTCATCGCCGAGCTCGGCGGCGGCGCGGTGTGGGACATCGACTACGACGACGCCAACGACCGGCTGTTCGCCGCCGGCGTCGACGGCACCGTCCGCGTGTTCGACGCCGCGCTCGCCGACGAGGGCGCGAGCGGCCCGGCGCGCACCTTCACCCCGGCCAACGACAACGACGAGGTCATCGGCGTCAACCTCCACGGCATCCAGTACGACCCGGCCAGCAAGACCCTGTTCTTGACCGACGTCGGCGACGTGATGTCGGACTCGGACGGCGCGATCTACCTGATCGCCGACGCCGACGCGGCCGAGGGCAACGTCGCCGTCACCGCGCTGATCGCCGGCGACCAGACCCACCTCGGCAACCCGGTCGACCTCGCCTTCGACGGCAAGCACCTCTACGTCGCCGAGAAGGCGCAGTCGCGGGTGCTCCGCTACAGCGACATCCTCGGCCTCACCGGCGCGCAGAACGTCGCCGAGGACGCGTTCATCGAGGTCACCAACGCCGAGTCGGTCCGCCTCGAGTTCAGCAAGCCCTGAGCGGGCCCCGTCCGGCGCACGGCCTCAGCTCGCCCGCGCGAGCTCGCCGTGCGCCGCCGTCTCGACGTGGGCCCTGAGCCAGCGCGCGACCGAGGCCGCGTGCAGGTTCTCCTGCGTCAGCGCCAGGCGACACTGCGCCGCCAGCTCGCCGTGGCCGAGGCTCCCGGCGAGCGTGGACAGCAGGTCCCAGCCGGCGACGTCGGCCAGCTCGGCGATCTGCTGCGCGTGCAGGGCCTGCGCCAGGCCGGTGCGCGGGTCGGAGATGACCTGCAGCACCCCCAGGCTCTCGACCGCGGTGAGGTCGGCCGACGGCGTCATCGCCGTCGCGTCGGCCCCGAGCGCCGTCATCGCCTCGACCATCCACTCGAAGTGGCGCGCCTCGTCGGCGCGGAACGACACCAGGTCCTCGAGCGTCGGCCCGCCCTCCCACGAGCCCGACGCCTCGAGCTTGAGGATCAGCCCGTCGTACAGGCGCACGCCGGAGCGCTCGAACGCGAGCCGCTCGCCGAGCTTGTCGAGCAGCACGTTGCCCTTGTGGCCCTTGAGCAGCTGGACCGCGGCCTCGGCGACGCCGCGCAGGCTCAGCGGCGGCGGCATGTGGCCGATCTCGCCGGCCTCGACGGCGTAGCGGAACCGCAGCACCGCGGCGTCGCGCGCCGAGCCGTCCGAGCTCGGCGGCATCGCCTTCGCGCCCTCGGTCATGCGCGGGCCGTCCACGGGCGACAGCGCGATGCCGGTGCGGTTGATGCCGATGTCGGTGGGACGATCGTTCTTGCTCATTGGGCTGCCTCCTCCTGGACCAGCGAGACGAATTCGGCCTCGCGGACGCGTCGGTCGGTGAGCTCGGTGCCCGGCTTCCAGCGGTAGCCGGCGGCCACGAGCTCGGACGGCGAGCCGCTGGCGTTGAGCTGCTCGCGGTAGGCGACCGAGGCGGGGCTCTCGAGGTCCGGCGGCACGATGTCGAAGCCGCGGGCGCGGAGCAGGACCTCCTCGGTCAGCGTCTGGCGCACGAATTCGCGGTGGCTGCTGAAGCTCAGCGGCTCGGGGAACTCGGCCGGCAAGAGCTCCGCCGGGTCGCGCTTCTCGACCTCCTGCATCAACTCTCGCACGAGCCGCAGGTGGCCCAGCTCGTAGCTGAGGAAGCGCTCCCAGATCTGCTTGATCCGGGGGTTCTGCTCCTGACAATAGCAGCTCCAGTAGGCGTACACCTCGGTCGCCTCCTGCACCAGCCACTTCTCCAGCCAGGTCTCGCGCGGGTCGGACAGCGCCTCGTACTGCGTGACGTGCTGCTCCTCGATCGCGGCGATCTCGGCGTAGAGCAGGCGCGCGACCGGGTCGGCGAAGGTCGGGCCGACCGTCAGGTAGTAATCGCGGGTCTGCCACTCCGAGCCGGTGATCAGCGCCGCGTGGATCTTCGTCAGCGGCGCCGCCTGCGTCTTCTCGTAGTGGCGCCGCAGGTCGTCCTCCGGCGCGCGGTGCTCGACCGACGTCGGCCGGCCCGGCATGACGTCGGTGTAGCTCTGCAGGATGTTGTTGGCGTCCTTGCCGCACAGCCGGTCCATCAGCGCGGCGTAGCGGTACAGGTGGTCGAAGTCCTCGAGCAGGCCGAAGCGGTACACCTGCGCCATGTACGGGTCGGGCTCGACCGCGGCGACGTGCGCCGTCACCTCGATCGCCACCTGCTCGTAGCCGATCGTCGTCTCGAGCGGCGACTGGTCGCCGGGCATCAGCCAGTTGACCATCGTCGCCTGGAGGTGGTCGACCCGGCGGACCCGCGCCAGCGGCAGGCGCAGGTCGGGGTTGAACCGCGCCGCGAAGTGCTTGAATCGGCACGCCTCCTGCTCGACGCCGTGCATCAAGATCTGCCGCACCCGCGTGAACGCGTCGTCGTCGAGCTTGCTGTACGGCTCGCCGGCGATGTCCTTCCACGTGAACTTCTGCTGATCGAGCGGCGTGCCGCGCTCGTTGGAGATGTCGAGGCTCACTGCGTACTCCTGGGCTGAGACCTGCGCCGGGACTCTTGGGCCCCTGCCCCGCGCCGGCAAGTCAAAGCCCATCGTCACGCGCCTGCGGGTCCGTGGGTGCCGCTCGCCCTGCTTCGCGCCCCGCCTGGGCGGCCGGGCCGCCCCTCCGGCGAACCCGACCCGGCGGCGCAGCGGACCACAGGCGGGGAAATTCCCCGGCCGCACGCACGCCCGCATGATAGGTTTCTGCCACGACATGCGCGCGCTCGCCCTCGCCTCCGCGCTGCTGCTCGGCCAGGCCTGCGCCGGCCGCTACCCGAGCGCCCACGATCGCGTGGTCGAGCTGACCGGCGCCGCGGACCCCCCGGCGCTGCCGCGCGACTGCCTGGTCGCCAACCACGTCCACACGCTGGTCTCCGATCGCTACAGCCACGCGCCCACCGCCGCGAACGAGCCCGTCGCCTACGATGCGGCCGGGCTGCGGGCCGCGATCGCGGCGTTCGCCGGCGACGGCGTCGACGCGATCGTCGTCACCGATCACAACAGCCCGCACGCCGCCTTCGACCCCGTCGTCGCCGCCGCGCCGCTGACCGTGATCCCCGGCATGGAGTGGACCACCCGCCGCGGCCACGCCCTGCAGATCGGCATCTCCTTGAAAAATGCCGCCGACGCGATCATGCCGCCGCCGTGGCGCACGCGCGTCGGCGCCGTCGACTTCCGCCGCATGGTCGCCGAGACCCACCGCCACGGCGGCCTCGTGATCATCGCCCACCCGCGGGTCCCGTTCCGCACCTGGCCCGACGACACCTTCGGGGCCGACGGCGTCGAGGTGTGGGGCCTCGACAGTGTGGTGATTCGCAATCGCCAGGCCGTGCGCTGGTGGCACGATCGATTGACCCGCGGCGAGCGGCTCGTCGCCGTCGCCGGCACCGACCTCCACCCCGGCGCCTGGCTGCGAGGTCACCGGCGGCCGCTCAATCGCGTGACCGCGACCACCTGCGACGCGGCCGACGTGCTCGCCGGCATGCGCGCGGGTCACGTCCTGCTGGTCGACGACCGCGACGCGCCGCGGGTCGTCCTCGCGGTCGACGGCGGCGCGCGACCCGGCGACACCGTCGCGCTCGCGGGCCGTGCGGAGATCGATCTGCAGCTGCGGGTGCTCGCGGGCGCCGGGGCTCGCGTCCGCCTGCTCGGCCCGGCCGGCGAGCTGTTCGCGCGCACCCTGACCGGCGCCGACGCGACGGTGCGCTTGCGGCTGCGCGTGCGCGCGGGTGAGTTCGTGCGGGCCGAGCTGCACCGCGGGCGCCGGCCGCTGGCGCTGACGAACCCGGTGTACTTCCGCTGACCGGGGGTCGCTGCGTCGGCGGTCGGGCGCCGCACGACGGCTCGTCGCCGCCGCGTCGCGAAGGTTCACGCTCGACCGGGGATCGCCGCGTCGGCGGTCGGGCGCCGCACGACGGCTCGTCGCCGCCGCGTCGCGAAGATTCACGCTTGACCGGGGGTCGCTGCGTCGGCGGTCGGGCGCCGCACGAAGGTCTTCCCACCTGACGCGCTCTGCTGACGATTCTCGTTCACGCCGGTCCCATCATTCGCGACTGTCCGCGCAATTCATCACGACCGGTGTTCACCCGCGATCGGGCGCGGACGTGGACCCTGCGAACCCCGACGATTCGCCGGAGGTCGAGCGGCGATCGGCGGCGCCGCGGCACGACATGGCCGAAACCCTGAGTCCTCCGAATGACCGCACCGCGCGGAATCACCCTGCTCGCGCGATTTAAAGTAGTTGTTCGCGCCGATCATCTCCGTATACTGCCGCCTCACGCTCGCCGTCGTCTGTCCTTCAGGACAGGCGCATCCGGCGCGCGCGCGTAGACATCGACCGGAGACGCCACATGTACGCAATGAATACCACGACCCTTCGTCGGGGCCGGCGGGCGACGTCCATCGCCCTGCTGTGTACCGCGACCGCGCTGATCAGCTGTACCGCCGGCGAGCCGCCGGAGCAGGACGAGGATTCGGCCGACATCGCCGTGCGGAACGATGATTCCGCCGAGCCCGCGCTCGACGCCACCAGCGTGTCGATCCAGCGGCTGGAGAAGCCGACCGCGTTCGCCGATACGCGGATCTTCGTCACCCTGAGCAAGACCGACGCCGCCAAGCTGGTCAACCCGCAGGTGGTCGGCGCCGGCGACGAGGACGCGCCGATCGTGCTGCGCGACGACGGCAAGGGCGGCGACGAGAAGGCGGGCGACCTCGTGTTCACCGGCCTCGCGTTCGCCGACCTCGACGCCCTCAAGGCCCGCGCCGAGGCCGAGGCCAAGGAGGACGTCAAGGAGGTCCCGCAATTCACCGGTCGCAGCGTCGAGAAGTTCGTGCCGGCCGTCGGCCTCGACCTCGAGAAGTTCTTCGGCGGCGGCGTCATCGAGCTGCCCGGCGCGCCCAAGCTGCTGTTCTCGCTGGCCAACGCCCAGCACAGCCTGATGATCACCGACCCCTCGGTGGTCCGTGACTTCACCCGCACCTACGACCCCTGCACCGACGAGGGCGACGCGATGGGTCCCTGGTCGTTCGGCCACCTCTTCACCGAGCTGGCCAACCAGCCGCTCACCGGCATCGACCCTTCGGATCTGGTCGAGGACTGGCTGGCGAGCTGGCTGACCGCGCAGCTGCCCGGCTCGGCCTCGATCCCGGTGCCGGCGCGGCCGATGATGCAGCAGCTGATCGACGACTGGCGCAACGCCAGCGGCGGCGGCGCGCTCGACCTGAAGAAGGCCCCGTTCCGCCTGCTGGCGATCGTCAACCGCGTCGACCTGGCCCGCCGCGGCAAGGGCGGCGGCGGCTACGGCGGCGGGATCGGCGGCGACTTCCTCGACGCCGGCGAGGGCCGGTTCGTGTTCGGCCTGGTGCTGCCTGACGGCTACTCCACCAAGGGCTACAACAAGCCCGGCGTCCTCGACGAGAAGACGAACTGCATGCTGACGCCGTTCACCGTGATCTTCGAGTACAAGATCGACCGGCCCGGCTGCGAGAAGGTGCGCGACTGGGCCCAGCAGTGGCGCGCGCTCGACACCCTGCCGTTCGGCGCGACCTACAACGACGCCCTGCAGGCGATCACCGACCAGTTCACCGCCGCCGGCGCCAGCCCGACGCGCGGCAACGAGAGCGCGCTCGGCCAGCTGCGCACCAACGACTTCCTCATGGCGCCGCTGTGGCAGATGCGCGAGCACCAGCTGCCGCTCCCGACCGGCTTCCTGAAGCCGCACCAGGTCGCCGACACCGTCGAGCTGTTCCACAACGACACGAACTCGCTCGGCTCGTGGATCGCCACCAACCTCATGCAGCTGCCGCCGCAGAGCTTCCCGTGGGCGGGCGCGTCCGACGTCCCGAGCCCGGGCACCTTCTGGGACGGCGCGCACGCGGCCCTCGACACCCTCCTCATCACCTCGGGCCCGGGCAACGACGACAACGACTCGCGCCACAATTTCTCCCTGTCCGCCTGCAGCGGCTGCCACGCGCGCGAGACCGACGCCGAGTTCACCCACATCGACAACCGCACCCCGCTCGGCCGCACCCAGGAGGCGATCCTCAGCGAGTTCCTGCTCGGCGAGAAGGTCAACCCCTTCTTCGACAACACCGTCACCGGCAACCTGCACTTCGTCGACGACCCGTCGATCACCCCGCGCGGCGGCGTCATCAACCCGACCAACCCGCAGCACCGCCGCTCGTTCCGCGACCTCGAGTTCCGCCAGCAGAAGCTGGTCGAGTTCGCCACCCAGAGCTGCCTCAAGGTGCCCGTGCTCGACCCCAAGCTCGTCGAGGAGGCGCTCGTCTTCAAGAAGCCGCTGCCCGAAGACCTGTTCCAGGGCGCGGACGCGGTCGACGTGAAGGAGCTGCCCAGCTTCGCGCTCGAGCGCCTCGGCGACGCGGCCGTCGCCCAGGTCCACTGATGCGCTGAAAGACATGTCTCCGGAGACCTGTCCTCGGAGACATGTCCTCGCTCACGGCGCCGGTCGTTGGCCGGTCCTGGAGCGCGGTCCGCCCGGCCGCAGCGCGACGCCTCGCTCCGCAGGACATGCCGCAAAGGACATGTACGTCACGACATGTCTTTTCGCCCATGCCCTGGCGATTTCGCGCCTCAGCGCAGGCGGAACCGCTGGATCTTGCCGGTCGCCGTCTTCGGCAGCTCGGCGACGAACTCGATCCAGCGCGGGTACTTGTAGGGCGCCAGGCGGTCCTTGACGAACCGCTGCAGCTCGCCCGCCAGCGCCGGCCCGGCGGCGGCCGGGTCGCGCGCCACCACGAAGGCCTTCGGCTTGACGAGGTCGTCGGCGTCGGCGTGGCCGACCACGGCGGCCTCGAGCACGGCGGGGTGGGCGGCCAGCGCCGACTCGACCTCGAACGGCGAGACCCAGATCCCGCCGACCTTGAGCATGTCGTCGGCGCGCCCGCGGTACGTGTAATAGCCCTCGGCGTCGCGGGCGTAGCGGTCGCCGGTGCGGGTCCACGGGCCGTGGAAGGTCTGCAGGCTGCGCTCGCGGTCGTGGAAGTAGCCGGCCGCCGCGGTCGGACCGCTGACCCACAATGCGCCCTCGGCCGCGCCCTCGAGCGGCGCGCCCGCGTCGTCGACCAGGCGCAGCGCGTAGCCCGGGACCGGCAGGCCGGTGGTGCCGTAGCGGACGTCACCTGGCCGATTGGACAGGAAGATGTGCAGCATCTCGGTCGAGCCGATCCCGTCGAGGATGTCGCTGCCGAAGCGGGCCCGCCAGCGCTCGCCGACGTGGCGCGGCAGCGCCTCGCCGGCCGAGGTGCTGACCCGCAGCGCCGGCAGCCGCACCTCGGCGTGGGCCGCGTCGGCCAGCATCGCCGCGAACAGCGTCGGCACCCCGCAGAAGACCGTGCACGCGCGCTGCTGCAGCGCCCGGAACACCGCCGCCGGCGTCGGCCGCTCGGCCAGCAGCACCGCCGTGGCCCCGAACGCCAGCGGGAACGTCAGCGCGTTGCCGAGGCCGTAGGCGAAGAACAGCTTGGCCGCCGACAGCACCACGTCGTCCTCGCGCAGCCCGAGCACCGCGCCGGCGTACAGCTCGGCGGTGCGGCGCAGGTGCGCGTGGAGGTGGACCGCCGCCTTCGGCCGCCCGGTCGAGCCCGACGAGTACAGCCAGAACGCCGCGTCGTCGGGCCCCGTCGCCGCCGCTTCGACCGCCGGCGCCGCTCGCTCCAGCAGCGCGCGCAGCCGCGGGTGCCCGTCGTCGGGCCCGCCCTCCGGGCTGTCGGCCACGACCGTCGCCGTCAGCCACGGGCTGCGCGCCGCCGCCTCGCGCAGCTTCGGCAGCAGCGCGTCGCTGACCACCAGCACCCGCGCCCGGCTGTCGCGCAGCAGGTGCTCGTAGTCGGCCGGTGGCAGCAGCGTGTTGACCGGCACCGGCACCGCCCCGATCTTGATCGCCCCGAGGAACACCGCCACGAAGTCGACCGTGTCGAGCAGCGCCAGCAGCACGCGTTGCTCGATCTGCACCCCCAGCCCGCGCAGCAGGTCGCCCGCCCGGTCGACCCGCTCGGCCAGCCCCGCGTAGGTCACCGGCCCGAACGCGTCGACGTAGGCGACCTTGTCGCCGAGCCCGCGCGCGAGGTTGCGATCGATCAGGTCGACGGCGGCGTTGTACTCGCGCGGGAGGCTCACGATCGCATCGTACCAGGCGGCCGGCGCGGCGTCAGGACCTCCCTGCCCGCCGCTTGCGAGCCCTCGCGGCGCGTCTGCGTCCGGCGGACGCCGAGCGCGGCCGCGGCCCGGGAGGTGCAGGATCTCCGCGCGCACGGCCTCGCCAGCCCGGCCGCTCGACGCGGCGCTCCCGGAGGACCGACGAAGCGCGAGCGAGCTCTGCGTCCATGCCGATCGCCGCCGTCACGGCGCCGCGACTGCAGGCCCGGCCGTCGAGGCGACGGCGGCGGCACGGCTCGCGGATCGCACGAGTCCGCCGCGGCTCCTACGAATCGCCGGCGAATGCGGCCACGACCGCGAATGCGCAGAGCAGCCGATTGGCGGCACCTCCCGCGCCGGGGAGGCCGCCGCCGGCGTTTGACCCCCCCGGCCGCGTGAACTCGCTCACCCGGGCCGGGGGCGCGCGTGTGCGAGACTGCGGAAAATGACCTCGAGGGCCCCCTTCGCCACCTTCGACCGCGACGCGTGGGCACGGCTGCGCGACCAGACCCCGCTGACCCTGAGCGAGGCCGACCTCGACGCGTTGCGGGGCATCAACGAGCGGCTGTCGCTGGACGAGGTGCAGGCGATCTGGCTGCCGGTCACGCGTCTCTTGAACCTCCGGTTCGCCGCGCTGCGCGAGCTCCGGCGGGTCACGCAGACCTTCCTCGGCCGCACCGGTCCGGACCACGCCTCGCCGTTCATCCTCGGACTCGCCGGCAGCGTCGCCGTCGGCAAGAGCACCGCCGGGCGCGTGCTGCAGACCATCCTGTCGCGCTGGCCCGAGCACCCGCGGGTCGACCTCGTCACCACCGACGGCTTTCTGTTCCCGAACGCCACCCTCGAGGCGCGGGGGATCCTCCAGCGGAAGGGCTTCCCCGAGAGCTACGACCTGCGCGGGCTGATGCGCTTCGTCGCCGACGTGCGCGAGGGCGCCGAGGAGGTCTCGGCCCCGGTCTATTCGCACCTGTTCTACGACATCATCCCGAACGAGCGGCAGTACGTGCGCCGGCCCGACATCCTGATCCTCGAGGGCCTCAACGTGCTGCAGCGGGGCGCCCACGCCACCGGCCGCAAGGGCGTCTACGTCTCCGACTACTTCGACTTCTCGATCTACGTCGACGCCGACGAGGCGGCGATCCGCGAGTGGTTCTTCCAGCGGTTCCGTCGCCTGCGCGAGACCGCCTTCCGCGACCCGCACTCGTACTTCCACAAGTACGCCAGCATGCCCGAGGCCAGCGCCATGCAGCTCGCGCACACGGTGTGGGACAACATCAACGGCGTCAACCTGCGGCAGAACATCGCGCCGACGCGCGAGCGCGCCGACCTCATCCTCGAGAAGGCCGCCGACCACACGGTCCAGCGCGTGCGCCTGCGCGTCGGCTGACGCTACCGCGGGGCGACCGCGGCGTTTCGCCCCTCGCAGGTGCTCCGCCGAGTCCAGGCCCAACACGGCCCGATCCGGGCCCGGAGCTCGCTCGGGCCCGGCTCCTGCAGACGGGCGATGACGGTCACGAGCTGCTCGTCGGCCCAGTCGCCTGAGCCGCGTTCGCGACGAGCCGTTCGTGCCGCCGGCCGATCCGCTCCGCGTCCCCGACACGCACCGTGGCGCGTCGGCCTTGCTTCGATCGGACGGTGTCGGGCGAATCGGTGCAATCGTCGGCCTGCACGCCGCGACGTCGTTGTCTCCGTCTCTCGCCCCGGCTAGCCTGCTCGCGATGTTCGGCCTCGGTTCGCGTTCGCTTGCCCTGCTCGCTCTCGGCCTCGTCACGTTCGCCTGTGGCGAGGACATCGATCCGCTCGCATCCGCCGGTCCTCCGGTCTCGGGGTCGGGAGCGGTCGGCTCGGCGAGCAGCGGCTCGAGTGCCGGCTCGAACACGAACGGCGCCACCGACGGCGGCACCGCGACCGGCGAGCCCACGACCGGCGAGCCCACGACCGGCGAGACCTCCGGTGGCGCCAACATGGAGGTCTGCCAGCGCTACATTCAATGCGTCTCGCTGACCACCCCGACCGGCCTCCCGGACGCGCAGGCCGGCTTCGGCGCCGACAGTGCGTGCTGGTCGGGCAGCCCCGCCGACGCCGAACTGTGCATCCAGGCCTGTCAGACCGCCCTCGCGCAGGCGCACCAGCTCTTCCCCGAAGAAGACGCGTGCGACGAGTGCCTGTCCGACGGCGAGTGCGACCAGGCCGCCGGCGAGACGTGCATCGACGGCGGCTGCACGCCCCCGTGCGGGGACGGCAAGGTCGGCCCGGGCGAGGTCTGCGACGGCCAGAGCGGCTGCGACGACGACTGTCTGGGCCCGCTCGAGTGCAACCCGCTCAACGACTTTGGATGCGCGAGCCCGCTGCGCTGCAGCATCGTGGACAGCGGCATCGGGTCCACGACATGCGTCGAGGAGGATTTTCCTCCGGGCTCGGTGGTCGACGTCGGGGAGAGGTGCGGGTACATCAACGCCTCCACCTACTACTACTGCGGCTTCGGACGCTTGTGCCTGTCCGCGCTCCAGTTCGACCTACCGTGCGATGTGGAGTGTTGCGTCGCCTTCTGCGACGTCAATTCGCCGCAGTCCTGCCCGGAGGGTTACACCTGTGTCTCGTACGAAGACGCCACCGGCGAGGACGTGAGCAATCCGCTGAGCTACCTCGGGCTGTGCCTCCCTTGAAGCTCATCGGGGAAGCGCCGCGCGACAGCCTCCGCTCCGGCTGCAGCTCGCTCGACCCGCCGCCGACGCCCTCGTCGGCGTCCTGGCGAAGCAGGAGCAGGCGACCCTAGGCCGGCCGATGTCGCAATCTCGGCCGCAGGCACGGGAGCTCCACGCGGCCACCGGCACGCTCTTCTTTTTACAACCTGCTACCGCGGCGCGGCCCACAGCCGGTGCATCGTCGGGCCCATGCCGACGATGTACAGGCAACAGAACCCGAGCCCCGCCGCGTAGGCCGCCAGCTCGCGCGGGCCGAGGGCCGACGGCTCGGCGGGTCCGAAGCGCGGCAGGCAGGCGCACGGGACCTGGCCGGGCGGGCCCCCGCCGGCCGCCGTCATCCACGCGAGCGCCACCGGCAACAGCGGCACGACGATCACCGCGGTGGCGAACGCCAGCAGGCACCATTCGGACCGCACCCGCCGCCACGCGGCCAGCGGCGCGGCGACCACGGCGATCGCCGACACCGCGACCAGGCTCGCCAGCCACAGCCCGCGCGTCGACCAGTTGCCGGGGACCCAGCCGATCGCGATCGACGTGTGGACGACGAAGAACAGCCCGAGCGCCACCGCCGGGCCGACGGCGCGCCCGCGGCGGTCCTCCCACAGCGCCAGGAACGGCACCACGACCGCCGCGCAGGCCAGCAAGTACAGCAGCGCGCGCAGCGGCGGGCGGGGGAACACGCGCGCCACCGTGTACAGGTGGAGCCGCTCGATCCGCTCGATGTCCTCGCTCGGGCTCGCGGCCGGATCGTGACAGTGCTTCTCGATCCAGTACGCGCTGCGCGTCGCCGCCGGCCGGGGTCCGCGCGGCGGCCTCCCGCCGTTCCCGTTCGCCCGCGCGGCCTCGATCAGCCCCGCGGCCCGCTCCCGCAGCCCCGCCACCGTGGCCGTCTCGCCGGGCGCGGGCGTGGCGGCGAGGCAGCGGTCCGCGGCCTCGACGATCGCCAGGGCCACGCCGACGTTGTCCTCGTGGGCGGCGATGTCGGCCGCGCGGGCGCGCATGCAGCCGTCGACGACCAGCGGCGGGAGCAGGATCGCCGCCACGCAGCCGAGGCGCAGCAGCGCGAGCCCGGCGATCCGCCCGCGCGCCAGCGGGGCGAACGACACCAGCGCGCGGGTCTGGTCGCGGATCCACAGCACCAGGATCAGCACCGCGCCGAACAGCAGCGGCGACACCACCGAATCGATGGTGCGCAGCGGGTCCTCGGCGTCGACCGGCGGCAGGCTGACGATCAGCGCGCCCACCAGGCTGAGCACCGCGCTGGCGGGCGCGATCCAGTGGACCCGGGTCTGGCGCAGCGCCGGTCGGCGGACCAGCACGAAGCGGTCGTATCGCTGCAGTCGCCGGCGGATCGCCGCCCACCCGTCGACCAGGCGATGGACCGCGGCCCTCACGGCCTGTCCCCCCAGAACATGCGCATGTGCGAGCCGCTGATGTCGCGGAAGTACACCGGCGGCTCGCCGAGCGCGCACAGCAGCTCCAGCACCTCGCGCCGCGACACCTGGCCGCCGACGCGGAGCAGCGTCACGCTCTCGCGCTCGCGCAGGCAGCCCGGCCCGAACTCGGCGGTCAGGCGGTCGCGCGCGGCGTCCTCGAGGTGGCCGCCGATCTCGAACAGCGCCCCGCGGCGCGCCTGCTCGAGGTCGAGGACCCCGCCGTGGAACCACACCCCGCCGTCGTCGCGCAGGCCGACCACGTCGTCGGCGATCGCCTCGAGCTCGGGGATGTGCTGCGAGCTGACCACCGCCGCCAGCCGCAGCGACGAGCTCGAGACGATGTCGCGCAGGTCCTGCAAGAACCACTGCTGGGCCCGCGGGTCGAGGGCCACCAGCGGCTCGTCGACCAGCAGGAGGCGCGGCCGGCCGACCAGCGCGCGCGCCAGGGCGACGCGGGTCTGCAGGCTGCGCGACAGCTCGCGCCAGCGGGCCGAGCGGCAGTGGGCGAGGCCGAGGCGCTCGAGCCAGAAGTCGACGGTGTCGACGTTCTCGCCGCCGCGCAGCCCGCAGGCGCCGGCCCAGACGTGCAGGTACTCGTCGAGGCGGCCGCGGAACCGCGGCACGCGCTGCGGCACGTGGGCGATCCGCGAGCGCACGACCGGCCAGTCGGTGTCTTCGTTGCGCGGCAGCGCCGGGTCGAGCTGCGGGTACGAGATCATGCCGTCGTCGACCCGCAGCTCGCCCGCGAGGACCCGCAGGAAGGTCGTCTTGCCGGCGCCGTTGGGCCCGACCACCGCCACCACCGTCCGCGGGAACACCGTCAGCGACACGTCCTTGAGCACCGGCGGGCCGCCCTTGCGGTAGCGCAGGGACAGCCCGTCGCAGCGCACCAGCGGGCCGTACTCCGGCGCCGACCCGGCGTGCAGCGCCTCGCGGGCGGCCGCGTCGAGCGAGGCCGCCAGCCAGTGCTCGCCCAGGGCGTCGAGGGGCCCCGACGCCGCGGTCTGCACGATCTCGTCGGTCAGCGCGAGGATCGCGTGCAGCAGCGCCAGCCACTCGCGCCGCTCGCTCGCCTCCAGCCTGGCCTTGAAGACATGTCTCGTTCGCCATGTCCCGGCGCGCGCCGACAGCTCGAGCGCGCGCCGGCGGACCCGCGGGTCGCCGAACCGCTCGGCGAGGTCGAGCAGGCGCAGCGCCGCGCGCTTGCCGTCGGCCCGGCGCACGTGGGCCTCGATCTCCTCGCGCAGGCGCAGCGCGTCGGGGTGGATCGCGGCGGCCTCGACGGCCAGGCTGACGCTCGAGGCCTGCGCGCTCATCGACGCCGCCAGGCTGGTCAGCCGGCGGGCGATCGCCGCCCGGTGGTCGCCGCTGGCCTCGCCGCGCTCGCCCGCCTCGCGCTGCCAGCGGTGGAGGTCGGCCACCGCCAGGTTGAGCTCGTGGCGGTCGCCCGCCGTGGTCGTGCTGGCGCGCTCGAGCTCCGCCAGCTTGCTGGCCGCCGCGGCGTCGCGGTGGGCCGACAGCAGGCTCGCCACCGCGAACGCCTCCGCCTCGCTCACCCCGAGCTGGGCCGCGACCTCGCGCAGGTCGCCCGCGAGCTCGGGCCGCGCCGTCGCCAGGTGGACGAGGAAGCGCCCGAGCAGCGGCCCGTCCAGCGCCGCCAGGGCCTCGTCGACCAGCCGCTCGAACCCCGCTTCGGGCCCGGGCAGGCCGGCCCGCGGCGCGCCGTCGTCGGCGGCGAACGCCGAGAACCCGCGCCGCAGCTCGTCCGGCGACAGCTCGCGGAGCAGCAGCGTCCGCAGCGGCGCGAGGTTCATGCCGGACCTCCGCGGCCGGAATCGTGGCAGCGCCGCGCCGCCGAATCGACGGGGCGACGGATCGAGCGCCAGGCTGCGCCCGCTCGATCGCGGGCCGATCGGTCCATCTCGATCGAGTGGGCGAACCCGAGCGCTCGCGCAAGCACGCGGCGCGCCCGGCCGCGCCGCGCCGGTTCAAACCCGCCGTCGCGGCGTCCGCCGCGGCCTGCGCCGGCGGCCGCCGCCGCGGCGCCGACCGCTCTCGACGCGCGACGTCCGGCCCATCGACGGCCTCCGTCGCGCCCGCGGCGCGGACCCTCGCGCCCGGTCGGTGCGGCGATTCGCGGCCGCGTGGTGTGATGATTCGAGCGCCGCGCGGCCGCGCCGACGTCGACCGCGCGCATGGCCGCAGATCTGCCCCGCCGCCGGGATGTCCTCGCATTCGTCCGGTTCATCGTCGGCTCATCGGCGATCGCCGCTGCGATTCGGGCGGGCCCGCAGCCACTCGGCGAGCGTCGCCAGCTTCGCCTGCGGGGGCGCGGCCAGGGCCGCGTACGCGTCGCGGGCGCGCAGCGCGTGCGGCAGGGCGTCCGCCGGCGCCGGCCCGCGCAGCGCCGAGAACAGCGCGTAATGCAGATCGGCCGCGCGCGCGTCGGAGGACTGCCCGCCGGGGTCCCACGAATCGAGGGCCGAGCGAATCACCAGAGTCGCTGCGGCGGTGTGACCGCGCCGGGCCAGCACGGCGCCCTCGGCCAGCGCCAGCTCGACGAGCAGCGCCGGGGCCTTCGCCGGCTCGACGTCGGACAGGAACGAGCGCGCCGCGGCGGCGAAGCGGAGCGCGAGCTCGTCGACCCCGGCCTCCTCGGCCAGCGTCGCCGCGTGGGTGTACGCCTGGGCCAGCCGCGGGCCGTAGGCCGGGTCGCGGCCCTCGGGCGCGGTGAGCAGCTCGTGATAGGGTGCGATCGCGGCCTTGGCCCCACCTGTCTCATGGGACAGGCGCGCGACGAGGTCGAGGACGTAGGGCCGATACCCGCGCTGGTCGGCGGTCAGCCCCTCGGCCCGCAGCGCGGCGCGGGCGCTCTCGGCCAGCGCCAGCGCCCGCTCCAGCTCGCCGCGCTGCTCGGCCACCACCGCGGCGTAGAACTGCGCCAGCGACAGGTGCGGCGAGGCGAGCTCGACGTCGGCCAGCTCGAGCGCGCGGCGAGCCGCCGCCTCGGCCTCGTCGTAGCGCTCCAGCGGCAGCAACGCGTCGATGTGGTTGAGCAGCGCCGGCACCAGCTTCGGGTGGTCGGGCCCGAGCTCGACCTCGATGATCGAGCGCGCCTCCGCGTACACCTCGTGGGCCGCCGCGGGGTCGCCGCGGAGGAGGAACGTGCGCCCGAGCCCCATCAACGCCGGCGTGCGGAGCAGCGGCCACGCGCCCTCGCGGCCGTCGCGGGCCTTGAGGAACTCGTCCTCCGCGAGCGTGACGTCGCCCTCCGCGAGGGCGATGAGGCCGAGGTAATCGTGGGCCTCGACCTCGCGCGGGTCGCCCTCGCTGCCGACCCGCGCCAGCCGCCCGCGCAGCACGTCGTACCAGACCCAACCGTCGCGCGGGTGCTTGCTCTGGTAGACCGCGAAGCGGAGCCGACGCAGCGCCACGTCGGCGGCGAGATCGGGCAGGTCGTGCGCGACCGCCAGGTGGTCGGCCTCGGCCAGCGTCGCGCCGGACAGGGCCGCCCGCGGCCCGGCGTCCTGGGCGCGCGAGAGGTGATAGAGCGCGTGGGCCAGCGTCGGCGGGTGGCCGAGCTCGCGGGCGTCGCGGACGGCCGCGGTCGCCAGCGCCTCGCTGTCGCGGTAGCGGCCCGCGAGCCACGCGACCTCGGCCTCCGCGAGCTGGTCCTCGATCCGCCGCAGCGCCTCGGGGTCCATCACGATCGCGTTCATGGCCGTCTCGGCGCGGTCGAAGCTGCGGACGCACGCGGCGAACTTCGCCGGCGACGGCAGCTGGCGCCAATCGAGGTCGGTCGCGCCGTAGTCGAGCTCTCGCGCCAGCCGCTGCAAGAACTGGCGGTGCGCCGCCAGGCAGCGCGAGCCGCGGTAGAGCATCTCGTCGGACAGCATGCCGCCGAGCCGGCCGAGGCACAGGTCGCGCCGCGCCTCCTTCCACTTCTCGACCAGCGCCAGCACCTGCGTGTGCACCGGCGGCGCCAGCTCGGCCGGGGTCTGCTCGTCCCACACGTCCGCGAGGTCGGCGGCCACCTCCGCGGCGCAGCGCTCGGCCGGGGCCGGACCTCGCAGCGCGCTCAGCCACACGCCGAGCCCGAGCGTCGCCGCGGCGACCGCGATCGTCGTGCGCGCGCGGGCGGGGCCGTCGCGGTCGCGGTCGAGCTCGGCCAGCAGCGCCTTCATCGACGGCCACCGCGCGGCCGGATCCGGCGACAGCCCGCGCACCACCGCCGCGTGCAACCACGCCGGCACCCGCGAGTCGGGGGGCGGCGGGCTGATCTCGCCGCGCTCGCTGGCCTCGAGGGCGTCCCACGCGCTGTTGCCGGCGAACGGTCGCAGGCCGTACAGCGCCTCGTAGAGCGCGACGCAGAAGCTGAACTGGTCGGCCCGGGCGTCGCAGCGGCGGCCGTTGTACTGCTCGGGCGCCATGTACGCCGGCGTGCCGAGGATGTCGCCGGTCATCGTCAACGGCGTCTGGAGCACCGGCGCGTGGGGCACGACGCGCAGCGACTGCGACGCCGACGGGCTCGGCACGTCGTCGGCGAGCGAACCGACCAGGCCGAAGTCGAGGACCCGCACGCGGCCGTCGCTGCCGATCATCACGTTGCTCGGCTTGAAGTCGCGGTGCACCAGGCCGACCTCGTGGGCCGCCGCCAGTCCGCGGCCGGCGGCGATGAACACGTCGAGGATCTGCCGCCACGTCCGCGGCCCCTCGGGCCGGCGCAGCCAGGCCTGGAGCGTCTTGCCGTCGACGTACTCCATCGCCACGAACAGCCGCCCCTCGTGGTGGCCGACCTCGAAGATCTGAACCACGTTCGGGTGCGACAGGCGCGCGAGCGCCTGCGCCTCGCGCAGCAATCGCGGCCTTGCCTCGAGGTCGGTGTCGAGCGCCGCGTGCATCAGCTTGATGGCCACCGATCGCCCGAGCTCGCCGTCGAAGCCGGAATACACCACTCCCATTCCGCCCTCGCCGAGGCGGCCGTGGATGTGGAATCGACCGATCCGCAGCGGATCGGTCCCTCCGCCGTACGAACCGCCGGGGAACGTCCCTTCCACCGACGGCCAGTCGCCCCCGCTGTCGTAGACGGTCGAGCCCGACGCAGTATCGTGCTCCGTGCGTCTCTTGCTGTTGCGCATCATCGGCGCCGCTCCCGCGGCCGATCTCGTCGCCCTTGAGGCGCAAATGTGAAGAGCTCGCGCGTCGCGGTCAACCTCAGCGATGCCGCGACGGCGAGCCGCGCGGACACCGGCGCGAGGCCGAAACGCCCGGGGCCGCCGGCTGGGCGCGGCTGCGAGCCGTCGACGCAGCGCGGCGCGCCGTTTTGATATATCCCTTCGCACATGTTCGTAAAGACATCTTGCAACATGACCGTCCGCGGCTGCGCAGTCGCCACGCGATCGTCGGCGGACGCTTCGTCGGCAGCCGCGAAGAACCGGGGCGGGCCCGGTCGACGCCGGGGCGGCGGCTCTTGACGCTTGCCCGGAGTTGCTGTCGGCGGACGGCTGCGATCGACGCGGCACGGGCCCCACGGCGCCCGTGCCGCGTCGATCACCGGCGCGGGCTCGCGTATCATGACGGGCGTGACGGAGTTCACCGCGGGCGAGCGGGTCGTCGGCCTGAGGTCGGACTACGTCGTCGGTGAGCGGCTCGGCGAGGGCGGCTTCGGGCTCGCGTTCGTGGCGACGGCGGGCGACGGGCGGCGGGTCGTGCTCAAGCAGCTCCGGGTCGCGCGCATGGGCGACTGGAAGGCGATGGAGCTGTTCGAGCGCGAGGCGCGGGTGCTCGCCTCGCTCGCGCACCCGAACATCCCGCGCTGCCACGAATTCTTCGCCACCGACGGCGCCCGGGCCGTCGACCCGGCCGAGCTCGCCGGGCTCGGCGGTGACGTCTCGCTGGTGCTCGTGCAGGACCACGTCGACGGCGCCTCGCTGGCGACGCGCGTGGCCGGCGGCGCGCGCATGACCGCCGGCGAGGCCGAGGCGCTGCTGCGCAAGCTGCTCGGCGTGCTGGACTACCTGCACGGACTCCAGCCGCCGGTCATCCACCGCGACATCAAGCCGGGCAACATCGTCGTCACCCCCGCGGGCGAGCCGATGCTGATCGACTTCGGCGCGATCCAGGACCGGGCCCGCCGCGACTCCGAGGTCGGCTCGACCAGCGTCGGCACGTTCGGCTTCTTCCCGCTCGAGCAGGTGCTGGGCAAGGCGCGGCCGGCCTCCGACCTGTACGCGCTGGCGATGACGATCGTCGTCGTCCTCACCCACCGCCAGCCCGACGCGCTGCCGCTCGACCCCTCGACCAGCAAGGTGGTGGTGCGCCTCGCCTGCCCCGGCCTGCCCGAGCGGCTCGCGCGGGCCCTCGACGGCATGCTCGAGCCGGCCGTCGGCCAGCGGTTCGCGGCGGCCCGCGACGTCCTGGCGGTGCTCGACGGCGACGCGCTGCAGCGCCGGGCCCCGGCCCTGCCTGTCCCGAAGGCCAGGTCCCTGCCGGCCCTGGTCTACGAGGTCCCGCTGTACACCGGCGGGGCCGCGGCGCTGCTGCTGTACGGGTTTCTGTTCGACAATTTTTCGGAGTCCGACCTGGTCGCGCTGAGCTTCGCCTGGCTGCCCCTGGTCGCCTTCGGCCTCGGCGCCCGCCTGCGCGACTCGATCGCCGGCGGCCTGCGCTGGGCCGTGGTCGCCACCCTGCTGCTCGGGGTGGTCCTGCTCGCCGTGTTCCCGGCGCTGTGAGCCCGCGGGCCGCGCCGCGATCCGTGGCGAGGGATGACGCGGCCCGATCGGCCCGGGTGAGACTGCGCTTCGGACTCGCTTCCGCGCGCCCTCGCTTCGTGCGAAGGTCGGCGGGATGAAGGCTCACGACCTCGTCGGCAAGACCGTGGTCCTCACCGGCAAGTTCAGCGACCTCGACCGCGCCGAGGCCGAGGCCGCGCTGGCCCGGCTCGGCGCGACGATCGGCTCCGGCGTCACCAGGGCGACGCACGTGTTGTTCGTCGGCGAGCGCGCCGGGTCGAAGCTGGCCCGGGCGCGCGCGCTCGGGATCGAGGTCCGCGACGAGGCGGCGCTCAAGGAGCTGCTTTCCGCGGCTCCCGCGGCCGCCCCGACCGCTGCCCCCGCGAGCGCCCCTGCGAGCGCCCCCGTCGCCTGCCCGGGCCTCAGCGGCAAGACCGTGGTGCTGACCGGCACCTTCACGCTGATGAAGCGCGCCGACGCGGCGCGCCTGCTGGCCGAGGCGGGCGCCACGGTCGGCACCAGCGTCGGCAATTCGACCGACCTCCTGATCCACGGCGACGACGCCGGCGCGAAGCTCGAGGCGGCGCGCAGCCGCGGCGTCGCGCGGATGACCGAGGCCGAGATGGTCGCGCTGCTGAGCGCCGCGGGGATCGGCGGCGAGCTGCTCGCCGCCGCCGGCGACAGGCTGGCGCGCAAGGCCGCCGAGGACGCCGCCCACGCGACCGAGATGACCCGCGTCGCCGCCGAGCTGCGCGCCTTCCTCGAGCGGCTGCGCGGCCGCCCCGACATCACCGTCACCGTCGCCGAGCTCGGCCGCAAGGCGGGCAAGGCCAAGCTCGACCAGCTGCGCGCGCTGCGGGTCCCGCAAGATCTCGTCGATCTGTACGCGGAGATCGACGGCATTCACATCGAGTGGCGGTTCGTCGAGCCGCCCGGCGAGGGCTGCATCCGCGTCCCGGCGGTGACGCAGTGGACCCGCTTCGGCACCGACGACCAACACTATATGAATTTCGGCGATGACCGCGAGGCGATGCTGCTCGACGAGATCACCCCCGAGGGAAACACCTGGCTCGTCCGCTCGCGCAAGGCCCCGCGCGGCAGCGGCCCGCGCGAGGCGTCGATCGTCTTCGCGTCCGCCGCCGAGGGCGCCGACGGCATCGTCGCCGCCCCCTCGCTGCCCGAGTACTTCCGCGCCGCCATGGCCAGCGGGTTTGTCCCGTACTGGCCGCGCTGCTTCAAGCCGAACCGGTACGTCTCCTACGCGACGCAGGAGGCCGCCGTCGAGCGCTTCCGGGCCGCGCCGGTCGCCCCGACGCCGATCGGCGCCGGCACGCGCGTCGAGTTCGCGTACTTCGCCGAGGGCGGCCGCGGCGAGGCGCTCGCGCTGCACACCGTCGCGGCGTCGCGCCACGCCGCGTTCACCGGCCGCGAGTTCGTGCGCGTGCGCCTCGACGAGGGCACCGTCGCCTGGCTGCCGCAGAAGTGGACGAAGGCGCTGACCGGCCGCGACGCCTACGAGCGCCTGCGCGAGCCGGCCGAGCCGCTCGTCGGCGCCGAGCTGTCGCTGCGCTTCGACGAGCTCGCGCGCGCGATCGGCCCGCTCGCGCACTTCGCCGGCGGCTCGATCGGCATGCTGCCGAGCAACGCCCGCCGCGCGACCGGACTGCTCGCCACCCGGCCGTTCGCCGACGCGCTGCGCCAGGTGCTCGACCTGCGCGACGCGGCCGTCCGCGCCCGCCTCGAGCTCAAGGCCTCGCGCCCGCTCGCCCCCACCGGCGACGAGTTCGGCCCCGCCGAGCTGTCGCGCTTCGGCTGGCGCTACGACCTGTCCGGCGTGCTCACCGGGCTGCTGGGCGGCCTGCAGATCCTCGCGCACCACGAGTCGGCGCGCCGTCGCGTCCCCGGCCGCGAGCTGGTCCCGTCGGCGCTGCGCGAGCGCCTCGTCGACATCGACGCGGCCGCCGAGCTGCGCGAGCGCCTCGACAGCGCCGAGATCCTCGCCGCGCCGAAGTGGGACCACGTCGGCAGCGACCCCGCCGAGCTCGGCTTGCCGTCCGGCGAGCCGGTGCTGTCCGGCGCCGGCTTCTGATCGTCGCCGCCGTCGCAGACCTCGCCGGCGTCGAGCCGGTGAGGAGCGAGCGGAAACCGTCCAGGCCGATGCGAGCGGATCCGCGAGACGGAGCCGCGCGGGAATCGGGCGAAGTCGGCGGGTCGACCGTGCGCGGCACTGGCGGGGCTGTGGCTGGGCGCGTGCGTGCCGGAGGAGCCGCGAGGGAGCGAGCGCGTCGACTTCGTGTTCGAGACCCAGGAATACGAGCTGTGCGCCGGCACCCCCGCGCACCTCGACGATTAAAGCGCGCATCACGTCGAGTTTGAGCTCGAGTACCTGGGCGCCGGGTGAACGGAGGCGGCGCTCGAGCGCCGCGCTCGACGGCTCGCGGCACGTTTCATGCGACTTCGGGCGCCGACCTCGCAGTGCTCGGACCCTCGGGTCGGGGTGGTGAGACCTGACGGTTCGGCCCGTGTCGTCGAACGACACGCTTCATGCGGCGATTCGGACTCGGCGCGCAGCGTCGTCGACGAACGACGCCGCGAAGAGCCCGTCGAGCGCGGGCGGCTCTTCGGGCTGTTCATCCTCGCCGTGTTCCCGGCGCTGGGACGCGAACGAGGCGGCCGTGCGCCGCGCATCGTGACGTGAACGAGGCGACGGGCCCTCCGGCGCCGTCGCCTCGCGAGTCACGCTACACCGGCCTCACTCGGTGCAGGCCGACGTGTCGAACGCGCCGCAGCCGGTGGCGCAGGTCAGGGTGCCGCCGGCGAAGCCCTGGCTCTCGCAGGTCGCGCCGCCGAGGTCGCTGCCGTCGCAGGTCTCGCCGGCGTCGAGCTGGTTGTTGCCGCAATCGCTGCACTGGGACAGGTCGAAGTCGTCGCACTGCTCGGTGCACGCGAGGGTGCCGCCGAAGAAGCCCTGCGTCTCGCAGGTCTCGCCGTCGAGCTCGCTGCCGTCGCACGGCTCGTCGCCGTCGAGCTTGTCGTTGCCGCAGCCGACGCAGCCCGAGGTGTCGAACGCGCCGCAGCTGTCGGCCGCGCAGGCCAGGGTGCCGCCGTCGAAGCCGAGCGACTCGCAGGTCGCGCCGCCGAGCGCCGCGCCGTCGCAGGTCTCGCCGGCGTCGAGCTGGTCGTTGCCGCAGCTGTCGCACTGCGAGGTGTCGAACTCGTCGCAGGTCGCGACGCACCCCAGCGTGCCGCCGCCGAAGCCGAGCGACTCGCAGGTCTGGTTGGCCAGCGCCGCCCCGTCGCAGACCTCGTCGTCGTCGATCTGGTCGTTGCCGCACGGGTCGCACTGCGACACGTCGAAGCCGCCGCAGTCGGCGTTGCACGCCAGCGTCCCGCCGCCGAAGCCCTGCGACACGCAGCTCTCGCCGTCGAGGTCGGCCCCGTCGCAGGCCTCGCTGTCCTGCTTCTGGTCGTCGCCGCAGGTGGTGCAGCCCGACACGTCGAACCCGTTGCAGGTGTCGTTGCAGGCCAGGGTGCCGCCGGCGAAGCCCTGCGACGCGCAGCTCTCGCCGTCGAGGTCGGCCCCGTCGCAGGTCTCCTTCTCGTCGAGCGTGCCGTTGCCGCACGACTCCATCAAGCACAGGCTGGTGTCGAAGCTGCAGTCGTCGGCGCACGCCAGCGTGCCGCCGCCGAACCCGAGGCCGACGCAGTCGGCGCCCCCGAGGTTGTCCTGATCGCAATCCTCCCCGGCGTCGAGGATGCCGTCGCCGCAGGAGTTCGGCGCGGTCGTCTCGGTATCGGTGGTGTCGCCGGTGGTGGTGGTCGTCGTCGAATCGGTGGTGTCGCCGGTGGTGGTCGTCGTCGACGTGTCCGTGGTCTCGCCCGAGGTCGTCGTCGTCGTATCCGTGGTCTCTCCCGTCGTCGTCGTCGTCGACGTGTCCGTGGTCTCTCCCGTCGTCGTCGTCGTCGACGTGTCGGTCGGGTCGACCGTCGTCGGATCGACCGTCGTCGTCGTCGTCGGCGCCGTCGTCGTCGTCGGCGGGTCGGCCGTCGTCGGCGTCACACCCGTCGAGGTGTCCTGCTCCGTGGTCGACGACGTATCCGTCGTCGTGTCGGTGTCAGAACCCTGCACGACGTCGCCAGTGCAACCAGACAGCGCGGCGAGGACAAACAAACCGGGGAAAATTGCGGAATAGCGCATCGAAAAAACCCGAGCTTTCTGCTGAAAGACAGCGGCTGCATCGTGCGCTGAACCGTGCCCTCAATACAGCGACTGTGGACGGCCCCCGACGTGAGCGTCCGCTCGGGCATACCGATGACGGATTCACCGGTCTCGAACAACACACTTGATGGAGTCAATCAGACTTCAACACGACGCGTCGGCGAGGAACAGCACCGCGACGACCCCGTCGATATCGACGATGTCGATGTCGTCGCAGCCCTGCGACCCCGGCGAAACGGCGATTCCCAGCGACGCCGCGGCGCGGTCGTTGGCCAGGCGGAAACGGCCGCCCGCCATCTCGGCGAAGCCGGTGCCGTGGGCCGACACCAGCGCCTCGGCCCAGACCTGCAGCGGCAGCCGCCGGCCCTCCGGCGTGGCGATCTCGACGCGCCCGAAGTCGAGGGCGCCGCGGCGGCCGTCGAACTCGAAGACGACCGGATAGTCGCCGTCGAGCTCGACGAGCACCGATTCACCGCGCTCCAGCTCCCGCAGGTCGCCCGCGGTGATGCTGGTGAACAGCGGCGTCGCCGTGGCCACCCCGCCCGCCGTGAATACATCGTCGCACCCCGCGACAAGCAATGATAGCGCCACAAACGAGGCACGCATCCACATAGACCCTCCGCTGTGTACGCGCGCGCCGGCATCTCCGCCTCCCGCACGCGCGGTCCATCGCGCTCCACGACGGCGTCGGACCGCCGCTGCCAGGCCGGCGACCAGGCGCGGGCCGAAGATGACCGAGACCGTAGTTCAGCTCTCGTCGACCACGGTGTCCTGCGGCAGCAAATACAGCTCGACGTTGCCCTTGCCGTCCGGCCGCACCAGGTCGGGACGGATCCCGGCCTCGCGCAATTGGGCCCGCAGCCGCCGCAGGTTGCGGTCCCAGTTCTGCCGCATGATCCCGCGGTCGGTCTCGTCGCCCCAGATCTCGCGGGCCACGGCCTCCCACGAGACGAGGCGATTGATGGTGGCCAGCTCGCTGACGATCCGCGCCAAGAGGCCCGCGATCACGCATTCGGGCCGCCCGGGCATCCGCACGTAGACTGTGTCGTAGCGGGCGACGATGGTCAGCGGCGGGTCGTTCTGACCGATGCTGCGGGTGCTGAGGGCCCCGTCCCCCAGCGGTCTGGCCTGCACCGCGAAGTGATGCCCGCGCAGCTCCCACGAAGTGCCCGCGGACAGCTCGACCGGCTCGCGGTCGCCGACCCGCAGGGTGAAGCCGTCCGAGGTGCCCCAGATGTACGCCTCGGCCCCGGGCAGGTATTCGGGGTGGAGCTTGTAGCTCGGGGTCTGCGACGGCCCGCTGCTCGCTGTCACGATCGAGTAGACCGACTCGCTGAGGGTGCACAGCTCCTGCCCGTCGCCGTACAGCACCATCACCCGGTCCGGCAGCTCGACCGCCTCGACGTCCAGCGTCACGTTCTGCGACAGCCGGATCCGCTGGCCCGGCGCGAGGATGATCGACGACTTGCGCTCGCCGTCGAGGATGATCCAGCGCCGCAGCGACAGGATCTGCAGGTGCCGGCCGCGCATGCTGATGAACGCGTGGGCCTCCGACACCTCCGGGCTCTCGATCCGCAGCTCGGCCGTCGACGCCCGGCCGATCAGCCCGCCGGCGGCGACCTGGGCGCTGCGCCCGTCAGGGAGGCGAAAACGGACGAACGGGGTGTAGCGACCTTGCAACACGGCGGGCCTCCTCTCGAGCGGAACGACGATTGTACCAGCGAACGACAGCGCAGCCGACCTGCGCGCGAGCGATCACAGCGACGGCGGGATGTTGATGCCCGACGGCGGCCGCGCGCGGAACTTGGCGCAAGAGCCGCAACCCCCGTCGCCGTCGACCGGGCCCGCGTCCTCCTTGAGCGCGGTCGGCCCGGACTGGGTCGCGGCGGCGCGTTGGACCAGCTCGTCGCAGCCTGACACGGCGGTGAGGGCGAGCGCGGCGAGAGCGAGAGTGACGGTGCGAGACATAAGTACCTCCAGACAGGTTGTTCGGGACATGTTCTTTGGGACAGGAAACCAGGAGGGGGCGGGCGGAGCCGGCCGGGGAGCCAGGAAGGCTAGGAGGGCGGGCGGAGCCAGCCGGCCAGCTCGGCGGCGCGGCGCGCCCCGGCCTCGCCGAAGCGGGCGTAGAAGCGCTCGGCGGCGGCCCGGCGCTCGGCGGCGGCCGCGGTCTCGCCGAGCGCGGCGAGGGCCTCGGCGAGGCACCACTGGGTGTCGGCGACCTCGCGGAAGTCGCTGCCGGCGCTGGCCCACACGGCCGAGGCCTGGCGCAGCGCCTGGGCGGCGCCGGCGTGGTCGCCCCGGATCAGCCGGGCCTGGCCGATGCCCTTGAGCACGAAGCCCTGGGCGTCGCCGTCGGCGTCGTCGATGCGGGACAGCAGCGCCTGCGCCTGGGAGAACCGCGCCTCGGCCTCGTCGGGCTGGTGCAGGCCGAGCAGCGCCTCGCCGGCCTTGGCGTGGGCGCGGGCGACGACCTCGCCGTCGGCCCCGTGCAGCGCCGCGGCCAGGGTCAGCTCGCGCTCGGCGGCCGCCAGCGCCTGGGCGTAGCCGCCGAGCAGCAGGTGGGCCTCGCCGAGCACCGCGAACACCTCGTCGTCGGCGCTGCCGGTGGCGTCGTAGATCGCCCGTGCGGCCTCGCCGTGGGCCAGCGCCGAGGAGGCCAGGCCCTCGTACAGGTCGACGCGGGCCAGCGCGAGGTGCAGCTCGAGGACCTTGCCGTGGCTGTCCCCGAAGACATATCGCGCCACCGCCAGCGCGCGCTCGAAGGCGGCCCGCGCGGCGTCGAGGCGGCCGCGCTGCTCCTCGAGCAGGCCGAGGTTGTACAGCGCGACCAGCACGTACGGGTGGCGCGGGCCGAGCGCGGCGACGAAGCCCTGCTCGGCCTCGACGTACAGCACGGCGGCGTCGTCGCCCCGCTCCTGGTCGACCATCGCGGTGGCCAGGTTGAGCTTGAGCTTGGCGATCGCCACCGCGTCGGGGGCCGGGCTCTGGGCCCACAGCGACAGCGCCTTGCGGAACGCGGCCTCGGCGGCGCGCGGCTGCTGGCGCCCGCGCGCGACCAGCCCCTCGGCCTGCAGCGCCCGCGCCCGGCTGTCGGCGGCGGGCCGGCCGAGCCGCTCGGCGCTGGCCCGCGCGCGCCGGACCCACTCGAGCACCGGCAGCCCCGGCCGCCAGTGCAGCGCGCCGACCTCGACCAGGAACTGCCAGACCTCGGCGACCAGCACCTCGTGCCGGCTGGCCTCGGCCAGGTCGACCGCCTCGGAGAGGCTGGCCACCGCGGCCTCGCTGCGCCCGAGGTAGTGCTCGACGCGGCCGCGCTGGTACAGCGCCTCGGCCAGCACCGGCGGGTAGTCGAGCCCGCGCGCCGCCCCGACCGCCTCCTCGGCCATCGCCAGGCTGCGCGCGTACTCGCCGGACACCTCGCGCACCCGGGCCCGCTCGAGCCCGATTCGCAGCGCCGTCACCCGCGGCCGCTCGTGCGCGTCCGGCGGGCGCAGGCCGAGCGCGAGCATCTGCCGGTCGTCGCAGTCGGCCAGCGCCGGCAGCTGCGCGGCCGCCCGCGCCGCGTCGTCGACGTCGACCCGCGACGAGCTGCCGAGCAGCTCGAGCAGCGCCGTGAAGCGCATGCGCGGGTGCTCGAGGCAGGTCGCCCGCGCCCGCAGTTCCTCCGAGGCGGCCGCGTCGGCCCGCCGGGCCCCGTCGCACACCGCCTCGCGCCGGACCTGCCAGCCGGTCACGTAGTCGTCGAGCGCCGACTCGACCCGCGCCCACCGCCCGGCGGCGCCGGCGAACTTGGCCTGCAGCTCGCTCCGCACCTCGGGCGTCCACGCGGCCGCCAGCGCCTCGCCGGCCGCGCCGCAGCGGTCGACCGGAGCTGCCCAAAAGGACATGCCCCCGAGGACACCCGCGAACGAGCCGGCCGCCAGCGCCCACTGCCACGGCCGCATCGGCCGCCCGGCGGCGATCGCCGACAGCTCGGCCAGCAGCGCGTCCATGCCCGGGTAGCGGGCCGCCGGGTCGCGCGCGAGCCCGCGGCGCAGCACCTTCCACAGCTTGGGCGGCACCACCGAGCCCTTCGGCGGGTCCTGCGGCCGGTCCTGCAGCAGCGCGCGCCGCAGGGCCGCCGCGTCCTCGCCGACGAACGGCCGCCGGCCGTACACGCCCTCGTACAGCGCGACGCAGAAGCTGAACTGGTCGGAGCGGGCGTCGGACGGCTGCAGCTTGAGCCGCTCGGGCGCCATGTACGCCAGCGTGCCGACCGGCCCGCGGCTCGAGGCGACGGTCGAGCTGCCGTCGCTGGCCCCGCCGCTGCCGCGCCGCGTGGTCCCGGCGTCGCTGATCTCGCCGCTCACGTCGGCGCCCGCGACCTCGTGCACGCGCGCCAGGCCGAAGTCGCTGACCATCGCCCGCCCGCGCGCGCCGACCAGCACGTTGTCGGGCTTGAAGTCGTGGTGGACGAGGCCCGCCTCGTGCGCCGCCGCCAGCCCGCTGCCGGCCTGGATGAACAGCGCCAGGACCTCGCGCCAGCCTCGCGGCTGCTCCTTGAGCCATGTCCGAAGGGTCACCCCCTCGACCAGCTCCATGGCGACGTAGACGCCGCGGTCGCACACGCCGACGTCGAACACGCCGACCACGTTGGGGTGGGTCAGCCGCGCCATCGCCTTGGCCTCGCGCACCAGCGAGGCCGGGACCAGCGCGCGCGACGACTCGCGCAGCATCTTGACCGCGACCTTGCGGTCGAGGTCCGGGTCGTAGGCGAGGAACACGTTGCCCATCGCCCCGTGCCCCAGGTGCTTCATGATCACGTAGCGCCCGGCGCGGAACGGCTCGAGCTCGGCCTCCACCGCCCGCGTCGCCGCCTCGTAGGCGACCGCCCCGCGGGCCGCGTCGACGTACATCCGCCCGAAGTCCCCGCCCTCGCTGCTGCCCCCGATCGCCTCGAAATCCCCCGAATCCCGGCTCCTGTCGGGGTCCGTGCGCATCCGCGCAGAGTTGGGGGTGGCGTCGAGGGAGGACATGAGGCTTCGCACGAGGCGGAAACCACAATACCAACATTCACGCCGTTACGTGATCCGACTCCGATCGGAACGGCAGAAACATCCTCACACGCGGACTTGCCGCCGATTCCCGCCGTCCGCATGCGCGGTCGCCCCGATCGCCGCCGCGGCGCGGGCTCCGGAGCACCCGAAAGAGCGCCCTACGAGCCGCCTGCGCGGGTTCTTGTCCGCCGCACCGACCCGGAGACCGGCGGAGCGCCGGCGCCGGCCGCCGGGACGGCGCGCGATCGTCTGCGCCACCGCGAGCCGGCGACTCGCGCGCGTCGCTGGCCGGTCAGGCCCGCGCGACCTCGAGCCGCGACCCACGAGACGCCGACAGGCCCGCCGCGCCGGGCTCCGGCCACCCGCGTGCGAGCCCGACGGTCCGCGTCCCGGACGACATGGCCGATGGGACATCCACGCCCCTGGGCCGGACGAAGCCGGGGAGCTCGACGAGGTCGTCGCATTCCGCCGGGAGCCGGCGGCTGCCGAGATGTCCCCTGGGACATTCATGCAAAAGTCGCAGGCGACAAGCCCGCGCCGGCCGCCGCCCTGCGAAATTCAAGTCCGCGGATCTCCAGCGAAACTCGCGCTGGAACGACGTCTGCTCGATGCCCGTCGCGGCCCGCCGATGTTCGGACGGGCCCGACTTCGACCTTACGAGAGAGCAGAGATCGCATGCGCAGAATCCTTCAATCATTGTTGTTCGCGACCGTCACGCTGACCGCGGCCGAGGCGTGGGCGTGGCCGACGACGCCGATCAGCGGCGTCAATTACGCGGAATCGGAGGTCCAGGGCTACGCGTGGAAGGACCAGGGCAGCGGCGCCTGGACCAAGTGGAACAGCGTCGCCTACCGCGATTCGAACGTCGGCGATCTGAAGATCGCCCGGCGCTCGGCCACCAGCGCCAGCCCCTCGTGGAGCGCCTGGTCGCTCGAGACGATCGACAACTCCGCGAACGACGTCGGCCGGGGCGCCTCGATCGCTATCGACGCCGACGGCGTCGAGTACGTCTCCTACGTCGATTCGACCGGCGAGCGCCTCAAGGTCGCGCGCCGGGTCGGCGGCGGCGCCGGCAACTGCTTCGCCGGCAGCAATTGGGACTGCGACACGCTGGTGTTCGGCGGCGTGACCGACCAGACCGCGATCGGCCTGACCTTCGACGCCGCGACCCTGCAGCACACCGTGCACGTGATCTTCGTGAAAGAGGACGCCGGTGTGCACGACCTGTGGTACGCGCGGAAGATCGGCACGGGCAGCTGGACGACCGCGTGGATCCGCGAGACCAACAACGTGTGGCTCGCCCCCGACGCGCTCGCGTTCACCAGCGGCAACCTACCCCGCGTCGCCTACGGCGAGTCGCTCGAGGGCATCCGGCTGAGCGTGTTCGTCGGCCCGGCGCAGGGCAACTGGACCACCAGCACGATCGACGCCAACGGCACCGGCCCGGCCTCGCTGGCGATCCGCTCGTTCGTGCAGAACATCGCCTACCGCAGCGCGACCGGCGACCTGCGATTCGCCGAGCGCAACATCTTCACCAACAGCTTCGTGCTGAGCACCGTCACCAACACGGGGCACGACATCTCGCTGGCGCTCGACGACGACCTCGACCCGCACATCAGCTTCGGCACGGCCGGCGCCGCCAAGCGGGCCGTGCGCAAGAGCGGCACGTGGACCATCGACACCGCCGACGCCAGCGCAGCCGGCTACGGCACCAGCATCAAGATCGACACCCAACCGGCGATCGACAGGGCGCTCGTCGTCCACGACGACGGCTTCGGGCACATCAAGGTGTCGGCCGAGTAGCCGCGCCGCCATGGACCGCGCGCTCGCGCCTGGGCCTGGGCCGCCGCGGGTGAGGGCGCGGGGCCGCATGTTCGAGAGGACATGTCCGTGCCGACATCCTCCGCGCGCACTCGTGCGCGTGTCGGCCGGCCCGGTCCTGTGGCATCCTCGGGCCGATGCGCCCCCTTTTCGCCGCCCTCGCCGTCCTGTTGCTCCCGCTCGCCGCCCGCGCCGACATGCTGCCCGACGGGCACAAGGGCGTCGAACTGTCGGTGCGCGTCGAGGCCCAGGTCCCCAGCGGCAAGGCCCTCGTGCTCGCCAACACCTTCGAGGGCGGGACGCTGATCGTCCCCGGCACCGACCAGAAGATCTCGTGGCACCCGCTCGGCGGCGAGATGCAGCTGCGCCTGGTCGGCGCCGGCGAGGGCGACGCGATCAAGGCCGCCGGGGCCGACCTCGACCGCGACAAGATCAAGAAGCTGCTCGCCGCCGGCGTCGAGTGTGCCCCGCCGTTCGCCGGCGTGCGCACGATCGTGGACACCTCGCCGGCCGAGCAGGTTCGCTGGACCTACCGCGCCACCATCGACGGCAACAAGTGCAGCGCCGAGTTGGTCAAGCAGGAGTACCTCGACGCCACCGGCAAGGCCGTGCCCGCCCCGTCGCCGTCCGGGCCGCCGAAGCCGATCGGGGCCCCCCTCGCCGACCCGCCGAAGCCCGCCGACGCGCCCGCTCCGGCCCCCACGCCGCCCCGGCTCCGGCCCCGCCCCGGTCAAGGCCGCCGACCCGCCCGCCGCCAAGGCCGAGGAGTCCGCCACCGGCTGCGACGCCGGCGGCGCCGCCCCGGGCGGCCTCGCCGGCCTGGCGCTGGTCTGGCTGCTGCGTCGTCGGCGGCGCTGAGCTGTTCTTTCAAGCATGGCTCTCGCGCCATGTCTTGAAGGCCATCCTCCGGGCGGCCGGCGTATCCTGGCGCCCGCTCCGACCGTCCCGCGCGCCCACGGTCGCCGGCCGTCGCCCGCTCGGGACGCGGGCGGCGCTGCCGCTCGCCGCCACCTGTCCCCCGGACAGGCACGCGACGAGCCCCGCGAGCGCCTCAGTTACACGTCGGCCCGTACGACAGGTCGTTGATGCTGACCGAGAGGTCCGGCAGCTGCATGTAGTCGTTCGAGCCGTCGAGCGTGATCTGGTACAGCTCGTCGCCGTTGTTGGAGAACGCCTGCTTGCTGACCGAATCGAACTCGAGGCCGACCGAGTTCCACTGGCCCTCGGGGATGTCGGCCACCACCGTGCCCTCGCCGGTGTTCGGGTCGACGCTGAGGATCCGGCTGTTCTGGCCGTCGGTGACGAGCATACGCTCACCGACGCAGTCGACCGCCATCCCGCAGGCCTGGATGTTGACCCCGTCGCCGTCGAGGGTGAGCGGCTTGGCGTCGGTGACCTCGCCGGTGGCCGGGTCGAAGGTGACGAGCTCGTCGGCGTCGGAGTCGATGCCGTAGAGGGTGCCGTCGTCGAGGAAGCCGAGGCCGCAGATCGATCGCCCGTGGTCGGCCAGCTCGGTCGGCGCGTCGCCGCTGCAGTAGTCGACGACGATGAGGATCTGCTTGGCCGACTGCGAGCAGTAGATCGCGCCGTCGGTCGGCGAGATCGCGCAGGTTATCACCGCGTAGGGCGGCGCCAGCGGGCCGAGGTCGACGCCGGCGAACGGCGTGACGTCGCCGGTCTCGACGTCGATCTCGGCGAATTGGCCGTCGTCGAACGCGGTGTAGAGCACGCGGTCGCCGGGGTTGATGTCGGCGTTCGAATCATAGCAGTCGGCGCCGACGTCGACCCCCGGGTCGACGCTGCTGTCGCCCCAGCCGTCGCCGTCCTCGTCCTTCATGCACTTCTCCGGGTCCTCGACCTCGGCCGAGCCCGGGAACGTCGACGCGTCGTCGTCGTCGCAGTCGGTCCCCGGCGTCACGTCCGGGTTCATCGGCATGCTCTCGCCCCAGTCGTCGCCGTCGACGTCGGTCATGCAGGCCATCGCGTCGTCGTTCGGCGCCGCCCCCGGGAAGGTGTGCTCCGAGCCGTCGTCGCAGTCGGTCCCCGGCGTCACGTCCGGGTCGTCCGGCGTGCTGTCGCCCCAGCCGTCGCCGTCGAGGTCCTGCATGCACGCGTCGGGTGGGTCCTCGTTCTCGGCCGCGCCGGGGAAGGTGTTCGCGTCGTCGTCGGCGCAGTCGTCGTCGTTGGGCACGAACCCGGCCGGCGGGTCCTCGCCCGGCTCCTGCGGCACGCAATTGGCCGGATCGCCGAACCCGTCGCCGTCCTTGTCCTCGCACCACACGCCGCCGCCGCCGCCGGTGATCGTGTCGCTCTCGCTGTTCGAGTTCGAGTTCGAGTTCGACTCGCTGTTGCTGTTGCTGCCCTCGGTCGCGCTCCCCTCGGTCGCGCTCCCCTCGGTCGGCGCCGTCATCGTCTGCCCGTCGGTGTCCGACTCGCTGCCCTCGGTCGCGGTGCCCTCGGTCGCGTTCGCCGTCAGGCCCGCGGTCATGCACGCCTCGAGCGACTGGTTGAACACCGCGCCGTCGTCGACGCACGTGCTCGAACAACCGGGAGCGTGACAGAGTCCTGCTGCGAGCAACAAACCGAAGCGACGCATGGAAACCATGCACCTACGGTATCGAGCCGGCCACGAGCCCGCAAGAGCGCGCCCCGCGGAACCGATCGTCGCGCACGCCTCGCCCGCGCCGACCATTTGCGCGCGCCAGCCCGGCGAGTTTCTCGCCTGGATCTCGGTCCGGCGAGCCGCCTACCCGCTCGCTACTGCGTCGGGGTTTGCCATCGACACGCCCCAGGATGGGGACGCTGGATCCCACTACCTCCACGCGACCGACGACGGCATCACGTCCCCGCAGCCGCCAGCGGCAACCACGCGAGCGCCCACGGGTCGGTGCATGCGCCGAAACTCGGCCGGATGATCGAAGTCGACGAGGTCGAGCGCTTCAGGGAGCCAAACGTCGGGAGCCGGCGAGGCAAGGCGATTCGATGCACTCGTAGCAATCGTACTTGGGTGCGCTGTTCGGCCGCGCCGGCCGGCGCGGACGAAGTGCCGCCAGAAGGTACGTGGCCGCCGAGCACTCCGCGCACGGGTCTTCGACAGTCCGCGCTTTCAACGAGCACCGCGTCGATCTCGACCGCCACCGGAGGCGAGACCTCGCGTCCTCGCGACCCATGCTCGGCTCCTCGCGACGCCCTGCTCCGATCGTGCGTCGCCACCACGACATCGCCGCCCCCGCCACGATGCCCCGTCCCTCGCGATCGCGGCCCCTCCCGCCCCCGCCGCGAACAGCCGTGATGAGCCCCACGGCCCCCCGCATTGACGCCCACGCGGGCGTACGCGAGCCTGCTCGAAGATGCCCCGCTCTCACGCTCCCGCCCTCTCGCTCCTCGTCCTCGGGCTCGCGCCGGTCGCCTGCGGCGATTCGACGGCCAGCACCACCGCCTCGCTGACCACCACCGGCCTGACGAGCGCGACCATGCCCACCGGCACGGCCACCGATCCGTCGACCAGCAGCGCGGGCGTGCCGACCACCAGCGCCGGCAGCGAGAGCGCCACCGGCTCGACCTCCACCTCGACCGGCACCACCGACGAGGTCTCGGCCAGCGGCAGCGACACCGGCTTCAAGTTCGACACCCCGCAGGGCGGCGACATCGGCAACGTCGAGACCGACGGGCCGGCGCCGACCTGTCACGTCGTCGACGACATGGACGCGATCGGCGATTGTGACAAGGAGGCCCCGCCCGACAGCTTCGAGCCCGAGGTGCAGTGGTCGTGGGGCAATCAGAACAGCGGCGGCAGCTCCTCGACCCCGCTGGTCGCCAACCTCACCGACGACAACAACGACGGCTCGATCGACCTCTGCGACACCCCCGACATCGTCGTCGTCACCGGCGGCCCCATCGGCGGCAAGATCCACGTCCTCGACGGCGCCACCGGCGTCGAGCACTTTGCGATCGCCACCCCCGTCGACGGCTTCGTCACCCCGGCGATCGGCGACATCGACAACGACGGCCTGCCCGAGATCGTCGCCGCCACCCCCGGCGGCACCTTCCTCGGCCCCAGCGCGCTCGTCGCGTTCGAGCACGACGGCGCGCTCAAGTGGACCACCGCCGATAAATTCAACCACGACCAGGGCGGCGCGGTCGCTCTCGGCGACCTCGACAACGACGGCGACGTCGAGGTCGTGTGCGACGACCTCGTCGTCGACCACGACGGCAAGACCCTGTTCATCGCCCCCGAGCAGGCGCTGTGGGACATCGTGTTCCACTGCACCGCCACCGTCCTCGCCGACCTCGACGGCGACCTCGACCTCGAGGTCGTCCTCGGCCAGGCCGCGTACCACCACGACGGCACCGTCTATTACAACGACGTCTCGCTCAAGCCCGGCTTCCCGTCGGTCGCCAACCTCGACCCCGACCCGATGCCGGAGATCCTCCTGACGAACAACAACGGCATCACCGTGCTCGAGCACGACGGCGCGGTGAAGTTCAAGGACATCAAGCCGACCGGCGACAACGGCACCGGCGCGTGGTTCCGGCCGTCGACGGTCCACGACTTCGACGGCGACAAGCTCAGCGAGTTCGCCACCAGCTCGGCCGCGCATTATTCGATGTTCGAGGCCGGCGGCAAGGTCGCCTGGACCGCCGACGTCCAGGACGGCAGCGGCTGGGCCGCCGGCACCGCCTTCGACTTCCTCGGCGACGGCATCGCCGAGGCGATGTACGCCGACGAGGTCGAGCTGTTCGTGTTCGACGGCGCCGGCAAGCCGCTGCTGTCGGTCCCGCGCAGCTCGAAGACGCTGATCGAGTACCCCGTGGTCGCCGACATCGACAACGACGGCTCGGCCGAGATCGTCGTCGTCTCCGACGTCGGCTACGACGACCTCCAGACCGCGCCCACCGTCCAGGTCATCCGCGACAAGCAGGACCGGTGGATCCAGGCGCGACGGATCTGGAATCAGCACACCTATCACGTCACCAACGTCCGCGAGGATTCCACCATCCCGCAGTACGAGCCGCACTCGTGGGAGCTGCTCAACACCTTCCGCACCAACGCCCAGATCGAAGGCGGCGCGCTGTGCAAGCCCGAGCCGCCGATGTGACAGTGACACCGAGCCAGCCACGTCGCCCTGTCGCTCCAACGCCTATGCGGGCGGCCGCCCGGCCCTCCGCGCATGGCGGCGCCGTAGCGCCCCACGAGCCGGCCGGGCCGGGGCCTCGCACCCGAAACCGCAGTCTGCCGCACGCCGCGGTCGCTCGCCCCGCTCGCGTACATCATCCCGCGCGGGTCAGGCGGGGACCTGGGCCGGGTCCATCCACATGACCCCCCAGCCATGGCCGTCGAGGTCGTAGAACGACCAGTCGTACATGAAGCCGTGGTCCTGCGGTTCGTCGGGCGTGGTGCCGCCGGCAGCGAGGGCCTTGTGGACGAGCTCGTCGACCTCGGCGCGGGAGCCGGCGGAGATGCAGAACAGGGCCTCGGTGTGCGTGCGGGTGTCGCACAGCTGCTTGCGGGTGAAGTCTTTGAAGCGGCTCTCCGGGAGGAGCATGACGTAGGCGTCCCCGCCGAGGGTCATGCAGCTGCCGCCGAACTGCGGGTCGAAGGTGAAGCCCAAGTCCGTGAAGAAGGCGATCGACCGCTGCAGGTCGCGGACGGGGAGGTTGACGAAGAACTTGCGGGCGGTGGACTTGGTCATGGGGTGCTTCCTCGTGCATGGACCGCGGGGGGCGGGCGAACTCATCGGTCCGCGAAGAAAAATGTCTCGGGAGGCCGTTCCGCGGCTCTCCGGCGGGTTGCGTGGGCCGCTGCGGGGGGCCGTCTCGCCCGAGCTCAACGGACCCGAGGGTTGTCACCCGGGTTTTCTGCGGCCCGACGCGCGGGGAGGTTTACGAGGCCGTGGTCGCCGGCAAGCGGGACGCCGTGGACCCTCGGGCGCACGCCGGCTTCACCCCCGGCCGCGCCGATCGCCCAGCCAGTAGCGGGGGCCGGAGCCGCGGCGGGCGGCGCGATCGTACGGGTTGAGGATCTTGCAGCGCTCGAGCGACAGGCAGCCACACCCGATGCAATCGGTGAGCCCGCGCTTGAGGCGCTCCAGCTCGGCGATCCGCTCGGCGATTCGCTCGCTCCAGGCTTCCGTGAGACGGTCCCAGTCCGCGCCCGTCGGTACCCGGTCTCGCGGCAACTTGTCCAGCTCGGCCAGGATCTCCTCCAGCGTGAACCCGACCCGCTGCGCGAAGACGATGAACGCCACGCGGCGGATCTGCGCGCGAGCGTAACGCCGGTGCCCCGCCGTCGTGCGCTCCGCGTGGATCAGGCCGCGCTCCTCGTAGAAGCGCAGGGCCGAGGCGGCGACGCCGGTGCGCTCGGCCAACTCGCCGACGCTCAGCGGCCGGTGGATGTCGAGTTCCTCCTCCATGACCCGCCGATCGTGCTACCGACCGCTCTTGACTTCAAGTGCACTTGAAGATCTATCGTTCTTCCGACCCGGCCGCCGGGTGCGGTCGGGTCGAGGAGCCAGCCATGAAAACCATCGACAGAGCCTTGATCTGCGCACCGCGCGCGAGGGCGATTCGGGCCAGTCGCTGGGCATTTCCGACGCCGGAGGAGCGAGAGGCCGCCATCGCGGCGCTGGCGTCGTTCCCCGCGCGGCCGGGCCTCGTTCGCCTCGGCGTCTTCGCGGACGTCGAGGACCCCTCGCTGTTCGTCCTCTCGCAGCGCGGCGACGGCGCCGGCACCGACGACACCGTCGCCGCGCCGCCCGGGCATTGCGAGTGGCAGGTTTCTGCCAGCCCGTACCGCAGCTTCGTCCGCGAGGCCGCGGGCGAGGCGAGCTGCCTGGTGGTCGTGCGACAGCCGCTGGTCCGCCCCGACCGCAGTGTCCAGCGCGACTGGGTCGACACCGTCCTCGCCGCGCTCGCCGGTGAGCCCGAGCCGCCGCCCGGCCTGCGCGCGGCGACTTTTTTCCTGTCGGAGGACGGCGGCTGCGTGCTGAACCTCGCCGAGTGGACGAGCGCCGAAGCTCATCGTGCGGCGCTGCAGCCCAGCGGCATCGGTCAGTACGGCAGCCTCGGCGACTCGCCTGCCTGGCGGGCCGCCCGGGCGCATCCGGGGATCGTCGCGGAGCACGAGGTCCGGCGCTACCGGCTCGTGGCTGCGGTCGAGCCCGCGACGAAGGAGGTCGTACCATGAGCGAGACACCGAAGATCGGCATCGTCATCGGCACCATCCGCGAGGGGCGCTTCGGCGAGGTGGCGGCGCGATGGATCTTCGAGCGCGCGGCCGGGCGCACCGACCTCGCGCTCGAGGTCGTCGACCTGCGCGACTACCCGCTGCCGCTGTACGGGGCGCGCGACAGCTCGCCGGCGGACACCGCGGTCGTGGCACGCTGGCAGCAGAAGCTGGCCGCGCTCGACGGCTACATCTTCGTCACGGCGGAGTACAACCACAGCGTCTCCGGCGTGCTGAAGAACGCGCTCGATCACGCCTACGCGGAGTACTGCCGCAAGCCGGCGGCGTTCGTCGGCTACGGCGGCGTCGGCGGAGCCAGGGCCATCGAGCAGCTCCGGCTGATCTGCGTCGAATTCCAGATGGCGCCGACGCGACACGCCGTGCACATCGGCATGGAGCCGTACCGAGCCGTCACGAGCGAGGGCAAGCGCCTGGCCGACTTCGATCACCTGAACCGGAGCGCCGAGACGTTGCTCGACGATTTGGCCTGGTGGGCCTCGACGCTCAAGGTCGGACGGGTCGAACGCGGGGCCGCCTGAGCGCCGCAGCCGGAACCTGCCATCGTATCGCTCGGCCCCACCGGCGTCAGCTCGACGGTCTCGGTGTCCACCGCGACGAGCTCGAAGCAGGAGGCATCGACCGAGGGATGCTACGACTTCAGCCGGGCGCGCCGGGCCTTCCCCTTCACGACGGAACCGTCTCGCGACGGGCCGTGATCTCATCCTCACAAAGGAGACTGTATGGCACACGTCACCGATCCCGCCCGCGGGTGGCAAGGAGAACTGCTGGACCTGGACGCCTACCTGGAACGGATCCGCTTCGACGGCGATCGTTCCCCCACGCTGCGAACGCTGCGTGCCCTGCAACGCGCGCACGTCACGACGATCCCGTTCGAGAACCTGGAGATCGTTCTGGAGCGCCCGATCCTGCTCGGGGTGGCGAACATTCAGGACAAGCTGGTGCGTCGCCGGCGCGGCGGTTACTGTTTCGAGCACACCGAGTTGTTCGCGGCGGCGCTGGAGCGGCTGGGTTTCCGCCTGACCGCGCTGCTCGGCCGGGTCGTGATGGGCACCGACAAGATCCGCCCCGCCACGCATGCGCTGCTCCTCGTGCAGACCGTCGACACCGCGCAGGACGGCCGGATCTGGCTCTGCGACGTCGGATTCGGGCATGGGCCGCTCGAGCCGATCGAATTCGTCGACGGCATCGAGGTGACCCAGGACGGCTGGAGCTACCGGCTGGAACGCCTCACCGCGGCGGCGGAGGGACTGCCCGGTGTGCAGGAATGGGCGCTGCACCAGCGGGGTCCGGAGGGCTGGATTCGGAGGCACACCTTCCTCGTCGCGCCCGCTCATGCCATCGACTACGAGGTCGGCAATCACTACGTCTCGACGAGCCCGAGGTCGCCGTTCACCGGCCGCCTTTACGCGCAGCGGTTCAGCCCGTGGCTACACCACGAGCTCGACGAGACGCGGCTGAAGATCACGCCCGCCGAGGGGCCGATCGAGACGCGTCTCCTCGATCCGGACGGGGTCCCGAAGCTCCTCAAGGAGCTGTTCGAGATCGAGCTCGACGCCGACGACGCGGAGCGCCTCGTCACCGGCCTCCGGCGCCGCCGTGCCGCTGCTGAGCCCTGAGGTCAGCGCCCCAAGCGACTCCCCTGAGCATCGCTCGTTCAGACTCTGCGCCCCCCATCGGCGCTCGGACGTGGCGAAACGACGAGCGGCCCGGCTCTCATGCCACGCGAGCCGAAATTCGCACGCACGGGCTTGAAAAGGGGCATTGCCCAACTCTTCCGCCAGAAGCGGAACGGGCCTGGTAGGATCTACCCATGCGACGTACCGTGCTCCTCGGCGCCTTCCTCGGGCTCGCCTGCGGCCCCGGCAAGGGCGGCACGGGCGACACCGCGACCACCGAGCCCGCCGCGACCACCGACGGCAGCGGGACGTCGGGCGCTTCGACGGCGGTGGATCCGACGGCGGTCGACCCGACGGTCGTGCCGACGACCGGCGACCCGACCACAGGCGCCGCGTCCACCGGCGAGGCGACCACCGGGGGCCCGGCGTGCGCGATGTACCAGCCCGAGGCGATCGGACCGGGGCTCGACGTCATGATCCGGCACGAGGGCGACGCGCCGGTGTGGGTCCGCGCGCTCGACTGCTCGGGCCTCGTCGACCTGGACATCGTCGACCCGCTCGTGCGGGACCTGTTCACCCCCGCTGGGAGCTGCTGGCCAGCCCAGTGCCACGAGTTCCTCGAGGCCGAGGCGTGCAACCCGGCCTGCGACGACTGCGTCGTGCCGTGGGCCGTGCGCATCGAGCCCGGCGCCAGCATCTCGATGCATTGGCCCGGCGGGTTCCTCCAGTCGATGATGTTGACCGCCGAGTGCGCCGCCGGCGAGGGATGCCAGGGCTCCTGCGGGCGCCCGACCCGGGCACCACCGGGGTGGTACTCCGCCGAGCTGCTGACGTTCCATACCTGCACCGGCGCGTGCGAGTGCGATCCGCTGCCGAACGGCTGGTGCCCAATCTTCGAGCCCGTCGCGCTCGAGGACGCGACCTGGCCGTTCACGGCCTTCGAGCGCCCCGGGGAGACCGCGATCGACCTCGTGATCGGCGCGCCGTGACGGTCCTGCGCCGGAGGCATGTCCTTAGGAACATGTCCCGCGGCGAAACCGCGTCACGGTTGCGGACCATGACGGAGCTCGGCACGCGGTACACGCTGGTTGCGAGCGGTAGGATGAATCACGAACGACCCGGTCGTCCGATGGCCGCCGATCGCGGTCCCCGAGCCGGGGCCTCGTGGATGCCGTTCGGAACGCTAGTCAAGCAGCGTCGCGTACAAGATGTTCGTGCACATCTCGTCGTGGGTCCCCTCGCCCCAGGTCGTGGGCATCTCGCGTCCCGACGTGTCGAAGTTGCACGAGATGCTGAGGGTGTCGCCGGGAGACACGTCGATCGGGGTTTCGTACCACCACAGGTCTTGCCAATGGAAGTCCCAGCGATCGACGTCGGTGAGGCATTGCTCGGACCCTTGGTGATGCAGCGTGGTCTGCTGCGTCTTGCCGATCACATGCATGTGAGGCATCGAGCCCCAGACGCGGAGGCCGCCGGGGATCGTGATTCCGGCGTACCACCCGAGCATCTCCAGCGTCATCTCGGCGCTGACGTTGGCCTGCGGGTCGCCGGGGGGCACCGAGAACTCGAAGCTGCCGGCCGGCACCAGGTACGCCCGCTCCAGCGTCGTGCCCTGCTCGAGCTGGTACGTCACCTTCGAGCGGTCGGAGTAGAGGCCTGGTGCCGGCACGTTGTAGTGGACCTGCACCACCACCTGGCGGCCCGCGCCGTGAAAGATCCCCGTGCCTTCGGGCAGGATGGTCGCCCCGCTGCCCGGGACCCAGACGCCGTACAGGATGGACTTCTGGACGCCGGCCGCGCCGAAGCAGCGATACCCGGGATCGGGGTCGGCGGCGTCCAGCGCCGCGGCCTCGGCCTCGGCCTCGGCGTCCAGCAGGTAGAACAGAGACACGTGATGCACGACGCGGGGGTCGCCCGGGAGGATGTCGTAGCCGGTGATGAACGAGTCTTCGGGGATGCCGGGATCGACGACGAAGCAGCGGTATTCGTCCTGCTCGCCCGGCGCGGGCTGGGGCGTGTAATCGAGGCCGATGTCGAAGGTCGCCAGCTCGCCGGTGAGCTTCGGGCTGTCGTCGACCGGAGGCGGGGGCGCGTCCGCGGGGTCGCCGAGCGGTGCGCCGGCTTCGGACCAACTCTGGAACAGCTCGATCTCCGCGTCGCTCAGCCACCGCGCGTTCTTGTACGTGTGGCACGAGCCGTCGTTGTTGACCGGCATCGGCGGCATCGTGCGCGACTCGACCGAAGCCGCGAGCAATCCGCTCAACGACGCTGCGGCCTCGGGGTCTTCCAGCGAGAACGGCGCCACGCCGCCGTCCCGGTGGCAGCCGAGGCACTCCTTGTTCACGATGGGTGCGATGTCCTTGTAGTACGTGGGCGCGATCGAGCCTTCGGTGGGGTCGGAGCCCTCGGTGGGGCTTGCGCCCTCGGTGGGGCTCGCACCCTCGGTGGAGCTCGTGTTCTCGGTGGAGCTTGTGTTCTCGGTGCCGGGCCCGTCGGTGCTGCCAGCGGTGCTCTCGCAGCCGACGCTGAAGGCGAGCGTGATCAACGAGGTGGTGGCCAGATGCAGTTTCATGACTCGTCCATGTGCAATCACAGGCAGCTCCTGGTCGTTCAGGATAGGGACCGGCCGAAGTTGCGACGATACGATTCCGACGAACCGTCGTCTTCCACCGACGAGCCGTCGTCTCCCACCGACGAGCCGTCACCCCGCGAGTAGAGCCCCGCCGCCCCGCCCACAGGGTGTTCCACCGCCTCGTACAGCTTGACACGTGGATCTCGAAGCTGCATTTTGCGAGGTGTAATCATCGCATCGATGTCAATCGTTGGTGAAGTCGGGGACGAAGATGATCTCGGTGGCGGCCGCGACCACGCCGTGCCATCGATCTTGCGGGTGAAGACTGGTCTTGCGGGTCGGGCGGCGGAGTCTCCGCCGGCCTGTCGGCGTGACCGGCCTGGTGCTGCTCACGAGCCGCGCTTGGAGTACTCTCGGTCCCGCCGAACCAGCCGCACGCTCATGAGCGCATCGCCCTCGCCTCCCCATACGTTCCGTTGGAAGCGCTTGGTCGTGGGGGTGGCCATCATCTCCGTACTGGCGCTCACGCACGCGGCGGCCACCGCGCTCTCCGGGGACGGCGTCACGGTGTATTGGTTCGCCTTCTGGCTCCTCGGAGTGCCGGTGAACATGCTCCCGCTCTTCGTGAGCTTCACCTGGGGCACGCGCCGCCGCTCCGGTCCGACGCAAACGCTCCTCACGACCCTCGCCGTCGCTGCCTTCTTCGGTGGTATCGGAGGCGTCGGCGCCTGCTACCTGATGCGGCATCATCCGCAGCTCTTGCCGCCCCCGCCGCGCGCACCGACCTACCTGGGGCACGCCGGATTCGGCGTCGTGTTCGGAGTTCTCATGTGCGCCATCTGGGCGCTCGCGTTCATCTACCCGTTCGCTCTGGAAGACGCCAGGCTGCGCGCGCTCGAGGCCGAGAAGCTGAAGCTCGAGGCCGAGAAGCTACGCAGCAGCGCCGAGCTCGCCAGGCTGCGCACCCAACTCGAGCCGCACTTCATCCTCAACACCCTCAACGCCATCGCCGGCCTCACGACCCAGGAGCCGCAGGAAGCGCGCCGCCTCATCGGCTGTCTGGGCGATCTGCTCCGCGACGTGCTCCACGACGCGGACGAGATGCAGACCCTCGGAGACGAGATCGCCTGGCTGCGCCGGTACGCGGAGATTCTCGAGGCACGTCATGCGGGCTCGCTCCGCTTCCGGTGGGAGCTCGCTCGAGGCACCCACGACGTCTTGTTGCCACGCCTGCTCCTCCAGCCGCTGGTCGAGAACGCCGTGAAGCATGGGGCCCTGCGCCGCAAGGGAGGCGGGCAGGTGCGCATCCAGGCGACGCTCACGAAGCCCGACAAGGGAGCCCCGCGCCTCGTATGCACGGTCGAGGACAACGGCCCGGGCATGGCCGCGACGCCGCCTCGTGCCGGGGCGTTCGGCATCCGTTCCGTGCGCCGGCGCATCGAGCTCAAGTACACGGACGGGACCCTGCGGATCGATTCGTCGCCGGAGGGGACGCGTACCGTCCTCGATCTACCTTGTACCACGGCGGGAGAGCCGATGATGATCATGACAGCGGGCGAGGCGGCGCGATGAGGGAGCCCTCCACGGCGGGAGCTTTGCGCCCGCTCCGCGCCCTCGTCGTCGAGGACGAGTGGCCGGCGCGCAACTACCTGGTCGAGCTGCTCGAGGAGTCCCATCTCGCCGAGGTCGTCGGCGCGGTCGTCAGCGTGGACGAGGCTCGGCAGGCGTTGCAGCTCGCGCCCTCGGGGTTCGGGATCGACGTCGTGTTCGTCGATGTGGCGCTCGGCGGGAACGGCGACGAGACCGGGCTCGACCTGGTGCGCGGCTGGGCACGCGAGGGGCATCGGCCGATGTTCGTGCTGGCGACGGCGTTCAAGGAGCATGCGATCGAGGCATTCGCTCTCGGGGTCGACGACTATCTGTTGAAGCCGTTCACCGCGGATCGGGTCGTGCAGTGCCTCCGCCGCCTGCATGCACGCCGCCGCTCCTCGCCCGCGAGCCCCCTCCGGATCGTGGCCCGCCGCGGCAAGAGCCTGGTGTTCCTCGACACGAGCGAGGTCTGGGCCTTCGAGGCGGCCGATCGGCTCACCTCGGTGCATACCCCGCACGGCACGTTCGACCTCGACCTGTCCCTGTCGGCGATCGAGGCGTCGCTCGGCCGGGCGCTCACCCGCGTCCACCGGAACTGGCTGGTGAACGCGGCCCACATCAAGGAGCTCGAGCGCGATGGGACGGAGACGACGATTTTCGTCGGCGCCGGCATCGGCCCCGGGCAGCCCGGCGTCAGGGTGCCCATCGCACGCGAGCGCGCTGCGTCCGTGCGAGAGATGCTGCTCACGACGGCCACGGGGCTCCGCCGCGGCTGACCCTCCGCAACGACCGCGACACGGCCGTGTCGAAGGAGCACCGCCGCCGGCGGTTTCTCCGAGGCATCACCGTAGCCGCCATGCGACCTCGCGGCGGCCCTGTAGTACAGTCGCCGCTCCCTCATGGCGACCCTCTACATCCTCGCGCACAAGCTCGGCGGCACCTGTCGGCTGACCCTCGCGGGCAACCGGCTCGAGACGGACGAGGGCGGTCCCCGCCACGTCCAGACCTTCCCAAGCGAGAAAGAGGCGAAGGAGCACCTGGAGCGGGTGATCTCCATCCACAAGCGCGGCGGCTACGTGCTCGCCGAGTCGCAGGACCTCGGGGAGGTGCCCCTCCCGGACGACGATCCCCTCGCGGGCTGCGTCGCGTGGGACGCGGAGCGCCGCAAGATGACGGTCACCTTCAAAGGCCACGAGGTCCCGCGGGGGCTCTGCGCCCGGCTGGTCGAGCGCATCCTCGAACGCGCGCCGGCCACGATCCAGATGATCTGCGACTTGGCCAGCCCCGGCGCCGCGTTCACGGCGGCGCTCGCCGGCAAGGCGCTGCCCTCGGTGACGAGCCTCATCTTCGACACCCACTTCCAGACCCTGACGCGCCAGCGCGAGAACGCGATCGGCGACCTCGCCCACGTCCTCGCCGCGCTCCCGAACATCGAGCGCGTCTTCGCGAGCGGCGCCCTCGCGCTCAGCCCCACCCGGCACGACAAGCTCCGCGAGCTCTACCTGCTCGGCGACCCGCTCAAGCCCGCCCTGGTGAAGGCGCTCGGGGCCTCGACCTTCCCGGCCCTCGAGACCCTCGCCCTCGACCTCTGCTCCGACGACGGCCCGGGCCCCGACCGCGCGACCGTGGCCGCCCTCCGTTCCCTCACCGCGCCGGCGCTCCGCACCGTGCACGTGAGCGACATCGAGGACGTGCGGTCCTTCCTAGCGGCCCTGGCGGCAAAGCCGCTGCCCGCCTCGTGGTCGTCTCTCTGCCTGCGCGGCACCCTCGACGACGAGGACGAGCTGCTCGCCTCGCTGGAGCGGCTCGCGCCCGCGCTCCAGCGGCTCGAGGAGCTCGGCCTGTCCATGTCCCACTCCCTGTCCCAGGACGCCGAGCCGCGGGCGCAGAAGCTCGTCCGGGCCGTGGTGGACTCGGGCAAGATGCCGGAGCTGTGCCTGCCCGAGGTCTACCTCGATTGGTGATCGGCGCGCCGGCGCCGGAACCGGTATCGACGCCGTCCCGCGGCTCGCGCTGGGCTGCGCGGAGCGTGCGGCAGCGAGGCGTTTCGCCGATCGCGCGGATGCTTGTTCGCGCTCATCCCGGCTGGTTCACGCGGCATGAACCGCCCGGGACGGCGTCGACGGCGATGGGGACGTACTCTTATTTTTTTAAAAACTTTCTGACGGGTCCGAGCCCGGCCGGAGATGGGCAGGCATGCACTCGATGCGCCGTCCCTCCACCAGTTCTCGTATCCCCACCCCCAGACATTCGCGGGCTCGACTCGGAGCTCTCGGCTGCTGTCTCTTCGCGCTCGTCGGGTGTGACGAGGGCAGCGTCACCAGCACCGGCGACGAAGAAACCGAAAGCGCTGCCGGCCCCCTCGATGCGGGCTGGGACGACACGACCGACTCCGACGTCGAGGCCGACGCGGGACTCGATACGACCGGGGCCACCGGGGACGGGCCGGGCACGGACGCGTCGGATGGCGACCACGCGCTCGATGTGCCCCACGGCGGCGACTACCGCACGCTCGATGCGACCTACGGGGCGGGTTGCGAAGAGTGCGTCTCGTGTCTTTTGGAGTGCGATTGGGCCCGAATTTCGTGCGAGGAAAACGCTGACTATTGGCGATGGATGAGCGAAAGGGACTGCTGGTACGCCTACGGCTGGGTCTGCTGGTACGTCGAGCCGGGGAACGACCAGGACGGTGCTTGCACGAATTACAACAGCTGCATGATCTCGGCGTCTCTGCAGCATTAATGGGACGACTGGAATTGTGCGAGCACCCAGGACTATTGCCGAGATTATGGTTGCATGAACACTTGCTCCTGCAGATAGGGGCCCTACGATGAGGGACAGCCCGAGCTTTCGTCGCGGCTCCACGACCAGAGCCGCCTTCGGGAGGGACGATCACGTCCGCTCGCGGGCGTGACCGTCCTGTCACCACGGCGCCGTTCACCAGCTCGTTGGGCGTCAGCAGACGGTGCTGGCGCTCACGCACGCTCGCGGGCCCATCCCGCGATCACCCGTTGCTGGCCCTCGTCGTCGAGCGTTGCGTAGGGTTCGTCGGCCTGCGCCAGCAGCGGAGCCAGGCCCTCGCGCGCCCCCGATGGTCCCGCGCGCGCACGAGGCCGAAGCTGTGCAAGCCCGAGCCGCCGATGTGACGTCCTTTGTTTTGCCGAGGCCCTCCGGTCTCCCTCGTCGGCGCCGGGCCGACCTGGCGCTACGCTCCCGGACAGACGATCGTCAACATGCCGGTGCGGGGCTCGAACTTGGTCTGGTTCGTGGCTACCTCGTCGTCGAGGAGGAACTCGCCCGAGTCGCAGTTCGGGACCTCGACGGTGAAGCGGACCATCGGGAGCTGACAGCGCCGTCGCTCGGGGTACGCGAGGTCGGAGTGCGACACCTCGAACATCCCTCGCGTCAGCATCACCTCGGGCCGCTCGGTGAAGCAGTGGCTCTCGGGCCCATCGACGCAGATCTCGATCTCCGCGGCTTCGAACGCCTCTGCGAGCGCCTCCGAATCCAGCGGCACCCCGGACTCGTCGACGAGCTCCACCGTCAGGTAGAAAAGGCGACTCATGTCGCACTCGGAGCCGCAGCCGGACGCCTGCGTCAGCGCGGCGAGGACGAGACCGAGGTATGCCCCGCACCGCCTCGCAGAGCCGTCGCGCGAGCCACGGCCCGCGGCCTCCTTCATCGACCCCTCGCCCTCGCGCGCCGCGTGGCCGGCGCGGCCGAGGCGCAGAGAGACCGGCCCGAGCGCCGGCCGGCGGCCGAAGCGGGTGGAGAAGTCGCGGAGGGACGTGAAGAAAGCGCCGTGCATGAAATCGCCTCGGTCGGTGGAGTCGCCGCAGCCGCCGGAAAAATTGCGGCGCGCGGTCCGTTCATCCCTTTAAAAGAATTTCGCCCCAGCGGTCCGATTCGGCGACCTCGCGCAGCACGCGGTTGCGCTCGACCAGGAAGTTGCGCATGTAGCGAGTGAGGACCAGGGCGTCGGCGAGTCGACCGAGCGGGCCGAGCGGGGACGTGAAGTCGAAGCGGTCGCGCATGATCGTGCCCTCGCCGTCGGCCTCGAAGAAGTGGTCGTGGTCGAAGCGGGCGAACGCGCCGCGGACCATCGAATCGCGGAAGCGACGCGGGCGCTCGAACAGCGTGATCTTGCTGGTCAGCAGCTGCGTCACCCCGAAGTGACGGGCGCGCCAGGTGACCTCGTCGCCCGGGCCCAGGAGGCCGCGGACGACCCCGGCGACCGCGCGCTCGCCGGTCTCGGCCGCGCCCGCGAGGTGGACGTCCACGCTGCGGGCCAGGTCGAAGCAGCGCTCGAGGGGCGCGCCGATGGACGTGACGAGCTCGATGATCGGCATCGGGTCTGCTCGAGAACGACTCATTCGTGCCGCGGCCGCCGGCGAGGGCAGTGCCCGGCGAGGGCGACGATCGGAGAGCTTCGGCGCAGGGGGTCCACCAGCGCGGAAGGGCATGTGTCGGGAACCGTCACGGGCGGAGTGCTCGGCTCGGACGGGATACCACGGCCATCGGCCCGTGACACCGGCTCGGCGGTAGGTCCCGGCCCGTGGATCGGGTGCAGACCCCCAAGTCGACCGTGCTCCTCTCGACCTCGACTGCTGGCGGTCGGGGGGTCTGCGGCCGTGGGGACCGGGAGGTCGCCGGCGTCGCGCCGTGGCAAACCGCCGACGCTTGCGGCCGTTCGCTGCAGCCGGGGCAGTCGGTGCCGCGCGACGAGCATGTCCCAAGCAGTATGTCCTTGGCTTCAGCTTCCGACCCTTTCGGACAGTCAGCGCAATGGCATATGCGCGTTTTCGCGCGCGCCTGCGTGTGTCTGGAGCCATCCTGAAGTGACCGGCACTCATCGAGTGCCGGTGGCCAGCGATCGGGTGATCCGTCGGCCGCTCCGACGACGCTACCGCAACCGCTCGAGAGTTGCGGAAAGCTGTATTCTTTCTCCCGCTCGCGCTAGCTTTCATAGTGGAGTTGCGATGATGCGTTTGGTGTTGCCGCTCGGCGGCTGTCTCCTCCTCGCTGCATGTCCGTCCGATCCTGTTGCCGACCCGACCGACGGCGGCACCACGACGACGGCGAGCACGACCACCCCCTCGCCCGGCACCGACACGACCGGGGACGTTCCCGGCACCAGCGGGGAGACGCCCACCACGGCCGGTGAAGAGCCCACCACGACCGGCACCTCGACGAGCAGCGGCGGCGAGGAAGAGGTCTTCGAGCCTGCCCCGGGCGGTCTGCGGCGGCTGCAGCGGCACCACTACGTCGGCTCGATCCGCTACCTGTTCGGCGACGCGGCCGCGGGGGCAGCCGCCCCGCCGGAGGACTACTCGCTGCACGGCTTCGACGCGATCGGTGCGGCCGAGCTGTCGCTGCAGGAGAGTGCGATCGAGCAGCTCGAGGCGTCCGCGCGGGCGATCGCCGTCGCCGCGGTCGCCGATCGCAGCACCCTCGGCGGCCACGTCCCGTGCGTCCTCGAGGGCGATCCGGGCGATAGCTGTTACGACGCCGTCGCGGCCGACCTCGGGCGCCTCGCCTGGCGCCGCCCGCTGACCGCGGAGGAGGTCGCCCCGCTGGTCGCCATCGCCAAGGAGGCGCGCGCCTGGGGCGGCGGCGACTTCGCGACCGGCCTGCAATACGAGCTGATGGCGCTGCTGCAGTCGCCCTACTTCATTTACCTCGTCGAGGTCGGCGAGCCCGACCCCGACGATCCGGCCGTGCGCCGGCTGACCCCGACCGAGCTCGCCGCGCGGATGTCGTTCTTCTTGCTCGGGCGGACCCCTGACGCCGCGCTGCTGGCCACCGCCGAGGCCGGCGAGCTCGTCACCGACGACGACGTGCGCGCCGTCGCCGAGGCGATGCTCGCCCGCCCCGAGGCGCGCGCGACCCTGTCGACCTTCTACTCCGAGCTGTTCCAGCTGCGCGACCTGGCGACGCTGAACAAGAACAACGAGCTGTTCCCGCAGTTCACCACCGAGCTCGCCTACGCGATGACGTACGAGACGCTGCGGCTGATCGACGACATCGTGTGGCAGCAGGACGCCGACTTCCGGACCCTGCTCGACGCCGACTACACCTTCGTCAATCCGGCGCTGGCCTCCCTCTACGGCCTGCCGCCGCCGCCGGGGCAGGGCTTTGCGAAGGTCGCGCTGTCGGCCGAGCAGGGCCGCGCCGGTCTCTTGGGACAGGCGAGCTTCCTCGCCCGCTTCGCCCACCCGGCCGAGACCTCGCCGACGCGGCGGGGCCAGTTCATCCGCGCCAAGCTGCTGTGCGAGGCCGTCCCGCCGCCGCCGCCCGGCGTCGACGCCAGCCTGCCGCCCGAGGACCCGGACAAGCCGCAGACGATGAAGCAGAAGCTGCTCCAGCACATGGAGGACCCGAGCTGCAACGGCTGCCACAGCCTGCTCGACCCCCTCGGCTTCGCGCTCGAGAACTACGACCCGATCGGCGCCTTCCGGACGCTCGACGACGGCCTCGTGATCGACCCGAGCGCCAGCACGGCCGACCTCGGTCCCTTCGCGTCCGCCCGCGACCTCGCCGCGCTGCTCTTCGACGACCCACGCGTCACCGCCTGCGTGATCAAGAACTTCGTCCGCGGCTCGCTCGGCCACATCGAGCGCCTCGGCGAGATCGGCGTGCTCGACGACCTCGAGGCCGACTTCGTCGCCAACGACCACCGCCTGCAGCACCTGCTCGTCGAGCTGACCGCCAGCCCCGTGTTCCGCGCCGTCGGTGCCCCCAAGTGAGGCTCTCATGTTCAACCGTCGCACCATCCCCCGTCGCACCTTCCTCCGCGGCCTCCTCGGCGGCTCCACGGCCGTCGTCGGCCTCCCCCTGCTCGAGGCGATGCTCGACAGCCACGGCGAGGCGCTCGCCGACGGCGCCCCGCTGCCGACCCGGTTCGTCACCTGGTTCTTCGGCAACGGCGTGATCCTCCCGCGCTTCGAGCCGACCGCGACCGGCCCGAACTACCCGCTGAGCGAGCAGCTCGAGCCGCTCGCTGGCGTGCGCGACTACGTCACCGTCCTGACCGGCCTGCGCAACCGCTGCGAGCAGACCGTCACCCACCACGAGGGCATGACGGTCTTCAACGGCTACACGATGACCGAGCTCGCCGGCCTGTTCTCCAAGGCCGGCGGCCCGACGATCGACCAGCTGATCGCGGCGAAGATCGGCCAGGACACCCCGATCGCCTCGATCCACCTCGGCGTCTCCAAGCACCTCAGCGTGATGGACTCCGGCACCACGATGCACGCCCTCTCGCACAAGGGCCCCAACGAGCCGCAGTACCCGCAGTTCAACCCGCAGCAGGCGTGGACCGACCTGTTCGGCGCGTTCGCCCCGACCGCCGACGACCGCGTGCTGCGGACCAGCATCCTCGACGCCGTCCGCGACCAGACCGCCGCGCTGCGCACCAAGCTCGGCAAGCTCGACAACGAGCGCCTCGACGCCCACCTCGACGGCGTGAGCGCGCTCGAGAAGAAGATCGAGGCCACCGCGCCGCTGTGCGCCCTGCCCGAGAAGCCGACCGAGACCAACACCGACATCAACGGCGTCGAGCCGATCACGGCCGTCAACGCCGTCATGAGCGACCTGCTCGTGTACGCCTTCCAGTGCGACATCACCCGCGTCGCCAGCATGCTGTTCCACGGCGGCGCCGCCGAGACCGTCTTCTCGGAGATCGGCCTCTGGAGCGGCCACCACAACAACTCCCACAACCCGAACTCCGAGGAGCTGCACACCGGCATCGTCCACATCATGGGGCGCTTCGCGGACATGCTGGAGAAGTTCAAGGCCTCGATCGACATCGACGGCAAGAACTTGCTCGACACCTCGATCATCTACTGCAGCAGCGACTGCGCCGAGGGCTGGACCCACTCGATCCAGCGCCAGCCGATCATCCTCGCCGGCCACGGCCGCAACAAGCTCGTGTACCCCGGCATCCACGTGCAGGCCGCCCCCTACCCGATGAGCGACGGCAACACCTCCGACGTCCTGCTGACCTGCCTCCAGGCGTTCGACAAGACCGCGACCTCGATCGGCGCCGGCGCCCCGATGTCGACCACGCCGATGGAAGCGATCAAGGGCACGATGTTCTGACGCCCGGGCGCGAGGACGACAGCCGCCGCGAGCGGCCGATCCGCGCGATCACTCCGCGTACGCGCACCGAGAGCTCGTCACCCCGCCGGGCGGCCCGTGCCCGCTCGGCCTGGCTGGCGAGCTTTTTTCAGGCGCGCTGAACCCGGCCGCTGCGGGCGCGGGCTCAGTTGCACGTGCCGCAGGCAAGCGTCTCGACCTCGGCGACGCACAGCTCGTCCCACGACACGTTGCAGCAGAAGGAATCCTGCGCACACACACACTCGGCGATCGCCGCGTCCTCGCACGACGGCGTCACGTGCGGCTCGCAGCAGGCCCCCTCGCCCTGCCCGCCGCACATCCCACAGCCGAACGCCTCGACCGCGGCCACGCACTGGTCGTCCCACGCCGTCGTGCAGCACGCGTCGTTCTGCGCGCACACACACTCGGCGATCGCCGCGTCCTCGCACGACGGCGTCGCGTGGGCCTCGCAGCACGCGCCCTCGCCCGGCCCCGCGCACATCCCACAGCCGAACGCCTCGACCGCGGCCACGCACGCCTCGTCCCACGCCGTCGTGCAGCACGCGTCGTTCTGCGCGCACACACACTCGGCGATCGCCGCGTCCTCGCACGACGGCGTCGCGTGGGCCTCGCAGCACGCGCCCTCGCCCGGCCCCTCGCACATCCCACAGCCGAACGCCTCGACCGCGGCCACGCACGCCTCGTCCCAGATCCCCGCGCAGCAGAACGCGTCCTGCGCGCACACGCACTCGGCGATCGCCGCGTCCTCGCACGACGGCGTGTCGTGCGGCTCGCAGCAGGCCCCCTCGCCCTGACCGCCGCACATCCCGCAGCCGAGCGGCTCGACCAGCGCCGCGCAGGCGTCGCTCCACTGCTCCTGACAGCAGCTCGGCGCGACGTCGCAGACGCACGCCTGCACCTCGGCGTCGACGCACCCCGGGCCCTCGCCCGGCAGGCAACAGTCGCCGGGCTCGGCCTGGCAAACGCCGCAGCCGAGCAGCTCGACCTTCTCGACGCAGGTGATGTCCCACTGCTGGGCGCAGCAGAACGGATCTTGCGCGCACACGCAGGTCTCGACCTCCGGCTCGCTGCAGCCGGGCCCGTTTTGGGCCATGCAGCAGGCCCCTTGCTCGACCTCGCAGATCCCACAACCGGCCTGGTCGACGAGCGCCACGCACGCCTCGGTCCACGCGTCGGCGCAGCACTCCGGCGCCAGGGTGCACACGCAGCTCTCGACCCCGGCGTCGACGCATCCGCCGCTCCGGTGCGCCTCGCAGCACTCGCCCTTCGGCGGCTCCTCGCAGACGCCGCAGCCGAGCGTGTCGATCGCCGCGACGCACTCGGCCCCCCACACGCCCGAGCAACAGTCCGGCTGTTGCGCGCACACGCAGGTCTCGATCGCGTCGTCGGTACAGCCGGGCCCGACACCGACCTCGCAGCACTCGGCCTCGGGCGGCGGCGGGCACGAGCCGCACCCGAGCGCGGTGACCAGCGCGACGCACTCGCTCGTCCACGGCCCCTCACAACACGAAGCATCGACCGTGCACACGCACGCCGAGATCGCCGGGTCGGCGCACAGCGTCGGCTCGCAGCAGACCGCCGGCGGCTCGCCGGTGGTCGACTCGCCGGTCGACCCCGAGCTCGTCTCACCGGTCGTCTCCGTCGTCGACGCGGTCGTCGCCGTCGTCGCCGGATCGGTCGTCGACGTCGTCGACCCGAGCGTCGTCGTCGGAGCGGTCGAGGTCGGCTCGCCGGTGCTCGTGCCGGGGTCCGAGGTCGTCGTCGTCGTGCCGGGCTCGGTCGTCGCCGAACCTGACGAACTGCTCGACGGACTCAGGCTGTCGGTCGACGCGACATCGTCGGAGCAGGCGAACAACAGCGGCGAGGACGCGACGAGCGCGAGGGTGAGCGAGGCGAGGCTGCGCAAGCGAACGGCTCCTTAAGGCGGAGGCGCCGCTCGTTTGCACCGCAACACCACGACGGACAAGACGGCACCTTGAACAACCTATACACGAGGAACGCCCCGCCGTTCCGCACCTCGATCCACTTTCGCATCTCCGTACTCGCCCCGGCGCAGAAGCCGAGCCCCGGGACCCACATGGACTCACATGCCGATCCCAGGCGCTCCGCGACTCGGCCCGTCGGCACGGCGTCCGGTTCAAACTGCCGTGCGGCCGCCGGCCGTCGGTTCGGCCGGCCACGTCCGTTGCTCGGGTATCGGCCGTCGACGCCGGAGCGCGAGCGGCGAGGCCCGTCGCACCACCCGCTCGCGGTCGAGGAGCGGCCTCCCCCGCCGCGGCTCGCAGGCATTAAAAAAGATGTCCTTTCAGACATGTCCTCATGTCCGAGAAACAAGCTCCTCGATGGGCGCCACGCCGGGTTGAAGCCGTACATTGCGGGGAGTGCGAATGCTCCGCGGATCCCCCGAGCCGCGCTTCCGCTCGAGGACATGTCCCGCAGGACATCTCGTTTGTGGACGCACGAGCGGCCGTGCGCCGGGCTGGAGCGTGCACTGTGGGAGCGTGGATGTCGGCGCCCGCGCTTCGTATCGGAGACATGTCCCGCAGGACATCTCTTCGTGGGACGCACGAGCGAGCCCGTGAGCGCCGGGCTGGACCCGCGCATTTCGTGCAGGAAGTGCGACGGCTCGCGGATCGGTCGCGCCCGCGGACGGCCGGCGCTTGCGGCGCTCGACGAGCCGGCAGTCGAGCCCTGGTCGTCGCTTGTCCGCCGTGTACGGGGCGTTGATCGGCACGCTGTTTCGCATACGGAATCGGCGCTGCCGACATTGCGTCCATCTGAATCGGCATCGGCCAGTGCGTGTCTGCGGTCGTCTGCCGGCGTCCACGGCCTGGTGCCCGGAACCTTGAAAAACAGCAGGGGCGACCTCGCGATTCGCGGCACAACGGGTGCCCCCGCGAGGCCACGACGTGCCGTCCACGGCCTCCCGCGTCCCCCGTCCCGGCTCGCTCGCGCCTCCGACACGACCCCTCGATCGCCGGAGCCCGCTGTTCCGGACGCGCTCACGGCCGCAGACGCCGCCTGCCCCTGTTGCGCCGAGGGCGAAGGGTGATAAATAGCTTTTGGCTTTCGCCGGAATCGGAGTTCGTCCATGAGCCGATACAACATCGCGGTCCTCGTCGGCAGCCTGCGCCGGGATTCTCACAATCGCAGGCTGGCGACCGCCATCGCCCGGCTCGCTCCCGGCGAGTTCACCTTCAAGCAGCTCGAGATCGGCGACTTGCCGCTCTACAACCAGGACGACGACGCCGATCAGCCTGCCCCGGCGAAGCGGCTCAAGGCGGAGATTCAGGCCGCGAGCGGCCTCTTGTTCGTCACCCCGGAGTACAACCGCTCGATCCCCGGCGTGCTGAAGAACGCGATCGACCACGCCTCCCGGCCGTACGGGCAGAGCGCCTTCGCCGGCAAGCCGGCCGGGGTGCTCGGCGTTTCGGTCGGGGCCATCGGCACGGCCGTCGCCCAGCAGCACCTCCGCGGGATCCTCGCCTACCTCGACATGCCGACCCTCGGCCAGCCGGAGGCGTTCATCCAGGCCAAAGAGGGCCTGTTCGACGAATCCGGCGACATCGGCCCGGACAGCCGCAAGTTCTTGCAGGGGTGGATGGACAGGTACGTCGCCTGGATCCGCCGGCACGCGGCGTGAGTCCTTCGCCACGGCGCGCCGGCGCGCCCTACAGACGATCGCCGGCGAGCGCTTCTCGTCGACGCAATCCCCCGAGCTCCGTGGCCTGGAGGAGACCGCGGCGTCCCCGTCCGAATCGTCGGAGCGCGCCGCTGCGCTGAAAGCGGGGCGTCGACGCCCGTCATGGCTCCGCTGCCCTGAAGGACGACGGCCTCGATGCGCGAGCGTCCCACAGGACGTCGACGCCCGTCATGGCTCCGCAGTCCTGAAGGACGACGGCTCGACGCGCGAGCGGTTCACGCGTCGAGCCACGCCCTGCTGCGCCCGCGTCGACCGCAGGGGCCGGGCTTCGCTTTTCCGGGGCGCTTCACGAGCCGCGCGTCGCGGGCGTCGGCGTGGCGGTCAGCGGGAGCCGCGGGAGCCGGACGTCGCACGCGGTCGTCGCCGACGTGTCGGGCAGGCAGACCGTCTTGCCGAGCAGGGTAAACCAGGTCGGCTTCGGCTGGGGCGGGGGCGTCCGCAGATCGGGCAGGCGGACGTGGCACGTCGTGCCCTCCTCGACCGCCCCGAAGCACAGGTTGAAGCCCATCAGCGGCACGACGGACCCCTTCTGGGCCGGCGCGGGCGGCTGCGTCGATTCACTCGCACGAGCCTCGCTGGGGAGCACGAGAAGACTTCCAGCGAGCGCGACTGTGGCCAGTTGCTTCAGCATAGAATCCTCCGAACGGGTGATGTCCGATGATTGCAGACGGCGACCGGCGGGGGACCTCGGGGCCCGCCCCGTCCGCGCGCCGGCTCTCGGTCGGGGCAGTTAATCACGCCACTCGCCCTGTCAAGCGCCCCCTCGGCCGCGCGCGACGGGGCCGCGGGCCCGCCGGCGCGAGCTCCGCAAGCCGTGGGCGTCCGCGCGCCTCCGGCGGCAATGCATGGACTTGACCGCCGGACGAATGGGCGTAGTGTACGGGCGCGGCGCGCACGGCCTGCGGCCGACCGCCGCCATTCAAGACATCGATCAATCTCGACACAAAGGTATCGCGCCATGTCAAGACGACGGGTTCGACTTTTGCGATGGGTATGGGTCGGTCTGCCAGCGCTCGCCCTCGCCTGCGGCAGCGCGCGGGGGACCGTGCAGTCCGACGACGCCCCGGCGTCGGCGGAGCAGGCCGACGAAGAGGCGACCGGCGCGTGCGCCCAGGTGCCGGCGCTGAACACGACGCCGCCGATCACCGGGGTCACCGACCTCGAGCACGCCTTCGAGCGCGCCGCCGAGGCGATCGCCCCCTCGGTCGTCTCGATCGCCTCGGTGCGGAAGTTCAAGCGGCCGCAGCTGCAGGTCGTCCCGTTCGGGGGCCTCGACGGGCTGTTCGCGCCGCACCGGTTCGCGCCTCCGCCCGCGGAGCTCAAGCAGAGGGGGCTCGGCAGCGGGGTGATCGTCAGCGGGGAGGGGTACATCCTCACCAACAACCATGTCATCGAGGGGGCCGACGAGCTCGAGGTCGAGCTCCACGACGACCGCAAGCTCCCCGCCGAGGTCGTCGGCGCCGACCCGCACACCGACATCGCCGTGATCCGGGTCCGCGCCGACGGGCTCAAGCCGGCCAGCTTCGGCGACTCGGACGCGCTCAAGGTCGGCCAGTGGGTGCTCGCCGCCGGCAACCCGTTCGGCCTGTCCCGGACGATCAGCGCCGGCATCGTCAGCGCGGTCGGCCGGACCTCCATGGGCATCACCGACTACGAGCAGTTCATCCAGACCGACGCCGCGATCAACCCCGGCAACTCCGGCGGGCCGCTGATCGACCTGCAGGGGCGCGTCATCGGCATCAACACCGCCATCGCCTCGCGCACCGGCGGCAGCGACGGCGTCGGCTTCGCCGTCCCCGTCAACATGGCCAAGCAGGTGATGGAGCAGCTCATCACCGGCGGCAAGGTCGTGCGCGGCTGGCTGGGCCTGATGATCGGGCCGCTGACGCCGGAGATGGCCGAGTCGTTCGGCTACACCGGCAAGGGCGGCATCCTCGTCGAGGACGTCGCGGCGGACGGGCCGGCGAAGCAGGCCGGCCTGAAGCACGGCGACATCATCCTCGAGCGCGACGGCCAGCCGGTCACCGACGTCGCCCGCTTCCGCAACGGCATCGCCCAGGCCGCGCCGGGGACCCGCATCGAGCTGAAGATCTGGCGCGATCGGAGAGCGCAGACGATCGCCGCGACCCTCGGCTCGTTGCCCGACCCGGGCACGCCCGCCGCGGGCGCGCCGTGGTCCGGCTTCGGCCTCCGGCTCGGCGACCTCGGCGACGCGCTGCGCCGCCGCTTCGACCTCGAGGCCGAGCGCGGCGCCGTGATCGTCGAGGTCGAGCCGGGCTCGGCGGCCGAGGCCGCGGGCCTACGACCGGGCGACGTGATCGAGCAGGTCGGCGACGCCGACGTGAAGACGGCCGCCGAGGCCCGTGACAAGCTGGCGGCGACCGACCGCGACGCCGCCGTGCGGCTCCGCGTCCGCCGCGGCGATCACGGCCAGTTCTTCATGCTCCGCCGGCGCGACCGATGAGCCCTGACGCAGGCCGCGCCGCCCTCGCGCTCCCCCGCCGCCATTCGCCGGCGAGCCGCGCTCGACGCTCGTTCGCCGGGCGCCGACCTCACTCGCGCTTGCCCTTCGGCCGCTGCACCGGCACCAGCCGCTCGCCCACGCACGACCCGCGCAGCCGCGGCAGGAACAGCCCCGGCCCGCCGCGCAGCAGCGCCTGCGCGACCGCCTCGGCCTCGTCCGCGCGGTGTTCGGCGCACAGCGCCAGCACGCGCAGCACCTCGCGCTCGTCCGCCAGCAGGCCGTGCGCGAAGCGGCGGCCGTGCTCGTCCAGGCGGGCGAGCGCCGCCGCCGTCGCCCCGCGCTGCAGCGCCGCCTGGGCCGCCTCGAGCAGGCGTCGCTCGGCAGCAAGGTCGGGACCCGTTTCGCCGCTCGTCTCGGCCTCGCTGCTGTTCGCCGTCCCGCCGCTCGCCGCCCCGCCCGCGCTGCGCCGCCCCGCCTGCTTCGCCGGCGGCGGCCCTGTCGGCGCGCTCGCCTCGACCGTCGTGGGCGCCTCCGGAATCGCGACCTCGACCGCCGGGGCCGGCTCGCGCGGCGCCTCCCTCTGCTCCACCGCCGCCTCCGCGGGCGCGCTCGGTCCGGGCCGCGTCAGCCAGCGGCCGCCGGCGAGCGCCGCCCCGACCACCACCACCGCCGCGATCGCCTTGAGGCTCGTCGCCGCCGCGGCCTTGCCCGCGAGCGCCTGCGTCGCGTTCGCCAGCGCCGCCGGATCGGGCACCTCGGCCCCGCCGTCGTCGGGCCCCGCGGGCGGCGGCGCCTGCAGGCGCTGCCACACGCGCGCGAGCGCCTGCTCGTCGGGCGCGGCGCGGCGAGCCCCGCGGATCAAGCGCTGGATGTCCTCTTGTTCCTGGCTCATCGAACATCCCTCCCGAGCAGCCGCCGACGCGCGTGCGCTCTGGCGAACGCCCGCTTCGCCTCGCGCAGCCGCGAATACACGGTGTTGACGTTGACCTCGAGGATCGCCGCGATCTGGGGCGCCGACAGCTCCTCGACCTCGTGGAGCACGAACACCTCGCGCTTGTCCTCGTCGAGCTCGGCCAGCAGCGCGTCGAGCATGCGGAGCGCCTCGGCGTCGAGCAGCGCCTGGTCGGGCCCGCGGTCGCGGCTCGGCCAGTCCTCGGCTGGCGGCTCGAAGCTGTGGCGGCGCGCCCGGTCGCGGAACTTGCGGGCGATCCGGACCGCGATCGCGTACAGCCAGGTCCGGATCGCCGCGCGGTGCTCGAACTCCGGCAGCCGCCGCTGCACCACGATGAACAGCTCGTGCAGCGCGTCCTCCACCGCCGCCGGCTGGACCCCCAGGCGGCCCAGCGCGCGCCACAGCTCGCGCGCGTGCGCGCGGTACAGCGCCGCCACGGCCTCGCGGTTCGGCGCACCCGGGGCGGGCGGCGCGGCGGACAGCGGGCGGGCGGCGGGCATCGACGCTTCGTCCTGCGGGCGCGGCCGATCCGTCAATTTTTCTCGCGGCCGAGGTGGACCTCGAGCCCGACCGCCGCCCGGAAGCCGGCGGCGCCGATCACGAACAGCTCCGGCAGCGGGTCGACCGCGAACGACTCGCGGGTGATCGGCACCACCAGCGCCGCGCTGCCCCACAGCGCCATCCGCCGCGTGAACCGCCAGACCGCCGCGGGCTCCAGCTCCGCCGCCGCCCACAGCGTCCGCACCGTGCGCGCGCCCGCGAACCCCGAGCCGCGCGCCACCAGCACCCCGAGCTCGATCCCGGCGCACAGCGGCAGCTCGACGCGCCCCGCTCCGGTCGGCCCCCCGCGGCGCAGGCGCGGCGTCGGGCACACCCGCAGCCCCGCCGCCCCGACCTGCGCGCGCGCGCCCACGCCCGCCGGCTCCGCGTACTCGCGCCGCCGCCCCGGCCACCAGTTCGCCGTCAGCTCGAGCCGTACGCCCGGCAGGCGCAGCGCGTAGCCGCCCAGCAGGCCCGCGCCGACGCCCGGCAGCGCGCCGGCCTCGAGGCCCACGGCGAGCCGCAGCGCGTGTCCGACCGCCACGCGCGGCCGCGGAGGCGTGAGCGGTCCGGCGGATGCCGGCGGCGGCTCGATCTCGCCCACCCCCGGCGCGTTTTCGCCCGCCGGCTCCGCCGCCGGCTCGGGGATCGGCCCGCGCGCCTGGCCTGACGCCGACCCCGGCTCCGGCGGCGCCGGCACCTGCCCTGGCTCCGCCGGCCCTGGCACCTGCCCCGGCTCCGGCGGCGCCGGCACCTGCCCCGACTCCGGCTCGGGTCCGGCCTCGGCTTCCGCTCCCGCCCCGGCCAGCCCCGGCTCGATGGCGATCGCCAGCGCCAGCGCCCCCGAGCGCGCCAGCTCCTCGCAGTGGCGGCCGCGCAGCGTCTTCTCGCCGCGGGTCCCGTCGCGCGCGATCACCAGGCGCAGGCGCCAGCCCGCCCCCTCGCGCTCGAGCGCGCCCTGGGTGGTCAGCCCGGGGTAGCCGGCCGGATCGGCCGCGGCCCCCAGATGTCCCGAGAGCCAGGCGCGAAATTCATCGAGCTGCGGGCACCCGGGCGGGGCGCTCCACGTCAGCGCCAGCCGCGACGGCGCCTCCGCTGCGGCCGGGCTCGCCATCACCGGCGCCGCCGACAACGCGGCCACCAGCGCCGCGCAGGCGCCTGGGCCGAGACGATGCGGGCGAGCGAGGAACACCGGCCCGCGCTTCTTATCGTCCACGCGGAGGCCTGTCCATCACTCGCTGCCGACGACCGGCGAGCACCCCCGCCCGCGAGTGGCCCGCGTGCCCCCTTACAGGCCGCACGCGCAGTCGCACAGCGCCGGGCTGTCCTCGTCGGCCCAGCACTGAAAGTAACCGAGCGGCTCGAACTGGCACGGCACGTCGTCGAGGAGCTCGAGCTCCACGCTCGGCGCCACGTCGTCGCTCACGCGGCCCCAGTACGGGCTCTTCACCGCGTCGCCCGGGTCGCACTCGGCGGGCGGGTTCAGGTCGAAGCAACCGCCGTCGTGGCGCAGGTGCACCGGGATGCAGCGACCGACCGGCGGCTCGGCGTTGCACACCGGCTCGGCCGCCACCTCGTGCGTCGTCTCCACCCACAGGCAGCCGTTGAGGCCGGGGTCGCCCTGGAATTGATTGCAGCTCGCCTCGTCGGTGAGCGACTCGCAGTGGGTGGACAGGGCGCCGCAGCCCAGGTCTTCGACGTTGACCGCGAAGCCGTAGCAATCGAGCGCCAGGCCCTGGGTCTCGCAGTCGCACGGGCCCCAATCCGCGGGGAGGTTGCCCGGATCGAAGGGGAACGCCACCGGCACGCCGTCGGGGGTGCAGTGGAGCGCCGGCGACTGGCTGCCGCCGGTGAAGCTGGCGCAGAAGCCGTACTCGCCCTCGCCCCAGCGGCAGCCGTTCTCGTCGGCCTCGATCGCGCCGCCGCCGACGAACTCGCAGCCGGCCGCCTCGCACGAGGCCAGATCCGTATATTGCGTGCAGGGGTCGTTGCCCTCCGTGGTCGGCGGCTCGCCCGTGGTGGTGGTGCTGCTGCCGGACGGGTCGCCGGTGCTGCCGGACGGATCGCCGGTCGGATCGCTGGCCGTCTCGCCGCTCGGGTCGCCGGCCGTCTCGCCGCTCGGGTCGCCGGCCGTCTCGCCGCTCGGGTCGCCGGCGCCGGCGGTCCATTCACCGAGGGAGTGCTTCTCGCCGCAAGCCGGCGAGAGCGCGAGGAACATCAAACTCAGGGGATAAGCGATAAGCGGACGCAAGGTACACCTCGTGGTCGGAAGGTAGGAGCGCGGCGACGCGGTCACTGCCGGTCGCCGCTGTCCTTGAGTCCTGCCGCCCGCGTCGATCCATCGAATTTTTTTCGGCCGCCTGCTTTTTTTACGAGCGATCGCGCCCGTCGTCGCGCTCGCCGCCGGCCCGGCTCAGCGCGGCACCAGCCACGCGTCGAACGGCGCGTAGTAGCTGCCGCCTTCGACCTCGTTGTCGGCGCGGAACAGGTCGAAGTCCGCCGGCAGGTCCGGGTAATCGGGGCTGGAGAAGCCGCGGATCTCCCACAGCGAGTAGCGGTTGAACGTCTGGCCGAAGTCGAACGGCAGCACGCCCGCCGGGATCACCGGGTCGATGAACCGCAGCCACACGCGCAGGCAGTTGGGGTCCTCCGGGTCGTTCTCGTCGCCGTCCGCGCAGCTCTCGTGCAGCTGCGTCACCGCGACGTCGCGGTCGCCGGTGAAGGTCACGTGATCGAAGATCGCCGGCTTCTCCTGGATGAACACGTAGGCCAGGATCCGGATGTCGTCGACGAGGCCGCCCTGCATGCGGGCCGTGTCGTCGAGCGGGATCGCCTTGACCCCGATCGACGACAGCCCGTTGTCGACGGCGACGACGTCGCCGAGCAGGAACGGGTTCTGGTAGGCGCCCCACAGCACGCCGTAGGCGCCGTTCGACCAGAACGCGTTCCTCGCGTAGGGCGCCTGCGTCAGCTCGGTGTTGTGCCAGATCATCGCCCCGTGGCCGCGGTTGTGGTGGGCGACGTTGTCGTCGAACACGAAGTTCGCCGGGCGCCCCGAGCCACCCTCCTGCCAGCCGAAGCCCGAGATGTCCTCGCCGGAGCCGTTGTAGCCGACGCCGACGGCGACCGAGTCGCGCGCGCCCGAGCCCTCGCCGCCCGACACGGCGACGCCGACCATGCGGTGGTCGACGCGGATGCAGCCGTCGACGCGCTCGGGGACGCCGACGCGCGCCGCGAGCACGTGATCGAGGAGCACGTCGGCCGGCGCCTTCTCGCGGTCGTCGCAGAAGGTGCCGCACGCCCCGTTGTCGTAGAACAGCCCGAAGCCCATGCCCTGGGTGTCGTAGCCGACGACGTCGGCGATCTCGATGCCGTTCGACTGCTCGACCATGACGAAGTGGAGCTCGCCGCCCCAGATCGCCGCGTGGCGCACGAACGACCCGGCGGACGCGTCCTTTTGCTGGTGGAACCAGATCGGCGCGCGGCGGAGCGGCAAGGCGTGCCCCTCGGTCTGGCCGGTGCAGGGGACGATCGGCCCGAGCCAGCGCAGCTCGACGCTGTCGATCTCCACGTGCCCCTGCTCGGCCACCAGGATGTGCGCGTGGGCGCTGTCGTCGGCGGAGCGGATGACGACGTTGCGCGACAGGTTCGCCGCCTCGCCGCGCCGCATGCAGTCGGCGCAGCCGTCGTGCGGGTACGTCAGCGCCTCGGCGAGGGTGATGTCGTCGCCGCTGACCGCGGCGATCGTGCCCTCGTCGAAGTGCTCGACGATCGCCTCGCCGTCGGCGAGCGGCGCGCTCGGGGTCAGCAGCACGCGATCGCCGGCCTTCCAGCCCTCGGCGCCGTCGACGGTGAAGCTCGCGTCCCCGGCCCCCGCGCCGTCGATCAGCTTGCCCCACGAGCGCTTGGGCGCGCCCGCGGCCCGCAGCACGCCGGCGCCCATCACCCACAGGCCGACGTCGCCGTCGACCACCGCCATCGGCGTGTCGACCGAGTGCATGCCGTCCCCGCCCATCGCGCTGGGCGTGCCGACGTAGTCCGCGTCGTGCATGCCGGTGAAGATGATCTCGGCGGTGACGCCGTCGGGGATCCGATCGTCGGGCGTGCCGTAGTCGAGGGTCCCCTCGACGACCAGGTTGCCGTGCAGGGTGAGGGTCGTCGAGGCCTCGCGCGACGCGAACAGCACCCCGCCGGCCTCGATGCGGATCGTACGAGCCTCCGCGGGGCAGTCGACGACGACCGTCCGCCCCTTCGGGATCACCACGTCGGTCTCCGCGTCGGGCACGGCGCCGCCCCAGGTCTCCGCGGCGCAGAACGAGCACGAGCCGCCGTCCTCGCAGGCCGTGGGCGTGACGGGATCGCCGGTGGGCTGGTCGGTGTCGGTGCCGACTTCGGTGCCGGCGGTGCCGCCGTTCGTCTCCGTATCGCCGGTGCCGCCGCCGCTGTCGGTCTCACCCGAGCCACCACCACCTCCGCAGGCCGCCGCGAGCGACAGCGCGATGCCCAGCGACACAATCGTACGAGCCATGATTCCTCCGATCGCTCCATCTAAGGACAAGCCGCGAGGTCGGCCGCGACCTCGCTCGGGGCGAGCGCGCGCAGCTCGGCGCGCTCGTCGGGCGTGAGCCCGTCGCAGCCGTCGCGCCAGGCGTTCCCCAGCACCACGTGGTGCTCGGACGTGAGCGAGCCGCCGCCGGCGAGGAAGGCCGCCTCGCGCGTCAGGAAGCGACGCATGAGGGCGGCGCGGACCGGGCCGGCGACGCGACGGAGCGGCACGGCGAGCAGCCGCACCGGCCCGCGATCGGTGCCGAAGTCGTCGGCGAGCGCCCCCTGCGACTCCTCGAGGCTGCCGACCAGGTGGAGGTACGTCAGCGTCCACGGCCCTGCGCCCGCCGAATCCGCCACCGTCAGGACGTCGCGCCAGTTGAGCGGGCGATCGCCGGTGGTCTGGCCGCGCCCAGGGTTCACCGCCGCCTGCGCCATCCACCACGAGAACGCCTGGTCCATCGCGTCGGGCAGCCCGTTGACGAACGCCGCCTCGAAGAACGCGAAGCCGACCTCGTACGGGAACGCCGGTCCGCCGTCGGGAAAGCCGTGGTCCGCCCCCTCGAAGCCGCCGTGGCGCCGCTGCCAGTCCCACAGCTTCACCGCCGCGTAGCGGAGCAGCTCGACGCGCCCCGCGTGATCGCCCGTGGTGATGAGGATCTCCTTGCCGAGGTGCACCGCGGCGGTCGCGAACGCGCGCGCCGCCTCGAGGCTGCCGTCGCTGGCGAGCGCGGCCTCGGCGACCGCGAGCGCACCGTCGCCGCGGGTGAACCAGGTGGCGTCGATCTTGCGCGGCAACCACCGCGACCACGACGGCAACTCCACGGGCAGCGCGACGGTCGAGGTGTCGAACGACGCCGCGATGTCCCACGCGGGCGCGTCCGGAAAACCATCCGGGAAGAGCGCCGCGCCCAGCGCGTCGTCGGCGGGGAGCACCGCATCGTATCCCGCCCCGGCCGCGCCGACGTGCGCCGGCCCGGGCTGGAACGGCGGGTCGAACACGCGACCGACCGCGGCGACGGGCAGCGAACGGATGTAGCTGGCGATGTCCGCCGCCTCCTCGGCCGAAAACAGGTGGTGCTCGGCGCGCGCGATCAGGCTGTGGTTGGAGAACGCGAAGTAAGCCAGGTCCGCGCCGTCGTCGGCGTGGCAGCGGGCGCACGGCGGCCCGCCGTCGCGGCTCTCCGCGGTGAAGAACCGCTCGCCGCGAGCGATCGCGTTCGCGTCGGCGGACGGCGCGGTCCAGGTCGCCGGGTCGTCCGCGGGGAGGCCGGTGGCGAGGCGCTGACCGCCGACGACGAGCGCCACGTCGAGCACGCGAAAGCCGGAGACGTCGCGGATCTCCCGGTCGTAGCGGAACACGACGCGATTTTCGCCCGCGCGCAGCGTCCCGTCGGGGAGCGCGAGCGAGGCCGTCGCGTGCCCCCCCGAAGGGCGGACGAGCCGAAGCGCGGGCGCCCCGAGGTCGATCGGCTCGGCGTCGCCGACGACGACGAACGCGGCGCCCGCCTCGAGCACGTTGTGCACCGTCAGCGCCAGCTCGGCCGCGGGCGCGTCGGCGAGGTCCTGCGGGACATCGATGCGGACCGCGACCGCCGTGCCCGCCGGGCCGAGGATCTCGATCGGCAGGGCCGCCGCCTCCGGCGTGTCGTCGCCACCCGTATCGCTGTCGCCGCTGCCGGCGGTGTCGTCCCCGCCCGTGGTGTCGTCACCGCCGGCGGGGTCGCCCATGCACCCGAGCGCCAGCATCAGCAGCGCGAGCGTGAGAGGAGAGAACCGGCCCACGATCCGCATTGTATCCGCGGTGATGCTCGCCTCAATACGGACATCACCTGGTCCCCGGTAGCGACATCGTCGGTGATCGTCGTATGGCTCCCCGGGCTTTGAGGCGGGCAGGAGACATCGGGCGCTGCGCCGAGGCAGGGATTGCGGGTCCACAGATGAAGCATCGCGCCAGAGCATCGATGGCTGCGGGCGCGAACACGAACGCGGGGGCCGCCGGCCGCATCGCCACACCACATTCGTGCCCACCGGCCTGCCCTACTTTCGCAACTCTGGTTTCGATGGTGTCACCGACCTGCGCACGTCCTGACTCGTCGGCGCTGCCTCGTGCTCGCGCGCGCCGCGGCGCTATCGCTCGCGCAGGAGCACCCCCGCCGCCATCGACGAGAACCACAGCGGCACGTAGGGCGCGAAGAATTGCCGGACGCCCCGGCGGCCCGACCGATCCGAACAGCCCGGTCCCGCGGGCGATGAACCACGCCATCATCAGCACCGTCGAGCGGTCGTCGAGGTGATGGCCGCGCCCCCGGGCGTAGCGCGCCTGCACCCACACGAAGCCGAACAGCCCGCAGACGACGCCCGACATCCCGCCGAACCGCGTCGGCCTCGCTCGCAAATTCCGTCAGCTCGCGCATCGGCCGGGCGACCCAGCAGCCCCGCCGCCGGCAATCGCACCGACGTCGACCACACGGCCGCTCCTGAGCCCTCCGGGCAGCGCCCGCTCGCGCGACGCGAACCGACGACCGGCCGTTGTCGCCCGCGTCGCGGCCATGCAAAGATGTTCCCATGCGCGCCTGGCTCCCGCCCCTGCTCCTCCTGGCATGCGCCCCCGAGCTGGCGCCCGGCGACACCGATTCGCAGACCACCGGCACGAGCACCGGCACCGGCGAGCCGACGACGAGCACGACGACCGCTCCGACCACGGGAGCCGTCGACATGATGATTGAGGCCGCCTGTCTCGAGGACATCCATCCCGGCGACTTGTGGCCCGAGATTGAGCCGGCGGTGACCTGCGGCGGGCTCGAGCTGTGTCCCGGCGACGACCCGATCGTGTTCGAGCTCGACGGCCCCGGAATTTGGGACGACCTCTCGACGCCGACCTCCGTCGAGACCGACCTCGAGCGCGCCCGCTGCCTCGCCACCGCGTTGCGCGACCGCACCCCCGGGCAATTCATGTTCCTGCCCGTCCGCGGCCGCGAGGTCCTGCACCTGTTCGGCCTCGAGATCGTCGGCGAGCTCGTCGTGATCCGCAGCGAGCGCGCGAGTTGCGAGCTGATATATCCCGAGCCGAAGTCGTGCCACGTGAAAGAGCGCCTGCGGGTGCTCCGTCCGCCCGAGTACTTCGCCGACTGCGTCGACGGCGACGCGCTCGCCCTCTGGCGATGCCTCCTCGACGCGGTCGAACCCGAGCCCGCCTGCGCCCCCGGGCCGCTGTCGTGCCCCACGTAGCGTTTGCGGGTCATCCCAGGCGGCCGAATCCGACCTGTCGCTGCTGCACCAGGCGCCGAAGCTCAGCGGCGAGCTGTTCGGGCCCGGCCTGCCGACCGGCGACATCGTGCATTCGAGCGTCAAGCAGGACTTCACGGTGAAGGGCTCCTCGCACGCCTTCATCTGCCAGCGCTCGCTCGCCCAGCCCGACGTGTGCCCGAACTTCCCGAACCAGGACTGCTGCGACTTCACCCTCGTCGCCACCGTCGACGTCTCCGCCGGCGGCAACGGCTCGTGATGGAGTCGATCCCCGACAGCGTCCGCGTCAAGGACCCCCAGACCGTGGACGCTGAGGTCGTCGCCGCCGCCGTCGCCCCCCCACCAGCGAGTGAAAGGTCACCGGCAAGCTCCCGTTCACGCTCATGGCCGAGATGGTCTCCAGCGCCGACGGCGGGGTCGTCGTCGGCCGCGTGCTCCCGGTCTCCGACGCTTCGTCTTCACCGACCTCGTCGGCGAGGCCCGCTCGGACGCGTTCTACCTCGACGCACCCACCGACGCCGACGACGCTCGGGGCCGCCGGCGGCCCCGTCGAAGCCGTGCGCGGCCGCGTCGCCAGGGTCGGGTTTAACTGCGATCGGAGCTCCGTTTTCTCCGTCCGACAGGAGCGCGCCGCCCTCCCTCCTTCGGCGCGGGCCGCAGCGCGCGAAGCGTCAACCGGACGACCTCGTCGGCGAACGCTCGATCGAGCGGCCGTGTCCGGAGCAGCCACCGGTGGAAGACCGGACCGAACAGAAGCTCGGCGGCGACGTCGAGGTCGACGCCTCTCCGGATCTGCTTGACGCGCTGGGCGCTCTCGAGCCGCCGGACCGTCGCCTTCATCTGCGGCCCCAGAAGCACCTCGACGAGCTGCTTCGCAAGCTCCGTGTCGCTCTGGATCTCCGCCGTCATCCCGCGGAGCGCGGCATCGAAGCTCGGCTCGAGCAGCTCCTCCACGGTCGCGCGCAGGACTGTCTTCAAATCGCGCTCGACGTCGCCGCTGTCCGGGAGCTCCGTCGAGCTGCCGCCCGCGCCGCCTCCCGACAGGAACGCCTCGAAGACGACCGCGCCTTTCGAGGGCCACCAGCGATAGATCGTCTGCTTGCCGACACCGGCCTTCCCGGCGATGCCTTCGACGGTGAGGCGCGCGTAGCCCACCTCGAGGACGAGGGCGCGGGCGGCCTCGAGGATCGCCCGACGCGCCGTGGCGCTGCGCCGGGAGGGAGTGCCGGGGGAACGGGACGCCATGGTCTCGGGCAGGCTACCGCAAGACGAGACGGCTCGTCTCGTCTTCCTTGACACGGGCCGCGCCGGGTGCGACACATGGGCGAGACGAGACGAACCGTCTCGTCTCGCAAGCGAGCGGCTGCGGACGGCTGCTTCAAGAGAGGTACCCATGGCGAATGCTCCCTGCTCCCCTCGAGTCTGGTTCATCACCGGTGCCGGTCGTGGCCTCGGGCGTGCCTTCGTCGAAGGCGCGCTGGCGGCGGGTGAGCGCGTGGTGGCGACATTGCGCCGGCCGGAGGTGTTGCGGCCCCTCGTCGAGGCGCACCCCGCATTGCTGCGGACGCTGGCCCTCGACGTGCGCGATCGGTCGGCGGTCTTCACGGTCGTCGAGCAGGCCCATGCCGCCTTCGGCCGCCTGGACGTCGTGATCAACAACGCCGGCTACGGACTCGTCGGAGCTGTCGAGGAGGTGAGCGAGGCCGAGGCCCGCGAGCAGATGGACACGAACTTCTTCGGCGCGCTCTGGGTCACGCAGGCCGTGCTCCCCGTGCTGCGCGCGCAGCGTTCCGGGCACATCGTCCAGATCTCTTCCGTCGGTGGCGTGGGGACGATGCCCGCGTTCGGCCTCTACAACGCGAGCAAGTGGGCGCTCGAGGCGTTCAGCGAGGCGCTCGCCGCGGAGGTCGCCGACCTCGGCATCCGTGTGACGATCGCCGAGCTCGGAGGGTTCGCCACCGACTGGGCGTGGGGCAGCATGCGCTTCGCGAGCGGGCTGCCGGCCTACGATCCGCTGCGTGAGCGGACGTTCGGCACCACGCGGCTCCCGTGGGACATGAGCCAGCAGCCGTCGGACACGAGCGCGGATCCGCGTGAGGCCGCGGCAGCGTTGGCGAGACACCTGACGGACGAGGGCACGCGCCCGCTCCGCCTCATCGTCGGCGCCGATGCGCCCGAGCACGTGTCGATGGCGCTGGCGAAGCGACGGGACGACTACCGCAAGAACCCCGGCTTCGCCTGGCCGGCGTGACGACACGTCCCGCCGTCGGCCGCCGCCTCCGCAGCGATGCACGCGCGCCGCCGCCAGGAGCCTGCGCACGCATGGTCGATGGCCCCTCGGACCTGTCCGAAGGGCCATGAGAGACTGCGCGGCGGGGGCCGTCGCTACGCCTTCTGCCGCTGCTCGAGCTCGGCGCGGAGGCGGTCCTCCTGCGCGCGCAGCTCGGGGGTGAACTCCGCGCCGAAGTCCTCCGCCTCGAAGATCGGGCGGATCTCGAGCTCCGACTCCTCGTTCGGCATCGGGTCGGGGCAGCGGCGGGCCCACTCGACCGCCTCGTCCATCGACCGGACCTGCCAGATCCAGTAGCCCGCGATCAGCTCCTTCGTCTCCGCGAACGGGCCGTCGACGACGGTGCGCTTGCTCCCCGAGAACTGGATCCGCTTGCCCTTCGTGCTCGGGTGCAGGCCGTCGCCCGCGAGCATGACGCCCGCCTTGACCAGCTCCTCGTTGAACTTGCCCATCTCGGCCATCTCTTGCTCGGTCGGCATGACGCCCGCTTCGCTGTTCTTCGTGGCCTTCACGATCACCATGACCTTCATCGTCGTGTCCTTTCGCGGCGGCGCCGCGCCGGCGCCGGTGGTTGCTTCATCCAGGCGACGAACGGCGCCGGGCCCGATCGACACGGGGCCGAACATTTTTTTCGGAGCTCGCAGCTCCAGAAAAATCGCTGCAAAAACAAAGCGTTCAGGAGGCGGCCCCCGGGCCCGCCCGGCAGTCCCCCGGCTCGCTCGCGCTCGCCGGGGCCGCCCCGACCTCCGGGTCGTGCCCGGGGGGGCGGGAGGCTGCTCGTAGCGAGACTCCTTGGAGAGGCGCGCCTTTGCCGTCGGCTCGGCGAGGGCGCGGGCCTGCTTCATCTCGTGCTCGCGCTCGGCGCCGCAAGGCGCGAGTGCTTCTGCAGGCCGAGGACGAAGAGGACGTCGTTGTCGTCGGCCCGCGCGGCGACGGCCTGCGGCGCTCGCGGTCACGGAGAGCTCGCGGCCGGGTTACTTCCGTGGCCGGTCGGGACAGTGGGGCGCCCTGCTGCGAAGTGCCGCATCGGGGTCGAGCAAGCCAAGCCGGATCGAGCTCGTTCGCCATGAACTCGAGAGCCGCATCCGCGAGCACGCGAACGCGATCGACAAGCTGACCGCCGAAGCGTCGCAACGGGCACTCCCCCGCGCGCCTCACGGACAGAACTTGCTCAGCGCCGGGCAGTAGTCGGCCATTACCTCGCCGGCGATGTCCCAGCCGTCGGCCTTCAAGGCGATCGTGAACGAGATGTGGGCGTCGGGCATGACCGGTGTCGCCTCCGGCTCGCACCAAAGGGTGTCCTCGGAGCCGCTGTCGTACTGGAGGATCGTGATCTCGCCCGCGATGCTCGCCGACTGGCCGTCGAAGTGCGCCGTCACCTCTGCAGGGCCGGTGCCGATGAAGTCGTCCGGCCACATGTCCATGGAGCTGCTGATCATCACCTCCACATGATCGACCCCATCCAGCGCGAACAATGGCGCCTCCACGCCGGATGCCTCGGAGAACAGGTACAGGAACCGCGCGCCGCCGCATTCGCCGCCCGAGATGCCGTAGACGGCCCACGGCAGCGTTCTCGTGCCGACCGGCGTCTGGGCCTGCACGCTCGACGTCGGTTCGTCCGGAGCGACGCAGCACGGTGCCGCGTCTCCGGTCGTGCTGCCCTCGGTGGCCGTCGATTCCCCGCTCGAGGTGTCGCCCGTCGTCGAGGTCGCCGGCGTCGGGTCGGTGGTCGACGACGCCGCGCTTGTGCCGTCGGTCGTCGTGGCTCCCTCGGTGGCCGGCGCACCGGTGGTCGGCACCTCGGTGGTGGCCGCCGTGCTCGTCGACGGGATCGGCGTGTCCGTCGACGAAGGGGTCGTGCTCGACGGATCGGGGTCCATCGCGGTCGAGCCGCCCTCCGGCGCCTCTGGCCCGCACGCCGCTATCATCAACCAACAAATCGCGAGTCGCTGCATCCGCTGCAACATAGCATTCGAGCCGGCCGGGCTGATGGGCTCGCGCGCAGCGCTCGGCGCAGGCCTCGTGCCTTGCTTCACGCGAAAGGCCCGCGAGACCCGGCCTCGCTCGACGGATTCATGCCGGCCTGGCCATGCCTGCGAGCTGCCCCCGCTGGTTCGTGGAGCGAGCATGACGGGCGCCTCGGGGCGCGACGGTGCCACGAATGGAGCGCGGAGGCGGTGCATGCCCCGCGTGCCGGCGTCGTGAGGGTCGAAATCGCTCTTGACGTTCGCGCTCAGGAGCGTACGCAGGAGGCGTGATCGAGGTCGAGCGTCTTGGAGCATGTCCATCAAGACATGCCCCCAAGACCATGCAAGCTCTGTCAATCGCGGCGCGCGCCCGGCCCGCTGCCGCCTGCTGCTCCGCGCCGTCGGCTCGCGCGTGCCGCGAACGTCCGCCCTACCCGGGCCGTCCGCGGGCGCGGAGGCGCCGGCGCGGCAGGGCTGCCAGCAGCAGCAGGAGCCACGTGGGCCGCCCGTCGTCCTCGGCCCTGCAGCCGCAGCCGCCGTCGCCGGTCGCCGGCGCGCCGCTGTCGCTCGCCCCGTCGCTCGTGCTCGTGCTCGTCACCGACGTGCTGCCGTCGCTCGCCCCGTCGCTCGAGCTCGCGCCCGTGGTGCCGGTCGGCGGATCGGCGGTCGCCCCGGTGTCGCTGGCCTCGCCGGTCGTCGGCGCGCACGCCGGGTCGCCCTCGCCGTCGCAGTCGTTGTCGATGCAATCGTCGGGGCGCTCGATCGCCCCGGGGTGTCTCGCCGGGTCCGCGTCATCACAATCCCCCGCGCACAGGCGGACCCCGTCGCCGTCGCCGTCGACCTCCTCGGCGGGCAGCGCCGCGTCGCAGTCGTTGTCGCGTCCGTCGCACACCTCGCTCGCGCCGGGGTGGCTGGCCGGGTCGTCGTCGTCGCAGTCGTCGCCGCCGCAGGCGGCCGCGAAGTGCCCGTCGGCGTCGTCGTCGACGCACGTGCAGTGGAGCCCCGCGGCCGCGAGCCCGTCGATGAACCCCCAGCCGGCGTCGTTGTCGGGCGCGTTCGGCTGCGTCGCGGTCGCGCGCAGCAGCGCCGCCATCCCGGCCGGATCGAGGTCGGGGTAGGCCTCCAGCAGCAGCGCGCCGATGCCGGCGGCCAGCGGCGTCGACAGGCTCGTGCCCTGCGACATCTCGTAGGCGACGAGGCTGTCGGACCGGGCCATCCACACGTCCTGACCCGGCGCCACCACGTCGGGCTTGATCCGGTCGTCGGCCGTCGGCCCGCGCGAGGAGAACGGGGTGACGACGCCGTCGAAGTCGGTCGCGCCGACGGCGATCACGCCGTCGACGTCCGCCGGTGCGTCGAGCGTCTTCGGGTCCGGCCCTCCGTTGCCGATCGCCGCGAACATGATGAGCCCGTTGGCGACCGCCACTTGGGCGGCCTGCGAGACGACCGCGGTCTTGCCGTCGAGCTGCTGCGGCTCGTACCAGTCCGAGTAACCGAGCGACGCGGTGAAGATGTCGGCGCCCATGCCCTCGATCCACTCGAGGCCGGCGACGTAAAAGTCCTCCTCGTACGCCTCCTCGACGTCGATGCGCTCGGTCTTGGCCAGCAGCACCGACACCCCGGGCGCCACGCCGGAGAACACCTCGCCGTCGTCGGCGACGATCAGCGACAGCACGCCGGTGCCGTGGTGATGCTGCCCGGGCGTGTCGCCCTCCTGGTCGGCGACGACGTCGTCGCCCTGCACGAAGTCGCGGGCCGCGATCACCTGCACCCCGGCGAACGCCTGGTGCTCGAGCAAGAACCCGGTGTCCTGCACCCCGACGACCACGCCCGCGCCGGTCAGGCCGCACGCGTGCAGCTCCGGGACGTGCAGCGCCGAGAGGTGCGGCCACGACAGGCCCTTGGCCCACGACGTCGGCGCTTCGCCCTTCACGGGCAGGTGCTCGTGCCGCCGCGTCGGCGCCACCGGCCGCACGCCGGCGACGAACGGCAGGCGGGCGATCGCGGCCCGCTGGACGGCGTCGGCGTCGACGCTCACCGCATTGAGCCAGCGCGAAGTGACGCGAACCCGGGCCCCGGTGGCCGCGACCGATTGCACATAGTCGGGCGCCGGGGGGACGTCGCGGACATCGACCCCTCGATCGCCGCGGACCCGCGCGCGCCGCCGCAGGGTTCGCGGCGCGAGCTCCCGCTCCTGTCGCTCGAGGGCCGCCTCGAGCTCGGCCCCCGCGACCTGCTTGTCGCGGAAAAACACCCACGTCGGTGGCTCCACCAGGCCGGTGGCGACGGCTAGCGCGGCGATCTGCAGCATCTCGGCGTCCTCTCCTTCGCGCCGGCATTGTCGCCGCGGCGCCTCGCCTGCGCAGCCCGCCGCCTGCGCGAGCGGGTGAGGCAGGTCTCGATGCACGGCGCGACGGATCCGTGCGCAGCCGGCCGCGAGGTCGTCCGCGCGGCTCCATCGTCGACTTCGAGGGTCAGGCGGTGCCCGTCGTGCTCAAGGCCGAACGCGAGGAGCCTCGGCACCGTCGCCCAGCCCGGACGCAAAAAATCGCCAGGGTGAGCGAATTGAAATCGCCGGCTCCGCGACATCGCAGGGCGCCCCCCGGAGAACGACCATGCTGAACGTCCGCATCATGCGGTCCCGCGCATCCACGCGCGGCCTGCGAATTCTACGTGCCTCCTTGAGCTTGACGGCGCTCCTGGCGTTCGGGTGCGACGACGACCCGAACACGCCGCCCCCGACGAGTGCCGGTGACGGCGGCTCGACCAGCGGCTCCACGTCGTCGACCGGCGGCTCGACCTCTTCCCCCACCGCTTCCACGGACCCGACCACCACAGCCCCGACGAACTCGAGCTCGACGGACGCCGGCGAGACGACCGACACGACGAGCACGAGCGACGATTCGACCGCGACGGGCGCCGGCGAGACGGCCGACACGACGAGCACGAGCGACGATTCGACCGCGACGGGCGCCGGCGAGACGACCGACACGACCACCACAGCCGCGACGTTCACCGGCACGACGAGCACGACCGCGGATTCATCCACCGGCGACCCCGGCAGCAGCAGCCTCCCGGAGGCCTGCGAGGGCCTCTGCGAGAAGACCGTCGACGAATGCGGCATCGGTTTTCCCGCCGGCTGCACCAACAGCTGCATCGCCAACTTCGCCGAGGACCAGGGCGCCTGCGCCCAGGCCGCGATCGTATACCTCGACTGTGTCGCCGGGCTCGATTGCGACGGGGTCTCCGACGCCCTGATCTACGACGAATACGGCCCCTGCCTCGGCGCGGCCATGGCTTACACCGCAGCGTGCAATTAGCCTGGAGCTCGCCGGATCGTCGCTGCCGGCCCGGCTGCTCGCTCAAGCAGCCTCGGCGCAGCGAGCACGGCCCGCCCGCTCACGCGCCGAGCCGCTCGCTTGCCGGGTGGGCAGCGGGTGCCACCTTCGAGCCATGAACACCCACCAGGGGAACCGCCGGACGCCCCAGGCGCAAGACGTCGACAAGCACCCCGAGGAGCTTCGGGGGGACCTGAACCCGGACGCCCTCGCCGGACAGAACATCGGGACCGAGGGCGAGCATCCCGAGCGAGCGGGTCTTTCGCTCTACGACATCAAGGCGGCGCACACGCGCTTCGCCGAGTTCTCCGCCGACGAGCTGAAGCGGATCCGCATCGTCCCGCCCGGCTCTCGCCTGCTCCAGCGCGCCACCTACATCGACCTCGAAGACCCCCAGCGGCGCGAGTTCACGGCGACGGGCGAGATGGAGGCCGGTGACGGCCGCTTGATCGTCGCCAAGTCCGACACCGACCACGAGCTGTGGAACCGGCTGCGTCGCGTCCCCGACCCCTACCGAACCGGGACCCAGGGCTGATGGCGGCCGCCTCGCCCAGGCCGCGGCGCGACGGGCTCATCCATCGATAAACAGACGATTCGCGGCGCCGCCCCGGCGAGCGCGACTCGCCGCGCGCGCCGACCCCATGCGATGATTTCCTGCCCCTCGGGCCATGTCTCACGAATCCAGGACGAGCCCGGCGTCGCTGCGAACGGCGGACGCTGGCAGAGGGCGCCGCCAGGCATGCGGCGCGCCCTGTGCTAACAGCACCGGCGGAGGTGCGTCGCCATCGTCGTCGAGCTCGCTCTCATCCTGCTGCTCGTCCTCGCCAACGGCGTGTTCGCGGCCGCCGAGATCGCCGTCGTCTCGTTGCGACCGTCGCGCTTGCGGCAGCTCGTCGACGAACAGCGGCGCGGCGCCCAGGCGGTGTCCGACTTGCGGGCGGAGCCGGAGCGGTTCCTCGCCACGGTTCAGGTCGGGCTCACCCTCGTGGGCACCACCGCCGCGGCCGTCGGCGGCGCCAACCTCGCACGGCAGCTCGAGCCCGCCTTGCGCCGGATCCCGGGCGTCGAGGGCAGCGCCCCCGAGCTCGCCCTCGCCACGGTCGTGATCGGCGTCTCCTACCTGAGCCTCGTGCTCGGCGAGCTCGTGCCCAAGTCGCTCGCGCTGCGCTGGGGCGAGGGGTACGCGCTTTTGATCGCGCGGCCGCTGCACCTGCTGTCCCGGGCCGCCAGGCCCGTCGTCTGGCTGCTGACCGCCAGCTCGAACCTCATCCTGCGCCCCTTCTCCGACCGGACCGACTTCATGGAGACGCGGATCTCCAAGGAAGAGCTGCAGCAGATGGTCGAGGAGGCGGCCGAGGCCGGCGAGGTCGACGAGGGCGCCGGCGAGCTGGCCTCGCGCGCGCTCACCTTCGACCGCTTGCCGCTCGGGACTGTGATGATCCCGCGGAATCGCATCGACGCGGTGGCCCTGCGCGCTCCGGCGGACGAGCAGCGCCGGACGATCCTCGCGGCCCGCCGCTCGCGCACGCTCGTCTACGACAGCGAGCCGGACGACATCGTCGGCTACGTCAGCGCCAAGGACATCCTCGCGCGCGCGTGGGGAGAAGATCGAAGCGTCGACCTCGCGTCGCTGCTGCGCCCCGTCAAGCTGTTCCCGGAGACGGTGCCGGCGATCGAGGTGCTCCAGTTCATGCGCCGCGAGAATGCGAGGTTGGCGCTCGCGGTCGACGAGCACGGCGCCGTCTCGGGGATGGTCACCTTCGAGGATCTCATGGAGGAGCTCGTCGGCGACGTCTTCAGCGAGCACGAGGAGGCGCGCGAGCCCATCGTCCGGCGAGAGGACGGGTCGGCGGTGATCCAGGGCCACACCCCGATCCGCGACGTCAATCGCGAGCTCTCGCTCGGCCTCGGCGAGCCCGAGGGCGTCTCGACGATCGGCGGCCTCTGTTGTCACCTCGCCCGCGGGTTGCCGAACCCCGGCGCCCGCCTGGCCGCGAACGACGGCAGCGCCCTGGTCGTCCTCGACACGACCGCCCGGGCCGTCGCCCAGGTCGAGCTGATCCCGCCCGCCCCGCGTCGCGCCAATCCGTCACAATAGCGAAAGGACGTTCCGGCGGCACCTGCCTCGCCGGCCCGCTCGCTGCATCGCCGGGCCAATGGTGTCGCGGACGCGCAGCGAGCCCGGCCACGATCGTCTGTTCCGAAGCCAGTCCGTGGCGATACGGGCCACGAGTGATACTTTGTGGCCTTCGAGGCTTTTCATGACCACCTATCGCATCACTGCCAGCATCGCCCTCGCGTTCGCCCTCGCGTGCGGCGCGGAAAAGGGCGACAGCGACTCCACCACCGGCGAAAGCCCCGGCACCGACGGCTCCGCGAGCAGCGAGGGCGAGTCCGGGTCGAGCACCAGCGGCAAGGCCTCCGAGCCGACCTCGAGCGGAGGCCCGCTCACCACGACCGGCGGCAACAGCGAGGAGACCGCGACGTCCGACGACACGATCACTGCCGGAGAGACGCCGCCCGCGGGCCCGTGCGAGGCGTTCTGTGAGCACAGCATCGCCTGCGAGCAGGGCGAGCCGACGCCGCTGGAGGTGTGCCTGTCGACCTGCGCGGAGGAGCTGGACGCCGTCGAGGGCGAGTGTCACGCGGCCTCGGTGGCGGCGCTCGCATGCCTCACGGGCCTGACCTGCGAGCAGCTCGAGAGCGTCGATGAAGGCGATCCCGGCCCGTGCGAGGCCGCGCTCGCCCTGCAGGAGGAGTGCTTCGCCGGTTGTTCGTTCGGCGGCGGCGGCGACATCGAGGGCACCTTCTGCGAGTGGATCCTCGACTGTCCGCTCGAACCCAACCTCAAGATGGTGTGCGACGCCGAATCGTGCCAGTGCTTCGAGGACGACCAGCCGGTCGGCGAGTGCGAGGCCGAGGGCATCTGCCTGTCGATCGACATGCTCGCCGCCAAGGCGAACGCCTGCTGCGGGATCCCCGAGATGGGGTGAGGCGGGCGCCGGGCGCCGTCGTGAAGCTCGCGGCCCGGGCCCCCCACGCCATCGCCCCTCGCCCGTCCGCCGCGAGCCGCGAGCGAGCGCGGCCGCGGCGAGCCTTTCGCGTCACACTCGCCGACCCGCGACTGGCTTCATGCTTGCCTGGCCACTTCACGGCGCCGCTCGAGCGTGCGGCAGGAGCGAGGGTGCATGAGCGACCAGGAGATCCGCGCCGACCCGTACACCTTCCCGTGGCGACGGCTGCGCGACGAGGCGATCGCGACCGAGCTGCGCGACACGCTGGCGCACGATCGACGCACCGCGGCGCTGCGGCTCGACGTGCGCGTGCGCGGCGGCGTGGCCCACGTCGCCGGCGAGGTCGCGTCGGAGGCCCAGCGCGGGCTGCTGCGCGGGCTCCTGCGCCGGCAAGCGGGCCTCCTGGCGGTGTGGGACCGGCTCGCCGTCGCCGGCCGGCCGCTCGAGCTGCTCGACATCGGCTGCGGCGACACCAAGCAGGTGCCGGAGGCGATCGGGCTCGACAGCGAGGCCGGGCCGCAGGTCGACTGCGTCGCCGACCTCGAGCGACCCCTGCCGTTCCCCGACGACCGCTTCGACCACGTGTTCGCCGTGCACGTGCTCGAGCACATCCGCGACCTGCTGGGGCTGATGCGCGAGCTCCACCGGATCTTGCGCCCGACCGGCGTGCTGCACGTGCTGTCGCCGCACTGGCGGTTCGTCAACGGCGTCGCCGACCCGACCCACTGCCGGTTCATGGACGTCCAGACGATGAAGTACTTCTGCGGCGCGAAGCCGGGCGTCTCGCCGTGGCGCCCGCTGTCGACCGGATCGGCCGAGGACAACATCTTCGCCGACATGCAGCCGGTCAAGGACGCCCCGCCGGCCAGCCGCGACGAGCTGGCCCGGTGGTTCACGTGAGACCGCCGCCCCGCTCCCGTCCTCGACGGGCACGACGTTTGATCGTGCCCGTCTCGCGCGCCGCTCACCCCGCGAAGCCTCGCACCGCCGCGACCTCGCGCCACTGCGCCAGCTCGGCCGCCACCGCGGCGTTCTTGGCCTCGACGCGGGCGAACGCGTCGGCGCCGATCGGCACGCGCACCGGCGGGCGCTCCGCCGCCACCACCTTCAGGATCACCTGCGCGAGCTGCTTCGGGTCGCCGGGCTGCGCGCCGTCGTGGCCGTCGGCGAACGCTCGCACCGCGCCGACCGTCGCCGCGTAGTCGGCGATCTCGCGCCGCACCCGGCCGAGCGAGCCGCCGGCGAGGAACTCGGTGCGGAAGAAGCCCGGCTCGATCACGGTCGCGTGGATCCCGAGCGGCGCGACCTCCTGCGCCAGCGCCTCGGTGATCGCCTCGACCGCGAACTTGGTCGCGCAGTACAGGCCCCAGCCCTGGCTCGACGCGTAGCCGCCGAGCGACGACATGTTGAGCACGTGCCCGGAGCGCTGGCGTCGCATGTGCGGCAGCACGGCGCGCGTCACCGCCAGCAGCCCGAACACGTTGGTGCGGAACAGCGCCTCGACCTCGTCGGCCGCGCCCTCTTCGATCGCCCCCAGCAGGCCATAGCCGGCGTTGTTGACCAGCACGTCGATGCGACCGAAGCGCTCGACCGCCAACGACACCGCCGCCTGCACCTGCGCCTCGTCGCGCACGTCGAGCTGCACGAACATCCGCCGCGGGTGCTCGCCCGCCGCCGCGACCGCCCGCTGCGGGTCACGCACCGCCGCCACCACGATGTCGCCGGCCGCCAGCGCCGCCTCGGCGATCTCCTGCCCAAGTCCCCGCGAAGCCCCAGTGATGAACCAAACTTGCGTCATGTCCTGCTCCTGTCGCGGCCGGCGTCCGCCCCGTGCGGGCGCCTCGATGGCCGCCTTGCGCAGAGAAATGTGGACCGTTCCCGCGTGAAGAAAAATGGGCTAGTCATTCCAGGACTATGAACCAGCGCTTCACAATCAAGCCGGCCGACCTGCCGGCGATCGCCGCCTTCGAGTGTGTCGCCCGCCACTGCAGCTTCACCCGCGCGGCCGACGAGCTCGGGGTCTCGACCTCGGCGCTGTCGCAGACCGTGCGCAAGCTGGAGCGCCACCTCGGCGTCCTGCTCCTGCGCCGCACCACCCGCAGCGTCGGCCCGACCGACGCCGGCGCGCGCTTCCTCGCCGGCGTCGGTCCCGGGCTCGCGCAGCTCGCCGAGGCGTGCGCGTCGCTCGAGGGCGAGGGCGACGCCCCGCGCGGGCTCGTCCGGGTCGCGCTGTCGCGGGTCACCTACGCCCTGTTCATCGCCCCGCACCTGGCCCGCTTCGCCCGCGAATACCCCCACATCCGGCTCGAGTTCGGCCTCAGCGACGGCCTCAGCGAGGTCGTCGGCGAGGGCTTCGACGTCGGCGTGCGGCTCGACGAGGCCATCCCGCGCGACATGATCACCGCCCCGGTCGGCGGCCCGCAGCGGCTCGTCGTCGTCGGCGCCCCCGACTACTTCGCCCATCACCCGCGGCCGACCGCCCCGCGCGACCTGCTCGACCACGACTGCATCCGCCTGCGCTTCGTCACCAGCGGGCGGCTCCAGCGCTGGTGGCTCGGCGACGGCGAGGACGAGGTCGAGCTCGACGTCGACGGCCGCGTGGTCTTGAACGACATGCTGGCGATCGTCGACGCCGCGGTCGCGGGCCTCGGCCTGGCCCAGGTGTTCGCCGGTCTGGTCCGCGCGCCGCTGGCGAACAAGCAGCTCGTCCGCGTGCTGCAGAGCCACAGCGCCGAGTTCCCCGGCTTCTCCTTCTACTACCCGAACCGCGCCCACATGCCGGTCAAGCTGCGCTGCTTCCTCGACTTCTTCCGCGCCGCCAACCGCCCCCGCGGCTGACGCGACGTGGATGCGGCGATCGGAGGGACGCCGCCGCCGCTGGCGACGAACTCGCCCGCCGATCTCACCTGTCTGCGAGGACAGACGACGCTCCGTTGAGCGTGGCGCCAGGTCAGGCAGCCCCGGCGCTGCCGGGGCCGCCGACCTGTCCGTGAGGACAGACCTTGCTCAGTCCATCATCGACAGGGGCACGCCGACCGGCAGCGAGTAGTGGACGTGGACGACGCGCCAGTCGGCGCCGTGCTTCTCGAGCACCGCGGTGAGGCGCACGCGGGCGAACCGGATCGGCCGGCCGCTGCGCCGCAGCTTCAGCTCCGAGTCGACGAGCCCGGTGAGGAAGGCCGAGCGGCCGCCGGGGGCGATGCGGACGAACTCCTCATAAAGCCCCACCGTCGCGTCGATCATGGCCTCGAACTCGCGGGCGTACTGCTCGCGGATCGCCGCGAAGCCGCGGAACGTGCCGTCGTAGCTGTCGAACAGCAGCGTCTCGGCGTCGCGGGCGAAGAAGGCGTCGACGACGTCGCTGCCCGCGTCCGCGTTGCACGACAGGTCCATGAAGCGCCGCATCAGCTCGCAGATCGCTCGCTCCTCGTCCGCGAGCTCCCGCGCGCGGTCGTCGGGGCGCACGGTGTCGAGGCACTGCGCGAGGCGGTCGGCCAGCGCTCGCACCGCGGACGCGTCGGAGAACATGGTGAAGTGATCGCCCGGCACCTCGCACACCTCCACCGGGCCGCCCAGCGGGAACGGCAGCTCGCCGCCCGCCAGCCCCTCGCGGGCCCGGAAGTGCGTGATCGGGGCGCGCACCGCCCCCGGCTGATGCGCGCGCAGGAGCCGGACGTGGCGCTCGGACATGTCCCAGAACTCCGCGGTCGTCTCCACCACGTTCGCCGAGCGACGCAGCACGTCGGCGACGCGCCAGCGCGACCCGGCGCGCGCCCCCTGGAGCCTGGCGTTGCGAACCATCGCGCCGGCGAGCGACCACCGCCCCACCATCGCGCCGAGCGGGCTGGTCCACTTGCGCGCCGGCGCGTCGAACAGCACGAGGTGCGTGACCCGCTCGCCCGCGGCCTCGAGCTGCCGCGCCATCTCCTGCGCGACGATGGCCCCGAACGACCAGCCGCCGACCCGATACGGACCCGCGGGCTGGACGCGACGGATCGCCGCCACATGGTCGGCCGCCAGCGCCGAGAGCGAGGCCGGCGCCGCGTCGCCCGTGCTCGCTTGCAGCGCGTAGAACGGCTGCTCGTCGCCGAGGCGGCCGGCCAGCGGCGCGTAGCCGGCCGCGCTGCCGCCGATGCCATGCACGCAGAAGAACGGCGGCTTGTCTCCGCGCGTCTGCAGGGGCACGAGCGCCGGCGGCAGGTGAGCCTCGAAGGAAGGCGCATCGATCCTCGTCGTCGCATGCACCACGTGCGGCGAGCGAGCCGCCAGCGACGCATCATGCCTCGTCGTCGCCTGCACCACGTGCGGCGAGCGAGCCGCCAGCGACGCATCATGCCTCGTCGTCGCCTGCACCACGTGCGGCGAGCGAGCCGCCAGCGACGCATCATGCCTCGTCGTCGCCTGCACCACGTGCGGCGAGCGAGCTGCCAGCGACGCATCATCCTGCGCCGTCGCATGTTCGGCGCGGAGCGAGCGAGCCACGAGCGACGCATCGTCCCTCGTCGTCGCAGCCAGGGCGCGCGGCAGGCGAGCCGCGAGCGACACGACTTCGGACCGCGAAGTCCCACGCTCGGCGCCCGACAGGCGAGCTTCGGACCCCGAGGCCTCTGTCCTCGTCGCGGCCCGCCCGCCCGTCGCGGGCAGCCGCGGCGCGACGAGGCGCGTGAGGCCGGCGATCGTCGGCGCCTGGGCGAACTCCGAGCTGCGGACCTCGGCCCCGAGCCCCACGCGGACCTCGGCGAGCAGCTGCACCGCCAGCAGCGAGTCGCCGCCGAGCGCGAAGAAGCTCGCGTCGGGCGCCACGTCGCGGGTCCCGAGCAGCCGGTGGAAGATCTTCGCGATCACCGCTTCCGCCGCCTGCACCGCCGCCCCATTCGTGTCGGGCCGCGCCGCGACCTGGGGTCGATTCGCCGGCGCGACGCGCGACGCCTCGCTCGGCCGCAGGGACGCCTGTACCGCCGCCCGCTGGGCGACCACGAGCGCGTGATCGTGCCGCCCCCGTCCTGCGCGCGGCAACAGCTCCGTCACCGCGAAGCCGGCGCGCCGCGTGAAGTCGGCCCAGTCCTCGGCGCGGTGCAGCAGGGACTCGCGGCCGCGCTCCATCACGTCCCAGAAGCCGGGCGCGAGGCCCCACACCAGCGTCTCCCACAGCTCGACCCGGGTCGCCTCGACGAGCACGAGCAGCCCCCGCGGCGCCAGCAACTCGTGGAGCCGCGCGACGGTGGCCGCGGTGTCGCGCGCGGTGTGGACCGCGTTGAACCCGAGGATCAGGTCGAACGACCCCGGCGCGAAGCCCTGGCTCGCGGGCTCGCGATCGAGGTCGTAGCGGCCGGTGCGGACGAACGCGGCCCCGCGCTCCGCCGCGCGCGCCTCGGCCCGGGCGAGGAACGACCGGCCGATGTCCGTAAACGAGTAGTCGACGCGGCGCCCGCGAGCGACGCAGCCGACGAGCTCGTCGATCAGCGGCCACGTCAAGATCCCGTGCCCCGCGCCGACCTCGAGGATGCGCGTCGGCTCGCTCCGGCTGTTCACCAGCGACACGGCGACCGATCGCGCCAGGCGCAGGCACAGCTCGTCCGACGAGATCGGCGCGCTCGCCCGCATGCACTCGCGATAGAACGCGTCGCTGCCGTCGGGATAGAGCACCCCGATCGACTCGACCTCGCCGCGGAACGCCGCGTGGTAGTGGCCGACCGCGTGGGCCACGAAGCGCACCAGCCCGGCGAACTCGGGATGACGGCGGAGGAACCCGGCCTCCGCCTCCGCGGCCGACGGCAGCTCGCGCCAGATCACCGCGCCGGCGTCGACCTCGCAGAGCCCGCGCGCGTGCGAGGTCGCGAGCAGGAACGCGAACATGCGCTCGAACCTCGGCAGCACGCCGAGCCGGTCCTGCAGCGCCGCCACCCGCACGCGCTCGCCGGGGCGCGCGCCGCCGTGCTCGACGAAGTAGCGGCCCACCAGCGCGAGCGCGACGGCCTCGAGCCCCTCGCGCACCCCCGGCCGCTCGTCGAGCGTGCGCACGCCGAGCTCCCGCTCGAGCCGCGACGCCTGCAGTTCGAGGGCGTCCCTCTCGCCGGCGAGCGAAAACACCTCGGCGCGCGCCGGCGCCTGAATCATCGTACTCTGGTCGATCATGTGAACTCGTCTCTCGAACGGATAGGTCGGAAGGGGTACCCGACGCGCGGAGCGACGGGCGTGGACGGCCGGCCAGTCGAGGGCCACGCCGTGGGCCCACAGCCGGCCGACGCCGGCCAGCAGGTGCGCGTCGTCGGCGATCTCCGGCTCGCTCGCGTGGCGCAGCGTCGTCACCGTGACGGTCGACTCGCCTGCCAGCGGATGACGCCGCAAGAACCCGCGCATCGATCGGCCCGGCCCGACCTCGACGAACACGCGCGCCGGGTCGGCGAGCAACGTGCCGAGCGCGCCCGTCAACGTGACCGTGCCGCACAGGTGATCCGCCCAGTAAGCGGGGTCGACCGCCGCGGCGTCCGTCAACCACTCGCCGGTCACGCACGACAGCACCGGCAAGCTCGGCGGCCGCCGCTGGACCGCGGCCACCCGGGCCAGGAAGGCCTCGCGGATCGGCGCCATCATCGGCGAGTGGTAGGCCTGGGTCACAGGCAGCCGCGTCGCCTCGAAGCCGCGCGCGAGCAGGCGCGCCTCGACCGCGGCGACGGCCTCGACGGGCCCCGAGATCACGGTGCACCCCGGCGCCTCGGTCGCCACCGAGACGCTCGCCGGCAAGATCGGCGCGACGTCGGCCCGCTCGGCGAGGATCGACACCATCGTCCCCGGCCCGCAGCCCTCCATCAACCGCGCCCGCGCGTCGACGAGGGCGAGCGCGTCGGCGAGCGAGAACACCCCGGCGACGCAGGCGGCGACGTACTCGCCGAGGCTGTGCCCGAGCAGCGCCGCGGGCGCGACGCCCCACCCCCGCAGCAGCGACGCGAGCGCGTAGCCGACGACGAACGTGCCGAGCTGCCCCAGCCGCGGCTCGGCGAACGCCGCCTGGCGGCTCGCGTCGCGCGTGAGCAGGTACGGCCCGAGGTCGACGCCGGCGCCGTCGCGCAGCAGCGCGAGGCAGCGGTCCACGACCTCGCGGTAGCGCGGCTCGCTGCGATAAAGGTCGAGCCCCATGCCCACGGTCTGCGCGCCGTGCCCCGGGAACAGGAACACCACCGGCCGCCCGCCCGCGGCCGAGCCGTCGATCCACGCGCGCCGGTCGGCGAGCGCCGCGGACGCGTCCTCGCGCGCGCCGACGACGACCGCCCGCCGCAGCGGCAGCTCGGCGCGACCGGTCGCCAGCGTGAACGCGACGTCGTCGACCGACGCTCGCGGCTCACGGCGCAGGTGCTCGGCGAGCCGACGCGTCATCGCGTCGAGCGCCGCGGGGGTGCGGGCCGACAGGCACAGCAGCGCGGCGGTGTCGCGCGCCGCGGGCTGCGCCGCCGTCACCGGCGCCTCTTCGACGACCACGTGCGCGTTGTTGCCGCCCATCCCGAGCGACGTGACCCCCGCGCGGAGCGGCCGTCCGCGCCGCACGAGCGGGCGCGGCTCGCCGTGGACGACGAACGGCGACGCGTCGATCTCGAGCAGCGGGTTCGGCCCGCGAAACTCGGGCAGCCCCGGCGCCACCCGGTGCTCCAGCGCCAGCGTCGCCTTGATCAGCCCCACCACGCCGGCGGCCGAGTCGAGGTGGCCGAGGTTCGCCTTGACCGACCCGAGGCTCACCGGCTCGGCGGTCCGCGTCGCACCGAACACCCGCCGCAGCGCGCTGACCTCGGTGGCGTCGCCGAGCGCCGTGCCGGTGCCGTGCGCCTCGACCAGGTCGACCTCCGTCGGCGCGACGCCGGCGGCGCGGTACGCCTCGGTCAGCACCGCGACCTGCCCCGCTTCGGCCGGCGCGCTGAACCCGACCGACGCGCCCCCGTCGTTGTTGACCGCGGAGCCGAGGATCACCCCGGCGATCGCGTCGCCGGCCGCGATCGCGTCCTCGAGCCGGCGCAGCACCACCACGCCCACCCCGCTGGCCTTGACCGTCCCGTCGGCGTCGAGCGAAAACGGCCGGCAGCGCCCGGTGGGCGAGAAGATTCCGCCCGGGAGCGCCATGTAGCCCCGCTCCGACGGCGCCACGGTGCTGATCGACACCCCGCCGGCCAGCGCCATCTCGCAGTCGCCGGCGAGCAGGCTGCGGCACGCCATGTGGACCGCCACCAGCGAGGTGGCGCAGGCCGCATGCACGGTGACCGCGGGGCCGCGGAGGCCGAGCTTGAAGGCCGTCCGGCTGGTCAGGTGCTCCGGCAAGTTGAACAGCTCCGCCCGGTCCGCGAGCGCGGCGTCGGGGTCCTCGCGCAGCGCGTCGCCGATCGGCCCGAGCCAGTGCCGCGGCACACCCACGCCGGCGAACACGCCGATCCGTCCGGCGAAGCGCCGCGGGTCGTGGCCCGCGTCCTCGAGCGAGGCCCACGCCGCCTCGAGGAACACGCGGTGCTGCGGGTCCATGAGCCGGGCGTCGGCGGGCGTCATGCCGAAGAACTCGGCGTCGAACGCGTTGGCGCCGTCGAGCCGCCCCTCGGCGGCGACGAAGTGGGGGTGTTCGCCGCGCGCGCCGACCTCGCCCGGCGCGAACGGCTCGATCACGTCGCGGCCGTCGGCGACGATCCGCCACAAGTCGGCGAGCGTCTCGACCCCCGGCCCGCGCACGAACCTGCCGACGATCGCGATCGCGTTCGACCGCGCGGCCGGGGCCGGCGGAGCGCTGCGCGCCGACGAACCAATCGCTCGCGGCGCGTCGTCGACCCCGAGCGAACGCAGGTGCCCCGCGATCGCCTGCACCGTCGGCAGCGCGAGCAGCTGCACGGCCGACACGGTCCGGCCGAAGCGCTCGCGGAGGCCCGTCTGCACGCGCACGAGCCCGAGCGAGTTGCCGCCGAGCTCGAAGAACGGCACGTCGACCGGCACCGCCGCCAGCCCGAGGATCTCGCCCCACAGCCCGGCGATGACGGGCTCGAGCCGCTCGTCCCGCGGCGCGCGCGCGGCGGCCTCGACCCGCGGCGCCGGCGCGGCGCTCGGCGACGGCAACGCCATCAAGTCGAGCTTGCCGCTGGTGTTGAGCGGCAGCCGCTCGAGCTCGACGAACGCCGCCGGCACCATGAACTCGGGCAGGCGCTCGCGCAGGCGCGCCCGCAGCCGCGACGGATCGATCGGCGCGCCCTGCCCGACGACGTACGCGACGAGCCGCATCTCGCCCTGGTCGACCCGCGCCACCACCACCGCCTGCGCGACCCCCGGGCTGCCGACGAGCACCGACTCGATCTCGCCGAGCTCGATCCGGTTGCCGCGCAGCTTCACCTGGCGATCGAGGCGCGACAGGAACTCGATCTGCCCGTCGGATCGCAGCCGCACCAGGTCGCCCGAGCGGTAGATCCGGGCGCCGGCGTCCGCCGCGAACGGATCCGGCAAGAACCGCTCCTGCGTCAGCTCCGGGCGCCGCAGGTAGCCGCGGCCGACGCCTGCGCCGCCGATCACGAGCTCGCCCGCGACGCCGATCGGGCACGGCCGCAGCGCCTCGTCGACCACGTGAGCGCGCATGCCCGCGATGGGTCGGCCGATCGGCGGCCGCGAGCCGTCGGCTCGCACCCGCGTGGCCGTGGTGATCACCGTGGTCTCGGTCGGCCCGTACGCGTTCCACACGGTCCGTCCCGGGGCCCAGCGCTCGACGAGCTCGCGCGACAGCACGTCGCCGCCGAACAGCACGTGGCGCAGCCGCGGCAGCGCCGAGGCCGGCTGCGCCACCGGCAGCGCGCCGAACAGCGCCGGCGCCCCGAACGCGAGCGAGATGCCCTGACCCGCGAGGAACTCGACCATCTCGGCCCCCGGGATGCGCGCCTCCGCGGGCGCGATGACCAGCGTGGCGCCGGTGGTGAGCGCGAGCAGGAGCTCCAGGACCGAGGCGTCGAACGCGGGCGAGTTGAGCTGCGCGACCCGGTCCCCCGGGCCGGCGCCGAACAGGCTCACGAAGCCGTCGCAGAAGTTCGCCAGGTTGTCGTGGCCGACGAGCGCCCCCTTCGGCGTGCCCGTCGAGCCCGAGGTGTAGATGACGTAGGCCAGCCGGCCGCGCGAATCACTCGACGCGACCGCAGCTCGCGGCGGGTCTGCGACCAGGCGCTCGCAGGCGAGGACATGCCCGTCGAACCGCGTCAGCGCCGAGGAGGCGTCCTCGATCGTGATCACGCGCCGCACGCCGGCGTCGGCCAGCGTCGTGCCGATCCGCTCCGCCGGATGCCGGGGGTCGAGCGGCACGTAGGCCGCGCCTGCGCGCCAGATGCCGAACACGGCGGCCACCCACTCGGCGTTCGGCCGGCCGTAGAGGCCGACGAGCTCGTCGGGCTCGACCCCGAGCGACGCGAGGTGGCCCGCGATCCGCTCGGCCCGCGCCGCGAGCTCGCCGTACGTGAGCCGCGCCGCTCCCGACACGACCGCGAGCGCGTCCGGCGACTCGCGGGCGAGGTCTCGCAGGCGCTCGGGCACGCCCGGCCCGTTCGGCGCGGGCGGCCCGGCGGCGAAGCGCGCCAGCTCGTCCTTCTCGCGCGCGCCGAGGATCTCCACGGCGCCGACCCGCACCGACGGCTCGCGCGCGACGCCCTCGAGCACGGTCACGTACCGCTCGAGCCAGCGCGCGACCGTCACCTCGTCGAACAGGTCGCTCGCGTACTCGGCGTGGAAGGCGAAGGTGTCGCCGCGCTCCTCGACGTGGACGGCGAGGTCGAAGCGCGCCGTGCCGGGGTCGAGCGGGCCGACCTCGAAGCCCGCGGCGGTCGCCAGCGCCGGCATCGGCACGTCGGCCGAGAAGGCCACCTGGAACAGCGGGTTCCTGCCGTCGATCCTGCTCGCGCCGAGCTCGCCCACGAGGCGAGCGAACGGCAATGATGGATGCGCCTGCGCGTCGAGCAGCGTCGCCCGGGCCCGCCCGAGCAGCTCGCGGAACGGCTCGTCGCGCGCGAGCTCCTGGCGGACCACCAGCGGATTCATGAAGCAGCCCAGGGCCCCGCCCCGCTGGACGCGACCGGCGGCGATGACCCCGAGCACGACCTCGCGCGCGCCGCACAGGCGGTGCAGCAGCAGCTCGAACGCGGCGAGCAGCGTCGTGAAGGGCGTCACCCCCGCCTGCCGGCTGAGCGCGCGGACCTCGTGCGCGAGCGCGGCCGGGACGACGCGGCTGACCTTGCCCCCGCGGAAGCTCGGTACGAGCGGGCGCGAGCGATCGGTCGGGACCTCCAGCTCGGGCAGGTCCGCCAGCTGCGCGCGCCAGAACGGCAAATCATCGGCGGCCTCCCCCGCGCCGCTCCGAACGCGAGGCGGCGGCGGCAGGGCCACGCCGGCCCGCAGCGCGCGGTAGATCGCGTCGAGCTGCGTCACCAGCTCCGCGCACGCGACCCCGTCGAGGATGATGTGATGGAACAGGATGAAGATCGTCGGCGCCTCGTCGGCCGCCGAGAACACCAGCACGCGCCACAGCGGGCCGCGCTCGAGGTCGAAGCCGTCGCGCAGGCGGATCGCCGCGGCGGACCGCGCGTGCGCCTCGCGCTGCGACGCCTCGAGATGGGTCAGATCGTGCGCCGTCAGCTCGACGCTCGACTCGGCGGCGATCCGGCGCCGCGGACCGTCGGCGGCCATGACGAAGGTGGTCCGCAGGATGGGATGACGCCGCGCCAGCTCGTCGAGCGCTTCCCGCCACAGCGCGTCGTCGAACGGCCCGCGCCAGCGCCACAGCAGGCTCTCGGCGTAGAGCGCCAGACCGGGCGCCCGCTGGGCCATCACGAAGAACGCCTGCTCCGCCGCCGACAGCTCGTCCGTGGCCGCCGGCGCCGTCGCGCCGTCCGCCGGCGACGCCGCGGGTCGCGCCTGCGCCTCGACGAATTCCGCCAGGTCCTCGAGTCGCGTGTGCTCGAGGACCTGGCGCAGCGACAGCGCGACCCCGAGGGCGTCGGCGATCCTCGCCGCCACCTCCGCGGCCGCGAGCGAGGCCCCGCCGAGCGCGACGAAGTCGTCGCCGAGCCCGACCTGCTCCACACCGAGGACCTCGCGCCACAGCGCGGCGATCGTCCGCGCCGTCTCGCCGGTCGGCGGCCGGTGCTCGCCCGCCTCGCGCTCCGGCAGCGGCAGCGCGGCGACGTCGAGCTTGCCGTTGATCGTCAGCGGCCACGCGCGCAGCACCACGAACGCCGCCGGGATCATGGGGTCGGGCAGCACCGTCCGGAGCCGGCGCCGCGCCGCCGCGCGATCGAGCTCGTGCCCGTCGTGCAGCACGCAATAGGCGACCAGGCGCGCCGCGTCCCCGGCCCCGACCAGCCGCACCACCGCCTCGCGCACCCCCTCGACCTCGCCGAGGCGCGCCGCGATCTCGCCGGTCTCGATCCGGAACCCGCGCAGCTTGACCTGCGCGTCGCCGCGGCCGAGGTACTCGAGGTCGCCGTCCGCGAGGCGCCGCGCCCGATCGCCCGAGCGGTAGACTCGCCGCCCGTTCCACTCGAAGAAGCGCTCGCGGGTCAGCTCGGGCCGGTTGAGGTAGCCGCGCGCCACGCCGGGGCCGGCGACGAAGATCTCCCCGGGCTCGCCGTCGGCGACGGGCGCGAGGTGTTCGTCGAGGAGCAGCAGCTCGAGGTCGGGGATCGGCGCGCCGATGCAGCTCGGCGTGTCCGCGGCGACGTCGCCGGCGAGCACCGGGCGATAGGTGACGTGGACCGTGGTCTCGGTGATCCCGTACATGTTGACGAGCCGCGGCGTCTGGTCGCCGTGGCGCGCGACCCACGGCCGCAGCGCGCGATAGTCGAGCGCCTCGCCGCCGAAGATGATGGTGCGGAGCGCGAGCGGCCCGCCCTCGGCGAGCAGCGCCGGCGACAGCGCGCGGAAGGCCGACGGCGTCTGATTGAGCACCGTGACCCCCTCCTCCGCCAGGAGCCGGGCCATCTGCCGCGGCGAGCGCGACACCTCGAACGGCACGATCACCACGGTGCCGCCGTACAGCAGCGCGCCCCACAGCTCCCAGACCGAGAAGTCGAACGCGAGCGAGTGAAAGAGCGCCCACACGTCCGCGGCGCCGAACCCGAACCACGCGTTCGTGGCCGCGAACAGGCGCGCCGCGTTGCGATGCGTGACCATCACGCCCTTCGGCGCGCCGGTCGACCCCGACGTGTAGATCACGTAGGCCAGGCTCTCCGGCGTCGCCACGAGCGGGAGGCGCTCGGGCGACTCGGCCGCGAGCCCGAGGTCGGCGTCGTCGAGCCAGACGACCGCCGGCCCGTCGGGGACGGCAGCGCCGCGCCAGAGCGAGCGCTCGGTGACGACCACGACCGCGCCCGAGTCGCGGATCGTGAAGGCGCAGCGCTCGGCCGGGTGCTCCGGGTCGAGCGGCACGTAGGCGCCGCCGGCCTTGACCACCGCCACGATCGCCACGACCGCCGCGAGCGAGCGCTCGAGGTGCACCGCGACGCACGACTCGTCGCGCACCCCGAGCGCGCGCAGGCGTCGCGCGAGCTGGTTCGCCCGCCGATCGAGCTCGCCGTACGTCAGCGAAGCGCCGCGAAATCGGCAAGCGACCTGCTCGGCGTCGCGGTCGACCTGCGCCTCGAAACCAGCAGCCAAAGTGAGGAGTGTACGGACCGAATCGAAGACCATGGACGGAGACCGGCGAAAGGAAAACCTCGCGCAAGACCAGACGCGAGCGGGGCATCGTCAAGGTGAACCTCGGCGGCGAATCAATTGGCGCCCCGCGATGCGGACATCCCCTGCAGCGACTGTCCGCAGAACGTCCACCCGGACATCGCCCACCTACGCCGAATTCCGTCCGAAAGATACGCAAGCTCTCTCGCCCCGCCGCCGACGCCACCGCACGCGGCCCCCTCGCCTCGCCCCGACCGATCCGGGAGTTCGGCGACAGCCCACCAGGATACGCCGGAGCTCGCATCGTGCGTCCCCGGCTCCTGTGCCGTGATTTCCGTCGGTGTCCGAGCCCATGCTCGGGGAGCGCCGACGTCGCGCCGCCGAGCTCCGGGTCGTCCCCGCGATGTCGGCGCCTCGGCTGCCTTCGCCGGCCCTGCTCACCACGTCGACGGCGCTGGGATTTCGCTGGCGTGCGGCGCCACCGCGAACCACGCGCCGCGATGTCGAGGCTCTCGACTGCGACCTGTCCCCGGGGACATATCATCGTCCACCGCGGGGCCCGCCTCGCGGCCCTCGCCGACCACGCTCACCGCGACGACCGCCGCCTCGAACCACGCGCCGCGATCTCGTCCCTCTCGATCACCACCTGTCTCCGGGGACACATCCTCGTCCACCGCGGGGCCGCCTCGCGGCCCTCGCCGACCACGCTCACCGCGACGACCGCCGCCTCGAACCACGCGCCGCGATCTCGTCCCTCTCGATCGCCACCTGTCTCCGGGGACACATCCTCGTCCACCGCGGGGCCCGCCTCGCGGCCCTCGCCGACCGTGCTCGCCGCGACGACCGCGCCGCGACGTTCGGGTGCGTGCGACGCCGCCACGAAACCCGCGCCCCGACGTCTTCGCTGACGCCCGCCAGCGGCCGGTGGGTCGAGGCCGACTGCTCCGCCGGCGGCAGGCCCGGGTCCGAAGGCTGCGTCGACACGAGGCGCACCGAGCAGGGCCGTCGAGCGCTTCGCCGGCGACGAGAAAACTCCCGCGCGCCGGTGCTGCCGTCCCGAGCGCGTTCACCCGCGGAGGAGGTTCGCGCCCGGGCCGTCGCGGACGGACCCTCAACCGGGCTGGAGGAGGCGTACCTCGATGTCGATGTCCCAGCCGCTGGTCTCGTTATTGGTCAGCCGGTAGAGCGTCCCGTAGTCGATGCGGCGGATGATGTAGCTCGTCGTCATCGTCGCGCCGCCGCGCTCCCCCTGCGTGACCTTGACCTCGATCTGGCTCGGGCCGCGGAGGACCACGAAGTCGCCGCGGTGAGCCAGCCTCACCGCGCCGTCCTCGAGCAGATCGAGCCCCTGGCTGTCGTCGATGAAGTACACGAGCGAGGCCTGGTCGCGCGCCGCTTCGCCGGACTCGTCCACCAGGAACGCCTCGTCGAGGTCGACCACCGTCTCGGGCTCGGCGGCCGCAGCGAACCCGGCGAGCAGCGCCGTCTGGAGGGCGGTCGTGGCAGCATGGAAGATCCACATGAGCATCATCTCCTTGCAGGAATCGAGGACGCCGCAAATTCGGCGGCCTCCGCAAGGGTGAGCGGCCTCGCGGGGCCGTCCAGCGAGCGACCGCAAAAAGATCGCCCGACCGCCCGCTGCGAGTCGTCCGCACGCCCGCCGCAGCGAGCTCGGCCTGCGGCGCGAATCATGGCAGCGCGATTGCACGGACCGCGAGCCGACCGCGCCCGCGGCGAATGACCGCAGGACGGCGGGCCTCACAGCAAGTACACCGCGGGTTGATCCGCTGAAGCTCCGCGAGGGGCACGGGCGAGCCGCGTGCGAGCCGCTGCTCGGGCCCACCGGCGCCGGCCAGGAGCAGGCCGCCGCGCGTGCGAACGACCGGGTGGGGAGCAAACGCCGCGTGTCGTGACCGCGTCGACGGGGCACGCAGCATCGCCACTCGCGCAAGCCGTGAGGATCATCGGCACCGGCGCCCTCCGCTGCGGCGGCGAGACGTGACCACCGGAGCGGCCGGAGGCGCGCTCGGGATCGGCGGATCATCCGGGGTTGGGCTCGACGCACACCTTGCCCGGGCCGTCGTAGATCATCTCGCACACCATGCCGGCGGGGCACGGGTGAGCGGCGCAGGGGATCCAGCACTCCATGCTCGGGGGCCCGGGCTGCCTCCCGTGCACATCGACGCACCGTTCGGGCGGCTTGCATGTGGTGTCTCCGCACGACTCGCCGGCGGCGTCGGGCGGCGGCGAGTCCGGCTTCTTGGTCGACGAGCAGCCGATGCACCCGGCGAGGAGCAGCGCGAGCATGGATGACTTCACGATGCCGTCCGCGATAGCACGGACGGCATGTCTCGCCCTCGCGATTTCACCCGCTCGTGCCCGCGCGGCTCGGCGGCGCGCCGACGGCCAATGGCGACTTCGGAGCATCGCCCGCCGCACTGTCGGCACATGGTGTCGACCGAGGCGCACTCCCCGGCCTCGGAGCGCGAACCGTCCCGCTCCTCAAATCCGCCATTCGCGCCATCTCCAGCCTCGTCACGCCAGCCGAGGCCGTCGGGTGGTTCGAACACTGCCTCGTCAGCACGCATCAAGTCGTATGAAACATGCTGTCAGTCCGCGGCGCGGCCGGCGAGGACCATCCCGTAGAAGCCCGCGACCCGGCCCTGGTGTCCGCCGGGCCGGGCGAACCAGCGGCGCTGCATGTCCTCCGGCAGCAGGCACGCCAGCGCCCGCAGCCCGCGCTCGGCGAGGAACGCGTCGACCCGCGCCTCGTCGATGCCGAACGTGAATGGTTCGCCGCGCGACGCCACGAACGCCCGCCCCTCCGCGAGCCCGTAGGCCGGCGCGCTGTCGGTCACCGCGCGCTCGAACAGGAAGTCGAACACGATCACGCTGCCGGGCCCGGCGCCCTCGCCGACGAATCGCAGCACCGCGTCGACCGCAGGCGCCGAGATATAGAAGGTCACGCCCTCCCACAGAAATACCGTCCGCGCCGCCGGGTCGAAGCCTCCCGCCCGCAGCGCGTCCGCCAGCGACGTGCGGTTCAGGTCGACGGCCAGGTAGCGCAGGTGCGGCGCGGGGCCGAGGCGAGCCGCGCGGCGCCGCTTCTCCGCCTGGGTCGCGGGCGTGTCGACCTCGAAGAACGTCGCCCCCTGGCGCGCCGCCAGCTCGGCGAAGCGGTGGGCGCGGGTGTCGAAGCCGGCGCCGAGGATCACCACCTGACGCGCGCCGGCGGCCAGCTGCTCGCGCACGACCTCGTCGAAGAAGTGCGACCGCGCGGCCAGGAACTCGAAGGTGCCCGGCATGCGCCGCTCGTAGATCCGCCGCACCGCGCCGCGGACCAGGCGGCTCTTCAGCACCACCCGCATCCAGCCGTCGAGGAGGCGCTCGGCCAGCACGTCGGGCCCGCGGAACGCGGGGTCGCGGGCGTGGGCGGCCCGGGCGAAGGCTGCCAGGAGCGCGGTGCGGCTGAAGCGGTCGGACATCGCCGGCATTGTACGACGAATGGAAGAAACCTGCCTCGCGGCGCGGGTTCTCGCGCCATTGTCGGCACCTCCGGACCACGGGGCCAGAGCGAAAAATAACCCGGGATCTGCAAGGGCTATTTTTCTATTTAAATGAATGACAACTGGCCGTCGGTCACTCCTTCGAGGTCGCGGATGGAGCCGGCGTCGTCGAGGGATTCCCCTCAGGCGCGCGATCGATCCCTCGCGGTCCGCCTCCAGAAAACCGCCTTGGGCCATTTGCGCGCTGCGCTGTCCTCCAGGAGGAATTCACCCCTCGCAGCGGCCTTCGGCCAGGAGCACGGGTGGCCGGCCTCTGCCGCGAATCGTAGCCCCCACGCGCGATCGTTTACGCCTCTCGCGCCGAGGTTTCACGCGAGGGCGGGACGTTCCTCTCGAGCGATTGCAGGGACTGGTCGAGGCAATCGGCCCTCCCTGGTCATATCCTCCATGACCCTTTCATCACCGGAAGGGTTTCGGAGAAATCATGCGCAAATACCTTAGGCATTTCACCCATCTCACTCTGACCCTCAGCGCCCTCATGGCCTGTGATTCCGGCGACATCACCCCGCGGAAGGGCGAGCCGACGCTCGTCTGCGGCGGCTTCGCGGGCCTCGAATGCCCGGGCGACCTCGTCTGCGTCGACGACCCCAACGACGATTGCAACCCGTACAAGGACGGCGCCGACTGCATCGGGTACTGCGAAGATCCCGGTCCGACCGCCTGCGGCGGCTTCCCGGGCACGCCCTGCCCCGAAGGCCAGGTCTGCGTCGACGATCCCAACGACGACTGCGATCCTCAGAACGGCGGCTCCGACTGCATCGGCATCTGCGAGGACGCTCCCGCCACCTGCGGCGGCTTCCCGGGCACGCCCTGCCCCGAAGGCCAGGTCTGCGTCGACGACCCCAACGACGACTGCGATCCTCAGAACGGCGGCTCCGACTGCATCGGCATCTGCGAGGACGCCCCGCCTGCTCCCGCCACCTGCGGCGGCTTCCCGGGCACGCCCTGCCCCGAAGGCCAGGTCTGCGTCGACGATCCCAACGACGACTGCGATCCTCAGAACGGCGGCTCCGACTGCATCGGCATCTGCGAGGACGCTCCCGCCACCTGCGGCGGCTTCCCGGGCACGCCCTGCCCCGAAGGCCAGGTCTGCGTCGACGATCCCAACGACGACTGCGATCCTCAGAACGGCGGCTCCGACTGCATCGGCATCTGCGAGGACGCTCCCGCCACCTGCGGCGGCTTCCCGGGCACGCCCTGCCCCGAAGGCCAGGTCTGCGTCGACGATCCCAACGACGACTGCGATCCTCAGAACGGCGGCTCCGACTGCATCGGCATCTGCGAGGACGCCCCGCCGTTCTGCGGCGGCTTCGCCGGCCTCGCCTGCCCCGAAGGCCAGGAGTGCGTCGACATCCCCGACGACGACTGCGACCCGCAGAACGGCGGCGCCGACTGCCTCGGCGTCTGCCAGGAGCAGGCCGGCGACGGCGGCCGCCAGTACGTCAGCTACGATCCGGAAGAGTGCAAGTGGTTGAAGTTCCCGTGCCCGGAGGGCATGGTCCACTTCTTCGACGACACCGGCTGCGGCTGCGAGCCGGCGTGACCTGAACCGGCGGTGCGCGGCGCCGGTCGCCGCGCATCGCCGCGTCCACGGGCGGCCCCACGCTCGAGCTCGCCGCGCGAATCATCGCCCCGTCGAGCCCGGCAAACGGCAGAGTCCGCCGTGCTCACATCCTTGCGGCGGGCTCGACTACGCGTCCCGGTGCGCCGACTCCGACGCGACCGACGGCGGAGCGCGCCGCGGCTGGCGCAGGCGGTCGGCGAGGTGCTCGATCCCCGCCACCGTCGCGCGGAAGGCGCGGGCGAGCGGCCGGTGCGTCGCGGCTTCCAGCGCGCGCTCCGGGTGCTCGGCGAACCAGGCCAGCGCTTGCTCGGCTTCGGCGAGCAGGGCCGTCCGCTTCTCGAGCCACCCCACGCACCAATCGGCGAGCGCCACGGCGCCGTCGCGGCGGGCAACCTTCTCGAACAGGAGCATCAGATCGACCCCGTGGCGCATGCCGAGCAGCGTCCCGCGGTACGAGCGTTCGAGGCTGAGGAACATGTCCGCGAATTGATTGCGGACCACCGAGAACGCCGCGCCCACGGCCCGGCCGCCGGTGCTGACGGGCAGCTTGTACTGTTCGGCAAGCCCCGGCAATTCGGCCAGCGCCGAGTCTGCGTGGTCTGCGACCGCGCGCAGGCAGTGGGCGGGGGGTACGTCCCCGAGGCGCTCGGCCTCGAGGCGAGGGTGACGCTGGGCCGATTGCTCGGTCTGGAACAGCTCGCGGGCGAGGTTGGCGAGCCAGGTGTGAACCTCGTCCGCCGGCTCCTCGGTGTTTCGTTCGTCTTGCATGCCGGGACTATGAATGAGATGCGCCGACCGGCAATCGACGTCCTGCCGCGAGTGCGGCGCGGGCCGCGGTCGCGCGCCACCGTTCGCCGGCCGGCCCTCACTTCCCGGGCGACGCCGGCGAGCCCCGGCGCACGCGCTCGGCCAGCTCCTCCGCCTGCAGCTCGCCGTCGATCGTCATGCCGGCCACCGCACCCTCGGCCGCGGCCACGATGGCGAACATCACGTCGCGTGAGGCGTCGCCGGCGAGGTACAGCCCGGGCACGCGTGTCGACTGCCGCCGCCGGGTCTCGGCCCCGTGCTTGTCGTCGACCGGCAGCGCCAGCTTCTCCGCCAGGTCGGAGCGCTGGCGCTGCGGCAGCTTGAGGAACAGCGCCCGCCGCGGCTCGGCCTCCCCGCCCGCCAGCACGACGCGCTCCAGGGTGCCCTCGTGGCCCTCCAGGCGCTCGATCGGCTCCTCGCGCACCCGCACCCCCGCGGCCGCCAGCCGCTCGGTTTCGTCGCCCGCCAGCGGCCGGCCGCCGTTCGTGAACAGCATTACGTCCTGCGACCAGCGCAGCAGCGACAGCGCCAGCGCCGCTCCCTCGGCGCCGCAGGCCGCGAGCGGGGCGCCGCGGAACTCCCAGCCGTCGCAATAAGGGCAGACGAACACGCTGCGGCCCCACAGCGGACCGAGGCCGGCGATCGGCGGCAGCAGGTCGACCAGGCCGGTGGCGAGCAGCAGCTTGCGGCAGCGGGCGCGCCGGCCGTCGGCGAGGCTGACCAGGAAGCCCGGCGACTCGCGCACGGCGTCGGTCACGGGGACCGCCGCGAACTCGACCTTGTACGGCCGCAGCTGCTCGCGACCGAGCCGCAGCAGCTCGTCCGGCGGCGTCCCCTCGCGGGTCAAAAAGCCGTGGACCGCCCGCGAGCTGTCGTTGCGATGGTCCCCGCGGTCGCACACCAGCACGCTGCGGTCGCTGCGCCCGAGCACGAGCGCCGCGCTGAGCCCGGCGGGCCCGCCGCCGACGATGATCACGTCGTACATGCCATCACTCCACGCTGCGAGCAGCCGCGACGACTCTTTTGCAGACCGTGCTCATGCGAAGCGACCTCTGGGCTTTTTCTCGCCCTCATCGCCACGGTGCGTCCGCCGGCCGACCCCGATCGCTGCGAAGATGCGCCGAACCGTTGCACCCGCAAGCACCTGCGCCGGCGCTCGACGAAAACCCCGGAAGCGGCCCCGGTGCGCGCGAGTGCGCAGATCGCAACCAAGGGTCCTTCCCTGTCGAGGCGCCGCCCGGCCGCGGCCCACGCCCCCGAGCATGGCGCCGACCCGACGCACCCCGCAGCGAGTTCGTCCCAGGGGTCCGACGCCCTGCAGGGCGGCGAGGTCATCCGCGGCGGTCCGTCCGCGCGAGGCAGACCCCGCCACGCCCCCGGCGGCCGATCCCCGGCCGGCGCATCGCCTCGCCGTCGCCCCCAAGAATGGTCCAGCGAGCACGTCGCCGGTGTCCGCCTCGGGGCCGGCGCGTCGCCTCGCCATCGCCCCGACGGCGTGTCCAACGGCACGCCGCCGCGGGCCCCGCGGCCTTTTTAATCGGGTAGAGGTTCCCGCGCATGAGCGCCGACGAAGACCTTTCCCCGCCGACCGGCTTCGCCGCGCTCGACCTGCCCGAACCGCTGCTGCGAGCGCTGCGCGACGTCGGCTACGAGACGCCGTCGCCGATCCAGTCGCAGACCATCCCGCACCTGCTCGCCGGGCGCGACCTCCTCGGCCAGGCCCAGACCGGCACCGGCAAGACCGCCGCCTTCGCCTTGCCGATCCTCGCCCGCCTCGATCGCAGCCGGCCGGTCCTGCAGGCGCTCGTGCTCACGCCCACGCGCGAGCTGGCGATCCAGGTCGCCGAGGCGCTGCAGCGCTACGCCGCCCACCTGCCCGGCTTTCGCGTCCTGCCGATCTACGGCGGCCAGAGCTACGGCCCGCAGCTGAACGCGCTCGCGCGCGGCGTTCACGTCGTGGTGGGCACGCCCGGGCGGATCATCGACCACCTCGGCCGCGGCGCGCTCGACCTCTCGCAATTGCGGCACGTCGTGCTCGACGAGGCCGACGAGATGCTGCGCATGGGCTTCATCGACGACGTCGAGACCATCCTGCGCGCCACCCCGGCCGCGCGGCAGACCGCGCTGTTCTCGGCCACCCTGCCGCCGCCGATCCGGCGGATCGCCCAGACCTATCTGCGCGAGCCGGTCGAGGTCACGATCGCCGGCAAGAGCCGCACCGCCGACAACATCCGCCAGCGCTACTGGATCGTCAGCGGTGTGCACAAGCTCGACGCGCTGACGCGGATCCTCGAGGCCGAGCCGTTCGAGGCGATGATCGTGTTCGCCCGCACCAAGGTCGCGACCGACGATCTGGCCGAGCGCCTGCAGGCCCGCGGCTTCGCGGCCGCCGCGATCAACGGCGACATCCCGCAGGCCCAGCGCGAGAAGACGATCGCCATGCTGCGCGACGGCGCGATCGACATCCTCGTCGCCACCGACGTCGCCGCCCGCGGCCTCGACGTCGACCGGATCAGCCACGTCATGAACTACGACGTGCCGACCGACCCGGAGAGCTACGTCCACCGGATCGGCCGCACCGGCCGCGCCGGCCGCAGCGGCGAGGCGATCCTGTTCGTCGCCCCGCGCGAGCGGGGCCTCCTGCGGATGATCGAGCGCGCCACCCGGCAGCCGATCACGCCGATGGAGCTGCCGACCAGCAAGATGGTCAGCGACGTCCGGCTCGCCCGCTTCAAGCAGCAGATCCGCGACAGCATCGCCGCCGGCGGCCTCGAGCCGTTCCAGAGCGCGATCGAGGAGCTCGAGCGCGAGGACAACATCCCGGCGCTCGAGATCGCCGCCGCCCTGGCCAAGCTGGTGCGCAAGGGCGTGCCGTTCCTGCTGGCCCCGGAGCGTCCCGAGCCCGAGGAGCGCCCTGCCCCCCGCAGCCCCGAGCCCGGCATGGCGGCCTACCGCGTCGAGGTCGGCCACATCCACGGCCTCAAGCCCGGCAACCTGGTCGGCGCGATCGCCAACGAGGCGCGGCTGACGAGCAAGCAGATCGGCCGCATCGACATTCAAAAGGACCACACCTTCGTCGAGCTGCCCGCCGAGCTGCCGGACGAGCTGCTGCAGCATCTGAAAAAGGTGTGGGTCGCCGGCGGGCAGCTGCGGATCACCCGCGACGGCGAGCCGCCCGACGACGCCGGCAAGCGCCCGGTCAAGCGCAACCTGCTGCGTCGGCGCCTGTTCGGCAAGCCGCGCAAGCCGTGAGCGTCGCCGGGCGCTGCGCGCGAGCGCGCGCTGCGAGGCCGTCCGCCCTACATGTCTCTTCGGACATGCCGCCGGGGCATCCGCGCCCGGGCCCGTGGCCGCCGGCGCAGCCGCACCCGGGGAAGGAGCGCGAGGCTCGGCCGCCTACCGCTCCCCCTGCTCGGACTCCGGGAGGGCAGGCGCTCCCGACTTCTCGCCGGATGCGAGTCGCCTCGCTCCGGACGAGCCCCGCCACAGGGTCGCGGCGATGAGCGCGACCCCGCCGACCGCGGCCGCACCAAGGAGTGCGAAACTTACCTGCAAGAGCAGCAACACGGTCAGGGCCCCGGCGACGGCCGCCATCGAGATCACGAGGCCGCGGCCGGCTCGCGCGCCGGCGGTGGCGGGGAGCGGCACCTCGGCGCTCTCCTCCACGGAACGCAGCCGCGCCTGCTCGCGCACGTACCGTTCCATCAGCCCCATCATCAGAACGGACATTGTTAGGGTGATCACGATGCTGACCCAGGGCTCGAGCCCCAGCCGCATCCGAAGCATGTAAGCAAGAGAAAGCCAGGGATCGACAGGATGATGAATGGCAGGATGAGGCGTTGGGCCTCCCAATCGTTCCAGAACCAGAGCGTCGGCAAGATCCCCGATCGCTGCGGCCGATCGAGCAGCGATCTCTGTGCAGATACCTTGAGAGCGCGTGCCATCATCCTCTCCGAGAGCACTCAGACCCCGTCTCCTGCGCAGTCTGCGGGAAGACAGGGCCATGCAGCGTAGCAAACCGCGACTGCCATGTCCTGTCTCATTCGGTCGCCCAGCGAGCCACGAGCCGCCGTAGCCGCCGCGACGGGTGGACAGCAGCATGGCGAGAGTGGCCGGGGCTGGCGACCGCCGGCCGGCATCGCCATGCATGTCTCTTCGGACATGTGCCCCCCGCGCCCGCTCGGCGTATACTTTTCTGAACAGCCGGGCGACGCGATTTTCTCCTGCCCGCCTCGTCATTCCCGCGAAATCTGCCCCACCGACCGACCTTTCGGCACGATGCGCGACTGCGCGCAGACAGATTTCCCTTGCATATTTCTATTTTAATGGAATCATCTTCACTCGATGCAGGGCGTGGTCCACGGGCTTCATGCAGGTGCAGGTTCGGCGGCGCGGGTGCGCTGTCCCGGGCGCGGCGCGTGTCGAGCGTGTCGGGCCGACCGCTGTCGACGCTGTCGTCGCGGCGTCTGATCTCGTCGCACCGCGCCCGTGCACCGACGGCGGATCGTCGCCGTGTCGGACCGCGCGCGTGCCACCGAGCCACGCAATCGAAACCCCCGAGGCCGGTGCCGTTCGCGGAGGACCTTTCATGTTGACACTGATCATTCTCGGCTGGCTCGCCTCCACGCGGCGGCGGGCCCTGGCGGCCGGCACCTGAAAAATGGCATCACTGCAGCGCGGCTGCGAGGAGCGGGTTTTTATGGGCGACACTGACGTGAAGCGGAAGATCCGGGTCGGCATCATCGGCGCCAGCCCGAACGGGAGCTGGGCGGTCCAGTCCCACTTGCCGGCTCTGGCCGGCTTGCCGGCCTTCCGGCTCGAGGCCGTGGCGACCACCCGGCAGGCCAGCGCCGACGAGGCGGCGCGGCGGTTCGGCGCGGCGCATGCCTTCGACCGCGCCAGCAAGCTGATCGAGCACCCCGACGTCGACCTCGTGGTCGTCTCGGTGCGGGCGCCGGAGCACGCGCCGCTGGTGCGCGCCGCGCTGGCGGCCCACAAGCACGTGTTCAGCGAGTGGCCGCTGGGCGTGTCGTCGGCCGAGACGCGTGAGCTGGCGGCGCTGGCCGAGCGCGCCGGCGTGCGCACCGTGATCGGCCTGCAGCGGCGGCTGGCGCCGAGCATCCGTTACCTGCGCGACCTGCTGGCCCAGGGCTACCTCGGCCGCCTGCGTTCGGCGACGCTGCACGTGGCGCTGCCGCTGCTGGGGGCCACGCGCCCGCAGAGCTACGCCTACACCGCCGACGCGGCCAGCGGCGTCAACACGCTGGCGACCGTCAGCGCCCACTTCCTCGACACGGTGCTCGCGGCCGTCGGCGACTTCCACACCCTGTCGGCGGTGGTGGCCCGCCAGTTCGACGAGACGCGGATCGCCGAGACCGGCGAGATCTTGCCGGTCACCGCGCCCGACCAGGTGCTCATCAGCGGCACGCTGGCCAGCGGTGCGGTGCTCTCGGCCCACTTCGAAGGCGGCAAGCGCAACGGCCCGATCCTTCAGACCGTGCTCACCGGCACCGAGGGCGACCTCGTGATCGGCCCCGACCTCTCGCTCTCGGGCGCCCGCGGCGACGATCAGCCGCTCGCGCCGCTGCCGACGCCCGCGCGCTACTCCTGGTCGCCGCGCGGCGACCTCACCGGCGACGCCCACCAGGTCGCGGAGCTGTACACCGCGTTCGCCCGCGACCTCGTCGAGGGCACGTCGGTCGCCCCGAGCTTCCGCGACGCCGTCAAGCTTCACCACCTCGTCGACACCATCGCCGAGGCCTCGGCCACCGGCCAGCGCAAGCTGTGGCAGCGCCTGTGACGGCAGGTCTCCCGCGTGTCGAGCTCCGACGACACCGCAGTGCTTGAACCAGGCGGCAGCGTCGACGGGCGAAACAACACCGGTGATCCTTTCGCTGGCGTGGCCGTCGACGAAGCGGGCCCCCGATCGTCGTTCGGGTCGAACCGAACGATTGACCGCGCGCACGACCTGCCCGACGCTGGGGACAGATGAGCCAGCCCCCGGCCACGTTTCGCCTCGAGGACTTTCAATTCCAGACCGACTTCGCCGACGCCGACGGCGTCGACTGGTCGACACGCGCGGTGCGAGCGCTCGTCGCGGCCGCGGGCGTCGACGGGTTCGTCGTGCCGATGAACGCCGCAGGGACGTGGGGAAAAGTCGACCGGGCGAAGCGCGTGGGCGTGAACATCGTCGGCGTGAAAGCAGGGTGCTTGCTCGCGTCGTATGCCGCGTTCGATGCGTCGGGAGCGCCGTGCGCGTGGAGCAGCGACCTCAACCCCGGCAACCTCACCAAGCGCTCCGCTCCCGCGTTCGCACTCTATGCCGACGAGGCCAAGGCGAAGGCCGGCTACGACGCGACGAGTGCGACGCGGCGGGACTTCATCAAGGTCGACGCGGCGCTGAAGAGACGACTCGCGCCCGCCGCGAAGGCGAAGCCCGCGACATCCGCGATGACGCATGAGGGAGACATCCTCGCGCTCGCGGCGTCCCCCGATGGTCGCTACCTCGTCTCGACGGGACACGACGGCGCGATCTGCATCTGGGATTCGTCGACGGGCGCGCAGCTGCATCGCATCACCTCCGCCGGCGGACGTGGCATGCAGTTCCTCCATGCGGTGGCGTTCAGCCCCGACTCGAAGAGCGTCATCGGTGGCGCACGGGCGTTGAAGCGCTTCGATCTGGCGACGGGCGAGCTGCTCGTCGAGTACGCGGGTCATCCCAAGGGCGAGGTCGTCGACGTGCAGGTGTCGCCGAAGGGCAAGTACATCGCGTCGGTCAGCACGAGCGCCGTGAAGGGCGGCGACAACACCGTCGCCCTGTGGGACGCGAAGACGGGCAAGCAGCTCGGCAATTGGGCGCACGGCAATCACGCGGGCGGGCCGATCGCGCGCTTTCAGACCGACGAGAAGCGGCTGCTCGTGGCGATGGAAGGCGACGAGGGGAACGAGCTGATCGAGCTCGCAGTGCCGTCGATGAAGCTCCTCAAGCGCGAGCCGCACGAGTGGTCCGACGAGACGTCGGAGCGCACGGGCTACAAGGAGTCGGATACGTCGCCCGACGGGAGACTCCGCGTGTTCGCCGACGAGGTCGTCGCGGGCAAGAAGCGCAAGAAGCTCGACGCGGATGGAGCTGTCGACAAGACGATGTTCTTCACGTCGCCGGACGGGCTGCGCATCGCCGGCGTCGTCGACGACCGGCGCCTCGGCGTGTGGGATCCCGCGACGGGCAAGCGGCTCCTCCCCCGGGCCTGAGGCCAGCAGCCCGGGGTAGCAGGCGCCGGGACGAAATCGCTCAGGCGAGCCTCGCGTGAGCGACGGATCCGGGCAGTCGAGCGCTCGGCGAAAAATGCCGCGAGTCGCGACCGAAGGACTGGACTGAGGCCTGAGCTCCCGTCATTCATCGACATCCGCCTCCGCGGCCAGGTGCCTCCTCGGAGGGTTCACGTCACGACGCGGTCCACCGAACGGTTACCGCTGGTGTCCGTCACGAGCTCGACGGTCCGTGCCCCGAGTGCGTCGCTGCCTCGAGGCGACCGGCCGGCGAGTGACACGGCTCGGGGTCGTTCCCCGCGTGTGCGCTGGCTTCTGCCGTGAGGTCCAGCAGCGCGCGCACGGCCGGTGACGCGGCGCGCCCGGACGCCGCTTGCAGCCAGAGACATGCAGTGAGGCCATCGCCGCGAGGATGGACCGGCCGGGCGCGTCCGGTCTATCCTCGCGGGGATGACCCCGTTCGCCGCCGAGCTCCTCGGGACCGCGATCCTCATCGTCCTCGGCGACGGCGTGGTCGCCAACGTCGCGCTGGCGCGCACGCACGGGCACGGCGGCGGCCTCGTCGCCATCACCGCCGGCTGGGCCGCGGCGGTGTTCGTCGCCGTCTACGCGGTGGCGGCGGCCAGCGGCGCCCACCTCAACCCGGCCGTCACCCTGGCGCTGGCGCTGCGGGGCAAGTTCGCGTGGGCGGCTGTCCCTTCGTACATGTGTGCGCAGTTGCTCGGCGCCTTCGTCGGCGCGGTGATCGTGTGGCTGGCCTACCGCCGGCAGTTCGACGCGACCGCCGACCCGGCCACGGTGCGCGGCGTGTTCTGCACGGCCCCGGCGGTCCGCGACCTCGGCCACAACTTCCTGACCGAGGCGATCGCGACCTTCGTGTTCGTGCTCGGGGTGCTGCAGATCGCCGCGCCGACCCACGGGCTCGGGGCCCTCGACGCGCTGCCGGTCGCGCTGCTGGTGCTGGCGATCGGGCTGTCGCTCGGCGGGCCGACCGGCTACGCGATCAACCCGGCGCGCGACCTCGGGCCGCGGCTGGCCCACGCGGTGCTGCCGCTGCGCCACAAGGGCGACAGCGACTGGGGCTACGCGTGGGTGCCGATCGCCGGCCCGCTGGTCGGCGCGGCCGCGGCCGCGCTGCTGCACGCGGCCGCGATCGCGGGGTGACACCCCGCGCCCGCGTCGCCTCGGGCTCCGGCGACGCGGGCGCGCGGCATCACTTCGCGGCGTAGATCCGGTGCGTCACGGTGACCGCCAGGCGAGCGCCGCCGCCGGCGATCTCCGAGAAGCGCAGGTACGAATAATCGTTGGGCCCGGGCAGGCTGACCCCGGCCTTGGCGTCGGCCGGCTTCGGGTCCCACTGGATCAGCGCGACCTCGTCGACGTAGACCCGACCCTCGCCCGCCTGCGTCGGCGCCTGCTTGAACGACACGCGGATCGCCGTCGCGCCGGCCGGGGCGGTGAACGAGGCCGTGAACTGTCGCCACCCGTAGGTGCCGGCGGCGTGGCTGTAGCGCTCGTGGCTGCCGATCGCGTCGCCGTCGGCGTCGTAGAACCGCGTCATGACGCGGAAGGTGCCGCCGTTGTCGGCGCGCACGTGGCCGCGCAGGGTCAACTTCGTGCCGCCGGCGATCGGCACCGTCCGCCGCAGCGGCATCTCGACGTCGCTCTCGTGCTTGTCGGTGCGCACCAGCACCGCCGCGGCGACGCCGCCGTAGGCCTGCTTGCTCTGCACGTGGCGGTACTCGCTCTGGTCCCAGCCGAAGCCCTCGAGGTAATCGCCGTCGACGTCGACGTCCTCGAAGCTCCCGTACAGCAGGATGTCGCGGCCGACCTCGACCTTCGCCGCGGCGCCGGTCTTGACGCCGACGAGCGCGTCGGTCGCGTCCTGGCGGGTGAACGCGACCGGGCCGGCGGCGCCGCCGTGGACCGGCAGGCTGAACGACTGGTCGCTGGCGTGGCTGACGTACTGCGACGAATCGCGCAGGGCGACGACGCGGCCCCGCCACGGGAACACCACCGCGCCGCGCAGGCCGTCGGGCTGCGAGCTGCCGCTCGGCGCGAGCGGCAGGGTCGACGACAGGTGGCCGAGCTGCCGCGCGTGGCGCTCGAGCGCGCGGCCGGCCAGCAGCTTCGGCACGTAATTCTCGACGTGGACGGGGATCAGCTCGAGGCGGGCGACGTCGAAGCCGTACGCGGTCGCGTCGACGTCGGCGACGGCGATGAACGACTGCGTGGTGGCGAAGGTGCTCTGGTCGAAGATGAAGTTGCCCAGCGACATCAGCACGAAGCGCGGGCCGTCGCCGGGGTCGACCAGGCCGATGCCGTGCATCGTGTGCGTGTGGTGGGCGACGACCAGGCCGGCGCCGCCGTCGACGAGGTCGACGAAGCGCTCGCGCATGGCGTCGATCGGGTAGCTGCTGAACTCCTGGCCGCCGTGGATCATCGGCACGCGGAAGCGGCCCTCCTCGGCGGCGAAGAATTCGTCGAAGTTGTCGTCGGAGGCGTCGAGCGCCCCCGGCTTGGCCGGGTCGAGCGCCACCAACAAATAATCGGAGAGCTGCGAGCCGTCGGTGCGCAGCGCGGAGAAGCCTTGCAGCGACAGCGGCACCCCCGACACGGTGCGACGGATCGCCGTGTCGAGGGCCGCCGTCTCGCTCATCTCCGCCCCGGTCCAGTCGAGCCCGTGGTCGGCGACGGCGTTGATCGTGTCGTAGACGCCGGTGCCGAGGTAGTCGAACACGTGGTTGTTGCCGAGGCTGACCCCGTCGACCCCGGCCGCCGTGAGCCCGGCCAGGGTGTCGGGGTGCGAATAGAAGGTATAGGCCTTGTAAGGGTGCTCCGGGCCCGGATCGGCGCTCACGGTGCATTCGAGGTTGGCGACCGCGTAATCGGCGGAGGCCAGCGCGTCGGCGACGTAGCGGACGACCTTCTCGGCGTCGGCGGCGCGCGAGGCCGAGCGGATAAGATCGCTCGCCTCCTGCTGGCCGTCCTGATCCTCGTCGGTGAAGCGGCGACCGAACATGGTGTCGCCGACGAACATCAGCCGCACCCGCCCAGGCTTCTTGTCGGTGAGCGTAAGGTTGCCGACCCTGGTCGACGCCTCGTACGCGGGTCGATGCAGGTCGGCGGGGATGATCTCCGGGTAGTAACCGGCGCGCGTGACCTTCAGGAGCACGGAGCGCCGGTCGAGGTCTTCCAGCTCGAACGCGCCGGAGCCGTCCGTCGTGGCGGTGCGGCCCGCGTTCGCGGCCCCGGCCCCGAATGCGAGGACCTGGACCGTCGCGCCGGCGATCGGCAGACCCTGGCGGTCCACGACCGTGCCGGCCAGCGCGATCTTGGTGTTGATATAGGGAGTTTGAATAGAGAGAGTGTTCGCCTCGGCGTCGGAGATAGCGGCGACGAAGAGGCCGACACATAGCGCGGGCCAGAGCATCCGCGGGCAGATAGAGATACGGCGCATGACAGACCCTCGGTATCGCCAAGGATGAACAGCCTCGGACGGACCGCCACCGTCCCCGACCTACCTGTGTGATACCGGCCGCCCCTGGGGGCAGGGCCCCGCAGACGGTCCACACCGCAACGTCAACGACCCTGTTCGAGCACGAATTCGGCCGGCAACGTCGGCGCGCCGACGACCCGGATGAACCCTGTTTCGTCGCCCTCGACCGGCTCGCGCTCGACCCGGCAATCGACGTTCGGAACGCCGCTCCGGCAGCGCAGCTCGGCCAGCCAGTGGAATCGCAGCACCAGCTCCTCGGTCCCGGGCGCGGGCTTCGCGGCCGTCACCGCGAGCCGGCCGAGCCCCGCCTTCACCTCGGCGCTGCCGCGGGCCGCGTAGCCCGACGGTCTGCGTACGCGGTAGGCGCGATAGCGTCCGCCGACGATCCCGCGCGGCTCCAGCAGGTCGAGGCGGCGCTCGATCGCCGGGATGTGCGGCACCGACATCAACACGTAGGCGACGTTGAACGTCTGCAGGTAGCGCTCGAGGCCGTCACCATAGCGCTCGTCGCTGTCGGTCCAGTGGAACAGGTTGGCCTGCTCGTGGATCGTGCGGCGATCGGGGAATCCGCCGAGGATCGGGCGGTCGGTGGCCCAGCGCAGGTACTCGCCGAGGGCCCAGTAATGCACGAGGATCCGGCCGTCGTCGGGCTGGGCCCGGACCCACTGCGCGACCTCCTGGAAGTCGTCGCTGATCGGCCGCAGCCGCATGCTCGGGAAGAACTGCTCCTCCAGCACCGCGCTCTGCAGAAAGCCCATCGGCGACACGTCGACCCCGGGCAGGAAGGTGGCGAGCTGGGCGTAGACCCGCGGGGCCAGCAGCACGAGCAGGCCGATCGCCAGGCCGCGCAGGCTCGCAGGTACTTGCGACCATGTCTTTCGGGTCAGGTTGTCGGCCAGCCACGGGCCGGCCAGCACCGCCGCCCAGCAGGCCATCGGCGCGGCGAACCGGTACGGCTCGGTGGCCGGCACCAGCGGCAGCAAGGCGCCGACGTAGCTGAGCCCGAACAGCCACAGGAGCGTGCCGCCGGCGAAGCGCAGGGCCGGCGCGCGCGCGCGTCGCCAGGCGACCAGGGTGCCGATCGCCGCCAGCACCGCGACGGTGCGGACCAGCGTGCGCTGGCGGACGAACCCGGTGGTGAGCGGGTCGACGAACACCTCGAGCAGGTCGTAGAAGAAGAAGTCGGGCGTGGCCTGGCCGAGCTTGTGCGACGGCGCCATCAGCTCCATGTGCGTCAGCGCGGGCCACAGCCAGTACGAATTGACGGCGACCGTCAGCGCCGCCAGGGCCCACACGCGGGCGTGGCCGGCGAGCGCGAGCCCGCGGGCGCGCGCGAGGTAGAGCCCGATCATCGGCCCCGCCAGCGCGGCGAAGCTCCACACGTGGGTGAGCAGCGCCAGCGGCAGCAGCACCAGCAGCGCCACCCAGCCGCCGCGCACCGGCGACGCGCCGAGCTGACGCCAGAACAGCGCCAGCACGAGCACGCACAGGTGCGAGGCGGTGGCGAACGAGATCATGCCGCCGCCCCAGAAGAAGCGGATCAGCGACTCGAAGTGCCACAGCAGCACGCCGAGCCCGAACGTCCACGCCTGCGCCTTGGCCGACACGCCGAACAGCCGCGCCGCCAGCCACAGCGAGATCGGCATGGCGATCGCCGAGACCAACGTGAACAGGTTGAACGCGGTCGCCAGCGGCACGCCGAGCCGGTGCAGCACGGTGCAGAACAGGAAGTGGGCCTTGTTGTCGACGTCGAAGAACAGACCGGCGGGGTAGCCGGCCAGCATCATCGGGTCGTAGACCCATAGCCGCCCCTCCGCGAGCGCCCGCGTCAGCGTGTGGGTGTGCTGAAAGTGGGTCTGATAGTCGGGCCCGCCGAACGGCTGGGCGCCGAACACCACCCGCAGCGGGATCGAGTTGAGGACCAGCGCGGCGTGGACCGCCGCGAACCCGACGAACATGCCCCGGTGGCCGCGCAGCCAGGCCCAGCGCGTGCTCGCAGCCGCTGCGGAGGGGTCGGTCATCGGCCGCGCGACGATACGCCGGGGCCGCCCACGGCGTCAAAGGCGCGCCCGCCGCGGACGAGCCCGCAGCGCCCGCGGTCCCCTACGGCAACAACCAGCCGAGCCGCTTGCGGTTCGACAGCAGGGCGTCCATGAAATCGTCGGCGGTCTGCGGGCGGCGCAGCCGGAGGACCTCCGGGCAAAAGAACTCGTCCGGCATCGCGGCCGCGAGCCGCTCGCTCACCGCGGCGAACCCCTGGGCCGCGCTGATTTCGTCGAGCCGCGCGGACGCGAATCGCACCGCGGCGGCCCAGCCCTCGAAGTAGGCGGGCAGGCGCGGATCGTCGAGGTACGGGGCGGTGACGATCGTGACCTGCTGCTCCTTGACGTCGCGGATCGATCGGTCGTCGCCGTCGTCCTCCCAGATGAAGAGCCGGATCGTCGCCACCAGGTGACCTTCGTCGTTCACGACGCACCCGCCCCACCCATCTTCGGCGGCGATGCCGGCCCCCTTCGCGACGAACTCGAGCGAGCAATACGGGAACGAGATGGGGAAGTGCCGGGTGAAGGCTTCCGCGGGGGACATCGCGCGCGATGGTAGCGAACCCGCAGCGACGGGGAGCGGCGAGCCGGCGAAAATCGACGCGGGCCGGCGGCAGTGACACGCTGGCCGGGCGTGCCCGGCGGCGTGACCCGGGACGCTCCGGTGATTCGTGCCGCCGATCCCACGGCCCGCCCGGCAGGGCGCCCGTCCGCAGCCGTCTTCCCGGCGCCGCGTCGGGGTGCCCTCATTGTCCACGAGGACGTGACGCAGCGATCATTGCCGCGGGCGCCCGCACGCGCGCCCGCTCAGGCGCCCTCGACCTTGAGGCGGATCCGGTAGACCCGCGCCTGCGCGGTGATGAACAGCGCCTTGCCGTCGGGGTCGCCGAACTTGCAGTTCGTGACCTGCTCCGGGACTGCAATGGTGCCGAGCAGCTCGCCGGCGGGCGTGACCACGCGGACGCCGCCGCCGCCGCTGACGAACAGGTCGCCGAACGAATCGACCGCCATGCCGTCGGGGTTGCCGGGCTGGTCGCTCTGCAGGTCGACGAACACCTGCCCGCCGACGGCGTCGCCGTCGGGCTGGACGTCGAACACGCGCACGTGCTCGGCGTTGGTGTCGGCGACGTAGAGCAGGCTCTCGTCGGGCGACAGGGCGATCCCGTTCGGGCGGTCGAAGTCGTCGGCGACGAGCGACAGCTGGCCCTGCGGGTCGATGCGGAACACGCCCTGGAAGTCGAGCTCCTGCTGGTTCGGCTGGATCCCGTAGGGCGGGTCGGTGAAGTAGATCGTGCCGTCGCTGCGGACCGCGAGGTCGTTGGGGCTGTTCAGGCTCTGGCCCTCGAACTCGCCGACCAGGGTCTCGGCGTCCTGCTCGCCGATCACGCGGCGCGAGACCCGTCGCCCGCCGTGCTCGGCCGCGAGCAGTCGTCCTTCGAGGTCGAACGCGAGGCCGTTCGAGTTGCCGCTCGGGTTGATGAACGGGCTGGCCTGCTCACCCTCGGCCCAGCGGAAGATCGTGTTGGCCGGGATGTCGCTGTAGAGCAGGTACCCCTCGGGGCTCCAGATCGGGCCCTCGGTGAACATGTGGCCGTCGGCGATCAGCTCGAGCTCGCCGTCGACGACGTCTTCCAGCGACATCGGCGGGTCGACCGCGCCGGTGGTCGTGCTGGTGGTCGTCGTCGCGTCGGTGGTGGTCGCGTCGGTGCTCGTCCCGGTGGGCGGCGTGCCGGTGGTCGTCGTGTCGCTCGTGGTCGTCGGCGCGGTCGAGGTCGACGTGTCGGCAGTGCCGGTCTCGGAGGTCGTGCCGGTCTCGGTGGTCGTGCCGGTCGCGTCGGTGCTCGTCGCGTCGGTGGTCGTGCCGGTGTCGGCGGTGGTCGAGCCGCCGCCGCCGCCGCACGCGAGCGCGAGCGAAAACATGCACGATGAGGCGCGCTTCATCATGCCTCCGGGGTATCACGCCGGCCGCACGAGCACCAGGCGCGTGGCGATCGCGCGACCCTCGGGCTACCATCGGCGCATGGCGAAGGTCGGGTTGGTCGCGCTCATCGACATGGACGGCACTCTCTGTGATTACCAGGGCGCGCTCCTGCGCGACCTCGAGAGCCTTCGGGGCCCCGCCGATCCGCCGCTGGGTGGCGACGACGACAGCCCGCCGTGGCTGCGCGCGCGCGAGACGGTGATCCGCCGCCAGCCCGGCTGGTGGCGCTCGCTGCCGCGACTGCAGCTCGGGTTCGACGTGCTCGCCGAATTGCAGGCGCTGCGCTTCGAGATCCACGTGCTCACCAAGGGCCCGGTCGGCACCCCGAGCGCCTGGACCGAAAAGCTCGAGTGGTGCCAGCAGAACCTCCCCGGCGTGCCGGTGACGATCACGATGGACAAGGGCCTCGTCTACGGCAAGGTCCTGGTCGACGACTGGCCGCCCTACGTCGAGCGCTGGCTGGAATGGCGCCCGCGCGGCCTGGTCATCCTGCCGGCCCAGCCGTGGAACGCCGGCTTCTCGCACCCGAACGCGATCCGCTACGACGGCCACAATTTGGGCGAGATCCGGGCGGCGCTGCGCCGGCTGTGCGAGCTCGACGGATGATCCATGGTCATGCCCTTGGGGGCATGTCCTTTTTGCAATGTTCATCAAAGCATGTCCTTGGGGGCATGTAATCGAGGTGCTCCCGCGCGAGGCGTTCCGCTCGGCGCCCCGGTGGCATCGGCTCTCCTCCGCACGGAGCGGCCGCGCGGCGCGTCGCGGACCTTGCGGGCTCGCTCGCTTCGTCAGCAGCGGCGCGGAGCGGGCGGAGCTCCACCGCGCTCGTGTGCTCGTGGCCGGCTCGCGCGGCTCCGCGGCGGGGCGGCGAGCTGCGGGCGTGTCTTCCCGGTCTACCTCGTCGCCCGAGGTGGCGGCCCCAGGATTCACGGACCGCCGAGGTCGCGGCGGCATCGCCCACGCAGCCGCGCGAGAGGCGACCCGGGCAGCGCTGCGGACGGTCGCCGCTCGTGTCTCGTCGTCGTCGTGCGCGTGCGCTCGAGTTGTCGTTGTAATCCTGCGCGGGTGCGGCATCATCTCGCCGGTGTCCGACCCGCGCAGCGAGTACCAGCGCCGGCTCGCCGCGCGGCAGGCGGTCGTCGATCGCGTCGACGGCCAAATTCGCCGGATCTCCGACTGGCGGCTCGGCGTCTTCGTCGTCTTCCTGGTCCTCCTCGGCTTCGGCCTGGCCGACCGGCCGGCGGTGCTCGCGGCCTCGTTCGCGCCCTTGTTCGGGTTCTTCGCGCTGGTGGTCGTCCACGAGGGCGCGTATCGCCGGCGGGCCCGCGCCGAGCTGGCCGCCCTGCACTACCGGCGGGCGCTCCGGCGGCTCGACGACGACTGGCGCGGCGAGGGCGTGCAGCACCGCGAATTCGTGCCGCCCGACCACCCGTACGCCGCCGACCTCGACCTGTTCGGGCCGGCCTCGCTGTTCGCGCTGCTGTGTACGGCGCGCACGCGCGGCGGCGAGGCCACGCTGGCGCGCTGGCTGCTGCAGCCGGCCGCGGTCGAGGAGGTCGCCGCGCGGCAGGAGGCCGTGCTGGCGCTGCGCGAGCGGCTCGACCTGCGCGAGGACCTGGCGCTGCTCGGCGGCGACGTGCGGGCCGCGGTCGCGCCCGAGGCCCTGGTCGCCTGGGGCAGCGCGCCGCCGCGGATCGACCCCACGCGGTTCGTGCCGCTGCGGCTGCTCGCCTCGGCGCTCGCGCTCGCGGGCGTCGTCACGGCGGTGCTGGCGTTCGCCAGCGACGTCGGGTTCGTGCCGCTCCTGGTCGTCGCGGTGATCGAGGGCGTCGTGATGCGCGCGCTGCGGCCGAGCACGGCGGCGATCGTCGCGGCGGTCGAGGGCCCGCGGCGCGACCTCGACGTCATCGCGCAATTGCTCGGCCGCGTCGAACGCGAGCCGACCGCCGGCAGCCGGCGCCTCGCGGAGCTGGCCGCCGAGCTGCGCACCGGCGAGGTCGCCGGCGGGGCCGCGATCGCCGGCCTCGCCCGCGCGGTCGACTGGCTCGAGACGCGCAAGAGCGGCCTGTTCGCGCCGATCGCCTTCCTGTTGATGTGGGAGCTGCACGGCGCGCTGGCGGTCGAGCGCTGGCGGCAGACGCACGGCCCGGCGATCAGCCGCTGGCTGGCCGCGCTGGGCCAGCTCGAGGCGCTCGCGTCGCTGGCGACCTACGCGTACGAGCGCCCCGACGACCCGATGCCGGCGGTGGTCGCCGCCGGCCCGCGCGTCGCCGGCGAGGCGCTGCGCCACCCGCTGCTGCGCGCCTGCGTGCCCAACTCGGTCGCGCTCGGCGACCCGCTGCGCGTGATGATGGTCAGCGGCTCGAACATGTCGGGCAAGAGCACGCTGCTGCGCACGCTCGGGATCAACGTGGTGCTCGCCCTGGCGGGCGCGCCGGTGTCGGCGAGGTCGATGACGCTGAGCCCGCTGCAGATCGGCGCGACCCTGCGGATCGAGGACTCGCTGCAAAACGCCCGCTCGCGCTTCTACAGCGAGCTGCGGCGATTGTTGCAACTGCGCGACCTGGCCCGCGCCGCCGCGCCGCCGCTGCTGTTCCTGCTCGACGAGATCTTCCACGGCACCAACTCGCACGATCGCAAGATCGGCGCCGAGGCGGTCCTGCGCGCGCTGATCGAGGAGGGCGCGATCGGCCTGTGCACGACCCACGACCTGGCCCTCGCCGAGGCCGTGGCCGACCTCGGCCCGCGCGCCTGCAACGTCCACTTCGCCGACGAGGTCGTCGACGGCAACCTGGTGTTCGATTATCGCATGCGTCCGGGCCTGGTCGGCCGCAGCAACGCGATCGCGCTGATGCGGGCGATCGGCCTGCTGCCCGCGAGCGGTTGACTCGGCCGGGCTACGGCTCCATCCGGCATCGCGGTGCCGTGGCGAAAGCCACACTTTCAGGACGACCATCCGGCATGAAAGCGAGCATACATCGCGGTGAAGCGGCCGGGTTTCTTCGTGTGTCCGGGCGCGACCGTTGCTAACTTCCGGTCGTGCATCCGCCTCACGACGAACCCCGCCGCGACGAGCCGTCCCCCCGTGCATCGTGCCCCGCGGGGCGCGTCCGCGGCCTCCCGTTCGTGTTCGCACTCTGGGGCTTGCTCGCCGCATGCAGGCCCCCGGGTACGCGCCCGGCGTCCCTCGAGCCGTCACCTCCGACGGTCGCCGACCCGCCGCCCGCGCGGCCCACCGACCCTGCCATTCCTCCCTGCGAGGCCGTGCTGCGCGCCGCTCACGACGGCGAGCTGTGCCGCGCCGTCGGCACCTACGCGCTCCGTACGTTCACCGTGAAGGGCGGACAGGCCGTCCTCGACGTCTGGCCGGTCGTGCTCCTCCCCGACGGGCAAGCGGTGCTGCTGGAGAGCCTCTGGCACGAGGAGACCCGACCCACCGCGGAAACGATCGCCGACCTCGAAGGCGAGAGCGTCGAGGTCGTCGGCGTGTTGCGGCGCGAGCCGCCCAAGCGCCCCGAGCTGGGCGCCCAGAACCTGTCGATGCCCTGTCTCTCGCCGATCCACTCGATTCACGTCGTCCCCGCCCCTCCCCCGAACTGACGCGTGGAGCTCGGCCCGATCCACAGGCTCGTTCGAACATGTCCTTCGCGCCAGCTCGGCGGCGCCGCTCTTCACTGCGCCGCCGCGGCCGCGAAGCGGACCGCGACCAGGCTGTGCGGCGGCAGCGTCACCTGCACGCGCTCGCCTTCCTGCACGTACTGCGCGGACTCCACCGCCACCGGGAAATACATCGTGTCGTGATCGGCGGCCGGCGGGGCCCATTGCGACGCCGCGGTCGCGGTCCAGCCGGGCGGCAGGTCGATCGTGAACGTGTGGCTGCGCTCGAGGTCGCGGTGGAGCGCCACCAGGCTGCCGGTCTCGCCGGCGGGGTCGACGAAGGCCGCGGCGTGGACCAGCGGGACCGTCACCTTGCCTGTCCCTACGGTCAGGTCTTGCTCGACCTGCTTGGCGAACTCGAGCGGCGCCGCGCGCTCGAGCAGGTGTTCGCCGACGAGGCGGGTGGCCACGTAGCTGGCCATCGGCGCGGCGGTCTCGTTCGTGCCCTTGCGGAACGGGTTGTACCAGGGCTCGAGCAGCGGGTCGCGGTCGGGGCTGTCGAGCGTGTCGAAGTCGAGCGCGAAATGTTGGCAGGCGGCCTCGACGCCGAGCTGGGCGTAGAGCAGCAGCATGCCGGCGACGCCGAGGCCGACCGCGGCTTGCTGGGCGCGCTCGAACCGGCCGCGCGAGGCGGTGCCGGCGACGTGGTACTCGGTGACGACCAGCTCGAGGCCGGGGCGCACGGCGTCGAGGGCCGCGCGGGCGCGGGCGAAGCCGGGGCGAAACACCTCGGCGCCGGCCAGCGCGAAGAACAGATCGTTGGGGTCGGTCCAGCCGAGCGTCCGCGCGTCGTCGAGCAAATAGTGGTGGACCACCGCGCCGGCGACCGCCGGCTCCTTGAACAACGGCGCCAGCGCCTGCACGGCCGCCTCGACCCCGCCCCACCCGTCCATCGACGCCTGCGCGAGCGGGACCCAGAAGCGGGCCTCGGGCTCGACCGCCTTGACCGCGGCCACGTACTCGAGCGCGCGCGCGGCGTAGTCGGCCGCCGCGGCGCTCGGCTTGCCCGACCACTTCGGGTCGCCGCCGTGCTTCGCGTCGGGGTTGGCGTACGAGTAATCGCCGGCCGCCGAATAGCCGGTGTTCCACGCTGCGTAGGGCTCGCTGCCGAGCTCGAACAGCGTCTGGCGATACGGCTGGTCCTGGCCCCAGTGCAGGCGCGCGGCCACGTTGACGTCGCCCGCGTCGGCGCCGTTGAGGTGCGTGACGTAGGCGGCGGCCTCGGCGGCCGTACCTGACCCGAAGTTCAGGGTCACGATCGGCGCTGCGTCGGCGTCCTGCATCAGCGCGAAGTACTCGAAGGTCGCCATGTCGTCGCCGGCCGCCGGCGCGTGGCCGGGCTCGACCCAGCGGTAGAAGTGATAGCCGTCCTCGCCGTGCGCGCCGTCGATCGGCAGGCCCGCGAAGCGCATCAGCGGCGCCCGCCCGTGGCCCGGCCGCGCCTCCGCCAGCGCCTGCGCGGCCGCGACCTTGTGCGGCGTCCGCCACTCGGGGTGCAGCGGGTCGTTCTCCGGGGCGTAGCGGGTGCCGGGGCCGAGGTTCCAGCCGACGAGGTCGCCGACCGGCTCGCCCGGCTTGTTGAAGTCGAGGCTCGCGTGCACGTCGCCCATCATCACCGGGGCGTCGCCGGTCGAGCTGCTGAGCACGCCGAAGGTGGTTTGCGGCGGCGCGATCGAGTTGCACGCGAGCAGCAGGAGCCCGGGGACCAGCGACGCGACCCGACCCATGGACATCGACGCGGTGAATACCACGATCAGGGATCGCCGCAGAAGCGGTTTCGCACGATCGCGGCGGCGCCGGCCCGACCCTGTCCTGGAAGTCATGTGGTATCGGGGGGCCATGCGTCCTCGCTCGACCGGCACGGTCCTCACATTCGCGGCCCTGGCCGCGCTGGGTTGTCCGCGGCCCTCGGCGAGCGAGGCGCCGGCGCGGACGTCTCCGCCGATCGCGGCGGACCTGGTCATCCGCGACGTCCGCCTGTTCGACGGCGAGGCGGTGGTCGCCCGCACCTCGGTCGCGGTCGGGGACGGCGTGATCGTGGCGGTCGGTCCGGACCTCGTGGTCGCCGACGGGGCGACGGTGGAGGACGGCGCCGGTCGGACCTTGCTGCCCGGGCTGATCGACGCGCACACGCACATCCAGTCGCCGGACCAATTGCGCCAGGCGCTGGTGTTCGGGGTCACGACCGAGCTCGACATGTTCACCCTGCCGGCCGTGACCGGGCCGCTGCGCAAGGCCGTCGCCGGGGCCGGTGGGCGCGCCCTGGCCGACTTCCGCAGCGCCGGCGTCCTCGCCACCGCCCCCGGCGGGCACGGGACCGAGTACGGGTTTGCGATCCCCACCCTCACCGGCCCCGACCAGGCGCCGGCGTTCGTCGCCGCGCGCCTGGCCGAAGGGTCCGACTACCTCAAGATCGTGCTCGACGACGGGTCCGGCTTCGGCCGCCCGATCCCCACCCTCGCCGTCGACACCGTGCGCGCCTTGATCGAGGCCGCCCACGCGCGCGGGCTGACGACCGTGGTCCACGTCAGCAGCCAGCGCGAGGCCACCGCCGCGCTCGAGGCCGGCGCCGACGGCCTGGCCCACGTGTTCTTCGACGGCCCGGCGACGGACGCGTTCGTGGCCCTGGCGCGCGACGAGCAGGTGTTCGTGGCCGACACCCTGGCGGTGGTGCTCGGGCTGTGCGAGCCCGGCCGCGCCCGGGGGATCGCCGACGATCCGGCGCTGAAGCCGTTCCTCGGGCCGGCCGACGTGCGCGCGCTGTCGGCGAGCTGGCCGAGGGCCCTGCCGGCCGCCGCGTGCGAGGCCGCGCTGACGACCGTCGGCGCGCTGCACCGCGCCGGCGTGCCGCTGCTGGCCAGCACCGACGCGCCCAACCCCGGCACGGTCCACGGGGCCTCGCTGCACGACGAGCTGGCGCTGCTGGTGCGCGCCGGCCTGCCGGCGACCGCGGCGCTGGCGGCGGCCACGTCTGTCCCCGCGGACAGGTTCAAAAAGCTCCTCGGCGATCGCGGCCGGGTCGTCGCGGGCAAGCGGGCCGACCTGTTGCTGGTGCGCGGCGATCCGACGGTCGACATCACGGCCACGCGCGCGATCGAGGCGGTGTGGAAGGCCGGGCACCGGGTCGACCGCGACGGCTACCGGCGGGCGGTGGCCGAGGAGTACGCCGCGCTCGCAGCCCGGCGCGCCGCCCCGCCGCCGCCCGGGTCGGAGTCGGGCAAGATCGCCGCGTTCGAGGCCGGCAAGGTGGCCGCGGAGTTCGGCGCCGGCTGGCAGCCGGCCACCGACGCGCTGATCGGCGGCAGCTCGACGGTCGAGCTCGGCCTCGTCAAGAAGGGCGCGCGCAGGAGCAAGGGGGCGCTGCGGCTCACCGGCGCCGTGGCCGAGAGCGAGCGGCCGAAGTGGGCCGGGGCGATGTTCTTCCCCGGGGCCGCGCCGATGCAGCCGGCCAACCTCGGCAACTTCCGCAAGCTGGTGTTCGCGGCCCGCGGCGACGGCACGGGCGCGATGACGGTGATGGTGTTCGCCGAGCAGCTCGGCGTCGCGCCGCTGCGCAAGGAGATCGCCGTCGGCCGCGAGTGGAGCGAGCACACCGTCACCTTCGCCGAGCTCGGGCTCGAGCCCTTCGACGTGCTCGGGCTGTTCTTCGGCGCGACCGCGGGCGGTCCGTTCGCGCTCGAGCTCGACGACGTGCGGCTCGAGTAGACGGGCTGTCGCTTGCGACATGTCCTGAGGGACATGCTGCCGAGCTGCCGGCCGGGAGCCCCTCGCCCGCCTCCTACGACATGTCCTGAGGGACATGCAGGCTCTCGACCCGCCGAGGGCGGCCGCGCCCGCGTTTCCCTTCGACCTGCCCGAGAGACACGCGCGCTTTCTGCTCGCGGTGCGCGGCTCGCCGCGTCTCGCGGCGAGCGCTCTCGGACCCGGCGACCTGCACGCTCGTCCCGGTACGGCCGTGGGCCCGTCACCGCCGGGGGACCCGCCCGTGTCTCTCGCCCCCTGCCCGCTCGCCGGCGCCGGACCTCGACGTCGATGCGGCGCCGGGCGCGCTTGACTTCTCGGGAGGCAACATTTAGACGTTAACCTAAACGTCCAAATGAACGCAGGCAAGACAACCTGGGAGGTGCGGGCGGGCGGCGCTCACAGCTCGGCGAGGCGCGCGAGGTAGGCGCGCCAGACGTCGCGCTGGAACACCACGTGGGCGAACTTGCCGTCGCGGACGATCTCGATCAGGCCGGCGGTCTCGAGCTCCTTGAGGTGGTGGGAGATCGTCGCCTGGCTGACCCCGTGGCACTCGACGATCGCGGCGCAGGGCATCTGCTGCGCGCGGTCGGCCGCCAGGTCTTGCAAGATCTTGAAGCGCCGCGGCTCGGCCAGGGCGCTCGAGATTCGCTGGACCTGCTTGTCCGTCAAGCGGATCATTGCCGGCAGCGTAACACGGGGACCGCCGGGGCTCTAGCCGCGGCGGGCAGCCGTGTGCGCGGTCACGCGAGGCCGGCGCGGGCGGGGCCGGCGCGCCGCCGGAAAAAAATGATGGGACGTGGTTTGACTTCGACCGAGCCGTCACTTAGACCTTCATCGAAACGTCGAACTGATAACACGACGAGGAGAGCGAAGATGGTCGAATCATTGAAGGGCAAGGTCGCGATCGTCACGGGCGCGTCCAAGGGCATCGGCGCGGGCATCGCCCGGGCGCTGGCGGGCGCCGGCGCGGCGGTGGTCGTCAACTACGCGAGCGACCGGGCGGGCGCCGAGCGGGTCGTCGCCGACATCACGAAGCGGGACGGCAAGGCGTTCGCGGTCCAGGGCGACGTGTCGAAGGCGGCCGACGTCGCGCGGCTGTTCGCCGAGACGAAGCGGGTGTTCGGCCGGCTCGACGTGCTGGTCAACAACGCCGGCGTGTTCCGCTTCGAGCCGGTCGAGGCCGTCACCGAGGCCGAGTTCCGGCGTCAGTTCGACGTCAACGTGCTCGGGCCGCTGCTCGCGGTGCAGGAGGCGCTGAAGTACTTCGGGCCCGAGGGCGGCAGCGTGATCAACATCGGCTCGACGGTCACGCGCCGGCCGGCGCCGCAGTCGGTCGTCTACACCGCCAGCAAGCACGCGCTCGACGGCCTCACGCAGACCCTCGCGCTCGAGCTCGGGCCGCGGAAGATCCGCGTCAACTCGATCAACCCCGGCGCCGTCGACACCGAGGGCGCCCGCACCCTCCAGATCCCCGAGTCCGACTTCGCGCGCGAGCTGATCGCCGCCACCCCGCTCGGCCGCCTCGGCGAGGTCGACGACATCGCCACGGTGGCGGTGTTCCTCGCCTCGCCCGCGTCCGGGTGGTTGACCGGCGAGATCATCAGCGCCTCCGGCGGGCTGCGCTAGGCGCCTCGAAGCGCGAAAACCCGGCGCCGGACGAGCTGCCGGCCCGGGCCCGCGGGAGCGAGTCGACCGTCGGACGGCGGTCGTTGTTCGCGATCGGCCGCGCGCGAGCGTTCGCCGGGCCCGGCTGCCTCGGCCGGCGCGAATTGCAACTCGTGGTGCCGGCGGCGACGTAATTTGCGGCGACACGCGATCGAGTCACCGGCGGCGATCACTGGACCGGTGGAGGTGGTCTGCGCCGCCTCGCGCGAGGCCGGCGACGACGTGTGCGGCGGCTCGCGGGCACCGTCGTGCTGCCGGATCTCTCGGCGGCGAGGAGCGAGACCCCTTATGCGAGCGACGAGCTTATTGCCGCGAATCCTGTCCTGTGCCGTCCCTGCCGTCTTCCCGGCGCTGCTGGTCGCCTGTCCCGGGGACACCGGCGACTCCACCGCGAGCGAGCCGGGCGACACCGAGACTGCGAGTTCGACCGCCGGCACGACCGACCCGACGACCACCGGGCCGACGAGCACGACGAGCGTCGACACGACCGACACCACGACCACCGGGCCCACCACGACCGATTCGACGACGCTCGATCCCACCGACGGCGCCACCACCACCGATTCGACGACGCTCGACACCACCACCGACAGCACCGCCACGACCGACACCGGCACGAGCCCCGGGACCACGGCCGTCGACCCGGGCGAGTGCGATCCTGGCGAGTCGCGGTCGTGCTACGGCGGCCCGGACGGCACCGAGGGCGTCGGCAACTGCGTGGCCGGCCAGCAGCAGTGCGGCGCCGACGCGATCTGGGGCCCGTGCGAGGGCGAGGTCGTGCCTGCGCGCGAGACTTGCGAGGAGGCGGGCGACGAGGACTGCGACGGCGTCGACGCGTGTCCGGACCCGGGCGCGCACGCGTGGAGTCGGACCTTCGGCCAGGGCGGCCACGAGGTGGGCACGAGCCTGGTGTTCGACGCCGCCGGCAACCTCGTGCTCGCCGCGTGGGGCGACGGTCCGGTCGACTTCGGCGGCGGTCTGCTGGTGGGCGACGGGGTCGACGTGCTCCTGGCCAAGTTCTCGCCCGCGGGCGACCTGCTGTGGAGCAAGCGCTTCGGCGACGCCGGCGTCCAGGGCGGGCCCGACTACGGGCTCGCGGTCACGCCCGCCGGCGACATCGTGCTGGCCGGGGACTTCGCCGGCTCGATCGACTTCGGCGGCGGCCCGCTGCAGAACCTGACGGCCACGCACGACCTGTTCCTCGTCCAGTTGACGGGCGACGGCGAGCACGTGTGGAGCGAGTCGTTCCACGGCGGCGACGCGCTGGTCGGGATCAAGGACCTCGCGCTCGCCGAGGACGGCGACATCTTGCTCACCGGCTACTTCTTCACCTCGCTCGACCTCGGCGGCGCTCCGCTGGTCGCCAACGACAAGGCCGACGCCTTCGTCGCCCGCTTCTCGCCGACCGGCGCGCACCTGTGGAGCCGCAGCTTCAGCGGCACCGACGCCCAGCTCGGCGGCGCCATCGACGTCGATCCGGACGGCAATGCCTACGTCGCCGGCTGGTTCTGGGACTCGGTCGACGCCGGCACCGGTCCGCTCGTCTCCACCGGCGCGGACGACCTCTTCGTCGCCAAGCTCGACCCCGCGGGCGCCACGGTGTGGGCCAAGCACTTCGGCGACGCGGGCAACCAGCGGGGCCGCGGCCTGGTGGTCGACAGCGCCGGCCGCGTGACGATCGCCGGCTCGAACCGGGGCAGCGTCGACTTCGGCGGCGGGCCGCTGGCCGGGCCGAAGGGGTCCGGCTTCCTCGCCCAGTTCGACGGCGACGGCGCCCACCTGTGGAGCCGGCTGGTCTGCACCGACGGCTCGAGCGCAAGCGACCTCGCGACCGACGGCCTCGACAATCTCATCACCACCGGCAACTTCCTCAACACGTGCGACCTCGGCGGCCAGGTGCTGGTGTCCAGCGACCAGTACGACGCCTACCTCGCCAAGTTCACCCCGCAGGGTCAGCTCGTGTGGGGCAACAGCTTCGGGGGCATCGACGCCCAGGGCGGGACCGGCGTCGCCGGATCCGCCACGGGCACCGTCGCCGTCACCGGCACCTTCTTCCAGAGCATCGACCTCGGCCTGGGCCCGGTGGTCAGCCAGGGCAACCGCGACGGCTTCGTCGCCGCGTTCCAGCCGTAGGCGCGAGCGACGTGCATCGCCCTCGCCGCCGCCCCGAACGCGGGCGGCGGCGACGCGCGCTCACGGCCAGACGTTGGTCCCCGGCGCCCCGGCGAGCGGGCGGCGGGCGTCGATGACACAGAAGCGCTGGCCGGTCGGCGCCTCCATCACCACCCAGCGGGCGCCCTTGGCGACCTGCTTGGCGCCGAGGCGCTCGAGGCGGGCGACCTCGGCCGGCTGATCGTCGGTCTCGATGTCGAGGTGGACGCGGCTCGCGTGACTGACCCGCTGGACCTCGATGTGCAGGTCGCGGGCGCTGGCGTCGAGCACCGCGTACCCGTGGCCGTCGTCGCCCTCCGAGGCCATGCCGAGCGCGCGGCTCCAAAACGCGGCGGCGTCGTCGGGCGGGGTGTCCTGACAATCGATGATGAATCCGGCGAGTCGGCTGTGGTGCATCGCGGCCGGTGTACCAGAGTCGGCGACGCGCCGACAGGCGGGCGACGGCGACGAGGCACGCGCTACTGCGTTGATCGGCGAGCGGGCTCGACAGGCGACGGTGCAGGAGCACCGGGGGCGGGGCGCGGCCTCGCCCCCCCGGCCGAGCGGGGAGCCCGGCCCCGACAATTTTTAAATTTGGGAGCCGTGAATTGAACGCGTCGCTGCCTCTACCTGGGCTGCCAGGGTCGCCGGTCGCCGCTCGCGGCCGGCGCCCCGCGACACCTCTCATTCCCATGAGCAAGACGATGCATATGCCCAGGCTCTCGATTCACCGCACCTTCTGCGCCCTCGCGGCGCTCGCCTCCCCCGCCTGCGACGCCCCCGACGGCGTCGACGCCGACGAGCAAGTCCCCTCCTACGACGTAGGCGAACGAGGCGCGCTCGTGCAGTGTGACAACGGCACCTTCGACCTCGAGCAGATGAACGCCACCCTGCGCGCCTACCCCGAGCTCGGCGAGCTCCTCGGCCTCGAGCGCGTCGCCGGCTGCGAAGACGCCGCGAGCTACCTCGCGGGCCTGTCGGCGCACATCGAGGGCTTCCCGTCGCAGGAGCTCGCGCCGCCGGAGGCGGAATTCCGGGTCGCCCACGCGGAGGCCAGCAACCTCACCACCAACGGCGTCCTCCGCCTGACCCACGTCAATTGCACGGGCGTGCTGATCCACGACCGGGCGCTGATCACCGCCGCGCACTGTGTGGCCGCGCTCGCCCCGGAGACCGGCACCAAGAACTTCTGGGTCGAGAACTTCGAGATCGACAACTTCGGCGGCGGCAGCTACGTCGGCCCGGTGCGCGTCAACGTCCACCCCGATTATGCCGGCCTCGACAGCAACTACGTCGGCGACGACGGCGACGACATCGCCGTGGTCAAGCTGACCAGCGGCAGCTTCGGCTTCCCCGCGGAGGATCGCCACCGGATCTACACCGGCGCGATGAGCACGATCGGCACGATGCGCCTGTACGGCCAGGGCGTCACCTCGCACACCGGCGGCGGCGGCGGCGTGCTGCGGCGCATGGTCTACCTGCCCAACTGGGCCGGACCCGAGCACTTCCTGATGGACGCCGAGACCAGCCGCGTGTGCAAGGGGGACTCCGGCGGGCCGGTGATGGACGTGCTCCCCGACGAGGTCACGCGCGTGGTCGCCGGGCTGACGACCTCGATCGAGATCGGCGACCCCGCCGACATGTGCGCCACCACCGGCGGCAAGCAGCGCGCCGTTCGCCTGCAGAACAAGGTCCGCTGGATCGACGACATGATCGGCGGCACCGACAGCGACGACTGCACGCCGCTCGTCATGGACGGCTGGTCCTACGAGCGCTGCTGGTGAGCCGCTGCGCTGCCGTCGTCCGCGGCGAACAGGCCGACCTAGCGTCGGTGCCCGTAGTAAAACCGCGGGAAGGCGCGGGCCTGGAACTCCGGGATCAAATCGCGCGGGAAGAACGGCAACGTGTGAAGCTCGGCCAGCGGGACCCAGACGAGGCCGACCTGCGACGGATCGGGCGAGAGCATGCGCAGGGTCTGGCCGGGCAGCAGGCGGCCGTACACGAACACCTCGACCTGGTGGAAGCCGGGCGGCAGGTTGGTGACGGCCAGACGGTCGGCGATGATCTCGCGGATGAAGGCGACCGCGCCGAACTCGGCCTGCACGCCGAGCTCCTCCCGCAGCTCGCGGTGAAAGGCCTCCTCGATCGTCTCGTTCTCGTCGACGCCGCCGCCGGGGGTCACGTACCACGACTCGTTCGCGTCCTCGAATTGCTCGAGCAGGATCTTGTCGTTCTCGATGAGGATGGCGCGAACGGCGAGGCGCGGCATGGCGAGACCGACGATACCCGCTCGCCGCTCACGCCGGTACCTGGCCCGGCACACGGCGGCGGATCTTCGCGCGGCCGGACGCCCCTCGCTGCGACGCTCACGCGCGCCGGCGCGGGCCTCGCTTGTTCGCGGGGCGCGGGCTCGCCAGCGCGGCGCTCACCAGCTCGCGGAAGGCTCGCGCGCCGGCGTCGAGGTGGGTGCGGTCGTGCCACACGAGGTCGATCGAGAACGCCATCGGCGGGCCCGGCACCATCAGCGGCGTGAGCGGCAGGGCGGGCGCCAGCGCCTCGGCGACCCGGCGCGGCAGGCCGCAGACGTAGTCGGAATTGGCGGCGACCACCGCGGCGGCGACGAAGCTCGGCACCACCACGGCGACGTCGAACGCGAGCCGCTCGCCCGCCAGCCAGGCCCGCGCCGCGCGGTGGCCGATGCCGCCGCGGCCGAGCGCGAGGTGGATGTCGACGTGGCGCAGCGAGGCCCACACCTCGCGCGTGACCGGCCTGCCCGCGGCCGGGTGGTCGCGCCGGACCAGCAGCACACCTGCCTCTTCGTACAGGTGGTGCGCGTGCTGCCCCGGCTGCGGCGCGGTGGCGGGGGCGATCGCCGCGTCGACCTCGCCGCCCGCGAGCCCGCCCGCCGCCTCGAAGTGATCGATGCTGACGATCCGCAGCTGCGCCCGCGGCATCGCGGCGGCGAACGCCCGGGCCACCCGCGGGAGGTCGCAGACCTGATGGGCGTCGGACAGCGCGAGCGCGAAGCTGCGGGTGGTGGTGGCCGGGTCGAACTCCTCGGCGCCGGCGACCACCCGCTCGAGCTCGCGGACCGCCGCGCGCAGGTGCGGCGCCAGCTCGAGCGCGCGCGGCGTCGGCACCAGCCCGCGGCCGCTTCGGACCACCAGCGGGTCGCCGAGCTGGGCCCGCAGCTTGGCCAGCGAGTTGCTGACCGCCGACGGCGTGACGTGCAGCCGCCGCGCCGCCGCGGCCGCGCTGCGCTCGACGAGCACGGTGTGGAGCACGAGCAGGAGGTTGAGGTCGAGCGCCGCGATGTTCACTGCCAGTGATGTTTACCGTCACGATTCGTCACTTGCAATGATTGTCGTGAGGGCGAATGCTCGCGCCCAGGAGGTGCGATGTGACGGACTCGATGCGTGCGCCGATCCAGCGAGCGCTGGTGGTCGGCGGCGGGGTAGCCGGACCGACCGTGGCGATGTTCCTGCGTCGGCTCGGGGTACGGGCGACGGTGCTGGAGGCCCGCAGCGCGGCGGAGGGCGACGCCGGGGCGTTCCTCGGCCTGGCGCCCAACGGGCTGCAGGTGCTGGCCGAGCTGGGCCTGGGCGCGGAGCTCCGCGCCCGCGGTGCCGTGTGCGAGGGGCTGCGGTTCACCAACGCCCGCGGCCGCTGCATCGGCGTGATCGATCACCGCGGCCACGCGCGGCGGTTCGGCGCGCAGATGGTGATGATTCGCCGCGCCGAGCTGCACCGGGCGCTCATGGCCGCGGCCGCCGAGCGCGGCGCCGACTGCCGGTTCGGCGCGAAGGTGGTGGCGATCGCCGAGCGACCCGGCGAGGTGGTCGCGCGGCTCGAGGGCGGCGAAGAGCTCGCGGCCGACGTCCTGCTCGGCTGCGACGGGCTGCGCTCGCGCGTGCGCGCCCTGGCGCTGCCGGGCTCGCCGGCGCCGGCGTTCACCGGTCTGTGCGACGTCGGCGGCTTCGCCCGCTGCCCCGGCGCGCCGCTCGAGCCCGGGTGGACAGTGATGACCTTCGGCCGCCGCGCCTTCTTCGGCGCGTTCGCGGCGCCCGGCGGCGAGGTGTGGTGGTTCCACAACAACGGCGCGCGCGAGGCGATGCAGGTCGTCGACCCCGAGCAGCGCCGCGCGGCGATCCTGGCTTTGCACGCCGGCGACCCGGGGTGGATCGCCGACGTCGTGCGCGCGACGCCGACGCTGCTCGGCCCGTGGGCGCTGCACGACATCATGACCCTGCCCCGCTGGCACGCCGGCCGCGTGTGCCTGCTCGGCGACGCCGCCCACGCCACGTCGCCGTCGGCCGGCCAGGGCGCCTCGCTCGCGCTCGAGGACGCGCTGGTGCTGGCCCGCTGCCTGCGCGACGCCACCAGCCCGCAGGCCGCGTTCGCCGGCTTCGAGCAGGAGCGCCGCGCCCGCGTCGAGGCGGTCGTCCGCCAGGCCCGCAAGAACGGCGACGGCAAGGCGCCCGCCGGCCCGGTGGCGGCCTGGTTCCGCGACCGCATGCTGCCGCTGTTCCTCCGCGCAGGCGCGGCCGCGCAGGCGCGCTTCTACGAGCACCGCGTCGAGTGGTCGACCCCGACGGCGTGACGCCCTGTCCTCGCGGACAGCCCCCGGATGTGCGTCGGCACGCGCGACTCGGGCCGCGCGATGGATGTGTCCTTCAGAACATGTTCACGCAATCATGTGAGGGCTCGCTCGGCGCAGCGTCGGCGAGCGCCGCGCTCGCGCGTGCACGCCGCCCGGCAGCGCGTGCACGTTCATGGCTGCTCTCGACGTTCACCCGGCCAGCATGTCCTTTCAGACATGCTCATCACGACATGCTCGATCGATCACGCGCCCCGCATCGCCCGGCGGTACGCCTGCGGCGCGGTGCCGCGGGCGCGGACGAACGCGCGGGTGAACGCGGGCTCGCTGGCGTAGCCGACGCGGGCGGCGATCGCCTTGATCGGCGCGTCGGTGGTCGCGAGCAGGCTGGCGGCGCGGTCGAGGCGCAGGCGGCGGAGGTAGCTGCCGACCGGCTCGCCGAGCAGCGCGGTGGTGCGGGCGGCCAGCACCGAGCGCGACATCCCGACCTCGGCCGCCAGCTCGCCGAGCTCCCACGGCTTCTCGGGCTCGGCGCGCAGGCGCAGCAGGGCGGCGACGATCCGCTCGTCGCGCAGCGCCTCGGCGCCCGGCAGCGACGCGCCCTCGGCTCGCAGCGCCTGGGCGAACAGCGCCTGCGCCCACGAGGTGGTGATCGTCTCGCGCAGCGCCGGCGACAGCGCGCGGGCCCGGCCGAGCAGCGCCAGCGTGTCGGCCAGCCAGCGGCCGAGCTCGCGGTCCTCGCGGGTGATGTGGACGACCGCCGGCAGCAGCGACAGCCACGGCGCGTCGGCGTGATCGATCTGCAGGTCGACCGTCACCAGGCTCGTGACCGGCGCCGCCTCGCTGACCCACACGTCGGCCGCCGTCTGCTGCATCCCCACGCAGGCGCTGCCGTCGCGCGGCACCGGCGTCGCGGCGCTGTCGCGGATCACGTGCTCGTCGGCCCGCGGCAGGAAGGCGAGCTCACCTGGCCCGAGAGACATGCGCGCACCGGCGACCTCCAGCACCCCGCCGCCGTACAGCGCCGCGTACAGCTTGGCGCTGCCGCGGCCGGCCCGGCGGTGCTTGCCCCACCGCCCGCCGAGCTCGAGGCTGGTGACCTCGCTGCCGAGGACGACGAGGGAGCGCGCCAGCGCGTCGAGCTCGGTCATCGCCGCGGAGCATAGCGCACCGCCGACCCGCCGAGACACGCGCCGACGACCCCGAAGGGCGCCGTCCCGGTCGCGCCGTCCGCGGCGCAGAACGAGGTCGCCTCCCTCGCGCGAGCCGACCCCCTCGGGCCCCGCGGCGACCCCCTCGCGCCGACGCGGCCCGGCTCGCAGGCTGCTGCCGCGCGCGCACGCGAGCCCGGAGACATCGACTCGTGGCGAACACGGCCGGCCCGCCTGCCTCTGCCGGTTCGGACGCGCGGATCGGCGATCCGGACGCGCGGTGCAGGCGGCCGAACTAGCTTGGCCGGCACAGGAGACGCCATGCAAGACCACGCAACCGAACCCATGCGCGCGGCCGCAGCGCTCGCGGCGCACCTCGAGCGGATCGCCCGCGACATCGAGCGCTGGCTGCAGTTGTTCGCCGACGACGCGGTCGTCGAGTTCCCTTACGCCCTTCGCCTCGGGCTGCCGCCGCGGCTCGTCGGCAAGCCGGCGATCGCGGCCTACTTCCGGCGCACCCCGGGGGTGTTCCGCGACCTGCGGTTCTCCGACCTGCGAGTCTACCCCACCACCGACCCCGACGTCCTCGTCGCCGAGGTCCACGGCTCGGCGACGCTGGCCCCCACGGGCGAGGCCTACGAGCAGGACTACGTGATGGTGCTGCAGTGCAAGGACGGGCGGATCGTCCGCTACCGCGAGTACTGGGACCCGACGGCCACGAGCAGCTTCCGCGAGGGCAGCGTCCGCGACGCGCTGGGAGGTGAGTGATGCGCGCGCTCGTCACCGGCGGCACCGGCAAGACCGGCAGCGCGGTCGCTCGCGGGCTGCGGGCCCGCGACGTCACCGTCGCGATCGGCAGCCGTCATCCACGCGGTGCCGATCAGGTCCGCTTCGACTGGGCCGATCCGTCCACCCATGATGTCGCGCTGGACGGCGTCGACGCCGTCTACCTGGTCGCGCCGGCGCTGGTCCCCGACCCCGAGCGGCTCATGGTGCCGTTCATCGACCGCGCGATCGCCCGCGGCGTGCGGCGCTTCGTGCAGCTCAGCTCGTCGGCCATCGAAGCGAGCGCGCCCGGCTTCGGCGCGGTGCATGCCGCCCTGCAGGCGCGCGCGCCGGAGTGGACCGTGCTGCGGCCGTCGTGGTTCATGCAGAACTTCGCCGACCCGCAGCACGCGATCGGCCGCGGCATCCGCAGCGAGCGCGCGTTCGTCAGCGCCAGCGGTCAGGGCCGGATCGGCTTCATCGACGCGGAGGACATCGCCGCCGTCGCGGTGGCCACGCTGCTCGCGCCGGCCAACGCCGATCTCATCCTCACCGGCCCGCAGGCGCTGTCGTACGACGAGGCGGCGGCGATCCTCTCGGAGGTGCTCGGCGAGCCGGTGGTCCACCGCGCGATCACGGTCGACGAGTGGTGCGCCCGCCTCACCGCCGCCGGCATGCCGGCCGAGTACGCCGCGATTCTCGGCGCGCTCGAGCAGGCGATCGCCAGCGGGGCCGAGGACCGCGTGACCGACGAGGTCCTGCGCCGCACCGGCCGCCCGCCGCGCTCGCTGCGAGCGTTCGCGCAGGCGGCGTTCGCATGATGACTCCTCATACATGTCTGATCGAGCATGTGTAAAAAGACATTCGCCGGACCCTCGACGAGCCGCGGCGGCGACGGCTCCAGCGACGCGGGCTCGGCCTCGGGCGCGTCGCGCCGCTCACCGCAGCCGCTGCGCCGCGGGTCGCCCGCGTCTCGGCCCTCGTCCGCCTCGTCGATTTGCCATCGCCGTCGGTTCGTCGGGAAAAATTCTGCAGCACGTCCTGAGACGGGGCGAGCGACCGTGCGACAGGGCTCCCGGTCGTCGAGCCGGCGCCGATGCGTGAGGCCTGCGAAATTCGCCTCCTGACGCCGGCCGCTCGCCCCCCAAGCCCGGTACCCAACCCCGCTTGGGACACCCAACCCGGCCTGCCCCACGAAGCAGCACAAGCCCCCGGGAACGCGGCCCGGAGGGCCTGGCACGGCGCTTGCCTTGGCCCGGCTCACCATGTCGAGCCGCGCCCGTCTCTATCCCCTCCTCACGCTCTGCACCCTGGGTTGCGCCCTGCCCGCCGAACCGGGCGACGCGACCTCCACGACGGACGACGCGACGAGCGAGGCGAGCTCGGGCACCTTCACCGACGCATCGTCGATCACCGAGTCGATCCTCACGACGACGATCGCGGAAGACCCCACCACCGGCACCACCGGCGACAGCACCGGGGACGAGGCGGAGATCCCGCTCGCCACGCCGTACCTCTACGTCGACTACGCGCCGATCAAGCGCTACGAGTTCTCCTGGAAGCCGGTCGCCGGCGCCGAGTACTATCAATTGCTCGAGCGGCCCTATCCCGAAGTCGCCGGCTGGTCGCAGCTCGGAGACGACCTGGTCGGGACCTCGATCACCTGGTCGATGCCGATCCACCTGCGTCTCTCGGCGGCCTACAAGCTCCGCGCCTGCGACAAGACCGGCTGCAAGGAGTCAGAGCCCGTCGAGGTCGACCCGGGCGTCGACGGCGCGATCGGCTACTTCAAGGCCTCCAACGCCGAGAGCGACGACTACTTCGGCTCTAGCGTCGCCATCTCCGCCGACGGTTCCACGATGGTCGTGGGAGCTCCCTTCGAGGACAGCGGCGCGCACGGCATCAACGGCGACGAGCTCCACAACTACGCCAAGAACAGCGGCGCAGCCTACGTGTTCGTGCGCGAGGGCGACACGTGGAAGCAACAGGCCTACCTCAAGTCCTTCAACGTCGACCCCGAGGACTGGTTCGGCGAGGTCGCAATCTCTGGGAACGGCGATACCATCGCGGTCGGCGCGCCTCAGGAGGACAGCGCGGCGACGGGCATCGACGGCGATCGCCACGACGACAGCGCGGAGGACTCGGGCGCCGTCTACGTGTTCGAGCGCAAGGGCTCGGCGTGGTCGCAGACGGCCTACATCAAGGCGAACAACATCCACCCCTCGGCGCAGTTCGGCCGGGCGATGGCGCTATCGGCCGACGGCAATACCATCGCGGTCGGCGCCCGCTACGAAGATAACGCCGCCACTGGCGTCGACGGCGCTCCCTGGCTGGGCCTCGCCCAAAATTCCGGCGCAGCTTATGTCTATTCCCGCAATGGAGAAGGATGGGCGCACCGTGCGTACCTCAAGGCGTCCAACACGGGCGAAGGAGATCACTTCGGCGCCTCCCTCGCCCTCTCCGGCGATGGCACCACGCTGGCAGTGGGCGCGCCTTCCGAGCGCAGCAAGTCCGCGGGGATCAACGGGAATCAGGTCGACGACGACCTGCCGTCCGGCGCGGTTTACGTGTTCACTTTGGAACGGGGCGTCTGGTCACAGCAGGCATACATCAAGGCGTCTAACTCGCCCTTGTCCCGGAGCTTCGGCGAATCCATCGCGCTCGCGTCCGACGGCGATACACTGGCCGTCGGCGCGTCCCTCGAGTCTTCCTCCTCCACTGAAATCGACGGTAACCAGTGGAACGACGAGGCGTTCGCCGCGGGGGCCGTCTACTGTTGACGACGGCGTAGATCCGCGTAAATCCAGCGGCAGAAATCAGCGGCGAAAATCGGCGGCAGAAAACGCCGGCGAGGCCGGCGTCGAGCGAGGGTGACCGTGGCGGCTCAGGATTTGCGACGAGAGCGCCTGGCGGCTCTGCGGGTCGTGTTGCGTTCGACGGTCTCCTTGTTCCGGTAGGATTCGGCGTCGATGGTGAGGACCTCGGCGTTGTGGCACAGGCGGTCGATGACGGCGACGATGCTGGTCGCGCTCGGAAACACCTCCTGCCACTCGCTGAAGATCCGGTTGGTGGTTACGATTGTCGAGAGTCGTTGGTATCGCTGGCTGACCACCTGGAAGAGCAGATCGGCGTAGCCTTGCCCATAGGACATGTAGCCGACCTCGTCCACGACGAGGAGCGCGGGAGAGGTGTAGCGGCGGAGGCGCTTCCGCAGGCGCGTGGTGTCGGGCTGGGCCGCGAGATCGCCGAGCATCTGGGCGGCCTCGACGACGCGGACGGTGTGGCCGGCCCGGATCGCGCGGTGGGCGAGGTTGCGGGCGATCATCGTCTTACCGACGCCGCCCGAGCCGATCAGGACGACGTTGGTGTGCTCGCGGAGGAAGTCGAGCTCGAAGAGAGCCTCGATCGCCTCGCGGTCGATCTTCCGCGGGTGCGTCCAATCGAAGTCGGCGATCGGCTTAAAGGCGCCGATCTTGGCGCCCTCGAGGCGACGCGCGAGGCTGCGTCGACAGCGTTCGTCCTCTTCGGCCTCGATGAGCGGGCGCAGCCACGGCTCGGCCTCGATGGCGTGCCAGCGGGCGAGCAGGCCGTAGAGCCCGAGCGCGGCGGCGCGCTCGCGCAGCGTCGCGTCAGGTGTCTTCGTCGCCATCGTCGTTCTCCTCGGCGGTGAGCGCGTCGTAGGTGCGGAGGTCGTGCGGGCGCACGACGATCGCGCGCAGGCGCGTCGGGAGCTCCGGCGCCTCCCGGTGTCCTGGCGGGGCGAGCTGCTCAATCGCCTTGCGCAGCGCCGGGATGTATAGCAACTCGCGTGCGAGCGCGTCGTCGATGGCCTGCTCCAAGAGACAGGCGCCGTGGGCGTCGAGGAGCTCCTCGAGCTGACGGGTGGCGCGGGCGAGCGGCTCGCCGCGCTCGGCGAGGGCGCGCAGGAAGTCCTGGCTCCGCGGGACCGCGCGCCGCAGGCGATCGAGCTCCCGATGTGTCCGGGCGCCGGTCTTTTCGGACCACAGCGCGTCGATGTGCGACCTGTCCTCGAGGACCTCGCCGGCGCCGTAGCAGCGGGCGTGCTCGGCGATCACGTGCGTCCCGTCGACGACGCGCACGCGCTCGGCGTCGGCGACGACGACGAGCTCCTTGCAGACGTGGGTGTGCGGGATCGAGTAGTCGTTGCGATCGAAGCGCACGTACGGGGTCTTGCCGGCGCGCACGGGCTGCTGCTCGGCGCACGGAAACGGCTCGCCGGACGCCACCAGCAGCAAGGGGCGCTCCTCGGCGAAGGCGCTTTCGACCGTGCGGGCGCGGTCGTCGGGCCACAGTCTTTGCATGGCGAGGGTCTGGCAGAATGCGAGCACCTGCGCGTTGAGGTCGTCGAGGCCGACGAAAGTGCGGCCGGCGAAGAATGCGTCGCGCAGGTAGCGAATCGCGCGTTCGACACGACCCTTCTCGTTTCCCCTCCTCGGCGCGACCGGCCTGGGTTCATAGCGGTAGTGCCCCGCGAACTCGACGAGCGTCGGGTGGAGGCGGATCGCGTCGCCCTGTCGCTCGAGCACCGCGCTCTTCAGGTTGTCGTAGAGCACGACCCGCGCGGCGCCGCCGAAGTACGCGAATGCATGCACATGGCCAGCGAGGAAGCTCGGCATCCGCGCGTCGTAGAAGAAGCGCACGAACAGCGCGCGCGACCAGCTCAGCACCATGACGAAGGCCATCAGCTTGCGCGTCGCCCGGCCGACCTGGACCTTGCCGAAGTCGGCCCAGTCCACTTGGGCCTGTTCTCCGGGCAAGGTCGCAAGGCGCAGGTACGCCTCGGCCCGGCGGGGTCGCAGCTCGCGGACCACCTCGCGCAGCCGCGAGATCTGGCCGGTGTAGCCGCGCGTGCGGACCATCTGCAGGATCCGCGTCGCGCGCAGCTTCGGGTACTTCTCGAGCGTCTCGCGGATGAAGGCGCGGTACGGATCCACCTTCGTCCGCCGCTTCGGCGCCGGCAGCTTCACGCCGTTGTGCTGGAGGATCCTGCGCACCGTGCCGTGGTGCAGGCCGAGCTGCGCGGCGATCGTGCCGATCCGCCAGCCCTCGGCGTGAAACAGCCGCAGGACATTCGCCCGAGTCAAGGCCGACGTCGTCACTTCTCACCTCCGGTCAGATCGAGATCCCACTGCACGGTCGACGGCGGCCGTGGTCGTCGGAGACGGAGGACAAGACGCAAGGGAGCGAGCTCGTAAGCGTGCACCAGCGGGCTCCCGGGATCATCCAGAGTCGCGCCGAAGAGTCCCAGACCCGTGAGCCCAGACGAATCGCAGCTGCCGTCCACACACACAGCAACGCGCAGCGCATCCCCCTGCCACAGCGCGAGGCCCTCGAGCAGCGCCACCAGCGCCCGCGGATGGGAGGGCCGCGGCAGGATCGCCCGCAGCAGCTCCTGCCCCCGCGCTTGCAGCCTCAGCTCGATCGTCGTCGGTCGCGGCCTCAGCCTCATCGACCATGTCCCGATGTTCATGCGATGAATCTCCTTCTGACGCGGTCACCAGCTCCACGCTGATCGATCCCGCGTCCCGGTAGTCATCGCCGTCTCCGCCGTCCTGCGGGAGACACTGCTCCGTCACTTTCTTCGCCCGCTGCGCCGTTCGATACTTCGCCTGTCGCTGAGCGTGCTTGCGCCGACCCTTCCTCGACTGCTGATACCGTCGATTCGACGCCCGTTGCCTCCGCAGCCGCCCCTGCCTGGCGCAGCCCGGCCCGCAGTAGCGCCGCCCGCACCAGCACGCGTCGCACACCCACGTCGCGCTCCCGCACGCTCCACAGCGCAGCGGGATCCCCCTCGGCTCCCGCGGCTCGTTCGGCTCTCGATCGACGACACCTCCGTGCCGGTCCCCGTTGCGGATCCCACCGTCCTGTGGCAGCCTTCACGCGACCTGTCTCTTCGACAATGTCGCTGGGGGAGGTTGTTGGGGGACGCCGGAGAGCGCCAACTCTTGATCCCGGCGTCCCCGTTTTTTTTTCCGGCGCCTCCCCGCTACCCGGCCTCGCCACGCGGCGCCAATCTCCGGACACGCCTCCGGCCCGGCTACGCTCGACCAGAAATTCTTGTGATCTGGCCTACAAGCCTGCGGCCCGTCGAGTTTCTACCAAAACCATTTCGTCGCCTCGCCGCTGGATTTACGCAGATCGAGATCGTCGCTGACATCTACATGTTCTCGCGCCTGGATCAGACTTGGCAGCAGGATGCCTACATCAAGGCCCCGAATGCGGAGGAAGTGGATGTCTTCGGACGAGCCCTCGCGCTGTCCGGAAACGGTGGAGTCCTCGTCGTCGGCGCCCAGAATGAGGAAGGCGGGGGTGTGGGCAGCTTTGCCGACCCATCCGACAATACCGCGCCGAATTCCGGCGCAGCCTACGTATTCACTCACGTGAATGGCGCCTGGATGCACCGGCACTACCTCAAGGCGCCGAACTCCCACACCGACTGCCAGTTCGGAGCGGCCCTCGGCCTCACCGCGGACGGCAGCACGCTGGTGATTGCGGCGCCTCACGAGACAAGCACCGCAACCGGCATCGGCGGAAATCCGCACGACATGGCAGGGACCGGCATCGGCGCGGTGTACATCTATTGACGGGAATAGGCCTCGTTTCGCATCCGAATACGGCTGCGTTCGATACTCTCATCATGGCTGAGGATCTACCAGCAGCAAGATGTCATTCTCGGCCAGCACGGCATCCGGATCATCACAAGCCAGGCTGCCCAACAAGGAGCCGGGAAAGCGATGCCTCCACAATGCCCCGCTGGCGCGGATCCAGCCGGTGACGTGCCACAGTGCGCCGGAGGGGCTCCGGAAGCTGCGGCCGCGCTCATCATGGAAGCCGTGCAAGTACAGCATCGCGCACCAGGGCGGCCCAGGCTGCCCCAAGCGCCGCGGTCGACGGACCCAGATCCCCGGCGCGTCCGGGCCGGGCCACGGGCGGCGATCGATCACGTGCCAGTCCGGGATCGACGGCTCCGGCTTGAAGTGCTCGGCGCGGCCGGCCAGCTCGGCGACCGCCATGAACGCGGCCGACTGGACCACGCCCGGCGTCGACTCCTCATAGCGGTGGCGTACGCCGTGAATCGCCAGCGCGGCGGGATCGAGGCCCAGCATCACCGCCGCCTCCGCGAGGCCCTCCTGCGCCGGCCCGGCGATCCGCTCGGGCAGCCTGGCGACCGCCGGCGAGGCCCCGGGCCCGTACCCGACCGTCACCTCGGCGAACACGGCCTCGTGCTTGTCCTTGCGCTCGAGCCGGTACGTCGCCGTCGCCACGCCGACAGCACAGCGGTTGGGACTCAGGATGTCAAGAGGCCATCCTTCCGAATCAACTCCTTGTGCGCGGGCACATCGCAGTGCACGCGTCGTTCCGCGAGGTTGCGGCGGTTGGCAAGGCACAGCGCGTGCCCCTCCGACACCTCGCCCAAGGCGTCGAACACGGGGGACGGGGACGAGTTCGGCTTCGCTCTCGCGCTGTCCACCGACGGCACCACGCTCGCCGTGAGTGCGCCGTGGGAGAGCAGCAAATCCGCGGGCATCAACGGCGATCGGTCCGACGGCGCAGCGTACTCCGGCGCGGTCTACGTCTTCACCCAGCAGGACGGCGCCTGGGCGCAGCAAGCGTACATCAAGGCGTCGAATACCGAACAGTTCGATACCTTCGGTTATGCCATCCAGGCCTGCCCCTGCCGCGAGAAGACGTAGACCGCCCCCGCGTCGTTCGCCAGGTCGTTCCACGGGGCACCGTCGATCTGGGTCGCGGCAGATGCCTCGCAGCACGACATGACAGGCTCGGGGGTCGGCGCGGTGTACATGTATTGACCGGCTCTCGCTACCACCTCGCAACCAGCCGCGGCCGCGCCCGACATCCACTGTCGGGCGCGGCCGTTCATGCGCGAGCCCGCGGTTCACGCCGAGACGAGCTCGATCCGCTCGAGGCCGAGCTCGTCGCGGTGGATGTTCAGGAGCAGCACGAGCCGGTCGAGCCGCTGGAAGTCGAGTCGTCCGCCGCCCCAGCGCGGCCGGACACGCAGCGTGGTCGCAGACGACCACTGCATGCCGGCGTCGGGCTCGGTCAGTCGGACCGTGGCCTCGGCGAGCGGGTGCTGCTGGCGGAACACGAGGTCGAGCCCGCCGAAGCGCAGCTCGCCGCCGGCGAGCCAGTGGGCGACGTGGCCGGTGAGCGGCAGCGGATAGTGAGCCTGTCGGGCGCGCAGCGACTCGAGGCCGCCCCCGTACCCCCCATCGCGGAACCACATCCCCGTCACGCCGCAGACACCGAACAGCATCAACGCGCCCCATGGCGGCTTACCGAACGCCAGCGAGAGCAAGATCAGCGGCGCGAGCAAGAGCATCGAGCCGATGGCCACGCTGGCGATGAGGGGGGCGTTCGGACGCCCGACCGGCGGCAACGGGCCTTGACGCACCAACACCTCGAGGGGGGTCTCGTCGGCGACGGCGCGGTACGGGCGTCTGGTGAGGCGCGCGAGGGACCTTTGCAGCGAGTCCATGAACGCACGGTCAGGTTAGCAGCGCAGGCGAGGCGACGCCACGCAGCCCGGGCGGCAGCGCGCCCGCTCCTCGCTCCGCCGCGGCCCCGGTCCGCAGCCACAAGCCCATGCCGATGCTGGCCATCGTCCGGTCGCGTCGCATGAAACCTGCTGTCAGCTCGCCCCCCAAGTCCGGTACCCAACCTTGGTTGGGGCCGCCAACCCGGCCTGCCCGGCGAGGCAGCACAAGCCCAGGAATCGCGCCCCGGCAGGCCTGGCACGGCGCTTGCCTTGGCCTCGCTCACCATGTCGAACCGCGCCCGTCTCTATCCGCTCCTCACGCTCTGCACCCTGGGTTGCCCGATGCCCGCCGAACCGGCCGACGCGACCGCCACGACGGACGACGCAACCAGCGACGCGAGCTCGAGCACCTTCGCCGAAGAATTATCGACCAGCGAGGCGATCCTCTCGACGACGTTCGCGGAAGACATTATCACGACTGGCAGCACCAGCGACAGCACCGGCACCGAGGACGAGGCTCCTCCCGCCGCGCCGAGCCTCGTCCTCGACTATGCGCCGATCAAGCAGTTCCACTTCTCGTGGGAGCCTGTCGCCGGCGCCGAGTATTATCAACTGCTCGAGCGCCCCTACCCCGAGATCCCCGGCTGGTCGCAGCTGGGAGACGACCTGCTCGGAACCTCGATCACCACGTCGATGCCGATCCACCTGCGCGTCGGCGCGGCCTACCGGCTCCGCGCCTGCAACCAGGCCGGCTGCAGCGATTCGGCGCCCGTCGAGGTCGATCCAGGGGTCGACGAAACGATCGGCTACTTCAAGGCCTCCAACGCCGGGAGCGGCGATTACTTCGGCTACGGTATCGCCATCTCGGCCGACGGGAGCACCATGGTCGTAGGAGCTCCGCTCGAGGACAGCGGCGCTTCCGGCATCGACGCCGAGCAACTCGACGAATCGAGCGTCGATAGCGGAGCGGCCTACGTGTTCGTGCGCGAGGGCGACACGTGGAAGCAGCAGGCCTATCTCAAGCCCTTCAACGCGGACACGCAAGATCGGTTCGCCCAGGTCGCCATCTCCGCCGACGGCGACACCATCGCGGTCGGCGCGCCAACCGAGGACAGCGCGGTGACGGGCATCGATGGCGATCCGAGCGACAACAGCGGGCAAAATTCGGGCGCGGTCTACGTGTTCGAGCGCAAGGGCGGCGCCTGGTCGCAGACGGCGTACATCAAGGCGAGCAACACCGAATCGTACGCCAATTTCGGCGGGAGGGTGTCGCTGTCCGCCGACGGACATACCCTCGCGGTCGGCGCCCCCTACGAGAGCAGCGCCGCAACCGGCGTCGACAGCAACCCGTGGAAAGGCGTCGTGGAGGACTCCGGCGCCGCCTATGTCTATTCCCGAGAGGGCGACGCCTGGAAGCAACGCGCGTACCTCAAGGCGTCGAACACGGGCAAGGGGGACAGTTTCGGCAGCGCCCTCGCGCTCTCCGCCGACGGCACCACCCTCGCCGTGGGCGCGACTCACGAGGACAGCGGGTCTCCGGGGATCAATGGCGAGCAATTCGACGACTCGCTGGACTCGGGCGCGGTCTACATGTTCGCCCTGGAGGGCGGCGCCTGGTCGCAGCAAGCGTACATCAAGGCCTCGAATCCGAACGGTCCCGACCTCTTCGGTTTCAGCGTCGCCCTGGCGCACGACGGGGACACGCTGGTCGTCGGGGCGCCCGCGGAGGCCTCCGCCGCCGCCGGGGTCGACGGGGACCAGTGGAGCGACGAGGCGTACGCCGCCGGGGCCGTCTACGTGTTTTCGCGGCAGGGCCAGGCCTGGCAGCAGGAAGCCTACATCAAGGCCCCGAACGCGGAGGAAGACGATCACTTCGGGATCAGCGTCGCGCTGTCCGGAGACGGAGGCGTCCTCGCCGCGGGTGCCCCGGGTGACGACAGCGGCGAGGCCGGCAGCTTCGCCGACCCATCCGACGATACCGGGCCGAATTCCGGCGCCGCCCACGTGTTCACGCGCGTGGCCGGGCACTGGACCCACCGGAGCTACCTCAAGGCGCCGAACTCCCGCAGCGGCCACGAGTTCGGCTCGGTGGTCGGGCTCACGGCCGACGGCGGCACGCTGGTGGTCGCTGCCCCCCTGGAAACGAGCACCGCCAAGGGCGTCGGCGGGAATCAGCGCGACGCAGCGGGGGAACAGGTCGGCTCGGTGTACATGTATTGAGCGCAGACTCGTCGCGCCGCACGCCATCGCTCGGGGCGCGGCCTTCAGGACTACGGTGAATCGTCACTCGAGGCTCCGCAGCATGATCGCTGTTCGTCCCGTTCTTCGTTGAACAGAGGAAGACGGCATGACCCCTCGCCCGAGCCATGGGCGCACACGATCCTCTCCGCGCTCCCATCACTCTTCGCTTCGAGACGCCCCACGAGCCGGCCCACCCCCTTCGCGGATGAATTGCCCGTCCCCGTCCTCGGGCAGCGCGCGCGCCGGCTCGGGCCAGTGCTCGTCGTCCGGGTCGAACACCAGCGCCCCGTCCGGCACCTCCGCCAGGCGACCACGTCGCCGACCCTGTATGTCCGATCGGTCAGGTTGTTTCTCTCGTGCCTGACGACCCTCGACGAAGCCTCTCCGAGCGCGCGCCGAGGGCCGCGCGAGGATACGCCAGGGGGCCCTGGGAGCGCGACGCCGATCCGCGCGAAGGTTCGCGCCGATCACTCGGTGTCGACGGCCCAGATCGCAATCTGCGGCTCGGGCAGCGTCGAGCCCGTCAGCAGCCACAGCGTGTCCTCGGCGACCACCGCGTCGACCACCAGCTCGCTGCGCTCGAAGCCGAGCGGTCGGCGCCACTGCTCGGTCCGCAGCAACGTACCGGCCATGTCGGGATCGGGCGCGAGCGTGCTGGCGACCAGCTCGCACGGCTTCTCGACCGTCTCGCCGGCCACGGCCTCGCAGCGGCACTTGTCGCACAGGCACAGGATGTCGAAGTAGTGGTCCTCCTGCCAGGTGAGGCTCACGTCGTGGGGGCACTCGAGGTGCCACGCGCGGACCACGTCGGGGCCGTTCTGCAGCGCGACGCCCCACGCCTCGGCGCGCGACTCGACGCACGGCGGCGCCGCCTCGCAGCCGCCGGCGCAGGTCGGCGTCGGGCACTCGACCGTCACGCCGCCGAGGATCTCCTCATACGTCCACGGCTCATTGGCGATCAGGCGCGTCGGTTCGCCGAGATCGCGCTCGGTCATCACCACGCCGTGCGCGCCGTCGCCGAAGGACGACAGGACCGCCGTCAGCGGCCGTCCCGCCGAGAAGTCGCCGATCCGCACCAGCGGGGTGCCGGGCTGGTCGGCAGGGGCGTCGAGGTCGCGGACGAACAGGTACGTACCGTCGAGGTCGTCGGCGAATTGCGACCAGCTCATCTTGAGCGTCCCGGCGACGTCGTGCAGCCAGATCGACCACGCCGGGGCGCCGGCGATCAGCGGCTGCTCGACGCGCCCGTCGGGGAGGTCGTACAGCGCGCGGATGTCCTGGTCGGCGACGGTGAAGTACGCCATCGGCACGTCGTCGGGGCGCGTGCGGGTGCCGAGGAACCACTCGACGTCGTCGCGCACCGCCGCCGGGATCGAGTAGCCCTCCGGATCGATCTCCGCCTGCGGCGGGTAGTGGATCGTCGGCGGGTTTTGCCCGTCCTGGAACCACAGCTCGATCTGCCCGTCGAGCCGCGGCATCAGCGCGCCCGAGCGCCCGCCGAACGTGTTCTCCGTGACCCACATGTCCGCGAAGGCGCTGCCCTCGTCGGTCAGCAGGAACGCCTCGTGCTGGATGCCGAAGGTCGGGACCGCCTGCGTCTCCACGTACAGCGCGGCCTTGCCGAGCGGGGCGGCGGCGAGGTGGTGATAGAAATCGGCGCCGTCGCACTGCAGGCGCATGACCCCGCGGATCTTGCAATCGTCGGCGCCGGCGCAGGCGGCCTCGTGCAGCTCCAGCGCCGGGACCAACTGACAGCGCTGGATCGGCGCCGGGCCCGGGGGGGTGCCGGTGGTCGGGAGCGGCTCGCCGGTGTCGCTGCTCGTGGTGCCGGTGGTCGTCGTGCCGGTGGTCGTCGGCGCCAGCGTCGTCCCCGGCGGCTCGCCGGTCGTCGTCGTCGTCGTCGTCGCCGCGCCGGTGCTCGCGTCGGTGTCGAACTGGGTCAGGTCGACGCAGCCGGCGGCGAGCATCGCTGACAGGACCCATGGGACATGTCCGAGAGCGCAGATAAAAAAAGCGGGCCGGACGCGCGGGTGGGGCGAGCTGAATAGAGGCATCGCCATAACATAGTAGGCACACCCGGCGGCCGGCCCGCGAGCCGCGCTCGGGCCGCCGTGGCGGCGATCACCGAGCCCGGGCAAAATCGGGCGAGGATGCGTATGTCGTTGCGGGTCGGTGTAGGGCCGCGGCGCCGCGGCGCCCGGCGATACGTACACGATCGGCGCGGCGGCGGACACTGTTCATAGCAGCGGCAATGACGGGACCGCGCGTCAGAGCGCCTCGAGGATCCGGCGGATCTCCGCCAGGTCGGCGTCGCCGGGCAGCGCCGCCTCGGCGCGCGCCAGGGCGGCGAAGGCCGGGTCGAGCACGCCGGCGGTGGTGACGTCCGCCCGCAGGGCCTTGAGCGCCTCGGCGTACTCGAACACCGCCGCGCCCTTCTTGAGCAGGGCCGACTCGGCGGCCAGCACCTCGCCGAGCTGCAGCGAGACCTCGACCTCGCGCTCGGCGAAGGTCACGGCGTCCTTCCACTGGGCGACGACGGTGAACTCGGCGTTGGGGTCGAACTCGGCCGGGGCGCAGGTCTCGATGGTCTGGTGGAACACCATGGCGTCGTCCGGCGCGAGGTGCTGCGGCTCGACGTCGGCCGGGTCGGCGGAGTACTCCTCGCCGCTGAACTTGACGATCGAGAAGCCGGGCGGCATCTCGAGGCGTACGCGCACGTCGCGGGCGGCGACCGACATGGTCTGCACGAACCGCTCGCGGAACATCCGCCGCGCCTCGTCGGCCGAGGGGATGAACAGCGAGGCGCCGCGGCCGACGTCGGTGACGGTGTCCATCAGCGCGTCGTTGTAGCTGTCGGGGTCGCCGACGCCGACGCCGACGAGGTAGATGCCCTCCTGGTCCTCGGCGCCGGCGCCCTCGGCGATGATCTCCGCGTCGGTGACGCCCGCGTTGGCGCCGCCGTCGCTGACCAGGACCACGCGGTTGAGCTTGCCCGCGTCGAAGTGCTTGCGCGCCAGCTCGTAGCCGGCCGACAGCCCGCCGTGGAGGTCGGTGCCGCCGCCCGCGGCGAGGGCGTTGCACACGGCGACGAGCGCCGGGTCGTCGGCGCCGGTGACGGGGTGGCCCGCGAGCTTGACCGCGTTCTCGGTGTCCCAGCCGACCACCGACACGACGTCGCCGGCGCGCAGGCTGCCGGCGATCTGGCGACACACCTCCTGCTGGAGCTGCATCGGCACGCCGTCCATCGAGCCCGACTCGTCGAGCACGAGGGTGACGCTCATCAGCCGCCGGTCGGCGTTGCCGATCGCCTCGCCGGCGACGCCGATCTGCATGAGGTACTGGCCCTCCGGCATGCCGTCGACGCGCGTCAGCTCGGGCGTCACCGTGATCTGGCCCGGCTCGGCCTTCGGGTACGCGAACGAGTAGTAGTTGAGGAACTCCCACGTCCGCAGCGGCACGCCGTCGAGGCTGCCGCGGCTCAGGATCGCCTCGCGCGCCTGCACCGGCGACGACGTCGAGTTCGAGTCGTCGGGCGACAGGAAGAGCGTCATCGGCGTCTCGGTGTCGCACGCCGGACCCTCGCCCGCCTGGGCGTCGTCCGGCATCTGCTTCGGCACCGGGTCCTCCTCGGGCGGCTCGCCCCAGCTGTCGTAGGCGCCGCCGGCAGCGTCGTCGCCGCAGGCGCCCGTGAGCGCGGCCAGCAGCGGGAGGATCAGCGCGCCCCGCCGACCGGCGCGCGCGCGTGGAGTGCAAGGAAGGTGTAAGCCAAGCATGTTCGTCCCTCCACGGCGGAGTAACCGCGGCGGCCGCCCGAATTGCGGGCGCGAGAAAAAACCGCCGCGGCGCGAGCGACCCCGGCGGGGGCCGTGCGAATTGCGGGCGCGAGAACAACGCCGCGGCGCGAGCGACCCTGGCGGCGGCCTCGACGGGACCTGGGTCGTCGCGGCCGCGGCCAGGCGCCCGCGCGCTCGGCCGAGGCCGGCGACGCCCTGGTGAGGGCTGGCCGAAGGACCGCGCGGGGGCTCGCTGTCGCTCTCCTCGCGCAGACCCGACGGCTCACGGTCGGCGAGTTCGGGGCGCCTTGGATGTCCCGGCCGGCGGGCGCAAAGGACGCTCCGGGGCGCTTCTTGCGAGCCGACGCGCGGCTCTGCTACCGTGGGCGCCCGTGGCGGACGCCAGCGATTCGCAGCTGCTCACGGCCTGGCGCGGCGGCGATCAGGCGGCCGGCGAGGCCCTGTTCGCCCGCCACTTCGCGTCGATCGCCCGCTTCTTCCGCAACAAGATCCACGGCGACATCGAGGAGCTGATCCAGCGGACCTTCCTCGGCTGTCTCGAAGGACAGCAGCGGTTCAGCGGCGAGGGCAGCTTCCGCGGGTTTTTGTTCGGGATCGCGCGCAACGTCCTCTACAACCAACTGCGGACGAACCACCGCCACGGCCAGCCGCTCGACCTCGACGAGGTGTCGCTGTGCGAGCTGGGCCCGACGGCCAGCGCCGTGGTGGCCAAGGAGCAGGAGGAGCAGCTGCTGCTCGACGCGCTGTTCCGCCTGCCGCTGGCCCACCAGCTGGTGATCGAGCTGTTTTATTGGGAGGAGCTCAGCGTGGCCGAGATCGCCGAGGCGCTCGGGGTGCCGGTCGGCACCGCGGCGACCCGGCTGCGGCGCGCCCGGCAGCTGCTCGAGGAGCAGATGGCGATGCTGACCAGCTCGCAGGCGGTGCGCGAGCGGATCCCGTTCGGCTTCGAGACGTGGGCCCGCAACCTGCGGGCGCAGCAGTAAGGCGCCATGGACCCGGAGCGCCCAGGCCCGCGCCCCGGCGCGCTGTCGGACCTCGAGGCGAAGCTGCTGGCGGCGAAGGTCGGCGGGCGCCTGTTCCAAAGGCCAGCCGAGCCGGTGCAGCTCGGCCGCTACCGCCTGCTCGGGCGGCTCGGCCAGGGCGGCATGAGCGTGGTGTTCCGCGCCCAGGACCCGCAGCTGCGGCGCGAGGTCGCGGTCAAGCTGCTGCACTCGCCGCGCGGCCAGCCCGACCCCGAGCAGCTGGCCCGCCTGCGCCGCGAGGCCCAGGCGCTCGGTCGCCTGTCGCACCCCAACGTGGTCCAGGTGTTCGAGATCGGCGAGGCCGACGGGCAGTCGTTCGTGGTGATGGAGTTCGTGCGCGGCACGACGCTGCGCGAGTGGCTGCACGAGCGCCCGCGGGCGCTCGGCGAGGTGGTGGAGATGGTGTCGCAGGCGGGCCGCGGGCTGGCGGCCGCGCACGCGGCGGGGATCATCCACCGCGACTTCAAGCCCGAGAACGTGCTGGTCGGCGAGGACGGGCGCGCCCGCGTGGTCGACTTCGGGCTGGCGCGCGCGAACCCGGGGGCGCCGGCCGAGACGTCGACGGGCGGCCTCGACGCGCCGCTGACGAAGTCGGGCACGGTGCTCGGGACGCCGGCGTTCATGGCCCCCGAGCAGCTGCGCGACCCGGGCCGCGCCGACGCCCGCGCCGACCAGTTCAGCTTCTGCGTGATGGCCTACGAGGCGCTGCACGGCGAGCGCCCGTTCGAGGACCTGGCGGCGGTGTCCGCCGGCCGCGTGCGGCCGCCCCCGCCGGGGACCGCGGTGCCGGCCCCGCTGCGCGAGGCGCTGCTCCGCGGGCTGCGGACCGACCCGACCGAGCGCTGGCCGACGATGGACGCGCTGCTGGCCGCGCTGGCGGCGGCGGACAGCCGGGCGACGGCGAGGCCGCGGCGCCGTCGCTGGCTGCTCGGGGCCGGGGCGGTGGCGCTGGCGGTGGCCGCAGTGCTCGGGGGCCGGGCCTGGTCGGCCCGCCGCGAGGCGCAGGCGAGCGAACGGCAGGCGGTCGCGCTGGAGCAGCGGCTGGCCCGACTGCTGGCGGCCGGCGAGGTCGAGGCCGCCGGTCACGTCCTGGCGGACGTGAGCGACGCGCAGGCCGGCCGGGCCTGGACGAGCTGGGCCCTGCTGCTCGAGCAGGCTCCCGGCCGCTCGGCGCGCGCGGCGTGGGCCCACGCGTACGTGTTCGCGGGCGCGGACGCGCAAGCGCGCCGCGAGGCGCTGCTCGGGCTGGCCCGCGCCGCGGTGGCGACGCGAGAGGAGGCGCGCTCGCGCGCGTCCGGGCCGGTGCCGACGCGCGCGGGCGCGCTTCCGGGCGACGCTTCGCCCGCGGCGACCCGCGCCGACGCGCTTTCCGGCGCCGTCATCCCGACGCCGACGCGCGATTTCGCCCTTCCCGGCGCTTCCACGTCGGCGCCCGCCCTCCCCGGCGTCACCGCCCCGACGCCGACGCGCGACTTCGCCCTTCCCGGCGCTGCTACCCCGACGCCCGCCCCTCTTCCCGGCGTCACCGCCCCGACGCCGACGCGCGACTTCGCCCTTCCCGGCGCTGACACCCCGACGCCCGCCCCCCTCCCCGGCGTCACCGCCCCGACGCCGACGCGCGACTTCGCCCTTCCCGGCGCTGCCACCCCGACGCCCGCCCCCTCCCCGGCGTCACCGCCCCGACGCCGACGCGCGACTTCGCCCCTCCCGGCGCTGCCACGTCGGCGCCCGCCGCCCTCCCCGGCGCTGCCGCGCCAGCGCCGACGGGCGCTTTCGCGCCCTTCGGCGCCGCCGAGCCGACCGAGCCGCGGTCCGGCGCGCGTGCCGACGCGGCCGGGGTGCTCGCGCTGATCACCGCCGAGGCGCCCGAGCTGCTGTCCGCCCCCGAGCTGGCGCCGCTGCACGCCGCGACGCGGGCCGCGGGGGCCTTCGGGGCGCCGCCCGGGCCCGACCAGGAGGGGCTGGGGCAGCGGCTCGTCGACGCCGCGGCGCCGCACGAGGTCCGCGCGCTGGCGCGGGCCGGGCTGCTCGACCTGGCGGCGGCGACCCTGCTGACCCTCGCGGGCCGGGCAGAGGCGCCGACGCGGGCGCGCTGGCGCCTCGCGGCGGCGACGGTCGTCGCGGCGGCCGGCGACGGGCCGCGGGCCCTGGCGTTGGCGACCGCGGCGGCGCAGGAGCCGACGGCCCGCGCGGCCGCGCTGGGCGAGCAGGTCGCGCTGCTCTCGCGCGACGGGCAGATCGAAACCGCCGCGGAGGTCCTCGCGGCCCGGCTGGCCGAGGCGACCCTGGACGACGCGGCGCGGCGCGAGGCCGAGGCGCTGCGCGACCGCCTCGCGGCGATGCTGGCCGCCCGCTCGCGCCTGCCGCTGCGCTTCGGCGAGGCGGACGCGTGGCTCGCCGTCGAGCCCGCGGCGCTGCGCGGCGACCCCGTCGAGCCCGCGCTGGTCGTCGACAGCGACACGGGCCTGCTCGCGGCCTGGCCGCTCGAGCTCCGCGCCGATCGCCTGCTCGTGGAAGTGCAGCTCACGGCGTCCTCGCGGCCTGCCGACGCCGCCTTCGCGGTCGCGGTCACCAGCGCGGACGCCTCGGCCCAGGTGGGCCTGCGCGTCACGATCGGCGAGGGCGACGAACCCGTGCTCGCGCTGGCCTGCGAGGCCGCGCCCCGAGCCCCGCACGCGGACGCGAGCCCCGAAGACCAGCCCGAGGCGAGCGATCCGCTCCGCGGCAGCGCCGCAGCTCCCGACCGCGCTTCGCCCCCGGGCGCCAGCGCTCCTCTCCACCGCAACGCTACGGCTCCCGCCGACGCTTTGCCCTCCGACGCCGGCGCTCCTCTCCACCGCAGCGCCGCAGCTCCCTCCGACGCCGCTCCTCTCCACCGCAGCGCCGCTTCTCCCTCCGACGCCGCTCCTCTCCACCGCAGCGCTGCGTCTCCCTCCGGCGCCACCGCTCCACTCCAGGCGAGCGCGGCCTCTCCCACCGGCGACGGCGCTCCTCCGCCGGGCGCCGTCGCGGGTGCGCCGGTACGCGTCGCCACGCCGCTCGCCCCGGTGCGCGCCGACCATGCCTTCGTCCCGCTGACGCTGCAGCTCGACCTCGACGTCGCCCGCGGCACCGCCACCTGTCGCGTCCGTGACGCGGAGCGGATCACGCGAGCCCGCGACGTCGTGGCTCTCCCGGGAGCCTGGCCCGTGGGCTCGGTCGCGCTCGAGCTGCGGGGCTCCGCGGCGCAGCGAGTCACCCCCATGCGGGTGCACCTCCGCGGCATCGAGCTGCTCGGCGCCTCGCCCGGCGCCGCCGGGCCGCGCTCCCCGTTCCTGCGAGCCGCGGCGCTGCTGGTCGACGGCGATCCGCGGGCGGCGATCGAGCAGCTCGCCGCCGTCGCCTCTCCGCGCGCCCGCCTGTGGCAGGCGCTCGCGGCGAGCCGGCTCCATCGCTGGCGCGACGTCGCGGCGCCGCTGGAGCGCGCCCTCGCCGACGAACCGGCCCTCGAGCTCGAGCTGCAGCGATGGCTGCGGAGCGACCCCGACGGCCTCGGCCCCGCGCTGCGGCACGCTCTCGGCGAGGCGCGCTACCTCCAGCTGTTCGCGCGCGCTTGGAGCCACGAGCTGGAGGCGCCGCGCCTCTCGCCCGCGATCGTGCGTCGGCTGCTCGCCGAGCTCGGCGGTCTCGACGAGCGCTGCGCCGGCGCCGGCGCGTGCGCCGAGCTGCACCGCGCGCACGGCCGGGCGCTGGCGCAGATCGGCGAATCGTTGCGGGCGCGCCGGGCCTTCGAGGCCGGGCTCGCGGTCGCGCCGGCCGACGCCTCGGGCCGCGCGCTGGCCAGCCAACTCGTCCTCGATCTCGCGCTGGTCAGGGCGCCGTGATCCGCGAGCCAGAAGGGGCCTCGTCGCCGTCGCCGCGATGCCGTCCGATGCCGTCGCCGCGCGGGGCCGTGATGCCGTACGCCGCGGGCTTTTTGCCGCGTCCTCCCGCAGGCGCGCGACACGGGTGTCACAGTTGACGGAGCAGCACGCGCGTGCTGTGCTCGCACGAGCGATGCGCGGGACGTCCTTGTTGTCGGGGCTTTGCGGCGGGGCGCTGCTGATCGGCTGCGGTGACGACGGCGGCGCGACCACCGGCGGGCAGATGATGTACACCACCCACGGCAGCGTCAGCGACGGCCTCAGCCCGGTGGGCGACGTCATCGCCGCGCCCGGCGACGGCGTGTTCGGCGTGGAGAGCGGCAGCGGGGTCGGCCAGATCCGCGACGGCTGGACCGTCGAGTACCAGAAGATCCTCGTCTCGCTCGGCACCGTCACCCTCACCACCGCCGCCGAGGGCGACGTCGAGGTCGTCGCCGACTTCATCATCGATTTGCAGAGCCTGCCGGTCGGCGGCAGCCTCCTCGAGCGCGCCGACATCCGCGAGCGCGCGAGCACGATCGCCTTCACGCTGCCGCGGGCGAGCGCGGGCAAGAGCCGGCCGTTGTCGCCCTACACGGTCGAGCAGGACGCGAAGCTGATGGTCGACGGCGGCTACGCGATCTACGTCGAAGGCACGATCGAGAAGGCCGGCGGCATGTCGTGCAAGCCCGAGGCTCCGGCGGACTGCGTGCCGGCCCCGCTGGTCCGGTTCCGCTGGGGCCTGCCGCACGGGGTGGCCTACGGCGACTGCGAGTGGGCCGACCCGACGGTCGCCAACGAGAAGGTCACGCTGACGTTCCCCGCCGTCGGCTGGCTGCAGACCGCCATCGGCGCCGACAGCCCGACCCTGCGCGCGCAGTGGATCGCCGACGCCGACCTCGACCGCGACGGCGAGACCACCCTCGCCGAGCTGCAGCAGATCGACGCGAGCACCCTGCTGACCCGCCGCCGCGGCTACGACCTGTCCGGCGCCTCGGGCACGATCGCCACCGCCTACGACTTCCTGCGCGAGCAGGCGCGAGTCCTCGGCCTGCGCAGCTACGGCGAGTGCGCCTCGGCCCGCGACCTCTGACCCGCCCCGCCCGGCGCGAGGGTCCGTTCGAGCCGTGGACCCCGAGCGCGGTGTCGCGGCCAGGGACGACGGCGCCGAAGAGGACCGGCGCGCAATGGGCTTCGCGCAGGCCGACCGCGCTCGACTTGCGCCCTCACGCGGCCTTCGCCGACGGTCGAATATGGCACCGGCGAGGTCGGAATCCAGCGAGTGCGCTGGCCCCCTCGCTGGCGAGCCCAAAATGCGTCCTCGAGCCATCCGCCGAGCGCGCGTCCGTTCGCTCCTTCGCTCCAACGCCCGCTTCCAGATCCGTCGTAACCGTTCACGCCCCAGTCATGCCGTGTTTGTGAGCAGACGAGGTATCGCGAGGCCGTCTCGGGCTGCGGACAGGGCACCGGTCAAGGATTCGAAGGCACGACGGCTCTGGCGTTTGCACGTCTGCATGACGGACAGGATCCGCTCGACGAATCGACCCCCTTCGGGCTGTCGGTTCCGAAGGACGAGCGACGACAGACGACCGGGTGTCGGATGTCGCGCTCGGCGCGGTTGTTGGTCGGCGCGCCGTCCGGCTTGTCACGAATGTCCACAGGGCAGGTTCGAGAGCCAGGAGGTTCTTGCACCTCCCTGCGATCCCGTCGCCGAGGTGCTCGGACCACTGCTCCAGTGCCCGGCGGACCTCACCGCGGAGCATGTTCATCCGGCGCACATAGGATGCTTTCGTGATCTCTTCGGACGTGTAGCCGTGCTGGGCCCGCCACATCCGCCGCTCGAAGGCTCGCATCTTTCGCCGAAGCGGGCCGCATCCCCGCTCAGCTCGATCTTCGACTGCAAGTTCCGCCCGAGGTGGAACCAGCAGACCTGCCGTTGCTCGGGGTCGAGGACCAACTCAGGGCCGAGGATCTCGGTGACGACGTCGCGGCTCCGCTCCGCCTCGATTCGGTAGTAGACGCCTCCGGCGTCGATGCGACCCAGAGCCACGCCTTCGAGGCATCCTCGGTCCACGAGGTCTCGTCCATGTTGACGTGCGGTGCGGTGCGGATATGGGCCAGGACCTCCGCATGGGGCTCTGCGAGGACCTCGCTCGCACGCGCCTCCAGCTTGCTCACCGAGCCCAGCGCCAGCTCGACGCCGAGCACGTCGCTCAACAGCTCCCGGACGTTCCTCTTCGAGACCCGATATCCACCCGTCAGCAGGGCGACCAACGCTGCCAGCCGCGGCCCGAAGCACCCCGCCGCCTCTGCCGGCACCTCGGCCCGCGTGTGGTGGCCGCACGGGCACTCGAGCGTGTGGACGCGATACTCGGTGACGGTCCCGCGACTTCCGGCAGCTCAATCACCTGTCGTCGACTCGGCGCCGGATCATCGCCGCGGAGCGGTTGTTTGCATCCTTCGCAGACTGTCGGTCGGATGTGGTAAATCTCGTCGACCTCCCCCGGCGGCGCGAGCTCCCTCATCGATCGCTGGTGCCCCTTCTGCCCTCCGCGCCGCCGCTTGCTCTTCGGCTTGCGCGTCCGACTTGCTCGCGCATCCGCGCCGTCACGCGACGGCGGCAGCGACGAGTTCATCGAGTTCCGGCCGAGCCGGGCCTTCAGGTCACGCACGAGTTCCACCACCTCGGCCAGTTGCGCCTCGAGCTCCGCCACCCGGGCTTCCAGCTCGGCAATTCGTCGGTCCTTGGCCTCGAGCTCGGTCACAGAGGCACAAGAGCATTTTCGAGCGCCCCTGTAAACTTCTCGGCCCGTGAACGGTACTCCTCGCCGGCGTGGCGACCCTCGATCCCGGCGGGCGCGACGTGTGGGTCCGGCGGATCATTGCCGACCGACCGTCCCGCGCCGCAAGCCCGACGAGGACGAGGCTCACCCCGAGGCACCGCCGGGTTCGGCCCGGCCGGCGCGACGGCGGCGCGGCGGCCACCCGAAGGCCGCATCCTCCCGCCGGGGCGGGCCACGATCCCGACCCGGCGATCTCGTCCGACGTCGATCCGACGCCGCGTCGACCCCCCTCGGCCATAACAGGGCCCGACGGGTACGACGCAGAAGTGACGACTCCCGCGGCATCGATCGCAATTCCTTATGATTGAGCAGCCTGCTTCGCTGGCCCGTCTGCGCCGCGTCGTCCTGGTGCAGCGTCGATTCGCGTTCGACCGCGCACATTCGCGCGACTCCGACCGCTCCGCCGCCAGGATCTGCGGCCCCAACTCACATGGCTCGAAGTTCAGGTGCTCGCCTCTCGGCGTCGATCCTCGGCGAATATCCTCCTGCGAATGCATCGCTACGGTCGGGACCTGACGTCCACGGCCGTAGCGATCGTGCCGGCTCCCCCGCTCGCGCCGCGCCTGGCCACGGCGTGGGTCGTCCGTCATCCAACCGATCGGAGTAGCAAACAGATGGAGAACACGAAGTACCTCGAGGTTCGCCGCGCCTATGCGTGTACGCTGGCGACGGCGCTGCACGTTTTGGCCACCGGCTGTGACGGTGGCGTGGAAGTCTCGATCCATATCACCAATCCAGCGCCCGACGTCCCCTGCGGCGACGGTCAGCTCGACCCCGGCGAGGAATGCGACGACGGGCCCGAAAACGGCAACGACGCCGCTTGCAAGCTCGACTGCACCCTGGCCGTCTGCGGCGACGGTCACGTCGGCCCCGGCGAGGCCTGCGACGACGGCAACGACGTCGACGACGACGAATGCAGCAATACTTGCGCGCCGGGTCCGATCTGCGGCGACGGCGTCGCCGATCCGGGCGAGGCCTGCGACGACGGCAACGACGTCGACGACGACGCGTGCAGCAACGCCTGCGGCCTCCCGGCCTGCGGCGACGGCATCGTCCAGATCGGCGAGGCCTGCGACGACGGCAACAGCGACGACACCGATCTATGCACCGCCCTGTGTGTCCCCGCCAGCTGCGGCGACGATCACCTGCAGCCCGCCGCTGGCGAGGAGTGCGACGACGGGGCCGGCAACGGCGCGAACGCGGCCTGTCGCGCCAATTGCATGCTCAACATCTGCGGCGACGGCGACATCGGCCCCGGCGAGGCCTGTGACAACGGCCCGAGCAACGCCGACAACGCCGCCTGCAAGCTCGACTGCACGCTCGCCGTGTGCGGCGACGGCCACCTCGGCCCCATGGAGGGCTGCGACGACGGCAACGCCGTCGACCTCGACGCGTGCAGCAACGCGTGCGTCGTCCCGCTCTGCGGCGACGGCGTCGTCCAGGCCAGCGAGGCCTGCGACGACGGCGACGCCGACAACACCGACGACTGCACCGACGCCTGCACCCTCGCCGCTTGCGGCGACGGCTTCGTCCAGGCCGGCGAGGCCTGCGACGACGGCCCGGACAACAGCGACGGTGGCGACTGCACCCTCGCCTGCACCGTCGCCACTTGCGGCGACGGCCACGTCCACGATCAGGGCGGCGGCGACGAGCAGTGCGACGAGGGCCTCGCCAACGGCCCCGGCCACGCCTGCCTCGCCGATTGCACCCTTAACGTCTGCGGCGACGGCGACCTCGGCCCTGGCGAGGCCTGCGACGACGGCAACCTCGCCGGCGGCGACGGCTGCGGCCCGCTGTGCACCCACGAAGCGTGCGGCAACGAGGTCGTCGACGCCGGCGAGCAGTGCGACGACGGCCAGGACGGCGACCCGGACGACGGCTGCACCGACGCGTGCATGCTGCCGATCTGCGGCGACGGCTTCGTCCAGCCCAGCAAGGGCGAGCAGTGCGACGAGGGGGCCGGCAACAGCGACGGCAGCGACTGCACCAGCCAGTGCAAGCTGGCGACCTGCGGCGACGGCCTGGTCCAGCTCGCGGTCGAGCAGTGCGACGACGGGGCCGGCAACGCCAACACCCACGCCTGCAAGCTCGATTGCACGCTGGGCTACTGCGGCGACGGCTACGTCGGCCCCGGCGAGGCCTGCGACGACGCCGACGCGATCAACGACGACACCTGCAGCAACACCTGCAAGCTGCCGACCTGCGGCGACGGCCTCAAGCAGGGCGCCGAGGGCTGCGACCTCGGGCCGCTCAACGACAACAGCGGCGAATGCACCCTCGCCTGCACCGTGGCCAAGTGCGGCGACGGCCTCGTGCGGGCCGGGGTCGAGGCCTGCGACGACGGCAACGCCAACAATAACGACGCTTGTCTGAACACGTGTCAGCTCGCGGTGTGTGGCGACGGCGCGGTGCGGACCGGCGTCGAGACCTGCGACGACGGCAACACCCTCGGCGGCGACGGCTGCAACGCCTTCTGCTTCCGGCCCAAGCGCGTGTTCGTCACCGGCTCCTCGTACTCGGCCAACCTGGGCGGGCTCAGCGGGGCCCAGGCCAAGTGCCAGGCGGAGGCCGCCGACGCCGGCCTGACCGGCACCTGGGACGCCTGGATCAGCACCAACGTCAGCAGCCCGGCGACCCGTTTCATCAAGTCGACGACGCACTACGCCCGCATCGACGGCCCCGAGATCGCCCAGAGCTGGGAGGACCTGACCGACGGCACCCTCGACGCGCCGATCAACATCAGCGAGGGCGGCCTGCCCGTGATCCCCATCGGCGTGTGGACAGGCACCGCCGCGAACGGCAGCGCCCTCCCCGAGACCTGCGTGAACTGGACCAGCTCGCTGTCCACGAACAAGGGCTACGACGGCCGCAGCGACGCCGTCGACTTCAACTGGACCGCGCGCTCGCTCGCCCTCGGCTCCACCTGCCAGGCCTACCAGCGCCTGTACTGCTTCGAGCAATGAGCCCGGGCCGCCACTCGACATCTTTCTGGAGATTTCATCACCATGTCCATCCGCATTCGACCCATTCGTTCCTTGCAAGCGGGCCTGCTCGCGGCCGGCCTGCAGCTCGTGATCCCGGCCTGCGACGGCGCCCTCGACGTCGCGGTCGACATCAACGTCACCACCGCCGGCGGCGCCTGCGGCGACGGCGAGCTCCAACCCGGCGAGCAATGCGACCACGGCCCGGCCAACGGCCCCGGTCAGGCGTGCCACGCCGACTGTCAGCTCAACATCTGCGGCGACGGCGACCTCGGCCCCGGTGAGCAGTGCGACGACGGCGACGACAACGGCCCCGGCGCCCCCTGCACCCCCCAATGCAAGCCCAGCGCGTGCGGCGACGGCTTCGCCGGCCCGGGCGAGGCGTGCGACGACGGCAACGCGCTCGACACCGACCTATGCACCTCTGCCTGCGTCCCCGCGGCCTGCGGCGACGGCCACCACCAGCCCGTCGCCGGCGAGCAGTGCGACGACGGCCCCGCCAACGGCCCGAACGCGGCCTGCCGCACGAACTGCACCACCAACGTCTGCGGCGACGGCGACATCGGCCCGGGCGAGGCGTGCGACAACGGCCCGAGCAACGACAACAACGCCGCCTGCAAGTCGAACTGCACCTTCAACGTGTGCGGCGACGGCCACGTCGGCCCGCTGGAGGGCTGCGACGACGGCAACATGATCGACCTCGACGCGTGCAGCAACACCTGCGTCGCCGCCACCTGCGGCGACGGCCTGGTCCAGGCCACCGAGACCTGCGACGACGGCAACGCGCTCGACACCGACGCTTGCACCGCCGCCTGCACCGCCGCGGCCTGCGGCGACGGCCACGTGCAGCCCGGCGAGGCCTGCGACGAAGGGCTCGAGAACAGCGACAGTGGTGACTGCACCCTCGCCTGCGCGCAGGCGACCTGCGGCGACGGCCTGCTCCACGATCAGGGCGGCGGCGGCGAGCAATGCGACGAGGGCCCGGCCAACGGCCCCGGTCACGCCTGCCTCGCCGACTGCACGCTGAACGTCTGCGGCGACGGCGACCTCGGCCCCGGCGAGGCTTGCGACGACGGCGACCTCGTCGGCGGCGACGGCTGCACCGCGACGTGTACGCTCGAGGCGTGCGGCAACGGGGTCGTCGATCCCGGCGAGCCGTGCGACGACGGGGCCGACGGCGACCAGGACGACGGCTGCACCGACGACTGCACCGTGCCCGCCTGCGGCGACGGCCACGTGCAGGCCAGCCTGGGCGAGCAGTGCGACGCCGGCGCGGGCAACAGCGACGGCGGCGCCTGCACCCTGAGCTGCGAGCACGCCGTGTGCGGCGACGGCCTCGTGTGGCTCGCGGAGGAGCAATGCGATCAGGGCGTCCACAACGGCGACGACAAGCCGTGCAAGCTCGACTGCACCGGGGCCGTCTGCGGCGACGGCGTCGTCGGCCCCGGCGAGGCCTGCGACGACGCCGACGAGGACGACGACGACGAGTGCACCAGCGCGTGCAAGGCCATGACTTGCGGCGACGGCGTCGTCCAGGTCGGCGAGCAGTGCGACGACGGCCCCGCCAACGACAACGCCGGCGCCTGCACCCTCACCTGCTTGCAGGCCAGCTGCGGCGACGGCTTCGTCCAGGCCGGCGAGGCCTGCGACGACGGCGACGACGACGACAGCGACGCCTGCGTCGCCTGCCAGGCGGCCACCTGCGGCGACGGAGCGCTGTGGAGCGGCCACGAGGCGTGCGACGACGGCAACAACGTCACCGGCGACGGCTGCAGCGACGACTGCACCGTGCCCAAGCGCGTGTTCGTCACCTCGATCGGTTACACCGGCGACCTCGACGGGGTCGTCGGCGCCAAGGCCAAGTGCCAGGCCCGCGCCGACCTGGCCGGCCTCGGCGGCGTCTGGGACGCCTATCTCTTTTATTCGATGTACGACACCCCCACCACGCGCTTCACCCACTCGGCCACCGGCTATCAGCGCCTCGACGGCGCGATCGTGGCCGACGACTGGGCCGACCTCGTCGACGGGTCGATCGACGCGCCGATCAGCATCAACGAATTCGGCGGCCACGTCGGCACCGAATGGGTGTGGACCGGCGCCGGGTCGCAAAGCAACTCGAACCTTTCAACCTGCAGCTACTGGAGCACCGACTTCTCCTCCAACAAAGGGTGGGTCGGTCAGACCCAGGCCGTCAACGGCACCTGGAGTCTCTATTCCGATGCGGCGCTCGCGTGCAACGTGCCGCGCCGTCTGTACTGCTTCGAGCAATGACCCGTCCGCGCGACCTCAAGAATCCCAGGAGACTTTGACATGAAGAACCACACGATCCTCCGTACTCTCGGCATTCGCGCGGCCCTGCTCACCGGCGCCCTCCTGCTGTCGGCCGCCGGCTGTGACGCCGACGTCGCCGTCGACCTCGACGTCGACCCGCCGAACCTCGGCAGCGGCGGCAGCCTGGGCGTCTGCGGCGACGGCCAGCTCGGCCTCGGCGAGCAGTGCGACCACGGCCCGAACAACGGCCCCGGCCAGGTCTGCCGCAGCAACTGTCAGCTCAACGTGTGCGGCGACCTCGAGCTCGGCCCCGGCGAGGAGTGCGACCAGGGCTCCGCCAACGGCGACCATAAGCCCTGCACCTCGCAGTGCCTGCACGCCGTGTGCGGCGACGGCCTGCTCGGTCCCGGCGAGGCCTGCGACGACGGCAACGACGTCGACGGCGACGCCTGCACCAACGCCTGCGTCCTCGCCTCGTGCGGAGACGGCATCACCCAGCCGCCCGAGACCTGCGACGACGCCAACACCGTCGACGACGACGCCTGCCGCAACACCTGCGCGGCGGCCACCTGCGGCGACGGGGTGCTGCAGACCGTCGTCGGCGAGCAGTGCGACCACGGCCCTGCCAACGGCCCCGCCGCCGCCTGTCGCGCCAACTGCCTGCTCAACGTCTGCGGCGACGGCGACCTCGGCCCCGGCGAGCAGTGCGACAACGGCGCGAACAACGGCGACCACGCCGGCTGCAAGCTCGACTGCACGATCAACGTGTGCGGCGACGGCCACGCCGGGCCGCTGGAGGGCTGCGACGACGGCAACGCAGTGAACGACGACGGCTGCACCGACGCGTGCACCGTCCCGACCTGCGGCGACGGCATCGTCCAGGCCACCGAGGCGTGCGACGACGGCAACGCGATCGACACCGACGCCTGCACCAACGCCTGCACCGCCGCGGCCTGCGGCGACGGCTTCCTGCAGGCGGGCGAGGCCTGCGACGACGGCGCGGGCAACAGCGACGGCGGCGACTGCACGCTGGCCTGCACGATCGCGGTGTGCGGCGACGGCCTCGTTCACGACCAGGGCAGCGGCCACGAGACGTGCGACAACGGCCCGAATAACGGCCCGCACAAGGGCTGCCTCGCCGGCTGCCAGCTCAACGTCTGCGGCGACGGCGACCTCGGCCCCGCCGAGGGCTGCGACGACGGCAACCTGGCCGCGGGCGACGGCTGCAGTCCGGTGTGCACGCTCGAGACGTGCGGCAGCGGCGTCGTCGATCCCGGCGAGCAGTGCGACGACGGCATGGATCACGACCAGGACGACGGCTGCACCGATCTGTGCAGCGCCCCCGTGTGCGGCGACGGCTTCACCCAGCCGAGCCTCGGCGAGGAGTGCGACCTCAACGACGTCAACAGCGACAGCGGCGCCTGCACGCTGAACTGCAAGCAGAACGTGTGCGGCGACGGCCTGCTATGGGTCGGCGTCGAGCAGTGCGACGGCGGCGCGGACAACGGGGAGGACAAGCCCTGCAAGCCCGACTGCACCGGGGCCATCTGCGGCGACGGCTTCGCTGCTCCCGGCGAGGGTTGCGACGACGGCAACCTCGTCAACGAGGACGGCTGCACCAACGCGTGCAAGCTGCCGACCTGCGGCGACGGCTTCGTCCAGGCCGGCGAGCAGTGCGACGCGGGCGCCGGCAACGACAACAACGGCAGCTGCACCCTCGCGTGCAAGGTGCCGGCGTGCGGCGACGGCTTCGTGCAGCTCGGCGAGGGCTGCGACGACGGCAACCTCGTGCAGACCGACGACTGCCCGAACCACTGCCAGCTGCCCGTCTGCGGCGACGGCTACGTGTGGGCCGGCCACGAGCCGTGCGACGACGGCAACGCCACCCAGGGCGACGGCTGCTTCGAGTGCCAGCCCGCCAAGCGGGCGTTCGTCACCAGCACCACGTATGACGGCAACCTCGGCGGCCTCGCAGGCGCCGCGGCCAAGTGCCAGACGCGCGCCGACGCGGCCGGCCTCGGCGGCACCTGGGACGTGTGGCTCAGCACCGACGCCGGCTCCCCGTCGACGCGCTTCGCGCCGCCCCTCCCCGGCTATCGGCGGATCGACAACACCATCCTCGCCAACACGCTCGCCGACCTGACCGACGGGACGATCGACGTCGCCCTCAGCGTGACCGAACTCGGCAGCACGGCCAGCGCGTCGGACGTGTGGACCGGATCCAGCCCGAACGGCCAGGCCACCACCGCCACCTGCACCAACTGGACGACCAATAGCTCGGCGGTCACCGGCGAGTACGGACGCAGCAACGGGACCAATGCCAGCTGGAGCGACAACGGCAACCCTGCGACCTGCAACGGGCTCCGCCGCCTGTACTGCTTCGAGATCTGAGCAGCCAATACGAATCGAGCCGCGCTCCCGAGCACCGCTCGGGAGCGCGGCTCGTGCGAGCCGGGCAATTACTACCGCGGGCCTGCAACGCCTCGACGAGGCCCGGCACGTGCTCCGCCGTGAAGGTCAGGCCGATGAGCGTCGCGTAGCCGCCGTAGCTGGCGCCCATGATCGCGACGCATGCCTGGTCGCTGAGCTTCTTGGCGGTGACCCAGGCGACTGCGTCGAGCAGGTCGTCGTGCATCTTGCCGGCCCACTCGTGGTCGCCGGGGGCAGGTGGCGCTTGGCGAAGCCGTTCGAGCCGCGAAAGTTGACGCTCAGCACTGCCTAGTGCTGCCGGGCTGGAAACGCCAGAAGTTTAGAGCGGATTCGCACCCGGGTACTTGTGCAGGCGGAAGACCACCATGGCACGGACGGCCCCCAGGATCCTCGTCTCCGAGCGACAGCGGCGCATCCTCGACAAGCTCGAGCGGAGCCACAAGATCCCGCAGCAACTGGTCCCGAGGGTGCAGATCGTGAAGTTGTCGGGGCAAGGCGTTCCGAACAACGAGCAGGCGGTGGAGCTCGAAATTGGAACCCGAGGCGATCGGCCGATGGCGACACCGGTGGCGGAGTCGCCAGGCTGAACTGGCCGCTGCGGAGGAGAGCGGCGTCAGCGACCTCGAGCTCGAGCGCTTGATCCTCAAGGTCCTTGCCGATGGGCCGCGGACGAGCGCCTGCAGCCATTTCTGGATCAGCCGGACGACCCGACGGTCGCCGATCCGGTGCTCGATGAACTTCACCAGCCATCCGTGGTCGAGGGTGTCGAAGAAACCCCGGATGTCGGCGTCGAGCACCCACTTCACCTCCTTCTCGTGCAGCCCGACTGCGAGGGCGTCCAGCGCATCATGCTGGCCCCTCTTTGGCCGGAACCCATACGAAAAGCCGAGGAAGTCCCCTCGTAGATCGCGTTCACACCCCCTAACGCTGCAGCCACGCCTCGACCGCGGCGAGCTGTTCGGCGAACGCCTTGCCCTCCTCGCGCAGCGTCGCGGCGGCCTGTTCGGCCAGGTCGCGGCTGCGCGGCGGGTCGGTGGCTTGCAGGGCGCGGGCCAGGCCGAAGCGGGCCTCGGCGAGCTGGTGCCTGGCAATCCCGCCCTTGCTGCGGATCTGCACCGCCCGCTCGAACAGGGGGGCCGCCGCCGCCGGTTGCTCGCGGGCCAGCTCGAGCTCGCCGAGGGCGACCAGCACCTCCGCGACCTCCGGCGTGTCGCGGCCGAGGGTCTCGCGGATCGCCAGCGCCTCGGTCAGGCTCGCCTCGGCCTCGGTGCGGGCGCCGCGGGCCAGGTGGGCCTCGCCGAGGCGCAGCAGCGACGTCGCCGTGGCCGGGTGCTTGCGCCCGCGGGCGCGCGCCGAGATCGCCAGCGCCCGCTCCAGCGTCGCCACTGCGGCGGCCGGATCGCTGCGGCGCTGCAGCATCCCCAGCGTGTTGAGGAGCGGCGCGAGGTCGGGGTGATCCGCGCCGAGCGCCGTCTCGGCCATCGCCGCCGCCTCGCTCGCCTGCGCCAGCGCCTGCTCGCGCTCCCCGCGAGCCGCGCGCACGAGCGCCAGGTTGCGCAGCGAGCTGGCGATGTCCGGGTGGCCGGCGGGCAGCATGCGCTGCTGGATCGCCAGCGCCCGCTCGTGCAGCGCCTGCGCCTCCGCGTAGCTGCCGATCCGGTAGTTCAGCGTGCCCAGGCTGTCGAGGATCGCCACGACCTCGGGGTGCGACTCGTCGAGCTTGCGCTCGCGGATCGTCAGCACCCGCTGCAGCAGCTCGCGGGCCGCCAGGCGGTCGCCCTCGAGCAGGTCGAGCAGGCCGAGGTTCTGCAGCGTGACCGCGACGTCGAGGTCGTTCGGCCCGAGCCGGGCCTCGCGGATCGCCAGCGCCCGCGTCAGCAGGGCCCGCGCCTCGGGGTAGCGGCCGCGCACGTGCTGCAGGCGCCCGAGGTTGTTGAGGGCCGTCCCGACCTCGAGGTCGTCGGGGCCGAGCGCGTGCTCGGCGACCGCCACCGCCTCCTCGAGCAGCGGCAGCGCCGCGTCGTAGTGGCCGCGCTGCTGCTCGAGCAGGCCGAGGTTGTTGGCCGACACGCCGACGGCCGGGTGGTCGGCGCCGAGGGCTTCGCGGCGGATCGCCAGGGCCCGCGTCTGCGCGGCCAGGGCCGCGTCGAGCGACTCGCGGGTGCGGTGGATCCCCCCGATCACGTCGAGGGCCGCCGCGACCGTCGGGTGGTCGGGCCCGAGCAGCTCCTCGCGGATCGCCAGGGCCTGCTCCATCTCGGCCAGCGCCCGCTCGTGCTCGCCGCGCGACGCGTGCACCAGCGCCTGGTTCTGGGCCAGGCTCGCGCCCAGGAGCCCGCGCGTCTCGCCGAGCCGCTGGACGATCACCTCGGCCGGCAGGGCCCACTGCAGCGCCTCGGCCGCGCGGGCGCGGTCGCGGCCGATCGTGCCCACGAGCTGGATCGCCGCGCCGGCCGCCACCTCGTCGGCGCGCAGCGCCTCCGCCTCGACGTAGACCTGGCGCAGCGCCTCCTCGGCGCGGTCGAACGCGTCGCCGCACTCGGCCAGGTCGGCGACCAGGTCGCGCGCCGTCACCACCAGCGGCGGGTGCGACAGCGCTTCGGCCGCGGCCAGCATCGCCTCGGCCTGCGGCAGCCCGCTGCAGTCGCCGGCCGCCAGGCGCCCGCGGGCCTGCTGCAGCTCGCGGCGCAGCGCGTGGGCCCGCTCGCGCGTGTCCGGGTCGTCCGGCGGCGCCGGCATGCGCTCGAGGTAGCTCTTCTCGGCGCACGGCTCGAGCTGCGAGAGCCCGGCCACCGCGGGCACCAGGCGCTGCACGTTCGCCGCCGAGTCGGCGGTGAACACCTCGAGCAGGGCCGCCAGCGTCTCGCGCTGTTCGTCGAGGCAAACCACTGCCTGGCGGTAGAGCGCCGGCGAGCGTGTGCCGTCGACCTCCGCCTCCGTGCACACCTGCGAGCGCAGCTCCGACCACTGCCCGGCCCAGCGGTCGACCCGCGGCACCGCCTTCTGGAACGCCGACTCGGCGAACGGCGCCCCCGTCGCCAGCAGCGCCGCGTGCAGGGCCGCCTGGGCCCGCTCGTTCCACACCTCGTCGATCTGCCGGCCCGCCGCCGCGCAGGCGGCCGCGCTGCGGGCCCGCAGCCCGAACACCCCCAGGACCAGCAGCGCCGCGGCCACCAGCCCGAACATCAGCGGCCGCCGCCGCTGGCGCGCCAGGCCTCGCTCCAGCTCGACCAGCAGCGCGTCCATCGAAGCGAACCGCCGCGCCGGCGAGCGCGACAGCCCGCGCTCCAGCACCCGCCCGAGCCACGCCGGCGCCCGCCGCTTGCCCTCCGGCGGCCGCGGCAGCGGCCCCTCGGTGACCGCGAACATCAGCTCGTGCACCGATTCGCCGCGGAACGGCCGCTCCTCGTACAGCGCCTCCCATAGCGCCACGCACAGCGCGAACTGGTCGGTGCGGGCGTCGACCTCGTCGTCCTGCCACTGCTCCGGGGCCATGTACGCCGGCGTCCCCAGCCGCGTCCCCGCGCGCGTCAGCCGGACATCGGTCGCGCTCGCGCGCAGGTCGCCCGGCAGGCTCGGCTCGCGCGACAGCCCGCTGATGCCGGCGCGCGCCAGCCCGAAGTCCATCACCCGCACGCGCCCGTCGCCGTCGACCATCACGTTGTCGGGCTTGAAGTCGCGGTGGACCAGGTCGACCCGGTGCGCCGCCGCCAGCCCGCGCGCCGCCGCCGCGAACACCTCGACGATCTCCCGCAGCGAGCGCCGCCGCTGGCGCAACCACGTCCGCAGCGTCACCCCGTCGACGAACTCCATGGCGATGAAGACCTCGGCCTCCTCGCCGTCGCCGACCACCCCGACGTCGTGGACCCCGACCACGTTCGGGTGGGCCAGCTTGGCCAGCGCCCGCGCCTCGCGGATCATCCGCGCCGCCTCGCCGGGGCCGGCGTCGGGCCGCAGCAGCTTGAGCGCGATCTTGCGGTCGAGCTCGGGGTCGTGCGCGGCGTAGACCGCCCCCATCCCGCCGGTGCCGAGCAGCGACAGGACCACGTAGCGCCCGACCACGCTGCCTCGCGCCCGCGTCGGCCGGACCGCCTCCTCGCCCGTGGCCCCCAGCCCGCCCCCCGCCGGCAGGGTCTCGGAGATCGCCAGCAGCGCCTCGCGCTCCTCCGACGGGCGCCCGCTGTCCTGCCGCACCTGCAGCAGTGTTCGTTCGTCGTGGTCCACGGAGCGGCGGCCGATCGTCATGCGGACCTTAGCCCGGGTGGAGTACCCGCGGCCCGGGAAAAAATTGCCCCGGCGGGTGCAAAAACTCCGAGGTCGCGGATCCGCCCACCCCCCGCGGCGAGGACGCCCTCGCGCCGCCACGGGGCAACGGCGGCACAGACAGTAAGGTGTCTCTCAAGACATGTCCATTCAACCACGTCCGAACTTCGTCCGTCACGACCTGGCCCGAGCGGCCGGCTCTGATCGATGGGCCACTTCGGACCCGCTCGCCAGATACGCGTCCGGTCTTTCATAACTGTTCGAACAGGGGGGAGCAGGCTCCGAACGCTACCCCCAGGAGATAGCCCGATCTCGGATCCGCCATCTACTGATCCAGCGAGAGCAGGGTACCAACGACGGAGTCATCCGGTCCCCGAAGACAGCCGGTGCCCATCTGGGAGCCGGCCTGAGAGCGACGTCCTGCCTTGCAGTCACGATCGAATGGGCCGGTCCCGTCGGAGACCCGGGTTGCGACTTCGATCCCGAGGAAGTTTGCGCAATATGGAACATTGAGACGATCTACGTCTGCAGCTGTGTCCATGCCCAAGATGGTCAGTGGTGGGACTATGACGAAAACATGCCCTGCACCGCCGGACGATGTGGGCTGGTGTGCGGCGGGCAGGCGGTTCCGACCGAGTTTGCCGGCCACTGCAAGACCGGCGAGGAGTCCGTCCCGACCGAAGGTGGGTATAACTGCAACGATTGCGCTCCCGGCGACCTGATCGCCAATCCGTCGACCAACGACTACGGCATTTCCGGCCACCTGGTCAGCGCGTTGGAATATGACGTCACCGCACTCTACGAATGCGACTCGGCCCGGATCGATGTCACAGACGGCCTGGTTGTCGAGAGCGCGGTCTCGACGGACATGGCGTACCTCCTGGGGTTGCGAAACGGCGACAAGTTCGTCGAGGTCAATGGGATACCGCTGGGCGACCCGCTGGAGGCGTTCGCGGCTTACGTGGAGCTGTGGTTGAACCAGGCAGAGACCTCGTATACTCTCAAGGTCCAGCGGGGGACTGGATTCGTGTACTTGACCTACGGCATCATTTTCACCTCACCATGACCCGGAGATTGAGATGAAGCCGAGCCGACGCCTCCTGAGCCTCCCGGTCCTCCTCGGGGCGGTGATCCAGGCGAACATCGCCGAGGCGGCGAGCGTCGGTCCGCGGGGTAAAGTCCGGGTCGGCGTGGAGACGGAAGTCTTCTCCTGGACGCGGGCCACCCCGTACCGCCTGCCACTTTCCATGACCGGCTCGCCGCCGAGTCGTTCACACGAGCTCGGCTTCGGCCCGGGCCGACCCGTCTCCATCGACGGTCGGCCGGCGGGGGGAGGCTCGCTGCTCGCTCTCGGGGTCGGCTACGGCAGCCACAAGCACTTGCTCCTCGGCGCACGCTTCGGCATGAATTTGACGCATTCGTTCGAGCGCAACGACGACCCGTCGGACGACCTCAACGATGACGAGACCACGCGCTTCCTGGGCACGCTGACGCCTTACCTGGAGATCCTCCCGATCTCCGAGGGCCGGGTCCTGCCCTACATCCTGGTTCGGGCCGGTCTCACAGGAGCGACTGCGACCTCTCGCTACGGTGATACGTGGACACGGATCGGCGCGCTCCTCCCGTTGGCGGGTGCAGGCGTGGGCGCTCACGCGTTCATCACGCCAGCCATCTCGATCGATTTCGGAGCAACGTTTGACTATCGCTGGGTCTATGGCGTCGGTCGCAGCGGTGGACCCGGGAACCCGGGTAGTTCTTCGGGGTGGTCGAGGACAGGGCAGTCTTTCACGCTGGCAGCCGTCCTCGGCCTCTCTGCCTGGTTTTAACCGCCAGCAGCGTCACGGAGGCGGGCTCACGTACTCGATCGTGACCGAGGCTTCCCCTCGCGCTTCGTCGTCCGCCGAGAATCGGAGCAACAAGACGTGTTCTCCCGGGTATAGCAATCCCTGGATCGTCTGCCCCCCGTTCGAGCCGATGCTCTGGCTCTTGATTTCAAACGAGCACGCGTTGAGGATACCCTCGACGCCAGCCCCTTGAACCGTGAAGTCATAAGCACCGGCTTCGGCGATCTGCACGACAAAGGTCGCCTCGAACGCGGGATGGCCATGAACGATCCCAGGGCCGAAGAACGTTCCGTCCCCGCACTGGCTGGCGATGGTCGTATCGAGAATGCCGTCCGCCGTCCATTCCAGTTCATTCCCGTCTCCACAGCCCAGGGGCTGAGCCAGCCCGTGTACCGCCTCGCTCATCTCCGCCAAGGCCTCGCTCCACGAGCGCCCGTAGATCGACTCGAAAGCACTGGAGAACTGTTGCACGCCGGCGCTCGCATCCAAAGCTTCGCGAAACGCACGATACTTGCCGGCGCCCTCGCGCGAGAAGATCGAACCGACGAAGTGTTGCGCGAGCAGATAATCTACCTCGCCGTCCGCCACCATGGCCTCGAACGCCGCGGGAAAACCGTTCACCACGCCCGCTGTCGACTTGCCCGATCCCAGGTACTCGGCCAACCCCTCGCCGAGCACCTTCGAGCCCGCCGCGCCGAGCGCGGGGATCTCGACGGCGTGCACGAGCTCGTGCCGATTCGAGACATTGCGCGAGACGATCAGACCCGTCCCTTGTCCCTCGTCGTACCGATAGCAATCGACCGAATGCTCACAAGCCCAGGACTCCCCGGACTCCATGTACAGGTTCCAGACGAAGCTGATTCGCCCCGTCGGGACGTCGACTCCGAGCACCTCGGCGACCTCCTCGACGAATCGATCCTCACGCGCGAGAAAGTCGTCCATGCACAGGACGGACGGATCTGCATCCGTGTGATAGTCGATGTATTTGCTGCTCGCGACCAGCGGCGGCAAGCTCTGCTCCGCGCAACCTGCGGCCCAGACAAGCATCGTCCACAGGGAGAGGCTCCTGGTTCGCACGGCCGGCACCTTGAAGGGAGAATACTCAAGATTAGCGGCCTCTCAACGTCGCCCAGGAGGTGAGCGCCGTCACGGTTGCCGGGACACGCCCGGTTCAGGCATCGTTCGACCCATCCTGCGCGGCGCCTCGCGGGGCCGAGGCGCGCGCGCATTCGCCCCGCGCGACCGCTCGAGCCGACACGTCAGGCGCCGCGCTGTCGGCCGGCCTCGACCGCTCTCGGCGACTACCCCTTGCGCTCCTCGGGCCAGCAGCGCCTCGGCCTTCGTCTTGAAGGGCAGCGCGATGGACTCGTTGAAGCGAATCAGGTCCTCGTCGCTGCACAACGCGATCACCGTCTCGAGCGCGGCCTTCCGCTGCTCGCGATCCTTCGTCTCCGAACCGAGCGTGAACCACAGCTCGTAGCTCTTCGGGCGGAGCTCCGTCGCGCTCGAGGCAGCGCACGCGGAACGCCGGCGCGGTGCCGGTCGGGATCTCCTGCGCCAGGTAGTGCCGCTTGGCCTTGATCGCCGTCGTCACCACCGCCAGCGCCTCGCCGTCGCGGCCGAGTTTGTGCAGCGCCCGCGCGAGCATGGACGCGAAGACGGGCCGGTCCCGCGAGGGGGGTCAGCCGCTTCGCGTTCGCGGCGGCCTCGGCCGTCAGCGGCCAATCCTTCAGGTCGTCGGCAGCGCTGGCGACCTCACCCCAGAGATCGCGCTCGGCGGCGTACTGCCGCGCGAGCGGCAGCGCGAGCGCCAGCTTCTCGGCGGGCTTCATCAGCGCCTGGATCGTGGTGATCGCCTTCTTCAGCTCCTTGGGCGGCATCTTCGGCAGCCCGACGTTCTGGGCGGCCGCGTAAAGCTCCTCGTACTTCGCCTGCTTCTCGTCGCTCTCCTCCCGCGATTGCGGATCGAGCGGTGCCTTCTTGGCGAGCGTCGTGAGCAGTTCGAGCTTCGCGGCCTCGCGCTCGGCCTCGGCCTCCGAGGCGAAGGCCTTGTCCTTCGCGCTCCCCGCCGTGCCGATGCGCCCGTAGCACACCGACATGCTCTTGCCCTCGACCGTGATCCCCCAGAACTTACTCGCTGAGCCCTCGACGAGCTCGAAGCGCCGCTTCTCTGTCATGTGATTCGTGGCGCCCATGGACATTTTCTCGGCGCTTCTGGCAAGCGTGTACGATCCCGGGTAGCAGCTTTGTCCCTGATCGGACCTCGAAGCCGCGAACGTCTGCGGATGGGAGCACGGGACGAACACCGCGCCAGCCGGGCGAGCGCGACGCAAGGCGACAGGCTCGCATCGACGCGACGGCCGCGGGCGCGCTTCCCCGGCCGGTCTTGGGTAGTGAAACGAGGCACGGAGCCCCGACATGACGACCCCCCACGAATCGACCGTTCCCCTCGCCCCGCTCGCCGACGCCTTCGCGGTCCGGCCGTTCACGGCCTGCCTCGCCGCGTTCTCGACCCTGGCGGAGGGCGACCCGCGCGAGCAGCAGCTGGACGGCGCGCGCCGCGCCTTCGCGTTCGCCGAGCTCGCGGCCTGGCCCGGTCCGCCGCCGCACTGCGCCCTCGTCGAGCTGGACGAGCCGCCGCCCGGGGTCCTCGCCGATCCGCGACGGCTCGCGCGCCTGCCGGCCTTCGCCCCGCTGATCGGCACCTGGAACGCGAAGGTCTCGGGCCTGTGGTTCGGCGGCGCGAACTGGATCGTCGCCGACCTGCGCTTCACCCACGAGCAATTCGACGAGGAATCGGACGTCTCCTCGAACTTCTCCGCCGGCCTGGCGCTGTTCGCCGTCGAGGGCGGATAGCCGCGGCGGTGTGGCCGTGGCGGCGGCGCGAGGCCTTCGCCGCGGTCCTCGGGTTCGCGCCCGAACGAGCGAGCGAGCCCCACGCGTGCCAGTTTTGGTTCGGCGAATGACGCGAGCGGTCGCCGCTCCTCGCGTCCTGTCCGCGCCCCAGGGCGCCTGCTCGGTTCGTTCGTCACACCAGAATCGCGACAGCCCCCCGGGGCCGCTTGAATCGAGCAGTGATGCCGGGCTCGTACGACCGCGCCATCGAACGGGATTCCGCTCGCGTCGCGCGGTCGACGTGTAACAGGGATCACAGGGCCGCGGTGTGCTCCGCGCGACATGCTCACGTGGAATGGCGACGCCTCGGCGCCGCCTGCGCTCGCAATTGGGATGGAATGCGAGTCCATCGATTTTCCCGGATACGGTATCCATCCGGTGCAAGGATGGCGTGACGGGAAGCCTCGGTCAGCTTGTGTCCGAAATTCCCCATGCCACGTCTCACCATTTTGCTCGGTGGTTTCTTCTCCTTGACTCCAGTTTGCCCGTGGTACGAGCCAGAGCTCCCCTCGGGCGACGATATTCGGGACGACGACGACCATGACCCCGACACGGGCGCCGGCGCATGCGGCGATGGCGTAATCGACCCCGGTGAGGAGTGCGACCTCGGCCTGGCCAATGCCGACGACGGCGCCTGCACCTCGGCCTGTCTGCTCGCAGCCTGCGGCGACGGCCTGATCCGCGTCGGCGTCGAGCAATGCGACGACGGCGGGAATTCCTCGAGCGACGGTTGCAGCGACACGTGCATGACCGAGGCCTGCACGTGGGACTTGGACGGGCATACCTTCCCCATCGACGTGTGGACGGGCCAGGCCGTACTCGGCGAGATCGCGTTCGACGGCGACTGCGATCTCATCGTCGGGGGCGGCGAGGAGACGGCGAACATCTACCGCGTGGACCGCAATGACGGCTCCGTCTCGTTGGTAGTCCAGGGCCTGCCTCACTCCATGGTCTCGGGCATCACCCACCGCGCGAGCGACGACAGCGTCTACTTCGCCGCCGGTATCCCCGATCACCTCTACGCCCTCGATGACCAGGATCAGGTCGAATCGATCATGCCGCTGGAGGTGCCGATCCTCAGCCTCACGGTCGCGCCGCAGGGCTTCGGGGACTTCGGCGACCAGCTCATCGCCGTCTCCTACGGCCCCCCGCAGCTGCTCGCGATCGACGTCGACAACCACGTGATCACCCCCTTCGCGCAGTCCGCCTCGCTGCTCAGCGTGGCGACGTTCGGCGGCGATGGCACGCTCTACGTGGCCGACTGGGGCGGAGATCGGATCCTCACGGTCACCGCCGACGGGATTTTCACGCCGTTCTACACCGGCCTCGATGCTCCGGACGGCCTGGCCATCGCGCCCGACGGCGCTCGCATGTTCGTCGCGCACCTGAGCGGCGCCGGTCGCATCGACCAGATCTCGCTCCCCGGCGCGACGCTGACGCCGGGCGTCGAGTTCGAGCTCGGTACCGGCGCGGCGCCGACCGGCATCGTCGTCGACGGCGCGAATCATGTGCTGTTCGAGATGCCGCTCGGCGGCCACGCGGTCGTCGACGTGTTCGACGCGCCCTGATCGGGCGGCGCTGCCACCGTCGATACCCGCCCGTCATCGTGGCCGACGAGGACGGGCCACCGCTCACTGCGGAGGGATGCGCACACCTCGCCGCCGGCGCTCTGCGCCTGCGTGCGCTACGTGTTGCGCTTCGCCCGATCGCCTCGGCATCCTGCGCCCGAACGCAGGCGTCACGGGCAAGCGGAGGTATTGTCGCTGGTGTACAGGCGCTTCCAGCCGTCGACGAAGTGGTCGGGGCAGCTCGGCGGGACGTAATCGGCGCCGCCCTGAATGTACGAGAAGGGCGGGAGCTGCTCGCCGCCGTACCCGCAGTGCAGCCCGTTGTCGCGGAACTCGTTCTGCCACGACGGGCACTCGCCGCCGGGCTTGGTGCAGTTCGGGTTGGCGTCGGGGTCGCAGTACCAGTCGGAGTAGAAGGCGACGCTGCCGGTGTTCTCGAAGGTGTTGTCCTGGATGAGGTTCGCGTTGCTGTCGTCGCGCACGCGGATCGGGTCGCCGCTGATCTCGGTGAATTGGTTGCTGCGGATCTGATTGCCCGTGCTGTGATGGGCGATGTACACGCCGTGCATCAGCCCGGCCTTCTGCGCGTGGTTCTCGATGGCGACGAAGTGGTTGTTGCGGATGTCGTTGTTGCGCGAATTGACCAGGTCGATCGCGCCGTAGCCCTCCTCGCCGGGCACGTGCAGGCTGCCGATCTCGGTGAAGTACACGCCGAAGATCCGGTTGCCCCCGTTCCAGCCGCCCTCGGGATCGAGGCGATTGCCCCGGAAGTACAGGCCGTAATGCAGGTAATGCTGGATCTCGAGGTAGTAGAACTCGAGGTGCGTCTCCTCCCCCGGGGCGACGTCGAGGGTCAGGAGGGCGCCCGCGCCCTCGCCGTCGAACACCGGGCGACCGGCGATGTCGTCGATCCCCTCGCCGTCCTCGTAATCGGCCGGCATGAAGGCGATCCGGTGGTCGGGGTGATAGTGGGTCCAGGTCACGCTCTGGCCGACGTAGGTGCCCTGGGCGATCCGCACCTCCACGTCGCGGTCGGGGGCCGCAGCGACGACGATCTCCTGGGCCCGCGCGAGGGTCAGGACGGCGTCGTCGGGCGACAGGCCGCCATGGGCGTCGTCGCCCGCGGGATCGAGATAGACCGTGAAGGGGTCGTCGTCGCCGGTCGTGGTGGTGGTGGTGCTGGTCGTGCCGTCGGTGGTCGTGAAGCCCGTGGTGGAGTCGCCGGTGACGGTGTTGCCGTCCGTGGTGTCGTGGGTGGTGCCGGTGATGGTCGAGGGCCCGGTGGTCGGGGAAGCGCCGCTGCTGTCGTTCGTGCCCGGCGAGTCTGCGGTCGCGGCAGCGGTCGTCCCGTCGGAGTCGGCCCCGGTGGTGCTCGTGAGGGACGCCGTGTCGGAGGTCGCGGTCGTGTTCGCGTCCCCGCAGGCGCACACGAGGGCGAGGGCGATCGGGAGGGGCAGGCGCGCGGAGGAGGTCGACATGCCGGCATTTTGCTCGAGTCGGCCCGCGCCGTCGTCGCCCCATGGCCGTGTCGTGCGAAGAATGGCGAGCCGCGAAGTCGTCGACGCGTCCCCGAGAGCCCGCGCCGCTGGGGGGTCCGTGCTGCAGCGACGCGCGCTCGCGCCGCTCGCGGGGCGCCCTCGATTCACGGCTGCAGGCGCGCCTCGAAGTCGAGGACGATCTGCAGGAATTCGTCGGTTTTTTCGAAGTGCACCGAGTGACCGGAGTCCACCTTGACGAACTCGACGTCGGCGAGGAGAGAGCGGGCCTGCTCGGCCTCGTCCCCGCTCATCGCCCCGAGGAGCACGCCGTTGTCGTCGACGCTCCAGTTGGCGTGGATCAGGACGGTGGGGACGGTGATCCGGGACAGCGTGTCCGCATGGTCGAAGTCCTGATGGAAGGTGTTGTCGTGGAACGCCTCGCCGAAGCGGGGGTCGTAGGACGACAGGGCCCGGAGCAGCTCGTTGAACTCCGGGGGCGCGCCCTCCAGGACCACGGGCTCGTCAGGGTGGTCTCGCCGGTAGGCGAGCGCCTGCTGCTTGATCATCTCCCCGAGGTCGGGCGGGAAGAACGTCCACAACAGGGTGTGCTCGAGGTAGTAGGCCGTGAAGTCGGCCTCGCCGCTGAGCAGGAACTCGTGGGCGAGGGTGCTGAGGTCGACGTAATTCCAGGTCTGCTCCGCGCGCGGCAGGACCGACGAGAAGAGCGGCGGATCTTCCAGGATCACGCCTCGCACCTTCTCGCGCGAGTGGGCGGCGAGGTCGGCCGCGATGAGCCCGCCCGAGGAGTGGCCGACGACGGTCGCGGGCTCGCCCACGACCTCCGTGAGGAACCGGCTCATGGCCGTCGACAGGGCCCGCGCCGTGTACCGCTCCGGGACATGGTCGGAGCCTCCGTGGCCGAAGCAGTCGACCGCGAAGACGTGGTAATTCTGCGTCAGCGTGGGCAGGGCGCGGTTCCAGGTCTGCCAGTCCGTCATCTGCCCGTGGATCAGGAGCAGCGGCGGCCCGTTGTCCGGGCCCTCCGCGTAGTTCATCGAGGCGCCGTCCACCGCGAATTGCTTCTCGACCACCTCGTCCTCGCCGGTGTCTCCGGGGTCCGGATCGGCTTCGCTCGTACAGCCCGTCGTCACGAGCACCACCGCGGCGGCCAGGTTCGCGCAGATCGATCGCACCGAGAACTCGCGTTCGTCCTTGATCATCGTCGCCCTCCCTCGTCTCGTGGGGCGGCGACGGAACCGCGAACCGACGGCTCCTATTTCTCGCGGATTTGCGGAGGTCGAAGGCGGGGGTCGAGACGAACTCGGGCCCGCGCAGGACAGCGACCTGAACCTGTGGACGCAAGCGGCCCCATGAAGAAGCAAGGGTCCGGAGCGCGAAACCCAGGCAGGGGCAGGCCGTGTCGCGTCGTCGTTCGACCCCGCGAGGTCTCCCAGCCTGCATCGCCGGGCCGGGCTCGCGGCGTATGTCTTTCGGGACATCCGAAGCGCCGGGTACGGCGGCCCCGTCACATTGTCTGCCGGCCCCGTGGAGCATCCGGGCGACGCGAAGCGAGCCGCCCGCGGCGGATCTCCCGCTGTCGATGCGAGCCGGCAGTCGTTGGCGATGAAGATACGCGCTTCCCGCTCCTGCGGCGGGATGCACAGCTCGCCGCCGGCGGCGAGCTGACGATCTCGCTCAGCGTCGAACCAGCCCCCGCTGATATTCCGTCAACGCGCGTTCATAGCCGTCGAATGCATCGTGAGGGGCGACCTGGAGCGTGAGACGGAGCAGGGTCGCCAGCGCTTCACGAGGACGGCCCGCCGATTCGAGCGCCAGGGCGAGGAACGCTGCGAAGGGCGGATAATCCGGGTGCCGTGCGGCCGCCTCGGCGAACACTGCGACCGAATCCTCGTGGCGCCCCACGTTCCGCAGCGTCGAACCGTAACCGACCGTGAAATGGCGATGTTCGCTCGCCGGGACCCCGAGCCGCCGCGCCGCTTCATAGTGGACGAGCGCGCGCTGCTCCTCGCCCGCGCGGTCGAGGCCGTACGCCGCTTCGATCTGGGCGAGGACATCGCCCGGCGCTCTCGCAACACACGCGCACGCGGCAGCGAGGTGGTCCTCGTGTCGCTTCGCCTCCCGCAGCTCTCGCACTCTGGCGACCTCGTCACTCACGCGTCTCTCCTCGTCGGCGAAGCGATCGCAATCGCCTGATCGCAGGGTCTGTCGGGCGTCCTCATGCTCGCTCGTCACTGCGGCGGGATGCACACCTCGCCGCCGGCGGCGATCTGCGCCTGCGTGCGGTACGTGTTGAGCTTCGTCCAGTGCGGCGGCTCGAATTGCGGGATGGTCCCGTCCTCGCGGACGTTGGTGACGTGGTAGGTGTGCTGGTTCCAGATCCGCCGGCCCTGGACCCACCGATCCTGGACGTCGCGCACCGCCTGGACCGTGAACGGCACCACCCCGCCGTTGAGCGCCGTGTTCGAGACCACGAGGATCTCCGACGATCCGTCGTTGTCGATGTCCGCGACCACCGGGTATTCGATGATCGTGCCCGACAGGTGGGGCGTCTCCATCAGCGGCGTGCCCATCTCGTCGAACACCCACACGGTGTGCTCGTCGGCGTAGATCGCCTGGGCCTTGCCGCCGCCGATGAAGTCGAACGCCGTGCCGCCGGCCTGGCCGCTCTGGTCGACCACCATCGCCTCCCACAGCGGCGTCTGATTGGTCTCGTAGACCCCGTAGAAGTTGGGCGCGCTGACGCCGAACTCCGGCTCGCCGTCGCCGTCGAGGTCGTGGATGTTGATCGGCCGGCTGAGGTCGCCCTGGTTGTTGGGCGTGAAGTTCCACGCCAGCGTGCCGTCGTGCTGGCGCAGCTCGATCTTGTTGTCGAGGGCCAGCAGCACCTCGGGCTGCGGGTCGGCGTCGAGGTTGGCGACCTGCGGGAAGACCCAGCCGAACTGGTTGGTGTCGTACCAGGTGCTGCCGTCGGCGTGGAACGCCGCGCCGCCGACCAGCACCTCGAGGCCGGGCTGGCCGTCGAGGTCGGCGATGGCCGAGGCGTTGTAGGACGAGTCGTTGCCGCGGGTCCAGATCTCGACGCCGTTGTGGTCGTACAATTTGGCGCCGGCGACGATCTCGACGTCGCCGTCCTGGTCGATGTCGGCCAGCGCGATCGAGCCCGACTGCGAGCCCGGCCACACGGTGTTGCTCTTCCACTTGACCTGGCCGTCGTGTTCGAACGCGATCAGGCGGCCGCCGTAGCCCGGCTCGATGGCGACGATCTCGGCGATGCCGTCGCCGTCGATGTCGCCGGCCGCCGGCGTGCCGCCGAACTGCACCAGCTCCGCGGCGAAGAAGTGGACCGCCCCGGTCGCGCCGTCGAGCACGTAGAGGCGCGACGGCGGCACGTCCGACGTCTGGTCGGGCCCCGCGACCACGACCACGTCGGGGATGTCGCACAGGTCGATCTCCCCGTCGCCGTTGTCGTCGGTCAGGTTGACGACGAGCGGCGTGACGATGCAGTTCTCGAACCCCGGCGGGCCCGTGAACGTCCACTGCGGCTCGGGCTCGAACGAATCGGGCGGGGCCTTGTCGGTACAGTCGCCGATCGCGTCCATGTCGTCGACGACCTTGCACGACGACGGCGGCGCGCCGAAATCGGAGCTGCTCGCCATGTCGAACTTGACCGGGTCGGTGGCCGTCTCGTCGGTGGTCGAGCTGCTGGTGCTCGCCGACGGATCGGTCGGCCCGGTGGTGCCGGTCATCGTCCCGCTCATCGTCCCCGTGCTCCCCGTCGAGGTCCCGGTCTCGCTGTCCGAGCCGCCCTCGGTCGGGCTCGTCGAGGTCGGCACCACACTGGTGGTCGGGTCGGTGCCGTTGCTCGTGCTCGCCGTCGTCTGTCCCGCCGTCTGTCCCGCCGTCGCCTGCCCGCCGTCGTCGCCACAACCGACGAGGGCGAGCGCGAGCGAGACGAGAGCGTGGGCGACGGGCGTGCGGGTCGACATCGCCGGCCATCGTACACCACGTCCAGGGCGGCCCGGCGACCGGCTTCACGCTCGCCCGCGCGCGGACCTGGGCGCAGCGGGCCGCGTCCGCCCTTGAAGCTCGCCGACGCGTCGTCGCCCCCGCGCGGACGCGCGGCGAACTTGCGACCTCGTCCGCCGTCCGGCCGCTCGCCCCTTCGCCCTCGCCGACCTCTCCCCGGCGACGCCCCTGCTCTCGCTCGTCCTCGCCCATCACCACGCCGCACCGCCGCGCCGGTCGCGTCGCGTCGAACCGAGACCGCTCGACCTTCGAGCGCCCGGATCCTCGATGGCGAACCAGGATCGACGCGCCACGCCACGCGCTTCATTCCACTTCACGGCTGAAATCGGTAGCGATGCGAAGCCGGCCAGCGACATCATCGAATCGAATTTTCGCGGCCTTCCGAAGATCGCCGAGAATGAAGCTCCGTTCCCGGTCTCGGTGACGGGCCTATGGTCGCCCGCCTGACCTTGCTGAACGCGGCGCGCGTCCGCAGCTCGCCCATTGCTTCGAATGGTGCGATCACGATTCATCGCAGGAGCGTCCCTCGAAATTTCGGTGAATCGACGAGCTCCGACGGTCGACTGCTGCAGCGACCGTCCGCGCCGTACTGCGCCGACTCCGAGAAACAACCACCAGGAATCACGACCCCATGCCCACGAAGTTCCCCTCCGAGCGTTTCTTTCACCCTGGCCTCCTCGCCGCCGCGCTGCAACTCGTGCCGCTCGGCTGCGACTCCACCTTCGAGATCTCCCTTCACGTCGACGTCTCCTCGCCCGACGCCTGCGGCGATGGCCTGCTCGACCCCGGCGAGCAATGCGACCACGGCGCGGCCAACGGCCCGGGCCAGGTCTGTCGCACGAACTGTACGTTCAACGTCTGCGGCGACGGCGACATCAGCCCTTACGAGGAGTGCGACGACGGACCGGGCAACGGCGACGACCGCGCCTGCACGCTCGAATGCCAGCACAACGTGTGCGGCGACGGACTCGTCGGCCCGGACGAGGCCTGCGATGACGGCGACGCCGTCGACAACGACGAATGCAGCAATGCCTGCGCCCTTCCCACCTGCGGCGACGGCCTCGTCCAACCCGGCGAGGCCTGCGACGACGGCAACGCGGTCGACGACGACGAATGCCGCAACACCTGCGTCCTGTCCGTCTGCGGCGACGGCCTCGTTCAGCTCGACGAGGCCTGCGACGACGGTGCCGCCAACAGCGACGCCGGCGATTGCACCCTCGCCTGCGCCCTCGCGACCTGCGGCGACGGCCTCGTCCACAGCGAGGGCAGCGGCGCGGAGGAGTGCGACGACGGCGCGGGCAACGGCCCCGGCCACGCCTGCAACGCCGCCTGTATCCTCGACGTATGCGGTGACGGCGACCTCGGCCCGGTCGAGGCTTGTGACGACGGCAACGACGTCGGCGGCGACGGCTGCAGCCCGCTGTGCGAGTTCGAGGAATGCGGCAACGCGATCGTCGATCCCGGCGAGGAGTGCGACGACGGCGAGAACAACGGCCCCGCTCAGGCCTGCCGGTCGGACTGCACCAGCGCCGTCTGCGGCGACGGTATCGTCGCTCCCGGCGAGACCTGCGACGATGGCAACAACGTCAGCGGTGACGGGTGTAACGCCAACTGCACCGTGCCCAAGCGCGTGTTCGTCAGCAGCACGTATTACACCGGGAACATGGGCGGACTCGACGGGGCCGCGGCGTCATGTACGGCCCGGGCCGCCGCCGCAGGGCTCGGCGGCACGTGGCAGGCCTGGCTCAGCAGCGCCACGAGCACACCGCTGACCCGCTTCACCCCGTCGACCAGCGGCTACGCGCGGGTCGATGGCATCATCATCGCCGACGACTGGGCCGACCTGCTCGACGGCACGCTCGACGCGCCGATCAGCCTCACCGAATTCGGCACTGCCGCCAACGGCGCCGGCGTGTGGACCGGCACCAACGCCGACGGCACCGCCGCCCTCTACATGTGCGGCGGCTTTACCACGACCCAAACCTACCACGGCGAGACCGGCAGCTTCTCCGCCACCAACGCGACCTGGTCGAAGGCCGACCAACCGCTCACCTGCGCCGGCACCCGGCGAATCTATTGTTTCGAGCAGTGAGACCCGGACTTCGCCAACCCTTTGATCGCGCTCGCCTTCGCCCCAAGTCCGCGTCCTGGCACAGAAATTCTGCTAGTGCTTGAGAGCCCGTGAGTCCCCAGGACTCACGGGCTTCGACCTGTCTCGTGGAGAGATACTGGAGACGCTCCAGGTCCCGCGCCCCGTGGGCGGCCCATCTGCAGGCCACCCGTCCAGCCCGCAAGCCAGGGCGCGGCGATGCGGCGCGCCGGTTCAGCAGCGCCCACGGCGACTTGGTGAGCAGTCGCGAGCGGCCGCGCGGTGCAGAGACGGGCGCCATGCCCGCGTGCGCGAGGCCGGGCGTCTATGTCCCACGGCAGACCCACGACTGCGATGCCGCGGTGCTGGTGCGCCGGCACCTCGCCGACTTCCTCGCGCGCCTCGAGGAGAGCAGCCATGGTCCGTTGCCGGAGTTCGTGAAGGCCGAGCTCGAAGGGTTCGCGGGGTGCGGCGACTTCGCTCGAGGCTTCGTGCGGACGGCCTGCCGCACCTGCGGGGACGAGCTGCGGGTACCCTTCGCGTGTCGGGGCCGCGGGTTCTGTCCGTCGTGCATGGGCCGGCGGATGGCCGAAGGCGCCGCGCTGCTCGTCGATCACGTGCTGCCCGCCGTCGGGTATTGGCAATGGGTCCTCTCGTCGACGATCCAGCCGCCGACCCAGCCGTCGGCCTGACCCCAGTAGAGGCCGGCGTAGTCGCCCACGACGGAGGTACTGGTGAAATCGTAGGGCCGTAGGTAACGCCTTCGCCGCGGAGTTCGGCGCTGAAGTGGTCGCCGTTGATATCGAGGTCGACGGCGGCACCATCGGCGTTGGTCAGGGTGCCGGCGCCGCCGTCGAGTTGACCGTGAAACCATGCGCGTTAGCGCCGGCCAGGATCCGCGTGAATTCGCCGACGAGACATGCCGCCGGTGTCGCAGCGGCTCGGCGGCTCCTGCCTGATGTGTAAGCCAGCCCACCAATCGGGCCGAGGGTGAACCAGGCCAGCTGGTCCTTGGGTTGAATTCGCGGACGGGAACGGCGCTGCGGGTAGAGAGGTGCTGCCGTCAAGAAAAGGGTGAGCGCTGCGGTGTGTGGCAGCCCGCAGCGCTCGGTGTCGAAGATGACCCTAAGGTCAGGCGATGATCGACGGGTGAAGGTACCGCGGCGATCTCAGGAAGGCAAGTGGATGTCGACGGCGGAGTGGCGACGCCATCGACGACGAGCGGGGATTCCGAGCATTTCTGTGCGGGCGGTGCCGACAGCTCGTCGTGCTGTGCCGCCGGTGTGATCGAGGTGACCTGTACTGTGGGCCAGTTTGTGCCGGGGCGAAGCGGCGGGAATCACTGCGCCTGGCCGGTCGTCGATACCAACAAACCACCGCTGGGGCCCGTCGGCACGCCGCGCGCCAGCGACGGTACCGCGAAGCGGTCCGGCAGAAAGTGACGCATCAGGGTCTTCCCGCAAGCGAGGGCGACGGCAGGCTCCGGAGTGACGCGGCCGAGACCACCACGGAGGTGGTCGGCGCGCGCAGGAGCGAGGAACCACATGCTGGAAAGACCATGGCGCTCGGAACTTGTCCTGAAGGACAGCCGGGCGAGGCTGACCGTGACATCGCGGTCGCGGCGACTGCTCGAAGCGGACCTGCCGTACCTGGGCGAGGAGAGGCTGGCGCTGCGGCACATCCTGGAGGGCCTGGCCTTGTGGCAAGGCCCGCCACTCCTGCTTGCGTGCGATGTGGACGCGGATCTGGCGGATGGATCCGGCAGCGCCCGCGCCGTCCCCGGGCTCCTCGTGCCCCCAAGCCCCCTGGTGCGGGCGTCGATCGGCGTCCGCGTGACGGACCGAGGTGAGCCATGAAGCGGATGACCCCCGAGATCGAGGCGGAGATCGTGCGTCTCCATTCTGCGGAGCACTGGCCGATCGGGACCATTGCTCGTCAGCTCACGATTCATCACAGCGTCGTCCGTCGCGTGCTCGGCCGCAAGGAGCTCATGGGCCCGACGCTGAGCGAGCGGCCGTCGATCGTCGATCCGTACCTCCCCTTCATCCGCGAGACGCTCGCCGCGTACCCGACGCTGTCCTCGAGCCGGCTGCTCGCCATGCTCAAGGAACGCGGCTATCCCGGCCAGAGGTCGCGCCTGCGCGAGGTCGTGGCGCGGCTGCGGGCCCGTCCGAAGGGCGAGGCATTCCTGCGACTCCGGACCTTGCCCGGCGAACAGGCGCAGGTCGACTGGGCTGACTTCGGGACGCTGAAGATCGGCCGCGCCGAGCGCCCGCTGATGGCATTCGTGGTCGTCCTGAGCTGGTCGCGTCGACTGGTCGCGCGCTTCTACCTCGGGTCGCAGATGCCGGTCTTCCTCGCCGGCCACGTCTACGTCCTCGAGCGTCTCGGCGGGGTGCCGCGGGAGCTGCTCTACGACAACCTCAAGAGCGCCGTGGTCGAGCGGCGGGGTGACGCCATTCGCTTCAACCCCACGCTGCTGAATCTCGCCACCCACTATCGCTTCGCCCCGCGGGCCTGCGGACCGCGGCGAGGCAACGAGAAGGGTCGCGTCGAGCGAGCGATCCGCTACCTTCGTGAGGCATTCTTCGCGGCCCGACCCTTCGACGGACTGGACGACCTCAACGCCCAGCTCGAGGCCTTCTGCGACGGCCCCGCGATGGATCGGCGCTGGCCCGAGGATCAGACCCGCACCGTCCGCGAGGCCTTCGCCGAGGAGCAGCCGCGGCTACGTATCCGTCCGGAAGACTGCGTCGTGAATCGAGATCCTCGAGCAGCTACAAGGCCCCTCGAGGAGGATCGATGTCGAGGAAGCGTAACGACTTGAAGGAAGAGCGCGGCGCGGTCGTGCTGGCGCCGCAGCCGGTGAAGCGGGGTAGCTTCGCGTTGCTGGTACCGGACGACATGAAGTGGGAGGTTCGAGGCGTGAGCGGCGGCTACCGGATCGACTTCCGGCCGATGACACCGCAGGAGCGGGCGCGTCGGCTCCGGGAGTGGAGGCAGCTGTGACGGCGAGCAAGGTGGCGGATCCGGCGATCTGGGAGAAGCGGGTCGAGGCCCTCGAGGCGAGCGGGCGGAGCTGCCGGGAGTATGCGAAGCAGATCGGCGTCAACCCGCACACGCTGGCGGGCTGGCGGTGGAAGCTGCGGCAGCGAGCTCGGACGGGAGCGACGCCGGCGAGGCCCCGCGCAGCGGCGGGCGAGCGCGACTTCGTGGAGGTGACGAAACAGGTGGCAGCGGCGTTGGTGGCGGAGACCGGAGTCATCGAGGTCGAGCTCGGCGGTGCGGTGGTGCGGGTCCGCGGCGAGGTCGACGGCGAGATGCTCGCGCGGGTGCTCGGCGCGGTGGGAGGACGGCGCGGATGATCCCGAAGAACGTCCGCGTCTTCGTGTGCACCGAGCCGCAGGACATGCGGAGAGGATTCGATCGGCTGGCGCTGGCGGTGCGGGCGGAGATGGGCGACGATCCGCGGAGCGGCGCGGTCTTCGTGTTCCTGGGCCGGCGCGCCGATAGGCTCAAGCTGCTGTGGTGGGACCACAACGGCTTCGCGGTGCTGTACAAGCGACTGCACCGCGCGACGACGACGGCGCCGAAGGCCGCGAGCCCGTCGCAGCGCTCGATCGAGATCGACGAAAAGAGCCTCGGTGCGCTGCTGCGGGGCGTCCCGCGGCATCCAGGACGCGGGCGTGAAAACGCTCTTGACGTGGGCGCGCGAACGAGTAGTAAGGACGCGTGAGCGAGATCGAGCTCCTGCGCAGCGAACTCGAGAGCAAGGAGGGCGAACTGCTCGCGCTGCGCGAGGCGCTGTCGAAGGCGTCCTCGGACCGCGAGCAGTACCGGGCGCTCTACATGCAATTGCTCGAGCGCTGTCGGCTGCTCGAGAAGGGGATCGTCGTCGGGAAGAAGGCCGAGCGCTTCCAGGGCGACGAGGAGGCGCAGCTGTCGATGCGCCTCCTGGGCATGCTGCTCGGCCCGGACGAAGCCGAGGCGAGCGCGGACGAGGATAACCTCGACGACGCGCTGGCCGAGGAGCTCGACGGAGACGAGGACGACGAGGCGAGCACGACCCGCCCCACGGATGCGTGTGAGCCGCGGCGGCGCCGTCGCGGGCGGCGCAAGCTGCCGGAGGCGCTGCCGCGCGTCGAGGTCGAGGTCCTGCCGCCGGAGGTGCTGCTGGAGGGCCTCGAGAACTTCGAGCGGATCGGCGAGGTCGTCAGCGAGACCGTCGAGCGCCGGCCGGGCGCGATGGTGGTCGCGCGAATCGTGCGGCCGAAGTTTGTCCGCAAGAATGCTCCGGCGAGCGAGTCGATCGAGACCCAGCTGGCCGATGAGACACCCGAAACCCCTCCCGTGGTGATCGCGCCGCCGCCGGACAAGCCGATCGAGCGCGGGCTGGCCGGACCCGGGCTCCTGGCCCACACGATCGTGCTGCGCTGGGGCGATCACATGCCCGCCCACCGCCAGGAGGCGATCCACGCCCGCGAGGGCCTGCCGCTGTCGCGTCAGACGATCTGCAGCTGGCACCAGCAGCTCGCCGACCTGGTCGAGCCGCTCGTCGACGCGATGATGGCCGACGCCTTCCTGTCGCCGTACGTCTGCGTCGACGCGACCGGGGTGCTCGTGCAGGCGCCCGAGCAGTGTCAGCGCGCCCACTTCTGGGTGCTCGTCGCCCCGGGCCGGCATGTGCTGTATCGATTCTCGCCGAGGCACGACAGCGAGGCCGTCGATCGCCTGCTCGCCGGTTACAAGGGCTATCTCGTCTCCGACGCCGCGACCGTCTACGACCACCTCTTCCGCGACGGCGCCGTCGTCGAGGTCGCGTGCTGGGCTCACTGCAGGCGCTACTTCTTCAAGGCGCTGGGCACTGAGCCGGAGCTCGCCAGGCACGCGCTCGGGCTGATCCGCAAGCTCTTCAAGGTCGAAGAGAAGCTGGCCGACGAGAGCCGCAAGCGGCGCGAGTCGGTCCGCCGGAAGCTGTCCGCGCCGATCGTCGACGAATTCTTCGCGTGGTGCGCCCAGCAAGCCGAGGTCGCCCTCGACGGCTCGCCGCTCGCCGCAGCCCTGACCTACGCCACCAACCAGAAGGCCGCGCTGCGGCGCTTCCTGGACGACGGCCGTCTGCCCCTCCACAACAACATCTCCGAGCGCGCGCTGCGGCGCGAGGCGGTCGGTCGCAAAAACTGGCTCTTCGTCGGCAGCGACGACGGCGCCCGCGCCAACACGCTCTTCGTGTCCCTGCTGGCTAGTCCGGATTTCTCACCACGGATAGGTGGGGCCCGGCAAGCGGCTGTCAAGCGGCTTGGCGGGAGGTTGTTGGACGCCGTCGACGTGAGCCGCGAGGCCGCGCTCGTTACGCCCGGGGCTGGCGCGAGATCGAGCTGTAAGAGGGATTACAAAGCCGGCTACGCGTTTTGGGTGACCTGCGCATAAGGACAGACGAATCCCGGCGCGCAGCGCAGCGCACCATTGTGTGACGGACGGCGAGGGCCGTCAGCGTCTCATGACGTGATGACGGTGGAGGTTCTCGAGGACGCGCCACCACACGTGCTGGAGTGGGAAGACTGAGCTTAGGGAGACGCGGATCCTGCGGACCGAGGCGGTGACGATGGCGCCGATCTTGAGCAGCCGCGTGCGGATCGTGGAGACCTGGGCGTGGGCGAGCTCGGTGCCGGCGAGGGCGAGTCGGCGGAGCTCGTTGAGGATCATGTAGGCGACGGACGAGAGCCACAGGCGGAGCTGGTTGGCGCGCAGCGTGTGGGCGCTGGTGCGGTCGGCGAAGAGGCCGAGTTGCTGCTCCTTGATCCTGTTCTCCATGTCTCCGCGAGCGCAGTAGAGGTCCTCGTAGAGCGAGCGCGCGTCGTACTCGTCATGCGAGAGGTTGGTGGCGACGAAGCGCGGATTCTCCTTGTCCGTCGTGTACTCGGCCTTGCCGACCACCCGGCGCTCTCGCGACCACGTCCGGTTGGTCTCGTAGCGAAAGTCCTTGAAGACGCGTGCTTCCTTGCCGGTCTGCTCGGAGGTGGTGCGGGCCTGCGTCATCTCGTCCTCGATCTCGGCGATCAGGCGCGAGTTCTTCTGCAGGCCGAGGACGAAGAAGAGGCCGTTGTCCTCGCACCAGCGCATGACCTCGTCGCGGCAGAAGCCGGAATCGCCGCGCACGATGATCCGGACGGCCGGCCAGCGAGCGAGGATCTGACTGACGATCCTCTCGAGCTCCTCGACCGCGCCGCTGACTGGCTGCTTGTCGGCGGTGTTCAGCGCGGCGCCAAGGATGAAGTCGCCGCAGAAGACGTACAGCGGCAGGTAGCAGTAGCTGTCGTAGAAGCCATGGAAGAAGCGACCCTCCTGCTTGCCGTGTACGGGGTCGTCCGTCGCGTCGAGATCGAGGACGATCTCGGCGGGCGGCCGATCGTGCGCGGCCAGGAAGGTGTCGACGAAGAGGCGCTGAATCCCGTGGTCGTCGTAGCTGATCTTCTTGTAGCGCTCGTCGCCGGCCACCGTGGGCTTCGCCAGCTCCAGGCGGTTCAGCGTGCTCTTGCCCGCCAGCGCATGGCCCCGGTCGCGCACCCGCTTGCGCTGCTCGCCGGTCGGATCGGCCTTGCCTATCGCCAGCGCGAGCAAGGCATCGTCGCGGAGCACGTCGTGGTCGTTCAGGTCCTCGTAACCACACAGCAGGCCCAGCACGCGCTGCGCGAGCAGTTCCTCGACGGTGTGCTCGACCCGGCTCGGGTCGCGGTGGTCCCGAAAGCAGGCCGCGAAGTCCCGAAACACACCTGAACTCTTGGTCAGCTCGCGCAGCAACAGCAGGCCGCCGTCCGAGCTGACCCGCCCGGCGTCGAAGGCGGCCTCGACACGCCTCCGCCCGGCCGGTTGAAAATCGAACTCGGTGCGGATACACCTTGTCGTGTTCCGGCCGTACCCCTGGGTGGTCAGCAATCGTTTCACACCCGCTCGAACTCGGGAAGTGCGGCCGGAATTCCTTCCCGTGGTGAGAAATCCGGACTAGCTGCCAGATGCACGGCATCGAGCCCCTCGGCTACCTCCGCGACCTCCTGTGCCTGCTGCCCTCCTGGCCGCGCCCCCGCGTCCTCGAGCTCGCCCCCGCCTCCTGGCAGGAAACGCTCAAGCAGCCAGAGGCTCAGCAGCTCCTCGCCGCCAACGTCTTCCGCCGTATCGCCCTCGGCGAGCATCCGACCGCGATGTAGCCCAGGTGCTCGAGGCCGAGCCAGACGCAGTCTGTCGGACGATTACGCGGCTACTGCCGCTGCCGGACGCGTCCTTCCCGTGCGAGACGCACGTGCCCGTGCACGTCGGCAAGACACCCTACGTCCGCTTCGACCTCAACGACTACTCGGTCCCGCACCGCCACGTCGAGAGCGAGCTCATCGCCGTCACCGGCATCGACCGGGTCCGCATCGTCGACGGCGCGAACGTCGTCGCCGATCACCCGCGGAGCTATGACCGCGGCGCGCGGGTCGAGGATCCGCGGCACGAGAGCGCGCTCCTCGAGCACAAGGCCGCCGCCAAGCAGCACCGCGGCACCGATCGCCTCGTCGTCGCCGCGCCCAGCACCCGGACGTTTCTGATCCGCGTCGCGGAGCGGGGCCACAACCTGGGCACCGCCGTCGCCCAGCTCCTGCGCCTGCTCGACGAGTACGGCGCCTGTCCTCTGGAACAGGCGATCACCGAGTGCGTCCAGCGCGACGTGGTCCACATCCCCGCCGTCCGCCAGCTGCTGCAACAGGATCGGCACGCGGTCCCGCGATTGCCCGGCGCCCAGCCGCAAGATCCGCGGCTCCGCGACATCGTCGTGCGACCGCACGCGCTGGCCGACTACGACCTCCTCACCGGCACCGACCAGGAGAACGATGACGACGAACCATGATGACCCTCTCCGCCGCCGCGCCGCCGCGCTCGGGCTGCACGGCGTGCTGACGCACTGGCACACCCACGCGCGCGAACCGTGGCTGCAGCGCCTCATCGAGATCGAGGAGGTCGAGCGCAAGCGCCGGAACTACGAGCGGCGCCTCCGCGACGCGCAGCTCTCCGCGATCAAGCCGCTCGCCGAATTCGACTGGAAGCACCCGAAGAAGATCGATCAGGGCCACATCCAGGAGCTCTTCCAGCTCCACTTCCTCCGCGATGCGACCAACGTCGTCTTCATCGGCCCCAACGGCGTCGGCAAGACGATGCTCGCGCAGAACCTCGCGCTGCACGCCCTCGGCCTCGGACACACGGCTCGCTTCGTCTCGGCCTCGGCGATGCTCACGGACCTGGCCTCGCAGGACGGCGCCCTCGCGCTCAAGCGCCCACTCCATCGATTCGCCAAACCCGAGCTCCTGGTCGTCGACGAAGTCGGCGACCTCAGCTACTCCGATCGCTCCGCCGACCTGCTCTTCGAGGTGCTCAATCAGCGATATGGCCGGGTCTCCACTGTCGTGACCACCAATCGGCCATTTAGCGAATGGAGCGCGATCTTTCCCAATGCCACCTGCGTCGGCACGCTGGTCGATCGCCTCTGTCACCACGCCGAGATCGTCGAGATCGCCGGCGACTCCTACCGCCTCAAGGAGGCCAAGGACCGCCGCTCACGCCGCTCCCAGCGCGCCAACACCGTCGCCGCGGAGTAACCAGCACCACATCGCTCAGGCCGGCGCCCCGCGGGGCGCCGGCCTCGGCGCGCGCGCTGGCCGGCGAAAACAGGCGCGGCGAAACGCGGCGGCGAGATGCATCGGCGAAGTACGTCGGCAAACTCTGTCGGCGGAACGCGTCGGCGAAGTTTGTCGGCGAAACATGTCGGCGAATTCGCGCGGATCGTGCCCGGCGATAACAGGCGGCGCCGGATCGATCCGGCAGCCGTAGTGACGCGCGAGCTCGCGGTAGCTGCGGTGCAGCGCGGCGCGCTCGTCGATCCCGAAAGCGGTCCGCACGACGGCGGCCTTGAGGTTGTCGGGCACGATCACCGTCGGCGCTCCGCCGAGCTCCTCGAAGGCCTCGACGTGCAGGCGGATCCACGTCTCGGCGCTCTGGTCGAAGGCGATCCGCGCGACCATCCGGCGGCTGTGCACCAGCACCAGCAGGAAGACCCAGGCCTTGCGCTGACGGCCGCTGTCGGGATCGTAGAGGTGGCCGAGGTAGCCGAAGTCGACCTGGGCCTCGCCCGGCGGGGCGTCGATCGGAATCACGACGTCGGCCTCGACTGGACCCCGCGCCTCTCCGAGCCGCCGGCACAGGCGCTTCACGGCCGCATAGCTGCCCGAAAAGCCAGGTCTCTCGCGCCGCAGCCAGTCGTAGATCGCTCCCGGACGAGCTCCGCCGGCGTGCAGGCGCTCGATGTCCGCGCGCCACTCGGCGACCGACGAAACCTCTTGCTGCGGCGGAGCCGGCGCCGGCAATGCACATTCCACCGCGGCGCGAAGCACGTCGAGCTCCGGCAGCGCGCCGGGCTCACCGCCAAGCAGCCCAGCATCCGCGAGAATCTGCCGGTACCGCCGCTCGGTGTTCGGCCCCATCCCCAGCTCCTTCGCAATCTGGCGCGCCGGGAGGCCCATCCGATGCAATCGGACGAGTTCCTGTAATCGATGCATATCGCTCCTGTGGGCGCTCATGCATCAGGCTGCATGCGCGCCGGGCTCTCTATCCAAAAACCTGTGTCTATCCGTGGATCCGCTTGCCCGTCCCGGATCGCTATCCGCTTGCCCGTCCCGGCGGCTTCGCCACCGGATCAGTCGGACGTCCCGGCCTCGCCCTCGGCGGCCACACCTTCGGCGGTCCGACCGCTGGCGTCGCCACCGCCGATCCGCTTGCCCGTCCCGAACGCGATCCGCTTGCCCGTCCCCGACAGCGATCCGCTTGGGTGTCCCGGACGCGATCCATTACCCCGTTCCCTGACAACCTGGAGGCGGCAGCGGGACGAGGGTACGCTGGGGGCGTTGAAGCCGAAGAAGCGCGGACCGAAGCCGAAGAAGGACCCCGAGCAGAAGGAGTTGGAGCGCCTGCGTCGCCGGGTAGCGCAGCTCGAGCACAAGCTCGAGACGGCGGAGCTCATCATCGACGTCCAAAAAAACGGGCGTGCGGGCGCGCCCTCACCTGTAGATCTGAAACTCGTGTCGTGCTACGCGCAGCGAGCCCACGGAGGAGAGGCCGAGTACTTTTTGGGCTCTTCAGGGTTGAGGGTGGCGCAGGTTGCGCGCGAAATCGCGCCGTGATATCGTGCGCGAAATGGCAGAGACCGAACTCTACGCCCGAATTCTCGGTATCGAGGCTCCCTAAAGAGTTGCTGCGGTGAAGCTGCAGCTCGGGCAGGGGCAGATCGTCATCGAGGTCGAGCACGACCCCGATGTGCCGACGACGTGCCCGAAGTGTGGCCAGGCTGTTCCCCGTCACGATACGCGGACTCGCCGATGGCGGCACCTCGATACGTGTCAGTATCGGACGATCATCGAAGCCGGCGTACCGCGGACGTCGTGCCCGAAGCACGGTACGCTCACGATGCGCGTCTCATGGGCGGACGGTAGCGCTCGGCTCACCGCGCTGTTCGAGGCGCTGGTGATCGACTGGCTCCGCGATGCGCCGATTGCAGTGGTCGCGGAGCGCCTCGGGCTCTCGTGGGATCAGGTGGCCGGCGTCCAGGAGCGTGCAGTACAACGCGGACTCGAGCGCCGCGAGGTCGCGCTGCCGGAGATGCTCGCCGTCGACGAGACCTCCTTCCAGCGGCGCCACGAGTACGTCACGATCGTGCATGACCCGAAGTCCGCCAGCAAGCGGGTCATCCACGTCGCCGACGGACGCGGCAAGGGGGCCCTCAAGGGCTTCCTGAGCGGTTTTTCGCGCCCAGAGAGGGCTGCGGTCTCCGTGGTCGTCATGGACATGCACGAGCCCTACATTCAAGCTGTCCGCGAGGCCATCCCCGATGGCGACGCGAAGATCGCCTTCGACAAGTACCACGTCGCCGCGCGCCTCGGTCAAGCCGTCGACCACGTGCGACGCGAGGAACACCGCGCTCTCCACGGCCTCGGCGACAACCGGCTCAAGGGCACCAAGTACCTCTGGCTGCGCAACCCCGAACGGATGAGCAAGGAGGTCTGGGACGACTTCGAGGCGCTGCGGACGAGCTCGCTGCGGACGGCCCGCGCGTGGGCGCTCAAGGAGGCGGCGATGGAGGTCTGGGAGCACACCTCGCCGAGCAACATGCGGGACCAATGGGGCATGTGGTACGATTGGGCTATCCGCTCTCGCCTGGAGCCGATGAAGGCCGCCGCGCGCATGGTCAAAAATCACCTCGGCGGCATCATCCATGCAGCCACCGAACGGATCACCAACGCCTCTGCCGAGGGCCTTAACTCGGTCATCCAGAAGCTCAAGTACGTCGCCCGCGGCTTCCGTAACCGCGACCGCTTCCGAGCTGCGATCTACTTCCACCTCGGCGGCCTCGACCTCTATCCTGCCGGGATCACACGCTGAGTCAGCGGTATCCACCACAAACCCTGAAGAGCCACTTTTTGGAGCCCACAGCCCGATAAAAACATGGTCCAGGGACAGTAGCGGACTTGAAAGTGGCGACGCACCCGCGATCCCGTTTAGGAAAATGAACAAACCCGCCGTCCCCCCTCCGAGGCCTTCGACAGGAGCAGCAAGGATGCGAAAGACCAAGGAGAAGGCAGGAGTCGGAAAGGGAGCGAGGGTAGCCGAGAACGGATTGCCCGTGGTCCACCGGCGGGCAGCCGGCATCGACGTAGGGGCGACATTTCATGTCGTAGCGGTACATGCAGAGAGCGACCCGGAGCCGGTCCGCAGCTTCCAGAGCTTCACCGGAGACCTGCACCGTCTTGCGGACTGGCTGGTCGCTCTCGGCGTGACGACTGTGGCGATGGAGTCGACCGGCGTATACTGGATCCCAGTGTTCGAGATCCTTGAAGCGCGGGGTCTTGAGGTCCTACTGGTGAATGCGAGCCATGTGAAGAACGTGCCGGGACGAAAGTCCGATTTTACTGATGCCCAGTGGATTCAGCGTCTGCATGAACACGGCTTGCTGAGGGGCAGCTTCCGTCCCAGCGATGAAGTCGCGGTGCTACGGGCGTACGTGCGGCACAGAGCACGGCTCGTAGAACTTGCGGCATCTTCGGTCCAGCACATGCAGAAGGCGCTGATGCAGATGAACGTGCAGCTCCACCATGTCGTCAGCGACATCACCGGCGCGACCGGCATGAAGATCGTACGGGCGATCGTCGCCGGGGAGCGCGATCCCGCTGTCCTCGCAGCATCCCGCAACGAGCGATGCAAGTCCTCCGAAGAGGAAATTTGCGCGGCGCTCACCGGCAACTACCGTCCAGAGCATGTTTTTGCGCTCCAGCAGGCACTCGAGCTCTATGACGTGTACCTGGCTAAGACGCGAGCATGCGACGCGAAGATCGAAGAGGCGCTGCAACCGCTTCGTCGGCCGATCCATCTGCCGGCCGGAGATCCTGAAGCGAAGCAGGCACCCGAGAAGCCCGTCGTCCGCAGCGAAGCGAGGGGTGGTCGGCGGAAGCATCAAGCTCCGCGGAAGAACAAGCATGACCCGGCATTCGACATCGCTCGTGTCGTGGCTGCGCTGCTCGGCGTCGATCTCACCCAGATTCATGGGTTTGGACCCAACGTGGTGCTTCTCCTCATCGCTGAGTGCGGGACCGACATGAGCCGCTGGGCCACGGTCAAGCACTTCACCTCCTGGCTCACGCTCGCCCCGGGATGCAAAATCTCGGGTGGAAAGGTCTTGAGCGCCAAGACCCGACGCTCGGCGAACCGTGCAGCTCACGCGTTGCGAATGGCCGCCGTCAGCGTGGGTAAGACGAGCACCGCCCTCGGCGCGTTTTACCGCCGGCTTGGAGCGAGAGTCGGCAAGGCAAAGGCTGTCGTCGCCACGGCGCGAAAGCTGGCCGTTCTCTTCTACAACACGCTTCGCTACGGGATCTCGTACGTGGATCCGGGCGCCAGCGCGTATGAGGAACGATACCGGCAGCGCTCGGTGGATAACCTGCGTCGCAGGGCCAGGGGACTGGGCTTCGAACTCGTCACGGCTCCGAGCCCGGAAAGAGTTTCTTAGGAAAGTCTCGCAATTGCTCGGGATCCCGCTCGCTACGATCGATCCGTCCGAGAAGCCCTGATCGCGCAGGCGGGCGAGCTGTCCGAGAGGACAGGTCTACCACGCGCGTGCGAGGCGCTGGGCGTCTCGCGGGCGACCCTCTATCGCCGACGTCGTCCCGCGCCGTACCGGTCGTCAAAGCCGCGGCAGTCGCCCCGGGCGCTGAGCGCGGCGGAGCGCCAGGAGGTGCTGGAACTGCTGCACAGCGAGCGCTTCGTCGACAAGGCGCCCGAGGTGATCGTGCCGACCCTGCTCGACGAGCAGCGCTGGCTGTGCAGCGCGCGGACGATGTATCGCCTGCTCGCCGCCGAGGGCGAGCTCCGCGAGCGCCGGCGACAGCGGCGGCACCCCGAGTACAAGCGCCCGGAGCTGCTGGCGACCGCGCCGAACCAGGTGTGGTCCTGGGACGTGACCTGGCTGCGAGGACCGACGAAGGGACAATACTACTACCTGTACGTCCTGCTCGACATCTACAGCCGCTGCGTCGTCGGCTGGACCCTGGCGCGCCGCGAGCGCGCCGACATCGCCGCGCGCCTCATCCGCGCTGCCTGCGACAAGCAACAAATTCGACCGAAGCAACTGACCATCCATGCCGATCGCGGAGCCGTCTCGACGGCGCGCGAGCTTGCCGACCTCTACGACGCCCTCGGCGCCCGCCGCTCGCACAGCCGCCCCCACGTCAGCGACGACAACCCGTACTCGGAGGCCCACTTCAAGACCCTCAAGTACACCCACGACTACCCCGACCGCTTCGCCTCCTACGACGACGCTCACGCCTTCTGCCTCCGCTTCGTCGACGGCTACAACCATCACCACCGCCACTCCGGTATCGCCTTCCTGGCGCCCGCCGACGTGCACTACGGCCGCACCGAGGCCATCCTGTCCGTCCGGACAGCAACCCTCCACGCCGCCTACGACGCCCACCCCGAGCGCTTTGTCCGTGGAAGACCCACGCCGCGCCGGCCTCCCGCCGCGGTCTACATCAACCCTCCGCGCCCGCCCGAACGCGGCCTTCGCGAGTACGACGTCCATGTCCTTACGGACAGGTGCATCACGACCGATCCATCGCCGGGCGGCCAGGGCGGCGAATCCTCACATTCACTAAACCAGACCCGCGCCTTGTCTCAAAATCATTGACAGGCTCCGAGCGCAACAAGGCGGTAGTGCGGGCGCTGCAGGAGGCCATCAACCGGCGGGACTTTCCGGCCGTCGAGACGCTGCTCGCTCCGAGCTTCGTCCAGCACGATCCCACGGACAACCGGGCGGCCGTCACTCGCGCCGGCTTCATGAGCCGCCTGCGGTTCGACGCGGAACAGAACCCCGCCGCCCAGGAGCACGTCGACTTTCTCGTCGCCGAGGAGGACTTCGTGGCTGTCCTCCTTCACCACGTCGGGAATCGGCCGGATTCAAGTCCCAGCGGGACGACCGACAGCCACGTGCAGATTTTCAGGGTGACGGGCGGTCGCCTCGCCGAGGTATGGGGGCGTCGGGGGGTCTACTGCCGACACTCGTGAGCGACAGTATTCCGTGCGATAAGCTCGCACGTGCCCGCTGAGGGCTACGGTCGCGCGCGCGGCGAGGGTCGTTTCGCCTCGCTCGTCGTCGGTCGCATCGAGTCCCGCCTGCGTGGAAACCGACGGTCGGAATGCTCGTGCTCGCGGCGCGCACAGCCGACGCCGGACGGTGTTCGGCGGCGCCCCTTGAGGCGAAGTGTCGGCGGGGCCGGATTCGCGCTACACTTCGGGAATGCGGCCACGGTCCCGGCCCATCGTCCTCGCCCTCGGTCTCGCGCTCGCCTGCCAGCCGTCGCAGGCGGACACGTCGCCGTTCACGACCATGCCGCCGATGACCTCGTCAACGACCTCGACCGGCCTCGCCGACTCGAGCATCGGCGGCTCGCCTGGTAGCAGCTCGAGCAGCACCGGCTCGAGCTCGACGACCGAGCTGTCCACCGGCTCGGGAAGCGGCGACGCGAGCAGCGGTGGGACCACCATGATCTGGGACGTGGGCACCGACCAGGACCTCGGCGACCCGAAGCCGCCCGGCTGCAAGGGGAAGATCGACTTCCTGTTCGTGATCTCGCGCTACGGCGGCATGAGCTACTTCCAGACGCAGCTCCTCGCCGCGTTCCCGCAATTCATCGACACCATCCAGGCAAAGTTCGCCGACTTCGACTACCACATCATGGTCGTCGACGGCGATCCGGACTGGGGCTCCAGTTCGTGCGACGCGCAGTGCCCGATGCCATGCCCAGTTCCCGGCTATCCCTGCAGCTACACCCCAACGACCTGCGACACCACAATCGGCGCCGGCACCGTGTTCCCCGCGGGTGACGACGCGCCCAACAAGCCGTGCCCGATCGACGGCGACCGTCGCTACATGGTCAAGGGGCAGACCAACCTCGACGACGCCTTCGCCTGCGTCGCGCAGGTGGGCAGCAACGGCCGGGACTGGATCGGCGAGGCGCTCACGGCGGCGGTTCTTCCGGGCCTCAACAAACCCGGCAGTTGCAACGAAGGTTTCCTCCGCGACGACGCGTTGCTGATGGTGACGCTTATCTCCAACACCTTCGACTATGGTCCCAAACCCTTAGGATCCAAGGGCTCGCCGGGTGACTGGGCGGCGGCGGTGCTCCAGGCTAAGCACGACGACGCGGAGTCGGTGGTCATGTTCAGCATTCTGAGTGCTGGCGAACCCGAGTGCGATCCAGACGATCGTACCTGCCAGTTGGTCAAGATGTTCCCCCACCACCTGCTCGCCGACCGGGAGGAACCCGACTACGGGCCTTTCTTCGAGCAGGCAACCGACCTCGTCGAGGTCGCCTGCGCCGATTTCGTCCCGCCGGGGTAGCCCGCGCTACCCACCGATGTAGGCGACGGCGGGGTAGCCGTTCGCACCCAGGCCCCCGGCGTAGACCTCGCCGTACGAACCAATCGCCAGTGCCAGTGCCAGGTGGAGCACCTGGCCGTCCTTGCGCGCGAAGGTCCACACCGGCTCGATCTTGGAGGGGGCGAAGGCCCGGACGGTGAAGGCGGTCTCGTTGCCCTTCATGCCTCCGGTCGCCACGACGGCGTAACCGGCTGGGCTCCATGCGAGGTCCCGCGGGCCGAACTGCTTGGTCGGAAAGGTGCCGAGCGAGGTCTGCCAGGCGAGGTCGCCGCGCGTGTCGTAAATGCGAAGGTCGCTCTCCGGCTGGCACGCGTCGTCGCAGGTGTAGCCGGCGACGACGAGGCGACCGTCCTCGTCGGCGTCGACCGCCTGAGCGCCACTCTGGGTCTTCACGCCCGCCGGGGCCACGGTCCAGGCCACGTCCTGGATCTCACCGCCGAAAGTGAGGATGAAGAGGCGATCGCGAGACTTGATGTCGTCGCCGTGCTTGCCGTACATCTCGCCGACGAGCGCGAGTGTGTCGTCTACGTAGACGCAGTCGCGCGTCCGCTCGTAGAACCAATGCGCCTGCTTGACAGGGGAGTCGAAGGTCAGCGTCTCGCCCGGAAGGTTTGGCCGGAAGATCCGCACCATCGTGTCGTCGTCCATCCACGGTGACGGCGCGTAGCCGCAGACCGCCACGGCGCCCGACGAGTGACGCGCGAGCGCCACGGCCGTCTCGCCCTTCGCTCCAAGCCCGAGGTTCATCGGCGCCTGTCCCCACGCTGGGATCTTCGCCAACCACCAGCGCACCCCGTCGATCCCCTCGCGGTTGACCGCGACGAACATCGCGCCGTCGTCGCCGATCACGAGGTCGATCGGCACGCAGTTGTTGTCGGGCAGGATCGTCACCAAGTCGTCGGGCCCCCACGCGCCGCCCTTGTTGCGGCGGCGGAGGTAGCAGCGCGACTCACCGTTCGGGAGGAACGTCCCGAGTTCGACCACGTCGCCGGTCGGCAGCACGCCCATGGCCGCGACCTGGCCGCCGCCGATCAGGTCGCCGGTCTCCCAGAAGCCCTGACTTCCGGGCGTGGGGAGGGCGACCTCGTAGGGCGCCTGCACCGTCTCGCCGTCGACGACGTCGCGCCATGGCGTCAGCAGGGCGATGTGCGGCCCGTTGACGAGGCCCGTCAGCACGGCGGTCTCGCCGTCGAAGAGCCCGGGCTCGATCATCGCCAGCTCGATCACCTCGCCGGAGTCGAGCTCCATGCGCACGCCGTCCGCGTGCTCGGCCGACACCGCCACCGTGATCGCCCCGTTGAATCCGATCGGGTCCGGCGTCAGCTTGAACTCCATAACCGCCGGCGGCCCGGCCGGCTCGGTCGATGTCGTGCTGCTGGTGTCCATCTCGACGTCGGTCGAGCTCTCGTCGGCGCCGGTGACGGTCTGGATCCCGCCGCCCGACATCAACGTCGTGATGTCTCCGGTGCTGTCCCCGGTGGAGGTCGTCGCGCAGTGGGTGTCCGGACAATTTTCCCACTGCGGCCAGGGCGCGCAGGCGGCCAGCAACGCGAGGGCGGGAAAGACGCGGATCGCCACGGGCATGAGCACCTCCTGTATTCGCTCAAAAACGCGCGCGAAAAGCAAGGCCCCCCGGAAAGGGCACCAGCGCCGTGCTCGACGCCGTTCGGGCGAGTCGTCGGCCACCCACCGCAACCAGCGCGGTGCCGACAATGACCGCTGCACCACCCGCGATGGCTGTCCCGAGGGCCAGAGACCCCATCCTTCGGTACTCCCGCTCCAGCGCAGCATCCGCGGCACGGGCTGCGTCGTCGGGAGGTCCCTGCACCTGGTTGTGCAGTTCGACGCCTTCGCGGTGTGCCTCGAGCGCGCGACCACCCGCGTAACCCGCGACACCGGCGAGCGAGAGTCCGAGACCCAGCGTCACGCTCCCTGCGATCACGAGAGGACGACCGTGTCGCGGAGGCGCAGCGACTGGCGCTAGCGACGGCCGCGATAGTTCTTCAGGTCGCAGGGCAACCTCAGCTTTCGGCCGCGGCGAGCGCCTGTTCCCGGAGCTCACGGGAAGCAGGTCAAGCGGCCCATCGGAAGCACGTCCCGGTGTCTCGGGCTTGGCAGCGGAGACCGCCATGAGCGGCGCCGGGTCCTCTGCGCGTTGCGGCGTCGGCGCCCGCGGGCGCTTCGCCGAGCTGCTGCACCGCGCGTTGACCTGTCGCTCGCGCGACTCTAACTCCACGCGTCCCGCCTCGAAGCTGGTGCGCTGGCTCGCGGGCAGGCCCTTGACCGCGAGGCTCTTCTCGAAGGCCCGCCGCGCCCTGCTCGCCGTGGAGGGGCCCGCGCCTGCAACGACCTCGGACGAGTCGAGCTGCGACGTCGCCGACAACCGCTGTAAGGCCAAGGGCTTCGAGCGACAGGCCGCACAGGCGTCGTCGGCGTCGCAGCGCGCGCTGTACCTGCAGGCGGCCTATCGCTCTTACATGGGGCTGTACAAAGCGGCCACCAGCGCCTCGAGCTCCGGCGGCACCTTGCACGCCGGTCGCACCTCGACCATCGGCCGGTACTCCCCAGGCGTCGGGAAGACACCGGTGCAGAGCTGATAGATCGTCACCCCGAGCGCATAGGTGTCGAAGCGTGGGTCCGCCTCGACCAGCGCCACCTCGGGCGGGTAGAAGCCAGGCGTCCCGACCACCTTCCCGACCTCGGTCTTGTGCCGCGGCACAGGCGTGAACCCGCCGGCCTGCACGCGCGCCCAGTCGTGGATCTTGGCGACTCCCAGGTCGATGAGCTTCACGACAGGCCCCCCTGCCGCGCTGTCGATCTGCACGATGTTGCTGGGCTTCACGTCGCGGTGGATCACCCCGACGCGGTGCAGCGCCTCGAGCGCGCCGGCCACCTGCGCCGCCAGCTCGACGACTTCCCGCCACGGCAGCGGTCCGCGCCGGATCAACCGCTCGTCGAGGCTCTGCCCGGGCAGGTACTCGAGCGCCATGTACGGCGCTCCATCCGCGGTCTCCCCGACCGCGAGCACCTGGACCATGTGCGGATGCCGCAGGTTGGCGAGCAGGCGCGCTTCGTCGGCAAACCGCCGGCGCGTGTCGGCGTTGTCGTCGCGCAGCACCTTCACCGCCGCCAGACCGTGCAGCGCCCGGTCCTTGCAGACGTAGACCGAGGCCATCCCGCCGGCTCCGATCGGCTCGCGGACCTCGAAGCGCTCGCCGAACAGCACGCCGACCATCTCGCGGCTCGCCTCGGCGTGGAGCGTCCAGCCCTTCGCGTGCTTCAACGCCTCGGGAGGGGTTGTGTCCGGCACAGGTGTCGGGCTGGTGGGTGAGCGTGTCATGCGTCTCGCCGTATAAGGAGGGCGTATCTCAAAAAGGCAAGGGCAAATTCACGGTCTCTCGCCGAACGCAGTCCTCGGGCTTGTTTACATGCACATACACCGCTCGGGGAGTCGGATGGACCTACCCTGTTGCGTTACGTCTCGGGCACTACCTGGACCTCCAGCGCCTCCTCAACACCACGCCCTCCAAACGCCGCCAGCCCTAACGCTGCGCGCCCCGCCGGGGCAGCCGTCGACCAATGGCAGATTGTCATGCCACCCGCACCGGACTGGTAGCTGTGGCCACCGTTGGTCGTCAGGGATCTTCGATACAGTAGAGGAGGGCAGAATTGATGCACGAGTTCGGGTTCACTGCGTCGGTCCAAATTGTGTCCATCGCGGCGGTGAAGCCATGATGGCCGTTGCTCACGTCTTCGCCGTCTCGTCCACGTCCTCCTGGCCGTTCCCGCACGTCCCGAGACACGCCTGTACGAAGCCGGCGTGCGAGACAATGCACTACACTACACATCCTCGATGCAATAGAGGGGGGCAGAGCCGGAGCAAAAACTCGTGCCCACCGCCTCGGTCCAGGTCGCGTCGGTCGCGTTCGTCTTGCCGAAGCCGCCGGAGTAGTCGAGGGTCGAGTTGGTCCAGGCGTTGCAGTCATTCTCGCCGGCGGTCCCATCGGCCTTGGTGTTCGTCCACGGAGCGCTGGACACTTTCATCTTCGTCTCGGTCAGGTCCACGGCGTGCAGCAGTTCGCCGTCGATCAAGTCAGCCCAGCCGTTCTCGGCCACCGGGGTGTCGTCGATCAGCACGTACATGCCCTGGTACTGGGTGTCGAGCCGCTTCGCCGGCCAGGTCGCTTCGTTCGACAGCCATGCCTTGAAGCTTGCTGCGTTCGTAAAGCCTGCAGTCTCCGCCGCCGCCTCGCACTTCGAGTCGGCGCCGCTCATGCCCATGAGGTCGCCCTTGTACTCGGTGCTCGTCACGAAGATGACCCGCCGCGGCTTCAGGCACGAGTTCGAACAACCGTCCGTGTCGACCTGATTGCCGTCATCGCACTCCTCCTCGCCCTCCCAGACGATGCCGTCCCCGCAGTCCGCCGGCTCGCAGGCGTTCGTGCAGTCGTCGGTGTCGATGTCGTTTCCGTCGTCGCAATCTTCTTCTCCGGACCACACGAAGCCGTCGCGGCAGCTCGCCTGCTGGCAGGCCACGCAATCGTCGGTGTCGTCCGCGTTCCCGTCGTCGCACGTCTCGCCGGGGCCGATGTCGCCGTCGCCGCAAGCACTGGCCTCGCACATCGCGCTGCACGCCTTGCCAGGGCCATTGTCGGGGCCGTTGTCGCACTGCTCCTCCCCGGTCCACACGATGCCATCGCCGCAGCTCGCCATGGCGCAGGCGTTGGTGCAGGCGTCGGTGTCGACGTCGTTCCCGTCGTCGCACGGCTCGCCCTCTTCCACCGCCCCGTTGCCGCAGGAGGGCTCGGTGCAGTCCTGCGGGCAGCTCATCATCGACTCGCCTGTCCCGCAGACCATGTCCCCGCAGACACACGAGTCGCTGGAGCAGGGCAAACAATCCCTCGCGCACGCCGCCTCTTCGTCCGCCTGACACACCCCGTCACCGCACCCGGGCGTGCAGTCCTCGGCGCAGATGGCGGCGTTCTCGTGCAGCTCGCACGCTCCGTCGCCGCAGCTCCCGGGGTGGCACTCGATCGGGCAGCGCGCGGGGTCCTCGTCGGGCGCGCACACGCCGTCGCCGCACCCCGGCCCCGGGAAGTCGCGCGGGCACGTCTCCGCCGTCTCGTCCTCATCCTCCTGGCCGTTCCCGCACGTGCCGAGGCACGCCTGCACGAAGGTCCAGTTCTCCTGCGCGTCGCACACCGCCGCCGCGGGGCCTTCGCCCGTCTCGTCCTTCCACACGCAGTCCGACGGGCAGATTTCCTGGTTCTCGTCAGGGTCGCAGACGAAGTCGTCGTTGCACTGCCACGGCGGGTGCTCGGGCTCGCGGGCGCAGGCGGTGAAGACCAGCGGGAACAAACATGTCCTGGGGGACATCCGGCGTGCGAGGCGGTGCATTACACATCCTCGATGCAGTAGAGGCGACGAGCGCCGTCGCACGGCGCTATGCCCACCGCCTCGGTCCAGGTCGCGTCGGTCGCGTTCGTCTTGCCGAAGCCCCCGGAGTAGTCGCCGGTCGAGTTGGTCCAGGCGTCACAGTGGTTGGCACCGGCGCTGGTCCCGTCGGCCTTGGTGTTCGTCCACGGAGCGCTGGACACCTTCATCTTCGTATCCGTCAGGTCCACGGCGTGCAGCAGCTCGCCGTCGGTCAAGTCAGCCCAGCCGTTCTCGGCCACCGGGGTGCCGTCGATCAGCACGTACATGCCCTGGTACTGGGTGTCGAGCCGCTTCGCCGGCCAGGTCGCTTCGTTCGACAGCCATGCCTTGAAGCTTGCTGCGTTCGTAAAGCCTGCAGTCTCCGCCGCCGCCTCGCACTTCGAGTCGGCGCCGCTCATGCCCATGAGGTCGCCCTTGTACTCGGTGCTCGTCACGAAGATCACCCGCCGCGGCTTCAGGCACGCGTTCGAGCATCCGTCCGTGTCGACCTGATTGCCGTCGTCGCACTCCTCCTCGCCCTCCCAGACGATGCCGTCCCCGCAGTCCGCGGGCTCACAGGCGTTCGTGCAGTCGTCGGTGTCGATGTCGTTTCCGTCGTCGCAATTTTCTTCTCCGGACCACACGAAGCCATCGCCGCAGCTCGCCTGCTGGCAGGCCACGCACTCGTCGGTGTCATCGCTGTTCCCGTCGTCGCACGTCTCGCCGGGGCCGATGTCGCCGTCGCCGCAGGCACTGGCCTCGCACATCGCGTTGCACGCCTTGCCGGGGCCGTTGTCGGGGCCGTTGTCGCACTGCTCCTCGCCAGCCCACACGATGCCGTCGCCGCAGCTCGCCATGGCGCAGGCGTTGGTGCAGGCGTCGGTGTCGACGTCGTTCCCGTCGTCGCACGGCTCGCCCTCTTCCACGGCCCCGTTGCCGCAGGAGGGCTCGGTGCAGTCCTCCGGACAGCTCATCATCGACTCGCCTGTCCCGCAGACCATGTCCCCGCAGACACACGAGTCGCCGGAGCAGGGCAAACAATCCCTCGCGCACGCCGCCTCCTCGTCCGCCTGACACACCCCGTCGCCGCACCCGGGCGTGCAGTCCTCGGCGCAGATCGCGGCGTTCTCGTGCAGCTCGCACGTCCCGTCGCCGCAGCTCCCGGGGTGGCACTCGAGCGGGCAGTGCGCGGGGTCCTCGTCAGGCGCGCACACGCCGTCGCCGCAGCCCGGCCCAGGGAAGTCGCGCGGACACGTCTCCGCCGTCTCGTCCTCGTCCTCCTGCCCGTTCCCGCACGTGCCGAGGCACGCCTGCACGAAGGTCCAGTTCTCCTGCGCGTCGCACACCGCCGCCGCGGGGCCTTCGCCGGTCTCGTCCCTCCACACGCAGTCCGACGGGCAGACGACCTGATTCTCGTCAGGGTCGCAGACGAAGTCGTCGTTGCACTGCCAGGGCGGATGCTCGGGCTCGCGGGCGCAAGCGGCCAACACCAGCGCGAACAAGCATGTTCTGAGAGACATCCAGCGTTCGAGGCGGTGCATCACACATCCTCGATGCAGTAGAGGGGACGAGCGCCGTCACATAAGCTTACGCCCACCGCCTCGGTCCAGGTCGCGTCGGTCGCGTTCGTCTTGCCGACGCCGCCGGAGAAGTCGCCGGTCGCATTTGTCCAGGCATTGCAATCATTCTCGCCGGCGGTTCCGTCGGCCTTGGTGTTCGTCCACGGAGCCGAGTTCACCTTCATCTTCGTGTCCGTCAGGTCCACGGCGTGCAGCAGCTCGCCGTCGGTCAAGTCAGCCCAGCCGTTCTCGGCTACCGGGGTGCCGTCGATCAGCACGTACATGCCCTGGTACTGGGTGTCGAGCCGCTTCGCGGGCGAAGTCGCCTCCTTGTCGGACAGCCACGCCTTGAAGCTCGCCCCGTTCGTGAAGCCGGCGGCTATCGCCGCCTTCTCGCACTCATCGTCGGCGCCGTCGACCCCTCCGAGGCTGCCCTCGAACTTCTTGCTCGTCACGAAGATCACCCGCCGCGGCTTCTTGCACTCGAAGCAGCCGTCGCCGTCGACCTGATTCCCGTCATCGCACTCTTTTACGCCTTCCTGGACGATGCCGTCGCCGCACTCCGCCGGCTCGCAGGCGTTTGTGCAAGTGTCGGTGTCGATGTCATTACCGTCGTCGCACAGCTCCACGCCTGCCTGGACCGCTCCGTCGCCGCAAAACGCTTGCTCGCAGGCCACGCAGTCGTCCGTGTCGTCCGCGTTCCCGTCATCGCACGTCTCACCAGGGCCAGCGTCACCGTCGCCGCAAACGTTGGACTGACACATCCCGTTGCACGCTTTGCCGAGGCCGTTTTCGGCGCCGTTGTCGCACTGCTCTTTGTCGGTCCACACGATGCCGTCGCCGCAGCTCGCCATGGCGCAGGCGTTGGTGCAGGCGTCGGTGTCGACGTCGTTCCCGTCGTCGCACGGCTCGCCCTCTTCCACCGCCCCGTTGCCGCAGGAGGGCTCGGTGCAGTCCTCCGGGCAGCTCATCATCGACTCGCCTGTCCCGCAGACCATGTCCCCGCAGACACACGAGTCGCCGGAGCAGGGTAAACAATCCCTCGTGCACGCCGCCTCCTCGTCCGCCTGACACACCCCGTCGCCGCACCCGGGCGTGCAGTCCTCGGCGCAGATCGCGGCGTTCTCGTGCAGCTCGCACGTCCCGTCGCCGCAGCTCCCGGGGTGGCACTCGAGCGGGCAGTGCGCGGGGTCCTCGTCGGGCGCGCACACGCCGTCGCCGCAGCCCGGCCCAGGGAAGTCGCGCGGACACGTCTCCGCCGTCTCGTCCTCGTCCTCCTGCCCGTTCCCGCACGTGCCGAGGCACGCCTGCACGAAGGTCCAGTTCTCCTGCGCGTCGCACACCGCCGCCGCGGGGCCCTCGCCCGTCTCGTCCCTCCACACGCAGTCCGACGGGCAGACCTCCTGATTTTCGTCCGGGTCGCAGACGAAGTCGTCGTTGCACTGCCACGGCGGGTGCTCGGGCTCGCGGGCGCAGGCGGTGAACACCAGCGCGAACAAACATGTCCTGAGAGACATCCGGCGTGCGAGGCGATGCACTACACATCCTCGATGCAGTAGAGGGGGGCAGAGCCGGAGCAAAAACTCATGCCCACCGCCTCGGTCCAGGACGCGTCGGTCGCGTTCGTCTTGCCGAAGCCGCCAGAGAAGTCGAGGGTCGAGTTGGTCCAGGCGTTGCAGTCACTCCCGCCGGCGCTGGTTCCGTCGGCCTTGGTGTTCGTCCACGGAGCGCTGGACACCTTCATCTTCGTCTCCGTCAGGTCCACGGCGTGCAGCAGCTCGCCGTCGGTCAAGTCAGCCCAGCCGTTCTCGGCCACCGGGGTGCCGTCGATCAGCACGTACATGCCCTGGTACTGGGTGTCGAGCCGCTTTGCGGGCCAAGTCGCCTCCTTGTCGGACAGCCATGCCTTGAAGCTTGCTGCGTTCGTAAAGCCTGCGGTCTCCGCCGCCGCCTCGCACTTCGAGTCGGCGCCGCTCATGCCCATGAGGTCGCCCTCGAACTTCTTGCTCGTCACGAAGATGACCCGCCGCGGCTTCAGGCACGAGTTCGAACAACCGTCCGTGTCGACCTGATTGCCGTCATCGCACTCCTCCTCGCCCTCCCAGACGATGCCGTCCCCGCAGTCCGCCGGCTCGCAGGCGTTCGTGCAGTCGTCGGTGTCGATGTCGTTTCCGTCGTCGCAATCTTCTTCTCCGGACCACACGAAGCCGTCGCGGCAGCTCGCCTGCTGGCAGGCCACGCAATCGTCGGTGTCGTCCGCGTTCCCGTCGTCGCACGTCTCGCCGGGGCCGATGTCGCCGTCGCCGCAAGCACTGGCCTCGCACATCGCGTTGCACGCCTTGCCGGGGCCGTTGTCGGGGCCGTTGTCGCACTGCTCTTCGCCGGTCCACACGATGCCGTCGCCGCAGCTCGCCATGGCGCAGGCGTTGGTGCATGCGTCGGTGTCGACGTCGTTCCCGTCGTCGCACGGCTCGCCCTCTTCCACCGCCCCGTTGCCGCAGGAGGGCTCGGTGCAGTCCTGCGGGCAGCTCATCATCGACTCGCCTGTCCCGCAGACCATGTCCCCGCAGACACACGAGTCGCTGGAGCAGGGCAAACAATCCCTCGCGCACGCCGCCTCCTCGTCCGCCTGACACACCCCGTCGCCGCACCCGGGCGTGCAGTCCTCGGCGCAGATCGCGGCGTTCTCGTGCAGCTCGCACGTCCCGTCGCCGCAGCTCCCGGGGTGGCACTCGAGCGGGCAGTGCGCGGGGTCCTCGTCAGGCGCGCACACGCCGTCGCCGCAGCCCGGCCCAGGGAAGTCGCGCGGACACGTCTCCGCCGTCTCGTCCTCGTCCTCCTGCCCGTTCCCGCACGTGCCGAGGCACGCCTGCACGAAGGTCCAGTTCTCCTGCGCGTCGCACACCGCCGCCGCGGGGCCTTCGCCGGTCTCGTCCCTCCACACGCAGTCCGACGGGCAGACGACCTGATTCTCGTCCGCATCGCACACGTGGTCCTCGTTGCACTGCCAGTACGGATTGTCCGCGGGCGGAAAGTCGATCTTGAGGCAGCTCAGACCCCCGAGGGCGAGCAGAAGGCCGAGTCGCACGTCGACGCGCATCATCAACAGACTCTAAAACATGGATCTCGGGCGATCAACGCCTTACACGTGCGCCTGCGCCCCCCCAACCGTGGTTGGGGGCCCAACTCCGGTTGGGCCTCGCGTTCGTCGCTCGTTTTCCGTACACTCCCGGGCCCATGGTCTGCGTCCTCCTGGCCGCTCTCCTGCTCCTGACGCCATCCGTCCCCGCCGGCTCGGCGTCGCCGGCCGCAGGCGCGAGCGACCCCGGGAGCGAGCGCCGCGGTCGGGCCCGCACTGCGTTCGAGCACGGTCACTTCAGCGAGGCCGCGCTGGAATTCGAGGCGTTGTGGCGCGAAGGACATGGGGCAGCCGACCTGTTCAATGCAGCAGTCTCGCGTCTCGCCCTCAGCCACCACGCCCACGTCGTCGTGCATCTCGAGGCCCTGCTCGCGCTACCTGGTCTGACCGCCGCCCAGCGCGAGGAGGCGACGGCCCTCCTGCGGACCGCCCGGGCGGAGACCAGGCCGGTGCCGCTCGAGCTGCGAACGCAGCGTCCGCTCGACGCTCCGCTCTCCGTCACCCTCACCTTCGTCTCCGCCTTCGCGTCCGACGTTCGACCGGAGCTCACGATCGCGGTCCGCCCGGGCGAGCACACCGTCCTCTCGCTCGACCCGGGCGGGTGGCAGATCCGCGTCGACGATCCGCGCTTCGAGCCCATCACGCACGAAATCCCGGTCGACGCATCCACGACGGCCCCGGCGGTCCTGGATCTCCGGCTGCGTCAGGACGCTCGCGCGCTCCGACGTTTCGCGCTTGGCTGGAGCGGCGCCGGCGTGGCCGGGATGGTCGCCGGCGGGACCCTGCTCGGCATCGGACAGGGCCGATGGTCGTCGCGGCTCAACGGCCCTGTGGAGGCGTGCCAGTCCGACGATTCGCTTTTTCCCCTCGAGGCGTGCCGTCGCGAGCTCGACGCGGCCGGCACGTTGCGAGCGTCGGGCGCCGCCGTACTCGGCGTCGGTGCCGGCGCGCTGATCGGAGGTCTTGTCGCCCGGGTCAAGGAGCCTCGCAAGCGCCGGGTCGGCTGGATCATCGCCGCCTCGGTCGGCGGCCTGTCGACGATCGGTGGCGCAGTCGCCCTCGGCCTCGGCGCCCAGGCATCCGGCCGGCACAACGACCCGTCCCCCTGGACAGACGACGATCGCCGCGCGATCAACGGCGCCGGCGCGGCGCACACGACCGGCGCCACGTTCCTGGGCCTCGGCGCCGGCGCTCTGGCCAGCGCAATCACGGGCCTGTTGCTCGATCGGAGCGGCCGCTTCCTCGTGTCGGCGGGACCACAAGTCCGCGTCGGCGGTGGCGCCCTTGTCATCGAGGGCCGGTTTTAGTCCGACCACAGTTCGTTCGCGGGCAGACAGACGTCGCGCCCGCCTTCGGCGCGCCGGCACTGCAGTGAGCCCTTGCAGCCGCAGTCACGGCAACACGTCTTCTGGTCCTCGCCAGGATCGCAGTGACCATCGCCGCAGCTGAATACGGGGCCCATGGTCGCCGGCGGCTCCGACCCGCCCCATAGCGTCAAGCACCGGCCCTTCTCGTCGCAGCGAGGGCACTCTTGTGGGCACGGCTTCCGCTTGGGGGGACGCTTGGCGGGATCGTCCGGGGCGATCTCGTTCGGCCCGACGACCGCGACCTCAGTGGGCCCCGACACCACGCGCTCGCTCGGCGCAGTTTCGGCGGGTGTGCCGCAGTCTTCCTCGCAGCGCCCGGCCTCGCCGGCCTCGCAGCGGCCGTTCCCGCACCAGACCTGCCGGCAGCGCGGATCGCCGTCGGTCATCTCGGCGCGGAAGGTGTCGAGCCAGTCCTCGAGCTCCTTCATCTCCGCCTCGCCGGGCACGCCGATCCTGGCCCATCGGACACGTCGGTTGCAGTCGAGCGCCAGCGTCACGGGCAACGTCCCCTGGTAGAGACGGCGCGAGTCGTCGCGCAGCGCGGCGACGAAGCTGTCCGCGAGCGAGCGGTCGGCGACCTGCACATGACTCGCGGGCATGAGCGGCCCCCACGTCCGGATCGCGTCCTCGGGCGCGGTCGGGTCGAGCACCTGCACCGGCAGGAACCGCACCGAGTCGCCCCAGCTCGCGCCGCGCCGCTCGAACATCTCGCGCAGGTCCGGCAGGACCTCCTTGCAGGCGACGCACCACGGCGCCCACAGGCTGATCACATGCACCGCTTGCGGCGACAGCACCTCCGACGAGCCGAAGCGCACCGTCCCCGCAGGCGCTCCCTGGCGCACGCGCTCGAGGCGCAGGCGCATCAGCGGCCCGAGGTCGACGCCGGCCGCGACGTAGGAGCCGGACCCGAGCGGCGCGCTGGGGGGCGGCGGGGGCGCTTCCTCGACTTCGACGCGACGTCCGGACGGCGAGCGCGCGGGGGCGGGACACGAGGCTGCACGCGCCCGCAACTGCTCGAGCGCCTCGGTCCGCTCGGTGATCCGCCAGGTCAGCACGAGCGTCAGGGCGGAGAGCACGCCGACCGAGATCAAGAGCACGAACGCCCCCCAAACCCACGCGCGCGGCGCCTCGGTTTCGGACGGCAGCGGTGTCGTCTTCACGGCTTCGACTCCTCGCAGCACTCACACGCGCGGCGTGTCCCCGAGAACCTGTCCTCGAGCTGCCTGAGATGCCAGATGCCCACGGCCGCGGCGAACACCGCCACCGTCGCCGCGAGCGCTGCCGCCAACAGCACACGTCGTGCCGCTCTCGCCGTCATCGGACCTCCTTCGTGCCGTCGCACGGCACCGGGATCACCAGGACCACCCGGTTGACATCGCGCTCGAGCGAGCGTCGGCCCGGCACCGGCTCGCCGGCGCGAATCGCCGCGAACGCGGCGGCGAGGCGCTCGCTCTCCGCCCGGGAAGTCGCTATCGGCGCCTGCGTCCCCGCATAGTTGCGGACGAACGCCTCGAGCGCGACCGGCCGATCGCTTGGCGCGCCCGACCCGATGAGCATCGGGCCGGCACCACGCTCGCTCGGCTTCTCGCGACCGAGCGCGACGTCGATGAGCCGCTCGACCGCGTTGATCCGCCGCAGAGCGAGCGCGTAGTCGTCGGCGGGGTTGCCGTCGGGGCTCGCGCGGCCAATCACGAACAACATCTTCGCCTCGCGCAGCGCCTCGGCGTGGCGCGCCAGCTCGCCGGCCATGTGCGCCCGCGTCTGGGGGTCGGGCCACGGCTGTCGTGCGCGCGGTTCGCCCGACGGGAAGAACACCGCCAGCCGCTCCGGGAACGCAGCCAGCAGCGTGTTCATCTGCTCGTCGTCGGCGAGCAGCGCCCGCCATTCGTCGGCGCTGCATCCCTGTCCGCTCTCGACCTGGTCCTGCACACTGTGCCGGCGCTGCAGGCACATCTGCGTCAACCGCGAGACCGCCGCCTCGACGGCCGGGTCGCCGCACGTCGGTGCGGGCGCCTCCGGCTCGTTACGCGGCCGGCAGCGCAGATCCGCGCCACACTGCAACCCGACGTCGCACGGACAATCGCGGCACTGCTCGCCTCGCTGCGCCACCTGCGGCTCTTCGTGAGGCGTGCATTGACCATGAACACACCACTGCCCCTCGGGACATTGCTCCTCGTCCGGCCGGCGCGGATCGCAGACTCGCGCCCCTTCGCCCTCGTCGACGACCATCCCAGGCAGAAAAAACACCGGATAGCCCACGAGCAACACCATCACCCAGATCGCAGTCGTCAGCACGATCAGGGCCCTGGTCGTCAGATCGTTCGACATCGTCATCCTCACTTCGACCCAGGCGCTTCGACGAGCTTGAGGATCTTCCCCGCGCTCGTCGCCGGCATCGCGTCGCCGAGGTGCAGCGCCTCATCGACGATGGGAACCACGAACGCCTGCGGGACGCTCACCCGTCCGCCTCGCGCCTTCACCCACGAGAGCAAGTAGTGCTGCTGCGTCGCCAGCGTCGCCGCCGCATCCTCACCGTCGATGCACGTGCGCAGCTTTCCGCCCGGCCCCAGCGTCTCCGCGACCTCGCCGAGCGCTCGCTCCACCTTCTCGATCGTGAACCGCGGCGCCTCCGTGTCCTGCAGGTCGAACAGCGCCGCGAGCGCCTCGAGTCCACGCCCGGGAGCCAGCTGCTCCGCGCACAACGCCGCCAGCGCCCCGAGGCACGCGTTGTTGCCACGCGCCTCGCCGTGCGCCTGCGGCCTTCCCTCGGTGTCGACGAATTCGTGCGACGGCAGGAACCGCTCGTCACAGCTCGCGCGCGGGAACATGTATACCCACAGTTCGGCCCCGTGCGCGCGCAACCGCGGCAGCGATTGCAGCAAGTAGTGCAGCTCTCGCCGACACAGGGGGCAGGTCGGGTCGACGAACAACATCACCGCGGCGCGCGGCGCGTCGACTGTTGCTGCGAGCGTGACCGGCGGCGGATTGGGCGGCGGCGGCGGGCAGCTCGCCCTGCGCGCCGCGAGCTGATAGCCGACCGCGAGTCCGCCGGTCGTCAGCACCCAGATCATCGCCGCCCGGAACGCCCCGCGGATCCGCTGTCCGCCGGCACTCTCGTCCGAAGGCCCATGGACCAGCCACGCGCCGACGAACGCCAGCGTCAACGTCGCGTACAGCGCCATGCAGAACGGGCACATGCGCGTGAACTGGGTGAACGCGTAGGTCCCCAGGACCGCCGACACCGTGATCCCGAACACGCCGAACCCCAGCAGCCCACGCGGGGCGACCTCGGCCAGCGGGCCGCGCCCGCGCAGCAGAGCCACCGCGAGCACCATGGTCGTGAGGACATGTCCGATTGACCACACGCCGAGCGGCAGCCCGAGCAGCTCGGACCACGCGCTCGTCAGCGCCTCCGTACACGACGGCCCGTCGTCGCCGCCGGTGCATCCGCTCGCGTCGCACAGGTAGTCGGCGCCGAACTTGAGCCGCACGAGCCACGCGCTGACGCCGAGCCCGACGACCCCGGACAACAGCGTCAACGCCGCCCCGACGCGGACCCGTCGAGGGAGCTCGGGAGGAGCGGCCGTCGTCGGCGCCGTCACTTTCTCCCCACCGGCAGGAGGTCGTCCATCGGCTCGTCCTTCGACGGCTTCTTGCTCTTCGTCGCCGGCTTCGGCGCGTCCTTGGCCGTGAATGTGTACGTCAGCTCTCCGCCTTCATCACTCGCCGGGAACTCCGCACCGTCGAGCTGATCGAGCACGCACTGGCGAAACGACGCCGGCGACGCCTGCACCACATGCACTGACCCTTCCGGACTGACCTTCAACGTGAAGCGCAGTCGGTCCGTGCCCGGCATCGCGCACACCCGCAGATCGGCGAGGCGCCGATCGAGCTGCGCCCGCACCTTGCTGGCCGAAAACGGCCGCGCCGGCACCGGCGCCGGCTCTCCGGGGGGCGACGCGGCCGAAGCCGCGACCTCCGTCACGGGCGCTGGCCGAGCCTCACGCACCAGGCCTTCGCCCGGGGCCTTGACGCGCTCCACCTCGCCCCGCGCAGCCTCATCCGCCGCGTCCACGACAGGCTTGCGCATTCTTTCCCCGACGATTGTCGCCTCGCGCACGAGCAACTGGTGCGTCGGCGTCGGCCGCACGGCGGACAGCAGCACCCGCCCAGATCCGCCATGTCCCGGCTTCTCGGTCGGCGCCAGGGACCACGCCCCTCCGAACAGCGCCGCAGCCGACGCCATCACGATCGCCGCCTCACGGCGCCACCCAGGCGCTGGCGCAGAGACCGGCGCCGGCGCCCCCCGCAGGACCGAGCCGCTCGGCGGCACCGCGCGCGGCTCATCCAGCGCCAGCCGCAGGGCAGCCATCACCTCGTCGACCGAGCGGAAGCGTCGCGACGGATCGCGCTCAAACGCCTGCATCACCGCCGCCTCGACCGTCGGCGGTAGTGTCCCGCGCACGTGCTCGTGGAGCGGCCGCGGCGACTCGTGCATCTGCGCGAACGTCACATCGCCCGCACTGCCGGGCTGCCAGGGCAGCCGTCCGGTCATCAACTTGTAGATCGTCACGCCGAGGCCATACACGTCGGTCCCCGGCGACGGCCGCGCCTCGCCTGCGAGCAGCTCCGGAGCCACGTAACCCGGCGTCCCGAGCACCAGCCCGAGGCCGGTCTGCTCGCCGCTCGCGTCGAGGTCCTTGGCGATCCCGAAGTCGATCAACTTCACGAGATCGTCGCCTGCGTCGCCGCCTTCGACGAGGAAGCAGTTCGACGGCTTGACGTCGCGGTGGATGATGTTGCGGGCATGAGCCGCCGCCAGCGCCTCGCACAGCTGGAGTCCGATCCCCGCGGCTCGGCGCCACGGAAGTGGGCCCTGGCGCGTGAGCACTTGCTCGAGATCGCGCCCGCGCAGGAACTCCATCACGAGGTAGATCTCGTTCTCCGGCGTAGTCCCGACCAGAAAGGCACGCGGCACGTGACGGCTCTCGATCTCGGCCATCGTCCGCGCTTCGCGCTGACAGCGTCGCCCCATGTCTGGGTCGGCCGTGAATCGACGGTCGAGGAATTTTACCGCGTACTCCACCCCCGACTCGCGGTCGACAGCGCGATACACAGCCGCCATTCCGCCCTTGCCCAGGCGCTCCATGATTCGGTAGCGCTCGGCGATCAGGAGCCCGGCCCGCGTATCCGCACGCGACGGTTGGTGCACGGTGGAGGTCTCGTGCGCCTCCGTCCGCTCGACCTCGTCGAGCTCCTCCTCGGTGAACTTCACCAGGGGGAGGCTAACCGTGAGGCCGCGCCCCGTAAAGGAGCCCGGGGAACGGCCCTCGGGCCCGTGGCGGACCGACTCTCACTTCCGCGAACGATCCTTGGAACGCTCCGAGCGCGAAAGGCGCAAGGGCCAGGCCGCCATGTCGAGGGCACGGCGGACGACGAGGGACGCCTCGAGGCCGCGATCCCGGCTGATGTGACGAGGGCGACGTTGGTGCTTCCGGAGCGCGGCGAGAAGTACGAGTTCACGCTGGGGCACCTCGAACCCGCGGACCACTGGCGAGGCGCCGCCCAGCGCCTGCGAAGCCTCGGCCTGTACGGCGCCGAGCCCTCGGCGCCGGACGAGGGCTTCCAGCGGGCCCTGCGCCGCTTTCAGGCGTTGCGCCGCCTCGAGGTGAGGGGCGCGCTGGACGAGCCGACGATCGCCGCCCTGCAGGAGGCTCACGGGTGCTGAGGCGAGTTCAGGAAGAGAACGACCAGCGCGGTCCGGCCTCGAGCGTGTTGAAAGTGTCACGCGCGCGGTCCGAGCGAGCGGCCGCGAAGGTCCCGATGAGCCTGGGTTTCGTGGGCTCGGGCTCGTGCGAATCTTCGCTCGGATCTGGGTCTTTCGGCTCCGGCATCCCTGCAGCGTATTTAGGCATGCGGCGCGAGGGTCGTCTACCAGCCGCCGTACTCGCCCGACCTCAACCCCATCGAGCTCGCCTGGTCGAAAATCAAGACCGCCCTCCGTGGCCCGGGGGCTCCTCAAGGCGTATAAACCCGCTGTGAGGCAATCGCTGGGACGGCTACGCGGCTGGCCCGGTCACGATCTTCTCAGTAGGTATGAAGATCTGCTCGAATGGCGCGGCGCTCATCGGGAGCGCGTCGCCCAGCGATCGGCGTCGACCTGGAGCGTGGTGCCGCGCCCGATCTCCCCCAAGAGCCGGCGTATGGCGGCGACGCTGGGGCCGCCGATCTCGTAGATGAGGATGCCTAGGTTCTCGGGCTTGACGGTCGACTTGGCGACCATTGTCATGTCGCCTCGTTCGTAGAGTCGACAGAAGGGCCCGGTCGTGATCGGGCTGGTGAAGCCGAGCGCGGTCATCACGGTCTCGAGCTGAGCGGCGGCGGTTCTCCCGGGGTCGACGAAGGCGCCGAAGCATCGGTGGGGCGCGGTCATCACGCCGAACTTGATCATGGCACGCGCCGCGATCCATTCGCGGAAGGTCTCGCTGATCTGGGACTCGGGGCCTGCGTCGAGGATGGCGCTCAGGACGATAGCGTCGTCGCGCAGCGGGTGCGCCAGATCGTAGTAGACGTCGAGCGGCATCAGGGCGTCGGGCATGCGCCCGATGAGGAACTGCGTGGGACCGATGTCGACGCTGCCGGTTCGGTAGGCCTCGAGCACGCTCGCGGCGGTGAAACCTCGCAGCATGGGGTGGAGCGCGCCCACACTGCCGGCCAGGCGCGAGAGGAACCATCGATAGAAGGGGGGGAAGTCGTGGCCAGTGAGCTCGACCCGCTCCTCGAGCTCCTCTAGATCCTCCGGGGAGGCCCCCGACCAGTCGCGCGCGAGGTTGGGGACGATGCGAAGCAGCAGCGCTTCGAGCTCGGGTTCTAGCATTTGTGACACACTCCGGGATGCGCTGTCTTGTGGTCGCAATGCATCTCACCCTCGGCGCACATCAGCATGGTGAGGATGACCTGGCACGTGCCGCACGGGGGGATCGGCTTGCCCGGCCCGAGCTCTGCGGGGGTGGCCAGGCGGGCGCGCTTGGGGCCGCCCTTGCCGGGCTTGCGGATCCACAGCTTGGATAGCTTGGCATCAGGGTTCGTGGTGTAGTAGCGCTCGGTGAGGCCCATGGGGCGGTCGCCGTGGTTCATGGCCAACAGCGCCATCTGCTGCGCCGCGCAGCTCCCCGGGGGGTAGAACATCTCGTCGGTTTCTCCCACAAAGGACTTCTCCGAGAGTTGCTTGAGCTTCTCCCACTCCACGGGCCACGAGCTCAGCGAGCCCTTGCCGTACCTGGCGAAGTCGAGGACGTCGGCCTGGAAGTTTTTGCGGTCCGGCTTGTTGGCGAGGCTGCCCGAGGGCGTGGGGGAGTGCCATGCGCCGGGCATTTCCGCCTGGATGTCGGAGTACTGGAACAGGCTCGTCCCGGCGAAGATGAGGCCGTCGTCCTTGCACTTGACGACGCCCATCATGCCCGTGAAGTGGACCGCGAGCCCGCGTTCTTCCTTCTCGAGCGCGTCGAGTTGCTGCCTGTAGGGAGCACGCTGCTTCTTGGGCAGCGCGGCCATCGCCGTCTTCAGCGCGGCGATCTCGGCCTGCACCGCGGCGAGCCGCGGGGCGTTAGCCGCGCGCGCCTTGCCGATGGCCCGGTCGATGGCGGCCTGAAGCTGCCCCGCGGCCCCCTTGGTGTCCTCGCTCTCCTCGAGCTTGCCGTTGAAGCCGTGTTGCTTGCGACACAGGGGGCAGGGCTCGTCACCGACCACCGCGACCAGGCCCGCCTTCTGCAGCACGCCGACGAGCGTGGCGGCGTTAGGGGGCTTTCCGCTGGGCCCGCAGTTGTTGAGCATCGGGTCGCCGAGGAGCTGCACGTTCTTGCCCTCGATCTTGACGTCGAACGAGCCCGGGCCGACGAAGCTCGTGGGGCCGTGCGTATTGGCGGAGAACAGGCCACCGCCGGTCCCCTTGCTGGCCATGTCACCCGTCGACCCGAAGGTCGCGCCCTTGACGGCGACCTGCTTGCCCTCAATCGTGACGTTCTTCGAATAACCCTTGGGGGAGCTGCCGCTCTTGCCGATGTTGGGCAGCGGTGTCGGGACGAAGGGCGCAGGCGGTCCCGGCATCTTGCAGACGTTGGGGATCGTGGCCGCGGCCACGCCCTGGCTGCCCTTCGTGACCGGGGTCTTGGGCGCGTTGACGAGCGTCTTCATGGGCGTCCTTCGAGGCGAGGGTCGTGCAGAAACATCGCGCCGCGCGTGCCGGAGTCCGAGCCGGCCATCACGAGGGCGCGGGGTCCTCGAGCGTAGCCGCGGGCGAACGACTGTGCGGCGGCGATGCTGGCGATCGCGCCGAAGGCGGCGCCAACATCGCCGATGCTGCCGCAGAAGGTCTGATACTGCAGGGACCGCAGCGCCGCGTGAGCCCGAGTGGCGAACAGGCCCCACTCCTCGCTGCGGTAGCGCTCGCCGTTGATGTCGCAGTACACCGCGTCCGCCGCGTGCGCGGGCAGGTCCAGGCCCGCGGCCGCGTCCAGCACGGCCTTGCTCATTGCCAGCCCGAAGGACCCGGCGTCGCTGTCGCGCAGCTGCGTCTCCTGGTGGATGCCGGCGCCGGAGATCGTCGCGAGGGGCCGACGCTTGAGCAGCGCCCCGAGTCGCCGCCGCCCGAGCACGAGGCCGACGCGCTTGCCGTTCGCGCGCAGGTAGTCGAACGCCATCTTGGCGCTCTCGCGGATGTTCTTGGAGGTGACACCGACGAGGTTGAACCGGCCGGTGCCGAGGACCGAGGCGGCCTGGATCCTGAACAGGGCGACGCGGTCGGTGCCCGGGTCGACGCCGACGCTGAAGACGTCGCCGGGGGGCAGCGGGCCCTCGGGGATCAGGCGGATCGCGCCGAGCTCGGCGCACTCGGCGAAGCGCTCCTCTCCCGTCTGCTTGTCGATGAAGGACAGGTTGACGCGCGAGAACTCGATCGGGTTGATCCGTTTGAGCTGTTCCTTGACCCGGCGCCGCAGCTCGAGGCCGAAGTCGAGGTATTCGCCGAGCTCATCTTTGCTGCATTTTCCATCGGGGTGCAGCAGTTTGATCAAACCCGAGACGGTGCGCAGGGCGGCCTTACGATCGCGCTGTCCGACGTGGTTGCCGAGCGCGAAGTGCTGGTCGGCGAGGTCGGTGAAGTTCAGGCGGCGCAGCTCGTTGTGGAAGATCTCGGCGATGTAGTCGGCGATGAAGCCGAGGTGCCGCGTGAAGTGCTCGGGTCGCAGCTTCGGCATCTCCCACCCGGGCAGGTAGGCGTGCCAGCGATCGTGGAAGGCGGTGTCGTTGCGGACGGACTCCGGCAGCGCCGTGAACAGGTGGGTCGTGCGAGCGATCGCCTCGACGTTGCCGTCGATGTTGCCGTTGAAGATGATGCCGGCGTCGGCGCTGATCGTGCCCTTGTCGTCACCGCGAGAGAAGGAGCCCTGCTCCATGTACCCCTTGAACATCTGCTTCTCGGACTCGTTCTTGAAGTACGAGCCGGCGACCTCGTCGAACGCGACGAGGTCGTAGCGGACGACTAGGCCGGCCTTGTCCTTGCGGTGCTTCCAGCCGAACAGGTCGGCGACGGTGCCCTGCCCGCCCGAGAGCAGGATCGCGTAGGGCGACAGCTCGCGGAACACGAATGACTTGCCGGTCTCGCGCGGTCCGAGCTCGATCAGGTTGTAGTTCTTCTCGACCATCGGCACCAGGCGCAGCAGGTAGAGCAGCTTGCGACGCCAGGTGAAGTCGGGGTGCGTCGGCTCGTAGCCCATCGTCCGTAGCAGGACGTCGACCCACTGCTCGCGGGTGAAGGACGCGCGCGCGGTCAGGAACTCGTCGAGCCGCGCGCTGGCGATCTGGATCGGCTGCATGCGGCTCAGGACGAACGGCCGCGTGACGGTGCCGTGGACGAGGGTATCGTCGTAGGTGATCTCGACGTTGGACCACACACCGCCAGTCAGGACGCGCTCGTACTTGTGGACGAGATCCTCGCTGATGTGCATCTTCGTCAGGCCCGCGGTCGCCAGGGCGGCCCAGTACTTGCCGCCCTGGTCCTTCTCGTCGAAGGTCACGGTGACGAGGTCGATGAGCTTCATCGACCGGCTGCGCTGGAGGCGGGACTTGATCAGCTCGGCCTGGTCGGCCCGGACGACGCGCTCGGCGATCGTCTGCTTGACCATGTCGAGGCCCTCGCGGATCTGGGCCTCGTCGGTCGTCGAGCAGTACTTGCCCAGCAGGTACTCGAGGACATAGACGGGGATGTTGAAGCCGACCTTGAGGGCGTGGACGAGGTCCTTGCGGACGACGCGGCCGGGGAAGGCCGCCACGAGCTGCTCATCGAGCGGGTCGATCCAGGGGCCCTCGGGGGCGTTGGTGTTCGGATCAGTCCCAGTCACTGTTGATCTCGACCTTGAGAATGGTGTCCTGGCCCAGCAGGAATTCGTCGTTGTCGGCGTCGCGGATCTCGATGCGGAGCGTGGTGTTCACCGGGACGTCGGGCTTCGGGTCGACCAGCTTGAGCGTCACGACGGTCGGCTTGCCCTGCGGGTCGACAGTGACTGGATCGTGGTGCTGGAAGAGAAGAGCGGCCGGCGAGGACACCCGCACCAGAACTCGGCGCGGGAGGTAGGCGCCGCCGGCGAAGATCTCGCCCTGCAAGCCCGAAATGACCTCGATGCGCGGCTGCAAGGTGGTGATCGGCTCGATCTTGTGGAGCGACACGGGGGTCTTCTTGCGCCTGGCGGGCCAGACCGCGACGACGACCGGGATCACGAGCTCCTGCAAGGTGGCGCCGCCGTGGAGGAAGCCGACAGCACCGTAGGTGCGGAAGACGTTGACGCTGCGCGGGACGACGACCTCGAGATCGCTGCGCGGGACGGGCAGCCGGAGGCCAGTCGCGTGCGAGAGCCCGCGACCGGCGACGGCCCGGCGGGACTGATAGACGATGTCGCCCTGGGGCAGATCCTCGCGCTCGTCGTCGTCGGGCTTCCAGTGGAAGAAGCCGTGGTCCGTGGTGACGATGACCCGTGTGTAGCCGGCGGCGCGAAGGGCGCGGAGGACCTGCGTGTAACGCTTGAGGTGATCCTCGGCGCCGCTGAGCTCGAGCGCGCCCTCGTGGCCGTCGCGGTCGAACTCGTCGCCGTAGACCATGATGAGCTTCTGGGCGTCGCCGAGCTCGCGCAGCCTGGCGCCCTCGAGGACCTCGTGCGTCGTGAGGCACGCCTTCGCCCCGCCCTTCCTAACGAGCCAGCGGCGGCGGTGCTCGGCGACCGTGAGGTCGTCGGACCAGCCCTCGGCGGTCACGCTCCACTGGGGGCGCTTGCCGGTGGTGAAGGAGACGGTCAGCGCGCTGCGGGGGATCGGGAGCGCGAAGGGCATACCGAGCGCGGTGATGCTCGGGATCGGGGCGAGCGCGGGGTCGACCTCGAGGCGCTCGGGCGGGTCGTGCAGCTGCAACTGCTCGGCGAGCCGGCGGGCGAGCTCGAAGCGGAACGCGTCGAGGATCACGAAGGCGGTCGGCTGCTTCTTCCCGCCGAGCTCCTTCAGCACGCGCTCGCCCGCGCTGGGGATGTCGAGGTCGGGGCCGGCGGCGTCGAGGCGCTGGGAGAACTGCCTGCCGAGGTCGTCGATGGTGCGCTGGTACGCCTTGCGCAGACGCGCGCGGATCCGGTGCAGCGGATCCGCGATGCCGGGCACCTCGCGGAAGAGCAGCTCGCCGGCTCGCTCGAGGCGCCAGAGGTCGTGGGCGTAGGCGAGGATCATGTCGCGCGCGGTCGCCCACGAATGTTCGATGTCGCGGAAATGGGTCAGGGTGCAGGCGGCGTCGGCGAGCTCCTTGAGCTGACGCCAGGCGACCGGATGGGTCGCGCGGCTGCCCCAGAAGCCCTGCGCTCGCCCGGCGATGTCGCTGAAGCCAGCGGCCAGCTCGCGCGCGAGGAGGAAGACATCGTCGATCGACTCGAAGCGATCGATCTGGTGGCGCAGCAACGCCTCCTCGACTGCACGGGAGGCCGTGGTGCGCGGCGGGCTCGACTGACTGCGTGCCCAGGTGTCAAGGCCGAGGTGGCGCTCGGCCTCGTGGACGGCCCGCTCGAAGCCCGCGATCAGGCGGATGTCGTGCATGCACCGCTGCAAGAGCTTGAGGGCGTATTCGCGTACGCGGCCGGCGGGCAGCTCGCGCGCGCCAAGCGGCGGTGTTCCGCCGCTGTTGGCCGCTTCCATGAGCAGGAGCCGCCGCATGGACTCGATGCGCCAATCCGGCTCCGGGGTCTTGTCGGGGTCCGAAAGGCCGAGGTCTTCCATCACGCGACCGGCGAAGACGGCGAAGACACCCTCGGCGCGGAGGTCCGGGAACATGTCGCGCTCGGCGGTGAGGACTTCAAGGAGCCGGCCGTCGTCGAAGAGGGCGCCCTTGGCGGCGCTCGGGGTCAAGTCGTCCCAGGCCGAGCGCGGCTGGTCGAACAAATTGCGGGCCTGGAGATGGAGGATCGGCCGTAGCTCGGCCTCGTGACGGCGCGCGACCGGCACGCCGTAGTCCGAGAGGGCCTCGGCGAGGCCCCGGATCCACACGTCGGCCTCGAGCTCATAGACCTTGAAGTAGGTGATCTCGGCGCGAGTCCGGGGAAGCCAGACGATCCGTCGGCGGCGCGGTTCGCGGTGGAAGCGGTCGCGCAGGGCCAGCTCGTGCGGGTCGGGCTCACCGGGCGCGGGGGCCCAGAGCTCGACGCCGGCTGCGTCCGAGGCGATGCGCAGGAGTTCGATCCACTCGCGGTCGGGGTCGCACCAGATCATGAAACGGCCCGCGCCGCCCTTGGCCGGCAACGCGGACTTGATCTGGCCGATGAGCCACGCTCGAAGAGAGGTATCCTGCGACATGAGTGGGTTACTCCTCGTCGCCTTCCGAGAGTGGTTCTTTCAGGAAGACGCACTGTTTCTTACGAGATGTCAGCGACGATCTCGATCTGCGTAAATCCAGCGGCGAGGCGACGAAATGGTTTTGGTAGAAACTCGACGGGCCGCAGGCTTGTAGGCCAGATCACAAGAATTTCTGGTCGAGCGTAGCCGGGCCGGAGGCGTGTCCGGAGATTGGCGCCGCGTGGCGAGGCCGGGTAGCGGGGAGGCGCCGGAAAAAAAAACGGGGACGCCGGGATCAAGAGTTGGCGCTCTCCGGCGTCCCCCAACAACCTCCCCCAGCGACATTGTCGAAGAGACAGGTCGCGTGAAGGCTGCCACAGGACGGTGGGATCCGCAACGGGGACCGGCACGGAGGTGTCGTCGATCGAGAGCCGAACGAGCCGCGGGAGCCGAGGGGGATCCCGCTGCGCTGTGGAGCGTGCGGGAGCGCGACGTGGGTGTGCGACGCGTGCTGGTGCGGGCGGCGCTACTGCGGGCCGGGCTGCGCCAGGCAGGGGCGGCTGCGGAGGCAACGGGCGTCGAATCGACGGTATCAGCAGTCGAGGAAGGGTCGGCGCAAGCACGCTCAGCGACAGGCGAAGTATCGAACGGCGCAGCGGGCGAAGAAAGTGACGGAGCAGTGTCTCCCGCAGGACGGCGGAGACGGCGATGACTACCGGGACGCGGGATCGATCAGCGTGGAGCTGGTGACCGCGTCAGAAGGAGATTCATCGCATGAACATCGGGACATGGTCGATGAGGCTGAGGCCGCGACCGACGACGATCGAGCTGAGGCTGCAAGCGCGGGGGCAGGAGCTGCTGCGGGCGATCCTGCCGCGGCCCTCCCATCCGCGGGCGCTGGTGGCGCTGCTCGAGGGCCTCGCGCTGTGGCAGGGGGATGCGCTGCGCGTTGCTGTGTGTGTGGACGGCAGCTGCGATTCGTCTGGGCTCACGGGTCTGGGACTCTTCGGCGCGACTCTGGATGATCCCGGGAGCCCGCTGGTGCACGCTTACGAGCTCGCTCCCTTGCGTCTTGTCCTCCGTCTCCGACGACCACGGCCGCCGTCGACCGTGCAGTGGGATCTCGATCTGACCGGAGGTGAGAAGTGACGACGTCGGCCTTGACTCGGGCGAATGTCCTGCGGCTGTTTCACGCCGAGGGCTGGCGGATCGGCACGATCGCCGCGCAGCTCGGCCTGCACCACGGCACGGTGCGCAGGATCCTCCAGCACAACGGCGTGAAGCTGCCGGCGCCGAAGCGGCGGACGAAGGTGGATCCGTACCGCGCCTTCATCCGCGAGACGCTCGAGAAGTACCCGAAGCTGCGCGCGACGCGGATCCTGCAGATGGTCCGCACGCGCGGCTACACCGGCCAGATCTCGCGGCTGCGCGAGGTGGTCCGCGAGCTGCGACCCCGCCGGGCCGAGGCGTACCTGCGCCTTGCGACCTTGCCCGGAGAACAGGCCCAAGTGGACTGGGCCGACTTCGGCAAGGTCCAGGTCGGCCGGGCGACGCGCAAGCTGATGGCCTTCGTCATGGTGCTGAGCTGGTCGCGCGCGCTGTTCGTGCGCTTCTTCTACGACGCGCGGATGCCGAGCTTCCTCGCTGGCCATGTGCATGCATTCGCGTACTTCGGCGGCGCCGCGCGGGTCGTGCTCTACGACAACCTGAAGAGCGCGGTGCTCGAGCGACAGGGCGACGCGATCCGCCTCCACCCGACGCTCGTCGAGTTCGCGGGGCACTACCGCTATGAACCCAGGCCGGTCGCGCCGAGGAGGGGAAACGAGAAGGGTCGTGTCGAACGCGCGATTCGCTACCTGCGCGACGCATTCTTCGCCGGCCGCACTTTCGTCGGCCTCGACGACCTCAACGCGCAGGTGCTCGCATTCTGCCAGACCCTCGCCATGCAAAGACTGTGGCCCGACGACCGCGCCCGCACGGTCGAAAGCGCCTTCGCCGAGGAGCGCCCCTTGCTGCTGGTGGCGTCCGGCGAGCCGTTTCCGTGCGCCGAGCAGCAGCCCGTGCGCGCCGGCAAGACCCCGTACGTGCGCTTCGATCGCAACGACTACTCGATCCCGCACACCCACGTCTGCAAGGAGCTCGTCGTCGTCGCCGACGCCGAGCGCGTGCGCGTCGTCGACGGGACGCACGTGATCGCCGAGCACGCCCGCTGCTACGGCGCCGGCGAGGTCCTCGAGGACAGGTCGCACATCGACGCGCTGTGGTCCGAAAAGACCGGCGCCCGGACACATCGGGAGCTCGATCGCCTGCGGCGCGCGGTCCCGCGGAGCCAGGACTTCCTGCGCGCCCTCGCCGAGCGCGGCGAGCCGCTCGCCCGCGCCACCCGTCAGCTCGAGGAGCTCCTCGACGCCCACGGCGCCTGTCTCTTGGAGCAGGCCATCGACGACGCGCTCGCACGCGAGTTGCTATACATCCCGGCGCTGCGCAAGGCGATTGAGCAGCTCGCCCCGCCAGGACACCGGGAGGCGCCGGAGCTCCCGACGCGCCTGCGCGCGATCGTCGTGCGCCCGCACGACCTCCGCACCTACGACGCGCTCACCGCCGAGGAGAACGACGATGGCGACGAAGACACCTGACGCGACGCTGCGCGAGCGCGCCGCCGCGCTCGGGCTCTACGGCCTGCTCGCCCGCTGGCACGCCATCGAGGCCGAGCCGTGGCTGCGCCCGCTCATCGAGGCCGAAGAGGACGAACGCTGTCGACGCAGCCTCGCGCGTCGCCTCGAGGGCGCCAAGATCGGCGCCTTTAAGCCGATCGCCGACTTCGATTGGACGCACCCGCGGAAGATCGACCGCGAGGCGATCGAGGCTCTCTTCGAGCTCGACTTCCTCCGCGAGCACACCAACGTCGTCCTGATCGGCTCGGGCGGCGTCGGTAAGACGATGATCGCCCGCAACCTCGCCCACCGCGCGATCCGGGCCGGCCACACCGTCCGCGTCGTCGAGGCCGCCCAGATGCTCGGCGATCTCGCGGCCCAGCCCGACACCACGCGCCTGCGGAAGCGCCTCCGCCGCTACACCTCTCCCGCGCTCCTCGTCGTGGACGAGGTCGGCTACATGTCCTATGGGCAAGGCTACGCCGATCTGCTCTTCCAGGTGGTCAGCCAGCGATACCAACGACTCTCGACAATCGTAACCACCAACCGGATCTTCAGCGAGTGGCAGGAGGTGTTTCCGAGCGCGACCAGCATCGTCGCCGTCATCGACCGCCTGTGCCACAACGCCGAGGTCCTCACCATCGACGCCGAATCCTACCGGAACAAGGAGACCGTCGAACGCAACACGACCCGCAGAGCCGCCAGGCGCTCTCGTCGCAAATCCTGAGCCGCCACGGTCACCCTCGCTCGACGCCGGCCTCGCCGGCGTTTTCTGCCGCCGATTTTCGCCGCTGATTTCTGCCGCTGGATTTACGCGGATCTACGCCGTCGTCAACACGAGACACGGCGACAGGGAAAAGCTCATCCATGTCCTCGATAAAGAAGCCATCGCCCACTGGCCAAGCAGCGAAGATTCGGTGGCATTGCATCAAATATTCTCTCCATTCTTCTGGCACGGCTTTCGAGGCCAGAAAGAGCAGCTTGGCTTCGCGCATGTACAGCCACCTGTACTCATGTAGCTGGGCGACCGCCGCTCGAACATTGTCGCGCCAAGAGCGCTCATCCGCGATGGCTTTTGCTTGGACGATCAACGGCGGGCTCTCGAGTGCCAGGTTTATGGTCTTGCTGTTCTTCGGTGAATAGCCCAAACACTCCAGGAACCAGCAGAAACGGTTCAGCAGGTGCTCATGGGGTTTGCTGCGCACCTTGAGCTCTGCTTTGAGTTGCACTTGATAAGGGTTCTCAGATTTGGCGGAGAATGGGTGAAGCGGGGCTTCATCCCAACGAATCTCCTGGTGCTCTTGGGGGGGAGTCACTCGAAATACGTCGATCTCCGGGGTGCTCGATTCGAACGACAGACGTACCCAGAGTGCAAGATCAGTGCAGTCCGGGTGAATGCCGAGCCGTTGAAAAAGTGAGGAAACCCCGGACAGGAAACCGGTGTCGTAGTTGAGCTTCCCGCTGCTTATTCGATTGCCCTCGGCGAAGATCTTGATCCGACATGAGTATTCGCCAGGGGGCAGGAGGCCGTTCTCGTGCATCCAAGCTTGCACATCCTTCTTTGGGAGGCTTACATGGTGAGGTCCGCCTTTCACGAACCACGAGGACGTGAAATGTGTCTTCAGGACGATGGATGCCATGACGTTCTCACCTGGAAGGTGGCGAGTCCGGCCACCAGCCGGGATGCGGGAGGCGGCCGCTGCGGCACCAGCGGCGTTCGTCGCTGCGCCAGCGGGCGCGGTCCTTGAGGGCCTTTTCGAGGTCCTTCGCCGGGAGGACGTCGGCCGCGAGCAGGCGGGCGAGCTGGAGCGGGGCGATGTTGACGCGCACGCCGTCATTCAGGTCGGGGGCGTAGGACTGCTCCTGCCGGATGAAGGCGGGCAGGTCGCGCGGGGGCGCACGGCCGGGGGCGAGGGCGCTGAACTCGTCGTGGACGGCGAAGTCGCTGGCGAGGGCGTGGACGTAGTCCCAGGCCGCCGTGAGCCAGGCGCGGGCGATGGCGAGGAGCTCGGCCTCGTGGACATCGACGGCGCGTTGCTTCTTTACCGAGAAGTAGCGGCGCGGGATGTTGGTGAAGGCGGCTGCGCAGGGGTACATCGAGCGGCGCTGGGATGAGCCTCGTCACTCGCTCCGGGACCGCTCGCGGGGCGGGCGCCCCACCGAAGCCTTGACGATCGAGCCGCCGCATGTGGCTTAATCCTCGGATGCGGGGCGAACGTCACGGCGCACCACGACGCGGTAGTTCGGACGCTGACGGGCGAACGACGCCACGGACGCGTGCTCGAAAGCCGGTGATGTCGCCCGCGGGCCCGCGCCGCCGACGACCCCGGCGCTCGTCCGGACGCGGCACCAGTGCCCCGCGCCGCCCGCCGCCGTCGCCGAGGCCGCGCGCTGGCTGAGCCAGGCCCAGCGCCCGCTGATCGTCCTCGGCCGCGCCTGCCGCGGCCAGCCCGACGCGTTCCGTCGCCTGATCGAGGCCCTCGACGTCCCGTTCATGACGACCCCGCAGGCCAAGGGCGTGGTCAGCGAGGAGCACCCGCTGTCGCTGCGCAACGGCGGCCTCTCGGCGTCCTGGTGGGCGCGGCGGTACAGCCAGGCCGGCCCCGACGTCGCCCTCGCCCTCGGCACCGACCTCGACGCCTGCGCGATCGGGCCGACGCGCCCCGTGCCCGGAGACGCCGGCGCCCGCCTGATCCACGTCGACCTCGACCCGCAGGTCTTCCACCGCAACGTCCCGACCGCCCTGCCGATCGTCGCGGAGCTCGTCGACTTCGCCCGACAGCTCCGCGAGCACGTCGAGCGCGAGGGCCTGCGGAGCCCTCGCGGCCGCGCGCTGGCCGATCAGCTGCGCGCGACCAGCCCGTTCGACGTCCCCGAATTCGCCGACGACGACCGGCCCCAGCTCGCCCCGCACCGGGCGATCGCCGACCTCGAGCGCGCGGCCGGCCCGGACGCCCGGTTCGTCTGGGACATCGGCGAGCACATGCTGTTCGCGCTCCACTACCTCACCGCGCGCCGCCCGGACGCCTTCACGCTCCACCTCGGGTTCGGCAGCATGGCCTCCGGGATCGCCGGCGCGATCGGCCAGGCGATCGGCGATCCGTCGCGCCGGGTCGTGTGCATCTGCGGCGACGGCGGCATGCAAATGGCCGGCATGGAGCTCCTCGTCGCCGCCCGCGAGCGGCTGCCGATCGTCTACGCCGTGTTCAACGAAGCCCGCTACAACATGGTCCACCACGGGACCCAGCAGCTCTACGGCCGCGCGGTCGGCTGGGAGACGCCGTGGATCGACTTCGAGGCGTGGGCGCGGTCGTTCGGCGTCGCGGGCGCGGGGATCTTCATCGCCGCGATCTTGCCCTCGAGCCACGCCGAGGTGGCGAAGAAGAACCTGCGCGCCGCGCCCGGCGTACACCAGCTCCAGGCTGTCGAAGCGCAGGCCTCGATCTCTACCTGAGCGGAAACGAGGGCCGCGACGACTCGATCTGCCGCTGCGCCGTAGAACCATCGGCCCCACGCCGGTGTCGCGTCACTTCCGGGTCGCTCCTCCCCGCTCATTCGACGGCCAGGCTCGAGCGCGAGAACGAGAACACCAGCGAAGTCTCGATCCGGCTCACCTCGGGGCGGCTGGTGAACGAGCGGATGGTGAGGACGCGCAGGTGCTCGGTGTCGCGGCACGCGACGTGGACCAGGAAATCGGTCGCGCCACCGAGGCAATACACCGCGACCGTCTCGGGCAGCGAGCGCAGGTGATCGCCGATGCTGTTGAACGCCTCGCCGACGTGGAGGCGGAGCTGGACGGCGATCAGAGCCTGCAGGTCGAGGCCCAGCGAGCGCGGCGCGAGCTCGGCGCGGTAGCCCGTGATCACGCCCTCGGCCTCGAGCCGGCGCACGCGCGCGAGGCACGACGACGGCGCGAGGCCGACCGACGCGGCCAGCTCCTTGTTGGAGATCCGAGCATCCTTCTGCAGGAGGCCGAGAAGGGCGCGATCAATTCGGTCGAGGGTGGGCATCTCCGGCTCCGGTTCGAATTCTATTCGATAGAATATCGGGTAGTTCGAGAATATTCTTCGGCGTCGATGCTCATGAACCGACTTTTTGCCGGTCTGCTCGCCCTCGCCTCGCCCCCGGTGCCCCGGCCCGGGACGGTCTCGCTCGAACCCGCGGCGGTCACGACTGCCGCGGGGGAGAAGGTCCAGTTCGAGCTCGGCACCCTGCACGTGCTCGAGAATCGCGCCGCATCGAACAGCCGCGTGATCGACGTCGGGTTCGCGCGGCTGCGGGCCGCGCGACCGACCCGCGCGGCCCCGATCGTGTTCTTGCCCGGCGGGCCGGGCAACAGCTACCTCGACGCGTTCACCGAGACCGGCGAGAACGCGCGTCGCCGGCTCGAGAACTTCCGCCGCTACAGCGCGGTCGCGGACGTCATCGTGCTCGATCAGCGCGGGTTCTCGCGCCGCGGCACCACCCTGCGCGTGCCCGATGCCGTGCCCGCCCCGCTCGATCGCCCGAGCTCGGTGGAGGCGGAGAGCGCGGCCTATCGGGCCTTCGCGGCCGCGGCGATCGCCGCCAACCCGGACCACGATCTGTCCGGCTACCACGTGCGCGAGTGCGTCGAAGACGTCGCCGAGCTGCGCCGCGCCCTCGGCTACGCCAAGCTCAACCTGCTCGGCGGCAGCTTCGGCTCGCAGTGGAGCTTCGCGGTCCTGCGGCTGCACCCGGAGATCGTCGAGCGCGCCGTACTGTACGGCGTGGAGCCGCTCGACGACGGTATCGACATGCCGTCGTACCTGTTCGCCGCGCTGCAGCGGATCGCCTTCGACGGCGACCGCGCGCCGAACCTGCAGCCGTACCTGCCTCCCGGTGGATTGATGGCCGCGGTCCGCGAGCTCCGCGACCGCTTCGCCCGCGCTCCGGTCACCGTGAAGGTCCGCGTCCCCGAGACCGGCAAGACCGAATCGGTCGTGCTCGGCCTCGCCGACCTGCAAAACGCGCTGCTCCCCGACGACGCCGAAGCGTGGCCGGCGTTCATCCTGTCGCTGTATCACGGCCACTACGACGAGTGGGCGCGGGAGGAGCTGTCGCGCCGCCGCAGGTCGAAGTTCTCCTCGGTGATCCTGCCGCTGATCGATTCGGGGCTCGGCGTCAGCGCGACGCGATCACACCGCCTGCACACCGATCCGGCGACGCACTACCTCGGCACGTGGAGCTTCGAGCCTTACGAGAGCTCGCGCCCGGCCTGGCCGACCCCCGATTTCGGCGACGCGCTGCGCGCTCCGGCGCCGAGCGAGGTCCCGGTGCTGCTGGTCAACGGCGACTGGGACACCTCGACGCCGATCGAGAACATGCTGCAGATCGCGCCCTACTTCCCGCGCGGCCGCGTGATGATCGTGCACCGCGCCGTGCACGAGCAGCTGACCCGGATGACCCGCCACCATCCCGAGGTGTTCGACGCGATCCTCGAGTTCTATCGCTCGGGCGCGACCGCCAAGTTGCCGGCCGAGCTCTCGCTGCCGGCACCGACCTTCGCGACGCCGGCGTTCCCGCCGCCCGCGCGCCGCTGAGCGCCTCTGCAGGGTTCAAGCTCCCGTTCCAGCTCGCCCGGCGCCTGGCGCTGATTCGACATGTCCATCGAGACATGACGGATCGACGGGCTCTGGCTCATCGCCCACATCAGGGCGGCGGTCGCCACGGTGGGCAGGCGGCTGTAGGTGACCACCCGTCGGCCACGTCGTCCCCTGGTCTCCGCCGACGGCCGCGCGCCCGCAACCCTCGTCGATCCCTCGACCGTCCCCGTCCGCCTCGAGGTACCGCTCTCCGATTTGCCAAACCGATGCCGAGAAGGCGGCCGCCTTCTACGCTGCCATGGCCACCAAACGGCGACCGGCGGCCACAATTGAGCAGAAGCCCGGCTGCGGGCCCAACTGACGCGGAACTTCGATTCCGCGACAAAATCGAATTTTTCGCGACATCCGGGAGATCGCGCTGTCGCGCATCAGGGCCTTTAAAGCGTTCCTGACCCCCCGCTTGACCAAGCTTTTAGGCCGCCGGCCTCCGAACCGCCGAGACAAGCGGAACGTCCACGTCCGCCCAAACCGCGCTCGCGCGCGAGCTCGGCGCAGACCTTGAAGTCATGCACCGGATTAGCACCGCTGACGGCAAGTCGGCCTCGCCGTCGCGCCCCAACCGCCGCCCGAGCGAACCTCGCGTGCTGCTGCCACGAGGCCGGTGAGGTGCTCGCTCAGGAAGGCGCTGGCGGTGTTGTGAGGCAGCTCGAAGGTCGCCACTGTCCGAGCGGTGAACATGTCCGAGGATGGCGGTACGTCGAGATGCAATTCTACGCGGTCGGGCAGTCCCTCTCGCCAGCTGTGTGCGACGATCTTTTTGACGAGCACGCAGCGTGACGCGTAGTCCTTCCACGCGTCGCGCTCCAGGCAGCGCTTCGCTGCGTCGTCGACGGTGCCCAGAACGCGCCCTCGGTCGTCCTGAGCGGCCGAGGGCCCCGGGAGCCGCGCTCGAATTTCTCGTCGACCCGGAAATCGGCCGACCCGGTGACGCGTTGGCGGCCCAGGGTCACATGAGCCGCACGAACGAGCACATCCACGGGGACCGCCGCTGCGCTCTGGCTCTGGGCCTGAGCGGAGCGGCGCTGGCAGGGTTGATCTACTTCGAGGGTCTGCCCGCCCAGGCAGAGGCCGAGTCGGCCGTTTACTTCGAAACCGAGGCGGACGAGGCGGACGAGGCGATCGAGTCCATCTCTCTGCAGCCCGAACCCGTCGTCGCAGCGCCGGCCGAGTCCTCGATCCCGGCCCCGGCTCCGACCGACACACGCCTCGCCATGGCGACCGTCGCCGAGGCCGACGCCGCGGCGCTGCCCGTCGCCCCGCCCGCCCCCGCGCTCGTGATCGTGCCGTCCATCGAGGGCCTGAGCCTGCACAAGGCCAGGAAGCAGCTCGCGGCGGTCGGCCTCAAGCTCGCGGTGCGCGACGAGTACGGCGAGAAGATCGAGCGCGCGTACTGGAGCGAGTACGAGGTGCGCAAGCAGAAGGTCGACGCCGGCGCCGAGGTCGAGCCCGGCTCGACGGTGAAGGTGAAGGCGCGCGTGCGGCTCCGCTACGCGTCGGGGTACTGAGTCGATGGGCGACGCGATCGTACGGGTGCTCGTGTTCACGGCGCTGGCGGGTCTCGCCTTCGCGCCGCTCGAGCACCTGTTCGGTCGTCACCGCGGCCCCCGCCCCGGCCGCCTCGCCGACCTCGGCTTCGCCACCTTCGGCGGTCTGCTCGTCCATCTCGGCGTCGCCACGCTGGTCGGCGGCGCGCTCGCGAGTCTCGACGGCCTCTCGCTCGAGAGTCCGCTGTTCGCCGGCATCGGCAGCCGCACCGCTCGCACCGCGCTCGAGGTCGGCGTTGGGCTCGTGATCTTCGAGCTCGTCGGCTACGCGTACCACCGCCTCGCCCACGCGATCCCGTGGATGTGGCGGCTGCACGCCGTGCACCACAGCTCCGAGCGCATGGACTGGCTCGCGTCGTTCCGCCAGCACCCGCTCGAGATCGTGCTGGTCACCCTCGCCCAGAACGCGCCGCTGGTGCTGCTCGGCCTCCCGCTCGGCTCGCACGCGCTGGTGCTGCTCGCGCTGCGGCTCAACACCGTGTTCGTGCACGCCGACCTCGAGCTGCCGCGCGGCCGCGCGATGCAGTGGTTGAGCGAGCTGCTCGCCACCCCGGCGTTCCACCACCGGCACCACCAGCACGCCGGGACGCCGCGCAACTTCTCCACCCTTTTCCCGTGGATCGATCGGCTGTTCGGCACCCACGACGCCGCGCCCGCGGGCCCCGTGGGGCTGTCCAAGCCGACGCCGCGGAGCTTCCTCGGGCTGCTCGTGCTGCCGTTCCTGAGCCCGGCCGCGGCGCGCCGGATCGCAACGAAGTAAGCGAAGCTCAGCGGAGCGCGAGCGCGAAGCTCTCGGCGAGGCGAGCGACGAACGCCTGCTCGTCACTCGCGTCGATCTCCTCGGTGACCTCGTTCATCAGCGTGTAGAGCGTCGACACGAGGAACGCCATCGGCGGTGTCCGTCCTTTGGCCAGAATGCGGGTCCGTCCGGGGCATGCGGGACGGGATCCGAGCGACAAGTGGGAGTTGAGCCGGCGCGGGGAGCGCGCAAGACCTGGGACATGGAAGGCTCACTGAACTCGCCGTCCGTAGCCCATACGGGCCGCGCACGGAACCCCGATCGGCGAGGTTGACGCGTGGTCCTCGGCTCACCGGCGATCCATGGGCGATCGCGGGACCGCATTCCTCTGCCCGCATCTCCGAAAGAGCCCGCCGCATCGGTGCTCCACGCGGTCCGATCGCCGACGCGACCCGGCTCATCGACGGCGCGACACGCGAAGTCCGCTCGCTCGGGGCGCCTTCCGCGCTCCTCGCCGCCGCACTCTCCGCCAACTTCCCCATACCCGCGACTGACACCGCCTCGCGGCTGCCGCGCATCGGCTCCGTCCAACGATAGATTACGCGACCGGGTGCAGCCGCCTGGCCACCGGTTACGCCTCGGCCGCGCTCCCGCAATCTATTGGTTACGCAAACTCTTTGTAAGCAGGGCCATCGCCGCATGGTACTCGATGACGCAACGTATCGGCCGTACGTGGCGCGATGTATCGCCCGTGGCCGCGCGCCCCCATGAAACGGTGACACGTCAGGAGCAATGATGACTCACGACGAGATCGTCGAGCGCTTCCTCGACGGTGATGCCCGCGGCGATGTACCGGCACAGCTCGAGGAGCTGCTCGCGGAGCACTACCGCGACTATTGCCCGATGACGCCCGAGCTCAACGCAGCGTTGCACCGCCTGCCACCGGCGCGCTTCGAGCGGTTCGCCGAGCGCATGCGAGACGCGCTCGCGTATCGCGAGACGCAGCTCGCCGATTCCACGTCGGCGGACCTCGCCGAGTTCGCGCCGCCCGCCGTCGCGGAGGCGTTCCTCGAGAACCTCGTGCGCAACGGCAGGTGGGCGATCGAGCGCGATGACTTCGACGGCACGTACCAGACGTTGTCACGCGTGTGCGAGGGCGCGCTCGGCGGCGGTGCGCACACGGTGCAGTTGATCGAGCGTGCGCTCGGCGAGCTCGCCGGCGTCGACGGCTTCGCGACGAAACGCGCCGGCGCGCGGCTGCGCCTGCTGCTGCGGCGGGTCCGCTTCATGGCCCTGCGTGGGACGGAGCGCTCGCTCGAGCTCGTGCTGCCCGGCGACGACCTGCGCTGGGTGGATCGCATCGACGACGCCCTCGGCCGGCAGGAGCCGCTGAAGGGCCTCACGCCGGCGCAGCGCGACACGCTGTTCGCGGCGTGGAGCGCGCTCGACTGGGACGACACGCTCGGCGTGGCCGCGCTGTTCGAGCGCGACGCAGCCCAGCCCGCGATCGAGACGCGCCCATGGGCCGAGCTCGTCGCCGCGGCGGGCACGACGTCGCTGGTTCGCCTCGAACGCGGCGAGCGCGACGGCGGCAGCCTGACCAAGCTGTTCGCGCGCCCCGAGCCTCTCGCGGATCGCATCGCCCTCGCCGAGCAGCTCGCGGCGTTCGCGTCGAAGTACCCCGCTGCGGGCCGCGATGCGATGACGGCGTTGCTCGCGGCGCTCGTGCCGCAGCTCGGAGGCCGTGTCGCGCTCACCGGCGCGCTCGAGAAGGTCGCCGCGGAGCTGTATCGCAAGGGCGAGCTCGACGCGGTCGCGGACGGACTGGAGCCCGCACAGCGCGCCGCATGGGACAAGCCGGCTGCGAAGCCGAAGGCCAAGTCATCGAGCCGCACGCGGTGACGGAGCCAGGCCGGCCACGCCGAGGCCACGCGAATCACCTACAAAGAGTTTACGAAACGCCTCTTATCGGACGCGGCCCGGGCCGCCGTCAGCCCTGGGAGCGCCAAGACGTCCCAGCAAAACGCAGTTTGTTCTTCCTATCCTCCCCCCATTAACCACGTCCTGCCGATGCAGATGGTTCACGCGCAACCTCGGGGCCTCCACTCGCGGTCGTTGCACGACCTCTCCATCGGAGAAGGAGCCCGAGCCATAGAGGAAGAGCGCGAACTGAGCAGCGTCCCGGCAGCGTCCCGAGTCCACATAACCGACGTTCAACTGTGATCGATTAAGGAGTCGATTTCTTCTCCGAGTTAAAGACACCAGCGACGGCGCGATGAGGAAGCAGGCGGCGGCGGTTGGGGTCTGGCGCCTCTCGACGAAGGACGGTGAAGGCGGCGCGTTCGAACAGGGCGCGGAGACGGCGCTCCGCCCCGTATGCGGCGGCGTTTTGGATGGCGAAGGCGTTGGTGACGGCGAGGTCGAGCTCGCCGTCGGCGTCGAGGTCGGCGGCGAGGAGCGGGCACTCTCGGCAAACACGCCGGCGCCGTCGCCGAGGAAGACCGATACGTCGCGGGTGGCCGAGTTCGCGGTCGCGACGTCGAGCCGGCCATCGCTGTCGAAGTCGCCGAGCGCGACCGCGGTCGGAGGCGATCGAGGCGTTCTGGAGCTACCAGATCCCCGGCCTCGACGGGTTCGCCCGGTGGGTGGGCGCGCCGAAGGATCGCTGACGCCGCGCGTCCGGAGGACCCGAGCGCCCTCGCTTCGCCGTGAGCGCTTACACTACGTGCATTCCGCGAGCTGACGGATCAGCGCGGCGGGCGGCAGCTGCTCGTCGAGGCGCGTCAGCACGGCGTCGAGGATCGCGTCGGCGTCGTGCGGGCCGCCGCTGATCGCGTGATGCCGCAGCGAGCAGTGCAGGGCGGCGCAGAGGATCTTCAGCATCTCCTTGCGCCCGTAGTCGAGTTGGACGTTCGCGCGGATCGCTTGGAGCGCAGCGACGCCGACCCGTCGCTGTCGCGCCGCCGTGATCTGCTCGTACATCGCATAGATCGTGGCGCGGTCGATCGTCCTGTGCAGCTCCTGCTCGCGATCGAAGGCGCGGGCGGGCATCGTCAGGTCGAGCAGATGGTTGGCGGGTCCGAGCCAGTCGAGGCCGCCCTCGATCGGGACCGTGATGTCCGCCAGCACGCCCGCCTCGGCCGGGCAGAGCGGCGCGATCAGGGCGTGCCAGCGGCGCAGGGCCCAGGTGGCGACGAGCGCGAGACGAGCGAGCTGTCGCGGCCGGGCCCGCCGGCGGTTGCGCGGGGGCGCGAACGCGGCCGCGTACGTGCGCGCCAGCGCCTGGGTGGCCTCGTCGAGCCCGGACAGCAGCCAGTTGGTGACGGGGCAGGCGTCGGCGCCGAGCGGAAGGGCTGCACGGGCTGCGAGCTCGGCCGGATCGGCGACGCGAAACCGCCGGGGGTCGACGCCCGGGCCGGCGACCAGCACGCTGACGGCGCCGTCGACGTCCTTGCCGGCGACGGCCGCGAACCACCCGTCGCCGGTCTCGAGCGCCATGACGGGGCGGCCCAGCAGCCCGCCGAAGCCGGTCGACGCGTGGCTGGAGTTTCCGGGCCCGGGCGGCCGGGCCGCGTCCCACACGCCGAAGATGCCCGAGTCGACGCCGGCGGTCGGAACGGAGACCCAGGTGACCACCCGCGTCGCACGCACGCCGACCAGGATGACGGCGCCGCCTTCGTCGTAATTGTCGTCGTGCTCGTAGCCCCGCCGCGGCACGTCGTGCAGGTCGACCCGGACCGCGGGTACGCCGAGTTGCACGTGGCCCGCCGTACCGGTCAGCACGTCGCCGATCGCCAGCGCGCCGGTCGACAGCGCCAATTCATGGCCGTGAGCGTCGCCGCTTCCACGCACCAGGTCGTTGCCCGCGCGGGCGATCGCCCCCATCGGTGGTGGCCTCGGCATCGTCCTTGCCTATCAGAACCGCGGGCCGCGGGCCAGTAACCCGCCGACACCGGCCCCGGGCCCACCCGCATCGGCGGCGACGGAGCTTTCACCATCCTGCTCACCGGCTTCTTCCCCTACACCGGCGGCATGAGGCCCGTCCTGCTCGCGCGCGTCCCCCAGGCCGTGGTCCTGTCCACCTCCGGCGCTGCTCCGCGGCTGGGGAGCGCAGCCACCATCGACCTCATGCTCGCCGAGATGCCTCTCCCGGCCCCGCCAGCACCCTCATCCTCCAGCGCCTCGTCGACGTCCTGTTCGTCCAGGTGCTCCGCTACCTCCCGACCCACGAGGGCTGCGGCCTGGTCGAGGCCCTCTCCGACCCCCCCGTGCATCACGCCTTGAACCTCATGCACGCCCGCGTGAGCGAGCCCTGGACCGTCGCCAAGCTCGCCGCGCTCGTCCGCCTCTCCCGCTCCGGCTTCGCCCAACGCTTCACCCAGCTCGTCGGCGACCCGCCGCGCCCTCTTTGACGCGGCCGATCGCCCGGTCGCCGGATGGTCACGTGCGTCTGCCATAGTTCACGGCAAGTGGGACGAGCACCGCCTCGTGCGCGAGCAGCCACTGCTTGGCCGCGAGGCCGCCAGCGTAGCCGGTCAGCGAGTTGCCGGTGCAGCCGATGTCGGCGAGCGCGCGCTAGCCGGCGCGCTGGAAGGCGGTGCCGCGCGGCTCGAGTGCCACGGTGAATCCGCGGCGACGGCCGGCGGCGGTCGCGGGCGCGGGCGCGTCGTAACAGGCGTCGCGATCGAGCTGCACGCGATGGATCTAGCTCGGCGTCGGGCGGTCGCTACCACGGACTGCTACGACAAGCTCCAGGTCATCGGCGTCGGCGCCAGCGCGATCGTCCATCGCGCCTCGGATCGCCGGCTATCACGCGAGGTTGCCCTCAAGGTGCTGCGCAGCGCAGATCCGGGCGAGGACGACGTGATCCGGTTCCTGCGCGCGGCCAAGATCCTGTCGGCGCTGAACCACCCCAACATCCCGCGGATCTTCCACTGCGGCGAGGCGGTCATGCGCGCTGGCGTCGGCGGGTCTGCATGCAGGAAGCGCATGCCCTCGCCGAGGTCCTCGAAGACGCCGTCCGTGACCAGGCCGTGCAGGTGGACGTAGAGACCGAGGTCGCTGCGGAATCGCTGCACCGCGACCATGACGCCGGCGCGCAGCGGCGTGACCGAGGCGAGGCTGTGCAGCTGCTTCACGGCGCGCCGCATGTCCTGCACCACCGCCCGCGCCAGCTTCTCGCAGACCGCGGCGAGCAGGTCGGTGTCGTAGCCGAGCCGCACCGCCAGCGGGCCCTGGAACGAGAGGACCCACTGTCGGTACCCGACGGCGGGCAGCACATGGTCGACCAAGAGCGCCGCGCCCTCGGCCATCCGCCGGCCCATGCAGGACGGGCAGAAGCCGCGTCCTCGACGCGCGAACGGCACCCGCAGCTCGTCTCCGCAGGTGCGGCAGGCTGTCCGCACGAGCGACCAGTCGCGCTGGCGCACGGTCCCGTCCGCCTCGAAGTCGAGGCGCACGACGAGCGGGACGACCCGGTCGCTCTCATGCCCCTTCAGGTCGAGCTGCAGCTCGCGCCACGGCTCGCCGGCCGTCGCGGTGCCCCCGGTCAACACGCGCAGCGAGTACTTGCCGGGACCCCAGTGCCAGGTGTCGAACTGGCTGGTCCCGTTCTGATACGCCAACCGCCACTCCCCGGGGACCCTGCGCGCGAAGCTGGCCATCCGTCGGCCGTTCTGGTAACGATGGTCGATGCTCGGTCTTGAGATCTTACTCGTCGGCGGTGTCGTGTACCTGGCGCGCAGGGCCTACGAACACCTTGCCGCGGATCCCGCGAAACCCGACTCTGGCGCCGCGCCGCCGGAGGACGACATTGATGCTGCGAACGCGGCGGCGATCGCCGAGGCCGAGGGGGTACGCGAAAGTCATGCCCTGGCGGTGACCGGGCTCGGTTTGGCGGCGACCGGCGCCCTCGTGTGGGCGCCGGCGACGATCCTCGGGATCGGATGCATCGTCTACAACACGGTCGACGTGCTGCGCACGGGGTGGCGCAAGTGGCAGGTGGAGCGGCGAGTCGGCGCCGAGTTCGTGGACACCTCGGCGGTGATGATCGCGCTCGGCGCCGGACTGTGCGTGCTCGCAGGGTTCGCGCAGTGGGTCTACTTCGTGGCGATCCGGCTGCGCCTCGCGGCGAAGGGTCGCCTGCGCGGCACCATCGAGGGGGTCTTCACGGAGGCGCCGGCGATCGCCTGGCGTCTCGTCGACGGGTCCGAGGTCGCCACGCCGCTCGACCGCTTGCAGGTCGGCGACTTCGTCGTCGTCGGGGCCGGCGAGCTCATGCCGGTCGACGGCGTCGTCGAGCGCGGCGAGGCCGCCATCGACCAGCAGTTCCTCACCGGCGAGGCCCAGCCGGCCGAGAAGACGCCGGGCGACGAAGTGCACGCGGGCACCGTGATACTCCGCGGGCGGCTCGTCGTCCGTGTCGCTCGCACGGGGTCGGATACCGCGGCGGCCCGCATCGAGGCCGCGCTCCGGCGCACGGTCGCCTACGAACAGCAGCTCGAGCTGCGCAGCGAACGCGTGTCGGACAGCACGACCGTACCGACGTTCGCCGTCGCGGCGGCGGCCGGCGTCCTGCAGGGGGCGCCGGCCATGCTCGGGATCCTGTCGTCGAACTTCTCCTCGATTCTGCGGCTGCTGAGCCCGTGGTCGATGCTCAACTACATCGAGACCGCCGCGGGCCGCGGCGTGCTCGTCAAGGACGGTCGCTCGCTCGAGACGCTGCCGCGGGTCGACACCGTCGTGTTCGACAAGACGGGCACGCTGACGCTCGGCGAGCTGAAGGTCGTGGCGATCGACCCGCTCGGCGACGCGGATGAACGGACCGTCCTCTCGTACGCGGGATCCGTCGAGCAGCGCCAGACCCACGCGATCGCACAGGCGATCGCGGCCGCTGCGGCCGCTCGCGGAGTGGAGCTCGCGCCCACGACCGAGGTCGAGTACACGCTCGGGCACGGTGTCCGCGCCGCGGTCGGCGGCGCGGTGGTGTTGACCGGGAGCCGACGTTTCATACAGCAGCAGGGAATCGCGGTGCCCGACGCCGACGACACCGGCGCGGGGATCCATTCGCGGGTGTGGGTCGCGGTCGGTGCCGCAGTGATCGGGAGCCTCGTCCTCGCGCCGGTCGTCCGGCCCGAGGCCCGGGCGCTGATCGACCGCCTGCGCGCGCGGGGCCTCGCTGTCCATGTCCTGTCGGGCGATCGCGAGGCCCCGACCCGCGCCCTCGCGGACGCGCTGGGGATCCCGAACGTCCACGCCGAGCAGCTGCCAGAGGACAAGGCGCGGCTCATCGACACGATGCAGGTCGCGGGGCGGACCGTCTGCTTCGTCGGCGACGGCATCAACGACGCGATCGCGCTCAAAAAGGCGGCCCTGTCGGTGTCGCTGCGCAACGCGGCGGCTCCGGCGGTCGACAGCGCCCAGGTCGTCCTCATGGACGGGACGCTGCGACGACTCGCCGACGTGTTCGACCTCGGCGACGCCTTCGCCCGCGACCAGCGCCACAACCTGATCATCACGATGGGCTCGTCGGTCGCGTGCGTGGCCGGCGTGTTCATCGCCCACATCAGCCTGGCCACGATCAACCTGGCGTTCGCCGCCAGCGCGGGGCTCGGCATCGCCGTCAACACCCTGCCGACGTGGTCACGTCGAAGCCCGGCCGACGGCGAGCGCGCCGCCGACGGGCCGCGACTGGAGGGGGCGTCGCCTTGACCGGCATGATCGGCGTGATCGGCACATTCGCCGGCTTCACGATCCGGACCGCCACGCCGGCGGACGTGCCCCTCCTGGCGGCGCTGGACCGCGCAAAGTTCGGCGGCGCCGGAATGGAGGTCTACGGCGAGGAGCACTTCCGGTGCTGGCTGGACGTGAACCCCTCCGGGTTGCTCGTCGCGACCCATGCCGGCCACGTCGTCGGGTACCGCTATTCGCAGTACCTCGACTTCGACCTCGGAGACATCGCCGGGCTCACGACCAACGCGGCATTCACGGACCACGGGTTCACGCGGCGGACGCACCGGGCCGCCGGCAACTCCATCAACGGGATGAGCGTGTGCTCGTCGATGCCCGGGGCCGGCCGCGCCCTGTTCGAGGTGATCTTCGAGCAGTTGCGGCGCGAGGGTCGTCGGTACTACTTCGGCTTCGCGCGCATCCCCGGCTTCGCGGCCTACTGCGAGCGCCTGGGGACCGACGCGTCCGGGATCGATCGCAGGCAGCTGGCGACCTGGTACGCGCTCGGTTGCGCGCGTCGGGTCGGGGGACTCGTGCACGACGGCGTGGCATTTACGGCGAACCTTCGCCCGCGCGAACCGGAGGCTCCCGATCCGGTGCTCAGCAAGTACCTGAAGCATCCGGGGTTCGGGATCGCGGCCGTCTTGCCCGACTGGATCGAGGATCCGGCGAGCCTGAACGTCGGCGTCATGGTGCTGTACAAGAATCCGGACCTCGCCGGCGGCGGTGCCTCCGGGGCCGGCGGGCTCCGGCGGTGACGGAACCGCCCTGTCGCTGCGCTCGCCGGCGGTCGTCAGCGAGCTCGGGTAGGCCCTCCGGCCGGCTGTCTCCATCCCTACGCCCGGTCGCGGAGCCGGATCGCGGAGTCGCCCTTCGTGGTCGCCCTCCGTGGTCGTCTTCCGTATCGTGGGCGCGACTCGAGGGAGCCTTGTCATGAGCATTCGCATTCCCGCGGATATCCAATCCTTGGTCGAGGCGGAGCAGCTGCAGCGAGCCACTGCCCTGCCCTCGCTTGTGCGGACGGCGGTGATTCTCGGGGGCTGCGTCACGGCGTCGCTCGTCGCCCTGTGGGCCTCCCATCCCGTGGTGTGGGTCGTGGTCTGGGGGGCGGAGGCGGTCGTCCTCAACGGCGCGCTATCTGCCTCGCACGAGGGGGTGCACGGCAACCTGGCCCGGCACAAGGGTCTCAACCGCGCGCTGGCCGAGCTGTGGTGCCTCTTGCTCCCGCTCAATTTCTCCCTGTACAAGGCGTTTCATCTGGAGCACCACCGCTGGACGCGACTCGCGGGCGACCCCGAGCCGCAGGCCGAATTCCATTCCGTGTGGGAATACCTCGCCGCCGCGCCCTTCACCGGCCTGGTCATGTTGTTTCAAATGTGGAAGCTGTCGCTCTTCGCCCTCGTCGGCCGCTTCCCCGGGTTCGTCCGTACCCGTCGCCAGCGCCGCGCCGTCCGCCTCGACGCCCTGTTGGTGCTGACGGTGACGGCGGGCCTGGTCGCCGCGGCCGTGGCCGCGCCCCGGTTGGTGCTGCTGCTGTGGGGCGTGCCCGTGCTGCTGATGTCGCCGGTCTTCACGCTCACCGCCCTGCCCGAGCACTACGGCTGCCCCCGGGTGCCCGAGCCCCTCGGCGCCTCCCGGTCCACCGTGTCCAACCGGCTCTTCAGCTACCTCTACTGGGAGAACAACTTCCATGCCGAGCACCACCTCCTCCCGGGCGTCCCGTACCACCGCCAGCACCGGATCCGGGCCGCGCTGGGCGACCGCGTGGTCAACTCGTCGCCGTCGTACCTGCGCTGGCATCTCGCCCTGATCAAGGAGCTGTGGCGGACGCCGCCGGAGCGTCGCGCAGGCCGATGACGGTGGGGCGAGCGCTGGCACTTGCGGGTCGACACGCCGATGAGCAGCGGCTCCACCGCTCGCGCTCGCCGGCGTTCGTCAACGGGCCCGCAAGCGGGCCCGTACGGGGCCGCTCGGGCGGAGCGTGATCGAGAACAGCGGCGTCGGCTGGTCGCGCGGCGCGATCTCCGGGCGCCAGCGCTGGACCAGCGTCGCCAGGACCAGCACGGCCTCGAGCATCGCAAAGCCGCTGCCGATGCACTGCCGCGGCCCGCCGCCGAACGGGAAGTAGGCGAACCGCGGCAGCCCGGCCTTGAGATCGCCCTTCCAGCGCTCGGGCAGGAACGCGAGCGGCTGCGGGAAATAGCGCGGGTTGCGGTGCGCCGCCCATTGCACGATCCACACCTGCGTCCCGCGGGCCAGCGTCAGTCCGTCGAGCGCGACGTCCTCGAGCGCCTCGCGGCCGATCGTCCACACCGGCGGGTACAGGCGCATCGACTCGAGGATCACCGACTCGGTGTACACGAGCTTCGGTACGTCCTCGGCGGTGGCGTCGCGCGTGCCGAGCACCGCGTCCACCTCGCGCGTCAGCAGGTCCCACGCGTCCGGCCGCCGCGACAGCAGCGCGAACGCCCACGACAACGCCATCGCAACGGTCTCGTGCCCGGCGAGGTAGAAGATCAGAACCTCGGCGCGCAGCTGCTCGTCGCTCATCTGCGCGGGATCCTCGTCGCGCGCCGCCATCAACATCCCGAGCAGGTCGCCGCGGTCGTCGCACCCGCTGCGCCGCCGTTCGGCGATGACGGCGTCGATCTGCGCGTACAGCCGCTGGCGCGCCGCCGCGAACCGGCGGTTCTCCGGCAGCGGGAGCCGGGCCAGCCAGGGAAACACCGCGTGGCGCCAGTCGGCGTAGCGGGCCATCAGCGTCTCGAGGGCTTCGCCGAACTCGTCGGCGTCCTGCACGGGACTGCCGCGGAGCAGGGTCGCGGTGACGACGTCGCGGGTCAGTCGCATCAACAGCGCGAATAGGTCCACGGCCTGTCCTTCGCGCCATGTGGCCGCATGACGCCGCGCCGTCTCGACCATCTGCCCGGCATAACCGGCGATCCGCTCGCGGTGAAACGCCGGCTGGGCGAGCCGGCGGTGACGGCGCCAGGGCTCGCCGTCGCTGACCAGCAGCCCCTCGCCGAGCAGCGCGGCGAGGTCGCGGGTGATACGGTCCTTCATGAAGCTGCGGCCGTGACTCACGAGCACCTGCTCGGTCAGCTCCGGCGACCGCACGAGGACGACCTGGTCACCGCCGAACCGCGCTCGCACCGCATCACCGCGGGCGAATGCGCGGGTCATGAACCGGTCCGTGTCGAGCATCAACGCCAGGGTGTTGCCGTGGCGCGTCAGACCGCGGAGCTCGGGCACGAAAGAGGGTGACACCTGGTCGATCGTACCTTCTTTTCCGCGCGCAGCGGAAGCGACCGGTGAGACGCGCGAGACCCGTGGACTCCGTGCGTGCGGACCCCGCGCACGGCTGGTGCGCCGACGGCACGTGGCAGCAGATCGCCGCCGTCCTCGCGCTTCCCTCGACCGAGGTCGGGCGCGAGCCCGGCCACCGGCCCGGTCGGTCGAGGTGGTGGCCCGGATGTAGCCGACGAGCGGCCGCCCGCCGGTGTCGCCGCCGGCGGCGGTGTCGGCAGCTACACGATTTGTCCTGCACCCGTTGCCCAAAACTCCCAGTGCCACGGCTCGCCGGGGACCGTGTTGTAGAACCCGTGCTCGGCGGCGTGCGCCGACAGCCACGCGAAGACGCCGGGCGCCCTCGCGTTGAGATCGAGCGCGCGGCCGGACTGGTGCTGACTGTGGCCGGGCGCCTCGGCGTAGTTGCAGTTGTTGCAGCTGCACGTCACGTAGCACTCGCGGAGGCGTGATTGCTCCTCCATCGTGCGGAAGCCGCCGACGTTCTCCAGCTGCACGCCGTCTCTCGCCGCCGCCTCGCGCATGCGTCCCAACGCCGCGGCGGTCGTCACCTCGACCGGCTTGCCGTCGAGCTCGACGACCTGTAGCGCGATCGGCTTGCCGTCAACGTAGCCGACCGCCGGGCGCGGGTGGGTCGCTTCCCACCGGCGCACCAGTCGGTGAAGACCGACGCCTGCCGCGCCAACAAGCACAACAGCCCCCGTGGCGCGGATCCATCGTGATGGACGCGTGGCGCTCATGTTCGCGACGAGCGGGCCGAGACGAGGGCGAGCCTGACGAGCGCCCCCGCCGTGGTTCCCATGGCGAGGCCCCGTCCTTGGCGGCGAACGAGAAGCAGGCCGAGGAGGCCGCCAACGAGCGCGCCCCCGCCGATGAGGATCTGCGGCGCATCGTGCTGGAGGTGCCCGAGCGGATCGCAGGCGGGATGGACGCGATCGACGTGCGCCTCCCAGCGGTCGGCGTACTCGTGGACATGCAGTCCCCGACACCCCGGCGTCGGCGGGAAGCGCCAGTCCGCAATCTGTCCCCGGGGCCATCCGAGACTGCGCACCGCGCCCTCCATGTGCGGGTGAACGATCGACGCCCGGGCCAGTCTGATCCACGCGCCCGCCGGTTCACGCTCGAGCATCAGCCTCACATCCATCCAGCCCCCCATCGCGCCAGGGCGGACCGTCGGGTCCGTGCGCGGGCGATCGCTCGCGAACGCGCGGGCCGGGGCGGCGCGAAGATTTTTTCGGCGCGGTGACGGACCGCCGGCGAGCCGGGGAATGGAGGCTGTAAGGAGCTCACGACATGCACTTCGAGCACCTGGCTTGTCTTCCCTGCTCGCTCGTCCTCGCGGCGTGCATCGCCTCGAAGCCCGTCGGCGAGGACCCGACCGCGGGCGCGACCGAGAGCGCGACGACCGAGAGCGCGACGACCGAGGCCGCGACGACCGAGGCCGCGACGACCGAGGCCGCGACGACCGAGGTCACCACGACCAAGCCCGTCGATCCGGGAGAGACGGGCCGGGGGAGACGGGCCCGGGGCCGGGAAACTGCCCGGCGAACGGTTCGTTCTTCTGCAGCGAGCCCTTCGATTGTCCCGACGACAGCGAGTTCTGCGGCGGCCTGTTCAGCGCCTTCGACGCGTCGGGCTGCCTGCGGGCGACGTGCCGCGACGACAGCGACTGCGCGCCCGACGAGCGCTGCTTCGCGGCGAGCGACTGGGGCGGCTGCGTGTCGAGCAACTTCGAGTGCGAGGAGTTCGATCGCGGCGAGTGCGGGTGCAGCTCGACCGACGACTGCGAGGGCCGCTATTGCGTGCCGCGGGCCGACTCCCCGCCGGCGCTCTGCCCGGCGTTCGACACCGTGGAGGCGTGCCTCGCGGCGCAGTGCCACGCCTTCGAGTTCGACGGCGTGCTGCTGACGCTCACGGGCGACACCTGCACCTGCACCCCGGGGCAGCAGCTCTGCGTGTGGCAGCCGAACGACGCGACGGGCGCAGGCGGGGACCCGAGCGCGATGTTCAAGGTCGAGACCGGTGAGGTCATGGTCTTCAGCGCGACCTACACCGAGCCGCCGCTCGGCTGGGAGTCTTGCAGCGACCCGTCGGCGCCGCCGGCGTGCGCGTGCTTCACGCCGGGTGAGACGCCCTGCGAGTGAGCGCCGGCGCGGAGGTCACTGCGGGATCGTGCAGGCGCACGCGTCCTTGTCGCCGTCCATCGGCACGTAGTCGTGGCACAGGGTGCCGTACTCGTCGCACAGCCAGGCGTGGCCGTTGCCGCAGACGGTCAGGACCGCGTCGGGGTTGGTGATCCCGCCGCCGATCATCGGCGGCAGGCCCTGACCCGTCGGGGCCGGGCCGACGATGACCTCGCCCTTCGGCGTGAGGATCGCGGACTGGATCCCCGTCGTGCTGAGGACCAGGAAGTTGTCGCTGCCCGCGATCAGACTGATGCCGTCGGGGCGCGGCAGGCCGACGGCCGCGAGGTCGATGCGGTCGAGCTCGGTCTGGCCGTCGCGGGTCATCACGACGACCTCGTCGGTGAAGAAGCTGGTCACATACATGCTGCCGTCGACGCCGATCGCGACCCCGGCGCAGGTCTGGAGGCCGAACTTGACCACGTCGAGCTGGAGGACCTCGAGCGTCTCCATCGTCACCGGGTCGATGTCGACGACCGCGCAGCCCTGGGTGATGAGCATGCCGACGCGCTTGATCTGGTCGAAGCTGGCGCCGTCGAGGGCGGGCAGGGCCTCGGGCGGGGCCATGACGTCGCCGAGCGGCGTGCCGTCGAGGCTGTAGCGGCGGCCCGGCCCGAAGTACGAGAAGAACACGATCTCCTGGGCGTCCTGGTTGTAGAACGAGGCCTGGATCGTGTCGATCGGCGCGAGGTCGATCGACTTGGTGTACGTGAAGGCGAGCGTGTCCTCGACGTCGCCGATGACGCACCCGTGTTCGCCGGTGTCGCTCGATCCGCTCGACTCGCCGGCGCTCACCGGCCCGGTGCTGCTCGTCGCGGGCTCGGGCGTCGTGCTCGCGGCGGTCGGCTCGTCGACGCTGCCGGTGGTCGAGGTCGAGGCGTCGCCCCCCTGGCCGACGGTCGAGCCGTCGGAGGTCGTGGGCGTGGGGCCGGTCGAGCCGCCAGGGGCGGCCGTCGAGACGCCGGGCCCGTCCGTGGCCCCGGCGCTGTCCATCGCGCGGCCGCTGTCGCCGCACGCACCGATCAGGGCAGCGATCAGACAGACCGAGAATTTCAAATCACGCATGCGGCGACGGTGCCCGCGGCTGCACGCCCGGTCAAGCGCTCGCTCGCGCGGCGCTCGTCTCGCTCGCGCCGGGCGCGCGGACCGTCGCGCGCCCGGCCGGGTTTCGGCGCGCCGCGAATCATTCGATCTGCAGGGTCGCGCCCGCGCCGGCGGAGACGACCGCAGGCACGTCCTCCGCGGGGATCGGCGAGTAGGAATACGGCGGGGTGAAGTCCCCGGGCGGCGTCTCGAATCAGGGGCTCCACCGTCTTGACGAAGATGTTGCTCTCGGCGTTGGTGACGACCCCCGGCCCGCCGACCGCGCTCGAGTATCCGGTGATGGTCGGGATCGACGGGCTCATCCCCTCGCCCTCGAGCAGGCTGTGATCGAAGTAGCAATGGCCGATCCGGACCTGCGCGTTGTCCCGCAGCGAGATGCCGTTGCCGATGTGACCGGTCCGCGCGGTGACCCGCGTGTAGTCGTTGAAGACGTGCGCCTGGGTCATCCCGACGTAGGGCCCGCGCTCGCGAAGGGCGGTCTTGATTTTCGCCCAGGCGAGCTCGATGGGGTTGAGGTCGGGCGAGTACGGCGGCTGGTAGACGACCGTCGCGCCGCGCGCCTCGATGCGCTCACGGACGCCCGTTGCGTGATGGGCTCCGAGGTTGTCCATCACCACGATGTCGCCCAGACGGAGCTTGGGCGCCAGGTGCTTGTCGATGAACTCGAGGAAGACTCTGGCCGTCGTGCCGCCCTTGACGGTCATCAGCGATTTTTTTTCTCGTGAAGCCGAGCTCCGTAAGCTCGCGGCACATGTGGACCGGCTGACCTGGACCCCGGCCCGCACTTGCAGCGCGAAGCACAACTCGGCGAGCGTCGCGTCAGGCCGCGCCCGGCACCGAGGTCGGTGGCGCCGCGGAACTGCCCGACGATGGCGATGCGGCCGCTGGCCGGGTCGAGGGCGAGGCCGCCGAAGGCCAGGGCTGCAGCACTGTGGTCCTCCGCGATCTCGCCGACGACCCCGAGCTCGTGCCGTCTGACCGGCCAGGGGTTCGTCCCGGTGCCGCTGATCGAGCGCTACCTCGTGCAGCTCGACTGGCGCGGCGATCCGCTCTCTCCCGGGTCCGCGAATCATCGGTCGGCGGATGCGGCTCGTGCCGACCATGAGTCAGGCCCACGAAGCGGCGACCGGCCGCGTCTCCCGTGGTGCATCTGAACGCAGGTCCTCGCATTGTCGTCCACCGGAGCGTGGCGGCGCGCTTGCGCGGCCGTCTGCGCCCTTCTATGCTGTTCAATCGCGAGAATGTCGTGACGTGCCACGGTGGTGCGCCGCGATGGGGTGTATCGCGGCATTGTTTCCACGTGGGGGTATCATGGAAATACGCACATTCCTGAAAATCGGCGTCATCGTCCTCATGGCCGCATTCGTGGCCTGTATGGAAGATGCGGACCCGACTGAATTGCGCGGGGCCTCGGGGTCTCACGGATCGCCGGCCGCGAAGAAGGACTGGGCGATGGCCCTCCACGACGCGCGCGGCAGCGGCTACAACGACGGCGAGAAGCTGCTGCGCCCGAGCACTGTCGGCGCGCTCGAGGTGAAGTGGCGGTTCGACGCCGCCGACGCCGGCCACGAGGTCGGGCCGATCCACGCCTCGCCGGTGGTCCTCGACGATCGGGTCTACGTCGGCTCGAACCTCGGCCGCTTCTACGCCATCGACCGTGACGGCGACATGTCGTGGACCTACCTGCCGCTGCAGCCGAACCCGCTGCTCGCGTCCCTGGTCGTGCCGTCGCCGATCGGCTCGCCGATCGAGGCCGTCGCCACGCCGATCGTCGGCGCCGCCGTGCTCCCGAGCCACAAGCCCTACGTCATCTTCGGCGACATGGACGGCAACCTGTACGCGCTGCACCGCCAGACCGGCGCGCCCGTGTGGGTGAAGCCGAACGTCGACGGCCACGACCTCGGCGGCGTGATCGGCAATTCGATGGTGCTCGCCGGCGACACCCTGATCGTCGGCTTCTCGTCGATCGAGAATTATGGGCTGATCCTGGCCCAGCAGGGTTACCCTTGTTGCACGTTCCGCGGCATGGTCGCCGCGTTCGACGTCGCCACCGGCGCGGAGAAGTGGCGGTTTCGTACCATCCCCGACGGCGAGCAGCAGGCGCTCCCCGCCTCGCTCGCGCCGTTCACCTTCGGTCCGTCGGGCGCCGACGTGTGGGGCCAGCCCACCTACGACGAGCACACCGACACGGTGTACTTCGGCACCGGCCAGAACTTCTCCCCGCGGCCCGACGGCGGCGGCGGCGACTACAGCGATTCGATCGTCGCCCTCGACGCGCACACCGGTGAGCTCCGCTGGTCGTATCAGGCGACCGCCGACGACGTCTGGGCCGAGGGCCTGCCCAACCCGGACCCCGAGGGCCGCTACCACGACCTCGACTTCGGCGACTCGCCGAAGCTCTACAAGCTCCCGGGGCTCGGCCGGGTCGTCGGTGCGGGCGACAAGGCCGGCGCCTACCACGTGCTCGACGCCGAGACGGGCGAGCTCGTCCTCCGCACCCAGCACCTCGCCACCGCCAGCGCGCTGGGCGGTTTTCAGAACCTCGGGGCGACGGCCCACGGCCTCGTCTATCAGCACGGCCTGGACCGCATCGGCCCGGTCGGCAGCACCGCGTTCAAGGGCAAGGTCCTGGCGCTCACGCCCGACGGGAGCGACGTGGTGTGGAGCGTGTCCCGCCCGGGCTCCGAGATCGTCGGCGGCCTCGCCGTGGCCCATGACGTGCTGTACTTCCAGTCGCCGCGCGAAGAGAAGGCTCCGGGCGATCCGCCGGCGTGGGCGCTCTACGCGGTGCACGCGAAGACCGGCGCCGTGCTGAAGCGCGTCGAGCTCCCCGGCCGCGCGGTCTCGAGTCCGGTGGTCTCGCGCGGCCGGGTCTACATCGGCGACGGCAACTCGGCCGTGGCGATGCTCGGCGTCGTCGAGAACGGCGGCCTCTTGTGCCTCGGTCTGCCCGGCAATCCGTGAGCCGTCCGGCCGCCGCGAGCGTCCGCAGCTCGCCACGAACGGGGCCCCTGCATGTCACGCCGGTGTCCATGTCCCCGGTCGAATTCGTCGGACTCGAAGCGCTGGCCGAGCTGGCCGAGCCGTCGTCGCCGCCGCACGCCAGTCGATGAGTCCGACGAGTGCGGAGGTGCATGCGCGCGGCGCGATCGTCAACCACCTCGCCTCGCGATGACGGCGCGAACGGCGACGGAAACCTCAGTTCCCGCATGACGGCGGACAAGAACATGATCGGTCCAAGCGCTGACGCGACCCTGACGAGATCAATCCGTGCTCGGCCCACCCTCGGCTTCGGGAACGAACCGACCGATCTTCGCCAGGAGCCGCGGGAACTCGATCGGCTTGGTGTCGTAGTCGTCGCAGCCGGCCTCGAGGGCACTCTCGCGGTAGCTCCAACTCACATGTGCCGTGAGCGCAATAACAGGAATCCTGGCGGTCGTCTCGGTGTTCTTGAGGATCCGTGTGGCCGCGCAGCCGTCCATGTCCGGGAGGCTAAGATCCATAAGCACGACATCTGGCCTGTCCCTCTTGGCGAGAGCGATCGCCTGAGAGGCGTCGATCGCAATGAGCACCTCATAGCCCCGCCGACGCAGCCGGCGTGAGAGCATGTCGCGGCTGAGTTCGTTGTCCTCGACGATCAAGAGCTTAGCCAATACAACCATTGTATCACCTCGGAAGACGGATGAGCGGCTTGCCGCGGAGGCAGCGGCATGGCGGTGCTCGGTGTTCTGACGACCATGACATCCTCCAACGTGAACTGTCCGCAACATCTCCGTAGCGCGCGGCGTCTTGCGCGTGAAGATTGTAGCAGCCTAGGTGCTGCCCGGGGTGCAATTGGTGTCGATCGGATCACGAGCGAGCCAGCGCGCTCAGGACCCTGCACGGGTCGTAGAAGGTGCCGGCGAGGTTGATGTAGGCGATGTCGACGTGCCAGTGCCGATGCGGGCCTTCGGCGCTTGCATACTATGCCGTGTGGAAGGGCGCTGGCGCTGTTCGAGACATGCGGCAACTGCAGACACATACGCGTCGCGCGGGTTGGCGAACACGCGCACGCGGGCAAGGTCGACGCCGATGGCGACGATCCTCCGGGCGATGTTGGGTGGATGCCGGTGAGGACGCCCTCGCCGCCGAGCAGGCGGATCGCCCGGGTCAAGCCGATCAAGTGGCTGGCGGTGCCGGTGTCGACGACCTGCACGCCGGTGAGATCTGCTGGGCTCGTCGTCCGCCGCGATTCGTTCTTCGACCCACTCCCGGTCCTCGCGCAAGCACGGGCCCGGCTCGTCCCAAGCTGGCCGGACCGCGACGTCGCGCTGCGGCCAATTCGGGGGCTCGACCGTGTGGTCCAGCGCGCGGCCATCGACCGCTTCAAAAGCGGAACCCCGTGACGAGCATCCCGCCGCCGAGCTGCGGCGCGAGCGCCACGTTGAACCGGCGCAGCGCGGTCTTGCCATCGTCGCACTGACGGCGGAGGCGGACCCCGATCACCACGCCGAGCACGATCACCACGCTGGCGAGCAGGCCCGCGGTGATCCCCGTGCCGATCACCGCGCGACGGCGGACCTCGCCGAGGTCGCACAGGCCCGTGACCGCGGAGTTGTTACCGCTGCGGGCCTGAGCGCAGATATCGCCGTTGATGTCGATGTCGTTGTTCGGATCGGCGTCGGTCAGCGTCAGTTTGGCCTTCGCGACCAAATTGTCGCGCATCGCCCCGCGCAGGTTGCCGAGCAGGCCCATCGAGGTGCCGAACAGGATGGCCGTGGCGCCCGCCGTGAGCCCGAGCCCGGCCCACATCCACTTGCCGACGGGTCTGGATAGCTGGGGTCGCTCGGCGCCGCCCCGGAGCCGCCCGTCGGCGTCCGCCCGCGCGCCTGCGTCGACGTCCGGCAGCTTCCCGTCGACCGAGACGCCGACGTCGCCCGTCGCGCCCTCGATCCGTCCGTCGACGTCGCCCTCGATCCGCCCGCCGACCTCGCCCGCCACGTCCCCGCTCCGTCCGCCGACGTCGCGGGCCGTGCCCTCGATCCGTCCGCCGACATCGCCGGCCACGCCCCCGATCCGTCCCCTGGCGTCGACGTTGGCGTCGGCGTCGGCGTCGACGTCGACATTGCCCCTGCCGCCGGCGTCGACCGATGGCGCCTCCGCTCTCACCGCCGTCTTCGGGCACGGGACCGCCATGGCGGGCAGCGAGATGGAGGCGCACGACATGACGACGACGAACTGTGTCGAAAGGCTGGTGCGGATTCGTGTTGGCATTGTCAGCTCTTCACTTTATCGGCAAGGAGGCGTAGGTGTTGAACGCACGTTCATTCCGTGCGCCGACGCGCCGCGCCGCGCGAGGGAGCAGGGTTATGACAGGCGACGAGGTCACGATTCCGACTCGGCGTCATCACTATCGCGGCGCGCGTTCGCCGAAGTCTTTCGCCGGCAGGCGACGCCCCCTACGGGCCCACACCACACGCCGTGGCGCACTCGCCGGTGACCATGTGCTCGGACACCCGACATGCACAATCGTGGGTATAGTCGGCCATGTGGATGCAGTCGCCGTCCAGACATTCGCCGGCGCGGAAGCGACCCCCGCCGAACCAGAGGCCCGGCGGTGCGTCGCGCCCACGCCCGGGTGCGCGTCATCGAGATGTGCGAGCCGGACTCGTCGAGGAAGCAGGCGCTCCGGGTCGCAAGACTGCATCTGCGCGGCGAAGGCGTCGCGCATCGCAACGACACCGGCGGTACATCGCTCCCTGGCCACCAGCGATTTTTTCCGCGTGAGGCCGAGAAGCCGGAGATCACGGCTCATCGTCGAACGGCTGATCCGCAAGCCCGCCCGCAGCTCCAGCGCGATGCACGAACCGCGGCGCACTTGCTGTGAGCCCGGACCCTCGATGAGGTCCACCGCGACGATCGCCGTCCGCCGTTGGGTGTCGGGGCGGATGGGGGGTCGGTGGCGCGAACGGATAGTAAATTGACACCCGTTGCGAGTGTGGACACGCTCCGCGACGCCTACATTGGGTCGCAGGAGATTCACCGCATGACCAAGACGATTCTCATTACCGGAGGTTCGAGCGGTATCGGCCGCGCCACGGCCACGCATTTTCACGCAAGGAGGTGGAACGTCGTCGCTACGATGCGCAACCCCGAAGGCGAGGAGGAGCTCATTCGGCTCGACCGGGTGCTCGTCACCCGTCTCGACGTGCAGGCCTTTGCCTCCATCCAAGCCGCCGTCGACGCGGGCATCTCGGAGTTCGGGCGCATCGACGCGCTCATGAACAGCGCGGGCTACGGCGCGTACGGACCGCTCGAGGCGACTTCGCTCGACAAGGTCCGTCGCCAGTTCGACGTGAACGTCCTCGGGGTCCTCGCCACGACGAAGGCGACCCGCGAACCCGTGCGTCCGATCGAGGTGACGACCACGGTGCTGCCGTCGCCGATCGGGGCCTACGAGCAGTTCCTCGGCGCGCGCATGAGAAGGAACATCAAGCACCGTGTGTCGTGCACGGCCGCTGATGCGCTTCGGCCTTTTCTGACCTCGGACGACAGCCTGTGGCGGATGTTCGAGTCGACGTTGCGCCACCGTCTCGCCGACCTTGACTCATCTGCGCCGATTTCGGAGCGTGTGAGCGCCGCCAGACCAGGCCCGGCGCCCTGTTTGATCGGCGAGGCTGGTGACGACAGAACTTGTCTTGCTTGCCGGCGTAGTTCTCCTGCCGGACCGCGACGAACGCGCGAAACACCGGATCTTTCATCGCATAGGCGTGCGCCGACATGGCCCACTCGGCGTAATGGGCCTGGTGGCACAGACCGCAATCCTCCGCCGAGGCGAAGCTGTCGAGCGCGACCGTGGGGGCCCGGGGCATCGACAGCTCGTCCGACGGCGGATCGTCCGAGCCGCTCCAGGCGTCGCCGCAGCCGCAGACGAACGGAATCAGAGTCAGGCTCAAGCGGAGCGGTTTCACGCGGCCTTGGGGGCCCGACGCCGATCCGCGCCGAGCTGCCAGAATGCTCGCGCCCAGACGTAGCACTCGCACTCTTGCGGGCAACGGACGCGCCAGCCGCCGGTGAGGGCCGGCACGGCGCGCCATTCGCCAGATCACGCAGGATGTCCCAAAGGACATACAAAAGAAACGGTGGGCTCCGGGGAGACATGTCCATCAAGACGTGCCATTTGCGCGCGCGACAATACGCCGACCCCAATGCCCTGGGTGGGGCCAGCGCGCCGCGCGTGCCGCTCCGGGGCGCGTCGGCGTGATGCGCTCGTCGCTCCGGGACGGTCGCTGCGCCGCAGCTGCGCCGAATCATCCGACCCGCTCCGTGATCGCTTGCGCCGCCCCGGCGCCGAGTGACCAAAGGTAGACCGAAGGGTTTGAGCGCCGCCCCGTCATACCTTCCGCCGCCGCACCGCACTCGCGCTCGGAGCGAAGGTACGTGTTCCAGAGGACATATGACTATTCGGCGCCGCGGCGCCCTTGAGCGCGTGTGCCCGAGGACTGTGACCTCGGCCGCCCGCCATCTGCACGCGCTTGCCACGCCGAGGCGGGACGGCGATGGGCTGCTACTACCATTGATGTGCCTGCTAGGAGCTGTCGCCCGTGAGTCCGATTTCGCCACTGTCCGCCCGCGCGTCCGAAGCCGAGCCCGCCGAACTCGACGGCTGGTCCCCGACCTCCTGGCAGTCCCGGCTGGCGCTCCAACAGCCCGAGTACCCCTCGGCCGCGGCGCTCGAGGCCGTGCTGCGCCAGCTCGGCCGCCTGCCGCCGCTCGTCACCTCCGGGGAGATCGAGGCGCTGCGCAGCCAACTAGCGGAGGCCGCTCGCGGCGACCGCTTCCTCCTCCAGGGTGGCGACTGCGCCGAGCAGTTCGCGGAGTGCGACCCCGTGGTCATCGCGGGCAAGCTCAAGATCCTCCTGCAGATGAGCCTGGTGCTGGTGCACGGCGCCAAGAAGCGGGTCATCCGCGTGGGGCGCTTCGCCGGACAGTACGCGAAGCCGCGCAGCGAGCAGGTGGAGGCGCGCGACGGCGTCGATCTGCCGGTCTACCGCGGCGACCTCATCAACGGAATCGCTTTCGAGCCTGCGGCGCGCACCCCCGACCCCGAGCGCCTGCTGCGGGGCTACGAGCGCGCCGCGCTCACGCTCAACTTCATCCGCGCGCTCATCGACGGCGGATTCGCCGACCTCCACCATCCCGAGTATTGGGACCTCGAATGGGTGCAGCATTCGCCGCTCGCCGCCGAGTACCAGCGACTCGTGGAGTCGATCGGCGACTCGCTGCGCTTCATGGAGACGCTCTCCGGCGAGCCGGTCGGGCAGACGACCCGCGTCGACTTCTTCACCTCCCACGAGGGGCTCCACCTGCTCTACGAGCAGGCGCAGACGCGGCAGGTGCCGCAGCGCGACGGCTGGTACAACCTCTCGACCCACCTGCCCTGGATCGGCCTGCGGACCTCGCAGATCGGCGGCGCCCACGTCGAGTACTTCCGCGGCATCGCCAACCCGATCGCGGTGAAGGTCGGCCCGGGCACGACGCCCGAGGGGCTGCTCGAGCTCGCCGCCGTGCTCGACCCGCGCAACGAGCCCGGTCGCCTGACGCTGATTCACCGCTTCGGGGCGCGTGCCATCGCCCGCGGGCTGCCGCCGCTCGTGCAGGCGGTCGAGCAGGCGGGTCGCCGGGTGCTCTGGGTCTGCGACCCCATGCACGGCAACATCGAGCGCACCGCCGAGGGGTTCAAGACGCGCAAGTTCGAGCACATCCTCAGCGAGCTCGAGCAGGCCTTCGAAATCCATCAGCGCGCCGGGACCTACCTCGGTGGGGTCCACGTCGAGCTGACCGGCGAGAACGTCACCGAGTGCACGGGAGGCGCCCGCAACCTCTCCGAGGGAGACCTCGCGCGCGCCTACCGCTCCTGCGTCGACCCGCGGCTCAATTACGAGCAGGCGCTCGAGCTGGCGATGCTGATCGCCCGGCGTATGCGCCATTGAGACGCTGACAGCGCGACGCAGCGGCGTCGTCGGTGCATTGCCGGACGCGGGTCGCCGCGCGCGCTCAGCCAGCCGGTGCGCGTCCGGAAGCGGCGCGCGAGCGGGGCTCGGCGGATTGCTCGGTCGACGGGACCCCGGAGCTCGTTCGGAGGAGTGAGCGCCTCGACGTCCCTGCCCGAGGTGGTCGAGCTCGTCCACGCCGATCTCACGCGAGACGAGCGCTCCGATGTCGGACGATCGGGATCGTCGGTGGATCAGGCGCTTCGAGCTCTGGTCATCGAGCAGATGAACGGGTTCGGCTACGAGGAGCTCGAGCCTCATCGTGCGGGCTCGAGCTCCTACCGGGCTTTCCGCGGTTTCGAGGAGCACGACGCGCCGGTCGAGCGCTCGACGCTGCAGGAGAACATCGAGAGGATCACGCCGGAGACGCTGGTGCGCGTCGACCGGGCCTTGATGGAGTACGCGAGCGCCAGGTTCTACGGCGCCGCGGTCCGCGGCCCGGATGGACCGGATTAGCGCTTGTCATCGTGTGGATAGCATCACCTGCCGGACCTCGCCGGCAGCCGCGCTGCCGGACCCGCGTTATGCTATGCGTCGAGGGCCAGCGCCCGGATCTTCTCTTGGATGAAGCTCTTGAGCGCCTCTCGAAAGGGCCTACACATGAGCACCATGCCTCAAACCGACGTGCGCCAATCCAATCGTCAGATCGTCCGACAGTACATGGAGACTCGCGGACAGGCCCGCCTGAAGCGCCACGAGCTGTTCACCGCGGACGGCTGCGGCGGCCTGTGGACCAGCGATACGGGCGAGCCGATCATGATCCGCGGCAAGGACCGCCTCGCCGCGCACGCCGTGTGGTCGCTGAAGTGCTTCCCGGATTGGCAGTGGTACAACGTCTCGATCTTCGACACCCAAGACCCGAACGTGTTCTGGGTCGAGTGCGATGGCAAAGGCGCCATCCGCTTCGAGGGCTACCCCGAAGGCTACTACGAGAACCATTTCATTCATTACTTCCAGTTCGAGAACGGCAAGATCAAGCTCCAACGCGAATTCATGAACCCGGTCCAGCAGTTCAAGGCGCTGGGCCTCCCGGTCCCGAAGATCGTCCGCACGGGGATCCCGCTATGATGCACACGGTAAAGCCTCGCACTGAGGACTACGAGCTGCACGCGCCCGAGCTCAGCGCGACGAACATCGTCACCTGGGCGCAAGACGACCGCCGCAGCCTCCTGCTCGTCCACGACATGCAAAAGTACTTCCTCGATCTGCTCCCGCAGTCGGTGCGCCGGAGCCTGGTCGAGGGCTGCAGGAAGCTCGTCGCGTACGCGCGCGCGCACGACATCCCGATCTTCTACACCGCGCAGCGCGGCGACATGTCGCCGAAGGAGCGCGGCCTGCTCTACGACATTTGGGGCAAGGGGATGAGCAGCGCGACCACGCACACCGCGATCCCCGAGGAGATCGCGCCGCTGCCCCAAGAGACGGTGCTGGCGAAGTGGCGATACAGCGCCTTCTTCGCCACGACGCTCGGCGAGGCGTTCCGCGAGCACGAGCGCGACCAAATCATCATCTGCGGCGTCTACGCCCACATCGGCGTGCTGGCGAGCGCCATCGACGCCTACTCGCGCGACATTCAGGTCTTTCTCGTCCAGGATGCCATCGCCGACTTCTCGAAGCAGGCGCACGCGCAGGCGTTGAAATACGCGGCTGAATGCTGTGCGAAGGTTCTGCCCGTGAGCGAGGTGTGCAAACAATGACGATCCTGCAAAGAGCTATCGAGGGGCGGCTCGACGCCTACGCGCTGGTCTTTCGCCCCGACCGGTTCAAGGTGTCCACGCTCGAGGTGATGGCGGGAGCGGAGCGCATCCTGGCCGAGTTCGACGAGCTGGACCAGATCCAGGCCGAACAGCGCGCAAAAGGTCGTTGGGGGACGCTCGTCGTCGCGCCCTACCGCCAGATCGCCGAGCGCGGCTTCACGGTGAAGGACGACCAGAAGCCGACTCTGGCGCTTTGCGTCGAGGAGTATGAAACCCTTCCGCTCGAGGCGGCGCTGGCGGTGCTCCCCGACGCCCAGGTCAATCTCCGCGACTGCGCGTTCACGCCGGACGACGCCGCCTACGCGGACATCGTCGAACGGGTCATCCGCCAGGAGATCGGCGCCGGCGAAGGGTCGAACTTCGTCATCAAGCGTACGCTCACCGGCGGCCTCGACGCATACGACGACCGCGTCGGGCTGACGATCTTCCGCAACCTCCTGCGGCAGGAACGCGGCGCGTACTGGACCTTCTTCATCCGCATGCGCGGCATCACGTTCGTCGGCGCCTCGCCCGAGCTGCACATCAAGCTCGCGGCGAAGAACGTCGCCATGACGCCGATCAGCGGCACCTACAGGTTCCCCGCGCTCGGTCCGACGCAGGAAGGCGTCCTCGAGTTCCTACAGAACGGGAAGGAGGAGGACGAGCTGTCGATGGTCCTCGACGAAGAGCTGAAGATGATGACCGACATCTGCTGTTCGGATGTTCGGGCCCACGGGCCCTACCTGATCCAGATGTCGCGGCTGGCGCACGTCGGCTATCGCATCGAGGGCACCACCGAGCTGCCCGTCGCCGAGATCCTGAAGCGCTCGATGTTCGCGCCGACCGTCGTCGGCAGCCCGCTGGAGAACGCGACGCGCGTCATCGCCCGCTACGAGACCTGCGGGCGCTCATACTACAGCGGGCTCGCGGCGATCGTCGAGGACGACGAGCGGGGCCCTCTGCTCGACTCGGCGATCCTGATCCGCACAGCCGAGATCGAGAACGACGGCAAGCTCGCGATCGGCGTCGGAGCGACCTTGGTCCGCGAGTCGGATCCCCAGTCCGAGACGAAAGAGACTGCGGCGAAAGCGGCCGCGCTCCAGAATGCCATCGGCGGCAACTCGCTCGGCGACCTGACCCGGAAGGACGCGGTCGCGCAGGCGCTCGGCAGGTGGAGCGGGCGCCTGTCGAGCTTCTGGCTCGGGAAGGAAGCGCGGGCCCATCGTCCGCGCTCGCGTCGCAGCGACGCGCCCGCCATCGTCATCCTCGACAACGAGGATTCATTCACCTCGATGCTGCAGTATCTGCTGCGCGAGCTCAGCTTGAACGTAAGGGTCGAGTCGTACGCGACCATCGGCGAGGTCCGGGACTCCGAGCTGCTCGTCGTCGGGCCGGGCCCCGGAGACCCGTGCAAGCTGACGGACCCGCGGATCGCGACCAGCCGGCGGTTGATGTTCGCCGCGATGGAGGCGGCCCGGCCGTTCATCGCGATCTGCCTCGGGCACCAGATGCTGAGCTCGCTCCTGGGGCTGCCTATCCAGCGGCTCCCTGCCCCGAACCAGGGCCTCCAGAAGCAGATCTCGATCTTCGGCAAGCTCGAGACGGCCGGCTTCTACAACACCTTCGCGGCCATCTCCGAGGCCGATCACCTCGACAGCCCGTGGGGCACGGTGAGCGTCTATCGCGACCCCGTGTCGAATCAGGTCCACGGGCTGAAAGGGCCGAGCTTCTGCTCCATGCAGTTCCACCCCGAGTCCGTGCTGACGAAAGACGGGCCCCGGATCCTGCGCGACGCCGTGTTCTCGCTGGGAGGCTTGGCGCATGCGGATTGAAGTGGCGTGGTGGGACCTCGGCGCCGGCGATCCCGACGCCGACGAATTGGCCGCGAGCCCGGCGATTCAGCAGGCGTTCGCCGAATGGGAGCGCGTCCCGAACCTGACGACGAAGCTCTGGCTCGTCTCCAAGGACGCGCGCCGCTGGGGGGCCTTGATGCTCTGGCACGGCGAGAAGCCGGACCGGGCGAGCCTGCCGCGCAACGTCTCCGCCGAGCTCATCGGTAGGCCGCCCGACCATCGCATCGCATTCGAAGTCGTGGAGAGAGCACGATGCACCGATACACCGTAGTCAACGCCTTCGGCCAGGAGCGCTTCACCGGCAACCCCGTCGCCGTGTTCTTCGCCTGCGACGATCTGGACGACGGTGACATGCAGAGCCTCGCCGCCGAGCTCAACCTGTCGGAGACGACCTTCATCCGCGCTCCGCGGAAGGGCGGGACGGTCGAGGTCAGGGTCTTCACTCCCGTCAACGAGCTGGGCTTCGCGGGTCATCCGCTGCTCGGCACCGCCGTGGCGCTGGCGGAGGCACGCGGCCTGACGGAGATGCAGTTCGAGACGCGAAAGGGCACGTTTCGGTTCGCCGTCGAGCGCGTCAAGGAGCAGCCGTTCACCGCCTACGTGCAGATGGAGCAGCCGAGCCCCATCGTCTCCCGGTATGAACGCGAGCTCGAGCTCCTCGAGGCCTTGGGCCTGGACGAGAGCACGTTGCCGGTCGAGATGTACGACGTGGGACCGCGGCACGTGTTCGTAGGGGTGAAAGACGTCGCCGCGCTCGCAGATGTACGGCCGGACCTCAAGAGGCTGGCGAGCCACCCGGACATGGCGGCCCTGTGCTTTTGCCCGGACGGCGCCGGCGGCTGGCGCATGCGCATGTTCTCGCCCGCTTACGGCGTGAACGAGGACGCCGCCACAGGCTCGGCGGCAGGCCCGCTGGCGCTGCACCTGGTACGGCACGGTCGGGCGGCGTTCGGCGACAAGATCAGGATCACGCAGGGCGTGGAGATGGGCCGAGCGTCGCGCATGGATGCGACCGCCCGCATGGAGCGGGACGGACCGCGCCTCGAGGCGGGAGGCTACGGCTATCGTATCGCCGTCGGCAGCTACTTCATTTGAGGAGCGCTCATGAGCAGCAAGCTCGAAAGCATGACGGGGAAGGCGGACCTCGCCTTTCCCGAGTACGACGACCCACCGGACGACCCGATCGCGCTGGGCCAGCGTTGGCTGCGCGAGGCGATCGAGGAGAAGGTCTGCGAGCCGCGCGCAATGGTGCTCGTCACGGCGAACGGCTCGGGGCTGATGTCGTCGCGCGTCATGGCCATCCTGGAGTTCGCCGGCGTCGGCATCGTCTTCGCGACCCATGCCACGAGCCGCAAGATCAAGGACTCCATGGAGGTCCCGTATGCGTGCGGCCACTTCTACTGGCGCGAGCTGAGCCGCCAGCTCTCGGTGAGCGGCAAGATCGTGGCGCTATCGCGGGAACGGGCCGTGGCGGAGTGGAACAAGCGGCCGGTTCCTTTGCACTCGATGTCGACGGCTTCGCGCCAGAGCGAGCCCCTGGTCTCCTCCGAGGTGCTCCTCAACGAGGCGCAGCGGCTCGCCGAAGCGGGCGCGCTGCCGTGTCCGGAGCGCTTCATGGTCTATGCTCTCCAGCCGCTCGCGCTCGAGTTCTGGGCGTCGAGCTCCAACCGACTGCATCGCAGGCTGCGCTTCGACCTCGCGCCAGAGGGCTGGAAGAGCGCTCGCCTGCAGCCTTGATCCAACCCGAGGGAGTACGACACATGGCCCTGCATGCCGCCAGGAGCAACGACACCATCGCCGACATCGTGATCGCAGGGGCTGGGATCGGAGGCCTGACCGCCGCCCTTGCCCTGCACGCCCGCGGCATCACCACGACCATCCTGGAGGCCGCCGTCGAGCTCCGCCCGCTCGGCGTCGGGATCAACATCCAGCCGGCCGCCGTCGCCGAGCTGACCGCCCTCGGGCTGGGGGACGCGATGGCGGCGACCGGCATCCCCACCCGCGAACACCGCTACGTCGACCACACCGGCGTCACCCTGTGGACCGAGCCGCGCGGCATCGCCGCAGGCTACCCGTGCCCGCAGTACTCCATCCACCGCGGCGAACTGCAGACGCTGCTGCTGAACGCGGTCCGCGAACGGCTCGGCGCCCACGCCATCCGCACCGGGGTGCGGCTGCACGACCTCCGGCAGACCCGCGGCGGCGTCCGCGTCCACGCCCACGACCGGGTCCGCGGCACCGACGTCATGTTCGAGGCCGCTGCCCTGGTCGGCGCCGACGGGCTGCACTCGGTCGTCCGCTCCTGCCTCCACCCCGAACGCGGAGCGCTCCACGGGGCCGGGGTGGTCATGTGGCGCGGCCTGACCGAACTGGACGGCTTCCTCGACGGCCACACGATGATCCTGGCCAACGACGAGCGGGCCACGCGCCTGGTCGCGTACCCGATCTCCGCCCAGCACTCCGCTCGCGGCAAGGCGCTGCTCAATTGGGTCCTGCTCGCCCGCACCGGCACGCCGGGGCCGGTCGGCAGCGCGGGCTGGGACGTTCCCGGCCTGCTCGCCGACATTTTGCCCCACGTCGCCGACTGGGAATTGGGGTGGCTCGACGTCCGCGACGTCTTCGAGCGCAGCGCGCAGATCCTGCGTTACCCCATGATCGACCGCGAGCCGTTGGACCGATGGGGCCAGGGCCGCGTCACCCTGCTCGGCGACGCCGCTCACCTCATGTACCCGATCGGCGCCAACGGCGCATCTCAGGCCATCCTCGACGCCGTCGCCCTCGCCGCCGAACTCTCCCGCGGAGGCGACGTGCCCGCTGCTCTGGAGCGGTACGAGAACGACCGGCGCCCGGCCACCACCGCGATCATCCTCGCGAACCGGCAGATGGATCACGCCGAGCGGGCGACATCCACCCGCCCTGCCGACGACAAGGCCGCCGAATTGGCCACCATCACCGCCGAGTACCGCGCCGTCGTGGAACAACGCCGCCCCACCTCCTGACGCCCTGCCGGGACGTCGACGGGCTTTTCGTGGGTCTGTCACGCAGGTCACGCCACCGAGGGCGCCCGGAACCGGTGGAGCTCTGACCCCGCGGCCCGAAGCGAGGCTGGACCCACCATGGCTCGAGCGTAGGCGATACGCGACAGCGCCGCGGGTGCCCCCGCGGGCGCCGCCCAGGACCATCCTTGGAGCTTCTGGAGCGGCGGGCTGCGGTCGCTCGGGGCCCGCGTGGACGAGTCCGACGCTCCCGGACATGCCGCGATGGAGCGATTCCGTCGTACGAGGTCTGCGACCGGCTCGAGCTCCGTCACGTCGCCGCCGCGGCTCCAGATTTTTGTGACGCACGAATGACCGCACGAGCCCCGATTCATCGATCGGAGCCCTGGCGGAGCGCATTGCCAATGCGATCGTGCCGGGAGGCGCCTCGGCGTCGGCGCACAGCCGTGCGACGGCCGTGATCTGCGGTCGAGCGATCGGGCGGAGTTAACGAGGCCTTGCGGCGGTCTCGTGCCGCCCGGGGGTGGCTGTGCGGGTGATAGCCAGCACCCCCACTGCTTGCCGGGGTGGTGGAGTCCCCGCATCGTCGGGGGAGCCGGTAGATCGGGGCCAGAGTTGCACGGAGGTAGATCCTGACATGTCCATTCATACGAACGCGATCGTGATCGGCTCGCTATTGGCGAGCCCGATCGCAGGTTTTTTACAGTGTGATAGCGTCGAGCCCGAAGACGAGCCGGAGCTCATCGCCGACACCGGCGTCAGCGCCGAATTCGCGGCCGACGACGCGCCGGAGGAGGAGGTGCCGCTCGAATCGCTGTTCGACGGCGAGGCCCCGACGGCCCGCTCCTTCAACTTGCGGGAGCTGAGCCTGAAGCAGCTGGGCAAGTTCGTCTTTTTCGACAAGATCTCGGTGCCGGCGAAGAAGCAAGGCTGCATCAGCTGCCATGACCCGGCCACCGGCTGGACGTTCCCCAACGACAAGATCAACAAGGGGCAAGTGGCGGCCCCGGGTGCGGTCCTGGGCGCGGTGGGCACGATCAGGCCCCCCAGCAACGCCTACGCGCGCAACATCCCGCTGCAGACCGGGTGTGGTCCGCTCGGCTTGCCCTGCGGCGGCGTCTTCTGGGACGGCCGCGCCGAGGGCAACGTGGGGCCGGTGTTCGCCGGGGCGACGACCCACATCGACGACGAGGTGTTCAAGGGCAAGTCCCTCCTCGAGGACCTGTTCGCGGAGTTCCTGGGTCCAGTGGCCGATCAGGCGCTGCAGCCGTTCCCGAACCCGTTCGAGCAAAACATCAGCGCGAAAGCGGTATGCACCCACGTCTCGCGGGCCCCGTACGCGTTGCTCTACCGGCTGGCCTGGGGCGAGAAGATCGACTGCACCAACGCCGGCTTCATGCTCAGCTTCAAGCGGATCGCGGTGGCGCTCGCGGCCTGGCAAGCCTCGGACGAGGTCAACCAGTTCAGCTCGAAGCGGGACAAGGCCCTCGCGGCCGAGGTCAAGCTGGAAGGCGCGAATGTGGCGTTCCCGCTCAAGGGCCTGACGGCCCAGGAGAACCTCGGGCACGAGCTGTTCTACGGCAGGGCCAACTGCGCGCTCTGTCACAGCAACGAGCCGGTGCTCGCCGTCGCCGATCCCAACAAGGCCGGCCTCGATCCGGACGAGCTCTACACCGACGCCACCTTCCACAACATCGGCGTGCCGCGCAATGCCAAGATCCCGGGCCCGGAGGGCAGCGCGGGCCTCGGCGCTCGCCCCCTCGTGATCCCGGACCCGGACGACGATCCGACCCGGAGGCTCGGGCAGCACAAGACCCCGACCCTGCGCAACGTGGACAAGCGCCCGTACAAGGGCTTCGTCAAGGCCTACACCCACAACGGATGGTTCAAGAGCCTCGAGAGCCTCGTCCACTTCTACAACACCGCGGACGTCGACGGAGCCACCGCCGCCGCATTCGGAGTCACCCGGTGCGACACGACCAAGACGGACTGGACCGAAGCGGAGGCGCTGGCGGCGAATTGCTGGCCCGAGCCGGAGGAGCAGGGCACGCTCGCCATCGGCTTCGTGATGGGCGACCTCGGTCTGACCCTCGCGGAGGAGGCCGCGATCGTCGCGTACCTCAAGACGCTGACGGACACCAAGACGGTCAAGCCGCCGCCGCTGCTCGAGTGAGGCCGCCGACCCGAAGGATGAGCGCCGGCCTCGTGCTGCGCGAGCGCGGGCGAGTCGTGCCCGACGGTGTGCGCCGAGGTGTCGATAGGGGTTTTGCGGTGCTCGGTGCCGACGGCGAGCATCGCCCCGGTCCACGGGTCCCCGATGGACGCGCCGGCGCTCGCGCACCGCGGGCATCGGCTGTGAGCATTGGACCGGGCCGATGTTGACAGGCGATCGGGGGCGTACCGACCCGAACGGTTGCGGTCCTGGCCTGCCGGGCGGGGAGTCGCTATCCTCGGCCGGCATGATGCTCGCTCGGGACGCCCTCCGCGAGTCGACGACGCGCACGCTGCTCGTCGGGCTGCTCCTGTCGTGCACCGCCACCGCGCCGACGGGCGATCGCCCGGCCGAGGTCCCGGCGCCGCCCGTCTTGCCCGCGGCGTCTCCCGCCGTCGAGGTCCCCGAGGCCCCGACGAGGGCGTCGACGGTGCTGTTCGTGAGCGGGAAGGACGGCGCGTTGGTGCCGGTCGCCTGCCACCTCGGCGACGCGCTCGAGAGCGACCCGGAGCGGTGCCTCGCGGGCGTGGCGGTCGGGGACGAGGTCGCCTCGGAGGGCCTCCTGAACGCCCCTGGCGGCCAGACGGCGACGGTGCTCGGCCGCGTCGTCGCGCGCACCTGCGAGCCGGCGCCGGCGCTCACGGTCGCGGTCCCGGCGACGCGCTGGGGGCGGTTCCAGATCTGGCCGGCGGCGCGTTCGGGCGCGATCCGCCCGCTCGCCGATCATGCGCCGTCCGACGCCGAGCGGGCGCAGGTGCTCGCGTTGATCCCCGCGGAGGCGCGCCGGATCGCGGTCGAGAACGCGTCGAGGTACGATCCCATCACCGCCGGGCGGGTCGACCTCGACGGCGACGGCCGTGACGAGCAGCTCTACAGCATCGACGTCGCCTCGACCTTCGACGCGCAGGAAGAGGGCCTCCCCGGCGGCTTCGTATTCGACGCACTCGCCGTGCGGTGGAGCGCGACCGGCGAGCTCGCGCTGTCCCTGACTTTCGACGGCTCGATCCGCATCGATCGGGTCACCGACCTCGACCACGACGGCCGCGCCGAGCTCCTCTTCATGGACGCCGGGCGCTATCAGCTGATCGTGTCGGAGGGCCGGACGCTGCGCCGGCTCGGGACGCCGCGCTGCGTGTTTTGACCGGCCCCGGCGTTGCGCCAGATCGCCGGGCTCTCGGCGATGGGCCATGCGGCCCCGCTCGCTCGTCCTCGCGTCCTCGTCCTCGCGTGCAGGCCGACGCCGCAGCAGACCGCGGCGGTCACGCTTGAACGTCCTCGGCCGGCCTCAGGAACCGGGCGGCCGATAACGGCGAGCGTCACGACGCGCCGTCTCGGCACGAGCCTGCACCTCGGCATCCGCGCTGCCGGCCACGACCTCGGCGCCGACGCGCATCTTCGTCGTATGCCCGGGTGGTCCGGGCGGAGGCAGCACCCGATCGAAGCCGGCCCAGATGCGGGTCATCAGCCCCGGCGCGGCGCCCTGAGCCCGCGCCGCGAGCCACGAGCCGGGGGAGATCGCGCGCTGGCGGTCGCCGTGGATCGCCGCGTCGACGACGATCCGCGCGGCGCGGTCCGTGCTGCTCGCCGACCACCTCGAGGTCAGGCCGCGCGCGAACCACTTGAACTCCTCCTCCTCGCGGCCGTTGAAGTGGGTGTACAGCGGCGCGCCGTTGGCGAGCGGCGGCGGCGTGATCGTGCTGACGAGGATGCCGTCCTTGCGCAGCTCGACCGTCAGCACCTCCGACCAGCCGGTCGCGGCGTACTTGCCGACGACATAGGCCGCGTGATGGGGGATCGGGATCTTGCCGGCGACCGACGTGATGTTGACGATGCGGCCGAAGCCGCGGGCGCGCATGTGGGGCAGCACCGCCATCGTCGGCCGGTAATGCACCCAAAGGATGTTGCGAATCGCCGCCTCGAGATCGTCCGGGTGCAGCTCGGCGACGGGGCCGAAGAACATCTGCCCCGCGTTGTTGACGAGGACGTCGAGCGCGCCGAATGTATCGAGCACGCCCTTGATGAATGCCTCGACCTGGACCGGGTCGCTGGCGTCGCAGGCCATGCCGAACACGTCGGCGCCTCGCCGGCGGAGCTCGGCGACCGCGCGGGCGATCTCTTCGCCGTCGCGGCCGCAGATCGCCAGCTTGCAGCCGTGGCGCAGGAACTCGCGCGCGATCGCGTAGCCGAAGCCACGGCCGCCGCCAGTGACGACGACGACGCGGCCCTGCAAGGTGATGCGTCGCCGTCGACGCGAGATCATCCACGCCCCCGCTGCGACGCCGAGCGCCCCTCCTGCGATCGCCGAGATCTGCCGGAACATCCCCAGTCCGTGGCCGAGGAACGCGGCCTCGCAAGCGAGGGCCCGTCCGGGCCGCGAGGATCGGGCGAGCTCGCCCGGCGGCGATCGGGTGAACGATCCGGGGGGAGTCCGCGGCGGAGAGAGCGCGGTGCGTCCCCACGAGGAAAAGGCGCGAGAGACGCCCGCCGTCGGGCGTGGCGCAGCAGGCGGGGGGTGCATCACCGGGTCATGCCAGCGCGTACGCGTGCCCGTCCTCGGCGGCACCGAGGCGCCCGGTGCGAGTTCTACCGCGCCGGCCTGCCGCTCGTCGGCTGGCAGCTTTACGACGGGTACGAGCCGAACGACGACGCTCCTCCTCGCGGAGATCGAGCGTCGTCGGCACGGACGCCATCGCCGACGTCGCGGCGAACGACGTGTCCTCTCCGCGAGGGCGCCGGGCCAGCGCTTCGTGCTGTTCGATGGAATGGGCCCGCGCGGCGTCCTCGAGACGACCGGCGAGCGGTGCCCACCGGGGCGCGACGACTGCATCGTCTGCGGCGACGACGATCCCGAGCGACGCCATTGGGCGCATGGTTCCTTCCGCGCCGCGGCTCCTGTCCTCTGCATCCACGCAACGACGCGGGCGCCGGCCCGGTGCGCGGCAGCGCGATCCGCACCGCCTGGCTGACCAGGGACCTGGAGACGCCGAGCGCACGCGCTGCGCTGCTGAAGTTGCCCAGCGGCGCCAAGGTCCGCCATTCCTGGAGCGCGGAAGTTCCGGTGCGGCAGAAAAAACGAGCGGATGGTCGCAACGTGAACCGCTCGTTCCGCTTGGCCTGGACGCTCCTTGCCACAGCCAGGCCTGCTGGCGCAGACATTGCCCTCTTATGCTATGAGAGGGCATGGACCGGCTGGACGCCATGTTCGTTTTCCTCGCTGTCGTCGACGCGGGCAGCCTGTCGGCAGCGGCCCGGCGCCTGGGTGCGCCGTTGCCTACGGTCAGCCGCAAGGTCGCAGACCTTGAGCGTCACCTCGGCACGCAGCTTCTGATCCGCACCAGCCGCCGCGTCGAGCTGACGGAGGCGGGACGCGACTACGCGATCGCGGTCCGGCAGATCGTCGAACAGCTGCAAGAAGCGGAGTTGACCGCGGCAGGCGAATATCAGGAGCCCCGCGGCGAGCTGACCGTCACGGCCCCGACGATGTTCGGCGAGTCGCACGTGCTGCCGATCGCCAGCGAGTTCCTGGCGGCGCATCCGAAGATCGACCTGCGCCTCCTCCTGACGGACGTCATGGTGAACCTCGTCGAGGCGCATGTGCACGTGGCGGTGCGAATCGGCGAGCTCGAGGACAGCGGGTTGATCGCGCGGCGCGTCGGGGTCACCCGCTCCATGACGTGCGCGAGCCCCAGCTATCTGCGGACCTTCGGCACGCCTGAGGCGCCGGAGGACCTCACCGAAAGGGATGGCGTGACCTATCGTGGATTCATCGCCGTCCCATGGCGGTATGTGCGCCACGGCGTTCACCTGAGCGCCGAGCCCCGCGCCCGCGTCGCCGTGAACTCGCCCGCCGCGGCCGTCGTGGCGGCGAAGGCGGGGTTGGGGATCACGCGGGTCCTGGACTATCAGATCGCCCCGGACCTTCGGAGCGGAGCTCTGACCCCGCTCCTCGAACGCTTCGAATTGCCCCCGCTCCCGATCAACCTCGTCTTCTCCGGTCAGGGCCGCCTGCCGCTGAAGCTGCGGGCCTTCCTCGACTGGATGGCGCCCCGGCTGCAGGCGCGGCTGGCGGCGGAAGGGGTCGGCGCGCCGCCCGAAAAGAACGGGAACCGCGGAGCCGGCCCTCGCTGAGATGCCAGCAGCCTCCCGTTTTTCGAGAGGCTGCATTGCGACCTGTCCCTCTGCAGCCCCGTCCAGAGAGCCGCTAAATCTTTGCAGCGATGAATGACCGTCGATGTGAAGGAGGCGCGACATGACAGGTACAGCCCCTAAGACACTGGAGCGTTCCGAGGCCCCTCAGGCGCCGCTCAACGCGCGCATGCTGCGATGGGAGCTCGAAGCGCCGGGCGTTCGGAACCTGGCGCTCCGGGAGGCCGCCAGGCCCGAACCTGGGCCCGGCGAAGTCCTGGTCCGGGTCCACGCTGTGTCGCTCAACTACCGCGACCTGCTGATCTGGGAGGGCCGGATGGGCGAGCTCGCGAAACCATTCATTCCGGGAAGCGACTTCTCCGGGGAGGTCGTCGAGGTCGGGCCGCTCGTCACACGGTTTGGCGTAGGGGATCGGGTGATCGGCCTGGACGTCGAGGACTGGGTCGACGGCGCGGCCCCAGGACTCCGCACCAACACCGTCGCGGTCTCAGGGCGACTGGCCGAGTTCGCGGTGGTGCGAGAAGACATGCTGGTGGCGGCGCCCCTGACCCTGGGTTGGGGCGAGGCGAGCACCCTGCCGACCGCCGGCCTGACCGCCTGGATGGCGGTCGTCGAGATCGGAGGGGTCCGCGCCGGACAGACGTGGGTTGTGCAGGGCACGGGCGGCGTCTCGCTCTTCGCCGTGCAGTTCGCGGCAGCGCACGGAGCGAAGGTTATTTTGACCTCCAGCAGCGACGAGAAGCTCGCGCGCGGGCTGGAGCTGGGCGCAAGCGCCGGCGTCAACTACCGCACACATCCTGACTGGGACCGCCAGGTGATGGCGCTTACGAAGGGGCGGGGCGCGGACGCGGTGATCGAAATGGCCGCCGGCGAAAACCTCGCCACCTCGGTCGAGGCCCTCACCTACGGCGGGAGGATCCTGCTCGTCGGGCTGCTGGGCAGCGATCGCGTGACGACCCCGGTCGGCCCGCTGCTCCTGCGTCGGGCGACCCTCTCGGCCATCGGCGTCGGGCCCCGGCGCGCGCTCGAGGACATGATCCGGGCCATCGACAGCCTCGGGATCCGCCCTGTCGTGGCCGCCGCGTATGACTTCGCCGATCTTCCAGCCGCCGTGGCGCACCTGCAGACCGGCGCCGTCGGGAAGGTGGTCGTGCAAGTCCAAGCTTCGCCCGGGGTCCCGCGACGCCTCCATGGAGGCACTCTCGCTCTTCGTCACTGAACTCAAGGTTCCATTTGCCCACCGTTGATTCCGAAGGAGCAAGAAAATGAACGCCATGACCTGGTTTATCACCGGAGCGTCGAGCGGCCTGGGAGCCGCCCTCGCGAACGCCGCCTTGGGGGTCGGCCATCATGTGGTCGTCACGGCGCGGGACAACGCCCGCCTCAGAACGCTCGCCGACGCGCATCCGGACGCTGTCCTGCCCCTATCGATGGATCTGAGCCGGCCCCACGAAATCGAGGCGGCCGTGGCCGCCGCCGAGGCGTGGGGCGGGGGCATCGACGTGCTCGTGAACAACGCGGCGGTCGGCTATCTCGCCGCCGTCGAGGAAGGAGAGGATCAGAAGATCCGGACGCTGTTCGAGACCAATGTCTTCGGCGTAGCGAAGACCATACGGTCGGCCCTGCCCGGCATGCGCGCGCGGGGGCGCGGGGCCATCATCAACATCACGTCCATGAACGGCGTCGTCGCCATGCCCGCGCTCGGCTACTACAGCGCGTCCAAGTTCGCGCTGGAAGGCCTCACCGAGGCGCTCTCGCAGGAGGTGGCGCCGCTCGGCATCAAGGTGATGTCCGTCGAGCCGGGCGGGTTCCGTACGGGCATCGTCGAACGCAACCTCCGCAGCCCGAAGATCGACGCCTATGGCGCGACCGCGCATGCCATCATTGACCTCCTGGTGAACGACAAGGAGGGCGCGCTCGCCCCGGGTGATCCCGACCGGATGGCGAAGATCCTCGTTCGACTGGCGACGTCGGGCGACACGCCTCAGCGCCTCAGCCTCGGCGCCGACAGCTGGACCGCGATCATGGCGAAGCTCGACGCCCAGCGGGCGGAGTACGAGGCGTGGAAGGACGTCTCGCACAGCACGTACTTCGAGTGACGGATCGGGCGTCGGGGCCGTCGTCGTCGCCCTCGTCTGTCCGCGGCGGCCCGACCCGTGGGTGGCCCGCGCTCGCCTCATGGACGATCGGCGCGGAGAGGACTGGCCGACGCGCTTGTTGCCGGTGCCGGCGAGACCGACGAGTCCCGGCACCGCGCCGACGCGGGCGAGTGGCCCGGCTCGCGTCAGCCGTGGCGGCCCCTGCGCTGCTCGAAACATGCCGCTGCCCCGCTTCGGGTGATGGAGCAGTCGGCCGAACGGTGCGGCTGTCCCTTGGGATCGCTTTCCTCAGCCGTCGTCGACGGTGGCGGGCAGACCGCGGTGCGACCGACGAGCTTGCCCTCCGTCGCGCTGCCGCCCACAGAAAATTCATGCTGCCCGTGGCGGAAGATCCAGCGCCAGCGGCGCCGTTCGTCGGTCGAGATCCCGTCTGTGGCCTCGCCGTCGAGGCGAACGGCCGGTATCGGGCCTACCTGGGCGAGCATACGTATCAGTTCTGCAGCGCCGCATGTCGCGCCAAATTCGAGGCGGCGCCCGGGCGGTATGTCAATACTTCGCCGGGGACGGCCAGCACCGTGGTCATGCCGGCGTACACCTGCCCCGTCCACCCCGAGGTGCAGCAGCCGGGCCCGGGGACGTGCCCGAAGTGTGGCATGTCTCTCGCGCCACTCGGGACCTCGGCGGCGATGCGTCGCCTCGAATGGACGTGCCCGACGCATCCGCAGATGGTCCGCAGCGAACCCGGGCCCTGCTCGATCTGCGGCAGGGCGCTCGAGCCTCGCGGCATCCCGCGCCCGGGGGCCGAGGAGAGCCCCGAGCTGCGCGCGATGAAGCGACGATTCTGGATCGCCGCGCTGTCGACCGTTCCTCTGCTCATCCTCGCCGTCAACGATTTCCTGCCCAGACGCGGGGCGTTCCTGTCGATGCGCACCAGCGTCCTGGCCCAGCTCGTCCTCGCCTCTCCCGTGTGCCTGTGGGCTGCGTGGCCGCTGCATGCCTGCGCGGTGTCGTCGTTGCGGAGCCGTCGCGTCGGCGTGTTCACGTTGATCGGGCTCGGCGTCGCGGTGGCCTATGGCTATAGCCTGGTCGCCGCGCTCGCGCCGCAGCTCTTTCCGCCCCCGTTCAAAATGGGCGACGGACAGGCTGGTGTCTACTTCGGCGCCGCGGCCGTCATCGTCACGCTCGGCTTGCTCGGTCAGGTGCTGGAGTTGCTGGCGCGTCACCGGCCCGCGGCAGCCGTTTCCAGGATGCTCGACGTGACCGCAGCATCGGCGCGCCGGCTCGTCGCGGGCGACCGCGAGGAAGAGATCCCGCTCGAGACGGTCCAGGTCGGCGATCGCCTGCGGGTGAGGCCCGGCGACAAGATCCCGGTCGACGGCGTGGTGCTCGCGGGCCACAGCTTCGTCGACGAGTCGATGGTGACGGGCGAACCGAACTTCGCCGAGAAACGTGCCGGCGACTTCATCATCGGCTCCACCGTCAACATCGACGAAGCGCTGGTCGTCCGCGCCGAGAAGGTCGGCGCAGACGAGCTGCTCGCGCGGATCACGACCACGGTCGACCAGGCCCAGCGCAGCCGCGCGCCGATTCAGCGGCTGGCCGACGGCGTCGCGGCGTACTGGGTGCTGAGCACGGCGGTCGTGGCAACGCTGACCTTCGTCGTCTGGGCGGTGTGGGGCCCCGAGCCGCGGATGACCTACGCGCTGATCAACGCCGCGTCCGTGCTGATCATCGCCTGTCCGTGCGCGCTGGCGCTGGCGACGCCGATGTCGCTCATGGTCGCGACCGGTCAGGCGGCGAACTTCGGCGTGCTGTTCAAGAACACCGAAGCGATCGAGGCGATGCGGAGCGTGGACACCCTCGTCGTCGACAAGACGGGCACCTTGACCGAGGGCCGGCCCAGGCTCGTCGCAATGGTGCCGACGACGATCCTCGGGGAGACGGAGGTCCTGCGCCTCGCCGCGAGCCTCGAGCGCGGCAGCGAGCACCCGGCGGCGGCGGCGATCTTCGAGGCGGCGGCGTCCAGAGGGCTCGAGCTCGCGACCGCCGAGGAATTGTCGGCGGTCCCAGGCGAGGGCGTCACCGGCCTCGTCGAAGGCCGTCGCGTCGCGGTCGGCAACCCGGCGCTGATGCAGCACCTCGACGTCGCCCCGGGAGCGAGCGTCGAGCTCGCCGAGGCACTACGGGCCGAGGGGCACTCCGTCATGCTCGTCGCCGTCGACGGGGCGGTCGTCGGCCTCGCCGGCGTGAGCGACCCGATCAAGGCCAACACCCCGGAGGCGATGGCCGCCCTGCGCGCCGAGGGCCTCCGGGTCGTGATGCTCACCGGTGACGACCCGACGACCGCGGACGAGCTGGCGCGCAAGGTCGGCATCGACGAGGTCCTGGCAGGAGTGCCGCCAGCTCGAAAGCCCGGGGCGATCGCGGGGCTGCAGGCGCAGGGCCGAGGCGTCGCGATGGCCGGGGACGGCATCGACGACGCGCCGGCCCTGGCTCGTGCGAACGTCGGCATCGCCATGGGGACAGGCGCCGACATCGCGGTGGAGAGCGCCGACATCACCCTCGTCAAGGGCGACCTCCGCGGCATCGCGCGCGCGCGCAGGCTCAGCCGCGCGGCGATCGCCAACATCAAGCAGAGCTTGCTCTTCGCGCTCCTCTACCATGCCGCGGGCGTGCCGATCGCTGCAGGCGTGCTCTACCCGGCGTTCGGGATCCTGCTTCACCCGCTCGTCGCCGTGGCGGCGCTCTCGCTGAGCTCGGTCTCGGTGATCGCCAGCGTGCTCCGGCTTCGACGGCTGCAGGTGTGACGCAGAGGCGAATTCGCTGCGCTGATGGGCTTGTCGGCGAAAACCAGCCTCTCCATGATGTCGCCTGGAGGAGGAGTCAATGTCAGGACAGGACGATTCGAAGGATCGCGTCGAGCAACCCCAGCGTCCGAGCCGGAGCCCCGAGGACCGCGAACGCGACCAGCGGCGGAACCGGCGCCATCAGCACGAGACCGACGAGCGCGACGATCCGGGCGGGCAAGTTCAGGACGGGCGCAAGCGCGTGAAGTCCCCGTTCTTGCCGCGGACATGAGCGCGCCCCACGAGCCGGCGGGCGCCGCGATTCGGGATCACCGTCCTCGAGCACCTCGGGCGCGGCCACGTTGACGACGGGGTGATCGAACCCTGCGCCTGTGGCGCGAGCGGCATTGCGGAGCAGGTTTGCGCAGACCCGGGCCGGCCGGACGATGTCGGCGACCACGAACACGGGCTCAGGCAGGGCGCTCCATGGTGAGCTCGTGGCGGCCCTCGATCCGCGGATGGACCTGCGCTCGCCCGCTCGGTCGTGGGCCCCTGCAGGTCTATCCGCTCATGAGCACCGGACCTCCCCAGACTTCTGTCGTGGTGCCTTGACCTGGAAGGACCTCCCAGTGACCCTCGAGGGTCACGCGGTACAGCTTGCTGTCCCGGACGATATAAAGGTTATCGTCTCCCCGAGTGGTGGTGATCCCGGTCGCTCCGCCCCAGACGGCGACATTGCCGTACTGATCCGGGAGCACGACGTAGTCGCCGTCGAGGTCCACGCGATGCAACCGTGAGTGTTGCACGATGTACAGATGGTCCTCCCGGGCGGTCATCACGACCGGCCCTCCCCAGACGGCCTCATGACCGTTCTGGTCGGCCAGGACCTCCCAGCGGCCGTCGAGATCCACGCGGTGCAGGCGGTCGTTCTGCACGATGTACAGGTCGTTGCTGTCCCAGGGGACAGCCATGGCCTTGGTGCCGTGCCACCGCGCTGTCAGGCCCTGCTGGTCCGGGAGAACCTGCCAGCGGCCGTCGAGATTCACCCGGTGCAGGCGGCTGTTCTGCACGATGTACAGATGGTCCCCCACTGCGGCCATGGAGGTCGGTCCTCCCCACACGTTCGGCGTGCCGGTCTGATCCGGAAGTACCTTGTAGCTCCCGTCCGCCGGGCTCACCTCGTGCAGCCGATCGTTCTGAATGATGTACAGCGCCTTCAGATCGGGCGCCCATCGGGCCGTCATCGATGTCGCATCGGGCCACACGGGACCGCCGAGCACGGTCCAGAAGCCGTTTTCGGGGTTCACCAGGTGCAATCGGTCCCACTGAACGATCCACAGCGGCTCATCGACGGGCGGCGGCTGGTCCGACGGCTCGGCGCAGAGCGGCGAGTTCGCCTGGTAGAGCCGATTCGTGCGCTCCCCGACGATGTTCGGACCGTCACAAATTTTCTGCTCGATGGGCCCGAGCTCGTACTCGCAGCTCACGTTCCCCGTGCTCAGGTGCCCGCCGGACCCCTTGATGATGACCTTCGTGCTCCTGGCGAGGTTGTCGATGGTGAAGTACTCGATGATGTTTCCTTCGCCCATCCTCACCTCGAGCGGCGTCTTCGCCGTCGCGTTGACCGTATCCCACTCGAGGTCGAGTGTTAGGGGCAAAATCGGGTTCGTGCGCGTGTATTCGACGTAAAACGTCAACCCCTCCTCGTCGGCACTCATGCGGCCGTAACAATCGAGGATCGTCGTCTCGTCCGCGCTTTCGACGCACTTGAGCCATGCCTGGACGATCCCTTGATCGGCCGTCCGGATGACCTCCGTGCGGGCGGTCTGGAGCCCGTGAGACTCGACGCCGCTCCAGCAATTGCTCTTGTAGAATTCCTCGCGCCGGGCTCTCCGCGAAGACTCTGTCGTGCACCAAGAGTCGACGTCCGTCGTCTGCCAACTGCCGCTACCACCGACCGGAATCATCCCGAAGACGAAGTTGACGCCGGCGTCGACGGTCTTCGTGTCGGCGTCGCTACCGCAGTCCTTCTTGAAGGCGCTCTGGTCGGTGCTGTTCCACGTGTGGAGGACCGCGCATGCCGAGGCGATCACGACCTTGTATTGGTCGTAATTGAACGTCCTGTCCGCTTTGTTGAAGATGCCCTGGCTGAGGATCTGGTCGCAGTGAGCGTAGCGGTCGCCGGGGGCCCACGAGGGCGAGGCCGGCGCGGCGAGCTCGAGCGTCCCCGCGTCGATGCCCTCCCCCTGTCCAGGGACAACGTCGTCGGACTCGTCATGGACGTCGTGCAGAGGCTCCTCGGCCTGGATGGGCTCGCCACAACCGCCGTGCACGCCGCCAGCGCTACAGAGAAACACCGACGCGCTCGCAACGCCGAGCGGACGCCACGACTTCTTGAAGCTTGAGACAGACATGCTCCCCACCGCACTCCTTCGCTGTGGCGAGTGGATTAAAGGTCGGGATCTGCAATCCCACCACGAGCGGCTGACCGCGTAACTCGCGGCGGAGCGGTTCGGCCTGGATGCACCGGCAGCCCGCGGGCCCGCCGCGGGTGCAGCTCGTCGAAGCGGGAGCGCCACCCCGGAAGTCAACAGACTGGCGAAGCATGGCCAGACACGGCCATTGTCACGTCGAGCGATGGCAGCGCCGCCTTGACCCGGTTCGTGTCGCCCCGGCGCCCGCGACCTCAATACGCCGCGCCCCTGGTCCTGAAGGGGCTCTGGTGCCAGCTCAGCGGGGGCGCGGGCGCGGCACCGGCCGCGACCGGTCGCGACGACGCCGATTCGCCTGGGCGTGACGACCACGGCCCGCGGTGCGCGCTGCTACTCGTAGGAAGCGAACACCGTGTCGTACGCGAGCCAGCCGCCGTGACCCACCTCGACCGGCCCGGCCCAGCGGTGCGTGCCGTCCCTCCACCCGTCGTGCCTGTACCACTGCAGGTTGCCGCTCCCATCGACACCGTAGATGACGCCCTCGCCGCTGGCGAAGAGACGCTTGTACTCGAGCCATCCGCCGTGACCCACCTGGATCGGGCCGGACCACTGGTCCGTACCGTCCTGCCAGCCGTCGTGACGGTACCACTGCAGGTTGCCGCTCCCATCGACTGCATACAGGATGCCGCCGCTGGTGGCGATGACCCGCTCGAAGCCCAGCCAGCCGCCGTGCCCCACCTCGACCGGGCCGGACCACTGGTCCGTACCGTTTTGCCAGCCGTCGTGCCGATACCACTGCAGGTTGCCGCTCCCGTCGATCCCGTAGAGGATGCCCTCGCTGCTGGCGAACGTCCGCTTGAAACCGAGCCAGCCGCCGTGCCCGACCTCGACCGGGCCGGACCAGAGGTGCTCGCCGTCCTGGCGCCCGTCGTGTCGGTACCACTGCAGGTCACCGTTCCCGTCGATCCCGTAGATGACACCTCCGCTGCTGGCAAAGATGCGTCGATAGCCGAGCCAGCCGCCGTGACCCACCTGAATCGGGCCGGCCCAGCGTTCACTGCCGTCGCGCCACCCGTCGTGTCGGTACCACTGCAAATTGCCGCTCGTGTCGACTCCGTAAATGTACATGTTCGTCCTCCGCCGGGTGCCTGGGCTCAACGGCCTGAACTTCGGTTCTATCACGCGGCCCCGGCGCAGCTACCTCCATTGGCTTCTCATGTGATCGGGTCGACACGGCGGACGTAGACCGCGACGCCCCGCGCGTGGAGACGCGCACGATGGTGACGCAGCGCAGCGGCTCCCGGCCACGGTCTCGCGCGCGCGATACCGCGAATGGACCCGCGTGCGGCGCGGTTTCGGGGCCCATGGGCGCATGCTCGCCCCTTCGCTAATTGTCGCGTGCGCCGAGCAATCGCGTCATGCCATGGACCATCCGGGTGCGATGAATCGTTCGATCGACGCCAGCCCCGGCGGCGGATCGGCGGCGAACTCGCTGCGGAGGATCTGCGGGCTCGTGAAGAGCTTGAAGCCGTGGATCCACATCGGCTGCTCGCGGTCGAGCTCGTGCGCCGGCGGATCGACGGCGAGACCGAGCGCCGCGTCGATCTCCCGCAGGCAACGCTCGAGGCGGGGCCCGTTGCGGTCGGCGAGCTCGACTTGCCACTCGAAGCCGAAGCTGCGGTCGAGCGCGATCGGCGTCCACAGGCTCTTGCGCGTGCCCACCGAGTACGTGCGCTCGTGCAGGCGGAGGTCTTGCAGGAAGATCAGGCCGTCCTGTCGCACGCGGGTGCCGTCTGGGCGCTCGACCCGGCCGTGGCCTGCGATCTCGTCGAGGTAGGGGCCGAGTTCGCCGGTCTCGAGCAGGGCCGAGAGTCGGTCGATGAACTCCTCGGCAGAGTCGGCCTGCAGCGCGATCCGCCGCCCGCGATCTTGCACCTGGGACGGGATCAGGAGCTCGTGTCGCGCGGTGATGGCGAGGATCGCCCGCAGATCGCCGAGCAGCGGCGGTGGCGCCTGCGCGGGCCGGGCCGGATCGGGCTCGAAGCGCCAGCCGACCGAGAAGAAGCTGTCGGGATAGGGTTCATGCGTCGGATCGACGGTGAGATCGACGGCCATGCCGCGAGCGAGGGTACCGCAGATGCGACCACGCCGACGACGAGGTGGGATGCACAGGTCCGCATGTGGGCCGGCGTCGAGCCGAGGTCGGTGTGCGACACTCGTCGGCATGTCGTCCGTCGACGGGCGCCCGCACGCCGAGCATGCCGGCTTCTACCGCGGCCTGTTCCTGATCGCCGCGGTCGCGGTGCCGACGTTCGGCCTGGTCGAGTGGCCCGAGGCTTACGACTCCTTCCCCGTGCGCCTGCTCTTCTCGGGCGTCGCCCTCGCCGTCGTCGCCGCCTCGTTCCGCTCGGCGGCGCTGCGTCGCCGGCTCCGGCTCGCCGCGCTGCTGTACTGCTACGCCCTGTTCGCGTGGTTCTGCTACGTCGGCTACCGCCACGCGATGACCCTCGAGGACATCCTCGGCCTCTTGCCGGTGGTCGTCGGCGTCGTGGTCAACCTCCGCCGCGCGCGGGAGCTCGTCCTCTTCCTCGGCTACATCGCCGCCGTGCTCGCCCTCGTCTACCGGGGGCTCGATGCGCCGGCGGTCCCCTTCAGCGTGCCCCTGTCGATGTTCGCGGTGTTCGCCGGCGTGGTCGGGTGGATGAGCATCTGGCGGACCCGGCTCGAGGAGGCGCTGCAGGTCGCCAACGCCACGCTCGAGGCGCGGGTCGCCGAGCGCACCGCGCTGCTGGAGCGCGAGGTCGCCGAGCGGGTCGTCGCCGAGCGCCGGGCCAACGCCGCCAGCGAGGCCAAGTCGCGCTTCCTCGCCAACATGAGCCACGAGCTGCGCACGCCGCTCAACGCGGTGATCGGTTACGCCGAGATCGTCGAGGAGGAGCTCGCGGCCTCCGACCGGGCGCACCTGTGCGCGGACCTCGACAAGGTCGGCCGCGCCGCCAGGCACCTGTTGACGATCATCGACGACGTCCTCGACCTGTCGCGCATCGAGGCCGGCTCGCTGGAGCTGCGGCGCGAGCGGGTGGCCGTCGCCGCGGCCCTCGACGACGCGCTCGTGCTGGTGCGGCCGCGGATCGACGCCCGCCGCGACCGACTCGCGGTCGCGGTCGCGCCCGCGCTGGCGATCGTCGGCGACCACGACGCGCTGGTCCGCGTGTTCGCCCACCTGCTCGGCAACGCGGCCAAGTTCACCGAGGGCGGGACGATCACGGTCGCGGCGACCCGCGTGGGCGACGAGATCGAGGTCCTCGTGCGCGACACGGGGATCGGCATCCCCGCGGCGGCCCTCCCGCAGATCTTCGAGCGCTTCACCCAGGCCGACGACAGCTCGACGCGCCTCCACGGCGGCGCAGGCCTCGGCCTCGCGCTGTGCAAGGAGCTGGTCGAGATGATGCACGGCGCGATCGCGGTCGCCAGCGTGATCGGCGAGGGCAGCTCGTTCACCGTCCGCCTGCCCGCGGCTTGACTCGACGACCGCGATTCATGGCGCATCGGTCCACGCGCGCAGCGTCGCGCCGAGCCGGGCCACCGCCTCGGCGATCGGCCCCGGGGCCTGATTCGAGAACGACAGCCGCAGGTGGTTGCGCGGCGCGTCGGTCGGGAAGAACGCGGCCCCCGGCTCGAACGCCACCCCCTCGTCGATCGCCCGGGCGAGCAGCGCGTCGGCTGCCAGCGCCTCCGGCAGCGTCACCCACACCGAGAAGCCGCACGTCGGCCGGGTCCACCGCACGCCCCCGGGCATGTGCTCCGCGAGCGACTGCAGCATCACGTCGCGTCGCTCGCGGTAGCGCGGCAGGCAGCGGGCGACGTGCGAGCCGAGGTCGTGCCGGTCGAGGTAGCTCGACAGCGCCATCTGCCCGAGCGTGTTGGTCTGCAGATCGGCGATGCCCTTGAGCAGCACCAGCTGGGCCGTGACCGCGGGCGGCGCGACGATCCACCCGACCCGCAGCCCGGGCGTCAACACCTTCGAGAACGTGCCGACGAGGATCACCCGCTCCTCCGCGCCGGGGTAGCTGCGCAGCGGCCGGCGTGCCCCTTCGAACTGGATCCGCCCGTACGCGTCGTCCTCGACGATGAGGGCGTCGTGCTCACGGCAGAGCGCGACCAGCTCTTCGCAGGCCTCCGCGGTCAGCGACGAGCCGCTCGGATTGTGGCCGGCGGGCGCGAGATACAGCAGGCTCTTCTCGCCGCCGCGCACCAGCTCGCGCACCGCCGCCATGTCGAGTCCGTCCTCGCCGCGCGCCAGCGGGACCATCCGCGGCCGCTGCAGCCCGAACACCTCGATCGCCGCGACGTAGGTCGGGGACTCGATGCCGAGCACGTCGCCCGGGCGCAGCAGCAGCCGCGCCAGCAGGTCGAGCGCTTGCTGGGCGCCGCTCGTGATCAGAAGCTCGTCCTGCGCGACCTCGACGCCGCGGTCCCGCAGCATCGCCGCGACCTGCTCGCGCAGCGGCCCGTAGCCCTCGCTCCACTGGTACTGCAGCGCCTCGCGGCCGTGCTCCCGCATGACCTCCTCGAGCGCCTCGGCCAGCGCCGCGCGCGGGAACAGGTCTTCGCCCGGCAGACCGCCCGCCAGCGAGAGCACTTCTTTTCGCGTCGCCGCCGACTTCAGCAGCCGCTCGACCTCCGGCGGTTGACGCGGCGAGATCCACTGCTTGAACGGGAACCGGACGGCCACGCCCGGGGTTTTGGGGCAGCCCCACGAACTGTCAAGTCGCAGCCGGGAGCCGACGGCGCCGGCGCCCGCCGCGACGACCCGGGCTCGACCACCGCGAGTCCGCAGGTCCGAACGACCCGGCGCCCGAGCTCGCGGCGCAACTCGCGGCGAGGGGCCGGATCCGCGTCGCGGCCGGCGATCGCGAATCCGGCGAACCCGAGCGAGGCGTCATCGGGCTGTCCTGCCTGTCAGCGCGAAGCGGAGCTTCAGCAAATGGGTGAACAGCCGGAACTGCGCGCGGAACCTCAGCCGCGCTCGCTCGTCCGTGTCGCCGCGGGCCGCAGCGGGCCCCGTAGATCATGCCCTGAAGTCGAGCACCAGCCGGCCGCGGACGCCCCCGGCCTCGAGCAACCGGTGCGCCTCCGCGGCCTCCGCGGCCGGGAGCACTCTGGCGACGCGCAGGGTCAGCTTGCCCTCCTCGGCTTGCTGCCGCAGGTGTTCGAGCTTCGCCGTGTCGGTGAGCCCCGTGCCGACGAAGACCGGGTGCGCGACGATCCCTCGCTCCGTCGGACCCTTCCATCCGCGCACTGTCACGATCCCGCCGCCGTCGACGATCGCCGGCAAGATCCGCTCGTGGAGCATCGCCGCGTCGATCACCGCGTCGACCCCCTGCGGGACGACCTCGCGGATCCGCCGCGCCAGGTCGTCGCCCCGCTCGAGGATGACATCGGCCCCGAGTCGCTCGACCAGCCCGTGATCGGCCGGCGATGCGTCGGCGATCACTCGCAGGCCGTCGGTCTTGGCCAGCTCGATCGCGTAGCCACCGACCGCCCCGGCCGCGCCCGTCACGGCGATTGTCTGTCCGGGCTGCAGGCCGAGCGCGTCGAGCCCGAGCCGCACCGTGAGCGCGTTCATCAGCAGCGTCGACGCGGCCGCCAGGTCGCTGCCTTTCGGCGCGCGGACGACCGAGGCCGCGGGCGCCACGACCTGCTCGGCGTACGCGCCCTTGTGGGGACCGTAGGGCGTGACGATGGCGATGACCTCGTCTCCGATTTTCAGGCGATCGTCGCTGCCCGGCCCGACCGCGTCGATGACCCCTGCCGCGTCCATCCCCGGGATGTACGGCGGCGGCGGGATCTGCGGGATCAACCGCGCGATCTCCCCCGAGCGCAGCAACACGTCGGTCGGATTGACCGCGGCCGCGTGCACGCGGATCCGGACCTCGCCCGGGCCGGGCTGCGGCTCCGGCAACTCGATGATTTTCAGGACCTCCGGCCCACCGAACTCTTCGACTGCGATGGCTCTCATGCGACCGGTCATAGTCCGCCGCTCGCGTCCCGGCAAGGCGCACACCCTCGGGCGATTCGCGCATGGCCCGTTCGCGCGTGATCCTCACGCTTCGAATCGACGACGTCCGACCTGGGACCCGCGCTCCGTGCATGAATCCCCGCGACGCGGCGGACTCGTCCGTCGAGCGCCGCCCCAGGCCAGAATCGTGGACCGCCGGCATCGCCGACGCCGCGGAAGGCGCGCGAGGCCGTGCGACGGCGAGCGCCGGGCCGCCGCCGGATCATCGGCGAAGGCGCCGCCGATTCGTGGTCGCTCGCGACGATCGCACGCCGCTCGTCGGGAATGGACAAGATCGGCGAAACGACGTGCCTTCATTGATCATACTGCTTATTTCCTCGGACATCAGCGCTCACGGCAATCAGCCGCGCGCTGTGATGATTCGATCGCCGTCGCATCGTTCTCTGCGAGACGCAGCCGAGGAGCGCCGCGCCGGGTCGTCGCCGCGCGACGAGCGGCCTCGAGTCGCGTGCCGATCCCGCAGAGCCCCTCGGCCCGAGGACACGCTCGATCGAGAGGAAGCGGGACCCCTCGCCGCTGACGACGAGCTCTTCGGGCGCGCCGTCCTCGCGCCGGACGGGAGCCATGTCGCCCCGCCGCGGGGCGTTGCGGCTCCATGAGCGCTGCGCCATCCTCCCCCGGTGTCTCGCCCCCTGTCCCGCGCGCCCGCGGTGCTCGTGCTCGCCGGGTTCGCTTCGACCGCCCAGGCGGCGAGCGACCGCGTCGCGCTGCGCTGGGACGGGCCCGACGACTGCCCCGAGGACAGCTTTCGCGCCACCGTCGATCGCTACCTGGGCCCGCGCGCCGGCGACGGTCCGCCGCTGTCCGTGCGCGTGCGGGTCCGCGAGCACGCGCCCGGGCGCTGGTCGCTCGACCTGGACGCGGCCAGCGCGGCGACCACCGGCACCCGTCACCTCGAGGCCGAGAGCTGCGAGACCGTGCTCGACGCGGCCGCCTTCGTCGTCGCCCAGGCGATCGCGGCCGCCGGCGCCGAGGCGGAGCCGCCGGCCACGACCGGCGAAGCGCGCGACCGCGCGCTCGTGCCCGAGCCCGGCGCCGCGGAGCAGCCCGCGTCGTCGCCCCCCGGCGACGCGTCCGCGCCGCTCACGGGCGCCGGGGCGTCGCCGGGGACCTTCGAGCCCGCCGAGGCGCCGCCGCCGGACGACCCGCGGGCGAGCGACGGCCCCGAACCGACCCCGACGGGCGACATCGCGCCGGTCGGGCCCCGGCCACCGCGCCTGCGCGCCGCGATCCGCGTGACCGGCGGCATCAGCGGGGTCGCCCTCCCCTCGCTCGGCGGCGACTTCGGGCTCGCCGTCGGCCTGCTCGGCGCGCGCTGGCGCGCCGAGGTCGTGGGCCACGGGCGCCTGCCCGCGCGGGTGCGCGCCCCGGCCGAGCCCTCGGTCGGCGCCGACCTCTCGCTGTGGGCCGTGGGTCTGCGCGGCTGCGCGGTTCCGCGCATCTCACGCCCGGCGCCGTCGTTGCGGACCGTCGAGTTCCCGCTGTGTGCCGGCGCCGAGCTCGGCCAGGCCATCGGCCGGAGCGTCGGCCTGACCCCGCGCGGCCGGGCCAGCGTGGTCTGGGCGGCGCTCACCGCCGCGCCGGGCGTGCTGTGGGTGCCCCGCCCGTGGCTCGCCGTGGGCGTGCAGGTCGAGCTCGCGGTGGCGCTGCTGCGCCACGACTTCGTGATCCGCGGCCTCCCGCCGCTCCACAGCCTCGGCCCGGTCGAGGTCCGCGGCGTGGTCGGCATCGAGTTCCGCCTCGCGCGCGGGGGCGCCTCCGCGCGCGGGCGTGGGTCGTGACGGATCCGGGCGTCGGTGGGAAATCCGAGCATGCCGCCGCCCCGCGAGCCCGCCGTCAGCCCTGCAGGGGCGCACGAGGACGCGCGGGCCCGGCTGGGTGCCTTGTACCAGGCCCACGCCGACTTCGTGGTCCGCATCAGCCGCCAGCTCGGGGCTCCGGCGGCGCAGCTCGAGGACGTCGTCCACGACGTATTCCTCGTCGTGCACCGGCGCCTGGGCGAGTACGACGCCGGCCGCGGCTCGCTGCGCGCGTGGCTGTACGGGATCACCCGCAACGTCGTGCTGCACCGCATCCGCGGCCAGGCCCGCGCCGAGCGGCGGCTTCGCCTGCTGCCGGATCCGGAGCCGCGGCCCGAGCCCGACGAGCGGCTGGCTCGCAGCCACGCCGCCTCGCTGGTGCAGCGCTTCCTCGACCAGCTCGACGAGGATCGGCGCCTGGTCTTCGCCCTGATCGAGATCGAGGGCATGAGCGCGCCGGAGGTCGCCGAGGCGCTCGGCGTCAAGCTCAACACCGTCTATTCGCGGTTGCGTCTGGCCCGGCAACAGTTCAAGGCGATTGTCGACCGCCTGCATCACGGGCGAGGAGGATCCCATGGAGGAGCTTGACCGGAGCGCTCACGAGCTGCTGCGCGAGTACCGGGTCGGCGCCGGCCTCGACGCCCCGGCGCGGGCGCGCGTGTGGCAGCGCCTCGAGGATTCGATCGAGGCCTGCCCGCTCGCGGATGTCCCGCCGGCTCGCCGCCCGCGCGACCGCAAGGTGATCGCCGTCCTCGTCGGCTCACTGGCCGCGGCGCTCCTCCTCTTCGTGTGCGACCGACGGGGGCTGCGCGAGGCCGGGCGAGGGACCGACGCCGAGGCGGCCGCCTACGCGGCCGAGCGCGCGGCCGGCGAGGCGCGCGAGCGCGGGTCCTCGAACCGACCGGCGCAGGAAGAGGCCGGCCCGACCCCGGCGGCCACGGACACCGAGGCTGCCGCCCCTGCGCCTGCCGCCCCCGCGGACGACGACGGCGCGGCCCGGCTCCGTGGCGGGCGCGGAGGCCCCCGCGCCCGCGGCGCTGCCGAGTCGCCCGATCGAAAGGACATGCCGGAAGAGACAGGTCCTCGGGGCCAGTCCGGGCTCGCCGCCGAGATGGCGCTGCTGCGCCGCGCGCGGGCGGCCCTGGACGGCGGCGATCCGGGCGCCGCGTTGCACGACCTCGCGGCCCACGAGCGCGCCTTCGCGGCCGGGCAGATGCTGCAGGACCGCCTGCTGCTGCGCATGGAGGCCCTGTGCGCGCTCGGCAAGGGCCGCCAGGCGCGGGCCGAGGCGGCGGTGTTCCTGCGCACCTACCCCGAGTCGACGCATACCGCCCGGGTGCAGACGATTTGCCCGGAGTCGCCGAATGGCGTGACGGATTGAGGGGGGCTCGGGAAACCAGCGCACCATGATTGATCGACTTCGACTTCGTCCCCACGCGCTGACGCGCGCCCTCGTGCCTTGCCTGCTGCTGTCCGCCTGCCCCGGCGAGGAGGGCCTGCTGACCGACTACGACCCCTCGACCACGAGCACCACCACGGAAAATGCGACCGGCGACGCCTCGAACTCCGGCGATGGCCCGAGCACCGCGGACGCCGAGACCGAGACCGCGACGACGGGCGAGACCACGGACCTCGGGACGACCACCGCGACCACCGGCGACACCGTCGACCCCCTGCCGGAGACCGTCACGTCCTTCACCGGCGGCGAGGAGAGCGACACCGACGGCACCGACGGCGACACCGGCGTCGGTCCCGGCGAGAGCGACTGCACCGAGGAGTCCGGGCCGTTCGGGGCCGATCTGAGCAGCATCTACCTCGACGAGCTCCAGGGGGCCGGCACCTACGATTGCGCGGTCGTCTCGGCCGACAACGCCACCCCCACCCACCTCTATCTCGAGTTCGACTGCCAGGGCGCGAACGCCTTCTTCAACATCAACGGGCTGCCCGACGACTTCAAGACGGACTTCGACGGGGTCACCGAGATCTCCCTCGATCTCGAGGTCGACGGGTTCGAGGGCGATTACGGGCTCACGGTCCGCGACAAGGCCGACGGCGCGCTCGTCCTCGGCGTGTTCGCAGCCGACGACTCCGGGGTCGTCGAGCCCGACTTCACCCCGCTGAGCTACGACTGGGTGGCGAGCTGCGGGAACTCGTGCGAGACGTTCAGCACGGTGAAGTTCGCCCACGAGGAAGGCGCGTCGATCGAGCTGTACCCCGGCCAGCGCGGCCTCGTGACCGGCGGCGGGCGCGACTACGACATCGTCCTGATCACCGCCTACACGAACCTGTGCGAGGACCACAGCGACTACCACGCGTGGGTGATCGGCGCGGCCCCGGCCGGTTGAACCGACCGTCGCGCCGCGAGCGCGCGGCTCGTACGATGAACGAAAGGCCATGTCCTCACGGACATGGCCTTTCAAACCTATGGCCTTAGCGCTCACAGCGCGTCGGACCGCTCGAGCCGGGCCCCGGCCGCGCGCGCCAGCGCCACCGCCAGCGGCAGCGCGAGCAGCAGGCTCAGCGGCCCCAGCCAGCCCAGCGTCCCCTCGTGCCACAACAGGCTCGGCATCGCCAGGCCGTGGAGGGCCGCCGGGCGCCCGACGAACGCGTCCGGCCGGTACAGCAGCACCGCCGTCGGCATCATCGTCCCGAACCACGCCCCGCAGGCCACCAGCAGACCGGTGAAGGGGTCGCTGATCCGCACGAACGCGACCTGCAGCGCGGCCAGCAGCACCACCGTCAGCGCGGTCAGAAACAGCCCGCCGCCGAGGGCGCCGAGCGCCGACACGCTGGTGCCTATCCCGGCGTGCGCGGCCATGGCCACGGCCATCGCCGCCGACGTCACCGCCCCCACGCCCGCCGTCCACGCCAGCACCGGCACCGCCCGCGCCGCCACCAAGTCGGCCGTGCGCACCGGCTTGGCCAGCAGCAGCTCGAGGCGGTGCTCCTCGCGGGCCAGCAGCACCACCCCGAGCGAGCCGGCCAGGCCGACGAAGAAGGTCGGGAAGTACACCCCCATCAGGTCGTTGAGCGCCAGCACCCCGGCCAGGTCGTCGAGGCGGAACCCGACGCGCATGAACGCGATCGCGCGCTCGGGGAACAAGGGCAGCACCAGGTGATTGAACACCACGCAGAGGACCCCGACCAGCATCATGATCAAGGGCCCGCGCCGCGGGGCGAAGCGCCACTCGCGGCGCAGGTGTTGCGAGAATTCGAGCGATGCAGCCGACATGATCACGCCTCCACCTTTCGTACCACCCACGCCCCGATCGCGATCGTCACCGCCGTCAGTCCGGCCAGCGCCAGCATCGGCGGCAGCAGCAGCGACGGGCTCAGGTGCTCGAGGTCCCGCATCGCCAGCGCGCCGAGGGTCAGCGGGTTGGCCAGCGTCATCGCGTACCAGTCGGGCTGGTAGAACCCGACCAGCGCCAGGCCGACCAGCAACCCGAGCAGCATCAGCGCCACCAGGGCGCCCGCCCCGCGCCGGCCCACCGCCACGGTCACCGTCGCCGCCAGCGCCGTGGCGAACACCGCCGCGAACGCGTGCAGGCTCATCGCCGCCAGGAACGTCCCCGGCCGGAAGCCCGCGACCCGCCCGGGGAACCACGCCGCCCCCAGCAATTGCGTCGCCGCGTACAGCGTCAGCATCACCGCGCACGTCGAGGCCGTGCGGACCACGAAGTAGCGCGACAGCGTCAGCGGCTTGGCCGCCAGCAGCCCCAGCACCCCGGTGTCGCGCTCGCGCAGCACCACCCCGCTGGCGAGGATCACCGGCACGAACGCCACCACCTTGTTCATCACCAGGTCGATCCACACGAACATGAACACCGCGAACGGGTCGGCGTCGTGAAACCACGCCGCGATCGCCTCGCGCACGTGCGGCGGCGGGTCGGCCAGCAGCAGCGGGATCGCCAGCACCGCGTAGACCAGCATCGCCGCCGCGATCCACGTCTTGCGCTCGCGCAGCGCCGCCAGGTAGTCGAGCCACAACAGCCGCGTCATGACGCCTGCCTCCGCACGAGGTTGAGATACAGCTCGTCCATCGTCGCCGCCCCGTGCTCGCGCTTGAGCGCCGCGATCTCGCCGCACGCGATCAGCCGCGCGTGGTGCATCGCCGCCACCCGGCGGCACAGCGTCTCGACGTCCGACAGGATGTGCGACGAGAACACGATCGTGACGCCCTGCTGCGACAGCCCGCGCAGGTGCTCCAGCAGCTCGTGGCGGCCGAGCGGGTCGAGGCCCGAGGTCGGCTCGTCGAGGAACAGCACCTGCGGCTCGTTGATCAGCGCCTGCGCCAGCCCGACCTTCTGCGTCATCCCGGTCGAGAACCCGCGCAGCTTGCGGTCGGCCGCGCCTTCGAGGCCGAACCGGCGCAGCAGGTCCTCGCCGCGGGCCCGCGCCGTCGCCGGGGGGATGGCGAACATCGCCGCCACGTACTGCAGGAACTCGCGCGCCGTCATGTCCGGCGGCAGCGCGTACGAGGCCGGCAGGTAGCCGGCTGCGCGGCGCACCTCGAGCGTCGCAAGGGTGACGTCGTGCCCGAGCACCGTCGCCTTGCCGCGGGTCGGGCGCGTCAGCCCGAGCAGCATCCGCAGCGTCGTCGTCTTGCCCGCCCCGTTGTGGCCCATGAAGCCGAAGATCTCGCCTCGCTCGACGGAGAAGTTGACGTCGTCGACCGCCTGCACCGCGCCGAAGCGCTTGCCCAGCCCCTCGACGGTGATCGCACTCGCACTCATGACTGCCTCCTCACCTGTTTACGTGTGGTCTTCTTCTTGCTCGCGGCCCGCCGCGGCGCCGGTTTCGGCGGCGCGGCCAGGCCCGCGAGGAACAGCTGCACCAGACCCTCGAGCACGCGCTCCTGCGACACCGCCACCAGCCCGCTGGTCAGCGCGAGCTGCTGGGGCGCCGTGCGCAGCACGCCGATTGCGAACGGCACGACGTAGCGGTCGACGTCGGGGCGGATCTCCCCGAGCGCGACCCCCTCGTCGACCCAGCCCGCCAGCTGCTCGATCTGCGCCCGCGCGGCCCGCCCGTCGTCCTCCTGCGAACCGAGGCCGAGCGCCTTCAGCTCCGGGTCCTCGCGCAACAGCCGGCCGAACAGCGGCTCGCGCGCGTACTGGCGGTAGGCGAACCGCAGCGTCTCGCCGAGCCGCGCGAGCGGCGACGCGATCGCCATCACCTCGGCCGTGAAGCTGCTGCGGATCGCCGCGAACGTCTCCTCGACGACCGCGCGCAGCAGCGTCTCCTTGTCGGCGAACTCGAGGTAGAGCGCCCCCTTGGCGCAGCGCGCCTCCTCGGCGACCGCGTCGAGCGTGGTGCCCTTGAAGCCCCGCTCGGTGAAGTGGCGCTTGGCCACGTCCAGGATCCTCCGCCGCCTCGTCGGGTCTCGCGCTGCCATGAAAAGGAGCGTGGCTTAAATGACTGCCAGAGTCAAACCAGTCATTTTGAGGACGTCCGCATCGCTCGCAATCGCGCCGCCGAACCGCCCCGTCGAGCCATTCACGGCACGGGCAATTGCCGCGAATTCATGCGGCGGATCGGCCATACGTCATTTGCTCGCGCTCGCCCGGGTGCGACCCATCCCCGGTGAGCACGACCCGGATCCACCGTCACATTCAGGCCCCGCGCGCGGCCGTCTATCGCGCGCTGCTCGACGCCGACGCGATTGCGAAGTGGCGGGTGCCCCCCGGCATGACCTGCGAGGTCCACCGATTCGAGCCGCGCGAGGGCGGGGCGTTCCGCGTCTCGCTCACCTACGACGCCCCCGACCGGGCCGGCAAGACGTCGGCCCACACCGACACGTACCACGGCCGCTTCGTCGCGCTCGTGCCCGACGAGAAGGTCGTCGAATCGCTCGAGTTCGAGACCGACGATCCGGCGCTGCGCGGCACCATGACGATCACCACCACCCTCGCCGACGCCGCCGGCGGCGGCACCGACCTCCTCGGCGTCCACGACGGCCTGCCGCCCGGCGTGCCGCCGGCCGACAACGAGGCCGGCTGGCGCGAGTCGCTCGACCGCCTGGCCCGGCTCGTCGAGGCCGGCAGCGCCGCGTAGCGGCCGCGCGCCCGCGACCGCACTTTCGGCCTTGAATTCCGGCCGCCGAGGCTTTATCGTCATTTCACGATGAACTCGGACGACCCGGCGGTCTGCTGTCCGCCCGCCGACGACCGCCCCGACCTGCGACCGGTCGAGGGCGACGAGGCGGATCACGAGCTCGCCGCGCTGGCGAAGGCGGTCGGTCACCCCGCGCGGGTCCAGATCCTCCGCCTGCTGTCGCGCCGCGCCTCGTGCGTCTGCGGCGAGATCGTCGACGTCCTGCCGCTCGCGCAGTCGACGGTGTCGCAGCACCTCAAGGTGCTCAAGGACGCCGGCCTCGTCCGCGGCGAGATCGACGGCCCGCGGACCTGCTACTGCCTCGACCCCCGCACGATGCGTCGCTTCAAGGCCCTGCTCGGCGGCCTCTAGCCCGCTAAATCGTAATATCACGAGAACCAGGCTTCCGCCCATGCGCACCTCGAACCCTCTCGGCATTTTCGAGCGCTACCTCAGCCTCTGGGTCGCGCTCGCCATCGCCGCCGGCGTGGCGCTCGGCAACCTCGCGCCCGGCGCCTTCGCGTTCGTCAGCGGCCTCGAGCTGGCCAGCGTCAACCTCGTCGTCGCCGCGCTGATCTGGGTGATGATCTATCCGATGATGATCCAGATCGACTTCGGCTCGCTGCGCGACGTCGGCCGGCGGCCGCGGGGGCTCGTCGTCACTCTGGTCACCAACTGGCTGATCAAGCCCTTCACCATGGCGGGGCTCGCCAGCCTGTTCTTCCTCCACCTGTTCGCCGATCTCCTGCCCGCCGCCGAGGCCCGCGAATACGTCGCCGGCGCGATCCTCCTGGGCGTCGCCCCCTGCACGGCGATGGTGTTCGTGTGGAGCCAGCTGACCCGCGGCGACGCCAACTACACCCTCGTCCAGGTCGCGGTGAACGACCTCGTCATGGTCGTCGCGTTCGCGCCGCTCACCGCGCTGTTGCTCGGCGTCAGCGACATCGCCGTGCCCTGGACGACCCTGCTGCTGTCGGTCGGCCTCTACGTCGTCGTCCCGCTGGTCGCCGGCGCCGCGACCCGCCGCGCGCTGGCCGGGCGCACCCGCGACCGCGCCGCGATCGCGCGCTTCGTCGCCGCCCTCAAGCCCGTCTCGGTGCTGGGGCTGCTCGGCACCGTGGTCCTGCTGTTCGGCTTCCAGGCGACCACGCTGGTCGAACGGCCGCTGACGATCGCGCTGATCGCCGTGCCGCTGCTGCTCCAGTCGTACGGCATCTTCGCCCTGGCCTACCTGTGGGCGTGGGCCTGGCGCCTGCCGCACGCCGTCGCGGCCCCGGCGGCGCTGATCGGCACCTCCAACTTCTTCGAGCTCGCCGTCGCGGTCGCCATCGGGCTGTTCGGCCTGCAGTCCGGCGCCGCCCTGGCCACCGTCGTCGGCGTGCTGGTCGAGGTACCGGTGATGCTGTCCCTGTGCGCCCTCGCCAACCGCACGGCCCACCGCTTCCCCGCGTGAATGTCATGAGCGTCCCCGCCTTCACCAGCGTCCTGTTTCTCTGTGTCGCCAACTCGGCCCGCAGTCAGATGGCCGAGGCCCTCGCGCGCGCCCGCTGGGGCGACCGCGTGCGGGTCGCCAGCGCCGGGTCGCAGCCCACGCGCGTGCATCCGTACGCGATCGAGGTGATGCGCGAGCGCGGCCTCGACCTCGGCTCGCATCATTCCAAGCCGGTCCTCGAGATCGATCCGTCCGCGGTCGACCTCGTGATCACCCTGTGCGCCGACGAAGTCTGCCCGCTGTTCCTCGCCGACGTCCCGCGGCTGCACTGGCCGCTCCCCGATCCGGCCGGCGCCGATCCGTCGCTCGCGCGCGACGATCTGCTGGCCCGCTTCCGCCGCACCGCCGACGCCATCGAGGCCCGCCTCGCCGAGCTCGACCGCGAGCGCGCCGGCGTCCGGGAGGACCGCGAATGAACGCCCCCAGCCTCTACCGCCGGCCCTTGCCGCCGCAGTTGGTCGCCTTCGCCTCGCCCGAGGGCCGCGCCCTGTTCGACGCGGCGCGGGCGGCCGGCGGCCTCGAGTCGTTCTTCCCGCTGATCGAGCAGTTCCACACCCAGGCCGATCCGGCCTTCTGCGGCCTCGGCACCCTCGTCGTCGCCCTCAACGCGCTGGGCGTCGATCCCGGGCGCTTGTGGAAGGGCCCGTGGCGGTGGTTCAGCGAGGAGCTGCTCGACTGCTGCAGCCCGCTCGAGCGCGTGCGGGCCCAGGGCATCACCCTCGACGAATTCGCCTGCCTTGCCCGCTGCAACGGCGCCAGCGCCGACGTGTACCGGCCCGACGCCTTCGGCCTCACCGACTTTCGCGCCGCCGTCGCCGCGGCCGCGCGCGCGAGCGTCGACCCGGCGCTGGTCGTCAGCTACGACCGAGGCTCGCTCGGCCAGACCGGCTCGGGTCACTTCTCGCCGATCGGCGGCTACGACCCCGCCAGCGATCACGTCCTCGTGCTCGACGTGGCCCGCTTCAAGTACCCGCCGCACTGGGTCGCCCTGCCGGCCCTCTACGCCGCCACCCAGCCGGCCGACCCGGCCACCGGTCGCCCGCGCGGGTGGGTCGCGCTGCGCCGCCACAGCCGCCCGCCGAGCCTCCTCTTCACCGCCCGCTGCCTCGGCGACGGCGGCTTCGAGGCCCTCGTCGCCGCGCTCGACGACCTCGCCGCCGCGCTCGCCCGCGTCTCGTTCGCCGGCCTCGACGACGCCCTGCGCGCGCTGTTCTCGGTCCTCCCCGGGCTGCCGCTGACGATCGAGCGGCGCCCGCTGGCCCTGTCCGAACAGACAGGCGCCGCCGAGGCCCTGCTCGCGGCCCTCCGCGGCCTCCCGCTGCACGCCCGCGTCGCGGCCCTGGGCCCGCCCTGGCCGTCCGACGCGGTGACCCTGTTGCTGCTCGCGCTGCCCGCCCGGGCGTGGTCGGGGCTCGGCGCCGACGCGCGCGCCGAGCTCTCGCCCCTGCTCGACCCCGACCGGCTGCCGCCGCCCGTGCGGGTCGAGGCCGACCACGTGCGCCGCCAGCTCGCCGACCTGTGCGCCCTGGCCCGCGGCCCCGCGTGCGACCGCTGCGAGCCCGGCTGCGATTGAGTGCATGGCCTTTCGGACATGCCCAAGGCGGCATGCCCGATTGGACATGACCTCAAGGCCATTCCCGAAGGAACACCCGCTGCGAGCGCCCGCGACCGCAGCGCGGACCTCGTCCCTCGCACGCCCCGTCGAACATGCCTTTCGGGACATGTTTAGAAAAATAACACCTGCCCGAGCCGCCGCGAGCAGGGCGCGGACCTCGTCTCCCGCGACCCGCCGGCCCTGCCCGGCAGCCGACCCGCGGGGCCCTTGCACGGCCTTCGCGCGCTCCGGAGACCGAGCGAAGCGTCCATCCCGGCCGATCCTCGACCAGGTCGGCCGCCTGAGCTGCAGCCCCGGGCCGCGCCGGCCGACACCTTAGGGCGGCGCCGAGGAGCCTCGCGCTCCGACGCGGACGCCCGCGCCCTGCCCGTCCGCCGGCGACGCGTGACCGGACGCGCGCTCGCGCGGCCGCGTCGACGCGCGCCCTGCGATATCCTGCCCACGTGACCGCCGGCAACCCGCTCCTGTCCGACCGCGACGTCGCCTTCTTGCTGTACGAGGTGCATGACGCCGCCGCGCTGCTGCGCCTGCCGGCCTTCGCCGACCACGACCGCGACACCTTCGACCTCTTCCTCGCCAACGCGCGGAGCTTCGCCCGCGAGGTGCTGTACCCGGCCTACCGGCCGATGGACGAGGCCGCGCCGACCTTCGAGGGCGGGCGGATCCAGGTCCACCCGCGCATGCGCGCGATCTGGCCGCGGCTGCGCGAGCTCGGCGTGATCACGGCCTCGCGGCCGGTCGAGGTCGGCGGCCAGCAGCTCCCGCGCACCGTCGCCGTGCTGGCCGAGGCCTACCTGATGGCCGCCAACCTCGGCGCCTACTGCTACGCCGGCCTGACCGCCGGCGCCGCCCATTTGATCGAGGCGTTCGGCTCGGATGACCTGAAGGACAGGTACATGCGGCGCATGTACGCCGGCGAGTGGACCGGGACGATGGCGCTGACCGAGCCGCAGGCCGGCAGCAGCCTGGCCGACCTCCGCACCCGCGCGGTCCCCCGCGAGGACGGCACCTACGCGATCCAGGGCGGCAAGATCTTCATCTCCGGCGGCGACCACGACCTCGCCGACAACATCGTCCACCTGACGCTCGCGCGCATCGACGGCGCCCCGGCCGGGATCAAGGGCATCTCGCTGTTCGCGATCCCCCGCCTCTGGCCCGGACCCGACGGCCTGGTCGACAACGACGTCAGCACCGCCGGCATGATCCACAAGATCGGCTGGCGCGGCCTGCCGAGCCTCGTCATCAACTTCGGCGAGCGCGGCGCCTGCCGCGGCGAGCTCGTCGGTGCTCCGGGACATGGCCTTTCGTACATGTTCCAGATGATGAACGAGGCCCGCCTGATGGTCGGCCTCAACGGCGTGGCGACCGCGGCGGTCGCCTACCACGAATCGCTGGCCTACGCCCGCGAGCGCCGCCAGGGCCGCTTGCCCGGCCGCCGCGACCCGCACAGCCCGCCGGTGCCGATCATCGAGCACGCCGACGTGCGGCGCATGCTGCTGCGGCAGAAGGCGATCGTCGAGGGCGGCCTGTCGCTGCTGGTCGAGACGGCGCGGCTGACCGACCTGGCCCACCACGCCGACGACGAGGAGCTGCGCCGCCGCTCGGCCTTGCTGCTCGATCTGCTGACGCCGATCGCCAAGAGCTTCGCCGCCGAGCGCGGCTACGACAGCAACGCGCTGGCGCTGCAGATCCACGGCGGCTACGGCTATTCGAGCGAGTACCTGCCGGAGGCGTGGCTGCGCGACCAGAAGCTGAACAGCATCCACGAGGGCACGACGACGATCCACGGGCTCGACCTGCTCGGGCGCCGCGCGCTGGCTCCTGGAGCCCTGCAGGCGCTGGGCCGGGAGATCTTGCAAACCTGTTCGCAAGCGCAGGCGGCGGGCGTCGACCTCGGCGACGTCGCCGCGCTGCAGGAGGCCGCCGGCGCCGCGGGAGCGCTGATCGCAGAGCTCGCCGGACATCACCTCGCCGACCCGGAGCGCATGCTCCGCCACAGTCATGACGTCCTCGACATCTTCATGACGATCACCGTGGCCTGGCAGTGGTTGCGCCAGGCCACGGCGGCTCGTACGGCCCTGTCCCGGGGGACATTGTCGACAGGCGACGACGCGTTCTACCGCGGCAAGCTCCAGGCCGCGCAGTACTGGCTGCGAACCGAGCTGCCCCGCGTGGCCCCGCTCGTGCGCCTGTGTCGCGACGAGGAGGACTCGTACGCGAACACCCGTCCGGAGTGGTTCTGAGCGCGTCCCCGCGCGACGCAACGCCTGAGGGTCGGCCCGACGCGCCGTTTGCATATGCGCGCCGACTCACGCGCCTGCGCGGGCCGTGACAACCCCGGTCGCCCGCGGCACACTGCCGTCACGATCGGACTCGAGCATGCCCACCGTCCAGGAACTCGAGGCCGAGATCGCAGCGCTGCGGGCGACCACCGCCGCGCTGCAGCAGGCCCACGAGGAGCAGCGACGGCAGCTCAGCCAGACCGCCTCGCTGCTGCGCGCGATCGCCGAGTACGCGCCGATGGTGCTGTACGCCAAGGACCTCGAGGGCCGCTTCACCCTCAGCAATCGCCTGCACGCGACCCTGCTCGGGCGCACCCCTGACCAGGTGGTCGGCAAGCTCGAGTCCGACCTGCTCGACACCGAGGTGGCGGCGGAGATCCAGGCGGTGATGGACAGGGTCCTCCGCACCGGCACGCCGAGCGTCAGCGAGTTCGAGATCCCGATCGACGACCGCGAGCGCGTGTTCCTCGAGCACATCTTCCCGCTCGGCGGCAGCAACGGCATCGGCGGCGTGGCGATCGACGTCACCGAACGCAAGCGCGCCGAGGAGGCGGTGCGCGTGTTCGAGGCGCTGGTCCACCACTCGCCCGACGGCGTGCTCGTGCGCCCCAACACCCCGACCGCGCCGATGTTCTGCAACCCGGCGCTGCGGCGGATCCTCGCCCTCCCGCCCGACGCCGCCGCCGAGGACGCGGCGGCGATGCTCGCGGACATCGTCCCCGGCACCACCGAGTTCATGCGCATCGACGGCGTGCGCGTCGACCTCGAGCTGACCACCTTCGCGATCCCCGGCGCGGCCGGCGGACGCGGCGCCGTGGCCACGCAGATCCGCGACGTCACCCGCCTGCACAACGCGATCCGGGAGCGCGAGCGGCAGGACAAGATCATCCGCCAGCAGCAGGCCGAGCTGATCGCCGAGATGTCGGCCCAGATGCTGCCGATCGCCCACGGCGTCTTGATGCTGCCGCTGATCGGCACGCTCGACGAGTCACGCTCGCTGCACGTGCGCGAGGCGGTGCTCGACGCGATCGTCCGCCACCAGGCCCGCGTCATCATCCTCGACCTCACCGGCCTGCGCGCCGTCGACACCACCCCGGCCGGTCACATCATTCAGCTCGTCGAGGCGGTCAAGATGATCGGGGCCCGCACCGTGCTCACCGGCATCCAGCCGGCCGCCGCCGTCGCCCTCGCCGAGCACGGCATGCAGCTCGACGGCTCGCTCATGGTCCTGGGCACCCTGCAGGACGCCGTCCAGCTCACCCTCGCCATGGCCCGCAAGCGCCGCCGCTGAGCCGCCGCGGCCGGCGATTCACCGGACCTGTCCCTCGGGTCATATGCTCGGTCCCCGTCACTTGGCGCACCAGAACTCGTACTCGACCAGCTGATGGTCGAACGCCAGCGCCTCGACCACCCGCAGCGTGCCCGCCGTCGGCTTCACCACCTCGGCCGCCAGGAACTCGGCGATCACCGCGAAGATGGCGTTGAACGAGCCGCGCGGGACCTCGCGCGTGAACGTGTACTCGATGCGCACGATGTCGGCGACCTCGTAGCCGGCCTCGGCGAGGAAGCCCGGGACCTGCTGCAGGACGTAGCGCGTCTGCGCGACCGCGTCGCCGGGGAACTGAATCACGCCCCTGGCGTCGTGGGCGCCGATGCCCGACGCGATGTACAGGTCGGAGACGTTCTTGAGGCTCATGCCCCAGCTGAACAGTCGGCTGAAGTCGGGGCCCTTGGCGTACGGATACACTGTCTTTTGCAGCGCCATGACGGTCTCGCCCCCCGCGGTCCGGGAGGACCGCACTCTTCATAGCAAGAACGTACCCCGGGACAAAGTCCACATCGGCGCCGGGGGACAATCATCATCGATGCCGACATCGACGCACGTCGGCACCAATGACAGCTGTCCGCAAATCACAACGACAGCTGTCCGCGAGTCACGGCGCGCCGCTCTTCACCCAATTGACGAGGACGCACTTCTGCGCGTCGGTCAGCGTGCTGCCGAGCGGCATCGCCGAGCCGCCGCCGCCGGGCACGTTATTTTGCTGACCGAGGATCTTGAAGAGTAGATAGCTCTGGTCGACGTCGCCGGCGGTGACCAGGTCCATGTCGGCGTTCGCGGCCGCGACGCCGACGGTGTTGCTCTTGAGGGTCGCGGCGCTGTTCAGCGTCAGGCCGCCCGCGCCGTTGCCGTGGCAGCCGCACTTCGGCTGCACCACCTCGGTGAACGCCTGCGCGGCGTCGACGTTCGCCTCCGCGCAAGCGGGCAGCATCAGCTTCACCGCGCCGCACGTGCCCGCCTCGCAGTTGCCGGACTGGCAGTCGGCGCCGACCATGCACGCCTGTCCTTCCGAACAGGGCATGCACGTCGGGCCGCCGCAGTCGACCGCGGTCTCGCCCCCGTTCGCCACCTCGTCGGAGCAGGTCGCCGCCTGGCAGGTGTTCGAGCAGGCGTCGAGGTCCTCGTCGTTGCCGTCGTCGCAGGCCTCCACGCCGGCGTGGACGACGCCGTCGCCGCAGCTCGCGAGCAGGCAGCTGTTGAGGCAGGCGTCGCCGTCGACCTGGTTGCCGTCGTCGCACTCCTCGATGCTCTCGAAGACCACGCCGTCGCCGCAGGCCGCGACCTTGCAGGCGCTGGTACACTCGTCGTTGTCCTGGTTGTTGCCGTCGTCGCAGAACTCGCCGTCCTGCACCACCCCGTCGCCGCAGAACTCGACCAGACAGTTGCCGGCGCAGCCGTCCCCGTCCTCGTTGTTGCCGTCGTCGCAGTTCTCGCCGGGCCCGGTCAAGCCGTCGCCGCACGCCGCCGGCTGACACACCACGCACTCGTCGTTGTTGTCGCGGTTGCCGTCGTCGCACCCCTCGACCCCGACCTGCACCAGCCCGTCGCCGCACACGGCCACGGCGCACGCGCTGGTACACGCGTCGCTGTCGTCGAGGTTGCCGTCGTCGCAGGCCTCGCCGCCCTCGACGATCCCGTCGCCGCAGATCGGCGCCCCGGTGGTCGTCGGCTCGACGGTCGTCGGCTCGACGGTCGTCGGCTCGATCGTCGTCTCGGTCGTCGGCCCCGGCGTGGTCGGGTCGGTCGTCGTCGATTCGTCGCTGGTGTCGGTCCCCGCGGTGCCGTCGGTCGTGTCCATGCCGTCGGTGGTCATGGCGGGACGGGTGGGCCCGCAACCGACGGCGAGCAGCGACAGCGAGACGGACAGCGCAAGGGAAGCACGAATCATGGCAAGCAGCTCCGGAGGCGGGCCGAGGATGCCCGCCCGCGAGCGCCGCGCCAAGCCGGAAGATCGATGCCGTCGCCGGCCCCCATCGGCCGACCTGCCGGCGCTCCGCGGCGCGCGGGCGCGACGGTTCCCCTGCCATCAATCACCACTCCGGGCCACGACAATGAGCAACGACGACTATGCACAATCCCGATCTTTGCCAGCGATCGCCGCCGCACCCGCGACGCGACCTTCGCCGCCATCGACACCGCTCGCGCTCGCCTCGGCCGGCGCCCGCCTGTCGCGCGCATGCGCCCGCCATCGCTCCCCGCTCTTTGAAAAAACGAGCCGCTGGATCGGGTTTCAGCCGCGCACGGGCCGCCGGCGCTGCGCGTCACGAGCCCGTCGCCCGCGCTCCGCCGATCGATCGCCCTCCGTCGCCCCGATCGGGGTCGATCGTCCGCGCGTGACCTCCGGGCCGTGCAGGGGGGCCTCCGCTTGCAAGCGCTTGCCGCCTGGGCGTACCGTGCTGCTTGATGCGCGTCCTCGCCCTCACCCTCATCACGCTCGGCGTCCCCTGCCTGTCCGCCTGCAGCGACGACGGCCGCGGCGGAGACACCGATCCGACCGCCGCGCCGACCCTGGGCGGGCTCAGCAACTTGACGTTGCCGGGCGACAGCTCGAGCACCGGCGGCACCGACACCGTCCCGACCGGCAGCGGCAGCACCGACGCGAGCACCAGCGAGCCCGCCACCAGCAACGCCGACAGCGGCCCGGCGCCGAAGTTCGACATCGGCCTGACGCCGGACGGCGGCCTGCCCGAGCCCGACACCGGCTGCAAGAAGGTCGACCTGCTGTTCGTCATCGACAATAGCGGCAGCATGGCCGACGAGCAGATCAACCTCGTCAACAGCTTCCCCGACTTCGTGTCGGAGATGCAGACCCAGCTGTCGAACACCGAGAGCTACCACGTCGGCGTGATCAGCAGCGACAGCAACATCTACAACGGCGCCGGCTGTCAGATGTACGGCGGCCTCGTCAACAGCACCGGCGGCGCCAACTCGAGCAACGCCACCTGCACCCCCTACGCCGGCGGCAAGAACTGGATGAGCGAGGCCGACGACCTCGGCACCAAGTTCGCCTGCGCCGGCCAGGTCGGCACCGGCGGCGACGGCAACGAGCAGCCGATGTACGCCATGCTGCAGGCGGTCCAGCCGCAGCACAACGCCCCCGGCGCCTGCAACGACGGCTTCATCCGTGACGACGCCCTGCTGGTCGTCGTCCTCATCACCGACGAGGAGGACGACCACGAGGTCGCCGCCTGCCAGCAATTGCCGCAGTCCGGCTCGCCCGGCGAGCCCGGCGACTGGTACAACGGCCTCGTCGCCGCCAAGGGCGACGTCGAGACCAACATCGTCGTCCTGTCGCTGATCGGTCCCGTCGATCCGATGTGCCCCGCCCTCGACAAGTGTAACGGCGGCATCACCGGCGCCGAGCTGTCGCCGCGGATCGTCCAGTTCACCGAGATGTTCACCAACGGCTTCATCGGCCAGATCTGCGCGCCCTCGTACAAGCAATTCTTCTCTCAGGCGATCGGCCTCATCGACGAGGCCTGCGAGAACTTCATGCCCCCGGGCTGACCCGGCGACGAGCACCGCTCGCCGCCGGGCCCCGCGCGCTCAGCCCATCGCGGTGCCGGCGAGGCCGTAGCCCATCTCGCACAGGTCGCTGGCCAGGATCGCCACCGCGCAGCTGGTCGTCAGCGCGTTGGCGGCCTTGATCTTGCTGTTGTCGACGCCGTCGAGCAGGCGGTAGAGCCCGCGCAGGCTCCAATTCGCCATGCGGTAGCTGAACTGCGCCCAGAACTCGTCGTCGCCGAGCTCGCCCTGGGCGAACACGACGATCGCCGTCGCCAGCTCGCCGCAGCCGATCACGACCTCGATCACCCCGTCGACGATCGCAATCACCCCCTCGCCCTCGGGCCAGGAGATCGCCCAGGCGGTCGACCCGACCATCCACAGCCCGCCGCACAGCGCCAGCACCCCGTGCGTGATGCCGAACCACCGCGTCTCCTCGTCGTCGAACGCCGCCGCGGCCCCGATGTCGAACGCCGCCGCGACCGCCGACGTCGCCCCGCCGATCGCGCTGAACGTCCACACGCCGACGAAGTTGCCCTTCCACTCGCTCGCGCTGCGGGCGATGAACATCGCGGAGTTGACGAGGCTGATGCCGAATTGCGTCCAGCGGACCGCCTCCTCCGCCTGCGACTTGGCCGACTTCTGCAGCGACCCGGTCGACTTGTTGCCGCCGCTCGCCAGCACCGCCGGCACCGCCCCGAGCAGCGCGATCAGGCGCAGCATGTCGAGCTTGCGCCCGCGCAGGATCGCCACCTCGATCACGGCGGTCAGGTACGGGATCGTCAGCCGCGTCGTCAGCGTGCGCTTGGCCTGCTCGGCCAGGTCTTCCGTGCGGTCGGCGATCCAGCCCGTCAGCTCCGTCGTCACCGAGCGGCCGGCCGCCCACGTCTTCTTCGGCAGGTCGAGCAGCGCGTCCATCGACGTGTCGAGCACGTCGCTCGCGTCCAGCAGCGCCTTCGGCAGCGCCGCCGTCGTCGCCTCGTTCTCGGCCTCGGTCGCGCTCTTGTCGAGCTGCGTCGGCCCCTGCTTGCCCTTCGGGTCGTCCTCGAGCTTCGGCGGCGAGCCGGTGAACGCCTCCTCGATCACGTCGACCAGCCACTTGAGCTCGTCGAAGTCGGGCAGCTCGAATTCGCCGACGCCGAACGCCCGGCCGAGCGACTTGCCGGACAGCCCGGACCGCACCGGTTTGGCCACCAGCTGATCGAGCAGCGCCGGGATGTCGCGGATCTGCGCCGCGTAGTCGTCGAGCTTGGCGAACTGCTGCTTCGCCAGGTCGTACAGCTCGTCGGACTTGGCGAGGAACTTCTCCCAGTTGAACAGCATCGCCAGGAATTCGATGAAGTCGCGGATCGCCGCGCCGATCCGCTTGAGGAACGCCTCGATCGCGCCGGCGACCTCGAGCGCCCCCACCACGATCGTGCGGAACATCTTCTTCGACCCGTCGACCACCATCTCGCCGACCACCGTCACCGCGCCCCACGTCGCCCTCGAGGTGTCGACCGCGAGGTCGCGCGCGTCCTCGATGCAGCTGCGGACCACCTGCTCGCCGGTCCGCACCGCCGCGCCGGCGGCCTTGTTGGCCAGCTTCTTCGCGTCCTCGGCGGTCGAGATCGTCAGCTTCGCCACGTCGCCGCCGAGATCGACGACCGCGCTGCCGAACGCCTCGCCGGCCTCCTCGAGCGGGCCCCAGACGTCGCTCCACGACAGACCCTTCTTGATCGGCACGGGCGGGGACGTCGGCAGCGCGCGGGCCGTGTCGCGCATGAATCGAGCCACCGCCTCGGCGTCGTCGTTCGGCATGCTGCTCTTCAGCACCGGCGTCTTGCCGGGCGGCGGCTGCTTCAGCGCCGCCGCGCGCAGGCTCACCAGCTGCCGCTGCGCCCCGTCGGCCGGGCGCACCACGGTCCAGCAGTCGGCGTCCATCCCGGCCGCGCGCAGCCGCAGCGACGGGCAGTCGAGCGACTTGGCGGCGAGCACCCGCACACGCGCGCGGCCGCCGTCGCTGACCACGACCTTCACCGCCGTGCCCGGCTTCCACTCCTCGATCCGCAGCTTGCCGCCGTCGCTGCGGACCACCGTCACCGGCGCGTCGACGCGGACCTCGACCTCGCCCGCGAGCTTGCTGCCGTCGGCCCGGCGCGGCTCGATCGCCACCTCGTACACCGCGCAGCGGACCAGCGACCCCTTGACCGTCCCGTACTCCCCCGCCGTCGACGACACCTCGACGCCGACGTGGCCGAAGCCGCCGACGCTGACGCCGGTCCTCTCCTTCGGGAACAGCGACACCGGCAATTCATCGAGCAGCAGCTTGCCGGCCGCGCGCACGTGGACCCGGCGCGCGTCGTTCAGCGCCCGCAGCGGCAGGCCGGCGCCGTCGCCCCACGTCAACCTGCCCATCGGCCGCGCGTGCTGGCGGCGCGGCCCGGCGTCGATCGCCCAGCCCTCGGCGAGCGTGTCGAGGTGATAGCAGAGCGCGAGCTGCGGCTCGTCGCCGCGAGCGCGGCGCAGCCACAGCGCCCGCACGTCCTCGAGCGAGCGCCCGCCCTGCCACACGCGCAGCTCGGCGAGCTCGCCCAGGAACTCCTTGCCGATCGCCCCGCCCGTGCGCGCCCCGTCGCGCGCGACCGCCGGCGCCGCCACCTGCTGCTCGTGGACGGTACGGCCGTCGACGAACACTCTGCACATTCCGCCGCCGTCGACCGAGACGCACAGGTGCTGCCATTCGTCGCCGCGCACCACCCCGGGCAGCTTGATCGCCGGCGCGCCGGTCTTGGCCACGAAATCGACGACCAGCGCCCCGTCGCCCGGCCGCAACCGTACGTTGAAGAAGTCCGGGCTGCCGAGCGCGAGCAGCAACATGTCCTTCGCGGTCTTGCGCGGGCGGATCCACGCCTCCACGGCGATCCCGCCGGTGAAGTCGGTCGTCATCGGCGGCAGCTCGAGCAGGTCGTCGTGCTCGTCCCACACCAGCGCGCCCGGGCTCGGGCTGCGCAGGACGTCGAGCTCGGCGACCTCGACCGCCTGGACCGCGCCCACCCCTTGCCCGTGCCGCCCGTGCGGCCCCGCGTCGCGCACGCTCGTCCCGTCGAGCTGGCCGGCGTAGTGCGCCAGCAGCCCCTGCGGCTCGGCCGACGGCGCGCGCTCGTCGGCGGTCCGCGCCCGCGCCAGCAGCCGCACGTCGGCGAACGAGAAGCCCGGCCCGCCCGGATCGGCGAGGCGAATCGACGGCGTCGCCGTCAGCTTCGGCAGCGTCCCGGCCGCCGCCCGGACCCCGTCGACGAACACCGCCGCCGCCCCGTCGGCCGCGAACTCGACGGCGACGTGCGTCCACCGACCCATCGTCATCGCCCCGGGCGCCAGCAGCTTCAGCACCCCCACGCGCAGCTCGAGCGAGCCGTTCGGCAGCATGAGGAGCAGCGGCCCGCCGTCCCCCGAGACCCAGAGATACCCGGCCTTGCCCGTCGGCCTCGCCCACATCTGAATGGTAAACCCCCCGCCCGTCTCCCCGGCCGAGAGGCCGGGAATGTCGATATACCCCTTCGCCGCAACATCGATCGCTCTCATCGTCGACTCCTCGTTCGAACCGCCGCCATGTCTAGCCGTTCCGCCGCCGCCGCGTCGGACCTTTCGCCGGCCCTCCATGATTCCTCCACAATGCGCAATCGTGCCACCACCCCCGCGCACGAGCGCGCCGGCGATTCTCCGGGCCATGACACGAGCGCCCGCCTCGCGCACCGCCTCCATCGAACCTCCACAGCTCGAGCGAACCCCTCTCGCGCCCGGTCCGCGAGCTCTGCAGCGATCCTCCACGATCTCCAGGGAAACCCTCGCGCGCCCGATCGCGCCGACCACGACATCGAGGGTTCTCCGTCTCGCGCCCGCTCGCGCTCCATGGATCCTCCACGACTTCGACCGAGTCCTCGTCTCGCTCCCCGCCCCGCTCGCCCGCTCGCGCTCTCCCCGACATCGAACGGGCGGCCGGCTCGGGGTGCGGCCTTCGCTCGCGCTCGATCGATTCTCCACGCTCGCAGGCGAGACCCGCCTCGCGCACGGCCCCACGCTCCTTCGCCCGACCCGCGCTCCCTTTCTTCAGTATCGAACGCTTGTTCGCCTCACGCACCGTCTCCGCGCTCCATACATTCTCCACGATCTCGCGGGCCCCCTCCTCGCGCGTTGGCCTGCGCTCGGGCTCCGCCTGTCCACGGTGCGCAATCGTGGCTCGCCCCACCCGGGGATGTCCCCGCCGCACGCGTCGATCGGCTGTTCGTCGCTCGCGTCCCGGGGGCAATCCACTCACATGCTCGAAAGCACATGTCCATCGGAACATGGCCCTCATGAACCGCGTTCGCTGGCCCCGACCCCGGTTTCGCACGGGCTCGCGCGACAGGCGGACCGTCGCGCCCGCGACAGCCCGGTCGCCGCGTCTCACGCTCGTCCTCGGCGCCACCACCAAGGTGACCCCCTCGCTGCGGCCACGGGCGCCGCGATCCCGCTCCGCAATCGGCGACCGCGCGCGGGCCGCCGCGCGGCTCGTGACTTCGCGCCTGTCACCTTTCTCGCGCCGGCCCGTACCCTGCCGACAGACATGCAGCTCCCCTGGCCGCTGCGCGACGAGCTCCACGCGCGTCGCCTCGCCCGCGCCCGCGACGGCGACGGCGAGGCGTTCCGCGCGCTGTACCGCGACCTCTACCCCGATGTCGTCCGCTTCGTCGCCCGCCGCGTGCCGGCCCGGGCCGACGCCGAGGACCTGACCGCGCGGGTGTTCGTCGCCTTCGTCGAGCGGCTCGGCGACTACGACCGCGAGCGCGGCAGCGTGCGCGGCTGGCTGCTCACCTTCGCCCGCAACGCCGTCATCGACCACCTGCGCCGGTCACGGCCCGCGGCCGCCCCCGAGCTGCTCGACCTGCTGCCGAGCGACGCCGTCGGCCCCGAGGGCGGCCTCCTCCGGCGCGAACAGCTCGACCAGCTCGCCGCCCTGGTGCGCGAGCTCCCGGCCGACACGCGCGAGCTCCTCGCCCTGCGCTTCGCCGACGGCCTGCGCCACCGCGAGATCGCCGAACTCCTCGGCCTGCAGGAGGCCGCCGTCAAGCAGCGCGTGTCGCGGGTCCTCCGCGACCTCCGCGCCCGCCTCCGCCCCGCCGCGAGCAAGAAAGGAGCCGAAAGTGCCCTGGCCTGATCGCCTCCCCGCCGCGCTCCGGCGCCTCTACCGCGCCGGCGTTCCCGAAGGACATGCTCTTGAGGACATGTCTGTTCCGCCACCGTCCTTGGAACAGGACCTCATGGCCAGGTTCGCCCGCCGCCACCCCGCGCCCGCGCGGCCCGGCTTCGCCGGGTTCGTCCGCGGCCACCGCTGGGCGCTGACGACCGGCCTGGCCGCGGTCGCGGTCGCCGCGGCCTGCCGCATGCCCTACGACTACGATCGTGGCTTCGGCGCGACCGTCTGGTGCGAGACCCGCGGCGACGACCTGCTGGCCGGCCATCGTCTGCGCGGCCTGGCCGACCGCCTGCAGCAGCGCGCCGGCGCCGATCAGGTGACGATGCGGGTCCACGCCGAGCACACCGGGCCGGCGACCGTCCGCATCGACCTGTGGGGCGAGGACGCCGCCCTCGTCGGCGACGAGCTGCTGGCCGAGGTCGAGGGCGTGCCGGAGCTGCAGCCCGAGAGCTGCCGGATCGAGCCGCTGGTCGAGACGGTCCACGGCACGCTCGGCGGCCGGCTCGGCCTCGAGTGGTTCGACCTCGAGCTGCTCGACAAGGACGACGCCGAGGCCGCGCGCGCCGAGATCCTCGAGCGCCTCGAGGCTCGCGGTTTCCGCGGCGACGCCGAGGTCGAGATCTCCGACGACGGCGCCGGCCGCCGCGAGATCAAGATCCGCATCCAGGCCGAGGGCGAGCACACCGGGCCGTGATCGTCGCGGGCGAAACAACATGTTTCAAAGGACATGTATGACGGCGACTCGTCCGGCTCGCGCGCCGGGGCCTTCGGTTCGTCCCCGGGCGCGACGCGCCCCGGCGCTCGCGTCCCGGGCGCCCGGCGGCGCGCCGATCGGATGTGCTAAGGTCGCGCGCGCCCGGCTCCTCGCCGGCTGCCGCGTCCGTCCGTGACCACCGTCGTCATCGCCGAGAAGCCCTCCGTCGCCCGCGACATCGCCGCCGCGCTCGGCGTCACGGGGCGGCGCGCGAACTACTTCGAGGGCGGCGGGTACGTCGTCACCTGGGCCATCGGCCACCTCGTCGCGCTGGCCCAGCCGCACGAGATCGACCCCGCGTGGAAGCGCTGGAGCCTGCACACCCTGCCGATGCTGCCGGCCCGGTTTCCGCTGGTCGTCATCCCCGACACCCGGGCGCAGTTCGAGGTCGTGCGCCGGCTCCTGAGCGATCGCGCGGTCACGCGGGTCGTGTGCGCGACCGATGCCGGCCGCGAGGGCGAGCTGATCTTTCGCTACATCTACGAGGCCGCCGGCTGCACGAAGCCGGTCAGCCGGCTGTGGATCTCGTCCCTGACCCGCGAGGCGATCCTCGACGGCTTCTCGCGCCTGCGCAGCGGCGCCGACTTCGACGACCTCGCCGACGCCGCCCGCGGCCGCAGCCGCGCCGACTGGCTGGTCGGCATGAACCTGTCCCGCGCCTACAGCCTCGTGCTCGATCGGGACATCTCGGTCGGCCGCGTGCAGACGCCGACCCTGGCGATCCTCGTCCAGCGCGAGCTGGCGATCCGCGACTTCGTGCCGGAGGACTACCGCGAGGTCGTGGCCCGCTTCCAGCCGATCACCGACGCGACGCCGCGGCCGGGCGCCTACGAGGGCACGTGGTTCCGACCGCCCGCCCCGGGCGAGACCGACGACGAGCCGGCCAAGCGCAGGCGACTCCCCGCCGACGGGGTCGAAGCAGCCGCGATCGTCGCCCGGGCGCTCGCCGGTCGGGCCGCGATCGCGTCGATCAAGGCCGAGACCCGCAAGCTCCCGCCCCCGCTGCTGTACGACCTCACCGAGCTGCAGCGCCACGCCAATCGCCTGTACGGCATGAGCGCGCAGAAGACCCTCGACGTCGCCCAGGCGCTGTACGAGCGGCACAAGCTGATCAGCTACCCGCGCACCGACAGCCGCCACCTCTCGACGGCCGTCGCCGCGACCCTCGAAGGCGTCGCCGCGGCCGTGAGCGGCCGCTATCCCGGCCTGCTCGCCCCCGGCACCGGCAAGCGCCCCCTCGGCCGCCGCTTCGTCGACGACCCCCGGGTGACCGATCACCACGCCATCCTGCCCACCGCCAAGTCGGCGAATGAGGCCACGCTGACCGCCCTCGAGCAGAAGATCTACGACCTGATCTGCCGCCGATTGCTCGCGGCGTGGCACGACGACTACATCTATTCGGCGACGACCGTGGTCACCACGATCACCTCCGCGGACGAGCCCGCGATCGTCGATCATTACGAGAGCCGCGGCACCGCGGTCCAGCAGCCCGGCTGGAAGGTGCTCGAGGTCGGCCACGGCAAGCCGGCCGCCAAACCCCGCGGCAAGGCCGACAAGGCCGCGAGCGAGTCGGACGCCGGCGATCAGGCGCTGCCCGCCGGCCTCGCCCGCGGCCAGCCGCAGCAGGTGCTCGACGCGAAGGCCGTCGACAAGCAGACGCGCCCCCCGCCGCGTCACACCGAGGCCACCCTGCTCACCGCGATGGAGACGGCCGGCCGCACGCTCGAGGAGAAGGAGCTGTCGGACGCGATGCGCGACCTCGGCCTCGGCACCCCGGCCACCCGCGCCCAGATCATCGAGACGCTGCTGCGCCGCGAATACGCGGTCCGCGAGGGCAAGTCGCTCGCGGCCACCGACAAGGGCATTCATCTGATCTCGGTCGTCCACCCCGACGTCAAGAGCCCGGCGATGACCGGCGAGTGGGAGGCCAAGCTCAAGCGAATGTCGCGCGGCGACGGCGAGCTTTCGACCTTCATGGCGGCGATCGAATCGTTCGTCACCACCGTCGTCGCCCGCGTCACCGGCGGCCCGCTCCCGAGCCCCCCGGACGGCGCGAACGAGCCCCGCCCCCGCCCTGCGCGCCCGAGCGAGGCTCCTTCGGCGCCTGCGTCTCACCGCCGACCGGCGAGCGATCCCATGGCTGCCTCCACCACGACCGCGCCTCGCCGGAGAATCAGCGGTGATCTCTTCGCGACCGCGCCCGCGAGCCCGCCTCGCCGCATTGCTGCGAGCGACGCGGCCGAGGCTCCTTCGGCGCCTGCGTCTCGCCCCCCCGCGGCGAGCGATCCCATGGCTGCCTCCACCACGACCGCGCCGCGCCGGAGAATCACTCGTGATCTCCTCACGACCGCGCCCGCGGGCCCGCCTCGCCGCATTGCTGCGAGCGACGAGCCCGAGGCGTCCTCCGTGACCGCGTCGCGCCCCGGGACCTCGCTCGACGGCCTTGATTCTCGCTCCCTCTCGCCCGCCCCTCGCATCGCCGCGAGCGAGGCCGACGGCGCATCGTTCGCGACGCTCCCTCCCCGCCGCGTTCCAGGCGACCTCTTCGCTTCCACTGCCTCGACCTCGTCTCGACGCCCCCCTGCGAGCGAGCCGATCCAGGCGTCGCCCCCTCCTCGCCGCGAAACCCCGGGCGACCTCTTCGCTTCCGTCCCCGCGACCACCCCGCCTCGCGCGCGAGCGAGCGCGCCCTCCGAGCCGTCTTCCGCGACGACCCCTCGCCGCGGGACCACGGGCGACCTCTTCGCGTCTCGGCCTCTCGGCGAGAGCGAGCGAGACGAGCCTCCTCTGCGCCGCGGAACCACGATCGACCGCGTCGAAACCTCCCCCGCGCTCGCACCTCGCCGCATCGCTGCGAGTGAGCCCCATGAAGCCTCACCTGCGGCCTCGCCTCGACGCGGAACGGCGAGCGACCTCTCCGAAGTCTCTTCGGCGCCCGCGCCTCGCCGCAGCTCCGCGCGCGACCTCTTCGAGACCGCACCCGCGACCTCGCCTCACCGCCCACCCGCGAGCGACCGCATCGAGAGGGCCCCCGCGCCTCCGCGCATCGCTGCGAGCGAGCCGCTCGACGCGGCTTCCCGCGCCCGGGGCGACGACCTGCTCGGCCTGTTGCGCTCGCGGTTCGGCTTCTCCGGCTTTCGCCCCTACCAGGAGGCCGTCTGTCGCGCCGCCACGCTCGGCCGCGATCTCCTGCTCGTCATGCCGACGGGGGCCGGCAAGTCGCTCTGCTATCAGTTACCCGGCATCGCCCGCGGCGGCACCACTCTGGTGATAAGCCCGCTCATCGCCCTGATGGAAGATCAAGCGACCCGGCTCGCGGCCCAGGGCTTTCGCGCCGAGCGGATCCACTCCGGCCGCAGCCGCGCCGAATCACGCCAGGCGTGCCTCGATTACCTCGCCGGCGCGCTCGACTTCCTGTTCATCGCACCCGAGCGCCTGCGGGTGCCTGGCTTCCCGGAGATGCTCGCCCGGCGCACCCCGGCGTTGATCGCCGTCGACGAGGCCCACTGCATCTCGCAATGGGGCCACGACTTTCGCCCGGACTATCGCATGCTCGGCCAGCGGCTGCCCGCGTTGCGCCCGGCGCCGATCATCGCCCTGACCGCGACCGCCACGCCCACCGTCCAGGACGACATCGTCGCCCAGCTCGGCCTGCGCGACGCCAAACGCTTCATCCACGGCTTTCGCCGCACCAACATCGCCATCGAGGTCATCGCCCGCAACCCGGGCGAGCGCGCCGCGGCGATCTGTGAGCTCTTGTCCGAGCGCGCGCGCCGGCCCGCGATCGTCTACGCCGCCACCCGCAAGAGCGCCGAGGAGCTGGCCGACGCGCTCGGTCCGCGGCTCGCCGCCGCCTACCACGCCGGCATGAGCAACGACGACCGCGATCGCGTCCAGGCGGCCTTCCTGGCCGGCCAGCGCGAAGTCATCGTCGCCACCACCGCGTTCGGCATGGGCATCGACAAGGCCGACGTGCGCACGATCGTCCACGCGGCGCTGCCCGGCAGCCTCGAGGGCTATTATCAGGAGATCGGGCGCGCCGGCCGCGACGGCGCGCCCGCGCGGGCGGTGCTGTTCCACGCCTACGTCGATCGCAAGACCCATGAATTCTTCCACGAGCGCGACTACCCCGATCCGCTCGAGCTCGAGAAGATTTTCAAGAAGCTGCCGAACACGCCGACGAACCGCGCGGCCCTCACCAAGAGACGCAGCCGCGCCGGCCGCGAGGCGTTCGAGCGCGCCCTCGAGAAGCTGGTCATCCACGGCGGCGCGCTCGAGAGCGGCGAGGACGCGATCAGCAAGGGCGCGCCGACCTGGAAGGCCGGCTACGCCGCCCAGCGCGAGCACAAGCAGGTCCAGCTCGAGGGCATGGCCCGCTTCGCCGAGGGCCACGGCTGCCGGATGGTGCGGCTCGTCCGCCACTTCGGCGACCAGGAGGACCGCGGCGAGCCTTGCGGGATCTGCGACGGCTGTGCTCCCGATCGGTGCATCGCCCAGGAGTTCCGCGCCCCCAGCCCGAGCGAACAGGTCCACGCGTCGCGCCTCCTCGCCGCGCTGGCCCAAAAAGACGGCCAGGCCACCGGCCGGCTCCACCGCGACACCTTTCCCGACGGCGACGTCGATCGCCGCTCGTTCGAGCACTTGCTCGGCGGCCTGGTCGCCGCGGGCCTCGTGACCCTCGAGGAGGCCTCGTTCACCAAGCGCGGCAAGGTCATCCCGTTCGAGCGCGCGACGCTGACGCCCGCCGGCAAATCGCACGACATGACGGCCGCCGGGCTGATGCTGCCGAAGCAGTCGCCGACGAAGAAAGCCGGGTCGGCGACCCGGCGCCGGCGCCCCGGCCGTCCGACCGGAGCCGGGCGCAAGGCGGCGAAACGCAAGACCGCCAAGCGCACGAGCACCGGCCGGCGCGAGCGAGCGCCGGCCGGTGACGACGACTGAAGCGAGATCGAGGCGCCGCGACTGCCTCCATTTCTCGCTCCGCGGAAGCGAGGCCGAGGCGCCGCCGCGGCTATCGACATTCGGTGATCAGTGGACCTCTTGCTTCTCGATCTTGACCTCGATCCGACGGCCGTCGGCGCCGTCCTGGATCTGCACGTCCACGTGGCCGTCGACGCCGTCGGCCTGGAGTTGGTCGAGGATCTCCTGCTTCGCCTCCTCGGGCGAGAGCTCCTTGCTCACCTCGATCGCCGGCAGGTCGCCGACCTGGCCCGCCGCGGGGGCGGTCGTGATCGTCGCGTCCGCAAGGGCCGGGAAGGTCGTCTTGAGGTCGGCGGTCAGCGCCTCGGCCGGGGGCAGCGACTTCGCGTACAGCTCGATCTCGAGCGACGACCCGCCCTGATCGTCCTTCTTCATCCGCACCATCGCCGCCCCGGTGTCCACGGCCTTGGCCTCGAGGTGCTTGGCGATCGCATGGACCTGGGTGTGGTCGAGGTCGGCGCCGGCGATCTTGACCGCCACGCCGGGCATATCGGCGAGCTCGGCCGCGCGGGCCTGGATGTCGGGTTCGGTTTGGCAGCCGGTGAGGGTGCCGAGGAGCAGGGCGAGCGAGGCGATGGTGGTGCGCAGCATGTTGTCTCCGTCGCCTCGCTTTACGGGCGCCGACGAAAAAGGTGACAGCCGCCGTGCTCGCCACCTGGGCGCGCGGACTCGCGCCACCCATCATTCCACCGGCAATGGTGACACCCGGGGCTTGACCGCGCGCCGTCGCTCACTGGTCGCGTGGGCGCCGCGATCCATCCTTCACAAAACGCCATGGACCACTCGCTGCTCGCGCGACGCCTCGGCCCGCTGCTTTTCGCCGGTGCGACCGCCCTCGCGACCGTGTCGGTGCGGGCCGCACCCGAGCCGGTGCTCAGCGCGGCGGCCGACGGCGCGCTGCGGCTGCGCGGGCGGATCGTCGACCGCGACGGGCGGCCGCTCGTCGGCGTCACCGTCGAGGCGGTCGACTTCGCGGCGACCAGGCGACCGCCCCGGGTCGTCAGCGGGCCCGACGGACGCTTCCTCCTGCCCGGCCTGCCGCGGCGCTCGCTGCTGCTGCGGCTCACCCACGGCTCGCACTACCGCGAATCGATCCCGATCGACCTGCAGCGGCCGGCGCGGCTCGCCACCCTCGACGTCGGCGAGCTCGAGATGACCGCGCGCCGGCCGTGGCGCGTGCGGCTGATGTTCGTCGGCGACACCATGTTCGGGCGCCGCTTCGTCGACGGCGACGAGGACGGCGTCGAGGGCGAGCCCGGCGACCTGATCCGCCCCGGCTCGCGCGCCGCCGACGCCGAGCGGGTGCTGCGATTCGTCCGCGACGTCCTCGCCTCCGCCGACTACACCGTGGCCAACCTCGAATGCGTGGTCACCGATCGGCCCGACACGCCGCACCCGTACAAGCCCTACGTCCTGCACTCGCACCCCGACGCGGTGCAGGGTCTGGTGAACGTCGGCGTCGACGCGGTCAGCTCGGGCAACAACCACGTGTTCGACTTCCTCGCGCCCGGCGTCGCCGACACGCTCGGCTTCCTCGCCGCCGCCGGGCTCGACCGCACCGGCGCGGGCATGAGCGAGCGCGAGGCCCGGCGCACCGCGATCGTCCGCCGGCTCCACGACGTCGACGTCGCGCTGCTGGGGCTGTCGCAGATGCGGTTCGACGGCCTCGACCTCGCCGACTATCACCTCGTCGCCGAGGACCCGGCCAAGAGCGGGGCGCTGTACGCCTCGCCCGAGAACCTCGGCGAGTTCCTCGCCGACGCCGGTGAGGCGTTCGCGGTGCCGATGCTGCACGGCGGCGCCGAGTACGGCCGCTACCCGACCGCCGACATGCGGGCGCTGTTCGTCGACGCGATCGCCGGCGGCGCCGGCCTGGTGGTCGCCCATCACCCGCACGTGCTGCAGGGCGTCGGCGTGGCCGAGGGGCCCGACGCGCGGCGGTTCGTGCTGATGTCGCTCGGCAACTTCCTGTTCGACCAGACCACCCACGACACCGTCGAGTCGGTGATCGCGGTCGTCGACGTCGACGCGCGCGGCGGCGGCCACGAGGTCGAGCGGGTCGAGCTGATCCCCGTGCGGCTCGACGGCTACGTGCCGCGGCTGCTGGCCGGCGAGGCGCTGGCCCGCGTCGGCCGGCTCGTCGCCCACCTCTCGACCAACCTGCCCGGCGGCGTTCGCCGCGGCGAACGCGACGGCCTGCGCGGCGCCGTCGTGTTCCCCTCCCGTCACCGCGTGCTCGCGTTCGCCGACCCGCGCCGCTACGCCTTCGCCGACACGCGCGAGCCGGTGCGCCTCGCCGTGCTCGGCCGCGACAGCGGCGCGGTGACGTTCGCCCGCCGCGGCCCGGCCGACAGCCTCGCCCGCGTCGACACCGACGTCCCCGCCGACATCGTGCTCGGCCGCGACCTCCTCGACCACGGCGACTTCGAGGACCTCGACGTCGACGGCGAGGTCGGCGACGCCTTCGGCTGGGAGCAGCGCGCGGCGGCCTTCGTCCAGGGCCGCACCGTCCGCCACGGCGTGCGCGCCGCGGCCCTGCGGCGCGCGGCCGACGACGACGAGACCACCTCGCTCGTCACTCGCCGCCGCGTCCCGATCGACGGCGACAAGCCGATCACGATCCGCGGCTACCTGCGCGGCGAGGCGGCCGGCGAGGTGGTCGTGCGGGTGCGCTTCTTCGTCGACGCCGCGCTGCTCGGCGAGCAGGTCGTGTTCACCCAGAAAGCCGGCAGCTACGACTGGGCCCGCTTCGCGGCCACCGTCACCCCGCCGGCCGGCGCGCGCGGGATGCACCTGTCCTTTCGGCAAGATCGGCCGCCGCGCGGCGCCGGCGTCGCCTTCCTCGACGACGTCAGCGCGATCCAGTGGGAGCGCACGGTCGCGTCGGGCGAGGCGATCCCGACCCCCAACAAGTGGGACTTCGTCCGCTTCCGCGACGTCGCGCCGAACATCACCCGCATGGACGCGGTGTTCACCCACCGCCGCTACGTGGCCCGCTGAGGCTCACACGCGCACGGTCGGCGCCGGGGCGTGCCAGGTCGGCGCCTCGCTGGCGCGGAACACCTCGCGCAGCTCGCCCGCGGTCTGGAACCGGCGCGCCGGATCCTTCTCGAGCGCGCGGAGGATCAGCGCCTCCCACTCGACCGGGATGTCGGGGCGGAGCAGCCGCGGCGCCGGCACCGGATCCTGGCAGTGGGCCAGGCCGAGCGCGATCGGCGACGGCGCGGCGAACGGCGGCCGGCCGGTCAGCGCGTGGTAGAGCATCGCCCCGAGCGCGTAGATGTCGGTGCGGGCGTCGACGTGGCCGCCGCGGACCTGCTCGGGCGCCATGTACTCGGGGGTCCCGACGACCATGTTGGTCGCCGTCATGCCGGCCTCGGTCAGCGGGCGGGCGATCCCGAAGTCGATGATCTTGACCGTGCGATCGCCGGCGAGCAGCACGTTGGCCGGCTTGAGGTCGCGGTGGATGACGCCGGCGGCGTGCGCGGCGGCGAGGCCGTCGCACAGCTGCTCGGCGATCGGCCGCAGCTGCGCCGCGGGGATCGCCCCGAGCCGCTTGAGCCGAGCCGCGAGGCTCTCGCCGGCCACGTACTCCATCGACAGGAACAAGAGGCCGTTCTCCTCGCCGATGTCGTGCAAGCGCACGACGTTGGGGTGGGAGATCCGCCTGGCCGTGCTGGCCTCGCGGCGCAGGCGATCGGCGGCGCCGGGGTCGAGCAGGCCGAGGCCGGCGACCACCTTGAGCGCGACCTCCTCGCCGAGCTGCTCGTCGCGCGCGAGGTAGACGGCACCCATGCCGCCGGCGCCGAGCAGGCGGGCGACGACGAAGCGGTTGGCGACGCGCTGGCCGGGCCGGACCTGGCCGGCGATCAGGCTCTCGGCCTCGCCGGTCGCGGCCGAGATCGCCGCCCGCTGGGCCGGCGCCGGCCCGAGAGCGGCGATGCTCTGGGTCGCGACCGCGAGCCGCTGCAGCTTGGCGTTGAGCTCGAAGTCGACGTTGCAGACGATGGTCTCGAGCGACTGCACGCGCTGCTCGAGGGCCTTTCGCTCCGCGAGCAGCGCCTTGCGCTCTTCCATCAGGGCCTTGAGCTGGCCGGCTTCACCGGCCCCGGCCTCGAGCTCCTTCATCCGCTGCTCGTGCTTGAAGCGGAGGTACTTCGGGCCGAGCAACACGCCGAGCACGGTGACGAAGAAGAAGAGCGGGACGAGGATCTCGACCATGCGCGCTTCCTTCTTACATCGCGGCTCCGGCGGGCGGACGCGTGAGCGGGCGGCGATCTCGTCGCCTGCTCTTCCGGCTCAGATCTTCTCGCCGCGGGCGCGGATCTCCGCGAGCACGGACTCGATGCCCCGCTTGTCGATCACGCGCAGGCCGTGAGCGCTGACCCGGAGGGTGACCCAGCGGTCCTCGCTCGGCACGAAGAAGCGCTTGCGGTGCAGGTTGGGGATGTTCCGCTTGTGCGTGCGGATGTGCGAATGCGACACGTTCATGCCGCCCTGAGGGCGCTTCCCGGTGACCTGACAGACTTGCGACATAGCGAGCGGCCTTGCTTTGGAGGGCCGGGAAGGTAGCCGCGGGTTCCCGGGGGTGTCAAGCGAGAGCCCGCCGTCGCGGCCGCCCCCGAGGTGCGGCGCTCCCGCGATCTTCGTGGGCCCGGCCCGGCCGCCGCCGCCCATCGGACGCCCGAATGCCCTGGAAGCCCGGATGCCGCCCCTGCGCGCCGGGCCCGCCCTGTGCGCTAGCGCTCGTGTTCGCGACCGGTGCTACCTTCCCGGCCGCCAAGGAGAGCGACCGATGAGCGATTCCAAGTACGCGCCCGCCGAGTACAAGGCGAAGGATTATTCGCACCTCAGGGGGCTCGTCGGGATCACCGACGAGCAGATCGAGGTCCACCTCAAGCTCTACGGCGGTTACGTCAACCGCACCAACGCCCTGTTCGCCAAGACCGCGGGCCTGAGCAACGAGGGCAAGACCGGCGACTCCAGCTTCCAGGAGCTCAAGCGCCGGCTCGGCTGGGAGTGGAACGGCATGCGCCTCCACGAGTACTACTTCGACGGCCTGACCCCGAAGGCCGGCGAGCTGCGCGCGGACAACCCGTTCGCCAAGGCGGTCACCGCGCAGTTCGGCAGCATCGAGGCGTGGAGGGCCGATCTCGCCGGCGTCGCCAAGATGCCGGGCGTCGGCTGGGCCCTGACCTACCTCGACCCGAACAACGGGCAGATCTGGAACCACTGGGTCGAGGACCACCAGGACGGCCACCCGGCCAGCGGCCGCCTGCTGCTCGCGCTCGACGTGTGGGAGCACGCCTTCGCCGTCTACCGCAAGCCGCTGCCGCCCGAGCGCGCCGCCTACATCGAGGACTTCTTCGCCAACGTCGACTGGGACGTGGTCGCGAAGCGCCTCGCCTGATCGGTGAAGGCCTCCGGAGCCATGTCCCTCGGGGCATGTCTCCAAGACCCAGCAGAAAAGGGCATGTCCGTTCGGACATGCCCTTCGCCTTCAACGAGCGCGGGCCGGGCTCAGGGCGCGGCGCCCTCGTCGATCCACTGCTCGACCAGCGCGATCAGGTCGTCCGACAGCGGCGCGCCGCCCTTCGGCATCTGCGCGGCGTTGCCGTTGAACGGCGCCTCGCCGCTCGTGCCCTTGAGCTTGGCCAGGAAGTACGAGTTGGCCGAGTCGCCGGGGACGACGCGCTTGAAGCCGGCGGCCTGGGTCGAGTCGACGTCGACCAGGTTCTGGTACGAGTCCTGCGCGCCGGTGATCGTCAGGCCGCCGGAGCCCTGCTGATGGCAGCCGCAGTTGCCCTCGATGGCCGCGGGGAACACGTCGGTCTCCCAGCTGAGGCCGTCGCCCGTGGTGGTCGTGGTGGTCGTGGTCTCCGGCTCGGTCGAGGTGCCGGGCTCGTCGGTCGTGGTCCCGGGCTCGTCGGTCGTGGTCCCGGGCTCGTCGGTGGTCGTGCCGGGCGAGGTCGCCGTCTCGGTCGCGGTCGTCGTCGTCGTCGGCTCACCGGTGGTGGGCTCGGTGGTCGCGTCCGTGCCGGTGGTCGTGCCGGGCGTGTCGGTCGCGGTCCCTGTGGTCGTGTCGTCCGCCGTGGTGCCCGGCGTGGCGTTGGCGTCGGTCGCGTTGCCGTCGTCGCCACACGCGACGAGCGGCAAGGCGAACAGGGAGCACGTGAAGATCAATCGAATCGAGGCGTACATGGCGGCGGGACACTATCACAAGACCGCAGCGTCCCGACGCGCGCACCGCCGCTCGCTCGGGGTCGTCCCGAGCGCGGCGGCGGGCCACTTCATTTGCGACGCATGAGGTCGCACGCACCCATCATCACTCGGGCGCGCCGGCGTCGATCCACGCGCCGATCTTCTCGAGGTCGCCGCTGCTCAGCATCGCCGCGGGCGGCGGCGGCATGGCAGTGCCGTTGCCGCCGACCTCGACGTGCGTGTTGTTGATCTTGTGCCACAGGTAGCTGTTGTCGCGATCCATCGGCGCGATGAGCTGCATCGACGCGAGCTCGAGCGACTGCTTGCCGACCAGCGCGCCGTGCGAGTCGCCCGGCGTGATCACGAACCAGCCCGAGGCCGAGCCGCCGGCGACGTGACAGCCCGTCGTGCAGTTGCCGTCCCAGATCGGCTGAATGTCGGCCTCGTAGTCGACCGCGCCCGCGCCGGTCGTCGGCGTCCCGGTGTCCTCCGTCGTCGTGCCGTCGGTGGTGTCGGTCGCGTCCGTCGACGTCGGCTGGTCGGTGTTGTTGGTGGTCGCGTTGGTGGCGTCCGTGGTCGTGTCGTCGGTGTCCGAGGCCGAGCCGCCGCCGCCGTTGTCGCACGCAGCAGCGACGAGGATCAGCGCGGCGAACGACGCCTTGCGGGCGCTCGCAATCCAGGGGATGGAAACACTGTTCATAGCGCAACAATCGATACCATTTCATCACTGCTGCGATCAAGCGTCCAATCGCGGATGGGGCGCGAAAGCCCCAGGGCCGGCCCCGAAACAGCTGGCCTTCAAGACAGGCTCTTCGTGACAGGCGGATGCGGAGAGCCCGCGAGCGCCCCGTGCTAGCCTCGCCGTCGTGAGCCTCCTGCGCGCAACCACGGCGATCGGGCTCGCGCTCGCGCTCGCGGGCTGCGGCGCGCCGCTCGCGTACACGCGCTTCGTCGCGGCAGTGCCGTACAGCACAGCGCCGCTGCCCGAGCGCGCGCACGTGTTCCTGGTCGCGGGCGGGTCCGACGTCGCCAACTTCGCCGCCGAGGTCGCTGCGCAGCGCGAGTTGTTGCGCACCCGTGGCGTGCCTGCCGACGAGATCGTGTGCTACTGGGCGAAGCCCACGCGCGAGGCGTTCCGCCGCGACCGCGCGCAGTACCGCCGCCTGGCCGCCGAGCTGGCCGACTGTTACCCGGCGGCGACCGCGGTGGTGCGCGAGCACCTGGCCCGCGCGGCCGCCCGCCGGCCGCCGTTCCTCTACCTGTACGTCACGACCCACGGGCTGAGCTCGCTGCTGCCCCCGGATGTCCCGAAGGACCTGCTTGAAGCGCCAGATACGGCGATGCTCGACCAGTACGCGCTGCAGCTCGCGGCCGGGCCGGGCCGCGGGTTCCACCCGGCGTTCCTGATGGCGGCCCGCCGCGCCGGGGCGCCCGCCGACGACCTGGTGTTCTCCCCGGCGATGCTGGCGCGCGCGCTGCAGGCGTTCCCGGCCGCGACGCCGAAGGTGGTGGTGCTGCAGGCCTGCCACGCCGGCGGCTTCGCCCCCGCCCTGGCCGAGGTGCCGGGCCTCGTCGGCCTCGCCGCGGCCCGCCACGACCGCACCAGCTTCGGCTGCGACCCCGGCCCCGACATGACGACCTTCGGCGCGATCTACATCGGCCTGCTCGCCGACCGCCTGACCACCCCGTCCGCCCTGCCCGCGCTCGACTGGCCGGCCCTCTACCAGCAGCTCCAGGCCCAGGTCGCCGCCGCCGAGGCCGCCCAGGGCGCGACGCCTTCGCTGCCGGTGTACCTCGACAGCCGGCCCGCGCCGGCGCCGTAGCGGCGCGCGGACACGTCCTCGGAGACATGTCGCAGCGCCGCGCCCGAGCACGCGCCTCGACGGCGCGGCCGCGGCGCGCGGACATGTCCTCGAAGACATGTCGCAGCGCCGCGCCCGAGCACGCGCCTCGACGGCGCGGCCGCGGCGCGCGGACATGTCCTCGAAGACATGTCGCAGCGCCGCGCCGGAGCACGCGCCTCGACGGCGCGGCCGTGGCGCGCGGGACATGTCCTCGGAGGCATGTCGCAGGACCAGGCCCGGGAGCGGCCCCGTCGAGCCTCGCGCCGGCGCCGCAACGGCACCGGGGACATGTCCTCGGAGACCGATCGACGGCACGGCCTCCGGGCCGTGGAGAAGCCCAGGCCGAGGCCGCGCCTGCCCGCCCGAAGCGCTGTCCTCGCCAACCGCCCCGCGCCCGCGGCGTGGCGTCGCTCGGGACATGCCCTTCAAGACATGCCCTCATCAACAGGTCCCTTTGGACATGCCCCTTCGTAAAAAATCAGCCCTGGCCGGCGATCCAGGCCGAGATCGCGGCCGCCAGGGCCGTCTCGCCGCCGGCGGAGGCCTCGCCGAGGGCCTGGCGCGCCAGCGCGACCGTCTGCGCCCGGCTCTCGGGGCCCGTCTCGCCGGCGGCCAGGTCGGCGGCGGCGCGGGCCTTGGCGAGGGCGAAGCGGGCCAGCGCGACCTGGGCCGGCACGGCGGCGCGGGTCGCCAGGGCCAGCGCGCGGGCGCAGGCGCCCTGGGCCGCGGCGTGCTCGCCGAGGGCCGAGTCGACGGCGCACAGCCACGTCAGCGGCTCGACCAGGCGCGGGTGCTCGGGGCCGAGGACGTGCTCCCAGGCCGCGAGCGCGCGCCGCAGGTCGCCGGCGGCGTCGGCCCACCGGTGATCGGCGGCGGCCGCCAGCCCGCGGCCGACCAGCGCGAGGGACATGTCCGGATGGTCCTGTCCGTAGATCTTGGTGTAGATGGCCAGGGCGTCGTCGTAGCGCTGGCGCGCGGCCGCGGTGTCGCTGCGGGCGCGCGCGAGGTCGCCGGCGACCACGTGGACGCGGGCGCGGTCGGGGTGCTCGGGCGGCAGGCGGGTCGCGGCCAGCGCGTCGGCGCGGGCGACGTGGCCGCTCGCCTCGCGGTCGCGACCGCCGCGCTGACACGCGGTCGCCAGGTCGAGCAAGATCGGGAGCAGCCGCGGGTGCTCGCGGCCGAGGGTCTCCTCGCCGCGGCGCAGCGCCGCCGTCAACTCGACGCGCGCGGTCTCGACGTCGCCCTCCTGCAGCAGGGCCCGGCCGTAGCGGCCGCGGGCGCTGGCCTCGCGGCGGCCGTCGTCGCCGAGCCGCTGCAGCGCGGCCGACAGGCGCGGCCACAGCCGGCGCGCCTCGCCGCGGCGGCCCAGGTCCTCGCACTCGACCGCGAACTGCAGCGTCAAGGCGTCGGCCGCGACCTCGTCATGGCGGCTCGCCTCGGCCGCCCACAGCGCGTCCGCCAGACCGCGCGCCGCCGACTCGGCCCGCCCCAGCGCCCGCTCGATCGCCGCCCGCCCGTACAGCGCCTCGGCCCGGGCCGGCAGCCACGTCTCGTCGTCGGTCGCCAGCGCGCGGGCGATGTCCCACGCCCGCGGGGCGTCGCCCAGCGCCAGCACCGCGGCCGCGTAGTCGAACTCGGCCCGCAGGCGCTCGACCTGGGCCCGCTGGTCGTCGTCCTCCGGCACCGGCACCACCGCCGCCAGCCGCCGCGGGTCGTCGCAGTCGCGCGGGGCCGGCAGGGCGTCGAGCGCCGTGCCGGCGCGGTCGAGCCCCGGGCCCGAGGCCTCGGACAGCGCGCGCGCCAGCCCGGCGAAGGCGCTGCGCCGGCGCTCGAGGCAGGCCCGCCGGCGCGCCGCCGCGTCCCCGCCCTCGCTCTCGGCCTGCGCGTTGCGACATGTCTCCTGGTACATGTCTCGAAGTTCTTGGGCGTGGTGGTCGAGCTCGGCCAGGGTCGGCCCGGTGAACACCGCCCCGCCCGGCCGCTCGGTCAGGGCGCGGCCGAGCGCGGCCCGGCGGGCCTCGTCCCACCCGAGGTCGGGCACCTTGCACATGCCCGAAAGGACAGGTTTCTCGGAGCGGGCGGCGACCACGTCGTAGACGGCGAAGGCGGCCCCGGCGAAGGCGACCGCGAGCCCGGCCGCGAGCGCGAGGCGGCGGCCGATGCCCCGCGGCCGCGGCGTCTCGTTGAGGTGGTCGAGCAGCTCGTCCATCGACTTGAAGCGGTCGGCGGGGCGGACGCTGAGGCCGCGCAGGACGATGCGGTGCAGCCAGGCCGGGACGTCGGTGTCCTTCGGGACCTCCTGCACGCGGCCGGCGAGCACGGCCTCGCGGACCACCGGCACGCGGTCGCCGACGAACGGGCGCTGGCCGTAGAGGCCCTCGTACAGGGCGACGCAGAAGCTGAACTGGTCGGTGCGCGCGTCGGTGGCCTGGCCGAGGTACTGCTCGGGGGCCATGTACGCCGGCGTACCGGTCATGCCGCCCGTGCGGGTGATCCGCATGTCGAGCAGGCTCTTCTCGGCCATCGCCTTGATCACCTCGGTGTAGGTGTCGGGCCGGGCCAACGGACCGAGGCCGTGGCCGGCGCGGGCGAGCCCGAAGTCGCCGACGCGCACGCGGCCCTCGGCGTCGATCAGCACGTTGTCGGGCTTGAAGTCGCGGTGGATGATGCCGGCCTTGTGCGCCGCCGCCAGCCCGCGGCCGGCCTGCATGAACACCAGCAGCACCTCCTTCCACCCGCGCCGCCGCGGCCCGTTGGGGCCCTCCGCCGAGCGCAACCACTTCGTCAGGGTCACGCCCTTGACGAACTCCATCGCGAAGAAGATCTCGTCCTCGATCGAGCCGACGTCGAAGATCGCGATCACGTTCGGGTGCGACAGCTGCGCCATCGCCTGCGCCTCGCGCATCAGCCGGTGGCGCGCCTTGTCGCGCTTGCTGCGGCTGACGGCGGCGGTCCGCAGCACCTTGAGCGCGACCTTGCGGTCGAGGTCGCGGTCGTAGGCGACGTAGACGACGCCCATGCCGCCGGAGCCGAGCCGCTTGAGCACGTTGAAGCGGCCGATCCGGCTCGGCAGCGGCTCCAAGTCGGCCGAGCAGTCGTTGGCCGGCTCGCCGTCGACCGGCGGCGTCAGCGGCGTCCCCGCTTCGGGCGGCGGGCTCGCGTGCGACAGGACCGGCGTCAGCGGCGTGTCCAGCGTCAGATCGGCGGGAGAAGACACGAGTCTGGGGGCATCGTACCACGGCCCTTGCGGCGGCCTCATCGGCCCGGATAGCTTGGCAGCGATGCCCCGCCCTGCTCGCGTCTTCGCGCTCGCCGCTCACCTCGCCATCGGGATCGCGGCCTGCGCGGGTCAGCGCGGCGGTCCGGTCGCGCCCAGCCGCGCCGAGGCGCCCCCGCCGTTCGCGGTGGCCCCGGACTTCCGCGTCCCCGACAGCACCGGGACCCCGCGCGGGCTGGCGGATCTCGCCGGCCCCCACGGGCTGGTCCTGGTCACGTATCGCGGCCACTGGTGACCCTTCTGCAGGGCGCAGCTCGGGAAGCTGCAGGAAGTGTTGCCGCAGCTCCAGGCCCTCGGCGTGAACGTCGCGGCGGTGTCCGCCGACGACCTCGAGGGCGCGAAGATCATGATCGAGCGCCAGCACCTCACGTTCCCGATCCTCAGCGACCCCGAGGGCGTGATGCTCAAGGCGTGGTCGCGCTGGGACTTCGGCAACGGCGTCGGCCTCGCCGGCACCTTCATCCTCGACCGGGACTTCAAGCCGGTGTTCTTCGAGGACGACGGCGAGCGGTTCTACAAGCGGCCGCGGGTCGACCGCGTGCTCGACGTGGCGCGCACGCTGGCGCGCTGACGACAACCGCGGCCGCCTTCGCGCGAGGCGCCGGGAGCTTCTCACATTCGCGAATGTGGGCAGCCGATCACATCGGCAGCAGCGGCAGGCGCACCGTGAAGGTCGTGCCCTCGCCCGCCTCGCTCTTGACCTGGATGTCGCCGCCGAGCAGGTGACACAGCTCGCGGCAGATCGCCAGGCCGAGGCCGGTGCCGCCGAACTTGCGGGCGATCGAGCCGTCGGCCTGCTGGAAGGCGCTGAACAGGCTGCCGATCTTGTGCGCCGGGATCCCTGGCCCGGTGTCGGACACCACCGCGACGAGGAAGTCGACGTCGTCCTCGCGCTCGAACGACACGCGCAGCTCGATCCACCCGCGGCGGGTGAACTTGACCGCGTTGCCGAGCAGGTTGAGCAGGATCTGCTTCAACTTGGTGCGGTCGATGACGATCACCCGCTGCGGCTCGTCGCACAGCACCTGGATGTGGTTGCCGTTCTTGACCGCCGCCGGCAGCACGGTGCTCTGCAGGTCGTCGAGCAGCGGGCCGATCACGCAGCGCTCGCGCGTGACCTCCATCTTGGCCGCCTCGATCTTCGACAGGTCGAGGATGTTGTTGATGAGCTCGAGCAGGTGGGTGGCGGCGCCGTGGATCCGCCCGAGGTCGCGCTGCAGCTCGTCCTCGGCGTCGCGCTCCTCGGCCAGCAGCTCGGTGTAGCCGATGATCGCGTTGAGCGGGGTCCGCAGCTCGTGGCTCATGTTGGCGAGGAAGATGCTCTTGGTCCGGCTGGCCTCGAGCGCCAGCGTCTCGGCCCGCCGCCGCTCCTGCACCTCGAGCGTGAGCTGCTCGGTGCGCTCGGCGACGCGGACCTCGAGCTCGTCGCGGGCGCGCCGTAGGTCCTCCTCGACCCGCCGGCGCGCGGTGATGTCGGTGATCGCCACCAGCGAGCCGCGGTGCTCGCCGTTCGGGCCGAACAGCGGCTTGGCCGAGACGATGGCCCAGAAGTCGGCGCCGTCCTCGCGGCGGAAGCGGAAGTCGAACTGGTCCTCGGCGCCCTGCCGCCTGCGCTTCAGGTTGGCCCGCGCCGCGGCGGCGCTCTCGTCGTCCATGTAGTCGAAGATCCGGCGGCCGATCATCGCCTCGGGCGTGGTCGCCAGCATGGCCGCGAGCCGCGAGTTGACGAAGTCGATCGCGCCGTCGGGGTCGTTGACGAGGATGCCGTCGTTGATGGTCTGCAGCAGGGTGTGGAAGTACGAGTCGTCGCGCTTGAGCTCCACCGAGGAGGCGCTGCGCACGGCGCGGACGAGGCAGAGGAAGCCGACCGGGCGCGCGTGCTCGTCGAGCCACGGCACGATCGTGTGCTCGGTCCAGCGGACCGGCGCCTGCGGCGGCCGCCAGCGGAACATCGACGTGCAGGGCGACGCGCCCGCGATCGCGTCGTCGTAGCGCTCGAGGTCGTCGTCGTGGATCAGCGCGCGCAGGCCCGCGGGGTCGGCGAACAGCTCCTCCGGGTCGCGCCCCGACAGCTCGCGCACGGCGCCGGCCAGCTCCTCGATCTGCAGCCGCGGCGCCAGCCGCACCCGCGCCAGCAGCAGCTCGGCGGCGTTCCACAGCGCCGCCACGTCGGGACCCCCGAAGCCGACGTGCGCGCTGCCAAGCTGCCCCGAAGGTCCCGACCTCGCGGTCATCTCTCGTGATAATAACACCCGGAACGGCGGTCAGGACGCGTCAGCCGCTGCTTCGCGCGCCTCCCGCCGTGCAGATGCAATCGCGCGTACGCTCGTCCGCGCCGCCGCGGCAGCGCTCGCTCTGCAGACCGCCGGCCCGCCGCCGCGTCAGGGCAGCGCGAGGCCCCAGTCCGGCACCGACAACGAGAGCAACGCCGGCTTCGGCGTGCCCGGCACCACGCCGAGGTAGCGATTGATGGCGAAGCTGGTGACGTAGAGCTTCTTCTTCGTCAGCAAGGTCTGCCCGAACACCACGCTCGACGGCGCGTCGAGCAGGCCGCCCTGGGCCAGCACGTGGACGTCGCCGTCGTCGTCGACGCGCACCAGCCGGTCCTGCCCGTTGACCGCGACGTAGAGATCGCCGTCGGCGTCGAAGGCGATGCCGTCGGCGCCGGCGAGCTTGTCGTAGTCGTCGACCCAGACCTCCGGCTCGCCCGGCTCGCCGTCGCACTCGATCGGGATCCGCACGATCGTGCCGTAATCGAGGTTGCCGACGTAGAGGTTGCGCTTCCACCGGTCGAACGCGATGCCGTCGGCGCCGAAGCTGTGGAACGGCAAGAACGGCGTCACCGTGTCGCCCTCGAGCGAAGGATCGGCGAGCCACACCTCGGCGTCGCCGTCGTCGTCGATCTTCCAGATCAGGCCGAGGAATGGGTCGGTGACGTAGAGGTCGCCGCGATCGTCGAACGCGAGGTCGTTGGGGAAGCCGAGCGGATCGAGCGCGGCGTACTCGGTGGTGTGGCCGGTGACCGGGTTGATCCGCCACACGAACGCGGCCGACGGCTCGGGCGCGAACGAGCCGCTGCCGGCGTAGAGCCAGCCGTCCTCGCCGAACTTGAGCCCGAGCATGAAGGTGCCCGCCGGCACCGGCGGCGTCGCCAGAGTCGTGAACTGGCCGTTCGGCTTCAGCTTCTTCACCACCGGGCCCATCGACATGTAGAGGTTGCCGGCCCAGTCGGTCGTGATCGACTCCGGCAGCTCGCCCTGCGCCGGGTCGAACGCCCGCACCAGCGACGGCCCGGCCGCTGCCGCCTCGCCCGCGCCGCACAACACCGCCGCAACCACCACGCCCGCAATCGTCTTCGCCATCGACCTATCCCCCAGGCCAACCTACGGGCCGCGAGCGCGCGGCGTCAACTATCAATAATGAGACAGCGAGTCGCTGCATCCAGGGAGGCGCGACCGGGTGTAGGCGCCGCTGCCATGTCGACACATCAGCAAGCGCATGACGGGCGGCACCGAGGAGGTGGGCCGCGGTGCCGTGCTGTCGCAGCCCGGCGGACCACCCGGGCCGGCGCCGCGTAGCGAGCCGGCTTTCGCGCCGCAATTGCAGCCGCCCTCAGTTGACGTTGGCGACGCTGACCTGAAACGGAAAACCCGAGGCCTGCAGTTCGCCGGCGAACTCGTGGTCGCCCATGCCGTCCTCGCCGGGGCCGTAACTGGCGCCCTGCGGCCCGCATCCGCCCTCCTGCCCGTCCTCGATCTTGACCCAGCCGAACCGATAGCTGAGCAGCTTCTGGCCGTCGAAGTCGGCGACGGTGCGCACGTCGGCGCGGTCCGAGCACCACACCGCGACCGGGTCGTTCATGCGGCTGTCGCGGATCTCCTCGTAGACCTCCACCTCGTCCTTCCACGCGACCACGTGCTGGAGCGCCCGCTCGCCGCGGCACATCACGATCACGCCGTCGTTCATGCCGCGGATCTCCTGCGTCTTGTCGTCGACCTTCTCCGGCACGATGTCGAGGAAGGTCGAGTGATCGCCCTCGAGCCCGCGGTGCATCACCAGCGTCGTCGGGGGTGGCAGATCTGCCCGGTCGCCACCAGGGCCGGCTCGCCGGTGGCCTGCTCGCCCTTGCGATCTCGAACCAGCTCGCCATCAGCCGCCAGGGCGTGGACACGTGCAGCACCCCGTCGTCGCCCGCGGCGTAGGCCTTCCACACGTCGACGCCGTCGGTCGGGCCGTAGATCGCCTGGCTCTTGTCGAGGCCGACCCGCACCGCCCGCGGCGCGGTCACGTCGAACACCGCGGCCACCGTCGGCCGCGCGCTCTCCGGCGCGACCTCGAAGGTGTAGGGCCACACGTCCGCCGGCGCCTGCGGCAGCACCTGGCCGGCGGGCTGCGCCTTGTCGCACACGAATTGCGACAGGTCTCGCCGCAGCTCGCCTCGCTGCCGAAGTACATCGAATGAAAGTAGTCCAGCAGCGGCGCCAGGTCGACGAACACGACCTTGTTCTCCCACTGGCTGGCGACCCGCGCGTAGCCCTTGCGCGCGGCCAGGTGCTGCAGCCAGCCGCCCTCGGCGAAGGCGGAGATCGACTGCTGATTGTTCGGATCGGACATCTGCGCCTCGCTGGTGAAGCAGGTGTCGACCATCGTGTCCTTGTGCGGCCCGGGGAACGAGACGCGGCGCGTCGACTTGCCGTTGGCGTCGTCGGGGTTGGTCCAGCCGTGGGTGGTGACCGCGGCGAGCGAGGTCGGGGTCGCCGCCGGCAGCGGCACGGTGCCGAGGAACTTCAGCTCGCGCACGCCGCCGGCGTTGAACAGGCCGTGGTACCACCACGAAGGCGCGGTCGGGGTCGGCCCCGCACCGACAGCACCGACAGCACCGCCAGCTCGCCGCGGATCTCCTCGGTGTTCCACAGCGTGACCAGCACGAATTCGTTGGTGCTGGTGATGGTGACCGCGCTCGGCACGAGGTGCGGCGGGAATTGATAAGAGGCGCCGACCGAGCCCGAGGTCGCGGTGCCGGCGGTGCCCACCGCCCCGCCGGCGAAGATCGCCACGCCGTCATTGGTCCAGTGGCGCTCGCTGCGGGCGATCGCGATCGGCCGGCCGAGCGAGGCCGGGTCGTACTCGGGGCGCGTGACGTACGGTTCGGGGCTGTCCCGCAGCTTCGGGTGGCTCGAGATGGCGCCCTGCTCCCACGCGTGGGTCTGGATCCGGTCGACCCCCGGCGTGGCCGCGTCGACGCCCGCGGCCGGCACGCAGACCGCCTGACCGGACACGCTGCCGTAGCAGCCGCCGCCCTCGGGGCACACGCCCGCCTGCGCCGGGATGCCCTGCGTCAGGTAGCCGCCCTCGCAAATCTGCCCGCGGGACCCCACACCTCGGGCGCGTCGTTGACGGTATCACCATTGTGCAATCCGGCCCACGTCGGCCCGAGCCGACAACGCACCGCCTCCTTGCTCCAATCCCCGGCGGCCTGCTCGTAACGCGCAGCGTCGATCTCCCCGCTCACGCTGTCGACAATGCCGGCGCCGCAGCGCGCGTACGGGCCGCTCGCCGCGATCGCGGGACGTTCGGCGCCCGCCGCGATCGGAGCCTCCGCGGGGTACGTCGGACCCACGCGGGGAGCCTCGCCGCCGCCGATCGTTCATCCTCGCGCCACGACAGCGCGAACCCGTCGCCCGCGCGTCCTCGTTTGCGCCTGTCCGATCGGACAGCCCGAGCCGTCGCCGCAGCGGTCGTCAGCGCAGCTCGAGGCCGAGCCGCGAGAGGCGCGGCACGATGTCGCGCTCGACCGTCTGAGCGAACACGTCGACGTAGTCCCCGCGGGCCAGGAGGCCCCACGCGCGCTCCTCGGGCCGGGGCAGCGGCGCGGCGGCGATCGCCGCGGCGTCGCCGAAGTAGTCGCGGCGGCCGGCCACCAGCGCGGAGAACTCGGCCTCGACGTGCGGCCGCAGCTCGCTCGCCAGCGGGCCGCGGACCAGCCACTCGAGCGTGACCCACCCGAACTCGCGGTGCCGCACCTCGTCGGCCAAAAATTCGTCGATCAGCTCGCGGACCGCGGGGACCCGGCAGCCGCGGCGCATGGCCTGGAACATGCGCACCGCGGTCGTCTCGTCGAGGCAAAACGACTGGATGCAGGCGCGCAGCACGTCGCGCCCCAGCGGCACGTCGGCGCGCCGCGGCAGCTGCAGCGTCTCCTGCCGGAGCAGCGGCAGCGGCGGGGCGTCGAAGCCGGCCAGCAGGGCCCGGCACGACTCCGCGTGGCGCAGCTCGTCCTCGACGACGTCGAGGCCGGCGCGCAGCAGGTCGGGCGAGGCGCCGAGCTGCATGAGCCACAACGTGAAGTGATGCGCCAGCGCGCCCGAGCCGTACTCGAGGCCGCTGCGCGTGGCCCACTCGCGCAGGACGCGAGCCGTCGGCAGGCTGTGAACCGATTCGCGGTCGTCGCTCATGGCCCCGTGCTCTCGCCGGTCTCGCCGGTCGTCGAGCCCTCGGTGGTCGCGCCGCTCGTCGTCCCCGCCTCGGTCGTCGTCGTCGTCCCTGTCTCGGTCGACGTCGCGGTCGTCGACGTCCCCTCGGTCGTCGTCGTCGTGTCGGTCGTCGTCGGCTCGGTGATGCTCGTCGTCAGCGTCGGCGGCTCGCCGGTGCTCGGCGGGTCGGTGCTTGCGAACGTGTCCGTGACCGGCTCGCAGACCACGTTACAGACACCTGCCGTCGGGTCGTTCCCCGACGTGGTGCCCTTGTCGCCGCACCCGAAGCTCGCGGTGAGCACCACGGGGCTGGCGAGAGCCGCAAAGGAAAGGCGAGCACGACGGCGCGGACGATCGGTCACGCCGCGACGCTACCACACGACATCGTTTCGCGGACGAGACGCGGGCGCACGAGGGCGAGGTCGCCAGACCCCGGAATGTTGCCACGCCCCTCCCTGCATTCTCGGCGCGGCGCCGCGGCTCGTTCGCGCCCGCGCCCGCACAGCCGTCGACGCTGCCGGGAAGGCGCCGCGCGGCTGCGGTCGCGCGAGCGCGATGAACAGGGGCGACTGCGCCGCGACCTCCGCGCGGACGACTCCGATCACCCGGGGGTACCGTGAATCGAGGGCGCTCCCGAGGAACGTGCCGCGCGACGGGAGCCCGCTGTGAATCGTCGCAGGCGCCCGCAAGAAGTCGCACGAATCACCGCAGTACGTCATGCACGAATCTCGTCATTGGCAGGACGGATCACAGCGGGCCGGCGCGAGGTTCGGCGCACGGACCCGGCCGCGTCTCCGTCCGGAGCGATGGCCCGCAAGATCGCCACCGACACTTTCGGCCATGTCCCTCAGGACATATCATTACCGGCGCCTCGCCCGTCCGCCCGGCGCCCGGCGGGTCGAGCTCGGTGTCGGCCCGAGCCCAAGCCGCGCGGCGGAACAGCGCTCTCGGCCGCCAGGTGCGTCCCGGGCGGCAATCGGCGGCGAGCGGCTGCAGCCCCGTGGACGCGGGCCCGGGCGCGCTCTAGACTGCCGCGGCTATGGCACGAAGCAAGACCAGCAAGTGGGTGGGCCTCGGGCTCGCGGCGACCGTGGGCCTCGGCGCGTACGAGTTCGGGCTGTTCGACTGCGCGAGCACCAACGGGGTGCAGCACCTCGCCAATCAGGTGTGGATCGAGCGGCTCCCGCAGAACGACCGCGACCAGATCCATCACCTCGTCCTGCTCGAGCAGGGCCGCGACCGGTTCGGCGGGTTCGGCAAGAGCTCGCAGTGGCGCCACTTCCTCGAGATCTTCGCGTGGCACCGCGAGCAGAACCGCCTGACCCTCCACCTGCCGCAAGACCGCGTCCGCCTCGACCTCGAGGCCCGCGTGTGGGAGTGCGAGGACGAGGCGCCGGCCCCGTTCGAGCTGTGCCTCGAGCTCAAGGGCGAGCGCGGCCACACCGCCCGCTACTACAGCCGCTTCGACTGGGTCATCGAGGGCGGCAAGGCGCCCCACATCGAGGGCCTGCCGGAGCTCGCGCCCCACGCCGCGCCCGCGCTGCCGGCGGACCTCGAGTTCACGCCCGACGCCGACGCCCAGGCGCTCCTGGCCCGCTGAGGCGTGGTCACGGTCGAACTCTACGGCGTGCCGCGCCTGCGCGCGGGCGCCTCGCGCGTGGAGGTCCCCGCGGGCACGCTGGCGTCGATCCTCCACGCGCTCGCCTCGGCCCTGCCGGGCCTCGTCCCCGACATCGTCCACGACGGCCGCCTCACCGAGCACGCCCTCGTCGCGATCGACGGCCGTGAGATGATCGCCGACCCGGAGCTGCCGATCGCCGACGGCTCGGTGCTGGTGCTGCTCTCCGCCGCGGCCGGCGGCTGATCGCTCGGCCACCCGCCGACCGCTCGCTCCGGCCAGGCAACTTCCCGGGCGCGTCCGGGCCCCAGGTACATCAGCCGGCCCCGCGGCGCGCACCTGTTCGCGCAACCCGTCGCGTTGCGAGCCCCGCTCGCGCGCTGCGGCTCCCCGCGCGAGCCGAGCGCCGGGCGCACGCGACCGATCTCGGTGCGGCGCGCGCGACGCCGGCGTCCTTCCGCGTGATCGACGTCGCGCCGGTCCGGGCGCCGCGCGCGGCTCCGTGTTCGCGCCGGCGAGCGACCGCGCTAAAACCACTCGATGCGCGGCAACTTCGGCCGGATCTTGCTCGTCGAGCTGCGGGGCGACCGCGTGGCCGTCGAGCACGTGCCGCTGCCGGAGGCGGTGTACCAGGCGTTCGTCGGCGGCGTCGGGCTCGGCGCCTACCTTCTATGGCGGTTCGCCCCGGCGGGCGTCGACCCGCTGGCGCCCGAGGCGCCGCTCGTCTACGCGTTCAGCCCGCTGCTCGGCACCCCGCTGACGACCACCGCCAAGTTCGCCGTGCTGTGCAAGAGCCCGCTGACCGGGCGGATCAGCGATGGCCTCAGCAGCTCGCGCTTCGCCCTCGCGGCCAAGCGCCTCGGGGTCGACGCGATCGTCGTCCGCGGCGCGCTCGACCGCCTGAGCTGGCTGCACCTCGACGAGGACCCGGCGGCCTGCCGCGCGGAGCCGTGCCCGGCGTGGGCGGGGCTGTCCGCGCATGAACTTTCGGACATGGCGACAAAGCAAGGTCTCTTCCGCCATGTCTCGGCGATCGGGCCGGCCGGCGAGCGGCAGGTCCGCTACGCGACGATCTCCAACGACGGCCGGCACGCCGGGCGCGGCGGCGCGGGGGCGGTGCTCGGGGCCAAGCGGGTCAAGGCGATCAGCGTGCGCGGGGCGGCGGTCGCCGGGGTGGCCGACGCGGCGAGCGTGCAGGCGCGGGCCCGCGACCTGGCGGCGCGCAGCGCGGGGGCGGCGACCGAGAAGTATCGGGCGCTCGGGACCGCGGCCAACCTCGAGACCTTCGACCGCCTGCGGATCTTGCCTCGGCGTAACTTCCAGACGGTGTCGATCGGCCAGGCGGCCGCGCGGCGGCTCGCGCCCGAGGGGCTGGCCCGCGCCGCCGAGCACGTGCGAGACAGCTGCGCCGGCTGCACGATCGGCTGCGACCACCGCTACGGCGGCACCCGCATCGAGTACGAAACTCAGTTCGCCCTCGGTCCCCTGATCGACGTCGACGACCCCGCGCGTCTCATCGCGGCCGCCGGCGCCTGCGACGCGCTCGGCCTCGACACGATCTCGGCCGGCGGCACGCTGGCGTTCGCGATGGAGTGCGCCGAGCGCGGCCTCGTCGACTGGCCGCTGCGCTTCGGCGACGACGTGCTCCCGTGGCTCGGCGCGATCGCCCGTCGCGAGGGCGCGGGCGACCTCCTGGCGGAAGGGACACGTCGCCTCGCGGCCGTGATCGGCCAGGGCAGCGAGCGCTTCGCCTGCCACGTCAAAGGTCTGGAGCTGCCGGGCTACGAGCCGCGGGCGATGCAGACGTTCGCGCTCGGGCTGTGCGTCGCCAGCAGGGGCGCCGACCACAACCGCAGCGGCGCCTACCAGGCCGACCTCCAGGTCGGCGTCGACCGCTACCGCGCCGACGTGGCGCGCGCGCCCGCGCGAGTGATCGAGAGCGAGGACAACGCGGCCCTGCTCGACTCACTGATCCTCTGCAAGTTCTTGCGCGGGGCGATCCGCGAGCCCTGGCGCGAGGGCGCCGAGCTGCTGACGATGGTGACAGGACTGTCTCGGGGCGAAGACGATCTGCGGCGGTCCGCACGCAGGATCGCGGCCGTGCGCCACGCCTTCAACGTGCGCGAGGGCTGGACGCTCGCCGAGGACCGCCTGCCCGACCGCTTCCACGACGAGGCGCTCGAAGACGGCGCGTCGCTGAGCCGGGCCGACGTCGTGGCGATGGTCGACGCATACCACGCCGCCCGCGGGCACGTCCCGCAGGGGGGACCGTCGGAGCGCCTCCGCCGCGAACTCGAGCTCGATGCCTGGCTCACGGACGCCCCCCCCTTGCAAGGCCCCGCGTCGCTCGGCTAATGGGACCCCAGGTGACCAGGAGCGAGACGGAGGGGATCTGCGTCGAGGTGAAGACGCGCTACGTCGGCGGGCGAGCCCTGCCCGAGGGCGCACGCTTCGTCTTCGCCTACACGATCCGGATCTCCAACACCGGCGACGCGCCCGCCCAGCTGTGCCGCCGCCACTGGTTCATCACCGACGCCCACGGCGGCGTGCGCGAGGTCGAGGGCGAAGGCGTGGTCGGCTCGCAGCCGCTGCTCCACCCCGGCGAGTCGTTCGAGTACACCAGCGGCTGCGTGCTCGAGACGCCCCACGGGGCGATGCACGGCAGCTACACGATGTTCCGCCCCAACGGCGCCTGCTTCGAGGCGCTGGTCGACGCGTTCGTGCTGGCTGACCCTCAGGCCATTGCCTGAAGGACATATCCTTCGGGGCAGCTCGCCTGACGGGGTCGTCGGCGGCGGGCGCGGCTCGAGGCTCCTTGCACGCTGCGGCCGCCCCGCGACGGCCGTCGCGGCTCGACCGAGCCGCGCCACGATCGTCGCCCCGGCGACCCGCCCGCCGCGGTCATCGGCAGAACATGCCCGAAAGCGCATGCCCTCAAGAGCATGCCCCGAGGAGCGTGCTCTTGATGACATGTCCGAAGCGACCTACCCGAGCCCGGCGAGGAACGCCGAGATCACCGCCACGGTCTCGTCGGGCCGCTCGACCTGCACGTAGTGCCCCGCCCCGCGGATGACCGCCAGGCGCGCGCCCGCGATCGGGTCGACGATCGTCTGGCGGAGGAACGGCGGCGGCAGGAACGGGTCGTCGGTGGCGACCACCAGCGTGCGGGCGGTGACGTGCTTCAGGCGGTCGGCGAAGCTCAGGCTCGACCACGACTCGAAGCCCTCGGCGATGCATTTTGCGGGGATCGACGCCCCCGCGCCGAGCAGGCGCTCGCGAGCGCTCTCGGACAGGTTCGTGCACGCCATCCCGAGGATCGTCGCCTTCGACTCGCGGTTGTCGGCGCCGCGGAACAGCGCCGCCGCGTCGGGCGGGAACGGGATGCCGGAGGCCGGCACCGGGCACAGCAGCACCTGCCCTTGCACCCGTTCGGGCGCCGCCGAGGCGATCCACTGCGCGATCGCCCCGCCCATGCTGTGGCCGATCAGCACGAACGACCTGTCCCCGAGGACATCCATCAGCTCGGTCACGTCGGCGGCGTAGCGCTCGACCGTGTAGCCGGACTCGGGGCGGTCGGACTCGCCGGAGCCGCGGAGGTCGGGGATCACGAGGCGGAAGCCCGTGAGGTCGAGCCGCTCGGCCAGCTCGTCGTAGACGGTGCTGGACACCATCCAGCCGTGGATCGCCAGGATCGTCCGCGGCCCCTCGCCGAGCACGCGGTAGGCGATCTGGACCTTGTCGCTCGTCGTCATCGTCGACATAGGCGGCGATGATAAGCCGAACGGGCGCGGGCCGACACCGCGGCATATGGGGGCTGAAACGGCGAGAGGCGAGGCCCCGCGGGTGGGACCTCGCCTCCGCCGCTGCGACACCGCCGCGTTACAGCTCGCCGATCTGGCGCAGGAAGTCGGTCGCCTCGGTGCAGTTCGGGTCCTCCATCAACGCCTTCCTGCCCCACAGCACCGCCTTCTGGCGGTCGCCGCGCCGCTCGGCGATGAAGCCCTGGCGCAGGTACGCGACCGCGCGGCTCATCGGCGCGGCCTCCATCAGCGCGATGCTGCGGAGCACGCGGATGGCGAGGTCGTAGTCCTCGAGCTGCTCGGCCAGCGTCGCCAGCGCGACCGCGACGTCCCCGTTGTTGCGGTCGGTGTTGTGGGCCTCCTTGAGCCAGTGCAGCTCCTGCTCGTAGTTCTCCTGGGCCCCGGCGATCATCGCCTTGCGGTACTGCATGGCGCACAGGTCGGGCGAGCGGCGGCCCTTCATCGCCTCGATCGCGGCGTCGAGGATCGCGTTGGCCTCGTCGAACTGCTCGGCGGCGGCGTAGGCCTCGACGAGCAGCAGGTTGACCGCCTGATCGGCCGGGCGCAGCTTGAGCGCCCGCTTGAGCGCGTCGATGGCCGCGTCCGCGTCCTCGTCGAGCAGCAGCTCGCCGGCCTGGCGCAGCATGACGAAGCGGGTCCCCTCGTCGGTGATCACCTCGGCCTCGGAGATCAGCAGCCGCGCGAGCGCCGGATAGTTCTCGGTCTCCTCGAGGATCTGCTTCAGCCGCGCGCGCACGACCTCGTTCTTCGGCTGGGCCTTGTGGGCCGCCTCGAGCCCGGCCTGGGCGTCGTGCGGCCGGCCGACCCTCTCGCACGCGTGGACGAGCTGCATCACCGCCTTGATCTGCTCCTCGCCCGACTCGGCGGCCACCAGCTTGGTCGCCGTCTCGATCACGCTCTCCCACCGGCCGGCGGAGATGTCCATCGCCGTCAGCTGGCGCAGCGCCTCGGTGTCGCCCGGGGCGTGGTCGATCCACCCCGACAGCGCGTGGCGGGCCTGGTCGTCGGCGCCTTCCTTGCGCAGGATGTCGGCCAGCCGCAAGGTCGCGCTGCGCTCGCCGTCGCGGTCGCCGCGCTTGGCGGCCGCGCTGCGCCAGCGCTCGAGGCCGTCGATGAGGTCGGGGATCAGCTCGGCGCCGACCAGGCCGTAGGCCTCTTCGAGGTCGGCGGAGGCGCGGGCCTCGTCGCCGATGATCATGCGCAGCTCGGCGCGGCGGCGCAGGAACTCGACCTGTTCGTCCTGCTCGAGCGGGCGCCAGTCGATCGCCTTCGTCAGCTCCTCGACGGCGCTGGCGTGCTCGCCGGTGTCGCACAGGCGGGCGATGAACTCGCGCAGCAGCTCGTTGTCGTTGGGGTCGATGGCGACGGCGATCCGCAGCACCTCGGCCGACTTCTGCGCGTCCATCAGCTGGTCGACGTAGATCGACGAGGCCTCGCGCAGCAGCGTCACCGCCCGGGTCGGGTCGATCGCGCGGTCGGCCGAGGCGACCAGCAGCTCGGCGAGGCGCTCGAACTCGCCGCGCTCGCGGTACCACGCCTCGAGCCGCTCGCGCAGCACGTCGCTGTCGGGCGCCGCCTTGTGGCCGGCCTCGAGCACGCGGCTGGTGGCCTCGCGGTCGCCGAGCTTGTCGTACTGCGACGCGAGGTCGAGCGTCAGGCGGACCGCCGCCTCCCCGGTCTCGATCGCCAGCAGGCGCTCGCCGATCTCCGCCCGCTCGCGCGGGTCGTGCTCGCCCTCGGTCAGGCTCAGCATCGCCTCGATCAGCGCCCGGCTCTGCGGCGCGAAGTCGAGGGCGGTGCGGTAGACCGTCCGCGCCTCGTCGGGCTGGGTCTTGCGCAGCAGGTCGCCGAGCCGCAGCGAGGCCGCGATCACGCCCTCGCTGTCGCCCGCGCCCTGGGCCGTCAAGATCTGCTGGTTCAGCAGGTCGACCAGCTCGGAGTCGAAGCCTGTCTTTTCGAACACCTCGGCCAGCAGCGCCTCGGCCTGCTTGTGGCCGGGCTCCTCCATCAGCACGTCCTTGAGCAGGCGGACCACCTCTTGCTCGTGGCCCTCGCCCTGCAGCAGCGCCGCGACCAGGTCGAGCCGCAGCTGGTTGCGCTCGCCGACCTCGGCGAGGCTCGGCAGGGTCGACTCGACCAACTGCTGCAGCCGCGACTGGTCGCCGGTCTTGCGGTACACCTCCATCAGCGGCGCCCACACGGCCTTGTTGCTCGGCTCCTGCAGCAGCAGGTCCTCGTAGATCTCGGCGGCCAGCGCGAGCTGATCGGGCTGCGCGGCGGCGAGGCCGGCGATCTCGAGCTGCAGCTCGAAGGTCCGCGGCAGCTGCCAGCTCGCGGCCGACTCGCGCAGGTATTCGACCGCGCCGCGCAGGTCGCCCGCGGTCTTGCGCCGCTCGGCCAGCGTCAAGTACGTCTCGGCGATCGACTGGCCGCTGCCCTCGCGCTCGCCCGCCAGCTCGATCCGGCGGACCAGCAGCTTCTCCGAGCGCTCGGCCTCGCCGAGCTCGAGCGCCAGGTTCGACGCGTCCTCGGCGACCTGCGGGTCGATCCCCTCGACGTTGACCTTCTGCTCGAGCCAGGTCAGCAGCGCGTGCCGGTCGCCGATCTTGCGCACGACCTGCTCGTACAGCTCGCCGAGCTCCTTGTGATCGGGCGCCGCCGCGAGGGCCCGGCGCAGCACCGGCTCGGCCAGGTCGAGGCGCGGCTCGGTCTGCAGCGCGCGCCGCATCGCCGCCACGCCGGCGTCGCGCGACTCGGGCGCGGCCAGCTGCAGCTCGGCCAGGCCGAAGGCCGCGCGGGCGCGGACCTCCGGCGACATCGCGTCGTCGGGCGCGTTGGCGATCCGCTCGAGCAGCTCGACCTGCCGCGCCGAGTCGCCGCGGGCGGCGGCGAGCCGCGCCAGGCCCATCCACGCCTCGACGACCCGCTGGCCGCCGGCCTCGACCCGGCCGTACAGCTCGGCCGCGCGGGCGTGGTCGACGAGCTCGCGCTCGACGACGTCGGCTGCCCGAAGGAGCAGGTCGGCCTGCAGCCCGGCGTCTTGCTTGCGGCGGGCGCGGTCGACGAGGGCGAGCACGGCGTCGACGTAGCGCGCGCTCTGGCCGAGGCGCGCCGCCTGCTCGGCCGCCGACTGCTGCAGCGCGGGCGAGCCCGGGTCTTGCTGCAGCGCCTCGAGCCGCAGCCCCAGCGCCTCCTCGGCCTGGCCCGTGGCGTCGAGCGCGTCGGCGAGGTCGCCGAGCACGCTGGCGCGGGCGGCCGGGTCCTGCGCCGCGGCCAGGCGCGAGCGCAGCACCCGGACCAGCAGCGGCGCGTCGCCGCGGCTCCGCAGCGCGCGCTGCAGCTTGCGGGCCTCGCGGTCGTCCTGCAGCGCGGCCTCGATGGCCGAGCCGAGCAGCTCCTGCGCGAGGTCGGTCTGCCCGCGGCCCTCGGCCAGGCGGCTCAGCTCGTACTGCGCCTCGGCGATGCCGATCAGGCGCTCGTCGCCGTCGACCCCGCGGCGGCGCGCGGCCAGCAGCAGCGCGCGGTAGCTGCGTTCGGCGCGGGCGAGGTCACCTGCATCTCGGGACAGCTCGGCCAGCAGCTGCAGGCTGGCGACGTCGCCGACGTCGATCGCGGTCGCCAGCTCGAGCTGGGCCACCGCCGTCTTCGTGTCGCCCAGCGCGCGCGCGACCTGGGCCAGCTTGTAGTGGACGTGCGCGCGCTCGGGCGGGCGCCGGCGGCCGAAGTCGGCCAGCAGCCGCTCGAGCACCCCCTGCGCGTCGGCCCAGCGCTCGCCGCTGATCAGCGCGTCGGCCAGGTAGGCCAGCACGCCGCGGTCGTCGGGCACCAGCGCGTGCAGGCGCTCGAGCACCGGGATCGCGCGGTCGAGCTCGCCGAGGCGGTCGCGCACGATCGCCGCCGCCTCGTAGAGGAACGCCAGCACCTGCTCGCGGTCTTCGGTGTGCTCGGCCGCGACCTGCAGCAGCGACGCCAGCCGCTCCCAGTCGCCGGCCTCGCGCACCAGCTTGATCAGCAGGTCGCGCGTGCGCGCCTCGGCCGGGTGATCGCTGACCGCGCGGGTCAGCACCTCGATCGCCTTGACGTTGCGACCGGCGCCGAGCAGCGCGCTCGCCAGCCCGAGCACGACGTCGGTCCGCTCCGGCCCGTCGGGCGTGCGGACCAGCCGCTCCGTCAGCCACGGCACCGCCTCGGCCGGCTCGCTCCTGGCCACGTGCAGCCGCGCCAGCGCGTCGAGGTTGTGGAAGTTGGGCGCCAGCGCGGCGGCGCGGCGGTGGCTCGACAGCGCCAGCTCGACGTCGCCGATCCGCCGCTCCGCCAGCTCGGCCAGCTGCGTCCACAGCCGGACCGCGCGCGGCTTGTCGTCGACCTGCTCGAGCCGGGCCGCGTGCTCGCCGAGGAACTTCGCCAGCTCGTCGGGGCTGGCCTTGTCGGCCAGGATCTCGGTCAGCGCCGCCAGCGACGGGTCGTGGCTGGGGTCGTCCTGCAGGTTCGACCGCAGCGCCTCGACCCGCCCGCCGCGCTGCTCGATCACCCCGACCAGCCGGGCGATCTCGAGCCGCAGCTCGAGGCGGCGGGCCGCGTCTGGCTCTTTGGACAGCTCGTGCTTGCGCAGCTTGAGCAGCTCGGGGAACCGCTCCTCGGCCTGCAGCAGCGGGCCGAGCAGGCGCAGCACCTGGAGGTCGTCGGGGTTCGAGTCGAGCGCGACCTCGTAGAGGGCGATCGCCCGCTGGCGGTCGCCGAGCTCGGCGAAGATCCCGGCTGACCTTACGCGCATGTCCTGAGCGACAGGCTGTTCGAAGGGCAAGGTCGAGACCTTGGCCAGCAGCTCGGCCGCGGCCTTGCGGTCGCCGTCCTGCTCGTGCAGCTGCGCCAGCTTCTGCGCCGACCAGCCGACGCAGGCGGCGTTGCTGCGGGCGCCGGTGGTCGCGACCCCGCGGCTCCACAGCGCGGTCGCGCGGGCCAGCAGGCGCTGGAGGATGTCGCGGGTGATGTCGGTGTCGCCGAGCAGCCCGAGCGCCAGCTCCGAGGCCTCGTAGAGCGAATCGAAGTCGGTCTCGCTGAGCCCGTCGAGCGCCAGCAGCGTGTCGATCAGCGCCGGCTCCGGCGCCGCGCGCTGCAGCTCGGCCAGCGTCCGCAGCCGCTCGCGGTGGCCCGGCTGCGCGGCGACGGACCGGAGCAGCGCCTCGCGGGCGGCCGCGCCGTCATTTCGCCGGTCGCGGTGCCACAGCGCCACGCGGGCCGCCACGAACGCGTACAGCTCCGGCGTGAGCGAGCCCTTGCCGGCGTTGGCGGCGGCCTCGAGGGACAGGGTCAGGCGGTCCCAGCCGGCGTGCTCGCCGGCGAGGCCCTCGACCAGCGCGAAGGTGGCCTCGTCGATCTTCTGGTCGCCGACGATCTGCCCGAGCAGCGCGTGCGCGGCGGCCGAGAAGTCGCCCACCGCCGCGGCGGTGCGGATCGCCCCGCGGACCGCCTCGGCGTCGCTGCGGGTCGCCGACAGCACCGCCTGGTAGGCCGCCAGCGCCCGCGCCGCGTCGCCCAGCTTGTGCTCGGCCAGCCGCGCCTCGGCCAGCCGCAGCTCGGTCGCGCGGTGCGGCTCGCCGGCGATCGGGACCCCGGCCGCCTGGTGGAACGCCGTCGCCGCGGGCCCGAAATCACCTGTCTCTTCGGACAGTCGCAGAAGGTCGCGCTCGATCGAGCGGTCGGCCGGCGCCAGCGGGAACGCCCGGGCCAGCGCCGCGACGGCGGCCGGCTTGTCGCCGGTGTGCGCCTCGTGCAGGCGGGCCGTCTCGCGCAGGATGTCGACCTGCTTGACCGCGTCGCCCTCGGCCCCCGCCATGCGGGCGTCGACGATCGACGCCAGGTCGGCCCACTCGCCGCGGCCGCGGTACAGCTTGCCGAGCACCTCGACCGCGCCGGCGCGGGCCTCGGTCTCGAGCGTCGCCAGCAGCCCGGCGCGGGCGCCCTCGTGGGCCGGGTCGGCCGTCAGCGCGGTGTCGTAGCAGGCGACCGCGCGGCCGGGCGCGTCGAGCTGGGTGCGGAACACGTCGCCGAGGCGGGTCGACAGGTCGGCCAGGCGAGCGGTGCCGCGACCGGCTGCCCGATCGAGCAGGTCCGCGAGGTCAGGCCAGCGCGTGACCTGGGCCAGCAGCGACGCCAGCGCCTCGACCGTCTGCTCCGACTCGCCGAAGCCGCGCACGATCTCCTGCCAGGTCGCGATCGCCCCCGGCAGGTCGGCGAGCTGCTCGGCCTGGATCCCCGCGATCCGCACCAGGTCGGCGCGGCGCTGGTGCTCCGGCACCGGCCCGCCCGCGCGCTGGCGCAGCACCTCGACCACCTCGCCCCAGCGGCCGAGGCCCTCGAGCACCGCGATCGCGGCCGTCAGCGCCTCGGGGTCCTCGGCGTCGAGGGCCAGGCGGGCGCGCCAGCTCTTCAGCGCGCGCTCGGGGTCACCTGACCCGAAGGCCAGCTTGGCCGCCTCGCCGAGCACCGTCGTCTGCGCCGGCCCCGTCTCGAGCTCGCCGAGCCGCTCGAGCACCGTGAGCCGCTCCGCCGCCTGTCCCGCCTGCGCCAGCAGCTCGTCCAGGAGTCGCGCGACCCGCAGCGCCAGCGCCCGGTCGGCCTGCGGCTCGCCGAGCACCTGCTGGTACAGCCCGATCGCGCCGGCATGGTCGCCGAGCGACTCGCGGTGGACGTCGCCGGCCTCGGCCCACAGCGCCGCGCGCCTGGCCGGGTCGGGCTCGCTCGCGGCCGCGGCGGCCAGGCCCTTCACGTGCAGCGCGTGCTCGCCGTGCAGCTCCGCGAGGTGCCGCAGCCGCCGGTGATCGCCCTCCGAGCCGGGCAGCGCGCCGACCACCGCGACGTAGTGCTCCATCGCCGGCGCCGGCCGGCCCGCGGTCACCAGGCGCTCGGCGAGCTCGCGGTGGAGCCCGATCGCCGCCTGCGGCTCGGCGAACCCGAGCGCGACCCCGAGGATCCGGATCACCTCCTCGCGCAGGCCGGCCGCGTCGTAGCTGGTGCGCAGCAGGTCGAGGGCCCCCGTGCGCACCGCCGTCGACGCCTCGCCGAGCACCAGGATCCGCTCGAGCAGCGCCCACGCCTCGCGGTTGCCGACATCGTCCTTCAGCAGGCCGCGCAGCTCCTCGAGCGCCTCGCCGGGCTGGGCCAGGCGGTCGAGCCACAGCTCGGCGATCTTGACCGGCAGGCCCGTCGTCGCCTCGCGCCCGAGCAGCCCGATCCGCCGCTTGTACAGCGAGATCAGGTCGCGGTGGCGGCCCTGCTTCTCGAGCAGGCGCTCGAGCGCCGCCTCGAGCCGCGCGTCGCTCGGGCGCAGCGCGAGCAGCTGCTGCATGTAGTCGACCGCGTGATCCGGCTGCCCGGCGAAGTCGCGGGCGATGTCGGTGGCCTCCTCGAGGATCCCGATCCGGCGCGCCTCGTCGAGCGTCGCCTGGGCCAGCACCTGGTCGTACAGCGCCAGCAGCTCGCTCCAGCGCTCGTTCAGGGTCAGCACCGCGGTCAGCCGCTGGAACGCCCAGCCGTCGCCGGGCTGGACCGCGAGCACGCGCCGCAGCACCTCGGTGAGCGCCGCCTCGTCGCCCGGGAACCACTCCTCGAAGAACGCGACGGCCCGCTGACCGACGACGGTGGCCGCGGCGGGGGTGAGGTCCTTGGCGAGGATCTCGCGATAAAGCGCCGCGATCGCGGCGGCGCGCTCCGGCTCGCCGAGCGCCTCGACCTGGTCCCAGCGGTCGGCCCGCTCGGGCTCGCTGCGGACCGCCGCCGCCGCGCTGTCGAAGCCCTGCTCATCGGGGATACGCGAAGATGTGTCTGCCATCGGATGCCTCGTGCCTGCCCTGACCGACGCCGCGCCTGCCCGCACACCAGGCGCGCGTCAGCGCTTTCGGCCAGGGTTGCACCATACCAGGCTTTGCCTATCCCGCGGGCCGGCCGGGCCGCGCACCCCCGCGCCTGCCGTGACGTCCTCGCGAGCCGCCGCGCGACGTACCGCCGTCACGTTTCCGCGCGCTGCGTCCTCGCGTCCGCGACGCGTCGACGCACCACCGGGCTCGAGCCGCGCGCGCCGAGCCGATCGATTCACGCGTGGCGAGCAGTGACACGCAAAGTCTCGCGCTCCTCGCCGCCGATCCTCCGTCACCATCGCCGCAGCTCACCGGCTGCGCGCGCCCGAGTCTCGCACCTCCCGCGGCCGAGCCTCCATCACGCGCCGCGCCTCCGCGCGCCCGCCACCGCCGCGCCGCCCGAGTCTCGCACCTCCCGCGGCCGAGCCTCCATCACGCGCCGCGGCTCCGCGCGCTCGCCACCGCCGCGGCGCCCGAGTCTCGCACCCCTCGCGGCCGAGCCTCCGTCACGCGGCGCCCGCAGCTCGCCCCCTCGCGGCCGGGCCTCCGTCACCCTCACCGGCCCGCGCAGATCACCCCCTCGTCACGGCCGAGGCGCTCGCGCGCCCCTCGCCGGCCGCACCTCGGCGTCCGCGCGGCTGTCACTTGCGGGCGCGCGGTCTCTCGCCGCCGTCATGTTCCTGCGGCCCGCGCTCGGTCGTCACGCCGAGGAAGCGTCGCAACCACGCGTGGCAGCGGGGCAGCACCCGCTCGGGCGCCAGCGACACCGCGTCGGGCATGTGCAGCAGCAAGATCTCCGCGACTCGCTGGGGCGCCCACGATTGCCGGGCCACCCACTGCCAGTCGGCCGCGATCTGCCCGCGGCGCTCCTCGGGGAACGCGGACGCCACCGTCTCCGGCCGCGTCAGCGCCAGCAGCAGCGCCGAGACATCGTTCCGCCGGATCTCCGCGCGCGTCGGCACCAGCCGGCGGTCGATCGCATATAAAAGGATGACGACCACGAACGCCGCCAGGCGCTGCAGCCGCGGCTCGTGCTCCGTCGCCGCCCCCGCGCGCGCCAGCTCGAGGTCGCGAGCCAGCTCGGGCGCGCCGTCGGGCGTCAGCCGGCTCGCCAGCTCGAGCGCCGCGTCGATGTGCAGCAGCCGCGGGCTCAAGTTGCCCGCGCTGCGCGGCCCCGGCGGGCGGGTCTCGCCGAGCTCCGCGAGCAGGGCCCGGTCGAGCGCCGCGTCGAGGTCCTGGTCGCGGGCGAGGACGACGTCGAGCACCTCGCGCTGCAGCACCTCGTCGTCGGCGGCGACGCTGACGAGGGTCAGCTCGAGCAGGAGGGCGCGCTGGAACAGCTCTCGCACCGCCCGCACCTCGGGCGGCGGGGTCTCGGCGAACAGCGCCGCGGTCGTCACCGGGCAGGCCGCGCCGCCCTCGGCCAGCAGGTAGCCGAGCGGCGCGGCGCGCAGCAGCGGCAACGCGAACGTGCCCCACATCTCCTGCAGGCCCGCCAGCGCGTTGAACAGCGGCCGCGGCCGGATCGCCGCCGCTTCGACCTCGAACAGCCGCTCGCGCCCCGGGAGCCCGCGGTGCAGCACGAACGCGTGCTCCGGCCGCCACCAGCCCGCGCGCTGGCCGAACACCAGGAGCCGCGCCATCGCGTCGTCGCGGTCGCCGACGTGGCCCGCGGCCAGCGCCGTCAACTGCTGGGGCACCAGCGACTGCACCGCCGCGATCGGGCACCCGCCCGCGGCCCAGCCCTGCGCTGCCGCGCGCAGCACCTCTCCGCCCGTGAGCGCCAGCGCCGGATCGCGGCCGAGCGCGTCGCCCAGCTCCGGGTGGTCGTGGACCCCCGCGGCGGCGACCAGCGGCGCCACCCACTCCGCCCGCTCGGCCGACGCGATCGGGCTGTCGCGATCGGCGACGATGCGGGCGACGAGCAGGCGGTGCGCCGGCCGCTGCGGGTCGAGCACCGCGAGCAGCTGCCGCTGCAGCTCCTCGAGCGAGTCGGGCGCGACCTCGGTGCGGGCCAGCAGCACCGTCAGCATCGCCAGCGTCACCGGCCGGCGCGCCAGGGCCCGCCGCGCCGGCGAGCCGTCGATCGCCGCCCGCACCCGCCCCGCCGCCGCCGGCTCGAACGCCCCCGGCAGCCGCACCCAGCGGTCGACGAAGCGATCGATCGCCGGCCGGGCCAGCGGTTGCAAGTACACCCGCCGCAGCGACCCGGCCGCGCGCAGCTGCTCGAGCTCCGGCACCTCGGCCGAGCGCGTGGTCAAAAGGACAGGTGCTCCCGCGGCGCACAGCTCGGCCGCCCACCGCCCCACGGCCGCGCGCGTCGACTCCGGCAGCTCGTCGAGCCCGGCCACCAGCAGCAGCGGCCGCCCGCGGCCCGCCCGCAGCTCGGCCGCGACGAACCCCGGCGCGAACGCCCGGCGCACGTCGTGCTCGACCAGCGCCCACCAGCGCTCCAGCGCCTCCGCCGCCGTCTCGCAGCTGTCCCAACGGACATCCATGCCCAGCATGCCCAGCGGCCCGCGCACCGTCCGCCCGCACACCACCAGCGGCACCGGCAGCACGTCGCCCAGCCGCGCCCGCGCCGGCGCCCCGGCCGGCCCGCACAGCCCGAGCAGCAGGTCCTGCACCAGCGTACACCCGCCGGCGCGCGTCGACCCGACCGCCCACAGCGGCGACATGTCCGTGTCACCCTGTCCGAGGAGACATGTCTCGAGAGACTCGCCGCAGCCGTCGAGCGCCTGCTCTTCGTCGTCGTCGCCCGCCGGCTCGGGCCCGACCCGGAGCGAGCGGCACAGCTCGTGCCACACCACCGCCTGGTCGGGCGACATCAGGTCGTCGATGAACGATTGCCCGAGGCGGAGCTCCAACCACTGGCGGTAGGTCTCGTCGGCCGCGGGCATCACTCTGGATCGTGCCCTACCCTCGGCGCCGGCGCCAAAACCCCGGCGCCGCGAGCGGCCCGAGCCCGGCAGGCCGGCGGTCGTCCGTTCGCGCGCGCGCACCGCCGGGCCCGCCGGGGCCCGTACGCGCGCACAAAGGCCTCCTTCGCGGGCCCATGCGAGATCGCCCGGGCCGGACGGGCCCACGGCCGGATCGTGGTCCTCGGCCCCCGTTCGATCGCCCCGCTCGCGGGGCCCGCGAGCCGATCCCTGGAAAACCCTCGCTCGCCCGGATCGACATCCACGCGATCCTTCGCCGATCCGTCGCCGATCCGGCCCCCCGTCAACCCGCCGCGCGGAGCTCGTGGGCCAGGCTGTCGAGCAGGCAGTCGAACCCGGCCGAGAGGTCGGTGTTGCAGGTCGACTCGAAGCAGCAGCGGACCTGCGACTCGTCGGCCGGCGTGTCCGGATCGTCGGCCACGTCGAGCGCCTCGCAGACCTGGCGGATCCGCCCCGGCGGCAGGCCGTTCCCGGTCGCCGGACTCGTGCAGCCCGGCCCGATCCCGTAGTCGAATTCCTTCTCCTGCGGCGAGTCCGGGTCGCCGGGCAGGATGTCCTCCTGCGCCCAGCCGCGGTGGACCAGATCCTCGATCCCGCTCGTCGGGATCCCCGTCACCACCAGCATGTACACCGGCTTGTCCTGCTGCACCCCGAGCGCCTCGACCAGCAACTCGGTGTAGCGCGAGACCGGCTGCAGCACCCCCTTCTCCTCCGGCACGCACGAGTCGTACGCGAGGTCGGGGTCGGTGTCCTCGCAGGTCATGCTCGCGTTCCAGCAGATCGCGCTGGTCGGCTCGCCCTTGACCCCCGGTAGGCCGGGCAGGTCCTCCCAGAACTGGTTGAACTCCGGGTCGTCCACGTTCTTGGGATCGAAGTGCCGCAGGTCCAGGGCCGAGCAGTCGGTCTCGTCGCCGACGAGGACGATCGCCAGCGCCGCCCCCGGGCGGAGGAACGGCGCGGGTCCGACGTTCCACGCCGCCTCCGGGTCGAGCGCCTGCAGCATCGACTCGAGCGGCGACTCGAAGCCGCAGCCGTCGATGCCCTGGGGCACGATGCACTCGAGCGCCTCGATCACCCGATCGCCCTCGCCGCTCGCCTGCACGTTGTCGCCGTCGGCGTCGAACTGCACGTAGGGATCGACGGGCACGGCGATCTGTCGCTCGGGACAGGCGTCGAGGCAGACATCGGGCCGTGACGGCGCGTTGCCGCCGAGCCCGGAGAACCGCTCCAGCCGCTCCGCACAGGCGCTGGCGATCGGCGCGCCCCGGGCCGGGTCGTAGTCGACCTTCTCGAACGGCTCGCAGTACGGATGTCCCATGTCGGTGGTCGTCACCATCACATGCACGTCGGGCGCCACCGGCAGCCCGTCCGCGCCGACCAGCGCGCGCAGCCGCGTCACCAGGTGCGGCAACGCGGCCACCAGGTTCTTCTGCTCGTCGGCCATCCCGCTCGAGTTGTCGATCACGAACAGCAGGTCGAGGCGGTTGCACCCGCCGGTGGCCTCGCAGGTCGGCACGCCGCCCGTGGTGGTGTCCGGTGGCCCGAGGTCGAGCCCGGCCTCGCTCGTCCCCGTCGCCCCGGACGTCGGCCCCGTCGTCCCGCCGGACGTCGTCGGCGGCGCGTCGACCGTCGTCAACCCGGTCGTCGTGCTCGCGGAGTCGGCCGTGTCGGTCGCCATCTCGGGACCCTTCGGTCCGCACGCGACGAGCGACAGGAGCACCACGGAACCGAGCGAGACGGCGCGCATACGACCTCCACCCGACCTCGTATCACGGCCCCGGGCCGGCGCGAGCAGGCCGCGGCGTGCGCTCGCGTCCCCGGCCGATGCGACGGAACCGCGGCTGGCCGGCCACCCCGCGCCCGCCCGGGGGCGGATCACCACATGACTTATAAACCATGTCCGAACCGCCATGCGTGGCCGTCGGCTCGCGATCCGACCGGACCGCCAGGACAGCTCGTGGGCGCCTCCCGGGCACCGCCGAGTGGCGCCTCTCAACCTGTCCACAAGGACAGCTCGCGGGCGCCCTGCCCGGCGTCGCGCCGTGAGCCGCGCGCATTGCCGAGCGGCGTCCCTCAACCTGTCCGCCAGGACAGCTCGTGGGCACCCCCCCCGGCGTCGCGTCGTGAGCCGCGCGCACCCCGGGTGGCGCCCCTCAACCGGACCGCCAGGACAGCTCGTGGGGCCCCGCGCGCACGCCGAGCGGCCCCTCTCAACCTGTCCGCCAGGACAGCTCGTGAGCGCCCCGCCCGGCGTCGCGCCGTGAGCCGCGCACCGCCGAGTGGCGTCCCTCACCTGTCCGCCAGGGCAGCTCGCTGCCTATGCTCGCCACCGCGGCCTCGCCAGCCGCTCGCACCGGCGGGGACAGCTCCATGCCCCTGCCGGCACCGCGGCCTCGCGCGCCGCTCGCCCCCCGGCGGGACCTTGGATCTGTCCCTCAGGCCAGCTCATCGCCGGCGCCGGCGGAGCCACAGCAGCCCGCCGACCAGCCACCACGGCGCCGACTCCGGGCCGCTGGCGCAGCCGCAGCCGCGGCGCTCTTGCGGGCACGTCTCGTGCGCGGGCGCGGGGCCGGCGGCGGCCGGGCCCGGGGCGCCCTCGCCGACCTGCGCGCGCGCCCCGGCGACGCGCAGGCCGCCGACCCCGAGCTCCTGCAGCAGCGCGTCGGCGTCCTCGACCTTGTCGAGCAGCCACAGCAGGTAGCGCACGTCGACGACGATGTTGCGCGAGCGTTCGCTGTAGCCGAAGTCGCCAGCGATGTTCTCCCACACGCGGTCGAAGTTGAGGCCGACGAACTCGCCGCGGCCGTTGATCACCGGGCTGCCGGAGTTGCCGCCGGTGGTGTCGCCGGTCGACAGGAACGCGATCGGCACGTCGCCGAGGATCGGGTCGGCCCAGTAGCTCTCCCTGGCCTTCGGGACAGCCGCCAGCACCCGCTCCGGCATCGTGAACGGGTCCTCGCCGGTGACCTTCGCCATCTGCCCGGTCAGCGTCGTCTGCGGCGTCGCCACCAGCCCCTCGCGCGGCTTGTAGCCCTGGATCGACGCGTACGACAGGCGCAGGGTGCCGTTGGCGTCGGGGTAGACCGGCCCGGAGCGGACCTTGCGGAGCATCGAGAAGTACGCCGGCCCGAGCCGCGACAGCGCCCCCGCCCGCGTCTCGGCCCGCGCCTCGGCCGCCTCGATCGCCGGCGCCAGCGCCAGCGCCAGCGCGACGAACGGGTCGCCGCTGGCCGCCAGCGCGGCCGGGTCGGCGGCGTCGAACAGCGCCTTCGCCTTGCCCTCGCCCAGCAGCTTGGTGCGGGCGATCAGCTGCCGCGCCTGCTTCAGGTAGCGCTCGCGCCCCGAGCCTGACTTTGCGGCCATGTCCTTCGCGCCATCCGCCCCGGGCCTCGCCGCGACTGGCTCCGGGGACATGTCCTTGAAGGCATCCAGCTTCCACGCGGCCGGCAGCGCCTGCGCGCGGGCGATCACCGACGCCAGCAGGTGCGCGTCGACCTCCGGGTCGAAGTCGCGGAGGCGCCGCTCCTGGCGGTCCCACAGCTTCTTCTCGTTGCGGTCCATGTAGCCCGACGAGCGCTCGAGGTCGGGCTTTTGCCGCTCGCGCGCGCGGCGGACCAGGTCGATCGCCAGCCCGAGCAGGTTCGGTCCGTTCGGCACCTGCTCGAGCAGGTAGTCGTGGGCGAAGCTGTCCTTGCGCTCCTCGCTGAGCTTGCGCAGGGCCGGCAGCGCCTCGCGGTGCGAGCGGTCGCCCGAGTCCGCGGCCCACTTCTCGAGCTCGGCCTCCTCGGCGCGGCGGCGCTCGAGCAGGCCGATCGCCGCGAACCCGGCGAGCATGCCGCGGGCGTTCTTCAGCCGGTTGGCGAGGCCCTTCTTCGCGGACGCCACCTTGATCGCGCGCGCCGGGTCGGTCGCGCCGAGCTCCTCGAAGATCGCCACCCACTCGCCGAGGAGGTCGATGCGGGCCGGGAAGATCTGCGACGCGTAGCGCTCGACCTCCGACAGCGGCAGGTAGCGCTCGGTGTTGCCGGGGTAGCCCAGCACCGCCACGAAGTCGCCGGCCTTGACCCCTGAGTGCGCCACCGGCAGCCACACGTCGGGCTTGTACGGCACGTTGGCGTCGGCGCGCTCGGCCGGCTCGCCGCCGGGCCCGACGTAGGCGCGCAGCAGCGTGAAGTCGCCGGTGTGCCGCGGCCACATCCAGTTGTCGATCTCGCCGCCGAACTCGCCGATCGCCGAGGGCGGCGCGTACACCAGCCGCACGTCGCGGAGCTCGCGGTAGGTGAAGCGCTGGAACAGGCTCATGTTGTAGAACGCCGCCACCTCGCAGCGCAGGCCGCCGCCGGGCTTCTCGCAGGCGTCGACGATCTGCTTGCGCGCGCGGTCGATCGCCTGCGCCCGCGCCCGGTCGTCGGTCAGCTCCGCCGCGCCCGCCAGCACCTCCGCCGTGACGTCGTCGATGCGCTCGAGCACCCGCACCGACAGGCCCTTGCCCGGCAGCTCCTCGGCGCGCGTGCGGGCGAGGAAGCCGTCCTTGAGGTAGTCGTGCTCGACGCTGCTGACGGCCTGGATCGCCCCGTGCGCGCAGTGATGATTGGTGGCGATCAGGCCCTCGGCCGACACGAACGCCGCCGAGCAGCCCGAGAGGTTGACGGCGGCGCGCATCAGCCCGGTGTTGTCGCTCCAAAGCTGCTCCAGCGGCAGCTCGAGGCCCATCGCGCTCAGCTTGGCGCGGTCGAGCTCGACGATCTGACCGGGCATCCACTGCCCCTCGTCGGCGCGGGCCGGCGAGGCCACCAGCGAGACGGCGGCGGCGAGCCCGAGGCAGCGGGCGGAGCGCGAGAGGACGAGGTGCGGCCGGGTGTGCATCCCGGCCACCATACCAGCGCGAGATCGGCGCTCAAAGCCCGACGATGTTGCGGGCGCGACGGGCGAAGCCGAAGTGCAGGCCGGCCAGCTCGAGGAACTCGACCATCACCATCACGGGCCCCATGAGCCACGAGATCGGCCGCTTGAGCAGCGCCGGCTTGTTGCCCTCGATGCGGTGCCCCGCGATCTGGAACGCCCAGCCGATCGTCCAGCCGATCACGAACATCTTCCAGCTCAGCGTGGCGACGGCGCCGACGCCGGTCACCACCAGGATCGGGACCCCGAACATGTGGGTCAGCCGGTTGAGCGGGTGGCGGTGCTCGTGCAGGTAGTACGCGAACTCGCGGGTCCAGAACTCGTCGATGCTGGCGATCCGATCCAGGGTGCTCACGGGTCCTGTTGTATCGCATCCCCGGCGCCGTCGGCACACCCGCCTGCGCGCCGGCGCGCGTGCCGTCGCTGGCCGCCGGTGCGCCCGACTCGCGAGCCCGGCGCCGGAAGTGCCAGCACCGCGGGCGCGACGAGGTCGAGCGACGGCGCCGATCCTCGCTGCAGCGCACCCCGACCGGCCTTCGGCGGTGAATTTGGCGGGTGGTCGCTGCCGGAGGTCCCCGCCGCGCAAGGCGAGCCGCGCCTCGGCGCTGACTCCCGCCAGGTGGCCCGAGGTCTGGCCACGCGAGGCGAGCCGCACCTCGGCGGTGATTCCCGCCAGGTGGCCCGAAGTCTGGCCCCGCGAGGCGAGCCGCGCTGATTCCCGCCAGGCGGCCCGAGGTCTGGCCTCGCGAGGCGAGCCGCACCTCGGTGGTGATTCCCGCCAGCTGGCCCGCCGGAGGGCAGGCGAGCCGCACCGCGGTGATTCCCGCCAGGTGGCCGCGGGCCACGCGGGCGCGAGGTGACCGGCACCTCGGTGACTCCGTCAGGCGGCCGCCGGAGGTCTCGACCGCGCGACGCGACCGCCACCTCGGCGGTGATGCCCGCCAGGTGGCCGCCCGCCGGCGCGAGCGCGAGGCGACCGGCACCTCGGCGGCGAACTTCCCCGGGAGGTCACCGCCCGAGGTCCCGCCCGCGCGGGGCGAGGTGAGGGCGGTGGCTCCTGCGAGCCCGCGGTGGCTTCCTGGCTGTCCTTTCGGACAGCTCGGAGATCTCGGCCCCCTCGCCCGCCGATCGGCCGCGCCCCGATCCCGCGTCGGTGCCACGCGGGCGTCTGGCGATGCTGCCGGCGTCGGAGCCACGCGGCGTGGTCGGCATTCGGCTGCGGCGCTCGACGCCCTCGCCGCCCTCGCCGCCCTCGCCGGCGTGGCCCTCGCGACCGCGACGACGAGGACGCCGCCGCCTCGCCGACGGGACCCCGCGCACGGACAATTGCCCGGCGGCCATCGCGGTCGGCGAGCTCGACGTGTGGGTCCGATTCGCGACGGCGCCGCCCGCATTTTTCCGTCGACGTCGCGGCCCGAAGGATCCATAGTTCGCCGGCGTTGGACATGGCAAAGGCCCCCTTCCCCGAGCCGCTCTCCGAAGCGGCGCGTCGCTGGCTGCTTCACCTCGCCCGTCGGGCGTTGCGCGACGCCATGGCCGCGAAAGATCCGGACGCGACGGATCTTGCGGTCGGCGTGGCCGAGCGCCCTGACGAGGAGCCTCGACTCGAGGCGCCGGCGCGGGTGTTCGTCTCGTGGCACGACGTGCGCGAGTTGGTCGGCTGCATCGGCTCGCTCGAGCCGTGGCCCAACCTCGAGCAGGCCGTGGTGCGCTACGCGGTGCAGGCGGGGCTCCACGATCCGCGGACCTCGCCGGCCCGGCCGTCCCGCTGGCACCGCATGAACGGGGAGATCTCGATCCTCGGCGAGCCGCACCAACTCGAGTGCGTCGGCTTCGACGCGATCGCCGAGGCCATCATGCCCGGCCGCGACGGCGTGATCCTCGGCATCGGCTCGCGCCAGGCCGTGTTCTTGCCGGTGGTGTGGCGGCAGCTGCCGCGCCCGCACGACTTCCTGGCCGCGTTGATGCGCAAGGCCGGGCTGTCGCCGATCCACGACGGCCCCCGGATCCGCGCCCGCGTGTTCCTCACCGAGACCTTCGGCGAGCCCGTGGTCGCGCCGGCTCACCCCGGCGCCGCGGCCAGCCACGCGGGCGGTCACTCGCTGCTCGTGCAGTACGTCCACTGAGCCGCACGCCTGCTCGATCCTCTCTTTGTGTGGCTGACCGACGCGGCTCGCCCTCCGGCGGGCCGCTCGCAATTTCGGGCCCGCCTCCGCGCGCAGAGCCTCGACCTGTCGCCCGCGACCTCTCCTTCTTTACGGACCGACGCGGCTCGTCTTCGGACGGGCCGCCCGCACTTTCGGGTCCGCACGCAGCCCGTCGACCTGCCGCCTCGAACCTCTCCTTGCTTCACGAACCGACGCGGCTGGTCCGCCCGACGAGCCGCTCGCAATTCGGGCCCGCACGCGGCCCATCGCCTGCCACCTCGAACCTCTTTACTTCACGAACCGACGCGGCTGGTCCGCCCGACGAGCCGCTCGCAATTCGGGCCCGCACGCGGCCCATCGCCTGCCACCTCGAACCTCTTTACTTCACAAACCGACGCGGCTCGCCCTCCCGACGAGTCGCTCGCAATTTCGGGCCTGACTCCGCGCAGGACTTCGACCTGCCACCTCGCAACCTTCTCCTTGATACACGACGCGATGCGGCTCTCTTCGCGAGCCGCCCGCGCAGACTCGGCCTGCCACCTCGCGGCCTCTCGCACCGGTGCGGCACGAGCAGCACGCTCCTTCTTTCCCACCGGCTCTGCGCACGGCGGGCGTGCCTGAACCGCGGCGCTGCTTCCTCTCCCGGACGCCCCGCGCGGCTCGACCGGCCGCCGACCTCCTCCGCCCCTCACCGCCCCGCTGCCGAGCCACCTGTGCGGCCGGCTTCACGGCGCCGGGCGGGAGCACGCGCCGCGATCGCGAGCCGCGCGGCGATCTTCTTTCTCCGTGATCCTGGCCCCGGCTGCGGCGCTGCGCACCCGCGTGATCGCCCGGGTCGGACCTCCGGGGCGGTTTGCGCCGCGCCGGGGTCGGCGGGCGCGCGGTCGGAAACCTTGCGGGTCCCCGCGGGCCCGTGTCACAGTTGCCGCGCCAACGGGCCTTTTCGCGCATGTGCGCGGCGGGGCCCGCACCACCTGAGAGCTTCTCCTCTATGCGTACGATCCTCATCGGCCCGCCCGGCGCCGGCAAAGGCACCCAGGCCCAGTACATCGTCTCGACCCACGGGATCCCCCACATCTCCTCCGGGGACATGCTGCGCGAGGCGGTCCGCAACGGCACCGAGCTGGGCAAGAAGGCCGACGCGGCGATGAAGCGCGGCGACCTCGTCCCGGACGACGTGGTCATCGGCATGGTGATCGAGCGGATCCAGCGGCCCGACTGCGCCCGCGGCTTCCTGCTCGACGGCTTCCCGCGCACGCGGGCGCAGGCCGAGGCGCTGGACGTCGCGCTCGCCGCCGCCGGGGTCGCGCTCGACGCCGTCGTCCTGTTCGAGGTGCCGGACTCGCTGATCGTCGAGCGCGTCACCGGCCGGCGCAGCGACCCCGAGACCGGCGCCATCTATCACCTCAAGTTCAACCCGCCGCCGGCCGAGGTCGCCGGTCGTCTGGTCCACCGCAACGACGACTTCGAGACCGCCGTGACCGCGCGGCTCGACAAGTACCACCGCGAGACCTCGCCGATCGTGCCGTTCTACGAGGCCAAGGGCCTGCTGAAGCGGGTCGACGGCGTCGGCTCGCCCGACGAGGTCACCGCCCGGCTGCTGGCGGTGCTCGGCGCGCCGCGCTCCGCCGGCTGAGGCGAATCATGTCGAAGGTCCCGTACCTCGCGCCGAACTTCATCACCGTGGGCGCCATGGCCTGCGGCCTCGGGGCGATGCTGCTGGCGCACCGCGGCGACTACGTCGCCGCCGCCTGGCTGCTGCTGTTCTCGACCTTCCTCGACCGGGCCGACGGCTTCGTCGCCCGCCGGCTGCAGGCCACCAGCAGCTTCGGCGTGCAGATGGACTCGTTCGCCGACTTCTTCAACTTCGGCGTGGTCCCGCCGTTTCTGGTGTTGACCGCGCTGAGCTCGACGCCCGGCCTGCCCTTCGGGTCAGGTTCGGGCCTCGCCTGGGCGCTGCTGGCGGCCGGCCTGTGGCTGGCCGCCGCGGCCGTGCGGCTGGCCCGCTTCAACGTCCTCAGCGACGCCGAGATCACCGACAAGACCATCTTCCACGGCGTGCCGACCACCCTCGCCGCCGGCCTTTTGGTCAACTGGTTCCTCGTCTGCCTCAAGTACGGCGGGCCCGACAACCCGCTCGCCGCGCCCGACCGGTTCGCCGAGGGCCGGCTGTTCGGCGACCTGCAGCTCGGGCCCGAGGTGTGGGGCGCGTTCCCGTGGGCGATGATCGTCGGCGCGCTGCTGATGGTCTCGAACCTGCGCAACAAGAAGTTCGGGGCGCTGCGCGCCCGCTGGGCCAACCTCGTCGTCGCCGCGCTGTCGCTGGTGGCGATGGCGTTCCTCGTCATGCGCGTCTACCCCGAGTTCATGGTCCTGCTGCCGTCGACCTGGCTGGCGATCTGGCTGGTGTGGGGCCAGATCGGCCCGGAGTACCGCGGCCAGCCCAAGCCGCCGCTGTTCCCCGTCGGCGACGAGTGAGCCGCGCCCGCGGCGAGCAGTCCTCCTGGCGGCTCGCCGCGCCCTGTCCCTTCGGGCAGCAGGGCACGCCTGTCCTCTCGGACAGCCCCTGCCGAGCGCGGCCCCCGGCCGCGACAGCGCGCCGCGTCGGTCTCTCCGGCAAGCCGCGCCTGTCCTTCCGGACAGCCGAAGCGGCTCCGCATAAAGCCGAAGGGACATGTCCATGCAGACATGTCCCTCGAACCATCCGCGCGCCCTCGGGCGCGCCCGCCGGGCGTCACGCCGGGATGGCGCAGGCGCCGATGTTCTCCTGTCCCGGAGGGGCCATGCCCTCGGTGTACCAGGGCACGCACTCCTGGCCCTCGGAGGCGCCGGGGCAGGTGTTGGGCTCCTGGATGTTGCAGTACGAGCTGCAGCAGCCGTCGGCGTTGTCGCAGCCGGGGACGGCCTCGGGCGGGGCGCAGTACAGGCCGTAGTCGCACACGTTGACGTACGCGCACGGGTCGCCGTAGGCGCCCATGTCGCCGCTGGCGTCGAAGTCGCAGATGAACTGGTCGACGAAGTCCCAGAAGCAGATCTGGCCGGCCGGGCAGCTCTGGACCAGCGGGTCGCAGGTCTCGAGGCAGAGGATCAGCACGCCGTCGTTCGACACGTCGCAAGTCTTGCCCATGTCGCAGGTCGGCGCGTCGGGCGTGCCCTTGCACATGTCGATGCAGGAGCCGTTGTTGTTCTCGTCGAAGTACCAGCAGAGCAGGCCGACGTCGCAGGTGTCGACGCCGCTGACCGCGCTGCCCTCGACCGTGCACGGGTCGCCTTCCTTGCCCGGGTTGGCGTCGACCGGCGAGCACTTGGTGGCGTTCCACGAGCTGCTGCCGTTGTCCGCCCACGGCATGCACTTCTGGCCGGCCGGGCAGTCTTGCGTCCACACGTCGCACTCCTTCACGCCGCCGCCGCCGTCGGGCGGGGTGATGAAGGAGCCGGTGCTCTCGGTGCCGGCGCTGTCGGTGACGACGCCGGTGGTCGGGTTCGGCGGATCGCTGGTGGCCGGGGACGCGGTCGTCGTCCCGTTGGACGTCGGGTCGCCGCCGCTGCCGGTCGAGGTGTCGCCCTCGGTGGCGTCGTTGGTCGGGTTGGTGCTCGGGTTGGTCGCGTTGGTGCCGCTGCCCTTGCCCTCGCTGTCGTTACAGGCCCCGAGCGCCAGGGCGGCGCCGATCGCGGTGAATCGAACGTATTTACGCATGATCTTCTCCTTCAGCCGGCGCATGCGGCGCTCGTCTCGGCGATGATTGGCCAAAGCGCGCCCGGACGCAAACCCGATCCTGCCAGGATACCCGGGTCCGATCGGACCTCGGCGTCTTCAGCCGATCTGGAGCGCATAGATCATGTTCTTGGTGCCGGCCGACGCGCAGAGCGCGTGGGCCACCGTCTTGAGCCCGGGTGTGGCCACGAACTTGCGGTCCTTGAACACCTTGAACGGGTAGCGCTCGCGCAGCGCGCGATAACGCGCCTGCTCCTGATCTCGCAGCCGGTCGCGCAGGAGCGGCGAAATCGGGTCGTTGCTGCGTTCCTCGCGGATGTCGATCGCGGCCGAGTCGGTGGCGAACGCCGCCAGCAGCTCCGGCCGCTCGTGCTCGGCCGCCCCGGGGCCGACCGACCACGCGTGCCACTCGCGACCGAGCGCGTCGTCGGGGGCCTCGGCGGTGCGGACCACCTGGACCCCGCTGCCGGTCGGCACCGCGAACAGCACCGGCCCGATCACGCCGCGCTGGACCCGCTCGACGCTCACGCCCTCGGCCCCGTGCAGGCGTATGAACAGCGCCTCGGCGTCGAGGTCGGCGCAGCGGTACACCATCGCCCGGAACGCCTCGCTGGCGGCCGCCGTCTCGCCGTCCTTGTCGAGGTCGATCACCTTGCGCCGCCACAGCGACGACACCTGCGTCAGCTCGATCTGCAGGCGCACGTACACCCCGCTGGCGTCGAGCTTCGTCAGCTCGATGCGGAACGCCGCGGTGCCGCTGGCCGGGTCGTGGCGGCGCAGCAGCACCCGCTGGTGGTCGACCGGCGCCAGCTCGCGGTCCTGCAGCTTCTCGTAGTAGGCGTGCTTGGCGGCCAGGCGGGCGAACAGCTCCGCCTCGCCGGCGCGGGCCTCGAGCGCGGCGCGGTCGCCCATGCGGGCCAGCGACTCGCGGGCCACGCTCTTGTCGGTCAGCGGCCGGGTGAAGCTGGCGAGGTTGGGCAGGCCGGCGCGCGAGTCGACGTAGAGCTCGCCGTGGAGCCCGAGGCGCAGCGACTCGGCCAGCGTCTCGAGCGACTGCTGCAGCGGGCGGCGCTCGGGGAACGCGCTCGACAGGCGGGCCGCGTGCAGCGAGCGGCCGAGCAGGTCGAGGTAGGTCGCCGCCTCGGGCAGGACGAGCGCCTGGGTGTGCAGCGCGACGACCGTCATCGCCCCCTCGCCGAAGGCGTCACGAGGCGGCCGGGGCCGACGACGGCGAGGCCGGGGCGGCGGCCCGCTTGACCGCCTTGTCGATCGCCGCCTGGATCCGCGCCTCCTCGATCTCCTTCGACTTGCGGAGGTTCTCCTCGAGCACCGACGTGGTGTTCTCGTCGAAGGTGTCGAGCTCCTTAATCAGCGTGTCGAGGTTGCTGCGGAAGAAGATCTGGGTGTCGCTGACGAATTGGGTGGTGACGTTCATCGACTCGGTCATGACGTCGAGGCTGCGCTTCATCTCGAGCATGACGGTCGAGGCGTCGGCGGCGCGGCCGATCGCCTGGATCTGGGCCGAGGCCATGTCGAGCTTGATCGACGACGCCGTGGTGTACTGCTGGATGTCCTGGGCCAGGTTGCGGATCGTCTCGGCCAGCTTGCGGGTGTTTTCCTTGAGGCGGGCGTAGCGCTCCTCGGCCGAGCCGTACAGCTGTACGTTGGTCGAGTGCTCGGCGAGCTTGGCGCGGACCTTGTCGATGTTGGCCTGGATGTCGCGCTGCTCGACGCTGCCGGCCTCGACGGCCTGCTCCTCGGCCTCGAGCTGCTCCTGCAGCGTCTTCAGCTCGAGCACGTAATTGAGCGCCTCGCGCTCGTTCTTGGCCATCTCGACGATGCGCACGTTGATGCGGTCGATCTCTTTGTAGAGGTCCTGCTCGCTCTGCTTGAGCGTGTCGACGTACTCGGCGGCCTCCTTCACGCGGCGGGCCGAGATCTGGTACTGCGCCTTCAGCAGCTCCTCGATCGACCGCTGGCTCATGCTCATCGACCCGAGCCCGGGGATGTAGCTCAGGACCTCCTTGAAGCCGGCCCAGAACCCGCCCTTGGTGGCGGTGCCGTTGAGGTAGTCGCTGAACTTGCGCAGCTTCTTCAGCTCCTCGGCCATCGCGGTCTGGATCGACACGTTGCGTTCGCGCAGGACCTTGAGCTCCTCGACCTTGTTGTCCTGGATCGTGCGTTCTTTTTGGATGTCCGTCTCGAGCGACTTGACGGAGATCCCTTCACCGGAGTACGCGACCTGGCGGCTCAGGACGTCGAGGTTTGCCTTCGAACTCATCGTGGGCGAAGGGTGACACAAATCGGCCGTGAAGGGGGCGGCAAGTCGCGCCGCGAGCCTCGCCTCGGGTCCGCGCCCTCGCGCGCGCCGCGGGACCGACGCGAGGCCCTCGGCGGCCGGCCGCGACGCGCCGGCGAGACCTCGCCCCGCGTGCCGCCGAAACCCGCGTGACGCCCGCGCGGGCGAGCCGCCGCCGCTGCGGCGCGAGGTCGCCTGTCCGCCGCGCGATCTCCGCAGCAAAACGATCGCGGCCGCGGGGCCCCCCTGCGTTGTCACGAACGCGCAAACGAGTATGCTGCGGCCGCGCCTATGGATATCGAATCCACGCTCAGCGGGCACAACCTCGCCTTCCTCGAGGCCCTGTACGAGGCCTACGAGAACGACCCGAACTCGGTCGATCCGCAGTGGGTGCCGATCTTGCGCGAGCTGGGCGCCAGCGGGGGCAAGGCCCCCGCGGCGCTGCGGGTCGACAGCCGCGAGGCCGAGCAGCTGCTCCTGCAGAGCCGCGTCGACAAGCTGATCGAGCACTACCGGCTGCACGGCCACACGGCGGCGCAGATCGACCCGCTGGGCCGCCCGCGCGAGGCCCCGGCGACCGGCCTCGACCCGGCTTACTTCGGCCTCGGCGAGGAGCACATGGACCGCGAGTTCGACCCCGGGCTGCTGATGCCGGGCCGGCGCGCGACCCTGCGCCAGATCTTCACCAAGCTGCAGAACACCTACTGCCGCAGCATCGGCGTCGAGTACTGGCACATGCACAACCTCGAGCAGCGCACCTGGCTGCAGGCGCGCATGGAGGCGTGCGAGAACAAGGTCGTGCCGTCGCCGGCCGAGCAGCAGCGGCTGCTCAACCAGCTCGCCGGCGTCGAGGACGTCGACAAGTTCCTCCACACCAAATTCCTCGGCGCCAAGCGGTTCTCGGTCTCGGGCGCCGAGGCGATGATCTCGCTGGTCGACACCGTCATCGAGGAGTCGGCCGAGCTCGGCGTCGGCGAGGTGTGCATCGGCATGGCCCACCGCGGGCGGCTCAACGTGCTGATGAGCATCATGGGCAAGCCGTTCGAGGACGTGTTCCTCGAGTTCGAGAAGTCGAACCACCCCGAGGAGCTGCTCGGCGCCGGCGACGTCAAGTACCACCTCGGCCACTTCCGCGAGTACAAGACCTCGCGCGGCCACGACATGTACCTCGCGCTGGCCTTCAACCCGAGCCACCTCGAGGCGATCACCCCGGTCATCGCCGGCCGCGTGCGCGGCAAGCAGGACCAGATCGGCGACGCCGACGGCAGCCGGGTCATGGGCCTCACGCTCCACGGCGACGCCGCCTTCATCGGCCAGGGCGTGGTCCAGGAGACGCTCAACCTGTCGCGCCTGGCCGGCTATCGCACCGGCGGCAGCGTGCGCGTCGTCATCAACAACCAGGTCGGCTTCACCACCGACCCGAAGGACGCCCGCTCGACGCCCTACGCGACCAGCATCGCCCACATGCTCGACGCGCCGATCTTCCACGTCAACGGCGACGACGTCGAGGCCGTGGTGTGGGTCGCCAAGCTGGCCGCCGGGTTCCGCCAGCGCTTCAAGACCGACGTCATCGTCGACCTGGTGTGCTTCCGCCGCTTCGGCCACAACGAGGCCGACGACCCGACCTTCACCCAGCCGGTGATGTACGACCTGATCAAGTCGCACCCCTCGGTGCGCACGATCTACCAGCGCGAGCTGCTCGCGCGCGGCACCCTCACCGCCGCCGAGGCCGAGGCGATCGACGCCGCCTGGCTGGCGACCTTCGACCGCGCGCTCGCGGTGGCCCGCGGCGAGAACGCCCACAAGCCGCGCCTGCGGCCGATGCACGGCGTGTGGAGCCAGTTCCGCGGCGGCCCCGACCGCGACACCCCCGAGGTGCCGACCCGCCTGCCGCGGGCCCAGCTCGACGCGCTGGCCGAGCGGATCGTCCGCTGGCCGGCGGACTTCAACCTCCACAACAAGGTCCAGCGGTTCGCGGCTGAACTGAAGGACATGTACTCCGGGGCAGCCCCGCTGACGTGGCAGGCCGCCGAGCTGCTGGCCTACGCCAGCCTGCTCAAGGCCGGCCACCCGGTCCGCTTCTCCGGCCAGGACGTCCAGCGCGGCACCTTCAGCCACCGCCACGCCGTCTACACCGACACCAAGAGCGGCCGCTCGTGGTCGCCGCTGTACGAGCTCGGCGAGGGCCAGGCGCGGTTCGAGATCTTCAACAGCCCGCTGTCGGAGTACGGCGTGCTCGGGTTCGAGTTCGGCTACAGCATCTGCTCGCCGGAGTCGCTGATCGTGTGGGAGGCCCAGTTCGGCGACTTCGCCAACGGCGCCCAGATCATCATCGACAACTTCATCGTCGCCAGCGAGGACAAGTGGAACCGCCTCAGCGGTTTGACGCTGATGCTGCCCCACGGCTACGAGGGCCAGGGCCCCGAGCACTCGAGCGCGCGGCTCGAGCGGTTCCTCCAGCTGTGCGCCGAGGACAACATCCAGGTCTGCAACCTCACCACCCCGGCGCAGGTGTTCCACGCGCTGCGGCGGCAGGTGCTGCGGCCGTGGCGCAAGCCGCTGGTGCTGATGACGCCGAAGAGCCTGTTGCGCTCGCGGCCGTCGTTCTCGCCGATCGAGGCGTTCACCGACGGCGGGTTCGCCCGCGTCCTCGACGACGACCGCGCCGACCCGGCGCAGGTCGAGCGGATCATGCTGTGCACCGGCAAGATCTTCTACGACCTCGCCGAGGAGCGCGAGCAGCGGAAGGAGGGCCGCGTCGCCATCGTCCGCGTCGAGCAGCTCTACCCGTTCCCGGAGGCGCCGCTGCTGGCGGTGCTGAACCGCTACCCGGCCGCCCGCGAGCTGTTCTGGGTGCAGGAGGAGCCGCGCAACTCCGGCGCCTGGAGCTTCATCCGCGGCTGCCTCGGCGACGCCCTCGCCGCCCGCAACCAGCAGCGCCCGCTCAAGTACATCGGTCGAGCCGCCAGCGCCAGCCCGGCGACCGGCTCGCCCGACAGCCACGCCTACGAACGCAAGCTCATCCTCGAAGAAGCCTTCGCCAACCTGCCCGAAGCCGCCCGGAGTGCCGCCAATGCCTAGCCCGATCAAAGTCCCGCCGCTCGGCGAGTCCATCACCGAGGCCGTCGTCTCGTCCTGGCGCGTCAAGGCCGGCGACCGCGTGGCCGTCGACCAGCCGCTCGTCGAGCTCGAGACCGACAAGATCACCGTCGAGGTCCCCTCGCCCGCCGCCGGCGTGATCGCCGAGATCTCCGCCGAGCAGGGCGCCAAGGTCAACGTCGGCGACACCATCGGCCTCATCGGCGAGGCCGGCGCCGCACCTGCCCCTTCGGGCACGTCCCCCGCGCCAGGTGCTTCGGGACAGGCTCCATCGGACAGGTCGCAACAGGCAGCCGCCGCGCCGGCCCAGCCGCAAGTTCAGGCCCAGCCGCAGGCCAAAGCCGGCGGCGAGCCGATGCCGGCCGCCCGCGCCGAGGCCGGCCGCACCGGCGTCGACCTCGGCAGCGTCGAGGGCACCGGCCGCGGCGGCCGCGTGCTGAAGGAGGACGTCCAGCGCGCCGCGGCGGCCCAGGCCCAGTCGGCGCCGGCCCAGCCCGCGCCGGCCCAGCCCGTGCCGGCCCAGCCGGCCGAGGCGAAGAAGCCGGCGCCCGCCGCCGAGAGCAAGCCGGCCGCGCCGCCCCCGACCCCGCGCCCGCAGGCCGGCGGCCGCGAGGAGATCGTCGCCATGACCCCGCTGCGCCGGCGCGTCGCCGAGCGGCTGGTCCAGGCCCAGCAGACCGCGGCGATCCTGACCACCTTCAACGAGGTCGACATGTCGGCCGTCTACCGCCTGCGCAACGCCTACAAGCAGGGGTTCGTCGACAAGCACGGGGTGAAGCTCGGCTTCATGTCGTTCTTCGTCAAAGCGGCGGTGTCGGCCCTGCAGGCGTTCCCGGCGGTCAACGCCGAGATCCGCGGCGACGACATCGTCTACAAGCGCTACTACGACATCGGCGTGGCCGTCGGCGGCGGCAAGGGCCTGGTCGTCCCGGTCGTCCGCGGCGCCGACCAGCTCGGCTTCGCCGACATCGAGAAGGAGATCGCCCGCCTGGCCGTGCGCGCCCGCGAGAACAAGCTGACGCTCGACGAGCTCAGCGGCGGCACCTTCACGATCTCCAACGGCGGCATCTACGGCTCGATGCTGTCGACCCCGATCCTGAACCCGCCGCAGACCGGCATCCTCGGCCTCCACAACGTCGTCGAGCGCCCGGTCGCGGTGAACGGCCAGGTCGAGATCCGCCCGGTCATGTACCTCGCGCTGTCCTACGACCACCGCCTGGTCGACGGCCGCGAGGCGGTGCAGTTCCTGGTCCACATCAAGGAGCGCATCGAGGCGCCCGAGCGCCTGCTCCTCGACGTCTGACCGTCAAGACATGCTCCTGAAGCCAGGTCCGTAACACCATGTCCCAAGAGACCTACGATCTCGTCGTCATCGGCTCCGGCCCCGGCGGCTACGTCGCCGCCATCCGCGCCGCCCAGCTCGGCCTGCGCACCGCCTGCGTCGAGAAGGACCCGACCCTCGGCGGCACCTGCCTCAACGTCGGCTGCATCCCCAGCAAGGCGCTGCTCGAGTCGAGCGAGCGGTTCGCCGCCGCGCGCCTGCACTCGGCCGAGCACGGCATCAAGCTCGCCGGCGTCGAGCTCGACCTGCCGACGATGCTGGGCCGCAAGGACAAGATCGTCAAACAGCTCACGGGCGGCGTGGCCGGCCTGTTCCGCAAGCACAAGATCCACTGGGCCAAGGGCCTCGGCAGGATCGTCGCGCCGGGCAAGGTCGAGGTCACCGGCGAGACCACCGAGGTGCTCGAGACCCGGCGGATCCTCATCGCCACCGGCTCGGTGCCGGCCACCATCCCGGGCGTCGCCTTCGACGGCGACCGCATCGGCCACTCGACCCACGCGCTCGCCTACCCGAGCGTGCCCGAGCACCTGATCGTCATCGGCGCCGGCGTCATCGGCCTCGAGCTCGGCTCGGTGTGGGCCCGCCTCGGCGCCAAGGTCACGGTGCTCGAGTACATGCCGGCGCTCCTGCCGATCATGGACCCCGACGTCAGCAAGGTCGCGGCCAAGCTGTTCGCCAAGCAGGGCCTCGACATCCGCCTCGGCGTCAAGGTCACCGGCGCGACCCGCAAGGGCGACACCGTCGAGGTCGCCTTCACCGCCCCGGACGGCCAGGCGCAGACGATCACCGGCGACCGCGTGCTCGTGTCCGTCGGCCGCAAGCCCAACACCGAGGGCCTCGGCGCCGAGGCCGTCGGCGTCCAGCTCGACCGCCGCGGCTTCGTCCAGGTCGACGCCCACTACGCCACCGCGGTGCCCGGCATCTGGGCCATCGGCGACGTCATCCCCGGCCCGATGCTGGCGCACAAGGCCGAGGAGGAGGGCATCGCCGCCGTCGAGGGCATGGCCGGCCAGCCGGGCCACGTCAACTACGACGCGATCCCCAACATCATCTACACGCACCCGGAGATCGCCAGCGTCGGCAAGACCGAGCCCGAGCTCAAGCAGGCCGGCGTCCCGTTCAAGAAGGGCAGCTTCCCGTTCCTCGCCAACGCCCGCGCCAAGGCGCTCGGCGAGACCGACGGCCTGGTGAAGGTCCTCGCCCACGCCGAGACCGACCGCGTCCTCGGCGTCCACATCATCGGCCCGCGCGCCGGCGACCTCATCGCCGAGGCCGCGGTGGCGATGGAGTTCTCCGCCAGCGCCGAGGACATCGCCCGCAGCGTCCACGCCCACCCGACCCTGTCCGAGGTGGTCAAGGAGGCGGCGCTCGACGCCGGCGGCCGCGTCCTCAACATCTGAGGCCGCGGGCGGACCCGGCCGTCGGCTCCGGAACGGGCTGAAGGCCGCCCTGCGCGGCTTTCAGGCCCGTGATCTCGCGGCCCGCGCCCGTGTTAGGCTGGCCTCGTCATGGCGCGCCAGGCTCCGATCAAGCGCTCGAGCACCGGTCAACGGACCATCGCCGGCTCGAAGTCCGCCGATGTCGCCAACCTCGACGATCGCCCGCTGTCGATCCACATCACCCGCGACGGCAAGCACCTCGTCGTCCCGCTGCCGTACGAGCTGTGGGTCCTCGGCGTCAGCAGCTTCGAGGTCGTGCGCGCGATCGAGTGTGCGAACCCCGAGCCGTCGGTCAGCGAGGGCGCCAAGGACGGCCAGCTGTGGATCGGCGGCCACCACCTCTACTTCGGCAGCGTGTTCTCGACGGCGCTGACGAAGGTCGGCAGCAAGCTCGGCGACTTCGTCGACCGCGTCGCGCTGGTCCGTCCGAACGTCCTGTGCGGCGTCGGGGCGACCGGCGAGATCCTGTTCGACATCGACAAGGAGGCCCCGCTGCACCGGCGCAAGGTGTCGGAGCGGACCGTCACCGGGCTCGTCAACCTCGACGGCCGCGCGCTGTGGGCCGACGGCTCGGCGACCGCGTGGCTCATCGATCCCGACCGTCCGTCCGGCTACACCCAGCTGAAGCTGCGCGCCACCAGCCCGACCGACGTCGACGCCGAGGGCATCGCCGCGCTCGGCACCACCACCACCGGCCGCGCGATCCTCTGCGCCCGCGACGGCGCGGTCGCGTGGACCGGCAAGCACCTGCGCGTCGACGGCGAGCGCTTCCCTCGCCTGGCCGCGCGCCAGGCCGCCCCGCTGGCCTGCGGCGGCGACGAGCGCCACGTCTACGTGCTGCGGCCCAAGGGCCTGCTGCAGCGGTTCCTGATCGAGCAGCCGAAGCCTCAGCCTGGCGAGGAGGACAGCTTCGTGCCGCTGCCCGAGGCCGAGGAGACGCGGCTGCAGTGGCCTGCCACCTGCATGCTGGTCCTCGGGACAGGTCACGGCGGGGCCCGGATCGTCCTCGGCGGTCCGCAGGCCGAGGGCATGCTCGGCCGGCTGTGGCGCGTCGATCCCGACGCCCTCACCTGGCAGAAGATCGCGCCGGGCAAGCGCACTCTGGTCGAGCCGCGCCCCGCCGAGCCCGAGGAGGCCAACAAGCGCCCCGACTTCACGCCGACCCGCAGCAAGCTGACCGGGGCGCCGATCTCCGCGCTCAAGGTCGACGCCGTGCTCGGCGCCGACGCCTCGCAGGTGTTCGTCACCCACGGCCACGGCACCCTGCTCGAGCGCCCCGTCGTGCGCCGCCTCGCCAGCGACGTCCTGCCCGGCGACGCGCTCCTGCTGCCGGCGATGGTCCGCTTCCGCGAGGGCACGGCGCGCCCGGCCCTGGTCCTGTGGCCGGGCACGCCGGACGCGACGCGTGAGCCGCCGCCGCTGCGCTGGCTGGCGTGGGCCGACAACCCGCGCGGGTGGATCGAGCTGGTGACGCCGGAGATCCGCAAGCAGGGCTGGTCGCGCGCCGACGTGTTCCCGCTGCAGGTCGCCGTCGCCGCCGCGCCGACGGTCGCCGGCAACCGCGAGCCGATCCCCGACAAGTGGGTCGACCCCGAGCTGTTCGCCGCCCTCGCCCGCGAGTGCAAGAAGCTGCTCAAGGTGCTGTGGGAGTGATCCGCCCGGCAGGACATGTCCTCGCGAGCATGTCCTGAGGAGCATGCGTCGAGGCGCATGTCTCCCCAAACATGTCCCCGGATGAAGGGCGAGCGCGCACGAAAAAGGGCGACGCGGTCGCCCGCGTCGCCCTCTACGATTCGCGCGGCGCTCAGCCGCCGGCGATCACGGCCTTCACTTCCTCGGTGGTGAGGGTGTGGTTCTGGCTCTTGGCGAAATTGAACACCCGGTCGACCAGCTCGTCGGACGGCTCGTAGCCGTGCTCGCGCAGCCAGAAGATCACGTTGGAGCGGCCGCTGTAGTGGCCGATCTCGATCTCCTGCTTGCGACCGAACACCCGGGCCGGCACCGACGAGTACACGCGGTCGGCGAGGTCGAGGTCGCCGGTCTTGGTCGCCTTGATGATCGCCGCCGCGTGGACGCCCGTGGCCGTACGGAACGCGTCGCGGCCGGCCAGCGGGTAGCTGGGGTGGATCGGCACGCCGGTGGCCTCGCTGATCTTCTCGACGTACTCGACCAGGCACGACAGGTCGTGCTGCTTGGGGTCGAGCTGGCCGAGCAGGTACAGGTTGAGCAGCAGCAGGTCGAGCGAGCAGTTGCCGACGCGCTCGCCGATGCCGAGGCCGCAGCCGTGGACGCGGTTGAAGCCCCACTCGAACGCGTAGAGCCCGAGCACGAGCGCCAGGCCGCGGTCGTTGTGGCCGTGCCAGTCGAGCTCAACGGTGTCCTCGAGGTCCATCGAGCGCAGCACCCCGCGCGCGAAGTTGAGGAGGTTGCGCAGGCCGTCGGGCGTCGCGTGGCCGCAGGTGTCGCACAGCACGAGGCGGCCGGCGCCGGCCTCGAGCGCGGTCCGGAACAGCACGTCGAGCGTCTTCGGGTGCGAGCGCGTGGTGTCCTCGGTGACGAAGCCGACCGGCAGCCCATGGTCGACCCCGAGCTTGACCGCCTCGTGGGTGTGCTTCTTGAGCCGGTCGTTGTCCCAGCCCTCCGTGTAGCCGCGGATCGGGCTCGAGCCGATGAACGTCATCACCTCGATCGGCACGCCGACCTTCTGCGAGATGTCGATGATCGGGTGGATGTCGGAGGCCACGGTGCGCGCGGCGCAGTTGGCCGTGATCCGCAGCTTCTCCTCGACCATGAACCGCAGCAGGCGCTCGACGTCCTCCTGCGCGCGGCGACCCGCGCCCGGCAGACCGAGGTTGACCGCGTGGACGCCCATGCGATCCATCAGCCGCACGAGCTCCATCTTCTGCTCGATCGACGGGTCGCGCACCGACGGCGACTGGATGCCGTCGCGGATGCTCTCGTCGACGAAGCGAGGCGCCCGCCGCAACAGCGGTGCGGTCCGCTCCTTCTCGTTCCAGTCGTAGATCAGGGCCGCCGTGTTCGCGTGGGTCGTCGCCATGGGCTGTCAGTCCTCCGTTCCGGTCGCCACCTCGAGCCCCTCCAGGCGGAAGAAGCGGCGCAGCTCGTCGACGAGACCGATCATCAACAGCTCGGGGATGTCGTCGTCCCCTTCGATCTCGTCGAGCAAGAAGTCTCGCATGAGCACGATGCTGTCCAGCCGCGCCTCGGCGTCGTCGGTGCGTGCGCGACCGACGAAGGTGACGATCCCGCGCGGATCCGCCCCGGCCTCGACCTGCGCCGCGGTCGGCCGGTCTTGCACCGTGATCGGCGCGCTGGCGACCAGCTTGAGCACCTGGTCCGGGATGTCCTCGAGCAGCGCCTCGAACTGGCCGCGCAGGTCCTCTGCCAGCTCCTCGCTGACCGGCTCGTGGTCCTCGAGATCGCGCGCGTCGAGCTCGAGCACCTTGAGCATCTCGGCCCGCGCGCCCGCGACGTCGCCGAGCACCTCGAGCGCCTGGCCGTACCAGTAATGGACGTCCGGGTCTTCGGGGTCGACCGCGACCGCGCGCCCGAGCGACTCCGCCGCCTCCTTCGGGCGGTTCGAGTTCATCAGCACGAACCCGTGGATGCTGAGGTACGCGGCGTCGTTCTTGCGCTCGGCGCTGATGCCCTCGAGCAGCTCGAGCGCCTCGTCGGTGTCGTCGTCGCTGAGGCGGATCTGCGCCAGCAACAGGCGCGCCTGATCGATCGAGTCGGTGTCGGCGCCCTCGAGCCGGAGCACCGCGCGCGCGGCCGCCTCGGCCTCGTCGAGGTCCTCGCCGTGCGACAACAAGCACTCGGCGCAGTCGAGGTAGATCTGCGGGTCCTCGGGCGCGCCGTCGGCGGCCTGCATCAGATAACCCGCCGCCTGATCGAGGCGACCCTGCGCCCAGGCGACCATCCCGGCCAGGTGCAACACCCGCACGTGGTTCTCGCCGCCGAGCCGAGCCGCCTCCTCGAGGGCGTCCTCCGCCGTCTTGAGGTCGTCGTCATCGACGGCCGCGAGCCCGCGGTCGACGATTGCATCCAGTGACTGCTGCTTCATGGGCGCGAACTCTAACACGGCGTCTCGCGCGACCGACCGCGGCGTGCGGCCGCGCGCTCGAGGTAGAAGCGGACTCGACATGCCGCCTGCCGCCGAATCGCCCGCCCCGCCAGACGTGAGGCTGCTCATGAGGCTCTTGCAGGAGCGCTGGGTCATCGCCCTCGCCACGCTGGCCGACGACGGTCTGCCCTACGCGACTCCTCTCTTCTACGCCGCCGCCGGCTTGCCCGGCTCGGCCGCGCCGATCGTCGTGTTCGCCAGCCGCGCCGACACCTGCCACGGGCGGTCGATCGGCGACGGGCCGACGGCCGTGGCCGCCGCGCTCTACCTGGAGACCGAGGTGATCGGCGAGGTCCGCGGCCTGCAGCTCCGCGGCGAGGTCGTGGTGTGCAGCCGGCTACACGGAGACGCCGCCGCGAGCCTGCGCGCCGCCTATCTCGAGCGCCACCCGGTCGCCGCGGCCCACCTCGGCGAGCGCGACCGGCTGTACGCGCTGGCGATCACGTGGGCCAAGTTGACGGACAACCGGATCGGGTTCGGCAAGCGACTGGTGTGGACCTTCGAGCCGCCCTGGCGCGAAGAATTTCCCGCCGGGCCGGGTGAACAAACCGCGCTACGCTGACGTCGTCGGGAATTGCGCATGATCACTCGGCGACTTTGGCTCTCGGCGGCGGCAGCGATCGCGATGACTTCCATCACCGGCCCCGCGATCGCGGCCGAGCCGCTCGAAGTCGCCGTCCCCACGCGCGTGCTCGGGGCGATCGTCGCCGCCGAGGGTGGTGCGGCGGTGGTCGTCCGCGTCGACGCGGCGCTCGGACCGGCCGACATCCGCGTCGGCGGCGCTGTCCACAGCGTCGCCGCCAGCCAGCGCGACCTCCTCGACGACCCGCGCAACGCCCCCCGCGTCGGCGCGGGCGTGCGCAAGATCCTCTCTGCCGTACGACCCGACCTCGCGTCGACGTTCGAGGCCAACCACAAGGCGTGGACCATGACCTTCGTGCGCAAGGTGCTGGCGTGGAACGCTCGCCTCGCCGCCTCGCCGGTCCGCGGCAAACGAATCAATAATTCCTTTGATCGCGCCGCCTTGCTCGCGTGGGCCGGGGCCGTCGTCGACCCCAAGGGACAGCCGTCGCCGCCGGCTCTCGCGCGAGCGCCGAAGGACGCGACCGCGGCCACGCTCGAGAGCTACGTCGCATATGTCGAAGCGCTCGTGCGCAGCCTCGAGTGAGCCGCGACAACACGCGTCGACGTGGCGCACGTAGCTTGTGCTGGCTCACGGGCCTGGCCGAGGGCCCGCGATGACAACGAAACCGACCACGGCGCATACTCTGACACGCGCGCGCGCCACGGCTGCGCGCGCTCGTTGCGGTCATGGATACGTTCGCTTCCACAAATTCGACCTCCCAGCGCGAGCTCATCGAATCGGTCGTGATTCGCTTCGCCGGCGACTCCGGCGACGGTATGCAGCTCACCGGCTCGCAGTTCTCCGACACGACCGCGCTGATGGGCAACGACCTGTCGACGCTGCCCGACTTCCCGGCCGAGATCCGCGCCCCCGCGGGCACGACCTTCGGCGTGTCGGGCTTCCAGGTCCACTTCGCCGCGCACGACATCATGACGCCGGGCGACGCGCCCGACGTGCTCGTGGCGATGAACCCCGCGGCGCTGAAGGTCAACCTGCGCGACCTCAAGCCGGGCGGTCTGCTCGTCGTCAACACCGGCGCCTTCACGGCGGGCAACCTCAAGAAGGCCGGCTACGACAAGAACCCGCTCGAGGACAGCAGCCTCGACGGCTACCGCCTGCTCAAGATCGACATCACCAAGCACACGCTGCAGTCGGTCGAGTCGTTCGGCCTCGGCAACAAGGAGGCCGTGCGCGCCAAGAACATGTGGACGCTCGGCCTGATGATGTGGATGTTCGGGCGCGAGCGCGAGAGCACCGCCGAGTGGCTGCGCGGCAAGTTCGCCAAGAACCCGAACATCGCCGAGGCCAACATCGCCGCGCTCAACGCCGGCCACGTCTACGGCGAGACCGCCGAGATGCCGCAGGGCATCCACGCCTACGAGGTCCCCAAGGCCAGGCTGCAGGAGGGCCACTACCGCAACGTCACCGGCAACGAGGCGACCGCGTGGGGCCTGCTCACCGGCGGCAAGCTGGCCGGCCTCGAGCTCGTGCTCGGCAGCTACCCGATCACGCCGGCCTCGACGATCCTGCACACCCTGTCGAACCTGCGCGCCTACGGCATCACCACCTTCCAGGCCGAGGACGAGATCGCGGCGGTGTGCGCCGCGATCGGGGCCTCCTACGCCGGCTCGCTCGGCATCACCACCACCTCGGGTCCGGGCCTCGCGCTCAAGACCGAGGCGATCGGCCTCGCCGTCTCGACCGAGCTGCCGCTGGTCGTCGTCGACGTCCAGCGCGGCGGCCCCTCGACGGGCCTGCCGACCAAGACCGAGCAGAGCGACCTGCTGTTCGCGGTCTACGGCCGCAACGGCGACTGCCCGCTGGTCGTGCTCGCCGCCTCGACCCCCGGCGACTGCTTCACCATGGCGGTCGAGGCCGTGCGCCTCGCCACCAAGTACATGACCCCGGTCATCCTCCTCACCGACGGCTTTTTGGCCAACAGCGCCGAGCCGTGGAAGATCCCGGACATCAACAGCTTCGAGCCGTTCCCGGTCAAGCACCGCACCGACCCGGCCGGCTTCCACCCGTTCCTGCGCGACCCGCAGACGCTCGCGCGCAACTGGGCGATCCCCGGCACCCCGGGGCTCGAGCACCGGATCGGCGGCCTCGAGAAGAACTACGACTCGGGCAACATCTCGTACGACCCGGACAACCACCACAAGATGGTCAAGGTCCGCGCGGCCAAGGTCGCCGGCGTCGCCGACGACATCCCGCTGCAGAAGATCGACCAGGGCGACGACAGCGGCGACCTGCTGGTGGTCGGCTGGGGCTCGACCTACGGCGCCATCAGCTCGGCGGTGCTCGGCGCGCGCAAGGCCGGCCTCAAGGTCTCGCACGCGCACATCCGCTACATGCACCCGATGCCGAAGAACCTCGGCGAGGTGCTGAAGCGCTTCAAGCACGTCCTCGTGCCCGAGATGAACAACGGCATGCTGGTCAAGCTCCTGCGCAGCGACTACCTGGTCGACGCGCGCGGCCTCAACAAGATCGCCGGTCAGCCGTTCAAGATCGCCGAGATCGAGGCCGAGATCCGCGGCCTCCTCGCCTCTTCCTGATTTCCCCGAGAGCTTTTGGAGTCACGACGATGACGCCCCTCGATCCTCCGAACCCGCCGCTGACCCGCAAGGACTTCACCTCCGACCAGGAGGTGCGCTGGTGCCCCGGTTGTGGCGACTACGCCATCCTCGCGGCGGTCCAGCGCATGCTCCCCGAGCTCGGGGTGCGGCGCGAGAACACCGTGTTCATCTCCGGCATCGGCTGCTCGAGCCGGTTCCCGTACTACATGAACACGTACGGCTTCCACACGATCCACGGCCGCGCGCCCGCGATCGCCACCGGCCTCAAGCTCGCCAACCCGCAGCTCGACGTCTGGCTGATCACCGGCGACGGCGACGGCCTCAGCATCGGCGGCAACCACCTGATCCACGTCCTGCGGCGCAACCTCAACCTGCAGATCATCCTGTTCAACAACCGGATCTACGGCCTCACCAAGGGCCAGTACTCGCCGACGTCGCTGCTCGGCAAGCGCTCGCCGTCGTCGCCGATGGGCTCGGTCGACAACCCGATCGCCCCGGCCGCGTTCGCGCTGGGCTGCGGCGCGCGGTTCGTCGCCCGCGGCATCGACACCGACGCCAAAAATTTGATCGCCACCCTGAAGCGCGCCCACGAGTTCCAGGGCACCGGCTTCGTCGAGGTGTTCCAGAACTGCCCGGTCTTCAACGACGGCGCGTTCGACCACTTCACGGCCAAGGACGTCGCGGCGCAGCAGCAGCTGCACCTCGAGCACGGCAAGCCGATGCGCTTCGGCGACAACAAGGGCCTGCGCCTGCGCCCGGGCAGCCTCGACATCGAGGTCGTCACCGTCGGCGAGGACGGCGTGACCGAGGCCGACCTGCTGGTCCACGACGAGACCAACCGCTCGCAGGCGTTCCTGCTGGCCAACCTCGACCCGCCGACCTTCCCGGTCGCGGTCGGCGTGCTGTTCCGCAGCGACGAGAACCTGGTCCCGTTCGAGGTCGGCATGCACGAGCAGAACAAGCAGGCCCGCGCGCGCGGGCTCGGCGACCTCAACGCCCTCATGCGCAAGGGCCACACGTGGAAGGTCGACGCCGACCCGTCGGCGGACCCGGCTGGCTGAGCGCGCTGGCTCGCGCACGACGATCGCGTGCGGGTCTGCACGACCGGCGCGAACACTGTCCGGCCGCTTGGCTCAGATCGCCCGCGCACGCCCGTCTGCGCGGGCTTCTGCGTTAAGTCCGCGCCCGGCGCGGCGGCGCGGCCCGCGTACTTTTTCGCGAAGAATCAACCACGCGCCCCTGTCGTCGGACCGGTTGATTCCACAGGATCGAGTCATGCAACGCCTCTCTCCGCCTTCCTCCTTCTTGGCTTCTGTCTTCTCCTTCGCCTCGGCCTTCGCGCTCGGCTGCGTGATCACGGTGGGCCCGGGCGGAGACGACGCCGGCATCCACGACTGCGGCAGCCTGCTCGCCAACAACGACGCCAACTGCGTCTGCAACCCCGGCTACGAGCGCTGCAACCCCGGCACCGACGACACCGACTGCTGCGAGAAAGAGGGCAAGGGCGGCGAGTGCGAGCCCAACAGCACCCTCTCCGGCGATCAGTGCTTCTGCGACGTCGGCTACACGTGGTGCAACCCGGACGACGACGCCGACCTGACCTGCTGCCCCGACGACGGCCAGACCTCGCAGGGCACCGACGGCACCGCCACCGACAGCTCGACCGACGGCACCACGACCGAGCAGATCCCGACCACCAGCGTCGGCACCACGGGCGAGCCCGAGGAGTGCCTCGAGGCGGTCGAGCCCCCCGGCACGTGCAACCCCGACACCGAGTCGTTCTTCTGCACCAACCCCGACACCTGCGGCCCCTACGGCAGCAAGCAGTACTACTGCGAGGGCGGCGTGTGGGTCGAGGACACCACGCTCGACGACACCTGCAAGCTCGACGGCTACGACTTCTCGTACGGCTGCGTCGACGACGGCATGAACATCTACACCGAGTGCGGCAGCGGCTCCGGCGCGGCCTGCTCCGGCGAGGCCCCGAGCTGCCTCGACGCCAACACCTGGGCCGGCTGCAAGTGGGGCAAGACCACCGAGGCCGACTGCTTCACCCTCTGCACCGAGATCGGCGACGACATGGGCGCCACCTACGACTTCGGCTCGTGCGAGGTCCAGGACGGCCTGGCCGTGTGCGCCTGCTGCGACGAGGGCGAGGAGGGCTGCCCGATCAACGAGACCGGCACCGACACCGACACCAGCAGCACCGGCGGCGACAGCACCAGCAGCACCGGCTAGCGCGCCCGCCCGGGCCTGTCCCTTCGGACCGGTCCGAGCACACATGGACCCGGGCACATGAACGAGCGGGCAGGCCCTTGGGGACCTGTCCGTTCGTTCATCCGCGCCAGCGGACCAGCCTCGCCTGCCCGCTGTGCTTCAGCACCCGCGCCAGCTTGAGCAGCTCGCTCGCCACCCACTCGTCCTCGGGCGTCGGCGCGAGCGTCGCCTGCCCGGCCGCGTCCCAGCTCAGCGCCGCGGTGACGGTCGCCCCGCCGGCCACGTACACGCTGGCCCGGTAGCGCAGCGGCTCGCCGGGCTCGCGCTCGCACACGAAGCGCGCGCCGGCCGACGGATGCAGATCCTGGCTCGAGACCACCCGCCCTCCTTCAGAACCGCAGGCCCAGGCCCGTGGGCGCCTCGCCGCGGGTGGGCCCGATGTTGCCGAGCTCGGCCGGGCCCCGCTCGTCGCGCCGGCTCGCCAGCACCCCGGCCGTGACGCCGCCGGCGACCGCGAGCGCGCCGACGACGATCACGCCCCAGAACCAGCCCTTCTTGTAGACCGGCTGCTTGCTCGGCGGCGGCACGTCACCGCCGCGCGGCGGCGGAGCGCCGGCGGCCTCGGACGGCCCCTCGGGCGGCGTGGCGACGGGCGTGCGCGCGGCGATCTCGGCCAGCTGCTCGTCGATCTTGGCGATCTGCGCCTCGGCGTCGTCGCGCTGCTCCTGATCCATCTTCGGATCGTCGGCCAGCGCCTTGAGGTAGTTCTGGAACAGCCGCCGGGCCTTGCGCAGGTGGCCGGCGTCGTTCGACAGCCCGTACCACTGGGTGTACGCGAGCCCGAGGTTGTAGAGCAGGTACGGGTGGTTCGACAGCGCGTAGCTGCGCTCGAAGTGCGCGATCGCCTGCTCGTAGTTGCCGAGCGCGTAGGCCTGCGTCCCGGCCTTGTACTCGACCGCCGGATCGTCCGACAGCGGCACGGTCGAGGTCGCCTTCTCGCCCTCGCCCGCGCTGGCTGTCCCGAAGGACCTGTCCCCGGAGACAGCCGGTGCCGCGTGGACGCGCGCGCGCGCGCCGGTCGGGGTGAACACCATCACCGCCGCGAGCGCGACGGCGAGCGAGCGACACGAGGACCGCGCAACCTGGTTCACGGCGCGAGCGTGCCATCGCCCGCTCGCAAATGCCACACCCCGCCCGGGTCGGCGCTCCGACTCCGCGAGCGCACTTCGCGCGACTTGCGCCATCGGCATCCCGCTCACCTGGCCTTCGGGCCAGCCTCAGACGTTGAAGCGGAAGTGCATGACGTCGCCGTCCTGAACCACGTACTCCTTGCCCTCGACGCGGAGCAGGCCCTTGGCCTTGACGGCGGCCTCGGAGCCGAGGCGGACCAGGTCCTCCCAGCTCTGGACCTCGGCGCGGATGAAGCCGCGCTCGAAGTCGGTGTGGATCTTGCCGGCCGCCTGGGGGGCCAGGGTGCCGCGGCGGATGGTCCAGGCGCGGACCTCCTGCTTGCCGGCGGTGAAGAAGGTGATGAGGTCGAGCAGCGCGTAGGCCTGGCGGATCAGGCGGTTCAGGCCCGGCTCGGCGACGCCGAGGCCGTCGAGGAACTCGCGCCGCTCGTCCGGCGACAGGCCGACGATCTCGGCCTCGATCGCCGCCGAGATCACCACCACCTCGGACTTCTCGCGCGCCGCCAGCTCGACCACCTTGGCGACCAGCGGGTCCGACGTGCCGGCCGACAGCTGCGCCTCGGCGACGTTGGCCGCGTACAGCATCGGCTTGGCGGTGAGCAGCTGCAGCGACTTGACGACCTCGCGCGACTCCTCGTCGAGCTCGATCGTCCGCGCCGGCTGGCCGCGGTTCATCGCCGCCAGCAGCTTCTCGCAGGTCGCCGCCGCCAGCTTCTCGGCCTTGTCGCCGCCCTTCGAGTTCTTGACCGCCTTCTGCAGCCGCGCCTCGACCGACTGGATGTCGCGCAGCAAGAGCTCGGTGTTGATCACCTCGGCGTCGTCGACCGGGTCGACCTTGCCGTGGACGTGGACGATGCCGCTGTCGTCGAAGCAGCGCACGACGTGGACGATCGCGTCGACGTTGCGGATGTGGCTGAGGAACGCGTTGCCCTTGCCCTCGCCCTGGCTCGCGCCCTTGACGAGGCCGGCGATGTCGACGAACTCGACCGCCGTCGGCACCTCCTTGTGCGGCTCGAACAGCTTGATCAGCGCGTCCATCCGCGGGTCCGGCACCGGGACCACGCCGATGTTCGGGTCGATCGTGCAGAACGGGTAGTTGGCCGCCTGGGCGCCGGCGTTCGACAGCGCGTTGAACAGGGTGGACTTGCCGACGTTGGGCAGACCGACGATTCCGACAGCGAGCGACATGAGCCGCGGGGAGGTAGCACGATCTCCCGCGCTCCGCGAACCGGGTTTTCACACACGCGCGCCGGTCGCGCGCACGGGCCGGAGGCGCCGCTAGAACCGGTGTTCCACGATCAGCGGCAGGACTTCCATGCCGATCAGGAAGTTGGCGTTGGTCTCCGGCGGCCTGGCCAGCGGGCGGTCGCGGGAGATCGTGAAGCCGAGCACGAGGTTCACGTCGAGCCCGAGGGCCAGGTTGCGCAGCAGGAAGATCCGCAGGCCGCCGCCGCCGCGGACGCTCATCGACCAGGTGCGCTCGCGGGCCTGCTGGCGCGACTCGGTGATGTACGGGTACCACCACGCCCCGCCGTTGAGGCCGACGCGGGCGATCGGCACCAGGTACGGGTGCTCCTTGAGGAACCACTTGTGGGAATAGCCGAGGCCGAGGTCGAAGCCGGCGACGGTGCCGCGGTTGCACGAGCCCATGGACGCACCGAGGCCGCACTCCGGCAGGCGGAAGGTGTGCCAGTCGCCGCGGTCGAGCAGGCCGGCGATCTGTACGTACACCCAGTGCGCCTTGTACAGCTGGCGCTCGTACTGGAAGCCGATCCTCACCCGCGGCAGGTAGCCGGCGAAGCCGACCTGGACCGGCAGCAAGGCGGTGATCGCGTTGCCGCCGATGATGTTCTCCGGCAGCTCGAAGCCCGAGCGCTTGGGGCCGCTGGCCGAACCGCTGGTACCGCCGGTGGTGCTGGCCTTGCCGCCGACCGTGACGGGGGCGGCCTCGGCGGCCCGCGGCAGCAGCGCCAGGGCGCACAGCAGGGTCCACAGCACGAACAGCTTGCGATGGGTCATGGGCGAAGGCTCCTGACGCGTGCGGCCGACGGGGCCGGAGGACGGCGCGGGCCCGGAAGAGCCCCTGGAAGTCGTCCAGGCCGCGGCGGCATCGCCGCCTGCGCGGGCGCGCCCGCAAGGGTAGCACTGCCCCCGCAGGCGCCAGCAAATTCCCGGCAACCGCAGCGGCGCGGGCGGCAGGACGCGCTCTGACGCACACTCCCCGCTCAGGCTGCGGCCGCGCGCCGCAGCGCGTCGAACGCGGAATAAGGCCGCCCAGCCGGTGTTAGGCTAGGTGTCCCATGCGTCGTGACGTCCGCGAACTGCTCGCGCTGCTCGCCGCCGGCCTCGCCCTCGGCCTCATGCACCTGGCTCTCCGGCCAGATCTGCCGTGGGTGCCCGCCCCCCGGGCCGAGGAGACCATGTGCGGCGGCGAGGCCGAGCCCGAGGCGCCCGCCGCCGCCGAGGCGCCCGCCGCCTCGTTCGCGCCGGCCACGCCGATGTCCAGCCCCGGCCCGGAGGATGTCCAATGAGCCAGGTCCAAGCGGACATGTCCGATCGGGCAACTCAGTGGCGGCGCGGCGGTATCTGGGTCCTCCGCCTGGTCGTCGCCGGCGTGCTGCTCGCCGCGGCCGCGCCGAAGCTGGCCGATCCGGCCGCGTTCGCGGCCAAGCTGCCCAACTACCGCCTGTTCCCCGACGTCTTGGTCAACGTGGTCGCCACCACCGCGCCGATGCTCGAGCTGCTGGCCGCGCTGGCGCTGCTAAGCGGGCGGCTGTACCGCGGCGGCGTGTGGCTGTCGGTCGGGCTGATGGCGACCTTCACCGCGCTGATCGGGTCGGCGCTGGCGCGGGGGATCGACCTCGACTGCGGCTGCTTCGGCAGCGCCGTCCAGGCCGAGCCGGTCGGCGCCCTCGACCTCGTGCGGAACATCGTGCTCCTGGGCCTCACCGTGGTGCTGGCGCTCGACCTCGGGCGTGAGCGGGCGCGGTGAGGAGCTTCACGCGCCCGTCCGCATGTCAGGCTCACTGCGAAGTCGCGAGCCCCGCCGGGCGCGCGTGGTAGACACGCCTCGATGACCGGCGTCCCGTACATCCTCTCGATCGACCACCTGCTCACCGACGAGGAGCGCCTGACCTGGCAGGCCGCGCGGGACTTCGGCACCAAGCGGATCGCCCCGGTCATCGAGCAGCACTACGAGCGCGCCACCTTCCCGCGCGAGCTCATCCCCGAGTTCGCCGCCATGGGCTTCCTCGGCGCCCCGCTGCACGGCTACGGCTGCGCCGGCATGAACCCGGTCGCCTACGGCCTGACGATGATCGAGCTCGAGCGGCAGGACAGCGGCATCCGCAGCTTCTGCTCGGTGCAGTCGGCGCTGGCGATGTGGCCGATCTTCACCTACGGCGACGAGGCCCAGCGCGAGCGCTGGCTGCCCGGGATGGCCCGCGGCGAGATCATCGGCGCCTTCGGCCTGACCGAGCCCAACAGCGGCAGCGACCCCGGCTCGATGCGCACCCACGCCCGCCAGCGCGAGGCCGGCGGCGACTACGTGCTGACCGGCCAGAAGATGTGGATCACCAACAGCCCGATCGCCGACGTGCTGGTGGTGTGGGCCAAGACGCTCGACTTCGGCAGCGACAACCCGGTGATCCGCGGCTTCCTCGTCGAGCGCGGCATGGCCGGTCTGCAGACCCCGGAGACCCACGGCAAGCTCAGCCTGCGCGCCTCGATCACCGGCGAGATCGTGCTCGACGAGGTGCGCGTGCCCAAGGAGAATTTGCTGCCCGGCGTGCGCGGCCTCAAGGGTCCGCTCGGCTGCCTCACGCAGGCCCGCTACGGCATCGGCTGGGGCGCCGTGGGCGCGGCCATGAGCGTGTACGAGCGGGCCCGCGACTACACCTTGCAGCGCACCCAGTTCGGGCGGCCGATCGCCGGCTTCCAGCTGACGCAGCAGAAGCTGGTCGAGCTGCACAACGACATCGGCAAGGGCCTCCTGCTCGCCTACCACTTCGGCCGGCTCAAGCAGGACGGCAAGCTCACCCCCGAGCAGGTGTCGTACCTCAAGCGGGACAACGTGCGCATGGCCTTGGAGTCGGCCCGCACCGCCCGCTCGATGCTCGGCGGCAACGGCATCATGGGCGAGTTTCACATCATGCGTCACCTGTGCAACCTCGAGACGGTCTACACCTACGAGGGCACCCACGAGATCCACACGCTGGCGATCGGTCGCGCCCTGACCGGGCTGTCGGCCTTCAACAGCTGAGCGCGGACCCTCGCGTGAGCGCCACCTCGCCGGCCTCGCGCCGCTCGCGGCGCCGTGGGCCGCACGCGTCTTCGCGGCTCACCACGTCAGCGGGATGACGCCCTGGACCACGAGGCCGACGAGCACCAGGGACAGCGACAGGATCAGCACGAAGAACCCGGTCGACGGCGCTGCGCCCGGCGTGGGCGCGGGCGCGTGGCAGGAGCAATAACCGGGGCCGTGGATCTGCATCGGACGGGGTGGAGCTTAGCACGCCGGTCCGGGGCGCGCGCAAATCGGGCCTCGCGGGCGGCTGCGCGGGCGAGTGGACGTGAGGATGGCAGGGCTGCGCGGCGAGCGGACTTGCGAGGCGCTGCGACGGACGACGCCGGCTACGGGCCTCTGCGGAGGCCCCGGCGCCGCGCGGAAAAGGCCGCGACCCTCGCCAGTCCGGTCGACTTCCGCTAGCTTAGGCGGGCCATGGTCCACCCGGTCCAGAGTGTCATCGAGTCGCTGTACGCGGCCGGTCGCTGCCCTCGCCTCCACGTCGACGCGACCCACGCCTCCGTGACGGTGCCGGACTTCATCCGCCAGCAGTGGCGGGAGCGGCTCATCATCGACCTCGACGCCAGCTATCCGCTCGACCTGGTGTTCGGCGAGACCGGCCTCGCGGCCGATCTCTCGTTCGGCGGGCACGTGACCCGCTGCTCGTTCCCCTGGGAGTCGATCTACATCGTCACCGACCGCTCGACCGGCCGCGGCATCGTCCTCGACCGCCACGTCCCGGAGTCGGTCAAGCGCCAGGCCGCCGGGCAGCAGCCGGCGCCGGCCTTCGACAACGCGATCACCAAGGTCGAGCCGCCGGCCGAGGCCAAGCCCGAGCTGCGGCGCGTCGAGGCCGAGCCCGCCGCCGCGGAGCCGGCCGTGGCCGAAGCCGCACCGCCCGCCGTTGCGCCCAGCCCGAGCGACGATCAGGCCAAGAAGCGGCGCGCGGCCTTCCGCGTCATCGACGGCGGCGGTTGATCGGCCGACGTGCCACGATCGTTCGTCACCGCGATCGCCGACCCGCGACGATCGCCGCACAGCCGGCCGGCCGGCGCACGGCGGCCTGACCCGGCGCTCACCCTTCGCCCCAGCGGAGTCCGGCCATGAAGCTCGCGGCCACCTTCGTCACCATCTTCCTCGCGTTGCTCGCGGCGCTGTGGATCGCCTTCGTCCGCGCTCCCCCGCCGCACGAAGTGTGTCAGCGCAAGGCCGACATCCTGCGCGCCGAGGCCGGCGGCGAGCACGGCGAGGCCGTCGAGCGCCTGCTCGACCAGTACCGCCTCGGCTGTCGCAAACAGGCCGAGGCGCTGCTCCAGCTGCGCGGCAAGCTCGTCTACGCGCGGCACGCCAAGTGCGTGATGGCGGCGCGTACGTTGGCTGACGCCGAGCGGTGCGGCTGAGCTCTCGACCCGCCGGGCCGGACCTCTATACTCCGGCCTCGCCATGACCACGCAGTTCATCCCGAGCGCCGGCCTGTTCCCCTCGCGGAAGGCCGCCGCGCCGGCCGTCGCCGACGACGAGACCAGCACCTACAAGCTCCACCGCCGCTTCGACCGTATGGGTCGGCTGGTCGGCGACACCGGCATGCAGAAGCTGTTCGCCAGCCACGTCGTCGTCGTCGGGCTCGGCGGCGTCGGCAGCTGGGCCGCCGAGTCGCTGGCCCGCAGCGGCGTCGGCAAGCTCACGATCGTCGACTTCGACCTGATCTGCGTGACCAACGCCAACCGCCAGCTGCACGCCGTGCGCGGCACCACCGGCAAGCCCAAGGCCGCGGTCATGGCCGAGCGCCTGCGCCTCATCAACCCGCGCTGCGAGGTCGTGCCGCGCCAGGAGTTCTACAACGCCGCCGCCAGCGACGATTTGTTGGCCGGCGCGCCCGACCTGGTCGTCGACGCGATCGACAACCTGGCCGCCAAGACGCACCTGATCGCCACCTGTCGCAAGCGGCAGATCCCGCTGGTCGTCTCGGGCGGCGCGTCGGGCCGGATGGATCCGACGCAGATCCGGATCGCCGACCTCAACGCCGTCGAGAACGATCCCTTCCTGGCCGCCACGCGCAAGCTGCTGCGCAAGCACCACGAGTTCCCCCACCGCGACAAGGAGTCGTGGGGGATCCCCGCCGTCTACTCGCCCGAGCCCGCCCGCGACCCGCTCGAGCTCGACTACGACAACGGCGAGGGCTTCCGCTGCGTGTGCCCGCAGGGCGAGAACGACCTCCACGGCTGCATGCACCGCAACGTCATCTACGGCACCGCCAGCTTCGTCACCGGCGCCTTCGGCCTCGCCTGCGCCAGCGCGGCCGTCCGCACCCTGCTCGGCCAGCCGGTCTGATCGTGTGTGGGGTCTCGGGCGGGCTCGATTCAGCATGTTCAAGGGGGCATGTTCGGGAGAACATGCTCTCGTGCGCATGCCTCTCGGAGCATGCCCGCGAGACCATGCCGACATCGGCCCGCGAGCCCGCAGCCTCGCGCCCCCGACTCGCCGCGGCCGCTCCCGCGCGACCGGCCTTCAGCCCGTCGCGACTCGAGCGCCCCCTGACCGGCGCGCCGCGCCTCAGCTGCCCCAGCGGACGAACTGGGCCACCAGCTCGGCCAGGTCGGCGACCGAGGTCGGCGCCGGGTCGCGCAGCGGCAGCAGCCACAGCGGCAGGCGCGGGTAGGCGCGGGTCAGCGCTTGCCCGGCCGCGACCGACTGGTCGCCCTGGACGCGCAGCCCCGCGTAGACGCCGAGCACCCGCTGCAACATGTCCTCGAGGACAGCTGGCTCCACCTGTTCGGCCAGCGTCGCGCGGACCGCCTCGACCGGCGGCGGCGGCGGGAACGGCGGCAGCACGCGGTTGAGCACCACGCTGTCGACCCGCAGCCCGCGGTCGTGGAGCACGCGGAGGAAGTCGAGCGCCTCGCGCACGCTGAGCGGCGACGCGGACGTCGCCAGCACCACCCCGGTCTCGGGCGACGTGAGCAACGTCGAGAAGTCGCCGGCGCGCTGCTGGAACGCGGACAGCACCCCCGAAAAGTCGCGCAGGAACGCCCCCAATTCCGCCAGGAATTCGCCGCCGCCGATCGCCCCGAGGGCCTTCAGCACGACCCCGTTGCCCACCCCTAACAGGCGCGCGCCGAGCTTGCCGCCGCCGGTGATGATGCGCGTCGCCGGGTTGGTCACGACCTCGTGGATCCGCTCGGGCGCGCTGAGGAAGTCGATCGCGTTGGCGGTCGGCGGCGTGTCGAGCACGATCAGGTCGTAGCGGCGCTCCGCGTGCAGGATCTGCAGCTGGGCCATCGCCGCGTACTCGAGCGCCCCGCCGAGGTTCTCGGCGATCGCGCGGTAGATCGGGTTCTGCGTGATCTGGCGGGCCGCCGCCGGCGTCTCCGCGTAGGCGCGGACGATGCGGTCGAACACCACGTCCGGGGCCAGGAGCAGCGCGTGCAGGCTGCCCTGGCCGCCCTCGGGCAGCGTCACCGGCAGCTCCTCGCCCGCGCGGGCGCGGTCCTGTCCGAGCGCCTGCGCCAGCCGGCGCGACGGGTCGATCGTCACCACCAGCACGCGCTTGCCCTGGCGAGCCGCGCCGAGCGCCAGCGCCGCGGCGCAGGTCGTCTTGCCGACCCCGCCCGGGCCGACGCACAGCAGCACGCGGCGCGACGGCCCCGCGGACAGCGGGTCCCCTCCTGGTCTGGGTGCGGTCATCGCCGGTCCACCGTCCCGGTCCGGGCCGTGGACGAGCCCGAAAGAAATGCCGTAGTCTCGCCCACCGTGAGCGCGAGCAGAGAGTTTGTCGTGCGAGTCGGCGAGCGCGAGCTCGTCGCCAGGGTCACCGCCTCCGATCCGCCCGTCGTCATCGTCGACGGCGTCGCCCACGAGGTCACCGCGATCGCCGGCGGGCGCAGCCACGTGCGCGTGCAGGGCGAGACCGCCCAGCGGATCGTCAACCTCGACGGCCAGGGCCTGCCGACATCCGCGGCCATCGGCGGTGTCGCCGTCGCCCTCGACGTCCGCACCGCCCAGGCCGCCGCCCGCGACGCCGCCCTCGCGGCCGGCCGCACCGGCGGCGCCGGCGGCGGGCTCGTCAAGGCGCCGATGCCCGGCCGGGTCGTCCGCGTGCTCGTCAGCGCCGGCCAGAGCGTCGAGCGCGGCACCCCGCTCGTCATCGTCGAGGCCATGAAGATGGAGAACGAGCTGCTCGCCACCACCGCCGGCGTCGTCAAGGCCGTGCACGTCGGCGAGGGCGTCGCCGTCGACGCCGGCCAGGCCCTGGTCGAGCTCGACCCGTCCTGAAGGTCATGTCCTGAAGGACCTGTCCGTTTGACCATCTGATTCACGCCGCCCTCCGCGGCTCGAGCGTCGCCAGCACGTCGTCGGCGTCGGCCAGGCCGGCGAAGCCCTGGAAGCGCCACGGCAGCGAGACGACCGGCGGCACGCGGCGACCCGCGGCCTGCTCGCCGGCCAGCCAGGCCTCCACGTGACCGCGCTGGCGGGCCGCCTGTTGCGCGACCACGTTGGTGGCGGCCAGCATGCGGGCGACCTGGCCGTCGGGGTCGAGCTCCGCCGGGCCGGCCTGGAACGCCGGCAGCTCGGGCCAGGTGCCGTTGACGAAGATCCCGCCGATGTGCACGCGCGACTCGCTGCGCAGCGACGCCGCCATCTCGCCCAGCTCGGTCAGCGGCCAGCGGTCGGGCAGGCCGACCAGCACCGCCTGCGTCACCATCGGGTCTTCGAGGCTCGCTTGCATCGCCTGGGCCTCGCGGGGCAGCGGGCCGATGCGCACCGTCTTGAGGATCGCTTGCGGGATCCCCAGCGTGTAGCGGAGGTGGCCCGTCGCCGGCCCGTCGAACACCACCACGTCGAAGCTGCGCGCGCGCACCGCCTCGTGCCAGATCTTGCCGAGCACCGCGAAGTCGTCGAGGCCGGGCACGGCGCGCACGAGCCGGCGGATGGGCGCGCTGTCGAAGACCGCGCCGGCGATCCGCTCGCTGCGCAGCACCATCGCCCCGTACTCGCGGACGCTCACCGTCGGGACCACGCGCTGGATGTAGAGGCCGGGGCCTGCGACCGACGGCGTCTCGGCCAGCGTGCGTTGACCGAGCATCCAGGCCAGGCGGTCGTCGAGGCCGACCGTCGCCACCAGGACCCGCCGGCCGCGCCGGGCCAGGGACAGGCCGAGCAGCGCGGCGACCGTCGTTCTGCCGACGCCGCCCTTGCCGCTGACGACCAGCAGCTGGCGCTGGGCGAGGGCATCGAGGACGGCTCCGAACCCGGAGGCGGGGGCGCTGGAGACAGCCATGGGGCGGGGCGAACCTTGGCACAGACCCGGGCCGCTCGCTACCACAAGGCGCCAAACCCTCACGTGCGCCTGCCCTCCTGGGGAGGTCTCCGGCCGCGCCTTGACCTCCCCGCCGCTGGCGACCATTCTCCGCGCACGATCGGCCGGGAGATTTACGGACGTGGCAGTCGAGATCAAGAGCAAGCGCGACATCGAGAAGATGCGGGCCACGTGCCGGCTGGCGGCCTCGGTGCTCGACCACATCGCCCCGCACGTCGTCCCCGGCGTCACCACCGGTGAGCTCGACAAGATCTGCCACGAGTACATCGTCGGCCACGGCGCCTATCCCTCGCCCCTCAATTACAAGGGCTTCCCGCGCTCGATCTGCACCTCGATCAACGAGGTCATCTGCCACGGGATCCCCGGCGACCGCGTCCTCAACGCCGGCGACATCCTCAACATCGACATCACCACCACCCTCGACGGCTACTTCGGGGACTGCTCCGACATGTTCATCGTCGGCGGCAGCACCACCCCCGAGGCCCAGCAGCTCGTCGACGTCACCCGCGAGTCGCTGTGGCTCGGCATCGCCGAGGTCGGCCCGACCAAGCGGATCGGCGACATCGGCGCGGCGATCTACGAGTTCGCCCACGGCCGCCACGGCTACGGCGTCGTCGAGGCCTTCTGCGGCCACGGCATCGGCCGCGAGTTCCACATGCCGCCGCAGGTCTCGCACGTCGGCAAGCGCGGCAACGGCCTGCGCATGAAGCCGGGCATGACCTTCACCATCGAGCCGATGATCAACCTCGGCACCCCCCACTGCGACATCCTCGCCGACGGCTGGACCGCCGTCACCAAGGACGGCAAGTGGAGCGCCCAGGTCGAGCACACCATCCTCGTCACCGAGCACGGCTTCGAGGTCCTCACCCTGCGCGACGCCTCCTGGCGGCCGTCCTGGGCCCGCGCGAGCTGATGTCCCGGGGGACATGGCCTTTGGGCCAGGCTCCCCGCTCGAAAGCGCACCTCGAGTGCACGTCTCTCGGGACATGCCCGATCGGGCATGCCCCTCGGGTCCTGCCCCCGAGGACATGTCTCCTCGCGCCGCTCAGCCGGCCGCGCGCGTCCGCCCGCGGGCCAGCGCCCCGTGCAGCAGCAGGTCGATGAGCCGCTGCAGCCACGCCTCGTCGGCCGGCACGCGGTCGAGGAACAGCCGCCGGTTGAGCGCCGCGCCCATCACGTCGAACAGCAGCCGCGGATCGACGCCCGGCGCGATCTCGCCGCGCTTCTCCGCCGCCTCGAGGATCGCGCGCGGGACCGCCTCGAAGCTCGCGCGCAGCGAGCGGACGATCGCCGCCAGCTCCGGATCGTCGCCCTCGACCACGAACAGGCGGAACAGCCCCTGGTACTCGGCCTGCGCCCCGAGCGTGGCGATCCGGCGGGCGATCGCCAGCATGTCCTCGCGCAGCGAGCCGCTGCCGGCGACCGTGAACGTGTCGCTGGCGATCGACAGCAGCGCGTCGCGGACCAGCTCCTGCTTGGTCGGCCAGCGCCGGTACACCGTCGTCTTGTTGACCCCGGCCAGCGCCGCGACATCCTCGATGCGCAGCCCGTGGTAGCCGGCCCGGGCGACCTCGCGCAGCGTCGCCGCGAGCACCCCGCGCACGACCGCCTCGCCGCGCACCAGCGGCTCCGATTTGCCCCTCCGTTTCGCCTGGACCACGCGCACCCCCCAGCGTAACACCGCCTCCTGCGAGTCATCGCAACTTTTTGTTGCCATCCCCTCGCGCCGTGTCACCCTACCATCGCAACAAATTGTTGCGGTACCGCCCATGCTCGACACGACCGACCTCCTCACCCCCGCGATGTTCGCCGACCCGTACCCGATCTACGCCCGCCTGCGCGAGCAGGCGCCGGTGCTGCAAGTGCCGCAGATCGGCATGTGGCTGGTGACGCGCTACGACGACGTCCACCAGGTCCTCAAGGCGCCGGACGTCTTCTCTTCCTCGCGCACCAAGGCGCTCGACAAGCTGCGCGACCCCCGGCTCACCGAGAGCATGGAGATGCTGGCCAGCAGCTCGCTGGTCGCCCTCGATCCGCCCGATCACACCCGCCTGCGGCGGCTCGTCAACGTCGCCTTCACCCCGCGGGCGATCGCCCGCCTCGAGGCGAGGGTCCGCGAGCTCGCGCGCGAGCTCGTCGACGCCATCGCCCGCAAGGACCGCTTCGACCTCATGGACGACCTCGCGATCCCCCTGCCGGTGATCGTGATCTCCGAGCTGCTCGGCGTCGACCCGGCGCGGCGGGCCGAGTTCAAGCGCTGGTCCGACGACCTGATCCTCGGTTCGCGGCTCGACGGTCACCTCGACGACGCCGAGATCGATCGGATCGTCGCCAGCCGGCGGGAGTTCGTCGCGTTCTTCCACGCGATGATCGAGCAGCGCCGGCGCCGGCCCGGCGACGATCTGCTGAGCGACCTCGTGCGCGCCGAGGCCGAGCGCGACGCGCTGACCCCCGAGGAGGTGCTGACGATGGCGGTGCTGCTGATGGTCGCCGGTAACGAGACCACCACCAACCTGATCGGCAACGGCACGGTCGCGCTGCTCGAGCACCCCGATCTGCTGCCGCGCCTGCGCGCCGACCCGACGCGGATCCCCGCCTTCCTCGAGGAGGTGCTGCGCTGGCGCTCACCGGTCGTCATGCTCGTGCGCACGACCAGGCGGGACGTCACGCTCGGCGGCGTCGACGTGCCCAGGGACAGCGTCCTCGGCGTCCTCGTCGACTCGGCCAACCACGACCCGACGCACTTCCCCGAGCCGGAGCGCTTCGACCTCGAGCGCCAGCCGGCCCACCTGTCGTTCGGCTACGGCATCCACTTTTGCGTCGGCGCGCCGCTGTCGCGGCTCGAGGGCCGGATCGCCTTCGAGGAGCTGCTCGCGCGCGTCCCCGAGTTCGCGCGCGAGCCCGGGCCTCTCGAGTGGACGCCGAGCTTCAACCTGCGCGGGCTGAGGCGGCTCCCGCTGCGTCGGGGCGGCCCGCTCAGCGCTGCAGCGACACGCGGAAGTACGGCATGATCGACTTCCAGTCCTGCTGGATCGCCCGCGTGTCGCCGTACGGGTACTCGGTGCGGGCGATGTAGAGCACGTCGCCGTACGGGAACATGAACTGCTGGATCTCGCGGGTCGCGTTGCCGCTCTCGTCGGTCACCTGCAACTTGGCGAAGATGCCGGTCTTGTCGAAGTAGTCGTCGTTGAACGACAGGTCTTCGATGCTGAGGCCGGCCTGCTGGTACTCGTTGCGGTAGAACGCGACCGCGCGCTCGTCGACGGGGCGGTCCTTGGGCGCCAGGTAGAAGGTCAGCGCGATCGCCTCGCTGTCGGACGGCGCGCTGGCGCCGAGGTCCTCGTCGGAGCTCGACACGGCGCCGCCGGACGAGCAGGACACCACGGTCACCCACTCCGGGTTGCTCTCGAGCTCACCCTTCGAGTGGCCGGTCTCCTCGCAGTTCTTGAACACGTACAGGGTGTCGGGGATCTCGAACTCGAGGCCGATCTGCGGGATCTTGATGATGTTGCCCTCTTTCTTGCCGCTGGTCGGGTTGTCGATCCACTTCCGGGCCTCGGACTGCTTCCCCTTGCGCCGCGAGCTGCTGCCGCCGCAGCCGGACGCCGTGAACGAGCCGGCCGCGACGGCCAGCGCGAGAGCAAGGGACACGTTCTTGGGGAAGCTGCGAGAGAGGGACATCATGGCTGTTTGGAGACCGGTCGCGCGCACAGTACCGAAGTGCGCCGCGGGCGGCAAGCATCCGCCGGTTCGCTGCCGGCGCCGACGCCTGCGCCTCGACCCTCGCTGCCCGCGAGACGCCGCGCCGCGGGCCGCCCACGTCGCGAGCCCGACGCGATGCGTGCACCGTCCGCATGCGTCGGCCCGCCTTCTGCCCCGCCTTTTTGCCCCGCCCGCGCCCGCAAGCGCGAGCGCGCTCACCGGGCCAGCAGCGACGCCCGGTAGCTCTCCGGGGGCGAGAAGCCGAGCAGCTCCAGGCACGTCGACGCCACGTTCGACAGCCCCGCCGACGGCGGCGGCGCCAGCCCCGGGCCGCCGCCGGGCGCCCGCGGGTCGACGATCGCCAGCGGGACCCGGTTGAGCGAGTGGCTGGTGCGCACCTGCAGCGCGCCGTCCGGGCGGAGGTCGAACATCTGGTCGGCGTTGCCGTGGTCGGCGGTCACCACCGTGATGCCCTTGCGCACGCGCACCGCCTCGATGACGCGGCCGAGGCACAGGTCGACCGCCTCGACCGCGAGGATCGTCGCCGCGAGGTCGCCGGTGTGGCCGATCATGTCGCCGTTGGCGTAGTTGACCCGCACGAACTTCGGCTTGTAGGCGTCGAGCTCGGCGATCAGGCGGTCGGTGATCTCGGCCGCGCGCATCCACGGCCGGTGCTCGAGCGGCGGCCCGTCGGACGGCACCTCGACGTACTTCTCGCGCGCCGGGTCGAACGGCTCCGAGCGGTTGCCGTTCCAGAAGTAGGTCACGTGGCCGAACTTGTGCGTCTCGCTGATCGCCAGCTGCGTCACCCCGGCGTCGGCCAGCAGCTCGCCCATCGTCCCGCTGATCGCCGGCGGCGCGACCAGGAAGTGCGTCGGCAGCTTGAGGTCGCCGTCGTACTGCGTCATCCCGGCGAACTCGACCCGCGGCTTCGGCCCGCGGGGGAACTTGTCGAACTGCTCCTCCTCGAACGCGCGCGTCAGCTCGAGCGCCCGGTCGCCACGGAAGTTGAACAGGATCACCGCCGCCCCGTCGCGGATCGGGCCGACCGGCCCGAACGCGTCGGCGATCACGAACGCCGGCAGGTTCTGGTCGTCGAGACCTGTCTCTTTGTACAGCGTCTCGACCGCCTCGCGGGCGGTCGCGAACCGGCGCCCGAGCCCGCGCACGTGGGCGTCCCAGCCGCGCTCGACGATCTTCCAGTCGGCCTCGTAGCGGTCCATGGTCACGACCATGCGCCCGCCGCCGCTGGCGATCCGGTAGTCGCGGCCGTCCTGCGACAGGCGGGCGAGCATCACCTCGAGCCGGTCGATGAACGGCAGCGCCGAGCGGGCCGGCACGTCGCGGCCGTCGAGCAGCGCGTGGACGCGGGCCCGCTTCACGCCCTCGAGCGCCGCCTGCTCGAGCATCGCGATCAAGTGGTCGATGTGGCTGTGGACGTTGCCGTCGGACAAAAGCCCGATGAAGTGCAGCGGCTCGCCCGAGGCCTTGACCGTGTCGACGCAGCGGCGCCACGCGGGCCCGAAGATCGCCCCCGACGCGATCGCCCCGCTGACCAGCTTGGCCCCCTGGTCGACGATCCTGCCGGCCCCGAGCGCGTTGTGGCCGACCTCGCTGTTGCCCATGTCGGCGTCGCTCGGCATGCCCACGGCTGTCCCGTGGGCCAGGAGGCTGGTGAACGACGGCAGCCCGCGCAGGCGGTCGAGCGTCGGCGTGCGCGCCTGGGCCACCGCGTCGCCGAAGTCGCCGCGACCGATCCCCACCCCGTCGAGCACCACGCACACCACCGGCCCCTCGGGCGGGCGGCGGATCGGGTGCGGCAAGAGCCTCGTCAACATGTCCCTATCCTCCTGTCCTCAAAACCATGCCTGATAGGCCAGCGTCACATTGAGGAGCATGTCGAACACCACGCTGTCGGGCGGCGCGCCGACCGGCGCGGCCGGGTCGACTACCACCTTCGTGCGCGAGAACGCCTTCTGGAAGTCGACCCCCAGCGCGAGCCCGTGGTTGTTGCGGATCGGCACGCCGATGCTGGCGCCGGCGCGGATCAGCGGGTCGTAGCCGACGGTCTGCTCGTCCTCCCACGGGTTGGCCGACCGCATGCGGCGCCAGTTGGAGATCATCAGCCCTGCGCCGGCCCCGAACTCGATCACCAGCACCCGCGCGGGCAGCTGAAAAGATGGCCCGAGAGTCAGGTCGGTGTGAGACAGCGACGAGACCCGAGTCACCTGCTGGGCGATCGGCGCGCCCGTGTTCGGGTCGATCGGCGTGGTCGGGTCGGCCGGCACCGTGAAGCGGTTGCGGTCGGGGAAGCGCGTGTGCCCGCCCTGGAACTCGAAGCCGAACCGCATCGGCCCGAGGCGCAGCGCGTGGTAGCGCAGGGCGATGCCGAAGCCGAACCCGAGCGGCGGCCGGCGGTCGAACAGCACGTCGCCAGCGCCGATCAGGATGCCCATGCGGCCGATGATCGACACGCCGAACACCCGCTTCTTCTCGGCGATGTCGAGCACCGTGTTGCCGCGCGGGGCGGGCAGACCCGACGCGCCGTAGGCGAGGCACGTGGCCAGGAGCGCCGCCAGGGGGAGCATGCGGGGGCACCATAGCAAATCTTTTTCGCGCATAATCCCCGCGCATGACCACCCGCGTCGCACTCCGGCGAGACGCCGGCCGGATCGGCCCCGAGTCCGGGCCGTGGATCCGTCAGCGCCAGGTCGCCAAGATCTGGGGACCCCCGGACCCCGCGAGCCTCGCGCAGCTCGTCGACCACCGCGACGTCGTGCTCGGCTGGGGCCTCCTCGCGCCCGACGCCGACATCCCGCTGCGCGTCGTTCACTGGGGCGCCGCCCCGCCCGCGGAGGGCTGGTTCGAGCGCCGGCTCACCGCCGCCCTCGCCGCCCGCGCCGAGCTCGGCCTTGCCGCCGACCCCGGCACCACCGCCTACCGCGAGGTCAACAGCGAGGGCGACGGCCTGCCCGGCCTGGTCGTCGACCGTTACGGCGATGACCGCGTGGTCCAGCTCGGCACCCCTGCGATCGCCGCCCGCCGCGCGGCGGTCCTGGAGCTCCTCGGCCCGCGCACCCCCGGCCGCGTGTTCGTGATCGCCGACGAGGCCGCGCCCGAAGATCCCGCCGCGATCCTCGAGTTCCAGGAGCATGGCCTTTGGTTCAGCTGCCCGGCCCCGCCGGCGCAGAAGACCGGCGCCTACCTCGACCAGCGCGACAACCGCCGCCTGGCCGCCCAGCTCGCCGTCCGCGCCGCCGGCCCGCTGCTCGACCTCGGCTGCCACGTCGGCGGCTTCGTCGTCCACGCCGCCGCCGCGGGCGTGACCGCCGTCGGCCTCGACCAGAGCGCGCGCGCCCTCGAGTTCGCCCGGCGCAACGCCGACCGCAACGACCTGACCTCACGGACATCCTTCGTCCAGGCCGACATGTTCGGCGCCCTCGACCACCCGGCCCTGGCCGGCCCGTTCGGGGTGATCGTGTTCGACCCGCCGCGGATCGCCACCGGCTCGCAGGGCCGCGAGCGCGCCGTCGCGGCGATGGCCCGCAGCCTCGGCCGCCTGCTCCCGCGCCTGCAGCCCGGCGGCTTCCTGCTGGCCTGCAGCTGCTCGCACCACGTCAGCCGCCCCGACCTCGACGCCGCCCTCCTCGCCGCCGGCGCCCGCGACCTCGCCCGCGTCCACGCCCTCGGCCCCGGCCCCGACCACCCGGTCTGGCCCGGCCACGCCGAGGGCGAGTACCTGCGGGTCAACGTCTACCAGCGCCGCGCCGTCTGACCGGGAGAGCATGCCCGATCGGACATGCTCTCCAGCTCATGCTCGATACAGCATGTTTTGCGAGACATGCTCCGTCGAGGCCGACGACGCAGACGTCGCGGCCGCCGGAGCCTCGGATCACCTATCTCGCGGAACATGCCCGCTCGGGCATGTCCCAACCGTCACAACCCCTCGACCGGCGTCAGCGTGACCGAGCGCAGCGGCTCGCCGGCGCGCTGGACTTGCAGCTCGATCGGCCCGTCGACGCCGATGAGCTGCGTCAGGTAGGCGACCTCGGACACCCGGCTGACCGGGCGGCCCGCGACCGCCAGGATGAAGTCGTCGACCTGCAGGCCGGCCTTGGCGCCCGGGCCCGCCGGCTCGACGCGGGTCACCTTGACCGTGGCCATGCGGCCGGGGAACTCGTCGTCGTCGGCCGCGCGCAGGCCGAGGCGGACGCGACGGAAGCGGCCGTAGGTCAGCACCTCTTCGAGGTAGCGGCGGACCATCGGCGCCGGCACGGCGAAGCCGATGCCCGTGCCCTCGCCGCGGACGGCGGTGGCGATCCCCAGCACCTCGCCGCGCAGGTCGACGATCGGCCCGCCCGAGCTGCCGGTGTTGATCGACGCGTCGGTCTGCACGAAGCTGAAGAAGCCGTCCTGCGGCAGATCTTCCGGCTTGCCGACGTCGACCCAGTCGCGCCCCAGGCCGGAGACCACGCCGACGGTCACGGTGTCGCCGAGGCCGAACGGGTGGCCGACGGCCAGCACCCACTCGCCGGGGCGCACCGGTCGCTCGCGGAACACCACCGGCGCCTGGTCGACGCGCGGCGGGTCGGGGGCGATCACCGCCAGGTCGAGCAGCGGCTCGCGGTGGATCACCTGCGCCCGCACCCGCTCCTGATTCGCGTACTCGACGTCGATCGTGCTGGCGGTGATCGGCACCACGTGGGCGTTCGTCACCACCAGCCCGTCGGCGCGCACGACCGTGCCGCTGCCGATCCCGCGCTTCGAGCGACCGGTCGCCTGCGGCAGCGTGCAGATCACGCTGACCACCGAGGGCGCGATCTGTTCGGTCACCGCCGCGAAGTCGGGCAGCGCGTGCGACCGCGGCGGTCGCACCGGCGGCGCGGCCGGCGTCGGCTCGGCCTTCGGGCTGTCCGAAGGGACAGGCGACGGCGACGCCTCGTCGTCGAGCGGTCGGCACGCGACGAGCGCGGCCAGCCCGACGACCACTCGCGCGCGCACGGGCGGTCAGCCCTCGTCGCTCGCGTCGCCGGCGTCGCCCGCCGGGGCCTCGGGCTCGGCGGGGGGCTCGCTCGTCGGCTCGCTCGCGGCCTGGCCCGGCGCCTCGTCGGCCTCGTCGGCCTCGCTGCCGGCCTCGTCGCCGTCGACGTCCTCGTCCTCGTCGTCGTAGTCGTCGTCCTCGTCGAACGGCGCGCTGACCAGCGGACGCGTGGGAGAAATCACGGGGAAGCGCGGCGAAGCGGCGCGACGGGCCTCGCGCTCCTCGTCCTCGAAGCTCACCGTGGCGACGTTGTCGGCCGCGTCCGGGAGGGTCTTCAGCCACTCCTCGTAGCGTTCCTTGGTGATGAGCCCACCGCGGATGTTGCGGCGGACGGTGCGGAGGTCGAAGAGCCGTTCGAGCTGGCGCGGGGCAACCATTGCGGCGGCCCTTTTAGAACACCGGCCGCCGTCCGTCAAACCGGCGCGGGCGCGCCGGTGCGCGGTCGCCGGCCCGTTCGCCGGCCGCTCGCGGACTTTTTCGGCGAAACCCGGCGCGCGCGTGACTCCGACCTCACGTCCTCGCGGTCCAAGCCCGGAGCCTCCGCGCGCCCCTGCGGCGTCCGCGAGGGACCGCTCGGCACCCGAAATTACGCGGCCCGCTCCAGGTCCGGTGCACACGCAGGGCGTCCTCAGGGCCCGCAGACCGGGAAATAACCCGCCACTTTGCCTGGTAGGCGGCCGGGCGTATAGATCCGGCGCACCACGGATCGCGCCGCCCGCCGCGAACCCCCTTGCCTCCCCGCCACCGCGTACCCATCAAGCGACAGCCATGAGTGTAGGAGCCTACGACATCCGCGTGATCAACGACCTCGTCGAGCGCGAGAGCGCCTTCGTCGAGCGCCTCATGACCGAGGTCCACAAGGTCATCGTCGGCCAGGACGAGATGATCGAGCGCGTCTTCATGGGCCTCCTGTGCCACGGGCACGTGCTGCTCGAGGGCGCCCCCGGTCTGGCCAAGACGCTGACCGTCAGCACCCTCGCGCGCTGCCTGCACATGGAGTTCAAGCGGGTCCAGTTCACGCCCGACCTGCTGCCCTCCGACGTCCTCGGCACCGTCATCTACAACCACCAGACCGGCAGCTTCACCAACCGCAAGGGCCCGGTCTTCACCAACCTGCTGCTGGCCGACGAGATCAACCGCGCCCCCGCCAAGGTCCAGAGCGCGCTGCTCGAGGCGATGGCCGAGCGCCAGGTGACGATCGGCGACACCAGCTACCCGCTGCCGAAGCCGTTCCTGGTGCTGGCGACCCAGAACCCGATCGAGCAGGAGGGCACCTACACCCTGCCCGAGGCCCAGCTCGACCGCTTCATGTTCAAGATCAAGGTCGGCTACCCGACCGCCGAGCAGGAGCTGCAGATCATGCAGCGGATCGGCGGGGCGCCGACCGCCGCCAAGATCGAGGTCCAGCCGGTCATCGGCCCCGACGACATCGCCAAGGTCCAGCAGACCATGGACCGCATGATCGTCGAGCAACCTGTCCAGAAGTACATCGTCGACGTCGTCGCGGCCACGCGCACCCCCGGGGCCGTCGGCCTCGAGAAGCTGGCCCCGTTCATCGACTTCGGCGCCTCGCCGCGCGCCACCATCGCCCTGTTCCAGGCCGCGCGGGCGCACGCGTTCATGCGCCACCGCGGCTACGTCAGCCCCGAGGACATCAAGGCCGTCGCCCCCGACATCCTGCGCCACCGCATCATCCTCTCGTACGAGGCCGAGGCCGAGGGCAAGACCGTCGAGGAGGTCGTGCGGGCGATCCTCGAGCACGTGCAGGTCCCGTAAGCGCCGCCATGGTCCGCCCGTCCGCCGATAAGTCGCCGCCGAGTCGGAGCGACGCCGAGGCCGCGAAGGAGCGCACCACCCAGCTCCTGCGCGAGATCCGTCGCATCGAGATCCAGACCTCGCGGCTCGTCAACCAGCACCTCGCCGGCTCCTACCAGTCGGTGTTCAAGGGCCAGGGCGTCGCCTTCTCCGAGGTCCGCGCCTACACCCCCGGCGACGACGTGCGCGCGATCGACTGGAACGTCACCGCGCGCACCGGCGAGCCGCACGTCAAGCTGTTCACCGAGGAGCGCGAGCTCACCGTCATGCTCGTCGTCGACATGTCGGGCAGCCTCGACCTCGGCTCGCGCGACTACGACAAGCGCCAGCTCGTGGCCCGCCTGGCCGCCACCTTCGCCTTCTCGGCGATCCGCAACAACGACCGGGTCGGCCTGATCGGCTTCACCGACACCGTCGAGGTGTTCGTCCCGCCGCGCAGCGGTCGCAAGCACGTGCTCGCGGTCGTGCAGCAGGTGCTGACGCACGTCCCGCAGAGCCGGGCCACCCGCGTCGCCAGCGGCCTCGAGTACCTCGCGCGGCTCGGCCAGCGCCACACCGTCGCCATCCTGATCAGCGACTTCGTCGACGTCGTCCCCGACGATTCGCCCGACGCCGCCCGCGCCTTCGAGCACGCGCTCAAGATGGTGCGCCGGCGCCACGACCTGATCCCGATCCGCGTCGAGGACCCGCTCGAGCTCGAGCTGCCGGCGCTCGGCCTCGTCGCCCTCGAGGACCTCGAGCTGCTCGGCCTCGGCGGCGACAGCTTCCTCGACCTCAGCCCGGGGCGGGCCAAGAACTACCGCCAGCGGGTCGAGGGCGAGCGGGCCCGCCTCGACCAGCTGCTGCGCAAGCTCAGCCTCGACAGCATGTCGATCCGCTGCGGCGACAACTGGCAGCAGCCGCTCGTCAACTTCTTCGCCCGCCGGGCCCGGAGGATGCGCCGGTGACGTCCCTCGTACACGGTCTACTGCTCGCCGCCCTGCTCGCCCCGGCCGCCGCGCCCGAGCCCACGCGCGCCCCCGCGGACCCGTCCGCGCCCGCGCCCACGCGCGCCCCTGCGGACCCGTCCGCCCCCGTCCCCGCGCCGCCGCCGGCGCCCGCGACGCCGCCCGCGCCGGGCGTCGCCCCGGCCGCCGCCCCCGTCGACGAACCTGCCTCCGAGGACATATCCTCTGCGCCAGCCACCGACAGCCCGGTGGCGATCAGCGCGCGGGTCACCCCCGACCCGTCGCAGATCGGCGACCTGCTCAAGCTCGAGGTCACCGTCGCCTACCCGACCGGCTACGCGGTCAACGTCCCGCTCGGGCTCAAGCTCGACCCGCTGCACCTCGTGTCGGTCGAGGAGAGCGAGCCCGAGAGCACCGGCCAGGGCCTGCGCAAGGTCTTCACCTTCACGATCCAGCACTTCAACATCGGCGAGGCCAGGACCCCGAGCTTCCCGATCACCTACGTCGCCCCCGACGGCGCGGTGCAGACCGCCCAGGTCCCCTCGCACAGCTTCACCGTCACCGCGCTGCTGGCCAACGAGGCCGAGCCCAAGCGCCAGGGCGAGGATCCGCCGATCTCGCTCTCTTACCCCAACAACACCGCCGAGACCGCGATCTACTTCACGGCCGGCGCGCTGGTGGCCGGCTTCGTGTCGGCGCTGCTGTGGCTGCGCTGGCGTCGGCGGCCGCGCCCGGTCGTTTTGCCGCCGCCCGAGCCGGCCGACCGCGTGGCCCTACGCGCGCTCGATCGCCTCAAGGAGGCCGACTACGCCGGCCGCGGCGAGTTCCAGCTGCACTACCTCATGCTGACCGAGATCCTCAAGGGCTACCTCGAGGGCCGCTTCGGCATCGACGCGCTCGAGCGCACCACCGACGAGCTGCGGGCCGCCCTGCTCCGCTCCGAGGCCGCGATCGCCCCGCTCAAGCCGACCGAGGTGATCCGCTTCCTGCAGCAGTGCGACCTCGTCAAGTTCGCCCGCTTCGCCCCGCCGCCGAGCGAGGCCGCCGCCGCGGTCGAGCAGGCCCGCGGCATGGTCGTGGCGACCACCCCGGTCGCCACGACCGGTCCCAAAGACCATGCCTCGAAAGACAGGCCCGCCGAGACAGGGCCCAAAGAACAGGCTGTGAAGGACATGTCCTCGCCAGCAGCTCCCAAGCCGGTGCCGGAGTCCGACATCCCGACCGAGCCGGTGCCCAAGTACAAGGAGGAGGACGCGTGAGCGCCTCCGCCAAGCGGCTCGTCGCCGTGCTGCACAACCTCCTGCCGATCCTCGGCTTCGCCGGGCTCGCCGTCGCCCTGTCGCTGCTGGGCCTTGTCGCCTACCTCGGGGCCGACCTGCGCCACGTCGTCATCGCCTCCCCGTGGTGGCTGCTGGCGGCGTTGGTCCCGCTGCTGGCGGTGGTGATCCGCGGCGTCGTCTCGCCGCGCCCGGCCACCCTCAAGTTCTCGCGCGCGACCTCGGCCCGCCGCCTCGGCCCCGGCCTGGCCGCGCGCCTGGCTCACCTGCCCGACGGCCTCCGCCTGGCCGCCGCGATCCTGCTGGCGCTCGCGCTGGCGCGCCCCGAGTCGAGCCGCACCACCGACCGCGTCGAGCACAAGGGCATCGACATCGTCGTCGCGCTCGACCTGTCCGACTCGATGGAGGCCGACGACCTCTACCCGAACCGGCTCGAGGCGGCCAAGGACGTCATCGACAGCTTCATCGCCCGCCGCCGCCACGACCGCGTCGGCATGGTCGCCTTCGGCGCCACCGCCACCACCGTCTCGCCGCTGACGGTCGACCACGGCGTGCTGCGCCAGCTCGTGCGCCGCCTCCAGCTCGGCAGCATCGACGGCAGCAAGACGGCGATCGGCGCCGGCCTCGGCCAGGCGCTGAATCGCCTCAAGGAGTCCGACGCCGACAGCAAGGTCGTCGTCCTCCTCACCGACGGCGTCCACAACGCCGAGGGCGTCGACCCCGACTCGATGGCGCGCGAGGCCGCCGACCGCGGCGTCCACGTCTACACCATCCTGATCGGTCGCCAGGCCGCCTCCATCGACCCCGGCCGGCTCGAGCGGATCGCCAGCACCACCGGCGGCTACGCCTACACCGCCGTCGACCAGCAGGCCCTCGTCACCACCTTCCAGGACCTGCTCAACAAGCTCGACCGCTCGACGATCCTCGGCGAACACATCCGCGCCCAGCTGTTCCACCTGGTCTTATGGCCGGCCCTGCTGCTCCTCATGCTCGACATCGTGCTCCGCTCGACCCGCCTGCGGAGGTTCCCATGAGCCCCGGCGCCGCTTGTCCTCACGGACATGCCCGATCGACCATGTCTGTTCGGCCATCCCCTGCCGCCGCCGCGCCCGCAGGGCGGTCGCTGACGCGCTCGCCCGTGGCGGCGCTCGCCGCCGCCACACGACGCCTCATGCGCTCGGCAACCGGTCGTCGACATGCCCGTTCGACCATGTCTGTTCGGACATGCCCCTTTAAACATCCTCTCGCGCGCCGCGCCGCCCTCGCCTCGTCCCCGCGGAGGTGCGCATGAGCCCCGCCGAAGTCGTCCGCGACCTCGCCCAGGACGCCGAGACGAAGGACGTCCTGACCCTCTTCGAAGAGGTCGTCATCGCCCGCGAGGACCTGCTGTGGCTGCTCGTCCTCGTGCCGCTGGCGGCCGCCGCTTACGTCTGGGCGGCGCGCCAGCGTCGACGCGGCCTCGCCAGCCTCGGCAGCCCCGTGCTCGTCGAGCGCCTGGTCGGCAGCGTCAACCACGCCAGCCGGGTCGTCGCCGCCGTCGTCTCCGTGCTCTCGGTCCTGCTCCTCTGCGCCGGCCTGCTGCGCGTGCAGTACGGCGGCGAGACCACCATCGTCCCGGCGACCGGCCTCGACATCGTGCTCGCCGTCGACTACAGCAAGTCGATGCTCGCCCGCGACGTCTACCCGTCGCGCAGCGAGCGGCTCGCGGCCGAGCTGCAGCGCTTCCTCGACGAGGCCGACCGCCGCGGCGACCGCGTCGGCCTGGTCGTGTTCGCCGGGGCCGCGCGCGGCCTGCCGGTCAGCCGCGACGCCCGCGTCCTCAAGCTCTACCTCGACAAGGCCGACCCGCGCACCGAGAACCCGGGCGGCACCGCGATCGGCAAGGCGCTCAAGCTGGCGCTCACCTTCCTCATCGACGCCCGCCGCGCCGCCGCGGCCGGCCTCGAAGGCGGGCCCACCAAGTCGTTCCCGACCAAGGACGGCAAGGCGGAGGACATCCCGCCCTCGGAGTCCGACCAGATCGTCATCCTGCTGACCGACGGCGAGGACACCGTCTCGCGCCCGCTCGAGGTCGCCGCCGAGGCCGCCAAGCTGGGCGTGCGGATCTACGCCGTCGGCATCGGCTCGAAGTCCGGCGAGCCGATCCAGAAGTTCGACGCCGAGGGCAACCCCGACGGCTTCGTCACCGACGAGCAGGGCAACTACCTCATGACCCGCGTCGACGAGGCCACCCTCAAGGACATCGCCAAGACCACGGGCGGCGACTACGTCCTCGTCGAGCCCGACAAGTTCGGCCTCGACAAGGTGGCCGAGTGGATCCGCGACCTCTCCAAGGGCCAGCGCGAAGACACCGTCACCGCCCACCGCGAGGAGGGCTACGCCTTCCTCATCATCCCCGCCCTGCTCCTCCTCGCGCTCTCGCTCGCGCTGCCCGAGCGCAAGAAAGGGCCCTGATCGATGCCACACCCGTCCTTCCACCAGTCGCCGCCCGCCGCCCCGCCGCGCGAGAAAGGACGCTGACCCGTGCCGCTCGTATCGACCCGCAAGCTGCTCGTCATGCCGCCGCGCGAACAGGACGCTGACCTTGGGTCGCTCCCATCGACCCGCAAGCAGCTCCCCGCCGCCCCGCCGCGCGAGAAAGGACGCTGACCCGTGCCGCTCGTATCGACCCGCAAGCTGCTCGTCATGCCGCTGCGCGAACAGGACGCTGATTTTGGGCCGCTCGCATCGACCCGCAAGCAGCTCCCCGCCGCCCCGCCGCGCGAGAAAGGACGCTGACCCGTGCCGCTCGTATCGACCCGCAAGCTGCTCGTCATGCCGCCGCGCGAACAGGACGCTGATTTTGGGCCGCTCGCATCGACCCGCAAGCAGCTCCCCGCCGCCCCGCCGCGCGAGAAAGGACGCTGACCCGTGCCGCTCGCATCGACCCGTAAGCAGCTCCCCGCCGCCCCGCCGCGCGAGAAAGGACGCTGACCCGTGCCGCTCGTATCGACCAGCAAGCTGCTCGCCGCCGTGCTCGCTGCCGGTTGGCTCGCCGAGGCGCTCGCCGGCAAGAACAGCGACGTCGAGGCCGGCATCGCCGCCTATAACAGCGGCGATCACGAGGCTGCCCTGGCGGCCTACGCCGCCGCCGAGGCTGAACTCGGTGAGCGCCCCGAGATCTTCTACAACCGGGGCCTGGCGCTGATCGCCAAGGGCGACAAGGACGAGGCTCGCAAGGCGTTCGAGCGCGGCACCGAGTCCACCCACCCCGACGTCCACGCCAGCTCGGAATACGAGCTCGGCAACCTCGACCTCGACGCCGAGGCCTTCGACCCCGCCATCGAGCACTACATCAAGTGCCTGAAGGCCAAGCCCGATCACGCCAACGCCAAGTGGAACCTCGAGCTCGCCCTGCTGAAAAAGAAGCAGAAAGAGGAAGAGGAGAAGAAAAAACAAGAGGAAGAGAAGAAGGACCAGGAGAACAAGGACGAACAGAAGCAGGACGAACAGAAGCAGGACGAGCAGAAGCAGGACGAGCAGAAGCAGGACGAGCAGAAGCAGGACGAGCAGAAGCAGGACGAGCAGAAGCAGGACGAGCAGAAGCAAGACGAGCAGAAGCAGGACGAGCAGAAGCAGGACGAGCAGAAGCAAGACAAGGGCGAACAGCCGCAGCCCCAGCCCCAGCTCGACAAGGCCGACCTCGACAAGGCGCTCGAACAGCTCGACGCGGAAGACAACTTCCAGCTCGATCGTCCGGCGCGACAGATCCGGGTCGAGAAGGACTGGTGACCGTGGCACCCCACCGACCCGCTCGCCCCGATCGGCTGTCCCCGCGGCCAGAATCTGCCGACGAGCCGCTCACGGCCCCCCGGCGCGGCTCTCCCGCGCATCTGTCCCCGGAGTCATCTTCCACACCGCTCGCTCCCCCTGCCTCACGGCCAGCGTCTTCCTGCCCTGCGCTCGCGTCCGCGATGCCTTCTGCGGGGTCTTTCGCTCGCCTGTCCCCAAAGCCAGCCACGGCCTCCTTCCTGCCCTGCGCACCGGTCCGAACCTACGACTCGGGCGGACCGTCCCCGGAGCCAGCCGCGAGCCATCTGTCCTTCGGGCCAGACATGCGTCGCGCCCTGCCTCGCCGCCGTCTCCTGCAGCTCGCCGGCGCCGCCGGCCTCGGCCTCTGCCTGTCCCCGAGGACAGCTCATGCAGACACCAAGTCGCGCGTCGTCGCGGAGATCGATCGCGACCGGGTCGAAGTCGGCGAGGCGTTCGAGCTCACCGTCCAGGTCGACAGCGAGGGAGAACGCGGCTCTGAAGTCCCGGAGCCGGTGTTGCCCGACCTGGCCGCTCTCGGCCTGCAGGTCGTGGGCATGCCGGCCACCTACCGCAGCACCAGCAGCTCGTTCAGCTTCGGCACCGGCCGCGGGTCGACCATGACCACCCGGACCACGCTGACCAGCGTCTACACCCTCGTCGCCAGCAAGCCCGGCCGCTTCGAGCTGCCGGTCCACATCATGGAGGGCAAGACGAAGGTGACGCCTCCGCGGATCCCCGCGGTCGAGGTCACCGGGCAGGCCGCGCCGACCGAGCCGATCCCCGCGGCCGCCGACGGCCCGACCGAGCCGCAGGGCGACATCTTCCTGTGGACCCGCCTCGACAAGCCGACGGTCTTCGTCGGCGAACAGCTCACCTACACCCTCGAGATCTACGAGCGCCTGCCGTTCCTGCAGATCCAGCTGCGTCAGCTCCCGGGCTTCCAGGACTTCTGGAGCGAGGAGCTGCCCCAGGGTCAGATGCGCCAGGCGGTCGTCGGCAACACCGCCTACCGCGTCCACCCCGGCCTCCGCCGCGCCCTGTTCCCCCAGCGCGCCGGCACCCTCACCCTCTCGCCCGCCGAAGTCGGCATCGGCATGCGCCGCCGGATCACCGGCCGCCCCGTCACCGTCGAGGTCAAGCCGTTGCCCGCCGGCGCCCCGGCCGGCTTCTCGCCCAACAACGTCGGCGTCTACTCCATCCGCGCCCAGGCCGACCGCACCAACATCAAGGTCGGCGAGCCGTTCACGCTCACCATCGCCATCCAGGGCACCGGCAACATCCGCGTCATTGATCCCGGGTCGTGGCCCGAGATGCCCGGCCTGCGCCGCTACGAGCCCAAGATCGAGACCGACGTGACGACCGGCGCCCAGCTCGGCGGCGAGCGCCGTTACGCGTTCCTCGTCATCCCCGAGCGCGGCGGCCAGCTGACCGTCCCCCCGCACACCTTCCACTACTTCGACCCCGCCACTGCGAGCTACCAGACGGCCACCAGCGCCCCGATCGAGCTCACCGTCGCCGGCGACCCCAACGCCGCGCCGACGCCGACGACCGACGCTCCACCCCCGCCGACCGCCGCCGAAGAAGAGGGCATCCTGGCCCCGATCGTCGAGCCGGCCACGCTCCCTCGCGCGACGCCCTCGCCCTCGTGGCTGACCCCCTCGCGCTGGGGCTGGGGCATGGCCGGGGCGCCGGTGCTCCTGGCTCTCGGGACAGCCGCGACCGCGCTGTGGCGCCGCTTCGGCCCCGACGAGTCCAGCCGCGTCGCTGCAGCCCGGGCCGCCAAACAGCGCGAGTTGCTGGCCCAGGCCGAACGCGGCCTCGCGTCCGGCGAGGGCTTCTACCCCGCCCTCGCCCAGTTGCTGCAGGCCGCCGCGGTCGAACGCGCCGGCCCCGAAGGCGAGGGCTTGCCCCGCCACACCCTGCTGGCCCTGCTCGCGCGCAAGGGCGTCTCCTCCGCCGACTGCGACCGCCTGCGCGACCTGCTCGACCGCTGCGACGCCGCCCGCTTCGGCGCCCGCGGCGAATCTGCCAGCGAGCGGGAGGCCGCCCTCCGAACCGCACGCGAGCTCCTGGCCAGCCCGACGGCCCTGAAGCCGGGCTCGTCGGCCAGGACTCCCTCGTGATCCCCCGGCCGGCGATCGTCCCCACCGGCCATAACCCGGCCCCTCGGGACCCCCTCGCCCGCGTGGACCCGCTGGACCGCCGGCCTGAGTCCTCCTGACCCGGCCCCCTCGCCCGCCCGAAGCCAGGACCCCTCCACGCCCCCACCGCTCGACCAGACCCGGCCTCGCCCGACCGAACTCATGACTCGCATGCGAATCCGCGCGCTCTCGATCTTCGCCCTGTTCGCGCTCACGGCCGCCTCTGCCCGCGCCGACGTGGTCGACGACGCCTTCGCGCGCGGCAACGCCCTCGCCGCCGCCGGCGACTACGCGGGCGCCGTGCGGGCCTACGAGGACGCCGAGGCGCTGCTGCCCGGTCGCAGCGCGGCGCTGTCGTTCAACCTCGGCACCGCGTACGCCCAGCTCGGCCAGCTCGGCCCGGCCACCTATCACCTCCGCCGCGCCCTCCAGCCGCAAGCCGAGGCCAGCGTGGACATCGCCGAGGCCGCGCGACGCAACCTCGGCGTGGTCCGCCAGCGAGCCGAAGTCGCCGCCGCCGCCGCCAACCTGCAGATCGATCGCCCCGAGACGTGGCGCGACGCGGCGCTGTCGGCCCTCCGTTCGCCCGCGTTCGGCTGGCTGTCCGTCAGCGCCGGCTGGCTCGCGCTGCTGGTGTGGGTCGTCCGGTCGCGCTATCGGGAGGCTGCTCGCAGCGCGCTCGCCGGGCTCGCCGCGGTCCTTGCGGCGCTCTACCTGGTGATCGGCGGCCTCCATGGTTACGCGCTGCGCACCGAACTCGGCGCGCCGCAAGCCATCGCGCTCCCGGCCAAGCTCGAGGTCCGCGAAGGCCCGAGCATCCATCGCAAGACCGTCTTCACGGTGCAGGGCGGGAGCCGTCTCAGCCTCGTCGAGCGCGGCTCCGGTTGGGGCCGCGTCCGGCTGCCCGGCGGCCTCGAAGGTTGGGCCCCGCTGTCCGAACTCGGCGAACTCGCAGCGCCGCCGCGACGCCTGGCCAGCGAACCGCCGTCGCCGTGATCGTCTTGCGCTATCGCTCGCGCCGACGCGGCACGTACGGCCGTCCGAGCGCCCGCGTCGCGACACCTGCAGGTCTCCTGTCGCACTGGGTAGGTCCCCTGGAGTACTGCCGTCGAGGAGCGAGCCGCGCAACGGCTGCCGCCCGCGCGCTCCGCGTGTCGCCCGCCGCGCGCCGGTCGAAAATGGGCGTAGCGTTTTTCCACTGCCACGATACTGTAAACGTGTCGTGCTCGCGGTCCTCGCCACCAAGATTCGCAGCAACGGTGAAGGGTCGGTCGCAACCGCCATCAAGAAGCCGTACGAGGGCTTTTTGATCAGCGAGCCGATGGTGGGGCGAGGCATGGTGATCTTCCGCGACCCCAACGGCCGTCGCATGGTCACCACTGCGGTCCGCCGGATCTTGACCACCGCCGAGACCGAGGGCCGCGAGGACGAGCGCGAGCGCCGGTTGATGTACGTCGAGACCGAGAACTCCGTGTATCGCCTGGCCTTCCTCGACACCTCGAGGCACTCCGTCACCGCCGCCAGCGGCTGAGCCACGGCCGGGATATGCCCGCCACGCCGCACCGGCGCGGCGCTCCGAGCCGACACCGACACCCCGGCCGCCGTGGAGCGGCGATGTTCAGCCCCGCTGAGGCTCACAGCTGCCTCGTGACCAGCAAGGCCGTCCAGGTCGACGTCGTGTCCGTCGGCATCGGGCAGGTCTGCCAGTCGACCGCGCCAGAGAGATGCACGCGGAGGTCGAGAGAACCCGCTGCGAGCTGACCGAGATTGTCCTCGTACACGCGGACGACCTCGCCGCCCAGCGTGAAGTCCACGGCCCCGCGCTCCCGGCACGGACACGCGCTCGGACCGGGCTCGCACGTCGGTTCGCACGGCCAGGCGCGGGTGAGGACGAGCGGCGCGTAGAAGTCGGACGGCGGGTAGAAGTCCGACCAGTACTCGTCGGTGAACGCGTCGGGCAGCGCCTCGGCCGACAGAAACGCCAGCAGGAGCGCGCCTTCGGGATCACGCAGGGTGATGAAGGTGTTGGCGTAGAACGGATTGTCGTTGTGGAGCCGCAGCTGCACGGCCTCACCGACCGCCACGGGCGCGAGCCCGGGTGGACCCAGCGCCAGCGCCAGCGTGTGGACGACCGGCAGCCCCATCTCGTCGGCACACGCGAAGCCGAGCCTGTAGCCCCCTGCGCCGTCCTCCTCGACCTCGGACACCTCGCATGCCCGATCGAAGCGCACGTCGCCGAGCGTGAACGGAACGTCGCCGTCGATGGTGATGGACAACGCGCCCCCTATGGGCGGCGGACCGCACGCCGGCGCGGGCTCAGGCTGCTCCTGCGTAAGCGAGGTCGTGCTCGAGCTCGTCGGCGCGGTCGAGGTGGTCGTCGACGTGCTCGCGCCGCCGGAGCTCGTACTGCCCGCGTCGCCCACCTCGGAGCTGGACTCGTCGTGGGCCCCCGGACCGCAGCCCAGCGTCACGAGCCCGAGGATTGCTGATACGCCGATCATTCGAATCATCGCTCGCCAGGCTAGTCGCTCCGCTCGGCCGCGCAAGCTGCAACTGAATTTGGCGCTCACGAACTCGCGTTGGGTGTCCCGTCGACGTCTCTCAAGAACATGCCCGAAGGAACATGTCCTCGAAGACATCCAAAAACCATCGCCTGCTGCGACCTACGCTGCAAGACCCAATCAAAGTTGGCGCTCACGAACTCGGCTTGCGAGTTTGTCTCACGCCGACACGGGCGAGAAAGCGCTGGTCCGCATCGCTCCGACCGCTACACCTCTCGACACCCATGACCCACTCAGGACGCGCTTCACCAGGGGACCTTGCGCTGCGCGGCCCGCAGCGTGCGAGCGGGTGCGCCGCGTCCCCGTCGGTACCCACGCCCCCGGACGCGAACGCATTTGGCCGGTCACGCCTCGCGCTCGGCCGCGAACTCGAGCACCGTGGTCCCCACGGGCGTCGTGGCCGAGGGTGCCGTCAGCCGACCGATCGCCCACCCCTGCCCGCCGCTCTCGCGCAGCGCCGCGACGAGCCCTGCGGCCTGCTCCTCCGGCACGGTGAGCAGGAGCCCGCCGCTCGTCTGCGCATCGGCGGCGAGGAGCGTGCGCAGCGGCTCCTCGCTGCCCTCGACGATCAGGTTCGGCCGCACGAACGCCAGGTTGGCCTTCGACCCGCCGGGCACCCGTCCGGCGGCCGCGTGGGCGAGCGCCCCGGGCAGCGCCGGCAGGGCCGCCATGTCGAGCCGCGCCGCCAGCTGCGAGCCGCGGAGGATGTTGCGCAAGTGCCCGAGCAGCCCGAACCCGGTCACGTCGGTGCAGGCCGTGACGCCGAAGCCGCGCGCGATCGTCAGCGCCGGTCCGTTCAGCGTCGTCATGCTCCCGACCGCCGCCGCCACCTCGGCCGGCTCCGCGTGACCGTGCTTGATCGCCTGGGCGATGAAGCCGGTCCCGAGCGCCTTGGTCAGCACCAGCGCCTGGCCTTCTCGACCTGTCCGATTGGACAGGATCTCGGGGACAGCCACCTCCCCCGTCACGCTGAGCCCGAACTTCAGCTCACCGTCGCGGACGGTGTGGCCGCCGACCACCGCCACCCCGGCGCGGGCGCAGGCCCGCGCCGCCCCGCGCAGGATCGCCTGCAACACCGACAGCGGCAGCTTGTCGTCGGGGAAGCCGACCACGTTGAGGGCGAACAGCGGCCGGCCGCCCATGGCGTAGACGTCCGACAGCGCGTTGCAGGCGGCGATCTCGCCGAAGGTCTCGGGGTCGTCGACGAGCGGGGCGATGATGTCGACGGTCAGCACGGTCGCTCGCGTCGGGTCATCGCCGATGCGCACGACGGCCGCGTCGTCGGCGAACTCCGTGCCGACGAGGACCCGCTCGTCGCCCCGTTCTTCGGGCGGGGGCATGCCCTCCAGGACCTGGACCAGGTCGCCGAGCCGCAGCTTGGCGGCTCAACCGCCGCCGCGGGCGAACTCGGTCAGACGGAGCGGTCGGTGGACGGCGCGGGTGTCGTCGGGCTCGCCGGGCTTTCGGGGCTCGCTGCTCATGCGCGAGGAGTGTATCGCAGACCCCGGGCCGCTACACTGCGGCCCATGGCCAAGCCCGTGCGTGACCTGGTCCTCGGGACCGCCGGCCACATCGATCACGGCAAGACCGCCCTGGTCCGCGCCCTCACCGGAGTCGACACCGATCGCTTGCCCGAGGAGAAGCGCCGCGGGATCACCATCGACCTCGGCTTCGCCGCCTGGCAGCTCGGCCCCGGCCTGGTCGCCAGCATCGTCGACGTGCCCGGTCACGAGGCCTTCGTCCGCACCATGGTCGCCGGCGCCGGAGGCGTCGACGCCGTGCTCCTGGTCGTCTCGGCCGAGGAGGGCGTGATGCCGCAGACGCGCGAGCACCTGCTCGTCTGCCGCCTCCTCGGCATCACCCACGGCGTGGTCGCGCTCAGCAAGATCGATCGCCTGCAGGGCGACGCCGAGGCGCTGGCGCTCGCCGAGGCCGACGTGCGCGCGGCCCTCGAAGAGCTCGCGCCCGGCCTGGCCCGCGCCACGATCGTGCCGTGTTCCGCACACACCGGCGCCGGTGTCCCGGAGCTCGCCGCCGCCGTCCGCCGCGTCGCCGCCGCGCTGCCGGCCCGCCCGTCGCGCGACCGCCCCATCCTCCCGATCGATCGCTGCTTCGTCCTCAAGGGCCACGGCACCGTCGTCACCGGCACCTTGCTCTCGGGACAGCTCGAGATCGCCGCCGACCCCTACTTCACCCTCGTCCCCGGCGGCGAGCAGCGCCCCGCCCGGGAGCTTCGGGCCCGCGCCCTCCACGTCCGCGGCGCCGCGGCCACCCGCGTCCCCGCGGGCGCTCGGACGGCGGTCAACCTCGGCGGCGTCGCCGTCGCCGAGCTCGCCCGCGGCGACGTGCTCACCCGCGGCCACCGCGTCGTCGCCGCCGGGGCCGTCCACCTCCTGCTCGAGCACCTGCCGCACGACCCTCGCACCTGGCGCAGCGGCACCAGCGTCCAGGTCTGCGCCGGCACGGCGCACACCACCGGGCGGCTCGACCCGCTCGGGCCGCTCACGGGCGACGAGGATGCCCCCAAGACCATGTCTGTTCCGCCAGGTACTACGGCGCTGGTGCGGCTCCGCCTCGACGCGCCCCTGCCCGCCTGGCACGGCCAGCGAGTGGTCCTCCGCAGCCACGGCGGCGACCTGATCCACGGCCACACCTGCGGCGGCGGCGTCGTCGTCGACCCGGCCCCGCGCCCCGGCCGCGGCCAGCGGAGCCGCTGGCTGCGGGTCGCCCGCGCCCTCGCCGGCGCTGACCTGCGCGGGCGTCTGGCCGCGCTGCTGGCCGACGCCGGCGCGCTCGCCATCTCGCGCGAAGAGCTCGAGCTGCGGGCGGGCGCGCCCGACCTCGACGCTGTCCTTTCCGACATGGTCCAAAGTGCAGACGCCGTGCGGCTCGGCGACAGCCGCCACGTCGCCGCGGCCGTGCTGCCCGAGCTGGCCGCCGCCGCGGTCGCCGTCGCCGTCCGGTTCCAGGCCGCCCACCCCGATCGCCCCGGGCTGTCGCGTGCCGCCCTGCTCGGCGGCTTGCCCGGCCGCGTCGCGCCCGACGTCGCCGCCGCCGCCCTCGACCACGCGCTCGCCCGCGGGCTGCTGGAGCTGCGCGGCGACGTACTCGTCCGTGGCGGCACCGAGCCGACCCCGGGCCTGTCGCCGATCGGGCACAAGGTGCTGGATCTCTACGTCCGCGCCGGCGTCGCCCCCCCCACCCTTAAAGAGGTACAGGCCGGCGCCAACCTGAGCGAACGCCAGGCCCTCGACGCTCTCACCGCGCTGCAGAAGGCCGGCGCGCTGGTGCGAGTCTCCGCCGATCTTTCGCTCGCCCGCGAGCATCACGCCACGCTGGTCGACAAAGTCCGGTCCCACCTGCGCGAGAGCCCGCAAATCGATGTTCAGGTGCTCAAGGCGTTGACGGGTCTGTCGCGCAAGTTCGTCGTGCCCTTCCTCGAGCACCTGGACCGGCTGGGCATCACCCGCCGGCAAGGTGAGGTCCGAGTCGCCGGCCCCAAGCTCCATGGCGCCTGAGCTCGAACCTCGCGTGGCCGGCTCGCCGGCCTCGGCTGCACGCCGCCTGCGACGCGCCGGGCGCCCGGCGCACTGCCGGTCGGCGTCCCGGGCCCTGCCGCCGCCTGCGTCCCCCGCCGTGCTTTCCTGGCGCAGACCAGGCCGACGTCCCGCCCCACGCCGCAACTTGCGTTCCTCCCCCGCGCTCTCTCGCCGTACGCCCGGCCAACTTCCCGACCAATCCCCCCAGCGTCTCGACACGCCCTGGCGCCCGCCTGGCCTCCACCCCGCATTCCCCGGCCCATGCCCGATCGGCCCCCGTGCGCCACGTCGGCGGTCCCGTCCGACCACCCTCTCGCACCCGGGCCCGCATTGCGGCCACACCGGCACGCCTCGCCGCGCTCGTTCGCGCGGTCTCTTCATACATGTCCCTTGCGCAAGGTGTCCCCAATCCCGGGCCGTGACGAGCCTCGCGCCTCCACCCTGGCGGCCGCCTGTACAAGCCGGGGGCGAGCCGATACCGTACGCGGCATGCATGCTGTCACCTCGGCCTGGCCGACGGCTTGGTTCGCCGTCTCGCCGGGGGATGTCGGCGCGCAGTCAACCTCAGCTCCGTCCCGGTCCTAGCGGGACAGGAGGGTCCAAGTGGGTCGCCTCAAAATGTTCTCGTTGCTCTTCGGCGTCGGCCTCGTGGCTGCGCTCGCCCCGATGCTCACTGGCGGCTGTACGCAGTGCGACGAATTCCTCGAATGTACCACCAAGCCGGGGCTGCGCTACGTCGAGTGCGGCAGCAAGCAGCACGAGTTCAACGACGGCGTCTCCCTCGACGACGAGGACACCGCCTGGGATTATTGCTTCTGCAACAGCAGCCGGCTGCAGTGCGAGAACGGCAGCAGCCTGCGGATGTGCAATTACATGACCTACGACGGCTCCGTCGCCGCGCTGTTCAACGACGGCACCTACGCCGAGTTGACCAGCGCGGTCGCGGGGTGCCTCGAGTACGACGGCTGCGCCGTCGAGATCGCGCGCTGCAACTACGGCGGCTGGTACCTCAATTGTGCGCGGGGCGACGAGCGGGTTTACATCAGCGGCGCGGGCCAGATCTTCAAGGACGAGAAGAACGCCGTCGACACCTGCGTCGCCCGCGGCCCCGGCGGCTTCGCCTGCGAGCCGATCATCGACGACTGCGAGGACCTCGACTCGTGCGCGCTCAGCAAGGCGTGCAGCGAGTTCTGCTCCTCCCCCGCCTGCTTCAACAACAAGAACGCCGCGGACTGCATCGCCGACCCCGCGTGCCGGTGGACCCCCCAATGACCGCGCTCCGCACCCTCCTCGCCGCGGCGCTCTCGACCGCGCTCGCCCTCCCGACCCCCGCCCTCGCTGCGCCGGCGCCCGCGCCCGTGGCCGCCGCGCCCGTCGACTGGGCCGGCACGTTCACGCCGACCGGCGTCAGCGCTCACCTCGGCGACAAGAAGCCCAACATCATCGTCATCGCCGCCAACCCCGGCTCGCAGGCGGCCGCGGCCGCGTTCCGAGCCGCGCTCACCGCCTCGAAGAAGGCCGGCGTGGTGATCGACGGCCAGGCGCTCGGCGCGGTCGACAGCCTCGACGACCGCGGCATCGTCGAGCGCGCCAAGGTCCTGCCCGTCCAGCAGATCGTCATCGTCCGCGTGTTCGAGGGCAGCCCGGGCGACCCGCCGAGCTTCATCGCCATGGCCTACGGCACCGACGGCAACGTCGCCGTCGCCCTCAGCGGCACCGCCGGCGTCCCCCTGCCCGAGCCCGAGCCGCCCACCGAGGTCAGCGTGCCCGACCCGGCCCCCGAGGGCGGCGAGGAAGGCCCGAAGGAGCCCGAGGAGCCCGAGGAGGTCAAGCAGGCGCGCGAGGCCGCCGAGAAGGAGTACGCGGCCAAGCGCCTCGGCGGCACCTGGGGCGCGTTGCGCCAGGGCACGCCCGGCACGCCGATCAGCCCCGCGCAGTTCTATGCCGCCCTCGGCCGCGACGACCTGGCGCGCCAGGTCGACAAGCGCAAGAAGACCCGGCTCGGCGTCGCCCTCGGCGGCGGCATCGCCGGCGGCGGCCTGGTCGCGGTCGGCCTCACCTTCCTGATCCTCAACGCCACCGCCGCCAAGAACGGCCCCGACTTCGGCCCCGACGACCCGCTCGGCGCCGGCACCGACCGCGTCCGCTACCCGCTGTCGATGCCCGTCTCCGGCGCGCTGCTCGGCGTCGGCGCGGCTCTCCTCATCGGCATGGGCGTGTTCCTCGGCGTCTACAAGGCCCACCCGATCGGCCGCCGCGAGACCCCTGGCCTCATCGACGGCCACAACCGGGAGCTCCGCCAGAAGCTCGGCCTGCCCCCCGAACAGGCCAGCGTCCGCATCGCCCCCAGCCTCGGGGCCAGCAACGGCCTCGTGCTCGTCGGCCGCTTCTGAGCCCGCGTCGGCAGCGAGGCCTGACCATCGAGCAGGCCTCGCTCCCCCACGGCGCTCTCGCGCTTGGCAGCTGTCCTCTTGGACATGCTCCTCGAAGCATGTCCTCCCGGCCATCACTCGTCTTGGCGAGACATGCTCTTCCGGACATGTCCTCGCACCCCCCTCGCGCAGGGCACGTCCTTCACGCATGCCCTCGCAGCCCGGGCGCCTCGCAGTCGCGGCTCTCACCTGCCCTCAGGGCATGTCCTTGCGGCCAGCCGCCACCGCTCGCACCGCCGCCGCCAGCGCCTCCTCTTCCTCCGGCGCGACCGTCCGCAGGTCGAGCAGCAGCTCGCCGGCGCTGACGCGGCCGACCACGCCGGCCCGCCGCAGCGCAGTCGCCGTCGCGGCAGGGTCCGCCGTGGGCACCGCCAGCGCCACGCTCACCATCACGTCGCCCGGCAGCGAGCCGCCGCCGACGGTGGCCTCGCTCGTCCGCACCTGTCCCGAAGACCACCCGAGTCGCTGCCCCAGCGCCTCGGCCCGCGCGCGCAGCTGGTCCTCCGACCAGGCCATCATGCGCCGCAGCGGCAGCGTGTCCGCCTGCCCGCTGGCGTACGCGATCGCGGTCGCGTGGAGCGCCGCCACCGTCGTCTTGTCGGGCCGCAGCGCCCGCGCCAGCGGGTGCCGGCGGCACTTTCCGACCAGCGCGGCCGACCCCGCCAGCAGCCCGGCCTGCGGCCCGCCGAGCAGCTTGTCGCCGCTGAATGTCACCAGATCTGCCCCTTGCGACAGGTACTCCTGGACAGTCGGCTCCTCGCCCACGATCCCGCCCAGCGAGCCCGAGCCGAGGTCCGCGACCACCGGGGCCCCGCGCTCGCGCCCCAGCGCCGCCAGCTCGCCCAGCGTCGGCTGATGCACGAACCCCGCCTGCGAGAAGTTGCTGAGGTGGACCCACAAGATCGCCGCCGCCCCCCGCGACTGCCCGGGCAGCTCGCCCGCGAGCCCCGCCGCGTAGTCGGCGAGGTGCGTCCGGTTGGTGCTGCCGACCTCCCACACCTGCGCGCCGCCGGCCGCCGCCATCTCGGCCACGCGGAAGCCGTCGCCGATCTCCACCATCTGACCGCGCGACAGCACCACGCCGCCCGGTCGCCCCACCGCCGTGCACGCCAGCAGCAGCGCGGCCGCCCCGTTGTTGACCACGTGCACGTCCTCGGCCCCGAGCAGCGCCGCCAGGAGCGGCCGCAGCCACGTGAGCCGCGAGCCGCGCCGGCCGGTCTCGACCTCGAACTCGAGCTCGCAGGTGCCGGCCGCCGCCGTCATCGCGGCGACTGCCGCTCGGGACAGGGGCGCGCGCCCGAGGTTGGTGTGCAGCAGCACGCCGGTCGCGTTGATCAGCGCGCGCGGCCGCGGCGTCATGACCTCGGCCAGTCGCCTCTCCACCTCGCGGGCGATCGCCTCGACCTCGGGCGCCTCGGAGATCTCGCCGGCCAGAGCCCGCCGCCGCAGCTCCGCCAGGATGTCGTTCACGAGGCGCTTCTGGATCGATCGCAGCGCCGGCGACGACGCGAGCGCGGGGTGGTCGAGGATCCGATCGACGCGAGGCAGACGGAGCGACATGCCCTCTACTGCTGCCACAAGAGCAGCGCCGCGACGAGCGCCGCGAACCCCAGCGTGGCCGCGGCCGGCAGCAGCAGCGACTCGCCCGGCTCCGCCGGCGCGACCTGCCGCACGCGCGTCACCGTCACCTCGCCGCCGCGTCGCAGCGCCGCGTCGACCTGCGCCCCCGGGTGATGCACGCGTAAGGAGATCCCCCCGACCACGATCACGTCGCCGTGAGCCAGCGGCGTCGCCCCGACCAGCGCCGCCCCGTCGCGGTACACCCCGTTCTTGCTGCCGAGGTCGGTCACGGTCAGCCCCTCGGGCGTCACGTCGAGCGCCGCGTGGACGCGCGACACGTCGTCGCCCGCCAGCATCACCGTCGCCCCCGGATCGCGGCCGATCACCGCCCGCCCCGGCGCCAGCGCGTGCGTCCGTCCGCGCCCCGGTCCGCTCTCCTCGCGCACGAAGATCTCCGGCTCACGACCCACGCCCCGGACCATAACCTATCTCTCGGGACCGGTCGCGCCCACGAACGCCCCGTCGATCCAGCACTCCGCCCCGGCCCCCTCCGGCCCCGCCCGCACCACCGCGCGTCGCTGCCGCGTCCTCGCTTGACAGGCCTCGAGGTGTATCCGCAACGACTTCAGCGCCGGTCCTTCGGGACATGTCCCCGAGAACATCATCCCCGCCCGCTCGAGCTCCGCCTGCACCGCCGCGGCCGCCGGCGGGCTGCGAGGCGCCGCCACGGCCGCCGCCCCGCGGAAGCCCAGCGCCGCCAGCAGCTCCGGCCACGCCTCGGGCGCGAGCCACGGGTCGCGCACGCACGCCAGCGACCGATCTTCCGGCGCCGGCACGATCACCGCAGCGCTGCGTGTCCCGCCGATCGCCACCCAGGCCCGAGGCGGCTCGGGCGATCGTTCGCGCCCGAGGTACGCCAGCGCCGCCAGCACCCCGACGCACGGCAACATCCCCGGCACCCAGCGCAGCACCGCCGGCCGCCGCACCGTCCACCGCAGCACCAGCCCGAGCCCGGCCAGCCCCGCCAGCAGCCACCACGGCGGCTCCGGCGCCCGCGCCGCCAGCCCGGCCAGATCGATGATCACCTGCCCCCCGAGCGCCGCCGGCCGCAGCGCCTCCGGCCCCCACCACCGCGTCGCCACCATCCCGGCGATGCCGAGCGGCAGCACCCACACCGTGAACACCGGCACCGCGATCACGTTGGCCGCCACCCCGATCAGCGACGCCTGCCCGAAGTGGACCAGAACGATCGGCAATGTCCCGAAGGACACCCGCCAGCTCTGCGCCACCAGCCCGCGCGGCGCCGTCGGGTGGACCAGGATCGCCATCGCCGCCAGCGACAGGTGCAGCCCCGGGTCGAGCGCCCACGCCGGCCGCCACGCCAGCATCGCCGCCGCCGTCCACGCCAGCGCCGTCAGCCCGTGGCCCGGGCGGCCCGTCAGCGTCGCCAGCTGGGCCAGCGCGAACATCACCGCTGCGCGGAGCGCCGGTGGTTCGCCGCCTGTCACCCCCAGGTACGCCAACACCGGCAGCCAGGCCAGCGCCGCCGCCAGCGTCAGCGAACCGCCGACCAGCAATCCCGCCCGCAGCAGCGGCGTTTGGACCAGCGCCGCCGCCACCGCCACGTTCATCCCGCTGACCGCCACCACGTGTCCGAGCCCGGCCCGCCGCAGTTCTGTGCGGCGTTCGGGCGCGAGGGCCGCGGGCTGGCCCAGCACCGACGCCACCACGAAGCCCAGCGCCGCGTCGCTCCGCGAGGCGCGCGTCGTCGCCTCGCGCAGCTCGGCCACCGCCCGCCAGTAACCGCCGTTCGCGCCCCCGGCTCGCCACGCGTGTTCGACCGAAAACGCGGCCGCGGCCCCGTCGCGGGCCGGATCGAAGCTTCCGGCGCCCGGCCACGGCGGACCCTCGCGGCGCGCGAGATCTCCGGCCCTGAGCCAGATCGGATCGCCCGCTGCAAGTGGACAAATCGCCTCGGGTACGCGGAGCGACCACACCGCCGAGCTGCCGTCCGGGCTTGCGAACACGGCACAGCTCGCCGTCGCCGGGGCGCTCGCTCCGCGGACCGTCACGCGGACGAGCCCCGGACCCGCGATGTCCGGCGGCTCCGGCTCCGGCAGCCGCCCGCGAGCCGCTCCGGCCACTCCTGCGGCCAGCACCACCGCTGCTGCTGCGCCCCTGCGCGCTCGCAGAGCGGCCCCTGCGAGCAGCCCTGCCAGTCCTGCCAACACGGCTGAGCCCGCCGGCGCAACATGCGCGAAGCCGAACACGACACCGACACACCAGGCCAGGCAGAAACACAGCGGGAGCACCTGGAAGAGTCGCTGGGACGGCCTGTCTTTTTGCAGCAGGGCGGGCGCGGACTTGCTCTGCCCTAGGACCTCGGATGCACTGCGAAATTGCCAGCGCCGGCCGCGTGGCCCTACACTAGGCCCAATCGTGCTGCTGACGAAGATCTGGGCTGCAATCCTCGCATGCCTCGCGACGGCCTTCCTCGCGGGTATGTTCCTCCTGTCTTTTGGGACCGCTGGGGGCTTCACGGACGCGGACCGTGCTGCGCTCAAGGCCAAGACCGAGGCCGGTGTGGTCGCGCTCGAGGCCGCGATCCAGGCCTCACCCGTCGCGCGAGCGCCGGCGATCCTGTCCGATCCATACCTCAAGCTCGCGCTCAATCCGGGTCAGCCCGGAATCGGCAAGGTGACCCCGCCGTCGCTGGCCGACGCCTTCGCCACCGCCGCGAATTCTGCGGTGCTGTCCGACAACACGCAGATGACCGTCGGCCTGTTCGACAAGTCGGGCGCGCTGCTGGTGTACGCCGGCGGCGGGCACGACGAGCTCGTCGAGGCGGCGCTGCTGCCGAACTTCGTCACCGCGGCGACCGACAAGGAGGACCAGTTCTCGGCGGCGCTGCGCGGCAGCTTGCACGTCGTGCGGATCTCCAAGGCCGACGAGGCCGGGCGGCGGCTGGTTGCGATTCACCCGCTCGATCTCGGCGCCAACTCGATCTTCCGCCGGATCCTCGGCACGCAGAACCCGGCCGCGCTGGTGCGCAGCGGGCAGCCGCTCGAGAACACCCTGATCAACCCCGGCAACAGCGGCGACGCGCTGACCAAGTTCGCCACCGAGCACGGCAAGGACGCGCCCGGGGTCGGAGCCAGCGACGCCTTCAAGGTCGGTGAGGGCCTCAACGCGCGCATCGGGTCGATCGGCCGCGTGCCTGGTCCGGCCGGCGCGGGCGACGACGGCGCCATGCTCGTCGTGCTCTCGGCCAACACCGCCGCCGCCGGGCAGAAGGACCTGTTTACTGCGCTCGGCGACGCCAAGGCCAACGGCCTGAGCGGCGAGCACCTGGCGATTCTCCTGTTCGTGCTGGCGATCGGCCTCGCGCTCGCGCTCTACCTGCCGAACCTCGAGGCCGCCAACCCGATCCGTCGCCTCACCGCCGAGTTCAACGCCATGCGGCTGGGCTCGCAGCAGCAGCTCTTCTACGACACCTACGGCACCGGCCCGGTCGCCGAGCTCGCCAAGGCGGCGCACGCCTACCACGAGGCGTTGCGCTCGAGCCTCGCCGCCGGCGTCGCCGAGGAGGACGGCGATCCCAGCGGTCGTGCATCGCGGCGCGTGCCGGCCGTGAGCCCGACGCGGTCGCACCGCAAGGTGGGCCGTACCGGCGCCGCCGATCGCGTCGATGCGCCGGCCGTGGTCGCCACGCCGGGCCCGGCCGAGGACGAGGCGCCGACCATGGCGCACCCCTCGGTGCCGTCGTCCTCCCAGCCGGCCGCGGGGCGCGGGCCTGGCTTCTTCACCATGCCTGCGACCAAGCCGCTGCGTTCGCGCGAGACCGTCATCGGCAACCTGATGACGATGGACAACGAGGCGCAGGGCAGCGGCCCCGAGCCGGCCAAGGACGACGCGGTCCGCGAGGCCTACTACCAGGAGGTCTTCGAGGAGTTCGTGAAGTTCAAGCTCGAGAACAACGAGCCGATCGACAACTTCACCTACGAGAAATTCGCCACCAAGCTGCGGGCGAACACCGCCGAGCTGATGAAGCGGCCGGACGTCAAGGACGTGCAGTTCTCGGTCTACATCAAGGACGGCAAGGTCGCGCTCAAGGCGCGCGTCGTCCGCGGGTAAGCGCACACCACCGTGCGGCCCGAGGGGGCTGCGAGCGCCGGGGCCCGGGCCGGACCGTCATGGTCCCCCCGGGCCTCCGCATGTGGCGTGCATTACACTGGGCCCGATGCCGATCCTCAAAGTCGCCCAGATCGGGCACCCCGTGCTGCGCCAGAAGGCCCGCGAAGTCAGCCGCGAGGAGCTGCTGACCCCGGCGTTCCAGGCGTTCATCGACTCGATGATCGAGACCATGCGCGACGCCCAGGGCGCCGGGCTCGCCGCCAACCAGGTGCACGAGCCGGTGCGCGTGTGCGTCATCGAGGTCAAGGACAACCCGCGCTACCCGTACAAGCCCAACATCCCGCTGACGATCCTCGTCAACCCGGTGCTGACCCCGCTGTGCGGCACGCGGTTCGAGAACTACGAGGGTTGCCTGTCGGTGCCCGACCTGCGCGGCATCGTCTATCGCTCGGTCGAGATCCGCGTCGAGGCGTGGGACCGGTTCGGCAACCCGATCGACAAGGTCGTCCGCGGCGTCACGGCCGGCACCTTCCAGCACGAGTGCGACCACCTCGACGGGATGTTGTTCGTCGACCGCGTCGAGGACCCGCGGACCTTCTGCACCTGGAAGGAGTTCGCGCGCCAGCACGAGCACCGCTTCCGCGAGCACGTCAAGGAGCTCGTCGAGCACTACGGCTCCTGACCGCCGGGCTCCCGCGCCTCGTCGCGGGCACCGCCGCGGGTCGGCCCCCGCGCGCTCCGCCCGTGTCAAGTTGACATGCCCTTCAGGGCATGCCCCAAAGCGCATGTCCTCAGAGCCAGATTCGGCTCGCGATCGCCGCGGTCCTGCCCGTGCGCAGCGGCGCCCGCAGACGCTGGCCCTCGGACCCGGCGATCCCCGGCCCGCGAGCGGCGCGCGCGGGCGCGGGGGCGGGTTCGGGCGGGCGCGTGCGGCCTTGCGATGGTACACTCGCGCCGCTCGTGACCCCCACGCGCCGCATCCTCGCCGCCGCCCTCGGCTCGCTGGCCCTGCACCTGTCGCCTCTGATCCCCGGCGGCTGCGGCCTGGACATCAAGCTCGAGATGCCGGAGATCGAGTTCGAGGTCACGCAGTTCGAGACGGTCGAGCTCGATCAGGAGTTGAAGGGCGCGCCGCCCCCCGAGGCGCAGCCCGAGCCCGAGGTCCCGCCGCCGCCGACGGGCCCCGACAAGCCGCCGGAGGTCGACGGGCCCAAGCCCGAGGAGAAGCCGCCCGAGCCGCCGAAGCCCAAGCCCAAGTTCGGCGAGAAGACCTCGCGGGTGGCCGAGCTCGGGCCCGGCAGCAGCAACTTCTTCATGTTGCTGTCGGCGAAGAAGGTCTCGGGCCTGCCGTTCGCCGACGCGATCGTCGAGATCATGTCGCCGCTGCCCGACTTCGACTTCATCGTCACCGGCGGCGGTTTTCATGCCCTCAAGGACTTCAACTACATCGTCATCGCCAGCCCGAACCTGCGCGACCTGACGCAGACCTTCCTCGCCGTCGAGTACCGGCTGTCGCAGGCCGAGGTGCAGGCGGGCCTCGAGCGCGCCGCCGCGGCCGAGGGACAGAAGATCGAGTGGGAGGTGCGGGACGGGCGGACGATGGGCAACCCGCGGCCGATCGGCAACCCCGACCAGGACGACGACCCACGGTGGTTCGTCTTCCTCGACGACGACGTCGCCGTCTACGTGCGCGAGGAGTTCTTGCCGGCGATCACCGCCGGCCCCGACGAGTCGAAGGGCGACACCGCCGGCAACTTCGTCGCCAACCTCACCAAGCTGAAGACCTTCGCCGCCCGCGAGCCGCGGGCCGGCCTCCAGCTCGTCCTCAAGGACATCCGCTCCGTCGTCAAGCTCAAGGGCGAGCCGCCGTTCCCGATCCCCAACAACCTCGAGCTCATGGCCGAGGCCGCCTCGTCGCCCGAGCTCGTGATCAAGAGCGAGTACCTCGACGCCGTCGACGCCACCAAGATGGAGCGGCAGTGGAGCGAGGACCTCCCGGCCTTCATCGACGACAAGGTCCCGTTCTACGCCCGCTTCATGGTCCGCAGCTTCTACGACGCCACCGAGGTCGCGCGCGACGACAAGGCCCTCAACCTGCGCGCCGACTTCACCAAGGACCAGGCCAAGTTCATCCTCGAGCAGATCGCCGAGCAATCGCGTCGCATGCTCCGCCGCACCCCCGAGCAGCTCGAGGCCGCCCGCAAGCAGCGCGAAGAGATGTGGGCCGCCCGCAAGAACGGCAAGCTGACCCCGAGCGAGGCGCTCACGCCCAAGGACGGCGGCAAGTCGGGCAAGCCGCCCGGAGAGCCGACGCAGGCGCCCACGGCCCCGCCGCAGGACGGCGGCCCCGCCCCCGGCGCCCCGTCCGACGCGCCTCCGATCACGCCTCCGCCCGCGCCCGCCCCTTCGCCCTGAAGCGCAGCACGTCGGCGCTGCAGCCCGTTCCCAGGCGTCCCCGATCCCGCCTCCGCCCGCGCCCGCCCTTCGCCCTGGAGCGCAGCACGTCGACGCTGCAGCTCGTTCCGAGGCGGCCCGCTCGAGCCTCCACCCGTGCCCCCCTTCGCCCTGAAGCGCAGCACGTCGACGCTGCAGCCGTTCCGAGGCGGCCCGCTCGAGCCTCCACCCGTGCCCGCACCTCCCTTTCCACCTGAAGCGCAGCACGTCGACGCGGACGCTCGCCTGCTGCAGAGCTCCCGCACGCGCTCCGGCTCGGACGACCAGCGCCTCTCGCTTCGCAGAATTCCGGGGCGAGCGGAGCTCGCCCCGAGCGCCACGCCCGAGCTCGCTGCCGCATCCGCCGCCACCGCGCGCCGGGCCCGGCGCGGCGCGATGAACCGGCCCGCTCACGCGCCTCGCCGGCCTGCGTCCGCTCGCGCCGCGCGTGGGGCCAGCCGCCCGCAGCGCCCGCTCCATCGACATGTCCTTTACGACATGTCTTCAAAGACTCCTGATCGCCGCCCGCCCCGTGGATCACCGCCGGCCCGCGCGCTATCGTGGCGGCATGGCCTACCGACTCTCCCGCAGCGAGTCCATCCATCAGGCCGCCGTGCGGATCGCCGACGAGGAGCTGGGCGAGGCGATCGCCCGCCTGCGCGAGGGCCAGGCCTCCGACGCGCATGACCGCGTGCATGCGGCCCGCAAGGCCATCAAGCGCACCCGCGCGCTGCTCCGCCTGCTGCGCGACGGCCTCGGCGCCGGCTTCCACCGCGACAACCTCGACCTCCGCGACGCCGCCCGGCGCCTCGCCGAGCGCCGCGACGCCGCCGTCGCGGCCGACGTGTTCGCCAGCCTCGTGCCCGCGCCCGAGGGCGCGCTGGCGGCCGTGGGCGACCGCCTCGCGGCCGTGCGCGACCAGGTCGTCGCCAGCGAGGAGGCGCTGCTCGCAGCCGCCGACGACCTCGCCCGCGTGCGCAACCGCAGCGCCGACTGGCCGGCGCCGGCGCGCGGCTGGAGCGTCCTCGAACCTGGCCTCAAGACCAGCTACGAGCAGGGCCGCCGGGCCATGCGCAACGCCTTCGCCGACCCGACCCCGGCCGCGTTCCACGCGTGGCGCAAGCGGGTCAAGGACCTCTGGTACCACACCCAGCTGCTGCACAACGTGTGGAAGTGCGTGCAGGCGGCCTGGGCCGACTCGCTCGAGCAGCTCTCGGACGCGCTCGGCGAGGACCACGACCTCGAGGTCCTGCGCGTCGCTCTCGGCCAGCACCCCGACCTCGACGCCGAGGCCCGCCGCGACGTCCTCGCCCGCGCCGACGCCCGCAGCGCCGAGCTCCGCGCCCGCGCCTGGTCGCTGGGCCAGCGCCTGTACGCCGAACGCCCGCGCCGCTACGTCGCCCGGATCGGTGACTACTGGGAGGTCTGGCGCGACGGCGAACGCCCGTCCGCCGAGCCCCGCCCCTGCGGTACGACCGTCGCCCCCGCCACCTCCCTGTCGCCCGACCCCGAGGTCATCTGCCCCGGCGACCTGGTCGCCGAGGACCTGGCCGAGCGGAAGGACGAGCACGCCTGAGCGGAGAGGCCACGGACCGGCTCGTCAAGCCAGGCCGGGAGCGCGGCCCGGGCGGCTCGGACGTCGACCTGCCCTGAAGCCCAGGCCTCTGACCCAGCGAACGCGCCGCGCCCTGGCCGGCCCCGACGTCGACCTGTCCGGAAGCCCGGCCCTCTAGCTAGCCCACGAACAGGACCGCCAACCCCGCCGCGAGCGCGGCCACGCCCGCCCCGAGCACGCAGCCGACGAAGAAGCCGCGGACGTGGAACCACGGGTCGCTGTAGCCCGGCGAGGCCGGGTCCGTGCCCGGCAGCACGGCCCAGCGCGGGCGCAGGCCGAGCATGATCCCGAGGTCGATCACCACCAGGTCGACCAGGTTGAACACCGAGAAGGTGACGTAGGCCGCGAGAAAACATGTCCCGAAGGACATCTCCACCCCGTGCGCCGCCAGTCGCGCGAACAGCCGCGCGAACACGGCCACGAGCAGCACCAGGCACACGATCGCCCACCTCCGCCCGTGCCGGCGCGCGCGCGCGCTCATCGGTCCGTGCGCGGCCCTGATGTCGGGCGGATAGTCGTTCAGCCACGCCTCCGGGTCGTGTCGCAGGCTGACGAGGATCAGCGCCGTCATCCCGACCGACAACCATGCCCCGTGGATCAACGCCTCGCGCAGGACGACGTCCATCGCCTCAAGATAGTGCGCCGCAGCCGCCCTCGCCAGCGCGGGCGCTTCAACCCTCGGCCAGGTAGGCGTCCTCGGAGCGGTACGGTCGTCGCGTCGCTCGCCGGGCCCGAGCCGGACGCGTCGTCGAGCGTCGTGGTCGTCAGCGCTCGGCCGCGCGGCGCAGGCGGTCGGCGATCGCCCGCCCCAGCCCGACCTCGGGGACCGTCTCGACCACGATCGTCTCGACCTCCGGCGCGTCGAGCTCGCGCAGCGCGGCGAACAGCGCCTGCGCGTAGCCTTCGAGCGCGCTCGGCATCACCTGCCAGCGGCCGACGAACCCGGGCGGCCGCGGCTGCTGGCTCATCACCGCCACCGCAGGCCCGCCCATCGCCGCCGCCTCGCCGGGGGCGACCAGCACGACGCGGGCGCGCGGCGCGTAGTGTCGGTGGCGCAGACCTGGCGACCGGGACATGGCCTGGGGGTCCTGTCCCGAGAGCATGTCGATGGCGCCGACGACCGTCCGCAGCGCCTCGACCGGCAGCCCGCCGACGCGCAGCACCATCGGTACCGGGCGGGTCGCGTCGACCACCGTCGACTCGAGCCCGACGGCGCAGGCGCCTCCGTCGAGGATGACGTCGACCACGCCGTCGAGGTCGGCGAGCACGTGCTGGGCGGTGGTCGGGCTCGGGCGGCCCGAGCGGTTGGCCGACGGCGCCGCCAGCGGTCGCCCGCACGCGCGCAGCAGCGCCAGCGCGGCCGGGTGGCCGGGGATCCGCACCGCCACGGTGTCCTGCCCGGCGGTGGTCGCGTCGGGCACGACCTCGGCGCGCGGCAGCACCAGCGTCAGCGGACCCGGCCACAAGGACATGAGCTGCTCGGCCGCCGGCGGCACCGACCGCGCCAGCGCGCGCGCCTGCTCCGGCGCCGCCACGTGGACGATCAGCGGGTTGTCGGCCGGCCGCCCCTTGGCCGCGAAGATCCGCCCCACCGCCGCGGCGTCGAGCGCGTCGGCGCCGAGGCCGTAGACCGTCTCGGTCGGGAACGCCACCAGCCCGCCGCGCCGCAGCACCTCGGCCGCGCGGGCGACCGCCGCCGGATCGTCGGCCGGCCACATCGCCGTCTTCACGGTCATGTCCCCTCCGCCCTCGGCGCCGCTGTGCTCTCGCTCATCGCCCCTCCGCCTCGGCGTCGGCCGCCCGCCGGCGCTCCGACGAGCTCATAGCACGCCCGGCCGCCGGGGCCGCCGCCCTGTCCGCACAAACAGGCTTTATCGGGCATGTCCCGAGGGACATGTCTCTCAGCCCAGCTTCGCCAGCTCGATCAGCGCTTCCTTCATCTGCAGCGCGTCGGCGAAGCGGTGGTGGACCTGCTTGCCGCACGCCTTGGCGAAGAACGCGTCCATCGCCCGGGCCTTGGCGGCGGGCACGCTGTCGGAGAGGAAGTGGCTGACCGGCAGGGGTTCGCGCTCGCGGTGGGCCTGCAGGAGCGCGCGGGGGTGGGCGTCGAACAGGTCTTCGAACGGGTGGCGGCCGCCGGTGACGAGCTCGAAGAAGGTCATGCCGAGCGCGTAGAGGTCGGCGCGGTGGTCGATGTAGTTGCCGGGGATCGTCTGCTCGGGGGCGATGTAGCGGGGGTCGCCCATGATGTGGTGCGTGTTGTGCGACGACAGGTCGGACAGGTCGCGGGCCACGCCGAAGTCGAGCAGCTTGACCACGCGGAGCAGCGGGTCGTGCGAGTCGCGGGTGACGAACACGTTCGACGGCTTGATGTCGCAGTGGACGATCCGGCGCAGGTGGACGTAGCGGAGCGCGTCGAGCACCTGCGAGAAGATCTCGAGGATCACCGGGATGCCCATCGGCGTGCCGCTCTCGATGAACCAGCTGACGTCCTTGCCGCGCAGGTACTCCATCGCGAACCACAACACGTCGAACTCCTCGGCCGTACCGACCTGGCTGACGTGGACGAGGTTGTGGTGCATGAAGCTCGCGCACATGCGGGCCTCGCGGCGGAAGTGGCGATGCGCCCACTCGGGCACGTCGTTCTTCATCACCTTGAGGGCGATGTAGCGGTTCATCAGGCGGTCGAACGCCTTGTAGACCTTGCTCATCCCGCCCTCGCCGAGGCGCTGCACGATCTCGAACTGGCTCGTGCCCGTCACCACCGTGCCGGGCGGCAGCTCCGTGCCCTGGTAGCCCTCGTACTGCGAGGTCGACGTCGGCGTGATGCCGGTCATCCCGGCGCGAGGCCGATTGCCGGTGTTTTGATCCTCGTTGGACACGTGGGGAAAGCGCGCGGCGGGCGGGGGGTGGGCTAGGTTATGCAACCTACACCACCTGGTCCCGTCTCGTCAGCCGTCCTCGAGCGGGCCGTCGCCGGCGGGTCCGATGCAGGTCGCGGCGCGCACCTTAGCCGCTAGTGCGGGTGGAGCACAAAAGACAGGCGGGCGCCGCGGGGGGCGATTTCGCCACTGCCGCGCCGCCCGCCCGACCCGGCGCCCGAAGCGCCGGCGCGAACAACGTTCAGACGCCGAGCTCGAGGGCGACGGCGACGCCGTGGACGACCGCGCCGGTGCGCACGGCGTCGTGGATCTGCTCCGACGTGCCGCCGGCCTCGCGGATCGTCTTCTCGTGGGAGACGACGCACCGCTCGCAACCGAAGACGGCGCTGACGGCCAGGCAGAACAGCTCAAAGTCGAGCTTCGAGCTGTGCGGCTTGGCGATCCGGGTCATGCGCAGGCGCGCCGGCAGCTTCTCGTAGTCCTCGCTGCCGACCATGTGCTTGAACCGGTAGTACACGTTGTTCATCGCCATCAGCGCCGCGGCCGCGCGGGCGTCCTCGATGGTCGCCGCGTCGACCTGTTCGCGCGCCGCGTCGACCAGCACCTGGGTCAGGGTCGCGTTGCGGGAGGCGATGGCGCAGGCCACCGCCGTCCCCCAGCGCTGGGCCGGGGTCAGCGACGACTCCTGCAGGACGTTCTGCAGGTTCACCTTGAGGTCCCTTGCGGCCTCGGGGAGCTGCTCTCGCAGTGATTCGACGGTATTGGCCATGATGTCCTCCTCTCCTCTCTTCGCGCCGCGACCCGGCGGGCTCACACGTTCAGGGTCGCTTCGCCCTTCTGCCAGTTGCACGGGCACAGCTCGTCGGTCTGCAGACCGTCGAGCACGCGCAGCACCTCGGGCACGCTGCGGCCGACCGACAGGTCGTTGACCGACACCCAGCGGATGATGCCCTGCGGATCGACGATGAAGGTCGCGCGCAGCGGCACGCCGTCCTTGTGCAGGATGCCGAGCGCCTGCGACAGCTCGCGCTTGGTGTCGGCGAGCATCGGGATCTTCAGGTCCCGCAGGTCGTCGTGGTGGTTGCGCCACGCCAGGTGGACGAAGTGGGTGTCGGTGCTGACGCCGAGCACCTGCGCGTCGCGGTCGGCGAAGTCGCCGCTGCGGCGGCCGAACTCGGCGATCTCGGTCGGGCAGATGAACGTGAAGTCCATCGGCCAGAAGAAGAACACCCGCCACTTGCCGGCGTAGCTCTTGTCGTTGATCTCGGTGAACTCTTTGCCCTTCTCGCGGCTGACGACGGCCTGGAGGGCAAACTGGGGAAACTGATCGCCTACGGTCAACATGGTCTGTTCTCTTTCCTGGAAGCGAGCGGCAACGCTCGCGGGACATGGGTGCAATAGCAGGGGGCGGACCAAAGGACAGACTGAACAAAATCAGACACTTGTCCGCTCGCTCGCGGTCGCGCGGCCCCGACCGGTCGTGGTCCACCGATCCTTCGGTACCCCAACACTGGCATTTCGGTGCCCGGCGATCCACACTCGCTCCATGGACACCGACGACCTCCTGCGCCGCGGCCTCGACTGGGTCGCCCGGATCGCCCCGTACGACCTCGCAGCCGTGTTTACCCTCGACGAGGGCAGCCTGGTCGTCCGCGCCGCCCGCGGTCACCTCGCCAGCCAGGTCCGCGGCCACCGCATCGACCTGGCGCGGTTTCCGACCCTGCGCGAGGCGCTCGAGACGCGCCGGGCCCGCGCCTTCACGGAGGATGATCACCGTCACGGCGACGGCGATCCCTTCGACGGCGTCCTCGATCTCTCGCCCGGCCACGCCTGCATGGTGGTCCCGCTGCACGCCGCCGGCCGCTCGCTCGGGGTCCTCACCCTCGACCGCACCCACTGCGAGAGCTACCCGCCGGCGGTCGTCGACCAGGTCGAGACCTACGGGCAGATCCTCGGCCTCGCGCTCGACAACGCCGAGCGGCGCGTCGCCCTCGAGAACCTGCGCGAGGCGGAGCTCGAGCGGGCGCGCGAGCTCGACGAGGTCGCCGCCGGTTACGGCGTGCTCGAGCGCAGCGTCAGTCCGGCCGTGCGCGCGGTCGCGGCGCGCGCCCGCCAGGTCGCCCCCACCGACACGCCGGTGCTGATCCTCGGCGAGACCGGCACCGGCAAGGAGCGGCTCGCCCGCGCCCTGCACCGCTGGAGCGCGCGGGCCGACCGCCCCTTCGTCGCCATCAACTGCGCCGCCATCCCGGCCTCGCTGCTCGAGAGCGAGCTGTTCGGCCACACCCGCGGCGCCTTCACCGGGGCCACGCGCGACCGCCTGGGTCGGTTCCAGCTCGCCAACGGCGGCACCTTGCTGCTCGACGAGATCGGCGAGCTGCCGATCGAGCTGCAGGCCAAGCTGCTGCGGGTCGTGCAGGAGGGCGTGGTCGAGCCCGTCGGCAGCGACAAGAGCGTCAAGGTCGACGTCCGGCTGCTCGCCGCCACCCACGTCGACCTCGAGAAGGCGATCGCCCGCGGCCGCCTGCGCGAAGACCTCTATTACCGCCTCGCCGTGTTCCCGCTGCGCCTGCCGCCGCTGCGCCAGCGCCTCGAGGACCTGCCGCTCCTGTGCGCCGCCATGCTCGCCGAGCAGAGCCAGCGCACGGGCCGGCGCGGCATGCGGGTCAGCGAGGAGGGCCTGGCCCGCCTGCGCGCCCACGCCTGGCCCGGCAACCTGCGCGAGCTCAGCAACGTGCTCGAGCGCGCCACCATCGTCACCGCCGGCGAGGTGCTCGGGCCCGAGGCGTTCGAACTCGGGGACATGCCCACCGGGACAGGTCCCATCGAACCTGCCCCCAAGACCATGTCCGCCGAGGCGCCGCTGCAGCACGACGGCCGGATCGCCACGCTCGAGGAGGTCTCCGCCCTGCAGATCCAGCGCGTCCTCGCCCACACGCGGGGCCGGATCTACGGCCCCGGCGGGGCCGCCGAGCTGCTCGGCGTGCCGCCCTCGACCCTGCAGAGCCGCATGAAGAAGCTCGGCGTCGCCCGCACCGCCTGAGGCGCGCGCTCTCATGCCCATGTGCCTTCGACCATGTCGCATAGCACATGATGTTTAAAACATGCTTTATCGGGCATGTCCTGTCGGACGCGTCCGGTCAGGTGAAGAGCAGGTTCCACAGCACGTCGACGACCGACGTCGCGGCGGTCTCGTGACGCGCCGATCGCGGCGTCTCGAGCTGCGGCGGCGCGGGCGGCATGCTGCGCGCGGCCGCGCGGGCGCGCGCGGCCTCGCCGACGGCCCGGCCGCCGGCGCGGAGGAACGCCTCGACCTCTTCGAGCTCGCCGGCGTCGAGGAACAGCCCGTGGTGGCGGCACTCGTCGACGATCACCCCGCTGATCGTCCCGAAGTTGCGGCGGTTCATCACCTCGCGGCAGCGCGGGCACTCGCGGTAGCGGATGTCCGCCTCGCGGGGAGCGGGGGCCGGCACCCGGGCGCGCAGGTCGGCCTCGTTTTGCGCCCCCGTGCCGGGGATCGGGTCGAGGCCGGAGGTCAGCGCCTCGAGCTCGCCCGCGTCGAGCCAGATCCCGCCGCACGTGCCGCAGGTGTCGAACTCGACCCCATGGCGGGCGGCGGTCGCCTGCAGCGGCTCGCCGCAGCCGGGGCAATCACCGCCGCGGGCGGCCCGGCGACCTGCAGAGCCCGGTTCGGACGGGCTGGCGGGCAGCGGCTCGTCGGGCAGCAGGTCGGCCAGGGCCTGCGTGATCCGGGCCGCGCGGGCGCGCGACTCCTCGGTCGGGCGGGGGCGACGCATGCTCGCACGATACCAGCGATCGCGCGGTCCCGTGGTAAGAAGCCCGCGAGCGCTCATGAGCACGATGCGAACATTCCGCCGGATCTGCATCTTCTGCGGCTCGAACAAGGGCACGGACCCCGCCTTCGCCGAGGTCGCGCGCGGCGTCGGCGAGCACCTCGCCCGCAGCGGGATCGGCGTCGTCTACGGCGGCGGCAAGATCGGCCTCATGGGCGAGGTCGCGGACGCGGCCCTGCGCGCGGGCGGCCAGGTGTTCGGCGTCATCCCGCAGAAGCTGTGGGACGTCGAGGTCGGCCACGACGGCCTCACCGAGCTGTTCGTCGTCGACAGCATGCATGCCCGCAAGATGATGATGGCCCAGCTCAGCGACGCCTTCGTCGCCCTGCCCGGCGGCTTCGGCACGCTCGAGGAGCTGTTCGAGGCGACCACGTGGCTGCAGCTCGGCTATCACCGCAAGCCGGTCGGCCTCGTCAACGCCGGCGGCTACTACGACCACCTGCTCGCGTTCCTCGACCACGGCGCCGCCGCGGGCTTCGTCCGCCCGACGCACCGCCCGCTGATGCTGTCGGCGCCCGACATCGTCGCCTTGCTCGAGATGATGGCGTACGTCGAGATCCCCCACTTCAGCCTCGGCCACGCTCCGCCGCGCCTGTGAACCGCGGCGCGGAGGCTCGGGGAGCGACCGGCCGCCGCGAGCCGAGGCGCTGGGGTGCAGGCCGAAGGCAGACGCCGGGCCTGGCGGAGGCGTGACGGGGCCGCGCGGAGGGCTGCAGAACCGAGGGTCGAGCAGCGTCACCTTCGGACATGTCCCGACGAGCATGTGCCTTGGCACATGCCCGCAACGACATGCTTGTGGCAGAATGTCCTATCCGCCATGCTCGGCCAGCCAGGCGTCGACCTCGGCCCGGTCGGCGGCGGCGCCCAGGGCCGTGAGCTCCTCGGCGGCGGCCTGGGCGAGCGCGCGGGCCTCGGCCTGCGTGGCCTTGCGGGTCCAGCGGGCGCGGGCGACGGCGAAGCGGGCCCAGGCGGCGTCGCGCGGGCGCTCGTTGGCGGCGTAGAGCTGCTGCGCGCGCTCGAACTGGCGGACCGCCTCGGTCACGCGGCCGCGGCCGAGCGCGACCTCGCCGAGGCCGAGCGTCGCCGGCGCGACGTCGAGATGATCGGGGCCGCGGGAGGCCTGGAAGATGCCGAGCGCGCGCGAGTAGAAGCGGGCCGCCTTGTCGAGGTCGCGGCGTTGCAGGTGCAGCTCGCCCAGGCTCAGCAGCGCGTAGCCGACCTCCGGGTGTTCGGCGCCGAGGGCCTTGGCCGCGCCGACGGCCGCGCGCTCGAGCAGCTCGAGCGCCTTCGCCGACTCACCGCGGGCGCGGTAGATGTTGCCGAGGTCCTGCTGGGCGTGCGACGCCTCGAGGCTCTCGGCGCCGTTGGTCTGCTCGCGGATCGCCAGGGCGCGCAGGCCGAGGCGCTCGGCCCCGTCGAGGTCGCCGCGGTCGAGCGCGAGGCGGGCCAGGTTGCCGAGCGCGAGCGCGACGTCGGGGTGCTCGGGCCCGAGGATCCGCTCGAACAGATCGAGCGCGCGCTGGTAGCAGACCCGCGCGTCCTCGAGGCGTTCGCGGCGGTAGTGCAGGTTGCCGCGGTTGTTGAGCGCTCCGGCCATCTCGAGGTCGTCGGCGCCGAGCTCCTCGCTGACGATGGCGAGGATCTGCTCCATCACCTCCTCGGCCTCGTCGAGCTGGCCGCGGTCGAGGTAGATGAGCCCGAGGATGTTGAGCACCCAGGTGCCGCGCACCGTGTCGGCCTCGCCGAGCGATACCGTCATCGCCTGCGCCAGCTTGGCCCAGCGGAGGCCCTCCTCGTGGCGGGCCATGCGACCGCCGACGACGTCGGCCAGGCCGGTGACGATGTCGGCGAGCAGCGAGTCCTGGCCGGTCTCGGCCGCCAGCACCATCGCCTCCTCGAGCCACGCCTCGGCCTGCTCGAGGTCGGTGACGTCGCTGGCGAACATCGCCGCGCGGAAGCGGGCCAGCGCCGCCAGCGGCCGCCAGCCGACCGCGTCGGCCTCGGCGATGAGCTTCTTGCTCTGCTCGAGGCCCTCCTGGAACCGACCGGTCGCGCCGAGCGAGCGGACCTGTCGCAGCGCCTGGCGCACGCGCAGCACCTCGGCGCGCACCTGCTCGTCGGCCGGCGGCGGCGACTGGCGGGCGAGGTACGACAGATCGAGGCAGGTCGCCGGCGGCGGCAGGTCGGACACCGCCGCGACCGCGCGCTGCACCGTGACCGCGTCGAGCGCCGCGAACCGCTCGAGCGTGCTCTCGAACGCCCAGCGGGCCTCGAGCAGGCACTCCTCGGCGCGGCCGACCAGGTCGCTCGACCAGCGCGGGTCGATGCGGGGCATCATGCACAGCCGCGACCTGGCGCTCGCCCACGCGGCGGTGAACTCGTCGACGATCACGGCCACGCGGCGGAACGTGCGCTCGCCGACCGCCGGCGCCGCCGCGACGAACCCCGCCTCGACGGCCGCGCGCGCCGCCTCCCACTGCCGCACCGGCTCCTGGCCGCCGTCCCAGCAGGCCTCGGCCTGCCAGCGCGCCTGCAGGCGCTCGTACGCGACCTCGCCGGCGACCAGCCCGCCGAGCCCGAGGAACGCCGCCGCCGCGAACCGCCGGCGCCGCCGCGGCGTCCCGCTCTCGAGCTCCGCCAGCAGCGCCGCCATCGACGGCCAGCGCAGCGCCGGGTCGCCCTGCATCCCGCGCTCGAGCACCTGGCGCAGCCACGACGGCACCTTCGCCTTGGCCGGCGGCTCGCGCCGCTTGTTGCCGAGGATCGCCGCGCGGAAGTCCTCGGTGGTCTTGCCCGCGTACGGCCGCTCGCCGTACAGGCCCTCCCACAGCGACACGCAGAACGCGAACTGGTCGGTGCGCGCGTCGACCACCTCGCCCTTCCAGTGCTCGGGCGCCATGTAGGCCGGCGTGCCCATCAGCGAGCCCGCCTCGGTCACACCGCTCCACAGCACCGCCGTCGGCGCGCGCATCACCGTGTTCTCCTCCGGGCTGCGCGTCGCCAGCTCGCCGCGCGCCAGGCCGAAGTCCATCACCCGCACGCGGCCGTCCTTGCCGACCATCGCGTTGAGCGGCTTGAAGTCGCGGTGCACCAGGCCCGCGCTGTGCGCCGCCGCCAGCCCGCGTCCCGCCTGCAGGTAGGCGCCGAGGATCTCCCGCTGCGAGTGGTGCTTGACCCACGTGTGCAGCGTCGAGCCCGACACGTACTCCATCGCCAGGTACAGCGTGTTGGCGTACTCGCCGACCTCGTAGACCTGGACCACGTTCGGGTGAGACAGGAGCGCCAGCGCCTGCGCCTCGCGGCGCATGCGGTCGCGCTCGTCGGGGCCGCCGGTGCCGCGCAGCAGCTTGATCGCCACCCGGCGGTTGAGGTCGGCGTCGTAGCCGAGCAGCACTTGTCCCTGCGCGCCGACGCCGAGGCGACCCAGCACGTGAAAGCGGCCGATCCGGCGCGGGAGGTCGTCCCCCTCGTCGCGCGGCGCGGCTTCCACTCGGGTCTTGTCGTCCTGGGGAGCGCCGGACATGGGGGGCCCGGCGAGCATAACCGGCCTCGCCGCGGGCCCCCAAGTGGTCTCGCGTCCGCACGCCCGCGAACGCATACGCGCGTGGATCTGCGCAGCCGTCGACGATCGGCCGCGACCTCGCCGCCGCGTGACGCGCGGCCGGGGTGCGAAAGTACCTGACCCGAAGACCAGGTCCCTTCGCGCCGCCCCGGAGCGCCGCCGCGGCTAGGCCAGGCGGGCCACCTTGTCGCCGAACAGGCGCTCGAGCGCGGCGATCAGCTTGTCGTCGGCGCGGACGCCGAATTTGTCGCCGAACACGACCTGGCCGGCGTAGCGCTCGGACACCACCTCGAGCTCCATCGAGCAGGTGCCGGCGTTGTCGGACACGATCTGCTTGAGGCGGAGGATCCGCTCGGGCGTCAGCAGCTCGAGCGGGACCTTGAGCAGGACCTTCCGGGTCGACTGCTCGCGGAGCGTGCGGATCTCCTGCACCGACTCGACGAGGATCTTGAACTTGTTGGCCTCGCCGTCCTCGCTGGTCTCGACCTCGCACTTGCCGGTGACGAACACCGGCTCGCTGCCGATCTGCGCCAGCCGCTCGCCGAGGCTGAGGCCGCTCGCCTCGTCGGCGCGGGCGTAGGTCTTGGGGAACACCACCGCCTCGACGCGGCCGAACTGGTCCTCGAGCTGGAAGAAGCCCATCGCCCCCTTGCCGCTGCGGGTCTGGACCTCGCGGAGGTCGCAGATCACCCCGGCGATCGTGACCTCCTGGCCGTTGTGCTTCGCCTCGATCTGTCCCGTGCGACAGGTCGCGTGCTTGTCGACGTCCTGCTGGTAGCGGTCGAGCGGGTGGCCGGTGAGGTAGAAGCCGAGCGCCTCGCGCTCCTTGAGCAGCTCCTCGCGCGGCTCCCACGGCTCGACCTCCGGGTACTCCTCCGTGTAGACCGGGGTCGAGTCGGCGATCGCGTCGAACAGGCCGAACTGGCCGGAGTCGCGGTCGCGCGAGGCGCCCTGGCCCTGCTCGATCGCGCGTTCGACCGCCGCGTACAGCACCGCCCGGCCGCGCTTGCCGCTGATGCAGTCGAGCGCGCCGGCGCAGACCAGGCCTTCTTGCGTGCGCTTGTTGACCTTCTTGAGGTCGACGCGGCGGCACAGCTCGAACAGCGACGTGAACGGGCCGTCGGCGGTGCGCGCGGCCAGGATCGCGTCGACCGCGTTCTCGCCGACGCCGCGGATGCCGGCCAGGCCGAAGCGGATCTGCTCGTCGAAGCCGTTGTCCTCGCGCTTGCGGCGGACCACCGAGAAGTCGCGGCCCGACTCGTTGATGTCGGGGGACAGCACCACGAGGCCCATCGCCCGCGCCTCGGCGATGAACTTGACGACGTTGTCGTTGTTCGACTTGTCGCAGGTCATCAGCGCGGCCATGAACGAGGCCGGGAAGTGGTGCTTGAGGTAGCCGGTCTGGTAGGTGATGAGGCCGTACGCCGCCGAGTGCGACTTGTTGAAGCCGTAGCCGGCGAACTTGTCGATGAGGTCGAAGATCTCCTCGGCCTTGCTGTTGGGGATGTTCGACGTCTTGGCGCAGCCCTCGACGAACAAGGCGCGCTGCTTGTCCATCTCCGACTTCTTCTTCTTGCCCATCGCGCGGCGCATCATGTCGGCCGCGCCGAGCGAGAAGCCGGCCAGCACCTGCGCCGCCTGCATGACCTGCTCCTGGTAGACGAACACGCCGTAGGTCTCCTTGAGGACCTCGGTCAGCAGCTCGTGCGGGTACTCGATGGCGCGGCGGCCGTGCTTGCAGTCGATGAACTGGTCGACCATGCCGCCCTCGAGCGGGCCCGGGCGATACAGCGCGACGGCGGCGACGATGTCGCCGAAGCAGTCGGGGCGGAGCTTCTTCAGCAGGTCCTTGAAGCCCGAGGATTCGAGCTGGAACACGCCGGTGGTGTCGCCGCGGCTGATCATCTCGTAGACGCCGGCGTCGTCCATGGGGATCGCGCCGAGGTCGAACGGGTCGTCCTTGGGCCGGTGCTCGTTGATCAGGCGCACCGCGGTGTCGAGCACCGTCAGCGTCTTCAGGCCGAGGAAGTCGAACTTCACCAGGCCGGCGAGCTCGACGTCGGTCATCGTGAACTGGGTGACGATCTTGCCGTCGGCCTGGAAGCACGGCACGTGCTCCCACAGGTCGCGGTTGCCGATGACGATGCCGGCCGCGTGCATGCCGGCGTGGCGGTTCAGGCCCTCGAGCGCCTGGCCGATCTTCAGCACCTCGGCGACGCGCGCGTCCTCGCGGGCCCGGAGGCGCAGCTTGCTGGCGGCCTCGGCGATCATGATCGCGTCGGACAGCTTGGCCGCCGCGTCCGGGCTCTCTTTGGCCTTCTCCTTCAGCGGCTCGGGGTCGGCCATCGCCATCGACAGCGTCACCTTCGGCCCCTCGGGCACGTGCTTGGCGATCTCGTTGGCCTCCGACGGCTGCAGGCCCATCACCCGGCACACGTCGCGCACCAGACCGCGGGCCTTGAGGCTGTGGAACGTGGCGATCTGGCCGACCCGCGCCGCGCCGTAGCGCTCGGTGACGTAGCGGATCACCTCCTCGCGCCGGTCCATGCAGAAGTCGATGTCGAAGTCCGGCATGCTGATGCGCTCCGGGTTGAGGAAGCGCTCGAACAGCAGGCTGTACTGGATCGGGTCGAGGTCGGTGATCCGCAGCGCGTAGGCGACCAGGCTGCCGGCGCCCGAGCCGCGGCCGGGGCCGACCGGCACGCCGATCTTCTTGGCGTGGCGGATGAAGTCCCAGACGATCAGGAAGTAGCCGGGGAACTTCATCTGGGTGATGACCCCGAGCTCGTAGTCGAGGCGCTGGCGGTACTGGTCGGGGTCGAACACGTGGCCGCGCCGCTGCAGCTCGCCGAACCGCTCCTCCAGGCCCTTGTGGGCGACCTTGCGCAGGTAGCCGGGCAGGTCCTCTTCTGTCCCTTCGGGCAGCTTGAAGTCGGGCAGCTCGGGCTTGCCGAGCTTGAGCTCGACGTTGCAGCGGCGGGCGATCTCACCGGCGTTCTCGAACGCGCTCGGGTAGTTCGACCCGAAGTAGCTCAACATCTGGTCGGGCGTCTTGATGTAGAAGGCGTCGCACTCGTGCTTCATCCGCTTGGGGTCGTCGAGCGTGCGCCCCTGGCCCATGCACATCAGCACCTCGTGCGCGTGGGCCTCGTCCTGGTTGACGTAGTGGCAGTCGTTGGTGGCGACGAGCGGCACGCCGCAGTCGACCGACAGCTGGGCCAGCGCGGCGTTGACCTTCTCCTGGTCGGCCATCCCGTTCGGCTGCAGCTCGAGGTAGTACGAGCCCGGCTCGAAGATCGACTTGTACTCGAGCACCGTCTGGCGCGCGGCGTCCATGTCGCCGCTGTTGATCAGGCGCGAGATGTGGCCGCCGAGGCACGCCGACAGCCCGATCAGGCCCTCGCTGTGCTCGCGCAGGATCTTCCGGTCGATCCGGGGGTTGTAGTAAAACCCCTCGAGGTGGCCCTTCGAGACCAAGAACTGCAGGTTCTTGTACCCGACCAGGTCGCGGGCCAGGAGCACCAGGTGGTAGTTCTTCCGGTCCGTCTTGGCGTTCATGTCGCCGTCGGACACGTAGGCCTCGCAGCCGAAGATCGGCTTGACGCCGGCGTTCTTGGCCTCCTGGTAGAACTGCAGCGCGCCGAACATGTTGCCGTGGTCGGTGACGGCGACCGCGTTCATGCCCCGCTGCTTGACGATCTTGCACAGGTCCTTGGTGCGGATCGCCCCGTCGAGCAGGCTGTACTGCGTGTGCAGGTGCAAGTGGGCGAAGTCCGCGCTCCCGCCCTGGATGCTGCCGTCGGCTGCCATGGGCGAAGGCTTACCACGCCTCGCGCCGCGCTCGCGTGCCTCGCCCTCGCGCTCGTCGCATGCTCTCGTCACACCGAGGTCGACAGCGGTAACGGCGCAGCGGGATCGACCCCGCAGACCGAGGGGCAGCGCGCCGTCCACCTCACCCTGGAGACCGCGTTTTACTCCCTGGATCCAGCCGACGCGTCGGACTCGGTCGGCCGTCGACTGACCTCACAGATCTACGACACGCTCGTCGACTGGGATCCGCACGCCGATCCGCCGCGCCTCGTGCCGGAGCTGCTCGCCGACCTGCCGGAGATCAGCCCTGACGGTCTCACTTATTCCTTGCGCCTGCGGGAAGGTCCGCGGTTCCAGCGCGACGCCTGTCTCAAAGACCAGGAGCGCCCGGTCCGCGCCGGCGACGTCGCCGCCTCGCTGCTGCGGATCACCCCCGGCAAGCACGCCGCCTGGTCGCTGCTGGCCGGCCGGGTCGCCGGGCTCGACGATTGGCACCGGACCACGCCGCGCCCGCCGGGCCCGATCGCCTTCGACGACGCCGCCGGCACCGTGACGATCCGGCTCACCCGGCCGCAGCCGGAGTTCGCGGCGATCCTCGCCCACCCGGCGCTGTCGATCGTCCCGCCCGAGTGCGCCGACTACTACGACGGCTCCGGCCCCGAGCGCCCGCGCTTCGCCAGGCACCCGGTCGGCAGCGGCCCCTACCGCTTCGACCCCGCGGCCAGCGAGTTCCCGCGCACGGCCGTGCTCGTCGCCGACGGCGCGCCGCGCCCGTACCCGCAGCCGCCCGAGCGCCCGCCGCTCCCGTGCCCGCACGCGCCCGCGGCCCCGCGCGTGGTGCTCACCCACTTCCAGCACGGCGAGCCGGCCCTGCGCGCGTTCCAGGCCGGCGAGCTGGCGGCGATCGTGCCCGGCCAGGCGCAGTTCGCCGAGGTCGTCGCGCTCGGCCGACCTGTCCCCGGGGCCCTGCCCCCGGGACAGGTCTGGAGAAGTTCCCGGTCGCCGCGGTCGACCTGCTCTACTTCAACATGGCGAGCCCCGAGATCGGCCACCACCCCGATCCGGCCCGCGCGCGCGAGAACCTGGCGCTGCGGCGGGCGATCGCCCGCGCCGTCGACGTCCCGCGCTACCTCGAGGTCGTGCGCAACGGCGCGTGGGCCGAGGCCAGCGCCAGCGTGCTCCCGCGCGAGGTCTCGCCGCGCCAGGACCTCGCCGACGCCCCGCCGCAGCGCGACCTCGACGGGGCGCTGCAGATCCTCGCCGACGCCGGCCTGTCCGGAAGGACATTCTTATTGAATTACTGGGGCGGCCCCGGCGAGCCCGAGCGGCAGGAGGCCGCGCTCCTGCGCGAGTTCCTGCGCCCGCTCGGCGTCGACCTCCGCTTCACCGCGCGCGACAATTTTTTATTCGACCCCGGCCTGCGCGCCGGGGCCCACCTGTTCGGCCTCCGCTTCGAGGCCGACTACCTCGACCCGAGCAATTTTTTGTCGTCGATGACCTGCGCCGCGACCGACAACCTGGCCGGCTTCTGCGACCCGGCCTACGACGCCGCCTACGCCGCCTTCGCCGCCCTGCCGCCCGGTCCGGCCCGCGACGACGCCGCCCTCCGCCTGCAGGCGATCCTCGGCGAGCAGATGCCGGTGCGCCCGATCGACCAGCCGAGCGCCTGGTACCTCCACCAGCGCTGGCTCGGCGGCCTGGTCCGCCACCCGCTGGCCGGCCTGCGCGTCGAGCTGCTGTGTCCCGACATGCCTTGAAGAACATGCTCCGAGAGGCATGCCCTCTCGAGCATGCTCTCAAAGCCATGCCCCGATGGTCAGCCCGATCCACGCCTGCAGTTGCCATGCGCGTCCGGCGATCTGCACCGCGTCGACCGCCACCTCGCCGCCGAGCAGGAGCCGGCGATCGATCCGCCCCCAGGCCCCGAGACCGCCGCCCACGTGGCCGCCGTGGCCGCCGGCCGGCGGGCCCACGAACGACGTGCGAAAGCTGAGGCCCGCCTCGGTGAGCTGCCGCGAATAGCCGCCGCGGGCCAGCACGAACGCGAACACCCGCGGCAGCGCCAGCCCGAGCCGCAGCTCCGGCCCGGCCGCGAACCGGTGCTCGCGGAAGCGCGGGTCCTCGCGCAGGCGGGGCACCAGGCCGTAGCCGAAGCGGAGCCCGAGGGCCGCGCCGAACCGGCCCCGCGCGCCGAACAGCCCGACCGCCGCGCCTGCGGCCAGCCCGACTCCCGCCCGCGCGCTCGTCAGGCCGATCGGCGACGCCGTCGCGTAGCCGCGCATGCAGCCCATCGTCGCTCGCTCGGACCAGGCCGGGCACGGCTTTGCCGGCGCTGTCGCCGCTCCCCCCCGTGCTCCACGCCAGGACCACCGCCAGCACGCCGATCATCGCCTCAATCTGCCACCGCTCGCGCCACCGCACAAGCCGGCGATTTGTCCTTCACGAAGTGTCCCTTCCGCCCATTGCTATAGCCACGAGCCGAACGTCAGCGACAGGAACAGCGTCTCCGCGACGCCCCTCCCCTTGAACTGGACCATGTCGACCGCGCCCTCGAACCCGAACAGAAAGCGCTTGCCGACGCGGGTCCAGATGCCGGCGCCGAGGCCGTAGTGATAGCCGTCCGCGGGTCCGCCGAACGCGGGCCGCGGGATCTCGAAGCGGTGGCTGTAGCCGCCGCGGAGCAGCACGTAGCCGAACGCGCGCGGGCTGACCGCGCCGAGCCGCAGCTCCGGCGACAGGTGGAGCGTGCGGTCGAAGCCGCGGGCCTGGCGGTCGACCATGGCGTAGCCGACGCGCCCGCCGAACGCGGCGGCGAACCCGTCGATGGCGCGGAACGCCCCGAACGAGCCGCCGATCGCGGCGCCGGGGCGGTAGTCGGCCAGCACGAGCGCGGCAGGGTCGACGCGCAGGTAGCCGCGGAAGCCGCTCATCGCCTGTCTCTCGCGCCAGGCCAGGTCCGGCGTTTCGGCCTCGACCGGCGCCGGCAGCAGCCCGATCGACAGCCCGAGGAGTGCTGCCCAGCGCATCGACCGGCTACTGTGACCGCACTCGTACGCGCGGCAATTCGCCGCCGCGGGGCCGGCGACGCGGCGCACAGGCGAGACTTGCGCCCCGTCACGCGCGCGCCTCTTTACGCCCCGCGCGCCTCTGCTAGCCTCCGCGCCACGAATCGCATGCAACGCACCTTCGCCATCATCAAGCCTGACGCCGTCGCCGCCGGTCACCAGGGCGGGATCCTCGCCGCGATCCAGGAGGCCGGTCTGCGCCTCGTCGCGATCAAGAGCCTCCGCCTCTCCACCGCCCAGGCCGAGGGCTTTTACGCGGTCCACTCCGCCCGCCCGTTCTTTCGCAGCCTCGTCACCTTCATGACCGAGGGTCCGGTGGTGGCCATGGTGCTCGAGGGCGAGGACGCGATCGCCCGCTGGCGCAACCTGATGGGCCCGACCGACGCCACCAAGGCCGGCAAGGACACCCTCCGCGGCCGCTTCGGCACCAGCATCGAGCGCAACGCCACTCACGGCTCCGACGCGCCCGAGACCGCCGCCTACGAGATCGGCTTCTTCTTCAGCGGCCTCGAGCTGGCCGGCCTGTGAGCCGCGCCCGCCGGGTCCGCCTCGCACCTGTCCCATGAGCCAGCTCGTCGCCATCCGCGGTCCTGCGCGCGGCATCCCCAAGGAGGGGCCGCCGAACCTGCGCGACCTCGATCGCGACGGCCTGGCCGCCTGGCTCGGGGCGCACCTCGAGGGCGCCCCGCGCCACCGCGCCGGCCAGCTGTTCCGCTGGCTGCACGGCCGGCGCGTCTCTGACTTTTCGGCCATGTCCGATGTGCCAGCCGCCGACCGGGCCCGCCTGGCCGCCCGGGCCAGCCTGCGGCGGCTCGACGTCGGCGCGGTGCTGCACGCCCGCGACGGCACGCGCAAGCTGCGGCTCGTCACCGCCGACGGCCAGTCGATCGAGAGCGTGCTGATCCCCAACGACGAGCGCGGCTACACCCAGTGCGTCTCGTCGCAGGTCGGCTGCGCCCTGACGTGCCGGTTCTGCGCCACCGCCAGCCTCGGCTTCCAGCGCAACCTCGCCACCTGGGAGATCGTCGACCAGGTCTACCAGGCCCAGGACCTGCTGGCGCGCGACGGGGGCGAGTACGCGCCGCGGATCACCAACATCGTGTTCATGGGCATGGGCGAGCCGCTGCACAACTACAACCAGGTGCGGCGGGCCATCGAGCTACTGACCGACCCCGACGGGGCCGGCCTGGCGGCGCGGCGGATCACGATCTCCTCCTCCGGCCTGGTCCCGGCGATCGAGCGGTTCGCCGGCGACCCGCTGGCCAAGGAGGTCGGCCTGGCGATCAGCCTCAACGCCACCACCGACGCGGTGCGCGACGAGGTCATGCCGATCAACACCCGCTGGAACATCGCCGCGCTGCTGGCCGCGGTCCGCTCGGTCCCGCCGCACCGGCGCCGCTACGTCACCTTCGAGTACGTCCTGCTCGCCGGCGTCAACGACAGCGACGACGACGTCCGCCGGCTGGCCGCGCTGGTCGGCGACATCCGCTGCCAGATCAACCTGATCCCCTTCAACCCGCATCCGCACGCCCCCTACGGCCGCCCGAGCGCGGCCCGCGTGCGCCGCTTCCTCGACCTGTGCCGGGCCGCCGGCCTGCGCGCCTACGTCCGCACCCCGCGCGGCGACGACATCGGCGCCGCCTGCGGCCAGCTCGCGCTGTCGGGCGGCCAGCCTTCGGGACATGTCTCTTCCGACATGTCCTCCGCGCCATGAGCTCCGGAACGCGCGGGCCGTTTCCGCGCGTGGGGCCCGGCCGGCGGGCGTGGTAGCCTGCGGCCCGACGTGGCCGGCCTCGGAGACACCCAGGCGCCCCGCTCCGGCGCGCCGGAGCTGGACGAGACCACCGCGCCGCCGGTGCGGCCCGAGCCCGACCCGCTGGCGACGGCGGTCAGCGCCACGCCGCAGTGGGACGCGCCGGGCGAGCGCGAGGCCGCCGGGCCGCTGCGGATCGGTCGGTTCGTGATCCTGCGCGAGGTCGGCCGCGGGGCGATGGGCGTCGTCTACGCCGGCTACGACGAGGAGCTCGACCGCCGCGTCGCCCTCAAGCTGGTCCAGTCGAGCGGCCACGACGACCCGTCGTTCGGCCGCGCCCAGTTGCTGCGCGAGGCCCAGGCGCTGGCCCGCCTCGCCCACCCCAACGTCGTCGCCGTCCACGAGGCCGGCGAGTTCGCCGGCGCCGTCTTCATCGCCATGGAGTACGTCGACGGCGTCGACCTCCAGCGCTGGCTGGCGTACGCGCCCCGCAGCTGGCGCGAGATCGTCGACGCCCTGCGCCAGGCCGGCGAGGGCCTGCGCGCCGCCCACGACGTCGGCCTCGTCCACCGCGACTTCAAGCCGAGCAACGTCCTCGTCGGCGCCGACGGCCGCGTCCGCGTCGCCGACTTCGGCCTCGCCACCCGGCGCGGAAAGACAGGTCCTTCAGGACATGTCTCGAAGGCCACAGGCACTCTGACCACCGCCGACGCGCTGGCGACCCTCGCCGGCAGCGGCGCGCTGATCGGCACCCCGGCCTACATGGCGCCGGAGCAGCTGCGGCGCGAGCCGGCGACCGCCGCCAGCGACCAGTTCGCGTTCTGCGTCACCCTCTACGAGGCGCTGCACGGCCGGCGGCCGTTCACCGGCGACACCCTCGAGGTCCTCGCCGAGCACGTGCTGCACGCCGAGCCGCCGGCGGTCTCGCCCGACCCGCGGGTGCCCCAGTGGCTGCACGCGCTCCTGCTGCGCGGCCTGGCCAAGGACCCCGCGCGCCGCTTCTCCGGCATGGCCGAGCTGCTCGCGCTGCTGGCCCACGACCCCGAGGCCGAGCGCCGGCAGCGGCGCCGGCGGCTGCTGCAGATCGCCGTCGCCGTGACCGCCACCGTCGTCGTCGTCCTCGGCGGCGTCGCGGCCACCCGCGCGATCGTCCGCGCCGCCCACGAGCGCCGCGCCGAGGCCCGCCTCGAGGTCCTGCGCGAGCAGCTCGCCGCCCTGACCGTCGCCCGCAAGCGCGACGAGGCCGCCCGGCTGTTCGCCGCCTTCGCCGCCCTGCCCGACAACCGCGGCACCGCGGCCCTCGCCCGCGCCTACCGCGAGTGGGGCGAGGCCCAGACCGACCCGGCCGCCGCCATCGACGCCCACGCCGGCGCCTACATCGCCGCGCGCACCCGCGAGGACCAGGCCGCCGCCCTGCGCAACCTCGCCCTGCGCCTGGCCGACACCCGCAACTTCACCGCCTCGGCCGCCGCCCTGGCCGCGCTCGACGCCCACGCCCCCGAGCTCGCCGCCGACCCCGAGCTCGCCGGCCTGCGCCTGGCCGCCGCCCTCGACCGCCGCGACCTCCCGGCCGCCCGCGCCGCCCTCGACCGCCTCCCGAGCGACGACCCGAGGAGGTCTTACGGACATGTCCTCGAGAACCTGTCCTTCGGAACACCCATTTCGCAGGCCGCGATCGGCCAGCGGCCGGGCAGCGACCACGAGTTCATCCTCGGCGACTTCGAGGGCGACGGCCGGCTCGAGCTGGCCACCCACGCCGACCAGCGCGGGTCGGCGGTGGTGCTGCGCGCCGACACCAGCCTGACCCGCCTGGCCGAGGTCCCGATCGGCCCCCTCGTCCTCGCCCCGCGGATCGTGCCGCCCGCGCTGACTGGCGCCCCGCTGCTGCTGCTCGGTGTCGACAACCCGGGCGCTCCCGGCGACGCCATCGTCCGCTACGGCCTTTATCCCGTGGGCGGCGGCGCCCCGCTGTACCGGTGGACCGACAGCGCGATCCTCGGCGCCGCCGTCACCGACCTCGACGGCGACGGCCGCGTCGCGCTCTACACCGGCAGCGGCCCCTACGCCCGCCGGCTGCGGCAGATCGATCTCGACCCCGCCGGGCAGTGGCAGTACCGGTCGCCGCACCCGCCGACCGACGCCGCCGGCTCCGACGTCGGCTCGATCGAGGCCGGTGACCTCGACGGCGACGGTCGCCCCGAGCTCGTGGTCGTCGCCGGGCCATGGTCGGCCTACGACCTGCGCGTGCTGACGGCCGGCGACGACGGCCAGTTGCGCCTGCTCGCCCGCCGCAGCCTCGGCTTCATCCAGTCGGTGAAGCTGCTGCGGATCGGCGGGGAGCAGCGGATCGCCGCGACCAAGATCGACCAGTACCCGGCCCCGGGCCGCTTCTCCGAGGCCCGGCCGTACGGCGAGCCGGCCGGCCTCTACGTCCTCGCGCTCGACGGCGACACGCTCGCGACCCGGCAGTTCATCCCCGCCCCCGAGGACCCCTCGCGCGGCGCCGGGGCGCGCTGGCTGTACAACGCCGACCTCGACGGCGATCACGTCGACGACCTCCTCGCCCTGGCCCCGCCCGAGCTCGCGCTCTACCGCAGCGACGGCGAGGCCCTGCAGGAGCCGCTGCGGCTGTCCGGCCTGTACCTGCGCGCCGTCGCCGACTTCGACGCCGACCCGGCCGCCGAGCTGCTGGTCTCGCTGCCCGGCGCCTCCGACGGCTACTTCATCGTCGGCGCCGGCGACGTCCCGCTGCCCCCGATCGCCCGGCCCGCGCCGGAGGCCCGCCCGATCGGCGACGTCCAGGACCCCGCGCTGGTCGACGCCTGGCGGCACGCCGAGGAGCTGGCCGCCCTCGGCCTGCCGCGCCGCAGCGCCGACGAGCTGGCCGCCATCGCCCGTCTCTCGGGACATGCTCACGAGGACATGCTCTTGCGGGCAGCCGATCTCTACGCCGCCGCCGGGGAGCACGCCGCCGCCGCCGAGCACTACCTCGCCGCCGCCGCGCGCCCCGAGCTGGCCGCCGGCGCCTTGGCCGGGGCGATCACCAGCCAGCGCGAGCTCGGCGACTACGCCGCCGCGCTCGAGCTGGCGATCCGGCGCGCCGCGCTGCCCGGCCTCGACCTGCGGGTCCGCCGCGACGCCGAGGCCGAGCTGGACACCCTGCGCCGCGCCACCGCCGAGCGCCCCCAGCTCGCGCTCCGCTTCGACCGCCCGCTCGACCCCGCCTGGCGGATCTACGACCCCCTGTCGTTCGCCCGCAGCCCGGGCGACCAGAGCCTGTCCCTTCAGACATCCTCGGAGCGCGTCATCGCCGAGTACCCGCTCGAGTGGGACGGCGGCACCGCGGCGCTGACCGTCGACGCCGCGCTCGGCGACCTCGAGTGGGGCACCAACCTGACGATCGCCGTCACCCCCGTCGACAGCGACGACATCTACCTCGGCGTCCGCTTCGAGTCGCGCAACCGCTCCGAGCGGCCCGACCAGCAGGTCCTCCCCGTGAGCGGCCCGAACGGCGCCGCCGCTTTCTGGGTCGGCACGATCGAGCCCGGCGAGTCGCGGCGCTTCCGCCTCGGCATGCGTCACTTCCCCGACCTCGGCACCGCCCACGCCGAGATCGCCCTGGACGGCGGCGAGCCGCGGCGGGTCCTGCTGAAGCACCCGATCGAGCCGCCGCCGCCCGGCCCGCTGCGCCTGCGGATCCTCAACCGACCTGTCCAGCCGGACAGCGTCGCCGACCTGCAGGTGTTCGCGGTCGAGCTGTCCGGCCTGCGCCGCGCCGACCCGCCGCCCGCGGATCCATCCCAGGAGGTCGCCCGCCTGGTCGCCGAGCAGGAGATCGACGCGGCCCTGGAGCGCCTCGCCGCCGCCCCGAAGGCCGGCCACGAGGCGCTGTGGCGCATCGACCTGCTGGCCCGCGCCGGTCGCCTCGACGAGGCCGCCGCACGCCTGCGTGACGAGCTCGCAGGCCTCCCCGACGACCACCCGTTCCACGCGCGCCTGAGCCAGCGACTGATGCGCGACCCGGACAACTTCGTGCTCGCGGCCCGGCGCGCGCTCGGGCCCGCGCTGTACGACATCTTCCTCGACCCCGGCCGCAACGAGGTGCTGTGGCGACCGGCGCGGGTCCGCCATCACCTCGCCGACCTCGCCGACCTCCCGCGCGAGCCGCCCGAGCGCGGCGGGCCCGAAGCGCTCCGGCACCACCGCAGCGCCCTGCTGCTGCGCGGGCTCGCCTGGCAGCGCGCCGGTCGCGACGACCTGTCCGTGCGCGACCTCGAGGCCGCGCTCCCGCTGCTCGAAGCGCCCGACGACGGGCCCATGCGCAAGTACGTGCTCCGCCGCCTCGTCGACGCCAGCATCCGCCTGCGCGACCCGGCTCGCGCGCGCCGGTGGATCACCGCCGCCCTCGTCGAGTCGGCCACCGCCGATCTCCTGCTCGAGGGCCTGCGCCTGCGCCCCGGCGTCGACGCGATCTTCACCTCCGCCGACTGGGCCCGCTTCGAGGCGCTCACGCGCCGCTGACGGTCGCCGCCTGCGCGGCGCCCCGCCCGACGACCTCGAGATCCGCCGAGGTCAGTGGAAGTAGCGCTGGATCTGCCCGCCGTTCTGCTCGAACTCGAAGGCGAACCCGAACTCGATCAAGTTCGTGCGTGGGTCGACCAGCTGGGCCGGCGGATTATTGAACGGCGCCGCTGCGCGCACCGCCCGGATCGCCTCCTCGTCGAGGTAGCCGAGCCCGCTCGGGCGGTCGATCGAGATCTTGTGGATCGACCCGTCGGGGTTGAGGCGGATGTAGAGCGACGTGACCCACGACTTGTTGCCGACCTTCATGCTGTCCGACGCGCGCCGCTCGTGGAGCGGGCCCGGCTCCCAGTGCTCGGCCACGCTGTCGCGCACGCGGTTGAAGAACGACGCGTATTTCCAGCGCCGCGAGTTGAGGACGTTGTCGGGGCCCTCGGGCACGTCCTTGTCGATCGAGTCGAACGTGCCCGCCTGACCGAGCGCCCGCTCCATCGTCCCCGGCGTGCCGCGCAGGCCCGGGTTGCCGCCGGGTGCGGGCCGGCCCGGCGACAGCGGCAGCGGCCCGAACGCGCCCGGGTCGACCTGCGGGCCCTCGGGCTGCAGCCCCTCGCGGACGCTCGGCGCCTGCTGCGGCGACGGCCGCTTCATCGGCGAGTTGTCGGCGTCGGGCGAGTGCCCCGGCAGCATCGGCAGGCCGCCCGGCGTCGGCCGCACGTTGGGCGCGCGCGTCTCCTTCTCGACCGACTGGTCGAACTCCGACAGGTACTTGGCGTCGTCGGGCGCCTTCTCCTTGTGGACGCGGTCCTGCTTGATGAGGCGGCCCTTCGGCTCGGGCTCGCGCGGCTGCGCGTCGGGCTCCGGGGGCGGCTCCTCCTCCGGAGGCACCAGCGCCACCTGCATCCAGCCGTCCGAGCGCGGCAGCGGCGGCGCGTCCCAGCCGATCCCGATGATCTCGTCGCCCAGCGGCCACATGAGGAGATGCACCAGCAGCGACGCGAGCAGCATGAAGCCCACCAGGCGGAGCCCCGAGTTGTCGCGCGCGTGTGCCATGACGAGCCCCCAGTATAGCCGCCTCGGGCGCCATCGGCTGGGGTATACCCTGCGACCGATGACCGTCACCGCCCGCCCGCTCTCTCCCGGCGCCGAGGCCCTGCTGGGGCGCGAGGTCCCCGTCCTCGACCTCGGGTTCGTCCAGCCGATCGACTACATGGGCAACGACATCGACATCGTTCAGGCCGCTCGCGTCAGCTACGGCCCGTCGACGCGCAAGGTCCACGACGACCGCGGCCTGCTGCGCTACCTCATGCGCCATCGGCACACCACGCCGTTCGAGATGTGCGAGGTCAAGTTCCGCTGCAAGATGCCGATCTTCGTCGCCCGCCAGTGGATCCGCCACCGGACGGCCAACGTCAACGAGATGTCGCTGCGCTACAGCGAGGCGCCCGACGAGTTCTACGTGCCGGCGCTCGAGCACGTCACCCTGCAGTCGACGACCAACCGCCAGGGCCGCGACGCCGAGGCCGCCGTACCCGTCGAGCTGCGCGAGCGGGTGCGCGCCCTCCTGCTCGCCCGCCACGAGCAGCTCTACGCCGACTACCAGACCCTCGCCGGCGAGCTCGGGATCGCCCGCGAGCTGGCCCGCACCCTGCTGCCGGTGTCGCTGTACACCCAGTGGATCTGGAAGATCGACCTGCACAACCTGCTGCACTTCCTCGACCTCCGCCTCGACCCGCACGCCCAGATCGAGATCCGCCTGTTCGCCGAGGCGATGGCCGGGTTCGTCCAGGCGTGGGTCCCGCTGTCGTGGGAGGCCTTCGTCGACTACCGCCGCGAGGCCCTGCCGTTCACCCGCGTCGAGGGCGTGGCCCTGTCGCACATCCTGCGCGGCGCCTCCGCCGACGAGGCCGCCGCGAAGGCCGGCCTGCAGGGCCGCGAGCTGCGCGAGTTCAACGAGAAGCTGGCCCGCCTGCGCGCGCTGTCCGAGCCGACAGGTTCCTGAGGACATGTTTGGCGGGACATGCCCGCCCGGGCATGTCCTTTCGCGCAGCTCGTCGAGGACGCCGCCGCGGCCACCCGCGGCCATGCCCGCGGCGGCCTCGACCGTGCGCGCCCGAGCTCGGGCTCCCGCCCGCCAGGCGAGGTCTGACGCCCACCCGCGCTCGCCCGCGACCCGGCGGATCACATGTCCCCGAGACATCTCGTTTCACCGCTCGAGCTCGCCGCTCGAGGTCTGCGGGCCCCACCCGCGCTCGCGCCCGCGCGATGCGACGGCGCCGCTCACATGTCCCCGAGGACATCTCTCGCCCGCCCGCTTGTGGCCTCCGCGTCCACGCCTCCGCCCGGCAGTGGCCTCGCGGACCACGACGCGAGCCGGGCGCGCCGGCCGAACATCGTTCGACGGCTCGCCTGCACCGGCACGCCGCCTGCACCAGCGGACCGCGAGCGCGTCCTTCGGCGCGCTGCCGACCAACCTGACAGCGAACGATCCATGACATTCCTTCACCGCACCACCACCGCCTTCTCCGCCCTCCTGACCGCCCTCGTGGCCGTGACCGGCTGCAGCGAGGACGAGACCGTCACCGCTCGCTACGCCGCGTTCACCCCGGGCCACGACGCCGTCCTCGCCCTCGAGTCCCCCGAGCGCGCGGCCATCGAGCTCGCGGGCGGCGCGGTCGTCGACCTCGAGCTCGGCGCGCCCGAGGGCGACGACCTGCTCGGCGCCTGCGACCAGGCCTTCAGCGACGGCGACCGCACCGTCATGCCGGTCCTGACCCGCCCGCTGGCGGTCGGCGACCTCTCCTTCGACGCCCCGGTGCTCGAGGCCGGCTGCGACGCCGAGACGGCCTCGAACGTGCTGGTCCTGCGCGAGGCGACCGACGCCGACTGTGGCGCCGGCGAGTGCATCGAGTTCGCCGCCTCCGAGGCGGTCGAATTCATCGGCGACACCCCGCGCACGCTCGCCGACGGCGAGTCGTCGCCCGAGGCGGCCTGCCTCCCGGTCGGCCACCGCACCTGCGTCAGCTGCGGCGGCGGCCTGTACCGCCCGAAGACGATCACCAGCGTCACCTACGCCCCGCCGAACTGGGTCTGCCAGTACACCTACACCTACGGCTCCTGCGCGCCGGACTGCGCCCTGTAACGCCGAGCATGTCCGAATGGACATGTCCTGAAGTTGCGAGGGCGCCGCGCCGGCCGGCTCGGCGCCCTCGCCATGCGCCCTGTCCTGAAAGCCATGCGCGCGTGAACGGCCCCTGGCGGCGGTGTCGCCCGCAGCCTCGCGCCAGGTCGAACCTCGACCTGTCCGCGGAGTCATGCCCGCGGACCGCCCCCAGCGGCGACGGCGCCCGCGGCCTCACGCCCCGCGGCGCATCGACCTGTCGCAAAGCCATGCGCCCGCGCGAACCGGCCCGAGCGGCCACGTCGCCCGCGGCCTCACGCCGAGCGCGGACATGTCCGAATCGACATGTCCTTCGAGGCACCATCGCCGCGAGCCCCCGGCGACCGCCTCGCACCATACTTTTTCGAAAAGGACGAAGTCCCGCTCGACCTGGGCCCGCCGCCTGCCCCGGTCGTGTCCGCGGCGGGGCGACTCCGCGGGCCGCCTCGGGCTCGCCCTGCCCCTCCGTGGCCGGCCGCGCCGCTCCCGCGGGCCGCCGTTTTCCCGCCCTGCACAGCCCCTGCTGCCGCGCGCTTGCTCGCCGTCGTCCGCCCGTTCACCCTCTCCGGACTGCATGGCACCGCGTCGGAGCTCGGCCCCCCGGATCTTCGGTCTCGCGGCGCTCGGCGTGCTCGTCGGCCTCGCCTGCGGCGGCGACGACGTGTGCGGCCCGCACGCCTGGTGGTGCGACGACGAGGACGAGTGGCGGCCGCGGAGCACGCCGATCGACGACGCCGTCCTCGTCGACTTCGACGGCGACGGCGACCACGAGGCCGTCGTGCTGTCGCGCGAGGGTCAGAAGCTCACCCTCGCCCGGGGCGCCAGCGTCCGCGCCTGGCGCACCAGCCTCCAGCTCACCGAGAAGCCAGTCGCGCTCGCGGCCTTGCCCGGCGAGGTCGCGGTCGCCCTGACCGAACCACCGCAGGTCGCGCTGTTCGGCATGGACGACGACGGCCGGCTGGTGCGGCGGCGGGACATCGCGCTGCGCGAGGAGCCGTTCCGCCTCGACGCCGCCGACCTCGACGGCGACGGCGCGCCGGAGCTCCTCGTCGCCATGCGCGAGGCCCACGCGATCGCCGTCATCGATCCGCGCGCCGGCGAGTCGCGCGAGTACCCGGCCGGCGACGATCCGGTCGACATCGAGGTCGGCGACCTCGACGGCGACGGCCACGCCGACGTCGTGGTCATCGACTTCACCTCGGAGGCGCTGCAGGTGCTGCGGGGCGCGGGCGACGGGACGCTGAAGCCGGCCGTCGCCAGCCCTTCGGCCCCGCAGTTCTACCTCGCGCTGGTCGACTACGACGGCGACGGCGATCTCGACGCGGTCGCCCGCAACGTGGTCGACGAGACCGTGCTCGTCCAGCGCAACGACGGTCACGGCCGGTTCTCGAGCCCCACCGCCTTGCCCACCCCCGGCGGCGCCTCCGGGAACGCAGGCCTGGCCGCGAGCGCCGCTTCCGCGAGCGGCCTGGCCAGCGTCAGCGTCGCGCGCGACGACGTGCTCGCCACCTGGGTCGGCAAGGGCGCGTCCTGGCTCGGACGCGTGGAACAGGCGCTGCCGCGGGCGTACTGGACCGGCCCCGGCCCCGCCGGCGAGTTGCTGGCTGGCGCCCGCAACTACCTCGGGCGTTACGCCTGGCAGCCCGGCTTCAGCCCGTTGCAGCTGTGGCGCAGCATCCCGCTGCCGCTCGGGGACGGAGGAGCTCTGGCCACCGGCGACCTCGACGGCGATCACCTGCTCGACTTCGCCGCCGCGTCCGCCACCGCCCTCCACCTGTTTCACGGCCGCGCCGATCGAGGCTTCGAACTCACGACCCAGTTCTCGCTCGAAGCGCCGGCGACGGCGATGGTGATCGGCGACGTCTCGGGCGACGGGCGCGACGACATCGTCCTCGACGAGGGCGACGACGTCCGCGCGTGGATCGCCGGCGAGGACGGGCAGTGGCTCATCGGCCCGCGCGCCTCGACCGGCGTCCCGGCGCGCGTCCTGGTGCCGCTGCGCGCCGGTCCCGACGCGCCGCGGGCGATCGCCGTGCTGCCGACCCGGGTGCAGTACGAAGACGTCGAGGTGCCGGGCGCGCGCGTGCTCCGCTTCGACGCCGACGGCCTCGCCACGGCCACCGCGATCGTCGACGACCTGATCGTCGACGCCCTCGCGCCCGTCGACCTCGACGCCGACGGCGTCGACGAGCCGCTGATCCTCGGCCGCCGCGGCGACGTCCAGGTGCTCACCCACCTCGCGCCCGCGGGCGACGCATACGAGCCGACCTTCGAGCACGACCTCGAGGACCTGCTCGGCATCTCGCCGTTCCCGACGCAAAACCTCGCCGCGGGCGACCTCGACGGCGACGGCGACCCAGAGGTGCTCTTCGGCCACGAACAGACGCGCGCCCGCATCGACGGCCTCGCCGACGGCGCGCCGGTCGCGACCATCGAGGAGCAGCCGGCCCCGACCCACCTCCACGACCTCGACGGGGACGGCTCGCTCGACGTGGTGAACTTTGTTCACCGCGTCCTCTCGTACCAGCGCGGGCAAGGCGACGGCACCTTCGCGCCGCAGATCTTTCAGCACGAATTCCCCGACGGCGTCGAGTTCGCGCTCGCGTCGCGGCCCGACGGTCAGTTCGACCTCGCCGAGCTGGCCGGCAGCTCGGTCGCCAGCTACCTCGTGCGCGAGGTGAACCGGCCGGCCCCGCTCGGGAGGGGCTTCAACCTGCACGGAGCCGGCCTGACGCTCCTCGGCACCGACCTCGACGGCGACGGCCACGACGACGTCGCCTTCCAGGCCGAGGGCGGGATCGGCTGGAGCTGGGGCAGCGAGACCGACCCGCTCACCCGCGCCGACGGGGTCGCGTTCAGCGGGTGGAACCGCGGCCTCGGCGTCGGCGACCTCGACGGCGACGGCGCCGCCGAAGTGCTCACGGTCAGCATCATCGACACCATCCACGCCTTCCGCGTCCACCCGCGGCTCGCCGAGCAGCCCCTCGTGTTCGCGGAGGCCAGGACCGGCAACAGCGACCTCGCCGTCGCCGACCTCGACGGCGACGGCCACCCCGACGTCCTCGCTCTCCGCCTCGGGGGCGCCATCGAGCTGGCCGTCGCCTACGGTACCGCCGAGCCGTTCACCTTCGGGCCGTGGCAGACCGCCGTCGACCTGCCGCTCGGCGATCTGGCCACCTTCCAGCTCGGCGACGTCGACGGCGACGGCGACCTCGACGTCCTGTTCCAGCTGCAGGAGCACCCGCCGGTGCTCGTGCGCAACGAGGGCTCGCGCGCCTTCGCCGATCCCGTGGGCGTGCTCGGCACCCGGGCCCGGTTCGCCCCCGTCGGCCCCGGCGCGCGCGTCGAGCTGGTCACCCAGGACTGGCCCACGATCTACCGCCACGAGGACGGCGACCCCGACCGCCGCGTCGCCCTGGTCCACGACGAGGACGGGGTGCTGCTGGAGGCGGCCGACGCCGACGCCGACGGCCGCTACGATCTGACGGTCATCGAGCCGGAAGCGACGTTCGCGTGGCTGCGCCGCGACGACGGCCCTGCGCGGATTCAGCTCGTCGAGGGGCCGCTCCACGCCGTCGCCTACCCCGACGTCGACGGCGACGGCCGACCCGACCTCGTCGGCCTCGTCGGCGACGTCCTCTACATCCGCCGCAGCGGCCGCTGACGGTCCGGCGAGGGCCTCGACCCGCCGGCTCGCTCGCCCCCACGACCTGTTTGCAGGCGACCGTCCCGACCTCGTCGGGCCCGTCGCCGACCTCCTCCACGTCCGCCGCAGCGGCCGCTGCCGCGCGGCGCCGGCGGACCTCGGAGCGCCCGCTGTCCTGAAGTGCATGCCTTTCAAGACATGCCCTTGAAAGACTGTTCATTCAGACATGTGCACGAAAACATGTTCATCGGACCCCGGTGAAGCAAGCCCAGGAGGCGCCGCCACCCTGAGCGGGGCATGACTGGCGACATGCCCGAAAGGACAGGCGACGGACCGAGCGATTGTACGCTCCCTGCGCGTGCGACGCCGCGCGATTGCGTCCTCACCTGTCTTGAAAGCCAGGCTGGACCGACCCCAGCGAGCGGCCCGCGCACGCGGCGCGACCGGACACCGAGCGCGACGGCGGCGAGCCACCGGACCCGGCCCAGGCGCCGAGGCACGCCGATCCGGACCCAGCAACAGCGCGACGAACCCCGGCCGGGTTGCGAGCGCGGCGGACGGTCGTAGACAGCGGCACGCGAGGGCGTGCCGCGATGCTGACCAAGATTCCGTTCACCGAGCTCCTCAAGTCCGTCCCCGGGTTCTTCGGGATCCGCCTCGAGGAGCAGCCGAAGTACGACGTGGTCGAGACGATCGACGACGTGGAGATCCGCCGGTACCAGCCGGCGCTGCTGGCCCGCCTCACGGTCGAGGGCGAGCACGACAAGGCCGTCGACGAGGCCTTCGACCGCCTCGCCCGCTACATCTTCGGCGAGAACAGCAAGCAGATCCGCATGTCGATGACCGCCCCGGTCGAGCAGCACCCCGAGGGCGAGCGCCTGGCGATGACCAGCCCGGTCTTGCAGAAGCAGGGCGGCCGCGGCTGGACCGTCGCCTTCTTCCTGTCCAACGACCTCTTCACCTCCGAGGCGCCGCGGCCCGACGACCCCGCGATCGAGCTGGTCCACGAGCCCGCCCGCACCGTCGCCGCCCTGCGCTACCGCGGCAATAGCTCGGAGGACAAGCGCAAGGACTCGCGCCAGCGCCTGCTCGCCGCGCTCGAGGACCACCCGCGCTGGCGGATCGCCGAGGACGTCTACTGGGCCCAGTACGACGCCCCGTTCACCCTCCCGTTCGCCAAGCGCAACGAGGCGATGGTCGAGCTCGAGCCGCGCTGACTTCCGTCGGACCTGTCCTCGAGTTCATCCGCCCACCCGCCGCGCTCGCGACGGGGCCGGCCGCGCGTCCGCCCGGCCCCAATCGCCCGTCCGCCTCGTGCCTCCGACCTGAGCCTCGCGGGCATGTCCGCGAGCCCGCCGACAGCCCCGCCCCCGCAGGTGCCAGGAGACCAGTCCCTGAGGACATGTCTCCGAAGACATGTTTTCAACGCCGGAGGTCACGCCGCGCCGCGTGTCCGCCGGCGCCGCCCGGCGAGCAGCAGCAGCGACCCTGCCAGCCCGGCTGCGCCTGCCTCGCCCGCCCCGCTCGCGCAGCCGCAGCCGCGGTCGCCGAGCCCGTCGTCCCCGGCCGGCCCCGTCCCGCGCTGGCACGCGGCGTGGGGCTCGAACGGCTCGTCGCTGGTCTCCTCCGGCGGGCTGGCCACCCACTCGATCTCGAGCTCGTCGCGCAGCTCCCCGAGCTGCGCCCGCAGCACCGCACGCCGCTCCTCCGGCGCGGTCGGCGGCGGCAAGCAGGAGTCGCCGATCGCCGTGTACTCCGGCGGCGTGTACGCGTCGACGCGCTCGAACGCCAGCTCGCCCTCGACCAGGCTCCAGGTCACCGGCGCGCCGACGATCGCCCGGCCCTCTCCGTCCCGCACGATCGCCCGCGCCCCGAACGGCGAGTCGTCGAAGACCGCGACGATCTCGAGCGACGCGGCCTGCTCGACGGGCGTCGCCACCACCTCGACCACCGGCAGCACCGCCCCCGCGACCTCGAGCGTGATCGTGCTCGTCTCCCCTGGTCCGACGCGCATCGGCCACATCGACCCATCGTCGTCGGCCGGCGCCAGGGCGCGCGGCGTGCCGCCGTCCTTCGCCTCGAGCACACGCCCCTGCGACAGATCCCAGGCGACCCGTTCGCCCGTCGCATCGATCACGTTGATGGGGAATCCGACCGTGACATCAGGCACCAGCCGCAGCGGCTCGTCGGCGGACGGCGTCAAGTCGGCCGGGCGCGACGACAGCCGCTCGCCGAGGTGCTCCGCCCATGCTTCCATGGACCACTCGAGCCGCCCGCGCAGCCCGTCGACGGGGATCACCTCGACGCGGAAGCGATCGGCCACGAACTCGTGGTCCGCGACGAAACAATCCGCGCGCGGCGTGTAATCGACCTGAACGGTGCCGAGCTGGTCGAGGATCACGCAGTCGCCGTTGGCCATCGGCGCGTCTGCGACCGCGATGTCGTAGCACGCGTCGAACGGCTGCAGCCGCAGCGAGCCCTCGGCCGTATCGATCTCCTCGACATCGAAGCACACCGTCGAGCCCTGCAGCGCGCGCAGCCCCGAGGGGGCGTGGACCTCCGAATAGAACAGGGGCCGCAGCGAGACGTGCAGGGTCTCGTCCTCGGAGTTGGCCTTGGTACAGCCGAGCGGCGCGAGACAGACCGCCAGGGACAGACGCGCGAGAGACTTTCGGGAGCCGGACGATATCCACATAGGCCAGCAGGATCGGCCCCTGACGCGAGCCGAGTCAAGCGGCCGATCGGACCCCCGCCGGACCCGGATGACGCCTCGCTCACCAGGGTCGACGACGAAGCCGATAACATATCCTTCGAGACAGGTCGCTCGCCCGGCGACACGGGGCAAAGTACAGCTGCCCCCACGAATCCGCCGGCACCGCGCTCACCCGCGCAGCAGCCCGAGCCCCGGCACGAAGCGCCCCACGCGGGCCGCGTAGCTGCGGTACTTGCTGCCGTGGACGCGCAGCAGGTGCGGCTCCTCGACCATGCGCACCTGCAGCTCGACCGCGAGCAGCAGGCAGGCGAACGCCGCCACCGCCACCGGGTTGGGCAGCAGCACCACCAGCGCCGCCGCGGTGAACAGCATGCACGAGAAGATCGGATTTCGGACCAGCGCGAACGGCCCGTCGGTCACCAGCGCGGTCCGTTCGTCGCTGCGCACCCCGATCCGCCACGAGCGGCCCATCGCCGTCTGGGCGGCGTAGGTCGCCGCGATCCCGACCAGCACCGCCGCCCCGCCGAGGATGAACTGCCCCGGCCCGATCGGCGGCGACGCCACCCACCCGAGCAGCCCGGCGATCGGCGCCAGCAGGCTGAGCACCACCCCGGCGATGAACAGCGCCCCGCCCCACCACTCGGCCGAACCTGGCCTTCCGGACAGCCCGTGGAAGCCCGTCGAGCCGGTCTCGCGCCGGTGGCGGTAGGTGCGGAGGCCGAAGGCGACGGCGTAAAAGCCGAGGATCATGAGCAGGGCGACGACTTCGAGACGCATACGAATTCCTCGCCCGCCAATGTGAACCCTGCAGTCGCTACAGGGTCAAGCGGCGTTCGTCACGCGCACGCGCACGCGCGGGCCGAAGCGGGCGTACACCGCCGGCAGCACCAGCAGGGTCAGCAGCGTCGCCGACACCAGCCCGCCGATCACCACCGTCGCCAGCGGCCGCTGGACCTCGCTGCCCGGCGCGGTCGACAGCGCCATCGGCACGAACCCCAGCGCCGCCACCAGCGCGGTCGTCAGCACCGGGCGCAGCCGCAGCTCGGCCGCCTCCGTGATCGCCCGGACGTGGTCGGCGCCGCCCTCTTGCAGGCGCTGGGCGAACGTCACCAGCACCAGGCCGTTGAGGACCGCCACGCCGAACAGGGCGATGAAGCCGACGCCGGCGGAGATCGAGAACGGCAGGTCGCGCAGCCACAGGGCCACCACTCCGCCGACCACCGCGAACGGCACGCCGAGGAAGATGATCGCCGCCGAGCGCATCGACGCCAGCGCGGTCCACAGCATGAACACGATCAGCGCCAGCGCCAGCGGCACCACCACCATCAGGCGGTCGCGCGCGGCCAGGTAGTGCTCGAACGTCCCGCCGTACTCCACGCGGTAGCCGACCGGCAGCGTCACGCCCGCGGCGATCGCCGCCTGCGCGTCGGCGACGGTCGAGCCGAGGTCGCGCCCGCGGACGTTGAACTCGACGACCACGCGCCGCGACATCTTGTCCCGGTTGACCAGCACCGGCCCCGTCGTGTGCTGCAGCGTCGCCACGTCGCCGAGCGGCACGATCTTCCCGGTGTTGGCGCGCAGCGGGATCGCCGACAGCGAGTCGAGGTCGCCGGTGATCGGCTGGTCGAACTTCACCATCATGTCGAAGCGGCGCTCGCCCTCGAGCACCTCGCCGACCTTGTGCCCGACCGCGATCGCCTCGGTCGTGATGTTGATGTCGGCGATCGTCAGCCCGTAGCGCGCCAGCTTGGTGCGGTCGGGGTCGATGCGCAGGTACTGCAGCCCCTGCAGCTGTTCGACGCGGGCGTCGACGACCCCGTCGATCCCCTTCACGCGGTCGAGCACCGCCTGGCCGAGCGTCCGCAGCGTCTCGAGGTCGGGCCCGTAGATCACCACCCCGACGTCCGAGCGGATGCCCGCCACCAGCTCGTTGGTGCGCATCTGGATCGGCTGCGAGATCGCCCCGGCCACCTCCGGCACCGCCCGCTCGACCAGCGCCGACATCTCCTCGGCGATGTCGTCCTTCGTCAGCCCCGGCCGCCACGCGTCGCGGTCCTTGAGCTGCACGTACACGTCGGACTGCTCGACGCCCATCGGGTCGGTGGCGATCTCCGGCGAACCTGTCCTCGAGACCACGTGGACGATCTCCGGGATCTCCCGCAGCGCCCGCTCGATCCGCTGGCTCGTCGTCACCGACGTCGTCAGCGCCGTGCCCGGCATCCGCCGCGCCTCGATCAAGAGGTCGCCCTCGTCGAGCTGCGGCACGAACTGCGCGCCCAGGCGGCCGAACAGCGCCACGCCGCCCGCCAGCGCCAGCGCCCCGACCGTCATCGTCAGCCAGCGCCAGCGCAGCGCCGCGTGCAGCGCCGGCGTGTACAGCTTGTGGGCCGCGCGCAGCAGCAGCGTCTCGCGCGCGTCGGGGTGCGGCCGCACCAGGTAGCTCGTCAGCACCGGCACCAGTGTCAGCGAGAAGATGAACGCCCCGGCCAGCGCCAGCAGCACCGTGTACGCCATCGGGTGGAACAGCTTCCCTTCCATCCCGGTGAGCGCGAGGATCGGCAGGTAGACGATGGCGATGATGATCTCGCCGAACACCGCCGCCCCGCGGACCTCGAGCGTCGACTCCTGGATCACCTCGATTCGCCGCTCCGCCGACAGCTGCGTGCCCGCGCGGCGGCTGGCCTCCCCGAGCCGGCGGGCCGCGTTCTCGACCACGATCACCGCCCCGTCGACGATGAGGCCGAAGTCGATCGCCCCCAGGCTCATCAGGTTGCCCGACAGCCCGGCCGCGTTCATCACGATCACCGCGAACAGCATCGACAGCGGGATCGTCGTCGCCACCACCAGCCCCGCGCGCAGGTCGCCGAGCAGCAGCAGCAGCACCAGGATCACCAGCGCCGCCCCTTCGGCGAGGTTGGTGGCGACGGTGCCGATCGTGCGGTCGACCAGCTGCGTGCGGTCGTAGAACGGCTCGACGCGCACGCCCGGCGGCAGGGTCGGCGCCAGCGCGGCCAGCTTGTCCTTGATCCCCTGCGTGACGGTGCGCGAGTTCTCGCCCATCAGCATCAGCGTCACGCCGACCACCACCTCGCCCTCGCCGTCCTTGGTGGCCGCCCCGCGGCGCAGCTTGGGGCCGAAGCGGACCTCGCCGACCGAGCTTACCGTGATCGGCACCCCCTGCGGCGTCGCCCCGAGGACCACGCGCTCGAGGTCTTCGCGGCTGCGGACCAGGCCGTTCGAGCCGATCACCACCTGCTCGTCGTTGCGCTCGATGTAGCCGCCGCCGGCGTTGGCGTTCGACTGCTCCAGCGCCGCGGCCACCTCGCCGATCGACAGCCGGAGCGCCTGCAGCCGCTCCGGGCGCAGCACCACCTGGTACTCGCGGTTCTCGCCGCCGAAGCTGTTGGTCTCGACCACCCCCGGCACCGTGCGGAGCTGCGGTCCGACGTACCAGTCGAGCAGCTCCTCGAGCTCCATCAGCGAGTGCGACTCGCTGCGCAGCGTGAACTGGAAGATCTCGCCCAGCCCGGTCGAGATCGGCCCCATCTCCGGCGTCCCGTAGGTCTTGGGCACCGCCTCGCCGGCCTCGCGCATGCGCTCGTTGATCAGCTGGCGCGCGAAGTAGATGTCGGTGCCGTCCTTGAACACCACCGTCACCACGCTGAGCCCGTACTTTGAGACCGAGCGGATCTGCGTCACCTTCGGCAGGCCGGACATCGCCCGCTCGACCGGGATGCTGATGTACTGCTCGACCTCGACCGGCGACAGCGCCGGCGCGGCCGTGATCACTTGCACCTGCACGTTGGTGACGTCGGGCACCGCGTCGATCGGCAGCTCGAGCGCCGCCCGCACCCCGACCACGATAAACAGCAGCGTCGCCACCAGCACCAGCGCCCGGTTGCGCAGCGACCACGCGACGATCACGGTCAGCGCGTGCATGGCCTAGTGCCCGTGGTCCTCGCCGAAGGTGCCCTTGAGCAGCACGCTCTTGAGGGTCCACGCCCCGCGCGTCACCACCGGCTCGCCCTCGCGCAGGCCTTGCAGGATCTCCACCACTCCCGGGCCGGCCGTCCCGAGCACCACCTCGTGCAGCTCGAACGCCCCGTCCTCGCCGCGCACGAACACCACCGTCTCGCCGGCGACCTCGATGATCGCGTCGCGCGGCACCGCCAGCACCGGCTCCGGCGCGGCGCGGGGATCGGTGATGGCGATCCGCGCCTTGCCGAACAGGCCGATGCGCAGGATGTCCTCGCGGTTGTCGATCGGGATCCGCGCCACGACCGTCTGCGCCTCGGCGTCGACCTTGGGCGCGAGGTACTCGATCGTCCCGTGGAAGGGGTGGTCGGGGTACGCGTTGAGCTCGACCTCGACCGCCGCGCCGACGCGGATCTTCGCCAGCAGGTGCTCGAACAGGCGGGCGATGAACCACGCGCGGTCGAGGTCGACGATCGTCGCCAGCGTCTGCTCCGGCGTCACCGGCTGACCCGGCACCACGTTGCGCTGCATCACGTAACCGGAGATCGGCGCGCGCAGCGAGAACACCGTCGCGTTGCCCTTCGCGCCCAGCCCGAGCGCCTGCAGCCGCTGCTTGGCCGCCTGCGCCTCCGCCTCGAGCGCGGTCGCCTCGGCGCGCGCGGCCGCCAGCTCTTGCTGCGACGCCATGTTGCGCTCGGCCAGCGCCTGCAGGCGCGTCAGGTTCGTCCGCGCCGACGTCGTCCGCGCCTGCAGCGACGCCAGATCGGCGCGCAGGCTGCCGAGGCTCGGCGCGCGCACCGTCGCCAGCACCTGGCCCTCCTTCACCGGGTCGCCCTCGCGGAACAGCACCTCTTCGACGATCCCGCCGACCTTCGCCGGCACCTGCGCCGTGCGCCCCGGGTCGGCCTCGACGTGCCCGGTGGCGAACAGCACCGGCGCGACCACCCGGCGCTGCACCGGTTCGGTCTGGATCTGCGCCGCCGTCACCACCTGCGCCGACAGCTCGACGCGTCGCGGCAGCGCGTCGTGCTCGTGGCCGTCGCCGTGCTCCCCGTGCTCCCCGTGCTCCCCGTGCTCGTGCCCGCCCTCGTCGTGCGCGTGCCCGTCGGCCTCGCCCCCGCGCGCGCCGCAGCCGAGCAGCGCCAGCGACAGTGCCAGTGACCGTCCGCGCCTCATCGCTGCGCCTCCTCCGGCAGCAGCCCCGCCACCCGCGCCAGCTCGACCGAGCCGAGGGCCAGCGCGCGGCGGGCCTCGATGTGCGCCGCCAGGTACTCGAGCAGCGTCTGCTGCAGCACCACCGCGTCGCGGATCGACACCCGCCCGGTCGCCATCTCCTGCGCCAGCGCCTCGAGGTGGCTCTCGGCGCGCTGCAGGCGTTCGGCCTCGAACAGCGCGAGCTCCGCCTTGCGCGCCTCGACCTCGCGCAGCGCCACCTCGACCTCCGCCTGCACCACCCGGCGCCAGCGCTCGACCTCCGCCTCGGCGCGGCGGGCCAGCGCCTGGCTCTCGGCGATCTCGCCCTTGTACGTGCGCCCGAGCGGGGCCGGCAGCACGATCGGGAACGCCAGCCCTCCCCCCAGCACTTGCTCGGCGAACCCGTCGCGCTGGGCGTACAGCACCACGCTCGGGTTGGGCGCGCGCAGCCGGCGGAACACCTCGACCTGGCGCACGAACACCTCGCGCTCCGCCTTCGCCAGCTCGATCTCCGCCCGCTTCGTCAGCGCCGCGGTGAGCAACGCCGACAGCTCCTGCGGCACCGCCAGCGGTGCCAAGTCGCCCTCGACCTCGAGCCCCGCGCCGTCGCGTCCCAGCAGCCCGGCCAGCACCGCGCGCGCGGCCGCGATCCGCCGGTCCGCCTCGATCTGCTGCCGGCGCACCCGCACCGACGTCGCCACCACCACGTCGGCGTTGAGGCCCGAGCCGAGCCCGGTGCGCTCGCTCGTGCGGGCCAGGTCGACCAGCGTGTCGGAGGTCCGGGCGATCCGCTCGATCATCGCCCGCTGCTCGCGCGCCGCGATCCACTCGAAGTACGCCGACAGCGCCGCCGCGGCGACGTCGCGGCGGCTCAGCTCGATCTGCCGGTCCGCCTGCGCCACCTCGGCGTCGGCCATCGCCATCCGCTTGCGCCGCTGGCCCGCGATCTCGAGCTCCTGCGACACCCGCCCGTACACGTTGATGTCGCGCTCGCCGTTCCACAGGCCCACGCGGCGGCCCGCCGTCACCTCGACGTGCGGGTTGCTCGGCAGCAGCGTGCGCGCCCCCAGCTTGCGGCCCTCCGCCGCCGCGCGCCCGGCCTCGGCGGCGCGGATGCTCGGGTGTTCGGCCAGCGCGCAGGTGACCACCGCCGCCCGTCCGAGCGGCCCCTGGCAGCCGGCCGGGGGCGGCGGCGAGGCCAGCAGGGCGGCGGAGAGCAGCGCGGAGAGCAGCGGCATCGTGGTGACGAACCGCGCGCGAGTCGCTCGCGGGGGTCGGCGACGAGGCTAGACCTTGTAGCGACTACAGGGTCAAGCGAGCCGGGCCGGCGGGCGTGTGCGAGGTGACGCACGTACCGCCGCGGGCGTGACAGGGGCGCGGCCGCGGAGCAAGCTCGGGCGGTGACGCGAGACGACGAGCAGATGACGATCGGAGCGCTCGGGCAGGCCACGGGCGTCGGCGCCGAGACGATCCGCTACTACGAGCGGATCGAGCTGCTCCCGCAGCCGGCCCGCACCGCCGGGGGTTACCGCGTCTACCGGCCGGAGAACGTCCGCCGCCTCAACTTCATCCGCCGCAGCCGCGAGCTCGGGCTCAGCATCGAGGCCGTGCGCGAGCTGCTGTCGCTCGCCAGCGACCGCCTGCGCCCGTGCGCGCGCGTCGACCGGCTGGTCCGCGACCACATCCACGACCTCGACCACAAGATCGAGGGCCTGCAGAAGCTGCGTGGCGCCCTGCAGCGGCTGGCCGACTCGTGCCGCGGCGGCGGGCGCGTGTCCGAGTGCCGGATCCTCGAGGCCCTGCAGGAGGCCGAGGAGACCCTCGCCGGGCCCGACGTCGAGTGCGCCGAGGAGGACTGCCCGGGGCGCCGCGCCGGCGACAAGCAGCCGCGCCCCCGCCGCGAGCGCCGCGCCTGAGAACTTCCTCAGGATCGTCTCAATTTCCCGCCGCGCCCGCGCGCTACCCGTGGGGGCATGCTCCGCCGCGCGCTCGCGACCGGCTGCCTCGCCCTCGTGACGACCTCCTGCATGTCCGAACAGACATGCCCTGAGAGACAGCCCCATCGTCAGCCCGCCAGCACCGCCAGCGCGTGGGTCGAGGTCACCGCCCCGCGCGACGTCTCGCTCTTGCAGGCCGCCGCGCGGGTGGTCCTGCCCGGCGATCGCCAGGGCGTGATCCGCCCGATCTACCGCGCCCGGATCGCCCGCTTCCACGTCCAGGCCGGCGACCGCGTGCGCGTCGGCCAGCCGGTCGTCGACGTCGTCATGCCCGAGGTCGTCGTCGCCGCCGCCGACTACCGCGGGGCCCAGCTGCGCGGCGCCGCGCAGACCGCGCGGCGCGACAAGCTCGGGCGCATGCGCGACGAGGGCCTCGTCTCCGAGCGCGACGTCTTCGAGGTCGCCACCCGCGCCGCCGAGGTCGAGCAGCAGGCCCTGACCGCCGCCGCCACCTTGCGGGCCGCCGGCATCGACCCCGCGCGCTCGCGCGGGCTGCTGCACGAGCCCGAGGTCACCCTCACGAGCGACATCGACGGCGTCGTCCGCGAGCTCCACGGCCGCCTCGGCGAGGTCGTCGAGGGCGGCGCCCTGCCGATCGCCGTCATCGTCGGCGAGGGCCAGCCGCGCGTCGAGGCCCGCTTCCTCCACGCCCCGCCGGCCCGCGCCACCATGCGCTTTCACGCCGTCGACGGCAGCGTGTGGCCGCTGAAGCCCGAGCCGCTGGCGCGCACCGTCGAGGCCGACGACGGCGCCGTCGTCATGTGGTTCGAGGCCGAGGGCGACCGGCTCGCCGCCCCCGGCCTGCGCGGCACCGTCGAGGCCGTCAGCGACGAGCCCGGGGTCGTCCAGGTCCCGGCCGGCGCCTTGCAGCGCGAGGGCGACGCCCTGATCGTCCACCGCCGCCGCGACGGCCAGATCACGGCCGTCCCCGTCGAGCTGCTCATGGCCTCCGGCGCCTCCGCGCTGGTGCGACCGAAAGATCCCTCGCAGCTCGTCGAGGGTGATCGCGTCGCCGAGGACGCCCTCGCCCACCAGCGGGCCCGCGCGGGGGCCGGCGCGTGATCGAGGCTCTGGTCCACGCCTCGGTGGTCCGCCGGCGCGCGGTCCTCCTCGTCACCCTCGTCGCCACGATCCTCGCCGCCGTCGTCGCCGCGCGCCTGCGCTTCGACGCCTTGCCCGACGTCACCACCAACCAGGTCCTCGTGCTCACGCGCGCCGGCGGCCTCACCCCCGAGGAGGTCGAGCGCCTGGTGACCCGGCCGATCGAGATCGGCCTCGGCGGGATCCCGGGCATGGTCAAGCAGCGCAGCGTCTCGCGCTACGGCATCTCCTCGATCACCGCCGTGTTCGCCGACGACGTGAGCCCCTTCCTCGCTCGCCAGATGGTGCAGGAGCGGCTCGCGCTGGTCGGCGATCGCCTGCCCGACGGCATCGACGCGCCGGAGCTCGGCCCGCTGACCGGCGGCCTCGGCGAGATCTTCCACTTCACGATCCGCTCGCCCGAGCGCACCCCGGCCGAGCTGCTCGAGCTCGTCGAGCTGCGCCTCGTCCCGCTCTTGCGCGCCGTCGACGGCGTCGTCGAGGTCAACACCTGGGGCGGCGAGCGGCGCACCCTCGACGTCGTCGGCCGGCCCGACGCCATGGCCCGCTTCCGCCTCACCCTCGGCCAGCTCGAGGCCGCGGTGGTCGCCGCCACCGGTACCGCCGCCGGTGCCAACCTGGCCGATGGGACATCTCAGGTCCTGCTCCGCGGCGTCTCGCGCCCGACCACCCCGCAGGAGCTCGGCAGCGCCCTCGTGCGCCCGGCCGTCAGCGGCGAGCCGGGCCTGCGGATCGCCGACGTCGCCGACGTCCGCTGGGGCAGCCTGCCGCGGATCGGCGCCGCCACCTCGAACGGCGAGGGCGAGACCGTCTACGTCATGGTCCAGATGCTGCGCGGCGCCAACGCCCTCCAGGTCATGGAGCGGCTGCACGCGCGCATGGTTGACGTCGGCGCCGCCCTGCCCGAGGACGTCACGGTCGACCTCGTCTACGACCGTTCGAAGCTGGTCGGCGCCACCCTGGCGACCGTGGCCGAGAACCTGGCCGAGGGCGGCCTCTTGGTCGTCGTCGTCCTGTTCGCCATGCTCGGCAGCTTCCGCGCCGGCCTGCTGGTCGCGCTGGTGATCCCGCTGTCGATGATCTTCGCGCTCGCCGGCATGGCCTTGCTCGACATCCCCGGCAACCTGATGAGCCTCGGCGCGATCGACTTCGGCCTCTTGGTCGACGGCGCCGTCGTCATGGTCGAGGCCGTCTTCTGCGGGGCCGTCGGCGCCGCCCTGTCGCCGACCAAGATCGCCGAGTGGACCCGCGGCGTCGCCCGCCCGGTGTTCTTCTCGGTGCTCGTCATCCTCCTGGTCTACGTCCCGATCGTCAGCCTCACCGGCGTCGACGGCAAGATGTTCCGGCCGATGGCCGCGGCGGTGATCATGGCCCTGCTCGCCGCTTTGATCCTCGCCCTCACCTTCGTCCCCGCGGCCGCGGCCGCGGTCCTGCGCCCGCGCGACGTCCCGGCCCGCGAACCCCTGCTCGTGCGCCTGGCCGAGCGCGCCTATCACCCCGTCCTGCGCGCGGCCACCCGCGCCCCGGTCCTCGTCGCCGGCTTCGCCCTCGCCGCGCTGGTCCTCGGCGGCTGGCTGTTCACCCGCACCGGCGCCGCCTTCGTGCCCCAGCTCGACGAGGGCGACCTCGTGATCCAGACCGAGCGCGCGCCCGACATCTCGCTCGACTCCGCGGTGCGCGAGGCCACCGCGATGGAGCAGGTGCTGCTCGGCGAGGTCCCCGAGGTCCGCGCCGTGGTCGCGCGGATCGGCTCGCCCGCGGTCGCCACCGACATCATGGGCATCGAGCAGGCCGACGTGTTCGTCGAGCTCGCCCCGAGGTCGCAGTGGCGCGACGGCCTCGACAAGGACGCCCTCGTCCAGGAGATCGACGCGATCCTCGCCGCCAGGGCCCCCGCCGACGTCGTCGTCTTCACCCAGCCGATCCAGATGCGCTTCAACGAGCTGCTCGGCGGGGCCGTCACCGACGTCTCGCTCAGCATCTTCGGCGACGACCTCGCGCAGCTCCGCGACCTGGCCGAAAAGACAGCCGAAGTCATCGCCGCCCAGCCCGGCGCGGTCGACGTCCGCATCATGGCCCCGCCCGACGTCACGGTCGCCGAGGTCCGCCCGCGCATGCTCGCCGCCGGCAGCCACGGCATGGTCGCCGCCGACGTCCTGCGCGTGGTCCAGGCGATCCGCACCGGCGTCACCGCCGGCTACACCTACGTCGGCCCGCTGCGCCTGCCGGTGCGCGTGCGCCTCGGCGAGCCGCCGCCGGCCAGCCTGCTCGCGCGCGTGCCGGTGCCCACCGCCGACGGCGCCCTCATCGAGCTCGAGCACCTCGCCACCATCGAGCAGCGCCCGGCCGCCAGCCTCGTCAACCACGACGACGCCCAGCGGCGGATCGTCGTCGGCTTCAACGTCCGCGGCGCCGCGCTCGGCGACGTCGTCGAGGCGCTCAAGGCCGAGCTCGCCGCGCGCGTCCCGCTGCCGCGCGGCACCCGCTCGGTGTGGGGCGGCCAGTACGAGTCGCTGGCCGAGGCCCGCGCTCGCCTGGCCTGGGTCATCCCCGCGGTGGTCGCCGCGATCTTCGCCGTCCTCCTGCTCGCCTTCCGCCGCCTGCGCCCCGCCGCCCTGATCTTCACCCACGTGCCGTTCGCCTGCGTCGGTGGCATCCTCGCCCTGACCTTGCGCGGCCTCCCCCTGTCGCTGTCCGCCGCGATCGGCTTCATCGCCCTCAGCGGGATCGCCGTGCTCAACGGCGTGGTCCTGCTCTCGCAGATCGATCAGCTCCTCGCGCAGGGCCACGATCCCCGCCGCGCCGCCTTCGCCGCCGCCGAGTCACGCATGCGCCCGGTGCTGATGACCGCCTCGGTGGCGGCGCTCGGCTTCGTGCCGATGATGCTGGCCACCGGCACCGGCGCCGAGGTCCAGCGCCCGCTCGCCACCGTGGTCGTCGGCGGCCTGGTCTCCTCGACCTTGCTGACGCTGGTGATCCTCCCCGCGCTCTACCCGTTCTTCGCCGGCAGGAGCCGCGCGCCATGAGGATCCTCGTGGTCGAGGACGACGAGCGGCTGCTGCAGCTCCTGCAGCGCGGCCTCGGCGAGGAGGGCCACCTCGTCGACGCCTGCACTACCAGCGCCGACGCCCTCGGCCAGGCGCAGACGATCGCCTACGACGTCGTCCTGCTCGACTGGATGCTGCCCGACGGCGACGGCCTGTCGCTCTTGCGCGCCTGGCGGGCCCGCGGCGTCGACACCCCCGTGCTCATGCTGACCGCCCGCGGCAGCGTCGGCGAGCGCGTGCTCGGCCTGCGCACCGGCGCCGACGACTACCTCGTCAAGCCGTTCGACTTCAGCGAGCTGCTGGCCCGCATCGAGGTGCTCGCGCGCCGCCGCGGCGGCGACGTCGTCCACCTGCGCGCCGGCGACGTCGGCCTCGACACCCGCCAGCGCGCGCTCGTCCGCGGCGACCACGAGGTCGCCCTCACCGCCCGCGAGTTCGCCCTCTGCAACCTCCTGTTCCGCCGCGTCGGCGAGGTCCTCACCCGCAGCGAGCTGCTCGCCGCCGTGTGGGGCCCCAACTTCGACGGCGAGCCCAACGTCCTCGACGTCTACGTCGGCTACCTGCGCAACAAGCTGGCCCAGCTCGGCGACGACGCCCCCGTCATCCGCGCCCAGCGCGGCGTCGGCTTCCGCCTGCTCCCCGGAGGCGAGCGGTGAGCGCGCGACGGCGTTGCCCCGAAGGACATGCCCGCTTCAGCATGTCCTATAAGCCATGTTCCTCTGAACATGTCCATCTCGGCATGTCCTCTCAGTCCTATCGCCATCGCGCCCCGGACGGCCGCCCCGCGTCGCCTCCCCCCGCTCCCGTCGCCCTCGTCCGCCCCGCGGCGCCAGTCCGCCCCCGCGTCCCGGCGCGCCTTTTTCGACCTGTCTGTTTCGCCATGCTCTCCAGGCCATGCGGTTGCCTGCCGCGCTCCAGGCCCTCGCACCGCCGCGACGCCGTCGCCCGCGAGCCTGGCGCGCCCCGTCGCGTCGTAGGTCCCCTCGGAGCCGTCGGCCGATGACCCTGCACCGCCGGCTCCTCCTGTTCGGCGCCGTCCTCCCGGCCGCGCTGATCGCCCTGGCCCTGTTCCTGATCGGCCTCGTCCTCGACCACCTCCTGCTCGAGTCGGTCGATCGCGGCCTCACCCTGCAGGCCGCCAGCGAGTCGGTCAGCCTGTTCGACCGGCCAGGTCAGGACGCCCACCTCCACTTCGGCGACTCCGCCCTGGTCGCCGACCTGCAGCGGCTGCACCACCAGGGCGCGCTCTACGGCCCGGACGGCGCGCGCCTGCTCGCCTACCCCGCCGACACCGTCGCCCCCGAGCGGCTCACCGCCGCCGACGTCGCCCGCGCCCCGGCCCTGCAGACGCGCGTGCTCGCCAGCGGCGAGCGGATCCGCGAGCTCTCGCTGGCGATCGACTCGCCGCGCGGGGAGCCGCACGCGCTGTGGCTGGCCGTCTCGCTCGCCTCCAACGACGCCGCCCTGGCCGCCTACGCCCGCGCCGCCGCCCTGATCGGCGCCGCCGTCACCCTGCTGCTGCTGCTGCTGCAGATCGCCCACGCCCGCGGCCTCGTGCAGCGCGTGCAACGACTCCACGTCCACATGCAGCGCCTGCGCGACGGCGACTTCTCGACCTTGCCCCCGGCCGACCCCGGCACCGACGTGATCGCCAGCCTGCGCGACGCCATCGCCGACGCCACCGACAAGCTGCGCACCGCCTCCGAGCTGCAGCACCGCCTCGTCGCCGACGCCGCCCACGAGCTGCGGACCCCGCTGACGGCCATGCGCATGGAGATCGACGTCACCCTCCGGCGCGAGCGCTCGCCCGAGCAGCTCGTCGACGCGCTCGCCCGCGTGCGCACCGAGGTCGACCGCCTCGGCGAGCTGGCCAGCAAGCTGCTGGCGATGGCCAGTTTGCGCCGGTCCGAGTGGGAGCGCGTCCCGCTCGACGCCGTCGCCAGCGTGCGCGACGCCATCACCAGCCACCGCCTCGTCGCCGAGCGGCGCGCGATCTCCTTGCACCTGCACGCCCCCGAGGCCGCCCCGATCCGCGCCAACCCCGGCCCGCTGCGCCAGGCCGTCGACAACCTGCTGGCCAACGCGATCAAGTTCGCCCCGGTCGGCAGCGCCGTCGACCTCACCGTGCGCGACGGCGAGACCGCGCTCGAGATCCTCGTCGAGGACCGCGGCCCCGGCGTCCCGCTCGAGCACCGCGAGACGATCTTCGCCCCCTTCCGCCGCCTCCAGCGCGGGGTCGACGGCGCCGGCCTCGGCCTCGCCATCGTCCGCGAGGTCGCCGAGGCCCACGGCGGCCGCGCCTGGGTCAGCGAGCGCCCCGGCGGCGGCGCCTGCTTCCACCTGGTCATCGCCCGCGCGTGACGCGGACCCGCGCGTCGCTGCGCCGCGTGAGCGCCTGCCGGAGCCCCTCCTGCAGGCTCGGCGCCGTGGTCACGCGCGAGAAGTCGACGTCCAGCTCGACCAGCGTCTGCGCCATCTTCGGCGAGATCCCCACCATGATGCAGTGGACCCCGAGCAGCCCCGCCGCGCGCACCGTCTGAAACAGGTGCGACGCCACGTCCGTGTCGATCACGGGCACCCCCGTCACGTCGATGATCGCCTGCGCCGCCCGCTGGGCCACGATCGCCGCCAGCAGGTTCTCCATGATCTGCGCCGCGCGCTCCGCGTCGATCATCCCGATCAGCGGCAGCGCCAGGATCCCGTCCCACAGCCGGATCACCGGCGTGGACAGCTCGCGGATCGACTGCTGCTGCTCGCGGAGCAGGCGCAGGTGCGCCGACAGCTCCGCCGTCCGCTCGGCGACCGCAACCTCGAGCGCCTCGTTCTGGGCGCGCAGCTCCTCCTCGCTGCGCGCCAGCTCGCCGATCTCGTAGTGCATCACCACCGCCTCGACGAGCTCGCCCGCCTCGTCCTTGACCGGATAGATCGACGACGCCACCCACCCTGCCGACCCCTGGGCCACCCCCTCGGTGTGCCTGGGGTCGTAGCGGATCGCCGGCAGCCGGGTCGCCTCGCCGGTCGCGTAGGCGCGGCGCACCCCGGCCAGGCTCCCGGACGGCTCGAGCTGCAGGTCGTCGAGGATGACGTGGTCGCGCACGACATCGATCGTCAACTTCCACAGCCGCTCGAAGCCCTGGTTGACCTCGACGACCCGTCCTTTCGCGTCGCAGACCTGCACGCTCAGCGCCGGGTTGTCGACCATCGCGTGGTACCTGCGCGCCGCCGTCTTCAGCGCCTCGACCTGCCGGCGAAGCGCCTCCAGCTCGCGAACGAGCTCTTCGTGCGACCTGTCGTCCGCGCCCATCGGCCGGGACTCTACACCGCGAGGCCCGCGCGAAAAAGCAGGCCCGGAGCCGGCCGGCCCCATCGCCGGCGCGGCCTCCCGCGAAACGCTCGCCTTCGCCGAGCCCGGGCCTGCGGAGCCGGCGACGTGCGGAGAGCCGAGGTCGGGCGAGGCCCGCGTCCACGCCGCAGGTCCTCGCGCGCGAGACGCTTCCTGTCCCTCGCGCCAGGTGATACCCGGAGCGAGCGCGCGTGACTCCCAGGTTCTTCGTTTGCGCCGTCGTCGAGACCGCCGCGCATGACGGCGGCCGCGAGTCGCGACCGCCGGGCGCTCACACCTCCTCGCGGTAGAGCGTCAGCTGGTACTCCATGCGCGCCACCTGCCCGTGCGTGAACGAGTCGAGGCACGCGTCGTCGCTGTAGTCCATGAAGTTGTGGATCGGGTCCAGGCCCGGCAGCCGGCACGAGTCGAGGCCCACGGGGCAGCCGAACGCCGGCCCCGCCTCGCTCGGCGTGTCGATCACCCGGTCGCCCCCGTCGTCGAGGTCGCCGCCGCAGCCGCCCTGGAACGTGTGATAGAGGCCCGCCCAGTGGCCGACCTCGTGGACCGCCGTGTCGCCGAGGTGATACGGCGCCGCGGCCCCGCCGGGCAGGCTCTCGTGGAGGAGCACCACGCCGTCGACCTCCGGCGAGAACGCGTACTCCCACGGGAACGTCGCCCAGCCGAGCAGCCCGCCGCCCAGCCCCGCCGTGTAGATGTTGAGGCTGCCGGCCCCGCCCACGCGCAGCGCCGTCTTCGCCGCCGTCTCCGCGGCGGAGCCGACGTCCATCGCGTACCACGCGTCGTTCGCCGTCACGTCGACCCCGGCCAGCGAGAACGTGATGCCCGCCGGCAAGAAGGCCGCGTTGAGGACGTCGAGCTGCTGCTCGATGCGCTCGGGCGCCACCTTCCCGTGGCCCTCGCTGTCGGTGATCACGTGGACGTACGTCGGGATCACCCGCGGCACGAACGCGATGCGGGCCGCCCCGGCCCGGCGCGCGTTGAAGTCGAGCTCCATCGCCTCGACCTGCTCGCCGGTCGGGTGCGTCCCGCAGCGGCCATCGACGCCCGCGGAGGCCAGCGATTCGGCGCCGGTGCAGGCGACGGCGTCGTCCTCGTCCACACAGGCGTCGGCCAGCGCCGCGGCCTCGGGCGCGGCGACGTTCACATCACGCCGCGGCTCCGGCTCGTCGCAGGCGAAGCAGAGGGAAGCAGCAATAAATGTCCATACGTTGTTGATCGCACGCATTCTCGGTCATCCCGGGCTCTCCATCACGAGCCCCCAGGTCATCATAACGGCCGCGACTGGGCCTCGCTGTTACGTCGACCTTACATTCACCGCCACGCCAGCGGCGGCGATCACGGCGGCCGCGCCGCCGCTCTCGCCTATCCCGAAGGACATGTCCTGAAGCGCTTCAGCGACAGTGACAGCCCCAGCACGAGCGCCGATCGTTCGCATGGGACAGCCGCGCCGGCGACCATCGACCGCGGCCCGGCACGCTCGGCGCGCTCCATCGTCCGCGCGAGTGACTCCAGCCGCGACCTCGCCTTCAAGCTTCCGGCACGATCGTCAGCTCGGTCTGGACGTCGATGTCGGAGAACGAGCGGATCGTGATCACGCGACAGCCCCGCACGATCCCTCGCACGCGCCGCGCCACCTCGGCGTACCCGGGCGGCCTGTCGCTGACCTCGAACGGCTCATGGGGAAGCTTCGCGCCCGCGGTCTCGAGCACGCGATCGGACACGTACACGACGCCGGTGTCGAGGTCGGTGACCACCGGCTCGTGCGGCCGCGCCTTGCGGCTCTGGCCGAACATCCCGGCCGTGACGATCTCGTACCACACCAGCTCCACGCGATGACCGACGGGCACGGGCGCCTGGAAGAGGACCACGAACTTCTGCATGCGCCGCAGGGTATCCGTCCCGCCGCCCGCATGCACCCACCGCGGGTCTCCTCGCCGCATCGCGTATCCGCCCGCGCCCGCGAGCTGCCCCGCCCTCTTCCTCGTTGCGGCGCCGCCCCGTGGCCTCGTCCGCGTCGCTCACTCGCCGCGCGAGCGCGTCGCGTGCGACCCTTCATCACGCCGCTCGTCGAGCACGCGCAGCGACAGGTCCGCGCCCAGCTCGAAGCGCGGCCATCGCTCGGGCGTCTCGGCCCACACGGCTTCACGAAACTCACCGCGCAAGCACTCGATCATCGCGAACGCCCCCCACAGCCGCCGCACCCGCGCCGCGCCCCACGCCGCGAGCTTCGCCGCCCGCGCGCTCGGCCGCGGCCAGCCGCGCACCTCGACCTGGCTCGCCAGCATGCGGAATTTTTGGGCCTGATGGGCCAGCCGCTCCGGCCGCAGCACCGCCTCGAAGAACGCCCCCGAGCGCAGGCTCATCCGCGCGAGCCACTGCGCCGCCGTCTCGGGCCGCCGCATCATCGCCTCGTACGCCGCCTGGCCCTCGCCGATCACGTGGCGCACCAGCAGGTTGAGGTGCAGGTGCGTCTCGACGTCGAGCGGCGCCGCTCGCCGGCCGAGGATCGCCCGCAGCCCTCCGGCCACGAACAGCCGCTCGCAGCGCGCCATCCCCAGCAGCGCGTAGCGACCGATCAGGCGCTCGAGGCGATCGATCTGCCCCGCGCTCCAGCGCCCGCGCACCCGCTCCACCAGCGCCGGCAGCCGCGACCAGTCGTCGCGATCCGTCGCCGCGAACATCGGCACGAACTCGTCCCACAGCGTTCGCACGTCCGCCGGCGTCAGCTCCGTCGTCTCCGCGCACACGAGCGCGTGCGGGTCCTCGCCGGCCGCCGCGCGGCGCAGCAGCGGCCCCAGGCGCGACCGTCGGATCCACCGCCAATCTTCCGGCGACCACGACTCCGGCGGCGGCGGCCGACCGTCGAGCCAGTCATCGTCCGCCCGCGCGCGCGGCAGGTGCGGGCCGACCAGCGTCCGCCGCCACCACCTCCCGCTCGCGCGCCGCTCGGCCGGCGTCGTCGCCTCCAACATGTACATGCGGACCCGCGCGGCGATCGGCGCCCCGTGGCTCGCCGGCAGCGAGTCGCCGAAGAACAGCCGCGAGCGCAGCTCGCCTCGCAGCACGCGCCGCATCAGCCGCCCCGCGCCCGAGCAGCGCGCGTGCCCGTACGGGTCCCAGCGCCCCGTCAGGTTGCGCAGCACGCTCGCCTCGTGGAACCCCGTCGCCTCGTACACGATCGCGTGGTCGAAGCGCGGGTGATGCGGCGCCACCCACCGCGGCGGCGAGCGCTCGAGCGTCGGCCACCAGCGCGGCGTCAGCGTGTGCCACTCGGCCTCGTCCCACGTCACCTCGAGGGCAGGGCTCATCTTGATCGCCGGGGCCGAGCGCGGCGGGAACACCCCGTATGCGTGCAACCACCGCAGCGGCTGCAGCGCGCGGAACACCGCGATCGGCCAGCGCAGCATCCCCGGCAGCGCGCGCTCCCACCACGGCCACAGCGTCCACGTGAACGACGCCCAGGTGTTGAGCGGCAGGCACAGCAGCGCCCCGAACGTGTGAAGCACGACGAGCCCGTGCAGCGCCAGCGTCGTCGCCGGCAGCGACGGCGCGAACAGCCCCAGCGGCGCCGAGGCCGTCGCGCTGTCGAAGCACACCCCGCACAGCGCGATCGTCAGCACGTTGAAGAAGCCGTAGTTGCCGGTCGCCGCGATCGCCACCATCAGCCCCGCGGTCGCCAGCGCGAACACCACGCTGGCCGGCCCCGGGACGAACACGCCGAACGGCAGCGCCACCTCGATCACGAACAGCAGCGCCAGCGCGGCCTTGTGGACCCACATCGGCGCCCGGTGGGCCAGCCACCCCAGCGGCGTCGGCAGCGGCTGGCGGATCGCAAACCCCTGTAAAAAGCCGGCGTCGGCCCGCGTCGAGCCGGCGAACTTCTGCTTGCCGAAGCCGAACATCACCCGGAACAGCAGCAGCCGGAACACCCACGCCAGCGCCGGCGTCGGCGCCCCGGTCGCCGCGACCTCCGGGGCCCACGCCAGCGCCGGCAAGAACATGGCCCAAAAGCCAGCTTCGAGCAGCAGGCTGTCCCACGGGTACACCAGCACCACCGCGCGGTCGAGCGACAGGTACAGCGCCCAGCACAGCACGAACGCCAGCGGCGTGTGCGGTCCGCCCGCCACGATCGACAGCGCCGCCGTCAGCCCGAGCCAGGGGATCCCCCGCAGCCAGCGATCGCCGGCGTGCACCCACAGCAGCCCCGGGAAGTACAGCCAGCGCCGCGGCGCCGTGAAGTCGCGCCGGATCGCCGCCATCAGCTCCGCCACCGGCGCGACCCCCTCGCGCCCCGCGATCGGGATCACCTGGAACGTCAGCGACGCGAACGCGATCGCGTAGACGACCCCGATCCCGCGCGCCACGAGCCCCCACACCAGCTCCGGCGACGCGTGAGCGAGTGGGTCGAGGAACGCGATGCCCGCAGGCTCGCACGGACCCCCGTCCGCCGGCAAGCTGCCCCGCCCGCCGCGGCCGTGACCGCATCGTCGCCGCTCCCGTCCGCCGTCTCGTCGCGGCATGACCGATCCCCGCGTCCCCGACCTGCTCGACCTCCCTTCCGTCACCATCGCCGCTCTCGTCCACGACCTGCTCGACCTCGGTCTCGCCGCCGTCGCCGTTCACCGCCCTCGCATCGACGCTGCATGCCCGACGCCCATGTCCGCGGCCTGCTCGACCCCGGTCTCGCCGCCGTCGCCGCTCACCTCCGCCGCATCGACGCTCCATGCCCGATGTCCCTCGTCGGCGACCTGCTCGACCTCGCCTCGCCCCCTCGCCGCTCGCGGCCGCCGGCTCGTCCTCACATGTCTCATCGGACATGCCCGAACAAGCACTCGCTCACGCGACGCCTCGCTCGGCGCGCGGGCGTGCGCCCCTCCGTTCCACTATACTCTCGCCGATGCCGACCGACCTCGAGCGCGTCCTCGACTACCACGAGCGCACGGCGCACCGGCCCGGTCGTTACGCCGCCTCGCTCGGCTACCTCGACTGGGACACCCAGCCCAACCCCTTCCGCCTCTACGACGGCGCCGAGCGGTCCCCCCTGCCGCGCGTCCACCCGCATGTTTCGGAGGACAGCCCGACCTGGGCCGACCTGTTCCGCGCCGCCGGGCCCGCTCCTGCCGCGCTCGACCTCGACCTGCTCGGCTCGCTGTGCTTCCACGCCTTCGCCCTCTCGGCGTGGAAGCAGGCCGGCGCCTCGCGCTGGTCGCTGCGCGTCAACCCCTCGAGCGGCAACCTCCACCCCACCGAGGTCTACCTGCTCGCCGGCCCGCTCGCCGGCCTGTCCCAAGCGCCAGGTCTCTACCACTACACCCCGCTGCTCCACGGCCTCGAGCGGCGCGCCGCCCTCGACGCCCGCGCCTGGCAGGCCCTCGGCTTCCCCGGCCTCCTCGTCGGCCTGTCGTCGATCGTCTGGCGCGAGGCGTGGAAGTACGGCGAGCGGGCCTTCCGCTACTGCAACCACGACGTCGGCCACGCCCTCGCCGCGCTCGCCCTGTCCGCCGCCCTCCACGGCTGGCGCGCCGTCCTCGTCGATCCGCTGCCCGACGCGCGGCTCGCCGCCTTGCTCGGCCTCGGCGACCTCGGCCGCGGCGTCGAGGCCGAGCACCCCGAGTGCCTCGTCGCCCTGCTCCCCCGCGACGCACCGCTCGCGCTCGACGCGTCCGCCGTCCTCGAGCTCGCCCCTTCGACTCTGGAAGGCCGGCCCAACCAGCTCAGCGAGGGCCACCACGAGTGGCCGATCTTGCCGGAGGTCGCCGCGGCCACGGCGAGCGCCGCCGCGACCCCGCGCCCCTGGCCCCCGCCCGCGAGCCCGCGCGCGTGCGACCTCGACGTCCCGGCCGCGCCGCTGGTCCGCCGCCGGCGCAGCGCGGTCGCCATGGACGGTCGCACCGGCATCACGGCGGCTGCCTTTTACGACATGTTCGAAAGGACATTGCCCGGAGGGCTGCCCTTCTCGGCCCTGCCGTGGCGGCCCGCGGTCGACCTGGCGCTGATGGTCCACCGCGTCCAGGGCGTCGAGCCCGGCCTCTACCTCCTGGTCCGCGAGCCCGACCGCGCCGCCCGCTGGCGCGCCGCCCTGCCCGACGCCTCGTGGCGAGCGCCGCCCGGCTGCCCCGCAGGGCTCCCGCTGGTGAGCCTGCGCGAGGGCGACGTCCGCCGCCACGCCGCCCTCGTCAGCTGCGCCCAGGACATCGCCGCCGACGGCGCCTTTGCCGTCGCCATGTTCGTCGACCTCCGCGCCGAGTTGGAGCGCGAGGGCCCGGCCCACTACCGCCGCCTGTACTGGGAGACCGGCGCGATCGGCCAGCAGCTCTACCTCGAGGCCGAGGCCCTCGGGATCGCCGCCACCGGGATCGGCTGCTTCTTCGACCAGCCGACCCGCCACCTGCTCGGCCTCCCCGAAGCCGACGACCTGCGCAGCCTCTACCACTTCACCGTCGGCGGCCGCGTCGACGACCCCCGCCTGCGCACCCTGGACGCCTACGACCACCTCGACCGGCCCTGACCTCCGTCCCGCGACGTCGTGGCGCAGGTCGTGGCGGACGACCTGACTCTTGAGACATGCCAAACCTGTGCGCTCCGGCGAATGTCCGGTAAGCCCGGCTTCGGACCGCCGCTCCGACGATCGCGGCTGCCGCGACATCGTCTCCGGCGCGGCCCACCGTTCGCGGCCCCGAATTGGACCGTACCCGGCGGACCTGTCCGCCCGTCGTCCCCCGCGCTCCCGCGAGCCCGCCGCACTTGCGCTCCCTCACGGCGGAGCGGCATGTCTTCAAAGGCATGTCCTCGAGAACATGCTCTTATGGAAAGGCCCTAACAAACATGTTCGATGCGCCAGGTGTGCCAGCTCTCGCCGCCGAGCACGTCGATCACCCTCACCGACGCCGTCCACGGTCCCGCCCCCGGCAGCTCGATCCACCCGCTGTCGGCGTCGAGCTCCCGGCGGTTGCGCGTCCGCGCCGCCGCGAACGCCGGGCGGTGCGGAGACATCCCGATCGCCTCCGGCACCGCGGGACTCACTCTCGGCGAGGACGCCACGCCCCCGCTCAGCGCACGCGACGCACCTCCCAGCGGCTCCGCCTCGCTCGCGCCGACTTGCGACGCGCCCCTCCGCTCCGCCTCGACTTGCGACGCGCCGCCTTGCTCCGCCTCGACTTGCGACGCGCCGCGCCGCTCCGCCTCGCTCGCTGCCGACGCCTCGACTTGCGACGCGCCCCTCTGCTCCGCCTCGCTCGCTGCTCCCGCCTCGACTTGCGACGCGCCGCCTTGCTCCGCCTCGACTTGCGACGCGCAGCTCCGCTCCGCCTCGCTCGCTGCCGACGCCTCGACTTGCGACGCGCCGCGCCGCTCCGCCTCGCTCGCGGCCTCCGCCTCGACTTGCGACGCGCAGCTCCGCTCCACCTCGCTCGCTGCCGACGCCTCGACTTGCGACGCGCCCTGCCGCTCCGCCTCGCTCGCGGCCTCCGCCTCGACTTGCGACGCGCAGCTCCGCTCCACCTCGCTCGCTGCCGACGCCTCGACTTGCGACGCGCCCTGCCGCTCCGCCTCGCTCGCGGCCTCCGCGGTCGCCTGCCCCTTCGGCGCCGCTGCGCTCGCCGCCTGCCGCGGCGCCCCGGTCCGCGACCCGCCCGCATCCTCGAGCGACCGCTGGGCGCACGCCGAAAATTCCACCGACCACGCCTCCACCGCCGCGCGGGCGTCGCCTGCCGATTCCAGCGCCGCCGTCGCCCGCGTCGGCGCCGAGAATCGCGCCCCGACCAGCGTCGCGCGGGCGCGGAAGCCCGCCTCCGTCGCCTCGACCGTGAACCTCACCTCGACCTGCGGCCGCTCGCTCCACGGCGGCTCCCCCGCGTGGCTGCGGGGGTCGAGCAGCACGCGCCGCAGCTGCAGGCAGACCACGCCCACGCCTGTCCCTTGGGCCAGCTCGGTCCCGGCCGGGAACGCCCACCCCCACGCCAGCACCTCGAGCCGGCGCAGCCCGAGCTCCGCGGCCGCGGCGGCCGCCGCCGCCACCTCCTCCGCCGTCACCGCCCCGTCCAGCGGCCCGACCCACACGGCAGCCTCGCCCGCGATCCCCGCCACCCCTCGGGCGACCGCCTGCGCCCCGCGCAGCCGCAGCACCGCCGCCGGCCAGCTCTCCGTCTGTCCCGAGTGCCAGATCTGGCGCTCCGCCGCCCCGAGCCCGGCCCGCACGAACTTCACACCTGGCTTTTCGGCCATGCGCGCGTGGGCCAGCTCGATCGCCGCCGCCGCGCTGTCACAGCCGATCCAGCGCCGCCCCAGCGCCTGCGCGGCCGCCAGCGTGGTCCCGGCGCCGCAGAAGAAGTCGGCCACCAGCGCGCCCGGGTCGGAGCTGGCGGCGACGATCCGGCGCAGCAGGCTCTCGTTCTTCTGCGTCGCCCACCCGGTCTTCTCGCGCGAGAAGCTCTTGATCTGGATCGAGTCGAGCGAGTCCGGCCCGCGCAGCCGCCACTCGGCCGGGCTCGCGTTCCACACGTCCTCGACCGGCACCCCGCCCTGCTGGTCGGCCTCGCCCTTGCGCCGCCGGTACTCCGCGGGGTGCGGGTTGACCTGGCGGTGGAACACGAACCGCTGCGGATCCTTGACGTAGAAGTAGATCAGGTCGTGGTTGCGGATCCAGTTGTTCGCCCGCGCCTTGAACCCGGACACCCAGCCGACCCGCCACACGATCTCGCGCTGAAAACAACCTGGCCCGAAGATCTCGTCGAGCAGCAGCTTCACCGCGTGCCCGACGATCGGGTCGACGTGGACGTACAAGCTCCCGTGCGGCGCCAGCAGCCGGTGGATCCGCCGCAGCCGCGGGTCCAGCATCTGCAGCAGCCCCGCGACGCCGCCGGGCCAGCGGTCGCTGTAGGCCCGCGAGCGCAGCTCCGGCCCCTCCGCGTCGGCCCCGACCCGCGTCGTCCGCTCGAACTCGTGGCCGGTGGCGAACGGCGGGTCGATGTACACCAGGTCGATCGCCCCGGCGTGCGTCGCCATCAGCGCGTCCATCACCAGCAGGTTGTCGCCGCCGACCAGCAGCCCCGGCGCCCGCGTCGGCTCGGCCGCGCCGCCGCCGATCACCTGCTCGACCTGCAGCCCCAGCGCCCGCGCCGGCACCTCGACGCGCGCGCCGTCGGGCCCGTACTTGCCCGGCCACACCACCTCGACCGCGCCGCTCGCCGATCGTGGACGCGACATGTCTCAAGGACCAGGCGGCGGCGGCGGCAGCACCAGCTCGGGCTGCGACAGCGACCGCACGTAGGCGACCAGCACCTTGAGCGTCGGCTCGCTGAAGTGTGGGAAGCTCGGCATGGTCGGCGGCCGCCCGCCGCGGATCGATCGCCGCATCCGCTCGTCGCTGATCGTGCTCATGAAATCCGGGTCGGTCAGGTCGCGCACGCCCGCGACCTCCATCAACCCCTTGCCGTCCATCCCGTGGCAGCGCGCGCAGTTCTGGGCGAAGATCTTGGCCCCGGAGATCTCCCGCTCCGGCCCGGTCGGCTCCTTGCAGCCCGCCGGCGCCAGCAGGCCGGCCATCAACATGGCTGTTCGGACATGTCCGAAAAGACCGCCACGCGCCCTGGTCAGTCGAGCGGGGGCGTGCGCGCGCGAGTCGGCGGTGGCGGACATGCGCCGCGACCTTAGCAGAGTCACCGGCGCAGCGTCCCCGCGTTCGACCTGCGACCGCGCGTCCCGGCGCCGTCGGGCTCACGGTGAGAGCAGGCACGGCAGCAGAGGTCACCCGCGGGGCCGGCAGTGCGGCGGCTGCAGCCTCCCTGCGCCTCCTGGCACGGGCGCGGCGCACCCCGCCGCGGCGGCAAAAGTCGGAGCGCCAGCCACGGCGCCGGGCTGCAGCCTCCCTGCGCCGCCGAGGCGCGGTCCTGGCTCACCGCCGCGGCAGCAGGGTCAGCGCGCGTCCGGGCTGCAGCGCGTCCGCCGGAGGCTGCGCGGCGGGCCGCGGCACCAGGCGGGGGCGGAAGCCGGCGTGCTGGGGCGACGTCGTCGGCGGCGGCAGTTGCGGGGGTGGCGCGGTCGTCGGCGACGGGGCGCTCATCGGCGGCGCCGTCGTGTTCGGCGCAGGGGCCGGCGCCGTCGTGTTCGGCGCGGGCGCCGTCGTGCCTGGCGCGGGCGCGGGTCCGGGCGCGATCGCCGGACCCGGCGCCGGGTACTGCTGCGCCCCGTCGATGCGCGTGTTGGCGTCCTCGGTGAGGATGTAGCCCTCGGCGTCGACCGCGGCGTCGGCCGGCGGGATGTAGTCGCCGTTGGGCGTCAGCAGCCCGAGGCGCATGCCGAGGCTGTCGTTGTAGATGTTGACCGCGCGGGCGTAGCCCTTCTCGGCCTTGCGGTAGAACACGCCGGCCGCGATCGCCAGGCCCACCGTCGCCAGCACGCTGCCCAGCATCACCCCGTTGGCGCCGTTCAACTTCTGGAAGTCGAAGCCTTCGCGGGCGGTCGCCGCTCCGCTGGCGACGAACAACAGGCCCGTCACCGCGCCCAGGGCCGCGAGGATCCGCGAGCGACGCAGCTCCTTGTAGGGCAGCGCCTCGGCGCTGTTCTTGTCGGAGCGGAGGATCGCGTCGAGCGACTGCCAGCTGCGCTTGGTCGCCAGCGGGTGCAGGCCCTTCGTGTAGCGGGTGCCCTGCGGCTCCTCGTGGCGGAAGATCCAGTTCTCCTTGAGCGCCTTCTCGCGCTCGGCGCGATCCTTGATCGTCTCGAGCTTGGCGAAGTCGGTCGGCTGGAGCTGCGGCGTCAGCGACATGCACCCGCTCACGCAGAGGCACAGCGCGAGGACCAGAGGCGAGGATCTGCGGGCGCGATTCACGTCGGCCCTCACGCTAGCACGGACCGCCGGCGCTGCTAAGAGCCCGCGGCCCGCGCGGACCGGTGCCACCGTCCGTTCGCTGCACCCACGCGCACCGGAGCGACCCGAACTTCGGGTCTCCCCGCGGCGTCCGGGTGTCACGACCCCAGGTGCGCAATTCGCTGCAGATCCGCGTCCTGGGCCGTATTTGCGGCGGGCGACGACTCTGCCACCCGGTCTCGACCGGCCGTCCCGGCTCGCCGGGCCCCATCCTGCGCCGCCGCCTTCCGGGCCCGACGTCCGATGGCGTTCAGGTGATCGGCCGCCCGCTGGACGAGCTCCGGGTCGCCGGGCGCCGCCAGCGTCCGCGCCATCGCCCCGGCCAGCGCCGGCATCGTCAGCACGTCGACGAGGTTGTGGCCGACCACGCGGCGCACCGCCTCGCGCGCCCGGGCCTCGTGCGGCTCGCGGAGGGCCGTCCAGAACACCTCCGGGATCGCCCGCCCGGCGATGTCGCCGTCGCGCCGCACCCCGAGCTGCGTCCGCTCGAGCGTGGTCAGGCGGCAGTCGGGCCCGCGCCCGCGCCACAGCCGGCGCGCGACCGGCAGCAGGTCGAGGTGCGTCCCCGCGAACGCGTCGGTCGGCAGCCCGCACCGCCGCAGCCGCCCGCGCAGCAGCGGCAGGTCGAAGCTGGCGCCGTTGAACGTCACCAGCGGCCCGCCGAGCGCCCGCACCCGCGCCTCGAGGTCGGCCAGCAGCGCCGCCTCGCCCGACAGCTGCGTCAGCAGCCACTGCTCGATCTGCCAGCCGCCGCCGTCCAGCGTCGCCAGCCCGACCACGAACGCCACAGTGCCCGCACCATGCCCGAGCCCGGTCGACTCGAGGTCGAGGAAGACTGCCCGTTCGGACATGTCCAAATCGACATGTCCGTACAAGCATGTGAACGCCGCCCGCCACTCCGCCGGCCCGGGCAGCTCGAGCCCGCGCCCGACCAATAGTGGCGGCCGGGCGCCGCGGCACGGCCAGCGCGTCACCTCGCGCACGAACCCCGGCCCCGGCTCGGTTCGCGGCAGCGCCGGCGTCGCGTGCTCGTCCTGGAACCGCACCATCCGCCGCCACAGCGCCGGCCGCTCGCGCACCGGATCCGGCCCGGGCTGCGCGCCCGGCTGGGAGACGGATCCGCGGCCCGCCCCGACCCCGTCGCCCCGCGCGTGGTCGAGGGCACCCGCCGCCCGGGTCCCTACTTCTTCTCGCGGACCCTCGGCTCCCCGGGAGGTCTCTTCGCCACGCGCCGGCAGAGCCCCCGGGCGCGGCGCGGCCTGCTGCGCCGCGCCCGGTCTCCCGCGCGGAGGTTCGCCCGCGCCGCCCTCGGAAGCTCCCACGACCGGGTAGCCGGCCCGCGCCACCAGGCTCGGCCGCGGCTCCGGTCGCGGCTCCACCGACTCTGCCAGCATCTGCCAGTCGCTCGCGGACGCCTTCGGCCGGGTCGGCCGGGCCCGATGCGACCACAACACGTACACACCCGAGACCCACGGGTCGACCCGCCGCACCTCACCTGTCCTCTCGGACAGCTTCTCTTCGCGCCCCACGGGCGAGCGGCCGCCCCCCGGCGTCCCCTCGACCGTCACCGACCGGCCCGCTTGCGGAGCCTGTCCTCGCCCGCCACCTGCCTGCGGAGCCCGCGGCAGCTCGCGCGCTCTCGCGACATGATTCGTCGGCACCTCCCGGGGCGACCCCTGCCTCGGCGAATCACCTCGCCCCGCCGAGCTCGCCGGCAGGTCCGGGGACCTCGGCGAGTGACGCCCCGCCGCCGAACTCGTCGGCCCCTCCGGAGACCGCCTCGGCGAGTCACGCCCCGCCGCCGAACTCGTCGGCCCCTCCGGAGACCGCCTCGGCGGGTCACGTCCCGCCGCCGAGCTCGTCGGCCCCTCCGGAGACCGCCTCGGCGAGTCACGCGCCGCCGCCGAGCTCGCCGGCCCCTCGGGAGACCGCCTCGGCGAGTCACGCCCTGCCGCCGAACCCGCCGGCCCCTCCGGCGACGCCCCTCGCCCCGGCGAGTCACCCCGCCCCGCCGAACCTGTCCCATCGGACAGCCGCTGCGCACCCGAACCCGGCCCCGCAGAGCTCCCCGACGCAGCATCGCTCGTCTGCACCCCGGCCCCGGACGGCTCCGCGCGGCCCGCCTGCTCGCCGTCATTCCCCTGCCCGCGACCGCCGAGCGCCCGCTCGAACCGCCGCAGCAGCGCCGAGCTCACGCGGCGCCTCGCAGGCGCTCGCGCAGCCCCATCAACAGCGCCATCGCGTCGGCGCGGAGGCTCTCGCGCGGCTGCGGCGGCCGCGTCACGTGATTCGCCCCCGGCAGCGACTGCATCGCCGCGATCCGGCTCGCCAGCCCGCGGAGCCCCGGCGACTCCGCCGGCGTCGCGCGCACCTCCCCGCCGTGGCTCCCGAGCGGCTCGCCCGCGCCCTGCACCCCGAGGCAGGTCGGGCAGCCCCGCGCGCACTTGCAGCCCGACACCGCCGTGATCACCCGCTCGAACAGCTCCGCGCCGAGCGCGTACGCCTGCGACGCCAGCCCGGCCCCGCCCGGCAGGTTGTCGTAGAGCAGCAGGCACGGCGACGCCCCGGCCTGCATCACCGCATCGGTCGACACCCGGCCGCCGCGCCCCGCGATCACCGGCGCCCACGAGCCGGTCTCGGCCGTCCCCGCGACCACCGCGTGGCCGAGGTCGTGGACGTCGCACATCAGCAGCATCGCCGCGCAGTGGTGGACCGCGTGGCCGATCGCCAGCGCCGCGGCCGCGCGCCGGCCCGGGTCGGGCACCAGCGACAGCGCCCACTCGCCGAACGTGAAGTGGACCGCCAGCGTGTGCAGCTCGAGGTCGGGCAGGTGGACCGGGCCCGCGCCGACGTTCTCGTGGGTGCGAAAGCGCAGCTTCTTGAAGCCCGGCACCGTGCGGACCAGGTGCGCGTAGCCGAGCCCGCGGCCGCGCGGCGGGTCCGACGCGATCGGTTCGACCAGGCGGACCTTCACCTGCGAGATCGCCTCGGTGTAGTAGGTCGCCTTGACCTCGCGGACGTACGCCTTGCGCGGCTGCCAGTCGAGGCGCAGCACCTCGTAGGTCGTCCCCTCGACCGAGTAGATCGCGCCCGGGTGGAGGTAGAGCGGCCCGTCCTCGAAGTCGACCTCGGCGAGGATCCGTCCGTCGCTCGCCAGCCCGGGGGCCACCTCGAGCACGGTGAAGTTCTCCTCGAGCCCGCCGCGGAGGTCGACCTTGTCGGCCGGGAACGCGTCGCCGATCGTGAAGTAGCGCGCCGCGCCGTCGGCCCCGCGCTCGCCGTGCAGCGCCCCGCGCTCGGCCAGGTACGCCAGCGCCGGCCCGATCTCCCCCGCCGCGATGCCCGGGTACACCATCGTCTCCGGCGCCTCGCCGGGCGGCAGCACGATCGGCAGCTCGTAGGCCGCGCAGCGCAGGTGCGGGATCAGGATCTCCGGGTTGTCGGGGTCGACCTGCGCCCGCTCGGGCGGCTCGTCGAACAGGAACCCCGGCGTCGCCGCGATGAACTGGTCGAGCGGGTCGGACGACAGCACCAGCGCCGTCAGCGACGGCGACAGCCGCCGGCCGGCGCGACCCGAGCGCTGCAGCGTCGCCGCCCGCGTCCCGGGATAACCGGCCAGCACCACCGCGTCGAGCCCGCCGATGTCCATCCCCAGCTCGAGCGCGTGGGTCGTCGCCACTACCTGGGCCTCGCCGTCCTGCAGCGCCTGTTCGACCTCGCGCCGGCGCTCGGGCAGGTAGCCGCCGCGGTAGCCGCGGATCTTCTTCTTCGCCAGCTCGGCGCGGGCCTGCGCCGCCGCGTCCATGCCGACCGCCTCGCCGGGCGTCACCCCGGCCTCGTCCTCGCGCAGGTAGCGGGTCAGCAGCTCGACCGCCTTGCGGGTGCGGCAGAACGCCAGCGTCGCCACGCCCGCCTCGCGGAACACCGACGTGACCGCGCGCGTGACCTTGAGGTAGTCGCGGCGCACGCCGGTCGCCGGGTCGACGACCTTGGGGTTCAGGACCACGAACGTGCGCGGCCCGGTCGGCGCCCCGTCGCGGTCGACCAGCACGAAGTCGGGCCGGCCGGTGACCGCGGCCGCCAGCTCGCGCGGGTTGTGGATCGTCGCCGAGCAGCAGATGACGGTCGGCCGCGCCCCGTGGTACGCGCACACGCGCCACAGCCGGCGCAGCACGTTGGCCACGTGGCTGCCGAACACCCCGCGGTACATGTGCAGCTCGTCGAGCACGACGTAGCGCAGCTCGGCCAGGAGCGGCGCCCAGCGCTCGTGGTGCGGCAAGATCCCGCGGTGCAGCATGTCCGGGTTGGTCGCCACCACGTGCGCCCGGGTGCGGGCCGCCTTGCGCTCTTCCGGCGGTGTGTCACCGTCGTAGGCGCCGGCGCCGATGAGCCCCGGCCCCACCTCGGCCGCCAGCGCGCGCAGGCTCCGGACCTGGTCGCGCGCCAGCGCCTTGGTCGGGAACAGCAGCAGCGCTCGCGCGCGCGGGTCGTCGAGCGCCGCCTGGACGATCGGCGCGTGGAAGCACAGCGACTTGCCGGACGCGGTCGAGGTCGCCAGCACGACGTCCTGCCCGCCGCGACACGCCGCGATGGCCTCGGCCTGGTGCGTGTACGGCCGCGTCACGCCCCGCTTCGCCAACGCGGAGAGCAGCCGGTCATCGAGGCCCGCGGGCCAATCGGCGTAGCTACCGGCGCGCGCGGCGACCTCGTGCTGGGCCACGACGTCGGCGTGGCGACCCTCGCAGAGCTGCTCGCGAATCGCGTTCAGCCGGGCGCCATCCAACCCATTCGATAAAACATCAGGCTCCCCCGCGGCGGTTGAGGTACGTTCTAGACCGCTCGAACGTGCCTCTGTCTGAAGGAGGGAGCGCGCGCGGGGAAAGCCTGAAGAGTGCTCTAGCATCGTTGCCCAGGAAGCGTTGCACTGAACACTTGCTGGGTAGCTACATCCGTTCAGGATCCCCGTCAAGCACTTTGCCGGCCCGTGGAGCGGCCGCTATGCCGAGCAGAAACAGCTTTTGGGCGCTTGCGGCGCTCACGCGGGCCGACCTGGGCTCTCTGGCGCAGAGACCGCAGATCACAACGTGGCAGCGAATCGAGCAGATCTCTCCCGCATCGGACCCGGCGCCGCGAACAGCGCGGCGATCCGGCGCCGTGCCGATGGGCCCTCGATGGGGTCGCTCCCATTGGGAGTCACTGGCTGATTCGCATCGTCTCGTCCGCGCGTCCGCAAAGGGATGGACCGGGGACCGTGACCGACGCTGCTTCCGACGTCCTGCGCGAGCTTCTGCGTCCTGCTTCCGCGACTCCCTTCGAATCTCCTTCGAATCTCCTCCGACTCCTCGAACCGCCTTCGAATCTGCTTCGAGCTTTGCGAGCTTCGAGTTCGTTCCGTGCCTCTCGCTCCGTCCCTCTCGCCGTTCGCTCCGCGGGAGCGCCGACGATCGGTGCGCGCGCCGAAGGGCGACCGCGCCTTCAGAGCATCGATCACCTCCAGCACTTCGTCAAGTCACGGCGAAAATTTCCGGCGCCGAATTGTTCGCGACGGGGCGACCTCGTCGACGACAGTCGCGAACGCTGGCCAAACTTTCCGAGCGAGCTTCTACAGGTGGTCGAGGTCGAGGCCGCCGACCACCCAGTAGCTGCCGAAGTCCTGCAGGCCGTAGACGCCGATGCCGACGCGGTCGCTGCCGAGGATGGTGTGGTTGCCGTCGCCGAGCGGCCCGGCGTCCAGCTTCACGCGGGCCAGCGAGTAGCCGGTCATCCCGATCTGCACCGGCGCGAGCACCGGCTGGCCGTCGACCGACACGGTCGTGCCGTTCTTGAGGATGATGTCGACGAAGTTGCTCTCCCAGGTCGGCGGGGCGTGGAACAGGTAGTCCTTGCGGTACTGCTCGGTGGCGGTGGCCAGCAGCATCGACGGGTCGGCCTCGCCGAAGCCGCCGCCCTGGCCGACCATGTACTGCGCGACCATGAACCGCTTGTCGGCCGAGACCTTGAAGCGGGCGGTCGTCGAGACCAGCTCGACGAAGTCGCCGGCCTTGGCGAGGACCTTGGGCACCCCCTGGTCGGGCACGAAGGTCAGCGTCGTGTTCGGCTCGGCCGCGATAAACCGCACGACCTGGCCGTGGTCGGGCGTCCCGTTGGGCGACTGTCCGGGCGGCACGACGATGTACTCCGTCGCCAGCGCCTCGTACGGGAACATCGCCTCCTCGAGGTGATCGCAGGCTTCGACGTTCGTCGGCACGTTGGTGCACTTGTGCCCGGCGATGACCTGGACCGGCTTGTCGGCGCTGATCCCGGTGCCGGTGAGGTCGCCGCCCGGGGCGCTGGCGACCTGCAGCACGTCGCCGGCGTCGAGCACGACCACGCCCGTGCCGTCGGCCGCGACCCCGCCGCCCGCCTGCACCTTGTTGCCCGTCGTCGACGGCGCCAGCGTCACCGTGGTCCCGTCCTCGCGCGCGGTCACGGCGTAGAAGCCGGGGTAGTCGAGCTGGGGGAAGTGCGGGTACGAGGCGACCACATAGTCGCCGGTCCACGCGTTGACCGGCAGCAGCAGCGACGCGTCGTTGGAGGCCGACGCATAAAGAAGATTGTACTGGTAGACCGTGACCGGGCGGTCGCTGCGCAGGCGGTAGGCCCCTTCCGCGACCACGGCCGAGGGGCCGAGCCCCTTCGTCAGCGCCGGGATCCACGGCAGCGTGATCGCCTTGACGCTCTTGGCCGCGACCGTCTCCTCCTTGATCAGCATCGCCCCGCGGGTGATCGTGATCGCCGCGGGCGCGTCGGCGGTGTTGGCGACCACCGCCGCGAACACCTTCGTACCGCTGTTGTACGAGTCGTGCTGTAGCGTGATGGTCGGGTAGTAGTCACAACCGATGTAGTTGAGCTGCAGGTTCTCGATGACGCAGGCGCCGTCGCACAGCCCGATGTCCGGGTTGCAGGAGATCCCCTGCAGCTCGTCGCAGTCCTCGACCACCTCGCCGGACATGCCGTCCGGGGCGCACTTCATGGCCACGTCGCCCTCGCAGTACGGCGCGTCGGGCACGCAGTGGAGACAGCCGACGCCGGGTTCGCAGGCCGCCTCGCACGGCTCGCTGCTCTCGAACCCGCCCATCCCGTCGCACACCTTGGCCTCGCCGCCCTCGCACACGACCTCGCCCTGCATGCACGGCGGCGGCGGCTCGGTTCCGCTCTCGCTGTCGGTCGCCGTCTCGCCGCCCGACATCGTCTCGACGCCCATCGTCGTCGTGCTCTCGGTCGAGCCCTCGGTCGTCGTCGACGTCGGCGCGCTCGTCCCGGTCATCCCCATCGTCGTGACCGTCTCGGACCCGGCCTCGGACGTCGTCGGCGGCGCCTCGCTCGTGCCCGTGCCCGTGCCCGTGTCCGTGGTCGTCGCCGTCAGGTCGACCGTCGTCACGCCGCTCGTGGTCGCCGAGGTCATCATCCCCTCGGACGAGCCGCACCCCGACACCACCGCACCCACTCCCACGAGAATCAGCCCAGACCGCAGCATAGCGGCCACTGTATCACGCCCTTTGCATTTGTACGCGCGTACAAATTCCACTGGACCTGCTTACACATGTGTGCAAATTATCTGGCGTGCGCGTGACGAGCTCGGGCGAGGCGAAAACCACCCCAGACGGCCGCGAGGAGCGGGGCGATCGGACCGCGCAGGCGCTCCTCGCCGCGGCGCGCTCGGCGTTCTCGCGCGGCGGCTACGCGGCCGCCTCGGTGCGGGACATCGCGCGCGCCGCCGGCGTCAACCCGGCGCTCGTCCGCTATCACTTCGGCAGCAAAGAGGGCCTCTATCGCAAGGTGATCGACGAGGCGATGAGCGGCCTGCGGACCCGGCTGCTCGCCGCGTTTCACCAGGCCGGGGCCCCGCGCGAGCGGATTCATCGGGTCATCGGCGCCTACCTCGACCACCTCGCGCAGGAGCGCGACTTCCCGCGGCTGATCCAGCGCGCGCTCCTCAACAACGACCCGCACCTGCGCCGCGTCGCCCACGAATATCTGCACCCGCTGGTCGACACGCTGAAGCCGTTCGTCGGCCGGCGGGTCGCTGGCACACTCGGCAGCCTCGAAGAGGTCATCGTCTCGGTGTTCGGGGCCATCATCGCCCCCTTCCTCTACGAGCCGCTGCTCAACGACCTGTTCCGCCGCGACGTGCTGTCGCCGGCCGCGCTCAAGCGGCGGCGCCGGCACATCGAGGCCCTCGTGGAAATCACTCTGGCCCAGCTGCTCCCGGAAACGGTCTAATTTTATGCCCACCGTCCGCCTCACCGACCCCATCGACATCGGCACCCTCCGCCTCAAGAACCGCCTCTATCGCGCGCCCGTGCTCGAGGGTGCCGGCGGCGCCGAGGACCCCGCCGCCGTCTACGCCCGCCACTTCGTGCCGAACGCCGCCGCCGGGGTCGGACTCATCATTCAGGGCAACACGATCGTCTGTCCCGAGGGTCGCACCTCGCCGGGCATGTCGGCGATCGGCGAGCGCGAGCGCATGCTCGCCCTCGCCCCGCTGACCCGCGCCGTCCACGACGCGGGCGGCAAGATCGTCACCCAGCTCGGCCACGGCGGCCTGTTCGCGCTCGAGGCCTGGCACACCAAGTTCGCGCCGGTGCGCACCTCGCCGCCGTACGCCCCGAGCCCGCTGCCGCTGTGGCTGCGCGCGCTGCACCGCAGCCAGACCCACGTCCTCAGCACGCGCGAGGTCCAGCAGCTGACCGAGCGCTTCGGCCTGGTCGCCGCCTGGGCCCGCGAGGCCGGCTACGACGGCGTCCAGCTGGCCGCCAGCAACGCCAAGCTGCTGCACCAATTTCTCAGCCCGATCTTCAACCGCCGCCGCGATCGTTACGGCGGCGACATCCACGGGCGCATGACCTTCATCCGCGAGATCCGCGAGGCCATCGCGCGCGAGGCCGGGGCCGACTTCCCCGTCCTCCTCAAGTACACCGCGGTCGAGCTGACCCCGATCGGCCGCGGCATCGACCTCGGCGAGGGCGTCGAGATCGCGCGCATGGCCGAGGCCGCTGGCTTCGCCGCGCTCACCCCGGTGATCGCCGACGCCCTGCCCAACACCTCGATCGCCCGCGGCGAGTTCCCGCGCGCCTCGTTCGACAACCCCGGCCTGCGCCGCCGCCTGCTCGAGGCCACCGGCAGCCGCGTGCGCGCCGCCCTGGTCCACGTCGGCATGTTCCTGGCCGCGCGCAAGTACCCGTTCGCGCCGGTGTGGAACCGCGACGTCTTCCGCGCCGTCAAGGCGGCCGTCGAGCTGCCGGTGTTCGCGGTCGGAGGCATCCGCACCCCCGCCGAGGCCGCCGAGATCCTCGCGCGCGGCGAGGCCGACATGATCGGCATCGGCCGCCCCTTCTACGCCGAGCCCGACCTCGCCCGCCGCTTCCTCGCCGCCGCCGGCCCGTCCGACACCGCCGCCACCGCCTGCGAGAGCTGCAACCGCTGCATCGTCCCGCAGATGCTGGGCATGCCGGGCGTCTGCTACAACCCGGGGATCCACAAGCTGCGCCGCCACGCCAGCGGCCCCAGCCCCACGGCCAAGAAGGTCGCCTGACCTTTCAGACATGTGCCTCCGCGCCGCCTCGCGCGAGGGTCCCTGCCTTGCCGCGGCAGGTCCGAACGAGGTCCGACCCGCCGCCGCTGCAGCGCGGCCGATCTACTTTATGTCGGTCGTCGCGCTCGGACGTGCGGCACGAGCGCTCGCCCCGCCACGTCTGCGATCGCAAGATTGCGAGTCGCAGCATGAAAAATTTGGGCAGCTTTGACGGAAACCGCACCTTCGGCGTGGTGGACGAGCCGGGCTTCCTCAGGGCGTTCGCGCCCGACGGCACCGAGCTGTGGAGCACCGAGACGTCGTACGGCGAGCTCGCCGTCAGCCCCGCGGGGCAGATCTTCCTGGTGAACTCGCTGACCGGCATCCACGCCTTCGATCCGGACGGCACGCAGGTGGCGAACTGGGACCCGTTCCCGGGGCTCGGCGTCGCCGGCCTGGCGCCACTGGCGACGGACTCTACGTCGGCACCGGCGACCCCGAGAACGAGGAGCGGTTCGTCGTCCACCGCCTCGACCCCGCCACGGGCGAGCCCGTGTGGGAGGGGGCCACCCCGGAGGGGCTCACGGTGACTCCCGAACAGCTCGTGGCCGCGAGCGGCCGGATCCTCGTCCCCGGCGTGGTGTTCACCGACCAGGGGCGCCGGTCGATGCTGGCCGCCTTCGACACCGGGTCGGGCGCGCTGCTCTCGCTCGAGCTCGACGACCCGGCCGCGCCGGCCTGGTCCTCGCTCGCCGTCGACGGCGACGGCGACCTCGTCCTCGCCGGCCGCAGCCTCGAAGAGCCGATCGGCCTGCTCGTCCGCCGCTTGACCGGTGACTTCGCCGAGGTGTGGACCGACCTCACCCCCTATCGCGCCGGCACCTCCCCCAGGCCCGAGAAAGTGCTGCGGGTCCGGGAGGCCGCATCGCGGTCGTCGGCATCGACCTCGGCGACAACGAGTCCGCCATCGTCCGCCTCCTGGACGGCGAGGGGGCGCCGGTGTGGTCGTCGAGGTTCGCCAGTCCGCAGGACAACGAGCGCGACAGCGCCGTCGGCGTGGCGTTCGGCCCCGACTACCTCATGGTCGGCGGCGCGGTCTCCACCGAGGCCGAGGACGGCCACGTGACCTTCGAGTGGTGGCTCCGCCGCTTCGCCCTCGGCTGACTTGTCTTTCGGACATGCTCCCATGGGCATGTCCAGGGGGTCATGTCGACCGCCGCCGCTGTCCGGCATCGCCGGGCGCGCAACGACCACCGCCAGCACATCGCCGAGCGGCGCAACTCACCCCTGGAGTCGCGCGTCGACCCGTTGCAGGCGGCGCGGTGGACCGCCACGGGTTGCTCGGCTCGCGCGCGGTACGGCCGCGGACGAGCGGGCCGCAGCCGTCCCGCATCGACGTTCGGTGGGGCGCCCTCGCCCGGCAGCGCGCGAGCGACGGACGCTCGGGGTCGTCCTCACGCATGTCCTCGAGGACATGCTTCCCTGAGCATGTCCCTCCGGGCATCCGACCTCAGCGCCGGCGCCGGCGCAGCAGGCCGACGAGCGCGAGCAGCCCGAGCGCCGCCCCGGGCGACGCGTCGCTGCGGCAGCCGCAGCCCTCTTCCTTCTTCGGGGTCGTCGCGTCGGTGGTCCCGCCGTCGCTCGAGCTCCCGTCGGCCGTCTCGCTCGCGCCGCCGGCGGTCTCGCCCGTCGTGCTGCTGCCGCCGGTGGTCCCGGTGCCGGTGTCCGTGCTGCCGGCGCTGGTCGTCGCCGTCGCGTTCGGGTCGCAGTAGCCGCACTTCTTCCCCGGGTCGCTCGGACAATCGGCCTCGACGCAGAGGCCGTCGCCGAGCTCGGAGAAGCAAGCCGTGCCCAGCGCCTGCTCCTCGCACGCCATGTACGGGTCGGGGTCGGGCAAGGCGTCGGCGCGGGCCATGGACCCGAAAAGGCACAGCGGCGACGCGAACAACAAGACAAGGGCTTTGCGCATGGCCGGCAGCATATCGGATGTCGAGCCACCGAGGGACGAGCACTCGCGCGCTCTTCACCACCGGGGGATCCCCTCGAGCGGCCGCCACGAGCGACCGGAGCCCCCTCGCCGCGAGCAGCAGCAACGGCGAACAAGACGAGCTCTCATCCCTGCACCTCGTTTGTCGGGACAGTGACAGTGACCTCGAGCGACGCCGAGCCCGACCCCGCGCCGCGAGTGGTCGCTCCGCCGCCCCGAAGACCGCCGGCTCCGCCTCGACCCCCGAGTGACAGTTCAAACATTTTTGAGAAGAGGACATGCTCGATCGACCATGCCCCCTCGGACGTGCCCCGACGCACACGTCGATTCTACCGCCCCACGATCGCCCGCACGAACCGCGCCGAGGCCGCCAGCGTCTCGTCAGGGCGCTCGCGGTAGGGGCTGTGCCCGCAGCCGGGCAGCAGCAGCGTCTCGACCGGCCCGGCGACGCCGCGGGCGATCGCCTCGAGCTGCGCCGTCGTCCCGTACGCGTCGTCCTCGCCCTGGATCAGCAGCGTGGGCGCCGTCACCCGCGGCAGGTAGCCCTCGAGGTTCCAGCGCCTGAAGTCGGGGTCGAGCCAGGCCTCGCACCAGCCGCGGAACGCCGCCTCGACGTTGTCGCCGTGGTGCCGCCGCAGGCGCGCGCGCAGCTCGCCCGTCTCGTACTCGCGCCGGGCCGCGGCGATGCTGCGCACCGACACCTCCTCGCAGAACACGTGCGGCGCCATCAGCACCAGCCCGGCCACGCGCGAGCGCCCGTCGGTCGCCGCGTGGACCAGCGCGATCGACCCGCCGTCGCTGTGTCCGACCAGGATCGCCGAGCGCACCGCCAGCGCGTCGAGCACCGGCCCGACCACCGCCTCGCCCTCGCGCTGCATGTAGTCGAGGGGCCGCGGCAGGGAGATCGCCTGCGAGCGGCCGTAGCCGGCGCGGCTGTACACCAGCGCCCCGCAGCCGGTCGCCGCCGCCAGGCGGTCGGGGAAGTCGCGCCACAGGCTCACGCACCCGAGCCCCTCGTGCAGCAGCACCAGCGTCGGCGCCGCCTGCGGCCCCGGGCCGATCCAGCGGTACTCGAGCCGCCGCCCGGCCGCCGTCACATGAGCAGTCTCTTGCGACATGTCTTGAAAATCATGTCCCTCAGAGCAGCTGGCCATGGTGCGGCTGGGCCGGCTCGGGCAGCTCGGTCTCGCCGAGGCGCTGGCGCAGGTCGATCTCGATCGTGCGGCACAGCGCGGACAGCGGCAAGTCGTTGGGGTCGCTGCCGAACGGCTCCTGGATCTCCTCCCCCAGCGCGTCGAGCCCGTAGAACGCGTACGACATCATCAGCACGACCACCGGCGTCAGCAGGCCCAGCGGCAACAGCACCCCGAACGGCAGCGCGTAGCAGTAGGCGCCGACGATGTGGCGCAGCAGCACCTGGTAGGCGAACGGGATCGGGGTGTTGGCGATCCGCTCGCAGCCGCCCTGGATGTCGGTCAGCGAGGTCAGCGACTGGTGCAGCAGGCTCAGGTGCATCGGATGGACGAGCTCGGCCCGGTAGGCCTCGTCGAGCAGCTCGGCCATCCGCTGGACCAGCGCGTTGGGCCGGTTGCGCTCGCGCTTCAATTGCTCGAGCTCGCTGGGCGTCACGAACGGGCCGAGGTCGGCGACCATCGCCTCCTCGCCGCGCATGCGCATGCGCAGCGCGTGCGGAAAGGCCATCACCAGGTAGATCAGCCGCCGCCGCCGCTCGGCCACCGCCGGGTCGCCGGGCCCGGCGCCGACCAGCGTCTGGATCTGCCGGGCCAGGGTGCGGCTGGTGTTGACCAGCTGGCCCCACAGCCGCCGGCCCTCCCAGTAGCGGTCGTAGGCGGTGTTGATGCGGAAGCCGAGGAAGATGCTGAGGACGAAGCCGATCAGGGTAAACGGCAGCGGCGTGACGTCGCGGCCGTCGAGCCAGCCGTACTGCATGTGGCCCAGCGTCATCACCAGGGCGAACACGACGTTGACCGTCAGCCGCCGCCAGATCCGCGACAGCGTCGTGCCACGCGCCGCGAACACGAAGTACAGCCAGGAGTCCCTGGTCGTGACGATCATCCGCGGCGAAGGTAGCCGTTCGGGGGTCGAGCGGTCCACGCCGCGTGACGCGCGGCCGCGCCCTCGCTACCCTTCCGCCGCATGCCGGCCCACGATCGCCCCGTCGCCCGCGCCGACCTCGCGGCAGCCCTCGACATCCTCGGCAAGCGCCACCTCGTGCTGTCGATCCACGACGTCTCTTTCCCAGGTCGCGACGACGAGGACCTCGGGCGCGGCTCCCCGTACAGCGGCGGCGGCCGGGCCTTCCTCGCGTTCGTGCGCCAGCTCGGGTTCACCGGCGTGCAGCTCGGCCCTCAAGGTCAGACCTCGCGCTACAACCCCTCGCCGTACGACGGCGCCCTGTTCGCCCGCGACATCCTCTCGATCGCCCTGCGCCCGCTCGCCGACGACCCCTTCTACGGCAACGTCCTCCCGCGCGCCGACCTCGACGACCTCCTCCGCGGCCGACCGGCGCGCGGCGGCCAGGGCGTGACCGAGCGGGCCGACTACGCCGCCGTGTGGCCGCGCCAGCTCGCCGCCCTCGCCAGCGCCTGGCACGGCTTCACCCGCCGCCGCGCCGCCGCCGACCCCTCGGTCGCCGACCTCGCCGAGGCCTTCGACGGGTTCGCCCGCGAGCACGCCGGCTGGCTGGCGCCGGCCGGGCTGTACGAGGTCCTGTCGACCGCCTATCGGACCGGAGGGACATGGTCCGGAGCACATGGCCTGAGGGTCAGCTTCGACGGATCGCACTGGAGGACATGGCCGAGGGACCAGGAACTTTGGGTCAGCAAGTCGCAGGCCGCGGCGGCGCGGCGGGCCGGCCTGTCGCGGACCTACGCGCGCGAGCTCGAGTTCCTGGCGTTCTGCCAGCTGCTCGTCGCCCGCCAGCACGCCGCCCTGCGCGCCGAGCTGGCCGCCCGGCCGGGCCTGCCGGCCCTGCGGCTGTTCGGCGATCTCCAGGTGGGGATCTCCGTCGCCGACACCTGGGCGCTGCACGACCTGTTCCTGCCCGGCTACGCGATGGGCGCGCCGCCGAGCCGCACCAACCCGGACGGCCAGCCCTGGGGCTACCCGGTCCTCGACCCGCGCCTCTACCACGGCGGCGGCGGCGGCGAGCTCGGCCCGGCCCTGCGGCTGGTGGCCGCGCGGACCGACGCGATGCTGCGCGACTACGACGGCCTGCGTGTCGACCACCCGCACGGCCTGGTGTGCCCCTGGGTGTACCGCACCGACGAGCCCGACGCCTACCGCGCGGTCCAGGGCGGCGCGCGCCTGTTCGAATCGCCATGTCTCTCGGACCATCCGCGCCTGGCGGCCTACGCGATCGCGCGCGCGGACCAGCTCGACCTCGCCCTCCCGCGCCACGCCGACCGGTGGGTCCACACGCTCGACGACGCGCAGGTCGCCCGCTACGCCGCCCAGCTCGACGTCGTGCTCGCGGCCGCCCGCGCGCACGGGCGCGCGCTCGACGACGTCCTGTGCGAAGTCCTCAGCACGCAGCCCTACCCGCTGCAGCGGGTGCTGGAAGGCCACGGCCTGGGGCGCTTCCGGGTCACGCAGAAGGCCGACCTCAACAATCCCAACGATGTTTACCGCAGCGAGAACGCCCGCCCCGAGGACTGGGTGATGCTCGGCAACCACGACACCCCGCCGATCTGGCGGCTCGCGGCCTCGTGGCACAAGACCCCGCTCGCTGCCGCGCAGACGGCGTACTTGTGCGGACGTCTGGGGTCGCGCAGCGACGATGACCCGCTGCGCGCGCGCATGCTCGCGGACCCCGCCGCGCTCGTGCACGCCAAGTTCGCCGACCTCCTGGTGTGCCCCGCGCGCCAGGTGGCCGTCTTCATGAGCGACCTGTTCGGCGCCCACGACATCTACAACGCCCCTGGAGTGGTCGATCCGGCCAACTGGACCCTCCGCCTCCGAGCCGGCTGCGAGGCCGCCTACTGGCCGGCAGCGGCCCGCGGAACGGCGCTCGACCTCGGGTGGGCCCTGGCGATCGCCCTGCGGTCGCGCGGCCCCGCTTGCGCGTCCGAGCACGCCGATCTGATCACCAGGCTCGAGCGCGGCCTCGGGCGGCCGTGCTAGCCTGCAAGCGGCTCCCCCGCCATGAAGCTCCCCGTGCAGGTGCAAGCGCCGCCTGAGCAGCCGCGCACCGAAGTCGGTCTGCCACGCGCGGCCGGCGATCGTCTTCGCGAGACCATGGCGGTGGCGATCCAATTCGCGAACACGGCGATCCTGCCGGACCTCGCGCTGTCGCCGACGATGAGCACTCCGCCCGAAGAGGGCGTCATGGAGCGAACCGGGCCGCAGCCGCCGCCGGCGACCGCACTGGCCGGCCAGGTCGGCCCGTACCGGATCTTGCGCCCGCTCGGCGCCGGCGGCATGGGCGCCGTCTACGAGGCGACCGACACGCGCACCGGTCAACGCGTCGCCGTGAAGTCGCTGCTCCGCATGGGCCCCTCGGAGCTGCACCGCTTCAAGTACGAGTTCCGCAGCATGGCCGAGGTCGGCCACCCGAACCTCGTCACGCTGTACGAGCTGCACTCGCAGGGCGACCTGTGGCTGATCACGATGGAGTACGTCGGCGGCGTCGACCTGTGCACGGCGCTCCGCGCCCTCGTGCGCGCGCCCGACAGCGACCGCCGCCTGCGCGCGCTGATCCGCCAGCTCGTGCTCGGCGTCACCGCGCTGCACGAGCAGGGCCTGCTCCACCGCGACCTCAAGCCGTCGAACGTGCTCGTCACCTCGGGCGGCCGCGTCGTCATCCTCGACTTCGGCCTGGTCGCCGCGATCACCCGCAGCAACAACAACGAGACGCCCGCGGGCACTCCTCTTTACATGTCCCCGGAGCAGTGCGCCGGCCAGCTCGCGACCCCGGCCAGCGACTGGTACGCCGTCGGCGTGATGCTCTACGAGGCGCTGACCGGCAAGCTGCCGTTCACCGGCGGCTACGCCCAGATCTTCCTCGCCAAGCAGTGCGAGGAGCCGGCCCCGCCGCGCGGCCCCGGCTTGCCCGAAGACCTGGCGGCGCTGATCAGCGAGCTGCTGCGGCGCGACCCGGAGAAGCGCGCCTCCGGGGCCAAGCTGCTGGCGTGGTGCGGCGGGGCGGCGCTGGCCCCCGCGCCGGCGATGGCCAGCAGCTCGATCCTCTTCGGACGCAAGGCCGAGCTCGACGCGCTCGACGAGGGCCTCGCCGCCGCCGCCCGCGGCCGCACCGCCTGCGTCTACCTGCGCGGCCAGCCCGGCGTCGGCAAGACGGGCCTCGTCCACGGCTTCCTCGGCGCCCTCGCGCCGCGCGGCGACGTCGTCGCCCTCACCGCCCGCTGCTACCAGCACGAGACGGTCCCGTTCAAGGCCTTCGACAGCCTCGTCGACGCCCTCGCCGACCACCTCGGCGCGCTCGAGCCGTTCGAGCTCACGCCGCTGCTCGGCACCCACACCGGCGAGCTCGCGCGCGTGTTCCCGGTGCTGCAGCGGGTCTCGGCGGTGCGCGAGCTGGCCCAGAGCGCCCGCGCCGGCGTGTCCGACCAGGAGTCGCGGCGCAAGGCCTTCGCCGCGCTCAAGCGCCTGCTCGCCGCTCTGGCCGCGCGCCGCCGCCTGGTCCTGTTCCTCGACGACTTCCACTGGAGCGACGCCGACAGCGTGCGCCTGCTGTCCGAGCTGCTGGCCCCGCCCGACGCGCCGGCGCTGCTGCTGGTCGTCGCCTACCACACCGAGTGGCCCGGCTCGCCGCTGGTCCGCCACGAGTTCGAGCGCCTGCAGCTGCGCGTGCTGCCCGAGCTCCACGTCGCCCGCCTCGACGTCGGCCGCCTCGACGAGCGCGACGCCCACGCGGCCGCCCGCGCCCTGCTGGTCGCCGCCGGCCTGCCGCCCGAGCCGTGGGCCGCCGCGATCGCCGACGAGGCCCGCGGCGACTCGTACGTGCTCGAGGCGCTGGTCCACGAGCTCACCCACGCCGACCTCACCACCCTCACCCCCGAGAGCCTGTCCTTCGAGACATGCCTTCAGGCGCGGGTCGACAACCTCGCGTCCGGCGACCGCGCCGCGCTCGAGCTGGTGGCCGTCGCCGGCGCCCCGCTGCCGACCGGCCTGCTCGCGCGGGCGCTCGGCGACCCGTCGGACATCCACGCCCGCCTGGCCCGCCTGCACGCCGCCCGGCTGGTCCAGCTCGGCCGCCGCAACCACGCCCCCAGCGTCGAGCCGCTGCACGACCGCGGCCGCGCCCTGGTCGTCCGCGGCCTCGCGCCCGAGCGCGCGCGCCAGCTCCACCGCCTGCTCGCCGACACCGCGCTGCAGCTCGGCCGGCCCGACCCCGAGTTCATGGCCCGCCACCTGTTCGCCGCCGGCGAGCGCGAGCGGGCCGCGACCTACGCCGAGCGGGCCGGCAAGGCCGCCGCCGACGCCCTCGCGTTCGCCCGCGCCGCCGAGCTGCAGGAGCTCGCGCTGCGCTGCACCCCCGAGTCGTGGCCGCGCATGGTCGCCTGCGCCCGCGCCAAGGTCGACGCCGGCCTCGGCCTCGAGGCCGCGCCGATCTTCCTCCGCGCCGCCGCGAAGGCCCCGATCACCCAGCGCGCCGAGCTGCGCGTCCGCGCCTGCGAGCAGTACTTCGCCGTCGGCGAGACGGCCCGCGGCGAGGCTGTCCTCAAGGACCTGCTCAAGGGGACAGGCTTCTCCGACCCCGGCAGCGGCGAGGCGCTGGCCGCCGCCTTCCAGGCCGAGGTCGCCGCGCTGCTCCGCGGGGCCGAGCCCGACATGACCATGGGGACAGGCTCGGACGGCCCCGCGCTGTCGGACGCGCTGTGGGCCGCGGCCAAGGGCCTGTTCATCCACAGCCCGGTGCGCTCGGCCTACTTCGCCGCCCGCAGCGCGGCGATCGCCCGCGCCATCGGCGACGAGACCCGCCACGTCCGCGGCATGGTGATCGTCCGCGCGCTGTGGTCGGTCGCCGGCGACGCCGCCGCGCTGGCCCGCCTGCGGGCCGTCATCGACGACTACCTGCGCCGCCGCGACGACCCCTACATCGTCGGCCTGTCCGTGCTGTTCGACGGCATCTCCGCCGTCAGCCGCGGCCGCTGGTCCGACGCCATGCGCGACCTCGAGTTCGGCATCACGCACCTGCGCCAGCGCTGCAGCAACATCGCCTGGGAGTGCAACTTCGGCGCCGTCATGCTCATGAGCCTGCTCGAGTCGCGCGGCGAGCTGCGGGCGATCGCCCTGCGCAGCGCCGTCATGAGCGAGCAGGCCCAGCAGACCGGCGACTCGATGGTCGAGTTCGTCGCCGCCTACTACAGCGCCCTCGTCCTGCTCGCCGCCGACGCCCCGTCCGACGCCCGCGAGGTCGTCGCCCGCGCCGTCCGCCTCGGCAACGTCGCCGCCGGCTCGGCCGCCGGCCTGCGCGCCTCGATGATCGAGGCCCTCTGCGCCCAGTACGCCGGCGAGGTCGCGGTCGCCTGGGCCGAGGTCGAGCGCGTCACCGGCGTGCTGGCCGCCGGCGGCGCCGCGTTCACCAAGAACCAGCGCGCCAACTTCATCAGTCTCCACGGACAGGTCGCATTGGCCATGGCCGAACGGTCAGGTGGGGCCGCCCGCGAGCCCTACCTCGCCGCCGCCGCCGCCGACGCCGACGCCCTGCGAGCGGTCGGCACCGCCGGCGCGCTCGCCTCCGCCGCCCTCCTCGACGCCGCCGCCCTGGCCCTGCGCGACGTCCCGGCCGCCGAGGTCGTCCCGGCCCTCAGCGCCGCCGCCGACGCCTTCGACGCCGCCGACATGCCCCTCGCCGCCGCCGCCGCCCGCCTCCGCCTCGGCACCTGGCTCGGCGGCTCCGAGGGCGAGCAGATGATCGCCCGCAGCGAGGCCTTCATGCGCCTGCAAGCGATCGCCTGCCCCGCCCGGTGGGTCATCACCAACACCCCCGGCCTGTCCCCGCCGCTCTGATCGCAGGGACATGCCCCCGAGCCGGCGCGGCGCCGCGTCGTGCGCCGAATTTCGACCTGTTCTCCGGGACATGCCCCTGGCGACATGTCCCCAGCGCCACCCGTATCACAGCACGAACGGGATCACCGCCTTGCGCCCCGGCGGGTAGTCGGGGAACTTCTGCTTGTACCACTTGTGGTGCGACAGCGCGCGCGGCACCAGGTTGGCCGCGGTGAACACCGCGAACGACAGCCCGGCGACCGACCAGGTGGCGATCGCCCAACCTGTCCATTCGAGCAGCTCACCGAAGTAGTTGGGGCACGAGATCAGCTCGTAGAGCCCGCCGCGGGGGATCTTGTAGCCGGTCTCGCCCGGCCTCCGCAGCGCGGCCAGGACCGCGTCGGCGCGGCGGTTGATCCGGTAGCCGAGCACGAACAGCCCGACCCCGAGCCACAGCCGCGGGTCGAGCAGCCACGACAGCTCGTAGCGGCCGAACTCGCTGACCCAGCGGGCGTTCACGTAGGCGTTGACGAGGTTGAACGCGAAGCCCATCGCCACCACGCTGACCGGCGTGAGGCCGCCCGGGCGGATCTTCAGCGGGAAGATGAACGCCCGCTGCACGTAGTGCGACTGCCACAGCACCAGCAGCAGCAGCGGCACCAGGCTCCACGCGTGCGCCCCGGCGAAGAACACCGCCGAGAACCACAGCACCGACGGCGACTCCATCACCATCCACGCCAGCCGCGTGTCCATCTGCGGCCCCCAGCCGCCGCGCGCGTGGCGGCCGTACGGCGCCGAGATGAACAGCAGGGCCGGCACCGTCAGCGCGGCGACGAGGAACACTCCCTGGACCAGCAGCGTGTGGAACTCGAGCTCGGACATCCCCGCGAGTAGACCACACCGCGCCCCGCCGGCGCCGGATCGACCGCGTGCGCTAGGGACGCTCCTCGGCGCCCGCCCGAGCGATCACCCGCCGGTCACCGGCGATCTCCCTCCCGTCGAGCTCGGCGGAGGAAGACGACGGTCCTTGGTGCGGTCGCTCGCGCGGCGCTGGGCGTCCGCGCCGGCGACCTCGGCATGCTCCTTCGGACAGGTCTCCGGGCGGCCACCGCGGTCCCGGTGGCCTGGCATTCGGAACATGTCCGCAAGACCAGCCATCGGACCCGCTCAGGTCAGCGCCCGCCGCAGCGCCGCGGTCATCTCGCTCAACGCCGGCCGCGCGTTCGACAGCCCGCCGGACGCGCTGATGTGCCCGTGGAACATCCCGCGGTGGCACGTGTACGCGACCGGCACGCCGGCGGCCCCGAGCTTGCGGGCGTACGCCTCGCCCTCGTCGCGCAGCGGGTCGAACCCGGCCGTGAACACCGCCGCCGCCGGCGCTCCGGAGACGTCCGCGAACCACGGCGACGCCCGCGGGTCGCGCCCGTCCTCGGCGCCGCGCAGGTAGTGGTTCATGAACCACTCCATCGTCGCCTGCTCGAGAAAGAACCCCTCGCCGAGGCTCCGGATCGACGGGAACGACATCGTCAGGTCGACCGCCGGATAGATGAGCAGCTGGAACGCCGGCCGCACCGTGTCGCCGCGGGTGTCGAGCGACACCACCGCCGACAGGTTGCCGCCCGCGCTGTCGCCCGCCACCGCGATCCGGCGGACGTCGATCCCGAGCGCGCCCGCCTCGGCGACCACGTGCCGGAACGCCGCCAGCGCGTCGTCGGCCGCCGCCGGGAACCGGTGCTCGGGCGCCAGGCGATAGTCGACCGCGATCACCACGCAGCGCGCCTCGTGGGCGAGGATCCGGCACACCGGATCGTGCGAGTCGAGGCCGCCGACCACGAACCCGCCGCCGTGAAAGTACACCGTCGCCGGCGCCGGCGCGGCCAGCCCGCGCGGCCGGTAGATCCGCGCCGCGATCTTTCCGGCTGGCCCCGGGAACATCTCGTCGCGGACAGCTTCGAGCGCCGGGGTCAGCGGCGCCAGCAACCACGTGTTGATCTCCATCTCGCGCCGCGCCCGCTCGACCGACAGGTGATGGAAGTGCGGCCGTCGCATCCGCCGCTGCATCGCCAGCATGTGCTGCACCTGCGGGTCGAGCGTGTAGCCGTCGCGCTCGACCGGTCTGCCGCCGGCGAGCACCCGCTGCAGCGAGTCGGGCAGCGACAGCAAGGCCCGCGCGGCGACGGCCTGGAGGCGGTGGGACACGGACGGCGACTGCATCCCCGCGACCATACCCGATCGCCGCCCCCGCGAACAGCAGGCCCCCTAACCGAGCCGCTGGCCCACGCGCACCGCCGCGCCCGCGAAATCACATGTCCCTTCCAACATGTCCTTCGGAGCAGCGATCACCACCGTCGAGCCGAACCGGAACCACCCCAGCTCGTCCCCCTTCTTGAACCTCCGGCCCCACGCGAACCCGCGCGGGCGGGCCCACGCGGCCCGCTGAAGCCCGGCCAGCTCGATCCCCCCGATCAGGCTCGCGCCGACCAGCACCAGCCAGAACACCGCCCCCGAGCCGGCCACGCAGCGCAGCGCCGCCCGCTCGTTGCGCTCGTAGATCCGCGGGATCACGCGCAGCGCGTCGACGTTCTGCGGGAACGAGCGCCCGCCGATCCAGCGCACCTCCGCCACCTCCGCGTCGCACGGCATGTGCAGCCGGTGGTAGCCGTCGGGCGTCAAGAAGATCGTCACGTAGCGCCCGCCCGCCAGCGCCGCCACCTCCTCCGGCCGCGCCGCCAGCACCCGCCCCAGGCGCAGCGGCGAGCCCTTGACCTGCAGGATCGTCCCCTGCTCGATCGGACCTGTCCCGACGACCAGCCCATCGGCCGGGCTGACGAACCCCGCCCCGAGCGGCCGCGCCCCGGCCCGCAGCCGGCGGAGGAAGAACGCCTCGAGCGTCGGCCAGCTCTGTTCGGCGCACTGCGACACGTCGATCCCGCCGCGGCGGATCCACCACCGGATCGCCGCCCGCACCGCCCACCGCGGCCGGCTCGCGCGCATCAGCGTCCGCGTCGCCGCGCCCAGCAGCCGGTGCGGCAGCAGCCCGTAGGCGCGCAGGAACGGTCGCGTGCGGTGCAGCTTCTTCACGGCAGCGCCAGGTTGACCCGTTTCAGCAGCCACCGCGAGACCACCGCGCTCGCGGCCCCGCGCCGGCGCCAGATCCACTCGTGGACCACCCGCGGCGGCCCGCCTGCCGCGTACACCGCGTCGCGGTCGCCGACCAGCGCCAGCGGCACGATCACCAGATCGGCCGCCAGCGGGGTCCCGGGCTCGTAGCGCCGGTGCACGAACTCGACGCGCCGCCCGGCCTCCCTGCAGCGCAGGAGCTCGCGCGCGCGCTCGAGGTGCCGCGCGTCGGCGTCGATGATCGTCACCTGCGCTTCGGGCCAGATCTGCAGCAGCGCCAGCGCCGAGCGCGGGAACAGCCCGCCGCCGATCACCACCACCCGCAGGATCGGCCGGCCCGCCAGCGCCGGCTGCAGGCGCCGCAGCGCCGCCGCGTGGCGTTCGACCAGCCACGTTTGCAACCGCTGCGAGCGCAGCGCCAGCCGCTCGAGCCCGACCAGCGCGTCGGCGATCGACAGCCCGCGCAGCACCGGCGCGCGCGCGCTGCTCGCCGCCCCCGTCGATCGCACGGCAGGCAGCGTCGTCCAGTGCGCCCCCGGGCGGGCGTGGTGCTCTGCGTGATAGCCGTCGTTGAACCACAGCAGGTTGTAGATTCTCCCGTAGTGGCTGATCCCCGCCGCCTGCCCGTCCAGGTGCTCGCCGCGGCCCTGCAGCAGGCACAGCCCGAGGCCGAGCAGCCACCCCGGCAACACTGCCCCGAAGAACATGTCCCGACGGACAAGCGCCAGCGCCAGCGCCACGTGGGCCACCACCCCGACCTCGACGCAGCCCGCCAGCCCGAGGCGCAGCCGCGAGCGCGTCCCGCGGTGGTGGTCGAGGTGACGCGCCCGCCAGATCGCCTGCGGCACCAGCGTCAGCGCGCTGAGGTACAGCGACAGCAGCCGGCACAGCGCCCGCGAGCGGAACACCGGCGTGTGCAGGTGGACGTGCGCGACCGTGTTCGACGTCCACCACACCACCAGCGCGAACGAGCATGCCCCGGAGACCATGCCCCAAAAGCCATGTTCCATGAGACATGGCCCGATCGTCACTGCCAGCCCCCCGAGCGTCAGCGCCGCCAGCACCGGGCCGGCGTCGCGGCGCGAGTGACGAAACAGCCTCATGCGCGACCGCGGCGGCGGAGCGCCAGCAGACCCACCACGGTGACCAGCCCCGCCAGCGGCCCCGGCTCACCGCTGGAGCTGCACACGCAGCCCTTGTCCCCGCCGGGCGACCCGGTGTCGGCCTGCCCCGACGCCCCGCTCGCGGTCCCCGGCTCGTTCGCGCCGGTCTCGTCCGCGGTGCTGCCGTTCGGCTCGCCGCCCGTCGTCGGCGAGCCCGTCGCCGGTCCGCCGGACTCGCTCGCCGACCCCTGCGACGAGCTCGACGTCCCCTGGGACGCGAACTCGCCCGAGCTCGTCCCCTCGCTCGTCCCCTCGCCGGTCGTCGCCCCTTGTGGCGGGTTCTCGGCCGTCCATTGCTTCAGCGCCTCGCACGGCGAAAACCCCGGCACGATGCCCATGCTGATCGGATACCCGTCCGGCTCCGCCTGCGGCTCGCCCGTGCGCACCGTCCCGTTGGCGGGCAGCGAGTTGTCACCCCAGCCGCGACACCGGTCCGCGCCGCCGGCCACCGTCGCCAGCTCGGCCCATTCCATCTGACAGGTCGCCAGATCGGCGTCCCCGCATTGATAGTACATGTACCCGTAGGCCGGCACCGAGTAGCCGGGATAGGCGGCGAAGTCGGGCTTGGTGTTGGCGACGATGAACAGCCCGTCGATGCGCACTCGCGTCGGATTCTTGTCATCCGGTTCGGGCGTGACCTTCTCGACCAGGGCCCAGACCCCCGCGGGGTAGCTGGCCGACGCCACGGTCGGGACGAGGGAGCCGAGCGCGACGGCGGCGACGAGGAGGGCGGGACGACGATCGTGCATGGCGAGGAGGCTCCGAAGCAGCGATGAGTGACGCGAGCGCCCCGCGGATTACACCGTCGATCGAAGTGCCTGCGAGCCTCGCAGCGATCGACCGGGTCTCGCAGTCCGAGTGGTGGAAGGTTGCGGCACCGCGGCCCCAGGTCGGCCTACGGCGACCCTCCGCCGCCGGGTTGACTGGCGAGCAGCTCCTCGAGCACCTGCATCGCCCCGCCGATGCGCAGCAACGTGTCGCGCACTTCCATCTGTTTGGTCTCGAGCTCGCGCAGCAGTCTTTGACCGCCCTCGAATTCGCGCCGGAGGTCGGCGAGCCGGGCCTCGATCGTGCTCCGCTCCATCCCACTTCCTATATCACGCAGGACCCCGCGCCGACGTCCTCTTTCACGCTCGCGGCCGCTGCTTCATCGCGGCCCCGCCGCCGAGGACCGCCTCGCCTCGGGCGCTCACGGTCGTCACCGCCCAGAGGCGGCGGCCGCGGGCGCGAGGTCCCGACGCTCGCCGCTCTCCGCCCGCGGCCTCGACGGCCCCGCGCATCCCCGGGCCGGCAGTCGGCCCGAAGCGATCACCGCGCCTGCGGCTGCTCCGAGCAGGCCGTGGCCTCACCGCCGAGCGCGAGCTTCGTCATGTCCTCGGTGACATATCCTTTCAAACATGTCCAAAAAGACAACCTCTTCGCTCGGACAGCTCACCCCGCGCGCCGCGTCCGCCGCCGCCCCCGCCGCTCCGGCCGGCGCGGCGCCAGCAGCCAGCGGTCCTCCGCCACCTCGTCAAAGCCCATCGCCGCCACGATCGCCGGCACCTCGTCGGCCGCGCAGCCGATCCACGCCGCCAGCTCCTGGGGCAGCCCCGCCGGCCCCGCGCGCGTCACCGCCAGCACTCGATTAAAAACTCGCTCGGCCACGTCGGCGCGGATCGCCCGCGGCCCGAACGGCGGGAAGCCGATCGCGTGGTACGCCGCCGGGTCGGCCTGATCGGTCAGCGCGATCGACCGCGCCTCGCCCGGCGGCGTCACCCGCGAGCCCGAGCGCGCCGCCCACAGGGCCGCCCGGCGCTCGACCGACCACGTCGTCAGCAGCTCCGGCGAGAACACCACCAGCTCGCCGAGCTTCACCCCGAGCTTTCCGAGCAGCCGGCGGTCGTCGCCCGTCAGGTGGCGCACCTGGGGCTCGGCGCGGGCCCGCAGCACCGACCCGAGCCCCTGCTCGAGCTGGTAGAGCAGCCCGCGCGCCGCCGGGCTCGGCGCCGGCCCGTCCGGCAGCGCCCGCAGCGGCGCCAGCAGCTCGGCCACCAGGTCACGTGTCCATGCGACCATGCGCCTTCGGACCTGTGCGATCGACCCTGCCCCCATGGACATGTCCGCCAGGACCTGCACCTCCGGGCGCAGCAGGTCGGGCCCGCGGGTCATCTGCGCCGCCGGGCGGCCGGCCAGCGAGATCCGCCCGCGGGCGTCGACCGCGAACGCCCCGTGCGGCGCCGCCACGATCGCCTCGGCCGCGCTCGGCGGCGGCGGCTCCCCGGCCTCGGGCAGCTGCAGCGCGCGCAGGCGGCCGAACGGGCTGTCCTTCGGGCCAGGTTTGTTGCGGGCCCGCGCCGTCGCCCGCGGGTCGACGAACGCCTGCGTCAGCCGGTCGTGCAGCGCGTCGGAGAGCCGGTCCTCGATCGCCCGCGTCCACTCCTGCCAGCGCGCCGGCGCGTCGATCCACCCCGGCCGGTGGCTGATGTACGTCCACGTCCGCACCGCCGCGATCCGGCTCATCAGCGCCTCGATGTCGCCCTCGGTGTCGTCGAGCCGACGCACGCGCCGCTCGATCCACCCCGGGTCGAGGCGGCCGTGCTTGGCGAGCTGCAGGTACACGGCCGCGAGCAGCCGCGCGTGCGAGCCCTCGAGCAGCTTGCGGAAGTCGGGGATCCGGCACACCTCCCACAGCAGCTCGACGGCGCCGGACTGCTGCGCGAGGGCCCGCACCTCGGACATGCTCGCCAGCTCGACGAGCACCTCCTCGTCGTCGCTGCGCTCGAGCAGCTGCAGCCCCGGCCGCGGCGGCCGCTGCCGCAGCGAGCGCGCCAGCGCCTCGATGCTCGCGAAGTCGAGGTCCGGATTTCGCCACACCAGCCGCTCCACCGGCGGGAATTGGTGGCGCTCGATCGCCAGCACGAGCCCCTGCGGCAGCGGCCCCAGCGTCGCCAGCGGCCCGAACGTCCCGTCCTTGGTGTAGCGCCCGGCTCGCCCGGCGATCTGCGCCAGCTCGGCCGCCTCGAGCGGCCGGTTCGTGCGCCCGTCGAACTTGCCCAGCGCCGCGAACGCGACGTGGTCGACGTCCATGTTGAGCCCCATCCCGATCGCGTCGGTGGCGACGATGTAGTCGACCTCGCCCGCCTGGTACATCGCCACCTGGGCGTTGCGCGTCCGCGGCGACAACGCCCCCAGCACCACCGCCGCCCCGCCGCGACGCCGCCGCAGCTGCTCCGCCAGCGCGTACACCTGGTCGGCCGAGAACGCCACCACCGCCGAGCGCGGCGGCAGCTGCGTCAGCTCGAGCGGCGCCACCCCGCGCAGCCGCGAGAACCGCGGGTGCCGCTCGATCCGCGCCGTCGGCACCAGCGCCTCGACCGCCCCCGTCATCGTATCGGACCCGAGGAACATGGTCTCGGAGACACCTCGCGCCCGCATCAACCTGTCCGTGAAGACATGTCCGCGCTCGCGGTGGGCCGCGAGCTGGATCTCGTCGACCGCCAGGAACTCGACGTCCTTGCCCTCCGGCATCGACTCGACCGTGCACACCCAGTAGCGCGGCCGCGCCGGCACCCGCTTCTCCTCGCCGGTCACCAGGGCCACCGCCGCCTCGCCGACCTCCGCCGTCACGCGGTCGTAGACCTCGCGCGCCAGCAGCCGCAGCGGCAGCCCGATCACGCCGGTGCGGTGGGCCAGCAGCTGGGTGACCGCGCGGTGCGTCTTGCCGGTATTGGTCGGCCCGAGCAGCGCCGTGATCGTCGACATGGCGTGTTCTCTCCGGGCCCACGGCCCGCGCGGTGAGGTCAGCGGCCGGAGCTGCGGAAGGCCCGCAGCTGGACCCCGAGGCCGAGGTGGATCTGCGTGCCCGGCACGCGGAACATCAGCCTGGGCCGCACGATGCCGACGCCGGTGCCGAACGCCGGCAGCGACTCGACCGCCAGCGCGAAGTCCCGGAACCTGCGCGCGGTCGGCCGCAGCTCGAGCAGCCAGGTCGGCCGCGCGTCGCTGTACAGCCCCTTGTACGGATGCGTCGGGTCGACCACCGCTTGCCAGCGCAGGTGCTTCTCGTGCTTGAGCGTGAACCGCCCCGCGAGGTTCCACTCGCGCGGCGGCGTGGTCGCCGGCAGCGACGGCCACGGCGGCGCCTGCATCAGCCACAGCGCGAGCATCGCGGACGACATCACGCTCGGACGATACGCCGCGCCCGCCGCCGCGGCAACTCGCGCCCCGCCCACCCGGCCACCCGGCGATCGCCGCGGCCAGCCCCCGCGGACGCCGTTCACGGCGGGATCGCCGCACCGCCGGCCGCAGCCCCTCGTCCGGCCCGGGGCCGGGACCGCCCGAGGCCCGGCTCTCCATGTCCGGCAGGACATGCTCCCGAGTGCATGTGCCGGAGGGCATGTCCGCCAGACCATGCCCTTCGAGACAGGCGCCTCAGAACCGCCCGGACACGAACCCCATCGGCCGCATCACCTTGCCCTTGCCGGCCAGCGCCGCGGTGAAGAACGACAGGATCGTCGTCTGCACGCCGACCCGCACCTCGGTCCCCGGCACGCGGTACTGCAGCTTCGGCTGCACCAGCCCGATGGCGGTGCCGAGCCCCGGCGCCGACGCGGCCGCCAGCGAGAAGTTGTCGAGGCGCCGGTGCTTCGGCGTCAGCTCGAGCGTCCACACCGGCTGCAGCTGGAAGTCCCACCCGCGGAACGGCCGCGTCAGGTCGATCACCGGCCCCCAGGTCAGGAACTTCTCCTGCTTCAGCACGAACACGCCCGCCAGGTCCCACTCGCGCGGCGGGGCGGTCATCGGCGGCGCGACGATCGGCGGCGCCTGCACGAGCCACATCACCAGCGACGCGGGCGTGATCACCCTCGCACGATACGCCGCACCCTGCGCCCCGGCAACACGCGCCGATCGCCCGCCCGCACGCCCACGCAGCAGGCCGTCCGATCATCGTTCGCGGCGGGATCCCCGCGCCCGTGCTATCGTCCGCGCGTGACCGCCAATCCGCTCCTGCGCGTGCAGTTCCGCGTCCCCTTCGACCAGATCCGGCCCGAGCACGTCGAGCCGGCCATCGCCGAGCTCCTCGCCGACGCCCGCACCGATATTCAGGCGATCGTCGACGCCCCCGGACCGCGCACCTTCGACAACACGCTCGGCGCGCTCGAGGCCGCGACCGAGCGGCTCGAGTTCGCCATGACCGTGGTCGGCCACCTCGAGAGCGTCGCCACCACGCCGGAGCTGCGGGCCGCCCACAACGCGGTGCAGGGCCCGGTGGCGGAGTTCTTCGCCCAGATCCCGCTCGACGCCGGGCTGTGGCGGGCGCTGCAGGAGTTCAGCCGCACCCCCGAGGCCGCCGCGCTGACCGGCGCGCGCAAGCGCCTGCTCGAGCGCACCCTCGACGACTTCCGCCGCCAGGGCGCCGAGCTCGACCCGGCCGGCAAGGCCCGCCTCGCCGAGCTCAGCGCCGAGCTGGCCCAGATCACCACCCAGTTCTCCGAGCACGTCCTCGACGCCACCAACGCCTACGAGCTGTGGATCACCGACCCGGCCGACCTCGCCGGCCTGCCGCAGTCGGCGATCGACGCCGCGCGGGCCAGCGCCGAGGCCAAGGGCCGCCCGAGCGCGTGGCGCTTCACCCTGCAGCAGCCGAGCTTCATCCCGTTCGTCACCTACGCCGACAGCCCGGAGCTGCGCGAGCAGATCTGGCGCGCCGCCAACATCTGCGCCGAGGACGGCCCGTACGACAACCGCGAGCTGCTGCGCAAGATCCTGCTGCTGCGCCGCGAGCAGGCCGAGCTGCTCGGCTTCCGCGACTTCGCCGACTTCGTCCTCAAGCCGCGCATGGCCAGGGACGGCGCCAGCGCCCGCGCCTTCGTCGACGGTTTGGCCGCCCGCACCGAGGCCGCCTTCGCCGCCGAGGCGCGCGACCTCCACGCCTTCCGCCGCCGGCTCGAGGGGCCGGACGCGCCCGAACCTGCCCCTTGGGACCTGGCCTATTATGCAGAGAAGCAGCGGCGCGCGCTGTACGACTTCGACGACGAGGCGCTGCGGCCGTACTTCCCGGTCGAGTCGGTGCTGAAGGGCCTGTTCGACCTGGTCGGCGATCTCTACGGCGTGCGCGTCGAGCCGGTCGACGGCTTCGAGACCTGGCACCCCGACGTGCGCACCTACGCCGTGCGCGACGGCGACGCGCTGCTCGGGGTGTTCTACGCCGACCTGTTCCCGCGCGAGCAGAAGCGGTCCGGCGCGTGGATGAACGCGCTGGTGACCGGCCGCCCTGACGGCCGCGGCGGCTTCGGCCCGCACCTCGGGCTGATCTGCGGCAACCTGACCCCGCCGATCGGCGACCGCCCCGCGCTGCTCACCCACGACGAGGTCGAGACGATCTTCCACGAGTTCGGCCACCTCTTGCACCACCTGCTGACGCGGGTCGAGCTGCGCAGCCTGGCCGGCACCAACGTCGCCTGGGACTTCGTCGAGCTGCCGTCGCAGATCATGGAGAACTGGTGCTGGGAGCGGGCCGCGCTCGACCGCTTCGCCCGCCACGTCGACACCGGCGCGCCGATCCCCGACGACCTGGTGAAGCGCATGCTCAGCGCCCGCAACTTCCGCGCCGCCTCGGCGATGATGCGCCAGCTCAGCTTCGCCACCGTCGACCTCGAGCTGCACCGCGGCGCGCTGCCGGCCACGCCGGCCGAGATCCTCGCGCGCGCCCGCGAGATCATGGCGCGCTTCACCCCCGCCCCGCTGCCGGACGACTACGCCATGGTGTGCCGGTTCGGCCACCTGTTCTCGAGCCCGGTCGCCTACGCCGCCGGCTACTACTCGTACAAGTGGGCCGAGGTGCTCGACGCCGACGCCTTCACCCGCTTCCAGCGCGAGGGCCTGTTCAGCCGCGACGTCGGCCTCGCCTTCCGCCGCGCGATCCTCGAGCGCGGCGACAGCGACGACCCCGCCGCCCTGTTCCGCGCCTTCATGGGCCGCGACCCCGACCCCGAGGCTCTGCTGCGCCGCGCCGGCCTGGCCGCCGCTGCCTGACCTCCAGGACATGCCTGATGTGACATGCCCCTCATGACATGTCCTTCGGGCCACTCACACTTGCCTGACCGACCCCCATGCGACCCGTCATCATCGGCATGTCCTGCGGGACATCCTACCCCGACCCCTCCCGCCTGCTGTTCCTCGGCAAGTCGCTCGACTACGGCGAGCAGCGGCTGTCGGCCGCGCTGGCCCGCGCCGGCGCGCTGCCGTTCCTCCTGCCTGTGCTTCCGGACACATCGATGCTCGCCGCCCTGGTCGAGCGGGTCGACGCGCTGGTGCTGAGCGGCGGCAGCGACGTCGCCCCCGGGGTCTACGGCGAGGCGCCGCTGCGGCCCGAGTGGGCCGGCGACCCCGCGCGCGACGCCTACGAGCAGGTGCTGCTGGGGGCGGCGCTGGCCCAGGGCAAGCCGGTGCTCGGCGTCTGCCGCGGCGTCCAGCTGCTCAACGCCGCGCTCGGCGGCAGCCTCTACCAGGACATCGGCTTCCAGGTCCCGGGCGCGCTGGTCCACCGCGACGCCGCCCGCTACGACGACAACGAGCACACCGTGCGCCTGCACGAGGAGTCCTGGCTGGCCCCGCTCTACGGCGCGCGGGAGATCCTCGTCAACTCGGTCCACCACCAGGCGATCAAGGCCCTCGCGCCCGGCCTGCGCGCGTGCGCGTGGGCGCCCGACGGCGTGATCGAGGCCGCGGCCGACGACCGCCGCGACATCTACGGCGTGCAGTGGCACCCCGAGTGGCTCGACCCCGGCAGCCCGCACTTCGCCCGCCGGTCCGCCGGGGACCCGATCTTCGCCGCCTTCGTCGCCCGCGTCCGCGTCCGCGCCGGCCTCGCGTGAGCGCGGCGCGCGAACGCGTCGCACCGTCCCACGGACGTCCGACCGCGTCGTTCCGGCCCAAGAGCGCCCCTCGCCGCCGCTTTCACGCCCCGGGGCGCTCGCCGGCCGCCGGCCCGATCGCCGGGTCGCTAGATCTGCCGCCGCCTTTCCGATAGCCTGCGCGATCATGCGCGCGCGGCCGATCGCCCTGCTCACGTCCTGCTTCCTCCTCCACCTCGGCTGCGGCGAGGACCCGCGCCCGGGCGCGGACACCGAGACCGGCGCGCAGACCACCCTCGACTCCGGCCTCACTCCGGGCTCCGACAGCAACGACGCCACGACCGCGCCGACCACCGGCGGCAGCGACTCCGGGACAGGTACCATGGGACAGGACCCCACGGGCATGTCCTCGGAGACAGGCCAAGACGTCACCACCGCCGACCCGCCCGGCACCACCACCGAGGACCCGCCCGACACCACCACCGGCGGCGGCGACCCGGTCCCCGGCGCCCTGTGCGAGCCGATCCCGAAGTGTGACGCCGCGCCGCCGACGATCCCCGGCCAGGGCGCGCCGGAGAGCGACCTCTCGCGCGGGCGCGACATGTTCTACGTCGAGGGCGAAGAGCAGTGGGTGCTCGCCAAGTTCACCAAGTGGGGCTTCCCGGCCGACAAGGACATTGAGGGCAGCCCCGTGCACCTGTTCCTCGACCGCGGCTGCGCCGGCGTGTGGGAGGAGCTCGGCGTCGCCATCACCACCGTCGAGGGCGAGCACGCCCCGGTCCAGGGCGTCGACGACTCCGGCGGCCGCGTCTACTACAAGATCTCCCAGTCCGACGAGCTGGAGCCGGGGCGGCACCGCGTGCACGGCGTCGTCGAGGAGTTCTGGAACACCGTCGACATCATCATCGACGTCGTCCCGGCCGGCGCGCCGATCTTCGTCAGCGACGTCGACGGCACCCTCACCACCAGCGAGAACGAGGAGGCGTGGGACTTCTTGCTCGGCGACATCCCCGAGGCCAACCCGTTCGCGGCCGAGGCGCTGAGCCTGCTCGCGTCGAAGGGTTATCGCCCCATGTACCTGACCGCGCGGCCCGAGTGGCTCGACCGGCGCACGCGCGAGTTCGTGGCCCTGCGCGGCTTCCCCGCCGGGATCATCCACACCACGCTCACGTACACCGGAGGCATGGGCGACACCGCGGTGGCCTACAAGTCGGGAGAATTTCAGCTACTCAAGGACAAGGGCCTCGTCCCGACCTGGCTGTTCGGCAACAAGGACAGCGACGCCGAGGCCTTCGAGTCGACCATGATCCCGACCGACCACCGCGTGCTGTTCCAGTTCACCGACGCCGTCTACGGCGCCCGGCGGATCGACAGCTACCAGGAGCTCCTGGCCGAATTCGAGGCCCTGCCCGACCTGTGTGACCGATGAAAGCCAGCACCTTCCTCGCCTTCGGGGCCGTCACTCTCGGCCTGTTCGGCTACACCCTCTGTCAGCTCGCGGGGCGGACGCCCACGAGAGAGCGGCCGGCCGAGGTCGCGCGGGCCGCGGCCGCCAAGAAGTCGGGTGACGACGGGCCCCGCGCCTACCGCGACCCGCGCGACGAGCGGGACGCCCGCGACACCCTGGCGATCGCCCTGCGCAGCCGGCTCGAGCGCGCCCTCGAGGCCCCGGAGGAGCCGCCGCCGCTGCCGGCGCCCAACGACCGGCTCGAGGCCGAGACCGCCTTCGAGGTCGTCATGGACAAGATCGAGGGCCTGGCCGACAAGGGCGACGCCGTGTCGAAGCGCCGGCGCAAGCGGCTCTACCGCGCCGCCAACGACGCCTTCGCCGCCCTGTCCAACCACCTCGACGGCCAGAACCCGCACGACCTCGCCGCCCTCGAGCAGGCCCACGTCCGCCTCAAGGTCATGCTGCGCGAGATCGACGCCGGCCCGCCCGGCTCCTGACCCGAGGCGCAGGCCCTGGGCGCGGTCGCGCGGCGAGAACCGTCGCCCGCGTGCGAGGCGACGGCGCGTGCAGCCGCGCCGGGGGCCACACGCGCTCCGGCGGGCGGCCGGGCGCGCCCTCGCCGCGCGCGAGGTCACCCGTGCCCATGACCGAAGGAGCATGCCCTCTCCAACATGCTTTTTTAAACCTGCTGCTCAGGACATGGTCTTGGGACCAGGCACCAGCGCCGCCCGCAGCCGGTCCGCCAGCGGCCCGCCGACGTGGACCGCGTGGCTCGAGTAGGCCAGCGCCACCCCGGCCGCGCGCAGCGAGCGGAGGATGTGCGAGTTGGCGACGTCGAGCCCCTGCGTCCGCCGGGCCGGGTCGGCGAGGTGGACCAGCAGCGCGAAGCGCAGCCCCGCCTCGGTCGGCCCGCGGAACTGCAGCTCGGCCGGCAGGTCCGGGCGCAGCTCCGGCAGCCCCGCGACCCCGGGCAGCACGATCGCCCGCAGCTCCTCGGGCGTGCGGCCGAACTCGACCGTGAATTCGCAGACGAGCCGGACGGCCTCGTTCGGCCCGGCCGACTCGTTGACGATCCGCTGGGTGCCGAGCAGCGCGTTGGGCAGGTTGACCTCGACCCCGTCGTTGGTGAGCACCCGCGTCGAGCGCCAGCCGATGTCGGTGACCCGCCCGCGCAGCCGCCCGTCGACCACGATCGTGTCGCCGATCCGCAGCGGCGCGTCGCCGTACAGCAGCACCGCCGAGATCAGGTTGCCGAGCGAGTCCTGGGCCGCGAACCCGAGCACCGCCCCGGCGACCCCGGCCGACACCTGCCACGCGCGCACGTCGAGGCCCCACAGCACCATCACCAGGTACAGGCCCGTCAGCAGCACCACCACCCGCACGAGGAAGTGGACCAGCATGGTCGCGCGCCCGTGCATGAACCCGAGCCCGGCCTGGCCCATGCGCGCCCGCTGCACCAGCGCCAGCAGCACCTCGTCGGCCGCGCGCACCAGCGCCGCCGCCCACACCACCACCAGCACCGTCCCGAGCGCCGCGTCGAGCGTCGCCTGATCGACCAGGTGCAGGCGGTCGCCGGCCCACTCGAGCGCGACCACCACCACCGTCGTCCACACCGGCCGGCGCATCAGCGCCAGCAGGTGATCGTCGAGGCCGTCGTGTCGCCGCGCCGCCGCTCGCGCCAGCGCCCCCGCGAGCGCGGTGCTGATCGCGTAGCCGATCAGCAGCGCCAAGATCAGCCCGCCCGCCGCCTGCAGCTCCGGGCTCGCCAGCAGCTTGTCGAGGTCGAGCTCCTCCACGGGCCTTTGGAGCATCGCCCGCGCGCGGCGGCCCGTCAATCACGCGGCGATCGGCTCGCCGCCCCCCGCTCCGCGCCGCGGACGAGATCCTGTCCCCTCGGACATGTCCGTTCGCACACAATGCGAGACCGTCGGCGCCCCTCCAGGCGCGCGGCGGCCTCGGGCGCCGGCTCCCGCCCACGATTGCGTCACCGGCCGCGATCCCGCCGACATCGAAGCGCTCGCCCTCGCCCGCCCGTTCGCCGACGTCGCCGACCTCTCCGCGTTCGCGCCGACGCGTGAAGGCGGTCCGCGGCTGCCCGCGACGGCAGCGTCGACGTCGCCGACCGCTCCACGTGCGCGCCGACGAGGACGGCGCTGCGCCTCCGGGCCGGTCCGGGCGGTGCGCGACGGCGGCCTCCATGCCACCGGCCTCCGCGTCCGCGCGCGACGAGTGAGCGCGCCGTCCGTTCGGGGCGGTATGCGTCGGCGCTCGTGCGGCCCGCGGACCCCCGGCTCGCAGCCCCGCTCGCGCCTCATTGCCCGGCCAGCTCCAGCTCCCGGCGTCGCGCGCCCGCGCCCGCCACGAAATTTTTGCCCCTCGCAATTTTTCCCCGGGCTGCGGCGACTCCACGCCTGGACGGGTGACGCCCATCATGCTCGGCCCTGCGAACGACGCTTCGACCGCGACACCTCCTGGCCCTGGTGCCATGGTGACGCTCGCGGCGTGCTCGGGGCCCTCTCGACCTGACCCGGCGGCCGCCCTATCATCGAGAAACCGGCGCGTGGCCGGTCGTTTGCCTGAGAAAGACACTGCCATGACCCGACGCTGGCTCGACGAAGTGTTCTCTTCACGCCGCGAGCTGCGCCCGGCTCGCGCCCTGCGCTCGCCGACCTGGCTGTTCGCCCTCGCCGTCCTGGGCGTCAACGACCACCTGCTGAAGGGCGCCGGCCTCTTGCCGGGCGCCCTCACCGGCAAGCTCAGCGACTTCGCCGGCATGCTCGTCGCCCCCGCGCTGCTCGCCGCCTTGCTCGGCGTCACCAGCCGCCGCGGCCTGCTCCACTGTCACATCGCCGTCGGCCTGGTGTTCGCCCTCATCAACCTCTCGCCCGCCTGCGCCGACGCGTGGAGCTGGCTGATGGGCCTCGTCGGCTTCCCCTGGACGATCACCGTCGACCCGACCGACCTGCTCGCCCTCCCCGCCCTCGCCCTCGGCTGGCGCGCCCTGGTCCCGGCGATGCGCCCTGTCGCCGCGCAACCTGCCTCTTCGGTCAGCCTCTCGCGCTGGCCCACTCGCCCCGAGTTCGGGGCCGCCGCGCTCGGCTCGCTGCTGTGCGTCGCCACCAGCGACACCGACGACGGCGGCGACCGGGGCGACGAGGGCCCGGTGGACTACCAGGACTTCGAGGGCGACGTGTACCTGCACAACAGCCACGCCGAGCACGACATCGTCGTCCGCGTGCGCGACCTCCGGCCCGACGTCGAGATCGACTGCTTCAACGTCCAGAGCAAGCCCGGCGTGCTGTTCTCCGAGGCCCTGTTCGGCGAGGGCCAGACCTGGTCGATCCCCCCCGGCGCCAACGCCCCCGCGCGCGCCGACGTCGGCCGCGTCACCCGCGAGTGTTACGCCGTCCTGCTCACCAGCGACACCATCGCGCCCACCGTGCTGTTCTGGAGCGCCGGCGACGTCCCGCTCGAGTGGATCCCCGGCCAGCACAGCGCCCCGGGTCAGTACCTCGCCGGCGCCGTCGAGCTCACCGCCGACGACGACGGCCAGGCCGAGATCGCCGGCTCGCAGCGGCCGATCGTCTTCCCGCAGCGGAACCCGGGCGAGAACGCCTACCTCCCCGGCGACGACGCCGCGCGCGTCGCCTGGAGCGACCCGCCGAGCGGCGTGCACCGGATCACCGAGCTCGAGCTCGGCAGCGACGGCTGCGCCGCCTTCGACCTCGACGACGGCCTCCTGCCGCGCTTCTACTTCTGCACCCCGCTGACCGAGCTGCCCTTCGCCGCCGGTCAGTACGTCTCGGTCGACGATCAGGGCGACCTGCTCGTGCTCTCGCGCGCGGCCGACCCCGACGATCCCACGCCCGTCGGCCTGGCGCAGGTCGCCGCCTCGCGGGGCAACAACCTGCCGGTCATCAGCGGCGCCACTCTGGCCGCCAAGCCGGTGTTCGACACCGAGCTCGGCCCCGACCCGAGCTGCGGCACCGTCGCCCAGCCGCAGGAGTTCAGCGCCGAGTTCGGCGGCGAGATCGTCCGCTTCCTCCCGGGCGAGCAGGTCGAGCTCGACGACGGCGCCAACCACCTCACCATCTTCGGCGTCCACGCCGAGCGGCGCATCATCCTCGCCCCCGACTGCGCCGAGGGCCCCGACACCCTCGGCGACGACCTCGAGCTGGTCTACGTGTGGGCCGACTCGCAGCAGCAGCCCTGATTCTTAGTACATGTCCTAATTCACAGGAACCAAGAGCCATGTCACGACTCGACCTCCGCCTCGGCCTCTCTCTCCTGCTCCTCGCGCCCGCCTGCGGCGACGACGGCGGCGCCGCGGCCGCCGGCGACTCTGCCGGCCAGGACGGCGGCAGCCTCGGCGCCGGCCAGGGCGGCGCTCAGGACTTCGGCCAGTTCAAGCAGATCCTCGAGCAGGGCGGGATCCCCGGCCCCGAGACCCTCGACGACGTCGGCTTCTTCAACGAGCACAAGATCGAGCTGCCCCCCGCCACCTGCGCCGGCGACGTGTGTCTGCACGGCCTCTACGGCGAGATGGGCAACATGATCTCCGGCACCAACTGCATCACGGTGCTCGTCGGCCTCAACACCGCGATCGACGTCAGCAAGCTCGAGCGCCCGCCGCTCAACCTCGCCCTCGTCATCGACAGCAGCGGGTCGATGGAGGGCGAGCCGATGCAGTACGTGCGCGAGGGCCTCCTCCGCATGCTCGACGCCCTCGACCCCAGCGACCGGATCACCCTCGTCGACTTCGACACCGACGCCGAGGTCAAGGCCGAGTACGTCACCGGCAGCGACCCCGCCCTCGCCCTCGCCATCAGCAACCTCGAGGCCGACGGCGGCACCAACATCTACGACGGCCTGCGCACCGGCTTCGAGCTCATGGCCGCCCACGCCGACCCCGGCCGGCAGAACCGGGTCGTCTTCCTGTCCGACGGCATGGCCACCGAGGGCATCACCAACGACGCCAAGATCCTCGCCATGGCCCAGGGCTACAGCGAGCAGGGCTACGGCCTGACCACCATCGGCGTCGGCGCCGACTTCGACGTCACCCTCATGCGCACCCTGTCCGAGCAGGGCAGCGGCGCCTTCTACTTCCTCGAAGATCCGGCCGCGGTCCAGGAGGTCTTCGTCGAGGAGGTCACCGCCTTCCTCGTCCCCCTCGCCGAGGACGTCACGATCACCGCCGACATCGTCGACAACTACCTCCTCCGCGCCATCCGCGGCACCAAGCTCTCGACCGTCGAGGGCAACCACGGCGCGATCGAGATCCCCAACCTCCAGCTCGCCCACCGCGAGACCGTCGACGACCACGAGGACGGCCGGCGCGGCGGCGGCGGGGCGATCCTCCTCGAGCTCTTGCCCCGCAGCGGTCAGCCGCGCGTCGCCGACGTCGGCGAGCTCAAGCTGCGCTACCGCCACCCCGTCGACAAGCAGTACGTCGAGGAGGTCGCGCCGATCAAGACCACCGTCGACCCGGGCGAGATCGACCTCGAGCAGGGCGTGTTCGACAACCCCAGCAGCGAGAAGGGGTTCGTCATGCTCAACATCTACGTCGGCTTCGACATGGCGGCCACGCGCGCGGCCCAGGGCGACCTCGCCGGCGCCCTCAACATCCTCGACGGCCTCGACGCCGCCGTCGACGGCTGGCTCGCCGACAACCCCGACTTCGACATCGAAGACGACCTCAAGTACATCCGCATGTTCATCGACAACCTCGTCGCGGCCGGGGCGGGGCTGGACCCCGACATGCCCATGCCCACCCCGCCCGAGCCCTGGCCCGAGGACTGAGCCGACCTGTCCTCGAGGGAACGTGCGTTCGCCGCCATCCCGCCCGCCGCGGCCTGCGCGGGCGTAGTCGCGCGCCTGCCGGTCGTTCGCGCGCGAGGTGGCAGCCGACCCGCGATCCGGCGACACTCTGGCCTCGCGCCCATGGTCCCCGTCGATCGCCACCGTCTGACCAACCACCCGTTCGGGCGCAAGCTGATGACCTCGGCCGCCCTGCTCCTGGGCCTCGGGCTGTTCTTCGGCGTCTGGATCGCCAGCGTCGAGCTCACGCTGGGGGAGACCACCACGGTCGCGCTGTTCCAGTGGGGCGAGCGGCTCGAGATCCTGCGCTCGCGCCGCGCGGAGGTCTTCTGGGCGCTGTTCTTCGGCCACGCCGTCTCGCTCGCGCTGGTCACCACCGTCTCCGCTTTCCTGTTGCGGCAGGTGGCGCTGGCCCGCGGCGCCCGCAAGGCGCTGATCGGCGGCCTCGTCATCCTCGGCGCCCTCGACCTCGTGTGCTGGTTGCTCTTGCCGATGTGGGGCAACGCCTCGGTGCTGCTCGGCGGCGCCATCATCCTCGAGTCGGTCCTGCTGCTGTACGTCGCGCTCCACCCGCTGCGCGACATGTGGATCTACCGCCGCTGGACCGGCACGGGCGGCCCGCCGGTGCGCGTCGTCATCGTCGGCGGCGGCTTCGCCGGCCTCTACACCGCGCTGCACCTCGACCGCCGGCTCGGCTACCACAAGGACCTGCAGATCAGCGTCATCGATCGCCGCAACTACTTCCTGTTCCCGCCGCTCCTGCCGAGCGTCGCCGCCGGTTCGATCGAGACCCGCCAGGTCACCTATCCCTTCCGCCGGATCTTCGAGGCCGCCAACGTCACCTTCAAGAAGGAGAGCGTCGAGGCGATCGACCTCGACAAGAAGATCATCCGCGCCCGCGTCGACGTCGACGACGACCCCGTCACCGGCGAGCCCCAGGTCATCTGGTGCGAGACCCAGTACGACATCCTGGTCCTCTGCCCCGGCTCCGACACCAACACCTTCAACACGCCGGGCGTCCGCGAGCACGCTTTCTTCATGCGCGAGCTCGGCGACGCGATCGCCGTCCGCAACCACATCATCGACAACTTCGAGCGAGCCGCGCGCGAGACCGACGGCGACCGGCGGCGCGAGCAGCTGACCTTCGTCGTCGTCGGCGCCGGGCCGACCGGCGTCGAGCTGGCGGCCGAGGTCCGCGACCTCATCGACCACATCCTGATGAGCCGCTACCCCGAGATCGACCCCGCCGAGGTCAGCGTGGTCATGATCCAATCAGGCGAGCAGATCTTGCCCGGCTGGCACAAGGAAGTCGTCGGCAGCGCCGAGGGCCGCCTGCGCAAGCTGCGGGTCGACCTCCGGCTCGGCCGCCGCGTCGTCCACGTCACCCCGTTCGCCGTCACCCTCGACGACGGCACCAAGATCGCCACCCGCACCTGTGTCTGGTGCGCCGGGGTCAAGCCGTCGCCGCTGCTGGCCGCGTGCAACCTGCCGCTTCACAAGTCCGGCCGCGTCGAGATCGCCGACGACCTGCGGGTCAAGGGCCGCGACGACGTGTTCGTGCTCGGCGACGCCGCCTTCCTCCTCCACGACGGCAGCCCGTTGCCGCCGCTCGGCCAGGTCGCGTTCCAGCAGGGCCAGCACGCCGCGACCAACATCGACCTGCTGCTCCGCAAGCAGCCGACCAAGCCGTTCAAGTACTTCAACTACGGCGCCCTGGTCTCGGTCGGCGACAAGTTCGCGGCCATCGACCTGTTCGGGGTGCGCATGTCGGGCTTCATCGCCTGGTGGGTGTGGCGCACGCTCTACCTCGCCAAGCTGGTCGGCTTCGGCAACAAGGTCCGCGTCGTCATCGACTGGACCCTCGACCTCATCATCGAGCGATCGATCTCCCAGATCGCCGCCGACCGGCAGGACTTCTCCGGCAACAAGTTCGCCGAGAACACCCCGCTGGCCGCGCGCCCGCGCCCGCAAGACGGCCTGCCTGACGGATTGTCACCGCCCGCGCCCGCCCCCGTGCCAACCCAACACGCGCCGGTGGTACCGACCGCGCCGCCGGCCTGAATTGCCGGTCGCCGCGCGCGAGGAGCCGCTGGCATCGCCCTTGCTCAAGGGCTCGGCATGCTCCTCGCGCGCTCCGTCCTCGCCGTCACGCTCCTGTCCGGCTCGCTCGCCCACGCCGCCGCGCCCGCGGCCCCGCGAGCCCATGCGGAGCGCCCCGACGCCGTCGTGGCCGTCCGGATCGCCGTCGCGTACCACGACGTCCGCGCGCTCGCAGGTGTCCTGAAGGACATCTTCGTCGTCCACCCCGAGCGCGGTGACGTGCGCGCGATCCTCAGCGACCCCCGCGACGCCACCCTCGTCGTGTTCGCCACCCCGGCGGGCCACGCCGAGCTCCGTCGCGTCCTCGCCGGCCTCGTCGCCGGTCCCCCCTGAGCCGGCAGCCGCTCGCTCCTCCACCCTCCCCGGCCGCCCCGGCGGCCCGCGCCCCGAAACTGACCCGACCCAAAGGACATGTCCCCATGCGCAGCTTCCTCCGCACCCTCGCCTTCCCGATCGCCTGCGCCTTCACCGGCGCCGCCGCGGCCCTCTTCGTCGTCTCGCTGAACCAGGCCCCGCCGCCCGCGTGCCCCGCCGCCCCGACGATCCACATCCAGCACGAGATGGCCCCGCTCCCGCCCCCGCGGCCGGCCGTCGCCCCGATCGCCATCCTCCACCCGCCCGTCGCCGCGCCCGCCCCCGCGCTCGTCGCGGGCACCCCCAAGCCCCGGCTCGCCGTCCCGGAGGGCGCGGTGCGGTGCGTCGAGGCCGGCCGCTGCGTCGTCGACCTCGGCTTCTACCAGACCCTGCGCGAGGACCCGTCGCTGCTGAAGAACGAGGCCCACATCCTGCCGTCGATCAAGGACGGCCAGGTCCGCGGCCTCAAGTTCTACGGGATCCGCCCAGGCAGCCTGCCCAACCTGCTCGGCCTCAAGAACGGCGACATGCTGACCTCCCTCAACGGCGTCCCGATCAACACCGAGGGCGGCCCGAGCATCGCCGAGGCGGTGGTCCGGCTCATCCGCGACCGCAGCCACCCGCTCATCCGCATGGAGATCGAGCGCAAGGGCCAGCCGATCGCGGTGGCCATCGACGTCGCCGCGCTGCAGGAGGCGGCCCCCAGGGTCGTGGCCGCCGCGCGTTGAGCGGAGCGTACGGACATGCTCTGAAAATCATGTTTGATAGGACATGTCTTCCTTCGCATGCTCTTTCGAACATGACCTTGGGACCGGGCGTCGGCAGCCCTCCCCGGCGGGCCCCGCTCACCGCCCGTCGCGCCGGCGCCGGCGCGCGAGCAGGCCGAGCGCCGCCAGCCCCCACCCCCCCACCGGCGCCGACCCGCGGCAGCCGCAGCCCTCGTCCTCGGCGAAGCCCGCCGTGCCGCCCGCGCTGCCGCCAGCGCTCGCGTCCGGCGCCCCGGTGCTCGAATCCTCGCCGGACGACGAGCCCCAGCTCGACTCGCCGCTGTCCGACTCGCCTCCGCCCTCGCCGGTGGTCCACGACCCCGTCGTGCCCGGCCCGGGCGGCGGCGGCAGCGGGAGCGGCTCGGGGGGAGGCAGCGGCGGGGCCGGGTTGACGGCCAGCACGCGGACCTCGAGCTGGTCGTCGGGCGGACCGCCGCCGAGCGGCTTGTCGCCGAACCACGTCGTCCCCTCCTGCACCAGCGAGAACGTCTGGGACACCTCGCCCGGGGCGGACGCGCACAGGCGGAACTCGAAGCGGCCGACGGCCCCGGGGGCGACCTCGCCGGCGGTGGCGATCCGCGTCGGCGACAGCCACGTGTTCGGGTCGTGCAGCGGCGACGGCTGGTCGCGCGGGGTCGGGGCCAGCCGCGTGTCGCCGTTCCACGTCGCGTCGCCGGTGTTGCGCAAGTCGATCCACGCGTCGACGCACTCGCCGACGATCAGCAGCACCGGCGGCTGCGAGGCCAGCGGGAACGACTGCCCGGCGTACTCGGCCCGGTAGTCCGAGGTCCCGCACGGCCCGCTCGTCGGCGGCCCGCCGCCCCACCACTCCCAGTGCCAGTCCTCGCTCGGCACCGTCGCCTCGAACCCGAACTCGTCGCCGTGCGCCTCGAGCCACGCGAGCACCCCGGCCGCCCCGGTGTTGAGGTCGAGCGCGTGGCCGCTCTGGTGGTTGCTGTAACCTGGCTTGGCGGCCAGGTTGCAGTTGTTGCAATTGCAGTTGATGTAGCAGTTGTAGAGGTACTGCTGCTCGGCCATCGTGCGGAAGCCGCTGACGACCTTGATGCCGACGCCGTCGGCCGCCGCGGCCTGCTGCATCGCGTAGTAGGCGTTGGCGGTCTCGACCTCGACCGGCTTGCCGTCGACGGTGACGACGGTGATCGTGAACGCGTCGCCCTGGACGTAGCCGACGTCCTCGTGCTCGTCGCAGTCGATCGCGTACGTCGGCGTCAGCGAGCCGTCGAAGTAGACCGGGTCGTCCGGCTCCGACTCGTGCGGCCCCGCGTGCTCCGGCGCCGGCGCGCCGGCCAGTTCCACCGGCCCCTCCGACGCCTCGTGCGGGCCGGCCCACGCCGGACTTGCGAGCATGACCGAACCGAGCGCGACGCCGACCATCCGTGGTGCTTCGTGCATTACCGCCCCCTCATACCGCTCTTAGCCCCGGCCGCGCGGGCGTGCAAGCCTGCTCCTCGCTCGGTCAGCGCGGGCTTAACGACGGGGCCTGTGACCGACACACTCGACGTCGTCCTCACGCCATCACCCTCGCCTGCGCTCGCGGACCGCCGCGTAAGTGTCCCCACGGTGCCGGCGTTTCGCAGGCCGATGCCCGCCTCTCGCCCGGTGTCTCGCGTCCTCGGCCTCGGCCTGCTGTCTCGCCCGGTGTCACGCGTCCTCGGCCTCGGCCTGCTGTCTCGCCCGGTGTCTCGCGTCCTCGGCCTCGGCCTCCTCCTGTGCGACCTCCTCGCCTGCGCCCCGACGATCCGGACCCCGCTCAAGCAGGCCCTCCCCTCCGTCACCGGCGACTCCGCGGTCACGGCCGGCCCCTGCCTCGGCGAGCCCGCGCGCATCGATCTCGGCGGCCCCGCCGTCAGCGGCGCCCTGGCCGACCTCGACGGCAACGGCGTCGAGGACCTCGCGCTCGCGGTCACGGGCTCCGGCGGCGGCGCGGCCGTGTTCCTCCTCCACGACGGCCAGGGCGGCCTGAAGCAGTCGATGCGCGTGCCGATCCCGCAGACCCCCACGGCGCTCGCGGCCGGCGACTTCAACGACGACGGCCTCGACGATCTGGCGATCGGCGCCGCCGATCCGCCGGCGCTGCACGTGCTGCTGGCCCGCGGCCGCGGCGAGTTCATCGCCGGCGCGACGCCGCTACGCGCCGCCCCTGCGGCCCTGTGGGTGGCGAAGCTCGACGGCAACGACAGCGTCGATCTGCTCGCGCTCGACCAGGGCGGCAAGGCGGTCCGCGCCCTGCTCGGCGACGGCCACGGCGAGCTGACCGAGGGCAAGCGCAGCGGCCTGCCGGTCGCCGCCCAGCCGGCCGCGCTGACCCTCGTCGACGCCGACCGCGATCGGATCCTGGACCTGGCTGTCCTCGGGGACAGCCGCCGCGAGGCCTCGATCACGCTCGTCCGCGGCGACGGCCGCGGCAACTTCAGCAAGACGATCCAGCGGCGGGTGGTCGGCAGCGGGGCGCGGGCGCTGCTCGGCGCGCCGCTGGCCGGCGACGACGGCCACGACCTGCTCGCGCTCGTCGACTCCGCGGGCCCGGGCGCCGGCAGCCCGGTCGCGGCGGTGCTCGTCAACAACGGCCCGCTCGAGTACTCGGCCGTCGGCTACTTCGTCCCCGGCCCGCTCGGCGACGCCACCCTCGCCGACCTCGACCTCGACGGGGACCTCGACCTCGTCACCGCCGCCGCCGACGGCAGCGCCGTCCCCGTCGTCCCCGGCGACGGCCGCGGCGGCTTCGGCCAGGCCCGGTCGCGCGGCACCGCGGGCCTCGGCACCGCCGTCGTGGTCCTGGACGGCGCCCGCCCCACGGTCCTCAGCTTCGGCCCCGGCTCGCAGCAGCTGCACGCGTTCGCCGTCACCCGCTGCGGCGGTTGAGACGGAAGACATGCCTTCCGAGGCGAATGCCGCCGCGCGCTCGCCGGAGGCGACGGCCGAGAACGATCGGCATGGCTCTTCGGACATGCTTCTTCAAACTTTTTGAGAGGACATTTTTATGAATACAGGTCTTGGGGATTTGATCCGCCGCTCGCAGGCTCGTCGCGCGCGGCGGCTGAGGCCGAGCGGCCTGCGCGGCCGACGAGCTTGAACGCACATGCTTGAACGGACATGCTTTGAAAGACATGTTCTGCAAGATCAGGCGCGCCGCTCGCTCGCCGGCTCGCCGCGCCCCGGATCGCGCGGCCGGGGCCCGCGCAGGCGGCACCCGTCGGCCTCGCGGCGACGCACGTGTCGACGGCGCGCGGGGGCTGCGGGCGCCGCGGCCGTTCGCGCGAGGCGGCCGCGCCGTCGCGCGCGACCTGTAGATCCCAGGGCGCAGATCCGATCGCGGCGAGCTCGTCGGACGCGCGGCCTCGCGACGCGTGACCTGCTTCGCTGCACGTCGCGCCTCGCCGCCGAGGTCCGCAGGCCGCGTACGCCGACCTCATGCACCCACGCGGCGAGGAGACCAGCCGCTCGGCCGGCGGCCGCGGCGTCGCTCGGGGGGGTGGGATTCGCACGCTGGTGTCCACGTCGATCTGCCGCGGCCTCGCCTCGCGGCGGCGATCGATCTGCCGCGCTCGCAGCCTGCGACGTCGGTGGGGAGGAAGCGCGACCGCGACGGCACGCCGGTCGATCTCGACCGTGCTGCGGATCGCCGACGGCGCACCGTCGGCTTCGCGCATGGCCTCGCGACCGAGTGGCGAGGATGCCCGGCGCGGGATCGATCTGCTGCGCCGCGAGACGCTCGCGGCGCGACGGCGACGCGAGGCTCGTGTTCGTGCCTGTGCGGCGGTCGACCGCGCGCTCTGTGGTCGGGCTCGCTGTCGCGGCGTCCGACGTCGCGGACCACGAGAGCGAACCCGCGAACACCACAAACATCGAGAGCACAACAACGCGGACGACGATCGCAGCGAAGGAGTCATATCGCGCCGCCACCGCCAAGCAGCACCGGTTTTCGCGCATAGTTGCGTGATCACCACCAGATTCTCGGCGGCGATACAGTTTCTGCGATGCGGTTCGGGCGGCGATTGGCGAACGTGGCGGGCGGCGGCGTGGCGATCTTCGGGGCGCTCGCTTGCGGCGACGATTCGTCGCCGGCGATCACGACGCCGAACGAGAGCGCGACGGAGGTCATGGGCTCGACGTCGGCGCCCGCGCAGACCACTTCGTCGACCGGCGAGCCGGGGCTGACGACGACCGACGCGCCCACCGGCGAGCCGGGCACGGACGGCACGAGCGGACAGATGACCACCGGCGAGGTCAGCGGCACCACCGAGGACACCGCGGACACGACGGGCGCGACCGGCACCACCGGCACCACGGGGCCGCGCTGTCCCGCGGGCGAGCTGGCGTGCGACGGCGACGTCGCGCTCACCTGCGACGACGAGGGCAACATCATCGAGACGACCCCGTGCCCCGAGGTGTGCGTGCCGACCCTCGGATGCGTGCTGTGCGTGCCGGGCACCGACGTGTGCGACGGTTCGGTCTCGAAGCACTGCCGCGCCGACGGCCTCGGCCTCGAGGAGAGCCTGTGCGACCCGCTGCAGGGCCTGTTCTGCGAGCCCGAGACCGGCCGCTGCGTCGGCGACTGTGCCAGCGACTCCCTGGACGCCAGCTACATCGGCTGCGACTATTACCCCACAGTCACGCCGAACATCGTGGCCGCGGGCTTCGACTTCGCGGTCGCGGTCTCCAACACCACCGGCGAGCCGGCGCAGATCACGATCACCCGCGACGATTTGGTCGTCGACACCTTCGAGGTCGGGCCCGGCGACGTCGAGGTGGCGCCGCTGCCGTGGATCGGCGCGCTCAAGGAGCCGAAGGCGAGCACGATCGTCCAGGCCGGCGCCTATCGCCTGCGCTCCGACCGGCCGGTCTCGGTCTATCAATACAGCCCGCTCGAGTACGACAAGCGCGAGCAGTTCTCCTACTCGAACGACGCCAGCCTGCTGCTGCCGACCAACGTGTGGGGCGCGACGACGCGGGTGATCGCCCGCAACACCTTCGGCGCGCTGCCGGGCGCCTACGTGGTCGTCGCCCGCCTCGACGGCACCGTCGTCGAGGTCACCCCGTCGGAGACCGGCGCGCCGGTGCTGCCGGGCGCGGGCATCGGCGCCGACGGCCACGGCAAGGCGCTGCTCAACGCCGGGGATGTCCTTTTGGTCATCTCGGGCGTGGCCGGCGGCACCCCCGACCAGGCCGACCTGACCGGCACGCTGGTCAGCGCCTCGGCCCCGGTGCAGGTCATCGGCGCCCACGCCTGCACCAACGTGCCGTTCGACAAGCAGGCCTGCGATCACCTCGAGGAGAGCAACCTGCCGCTGCAGAACCTCGCCAGCGGCTACTTCCTGACCACGCCGCTGGTCAAGCCGCCGAAGCAGCCGGCGGCCAAGAAGGCGCGGATCATCCGGATCGTCGCCACCGCCGCGGCCACCGCCCTGACCTACGACCCGCCCCAACCTGGCGCTCCGACCATGCTCGAAAAGCCAGGCGACTACGCCGAGTTCACCTCGGCGCAGGACTTCTGGGTCGGCGCCAGCGCCCGCATCGCCGTCGCCGAGTACATGCTCGGCCAGAAGGCCGGCGGCGACACCGGCGACCCGGCGATGACGATCGCCGTCCCGCCCGAGCTGTTCCGCACCACCTACGCCGTCCACGCCCCGACCAACTACGAGAGCAACTACGTCAACGTGGTCGCCCCCACCGGCTCCACGGTGAGCCTCGACGGCGCGCCGGTGCCGGTCCCCGGCTGGACCGCGATCGGCAAGACCGGCTGGTCCGTGGCCCGCCTCCCGCTCGCCGACACCGGCGACGGCGACCACCGGCTCACCGGCACCGAGGCCTTCGGCGTGCAGGTCTACGGCTACGGGCAGTACACGAGCTACTGGTACCCGGGCGGCCTCAACCTCGCGCCGCTCCCGTGAAGACCCGCTTGGAACGCCCCTCCACCCCGGCCCCCTCGTTTCCTGGCCCCGGACGGCGTTCCAAGCGGGTGAAGTGTTGCCCGCTCCAGGCCGCCACAGCCCGAACGAGCGTGGCAACGGCCTTGCCTGGCAACGGCTTGGCAACGCTGTCGCGCGACTCCGCACGTCACGTTGGGGGCTTTGGCCTCGCTGACCTGCCGTTGGCGGCGATGACGTGGGTGAGATCTCGCCGCTCAACCTCACACGAAAACGAAAACGCCCCTGGAAGGGCATGGGACAGAGCAGCAGGTGCAGTTGTTGTTTCGGCGTCGGACGTTCCCCGTGCGTGACGTGCGCGCCGACCTCTGGGAACACCTTGCAGCATGCGCGCTCAGACCACCGACCGTGAGCAGCTCGAGGTCGGTCGTGCTCGCCGCTGGTGGAAGTCGAAGCTGGCGAGTCGACAACGGCAGTTCACCCTGCAGCGCGCACGAGCCTGGAGGCAGGCGCCGAGGCGCGCTGGCGCAGCGCCTCGATGCGCCAGGTGAACTCCTCGACCAGCCGTTCGGTGGCGCCCTCATGCGTGAAGATGATCCGCCCGTCATGGTCGACGAAGAGGGTCAACGGCAAGGTGTTGTAACCGTTGTCGCTGGCGTAACGAGTGCCGAGCAGAACCTCGAGCCGGAGGCCGCGGTCGGCCAGCCACGCGGTGAGGTCGTCGGTCTTGGTGTCGACGTTGACGGTGGTGACGACGACGTCCGGCGCGCTGGCGAACGCGTCGGCGAGGTCTTGTAGGGCCGGCATCTCGGCCACGCACGGGCCGCACCACTTCGCCCACAGGTTGATGACGGCGATGCGCCCGCGCAGCGACTCGCTCCGCACCGAGCCGCCGCCGAGCCGCGACAACACGAACGGGGACAGGGGCTTCGGTTCGGCGATCGCGGTGGTGAGGATCGCCGCGCGCCGGTGGTCGCGGACCGCGGCCTCGAGCCGCTGGCGATAGGCCGCGTACCCGCTGTCATCACCGTGCTGGCGCTGATACAGCCGTTTCAGCGGCTTCTCGCAGATCTCCTCGCCGCGCCAGCGCGACAGGCCCTCGACGAGCAGGGTCTCGGCGTCGGCGATCCGGCCTTCGGCCTCCGCCAGCGCGGCCATGCGCACGAACAGCTCCGGCGAGCCCTTCTTGCCCTGCGACCACGCCTGGTCGAGCTCCACGCGGGCCTCGGCGCGGCGACCCTGGGCGAGCAGGACGGCTCCGAGCGCGCTGTGCAGCGCCGCCGACAGGTAAGCAGCCTCGCTGTCGACGACGGCCTGATCCGCGAAGGCTGCCCGCGCCTGCGCGACCCTGGTGTCGAGGCGTTGCAGGGCCAGGCGGGCGATCGCCTCGGCCTCGATGCGATAAGGCGTGCGCTCCGCCAGCTCGACCGCGGCGTCGGCGAGGCTGTGGATGTTGACCTGCTCGTGCGGTGCCCACGCTTGCACGGCGGCGAGCAGCGCCTCGGGGGCGGCGGCCTCGTCGTCGCGGACCAGCAGGTACCGCTCCTGGTACACGTTGCCGAGCAGGGCCGGGCGCGACGGCGGCCGGGCGATGAAGGCGTCGAGCTCGCGTCGGAGCTGCTCGTCGGCCGCGGGATCGGGGGAGCCTTTTTGCCGCCGCTCGTGGCGCGCCTGCCAGAGCGCGGCGAGCCGCTCGAAGCGGACCCAGTCGACTTGCTGGTGGGCGGGGAAGCGCGCCTCGAGCTCGGCGGAGAGCGCCTCGTATGTCTCCTTAAACAGGTCCTGAGAGACTTGTCGTGCTGCCATCAACGCCTCGGGCGCGTCGCCCCGCGTCAACAGGAGCAGCCGCATGTCGGCCTCGATCGCCGCGCGCTTGTCGGCGGCGTCGCGGTGTTCGGCCTGCCGGATCGCCGACCAGAGCGTCGAACGCATCGCCGCCGAGTGGGGCGACAGCTCGAGGGCGCGCCGCACCATCACCTCGGCCTCGGCCGGGCGACGGCGGTTCAGCAGCCATAGTCCCGGGAGAAACTCGGCGTCGACGCAGCGCGGGTCGGCGGCGCGCGCCTGTTCGGCGAGGGCGAACACCCGCTGGGCGTCGACGTCGGGCGTGTTGAGGGTGTGGGCGAGCTCGAGCGCGTGGAGTTGGGCCGAGGCCGGTCCGGGCGGCGCGGCGAAGAACGCGGCGGCTTCGCTGTGCGCGCCGTGGACCACCAGCGCGCGCGCGAGCTGCCACGTCGCGTCCGGATGGTCGGGCAGGGCAGCCTGGGCGACGCGAGCGGCCGGGATGCTCTCGGCTTCGCCGCGGCCGGGGTGATCGATGAGCGCGCCGGCGCGGGCGAACAGGGCCCATGGGTCACCTGGTCGTTCGGACATCATGGCATCGGCCAGTGGGACCGCGTCCTCACCCGAGCGGGCCACGCAGAGGATCGTCCATGCCTGCAGCGGGGCGCTGTCGGGGTACTGCAGCCGCAAGGTCGCTCCCTCGCGCGCGCAGCCCCACCAGTCGCGGCCGTGATACCCGCGGCGGACCCGGTCCACTGCAGCCGCCTCGGGGTCCGTGACGGCTGCACCGGAGGCCGGGGGCGGATCGTCAGGGGCGGCCTGAGGGCTGCAACTCGTCAGGAGTAGCGCGAGACCGGCGGCCGAACGCGAGAGCGAGTGGAGGCGCGGGTGACGGGGCGACACGCTGGACGTGACCACTGCGGGGACAATACGTCCGCCCAATCGCCTCGGTCTGTCATGAAATGCCTGCGCGGTGAGCAAATGGCGTGCTATCGACATCCTGGCCGATTCGCTTGCACGGATCGGGCCGCCGCAAGAATACGCCGATCGCCGGCGACCACGGTACTCCGCGGCGAGCCATGGCGAATCTTGTGGACGAATTGTCGGCGGCATCCTCGGGGGAGCGACGTTTCGGCTCGGCCGCGGCGCCGCCCGGCCGGATCACCGGCCCGAGCAATCACACGGGCGACGCGTTGAGACTGCCACGGCGCCGAGCCGCATCCCAGCGGGCGGCACTGAAAACGAAGGCCCCAGACATTGTCACGGCATGACGCCGTGCCCCAGCAGCACCAAGGTGGCAGTGTCATGGCCGTATGCGAGCAAAGGCACACTTCCCCATAGGTCGATGATCGCCTCGGCGGTTTCTATCGGAAACCACACGAGGGCCACCTGCGACCTCCGAGAGGCGGCAAATCAGCGGCGTGGGTCTGGGCCGAGCAGGTCCCAGCGGTTGCCGGCGATGTCGCGGAACACGGCGACGCGCCCGTACGGCTCGGTGCGCGAGGGAGACACGAACTCGACGCCGGCTGCGACCATGCGCGCGTGCGCGGCCTCGAAGTCGTCGACGCGCAGGAACAGGCCGACGCGGCCGGCGAATTGGTCCCCAACGACCGCGGCCTGGCGCGCCCCATCTGCGCGCGCGAGCAAGATCGCCGTCTGCGCTCCGGGCGGCCGCACGACCACCCAACGCTTCGGGCGCCCGTCGTTGGTGTGCGCCGGCGAGTCTTCCACCAGCGTGAAGCCGAGTGCGCCGACGAAGAATTCGATCGCGGTGTCGTAGTCGTCGATGATCAGGGCCACGAGCTCGAGGAAGGACATGCCACGCGGAGTATGCCGGATGAACCCGCGCGGGAGGGCGCTCGCAAGTGAGTCCGTCCAGGCTTCCAAGAGCGACGAGGGCAGGCTTTTGAGCGCGTCGAGGTCGAGGACCTCGACGCCCGGGTGGTCAGAGCTTAATCGTCTCGGCTTGGTGTGGGGGGTGGGCGGTGAGCACGTCCTCGACACACCGTCCGAGCTCGCCTGTCGGACGCTCGCCGTCGATCTGGACCCGCTCACCGGGGCTGATCGTGATTTCGATGCGGGCGGTTGGGTGCGGCTTGCACTTCGCCAGGGCCCGCCGAAGGTTGAAAGGCGAGTTGGAAACGGCGCGCTCCCGGCGCGGTGGTTCTGTCTGCACGGGCTCGCCTGCGAGCCACACGCTGGTCGGCTCGGGAGTCGGCAGCGGAATGGGCTCGGGCTCCACACCGGACGGGGCCTCGATGCCGAGCGCCTTGACGCCGGCGGGCGCGACGATGCCGGACGCCTCGATGCCGATGGGCCCGACGATGCTGCGCGCCTCGATGACGGAGGGCGCCTCGGCCCCTTGCGATGCGGGCTTGGGGATCGCGGGCGGCGCCTGACAGGTCGGCTCGTTGCGAGCCGCAAACCAGACAGGGATCGCAAGCAGGCTCAGGAGCGGGGCGAAGGTCTTAAGCCGCCGCATGCGCTGGCGACGGCCACGGATGTCCTCGAGTGCCTTCTGGATCGTGCCGAGCATCGACGCAGCGCTGTGGTGACGCCGGGTGTGGATCTCGAGCGCGCCGAGCAACACGGCGTGCAGGATGGGCGGGAGATCGAGACGCTGCGCGACGCTGACGGGGTCGGCTCCCAGCGGATCCGGGAGCGCCGCCCCGGTGAGCGCGGTGTACCACAGCGCGCCAACCTCGAAGATGTCCGACCGGAAGTCACCGCGGCTGCCCCGAAGGCGCTCGGGGGCGATGAAGTGCGGGGTTCCGTAGATGAGCATCGGGACGGACTCGGGCGCCAGGCCGAGGACAAGGCCGTCCGCCCTCTCGACCACGCGCGCGTGACTGAGATCGAAGAGGCGCGCGCGCTCGCGTCCATCAACCTCCTCGAGCATGCAGTTGTTCGGCGAGACGTCGCGGTGCGCGACACCCCGCTCATGCAACGCGACGAGACCGGCGAGTAGCTGGCAGGCGATCGCGGTGCTGCGCTCCCAGGGGATCGGGCCGCGCGCCAGTTCCTCCGTCAGCGTCTTCCCCTCCACCAGCTCCATGGCGATGAAGTGGCGCCCGCCCAGCCAACTGTGGTCGTAGACCGGGATCAAGTTCGGGTGACGGATCTGCGCGCCGAGCTGCGCCTCCTGGCGGAAGCGCTGGACGGCGATCGGGTTGCTGTCGTGCTCGGGGTGCAGGACCTTGAGGGCGAAGATCGCCCCGGTGTTCTTGCAGGTCGCCGCATAGATCGACGCCACGCCGCCGTAGCCAACGCGGCGGTCGAGGTGATAGCGCCCGAGCGTGTCGCCGGTGAAGTCGTGGTGGTCGATCGGCGGGAGGGTGAAGTGCTCCGGCTCTCCGAACATGGCTAGAACTCCATCCTGAAGCCGATCCCCGCGGGGCTCGGACGCAGCGCGACGCGGCGGCCGGCGCGTTCGCGGTGAGCGTCGATCGCCAGCAACGCGACGCCCGAGAGCACCAGGCCGATCGCGGGGAGGCCGAGCCCGATCGCCAGGCGATTCGCTTGTTCACCGCGGGCCGTCGCGTCGTGGAAGCGCTGCGCATCGTCGGCAGGGATCTTGACCCCGCTCGCCGCCGGGTACATGGCGTTCAGCCCATCCACCTGCGCCTGCATGGCAGCCGCTCGAGCGAGCATGGCGATCGCCGCCGAGCCGAAGCCGAGCCCGGTCCCGAGGGTCGTCCAGCCGGCGATCCCCAGCGGTCGGCGCTTGGCTTGCGTGTCCGCCTGCGGGAGCGGGCGCACGACGGACACCGGCCGAGCGGCGGGCGGTTCGCTCTTGGGGAGCGGATCGCTCTTGGGTCTGTCGTCGGCACCGCCGACCTCAATCAGGTCGTCCGGTGGGGTCTCCGTGCATGCCCCGCCGAGCTGCCCTTCGAGCGTTTGGAGTGCGTCCGCGACGTCGGCCCGATCCCGCGGGCGCTCCCCCTCTGGCAACGTGGCGAGCTGCGCCGAGAACGCTTGCAGGAGTGCGACGGCCGGGCACAGCACCGCGACATCGCTGCCGGCCTTGTGGGCGCGCTTGTAGAGGCGGACGGCCTTGAACGCGAACAGAGAGCGCTGGTTGAGCGCGAGCGGACCGTCCGGCACGGCCTCGAACGCACGGCGGCAGGCGTCGCCGGCCGCCGCGTAGTCCGCGGCGTCCTCGCGCCTCTGGCACTCGGCCTCGAGGGGCCGCCATGGCTCCGCGGTCGTCTCGGCAGGGGCCCGAGACAACACCGCGACGAAGAGCACGGTGAAGAGGGTCATGGCTTCGCAGCGTACCGGATCATCGGATCGGCGAGGAGCACAACCGTTGTTACAGCGCTTTCAGTGAGCAATTGACCCACATGCGGCCCTATTTCTTTGAATGACACGACGCGCGAAGTTGCGCTACTGTGGCGGGCATGCTCCGAGTCCTGCGCCGCCCGTCCCTCGCCGCCTCCGCATGCCTCAGCGCGTTGCTCAGCTCCGGATGCTTCGACGGGGCGGAGCTGGCGGCTTGCGGGATCTCGATGACCTACTGCGACGCGGAGGACGGGAGCGCTGGGGGCGAAGGGACCGTGACCACCTCCAGCAGCACGGGGCCCGGCATCATGACCTCGGACTCCCTCAGCGGCGGCAGCGGCGGCAGCGGCGGCAGCGGCGACGCGGGCGACAGTGCCTCGGAGGACACGTGGACGTCCGGAACCACCGGCGAGCTGAACGACCCCCCACCGTGGATCGACGAGCTCGCGTGCGACCCGCCAGAGGCGTCCGAGGTCGGGCCGACCATCGTGACCTACAAGGCCAGCGCCGACGCGGTCGAGGCCGATCTCCTGGACGACGGCGTCGTGATCGCCACCGGCCCCGCGGGCATGCCGTTCGTCTTCCCGGTCACGAGCGGGCCGGCGAACAACCCCGGCAGCCACCTGACGGTGGTTGTGCGCGATGCGGGCGGGCAGACGGCGGAGGCGTCGATCTACCAGCCGAGCGTGGTCAAGGACCCCGGCAGCACGGTCTGGCTCACGCTCGAGCAACACGACGGGATGTTCAGCACCGGCAACGCGGTCGCGCTGGACGGCAACAACGCGATCGGGGCGGGCGTCCATTGGGACAACGGCCAGGTCCTGGCGATCCTGCGCCGCTACGACAAGTCGGGGACCTGGATCGCCACGAGCGATGGGTGGACGCAGAAGCACACGGACTGGACGCTGCGCGCGGAACTAAAGACCGGGCACCTCGGCCTCGGCGGGCTCGCGGTGGACGGCGACGGCAACATCATTGCCGTTGGCACGGCGCAGGTCGCCGGCGAGCCGCGGATGTACGTCGCCCGCTTCGGCACCGGCGGCGGGCTGCTCTGGGAAGTGCTCGGGCCGCCCGGGACCGAGGCGCGCGGTGTCGGGGTCACGGCGGACCAGTCGATCTACGTGGCCGGGTCGGTGCGCGTGAAGAAGGGGCCCGAGGTCTGGGACATGGCGACGTGGGTCTTCAGCGCCGACAAGCAGGCGTATGGGCCCGACATCTTCAACGACCCGAACGACCTCACGACCGAGCGTAGCGAGCGCGGTTATGCCGTCGCGGTGCTCGAGAGCGGCCGCGTCGCCGTCGCCGGCACGCGCGAGATGGAGGATCCGATCACCAACAAGCAGTGGCGGCGTGGAGTCGTGCTTATCTTCGAGGGCAAGGGCAAGCGCATCGGCGAGTGGACGTCGCCGGGCGATAAGATGGACAGCGACGCGATCTTCGCGGCCGCGTCGTCCAAGGAAGGTCTCGTGGTCTGCGGCTACGCGCAGAACGATCCCGACAACCCGTCCAACAAGCCGCAGATCCTGATCCGTTGGCTGAGCGAGGATCTGTCGGAGGTGAAGGCTCCGCGGGTCGAGGGCTCCCCTGGCGCCGCGACGTGCTATGGGATCGGCACCAACATGGAGGGCGCGACGATCGTCGGCGCGACAGTCCACGAGAATCAGGGCGGGGACAACGCGTGGCTCTTCGCGGTCAAGGACGCGGCCTCGCCTCGTGTGGACTACATGAAGCGCAACGGCGCCTCGAACGGCCAGGACCGCGTGCTCGCGCTCGCGTGCGAGTACATGTGCGCGTGGACCGGCTCGGAGGAGGTCGAGGGCGCCGCGCAGTGGATCGCCGGCATGATTCGCGGGTAGCGCTCACTGCGGCGGGATGAAGATCGAACACAGGTCGAGGATCGTCCCCGCCATCTCCTTCATGAAGGAAACGTAGCTCTTCTCGCACATGCTGCCGAAGTGCCCATGCTTCGCCACGTCGACGAACGCGTGCATCACGTTCGTGGAGACGGGGCCCTCGCACTTCGGGTTCGGCTGATCGCGATCATGGGAGATCACGAGGGGCACGAGCGCGTCCTCGTTGCCCTGCTTGGCCTCGAGTACCTTCGCGTACCAGTCGGCCGGTGTCCCCGGATGGAAGTTGTCGTCGCCGGCGACGATGATGATCGCCAGGAGCGCATCCGGGCGCAGGAAACCCTTGTTACAGCCCCACTTGCTCAAGTTCTCGGGCTCCAGCGCCGCGAGCATCGAGCTGATGGCGGTGGGCAACTTGGGGCCCGCACCGAGCATCGAGATGCAGCCGAAGGTCCCCGGGAGGTCAGGGTCGTCCTTCGTGATGAAGCGCGGGCCATCGGCAGGAAGGCACTGCTTGTTCGACGCCCCGAAGTTGCCGGCGATCGTGACTCCTGCGCCCTCGACCGGGACACACTCGTCGAGCAGGATGTCGTGGCATGGGTAGTCCTCGGGCCCGTCCCACTGCGAGCAACCCGGGCCGTCGCACATGATCTCCTCCGAGCACGAGTAGCAGATGTCGCAGCTCGGCAAGTACGGGAGCGAGGCATCGACGACCATCACGTGGTAGTCGAAGTCGGCGAAGTCGTCCTCGAGGATTTTGACGAACTCCGGGAACGCCTCCTGGAGCTGAAGCTGCTTGGGGAGCATCTCCACGCTGGACGAGATCACGAACAGAAAGTCGATCTTGCCCTGGCAGCCGGGCGTGGTCGGGAAGTCGGGGATCTGGCCGACGTCGGCCACGCTGGCCGCGCTCATGCCGCTCGCGCTCGCGGCGCTGTCCTCGCCGCCAGAGTCGGAACCCGCGCTCGTGCTCGTGCTCGTGCTCGTGCCGCTCGTGCTCGTGGAGCCGTCGACGCCGCTCGTGCTGAGGGGCGCCGTCGTCGTGAGAGGCGTGGTCGTAAAGCCGGTCGCGGTGGTCGAGTCGCCGCCACACGCCACTGCGACGCTAACCGCGGCGGCGAGCGGAGCGAACGGGCTTGGGGGCGACACCGCGCGATCGTACCGCAGGCTGGGCGATGGCACCACCCTGCGCCTTGAGCAGATCGACGATCTGCTGGAGCGACAGGCCCTCAGCGCGCTTGGCGGCCACGAAACGCGCCTGCTGAAGCGCGATCATCGGGAAGCGGTTGAACACACCGCCGGGACTGCCGAGCGAGATCTTGATCGGCCGCGGCAGGAGCCCGAGGTCGATCCAGGCGGTGACGGTTCGGCGGGTGATGCCCGCGGCCTCCATGATGTCCGTGGTCGTAGCGAACGACGGGTCCAGCTGGCGGCGTTGCGTCATGGCCCGGCGAGGATACGTCGCCAGCGGGCGCCTGCGCTACTTGCGGCCGCCGCTGCGCCCCTTGTCTTTCCCGGGTGTCGTGGCCTTGCTGGGGACGCCCTGGCGTGCGTCGAGCTCGGCCAGCATCTCGAGGATCTCGGCGTGCGTGAAGCCGGCCGCCCGCCGTTGCGCGACGAACCGCGCGCGCTCGACCGCCCAGGCGGGGAACCGGTTGAACGCGCCGCCCGAGGGTCCCAGCGAGACCCTCGTCGGCGCCGGCAGGAAGCCGTACTCGACCCAGGTGGTGACAGTCTTCTTGGCGATGCCGGCCGCCTTCATGATGTCCTCGGTCGTGGCGAACGCGGGGTCGAGGTTGCGGGGCGGCGGCGTCACGGCCCGCGGAGTGTACGCCAGGCGCGGCCAGCGTCGTCAGGCCCAGGGCTGCAGTCGGGTCTCGAACACCATGCAAGTGCCCTCGCCTAGCGGGATCGACCACACGACCACCACCCCGGCCTCGTAGCCCGCCTGCAGGCTCTGGGGCGTCGCGCACGCCAGGACCCAGGCGAACGCGGGGTTCAGGTGTTCGGACAGCCGCTCGACGACGTAGTCGTGCTGGCTGGCGTATACGCCGCGGTAGCCCGCCTCCGCCGCTTCCAGGACCCGCGGCTCCGTGGTGCGAAGCGCGAGGACCAGGCGCTCGCGGAAGTCCGCGGGAGCGCCGAGCGGCGGTGGCAGCACATCCTCCGTGGCGATGTCGACCTCCGGTTCGGTGCGGTGATCGAGGCTCATGGCTGGGCCCCCTGACGCGTGCTCTCCCGGAGCCGCTCGGCCAGATCCTCGGCCACGTAGGTGTCGAGGACGATGCAGCCCGGCTCGGCGCGTGCAAGGACGCCGAGCGCCTGAAGCTCCGAGACGACCCTCTTGCGGCGGTCTTGCCGGGCCTTCTCCTCGGCGAACCAGCGCGCTGTGTCTTCCTCCTGGGCCTTGCGCGCGGCGATGGCCTCGGACACCCAGGTCGCCACGCGCTCGCTCGCCCAGCGCTTCGCCGTCTCGAGATCATCCAGGTCCACAGCGCGGACCTTGTGCCCAAACTTGACGGTGTAGCGCCCGTCGTCCTGGCGCACGACATGGACAGTCCCGCCCATGTCCACCTTGCCGTCGCGGTTGCTCATGGCGAGCCCGGACGCCTTCCAGCGGATCTTGGGCTGAGGGGCGGCGTCGGTGTTCATGTCCTTCCGCCCTTCTTCGCGGGGCTGTCCGCGACGAACACCAGCGGCACGCGGGCTTCGCCAGCGACCTTGCGGAGCCGGCGGACCGAAACCCCGAGCAGGGCCGCGCAGGACTCCTCGCTGGACGTGCGCGTGACGGCGTAGCGCACGAGGGCGCCGAGGTTTGCCGCGAGGTCCTGATGCTCGCGCGTGAGTACCAGGCGGCCGTTGGAAGTGCAGGTGACGGTCGGTGTGGGCGGTTGCGTCTTCAAATTAACCTCACTTTCCCTTCATTGGGAAGTTAACCATATCCCCGTCCTCTGCCGCCTGCAAGCGGATCGACTGGCGAGCGGCTGGCCGCTCGGCTTACACTCCGGTGGTGTCACCGCCGCGCAACTTGGACCCGGCGTTCGCCTCGACAGACGAAGTGATGGCGGCCGCTGGTGTCGCGCGCCGAACCGTGTCCACGTGGGTCGCGCTGGGCCTCTTGCCGGCGCCGACAAAAGTGTCCCTGGGCTCCCCCGGCGGTGTGTTCAACCGCTTCCCCGCGTGGGCTGTCGACCGCGCACGCTATGTCGCGCGGCAAAGAGCTGCCGGCTTCACGATCGAAGAAGTGCTGGCGATGCTGGCCGAGCTCGATGCGAGCCAGGGCGGCTCGGGCACGGTTCGCGCTGCCGAGCCGCGAGGCTTTTGACAACGGCTGTCAAGGCGGCCACGCGCAGATGCCCTGGCCGGTCGACGGGGTGTAGCGGTCGTCGAAGAAGCAGAGCGTCCCCGCGGGGCAGTCGTCCTCGGTGGTGCAGTCCGCGACGCAGCTGCCGACAGGGCTGTCCTCCCGGGCCGTGCAACGTGCCGCGACCGCGATGCCCGCCTCGCTCAGCGGCGGCGCCTCGCAAGCCGCCCCCCACATGCAGGTCGGGGCGCAGTACGTGACGTCCGAGGCTGCCCACGCTTGCTCGCAGATCATCGTGTCGTCCGAACAGCGCTTGCCCTCGTTGCAAGGCTGCCAGGGCCCTCCGCGGGGCTGCTCGGGGTCACGGTCGCAGGCCATGAGTGCGAGGGCGAGGGCGAGGTGGGGGACGACGCGGAACACAGGCGCGATTATAACCGCGGCGCCTTGACAGATCGGTGTCAAACATCTCGCCCGGTGGGTTGCCTGACCAGTTGGCCGAGCGTCTAAACGGCGTTCCGATTTCGGCCTGCCCCGATCCTAATTGGCGCGTGCTACAGCCCCGGGGTCGCCCGCCCGGCGGATCGTCCCCCCGGCGGGAACCCGATCGGCTCCCTCGCTGGACGACTGCGAGCCTACGGCTCAAAGCGCACATGAACCGGCCCCGGGTCGTCGGCCGCCCGGCTCACGCGCACGACGTAACGACCTGTCGGACCCAGCCACTGGTGTTCCTCGCCGTCGGACTGGAGATGCAACGAGTTGACCGTCACATCGAAGCAATCCGTGTGGCAGCGCTTGAGCAGGAACTCGACCGCCCCGGGGTCGCCGGACTTGGGGACGTCGATCACGATGCGCTGGTTTGGACTCTGGAGATCGACCGTGATGTCGCGCCAGATCCGGAGGTCGTCGGCGCTGGAACTCGCCCAGACGGAGGGGCCGACGACCTCCGGATCAGCGCACGAGATGTCGAGCCTGAGGTCGGTCGGCGCGTCGCTGGCAAGCGCGAGTGCCGGGCGCGAGCACTCGTACGTCCACTGCTGCATCGCCCACGTCGGGCACTCCTGCCACCGGGCAGTATAGTCCTCGATGGCCCCGCAATCAACGGCATGCCGAACGCCCGCTCGAAGGTCTTCTCCAGCTCCTCGCGTGGCTGGTCGGCGGGGGCGCCGCGGAGCAATTCGAGGTAAGCAGCGATCCCGTGAGTGTCGACGACGTACGAGGTGAAGTGGGCCGCGAGCGCGTACTCCTCGGGGGTCATGCCCGCCGACCACGACCGGTCGAGGACGTCGCGGACGTCTAGACCGCGGTAGTCCCGGTTGACCGAGAACCCCCAGTACGACGCACCGCCTTCGGCGAAGAATTGTGGCATCCCGAGGTACGCATAGAAAACGGCGTGAACGACCTCGTGCGTGTGTAGCGGATCCACCGTGAATACGCTGCCGTACTTGTGACAGCCGGTTCCTGCCGGGCACACGCCGTCGAAGCTCGCGGCCGAGTAGAGATAATAGTCGATCAGCTGCTCGTCCGGAACTTCGAACAGTGCTTTCAGCGCCCCGGCTCGGGCATCGAGCCGTGGCAGCGTCCCCGGACACCAGGTGTCGAGGTCGAGCTCAGTGCCGACCCGCACGTGCTCGCCCTGCCAGACGATCGGCGGCGCCGAATCGTCGTCCCGTGCGCACGCGACCACGATGCACTGGACGGAGAGGAACGCGCGGAGATGGAATACGGACATACGGATCAAAAACCACGGCACACTAGCACGCGCGCACGAGCGAGGCGACGGGCCCCATACGTGCGAGGTTACGGAGAGCTCGACGACCGCTTCCAGCGGCCAACGAGCGATGAATATCCACAAACGAGGACCGTCCATGGCGACAACATGGAGCAAAAAGCCAGCAACACCCCTTCCCCTGTCCCCCCGCAACCCGCCGTCGTGGCGAGCACGCTCGTCCAGGCGCTCGAGACGTGCTGGCGTGCCATTCAGGCGCGACACCCCGAGCTCCCCGACGCGGTGATCCTCATCGGCGCCGGCGACGAGAACCCCCGCGCGCTGAAGTGGGGGCACTGGTCGCCCGCGCGGTGGACCGTCCCCGCGTCAGGGCACCGCAGCGAGGTCTTGATCGCAGGCGAGAGCCTCAGCCGGCCCGCCCGCGACACCTTCGGCACCCTGCTCCACGAGGCCGCACACGGGCTCGCGTGGGCGCGGAAGATCCAGGACACCAGCCGACAGGGCCGCTACCACAACAAGGAGTACAAGGCGCTGGCCGAGCAGGTCGGGCTCACGGTCGAGAAGGACCGCCTGCACGGCTGGACGATCACCAAGATCACCGACGAGACCTGCGAGCTCTACACCGACGCGCTCGCCCTGCTCGAGGCGGCGGTCGAGGCCAACCGGCGCGCCCATCGTCGCTGCGCTCGGAGCGGCGACGCTGAGGGCGACGGCGAAGGTGGCGAGACCGGCGGCGAGACCGGCGGCGAGGGCGGCGAAGGTGGCGAGGGCGAAGGCGGCAAGCGAGCCTCGACCGTGCGCGCCTGTGGGTGCGGTCGCCAGATCCGCGTCAGCGCGGTCGAGTACACGCGCGGCTACATCATGTGCGGCCTCTGCGGCAAGCCGTTCTTGACCCCCGGCGAATCCGACGAGCCGGCTGATCGCGTTGTGTGGCTCGTGCGGGCTGCTGCGTTGCGCGCAGCGTAGCGATCGCTGCTGCTCAGGGGCGGAGCCGTAAACAGGAGCCCGCCCCTGGCTCAGGGGATGAGGCGATACGGGCGCTCGATGACGCTCGCCTCGCTCGGACCGCGCCAGTGCGGCTTGATCCAGCGCACGCTCTGGTCCTTCCAGTCCGGGTTCGCGCGGCGACGATAGCCGCGCACCATGCAACGGTGGAGCTGCTCGCGGCTGATCGCGCCGAGGCGGGCCTGCTGGATCGTGCGGAGCAGCGATATCTCGATGTCGCCTGGGAGGTGCCATACCTCGTCAGAGACCAGTCGGCCGTTGGGCGCGAAACGCAGCCCGTCCGGGGCCGCCGCCGGGGGACCTCGGACGAGGGGCGGACGGAGGTCGCGTGGAGGATCGCGTTCATCACGAGATGAAGCAGGTGGCGCTGCGGGACGCAGGCGAAGAGCGGCGAGAGCTCGGCGTCGTCCTCGCCCGGCGCCGCTTCGGCGAGGATGTCCACCAAGCGCGCGTCGGGCTCAAGCACGAGGGTGCATCCGAAGAGCTCCGGCCGGACCCCGTTCCTCGCGTCAGCGAAGAAGCAGACGCGGAGGGCGCGGCGAGGCCCAGGGAGATGCAGCTCGGTGACGTACGCGGTCAGGACGCGGAGCAGCTTGCCGCGGAGCGAGCTGTGCGGGTTGCGGGAGAGCGTCCGTTCGGCGAGCCCGAGCGCGTAGCGGTCGGTGAAGACGAACGCAAAGCTGGCGAAGGGCAGGCGCAGGTCGTCCCCAAGCTCGTCCTCCAGGGAGGTTGTCCCCAGCATCCAGCTCAGGGCCTCGTCGACCTTGAAGACCTTGCGGAGGTGCAGCTCGAAGTTCACCAGCAGCCAGACGAGATCCTCTAGCCGCCTGAGCTCCGCGTTCGCCGCGTCGGGGTCGAAGCGATCGTCGGAGAGCGCCTGGACGATCGAGCCCATGAACGAGTGGAAATGCGGCTCCTCGGCGAGGACCTCCGGGCGGATCGTCCGCTCGAGGTCGTGTCCCGGCTCGCGTCGGAATTGATCCGCGAGCAGAGACGCCACGTCGTCGAGTTCCGGGAGGAACTCCATCAGGGCGACGAGCCCGTGCGGTCGCTGTTCGGGCGGCTGCCCTTCACGCTCCTCGCGGAGGCCCAGCACCTCCCAGAACAGGGATGGGTCGAAGGCCGGCCTGCCGTGTGCGAGCGCTTCCTCGTAGGCGCGGTCGAGCTCCCGTAGCAGATCGACCACGCGAGGGCACAGTGCTGTGGACTCGGCGGCGACCCGGGGCGATACACCGTTGAGATGCTCGGATGCCTCGTCGAGCCAATCCTGGTATCGCTGTTGTACGCGGCGCTCGGCGGCGTCGTCGGCCGTCGCGGCCGGCCCCAGCGGTGCCGCGCCCATCCAGCCCGAGCTGCGTACCCACACCTCGCGCAAGATCAACGGGGCGAGCTTGAACTCCTCGAGCGCCGAGGCGCGGGGATGGGCGGCACGGAACGCCTCGATCCCACGCCGGAGGTGCGACAGGAGCTCGTCGCGCAACGTGTTGGGGAAGAGGAAACGGACACCGCCGAGCTCGGGCCATCCTGAGACGCCGCGAGGGATGATGCGGGCCAGGACGAGGGCGGAGCGAGTGGTCTCGCGGGGCAGGGTCTCCGCGTTCACGGTGACGCGGTCGCCGGTCAGTAGATCCCGCAGCGTGGCCACCTGCGGGGTGAGCGTGAGGATCTCGTGGAGGCGCATCGCGCTGCCCCGCATCATGTGAATGAAGGTCCGCTCCCCCCGCCCGAGCCGGTACGTGTGCAGGACCGCGTCCGCGAGCGTGGAGCCGTCCGAGAGGCGTGCGTCGAAATAGATCCAATTGGTGTAACAGCGGAGATCCTCGCGCGAGGCGCCGTAGCGGCCGAGAGCGCCGAAGTAGCGTCGCTCGAGCGCTCCGAGCTCCGACGGCGGACTCTCCGTAGTGACGCGGCCGAGCGCTCGTATCACAGCCAGTTCGTCGGCCTTGGTGAACCCCAATTCACAGCAACGCTTGTACTTCAACCCACTCCCGCACGAGCACGGGTCATTGCGCTCAGGAGTAACCATAACTTACCGTAACCCGCGAATGATCTCAGGTCCATGCGCAGGGGCGCGCGACCGTCGAATCGCGCGGGGATGCGCCGGAATGTGTCCGAGAGCGTGCGTCCGCGCTCCGCCTCGGCGACGGCGACGGCGACCGTGCGGCAGCTCCAGCCTATGGTCCCCTTGAGGGCGTCGACAACGTCATCCGGCAGCTCGCACGGCCGCCCACAGACATGCCCGCGCGGCTCGTGATCTTCGGCGGCGAGGCGCGGCGGCGCCCACCCCGCGAGAACGGTCGATTACCGGCGGTCGCGCCAGTCACGCGGCCCGGATCGGCCACCTCGGGCCTGTCGACCGCCGCCGACTTGTTGCGCATGCTCACCGGTGGGGGTCGCGCGCCAACGGGCTCGCGGGCGCTCGCGGGGGCGTACACCGCCACCGCGCCGGTCAGCCGTGCCGGCGCCTGCGCGCCCACCTGGCCTCACAGACAGGCAGATGGTCCGCGCGCCGCTGGCGCACGCGCTCGCCGATCGGCCGCTCACCCCGGTACGCACACGCCAGCGTAATTGCCCAGCGCCGATTCGGCGAAGAACTCGCCGCACACGAGCCCGTCCGGGCACGCGTCGGACGTCTGCAACTGGCACAGGGGCGCGCAGCAGCCCGTCCCAGCACAGCCCGGCACGAACTCGGCCGGCGCGCAGATGTTCCCCAGGCCGCAGTAATCCTGCAACATCGGGCACGGGGCGCCCTCGGGCAGCGGCTCGCTGGTCGTGCAGACCGTGAACGCCGCATCGGAGAACACCAACTGGCAACTGTCCTCCCCGCGACACCCCTGGTTGGTGAACGGATTGCAGGTCGCGCCCATGCAATCGGCACACCCGTTCTCCGGATAATCGCAGATCTCGCCGTCGTCGACGATGCCGTCGCCGCACGTGGGCGGATTGCACGAACCGGCCGTGCAGCGCTCGCCGTCCGGGCAGTCGGCGGTCTCCTCGCATTCGCTGCACGCCGGCTCGGTCGGGTAGGTCATGTGTAGCGCCTCGAGCGCGCCCTCGCAGGCGTTGATGCACTGCTGAATCGACTCCGGCGTCCCCTCCCAGCAGGTGCCCATCGGCCCGAAGCCCATCTGCGCCGAGGGCACCATCTCCGGCATGGTCACCGTCAGGCATGCGAGGTACTCGTCGCAGATCTCGCGGCCTGGCTCGGCCCCGCCGGAGGTCGTCGGATCGCCGGAGGTCGTGGTCGTCGCCACGCCAGTCGCCGACGCCTCCGTCGTGCCGCCGGTCGGTTCGCCCGGACCCGACGGATCGCCGCCGCCCGGCCCGCCGCCCGGGCCGCTCATGTTCGTGCCGGCTCCGACGGTATCCAGCGGATCTATGTCGGAGCCGCACGAGAGCAGCGAGAGCGAGAGCGTCCAGCCGAACTGGCCGCCAGCGGCAATACGTCGAATCATCCGGCCAGTCTATTAGCGCCGTTCAGGCCTGGCAAGCGTCGGGGCGCGGCCCTCGAGTACGCGCGCCATCCACGCGCCCCGGGCAATGGTCACGGCGATCGTGTCCGGCTGGTAGACGATCTCCGCGCCGCGAACCTCGCTCGCCCGGTGCAAGATCAAGTCCGTGCTCCGCGCACTGGGGGCACAGATCGTCGAGCTCCTGATGGACGCCATCAACATGGTCACCGGCGAAGTACGCTTGCCGGCGCTACCTGCTGGTTCAAGCACTGCGGTGTCGTAGCCCCATCGCCGGGGCCCGAGGGGCTACCGCGACAAAGTGCGGGCTGTGGGGCCCGACGGCGGGGCGGGCGGCGCGCAAAAATATTCGTCCTCCTTCTCCAATTTTTTCCGCGGCACCGGCAACTTCGCCTGTGGATGTTGAGTGCAAGCACGCGCCTGCTCGCTGCGGCTTCGGTTGCCCTGGCGGTCTCGTCGTTCGGTCTCGTCCTGGGTTCGTGCAACGGCGGCGACTGTGGCGAGTGGAAGGGTTACTCCTTTGACCCGCGGATGCGTATGTTGACAAACAAAGTCGCGGTAGGGACCGGAGGGGCGCTGGCGGTTCAACCCACGCACCGACCGATGACGGAATACCAGGTGCGCGACAGCGGAACCACAGAGGATCTGCTGGACGTCTGGGCCGACCGCAACTACTTCGATTGCTCCTACGTCGCGGTCGGTCGCAAGGGCGCCGTTCGCGTCTCGACTGATGAGGGCAAGCACTGGAGGGCGATTGACACTTCGGCAAGTGCTGCCGATCTGCGAGGCGTCGATGTCGAGTGTGGAATGAACAGCTATGCGGTCGCCGTGGGAGACGCGGGAGCTGTCGTGGTGGGCTCGCTGCGTGGGGACGAGCCCTGGCAGGTCGTCCCCGCGCCGACATCGCGACGGCTCAATGCGGTCTCGCTGGCGATTGGAGGGCGAGCAACAGCCGTTGGGGAGCAAGGACTGGTCTTGCACTCGGTCGACGGCGGGATGACTTGGACGGCCGTGGCCGTCAACGCGACGGAGGATCTGCTCGATATCGAGATCGATTGGGACGCAGGGAACGGGTACATCGTCGGTGCGAGAGGGACGCTGCTGCAGAGTGGACCGGACGGAGTCTGGACGCGCGTGGAAACCGGAGTCGTCGACGATCTGAGGCAGGTCGTCGACCGCCGAGGCGGAGTGCGTATCCTCGGTGACGGCCGCCTATTCACCTGGGACTTCACTCGGACAGGGCCGCTTGTGGCCGATCACGAGTTGGGACGACCAATCGTCGCGGTGGTGTCGATCGGTGTGCTGGCGCCTGGCGGACTGCATCCGACCGACACTGTGCTGGCTCTTGCCGAGGAAGGACGCTTGATGGCCTACGTCGAACCAGATGCGTGCGAGGGCCTCGAGAAGTAGCCGCCCGCATGGTGCTGCGGCGCGGCTTCGATGGCCTCGCCGCGGCGGCGAAGCAAGTGCCCGGCGAAGACCCGCGGAACGGCGCGCTGCGGACGCACGGACCGCTGAGAACGGCTGGAGCGACTACCGGCCGGCGGCGGGGCGGCCGGCAGGCGCAGGCGCCTCGTTTCTGTGGGCCGATCGCGGTCGGATCCGCGGGCCGGCCGGGTGTGGTAGTGCGAGCTTCGATGCGGACGGTGCTCATCGCGTTGCTGATGCTCGGCTGTCGGTCGCACCCGCGGGTCGCCCCAGCGAGCGCCGCGACCATGGCCGAGCCGGCGTCCGCGCCGCGCACGGCCGACGAGCTGTGCCGCGCCGATGGCTTCGACTTCGCATATACCCATCCCGACCTAGCGGCGGAACGGGTGGTAACGTGTGGCACCGGTCAGGGGACGCCGTGTGACCGCGCGCGGACGCAGTACTGCGAGGGGCGAAAGCTCCTTCTGTGCGATCGCGGCAAGATGGTGGCTGTCGACTGCCGCATGGCATGTCAGTACCTCGGCTTTACTCCGCTGGACCTCCACGACGACGGCACCTGCGTGGAGCGAGATGGACAGCCGACGTGCGTGTGCTGCGACGTCGGCGAGCCGGGCTGCACCACCGAGCCAGGACCGTTGCGTCGAGGCACGGTGCCGTTGAGTCAACCCCCGGCGCCGAAGTGACCTCAGGGCAACGCGGCAACGCCAGTAAGTCGTCTGAGAGGGATATGTACGAAGCGCCAGACTCCTTGGCTCTTGACGTGGACGTACTGCTCGCTAAGAACAGGGCGTGCCCGACGCTGCACACGGACTCGGCGACCGCGAGACAACGACGCTCGTCGAGCAGCTGAGCGCCGAGCGCGACCACTATCGCAAGCTCTACCTCGAGACGCTCGAGCAAGGTCCGCATAGCGAGACGCTACTCGCCTCGCATGGGCGAAGAACAGCCAGTTCCTGCCGAGGGCCGAGGCGCGTAGCGCCGGCGCGCTTGCGCGTGCGGCCAGCCGACCTCACGTCTGTAGCCTTAGCAGCAGGCTTCCTGACCTGCCCATACCTGCTGACCGCGCGGTATGGCGCGTGCTAAAACTGCCCCTGGGTTATCTTCGCGGCGGGTGTTTACCCTCACCAACCGGACGCCCTGCCAGGTCCACACGCAACTGGTGCTCGACCCGAGGGCCGAGGAGCACCTGCTGGTCCTCGCCAAGGCGAGCTTCAGTATCGAGGCCGGACAGCTCGTGAGCGCCGAGGCCGAGCTGGTGCTCGCCGATCGCTACCGCGGGGACCCGACCGCTTCGAGCCTCGTCGCGGCCGGCGAGGTCGTGCTCGCCAAGCCGCTCCCGGATCTGCTCCTGTCGGGCAACGCCTACCCATCCGAACCCGGCGGCACGACCGGCCACGTCAGCTTTCGCGTCGGTGCCTGGTCCAAGGATGCGCTGATCTTCGGCGACCGCACGTGGACGCGCGGCATCACCGGGCTCAGTCCCGGCGCTCCGCAGCCCTTCGAGACGGTGCCGCTGATCTACGAGCGCGCGTTCGGTGGCGCCGGCCTCGACGGCCGGCCGCCGCTGGAGTGCGCCGAGAACCCGGTCGGCGTCGGTCTCGTCGGCTGCCAGGCCGGAGCGCCGCTCCCCAACCTCGAGCACCCGCGGCACCGCCTCGCGGCACCTGGCGATCGCCCGCCGCCGCGATCCTTCGGCCCGATCCCCCCGCACTGGGGGCCGCGGCGAGGTCTCCACGGCACCTTAGACGCGGCCTGGCAGCGCACGCGCCTGCCGCTGCCCCCGCTCGATGGCGATCCGCGCGCGGCCCAGGTCGCGCCGCCCGATCAGGTTTACCCGACGATGTTGCGGGGCGACGAGGAGGTCGAGATCCGCGGGGTCCAGCCAGGCGGCGCATGGTTGACGTTTCGCCTCCCGTCGATGCACGTGCAGGTGATCGTCCACGACGGAAAACACCGGCGCGCCTTGCCGACTGTCCTCGACACCCTGCACGTCGACGCCGAGGCGCGCCGCCTCGACCTCACCTGGCGCGCGAGCACGTCGGTGCATGAGCGATTCGACGAGCTCGCCTGGGTGCTGGTCGACCGCACGGGAGGACCGAGTGCCTGACGATCGCCTGGTCGTGACCGGGGCGGGCATGCGCACGCCGGTCGGGACGAACGCGCCGGGTACGTGTGGCGCGCTGCGAGCCGGCATCTCGCGCCTGGCGGCGTGGCCGCACTTCGGCTTCGCCGGCGAGCCGCTGAACGTCGGGGCCGTCGCCGCCGGGCGGAAGGACGCGCCGTGGGTCGAGAAGGCTGTCCCGATGGTCTCGCCGGCGATCCACGAGGCGCTCTGGCAGGCCGGCCTGTACGCGTACACGTGGCACCGGCGCCGCGTGGGGCTGTTCTTCTCGACGCCGTCGCCGACCCGGCCGGGTGTGTTGCCCGAACGACTCGCCAACTTTCGCGCATATGTCGGCGACCTCTGGGCGGAGCTCGCGGGCAATGACCTCGTCCACTATGTCGAGCAGGCGCACGTCGGCGGCGCGCTCGCGTTGGCCCACGCGTCCCTGGCGGTGGCCAAGGGCGACCTCGACGCCGCGGTGGTCGCCGGCTTCGAGTCGTACCTGGACAGCGTCTACCTCGACGAGCTCCTGGGCGACGGCCGCCTGCTCACCGCCGACCGCTCGAGCGGCATCATCCCGGGCGAGGCCGCGGCAGCGCTGGTGCTGGAGACGGCGGAGACCGCCCGTCGCCGTCAGGCTCCTGCGCTCGCCACAATCGTCGCCCTGGCCCTCGAGCAGGAGCCGACCGGCTGGACACCCATGCGCCCCTCGCAGGCCGACGCGCTCGCACGCGCGCTGCAGGGCGCCCTTGCGGCGGACCCGGGCCCCGCGGCGTATCACCGGATCATCGTCGACCACACCGGCGAGCGCTGGCGGGCGCGCGAGTGGGCCCTCGTGGAGCCCCGAGCGCTCGGCTCGCTGCCGGATGGGTGGGACCTCTGGCATCCCGTCGAGAGCATCGGCGACGTCGCCGCGGCCTTTGTCCCCCTCGCGGTCGGGTGGGCGAGCCAGGCGTTCGCCCGCCGCTACGCCGGCCCGGGAGGTATCCTCGTCGGCGCCATGAACGACACCGGCGAGCGGGCCATCGTCGCGCTCATGCCCCCCTGAGAAGCACGCATGCCCGCAACGGTCATCATCAACAACCTCACCGTCGTCCACAAGCAGAGCGGCGGGACGAGCGTCGCGGCGCCCGACGTGTGCAAGACGCCGACGCCGAGCGGGCCGGTGCCGCTCCCGTACGCCAACACCGCGCTCTCACGCAACACGGCGAAGGGCGGCAAGCGGACCCGCGTCGACGGTCAGCCGCCCGCGCTCAAGTCGAGCACGTTCTCGAGCAGCGCCGGCAACGAACCGGGCACCCTCGGCGGAATCATCTCGGGCAAGACGAAGGGCCAGGCGAAGCCCCGGAGCTACTCGCTCGACGTCAAGGTCGAGAACCAGCCGGTGGTCCGCTTCACCGACGTGATGGTGCAGAACGCCGGCGCTGCTCCGAACGCGACCGGCATCATCAGCCAGCCGAGCGGCGCGGCGACCGGCCTGGGCCCCGACAAGGTCGAGGTCGTCGAGATGCGCTGGTCCAGGACGGAGCTGTGCTGTGGAGACCCCGTCACGCTGCACGTGACGACCCAGAACGCCAAGGACGGCCAGCCCGTCCAGGTCTGGGCGCGGCGCACCGATCCGAGCCGATGCACGACGATGGAGGGGATCGCCGTCGAGGTCCACGGCAACAAGGCCGAGGTGCCGTGGATCTCCCGCTGGCGCTTCAAGTTCCGGGAGAAAATCCCGGCGGTCGCGGCCCAGGAGATGCTCAAGGGCGCGCAGAAGAGCAGCAACGCCCTGGAATTCCAGAACCCTCCTGCGCAGGCGAAGCAGACGATCCACGCACCCACGCATTGGGCGTGGAAATTCGTTTGGAGTAAGAGACTGAACAAGTGGGTCAAGAACGGCGAGCACTACGCGTGGGAGGTCGCCTTCGACATCGAGATCGCGGACGGCTGGATGATCGTGCGCCGTGAGCTGGACTTCAACCTCCGCTCCGGACAGGCCCCGGTCAATCCGCTGACGTGGCGCGAGTGGGCGCAGGAGATCGAGGCGGTGTGGGACCGCAAGTTCTACTTCCACCGCCTCGACTGCAAGCGGGAGCACCGCTGCGACTGCATCCTCATGGGCTGCTGCAAGTATCCGCTGCGGATCTTCGCCAAGCAGGGAGCAGCCCACGGCAAGATCGATCTGTTCGAGGGCGCGCCGCTTGCGAAGAATTGGGGCAAGCCGGATCTCTGGTGGTACTCGCACACGTGGTGGTCGGAGATCGGCGGCGCCAGCGGCTACGTGCGCGCGCACGAGTTCGGCCACCTCATCGGCTGCTACGACGAATACGCGGGCGGCGCCTGCCAGGCCGGCGGTCAGTGGGTCGGGGCACCCAACAGCATCATGAACAACGGCAGGAGCGTGTTCCCGCGGCACGTGGAAGCCTTCCGCAAGATGTTCTCGGCGGCGAGCCCCGTCGTCGGCGCGGTCCGGACCGTGCGGATCTAGGCAGGCAACCCCATGACCGAGCTCCTGTGGCCCTTCAACCTTCACCACTCGATCCCCAGCAACTCGCGCGGGGAGCTGGGCTCGTCGCTCGACGCGGACGGCAGCTTCCACTTCTGGACGCCTGGCGTGCTCCGCGGCCGCCCCGAGATCGGCTACTACGTCCACAAGTTCCCGCCCCAGCGCGCGCTCGACTTCCGCGCCCTGGTCGAGCAGGCCAAGGTCTGGGACCTTCCGAGGCTCAAGGCGCTGGCCCCGGAGCAGCCGCACGTGTTCATGATGGCGGGCGATTGGGAGGGCGGTCCCAAGCGCTCCGTGATGTGGGCGATCGACGCGTTGCCCGCCGAGGTCCTGCCGATCATGGAGGCGTTCCACAAGATGGTCGACGAGGCGTTCGCCAGCCCGCGCGAGGTGCTCGCCGGCACGGCTCGCTGGACGGCGCCCAGCTTCTCGGCCCGGGAACCGCTTCGGCTCGAGTTCACCCTGAGCAACAAGGGGACCCAGCAAATCTCGCTGCAGGACCCGATGGCGCCCGAGGAGGGCGAGTCGCTGCTGAGCCTGCTCATCTCGCAGGTGCCGAGTCGGGAGGTCCCGGCGCCGACGCCGAAGCACGTCACCATCACGCCCCACATGCTCTCCCGGCCCGACCAGGCCCAGCCCCACGCCAGGAGGGCGCCGGGCTCGCGCCTCGAGCTCGCGCCGGGCGAGTCGGTGCGGTTCGTGGCCACGCCCTCGGCCTACCTGTCGCCGGCCGAGCACCGGGCCGTCCTACTCCTCGACACAGGAGAGAGCCCGCAGCCCCCAACTGACCACGTGCATGGCATCCTGGCCGTAGATACGCCGCTGCTCCGTATCGCCCATCGGTGAGAAGGCGCTGCAGCGCGAACCCCGTGGAACGAACAGGACCATGCTGCTCAGCAGCGCGCCGCTCGGAGGTGGGCAACGACCTCGACATCACCTCGAGGTCTGCCTCCTCGCCGCCAGGCTGACCAGTTCGACCGTCCCGAAGCTTCGTCCGCGCCCTTGACAGGCGCTGGCCCGCACGGCATCTCTCTTCAATGAGCCTGATGACCGCTCCATCACTCGAAAAACCTGCGCTCGATAAATCGATGATCGAAAAATGGCTCCTCGACTCGCGCTGCAATATCATTCATTATTTTGATTTGCCAAAGGACTGGTGGCCGATAACCCAGGGCGACAACCAGTCGAAGGCAACAGCATGGGCCAACGACTTCTTCCTGCGAGCACTGGATGCACTATATCCGAAGGAAAGCGATCTAGTGATCGCGTGCAACAAGGGGAGGGTCACGCGGAGCGAGGCGGCTGTTTTCTATGCAGGCTACAGCAATCACAGCCAGTCGCAAATCATGCTGGACTTTGTTGCAGTTCGCTGGGATGATGCGATGCCCATCAAACTGACTGCGGAAAGCGAAATGAATGCCGCAGACAGCGTCGGCGAGCCCACAACCGCAAAGGGCTACATCTGGGACTTCTTTAAATTACTTGTAGTCCCGTGCAAATATCGACTGTATATGGCCCGCGCTTCGGGGGTCGAAAAAATGAAACAGGTCGCCACGTGTATGCGTAAACTATATCAACGTCATCGGGGAAATCTCTTTTCTGAGACCGACCAGTTCGGCGGCGTGGTTATCCCCGGAGCAGAAAAGCAACGTAATGAGACCTTGATTCTGTGGACGGAAGGTGGCGTGCTTCAATGCGAGAAAATCTCTGACTTCCCGCTCATTTGCGAAGACTAGGCACTCTGCCCAAGAACCGCTCAGGATCGAGTCCACCCTGAGCAACAAGGGGACAAAGTCGCTGCTGAGCCTGCTCGTCTCGCAGGTGCCGTCGCTAGACGTCCCCGTCGCCGACGCCTAAGCCCGGCCCGACCGACTCCACGCCAGGAGGTCGCCGGGTTCGCGCCTTGACCTCGCGCCGGGTGTAAGCGTGCGACAACCGCGTCGTGGCGAGTTCGATCGCAAGCTGCCCCGCGCCCTCGGCGAGGACGCGGAGCAGCGAAACTGTTCGGGCCAAACTTGCGCTCAGAGTCCAGTACTGCAGCGGTAGACCCACATCGAAGCGCCGTTGACCTCGCTGAAGAGGTCCGCTAGTGCTCCGACCGCGACGTAGTGATCTGGCTGATTCTGAACACCGCTCGGGCTTGCTCCTTGGTGAACCGCCAAGTGATCTTCCGCCCCCGGCGGTGGGCGTCCTTGTTCCACAGAGACGTTCGACGGCGCAGTTCGGAGAGAGAGCCGATCCGAAGCCGTCCAAGGCATTCACGTGACCATAAGCTCGCCTCGTTCTCGGCAGGGTTGAGCCAACTCCCGTGCTTGGGAGTATAGTGCACGGTAAACCGGCTCCAAAGCTCGCGCCCCGCGTCATCGCCGAAAGCGGTGCATAACGAGTTCTGGCGGTGGGTGTTAAGATTGTCCATGACGAGGTGAATTGTCCGCGCCGAACGATATCGTTGAGCTATCTTGCGGAGAGCCCGAGCGAACTGCTTCGCCGTGCGGTTCGGCGTCGCATAGGTCAGGTGGCGCCCTGCCTTGGGTTCGACGATGCAGAAGACATTTGCGGTTCCGCGCCGCACGTATTCATAGTCTTGACGGGCCATGCGGCCAGGTGAGGCTGGCCGGCCAGGTCGAGCGGGGTCTCGAAGCACGACCGGTCGTTCATCCAGAGCGACGACCGGCTCCGACGCGTCGGCTGGTCGCGCCAGGGTGTCGAGGACGTCGTCCATCCGCGCGACGTACTCCTCGTCGATCTGAGGAACGCACCACATTTTTTTCCCGCCACGGTTTGAGCGCGTGGTTTTTCAGCAACACCCGGATCGTCTCCCGGCCGACTTGGTCGACGAGCTTGCGTTTCATGCACTCCTCGACGATGAGCATGATTGTCCACCGAGCGCGTCCTTCAGGAGGTGGCCCGCAGACCATGGCGACGATCGCGGCTTCTTGCCGAGCATCGAGCTTCCGCGGTGGGACCGGTCGCTTCGCGTCCTTGAGCGCGACCTCGACGCCCGCAGCGAGATACCGCTCTCCAACCCGCCGAACCGAGGGGACCGCCGATCCAACCGCTGCCGCCGTCGCCGCCAGCGTCTTCCCCTCGTCCAGCAACTGCAGCATGCGAATTCGCTTCCAGGTCCGCACCGTGAGCCGCTCCCGGGCTTTTCGGCGCAGGAGCTCTCGATCCTCGGTAATCGTCCGACAGACTGCGTCTGGCTCGGTCGGGGGCGCCTGGGCTACATCGCGGTCGGATGCTCGCCGAGGGCGATACGGCGGAAGAGGTTGGCGGCGAGGAGCTGCTGAGCCTCTGGCTGCTTGAGCGTTTCCTGCCAGGAGGCGGGGGCGAGCTCGAGGACGCGGGGGCGCGGCCAGGAGGGCAGCAGGCACAGGAGGTCGCGGAGGTAGCCGAGGGGCTCGATGCCGTGCATCTGGCAGCTAGCCAGCAGGGACACGAAGAGCGTGTTGGCGCGGGCGCCGTCGTCGCTGCCGACGAAGAGCCAGTTTTTGCGACCGACCGCCTCGCGCCGCAGCGCGCGCTCGGAGATGTTGTTGTGGAGGGGCAGACGGCCGTCGTCCAGGAAGCGCCGCAGCGCGGCCTTGTTGGTGGCGTAGGTCAGGGCTGCGGCGAGCGGCGAGCCGTCGAGGGCGACCTCGGCTTGCTGGGCGCACCACGCGAAGAATTCGTCGACGATCGGCGCGGACAGCTTGCGGCGGACCGACTCGCGCCGCTTGCGGCTCTCGTCGGCCAGCTTCTCCTCGACCTTGAAGAGCTTGCGGATCAGCCCGAGCGCGTGCCTGGCGAGCTCCGGCTCAGTGCCCAGCGCCTTGAAGAAGTAGCGCCTGCAGTGAGCCCAGCACGCGACCTCGACGACGGCGCCGTCGCGGAAGAGATGGTCGTAGACGGTCGCGGCGTCGGAGACGAGATAGCCCTTGTAACCGGCGAGCAGGCGATCGACGGCCTCGCTGTCGTGCCTCGGCGAGAATCGATACAGCACATGCCGGCCCGGCGCGACGAGCACCCAGAAGTGGGCGCGCTGACACTGCTCGGGCGCCTGCACGAGCACCCCGGTCGCGTCGACGCAGACGTACGGCGACAGGAAGGCGTCGGCCATCATCGCGTCGACCAGCGGCTCGACCAGGTCGGCGAGCTGCTGGTGCCAGCTGCAGATCGTCTGGCGCGACAGCGGCAGGCCCTCGCGGGCGTGGATCGCCTCCTGACGGTTCGCGGGATTGTGATCGCCCCAGCGCAGCACGATCGTGTGGGCCAGGAGCCCGGGTCCGGCCAGCCCGCGCTCGATCGGCTTGTCCGGCGGCGGCGCGATCACCACGGGAGGGGTTTCGGGTGTCTCATCGGCCAGCTGGGTCTCGATCGACTCGCTCGCCGGAGCATTCTTGCGGACAAACTTCGGCCGCACGATTCGCGCGACCACCATCGCGCCCGGCCGGCGCTCGACGGTCTCGCTGACGACCTCGCCGATCCGCTCGAAGTTCTCGAGGCCCTCCAGCAGCACCTCCGGCGGCAGGACCTCGACCTCGACGCGCGGCAGCGCCTCCGGCAGCTTGCGCCGCCCGCGACGGCGCCGCCGCGGCTCACACGCATCCGTGGGGCGGGTCGTGCTCGCCTCGTCGTCCTCGTCTCCGTCGAGCTCCTCGGCCAGCGCGTCGTCGAGGTTATCCTCGTCCGCGCTCGCCTCGGCTTCGTCCGGGCCGAGCAGCATGCCCAGGAGGCGCATCGACAGCTGCGCCTCCTCGTCGCCCTGGAAGCGCTCGGCCTTCTTCCCGACGACGATCCCCTTCTCGAGCAGCCGACAGCGCTCGAGCAATTGCATGTAGAGCGCCCGGTACTGCTCGCGGTCCGAGGACGCCTTCGACAGCGCCTCGCGCAGCGCGAGCAGTTCGCCCTCCTTGCTCTCGAGTTCGCTGCGCAGGAGCTCGATCTCGCTCACGCGTCCTTACTACTCGTTCGCGCGCCCACGTCAAGAGCGTTTTCACGCCCGCGTCCTGGATGCCGCGGGACGCCCCGCAGCAGCGCACCGAGGCTCTTTTCGTCGATCTCGATCGAGCGCTGCGACGGGCTCGCGGCCTTCGGCGCCGTCGTCGTCGCGCGGTGCAGTCGCTTGTACAGCACCGCGAAGCCGTTGTGGTCCCACCACAGCAGCTTGAGCCTATCGGCGCGCCGGCCCAGGAACACGAAGACCGCGCCGCTCCGCGGATCGTCGCCCATCTCCGCCCGCACCGCCAGCGCCAGCCGATCGAATCCTCTCCGCATGTCCTGCGGCTCGGTGCACACGAAGACGCGGACGTTCTTCGGGATCATCCGCGCCGTCCTCCCACCGCGCCGAGCACCCGCGCGAGCATCTCGCCGTCGACCTCGCCGCGGACCCGCACCACCGCACCGCCGAGCTCGACCTCGATTACTCCGGTCTCCGCCACCAACGCCGCTGCCACCTGTTTCGTCACCTCCACGAAGTCGCGCTCGCCCGCCGCTGCGCGGGGCCTCGCCGGCGTCGCTCCCGTCCGAGCTCGCTGCCGCAGCTTCCACCGCCAGCCCGCCAGCGTGTGCGGGTTGACGCCGATCTGCTTCGCATACTCCCGGCAGCTCCGCCCGCTCGCCTCGAGGGCCTCGACCCGCTTCTCCCAGATCGCCGGATCCGCCACCTTGCTCGCCGTCACAGCTGCCTCCACTCCCGGAGCCGACGCGCCCGCTCCTGCGGTGTCATCGGCCGGAAGTCGATCCGGTAGCCGCCGCTCACGCCTCGAACCTCCCACTTCATGTCGTCCGGTACCAGCAACGCGAAGCTACCCCGCTTCACCGGCTGCGGCGCCAGCACGACCGCGCCGCGCTCTTCCTTCAAGTCGTTACGCTTCCTCGACATCGATCCTCCTCGAGGGGCCTTGTAGCTGCTCGAGGATCTCGATTCACGACGCAGTCTTCCGGACGGATACGATTTCGTCGCGTTCGTGGTCGAGACCGTCGTCGAGGCGCTGACTCACCGGGCGGTGATCGAGCAGCCCGAGCTCATCGGCACCGCGCAGCTCGAGGCCGAAGCGACGAACCTGGGACAGTCCGGACGAGACCTTTCGGGCAGGGTCGATCCGCGCCTGGACCCCGCCTGGACGACGCGCGCTCGGGTGCTGCGACGGGTCACGATCGGCGCCGGGCCATGGCCGTCGGCCTCGGCCTGTCGCTGGCGATCGGAATGTCGCCGGCCACCAGGTGCGACGACCACCAATGCGGCCCCGAGGGCAACTTCGCCGCATACATCATCTGGGTCACGTTCGGGACGCTCACCGGCGCGGGGCTCCTCGTGTTCGCCGCGGTCGGCGGCGCCCGGGCGACCCACCGCCCGCAGACTCGTCCATCCCGGGCCTCTCACGTCGGCGCCGAGACGGCCGTTTTCAACGGCGCGAATGCACCGTTGTTGGTTCGTCACACCGAGTTATCCCGGCATGGCGCTTAGCCGGGGCGCCGCCGCCTTGCCAGGGCTCAGCGAGGGTGGCGATCCGTGTACGCATATGAATTCCTTAAAATCGGGACAGCACATGATAAAATGTCCCCGTCATCCCGGCGTCAGCAATTTCGATCAAATGCCCGGAGGCACGCGTGCTACAGTGGCGCCGCCCAACTCAACCTGATGGATACCCCCGCGTGAGCATCGTCGCCAAAGCCCTGTGGTACATCGAAACCCGCTATGTGGATCCCGCGCTGTCGCTGGACGACGTCGCCGCGGCCTGCGACGCGTCGCGCTTTCACCTGACGCGGGCGTTCGGCGTGGCGACAGGGCGCTCGCTGATGCGCTATCTGCGCGCTCGCCGGCTGACGCAGGCGGCGCAGGCGCTCGCCGGCGGCGCCCCGGACATCCTCGCGGTCGCGCTCGAAGCCGGCTACGGCTCCCACGAAGCGTTTACGCGCGCATTCCGCGGGCAGTTCGGCGTCACACCCGAAACGGTGCGGGCGCGCGGCCATTGCGGCGGCCTGGAACTGGTGCCGGCGCTGCGCCTCGACCGCGGTGGCGAGCTGCCGCTGGCCGCGCCACGGCTGATCGGGCGGCCCGCATTCACCGTCGCCGGCCTCTCCGAACGCTACACGCACGAGACGGCGGCCGGCATCCCGGCGCAATGGCAACGGCTTGCCGGACACGTGCCCGACGCATCCGTCACGTACGGCGTGTGCGAGGATGCGGACGGCGGTGCGTTCGATTACACCTGCGGCGTCGAGGCCACCGGCGCCGTGCCGGCCCCCCTGACGGCGATCCGGATACCGGCACAGCGCTACGCGGTCTTTTTCCATCCGGGCCACATCTCGGCGATCCGCATGACCTGGCGCGCGATCTTCGACCGCTGGCTGCCCGCCTCGGGCCTGCGTGCGACGGGCGGCCCCGAATTCGAGCGCTATGACGAGCGCTTCGACGCTGCGACGGGACACGGCGGCGTGGAGATCTGGATACCCGTGTCGCTCGACGACGAGGATCGCGTATGCGCCTGAGCCGCGATCGTGCGATCGACGTCGCGCTTGCGCTGTCCGGCGGGCTGGCGCTGCGCTCGGCGTTCGGCCTCGACCCCGTCTGGTGGCTGGCCTGGCTGGCGCCCGCGCCGGTGCTGGTCGCGGCGCTGCGCAACTCCACCAAGGCGGCATGCGTGCTCGCGCTGCTGGCGGCGCTGATCGCCGCCAGCGGCCATCACGCCTATTTCGCGCTGTTGATGCCCGCGCCGGCGGCGGCCGTCGTGACCGTGCTGCAGGCACTGACCTGGGTGTTCGTGATCATGGCCGCACGGCACGCGATGATTCGCGTGACGTCGCCATGGTCCGTGCTGGCCTATCCGTTGCTGTGGTGCGCGCTGGACACGCTGTTGGCGCACCTGCATCCGGACACGAACTGGGACAGCCTGGCCTACTCGCAGGCGGACGTGCCGGCCGCCGTGCAGATCGTGGCGCTGACGGGCATGGCGGGCCTCGTGTTCGTGCTGTCGCTCGTCCCCGCGGCGATCGCGCTGGCGGCCGTGCGCGGCTGGCGGGCGGCACGGCCCGCGGCAATGGCCGCGCTGGCGCTGGCCGCGGCGACCTTTGCGTTCGGCCACGCGCGCATCCCGGCTACGATGCCCGTTGCGGCCGATCCCGTGGGCCTCGCCGTCATCGACGATTTCATCGGGCCGCGTACGCCACCTGCGCGGGTCGAACGGATCTGGAGCCGGTACGAGGAGCTCGTCGGCACGTTGGCGGCACAAGGCGCGCGCATCGTCGTGCTGCCGGAAAAGATCGCGACCGTCACCCCGGACACGGCCGCGCAACTGACGCTCCGGCTGTCCGCGCTGGCCGCCCGCACCCAGGTATGGCTGGTGGCCGGCATCGGCACCGACGAGGACGACCGCAAGCACAACGTCGCGTGGCTGTTCAGCCCCGACGGCCGCCTCGACGCCAGCTACCGCAAGCACCACCTGGCGCCGCCCGAACGCGAGTTCCTGCCGGGATCGGCTTACGACGTGCGCGCGATCGGCCGCACCGCCTTTGGCCTCGCCATCTGCAAGGACATGCACTTCGCGGCGATGGGGCGGGCCTACGGCATGCGCCAGACCCAGGCGATGCTGGTACCGGCATGGGATTTCGGTGTCGACGGCCGCTACGCGGCCCGGCTGTCCGCGCTGCGCGGCGTCGAGAGCGGCTTCGCGATGGTGCGGGCGTCACGGGAAGGGCTGCTGACCGTCACCGATGCGTACGGCCGTGTCGTCGCGGAGACCCGTTCGGCGCCGCTGCCCGGCGCCACGCTGCTGGCCCGCGTGCCGGCCGCGCCCGTCGACACGTTCTATGCGCGCACCGGCGACTGGTTCGGCTGGCTGTGCACGGCCGCGGTACTGCTGGGATGGATCCCGCTGCTGCGCCGGCGCCGGCTACCGGGTCACGCCGCGGAACCGGCGTGAACCTGGGCCCGGCGGGCACGCCGAGACGGACTTCGTCGAGCAACTCGACGTGCTCGTAAGCCAGCTACCGCGACTCGAGCGTGAAACACTCACGCTGGCCCACGGTCACGCCCCGGCCCGCCTTCTCGTGTGTCGCACGACGCTGCGCGGCCGTCGTAGTAGTCGAGGTCCACGTTGACCCTGCCACGCAGCACGGTCAGCGGTCAGCGTGTAGTTCGTCTCTCCCTGATTCACCCAGAGCTCCCCGTAGGGACGCAGATTCACCTCGGTATGGGGATCACCCTGCGGGCGTTCCACACCTCAGGACGCTAGGGACGCTCGATCCGGAGGGCGAGCTCGGCGGGCTCATCGAGCCTGCGGCCGAACTCCGCATAGTAACGTAAGTGTACGACGAACCGCATCGTGACGGCGCGGCCGGGCCTGGACTACACCGGCGGGGAATGGTCGGCGAGCGTGACGGCGCGGAAGACGTTGGCGGCGAGACGCTGCTGAGCGTCCTCGTGCTGGCGGGTCTGCTTCCAGAAGGCGGGAGCCAGCTCGAGGACGCGGCTCCTGGGCCAGGACGGCAGAACGCAGAAGAGGTCGCGCAGGTAGGCCCAGGGCTCGATGCCGTGGAGCTGGCAGCTGGCGAGGAGGGACACGAAGAGCGTGTTGGTGCGAGCGCCCTCGTCGCTGCCGAGGAACAGCCAGTTCTTCCTGCCGAGGACCTCGCGGCGGAGGTTCCGCTCGCTCACGTTGTTGTCGAGCGGGAGACGGCCGTCGTCGAGGAAGCGCATGAGCGCGGCCCGCTGGTTCTGCGCGTAGCGGATCGCCCTGGCGATGGGTGTCTCGTCGAGGACGTCCGCCGCCTGCTCGTCGCACCACGCGAAGAAGGCGTCGACGATCGGCCGCGACTTCTCGCGGCGGGCCTCCTCGCGCTTCTTCCGCGGCGCGGTCTTGATCGAGCGCTCGACGCGGAAGAGCCCCTTGATCCACGCCAGGCCGCGGTCGGCCCGCTCGGGGTCCGAGCTCAGCGCCTTGAAGAAATACCTCCGCGCGTGGGCCCAACACGCGACTTCGACGACGTCGCCCGTGCTGTACAAATGATCATAGACGGAGTGGGCGTCGGCGACGAGGTAGCCCTTGTAGCCGGCGAGCAGGCGGTCGACCGCGGCGCTGTCGTGCTTGTGCGAGAAGCGGTAGAGGACGTGGCGCTCGGGCGCGACGAGGACCCAGAAGTGGGCGCGCTGACACTGCTCCTCGGTGCGCACGAGGACGCCGGTCGCGTCGGTGCACAGGTACGGCGATTCAAGGGCGTCGCGCAGCATCGCGTCCACGAGCGGCTCGACGAGGTCGGCGAGCTGCTCGTGCCAGCCGCAGATCGTCGAGCGCGACAGCTCGAGGCCGTCGCGGGCGTAGATGCTCTCCTGGCGGTGCAGCGGCGTGTGGTCCTGCCAGCGGCGGACGATCGTGTCGGCGAGCATCCCGGGCCCGGCGAGCCCGCGCTCGATCGGCCGCTCGGGCGGCTCGGCGATCTTCACCGGCGACGCGTCCGCAATGTCCTCAGCGATCCGCACGAACTTCGGTCGCACGAGACGGACCACGACCAGCGACTCGGGTCGACGCTCGATGACCTCGCTGACCTCCTCGCCGATCCGCTTGAACGCAGCGAGGCCCTCCTGCTGCACCTCGGGCGGCAGCACCTCGATGTCGACGCGCGGCAGGTGCTCCGGCAGCTTCCGCCGACCCGTGGGCCTCCGCGGCGCACGCTCGCGGTTCGGCACTTCCGGATCGGTCTCTTCGGACAGGTCGGGCGCCGGCGCCGGATCTTCGGGGCTGAGCAGCATGCCCAGGACCTGCAGCGCGAGCTGTGAGTCGTCCACGGTGTGGCGCTCGGCCTGCTTGCCGGCGACGATCCCACGCTCGAGCGTCGCACACCGCTCGAGCGTCTGCAGGTACAGCTTGCGGTACTGCTCGCGCTCCGCCGCCAGCTGCTCGCGCTCTGCGCTGAGGCTGTCGACCACCGCCTCGAGCTTGCTCGCTCGCGCTTCGAGCTGGCGGTAGGCGGCCTCGTTCATGGCCGTTCTCTGATACTCCCCGCAGCGCAGGAGTCAAGAGCGATCTCGCGCCTGCCGTGATCGCGGTGCCGAGGCGACGCCGCGCAGCAGCTCATGGAGGCCGCGCCCGTCGACGAGCACCGACCTGTTCGAAGGGTCATTCGCGGACGGCAGCCGGAACAGCGCCTGGTGTAGCCGCTTGCACAGGATGCAGTAGCCGTTCTTGTCCCACCACAGCACCTTGAGGCGGTTCGAGCGCCGGTTCGTGAACACGAACAGCGCGCCGCTCCGCGGGTCCTCGCCGATCACCTGCTTCGCTGCCGCGGCGAGTCCATCGAAGCTGCGCCGCATGTCGAGCGGCTGCGTGCAGACGAAGATCCGCACCGAGGTCGGGATCATCGGCGCGCCTCCAGCACGTCGAGCACGCGCGCGAGCGTCTCGGCCTCCACGCGGCCGCGGACCCGGACGTGCACGCCGCCGACGTCGAGCTCGATCACCCCGACATCGGCAGCCGGCGCCGCGAGCTGCTCCGTCACTTCGACGAAGCTCGCCGGCGTTGGCCCCGTCGCGCCCGCGCCCGCCAGCTTCGACTTCCACCACGTCAGCGTCCGCTGGTTGATGCCGGCCTTCGCCGCGTAAGCCCTGCACGACAGGCCGCTCGACTTCCACGCGTCCACGTGGGCCCGCCAGCGCTCCTGCGTCGTCATAGGCCCCACTTCCTGCGCCAGAGCTCCACCCGCTCGCGGATCGTCCTCGGCCTGAAGTCGAGCCACACCGTATCGCCGATCTCGGTGACATCAAGCCAGAACGAATCCGAGACCAGCAGCGTGAACCTGCCGCGCCTCGGCATCTCCGGCCCCACAAGCAGCGCCCCGCGATCGTCCAAGTTCTCGTCGTCGTCCATCCTCGAACCTCCGAGACGCTTGGTAGCTCCTCGGGGCCGAGTCGTCACGACGCGGTTCGTCGCACGCTTACGATCCTCGTCCTTGAGCTTGAGTCCGGGGAACCGGGGCCGCGGCTTCTTCTGCCTCATGGCACCCGTAGATCACGTTCCAGGTCAGAGCGCAAATTCGCGCATCGTTTTCGGATCGCTACCTTACGGTCGCAGCACTAGCACTTGATCCGAGCCATCGGACTGGAAGTCCGCAACGGACCCGGGGCCGAGGAGGCCTGACAAGAGCCTGGGAATTGCCAGCAGGTTCTCATGTTCCGCGGTTCCAGGCCGACTTCCATCCTCGCGGGTCGGCGCGAGCCGGTGGGTACCTCTCAAGAAAGTCGGCCCGGAAACACCGTTCTCATGTTCCGCAGTTCCGGCCGATTTTTTCATCCCCGCGGGTCGGCGCCAGCCGGTGGGTAACTCAGAAGAGCTTTGCAAGATGAACGATATCCCTGCCCGTGACCTCAACAGTGGACGTGCCGCTTCGGCGGTAGGTACTCCCGTTAAGAAAACAGGGTTCTGTACCGGCCTCAACGCGAACAACGATGACGGTGCGATTGTAGTACACCAATTGAGATATACTTGAGCTGACTCGGATACGAATTTCATCGGAGAGGTTGCTCTTCGAAATTTTGTCGGAGATCATCTGAAAGTACTTGTCGAGATTCGAATGCCCCTTTGCCTCTCGATCGACTCCGACAACGTAGAACTCCCCAACTTTCTTTGGCTCCAGATGATGCAATATCTTGATCCGCTGAGCGTCGGCGGCCTTATCCGCAATTCCGATCACGACGTATCCAGTCTTGCCCTTACCGAGGTTAGCAAGCGCACAGATCGTTTGCAGGACCTTCGTGAACGCGTCTTCGTCCCAACCGCCTGCTTGATCTAACCGACAGAAGCCTTGCTTAAAGTCATAGCTAGACGCTTCCGTTTTAGATCTGGTGAGCAGATTCTCGAGCTCGACCCGACCCGTAGTGAGGGATGGGTCAGAAGAGGTTCGCTTGAAATGCTTCTCGATAACACCGCGAACTGCGTTGACGTTGCTCTCCCTGTTCTTCGCGCTCCAGTTGCCACCGGTCGACGGATCGATATGTTTCTCGATCTGAGAGAGCGTTGCCAGAAGACCCTTGCGGTCGGTCAATTTCTGGTGTTTTTGATGCAAAAGCTGATGAACGGCGAGGAACACCACTTGATAATAGCGAGGAACGCCGTAGTTGCGCGAAGACCCCTTATCGAGAAAAGCCTTGAAACCCTGTTCCGAACAAAGATCTACGAACAATTCGTGAGTGCCGAGGACCGCTTTCATGAGGGTGTCTACCCCTGTGCGGCTTACCAATCCATCAATCTCTCTCTTCCGCTCGGCAGCCCGCTCAACGGCCCGCTCGCTCGAATCTTTCGGCCTCCCATAGTATTCATCGAGGGCCTGCCTGCTGCTAGAAGGCTTGTTGTCTTCGGGGCTTACGATGTAAGCAACAAGATCTGCGATCAGATCCTCATCTCGACTGTCGCGGATATCCTCCTTCAGGAGAATCCCATTGCGCACCCAAAAGATATTGTCAACCTTGATGCCGTACTCGTCGAGCTCTTTGCTTGTGATGCTAATCGCCTTCATGCGATTTAGTGGCAATATCTCTTCATGAGAAACATCTCCACGAATCTCGGTCGCCAAAGAGCGGACAAGGTCTGCAAAAACACCAGTGACCCCAGCCTGGCGGATCTCTTGATTTGAGAGAAGACGCCCATTTGAGTTGATTCGCCGGAAAATCTCATCGATATCAGACGCAATCTCGATGCGATATGTAGAGATGGGAATTTTGTAGTTGGCTAAGTAGGTGCATAGTTTTCGATCCAGCATGGGCTCCTTTTGAAAGAGCAGGTTGTCGTCGCGTAGCTGTTTCGTTGATGCCATGGCTTCCAAATCAAAATACAGCCCCCCTACATCGAAGCGGTTCTCAATGAATGAAAAGATCGCATTGAGGCGCTGTAGGCCATCAATGATCTCGTACTTGGGTGTTCCTGAAATATGTGTTTCCGCCAGCAGGATCAAGGGGAGAGGGTATCTCCGCGTAAGGGTGTCAATCAGATGAGCCTTCTCCGCTTTGCTCCAAACCAATTTTCGCTGATAGCGTCGGTTTACGACAAGACGCTCTTCAAGGTACCAGGAGAACAGTTCCTGGATATTCTCGCCTCGAATGTTCAAGTCAATGTTGGCACGGGTGGTCGGTTCGTTCATGGCCATAAATAGAATCATCGCATGGCTTTTGCAGTCATGGGAACGCCATCATATGAAGACCCAGGAGTCGAGGCGCACATGAGGAGTCGGAGAACGTAGCGGTGGGATGCCCGGCCCGGAAGCGCAACGACACCCACAGGCCCAGCACGGACCCGAACATCCCGCCGCCGACGGCGACACCGGCGAGCACGCCCCCCCAACCGGGGCGCCCTGGAGTTGGCCCGCGCGGGGGCTCGGGGTTGCAGTTCGTCTCGCTGTGAAGCGAGCCTCGGAGGGCGAGGGTGTCTTGGTTAGCGTGGAGACAGTAGGCGCCAGACCCCGACATGACGGCGACCTTGCCCGTGCCGACGAGATGGATCCGCCCGCCGGGCCGGGCGACATCGAGGTCGCCCGAGAGGATCACGCACGCCTGGGAGGTGCCGTCCTCGAGGACTTCGCACAAAGTCTCGCCCTCGGCGATCCGCACGACGCTCAGGCGGTACTTGCCGCGACGGAGGGTCCCGATCTCCCACGATCCATTACTCGCCCTCCCAGCTCGCGCGCGCCGCTGCGACCGCGGCCACACCGAGACCGGTGACCACGGCGCCGCCGATCAGGAGCTCGGGCCACCGGCTACTGGTCGGGGTTGTGCTTGTCCCGGCCTCCTTGCCGACCTGTCCCGAAGAACCTCCCGCGCGCTCGGCTTCCGTGACCTCGGCGGCGAGGCGGAGGTAGTCGGTCGGGTTCAGCACCTCGGGCGGTGGCGGTTTGCCCTGGTACCACGGCGCGTTGTCCTTCGTGCCCTTCGCATAGGTCTCGAGGTGGAGCATCGACGTCCCCGCGGGGTAGGTGCCGATCCGGCCGAGCGGCTGGCCGCGCTTCACGCGGGAGCCGGGGCCGAGGCCGAATTCCTTGTACGACCCGGGGATCAGGGCGCCGTAGAGCACGACGAGGCCGCTGTCGTTCTGAACGAGCAGGGCCTTGGCGTCGGCGCCCATCCAGCCCTGCTCGCAGGTATTGCCCTTGCAGACGAGCTCGCCGTCCTCCATGGCGACCACGACGTCGCCGCGCTTGGCGGGGATGTCGATGCCCACGTGCCACCGGCTCGAGCCCGACGTGCGCGGGGCCCCGAAGCTGGCGGAGCTCTTGAACGACGTCTGGGTCTTGCCGTCCTTGAGCGGCCAGAGCGGGCGGTCGGCGCCCTTGGCCATCGGGACAGAATCAATCGGCGCAGCCATGGTCTTCCTCCTCGTCCAAGAGCATCGACATGATCAGTGCGAGCGGGCCGGACTTCAGCTCGTGGGCGAAGAACTCCTGCGCCCGCTGGCGTCCGACCTTCTCGTCGCGGAAGGGCCACCCCAGCAGGGCGATCGGCCCGCTTCGGTGTTCGCCGTCGTAGGTCACGGCGACCGTGGGCGGGCCGTGGGAGAGCGCATCGAGCAGATAGCGAGCGTCGAGCGCCAGGGCGAAGGGACGGCCGTAGGCGGCGACGATGGGTAGCGTGCTCGTGTGGCGCGGACCCGTCTCGGGGCGATGCGCCGCGACCTCGAGCCGGTCCGGACAGGCACGCAGCAGCATGCGTGGCGACGGCTCGTCGCCGAATAACTGCACGACGGCGCGCGCCGCGTCGGTGAGCTTGTCGCGCGAGACCACCACCGCGTCGGGCAGGTCCGCGGGGATCACGGAGGCATAGGGCGCGGCCGGCCTGGGGTCGTGGGACACGGCGCCGCGCAGCGCGTCGGACTCCACGGTCAACACCTTGCCTGCACTGACGGACAGGCGAGCCAGCGGCGGCCCGGCGTTCGCCGGGTGTAGCTGCGACGGAAACGCCAGGGCGATCCGGAACAGGCGGTCCACGTCGCTTGCGTGGAGGTGGAAGCCGCGGAGCGGCTCGCCGCCGGGGAGGTCGACCACGGCGCGGACGAGGCGATGCTCGTCCATCGCTATAGCCTGGAGGCGGCCGTCCGCGTGGGAGAGCCGAACCGCATTGTGGAGGACGCTGGCGTCGGTGCCGCCGCTGGCGACGTCGCGGACGCGATCGAGGAGGATCCGGAGATGGTCGAGATCGATGACCCCCGCGGGGACCATGCCCTTGAGTGTCGGGTCGATCGGGACGTAGTTCACGGTCGGCAGGTTGGTCTCGACGGCACGGGCCCGCAGCTTGACCACGTCGTGGCCCTGCGCTTTGACGAGCTCGATCGGCCCGGCCGGGAAGCGGCGGAGCGCGTCGAACAGGGCCCGGCCACTCACCGTCGCCTCGCCCGCACGGATGCAACGAGTCGTGAGCAGGCGGATCTCGAAGAACGATTGACGCTCGCCGCGGCCCGGCGAGCCCACGCGCAGGATGACGGTCCCGTGACACGCGATCTCGATCTTGCCGAGGTCGGGGTGGTCGGGTTCCAGCACGGCCTTGACGGTCATGAGGGCTCGGTGGAGCTCATCGCGCTCGACGGAGAAATGAAGCGATCCGGCGCCCGCAGGTACGGGCGCCAACGCCGGGCTCAGGGGCGGCTGGTGCTGCGCCGTGGCAGTCGCTCTTTGTTGTGCGGTGGCCTCGACGAGCACGGCGCGCATGTCCCCGTCGCTCTCGGCGGCAGCGGCGAGCTGGCCGAGGTACGCCTCCTCGAGCTCGCGGGCGAGACCCAGGGCGTGGATCGCCGCCTCGAGCTCGAGGTGCTCCGCCTGGCGGCGCTGTGCGGGGAGCTGGCGGTGAAACCGGGCCCACGCCAGGGCTTGCTCGGCCGCCGGTCCGTGGTGCTCGAGCTGATCCCACTCGCCACGCTCCGCGTGTTCGTGCGCGGCCGGGTCGGCCGCTCGCAGGGCGGCGAGGACTTCGTCTCGCGTGCTGTCCAGAGTGATGCTCGTCGCGGCCTTTGGGGCGCCAGCGATGGGCGAGCCCTCGGTCAAGCCGGGGTCCGAGCGGTCGGGCGCGGATTGACGCCTGCGTGTCAAAACCTCGCGGGGCTCGTCTGGCCGATGGTCGGCGGGGTCTTGACGGGAGTCTGTCAAACCCTCGCGGGGCTCGTCCGAGCCGTGGCGGGCGGGGGCTTGACGAGGTTCTGTCAAACCGTGTCCGGCCGGCGAGGATGCGGCCGGGGCGTCGTCGGCAGGGGTTTGGTGCCCGCCGGTCAGCGGCGCCGGCGCGAGCACCTGCGCCGCAGCCTCGCGCTCCGCGGCGGCGGCCGCCGCCGCTTGACGCGCCTCCGTCAAGTACCCGCGTGGGAAGGGCCGGAACCACCACGCCTGCGCGACCTCGTCGAGCTCGGAGAACAGGAGCTTCGTCGGCGGCGCGAGCCCGAGGTACTGCCGGAAGCCGGCCGGCGTCGGCGGGAGCAGCTCGCCCTCGCCGAGTCGTTCCCGGCCCTCGAGGTGGAGCACGCCGCCGATCACGATCGGATAGACCTCGTCGTTGTGGTAGGCCCGCAGCAGGCCCTGCAGGACGAGCTGGTGGACCTTGGGCCACCACGTCTCGACCCACGCGTCACTGGCTCCGCGCCACCCGACGCGGGCCCACGTCCCGAGGCCGGACGCGCCGAGGCGGGCCAGGTGCGTCGTGATCGCCTGCTCGGTGCGCTGCGCCTCGCCCTCGGGCCAGGCCGTCGCGCCGCGCTGAAGGGCGTCAGGGGTCAGGTTCAGCTCGACCACTTCCTCGAGCGTCTTGACCGACCATGTCTCGGCGCCCGCGCCGCGGAGGCCAATGAGGTTCGAGGTGAGGAGGCGGCCAAACTCGAACGAATCCACGCGGTCGGGGTAGATCGGGTTCACCTTGCCGACGCGCAGGCCCTCGTACACAGGCGCCTCGCCGTCAGGCGGGATCATGTACTCGACGTCGCGGATGCGGCCGGTCCATGGCGCCCACGGCCAGGACTCGGCGGACACGCGCTGAAGATCGGCGAGGAGCGCCTCGCCCTCGCCGCGCAGACGCGCCGCCACGAGCGGGTCGTCCTCGGCACGGGCGTCGCGGAAGCGGGCGCCCGTCCGTGCGAGGATCTTCGCCGCGTTCCTCGCCTCGAGCTCGCGGCGCTCCTGTTCCTTCTTGGCCTTGACCTCCTCGAGCAGGCGCTGGGTCTTCTCCTTGTCGCGCGAGATCATGAGGAGCGTCTCCTCGGCCGACAGCTCTTGCTGCGCGCCGGGGTTGTTCGTCTCCCGCTTGCTCGACGTGATCAGGTCGGCGAGCCAGGTCGCCTTGCCATCGATCTGGTTGTAGCGAAAGCCGTCCATCGACCGCTTGGCGAAGTAGTAGTAGATGGCGATCGCTCCGAGCACGTTGCCCTGGCGGTAGGCACGGCCGTTGCGTTGCTCGAGATCCGCCGGCGTCCAGGGCAGGTCGACGTGGTGGATCGCGCAGGTGCGGGTCTGGAGGTCGATGCCCTCGTAGGCGACGCTGTTGGCGATCACGACGTCGAAGATCGGCCGCGTCTCCGTCCGCGGATCGCCGTTGAACCCGCGCGCGACCGACAGCCGGTCCTGCGGGCTCTTGGTCGCCTTCGCGTTCAGCATGGCGATCCGCTCGCGCTGGATCCCGTGCTCCACGAGCACCTCGACGAGCCACAGGTGCGCGGCGACGTTCTCGCAGAAGATGATGTGCCCGCAGGTCGGGCTCAGCATGACCCGATCGGCGACGGCGTGGAACTTCGGGCTGCCGTAGGTCGGGCGCGGCAGGACGCGCCGAATCGTCGCCATCGAACGGCCCTTCTTGTCGTCGGGCTTCTTGTGCTTGACGTCGATAACGGTCCAGCCCCGCTCGCGCCAGTTGGGAGCGCTGGAGAGCGGGACCTTGCGGATCTGTTCACCGCCCTCGAGCGCGGTCTGCCATGAGTAGCCCTCGTCCATGTCCGCGTGGACGGCGATCAGCGCCAGGCGGGCGAGCTTGCCGAGGATGTCGGACATCTCCTTGTCCTCGATCGACGCCTCGATCTCGGCGACGAGCGCGTCGTACTTGCGCTCCTGCGCCGCGTCCATGTCGACCTCGGGCTTGTGGATCGTGGGCTCGGGCAGGTCGATGCCGACCTCCTTCGCGGTCCGGAATTCGCCGTAGCGGAAGATGATGCCGCGCAGCTCGTCGAGGTTGCGGAAGCCGACCACGGCGGACTCGGTCGTCGCCGACATCGAGGCGTCGATCACCTGGCGCGCCTCGATCTTCAGGTAACGGTCGATGAATTGCTCGGGGTCGTGGATCCCGACACGCGCGAAGGCGGCGTCGTCGATGAACTGGATCACGTTGTAGAACTCGAGCGGGCTGTTCTTCGCCGGCGTGGCGGACAGGAGCACGATCCCCGAGCCGCCAGTGCGCTGGCGGATGAGCGCGGCGCGGAAGTCCAGTTGCCACGCCCGATCGGACCCGTCGCCGGGGTTGCCCATGAACTTCGGCACGCCGAATTCGCGGGGCTCCGGCATGTACAGGTTTTTGAAGCTCGCGGCCTCGTCGACGACGAGCAGATCGATCCCGATGTCGTCCCACGCGATGCCGGGGTCGTAGTCCATGCCCTCGCGCAGCGCGACCTTCTCCGAGACCCAGCCTGCCGTGCTGTGCTTGAGGATCGCCTCCTGCCGCTCGGACAGCTCGCGCGCCTCGGCGGCGGCCTCCGGGTCCTCGCTCTCGGCGTCCTCGTCCTCCGTGTCGTCTTCCTTGCTCGCCTTGCGCTTGGCGGCGTTGCGGCGCTTCAGGGTCAGCATGCGCTGGACGGCGGCCTTGCGGTCGACGTAGGCGATCAGCGCGTCGAGGTTGACCCGGGTCCGCGGCAGCGCGTCGTAAGTGAGGAGCACGACGTCGAGCTGGCCCGCCTGCAGGAGCGTCCACGTCGCCGCGCGCTCGGCCGACGTGTCCGGCTCCGAGGTGGTGATCATGCGCTTGTAGTCCGCCTCGGCGATCTCGCCAGCGACGAGTCGAGCCGCGGCGCGCTCGACCCGCTTCCCGCGCGTCAAGATCTTGCGGCGCGAGCCGACGACGCCGATCCGGTAGTCCGGGAGCACGCGCCGGATGTCGTCGTACCACTTCCACACGAGCGAGGTCGGCACGAGGATCACGGGCCGCTTGACCCATCCCTCCTGCCGCGCACGGGCGACGATGAGGAGCGCCGTGTACGTCTTGCCGACGCCGACATCGAAGGCGATGAGACCGCCGCGATTCTCGAGCACGCGCCGCGCCCCTGCGACCTGCCACGGGTGCGGGCGTGCCCCCTCCGGGGCCCAGCGCGCGACTTCGAGGGGCTCGGTCGAGTAGGTCGGCTGCACGAACCCGCGGAACATGCGGTTGTAGGCGTCGGCGATCGCCTCGCGGCGGGCTCGGTCCTTGGCGACCCACTCGCGGAAGCTGGCGTCCCAGCCGCGCGCCATCCGCAGGCGCACCTGATCGACCGAGTCGTCCTGGTCCGTCTTCTCGGAGCGCGGCGAGAAGAGCGTGCGGTCGTGGTTGATCCAGCCGAGGATCCACAGGGTCTCTTCGGAGAGCGCAGGCGCCTTCTCCATGTCCTCGTACGCTCCGAGGCCCTTCGGTCTGAGCGTGCCGTCGATGTCCTCGAGCTCGACCTCGCCGAGACGGCCATTGGCCGTCTCGGTGATCCACGCCTCGCGAAGCGGGAGCGGGACCCATGCGCCGCGCGGGGAGAGGTCTTCGATGTCCTCGAAGACAGCCGGGCCGATCGTCTCGATCAGGCGGCGCGCCTGCTCGGCGGCCCGCGGGTCGGTCTCCTCGCGGGCCCTCGCCCGGTCGTACTTGGGCCACAGGTCGCCGGAGTAGTAGACCCCCTCGGGGACGAGCTCGTCCCACGCGGCGCCGTCGAGGCACCACCGGGCTTGCAGGAGCGTCCGGCGGATCTCGTCCAGCGGCAGGCCGCCGCCGACGCTGAGGTGGAATGCGGTCAGGTCGGCGAGCGTGATCCGGCGCCGCGAGCGGTAGAGCCACTCGGCCTGCGCCACGACATCGTCGCTGCGACCCTCATAGCGGCGCTCGAATACCGGCCGGGTCCGCAAGGTCGGGATGAGCTCGCCGGTGACGCGATCGAACGCGGACAGCAGGCGCTCGGCACCGACGACGCGCTCCTCCGCTTGCTTGCGGATCACGTCGCTACGCCACGGGTTGCCGCCGACAGACGCGAGCAGGGGGGAAGCCTGGAGCTCGACGAGCGCGTCATGCAGCTCGCCCCAGAGCGCTGCGGCGATCTCGGCGTTGCCGGCGGCGTAGGTCGAGAGGAAGGTGTCGACGCGCAGGCCGAGCATGACGGCGGAGGCGACGGCGGGATCGAGATCGCCGAGGTCGACGTCGAGGCGGCGGACAGGGCCCGACGACTTGCCCGAGGGGCGCGGCGGCTCCGGCGGGCGGAGGATGCACGCGTCGCACATGGGCCGCGCGACGATCGGCGGGAGGCCGACGAAGTTGCCCTCGACCGTGTAGCGGTAGCGGCCGCTGCCGCCGCGCACCTGGTCGTCCTCGCCGCGGTTCTTGCCGGACTCGATGCCGAGGATGTGCGCGGGGTACTCCTCGAAGTAGCGGCCCTCGAGGATGCCCTGGTCGGCGACGTCGATCTCCGCGAGCTGGCCACCGCGGCTGCGCAGGAACACGCAGTCCACGACGAGGTTGGCGCCGGGAAAGAGCGTCCGCTTGCCCTCGATGCTCGGTAGCCGGTACGCGGTGACGAGGTGGTTGCGGAGCAGGAGCTTGCGCCGCAGCTCGCGGTTGCGCGCGCCCGAGAGGAAGCCCGCCGGGATGAGGTACACGCCGAGGCCGCCCGGGACGAGCAGGTCCATGCTGCGGCGCATGAAGTAGGCGTAGCTCTGGTGTTCGCGGTAGCCGGGCGTCGGATCCTCGGAGGCTGCCGCGCCGCGCTCGCCGTAGGGCGAGTTGGCGATTACGAGGTTGATGCCGCCCTGGTACTTCGGGCCGTGCTCGTGGACCCAGCCCTCGAAGGTCCCGCGGTGGAGCGTGATGTCCGGCCGCAGCGCCCCGAGCATGCGCGCCGAGATCTTCGAGAACTCCACGGCGACCCACTCGATCTCGACGCCGCACTGCAGCGCGCTCAGTGAGCGGACGAGTCGCCCAATTCCCGCGGAGGGCTCGAGCGCGCGGACCTTGCCGCCGACGCCGAGGGTCGGAAGCAGCGGGCAAACGGCCTGGGCCATGGCGTCGGCGACGCGCTTGGGCGTGTAGTACTCGTGGATCAGCCCGAAGTCCTCGGGCTCCATTCCGGGGGGGAAGCGGTCGCGGTTCTTGTCGATCGACAGGCCGCCCCAGCCCGAGTAGGCGGCGAGCCTGCCGCGTTCCTCGGGCGTCATGTCCTCGGGCCGCTTGTCGTGGACAAGCTGCATCGCCTCGAGGTTGGCACGGGTGCGCTGCGCCGGCGTCCACGCCTCCACCGGGTCGATCGTCTCCACGGGCGTCGGCGGGGCGCGCGGAGCTGGTGGTGCTGCGGGCGGCTCCGCGGCGGCGGGCTCGTCGTCGTCGTCGTCGAGCTCGCCGGCGAGCCACGCCTCAAAGATGCCGAGGATCTCTTCCTGGCGGTCCTCGATGAACGCCTGGAAGTCGTCGAGGTCGATCTCGTCCTGGACCTCGGCGTACCAGAGCGGGAGGAAGGACTCGAGGAAGGCGCTGGCGGTCTGCATGGTCACGCCTCCACGGTGGGCGGCTTGGTCTTGCGCAGCGCCGATCGCAGGCCCTCGACCAACTTCGCCTGCTTCGCTTCATCGATCGGCGCGCGGGCTTTCGGCTTGGGTGGGTCGCACCCGCACGCGCCGTTGCTCTCCACCGGCGGCTTCACCTCGCTGGCCTTGGCCTTGTCGACGGGCTTGGCCTTGTCGGCGGGTTTGGCCTTGTCGGCGGCCTTGGTCTCGGCGGCGGGCCTGGATTCCTCGTGGGCGTCGAGCTTGGCCTTGTCGCCTTTGCCCTGGGCCGCGACCCTCGCCTTGCGCTTGTTCCTCCCCATCGAGGCCGCCAGCTCCTTGCACGCGTCGAGCGAGCCGCACCGGATCTCCTGCACCACGCCGCCTGTCCGCTCGGAGAACAGCGCGAAGCCCTCGGCGCCCTTGACCTCGATGATCTTGAAGAGGCCGCCCTCGTGCTCGGCGACGTGGAATTCGCGGCCATTCTGCTGGGACACTTGCCATGCCAGCGTGTGTGCTGGCAGCGGCTCGACGCGCGCGGCTGCCCTGGCCGGCTTGGGCGGCTTCTCGGCCTGCTCCGGCTGCGCCGGCGGCGCCCGGCGGTGACGGCGGCTCCCCTGCACCTCGCTGCGTTTCTTCCGTCCGGGAGCCGAGGCGGCCTTGGCGGCCGATGTGCTCGGCTGGGGCTTCCGCTTCGGCTCGGCTTCCGGCGCGGCAGCCGAGCCGCCCTTCGCCTTGAGCGCCTGCAGGTAGTGGTTCTCGGCGCGGCACTGGCCGACCCACTTGATCCGCGACGGCTCGCCGAGGACCTCGCGCCCGCCTCGCGGGCCGCGGAGGATGACGCGCCAGCCGTCTTCTGTCCTTTCGACCAGATAGGTCTCACCTGTCGGGGTCTCGGCCGCGTAGGTCCCGGGCATCACACGGCGCCAAGGCAGCGACGGGCGCAGCTCTGCGTTCTCCATGGTCCTTCCTCCCAATCTTTCCAATCGTCAATTTCGCGGCGGGGGCGTCTGGGCCTGACGCGCCGCGTCCATGAAGGCCCGTAGCGCCGCCATGATGTCCTGCATCGAGATTCGGGGCCCATCATCGGCGGGGCGCGCGTCCCTCGCCTCCGCCCGCGCCCGCGCCCGCTCGGCCTCCTTCACCTTCTCCTCGGCGTTCAGCGCCCGGATCTCGAGCTCGAGCTCGCTGTTCTTCTGCAAGAGGTTGAGGAACCACTCCTGCTGCTTCATCGAGCGGTCCAGCAGGCGCTGGCTCTGGCCCATCAGGTCCTCGGTGGCCTGGACCGTACGTTGATAGGTCTCCCAGAGCACGTCCAGCGAGAAACGCACGGCCTCGCTCGGGGATGCCGTCGTGAGCGTGGCCAGCACCTCCGGCGACGCGGTCCCCTTGCTGATGCACTCGACGAGCTCGGACGGCGGGGCTGGGTTGGACGGGAAGTAGCCGCCCACCTCGACCTTCTCGCGCTTCTCCTCCACCTTCGGACCCTCGTGGATCACGACGCCGTCGCGCTCGAGCACGCAGTTGGGGCCGAGGTCGGCGATCATGAGCTCTTCGATCGCCGCGAGGGCCTCGGGCGCGATGTTCCGCCGGCTCCACACGAGCTGTCGAGGGGGCTCCTTGGTCGGCCGACCCGCGCGCAGCGGCCTGGGGATGTTGCGATAAATCGCCAGTGTGTGGCGAACTTCAATATCGTCACCGGAGATGCTCTTTGCCATGGAACCACCACCTACCGGATCGAGGAACCGCGACGCAACAGCCTTTGTTCCGCCCCGGGCGAGCGCTGTTTCCGCGAGTTCCTCGGGCGACGCCTGTGCGCGAGGACGTGACAGAAAATGATTTCGGAAATCGGCGATATTATTTTGTCCGTCTCCCGGAACCCTCGAGCCGTTTTCTTCAGGGAGCTAAGCGGCGGTCGGCGGGCCGGAATTATTCGTCCCCGGGGTTTCTCGACCATTGCGTAACCGCGCGGCACAATTGCGACCGGTTTTTTCCGCTCCCTCGCGCATTGCGCAGCATTTTTGGACCCATCCGTGACGATCCCATGAAATGCCTGCAATGATTTTTCGGCGCGTCGGCGAGCCTCAATGCTCGCACATGCGCCGGACCATGATCGGACCGATGGCGTCGCGCGAATGGCGTGAACCGGCCAGCGAGACTAGATTTGCTGGCCGGTTCGGGCGTAGATGCACCTGAACACGCTGGCCGGCGTGGATGTCCTGAAAGCCATGCTATGTCGATTGTCCTTGCGGTCTCGCCGTCGCGTCTCGCAGGCTCAGGGCATGGCCAACGGAAACGGGAAGAAGAGGGAGGACTCGTCCGAGGGCTTCCTCGAGTCGATGGAGGAGAACTTCAAGAAGAGTTATGCGGGGCGGCTGAAGAAGGCGCGCGACCTCCAGCGCCAGGCGGAGGTCAAGGCCGACGCCGAGGCGCTGCGGGCGGCGTCGACGCTCGAGGAGGCGGAGCGGCGGATCGCCGAGATCAAGCGGGGCAACGCGATCAACCTGGCCGAGATTTGCGGCTCGGCGGTCGCCGGGCTCGCCCTCGGGGTGACGGCGCAGAAGATGGCCGACGTGCGCGTGCAGGGCGTCCCGGTGGACGGGGTGCTCGGGCTCGCGGGGATCGGGATGGGCCTCGCGCTCAACGAGGACTTCCCGGTGCGCGCCGTGTTCGCGGTGGGCGGCTCGATGTTCCTCGCGGGCACGCTCGTCTACGGCTACCTGGTGCCGCAGGTGCCCGAGCAGCCCGAGACGCCGGAGGTTTAGTCATGGAGCCGACCGTCTACCGGATCAGCGCGGTGCTCGCCGGGCAGTCGGCGCACGTGGCGGTGGTGGGCCGTGACGCCGCCGGGCGCGAGCTGCAGCTCGAGCTCTCGCCGGACCGCGCCCGCGGGCTCCAGCCGGGGCAGCTGCTGCTCCTCACGTGGAGCGCCCACGTGGTGCCCGAGCTGGAGGCGGCGGCGCCTGCAGGAGCCGGCGAGGCAAAGCCTTCCGAGGTGCCGGATGCTGCCGCCCCGACGAGCACGCCAGAGCCCGCCACCGCGCGGTCGCAGGCGAGCGACGAGGAAGAGGTCTTTCGCATGCTGGGCCTTGGTTGACAGGGCCGTGTCAAAAAGGCGCGCGCCCCGTAGGGCCTGCGTCGTGACCCGACCGTGCGTCGGGAGGTGAAACCCACAGGTAGAGCGCGGCGCGGTGCGTCGCAAGGAGTCGATCATGAGTGCCGAGAACGTCGTCGTCTTTGAAGAGGTCAACAAGGTGCAGGCCCAGCAGCAGCTCATGCGCATGCTGTGCATGGTGATGGGGATGAAGCCCGAAGAGCTCGCGCAGCTCGGCCAGCGGATCTGCGCGCTCGAGAAGCTGAACACGCGCTGCGACCAGATCAGCCGGCTCGTCAACAAGTCGTGCTGCGTCGGCAACGTGCAGTACAGCCAGATCACGCTCGACGAGTACAGCGACAAGAGCAAGATCTCGCTGTCGCAGATCGTCAAGGACTTCGGCAACGGGTTCGTCAACACGTTCCCCGTGAACCCGGGCTCGTCGATCCGCCTGACCCACGAGGCGCGGCCGGGCTACCTGCCGACGCACATCAACCTCAGCGTGGCGATGGCCAACAACGGCAACAACTACCTGGACCTGCGCGTGCAGTTCTACGTGGTGCCGAACAACACGAGCGACGCCACGCTCGGCCGCCCGGTCGGCAACGCGTTCGAAGGCAACGACTTCCTCGAGATGGACGGCCGGCGGATCGTCGTCCCGTTCCCGACCTACCGCAACGAGCCGATCATCATCGGGTCGGCCGAGCGGCTCGCGGCGACCATCACGCACAGGGGGAACGTCAACGCGCTGCTGTCGGCCTCGCTGTCGGTGCAGTACGACAACATGGCGTTCTTCGCCGGCTGCTGCGCCAACTGCGGCCGCGGCGAGTCGTGCAGCTGCTCGACGGGTGCGTCGCCGAAGCAGCCCCCGGCGCTCCCGATGTGAACCGCGGGGCGCGCCGGTCCCGTGCGCCAGCGCCTCGCGCCCTCTCCCTCGCACGGTGGAGTTCGGTCATGGCTCAGCGAATCGATCCATCACGCGTCCGCATGCTGATCGACCTCGGACGGACGAGGGCCGACGCGCACGACGCGATGCGGCCGCAGGCGGAGGTCTTCCTCCGGCGGGCGTGGGACGACGCGCTCCCGGCGGCGCGGGTGTCCTTCGAGACATGGCAGCACGGGGCGTCGGGCGACACCGTCTGGGTCGCGCTCACGGCTCCGGTGGGCGGCGGGCCGCCGCCGGCGTTCGTGCTCCTCCGCGAGCAGGCCGGCGACGTGGAGGATCCAGCCCTGCGCGGACAAATCGTCGACCTTGCCGCGCCCGCCTGGGAGCCGCTCCGGCAGGCGCTTGAGCGGTGGGACACCGCCACGATCCTGCGGTGGATCGGGGCCGACGGCTGGCGCGTGCCGGTGGTCGGCACGGCGCGCATGAGCGACGGCGCCGCGCCGGAGACGGCGCAGACCCAGGTGGGCAAGCCCGGGTCCACGGGGTCGGCCAAGATCGCCGACGCCCCGAAGGGCGGACCTGCACCCACGGTCACGTGGCAGCAAGCGGCGCTCGGCGGCGTGGTCGGGTCGGTCGTCGTCGGGTCGGTCTTCTACTTCCTCGGCAAGCGCAGCGGCGAGCAGGCGCCGCGCGCACTGGAGAACCGCACATGAGCTCGAGACTCGTCACGATCCTCACCGGGGTCGGCACCCTCGCCGTGGGCGGTGCCATCCTCGCCTACAGTCGCTCCGCGAGCGCGTCGACCTCCGCGCCGCAGAAGGAGAGCGGGACCACGCCGAAGGACGGCAAGCCGTCCACCACGGCGCCGCTCGAGTGGGACAACGCGCTCCCGCTGCCGACCGCGAAGGAGGTCAAGGGCGACCTCGACACCAACTGGGGATCGACGCCGAAGGACCTGCGCCCGCTGCTGTTGCTCGCGGAGGAGGCGAGCGGGATCGTCGGCGCGGGGCGCATCCTTGCGGTGATCGCCAAGCGCGAGAGCGCCGGCTTCGTCGTCACGGCGCACAACGGCGACGAGGTCGACGAGCAGGCCGAGCGCGACGCCTCGCGCAAGGCGTACGAGCGCGGCAAGGCCACGAACCCGGCGCTGAGCTTCGGCGAGGCCGCGGCGGACTTCGGCTCCGGGGGGCTGTTCGGGGCCCTTGCGCCGTACTTCCTGTGGACCGGCGTCGCGGAGCTGGGGGCCAAGGCGCCGCTCCTCGGCGCCGATCCGCGGATGATGTTCCTGCCCCGCGTCGCCACCTTCGCCGCGATGGTCTACCTGCAGCGGCTCCTGGATCACTACCAAGTCGACGACCATGGGGACATCAAGGCCGGCTGGGCGAGCCCCTCGCTCCTCGTCGACCCGCCGAAAGGTGGTCGAGGCGAGGAGACCTACACGGCCGTGCGCGAGCGCTTCTACGCCGACGCGAAGTCCCTCGGCGTCAACCTGAGCGACGCGGCGACGATCCCGGCCAAGCTCAGCGCAGCGACCTGGCCCGGCGTGCAGGCGATGTTCGATCGGCTCGTTGGCGTGCTGCCCACGCCGCGCAAGGCGAAGGTCTGACATGGCCGACCGAGACACGCAGATCGCCGTGATCCTCGGGCTCGCGGGGTGCTTCACCGCAGGCCTCGGACTCGGCGGCATGCTGGGCTCGCGGACAGCGGCCCGCAACCTCCTGATGTTGCCCGGCCGTGCGCCTCTACGCGTTCGGGACCGGAACGTCGACCCCTCGGTGATCTCGATCGTCACTCCGGTGATCGGGCCTTGGACCGCCGAGGACGTCCTGTCGCAGATCGAGCGCGCTCCGAAGAGTGCCGTGACGCTCGTCCTGCATACCTACGGCGGAGCGATCGGCGCGTGCGTCTTGATCGCGGACGCAGTTCGGCGGCTCCCGCGCTGTACGGCGGTCGTCCCGTACATGGCGCACTCCGGGGGCACGCTGATCGCTCTCAGCGCGAGCACGATCGCCATGGGCGGCAACGCCTCACTCTCGGCGGTGGACCCGATCGTCCGGGGCCACCGCGCGCGGCACATCCCGAACGACAGCAAGCACGCGAAGCTCCGCGCCCGCGCGCACGAGTACGAGACCGCGATCCACAGCTACGTCCGGGGTCTGCTCGACAGGCACCTGGACGAGCATGAGGTCGCCCGCGCGCTGCCCGTCTTCATGGGGCAGCACGCGCCGCACGAGTGGCCGGTCCGCCGCGACGAGGCGCGCGCGCTCGGCTTGCCGGTCATCGCGGCCGAGAAGAAATGGTCGACCTACGTCGATGGTCTGCGAGAGGAAGAATCGTCATGGCCTTGAATACAGATCCGATCGAGTGCTACGGCGACGAGGCCGTCGCGGCCGCGGCGATCGCCGGGGACTTCGACCTCGCGTCGCCGGCCGAACGCGACGCCTGGAGCTACCGCGTGTGGCAGCGCGTCGCCCTGGCTGTCGGCTTCGAGCGCGAGCTCGAGGCGGCTGTGGTGGTGGCTCGGGGGTCGCGTGTGCGACTCGCCGGTCTCCATGCGGCCGCACTCGACGCGTTCGAGGCACGGGCCCGCAGCTTCGAGGGACCGCCGATGGTAGCGCCGTCGCGGACGACGCTCGCGGAGGTGAGGCATGCCGCGATCTACAAGATGGTCGCCGCCGGGAGCCGGCGCGCGAACACCTGGAGCGTCGAGGCCGATCCGACCACGCTCTCGGGCGGCGCCTGCTATCCGCACCTGCGCATCGGCGAGCCGCTCGTGATGCGGCGGGCCTTCGAGGTCGACACGGGGCCGGGCTACTTCGCCGACGCGAGCACCGGACCGCTGCCCGCGACCGACTCCGCTTGCGGCTGGATCGGGCCGATGCGCTTGAACCTCGGCACATTCCCCTGGGTCTACGGCGGCAACCTCTCTCCCAGCGCGCCGGGCCTGTCCTGGCAGACAGCCGGCAACCACGTCCCGGCCGTGGCGGCGATGCGGGCCGCGGCGTCGATGTGGACACCGCTCGGCAACCTGAGCCAGGACGCGCGAGTCGTCGCGGCGCAGCTCGGGCACTTCCGGCGCCACACCGATCCGCTGGTGGAGGATATCCCTGTGTGGGAGGTGCGCGGGCGTCCACGGCCCGATGGCGTGCTCTACCGTCGCGGTGGGCTCCTCTACTTCCCCCAGGGGAGCCTCGAGATCGTCGTGCTCCTCGATCCTCGGGGCATCCTTGGCGCGGTAGCCTACAACTACATCCTCGAGCGCTTCGCGGTCTTCTTCGCCATGCGTCGGGCCGTCCTGCGCGCCCGCGACGTGTGGACGCCTGAGATGGAGCGCGCCGCGGCCAACAACCCCGACCCGTGCCTGCGGGCGCTCCCCGCCCGGAAGGAGACGAGCCGTGCCAGCTAACCGTGGACCGTTCACGGCGGCGCAGCTCGCCGAGCTCGTCGGCAAGCTGGCCGCCGCTCCAGTGAGCCGCCGCATCCGACCCGGGGTCACACGCACGGCACAGAGCGTGCTCGGCCAGGCGATCGCCGGCGCGACCGCGGAGGCGCGCACGCGGTTCCAGCGGTCGCTCGAGCTCGCCGGTGTCACCGGCGTCGCGCACGATCAGGTCCCGCAGACGCCGTGGCCTGCGTTCGATGCGGCGGTACCCGGCGGACCGCCACGGATCGCGGAGCTCCTCCCGTCAAAGACCCGGCTCAAGCTGGCGCGCGCGAGCATGGCGAGCATGCGCGCCGCCGGCGTCGCGCCGCGAAGCGCAGACCCTGGCGTCGTCGAGAAGGAAGCCGGCCCGGAGACCAAGAAGTACCGCGCGTCTCGACATGAGCTCTGGCAGGCGCTGAGCGCCAGCCGCAACGCCTACCGCGAGCAGGCGATGAAGCACGGCGCCGAGGCAGGCGCTGCGATCGCGGCCTCCGACAAGGCGATCCGCGGCGACGTGCGGATCTTCGTGATGGAGATCTTGACCCACGCGACCGCCGAGGCCGCGACCGCCTTCTTCGAGCGCGCGCCGCGGTCGTGGGGCATCACCACCGAAGTCTTGCTCGACGAGGGGCAGCTCGTCCCGAACCTCATCGACCGCGCCTACCCGCAGGCGCAGTGGGCGAAGGACATGGACGTGCTGACGCGCGCGGTCGCCGAGGACGACGCGTCCTGGCAAGCCTACGCGCTCGCTGGCATGGCGACGCTCGGGGACGCCGCGAAGACCGCTGGTGCGGCGGCCTTCGAGGTCGCCAAGGGAGTCGGCGAGGGGGTCGGCGAGGGTGCGGGGGACCTGCTCAGCGGCGGCGGCGATCTGCTCGGGGGCCTCGGCAAGGGACTCGGCACGCTGCCGATCGCTTTGGGGGTCGCCGCGGTCGGCGTAGTGACCGTGGCGCTCGTCCTGCGCGGTTCGTCGAGCGCACCGTCCCCTGCGCTCTCGGAGGCGACGACATGAACCGCCGCACCGCATCGACCGCCGGTCTCGGCCTCGCCTTCGCGCTTGAGGGGCTCGCCGCGTGGAAGCGCTTCGAGGCGCGCAAGGACGCGTTTGCCAGCGCCCAGCGGCGCGCGCTCGACCTCGGCCGCCCGCTCGTCGTCGTCGGCGATCCCGACACCGGCATGCATACCCGGATGGCGCGCGCCTACCCGTGCGGTGACCTGTGCGTAGACATCAACGGCTGCCCCGCGTGCCCGGTGCAGTTGATCGCGGACCTGACGACCGAGCGGCTGCCCTTCGAGGACGACAGCGTGGTCGTGTTCGTCTCCTGCGTGCTCGAGTACGTCGCCGACGTCCGCGCTGCGGTGACGGAGCTGGCGCGCGTCGCGGGCCCCGACAACCTGTTCATCGTCACGGTTCAACCGTGGACGATCACGGCCGCGCTGTATCCCGGGGCCACATGGCGCGACGTCTCAAGCGGCCACAACATCGCGATGCAGGCGGTCTCACCTGGCCGAAAAGCCCTGTACGCGGGGACCCTCGCTGCACTCATCGCCGGCGCCGTCTGGCCCACGAGGTAGGTCATGCTCATCGACAGCGAGTCGCCGCGCTTCAACGCGCTCTTCGGCCATCACCCGTTTCAGACGGCGCAGTTTGTCTCGCGCATGCCGCCCTACGAAAGCCTCGTGCGGTGTCTTGTCGACCCCTCGATCTGCGAGGCCGGCGCGAGCCCGATCGACGCGATCGAGAGCGCCAAGCAGCTCTTCGCGGACCAGACGTCCGACATCGTCCTCGGCACGCAGTACATGATCTACAAGAACGTGGTCCGCCAGGTCGGCGACGCCCTCAACGCGACGACGGGCATGCTCAAGCATGTTCAGCCGCAGATCGACCTGGTGATGAAGTCCGTCCAGGTCGGCCGCTCGCTCCTCGAGGCCGACGTGGAAGACGTGCTCGCTGACGCAGCGTTCGGCATGGGCATGAAGGCGCTCGGGGCCGCGGGCTGGGTCGGGAAGATCGTCGCCGCCGTCGTCGGCCTCGGCCGGATGATCTGGGACGTCCTGAGCCAGCGGGAGAAGCTCCACCAGCAGGCCAAGGCGCAGCGCGAGGCGCAGGCGTGGGCGCTCATGCCGCCGCTGCAGGAGCCGTCGACGGCGACGGACAGCTACCTCGCCAACAAGGACGTCATCGAGCGCATGAGCACGGGGAGCTGGACCCGGATCTTCGCGCCGCGCTTCGCGCCCAACCAACCCTGGGTCGGAGTAGAGCGGCGTGGCGGATTCGCGTTCGCCCCGGGGATCACCGAGAAGTCCGAGGACCTGTTCGGCCGCCCGGCTCAGGCATTCGTCGCGTCCAACGGTGTCGGCCTCGTTCCGGGGTTCGACTGCATCACCTCGGTGATCCAGGTCGGCCTGCCGTTCGATGACCCACTTATCAAGCAGTGGAAGGCCGACCGCTCGTACATGTGGCCCTTGTTCCCGAGGTTCGTTCGCGATGTCGGTTCCTACTATGCGAACACCGGGCGGCTCGCCGCGGTCGCGTGGGCCTGGGCGACCCAGGACGATGCCAGCCCCAACCTCTACAAGATCGACGTCGGTACGCCTGGTTCCCCTCGTACTGAGTGTCTCCACTACCAATGGCGGGTGTACTACGCCAACGGGATCAGGTACCTCCGCGAGAACACGACTGACCCCGACAAGCTGAGCGGCGACAACCTCGAGTACCTCTACGGCGCCGGTCTCGCCTGCTCGCTCGGGACCTGGCAGTGTAAGCTCGACCTCGACAAGAGCACGACCTACGTGCCGAGGTTCCTGCGGATCCCGCGTCCCGGACTCCCCCGGGAGGAGATGAACGCCTCGATCGGCCTGGAGCCCTACGGCTGCACCATGCGGCCGAAGTGGATTCAGGCCAAGGCCGAGGGCGACTACTGCCTCGTCAGCCTGTACGAGTCGCACATCCGGACGACGCTCGAGAAGGTCCGCGGCCGGCAGGAGCACTTCCTCCGGCACTCGCTCGCCTGCGCCTACGTGCGCGAGGGCTGGGACGCGTTCAAGGACAAGCCCCTCCTCGATCTGCTCCGACAGATGCGGGCCACCTTGCTCAAGCACCCGGATCGGCAGTTTGTCGAGCTCGACGACGTTCCGGAGAACGAGACCTTCAACGGCGAGGACTGGCGCGCGCAGCTCATCAAGGCTGGCGTCGGCAAGAACATCGGGCAGATGCAGCTCAAGAGCCCGGTCGGGACAATCGAGCCTGCAAAGGACAACGCCCCCGTCGTTCCCTCGTCGGCCGATCGGATGCCCTTCGCGGGCTACGGCAAGAAGTCAGACGACGACGCGGAGGACGCCCCGGGCCCGTCTCGAGCGACGACGGCATTCGGCCTCGGCGGCGCGACGCTCGTCGGCGGCTGGCTCGCGTATCGCATCTATCAGAGGTTGAAGCAGAGGGAGGAAGAGAAGACATGGACCCGCTGACCATCACAATCCAGACCAACAAGGACTTCGACGGTGCAACGCCCATCACGGGCACCCGCGACGACTTCGAGGTCTCCAAGAACAACCGCTACTACCACCGACGGATCACGACGTCGGCGGGCGTGATCGCCTCCGACTTCTGGGGCCTCTTCTCCGAGGGCGGCCCCAAGCTCGTCGGCGTCGCGGGCTCGAGCCGGAACCCACAAAATAAGGTGGCGGTGTTCCGCAATTCGCCGCTCGGACTCACCCGCCAGACCCTGCCCCTGACCCCCCAGATCCAGTACCTGCTCATGACGCCCGGCGATCAGCTCCTGATCCGGACCCGCGACCTCTTGCCGGTCTTCTTGACACTGACGGTCAACGAGATCAGCGAGCGGGAGCACGCCGAGCTGGTGCGGCAGGATCGATGGGAGCCACCAGTCCAGCGCCTCCGCCTCGGCCGTAACGACGGCCAGGGCTTCAGCGCCGCGGGGGGCGTGTGGTCGCCGGCGTTCGCCTGGAATCACACCAGCCAACTGCTCGAAGTGGCGGAGCCCGGCGCCGGGCTCATCGTCCTCTCCGATGTCCTCCAGGCACAACGGTACCAGGGCTTCTACGTGTCCGTCCGCTACAGCAACATGATCGCCGCAGGCACCGGCAAGGTCATCATCGCGGAGCCGACCACGCTTAGTCGGAGAGAAGCGCAGACCGGCCTGACCAACGTCGAGTGGAGCAAGCCGCAGTACATCAGCCACGGCGACTTGCTCGGGCTCGAGAGCAGCGCGCCCGCGGCAGGCCAGGGCGTCGTCGCGGACATCGAAGTCACGCCTGTGCCGTCCGGCGATCGACTGCGCGGCCGGTACGACCGCGCGCTCTGAATGAGGGCGATAGGCCGCCTCCGTGCCAACCAAGAGGTCTGGTCTCGGCATGGGCAGCCTGTGACGTTGTGCTCGTGGATTGTTGAGAAACGCTGACTGGCGGAGTTGGGGGCCAGCGGCTCGGGTGGATCTGCGCGTTCGGAGGGTGGTATGAGTAGGGATCTGTGTGTTCACAACTCACACAGCGATCGCGACGTTCTGGTGGCCACGGACGCGGCCGCATTTCTGGGTCTGAGCCCGCGGACCTTGGAGAAGTGGCGTTCAGAAGGCGAGGGCCCTCCCTTCCTTAAATTGGGACGCCGGGTTGCATACTCCAGGAGCGCTATCGTCCAATGGCTCAAGAACCAGGAAACGGGGGGCGCCGGAGACAAGGCCGTCCCCGTGAATGAAGTGAAAGAAGTGACCGCCTGGCCCTACCGGGGCCAGCCCAACCGCTGGCAAGTCTCGATGTTCCTCACCCACCCGATCACCGGCAAGGAAGTTCGGGTCCGCAAGGTAGCCCCCGCGGACCGGACCTCGAAGGACGCCGCGATCCTGTGGGGCCAGCACGAGCGCCTGAAGATCGTCACGGACCTGTGCCGTGCTCCGTCCGCCAGCGAGAGGGAGGAGGAAAAGCTCGACCACGAACCCAAGTCTGAATCCAAGGTTCCGACGCTCGCCGAGATCTGGCCCCGATATGTGTCGGAGCACGTCTCCGATCTCAAGCCCGCGTCCATGGACGACCACCGCGTCACGTGGACCCACCTGCAAACCCTCGAACACCTCCCCGGGGTTCGGCTGGGCGACACCCGCCTGACCGACATCGACGGGCCGGCGCTCGAGCGGGCGGTAGCCAAGCTCAAGAACAAGGGGCTCGCGCTCAACACCCGCAAGGTCCACCTCGCCCGGCTGCGCGCGTGCCTGCAGTGGGCGGTCAAGCAGGGGCTCGTCCAGATGGCCGTCGCCAAGATCGCTTGGCCGAAGGTGAAGAAGGTGAAGAAGCAGGTGTACTCCGCTCCTGCGCTCGAGCAGTTCGCTGCAACGGGTCGCAACGAGTGGGAGACCGTCTTCGCCCTGCTCCTCACCGATCTGGCCCTGCGGATCGGCGAGACCTGCGGCCTGATGTGGATGGACATCAACTTCGCGGCGGGGACGGTGGAGATCTGCCGCAACGTGTGCCGCGGCATCCTGCAGGACAGTGCGAAGGGCGAGGATGGCACGCTCGAGCTTACGCCTCGACTGGCGGCGGCCCTCCAGCGTATCCGTCGCACGGGCCCGTTCGTCCTTGGCGACGGGGATGACTTCCTGACCGACAGCACGGCGAAGCACCGCGCGAGAGACATGCAGCGGCGAGCTGGCCTGCCGGTGTACGGCCCGCACCGGATCCGTCACTCGGTGCTGACCTTGCTCGCCGAGGCGGGCGAGGACCCCTACGTGCTCCAGGCGTTCGCACGCCACGCCGACCTCGCGACCACACTGCGTTACTACGTCCACACCAACAAGCGGAAGCTCGCGGGCCGTGCCGCGACCGCCGTGACCCGGGTGCTCGGCACAGAGCACGCGACGCCACCCACCCCGCGGGTCCCTGGCAACGTCCAGGCAGCGCGCGGCAAGGGCCGCCAGATCGTTCCCGTAGCGTAGGCTACGGGCCGATTTACAGTACACGAGCTACTGGTACCCGGGCGGCCTCAACCTCGCGCCGCTGTGAGCGGCGCGCTCAGGTCGGAGGATCTGGGCAGGTCGCTCTTGCCCCGGATCCCTGGACGGAATAGATCCTGCCGGGGCGTGCGTCCCGGCCCGCGCCCTCCTCGTCGCCGCAGGCCGTCTCGCGGCGATCCGCGACGCGACGTCCAGGACTCCGCCGTGCGCAAGCTCCTCAACCTCCTCGTCCGCGTCCTGCTCACCTTCCTGGCGGCCCTCGTGCTGGCCGTCGTCGCCAACGCCTCGTGCTGGTCGAGTTACCGCGCCCCGAAGGTCTTGCTCGCCCATCGTGGCCTCGCGCAGACCCATCCGAGCGACGGACTCACCCGTGATACCTGCACGGCCGAGCGCATTCACCCGCCCGAGCATCCTTACCTCGAGAACACGCTCCCCTCGATGCGCGCCGCCTTCGAAGCCGGCGCCGACATCGTCGAGTTCGACGTTCATCCGACCACCGACGGCCAATTCGCCGTGTTCCACGACTGGCGCCTCGAGTGCCGCACCGACGGCACCGGTGTTACCCGCGAGCGCCCCCTCGCTTACCTCAAGACCCTCGACATCGGTCACGGCTACACCGCCGATGGTGGGCGCACCTTCCCCTCCCGGGGCCGCGGTGTCGGCCTGATGCCCTCGCTCGACGAGGTGCTCGCCGCCTTCCCCGACCGCCGCTTCTTGATCAACATCAAGAGCAACGACCCGGGCGAGGGCGACCTGCTCGCCGACCGCCTCCTTCGGCTCCCGGCGGAGCAGCGCGCCCTGCTGATGGCGTACGGCGGCGACCTCCCGATCGAGCGGCTGCGCGCGCGGATCCCCGGCCTGCGCGGCATGTCGCGCCGCACGCTCAAGGATTGCGCCCTGGGCTACCTCGCGCTCGGATGGAGCGGCCACGTCCCCGACGCCTGCCGTGACACTCTGCTGCTCGTCCCCGTCAACCTGGGGTTTCTGTTGTGGGGCTGGCCGCACCGCACCATCGAGCGCATGCACGCCGCGGGCACCGAGGTCTTCGTCATCGGCCCCTACGGCGCGGGTGAGATCGGGACCTCGGGCATCGATACCCTCGAGGACCTCGGCCGCTTGCCCGCGGGCTACAGCGGCGGCCTGTGGACCAACCGCGTCGACCGGATCGCCCCGGCCTTCATCGCTCCGTGACGTCGCTCGAGCGGGCGAACCTCGCGGGCCGATCGACCCGCGGTCCCGCGGCTCCGTGGGGTCGGCCCCATCTCGGCGCCGTGGCGACGCGACAGCGACCGCGCAGGAGCGACCGCGGCCTCGCCCTCAGCGCGACGCGATCGCCCGCACGCCGCCGGCCAGCAGGTGCAGGCCGAGGCCGTACTCCGGCAACGTGCCGGCCTCGCGCTGGGCGATCCAGTGCGGGTGGTTCTCGGGGTACAGGTACGCCTCGGGGTGCGGCATCAGGCCGAACACGCGGCCGCTGGGGTCGCACAGGCCGGCGATCCCGCCCGGCGAGCCGTCGGGGTTGTCCGGCCAGCGCTCGGTCGGGGCCCCGGTCTCGTCGGCGTAGCGCACGGGGACGAGGCGCCTGTCCTCGAGGACCTGTCGCAATGGACCTTGCTCGAAGACCAGCTTGCCCTCGCCGTGGCGGCTCGGCAGCTCGATCGTCGGCGGCAGGTCGCGGGTGAACACGCACGGGCTGTCGCGGTCGACCGCCAGGCGGACCCACGCGTCCCAGTAGCCGAGGCGGTCGTTCATCACCAGCGACACGCGCTGCTGCAGCCCGGGCTCGAGGCCGGGCAGAAGGCCCAGCTTGACGATCGTCTGGAAGCCGTTGCAGATCCCCAGCACCAGCCCGCCGTCGTCGACGTGCCGCAGCAGGCGCTCGCCCATGCGGAAGCGCAGGCGGTTGGCGAACACCCGGCCGCTGGCGATGTGGTCGCCGAAGCTGAAGCCGCCGATGAACACCACCAGCGGGTGGCCGGCCAGCGCGTCGGGGTCGGCGATCGCGTCGGCGACGTGGCGCGCGGTCACGCGGGCGCCGATCGTCTGCAGCGCGGCGCAGGTCTCGGCCTCGCAGTTGAGACCGTAGCCGGTGAGGACCAGCGCGCGCACCTCGGCGGCGCCCTCGATCGCCAGCGGGTTCATCGCCGCACCTCCTGCGCCCGCGCCGGCAGCGGCGCCGGCGGTCCGTGCAGCGCCGCCGGTCGGAACCGCTCGCGCAGCGCCGCCGCCGACAGCTCGACCAGCGCCTGCGCGCCGCGGCGCACGCGGAGCCAGCCGCCCCCGTCCGGGCCGGGCGCGGCGATCCGCCCCAGCGCCTGCAGCCCGTGCAGGCCGAGGCGCGCCGTCAGCTCGGCCGCGGCCGCCGGCTTGCAGGTGAACACGATGCGCCCGGTGCTCTCGCTGAACAGGAACTCGGCTGGCGTCAAGGGCATGTCCTCCGGGACCGGTCGCAAGAGACCGTCGGTGACCTCGACCTCGACCCCGAGCTCGCCGGCCAGGGTCATGTGGGCCAGCGCCACCGCGAGGCCGCCGCGGCCGGCGACGTGGGCCGAGCGGACCAGGCCCGCGTCGCGCGCGGCCGCGAAGGCGGCGTAGCGGGCGGCCGCGGCCGCGAGGTCGGTGGTCGGCACGCCGGGCAGGGTGAGCCCGCGCTGGCGCGCCAGTTCGCTGCCGCCGAGGTGGCGGCCGGTCGGGCCGAGCACGAACACGAGGTCGCCGGCGGCGATCGGCGCGAGATCGAGGGCGCGGCGGACATCGGGCATCTGGCCGATCACCGAGACCAGCAGGGTCGGCGGGATCGAGATCTTCACGCCGCCGAGGTGAGCGTCGTTCTTCATCGAGTCCTTGCCGCTGATCAGCGGCACGCCGAACGCCTCGCAGGCGGCCCGCAGGCCCTCGCAGCAGCGCACCAGCTGGGCCAGCTTGTGCTCGCCGTCGGGCGTCTTCTCGCTCTGCACGGGGTCGGGCCAGCAGAAGTTGTCGAGCGCCGCCAGCCGATCGATCCGCGCCCCCGCGCACAGCGCCCGCCGCACCGCCTCGTCGACGCACGCGCGCGCCATCGCGTCGGTGTCGAGGTCGCCGTAATGCGGGTGCACGCCCTCGGCCAGGACCACGCCCTCCGGCCGCAGGTGACGCGCGCGCATCACCGTCGCCGTCGACGGCACGTCCTGGCGGGCCCCGACCCACGGCTTGACCACCGACAGGCCCTTGACCTCGTGGTCGTAGCGGCGGGCCAGGTGCTCGTTCGAGGCCATGTTCGGCCGCGAGAGCATGTCCAAAAGCTCCTGTCCGATCGCACCTGGCGCAGCGGCCAGGCGCTCCTCGCCGAGCACCGCCGCCACCGCGTCCGCCGGGCTCTCCGGCCGCGCGGGCGGGCTCCAGCGCGCCCGCAGCGGCACCCGCGGGGTGCCCTCGTGGAGGAACTCGAGCTCGAGGTCGACCACCGGCCTGCCGGCCCAGGTGGCGCGCAGGCGGCCGCTGCGGGTGAACTCGCCGAGCGGGGTGGCCTCGACCTCGCGCCGGCGGGCCAGCTCGAGCAGCGCCTCGAGCCTGTCTTTCGGGACAGCCAGCGTCATGCGCTCCTGGGCCTCGGAGATCAGGACCTCCCACGGCATCAGGCCGGGGTACTTGAGCGGGGCGCGGGCGAGGTCGATGTCGGCGCCGCCGGTGAGCTGGGCCATCTCGCCGATCGACGACGACAGGCCGCCGGCGCCGTTGTCGGTCAGGCCGCTGTAGAGCCCGAGCGCGCGCGCCTCGGCGAGGAAGTCGGCGACCATCTTCTGCGTGATCGGGTCGCCGATCTGGACCGCCTGCACCGGCGACGACTCGTCGAGCTCGACGCTCGAGAAGGTCGCGCCGTGGATGCCGTCCTTGCCGATCCGGCCGCCCAGCATGACGACGACGTCGCCGGCGCGCACGACCTTCTCGGCGGTGGGGCGCCCGGCCGAGGTCACCGGCATGACCGCGACCGTGCCGCAGTAGACCAGCGGCTTGCCGGCGTAGCGGGCGTCGAACAGCTCCCAGCCGCGGCTGTAGGGGATGCCGGACTGATTGCCGCCGTCGATCACGCCGCGGTGCACGCCGTCGCGGATCTTCCGCGGATGCATGAGCCCGGGCGGGAGCTGGCCGGCGAAGTCCGGCTCGCCGAAGCAATAGCCCCAGACGTTGGTGAGGAGGTCGGCGCCGAGGCCGGTGCCGAGGCTGTCACGATTGACGCCGACGATGCCGGTCATCGCCCCGCCGTAGGGGTCGAGCGCCGACGGCGAGTTGTGCGTCTCGACCTTGTAGACCAGGTGATCGGCGTCGCTGAAGCGGACCACGCCGGCGTTGTCGTGGAACACCGAGACGAGGAACGGGGCCTCGCCGTCGGCCGCCGCCCGGGCGGCCGCGACCGCCTCGGTGGCGCCGCGGATGTACGTGCGGAACAGGCCGCGATCGATCGTCCGCGTGCGCCCGGCCGGGTCGGTGTACTCGATCGGCGCGGCGAAGATCTTGTGCTTGCAGTGCTCGCTCCACGTCTGCGCCAGGCACTCGAGCTCGGCGTCGGTGGGATCGCGGCCTATCGCCGTGAAGTGGCGCTGGATGGCCCGCATCTCCGTGAGCGTCAGGGCGAGCAGGCCCTGTGTGCTGATCCGCATCAGCGTCGCGTCGTCGGCCGCGCGCAGCGCCACGGTGGCGACCACTGCGTCGTGGACCCCGCCGGCCCGCGGGACCGTGAACGCCTGCGGCCGCGGCGAGCGCTCGAGCGTGGCCCGCTCGATGAGCGGGTTGTGCAGCTCTCGCGCCGCCCGCTCGGCCTCGGCGGCCTCCAGGCCCCAAATCGCGTACGTCGTGGCCGTGTAGACCTGTCCGCGCAGCGGCCGGCCGAGGCAGTCCTCGGCGGCCCGCTTGACGCTGGTCCCGACGCTGTCGGTGACGCCGGGCCGGAAGCCGATCGTCAGCAGCCACGGGTCGCCGGCGGCGCCCGCGGGCGCGCCGAAGTCGTCGGGCAAGGCGCCGACGGCACCGACCTCGGCGACCGGATCGGTGAGCGCCGCGAGCACGCGTTCGGCCTCGGCCGGGCCGATGTCGAGATCGAGGAGATAGACCTTGCGCGTCCGCAGGCCGCCGGGGCCGAGGCCCGCGAGCTGCGCACTGGTCGCCGTCGCCAGCGCGTCGCTCAGGTCCGGCCGCACGGCGATCTCGAGCCGGTACGTGCAGAGCTCGGGGACCGTCTCACGTGGATGCTCCGCGGGTCCTTGGGCCACGGGGCCTTGCTTGGCGCAGGACCACTCCGCTGTCAATCGCGCGTTCGGCTGGCTAAAGCGGAGTTTCCGCAAGGCCCGGCCTTGACAACGGCGATCCCGTCATGCAAGAGTTCCTATAAGGCTGACGCTTGGAGTGTCTGGTCCGGCGACACCGTCGCCGCGGCGAGTCGCTCGCTCGTAGTGATTCCTTGGCGTCGGCATGGCCCGTATGGGCTCCGTATACCGCCCCGAGGTTCATCTGTGAACAACCTGCCCCCCGGCCCTTCGGGCCTTGTGGAAGAACGGCACGAGCCGGTCCGTGACGCGTGGGCCGAGTCCCTGCGCGAGGTGTTCGTCGACGTCATCAAGCAGCTGCCGAGCACCGTGACGCTGGGCGAGCTGGTCGAGGTGACGCGGCAGAACCAGGCCCTCGCCCCGGTGCTCGACCACTTCACCGTCCAGGAGCTCATCGACCTGGTCAAGGACCGCCCGCGCTCGGTCGACCCGCTCGGCGCCGCCGCTGCTGCCGCCGCTGCCGCCGCCGCCAAGGCCAGCGAGCCGCAGTACGACGAGGACGGCAACCCGCTGCTCGACCTCGACGCCGGCTCGGCCGTCATCCGCCGCCGCGCCGACGTGCCCGACGGCGATCTCCGCCTGCTCCGCGCCCTCGTGCGCCAGAAGACCGGCCGCCGCGAGCCCGAGCTCGTGCAGGCCACCGGCCTCGCCTCCGACCAGGTGCGCCTGATCCTCCGCAACCTCCGGACCCGCGGCTACATCCACATCGAAGGCAGCGGCGTCAAGCGCCGCGTCAAGATCACCCGCCACGGGGCCGGCTACCTGCGCAAGCTCGACCCCACCGCCGTGATCGCCTGAGCCGGCGCTCGCCGGCCTGGCCCGCGGAGCATGTCCTTCGCGCCAGGTCATCAAGACGATGTAGCTCGGGGCATGTCCGATCGGGCACCCTGCCCTCCCCGCCCGCGACCGCCCCGCAGTCGGCAGCAGACGGCGACGCGCCCCTGAGCCTCGCCGCGGGCAGCCCTCCGCCGCGAGCCGCGGCCGCGGTCGTGAGCGCCGGTCGCGACGAAGCCCCGCCGCGTCGCCGCGAGCGGGGCTCCGGTCACGCCCACGCGGGGCGGTCGCGCGGGCTCAGCCCGGCACTTCGAGGGTCTCGCGGAGGATGCCGGCGAGGCAGTTGATCGCGTCGGAGAAGTCGTCGTCGCAGATCGACTCGATGCAGCAGCGGATCTTGTTCTCCTCGGGCTGGTCGAGCGACTGGCACACGTCGATGACGCGGGTGTTGGGGATCGCCTGACCGGTGGCCTGGTCGGTGCAGCCGGGCCCGATGCCGAAGTCGTACTCCTTCTGCGCCGGGGTGTCGGTGTCGCCCGGCAGGATGTCGCCCTGGTTCCACACGCGGTAGACGAGGTCGAACACGCCGCCGGCGGTCGGCTGGAACGGCGGATCCGGGTTGTGCGCGCTCACCTTCGGCACGCCGAGGATGCCGAGCATGATGACGTCCTTCTTCTGCTGCTCGACCAGGTTGGTCTTGAGGTAGCCGATGTAGCGCGTCAGCGGCTGCAGCACGCCCTTCTCCTCCGACATGCAGCTCTCGTAGATGCCGTCGGCGTTGGCGTCGACGCACGACACGCCGGCGTTGAAGCACACCGCGCTGGTCGGCTCGTCCTTGACGCCCGGCATGTTCGGGACGTCCTCCCAGTACTGGTTGTACATCGGGTCGCTGGCGAGCTGCGGGTCGAAGTACTTGTAGTCCTTGACCGAGCACTCGACCTCGTCGGTCATGATGACGATCGCCAGCACCGCGCCGTCGCGGAGGAACGGCTTGGCGCCCTGGTTCCACGGCTTGTTCGGGTCGAGCGCCTGCAGCATCGTCTCGAGCGGCGCCTCCATGCCGCAGCCGTCGATGCCCTGCGGGCCGATGCACGACAGCGCCTGCGCGACCGGGTCGCCGGCGTTCGGGTCGGCGTTGAGGATGTTGTTCTGGTCGAGCTGGAAGTTGATGAACGGGTCCTGCGGGACCACCGAGCCCTTGCAGGTGTCGGTGCAAGCCTCGGGGACCATCACCGGGTTGGCGCCGAGGCCGGTGAAGCGGCCGAGGCGGTCGACGCAGGCGGTGTTGATCGGCGCGCCCTTGGCCGGGTCGTAGTCGGGCTTCTCGAACGGCGAACACAGCGGGTGACCGAAGTCGGTCGTGGTCACCATGATGTTGATGTTCGCGTTCACCGGCATGTTGTTCTCGTCGGTGACGTTGCGCAGCTTGTCGATCAGGTACGGGAAGTTGGCCGCGAGGTTCTTCTGCTCCTCGCCCATCGTCCCCGAGTTGTCGATCACGAACAGCACGTCGAGCAGGTTGCACGCCTGGTCGGTCCCGCAGCCGCCCGCCGACGAGTCGTCCGGCGGCAGGTCGAGCTTGATGCCCGTCGTCGTCGGCGGCGTCACCGAGGTCATCCCCTCGGAGTCGGGCCCCTCGGTCAACGTGAGGCCGCCGGCGATCCCGGTCATCTGATTGGTCGTGACGTTGTCGGTGTCACCCTTGCTGTCGTCGCCGCAACCGGAGAGCGCGAGCCCGAGCGCGGAGAGGACGGTGAGGCGCTGTAAGTGTGAACGCTGAATGGTCATTTGAGCTCCCTGGCGGGCCGTGCCGCGCGAGCAGTCCTTCGTGCCACCATCGCACATGCACGCAGCGCAGCGCCACGGAAATTCGTGGCGACTTCGCGTGAGGCATTCCGTCCCCACGCCCGCGAAGATGGGCGAGGGAACTCACGATTGTCACACGCGACGTCGCGTCCGCGACAACACGGGCGGCGCGCCCGCCGGCCACACGAGCCACGCCCCGAGCGCGCGTTCGTCCGCGTGCATGCTCGTGCTCAGAACGTGGCCTGAAGCTGAAGGCGCACCTGGTCCGTGGGCCCGGTGATCGCCGAGCTGTAAAGGCGCAGATAGTCGAGCTGCAGCTTGAGGAAGTGGCGGGCGAAGAACACGTTCACCACGCCGCCGACCTCGGTCTGATCGGGCAGGCTCGTCCCGTAGCGCCCCGCGATCCCGCGCGAGCCGCCGTAACGGACGCCCAGCTCGAGCGGCGTGTACGGGATCAGGTAGCCGGCCTGCGCGAAGTAGCCGATGCCGTTGCGCGCGGCGACCGGCGTGATCGGCTGGCCCATGAGATCGACGGCGTTGCCGGGGATCCGCCAGCCGTTCCGCCAGAAGAACGCGCCGTCGAGCGAGAAGCCGGCGATCCGGAAACTGAGATCGGCGGTCGCGTTGTGCGTGCTGGTGGAGCCGCCGTCGGCCGGGACGGCGCCGGCGAAGCCGTGGGTGTCGTGCGGGTCGCGGTCGATGAAGCCGTAGGCGGCGCCGATCAGCATGCGCGGCTTCATGCTGCGGTCGAGGTCGGACTCCTCGAGGTCGTCGTACTGGCCGAACGGCAGCACCTCGAAGCGCCCGAGGTACATCAGGCCGAAGTTGCTCGGGCCGTACTTGGCGATGCCGTCGCCGAGGTAGACGCCGAGGTAGTAGCGCAGCTTGCCGAGCCCGGCGATGTCCTTCGAGCGCAGGTCGAGGCCGATGTCGCGGTCGAACGTGAACTCGTTGTTGGCCAGCGAGCGATCGACGAACTGCAGGCTCGTGATCTTGTTCATGCGCTGGTGGTTGTAGGGCACCTTGTACTGACCGACGACGAGGGTGAAGTCGCGGAAGCGGTCGAAGGTGAAGAACCAGTCGAGGATCGGCGAGCGGCGCGGGACGCCGTCCTTGAACCCGAGCTCGACCGGCGAGAACGTCAGGGCGATGCGGTACTTGATGTTCTTGGTGAACACGTTGCCGCTCAGCCACACGCGCGCGCGCCGGAACACCAGCGCGAAGTCGGTGTGCTCGGCCGCGCCGGGGTTCTGGTCGGTGCCGGGCTGGCCGGGCACGTGCAGCGCCGTCGCTTGCAGCTGCATGAAGGCGTTGAAGGCGAGCGAGAAGCGGCCGCTGGCGCTGGCGACCTCGACGCCGACGCCGGGGCGCCACTTGGTGCGGCCATCCGCCGAGATCGGGTCCTCGGCCAGGCGCGCGGCCTCCCACCGCGGGGCCCACTTCGACGGCTTGGCCGCGGCGGGAGCCGGCGCGACGGCCTTGTCCGCGGGCGTGGGCGTGGCCGGCTTCACGGGAGCGGGCGCCGGCGTCGTCGCGGTCGGCGTGGCCGCAGCCGGCGCCGTGGCGCGCGCGGGGCTGCTCGTCTCGGTCGCCGGGGGCGTGGCCGCGGCGGACGCCTCAGCGTCGGCGCCGCTCGCCGGGGGCGGGATATCCGGGGCCGGCGTCGGCTCCCACGGCCCGGGAGACGCGAGGGCGACGAGCCCGCTGAGAAGCGTGACGTGCATGGCGGGTTTGTGCGGGCACAGGCCCCTTGCTGTCCAATGAAGGAAGGTTCACCGGGCTCAGAGCACCACGTTGACCAGCTTGCCCGGGACGTAGACGACCCGCCGCGGGGTCTTGCCTTCGAGGTAGCGGGCCAGCTCGGATGAGCTCATCACCAGCTTCACGACCTCGGCTTCGCTGATGCCGACGGCCACCTGCAGCTCGGCCCGCCGCTTGCCCCCGATCTGGACCACCAGCGGGAACGTGTCCTCGGTCAGCCAGGCGTCGTCGGCGGCCGGCCACGGCTCGTACGCCAGCGAGCGCACGTGCCCCAGCGAGCGCCAGATCTCCTCGGCCAGGTGGGGCGCGAACGGCGACAGCAGCAGCACGAACTGCTCGAGCGAGTCGCGCGGCAGCGGCTCGTCGGGCTGGGCGATGTCGCGCACGTAGACCATCATCGCCGAGATCGCGGTGTTGAAGGCCAGCCGGTCGATGCGCTCGGTGACCGCGGCGATCGTCTTGTGCAGCAGCCGCCGCTGGCGGTCGGTGCCCTCGCCGGCCGCCATCTCACCTGACTCGAAGGCCAGGCGATGCACGCGCTGGAGGAAGCGGAAGCAGCCGGCCACGCCGTCGGTCTGCCACGGGGCGCTGTGCTCGAGCGGGCCCATGAACATCTCGTACAGGCGCATGGTGTCGGCGCCGTACTGGCGGACCACGTCGTCGGGGTTGACGACGTTGCCGCGCGACTTGCTCATCTTGTCCCACTGCACGCGCACCGGCTCGCCGGTGGCCTTGACGCGCCACTGGTCGCTGCCGGGGACCTGCTCGACGAATTCGGGCAGGAACAGCAGCGGCTTGCCGTGCTCGTCCTTGCGGGCCTCGAGCGGGTGGTAGGTCGCGCCGAGCACCATGCCCTGGTTGACCAGCTTCTGGAACGGCTCGCGCGTGCTCACGTGGCCGAGGTCGAACAGGACCTTGTGCCAGAAGCGCGAGTACAGCAGGTGGAGCACCGCGTGCTCGGCCCCGCCGATGTACAGGTCGACCGGCAGCCAGTAGTCGGCGGCGCGCTTGCTGAACGGCGCGGCGTCGTTGTTCGGGTCCATGAAGCGCAGGTAGTACCAGCAGCTCCCGGCCCACTGCGGCATCGTGTTGACCTCGCGCAGGCCGCGGCCGGCCGGGCCCTCGTAGCGGCGCCACGCCTCGGCCTTGGCCAGCGGCGGCTCGCCCGACTCGCTCGGCTGGTAGTCGTCGATCGTCGGCAGCGTCACCGGCAGCTCGGCGTCGGTCACCGGGAACACGGTCCCGTCCTCGCCGTGGACCAGCGGGAACGGCTCGCCCCAGTAGCGCTGGCGCGAGAACAGCCAGTCGCGCAGCTTGTAGGTCACTCGCCTGGTCCCGAGGCCATGTTCTTCGAGCCAGGCGATTATCCTGCGCTTGGCCTCGGGCGTCGGCAGGCCGTCGAGCAGGCCGGAGTTGACGGCCACGCCGTCGCCGACGTGCGGCGCCTCGGTGATCGGCTTGTCGCCGCCGGACACGACCTCGACGATCGGCAGGCCGAACGCGGTGGCGAACGCGTGGTCGCGCTCGTCGTGGCCGGGCACCGCCATGATCGCGCCGGTTCCGTAGCCCATCAGCACGTAGTCGCTGATCCAGATCGGGATCCGCTGGCCGTTGACCGGGTTGATGGCGAAGGCGCCGGTGAACTCGCCGGTCTTGTTGCCCTCGGCGGCCTCGGCCTGGCGGTCGCGCTCGCTGCGGGTCGCCGCGCGGGCGACGTAGGCGTCGACGGCGTCGCGCCGCTCGGGCGCGGAGATCGCCGCGACCAGCGGGTGCTCGGGCGCCAGCACCATGTAGGTCGCGCCGAACAGGGTGTCCGGGCGGGTGGTGAAGACCGTCAGCTTGCCCTCGAAACCTGCCCCTTCGGCCAGCTGGAAGTCGACCTCGGCGCCCTCGGAGCGGCCGATCCAGTTGCGCTGCATCTCGAGCACGCTGGTCGGCCAGTCGAGGCCCTCGAGGTCGGCCAAGAGGCGCTCGGCGTAGGCGGTGATGCGCATCATCCACTGGCGCATCGCCCGGCGGACCACCGTGTAGCCCTGCTCGACGTGCTCGGCGACCTCTTCGTTAGCCAGCACGATCCGCAGCTCCGGGCACCAGTTGACCGGCGCGTCGTGCAGGTAGGCCAGGCGGCGCGCGTCGCGGTAGGCGCGGACCGCCGCCTCCCCGGCGGCCGTGATCTCGGGCGGGATCGGCAGCTCGGCGATCGGCCGCGCCCGGCCCGCCTCGGCGTCGTAGTAGGAGTCGTAGATCTGCAGGAAGATCCACTGCGTCCACTTGAAGTAGCGCGGATCGGTGGTGTCGATCTCGCGGTCCCAGTCGTACGAGAAGCCGAGCGTCTTGAGCTGGCGCTTGAAGTTGACGATGCACTCGGCCGTGCGCTTGGCCGGGTGAACGCCCTTCTTCATCGCGTAGCGCTCGGCCGGCAGCCCGAACGCGTCCCAGCCCATCGGGTGGAGCACGTTGTAGCCGCGCATTCGCTTGTAGCGGGCGACGATGTCGGTCGCGGTGTAGCCCTCGGGGTGGCCGACGTGGAGGCCGTCGCCCGAGGGGTACGGGAACATGTCGAGGACGTAGTACTTGGGCCGCTCGGGGTCGACCTCCGCGGCGAAGGTGCGGTGCTCGTCCCAGTACCGCTGCCAGCGGGCTTCGATCGCGCGAAATTCGTAGGTCATGGCGCGCCGCAACGCTAAGCCGAGCGCGCGCGATTGCCAAGGAAAACCCGCGCCCCTCGCCTTCGGGCCGCCCGTCGAGCTCGCGGCCGCCTCCGGCCCCGCGCCGGGGCCTCGCCTGCGCCGCGGCGTCGCGGTCTTCCGGGGCCCTGCGGCGCCCCGGGGCGGCGCTCACGGCGGCGGGCAGGGGCCGGAGCGGGCGGACACGGCGATCGTCGCCCCCGCCTCGACCTGGGCCTTCGTCACCAGCGTGACCTCCTCGGTGCCGGGGCCGAAGCACTTGCCGACGTAGCCCGAGTCGGTGAGCGCGCGGGCCTCGACCTGCCAGCGCCCGGCGGACTCGACGACCACGCGCATCTCGGCGGCGTTCTGGCTCGCGGGACAGGTGGCGGCGTCGCCGACGACCTCCTCGTAGGGGTCGACCTTGATCGTGCACGGGGCCGGCGACGCCTGCTCGCAGCCGATCTTGGTCGCGCGGAACGACACCGCCGTCGCGCCGCTGGTGCCGCACAGGTCGATCACGTCGACCTGGCCGACGATCTCGACCTCCCCCGGCGTCGCCCCGGCCGCGCCCGTCGTCGCGCCCGCGCCGTCGGTGGTCGCCTCGCCGTCGTCGCCGCAGGCGACCACCAGCACCCAAGCACATGTCCCCAAGAACCTGCCCCGAAGTCTCATCGACCCTCGCCTCCGCGCGCGGCCTCAGCCCGCCTTGCCCTTGCCCTTGCCGGTGTCGCCCTTCGGCTTGCCCTGCGGCTCGACGTGCTTGTCGCCGCGCGCGCCCTTGCCGGTGGTCGCCGCGGCCCCGCCCTCGACCGCCGACTTGCTGGCCTTGAGGACATCTTGCCACAGCTTCTTGCGCGCCGGCGGCAGCCCGCCGAGGCGCGGCGTCACCTCGCCCTCGACCGCGGGCCACGTCTTGCCCGCGGCCAGCACCGCCGCGAACGCGCCCTTGATCGCCTCGCCGTACAGCGCCGGCAGGTCGACCCTGGCCACCGCGCCCGCCTCGCTGAGCAGCTTGCCGCTGCCGACGAACTTGTTCTTGCAGGCCGCCTCGACCTGGGCCCGCGCCGCCGCGGCCGCCGCGACCTCGGCGTCGACGTCGGCCAGCCCCGTGCTCGCGTCGCTCGCCGTGGCCGCCAGCGGCAGGCCCGACCACAGGTCGCGCAGCTGCCCCGCGAGCGCCAGCATGTGCTTCTGGCTGGCCCGCAGCGCGTCGCCGAGGGCCGCGTTGGCCTCCGCCTGCGCGGGCGTCTTGCCGGCCGTCATCTGCGCGCACAGGGCCACCTGCGCGACGGTGAAGCGGCGCAGGTCGAGCGCGATCCGGCGGCCCGCCGCCGCGACGTCCGCCTGTCCTTCGGGACCGGTGGCCGCCCGGCCCAGCGCCTTGAGCGGCTCGGTTCCGCGGCCCGGCTGGCGCCGGCTGACCTCGAGGTCGGCGTCGATCGCCGCCAGCGTGTAGCCCGACCCGCCGGCCGCGAGGATCTCGCCGAGCCGCGCCGGCCCGGCGCTGTAGCCTTCGGCGGCCCCGTCGACCGTCAGCGCCGGCCCCTTGTACTTGCCGGTCTTGGCCTGCAGCGCCTGCTCGGCCGCCTTCGGCGCCTTCGTCAGCGCGAACGTCACCTTCGTCGGGTCGACGAAGCTGGTCTTCATGCTCTTGCCGGCCAGGGTGAACCGGGTCTTGTCGGTCAGCTCGCGCCCGCGGATCTCCCCCTCGACGCCCTTGCCCTCGGGACCTGGCCAATAGGACATGGCTTCCACGACAGGCGTCTTCACCACCGCGATCGGCTTCTTGCTGGCGAACTCGCGGCCCTGCGACACCGCCACCAGCGGCTGGTCGGTCGGGGCGCTGTCGGGCAGCGTCAGCGCGACCTTCGACTTGCCGGCCGGCGCCTCGGGGGTCAGCGTCACCTGTCCCAGGCGCCAGGTCGTGACGAAGTCGAGGTTCTTGCCGCTGACCTTGAGCGTCCCCGGCCCGCCGACCTCCTTCGGCACCGTCGTCAGCGCCGGCGTCGGGTGCACGGTGAACGCCACCGCCGAGCCCTTCTTGCGCGCCTCGGCCTTGAGGTCGCCCGACTTGGCGCCCTTGGCGATCGTCACCGTCGCCTCGGCTTCGCCCTGCTCGGACGCCTTGAGCGGCTTGCTGCCGAGCTTGAACTTGGCCGCCCCGAGGTGCGCGCCGGTGAGGGTCACGCTGTCGCCCTCGAACGCCGCCGCCGGGCTCGCCGCCGTCAGCACGGGGGCGTAGAAGATCTCGTAGTCCTTCTTCAGCGCCGCCTCGCCGCCGACGCTCTTCACCGCCAGCGGACCCGTGGTCCCGGCAGGCGCGGTGAAGCGGAGCGACGTCGCGCCGAGCTCGTCGACCTTCACCGGCGCGCCGGCGAGCGTCAGCGTCGTCACGCGGTCGAGGTTCTTGCCCTTGAGCGTGACCACCTCGCCGGGCGCCGCGAACTTCGGCGACGCCGACGTCAACGCCGGCGCCTTGACGAAGCCGGTGATCGCCAGCTCGGCGACCTTCTTCTTGGCCCGCTTGAGGATCAGCTTCTTCGCGCTCTTGGTCTTGACCGGCACCGTCGCGGTGATCGAGCCCGGCGCGACCGTCACGTCCTCGAGCGCGATCGCGTCGATCAGCACCGCGTCGCCCTCGGCGAAGTTCGAGCCGGTGATCGTGATCGTCGCGCCGGCCCCGAATTCGGCCGGCGCGATGCCTTGCAGGCTCGGCGCCGCCGGGGTCTCCGTCGCCGGCGGCGGCTCGGCCCGCGCCGGCGCGGCGCCGCCGAGCCAGATGGCGACCCCGATCGCCGCGACGATCACGTTCGCTCCAGAAACCGACCACGTCGTGACGCGCACCGGCGAAGATTCGCCCCGCGAGCCGGCGATCGTCAAGGTATCCTCGCCGCGCCGTATGTCGCGTCGCCTCTCGCTGTTCACCGCCTCGCTCGTGTCCCTCGCGATGATCCCGCTGGCCGGCGCCGAGCCGACCGGCAAGCGCGGCGGCAACAAGCAGCTCGGCAAGCCGCTCGCGCGCGTCGTCGCCGCGGATCATCCGGCCGCGCGGCCCCGGCCGCTGACGGTCGCGCAGGCGGGCAAGGCCGCCGCGCCGGCGCCGTTCGTGCGGACCGCCCTCGTCGATTTGGCCGCCCGCTCGAGCGAGCCGGCGCAGGTCCGCCTCGACCCCGCGCACGGCACCCTGCGGCGCTTCGACGGCCGCGTCGCCAACCCCCATGGCGTCGGCGTCCAGGCGGCCCAGGCCATGCTCGCCGAGCACCGCGACGTCCTCGGCCTCGCCGGCGCGCCCGGGGACGTCGAGCTCGCGCGGTCGCGGGTGATCAGCGGCGACGCCGGCGACCTCGCGCTGCACTTCGCCGTCCGCTTCCGCGGCCTCCCGGTGTGGGGCGCCGAGGTCAAGGTTCACTTCGATCGCGACGGCGCCCTCACCTCGATCGCCGCCCAGAACCTCGGGCGCCTCGATCCGCCGCTCGTCGTCAAGTTCGGGGCCGACGCCGCCCGCGCCCGCGCCCGCCGGCACAACGGCCCCGAGGCCCGCGATCGCCGGGCCGTCGATCGCGGCCCCGCCGAGCTCGGCGTCTGGCCGCAGAGCCACGACCGCGGGGGCGTCCTCGCCTGGCGCCTGGTGCAGACCGTCGACCTGGCCGATGGGTCCTACCAGCACTTCGTCACCTACGTCGACGCCGAGCAGGGCCGGGTGCTCGCCCGGCACCCGCTGGTCGCCACCGAGACCGTCACGCCGACCACCGGCACCGCCACCGACCACTTCGGCAAGACCGTCACCCTGCGGTTGTCGCACTACCCGGACAAGAACGAGTACGGCCTCTACGACCGCAGCAAGGGCCTCGCCGCCGCCACCTTGCAGACCCTCGACGGCGGCAACAGCCAGTCGCCCGCGAGCGCGGCGCTGGCGACCAGCAAGACCAAGACCGCGTGGACCGCCGCCGAGGCGACCGCCCACGCCCACATGCAGAAGGTCATCGACTACTACCAGGCCACCCACGCCCGCAACTCGTGGGACGGCAAGGGCGCCGCGGTCGAGCAGGTCATCCACTTCGGCCAGGCCTTCAACAACGCCTTCTGGGACCCGTACGACCGCCTCATGGCGATCGGCGACGGCGACAAGTGGCTCTTCAAGGAGTTCACGCGCTCGCTCGACGTCGCGGCCCACGAGTACAGCCACGCCGTCATCACCGGCACCGCCAACCTCGTCTATCAGAACCAGCCCGGCGCGCTCAACGAGAGCTTCGCCGACGTCATGGCGATGATGATCGACCGCGACGACTGGACCCTCGGCGAGGACGTGGTCGGCCCCGGCTTCGGCGCCTCGTTCGCGCGCAGCTTCATCGACCCCGAGCTCGGCCAGCAGCCCAAGCACATGAACCAGCTCTACAAGGGCTTCGAGGACTACGGCGGCGTCCACATCAACAGCGGGATCCCCAACCACGCCGCCTACCTCCTCGCCACCGCCCGCAGCAAGGAGCTGCTCGAGAAGGTCTGGTACCGCACCCTCTACAAGGGCCACATCGGCAGCCAGGCCAGCTTCGTCGACATGGCTCAAGGGACAGTCGCCGCCTGCAAGGAGCTGGTCGCGCTCGGCCAGGCCACGGACGGCGACTGCACCGCCGCCGCCGAGGCGTGGGTCGCCGTCGGCGTGCTCGCGGCCAGCGACGTGCCGATGGACGGCTGCCCCGACGACGCCTCCGAGAAAGACGGCCTGTGCTACTGCGACCCCGGCTTCGTCCCCAGCGGCGACGGCACCGCCTGCGTCACCCTCGGCGACGTCGAGTGCCCGACCAATTCGATCGAGGCCAACGGCCTGTGTCTGTGCCAGGACGGCTTCAAGCCGAGCCAGGACGGCAGCCAGTGCGTCGCCGAGGAGAACGGCTGCCCGCTCAACGCCGGCTGGGACCCGGTGAAGAAGCAGTGCGTGTGCGACCCCGGCTTCGAGGGCGCGCCCAACGCTCCCGACGGCGAGTGCGAGCCGGTCGAGAGCGACTGCCCCGACAACGCGCACCCCGAGTGGGCCGACCCGCAGGACCAGGCCGACTACACCTGCGCCTGCAACGACAACTTCGAGGACGACGGCAACGGCAACTGCGTCGTCATCGCCGGCACCTGCGGCAACGAGTCGTTCTTCGGCCGCTGCGACGGCGACACGCTGGTCTACTGCCAGGTCGGCGTGCCCGACGACGAGATCGTCAGCATCGACTGCGGCGCCGACGGCCTCACGTGCGGCAAGTTCGACTCGATCGTCGGCTACGACTGCCTCAACCCGAACGGCAAGGGCGCGGCCGCGACCTGCGACGCCGACGGCTACCAGGAGTGCGGGGCGAACAACCCGTTCTGCGTGTCGGAGCAGGACGCGGCGACTGGCTTCTGCTCGCACGAGTGCAAGGCCGGCGGCGACTGCGAGAGCGCCTACGACTGCTGCGCCAGCGTGTCCGACGGCACCCGCGCCTGCCTCGTCGACCCTTACTGCGCCGAGAACATCGACACCAAGGCGACCTGCAAGGACGTCCCCGGCGGCAGCACCTACTACGGCAAGTGCGTCGGCGACGTGCTCGTCTACTGCGACGGCTCGACCGGCGTCACCCAGGAGGTCTACTGCGTCAAGCAGGGCAAGGAGTGCGGCTTCGTCGACGCGAAGGTCGGCTACAGCTGCGTCGACCCCGACTCCGGCGCGCTGCCGGAGGCGCCGGCCGACTGGTGCCCCTACGAGCACGACGGCAGCTGCGACGTCCCCGACCTGTGCCCGGAGGGCTCGGACGGCGCCGACTGCAACCCGTGCGGCGACGTCGGCGAGGCCGGCGCCTGCGACGGCGACGTCCTCACCTTCTGCGACCCCGACGACGGCCTCGTCACCACCGACTGCGAGGCCACGCCGATGACCCCGAGCTGCGGCGCGAGCGACGACGGCGGGTTCGCCTGCGTCCCCGGCCCCGGCCCCGACGACCCGACCACCGGCGGCCCGTCGAGCGGCGGCGACGGCACCGGCAGCACCGGCGACGAGCCCAGCCCCGACACCGCCACCGCCGGCGAGGTCGGCACGATCACCTGCACCTGCCGCAGCGACGCCCCCGTCGACTGGCGCCAGCTGCTCCTCGCCGCCCCGCTGCTGCTGCTCCGCCGGCGCCGCCGGCATGGCTGACCGGCCATGTCCCCGAGGACATGACTATTGGGGCATGTCCGACCGGACTCCCGCCACGACCGGGCCGATCGGACACGCCCCTGAACCCCTGCTCCTTCGGACATTTAATTCTCTTCACGAGCCGTCGCCCGGTCGCGCCGCGCCGCCGTGCCTCGAGGCGGTGCGCCTTCGGGCTTTTTCGATCGATGCAGTCACCGTGGGGGTCGCAGGCATCCCGCTCGGCATGCCTGAGTCATCCTCCTGCGCCCATCGGTCCCCGAGCCCACGTCGGGCCGCCCGCGGTCGGGCCGCCCGACATGGCCTCGAAGACATGACTTTTCAGACATCCGTACCCTCACGCCCTCGCCCCCGACGGCCCCACGGGTCGGGCCGCTCCCGCCGAGGTCCGGGCCCGCCCGTATGGCTACGACCCTCGATTTCCGTGCGCCGAAAGGACCGCCCCGGTCGCTCTCCGAGCCGCGCGCTCACGCCCGTGCCCGCTGGACAGCGCCCGAGGGTCCTGTTCTCCTGAGGGCTGACTGGCTCGATGGAGTTGGAGACTCGCCGATGCGACCTGCCCGTACGCTTTCTGCTCCGCGGACATCCGACCTCTGCTTTGCCGTGCTCGCGGCCGGACTGACCCTCTTCGGGGCGTCGGCCCCTGCCGCCGCGGCCTGCGTCGACGAGGCCACCTGCGCGGTGAAGAAGCCGCTCTTGTTGTTCGTGCTCGACTACTCGACCTCGATGAACGAGTCGTTCGTCGACAACCAGACCCGCTGGGAGGCCGCCGTCGTCGGCGTCCTCGACGCCCTCGAGGCCGACGAGGGCCTGCTGGCAGACCAGCTGCAGATCGCGCTGCTGCGCTTCGGCCACGACCCCGACCCCGACGTCCCGGGCACGCCGATCGCCGGCGACGCCTCCGGCCTGGTCGACGGCCAGCGCCTCGACGTCGGCTTTTACGACCCGCTCGCGCCCGACATGGCCTACTTGCAGTGCAACGGCGACGCGCTGAAGACGGCGCTGATCGCCGCCGACTGGCCCCTGGGCGGCCAGCCCGACGGCATCGAGTCGTGGACCGGCGGCGCGCTGGCGCGAGCCAAGGCCTACCTGCAACAGACCGCCGCCGACCACCCGCTCGACCTCGACCCGCGCGACGCGGCGATCGTGCTCATCACCGACGGCCCGTGGACCGATCCATCCGGCACGACGCAGCTCGCCCCGCCGACCGCCGACCCCGCCCTCGTCGCCGCCGACCTTTTTAATGATATGTCCGTTCGGACATACGTGGTCGCGCTCGGCGAGGCGGCCGGCGAGCCGTGGGCCGACGCGATCGGCATGGCGGGCGGCACCGGCCCGGCGCGCAGCGGCCTCTACGCGAAAGGCCTGCAGAACGCGCTCGCGGGGGTCGTCCACGACTTCTCGGCCGACGTGCGGCTGCCGTCGTGCAGCCCGACGATGGCGCGCGCGATGTTCCTCCTCGACGCCTCGTCGTCGATGCTCAACATCAACGGCGGCACCCTGCCCGGACCCATGGGCATGACCGCGTGGGACCAGGTGCGCGACGTCCTGGCCGGGCCTCCCGTGCCGCTCCTCCAGCGACCCGTCCTCGCCAGCACGCGCGAGCACTTCAGCCTGTTCGGCCTGGCCGTGTTCGGCCACCACGAGCCCGCGCCCGGCGAGCAGAAGCTGCTCGTCGACTACGGGCTGTGCCACCAGCCCCACTTCGCGTGGGCCCTCGATCCCGACACCTCGTGCGAGCCGCCCGGATGCGTCGATCCGTGGGGCGGTCCTCCCCTCACCTGGACCTTCAAGACCGGCGATCAGGCCGACCCGCCGTTCACCGAGCCGGTCGTCAGCCACATGCCGCGCTGCGACCTGCACCCGAACAATCCCCAGGCCTGCACCGGCTCCGGCACCCATCTGCACCTCGGTTTGCAGCTCGTGCACGACAACCTCGCCGCCTACAAGACCGCCTGTCTGGCCGACGGCGCGGCCATGCCGTGCACCGACGCGACCCCGTTCGTCAACGTCCTCGTCGTCGACGGCGCCTACAACTCGAGCGACGCCGAGGTCCAGGCCCCGCTCGCGGCGATGCACGCCGCCGGCGTCACCACCCGCGTGATCGGCTTCGGCGACCTCGTCAGCCCGCCGCAGGTCCAGAACCAGCTCGCGGCGATGGCGAGCTGGGGCTCGGGCGGCGTCCACCCGCCGATCCACGCCAAGAACCAGATGCAGCTCGAGCTCGCGCTGGCCGCGATCGCCGACCCACTCCCCGCCGACCCGTGCTGCGACACCCGCGTGTGCGCCCCGCAGAGCCGCTGCGGCGACGGCATCGTCGACGCGGACGAGGAGTGCGACGACGGCAACGGCTTCACCGGCGACGGCTGCAAGCCCAACTGCTACCTCGAGCCGCCCGACGAGACGACGACCGGCGGCGAGACGACCGGCGACGACACCTCGTCCACAAGCGACGCGACCACCGACGCGACCTCGACCGGGACGACGACCTCGACCTCCACGACCGACGCGATCACCGGCACCACCTCGTCGACCTCGCTCGACCCGACCGGCACGACCTCGACCTCGCTCGACCCGACCGGCACCGCGACGTCGTCGGCGACCCTCGTGCCGACCACCGGCGATTCGCCGACCACCCACGGCCCGATCGAGACCTCCGACGCCAGCGCCGGCAGCAGCACCGGCACCACCGATCCCGCGAGCACGGGCGGCTCCGTCGACGCCGATGGTTGCGCCTGCAACAGCGACCCCGACCGCAGCCTCACTCCGGCCCTGCTCGCGCTCGCCAGCCTCGCTCGCCGGCGCCGTCGTCGCTGATCGAGGCGCGCATGTCGTCACGCCCGCCACGGCGCGTCCTTCCCGAGGTCGAAGAACATGCCGCGCTGGGGCCGTGGTTCGACCCGCCCCAACCCGTTCCCGGGCGTACGAGGCTGGAGACGCGGATCGCTAGGAACGGCAGACGCCTCCGCGACCGCCGTAACGACGCCGACTACGAAACGAGCGCGGATGTCACCAGGCAGCTCACGGAGAGCATGCAACTCGCACGGTCGCGCCTTGACGATCTCGCCGAGCTCAGGGGCCTGTCGCGCCCGCAGCAGCTCCACCATGAGCCCGAGCTACGCCCCCGCCACGAACGCGTCGATCTGCGCGCGCAGCCACGCCCCGAAGTCCGGGAACTCGTGAGCCTCCGCCGACACGCGGGCGCCGCCCTCGCGCTTGCGGGCGAACAGCGGCTCCTCCGGGTGATGGCAGCACACGGGGTACTCGGGCCCGGGCGCGCTGGTGTCGAAGCACCACTGCCCGCCGCCGCCCGCGTCGGCGAAGGCGACCAGATGATCGGTGGTGATCGCGTGCTCGCTGCCGTCGTCGTCGACCCACCGCACGTCCGGGCCGACGCGCACGTGCTCACGCGTGTGCGCGGCCGCCTCGCGCGGGGTGTACACGCACAGATCGACCACCTCGCCGGCCGCGTCGAGCACCCGCAGCGAGCCGAACGCCGCCATGAACGCGCGCCAGCTCGGCGGCGGCACGAACTCGACCTCCGGCCGCAGCGCCGCCGCCAGTTCGTCGAGCGCGGCCGGCGGCGCGGCGCCGTAGACGGCCCCGAGGTCGCGCTCGGCCGCCGCGGCGATCAGCCCGTAGACGAGCGCGTCGAGGCTGTCGGCGCCGCCCTTCCCCTTCAAACCTGTCTTCCGCGCCATGTCCTTGACGCCCTTTCCCTTCGGACCTGTCCTGTCCGCCATGTTCTTCTCGGGCTCACTCAGAAGATGAGCCGCACTCCGGCCCCGCCGGCCCACTGCAGGCGCCCCTTGCCGACGGCGATGCTGTCGAGCTTGCGCTTCGACTTGACCGCCTGGACCAGCAGGCCGACGCCGACGCCGGCCATCATGACGCCGAGGAGGCCGACCCAGTAGCCGCCGGCGATCAGCCCGCCCTTCGGCTTCTCCACGTCCATCTGCGTCATGTTCTCCGCCTGCGCGTCGTCGTACGCCTCCTTGCGCTGGACGTGGATCACGAACATCGCCGCGCTGCCGCCGATCGCCCCGAGCCCGAACGTCAGCACCCCCGCGCCGTACCCGACCTGCCGCTTGTAGGCGCTGGCGATCCGCGCCCGCCGGCGGCCGAGCTCGTCGATGCGCTGATCGACCACGAGCTGCTCGTCGGGCGAAGCGTGCGGGCGGAACGCCTGGTACTCGCTGACGGCCGTCCCGAGCTTGCCCTGCGCCTCCGCCAGCACGGCGAGGTTGTAGTGCATCGGCCGCCAGTTCGGCGCGTAGAAGGCGACGCGGCGGAACTCCTCCTCGGCGTCGACGTAGTTCCCCTTATTAAAATGGTCGACGGCCTTGAGCGCGTGCTTCTGCGCCTGGTCGTTCAGCGCCTCCGAGGTCTCCGCGGTCGAGGGCCCCGGCCCCTCCTGCTCGGCGGCGCGAACGGTCGCCGGCATCGCCAGCGACGCCGCGCCCGCGCCCGCGACCAGCGCGCGAGCGAAACGTCGACATAAGACCTGCGCTCGCGCCCAGGAGGCGCACAGGACCGTCTGCGAGTCAGCTTCCCTGAACATCATGTCCTGCGAGGCATGTCCTGAGGGTCAGAAGCGCAGCGTGACCCCAGCCCCGCCGTTCCACTTGAGGCGAGTTTTCCCGAGGTTGATGCCGTCGAGCTGCCGCTTCGACTTGATCGCGTTGCGCAGCGGGATGATCGAGTAAGTCGTCAGCAACAAGCCGATGATCACGACGTAGATGCCGCCGTACAGCAAATACTTCCCACGGTTCTCGAACTTGTCCGCATCGGCACGGAGCACGTGCGCCTGTTCCTGGTAGTAATTGTAGCAGGACGTGTCCTCTACACAGCCTGGGGCATTCCCCATGGCAGCGACTTGTTCCGCCGCCGCGTCCCACTCCTTGGCCTTCTCTGTCTGTCGCGGCCCGAGGATGAACATCGCGACCGCCCCGCCGATCGCACCCACTCCGAGCGTCATCGACGTCGCGCTGAGCGCGATCTGCCGCTTGTACGCCCCCGAGATCTTCATCTTCCGCCGCCCGAGCTCATCGAGCCGCTGATCGACGATCAGTTGCTCGTCGGGCGACCCGTGCGGACGGAACTCCTTGTACTCGCTGACGGCGGTCCCGAGCTTCCCCTGCGCCTCCGCGAGCACCGCCAGATTGAAATGCAGCGGCCGCCAGTTCGGCGCGAAGAAGGCCACCCGGCGCCACTCCTCCTCCGAGTCGACGAACGCCCCATTATTAAGGCTCTTCAGGGTTGAGGGTGGCGTAGGTTGCGCGCGAAATCGCGCCGTGATATCGTGCGCGAAATGGCAGAGACCGAACTCTACGCCCGAATTCTCGGTATCGAGGCTCCCTGGAGAGTTGCTGCGGTGAAGCTGCAGCTCGGGCAGGGGCAGATCGTCATCGAGGTCGAGCACGACCCCGATGTGCCGACGACGTGCCCGGAGTGTGGCCAGGCTGTTCCCCGTCACGATACGCGGACTCGCCGATGGCGGCACCTCGATACGTGTCAGTATCGGACGATCATCGAAGCCGGCGTACCGCGGACGTCGTGCCCGAAGCACGGTACGCTCACGATGCGCGTCTCGTGGGCGGACGGTAGCGCTCGGCTCACCGCGCTGTTCGAGGCGCTGGTGATCGACTGGCTCCGCGATGCGCCGATTGCAGTGGTCGCGGAGCGCCTCGGGCTCTCGTGGGATCAGGTCGCCGGCGTCCAGGAGCGTGCAGTACAACGCGGACTCGAGCGCCGCGAGGTCGCGCTGCCGGAGATGCTCGCCGTCGACGAGACCTCCTTCCAGCGGCGCCACGAGTACGTCACGATCGTGCATGACCCGAAGTCCGCCAGCAAGCGGGTCATCCACGTCGCCGACGGACGCGGCAAGGGGGCCCTCAAGAGCTTCCTGAGCGGCTTTTCGCGCCCAGAGAGGGCTGCGGTCTCCGTGGTCGTCATGGACATGCACGAGCCCTACATTCAAGCTGTCCGCGAGGCCATCCCCGATGGCGACGCGAAGATCGCCTTCGACAAGTACCACGTCGCCGCGCGCCTCGGTCAAGCCGTCGACCACGTGCGACGCGAGGAACACCGCGCTCTCCACGGCCTCGGCGACAACCGGCTCAAGGGCACCAAGTACCTCTGGCTGCGCAACCCCGAACGGATGAGCAAGGAGGTCTGGGACGACTTCGAGGCGCTGCGGACGAGCTCGCTGCGGACGGCCCGCGCGTGGGCGCTCAAGGAGGCGGCGATGGAGGTCTGGGAGCACACCTCGCCGAGCAACATGCGGGACCAATGGGGCATGTGGTACGATTGGGCTATCCGCTCTCGCCTGGAGCCGATGAAGGCCGCCGCGCGCATGGTCAAAAATCACCTCGGCGGCATCATCCATGCAGCCACCGAACGGATCACCAACGCCTCTGCCGAGGGCCTTAACTCGGTCATCCAGAAGCTCAAGTACGTCGCCCGCGGCTTCCGTAACCGCGACCGCTTCCGAGCTGCGATCTACTTCCACCTCGGCGGCCTCGACCTCTATCCTGCCGGGATCACGCGCTGAGTCAGCGGTATCCACCACAAACCCTGAAGAGCCATTATTAAAATGTTCGATCGCCTTCACCGCGTGCTTTTGGGCCTGCGGGCTGAGCTCCTCCGACGTCTCGGCCGTCGACGGCTCCGGCCCTTCCGGCTCGGTCGCGCCGGCCACCGACGGCGTCGCCAGAGAGGCCGCGCACACCACTGCCACCGCGGCGCGGCCGACCTTGCGCCCTGTCTCGTCAATCCTGGAATGCATGTCCTTGAGCCTCTGCAGCAGCAGCATCACTCGCCATCCTTCGGCACGATCTCGTACGACTTCGTCACCCGCGACCAGCGGGAGATCGGCACCTGGGACAGCGCCTTCTCGAGCTTTTCGGCGTAGGCCAGGCCTTCGCCGGCGCCCATCGCCGCCGGCTTGAAGCGGTCGAAGTCTTCGCGGTGGGTGAACGCGTAGACCACCAGCGTCTCGAGGGCTGCCGTCTCGGGATCGCGGAGATGGGCCGCCATTTTCTTCTCGTCGGGGCTCGGCAGCACCAGGTTGCTCTTGCCCTTGACCGTCGGCAGCGGCACCGCGTCGTTCGGGTAGAGCACGTCACCGACACCCGACTCCTCGAGCACGATCGCTATCAAATACGCCGTCTCGTTGGTGGAGAACTCGAAGTATACCCGCTCGCCGTCGACCAGCTTCTCGGGCATCTTGACCCAGAGATCGAGCTGCTTCTGCTGAGCGACGCGGTCGTAGCTGAACGCGTAGGCCTGGGGGTCGCCCCACTCCATGCTGTCGAGCGCCTCAGTGGCCGCCTCGCGCCCGCCCTCGACGCCGAGCCCTGCCTTGCCCGCGCGGCCCTTCGCGGCGCCTTCGGCCGAGCGGACCAGCTTGCGGAAGCCCGAGCCGACGCGGACCGACTTGACGATCACCTCGCCGCACGGCCCCTCGGTGTCGGCGGTCAGCGTCTTGACGTTCTGGATCTGGTACTCCGCCTCGACCGAGCGGCCGTAGCGGGCCTCGAGCTTGAGCATGTCCTTGTAGCCGCCGGCGAACGCCGTCAGGTCGCCGAGGCCGACGCGGTACTTCTTCTTGTAGCTCGACGACGACTCCTTGACGCGCACCTCGCAGCCGGGCGCGCGCTCGTCGGCGATCGTCCACGCCCCGGCCGACGTCACCCGCACCTGACGGCCGAGCAGGCCCTCGGCGTCGCCGGTCGGCTCGAGCAGGAAGTGGGTGTCGGACGAGAACCCGCCGATCTTCTCCGCCACCTCGCCGTCGGCCTTCGGCGCGGCGAGGAAGCCCTGCTTCGTGCATGCCCCGAGGGACATGCCCCAAAATACAGCCAGTGTCAGCAGCGCGGCGCGGCTCATCGCGAGTACCCCCAGGAGACGATGAACTCGTCGGCGGTGCTGAGCTTCTTGCCCAGCGAAAGGTGCGGCGTCTGCTCGCGGTTGGCCTTCTTGGCCTCGCGCTTGACGCGGGGGCCGACCCACTCGGCCAGCTCCTTGAGCGAGATCTGGCCGTCGCCGTTGATGTCGCCCTGCCCGCTGCCGAGCGCCTCGATCAGGTACTTCGAAAACAGCCCGCCGGAGCCGTCGGCGGCGGGGCCGGAGATCTCCGCGCCCGACGAGGCCGACAGCATCGCCACGCGGGTCTGCGGCTTGACCTCCTCGACGCGCACCAGCGGACGTGTCCCTGGGGCCAGGACCGAACGGCCACCCGCGCCGGAGAAGCACGAGTCGGCCATCGCCAGCACGTCCTTCGCCTTCGTCTTCTCGAGGTCGCCGAGCACCTCGGTCATCGGGATCGCCGTCTCCTTCAAGTACTGCGGGTCGCCGTCGAACGGCACGATGTAGCTGACCCCGGAGGTCGGCTCGGGCGCGCCGTGGCCGCTGAAGTAGAAGTATACCCGGCCGCCGCTCGGCACGTTGGCCTGCAGCCAGCGCAGCTGCTTGGCGATGTCGGTGCGGCTGGCGCGGTCGTCGAGCAGCAGCTTGATGTTGTCCTCCGGCACGCCGAGGGTGACCCGGGCCAGCTCGGCGAACTTCTCCGCGTCCGAGCGGGCGCCGCCGGCCGGTGTCACGTCGCGGTACTTCTCGATGCCGACGATCAGCGCGTACGCCGTCGGCTGGGGCGACGCCGACACCAGCCCGCCGGCGCTCGCCTTGCCGCCGCCGCCGCCGCTGTTGCGCGGGCCCGGCTCGTCGGCGGCCGCACGCCAGTCGGAATTGGCCGGCGCGCGGTCGTCGCGAACGTCGTTGTCGGCGATCCGCGTCTCGCTGCCGCCGGAGCCCATCGAGCCGGCGTCGACGCGCAGCTCGGCGGGGATGATGAGCGGGGGGAGCTCGTCGATCGGGGTGGCGGTGGCGATCTGCTGTTGTTTGCAGGCCGGCGTCAGAAGCAGCGCGGCGAGGGGTAAAACGATGCGACGCGACACGGGGAGTATCCATATCCGCGTGCCGCTGCTACAGTCAACGAGCCCCCGGATGATCGAAGTCGTCGATCTCACCAAGTCTTTCCCGATCTCGCGCCAGCAACGGCGCGAGCTGGCTGCAGCGGGGGCTCCGGCTCCCGGCCATGCGCCCGCCTCCGTTCCTGGAGCCGCAGGCGCGTCGAGCCTCCAGGCGGTCGCCGGCGCCAGCTTTCGTTGCTCGCCGGGACGCGTATTCGCGCTCCTGGGGCCCAACGGCGCCGGCAAGACCACCGTGTTGCGCATGATCGCCACCCTGCTCCGCCCCGACGGCGGGCGGATCTCGATCGCGGGCGTCGACGCCCTCGCCGACCCGGTCGCGGCCCGGCGCAAGCTCGGCTTCCTCACCGGCTCGACCAAGCTTTACGAGCGCCTGACCGCCGAGGAGAACGTGCGCTACGCCGCCGACCTGCACGGCGTCGGGGCGGGCGACTACAAGCGCCGGCGCGACGCCCTGTTCGCCGCGCTCGGCATCGACGCCTACGCCGGCCGGCGCGCGGGCCAGCTGTCGACCGGCATGAGGCAGAAGGTCGCGATCGCCCGCACCATCATCCACGACCCCGAGGTGGTGGTGTTCGACGAGGCGACCTCCGGGCTCGACGTCATCGCCGCGCGGGCGATCATCCAGCTCATCCAGGACTGCCGCGCCCAGGGCAAGACCGTCCTGTTCTCGACCCACATCATGAGCGAGGTGACGATGCTGGCCGACGACCTGGCGGTGTTCCACCGCGGCCGGGTGCTGGCGATGGGCGGCCTGGAGGAGGTCCTCGCCCGCGCCGTCGACGAGCGCGGCCAGCGACGCACGCTCGAGGACGAATTCGTGCGGCTGATCGACGCCGCCGAGGGGGTGCGGGCATGAGTTCGCCGGCGCTGGTGGTCTTTCGCAAGGAGCTGCGCGACACCCTCCGCGACCGCCGCACGCTGGTGGCGATGGTCGTCGTGCCGCTGCTGCTGTTCCCGCTGCTGATGGTCGGCATGGCCAAGTTCTCGCAGTCGCGGGCCGCCGAGGCGCGCGACAAGACGCTCGCGGTCGCCGTCGCCGACGCCGAGGCGGGCGCCGGCGGCCGCGGCTCGGGCCTGGCCGACTGGCTGCGCCAGGAGCCGGGTCTGGCGATCACCGAGGTCCAGGACGTCACCGCCCTGCCCGAGCAGGTGCGCACCGAGCAGCTCGACGCCGCGATCATCATCCCCGCCGGCTACGGCGCCGCCATGGCCGCGCACCAGCCGGCGCCGCTGCAGCTCTTGCACAAGTCGAGCGACGACTTCGACATCCCGCGCACCCGCCTCGAGCAGGCGCTCGGGCGCTTCGAGCAGAAGCTGCTCGACGAGCGCCTGCGCGGCCTCGGCATCGAGCCGCGCTCGATCGACCCGCTCGACGTCCAGCGCACCGACGTCGTCAGCTCGCGCGAGCTGTTCGGCAAGCTGCTCGGCGGCCTCTTGCCGTACATGTTCATCATCTTCTGCTTCACCGGCGGCATGTACCCGGCCATCGACCTGGCCGCCGGCGAGAAGGAGCGCGGCACGCTGGAGACCCTGCTGTCGTCGCCGGCCAGCCGCCTGCAGATCGCCCTCGGCAAGTTCGCCGTCGTCACCCTCACCGGCTTCACCTCGGCGCTGCTGGCCACCGTCGGCATGTACGTCAGCGTCCGGCAGGGCGTCGAGGGCATCCCGCCGGCGATCCTGTCGGCCATCCAGAGCGTCCTCGCGCCCGGCACGATCGCCCTGGTGCTCGCGCTGCTGCTGCCGCTCAGCGTGTTCTTCGCCGCCGCGCTGCTGATGCTGTCGCTCTACGCCCGCTCCTACAAGGAGGCGATGAGCGTCATCAGCCCGCTGATGATCGTCGTCGTCGTCCCCGCCGCGATCGCGCTGGCCCCCGGCGTGCGCCTCGGCCTCGTCACCGCGCTGGTGCCGGTCCTCAACGTCTCGCTGGCGACCCGCGAGATCATCGCCGGCACCGCCGAGCCGCTGCACCTGGCGCTGGTGTTCGCCTCGCTGCTGGTGCTCGCGGCCGGCGGCATGGCGGCGTGCGCCCGCTGGTTCTCCCGCGAGGACATCGTGTTCCGCTCGTGAACTCCGCGAGGGAGATCCCCGCGCCCGCATCGGCGGGGGAATCGTCGTTCTGAGGCCCGCGCGAACGGCATTTCACAGGCCCGAATGGGTCGGGCCGTGTATGCACATAGAAGCGCGAGAGCGAGGCGCGCCGCCGCGGCCGTCCGCTGCGGCCGCGACGATCGCGCGCCGCAAAGCGCGGCAGATCCGCAAACCTCCAGTGGTGAAAGGTGCGTCCTGGGGCGAAGAGGTCAGGGATGGCCCCCGCTGGGCCGACCATCGGCCGCGCAACAATGCGCATGAGGCCGTCGCGAATGATGCCTGTCGCCCCCCGAATGGTGATTCGACGAGACCCATCAATGCGCGAGAAATTGCGGACATCTGTCCGCCGGACAAATGCCCACTCATGCCATTTCCGCCGCTGGAGCAACCCTCGTTCGCATCACGCCAATGTTGCAGGCGTGCGGCTGCACGGCGACTCTATGCATATGTAAGACACGGCGCCCGGCGCCGACCGCGAAAACCATTTCCTCGCGTTCGCGCCGGCGTGGTAGGGTGGCTGAGTGAATGGGAGGGGCGTTATGACGGACTCGAATCGCGTAATCCTGGTGGCCTCGATGCTCTGTATCGGGCCGTCGTGTTATGAGGGCACCGACGGCGGCGCTGAGGCGGTGAGCGCGCGCGAGCTGGAGTACAACGCCCCGGTGCTGAACGGGCCGGTTTTGCAGGGCCCGGTCCTCAACGGCATCGTCCTCCAGGGCGTGATCCTCAACGGCCCGGTCCTCCAGGGCCCGGTCCTCCAGGGCCCCGTCCTCCAGGGCCCCGTCCTCCAGGGCCCCGTCCTCCAGGGTATCGTCCTCAACGGCCCCGTCCTCCAGGGCCCCGTCCTCCAGGGCCCCGTCCTCCAGGGCACCCTGTTCTCCGGCGTCATCGTCGACGACGGGCAGCAAATTCCCGTCAGCGGCACCGACTTCATCGGCTCCGAGTGGACCCTCCACGTCGGCACCCACATCGACGGCGTCGACCACTGGGAGGATTACGTCCTGCGCTTCAACAACATCTACCAGTCGGACGAGCAGGACGACGTGTACCTCTACGATATCGTCCACCGGCCGAAGAACGGCGGCCAGTGGAAGTCGCTGTGCGTCGACGAGAACAATCAGCCGGTGCCGGCCGTCCCGCTGCGCAACTACTGGAACCTCGAGACCGGCGATCGCGTCGACGACGAGAACGTCATCACCTTCGCCTGCAAGAACGCGGTGCTGGCCAAGTGTACCCTGTGGGGCTACCGCCCGTGGGCGAGCGCGACCCGCTGCAAGGACTACGAGAAGGGCAAGAAGTGCGGGTCGGTGTCGCTGGTCGATTACCACCAGGCGTGTACGCGCATGGCCCGCGCCGACTACTGCGGCAACGGCGAGCCGTGGACGGTCACCGGCAACGCGATCGACCTGTGGGACCACCTGACGCCGCAGATCGAGTCGCCGACCACCGATTGGTTCATCGAGGCCGAGTGGACCCCCGACGGCGCCTACTGCCTCAACGACATCCGCATGCAGTCGCTCAAGGAAGAGGGCCTCTACCCGACCTGCTTCCTCGACAAGAAGGGCGAGCCGAAGACGATCAAGGATTGCGGCTCGCTCAAGAACCACCGCGCCCTCATCACCAGCACCTTCAACAAGCACGAGAGGGACGACGACGACGACGACGACGACGACGATGACGACGACGACGATTGCGGCCACGGCCACGGCCACGGCCACGGCCACGACGATTGATCATACCCGCCGCGCCCGGCCGTCGCGCGGCGACGCCCGGGTGTCGTCATTCCGGAATCATCACAGGTGCCGACACTCGTCATTCACCGGCCAGGCGCTCACGACGCGCGCGCCTGGGCCCGGAAGCGCGTCGGCGTCGTCCCCGCCCAGTGTACGAACGCGCGCGTGAACGAGTTCAGCTCCTCGAAACCGAGCAGGAACGCGACCTGGCTGGCGTCGAGGTCGGTGCGCGTGAGCAGCCGCCGCGCCGCCTGGTCGCGCACCTCGTCGAGCAGCCGCTGGTAGCTGGTGCCGGCCTCCTCGAGCCGCCGCTGCAGCGTGCGCGGGCTGACCCGCAGGTCGCGGGCGACCTTGTCGACCGAGGGGCGCTCGCCGCACATCCGCCGGCACAGCGCCAGCCGCACGTCGTCCGCGAGCGTGCGCCGGCGGTCCTGCGCCGCCAGCTCGGCGTCGAGCCCCGGCAGCAGCAGCGCCAGCAGGTCGGCGTTGTGGGTGACGAACGGCTCGGCGAGCGCGGCCGCGGGCAGCACCAGCAGGTCGATCGGGGCGTCGAACTGGACGGGACAGCCGAAGTGCCGCGTCAGCAGCGCCGCGTCGGCGCGCCGGCGCGTCAGCTCGACCCGCAGCGGCGCGATCGGCTTGTGCGTGCCGCGGCGCAGCATCGCCAGCACCGACGCGAACGTGCCGTCGACGAGGAACCGCGGCGGGTCGCCCTCGGCCAGGAGCCAGTGGAACCGCACCCGCGCCTCGCCCTCGACCACGCGGACCGTCACCTCTTCGGGGCACACCAGCCGCTTGTACTTGCCGAGCTTGGCCAGCGCCTCGCCGACGCTCTCCGAGTGCAGCGCGGCCTGCGAGGCGATGTCGAACTTCTGCGGCAGCGCCTCGGCTCCGAGCCGCAGCCCGAGGTCGCGCGCGCCGGCGAGGTCCTCGATCGCCTGCCACAGCGCGAAGAACTCGGCCGTGGTGAGGCGCCCGCGCGGCGGCCCGAGCACGGCCGGGCTGACGCCGGCGCGCGCGAGGATCTGCGCGACGTCGAGGCCGAGCGCGCCCAGTCGCTCGAGCATCACGCCGGGGACGGGGACCAGGTCCGCCATCGGCCCTCATTGTCGCACGGCCAGCAACATCTTCGCCACCGGCGTGTCGGCGAAGTCGCCGAGCCCGTCGAAATCGGTCGAGGCGCCGAGCGCGGCCCACCGCTCGTCCTCGGCGGCCCGCTGCGTGGCGACGACTTTGGCCAGAAATTGCGCGTCGGTGCCGAGCAGCAGCCGCAGCGGCGGCTCGGGCAGCTCGGCGAGCTGCACGATGGCCCGCCCGCCCCTGGCCGGATCGCCGCGCGACGCGTCCTGACCCTGGCGCACGCGGTCGTGGAACAGGCCGACGGTGGGGCGATAGTCGTCGTGGATCGGGTCGCTGCGCATCGACGACCCGGCCCAGTCGGTGCGAAAGCCCCCCGGCTCGACGATGGTCACGCGGATCCCGAGCGGCCGCACCTCGGTGTGCAGCACTTCGGAGAAGCCCTCGACCGCCCACTTGGCCGATTGATACGACCCGAGTCCCGGGCTGCCCTTGCGCCCGCCGATCGACGACACCTGAACGATGTGACCCGACCGCTGCGCCCGCAGCACCGGCAGCGCCGCCCGGGTCACGTGGAACACGCCGAAGAAGTTGGTCTCGAACTGGGCCCGAAAGTCGGCCTCGCTCACGTCCTCGATCGAGCAGACGTTGGCGTAGCCGGCGTTGTTGACGACGACGTCGAGCCGCCCGAACGCCTCGACCGCCGCCGCCACCGCCCTGTGCGCCGCGGCCGGGTCGGTGACGTCGAGCGCGACCGCGCGCGCTCGCTCGGGGCACGGTTCGACCAGCGCGCGCAGCTGTTCGGGCTGCCGCGCGGTGGCGACGACGCGGTGCCCCGCCGCCAGCGCAGCCTTGACGATCTCGGACCCGAGCCCGCGCGAGCCCCCGGTGATGAGCCATACCTTGGACATCTCTTGAAACACTGCCTTTCGGAGCCGGCGTTCGGCTCACGAGCGGAGGATGGTCCCGGCGGCCCCTGCCCGCCAATCCGATCGCGCCAGTGTTCGCTCCGATCGCGCCAGCCGGCAAAAGCGGCGAATTACGCGGCGAAGCGGCGTTCTGCGGCCTGGCGCGCGTCGTCCCGGCCACGCCGACAGGTCCCGAAGGCCGTGTCGTGTCACTCGCCCGGCGACGAGGCCGCGCTGCTCCCCGCGGCATCGAGCGGACCGGGTACGAACACCACGCCGACGCTTTCCTCGCGGCGCGCTGCTGCCCGCGGCTTCGCGGAGACCTGTCCCAAGAACCAGCTCTCCCGCGCCGCCGCGCTCCCCGCCGCTTCGCGTCGACCTGTCCCGAAGACCATGTTCTTGCGCCGTCCCGCGATCGGTGCTCCGCCGCGCGCTCCGCCGTTCACCCCGGCGCGCACAGGTGCCCGGCGAGCACCGCGACCGGCTGCTCCCACAGCCGCTCGTAGGCCACGCTGAGCAGCTCCCGCGAGCGGCGGCCGCGACCGTAGGCCGCGCGCAGGCGGGCGAAGTAAGCGCCGAGCCCGCGGACGCCCTCGCGGCGGACGCGGAGCGCGGTCGAGAACACCAGCACCAGCGCGGCCGAAGGCAGGCCGAGGTTGCCGAGCACGAACGCCTGCAGCTCCATCTCGCCGAGCTCGTCGGTCGCGTAGCCGGTGATCACGTGGAACAGGTCGTGGGTCTCGCGGTAGCGCTTGCCGAGGTAGTCGAGGTCGTTCTCGACCGGGAAGGCGGTGACGAACGGCTGGAGGCCGTTGGCGCGGAAGTAGCGGACGAACTCGTGCCCGAGCGTGCCCTCGGGCAGGCGCGCGAGCGCCTCGAGGTCGAGCTCGCGCCCCTGCAGGCTCGGCCGCTCGCGCAAGAGCCGGCGCCCCGCCTCGCTGCTGCGCCAGGCCCGGACCAGCCCGCGGTACACGTCGCTGTCCATGCACACGTTGAGCAGCGGCCCGTAGATCGGGTGGCCGGCGTCGTCCTTGAGCACGTTCAGCGCCTGCAGGCCGAGGCGGATCCGCGTCGCCAGCGACGCCCCCTCCGGCACGCTCGGGCTCGCGGCGGGCTCCTGCGGGCGCGGGGACGGCTGCGGCATGGCTTTGGCGTAGCACAAGTGGACAGTGGTGTCCACTTACGGATCGGCTTACAGTCCGGCCGTGGCCGCCGACGCCCACGACGACTCCCCCCGCCGCCGCCGCGACGCCCAGGACAACCGCGAGCGCCTGATCGCCGCCGCCCGCGAGGTGTTCGCCGAGTCCGGCTTCGACGTCCCGCTCGACGCGATCGCCCGCCGGGCCGGTGTCGGCCGGGCCACGCTCTACCGCAACTTCCCCGACCGCTACGCCCTCGGCTCGGCGATCTTCGAGCACAACCTCGCCGCCCTCGAGGCGCTCGCCCGCGCCCACGCCGGCCGCCCCGACGCCTTCACGACCCTGCTGTCCGCCATCATCGAGCAGCAGATCGCCAGCCACGCGCTCGTGCCCGCGCTGATGACCGGGCCCACCGCCTCCGACCTCGAGGCGCTCCGCCGTCGCATGACCCGCCTGCTCGCCGCCCCGCTGCGCCAGGCCCAGGCGGCCGGGCAGATCCGCCACGACCTGGTCACCGCCGACGTCCTCGCCGTGATCGCCATGGTCTCCGCCGTGGTCATCCACGCCCCCTCGATCGCCGCCCGCCGCCGCCGCGCCACCCGGGCCCTCCAGCTCGTCCTCGACGGCCTGGTCCCGCGCACCTGAGGCGCGTCATTGTTCCTCGACCTGTCCGCCAGGACAGGCCGGAGCGTGACGCTCCATGCGGCCTGGCCGCCTGCCCGACCTCTCCCACGTCGCCTGGCGGTGCGCGAACCGGAGCGCCCCGCTGGCCTCGCGCGATCGATCGCCCGCTCGGCGGCCGTCCTCATCGGACATGCCTTTTTTAAAGACATGTCCTGAGAGACATGCATCAGCCCTTCTTGAGCCCGCGGTACTTGAAGCCGATCGTCAGCTCCTCGTCGAGCGCCAGCAATTTTTCGAAGTGGACCTCGCGGCCCTGGAGCGGCAGGCTGACCGGCACCGGCATCGCCCCGTCGCCGAGCGAACCGCCCGGGGCCGCCTGCACCTGCGCGCCCTCCATCACCTGGGGCGTGGCCGTCTGCACGTAGTTCATGTCCTCCGCCGGGATCGGGTTCGACAGGTAGCGGACCTTGCGGAGGTTGCCGTCGATCGACCAGCGCTTGAGCTTCGCGTCGTCGGGCGCGTACACCGTCCAGGCCACGTACGTGCAGGGCGCGTCGGCGCGGGGCAGCGTCGCGTTGAACTGCCCGCGGCCGTTGTCGGACGGCGGCGCCCCGTTCTCGACGTACACGATCTCCACCTCGAACGCCGCCAGCTCGCCGCCGGCCGCCTGCGAGCGGACCAGCGGGATCATCACCCGCTTGTCGGCCGCCAGCGCCGGCTGGACCGCGCGTCCGCCGACCGAGGCGCTCCACAGCTCGCCGCCCTTCGGCAGGGCCAGGCGCAGGAACTGGCGCCGGTTGTTGCGGATCCGGTACTTCACCGAAGTGAGGCGCCGGCCCTCGCGGGTCCACATCGTGCGCGCGCGGGTCTCGTCGAGCAGCGTCACCAGCACGTCGGCGTCGACGTGCTGCCACGCGCTCAGCGGGATGCTGACGTCGGTGCCGAGGTACTTGTAGCCGAGCAGCACCGGCTGCCCGGTGATGCCGAGGATCGCCGCCGGCAGCGCGCGCACGTCGACCGGCGTCGCGCCCTTGACGTCGCCGGCGTCGACCTCGAGGTTGCCGCGCGACTCGACGCCGACGAACCCGCGCGCGCGCTCGACCCCGACCGGCACCGGCACCGGCGCCGCGACGTCCTTGATGTCGCCGCGCACCACCTTCTCCATCTCGATGCGCAGCGCGTAGGCGCCCTTGGCCGCGTAGTTGAGCTGCACGCCCAGGTTGCCGTCGCCGTCGACCTTCCACTCGCGCACGCCGGCGCCGACCACGTCGAGCACCGTCATGTCTTTGGGCAGCTTCAGCGCCAGCTTGTCGACGCCGGTGAACAAAATCGTGTACTGCGCGGTCGTGGTCGCCCGCATCAGCCCCTCGCCGAGGCTGACCAGCGTGTACACCTCGCTCAGCACCCGGCTGGCCTGCTGCGCCGCTTTCGGCAGCTCGCGCTGCCACTTGACCTCGAGCGCCCCGGTCGACGGCAGCACCGCCTCGACCACCCGCTTGTCGCCGACCACCTTGTCCGACTGCAGCTTGGCCCCCGCGACCGTGAAGTCGAGGTCTTCGCGCGCCGGCACCGACAGCACCGCCGACGTCGCCCCCGCCGGCGACAGTTGGAACGACACCCCCGACGAGCCCTCCGCCGTCGTCACCGCCGCCGCGAACGTCACGTCGAGGTTGATCGCCCCGCGCTGCTGCGTCACCAGCACGTAGTGCCCGTCCTCGATGACCACCGCCGCCTCGGCGTTGCCGATCTTCGCCGACTCGAGCGCCACCGTCGCCGGCAAAAACGGCACCTTGGCGAAGCCCTTGGCGCGCAGCACCTCGACCCTGAACCGGGCCTTGAAGACAGCCGCGTACGGCTCGCCGTCCTTGAGCTGGACCTCGCCCTCGTAGCGGGCCGACGACAGCGCGTAGTCGAGCGGCGCCGTCGTCTCCTCGGCGCGGGTCTTCTCGTACAGCTTGAGGAACTCGTCGAGCTTCATCACCACCCGCTCGGGGTCGTCGGGCGCGGCCGCGGCGGTGACGGGCGACAGGGACAACAGGGTGACGAGGGTGATCGCTGCGCTGCGCATGACTGGTTCATTCCTTGGCGATGAGCGGCTCCTTGGCCGAGATCTCGACCGCGTACGCGGCCCCGGCGGGGAGCAGGAGTCTTTGATAACGGACGGCCTCGCCGACCGCGGGCACGACCACCGACAGCGCCGAAGCGTGGACCTCCGGCGTCGGCATGCCGGCCGTGACGGAGCTGTCCTTGGAGCCAGGCGCCTCGCGCCTCGGCTGCTCGGCCTTGAATTTGGTGTCGAGCGCTCGCTTCGCGCGACGAGCCGCGAGCCGACCGCCGATCCGCCGCCTGACAACCACGACCTCGGCCGCCGTCGCGGCCCGGGCCACCCGCGGCTCATCCGGCGGCGCAGGACTGACTGTCCCCGGCGTGGCCGCCACCTCGCGGCTCTTGGCGGCCGGCGGCGCCGCCCCGACTGTTTCAAGAAAGGCGCTGAGCGGCTCGCCGTCGACGACGTACAGCCCCTCGGCCGAGGTCGGGGCCGGGGGCGTCGGCTCCGGCGCGGTCTCCTGCGGCGTCGCGGCCTCGGCGCCTCCGCTCGCGTCCCTCCGCGGCTCGTCGGCGGCCAGACCGTCCACCACGATGGTGCCGCCCGCAACTCTTCCCGCCACGCCCCCGTCCGCCTCGCCCTCGTCGGCCGGTGCTTCGGTCGGCGACATGTCGACCACGGCCGTGAAGTCGCGGCTGGTCCCGCCGACCGGGATGTTGCGCGCCTGGTCCATCTCGACCTTGCGGACCTGCGCGGCGTCGTTGCGCGGCGCCCCGGCCTCGCCGCCGGCCGGCACCTTCGCCACCGGCTGGTTCGGCAGCCCTGCGCTGCCGCTCGGCGTCGTCATCGCCCCCGACAGCGCGTCGTCCTCGAAGTCGTAGACCGCGCTCGACTGGGCCTTGCCCTGCTTGCCCCGCCGCTTCCGCCGCCCCTCCGACGACTTGGTCTGGACCTGGCGATACTCCTCGACCAGCGCCGCGTTGGTCGACTTTTGCTCGACCGACTCGGTCTGCTCGAGCTGCGCCAGCTTGTCGCCGACGGCGATCGCCTGCTGATAGCTCGACGCCGACGCCGCGTAGTCGCCGCGCGCCCGCTCCTCCTCGGCCTTCTTCTTCAGCTCCGCCTGCGCCTGCACGTCCGCGTACGCGCGAGCCTTCGCCTGCTCGCGCACGCGACGTTGAAGGGACATGTCCTGAGAGACAGCCGTTTTCCCCGCCACCACGTCGAGGTTGCTCTGCAGCCGGGCGATGTTCTCGTTCCTGGCCCCCATCCCGCGCAGCGCGTCGAGCTTGTCCTGGGCCGCGCGGAAGTCGTTGCGCATCCACGCCTGGACCGCGTCCTGGAACATCATGTCGGCCTGGGCCGCCCCGACCTCGCCGACCCCGAGCCCGTACGTGATGCCCTCGCCGCGGGTGAACGCCGCCACCACGTCGCCGTCGCCGGCCCGCTTGCGCGAGCGGTAGCCGGGCGGGAGGTGCAGCGTCAGCCGCGACACCGCGATCGGGGCGTCGAGCGTCGGCAGCCGGAGCTCCCGCGTCTCGCGGCGCCGCCATGCGTTCGACTCGCCGAGCAGGATCACCTCGACCGGGAACGACAACAGCCCCGTGACCGTCTCGACCGAGCGCAACAGCGGCACGATCCAGCTGCCGTCCTTGGCCCGGGCCGGCGCCGCCGTCTGCCCGCCGACGCGCACCCCGATCACCTTGAATCCCGCGGGCGGCGTGACTCGCAGGTGCGCCGCCCGCTCGTTGCGGACCTCGTAGTGGGCCCGCACCAGCGCCCGGCCCTCGCGGCTGGTGGCGATCGTGTACGCCGCGACGTCGACCACCACCGGCGGCCCCTCGAGCGGCACGAAGCGGAGCAGGCTCAGGCTGCCCGACCCGGCCCCGCCCTGCTGCAGCAGCGCCGTCGTGGCTGTCCCTTCGACCAGGCCCTGGGCCCACCCCGGCAGCGCCGCCGAGGCCACGAAGCTCCAGCCCGGCGCCTCGGGCACCGCCTCGACCTCGCCGTCGCGCGCCAGCTGCAGCGCGACCTCGCTGTGGAACACGTCGACCGGCGCGATCTTCGGCAGGCTCACCCGCGACTCGGCCGCCTTGCCGATCGGCTGCGACCAGCGCAGCTCGAGCTCGACGCGGTCGCGCACCGGCGCCTGCAGCTCGACGCGCACGCGCTCGCCCTCGCGGGTGAACCCGCGGACGTTGGCGCCGACCACCTCGAGATCGGCGCCGAGCCCCGCCGTCTCGAGCGCGAGCGTCGACACCTCGCCCTGCCGCACCTCCCACACCGCGCGGGCCCGGCCGCGCAGCTCGGCGTCGCCCACGGTCAGCCCGATCGCCACCTTCGCCACCACCACCGGCGGGCGCTCGGCCGCCGGCGCCGGCGGGGTCACGAACGTCAGCTCGACGTCTCGCGCCCCGCTCCACTGTTTCTCGCGCACCGCCAGCGCCGCCGCGCCGTCGACCCGCAGCGCCGCCGCCAGCCCCGTCGGCGCCGTCGCGACGATCGTCCCGCGCACCGCCGGCATCAGCTTCAGCGCCACCGCCTCGCGCGTCGGGTCGCCGGGCACGAACGCCTCGACCGTCAGCTCGACGCTGCCCGCCACCTTGCCCGTCACCGTCGTCACGCCCTCGGCGTCGACCTTCAGCGTCGCCGGGGCCGCGCCCCAGCGCGCCGACACCACCCGCAGGCCCGGCGTCTCGGCGAACAGCTGGCCGCTGAACCAACCTGTCCCGAAGGACCGGATCGTCCAGCGCCCGCGGAGCTGCAGCCCGCCCTCGACTGGCTGAAAGGACAGCTCGCGCCGCTCGACCCAGGGCGCCGGCGCGGCGGCCTCGACCGGCGACCGCGTCCATTCACGGTAGCGCTCGCCGGCGATCTCCGCCGCCCCCGAGGCCGGGGCCACCAGTGCGAGCACGAGCGCGAGCAACACGACGCGGCGACGCTACCCGGGGCATCGGGGCCCGGCAACCGGCCGAACATCGGACGTCGCGGCCTTCACCCCGGCGCGTACATGTCCCAAAAATCACACTGCTCCGTGCGCACCCCGTTGAATAGATCCGGCGGCTCGTCGAGCAGCGCGCCGTTGTCCTCCGCGGCCACATACGCCGGCCAGGTCAGGTCCGCGCCGGCCGGGTCGCCCGTCGCCGCGAAGCGGGCCCACGCCCCCTGCAGTCGCTGCGAGATCGCCAGGTCGGCCGCGTTCGGCTCGTACTGCAGCGGCTCGGGCAGCACCGCGTCCCAGGCGGCGAAGATGTAGACCAGCTCGAGCCCGTGGAACGCCGCTTTCGTGGCGTTGGGCTGCGCGTCGTAGCCGTCGTAGGCGAAGTGGTAGCGGTACACCGGCGCGTCCTGGCCGGCGTCGGCCGCCCGCGCGGCCCGGCGGGCCCCGCAGATGAACTTCAGATCCGAGGTGAGCGCGACGTAGGCCGCCTGCCCGTCGTCGCCGTACTCGGCCGCCGGGTACTGCGCCAGCACCATCGCCGCCAGCGGCCCGAAGGTCGCCTGCACCAGCCCCTCGTACTGCGCCACCGTCAGCGGCGGCACCCCCTTGGCCGTCTCGTCGGCGTTGGCCCCGAACATCAGCGGCGCGGCGTTATGCGTCCCTTCGGACATGGCCTCGAGGGCTGGCTTCGGGATCACCGCCCCGTCGACGTGCGGCCCCCAGCCCTGACCGAGCGCCGCCACGTCGGGGTAGCCGTCGGGCTGCAGCGTCAGGATGTCGGCGATCGCCATGCCGCGCAGGCACGCCGCCGGATCGGGCGCCTCGCCGCAGCCCGACGCCTGCAGCCACGGCGCGGCGATGTCGGCCTCGTACTTCGCCAGGGTCCGCTCGTTGCACGACCCGCTCTGCACGATCGCCCGCTGGAACAGCCCCGCCGCGCGCGGCGAGCCGATCAGGCTGCACGTGTTCACCGCCCCGGCCGACTCGCCGAACAGCAGCACGCGCTGCGGATCGCCGCCGAAATTGGCGATGTTGTCCTGCACCCACCGCAGCGCCAGCACCTGATCGAGCAGCCCGTAGTTGCCCGACACCTGCTCCGGCGACTCGGCCGCCAGCGCGTCGGCCGTCAAGAAGCCGAGCGCGCCGAGCCGGTAGTTGAGCGTCACCACCACCACGTCCTGCGCGGCCGCCAGCGCCGCCCCGTCGTACAGCGGGTCGTCGCTGCCGCCGGTCGCGTTGCCGCCGCCGTGGATGAACACGAGGACAGGTCGCGCCCCGTCGCCGGTCGCCGGCGTCCACACGTTGAGCGTCAGGCAATCCTCGTCGCCGAGCATCGCCACCACCTGCCCCTGCGCGTCCTTCTCGACCTGCGGGCAGCGCGGTCCGAGCTCGGTCGCCGGCGTCAGCCCCGGCACGCACATGCGCGGCTCCGGCGGGCGCAGGCGCAGGTCGCCGAGCGGCGGCTCGGCGTAGCGGATCCCGCGGAACGCGACGACGTCGGCCAGCGGCTGGCCCTCCAGCGCCCCGCCCGTCGTCTGCACGATCGTCGGCCCCGGCGCCACGTCGGCCCCGCACCCGCTCGGACCGACGCTCGTCGGCGCATCCCCGGTGGAGTCCGGATCGGTCAGCCCCGTGGTCGATCCGTACGTCGTCGGCTCGGCGGCCGACGGATCGCCGGTCCCGCTCGCCGCCGTCGTCATCGGCTCGACCGCCGACGAGTCCTCGGTCCCGCTGCTCGACGCCGCCGTGCTGCAACCGAGCATCGCCGCCGTCGTCCACCCCCACCCGACGCGCTTCGCCATCGGCGGCAGGATGGCCGGCCGCCTCTCCCTGCACAAGCGCGGCGGCCTCGCCCCGCGCCGGCGAGGCGCACGACCTCGTCGCGCGCCCGAGCCTGCGCGCGGACCTGTCCTCACGCGCGACGGGCTCGCCCGCGCGGCGACCTGCTCACATCAACGAGCCCGAGCGCGCCGTGCACGACCACGCGCCGAAGAACGTGTACTCGCGCTTGCACTCCGCCAGATACGACCCGCCCTTGGTCTGGAACTGGTAGGTCCGCCCGGTGACGCCGGTCGAGTGCCCGTTCGGCTCGGCGTTCCCCGCCAGCTCGCACGCCTCCGGCGTCTGGTTCAGCGCCTTGCACACCGCGTTGCGGGCCTCGCCCTGCGTCTCGCGGAAGTTCTGCGCATTCACGTACCCCTGGTAGCCGATGAACAGCGAGAGCGCGAAGATGAGGTACCAGAGGAACTGCCGCATGGGAGTATCGTACCATGTCGGCTCCAGGTTTTTGGCCGGTAGGACGGCCGTTGTCGGCAACGTACGCGCGGCGCGCGATCGAAGTCAACCGCGATTTTATGGTTGACTTCGGAACCAGGCTCGCGTAGCCGGGCTCCGAAGGCTTGGGCTTTTCCAGGGACCCGTGTCTTCCGCTCGCGGGGGTAGGAGCCCGCGAGCCGACGCCCGCGCAAGCGGGCGTTCGTGTTTGGTCGCCTCGCCTCGACGAGGTCGACGCGGGTGCCCTCGATGCGGTTCGAGGGCGTACCGCTCGTGGGGCTGCGGCTGTACACGGACCGTCTCCCTACGCGCGGGCCTGACGTCGGTATTCCGCCCGCGACACTTGTGACTCTCTGTCAGTTTGCTTTGCCCCGGCGCCTGGACAGACCAGCGAATCGGCCCAGCTCTACCTCTTCCGTTAATTAATTCGCGAGCGAGCATGGACCACGGGTCGACGCCGGTGACAAGGACACCTCGACACGTCAGTAAGCCCGGCAAGATGACCGACGACGCGGCGACGACACCTGACGTTGAGGAACTCGAGCTCTGGACCATCACCATCCCCCGCACCGGCGGCTCCCGCGGCGACGGTCTGGGCATCCAGGGGACTCCGACCCACCGCTTCTACATCACCACGCACGAAGGCAACCGCCTCGCGCAGACACTCCGGCGCCTGAACGTCTCGGATGCCCGCCGTGGGCGGCCCCGGTTTTGGCGCGGCGACCGGGAGGTCGTGGGCCTGCTGGCGGACGGCGAGGAGCGGGCCGAGGTTACTGCGCTCGCCGAGGAGCTGCCGGGACCTGGCGCGATGCCGACGAGCGACACAAAGTCGCTCGAGGCGCTACGGCTTTCGCTCGAGCGCGAGATCCGGACGCTCCAGGACAGGCGCGACAACCTGCTCGGTGACCATGACGCCAAAGTCCGGGAGCAGCTGAAGGCTCAAACGCAGCACCTGGTGGACCAGTCGGCCAAGCTCCGCGAGGCGGAAAGCATGATGGTGGACGGGTTCAAGACCGACGTCGAGCGTTTCGTCGGCGCCCGCAAGCTCCTCGGCGAGCTGCAGCCGCGCGACGCGGTCGCCGAGGCGATCCGCGAGGGCCGACTGCTGGTCGAGGCGGCCGCGGGCAGCACGGTCGGCCAGCTCGGCGCGCTGTGGGTGTCCGGCTTCTCGGCGCAGAAGCTCGCGCAGCGGATGGGGAAGGACGTGAAACCCGAGCAGGTGCTCGACGCGGCCATCTTCAACGGCCAGGCGTTCAAACTGCGGTGCAACACCCTCCGCAACTGGGCCACCACGCAGAAGGACCCGCGAGCCGCCGCGATGGTGACCGCGATCGATTTCGTGCTCGGCGACGTTCCGCCCGAGGCGCTCAAGCGGCACATCGCGGAGGACTGAGCTGCTCGAGCAGGCAGTGCCCGCTCGAGTAGGAAGTCTAGTAGAGCCGCTCCGAAATTCTCCAAGACACCGCGTCGAGCCTGCGCGGGCGCGACGCGGGCTCCGTCAACGTCTTACGGCTCCAGTTCGAGGCAGAGGCCAACTTGGTGTCCACCGGACCTCGGCTGCGGCTTCACCTCGGTGTCCGCCGGGGGAATCTCGGTCGTCTCCGCCTGCGTATCGCTCGGAGCGGGGGTCTTCTTCTCGGTCTCGTCGATCGTCGGGTCGCTCATGGTTTGATCGGTAGCACAGCCTGGCTCACCCTTGGAGAACTTCGGAGCGGCTGTACTAGTACCTCGCGTTGCGGAGCATCGCCTCGAGCATCGGGTCCGGCCGAGGCCATCGCAGCACGAGCTCGAGGACGAGATCGCCGGTCGTCTGCCCGCGGGGATCTCGCCAGCCGTGGCCGGGCACCCGGACAGGGTCGAGAGAGCGCGGCGGCAGAGCGACGCTCAGGGGGCCCCATGGCGCATGCTCGACGAGCACCGAGCCGCCGCTGTAGACGGCGCCGAGTGGCACGTCGAGGCGACCGACGAGGTCGCGGCGCAGACGCGGCGGCCGGTCGGGCAGCTCCTCGCGGACCTCGACCAGGCGCCAGCGCGGGTCAGGAAGGAGCCCGCGGATCGTGAGCCAGAGGTCCCCCGCCGGCGAGCCCGGACGGCCGAGCCCGCCCAACCGGAGACGTTGGCCAGCGCTGCAGCCCGCGGGGACCGTGAGCTTAACGCGCGCAGGCAGCTGCGGCGAGCGGTCCACGACCTGCTCGAACGAGCCGCCGCGGAGCGCGACAAGGAGGGGGAGGTCGATTTCCACGCCCAGGTCGGCGCCCCGCTCCGGCCCCCGTCGGGCCGCGCGCGCGAGCTTCGGATCGAAGCCTCGGCTCAGGCTGACGTCGCCGAACTCGTCGTACAGCTTCCGCCGCGAGGGATCGCCGAGCACCTCGTACGCGCCCGTCACCAGCTTGAACCGTTCCTCGGCCTCGCGGTCGCCCGGGTTCTTGTCCGGGTGCAGCTGCTGCGTCAGCTTCCGGTACGCCGCCTTGATCTCGGCGGCGACGGCGGTCCGGGCCACGCCGAGCGTGTCGTAGAGCGTGGTCATCAACGGCCTCGTTCGTGCCGGCGACGCTTGAGCGCGAGCAGGCCCTGGAGGAGCGGCGCGGCGAAGGCCCGCAGACCCGCAGGCGCGCCGTCCAGCATCTCGTCGCAGACCGCCTCGGTCTCCTCGAGCGACAGCTTGCGCGGGTCCCGGACCCGGAACGCCGCCGCCTGACGGGCGAGCGGCGACGACGGCGCTTCGGGAGCCGGCGCCTCCAGCTGGCGGTCGTAGGCGGCCCGCTTGGCGTCGTCGATCAAAACGTCGCGGGCGAGCTTCACCGCCGCGAAGGTCGCAGCGTCGCCGCCCCGGTCAGGGTGGTGCTCGGGGACGAGTCGCAGGTAGGCCCGCTGAATTTCCTCGCGGGTCGCCGTCGTCGACACCCGCAACAGCTCGTAGTGGGTCACGTCCGCACCGCCTTCCCCAGCACGCGGGCGAACCATTGCTCGTGCCCCTCGACGAGGCCGCGTTGCAGCGCCCGGCGCTGCGGCGGTGGGGTCGCGGCAGCGACCTTTTTGAGCGTGCGCAAGCAGAGGCGCGCCAGGGCGCTGACCTGCTTGCGGTTGTGCTCGATGGCCTGGATGTAGCGGTCGTCCGGCAGCGCGAGGAATTCCGCGAGCGTCGCCTGGGTCCAGCTGAGCTGTCGCCGCAGCGCGCGCACCTGCTCGCCGGGGAATGGCGGGACGCGCTCAAGCGCTCGCTCGCCGATGGAGTCGGTCGTCATGCAAGCAATTGCCGTCCACTGGACGTGTTGTCACACGTCCATAGGACGGGCCATCCAGGCCCGCTTTCTGCTGTCGTCTCTCGGCATGGCCACCGCACTCACCAAGACCGAGCAGCTCGAGAGGGACCTGAAGAACGCCGAGAAACGCAACTCGCAACTTCAACAGAAGGTCAGCGAGGGCGACCAGATCATCGAGAAGCACAAAAAGCAGGTGGCCGACCTCGTGACGCGGTACCAGAGCACGGCGGCCTACGGCGTCGGCGGCTTCGCCATCGGCGGCGGCGCGGCCTACCTGTTCCACGACGACGTCGTCGAGTACTTCGGGGCTGACTCGTGGATGGGCTACCTCTGCCTGCCCGCGCTCGGCGCCCTCGCGCTCTACGCGACCACGAAGATCAAGGACCCGCCGAGCAAGCCGGGGGCGCGGCTCGACGACCGGGTCGGGCTGCTCGGCCTCGGCCTCGGCCTGCTCCTGGGCGGCGGGTACATGTCGTACACGACCTGGCCCGAGTCCTAACCCGCGACCCCACCACGCACCGACGCACGCACCGACACGACCAGGACGCACATGCAGATCGTCATCGACACCAACAAGTGGGCCGAATTTCTCCGGGCGAAGGAGATGCCCTACATGGCCGCCGCGCTCGAGCAGGGCGAGGGCTTGGCCCAACAGTTCTGCGGCTGGCTCGCGCAGCAGCAGCAGCAACAGCAGGGCAACCAGGTTGCGTTCGCCCGCGAGCTGCCGCCGGGCAAGGACCACCAGTGCAACGGCAAGTGCGGAGGCGCTTGCGGCGGCGCGTGCGGTGGCGCGTGCGGCCTGAAGCCCGGTGGCAGCGGTGCCCAACCGCCCATGATCCCCCAGACGCCGGGCGCGGCGCCGCTGCAGGTCCTGCCGCAGTGCTACCTGGACTGCGACTGCATCGACGCCTGCCTGTACGAGTTCCTCAAGCACGCCCGCCTCGACTTCGACGAGTGGAGCTGGCTCGAGCTCAACAAGAACGAGAGCGACATCGTCCACCTCAACGTCCCCGCGGGCGGCGTCGGCTACCAGGCCGCTCTCCCGCTGGCGGCGAGCCAGAAAATCATCTTTCAGCAGGAGCTGGGCCAGCAGCTGCCGTACCAGCCCGGGGCCATCAAGATCGATCCGAAGTGGACCGGCAACCCGGTCCCGGACCAGGTCACCGTCACGCTCTACGCGGGCGACCGCGGCCTCACCGGTATCACGAACCCGAGCGCGGCGGGACTCATCATCGTCGGGCGCCCGTTCACGCTGCAGGACTTCGAGTGCAAGGACGACTGCTACGTCGTCCCCTGGCCGAGGCTGTTCGGCTGCCGTACGTCGGCGATCCCGCACCGCCGCGCGATCTACATCGAGTTCGCCGCGTCATCGCAGCTCGGCCAGGCGACCGTCACGTCGTTGAACCCGACGATCCTCAAGAAGGGGTCCCGGCTCTACGGCAAGTACTGCGGCAACGGCAAGGCTTGAGCGAGCGAGAAGCGGAGGACTGCGTCATGAACGAGAACCCGCGCTTTTACGTGCTGTCGGCCGAACGCTTCGACGGCACCACCCCGCTCTCGATGGGCTGGCTCCCCAACAACAACCAGAACACGCCGCGACACGTCGTGGAGCAGGACCTCGTCGGACGCCTCAGCTTCGCCGACCTCGCGCGTCCTGGCACCTCCGGCTGCGTGGTGCTGGCTCGTCGTTGGTCGAGCGAGGCCGAGGGCGACCAGGTCGAGGTGCGGTCCGTCAGCGCGACCGAGACGAAAGACGACCCCCCCACGACCGTTCTCGACTCCTTGCTCGAGGTCTCCACGCTCCTCTCCACGTGGTCGAGGCCGCTCTTCCTCGGTCCCACGGACGCGCTGGCGATCCACCACCTGCCCGAGGGGGGCGGGACCGTCGAGCTGCTCGTCGCCGACGAGTACGGCGACCTTCTAAAGGCGCACATCCAGGCGGCGGAGGCCGAGGCCCTCGCCGGCAATTCAGTGACGCCGCTCGGCACGCAGACCCTGCTCGCGGCGGGCCAGGTGGAACCGGTCAAGAATCGCGACCTGCTCGTCCTCTTGACCTTCGAAACAGACGGTGACGTGAGCCTCCCTGCGCTGGAGGACGCCGGCCAGGGCGTGCGAGTCACGTTCTTGCGGGTGGACGGCGACGGCGTCCCCCGGATCGTCCTCAAGACGCCGGCGACGGACACCGTGAACTCGGTCACCGACGACCCGGGCTTTACCCCCTACGTGATGCGCTCGCTGCAGGACGTGGTGACGTACCGCCGCGTTCCCGGGGGCTGGATCCGCGAGCAGGGCACGCCGGCTCACGTGCTGGTCAACGAGACGACGTCGCCGATCGCCGTCCCCCCCGGTGTTGAGGGGACGCTCTACGTCGTGTCCCGCGTCGCCGGCGCGGCCGTGGCGACCCTCCCGAGCTGCGCGGACTGCCGCGTCGGCTACCGCATCTTCTTCGTCAACGCCGGCAGCGCCTGGCTCACCCCCACGCCGGACGGCACCGACAGGATCAACCGTTCGCTCGCCCCCTATTCGCTGCCGGCCGGCGCGTCCGCGCTCTTCGAGGTGATGACCCTCATCGACTGGTGCGCGGTGGCGCAGGACGAGACGCCCATCCCGATCGAATCCGCGGACGCCAGCGTCGACGTCCCGGCCTGGCGCGGATTCGGGCGACAAATTGTGCGCGTCAGCAACGCCGCCGGCGTCGTCAACCTGCCTTCGACGGAGGACGTCAACGTCGGCGCGTCGTGCCTCGTCGAGAACACCGGGACCGGCGTGGTGACCATCGACGGCGACGGAGCCGACCTGATCAACGGCCACCTGACCCGCGCAGTGCCACCAGGCGCAGCGACGCTGCTCGTGATGAACGGCTTCAGCTGGACGGCGACGGGCGGCGACTTCGGCCCCCAGCGCGAGCAAGCCGTCGTCGGCGTGACGGTGCTGCCGAGCGGGACGGCGGATCTCGTCCTCGCGTCGCGCAGCTTCACGACGTACGGCCCGAACACGAAGGCCAAGGTCTCGTTCACCGCCTCCGGCCGGCTGACGCCCGACGAGAACGGCGATGTCAGCGTGGTGTACCGCCTTCGGGTCGATGGCACCTTCGTCCCCGGTTCCCATCGCGTCGCGCAGCTGACGAGCGTGCCGATGGTCGATGGCTATTTCTCGTACGCGACCGAGGGCCTCGTCTCGAACCTGGCGGCCGGTTCACACACGGCCGAGATCGTGATCCTGTCCGCCACGTCGACGCAGCCGAGCGGCGTCATCAACATCACGCCCGAGGGCAGCCTCCTGGTCGAATGGTAAGACCATGCTGACCTTCCCTGCCACTGCCTGAGGTCCTGATGCTCGTCGCTGTCAGCGCCACCGTCGTCGCCCTCCTCGCCCTCTTCGGCAAGAAGAAGAACTCCAGCCCGAGCTCGTCCGAGCCGGCGGACGAGGCGGGGAACGGGACCTTTCCCGGCACCGGGTTGCCGCCTCAGAACGAGACGAGCAAGGAGACCCAGGCGTGCTTCGCGGTGGTCGAGATGAAGCCGCAGGAGTTCCAGGGACGCACGCGGCCGGCCACGATGACGGTCGCCGAATGGCTCGCTCGCGTCGCGCTTTGGACCGTCTACCCGGACGCGCCGCCGGAGCCGTCGCCGCAGGACCCTGTTTACGGGCCGGCGCTCGTGCGCCTCCGACAATGCATCAGCAGCAAGCTGCCGAAGGGCGGCATCGTCATCCCCGGCGAGCCGGAGATCCAGCAAGGCCCGCCCCCGACCCCGCCGCCCCCACCGCCCCCGCCCCCGCTGAAGCTGCCGCCGGTGCAGCAGCCGCCCGCGAACGACCTGCCGGAGAGCCGACCCACGCCCACGCCGGGCTTCTGGTACCAGGTGAAGGCAGGCGACATCCCCTACGGCGTGAGCGCGGCTGCGTACGGCACCCACCAGGGCACGCCGGCGAACCACCAGGCGTTCAAGCGCATCAACGACGCGCCGCAGAACAAGCGGTTCTGGCGGCCCGGCATCGAGCCGCACCTGTGGGGTCCAGCCGGCCGGATCTCGTTCATGCCGATCTTCGGCACGGTGGCCGAGCAGCAGGCGAACGCGGCCACCGGCGGCAGCGGCAACAACTTCCCGATGATCTTCATCCCCCCGGCGTGAACCATGGCAACCGCTCCGCTCACCCCGACTGCTGCCGATCTGGCAGCCGAAGCCGCCGCCGCCCTGGTCGTCGTCCAGGAACGGCCGAGCACGCACGGCGACGCGACGCGCAAGCCCGGCCAGGCGCTCGAGGACTGGCTGACCAACGTCGCCTACTGGCGGCTCTACAGCGACTGTCCCCGCCAGCTGCCGGCGACGGGCGAGGCGGCCTGCCGAGCGGCGTGGGTCCGGCTCCGCAGCCTCGTGGGCGTGGCCATCGCGCAGCAGCCGGTCGCTCCGCCCGCCGCCGGCGCGTGGGTATGGCCCGTCGCGCAGACGCCGATGTACTGGACAGCGGGCGGCAAGTTCGGCGCCAAGCGCCCGTGGAAGGGCCCACAGACCCGATATCACGTCGGGGTCGACCTCCGCGCGGGCCTCGGGACCGCCGTGCGTGCGCCGGAGCCGGGGATCATCTTGTCTGGCACGCACGGGTGGGAGTCGACTGTGAAGGCGGTCGTGATGCTCACCGACTCCGGCCGCACCGTCCTGATCGGGGGCATCGCCGCGGGCACCGGCGCGGCGAAGAACACGCTCGTGAAGGCCGGCGACACGATCGGCAAGATCGGCGCCTACCCGAAGGGCGACACCATGGCGCACGTCACCGTGTGGGACCGGCCGCTGACGCTCGGCCAGGTCGTCGCGCGCCAGGTCTGGCGCCTCGGCCAGCCGAAGCCCGAGGGCCTCATCGATCCAGCGAACCTGCTCCGGTCGGCGATGGGCCAGAACGTGCCCCAGGCGGCGATCGGCGACGACGACAACGGCGAGGAGCAGGAGGGCGTGCTGCAGGTCCCGGTCGGCGAGCTGCTGGGCCTGTTCCTGGGGGTCGCATGAGCGACGAGTGCCAACCCCTCAACCTCGGCGGCCGGACGAAAGAGGACCCGTGCAAGGGCGCGTTCGGGTACTGCACGCCCTACGACTACTTCGAGATGCGGAAGATGCTGCAGGTCGTGCGGAACGGCCTCGTCACGCGCCTCACGTCCTACGACACGATGCTCTGGGAGCGGCAGCGCAAGGGCGAGAAAGTCAGCTACACGCCAGCCACGCAGGCAGCTCTAGATCTGTGCAACGGGGACTCCTGGAACGTGCTGGCCGAGCACGGCGACAGCAACTGGAACTATCTGAAGATGGGCGAAGAGCTGGCCGGGCCGATTCGCACGTTCATCGAGATGGCGACGCGCTGCCACGCCGCCAGCTGCGACGTCGACGCAGCGATACGCGCCCTCGGCGGGGTCACGCCGAGCGCACCAGCGCAACCGGTGCCGACCCAGACGATCATCGATCAGATCTTCAAGCGGGCCGGCGAGGCGGCGGGGGGCGTGGCGAAGTTCGCGGCTATCGGCCTCGCGCTCTGGGGCGGCGCGCAGTTCATCAAGGCGCGTGAGAAGGGAGATTCCTGATGGGTTGGCTCGTCCCCGCGGCGATCGCCGGCGCGGCTGCTCTGGCGTTCAGCAAGAAGAAAAAGTCCGGCGACGCCGGCGGCACCGGCGGAGCGCCGGCGCCGGCTCCCTCGGAGCGCGGCTTCCGGTTCATCAACGGCTGCCGCGACCTCGAGGTCACCGACGAGAACCGGGCGCTCGAGTGGGTGCGCAAGCTCGTCGCCGGCCTGCCGAACGTGCCCGGCTGGCAGCAGCGCGTGCTCGCCGAGGCCTTCGGCGCCTGCGTGCTGCCCTTGTCGCAGGACCTCGAAGCGGCCAAGGCCATCACCCAGAAGCACGTCGCGTTCCTCTGGCGCCTCACCCTCTACGCGAACCGCGGGGCCGTCGACGGCGGGAAGCTGAGCGAGGCGGCAGCCAACCAGTACCTGCAGCAGGTCATCGTCCAGGCCACCGAGCTCGGCATCGACCCCGCCCTACTCACCCCGCAAACCCTCCCTCCGTGAGCAGCTTGGTGGCCATGAACGACGTTGCGAAGGCAATCCTCCTCGGGCTTGTCGGCGGCGCGGCGGCCGAGCTCGGGCACTACCTCGCCGGCGGCGTGATGCGGCGGCGCCGACGAGCGGCCCGCTGCCTGCAGGAGCGGCTCGACGAGCTCGAGCAGCTGCTCGACGAGGTGACCCTCGAACTCGCGGTCGCCCAGGCGGAGCTCGACCGGTTGACGGCGGGGCCGCCGGCGCCGTAGGAGTTGGGCATGCTCCGACGTCTCGTCCTCGCTCTGGTCGTCGTTCTCATCCCGAGCTGCAAAGAAAGCGAGGAGCGACCCGCCGCGTGGGGTGAACCATGCGACGACCACCAGCAAATTCCGGAAAGAACGTGCGACCGGGCGCTCGAGTGCTACGACTGGGACGACATGGCTGCGATGGGCCCGACGACCGTAACTGCCGGCGTCTGCGTTCAAACCTGTGAGGAGCCTGGCGATTGCAACACGTTGGACTCCAGCCGCTTCGTCGAGCTGTGCCTCTACGGTGAGTGTGCAGTGCTCTGCGGTGCAGACGCCGATTGCCCAGCAGACGAGTTCGCCTTTCCTATGGTCTGTGGCCTGCGTGGGCAGTTGCCAGACAATTATGGCTACTGTGTCATTCACCGAGAGACTAACTGATGCGCCTTTCGGAGTCCGACGAGATCTTCGCGCAGGTGCCCGACGCGTTCCACTCGCTCTGGCCCTCCGACGACTCGCTCCTCGACAAGAAAATTCAGGCGCTGCGTGGGTCGGAGCTGGGAGTCCGACACCTCCTCGAGAACGCCAGCACGTCGGCCTACAACGCGATGCGGATCGCCTTGAAGCGCAAGGCCACCAGGGTCGGCGACTTCCTGACGTCGCAGATCAAGGCCGCGGCGACGTGGAAGAAAACACCGACCGGACGGGCGCTACAGGGCGTGTTCGCGGACGTCGGGTTCTCGAACCTGACTGACGTCCGCAACCTGCTCGCGGTAACCGAGGGCGAGTTCAAGCTTGGCGCCGAACAAGTGGAGCACGCGTTGACCCAGGTCGCGGTGCCGGCGGCGCTCGCAGCGATCGTCGGCACCTCCGTGCCGCTCGTCAAGCAGCTCGCGCAGGCGTACTTCGCAGCAGGCCTACAGCTCGCTCGGATGTTCAATGAGCCCACCGCCATCGTCATGCCGTGGGCCAAGTACAGCCGCGAGGCGGACGAGGACTTAACCAACCTCGTGCTGGACACGTTTGGTGGTGGCGTTGACCGTACGAGGCTGTTCCGGCCGCCGTGGACCAACCCGAGCACGCCCTGGCGGTTCGGCGTCGGCGGCAGCAAGAGGGACCCACTCGGCTTCGTGTGGGCCCCGCTCGAGGGCAAGGACAACCTGATCCCCTGGTCGACGAGCGGCGACATCGGCGCCCTGCCCGGCACGCAGAGGATGTTCGGCCCGGTACAGGTGACCCGGCCCGGCCCGCCGCCCGACCCGCGCCTGAACCGCGTGATCCGCCGACCGCAGGGCTTCACACCCCGCGAGGCGACGCTGCCCTGGCCGCCTACCGTGACGAACAACGGCGATTTCTACCCGTCGGCGACGAACGCGGCGGCCGTCCTGTGGAACATGTCCGAGAAGTCAGGTTACCCGGACATGTACACCGTGCGCGCCGAGGAGCTGATCGAGGCGTGGGGCCGCGCCTTCGAGGCGCTTGAGCAGTCGTTCGCCGACCTCTGGAACAACCCGCTCCGGTTGATGCAGGACATCTACGCGAAGACGATCTCCGAGGCGCGCATGTCCCTCGGCGCAGCGATGGAGCCGTGGATCGCGGTGCGCCTCCGCGACGATCCGCGCGGTTGGCTCCTCGGTTCGCCCTTCAAGGTCCCGCACGGCTTCGCGCTGATCACCCCGAACGTCTACAAGGGCCTCGCGCCCGGCGACCCGGCGGGGCGGACGACGTCGCTGTGGATCGAGGAGGACCTTCCCCGTCGCGTCGGTGCGCTGACCTGGCCGTACGGGTCGTTCCCGAAGCAGCACGCGTGCTCGAAACGCAGGGCCTGCGATGCCGACCTCGCCGCGGTCGTCGACGCCGAGCGCGTCGTCTCGCCGGCGAAGTGGAAGCACGCGACCGGCCCGGCGCCGGCAGGGTACCGCAAGATGCCGTGGCCACCGCCCGAGGCGGACGCCGCCGAGTTCGCCTCGCCCTTCGACGCGATCATCCACCCGACGCTCGACCGCCTGCGGCTGCAGCAGGAGCGCTCGCTGCAGACCACGCTCGTGTGCGCCTACGTGCGCCACCAGAAAGTCGGCCCCCTGGAGCCCTACGGGGCGTTCAAGGGGGCGTCGGGGACGAAGCTGGCCCAGCTCTGCCAGGAGATGCGGGCGCGCCTCCTGACGCACCCGCTGCGCTTCCGCGTCGACCTGGCGGACGTCCAGGACATCGACCCGGCCTTCGCCGACCAGCTGCGGGCGTCCGGCGTCACCGGGACCTGGCGCGACTTCGGCAAGAGCCTCGGCCTCGCCGCCGACGCCCAGCTGGTCGAGGGCGCCGTGCGCCCGCCAGCTGGTCAACCCCCGCAGGGGGGCGTGCCCTTCCGTGGGGAGCTCGTGAAGGCCGCTCAGGGCGGCGGCGGCAAGCTGGCGGTCGCGGCGGCGGCCCTCCTGGGCGCGGTCGCGTTGACCCGGTCGTGAAGTAGCCCAGGTACGTCATCGGGCAGCGACGATGTGCGTAGCGTGCGATGCACGCCAGCTAAAAGCGGAGGACCAGAGTGCATCCGGAGGATGAGCATTGGACGCGCCGCGGCGTCATCCTTCGCGGGGCAAGGATGCCCGCCACGATCAGGCCGAGCCCGCCGAGCACAAGCGAGGTGCCGGCGATCCAGCCGGCGCGAGTCACCGGACCGAGGTTGCCGTCCTCATGGCATTCGTACTCCTGCGCGATGCACGAGTTGCCGCAGCGCTTGCCGACGGTGCAGACCGGCCCGCCGTCGGGCTCGGGCGACTCGCGGGCGAGCAGGAAAACGATGCCGCCCGCGAGCGCCAGGGCGGCGCCCGGGAACACGAGCCCGGCCGTCAGCCGCCACTTGCGGCGCTCGAAGTCCATGCGGTCCTCCTCACAGCCGTCTGGCTTGCGTGACTGCTCGCTCTTGTGGCGCGGCGCAGCCTCCTCGTCAAGCGCCGGTGCAGGTTCGGGTGCCGGCTCGACCGCGAGTTCGGCGGACGGCTGGGAGATGAGAGCGGCGGAAAGCAGGGCGTGCAGAAGCATCAGCACCACTTTCGCCGGCCGGCGCATCTGCTGCAAACTGAACACGGCTCAGGATCTACCGCCCCGGGAAAACCTCCCCGCCACGTCGACGCATCTTGAGGCCGCACGCATGCTCGAAGCGCAGGGCCTGCTCGGCCGACCTCGCCGCGGCCGTCGACGCCGAGCGGGTGGTGAAGGCTGGCGGTCGCGTTGACCCGGTCTTAAAGTCGCCCAGGCTCGAGCGGACAACGCCGTCGCTGGCGACACGTCCTTAGGACGGGTTGCGGGCGGCGGCGGTCGCGTAGCGTGGAGACGTGGCCAGCCCGAAGAACAAGACGACAACGAAGGAACCCCGATGCGCCGCGATCGCCAGGCGCCTCGCCGCGGCGCGCAAGCTCGTGAGCCGGTTGGAGGAGCAGCTGGCGAAGGTCCAGGCCGCCGAGGAGGCGCGGGCGAAAGCCAAGGCCGACAAGCTGCGTGCCAGGCACGAACGGGAGCTCGAGCGGACGCGCAAGCGTCAAGAGCGCGAGCGGACGAAGGCCGGCGTCGCCCACCGCTGCACCGTCCGTTCGTCGGCGCCTCGCGCCCGGCGTCGCGCGGGCGCCAGCAAGTCCACCGCGTCGGCCCCGAACCCTGGCGCTGCGAAACCCGCCTATCTCATCCTCCACGCCTCGGTCAACGGCCCACCGACGTGGTCGTGGCGCCCCATGGGAGCGAAGCGCAGCAAGGGCACGGGGTTCACCTCGCGCGACGCCGCCGCAGCGTCGCTCAAAGCTGCCGGGTACGTGCTGGTCGACCCCCCGGCCGGGCCCCCGCGGCCTGCTCCGAAGGCCAGGACCTCGGGGGCCGTCCCGAAGGCCGGCGGCGGTGAGCTCGACGAACTCCTCCGCGCGAAGAGCACGGCCGAGATGGAGGACTTCATCCAGGGCATCCACGCGCAAGCGCGCGACCTGCAACGCGCGGGGAAGGATGCCGAGTACGAGCGACTCATGCGGCAGGCGCGGCCCTTCCTGGACCACTACGAGCAGCTGGTGATGCAGCAGACGTCAGGTCGCTCTCGGCGCCGGCGCCAGGACACGTCCACCGGCCCGCTGTTCGGTAACTAGCCCGGATTTCTCACCACGGATGGGTGGGGGCCCGCCAAGCACCTGTCAGGGGGCTTGGTGGAAGGGTGTTGGACGCCGTCGACGTGAGCCGGGAGGCGCGCTCGTTACGCCCACTGCTGGCGCGAGATCGAGCTGTTAGATGGATTACAAAGCCGGCTGCGCGTTTGGGGTGACCTGCGCATAAGGACAGACGAGCCCCGGCGCGCAGCGCGGCGCGCCCTTTGAGTGACGGATGTCGAGGCCGTCAGCGTCTCATGACGTGATGACGGTAAAGGTTCTCGAGGACGCGCCACCACACGTGCTGGAGCGGGAAGACCGAGCTTAGGGAGACGCGGAGCCTGCGGACCGAGGCGGTGACGATGGCGCCGATCTTGAGCAGCCGCGTGCGGATCGTGGAGACCTGGGCGTGGGCGAGCTCGGTGCCGGCGAGGGCGAGTCGGCGGAGCTCGTTGAGGATCATGTAGGCGACGGACGAGAGCCACAGGCGGAGCTGGTTGGCGCGCAGCGTGTGGGCGCTGGTGCGGTCGGCGAAGAGGCCGAGTTGCTGCTCCTTGATCCTGTTCTCCATGTCTCCGCGAGCGCAGTAGAGGTCCTCGTAGAGCGAGCGCGCGTCGTACTCGTCATGCGAGAGGTTGGTGGCGACGAAGCGCGGATTCTCCTTGTCCGTCGTGTACTCGGCCTTGCCGACCACCCGGCGCTCTCGCGACCACGTCCGGTTGGTCTCGTAGCGAAAGTCCTTGAAGACGCGTGCTTCCTTGCCGGTCTGCTCGGAGGTGGTGCGGGCCTGCGTCATCTCGTCCTCGATCTCGGCGATCAGGCGCGAGTTCTTCTGCAGGCCGAGGACGAAGAAGAGGCCGTTGTCCTCGCACCAGCGCATGACCTCGTCGCGGCAGAAGCCGGAATCGCCGCGCACGATGATCCGGACGGCCGGCCAGCGAGCGAGGATCTGACTGACGATCCTCTCGAGCTCCTCGACCGCGCCGCTGACTGGCTGCTTGTCGGCGGTGTTCAGCGCGGCGCCGAGGAGGAAGTCGCCGCAGAAGACGTACAGCGGCAGGTAGCAGTAGCTGTCGTAGAAGCCATGGAAGAAGCGACCCTCCTGCTTGCCGTGTACGGGGTCGTCCGTCGCGTCGAGATCGAGGACGATCTCGGCGGGCGGCCGATCGTGCGCGGCCAGGAAGGTGTCGACGAAGAGGCGCTGAATCCCGTGGTCGTCGTAGCTGATCTTCTTGTAGCGCTCGTCGCCGGCCACCGTGGGCTTCGCCAGCTCCAGGCGGTTCAGCGTGCTCTTGCCCGCCAGCGCATGGCCCCGGTCGCGCACCCGCTTGCGCTGCTCGCCGGTCGGATCGGCCTTGCCTATCGCCAGCGCGAGCAAGGCATCGTCGCGGAGCACGTCGTGGTCGTTCAGGTCCTCGTAACCACACAGCAGGCCCAGCACGCGCTGCGCGAGCAGTTCCTCGACGGTGTGCTCGACCCGGCTCGGGTCGCGGTGGTCCCGAAAGCAGGCCGCGAAGTCCCGAAACACACCTGAACTCTTGGTCAGCTCGCGCAGCAACAGCAGGCCGCCGTCCGAGCTGACCCGCCCGGCGTCGAAGGCGGCCTCGACACGCCTCCGCCCGGCCGGTTGAAAATCGAACTCGGTGCGGATACACCTTGTCGTGTTCCGGCCGTACCCCTGGGTGGTCAGCAATCGTTTCACACCCGCTCGAACTCGGGAAGTGCGGCCGGAATTCCTTCCCGTGGTGAGAAATCCGGACTAGGAGCGGACGGGCCGCGGCCCGCTCGCCCGCAACGACAGGCGGGCCGGCGTCGGTGCGTCAGGCTGCGCCTCCTCGAGGCGGGTCAATCGTTCGTCGGAGTGGCGCTGGTGCTCCGCGAGCGCTACGCGGACGAGCCCCAGCTGGCGCACGAGCTCGCGCAGCTCCTGCAGGATCAGCACCATCCCCGCCCCGCACAGGGCGATCTGGACGAGCGAGAGGATGAGGTAGGTCGTGCTGGGCGACGCTGCCGCGGACATATTCGCACCCTACGACGCGCGCGAACCCGCGAACACGTCCACTGGACGGGGCGGGCGCTCAACCCGTGCCGTAGCGTCGGAGCGTGTTCTGGGCCGTCGTCACCACCGTCATCACCACCGCGCTCTTCGCCAAAAACCGGAAGTCGGGCGCGCCCGCGCCGTCGGGGCCGCCGGCGCTGAGCCCGGGCGCGCCCGCGGGACAGGAGCTGCAGCAGCTGGCGCTCCACCAGGCCCTCGTCGGTCGCCTCGACGGCGCCACGTACACGCCCGGTCCGGGGGCTGAGCTGCTGCCGATGGTCGTGCTCCTGCACGGCGAGGGCGACGACCCGGCCGCGCTGAGGTCGGTTCTTCCGCCATCGCGCCCGCTCCGCGTGGTGACGTTGCTCGGGCGCCTCGATGACGGCAACGGCCGCCGGCGCTACCTCGACCCGCTGCTGCAGGGCACCGCCCTCCGCACCGCGCAGCTGCGCGAGACGGACGACATCGGCCTGGCGGTGATCGCCGCGACCCAGCGCTTCCCCGTCGACGGCGCCCTCGTGATCGTGGGGGTGGGCGGCGCGGGCGCGATGGCCCTCGCGGAAGCGATGCGCGGCCCGGCCTGGTTCCGCGCCGCGTTCGGTGCCGGCGGGGTGCTCACGGCCGACTGGGTGCCCGACGGCAAGGCCCCCGCGAGCCCGCCGCGCCTCTTCAAGCTCAGCTACGGCGACGCCGTCGGCTTCGACCAGCTGGCCGCGCAGAAGGCCGCCGGCCTCGGTTGGCCCCTCGTCGTCGACCAGGGCGACGTCGACGTCATCGGCGCGTCGCCAGACGCAGCGACAGTGCGCGCGTGGCTGGCGACGCGCTGGTCGGAAGAAGGCCTCGGCGCAGGCTGAGGCCCGCGCTGAGCGCCCAGGTCGTGGGCACGTTCATGTCGGCTCTGGGGTCACGGCTCGGTGCGCGGCGTTGCTGCACCTTGTGGTCTTGCGGCGTTCGAGGCCGCAGAGCTGACACAGCGGCCCGCCGCCGACCGGCTCGACGAGTGGCCCGCGCCGCGGAAGCTTGAAGTCGCCCCAGAGCCCCTCAGAGTTGCTCGATCTGCAGGCTGAGCTCGGTAGGCTCGTCGACCCGGCGGCCGAACTCGACGTAGTAGCGGCCTGGCGTGAGCTCGTGAGCTTCGGACATGCCGGGGACCATCGGCAACTCGAAGCTGTCCCAGCACGAGCCGCACTTGGCGACGCGAAGGAAGAACCACTCTGTCGAGGCCGGCGCGGACAGCCGGTAGCTACCGGCCTCGGCGATCTCGAACGCGCGGCTCGTGCGCATCAGACCGATCTTGTCGGGCCCGAGGACGTCGTCCCGCTCGCACGAGACGTCCGCGCCGAGGGTGAGGGTCGCGCCGTCCCACGGCTGCGGCGGCAGGTTGCACTCGAGCAGCGCCATGCGGTTGCTCCCGCTGCTGCAGTTCGGGTAGTCGGCGAAGTCGGCCATCGCCGCCTCGATCGGCTCACCGAACACCTCGGCGAAGATCGGCGCGAACTCGTCGAATTCGGCGGTGCGCCAGGTCGAGCGCATGAACTCAACGAACAGCGCGAGATCGTGGCGCTCGATCAGGAAGCGGACGAACCGCCCCGCCGTGTGATAGTCCATCACGTCGTCGACGTCGCCGTGGAGGACCTGCGCGAGCGGGGTCCCCGCGTTGATGGACGCGGAGCTGTCCTGGAAGACCTCCGCGAGCCCCTCGTTGAACGCGGTCGGTCCCGAGAGACCGCCGAGGTTGGCGACCACGTGGGTGATCTCGTGGAAGTTGTAGCTGCTCTCGGCCATGAAGGCGTAGGGCTCCTCGTCCCACGCGCAGCCCCGAGCTCGTCGGCCGCAGTACTTGCGGATCTGGCGGGACTTGATGCGGGTGAAGCGGATGATGTCGGGCAATTCGAAGCCCATCATCCGCGCGAGCTCCACCGCGTGACGCTCCTGGAGGACGAACGAGCCGCGACACACTGGAGCGTCGGTGGTCGTGCCGTAGTGCAGGTATTCGCCCTCCCAGATCGGCTCGGGGATGGCGGGCTGGCACGCGACGAGGACGGCGCCGAGGAGCGAGGGTCGAGACACGCGCGGTCGCATGGGCGTATTCGAGGTTACAAGGTTCAGGCCGTCCGTGCGCGGCGCTGACGCACGAAGTCTTCGCCGGGTCTCGACCGGGCCGAGAGAATTGGTCGCAGGGAGGCGCCGCCAGGATGCCCCAGACGCCGGGCGGCGGCATGAACAGCCGGACGTCGTCCGGGAGGTCGACCACCTGCACGCGGTAGCCTGCGTTCCGGTATGGCGCCGACCAACTGCCCGACCCGCCGCAGAGGTCGAGGATCAGGCGCTCGGGGTGAGCTAAGCTGCCGCGATGGTGTCGTCCCCCGCCGCTTCGCTGGTTGGTACGGTGTACTCCCTGACGCGGCGGCCGCGGATGTACACGTCGATGGGCACGCTCCAGGAGGTCGTGGCGTACTTCTCCGGCTGCTGCGACACATTTCGCCTCACGGAGGACGATACGCCGGAGATCCCGCTTTCGTGGCGATTCGCGCGATGGCTGTGCGAGCGGCACGGCGAGCCGGTGACGATCCAGCCGGCCGAGTTCTGCGCGGTGCTGTCACGCCTATCGCCCGCGCCCCTCGAGGCGCTGTGGCACGAGTTCGAGCTATTCGCGGACGAACATCTGGGGGTGCCGCGCGGGGCCTATCCGCTGAAGATCACGGTGACGTGCGGCTACGTGACCGCGGGCGAGCGCCGGCGACCGCGGAAGTCGCGGGGGCGTTGAGGCTCAAGGACCGCGGCCCCCTCCGCCACCAGCTGGCCCCGCGCTTCGAACCGGAGCGGGGCGCGCGCTCCGAGCACCGGACAGCGGCGCGACGCCGACGACATGGCCTGGCGGTGCTCGCGGGTTGAGGTTCTCGTTGAGCGCCCAGGCTCGGGCGATCGAGCGGCTCCGGCCTCGTCGGCTTCGGCTCGCGCTCGCGTTCGAGCCGACGGACAGCAATTGCGGGCCGCAACGCCCGAGCGCGAGGCGGCCGGTTCATTCGTGAATACGGCTTCGCACGGCCGTGTCATAACACACGATGAGCATGAACTCGCAGTCATCGGGGCCACGTCAAACCGCGTTCGATGTCGCCGAAACATTGGTCCTGCCATGGCTCATTCCGAGTTATGCGTCTTGACGATGCAATAGCGTAACGGCAGATTGGTGTGGATGAATGCCCAATTTCGATACACGCCAATCCTTCGATGGAAACGCGGAGAACAACAGGCCTTGCAGAACCTGCCGGTCGGGGACAAGCACTTCGCACGCCCGATGATCGAATTTCTACCGGGGTCGGAGGAAGAAGACGAGCCGGGAGCCTCCTACGACAAGTTCGTCAAGCAGATAGACAAATCCTGGGGGAAGGAGAGTCCGATTTGCGTAGAGCTGGGTCTCGACGAGGACAACAATCCGGTTGAAGCTGTGTTCGAACGTCTCCGAGCGCTCGAACTGCTCGGTATTCCTGTCACTGGGGTTGCTCGCGACGAGTCTTTCCAGCGCGCCGTCGCTGCGGTCGCTAAGGCGGACGGCCGAGGTGCGCTCATCCGCATCACTCCTGACGAGATTGCAGAAGTAGGCTTCGCGGACGACATGAGTAGCCTGATGAAGCTACTGGCGTTGGACCCCGGGGAGGTTGACGTCGTGGTCGATGCTGGCTTCATCCAAGTGACGCCGCAATCGAATGTGACTAGCCAGTCTTTCACCATGATGGGTTTCCTTGCCAACCTGCCCCATTTCGCGCAGTGGCGGACGGTTACTTACGCAGCTTCGGCGTTTCCCGAGAACCTGGCTTCCATCACCGGCGAGGACACCATCCCACGCATCGAGTGGAACGTGTGGAAGAACGTTGCCGCACGTCTCGCCGCAACGAGGGAAGTTCTCTTCGGCGATTACACGGCCGCGCACGCGATCTACAGCCACGTCCCGTACGCGGGTGCGGCGAACATCCGGTACACGCTCGATGACGCGTGGTTGATCAAGCGGGGCCGCAAGGTCACCGGCCCTCAGTACGGCGGCTTCGGACAGTACGTAAAGCTCTCGCAGAGCCTTATCGCGGATCCTCGATACTGCGGGGCAGACTTCAGTTGGGGGGACCGGTACATCCATGAGTGCGCCAACGGTGAGGTCGGGACGGGGAACATGACCACCTGGCGCTCAGTAGGGACGAACCATCACATCAGGTACGTGCTGAAGCAACTCGCCAGTTTGAGCGCTCCTTGAGGCGCATCCTGACGACTGCACGCAATTCATCCTGCGGGAGCAGGTCGGCGAGCGCTCGCGTCAGGCGGTCACGCGACTTGCCCCGCAGCCCTCGCGCTGCCCCCAGGCTTGCCAGCAACTCTATGAGCTCGTCACACCACAACAGCGCAGCTACAGCAACGGGATCGATCGCCGGATTTGTTCCTGGGGCTCTTTCTTCGCGAAAATGAATAGCTTTGCGAGGCCCAGCGAACGCTACCTTGACACCCCACCAAGGGGGCACGATCTTGATCGCCTTCTCAAGGTGCGTCTCCCCTACCACGAGCGTGACGCGATCAAGGACATTGTTGTAAACTTGCGCCTGAGCGGGGAGGCGCTCGAGAGTGTCGCGGTCACTCTTTATTTCGTATCCGTGCAACCGTCCGTTCACGACGGCGATATCCACCCGCGCGGTGCCGTACCACAAGCCGAGCTCATCGAGCACCAGAGTATCAGCCTGCCCATGGTGGTCCCGAAGAACCTTCTGGTGAAGAGCTGCACGTAGATCAGCGTCTCGCATGGCCTGTTTTAGGTAACACACGCGCAACGGGCGGTCCTAGGATCTGGCTCACGCGAACTCCGCGCCACCAGCCCCTTCGCCTGAAATAGGCACCCAAAAACCCTGTTTGGTGGAATTTCGTTGGGTTTGCTGTTCGGACGAGATCGCTGCGCTGCTTGACGGAGGTAGGCGCGCCAGACCACGGCGAGCGTCCACAGCCGCGTTGTGCGCCGGGCCGAAGGCCAGCCGTCAAGAGGGTCCTGGTCACTAACGCACATTTTCTGGACACGGACCGTCCGGTCGGTGTCCGGTTGGACCTCGCCGCGCGAGGCGCGCGAGGGTGGTCTTGTGCCAGCGCCCATCCGGCGCGCGGGAACGACAGCCGCGGGCGGTCAACGCCGCCGCGATCTGGCGCAGGCTCAGGCCGCGCTCGAGCAGTTGCTCGAGCTGCTGCAGCACCAGCTGCTCGCGCTCATCGGCGACGAGGCGGCCCGCCTCATGTCGGAAGCCGTACGGGGGCTGTCCGCTGACGCGCTCGCCCCGGGCGCGCTTGGCCGCCAGAGCCGCGCGGGTGCGGTCGCGGATCACTGCCCGCTCGTGCTCCGCGAACACGTCGACCATCCGCATCAAGAGCCGGCCGTCGGTCGTATGCTTGTCGCTGGTGCCGTCCGCGGTGGCGACGCGAGCGCCGAGCCGGCGCACACGGACCTCGAGTGCGCCGGCCAGCTCGACGTCGCGGGCGAGTCGATCGCGCTTGGCGGCGACCAGAGTCGCAGCCCGGGAGGCGCGCAGGGACGCCAGCGCGGCCATCAGCCCGGGTCGCTGCTCGAGCGCCTGGGCGCCGCCGACGTTCTTGTCCTCGTGCCACGCGACGACGTGGATCCCTCGCGCACGCGCCCACGACTCGATCGCCGCTCGCTGCGCTTCGGGCCCGAGGTGCTGCTCGTCGGTGCTCACTCGGAGGTACGCGACCGCGAGCGAGGAGTCCACGCCACGCCGCATCGCGTCACCCCCCGCTGAAGAGCGCGGTCCTGCTGTTGTCGTAGGTCCAGCCCGACGCGACGCGGGGATACGTCAGCCCCCGGTACACGCGGGCGACGCCGTCCTTGGCCCGGGCGTCTTTGACGTCCGGCGGCCCGCCCGCCCAGCTCGTGATGTCGCCCAGCTGTTTGACGACCCAGCGCGCCGCGTCGGCGTCGTCGGCGAGCAGGGGCAGAACGCGCTCGCCCGACTTCGCCAGCACGATGGCCCACTTCGGCTGCTCCGGCGAGGTCTCCAGCGCGAGCCCTGGCACTTCAGTGTCAACGACGTTCGATTGTCTCTTTCTCGACTGACTCATTGTTCATGTCCTTTCCGTCATGCGGCGAGCTCGTTCCCCCACGGTTCCCAGCCGGACCGCCGCTCCCGCGCGAACATCTCGAGGCGAGGCCCGGGGCTCACAGCCTCGAACCGCTCGAAGGCCTCAGGGGGCTTCTGGCTATGCGCCCGGCGGGGGGCGACGAGAAGGCTCGGCACGGGCGCCTGCGCCGGCAGCTGGCCGCGCACGCCGAAGAGCACGAGCTCGTGCTGGCCTCGGAGGTACTGGCCGAGGCCGACCTTGTCCTTCGCCCAGGCCATGTTGCTGACGTAGCGGAAGCCGAGCGCCTGCATCACGTGCAAGCCGTCCGGGAGAAAGTTGTTGGTCACCCAGAGCCAGAGGTGACAGCTGGGTGCCGGCGTCCAACACGGCGCCCGCAACATCGTCTCGATGATCGCCGGCGTCGACAGCAGCGGGTAGTGCTCCTGCGCGCCTCGCCCGCCGCCCCCCTGCTCGAGCCACGGCGGATCCGCGGCGATGCAGCGAAAACCGCCTGCGTCCTTCACGGTCGGGCCGGGCACCGCGCCGATCACCAGCTGCATCTACTCGCTCCTTGGGTCAGGGGTTGAAGAACGCCGCCAGCGCCTTACGGAACGCGACGGTGACCTCGCCGGTAGGCCCGTTACGGTGCTTCCCGACGATGATTTCAGCCTTCCCGGCGTTCTGCGTCGTCGGCTTGTAGTGCTCCTCGCGGAAGGGAAACAGGACGATGTCCGCGTCCTGCTCGACGCTGCCGGACTCGCGGAGGTCGGCCAGGTGCGGCTTGTGATCCGCGCGAGCCTCGACCGCTCGATTGAGCTGCGCCGCGGCGACCACCGGGATGTTCGCGTCCTTGGCCAGCCGCTTCAGGCCGCGAGAGAGGCCGCTGATCTCCTGCTCGCGGTTGTCGGCGCGGCCCTCGTACTCGAGCAGCTGAAGGTAGTCGACCGCGACCCAGGCGTTTGCGTCGCTGCTGGTCGCCGCGGTGCGACGGACCCACTGACGGACGCGCGCGCGCAGCTGACCCAGCGAGCGCACGTCATCGTCGATCACGAGCGGCGCGCCCTTCACCGCCTCGGCCGCGTCGCTGAGCCGCTGCGCTTCCGCATGGCTCAGGCGGCCGGCGATCACCGCCTGGACGTCGACGAGCGCCAGAAGCGCGAGCATGCGCTGCACCACCTCGACGGCGGACATCTCGAGCGTGGCGATGTAGACCGGTCGCCGCGCGCGCGCCGACGCTGCCGCCCACGTGATGAGGAGGCCGGTCTTCCCCATCGATGGCCGCGCGCCGATCACGACCAGCTGCTGGGGGCGGATGCCGCCCCCCAGCCTGTCGTCCAGCACCCTAAGCCCCGTGGGCACGACCGGCGCCTGGCCCATGCCGGCGCGGGCGATCGCATCCAGGCTGTCCCGAACGACCTGTCCGATCGGCGGGGCGGCGGTCGCAACACCATCGAGCAGCGGGGGCAACTCCTCGCGCGCCCGCGTCACGAGTTCATCCGGATGCGCCTCGAGGAGATCGCGCATGCCCTGGCGGAGCATCCGCCCGACGGCGAGCTCGCGGACGCGACGTCCGTGCCAGCCGGCGTTGCGCGCCGTCGCGTACTTGTCGACGAGCTTGCTCAGGGCCGGCAGGCCGCCGACCAGCTTCAGGTTTCCGCGGCGCTCCAGCTCCGCCTGCAGGCCGACGATGTCGCCCACCGGCTCGCCGCGCTCCGCGATCGACACCAGCGCGTCGAGGATCGTGCGGGCGACCGGGTCGCCGAAGTGGGCCGGCTGGACGTCGGCTTCGTCGAGGGCGATCTGCCCTCGGAGCAGCACGGCCCCGAGGATCGCGTACTCGTGTTCGCGTTCGACGAAGTCACTCATGCCTGCGCGCCTCCGAGGGCCGCGAGCACTCGCCGCTCGCGCCGCATGACCTGCGTCCGGCTGCACCCGAGTCGCTCGCCCGCTGCCCGAAGGGTCAGCCCCGCGAGGCGGGCCTGCACGACCTCGCGGTCGAGCTGGGCGGCCTGTCGCAGGCGCGCGAAGGCGTCGAAGACGCCTTCGTCGAGCTGTTCGCCGGCCTCGTCGGGCGCCGCCGGTTCGATGAGCCGCAGCTCGAGCGACCGACGCTCCAGGTAGCGCACGACGGCGCCTCTGGCCCAGATACGGGCCCAGGCTCGCCACTCGCCGCGCTCCGGCTCGTACCGGCGCCAGGCGTTGGTGATAGCCAGGAGCGCCACGCCGAGGGCCTCGTCGCGCTCGTGCGACGGCGCGAGACGGGCGACGGCTCGCGCGATCGGCAGGATGTCGCTCACGTTCATGGGGCGGTACCTCCCTGGTGCCGCCACCGCATGAGGAGCGCGGTGACGGCTTCGGGTTCTGTCTCCGGTTTCGGCCTCAGCGACTCGAGGTGGCGATGAACGCGAGCCCGGTGACGTTGAGCGGCGTCCTCGGCCAGGACCGCGGCCCGGGACCACACGCCCGGACGCCAGAGAAGCGGCCACCAGCGCCACTGCCGCGGATCATCGAGCGTCGCCGCGTGGTAGCCCCGCAACACCTGCATGACCGCCTGCCAGCCCTCCCGGCGCAGCAGCTTGCCGAGGTCGCGGGTCAGCGAGAGCGGAATACGGCGCGGCCAGAGCGGCCGCTTCACGACGCGGGCCCCGGCTTCGCGGGCGTCGTCGGCCTGCTGCGGGGTCGCGACGACCAGCTGGCCGGCGACGTCGACGAGCTCGAGCTGTTCGGCCTGCAGCTGCGCCGCGAATTGTGAGGCGAGGAGGTCGCGCGCCCGGGCACCGAGCGCCCAGCACGTGCGCAGCCGGCCGGCGACCCGCCGCCGCTCGCGCATCAGCAGCCCGGCCAGGTGAAGGGCGCCGAGCTGCCGGTAGATCGTCCGCTCGCACTGACCTGTCTCCCAGGCCAGGGTAGGCACGGACGCGTGGCTCCACCCATCTTCGCCCGCGGTCTGGCGAAGCGTGGTCAGCAGGAGCCGCGGGCCGGGACGGCACGTCATCGACGCGCGATCTCCTTGGCGAGGACGCGACCGGCCGCGGAGAGCTGCCAGGTGGCGGTGTCCTCCCTCTGCTCGATGAGACCGCGTTCCTCGAGGGCCTTCGCCCGTCGGCTCAGAAATGGGTTGTGCCGCCGCCGCTCGAGCAGCAGGAGCAGCGCCTGCCGACACCCGGGCGACAGCGGCTTCGTCATCGCGGCCTCCGGGGGTAGAAGCCGCAGTTAGCGGCCCCGCGGGGCGCGCGGACGGTGACGCTGCAGAGGGCCGCCGCTCGCACCGACGAGCCCGCTCTTCGGAGTGCGAGCCGCAGCAGGACGGCGACCAGGTCGACGAGGTCAGCCTTCGTCACGGGTTCACCTCGCCTCCGAACAACCGACGACGGATGCGCTCCTTGCTCTCGCTCGCGTCCGGCAGCGTCGGCTGGAGGTCGTCGATCGCCACGTCAAGACCGAGCACTCGCAGCGAGCTTTCGAGTTCCGCCACGAGGTGGCCGTGTTCCGGCTCCGGCGGAGCCAGCGCGGCGACCACCTTCTCGAACTCCTGGACGTCGCGCTCGAGCTGCCGCACGCGCGTCTCGCTGGCGAGTCGCGCGGCTCGCTCTCGGCGTGCCCAGGCCCATGCCTCGTTCAAGGAGGGCTGCGAGCGCCCGCGCTGGAACCGGGCGCCCAGCAAGATGCCGAGGAGCAGACCGCCGGACAGGGTGAGGATGAAGGCGAGGAGCATCACGCCGCACCTCCCGCCTTTCTGGGGAGCGCCAGCACCTTCCGGCGCGGCGACGCGGACTCCACCACCCCTTGCAGCACCCCGACCACCGTGCCGCACCGGTCGCGGATCTCGACAGCTTCCAGGTCGCAGTCCGGGCAGGCGGCCACGTCGCCGCACGCGCAGGGCCCCTTGCAGTTCCGATAGTAGTCGCCGCACGCGCAGCAGACGAGGCGCGCGCCGCACCTGCTGCAGTACAGGCGCACGCGCGGGGCCACGAGCTGCGCCTGCACCCTCGGCGCGACGATAGCTTCCTCGCGGCTGAAGGTTCGGCCGACCGTGCCGAGGACGTCGGCTTCCGGCGGACCGACGAGGCCGTCGACGTCATCCGCGAGGTCTTCGTGTCGCTTCCGCATCACGCACCTCCTTCGGTCGGCCGAGGGACCGCGACTTCCTGGGCCTCCCGCTTCACGCCGTTGTTCCTCACCGCGCGGCGCGCCGTCTCGTCGTTGGCACGGGCGTAGCGTGATGTGGAGGCGATGTTCCGGTGCCCCAGGACCTTCTGGCACACACGAAGGTCCGTGCCGCCATTTAGCAATTTCGTGGCCAGATCGCGCCGAAGGGCATGCGGCGACAGGCCACGCGTCCGCACCATCTCAGCGCGGCGGCATGCCTCGTGAAAGGCCGCGTCGATGTTCTCCACGTGACCGCTCGCGCTCTTCTTCGGGCTCGGGAAGAGCCACGGGTTGCCGGTCTTGTCGCAGATGTCGCAACGCCTCCGGATGACGTCCATGCAGTTGGTGAGCTGCAGCGTCCGAACGTCTTCGTCGTCGTCGGTCTTGTGCTCGTCGAGGTACGCGAGCTCAGCGCGCAGATCGATCTGCTCTCGTCGCAACGAGAGCACCTCCGAACGCCGCCCGCCGGTGCCCCGCACGCACCAGATCGCGTCCGCGACAACCTCGGTGCATTTCGGGCGCTTTCCTCTTCCCTTGGGCCTGAGCATGCCCTCGAGGGCCGTCGCGAATCGAGCGCGCTCATCCTCGCTGAAGACGCGCGTGCGCTGGCGGATCGGGTAGAGCGGGATGTCGGCGAACGGGTTCAACTCCCCTGGCCGCAACGCGCGCCACACCTGACGGCCGAGCTTGATCGCTCGGTTCGCCATGGAGGGCACCCTCCTGTGCTCTGCCTTCTGGTGCCAGCGCAGCAGCTCGTCGCGGCTTAGGGCATTGACCGGCCTGGCCCCAAAGGCAGGTCGCAGGTAGAGACGGAGCGTCCGCTCGACACCCTCCGCGTCGTCGAGGTGCTGCCAGTGCAGGTCCCAGAACTCGTCCAGGATGCTGTTCAGGGTTGCCGCATCCGCCGTGGCGACCGGCGATTCCGAGATCGTGTTTTTGTTGACGATGGAGGGGATGAACCGGCGAAGGAGTGAAGTCAGCATCCCGTGGTTGCTGGGACCCTCCTTCGCAGACCTCAAAATTCTGGGGTTTCTAGCCCCAGGGGGCTCATCGTCCTCGCTGCCACGCTCGACTCGTGGTGTGCGATTCCGAGAGGTCTGGCGAGCGCCGCCGCGCTCGGTAACGCTCAAGTTGTGGGCTTCGAGCGGCAATTCCAGAGGAATTGGCGCATGGCGGGCATGGTCGCACATCGCCGGCGCCCGCGACAGCCCCCCGAACCGCGTTCGATCCGCCCGCGGCCGCAGCGCGGCCGCAGATCGGCCCAGCGGACTCAGAAGCGCACCGTCAGCCGCACCGTCCCGAGCAGATACCCCGGCGTGAGGTTCAACGACTTCAGCTCGGCGAAGCGGACGTTGTAGCGGAACTGGGCGCCGAAGCTCAGGTGGCGCCGCACCAGCAGATCGACGGCCAGCCCGAGGTACATCTCGCCGATCGTCGTGACCTCGCAGATCCGCGCGCTGTTGCACTTCAGCCCGACGTCGCACGCACCGTTGGCCATACACGCTTCGCCGCGCTGACCCGTCCCCCCGCCGGTGGGCGTCACCACTCGCAGGCCCGCCACCCCGACCTCGATCAGCGGCAGGAAGCGCCCCAGGTCGAGCGCGAACACCGGGCCGACGCCGTAGGTCATCACGTGAATCGTGCCCGGCGGCGCCGTGCGCACGACCTCCATCTCCATCTGCGCCCGCTCCTCGCCGACCGGGTGTCCCGAATAGACCCCCATCGCGCGGACCCAGATCCAGCGCCAGGCCTGCACGTCGAACTCGGCGTTGACGCCCGCCCCGTGCAGCCGCGGCGCCTGATTGTTGGCCGTCAAGCGGCCCTGGAACGGCAGCCGCAACATCGCGTACGCCGGCGCGATCGTCAGCGCGAACCGCCGCCGCGCCGACCACCCCTGGCGAATGTCGGGCCGCGTGCGCGGCGGCGCGGTCCCGATCTGATTGTTCGGCGGTCGCATGAATGGCGCGTCGTTCGGATCGATCGGCGGCGGCGGCAGCGCATCGCCGGCCAGCCGCGCTGAACTCTGCACATTCGCGGTCCCACCATTCGCGCTGGTCGCAGCCTCGCTGCTTCGCGGACCGACCTCCCCGCTCGCGGGCTTCGGCTCCGTCCCCGACGGCTTCACCTCGCCCTGCGGCTCGGCCCCGGCGGCACTCGCCCCGCGCTGCGGCTCGGCCGGTTTCGCCTCGCCCTTCGGCGGCTCCGAAGCAGCCGCCTTCGAGCCCGGGTCACCCGGCGCCTCGGCCTCGACCTCCGTCGTCGGCGGCTCCCACGGCGGCAGCCCGGCCGCCTGCGCCGCCCCCGACGTCCCGAGCGCCAAGACCAGCGCCACGAGCCGCATCCGCCCGGATCCCTGTGTTCGCGCGCCGGGCAATCCTGCCCCAGGCTACCACGCCGCCGCTCCGCGCGTGAACCGCTCACCGATCGCCATGTAGGCCAAACACCCACCCGACTCTCCGAACGCCTCTGCGACCCCGCCCACGCCCATCACGCCCACCGGCAAGATCGCCGCCCCCCGCGCGCCGGGTCGCGCTGGACATGACCGGCAGCGGCGGAGCGCTCGCGACAATCGTCGGGGCCGCGAGACACACGTCGGTCGCGGCCACCGACGAAGCCCGGGCGCGACGCGGATGTCCTCGAGGCCATTATTCCAATCCCATGTTCTAAAGAGCATGCTCTTTCGAGCATGCCCTTCGAGCCATGGTGCATCGTCGCCGCCGCGACCGGAGGTCCTTTTAGGCAGGTAAACTCTCACGCCCCGCCGACACACACCGCGGCCCCGTGCCACGGCGTGCAGCGCCCTTTTTCGCACGGGTTGTCGTCGTCGCACGGCGTGAAGCAGGCGTTGCTGGCGAACGCATGCACCTGTCCCTCGGGACAGTCGGGCGCGAACAGCGGGTCGTGGCGCACGCAGCCGAGCAGCGCCTCGCAGCCGTCGCCCTTCGCCTCGGTCTGCCCCGCCTTGCACGCCGGAACCAGCGCAGGGTCGCCCCACATCTCGTCGCACGTGTCGCAGCGGCACAGCGCGTCGGGCGGCCGCGTGAACACGAGCGATCGCCCGGGAGCCTCCGCCAGCCCGACCACCTCGACCCGCGGCTGCGCCGCCTCCCAGCCGATCCGCAGCTCCCCGACACCGTCGAGGCGATACAGCCGCGCCGTCAGCGGCGACCCCACGGAGAGCGGCGTCACCAGCGTCATCCCGGTCGCCGTCGTCATGCGCATCGCCGCCGGCGAGCCGCCCTCCAGCACCTCGATCTCGCGGATCGGCTCGACCGCGTCGGCCGCCGACAGCCGCAGCTTGAGCCACCCGCCGAGGTGCTGCACCGTGCCCGTCGCCCACCCTGCGAACGGCACCGCCTCCACCGCGTCCCACGCCGGCTTCGCCGGCGCGTAACGTGTCCCTTGGGGCAGGCCCGGCCCCGGCACCCGCGGCGGCAGCGGTCGCGCCAGCCGCTCAGCCAGCGCCTCGGCGAGGGCCGCGTGGCCGCGCGCCGTCAGGTGGATGTCGCCGTCGAGGAACGCCCCCGGCTGGGCCGCGCGCAGCGCCGCGGTCGCGTCGAAGCTGCGGATCCGCAGCTCCTCCGCGCTGGCCACCACGTCGGTCAGCAAGATCTGCGACGGCCGCATGTCCGGCCCCTGCTCGACCCCGTACTTGGCCCACTCGCCGGCGTCGACCTGCACGTCGATCGGCAGCGCCACCACCACCAGCTCCGCCCCGTGCAGGTCGCACAGCGCCTTGAACTCCGCCAGGTAGGCGTCGAACACCGACTGCGGCCGCGGCCGGGGCGCGCTGCGGGCCAGCTCCGCGAGCACCGCCTCGCGCGAGTCGGTCAACGTCGCCGCGGCCGCCTGCAGCGCGCGCAACTCCGCCGCCTGCTGCTTGGCGAGCTTGCGCTGCTGCTTCCTGTAGTCCTCGCGGATCGCCACCGCCTGGCGGATCAGCTCGGCCGTCAGCACGATCGACCGCCCGCTCTCCGCCAGCCGACTGTCGACGATGTCGCCCGGCCGGCCCGCCGCCACCTCCGCCCAGAACTGCGCCGGATCGCCGTACCGCAGCTCCTCCTCGAGCGCGCGCAGCCGGTCCTGCTCTGCCCGCAGCGGCCGGCTCAGCGCCTCGATCTGCGCGCGCGAGGCCCCGCGGCGCTGCTCGTGCTGCGCCGCCGCCTCCGCCCGCTGCGCCTGCGCCCGCAAGCTCGCGTGCACGAGGTCCTCCCAGCCGCCCTCCGACGGCGTCCCCGGGTCGAGCGGCCGCCCGCCCGCGTCGTCGCGGTCCGGCCCCCCGCCGAGGCGCCCGCGTGCAGCCACCGGCGCAACGCGTACACCGCGTGCGACCGCGAGAACAGCCACGCCCGCCCCGGGAACTGCGTCACCGCGGCGGGCGCCGTCTCGCGGCGGACCGCCCAGCCGTCCCACACCGCGTGGCGCTCGGTGTTCGGCCGCTCGAGCTCGAACGGGTCGTTGACGAAGTTGAGCACCACCACCACCGTCGCGGGCCTGCGCTGCACCAGCAGTTCGCGGGCCACCTCGAGGTACTCGCGCGGCCCGTAGGTCGGCACCCCCGCGTTGAGCACCGGCCGACCTGTCCTTTCAGCCAGCCTGGCCGAAAACGTCTCCGCGTCCTCGACCCCGAGCCCGAACACCTGCGAATCGCCGACCACCACGATCTCGCGCGCCTGCGGCGGCTCGGGCCAGTCGGTCCCGCGATAACCGCTCGCGTTGACCCGAATCGTGGTCCGCGGATTGCGGCCCAGCTTGAACCCCATCGACGCGCCCGGCTGCAGGCGCACCCCGAGCTGCGGATCGGCCACGTAGAAATTCACGTGCGGGAATGCCCCCTCGTCGCGCACGCGGAATGCGTACTCCGTGGCCGCCAGCCCGAGCCCCAGCCCCACCGCGATCTGGGCCGCGATCACGCCCCGGCGCGACCATCGCCGGCGAGGAGCGGGAGCGGGGCTCGGTGCGCGCGGATCTTGAGGCATGAGCGGAGGCGCGGCGGTCCGCACCGTAGCACCGACCCCGCCGATCCGCGAGGCGGGCCCGCGCCCTGCCCTCGATCTCGCTACGGGCAGTTCATCGACGTGACCGTCTGTCCCTGCGTCGGCACCCCGCACTCGACGAAGCTGAGCGGGATCGATTGGCACTTGCTCTGCCCGCAGTTCTCCTGCCGCATCACGTGCGCGTGCGGCCCCGTCGAATAGCCGGTCGAGCCCGACAGCCCGATCGTCTGCCCGCGCGTCACCGCCTGCCCGAGCGTCACGTGGACCTCGTTGAGGTGCTTGTAATAGCTCGACGTATTGTCGCCGTGCAGGATCACCACCAGGTTGCCGTACGGCCCGCACTCCGGCCCGCCGCCGTCGTAGCAGGGGTCGCCCGGGCCGGTCTCGGCGAAGACGTGGTGGACCGTCCCGTCGGCCATCGCCACCAGCGGCGTGTTCAAGCCGAGCCCGAAGTCGAACGCGTAGAAGTCCTTGCCCTGGTGGCTGACCCCGCCGTCGTTGCCTTGCGTGATCTTGGCCGACATCCCGCAGGTCAGCGGCAAGTAGTAGCCTGCGGGCGGGGCCGGCGGTTCGTCGAGCGTGCAGGAGACGAAGCCGGAGAACACGAACCCGGCGGGCGACGCGATCTGGTACCACAGCGAATTGCCGTCGATCGTCTCGCCGGCGACCGCCGCCACCGTCTCGACCAATTGTCCATTCGCCAGCGTCGCCACCGGCTCCTCGGCCGTCGACGGCGACGGGCGCACGTTGAGCACCTCGCCGGCCGGCACCATCACCCGCAGCCGCGGGCAATCGGCCAGCGGATCGCCCGTCGTCGTCGTCGTCGTCGTCGTCTCGAGGCCGCCGTCGCTCGTCGTCGTCACCTCGCCGGTCGTGCTCGTGGTCGGACCGCCGGTCATCCACGCCTCGGTGATCGGCCCCGGGCCCGCGCCGCTCGTCGTCGTCGTCGGCGGCTCCTCGGCCGTCGTCCCGAGCGGGCCGGGGAACGTCGTCACCGGGCCGGCGCTGGTGAGCAGCGGCCCGGAATCGCCGCAGGCGGCGATCATGAATGCGAGCAACCAGCGGCGTTCGAAGCGCATGCTCTCGGATTACCGGATCGCCCGCGCGTTTTCAAGCGTCGATGCATCCGCATCGACCTCGCAGCCGGGTCGGCGGAGCCTCGCTGAGGACCTCACCGACGCGGGGTCCCCGGGCCCCGTGTTAGGCTCCGCGGCCAGACGGGATGCTCGCACCACAGCGATTTTTCATCACCGGATGTGCCAGCGGCATCGGTCGTCACGCCGCCGACGTCCTCCTCGCGGCCGGCCACACCGTATTCGCCACCGACGTCCGGCTGGAGCCGCTGCAGGACTTCGCCGCCGCGCGCGGCTGGCCGGGCGAGCGAGCCCACTGTCGCGGCCTCGACGTGCGCGACCCGGTCGCCTGGGAGGCCGTGTTCGCCGAGGCCACGCGGGTGATGGGCGGCGTCGACGTCCTGCTCAACGTCGCCGGCTACCTCAAGCCCGGCTACACCCTCGAGTGTGACCCGCTCGAGGTCGACCGTCACCTCGACATCAACACCAAGGGCGTCGTCCACGGCACCCGCACCGCCGCCCGGCACATGGTCGCCCGGGGTCGCGGCCACATCATCAACATCGCCTCGCTCGCCAGCCTCGCGCCGGTCCCGGGGATCGCCCTCTACAGCGCCTCGAAGTACGCCGTGCGGGCCTTCTCGCTGGCGGCCGCCCAGGAGCTGCGCCCGCGCGGCGTCGCCCTCACCGTCGTCTGTCCCGACGCCGTGCGCACCCCCATGCTCGACCTCCAGCTCCACTACGGCGAGGCCGAGCTGACCTTCTCCGGCTCGCGCCTGCTCACCCCCGACGACGTCGTCCGCGCCATCGTCGACGAGGTCCTGCCGCGCCGCCCGCTCCTGCTGGCCCTGCCGCGCTCGCGGGCCCTGCTCGCGCGGATCGCCGACCTGTTCCCGCGGACGTCGCACTGGATCGAGCCGCTGCTGCGCAAGATCGGCCGCGCCCGCCAGCGACGCATGCGCGGCGAGCCCGCCTGAGCAGCGCCGCCCGACAGGTCCCGAGCGCCATCCCATGAACGTGTCCTTCGGGACATGTCCTTCGCGCCTCCGGCCGCCGCCCTTCGATCGTCACCTGCCCCATGAGCCAGCTCTCTCGCACCCCGTGAGCCCGTCATGAGCACCGATCAGCCCCCGCGAAAGACCCCGATCGTCGCCGCCGAAGCCCCGCCCCGCGCGCGGCCCAGCGTGTATCCGCCCGAGTTCGCCCGCCGCGTCGAGGGCCGGCTCAAGCGGCCGCTCGGCGATCTGTTCGGGCTCGTCAACTTCGGCGTCAACCACACCCGCCTGGCGCCGGGCTCGTGCAGCGCGCTGCGCCACGCCCACACCCGCCAGGACGAGTTCGTCTACGTCCTCGAGGGCCGCCCGACCCTCGTCACCGACGCCGGCGAGTTCGAGCTCGAGCCCGGCATGTGCATCGGCTTCCCGGCGGGCTCCGGCGAGGCGCACCACGTCCTCAACCTCACCGACAGCGACGTCGCCCTGCTCGAGGTCGGCGACCGCACCCCCGGCGACGCCGTCACCTACCCGGCCGACGACCTCGTCGGGGTGTTCGAGAACGGCCGCTGGCACTTCACCCGCAAGGACGGCTCGGCCTACTGAGCTCGACACCCGGGGCCCGGCCGCGCTCGCGGGGCGCCGAAGCACCGCGCGCCCCGGTCCGCCGGCTCGCTCCGCCGACCCGGCTCGTCGCAGCGTTCGGCGCCGCTGCGACCGGCCGGGAGCGCGACGACCGCACCGGTCCCCGAGGACATGTCTTTTTGCCCATGTCTTCCGGGCCATCCTCGGCGCGCCCCTCGCTCGGAGATCGCGCGAGCGCCGACACGAGATCGACGCTGTCTCGAGCACGCGCGGCTGCAGGCGCAGCGGCCGCGATGCGCGCGCCGAAAGCTCGAAGGCCGTCCGACCCAGGGAGCGGGAGGACGGCCTCGAACGTGGCGGAATGGGAGGGATTCGAACCCTCGGTAGAGTTTCCCCTACACAGGTTTAGCAAACCTGCGCCTTCAGCCTCTCGGCCACCATTCCGTGCGCAGTCAGGTTGTCGGACGCCGCGTGCCGGGGGCCCGCGGGGTCTCGGAACCTAGCCGCATCGCTCGCCGGTTGCAAGGGTCCGGGCACGGGCCAAGGTCACACCCCGACCGACAGCACAGCGGCTCCTTGTAGGATCTGGCGCCCCCCGCCACACTGAGCGCGAGTGTCCGCCGCCGTCAGAGATCGGATCGCCGTCGTCACCAGCGAGATCGTCATGGCGATCGGCTGCTTCGCCGCCGGCCTGCTCGTGATCCTGGGGATCCCCGGGGTCGCGGACGGCCTGCGCGCCGCGATCCAGGCGCTGTTCGGCCGCCCGGTGCTGCCGCCGGACCAGGCCAAGGTCGCCCTCTCCCTGGCGCTGACGCCGATCGCCACCCTCGTCGGCGCCCTCCTTTACGACCGCTTCACCCGCGCGCTCGACCCCGGCCCGCTGCCGCCGCTCGTGCCGGCCGCGCAGCAGCCCCGCCTGCCCCGGGCCGCGACGATCTCCCTCGTCTACCTCGGCGCCGCCGTGGTCGGCAGCTACGCCCTCGGCTTCCTCATGCAGCTGCTCGGCGCGCCGATCGCCGAGCAGCCGCTGGTCTTGGAGCTCGTGGCCGCCGGCGGCTCGGCCCTCAGCAGCCTGGTGTTCTCGGCCCTCCTGCTGGCCCCGCTCGGCGAGGAGCTGTTCTTCCGCGGCCTCGTGTTCCGGCGGATCGCCCACCGCGCCGGCATGTGGCCGGGGCTCGTCACCTCGGCCCTGCTGTTCGCCGTCTTCCACGGCAACATCCACGGCCTGGTCGTCTATCTGTGGCTGGGGCTGGTGTTCGCCGGGGTCTACGTCGCCACCGGGCGGCTTGTGTGCGCCGTCGCCGTCCACTTCGGCAACAACGCCATCACCCTCCTCACCCTGATGACCGAGCGGGCGACCGGCGGGGCCGGCTGAGCTTCTGTGATGTAGCGCTCGTTTTTGTCGCGCAGAAGCCTCTTGCTCCCCCCCTCGGACCCTGATAGGTTTCGCCGCCCCTGCACCTCCCCTGCAGGGTTTTGCATCCGTAGCTCAGCTGGATAGAGCGTCGGTCTACGGAACCGAAAGTCGGAGGTTCGAATCCTTCCGGATGCGCAGCGAGAGAGGCCCCGCCCACGCGGGGCCTCTCTCGCTTTCTGACTTCGCTTTCCTCGGCCCGCAGATCTCCCCCCGCCTGACCTGCCCGTCAGGACAGGTGCTCGCCGGTCGATCGTCCGCCGGCCTCGTCCGCGCGCGCCGCCTCCGCGACCGCCGCGTCGCTCCGGTGCATGGCTCTTCGGACATGTTCCGAAAAACATGCTCGAACGACCATCACGCTTCGCTCCAGCACGCGTCGCGACGATGTCACCGGCTGGCGAGCCGCGCGCGGCGCGTGGGGCCGCTTGCCCACTGGCGCGCGTCGCCGCCCCGGTGGTAGATTTTCGCGCACCACCTATGCTTCGTCCTCGCGCGCTCATCCCCAGTGTCACCGTCGGCCTCGCGCTCGCGGCCGTCGCTTGCAACCTCACCCCGGACGCGATGACCACCGACTCGGGCGGCACCGACACCGGGACGGGCACCGACACCACGAGCACGAGCGACGAGCCGACCACCGGCGGCCCGACCACCGAGGAGCCGCCGACCACCAGCAGCCCGGCCACCACCGACGAGCCCGGGACGACCACCGACACCACCAGCGTCGACACCGACCCCACCGCGGGCCCGACCACCGAGACCGGCACCACCGGCCCCGACCTCGACGACGTCACGATCTACGACATCCAGGGCGGCGAGGTCCCCGAGGGCAGCGTCGTCACCGTCAAGGGCGTCGTCATCACCTCGCCGGTCCACATCGACGGCGACGGCAAGGGCACGATCTTCGTCCAGGACCCGATGGGCGGCGAGCTGTCGGGCATCGCCGTGTTCCTCTACGAAGAGGTGGCGATGAGCTTCGGCGTCAAGCCGGGCGTCGTCGTCGACATCACCGGCGAGTACACCGAGTTCTTCGGCGAGAGCCAGCTCCAGGTCACCAGCGTCGACGCGATCGTCGAGGTCGGCCAGGGCGAGCCGCCGGCGCCGGCGGTGGTCGCCGCCGCCGACGTCGCCACCGGCGGCGCCAAGGCCGAGGCCTACGAGGGCGTGCTGGTCCAGGTCGAGAACGTCACCGTCACCAACCCCGCCGTCGACATGAGCGACTTCGAGGTCGAGGGCGCGCTGCGGATCAACGACTTCTTCCTGTTCCCGCAGATGGAGGAGCCCACGGTCGTCAACGGGCAGGTGTTCACGAGCATCGCCGGGCCGCTGCGCTTCAGCTACGACAACCACAAGATCGCCCCGCGCGCCGCCGCCGACCTCGTCTCGGGCATGGTGCCGCAGGCCGAGGAGCACACGATCTACGAGATCCAGGAGGGCGCGCTGCCGGTGCAGACGCCGGTGCTGGTCAAGGGCGCGATCGTCACCTCGCCGCTCACCTTCAAGAAGGACGGCTTCTTCATTCAGGACCCGATGGGCGGCGAGCACTCGGGCATCTACGTCTACATCGGCGCCCAGGCCGTCACCGTCGAGCCGGGCGACGTGGTCGACGTCGAGGGCGTGTACGACGAGTACTACGAGAACTCGCAGATCGAGGTCAGCGACGCGGCCAAGATCGTCGTCACCGGCAACGGGGCCGTCCCGACCCCCGAGGTCGTGTCCGCCGCCGACGTCGCCACCGGCGGCCCGCTGCAGGAGAACTACGAGGGCGTGCTCGTCACCGTCGAGAACGTCCAGGTCGCCGCGGCCAACATGATGTTCAGCGACTTCGAGCTCACCGACGGCCTGTTCGTCGACGACGTGTTCTTCGCCAAGGCCGACTGGATGCTGCCGATGGCCGGCGACACCTTCATGTCGCTGACCGGCCCGCTGACGTTCGGCTTCGACGAGGCCCGGCTGCTGCCGCGCACGCCCGCCGACATCAAGCCCTGAGCCGGAGATCGCCTTGGACGACAGCGCGCAGCACGCGCTCGACCTCCGTTACATGCGCGCCGCCCTGGCGATCGCCGAAGCGGCCGCGGCCGCCGGCGACGTCCCGGTCGGCGCGCTGGTCGTGCTGGACGGCGTCGTCCTCGGCACCGGCGGCAACACCCGCGAGCAGGGCGCCGACCCGACCGGCCACGCCGAGATCGTCGCCCTGCGCGAGGCGTGCGCCGCTCGCCGGCGCTGGCGCGTCGACGGCGCCACGCTCTACGTGACCCTGGAGCCGTGCCCGATGTGCGCCGGCGCGATCGTCAACGCCCGCGTCGCCCGCCTCGTGTACGGCGCCGCCGATCCGAAGGCCGGGGCCGTCCGCTCGCTCTACAACCTGTGCGACGACCCGCGGCTCAACCACCGCCTCACGATCGTCCCCGGCGTCCTCGCCGACCCGTCCGCCGCGCTCTTGCAAGCTTTCTTCCGCCGCGCCCGCGCCCGCGATAAAACCGGGCGAGGATCGAAGCCGCGTGTCTGACCTCGCCGCCGTCCAGCAGCTCCTGGCGCACGGACGCCTCAGCATCGACCGCTGCGAGCGCGGCCGCACCACCTTCCTCTCGCACCTCGGCGCCGCGCCCAAGCTGGTCCCCGGCGCCTGGCTCGGCCACCGCGACCTGCTCTACGCCCTCGCGCTCGCCAACCTCAGCCCGAGCCAGCGCCAGAGCCTGGCCCGCGCCGTCCTGGTCGATCACGGCCGCGAGTTCGGCGTCGGTCGCCTGTCCCTCGTGACATGTCCTTCGGGGCTCCCGCACGGCGGCAGCTCGCTCCTGCTGCGCCCGCGCGGCGGCGGCCCGACCTGCCTCTACACCTGGGCGCTCGGCCCCGGCGCGGGCCTGCCCGCGTGCGAGTGGCTGCTCCTCCGCGCCCTCCCGAGCTGGGCCCTGGACGTCCCGCCGGCCCCGCTCGCCCACGCCGGCCTCGCCACCTTGCACGCGCTCGGCATGCACGTCGAGATCTTGTGCGCCACCGCCACCTGCGCCCGCCAGGTCCAGGAGCACGCGCTCGGCGATCTGCCGTTCACCGCCCACCCGCGCTTCGCCCCCCACCTCGACGGCGTGGTCCGCCCCGGCGGCGACGAGCCGGCCGCCATCCGCCTGAGCCCGCACGACGCCTTCGACCCGCGTACCTTCGGACAGGTCGCAAAGAACAGGTCCCAAGAGCCAGCCTCGCCGCTCGCCCTGGTCCTGGTCGACGCCCCCCCGAGCGTGCGCGCCGCCGTCGACACCTGGCTCGCGGGACAGACCGCGCGCCGCACCATCGAGGTCGTCGCCGCCGGCTGCCCCGGCCGCCTCGGCCGCGACGCCCTCGCCACCCTGTGGCGCAGCGGCGGCCAGCCCAAGGTGCTCCTCCGCGGCGACCCGACCTGGACCGCCCCGGCGCTCGCGTGGCTGCAGGACCTGGGCGCCACGGTCGCCGCCCAGCACGACGACGGCACTCAGCTCGGCCTGTTCTGAGTTACCCACCGGCTGGCGCCGACCCGCGGGGATGAAACGGCCCTGGAACCCTCGCGGGAGGCCGATGGCGGGCTTGGCGCGGATTCGCACACTGGGTTAGCTTTGCCGCGAATGCCGGCAAAGAGGTCGTTCACGCACTGGCGCAGGGTGAGCCCGTTTCTGAGTTGGACCGGAGGGCCCGTGAGCACCCTTGTTTGCGAGCAGCGGGTCCTGGGACTCGCTGGAGCGCGTTTGAGAGACTTCGAGTTAGGGGCCCTCGCGCCGGCGTTCTTCACGGAGGAACGTCATGGAAGTGATGTACGGGACGTGCGCGGGCATGGATGTCCACAAGGACAGCATCGTCGCCTGCGTGCGGTGCATGAAGGGCAACAAGGTCGACCGGGAGGTTCGAACCTTCGGCACGAGCACTTCGGAGTTGATCGGGCTGGGCGATTGGCTCGAGGACCGCGGCTGCGTCATCGCAGTGATGGAGGCGACGGGCGTGTACTGGAAGCCCGTCTGGGCCGTGCTCACGGGCCGTGTCGAGCTGGTTGTTGTCGCCGGTCAGGATCCGCGTGAATCCGCCGGCGAGATGCGCGTTCTCGGGACGAAATGGCCGTCAATGCCTGAATTCGGCCTGGATAACCCCGGCCGTTGCCCTTGAGTGACGCATCAGGGTTACAGGTGTTCAGCAGACGGAACACCTGATTTCGGGGAGAGGCCATTGGTGCCACTGGCCGGAGCGCGCAGGAGGGGTCAAGGGCGGCCGTAGGCCGGCGACCGAAGGGAGCGCACCCTTGACCCCTCCGAGCACTCCGGCACGCTGGCGGGCCGCCTACGCGTTCGCGCATCTCACCGGCGAATTCCGTCGGCGGATTCACGCGGATCCTGACCGGCGACAACACTGGTGCTGGCGAACGCGCACGAAGTCCGCAACGTGCCCGGGCGCAAGACCGACATGAACGACGCGATGTGGCTCGCGGACTTGATCGCACACGGGCTCGTGCGCGCGAGCTTCGTGCCACCCGAGCCGATCGCGGATCTGCGGGACTTGACCCGGACGCGGAAGCAGCTCTCGCGCGAGGTCGTCGAGCACACGCAGCGGATCCAGAAGGTGCTGGAGACCTGCAACATCAAGCTCGCGTCGGTCGCCTCCAACATCCTCGGGAAGAGCGGGCGGGCGATGCTCGAGGCGATGGTCGCCGGCGAGAGCGACCCGGAGGAGCTCGCGGGGCTTGCTCGTGGGACGCTGAAGGCCAAGCGCGGCAAGCTCATGGAGGCGCTCCACGGCCGCGTGCGCGACCATCACCGGATGCTCATCTCGACGCATCTCCGGCTCATCGACGCCCTGCAGGCGTCGATCGCCGATGTCGAGAAGCGGATCGAGGCCGAGCTCCGCCCTTTTTCTGAAGCCGTCGAACTGCTCCAGACGATCCCTGGAGTCGGAACGACGGCCGCGCAGGCCATCATCGCGGAGGTCGGCGTCGATATGAACCGCTTCCGCTCGGCCGGTCACCTGCGCTCCTGGGCAGGTCTGTGTCCACGCATGGACGAGAGCGCCGGCAAGCGCCGCTCCAACCGCATGCGCAAGGGCAACGCGTGGCTCAAGACGATGCTTATCCAGTGTGCCTGGTCGAGCATCCGCGGGGAGGGCTATCTCCGGGCGCTCTTCCTCCGCGTCCGAGCGCGGCAAGGCAAGAAGAAGGCGATCGGAGCCGTTGCCGCGGCGATCCTCACCGCAGTCCACGGGATCCTCCGCGACCATGAGCCCTACCGCGACCTCGGTGCCGAGCACTTCAACCGCAACGACCGCCAGCGCACCGCATCACGACTCGCGCGCCGCATCCGCAGCCTCGGCTACGAAGTCGAGATGCGCCCGGCGGCCTGATCGTCCGCGCCCCGCAGGCCTGGGCCCCGCGACGAGAAGACGTCCCGCGAACCAGGCCCGGGCCGCGCGGAGAGGGCCGTTTCTTGAGAGCGCACGTGGCTATGGCGCGCGGGCGTTCGGCCAGGCGAGCCCGCTCTTGAACCCCCGATGGAACTTGCACTTCCCCAGCGCCCGCTTGATATCCGGGGTTTCAAAGTCGTTTTTGTTCCGGTTCAAGAAGCAGCTCTCTATAGCGAGCCTCGGCAAGTCGAGCAGCACCGACGCCAGCATCACGGCGTCGAAATCCTCCAGGCCGAAGCTCAGAGTGATGCTCTTGGCCTTCCGAAGCGTGGCCGGGTCCAACGGCAACACGGTCGCAGAAGCGAGCAGACGGTCGCGAACCTGATCGAAGCGGTCCGACTCCGCCTTCTCGCACCGGTCGAAGAGAGTCTTCATTTCCCGCTCGATCCGGAGGCCCTCACCGTTGAAGTTCGCGCTCCGCTGGATCTCTCTGAACACCCCCTGCAGCGCCTGTCGCTCCTCGTTGCGGACATCGCTCCGCCGCGGCAAGGCCAAACGGGCTCCATCAGGGCGAAGGCCGGAACGGCGAGCTCGATCTCGTGCGCCTCCGCGAGCGCGAGTAGCTCTTCGCAAGAGCTCGCCTCTTCTTGTTCGTATGCGACTTCGAGCAGAAAGCTCGACTCGACGTAGACGGCTACCACCGCGCCGAACCTTCCTCGACGAGGAGGGCGTCCTCGAGAGCCGCCAAGAGGCCCGCCTCCTGCAGCTCGCGCCGAAGCGCTGGTGAAAGCTCGCGCACCCGGTGTGGGTTCGTGAGGACCTCGAGCCAGCGCGACACCACCCGCTCGAACTGTCGCGGCGAGATGGACGCCGGAGCCAGACCGACACGGTCAAAGTACGGCTGCAGATGAGCCATCGTGTCGAGCACGAACGATGGAGGTGCATCCAGAGCAGCCCCGACTGGCCACACGAAGATCCGGGCGAGCGTGACGAGAGCCAGCAGGACGTCCTCGAGTCCTTGCGGTTGGTACTCGAAGAGATTCTGCCGCCATTCTCGGGCCCACTCTGGCTTGGCCTGGTCGACCCGCTTGGCCTCGACGAGCAGGCCTGGCGTCCCGGGCCGGCCATACGTCGCAAAATCGAGGCGGGCGGGCACGGACATGAGGAAACCTCAGCACCGGACCGATCCTCGCCCCAGCCGCGCTTCGCGCCGCCCGGAAGAGCGTTTACGCGCATACCGTCGCCGCGACCCGGCCTGGAGGCTCGCCCGGCCTTTCTTTACAATCGCCGCCAACGCGCGAATGGACAACCGACTTCCGCTGCCGCCCTGGTTGCCGCTGATCCTCGGGCTTCTCGCCGGCATCGCCGTCCTCGGCGGCCTCGAGCCCATCTATCCCGGCGCCATCGCCTTGCTGACCGGCGCGGCCGGCTACGTCCTCGGCGCCCACGCCGAGAAGCTGGGCGCGCGGGCCGGCGACGAGCGGCAGGCCCTGCGCGAGGTCGAGGCGCGCAGTCATCAGTCCGAGCGCGCCTTGCACGACGCCACCGCCCACGCGCAGGGTCTCCAGGCCCAGGTGCAGGACCTGGCCGCGCGGCTGCAGAACTGCCAGGCGCACGGCCAGGAGCTGGCCGCGCGGCTGCAGGCCGAGGCGCACCAGCTGCGCAACGCCGAGCTCGAGCAGCGCAGCCTGACCGCGCGCCTGCAGGAGGTCACCGCCCGGGCGCAGGAGCAGGCCGGTCGGGCCCAGGCCGCCGAGGTCCGGATCGCCGACCTCGAGACCCGCCTGCACGACGCGCAGACCGAGTCGCGCGCGCTGCAGCAGAGCGTGCGGGGCGGCGTGCCCGAGCTCGACGTCCTGCGCAGCGAGCTCGAGACCGTGCGCCGCGGCGCCAACGAGACCCGCCACCGCCTCACCAGCGAGCTCGAGGCGGCGCGGCGCGAGCAGGAGGCCACCGCCGCCGACCTCCAGCGGATCCAGGCCCGCCTGGCCGAGGCCCTCAACCAGCGCGACGGCGCCCTCCGTGACGCCGAGGAGCTGCGGCGCATGCTCGACGAGGGCGGCGTGAGCACGCGGGGCATCGACGCCGAGGCGGCCGCGCTGATGCAGGAGCTCGCGGAGGGCCTCGGCACCACCGCCGGCGCGCTCGAGGAGACCTCGCAGGCGCTCAACAACGTCAACGGCGGCCTCAAGGGCATCGCCGACAACGTCGAGCTGCTGGCCAGCAACGCCGAGGAGAGCGCCAGCTCGATCCTCGAGATGGCGGCCGCCAACGACGAGGTCGCCGAGAGCATGCTGAACCTCGCCGCCAGCGTGCAGGAGACCGCCACCTCGATCGAGGAGATGACCTACTCGGTCAAGGAGGTCGCCAAGAACATCGAGGCGCTGAGCTCCACCGCCGAGGAGACCTCGCTGGCGATGACGGCGATGGACACCTCGATCCAGCAGGTCGAGAACAACGCCAACGAGACCGCCGGTCTGTCCGAGGAGGTGGTGTGGGCCGCCGAGGGCGGCGTGGACGCCATCAACCAGACCATCGAGGTCATCAACCTGATCAAGACCTACTCGGCCGACGGCGTGGCCGTCATCAGCCGCCTGGGCGAGCGGATCAGCGAGATCGGCAAGATCCTCAGCGTCATCGACGACGTGTCGGAGCAGACCAACCTGCTCGCGCTCAACGCCGCCATCATCGCCGCCCAGGCCGGCGAGCACGGCAAGGGCTTCGCGGTGGTCGCCGACGAGATCAAGGACCTCGCCGAGCGCTCCGCCAGCAGCACCAAGGAGATCGCCGACATCATCAAGGCGGTCCAGCGCGAGAGCCGGAACGCCGTCGAGGCGGTGCAGCGCTCGAGCAAGTCGGTCGACGACGGCGTGCGCGTCAGCCACCAGGCCGAGGACGCGCTCAAGCGGATCTCCGACGCCGCCCGCCGCTCCACCGGCATGGTCCGCGAGATCGCCCGCGTCGCCGTCCAGCAGACCCAGAACTCCAAGCAGGTCACCGACGCGATCAACGTCGTCGCCACCACCGTGCAGCAGGTCGCCACCGCCACCAGCGAGCAGGCCCGCGGCGCCGAGCAGATCATGCGCTCGGCCGAGAAGATGAAGACGATCACCCGCCACGTCGAGCGCTCGACCCAGGAGCAGACCCGCGGCTCGCGGCAGATCACCCGCGCGATCGAGACGATCAGCGAGATGGTCAGCCAGCTCAGCAAGGCCCACCGGGCCCAGACCCAGGGCGCCGACCAGATCGTCGAGGGCCTCAAGTCGGTCAAGGAAGGCATGAACTACCAGCGCAGCCTCTACGAGCAGCTCAGCGCCAGCGTCGGCGTCACCCCGCCGCGCCGCCAGCCCCCGCGCACCAGCAAGCCCGGGCCTGCGCGCATGTGAACCATCGGGCATGTCCGTCAGGGCATGTCCGACGGCGCCTTGCTTCGAGCGCATGCTCGAAGAGACAGCCAGCTCGGCACCGCCCCGCCCTGCCCAGCGCCCGCCGCCTCGCGCCTCGTCGCCCCGGCTCGCCTCCTCGCGGCACCTGTCTCCCCGGACAGCCTCCCCCACGGCTCGCCCCCCGCCCGCGCGCCTCTCCGCTGCGACCGCCCGGCCCGCGCCTCGCTCGCCGCCTCGCCGCACCTGTCCCCCCGGACAGCCGCTTCCCCGCTCGACCCTCGCCTGCGCGGCTCCCTCTGCGCCCCCAGCCCGCGGCCGCCCGCCCTCGTGCGCACCTGTCCCTTCGAACAGCCCCGCTCACCGCGCGCGCCCGCCTGCCTGCAGCGGCCGGCGATCGCACGTCGGTCCGGGCGTCGCCGCGCCGGCGCGTGCGGGACGTCCTGGCAAGCGCGTGCGCGGCCGCGGAGGCCCCCGAGGCGGCCCGTCCGCGCGCTCGCGCGGACTGCGCCGCCGGCCCGCTCGCCCGCGCGGCGGGACACTGCTATGGTCTGCCCGTGTTCGGCATCGGCCTCACCGAGATGATCCTGGTCGGGCTCGTCGCCTTGATGCTCTTCTCGCCGCGCGAGCTGCCCAGCCTGGTCAAGACGCTGGCGGGCATCTACGGCAGCATCCGCCGCACCGCCGAGCAGTTCCGGGCCCAGGTCATGGAGGCCGAGGAGCTGCGCGAGCCGATCGAGGAGATCCGGGCCGCCTACCACGGCACCAAGGCCGAGCTCGACGGGGCCCGCGACATCGCCCGCCGCGAGCTCCAGCGCGCGCGCATGGAGGTCGTCAAGGCCCAGCAGAAGATGAACGAGATCGCCCGCGAGGAGGCCCGCAGAGCGCCTGCCCTGGGGGACAGGCCCGCTGCGACAGGTCCTTCGGGGCAGGTCTCTTCGGCCAGCCAGCCGGCGCCCGCGGCGACCGCCGCGACGGTCTCGACCGTCGCCGCCGAGGCCGCCCCGCGCGCCGTCCCGGTCGCCGGCACCGAGGCCGCGCCCCGCCCCGCGGCGACCGTCTCGACCGTCGCCGCCGAGGCCGCCCCGCGCGCCGTCCCGGTCGCCGGCGCGGTGTCCTCCGCCCCGCCCGAGGCGGTCCCGCGCCCCGTCCCGGCGCCGGGCGCCGTCCCGGCCGAACCCGCCTCGCGCGCCGGCGCCTCGTCGGCCCGAGCCGCAAGCGAGCGTGACGTCGCATGAGCGCCGGCAACACCCCGTCCGTCCCCGCGCCGGCGCCCGTGCCGGCGGTCGTGCCTCCGCCCGCCACCAACGGCCTCGACGGCCTCGCCGAGGGCCCCGAGGGCGACACGCCGATGTCGTTCTGGGACCACCTGGGCGAGCTGCGCAACCGCCTCGTCAAGGCGTTCCTCGGCCTCGTCGTCGCGTGCATCCTCTGCTTCGTCTACGCCACCGAGCTGCGCGAGTTCCTGGCCGCGCCGCTGCACACCGCCTGGGCGGCCGCCGGCATGGGCGGCAAGCCCGAGCTGCAGGTGCTGGCGATGATGGACGCCTTCATGACCGACATGCGGGTGGCGGTCGCGGCCGGCATCTTCCTCGCCGCGCCGATCGGCTTCTACCAGCTGTGGATGTTCATCGCCCCCGGCCTGTACGCCCAGGAGAAGCGCTACGTCGTCCCGTTCGTGGTCACCTCGGTGCTCATGTTCCTCGCCGGCGCCGCCTTCTGCTACGAGGTCGTGCTGCCGTGGACGATCCAGTGGCTGCTCTCGTACACCCAGAGCACCAGCGGCGCCGAGACGACTGTCGCGTACCACCTCACGCTCAACGACTACATCCGCGACGCCACCAAGATCCTGGTCGCCTTCGGCGCCGTGTTCGAGTTCCCGCTGCTGATCGCCTTCCTCAGCTTCGCCGGCGTGGTCACCCACCGCGGCCTGCTGCGGTTCTGGAAGATCTCGGTCATCGCCATCTTCGTCCTCGCCGCCGTGCTCACTCCGCCCGAGCCGGTCTCGCAGCTGATGATGGCCTTCCCGATGGTCGCCCTGTTCTTCCTCAGCGTCGGGGTCTCGTACCTCATCACCCGCAGCCGCGAGCGCGCCGCCGGCCTCACCCCGCTCGAGCCCGTCCCGCCCGCGCCCGACGACCCCGCGGCGTAGCGCCGCCCGTGTGCGCGCCCGCCTCGCCGAGCGCCGCCGTCGCCGCGGCAGCGCCGACCGGCGAGGTCGCGCCCGGGGTCGGCGAGGCGAGTTTGCGCAATTTTTCGCGGCCGGCGGCCCCGGTCGAAACCTTCCCCGCGGCGCGCAACTCGCCTATTCTTTGCGCCCCATGTTCCAGCTTCGCCTCTCGCGGCTCCTGGCCGTGTTCCTCGCCGTACCTGTGCTCCAGTCCGCCTGCGTGTGCGGCCCCGGGCCCAACGTGGGCGGTTACGACGACCCCTCCGGCAAAGACCCGCCGCGCTCGCTCCAGGGCGTGAAGTTCATCGAGAGCGAGAAGGGCGAGCCCGAGGTCATCGGCTGCGCCGACGGCCAGCGCGAGGGCTTCGCCGACCTCACCCGGCACAAGCGGATCGCCGGCTGCCTCGCCACGTGGGAGGGCACCAAGAGCCTGCGCGACAAGCCGACCGGCAAGGCCTGCGGCGACGACAAGGGCGTCTGCACCTCGCCCGCCGACGTGTGCGCCAAGGGCTGGCACGTGTGCGGCTACCAGGGCAAGCACGAGGACCTCAAGCGGCACACCACCGCCAACGCCTGCAACAAGGAGGCGGGCCCGGGCAAGTTCGTCGCCGCCATGAGCCACGGCCAGACCGAGGACCTGTGCCCGCCGCCGCCGACCGCCGAGACCGTGTTCCCGTGCATGGACTCCGGCATCTGCTCCGAGCCGGTCTGCTGCGGCGACGGCTGCGCGTTCGGCAAGTGCCGCGACGCCATCTGGCGCGGCCAGACCAAGATCTCGCTCGGCAAGGCCGAGGGCTGCGGCTCGGTCACCTCCGAGCGCAACGGCGGCATCCTGTGCTGCTACGACGGCGACGGCGACCCCGCCGCGGCCGCCGGCGGCGACGCCAAGGCCGAGACCCCGCCCGCGACCACCGACCCGACGGCCACCGCCACCCCGCCGGCCGGCACCCCGTCGACCGCCACCGCGCCGACCGGCGCCCCGTCGACCGCCGCCCCCAACCCTGCCACCGGCCCGGTCGACTCGACGCGGACCCCGTCGACCGCCGCGCCGGTCGACGCCGCCGGCGCCCCGACCGGCGGCCCGGACCCGACCCGCGGCCCCGCGCCCAAGAAGGCCGGCTCCAAGTAGCCGCGCTCGCCGACGCGGCGCGGCCGCGTGGCATTCTTTATGAAAAGGGCAGGTTCGAAAGAACATGCCCTTTCGCGCATGTGCTGGCGGGCATGTCCAAAGGCACATGCTTTATCGGGCAGCCGTCCTCGAGCCGCGAGCGCTCGTCGAGCGCCGGCCTCGAAGGCCGCCGCCTCGCCGCGCGCAGGCTCCTGCCCCGAAGGACAGCCTCTTCCGCGCGCCGCGACGTCCGCGGTCAGGCCGCGATCTCGCCGCTGCGCACGCCGCTGACGTAGTGCGCGAGCGCGTGCAGCTCCGGGCGCATCACCTCCGTGACCGGCGACGTCGTCACGTCGGTCGCGTACCCCCAGAACTGCAGGCGGCGCCCGATCCACTCCGCGTCGGCGCCGATCGGCGGCAGCTGGACCGCGCGCAGGCGCAGGGCCGCGTGGCGCCGCAGCCACGCGCCTGTGGTCCGATCGCGGACGCCCACGCACTCGTCGGCCCGCAGGTGATACTCCGTGTGCTTGGTCGCAAACACGCGATGACGGCGGCGGTTCTTCGGGTCCATGCGCCGGAGCGTGCCAAACCCGCCCGGCGCACCGCAAAAAACCGGCGTACAGCAGCGGGCGCGGCCGACGCACCTGCTACACTCCCCGGACCGTGTCGACCTCGCCGTTCGCCAACTTGCCGCGCTTCCGGCCCGGCAGCTTCTGGCTGCTGGTGGCTGCCACGGCCGCCAGCGCGTTCGTCTCGGACCTGCCCGTCGCCCGCCTGCTCCTGCTCGGCGCTTCGTTCGTCAGCGAGCCGGCGCCCTGGCAGCCGCTCACCGCGCCGTTCTTGTTCCCGAACGGTCAGCTCGCCGGCCTCATCGGTACGGGCCTGCTGCAGTGGTTCGTCGGCAGTCGGGTCGAGGCGCGGTTCGGCACCGCGCGCTACCTCGGCCTCGTCCTCGGCGCCGCCGTCCTCGGCTACCTCGTGCTCGGCCTCGTCGGCCTGGCCGTCCCTGTCGCCCTGGCGACGCCCCACGGCGGCACCACCCCGGTCGACATCGCCGCCGTGGTCGCCTTCGGCGTGTTGTTCGCGCGCGACCCCCTGGCGTTGTTCGGCGTCCTGCCGATCACCGCGCGCAGCTTCGCCGGCGTCGCGGTCGCGCTCCTGCTCCTGGGCCCGCTGCTGCGCGAGGGCTGGCCTGCCGTCGTCCCCGGGCTCGTCGCTGCCGGCTTCGCCCTCGTCGTCGTCCGTCGCTGGCAAAAGCGGCCCGCCTCCGGCAAAGTCGGCCCGCGCAAGCGCGGCGGGGGCAAGCGCCCGCGCCACCTGCGGATCGTCGACGGCCGCGAGCAATACCTGAACTGAAGGACATGTCCTCTTCGCCCTGTCCGCGCCGCCTCCGCCCGCCCCGCCTCTCGCACCTCGCCCTCCGCGTCTGCGCGCCGCTCCTCGCCCTATCTCGCGCCTCGCTCTCCGCGACCGCGCCCCGCTCCTCCGCCCCCTCCTCCCTTTGCGCCTCGCCTCTCCGCGACCGCCCCCGCTCTTGCGCTCCCTCACCCCTTTGCGCCTCGCCTCTCCGCGACCGCGCTCCGCTCCTCCGCCCCCTTGCGCCTCGCCTCTCCGCGACCGCGCCCCGCTCCTCCGCCCACCTCCCCCCTTTGCGCCGCGCCTCTCCGCGACCGCGCCCCGCTCCTCCGCCACCGCACGCCTCGCGCCCGTCCTCCCTCGCGCTCGTCTGCGCGCCGCTCCCCTCCCTCGCCCTCCGCGACCGCGCCCCGCTCCCCTGCCTCTCGCGCAACCTCTTGCTCGACGCCTGTCCGTTCCGCCCTGTCCCGAGTGACCTGTCCCGAGTGACCGGTCCTTGCTTTCCTCCCGCGATGACGAGCCTGCCGTGACCTTTCGAAGCGACGAGCCGCGCGAAGCGGCGATGACGACCAGCGTGGCCCGACCAGCGCCGTCGCGGCCGCTGCGTCGCGTGATGCTGCGGGTCACCGACGGCCCCGACCGCGACGCCCAGGTGCAGACCGCGCGGCCGCGGCTGACGATCGGCCGCAGCGCGGTCAACGACCTCGTGCTGACCGACAGCTCGATCAGCGGCCTGCACGCCGAGCTGCAGCTCGGGACCGGCGGCCCGCACGGCGCGGTGCTGCTGCGCGACCTCGGCAGCACCAACGGCACGCACGTCGGGGGGGTGCGGATCCGCGAGGCATGGATCGAGCCGGGCGCGACGATCCAGCTCGGCAAGACGGCGATCGCCTTCCTCGCCGAGGACGAGGTCCAGGTCCCGATCTCGCGCCAGACCCACTTCGGCGCGCTGCTCGGCCAGAGCCCCGGCATGCGCGAGCTGTTCGCCGTGCTCGAGCGGATCGCCGACACCGACATGAGCGTGCTCGTCGGCGGCGAGACCGGCTCGGGCAAGGAGCTGGTCGCGCGCGCGCTGCACGACGAGTCGCCGCGGCACAAGGGCCCGTTCGTGGTCCTCGACTGCAGCGCCCTGCCGCGCGAGCTGGCCGAGGCGGCGATCCTCGGCCATCGCAAGGGCGCCTTCACCAGCGCGCTCGAGAGCCGCGCCGGGGCGTTCGAGGAGGCCCACGGCGGCACCCTCTTCCTCGACGAGATCGGCGAGCTCCCGCTCGAGCTGCAGCCCAAGCTGCTGCGCGTGCTCGACCGCCGCGAGGTCCAGCGGATCGGCGAGACCCAGGTCCGCAAGGTCGACGTCCGCGTGGTCGCGGCCACCCACCGCGACCTCAAGACGATGGTCGGCCAGGGCCTGTTCCGCGAGGACCTCTACTTCCGCCTGTCGGTCATGACCGTCGAGCTACCGCCGCTGCGCGACCGCGGCGACGACGTCCTGCTGCTCGCCGAGAAGTTCGTCAGCGACTTCACCCGCCCGCGCAGCGGCAGCGTCGTCCTCAGCCCCGCCGCCCGCCGGGCCCTCGCCGCCCACACCTGGCCCGGCAACGTCCGCGAGCTCAAGAACACCATCGAGCGCGCGGTCCACTTCGCCAGCGCCGGCGTCATCGAGCCCGGCGACCTGTTCCTCGGCCGCCCCGGCCGCCCGGTCCCCACCCCGGCGCCCGCCGCCGACCCGCCCGTCGACCCCGGCGAGGAGGCCCTGTTCGCCCAGCCGTTCAAGGAGGCCAAGCAGGCGATGCTCGACGCCTTCGAGCGCCGCTACTTCGCCCGCCTCCTCGAACAGCACGACGGCAACCTCAGCCGCGCCGCCGCGGCCGCCGGCATCACCCGCTACTACCTGCGCGAGCTGCTCAAGCGCCTCGGCCTCCACCGCGTGAAGGACGACGAGCCGTGACCCGAGAGACCTGTCTCGAAGGCCATCCCGGCCCGACCGGCGCGGCGGCGACCTGTCCTCAGGGACACATCGCCGCGCGCTCCGCCGAGCCGCGCCCCACGTCCGCCTCCGATTTGCTCGCCACGCCCGGCCCGGCGACGACCTGCCCGAAAGGACAGGCGCCAGCCGAGCCCAGCCGAGCCCAGCCGCACGCCTCCGCCCCCTCCGATCTGCTCGCCAGGCCTTCCCCGGCGACGTCCCACCCGGAAGGACAGGCGCCCGTCCAGCCGAGCGCCGCCGCCCCCTCCGACCTGCTCGCCAGGCCTTCCCCGGCGACGACCTGCCCGGAAGGACAGGCGCCCGTCCAGCCGAACACCGCCGCCCCCTCCGACCTGCTCGCCAGGCCTTCCCCGGCGACGACCTGCCCTGAAGGACAGGCGCCCGTCGAGCCCAGCCGAGCCGAGCCGAGCGCCGCCGCCCCCTCGGACCTGCTCGCCAGGCCCGTCGCGCCGTCCACCCCCGACCTGCTCGCCAGGCCCGGCCCGGCGCGCGCCGGAGCCGCCCTCGCCCATGTCTTTCGCGCCATGTCCCAACAGACCTGTCCCAGCGGGCACCCGCGCTCGCCGATCCCGGCGGTCCTGCGCACCGCGGCCCTGATCTGCTGGGCCGCGCTGTCCGGCGCCTGCGGCGACCGCAGCCGCGACCCCGTGCGGGCGGCCCAGGCGTTCACCGCCGCGGTCCAACGCGGCGACATGAACGCCGTCTACCCGCTGCTCGAGCGCGCCGCCACCGAGCGCCTCACCGCGGCCGCGGCCCAGGCCTCCGACCAGGTCGGCGGTCGCCGCCGGATCGAGCCGGCCGAGATGCTGCAGATCGTCGACGTCGACCCCAACTTCGAGCTCGCCAGCGCGGAGCTGGTCGGCGACGCCGACCCGTCCGAGGCCGAGGACGGCGAGCTCGCCCAGGTGCGCCTGCTCGGCAGCCAGCAAGAGAGCCACACGCTCACGCTCGTGCGCGAGGACGGCGCGTGGCGCGTGCGGATCCCGCTGCCCCCGCTTACCCCTACGACCACTACGCCATGAACTCGCTCGAACCACGTCCCACCGGGCGGTCGGCCCTCGTCGGCTGGCTGCTGCCGTTCCTCTGTGTCAGCGCGGCGCTGATCGCCCACTGGGCGCTCAGCGTCCCGCCCGGCCCGCTGCCGCCGCCGGTCGTCAAGGAGGCGCCGCCGAAGCCGAGCCCGACGCCCGCCGCCGGCGGCGACGAGGACGACGACAAGGACAAGGACGGCTTCGAGCCGTTCACCGCCCCGCGCGCCGCCGGCCTGCTCGTGCAGCTGCACGCGGCCTACGACGGCGTCGCGTTCAAGGCCGAGCCGACCTTCGACGCGTGGAGCGTGGCCCACCGCCCGCTCATCACCCAGATCATCACCGCCACCCGCCTGCAGGCCTTCAAGGGCATGGTGCCGTCGCCGTCGGTCTCGACGTCGAACGTCGAGTGCCACACCATCCGCTGCCGCTTCACCCTGTCGAGCAGCAAGCAGGAGGACCTGCAGCTGCTCCTCGACGCCCTCGCCGGGCTGCAGCTCGACGGCGCCCCGCTGTGGCACACGTGGAAGCCCGACGACATCGCCGAGGAGCCGGCCAAGCGCGCCAACGCCAAGCCCCGCATGCGCACGCAGGTGCTGGTGTCGTTCGCCCGCGATCTGCCCAAGGTCGACCAGATCGCTCTGAAGTCCGGCGCGCCGCTCAAGCCCGCGACGATCACCCCGGTCAAGGTCCCGGGCCCGAGCGCGAGCGCGCCGACCCCCTCGCCGTCGACGTCGTCGACCGCGAACCCGCTCGGCCCCGGCGGCGCGACCACGGGCCCGCGCCCCTCCACCGCCCACCCGACCCCCGCGCAACCGAGCAGCACCGCCCAGCCGAGCAGCTCCGTCCCCGGCAGCACGCCCGGCGCCAAGCCGCCCTCGCACTCGCCCTGAGGGGCTGCAGCGCGTCACGGCCGCGCGCGGGGCTTCGCGGACACGGCCCGGCCCGGCAGCCGCCCTGCGCGGCTGCTACGCTGCCCGTGTGCGACGCTCCTCGCTCGGCCTCCTCCTGTTCCTGGGCAGCCTGTCGGCGTGCGGCGGCGCGGGCGACGACCTCGGCGGCATGCTGGCGGTCGACAGCGACGAATATGGCGCCTGGACCATGTCCCCGACGACATGTGTCTCGGGCGAGCACCGCCAGTTCTTCGGCGTCGACCTGACCGAGCGCGGCGACGTCGGCAGCGGCGTGCGGCTCGTCGACGACCCGGTCGACGGCTACTCGCTGGCGATGAACATCCCCGACCACGACCTCGCGCTCGTCGTCACCGCCGCCAGCGAGTGCGAGGTGTTCGACGTGTTCCTCGAGCGCGGCAACGTCCGCGTCAACAACATCTGGGCCGTCCAGGGCCACGCCGTCGTCGAGTGCCGCGCCCCCGGGCTCGAGATCGTCGCCGACCTCCAGTTCTCCGGCTGCACTTGAACCCCGCGCGTCGCGGGCGCGACCGACATGGCGTTTCGATCTCGTCCGTGAGCCCTCCTCCGCAGCGCGCGCACGCCCCTGCCCCGGCGTGTCCGCGTATGGCGGCGCTGTGGCGATCGGCGGCGCCCCGTCGAGCCCCCCGCCCACTTGCCGTGCTTCCGCCCGCCGGTCGGTCCCGGGGCGACGCGCGCCCCGCGGCACGATGCTGCAGGACATGCTCTCACGGACATGCCTCTGGGAGCATGCTCCTCGGAGCATGCTCTCACGGACATGCCCCTCGAGCCCCCCTCGCCGGTCATCAGCCGCCGCTCGCGACGCGGCCGGAGGCGACGCCCGTCGCGCTCCGGCCGGTTGCTCTCGAGCACGCGGGGCTCAGCCGCTGAGCTTCTTCTTCAGCTCTTCGAGCTGGGCGTCGATCTCGGCGGCCTTGAGGTCGTCGGCGCTGAGCTCTTCCGGGGGCGGGGCCGACTTGGCGTCCGCGCGGCCGGAGCCGAGCTGGCGCGGGTCTTCGGTCTTGCCGGCGGTGAGGGCCATCTTGCGCTTGAGGGCCTCGAGCTGGTCGTCGACGTTGCCGGCCTCGAGGGCCTTGAACTGCGACTCGAGGCTGCCTTCCTCGAGCACGCCGCCGATCTCCGACGTCGCCTCGGCCTCGGCCTCGAGCTGCGTGACGCGCTCGGACATGCGGCCGAAGGTGTCGAAGGCCGACGTCGAGTTGATGCTCGACAGCGTCTCGTTGATGGTGCGCTGGGCCTCGGCCCGCTTCTGGCGCGAGACCAGCAGGTTGCGCTTGCGCTTGGCCTCCTCGATCTTGGCGTCGAGGCCGCGGAGGGCGACCTTGAGCTGCTCGACCGAGTTCTTCTGGGCCTCCCACTGGTCCTTGAGCTGGGACGCGACCTCGTCGTGGTCGCCCTTGCGCTGCAGGGCGGCGCGGGCGAGGTTCTCGTCGCCGGCCTTGAGGGCCAGCATCGCCTTCTTCTCCCACTCGGCCGCCTTGGCGGCCTCCTGCTCCCACTGCTTCTTGATCCGCTTCTCATCGGCGATGGCGATCGCCACCTGCTTCTTGGCCTCGATGAGCTGCTGCTTCATGTCGACCAACACCTGATTGAGCATCTTCTCCGGGTCTTCGGCCCGGTTGATGAGCTCGTTGATGTTGGAGCGGATGAGGGTGCCGAGGCGTGAAAAAAGTCCCATCTCAGTTGCCCTCCTGGATCTCGCTGTGGATCGGCGCCGGGCGCCACGGGCTGAGCTGTTCCAAGTGTCCGTCGAGCGCCATGGCCATGTCCTCGATCATGGCCTGGAACTCGCTGAAATCGAGGTCGGCGAGCTGATGCGCGCCCGTCAGCAAGATCTGGTCGCCGTCGAGGGCGTAGGCGCAGTGCAGCGTGGTGTCGTTGAATTCGAGCAGGCGGCGGAACAGGCCCAGGTGGTCGGGCGTGGCCGCCGTGACCGCGAAGATCGGCGACGAGTAGAGCACGATCGGCTCGTCGATGCGGACCACGATGCGGATGCCCGAGTGGCTCTCCGGCCCGACCACCCATGTGTCGTCGGAGACCTTCTCGTGGGGCAGCTCCATCCGGAGCATGTACGATTCCAGCGTTTCTGCGTGACTCATGGAGGGTTCGGTGGGCGGGTGCCGGGGCGGCGGCAGCGGCCGAGGCGGACGCATCGGGCCAGTGAGACAAGTCTGTGGCACGTCTGCGGCGCCTGAGCCCGGCAGCACGCCCGAGGTCAGCCACTATACGCGACGGTCCGTGGGGGCGGCAACCCAAACTCCGTCAGGCGCGCCGCTTTGGCCGCTTTGCCCCCTTTTGCCACCTTTGCAGCCGCGTAAGGCCGTGGTATCCGGGGACGGCCCGCACAACCGACGAACACCCCTGTCGGGGCCGCGCCAGTTTTACGGTCGCGGGGGCCTGAAACACCCCGGGCCGGGCCCCACGGAGCGCCTCCTACTCATGACAAAACCCGCTCGGCGTCCTCACCGGCCTCGCTCTTTCGCTCCCTGCTGCCGCCGAGGGCCCGGCCGATGACCGCGCGCGGAGCGGGCCCGGGCGAGGGCCGCCTGCCGCGGCACGTCGGCATCATCATGGACGGCAACGGCCGCTGGGCGCAGCAGAAGGGCCTGCCGCGCGAGGTCGGCCACGAGCACGGCGCCGACGCCGTCCGCCGGGTCGTCCGCGCCGCGCGCGAGCTCGGCGTCGAGGCGCTGACGCTGTTCGCGTTCTCGAGCCAGAACTGGGACCGGCCGCCGCAGGAGGTGTTTCACCTCATGCAGCTGCTCAACCGCTACCTGCTCGAGGAGCGGGCCGAGATCCTCGACAACCAGATCCGGCTCATCACCGTCGGCGACACCGAGCGCCTGCCGAGCTACGTCCGCGACCCGATGCGCGAGCTCATCGCCGCCTCGGCGAACAACGAGAAGATGACGCTGTGCCTCGCGCTCAGCTACGGCGGGCGCGAGATGATCACCGAGGCCGCCCGGCGCATCGCCCGCGCGGTCCAGGCCGGCGGCCTGCGCCCCGACGAGATCGACCCCAAGACGTTCGCCTCGTACCTCGACTCGAGCCGCTTCCTGCCGCCGCTCGACCTCCTGATCCGCACCAGCGGCGAGCACCGGATCTCCAACTTCTTCCTGTGGGAGGTCGCCTACGCCGAGCTGTTCTTCACCGAGGTGCTGTGGCCCGACTTCGCGCGCGAGCACCTGATGGAGGCCCTCGACGACTTCAGTCGCCGCGAGCGCCGCTTCGGGCAGCTCCCCGGCGAGGCCGACGCCGACGCGCTCGACGAGCCGCCGGCGGTCGGGATCTTCCCCTCGCAACGAGGCAAGGGCTGACGTGGCCGATCTGATCAAGCGCTTGTGGACGGCGATCGTCCTCGTCCCGATCCTCGTGATCGCCCTGTTCGTCGACCGCTCGCCGTGGAGCATCCTCGCCCTGTCGGTGCTGTTCGGCGGGCTCGCGCTCGACGAGTACCTGCGCATGGCCCTGCCGCAGCGCTCGCTGTCCGGCCCGGCCGCGACCTCGGGGCCCGAGTACGGCCTGCGCGCCTTCATGGCCGTCCTCGGCGCCGCCGTGGTGGCGCTGCCGATGGTGTTCGGCGCCGGCCGGGTGCTGCCGCCGCTGCTGATGTTCTCGGTGATCGCCGTCGCGCTGGCGCTGCTGGGGCGCAAGCACGCGCTCGAGCAGGCCGGCCGGCACATGTCGGTGTGCCTGGCGGCGCTGCTCTACGTGCCGCTGCTCGCCTCGGTGTGGCCGCAGATCAAGCACCACTTCGGCCCCGGGTGGCTGTTCGTCACCCTGGCGATCGCGTTCCTGTCCGACACCGGCGCGTACGCGTTCGGCCGCCTGTGGGGCAAGCACAAGCTCTACCCCGCGGTCAGCCCCGGCAAGACCTGGGAGGGCTCGCTCGGCGGGCTGGTCGGCGCCAACGTGGCGACGCTCGGCTTCGGCTCGGCGTTCCTGCTGCCCGAGCTCGCGGTCGGCCACGCGATCGTCCTCGGCGTCCTCGGCTCGCTGGCCGGCCAGGTCGGCGACCTGTTCGAGTCGATGCTGAAGCGCAGCCACGGCGTCAAGGACTCCGGCAACCTGCTTCCCGGCCACGGCGGCATGCTCGACCGCGTCGACGCCCTGCTGTTCGTCGGCCCGGTCGTCTACTACTTCGCCGCCAACGTGGTGTTCGCCGACGGCCTGCCCGGATGAACGAAAGGGCATGTCCTCACGGGCATGCCCTTCGGTACCTGCGCGGAGGGCCATGTCCATGCGGACATGGCCCTTCGTATTACTGGCAGCGCGGCGCGGTGAACTTGCCCTCGAGGTTGGGGTTGGTGTCGAAGAACGGGAAGTCGACGTGGCACAGGCGGCCGACGACCTCCTTGTCGTCGATCGAGATCAGCTCGAAGGTGGCGCTGAAGCTGCCGCCGCCGAACGAGCAGGCGTCGGGGTCCTCGTCGTTGCCGGTCTCCATCGCGTGGCCGGTGACGTCGGGCCCGAGCAGGTGGTAGAGGCCGGGCGTCTGGAAGGCCGGCGGGATCCGGATCGACACCTCCCAGTTGCCGCCGCACTCGAGGCCGGCGTTCGGGTCGGCGCAGGTCGCCACCTGGTTCGACAGGCGGACGTGCAGGGTGTTCGGATCGGGCGGCTCGCCGCCGCTGGTCCCGGACGACTCGCCGGTCGGATCGGGATCGGGGGGCACCTGCGCGTCGGTGTAGGCCAGCGCGGCGGCGTCGATCTCGATCGCCTCGCCCTCGCACGGGGTCGGCTCGAGCGGCGGGCCGTCGGTCGTGACGTCCGAGGCCGAGGTGACTTCGCTCGAGGTCCCGGTCGCGGTCGCGGTCGGGTCGTAGCCGCTCGTGCCCGGCTCGGTGGCGGTCTCCGTCCCGGCGCTGGTCGATCCGGACGCGCTCGTGACGGTGGCCGTGGCCGTGCCGGCGGTGGTGGTCGCCGGGTCGCCCCCGCTGGTCCCGCCGGTCGAGCTGACGCCGTCGGTGCCGTCGGAAGAGGTGCCGTCGGTGCCGGTGCTGCTGTCGATGTTGGCGGTGTCGGAGTCGTTGGGCTTCGAGTCGCACGCGAGCGCGAGCGCGACGACGAGGCTGAGGCAGGGGAAGCTGTAAGAACGCATGCCGGGGGGGTAGCACGCGCCGGCGCGGCGCGCACTGGGGAGACCACGCCTCCTCGATGTGCGCGCAGCCTCTGACAGCGACGTCGCGGAGGATCGCGGGCGCGCGTGTCCGCGGAAATTCATGGTTCGAGGCCGCTGCGCGCCGCTCCTCGCGAGCGCGCGCCCCCTCGGGTTCGGCGCGACATGACCGCGATGTCAGGGTCCGAGATCGATCCGCAGCGTGCCGCCCTGCGCGATGTCGCCGTGCAGCAGACGCGGCCGCGCCAGCGGCTCGCCCTGCCAGCTCGCTGCAGCGGCGTGGACGGCCTCGTCGGCCGTCACCGGCGCGACGATCCGCAGGTCGCCGCCGGCGAGGTGCAGCACCGTCTCGCTGAAGATCGGGCTGCCGAGCAGGTACACGTCGGTGCCGGCGATCGGGAACACGCCGATCGCCGCGAACGCGAGCCACGCGCTCATCGTCCCGCCGTCGTCGTTGCCGGGCAGGCCCGACGGAGTGTCGCCGTAGCGGTTGCGCAGCACCCATCGCGACCAGCGCGCGCTGCCGGCGTGGTCGTCGAGCGCGCTGAACACGAACGGCGCGTGGATGTCGGGCTCGTTGCCCTGCCAGTAGTACTCCTGCGGCATGAGGTCGAGGACCTCCTGCTCCGAGTCCTCGAAGAACTTCTGCAGCCGCGAGAGCGCCGCGTCGCGGCCGCCCATCGCGTCGGCCAGGCCCTCGAGGTCGTGCGGGGCGTACCACGCGTACTGCAGCGCGTTGCCCTCGGCGTAGAAGTCCTGCCACGTGAACGGGTCGTCGACCGGGACGAATTCACCGGTTTCGGAGCGCGCGACCAAAAACTGCTGCGCCGGGTCCCACACGTTGCGCCAGTAGCCGGCCCGCTCGGCGAACATCGCCGCGTCTTCGTCCTCGCCGAGAACCTCGGCCACCTTGGCCAGGGCGAAGTCGTTGTAGGCCGACTCGAGCGTCCACGACGACGAGCTGCCGCCGGCCTCGACGGGGACGTAGCCGAGCTCGATGTACTGGTCGACCGCCATGCGCCCGCCGTACGGCGAGCCCGGGGGCACCGGCGCCATCGCCGTCGCGCGCATCGCCGCGTAGGCCGAGGCGAGCCCGACCTCGTCCGGATCGAAGCCCTTGAGGATGCTGTCGGCGTACACGACCGTCGCGCTCTCGCCGTCCATGCCGTTGGTGTAGCCGGTGCCCAGCGGCCAGCGCGGCATCCACCCGCCGTCCTCGGCCATCCGCGTCAGCGAGCGCAGCATGTCGCCCTGGTACTCGGGGTAGAGCAGCGTGAGCAGCGGGTGCAGCGTGCGGAACGTGTCCCACAGCGAGAAGTCGGTGTAGTACGGCCCGTCGCTGGTGTGGACCGCGTCGTCGAGCCCGCGGTAGCTGCCGTCGACGTCGCTCGCCAGGGTCGGCATCAGCAGCGCGTGGTAGATCGCGGTGTAGAACTGCTCGAAGTCGCGGGCGCTCTCGCCTCGCACCTGCACCCGCGCGAGCTCCTGCTCCCACGCGGCCTCGGCGGCCGTCCACGCGGCCTCGAAGTCGAGCTCGGGCGCCTCGGCGGCGAGGTTCATCGCCGCGTGCGCGGCGTCGACGAACGACAGGCCGATGGCGATGACGACCGGCTCGCCCGGGTCGAAGCGCATGTAGGCGCCGACCGCCTCGCCCTCCTGCGCCGCGGCGCCGGCCATCGGCGCGCCGTCGTTCCAGCTGCCGAACTCGGCGAACGGCCGCGACGCCCGCAGCGCGTAGTAGACCTTGACCCCGCCGAAGCGCGAGGAGTACCCGCCCGAGACCTGGTGGTGGCCGCGGATCTCCGCCGCCTCGGCGTCGACCTCGACCTGGCCGCTGACGGTCTCGACGTCGGGCAGGCCGTGCGCGAGGTCGAGGATGACCACAGGGTCCTGTCCTTCGGGGAAGGTGAAGCGCTGCAGGCCGACCCGCGCCGTCGCCGTCAGCTCGGCCTGGACCCCGCTCGCGAGCGTGACCGCGTAGTAGCCGGGGCTGGCCGTCTCGGTCGCCTTGTCGAGCGCGACCCGGTAGCCGCCCGGCTCGGTCTTGTCGGGGCTCATGCCGAGCGTCGGCATCACCCGCACCGCGCCGTAGTCGACGATGCCGGTGCCGTGCATGCGCGTCTGCGAGAAGCCCTGGACCTCGGTGTCGTCGTAGTGATAGCCGGCGCAGTGCGAGAAGCCGAGCGCGAAGCCGCCGGCGAGCGTGGTGTCGGGCCCCGGCCGGGCCAGGCCGAACGGCACCTGCGGCCCCGGGAACGCGCTGCCCACCCCGTAGCCGGCCCCGCCGGTGCCGATGAACGGGTTGACGTGCTGGACCAGCGGCTCCGGCGCGAACATGCCCGGAAGTTCAGGTTCTTCGGGACCTGTCGTCGGGGACATGCTCGTCCCCTCGCCGGTGCTGCCGGTGGTCGGCTCGGTGGCGCCGCCGGTGGTCGTCCCGGCGCTGCTGCCGTCGCTGTCGGTCTCCCCCGCGGGCGGCGGTTCGGTGCAGGCTGCGAGCAGGAGCGCGGCAGGGAGCAGGCGCAGACGCGGGAGCATGATCGCATCATAGCCCCGACCGCGGGCCCCGCGCCGGCCACGAGAGATGAGTTATGCGGGCATGCCAGGGCTCGCAGCTCCCGGGCATGCCGGCGAGGATCGGGGAAGCCCGGGACCTCGCCGGCGCCCGTGACGTTCGGGGGTGCCAGCCCACCGCCGACCGCTCGCGCGCCTCACCGAGGCGGAGGCGTCACAGCTTCTCGTCGTAGCTGTGCGGGTCGTGATCGAAGGTCGACCGGCAACGGACGATCTGCGTCACCGGGATGCGCTCGCGGTCGGGGAACAGCACGAAGTCCTCGCCCGACTCGGTGACGACGTCGAGCACCTGGGCCTGAAAACTCTCGCCGCTGCGCAGCTCGACCTGTACGGGCCGCTTGAAGTGGGCCGACTCTTCGAGCACGTCGAGGAAGTCGCAACGTCCGGTCGGTTCTGTCTGCTCCATGGAATCCTCCGAGGTGCCCCAAACATGGTCGCGGCCGGCGCTCGAGGCAAGCTCGACCGCTTCCCGACAGGGCGCGCCGACCGAGGTCGCCGACGCTCGACCTGCGCGGCGACCTCGGCCGGCCAGCGGCTCACGCGTACGCGGCCATGATGAAGATCCTTTGTCGACAACCTCGGCCGCCCGGGCGGCCCACGCGTGCGCGTCGGACCGCCCGCGCTCGACCTGTCGCCCCCTCGGCCGCGCGAGCGCCTCCCGCGTACGCGTCGACACCTGTCCCGCGGGGCAGCTTGGGAGAGCGGTCCCGCGTGTCCCCCCGCCACCGCCCTGGCGAGCCCGACCGCGATCCGGCCCCGGGAGACGCTCGCTGCCGCCGGCGATCGCCTGTCCCGAGAGGCAGTCCACCCCGGCCGTCCCGCGTGTCATACTCGCCTTCCCCATGACCGAGCCCGACCGCGACCTCGCCCCGGAGACGCCCGCCGCGGCCGCGCGGCTGGTCGCCAACCACCGGCGGTTCCTCGCGTTCCTGCAGGCGCGGGTGGGCAGCAGGGCGCTGGCCGAGGACATTTTGCAGGACGCGTTCGTGCGCGGCCTCGGCAAGCTCGACGGGCTGCGCGACGAGGAGTCTGCGATCGCGTGGTTTTACCGGGTGCTGCGCAACGCGGTCATCGACCACCAGCGGCGCGACGCGGCCGCCTCTCGCCGCCTCGACGCGCTGGCGGCCGAGCTGGACCCGATCGCGCCCGCCAGCGAGACGCACGGCGCGGTGTGCCAGTGCGTCGGGCAGCTGGCCGACAACCTCAAGCCGGAGTACGCCGAGGCGCTGCGGCGCATCGAGCTCGACGGCGTGGCCGTCAAGGACTACGCCGCCGAGGCCGGGATCACGGCCGGCAACGCGGCCGTGCGGGTGTTCCGCGCCCGCGAGGCGCTGCGCAGACAAGTGATGCGCTCCTGTGGCACCTGCGCCGAGCACGGCTGCCTCGACTGCACCTGCGCCGGCCCGTGCGGCGACGCCCCGAAGCGAGCGTGAAGGCCGGCGCCGCGGGCCCGCGTTCGACCTCGAATTCCTCGTCGATCGACGCGAGCGCCGACTTCTGCCGCCAGGAGGCGTCGCCGCTTCGCCCGGTCACGGCGCGAGCTTCACGTCGGCCTCCGCCGCGAACGCTCGGCCCCAGTCGTAGAGCGACTGCAGCACCGCGCGCAGCGACTCGCCGCGCTCCGTCAGCGCGTAGTGCTCGTGGCCGCCGACCGCCGCGCGCCGGACCAGCCCGATCTCCTCGAGCTCGTGAAGCCGCTGCGTCAGCACCTTGTCGCTCAGCCCCGGGACCTGGCGCCGCAGATCGCCGTAGCGCTACGGGCCCTGCTTGAGGCGCGCCAGCAGCACCGTCTTCCACTTGCCGCCGAGCACCTCGAGGGCCAGCTCGACCGGACAACCGAAGGTTCGCGTCAAGTCCGTCACGACGCGCATCATGCCCGTCGCGGCCCGCGCACGCACCATCCGGTGCGTTGCACCGCGGCGGCGCCGGGCCGATCCTCGCGGCGCATGATCGTCGAGTACATCCGCTACCGCGTGCCCACCGACCCCGCCGCCTTCGAGGCCGCCTACGAGCGCGCCTGCGCCTCGCTGCGCGCCGCCCCCCAGTGCCTGGCCTACGAGCTGACGCGCTGCGAGGAGGCGCCCGAGCACTACGTCCTGCGCATCGAGTGGACGTCGACCGAGGCGCACCTGCAGGGCTTCCGCCGCGGCCCCGAGTTCGGCCCGTTCTTCCAGGCGATCCGCCCGTACGTCGCGCAGATCGAGGAGATGCGCCACTACGCCCCGACCGCGCTGGTCTGGCGCCGCTGAGGGCGACGGGGATGTCTTCCTGGACATGCTCCTTGGAGCATGTCCTTTTTGCCATTCCAGGGTACCTCCCCGACGGCTCGACCGCGTCGAACGCGTCGCCGCGACGGGGGACGTGCTCGTCGGACCGCCGTCGCCCCGCCCGGGCGCGGTCGCGGGGGTCGAAGGACGACAGACCGCGGCCGTGCCGGGCCGGCGGCGGCTCGAACGGACGCCAGGAACCGGCGCCCGCGGACGAGCGCAAGATCGTCCAAGTCCGCCGCGCCGTGGCCTTGCAAGCTGCCCGCGGAGCGACACGAACGAATGGCGACAATTCATCGAGAGTTTCAGGTCGACGCCGACGTCGACGCCTGCTGGTCCGCGCTGTGCGACGTCGGGGCGATCCACGAGCGGCTGGCCCGCGGCTTCGTGGTCCACACCGCGCTGGAGGGCGACCACCGCACCGTCACCTTCGCCGGCGGCACCGTCGTGCGCGAGCTGCTGATCGCCCGCGACGACGCTCGCCGCCGCCTGGCCTACGCCGTGGTCGACAGGCCCGACGTCCGCCACCACGCCTCGTTCCAGGTGTGCCCTGGCGACCTGGGCGGCAGCCGGATCGTGTGGATCACCGACGTGAGCCCCGACGCGGCCGCGCCGGCGTTCGCGGGCATGATCGACACCGGCGTGGCGGCGATCCGCCGCACCCTCGGCGCCCCGCGCGAGGCATGAGCACGCCGGGCGGCGCGTCGAGCATCGACGACCTGTCCGGCGCGCCCCGGCCCTTCACCGCGTTCTTCGGAACACCTCCTGTTCGGAGCCCTCCGGCTCCCCACGTTCCGACTGGCCGAACGACCATGTTCGTAAAAGCATGGCCTAAAGTTCAAAAAATTTCGAGCATGCCCGATCGGGCATGTCCGAAAATGCCACCGCTCAACGCGCCCGCGCCTGCTCGCGGCGGGTCGTCAGGCGCCAGCGCAGGGCCGACTCGATCAGCAGGATCAGCGCCACCAGCAGCACCAGCGGGCGCCAGCGCGGGTAGCGGGCAGCGGCCAGGACCTCGTCGCCCTCGATCCGCGGGCCGGCGACCGCGTGCGGCGTCGTGTCGCTCTCGGCCGGGTCGACCTGCACCGCGAAGCGGAGCGGCGGCTCGTCGTCGCCGCGCTCGACCGTGTAGTGGCCCGGCACCCACGTGTCCTTGAAGACAGCCTCGCCGTGGCCGTCGGGCACCGCGGCCAGGCGCTCGCCGCCCGGCGTGATCACGGTCGCCGGCCGGTCGCCGGGCAAGATCCGCGGCTCGCCGACCCGCAGCACCGCGCCGGCCGCACCTTGCTGGCTGACGTCGAGGTAGGCGACCAGGCGCTCGACGAGCGGGACGAAGCCTGGCCGAAGGGGCAGGTCGGACCAGTCGCGGTCGACCGAGGTGGTGAGCAGGGCGACGCGACCGCGGCCGTGGGTGCGGGTGATCAGGGCCGGGGCGCCGCTGGTGAAGCTGAGGGCGACGTCGACCGCGCGGGCGGCGTCGGGCTCGAGCAGGAACAGCCGGCGGGTGCGGGCGCCGAGCAGGCCGAGGTCGTCGCCGAGGCCGCGCAGGGCCGGGTGGGCCAGGTTGGCCGGCGCGAGCCCCTCGGTGCGGTTCTCGGTGCGGCCCGGCGCGGTGCCGACGACCAGGGCCTCGCGCAGGCGCAGCGGCAGCAGCTCGCCGAGGCGGTCGTTGTAGGCGGCCGCCTCGACGCGCTCGCCGACGGTCACGAGCAGGCCGAGGCCCTCCTCCACGCGGCGGGTCAGCGCCGCCGCGGCGTCGGGGGCGGGGGCGCGGACGTTGGCGAGCACCACCACGTCGACCCCGGCGAGCGGCCGAGGCTCGCGCAGACGGGCCTCGAGCTGGTCGGGCGCGAGCCCGTGGACGCGCAGGCGCCGGCCGGGCGCGGCGGCCAGCGCGGTGGCGAGGAAGAACACCTCGTCGTGGGCCCGCATCTCGCTCGGGTCGCCGTTGACGAGGACGATGTCGAGCTCGTCCTCGCCGGCCAGCCAGAAGTGGCGCACCTCGTCGCCGGGCAGCGGGTCGTCGGCGAGCTCGACCAGCGCGAGCGCGGCCGGGCTCGGCCCGTCGCCGATCAGCGTGTGCGTGAACTCGACCCGCGCCTCACCGCCGCGCGGCACCATGACGTCGGCCCGCGCGACCTCCTCGCCGCCGAGCTGCATGGCCACGGCGACGCGGCGCAGGTTGTCGGCCTCGACGGGTCCCGGCGCGTGCCGGCGGACCACGCCCCACACCCGCACCGCCCGCGGGTCGAGGTCGCGCGCCGGCTCCCAGCCGACGGAATCGAGGGACATGTGCTCGGGGACAGGCGGCAGCGCGTCGAAACTGCCGAGCGCAGGCACCGGCAGGACCGGCACGTCGGGCCCCGCCGTCTCGGGCAGGCTGCCGAGGCCGCGCGCGGTCGGATCGCCGATCGCGTAGACCGCCCGCCGCCGGCCGCCGCCGTCGGCGCGCAGCAGCGCCGCCGCGACCGGCAGCCCGCTGTCGAGCGGCCACGCCCCGGCCCGCGGCACGCCGCCGGCCAGCCACTCGCCGATCGCCTCGCGCGCCAGCCCGAGGTCGGCCGACAGCTCGAGCCGCGGCCCCGACGGATCGCTGGTGACGAGCCCGACCCGGCTGCCCGGCGGCAAGGCGTCGACCACCGCCGCGGCGGCGTCGGCGGCCCCGTCGAGGGCGCGGACGCGGTCTGTCTTCAAGGACATGCTCAAAGAGCCATCCACGAGCAGGATCGCGTCGTGCGGCTCGCCGAGGACCGCCACCCGCGCGCGCCCCGAGCTGACCGGGCGCGCCAGCGCCAGCGCCAGCAGGGCCAGCGCGGCCAGGCGCAGCCCGAGCAGCAGGCGGTCGCGCAGGTGCCGACGCATGGTCACGACCTCGTCGCCCGGGCGGACGAAGCGGAGCGCGGCGAAGGCGATCTTGCGCGGCTCCTCGCGCCCGCGCAGGTGGGCGACCAGCGGCGCGGCCAGGCCGAGCAGGCCGAGCAGCAGGAGCGGCGCCAGCAGGCTCATGGCCGGGCCTCCTCCGGCGCGGGCTCGCCCTGCAGCGCGCGCAGCAGCCCGAGGAAGGCGGCGGTCACGGGGGTGTCGGTGACGACGCGGTGGCTGACCAGCCCGCGCGCCAGGCAGCCGCCCTCGAACCCCGCCAGGTAGGCGCGGACCCGCTGCAGGTAGGCCGCGCGCAGGCTGGCGCCGAGGCCCTCGACCTCCGGGCGGACGCCGCGGACGTCCTCGAGCCGCAGCAGGTCGCGCCCGGACCACGGGAACTCGAGCTCGTCGCGGTGCAGCACCTGCAGCAGCACGACCGCGTGGCCGCGCCCGGCCAGGGCCGCCAGCTCGTCGAGCAGGCCGGCCTCGGCCGCCGGCAAGCCTGCCTCTTCGGGCATGTCCCCGGCGACCTGTCCTTCGGCGCAGGGATCGAGGAAGTCGGACACCAGCACGACCAGGCTGCGCCGCGGCAGCTGCGGCCCGACGGCGGCGACCAGGCGCGGCCACGGGCAGATCCCCGCGGGCGGGCGCGCCAGCGCCTCGGCCAGCGCCAGCAGCCGCCGCGCCCCGCCCTGCGGCCGCGCCTGCTGCAGCTCGATCCCCCCGGCCCCGCCGCTCGCCAGCCCGAGCCGGTCGCCCTGGCGCGCGGCCAGGCTGGCCAGACCGGCCACCAGCGCCGCCGCGTAGGTCGACTTGCGCTCCATGCCTGTCCCGTAGGACATGCCCCCGGAGCCATCCAGCAAGAACACCGCCGACAGCACGTCCTCGGCGTCGTGCTGGCGCAGCACGTAGCGGTCGTCGCGGGCCGCGGCGCGCCAGTCGAGCCGGCGCAGGTCGTCGCCGGGGACGTAGGGGCGGTGCCCGCGGAACACGTCGCCCGCGCCCGCCCGGGCCGCCAGGTGCCGCCCCGGCCGCCCGCCCCACACCGCCTGGCCGACCCGCAGCACCCGCCCGCGCAGCAGCTCGCGCAGCTCGGGCGGCAGCACGGCGGCGAGGGCGGTGTCCGGGTCGGCGGAGGACATGGCGAGACCGTCAGGCGGGCTGGAGCGCGGCGCGGTGAAGAGCTGCCCCGAAGGACAGGTCGAGGCGGCGGCGCCGGCCGGCGGTCGCAGCGACGAAGCGGCGCCGAGCGCCGCCCGGATCGCGGGCCGCGTCCGAGCCTGGCCTCGAGGACATGGCGTTTGGAACATGTGCCCGTGTTCGCCCACCTGCTCGCAACGCCCGCTCGCCCCGGGCCGGGCCCCGCGAGCGGGCAAGATTTGTCTCTGGCCGCGAGGACATGGCGAAACGTTCAGGCGCGCACCGCGGCCAGCACCTGGGCGACGAGCTCGTCCGCCCCCACCCCGCGGCTCTCGGCGATGAAGCTGCGGACCAGCCGGTGGGCCAGCACCGGCGCGGCCAGGGCCCGCACGTCGTCGGTGGTCACGGCGGGGCGGCCGTCGAGGGCGGCCCGCGCCTGCGCGGCGGCGACCAGCTGCTGGCCGGCGCGCGGCCCGGCGCCCCACTGGATCAGCTCGCGCAGCCCCTTGGGGCAGGTGGACTCGCTCGGCCGGGTCGCGCGCAGCAGGGCGACCGCGTGGGCGACGACCGAGGCGGGCACGGGGATCCGCCGCACCAGCGCCTGATGAGCGGTGAGCTCGGCGGGCGTCAGCAGCGGCTGCAGCTCGCGCGCCTGTTCGGCCCCCAGCGCGACGATGTGCCGCTCGTCCTCCTCGCTCGGGTAGCCGACCACGATCTGCAGCATGAAGCGGTCGAGCTGGGCCTCGGGCAGCGGGTACGTGCCCTCCTGCTCGATCGGGTTCTGGGTGGCGAACACGTGGAACGGCAGCGGCAGCGGGTGCGTGCGCCCGCCCGCGCTGACCCGCGCCTCCTGCATCGCCTGCAGCAGCGCCGCCTGGGTCTTCGGCGGGGTGCGGTTGATCTCGTCGGCCAGCAAGAGGTTGCAGAACACCGGCCCGGGCACGAACCGGAAGTTGCGGCGCCCGCTGACCGGGTCCTCCTCGAGCACGTCGCTGCCGGTGATGTCGGCCGGCATCAGGTCGGGCGTGAACTGCACGCGCGAGAACTGCAGCTCGAGCGCCTGCGCCAGGCTGCTGACGAGCAGCGTCTTGGCCAGGCCGGGCACGCCGACGAACAGCCCGTGCCCGCCGGCGAACAGGCACACCAGCAGGTGATCGATCACCCCTTGCTGACCGACGATCCGCCGGTGAAGCTGCTCGACCAGGCGCTCCCGGCTGCGGGCGAGCGTCTGCAACGCTTCGCGGTCGTCGGGAACGGCGGTCGGTGAGGCGGTCGCGGGCACGGGGCGCGGAGTATAGCGCGTCAACGCGGGGCCACCGGCCGCTTCGTCGCGCGCCGGGCCGCGAACAGCTCGCGCGCGCTGTCGACGGTGGCCGCCCGCTGCACCCACCGCAACAGCTGGGCCCGCTGCCTGCAGTCGGTGATCGTGCGCCGCTGCGTCGCGGTCAGGCGATCGATCGCGCGTCGAGGATGGCGAGCAGCGCCTCGTGCAGCCCGGCCAGTTCGCCGTCGGTCTTCGCCTGTCGCGCCTCGCGGCGGGCCCGATGCAGCGGGGCCATGAGCTGGCCGAAGATCGAGCGCCGGTAGAGGTACAAGTAAGGACGGAGCATTTCTGCGTCGCTCAAGGGCTGCATGGCGTCGACTCCGAGTTCGGCGCGCGCGGCGGCGCCGAGAAAAAAGCGGACGAGATCAGTGTAAAGAGGGGGATGCGCGCTGTCGAGCATCGTCACGCCAGCGAGCGCGGCGCGGCCGATGGCGGCGGCTCGCGGGCCGCGGCCGTGAGCCAGCACCGACAGGACCGCGAGCTCCGGCCGGCGCCGGGCCTCATGGACGCGGGTGATTTGCGGGATCTGTTCCGGCCCGAGGACGTCGGGCACCAGCACCAGCAGCCGTCGCCCATGTCGATCGGTCGACTGCACCAGCGGGCCACCGCCGGCCGGGTCGTCAGCACCAGGAGACGCACCGGGCACTGCAGCCGCCGGCGCAGCGACGCCAGGTAGACCGGCCAGACCCAGCGCTTGGCGGGATCGCGTCGCAGCTGGGCCTCGACCACGATCGCCAGCGCGGGTCGACCGCCCTCGCCGGTCAGCGCCAGCACCAGGTCGGCGCGCACCTCGGCCGGATCGATCTCGGCGAACTCGCCCTCGACGACCTGCGCCGCGGTGAATCGCGGCAACGGCGCCGCACAACCCTCACGCAGCAGCGTGGCGACGAGAGGCGGCGCGCGACGCAGCAGCTCGAGCAGGACGGTGTGCGGGAGCGAGGGCATCTCGACCCTGACAGGTCGGTCGGCGCGACGTCGGCTTTGCACGCGGCAGCGGTGAGTCAGCGCACTTTCCTCACCTGCGCCAGCGGACATGGCCCCAAAGACAGCCGTGAGCCTGTCGGCTCGGCGACGACTTCGGCTAAAACCCGTGGACGGGGCGACCGCGAACTTCCCGCCCCGACGAGGAGTGGCGATGGCGAGCTTCAACGAGATCTTGAGCCAGGTGAAGCGCCAGGTCCGCGAGGTGTCGGTCGAGGACACCCGGGCCCGGGTGCACGGGGCGGGCGGCGAGCCGCCGCCGGTGCTCGTCGACATCCGCGAGCGCGACGAGTACGAGCAGGGCTTCATCGGCAAGGCCGAGTGGATCCCGCGCGGCTTCCTCGAGCTGAAGATCGAGGACCTGGTGCCCGAGCGCAACCGCGAGGTCATCCTCTACTGCGCCGGCGGCACGCGCTCGGCGCTGGCGGCTCGCTCGCTGCAGGAGCTCGGCTACGAGCGGGTCTCGTCGATGGCCGGGGGCTTCCGCGCGTGGAAGCAGGCCGGCTACGCGTTCGAGCGCCCGCGCAACCTCTCGGCCGAGCAGATCAAGCGCTACAGCCGGCACATCATGCTGCCGGAGGTGGGCGAGCTCGGGCAGGGCAAGCTGCTCGACGCCAAGGTGCTGTGCCTCGGCGCCGGCGGGCTCGGCTCGCCGTCCAGCCTCTACCTCGCCGCCGCCGGCGTCGGCACCATCGGCATGGTCGACGACGACCTCGTCGACGAGAGCAACCTGCAGCGGCAGATCCTCCACAACATGGAGCGCCTCGGCTTGCCCAAGGTCGAGAGCGCCCGCAAGACGCTGCAGGCCCTGAACCCCGACGTCAAGGTCGTCGCCCACCAGACCCGCCTCACCTCCGAGAACGTGCTCGACATCATCGGCGGCTACGACGTCATCGTCGACGGCGCCGACAACTTCCCCACCCGCTACCTGCTGAACGACGCCGCGCTCAAGCTCGGCAAGCCGGTCGTGCACGCCTCGATCTTCCGCTTCGAGGGCCAGCTCACGACCTTCCTGCCGCACGAGGGCCCGTGCTACCGCTGCCTCTACCCCGACCCGCCCCCGCCCGGCATGGCCCCGTCGTGCCAGGAGGCCGGCGTGCTCGGCGTGCTGCCCGGCATCATCGGCACCCTGCAGGCCAACGAGGCGCTCAAGATCATCCTCGGCGTCGGCCAGACCCTGTCCGGCCGCCTGCTGGTGTTCGACGCCCTCGGCACCAAGTGGCGCACCCTCAAGCTGCGCAAGGATCCGGAGTGCCGGGTCTGCTCGAAGAAGCCCGAGGAGATCGAGCTGATCGACTACGAGGCGTTCTGCTCGATCGCCGGCTGAGCTCGCGCTCGCTCCTGGGGGCATGTCTGCTCGGACATGCCCCTTCGTACATGTACACTTGCACATGCTCTTTCGGGCATGTCTTCACGGGCGCCGCACGGCCCGCACTTGCCCTCGGTCCCGGCGTCGTTGCTCGGCACGCCGCGGTCGCGTGAGGGGCCGTCGGCGGCAGCTTCGCGGTCGAGCCGTCGAGGCCGCGCGACGGCAGCTTCCAGCGCAGCGAGCCGCAGCTGCCCATGTTCCTACATTTTGCTGCCGGCCGTCTGCCGGCGACCCTCTCGACGCGCCTGGAACGGGCACGCATCGACCGGCCAGCGCAGCTCGAGCGAGCCGAGCACCGGACGACACATCGCCTGCATGTCCGGGTCGGACATGCGCTCCTTCGACATCGCGCGCCTGGAGTTGACGACGACCTGACCGGGAACCAGCGTCTTCATCTTCTCCGACGCCCAGACCGGGTCGGGGCCGAGCAACTCGTCCATGATGACCTGCTCGGCGAACGTCTGGCAGGCGCACACTTCCCCCGGATCGTGCCCGGCCGGCAGCCGGGCCCGTGACATGTCCAGCGTCCACGTCCCCACCGTCGGCCGCGGCGCCTCGAGCAGCAGCCGGGCTTTCGGGTGATCCTGGTAGAGCAGGCGGTTGCGCACGTCGTCGGCGGAGCCGACGTAGACGTGGATCGGGTCCTCGCAGGGCGTGTTGAGCCAGTAGACCCCGTACGTCTGCGGCAGGGTGTTCTGCAGCGCCGAGCGCATCGGGTCCTCGATCCGCGGGCGCACCCGGAGGTGCGCCGGCGCGGGCTGCCGCGGCTGAAACGGCGGCAGCGGCGTCTGCTCCTTCGCGGTCGGCTGGCCCTGCGGCGGATAGGCCAGCGTCGGCCCGACCAGCTTCATCTTCTCGCACACCGCCGCCAGCGCGTTCATCTGCGCGTCCGGCAGCGCCCGCGCCTTGTTGTGCGACTGCTTCGCCTTCGGCGGCGTGCCGTCCGGCCGCAGCGGGCCGTCGATGTGCTCGTAGACCCGCTGCTCCCAGTACGTCACGCAGTCGCACACGCGGTGGACCGGCTGGCCGTCGGGGTCGAGCCGCCAGTACACCACGTGCACGTCGTCGTAGCCGAGCAGCTTCGCCGCGGTCTTGTGATGGCTGTCGAGCACCCGGTTGCGGATGTCGACGGCCGAGCCGGTGTAGTGCTCGCCCGCGTGGGGGTTCTTGCGCTCGCCGGAGCCCGGGCCGACGCGGATGTGATAGACGCCGACGCCCGCCGGCAGACTCGCCTGCAGCGCCGCCCGCACCTCCGCCGGCGTCGGCGTCAACGCCCGCGGCGCCGCCCGGACCGCGCCCTCGCCGACGATCGACGCCGCCACCACCGCCGCCAGCACCCACCCGCCGCGCGCTCGCCCCATGCCGTCCCTCCCGAGACGAAGCTAGCAAGCTCTGCAGCTCTCGCGCGCCGCCTCGCGGCGGTCCTCGGCCCGCTCGCGTCGCCCGACGATCGCGCGCGAAGGCCCCGAGCCCTGTGTGCCCCCGGCGCCGGCCCGCATCCGCGCACGCGCCCGCCCGCGCCCGCACGCGCGCGTTCCCGAGAGATGTCCCGAAGGACATGCTCCCGGGCCGACTGTCCTGAAGGACACGTCGCTCGCGCGGCGCGCTCGCCGAGCACCGAGATGTCCCGAAGGACACGCGAGGATCGGACTCCCGCGGGCGCGAACGCCCGCGAGCGCCGCGCGAGGCCTCACGCCAAGGGCGCACGCCATGGGCCCGAGCCCGTGAGCGCCGGCGCCAGGGGACCTTCGCCATGATGTCCCGAGAGACATCCACGCCCTCGCCGCCGCGCCGGGCCCCGACTCAGGATGTCCCGAGAGACATCCACCCCCTCGCCGCCGCGCCGGCCCCGACTCAGGGTGTCCCGAGCGACATCCACGCCCTCGCCGCCGCGCCGGCCCCGACTCAGGATGTCCCGAGCGACACCCGAGCTCTCGGCTCCTAGCGCTCCTCTTTGATCCGCCGCGCCAGCTCCTCGTGCTCCGCGTACGGCGGCCCGACCACCTCGGGCTCGGGCGCGCGCAGGGCCTCGGGCGCGGCGAACAGGTCGGCGACCAGGCCGGGCGCCTCTTTCGGCTTCGGCGGGCCGAGCACCCGGTCGCGGTGGCGCGGCGCGTACTGCTGCTTGAGCGCGACCACCCGCCGCAGGGCCGTCTCGACCAGGGCGTCGGGCAGGTGCTCGAGCAGGCGCAGCGACTCGTCGCGGAGATCGGCCTTGCTGCACACCAGCAGCGCGTCGAGCCCGGCCTCGAGGCTCCAGCGGACCCGCTGCTCGGGCGTGAAGTGGTCGACGACCGCCTTCATCTCGAGGTCGTCGCTGAAGACCACCCCGTCGTAGGCCAGCTCGCCGCGCAGCAGCTGCATCACCGGCGGCGACAGGGTGGCCGGGCGCTTGCGGTCGAGCGCCTCGAACAGCACGTGGGCCGACATCACGCTGGCGACCCCGGCCCGCGCCGCGGCGGCGAACGGCACCAGCTCGACCTCCCGCAGGCGGTCGAGATCGTGCGGCAGGCGGGGCAGCTCGAAGTGGCTGTCGGAGCGGGTGTCGCCGTGCCCCGGGAAGTGCTTGGCGCACGCGGCCACCCCGGCGGCCTGCATCGCCTCGATGAAGGCGGCGGCGTGGCGGGCGACCCGGCCCGGCTCGGCCGCGAAGCTGCGGTCGCCGATCACCGGGTTGGCCGGGTTGGTGTCGACGTCGACCACCGGCGCGAAGTCGAGGCCGATCCCCAGGTCGGACAGCTCACGCGCCAGCGCCTCGGCCACCGCGGCGGTGGTCGTCGGTTCGTCGCGGCGGCCGAGCGCCCGCATCGGCGGCCAGACCGTCCAGGGCGCCTTGAGGCGCTGAACGCGCCCTCCCTCCTGATCGATCGCCACCAGCAGCGGCACGTCCGGCGGCGCCGATTCGTGGAGCGCATGCACCAGCCGGCGCAGCTGCGCCGGCCCTTCGATGTTGCGAGCGAAGAGGATCACGCCGCCGATCCGGCCTTGACCGAGCAGGCGGGCGAGGTCCGGGGGGACCGTGGTCCCCTCGAAGCCGACGAACAAGAGCTGACCGGGCTGCCACCACGACGCCATCGCCGCGAGGGTACGAGGCCGGGGCGCGCGCCGCAAATTGGCCGCCGGCCCCGAAAGAGCCGCACGACGATCGACGAAACTCCAGCCGCGAGTGACTTGTTCCCGAGATTCGCGCGATCCGACCGAGAGCACTGGTTGACGCACCACCGCGTGGTTGTTAGCGTCCGGCGCCTCGCCGATGCCGACCTCTCCGCCCCCGCGGCCACACCGCCTCTTCTGGCTGATCCCGGCCTTCGGCCTCGTCAACCTGTTCGCCGGCTCTTCCACTGCTCACGCGCAGGCGCCCATGGGCGGCGGCATGGGCATGGGAGGCATGGGCGGCATGGGCCCGATGGGCGGCGGCGGCATGCCGGGCCAGGGCGGCCAGGGCGAGAAGAAGAAGGAAGGCCCGGCCGAGGCGGCGCCGAAGGACAAGAAGGCGCTGCAGCCGATCGAGCCGGTGCCGGCGCAGCCCCGCGGCCTGCGGCAGCTGCAGCTGTTCGAGCTGCACGGCTACATGCGCATGCGCGCCGACTACTTCCACCGCCTCGACCTCGGCAGCGGCAAGAGCAACCAGTCGACGATCGGCACCAACTACGCCGACAACTCGCAGCTCGAGAACCCCTACTTCGTCCCGCCCTCGGTCGCGGCCGAGACGGTCGGCGGCTTCGGCGAGGGCTCGTCCGCCAGCGACGTCAACTGCGTCGGCACCCTGACCGGCCTCGGCATCAACGCCAGCAAGGCCAGCCGCCGCTGCGGCCGCCGCAACGGGTTCGCCAGCGCCAACATGCGCTTCCGCATCGAGCCGACGCTGCACGTCACCGACACCGTCAAGGTCCACGCCCAGCTCGACGCGCTCGACAACCTCGTCCTCGGCAGCACGCCCGACTCGCTGCTGGCCGACAACCCCAACGCGCCGATCGACCTGTTCACCCGCACCCAGCTGCCGCCGTCCGACATGCGCAACAGCGGCCGCGACAGCATCGTCGTCAAGCGCGCCTACGGCCACATCCGCTTCGGCTGGGGCCTCGACATCAAGTTCGGCCGCATGCCGCACCACTGGGGCATGGGCATCGTCGCCAACGACGGCAACGGCTACTACCGCGGCGAGGCGGCGGACATCGTCCGCATGCTCGACATGGACTACGGCGACTCGGTCGACTCGCTGCGCCTCGGGTTCGACTTCGGCAAGGACCGCCGCAGCACCCACACGCTCGAGTTCTCGTGGGACTGGGCCGCCAGCGGCCCGACCACCGCGCAGATCTTCGGCCCCTGGTACGGCCCGTACCAGCAGGACTACACCACCGGCCAGACCTTCAGCGTCGAGAAGTTCGACAACGTCTATCAGTGGCGCCTGTCGATCCTCCGCCGCGACGACCCGGCGATGCTGCAGCGCAAGCTGTCGCTCGGGCGCCCGGTCATCAACTACGGCGCGATCGTGTGGGCCCGCTACCAGGCGATCGACCGCGTCACCGGCACCCCCGGCATCGGCGTCGACCCGCACCTCAACAACGAGTACGGCGCCGACATCGGCAGCTCCGGCAACCAGTACTACGACCAGCTGCAGGACTACGCCAACATCCTGATCCGCCGGCGCGCGCTGGTGTTCACGCCCGACGTGTGGTTCCGCGTCAACTGGAAGACCCTGCGCGTCGAGCTCGAAGGCGCCGCCGTGCTCGGCCGCTTCCAGGAGATCAACGACAGCGGCGCGTTCGACGCCTCGCAGGGCAACGACCGCGACGACGTCTATACGATCAAGGACACCGACATGGGCCGCCGCTGGCTGACCCAGTTCGGCTACGCGCTCGAGTTCAAGTACGGCCTGTTCAAGGACAAGTTCCACCTCGGCCTCGACCACGGCTTCGCCTCGGGCGACAACGACCCGCGCTTCCGCTACAACACGCCGTGGAACTCGAACCTCGACGACCGCACCTGGTCGAAGTTCCGCTTCAACCCGGCCTACTTCTCCGACCTGCTGCTGTTCCGCGAGCTGCTCGGCACCGCCTCCAACGCCGCTTACTTCAAGCCGTGGCTGGCGTTCTACTTCTTCGACAACAACTTCTCCGGCCGCCTCGACATCGAGTACGCCGTCGCCCCCCAGCGCACCAACACGTGGGGCAACAAGGCCAACTACGGCCTCGAGATCGACGCCGCCTTCCGCTACCACGACCGGCAAGAGCCGATCTTCTTCCAGATCCAGTACGGCGTGATGTTCCCGTTCGGCGCCTTCAACCGCGGCGTCGAGTACAGCCCCGACGGCACCGTCGCCGGCCTGCCCAACAACGGCGACCCCAAGGCCGCCCAGACCGTGCAGGCCCAGCTCGGCATCCGCTTCTAGCCGCGGCGCGGCGGTCGCCCGCACGGCCCGCGCGAGCGCTCGCCCTCCCGCGCGCGGCGGCGTTCGCCGGCCGCCGCGCGGACCGCCTTGCTCCGAACTCGCGGGCGACGTAGACCTGGACCTGACCCTGGCGCCGCGGCCGTCCCGCAGCGCCGTTCGGGCCCCTCTGCAGCCGCATGTCCCCGGCGACATGTCCCTCGTGCCATGTCCCGCGCGCCATGCCTTTCTGAACAGGTCTTATGAGCAAGGTCAAAAAGCCCCAGCAGCGGTGGGTGTGTCAGGCGTGCGGCGCGGTCACGACCGGGTGGTTCGGCAAGTGTCCGACCTGCGACGCCTGGAACACGATCGAGGAGGAGGTCGCCGCCCCGCCGCCGGGCGAGCGGCCGGCCGGGCCGGGCAAGGTCGTGGCCTCGACCGAGGCGCAGACGATCGTCGACCGCCAGCCGCGGCGCCCGTGCGGCATGGGAGAGGTCGATCGCGTGCTCGGCGGCGGCCTCGTCCCGGGCAGCGTGGTGCTGCTCGGCGGGCCGCCGGGGATCGGCAAGTCGACCCTGCTGCTGCAGGCTTCGGTCGGCCTGGCGCGGCGCAACGGCGTCGTGCTGTACGCCAGCGGCGAGGAGTCGGTGGCCCAGGTCGCGGCCCGCTGCGGCCGCCTCGGCGCCAGCCACCCCGGCCTCTTGCTGATGGCCGAGACCCGCATCGAGGAGGTCCTGAGCGCCGCCCAGGAGCGCGCCAAGACCCTCGCCGCGCTGATCGTCGACTCGGTCCAGACCGTCCACAGCGGGGCCCAGGACGGCCTGCCCGGCAACATCAGCCAGATCCGCGCCGTCACCTCCGCGCTCGTCGGCTTCGCCAAGACCCACGGCGTGCCGGTCGTCGTCGTCGGCCACGTCACCAAGGACGGCCAGCTCGCCGGCCCGCGCCTGCTCGAGCACCTGGTCGACGCCGTGCTCTCGTTCGAGGGCGACGAGGAGCGGGCGATCCGCATGCTGCGGGCCACCAAGAACCGCTACGGCAGCACCCAGGAGCTCGGCGTGTTCGAGATGCGCGGCGACGGCCTGCGGGAGATCGCAAACCCCTCCGAGGCCTTCATCACCGAGCGCGACGACCCGGCGATCGGCTCGTGCGTGACCGCCAGCCTCGAGGGCTCACGCCCGCTGCTGCTCGAGGTCCAGGCGCTGCTGGCCGCCGCGTTCGGCAACCCGCGCCGCACCTGCGTCGGCGTCGACCCGGTCCGCCTCGCCATGCTCCTCGCCGTGCTCGACCGCCACGCCGGCGTGTTCGCCCTCGACCAGGACGTGTTCGTCAACGCCGTCGGCGGCATGCGCCTCGGCGAGCCCGCCAGCGACCTCGCCGTCCTGCTCGCGGTCGCCTCCTCGCACCGCCGCCAGCCGCTCCCGCCCGGCCTGTGCGTGTTCGGCGAGGTCGGCCTCACCGGCGAGCTGCGCCCCGCCCCCCGCTCCGACGCCCGCCTGTCCGAGGCCGCCCGCCTGGGCATGAAGCGGGTGCTCCTTCCGACAGGTCCCAAGCAACATGCCCTTTCGGCCAGGAAGCTCAAGGACCAGCTCGGCGTCGACGTCCGCCTGGCCCGCACCGTCGGCGAGGCGCTCGAGCTGGCGTTCGGCTGACCCGCGCTCGCGCCCGGGTCGTCCACGACCGGGGCGTGCAGCCCGCGTGGCTCGCCCTCCGAAGTCCGGACGGGCCGCGCCGGGCGATGCAACCCGGCGCGCGCGACCGTCGAGCCGGGGCCGACCCCGCGCCTACGGCTTGCAGACCCGGGCGCGCAGCCGCGGGTCGGCGTCCGACAGCCCCTCGCGCGCCTCGATCGAGACGCCCGGCCACGGCACCAGCGCCGGGAGCGGCTCGCCCTTGTACGTGGTCGAGTTCGGCACGATCACCAGGCCGCCGCCGGTGAGCTGCGGCACCCAGTCGGTGGGCGCCCCGAGCGGCTCGAGGTCGATGGGCGCCAGCCCCGTGTTGCCGTCCGAGACCGCGGCGACGACGCCGAGCGGCTCCGCGTCATTTTGGATCGGCTGCGGCGCCATGCCCCACGAGGCGGGGCACTCGCCACCGACCGTCGCCCCGCACTCGCGGCACGCGAACGAGGCCCGGCCGTTGACGCAAGCGGTCGCGCCGCCGTCGTCGCCCTCGATCCATCCGAGGTCGGGGTGGAGCGCGTGGACGGCGAACGTCAAGTCTTTGTAGACGCTCGGGTCGTACATCGCCCAGACCACGAGTTCGATCGACTTGATCAGCTCGGTCGCGACCGGCCCGTGCATCTGGGACACCAGCTGTCCGTTCTTCGTCGGGAACCGCAGCGCCATCATGCTGGTCCCGGAGACCGCCGTCCCGCTCATACCGTCGTCCTTGAACACCGCGACCACCGGCGCCTTGCCGAAGCTGACGTGCTGGCACGCCAGCTTCTCGTACTCCACCGGCAGGGGCGACAGCTGGCAGCCCTCGGCCACGCCGTCGAGCGCGTCGCTGAAGAACGTGTCGGCCTCGACGACGATGTCGACCAAGCAGCAGCCCTCCATGTCGAGGTCGGCGGCCTCGCACAGGAACGAGTCGCCGGTGGTCTCGGTCGTCGGGAGCGGCTCGTCCGTCGTCAGGGCGTCCGACGTGCCGGTGATCGAGCCTGAGGAGGTCGTGGTCACCGGGGGGTCGGTCGTCGTCGTCGTCGGCGGTTCGATCGTCGTCGGCTCCGCCGTGACCGCGGAGGTCTGGCTGACGGAACCGCTGTCGGTCACGACGTCCCAGGTGTCGAGGAACAGCGGGTTCGGCTTCGAGCAGCCGCCTGCGAGCGCCCCGCCCAGGAGGATCGCCGTGAACGACTTCCGGTTCATCGAACACCCACCCTAACACAAGTGAGCCGTGTTCGCCGCCGCGGCGGTGCCGGCGGCGGCAGAGCGCGTTTTGACCCCCGAACCGCCTCGCAATTTGCGCCGGCCTCGACTACATCGCCTGGCATGTCCGCCGCTCCCGAGCTCTACGACATCTACGCGCGCTCCAACGAGGCCGTCACCCAGGAGTTCGACGTCCGCCTCCCGCTGTGCGAAGGCGCCGTCCCCGAGCAGCTGCGCGGCGTCCTGTTCCGCAACGGCCCCGGCCGGCTCGAGCTCTACGGCCACCGCTACGGCCATTTGTTCGACGGCGACGGGCACATCAACCGCTTCGCCTTCGACGACCGTGGGGTCACCTACCGCAACCGCTACGTCCGCACTCGCGAGTTTCTCGCCGAGGAGTCGGCCCGGCGGATCCTGTTTCGCAACTTCGGCACCAACATCCCCGGCGGCCTGCTGAAGAACCTCCTGCGCACCCGGTTCAAGAACGTCGCCAACACCAGCGTCGTCCACCACGGCGGCAAGTTGCTCGCGCTGTGGGAGGCCGGCTGGCCGCACCGGCTCGACCCCGGCAACCTCGACACCCTCGCCCGCGACGACCTCGGCGGCGCCCTGCACAACCCCGGCAGCGTCGTCGAGCGCCTGGTCGCGCCCGAGCTGCCGTTCAGCGCTCACCCCAAGGTCTGCCCCGTCACCGGCGAGCTCTTCAATTTCGGCCTGGCGGCCACCGGCACCCGCTCGCGCCTGTGCCTCTACCGCGTCGACGCCGGCGGACGGGCCGCTCCGCCCGAGTTCATCGATCTGCCGGGGGGCTACTTCATCCACGACTTCGTGCTGACCGCCCGCCACCGCGTCTTCTTCCTCACGCCGACCGCCTTCGACCTGCGCAAGATGTTGCTCGGTTTGGCGCCGCCCGTGCAAACGATGCGGGCCCTGCCGGGGCCGACGCAGATCCTCGTGGTCGACCGTGACAGCACGGCGCACCGGCGCACCGAGACCGGCGCCTGCTTCATCTTCCACTTCCCCAACGGCTTCGAGGACGAGCAGGGGGTGATCTTCGCCGACGGCTACCGGATGCACCGGTTCCCCGACCTGAACCCGCGCCCCGACCGGCCCGAGGAGCACGTCAAGCCGTACCTCACCCGCTACCGCATCGACCCGGGCGGCGGCGTCAGCGAGCAGCCGCTGACCGACCACACCGGCGAGCTCGGCACGATCCGCCAGGACAAGATCAGCCGGCGTCACCGCTACGCCTGGTCGATCGGCTCCGCCCCTGGGCGCAAGACCCCGTTCTCGACCGGCATCCTCAAGGTCGACTGCGACGGCGCGACCACGCTGTTCCGCGACTTCGGCCCCGCCCTCACCGGCGAGCCGGTGTTCGTCCCCCGCCCCGGCGGCACCGACGAGGACGACGGCTGGCTGCTGTCGATGCACTACGTCGACGCCGAGCGCGCCAACCACCTGCTCGTCCTCGACGCCCGCGACCTCGGCACCCTCGCCCGCCTGCGCCTGCCCCACGCCACCCCGCTCGGCTTCCACGGCACCTTCGTGGCCGAGGACGCGGCCTGACCTTCGGAGCATGCTTTGGAGAGCATGCTCTTCAAGACATGCCCCAGGGAGCATGTTCCGGCGAGCAGGTCCGCTCGATGCGAGGAGCTGACCGCGACAGCCCGGCTCGCGCGCGAGCCGGGCCGCGCGCGACAGGGGCCGCGCGTCATGAGCGAACCCCACGGGCTCCGCGCCTGACCCGCGACGGACAGCCTCGCTGTTCCAGCACCGCGTGATGCACCCGGCCTGCGAGGTCACCCGCGGCGAGAAGTTCGTGCTCCGCACCGACGTGCTGCACCACGCTGCGCGCCCCCTGATTGGACCGCGACAGCCCGCCTCGCAGGCGAGACGGGCTGCGGTCTTGTTCCCTCAAACCAGCTCGGCGAGCTTACTTCGCGGCCTTGACCGGCGCGCCCTTGCCCTTGGTCGGCTCGGGCTCCGGCTCGGGCGCCTTGCGCGGGCCGCCGCGGCCCTTGCCCTCGTCGGGGTCGCTGGCGGCGGGGACCATCTTGATCGGCCCGCCCTTCGACGGCGGCGGCACGTCGACGTCGCCGGGCGGCTGGGCGACGGGCACGGAGGCCTGGTGGGCCGGCGTGATCCCGTGCTTGGCGAGGATCTCGGCCTCGATCTTGTTGAAGATGTCGGCGTTGTCCTTGAGAAACTTCTTGGCGTTCTCGCGGCCCTGGCCGATGCGTTCGCCGCGGTAGCTGAGCCACGCGCCGGCCTTCTCGATCACCTTGGCCTCGACGCCCATGTCGATCACCGCGCCCTCGCGGCTGACGCCCTCGCCGTAGGTGATGTCGAACTCGACCTCGCGGAACGGCGGCGCCAGCTTGTTCTTGACCACCTTGACGCGCGTGCGGTTGCCGACCACCTGCTCGCCTTCCTTGATCGCGCCGATCCGGCGGATGTCGAGGCGGATCGACGAGTAGAACTTGAGCGCGTTGCCGCCGGTGGTGGTCTCCGGGCTGCCGAACATCACGCCGATCTTCATGCGCAGCTGGTTGATGAAGATGACCATCGTGCGGCTGCGGGCCACGCTGCCGGTCAGCTTGCGCAGCGCCTGGCTCATCAGGCGCGCCTGCAGGCCGACGTGGCTGTCGCCCATCTCGCCCTCGAGCTCGGCCTTCGGCGTCAGCGCCGCCACCGAGTCGACGACGATGACGTCGATCGCGCCCGAGCGGACCAGGGTCTCGCAGATCTCGAGCGCCTGCTCGCCGAAGTCGGGCTGGGAGACCAGCAGGTCCTCGGTGCGCACGCCGATCTTGCGGGCGTAGCTGACGTCGAGCGCGTGCTCGGCGTCGATGAAGGCGCACACGCCTCCGCGGCGCTGCGCCTCGGCCACCACGTGCAGCGTCAGGGTCGTCTTGCCCGACGACTCGGGCCCGTAGATCTCGATGATGCGGCCGCGCGGGAGCCCGCCGATCCCGAGCGCGATGTCCAGCGGAACCGCCCCGGTCGAGATCACGCCGACCTCGCCCGACGGCATCTTTCCGTCCTTGAGCCGCATGATCGAGCCCTTGCCGAACTGCTTCTCGATGGTCTGCAGGGCCAGCTCGATCGCGGAGTCGCGCTGGCTGGGAGCGGGGGTGGTCGGGGGAGTTGTGGCCATGAGCGTTTTGAATCCTCAGTGCGCGGTCTAGCGCCCGCGCGTGATCTATAGGAGAACAAGTGTTCCGTATCAAGCGCTTTCGGCCCTTGACGTCCCCCAGATCGCCCGTCTGAGCGCCTTTTCGTCGACTTTGCCGCGCCGCCGGCCCCGCCCCGGCCGGCGATCCCCCGCTCACAGCGGGCCCACGGGGACCCGTCCGGCCAGCATGTCCTGCTCCTGCTCGGCCGAGAACGGCGACGCCAGCAGGCTCGCGTCGCGCTGGCGCGAGCGGAAGTACTCGAAGATGTAGCGCATGCGGTCGCCCAGGCGCGACCAGTCGTCGGCCCCCGAGCCCTGGACCTCCGGCCCGCCGAGCTGCAGCCAGTCCTCGACCCGGTCGGCCAGCCCGAGCCCGCGCTCGCGCGCCTCGTAGGCCCCCAGTTCCTCCGCCAGCTGGAGCAGCCGCGGGTGCTCCAGCCGCGCCAGCTCGTCGGGCCACAGCGGCTGTCCCGGCGGCGCCGGCAGGTCGAAGCCCAGGCGCAGCACCTGCCCCGGCAGCGCCATCGTCATCATCAACTCCGTCGCCGCGCGCCGCACCATCGCCGCCAGCGCCGCGCCGATCGGTCCGTCCTCGGCGCCGGGCAGCTCCGTCAGCGGGGCCGCCAGCGCCCCGGCGATGTACGGCTGCAGCCGCGTCTGCTCGTGCAGCCCGCACAGCCCGTTGGCCAGCAGCACCAGCTCGGCGCGGACCGCGGGCCTGCGCTCGTGCAGCGCGCTGTAGTAGTAGGCCAGCGCCTCGCGGATCATCGTCTGCCCGCCCTGCTGCCGCCGCTCCAACGTCCCGTCGGCGGCGATCGTCACCACGTCGGGCAGGCTCGGCCCCTCGCTGAATTGCGCGACGACGTCGGCGAGCCGCTCCTCGGTGCGCCCCGCGGGCTCGGCGAAGGCGGCCGAGAACGCCGCGAACGCCTCCCCCAGCTCGGCGAACACGATCGTGTTGCCGCCCATCACGTGGCGGGCGATCTGCGCCAGCGCCCGCCGGATCGGCGCGCGCAGGGCCACGCTCCCCAGCGCCGCGGGCATCCGCGCGGCGAGCAGCGCCGACACCCCCGCCCCGAGCTCCTCCTCGCGGATGAACTGCCCGGCCTGCTTCGACGCCCACACGGCGAAGATCGGCCACGCGAAGTCCCCCTCGCCCAGCACCTGCGCCATCGCCAGCGTCAGCCGGTGGTACCCGCGCGTGATCAGGAGGTTGCGCAGGACCGGCTGGTCCGCCATCGCCACGATCTCGCGCACCCGCTCCGGCGTGATCCCGTCCACCATCGCCCCATCTTGCAACTGATCAGCCCGGTCGCGATCGCCCGCCCCGCGGGCGCCCGCCGCCGGCCCGCCCGGGCTATCTTGACCGCCGTGCCGACCCGCCCGCGCCCCCCTCGCCCCGCCCCCGCGGCCTGCGCGTCGCGGAAGCGCCCGCGTCCGCGCGCGGACCTGCGCGAGCGCGCGAGCCGGACCTCGCCCCCTCCCGCGCGCGCCGAGCCTGCGCCGCCCTCACGCTCCTGCTCCTGTTCGCCGGCGCCTGCCGCCCGCGCGCCGACGAGCCCCCCGCCGAGGACCGCGTCACGCTCACGATCGTCGGCACCAGCGACCTCCACGGCCACCTGCGGGCCCTGCCGCTGCTGGCCGCCCACCTGAGCGCGCTGCGGCGCGAGCGGGCGGAGGACGGCGGCGGCGTGGTCCTGGTCGACGCCGGCGACATGTTCCAGGGCACCCTCGAGTCGAACCTCGTCGAGGGCGCCAGCGTCGTCGACGCCTACGCCGCGCTCGGCTACGACGCCGTGGCCGTCGGCAACCACGAGTTCGACTTCGGCCCGGTCGGACCGCGCGCCACCGCGAAGGTCCCGTTCGGCGAGGGCGAGGCCGACCCGCGCGGGGCCCTGGTCGCCCGGATCCGCCAGGCCCCCTTCCCCTTCCTGACCGCCAACCTGCGCCGCAAGGGCGGCGAGCCGCCCGGGTTCGGCGCGCCCTCGACCCTGATCGAGCGCGCCGGGGTCAAGGTCGGCATCGTCGGCGTCACCACCGAGGGCACCCCGCACACCACGATCGCCGCCAACATCGTCGACCTCGAGGTCGCCCCGCTGGCGGCCTCGATCGCCGCCGAGGCCGCGGCCCTGCGCGCGCGCGGGGCCGCGGTCGTCGTCGTCGCCGCCCACGCCGGCGGCCGCTGCACCGGCTTCGCCGACCCCGACGACCTCGCCAGCTGCGAGCCCGACCACGAGATCATGGCCGTCGCCCGCGCCCTCCCGCCCGGCGCCGTCGACGTCATCGTCGCCGGCCACACCCACCAGGCCATGGCCCACCGCGTCGCCGGCGTCGCCGTCGTCCAGTCGTACGCGCTCGGGGCCGCCTACGGCCGCGTCGACCTCGTCGTCGATCGTACTTCCGGACATGTCCTTTCAAACATGGTTCATGCGCCACGTCGGTTGTGCTCCCGACCCGACGCCGACCCCGACGACCCGCTGCCCGCCTGCGACCCGCGGGACGGCGAGGGCCGCCCGCTGGCGCCCGACCCGGCCGTGGCCGCCGTGATCGCCCCGGCCCTGGCCGCCGCCGACGTCGTGCGCGAGCGCCCGCTCGGCCCGGCGGTCGCCGCCCCGTTCGTCGCCCGCCGCAGGGGCGAGAACCCGCTCGGCAACCTGCTGGTCGACCTCATGCTGCGCGCCCGGCCCGACGCCGACGCCGCGATCATCAACGGCGGCGGCGTGCGGGCCGACCTGCCGGCCGGGCCGCTGCGCTACGGCGCGCTCTACGAGGCGTTCCCGTTCGACAACCGGTTCGCCCGCGTCAAGCTGCGGGCCGGCGACTTCGCGGCGATGATCGCCGGCAGCCTCGGCGGCGGCGCCTTCTTCTCGCTCGGCGGGCTGCAGGCGGTCGCCGCCTGCGACGGCCCCGACCTCCGCGTCACCCTGCAGCGCGCCGGCGTCCCGCTCGACGCGTCGCAGGAGATCGTCGTCCTGGCCAGCGACTTCCTCGCCACCGGCGGCGACCGGGCCTTCGCCGGCCTGCAGGAGCGCGGCCTGGCCACCGTCACCCTCGAAGACGACCCGCCCTTGCGCGAGGCTCTGGCCCTCGAGCTCGAGAAGCTCGGCCCCGTGTCGCTCGCGCCGCTCGCGTACTACGACCCCGAGCGCCCGCGGATCCGCGCCCCCGCCGAGCCCCCGGTCCGCTGTCCCTGACATGTTTCATGGGGCATGACCCGAGCGACATGTCCAGGACGATATGCGCATGGGGCATGTCTTCGCAGCACGCCGACGAGGCCAACAGGCCCAGAGAGCACGCGCTCGCGCCAGCGCGCCCTCGTCGCCCGCTTCAAGCCCGAGGCCGCGGGGCTGATGCGCCAGGCCGCCCACCCGCGGCCGCCGCGACGGCGCGGCCCATCCGGTCGCTGTCGCCGTGGGGCCCGAGCGACGGCTCCCGGAGGGCCATGTCCATGTCGACATGTCCTCAAAAACATATCCTGTCGGACATGCTGCGAAGACCACCCATGGCCGCCGCCGGCGGGCCCCGCTCCGGCGCCCGCCGCGAGCACGCTTCCCCTGCGGCTGTCGCGGTCGCAGCGGCGCCGCCGACCCGGTGCCGCTCGAGTCCAGCGTTCGCCTCTTTCGGGCCCGTCCCGCCCCCGCGAGATCTTCCTGGCGTGAAGCCCGATCCGCGGCGCCGCGAATTATTCGGCGCCTCTCAGTAGAACTCTAGCCGTCGAGCTCCTCGACCTGGGCGAGGCCGCGGGCCACCAGGCGGTCCCACACCAGCTTGAGGGCCACGATCCCCGCCGTGTGCTGGATGAGCGCCCGGTCGCCCCACAATTGCACTCGCTTGTGCGTACACGTCTCGGCGTCGGCGACCGCGAAGTCGACGGTGCCGACCGGCTTCTCGGGCGTGCCGCCGCCAGGTCCGGCGATGCCGGTGATCGCCACGGCCAGGTCGGCGCCGAGCGCCCGCCGCGCGCCCTCGGCCATCTCGCGCGCCACCGGCTCGGACACCGCCCCATGGCCGGCCAGACTGTCTTCGCTGACCCCCAGGATCCCCGTCTTCACGCTGTTGGCGTAGGCCACCACCCCGCCGGCGAACACGTCGGAGGCGCCGGCGACGGCGGTGAGGCGGGCCGCCACCTGTCCTCCGGTACAGGACTCGGCGGTGGCCAGGGTGAGGCCCGCGCGGCGGCAGGCGGCCAGCACCCGCACCTCGAGCTCGGCCTCGCCGATGCCGTAGAGCGAGCTGCGGAGCGCCGCCTGGAACGGGGCGTCGAAGCTGCGCAGCTCCTCCTCGGTGGCCCGCGCCCCGCCTTCGCCGGCCAGGGCCTCGAGGATCAGCAGCACCTGCGGCGTCGCGGCCCGGTAGTGGAGGTAGACGGCCGCGAGCCCCGGCGAGCGGGCCCGCGCCGCGGCCAGGATCGGCTCGACCTCGACGGCCACCGCCGACTCGCCGCGGCCGATCAGGCGATAGACGCGCCGCGGGATGTCGGGCAGCGCGAACCGCCGGCGCAGCCGCGGCTCGACCTGCTCGGCCATCATCTTCTTCATCTCGCGCGGCACGCCCGGCATGCAGGCGACGTAGGTGCCGCGCGGGAGGGAGGCGGCGAAGCCGGGGGCGGTGCCGACCGGGTTCGGCAAGACGTCGCAGCCCGCCGGCAGGTCGGCCTGTTTGCGGTTGATGTCGGGCATCGGCCGGCCGAAGCTGGCGAACATGGCCGCGATCGCGGCCTCGGAGGCGGCGTCGCGGACCAGCGGGACGCCGGCGGCGAGCGCGACGGCCTCGGCGGTGAGGTCGTCCGACGTGGGGCCGAGGCCGCCGGAGACGAGGCAGAGATCGACCGCGACGTCGCCGACGGCGGCCACGATCTCGGGGATCCGGTCGCGGACCGAAAGCGCCCGGACGACCTCGAAGCCGAGGCGTCGACAGCGTTCGCCGAGATAGGCCAGGTTGGTGTTGACCGTGTCTCCAGACAGCAATTCGTCGCCGATGGTGAGGATCTGGGCCGTGGGCATCGCCCGGGCACCCTAGCACCCCTCGGCACGCGACGGCCCGGCGGCGGACGGCTCGCCTACGCGGGCCGGAGCGCCCTCCGCGCGCCCGGTCGGCCGGTCTTTCCGCTCTTGCGTGGGTCCGCTAGGATAAACGCCACCGTGCGACTTCGTTACGCAGCCAAGACCGATGTGGGCATGAAGCGCGCCCACAACGAGGATTACTTCTCGCTGATCGAAGACGAGAAGGTGTTCTTGGTCGCCGACGGCATGGGCGGGCACGCCTGCGGCGAGGTCGCGAGCAAGCTGTCCGGCGACGTGATCAGCGAGTTCTACATGCACTCGAAGGACATGGACGCGACGTGGCCGTACCGCTACGACCCGAACCTGTCCTACCCGGAGAACCGCATGGTCGCCGCGATAAGGCTGGCCAACGCGCGCATCTACGACGCCGCGCAGAAGAACCCGAACCTGCGCGGCATGGGCACCACGATCGTCGGCTGTATGTTCGTCGGCGATCACGTCTACATCTCCCACGTCGGCGACTCGCGCTGCTACCGGATCAACTCCGAGATCAAGCAGCTGACGCGCGACCACTCGCTGCTCGAGGACTACAAGGACGCGCGGCCCGACATGAGCGAGGAAGAGGCGCGCAACTTCCCGCACAAGAACGTCATCACCCGCGCGCTCGGCATGCGCGACACGGTCCAGGTCGACATCACCAAGCACCAGGTGAACGACGGCGACCAGTTCGTCCTCTGCTCCGACGGCCTGTCGGGCATGGTCGACGACAAGACGATCTACAAGATCGTGCGCGAGGCCAGCACCCTCGAGAACGCGGTCGCCGAGCTCATCGAGCAGGCCAACCGCGCCGGCGGCACCGACAACATCACCGCCATGCTGATCCAGTGCAACCTCTAGCGTAGTCGGCAGCGCCAGGCCCTGCGACTCTCTCGCCCTCTTCCCGTGACCGCCGACTCCCCCGCCAACCGCCGCGCCGAGCCCCGGCACCCGGTCCACTTCGAGGTCGACTGCACCTCGGGGGACACCTTTCTCTTCGCCCACATCACCGACATCTCGTCGATGGGCATCTTCATCTCGACCGACAAGCCGCTGCCGGTCGGCACGGTGCTGCAGCTCGGCTTCACCCCGCGCCCCGAGGCGGGCGGCGAGGCCGTGCCGCAGCGGATGGAGCTGACCGGCGAGGTCGTGTGGAACACGACCGGCCAGGTCGCCCCCGACAAGCCCGGCATGGGCGTGCGCTTCCACCACGCCGCCCCGAAGACGCGCAGCCGCTTGCTCGAGCTGGTGCGCGCGATCGCGTATCTCGACGTCACGACCGACATCAAGTCCTAGTTCGTTTGCTCTCCGCTCGGGCGTCGCTGTCGCCCGGCCGGCCCGTATGTCCCTTCGGACACCCAACGACCGTCCCGGCGGCGAGGCCGGGGACGACGAGCCGGCCGTCGAGCCGCGACGGATCGGTCGCTTCGCGCTGCTCCGCCGCCTCGGCGCCGGGGCGATGGGGGTGGTGTACGCGGCCTACGATCCGCAGCTCGACCGCAAGGTCGCGGTCAAGCTGCTGAAGCGCGGCGACGGCGAGCCGAACCCGCGCTGGCAGGATCGGCTCTTACGCGAGGCCCAGGCGCTGGCCAAGCTGTCGCACCCGAACGTGGTCCAGATCCACGAGGTCGGCTTCCACGGCGACGAGGTGTTCGTCGCCATGGAGTTCGTCACCGGCATGACCCTTCGGACATGGCTCTCGGAGCAGCGTCGGAGCTGGCGCGAGGTCGCGGCGGTGTTCGCCCAGGCGGCGCGCGGGCTGGCGGCGGCGCACGCGGCCGGGCTGGTCCACCGCGACGTCAAGCCCGACAACATCCTCGTCGGCAGCGACGGCCGGGTCCGCGTGGTCGACTTCGGGCTGGTCCGCTTCGGCGACGAGGACGACGACGAGCACACCGACGAGGTCCCGCTGGCGCGGGCGCAGGCGACCCGCACGGCCTCGGGCATCCTGCTCGGCACGCCGGCGTACATGTCGCCGGAGCAGTTCCGCGGCCGCCCGGCCGACGCGCTGTCGGACCAGTTCAGCCTGTGCGTCGCGCTCTACGAGGCGCTGCACGGCGAGCGGCCGTTCGCCGGCGAGACCGCCGACGAGGTCGCGCAGGCGGTGGTGCGCGGCCAGCTGGCGCCGCGGCTCGAGCGGCCGGTGCCGGCGTGGCTGCAGCGGCTGGTGCTGCGCGGCCTCGCCCACGACCCCGGCGCGCGCTGGCCGGGGCTCGACGTCCTGGCCGCCGAGCTGGCCCGCGACCACGGCCGCCGCCGCCGGATCGCCGCCGTCACCGCCGCGGCCGCGACCGCGCTCGCGGCCGCGGTCGTGGCTGTCTTTTGGGTCAGCTCGTGGCGCGACCGCGAGGCCCGCCTGCAATCCGAGGCGCTCGCGGCCGGCCGCCTGCGCGCGGCCGAGGAGAGCATCGACGAGTTCCTCGGCGCCGGCCGCCAGGCCGACGCCGCCGCCGTGCTCGACGCCTTCGTCGCCGTGCCCGAGCACCGCACCACCCGCGCCCTCGCCGACGCCCTGCGCGGCTGGGGCGACCGCATGCGCGCCCGCAACGACATCCCGGCCGCCCGCACCGCCTACGCCCGCGCCTACGCGGCCGCGCTCGACCCCACCGCCGAGCGGTCGATCCTCGGCGACTTCGTGCGCCTGTTCCACGAGCAATGGTCGTGGGGTCAGCTCGGCACCCTGTGCGAGCTGCTCGCCGGCCAGGCGCCCGCGAGCCCGTGGGCGGGCCGCTGCGCCGAGGCGGCGTTCGCCCGCCGCGACTTCCTCGCCGTCACGAACGCCCGCGCCGCCGACGACCCGACCCTCGCCGACCTCGCGCCGCTGGCCGCGGCCTGGGCCGAGGCCACGCCGCTCGGCCACGACGTCCTCGGCGCCGGCACCCTGACGGCCCCGGGCGAGGCGCCGCGCGAGCTCTACCTCCACGTCGACAGCCCCGTCCCCGGCCGCCTCGACGTCGTCCGCCCGACCCCCAAGCTGCCGGTCGTCCGCAGCTACGCGCTGCCGAGCCGGTTCGCCCCGCGCCTGCGCCCCCTGTCTCTCGGGCCAGGCAAGCCGCCGCTCCTGATCACCTGGAGCGCCGCCCACCGCCGCGTCTCGCTGTCGGCCGCCGGGCCCGAGCGCCTGGCCGAGCTGGTCAGCGTCATCGCCGACGAGCCGCTCGGGGCCGACGCCGCCGACCTCGACGGCGACGGCGAGCGCGAGGTCTACGTCGGCACCGGCCCCTACGGCCGCGTGCTCCTGTCCTTTCGGCCACTGTCCGATGGGACATGGCGCATCGACCATCCTCACCCCGAGACCGACGCCACCAACTCCGACGTCTCCGCGGTGCTCGCCGCCGACCTCGACGGCGACGGCGCCGAGGAGCTGGCGATCGCCGCCGGCCCGTGGCGCGCCTTCGACGTCCGCGTGCTGAAGCCCGGCAAGGGCCGCGCGCTCGAGCTGGTGGCCCGCCGCAAGCTCGGCGCCGTGGTCGGCCTCGCCACCCTGCGCGCCGCCGACGGCGAGCTCCTCCTCGTCGCCGCCAAGACCGACGGCTACCCGAGCAAGGTCGCCTTCTCCGCCGACGCCCCCTCCGGGCCGCCCGCCGGCGTCTACCTGCTGCGCCTCGCGGGCCGCGAGCTCGAGACCGTCCGCTTTCTGCCCGCGCCGCGCCGCGCCGGGGCGGCCGCGCCGGTCGACCTGCACCGGCTCGACGTCGGCGACCTCGACGGCGACGGCCTCGACGACATCATCCTCGGCGTCCACGACCCCGAGCTGCAGCCGGGCTTCACCGTGATCCACCGCCAGCGCCGCGAGGGCGACTTCGGCGCGGCGATCCTGGCCGGGTTCCGCCCGGTCGCGCTGGTCGAGGTCGACGGCGATCCGGCAGCCGAGCTGGTCGCGCGCACGACGGTCGCGACCGCGAGCCAGGAGACCTGGCTGCTCGGCGCGGGCGCCGAGCCGACGCCGATGCTGGAGGTCGCCCGCGCCCCCGAGGCGGCCCGGCCGCCCGCGCTCGCCGACCCGCTGCTCGCGCGCGCGTGGCAGCGCGCCGAGCAGCTGGCCGCGCTCGACCTGTCCTCCGAGGCAGCTCGCGCCCTCGACGACCTCGCCGGCCTCTTGCCCGACGAGCCGCGCGCCGTCGCCCGCCTGCGGGCCGCCGAGCTGCACGAGGCCGCCGGCGACCACCTCGCCGCCGCCGAGCGGTTCGAGCAGCTCGGCCAGCAGACCGGCGCCCTCCTGGGGGCCGCCCGCGCCTACGAGCAGGCCGGCCGGTTCGCCGACGCCTTGCGGGTCGCGCGGATCCTCGCCGAACGCGACGACCTGCCGCGCGCCGAGGCGGCGCACGTGCGCGACCGCGTGGCCCAGCTCGCCGCGATCGTCGAGGACGTCGACGTCGTCGCCCTGCGCTTCGACCAGCCGCTGCCGTCGCCGTGGCAGATCGACGACCCGACCGCCGCCCACCAGGACCTCGTCGGCCAGCACCTCCAGATCGACGCCTTCGCCGGCCACGGCCCGATCGCCCGCCTCCCGTTCGAGTGGTCGACCGGCCCGCTCGGCCTGCAGGTCGACCTGGTGCTCGAGCGCGGCGAGTGGGGCTCGGGCCTGGTCGTCGGCGTGCGCCCGGTCGGCAGCCCGAACCTGCTGTCGGCGGTCCGCATCGACGTCATCGGCGGCGGCGGCGTGTTCCGGCGCCGGCACTCGTGCCAGCTCGGCGGCGACGAGGAGCACATCCTGACCCAAGAGCCAGGCGAAGATCCGGCCCGCCCCGGCCACCTCCACCTCGCCTTCGAGCTGCTGCCCGAGCTCGGGCAGGCCGCCTGCAGCGCGGTCGTCGACGGCGCCCGCCACGAAGTTCGCACCCCGCTGGCCGCCGCCCAACTGCCGCCTCCGGGCCGCTACGAGCTCGTCGTCATGCCGAGCAGCTTCGGCAGCGCGACCGCCCTGTGGAGCTCGGCCAAGCTGCGCGCGCTGACCCTCCGCGGCGCCCGCTTCGGCGCCGCCCCGGCCGACGAGTCGGCGGTCGCCTACGCCGCGCGGCTGCTGGTCCAGGGCGAGGCCGAGGCGGCGTTGGCCGAGCTCGGGCGCGTCCGGGACGACGAGCCGCAGCCGGCGATCTGGCGCGCCCTGGCGCTGTCGGAGCTCGGCCGCTGGCACGAGGCGGCCGCCGCCCTGCGCCCCGCCCTGCTCGACGCTCCCTCGGCCCGCGCCGCCCTGCTCGGCCTGATGCGCGCGCGCCGGCAGACGACCGCGCCGCTGGTGCGCGCCGCCTTCGGCCCCGGCTACTTCCGCCTGTTCTGGGACGCGATGGCCGACGTCGTCCGCCACCACGGCGACCCGCTGATCGAGCGGGCGCTGACCACCGCGTTGTCGGACCTCGGCGAATTCCGCCCGCCCGCCGGCGACGTGGAGGGCCAGCTTTTGAAGGTTACGCTGCTGTTCGAGCGCGGCCGGGCCTGGAGCGCGCTGCGCCAGGAGCAGCGCGCCCGCGTCGACCTGGCCGCCGCCGCCGCGCTGGCCGAGCTGCTGCCGCCCGCCCGCCGCGCCGACCTCGACATCGACTACGAGCGCGCCGCCCTCGAGGCCGCCTCCGGCCGCCGCGACGCCGCCCGGGAATTCGCCGCCCGCGCCCTCCTCCGCGCCCCCAGCCGCGAGCTGATGGCCGACCGCATGCGCTTCGACCCCCGCTTCGCCGCCCTCGCCGACGACCCCGCCTGGCTCGACCTGCTCGGCGGCTGAAAAATTTCCAGTATGGAGCATGTCCGGGAGGACATGCTCTTCAATACATTCTCCAAAAGGCATGTTCGATCTGCCATGCCCGAACAGTCATCCGCCCGGCGCGATGACCTCGCCTCCCGATCGCCGCGCGCACCCGGCGTGTGCGACGCGCGACGGGCCGGTCGAGCGACGTGGAGCTCAGAGCGTGCGGGCCCGCTGGTGCTCGCGCACGTGCGTGCGCGGCGGGGGCAGAGTGCCGGTGTTGCCGGTCGCGACGAAGCCGTTGCGCGCGTAGAGGGCGACGGCGGGGCCGTTGGCGTCGCCGACGTCGAGCACGAGCCGGCGCAGCCCCTCGCCGCGGGCCCAGTCGACGATGGCGGCGATGAGCGCGTCGCCGACGCCGTGCCCGCGGGCCGCCGGCGCCACCCACATGGACAGGAGCTCGCCGGTGCCGGGCTCGCTGGGGTGACGCGCCGCGCGGGCCATCCCGACGTCGCGGCCCTCTTCGACCGCGAAGAAGGTCGCGAGGTCGACGAGCTGCCGCCGCCAGTCGTCGGCAGGGCGGGTTGCCGCGTCCTCGAGCGTGCCGCCGAAGGCGTCGGGTGCGTCGCGCAGGGCCTCCAGCCGCAGCGTTCGCAGGCGGTCGCCGTCTTGCGGGCCGAGGCGGACGATCGGCATGACGCTCAAGATACCCCGGGCGGGCTCGCAGCGAGCTCCGGAGAGCCGGGCCCGACCGCGATCCCAGCCCCGCGTCGGGGTGGCCTGCCGCGAGCTCCGGAAGATCGGGTCGCGCCTGCGAGGCCAGCGGCCGCGAAGAGCCGGCGCCGAGGCCCAGAGCGCCGCGTACGACCGCGAAGGGCGGCCCCGCAGCGAGCTCCAGATCGCCGGTGACGACGCGAAGGGACTGCAGCTCCAGAGCGCCGGTTACGACCGCGAACGGCCGGCCTGCAGCGCCAGAGCGCCGGTTACGACCGCGAACTGCCGGCCTGCAGCGCCAGAGCGCCGATTTGCCTGCGACGCCCGCGACCGTGCCAGGCCGCCCGCATCGTCTTCCCGCGTGTCGGGGTTACGACCGCGACAGCGACGGCGCTCGGCGTTGGACCGCGGATCCTGGGGCCTGGACGTCGGCCCGCGGCTTCGGCGCGTCGCGGTTTTCGATCGCGCTCGTGGATGGTTCGTTGCAGCGCCCCCGCGCCTCGGCCTATCTTGAAATCATGCGTGTTCGTCCTCTTGGCTTCGTCCCGCTCGGCTCCGCCCTCGTCTTGATGTCCTCCGCATGTGGCGATGATGACCCCCAGGCCACCGGTGTCACGAACACCTCGCCGATGACATCGATCACCTCCGTCACGGCCACCGAGGCGCAGACGTCGACGACGGGGCCCGACCCGGGCACGACCGCGCCGACGACCACCGGCGGCACCGAGACCACCGGCGAGCCGTCGACCGACCCGACGACCACGCCGACGACGACGACGAGCGGCTGCGTTCCCGACTGTCCCGAAGGCCAGTACTGCGCCGGCGACAGCTGCCAGCCCGGGTGCGACGGCGACGAGGATTGCACCGCGCCGGCGACCTGCGACCTCGCCGACCACACGTGCAAGGGTTGCAGCGCCGATGCCGCCTGTCCTCTGGGACAGGTCTGCAAGGACGGCGCGTGCGTGCCCGGCTGCAACGACATGCAGCCGTGTGAAAGCGGCCTGGCCTGCTGCGCCGAGGCCTGCGTCGACCCGTTGAACGACCCGGCCCACTGCGGCGGCTGCGAACCGTGCCCGGCGCTGCCGAACGCCGAGGCGAGCTGCGCGATGGGCCAGTGCGGCCTCGGGGCCTGCGCGGCCGGCTTCGCCGACTGCGACAACAACCCCAACAACGGCTGCGAGACCCAGGGCGAGTGCCAGTGCTCGCCGGGCGCCACCGAGGCCTGCTACTCGGGCCCCGGCGGCACCCAGGACGTCGGGATCTGCAAGGGCGGCATGCACACCTGCAACCCCGAGGGCACCGGCTGGGGCCCGTGCGACGGCGAGGTCTTGCCGGGCGCGACCGACATCTGCAGCAACGGCCTCGACGACGACTGCGACGGCCAGGTCGACGAGGACGCCGACAACGACGGCGACGGCTGGACCGTGTGCGGCGGCGACTGCTGCGACGAGATCGGCCCGACCTGCCTCAACCCCGACCTGGTCAACCCGGGCGCGTTCGAGGTCCTCGGCAACACCGTCGACGACGACTGCGACGGCATGCAGGACAACGCGCTCCCCGCGTGCGACGGCGGTCTCCCCAGCAACTCGAGCGACGCGCTGCAGTACGCCCGCGCGATCGACCTGTGCCAGTTCACCACCGAGAACCCGCCGATCAAGGACAAGAAGTGGGGCGTGATCTCGGGCGGGTTCAGCCGCTCGAACGGCGCCGGCTCCCCGGCCAACGCCGCCAAGTCGATCCGCCCCGGCTTCGGCACCGTGATCGTGCCGCAGAAGAACGCCAGCCTGGCGGTGCTCTCGACCGGCAACGCCGCCGACGCCAACGACGCGATGCCGGCCTACTCGGCGTTCCAGGGCGGCACGCAGCTCGGCACCTCGGCCGCGGTGCCGGCCGACTGGCTGGCCGCCAACGGCAACAACTTCCCCAACGCGCCCGGCTGCCCGGCGCCGCAGGGCGGGGCGACCGGCCAGGACACGATCCAGCTCAAGCTGCGGATCCGCGTGCCGACCAACGCGCTGTCGTTCAGCGCCTACGTGTACTTCTTCTCGAGCGAGTACCCCGAGTGGGTGTGCAGCCCGTACAACGACTTCTTCCTGACGCTGGTCGACGGCCAGGGCGCGGGCAACCCCGCCGACAAGAACGTCGCCATCTACAAGAACCAGAACGACCAGCTGTTCCCGCTCGGCGTCAACATCCTCAAGGGCGCGCCCGGCCTGTTCACGCAGTGCAAGAACGGCCAGATCAGCTGCGGCTACCCGCCGGCCGGCACGTACAACAGCTGCACGGGCAACGCCGAGCTCGCGGGCACGGGCTTCCACCTGACCAACCCGGCGCCGCAATTCGGCAACGACCCCGGCTACTGCGGCAGCAACAATCAGGTCGGCGGCGGCACCGGCTGGCTCAAGATGTCGGGCAACGTCAAGCCCGGCGAGACGATGGAGATCCGGTTCGTCCTGTGGGACACCGGCGACCCGTGGTACGACTCGCTGGTGCTGCTCGACAACTTCGAGTGGTCGCTGCAAGCCTCGCAGCCCGGCGTGAAGCCCGGCTGAGGCTGTGAATCATGGGACATGTCCGAACGGGCATGTCCGGCGGCGCTCGCCGGCGACGCCGGGAGCGCCCGGCGACACGGGCGAGCGCGGCGCGTGTTCTATAGGAGAACAAGAGTTCCGTACCAGGCGCTCGTGCATCCACCGCTTCGCGCGCGGCTCCGGCTCACCCGAGCCTCGCGCCACCATGGCCGTTTCGGCGCGAAGGCGCGGGACAGGGCGCACCTGCCGTGCGGCGCGGACGCGGGGTCCTTCGGGCCGGCGAAGCGCGTCCGTCTCGCCTCACTTCGGCGCGACGACCTCGCCGCCGACGATCGTCGCGCGCACCGCGGCCGTGCGCAGCTCGAGCGGCGGCATCTTCGTGATGTCGCCGGTGAAGCACGTCAGGTCGGCCAGCATCCCCGGCGCCAGCGTGCCCGCCCAGCGCTCGCGCCGGCTCGCGTACGCGGCCCCGCGGGTGAACGCCGCCAGCGCCTCGTCCAGCGTCAGCCGCTGGTCGGGCAGCCAGCCGCCGGGCGGGTTGCCCTGCGCGTCCTGGCGGGTGATCGCGGAATAGAGGCCGAACGTCGGCTCGACCTCCTCGACGGGGAAGTCGGAGCCGAACGCCAGCGGCACCTTCGCCTCGAGGAAGCGGCGCCACGCGTACGCCCCCGCGAGGCGCTGGGCGCCGATCCGCTGCTCGGCCCACGGCATGTCGCTGGTCGCGTGGGTCGGCTGCATGCTGGCGATCGCCCCCAGCTCGGCGAAGCGCGGGACGTCGGCGAGGTCGACGATCTGCGCGTGCTCGACCCGCAGCCGGTGGTCGGCCGGCGGCTGCGACCCCGCCAGCGCCTCGAGCACGGCGCGGATGCCCCCGTCGCCGATCGCGTGGGCCGCCACCTGATACTGGTGCGCCAGCGCCTGCGTCACCACCGTGGCCAGCTCGCCCGGCGCGTGCTGGAACATCCCCGTGTGGCCCGGCCGGTCGCTGTAGGGCTGCAGCAGCGCCGCCCCGCGGCTCCCGAGCGCGCCGTCGACGTAGATCTTGACCCCCTGCAGCGCGTAGCGGTCGTCCATGGCTGGCCGATCGGCCAGGTCCGGGAGGCCATCTCCCAGGCGGAACCACCTCTCGTCGGCGTAGCCGACCATGCGCAGCTTGAGCAGCCCCTCGGCCGCCAGCTCGCGCAGCAACCGGTCGACGTGACGGGCCACGCCCATCTCGTGCACGCCCACCAGCCCGCGGGCCAGCGCGTGGTCCTGGGCCAGCAGCAGCCGCCGCCGCAGCTCCGGCCCGGGCGGCGGCTGCACCGGCATCAGGTCCATCGCCGCGTCGACCAGCACCCCCGTCGGCTCGCGCCCCGAAGGCCCCTCGCGCAGCAAGACCTCCCCGCCGGTCGGCACCTCCGTCGCCGCCGTGATCGCGGCCGCTCGCAGCGCCGCCGCGTTGGCCCAGCCGGCGTGGCCGTCGACCCGGCGCAGCCACACCGGGCGCTCGGGGAACGCGGCCGTCAGCGGGTCGTGGGTCGGCATCGCCGCGCCCGGCCACAGGTTTTGGTCCCAGCCGCGGCCGGTGATCCAGCCGTCCGGCGGGGCGCCCCGGCGCACGCGGTCGACCACCTCCTCGATCGATCGCGCCCCGCGGAGGTCGACCTCGACCAGGGCCGAGCCGAGCCCGACCAGGTGGGCGTGCGCGTCGGTGAGGCCCGGCACCGCGCTGCCGCCGGCGAGGTCGACGATCTGTCCGCGAGCACAGTCGCGGGCCAGCGACTCGGCCGCGGCCCCGCGGGCGATCACCCGCCCGTCGACGGCCGCGAGCGCGCGGGTGGTCGGCTCGGCGGGGTCACCGGTCCAGATCGTCCCGCCCCTGACGACGAGCAAGCCTTTTCCCTGTTCCGGGGGACAGGTCGCGGCGGACCTCCGCCCGCCTGCTCGGCACGCGATCAGCGCCGATGCGCCGACGAGCCAGCTCCGGCGGCTCAAATCGCGGGTGCGCACGTCGCCCTCCGTCGCTGTAGTCCAGTTCGGTTGCGCTGCATGGGAGGCGCAGCATAACCACCGCGGCCGCGCCGAACCACCGGCGCAAGGAGACCGCGATGACCTCCCTGAAAGACACCCTGGAAAACAGCATGCAGGAGCTGCGGACGCTCCGCGACGAGATCCGCGTCCGGCTCAACCTCGCCGGCAAGGAGGCCCGCGACCGCTGGGAGCAGCAGCTCGAGCCCCGCCTCGAGAAGCTCGAGCAGCAGATCCGCACCGCCACCGACGCCACCATCGAGTCGATCCGCGACGCCATCGAGCGCGCCCGCACCTCCTTCCACGAGTACCGGGCCCAGCTCACCCAGGGCAGCGCCGGCGGCGTCACCGGCAGCGAGGGCGGCGAGGAGCCGCGCGAGCAGAGCCGCGCCCAGAGCGGCGACGAGCCCGACTTCTCCCGCGTCGACCCCGAGAAGCGCTGACCGGGCGCGCCGCTCGCCGCGCCCGGGGACATGCCCGCGAGGACATGATCCCATGGAAATGGCGCGAGGGACATGTCCCTCGCGCCATTTCACTCGCGCCGGCTCACAGGTGCGGCTCGCCGTGCAGGTCGTCGAGGCCGAACAGCGCCTCCTCGAGGCCGAGGTCGAGCGCCTCCCACTGGCGGCCGAAGTCGTGCGAGTGGAGGACCACGCCGTGGTCGCCGACCGCCTGGCCGTGACCGTCGAGCGACAGGTGCAGCGCCCGCAGCGCGAGGCCGGGCTCGAGCAGCTCCTCCGCGGACGCGCCGAGCGCGTCGTCGAGGCGGAGCACCACGCCCGCGGCGCCGACGGCCACCACGAGGTCGGCGGTGCGGGAGATCCGGACCGCGTGCAAATCGCGGCGGGTCGGCGTCGTCACGCTCGTCCACGCGGCGCCGCCGTCGTCGGAGCGGAGCACCAGGCCGCCGGCGCCGACGGCGACCAGGCTCGCGCCGTCGGGCGTGACCGCGATCCCCGACAGCGGCCCCTCGGAGGTGGTGAACACCGGCCGCAGCGCCTCCCCGTCGAGCTGCCAGATCTCCCCGCTCGCCGTCGTCAACCACGCCGAGGTCCCCTTCGCCGTCGTCGTCACCGACGTGAAGTCGCCCTCGGCGTCGGGTACCGGCGTGAACGTGTGGCCGTCGTCGTCCGAGCGCAGCACGATGCCGTCGCCGGCGATGTACGCCGGGCTCGTGCCCGACAGGATCACCGAGCGCAGCCGCGCGCGCGTGCCGACGTCGATCCGCTTCCAGCTCTCGCCGCTGTCGTCGGTGCGCAGCACCACCCCGTCGTCGCCGACGGCCACCCCGGTCGCCTCGCCCTTGCACGCGATCGCCAGCAGGTCGCCCTCGATCTCGAGCGGGTAGTACCAGACGTCGCCCTCGGGGTTGAGGCGGACCATCGTCGCGTCCTCGCCGACCGCCCACGCGCCGGAGCCGTCGGAGGTCGACGAGGTGTTCTTGTTCTCCTCCTTGGTACAGCCGACCATCGGCGCCATCAGGACGAGCAGGAGCGGGGTGAGCGGGCGGAGCTTCATGCTCGCGACGCTAGCCGCCGGCCGATCGCCTCACAAGAGAAATGCGCGGTTTCGCCAGGCCCCACAGGTGTCCCGTTCGGACCCCAGGCCCCTCGAACCATGTTCATTCGCTCCGAAGGGTCGACCGCCGTCGCGCAGGAGACATCGCATGGCCCTTCGGACCTGTTCGTAAAGTCATGTTGAATCGGCAGCCCACCCGGCGCTCCACCAGCGGCCTCTGCCGCGAGCAGCCGCCGCTCGCGCCTCGCCCTGCAGGTGCTGACGAGCCGGGCGAACCGCGAGCGCATCGCCGGCGTGGACGCGACGCCGCGCCGCGGACGTCACCAGGCGCGCTCGACATGCACTGCTCGGACGCGGCGCTGGACCTCGTCGCTCTGCCGCGGACATCGCGAGTCACGGACGCACGAGGCCGGGCCCTATCGCCGCTCGTCATGCACGGCTCGGACGCCGCCCCCGGCCGCAACGCTCACGGCGCGCCCCCGGTCACTGACACACCGGGCCGGGCCCGTCGGCGATCGTGATGCACTTCTTGCCGTCGGCGCACTTGCCGTTGGGACAGGGGATCCCACAAGTCTGGAACTTGGGGCCGCGCGGGCCGGCGATGCCGTAGTACTCGATGCAGGTCTCGCCGGCGGCGCAGGTGCCGTCGCCGCAGCGCGGGCCGGCCTGTTCGGCCGCCTCCCCCTTGCGGGTGGCGGCGGCCAGGGTGAGGCTGCCGTCGGAGTACCACACGCACTCGCCGGACACGCAGCCGCAGCTCGCGGCCGTGGGGATCTGCACCTCCGGGACGTCGCAGGTGCCCGGCGGCTGGTCCCCGCTCGCGCACACCTCGCCCGAGCAGCCGCCCTTGCTGCACGCGGCGTCGTCGCTGCAGGCGTTCTCCAGAGCTGTTCCTTCGAACCTGGCGTAAAGGGCATGGTCCTTCGGCACCAGGGGGACCCGCGAGGGCTCGCCCCCGCCGACCTCGCCGGCCGGCAGCGCCGATTCCGAGCCCTTGCAGGCGGGGGCGGCCGCGACAGCGGCCAGGACGACGACGACGAGTGCGCGGAGCATCGGCGAGGAGCTTAGCACTCTCCCCCGACGGGGATCACAGCGGCTCGCAGAAGCGGGCCAGGATCGTCTTCACGCCGACGACGGGGAAGTTGATGGCGAGCTTGAGGTTGCTGCCGCTGCCGTCCCAGCCGACCAGCGTGCCCTCGCCGTACTGGCGGTGGCGCACGGCCATGCCCTTGTACAGCGTCGGCGCGTCGCCGTGGACGGCGGCGGGCCCGCGACGGGCCGGCGCGGCCGCGGCCCCCTCGTCGTAGACGATGTCGCTGTTCCACGACGACTCGCGGGCGGGCGCCGGCGCTCGCGGCGGGGCGCTCGGCAGCGACAGCCCCTGCGGCATGACGGCCGCCTCGCGCCGGATGACCCCGGGCACCCGCCCCCGCACCGAGTCGGGCGGCAGGTCGCGCACGAATCGCGACGGCGTGCCGATGAACTCCTGGTTGTAGAGCCGTCGCCGCTTGGCCCACGTGATCACCAGCTGCCGCTTGGCCCGCGTCACCGCCACGTAGGCCAGCCGCCGCTCCTCCTCGATCTGCGCCCGCTCCTCGGGTCGCAGCCGCCTGCCCTCCTCGCGCGCCGCGTCCTCGCCCGCGATCACGCGCGAGTGCGGGAACACCTTCTCCTCCATGCCGGTGAGGATGACCTTCTCGAACTCGAGCCCCTTGGCGCTGTGGATCGTCATCAGCCGGACCGCCCGGACCTCGCCGTGGCCGCCGCCGTCGGCGTCGCTGACCAGGCTGACCTGCTCGAGGTAGTCGGCCAGCGTCTGGTCGGGGTTCTCCTGCGCGAACTCGGTGAGCGCGCCGACGAACTCGTCGAGGTTCTCGACCCGCGCCTCCGACTCCTCGCTGCCCTCGTGGACCAGAGCGTCGCGGTAACCTGTCCTTTCGAGCACCTCGGCCGCGAGCTGGCCGAGCGGCACGTTCGCGTGCAGCCGCGCGGTGAGCTCGTCGATCATGGCGACGAACCCGTGCAGGCGCTTGGCCGCCGCGCCGCTGACCCCGGCCTCTTCGGGGTTGCGCGCCACCGTCAGCAGCGGGACGTTGCGGTTGGCCGCCAGCGCGGTGAGGCGGCCGACGGTGGTGTCGCCGATCCCCCGGGCCGGCTCGTTGACGATGCGGGTGAAGTCGAGGTCGCTGGCCGGGTTCTGCAGCAGGCGCAGGTAGGCCAGCGTGTCCTTGATCTCCTTGCGCTCGAAGAACCCGAGGCCGCCGAAGATCGCGTAGCGCATGCCGTGGTCGGTGAGCTGCTGCTCGATCACGCGGGACTGCGCGTGCGTGCGGTAGAAGACCGCGATCTCCTCCGGCGGGATGTCCTCGTTGAGCGCGTCGAGGATCTCGTTGACGACGAAGCGGGCCTCCTCGCGCTCGTCCTCGCAGGCGCGCAGGGTCACGAGCGCGCCGTCGCCGAGCTCGCTCCACAGCGTCTTGCCGAGCCGGCCCTCGTTGCGGCGGATGATCGCGTCGGCGCAGCGGAGGATGTGGCCGGTGCTGCGGTAGTTCTGCTCGAGGCGGATCAGCTCGCAGCCGGGCTGGCGGTCGGGGAAGCCGAGGATCTGCGACACGTCGGCGCCGCGCCAGCCGTAGATCGCCTGGTCGTCGTCGCCGACCACGCACAGCTGCGCCCTGCCCGACAGCAGCTCGACGAGCCGCGCCTGCACCGGGTTGGTGTCCTGATACTCGTCGACGACGACGTGGAGGAACCGGCGCTTGAGCCCGATCACCGGGTCGACGTCGACCAGCTGCGCGCCCGGCCGCGGCTGCTCCGTACCTGCTTTCTCGAGCAGCTTGACCGCGAGCACCAGCAGGTCGCCGAAGTCGGCCGCATCGGCGGCCCGCAGCAGCTCCTGGTAGCGGCGCCCGAGCAGCGCCGTCAGCCGGGTCATGAAGCCCTCGAGCCCGAGCTGCTCGACCTGGTCGATGGTGAGCCCGCGGTTCTTGAGCTGGTCGAGGTGGCCGAGGATCGCCCGCGGCTTGACCTGGTCCTCGTCGCGGTTCAGCTCCTTGAACACGCGCTTCATCAGGCGAATCTGGTCGTCGGTGTCGTAGATGGCGAAGTTGCGCGACAGCCCGACCGACTCGCCGTGGCGGCGGAGGATCCGCGCCGAGATCGAGTGGAACGTGCCGACCCACAGCTGCGACACGTCGACCTTGCCTTCGCACATCTTCTCGATGCGCGCGCGCATCTCGGCGGCGGCCTTGTTGGTGAAGGTGACGGCGAGGATCCGCCACGGCGGCACGCCCTCGTCCATGAGCGCGGCGACGCGGTGGGTGATCACGCGGGTCTTGCCGGTGCCCGCGCCGGCGAGCACGAGGAGCGGCGAGCCGCGGTGCTCGACCGCCGCCTGCTGGGCCGGGTTCAGCTGCACAGTGCCGGGCCTATACCACGGCTTCGCGGACCGGCGCGAACGCGAACTCCACGCCGCGCGCGTCGAGCTCGACCCGCAGCTCGCGCCGCCGGCTGTCGCCGACCTCGCCCGGCTCCTCGACGATCCGCGCCGGGCGCACTTGCTGCAGCACCACGGTGAACCCGACCGCGGGCGCGCCGAGCGTCAAGGTCGCGGCCCGGCCGTTGCTCCGCCCGGCCTCGACCGCCTCGAGCCAGCGCGTGAACCCGAGCGCCTTGTTCTCCGCCAGCACCAGCGCGAGGCGCCCGACCGCCGGCGGCGCGACCCGACGGACGGTGTGCATGCCGTCGTCGCCGGGAGGCCGCTCGATGCGCTGGCGGATCGTCAGGCCCTCGATCCGCCGCACCTGGCTGCACGCCTCCTCGAGGCCGTCGATGTGCAGCTCCGGGTCCGTGGCCGGCAGCGGCCGCCGGGCCTCGATCACCTCGCCGCCGAGCTGCCCCCCGGCGTAGCTGCGGCGCGAGCTGTGCGGGCTGAACTTGAGGCCGAGCTTCAGGCTGTCCCGAAAGCCATATTCGTACGAGGCCAGCGCGAGCTCGGTGATCACGCCGCCGGCGAAGCTGAGGCGGCTCATCTCGGCGTTGCCGTCGTCGGCGAGGATGACCTCGCCGCGGACCGGCGTGGGTCGGTTCGACATCGACGCCGCGACCCACGCGTAGAAGTCGTGCGGCATGCCCGGCCAGCAGCGCAGGGTCAGCTCCTCGTAGCGGTCGGGCCGGCCGGTGCCGCCGAGCTCACCGGCGGCGAACGCCCCCGAGACGTCGGTGAGCCACCCGCAGGGCTTGCCGTCCAGCTCGAGCGCGTACTTGTTGGACGTCGGCCCCCGCTTGCTCGGCGCCGTCTTCACCGATCACCGTCCCCCGGGGGCGACCTTAGCACGGGGACGACGCAACCCGTCGAGCCCGAAAACGCGGGCGGGCCGCGCAGCGGAGCGCCGGCCGGGCGCGGCTTCGGGCCCCGGACCCCGCTCACGAGCCGCCGATCCACGAGAACGAGCTGCTGGCGCTGGCCGAGTAGGAGGTGCCGACGGTCGCTACCTGGGAGCCGGTGGCGGTCTGCGACCCGCTTCCGCTCGAATTTGCCAGGGTCGCGTGAGCGGGGATCCGCACGGTGAAGGTCGAGCCCATCCCCGGAGTGCTCTCGACCGTGATGTCGCCGCCCATCATCCGCACCAGACGTCGGCTGATCGCCAGGCCGAGCCCGGTGCCCTCGTACTTGCGCGACGACTCGAGGTCGCCGCGCGAGAACGGCTGGAACAGCTCGCGCACGATCTCCGGCGACATGCCGATGCCCGAGTCGCTGATCTTGAACACCACCCACTCGTCGATCGCGTCGCCCTGGCGGCCCGGCTCGCGCGCGACCGCGAGCTTGACCACCCCGGCCTCGGTGAACTTGCACGCGTTGTGCAGCAAGTTGACCAGCGCCTGGCGCAGGCGGGTCTTGTCGACGGTGACCGCCCCGAGCCCCGCGGGCGGGCGGACCATCTCGAGCCGGTTGCGCCGCGCCTCCGCTTGCGGGCGGATCATGCCGGCGACGTCGTCGATGAGGTCGTCGAGCGCGAACGTCTCCCAGAACATGTCGATGCGCCCGGCCTCGATCTTCGACAGGTCGAGCACGTCGTTGATGATGTTGAGGAGGTACTTGCCGGCGCCGCGGATCTTCTCGAGGTCGACGCTGGCCGCGCGCACGCCCTCGTCCTCGAGCTCGTCGCGCAGCAGCTCGGCGTAGCCGATGATCGCGTTGAGCGGCGTGCGCAGCTCGTGGCTCATGTTGGCGAGGAAGAAGCTCTTGGCCTGGTTGGCGCGGATCGCCTCGTCGCGCGCGCGGTTCAGCTGGTCGTTGACGCGCTGCAGCTCGGTGTTCGAGTGGATGAGCCGGCCCTCGGCGCGGTGGCTGGCGAGGAAGAACAGCAGCGTCGGCCCGAGCGTCAGCGTGAAGGTCGTCAGGATCATCAGCAGGTAGACCCAGTGCTGGGCCGCCGCGGTGACCGACGAGCGCGGCGCGAGCGAGTAGTCGGACAGCTCGCCGACGAAGAAGCTGACGACCACCACGACCATGCAGAACACGATCTGGGTCCGCTCGCGCGCCTCGAAGCACACCAGCGGGAAGCTGATGATCGGGAACATGATGAACTGCAGGCCCGACGGCTCGCCCAGCATCGAGGCGAAGAACACGATCGCCGTGCAGCAGCACACGCACAGGCCGATGCGCGAGACGTTGAACCACCCGAACTTGTTGGCGGCCATGCAGGCGAAGTACGCCAGCCAGAACGGGATGACCGTCAGCGCCTCGGTATACAGGCCGAGCGCGACGAACAGGCCCATGTAGGCGAGGATGACCGCGAGGCAGACGACGAAGACCTGGTTGGTCAACATCACGCGCGCCGCGAGGGCGGGAGACCCCGTATAAGGGACCCCCCAGAGCATCGCAGCGCGGAGTCTGTTCCAGAGAGAGCTCGGCACAGAGGGGACGTCCGGTCCTCTTTAGCACGACCCCGCCGATCTAGCGAACCCGCCGCCGCGAGCGCCGCAGGCCCTCCAGGGCCCGCCGCGCCCCCGAGCGGCTCGGCGATCTCCTGCGGCAACACGGTCCTCCTGCGCCGGCGCGGCCCTGTACGCCACGCCCCAGTTCACGAGCCCTGCGCCGATCTCCGCCCGCGCTGCCGCGGCCGCGCAGCGCCTGCCCCTGGCCCCGTGTCGTCCGCAGACCCGCCGACGAGCGAGCTCGCCGCGGGCCTCGCTCGTGGATGCAGCGCGCCCGCGGCCGCCGCGACCTTCGAAGCCCTCTCGGCCGCCCTCTCGTTGCAGCCTCCGACCGAGTCGCCCTGCTCCGACCCGGCTCTCTCGCCCGGCGCGGCCTCTCGTCGGCGCCCTCGCGAGCCATGACGCGACGCAACGCGACCTCTCGATCGACGACCTCTCGCGCAGCGCTACGGTTCGAGCGCAGCGCTGCATACGAGCCGCGACGCGCGCCAACGACAGCGCGACCCTCGAGCCGCAGCGCTGCCCTCGAGCCGCAGCGCTCCCCTGCGAGCCGCAGCGCGACCCTTGAGCCGCAGCGCTCCCCTGCGAGCCGCAGCGCGACCCTCGAGCCGCAGCCCTCGAGCGGCAGCGCTGCCTCGAGCCGCAGCGCTACCCTCTCAAGCGGCAGCGCTACCCTCTCAAGCGGCAGCGCTACCCTCTCAAGCGGCAGCGCTACCCTCTCAAGCGGCAGCGCTACCCTCTCAAGCGGCAGCGCTACCCTCTCAAGCGGCAGCGCTACCCTCTCAAGCGGCAGCGCTACCGTAGCTACGCATGCTGAGGCGGGCGCGGTAGCGCATCGTCTCGTGCATCCACACGAAGTTGCCGCGGACGAAGGACCCCAGGTCGGCGACGTAGCCGAGGACCGCGGGCGAGGACAGCCCCGCGTAGTCGCGCAGGCTGCCGGCGAGCGCGTCGAACGCGTCCTCTTCGGCGCTCTGCATCGCCACCGCGCGGGCCAGGGCCTCGTCGAGGCCGAGGCCCTGATCGGCCTGCAGCACCAGCACGAGGTTGTGCGGGTTCTGCTCGACCAACTCCTTCTCGAGCGAGCCGATGTCGTTGGCCCAGCAGATCGCGTTGTTGGCCAGCAGCTCGAGCTGTTGCACCACCACGTGCTGGCGGACCTCTTCGAGCGACTCGTGACGGATGAGCTCGATGAGCGCGAACACCACCCCGGCCGCGCCGGTGAAAGGTCGCATCTTGAGGTAGATCGGGAGCGCGGGGCGGAGCTGGTGGAGCAGGTTCCGCAGCTCCCACACGTTGCTCTGGAAATAGCGCTCCACCTCGGCGACGAACCGCGGCATGAAGCCTGGCGCAGCCCACGCAGCGGTGCGGGCGCCGAGCTCTGCGAGCATGTGGACGAGCGGCTCGTCATCCTCGAGCGCCGGGCTGCCGCGGAGCACCGCCGACATCCGCACCTGCGCCTCGTGCAGGCGCCGGAGCGGATCGGGCGCGGCGGCGACGTCGTCGCACAGCGCGTCGTCGTAGAAGAAGAGCCACGTGATCCAGTCGCACACCAGCCGCAGCTCGGCCAGCGGCGCCCGCGGCAGGCCCCGCGCCGCCAGGCGGGCGAACTTCGCCGCCTGCAGCTTGCGCAGCCGGCCCGGGCTCAGCGCCACCGAGGGGAAGAACCGCAGCACCCACGCGATGCCCTCGCGCTCGACGAGCTCGGCGTAGCGGTTGATCGGGGCGGCCTGCGGCTCGAAGATCGAGGGCTGTAGCAGCGAGGACATCTTGGTTCCAAAGAGCGGTCCCTGCGGTGATCCATCCCAACCCATTCCAAGCTTATCCCGTGATGATGCCACTTCATGGCACGACTCGCAGCCGCTTCAACCTCACCATTCGGTGGTGATATACTTCTGGACAGGTGTCCGACCGCTCGACTCTCCCGGCCCTCGCGTGGCTCGCCGTGTGCGCCGCGCTGGGGCTCATCGCGACGGCTCGGGGCACCGAGGCACAGGTGTGGGGTCTGATCCCCGCAGTCCATCGACCTGTGATCGAGATCGACTTGCGGGTGCATCTCGACGACGGCGCGCCCGATGAAGCGCTCGAGGCCGCGGTCGCGTCGCTGGAGCCGCTCGCGGGTCGTTGCCCCCTGGCCCCCCCACCGGCCGAGGCGAGGCGCTGGCTCGACGCGCACGCGCTCTCGCTGCTGCCCCGCGAATACCACTCCGCGCTCGCCGACCGGCTCGCGCCCGAGGCGTTGCGTACGGCGATCGCCGGGGCTCGAGCGCGGCTCGCCAGTCCGTTCGCCGGGCTCGTCGGCGACGACCTGCGTCGCGACCCGCTGCGCCTCGCAGAGCTCGCTCCGCAGCTCGCCGGTCGCCTCGGCTTCCTCGCCGCCGCCGGGCCCGAGGCGTCGGTCCGCGGCGACCTCGTGGCCCCCGACGGGCGCAGCGCCTTGCTGTGCTTTCAGACCAGCGGCTCCGCCGAGGCGCTGCGCGCCGACGCGGCCGCGCTCGTCGCCGCGCAACCGGTCTCGCTCGCCGTGGTCGGCGCCGCGGCCCGCGACGACGCCGCTGCCGCCGCGCTGACCGCCGCGCCGCGCGTGCTCACCACGCTGGCCGCCGCGCTCACCCTGGTGCTCGCCCTCGCGTTCCGCAGCGTGCGGCCGGTGGTCGCCCTGCTGCTGGCGATCCTCGGGCCCGCGGCCCTGCTGGCGGCCCTCGTCGCGCCGCTGGGCCTGCTCGACCTGCCGCTGCTCGCGCTGGCCGTCGGCATCTCGGCCGCTCCGGCGCGCCCCGACTGGACGGTTACGGCGCTCACTGCCCTCGCGCTGACCCCACTCCTTCTCACGCCGTACCCGGCCTGGCAGACCTGGGGTCTCGCCTGGGCCGCCGGCCTCGCCGCGGCGGGGCTGGCCCGCCGCCTGGTCCAGCCCGCGCTCGCCGCGTGGCTCGGCAAACCGGCGGCCGAGCGGGCCCCGTTCGGCCGCCCCGACCCGCCGCCGCTGCGCCTGCGCGTCGCTCTCCCGGCCGCGGCCGCCTGCGCGGTCGTCCTGTCCCTCGGGGCATGGTCTTCAAGACATGTCCGCTTCGACAGCCCCAGCCCGCTGCCGCTGGCCGACCCCGAGCTGACCGCGGCCGAGGCGGCGGCGCGAACCGAGTTCTTCCGCCCCGAGGACGTCGCGGTGCTCCACAGCCGCGGCGCGACCCCGGAGGAGGCGCTGGCGCGGGCGGCCGAGGAGCTGCCGGCGCTGCTGTCGCTGGTGCCGAGCCAGATCCAGCGGGTCGACGGGCCGGGGGCGTTCGCGGTCGCCGAGCCCGAGCTCAAGGCCCGCCTCGACGGCCTCTTGGCCCTCGACATCCGCGGCCGGCTCGAGCTGCTGCGCGCGACGATCGCCGAGTTCGGCATGCGGCCCGACGCGTTCGGCGAATTCATCCGCGCCGCCGGCGACGACCTGCGCGACCCGCCGAGCCCCGAGGCCGCGCTGGCCGGGCCGCTCGGGCCGTGGCTCACGAGCAAGTTCGGCCCTGACGGCATGGTGACGCGCGCCTACCTGGCGAGCGAGCCGGGCGCGCTGCCGGCGGGGCTCGACCTGCGCGGCCCCGGCGTGTTCGCCCGCGCCGAGCACGACCGCTTCTCCGCCCGCGCCGGCGCGGTCGCGGCGGCCGGCGCGTGGCTGTCGGCGCTGGTCGTGTGGCTGGCGACGCGGCGCCTGGCCCTGGCCCTCGCGCTCGCGCTCGCGGCGATCGTCGCCCAGTGCGGCCTGCTCGTCCTGCTGCACCTGCTGCACCGCTCGTTCGGCCCGCTGACCCTCCCGGTGTTCCTGCTGGCCGGCTCGGCGGCGGTGGTCGCCGGCCTGCGCGCGGTCCGGGCCCTCGCCGCCGGCCGCCCGTGGATCGACCCCGGCCGCCTCGCCAACGCCCTCGGCCCCCTCGCCGCCGCCCTCGCCCTGCTGGCCGCCCCCGAGCCGGTCTGGCGCTCGCTCGGGATCGCCGCCGGCCTCGCCGTCCTGTGCGCCCACGGCGTCGGCGGCCTCGTCGGCCCCCTGCTCTACGCCCTCACCAGCCGCGCCGCCGAGCGCTTCGACCGGCGCCGCGAATGATGCGTCCGATGCGCCGGTTGTTCGCTCACGACATGTCTCCCGGGGCGGTCCGTCGACCTCGCGTTCGCCAGGGGACATGTTCCCGGCGACATGCTCCATCGCGCATGTCCTCACGACCCTGCTCGATCGAACCTGTCCTTTTCGCCATCATCGCCCGACCATGAATGCGCGCCGCTCGTTCCTCCGCCTCGCCGCCGGCGCCCTCGCGCTGATCGCCGGCCCCGCGCGCGCCCAGGCGCCGGCGGTCGATCGCCAGCTCGCGCGCCGGCTCGAGCTGTGGGCCAAGGCGGCCGCGGGCACCCGCGTGCTGGTGGCCCGCTACGCGCTGACGCGGCAGTCGACGCTGCTGCAGGAGCCGCTCAAGACGGCGGGCACGCTGCTGGCGCGCGCCCCGGACACGCTGATCCTGCGCGACGACACCCGCGCCGGGGCGACCACCCGCCTGTCGCGCGGCCGGCTCGAGATCCGCCCCAACGACCCGGCCCTGCCGGCCCTGGCCGAGGCGCCGAGCCCGACGGTCACCTGGCTGTTCGAACACGTGCTCGCGCTCTTCAGCGTCCCCGAGGGCGCCGGCGAGCCGACCGCGGCGCTGCAGGCCGACGCCCGCCTGAGCGTGCCGCGCGGCCCGGGGCACCTGCTGGCGATCACGCCGCGCCGCGACCACCCCGCGCGCCGGGACATCCGCGACCTCGTGGTCCACCTCGACCCGCACACCGGCGACGTCGACCAGCTCGACCTGGTCGAGGCCGGCGGCGACAAGGTCGCCATCACCTTCAGCCAGCGCCGCCGCGACGCCGCGGAGGACGAGATCGCCGCGCTCCTGCAGCCGACCTGACCTGTCCCTCCGGGCAGCCTGTCCGAACGGTCAGCTCACAAAGCGGGCCGCCGCCGCCGGCCGCGCCAGGCGAACCCGAACACCACGCCGAGCCCGAGCGCCGCGCTCCACGAGCCGCGGCGCAGGGCGCAGCGGACCCCGTCGCCGTCGTCGTAGTCGAAGCGGGCGTTCGAGGCCTTGAGGCTGGCGACGATCTGCGGGTCGAAGTCCTGCAGCAGCTGCGGCGCGCCGGCGGGGGCGATCTGCTCGACCCGCTGGGCCGCCGGCATGTCGGTGAACACCGGCCAGTTGCCGCTCTCGTCGAGCAGCACGCCGCGGCCGTTCGGCATGCGCATGCGGTTCGAGCCGGCGCAGGGGATCTCCATGATCCCCTGGCGGAGGTTCGAGACGTCGCCGAGGTCGGGGTTCTGGATGAACTCGGGGTCGACGGTCATCTCCTCCGGCGAGATGATCGTCAGCATGCGCGACAGATACGGCCAGCGGGCCAGCAGATCGACCGCACGCCGCCCCGGGTCGATGATCCGCTCCTGCATGGCCTTGGCGAACGCCGGCCCGCTCCACGCGTCGAGGTCGATCATGTCCTCGTAGGCCAGCATGTCCGCGTAGAAGATGTCCTCGGGGACCCCGGGCGGCGCCGGCAGGTACGTGCGCAGCAGCGGCAAGAGCTGCGGGTGGTTGTACGCGCAACCCTCGAACGAGCAGTCGACCAGGCCCTGCTCGACGAGCGCGTCGATGACCGAGATGCCGGCGTTGATCGGCATCGCCTCGACGAAGGTGTCGGCGTCCCAGCGGCCGCTGAAGACGCCGGCGGTGTTGACCACGCTCGACGGCCCCGCGTACTCGGTGACGAACCCGTGACCGTCGGCCATCGGCGCGTCGATCGCCCGCCGCACCACGTCGGTGTAGTTGTCGGCGCTGGTGGTCCAGTCGATCGCCACGTCGTTGAGCTCGACGTGCCGGTAGTTCGACGGCGCGTAGCGGCTGTGCCCGAGGCCGAACACCCGCACGCCCATGTCCGGCACCGCCGCGATGCCCGTCAGCCGCAGCGGCACGCACGGCGTGGTGCCGGCGTACGTCATCACGATCGGCTGCAGCTCCTCGACCCCGGCCCCGTGGCGGAGCTTCGCCGCCGCGAAGTAGAAGCCCTCGTCGAGGTACTCCTGCATGATCGGCCCGGCTGCGGGGTCCTGGTAGTAGCCGGCCGCCGCGAGCCACTGCCACACCTCGTCGGCCGTGCCGCCCTTGAGCACCACGATCTCGAACGGCCCGACGATCTCGCGCTTGACGACCTCGAACCCGCTGGTGTCGGAGGTGCCCTCGGTGCCGATGTCGTCCCCGCCGCTGCCCGCGACCCCGCCGTCCAGGGAGACCACGGCGCAGCCGAACGAGGGATCGTCGTCGTCGGCGCAGTCGCGCGCGACCGTGAAGCTGTAGGTCGGCACCGTCGCCGCCAGCAGGTTGGTGAACAGCAGCTCGGAGCCCACGGCGAAGTCCGGCTCCGCCGTCACGGGGATGACCCACCCGAACTTCTGTGGATCGCCGGTGTACTGGATCTGGATGTGCGCCTCGACCGTGCCCGCGTCCTCGTCGATGGCGAACAGGATGTTCTCGCCGGTCTGGTCGACCGGCGTCGGTTGGTTGTTGACCAGGTCGCAGAAGAAGCCGCCGCACGCGCGCGCCGGGGTCGGCGACAGCCAGAGCGCGAGCCCGGCGACGAGCCCGACGGAGACGACCAGAGAGCGTCGCAACATCTCCCGCATCACAGGCGATCGCCGACGCGCCGTCCAGGGGGTCGAGGAGGCCCCCATCACGCTCCGCACCAGGTCGCCGGACGTTGCAGGCCGACCCGCGCCGATCGGCGAACCGCATTTCGCGGCCCTCTTCAGGGACGAACCGCGAACGCGAGCGCCGAGCATCGCTGGCGGGCGGTGAGATCTCGACGCCCCGGGCTCGTCCCTCGGGCCGCGCATCCCATGCACGTCGGCTCCGCCGGGCTGCGCGCCGACCCGCGGAGGATTCGCGTCCCCCGCCGGACGAGCTCACGCCAGCCCATCGTGGCGCGACGGCGTTGTTCTTGGCGGCCCGATCGGCGCCTCGCGCGAGGGCTGTTCGCTCGCCGTGCGCGCGCCTCGTGGGGGCGCGGCAGACCGGCTGCGCGCTCGCTGCCGACGAGCCGCCATCACCTCGCGGGCGGGCGGCGAGGCGCCGTCCTCTCACGGTGCGCCCAGCGTCGCGCCATCCGCCGAAGCGGCGTCGCACCGGCAAGATCGCGTCTGCCGCTCGCGTCGCGGATGGAGCTCACGACGCTTCTCGCGAACGCCATCACGCGCGCTGCGGACCGAGCTCACGGCGCTCGCGTCGCTCGGCAGAGCCACGCAACATGCCGCCGCGTGCACGCGCCCCGCCGCGGACGCGCGGGGCCCGATCGCGCGGCGAACAACGTCCCCGTGCGATCAACTGCGACCGGGGCCGAGCGCCTTCGGGCCCGAGCCGCGCATCCACAGGTAACCGACCCCGCCGAGCAGCACGAGCGGCCAGAACACCAGCGCGGCGTAGGCCACCGCGGCCGAGCTCACGCCGGTGAGCGCAGCGGCGCCCGCTGCGGCCCCTGTGGTCGCCTGGCGCTGCTTGCTGTAGGCGTAAGTGGCGCCGGCGGTGCCGCAGCCGATGAGAAGCGCGAGGAGCATGAGCGGGACCTCCGGAAAAAGCGGTGTGCCGCAGTATAGTGCTTTCGTGGGGCGGGGCGAGCGGACTGGACGCCGGGCGGACGGCGGCTGATACTTCCGGCCGTGGCAGACGACCGGAAGAGCAACAGCGCCCGTGATTCGCGGCCCAGGGCTGCGGGCCCGGGTCCCGCGGGCGGACCGCAGCAGGACCGCTCGAGGCGAGAGCGCGGCAGGGGTCCGCGCGAGGGTGGCGAGTCGGCGGTGAGCGGCGCGGCTGGAGCCGAGGCTCGCCCGCCGCGCGAGGGTGGAGCCGAGGCTCGCCCGCCGCGCGACGGCGAGCGTGGCGAGCGGCGCCAGGGCGACCGCCCGCGGCGCGACGACGGCCCGCGCGGCGACCGTCGCGACGACCGACGCGGCGCACCGCCGCCGCGGCGCGACACCTCGTCGCCGCTGACCGCCTCGCTGTTCAGCGCCGTCCAGGACAAGGAGATGCCGTGCCGGATCGCCGGCTGCGAGAACACCTGGACGTGGTTCGCCGCCCAGCAGATCCGCGGCTTCGGCCAGAAGCCGCCCGAGCGGATGTGCGACCAGCACCTCGCGCAGTTCAGCGAGCTCGCCGACCGCGAGGTCCACTGCCGCACCCCCGGCTGCCCCAACACCTGGCTGTGGAAGCGCGGGGCCCAGCTCGCCGAGCTGCAGCGCCACGGCAAGCTGAGGAAGCCGGCCCGCCTGTGCAACGAGTGCGTGGCCGCCGAGCGCGACACCCACGACGCCGAGATGCCGTGCAAGGTCGAGGGCTGCCGGCGCAAGTGGATCTGGTCGCGCGACGCCCAGCTGCGCCACCGCCTGTGGGTCCTGCGCCAGCGGGCCCGCGCCCGCGCGCTCGAGGCCCGCGCCCACGAGTCGGCCGCCGAGGCCGCGGCGGTCGCCGCCGAGCCTGCCCCTTCGGACCTGTCCGCAGAGACAGCCAACGAGACCGCCGCGCCGCTCGCCGAGGCCACCGCCCCGGCGACCGACGAGGCCGCGGCGACGCCCGCGGGCGGCGAGGCCTCCGAGGCCGGTGAGGCCGGCAAGGCCGGGCCGGGCAAGAAGCGCCGGCGCCGGCGCAAGCAGCACATGCGCGCCGTGCCGGACCCGGAGGGCCCGCCGCAGCGCATGTGTGGCCTGTGCGCGCAGAAGCTCGGGCGCCTGGTCGCGCGCGAGGTCCCGTGCAAGGTGCACGGCTGCGTGCGCACGTGGACGTGGGACCGCGCCGGTCAGCTGCGGGCGTGGGTGCAGTCGGGCAGCGACGACGTCGACTTCGACCCGCCGGCGCCGAAGCGCATGTGCGAGACCTGCCGCGAGTTCTGCCGCAAGCACCCCGACCGGGAGATCCGCTGCGGCCGGCCCGGCTGCGAGTCGGTGTGGATGTACAAGACCGGCGCCCAGCTGCAGGCCTTCCTGGCCGGTCGGCTGCAGGACCCGCTCAAGCTGTGCGACGAGTGCGCCAAGGGCGAGTTCGCCAAGACGATCGAGGAGGCCGGCCTGCCCGAGGGCGCCGAGATCATGCCGTGCGTGGTCCCGGCGTGCGGCGGCACCTGGGTCTACATGCCGGGCCAGAAGCTGATGCACGTGCCCGACGGCGAGCTCGCGCCCGACCGCATGTGCCTCAAGTGCAAGCGTGAGCGCGGCCTGGCTCCCCCCGAGGAGCCCGCCGCCGAGCCCGCCGCCGAGCTCGAGATCTCGCCGGAGGACACCGAGGCGCCCGAGGACGACGGCGACGAGCTCCTCGCCGACGACCCCGAGCCGGCCGCGCACGACGACGGCGCGCCCGACGACGGCGCGCCCGACGACGGCGCGCCCGACGACGGCGCGCACGCCGACGATGACGAGCCGTTGACCGACGAGGAGCCGGCGGCGGACGACGAGGCCCGGGTGGCGACTTCGGATTGACGAGCCGCAGCGTCGCGTGCGAGCCTCCGCGGGCGCACGCGACGCTGCTCTCTCGACCGCGTCCTCCCGCTCCCGGGCCCTCGGGTCCGACGCTCGCCCCAGCGACTCCGACCGCTCCCGCGTGCGCGCCCTCTCCGACCGGACCTCGAGCCTCGCGCCCGGGTCCGGTCTCCCGCCCCGCCGCCGCAGGCCGAGGGGCGCCTGTCGCTCGGCACAGGGCCGAACGGGCAGGTCTCTTCGCACAGGTCATTCGAGACAGGCACTTCGAGACAGGTCCGATCGGCCATGGCCGCCAACCCGCTCCCGCGCTCCTTCGCCCTGGCCGAGACCCGGCGCCGCTACGAGGCCACCCCGCGGACCCTCGACGACGACCTGCAGCGGATGGCCCGCGGCGACCGCGGCTGCCTCGGCGACGCGGTCTCGGGCCTCGGCGCGCTCGGCATCCTGGTGTCGGGCGTGCTCGGCTACCTGGGCTTCGTCGGCATGGGCTTCATGGCGGTGTTCGCCGGGATGCTGATCGCCGGCTTCGTGCTCAGCGCGGCCGCCCAGACCCGCAGCGGCCCGGCCCGCTACAAGGCGCTGACCGAGGGCCCGCTGGCGCTCGGCCGCGTGCTGCGGGCCGACCCGGCCCTGTTCGAGCCGGGCGACGTGCCGTATCCGGCGCTGGTGGTGTTCGCCGTCGACGCGCCGCACCGCTTCGACGCGCCCTACCTCCACGGGGTGGCCAGGGCGCTGCTGGCCCTGCAAGACGCCGCGACCCCGCCCGCCGATCAGGCCGCGGTCGCGGCGATGCTGCGCGACCCCAACCAGACCGCGCCGCTGCGCGTCCCGCCCGCGCTCGCAGGCGCCGGCGACGCGTGGCTCGGGGTCGTGAGCGTCGACCCGCGCCGCCTGCCGGCCCGCCGCGTCGAGGACCACCTGGTCCCGGTGATCGCGGCGCCGGAGCTCGGCTTCGTCGAGCACGTCTAGCCTGCGCGCGGGCTCGCATGGCGCGAGTCGTTTCAGGGCCGTCGCTCGAGCAGCTGCGGGACGAGCACGAACGGGTAGTCCACCTCGACCGAGCCGCCCTCGGGCCGCGGGAACAGCCACCCGCCCACCGCCTCGCGCATGCAAGCGTGCAGCGTCTGGTCACCGATGTCGCTGGACTCGACCTTCGTCGCCGTCACCTCGCCCGCGGTCCCGATCGTGAACGCGACGAGCACGACCCCGTTGGCCTGCGCGTCGCGCTCGAGCGCCGCCGCGTAGCACGCCTCGATCTCGGGGCCGTGGGCGCGCACGACCCGGCGGATCAGGTCGTCGTCGAGCGAGCCCTGGGCCGCTTGCGCGCCGAAACAGGCCACGCACAGCGCGGCCGAGAGACCGAGGAGGATCTCGCTGATGTTCTTTCGCATGCCCGTGGCACGGACGCCCGCGCCGGAGGTTCCCGAAATTCGTCACGGCCTCGCGCGGCTCTTCCGCGCGGCGATCTCCGGGCCCTCGCCGGCCCATGAGGTCCGGACCCCCCGCACGGCCGTCACCGCTGCGGCTCTTCCTTCTTCACGGCTCCACGACGCGACTTCGTCGGCCCATCGAAGCTGCGGCTGCCTCGGGTCCTCGCCAGCGCAAGACGAGACGGTCCCGCGCGCGCCACCTCATCGGCCGCGGCTCCTCCTTCTCCGCACCCCGCGGCGCGACCTCGTCGGCCCGTCGAAGCTGCCCCCCGGCCTCGGCTTCGTCCGGCGTCGGCAGCGAGCCGCTCGCTCGCCGCCATCTCGGCCCGAGAGTTTCGGCCGAGCCCTGCGCGAGTCGCCGGCAGACGGACCCGCCGTGTGAGCTTCGCCGGCTCTCGCGTCGGCGTCCCCACCGCGGCGCCGTCACGCTCACCGTGGCCCGCGAGTGCGCGTGCCTGCCCGGAAACATCTGTCGGATCTGACCTGTCCTCTCGCACAGCCGGGCGACGCGCGAGCGCGCGGCCGGCCTCGACAACCGCGCGAGGGCCGGGGTATGAAGGCGACAGGGCGCCGACGACGCAGCGCCGAGATCCGATGAAGCAACCTGTCCGAATCGCCCTGTCCGTTGCGCTCTGTCTCTTGGTACCTGGCTGTAAGACCAGCCCGCCGCCGGCCCAGCCCGAGCCGGCCGCCGCGGCGCCTGCCCCGGCGCCTGCGCCCGCCCCGGCGGCCAGCGGCCCGGAGACGTGGATCGGCGCGGTCGAGCTGCCGGGCGACGGCAAGCTGCGGTTCATCGCCCGCCTCGATCCGCCGCGGCCCGACGATCCGAAGGCCGCGTGGAGCGGGCGGCTCGACATCCCGGCGCAGAGCGTCAAGGACTTCCCGCTGCAGGACGTGCGCGTCGCCGCCGACGGGCTCGACTTCGTGCTGGCCCCGCCCGGCGCGCCGGAGAACCAGTGGGCGATCTTCAGCTTCGACCGCGAGCACGGGGCCGACGACGTCAAGGGCAGCCTGAGCCAGGCCGGCCGCAGCCTGCCCGCCACCGCCCGCAAGCTGAAGCCCGGCGAGACCGCCGACGTGGCGCCGAAGCGGCCGCAGGAGCCGAAGCCGCCGTTCCCGTACGTCACCCGCGAGGCGGCGTTCGTCAGCGCGGCCAAGGACAAGGTCGCGCTGGCCGGCAGCTTCACCCTGCCCGAAGGGCCAGGTCCGTTCCCGGCCGTCGTCCTGCTGACCGGCTCGGGCGCGCAGGACCGCGACGAGGCGCTGATGGGCCACCGCCCGTTCTTCGTCCTCGCCGACCACCTCACCCGCGCCGGCTTCGCGGTGCTCCGCTTCGACGATCGCGGCGTCGGCGGCTCGAAGGGCGACCTCGACAGGGCGACCCAGCTCGACCTCGTCGGCGACGCCCGCGGCGCGCTCGACTGGCTGGCCCAGCAGCCCGAGGTCGACAAGACCAGGCTCGGGCTCATCGGCCACAGCGAGGGGGCGATGATCGCGGCGAAGACCGCCGGGGCCGACAAGCGCGTCGGCGCGATCGTGATGCTGGCCGGCCCGGGCGTGCCCGGCAAGGAGATCCTCGTCCAGCAGCTCGTCGCCCTGACCCGCGCCCGCGGCGTGGCCCAGGCCGACATCGACGCCCAGGTGGTGCTGCAGAAGCAGCTGCTCGACGGCGTGGCCGCCAAGAAGAAGCGCGCCGACCTCGAGCCGATCCTGCGCAAGCTCGTGACCCTGCAGACCGAGGGCGCGACGCCGGAGCAGGTCGAGGCGCTGGTCGGCGCCTCGCTGTCGTCGCTCGACACCCCGTGGTTCCACGACTTCCTCAAGGCCGACCCGCGCGCCGACCTGCGCAAGCTGAAGAAGACGCCGGTGCTGGCGCTGATCGGCGCGCTCGACCTCCAGGTGCCGGCCGACAGCAACATCCCCGAGCTCGAGCAGGCGCTGGCCAAGGCCGGCAACAAAGAGGCCACCGTCAAGGCGCTGCCCGGGCTCAACCACCTGTTCCAGCACGCGAAGACCGGCTCGCCCGCCGAGTACGGCGACATCGAGGAGACGATGGCCCCCGAGGCGCTCGACGAGGTGACCGGCTGGCTGCGCGCGCGCTGGCCCGCGCAATGACGTGGCGCGCCGCCTTCGACATGTCCATTGGGACATGTCTGAAAGGACCGGATCGCCCGCCGAGCTCGGCTCTCGGAGGGGCGATGGCACCGCGGCCCTCGACGAGGTGACCGGCTGGCTGCGCGAGCGCTGGCCCGCGCGATAGCGCAGGGGGCTGCGCCATCGACATATCCCCAGGGACATGTCCCGAGTTACGCCGGTGCAGGATCGTCCCGCCGCGCCCGCCCACGCGGGCCGGGTCTCGCTCGCCGGCTCCCTGCCCCCACACCAGCGTCGGCCGGGCGCGCCGCTCAGAACGCGAACCCGATGCTCGCCCCGTACGTGCGGAGCTGCGGGTCGTGCAGCGGCGCGAGCCCTCGCCAGCGCAGCCGCGCGCTCGGGCCCAGCCCGAGTCCGGCCTGGACGTCGCGGAGGCGTCGCAGCTGCGCCCCGCGGACGCCGAGCAGCACCGCGCCGGTGACGATGAGCGCCCCGCCGATGCCCGCGATCGCCAGCCCGGCCTCGCCGCCCTCGCCGAGCGTGAGGCCGATGTAGAGCCCGGCCCCGAGCGGCGCGAAGCCGACGCCGAGGAGGATGCCCCCGAGCTTCAGCCGCCGGCGATACCGGTCGTCCATGTACTGCGCGAAGCTCTGGAGCTCGCTGTCCTCGTCGTCGTCGCCCTCGGCGCGCTCCTCGGCCCGGTCCTTCTGGTCTTCCTGATAGTCGGCCCAGTACCCGCTCAGATCCTGCCCCAGCGCCCGTCCCAGGCGCCCCGCGTAGTCCTGCTCGCCGGCGAAATAGCGCGCCAGCCGTATCCCCTCGTCGCCGCCCTCCGGGGCCGGCGCCGTCGCCACGACCTGCGACTGCGCCGCTCCCGACGCGGGCGCCACGGCCTGCGGCTGCGGCCCCTCCGGTGTCGGCGCGCCCTGAACACCCACCGCGAGCAATACACCCAAGTAGTTCATGCTCGACAGCATGCACCACGCCGGAACCTTCGGCGAGTCCGACCTCGCCGCGCCGGCGCGAGCCCCATCGAAGCGGCATCGAAGGTCACCAGGACGGCCCCACGCCGCGCCCGGGGCGGCGACGACCGGGAGCCCTACCGGACTTGCGCGTCGTCCTGGACCGACATCGACGCAGTTCCGGCCTGGCCCCTGAACCGGCGACGCGCGGGGTCATCGTCCATGCCTCGCCAAACACGTTCTTTTGAACATGTCTATAAGAACATGTTCATGCACGCGGCAGCATCACCGCTCCGCTCGATTCACGGCGCGCGGACCAGCAGCATCGCGCCGAACGCCCCGGCGCCTCGCCGCATCGGTCCCGCGCGCCGGCCGTCCGACCGGTCGCCCGCGCCCGAGGAACCTCGTTCCCGCCGCGAACTGCCGCGCGCCGCGTGAGTGCGACCCATGGCGACCCTACAGCGCGCACGTGGGCGTGCCTCGGTATGGCTCGCAGCTCCCGCGATCGCCCCGCGCGTGCTCCTCTCGTCGCTGCCGCCGGCCGCCCTCGTTTTTTAAATTTGACAGGTACCTGTCGATCGCGACAAAGTCCCTGCCGTGGCGCGATGGACGGAAGCGGGGCGGGCCTTCACCGACCTCATCCTCGAGGTGTTCCGGCTCAACGGTCTGCTGCTCGAAGCGGGCGACCGGCTGGCCGCCCCCTCGGGCCTCACGAGCGCGCGCTGGCAGGTGCTCGGGGTCGCCGATCACGGGCCGGTGACGGTCGCCCAGGTCGCGCGGACCATGGGTCTGCGGCGCCAGAGCGTGCAGCAGACCGCGGACGCCCTGGCGCGCGACGGCTTCGTCGTGTTCGTCGACGACCCCGACGATCGCCGGGCCCGGCGGATCGCCCTGACCGCGGCCGGGCGTCGGGCGCTGCGCGCCGTCGAGGCGCGGCACGCCCTGTGGGTCGAGGCCCTCGCCGCGCGGGTCGACCTCCGCGCCTTGCGAGCCACCGTCGCCGCCCTGCGCGACGCCAACGTCCTCCTGCAATCACCGCCGCCGCGCGGCCCTCGCCGCCGCCGAAAGGACTAGAGACCGCATGTCGTCCGAGACGATGATCCCCGTGCTCCCGAGCGTGTCGCTCCCCGCCACCCTCGACTTCTACCGCCTGCTCGGCTTCGAGGTCACCTACGAGCAGACCAAACCCTACGTCTACGCGGCCACCCGCCGCGGCGGCATGGAAATCCACTTCATGGGCCTCAAGGAGCTCGACCCGAAGGACGCCTACAGCACGTGCCTGGTGATGGTCGACGAGGTCGAACAGCTGCACGCGACCTTCGCCGACGCGCTGCGCGGCGGCTACGGCAAGCTGCCGATCGCCGGGATCCCGCGGATCACCCGCATGAAGCCCGGGCAGACCCGCTTCACCATCGTCGACGTCGCCGGCAACTCGCTGATTTTTGTCAAAAAGGACGCCGGCGGCAGCGAGGACGAGGACGCGCTCGAGGCCGTCAAGCGCCGGCCCGGCGAGTCGCGGCTGGCCCACGGGGTCCGCTTCGCCGCGCGCCTGCGAGACTTCAAAAATGACGACGAGGCCGCCGCCCGCGTCCTCGACCTGGCCCTCGCCCGCCCCGAGCCCGGCGACCCCCTCGAGCGCGCCCGGGCCCTCGCCGCCCGCATCGAGCTGGCCGTCACCCTCGCCGACCCGGCCCGCGCCGACGCCCTCGGCGCCGAGCTCGCCGCGCTGCCGCTGTCCGCGGCACAGCGCGACGAGCTGGCCGCGGAGCTCGAGCGGGCCCGCGCGCTCCAGCGCTCGCAGGAGTGATCCTGTCCCTGGGGACATGTTTATCCGATCCCGCGCCGAGCCGCCGCAGCTCGCGCGGCCGCGCTCCAGCTTCGCGGCCTGATGCTGTCCCTCGGGACATGCCCCGTCCGATCGGGCGCGGGCCGCCGCAGCGCGAGCGCCGCGCAGCCCGGAGTCCTGCTGTCTTCAAAACATCTCCCTCTGCTCCTCACCGGCGCCACCCGCAGCGCGCCCCCGTAGCCCCGCGGCGCCGACCTCGCCGGCCAGCGGCCTCCTCCGTGCGCGTCCGTCCGCGAGCCGGGCTCGCCCGCGCGGGCCCGCGGGCCCGGCCCTCGCCCGCCATCCTGCATCCCGTGGCGCGCCTCTACTCCCCGTCGCTCGCGCTCGTCGGTCTGCTCGCCGCCTGCGGCCCATCGGCCGACACGATCGCCCCGCGCGACGACGAGTACCCGCCGACGGTGCAGCCGTACGACGACGACGATCCCGCGCCGGAGGCCGGCCTCCCCGCCTGGCACTCGCTCGGCGGAGCGATCGCCGAACCGGCCGCCACCCTCGGCGCCGACGGCCGCATCGAGGTGTTCGTGCGCGGCCGCGACGGCGCCCTGTGGCACATCCATCAGGTCGCGCCGAACAGCGGCTGGTCGGAGTGGTCCTCGCTCGGCGGTCGGCTGGCCGGCGGCGCGGTCGTCGGCGAGGACGGCGACGGTCGCCTCGACCTGTTCGCGCGCGGCAGCGACGGCGCGCTGTGGTACCTGCGGCAGGCCGGGCCGAAGCACGACTGGCCGGCGTGGACCCGGCTGGGCGGGCGGCTCCACCCCGGCGATCGGCCCGTGGTCGCGCGCGGGCTCGACGGGCACCTCGAGCTCTTCGTCCGCGCCCCCGACCGCTCGGTCCACCACCTGCGCGAGCTGCCCGGCCCGGCGTGGAGCACCTGGCAAGCGCTCGCCGGCGCCGTCGGGCCCTTCACCGCCGCGCGCGAGGGCGACGGTCGCCTCGTCCTGTTCGCCCGCAGCGACGACGGCGAGCTGCTGCAGCGCCGTCAGCTCGCCGTCGATGGCGCGTGGGGCGACTGGACCGCGCTCGGCGGGCGCTTCTACGGCGCGCCCGCGGTCGCCCGCAACCGCGACGGCCGCCTCGAGGTGTTCGTCCAGGGCGCGACCGGCGACCTGCTCCACCGCTGGCAGACCGCCCCGGCAGGCCCGTGGTCGCCGTGGGCCTCGCTCGGCGGCGCGCCCGGCGATCCGGTGGCGATCACCGCCCCCGACGGCCGGCTCGAGGTGTTCACGCGCGGCCTCGACTTCGCGCTGTGGCGGATCGGCCAGGTCACCCCGGGTGGCAGCTGGTCGCCGTGGACCTCGCTCGGCGGCCGCTTCAACGACCCGCCGGCGATCGCCGCCAACCAGGACGGCCGCCTCGAGGCGTTCGTCCGCGGCACCGACGACGCGCTGTGGCACCGCTGGCAGGCGCGGCCCGGCTGCTGCTGGTAAAAACACTTCGGGCCATGTCCGTACGGACATGGCCCGACAAACATGCCCTTTTTGGACATCAAGCCCGGCGAGCGCGCCAGCGGTCCCACAGCGGCTTGCCGCGGCGCCACAGCCAGGTGCCGGCGAAGATGTAGACCTCGAGCGCGAGCAGCAGCAGGAGCGGGTCGTAGGGCGCGCGCAGGCGGGTGTCGCCGAAGTAGATCGCGGCGGTGATCATCAGCGCCAGCACGTGCAGGGCGATGAGGCCGTAGCTGGCGATCGTGCGGCGCATGAACAGGGTGACGAGGCCGAGCACGACCGGCAGGGCGACGAAGGTGGTGTACAGCCCCTGCCACCAGATCGCGCGCGGGCGCCACAGGTCGCGGCCGGAGTCCGGCCACGGCGTGTTGTAGCCGGCGAGCAGCAGCACGTTGACGATCGCGTACTTGACCTGGCCCAGGAACCCGGTCTTGCGGATGCACTTGGCCATCAGCGCGTCGAGGGCGGCGGCGTCGGCGATGTAGCCGCGGTACTCGAGCTCCGGCCCGAGCGCGGGCTCGAGCTGGACCCACGAGCGCGGCGCCGTCTTGGCCCGCTTCTCGAGCTGGATCAGCGGCGGCGGGCCGAAGCGGATCTTGCCGCGCCCGGGCTGGGTCGGGGTCGCGGTGGCCTTCTTGTTGTGGCAGCGGCCGAACAGCTGGTTGAACTTGCCGTTCTCGCTGACGAGGCCGACGCGGCCCGTGTGGTGGTACATGCGCGCGGCCGAGAACCCGAGCACCGCGATCAGCGGGATGCCGGCGTACACCAGGTGGCGCCAGCGCACCTTCGGCAGGGCCTTGCGGTAGACCAGCCAGACCAGGCCGAACAGCGCGATCGACAGCAGGATCTGCGGCCGGCAGGCCGTCGCCAGCGCCGCGGTCACGCCGGTCAGCCAGGCGTCGCGGGTGCGCCCCTCCTGCACCAGGCGCACCAGGTAGAACATCGACGCCATCATGAACACGCCGAACGGGATCTCGCTCAGCGTGTAGCCGCCGAGCGAGATCAGCGGGTAGTAGAACACCAGCAGCGTCCCGAGCAGCGGCGGCACCCACTTGCGCGGGCTGATGCGCTCGGCGACCCGGTAGGCGAAGTAGACGATGCCGGTGCCCATCAGCGCGTAGGCCACGCCGATCGCGGTGAAGTTGTCCTTGCCGAACAGCGCCTTGACCAGCGCCAGCAGGAAGTGCGTCCCGTAGGGGAAGAACGCGTGGTACTCGTTGGGCGCGCCGAACTTGTCGATCATCTGGTCGGCCCGCGAGACGTAGCCCTTCATGTCCGAAGAGACATAGTCGCCGAGCGGGTGGACCAGCAGGTTCCAGTGCAGGCGGACGAGGAGGGCGCCGAGCACGATGACGAGCGGCCAGCGGTTGCGGTAGAGCCAGTCGAGAGCGCGTTGCACGGGAACCGGAGGGGGCGGAGAGTAGCAGCGTTCCGCACGCTGCGGGGAGGCGCAGGCGGGGCTCGGACGCCCCGGCGGCGACGCGGGCGCGGGCGCGCCCGACACGAATTGCGCAGCCTCACGGGCGCCCCCGCGACGGGACGCCCGCGAGCCGGCGAACGCGCTCAGTGCTGCGGGAACTCGACCCAGTGCGCGTCGCTCAGGTCGGCGAGCGCGCTGGCCTTGAGGCCGACGTCGGACAGCGTGAACACCTGCTCGCCGATGACGATCGAGCGGCGCAGCATCGGCGAGTAGTAGCAGCCGTAGTACTCGTCCCAGCACTCGTCGACCACCGGCTCGGGGTGCTGGATCTCGCCGACCAGCGAGATGCCGTCCTCCGCGTCGACGCGGAAGCCGAACGCGCCCTGCTCCCAGGTGTAGCCGAGGTTGTCGTCGTGGCTCGACCACTCGAGCGGCAGCATCGCCAGGCCCGTCTTGCCCCACCACAGGAACGCCTTGTGGTCGAACAGCGCCTCGGACCAGCCCCACTCGGAGCCGATCGCCGTCTTGTGCAGCTGCTTCGGCGCGGCGTCGTCGGACACGTCGAACAGCGCGAGCTGGAGGCCGAGCAGCTGGCCCTCCTCGGTGCCGTCGCGGCCGACGCCGAGCAGCAGGTCCTCGCCCACGGGGTGCAGGTAGGCCGAGAAGCCGGGGATCTTCAGCTCACCGGCGACGACGGGCTGGGTCGGGTCGCTGACGTCGACGGTGTACAGCGGGTCGGTCTGGCGGAACGTGACCACGTAGCCCTTGTCGCCGATGAAGCGCACGCCGTGGATCTGCTCGGTCTTGCCGAGGCCGCCGACCTGGCCGATCTGCTGCAGCTCGTCGCCCTCCTGGCGCAGCACGCTGACGAAGCTCTCCGAGGTCTCCGTGTCCCAGCCGAGGCTGTCGGTGCTGGCCACCCGCAGGTCGCCCTCGTACTCCGACATCGCCCACTGGCTGAGCAGCCAGCCGCGCACCGAGCCCGACGCGACGTACGCGGCGCGCGAGCGGTCCTGGATGTCGAACTTGTGGATGTACGTGGTGTGGCCCTGCGCCTCGGCCGAGGCCTCCGGGTCCCAGTCGGCCGGGTTCCACGGGGTCGTCGCCACGTAGAGGTTCTGCTTCGAGGCGTAGACCGTCTCGCCCTGGGAGAACACGCCGACGCCGCCGGTCGGGGTCAGGTGGCCGTCGAGGTCGACCGTCAGCACGCCGAGGGTCGACAGGCCGGAGTAGACGCCGGGGTGCATGACGTCGTCGCAGGCCAGCAGCACGCCGGTGGTGATCGAGGCTTGCCCCTGGGACAGGTCCTCGCGGACATAGCGCGGCAGCCAGTTCTCGATCGTCGAGCCGTCGATGACCGCGGTGTTGTACACCTTGGACTGCGACAGGGCGATCTGCCACAGGTGGTCGTAGAGCGCCTCGCTGGCGCCGCCCTGCTCGTAGGCCTCGTAGTCGAAGAACTCGTACGGCTCCTTGAGCTTCAGCCCGTTCGGCTGCGAGCGCACGACCACGCGGGCGACGCCGTCGACCATGCGGGCGCTGACCAGGTCGCCGGTGATGTGGAGGTTCGACACGATCTTCATCGCGTCGGGGTTCGAGATGTCGACCTCGATCAGGCGGGTGACGCCGTTGTAGTAGTCGGGCCCGAAGTACTGCTGCAGGTCGACGCCCGCCGGCTGCGGCGCGCCGTCCCAATCGCCATAGTAGTGGGGCCAGGTGCGGACCAGCAGCAATGCGCGGTCCTCGTGCATGAACAGCTGCGCGTCATACAGGTCGGCGCCGAGCTCGAGCGAGCTGCGCAGCGTCGGCGACGCGCCGGACACGTCGACGAAGTGGAGCTTGCCGCGGGCGAACGCCAGGATCCGCTCGCCGTCGGTCTTGACGATGTCGGGCTCGTCGACGCCCGCCTCCTGCACGTTGGTGCCGGAGTAGTCGTCGCCGTTGCCGCCGTCGCCGTTGTCGTCGCCGCCGTCTTGCGGGGCCTCGCCGCCGTCGCCGCCCGACTCGCCGCCGCCGTCGGTGCCGCTGCCGGTGAGGCCGTCGCCCCCGGCGGGTTCGCCGAACCAGCCGCCGCTGTAGTCGTGGCCGTGGAGGTTGCCGTACTTCTCGATCAGGCCCTTGGCCTCGCCCTTCGTGTAGCTGAGCAGGTCGTCGCAGCCGTCGAAGCCGTAGAGGACGCGCGGGTCGAGGTCGCCGCCGGGCGGGTCCCGGTCCGAACAGCCGGTGGCGAGGGCGCCGATGAAGAGGAAAGCGGGGAGCGCAAGCGCGAAGGGGCGGGACATAAGGAAGGTCTCCGATGCGAGCGCGGCCGGCACGGCCGCGGCTTTTGACAGGTCAAGGTCGCCGGGGGGGTCTCCGCGGCGATGCGGCCCCTTGAGCACGCCGCGTGCCAACGGCCCCCCGCGGCCTCCGCCGGCCTGGCCGACGCTTTCGACCCAGACCGCGCCGTCACGCCCGGGGGTGGTGCGACCCCGGCGCCCGGACGTCGCCGCCACCCTGCGGCGCCGCCGCTGCGACGATTTTTTCACGAGTTAACACACGGTGCGCAATCGGCTACTCACCCCCTGCGCACGGAGGGCTCCCGGTCGGCGCATAGTCCGCCGCCTCAGAGGCGCCCTGATGTTCTGTTAACACATCAGAGAAACATAAAGACAGGTCCTAAAGGACATGTCGCATACGCCATATGTGCATTGAGCGCCAATGCGGCCGAGTCCGCAGCGGGCGCCTCGCCGCGTTGACATGATCTTGATGTTGACGAAATCTTGACGGCAGAGGTGCTCGCATGAAATCCACCAAGATCCTCACGCTCGCCGCCACTACTATGCTTGGGCTCGGTTTGACCGGTGTAAAGACCGTGTACGGAGCGGAGCCGGCGAAACCCGGCAAAAACGACGATACCGACCGCGTCGTCGAGATCGACGGCGAGGCGGCCGCCCCGAAGCTGGTGGATTTCGTCACCGACGACATCGTCCTGCCCGCCGACGAGCACGCCCAGCGGCTGGCGCTCCCGGCCCGGGTCTACAAGCCGAAGTTCAAGAAGGGCGTCGGCCCCGGCCCGGCGGTGCTGGTGATGCACGGCTCGGGCGGCCTGCACAAGATGCCGAACGGCAACGACGCCGGCGCGTGCAGCCGCGACCTCGAGGACCAGTACGACCGCTGGGGCAAGGATCTCGCCAGGCGCGGCTACGTGGTGCTGATGCCGTCGAGCTACACCGCGCGCGGCTTCTGCGACATGCACTCCGACGAGGACCGGATCCCCGAGGGCTTCGACAAGCGGCCCGAGGCGATCCTCAGCCGGCTCTACGACATGGACGTGGCCGCGCGATACCTCTGCGACATGGACGAGGTCGACTGCGAGCGCATGGGCGTGCTCGGCTTCTCCCACGGCGCGACGATGGCCATGCTCGCGCTCCACTGGCAGATGGATCACGCGATCGAGTACTACCGCGATCACGTGCTCGACCCGGAGATCGTCGGCTTCGAGGTGAAGGACCTCCCGGAGGATCGGCCGCAGTTCAAGGTCGGCGTCGCCTACTACCCCGGCTGCGGCACCGACGGCTTCTTGCCGAAGGAGATCGACGAGCGCGCCGACATCCGCAACAAGTACTTCCCGACCGCCGACCTCTACGTGCTCCACGCCTCGCGCGACGAGCTGGCGAGGATCTGCACCGTCGACGAGTCGGTCAAGGACGCCAGCGGCGAGCGCGAGATCCAGTCGGCGCAGGTCGCCGCCGAGCTGGGCGTCGACGACCGCTACAACATCGAGGTCTACGAGCGCGCCGGCCACGGCTTCGACTCCGACGAGAAGGAGGCGAACGAGCCCGGCAACTTCGACGCCGCCAAGCACGCGCGCTCGGTCGCGCTCCACCAGCTGTATTCGCACTTGAACTGAGCGCATCCGCCCGCGCGAAGCGCATCACGCGCACGGCACACCTGTCCTTTGTGACAGATGCATCAATAGCCCATCAACGCCCCGGGACGCGGCACTCCAGCCGCGCCACCGCACACGAGGCCGCCGACGTGACGCAGGTTGCTTGTCGCATCGGCGGCCTTTCCTACCCTCGGAGGCGTTACAGGGGGGGCATTGTATGCCATCAAGTGTGGGAAGCACGGTTGCGTATACTCGTAGGATTGCGTCCTGGGCGACGCTGCTGGCGGTCGTCGGCGGCTGTCCGAACGACGATACCGGCATCGGCAGCGCGACCGACGGGGGCAGCGGGACCGGCGATACTGCGGCGCCGGCGACCGATACCACCGCCCTACCGACCACCACCCATTCAGGGGTATCGGGCTCCATGGGCGACGACCCCACCGGCTGGCAGACCACGGGCACGACCGACCCGGTCGGCCCGTGCGGCGCCGACCCGCTGTGCGGCATCCCGCCCGAGGAGCACGAGCCCACGCCCAAGCCGGACGGCCTGCCGAGCCCCCTCCCGGGCGTCTACGACGACCAGGGCCCGGCCCCGCTCGACAACGGGTTCCGCTCGCTGATGGGCTTCCCGAACCGCCAGCGCGCGCTGCTCGAGGAGCGGGTGGCGCGGATCTACGACCCCGACAGCCCCGAGTTCCGCAAGTACCTCAGCGTCGACGAATGGATGGCCGACCACGCCCCGCTGGGCGCCGACGTCGAGCTCGTCAAGGCGTGGCTCAAATCGCGCAATTTCACGATCAACTTCGAGGCCAAGAACCGCCTCCTCATCCACTTCAGCGGCACGGTCAAGGACTTCAACGAGGCCTTCGCCACCGAGCTGCACATCTGCATGCGCAAGAACCCGCTGCACAGCGGCGACCCATTCCCGGTCTATTGCACGCTGGACAGCTTCACCCTGCCCAAATTCGTCGCCGAGCGCACCAACGGCCTGGCCGCCGCGGACCTGCCGGCCGAGACGGGCACGCTGGTCAAGGAGGTCGGCGAGGTGCACGAGGATTACCCGGGCGACCAGGCCTACGGCCCGCCGGCGTTCTTCGGCGCCTACAACATGATCCCGCTGTTCGAGCAGGGTTACACCGGCCAGGGCTCGGCGGTCGGCGTGGTCGGGGCCGGCACCTACCATTCGATCGACCTGCAGATCTTCTGGAAGTCGTTCGGCATCGAGCGGGCCCTGCCGACCCGCGTCAACCTGATGGAGCCGGTGTTCGAGCGCGTCACCGAGACCGTGCTCGACACCCAGTGGTCGACGTCGCTGGCGCCCGGGGCCGACGCGTACGTCTACGAGGGCCCCGACGCGCGCAACACCGCGCTGCTGTTCGCCTGGAACGAGGCGATCGGCGACAACAAGGTCGACGTGCTGTCGACGTCGTTCGCCCACCGCGAGGACTCCGAGGCCAAGACGCTGCGCCACCAGTACGACGAATCGGCGCTGATGGGCGCGGCGCTCGGCATGACCCTGCTGTCGGCCAGCGGCGACTCGGCCAACCCCGACACGCCGTGCTCGAGCCCGTACGTGACCTGCGTCGGCGGCACCAACCTGGTCGCCAGCGTCGACGGCGAGATCGAGTCGGAGACGGCGTGGTCGCAGTCCGGCTCGGGCCAGTCGAAGTCGTTCGCGCTGCCGTACTGGCAGATGGCCGACGTCGACAGCAAGACCCGCTCGATGTGCGACCTGGCGCTGTCGTCCTCGCCCGAGAACCCGATGTGGATGCGCCGCTGGACCAATTGGGAGCACTACGGCGGGACCTCGTTCGCCTCGCCGGCGTTCGCCGGGATGGTCGCGGTCATCAACAGCTACCGCAAGGCCCACGGCAAGCCGCGCGTCGGCTACCTCAACCCGATCATTTACCTCCACGGCCCGACCCGCGCGACCTTCCGCGACATCACCGAGGGCGCCACCAAGTACTGGCCGGCGGGCGTCGGCTGGGACTACCCGACCGGCCTCGGCGCACCCGACGTCGCCGCCCTCGCCGAGGTCATCCCCTGAGGCCCCGCGCGGGCCCCAGGCCCGCACGCAGCGCTGAGGCAGGTCGACTTCGGCCTGTCTTGTGGAACGTGGACTCCGGGGAGATGCGTGATGACACCGTTCGAAGTGCTCCCGCACGGCGGGCTCGACCAATCGATCCTCATCCCGGTCCTGGTCGGGGTCTACGTCGCCCTGTTCTTCACCGAGACGTTCGGCTGGGTGTTCGTCGGCCTGGTCGTGCCGGGCTACCTGGCCTCGGTGCTGGCGCTGCAGCCGACCACCGCCGCGGTGATCGTGCTCGAGGCGATCGTCACCTACCTGCTGGCCCGCGGCCTCGCCTACGCGCTGGCGCCGACCGGGGTGTGGGCGCCGTTCTTCGGCCGTGACCGCTTCTTCGTGATCGTCCTCGCCAGCGTGCTGGTCCGTCAGCACGACCAGCTGTGGATCTTGCCGGCGCTGTCGTCGTGGCTCGAGCTGCAGCTCGGCACCGAGCTGCCGCCCGTGCGCGAGTTCTACAGCATCGGCCTGGTGCTGGTGCCGCTGACCGCGAACATGCTGTGGAAGCCCGGCCTCGTGCGCGGGCTCGGCCCGCTCGCGGTCGTCGTCGGCCTGACCTACGCGATCCTCGAGCTCGTCCTGCTGCCGCTGACCAACCTGTCGCTGTCGTCGTTCGAGCTGCTGTACGAGGACAGCGCGATCGACTTCCTCGGCCACGCGCGCGCTTACGTGCTGCTCTTGACCACCGCCACGCTGGCCGCCCGCTTCAACCTGCGGTTCGGCTGGGACTTCGGCGGGATCCTCGTGCCCGCGCTGCTCGGCCTGCTGTGGTTCACGCCGCTCGAGATGATGGTGACGCTGGCCGAGGCCTGCATCCTCTGGAGCATCACCAAGCTGCTGCTGCGCTACACCCCGCTGCGCCGCTACAACCTCGAGGGCCCGCGCAAGCTGGCGCTGGTGTTCACGCTCAGCGTGGTCCTCAAATGGTTGCTGTCGCTGATCGTCAGCGTGTCGATGCCCGGCATGCGCGCGCGCGAGCTGTTCGGGTTCGGCTACCTGCTGTCGACCCTGCTGGCGATCCGCATGCTGCCGAAGAAGGCGACGCGGCGCGTGCTGCTGCCGACGATCAGCACCGCGTTCGCCGGGTGGCTCATCGGCAGCGCGCTCGGCCTCGGCCTCGACGTCGCCGCGCCGGTGCCGACCCCCGTGCCCGCCTTCAACCCGCGCAACACCAGCGATCGCCTGCTGCGCAGCGAAGCGGGCGCGCTCGCGCTGGGCCACGTGCGCGCCGAACTCGCCCCGCCGCGCCTCGAAGCGCCGCCCGCGTCCGCGCTCATCGCCCACGCTGAGGCCTGGTCGGCGCTGGCCGCCTGGATCGCCGCGCCGACCGACGACGCGGCCGCGACCGCCCGTGACGCGGCCGCTCGCGCCGACCTCGGCATCCACGCGATGAGCGCTCCGACCGGTCTCTTCCACCATGTCTCTTACGCCATCTCACCGATCGAGCGCGGCGTCGTGCACACCAGCTGGCCCTCGGCGCTGGTGGTGCCCGGCGCCAGCGGGCCGGCGATCGTGGTCCCGCGGCCGGTCGCCGAGGCCCCGGCCGCCGAGGCCGCCGGCCCGCTGTGCGCCGCGCTGTCTTGCCGCCTGGTGCTGGTCGCCGGGCGCGATCAGGTGCCGGGCGTGATCGACACGACCTTCTCGGCCGCGCTGGCGCGCCTCGCCCCCGAAGGCGCGGTCGAGCTGCGGGCCGACTTCGACGCCCCGCCCGGCCGACCGCTCGTCCACCTCGAGGCCGCCGCGCCGATCGGCCTGCCCGCGCTGCAGCCGGCCAGCCCGCGCGGCGGCGCCGGCCTGCCGCCGATGGCCCTCGCCGAGGGCGCCCCGCCGCTGCTGCTCGGCGCCCCGTGGGGCGAGGGCCGCCGCGCCGTCGTGCGCATGCACCCCGAGACGATGCGCGCCAGCCTGCTGCGCGACGCCCCCGAGATCCGCAGCGCCCCCGCGCTGATGCCGTGGCTCGCCGAGCAGGTGCGGGCGTGGAGCGAGCGGCCGGACAGCGGCCTGGCCGCGCCGTCGGTCGCCGAGCTGACCTTCCTCGAGCGCCACGTCGCCGAGCCGCTGATCCACGGCTTCACCGAGGACCGCGCGCTCGCGGCCCGCTTCGCCCGCCTCGTCGACGCCGAGGTGTGGCAGCTGCGCGACTGCGGCTCGCGCCGGCCCTGCCGCGCCCTCGTGGCCAACGGCGAGATCCTGGTCCTCGGGACAGGTCCGTCCAAGCTCGTGATCGAGGCGATCCGCGTGCCCGAGGAGGCCGGCACCTGGCGCCTGGCCGCCGAGCTGTTCAGCGCCACCAGCGGGCGCGCGCTGCTGATCGCCATCAGCCGCTCGGGCGCCGGCACGTCGGCGTTCACCCCGGCGCAGGCGCTGCACCAGGCGCTGTCGGCCGACGAGGCCGGGGCCCCGCGCACGATCGTGCAGGTCCGCGGCCTCGGGGCCCGCCCCGGCGCGCCCGCCGACGCGCTGGCGATCGGCCGCCCGCGCGCCGGCGTCGGCGAGCTGCCGCCTGTCCTTTCGGACATGCTGACGATGTCCGGCCCGCTGTCGTTCGTGCCGCGCTGGCGCCTGCTCGAGGACGCCCCCGAGCTGGCCGCGCTGGTCGGCGTGCGCGACGCGCTGATGGCCTTCTCGGCCGCCTTCACCGCCGACGCCGCCGCGATCCTGTGGTTCCCGCCGGCGCTGCGCCGGGTCTACGCGCTCGGCGACCCCTGCCTCGACCTCCGCCGGCTGTCGGCGCTCGACCTGGTGCCGACCGGCCGCTCGTGCGCGGCGTGGGTCCGCGACGAGGCGGCCCTGGCCCTCGGCGGCGCCGCGCCCGGCGTCGTCGATGTCCGGGCGGTCATGTCCAAAGGGACAGCCAAGGAGGAGCCGCCGGCGCGCAAGTCGGGCCGGGCCGCCGCCGAGGCGCGCGAGGCCGAGGCGCGCGGCAAGCCGGCCGCCGCCGCCGTCCCCGCCCCGGCGGCCGACTTCATGACCGCGCTGGCGCAGGTCGAGGCCTACGCCGAGTCGAACAACCTCCACTGGCTGCGGCTGGTGCTGGCCGAGCCGGGCCTGCGGCTGCAGGCCGGCCTCGGGCGGACCACCGGGCGCGGCTTCCTGGCGCTGTGCGAGACCGGGGCCGACCGCCGCTGCGCGCTCGTCTGGCTCGGCCCGGCGCTGCCCGGCCGCACCGTCGTCCCGAGCAAGATCCGCGCGGTCGGCCCCGCGCTGTGGCGGCGCAACCGGACCCTCCTGGTCGACGGGGAGGAGCGGTGATGCTGCAGCCCGACGCTTCCCTGTGGCGCCGCGGCGCGACGCTCGGCAGCCGCCGGTTCGCCTTGCCGACCCTCGTCGCGCTGCTCAGCGCCGTGGTCCTGGCCACGCGCGGGCCGGCCGCGGTCGAGAACGAGGCCGCCGACGACATGCTGACCGCGACCAGCGAGCGCATGATCGCCTACGTCCTGACCCCCGAGCACGGGCCGCGCTTCCGCCTGCCCGGGGGGCCCGAGCTGGTCCGCGTCAGCGCCCACCTGGTGCTGCCGAGCAACCAGACCTACGTGCCGACCCGCCGCTACGCGTTCGGCATCGAGGCGACCCTGCGCGCGCCCGACGGCGAGATCCTGTGGCGCCGCCAGCTGTCCGATCGGACAGACCAGACCAAGGCCGGCCACAGCGAGGGCGGGTGGATCTACGAGGCCGCGTTCGCCGCCGACCACCGCTACGAGCTGTCCGACAGCGCCGGCCTCGAGCTGGCGCTGCCGAGCTGCCCGCCCGGCTCGACGCTCGAGCTGCGGCTGTCCGAAGAGACGGGTATCCTCGGCAGCGACGGCAACAAGATCGTCGTCCCGTTCACCAACCCGAGCGCGCTGGTCCGCGTCCACCGGCGCGTCGACCTCGGGCTGGCCGGCGAGAGCCTGCGGCGCAGCGCCACCCAGGCCGCGCTCGGCAAGGCCCGCCTGGCCGCCGCCACCTTCCTCCCGTGGCACGCGCTGCGCGAGGCCCACCGCGCCCACGCCGAGGCCGAGGCGTGGGAGCGCATGCCCGCCGAGGGCCGGGCCGGCGTCGACTACCGGGGCGAGAGCGTCTACGTGGCCGCCGGGCCGCCGCCCGCGCCGCCGCCGCCCGAGCCGCCCGCGCTGGCGATCGCGCCGGGCCAGGCCGCGGTGGTCCACCTGCTCGGGCCGGGCACCGCGACCGTGCGCACGCGCGGGACCGCGACTGTCTCGACGGACATGCCCCAAGAGATAGCCGTGCGCACGCGCTGGCTCGGCCCGTTCCCGGCCGGTCCGGAGCCCGCGCCGCCGGCCCCGCCGGTGTCGCTGCTGTCGATCCCGATCACCGACGCCTGGCAGGAGCAGGCGATCCCGCTGACCGCCGGCTGGACGGCGATCGAGCTGTCGACCGCCGTCGGCGCGGCCGACGTCCAGGTGGTCGCCAGCGACGGGGCCCGCCACCCGACGTCCGAAGAGGCCGGCCACGAGGCCGCGCGCGAGTCGACCTTCGCCGCCCTGCGCCTGCCCGCCGAGACCGAGCGCAGCGGCTGCGCCGGCGCCCGCCTGACCTACCGCGCCGCCTGCACGCTGGCGATCCCGCCGCCGCCGCCGTCGGCGCTGATCCCCGTCGACCTGCGGACCCTGCCGCTCTACCGGATCGGCCCCGACGTCGCCCCGCTGTCGTTCAACCTGACTGGCCCGAAGGACATCTACACCCGGACCCTGCGCTTCGACGTCCGCTCGCTCGGCGCCGTCGCCCCGGTCCGCCTCGGCCTCGAGTTCCTCGACGCCCGCGGCCGCGTGATCGCCGTCGAGGAGCTGCTGGCCGAGCCGACCGGCCTGTCGCTGTTCGAGCGGGCGCGCCCGCCGTCGTCGTTCTTCGCCGAGTCCGTCGGCGGCAGCGACGAGGACGACGCCCAGGTCCCCTCGCTGATGCCCGCGCTCGGCCTCCCCCTGGCCGAGCGCCCGGTCAGCGAGCCGGTCTCGCTGCGCCTCCTCGCCCCGCCCGAGGCCGTGCGCCTGCAGCTGACCGGCGGCTCGCCCGCGCTGCTCGACGTCCGCACCGTGCTGCCGCCGCCGGCGGACGAGGTCGGCGGCTCGCCGTGGGTCTGGCCTTACGACCAGGTGGTCGTCGACGACGAGCGCTGGCGCTACGCCCCGCGCCGGCGCGACCGGTGGTTCCCGCTGCGCTCCGAGGACCACGCGCTGCGGCGGGCGGCCGGCCAGGTGATGCCCCTGCAGGCGCAGATCCGCCGCGAGTACGAGCCGCCGCGCCAGACCAGCGAGGGCCCGTGGATCACCGCGCGCCCGCGCGGCGGGGCCCAGCGGCTCGACATCCTCGAGCTGGTGCCGCCGTCGCGCCGCGACGAGGCCATCGCCAGCTGGGGCCCGGGCGACGTCTCGGTGCTGCGCCCGAACGTCGTCGAGAAGATCGACCTCCGCCGCGGCTTCGACCGCCCGACACGCATGCGCTACCACGCCATCGGCGCCGGCGTGCGCGCGCTCGGCCAGGACATCGCCCTGCGGATCAACGACGTCGACGACGACTGGCTGATCACCGCCCGCGCCGAGTCCCGCCGGATCGCCCGGCCCAAGGGCGGGCTCGTGTCCCTCATGTGGTCGTCAGGACCGGAGCCCGTGCGCATCCTCGTCAACCGACCGACCCTCTCGGGCGCGCCGATCTACACCGCGCGCCAGATCTACCGCCTCGCCGACAACGCGCTGACGGTCGACGTGCCCAAGCGCGCCGGCGCCGTCGAGGCGCTGCACGTCGTCGTCTACTGGCTCGAGGGGGCGCCGACCACCGCGACGTCGCTGCGGGTGGCGATCGACGGCGGCGCGCCCAAGCGCCACTCCGCCCGCGGGGTCAACGTGTCGCAGGCCGAGCTCTCGGTCGCCCTGATCCCCGACTCGGGCGCCGAATTGCTGCGGACCGACCGCGACACCCCCGTCCGCGCCCACCGGACCACCTTCACCATCCGCCTCGGCGACGACCTCTCGCCCGGCCGCCACACCGTCACCTTCACCCGCGACAGCGGCGCCCCCGTGTGGCTGCGGCTGTTCCGCGAGGCCCCGAAGAGCGGCACCGCCGCCCCCGACCTCGAGCTCGGCCATGACGACTGAATTCTTCTCGATACGCAACATGTTCTCCGGAACATGGCTGAAAGGGCATGTTTTCGAGGACAGCGCGGTGCCCCCGGCGCCCGCGGTCGACCCCTCCGGGCCGGACGAGCCCGCGACGGCGGCTCCCTGTCCCGGGGGCCAGGTCACCCGCCCGCCCGCACTTTCGCCCGCCTCCTCGGGCCCGTTCCCCCGCCCGCCCGCGGCCTCGCCCGCCTCCTCGGGCCCGTTCCCCCGCCCGCCCGCGGCCTCGCCCGCCTCCTCGGGCCCGTTCCCCCGCCCGCCCGCGGTCCCCGCCTATCCCTCGGGCCAGGTCGCTCGCTTGTCCGGCCCCGCCTATCCCTCGGGCCAGGTCGCTCGCTTGTCCGGCCCCGCCTGTCCCTCGAGCCCTATCGCTCGCCCGCCCGCCGTCCCCGCCTGTCCCTCGGGGCAGGTCGCGCGCCCCTCCGTCGTCCTCTATCCCCAGGACCATGCCGCGCGTCCGCCGGAGCCCCCCGGCGGTCGCCCGAGCCCGGCCCCTCGCCCGCCTGCGGTCCCCACCTGTCCCCCCGGACAGGCCCCTCGCCCGGCGGCCGTCATCTATCCCGCCGGCCAGGTCCCGCGCCCACCAGCCGCCCCCGCCTATCCCGCTGCGCAGGCCGATCGCTCGCCCGCCGCCTCCGAAGGCCCCTCGGGCCGGCCCGCTCGCCTCGAGGTCCCCGCATGTCCCCCGGGACAGGTCGCTCGCTCGACCGCCCCCGCGGCGCAGGTCGCGAGCCCACCAGCCGTCCTCTATCCCGCGACCCCGACCTCATTATCATCAGCATCCACCTGCCCCTCGGGACAGGTCGCCCCCTCGCCCGCAGCCGCGCGCGTCGACGGCCCTCCCGAGCGCGAGCCCGCGTCCGGCCCCCCGCCCCGCTCGCAGCGCTGGCGCGTCCGCTGGGCCGCCCTGCTCGCGCTGTCGGCCGGCTGCCAGGGCCGCGCCTGCGACTGCGCCGACCCTCAGGCCGACGACGTCTCCCGCTACGCCGCCCGCGCCGGCACGACTGCCCGTTCGGACATGCCCCCCTGGGCAGGTCCCGAAGACCAGCCGGCCTCGGCCGCGCTGACCGGCGGGCGCCCGCGGCCGCCGGCCCAGCCGCTCGACGCCTTCACCATGATCGACCCGACCGAGCTCCGACACCGGCTGTGGACCGAGCCGCCGCCGCCGTTCTACGTCCCGCCGACCGCCGAGCGGACGGCCGCCTTCGAGGCGCTGATGCGCGGCCTCTTGGCCGCGCCGACGCCCGAGCCCGAGGCCCTCGGCGAGCTGGCGTGGGCGGCCGGCTACGAGGTCCACGCCTGGTACGTCTCCGGCCAGCGGCTGCTCGCCGCCGTCGAGCCGCGGACGCAGCAGACCGGCGGCGGGGCCTACCTCGTGCGCGTCGCCGACGACGCCGCCGCGGCCGCCGAGCGCCCGGTGATCTTGCAGGCCCCGCACGCCTTCCACGACCTCGGGACCGAGCGGATCGCCCTCGCCCTGGCCCTGCGCGGCGACGGCTGGCCGCGGGCCCTGTTCGTCAACACCGTCCACCGCTACCTCGACACCGACGGCCAGCGCCGCGAACGCGACGCCGCCCCGGCCGACCCCTGCCACAACCCGCAGCACTTGTTCTCGATCGCCACCGCCGCCGCGCTCGACGTCATGCCGCGCGCCGAGGTCGTGCAGCTCCACGGCTTCAGCGAGGACGACGACCCCCTCGGCCCCGCCGCGGTCGTCAGCGCCGGCGACCGCGTCGCCGCCACCGCGCGCACCCGCGAGGTCGCCCAGCGCCTGCGCGGCGCCCTCGGCATCGAGGTCGCGGTGTTCCCCGACGATCGCACGCGCCTCGGCGCCACCAGCAACGCGCAGGGCCGGCTCGTCCGCGCCCGCGGCGGCGTCGCCCGCTTCGTCCACCTCGAGCTGTCGCACGAGCTGCGCCGGCGGATCCAGCGCGACGCGCGAGCGCTCGCCAACCTGGCGGAGGCGCTCCGCCCCGACCTCCGCGACCCCGACGAGATCCTCGGCCTCGGCCCGCCCGAGCGCCCGCTCTGACCTGTCCTTCGAGGCATCTCCACTCCGCCTGCACACCCGCGTCGCTCTGGGCCCCTCCCCTCCAGGAGCACCACCGTGTCCACCCCCCTCCGCATCGCCTCGTGGCTCCTCGCCGCCGTCGCGCTGATCCCCCACGGCGCCAGCGCCCGCCCCGGCCGCGCCGCCGCGCCGCTCTCCGACCCGGCCGTGCGCGCCGCCGTCGAGTGGCGCCCGGTCGAGGTCGTGCCGGTGGCGCTGACCGACCCGGCGCCGTGGACCGCGACGCCGCCCCCCGAGGCGGCGAAGGCCACCAGCGTCGTCGTCGGTCCCGCGAGCGGCGCGGTCATCCGGCTCGGCTCGCTCGCGGTCCTGCAGGTCCGCGCCGAGCCGGTCCGCGGCGCCGGCCGGCCCGCCCCGCTGAAGTTCTGGCGCCGCTCGGGCGCGGCGGCGGACGGCCGCGCCGCCGTGCTCGAGCCGGCGCTCGAGGTGGCCCCGGGGACATGGCTCTTGGAGCATCCTCCGGGCGGCGCCGGCGACTGGCTGGTCAGCGCCGCCGAGCCGACGCGGATCACCGCCCTGGCCCCCGTGCCGCGCACCGGCGAGCTGATCTGGGAGCACGTGATCGGCGCGGCGCTCGAGTGGATCGAGCGCGGCGGCCCGCCGCCGCCGCTGCCCGACCTGCCGGCCTTCGCCGACCTGCGCCGCGAGCTGCTCGCCGACGCCGCCGTCGCCGCGGCCCTGCGCAAGAGTGACCCGAAGGACATGTCCCTCCAGGCAGCCGTGAAGGCCTGGCGCGGCGCCGCCGCGGTCCAGCGGATCACCGCCATGCGCCCGCCCGGCCGCCCGACCTTCGCGCTCGAGACGGCCCCCCGCCCGCTGCCCGGCGCGGCCGCGGTCGACCTCGACGGCCGCCCGTTCCAGCGCACCGCCGGCGGCCGCAGCTGGGACCTGCGGATGACCGGGCCCGGGGTCGCGTGGATCTCCGCCAGACTCTTGGGACAGGACCCGAAGGCCAGCATCTCCGTCCACGCCGGTGGCCGCCGGCTCGCCCGGGAGCGCCTCGCCCCCGAGACGCCGTGCCCGCCGGACGCCGCCGAGTGCCGCGTCGGCGGCCCGGAGCGCGACCTGGCGATCCCGCTGGCCCCCGGCGAGCACACCTACCGCCTGCGCGTCGACGGCGACGCGGCGCTGCTGCAGGTCCGCGTCGGCCAGACGCTCGAGCGGTTCGCCACCACCCTGCGCCGCGAGGGCGCCGACGACCTGCTCCGCGCCGGCCGCCGCGCCCTGGCCCGCACGCGCTCGCCCCGGGCCGCGCTGGTCGACGCTCTGCTGGCGCAGATCGAGGGCCGCCCGCCGCCGGCGACCCGGCGCCCGACCTCCCCGCCGCTGGCGCTGACCTTCGACTGGCTGCAGGCGCAGCAGGACGGCCTCGCGCCGGCCCGCCGCCGCCAGCTCGCCTGGTCCTTGGCCCGCACCGCCGACGCCGTCAAGGACCGCGAGCTGGCCGCCCGCGGCCGCGCCGCCGGCATCGAGCTGCTCGAAGGGACAGACGACGCCGGCCTCGCCCGCCGCCTGCTCGGCCCGCGCCCGAGCGAGGCCCCGGCGCGGGCCCTGGCGGCCGCCGCCCGCCTGCTCGACGGCCCGCCGCTGCCGCTGGCCAGCCCGATGCTGGCCCTGTTCGAGCGGGCCCGCCGGCTCGACCCCTACGACGCCGACCTGCGCGCGGCCTACCGCGACCACTGGCAGGCGACGCGCTGGTCGCTGCTGCTGCCGAGCCACGAGGGGCCGCCGCCGCTCGTGTGGATCGAGCGCCTGCCGCCCGACCCGGCGCGGGCGCCGACCAGCGCGTCGCTGTGGACATGGCCGAACGGACATGCCCAAACGGTCATGGCTCCGACGCTGCCCGAGGCCCCCGAGCGGCCGGCGCTGCTGCGGCTGTACGCCCGCACCGACGCCAGCCTGACGGTGACGGTCGACGACGAGCGCTGGCGGACCCTGCCGCTCGCGCAGCTCGAGCTGCTCGAGCTGGCGCTGCCGGCCGGGCCGCACGCGCTCACCGTCGCCGGGGCGAGCGGCAGCGAGGTGTGGTCCTCGCTCGCGCCGACGCCCCCGCGGGCGCCCGACGCCCGCCTGCTCCGGCTGTGGCGCGCCGACGCCGAGCAGCCCGCCCGCTTCGTCCTCCCCGGCGAGCCGGCCCACGCCCGCGTCGACATCCGCGCCCTCGCCAGCGAGACCCCGACCCGCGTCGAGCTCACCGTCAAGACCGACACCGGCCTGCGCCGGCAGTTCAGCGTCGAGCTGCGCCCCGTCGACGCCACCGCGATCCCGCTCGACGGCAGCCCCCGCGTCGGCCCGCCGACCAGCGTCCTCATCCCCCTCGACCTCCGCGCCCGCGCCCTCGAGGTCCTCGTAACCGAGGGCGGCCCCGCCGTCGCCGTGTCCGCCGCCGTCCGCGCCCCCGGCCTGCGCGAGCCGCTGGCGGGCGATCCTCCAAAGAGTCCTGCAGGACATGTTCGTTCGGACACGTCCGAGAGTCCCGAAGGACATGCCCCCCAGGACACCTCGCCGGCCGCCGCCGGCGCCCTCGCGGCGGAGGACGACCCGCTCGCCGCCGAGGACCGCGCGACCGGCGACACCCCCGCGGACAGCCTCACACGACCCACCTCCGCCCCGGCCGCCGCCTCTGTCCCCGCGGACAGCCAGGCCCAGTTCGCCCCCGCTCCTGTCCCCGCCGCCGGCCAGCCCGGCCCCGCCCCGATCGACGAAAAACCTGTCCCCGAGGACAGCCGCCGCCCCGAGCCCCCGCTCGCCGCGCTCGAGCGGGCCAGCCGCGGCCTGCTCGAGCGCCCGCACGATCCCGAGCTGCTCATCGCCCGCGCCGGCGCCCTGCTCGACCTCGACCAGCGGCCCTACGCCCTGTCCGACTGGGCCCAGGTCGCCGCCCACCCGCTGCCGCCCGCCCTGCAGCCGCGCGCGCTCGCCCTCGGCCGGCGCATCGAGGCCCTCGGCGCCCCCAGCCACATCGACGTCACCACCGACGTGCCCGTCCTCGTCGCCCCCGCGCTCGCGGCCGCCGGTCTCGACGACCTCGCCCTCGCTCGCCTGGCCCCCGCGGCCGCCCGCGCCCGCGAGGCCGGGCCCGCCGCCGGCCTCGCCGTCCTCGACGAGCTGGTCGCGACCGGCCCCGCGACCCCCGCCGTCGTCGGCGCCGGGGTCCTCGGCGCGCCGGCCCCGGGCGACATGTCCGCAAAGACATCCTCACCGCCGACCCCGGCCTCGGGAGCGCCTGACCCGAAAGCCATGTCGGCCGGCTCCACCGCCTCGCCTGCCCCGAAAGCCATGTCGGCCGGCTCCGCCGCCTCGCCTGCCGGGAACGACATCGCCCCGCGCACGCCCTCCCGCGCCGCCGACCCGGCCCCCGTGGGCAGCCCCGGCGGCTCGCCCGGCTCGCGGTCGCAGCGCCCCGGCGCACCTGCCCCGAAGGCCCTGTCCCTCAAGACACCTGCGCGCCCGGCCGCCGATCCGGCCGAGCTGGCGCTGCGCGCCGCCCTGCTCGACGCCGCCGCGCGCCCGGCCGAGGCCTTCCGCGCCTGGCACCGCGTCTACGCCGCCACCGAGCGCTGGCAGGTCGGCCTCGCCGGCGTCAAGAGCGCGCTCGCGGCGCTCGACGAGCCGACCACCAGCCCCGAGGGCGCCGGTCTCGCCTACGGCCTGGCCCTGCGCGTCCGCCCTGCGATCCGCACCCCCTGGCTCGACCGCCTGACCAACATCGCCGGCGAGCGCAGCCGCTGGTCGCACCTGATCCTCAGCGAAGAGCGCGGCAGCCGCGAGCACCGCGACCTGCCGAAGCAGCCCGCGCCCGCCACCATCAACGCCGACGCGCGCGCCGCCTTGCTCGCCGCCCCGTTCCCGACCAAGGGCGCCCTCATGCTGCGCCCCGGCGTGCCCGTGCTGATCGACCTCGCCCGCGGCCACGACGCCCTCGGCTTCCAGCTGTGGTGCCGCGAGGTCCGCCCCGAGCTCGGCGGCGTCGCGCCCACCGTGCGCTTCTGGATGGGCGAGGAGCTGCTGCACACCCAGCCCGTCGCCGCCGACACGCTCACCCTCGCCGAGTTCGCGGTACCCGCCCGCGACGCCGTCACCCTCGAGCTCGACGACGGCAGCCACGCCCACCTGTGCCTGGCCCGCCTGCGCCGCCCCGAGGCCCGTCAGGTCGCCCGCACCGACCGCTGGCACGTCGCCCGCCCGGGTCGCCCGGTCGAGTTCATCGTCCTCGGCCCCACCACCGTCCAGGTCGAGGTCCACGGCCGGCCCGCCTCCGACGTCAGCGTCGCCGTCGCCCGCGGCAGCGAGCCGTACGGCCCCGCCCGTTCCCTCGGCAGTCTTTCGGGACATGTCCCATCGGGCCTGTCCAAAAGGACCAAAGACGACCTCGCCGCGCACCCGCCGGTGCAGGTCCTGACCCTGGCCGACTCCGGCCCGCTGCGCATGCGCCTGGCCCCCGGCGTCGGCCCCGCGCTCGTGCGCGTCCACCAGCGCCTCGACGCCGAGCCCGCGGCGGCCCCGCCGCGGCCGCCGCGACGGCACTCGGCCCGCCTGCCCCAAGAGCCAGCCCCGCCCGCTCCCGTCCCGCACCCGCCGCTCGCCGTGCCGCCGACCGACCGCCGCGTGCAGAAGTTCGGCACCCCGTACGTCGACCTCCACCTCGGCACCGACGACCTCGAGGACAGCGACGACCTGCGCCCGCGCGCCTCGGGCATCGTCCGCCTCGGCTGGGCCCGCGAGCTGCTGGCGCGGCGGCTGTGGATCGAGGTCAATCCGGAGCTGCGCCCGCGCGAGGACACCGCGCTGGTCGCCGGCGGCCGCCTCAGCTTCCAGGCCTTCTTCCCGCGCGCCGGCCTGCGCGCGTGGGTCAGCGCCGCCGGCCTGGTCCAGACCGAGCACCAGGTCCAGCCGTGGAGCCTGCGCGGCGAGGGCCGCATCGACCGCCCGACCTGGCTCGCCCCGCGCCTGCAGCTCCTCCCCGGCCTCGACCTCGCCTACCGCTACCAGTCGCTGGACAGCAGGAACGCCTTCCCGCGCGGCGAGCTGCACCCGCGCGTGTACCAGTGGTACGTCGAGGATCATCCGCTGGTGTTCCGGCCGACCCTCGACCTGCGGGTGGTCGCCTGGCAGGACGCGCGCGTGGTCGTCGGCGCCGACATGATGCCGAACAGCGACTTCCGCAGCGTCGACCAGGTCAGCATGCACGCCGGCATCGCCGGCGCCCTCGCCCTCTACGGCCGCGTCGTCCCCGAGTTCGCGCTCGACTACGAGGCCTCGCTCCGCCTCAAGGACCCCGACCGCGACAAGACCTACCTGCGCAGCCGGCTCCTCGCCGGCCTCGGCGTCGGCTTCTGGCTGACCGACGGCGTCCGCCTCGCCTTCGGCGTGCGCAACAACCTCTACCTCTCCGCCCTCTACCCGGCGCGCAACGGCCTCGACTTGTGGCTGCGCCTCGACCTGCCCCTCGGTCGTGGCCTGCGCGACTTCGGCCCGCTCGAGATGCCCTTCCGCGCCGCCCGCGAGCACCGCATGTGGCGCCAGGAGCCGACACCATGACCGCCATCATCGACGCGATCACCGAGGCCATCCTCCGCCCCCTCGACCCCCTGACCGCGCGTCTGCGGGCGCGTGCGGCCGCCGCCCTGGCGGCCCGCCTGGCGGCCAGCGCCGACGTCCCGCCCGAGCTGCGGCCCGACCTGTTCGAGCTCGCCGGCCTGCGCCGCGCCCCCGCGCGCCGCGCCCTCGTCGCTGAACATGCCCTCAAGGACATTGTCCCGCGGACATGTCTGTGCATCACCGTGCTGCGCCGCGAGCACGCGCTGCTGCAGTCGCGCGAGGCCGAGCTGGTGGCCGCGGCGCTGGCGGCCAAGGACCCGAGCACCCAGCAGGCGGTGCTGGCCGCGGCGATCCGCCGCCACGCCCGCGGCTGGCGCGAGCGCCAGGCCGACCTGCGCGCGCTCGGCCGCTGGCTCGACCACGACGCCCTGCGCGAGCGCCTGGCCGCCGAGCAGGCCCTGCTCGAGGAGCAGGTCGAGCTCGCCGTGCGCCTGGTCGGCGCCGCCTCGGCCGAGGTCGCCTACGAGGAGCGCGCCGAGGTCTTCCCCTGTCTGATCAGCCAGCTCACCTGGCTGCCGCGCTTCACCCTGCGCCTGGCCTGCCTCGAGGCCCTGTCGGCGCTCCTCGACCGCCTCGCCGAGGCCGGCCAGGCCCACGAGCTCGACCTCGACCTCGACCTCCGCCTCGCCACCGCCGCCCGCGGCCGCGCCGGCGACTCCGCCGAGCACCCGTGGGTCCAGGCCGCCGCCCTCGCCCTGCTCGACCGCGTCTCGCTCGACGCCCCCGAGGGCTCGCGCTTCGCCATCCCCCAGCTGCGCCTGCGCGCCGGGGCCCGCCGCGAGCACCGCGGCTACGCCCCCACCGCCGAGGCGCTCGAGCTGGCCGAGGCGCGCCTGATCTCCCCGCGCGGCGGCCCGCGCGACTTCCTCGTCCGCGCGCTCGTGGTCGAGTTCCTGGCCCGCCGCGCCGCCCGCGGCCGCGACCCGATCCGCTGCGTCGACATCCTGTTCAACGCCGTCGACGACGCCAGCGAGCACGTGCGGATCTCCCTGTGCGCCGCCGCCGTCGAGGTCCGCCCGATCGACCCGCGCGGCGCCGCCCTGCTGACGATCCTCGCCAGCGACGGCAGCGCCCGCGTGCGCGCCGCGGCGGTCCGCGGCCTGCTGCGCGGCCCGACCGACGCCCCCGCCCTCGCCACCATCCTCGCCGACGAGAGCTCCCCGCTGGTCCTGCGGGTCGCCTGCGCCGAGATCGTCAAGATGTCCGAAGGGACATGGCACGCCGACTCGGGCAACTTCGTCCAGCTCAGCGCCGTGCTGGCGCGGATCGCCACCCGCGACGACCACCCGCCGGTCGTCCACGAGGCCGCCGCCGCCGCCCTGCAGGCGATCGACAGCGCCCTCGACCCGGCCCGCCGGGTCTGGACCGGCGTGTTCGCCGAGGCCCTGGCCCGCACCCCGCCCGGCAAGGCCGCTCGCGTGTCGCTGCGGCGGCCCGACCTGCCGCCGCCCGGCGACGCCGCCTGGCTCGGACGGATCCTCGCCGCCCTCACCCGCGAGGACTGGGGCATCGACGCCCATGTCCGCAAGGACAGCATCCTCCTGCGCCGCGGCGACCGCTGGGGCGCCCGCCTGTGGCGCCTGTGGCACGAGCTGCGCCACCCCGGCCCGAACAAGCGCCAGGGCTTCTCGCACGTCCGCGGCCGGATCCTCCGCGGCGACCTGCGGGCCCACTCCGGCCGCCTGCACGAGGTCGTCGCCACCGAGGTCCCCGGCGAGCGCGTCCACAGCGAGCGCGAGGGCGGCTGGGGCCGTCACCTCCCGCTGGTCGACGACATCCTCGGCCTGCCGGTGCTGCGCCCGCGGGTCGTCCGCGTCGTCAGCAGCCAGGGCACCACCGAGCTGCGCTGGCACCGGCCGCTGTGGCAGCGGATCGCCGCCCACCTGCGCCTCAGCCTCCGCTACGCCCAGCTCGCCGAGCTGCGGCGCCAGGCCCTCGACGCCCAGGAGCCGGCCGCCCGCGCCGCCTACGCCCGCGTCCTCCGCGAGCAGTACGGCGTCGAGCTCTACTTCGTGCCCCACCCGGCCCCCTGCGCCTCGCTCGCCCGCACCGCCCCGTCGCAGCTCTTGCAGCTGTTCGGCGCCAGCGAGGCCCGCGGCGAGCCGGTCTACACCAGCGTCGACATCCCCGTGACCCAGTCGGTGCGGCTCACCGCCGAGGTCGCGCGCGCCGTCTCCGCCCCGCAGCCGGCCGCCGCCTCGGCGATGACCGGCCTCGGCGCGCTGCTCGTCGGCGTCCCGCTCGAGCTGCCCGACCTCGGCGAACCTGTCCTCGCGGACATCTTCACCCTGAGCGGCAGCAGCCAGACCGCGCTCGCCTACTTCCTCGCCGCCCTGGCCGCGATGCTGTTCGTCGGCACCTACCTGCGCACCCGCGCGATCGCCCGCGACCGCGCCGCCATCCCGCTCGTCATCGGCGGCTGGGGCACCCGCGGCAAGTCGGGCACCGAGCGGCTCAAGGCCGGCCTGTTCCACGGCCTCGGCTACCGCGTGTTCGCCAAGACCACCGGCTGCGAGGCCATGTTCATCCACGCCGCCCCGCGCGGCCAGGCGATGGAGATCTACACCTTCCGCCCCTACGGCAAGGCGACGATCTGGGAGCAGCGCACCCTGCTCAACCTGGCCGCGAAGACCGGCAGCGACGTGTTCCTGTGGGAGTGCATGGCGCTGAACCCGGCCTACGTGGAGATCTTGCAGCACCACTGGATGCGCGACGACGCGGCGACGATCACCAACTGCTACCCCGACCACGAGGACATCCAGGGCCCGGCGGGCATGGACGTGGCCGAGGTCATCTCCCGCTTCGTGCCGACCGGCGCGCGCACCGTCACCAGCGAGATCAACTTCCTGCCGGTCCTGCGCGAGGCCGCGGGCCGCCGCGGCAGCGACCTCGACGCCGTCGACGAGTTCGCCGGCGACCTGCTGCCGGCCGACCTGCTCGCGCTCATCCCCTACGACGAACACCCGCGCAACGTCGCCCTGGTCGCCCGCCTGGCCGAACACCTCGGCCTCGACCGCACCCTGGCGATCGCCACCATGGCCGAGCACGTCGTCCCCGACCTCGGCGTGCTCAAGCGCTACGGCCCCGCCCGCGTCGCCGGCCGCACGCTCGAGTTCATCAACGGCTGCTCGGCCAACGAGCGCGCCGGCTTCCTGTCCAACTGGCGCCGCACCGGCTGCGACCGCCTCGACCTCGAGAAGGAGCCCGACCGCTACGTCATCACCGTCGTCAACAACCGCGAGGACCGGGTCGCCCGCTCGCAGGTGTTCGCCCGCCTGCTGGTCGAGGACGTCGCCGCCGACCGCCACGTCCTGATCGGCACCAACACCCAGGGCCTGGTCGGCTACATCCGCGAGGCCCTCGAGGGCTTCCTCGCCGCCCAGGAGATCGTGTCGCGCGACGACCTGTCCGACGGGCCAGCCGGCCGCGCGCGCGCCCACCAGCGCCTCGTCCGCCTGCTCGCGCGCGTGCGCCCGATCGCGCCCGAGGCCCTGCCCGGCCAGCTCGTGATCTACGGCCACGGCGCCGGCCGCTCGTTGGCCGGCGTGCGCGACGAGATCGCCCGCCGCTGCGCGCCGTACCTCGGCGAAGACCCGCGCGCCAGCATCCACCTCGGCGAGGTGCTCGCGGTGGTGCGCAACGAGCTGAGCCCGTGGCTGGTCGGCCTGGTCGAGTCGGCGGATGTCCTCGAGGACAGCGACCCGCCCGAGTGCGTGCGCCTGGCCAGCCCGCAGGAGGTCGCGGACCACTTCCTCCGCCAGCTCGCGCGCACGGCCGTGTGCGTGCGCCTCAAGGCCCGCGTCGAGGCGGCCTTCGCCGAGGGCGGCGGCATGCCGCCCGGCCTCGTCCACGCCGCCGTGCGCGACGCCTATCGCCTCTTGTTCATGGACCTCATCGACGTCGTCGTCGACCCGCTGACCACCGGCGACCAGGTCATCCTCCGCTGCGCCCTCGCCGTCCCGCCCGGCGTGCGCGCGATCCTCATGGGCACCCAGAACATCAAGGGCACCGGCCTCGACTTCGTCTACCGCTGGACCGCCCTCGACGTCGCCCAGCAGAACCTCGCCGCCCTCGCCAGCCCCGAGCCCGAGATCCGCCGTCAGGCCCTGCAGCGGCTCGCCCAGCCCGCCGACCCCGGCCTCATCGACTCGGGCCTGGTCGCGGCCCAGCTCGAGCAGCGGATCGCCTACGACGGCGAGGGCGAGCTGCAGAGCTTCGCCGCCGGCCGCGCCCGCGCCCTCCACCAGACCCGCGTCTCCGACCTGAGCGCCGGCCCCGCACGCGGCAGTCGCCACGACAAGTGGCTCGGCTGGCTCGAGAGCTGCGTCGAATTCCTCGACGGCGCCCGCCGCTACTACATCGCCCGCCAGGTGATGCGCGACCTGGTCAGCCTCCGCATCAGCCACGCCCGCGCCGCCGCCGTGATGCGCGACCTCGACAGCCGCGCCAAGGGCGGCTGGCTGATCCGCGGCCTCCGCCAGCGCAGCGGCGCCCCGTGATTGTTGGGCGCAGGGTCGACCTGTTACCCTCGCCGCACCCGTGCCGTCGCCCCTCCGCCTCACCCACGTCAGCCTGCACCGCTTCAAGGCGGCTTACGCGCTGGAGGGCGTGCCGCTGCGGCCGTTCAACGTCGTCATCGGCCGCAACGGCGCCGGCAAGAGCACCTTGCTCGAGGGGCTGCAATGGATCGACGCCGCGATTCGCGGCACCGTGAACACCGCCTGCGATCGCTACAACGGCGTCGCCGATCTCGTCAATCATCGCCACGCCAAGGGGGATCGGGGCTTCGAGCTGCACACCCGGCTCGAATCCGCCGAGGGGGCGTTCGCCGACCATCATTGCAACATTCGCGAAGTGTTCGAGGACATCGCCACGGTCGGCTCCGAACGGCTGCGAATCGGCTCGTCCGGGAGCGCGCCGAGCGAGGTCCTCTGGACCGAGGAGGGGGAGCAAGACGTCCGCTTCACCCCGCAGGGCAAGTTCGACCTCAGCGATCGTCTGGCGCTGTCGCGGATCGACGAACTGGTCGTCGATCCCGGCCTGCCCCTCACCGGCTCGGACATCGCCGGGTTCTGGAAGAACGCCGTGTTTCTGCGCCTCGAGCCCACCGACCTCGCGCAGGGGAGCACGCTTCGCCGGCCGTCGCTGGCCCCGCTCCTCGACGAGCGCGGCGCCATGCTGCCCGCCTTGATCGAGGAGCTGGACGATGACGGTCGCCAGGACCTCGTCGACATGCTGCACTCCGTCCTCCCCGATTTCCGCGAGGTCGAGGTCTTCCGCGCGGGCGACAGCCGCAGCGGCAACTACGCTTTGAGAGAAGACATCATCGACCGCGGCGCCGCCGGCAAGAAGACCTTCAAAATCCCCTCCTGGATGCTCTCCGAGGGCACCCGGCGCATGACCGCGATCTTCGCCCTGCTCGCCCACCGCCCCGGACCGAGCCTCCTCTGCATCGAGGAGGTCGAGAACGGCCTCGATCCGATCTCCGTCCGCAAGGTCCTCGGGTACCTCAAGGAGGCCAGCCTGCGCGGGGTGCAAGTCATCGTCACCACGCATTCGCCGTGGCTGCTCGACGACGTCGACGTGGACGACGTCCTGGTCGTGCGCCGCGCCCTGGGTGACACCACCTACACCCGCCTCGCCGACGATCCTGCCAGTCAGCGGTCCGACCCACGCGTCCGTCCGGGCGGGCGCTACATCGATCTGCTCGAGTTCTAGAAAAGAGCCGTCATGCGCATCGCGCTCTTCGTCGAGGGCAGCGCCCCTCTCGGCAGCAAGGACCACTGCAGCAGGCTCTGGAACGGCACTCTCCTCCCCGCTCTCGGCCGTGCCCCCGTCGACCTCGTCGTCCCGATCGGCAAGGACGCCATCTCGCGGCTCCGTGGCCTGCGCACCAGCACCTCGGCGCCCGGCCTCGACGCGAAGATCCAGGCACTGGCCGCGCGAGAGAAGCTCGATCCCGGCGCCGACGCGCTCGTGATCGCCTGGGACCTCGAGCCGATCGACAGGCAGCAGCGGCGGTGCGCCTGGGACGAGAAGCTCGGCCTCTATCGCGGGCTCGCCGAGTCTCCGCTGTTGCAGGGTTCGGGCTGGGCGAGAGATGCACGCCGACGCGCCGACGCGCTCGAGCGATTCCGTGGCCGGGCGCCTCGCGGCCTGAATCACAGTCGAGTCGTTCCCGGCTCGGTCCTCGCCCTGTGCATGGAGCCGATGTTCGAGGCCCTGCTGGCCCGTGACGGCCGGGCCGTGCGTCGCGCCCTCGGCCTCGACGCGGACCCTCCTGGTTGGCCCACGGGATGGGGTCGAGCCGACCTCCGCGATCCCAGCGCCGAGCTCCTCGAACCGGCGATCGCCGCGTTACGCCGCCTCCGTCCGCGTCCACCCGTCCGGCGACACATTCACGAGACCTGGGCCAACGCCAAGGACGAATGGGGCGAGTACATCCTGCGGCAGCTGTTCACCGACGCTCCGCGAGCCGCCGAGCTGCGTGAGCACCCGATCGCGCGCAGGCTGGCCCATCTGCTGCCGCCGGCCTCGTGAGGCCGTTCCTCGCGTGCGAGCGAGCCTCTATCCACTATCCACCGTCGACGGTCGGCCTCTCCTCGTCCCGTCGTCAGGTCGAGTGACTCTCGCTCGCCCTTACCGAAGATCGGCCGCGCGATTTTCACCCATCCTTCTCCAGATCCCCGCCCCACGCCCTCTGCAGCCCAGCGTGACGGAACCCGCCCCGGCTGGGGACCACTCCCCCCGGAGGTAGACCCCCATGTCTTTTCCCGCCCGGCTCTCCGCCCTCACCGTGCTCGCCCTCGTCGGCTGCATCCCGTCGATCGTCGTCGGCGACGCGCCCCAGGACACCGACGATGCCACCACATCGTCCCCCGACACCGGCACGGGTAGCACCGGACCGACGAGCTCCACCGGCGAGCTCCCGACCACCACCCTTTCGACCGGTTTTTGCGGCGACGGCCAGCACGATCCCGGCGAAACCTGCGACGACGGCAACGACGAGCCCAACGACGGCTGCGACAACGCCTGTGCGCGCAGCGGACGGATCGAGTGGACCCTCGAGCCGGACGGCGCCGACGTCGTCGTCGACCTCGTCGTCGGCGCGGCGGGGCAGATCGTCATCAGCGGCCTTTCGGGCCAGCAAACCTTCTTGCTCGCGCTCTCGCCCGACGGCGTCGAGCAGTGGCGCGTCCCGATGGACGACGGCAAGCTCGCCGTCCACGCCGACGGCCGGATCTTCCTCGGCACCGGGTCCGGCGAGCTCCACGCCCTGTCGCCCACCGGCGCGGAGCTGTGGACCGTCGAGCCGGCCGGCCAGGCGTCCTTCTTCGGGCTCGCGGCCGCGGGCGACCACCTCTACGCGGGCCTCAACGGCCAGTTCGACGACGATCCCAGCCAGCGGATCGTCGTCCGCAAGCACCCGCTCCAGCAAGGCGCCGCGCTGTGGGAGGCGGCCAGCGAGCTGCACAGCGTCGGCGAAGACCTCGTCGTCCTCGGCGATCGCGTGGCCGTCGTCGGCCGCGCGCACGTCCAGGGAGTCGAGGGCGATCAATCCCTCCTCGCCGTCATCCACGAAGGAGGCGGCTGGCTCCCGGCCGAGCTCGCCGGCACCCCCGCGCACGCCAGCGCGGTCGCGGCCTCGCCGAGCGGTGGCGACCTCGTGCTCGCCGGGTTCGGCTCCGACCCCGAGCTCCTGCTCCAGCGCCGCGGGGCCGACCTCGGCGAGCTGTGGAGCGTCACCGGCACCGGCACCTTCTCCACCACGCACCTCGCCGCCGGCCCCGACGAGCGGCTCGCCCTCATCGGTTTCGACGCGGGCGACAATCCCAGCAGCGTCGTCCGCCTCTATGACGGCAGCGGCGCCTTGCAGTGGACCTCCGTGTTCGCCCTCACCAACCCCGACCTGTTCGACCTCCCCGTCGCCGGCGCCTTCGGCCCCGATTTCCTGGTCGTCGCCGGCCAGGTCCTGGACGAGGTCGAGGACACCACCCACGCGCGCATGTGGGTCCGCCGCCTCGCCCTCGATTGACGCGAGCGACGATGCAGCGCACGCCAGCCCCACCGCCGGCTTCGACGAGCGGATCGTCCTCACCGGCTTCGACGAGGTCGACAATCACGGCAGCGTCGTCCGCCTCTATGACGGCAGCGGCGCCCTGCAAGGGACCCCGGGGTTCGCCGGCCCCGACCACGACCTCGCCGTCCTCGCCGGCTTCGGCCTCGAGTCCCTGGTCGTCGCCGGCTACCTGTCGATGGATTTCGCGGAGAGCATTCACGGGCGGCATGTAGGTCCGCCGCTTCCTCCTCGATGGAAGGCACAGCGTCCGGAGCGCCGCGAAGCGCCGACTGTTATCATTACTTGCGCCGGCCGAAATCGCGGACTCAGCCGTCCCGGGGCCGCACGGGTGCCCTGGCGGGCCCCCTGACGGGCTGAACCGTGGCGACGGACCGACATTCTCCCCGCGCCCCGATCGCCACACAGCGCCCGGCGCGGGGGGTAGAACGACGTTCTACAGCGAGACGGGCGTTGTGCCGTGGTTCGCGGAATGTGCGCAGTCCCACGATTCAGCGCCGATCACGCAACCGCTCGGACACCTGTCCAGCGGCAAATCGCGCGCGGATTGGCCCAGGCCTGGAGCCCCCAAGTTGACCCAGAAGCGCTTCAAACACCGGTTTCGCCGCGCTCTCCAAAAACCCTCGACATTCCGGGGAGTGGGCGGGTTCGGCCCTCTGATGATTTTTACGTTGCTCGTCGTGCGGGCCTGGATCAGCCAAGGTGCATGCAGCCCCGCAACAAGACCCTCTACATGCTCTCCTTCGTGTTCGCCGCGGCCTGCTCGCGCACGTCTCCGGACACCAGTTCGCCGGAGCCGGTCGTGGAACCCTCGCCGGCCGCGACCGCGCCGGCCCACCGCAACACCGCGGACGACGAGATCTTCGGCGTCCTCGACGTGATCAACGACGAGGCGATCGCCCACGGCGAGTACATGAAGAAGTGGGCCAAGACGCAGAAGGTCAAGGAGTTCGCGGCGATGATGATCAACGACCACGAGTTCGTGCGCGAGCGCGCAAAGAAGGTCCGCGACGCCCTCGACCTCAGGGCCACCAGCAGCCGGCTCGCCAGCGACATCCAGCAGGATTCGCGGCAGAAGCTCGACACCATGGGCAAGATCGAGAAGGGTGACGAGCTCGACAAGGCCTACATCGACATTCAGGTCGACGTGCATGCCACCTGGCTGTCCGCGCTCGACAACAAGATGATCCCCTTCGCCCAGACCGACGAGCTGCGCGACGAGCTCGAAGAGGTGCGCAAGATCGTCGAGAGCCATTACAACCTCGCCCTCGACATGCGCACCAACCTCAAGACGGAAAAGAAGTGACGGCCAGGCGATGATTGACTTGGATTGATCTGACTTCGACGTTCGCTTGAAATCACCGACCCTCGCACGATCGCCTGGGCCCGCCGTTCGGCGCCCCGGAGCCGGGCAGGATCCGCACCCCCGCCCCTACCACCGACCCTCCTCTTGTTCGATTCTCGCGCCGCGGACGGACACTCCTTACGGTCCACGGCCCCCTGCGCGGATCCTGCCCCGGCACCGAAAGGAGACCATCATGCTGCGCGACCTCACCGCTGATCCCTCGGGCGCTCCGGCCCACGAATCCGGCCACGGACCCCTCACCGCCTATTTCCGCGACCTCTCCGAGGTCCACGTCATGACCAAGGAAGAGGAGACCGCCGCGGCCCGCAAGATCAGCGAGCTCCGCAAGGGTCTGTGGGTTGCGATTCTGAATTACCCGCCGTTCGTCGAGGCGATCTGCGCCCTCGCGCGCCGGCGGCTGGGCGCCGACGTGTGCCCCGTGGCCGCCTTGAACGCGCTCGAGCAGACCTCGCGGACCCTCCGCGACCGCGACCTGCGCTGCCACCACGACGCCTTCCACGCCGCCCGCGACGAGCTGGCCGCGGCGATGCTCGCGGCCGACGTCGACAATGAGCTCGCCGACGCGATCCTCGCCGACCTCACCAGCCTCGAGGGCGACCGCAAGGCCGCGGTCTCGCTGAACGTCAACCCGCCGCGCCGCGGCAGCGCCCCGTTCGCCCGCTACGCCGCCGAGGTCCGCAAGCAGCACGCCGCGCTGACGGCCGCCAGGAACGCGTTCGTGCGCGCCAACCTGCGCCTCGTGGTCGCGCTGGCGCGCCGTTTCCACCGCGGCAACGTCCCGCTGCAGGACCTCATCCAGGAGGGCAACCTCGGCCTGATGAAGGCGGTCGACCGGTTCGACCCGGCCCGCGGCTGCCGCTTCTCGACCTACGGCTCGTGGTGGATCCGCCACGCCATCAGCCGCTCGATCGCCGACAAGGCCCGCAGCGTGCGCCTGCCCGTCCACATGATCGACGCGTGCAACAAGGTCACCAAGGCCCGCCGCGAGTTCGAGGCCCGCGAGGGCCGCGAGCCCACCGACCAGGAGCTCTCGGCCGTCAGCGGCGTCAGCGTCGAGCGGATCGCCCGCATGGGCTGGTCGCTGATCGAGACCCCGCTGAGCCTCGCCCTGCCCGCCTCGCGCGACGGCGAGGTCAGCCTCGTCGACACCGTCGCCGACCCCGACCACGAGGCCCCGTCGGACGTGCTCGACCGTGAGCTGCTCCACTCGCAGCTGCAAGAAGTTTTCGCCCAGCTCTCCCCGCTCGAGGCCGACATCCTGCGCAAGCGCGTCGGCCTCGATGGGCAGGAAGAGATGACGCTCAAGGAGATCGGCGCCGGCTACTCGCTGTCGCGCGAGCGAATCCGTCAGCTCCAGGAGGGCGCGCTGGCCAAGCTGCGCGCCGAGTTCTCGCGCCGTCACTTGATGTGACACGGCGGTCGGCGGCGCGGCGCGGACCCCGAGGTCTCCCGCTCGCCCGCTACGCGAGGTCGATCTTCGCACCCAACGGGCCGAGCCACAGGTGCTCGCCCGCGGAACGATCTCCCGCTCGCGTCGCCGACCGATCTTCCCCTTCTCCCCCCACGCGCTTCGACCGGGCCCAGCCGCAGCCAGGGGCCCGGTCGCAGCGCGCCCCCGCTTTCTCGAAGAGTGCGAATTGCGACATGTCCCCGCGGACATGCGCGCTCTTGCGGCCTCACGGAGGCGCGGGCGGCCACGACATGTCCCCGCGGACATCCTCTCGCCGCCGCGACGTGGGCGCGGTCGCGGCGCTCGCGCCCCGAGGCGCCAGCGGCCACGACATGTCCCGCGGACATCTCCTCGGCACCGCCCCGGGGACGCGAGCGCTCGCAGCGCTCGCGGGTCCCCGCGCGAGCGGCCCATGATCTGTCCTTCGGGTCATCCTCCCCGCCCGTCCCCTGGCCCGATGCGTCACCTGTCCCTCGGGCCATCCGCGCGCGCTCGTCCCCACCTCGTCGCCGCGCGCCTGCGCCCGCCGGTGATTGCCGCTGTGGCGATCTGCCACTGTCGCGATCCTCCACACCTTCGTGTCTCCCCGGAATACCCGCTGGGAGCCCCTCGCAGGCGCGCGAGCGGCTCGTGCAGTACCGTCGAGGCATGCCCATGATTCGAGCTCGTATCGCGTCGCTCGCCGCCCTGGTCGCCCTGAATTCGCCCGCCTGCGGCGACGATCGCGGCGCCTCGCCGTCCGCCGAGACGGAAGGCAGCAGCGCCGCCGTGACCACCGACGGCACCACCTCCGACGGCGGCGAACAGCCGACCACGGGCGACGGCGGCGACCCGACCGGCGCGGCGATCGACGCCCCGGCCGAGACCTGGACCTGGGTCCCGTTCGCCGACGCGCATTGTGCCAATGGCGAGACCACCGGCATCGCCGTCAATCTCACCACGCGCAGCGATCGCGTCGTCCTCTACCTCGAGGGCGGCGGCGCCTGCTGGGACGAGGCCACCTGCTACACCACGAACGCCAGCGCCCACGTCGCCGACGGCTACGGCGAGGCCGAGTTCGCCGCCGACTTCGACCCGCACCGGCCCAAGGTCATGACCGCGCAGATCTTCGACCGCGACGACGCCGACAACCCGTTCCGCGACATGAGCTTCGTCTACGTCCCGTACTGCACCGGCGACATGCACGGCGGCGACAACGTCGTCACCTACGGCGAGCGCACCACGATGCACGTCGGCGGCGCCAACCTGGTCGCCTACCTCGCGCGGATCGTCCCGACCTTCCCCGACGCGGGGCGCGTCTACCTCGCCGGCGCCAGCGCCGGCGGCTACGGGTCGACCTTCCACTGGTGGCGCGTGCAGCAGGCCTTCGGCGACGTGCGCGTCGACCTCATCGACGACTCCGGGCCGCCGCTCGACCCGCCGTACCTCGCCGAGGAGCTGTCCGACGTCTGGCGCGCGCAGTGGAACCTGGCCGCCTCGCTGCCGCCCGACTGCCCGGAATGCCTGGAGACGTTCGGCGCGATCTACGATTATTACGGCGCGAATCACACCACTCAGCGCTGGGCCCTCTTGTCCTATACCCGCGACTGGATCGTGCCGATCTACTTCGGCTTCACGCAGGAGGCGTTCCCGCAGGCGATCGCGGAGATCGTGCAGACCCACGTCGCCCCCTACGAGAACGCCCGCTACTTCCTGCTCGACGCGGTCGGCCACGTGCTGCTGACGGCGCGGCTGCCGGTCACCAGCAACGGCGTCGATCTGCAGGCCTGGCTGGGCCAGATGGTCGCCGACGACCCGGCGTGGACCAGCGTCGATCCGTGAGCCGGACCTCGAGTCACGACCACCGTCCCGCCCCCGACGACCCACCGCGCGGATCTTCGGATTTTTTCAAGAATCACTCCTCGCGGCTCGTCCGGCTCCACCGCGATCGCATCTCGTGGCGCGTGGCCGGCTCGAGCTTGCCCGGCGAGATCGACCACATCAGCGTCGGCTCGCCGAACGGCAGCGGGTCGGCCTCTGCGTCCCACGTGCGCCAGCTCTTGCCGTACGTCGAGCGCAGCTCGCCCATCAGCGCCGTGTGGGCCGCGTCGGTCAGCCCGGGCGACACCAGCACCCCGCTGTCGATCTCCCCCACGTGCGCGTGCCAGTACTGGCGCTCGACCGCCGGCAGGGTCGCGTACAGCGACGGCGAGATCACGTACTCCACCCCCACCAGGTGCGCGCCTTCGTCGGAGCCGTCGAACAGCACGCACTGGCTGAAGTCCGCGTTGAGCTGGGCGCAGTAGAACAGCGCCCGGTCGGGCCGGCCTTCGCCCGGCGCTCCGCCCGCCTCGCGCTTCGGGCGGGTGTAGCCGTCGAGGACCAGCAGCAGCCGGTCGACCGGCGTGCGGTCTTGCGGGCCGAGCGTCCCGCTCTCGAGCGCGCGCACGGTCGCCGAGCGGCCCGGGTCGTCGCGGCGCGCCGGCCCGTCGCTCGCCGCCCCGCGGCTGGCCACCGCCGTCGCAGGCGGCGCGCTGCGGCCGTGGCAATCCGCGAGCCCGAGCAGCGCGCACAGCGACAGCGCGGCCCGGGCGGGGAGCACCCCTCGCATGCGGTGGGCATGACCTCGGCAGCCCCGGCGCGCCAGCGAGCCGGGCCGCGGGGGCGATGGCCGGCGCCATCGAACATGTCCCCAAAGACAGTTGCCGCGATTGCGGCCGTCTCGCGGCGGCGGCGCTCCGGCGTGCCGAGCGGCGAGGGGGCGAGCGGGCCGGCCCGGTCCGGTTGGGCTATCCTGCCAGCCATGCCCGACCCCGGCGACGCCCCGGACGACGCCACGCGCGCGCCGCAGTCCGCCGCCGCGCGCGAGGTCCGGCGGATCAAGGCCGCGGCGCACGCGAAGCTGTTCGGCAAGGACGCCCGGGCCCAGCCGCAGAAGATCGCCCACTACGCCGTCCTGCAGCCGCTGGGCGTCGGCGGCATGGGCGAGGTCTACCTCGCCTACGACGCCAAGCTCGACCGCCAGGTCGCCATCAAGCTCGTCCGGCTCGACCGCGACAGCGGGCTCGAGCGGGCCTCGTCGCGGCTGATCCGCGAGGCCCAGGCGCTGGCCCAGCTGTCGCACCCCAACGTCGTCCAGGTCTACGAGACCGGCAATTTCGAGGGCCGGGTGTTCATCGCCATGGAGTTCGTCCGCGGGATGCACATGCGGCGCTGGCTGGAGACCGCCCCGCGGACCTGGCGGCAGGTGCTCGACGCGTACCTGCAGGCCGGCCACGGCCTGGCCGCCGCGCACCGGTGCGGCATGGTCCACCGCGACTTCAAGCCCGAGAACGTGCTGGTCGGCGACGACGGGCGGGTCCGCGTGGTCGACTTCGGCCTGGTCCGCAGCGCCCCCGACCCCGACGCCCCGGCCGACGTCGGCGACAACGTGTCCGCCGAGGACCTCGAGCGCAGCTCGCGGCTGACCCAGAGCGGCGCGCTCATGGGCACGCCCTCGTACATGTCCCCGGAGCAGTTCCAGGGCGTGCGGGCGACCGACAAGAGCGACCAGTTCGCGTTCTGCGTCGCCCTCTACCGCGGCCTCTACGGCTGGCACCCGTTCGCCTCCGAGACCCGCGCCGAGCTCAAGCGGCGGGTCTTGACCGGCCTCATCGCCCCGCCGCCGCGCGACGCCAAGGTCCCGCCCGGCATCTACACCGTGCTCGTCCGCGGCCTGCACGCCGACCCCGAGCAGCGCTACCCGTCGATGGAGGCGCTGCTGGCCGCCCTGGCCGCCCCGCCGCGGCGGCGGCGGGTCGGCGTCGTCCTGGCCGCCGGTCTCGCCGGGCTGGCCGCCGTCGCCGTCGCTGCCGCCAGCCCGCACGTCGACCACAGCTGCGAGTGGGCCGTGGCCGCCGAGCTCCCGCCGCCCGGCGCCGGCCTGGCCGGCGCCTTCGCCGGCGCCGACCTCCCGTTCGCCGCCGCCACCGCCGCGCGCGCCGGCGCGCAGCTCGACCGCTACGCCACCGTCCTCGGCCACGCCCGCGCCGCCGCCTGCGCGGGGCCGCTCGCCGCCGAGCCGCTGCGCGAGCGCCACCGCGCCTGCCTCGACCGCCGCACCCGCGACCTCGCCGTCGTCACGCGCGCCCTCGCGCGCCTGCGCCCCGAGCAGCTCGGCGACGCCGAGCGGATGGCCGAGTCGCTGCCCGACATCGCCCCCTGCTTCGACCCCGGCAACCTCGTCGGCCCCGGCCCCGCCCCGGCCGACCTCGCCGCCGCCCTCGACGAGGCGCGCGTGTCCGCCCTCGCCGGCCGCTACAGCGACGCCACCCGCCAGGTCGACCGCGTCCTCAAGGAGGTCGGCGGCGACCCGCTGCGCGCCGAGGCGGCCGCCCTCCTCGGCCACGTCTCCTGCGCGCGCGGGATCGTCCACCAGGGCCGCGACCAGCTCGCCACCGCCCTCCAGCTCGCCATCAGCCACCGCGACGACGACCTCGTCGCCGACGTCCAGCGCTACCTGGCCGAGTGCACCGGCGACGAGGCCACCGCCCGCCTCGCCGGCGCCGCGGCCGAGCGCCTGCGCGACCCGAGGCGGATCACCGAGGTCGCCCTGCTGCGCGCCGAGCTCCTGGCCGACCACGGCGACCCGACCAGCGCGCAGATGCTGCTGCGCGACACCCTGGCCCGCGCCGCCGACCGCCCGGCCACCGCCGCCCGCATCGAGATGCTGCGCGGCCGTATGCTCGCCCTCCAGGGCGGCAACCACGAGGCCCGCGCCCACCTCGACCAGGCGCTCGGCCTGCTCGCCGGCCTGCCGCGCCACCCGGCCGTCGCCGACGTGCTCGAGGAGCGGGCCCGCCTCCACCTCCGCCTCGGCGAGAAAGCCGACGCCCGCCTCCGCTTCGGCGAGGCCCTGGCGATCCGCACCGCCCTGCCCGGCCAGGAGGCCGCCCTCGCCCGCCTCCACCTCGCCCTCGCCGACCTCGCCGCCGCCGCCGACGAGCGCAGCCGGGCCCACCGCCACTACGCCGAGGCCGTCGCCCTCGCCAACCGCCTCCCCGACCTCCTCCCCGGCCAGGACCTCGCCCGCGCCCAGCTCGGCCGCGACACGGCCACCGGCCGCGACCCGGCGACACCGCCGCCGCCGCGCATGCCGTGAGGCGACGCCCGCGGTCGCGGCCCCGCCGGGAGGACGTCCGGACGCCGAGCGCCGCGACATGTCCTCTCGGGCAGCCAGGTGAACCCGGCGACGCGCGCCGGTCGCGAGGCGATCGAAGCGAGAGACCATCTGTCCCTTCGGACAGCGAGACGGCCGGCGTGGCCGGACATGGTGCGCGCGGGCTACGGCGGCCGCTCCTCGCATCGCGAGCCCCAGGGGACCAAACCGCGCCGCCCTTGTGACGCCTGCCGAGGCCCGGCGACGAGCCTCGGCCGACGTCGGCGCTCGCGCCCCGACCGCGCCCCGCATGGACCGGAGGGCCACGCCCAGGACGTCACATCCATCCACATGCTGAGACAGGGATGCATGCCTCGGCGAGACGGCCCTCGCTCGCGGCCCGCAGATGCCCCGCGCCCGCGGGTCGCATTCATCACACCACGAATCTGCGTCCATCGCTCCGACCTGCGACGACATCACGGCCCGTCCGCAGGCACGACGTCGGCGACACCACGTCGGCCGTCGGCTTGGCGACCCGGCTCGTCCAGACGCTGGTGCTGGCGGGGCGATGCGCACGATCGCGGGGAGGAGCGGCCGCGAGGGGCATGAGCCGCTGCACGCGGACGCTGGCCGCGTGTGCGCCCGGCCGCCGCGGTCGCGCGCTCCTCCGGGGGTTGTGTCGGGCGCGACGTTGCCGTCGATCCGCCCCTGGCTCCCGTGCACGATCCCGGCATACCTGAAAACCATGCCCGTTCGGGCGGGAGAGATGGATGAAGATCACGAGACAGTGGTATATCGGCGTCTGCGTGGGCGCGCTCGCGTGCGAGGCGGCGCAGGGCGGAGCGAGTGAAGCGGCGATCGCCGGCACCGACGATATGTGCGAGGTCGACGAGCGCGAGGACGGGGCCTGCGGCGCCGACGATTTCGCCGTCGCGCCGGCGTACGACGGTCGCTGCGGCAATCACCCGACGACCCTCGAGGTCGCGGCGATGGAGTCCGACATCCGCGCGCGCGTGGCCGCGGCCCCGCGGGAGCCGGAGGCCCGGGCGACGATCCCGGTGTATTTCCATGTCATCAGCGATGACAATGGGGTGGGCGACATCACGGAGGCGCAGATCGCCCAGCAGCTCGACGTGCTCAACGCGGCCTTCGCCGGCTCAAACTTCGACTTTTCACGCGCCGGGGTCACGCGCACCCGCAAGAGCGCCTGGCACCTCATGGCCCAGGACAGCGCGGCCGAGACGGAGGCGAAGGCCGCGCTCCGCAAGGGCGGCGCGGGGACCCTCAACGTGTATGTCGTCAACGCGGTGAGCCTGCTGGGATGGGCGACCTTCCCCTGGTGGTACGCGGGCGACCCGAAGGACGACGGGATCGTGGTCGACCGCGCGACCTTCCCCGGGGGCACCGCGGTCAATTACAACAGCGGCCTGACGGCGGTCCACGAGGTCGGGCACTGGCTCGGCCTCTATCACACGTTCCAGAACGGCTGCTCGATCCTGGGCGACTTCGTCGGCGACACGCCGGCCGAGCAATCCCCGGCCACGGGTTGCCCCGCCAGCCGCGACAGCTGCAAGGCGTCCGGGAGCGACCCGATTCACAACTACATGGATTATACGAACGACCTCTGCCGGGATCAGTTCACGGCCGGGCAGAAGAGCCGCATGGCGTGGAACTATTCGCTGTTCCGCTGACGCGCCGGCGCTCGCCAGCGGGCACCGTCGCCGTTCCGGCGGGACTGCCATGGATCGAATGGTGCGACCGCTCCCGGGAAGCGTGCGGCGAGCGATCCATTGTTGTGGCCCGAGTTCCCAAGCCGGCGACCTCCGAGGTCGGCCGCGTGCCGTGGCCGGCACCCGCTCGACCGACCAGCCGCTGGCGGACCTCGTCGCCACGGCGATTGCGGGGAAGCGGCGCACAAAACTCCACCTGGCTCAACCCGACCGAGCCGCTGGCAGAATTCGTCGCCATGACGGCTCGGGGGAAGCGGCGCACCAACGCCACGCCGGCCCGATCGCCGAACCGCTGGCGGACCTCCTCGGCGTGGCGGCTGCGGGGAGCGGCGCACCAACGCCGCGCCGGCTCAGCCGCCGAGCGGCTGGCGGACCTCGTCGGCGTAGCGGCTGCGGGGGGAGCGGCGCCAACGCCGCGCCGGCTCAGCCGCCGGGCCGCTGACGGACCTCACCAACGCCGCGCCGGCTCAATTGCCGAGCCGCTGGCGGACATCGTCGGCGTAGCGGCTGCGGGGGAAGCGGCGCAGGAACTCGGCCCCGGCCCGGGCGGCGTCCTGGTCGCGGCCCAGGCGGTGGAGCGCCTCGACGCGCCCGTGGAGGGCCTCCTCGCCGAGGGCGCCCTGCGGCGCGTCGCGGAGGTAGGCGTCGAAGGCCGAGAGCGCGCCGCGGGGCTCGCCGAGCGGCCCGAGCGAGAGCTGACCGAGGGCGACCTGGGCGGTGCGGGCGAGCGAGGTGTCGCCGTGCTCCCGCAACAGACGGCGGTAGATGCGGGCGGCCGCCCGGTACTTGCCGGCCCCGCGGAGGGCGTGCGCCTCGTCGATGAGCTGCCCGGGGTCGCTGGCGGGGCGCGGCTTCGCGGCGGCGCCCCGCTCCGCCCGGCCGCCGTCGGCGGGCACGACCTGCGCCCGCGAGTCGGCCGTCTCGCCGGCGGCGAGCGGGCGCTCCACGCCCCCCTCGCGCAGGCGATGCGCGCCGCGCAGCGCGGTGACCTGCCAGCGCTGCGGCTCCGCGACGATCAGGACGGCGCCGGGCTCGTCGCTGACGATCGCCACGCCGGCGACCTCGATCCACACGACGCCGACGCCCGCCGGCGCGACCTCGACGTGGACGCGGCCGCGCTCGACGGCGAGGACCGCCCCCCGGGCGACCAGCTCGGCCTCGCCCTCGGCGCAGGCGGTGACCTGCCCGGCGACGCCGACGCAGCCGGCGTCGGCGAGGCGGAGCGGGCCGTCGGCGAGGGGCTGGTGCAGCGCGAGCGGGCCGCTTCCGGCCGCGGCGACGCCGCCGAGCAGGCGCAGCTCGGCGGAGATGTCCTTCGGGACAGGCGCCGGCTCGGCGGGGCTGTCCGCGCGCGAGGCGAGGCTGTCTTTCGGGTCATGTGCGGGCGGGCTGTCCTTCGCGCCAGGTCCGGCGTCGCGGCCGCCCTCGGCGCCATGTTCGGCCGCGGCGAGCGGCGACGGCGACGTGTCCTCGGAGACATGTCCGAAAGGCCGGACGAGCAACAGCCAGGCGGCGGCCGCGGCGAAGGCGACGCCGAGACCGATGACGAGGGCCGAGCGGCGGCCGGCCCCGGGGCGCGGCGCGCCGGTGACGGCCGTCCGGTCGGCGAGGAAGCGGTCGACGGCGGCGGCGACGAGCGCGTCGTCGGCGGCGGCGTCGGTCGCTTCGGGTTCGCCGCGGCGGAGCGCGTCGAGCAGCTCGCGCTCGCGCCGCGTCGCCGGTCCGTCGCCGCGGTGCGCCGCGAGGAAAGCGGCGTCGTCGGCCGGGAGCGGGTCGCCGCCGAGGGACGCGTCGACGAGCCGGCGCCAGCGTCGGTCCTCGGGGGTGTCGTCGATTGCTTCGGGGTCGTGGTGCATCGGAGGCTCCGTCACGGGGCCGGACGGCCGAGGTTGAGGTCGCGGCGGATCAGCTTGCGGAGGGTCTCTTCGGCCTTGAGGACCCGCGACTTGACGGTGGGCACCGGCGCTCCGGTCAGCTCGGCGATCTCGGGCAGGGTGTGGTCGAGCGCGTGGCGGAGCACGAGGGCGATCCGCTGCGGCTCGGGGAGGAGCGCGAGGTAGTCGGTGACGGCGCGCGGGATGTGCTCGCGGAGGTCGTCGCCGAGGTCGGCAGGCTCGCTGCCGAGGTCGTCCTCGTCGTGGGCGACGACGGACAGCCGGCGCCCGCGACGGAGCCAGCGGAGGGTGACGCGGACGGTGATCCGGCGAGCCCACGCCTCGAGCGGGCCCTGGCCGGCGTAGGTCCGCGCCGACTCCAACAGCTCGATGAGCGCGGACTGCGAGACGTCGTCCGCGTCGGTGCCGGAGCCGAGGAGCGCCCGGGTCACCCGGCGCGCGACCGGCAGGAGCCGGCGGGCGAAGCTGGTCGCGGCCTGGCGATCGCCGGCCGCGGTCGCCCGCGCGAGCGCGCGAGCCTCGGCGTGCTCGGCGACGTCGTCGGGCTGCCCGTCGGCGGCGACGGCCACGAGCACGGGTGCGGGGGCCTTGGCGAGCAATCGGCGGTAGGGTGGCCCGGCAACGGCCCGGCGGATGAAAAATTATGGCGGGGCCCGGGCGGTCGCCGCCGCCGGTCGGCGGGCGGACCCGACCGCGCCCTGGCGCACTCGGGCGGGGCCAGGGCCAGCGGCGGCACCGACGCTCGGAGGCGGACCCGACGGCGCCCTGGCTCGGGGCCAGGACGACCGGCGAGGCATCGGAGGCGGACCCGACCGCGCCCTGGCGCACTCGTCGAAGGCGGACCAGACGGCGCCCTGGCACGCTCAGGCGCGGCCGCTCGACGGTCGGCACCTACCGGTGCTAGCGCACCCACGACAGGCCCAGGCCCGCGGTGGCGCCGACGGTCGGCGGGCGGACCAGCGGGGTGGTGCCCACGGGCGTGCGGGCGACGAGGTCGAAGTTGCGCAGCCAGAGGTCGAGGCCGGCCGCGAGGACGAGGGCGAACCCGCGCCCGAGCTGGAGGCCGAGGCCGACGGTCGGCGCGAGGGCGACCCGCAAGCCCGCGCCGCCGCGCGCCTGCGAGCCCGCGGTCGGCCGCCAGACGATCGCCTCGCCGCGCCCGACCACGGCCGGCTCGACGAAGAAGCGGCGGCGGGCCCCGAGCGGCACGCGGAAGCCGACCCGCACGGTGAAGCCGACGCGGCCGAGCCGCAAACGGGCGTCGTCGCGGGTCTGCTGGCCGAGCTCCGGGGTGAGCGGGGGGTGGAGGAGGCCCGCGCCGCCCACGGCGACGACCAGGCCGCGGCGGCCGAGGACGCCGAGCTCGACGCCGAGCCCGCTGCCCCACGGGAGCTGGGCGGCGTAGCTCGAACCGGCGTACCCCAGCCCGAGCGACAGGCGCAGGCGCGGCGCCGGGGCGGGCTTCGGCGGGGCGGCGGGCGCAGGCGGCGGCGCGGGGGCCGGGGACGGCGGGCGCTCCTCGGGCACCGGCACGGCGATGACCTCCATGTCGGCAGGAGCCTCGCTCGCCGCCAGCGAGGCGACCAGGCCGCGGATCACGACGCCGAGGATCTCCCGCGTCTCGAGCGGGTCGTCGGGCGTGTCGAGGTGCCGCGTGTAGAGCCGCTCGGGCGCGCCGAGGAGCAGGTAGACGGCGCTCCCCTGCCCGGCCGCGGCCTCGACCCAGACGACCGCGAAGGCCCCCTCGGCGAGGCGCTCGCGCGCCCACCCGAGCGGCTCCGCGAGCGCGGCCGCCGGCCGGGCCTCGACCGCCGGGCCGACGTCGAGGTCGGCGAGGTGGCCGCGGAGGGCCTGGACGACCGCGACGGCGTCGAGCCGGCCGCCCTCGATCACGCCGACGACGATTTGCCGGGGCTCGGTGGCGGTGGCGGTCGCCTCGGCGGGGGGACTCACGGGCGAGGGCTCGCCGACGATGAGCGCGAGGGCCAGAGGGATGGCGACCACAGGCGCCAGTTGTATCCCGGCCCGCGAGCGCCGACCAGCAGGGCGCGGCGGTTCAGCACTCCAGGCAGGTGCCCACCACCGCGGTGCCCTGCGGTTCGAGCTCGACGTTGTTGGACGCGACGATCCCTCGCCACTCGAACAGGCCGCCGCCGAGGTCGGTCGCGGCGTGGTTCCACCGGTCGACGGTGACGGCGTCGGTGGCGAGCTGCACCCACCAGGCCGCCCGCGCGGCTCCGGTGTTGGTGAGCGTGAGCTCGTAGCAGGAGCCGCTCACCCAGTCGCTGGTGAGCACGCGAGCGACCGCGAGCCCCTCGGAGGCGTCGACGACGACGAGGCCGCAGCGCCCGTCGCCCGGCTCGCCGCCCGCGAGCTCGAGGACCTCGCCCTCGCCGCGGCAGGCGAACACCAGCGCGGCGCCGAGCAGGGCGAGCAGAGGGCGACGTCGAGCTCGCGGAGCGGCGCGCATGTCCTCTTCTTCTAGCGGGCGGACCCGCGGCAGGCAACGGCCCCGCCGCGCCGCGCTCGGCGGACGAAGCGCTCGCTCGCCGCCTGCAGGGAGCATCCGCGCAGGCAACCGCCGCGCCTCGCTCGGCCCGGCGCACGAGGTGCTCGCTCGCAGCCCGCTGCACGTGCCTCGCAGGCAGCGGCTGCCCCTCACTCGGCCCGGCAGACGGCCACGTCCGCCGCGCCTCGCTCGGCCCGGCGCGCGAGGTGCTCGCTCGCAGCCCGCTGGACGGTCCTGTCGCTGAGGCACACGCCTCAAGCATGTCCACGAAAACATGTCCTGATAGACGTGTTTTCGTGGACATGCTCTTCAAGACAGCCCCATCGCCCGGCGGCGGACGCTTCGCGGTCCCCCGGACGTCCGGGCGCGAGCTGCTGCACGAGCGGCCGCCTGCGAGCGGGTCGGCCCGGCCTCGGCCGCTCGCGCCCGCGACGGCCGGCCTCACTCCTCGCGGCGGACGAAGTGCTCGCTCGCCGCCAGCTGCACGTAGAACTCGCGCAGGCCGACCTCGCCGTCCTGCAGGGCCGTGCGGGCCTCCTCGGCCAGGCAGTTCTCCTCGACGCCGTAGGCGAAGTTCGTCAGCAGCCCGCTGACGCAGTCGGTCGTCTGCGGCAGCTCGGCGAGCTTGTTCGCCAGGTCGGTCAGGCCGTCGAACTGGATCAGCGGCGTGAGCATCGAGTCCACCGCCTGGCCGGTGGCGTCGATCGGCAGCCCGTTCTCGTCGGCGCGGAAGCGGCCCGCGGCGTCGAAGTGCTCGAAGCCGAAGCCGATCGGATCGAAGTACTGATGGCACGACTGACACGCGGGGTCGCCGGCGTGCGCGACCTCGTAGCGCTCGCGGGTGGTCTGCGCGCCGGGCATCGGCGGGTCGATCGCCGGGATGTTCATCGGCGGCGGGATGTGCGGGCCGCACAGCAGCCGGTCGTAGACCAAAAGCCCGCGCTTGGTCGGCGACGAGCTGTCGGCGTGGGCCTGCCCCGCGAGCACCGAGCCCTGGGCCAGCAGGCCCACGCCCCAGTCGGCCGGGCGCTCGACCACCGCGCTGTCGCCGGCGACCTGCCCGAAGCCGTAGAACTGCGACAGCGTCGCGTCGAGCACGGTGATCGGCGCGGTCAGCAAGGCGCGGACGTCGCCCTCCTGCGCGAACACCACCTCGTCGACGAAGCGCCGCGTCTCGTCGATCATGCGCATGCGGATGTCGTCGAACGTGGCGACGTCGATCTTCACCTTGCTCTCGACCTGCGGATACTTGGCCCACTGGCGGAAGAACAGGTGCAGGACGTCCTTGCCGCGCGGGGTCGAGAGCAGCGCGCCGGCCTCGGCCATGCGGGCCTCGGGAGTGGCGAGCGCGCCCTGCTCGGCCTTCGCCAGCAGCTCCGGGCTCGGCGTGCTGCCGCCGTAGGTGTACGCGAGCGCGGTCGCGACCTCGTACGGCGTCAGCGCGTAGCCGTCGTCGCCCGGCTCGCCGAGCTCGCTGCGGTACACCGCGTGCGGCGACTGGATCAGGCCGACGAGCGTCCACTTGAGCGCGACCGGGAATTCGACCTCGGCGGCGATCGCCGCGAAGTGCGACGCGTAGCGCGCCCGCTCGTCGGCCGTCAGCGGGCGGCGGAACAGCCGCTGCCCGTATTTATCGATGAATTCGGCGGCGCAGGCGGAGTCGGGGCTCTGGGCCGCGCACGGCAGGATCAGCGGCAGCACCGCGGGCGCGGTGACCGCGTCGCCGACGTCCTCGGCGGTCGCGAGCCACTCGGCCGCGGTCTGGTCGCCGACGAGCAGCGTCGCGGCGTCGTTGGTGAACCCGTGCTTCGACGCCGGATCGATGCCGAGCTGCACGCCGGACCAGGTCGCCTCGATCTCGGGGAAGATGTCGCGCAGCGTGTGCTCGAGCTCGACCTGCGACAGCCGGCGGAGCACCCGCGCGCCGAGCCGCGACTGCTCGCAGCGCCCGGACGGGTTCACCGGCGGCGGGTCGTCGGTGTCGCTCGATCCGCCGGTCGGGTCGTCGGTCGTGGCGCCGCCGGTCGACGCGCCCCCGGTCTCGGTGTCGCCGACGTCGGTGTCGCTGCCGGCCCCGCCGCCGCCCGGGCATCCTGTCCCGAAGGCCAGGCCGAGCGCGAGGTACACATGTCGGGAGGAGAGGTGGGTGCGTGTCATGCCTTGAGCTCCTGGATCGCAGAGACCGACTGACCGCCGATCGAGCCGAGCGGGACGTCCATCGCGTCGGCGAGGGTCGCCAGCATGTCGATGTGGCTGCGCTCGACCTGGACCGCCTGCTGCGTCTTGAGGTAACCACCGCCGCCGCCGATCAGGATCGCCGGCAGGCTCGAGCTCCACGGCTTGCCGTCGAGCCACACGTCCGAGTGGTCGGAGTTGTGATTGGCGCCGTCGGACACCTCGCTGCACACGTACACGAGGGTGTTGTCGAGCACGGTGCGGGTCGGATCCTCGACGTCGAGCGGGTCGGGCTGGTCGAGCACCTTCAAGAACTTCTCGGCCAGGCGCTCGAAGAACCACTTCTGGCACTGCGCGAACTCGGCCCGGCCGGCGCCGTCCCACGAGTGCGACACCGGGTCATGGTGGCCCTTGGGGATCCCGGGGCCGCCCTCGAAGCCGAAGTTGAGGCCGGCGTTGACCCACATGTTCTGCAGCGTGATCACCCGCGCCGAGCCGCACAGGAACGCGTACGCGCTCGCCTCGAGGTGCGCGTCGAGGATCTTGCCGAAGAAGCTCTGGTTGAGCGGGTCGAGCCCGGCGACCGCGTCGACGGCCGGCAGCGCCGGCTTGCTGTCGCAGCTGACCATCGGCGGCGGCGGCCCCTCGCCCGAGGCCTTGGCCTTGAGGTTGCGGACCGCGTCCAGGTGCAGCGCCAGCTTGCTCTCCTCGCGCGTCAGGCCGGACACCGCCGCCTGCATCGCCTCGATCTCGCCCTCGGTCAGCGCCAGCGTCGCGGCGCGGAACTTGTTCTCGTCGACGCCGGGCATCGGCATCGGCGCCGGACCGACGCCCTGGAACAGCTGCGCCACCGCCTCGACCGGGCTCTCGATCGGCCGCACCCACGAGCCGTGCTTGACCAGGTAACAGTCGCTGTAGAAGCCGGCCCCCTTGTCGTAGGGGATCGCGCCGATCACGTGCGGGGTGACGCCCATGCCGTCGGCGATCAGCCGATCGATCGAGTCGCTGCCCTCGCCCTCGGCGAAGCCGGTCAAGGTCGCGCGGATCGCCACGTGGTTCGAGATCCCGCCGTTCATCGACAGCCCGTTGACGACGGCGACGCGGCTCTTGTACGGGACGAGCGGGCTCAGCACGTTCGAGCCCTGCAAGAAGGCGTCCCCCTCGCCGTAGGGCTGGAGGTGCTCGGGCGGCATGCCGTGCGGGATGTAGAAGATGAAGAGGCGCTTCGGCCGGTCGCCGGGGGCGGCGACCGCCAGGCGCGACATCTTCGCCGCGAGCGGCGCGGCGATGCCGAGGCCCATTGCCGCCAGGAAGGTGCGGCGCATCAGTCGGTGCTGCGATCGGTGCATGCGTTCCTCCGCGCGCGCGGAGCTGCCCGCGCGCGATGTTCGACAGGAGTGTGACGGGAGCAGGAGAGCGAGGCGCGGCGGAGCGGCATGGACGAGCGACCGGGCGTCGCCCGACCGGCGCCGAGGAGTCACCTCGGAGATGACCCAAGGTTCATGGTAGTAAGTTCATGTCGTAAAGTTCAGGCCGGCCCGCCGGCGTCGGCCGGGTGACGCCTCACGCCCTCCTGTGGCGCCGCGGCGGCGGGGTGGATGAAAAAAAATCGCGGCCGCTCCCGCGCGCGACCGCCCGGCCGAGGCGCGCGCCCCCGCGCCGACCGTGAGGCGCCGAGCGCCCAGACCCGCTCCTGCAGAGGAGCGGAGCCCGAGGCCGCGAAGTCGAGGGTGCGGTGGCCGTCGACCGTGTCGACCGGGCCCGCGCCGCCCGCCGAGTCGCACGCCCAGCGCGGCTTCAGGTCGGGCCCTGGAAGCCGCCCGCGCGGAAGGTCAGCACCAGCGTGTCACGGTGCCCGCCGGCTTCGTCCAGCGGCTGGATCGGCGTGGTCTCGTGGATCACGCGCGCGTCGTCGAGGAGCAGCAGCGTCCACGGTTCGCTCATCATGAAGCGCAGGCCGTACGGACCCTCGGCCTCGAAGACACGGGTCTCGCCGCCCTTGATCGCCCGGCGCGCGACGAGCAGCACCGCGACGAAGTCCACCCCGTCGCGGTGCGCTCCTTCGGGGGTCGGGCGGCCGATGCCGTCGGCGGTGTCGATGCGGAACTGATGCGCCTCGACGAACCAGCGCGGCACGACCGGCGCGCGCGCGCTGCACACCGCGCCGAGCCGTCGCAGCAGCGACGACCACACCGGCAGCTCCGTCACCTGCGGCAGCATCGGCGCGAACCACCGCTCCAGGCCGCCGTGGAGCGCGTTGTACTCGAGCGGCTGCCAGTGAGCGCGGTGCGGCGTGATCTCGACCCGCGCGCCCTCGACGACGAAGCAGGAGTGACGGCGCCGGCGGTAACGGCCGCCGTCGCGCAGGTACGTGTCCGGCGGGAGCTCGTCCCACGACGGCTGCAGCGCCTGGAGCCCGCCGAGCCCCTCGGGCAGCCAGGACGCCAGGACCGGCGCAGCCACGATCGCGTAACCATTGCGACGGAGGGCTGCCTCGACGTCGGCCGGGTCGGTGTAGGGAGGGAGCAGCGGGGTCATCGGGGGACGGAGAGGCTGGCGCTCGAGCGACGCGGCGAATGTACAGCATCGCGCCCATGCGTGGCCCGTCCTCGCCGAGCCGACGGCGCCGCCAGGGCGATCCTCCGCGCACGACGTCCCGCGCCCGCCCCTGCGGCGCGGGCAGCGAGCGGGCCGCCGTGTGTCCACCGGGTTTGCCCTGGTGAACCCGAGCGCGCGGCCGTCGGCGAGAAGACACGCGGGCCGCCGTGAGTGTCCCCCGGGTCCGATCGATCGGGAAGATCGTGGTGAAGACGAGCGAGCGGTCGTCGCGGGACATCGCGGGCCGTTGTGTGCGTCCGGGTCTCCTCGTGATGGAAGATCGTGGTGGACCCGAGCGAGCGACCGCCCTCCTGAACAGACCCATGGGCGACCCCATGGGGTTGTCCCATGGGGTCTGGCGGTCCGCGAGGCGCGTTCCGGCCCCCGCGCGACGAGATTCCGAGGCTTTAGCCGCGGCGTAGCCCTTGCTGAGGCCGCACCGGCGCCGCACGGGCCCGACCCGAATGCTGCGAGGCGCCGGTCCAATCAGCGACGAAGGGATAACGAACGAATGCGCTCGAGAATCAGCAATCATGGTCCTGGCTTCCGCTCTTTCACCACGACGAGCACGATCGTGGCCGCGTTCGCCGCGTTCGCGCCCGAGGCGCACGCCGACCCGACGCGGCTGTGGGGCACCTACGACGGCGGTTCGGGGACCGACGCCGGACGCGGGGTCGTCATCGACGACGAATTCAACGTCGTGTGCGTCGGCGAAACCACCTCCGAGACCGGGATCACGGCCGACGCCGCGCACGACGGCGACTACAACGGCGGCCGCGACGCGTTCATCACCAAGTTCGACTGGTTCGGCCAGCAGATCTGGGGCAACTACTACGGCGGCAGCGGCGACGACATCTTCCACGACGTCGTGTTCGACGAGGCCGAGGGGACGTTCTTCGCCGGCGGCGCGACGCGCTCGGCGAACACCGGGAACGTCATCGCCACCACCGGCACCCACCAGACCGCCCTCGACGGCACCGGCGACGCGATGCTGGTCAAGTTCCGCAACAACGGCGCGCGCCTGTGGGGCACCTATTTCGGCGGCGACCAGCTCGAGGAGGCGTTCGCCACCTGCATCGACTCGCAGGGCGACGTCTACATCGTCGGGACCACGACGTCCGAGGGCCTGTTCGACGGCATGGTCGGCTTCACCCCGTGGGACGACGAGCTCGACGGCAGCATCGACGCGTTCATCGCCAAGTTCGACGGCACCGGCGGGACGCTGCTGTGGGGCACCTATTACGGCGGCTCGGGCGGCGAGACCAAGGCGCTCGACTGCGCCGTCGGCTCGGACGACGCGGTCTACGTCACCGGCCACACCACCTCGGCCAACAACGAGCTCGACGGGTCCCACTTCGACACCTACGGCGGCATGCAGGACGCCTTCCTCGTCCGCTACGATTCGTCGGGGGTCCTCGAGTGGGCCACCTATTACGGCGACACCGGTACCGACCAGGCCCGCGGGGTCGCGGTCGACGTGTCGGGCACCGACGACCTCGTGTACATCGTCGGCCTCACCGACTCGGACAACGATATCGCGGTAAACTCGACGACGCTCAGGGCCGGCTCCACCGACGCGTTCATCACCCAGTTCGACGTCGACGGCGACATCCTGTGGGGCCGCTACTACGGCGGCGCAGGCCTCGACCAATTCGAGGGCGTCAGCGCCGAGGGCGTCATCCAGGCATCGGGCGCCACCTCGTCGTCCGGGCTGTTCACGAGCGGCTTCGACAACGCCTACTCCGGCTTCGGCTGGGACGGGATGTTCGTCACATTCGACGCGAACGGCACCGCCGTGTGGGGCTCCTACAACGGCGGCGACGGGCTCGACGAGTCGGTGATCGCGGTCGACCGCCGCTACGACACGCTCGTCGGCGTCGGCTCGACGACGTCGACCAGCAACACCGGCATCAACGACTCGAACTCGCCGGGCACGATCCACGACCCGACCTATAACGGCGACTACGACATCTTCATGACGTTGATTCGCCTGTTCTCGACCTGACCGCGGCGCAGCAGGTCTTTCACGGGACCGCGCCCCGGTTCGCCGAACGGCGGACCGCTCCGCAAACGTGATCGGACCTGCTCGCGTCCTCGCTATTGCGCGGGCAACCGCCGCTCGGGTGCACCCCGTCCGGCCGCGTACGATCCTCTCTCTCCTCGAGGATCGGCGCGGTGGCGTCGCACGACCGCCGCCCTCGCCTCACGCCCACCATCGCAGGTCCTCGAGCCGGAGGTGTCGTCGTTGGGCTATCCTCGACGCAAGTCCGACCCGAGGCACACGCAATGCTCATTCGTCCGTACACCCCGGCCGATCGCGAGGCCTGCCTCGCGCTCCTCCGCAGCAACATCCCCGAGCACTTCTCCAGCGGCGAGGAGCCCGACTTCGCGCGCTACCTCGACAGCCTCCCCGGGCCTTACTTCGTCGTCGAGGACGGCGGGAGGATCGTCGCCGGCGGCGGGATCGCGGCCGAGCCGGACGGCATCACCGCGACGCTCTGCTGGGGCATCGTCGACGCGGCCCGCCAGCGGACCGGGATCGGCACCCAGCTGCTGGCCCACCGCCTCGACGCGTTTCTCCCGGCCAACCCGCAGATCCGGCAGCTCCAGACCAACACGTCGCAGAAGGTCCAGGGCTTCTACGCGAAGCACGGGTTCGTCGTCGTCGAGGTCAGGCCCCGCGCGTTCGGCCCCGACCTCGACCACGTCCGCATGATACGCCAGCTCTCGCCGCCGGCGTCCGCACCGTGAAGGGACGAGGCGCTGCACGGAGCCGACGCGGACGAGGGCGAATGTCTCGACCCCCGGTCGTGAATCACAGAGTCAGACGCCGCGCACCCCCAGGCAAGGACGAACTCGTCGCGTCGCCCGCGCGCGCGCCGGCTCAGGTCCCGTCGCGCTGCAGCAGCGCCGACGCCTGCGCGCGCAGCGGCGCGGCCGCCTCGGACTTCGTCGCGAGCACCTGCTCGAACCATCGCGTCGCCGCAGCGCGCTCGCCCTGCGCCGCCGCGAGCTCGCCTGCCCGCAGGGCCGCGCGGGCGCCCGGCTCGCTGTCGCCGGCGCCAATTTCCGCGTAGACGGCAGCCGCTTGCTCGTACGATTGCCGCGCCTTCGCCGGTGAGCCGGCCGCGGCCGCGAGCTCGCCGAGGCCCGCGTGGGCCTCGGCGAGGAAATTGTCGCGCACCCCGTTCGCCTCGGCGACCCGCAGCGCGCGCGCGTAATGATGATGGGCCGCCTCGCGCCTCCCTGCCCCCGCGTACGCGTGGCCGAGGCCGACCAGCGGGTACAGCAGGTAGCGGTGCTCCGCGTCGTAGGTCGCCTCCATCAGCGCCAGCGAGCGGAGATAATGGGGGATCGCCTCGAGGTGGCGACCGCGGCGGACGTCGACGTCGCCGAGCCCGTGGATCGGGTGCGCCAGCAGCGGGTGATGTTCGCCGAGGATCGCCACGAACAATTCCGAGGAGCTGACGAAGTGGGCTCGCGCCGCGTCGAGCCGGCCCTGCTCGAGGTACATCAGCCCGAGGTTGTTGTGGACGATCGCCTCGAACGGCTCGCGCTCGCCTCGCTGCCGCAGCCCCGCGAGCGCCCGCTCGTACGCGCCGCGCGCCGCCGCGAGATCGCCGCGGATCTGCTGGTTCGTGCCGACGTTGTTGTGGAACAGGACGCGCAGGACCGCGTCGTCGCCGGCGCGCTCGATCAACGACTCGGCGAACGGCGCCGTCGCCAGCGCCTCGAGCGGGCGGCCGAGGTGGTTCCCGACCACGAACATGCGCACCGTCGCCGCCTCGGCCGCGGTCGCGTGCAGGTCGTGGCGGATCCCGAGCCGCGTCGCCCGCTGCAGCGCCGCCTCGGCCTCCTCGCCGCGCACCAGGTTCATGAGCACGCGCCCCTCGACCAGCGCGGCCTCGGCGTCGAGCGGCGCGTAGCCGAGGCCCGCCGCCTCGTCGCGGGTCCGTCGGGCGAGCGCGAGGCCCTCCTCGTATCGACCTGTCCGATCGAACACATCCGCACGGGCCAGGTCGGCGCGCAGCGCGGTCACCCGCTCGGCCACCGCGGGGTCGGCGGGCAGCGCGAACGACAACAGCCCGCTGGCGTCGGCGCAGGTGGCGAGGCTCGGCAGCGCCGCCGCGGCCTGGACCGCGTTCTCGACCACCGCGTTGTTGGCGGCCGCGAACACGTCGACGAGCGCCGACAGGTGGGCCTTGCGGCGGTCGAGGCAGGCGACGCGGAGGTCGGCGAGGTTGTCGGTCTGCGCCCCCGAGGCCCGGTCCTCGCACGCCGCCTGGCGCTCGGCCACCCACGCGCGCGCGTAGGCGTCGATGCGGCCCTGGACCCGCCGGGCCGTGTCTGTCGCGAAGGGCAGGTGCGTCGCCGCGAACGCGCGCGCCACCGCGGCCTCGCGCGCCGGGTCCCACACGCCCGCGAGCTGCTCGACGCCGACCTGGCAGCGCTGGCCGTCTTCGATCCGCGTGACCGCGATGGCGTAGCTGGCCAGCGAGGCCGCGCCGATGAGCGCGGCCGTCGCCGCGGCGCGCATGCGCACGCGCCACGGGTCGTGCTCGAGCGCCTCGATCATCGCCGCCATGCTCGGCCAGCGCTTCGCGGGGTCGATCTCCAGCCCGCGCAGCAGCGCCTTGAACACGCGCCGCGGCACCTGCGACTCGAGCGGCGGCGGCGGGACGACCCCGCGCTTGACCGCCTCGCGGATCGCCGCCCACGAGTCGCCGGCGAACGGCCGCACGCCGTAGAGCGCCTCGTACAGAGTGACGCTGAAGCTGAACTGATCGGCGAGCGGGCTGGCCACGCGCCCGAAGTGCTGCTCCGGCGACATGTACGCCGGGGTGCCGAGCGAGTTGCCCATCTGCGTCAGGCGGACCGACCAGTGCAGGTTGTTCGAGCGATCGGGCGAAGATGTCCCCGAGGACACATGGGTGGATTGCGGCGAGCGGAGACCTTGTTCGGTGTCGACGAGCTCTTGCTCGAGCGCGGCCGCGCGGGCCGCATCGTCGGGCCCGCCCTCGGCCTGCACCAGCCCGAAGTCGAGGACGCGGGCCCGCCCGCGCTCGTCGACGAGCACGTTGTCGGGCTTGAAGTCGCGGTGCACGAGGCCGGCCGAGTGAGCGGCCGCCAGGCCGCGGCCGGCGTCGCAGATCGTGCGCAGGACGAGCTGCCACGGCCGCGGCTCGGCCCGCAGCCAGGTCGCCAGCGTCTCCCCCTCGACGTACTCCATCGCCAGATAGATGCCGCCGTCGTGCTCGCCGACCTGATAGACCTGCACGACGTTCGGGCTCGACAGGCGGGCCATCGCCTGCGCCTCGCGGGTCATCCGCTCGCGCACCGCCGGGTTGTTGAGGAGCTGCCGGCGGACCAGTTTCAGCGCCACCTTGCGCTCGAGCCGGGCGTCGTAGCCCTCGAAGACGACGCCCATGGCGCCCTCGCCGAGCTTGCGCAGCACGCCGAAGGGGCCGATGAGGGCCGGATCTGGGCTGGCCTCGCTCATCGCGCAGCTCTACAGCGCGCCCACGATCTTGCCGCTCTGGAGGAGCCCGCCGGACGCGAACGGCGTGCCGCAGGCGGGCAGCTGGCAGCTCAGCGGCTGCGGGCCGAGGCGCATGTTGTTCGCGTTGAGGCAGACCGCCCCGTTCGGCCCCCACTCGGCCTCGACGACGAATTGATGGTCGGGATCGACGTTCTGGATCCCGAGCTGGTCGAGGACGTGAATCACCGTACCCTGCTCGGTGTGCGACACCCCGTCGCCGCAGTAGTCGGCGCGGACGAGCCGCGTGCAGGCCTGGTGGACCTCCCGCAGATCGGCGAGCCACGGCTTATAGCCCCATTCCACACACTTCGCCAGGGCGGTGTCGCGGCACGCGAACGTAACGCTGCTCACTGCGGGCGGGATGCGCCCGCCGGTGCCCGGATTCCACACGTCCCCGAGCAAGATCGCCTGGGTCGGCTCGCCGGCGCCGTCGAGGCACAGCGGGCCCCAGCCGCCGGAGTCGACCTTGAGCGAGACGTCGAACAGCCACACGTCGGAGCCCGGGGCGAGCTGCGCGACGTCGAGGATCTTGAGCAGCTTCTGGTGGGTCGTCCCGCCCTCTTTCACCTCGAAGTGCAGCTTGGCGTCGTCGAGATCGACGCCCGACAGCTCCTCGCCCTGGTTCGAGGTGACGACCAGCATGCTGCCCTCGAGCCGGGCGTCGTCGGCCGCGCCTTCGCCCTTCACGTTGACCTTCTTCAGCTGGATCTGGTCCGCCGGGCCGTTGGGCCCGTTGAGCAAGGCCCCGTTGAGCAGCGCCCCGTTGAGCAGCGCCCCGTTGAGCAGCGCCCCGTTGAGCAGCGCCCCGTTCACCTGGGCGCTGCGCGCCTCGACCTCGTCGCCCCCGCAAGCGCCGTCACCCGCCCGCGGCTCGTCGCACCCCGCAATCGCGGTCATCACCACCACCGCTCCGAACATCGAAGTGATTCGCATCGGCCCCTCCCGCGTCCGATCATTATACACAACACCCTTCGATGGTGGCCAGCGCGAATATCGAGCGGCGTGTACGACCCTGTCGGCCGTCTCCTACGAATCCGCCTGCCGTCATAACGAGGACGAACAATGTTGCCTCTCCCCGTCGCCCGAGCGTCGCCGGGAGCGCGACACATTGGAATTCTCGGGCGCGGGCCCCTCGAACATCCGTTCGCATCGCCGCGCCGACGCGCCGCGCGAGCGAGCACCGGTGATTTCCCGAGGGGCGTTGTCGGGGCAGGTCGTCAAATCTGCCAGCGTAGCGCCGATCCTGCCCCGTACTGGCGTGAATGTGACACCTCGCGACATGGCGCGGAGTAGGCGCCGATCGCCGCCGCGCACGGTGCCTTCAGACCCCGACTGTCGCGTCGAAACTGCGGGCATTCAATCACCGGAGCCACGGTACGAGCATTCGCGGGAGGGCGAACGACGGCCGCCGCGACTCAACCTCGTCGTCGACACGGGTCGTGATCCTTCGCCCGGCGAACGAGGCCCTGAGCGACGGGGCGGCCCCTCGTCGAACTCGGAGTCCTCGCGGCAGCGAGGGCCTCACTCGAGCAATTCGCAGTAGTCGGCCTGCGGTGGGGAGTCGAGCAAGACGGTGAGCGCGAGCGCCAGCTCCTCCATGAACAGCGAGAACAGCGCCGTGTCGTCGCGCAGCGCCTTCGAGAGCTCGACCTGGATCCCGCCGAAGTCCCTCGCGCCGGTCGCGTTGGGGGAGACGCGGTTGACGATGTTGTCCTCCGAGAACCCCCTGTAATCATCGCTGTCCGGCAGCGCCGGCGAGTTGTTGGTCACGTCCACGGGGGCGCCGTCGGGCCCGTAGATCTTGTAGGTGATCTCGCTGTCCCTGCCGTGGAGCACGTCGAGGCGACCCTCGATGAAAGTGGCGATGTAGCATTTGGTCTGGCGGCTCGCCCGACCCCCCAGGTACACCGCGGGCACGTCGTGATCGAACCCGTGCAACGAGACGGCGTAGGTGTACGGGCCGCTGTCCTCGAGCTCGCCGTAGCCCGGGAACGACGCGCCGGAGATCTGCGTCGCCGTCACGTGCCAGCGCTCGAAGGTCCCGCTGCCCACTGCCCCGAAGCGTCCCAGACGCTCGGCGCATGACCGCGTCCCGCCAGGACGCTCAGGAAGCCGGGGAGCAGGCCGCCCGCCCCGCTGAGCCCGGTCTCGATGCCGCCGCCGTGCGGGACGAGCACCGCCAGGCGATCGTCGCCGCGCAGCTCGACACACTCGCGGAACTGTTTGTTCGCCGCCGCGTTAGCCTCGGTGAAGTGGTCCCGGCGCTCGACCTCGCCGTCGGTCCCGACGACGTAGGTCGCGGACGGGGCCGTGCCGTAGACTGTGGCGAACTGAGGGTTGGCGAACACGGTCGTCGGATTCTGGGTGCCGAACAGCTTGAAGAAGCCGTTGTCCTTGTCGCCGGAGTTCAGGCGCCGCCAGATCTCGACGCGCAGGTCGTCTTCGGTCTCGTCGATCTCCGCCACGGTGAAGTTCGCGTTGGGGATCGGGCTGCCGGCGCCGAGGCTGATGCGGATCTGCGCCGCCTCACCCTCGAGCGCGACGTCGTCATCGATCAGCCCGAGCGCGTCCGCCAGCCCGGCGGAGATCCGGACGTGCTCCCGGCGAGGAAGCTCGCCCGGGAGCGGTCCCTCGCGCAGCACGATCTCGACGTTCGGCACGATTTCGGTCGGCTCGCTGACGGTCGTCGTGGCGGTGAGCTGCTCGCAGCGGTGGGTATAGAGGCTCGCGGCCTCGGCCGAGGAAGCGGCCGTGAGCGTGGCGAGTACGGAGAGGAGAGAACAAGCGTATATTTGAGACATTGTGGTGATCCAGGTGGGTGGCGTCGAGCCAGGACCGCGTCGACCCTTCGGTCTCGACGCTCCCGGTAGACTCGAGCCCCGCCGATTCGATCACGGAAAAACGCGAGGCGGCGCCTCGCCTCGGTGGGACCGAGCGCATGGGCTTGCGAGCAGGGGCCTACGGGATCATCCGATCACGCTGTCCGGCGCCGTCGTGCTGGCGCCTCACGGCCCGCTCGACGAGGCCCGTGCCGTCGCTCGCGTTCGCGGGCGCAACTCGGCGGTACCTGAGACATCGCCTCGTCGCCCTCGCCGCCGTCCCGCTCATCGCAGGGCGGGGATCAGGGAGCGGGCGTCTTCACACCGCATCACCAGGGACCACCTCGAGCGTGGCCGGCGAGCGCGGGCGTGGCTCGGGTCGCTCACGGACCGGACCTTCGCACGTCGGCGCGACCGATCGGCCCGGCTCGTGCGTTCGGCCCACAGGCGCAGCACCGCCAGGTTGAAGCCCGCCCCGCCGCCGTACACGATCACCAGCACCGGACCGCGGCCGACGAGAGGCGGCGCGCGATCGTAGATGACCGAAAGGCCAGCTCGCAGGCTGGCTCGACCAGCACCCCGTGGTCGTCGACGAAGCGCAGGCATGCCTGCACCGCCGCGAGCTCGCTGACCGTCCACGGCACGATCTCCCGGCGGCTTGCCCCCCGCGCTCGCATCATTCACGCCGGGCCACGACATGTCATCGACCCGAGCTCGCGTCCTCCCCCGCCGAGCGCAGCGCCGGCGGCGTGAGCCGGCGCCGCCAAGAGGGCGGTTCCGGCCAGCGCCGCTCCTCGGCGTGGATGAGGCGCCTGCGCTCGCGATAGACCGCGTGGACGCGGCCCAGCGCGGCGCCGGTGCATGGGCCTCGCGGCGCATGACAGCAAGGCCTCCGGCCGCCTGCCGAATGCAAGTCGGCGCCTCCGCCAGGAGCGGCGGCGAGACCGTGATCGTCAGACGACGATCTCGATGCCGTGAAAGTTCTCGTAGAAGCCGAGGTCGACGGCCTTGCCCGGGGCGAGATCGAAGCTGTGCGGACCGAGCCAGGCGCGGATCGATACGGCCTGGGCGGCGGTGCCGGCCCACTGCAGGGATTGAATGCGGGTGCGCGGCGCCGGCGACAGCGTCGAGGAGAGCGAGCGGTGGCCGCGCTGCACGGTCAGGGTGACGGGTGCTGCGTGCGTCCCCACCCACGTCAGCGCCGCCGGCGAGAAGGCGTGGTGATCGATGGCCGTGATGACGTCGCCCGGCGCGAGGCCGGCGGCGCCGGCCGGGCTGTCGTCGAACACGCCGTAGATGCTCGGCGTGATCGACCCCTGGAAGACCAGCCCGAGCGCGAGCTCGGGTCCGACCGCGACCTCGAACCCGAGCGCGCGGAGCTGGCTCGGCGTCTCGAGCCCGGCGGGGCGCTCGACCGCGGCTTCGATGAGCGGCGCGAGCGGACGATGGAGGTCGGCGAAGAACGCGAGCACGTCCTGGGTCGTGTAGCCGGCGTGCCCGGGGCCGAAGCCGACGAACCGCTCGTAGAACGCCCGGAACGCGCCGTCGAGCGACTGCCCCGCGCCGGCGGTGCGGAGCGTGGCGTCGATGGCGAACGCCACCAGCATGCCCTTGTCGTAATAGTCGATCGAGTTGTTGACGCGCCCGGCGTACTTCGCATGATTGAGGTACGAAGCGTACGACGAGTCGGCGCCGCTCACCCGTCGATAGGCCGGCTGCACCGTGAGGTGATTGAAATACCCGACCAGGTTCGAGAAGAACTGGCTGGCCGAATAGATGCCCGCGCGGGTGCAGGCGAGGAATTCGTAGTAGCGGGTGAAGCCCTCGGCCACCCACAGCCCCTCGGTGAACGCGCCGCCGACGAGGTGCGTCTCGAGGTGGCCGAGCGGCGCCGGCCGGCAGCGGCGCACGTTCCAGGCGTGGAACAGCTCGTGGGCGCACACGCGCACGCCGATGTTGAACTGATCCTCGTCGACGAACACGTCCGGCCCGAGGCCGCACATCGTGCTGGTGAGGTGTTCGAGCCCCCAATCATTGTTGGGGTTGAGCGACAGCACGAACGTGTAATCCTCGAAGGGGAACGAGCCGAAGACGCCGTGAAACACCTCGACCGCGCGCGCCACCGCGTCGGCGAAGCGCCCCGATTCGGCGGCGAACCCCACCCCGCGATCGAGGAACACGAAGTAGAACGGGGTGCCGCGGACGTCCCGCCGGAGGGTGTCGAAGTGGCCGAACACGACCGGCGTGTCGAGGAGGATCTCGTAGCTCGGATACTCCCACGCCGTCTGTTCGCCGAGCCGCCGCGCGCCCGAAGGGTGGTGCACGTGCCAGTCGGCGGGCAGGCGATAATGCACCTCGCAGGCGCCCAGGTGGGCGGGCGTGAACAGGTAGCGCGCGCCGAGCACGACGGCGAATCGCTCGTCGACCAGGCCGGCCGACTCCGAGAGATCGTCGCCCCAGGCGGACGCGGTGTACGCGATCCGGACGTCGCCCGCGCCCTCCTCGACGATGAACGCCTGCCAGCCGTCGCGCCGCACGCGTAGCTCGCGGCCGGTCACGCCGCAGGTCGCCCGCACGTCGAAGAGATCGCGGGCCTGCGGCGCAAATTCATAGTCCCCCGGCACCCAGGTCGGGATCTGCAGCCGCACGCTGCCCTGCGCGGCCGGCCCGCGCACCACCATCTCCACCCCGAGCTCGTGCTGGTGCGGCTTCAATTCCACGGAATAGACGACGCTCGACGATTCGACCATGGTGCTCCTCCTCTGGGCTCCAGACGACGCAGGGGCCGTACGCCGCGGCGACCCGCGACCTGCGGCCCCCATTGTTTCAGGCCGGACAAATGAACGGATAATGGCGATTGTCGATGATCGGCTCGACGTCGAAGAAGTCGTTCAGCACCGACTCCGCCGTGCAGTACGCGCCCTCGACCCACGCCTGATCGTTCGAGTAGGCCTCGCCGACGATGAAGATCTGCGCGTCGACGCCGTGGACCAGCTGCGACGGCTTGCGGATCTTTCGCTGCACGTCGCCCACGTCGTAGTGGGGCGCCCACTCGTGGTAGCCGGCGTTGAAGGGCGGCAGCGACCAGTCCATGTAGCGGGCCTCGAGCGGCGGGGGCACCTGCGAGAAGTCGGAATTCGGGCCGAAGTGGAGCTCCGCCAGCATCTTGCGCAGCATCTTCACCATGCGCGGCGGCACCCTGCGCGGACCCTCGAGCGGCTGCGTGTCCTGCGACGGCGGCACCTTGCGATCCTGGTTGGGCTCGAGCTCGAGCTCGTGCCAGAAATCGGCGTTGTCCTCGTCGTCATAGCTGGCGAGGATGCCGTAGACCTTCGGCTGGTTCTGGTTGCGCGCGTTGTTGCCGAAATAGACCACCATGCGGATCGGCGAGTTGGTCACGCTCGGCCCGATGGTGTCGCGGCGGGCGGCCTCGCCGAGCTGCTTCCGCTGCGCGATGGTGAGCGCCGTCTCGGTGATCCCCTCGATCGTCCGTACCAGCGCGTCGAGCGACGAGAACGGCTGATAGTCGACCTCCGGCCGCGCCATCGCCTCCAGCGCGTTCGCCGGGAAGCCCTGCTTCGCCAGCGCGGCCACCACCTGCGGCGTGCTCACGTAGCCGGTGATCTGCGCCGGGTAGGTCGGCGGGCTCGACGCGTCCGGCGCCCACCACGGCTCGTCGAAGAACATCCCCACCTTGTAGGACGGCTGCATGATCGCCGCCTCGAGGTAGAGCGACACCTTGTCGGCGTTGAGCACGTCGGCGGCGTCGGCGTGCGCCTGGAAGCGCGTGGCCTGCGCCACGAGGTCGATCGCCGCCCGCGGGATCGCCAGCCACGCGTAGTCGGCCACGCGCTCGCCCGCGGCGATGTTCGGGTTGTCGCGCGTGGCGTAGGTGAAGACCGCCTTGTCCCCCTTCCAGAGGATCGAGTGGAGCCGCGTGTCGGGGTGATAGCGGAGCTCGACGCCCTTGGCCTTCGCCAGCTCCACCACACGCTCGAAGAGCGCCGTGAACATCCCCGAATAGCCGATGGACAGCGTGCGATAGACCGCGCCGGGGGTGAACTCGTCGTTGACGCTGATCGACACGCCGGCGTGGGTATTGATGACGTTCGAGCTGTAGCCGTTGCCGTCGGCGGCGTAGTCGTAGCCCTCGCAGCCGAGCTGATCGTAGAGCAGGTTCCAGTAGCCGATGTCGCGCAGCCGATCGCCCTGCTGGAACACGCTGCTCTCGGGGAGGCGCGCCGTGATGGTGCCGTTGTCGTAGAAGTTGCACCACCATTCGCGGGTCTGCGCGCGGGACGGCACCGCGAGCCTCTCGATGATGGCGAAGCCCTGGTCGGGCGTGGCAGCGGCGCCGAAGTTGTTGACCGCGTATGGCGCCGGGTCGTGCGAGGAGATCCCGTTCAGGTAGAAGTTCCGGCTCCGCAGGTAGAAGAGCTGGTTCTCGGTGACGTTGAAGGGGATCGCGTAGCGATCGAGCCCGAGCTTCTCGACGACGGTGGTGACGAGGCGGTGGCCCGGAGCGGTGTAACTCGAAGTGTCTCGCTTCTTGCTGTCCCAGTAGGAGTACCGCATGCCGCCGAGCTCGAGGTACGAGTTGTCGGGATCGTCCTTGTAGAACCACGTGCAGATGCGTGCGCCCGGCGACCGCGAACCGGGGTGCGCCTGTGAAAAATTGTAGCGCCCCCAGTCGTACAGCTCGAGCACGTCGCCGGCCGCCGGCAGCTTGGAAGCCTTGCCACCCACGGGCTTGCCCTCGAGCAGGCGCCACGCGGTGTAGAGCCCCGCGGCTCCGGCCCCGAAAATGGAATAGGTCTTCCCCTGCTTCATCTTGTCGTCCATGGTCAATGCCCCCTTCCCCGGCTGTTCATCCCCCACCGAGCCGCTTCATCTGGCCCGGCAGATCTTTCTGCGGAATCACCACCTCGACGAGGACCGGCCGGTCGTGGATCCCCGGGAGGCGGCGCAGCGCGGCCTCGAGCTCGGCGATCGTCTCCACCCGGACGCCTTCGGCTCCGAACGCGCGCGCGAGGGCCACGTAGTCCCACTTCGGCAGGACGTCGAAGGCGTCGAACTTGTGCTGCGGGCCGGGCTCGAACGCGCTCATGTCCACGAACACCTGCTCGATGGCATAGACCTGATTGCTCATCACGAAGATCACCGCATTGAGCCGGTTCCGCGCCAGCGTCGACAGCGCCTGGCACACCATCATGAACGCGCCGTCGCCGGCGACGGTGATCGCCCGCTTGCCGCTGCCGAGCTGCGCACCCAGAGCCGCGCCGGTCTCGAAGCCGATGCATTGCCACGTCGCCGAGGCGACAAACCCGCCCTTGGCCAGCCCGACCATGTTGGTGGCGACGTAGAGCGAGGAGCTCACGCCGTAGACCATCACGATGTCGCGGAGCAGGTCGCTGTCCTTCAGGAACTTCGTCGTGTGCTGAAAGAAGCGGTTGTAGGTGATGAGGTCCGGCCTGTCTCGGAACTCGGGATCGTCGTTCGACGCCCACGGCTCCGGCCAGACCGGCGGCGGCGGCGCGACCGTCGCGAGCGGATACCCCGCAGCACCGCGGAAGCGCTCGACGAGCGCCGTGATGAAGTCCTTCATCGTCACGTCGGGGTATTCGAAGTACCCGACGCGCACGCCGGCCGTGGTGGCGAGCACCATCCGGGCGTACTTGTCCTCGATGAAGGCGAGGTAGTCGTCGGTGATGATGGCGCCCAGCGTGAGCACGCAGTCGGACGCCATCACGATCTCGCGCACGGAGGCGATCGAGGCCGCGTCCGAATAGGTGCCGATGAACTTCGAGCCGCCCTCGTCGAGCACCGTCTTGCCGAGGCTGGTCGTCGTGTAGAGGAAGCCGCTCGCGTCGATGAGCTGCCGGAGGAGATCGGTCAGGCCGAAGCGCAGGAGCTCGACGCCCGCGAACACGAGCGGTCGCTTCGCCGCGGCCAGCATCGACCACGCCTGCGCCACCGCGTCCTCGAGGGCCGCCGGCGGGCTGTGCTTCACCCGCGGCGCGAGCACCTTCGCGGGCGGCCGCGGGCAGGGCTGCCCCCACACCTCGCTGTAGCAGGCGATGTACACGGGCCGCCTGTGGGTGATGGCGTCGACGAGGAGCTCGTCGATGGCCTCGGCGGCGCCGACGTTGGTGGACAGCGTGACCGCCCGAACGGTCACCTGCTCGAGCACCTTCTGGTCGGCGTCGAGATCGCCGGTGGAGTGGTGAAAGAGCACCTCGTACATATCGGTGATCTTCCGCGCGTCGGCGCCGGGCGTGGCGCTGATCACCACGATCGGGCTGCGCTCGACGAAGGCGCCCGCGATGCCGTTGAGCGCGCTGAAGGTGCTGACCCCGAATTGCAGCGAGATCGCCGCCAGCCCGCGCGTGCGCGCGTAGGCGTCGGCGGCGTAGCTGGCCTCGAGCTCGTTGACGGTGCCGACGGTCTCGATCCCCTCGAAGTGCTCGAGCGCCTGGGTGAAGTGGCGGACGTAGTCGCCGGGGATCTGGAACACGTGATCGACGCCCAGCTCCTTGAGTCGCGTGAGCAGGTAATCGGCAACCGTGAATGGAACGCTGGCCTCGTGATCGACCATCTCCCCCACCTCTATTCGCGAATCGCGCCGCGCCAGCGCCTGGCCTCCGGCTCCCCAAAATGTTGAAGACCCAACTACAACACTTCAACGATGGGCGTCAATCGATCGCTCGCATCTTTCACGCGGCTCGGAAACGCCCGAGGCGTCGCCAATGCAACGTCTTTGTCACCGGGCGAAATGGCACATCGGTCCACGACGCCGAGCTCATCCGCCGGACCGTGGGCCGGAATGCGCGCTCGCAATGGTCACGGCGCGAGGAACGACGGCTCGGCCCTGCCCGTCGCTCGGCTTCATCCGATTGGTCCTCGGATCTCCATCGGGCGCATGGCCATGACGCCGTTAACCCCATTCCATACCAGCATTCAAGCATGCTCGCCCCTCTCCAAATTGGTTCGGCCGGGTCTGCAATGGGTCGCATCGCCGGGACGCCGTTATTCCATTCCTGGTCGGCAGCTCGGAGCGCTCGATTCCGGTGGGCGACGAGCGGCGTATGCCTTCGGCGGGGGCTCTGCCCGCCACACCTGGGTCTCGAACTCCTCAATGCCGGCCGTGCGCGCGCGTGCCGTCCTGTCACCCCCACGTCAGCGACGCGACGCGCGATCACGGGTAGAGTTGCGGCCCACGGAGCGGGGCTTGACCCGACTGCCGCGTGGAGGAGAACACTGATGATTCGAGAAGATCAAATCGAGGCCCGTTATCGCCGCTCGTTCGGGTACCGCGCCGGGTACCTGCCGCGCGACCGCCGTGCGGTCGACGCGTTCCACCGTGACCTCAAGCGCCGGCCCCACGAGACGGCGTCGCTGCGCAGCGGCGCCGTGCTGCGCATGGCGCAGCTCATCGAGACCAACCCGATCATCCGGATGTACGTCTCCGAGATGATCGACCAGGTGCCGGGCGACCACAAGGTGATCGAGAACACCGCCGAGCTGCTCCTGGCGCTCCAGCGCGTCACGGTGACGGCGCCGGCCTACAACCCCGATCCGGCCCAGCGCAACGCCTTCCCCATGTCGTCGCTGTTCGCCTACATGATGATGACGCCCGCCGGCGAGGCGCTGTTCCGCAACGACGCCTGGAACGACTCGCTGCGCGGCGTCCTCCGGGAGTGGTGCGCGTACCTCGATGGTCCGGAGAGCGCGCACGTGCTGAACGAGGGCGAGGACGGCTGGCTCTCCCCCTTCGCCTACCAGGACATGAAGCTCTGGGAGTTCGTCCACGATCGAGACCGCCCGCACTGGGGCTGGACCTCCTACAACGACTTCTTCCACCGGGAGATCCGGCAGGACGCGCGCCCGATCGCCGCGCCCGACGATCCGCGAGTGATCGTCTCGGCCAACGACGGGAACCTCGTCACCATCGCGCGCGGCGTGAAGCGCAAGGACCAGTTCTGGCTGAAGGGCGAGCCCTTCTCGCTGGAGGACATGCTCGCGCGGAGCGAGCACGTCGACCGCTTCGTCGGCGGCTACGTCTTCCAGTCCTTCCTCAGCGGGGCCAACTATCACCGGTGGCACGCGCCGATCGACGGCGTGGTACGCGAGGCCCGCGTGGTCCAGGGGCTCATGTTCAGCGACGCCGAGTCGGCGGGCTTCGACCCGAACGCCGGGATCCTCTCCGAGGGGTACGACGCGACGGTGAACACGCGCGGCCTCGTGTTCATCGAGAGCGCCGATCCTCGGATTGGGATGGTGTGTGTCATCCCGATCGGGATCACCGAGATCTCCTCGATCACGATCCGCGTCGAACCCGGCAAGGTGCTGCGTAAGGGCGACGAGCTGGGCTACTTCAGCTACGGCGGCTCCAGCATGTGCCTCGTCTTCGAGAAGAGCGCGATCGATCACTTCACCGTCGCGTCGCCGCCGCCCCTCCCCGTGGTCGACCCGACGAGCGGACCGGCGCTCGCGGTGAACGGCGGGATCGCGATCGCCGCGGTCACCGGCGAACGACGGCGGGCATGACCCGATCGAGAGCGGCGGGGGAGGCAATTCCCCCGCGTGCGGCTCAGGACGGGCCGCTCGCGAGCGCCCCCGGGGCCGCGAGGGCCGGGGTTGCGGCGATGCGGGTGTTCGCCGATGATCGGCGCCGGCCATCACCGTGGCCCGCCCCCGCCATGCCCCCTCGTTCTGCGCTCATGCTCGGTGCTGACCCGGCCCGCTCAGCAGGATGATGCACCCGGACCATGGCACGCGGAGAGCAACTCCTTCGCCAGTGGTCGATCCTCGACCTGCTGTCCGAGGGGCGCAAGAGCCGGCGAGCGCTGGCCGAGCAGCTCGGCGTGTCGCTCAAGACGATCACCCGCGACATCGAAGCGCTCTCGCTCTTCCCGATCGCCGAGGAGCGTGAGGGGATCGATGTCTTCTACCAGCTCCTGCATGGCTCGGCGCCGCGGATCCGCTTCGAGCCCGAGGAGGTCGCCGCGCTGCTCTTGAGCAAGCGGACCGTGCTGGCCGCGCTCGAAGGATCTCCGTACGCGGCGGCGGTCGCCTCGGCGCTGGCCAAGGTCGAGCTGCTGCAGCGCGATCGCACCGACCGCGACCTCCGCCGGCTCCCCGAGGTGTTCCAGAGCAGCTTCGACATGCCCCGGATCCGCGCGGACCTCCAGGAGCGCCTGCTGGAGGCGGCGATCGAACGTCGGCGCGTGTGGATCCGCTACTTCACGGCCGAGCGTGGGGCGCACAGCGAGCGGGTCGTCGAGCCGTTCTTGATCCGCCTCCACCCGCACGGCCTCGACCTCGTCGCCTACTGTCTGGAGCGCCGGGACTTCCTGTCGTTCCACGTCAATCGTATCGAGGCGCTCCGGGTGCGAGACGACACGTTCGACCCGGCCGCGCGGGCGTTCGACCTCGATCGGTTCCTCGCCACGACCTTCGATGGCCGCCGCGGAGACCCCGTGATCGACGTGTGCATCCGCGTGAAGCAGCCGACCGCCGCGTGGGCGCGCGATCAATTCTACCACCCGACCCAGGAGCTGCGCGAGCTCGACGACGGGGTCGAGATCCGATTCCGCTCGGGCGCGCCCGAGGCGATCGCTGCGCGGGTCCTGAGCCTCGGCCCGGACTGCGAGGTCGTCGAGCCCGAGGCCCTGGCCCGGCTGGTGGCGCAGAAGGCCGAGGCCATCGCGGCGCGCTACCGCGATGCTGCGAGCGGGCCGGACCCTGGACCGGATCTGTCCGGGATCGGTGCTAACACTCGCCGCGAGGAGGGAGGTGCGACATGACCCAGCACCATGAGGGGCGCGTGCGGGTGCCCCGGTTGCTCGATCGAGGCCACCCGTTTCGCCAGTGGAAGACCTGGGAGATCCCGGGGACCGACTTCACGCTCACGGGCTACTCGCGCGCCAACGACAAGACGTTCTTTCACATCCCGGAGCTGCGCTGTTGCATCGACGCCGGGCTCTGCGAGGGCCGCCAACCCGACACGATCTTTTTGACGCACACCCACAACGACCACGTCGCCGACATCGAGTTCATGGTGGGCAAACCGTCGGGCGTCGATCTTTACGTGCCGAGCGCCGCGGCGCCGTACGTCGAGCGCTACGTCCGCGCGCGGCGCGAGCTCAACCACGTCGCCGCGTTCGACCCGTCCCTCGCCGGCGAGCTGCGGATGCACCCGGTCGGCGACGGCGACACGATCGCTCTCGGCAAGCGCGGCACCTATCAGGTCCGGGTCGTCGAGTGCGCGCACAAGGTCCCTTGCGTCGGCTACTGCTTCTCCGAGCGCCAGAGCCAGCTCACGCCCGAGCTCGCGCGCAAGCAGGCCGAGATGGCGGCGGCGGGCGAGGCCGCGGCGTTCGGCCGGCTGGTCGCGCAGCACCGCAAGCAGGGGGTCGCGGTGACCGAGGAGCACCTGCGCCCGCTCTTCGCGTTCCTGGGCGACACCCACGCCAGCGTGTTCGAGCGAAACCCGTGGCTGTTCGACTACCCCGTGATCATCACGGAGTGCACGTACCTCGACGACGGCGAGGAGGAGCGCGCGAACCGCGTCGGCCACACGGTGTGGAAGCAACTGCGGCCGATCATCGCGGCCCACCCGGAGAACACGTTCGTGCTGATCCACTTCAGCCTGCGTCACTCGGATCGCGAGGTCGTCGAGTTCTTCGAGGCGGAGCTTCACCGCGAGCCCGGCGCCAGCCTCGACAATGTCGTGGTGTGGGCCCACCGCGACAGCTACCTGCCCGAGCAGCACCAGCGCCGCGAATCGTGAGCGTGGAGGCCGGGTCACCCGCAGACGCTCCGGCGAGCGCCTCGCGTCCTTGAATTCCGTCGGCCGCCTCGACCTCCTCGTCACCTTTCGAATTCTGCTTCGAGCTGCTCAACCACGACATTCAGCAGGACGACGCGTCATGTCGAATCCAGCGTTTTCCATCGCCCCCTCGATCGAGCGACTCTCGGACTGGCTCGCCCCGATCCAGCAGATATTCGTTCGTCGTGGGTACCCGCAGACCTATCTCGGCGGTAGCAGCGCCCGGGAGATCCTCGATGCCATCCTCTTCGACGAGCCGCTCGCCTTGCGCGACATCGATCTTTATCTGGTCCGGGGCGGCGGTGCCGGCGATCTTCGCAGCCTGTGCCTCGACATCGAGCAGGAAGGCCACGCCAGGGTCGGACGGCTCCGGGAGAAACGGCGAGCCAACCCGGACCTCCCCGGAGACGCGTGCTACCAGCACGTCGTCGGCGAGGGCGCCCACCTCTACGCGAAGGGACGGCCCATCCTGAGCCTGGGCGTCCTGCATCGGCGGGGCGACCTCGCGCTCAACGGCCTGTTCGACGTCGACACGACGTTCCTGTGCCTCGACAACCACCGGCGCCTCGCCGATTACGCCCTCCTGGCCGCCCGGTACCGCGACGATCCCGGCGGCCTCCACGTCGCGGGGCTGATCCTCGACCCTCACCACGGCTACCTCGCCTGGCGCGACAAGGCCCCGACGATCGTTCACTGGCAGGAGGTGGCGCGCTGCCCCGCGCAACAAGCGTTTCGTATGGTGCGGACGCTCGCCAAGGCGTCTCGACATCGCGTGCCGCCCGACCTGCTCCTCGGCTATCAGAGGATTCGAAGGGCGTCCGGCCGCGACGATGCGCACGAGCTCGACCAGAGCTTCTTGAAGATCCTCGGCGACACGTACTGGACAGAAGAGCTCGGCATGCTGGCCGAGCTGGACACGCTCTCTTCGCTGTCGGCGCCGCTCTCCGAGCTGATGTGCTCGCACCCTCCCGAAGCGCTGAGACGGCGCGTCCCGGAGCTTTCGACCGTGAGCCCCCGCCGACTCGCCTGCACGAGGATTGAAGGATTGCTGCGACTCCTGGCCACGCCCTCCGCGAGGGAGCTACGAGCGCGCCTCCTGGCTGTCGTCCCGTTCGTGTTCGGCCCCGAGGATTAGGCCATGGTCCGCTTCCAGACGCCCTCGGAGGCCGCCGCCTACCTCGCGCCGATCCTCGATCGACCCGTCGCGCCGTTCGAGACGGAGATTGCGCCCGGGATCGTACTTCAGACGGCTGCGCTCCCCCTGTCCGGCGGCGCTTTCGTCAACTCGTATACGGTCACGTGGAGACCGCCCGCGCGGGCCGCCCTCTGCTTCTCCGATCCTCCCATCAGCGCGCTGGACTTCGCCCGCCGGAGCGAGAGCGTCGTGACGACGACCGGCGGCTTCTTCTTCCTCGCGGATCACTGCCGGCACCGCCCCAGGACCCTGAGCCTGAACCTCGCAATTCAGCGCTCCCAGGTGTCGAGCCTCCCGGTATCCGATCAGGACGCCCTGGTGAACCGGGACGGCGCCCTGTCGGTCGTCGAGGTCGCCGCCCATGGGGTCTTGACGCTGGGGCGGCGGCCCTTCCGCTGGGCGGGGTCACGCACGCAGCACGACGCCGATTGCTACGCCTACGGCAACGCCAACAGCATCATCCTGCATCAGCCCGATGCTCGGACAGGGAAGGCGCGGATCTTTCAGGAGAGCTCGCGCTTCACGCCGGAGATCACCTGCTCGCGCTGGAGCGACATCGGCTTCATGTCACGCCCTGACGGTCATTTCGCGGCCGTCTCCCGTCAGGATCGAGGACAGCTCGACATCTTTCGCCACGATCTCGTGCTGCGTTGCCCGCGGACCCTCGCAATGGAAGGGGCGCACCTCGAGGTGCATACGATCGGCCCGCTGTCGCTTTCCCGCTCGATCCAGGCGGCCATCTCGGTGGGCCCGTCCTTGTCGTACCCCGACCTCTCGCGGCACCCGCTCAACCACGATCGCTCGCTCGGGAGCTTCCCATTGCTGGCGGAGCGCCCTGCGACGCGTCTCGTGTTCTACCAGACAGTCGACGGGGCCCGGCACCTGTGCCTGCTCGACGGCCGGCCCGGGAGCGACACGTTCCCGGGGGCGACGCTCGCCGAGACGATCGCGCTCGTCAACTCGCGCGGCCAACTCACTGCGGGTTGCTTCCTGGATTCCGGCCACACGAGCAAGATCATCGCGCGCCGGAAGGGCGCCTTCTCCACCTACGGAAACCGTCATTATCTGCAGTGGCCGAGCGAAGCGGACTCCTCTTTCCTCTGGATGCCCGATCGAGGGCGCCCCACCGCGAGCTTCATCGCACTTCATCCCGGCGAATCCTGAAGCGACGGCGAGCGCGGCGTCCTCGTCGCGTTCGCACGTCGCGGTGCTCTCGCGCGGTGGAGCGAGTCGCCGCGGGTGGCGGAGCGGGCGCCGGTCTGCGACGTGCTGTTCGCGGAACGGGTCCGGTCGCCGCGCCGATTGTCTGTACATGGATCACCGTCGCGGCGGCGCGCCGGACCAGCTGTGTTCGCCGGACAGGCGGCGGGCCCGCCGGCGCGAACGCAGAAGGTCGTCGCAGCGGCCCGCATGGGCACACGAGCGGCACGCGTGACCCGCATGCGAGGAAGGTGCTCGCATTTCGCCGGCTGTTGACAGCAGCGCATGATTCGAAGATCGTCCGTGATCATCGGCACCTTGCATCTTGGTCGATGGCCGGGCTGGCGCGGGAGCGACGCGCGGAAGCCCGCATGTGATGATTTCGCGGCGAGATCCCGGCGCTGTCCAGGAGCTGGGCGATGACTGAGTCTCAGGACTACATTCTGACGGCAGAGCTCCACGGCGGGCTCGACGCGATCATCTACGAGGGTCGCCGTGGCTCGGACGGCGCGCCGGTCGCGGTGAAGGTCCTGCGCAACCAGCTGCCCGGGCCCCGCGAGATCGCCAAGCTCAAGCACGAGTACGCGCTCCTCAAGGACCTCGACCTGCCGGGGGTGGTCAAGGTCCACGCGCTCGTGCGTCGCGACCCGGGCGGCCTCGCGCTCGTGCTCGAGCGGCTGCAGGGGCGGTCGCTCGCAGACGTCCTGCGCGGCGGACGGCTCGAGCCGAAGACCGCGCTCGAAGTCGGCGCGTCGCTGGCGGACACGCTGGCGGCGGTGCACCAGCGGCAGATCATCCACAAGGACGTCAAACCCGCCAATGTGTACATCGATCCGGCGACTCGCCGGGTCAAGCTGATCGACTTCGGGATCTCGACGCGGCTGTCGCAGGAGCCGCAGCGGGTCCAGAGCCCCGACTCGCTCGAGGGGACCCTCGCGTACGTCTCGCCCGAGCAGACCGGGCGGATGAACCGCGTCGTCGATCACCGCACCGACCTCTATTCGCTGGGCGTCACCCTGTACGAGATGCTGACGGGCGCGGTGCCGTTCCGCTCGGCGGACCCGATGGAGCTGGTCCACAGCCATATCGCGCGCTCGCCGGTGCCGCCGCACAGGCTCGCGCCGGACGTCCCCGAGGTCGTGTCGGCGATCGTGATGAAGCTGTTGGCGAAGGCCGCGGAGGACCGCTACCAGAGCGCGGCCGGGCTCAAGGCCGACCTCGACGCGTGCCTGGCGGCGCTGCAGGCGACCGGGCGGGTCGCGCCGTTTCCGCTCGGCCGGCGCGACGCGGCGTCGGAGCTGCGGCTGCCGCAGACGCTGTACGGCCGCGATGCCGAGCTGCGCGCGCTGCAGGACGCGTGGGAGCGGGCGAGCCGCGGCGCCGCCTCGCTCGTGCTGGTGTCCGGTTCGGCGGGCGTCGGCAAGTCGGCGCTCGTCCACGAGATCCACAAGGCCATCGCGCGCCGGCGCGGCTACTTCGTCGCCGGCAAGTTCGATCAGCTCAACCGCTCGGTGCCGTACGCGTGCGTGGCGGAGGCGCTGCGCGAGCTCGTCCGCCAGATGCTGACCGAGCCCGCGCACGAGCTCGCGCGCTGGAGGGTGCGGTTGAACGAGGCGCTCGCCGGCAACGGCCAGGTGCTCGTCGACCGGATCCCGGAGCTCGAGCTCGTCATCGGCCCGCAGCTGCCGGTCCCCGCGCTCGGCTACGCGGCGTCCCAGTACCGCATGAACCTGGTGTTCCAGGGCTTCCTGCGGGCCGTCAGCGCGGCCGAGCGTCCGCTCGCGGTCTTCCTCGACGACCTCCAGTGGGCCGACCCGGCCTCGCTCAAGCTGCTGCGCCACCTGCTCGGCGACGGCGCGGGCGCGTCGATGCTGGTGATCGGCGCGTACCGGGACAACGAGGTCGACGCGAGCCACCCGCTCGCGCTCGCGGTCGGCGAGCTGCGGGCCGCGGGGGCGAACGTCGACGAGATCCAGCTCGGGCTGCTCGATCCGCCGACCGTCACCCGGTTCGTCGCCGACACCCTCGCGTGCGAGCCCTCGCGGGCCGCCTCGCTCGCCGCGCTGGTGTTCGAGAAGACGCACGGCAACGCGTTCTTCGTCGCGCAGTTCCTGCGAGCGCTGCACGACGACGGGCGGCTCGTGTTCGACGCCCGCGCCGGCCGGTGGACGTGGGAGCTCGAGCGCGTCGCCGAGATGCCATGCACCGACAACGTCGTCGACCTGATGGCGAGCAAGATCCAGCGCCTCGCGCCGGCGACCCTGCGCGCCGTCGTGCTCGCCGCGTGCATCGGTCACCAGTTCGACCTGCGGACACTGGCGACGATCAGCGAGCGCTCGCCGTCCGAGGCCGCGGGTGACCTGTGGGAGGCGCTGCGCGAGGCGATCGTCCTGCCGGTCGACAGCGAATACCGGTTCGTCCACACCGCCATGGACGACAGCGCGGACGCGCCGGACGGCCCGGGCTTCAACGTCGCGTACCGCTTCCTGCACGACCGCGTACAGCAGGCGGCTTACTCGCTGATCGACGCCGACCGCAAGCAGGCGCTGCACCTGCGGATCGGGCGGCTCTTGCTCGCCCAGCGCAGGGGCGGAGAGCTCGGCGAGGCGCTGTTCGACGTCGTCCATCATCTCGACCTCGGCGCCGCGCTGATCACCGACCCCGGCGAGCAGGTCGAGGTCGCGCGGCTCAACCTCGCCGCCGGACGGCGCGCCAAGACGGCGACGGCGTACGAGGCGGCCGCGGCTTACTTCGCGGCCGGCGCGGCGATCCTCGGCGCGGGCGCCGAGCTCGAGCGCGAGCTCGAGTTCGAGCTGGGCGTGGCGCAGGCCGAGTGCGAGTACCTGGCCGGGGCGTTCGACCGGGCCGAGGCGCTGTTCGCGGCGATCTTGCAGCGCGGCGGCGCCAGCTCGCGTCGCGCCGAGGTCCACGGCCTGCGCATGACGCTGTACACCTCACAGGGTCGGTTCGCCGACGCCGTCGAGGCCGGGCTCGAGGGTCTGGCGCTGCTCGGCGTCGATCTGCGCGGGACGCCGGCGGAGCAGGCGGCGCTGCTCGCCGCGGAGTTCGCGGCCGTCGACAGCAACCTCGCCGAGCGCAAGATCGAGGCGCTGTTCGACGCCCCGGCGCTGGTCGACCCGCGGCAGCGCGCCCTCTCGAAGTTCCTCGCCGGCATCTGCGCCAGCGCGTACCACGCCAACCAGACGATCTTCGCGCTGGCGATCGTGAAGCAGGTCAACATCGCCCTGCAGCACGGCCAGTCCGACTGGTCCGCGGTCGCCTTCGTCGAGTACGGGTTCGTGCTCGCCATCACCTTCGCCAAGTTCGCCGAGGCTCACGCGTTCGGCAAGCTCGGCATCCGGCTGTTGGAGCGCGACGGCAACGCCGAGCTGGCGGTCGAGGTGTACTTCGTGTTCGCGCTCGGCCTGCATTACAGCGAGCACGTCCGACGCGCGCTCGAGTATTTCGCGCGCGCCCGCGAGGCCGGCCTCGCGGTCGGCCACTTCGTGTTCCTGTCGTATTCGTGTCTGCACCCGGCGACGATCCGGCTCAGCCTCGGCGACGAGCTCGCGGCGGTCAAAGAGGATGTCGAGGACGGCCTCGCGCTGATGCGGCGGACGCAGGACGCGCTGACCACCGGGGTGCTGACGATCATTCGACGGACGATCGACGCCTTGACCGGCCGCGCCGCGGGCCTCTCGACGCTCGGCGGCGACGGGTTCGACGAGGACGCGTTCCCCGCGGCGATGGAGCGGGCCGGGCTGACGTACGTCGCCTGCTTCTTCTACGTCGTCAAGCTGCAGCTCTGCTACCTCGCCGGCGAGTACGCGCGCGCGTGGACGATGACGGAGCTCGCCGCGCAGCGGGTCACGATCGCCGGCGGGGCGTACTTCACGACCGAGCTGTCGTTCTACGCCTGCTTGACCGCCGCGGCGCTGCTCCCGGGAGCGAGCGGCGCCGAGAAGGAGCGGCTGACGGCCGCGCTCGCGGACCACGCCGACAAGCTGGCGAACTGGGCCGCGCACTGCCCGGACAACTACGAGCACAAGCACATGCTCGTACAAGCCGAGCGGGCGCGGGTCGCCGGCGACGAGCTGGCCGCGCTCCGGCTGTACGACCAGGCGATCGCGGCGGCGGAGGCCAGCGGGTTCGTACGCTCCGAGGCGCTCGCCGCCGAGCTGTGCGCGCGGTTCCACCGCGCATGCGGGCGGCCCAAGGTGGCGCGCGCGTATCTCGGCGACGCCATGCACGGCTACGTCCGCTGGGGCGCGACGGCCAAGGCGGACCAGGTGCGGGCCGAGCACGCCGATTTGCTGGTCACCGCCCTGTCGGCGCGCCCGACCGGCGAGGATGCGTCGCCGTCGACGACGACGCGGGCGATGAGTCCGCAGCTCTTCGACGCGGCGGCGGCGGTCGAGGCGGCCCAGACGCTGTCGGCGGAGCTCGTCCTCGATCGGGTCCTCGAGCGGCTGATGCGGCTCGTCACCGAGAACGCCGGCGCGCAGCGGGGCGCGCTGCTGCTGAACCGCGACGGCGAGCTGACGATCGAGGCGACCGTCGCGGTCGAGCCGTACGAAGTCCGCGTCGGCCTCGCGCGCCCGCTCGACGCCGGGGCCGAGCTCGCCGCCACGGTCGTGCAGTACGTCGCGCGGACGCGCGAGGCCGTGGTGCTCGACGACGCGGGCGAGAGCCGCTTCGCCGGCGATCCGCACGTGCTCGCCCGCGCCCCGCGGTCCATCCTCTGCCAGGCGCTGATGCACCAGGGCCGCCTGACCGGGATCCTCTACCTCGAGAACAACGCGGCCCGGCGGGCGTTCACCCCGGCCCGGCTGAAGCTCTGCGGCCTGATCTCCGCGCAGGCGGCGATCGCCGTCGAGAACGCGCTGCTCCACGAACGCGTGCAGCGGGTGAGCGACGAGCTCCGGCGCACCAACGAGCAGCTCGAGGAGGAGGTCAAGGCGCGCACGGCGGAGCTGCGCCGCGCCGGCGAGCGGCTCGAACAGGAATTCGCCGAACGCGCTCGCAGCGACGCGGCGCGGGCCGCCCTGCAGGAGGAGGTGATCCGCGCCCAGCGGGCCCGGATCGAGGAGATGTCGACGCCGCTGATCCCGATCACCGACCGGGTGATGGTGATGCCGCTCGTCGGCACGCTCGACACGCCGCGCGTGCAGCAGGCGCGAGAGGCCGCGATGCACGGTGCGCAGGTCAACCGCGCCGAGGTCGTGATCGTCGACATCACCGGCGTCTCGCTGGTCGACGCCGAGGTCGCGACCTCGCTGCTCGAGACAGCCACCGCGCTGCGCCTGCTCGGTACGCGCATGGTGCTGACCGGCATCGGCGCTCAGGTCGCGCGGACGCTCGCGCTTCTCGACGTCGACCTCGGGGCGCTCGTCACGCGGGGGACGCTGCAGAGCGGGATCGCCTACGCGGTCGGGAACCTGCGGGCGAGCGGGTAGCCGCACCGTCGGCGACGCGGCGGCACGCGCCTCGCCGCGCGCCCGTCCGCGCTGTCGTCGCTCCGCGAGGTCGCCCCGCACGACCCCGTGCTACCGCGCCTGGTCCTCATCCTTACCGGCTGACCGTCAACCGTCGGAGACCCTCGATGAGCGAGGACGCACCGGACGCACCGGACATTCGCTCTGCCCTCCGCGTCGAAATCAATCGGCGCTCGCGAGGAAGGTGTTGGCGGACGGGGAGCAGACGGGGGTCTCGGCGTCCGGGTGCGTGGTGAGGATGGTTTCGAAGTTGCTGACGGTCACGCCCAGCGTGGCCAGCTGCGCGGGCGTAAACGGCGTGATCAGCGTGTCGGAGCCGGCGCCGCCGTCGTAGACCTCACCGAGCTCGAGCTCGCACCGGCCGAGGATGACGACGACGTCGTCGCCGCCGTCGCCGTAGACGGCGTCCGTGCCGCGGCCCGCGTACAGCACGTCGTCGTCGTCGCCGCCGCGGATCCGGTCGTCGCCGCTGCCGCCATGGACCTCGTCGTCGCCCGCGCCGGCGTCACCGAGGTTGTCGTCGCCGGCGCCCATGAAGATCTCGTCGTCGTCGGCCGTGCCGGCGAGACTGTCGGCGAACTCGCTGCCGTAGACCTCGTTGAGGCCGGGCAGCTCGAGCATGCCCTCGGCCGTGCTCGTGCCGGCGAGCGCGAGATCGAGGATGCCGTCGCCGGCCGAGCGCCCGAGGTGGGCCGCCACCCACGGCGGCGGGGTGCTCCACCCGCCGGTCCAGCCCGCGCACGCGGTCGAGCTCGTCAACATGTCCGTGGCGGCGCAGGCCGTGATCGCGCCGCTCTGGCTCGACCACGCCGGCTGCGGACCGCCGATCGGCGAAGCCTCGTAACCGGCGCCGCAGCCGGCGCCGCCGTCGAATACCCACTTGTGGTACGTGGTGCTCCACGAGTGGCACGGCGAGATGTCGAGGCCGCTCATCACTTCGATCCACCGCAGGTAGAGAGGCGTCGGCGTCAGCATGACGACGCTGTAATTCTGCTCCTGCGTCTCTCCGGGCAAGGTGAGATTCATGGGCGTACGCGACGAGATCGTACCGACGATGCGGCGGCTGTTGTTGAGCATGGGAAAGTTCAGGGGACCGCCGGAGTCGCCCTTGACGACGATCGGGAGCTGCCGATACGGCTGGAGCGCGACGATACGGGGCGCCATGTAGTCCTTGTCGAAGACCTGCTTGACGATCTCACCGTCGGCGTAGCGCTTGATCCGCGCCGGACATTCGGTCGAATCGGCGCAGTCGACGCTATCGAAGCCCATGCCCACGTACGTCGCCCACGCGAGTCCCGGGCCGGTGCCGAACAGCAGGTCGCGCAGGTAATCGGCCTCGCAGCCGTTCGGCACCATGACCGGGATCTTCGGCGGCACCGGGTGCGCCACGCTCATCGCGTCGACGTCGACGATGCAGAAGCCGATGTCGGCGCCCGAGAACGTGGTGGTGTTGAGCCACTCCCCGCTGGGGTGCCGCACACAGTCCGCGAGCCCGCTCCACACCGGCTGGTTGCCGTCCTCCCCGAAGGAGACGGTGTAATCGCCGCCGTTGATGCAGTGCCCCGCGGTGACGACGACGCCGTTGCCGACGTATGCGCCGGTGCAGCGCCCGCGGGCGTAGCCGAAGTAGTCCTCCGCGGCCTGGTCGTGGTCGTTGAGGATGAAGACGGTCTGTGCATAATCGCAGGCCGCCGCTTCGGCCTCCGTGCTTTTCATCGCATGGGCCGGCGAGGACAGGTGCGCGATGACGGTCGCGACGAGCAGCGAGAGACGGCGAGACCAACGAGGACGGACAGAGCCATGGTTCATGGTGTGCGAGGATCAGCAACCGACGTGCCTCGAATTTGTCATGGAGTTCCGCGAGCCGGCGGCGATGTGACGGCGCATGGCCGCAGGGCCGCCCCAGGGGCGCCCCAGGGGCCTCGGAATGTAGCGCTATTATGGATGCCGTCCTCGCGCAAGTCCCAGTTCGTGCTCCACCCGACGCTCACCGATCGGAGCAGCTTTACCGAACAGGCGCGCACGACGACGCCGGTCACGTCGAGCTCGCGGAACAGTGGGAAGGGTCGCTAGCAGGACATCGGCGATCGTGAAGTCGTCAGCGGCGATCCACGTCCGCCGGTCGAGCCGGCGCTCGTCTGGACGTGGCAGCGGCGGGTGTCGAGGCCGGGCGATGCGGGTGGTGCGGCCGAAGTGACCCACAGGCCGGGTCACGCGGGCGACGCCGCCGCGAGCGCGCCGAAGATCGCCGCGACCGCGACGGCCCCCGGAGCGGGGACACCGCGCAACGCGCTCTCGGGCACGTAGCTCGCGCGACCGGCGTGCGTCCGCGTCATCGTCCGCGTCGCCTCTGCGCCGCGCTGCGCTGCTGCGGCGGCCGCTGCGAGCCCCTCGTCGGCCGCGAGCGCCGCGAGCGCCGCGAGCAGCGCGTCGAGCATCGTGCGATCGCCTGCCTCGGCGCCGCCGACCTGCTGGATCCGCCGTACGCCCGCGCGCAGCGCCGCCGGCCAGTCCTGCGACGCTCTCGCCGCGACGCCCATCGCGGACACCCCGATCGACAGCAAGAGAACTCCATCGAGTACGTCCGAACAGCGCCGTGATGTTGTCCCTCCCGCCGCGGGCGTTCGCATGCTGAATCGCGGCCGGCGCCGCGTCGCGGATGTCGAGTCGGAGCAGTTCACGCAACTCATCGTCCGCGAGGTACTCGTGCAACCCGTCCGAGCAAAGGAGCAGCCGATCGCCGGCCATCAGCGGCAGCGCCCCGATATCGGCCTCCGCCGCGTCCTCGCGCCCGAGCGCGCGAGTGATCGGGCTCTTGCACCCGCGCGCCGAGTCTGGCGTGAGCAGACCCTGCGGGATCTGCAGATTGTGCAGCGTGTGGTCCTCGGTCAATTGGTAGACGCCCACGCCACGGCCGAGATACGCCCGCGAGTCGCCCACCTGCCCCACGACCGCGAAGTCATTGACGATCAGCAACACGGTCGCCGTTGTGCACATTCCTTCGTGCTGCGGCTCGGACCGCGCCAGGCCCCGGATCGCCCGCGACGCCCCCTGAATCGCGTCGTGCATCAGCACGCCCACGCTGGCGACCGCCTCCGCGTCACCCGGCGAGCGGGCGACCGCGGCCAACCTCGTCGCCTCGCGCTGGACCCACTCCCGGATCGTCGAGGCCGCCAACGCCGACGCGACCTCCCCCGACACCCGCCCGCCGACGCCGTCACACACGACGAACAGCCCGAGCTTCGGGTCGATCGCCAGCGCGTCCTCGTTTTGGACCCGCTGCCGGCCGATGTCGGTCGCTGCCGCGCATCGTGTGCGCAGCCCTCTCTCGCCCCTGAAGTATGGAGCCGGCACCGGCGACCACCGCTGCGGCCGCCCCGACACTCGGTCGAGCGGCACCAGCGCCGGCAGAGCCGCGTCGTCCGAAGCTAGCAGCCCAGCGCTGCTCGCCGGCGTCAGGGTCAGTCTTCGTGAGCGGCGGCTCATGGGGGAGCAACGAGGTCGGGTGCGGCGCACCAAACCTCGTGCTCATTCTCGCACAGCGCAGAATCGCTCACAAGTGTCGGCCGCCGCCCCCTGCCCGTGAGCGAAGCGCCTCGCACCTGCGACCACCACTCGCAGTTCGCTGACGCAGGTCGTCCCTCGCATCGAGGACGAAAGCAGAAGAACTACCTCGTCGAACGTGGCGTACTCGCCCGCTTCTTCGAGAGCTGGTCCAGAAGCACCGAGGCGGGGAGGTTCGCCCAGGGACGAGCCGCCGGGCTCTTGAGGAGCTCGCCGAGCTCCTTCAGCGAGAGGGAGGAGAGGTCCTGCTCCAACCGCTCGAGGAGCGGGCGCATCTCGAGCTCCCCGAGTGCGTCCTGGAACTGGCGTCGGATTCGTTCGACTGTCGTCACGGCCACGACTGTACAGCGTTCCGCCCGCGATGGCCTACCGCGCTGCGGGCGCCTACCGGAGGGTGACATCATTTCGCCACCCGCAATCGAGGTGGCCGGTGTAGTCGGCGCTGGCTACGCGCTGGGCCAGATCGACGGTGAGGCGGCGGAGATCTGAGGAGCTGGCCGCGGCCACACGATGCGGAGCTTGACGATCCGGCGCTTCATCGCGTGCCGCGTGATTCCGAGGAGCTGCGCAGCACTCACGATATTGCCGCCCTGCTCGAGGGCCGCGACGCAGAGACGCCGCTCGGCGGCTGCAAGATTAAGGTCTTCGAGGATGAGCTGAGGCATGGCGCTCTTGTACCGCGTCGACGTGGTCTCGTGCGGATCAACTCGCACGGCTCCGACCCTTGTCCGCGACTCGGCCCGCCTGGTGACGTCGCAATCCCGGCCCCCACGACGGACCCTCGGCAAGTCAGCCGTGATGACCCGCGTGGTGGGCGTCGCCACCTCGCGCGAGCGGACCCCGCGGGCCGAGCGCGCGCCGGCGGGTTCGCTGGGCCGGTGTAGTCGCTCAAGGACCAACTGCGCTTGGTGCAGGCGCCGGCCCACACCCCGGGCCGCAACGGCCCCTCGGAATATCCTCAGACTCCGCGACGGCTGGCTGATGAGCCAGTCATCGACACCGCCCCACGTCCCCTCGCGCCCGACCCCTGGCAGAGGGCGCGATGCTCGGCGCGCTGTCGATCGACGGCATCGAGGCGATGATGACCGTCGAGGGCGGTACGACCGCCAAGGTCTTCCTCGAGTTCATCGACAAACATCTGGCACCGAAGTTGCGCCCGGGCGATGTCGTGGTGATGGACAACCTCGGAGCCCATCATGCGACAGGCGTCCGCGAGCGTGTCGAGGCGCGGCGCGACGGTCGTCTACCAGCCGCCGTACTCGCCCGACCTCACAGTCAATCCCATCGAGCTCGCCTGGTCGAAGATCAAGGCCGCGCTCCGCGGCCTCGGTGCCCGAACCGTCCCGCTCCTCAAGGCCGCGATTTCCGCCGTCGCGGATCTCGTCACCCCAGCCGATGCAGCCGGATGGTTCAAGCACTGCGGCGTCAGCACGCCTCAAGTCGCATGAACGTGCTGTGAGCGCAGGCGACAGAGATTTCGGTCCCCGTGAATAGAGCGATGGCCGAGCCGGTCGGCGAGCCGCTGCTCCCGCGTCGCCTCCGCGTCGGTGTAGTTGCTGGCCCCGAGGACAGCCACGAACAGCTCGACCTCGAGCTCCGGGCGCCCTGGGCGATCAGCCCTCGATCGAGAGGTCCGGCCTCCCCGCTCGGACCGCATCGACTGCGCCCCGCGAGACGGCCGTGCCCCGGAGAGAAAGCGCTTTGAGCGACCGGAGGCCGGCGAGGATTTGGAGCCCACGATCCGTGATCGCGCAGTCGTCGAGCCGGAGCCGCTCGAGGCTCTTGAGCCGGGTGAGGTGCGTGAGCCCGGCGTCGGTCACCCGGGTCTGGGAGAGATCGAGGTCATGAAGGCGTGACAGATCTTTGAGCCGGGCGAGGGACGCGTCGTCGACGTTCGTACGCGCGGCGAAGAGCCATTCGAGATCCGTGAGACCCTCGATCGAGGCGAGCGCCGCCCCGGAGACGGCGGTGCCGTTGACGCAGAGCCACCGGAGCTTCGTCAGGGCCTCGAGGTGGAGCATGCCGCGATCGGTGACGCCGGTGTACTGAAGATCGAGCGTGCGCAGCTCGGTGAAGCGGGCGATCGTGGCGAGGCCGGCGTCGGTGACGCGGGCGTGGCCGAGCTGGAGGTCTTCGAGCCTGGTGAGGCGCGCGATCAGGAGGAGCCCGGCGTCGGTGATGCCCGCCATGTGGAAGCGGAGGACGCGGAGCCCCTCGAGCGGAGCGACATACGCGAGCACGCGGTCGGTCAGGTGCGGGTTGAAGTCGAGCCAGAGCTCGCGGAGATCCGCGAGGCCTGCGACGGGCGCGAGCGCGTCGTCGGGGACCGGGACGTCGGCGAGATGCAGCCGCTCGAGGTGTTTGACGGACGCGAGGTGGGCGAGGCCTCTTTGGGTGATGCGGATGGGAGGACGGGCGTTGGGCCCGCGAGAGAACGCGATGCGTTTGAGGTGCGGGTGGGCGTCGAGGACCGCCATGTCCTCGTCGGTGGCCTCGTCGGAGAAAATGATCTCGTCACCGGCCAGGCGATAATGACCGGGCGCAGGAGCTGCCATCGTGACCTCGCTCGTGGCGGGACCGGGAGCCGGGCCGCCCTCCTGGACCGGCCCGGCGCCGCCGCACGCCAGGGCGCAGAGCATCAGGATACCTGCCGCGGTCCCCTTCCGGTGCATGGGTCTTTCGATCATGGCGCCATGAACGCCCCGCAGCAGCAGGACTTTACATGCTGACCGTGACTTGGGCCTAAATCGGATCGGCGCGGAGATGCTCGTCGTTCTCGGGAGGTGACCTCGAAGGCTCGTGCAGGCGTCGGTCACGGCTCGCCTCGCCCTCTGCGGTCACACCACGAGGAGAGGTCCAGTCGAGGATCCCCACCAGACTCCCGTCGGCCCCGAGCAGGATGTGAAATGCGTGCGAAAACGCGCGTCGTCACATGCGTCGAGGCTGCGCCGCCCCGTGGCGACGTGCGAGACTCCGCGGCATGTCACTGCCATTCTCGATCCGGGGAACGCTGACCTTCACGGATGGGTCGACACGCGACGATGCCCGTCGCGTCCTCGAACCCGCAGCGGTGCTGTCGAGTGGCATGGCGCAGGAGGGCGCGGCGTCGCTCACGTTCGCAGTCGACATCGTCGCGCCGGCGCGTCTCTTCGAGGCGGCGGTCAGCGCCCTCTTCGACACGGCCGATCGTGCGGTCGCCGGGATGGTCACGTGCGTGTGCGGCGACGAGATCATCCGGGTCGGCCCTCCGCAGCCGCACCCCTGGTTCGAAACGGGGCGAGCGGCTCCGGTCGTCGCCGGGGTCCTGGCAGATGAGAAGCGTCGCGTCGACGAGGACCGTGTGCACTGGGTCGCATCCGCGGGCGACGTCGTCGCGGTGTGGCTCGGGAACGATACCCTGCAATGGACCCATCTCGCCCAGCCCGATCGGCCGGTACGATGTTGTATCGCCGACACGATGGTCGACGGCCTCGATGTCGCGGGGTCGTTCGTGTGCTGGCGGGCCAACATGGCCGTCGGCTTCTTCGACGTCTCGCGCGACGAGGATCGCTGGCGGTGGATTCTCGACCACCACCCCAGGCGCGCGTTCCTCTCGGCTCACGGCGTCGTCGTGTCCGCCTCCGACGACGTCGTGCTGCTCCTCGACAGCCGAACGGGGAGGCCGATCCACGAGCGCTCGCTGGGCTGTCGAGCGCCCGACGCCGTTCGCGACGGTCGGATGGTGCTCGCGGACACCGACTCCGAGCTCGGTGTGTACGAGGTGGCGACGCTCGAACGCGTGGGCGGAGCGGCCGTCGCTCTCTCGTCGATCGCGTCGTCGGCGCTGTCCGCGGAGGGGCGCTGGGCCGTCGCTGCGGACGTGTACGGAAGAGTCGCGCGCCTCGAGACGACGAGCGGCGCCGTTCGTCTCACGGAGGCACCACGCCGGGTTGGAAGGGTCTCGCTCTCGGATGATGGTCGGCTGACCACGCTCTCGTCGCGCGATTACCTGTGTGTCCACGACGCGGACACCGATGAGTGGATCGAGCTGCGGGGCGGGCCCGACGGACACGGCCTCGAGCCGAACAACAATGAGGTGATCGCCGTCTCGGACGACGAGGTCATCGCACGCGACCCATTCCGTGCGCGTGCATGGCGCCTCGATCGCCCGAACGAACCGATCGATCTCGTGTTGCCGGACGGACAACGCAACTACGGTGCCTTCCGCCGCTCGGATGGCGCGGTGTTCCTCCTCGACATGGCGGGACGCCTCGTCACGGTGCGTTGAGAAGCGGTGCCGGGCGGGCCGCCGGGCGGCTCGACCCCCTGCGGACGTCGTCGCCCCCGGTCACTCGCGGCTCGGCGCGGCGGAGGCCACCGGACTGCAAGACGCTCGCGGAGGGCGTGGGCGGAGCACGAGCGCTCGAGCCTGCCTCTCGTCGTAAGTGTGCGACGAACCGCATCGTGACGCGGTGGCCACGGCCGGACTACACCGGCGGGGCATGGTCGGCGAGCGTGACGGCGCGGAAAGACATTGGCGGCGAGGTGCTGTGTATCTCGGAGTGCTTCCGAGGCCGGGGCGCCGCCTCGACCGCCGCGGCGCCGATCTCTGGACGGTTTCGGTCCAGGACTGCGCCGAGGAGCGCCTCGCCGCGCTCGCGGACTCGGCGGCAGTGAACCGTGCGCGTCAGAAACGTACTTGCAGGCCAGTCCCCCGGAGCTCCAGCTCGTAGCGCCGCAACGCGTGCGGTGGTGCCAGCGCCCAACTCCCACCCCGATCGTCGGCAGGCGAAGGCGCCGGTGAACGCCGCGAACGACAGGGCGCACACCGCGGGGTTCGTCTCGTCAGCTCTCACCGCTGCATAGCCTCGCGCTCTTCAACACTCGGGCGGAGGACAAGGACACGCGGCTGGTGATGCTCGGGGTCGACGACGTTCGATTTTCTTACCCGCGCTCGCCTCCTCGCCGCGTCTGCGCCCACGCGCTCGGTTTCGATTTGCTGCGCCTCGAGCGAGGGCGCCTGTTCAGTGGCATCTTCCTTGGCGAGAGCGAGGCCAACCGGCGCCACGTCACCGCCACCGAGCGCACCGCCACGGTCGCGCTGAGGATCGACACGCTCGAAAAGGGCCTACGGCAGCGAGGGCGCGGCGAGCGACGCCGGCACCACCCTTCGGCGCTCCGTCGCCGCTTCGCGGTATCGTCGCTGGCGCGCCGCGTGCCGATGGGCTCCAGCGGGAGTTTGTTGGTATCGACGACCGGCCAGGCGCAGTGATTCCCGCCGCTTCGCCCCGGCACAAACTGGCCCACAGTACAGGTCACCTCGATCACACCGGCGGCACAGCACGACGAGCTGTCGGCACCGCCCGCACAGAAATGCTCGGAATCCCCGCTCGTCGTCGATGGCGTCGCCACTCCGCCGTCGACATCCACTTGCCTTCCTGAGATCGCCGCGGTACCTTCACCCGTCGATCATCGCCTGACCTTAGGGTCATCTTCGACACCGAGCGCTGCGGGCTGCCACACACCGCAGCGCTCACCCTTTTCTTGACGGCAGCACCTCTCTACCCGCAGCGCCGTTCCCGTCCGCGAATTCAACCCAAGGACCAGCTGGCCTGGTTCACCCTCGGCCCGATGGTGGGCTGGCTTACACATCAGGCAGGAGCCGCCGAGCCGCTGCGACACCGGCGGCATGTCTCGTCGGCGAATTCACGCGGATCCTGGCCGGCGCTAACATCGCGGCATGGTTTGCGCGCATCAGCGCCCTCGAGGCGAAGACATCGGTCGCCTGACGCACACGAAATGGCGGGCGTTACGGCGCGACCGGAAGGAGCTCGTGACTCGTGCTGGATCGCCTGAGCTCCATGGCCGCGAGGAGACGAACACCGCGTGACCGATCGTCCCGCAATGTCATCAACTGCTCACGCGTGATCGCAGGATTCGCGACAGTCGAGGCGCGAACGTCGTCGGCGTCGTCTCTGAGCAGACGCTCGAAGACGGGCGCAGGTAGCTTTGGGTTCCTCGCGGCGGCTCCTCGCACGAATGATTCGGGGTCATCGGCGAGTTGCGCGACGAGCTCGGCCGGGGTCGCGGGGTTCCTGGCGATCATTGCACGGACCTCGATCTTCGGGTCGCGCGCGAGGAGCTCGATGAGCTCAAGCGGCAACGCAGGGTTCCTGGCGACGGGCCAGCGAAGTGGCAACTCTCGACTTCGAGCCATTTCACTCAAAAAAGCGGGCGGCGCATCCGGATGCTCGGCCAAGCTCATGCGAAAGCCTTCCTCGGGATCCTGAATGAAACGCTGCATCAGATCCGGTGGCAACGTGTGAAACCTGGCGGCGTCGAGGCGGACCGAAAGAACGGGATCGTCCGCCAACTCGCGTAGCAGCACCTCCGGCAAATCGGCGCGCCGGGCGATCCCGCGGCGCACCTCCACACTCGGGTCTCGCGCGAGCGGCGCCAAGAGCGTGATGTCTGCTTGCGGGTTGCATGCGAGATTGCGCCGGACCTGCTCACTCGGGTCCGCCAAGAAGCGCACCGTCTGCGCGCTCGTGAGCGGCTGCCCACCGGCGACTCGCGCGCGCACCGACGCGTCGCCGTCGCGGGAGAGCGCGTCCACGAGCTCCGGCGGTGAGTGGCGGGAACCGGCGACCATTGCGCGCACATCCGGTGAAGGATCGGCCGCGAGTAATGCGCGAAACGCTCCGCTCGTTGCAGCGTTCGCGGCGACCGCTGCGCGCACGCCCCCGCTCGGATCGCGAGCAAGCGTTTCGAGCAGCTCTGGCGATGCGAACTGCGCGGCAACCTCGCGCACCTCCTCGCGAGCATCCTGGGCGAGATGGCCGACCCAACTCGCAGGAAGGTCGACGTACTCCGGAAGCCTACTGAGCACTCTCGTGGGGAGCACCGCGACGAGAGCACCACCGTTCGCGCCTGTGAACGCGGAATTTTCCACGATCGCGTCGGCGCAATCGAGCGCGAGGTCCGCCAGCGTCTTTGGCGGCGTCGATGGATGGCGCGCGACGGCGGATCGTACGTCGCGCCGCTCGCTCGTCGCAAGCACTTCGAGACGCTCCGGCGATGTCGTCGCGGCGCAGGCCTCCTCGAAGGGATCGGGGCTCATGAGCAGGGGAATTAGCACGGATCGCGACGACCGGCCCGGCGATCAGGCCTGGACAGCGTGGGCGGAGCCTGTCAATGACTTTGAGACACGGTGCTGGTCATGTTAAGTGAGTGGGAGAATCGCCAGGGTAACAGTCCGGCAGTGGATCGGTCGTGATGCACCTGTGCGTAAGGACATGCACTTCGTGTTCGTGAAGGCGGTCGGGGCGGCGCGGAGGGTTGATGTAGACCGCGGCGGGAGGCCGGCGCGGCGTGGGTCGTCCGCGGACGAAGCGCTCGGATGGGCTTCGCAGGCGGCGTGGAGGGCGGCGGCCCTGACGGTCAGGATGGCGTCGGTGCGGCCGTAATGCACATCGGCGGGGGCCAGGAAGGCGATGCCGGAGTGGCGGTGGTGATGGTTGTAGCCGTCGACGAGCTAACCAAGCGCCTCGGAGGTTCGATGTCGAACGAAGAAGAGAACGTGGACGAGCGTGGGGCGCTTGTCTTGAGGCCGGATTCGCCGAGGCGCGGCAGGTTCACCCTGTCGCTCTCGGACTCTTTCTGTTTCGAGGTCACCGAGTCCGGGGTCACGGGCGGCTGGACTTTCGGCCGCGGACGATCCGCGAGCGGGTGGCGCTGTGGCGTAGAATGTGGGGCCTATGACGGCACAGGAGCGGTGGGGGCGCCACGTCGCGGCGTGGGGATCGAGCGGACTGTCGTGCAAGGACTACGCGGCGAAGGCGGCGTCAACCAGCGGACGCTGACGTGGTGGAAGTCGAAGCTGCGGAGCGCCGGCGGCGCCCAGCCGGCGGTGGCGACAGGCTTCGTCGAGGTGACCGAGCAGCTCGCGGCGACCGCTCCGCCGGTCGGTGCGATCGAGCTCGACGTCGGCGGTGGCGTCCGAATCCGCGTGCATGGCCGCGTCGAGGCCGAATCCCGACGACGACGCGGATCTTCGTGTGCACCGAGCCGCAGGACATGCGGCGCTCCTTCGACGGGCTTGCCCTCGCGGCGAGGCAGGTCGTCGGCGAGGACCCTCGGAGCGGGGCGCTGTTTGTCTTCACCAACCGGCGCGCACGTCACCTGCGGATCCTGTGGTGGGATCGGAGCGGCTTCTGCTTGCTGTGCAAGCGGCTGCATCAGGCCCTGTTTCGGCTGCCCAGTCCAGGTGCCCCTTCGGACAGGTCGGTCGTCATCGACGCGCGTGCGCTCGCCGAACTGCTGCGAGGTGTGCCGTCGACCCGACGAGCCATGCGCGAAAACGCTTGACTCGTGCGCTGGGAGCTCTCGCGCGGGGTCTTGCCGTTGTGCTCGTTGAGCTTGCCGTATCGGCGGCGCCACTCGTAGAACTTGGCGCGGGCGATGCCCAGCCACTCCACGAACTTCACGAGCGGCACCTCTGTCTTTTCGGACAGCCTGTGCACGAAGTCGACGATTTGGTCGCGCTCGTCGTGGGGAACCCAGCGGTCCGTCAGGGCTCCCCAACAGTTGTTTTTGTCCGGACGAGCTCCTCGGTCACTTCGGCGATCACCTCGTCCTTGCGGGCCAGACGGGCCCTGAGCCGCTCGTTCTCCGCGAGCAGCTCCTGCTCCCGGCTGGTCTCGACGCGCTTGCGAGATTCCCCGAAGGCCGCCGCGCCGTGCTCGAACAGGTGGCGCAGCCAGCCGTAGAAGACGCTCGGCTGCAGCTCGGCGCCCTCGCAGACCTCCGACACCGGGACCTTCGCGAGGTGGTGTCGGCGCAGCAGATTGATATTCTGGTCAGGGGTGTGGTGACGGCGTGTCTTCTTGCTTATGGGCGGTCCTTGCCCCGGCTCCTTCTACCAGGTCGGGGCGTGTCCCATTCCAGCTGAGCCAAAACACTTCCTTCCAGGCCTGAATCTCATGTGCTGAAGGCATGTCCTGCCGACCCGTCAGAGCGGCCGCGTGGCGTAGCAGACGTCGTACTGGGGAAAGTCGTTCTGCTTGAAATACATCGCGTGCAGCAGCCCGTCGGAGAGCGCGAGGCCGTGCCCCGGCCCGATGTAGGTGCTCTCGCTGCCGTCGGGCCTGCGGATGTGCCACAGCGCCGGCTCCTCCTCGTACCACGCCGCGAACACCTCGCCCGTCTCGCTCGTCAGCAGGACCAGCTTCTCGGTCGGCACGGCGCCGAGCGTCGACGCGGCGAACGTGCCGCCCAGGCTGCGGGTCGCCAGCGCGGCCACCTCGTCGGTCGTGGCGTAGATGATGAAGATCGTCCCGGCTCCGTCGAGCGCGATCGCCGGGGTCACGTCGGACATGTCCGAGGCGATCTTCTCGACGACCCAGCCCTCCGGCGAGCTCTCGGCGTAGTACATTTCGTCGTTCGCTCTGCGGTAGACTACGTGACGCTTGCCGCTCGCGTCGATCGCCATCGCGGCGTTGCTGACGCTCACGGTCCCGCCCTCGACCTTCGCGCTCGCTATGAGCTCCTCGCTGTACCCTCCGCCGGGCAGGCGCGCCGAGTGGTAGAGATTGCCGGCTTGCAGCGTCAACAGCTCCGGCGACCCGTCGGGAGCCAGCGCGAGCGCAAAATCGTACGGCTCGGGCGCCACCTCCTCCTCCAGCCACTCGTCGCCGCTGCGCAGCATGAGCGAGGTCGTTCCCCAGGTCGACACGACGGCGAAGCCGATCACCGGCGCGCCCTCGTGATACACCAGCGCCGCCCCCTTTAACGGATAGCTGCCGAGGCCCTCGACCTTTTCGGCGCGGAAAGTGTCGCCGTCTCGTACCGCGTACATCAGCTCGCGCTCGCCCCTGTACACGAAGCCGCCACCGTCGCCGCTCATGGCAAAGGCGTACGTCGAGCCGATGGCAAAGCTCCCCCAGAGTCCTTTCTCGGCGACCACCGAGACGTCCCATTCGCCCGTGAACGAGAACAGGCAGGGGCCTTCGACCTCGTCGCCGGTCTCGCTGCCGCCGGTGTCCGGACCGCGCGTCATCCCATCCGACTCGCCCATCGCTCCGCCCGACCCTCCACAGGCGGCCGCCACGATCGCGGGCAGCAAGAACCCGAATCTCATGGACCGAGCGAGCCCGCGTGTTCGCAGCGAGGTCATCTTCATGCCGGCGACTTTACCGACAAGCCGGCGCGCTGACTACCGATGAGCCGGGCGCGGCCACGAGCACCGTGCCCGCTCCTCACGGGGTGGGCGGCGCCAGGTAGCGGTCCGTCGTGCGCCGCCGAACGGCAGGGCCGGCGCCGAGACTGGCGCCCCTAGTGCTGCCCGGCTGAAAACGCCAGAAGTTTGGAGCGGATTCGCACCCGGGGTACTTGGACAGGCGGAAGACCACCATGGCACGGACGGCCCCCAGGATCCTCGTCTCCGAACGACAGCGGCGCATCCTCGACAAGCTCGAGCGGAGCCACAAGACCCACAGCAACTGGTCCCGAGGGTGCAAATCGTGAAGTTGTCCGGGCAAGGCGTTCCGAACAACGAGCAGGCGGTGGAGCTCGACATGGGACCCGAGGCGATCGGCCGATGGCGACACCGGTGGCGGAGCCGCCAAGCTGAACTGCCGCTGCGGAGGAGAGCGGCGTCAGCGACCTCGAGCTCGAGCGCTTGATCCTCAAGGTACTTGCGGACGGACCGCGGACGGGCGCGCCGCCCCGATTCGAGGCCCATCAGGTGGCACAGATCTTCGCGTTGGCGTGCGAGCCCCCGGAGAAGAGCGGCGTCCCCTTCAGCCACTGGACGCCGGGAGCGCTCGCACAAGAGCTGGTGAAACGAGGGATCGTCGACTCGATCTCCGCGCGCCAGGTCGGCCGATTTTTAGAGGGAGGCCGACATCCGGCCGCACAGGGTCAAGTACTGGCTGCGAAACACGCCCGCGGACCCGGAGCGCTTCGCCGGGTGGTCCGGACCATCTGCGAGCTCTACGAGCAGGCGACGACTCTCCACGAGCAGGGCGTCCATCTCATCAGCTGTGACGAGAGGACCGGCATCCAGGCGCTCGAGCACGCTCGGCCTGCGCTCCCGGTGCGGCCCGGAAGGATCGAGCGCATCGAGTACGAGGACGTCCGGCACGGCACGCTCTGCCTGACGGCGAATCTGGAGATCGCCACCGGGCACATCGTGAGCCCGACGATCGGTGCGCGCCGTACCGAGCAAGACTTCGTCGACCACATCGCGCGCACGATCGACGGCGATCCCGACGCACGCTGGATCTTCGTTCTCGATAATCTCAACACCCACAACTCGGAGGCGCTGGTACGATTCGTCGCCTCCCGCTGCGGCCTCGACGTGCCCCTCGGCGCCAAGGGCGAGAGCGGTGTCCTGCGCACGATGGAGACGCGCGCGGCGTTCTTGTCGGACCCGTCGCATCGAATCCGGTTCGTCTACACGCCGAAGCACTGCTCCTGGCTGAACCAGATCGAGATCTGGTTCAGCATCCTCGTCCGCCGCTTGTCACGACGCGCGAGCGTCTCCTCCCTCGATCACCTGCACGAACACCTGTCCCACGCCATCGGTGGGCGGTGCTGCGCCAGCAGCCGGGCCGGTCTGCTCGCGCTCGAACCGGTCGCTCGCCTCCCCGGGCCGGAAGAACAGCGTGTGGATCACCCGCAGCTCGGCCTCCGGAGCGCGGTCGAGCGCGAACCACGGCTCCAGGTTCCGCGCTGACGCTGTTGGCCGGGATCCTCCAGGGCCAACTGGACTCGCTGCTGTGCGGCCTCGCCTTCCCTGATGGCGTTCGCGGGCTTCTCGTGGCCGCTCGGAACCAACCATCGCCGCCCATCCTCTGCTGTAGGGAAATTCCCGGGCCACGCACAGGCATCACGCCGTACACCCCGTTGCCTCTCTCCATCCATTTGAAATCAGCGTCTCGCCGCAATTGATCGGCCCGTCATCCTCACTTCCTCGACGACACCTCGCCGATCCGCTTGAACGCAGCGAGGCCCTCCTGCTGCACTTCAGGCGGCAGCACCTCGATGTCGACCCGCGGCAGGTGCTCTGGCAGCTTCCGCCGACCCGTGGGCCGCCGCGGCGCACGCTCCCGCTCGGGCACGTCGGGATCGATCTTTTCGGACAGGTCGGGCGTGGGGCGTCTGCGAGTCGGGGCTGAGCAGCATGCCCAGGACCTGCAGCGCGAGCTGCGAGTCCGCGGCGTGTCGCTCGGTTTGCCTGCCGGCGACGATCCCCCGCTCGAGCGTCGCGCACCGCTCGAGCGTCTGCAGGTAGAGCTTGCGGTACTGCTCACGCTCCGCGGCGAGCCGCTCGCGCTCCGTCGTCAGCTGCTCACGCTCCGCCGTCCACTGCTCGCGCTCTGCGCTGAGGCTGTCGACCCCCGCCTCGAGCTTGCTCGCTCGCGCTTCGAGCTGGCGGTAGGCGGCCTCGTTCATGGCCTCTCCCTGATACTCCCCGCAGCGCAGGAGTCAAGAGCGATCTCGCGCCTGCCACGATCGCGGGGTCGAGGCGACGCCGCGCCGCAGCTCGTGGAGGCCGCGCCCGTCGACGATCATTGACCTGTCCGAAGGGTCATTCGCCGTTGGCAGCCGGAACAGCGCCTGGTGTAGCCGCTTGCACAGCATGAAGTAGCCGTTCTTGTCCCACCACAGCACCTTGAGCCGGTTCGAGCGCCGGTTCGTGAACACGAACAGCGCGCCGCTCCGCGGGTCCTCGCCGAGGACCTGCTTCGCCGCCGCAGCGAGGCCGTCGAAGCTGCGCCGCATGTCGAGCGGCTGCGTGCAGACGAAGATCCGCACGACGTCGGGATCATCGCCGCGTCTCCAGCACGTCGAGCACGCGCGCGAGCACCTCGGCCTCCACACGGCCACGCATCCGGACTTGCACGCGGCCGACGACGAGCTCGATCACGCCGGCGCGCCGCGAGTTGCTCGGTCACCTCGATGAAGCTCGCCGGCGCTGGCCCCGTCGCGCCGGCGCTCGCCAGCTTCGACTTCCACCACGTCAGCGTCCGCTGGTTGATGCCGGCCTTCGCCGCGTAGGCCTTGCACGACAGGCCGCTCGACTTCCACGCGGCCACATGGACCCGCCAGCGCTCCTGCGTCGTCATAGGCCCCACTTCCTGCGCCGGAGCTCCACCCGCTCGCGGATCGTCCTCGGCCTGAAGTCGAGCCGTACGGTATCGCCGGACTCTGTCACCTCAACCCAGATCGAATCCGAGACCAGCAGCGTGAACCTACCGCGCCTCGCATCTCCGGCGCCACAAGCAGCGCCACCGGGAGATCGCGCGATCGCGCAACAGGGCCTCCGCGCCGGCTTCGACCCCGGCCGGACCAAGCTTTCGGGCCGCCGGTTGCCGGGCCGCCGAGACAAGCGGAGTGAGGACGGAGACGGGCAAGTCCGAGCGAGGGACGACATCACGCTCGCCGGTGGCACTCGGGCGGTGGCCCCGTCAAAGCGCTCGACGTGAAGAAGAGGAAGGCGACGAGGCGCCTCATCAGCGAGAACTTCCACCACGGCTTGCTAGCGCTTCATCGGCACCTTCGCAGACGGCGTGGCCTCGCCGGCGGCCTTGGCCTGCCGCTCCATCCTTGCGAGCAGGTCGCGATTCATGCCGTTGTTCTGCGCGAGCGCCAGACCATCCGCGCTCTGAAGGAGCTCACCTTCCGCGAGGAGCTGCTCGCATACTGCACGCGTGCGAGCGACGGCCCACGGAGGAGGAGCCTCGGCGAGGTGACGTTCGATGTCGGAGCGGCTCGAACCCTGGTAGCGATGCTCTCGACGACCTCGTCAAACGCTTCGACGGGCTCTTGGGCCCCGTAGGCGCTCACCTCGGGCCCGTTGTATCGAAGCGCCGCCGGCGGAGCGCGACGACGCGCACTGGAAGAGGAGCCTGGGCCGGTCGCTCGCCGACGCCGCTCTGGCTCGCGTACACTCCCACTGAGGTCGCCCCGTGCCGCCCTGCCCATTCTGCGCCATCCCCGACAGCCAGATCGTGTGGTCGGACGAGCTCGTGATCGCGGTGCGGGATCTCCATGCGGTCTCGCGCGGCCACACGCTCGTCATCCCCCGGCGCCACATCGCCACCTGGTTTGACGCCAGCGCCGCCGAGCGGGAGGCCATCTGGCGAGCGGTCGACGCGATCAAGCACATGCTCGACGCCAGCGACATGCCCGACGGGTACAACGTCGGCTTCAACGCGGGGTCGGCTGCGGGCCAGACCGTCATGCATCTCCACGTGCATGTCATCCCGCGCTACGTCGGCGACATGGACGATCCGCGCGGGGGGGTCCGCCACGTCATCCCCAGCCGCGGAAACTACCTCCGCGACACGCCGCCGCTCGCTTCGGGCGGCGAGGACGACCCGTTCGCCGCGCACGTCCTGCCGCTCCTGGCGCGCGCCGAAAAAATCGACATCGTGTCGGCGTTCGTGCAGGCAAGCGGCCTCGAGCGGATTCAGCATCCCCTCGAGACCGCTCTGCGTGAGGGCGCCGTCATCCGGATCATCACCGGCGATTATCTCGAGATCACGCAGGTCGAGGCGCTCGAGCTCCTCCTTGACTGGCAGGCCACCCGGGGAGAGCGGGGGACGCTCGCGGCCAAGGTCGTCGAAGTTGCGACGCTGCCCGGCCGTACGCGCTCGTTTCATCCCAAGGCCTGGCATCTTGAAGGCCCTGCCTTCGGCGTCGCGTTCGTCGGCAGCTCGAACCTCTCGCGCTCGGCGCTCGACACCGGCATCGAATGGAACCTCCGGGTCGAACGCGACGTCGACGCCCGTGCCTGGGGCCGCATCCGCGAAGCGTTCGCGGCGCTCTGGTCGAGAGCCAAGCCGCTCGACGCGGCCTGGATCGCGGCCTATGCCGCCAGGGTTCGCGCCCGTCCTGCCTCGGTGCCGCCGGGCGAGGTCGAGGTCGATCCACCCCTAGCGCTTGCCACGCCCCACGACGTGCAGAAGGAGGCGCTCGCGTGCCTGCGCGCGACCCGCGAACAGGGCCGACGCCGCGCCCTGGTGGTGCTTGCTACCGGCCTCGGCAAGACCTGGTTAGCGGCATTCGACTTCGTCCAGCTGTGGGACGAGCTCGGCCGTGTACCGCGCCTCCTCTTTCTCGCCCATCGCCGCGAGCTCCTGCGGCAGGCGGCCGCCACGTACCGGGCGCAGCTGCGCAGTCGCAACGCCAACTCCCCCGTCGGCTGGTGCCTCGAAGATCACGCGGATATCGGCGCTGATCTCGTGTTCGCCTCGGTTTCCAAAGCCTCGCGCGCGCCGTGGATCGACCAGCTCGCCGCCGAGCGGTTCGACTACGTCGTCATTGACGAAGTCCACCACGCGGTTGCGGAGTCGTATCGCAAGGTCCTCGCACGTCTCGATCCGACGTTTCTGCTCGGCCTCACCGCCACTCCCGATCGTGCCGATGCGGCCGATATCCTCGGGTTGTTCGACGACCACGTCGCCTACCGCGCCGACCTCGCACGCGGGGTTCAGATCGGCCGCCTGGTGCCGTTTCGTTACTTCGGCGTCCGCGACGATATCGACTACAAGAATATCCCCTGGGGCAACCAGCACTTCGATGCGGAACAGCTCGCCGCTGCGGCGCAGACCGAGCGTCGTATGCAAACGCTGTGGGTGTCCTGGCAGGCCCACCCAGGCACGCGCACGCTCGTGTTCTGCTGTAGCGTGGCGCACGCGGACTACGCCGCGGCCTGGCTGGCGGCGCGGGGCGTGCGGGTTGCCAAGGTTTATGCGGCCCCGGGCTCGGATGACCGCGACCTCGCGTTGACGCGATTGCAGCGCGGCGAGCTCGACGCGATCTGCGCGATCGACATCTTCAATGAGGGCGTCGACCTCCCCGCGCTCGACCGCGTCGTCATGCTACGTCCGACCGAATCGAGCGTCGTCTTCCTGCAGCAGCTCGGGCGCGGGCTTCGGGCCGCCCCCGGCAAGCAGGCCGTGACGGTCCTCGACTTCGTCGGCAATCACAAGATCTTCCTCGAGCGTCTGCGCACCCTGCTCTCGCTCGGAGACCGCGCCGCAGCGCTCGCCACACTGGTCGCCACCGGCCGCACCGAGCTCCCGCACGGCTGCACTGTCGAGCTCGAGCTCGAGGCCAAGCGGATCCTCGAGAGCCTGTACCGCGTCGGCGGGGCTGAGCGCGTCGAACAAGCCTACCGGGAGCTGCGCGACACTCGCGACCATCGCCCGACCGCCGGCGAGTTGCAGCGTCTCGGATATGCGCCCGCCACCCTGCGCGCTCGGCACGGCAGCTGGTTCGCCTTCGTCGCCGCGGAAGGCGACCTCACGCCCGAACAGCTGCGCGTGCTCGACAACGGCTTCCTGGACGACCTCGAGACCACCGAGATGACGAAGAGCTTCAAGATGGCGACGCTCGACGTGCTCCTCGACGCCGGCGCGCTGTTTTCCGGTCTGCCGATCCGAGACCTCGCCCTCGGCGCGTGGAGTCGTCTGCGGCGCTCGCCTGAACTTCTGGACGATGTGCTCGAGCACGATCGCCTGCCCGAAAATCCTGACGAGTCCGCCGTCCGCCGCTGGGTCGCCTATTGGCGTGACAATCCCATCGCCGCGTGGACGAACGCCAAGAAGAAGAAACGGACGTGGTTCGTGGTCGACGAGAACGACCGCTTCCGTCTCGCGCTCCCACCCGATCCCGCGCTTCCCGGGCTCGTGCGCGAGCTCGTCGACTACCGTATCGCGCGCTACCGCGTGCCGATCAGCGATGACAGCTTTGTTTGCCGGGTAATCTGGAATAAACGCGACCCGATCATCAAGCTGCCCCAGCGGGCGACCGAACGCGTGTCCGGGCAAGAACTCCCTGTTCGTCTGCCCGATGGCTCCGTCTGGCTATTTCGCTTCGTCACGGGATTCTGCAAGGTCGCGCGGCCCGTCGGGTCGGATCGCAACCAGTTACCAGATCTGCTGCGAAGGTGGTTCGGACCCGCCGCGGGTCAACCCGGCACAGCCTTCGACGTCCGCTTCGTCGCCAGCCCCGACGGGCTGTGGTGCGAGCCGGTGCAGAGCAACCTGATCCCGTTCACCCGACGCGCCGTCGTCGCCTATCCGGACCTGCGCGCTGCGGCTGGTCCCGCGCTCGGGGAAGCCGAGCCGCCCGACTCCGAGCTCGTGCTACTGCCGGTCGAGGGGGATGCGCCGGATCGGTTCGCGGTGCGTGTCTCCGGAACATCGATGGACGGCGGGTCGCATCCGCTTCGCGATGGTGACTGGGCCATCCTCCGCTACTGCCGCGGCTTGCCGGCGAGCGCGCTCACCAACCGCGTCGCGCTCATCCAGCTGCCCGAGGGCAGCTCGTGGCAGCTCAAGCGCATCGTCCAGCGCGAGGGCCGCTGGCGCCTGATCTCCGACAACCCCGAGGGTCCGTCGTACGAAGCGACGGAGGACATGCTTGCGATTGCCCGGCTCGAGGGGTCGGTGCGGCCCGAAGATATCGCGCCACCCGTCGGTACGACGGTCACAGATCTCGAAGCCACCTTCGGCATCGACCGGCCTGCCACCGGCCGATGGGGCGGTCATTTGTTTGTGTTCATCGACCGTCCCGGCCAGCTCGTCGCCCCCGACCGGGTGCAAGTGCCCGTCACGCGCCGGCCAGCCGAGACGGCCTTCGTCCTCGCACAAACTGAGGGCGGATTCCAATACCTGGGCGTCGGGCGCTGGCAAGACGACGCGTGGAAAATCCCTGACGTCGACTACCGGACGTGGCAGCGCTGGGGTGACGGGCGCACCGTGTCCAGGGTCCTTCCAGATGGCAGCCTTGCCCGCGCGCAGCGAGTTGTCGACGTGATCCTCGCCATGCCGAACGCGATGCTTGTCCAGGGGGGGCGGCGTGCCCGCGTGCTCGGTCCGTCGCAGCGCGGCGGGCTGCGTATCGATGGCGGTGACGAAGGCTTTGCCGAGCGCTCGATCTCGCTGACCGATCTCGCATGGGTCGCCGTCGCGAGCGACGACGTGCGAGCCCATGGCGGCGTACTCGACGACGCGCGGGTCAACCGCGCGCGCTACCTCGACGGCACCCCCAAGGGCTCGACCAGGTGGATCGATACCGGCTGGGCGCTCGCCGCCTGGAAGCTCGCCGAGCCTCGTCTACGCTCGTTCGGGTCACTTCGTCCGGTTCGCGCCGACGGCTCGACGATCGACGCGACCTTTCGCCTGGAAGAGGTCGACGGCCGGCCCACCATCGTGTTTGAGGCGCGCGGGGGAACCCGCGGTTCAGCCGACGCACGCAATACCGAGTATGCTGAGGGCCTCGAGTTCATCCTCGAACGACTCGGTCAGGCAGGGTTGACTCTCGCGGATGCGGCGGTCGATACGCGCGAGACGGCGCACCTCCCCATCGAGGTACGACGCCTCGAACTCGGGGGGTATCCGGTAATAATCTCCGACCCTGCCGAGCTTCGGCGTCGCCTGAGTACCGCTCAAGCGAAGGTCGGCAAGGCGCCGGGCGCCCGGGCGGGCAACCCGACACGGCGGCTGCGCCTATGGCCCGGCGGCGCTGAGCTCGACCTGCCGGGACTGGCGGCGCTCCTGGGGGTAACGAGGGACGAGCCTACTGCGTGAAGCTCACGCGCCTGGCCGTCGGCCGTCTGCGAGTGACGTCCTGCACCCTGCAGGCAGTCGATTGGGTGATCGATGAGCGTCAGCGACCGCCCAGCGCTGCCTGTCCAGCGAAGCCAAAGCGCAGGAGTCCTGCGTGTGGACGAGAACTTTTCGGCTACAGATGCACGGTCAGGACGTCCGTCGTCCGCGCAGCCGCCCCAGACCTCATTTTTGACGGGGGGATTCCCGTAGTTGCTCCCATCCGACGAGCTCCTGCGGGAGGCGCCGACCGGCGACGAGCAGGGGTCTCACCCGGGCTCGGAGGCGCTCGGGGAGCCACTGCAGCCCTGACTCAGGAGCGTTCGGTTCGACGTCGGGCAGCGAGCGGCCTGCACCTCGATCGAGGAGCAGGTCGTACCATCGCTCCGCGGGCAGGAGGGGGAGAGCGCCCAGCGCCCGGGCTGCGGCCGCAGGGATCTGCAGACCCTCGGCATCGAGATCGCCAAAGTAGTGGATCTCAAAGGCGCCGAGCTCGACGACGATGCGGCCGAGGTCGTCGAGCATGCCGGCGAATGCTTTTCCGGAACCATAGACCACGGCAAGGTAGCCGCCTTCACGGGCGTTCCAGCGGCGGAACGAATCATAGGTGTGCAGGTTCTCGATTACGAGGATCGTCGTGGCATCGCTGGCGGCGGGCCCGGGCTCCCATACGATCGGGACCGGGACCGCGCGCACGCGCAGGAGCTCCGGGCCGAGGCCGACGCGGGCGGCCAGGCGCGAGCGCAGCAGCACGTCGAGGCGCTTCTCGTCGCCGAGGAGCTCGACCGAGCGCTCGCGCAGCGGCACCGGCTCGCGCCGACGACCGCCTTCGGCGAGGAAGCGCTTGATCTCGAGGAGGTCCGCGAGCACGTCGGCGGCGATCCGCGGCTCGTCGATCAGGCGCGCCAGTTCGGGCGGCCAGGCGATGCTGCGGTGGTCAATCGGGGCGCCTTCCGAGGTAGGACCTGCGAGTTGAACCCACCGCGGGAGCGGGGGCGCGGGCGTAAGGTCCCACAGGCTGCGCTGTTGCGGGAGCTGCAGGTGGCCCTGGTCGCGGAGGGCCGTGAGGTAGCCGGCCAGGGCCTCGCGTCCGCGATCGCTGTACTCAATCGCCAACGCGCCGCGGAAGACGTGCCAGACGTCGTCAAGCGCGAGGCGCCGGCGCTTGCCGGCGCGCTCGCGCAGGGCGAACAGGAGGGCCTCGGTGGCGCTCACGCGGTCCTCGCGTGCAGCCGCACGCCCTCGACGGGGTCGTGGTCGTCCTCGGTGACGTGGAGGTCGCCGGTCCGACGGTCGCGGTGGGCGTTGCGCAGGCGGATCGTGTTCGGGAGCACGGCGATCGCGTCCGGGTCCTCGACGCCGGTGGTGTAGACGAGCTGGACGCCCATCTTCTGCGCGATCGTCCGCTGCATCTCGAGCAGGGCGCGGTTGGAGCAGGTGCCGATCGGGTTGTCGAGGATGAGGGTGCCGGCGTCGACGACCGACCGGCCACGACCGCGGCGGCGGGCCCGGATCTGGACGATCGTGCAGTAGAGGAGGATCGCCGCGGTGAGCTGCTGGCCGCGGCTGAAGGTGCTGAGCAGCTCGACGGGGACCGGGTCGGGGCGGAGGATCGCGTCGGGCTTGAGCACCGTGACCTTGAAGGCGTCGTGGCGGCCGCCGGCGAGCTCGAAGATCGCCTGCTGCACGAGGTCGAGCGCCTTCGGCACGTTCGCCGCGTCCATGAGTCGGTCGATCAGCGGGGCGATCCGGGCCTGCTTGTCGGCGTCGCCGTCGGGGACGTGGAAGTCGACGCGCAGGTAGCTGCGGCCCCCCCATGCCCCGAGCGTCTCGGGCAGCACGCTGGCGCGGGCGGCCTGGCGCAGGACCTGGGCGGCGTCTTCGCCGAGACCGATCAGGTTGGTGATGAGGATCCGGCGGTGATCATCGAGCTCGGCGATCGCGGCGTCGAGGACCTCACGCGCTTTCTCGAATTCGTCGACGAACTTGGTCGCGTCGGCGGCGAGCTCGGTGGCGTCGGCCCGCAGGCGGTCGCGGGCCTGGTTCTTGAGGCTGGCGAAGCGCTCGTCGGCGGCGATGTTGCGGACGGCGTCGCTGCAGTTGCGCACGCGCAGGGCGCTCCGCTCGTCGGCGACGCGGGCGTTCTGGAGGCGCGAGCACAGGTCCGTGACGGACGACCGCACGGCGGTATCGTCGTCGGGCAGGTCCCGCGGCGGGCGCTCGTCGAGCTCGTCGGCGACGACGGTCAACAGCAGCTCGAGGGCGCTCTCGTGCGCGGCCTTCCTGGCCTCGAGCTGTTTCGCGGCGTCGTGGTGCTGCTGCGCCTCGCTGTGCCGGCGTTCGTGTTCGGTGGCGGCGACCTGGGCCTCGTCGCGGAGCTGCTCGACCATCGCGTCGGCGTCCCGGCTGGTGGTCGGCAGCGGACGGCCGTCCTTCGGGACGTCGTCGGCGTCGCGCTTGCGAGAGAGGTTCGTGACTGCCTGCTGGGCGGCCGCTTGCGCGTGTTCGGCCCGTGCCTGGTCGCGGACGGCGTCCTCGAGGGCAGCCTGCGCGCGGGCGAGCTGGCCCGGCAAGTCGGCGCGGGCGAGGGCGGCGCGGACCTCCGGCTCGTCGAGGCCGCGTTCGAGCTGCTTCGCGTAGGCGGTGCGGACGCGGACCAGGTCCCGCTGCAGCTGTTCGAGCTCCCACTGCAGACGGTTCTCGCTGGTCTTCTGCTCGTAGCTGGCGCGCAGCTGCTCGTACTCGGCCTCGGCCTCGGCGAGCGCCGGGATGTCGTCGTCCTCGTCGGCGCCGTGGTAGAGGACGGCGTCGAGCTGGCGGCGGATCGACCGGCGCTGGTGGCCGAGCTCGTCGACCCGACGCTGGGCCTCGTGGCACCGCTCGCCGGCCTGGCCGATCAACATGGCGAGGTCGTCGAGCCGCCGACCGAGGGCGTCGGACTCGCGCTGCAGGCGCTCGAGCTCGTCGGTCCAGGCCTGGAAGTGACGCTCGTACTGTTCGATGAAGGTGCCGACGCGCGCGGCGTGTTGCTTCGCCTTCGTGACCTCGACCTCGGCGGTCTGCCGCTCGCCGGCGGCTGCCGCGATGTCGGCCGCGAGCTGGTCGAGGCGCGCCTCGACGTCGGCGATCTGCTCGGCGAGCTGCTGCGCGTGCCGGACCAGCGAGGCGAGCAGGGACTCGTGGGCGTCGAGCTTGCCGCCGCCCCAGGCGGCGAGCCAGCGGGCCAGCTCGTCGGCGGCGGCGTTGCTGGTCTGCTCGCGGCGGCGCAGATCGGCGACCACGCGGCCGCGGGCCTCCTTCGCCTCGGTGAGCTCGTGGCGGCGGACATCGGCGGCGGCCCGGTCGTAGGCGGCGGGGTCGGGGGGCAGGACACAGGGGGCGGGGCCGCTCGGGCTGTCCGCGCCGACCCAGGTGACCTGGATCGGCGTCCGCAAGCGCATGTCGAGCGCCGGGAGGTCGCGGGCGACGGCGAGGTCCTCGGCGCGGAGGACGACGACGCCGGCGTGCCGGGCCGGATCCCGGGCGATGGCATCGCTGGCCTCGGCGCTAACGTGGTTCTCGGCCAGGTAGCGCAGGCCGGCGTGCGCGGCGATCTTGCGCGCTCGTAGCGTCCGCACGACCTCCGCGACGTCGCGGGTCGGGGGCAGGAAGCCGTCGGTGCGCAGGGCGTCGAGCGAGCGCTCGTCCTCGGCCGCGTCGACGCCGAGCTCGAGGATCCGGCGGCGGGCGGCCTCGGCCTGCTCGCGCAGCAGCGCCTCGAGGCGCGGGTGCTCGAGGTCGGCCTCGTCGACGCCCTGGATCTCGCCCAGGATCGGCGTGCGCCGCAGCCTGTCGCGCCAGGCCAGCGCCTGGTCGAGCTTCTCGCGGGCGCCTTTGGCCTGGGTCTCGATCCGACCGCGCTCCTCGCCGAGCGGGCGCAGCGTGGCGGCGAGCTCCTGGCGCTCGCGCGTCCGCTGCTCGTGGCGCCGGCCGGCCTCATCGGCGCGGGCGGTCGCGCGGGCGGCGAGCTCCTGCCAGCGGGCGAGCGCGTCCTCGGCCTTCTCATAGCTGTCGAGCGTCCTGTCGCGGGCGAGCGTCTCGCGCGCGTGCTCGCGCTCCTTGAGGCGCTGGCGGCAGGTGCGGGTCTCCGCCGTGAGGCCGCCGATCCGGGTGTCCGCCTGGCTCTTCTCGTCGCGGAGCGCCTGCTCGGCCGCCTTGCAGCCGCGGTGGTGCTCCGCGGCGTCGTGCTCGCGCTCGGCGTGCAGCGCGTCGCTGGCCCGGAGCGCGCCCCGCAGCCGCGAGCCGGCGCGCTCGAGCGACACCTTCAGGGGGACGAGCTCGCGGGTGCTGCGGTCGAGCACGGCCTGCTTGGCGACGACCTGGGCGGACAGCGCCTCGAGCTGCTCGAGGGTGTGGGCGGCCTCGACGGTGTCGACGTCCCGCCGGCGCCCGGCCCAGGCCGCGCGCGCCCGCTGGAGCGCCTCCTCGGCCTCGCCGGCGCGCAGGCGGACGGCGCGGCGCTCGACGCCTACGGCCCAGCGCCGCTTGAGGTCGGCCTCGTTGCCAGCGATGCGGGCCTGCTCCTGGGCGCGCTCGTGGTCCCGGCGGCGCTCGGCGGCGCGGCGCTCGAAGCTCTCCGCGCGCTGGCGGAGGGCCGTGGCCGTTCCGGCCGCCGCGTCGGTCGTCGCCTCGAGGTGGCGGCGCGCGGCCTCGCGGGCGTCGACGGCGGCCGCGAGCTCGCGCAGCGGCGGCAGGGCGGCGTCGAACAGCTGGCGCTCGAGCAGGAGCACCGGCCGCTGCTTCAGCTTGCTGCGGAAGGTCTCGAGGTTGGCCGACAGCTCGCCGGCCTTCTCGGTGTCCATCGCAAGCTGCAGGAAGAAATCGACGAACGCCCGGGGGTCCTGGAAGCGGAAGCTCTCGTCGGCCGCGCCCTCGCGGGTGTTCATCTCGATCTGGACCTTCATCAGGTCGGGGTCGAGGCCGAGCTGCCCGAGGTGCGTGCGCCAGGGCGACGGGGCGTCGGTGTAGAACACCTCGCGCGCGGGGTTGCGGCTCTTGTGGCCGGCGAGCCACTCGCGGAACGCCTCGAACGAGGCCACCGGCTCGCCGAGGCCGCGGACCGGGAGGTCGTCGAAGCCGAGCTCGGGCCCGGCCCGGAAGCTGAACAGCAGCTTGCGCAGCTTGGACTCGTCGGGGGAGCGCTGCAGCCCCTTCCAGCTGAGCACCTGACCGAGCACCTGGACGCGGGCCGGCGGCGAGGCGAACAGGTCGAGCCGCGGGGCGAGGTCCCACTCGCTGACGACGAAGGCGAGGTCGCCGTCCTTGACGTAGTCGGCGAGGCGGCGGCTCTTGCCCTCGGCGGCGCTGCCGAGGAACTCGCGGACGCCGGGCCGGATCAGCGAGAAGAACAGGTTGAGGATCGACGACTTGCCGCCCCCGTTGCGCAGCCAGAGCACGGTGTCGACGCCGGTGCCGTGGTGCTCGTCGCGGAAGTCGAGGGTCAGCGGGGAGAGACGGGCGTCGCGGTGGCCGATCGACGCGAAGTGGAGGCGCATGAGGCGAGGCATGATCGTTACTCCTGGGCGGCGGCGTCGCGGGCGGGGCGGACGCTCTGGACGAGGGTGAAGGCGTCGTGCGCGGCGAGCTCGCGCACGTGTATCCGGTAGGCGGCGAGGGCCTGCCAGGTGCCGCCGTCGTCGTCGGACAGGCGGCGGACGAGGCTCCCCTTCTCGAGGACCTCGAGGGCGTACTCGACCATGCCGTGCAGCGTGCTCGCGGCGCGGCGGCCGTCGGGGGTGGCGCGGGTCTCGGGGCGCTGGAGGACCGCGCGCCACGCCTCGCGCAGCTCGGGCGAGCCGAGCTCGGGGTCGTGCTGGCTGCGGCGTTGCAGCTCCTCGCTCAGCCGGACGACGTAGGCGACGACCTTGTTGGTCGAGAAGCGGAGGCCTGCGCTGTCGTCCGAGGCCGCGAGATCCTGGGCTGCCGGGAAGCACCACGCGGCGATCGCCAGCTGCACGAGGCCGTGGCACATCCGGTCCTCCACGCTCAGGGTGGTCCGACGGTAGTCGGCGAGCTTGTGGACGAACGGGCCGTCCTCGTTGGCGCCCAGCACGACGCCCTGGGGCGTGAACCCGAGGACCGCGAGGTGCAGCCCGCGCGCGACCGCGTCGGTGCAGTGACGCATGGTCGGGTCGGTCCGGTAGCGCTCGATGAGCTGGGCGTAGGCGGGCTCGCGCGCCGGCTTGAGGCCCGGGGTCAGTCCGAAGGCGACCAGGCGCGCCGCGGATTCGATGGTTTCGAAGTGGAAGGGGGTCACGGGGTCGGCACCTTTCGCAGGAGGACGAGGTCATCACCGGAGAAGTCGGGATCGATGAATTGCCGGCCGCTGCTCCGGATGCTGTAGCGGCGAGCGAGCGGGTCGTCGGGGTTGCCGAACAGGGCGAGCAGGCGGAGCCCGAGCAGGCGGAGCAACCGCGCCTCGACCCCGTCGGCGCGCAGCTCGGCGAACCACGTGGACAGCAGCAGTTCCTGAGGCGGGAGGGAGGTCAGCAGGTCCTCCACGACGGCGTGGTCGTCGGCCGTGAAGTAGGTGCGCGTGGCGTCGACGGTCTCGAGGTCCGCCAGCTCGGGCGCCACTTCGGTGTCGTCGCTGGCGCGCCGCGGGGCGAGCAGCTTGTCGATCAAGGTGCAGAGCCGGAGCTGCGGCGGCGGCCTGGGCGGCTGGAACCGGGCCAGGAGGCCGTCGGCGAGGGCGGCCAAGGCGCCGGCCGGCAGCTCGAGCGCAGTGCGGAGGACGTCGGCCTCAAGGTCGGGGTAGGAGGCAGCGAGGCGCGGGCGAAACACCTGACGGTCCTGCTCGCGCAGGTAGTCCTGGTTGGCGGGGATGATGCGGCCGTGGAGCTGCATGTGGCGGCGGTAGCACTCCTCCACGGTGTCGCGGAGGCGGGCGAGCGCGCCGGCGTCGCTGTCGCCGGCCGCGTCGAGTCGATCCTCGATGCTGCGCAGGAGGTCGTGATCGTGGCGCTGGCGGTCCTCGAGGTGGGCCCGCGCGCCGGCGAGGAAGGCCAGGACCTCGTGGATCCAGTCGACCTGCGTGACGTCGCGGCGGGCGGTCTCGAGGTAGGCCTGGATCTTCTGCTCGTACTCGATGCTGCGCATGCGGTAGCGCTGGGCCGTCTTGACCGCGTCGGCGATCAGGCCCCGATGGATCTGCGAGCGCAGCACCGCCTCCTCGGCGATCTGGGCGTCCTCGACGGGGTACTCGAGCATGCCCGCGTAGATGTTGATCGCCTCGGTCGTCGCCTTGAGGACGATCGTGCCGTCACCGAGCTCGGACTCGCGGAGCAACCGCAGGCAGATCTCGCGGTGGACCACGCGCTCGCCGTCGAAGGCGGCGTAGCGCTCGCGGAACTCGCGTCGGCGGTCGCGCTCGTTGAGCAGGTCGAGCACGGCCGCCTCGGCGACGCCGCGGCGCTCGGCCGGGCTCAGGTCGGGGCGCATGCGGCCGACGATCGGCTCGAGCTCGTCGCACAGCTCGTCGTGCGTCATGCCCGTGCCGAGACCCATCCGCTCGATCGTCAGGTCGAGGGCCCGCAGGCACAGCGCGCGAAGGTCGATGCCCTCGAGGTCGTCGTCGCGGTGGACCTTCACCGCCTCGATGCGGTGCAGCGGTCCGAGGCGCACGAGGGTGCGCAGGCGGCGGGTCACGGCGTCTTGCCAGTTGTCAGGCGCGACTTCGCTCATGGTCCCGGAGCCTAACGGAACCGGCTGACAGCGGGTAGCCACGCGGCGCCGCCATGCGGTGTCGACGCTGCGGCCTCGCGGTGGGCCGCGGCGTATCGGGCGAAAGACGGGGCGAGTCGGGGGCATTTCTTGTCGGCTCCTCACAACCCCTCTCCCGTCAGCCCGGCGGATCGGCTCACGGTCCCGGCAACAATTTTCGGACCCCGCGTATTTGTAGATCAAACGATGTTACGCTCGGGACCGGCGCTATCGCGCGCAGTGCCGGCTGGAGTATCGTGCGGGCGTCGTGTCGACCGTGACGTTCATGCACCGTCTGGAGGACGTGGAGGCCCTGGAGCGGCGGCTCCGCGAAGAGGTCCTCACCGCGAACCTCGCGGGCACGGCGGTGACGAGCACCGACGGCAAGTTCCAGGTGCTCCGGGTGCTCGATCACGGGGCGAGCAGCGTGGTGTGCGAGGCGCTCGACACCAAGCTCAAACGGCGCGTGGCCCTCAAGCTGTTCCCGGGCCTGGCCGACGATCGGCTCGCCCGCGGGGTCAAGCGCGAGGCGCAGGACCTCGCCGGGGTCTCGCACCCGAACATCGTCATCGTCCATGACTTCGACGTCCTCAAGCTCGTGCCGGGCGAGCACCGCTGCTTCTTCGTCGCCATGGAGCTCGGGGTACCGCTCAAGAAATGGCTGGAGGAGGCGACCCGCAGCCACGAGGAGATCCTGGCCACGTTCAAGCGCGTCGGCGAGGGGCTCGCGGCGATCCACGCGGCCGGGTTCGTGTACCGCGACTTCAAGCCGGGCAACGTGGTCCTCGTCGCGGGCGTGCCGAAGATCGTCGACTTCGGGCTCGCCCTCTCGGCGGCGGCCGGCGGCGACGCGAGGCGAGCGCGCGTCGGTACGCCGGCGTTCATGTCGCCCGAGGCGCTCGCCGGCCAGCCCCAGGACGCGCGCAGCGACCAATTCTCGTTCGCCGCCGCGCTGTGGAAGGCGCTGTGCGGCGCGCTGCCCTACGACCCCGGATCCGACGATCCGGGGCAGCGCCGGCCGCTGCATCCGCCGAAAGTGCCGCTCCCGGAGCCCGTGCTGGAGGCGCTCCGGCGGGCCCTCGACCCCGTGCCCGACCGTCGCTTCCCGGACATGCCGGCGCTGCTGGCCGCGCTGCCGCTGACCGAGCCGGCGCGCGGACCGTCGGCGACCGGGCCCGCGCCGGCCCTCGGCATCGACGTCGACTCGACGACCGAGCTCGTGCCCGTGCGCCGGCCGACGCGCCGCAGCGTCGCGCCCTGGTTGGCGTTCCCGGCGGTCGGCGTGTTGTCGGTCGGCGGCGTGCTGATGGCCATGGGGTTCTGGGACGCCCCGCAAGCGACGGAGGTGGAGGCGTCGGCGGCCGAGGAGATCGAGGTGATGGAGAGCCCTGCGGCGCGGCCGTCGGGAACCGACGCCGAGTGTCCCGACGTCGCCGCCGTAACCGGGGTCTGGAGATTCTCGGCTGCCGCCGAGTGGGCCGAGCAGACCTTCCACCTCGGGAAGGTCGGGCGGTACACGCTCGAGCTGACGCGCGACGGTTCGCCCTGCGGCCTGTGGGTCGACCTGCGCAAGCTCGGCAACGACGGCATCGTCTACGCCCAGCCCCGCAGCGACCGCCAGCGAGTCGAAGTCGCATGGGCGCGGCCCTTCACCGGCGTTTTCGCAGGGCGCTTCAGCCCCCGGAAGGCGGGCGAGGCCACCGCCGATCACACGTACGAGTTCTCCTTCGTCGTCGACGGGGATCGGCTGTACGGCGACTTCCACGCCGAGGCGGCGGGCGGCAAGCAACGCTTCTCCGGCGTGGTACGTGGCGCGCGTACGACAGTCCAGGACGCGCCGACGGACGACCTACCCTGCACCGTTCTGTGCGGGGCGCGTTGCCTGGGCGCCGAGGCGACGGCCGAATGCCGACAGGCATGCACGGGCGACGCGTGGGCGGAGCCCACCTGCCCGCCACCCGATGCGATCGCTACGATCGGCTTGCCGGCGAAGACCGGCGCGTGCCGCGACGCCAGGGGGTTCGCTGGGCGATGGCTGTTCCTCGCGCGCGACCGCACGAGCCGGGAGCAGCGCGCCTACGAGGTCGAGCTCGGCGCTGCCGGGTGTGACCTTGTCGTCGCGTCCGCACTCGACAGCGAGCGGAAGGACGTCCCGTTCGACGGCAAGGGGCGCGTCGATGGCTCAGGCCTGTGGCAGATCGAGCTGACGAGCGGACGGAGCGCGCGCGAGCAGGTGCGACACGTGTGGTCACTCGTCGGCCGCGACCCCGCCTTCGGCGAATTCACGGCCCGCCACGGCGACGAGCAGCTCGCGGCCGGCGTCCTCGCGGCGTACCGGCGCCCGTGAGCCGAACACCCCGCCTCGCGGGACAGGAGCAGCATGGCCAAATTCACCCCGACCGAGATCGCCGCGCTCGTGCGCGCCCACTCTCACCGCCTGCACCGCTTCTTCAGCAGCAGCGGTGTCCCGCGCGCGGAGGCGCAGGACCTCGTGCAGGCGACCTTCGAGGTGCTCCTCCGCAAGCTCGACGGCACGATCGACGACGTCGAGCGCTATCTGTGGGGGATCGCCCGCACGAAGCTGCTGCAGGCCCGGACCCGGCTCAAGACCTACGAGGAGTTCCACCAGTCGCATTTCGCGGCTTCGACGACGACCCTCAGCCAGAAGGTCGATCGCCGCCTGCGGGTGTCCGTCCTGCTCGCGCGCCTCGACGAGGAGGAGCGCACGATGTTCCTCATGCGCTGCGAGGGTCTGACGATCGAGCAGATCGCCGCGGCCACCGAGAAGGGCCCGGCGACCGTCAAACGCCGCCTCGCCGAAGCCCGGCGCCACATCGACGCGATCGCCAGCGAGACGCGGACGCCGGACGACGCCATCGGCGTCGAGGACGTCGAGGACAGTTACCGGCACGACGGAGCGTGAGCCGATCTGCCCGGCTGACGGGACACCTCCATGCCCAAGGCGGCAGGAGGACCCGATGCCGAAGCAGACCCCCTTCGTACCATCCGCGCTGACCACCATCCTCGGAGAGATCGACACCACGAAGGCGCAACTGGCCGCGGATACGCCGGAACGGCAGAGGCTCGTCATGACCGCCTGGATCGCGCGTGCGCGGGCAGCCCAGGAGCGCGGCCACATCGCTGAACGGCACGTCCATGCGGTCGCGCAGGTCCTGCAGGCCCTGGGGCAGACGTGGTGGCCTGGCATCGTCCCCGCGCTCTCCCGCTCGATCCGTCCGCAGCGCGTGTTCCAGGGGACACCGGAACGCCTCGGGACCTGGCACGCCGTCGCCCGCGAGGCGGCGGAGCGGTTGCGGCACGTGCCGCGCTGGGCCGACGACGCGGCCTGCGAGCCGCGGCCGTTCGCGCCGGCGGCGATGTTCGCGGCCATCGACGAGGCTCTCGTCGCGCTCGGCGGCCCGCTGGGCGAGGCGGCGTGTCCGTCGCCCGAATCCGTCGACCAGGCGTCGCGGCGAATCGACGAACTCCGCCGGACAGCCGCGGAGCTGCGATGGCTCCGCGGTTGTGTCCCCGGTACGGCGTGGGGCGCGGCGATGGGCCGGCTGCGGGGGCTCGCCCGGGCGCTCGGAGCGGAGGGTGGACCCATCGAGGAAATCCTCGACCCGACTTTCGTTCGCTCCTCGTGGGCGCAGTTCCTCGGGCGGGATCCGCGTCGTGAGGCTCTTCTCGCCGAGATTCCTGGTCCGGCCAGCGACCCTGAGCGCGTACTGACCTGGCTGCTGCGAGCCTTCGACATCCTCGACAACCCGTCGTTGATCCCGCTCTGCCGCCAGTTTCAATCGCAGATCCTTGCGCTCCGACCCGAGCTCGCCGAGCGACGCAGTCGCCGCCGACTGCGCGCACTGCAGCGGCGGTTGGTGGGGGTCGAACTGCCTACGCGCAGCGAGCCACAGGATTCGTGGATGCTGCGTCCATCGGCCCAATTCGCAGCGTCGATCGAGAAGGTGCGCGCGCGATTCGCCGGTCGACGCGCGCTGTTCGTCAGCAACCGTAGCTTCCGGGAGCTCGAAACGCGCATCCATGAAGAACTGGGCCTCGAGTGCGAGACAATCGCCTCGGTCGGTGCAGCGCGCCGCCGGCAGGCGCTCCTGCGTCGAATCCGTGGTGGAGCCTATGACCTCGTGCTCGTCGCTCACGAATTCTCAGGGCACGCCGACACCGAGCAGTTCGCAGAGGCGTGGATACCGACGAATTCTGGAAGAGCAGCATGGCCTGCGCCGGCTACGGCAAGTGGCTGGCCAATGGCACCGGCGCCGACGCCGGCGACGCATGGCTGTCCGGCATGGTGCTGCGCCTGGGCGAACTGCTGATCTACCAGGTCGCGCCGACGGCCTTTGCCGAGATCGAACAGCTGCCGCACCTGCCAGGTGCCCGCTGGGAACGCGAACAGCGCTTGCTGGGCCGGTCGGAGGGCCAGTTCACGGCCGAGTTGTGCCGCCGCTGGAATTTCCCCAAACGCATTGCCGATGCAGTCGAGCGCTCGTCCGGCCCGATGGCGGCCCTGCCCTTCTGCAAGCTGGCCGGCGTCGTGCACCGCCATCGTCGACACCCTGCCGCGCGATGTCGCCGACGCACTCGGCCTTGGCATGGACGGGATGCGCGCACGCTTCCCGTCTCACGCGTCGTTCGCCGCGGCGGCCCGATTGCACCTGGGCGGCGCGGCTCCGCCGGACCCGCGCCGCATGAACTGACACGTCTGTATCCGTTTTTACTGGACCAGGACTTTTTCTTGCCCCTATGATCGGGAATCCTGACAGAACGGAAACCCGACCATGATACGTGCCAGTGCGCTGCTGTTCGCATTCTTCTGCTCTGCTGCCTGCGCGCAGCAGCCCGGCTTCGATCCGAGCAAGCTGAAAGGGCCCGCCCAAGGGCCGGCGAACGAGGTGCTGGTGCTGGGCTCCCCGCACCTGTCCCAGCTTCCCAAAACCTTCGACCCGGCCGGCCTGCGCCCCGTGCTCGACCTGCTGGCCGCCTGGCGCCCCCAGGCGATCGCGATCGAGGCCCTGTCGGGGCCACAGTGCGATTTCATGCGCCGCTACCCGCAGCGCTACCAGGACAGCATCGAATCGTATTGCTGGGATCCGGCCCCGGCGAGGACCGCCACCGGCCTCGACGTGCCGTCCGCCACCGCCGAGGCGCACAGGCTGCTGGCCGCCTGGCCTGCTTCTCCCACGGCAGCGCAGCGGCGCCGGCTGGCTGCGGTGTTCCTGGCCGGCGGCGAACCGGCTTCCGCCATGGTGCAGTGGCTGCGCCTGCCGCAAGCGGAGCGCCGCGCGGGCGACGGCCTGGACGGGGTGCTGGTGGACCTGCTGACCACGCTGCAAGGACGGCGCGACGAAAGCATCCTGATCGGCGCGCAGCTGGCGGCGCGGCTCGGCCACGAGCGCGTGTATCCGATGGACGACCACACGGCCGACGGCCCGAGCACGGACGAGAAGGCGGCCGGCGCGGCGATCTCGAAAGCCTGGGACAATCCGGCGACAAAAAAACGGCTGGCCGCCTCCGCGGCGCGGGAAAAGTCGCTCGGCACGGCAGAGGGCGTGCTGGCCATGTACCGCGCCGACAACGCGCCGGGCGAAGCGAAGCTCGCCTACGACAGCGACTTCGGCGCCGCGCTGGAAGAACCGTCGCCGCAGCGCTTCGGCCGCAACTACCTCGGCTATTGGGAAACACGCAACCTGCGCATGGCCGCCAACATCCGCGAGGTGCTGGGCGAGCATCCCGGCATGCGCATGCTGGTCATCGTCGGCAGCTCGCATAAAGGCTACCTCGAGGCCTACCTGCACCAGATGCACGACGTACGGATCGTCGACACGGGTCCGCTGCTGCGCTGATGTCGTGCAGGCTTGCAGCAGCAGCCCCGCCGTCGGTCCGGCTCAGGGGATGTCCGCGACGGTCACGCCGAGCCGCTCGACTTCGCGGGTCAGGGCGCCGCGACGGGCCGCGCGGATGCGGCAGCAATCTCGCAGCCTTGGTGAGCGGAGGCGCGCGGTCGTGCGGATGCAGAGCCGGGCGTCATGCCCGCGTGCGCGAGGCCGGGCGTCTACGTCCCGCGACAGACCCACGACTGCGACGCCGCGGTGCTCGTGCGCCGGCACCTCACCGGCTTCCTTGAGCGGCTCGAGGAGAGCGGCCACGGCCTGCTGCCGGAGTTCGTGAAGGCCGAGCTGGAGGGGTTCGCTGGGTGCGGTGACTTCGCGCGAGGGTTCGTAGTCGAGGCCGACGTTGAGGAGGAAGGTCAGGCGCGCGGCGATCTTGCGCAGGGCGCCCTCGGCGATCGTCTTCTGCGCGCCGGTCAGCTCGAGCGCGGCGAAGTGGGTCGCGGCTTGCTGCACGGTGAGGGCGGTGGCCTCGGCGACCTCGCCGGCGAGACCTGCGAATCGCAGGGCTTCGGCGGCGGCACCCTGGGCTGCAACGCCGATTGCGGCGGCTTCGACGTGTCGCAGTGCGACCCGTGCGGCAACGACCAGATCGACGACGACGAGACCTGCGACGGCGCGGCGCTGGCCAACGAGACCTGCGAGTCGCAGGGCTTCGGCGGCGGCGCTCTCGCCTGCAACGCCACGTGCGACGCGTTCGACACCTCGCAGTGCGACGTGCTCGACCCCGGCGAGACCTGCGACGGCGCGGCGCTCGGCACCGCGACCTGCGAGTCGCTCGGCTTCGACGGCGGCGTGCTGACGTGCGCGGCCGACAGCTGCGGCGCGTTCGACACCTCGGGCTGCATCGGCCGCGGCAACGACAAGCTCGACGGCGACGAGCCGTGCGACGGCACCGAGCTCGGCGGCGAGACCTGCGAGACCCAGGGCTTCTTCGGCGGGACCCTGGCCTGCAGCGAGCAGTGCGACGACTTCGACCTGTCGCAGTGCACCGATTACGGCAACAACCAGATCGACGCCGGCGAGACCTGCGACGGCAGCGACCTCGGCGGCGCGACCTGCGAATCGCAGGGCTTCGCCGGCGGCGTCCTGACCTGCGCCACCGGCTGCGGCGCGTTCGACACGTCGGCCTGCACTAAACTGAGTCGCCGGGCTCGGTGCCCCTTCGAGGCGACGGCGCCGCGGCGCCGTCGCCTCGTCGACGTCAGCACTCGCCGCCGTCCCAGAACATGGCCAGGCCGAGGTCGCACAGCGCCGGGATGAGCGTGTCGAGGCTGTTCGCGTCGAGCGGGTTGCCGGTCACCGCGAGGAGGGTGTTGCTCACCGCGCACGGAGCGTCCATGAACGGGGCCAGGGTGGTGATCTGATTGTTGCCGAAGGCGAAGGTGAACGTGAGCGCGGGGTAGTTCTGGAGCGGGGATAGGTCGGAGATGTGATTGTTCGGCAGCGTGAGCATCCCGAGGGAAGGAGGGGGCACGGCCGGGAGCTCGGTGAGGCCGGTGTTGGCCGCCGAGATCGAGAACAGCTTCGGCGCGCCGGAGAGGACGTCGAGCCCCTCGGCCAGCGGGTTGTCGTCGACCGCGAGATAGCGGAGCTGCGGGTGATCGGCCAGCGCGCTCAGGCTGGTGATCTGATTCTCGCGCAGCGACAGGTCGAAGAGCGCGCTCGCGTCGGCCAGAGGTCCCACATCGACGATCGCGTTGCGGTCGGCGTACAGATAGGTCAGGCCGGGTAGCGCGGCGAGCGGCTGCAGGTCGACGATCGCGTTGTCCTGGAGCGCGAGCAGGTTCAGCGCCGGCAGGCCCGTGAGCGTATCGAGCTCCGTGAGGCCGTTGTTCTTCAGGTCGAGCCGCCACAGCCGAGTCAGCCCGGCCAGCGGCGAGAAGTCGTGGACCGTGGTGTTGTTCAGGGTCAGATCCTCGAGGTTCGAGAAGCACTCGAGACCGGCGATCGAGGCCACGCCGCCGTCGACGACCAGCATCTCGAGCTCGAGCGCCGTCTCGGGCGAGATCGGCCCCTCGGCGATCCCCAGCGCGTCACGGACGACCTGCAGGAGCACCTCGTCCTCGAGGACGATCTCGCTGCAGTCGACGGGCTCGGGGGCGGTGGTGGAGGTGACGTCGGGCTGGTCGGTGGTGCCGCTGGTGGTCTCGAGGGTGGGTTCGCTGGTGGCGGACTCGTCCTCGGGCGCGCCGCCGGTGGACCCACCGGAGGTGGGCTCCGTGCCGGGCGTGGGGGCGGTGGTGGTGGCATCCGTGGTCGCCGTCGCCTGCGGGCTGTCGCCGACCTTGTAATCGAGGACGCACGCGGACAACCAGGCCGAGGCGAGGACGGCGGCCGCGGGCTTGAGCTTGGACAGGATCATGCATCGCTCCTTTATTCGTGTCGTTCTCCGGGGGGCGGCGGATCCTTCACGACGCGAGGTGAAAAAATTTCGCGGTCGTCGGCGCGCAGAGAATGTCGTCAGCGGCTCCACGCGCGCGAGCCGGAACGAAGCGCGATCGAGCGAGGCGAGTCACCGGGTCGGATGAAACCGGCGAGCCCGGCCGCGGGTCCTGCCCTGAAGGGCGCGCGTTCGCGGTGCACCGAGTCGTCGCGGCGGCGCTCGTGGTAAGTTCGTCGTCCTTGCCAATCGTCACAGCCCTCGCCGCGCTGCTCGCGGTCCAGGTGCCCGACCCGGCGTCGGCCCGATTGGTGTGGGACGCGCCGAAGGACTGCCCGGGGCGCGAGGACCTGCTCGCGGCGATCGAGCGGCGGCTCGGGCGAGCGTTCGCGGGCGAGGTCGAGGTCGAGGCCCGGGTGACGCACCACGCCGAAGCGCCGCGCTTTCGCCTGACGATGCGGGTCGGCCCGCGAGGTCGCGCGGCGCCCCGCAGCCTGACGTCCGGGCGCTGCGCGGCCCTCGTCGACGCCGCGGCGCTGCTGGTGGCGGCCGCGGTCTCGCCGGGCGAGGCGGCGGCGACGGAGGTGCAGCCCGGCGCGGACCGGGCGCAGCCGGTCGGGGACGCGGCGAACGAGGTCGCCGAGGTGGAGGTCCAAGCAGAGGCGGTGGAGCCGGAGCCGCGGGCCGAGCAGGCGCCGGAGCTCCCCCCGACACCGGCGGAGCCGGAGGTGTGGGAGCCCATGGTCGTGAGCTCCGAGACGCCGCTGGAGGCGCCTCGGCGAGCGCGGCGGCGGCTCGGCGGGACCTTGAGGCTCCAGGGAGGTCCCGAGCTCGGGGCGCTCCCCGGCGTCTCCGGGGCCGCGATGGTGGTCGGCGGTCTGCTGTGGCGGCGCGCGCGGCTGGAGCTGCGCGGTACGTTCCTCTCGCCGCGGACGGAGGTGCGCCCGGAAGGGTCGCTGCGGGCGTTCGCCGGCATGGGGGCGGTGCTCGGCTGCGGGCGGCTGGGCCCGCGGCGGATCGAGATCCCGCTGTGCGGCGGGCTGGAGCTGGGGGGCGTGCGCGGGACCGCCACCCGCGCGGCCGGGGCGCGCGGCACGACCGGGTACTGGCTGGCGCTCGTGGCCTCGGCCGGCGTCGCGGTGGCCGTGCATCCGCGGGTGCGCCTGGGCGCGGCGCTCGAGGGCGTCGTGGGGCTCCTGGTGCCGAGCTTCGAGCTGCGCGATCCGGGGCCGGATCTGCCCCTCTTCACCTCGTCCCGGATCTCGGGCCGGCTGCTCTTCACGGTCGAGCTGCATTTTCGCGATCCGCGGTGACGGAAGCCGGGGCCGCCGGAGAACCGAACCAACAGGTCATGCACGACACGGCGACCGCTCGCGCACCCGGACCCGACGACGAACCGCGCCGCGCGCGGTTCCACGCCCTGTACTGCCGCGAGTTCGAGTTCGTGTGGGTGGCGGCGCGTCGCTTCGGGGTGCCGCGCGCGGCGCTCGAGGACGTGGTGCAGGACGTGTTCATCGCCGCCTATCGCCGGCTCGACGCGCTCCACTACGAGGTCTCGCCGCGCGCGTGGCTGTTCACGGTGACGCGGCGGGTCGCGTGGCGCTACCGGCGAGGCGCGACCCGCCTGGCGCGGCGCGTGGCGGCGCTCTCCGAGGCCGGGCCCGCGAGCCACGAGGCCCCGCATCGGCAGCACGACGCGGCGCGGCAGCTCGAGCAGGCGCTGGGCCAGCTGGGCGGCGACCTGCGGGCGGTGTGGGAGATGTCCGAGCTGCTCGGCATGAGCGGGCCGGAGATGGCGGCCGAATTGGGGGTACCGCTCAACACCGTCTATTCGCGGCTGCGTCTGGCGCGAGGGCAGCTGCAGGCGCGCCTCGGGGAGGCGGAGCTGGCCGCCTGCGCGGCCGCGACGCGCCGCGACGACGCGCCGCCGCCCAGGCAGGCGCGGCGCACGTGGGTGTTGCTGGGGCCGACGCTCGGCAAGACCGCAGCCGTCGGCGTGCTCGGAGCGGTGTCGGCGAGCCGCGCGGCGGTCGCGGCGACGCTGATCGTCGCGGGCGGGGCGACGCTGCAGGCGGTCGCGCGCACCGAGCTGCGGCCGGAGAGCGAAATCCGGGCCGAGGTCGAGCGGGCCGAGAACGATCTGTCCCGAGAGACAGATCGTGCGGCGAGCCCGGCCAAGCCGAGCCCCGAGCCGCTACCGGTTGTTCCGACGCCTGCCCCGGCCCGGGCTCAGATCGATCGGCTGTCGGCCGAGGTGGCGCTGCTCGACGAGGCCCGCGCCCGCCTCGACGAGGGCGCGCCGGCGGCCGCGCTGGCGCTGCTGACCACGCATTCGCGCGAGTTCCCGCGCGGCGCCCTCACGGACGTGCGCGAGGCGGGGCGCGTCGAGGCCCTCTGCGCAATGCAGCGCGGCCCCGAGGCCGAGGCCGTCGCCCGGCGCCTGATCGCGACGCACCCGAGCTCGCCGCTGACGCAGCGATTCGAGCGCTACGCGTGCGCGCCCTGATTTCGACGCGCCCTGCTTCGGGTCCCGACAACGGGGACACGCCGACGAGGAACACCCGGGCTCACCAGCGGAGCAGCACGTGTCCGATCGTGATGCCCGGACCGACGGTGAGCATCAGCGGTTGCGTGTCATCTAGTGCTGCGACCGTAAGGTAGCGATCCGAAAACGATGCGCGAATTTGCGCTCTGACCTGGAACGTGATCTACGGGTGCCATGAGGCAGAAGAAGCCGCGGCCCCGGTTCCCCGGACTCAAGCTCAAGGACGAGGATCGAGAGCTCCTGCGCCGAAAAGCCCGGGAGCGGCTCACGGTGCGGACCTGGAAGCGAATTCGCATGCTGCAGTTGCTGGACGAGGGGAAGACGCTGGCGGCGACGGCGGCAGCGGTTGGATCGGCGGTCCCCTCGGTTCGGCGGGTTGGAGAGCGGTATCTCGCTGCGGGCGTCGAGGTCGCGCTCAAGGACGCGAAGCGACCGGTCCCACCGCGGAAGCTCGATGCTCGGCAAGAAGCCGCGATCGTCGCCATGGTCTGCGGGCCACCTCCTGAAGGACGCGCTCGGTGGACAATCATGCTCATCGTCGAGGAGTGCATGAAACGCAAGCTCGTCGACCAAGTCGGCCGGGAGACGATCCGGGTGTTGCTGAAAAACCACGCGCTCAAACCGTGGCGGGAAAAAAATGGGCTCTTCAGGGTTGAGGGTGGCGTAGGTTGCGCGCGAAATCGCGCCGTGATATCGTGCGCGAAATGGCAGAGACCGAACTCTACGCCCGAATTCTCGGTATCGAGGCTCCCTGGAGAGTTGCTGCGGTGAAGCTGCAGCTCGGGCAGGGGCAGATCGTCATCGAGGTCGAGCACGACCCCGATGTGCCGACGACGTGCCCGGAGTGTGGCCAGGCTGTTCCCCGTCACGATACGCGGACTCGCCGATGGCGGCACCTCGATACGTGTCAGTATCGGACGATCATCGAAGCCGGCGTACCGCGGACGTCGTGCCCGAAGCACGGTACGCTCACGATGCGCGTCTCGTGGGCGGACGGTAGCGCTCGGCTCACCGCGCTGTTCGAGGCGCTGGTGATCGACTGGCTCCGCGATGCGCCGATTGCAGTGGTCGCGGAGCGCCTCGGGCTCTCGTGGGATCAGGTCGCCGGCGTCCAGGAGCGTGCAGTACAACGCGGACTCGAGCGCCGCGAGGTCGCGCTGCCGGAGATGCTCGCCGTCGACGAGACCTCCTTCCAGCGGCGCCACGAGTACGTCACGATCGTGCATGACCCGAAGTCCGCCAGCAAGCGGGTCATCCACGTCGCCGACGGACGCGGCAAGGGGGCCCTCAAGGGCTTCCTGAGCGGCTTTTCGCGCCCAGAGAGGGCTGCGGTCTCCGTGGTCGTCATGGACATGCACGAGCCCTACATTCAAGCTGTCCGCGAGGCCATCCCCGATGGCGACGCGAAGATCGCCTTCGACAAGTACCACGTCGCCGCGCGCCTCGGTCAAGCCGTCGACCACGTGCGACGCGAGGAACACCGCGCTCTCCACGGCCTCGGCGACAACCGGCTCAAGGGCACCAAGTACCTCTGGCTGCGCAACCCCGAACGGATGAGCAAGGAGGTCTGGGACGACTTCGAGGCGCTGCGGACGAGCTCGCTGCGGACGGCCCGCGCGTGGGCGCTCAAGGAGGCGGCGATGGAGGTCTGGCAGCACACCTCGCCGAGCAACATGCGGGACCAATGGGGCATGTGGTACGATTGGGCTATCCGCTCTCGCCTGGAGCCGATGAAGGCCGCCGCGCGCATGGTCAAAAATCACCTCGGCGGCATCATCCATGCAGCCACCGAACGGATCACCAACGCCTCTGCCGAGGGCCTCAACTCGGTCATCCAGAAGCTCAAGTACGTCGCCCGCGGCTTCCGTAACCGCGACCGCTTCCGAGCTGCGATCTACTTCCACCTCGGCGGCCTCGACCTCTATCCTGCCGGGATCACGCGCTGAGTCAGCGGTATCCACCACAAACCCTGAAGAGCCAAAAAATGTGGTGCGTTCCTCAGATCGACGAGGAGTACGTCGCGCGGATGGACGACGTCCTCGACACCCTGGCGCGACCAGCCGACGCGTCGGAGCCGGTCGTCGCTCTGGATGAACGACCGGTCGTGCTTCGAGACCCCGCTCGACCTGGCCGGCCAGCCTCACCTGGCCGCATGGCCCGTCAAGACTATGAATACGTGCGGCGCGGAACCGCAAATGTCTTCTGCATCGTCGAACCCAAGGCAGGGCGCCACCTGACCTATGCGACGCCGAACCGCACGGCGAAGCAGTTCGCTCGGGCTCTCCGCAAGATAGCTCAACGATATCGTTCGGCGCGGACAATTCACCTCGTCATGGACAATCTTAACACCCACCGCCAGAACTCGTTATGCACCGCTTTCGGCGATGACGCGGGGCGCGAGCTTTGGAGCCGGTTTACCGTGCACTATACTCCCAAGCACGGGAGTTGGCTCAACCCTGCCGAGAACGAGGCGAGCTTATGGTCACGTGAATGCCTTGGACGGCTTCGGATCGGCTCTCTCTCCGAACTGCGCCGTCGAACGTCTCTGTGGAACAAGGACGCCCACCGCCGGCGGCGGAAGATCACTTGGCGGTTCACCAAGGAGCAAGCCCGAGCGGTGTTCAGAATCAGCCAGATCACTACGTCGCGGTCGGAGCACTAGTTCTCTCGAGTCCGTCCGCGGCTCTGTCGCCTCCCCCATCGGCCGGCGCGCTGGCGGCGACGGTCCCAGGCCCGCATGCCGAGGCCCCGACGATCACCAGCGCGAGGGCGATCGGCGGCTCCGGGATCGACGCGCCAGCCACGTACCAGCCGGTCCCGACTTGGACAACGTCGTCCGTCGGCCGGGCCGTGGAAGGGCTGGCCGCGGACGGGTGAGTCAGGAGCACCGCCGCGGCGCGAGGACCCGCACGAGGTACACGCGGCGCGCGCCAGGTGGCCTCCCGACCAGAGCGGCGTTATCGGGCCCGGTCGTCACGGGTTCACGCGACATCGGGGCGACGACGCGGGCCGAAAGGCGCAGCGATCTTCGCCGATACTGTCAGCACCGACGTACCTGTCACCCCGCATTCGCGCAATGAACACGGGGGCGCTGGCGGCGCTCAGGCGTTCGTGCGTGGGTGCTGGAGGTGATAGACGAACGTCGCCAGCAGCGCGCCGCCCAGCGGTCCGACGAGGTAGAGCCACGCGTGGCCGACCGACTTGCTGCCCATCGCGGCCAGGGCTGAACCGAGGCCGACGGCCGGGTTGAACGCGCCGCCCGAGATCGAGCCGCCGGCGAACGCGGCGACCACGATCGTGAAGCCGATCGCTAGGCCGTAGAACGAGTTTTTCGCGACGGCGTCGTCGGTCGCGACGTTGAGGACCACGAGGACCAGGGTGAACGTGAAGATCGTCTCGACCAGCAGGGCGGGCGTGTGGCCGACGTTGCCGGGCGCGACCAGGAACACTTGCTGCGTCACGACCGGGGCCAGCGCGGCGGCGAACGTGGCCCCGGCGAGCTGTGAGCCGACGTACCCGAGCGCTGCCGGCGGCGCGAGCTTTCCGCGCAGGAAGATCGCCAAAGTTACCGCGGGGTTGTAGTGACCGCCGGAGATGTGGCCGCCCATGTAGACCATGCACATCAGTGCCGCGCCGATGACGAGCGGGGCCAGGGCGCCGGCGTGTGCGACCGCCAGGGCGATGCTGAAGACGAACAGGAAGGTGCCGGTGAACTCGGTGACGTAGTTCTTCATGATTGTTCATAGGACACGGCTCGACTCCCCGGCGTCACTCGCGAAGAACGTGAGGCGACGCGGCGAGGTGACCTTGACCGCGAAGCAGTTCCGCCAGGCCCCTCGTCAGGCGACGACCGGCCGGCGCGACGCTCAAGAGTGAAGATCGACGTGCCCCGTTGCGATCCAACAAACTTCTGCTCGTACCTCCCGGGATTCCCCACAAACATGTGCGTGGGCGCCCGCCCAGCGCCCGCCCACGCCCACTCGCTCGCCCTCACAGACAAGCCGGCCGCTGAAAGGCCGGCTGCCGAACGTCCGGATCCACGGCTCCGATGCACTGCCGAGATTTCGGGCATGCGCGAGGCTTTCGTCGTAGAGATGCAGTCCTGCGACCCCGAGCGCCTGATCTTCATCGGCATCGCGGGATCGGGTCGGCGACATCGCGTCTGCTCCGCGTCACCGCCAGGCGAGCGATCGGGGCTGCAAGATCGCCAGATGCCCGGCCCTCCGCAGCACGATCTCCGGCTCGCCATCGTCGTCCAGGTCGACGGAAGTCGCCGCTGGCCAGCCGCTCGTAGGGTGGCGCCGCCCTCCTCGCGCTCCCGCGCCGCCGACGCCCGTGCGGCCTCACATCCCCCTCTCCGCCTGGGAGGAGTTCCGCCGCTCGGCGGCGCTCCACCCGCTGCGTGACGACGTGTGGGTCGTCGAGGGCGACATCCCCGTCCACGGCGAGGTTCTGCGCGTCGTCGCCCTCGGTGCAGTCGGCGTCGAACTCGGGCCGGTAGATGAGTCTATTCGCGGTGGTGAGGCCGTGCGGCCAGAGCACCTTCACCATGCTCACACGCTCCACGGCGTCGCCGGTCGGGCCGCGGCGCACCTCGCGGTAGCCGAGCTTTCGGTTCAGCTCGATCACGCTGACGTTCGCGGCCTCCGTGTGCGTGGAGACGAAGTCGACGCCGCGTGCTCGCGGGAACCCGTCACTTGCGCAGACGGAGCTTGCCCGTGAGACCGGTCAGCGTGATCTCCAGGCCGTCCATGGTTGTCTGCTGGAAGACGATGTGATCGGCGTTGTTGAAGTCGATAGTGATCTGCTCGCCCGCGTTGGCCACCGTGACCATCCCGGCCGGGAACGAACCCGGAACGTCCATCAGCGGCGACTCCCCGGTCGGCGCCAGCTCCTCGTTCGACGACTCGGTGACGTTGATGACGCCGTTGACGATGATGTTGTGGATCATGTCCATCATACCAGATACGGCCCCGGACTCATGATCGGGGATCGTGAACGGGAAGCCGGCCATGAATGCGTCGAGCCCCGTGAGCACGAGGTCCTGGATGACGAGCTTGACGGTGAGGACGAGGGGGATCTCGCAGGTGAGCTCGGGAGTATCGGCGAAGGTGAGCTGCGCGGCGAAGATCTTGGCAGTGCCCTCGTCGTCGAGCATGACCTGAACATCGCCTCCCGTAGCGATCAGACTGACCGGGAACTCGCACCCGATCCCCATCTTCGCGCTCGCCGTTGAATCGAGCTGGTTGAACTCGGGCGGCGTGCCGTCGGCGATGGTGAAGGAGAGAGGCGCGTCACACACGTTGCCGACGCTGTTGCCGTCGAAGTCGAGCTGGTTCGGGTTGGCGGCGCAGCGGCAGTTGTCGTCCTTGTTGGCGATCGTGTCGCCATCCTCGTCGGCGTCGTCGGCCGGGGCCTGGCAGTCGCCCGGCATCACTCCCGTGGTAGTGCTCGTCGCCGGGTCGGTCGTCGTCGGCGTGTCCGTCGTCGTGGTCGACGTCGTCGTGGTCGAGGTCGTCGGCGTCGAGGTCGTCGGCGTGTCCGTCGTCGTGGTCGTCGTCGTGTCGTCGGTGGTCGTCGACGTGTCGGTCGAGGTCGTTGTCGAGCCCGATGCCGAGGTGTTGCCGTCGTCGCCGCACGCGGCCACGACGAGGATCAACGAGGAAAGCAAGGAGAGTTGCAGGCGGGAGAGCATTCCTGACTTTTATCACAAGCCCGCCGGCGACCACCGACGAGTCAGAGTACTCATTTCGTGAAGATGGATGCAGGTATCTTCGAATGTGGAAAGCGCGCATCCAACCACCTGTCGGCGAATCACAGGCGATGCGGGTCGAGGACATGGCCCGAGCGACATGCGGCGAGGCGCGCGCCGGGGCAGCTCAGCGTGCGCGCGCGGATCGAGGACCGGCAGCCCGAGCTCGACGACGACGACACGCTCGATGGTGCGTGCCCTGGAGCTCGTGTCCCCCAGAGGAGATGCAGTCGTTCGCGCGCGCCGGCGCGGACTGACCCGCGCCAGATCATGCCAATGACGGTGCCCTCGCGGATCCGCCACGGGTCTCCATGGAATCTCATCCTCGATCACAGTGATGTGCTCGGACGGGACGCTCCCAGGACAAGCCATGTGGACCTCAGTGCGAACGATCCCCTGCTGGGGAACCACAGGCAGTTGGGTGAGTCGGGGTGCGCTCGACGGCCAGGGCTGCATATTCGTCGGCACATGTCCGGGTGAATGGCCGCAATGCCCGCGCCGTAGGACGAACTGCGTACGACCTGCCGCCGACGCGAGCTTCACATGGCGATCAAGACGGCTCCGAGTCGGAATCGTGACCTCGTCGCCTGTCGTAACGCTGCTGCCGAGAGGCGGCCTGGCGCGGCGGCGCACGGAGCAGACGTGCGCTCGCTATCTGCGCCGGGTTGTCGATGCAGTGAAGAGCTGACCATGCGAAAACGACTCCGACCCAGCTTGCACGCGGCCGACGACGAGCTCGATCACGCCGGCGTCGGCAGCCGGCGCCGCGAGTTGCTCGGTCACCTCGACGAAGCTCGCCGGCGCTGGCCCCGTCGCGTCCGTGCTCGCCAGCTTCGACTTCCACCACGTCAGCGTCCGCTGGTTGATGTCGCCAGCGGCAAGCCCACGCGCATGGTCGGGATGGAGATCGACATCATTGAGCGCCGGCTGGCCGAGAACCAGCTCGCCGAGCAGTCGCAGCGGTTGATGGACCTCTCGACGCCGATGATCCCGATCAACGACCGGGTCGTGGTGTTGCCGCTGGTCGGCGCCATCGACGCCAAGCGCGCCGATCAAATGCTGTCGACGCTGCTGTGCGGCCCGGCGCAGAACCGCGCGCAGGTGGCGACTCTCGACATCACCGGCGTCAGCACGATCGACTCGCACGTCGCCGCGGTGCTGGTGAACGCCGCGCGAGCCGTCCAGCTGCTCGGAGCGGAGGTCGTGCTGACCGGTATGCGCCCGGAGGTCGCCACGACCCTCGTCGGGCTCAACATCGACCTCGGAAACATTGTTACGCGGGCGAATTTGCGATCCGGGGTCGCGTATGCGACCTCTCAGGAGCAGCGCGGGCCTGTCCTGATCGTCGCTCGACCGGGCTCGCGCCGGTCTGTCCCGAATTAGGAGAGACAGCGACGTGCGATAGCCCTCGTGCCAAGGGTACGTCCATCGATCGCCGAGCCGCCGCTGCGACCGGTGTTCATGGCGACGTGTGGCGTCACGCCGATCTTGCGGCGCGTGCGTGTCGTTGCCGCTGCGTGCGCGGCGCTGAAGGACCTCGCGCCGGTGTTTGTGCCCGGGGCCCGTCCGCCGCTCGATGCCCGGCTCCCAGGTCCCGCCGCGTCCGGCGGGCTCCGCCTGCTCATCGGCGGATGTCGACGATCCAGAGGTACGGTCCGCCGGGCCGTGCGATGAAGGGCGTCGGCTCGACGCGGTGACCCGTGACCGTCACGACCTTTCCGCGACGGGCCGTCCTGCTGACGCGCGCGAGACGGTAGGAGGTGCCGCGCTCGTCGACGAATACGAGCATCTTCTCGCCGGCGAGCTTGGTGCCCTCGGGGTACGTGAACATCTCGAAGCGCCCGGAGAGCGTCTCTTCACCGTGGATCTCGACGAGCGACGGACTCTCGAGGAGGTTGTCGGCGCCAACCTCGACCAACTTCATCACGGTCACGCGCAGATGCTTCATCGCGGTGGTCTGACCCGGAGGCTTGTACGGCGTGCCTTCCACCGTCACGCGGCGGTCGCGGAGTTCGTGAAAGGGTGAGTCGGCCCGAGAGGTAACGACCCATCGCGTGCCGTCGTCCTGCTCGACGAAGGCGCCGCGGAACGGCTCCCCGTCCCCCGACTGGGGCTCGGCGACGCGAACGACGGCCTCGAATTGCAGGGCAATGCGAGCCTCCACAAGCGGCGGCGGGTCCGGCGGACGTTGCGACGCGCACGCGACGAGGCCCAGCGCGAGCGTGGCGAGGGCCATGGCGTGACAGAGGGCCAGCTTTCGAAGGAGCCAGGGGGTCATGCGGCGACCTGGCCCGCGCGAAGGCCGGCGAACACGTGGGATAGGCGAGAGGTTCGCGGGTCCGTGGCCCTACGGAGCCGCTCGCGGGGGTGACGGGTGCGGGGAAGAGGGAGCCATCGAGCCGGCATGTCGGGGTGCCGAGAGGGGACATCCACCAGCGAGCTCTGTCAAGCCCGAGCGCAGGGCGCGAGCATCACACACCTGGCCCGGAGCGCTCTTCTTTGCCGCGCAGAAGCCGGACGCGTGCGCCCCGGGCACCGACTGCCAGCGCGAGTGCCCCGCGACCCCGCCAACCTCGAGCGCCTGCTCCCGGCCGTCCCCGGCGCACCGCTTCGTTCGGGATCGACGGATTCGCGGGGATCTACGGGTTCACAGGGGCGTATGTCGAGCAGCTGTTGACCCGCGACGTCGCGCTGTGGCGGCGGTTCCTGCGCGAGGTGATCGACCCGCGGTTCGTCGGGACGGTGGGGGAGCGGCTGCTCGGCGCTCGCTGACCGGCTGCGCGTGCTGGTTTCGCCGACATGCGTGTACCTGCGCGGATGTCGATCGAGACCAAGGTGTTCTGCCGGACCCGGCCGGTGCTCGAAGAAGAGCTCGAGCCGACTCGTGACCCGCCCGATCGCCTTCGAGGTCGAGCGGACGAGTGCGGCCGACTGGGACGAGCTCCGGCAGGCGGGGTTCCGCGGTGACGAGACCCCGGCGGACCTCCCGTGGGTCGTCCGCTTCTCGTTCAAGGGCGACCGGTACGACGGCTTCGACGCGGCCGGCCCGGCGCTCGCGCGGCGCTGCGGCGGGGGCTCGTCTGGGGCTGGCAGTACCGCAGCGGGAAGGTCCGCCGGGTCGCCGCGCGCCCGGACCCGGGCAGTTGGACGCTGCTCGCGGCGTTGCAGGCGGCGTTCGACCTCGGCGACGACGACGACGAGGCCCGGTGGCGCGTCGAGGTCGGGGGGGCCGAGGAGGGCGAGGACGACGGCGCTGCTGTCGACGTGGACGAGGACGACGACGACGGCGACGACGACGACGAGGATGACGACGATGAGGTCCAGGCGCCGGCGACGGACCGGGGCGGGCGGCCGCACTCCGGCTCCGTGTCCGGGGCGGCGCGCGCCGAGGACAGCGACGAGCCGCGGGACGCCTGGTGGCAGGACGGAGCGGGCACCACATTCGCCGTGCTCGGCGGGAACGGCGAGGCGGCGCTGCGCGACCAGAGCGCTTTCACAATGATCCCGCGGGCGGAGATAGCGAGCCTGCGCGACCGCGCGGTCTGGCCGATCCAGAAGATGCAGGCGCTCGCGGCCGCCGTGACCGATGAAGTCGCGCCGTGGTCGATGGGCTGCTGCGCCGTGTCCGGCAAGCGCCTGGCGATCGCTACGATCGGGGATGTCCGTGCTTATCGTCTGCGGGGGAGTCGGGGGATCGAGCTGCTCACGGGTCCCGCGGCGAGCGCCGAGATCGCGGTGTGGGAGCTCGAGGGCGCCGCGCTCGACATCTTCGTGCTGTGCACGCGCGGGCTCTGGTTCGGGAAGGGCGCGGCGTGGCTCGGGCACATCGGCTGGGGGCTCCTCGAGCCAGCGTGGTGGGTCGGGGCGGGCCGGGACGACCTCGTGTTGGTCGGCGGGAGCTCCTACCTGGCTCGACACACGTGGCAGCCCAGCGCGGCCGCGCTCGAGGTCTGGCGCAGCGACGCGGCCTCGGCGTACGTCGAGAACGACGTGGCGCTGGCGACGGGCGACCTCGACGACGACCACCTGCTCGACTTCGCCGCCGCTGCCCAGGGCACGCTGGACCTGTTCCACGGGCGAGCGGACCGAGGGTTCGAGCGACGCGCGCAGTTCGAGCTCGAGGAGCGCGCGACCGCGATGGTGATCGCCGACGTGACCGGCGACGGGCGCTCCGAGATCGTGATCCACGAGGACACGCACGTGCGCGCGCTCTTCCGCGGCGACGACGGCCAGTACGCGGCAGGTCCGCGCTTCGAGCCCGCCGTCTCGCCGCGCGCGCTGGTGCCGCTGCGGACCGGCCCGAATCAGCCGTCCGAGCACGACCCCGATGTGCCGACGACGTGCCCGGAGTGTGGCCAGGCTGTTCCCCGTCACGATACGCGGACTCGCCGATGGCGGCACCTCGATACGTGTCAGTATCGGACGATCATCGAAGCCGGCGTACCGCGGACGTCGTGCCCGAAGCACGGTACGCTCACGATGCGCGTCTCGTGGGCGAACGGTAGCGCTCGGCTCACCGCGCTGTTCGAGGCGCTGGTGATCGACTGGCTCCGCGATGCGCCGATTGCAGTGGTCGCGGAGCGCCTCGGGCTCTCGTGGGATCAGGTGGCCGGCGTCCAGGAGCGTGCAGTACAACGCGGACTCGAGCGCCGCGAGGTCGCGCTGCCGGAGATGCTCGCCGTCGACGAGACCTCCTTCCAGCGGCGCCACGAGTACGTCACGATCGTGCATGACCCGAAGTCCGCCAGCAAGCGGGTCATCCACGTCGCCGACGGACGCGGCAAGGGGGCCCTCAAGGGCTTCCTGAGCGGCTTTTCGCGCCCAGAGAGGGCTGCGGTCTCCGTGGTCGTCATGGACATGCACGAGCCCTACATTCAAGCTGTCCGCGAGGCCATCCCCGATGGCGACGCGAAGATCGCCTTCGACAAGTACCACGTCGCCGCGCGCCTCGGTCAAGCCGTCGACCACGTGCGACGCGAGGAACACCGCGCTCTCCACGGCCTCGGCGACAACCGGCTCAAGGGCACCAAGTACCTCTGGCTGCGCAACCCCGAACGGATGAGCAAGGAGGTCTGGGACGACTTCGAGGCGCTGCGGACGAGCTCGCTGCGGACGGCCCGCGCGTGGGCGCTCAAGGAGGCGGCGATGGAGGTCTGGGAGCACACCTCGCCGAGCAACATGCGGGACCAATGGGGCATGTGGTACGATTGGGCTATCCGCTCTCGCCTGGAGCCGATGAAGGCCGCCGCGCGCATGGTCAAAAATCACCTCGGCGGCATCATCCATGCAGCCACCGAACGGATCACCAACGCCTCTGCCGAGGGCCTCAACTCGGTCATCCAGAAGCTCAAGTACGTCGCCCGCGGCTTCCGTAACCGCGACCGCTTCCGAGCTGCGATCTACTTCCACCTCGGCGGCCTCGACCTCTATCCTGCCGGGATCACGCGCTGAGTCAGCGGTATCCACCACAACCCCTGAAGAGCCCCAAAAAACCCCGATATCTCCAAGAAACTGGCGTTTTCGAGATTTCGGACATGGCCTGATCCGCCGCGACCTTGACGCGCAAACCACCCGACATCGACGCCGAGACCGTCACCCTCGCCGCGAGCGGCGACGCGGCCGCCGTGGAGGCGATCGTCCGCGGCCTCCAGGGCCCGATCCACGCCATCGCCCGGCGCATGCTGCTCGATCGCGACGACGCCTCCGTCGTCCGCGGCCTCACCCCGGCCGAGATGCAGCGTTATCGGGCGCCCTTCCGCGAGCGCGCCGCGCGGGGGCCCGTGCTCGCCTGGCCGCGCGAGCTGCCGATCGTCGGCGAGCCCGCCGACGTCGTCGCCCGCGTCGAGCGCTACCGCGACGCTCTGTGCCGCTCCGACCTGCCCAAGCTGCTCTTCACCGTCGAACCCGGCGTCTTGGTCCCGCCGGCCGTGGCCGCGTGGTGCCGCGCCCACCTGCCGCGGCTCGAGGTCATCGAGCTCGGCCGCGGCCTGCACTTCGTGCAAGAGGATCACCCGCACTCCATCGGCCGCGGCCTCGCCGGCTGGCTGTCGCGCGTACCCGCGTGATCGCGCCTCGCGCCCGGGGAGTCCAGGAGCGCCCGTGGCGCACCGGCCGACGTTGACCTGGCTCTTCGGACAGAATCACTCGTCCGCCGCGGCCTGCGCCAGCGCCGACAAAAATTTTCAGCGCGAGAAATTGGTCGAGGGGTGGGCGTCACCACTCGAGCGAGGCCCGCCGACGAGGCGAGGGTCTCGCCACCTCGACCTATCAGGACCTACTTGCCATGAAGAACCGCACCCTCTCGCTGCTGGCGCTCATGCTGTTCACCCCCGCCTGTGACGCGCCCGACTCGCCGGCCGTCGACCTGCAGCCGATCGGCGAGCCCACCTGGCAGCTCGTCGACTTCCACCGCTTCTCCGCCCCGGTCGGCACCTCGGCCACCCAGTACGCCGAGGCGCGGCAGACCACCGCGGCCGTGCTCCCGGCCCCCAATCACCTCCCGCACCCCGACCTCGGCATCGGCCCCGGCGCCAAGCACATCGATGCCTACTGGGCCGAGATGGCGGAGGGCATCGCCAACGCCGGCTTCGACGAGGAAGATCCGTTCGTCCCCGCCGACGTGAACGGCGGTAACGGCCTGTTCACCACCTTCATGGCCGTCCCGCGGTTCGGGCACGAGGCCTTCGGCTCCTCGCCCGACTACAAGTTCGGCCCGATCATCTCCCACGACGTCTTCCCGATCCACCTGAGCTCCGACCTGTGGCGCGACGGCACCGAGGTCGGCCTGCACGTCGAATTCGACATTCAGGCGCTCGACGCCATCACCCCCTCCTTTGCCGTCGACGGCCACAGTCACTTCCCGCTGTACCTCTGGTACTGGTGGAACAATCAGGGCACCCCGACACCCGGCGAGTACGCCTGGCACGTCACCATGACCGACGCCACCGGCGCCGGCTGGACCGTCAAGGTCCCGGCCGAGCTCCTCGGCGCGCAGGCCCTCGTGCAGCAGGGCGCCGCCAAGGCCCTGAGCGCCGGCGCCGAGGCGCCCGCCGAGCCCGCGGAGATCCAGGTCGGCTTCGCCGGCGGCTGAGCGCTCGCACGGTGCCTGGCAGAGGCCCGCGGCGTCGGCCTCATGTCCCCCGGGTCCTATGCTTATCCCTCGTCGAAGCCCGACGTCGCGGACCTCTGCCCGGCACCGTATCGCCCGCATCCCGACCGCGCGCGCACCCAGGCGGCACACATGTCCCTTCAGACATGTGTACCGCCGATCGCCGTGACCGCGACGGCGGCCGCGCCCGGTCGCAGCGCAGCGTCAGCGCCCGCAGCGGCGGCTCGCCGCACAGCGGCGGCCACCACCGCAGCCCGCGATCGACCGCCAGCGTCAGGTCCAGCGGCGAATCACCCGCCTGCAGCAGATCCTCCGGCAGCTCGTCGGCGCTCACCCAGGCAGTGTACGCCGGACGGCCGCCGCCGCGTCGGTCCGCGCTCCGCTGCCTGCCGGACGCGCGCGATCTCGCGGCCGAGGTCCGCAGCCCCGCTCACGCACCATGCCCGTGACTCCTATCATTTCAGCATTCATCACAGGCCCGTCCGTCGACGATCCATGGTGATCGATGGATCCTCGATGTCGGCCGCGACCGGCGGCCGCGCCGCTGTCACGAATCGGTGACAGTGTGTCGAGCTCCCGTCACTGAACTGCCCGCATTGTCGCCTGACCTGCGCGGTAGTTGACACGAACGTCGCCCAATCTCCCGCTGGGCGCCGGCCGGGCGCCACTTTCGAGCATTAGCGTCCCCGCGCCGGCGCCTCGATCGACGGCAGGAGACCCTCGATGCCTCGCACTCGCTTCACGCTCCGCCTCACCCTCCCTGCGCTGTGGCTCGGCCTGTTCGTCGCGCCCGCGTGCGGCGACGACTCCGCCGCCATGACCGACACCGCCGGCACCGACAGCGAGCCCGGCGAGCCCGGCGAGCCCGGCCAGCCCGGCCAGCCCGGCCAGCCCGGCCAGCCCGGCCAGCCCGGTGAACCCGGCGAACCCGGCGACCCTGGCGACCCCGGCGACCCTGGCGACCCGGGCGAGCCCGGTGAGCCTGGTGATCCCGGAGAGCCCGGCGATCCCGGCCTCGACTTCGATCGGGCCCCGCGCTCGAGCGTCGTCGCCCTCAGCTTCATCGACGACCTCGGCACCGGCGCCACCGACATCGCCGACTTCGTCAAGACCCTCGCCGGGCAGGTCGCCACCGACACCTTGCCGCCCGGCCTGCAGTTCCCGCTCGCGCCCGCCTCCACCGACACCGTGCGGGTGATCGCCGGCCTGCGTCACAACGTGCTCGTGCGCTGGCTCGACCCGCTCGGCCACGACGACCTGCCGGAGTCGGCGCGGTTCGGCGCCAACAACGATTACATCGCCTACTTCGGCGACGGCTGGAACGACTCGCCGGGCGACGTCCCGCAGTGGCACGGCAGCGGCAGCGGCGCGTGGCTGTGGGTCAACCACGAGTACGTCTCCGGCAGCAGCCCGACCAGCACCTCCGCGCCCGACGGCCAGCACCTCACCTTCGCGCAATTCCTCTACCGCTTGAAGGTCCTCGCCCTCGACGTCGGCGGCGACCTCTGGGACGACGCCTCGCTCATCGCCTACGGCGCCGAGTACAAGCGGCAGCTCGGTGGTTCGTGGCTGCACGCCGTGCAAGATCCGGCCAGCGGCGAGTGGTCGCTCGACCGCAGCCGCCCCGCCGTCCGCTACGACGCCACCAGCGCCACCCTCACCAGGATCACCGGCCTCGCGGGCCTCAGCCCCGACAAGGACGACACCGGCGCCGACCTGCCGGAGGGCGTCGTCGCCGGCATCCTCGGCGACTGCTCGGGCGGTCAGACCCCGTGGGGCACCGTGCTCACCGCCGAGGAGAACGTGCAGGACTACTACGGCGACATGGAGACCTGCTGGAACGGCCAGCAGTTCGTCGCCGGCGCCGGCTGTGACCCCGGCCAGGACATCAGCCTCGACGTCACCGCGAGTGACAGCAGCGAGTTCGGCCGCTCGCCCGACCCGAACGCCAGGCACGCGCGCGACCTCTACGGCTACCTCGTGGAGATCGATCCGGGCGCGCCGGCCGACGAGTACTACGGAAAGAGCACCGCCGGCGTCGGTCACCGCAAGCTCGGCGCGATCGGCCGCGCGCGCTGGGAGAACGCCACCTTCGCGGTCGACGGCGAGTGGAAGCCGCTGGTCGGCGAGCCGCTCGTGATCTACGGCGGCGACGATCGCCGCAGCGGACGGATCTTCAAGTTCGTCTCGAAGGACCCCTACACCGCCGGCATGACCAGGGCCGAGGCGCGCGCGCTGCTCGACGAGGGCGACCTCTACGTCGCCCACTTCGCCGACCTCGACAACACCACCGGCACCGAGCTGGCCGGCGGCGTCGAGCCGACCGAGGCCACTCCTGGCCAGGGCCGGTGGATCCGCCTCTCCGTCGACAACACCACCGACGACGCCCCCAACGCCGGCACCGCCGCCGGTCCGGCCGGCACCAAGGTCGGCGCCGCGCTCAAGGCGACCGACTGGAACGCGATCGGCGGCCTTGCGACCGACGACGACGTGCGCCGGGTGCTGTTCACCGCCTGCAACAAGCTCGGGATCATGGAGCTCAACCGGCCCGAGGATCTCGAGTGGAACCCGAGCGATCCGAGCGGCACCCCGCGGCTCTACGTCGCCTTCACCAAGCACGGCGGCCAGACCGCGCTCGACGGCGACGGCGTGATGTTCGCGCCCGACGAGTACGCCGAGAAGGCGCCCAAGCGCAGCGACGCGGTCGGCACGATCTTCGCGATCCAGGAGGCCGACCCGGACAAGCCGGGCAGCTCACTGACCTTCACCTACTTCAAGGCCTTCCACGGCAGCGAGGGCGACGGGGTGTTCGACGCCGCCGATCCGGACAACCTGGTCATCGACCGCGACGGCGGCGTGTGGTTCGGCACCGACGGCAACTTCGGCGTCAGCGGCCACGCCGACGCGATCTACTACCTCGACCTCGATCCGGCGCACAAGGCGGGCGAGCCCGGCATCGTCACTCCCACGTGGGGCAAGGCGATGCGCGTGGTCGCCGGTCCGAGCGACAGCGAGGCCACCGGTCCGGCGCTGAGCAGCGACATGCGCACGCTGTTCTTCTCGGTCCAGCACCCGGGCGAGGCGGTCTACTCGGCCTGGCCCGGCACCCCGTAGGAACTTCGGGACATGTCACGCATGCACGGCCCCGGCTTCCACCTCGCCTCTGCCCTCGCCCTGCTCGGCCTCGTCGCCGGGCAGTGGTGGCTGTCCGCGCGCGCGAGCTCGGAAGCCGCGGCCGCGCCGCCGCGGGCTCTTGTCGCGCGCTACGACCCGCTGGCCGTCGCGCGCGCCGCCGGCCCGCGGGTCGAAAACGCCGAGGCCTCGATCCCGCCGCAGTGCTACACGCGGACCGGCGCGCACAGCAACCCCTGCTACGCCTGTCACACGGCCTCGCAAGATCCGAACGGCATGAACGACTGGCACTTGCAGGAGGAGTACGCCTTCTCCGACGAGGGCCGCGTCAATCACTGGACCAACCTCTTCGTCGATCGCCGGCCGGGCATCGCCGCGATCGCCGACGACGACGTCCTCCGCTACGTCCGCGAGGACAACTACGGCCCGCTGCGCGAGGCCCTGCAGGGCCGCCCCGACTTCGCCGGCTACGCCCCTGACCTCGACCTCGCCGCCGGCTTTGGCCCCGACGGTTTCGCGCGCGACGGCAGCATGTGGCGGACCTACGCCTACAAGCCGTTCGTCGGCGCGTTCTGGCCGACCAACGGCAGCGCCGGCGACGCCTTCGTTCGCCTTCCGCTGGCTTTTCGAACAGGTCCTGACGGACAGGTCTCCGAGGACATCTACAAGCTCAACCTCGCCGTGCTCGAGGCCGCCGTCGCCGGGCCGGCGAAGCTGCCCGCCGGGTTCGCCTGGCCGACCGAGCCGCTCGACGAGCGGGCCGTCGGCGTCGACCTCGACCGCGACGGTCGGCTCGGCGCCGCCACCGTCCTGCGCGGCCTGCCGACGCACTACTTCGGCGGCGCGGCGCGGCACCCGGTGCGCCGCGGCGTCTACCCCGAGGGCACCGAGTTCCTGCACAGCGTCCGCTACCTCGACCCCGACGCGCCCGGCCTGATGGCCGCGCGCATGAAGGAGCTGCGCTACGCGCGGAAGGTCGACGAGCTCGACCGCTGGGCCATCCAGCGCGCCTACGAGGAGGAGTTCGACAGCCGCCAGGAGGGCCAGCTCCCGCGCTGGCGCGGCTCGCCCGAGGTCGGCCTGCTCGGCGACTTCGGCTGGCAGCTGCAGGGCTTCATCGAGGACGAGCAGGGCCGCCTGCGCCTCCAGACCGCCGAGGAGCACCGCTTCTGCATGGGCTGCCACAACGGCATCGGCATCACCGTCGACCAGACCTTCTCCTTCCCGCGCAAGCTCCCGGGCGCCCGCGGCTGGAAGATCCAGGACCTGCGCGGACTCAGCGACGTCCCCGCCGGCGGCCACGCCGAGCCCGAATACCTCACCTACATGCGCCGCGTCGGCGGCGGCGACGAGCTGCGGGCCAACGCCGAGATGCTCGCCCGCTTCTTCCCCGGCGGCGCCCTCGACGAGGCCGAGGTCCGCCGCGCCGCCCCCGGAGGCGACCGCGACCTCGCCTGGCTGCTCGCCCCCTCGCGCGACCGGGCCCTCGCGCTCGACAAGGCCTACTGGTTGATCGTCCGCGAGCAGTCGTTCACCCGCGGCCGCGACGCCACCCTCGCCCCGGCCGAGAACGTCCACCGCGAGATCGGCAGCAAGGCCACCGAGCTGGCCGCCGCCGAGACCCGCTGGCTCGACGCCCGCCTGCAGCTCGCCTGGCCCGAAGTACAGGCGCTGAACCACGGCGCGCCGTGATCGGCGCGATCCGGCCAGGGGCGCGGACCCGGCCCGAGTCTCCCTTGAAACATGTCTCATGGGGCATGCCTCGTCCGCGTGACCGGCGAGGAACCGGGGGCCCGCCGGGCCCGCGCTCGCCTGCACGCCGCCCGCTCCTCTCGGTCTCTTCAGACATGTCCATCACGACATGTCCCTCGCGCCCTGTCACGGCCGCGGGCAGTCGAGGTGCGGGTTGGGCGACAGCCAGCAGCCGGCCCGGTACACCGGGCCCGGCGGATCGGGCGCCGTCGTCCGCAGCTCGAGCTCGACGTTGGAGCCCTCCTCCGCGCAGCGAGGGTCGAGCGCGTCGCCGGTGCGGACGACGATGCAGCGCGGCGCGCCGCCCTGAGGGACCCACTCGCCGTCCACCCCCGCGCACGGCGGCACCGAGACCCGCCAGTTTTCGAACAGGTTGTCCGCCGCGAAGTCGCACACCACGTCCAGCTCCGGCGTCTCGCGATCGGCGTCGGCGAGGCAGCGCGGGAAGCAGCTCGGACCTAAATGGGCGCTCGCGGCCGCGGCCGCGCGGGTGAAGTCGCCCGAGCAGTCGCTGCCGCAGATCGACGCCGCCGGCGGTCCTCGAGCGTGAACCCGGCGCTGGCCGCCAGCAGCCGCACCGGCGGCGGCGCGGCTATCGTGTCGCTGCAGCCGGGGCCGATCCCGTGCTGGGCGCTGCGGATCGACAGCTGTCGCGCGCGCCTGGACGACTTCGTGGCGGTCGACGCCGGGGTCGACGCGCGCGAGGCAGCCGGGGCGCCCCGTCGACGAGGCGGTGGAGATCCGGCTCTCGGCCGACGCTCCCTCCGGAGATCCGCAGTACCTGCCTAGGCTGAGCGAGGACCCGCCGACGTCGTGCTCGACGGTTCGTATCGAACCGACCTGATCTGGGTCGAGGGCGAGGCGTGCGACCCGTGCGACCTCGAGGGCATCGCCGCGCGAGCGTCGACGCAGGTCTGCAGCACGCACGGCCCGCCCGCGATCCGCCTGCTGTGCGGCCCGATCCCGTGGGACCTGAACCCGTGGGACCGCAAGGGCTGCGTCTACGCCGTCGCCTCCTCCCGCGGTTGCTCGTACCGAGCCACCGCGCCCCCTCATCGCATCCGCGTGCGTCGCGACCGGCGATTCACGCCGCCGCGGGCGCGCCGTGCAGCCCAGCCACGACGTCCTCGAGGCGATTGTACGACACCTGCATGCCGCTCTCCATGCCCGAGTTGATGTGCGCGTCGCGGTGCTCCTTGCACGAGTGCTGGACCAGCGTCCGCATCGTCGTCACGCCGCCGACCTCCTCGAGGGTCACCGTGTTGAGCGCCTCGCCGTCGGGGAAGCCCTCGTACACCTCGGTCGACACCACCCGGCGCGGCCGATCGATCTCGCGGAATTCTCCGTGGAAGCCGACCTCCATGTCCTGGTCGCGGATGACGTAGCGCCAGCGGCCGCCCACCCGCAGGTCGACCTCGCAGACCAGCCACTCCGACGTCGGAAAGCCCCACCAGCGCTTGACGAGCTCGGGCGTGGTCCAGGCCTTGAAGATGAGCTCGGCCGGGTAATCGAAGGCGCGGGTGATGAGGATTTCGGTGTCCGACGGCAGGGTGACGACGGCCGAACCATGGCGAGTGGAAACGATCTTGTTGTTGGTCATGACTGCTTCTTCTCCTGGGAATGGAGCTCGGCGAGGAGGTCGTCGAGCCGGTCGAGACGGGTGTTCCAGGTGCGCTCGAAGGTGCGTACCCAGTCGTGGATGGGCTTCAGCGCCGGACCGTTCAGCCGGTACCAGCGGTGCTTCCCGTCGACCCGCACGTGGACGACCCCGACTGCCCGCAGCACGCCGAGGTGCTTCGACACCGCCGGCTGACTGAGGCCCAAGCGCTCCGCCAGCTCGCCGACCGTCGCCTCCCCGCTGCTCAGGGCATCGAGGAGGTCGCGTCGGCTCGCCTCGGCGACGGCGTTGAAAACGTCGGTGGTCGTGGGCGTGCGAGCCACTTGGACATCATATTCCCATATGGGAATGTGTCAAGCCCGAAAGCGCCGCCGCCCGACCGGAGCCGATCGAGCGACGGGCCTTTCCGGAAAGCCGCGGCCCCGCCCGCGCCGTGGCGCGCGAACGGGGCCTTCGACGATGGTCGGCGGCTCAGCTCCAGCGGACGCGCGCGCGCAGGCCCGCGAGGCTGCCGTCGGGCGCGAGGCCGACGATGTAGACCGGGTGGACCGGGCCGCCCTCGGGGTCGGCGCCGACGATGTAGACCTGCAGGTCCGCGAGCGTCGACTGCATCGCCTGCGCGAGCGCGACGGCCTGGGCGGTCTGGCCGGGCGTGTGGTGGTCGACGAGGCGGCGGAAGAAGTCGGCGGCCGGCTCGATGCGGGCGATCCGCTGGGTCGGGTCGTCGGGGTTGAGCCCGAGCGTGGCGATGAAGCTCTGGGCGGTGAGGGTCTCGAGCTGGGCCGGCGCGTGGAAGCTGAGGAAGTGCTCGTTCGTCAGCTCGGTGCCGTAGTCGTCGAACACCAGGTTGAAGGCGAGCGCCTCGAAGTGGTTCGCCAGCTCCTCGCCGCTGCGCTGGCGGTGGCGCGCGACCTTGACCGCGAGGCGGCCGAGCGGAGGCATCTTGGCCACCTCGTCGGCCGACAGCCCGTTGTCGTTGGTGTCGAACGCGGCCACCAGCTGCTCGCGGGCCGCGACCAGAGCCTTCTCGATGTCGCCGCGGTCGACCCGCTCGCTCGGGTTGCCGTCCTGGCGGACGATGAAGCGGTAGAAGAAGTCGACCAGATCGCGCTCGGCCCCGGTGAGCTCGGCGATCTTGCGCCGGATCTCCGCGCGGCTGGTGATCTTGTCGCGGCCGCCGGCTTCCATGATCTGGGCGGCGGCCCACTCGAACGCTGCATTGACCTCGGACTTGGCGATGCGTGACACGCCGCGAGTGTGCCGGGGAACCGCCGGCCGGCCAAGCGAATTTCGCGGCCGCAGACCCGCCAGGACCGCCGCAGACCCGCACGCGGGCCCGCCCGCGCACGTTCGCGGGCCGATGGCACGATGGATCTCCCACGGCCACCACCGCCCTGTGTCGGGTCGGGTCGGTCCCCTGCCGCGAGCCCGAGGTCGCGGCCGAGGGACCTCCAGGTTGCCGACGCAGCCCCGACCGCAGCACCGACGGCCAGCGTCGCGGCCCCGCGCGCCCGCCTGCCGCGACGATCTCGACCCGGGCTGGCGCGGCGCACCTCGCAGCGCCGCGGGGCTCACGATTCGAGATGTCCTCATCGACATGTCTTTGTCGGCATGCTTTTAAAGGCATACGCACCCCGCCCGGTGTCGAGAACCGGCAGGGTATGGCACCTCTGCCGAGCGCGGGGGCATCCCCGTCATGCGCCCCCGCACGGGACCCTGAAGCCGCCGAAATGCCTCCCCCTCGGCGCCGGCACGCCGTCCGCGAGCCCGCGCCGCCGTCTTGGAGCCGCGGGGTCGGCCGGCTGCGATCGGACCGCAGCGACCGGGACGTGTCTGTCCGAGCGGACAGCCGCCTCACCGGGCGTTGACAGCCGGCCGGCCGATTTGCCACGCTCGCGGCGATGAACGAGGGCACCAAGGCGCTGCGACCGGTGCGAATGTGGGACGCGTGGGGCACGGCCCTCGCGCGCTGCGGCCGCGACCTGCCGGCGCTCCTCGCCGATGCCTCGCCGCGGATCACGAGCCCGCGGCCGCCCACGCGGGTGCGGCTGCTCCTGCGGCGCGGCGGCCAGCACGGGCAGGTGAGCCTGGAGCTGCGGGTCGACTTCGTCGGCGTCCCGCGGGCCGAGGTCGACTTCGACGGCACGGTGTACCGCGAGAACACCATCATCGAGGGCAAATCGACCAGCGAGTGGAGCTCGGTCGAGTTCGGCCGCAAGCACGTCGAGCTGCACGTGATCCACGAGGCCGTGCCGAAGCTGATGGACGCCGTCTACGACCGCTCGACCTTCATGCCGAAGCTGCCCGCGCTCGCCGACATCGCGCGGATCGTCGCCCTCCAGACCGCCTTCGACATGGAGCTCGGCGCGGCCCAGCGGATCCACTTCGAGCTCCGCTACGGCCAGGACGAGCGCGAGGCCTTCTCGCGCATGGGCTTCGAGCTCACCTACGCCAACGGCGTGCCGTTCACCGACGCGGACGAGGCGCGGCTCGAGGCCCGCCAGGGCCCGAACTACAGCTGGCCGAGCGGCGTCGCCTGGCGCCGCGAGGGCGCCATGATCTCCGGCAGCACGGCCAGCTTCGGCGCCAACGCGGCCAAGATCTTCCGCTGAAGTCAGCCGCGACTCCTCGGCTGTCCCGAAGCGCAGGTCCACGTCCTCCCGGCCGCCGAAAACCGGCCCGCGTCACGGCGCCTCGCCGGGCTTTCGAGCCGAGGCCGGCTGGCCGGGCGGCCCACGGCGCACATGAATGATGGGATATGCCCGTCGGGGCATTACCGAACGAGCATGTCTCATGCGGCATGCTCGTTCGGCCATTCACCTCACGGCCCGACGTGGCTGACCTCGCCCTCGATGACCTTTCCGACCCACTCCGACAGCTGGACCCCGTCGATCACCGTGGTCCAGAACGACGGCGAGCGCAGCGCCGTGTGGCCCTGGCCGAAGTTGTAGAGCACCTGGGTCTGACCGATGTAATACGTCGAGGCGGCGTCCTCGTGGTCGGCGCGCAGCGACAGGAGCCCGTCCTCGTACACGTCGGCGGGCACGCTGAGCGGCAGCCCCTCGCAGGTGTTGTACTGGCCGTTGCCCCAGCCGAACGACATAAAGCCGCGGATGATCGCGTCGGCCGTGTTGGAGAACAGGCCGAAGCGGATCTCCGGATAGGCCGTCAGCGTGTGGTGGAGAATCCCGGTGGCGAAGTCGTCGGGGTCGGCGCAGTCCGGGCCGCAGGCGGCGAGGATCGTCTGGTCGAGGCCCCACACCTCGCGGAACGTCTGCTGCAGGCACGGCGGGATCACCTGATTGGACACCGGCGGGCCCGAGTCGTCGATCACGATCATCTGCGGGCCCGGGCCGAACGCGTCGGCCACCTGGGCCGCGTTGAGCCCGGCCCCGAAGCCGCCCGCGCTGATCCCGGTCAGCAGCACCTTCTCGGCGCCGGGGAACGTCGGCACCCACTGCTGCAGGTACCTCGTGATGTTCGTGTAGCCGCGGAAGTGGCGGAGCTGGCCGCCGAGCATCGTGTCCTTGTCGCCGCCGTGGATGTCGCCGGTGCAGTACGGGACGTAGATCATGCTCCAGTCGCGGACCGGGTTGCCCGGGTTGTTGCGATTGAAGATCCCGTCGGGCGGCGGGATGAACGGGATGTTGAACGCCGAGAAGTCGCACACGTCGTTGAAGCAGGCGCCGCCGCCCTCGAGGTAGATCATCACGTTCTTCGAGTCCGGGTTCAGGCTGATGCCGAAGCCGGCGGTGTCGCCGTTCATGCACATCGTGCCCGGCACCTCGAAGTACTGCCATTGCAGCGGCGGCGCGTCGATCGGCTCGACCGCCGTGCAGTCTGCGAGGCAGCCGTCGAACGCGTCGTCGTTGCCGTCGTCACACGCCTCGCCGGGGTCGAGCTCGCCGTCGCCACAGCCGGGCGCCGGCGGCTCGCCGGTCGTGCCGGTCGTGCCGGTCGTGCCGGAGCTCGAGTCCTCTCCGAGCGAGCCGCTGCCGCCGTCGCTGTCCGGAGGCGTGCTGGTGGCCGCCTCGGTCGGGACCCCGCTCCCGGACGTATCCGCGCCCGTCGCCTCCGTCTCGCTCGCGGGCGCGTCCGAGTCGGACGCGTCCTGGCCGGTCGCCTGCGACGCGTCGCCGCAACCCGCGAAGAGGACGCTCGTCGCGCACATCAGGCGCGCGAGGGGAATTGAGAGCCGTGCCATCGGATCCGACCTCCTGACCGGCAGATCTCCGGTCACGCCAGACGATCGTCTCCCGCCGGCGAGATTGCAAGGTGGCGCGCCGCCCCCAGCCCTCCGCAAATGTCGGCCGGCGGACGGCGCTCGTCCTCCGATCATATGTTTCGAAGGACAGCTCGTTGACGGATCGGTCCCGCTCGCGCGGCTCGGATCGTTCGCGGCCTCCGGCGACGCCGGCTACGGGCTCAGGCGGGCGATCCACGCGTCGCGTCCGTCGATCCCCTCGTCCATCCCGTCGGTGACGACGAGCGTGCCGTCGGGCGCCGGTCGGATGCAGCGGGCCTGGCTCGCCCCGCCGCCCGCGCCGGCGATCACCGAGGCCCAGCGCGGCGCGCCGTCGGGCGCGATGCGGCGGACCCATGGCTCGCGCTTGCCGGCCTGGATCGTCGCCCCGGCGAACAGGACGTCGCCGTCGTCCGTCAGCGCCAGCCCGTAGCACAACGCGCCCGCCGCCTCCGGCCCGGCCTCGATCTCGGTCCACACCATCAGCCCGTCCTCGTCGTAGCGGCGGAGGAAGCTCTTCCACGGCACCGGGTCGACCGCGGACTCGTAGCCGCACACGATCACCCCGCCGTCGTCCAGCGCCACCGCGGCGTGCAGGGTATCGGCCTTGCTGGCCGCCCCGTTGTAAAGGCGCGACCACAGCAGGTTGCCGTCGGCGTCGTAGCGGGCCGTCCACGCGTTGTTGCTCTCGCCGGGCGCGGCCTCGTAGCCGGCCGCGTAGATATAGCCGTCGGCGGTCACCGCCACCGCGTTCGTCGCGTCGTTGCTGCCCGCCGCGCCGTCGTACGTCCGCGTCCACAGCACGTCGCCGGTCGGCCCGTACTTGCGCAGCCACGTGTCGTTGCCCGCGCCCTGCGTCGCCGTCGCCCCGCCGATCACCAGATCGCCGTCGGGCGTCAGCACCGCTCCGCTGGCGACGTCGTTCAGCATCGCCGCGCCGACGAACTTCTTCGTCCACAGCGGGCTGCCGTCGGCCGCGTGCTTGCGGACCACCACGTCGTTGCCCTGCATCGGCTCCTGGCGAACCCGGCCAGGTACACCGTCTCGGCCGCGTCGACCACGATCGCGCGGCCCTGATCCTCGAGCATCGCCCCGCCGGCGTAGGTCTGCGTCCACAGCTCCGCGCCGTCGGCCGCGTACTTGCGGGCCCACCGGTCGTAATCGTCGGCGCCGACGCCGACCCGGCCGATGACGTAGATCGAGTTGTTGGCGTCGACCTCGCAGGCAAGCGCCTCCTCGACCATCTTGAGCCCGCCGGCGTGCGTGATCGACCACAGCACCCGCCCCGACGGCTGGCAGTCGGCGTTGCAGCCGTCGCCGTCGGCCGCGTTGCCGTCGTCGCAGACCTCCGGCGCCTGGACCACCCCGTCGCCGCAGCCCGCGCCAGGCCCGGTCGTCTCGCCGGTGGTCGGGTCGGTGTCGGTGAGCGCCTCCGTCGTGGTCGTCGTCGTGCCGCCGTCGGAGCTCGTCGTCACCTCGGGCCCGGTCGAGGTCGCGGCAGGGTCGTCGTCGTCCGGCGCGACGAGCGAGGCGACGAGCAGCGCGGACCTCCCTGCGGACACCGAGCGCCATCACGACATGTCCCATCAGACACCTCACCGCCCCGCGCCGTCACCTTCCGCTCGCCCCCGGCGCAGGCGCCGGATCAGGATCGCCGCCACCGCGAGGTTGAGCGCCAGCGCCGACGCGCCCGTCGCCCGGGGGTGGCGCAGCAGGTGATGGACCTCGAACGGGACGAACGAAAGCGTCGTCACCACCGTCACCGACTCGGCCCAGCGGCGGCCGAGCCACAGACCGACGCCCTCGATCGCGAACAGCGCCCCGTACAGGAACGAGCCGACGCCGAGCTCGGCCAGGCGCCCCGGCGACACGCCGGCGAGCCCCGCCAGCAGGCGCTGCAGTTCGGCCCGCTCGCTGTGCAGCGACAGCGCCGACAGCCACGCCTGGGCGCGCTCGGCGACGGCGGGGCGCAGCAGCTCGAGCGCGCCGAGAGCGACCGTTGCGAGCAGCGCCGCCTTGCCGAACTTGAACAGCGCGATCGCTCGCAGCAGCCGATCGCGTCGCCCGTCCGCTCGCTCGTGACGCCCTCGCCGGTCCGCGCACGTCATCGCGGCCCCCGAGGGTGGCGGACACGGGGCGCGTAGACGCGTGATCGCGGCCACGCGCGCGCCCGCGGCGGGCCGCTTGTCCCGGCGCACAGGCGCGGCCCGGCCGCGCGGCTATGGACAGCACACGCGGGAGGCAGGTGACGATGCTCGGGCGCAGACAGTTCGGCAAGCTCGGTGGATGGTTGGCGCTCGGCTTCGCCTGCGACTTCGACCGCGGCGGCGAGCCGCAGGTCGACGGCGACCGCTGGCAGCGGGCCCTGCAGATCGCCCGCGACCTGCTGCTCGTCGGCCCCGAGGGCCAGGACCTCAAGCTCGAGTACCTCAAGGTCCTGATCGACGACGGCCTGCCGCCGACCGACGCGTCGAAGAAGATCCTCGTCCTCGGCGCCGGGATGGCCGGCCTCGTCGCGGGGCACCTGCTCAAGCAGGCCGGCCACGACGTCACGATCCTCGAGGCCAACGCCAACCGGATCGGCGGCCGGATCAAGACCTTCCGCGCCAGCGAGCCGCAGCAGCCGGCGCCGTTCGCCGACCCTGCGCAATACGCCGAGGCCGGGTCGATGCGCCTGCCCGACTTCCACCCGCTGTCGCTGGCCCTGATCGACAAGCTCGGGCTGACGCGGCGGCAATTTTACAACGTCGACGTCGTCGCACCGAAGCTCGCCGCGGTCCCGCCGGTCCGCTACAAGTCGTTCACCGGCGAGGTGTGGCAGTACGGCGAACCGGTCGCCGAATTCGTCCCGCCCGATCAGGCCCTGCGCACCTGGATCGCCGTCAACGGCCTGCTCGTGCGCCGCGGCGAGTACGTCGACGATCCGGCGCTCGTCAACGAGAGCTTCGGGGTCATGGGCGCCGAGGCCGGCCGCACCGCCGCCGAGATCTTCAACGCCGCGCTCGACCCGGTCCGCGACTACTTCTCCGATCCGCTGCCCGACGGCACGCGGGAGAACAAGCCGACCGCCGAGTGGATCGAGGGCTGGGCCCGCGCGATCTACGACTTCGACAACTACTCGATGGGCCGCTACCTGCTCGAGTACGCGCTGCTGGACGAGGCCACCGTCGACGCGATCGGCACCATCGAGAACGCGACCTCGCGGCTGTGGCTGTCGTTCATGCACACCTTCATCGGCCGCAGCGACATCAACCCCGGGGCCCGCTACTGGGAGATCGAGGGCGGCTTCTGGCGCCTGCCCTACGCGTTCGAGCCGATGCTGCAGGGCCAGCTCGTGCTCGACCGCCGCGCCGTCCGGATCGTCACGAGCGACGGCCACGGCGGCCCCGCCGTCCGCGTCGAGACGGTCGACGAGAGCGGCGCCGTCGGCCCCGAATACACCGCCGACCTGGCGATCGTCACCATCCCGTTCTCGGCCCTGCGCCACGTCCAGTTCGACCCGCCGCTGTCGTACGGCAAGCGCCGCGCGATCATCGAGATGCACTACGACTCGGCGACCAAGATCTTGCTCGAGTTCAGCCGCCGCTGGTGGGAGTTCACCGAAGAGGATTGGCAGCAGGAGCTGGAGGCGATCGCGCCCGGCCTGTACGAGCAATACGGCGAGGCGCCCGCCACCCGCGTGTTCGGCGGCGGGTCGGTGACCGACAACCCCAATCGCAACATCTACTACCCGTCTCACGCCATCCCCGGCAGCCCGGGCGGGGTCGTCCTCGCCTCGTACACCTGGGCCGACGACGCCGCCCGCTGGGATTCGATGCCCGAGGACGAGCGCTACGAGTTCGCCCTGCGCAACCTGCAGGACGTGCACGGCGACCGGATCGCCGCGTTCTACACCGGCCGCGGCCGGACCCAGAGCTGGATGAACGACCCCTACGCCTTCGGCGAGGCCGCGGTGTTCTTGCCGAACCAGCTCATCGAGCTGCACCTCCACACCCGCACCGTCGAGGGCCCGCTGCACTTCGCCGGCGAGCACACCTCGCTCAAGCACGCGTGGGTCGAGGGCGCCATCGAATCCGCCGTGCGCGCGGCGCTCGAGGTCCACCGCCGCTGATCGCGCCGTCTCACGGCCGCCGCACGATCGCCGCCGACCGCCCCCGCCGCGCGAATGGACGCAGGCGGCGGCTCCGCCGACCTTGCACCGGCCGGCGGCGGTACCACCATGGTCCGTGCAATGTGGGCCTTCGATCCACAATACATGCTCTACATGGTACCCGGCCTGCTGCTGTCGCTGCTGGCCTCGTGGTACGTTCATTCCACGTTTCGCCGCTACGCGCAGGTCCCGCTGCAGGCGGGCCGCGGCGTGACGGGCGCGCAGGCGGCCGCGGCCGTGCTGGCGCAGGCCGGGGTCCGCGACGTCCGCATCGAGCCGATCGACGGCGCGCTGTCCGATCATTACGACCCCGCGCACAAGGTGCTGCGCCTGTCGCCCGACGTCTACGCCGGCCGCTCGGTCAGCGCCGCCGGCGTGGCCGCGCACGAGGCCGGTCACGCCATTCAGCACGCCCAGGGCTACGGGCTCATGCGCCTGCGTCAGGCCCTGGTGCTGCCGGCGCGGATCGGCTCGCAGCTGTCGTACATCGTCATCATCGCCGGCCTCGCGCTGCACATGCTCGGCCTGGCGTGGTTCGGCGTGTTCCTGTTCGCCGGCATCTTCCTGTTCGAGCTGGTCACCCTGCCGGTCGAGCTCGACGCCTCCCGCCGGGCCCGCGAGCGCCTGCAAGCCGCCGGCCTGGTGAGTCGCGCCGACTACGTCGGCGTCAAGCGTGTGCTCGACGCGGCCGCCTTCACCTACGTCGCCGCGCTCGTGACCACCGCGCTGCAGATGCTCTACTTCGTCACCCGGATCCGCGGCGAAGAGCGCTGACGCCGGACCGAGGCCGAGTCCGCCTCCGCCGGCAAACAATGCCGACGGCGGCGACAGGGTTGGCGCGCGATCGGATCGCAGTGCAGGCTAGATCGGCGACGACGTCGAGCGCGGGAACCATGGCCTCCCCCGCGCTCGCGTCGTCGGGGTCCTGTCATGCTCCACCGACGATCCCACGCGGCGTGGTTCGGCGCGGCGCTGCTGGCCTGCCACGCGGCCGACGAGGAGGTCGGCCCGCGCAGCGGCGAGGCGCCGATCTGCGACGTCGTCTTCTCGCCGCGACCACCGGCCGAGAGCCACAACGTCCGCGTCGCGCGGCTCATCGGCGAGGCCGAGCGCACCCTCGACATCGCCATGTATTCGTTCAAGGACGCCGAGATCCGGGCCGCCCTCGCCGCGGCGACCGAGCGCGGGGTCGAGGTGCGCTTCTTGTTCGAGAAGGCCGGCGAGGACCGCAAGCTCGCCGGCGCCGCGCTGCAGGACTCGCCGTCGGGCCGGCTCGAGCAGAGCGGCGTCGACGTGCGCTGGGTCAACAAGATCATGCACCACAAGTTCATGATCGTCGACGGCCCGCGCGACGACCTCGCCGCGGCCGACCGCGCCCACCTCGTCACCGGCAGCGGCAACTGGTCGCCCGGCGCCGCCACGATCTACGACGAGAACACCCTGTTCCTGCGCGGCGAGCGGGAGCTGGTGCTGCGCATGCAGCAGGAGTTCGAGCACCTGTGGACCCACTCGCGCGACTTCGTCGGCGACCCCGCGCTCACGAGCCGCCCGTCGACGCTCGCGCTCACCGACGCGATGATCGCCGACGAGCCCGGCGCGCACGTCTACTTCACCTCCGCCAACTTCGACCTGCGCGGCGGCGACACCTTCGTCGCCAGCGGGCGCGAGGTCGTGAGCGAGGCGCTGGTGGCCGCGATCGCGGGCGCGAGCGAATCGATCGACCTCGCCTCCAACCATTTGCGCCTGCGCGGCGTCGCCGAGGCGCTGATCGCCCGCGCCGGGGAGCTGCAGATCCGCGTCTACCTCGACGGCCAGGAGTACATCGCCGCCTCGACCCACGCGGCCCAGGTCGCCGCGCTCGCGGAGTGCTTCGCGCAGGCCGGCGCCGACCCGGCCAGGCGGCGCGCCTGCGACGACCGCGGCTTTCTGTTCGGCTACCAGGTCGGCGCGGCCGGCATCGCCGTGCGCTACAAGTTCTACGCCTACCGCTGGCACGCCAGCTACGCCGAGCAGATGCACCACAAGTACATGGTGATCGACGGCGACGAGCTGTGGACCGGCAGCTACAACCTGTCTGAAAACGCCGAGCACAACACCTTCGAGAACATGCTGGTGTTCCGCGGCCCCGCCTACGCCGAGCTCGTCGCCCGCTTCGCCGACAACTTCGCCGCGATCTGGGACACCGGCCGCGACGACGAGCGCCTCACCACCCTGCACCGCGACATCGCCGACGGCCGCCCGGTGCCGCTGGTGTTCCCGGCGATGGCGCTCGAGCACGCGGAGATCCGGGAGCTCAAGAACAAGATCCGCGCGGCCTGCCCCGCGGTCGACTCCCCGCCTTACCGCGAGCACCCGGAGGCGCACCGGACCTGCGAGTGAGCTGTCTCGAGGGACAGCCCTGCCGCCGGCTCAGAAGCGGTACAGCGCCCCGGCGAACTGCAGCCCCGAGCCGATCGACATCACCAGCCCGAAATCGCCCGGGCGCGGCTTCTTCGCCCGCAGGAGTCGTCGAGCACCCGGCCGAGCGAGGCGGCGATGCAGTTGCCGTAGCGCTCGATGTTGAAGAACGACCTGGACTCGGGGATCCCCGTCTTCGCCAGCCATGCGCGCTGGGCCGGGCCGTTGCTCATGTTGAACAGGACCCAGTCGAGCGGGTCGCCCGACAGCTCGTGGCGCGCCAGCACCGCTCACAGATCCAGGTGAACTTGGTCTGCAGGTTCTCGGGCACCTTGCGGAGGTCGAGGTCGTGGAAGTCGGCCAGGGCCTCGTCGAGGTTGTCGCGCGACCGCGGGTGCTTCGATTGCGCCGGGTCGTCGCTGGATCACGACGTCATGAGTGATTTTCGCCACGACCGCCGCGACGTCCACTCGACGACATCCCCCGCGACGAGCTCCGCGGAGGTCCACCGGCGCGAGCGACAGCGCCTGCAGCCCGCACACCTCGTCACGAGCGCGGCTGTGATAGCGTCGGCGGCGATGCGTACGCCCTCTCTCGCGCTCTCGCTGCTCGCCCTGGCCGCCTGCGCCGACACGGACCAGCCCGACCCGTGCCGCCTGCGCAGCGCCAGCCGCTGCGACATCCGCCAGGTCGACTGTCAGGAGCACGTCCACGCGGTGCTCGGCTGCATTCGCGACACCGATCACCCGTTGCCCACGATCGCCGTCATGACCGCCGACGAATACGCGGTCGCGCACCCGCCGGCCTCGCCGCGCACGCCGGCCGAGCAGCGCCTGTGGGATCAGCACGTGCGCGCCTACGTGCTGCTGGGTCTCTTACCGGCGGACTGGCAGGAGGCCGAGCCGACGCCGGTCGTCGCGCCCTACGTCGCCTACGATTCGACGATCGACACCGTCGTCGTCGTCGCCGACGGCACCCAGCGAGAGGCCGAGCTCTACGGGCTGCTCTACACGCTCGCCCTCGCCGACCGCGACCGCGAGACGGACCTGAGCGGACTCTTGCTGACGAAGACCGGCACCTTCGACAGCAAGCGCGCCCTGACGGCGCTGTTCGCCGGCGAGGCGACCTTGTTCGCCGACATGGCGGTGGCGCGCGAGCTCGACTACGGCGAGCTGGCGGAGCGGTTCTCCTACGCGCAGGCGCTGGACTTCACGCGCCGGCGCTTCGCCGATCCGGAGGTCGCGTGGGGCGAGGCGATGGCGCTGTTCCAGTACTACTTCGGCGCCGACTACGTCCTCCGCGCCTTCCGCTCGGGCGGGGTCCCGGCGATCGACGCCCTCTACGAGGATTCGCTGGCGTCGACCGCCTACGCGCTGGCCGGCAGCGTCGACATCGAGGCCGCGTTCTCGGCGATCGACGTCGCCCTGCCGGCGCCGCCCGAGGGCTTCCGCTACCTCTCGCAGGACAGCTTCGGCCCGGCGATGCTGCAGATCCACCGCGCCCGCGAGGACGGCGAGAGCACGGCGAGCGCCGAGCAGTCGCTGGCCCGCACCTGGGTCGGCGACCGCCTCGTGATCGCCGGCAGCGACACCAGCGACGCCGTCGCGGCGGTGTGGCAGATCGCCGGACCGGGCGGCGAGGTCGCCGAGACCATCGTCCGCGCGAGCGACGACGCCACGCTGACCGCGTTCCAGGAGCTGTTCGAGGGCTGACCGCGGCCCGCGTACGCAGGCTCGGTTACATCGGCTATCCTCTGGATGTGCCCCTGCTCCGCCGCCGGCCGCGGATCCAGCTCTACACCCCGCGGGTGGTGGTCGCCGGCCAGCCGTTCGTCGCCCGGGTGGTGCTGCACTGCCGCGAGGAGGTGCCGCTCGAGTTCGTCGACGTCGAGCTGCGCGGCGCGCTCGACCGCTTCCGCGAGCGCGAGAACGGCACCGAGGAGCGCGTGGTCGAGTTCCTGCGCCAGCGCGCCCGCGTGCGCGAGGCCGGGCCGCTCCCCATCGGCGAGCACTCGTGGAGCGTCACCTTCCGCCTGCCTGCCGGCGCGCCGGTCAGCTACAGCGGCGGCTCGTACCGGATCTCGTACACCTACCACGTCCACGCCAGCGTGCCGTGGTGGCCCGACGCGCGCGCCACCTTCGTCGCCCACGTCGAGAGCGCGCCGGCCGAGACCGCGAGCCCGCCGGCCACCAGCGTGTTCGCCTCGGGCCCGACGCAGGGCGAGTCGCCCGACTTCGAGCTCTCGCTCGGCACCACCGTCGTCGGCCCCGGCGAGCCGCTGCGCGGCGCGATCGCCCTCGCCGACCCCCAGCGCCACGCCTACCGCGAGGCCACCCTCGCCCTCGTCGCGCTCGAGAGCGCCGACGGCTTCCTCGGCCGCACCAGCCACCGCCACGAGGTCTGCCGCTGGACCCTCCCGGCCGACCGCCTGCGTGAGACCGAGCCGCTCGCCTTCACCTTGCAGCTCCCCGAGGGCGTGGTCGCCGGCTTTGACCACGGCGGCGTCGCCCTGGCCTGGTACCTCCACGCCAAGGTCGACGTGCCGTGGTCGCGCGACCCGGAGGTGTGGATCCCGCTGACCGTGGTCGGCCGCCGCGAGCCGGCGCTGCAGGGCGAGCAGGCCCCGCCGGCCGTCGGCACCCGCCGCGTCGAGGCGCTGTGGCGCGACGTCGCCGCCCGCAGCGGCCTCGCGTGGGAGCCCGGGGCGATGCACGGGGCCGTCGCCGGCGCCGCGCTGCGGATCTCCCGCGAGCACGTCGACGGCCGCGGCGCGGTCGCCGTCGCCCGCCTCACCACCCCCGACCTCGGCCTCGGCCTCGCCCTCACCGGCGCGCCCCCGAAGCTGGTCGGAAGGGACATGTCTCAAACGACATGTCTCAATCAACATGTCTCCGAGTTGCTGCGCCGCTGCCCGCCGCGGGCCGCCGACGATCGCGGCCTGGTGTTCGAGGTCGACGAGCCGGGGCGCGACGCGGCGGCGCTGCGCCGGTTCGTCGAGGACGTCAAGGCGGTGGCGGCCGCGCTGGCGGCCGCGCGCGAGGTGATGCCCGCCCCGACGGCCATGGCCGCGGCCGTGCCGGCGTGGGAGCGCGCGGCCGGCCAGCTCGGCGGCCGCCTGCAGCGCGCCAGCATGGCGGTGACCGCCGCCGTCGACGGCGTGGCGATCGCCGTGCGCACCGACTGGGACGCCCGCGGCCGCCCGCGGCGCACCCTGTTCGAGGCCCGCCCCGGCGTCCCGATCGATCGCCGGCACCACCTCGTGTGGCGCGCCGAGGACGGCAGCCCGCCGGCCACCGAGCTGCCGCTGGCCCCCCTGTGGCCGGGCGCCGGCGAGATCGTGGTCGACGCCGGCTCGGTCCGCGTCGCCGTCGACGGCCCGCTCGCCGATCCGCTCGAGCAGCTCGACCGGATCACCGCGCTCACCGTCGTCGGCAAGCACATCGAGGGCCGCCGCGGCCACTACCGCTGACACCTGACCGCGTCGCAGCCGACGCATCCAGGATGACCCGAGGGTCATGTCGCGCGCGCCAGGTCCCGCGGCCATCGGCCCCGACCGCCGGCGCCGCGCAAGACCAAGCCCGCCCCGGCGCCGGGATCGCGCCAATGGCCATTCTCGCGCACGCAAACGACGTTCTACGACCTCGCGCGCCTTGCTCCGGCGGCCGGACCTCGGCTACCGTCGCGGCCTTGTTCGGCAAGCAGTCCGCGGTGGTCGGGAGGGTCGGATGGCAGCGCTCGCAACTATTCTCGCGTTGATCGGCAACCGTCCGGTCTACACCTTCACCGTCGACGGCGCCGACGCCGAGACCCGCGTGCTGCGGTTTCGCGGCCAGGAGGGGGTCAGCGCGCTGTACGAGTTCCGCCTCGAGCTCGCCTGCCCGCACATGCTCGAGGTCGACCAGTTGGTCGGCAAGACCGGGGTGCTCGAGATCGCCGGCGTCGACGAGCCGCGGTTCGTCCACGGCATCGTCGCCCACGCCGAGTACATCGGCGAGAGCCGCGAGTTCGCCCTGTTCGCCGTCACCCTGGTGCCGCGGGTGTGGCGGCTGACGCTGCGCCAGGACTGCCGGATCTTCCAGGAGCAGCGCACGCCCGACATCATCCGCGCGGTGCTCGAGGCGGCCGGCTTCAAGCCGAGCGCCTACCGGTTCGACGTCGTCGGCTCCTACGCCCCGCGGAACTACTGCGTGCAGTACCGCGAGAGCGACTGGGACTTCATCAGCCGGCTGCTCGAGGAGGACGGCCTCTTCTATTACTTCGAGCACGAGGAGGACAAGCACGTGCTCGTGATGTCCGACCACAAGGGCACGCACCGGCCGATCGCCGGCGACCCGCAGGTGTGGTGGAACAGCGCCGACGGGCACGTCGAGGATCGCGAGCACATCCACGAGTTCCGCTTCGGCCAGCACATCCGCTCGGGCAAGGCCAGCCTGCGCGACTTCTACTTCCCGACCCCCGAGCAGGGCATGGAGGTCCGCGCCGAGGCCAAGCAGGACATTGACCTCGAGGTCTACGACTACCCGGGCGAGTACCGCTTCCCGACCGGCAACGACCCCGACCGCGGCCCGGGCATCGCCAGGAACCGGCTCGAGGCGATGCAGGCGACCCGCCGCAGCGGCGCCGGCAAGGGCGACTGCATGCGCCTCGTGCCCGGCTACGCGTTCACGCTGACGGGCCACCGCCGCAGCGAGCTCAACGGCGACTACACCCTGCTGACCGTCAGCCACCGCGGCGAGCAGCCGCAGGTGCTCGACCAGGACGCCAACAGCGCCAACGCCTTCGTCTACGAGTCGCGGTTCACCTGCATCGAGCGGGCCACGATCTACCGCCCGCCGCGGACCACCCCGCGGCCGTTCGTGCGCGGCCTGCAGTCGGCCGTGGTCGTCGGCCCGCCCGGCGAGGAGGTCCACGTCGACGATCAGGGCCGCGTCATGGTCCAGTTCCACTGGGACCGCCAGGGCAGGTTCGACGATCACAGCAGCTGCTGGATCCGCGTCAGCCAGCTGTGGGCCGGCGCCGGCTGGGGCGCCATGTTCATCCCGCGGATCGGCCACGAGGTCCTGGTCGACTTCCTCGAGGGCGACCCCGACAAGCCGATCATCACCGGCCGCGTCTACCACGGCAACAACCCCGTGCCGTACCCGCTGCCGGCGGAGAAGACCAAGAGCACGATCAAGTCGGAGAGCTCGCTCGGCGGCGGCGGCTACAACGAGTTCCGCTACGAGGACCTCAAGGGCTCGGAGCAGATCTTCATGCACGCCGAGCGCGACCTCGACATCCACGTCAAGCACGACCGGATGGAGAACGTCCTGCACGACCGCCACCTGCGGGTCGGCGACGCCGTCAACGGCGAGAAGGTCGGCGACTTCAACGAGCTGGTGATGCGCGACCGCCACATCCGCGTCGACCGCCACCGCCACGAGCACGTCGGCGGCGACGCCTACGTGCACATCGGCGGCATCGACGGCGACGGCAACCAGCACGTCATCATCGACAAGAACGAGTACACGCTGGTCCGCGTCGACCGCCACGACCACGTCGAGGGCTCGGCGATGGCCAAGGTCGACAAGACCACCTCGCTGACCGTCGGCGACGAGGCGCACGTCAAGGTCGGCAGCAAGACCGCGCTCGAGTCGGGCGCCGAGGTCCACGTCAAGGCGCCGACGATCGTCATCGAGGCCGGCACCGGCATCACCGTCAGGGGCCCGGGCGGCTTCATCACGATCGACGCCTCGGGCGTGGTGATCCAGGGCCGCCTGGTCAAGGTCAACTCGGGCGGCGCCGCGCTGGCGGGCAGCGGCTGCGCCCCGATCGCCCCCGAGGACGCGAAGCCGGCCGAGCCCGTCTCGCCGCGACCGGCCGACCGCGGAGCGGAGACCTGAGCCATGCCGCCCAGCGCACGCATCACGGACGGTCACACCTGCCCCGTGCACGGCGGCGGGCCGGTCTGCGTCGGCGACGCGACCATCATCATCGGCAATGTCCCTGCGGCCAGGTTGGGCGACGGCCTCGTCTGTCCGTGCGGCCCCGACCTGATCGCGCAGGGCGAGCAGACGGTGATCTTCGGCAACATGCCGGCCGCGCGCCTCGGCGACGCCACCGCCCACGGCGGCGCCGTCGCCCAGGGCTGCCCGACGGTGCTCATCGGCTCGACCGCGCAGACCGAGGCGCTCAAGACCGACAAGCCGTTCTGCGAGAAGTGCCCCTACGAGCAGCGCCCGCCGGAGCTCGAGGGCTTCCCGCCGGTCATCATCGACGCGCACATGCACATCCAGAGCGGCAACTGCGCCCCGCTGCCGCCGCTGCGCGACAAGGCGCTCGGGCTGCGCATCGATCGCGGCACCGTCAATTTCATGGCCGGCGTCCCGCTCCTCAGCTCGCTCATGGTCGGCGACCTGGGGGAGGTCGCGCCCGAGCCGACCCACGTGGTCGGCGAGCGCCTCATCAGCGAGAACAACGGCATCGACTTCCTCGCCGGCGGCGCCGGCGGCTACTTCGTCGGCGTCTCGATCGTGCTGACGATGGACATGGACTTCTGCCACCTCGACGGCTACGACGGCCTGCACATCTACCAGGAGGACGAGGAGGGCCGCCGCTGGTACGCCAACCGCAGGGACGGCACCCAGCGCTACGAGGACTGCCGGCGGGTCTACCTCGACAGCAACGAGGACCTGCCGATGGACCACGAGGAGGGCGAGCTGCAGGCGCAGGAGGGCCCGATCGAGAGCTCGCGCCAGTTCGACCGCTACCTCAAGGACCAGCGCTCCAACTGCTACGAGACGTGGCGCCAGCAGCGGCGCCGCACCGAGATGGTGGCCGCGCAGAACCCCCTGCGCCTGCTCCCGCTCTACCACTTCGAGCCGCGCCGCTACATCAAGCTCGAGAAGGCCGACGCCCCGTTCAAGTCGCTGGTCGAGAACGGCGGCCTCTACGTCGGCCTCAAGATGTACACCTCGCAGGGCTACATGCCGAAGGAGTCGACCGAGCGCGGCAGGCAGACCGGCGAGGTCACGCGCGCCTTCTTCAGCCGCCTGGCGAGCGAGAACCTGCCGCTCCAGACCCACTGCACCCCGGAGGGCTGGTACACCCACCACCGCAAGCTCTACATCGACCTCGCCAGCGAGGAGGTGCGCGAGCGCTACAAGCACCCGATCGACGGCTCGCTCGACGACCGCGAGCGCATGCAGTACTTCCAGGACCACTTCGTCCACCCGGAGGCGTGGCGCCTGGTGATGCAGGACAACCCGTCGCTGCGGCTGTGCCTGGCCCACTGGGCCTCCGACGACAAGCTGTGGCGCGACCCGGTCGCCGACTTCAAGAAGCCGACGATGACGCACGCCGAGCTGCGCGAGTTCCAGAAGTGGGCGATCGGCCGGGCCGGCTCGCGCTACTACAAGAGCATCCACGAGCTGTGGCCCGAGTCGCCGTTCGCGGGCAAGGCCATGCCCTCGGTCGACGCCAAGGACACGATCTACGCCAAGAGCTGGATCCGCAGCATCGTCGAGCTGTGCGGCGAGTACCCCAACTTCTACACCGACCTGTCCTACCTGCCGATCTTCAACAAGTACGAGGCGTGGGGCGGCGAGGACGTGCCCTACTGGCACCAATTGGTCGAGATCTTGCGCGAATACCCGTACATGGTCGACAAGCTGATGTTCGGCACCGACTGGTACATGATCCTGATGGACAAGCACGGCTACCGCAAGTGGTACGAGGAGACCATCAAGGCGCTCGAGCAGGTCTCGACCGCGCTCGAGGGCCAGTGGTCCGCGCATTATCTGTTCCACCAGTTCGCGCTGATCAACCCGATCAAGTTCTACCGGCTCGACAAGATCGTCGACAAGCTCAAGGACAACCTCACCGCCGCGATCGGCCGGCTCGACGGCGGCGACAAGGCCAAGATGCTGTCCGACCTCGAGCGCCGGCACCAGGTGCTCGCGGCCGCGTGCGACCAGGCCCGCCTGTCGCGGATGCAGGACGCGGTCAAGCAGGGCCCGCTGCGCTTCACCGGCCCGGAGGGCTGGCTGTGATCGTCCAGCCCGGCCCCGACGTCGAGCGCCGCGAGCTGCTCGCCGTCGCCTTCCACGACTACCCGCTCGACGACGCCCTGGTCGCCTGCGTGGTCCCGGTCGGCTCGCCCGCCGCGGCCGCCGTGATCTCGTACGAGAACGCGCTGTGCTCGCTGCACGTCGACGAGCACGGGGCGGCGATCCGCGAGCACCACCTCGACGTCGTCCCCGCGATCGCCAGCGGCGAGCTCGCGCCGGTCCACCCGGCCATGCCCGGGCGCGCCTGCACCTACCTGCAGAGCCGGCGCATGGTCCGCTACGACCTCGACCAGCGGGTCACCAAGCAATTGCGCATGGTCCGGGGAGACGACTCGCTGATCGCCGGCACCTGGCTCTCGGGACAGGAGAACCGCCTGGCCGTGCAGGTCGAGGACACCAGCCGGTACGACGACGGCGGCCTGGTGCTCGGCCGCGTCGAGGTGTTCGACCTCGCGACCGACCGCCGCCTCGGCGCCGCCCCGCTGCCGCGGGCCCGCGACGCCGGCCAGGGCTGGGCGGCCGGCGCCGACGCGGTGGCGATCGCTCGCGACGGCGGCCTCGTGGTGTTCGACGCGGCGATGCAGCCGCTCGCCGATCACCCGCTGGCCCGCGCCGCCCGGACCGCGCTCGCCGACGCCGGCGCCTCCGAGGTCCACGCGCTGCGGATCCACCCGTCGCAGCCGCTCGCGGTGCTGGCGGCCTGCACCGCCGACGTGATGGGCGTCCGCGACTTCACGCTCCACCGCGTCGGCTGGGGCGCGACCGGCGAGCCCGAGGTGCGCCGCCTGGCCAAGCTCCACGCCGTCGGCGACGTCGGCTTCGGCGCCTTCGCCCCCGCCGGCGACGCCCTCGACATCCGCGTCGCCACCGGCGGCGTCACCTGGATGATGCTCGCCGTCGGCCCGCGCCTCCTGCTCGACCTCGGCCCCTCGCGCGGCCTGCAGGGCGCGGTGTGGTCGGGCCCGCGGCGCTTCCTCGCGTTCGAGCGCGGCACTGCCCAGATCGTCGCGTGGAACCTGCCCGAAGGGACAGCATGAGCGCGACCCGGCGCGGCATCCTCGAGCTGTGTTGGGGCCCGCAGCAGGGCGCGAAGGCGATCGTCGTCCCCGGCCGCGGCCTGACGATCGGCCGCGACCCGGCGGCGGGGCTGGTCCTCGACGACCCGAACGTCGCCCCGGTGCACGCCGCCGTCGAGTGGGACGGCGCCGAGGCGCGCCTGCGCCACCTCGGCGGCCCGGCGCTGACCTTGCTCTCGGGACAGGCGGTCACCACCACCGCGCCGCTCGCCCACGGCGAGTGGATCCGCGTCGGCGGCACCGACCTCACCTTCCACGTCGAGGCGCTCACCCCGGCCCCGTGGTCGCGCGAGCCCGACGACGAGGCCGCCGCCGAGGCCGCGCTGGCGGCCCTGCAGCGGGTCCCCGGGCCGCTGTTCGCCGTCCTCGACACCGCCGCCGAGCCGCGGATCGCCGAGCTCGTGCGCGAGTCGGTGGCGCCGTGGCGCTCGCTGTTCGACGGCGTCGAGGGCGCGCGCCTGGCCGACGCCGCCCCGCACGTGGTCGCGCTGTCGGCCGACCCACGCCTGCGCGACGACCTGGTGCGCGAGGGCTGGGGCTACCGCTGGGGCGTGCTGCTCGTCAGCGACCGGTCGCTGTTCGAGGTCCGCCAGCACCTGCGCAAGTTCCTGCTGGTCCAGCGCGAGGGCACCCCGGAGCCGACCTTCTTCCGCTTCTACGACCCCGACGTGCTGCGCGTCTACCTCGACTCCTGCACCCCGGCCGAGCTGTCGCAGTGGTTCGCCGGCGTCGTGCGCTGCCACCTCGGCGAGGACTACGGCGGCCCGACCGGCTGGTGGCGCTTCGACGCCCGCTGAAGCCGCGGGCCTCGTCATGCTTCATCGTGCATGTCCCCAAGGACATGCCCGATGAGCCAGACGGCCTACACCGCGATCACGACCTTGCCCTGCGTGTGCCCCGCGGCCACGTGCCCCAGCGCCGCCGGCGTCTCGGCCAGCGAGTACTGGCGCTCGATCACCGGGCGGAGCGTCCCCGCCTCGACCAGCGACGCCAGGAACTGCAGGTCCGCCTGCCGCGGCGCGGCCATCAGCGAGGTCATCCGCGGCCCCGGGAACGCGTTCCGGATCGCCATCGCCGCCAGGCGGAACATCGGCCCGAACCACTCGCCGCCCGCGCCGGCCGACGCCACGTACACGCCGGTCGGCGTGAGCCGCGAGCGGCAGGCGGCCAGCGGGCGGTCGCCGATCAGATCGAGCACCACGTCGTACTGCTCGGGGCGGGCCGCCCAGTCCTCGCGGGTGTAGTCGATGACCTGGTCGGCGCCGATCGACCTGACCTTTTCGCCATGTCGCGTGCTGCACACCGCCGTCACCTCGGCGCCCAGCGCCTTGGCGATCTGCACCGCCATCGTGCCGACTCCGCCCGACGCGCCGACGATCAGCGCGCGCTGGCCGGCCTGCAGCTCGCCGGCGTCGCGCAGGCCCTGCAGCGCCGTCATGCCCGAGACGGGCAGCGCGGCCGCCTCGGCGAAGCTCGCGCCCCTCGGCATCGCCGCCAGCCGGTCGGCCGGCGCGCACACGTACTCGGCGAAGCCCTGCTTCACCTGGCCGAACACCGCGTCGCCCGGCGCGAGCGCGGTGACGCCCGGGCCGGTCGCCTCGACCACGCCCGCCACCTCCTGGCCGGCCACGCCGAGCGCCGGCCGCCGCAGCCCGAACATCAGCCGCAGCAGGTACGGCTTGCCCGTCAGCAGGTGCGCGTCCCCCTTGCACACCGACGCCGCCCGCACCCGCACCAGCACCTCGCCGGCGCCCGGGGCCGGGCGCCGGGCCTCCTCGAGCCGCAGCACCTCGGGCCCGCCGTAGGCCCGCTGGACGACCGCGCGCATGGTCGCGGGGGCGGCCTGGACGGCCGTGTGGAGGTGGATGGATGCGCTCGCGCCGATCGTCGTGGTCATGTTCGTCTCCGCGGTACTTACGCTGTAAGTTGACCGCTCGGTGATTAAAGCTTACAGCGTAAGTATGTCAAGCAAGAAGTCGTCCGGCCGCAAGGCCGGCCGCGGGAAGCCGGCCCGACGGGAGCCGCTGAGCCGCGAGCGGGTCCTGCGGGCGGCGGTGGAGCTCGCCGACGAGGAGGGCCTGGCGGCGCTGTCGATGCGCAGGCTCGCGCAGGCGCTCGGGGTCGAGGCGATGTCGCTCTACAACCACGTCGAGAGCAAGGACGACGTGCTCGACGGCATGGTCGACCTCGTGGTCGGCGAGATCGAGGCGCCGGAGGTCGGCGGCGACTGGAAGGCGGCGATCCGCAGGCGCGCGGTCTCGGCCCACGCGGTGCTGCTACGCCACCGCTGGGCCCCGCAGCTCGTCGTCTCCCGCCTCAACATCGGCCCGGCGATGCGCCGCTACGTCGACGCGACGCTCGGCTGCCTGCACGCCGCCGGCTTCTCCTACGCGCTGGCCGACCGGGCCTGGAACGCGATCGACAGCCACATCTACGGCTTCACGCTGCAGGAGCTGAACTTCCCGCTCGCGCCGGGCGAGTACGCCGCCGCCGCCCAGCAGTTCCTGCCCCTCATCCCGCCCGAGCAGTACCCGCACATGCACGCGCTGTCCCAGCTCGTCATCGCCGGCAAACACGACGGCCTGCAAGACTTCACGTTCGGCCTCGACCTCCTGCTCGACGGCCTCGAGCGCCTGCTCGGCGAGCAGGGCGCGGCGGCCTAGCACTGATCGATCGCCGCGACGAACCGCTCCCAACACGGGTGGGCCTCGTCCTGCAGCTCGGTGCAGGTCGCCGCCTCGAAGCACTGCGTCGCCTCTTCCCACTTCGTGGCGCACATCGGACCGGTCACCTCGCAGGGACACCCGCCGAACGCCGCGTCGAGCCCGCACTCGATCATCCGGCCGCAGAACTGCTCGCACACCCGATCGCCGCCGCCCGTCGTCGACCCGCCCGTCGTGTCGCCGGTGGCCCCCGTGTCGCCGGTCGTCCCCGAGTCGCCGGTGGTCTCCGTGTCGCCGGTCGTCGGACCCGACGTCCCCGACGAATCGGTCGCTCCGCCGCCCGTCGACGTCGACCCGCCCATCGTCGCGCCGCCCGTGCTCGAGCCCCCGCTCCCCGAGGCCGTCCCATCGTCCTTGCTCCCGCACCCGAGCGCCACCAACACCACGCACAGAACCGTTCGCATCCTCTCCACCATCGCATCTCCCCCGCGGCGCTTCAACCGGACGCGAGCTCGCGCGAAGCGACTGCGGACACGAACGCCCCTGGAGCGGCGATGGAAGTTCGCACGACGGTTCGGGTCGTCGGTTTACCTTCGTTTTCTTGCCCCGGCCTCCACGTCGGCACCCGACCGAGCTCGCCGCGGTGGTCGGGCCTCGGGATGCCGACCCCCGGCCCTCAAGGCTCGCCGGGCCAGGCCTGCAGCGTGCGGCTCGGCGAGCCGTCGTGGATCCGCGGCCAGCCGTTCTCCCACACCACGCGGTCGACGAGCACCTGCCGGCCGGCGCCGCCGTCGTGCGTGCCGTCGCCGGCGTTCGTCCACGCGTGATAAATGAAATAATCGTAGCCGCCGACCGGCAGCAAGGTGCCGTGGCCGGGGCCGACCCATCGCTCGTTGTTGGTAAGAATCGGCGGGCCCAGCTTTTCATACGGCCCGAACAGGTTCGCCGAGCGCGCGACGCCGGTGCGGTAGCGGTGATCGTAGACGTTGCCGCTGTACAGCAAATAATAATAATCGTCGCGCCGGACGAGCCACTGCGCCTCGACGACCCCGCCCTCCCAGGAATTGGGGTCGTTCGTCAGGATCTGCACCTCGTCGCCGGCGAACGCCAGGCCGTCGTGGGTGAGCTGGCGGATGATGATCGGCGTCGGCTCGCCCTTCGAATTGCCGTCGATTTTATACAAGAGGTAGGGGGTGCCGGAATCCTCGTAGTAGCTGGCGTCGATCACCCCGAGCGGATGTTCGACGAGCGGGCCGGCGGTCTCGACGTAGGGCCCGAGCGGATCGTCGGCATACGCCGCGCCGATGCTGAGCACGTTGGCGCCGTTGACGGTGGTGAAGTACGCGATGTACCGGTCGCCGACGCGGTGCAGCTCGGGCGCCCAGTTGCGGTTGCCGTTGGCGGCCCACGCGGGCTTCCCGTTGGGCAGCACGGCGGCGCCGGTGTCGCTCCACAGCACGAGGTCACGCGAGTGGCGGATCGGGAACGAGCCGCCGGTGCAGACCATGTAGAAGTGGGGCCCGTCGACCTGCTCGACGCCGAGGAGCCCGGGGTCGGGGCAATCGTGCGGGTAAACTGGGTTGCCGTACGGGGGCTTGGGCGGGCCGAGCTCGTCGGAAGGGTCGGCGGCGAGCAGATGGTCGATCGGGATGACCTGCTCGGGGATGGCATCGCTCGACCACAGCAGCCGGGCCGACGCCTCGATGTCGATCTCGAAGTAGTCGACGCGGATCGGCGTCGGCACGCCGGCCGCGAGCTCGACCGTCGCCTCGTTGCGGGTGACGTAGTGCGGGGTCCAGTCGTCGATCACCAGCGCGCCGTCGACCCACACGCGGACGCCGTCGTCGGTCTCGGTGATGATCTTGTAGGTCCCGGTCGCGGGCGCGAGCAGGGAGCCGGTCCAGCGGATCGAGTAGCGATCCGGCGGCAGCGAGGGATCGGGGGCGTCGAGACCCCAGACGAAATCGAGCCCGGGGTCGATGCGCGACAGCACCGGATCGATGTAGGTGGCGAAATACTCCGCCCGCAAGCCGTGCATCGGCGGCGGGGGCGGCACGCTGCCGGTCGTGCCGTCGCTGCTGTCGTCGCCGGTGCTGGCCTCGGTCGGGCTCTCGCCGGCGGTCGTCGGGACGCCGGTCTCCGCGGCCGTGGAAGCACCCGTCGTGGAAGCGCCCGTCGTGGTCGTCGCGCCGATCGTCGCCGAGGAGTCCGGATCGCCGCAGGCGACGACGGTTGCGACAGGGACGAGCGCCACGAGGCTGCGTACGTGCATCGCGGCGGATGCTAGCCAAGGCAGAGCCGAGATTCGTTCGTCTGCCGATGCAGCCCATGCAAAGCCCGATCAGCCGATCGGCTCGTCTTCACGCGCTCGAAAACACAACGACGGCTGCACCTCGCAGGAGCAGCGGCTCTTCATGCGCGGCAGCGAGTACGCCACGACGACTGCCCCATCTCGCCCTTTGCCGACGAGCACGACGTGCTCGAGCGCTGCACGCCCCCGCCGTCATCGCTCGATTACCGCGCCCCCGCGAGCGCCTCGAGCCCCCACTTGGTGGTTCCGCACCACGGGTTCCCCCGCTGGGAATCGGAAGCATTTCCAGCCACGCGACCATTCGCCGATGGACACGTGGATCGGTCAGAACAGCCCAAGAGGCATTCATGAGCTCCGGCCGCTCACGCGCGAGCTCTGCTTCGAGCGCTGCACGCCCTCGGCCGTCCCGCCTACCGCACCACCTCGAACATCCCGTCGACGCGGCTGATGAACACCGGCAGCGACCACGCGTTGCCGTCGGCCGCCTGCCCGCGCAGCACCGGGCGGTCGTCGCGGGTGCGGGGCTCGACCACGCGGCCGTCGCAGCACAGGTGCAGCACCACGTCGTCCGGGCGCAGCGGCTCGACCGTCCACGCGCCGTCCTTCGACAACTCGGTGAATTGTTGCAACAGCCCCGCGCGCGCCGACGCGGGCGTCATGCCGTAGAGCGGCGCCAGCTCGGCGAACTTGATCCGCTGGCGCGACAGCAGCCCCGGGATGTCGCCGAACACCAGGTCGGCGTGCAGCGCGTCGAGGAACATCAGCAGCTCGGCGGTGGTCGCCGCGTCGAGCGACAGCCTCGCCGCCGTCTGCCAGGCCCACGTCGGCCCCTGCGGCAGGCGGAACTCGTAGGCGATCCGCAGCGGCAGCGTCGGCGTCGGGTCGTCGGGCGCCGGCGCGTAGGTGAGGCCGTCGATCGGCTGATCTTCGCCCGCGGGCACGATCTCGCCGAGCGGCCCGACGCAGCGCTGGACGATCAGCCGGCGCGGCGACAGGGGGTCGGCGGTCGCCGCCGGCGGCGCGATCGCGTCGATGCGGACCGCGATCTCGTTGTCGCCGCCGACCAGCCATTCGCTGACCGACGGGATCGCGGTGTACGGCGCGTCGACCGGGGTGCGCAGGATCGGCGCGCGGTTGACGAACACCTCGCAGGCGTAGCCGTGGATCGAGACGTTGAGATAATCGACGGTGGACACGGGGATCGTCACAGGATGGTGCGGGCCCAGATCGGCCGCTTCTCCCACAGCGTGGCCTGCTTGGTCACGCTGAAGAAGAGCTTGCTCTTGGCGGTGAAGGTGCCCTTGCCGGGGGCCAGGTCGAAGTTGGCCTTGAGGGAGAACGGGCCCAGCTCCATCGTCGCCGCGCCCTCGAAGCCGGCGTTGATCTTGCCGACCACCTCCACCCAATCGCCGAGCGCGCCGCGGACCCCGATCTCGCCGCCGACCGACGGCGGCACCGACACCGTCCCGGCCGGGCCGGTGCGGTCGGGGTTGGCCTCGCGCGAGAACGTCAGCTTGAGCTCGCCGGTCACCGCGCCGTACACCTGGGCCTTCGCGCTCAGCAGCTCGAGGCCGAACGCGATCTCGGCCTTCGCCGACACCAGCGTCAGCGCCACCTCGACCTTGTAGTATTTATAGACGGTGTGGTTCTTCGGCCACTCCTTGTAGCCCCACTCGTACTCGAGGCTGCCGGCGAACACCTCGACCTCGACCGAGAAGGTCCAGCCGATCTTCGGCATCTTGTTGCCGAGCGCCTTGAAGAACTCGATGAGCCCGAGGATCTGCTTGCGCAGGTTCATCAGGAACTCGATGAACTCGGCGGCCTTGAACGACTGCGTCCAGTCCTTGCCGTTGCGCGTGAACGTGAAGCTCTTGGCCGTCGCCAGCGCGCGGCCGTCGGGCGCGTCGCTGGCCTCGTACTTGTCGGACGAGTAGTCGCGGCCGCGGATCGTGCCGAGCTGCTGGGTCTGCGTCACCGTGCCGTGCTTGTTGCCGACCGACTCGGTGCGGCGATACAGCTCGGTGTTGCCGCTCGTCCGCATCTCCTCCTTGGTCGACTGCGACGTGCGGGCCAGGCCGCGCGTGTCGGAGCTCGAGGTGTTGTCGTACCTGACCTTGCCCTCTTTACCCCACGAGCTGGCCTTCTCCCGCTTGCGCACCGACGGCAAGCTGAGGCCGATCTTGAAGATGTCGGGCGGGTAGACCGCGACCTTGTGCTTCCAGGAGTAGAACGCCTTCCGCTGCGGCGCCGGGCGGGCCCCGCAGGCCGCCATCGTGAACACCCACACCGCCGGCGGCGGGAAGAAGAACTGCCGCAGCCCGGCGAAGAAGCCGATGCGCGTGACGTTGGCGAGCCGGTTCTTGAACCAGTTGGGCTCGTACGAGACCGCGACCTCGTGGACCGGCCCGCGCAGCACCTTCACCGGGCCGAGGCTCATCGGCGGCTGGATCGTCAACGCCGGGTGCCCGGGCGAGTAGCCGGGGCCGCCGGAGGCCTTGACCTTGATCGTGTCGGGATCGATGACCTCGAACCTGTCCGTCACCGCCGGGTTGCGCTTGTTCGGCGAGTGCTTCTGGTTGGTCATGATCTTGCCGCGCCCCTGGTCGAGCCAGAACGCGACGCTGGCGATCTCCCGCTTGTCGGGCACGCCGCAGTGCTTGCAGCTGAACTCGAGCTTGTCGAAGTCGCACGGCGGGACCTTGCGCGGCTGCTGCTTCTGGCAGGTCGCGCACGGGGCGTTGGCCGGCTGACCGGCCTTGCTCTTCAGGGCGGGCGGCGGCGTCTTGCGGGGCGCGGGTCTCGGGGCTGGTCTTTGGGTCATGTCTCTGCCGGGCTCCCGTACAGGCTGGCGAGCAGCTCCATCGGCTCGGGCCACGTCTGCAGCTCGTCGAGGTTGTGCAGCACGCCGATCGCGTCGTCGGAGTCGGCGAACCGCTCGTCGAAGCGCGACGCGACCTCGAGGTGGCGCAGCAGCGAGACCTCCTCGACGAGCCCGAGCTGCAGCCCGCGAGCCAGCCGCCGCTCGACCCATGCGCCCGCGACCTCGTCCGTCGCCTCGGCCCAGCGCTCGGGGTGGGCGTCGCGGAGGTGGACGACCGCCGCCGCGACGAACCGCCGCCGCGACAGGTTCGCCAGGGCCTCGATCTGCGGACGACGGATCTTGAGCATGAGCGCAGCGGCCAGCGGCGGCGCTCGACCATAGCGAACAGCCCCGCGTCCGCCTACGGCGTTCTGCGAGCCCGGCGCGCGATACCGCGACGCGCAGCCCACGCTGCGCGCGTCGCTTCGCGCCCTCGACCTCGCGTCGCCCGTGGCCGCGCCGACGCGTGAGGCCCACGCGACCCGTGTCGCGCTTCGCGGCGCCGGTGTCGAACGAGTGTCCGCCCGGCCTCGCGCGCGCCCGAGCGGTCCGCTGCGCGAGTGCTACCATCGCGTCATCATGCTCCGGAAGATCCTCCTCGCAACCGCGCTCGCCAGCCTGCCGTCGGCCGGCTGCGACTCGCAAGCGTGTACGCTCATCGGCTGCGGCAGCACGTTCCAGATCGCGCTGCAGCGCGCCGCCTGGACCGCCGGCGAATACACGGTCACGGTGGTCGCCGACGGCGAGACGATCGAGTGCGCCGCGACGCTGCCGCTGCAGTGCGACGCGCCCCCCGCGTGCCCGCAGTCGTCGCAGCTGATCCTCGGCCTCGAAGGCTGCGCGCTCGACCCGTCGCAGCACAAGCTCGGCAACCTCGAGTTCCAGCAGGGCCGCGCCCCCAAGTCCGTCGCGGTCCAGGTCCTCCAGGACGGCGCGCTGCTCGGCGAGGGCCAGTACTCGCCGAATTACTCCGAGTCCCAGCCCAACGGCCCCGACTGCGAGCCGACCTGCGTCGGCGCGGACGGGGTCACGCTCACGCTGAAGTAGCTGCTCGAGGGGGCATGTCCTCCAGGATATGTCTTAGCTGGCCTGTCCGCCAAAACATGCTCCTTTGAGCATGTCTACAACGACACGCCTCTTCGCCATGCCCTGTGATCGCCGCGTCCCGGCGACCACCCCAGCCGACCGCGCGACTCTGTTCGAAGAGAAGTCGCGGGACCTCGAGACCGCCGGGCGGCGCGCCGCAAGTCGGCGCGTGACGGCGATCGCCTCGCCCCCTCGCAGCCGCGGCGCGCCGCCGGGATGCTCGCACGCTTGCTGCGAGGAGAAGCGTCCGTGTTGTCGCTCGATCCACTGGGCCCCGACGATCTCGGCGAGTCGCGCGAGCGGGCGCGGCTGGCCGCGCACGCCGGTTGCGGCGTGCTCGCGCCCTACGGTCCTCCGCGCGCGAGCTTGCGGCCGCTGGTGCTGGTCCACGGGATCCACGGGCACCCCGGCGAGCTGCGGGCGCTGGCGGAGCGGGCGCTGGCGGCGGGCGATGTCCAGCCGTACCTGTTCTTGTACGACGACCTCGGCCGCTACCTCGATCGCAGCGGCGACGATCTCGCGCGCGCCCTGGCGCAGCTCGCCTGTCAGGCGCCGCGGCCGGCGGTCGTGATCGTCGCGCACTCGATGGGCGGCATCGTCGCTCGCTGCGCCCTCAACTCGCTCGTCGATCCGCGGTGGTTCCCGCGCTTCACCCACCGCCAGCTGCGCCGGGGCAAGGTCCGCGTGCGCGGCAGCGCCGAGGCCGTGCGCGCCGGCGTCCGCCTCGAAGCGCCCTGCGCCGCCGACTTCGCCGCGATCGATGTGCTGGCCGTCGACACCCCGTGGTCGGGCTTTTGCGCCCCGCGCCTCGACCTGCGCAACCTGTGGCGACGCCAGCGGGCCTGGGTCGACATGGTCTCCAACAGCGTCGTGCTCACGCGCCTGCACGGCGTCGCCTTGCCGGCCCATTTTCGCGTGCATCACCTCGAGGCCGACCAGCGCGGCGCCGGCCTCCCCGACGACAAGATCTGCACCCTCGGCGACCTCGACGACGCCGACCTCGTCCGCTTCCAGCGGGCGATCCTCGGCGATCGCCGCGCGCTCGGCAGCGACCCGCGCTTCCACAACCTGTTCGCCGCCCTCGCCGGCGAGCGCAGCTTCCCCGCCCTCGCCGCTGATCTGCGCGCCAGCGGCCTCCTCAGCGCGTCGGCGTTCCGGGCCGAGCTGCGGCGCGCGGTCCCGCGGCTGGCCGGCAGTCACACCTCCGTGCTCGAGAACACGGCTTTGTTCGCGCTGCTCGACGAGCTGCTCGTGCGCGGCGCCACCGAGGTCCGCCCGCAGGCGTGACCGCGGGCGCCTCGTCCATCGCTGCCGCTCCCCGCCACCGGCTGCTCCCCGTCTCCACGACCGGAGAGCGCGGCCATCTTGCGAATTGACCGAGCTCTTACAATCGGCGCCCGCGCGCCCGCCTACGCTGAGGCCATGCATCGCTTGACGCTCGTCCTCCTCGCGCTCGCCGGCTGTCAGCCCCCGCCCTGCCCGCGCGAGTCACCCGCCGTGCTCGCCTGGTCGCCCGGCGACCCGGCTGCGACCCCGGTGCCCGGGCGCACGATCACCGTCTCGGGCGCCGCCGAGATCCTCACCGCCCCCGACACCTTCGAGCTGACGATCGGCTTCGACCTCCAGGCCCCCGACCTCAAGCAGGCGCGCGACGACAGCCGCCAGCGGGCCGCCGCCCTGCTCGACGTGGTCGCCCGCAGATCGATCCCCGAGAGCGACGTGCAGACGCAAGAGCTGTCGCTGCAGCCGCGCTACGACAACTACGAGCACCGCAAGATCGTCGGCTACCAGGCCACGCGCAGCCTGGTGGTGACGCTGCACGACCTCGACGACGTCGAACCTGTCCTTTACGACATGCTCGCGGCCGGCGCCAACCGGGTCGACCGCGTGCAGTTCCACAGCAGCGCCGTGCGCGAGAAGCGGGCCGAGGCGCGCGTGCTCGCGGTCCAGGCCGCGCGCGACAAGGCCGCGGCGATGGCCGAAGCGCTCGGCCAGGTGCTGGGCGAGCCGCTGCGCGTCGACGAGGTCGCCCTCGACACCTGGCGTCCTCCCGTCATGAACAACTTCGCCCTGACGAACGACTCGACCCCGCAGATCAGCGACACCGTGGCGACCGGACGGATCCGCGTGCAGGCGAACGTGTCCGTCACGTTCGCGCTGGCGCACCAGTGACGGGGCCTCGGCGGACGTCCCGTCCGATCGGTCGGATCTCCGACCTGAACTCGCACCTGCAACCGATGTGGGACGAGAACGGAGACGTTCCGATCGCGACTGCGCCCAGATCGACGTCGAGCCCGTGGTTCGGGATGGGGCTGGACCGTCCATGCTGATCGTGACGGAATTCAACCCGGCCGGCGAATAGCAGCAGCGGGCGCGAGCACGGCGTCGGTCTCGCGGCAGACGAGGGCGACGGCGTCCCGGTGGCGGTCGCGCCCGCCTTGCGCCCCCGTCCTGCCGCGCGTCGGCCACCAAACCCGCCCCGGTCGCCCGTGCGCCGCGTTGTTGCGGCGACGTCCGAAAACGGCGAGACGGCCGCCCGCCGGCGCGCTACACCGGCCACGTGGAGCTCGACCCCGCCGCCTGCTACGACGCCCTGTGCGCCCGCGACCGCCGCTTCGACGGCGTCTTCTTCGTCGGCGTCACCACCACCGGCATCTACTGCCGGCCGATCTGCCCCGCCCGCACCCCGGGGCGCGGGCGCTGCCAGTTCTTCCGCCGGCCGGCCGAGGCCGAGCGGGCCGGCTTTCGTGCCTGTTTCCGTTGCCGGCCCGAGCTCGCCCCCGGGCGCGCCGCGGTCGACTCGCTGTCGCGGCTGGCGACCGCCGCGCTGGCCCGCATCGACGCCGGCGACCTCAACGACGGCTCGGTCGACGGGCTCGCGCAGCGGCTCGGCGTCAGCGGCCGGCACCTGCGGCGCGCGCTCGAGGCGGAGCTCGGCGCCACGCCGATCGAGCTGGCGCAGACGCGGCGGCTCGCGCTGGCCAAGCAGCTGCTGCAGGACACCGCGCTGCCGCCGGCGGAGGTCGCGTTCGCGGCCGGCTTCGCCAGCGTGCGTCGCTTCAACGCGCTCGTGCAGCAGCGCTTCGGTCGGCCGCCGTCGGCCCTCCGCCGCGAGGGCGGCGAGGCCGCGAGCGGCGACGCCATCGATCTGCGCCTCGACTACCGCCCGCCGCTCGACTGGCCCGCGCTGCTCACGTTCGTGCGCGGGCGCGAGGTCGCCGGCGTCGAGCACGTCGACGACGAGGGCGCATACACCCGCGTCGTCGCGCTCGGCGATCGCGTCGGCTGGCTCCGCGTCAGCTCCGACCCCGCGCGTCCGGCCCTGCGCGTGCGCGTCGCGCTGTCGCTCGCCCCGCACCTCATGGCGATCGTCGCCCGCCTGCGCGGCCTGTTCGACCTCGACGCCCACCCCGACACGATCGCCGCCCACCTGCGACGCGATCCTGTCCTTCGGGCCAGCGTCGATGCCCACCCCGGCCTGCGCGTCCCCGGCGCGTTCGACGGCTTCGAGCTGGCCGCGCGGGCCGTCCTCGGCCAGCAGGTGTCCGTCCGCGCCGCCACCACCCTGTGCGCCCGCCTGGTCGCGCGCTTCGGCCGACCTGTCCCGAAGTCACTGCCGGGCCTGACGGCGGTGTTCCCCGCGCCCGCCGACCTCGCCGCGGCCACGGTCGCCGACGTGCGCGCGATCGGCCTGCCCGAGCAGCGCGCCCGCACCCTCGTCGCCCTCGCCGGCGCGCTCGCCGAGGGCCGCCTCGACCTGTCCCTCGGGGCAGATCCGGCCGGGGCGATCGCCGCGCTCGAGGCCCTGCCGGGGATCGGCCCGTGGACCGCCCAGTACATCGCCATGCGGGCGCTGCGCTGGCCCGACGCCTTCCCCGGCGGCGACCTCGTGGTCCGCCGCGCCCTCGACGTCACCACTACCCGCGCCGCCGAGGCCCGCACCGCCGCCTGGCGACCCTGGCGCGCCTACGGCGTGCTGCACCTGTGGCGCACCGCGTCCTCCGGAGGTTGAAAATCATGACCCGCCTCGTCCAGCGCATCCTGCCCTCGCCGCTCGGCCCGCTGCGCCTCGTCGCCAGCGACCTCGCCCTCGTCGGCATTTACTTCCCCGAGCACCGCCCCGCCCCCGCGCACGCCGGCGAGGACGCCGAGCACCCCCCCGTCCTCGACCTCGCCGCCCGCGAGCTCGACGAGTACTTCGCCGGCCGTCGCCGCCGCTTCACCGTCGCCCTCGACCCGCGCGGCACCGAATTTCAGCGCGCCGTCTGGCGCGCCCTCGCGGCCATCGAGTTCGGCGAGCAGCGCAGCTACGCCGATCTGGCCCGCCAGATCGGTCAGCCCACCGCCGTGCGCGCGGTCGGGGCCGCCAACGGCCGCAACCCGCTGTCGATCGTCCTGCCGTGCCACCGCGTCGTCGCCTCCAGCGGCGCGCTGACCGGCTACGCCGGCGGCCTCGCGGCGAAACAATGGTTGCTCGCGCACGAGCAGCGCCTCGCCGGCGCCTGACCGGCCGCCCCGGCCCGCGCGGATCGACCCGCCCGCTCGCCCGCACCATGCGCGCTCGCGGCCGGTCAGACCGGCGGGTTTCGAATTTAAGGTCCGGCCATGCCCAAGCTGAGCTACTTCGACTTCCCCGGCAGCCGCGGCGAGGAGTGCCGCCTCGCGCTGCACCTCGCCGGCGTCCCCTTCGAGGACGACCGGATCCAGAGCGCCGACTGGCCCGCGCGCCAGGAGCAGACCCCCTACGGTGTACTGCCGACCTTCGAGGTCGAGGGCCGCGGGGTCCTCGCCCAGAGCAACGCCATCCTCGTCTACATCGGCCGCGAGCACGGCCTGCACCCGCGCGACAACTGGATCGCCGCGCGGCACGAGGAGCTCATGCACGCCGCCGAGGACCTGCGCGCGGTCGTCGTACCGGTGCTGCGGATCCAGGACCCCGCCGAGCGCGTCAAGGCGCGCGAGGAGCTGGCCAGCGGCTTCCTCAAGCGCTGGGGTCGCGCGGTGGAGCGCCGCCTCGGCGAGCTCGGCCCCGGTCCCTTCATCTCCGGCGAGACGCTGCACGTCGCCGACCTCAAGCTCTACATGGTTGCGCGGTGGTTCTCGTCCGGCACCGTCGACCACGTGCCGCGCGACGTGTTCGCCGAATTCTCGCGCCTCGGCGGGGTCGAGCGGGCGGTCGCGCAGCACCCGAAGATCGTCGCCTGGTACGCCCGCTGACGCCGCCGGGCCACGCCTCGCGCGCCGGCGCGGCCCGGGTCGCCGTCGCGGCGGGAGCGCGACGACTGCGACCCCGGCCGACCGCCGCCGAGGCCAGGGCGCTCCTGCGCGGCGAGGTGGAGCGAGCCGCCGAGCGCTGGAACACCTGGCGCCGCCGCTCCAACGAGCTCGGCGGCGAGCGGTTTCCGGTCGCGCTGCAGGGCCTCGACCTCGCCGGCGTCGACCTGCGCGCCGACTCGCTGATGGTGTTCGACTTCACCGCGGCCAACCTCGCCGGCGCCGACCTGCGCGGCGTCGACGTGTTCGACGTCGTGTTCCGCAACGCCGATTTGAGCGGCGCCGACTTCACCGGCGGACAGTGCTATCGGACGATCTTCACCGGCGCCAGGCTGACCGGCGCCCGCCTCGGCGCGATGCTCTCGGGCGCCCGCTTCGAGCGCGCCGACCTGACCGACGCCGACCTGCGCGACGCCGACCTGACCGACGCCGACCTGCGCGACGCCGACCTGCAATACGCCGACTTCTCCGGCGCCGACCTGCGCCGCGCCCGGTTGCCGAAGTCGTTGCCGGACGTGAAGCACGACGCCCGCACGCAATGGCCCGAGGGCGTGCGCCCGAAGTGAGCGGCGCTCGCTGCATCCTCTCGTCGCTCGCGCGCCGCCATCCGAGCATTCCTCGCCCCATTCGTCGCCCCCCGTTCGCACACGACGGCTCGCCCGAATCGCTCGGCCGGCGATCCACATTCGCCGCTCGCTCGCGTGCGTCGAGCGCCCGTGCCGCCGCACCGCGCCGGGCGCCACCCTGTTCACCGCACCGATCGCAGCCGACCCGCTCGCCCGTCCTGGCCGCTCGTGCGGCGCACCTCGTCGCCCCGGAGCCCGTCTCGCCGCACAGTCGCTCTGCGCGACTTCGCCGCACTGGAGGCTCGTCATGCAGCTCCATCGTCGTTCGTTCCTCGGCCTGCTCGCCGCCGGAGTGGCCGCCGGCGCCGCAGCGACCGACGGCTCGGCCGCCCCGCTGCCCCCGCGCCTGCGCGACGCGAACGGCGTCGTCGACTGGTCGGCCGTGCGCGGCCAGTTCGCGCTCGACCCGGCGTGGATTCACCTCAGCAGCTTCTTCCTCGTCTCGCACCCCCGGCCGGTGCGCGACGCGATCGAGGCCTGGCGACGGCGGCTCGACGCCAACCCCTTGTTGCTCGAGTCCGCCTTGCTCGACCCGGTGGCCGATCATCACCCGCTCGAGCGGACGAAGGCCGCCCTCGCCGGCTACCTCGGCGGGCGAGCCGAGGACCTCGCCCTCGTGCCGAACACCACCACCGGCCTCGCCCTCGTCTACAACGGCCTGTCCCTGCGGCCCGGGCAGGAGGTCCTCACCACCGAGCACGACCATTATTCGCACCACGAGTCGATCCGCCGGGCCGTCGAAAAGACGGGCGCCAGCCTGCGATTCATCGCCCTGCACGACATGCCGCGCGGCGCCGCAACCACCTCGACCGCCGAGTTGGTCGCGCGGCTCGAGCGGGCGATCCGGCCCGGGACGCGCGCCGTCGGCCTCACGTGGGTGCACTCCTCGACCGGCCTCAAGCTGCCGATCGCCGAGATGGCGCGGGTCGTCGCGCGGGCCAACGCCGGCCGCGGCGCCGGCGATCGCTGCCTCCTGATCGTCGACGGCGTCCACGGCGTCGGCGTCGAGGACGTCGACGTCCCTGTCCTGGGCGCCGACTTCTTCGTCGCCGGCGCGCACAAGTGGCTCCTCGCCCCGCGTGGCACCGGCTTCATCGCCGGCCGTGCCGGCGCCTGGCCAAAGCTGCGGCCCACCGTCCCCAGCTTCGATTTTTCCGATCGCTCGATCTGGGACGCGTGGATCCATCGCACCGCCGCTCCGCCGACCCGGGCCTCGCACGTCTCGCCCGGCGGCTTCATCGCCTTCGAGCACCTCTTCGCCGTGCCCGACGCGATCGCCTTCCACCATCAGCTCGGCCGCCCGCAGGTCGCCGCGCGGATCGCCGAGCTCAACCACATCCTCCGCGCCGGGCTGGCGGCGATCCCCGGCGTCGTCGTCCACACCCCGCAGGACCCCGCGCTCGCCGCCGGCATCGTCGCCTTCGAGGTCGACGGCTTCGAACCCGACGAGGTCGTCGCCCGCCTGCACGGGCGCAAGATCGTCGCCACCAGCAGCCCCTACGCCGTCTCCTTCGTGCGCCTCGCCGCCGGCGTCATGAACTCGTACGCCGACGTCGACGTCGCGCTGGCGGCCGTCCACAGCATCGCCACCGGCGCGTGACGACCTCCGCGCTCGCCCCCCCGCGAATCCCTCGAACCCACGCGCAGCCGCGCGATTCATCGTACTCCGGCCCCGACCGAGCGGGCCTGCCCCGAACGATGCCGCGCCCGCGCACCGGCCGCGAGCGATGCCCGGAAATTTGCCGTGCACGAGCCTCGCCGCCCCGCATATCATCGTCCCCATGCGGACGGCGATGCGGCGGGGCGTGGCGGTGGTCGGTACGATGTGGGTGCTGGGGTGCAGTTCACCGGCGGGGCGCGACGTCACCGCGACCGCCCCCGTCACCGGCGACGCGCCCACCGGCACCTCCACCACCGAGGCCACCACGCCGACGACCACGGAGCCCACGGGCAGCACGACCCAGCAGGCCACCACCGACGACACCAGCGCCGGCCCCGGCAGCACCACCACCGGCACCACCGGCGGCGGCCCGATCTTCGACCTCGGCAGCCTGCCCGACATGCCGCCCCCGCCGCCGCTCCCGCTGCCGCAGCTGTGGTACTCCGTCGAAGATCTGCTGGTCTACATCGAGCTGAACCCGGCCGACGGCACCGTCGCGCAGCTCGTCACCCACACGATCGTCAACGATCCCACGATCGCCGGCATCGTCAACTCGTGCAGCCTGACCATGCTCGCGGACGGCTCGCTGCTCGGCGGGCGCGGGGTCGACGGCCAGACCCGCCTGTTCCACATCCCCGCGCCGCCGACCGACGGCAGCGACGTCGAGGTCGTCATGCTCGGCGACATGCCGGACGGCATCTACATCGAGGCGCTCTACACCGATTGCGACGGCCGCATCTACCTGATGGACACCGGCCTCGACAACGTCAGCAACACCGGCAATCGCCTGCTGCGATTCACCGGCGACTACCTCGCCGGCGACCTCTCGTATGAAGTGATCACCGACCTCATGGTCGCCGTCTCGGCCGACATCGACGACATGGGCCCCGGCATCGACGCCCGGGGCGCCGTCATCGACAACCCCGGCTTCGGCATCGATTCCGGCTCGATCTACAACCTCGATTACACCACCGGCACCGGCACGATGCTCGGCATGGGCGGCACCTACGGCATCCACTCGCTCGGCGGCCCGCTGTTCGACGACGGGGTCTCGCGGCTCTACGTGCTCAGCGTCGACGCCGAGGTGTTCGCCGCCGACCCGGCCACCCTCGCGCTCTCGCCCGTCCTGGCCACCGGCCCGGGCCTCGCCAGCGGCAACCCGCCCGGCGACACCGGCTTCGCCGGCCCGCTGACCGAGTGCAACACCGGCTTCCCGCAGGGCTAGCAGGTTGCTGAAGTGCTCGGATCTGAGCCTCATCGCTGGGTCGAATCACCTGTCCGGAAGGACTTGTTGGGCCGGCCGGAGCGCACGCGAAGTGGTGACCATCGAGGCCCGCTCGAGGGCGATGTCCGACCACTGGAGCCCGAGGATCTCACCGCGGCGGAGCCGCGCGCCGCATCGACGGGCCGGACGGGTGGCCTAGGCGGGCCGCCCAAGGGGCTCGCCAGCGTCGACGGCGGACTGGTGCGCTGGCGGTTTCTGGCAACAAGCGGGGTATCGCTCAAGGAGGCGTGCCCGCCGGAGCCCGTCGGCGGCCTCGCGCGGGACCTCGAGCGTCTCCGGTATCTCTCCCCTGCTCGTGCCGCACGCCTTCGCGGCGACGCGTCGCGGTCTGCAGCGCGGCTGTCGACAGATCGCGGCACGCGCGCGTACATTCGGAGCCCGTGCCGAGAGCTGTCATTCTGCTCGTCCTTGTCGGGTGCACCTCCGGGTCGGATGCCACGCGGGACCGCGGCGGCGAGCGATCGAGCGAGGCCAGAGCGATCGAGGCCAGAGCGACCGGAACTGCCGTCACTGCGGTCGTCGTTGCAGGCGCCGCACCGGTCGTGGCGGCGGGTGACGGGGCCGCCATCGCGCAGGTTGCCGCCGATCGCACCTTGACCATGACGCTGCCGCGCCCGATCTCGAGCAAGCCACCGGTGACCGTGCTGATGCGCCTTCCCGATGGCTGGTCGCAGCAACCCGGCGATCGTGGCGAGGTCACGCTGCGGCCCGTCAATGAGGGAGCCAAGTTGCCGTACATGGAGGTGCTCGTCAGCGCAGAAAACCTCGAACCAAGCACGATGCGGCAGGTGCTCCAGCGCAGCGTGATTACCCCGCTGAAGACGAGCGTCCCCGATGTCCAGGTGCGGCGAGTGATCACCGACGCGCATCGTGACCATCGATTCGTCCTCAGCCTCGAGATCGAGAGCGCGCTGACCGAACCGAGCCGCTATGTCGAGACCCGGTGCCTGGCCTACGTGGATTCAGGAGGCTTCGCGGTCGAGCTGAAGGGAAAGGCGGCGATGGACGATGCGAAGCTCGTGGATGTGTTCGAGGCCGCGTGCGCGAGCCTGGAGGTCCAGGCGCTGCCCGCTGGGGACCGCTGAGCATCGGCGCGAGCGTCGACGCACGAGCCTCGACGGGTTGCGCTGGCGCGGCCGTCGAGATCTATCCGAGCTCGGGCTCCGTCGTCGCTCCTGCCCGTCGCCCATCGTGAGGTCGAGCGTGCGCGACGGCCTCCCGCCACGGTCTATATCAACCCCCCGCGCCGTTCCGAGTGCGGCCTTCACGAGTACGACGTCCATGTCCATACGGACAGGTGTATCGCAGACGGCCCATTCTCCGATTGCCACGCCGGCGAAATCTCACACTCACTCAACCTGACCAACACCTTGTCTCATAGTCATTGACAGGCTCCGCATCTCGTGATCGTGAATGTGGGACCACTGCTCGACGAAATTCGCGTCGACGCGGCGCACGATGACATCGCGGTTGATCACGCCTGGCATGAAGGTGCCGCCGACGAGCATCAGGTCACCGGCCGCGCCGATCGGCACAATGTCACTCCAAAAGCCTCGGGGGATCTGCTGGATCGTCTCCGAGAGGATTGCGCCGTCGGCGTCGAGCACGACCATCAGCGCTTGCTGGCTGTCCTCGTCCCTCACGTAACCGACGCCAACCACTCGCTCAGCGGTCGCCGTGATCCCCGTGCCGTATGCCCCCTTCCAACCGGCCTGGGTGGCTGTGCGCCATGCGAGTCCGCCGGTGACGGGGTCATGGCGACGGACGGTGAACAGGCCCCCGCCGTCCTCGAGGCCATCTGTGCCCACCGAGTAGAGCGCACCATCGGCGAGTGCGAGGTCCGAGGTATCCGCATGGCCGGGGCGGGGCTCCTCGGCGAAGCGCCAGAGCTCGCCGCTCTCCGTGTCGAAGGCGCGCACGATCGACGTACGCACCTCGGCTGCGACCTCCTCCGAACCCGCGACAAAGATCTTTCCGTCATCGTCGAGCACGACGTCGAGGAATGGTCCTCGCGTTCGGCGCCGTCAAAAGTGCGTCGCCATAGTTCCTTGCCCTCGGGTGACAGCGCGATGATCAAACCGTCCTTGCTCTCGACCGTCTCCGCCCCGACCACGATGATCCGCCCGGCCTTGTCGACGGCGACACCGAACGCCACATCGCGCTCGTTGGCAACGCCGTCGCGTGTGTACGTCCACGCGATCGAGGCGACCGGCTCATCACTGCTCCCGGTGGTGGTCGGCTCGGCGTTCGTCCCGGTTGACGGACCGGTCGACGACTCGCCGCCCCCCTCCGTGCTCATGCCCGGCGATGTGGGGCCGCAGGCGGCGACGAGGACTAGGCACACCAGCGACACCCGGGCCTTGAACATGTGGGCATGAATCACGACGTGAGCACCGCACGGGTCCAGCGCGTGAGCACCCCGCGGATGTCGCCCTGGGCCTACATCCGCGATCTGCTGTACCTGTTCCCGTCGTGGCCCCGACGCCGCGCAACGGCTCGCCACCAACGTCTTCCGCCGTGCGTCGCTCGCCATGCATGCGAGCGAGGTGTAGCCGAACGCCAACTCAACCGGGAACGTAGCTCACCGGACGCTTACCATCGACGTCGAGCCCGGCAAGGGCGAGTCCCGCTTCGGGACGAGCGAGCTCGTCGACGTCCTGCGCCCGCTTGCTTCGCTGCGGCAATGAACGTCGGCTGAGCCCAGCCCACCACACGAGACTCAAAGGAGCTCGAGACCATGTCTGCAGTCGAAAGACTCGATGAAATGAGACGGCCCAGGCGCTCGCAGTCGTTCACGACGATGTGACCGCGGACGTGCCGACCGTTTATCGAGGCCATGGTCGCGCCAGGCCCCGCCGGTCGCTCCCACTGGAACGATCCAGTTATCAGCTGCAGGTCCGGGCGCGCCGCCGCCTCGACCACGGCGTCGACGGCCCCGCGCGCCCTCGCTCCGCGCTCGGAGGGGCGTTGCATCCGCACGCAACATCGCGCCGTGACACCGAGCCGCTGCGCTCTTGCAACCGAGCCACGCTCGCCGCGACGCGCAGGCGCGTCGTCGATCGCAGGCAATCCCATGACGGCGCCGAGGTCGCGCGATCGCGGATGACGCCGGAAAAACGCCGGTCGGACGAAGTTCTTCGTGGTGCGAGCGCCGAGAACGTGGTTCATTCAGGCCCACCACATGATCGAGCGCGCGACCTTGGGGGGACTCGAGTTTGAGTACGACGCCGACCGCGGGAACATCCGAATGGCGGGCAACCCGGCGATCTTCATCTGGACCGAGAGCACGCTGGCCGGCCTGCTCTCCGGCCTGCAGCGCATGGTCGGCACCGACCGCTTCCGGCTCGCGCTGCACGGCGGCGGCCGGGACGGCGTCGACGGCGACTGGGCCTACATCTCGCAGTACCCCACGTTCGAGGAGGGCTTCACCGCGCTGATCCACGTCGCCGCCACCTTCGGCTGGGGTCGATGGGAGCTCGTCGCGCTCGACCGCGCGGCCAGGCGGGCCGTCGTGCGCGTCCACCACCACTGGGAGACCGACATCCAAAAGGTGCTCGGCGTCAGTTGGGGCGCGAGCTACCTCGGCGGCAAGTTCGCCGGCATCTTCCAGCGCCACTTCGGCGTCTCGCAGTGCTGGGCCGAGCAGGTCGCCTTCGTCACCAACGGCGACAAGTACGACGAATTCGTGATCACTCCCTCCGAGGCCAGCCTGGAGGACCGGCTCGAGCACATGCTCGCCACCGACGACGCGACCCGGGCCGACCTGGCGGTCGCGCTCGAGCGCCTGCGCAAGGAGGTCGAGGAGCGCACCGAGGCCGAGCAGCGTCTGCTGGAGAAGCTCAGCCTGATCGCCCGCCAGGAGGACGCCATCCGCGCCCTCGCCGCCCCGATCATCGAGGTCTGGGAGGGCGTGCTCACCCTGCCGCTGATCGGCACCGTCGACAGTCAGCGCGCCGCCGAGACCATGGGCCGCCTGCTCGACACGATCATCCAAAAGAAGGCGCGCTACACCATCATCGACCTGACCGGCGTCGAATTCATCGACACCGCCACCGCCGAGCATCTGCTGCGGCTGGTGCTCGCGGCAGAGCTGCTGGGGGCGCGCTGCATCATCACCGGCATCCGCCCCACGATCGCCCAGACCATGGTCTCGATCGGCGTCGACCTGGGCAAGCTCACCACCCTCGCCAGCCTGCGCGACGGTCTGGTGTATTGCATCGACCAGACGCGCCCCGCCAAGCGCTGAGCCGCCGGACGACGCCCGCGAATCGCGTCGCGGGCCCCGCCCCTCCCCCGCAGCAATCACCAGAGGTCGGCCGGGACCTTGACGCCGAGCACCGCGTAATCGTCGAGGTTCGAGGCGTCGCAGTGCGGCAGCGCGTCCCAGCCGACCAGCGACAGCACCGGATCGATCCACAGGCGGTGCATGCCGGTCTGGAGCGAGCCGCCCCGGCAGGTCGCGCCGGGCTCGCCGTAGCCGGCCTCGATGTCCCAGTTGTTCTCGGAGGTCCAGGTGAAGAGGCCGCCGATCGGGTCGTGCGGCGAGATCTGCTTCCCCGGGATCGTGCGCGAGCCGTCCGCGTGCCAGGCCATCCACATGAGCAGCATCGGCGTGCGCTGGCTCGGGTCGAGGCCGCGGGGAGCGTTCGAGTCGTAGAAGGCGTTGAGCCGGTACTGGCCCTTCGACACCGCGCCGTTGAGGCAGCCGTTGATGAAGGTGCCCGGGGCGACCTCGATCCTCGGCGTACCCTTGCCGATCGACAGCGCCACGTTGGGGCTCAGCACCGAGCTGAACTTGTACGCGCTGCCGAGCTGGCCGCCCTCGGTCTCGTTCGGGCAGGTGTGGTACCAGCCCTCGTCCGTCTCGTGCTCGGGGTAGAGCTCGGTGTCCGCCGGCACGACGTCGGTCACGAACGTGTAGCGGCAGATCGTGATCGTGGGCTCGTAGAGGCCGGGCTCGCACTCCGCGTCGGCGATCTTCAGGTGCGCGAGCTCCCGAGACCCGTCCGCGTGCGAGTCGAGGTAGACGTAGAACCTCGCGCCTTCGACGGCCTCGCCGCCGATGACCGTGTTGGTCACGACCGACCGCAGCCGCAGCTCGCCGTTGTCGGCGACCGAGATCTGGGCCACGCCCTCCTGCGTCCCGCCGAAGTAGGCGGTGGCGCCCTCGATGAACACGTCCGCGGTCTCGTTCTCGACCGGCGAGTTGAACGCCATCGCCACGTTGCTCAGGTAGTGGTCGCCGACCTTCGAGGTGTTGTTGATCGGCGGCGGCGTGCAATCCGGGGTGGTGCAGCGGAGCGCGACGTCGTCGTCCGCGGCGAACTCCGGCCCTGTCGCGTCGTCGCAAGCGGCGCCGAGGATGAACGTGGAAGCGAGGAGGAGAGAGATGGTGTTGGTGGAGGTGCGCATTGTAGTGCCCGAACTACGTCCGGGAGGGTGATCGGGGACCGCGGATCAATTGCCGCGCGCTCGAGTTTTTTCGCCGACCCCCGCGCTCGAGCGCGAGCGCCCGCGTGAGCCGGGCGGCAGCCCGATCCGCGACCGACGTCGCACCGCAGCGAAGCCCGATCGCGGGGTGGCTGCCCGCGCGACCTGGTCGAGGGCTGCGTGTCGGCCCGAGGTCTTCGCGGACCTGCCCCTCTTCATCCTCCGCCGCGCGCTCATGCCTTCGCGGTCTGCTTTCCCGCGTCCGCGAGTTTCCGTCACGGATCCCGTCGACCTCGCCCGCGCGATGACGCACGCGCGCCGGACGGGCCTTCACGCCCTGTCAACCGGCAGCTTGGCCTCGAATCGGCCACACTACCGGCGGAGTCGACCTGCCATGGCGAGCGACCGAGGTACCTGCGACGAGGCCGACGGGGCCGACGCGCGCACGCCCGCGGTCCTCGGCGACGGCGACACGCTCCCGCGGGCGATGGCGCCGCTGAAGCAGGGCGAGGACCCGCTCGACAAGAAGCTGGTCAAGCGGGCCCTGTTCCCGCGCCGGACCACGCCGGTCCAGATCGGTCGCTTCCAGATCTTGAGCCTCATCGGCCGCGGCGGCATGGGCGTCGTCTACGCCGCCTACGACGACCTGCTCGACCGCAAGGTCGCGGTCAAGGTGCTGCTCGCCGACACCGCCCGCGACCCCGCGCTCGCGCGCAGCCGGTTGATGCGCGAGGCGCAGGCGATGGCGCGGCTGTCTCACGCCAACATCGTCAGCGTCCACGAGGTCGGCCAGGACGACGGCCAGGTGTTCGTGGCGATGGAGTTCGTCCGCGGCACCACGCTCGAGGCGTGGGCGCAGCAGGACCGCCCCTGGCGCGAGGTCGTCGCCACCTTCGTCCGCGCCGGCCGCGGCCTCGAGGCCGCCCACCAAGCCGGCCTCATCCACCGCGACTTCAAGCCCGCCAACGCGATGGTCGCCGACGACGGCGCGGTCAAGGTCCTCGACTTCGGCCTCGCGCGCGCGGCCGACGACCGCGAGCGCGCGCCGTCCGACCTGCCGCAGCACGTCACGCCGGGCGACTCGCACCTGACCCCGCTCACGCGCACCGGCGCGGTCCTCGGCACGCCGGCGTACATGTCCCCGGAGGCGCACCGCGGCGAGCCGTCGACCGCGGCGAGCGACCAGTTCAGCTTCTGCGTGTCGCTGTATCAGTGCCTCTACAGGCAGCCGCCGTTCGACACCACCTCGCTGGCGACGCTGCTCGCCGACCTGCGCCGCGGCGCCGTCGCCCCGCCGCCCGCGGGCACGCCGGTGCCGGCGCGCGTGTATCGAGCGATCCGCCGCGGCCTGTCGCTCGCGCCGGAGGACCGCTTCCCGTCGATGACGGCGCTGCTCGCCGCGCTCGAGCACGATCCGCGCGCGGCCCAGCGACGCCTCGCCGCGCTCGCCGTCACCGCGGCGGTCACCGCGGCCGCCGGCTTCGTCGCGGCGAGCAGCGGCGGCTCCGAACCGCAGCGCTGCCCCGACGCCTCCGCGGAGCTCGCGGGCGTGTGGGACGACGAGCGAGCGCAGGCCGTCCGCGCGGCCCTCTCGGCGATCGGCAGCCCCGCTGCCGCGGACGCGCTCGCCGGCGTGCTGCCGCGGATCGACGCCTACGCCGCGGCGTGGGTCGAGATGCGCAACGAGGCCTGCCTGACCCACGCCGAGGCGCGCCAGTCGGCGGCGCTGTTCGACCTCCGCACCGCCTGCCTCGACCAGCGGCGCGCCGGCCTCGACACGCTGGTCGCCGCGCTCACGCAGGTCGACGCGGCCGGGCTCGACAGCGCGGTCCAGGCGAGCGTCAACCTGCCCGCGCTGGCCCGCTGCGCCGACGCCGAGGCGCTGACCGCCGACATCCCCCCGCCCGACGACCCGCGGCTGCGCCTGCGCGTCCAGGCTCACCGCGAGACCCTCGCGCGCGCCCAGGTCCGCGAGGACGCCGGGCAGTACGCGCTCGGCCGGACCCTGGTCGAAGATGTCCTCGCGGACAGCTCGGCGCTGGCCTACGAGCCGCTGCACGCCGAGGCGCTGCTGCGCGCCGGCAGCCTGGCGATGGAGGCCGGCGACCACCACGCGGCCGAGCGGGCCTTCACCGACGCCATGCAGCTTGCGATCGGCTGCGGGCACGAGGCCGTCGCCGCGGTCGCCAGCTCGAAGCACGCCTTTTTGCGCGCGGTGCCGCTGAACCAGCTCGCCCAGGCGCAGGCCGAGCTGCCGCTGGCGACCGCGCTCAACCGGCGCGTGCGCCACGAGGTCGACCTGTACGCCGAGTTCCTCAACAACCTCGGCGTCGTCGAAGCCACCGGCGGCGAGCTGGCCGCGGCGCGCCAGCACTGGGAGGAGGCCGTGGCCCTGCGCGAGCGTCACGGCCGCGGCGAGACTCTGGGCGGCCTCAACACCCGGGCCAACCTCGGCTGGTTGGCCCACTCCGAGCGCCGCGACGAGGACATGCTGGCGATCTACACCCGCACCGCCGCGCTGTCCGAGCAGCTGTTCGGCCCGCACCACGCGGTGCACCTGCGCTACGCGTTCCTCCTCGCCGGCGGCCTCGGACGCCTCGGGCGCCCGCGCGAGGCGATCGCCCGCCTCGCCGACCTCGAGCAGCGCTTCGATCGCCTCGGCAACGACTACATGCACGGCCAGGTCCTGCACATGCTCGCGCTGCTCGAGATCGACGAGGGCCGGCTGGCCGCCGCGCGCGAGCACCTCGACCGCGCGCTCGCGGCCGTGCCGGAGTCGTCGTGGGTGTTCGACGCGGTGCTGTGCGAGCGCGTCCACCTGCTCGGGGTCGAGGGCGACGCGCCCGGGATGCAGCGCGAGTACGACCGCGCCGTGGCGCGGCTGCCCGCCCCGCCCGACCCGCTCGGGCGCAGCCATCGCTGCCTGCTGTACAACCGCGCCCAGGCCCTCGACGCGCTCGGACGCACCGCCGAGGCGCTGGCGCCGCTCGAGCAGATCCTCGCGGCGCTGGCCGCCGAGCGCACGCTCGAGGTCGCGGAGATATCGCTGGCGCTCGGCGAGCTGCGGCTCAAGCTCGGCATCCTCGACGAGGCCGAGGCCGACCTCCGACGCGCGCTCGCCGGCTTCGAGCGCGTCGTCCCTCCCGGCAACCTGACGATCGCCCGCAACCTGCTCGCGCTCGCCGAGCTGGCCCTGACCCGCCGCCGCTTCGACGACGCGGCCGACCTCGCCGGCCAGGCGCTGGCCCTCTACGGCGCCGTCGCCGAGCCCGACCACCTGCCGGTGGCCCGGGCCCGCTTCGCCCGCGCGCAGGCGCTGACCGGACCCGCGACCGCCGCTCCGCTGCAGGCGCGCGCCGAGGCCGAGGCCGCGCTGGCGATCTGGCGCGCCAAGTCGCGGACCGAGGACGCCGAGCGCGCCCTGAGCTGGCTCGCCGCGCACCCGGCCGCGCCGCCTCTCTAACGTGTCTCTTTGGCCATGTCCGAATAGACATGGCGAAAATGTACCTTCATGCGCCCATCGTCCCGCGCCGCCGCCCATTCTTATGGCCCTCGAAGACATGTCCCAAGGGCCATCCGATGCCTCGCAGCCCCCGCGGGATCCGCTCGCCGCGGTGCGACCACGCGCTCGCAGACGCAAGTGAGCCACGTGGGCCGGGCGCGAGCGGCTCGCCGGCCAGCGGGGCGGCGGGCCCCCGCGTCAACGCCTCGGAGGATCCGCCGTCGCGGGTCGCCGGCGTTTCGTGGTAGCCCCCGAGCGCGGGGGGTAAGGATGATGCGAGCGCGGCCCGGGTGGGCGAGCATGTGGTTGGCGGCGGCGATCGGCTGCGGCGGCGGCGGCGGGGCCGGCACCGAGAGCACGGGTGATCTCGAAGACCTTCCACGTCAGCGAGCTCCTGTTCCAGGCCCGCGCGATGGCCCAGATCCCCCCCGGCTACGTCGACGAGGCGATGGCCTTCTTCACGACGGAGATCGTGCCGGACCCGATGACCTTCAAGCGCAACTCCGATCAGGAGCTGATCAACAACTTCACCGCCGCGCTGCAGACCGTGACGAACGGGAAGTGATTGTTTTCCCGAGGGCGAGGCGACGTGCTCACGCCGACGCGGTGGTGACCCCACGTCGTCCGTCGACTCCTCCTGCAGGTCGCCGCAGCGGACGACCTGGGCCATGCGCGAGGACCTCCGCGTGCTCGGCCGCCGGCGCGCCCTCGAAGCCGTGGAAGCGACGGCCTGCCGGTCCGTCCAGGCGACGCCATGCGTCGCTCGACGAGCGCGCGCGAGGCCCTCTGCTCGCCCTCAGGCGCGGAGAGCGGCGTCGAGATCGCGAATGAGCTCTCCCACGCGCCCACCCCCGGGCGGCGCGGCGGGCAGACGGCCGAGCACCGCGATGACGGCCGCTGGCGCGCGGTGACGGGCCCATTCGAGCGTCCCCGCAGGGGCCCGCGGGTCTGCTCCGGATGCCAGCTCTTCTGCTCGTGCCGCATGCGCTGCCGCACCGAGGATGTGCTTCACCTGATGCGCGCTCGCCTTGGGATGAAGATACGCGGCGGCGGCTGCGTGGCACGCCGCGTGGGCCGCGTCGGCCGCAGCGGGTGAAGCGGCCTCTCGCGCCGCTCTGTACGCCGCCCACCCCATCTGCCGCAGCGCGGCCGTGCGCCGGCCGCCCCCGGCGAACGCGTATGCGGCGTCGATGGCCTCGCGCGGGCGCGGGTCCGCAGGGACATGCTGCTCGAAGATGGGCAGCACCCGGCGTGCACAATCCGCCGCATAGCCGGCGATCTCACGAAGTTCCTGTTCGCTCAGCGCAATGTTGTCCGGCTCCGTCGGCACGCCTCGATCATGCCACGGGCGCATCGCGCAGCAGCGTGAACCTGCCGCGCCCGGCAGGGCCGGCCACGCACGCTGCGCCGAGGACACCTTCGCGTCGATCGACAAAGCGGCCGACTCTCCATGCTCGCCCGCAGCGTCCTGCAGAGGCGCGAGGTCCGTCGGCCCGGCGCCGAGGCGCGACGGGAAGCTCGGAGAGGTCGATCCGCTCCGCATGCCCTCGTCGAGCTCGACCACGAGCCGCGCCTCCTCGTCGCCCAGCGCGAGCGCTCCGTGCTCGGCGCGAGTCCGACGAACTCTCGCCGGCCCACGCGTCGTCGCTCTCGCGGCTGAACCTCTCGTCTCGCTCAGGCCAGCGCACGGAGCTCGCCTTCAACCTGGCAGAGCTCCGACGACCCGGACTGCCGAGCCCCGCGGGAAGCGCGCACAAATCCCTGCCGGCCTGGTATTTCTGACGAAATCATGCCAACAATGCTCTCAAACCGCTCAAATCATCCGAGCATTTTCGCGCAGAGATGTCGGCTCCCCATGTCCAGACTTCCGCTTGTTGTCCTCCTCGCGCTGCTCGCCTGCGGACCGGAAGCGCCCATGTCGACCGAGAGCAGCACCGGCACGACCGCGCCCGGGACCGCGGGCCTCACCACCACCACGGCTCCTGACCCCGCGAGCGAGCCCACCACGAGCCTCGACACCGGCACGGGCAGCACCACCTCGACCGCGACGACCGGCGACGGCACCTTCATCATCCCCTTCGACGGAGGCACGTGCGGCGCCGCCTTCGGCGAGTACCAGGTCCGCTGCACCGAATGCAACACGTGGGTGCAGGACTGCTGGGAGGGCGCCAAGTGCAGCCCCTACTCGGGCGACGGCGACGCCGACTGGGAGGCGCTCAAGTGCGTCGACCTCGACCCCGCGCCCGACCACCCCGGCGACCCCTGCACCGTCGAGGGTCACGGGGCCAGCGGCGTCGACAGCTGCGACGGCCACTCGATGTGCTTTCACGTCGACCCCGACACCCTCGGGGGCACCTGCGTCCCGTTCTGCCAGGGCTCGCCGGAGACGCCCGAGTGCCCGGCGGGCACCACCTGCATGATCGCCAACGAAGGCGTGATCGCCCTCTGTCTGCCGACCTGCGACCCACTCGCCCAGACCTGTCCCGAGGGCCAGGCATGCGTCGCCGCCTCCGTCGACCCCGACGCCTTCTTCTGCCTCCCGGGCGCAGGCGGCCAGGGCCAGGCGTTCGACAGCTGCGACGCCGCCTGCGACCCCGGCCTGTGGTGCGGAGAGCCCGAGCTCGCCGGTGAGTGCGACCCCGAGGCGCTCGGCTGCTGCCTGCCCTTCTGCGACCTGAACCTGCCGCAGTGCCCCGGCCCGATGCTCCAGTGCCTGCCCTTCTTCGCCCTGGGCGACGCCCCCGCCGGCCTCGAGCACCTCGGCCTCTGCCGCCTCCCTTAGGTCATGTCCAGGAGGACATGCCCTCACCACCATGTCTTCTCGACCACCTCATTTGTCACCACCCGCCTCGAGGAGCCCGTCATGTCCGTCACGCACCGCCTCACCCTCTTCGCGCTGCTCGCCGCCTGCGGCCCCGAGGCGCCCATGACCACGGACGGCGACCGCACCACCGGCGACGGCACGACGACGACGACGACGACCACCACCACGACGACCGTCCCCGCGACCACCGGCGAGCCGCCCCAGCCCACCACCTCGGGCCCCTCCCCGGCCACCTCCAGCACCTCGGACGCCCCGGAGACCACCTTCATCGTCCCACCGGACGACTGCTTCGACGCGCTCGACGCCTACGACGTCCGTTGCAGCATGGCCCCGTGCGATCCATGGACCCAGGACTGCCCCGAGGGGCAAAAGTGCAGCCCCTTCGCCAACGACGGCGGCGGCTCCTGGAACGACCTCAAGTGCGTCCCGCTCGACCCCGAACCCGACCACGCCGGCGAGGCCTGCACCGTCACCGGCGGCCCCGTCAGCGGCATCGACAGCTGCGACCTCGACTCGATGTGCTTCCGCGTCGACCCCGACACCCGGACCGGGACCTGCGTCCAGACCTGTGACGGCTCGCCCGAGACTCCCGAGTGTCCGGAGGGCACCGCCTGCCTGATCGCCAACGACGCCGTCCTCAACCTCTGCCTCCCGCAGTGCGACCCGCTCGTCGGAGACTGTCCCGAAGGACAGGCCTGCACCACCACCTCCGACGCCTTCCTCTGCCTCCCCGACGACTCCGACGACCCGGGCCAGGCCTTCGCCAGCTGCGAGTCCCTCGGCGCCTGCGACCCCGGCCTGTTCTGTGCCGCGGTCGAGTTCGCCAGCGAGTGCGACCCCCTGGCGCTCGGCTGCTGCCTGCCCTTCTGCGACACCACCATGCCCCCCGCCTGCCCCGGCGCCATGCAGACCTGCCTGCCCTTCTTCGAGCCGGGCCAGGCCCCCGCAGGCCTCGAGCACGTCGGTTTCTGCGGCCTGCCGAGCTGACCGTTCGGACATGCGCCGCGGCGCATGGCGTCACGACCATGCCGCCGAACGTGATGACGAGGACAGCGACCGGGAACGAGGCGAGGCGCTCCGACCGCGCGCACGGTGCAGGTGTAGCGAGTTCGTGCGGCCGCGGGCTCGCGGCGGACGGATTGACGGGGCGAGCGATCTCGCGCAGACTGCCGCCGCGTGGCCGAGGCTCACACTGTCCACATCGACGGCGACGATCTGCAACGGCCCGGATGAGGAGGATCGGATGATCACGCTCTATGGCTTCGGCCGGGTTCATCGCAAGGTCATCGGCGAGACACGCGACCTGCGGGTGCAGTGGGCGCTCGAGGAGCTCGGGCTGCCCTACCGCGTCCACCCGCTCGACCACACCGGCGGCGAGTTCGACAGCCCGGCGTACGCGGCGATCAGCCCGTTCCACCAGGCGCCGGTGATCGACGACGACGGCGTCGTCGTCGCCGAGACGGGCGCCATCCTGCTCTACCTGGCGGACAAGGCCGGCGCGCTGCCGACCGACGCCGCCGGCCGGGCCGCGGTCGTCCAGTGGTGCTTCGCCGCGCTCACCACGGTCGAGCCGCCGGTCGCGATGATCCTGCTGATCGACCTCGGCGGCCTGCCGGGCGGCGGTGCGCAGCGGGCCGCGCTGGTCGCCTGGGCCCGCCGCGGGTTCGACGGGCTCGAGCGCCGGCTCGACGGGCGCACGTGGATCGCCGCGGACGACTTCACGGTCGCCGATATCCTGCTCGCGACCGTCCTGCGCCAGATCCGGCGGACCGCTCTCCTCGCCGACTACCCGCGGCTGCGGGCCTACTACGATCGGGCCCTGGCGCGCCCGGCCTGGCGACGCACGCTCGAGCGCTACGCCGAGCGGCTCGGCGTGACCGTCGCGGACATCCGCTGAGCCGGACCGGCGGCGAGCTCATCGATGGCCGGCTCGCGCCGGTCTTGCCGATGCGTCACATGCAGGGGACGTCCTCGGCCATGCGCTCGTCGGAGCAGTCCCCGAACATCTGATCATAGAGCGTCTTGGCCAAGTCCTCGCAATTCTGCATCGACACGCAAATGGTGGTGACCGTGATGGCCGCGTCGCACTCGGGGTCGCCGGTCTTCACGTTCAGGCAGTCGGTCATGCAGGTGGGGAGGTCGGGGAAGATGCCGCACTCGAGGGCGTTCGCGCAGTGCGACTGGCACGCCTGGTCGAAGGGGTCGATGTACTCGAGGTCGAGCACGAAGCCGCTGTTCTTGTTCTGCGGGTTGTCCGTGCAGGTGTCGCCGATCGACGGGGAGGTCCAGCCGCAGCCTCCGCCGCCGGTGAGGTCGGCGACCTGATCCGACATGCCGAGGACCGCCCCTCCGAGCGCCCCGAAGCCCGCCGTGCAGAACGACTCCTTCAGCTTGAAGGGCGTACCGACGAGGTCGACGTTGGCGACGCTGTCCTCCGTACCGCTGCAGCCCTCGGCGACCGCGTACGGCATCGACGTCACCGCGACTTGGCCGTGCATCAGCTGGCCCGTCGAGCTGCTGAAGGTGACGTCGTCGATGTCGACGAGCAGCGTGATCGGATCGATCCGCAGGTGGGTGAAGCGGGTGCGGACGTCGGTGCCCGGCGAGTTGTTGCTGGCGGTGTACTGCGAGAAGTTGCGGCCCTCCTGGACGTTGACGAGCGGGAGATACTCGACCGGGACCGCGGCCATGTCCTTGCAATGAGCCGTCCACGGCTTGTTCGGGTCCTTGCCGATGTAGAGCGTGTACGCGCCGTCCGTCGCGGCCGGCTGGCTCGCCTTGACGTCGGCGCAGGTCTCGGGGACCACCGGCGCCGCGCCGATCTGGACCTTGGCGGCGCCGGACGGCCCCTCGTCGATCCCGTCCGAGGGGGTGACGATGCACTCCCACTCCTGTCCGTCGGCGAGCTCTGCGGCCGGGACCGTCTCGGTGGCCAACCCCGCGTCGACGCCGTCGCGGGTCCAGACAAAGGTGTAGCTGACGGCGTCGCCGTCAGGGTCGGTCGACTCGGTGGTGACGGAGCAGACCAGGTCGTCGAGGGCGGTCGGGCTCGCAGGCGTGATGGCGACGACCGGGGCCGTCGGCGGCGTGTTGGCGAGCCCGGTGGTCATCGACTCGGTCGAGCCCGTCGTGCCCGGTTCGTCCGTGGTCTCGGTCGTGGCCGCGTCGTCGGTCGTGGTGCCCGGGTTCAGCGGGCAGGCGGTGGTGGCGAACAGGGAAGCCAGAATGAAGGAGTCACGCAGGTGCATGCCGGTTCTCGATCAAGAAGTTCGAGGCGGGAAGGTCGAGCCTCGGGGTGGCTGGGTCGCCCGGCCCAGGTTTCGTCGGAGGACGACCGGCCGGCGCGACGCTCCACGGTGAAGAGCCAGGACCGTCGCGTTGCGATCCAAAAAAGTCCGGACTTTTTCGCGCCCCTCGCAGGCGCCCCTCTTCGCGCCGGGCCGGGGTCAACCCGACAGCTTCCACCTGACCCGAGGACCATCCCGGCGAGGAGCAGATTTCCCGACCGCGCGAGCGAGGTCGCCGCGCTCGCGGGAGGGGCGGCTGTCCCCCGGGACATCTTCGTCGTGGGCGCTCAGCCGCGGCGACCGCGACGGCGGCGGGCGAGGCCGAGGAGCGCGAGCACCCCCGGCGAGCAGGAGCTGCCGTCGCTGCGGCACCCGCAGCCGTCGTCGCCGCCGGCGGAGTGGTCGCCGCTCGCCGGGCCGTCCGGGTCGGTGGAGGACGGGGCGTCCTCGCCGGTGCTGCCGGTCTCGGGCGCGCCGCCACCGGTCGGCTCGTCTTCGCCGCCGCTCATGCCGTGGCTGTCGCCCTCGCTGTCGGCGCCGGTCGTCGGCTCGACAGCGGCCGGCCGCGGGAACGACATCGTGATCGCATCGAAGCGGATGTTCTCGGCGAACGGCGGCAGCTCGATGGGGATCTCGATGTCGGCGATCTCGTACTCCTGGCCGAGGATCTCCATCACCAGAGTCGGCTTGAGGACGAGGGTCGGGCTGGCCGTCAGGTCGCACACGAGCGCGCCGTCGACCAGGAACGGATCGGGCTGCGGGCCGGCCCCGGCGGGCAACGAGGCGAGGGTGCCCTCCTCGGTCACGCTGGCGAAGACCGGCTGCGGGGCGTCGGCGCTGGCCTCGATCGCCTGGCCCGCGAGCGAGCCCTGGAGGATCGCGTACGCGTCGACGTTGAGGTTGCCGGCGGCGACGAGGATGTCGGGCGTCACCGGCACGGCCACGACGGTGGCGGGATCGGTCTCGTCGTCGATCACGACCGGGCGCTCCGGGTTGCCCGGGAGGAGGTAAGGCGTAAAAAAATCCTCGGCGAGGACGGCGTAGTCGTAGGGGCCGATGATGTCGGACTCCCACTTCAACCCGAGGACGTCGAAGCGCACCTTGGCGTCGATCTGCAGGCCGATGTCGAAGCGCAGCGCGCCGGCCTCGGGCGCGCCGACGAAGCGGATCGCCTGCTCGGCCCAGTCGTAGTGGCCCTCGCCGGGCATCGAGATCTCGACCGAGTTCCCGGCGTGGACGACGAGGCGCAGTTGCAGCGGGCCGTCCATCGGGAACCAGCCGCTGTCGTACGAGAAGTCGTCGAGCCCGAGGAGCTGGCGCTCGTACAGCGGCGAGAAGTCGGCGACACCGACCTCCGCCCGCACGGTCGCGGGCGCACCGAGGAGGATGAGCGGGAGGAGCGTCCAGGCGCGCGGCACGGCGCCAACGTACCGCATCTCGAGCCCGGACGGACATGGCCCCGGGGACAGGTCGCTGGACCGGGGTACGGACGCTCGCGCTGGCCCAGACCCCGGCGTCACCCGCTCCGAGGCGGCCAAACCTCGGCGTGGACCCTCCGGTCGAGCTTCGCCCGATCAACCTGCAAACGAAGGACTCTGTCCGAGGGGAGCGGAGCGTGGACGAAGGGGACGCCGCTCGAGGATCGGCTCGCCGGCCTCGCCTTCCTGCGGGTGCATCGGAGCGAGCTCGTCAATCTCCGCGAGGTGCGCACGCTCCACCAGCGCGACGGCGCGGCCGTGCTCGAGCTGTCCGACGGCCAGCGCGCGCAAGTGAGTCGGCGGGCGCTGGCGGAGGTGAAGCGCCGGCTGGGTCTTCGCGACGGCGATCCTTGAGCGCGCGACCCGGGCGTACCCGGCGAAGCGGAGTGCTTCGCCGGCCGTCGAGCAGAGAGGCGTTCGCCCGCGCCACGGCCGTGGCGGCGGCGAGCATCCCCTGTCCTGGTGTCCCGAGGATCGTTCGCGCCCGGCTACGACTGCGCTTGCGACGGGCGAGGCTGAGACAGCAGCCCGCGCAGCACCTCCTCGATCGACGTCTGCGACGCGACGTGGCGCCGCCCGGGCTCCCAGGCGATGTGCCCGTCGATGAAGGCCGTCGTCATCTCCTGGAACAGCGCCGCGACCGGCGGCGGCACCCCGAGGCCGCGCAACGTCGCCGCCTGCTCCGTCGCCGGCAGGGCGACGAGCGCGGGCCGGCGCCCGGTGATACGGCCGATCGCGTCGGCGGTCTCGTTCGGCGTCACGGGCGAGCCGAGCTCGACCACCGCGCCATCCTCGGTCGGACCCTCGAGGAGGAGCGTCGCCACCAGGGCTCCGATGTCGCGCGTCGCCGCCGACGGCAGCGGGAAGTCGGGCGGGAAGAACGTCACGAACTTGCCCTCGGCGAGGGTACCCAGCGACCCCGCGACGTTCTCGTGGAAGTAGCCCGGGCGCAAGAAGGTCGCCCGCGTGCGCGAGAGCCCGCGCAGCACCTGCTCGCCGCGGTGGACCCCGACGATCGGCCCGGTCCCGGACGGCTGGCTCGCGCCGATCGACGACAGGAACACCAGGTGCGGCAGCGCGGCTGCCTCCGCCGCCGACCGGAACGCCGCGAGCAGCCCCGCCTGCCAGGCGAAGACGTCCGGCGCCGCCAGGTTCGGCGGTAGCAGCACGTAGGCGCCCTTCGCCCCGGCGAACGCCCGCGCCAGCGCGTCGGCATCGCCGAGATCGGCGACCGCCACCTCGGCCCCACGGGCCGCGAAGGCCGCGCCCTGGGCCGCGTCGCGCACGACGACCCGGACCGACTCCCCGCGCGAGAGCAGCGTCTCCGCCGCGACCTTGCCTGTATGACCCGTGACTCCGCTGATGACGTACATGCTCGTCTGCCTCCGCGGCTCAAGCTAACGCCGCCCGCGACATGCTCCCAGTGCAGTATGTACACTCGCGGCATGCATGGCGTGCATGACGAACCGAACCTCGCCGCGCTCGACCTCAACCTGCTCGTCGTCCTCGAGGCGCTGCTCGCCGAGCGCCACGTCGCCCGCGCGGCGGGGCGGGTCGGCCTGTCGCCGTCGGCCACCAGTCACGCGCTCGCCCGCTTGCGGCGGCTGCTCGGCGACCCGCTGCTCGTGCGCGACAAGCAGACGCTCGTGCCGACGGTGCGGGCCGAGGCCCTCGCGCCGCGCCTCGCCGATGCGCTGGCTTCGGTGCGGGCCGTGCTCGCGCCGCCGGCCGCGTTCGAACCGGCCACCGCGCGGCGGACGTTCGTGCTCGGGCTCGCCGACTACGCGCAGTTCATCCTGCTGCCGCCGCTGCTGACCCGCCTCGCCGAGACCGCCCCGCACGTCGATCTGGTCGCGCGCGACTTCCCCCTCGAACGGCCGCTCGAGCATTTCGACGAGCTCGACGTCCTCGTCGCCCCGGGCCGAGGCCTCGCCCGCGCCGACCCGCTCGGCGCGCACGCGGGCGCCGGCCTGCGCGAGAGCCGGCTGTTCCGCGAGCGGTTCGTCTGCGTCGCCCGGCGGGACCATCCGCGGATCGGCAAGAAGCTCGATCTCGCGACGTTCGTCGCCTTGCCGCACGCATTCATCGCGCCGCGCGGCACCCCTCGCGGCGTCGTCGACGATCTGCTCGCCGAGCGCGGCTTGTCGCGTCGCGTCGCGCTGATGCTCCAGCACTTCCTCGTCGCGCCGCACGCGGTCGCCGGCTCCGACCTCGTGATCACGCTCGCCGAGCGGGTCGCCCGCGCCTTCGCGGCCCACCTGCCGCTGACGATCCACGAGCCGCCGCTGGCGATCCCACGGTTCGCCATGCACCTCTACTGGCACGAGCGTCGCCACCTCGACCCCGCCCATCAGTGGCTGCGCCAACAACTGCTTGCGATCGGCAAGCAGCTCTGACCCTCGCCCGCCTGTCGCCTCCCTGAGCGAGGACGCGTTCGGCAGCGTCGACGCCGCAGGGGCGGGGTCCACCGGCTCCTGCGCCTCCGCGCCGCCGACCCGGCCTGGGTCGCACACATGGCTGACGTCGTGCAGCGCGGAGGCGCGGCGGCGCAGGCGGGTCGGCAGCAGTGCAGTCGCGCCGGCACTGGCCGGGCCGCGACCTCGCCACGCAGCCGGGCGTGGAGCCGCGGGAGGCTTGCGAGGCGGAGCAGGCGCGCTGAGGTCGAGAGCATCGTCGCACGCTATCGAGGACCGAAGCTGTCCGCAATTCCACGTAGCCTGCGCGCATCCACCACCCGGAGCATCCGATGACCACCACCGACCTGACCCTGTTCCACCATCCCCGTTCGCGCTCGGCCGGCGTACGCGTCCTGCTCGAGGCGCTGGGCGCCGACTACCGCGTCGAGTTCGTCGACATGAACGGCGGCCAGCAGCGCGAGCCCGGGTTCCTCGCGGTCAACCCGATGGGCAAGCTGCCGACCGTGCGCCACGGCGATGTCGTGGTGACCGAGCAGGTGGCGATCTACATCTACCTCGGCGACGCCTTCGCCGATGCTGGCCTGGCGCCGCCCGTGGGCGATCCCGTGCGCGGCGCCTACCTGCGCTGGATTGCCTTCTACGGCTCCGCCTTCGAGCCGGCGGTGATCGACCGCGCGATGCAGCGGCCGGCGCTCGACCGCTCCACCGCGCCCTACGGCGACTACGACATCATGCTGGCGACGCTCACCGACCAGCTCGGGCGCGGCGACTACATCCTCGGCGAGCGCCTGAGCGTCGCCGACATCCTGTGGGGCACCGCCCTGCGCTGGACCACCGGCTTCGGTCTGGTCGAGGCGACGCCCGTGATCCAGGCCTATATCGACCGGGTGACCGCGCATCCGGCCTTCGCCCGCGCAGCGGAGCTCGACGCCGCCCTGCTGCCGGCGTCATGAGGTGCGGTCGCCGGCGGCTTCGGCCGCCGGCGTCGCGGCCGAGCCAGCGCGCTCGCGGCGAAGCAGGTAGAGGCCGCTGGCGACCGATGATCGCCGCGCCGAGCCCGGTCATGGCGTCCATCGGCGGCCTCTCGGAGGGATGACCCGCGAGGACTCCGAGGGCTGCCACTATTGACAGCGACGACCGCCGCGGCGCGGCGGGCGGCTCACTTCCTGTCGCCCTGCTGTGCGAGGCCGGGCACGGCGAGGGACACGGAGACGTGGATGCTCCCCGCGGCCGCGCGTTCGACCCGGCGTTGCCACAGCTGCTGGCCGGTCTCGAGCGAAAAGGCCACCAGGAGCTCGGCGTGGGCGACGAAGACCTGACCGCCCTCGACCAGGAGCGTCGCCGTGAAATGCTGATGTTCTGGCCGCCCTTGAGCGAATGCCGCCAGATCAGGTCGCCGGTCGCGTACTCGAGGCAGCACACGTGGGCGGTGCCGTCGGCGGTGGCGAAGAAGCCGGGCTCTTCCATGCGGCCGGCCACCACGACCACCCGGTGCTCGTCGGCGTGGAGGCGGGTCACGTGGGGATGGTTCGCCTTCCCGTCGGGGACGCGGAACACCCCCACGACGTCTCCGGTGGCCCGCGCGTGCGCGGTGACGATCCCGTCGACGTCGGTGACGACAAGCTGGCTCTGGATGGCTGGGGCATAGCGGCCGATCGCCGCAGGGGGCCTCGCAGACCGTCGAGGGAGCGGAGCAATCGCACGGCGGGCGGCAGGGCGACCGCGAGCGTCGAGTGATTCGGCGGGCGGAACGTGGCACGCTGAGCCGTGCTTCAGCGACTGGTTGGTTCTTCGCTCGCGCTCGTCATCGGTTCGTCGACGCTCGGCTGCGGCTCGGATTCGCCGGCGATCGAGACGGACGCCGGTCCGACCGGCGCGACGGGCAGCGACACGACCACGGGCGAGCCGAGCGCGACGACCACCGGCGAGCCGCCGACCACCGGCGGACCGACGGTCCCGACGTCGGGCGGCGAGGACACCGACGGGCCAGCGGTATGCGGTGACGGCGTCGTCGGCGGCGGCGAGGCGTGCGACGACGGCAACGACACGCCCGACGACGCTTGCACCAATGATTGCATGCTGCCCGCGTGCGGCGACGGGCTGATCCAGGCGGGGGAGGAGTGCGACGCCGGGGCCCAGAACGGGGCCAATGCGGCCTGCCTCGACGATTGCAGCGTCAACGTCTGCGGCGACGGATTCGTCGGTCCCGGCGAGGGCTGCGACGACGGCAATCAGGTCGACGCGGACGCATGCGGGAACGACTGCGCCCCGGCGAGCTGCGGCGACGGGGTGGTCGACGCCGACCTGGGCGAACAATGCGACGACGGCGACGACGACGACGCGGACGCGTGCCTCCACACGTGCGTGGCGGCGAGCTGCGGCGACGGGGCGGTGCAGACCAAAGACGACGAGGGGCAGCCGCTCCCGCCCGGGACCGCCGAGGAGTGCGACGACGGGCCGATGAACTCGGACAGCGCGGCCTGCCTGGGCTCGTGCAGGCTGGCGATCTGCGGGGACGGGCTGGTGCACCTCGGCGTCGAGGCGTGCGACAACGGCGGCGACAACGGGCCCCAGGGCGCCTGTCTGGCCGATTGTCAAGACAACGTGTGCGGCGACGGTCACCAGGGTCCGGTCGAAGCCTGCGACGACGGCAACGCCAGCGACGACGACGGTTGCAGCGCGGCGTGCGAGCTCGAGGCGTGCGGCGACGGGGTGGTGCAGGCCGGCGAGGCGTGCGACGACGGCAAGAACGGCGACGACGACGACGGCTGCACCGACCTGTGCAAGCTCGAGGCGTGCGGTGACGGCATCCTCCAGAGCGGCGAGGCGTGCGACGACGGCAACCTCAATACCAACAGCGGCGCCTGCACCCTGGCCTGCACGGCCGCGACCTGCGGCGACGGCTGGGTGTGGGTCAACCACGAGGCCTGCGACGACGGCCCGGCCAACGCCGACGACGCCGCGTGTACCGCGAGCTGCGAGGTCGCGAGCTGCGGCGACGGCCTGCTCGGGCCCGGCGAGGGCTGCGACGACGGCAACAACGCGCCCGCCGACGGCTGCGGCGCGACGTGCATCAGCGAGGAGTGCGGCAACGCGATCGTCGACCCGGGCGAGGCCTGCGACGACGGCAACGACGTCGACGACGACGCCTGCACCAACGCCTGCACGATCCCGCTGCCGTGCGACGGGCCCCATGTCTCGAAGGACACGTGCGTCCCCGCCAAGCAGTGCGGCACGATCTCGCGCCCGTGGTGCAGCATCGGCGCGGCGCTGGCGGCCTCCGCGACGTCGCCGATCAAGGTCGCGGCCGCCGGCACCGCCTACTTCGAGCGCGTGACGATGAAGGACGGGTACGACGTGCTCGGCGGCTACGAGCCGACCTTCGCCGGGCCGCGCGACGCGAACCCTGCCACCAATGGGACCGTGATCCGCTACACGGACCGGGTCGTCGAGTGGCTGCCGGACCGGACGGCGACGCTCGACGGGTTCACGGTGCAGTCCGAGCCCATCAACCCGAGCCCGAACACGTTCGCGGTGGTGTCGATCGCGGGCAGCGCGGCGGCGACGTTGAACGGGGTCCGCGTCGAGCCGACGGCGCCGATGACGAGCTACGGGACGAATGCGTACGGGATCCTGGTCTCGAGCGGCTCGGGCGGCGTGACGACGCTGGGGCCGACGTCCTCGGTGGCCGGCCCGCGCGGCAGCAAGTCGGTCGGGCTCGGGGTGGTCATGGGGGCGGAGCTGGCGGGGTTGACGGTCGCCGGGACGATCCAGGGCGGCACAGGCGGCACCAGCCTCGGGATCGAGCACCTCGGCCTCGGCGATCTGACGATCACGGGGGGCACGGTGGCGGGCAACACGGCCACGAGCACGGCCACGGGGGTGCTCGTGGGCCGGGCGGGCTACGGCATGACCACGCTGACCGGCGCGAATGTTCATAGTGGGGACGCGCCGACGGCGATCGCGCTCGACCACCGCGCGGCGGAGAAGCTGGTGATCGAGGGCGGGACGATCACGGGCGGCGGATACGCGCAGGCCCAGTCGGTCGCCATCGGTCTGTTGACCGACGGGGTCGGGCAGACCGTCATCGACGGCCTGTACGCGCTCGGGAGCGACCTCGGCGGCAACACGCGGATGAAGAGCGCGGCGGCGATCGAGCTGCGCAACACGGCGGTCGCGCCGATCTCGGCGTCGATCACCGGCGTGACCGTCGACGGGGGCGGTCCGGCCACCGACGTGGCCGGCATCCGCACCGTCGGTGTCCCGCTCCACGTCACCGGCAGCACGATCACCGGGACGACCAGCAGCAACTCGAGCATCGCGCGCGGGATCCACGTCACCGGCGCGTTCCCGCCGGGCAGCGCCGTGTCGATCGACAACAACCCCGACATCGCCGGCGGCGTACTGACCGGCGACGTCGGCACGTTCACCCACGCGGTCGCCGTCGCCACCGCGCAGCCGGTCGCAGTCACCAACAACACCCGCGTCATCGGCGCGCCGTCGCCTCACGCTTTCGGCGCGGTCGGCGTCAACCTGCAGAACGCCGGCCCCGGCCACGTGATCGCGGGCAACGAGTTGGTCGCCGGCGGCTCGGCGCTGCAGACGTTCACATCGAGCAACATCGGCGTCTCCATCCTGAAGTCCGCGGCCCTGGTGGAGCACAATCAGCTCGTCGCGGGCAACATCGACGTCGCCAAGCGAGCGAACGACGCCTACGGGATCTCGGTGAGGGAGGGCGACCTCACGGCGCGCCACAACGGGCGCATCATGGGCGGCCACGCGTACACCATGAACTCGTTCGCCTACGCGGCCGGCGTGTACGTCCGCGGCAGCCTCGACCACACCTGCCAGCTCGTGCTCGAGGACAACGAGATCGTCGGCGGGGCGACGAACACCGCCTCGGTGTACGGCATCCTCATCGTGCGGTTCACCCGCGCGATCGTGCAGCGCAACGCGGTGTTCGTGTGCCCCTTCGCCGGCGACGACCCACTGTGCGCGTCCGGCGATTCGAACGCGTTGAAGACTGTCGGCAACTACGACTCGCTGTACGCCAACAACTGGTTCTTCGGCGGCTACAAGGGGAACAACCTCGAGGCGTGCTACATCGGCTGTTCGGGCGGGCTCGAGGAGACGTGTTACAAGTCCGACGCGGCTCACCTGCGGTTCGACAGCAACCTGTGCTGGATCGAGAAGGGCGCGGCGATGCACCTCGAGGATTACCAGGACGTCAACGCGCCGCCGCCGCTGCTCGTCAACAACATCTTCCACGTCGCCTCGGCCGCCGGCACGGCGGTCGTCCACAAGAACACGTTCAACGGCGGCGTCGTGCTGCGCAACAACGACCTCGTGTCCGGCGGACAGTGCCTGCTCGCGCAGATCAACACCAACACGTGCGCCAAGACGGCCGCCGAGGTGGACGCCGTCGACGGCGTCCAGTTCGTGCAAGCCTCCGGCAACGTCAGCATCGAGCCGTCGTACGTGAACCCCGTCGTCAACCAGCCGACGGTGGCGGGCTTCCACCTCGACGCGAGCTGCGCCCTCGAAGACCTGGCGCTGGTCTCGCCGGTGGTCACGAGCGACTACGACGGGGATCCGCGCGGCGACGGCGTGTCCTCGTCGCCGGAGATCGGGCCGGACGAGTGCCTGTGAGCGGACCACGAGCGGCGCCGCTGGCTTCGTCGCGCCGTCGAGGCCGGCGGACCGCTCGCCGGTGACCTCGGCGGGCCATCACGTCCGCGGGCGCCGGGGAGCGTAGGCCTCCGGCGGGCAGGCGTGGCGCGCCGCGACCCGTCGCCGTCGGGGTCGCGCTCGGACGACGCCGTCTCCGCCGGGGGCAGATCCCTCAACACCGCGAGGATCGGTTCGTCAAGGCGTTGCAGCCCATCGCCGCGCTGCTGCCGGTACTGTTTGAGCTGCTCAGCGACGCGAAGTGGAACCCCGCCGCCGTGAATCGAGAGCACGGTGCTCGTCAGTCCTTGGCGCGCCGGACCTTGCGACGGGCCGCGGCACGAGGGCGCACAGGCGCGCGAGGAACTTGTCGGGCGGCATGTCGGCGTGGGCGGCCCCGCTGCGCCAGGGGGCTTTGATGAGGACGCGGACCCGGCCGTCCGGGAGCGCCTTGACGGCGTCGTGGGCGAAGGGTGGGCGCAGCAGGTAGCGACAGACCCGCTCCAGCTGCTTGCGGTCGCGGCCGTCGACGTCGTCGCGGCGTGCAGGTGTAACCGCCTCGCTCGCGGGCCCAACGCTGTGGGTCGGTGCGGTGACCACGCGGCTGGAGAGCGAGCCATTTCAAAAATGTTCGCGCGCACCAAACGATCGTATAGTGGCTCGTGCTGTCGCGGCTTCAGCGCGTTTTACTGCTCGGCTCAGTCGTTTCGTGCTCGGGCGCGGGACCTCAGGGTCCTTCACCTGGCCCGGCCGGGCGCGGTGCGGAGGGGCCCGACGACGCGGACGTGGCGCGCTCCGAATCGGGCGCGGGACCTCAGGGTCCTTCCCCTGGCCCGGCCGGGCGCGGTGCGGTGGGGTCCGACGACGGGGACGTGGCGCGCTCCGAATCGAAGAAGGTCCTGTCGAGTTTGGAGCGAATGGCTTCTCCGCCGCCGGCGATGCGCCCCGAGGGCTGGGAGCTGGCGGCGCTGGAGAAAATATGGGCAGAAGCCCGGGCGGCCGGACATCCCATTCGCGTGACGATCGACGCGCAGACGACGCTCGGATACGGCTGTAAATGCGCTCACTTCACGCACTATCGACGCGACGCCGACGCTGAAGCGTATGGCGCGCACCAATTCTTCTATCCCTCTGTCGCGCCGGGGGTGCCGCCTATTGCGGAGTGGTTCGTGTTCGGCACCTTTCGCCTGACTGGCTATTTCACCGGCCGATCCGTCGGCTGGGTAGAGTGGCAGGCGGAGAACTTCGACCATCCCGAAGAGCCCACGGAGATGCAGGACACCGATCCGCATCCGGAGTTTCTCGTCGAGGGGTGGTGCTACGACGCTTCATCGGTCGACCTCACGAGCGACTTCAATCGAGAGACCGTCGAGAAGATGCGTGCGGCCGGGGTGCCCTTGTGTACCCAGCCCATGCTCGTCGTCGCGGCCCCCGTTCCGCGGTGGCCGACACTGCCGCCCGATGCTCCGTGCACCCGCGAAACCGTGCGCATCAAATACCGCGGGAGGCTCGAGGAGCTCCAATTGTGGGACAACTGGTCGTCCGGCACGACGAAGGCGGGCTCGAAGACGGCATCGGCGGAAGTGAGCGTCGGGGTCGCCGACGGCGTTTCCCCCGAGGCCGTCGCGCGAGATCACGGCGGCGTGTACATCCATCCGGAAGCTCCGGACGTCGTGCCGGAGTTCCAGTTTCCCGATGCACGACGAGCCGTCGAGGCGGTGCGGCCACTTCTGTGCGACCAGCGGGTCGAGTTCGTAAAGCTCAGGACGAAGTAGATCCGCGCGGGCTCGCGGCCCAATCCGGCAAGTCCGACGTTTTGGGATTCGCGTCGGCTCATCCGTTGAAACACATACGGTCACGCTGCCTTCACGATGGGTTATTGAGCTGCAGCACTTCAGCGTAGGACTCGGAGGGGGCTCGGGCTGGCCGTCAGGCACGCAGTCACGCCGGGGCTCATCCTCCGTCGCGGGCTGCCCCTCTTCGACGGCGCCCGGCGTGGCGCGCGCCGGACAGCACTTCGGCGCCTACCACCGCACGCGGAACGTCCCGACCCCGCGCTGCCGCGACTGCGGGACCACGTGCCTGCTCGTCGCCACCTTCCGCGCCGGCCTAACCCACGACCATTTTGCTGGAGGCCTGCCGCGAGACCCGGCGCGCCTTTGCGCGGGGACCCTGTTCCTGGTCCCTGCAGCATCGGCCTTCCTGCCGGGCGACCGCACCGTGAGTTGGCATTCCGGGTCGCCCCACCCGCAATAGCCCCCGACGGCATATGTATGGCGGCCGTCCCGAGTGCCTGCCACAAAAACTGGGCGGTTGGGGGCTGTCGACGACACCACCAGCGCATAGCGATAGCGGTGTCAATCGTCCTCACTCGAACATAGGCAGGCGTGCCGCCTGTCGTTGGGACTGGCGACAACGACATCAGGTTGGTCAGAGTGATCGTCTAACACCGTTGCAGATACTGGAACCTCGAACGATTGGAGCACCATGCGAAACACCTCCGCCATCCTACTCGCCCACACAATGTCGGCTTGCTACGAAGGAGCCGCCCTTGAAGCGGACCAAGTCGACCCGCGCTTGTTCGTGCTGGAGAAATCGGTCTGGGATGCGCAACAGATTCCCGTGTGCTGGGAGAACCCCGCGTCAAGTGACACGGTTGCCCGTTATGAGGTCCAGAAGGCAGTGCAGACGACGTGGTCCTTCGTCGCCCAGGTTGACTTCACCGGCTGGGGGACATGCGACAAGAAGTCGCCGGGGATCCACATCGTGGTTGAAGATCCACCTCAGCCGCCGCCGCCGGGCGAGCCGAAGCCGCCGCACGTCAAATCTCTCGGTTCAAAGCTCGATGGCAAGAAGGACGGAATGTCGCTCAACTTCACCTTCGCAAACTGGGCGCCGTCGTGCGCGACGACACGCATGAGCTGCATTCGCAACATCGCGGTACATGAATTTGGGCACGCGCTTGGGTTCTCACACGAGCAGAACCGCCCCGACACACCTGGATCGTGCGCCGGTGAGGAACAAGGGAATGACGGCGACCTCATGATCGGGCCTTGGGACCTGGACTCGGTCATGAATTATTGCAACCCTGAATGGGGCGGAGACGGGCGCCTGAGCGTGATCGACATCATGGGCGCTCAGGCGGTCTATGGGGCCCGAGACGCATCGTTCCGTCAATTCTCCTCTCCCGCGATTTGGACAGACGGGCACGGCTTCGGCTCGGATCGGCAGTTCCTCGCCGACGTCGACGGCGACCACCGCGACGACGCGGTGGTGTTCTTTCGCAACTCCGAGCTCCCCGAATTCAATGGGGCATGGTTCGTCGCTTTATCATCAGGGTCCAGCTTCGGACTGTACAACAAGTGGGCGTCGGGGCACGGTTTTGGCTCGGACAACCAAATGCTTGGCGATGTGGACGGCGACGGGCGGGAGGATGCGGTGGTGTTCTTCGATGATTACCCCGAGCCCGAATTTCAGGGTGCGTGGTACGTAGCACGCTCGAGCGGCACCAATTTCGACGCGTATGGCCTGTGGGCTACCGGCCATGGCCTCGGCTCAGACAATCAATTCATCGCGGACGTAAACGGCGACGGATTGTCCGACGCCATCGTGTTCTTCGAGAATCAGCCCGATCCGAGCTTCCAGGGCGCGTGGTATGTGGCGCTGTCGCACGGGACGGGGTTCGGGCCCTATCAACCGTGGAGATCTGGGCATGGCGTCGGCTCCGACGCCCAGTTCGTCGGTGACGTGGACGGTGATGGGCTCGCGGACGCAATCGTGTTCTACAACGAGCACCCACAGCCAGAGCTTCAGGGCGCGTGGTTCGTTGCCCTCTCAAACGGGACCAGCTTTGAACCGTACACGGCATGGATGCAGGGTCACGGCTTCGGCTCCGATGCCCAATTCGTCGCCGACGTCAATGGGGACGCGATGGAGGACGCTGTCGTGTTCTTCAATGCGCAGGGGGGACCGAAGTACGACGGCGCATGGTACGCGGCGCTCTCGTACGAGAGTGGGTTCGGCCCCGGTTATATGCAGTGGGCCTCCGGGCATGGCCTCGGCTCGGACATGCAACTGCTCGGCGATACTAACGGAGATCTGCGCGGAGATGCGTTCGTGTTCTTCGCAGATTCTGGCGCCTGGTACGGGGCACCTGCCGTTCCTTGAACGGGTGGGCGGACTGCGAGCTAAACAAGGCGCGTTCGTTCCGCGAAACCGGCGTAGTGGAGGTTCGCCACCTTCAAAGGACATGGACGTCGGACTCGCGAAGACCGCGTTCGGGGCGGCGCGGAAGGTTGATGTAGACCGCGGCGGGAGGCCGGCGCGGCGTGGGCCGGCCGCGGACGAAGCGCTCGGGGTGGGGCCTCGTAAGCGGCGTGGAGGGCGGCCGTCCGGACGGACAGGATGGCCTCGGTGCGACCGTAATGCATGGGTGGCTGCTCCTGGCCGACGTCTGCGACGCACCGCCGTGCACGCCCGAGCAGGATCTCGCGACGAAGATGCCCGTGCTCGTCGGCTACGTGCAGCACGGCATCGACGTGTGAGGCGTCGACCGGCAGGGCGCGAGCCTGTTCCGCGGCGGCGGAGGCAACGGCGGCGGCAAGCTGCACGCGTACGTGTTCGCGGCGACGAATGCTCGCCGACGCGGAGATACTCGCCGATCTCGCGGCAATCGACGAGGAGCGCTTCTTCGAGAGCGCGAGCTACTACGCGGGCGAAGGCGGCGTCGCGCTGTGGGGCCAGCCGACCGGCGACGAGGCGGCGTACTGGAACGACTTCGGTGATCAGTCGACGCGGACGATCCGCGATCCGTACCATTCCATCGACGGCGGCTTCGAGCCCGGCGGCTGGTATCAGGACAACACGGCGAAGCCGACGCAGTACACCGCGCTCTTGATGCGGATCATGCCGGCTTTGCAGGCGAACTGGCCGGTGAACGGCGACGTCGTGCTCGCGTATGCGGATCGCTGGGTCGAGCACGGCGCGCTGACGCAGCCGGATGACTGCGCGCCGAGCGGCAGCGAGTACGGCGTCGACTACGGTCCCGACGGCATGGGCGGCTCCATTGCAGGGGGCGGCCGCGTGCCCGAGCTCGACGGCAACAACGCGAACGGAGGCAATCGTTCGCGCCCGTTCGGCGAGTGCATGCTGGCCGACGACTTCCTCCACCTCACCGGCCACGACCCGCTCACCGGCGCCGAGCAGGGCATCCATCGACGGGAAGCGCTGCCCGGGGGCCGCCCGGAGGCCGCGCTCAGACCCGCCGCGGCGCTGACGGGTCTCGCGCGCATGGTGCAAGAAGCGACCGGACGGCACGCTCAAAAAAATCGCAAAAACCCGCGACGGTTCCCGTCTCCTTGTCGGCCTGGGCGATCGCGCCCGGCCCAGGGAGGAGCGCGCATGCAAACGGGATCGTAACGTTGGCCATCGCTGCCGGAGGCGGGCTCGTCATCCATGCGGTGACATTCACGGCCAACTCCGTCTGCGGCAACGTACAGCTCACCGAGACACCGGCAACGCCGCGACGGACGCCGAGAGGAACTCTCGACGACACCGGCGCGGACGAGGTGATGCGCGCCAAGACGGCCGCGATGGTGCGCATCATGACACTGCTTCACGGCGGCCCACTCCCTGCGCGCACCCGTCGTCGCCCGATGGCGCGGCGATCGTCGCCGGCAGAGTTCACGCGCGCGTGAACTGCAACGCTCGAGGGCACAGCGTCGTGCCCGCTTTGTCTGAAGGTCGAACACATGAACAAGATCATCGTCGTTTTTGCATCCCTGTCACTCGGGCTCGGAGCGGGCTGCGCGGGCGGCCTGAAGCTGGACAGCAATTCGCTGTTCAAGAAGAAGGCGGACGAATCGTCGGCTGCCTCGCCGGAGGCCGAGGTCGCCGCGGCGGGCGCGTCGGACAAGCCCACCGCGACCCCGCCCGCCGACCCCGCCGAGGAGCGGCGCGCGTACTACCAGCCGCTGATCGACGACGTCGATAAGCTGCAGCAGCAGCTGCCGGCGTGCTGTCAGAGCGAGGACTTTCTGCTGGAGCTCACGTCGCCGTACCCGAGCCATGAGTTCGTCAAGCAGTACAAGTCCGCCTGGTCGCACAAGTCGATGCGCAAGGCCGAAGACCTCGAGACGCCGGAGTGGAAGGCCGTCGAGGCGAAGTACGCGGAGCTCGACGAGGCGCTCGCCGCCGCGGTCCGCCTGCCGAAGGACGTCTACAAGGCCAAGGACGCGAAGCAGCTCAAGCGGATCTTCTCCGACTACGCCGCGAGCCACACCAAGAAGCCCGTCGTCGACGTGGTGCTGCTGTACGACGACTGGGGCCGCAAGTCGGGCAGCGAGTGGCACGGCGACCAGTTGGTCAACTACGATCAAGGGTTCATGCGCGGGTTCGTCGTCGTCAAGGGAGACTCGGGCAAGGGCGAGGTCTGGGAATTCACTCCGCGCAAGGATTTCCTGGACGGCGGGAAGGTCAAGTTCGACGTCTACGTGCCGGCCGAGATCACGGACATCGCGCTCTCCTCCGTCGCCGCGAAGTAGGCGGAGCGCCGCGCGGCGCTCGCCTCGTTCTGCAGGGCGCGCTCGAGAGCGTCGCTCTGGCACGCCGCGGCCGCCTCGGCAAGGCCGAGGACGGCCTCGCCGGGCTGCACGCGCCCCTCGGCCTGTGCGCCGAACCGCGTTGCCCTACGAGCACCTCGCGCTGGTGGAGCGCGCCTGAGTACGTCGTCGCCTGCGATAACGTGGCGACGTGCGCCGGCTCGCCCTCGCCGTCCTCCTCGTCGCCGCCCGCGGCCCCTCCACCGCGAACAGCGACAGCGACGCGACGACCGGCCACGACCCCACCACCATGGCCGGCACCTCGGGTGATTCGCCCACGCCGACCCCATCGACCACCCCCGAGAGCACCACCCCGACGACCTCGGGCACCACCGCCTCGGGCCCGCCCTCGCGGTGCGGCCCGCCGTGCGAGCACACCTGGGAGTACGACTCGTTCCTGATCCCCGGGATGGTCGAGTCCCACTTCCGCTGCCTGACCCGCGTGCGCGGCGACCTCACCATCCCCGGGAACACCGACCCTGCGATCGTCGCCACCTTGGCGAACCTGACCCGGGTCGACGGCCGACTCCGGATCTGGGGCACCGACATCCCCGATCTGTCGACCCTCGCCTGCCTGCGCGAGGTCGGCGAGATCGAGCTGATCGACCTCCCGCACGTCGCCGATCTCTCGCCGCTGTCCGGGCTGCGCCGGGCGCCCTCGATTCGCCTCCGCAACCTCGGTATCGCCGCACTGCCCACATTCGCGGCCGACTTCGCCGGCATCGAACGGCTCGAGCTGGCCAACAATTCCTCGCTCACCGACATCTCCGAGCTCGCGGTCTGGGGGCTCGCCGGTGACACGCTCGCGCTCGAGCTCCACCGCATCCCGCAATTCACCGACCTCGGCCCGCTGGCCGCCCTCCCGCTCGTGGACGCCGCCCGCGTCGACGTCAGCCTGTTCGACCTCCCCGTCTCGATTCGATCGCCCCGCTCGGCGCCATCACGTCCGGGGAGATCGAGCTCACCACGCTGCCGGAGCTGACCTCCTTGAGCGGCCTCGAGGCGCTCACCTCTGGCAGCCTGCGGCTCGTCGACCTCGCTCACCTCGACATCGTCGACAGCCCCGCGCTGCCGCAGGCCGCATTCGACGCTGTCCTCGCCCAGCTCACCGCCCCCGCCGCTCGCCTGCCTCGGCCCGGACGGCGACTGCACCTGCGTCACCCGCCCGTTCTGAAACCGTCGAGCGCCACATCCGCGGGCCCCGGTGGGGTCCCGAGCACCCACCCACGCCCCGTCTCCGTAGCTCGCCGCCGCTCCGCTCCGACGCCCCAAGATATTTGAGCCGTGCCGGCGCCGCGCGGACACTTGACCCTGGGCACCTCCATTGACCGCGCACGCACGACGTAGCGGCGTCGCCACGGGCACGCTGCTCTCCACGGCTCGCTTCCTCGAAGAGGACGAGGCCTTTCTGCACGCGCTGCGGAGCGGCCACCGTGGCGCCGCGGCGGCCTTCTTCGAGCGCCACGCCGATCACGTCGAGCGGGTGCTCGTGCGCGTGCTCGGGGTCGATGCGGAGATCCCCGACCTCGTGCAGGAGGTGTTCCTCCGCGCGCTGCGGGGCATCGGGGACTTTCGCGGTGGACCCGACAAGCTGCGCGGATGGACGACCCGGATCGCCGTGTTCACGGCCCGCGGTTGCATTCGGCGTCGGCGGGCGCGATGGTGGCTGCGATCGATCGCGCCGGAGGAACTGCCGGAGCCACAGGCCGACGACGCGTCGCCCGAGCTGGCCCACGCGGCCGCGGGGGCGTTGCGGCTCTTGCATCGGCTGCCCGTCGACGAACGCATCGCGTTCTCGCTGCGGTACCTCGAAGAGATGGAGCTGCGCGAGATCGCGGAGGCCTGCGACACCTCCCTCGCCACGATCAAGCGCCGACTCGCCCGCGCCCAGGGTCGCATCCAGCGGCTGGCGGCCCGCGACGCCACGTTGAGCTCGTGGCTGCAAGGAGGGGACGGATGACCGATCCAGAGACCCCACTCGAGCGGTTGGGCGTCGCCATGGCGCGGATGCAGGATCACGGGCGCGCGGCACTGCCGAAGGCCAGGCTCGCCGACGTGCTGGCCGCCCTCGATGCACCGCGTCGCTCGAGCCGCCCCTTCCTGGCCGCGTTCGTGGCCACCGCGGCCGCGGTCTGTGTGCTCGCGCTGGTGTTGTTGCGCAGCCGCGAGGACGGATCCGCCGTGGTCGCGGGCGAGCCTGCGGCCGATCCGGTGGCGATGATGGGCGCGTACGTCACCGCACCGGCCGACGAGGAGCTCGTGATCGAGTTCGCCAGCGGCGGCGAGCTTCGCCTGCATCCCGGGGGGCGCGCACGCGTCGAGCGGGCCGATGCCGACGAGGCGCGTGTCGCCCTCGTGTCCGGCACGGCGACGGTCACCGTCCCCGTCGATCTCGCGACCCCCTGGCAGGTGAGCGCCGGGCCGTTCACCGTGAGCTGTGCGACGTCCTCGTTCACGATCGCTTGGCGGCCGGAAGAAGCGAGCTTCGAGGTCCAGGTAAAGCAGGGTGGAATCACCGTGCTCGGTCCGATGGCGGGGGAGACCCATGCCCTCGAGACGGGGCAATCGTTGCGCATGGATCTGCACGACACCGCCGCCGTCCCGACCTCCCAGCCCGCGCCGAGCCCTTCCGTGCCCACCGCCGTGCTCCCCACCGTATCCGAGGCTTCGCCGCCCGAGCTCGAACCGCCGCGGCGCACCACTCGGTCGGCCAAGCCCGAGGCCGCCCGATCGATCGCGCCGACGCCGACGGCTCCCCCCGAGGCCGCCGCCGAACCCTCGTGGCAACAGCTCGCGCAGCTCGGCCGCTATCGCGATGCCCTCACCGAAGCCGAACGCATCGGATTTGCCGACCTCGTGAGCACCTTGCCGGCCGCGGACCTCCTGCGTCTGGCCGACACGGCTCGCTTCGCGCGCAACTCCGGGCGAGCCCAGAAGGCGCTCACCGAGCTGCGCCGGCGATTTCCCGACGCGCCGGAGGCCGGCACGGCCGGGTACATGCTCGGCCGCATCGCCTTCGATCTCGCGGCCGACTACGATCGCGCCGCCCACTGGTTCTCGACCTACCTCGACGAGCATCCCGAGGGCCCGCTCGCGAAGGAGGCACTCGGGCGCCTGATGGAGTCGCAGGAGCGCGCGGGCCGGGCGAGCGAAGCGCAGGCGACCGCACGACGATATCTCGCGCGCCATCCCGAGGGTCCACACGCCGATCTCGCGCACCGGCTCGGTGCGCCTTGAGCCTGTCGGTGCCGCTCGCCACCTTCGCGCTCGTCGCATCGCTGCTGGGCACCGGGCCCGCGCCGGGCGGTGCAAGCGATCGCATCGCGGTGGTCGGCGATGCCGACGACGAGGCGATCGTCCGTCAGCTTCGCGCCGAGCTGTCCGCCCTCGGTTTCGAGGTGCTGGCCCCGGAGGCTCCCGCGGAGGGCGACGACGAGCTCTGGGCCGACGACCTCGGAGCTGTCGCCGCGATCCGAGTGGTCGAGAACGAGGCGCTCGAGATCCACATCGTCGATCGTGTCGCCGGCAAGTCGGTGCGGCACCGCGTCGCGATTCCACAGCCACAGACGGAGGAGGACGCCCGCATCGTGGCCATGCGTGCGATCGAGCTCTTGCGGGCCAGCCTGCGCGAGCCGCAAGAGGCGCCCGTGGTCAGCCCGCCTCCCTTCACGCCATCCACGCCATCGCCGACATCGCCGCCACGCCCCGCGGCCCCGCGCTTCTTCATCCATCTCGCTCCGGCGGTGGCCGGTAGCCCCGGCGGCCTCGGCCCGTCGCTTCATGCCCTGCTCGGGCTGCGCTGGATGCCGCATCGGCACCTGGGGCTCGCGATCCAGGCCCTCGCACCGACCGTGGGCACCGTGGCGAGCGGCCCCGAGGGCACCGCGCGGATCCACACCGCGCTCGTGCTCGCCGGGGTGCACGTGTCGTTCGTGCGCCCGAGCGCACGCTGGCAACCCGACGCAGGCGTTGGGATCGGTCCCGCCTTCCTGCGCATGCGAGGCTCGGCCGCACCGGCGTACGGCGACGCCACCGACGTGGTGGCGTCCGCCGCGTTCGCGGCCCGGTTCGGTCTGGCCGTCGCGGTGCACCCGCGCGTTCGTCTCCGGCTCGACGGCCACATCGGGGCGCTCGTGCCTCGACCGTTCGTGCGCTTCGCCGGTCGCACGGTTGCAGACTGGGGGCGACCCTTCGGCATCGGTGTCTTGGGGGTCGAGATCGTGCTCCCGTGATCGCGTGATCGTTGAGCCGCGGTGGGCCGGTCGGGACACTTGACGGTCCGGAGGAGTTGACGTGCGTCCCACCATTCTTTTGCTGATCGGTTCCGCTCTGGCCTGCCAAGCTTCGAGCGCAGGTGATCCCATCATTACCGGTGACGGCTCCGCGACCGGAGATACGGACACGACGGAAGGTACGGGCGCGACCGGGCCTGACGACGGTGACACGAGCCCGACGGGGCCCGGGCCCGACGACGGTGGCACGAGCGTGGGCGGCACGGACGGCGAGCCGGTGGACTGTGAGGCCCTCACCTGCGAGTCGTGGTGCGACGCGGCCACGTGGGGCGGACCCATCCCCACGGCCGAGACCGACGTCGTCGTGCCCGACGGCAAGGTCGTCCTGCTCGACTGCGACGCCGAGGCGAAGACCTTGACCATCGAATCGGGCGGCGCCGTCAAGGCCTCGCGATCGACCTCGTCGACCTTGACCGTGCACGGCAACGTGATCGTGTGGGGCCGGCTCGATCTCGGCACGGAGGACGACCGGCTTCCGGCCGACGTCGTGGCCGAGCTCGTGTTCGCCGGCATGCACGACGACGACTACGTCGGCACGCCAAGCACGGTGTTCGGGGGCGAGGAATTCACGCCGCCCGTCGACACGCCGCTCGAGATCCTCGACACGGACGTGGGCCTGTGGGTGATGGGGCGTGGTGTGTTCTCTGCGGCCGGCGCCCTCAAGCAGTCCTGGTCGAAGCTGACCGACGGCACCGCGCCGGGCGATCCGACCCTGTCGGTGGAGGATGCCACGGGATGGCAGCCCGGCGATCGCGTGCTGCTGACGCCGACGGCCGAGATCGCCGAGGCCGACTTCGCCGATCAGTTCGACGAGGCCACGATCGCGTCGGTGAACGGCACCGAGGTGACCTTGGCGAGCGCGACCGCCTTCGAGCACGCGGGCTGCGCGGATTGTGTGCGCCGCGGCGAGGCGGCCAACCTCACGCGCAACGTCGTCGTGCGTTCGTTCGACGGCTCCGCCCACGCCCACGTGATCGTCGGGGAGGAGGGCGTCGCGCAGCTGGACAGCGTCGAGCTGCGCTGGCTCGGACCGCTTCGCGACTGCACCGCCGCCGACGAGCCGGCCCGCAGGTCGCCGCTGCGGTTCCATCAGCAGGCGGATGCCTCGGGGACCTCGTTCGTGCGGCACACCGCGATCTGGGCCAGCGGTAAGGACGGCATCGCCATCGAGCACAGCAACGGCATCGAGGTGACCGACGTCGTCGTCTACGACACGCAGGAGACCGCCGTGGCGCGCACCTACGACAACAGCGCCTGCGGCCTGCGCTGCACCGAGCGCGAGAATTTCGAGCCGCGCGACAACGACTTGACCCACGTGCTCGCCGCGCGGGTGGCCGTGCCGAACCGCGCCGAGGGTTGTGCTGCGATCGGCGGAGCCATCGCGATCTTCGCCGGCGGCGGAGACACGCTGGACTGTGTCGTCACCGGCACTGCCTACAACTATGGCACTTTCGGCAACGTGGCCGCGTTCCACTGGTCGGAGACGGGCTCCGGCATGGATCCGGCCGACCGCTTCGAAGGAGTCGTCGCGCACAACAATGCCGGCAACGGCATCTCGAACTGGCAAAATAACACGCGCAACGACACGCCCTACACCGCCAGCGCGTGGTCGAACGGAGCCCACGGCATCCTCCACGGGGCCTACGGCAACAGCGTCTCGTACCAGGATCTCGTCGCGATCGACAATGCCGAGCTCGGGTTCGGCATCAAGGGCATCAACCAGGAAGACGTCCCACGCATCGATGGCGCGACGATGGACAACGTCGGGGTCGTCGATTACACGTTCGTGCCCGAATCGGCGCTCGTTCTCCGCGACGTGACCTTCACCGGCGAGCGCTCGCCCGCGTTCACGCAGATCCACGACGCGTGCAGCGGCGGCGACGAAACGGACCCCCAGGACGGCGAGTGCATCTTCGCCTGGCTGCGCATCGAGAACCCGGTGTTCCCGGCCGGGGTCGTCCCGTTCGACTTCGGCTGGCACCAGAACCTGCACACCGTGTGGGAGGTGCGTGGATTCTCCCACCCCGACTATCCGGAATTGCCGGCGAACTTCGACCTGTATCGCGCGGACAACATGGTCGAGGGGGGCAGCTACCACGCGGACTTCGACGCCTGGCTGGTGCCGCAATGAGGCGCGCGGCCTGGATGCTCGCGTTGCCCTGGGCCCTGGGCTGCACCGCGGGATCCGACGACGATCTGCAGGCACCGCTGGTCCTGCCGCTCGAGGTCCTCGGCCCGGCCGGTACGGAGCGGATCGCCGACGTGTGGCTCGACGAGACGCAGCTCGCGGCGGCCGATTCCGCCGCGCTCGTGCTCACCTTGCACAACGTCGTGCAGCCCGGGTCGGCGGAGCTGGTCGTCAACGCGGGCGAGGCCATCGACGTGAGCGGGCCGTTCGTGCACCCGGACGGGCGCGTGAGCACGGCCGAGATCGGAATCGACCCCGGGCTCCTCGTGCCGGGGGTGAATCGCCTGGCCTTTCGCTACCCGCGTCAGGTCGTCGACGCGGGGGCGGCCGTCTCCGGGTATCGCGTCCTGCACGTGGCGCTCCGCATCGGCGACACCACACACGTGCTCGGCGAGCCCGACGAGCCGCCCGAACGGTGGCGTCCGCTCCGAGACGACGCGGCGTCCATCGAGCGGGGGCGCTCGTACTTCCAGGACGTCGCACGCGACGGCGGACCGACGTGTGCGCGTTGCCATGCGGACTCGGGTGCCGATCTCCAGTACTACGCGTTCTCCGATCGCAGCATCGTCGAACGCGCGATGTTCCACGAGTTTTCGCGCACCGAGGCCGAGGACCTCGCGAGCTACATTCGCAGCCTGCCCGTGCCCGCTGAAGGGCGACCGTATCGGCCAGCGTTCCAACCGGGCGCCGACAACCACGGCGCCGCCGGAGCGGGGCTGGAGTCCATCCTGCCCGACGACGCGAGCTTCGGCGAGCACCTCTGGGGCGCGGCGGGCTTGCCCGCGGATCTACCCTGGGACTGGCCCGAGACCGTCGACACGTTCGTGCTGCCGACGTCGATCGCGGTCCCCACCTTCGTACGCTGGCTGCCGCGAAGGATCGACGAACGCTGGTTCACCCGCCGGGACGGAGAGCTCGCCGCCGCCGAGGCCGCGCTGGCCGACGATTCTTCTCTCGAGCACGCGCAGGCCTTCATGACCGCGGCCATGGCCGTGGGTCGGGAGATCCTCGTGGAGGAGGGCGATCATCTCGCGCGCATCGACCTGCTGCGCTACGCGGCGGTCAAGCTGTGGGACTGGTCGCGACGCAACGGCTTTGACGATCCCGATCACGGCATGCCGGACGGCAGCCCCGCGTATCCGTACGAGGTCGGGTTCGCGTTCTTCGAGGCCGCCGATGCCCCGGGTGGGGTGCCCGCACCCATGGCGCAGACCCTGTCGTGGTGGTGGGCCCAGCTCGCAGCCAATCCCGGGCGCGGCCTCTCGACCGGTCAGCGCCCGCTCGACTACGAAGACGTCCTGACGGCGGCCGAAGCCGGCGGCGCGGGGCCGAACGAGATCGCGTTCCTGCACCTGTACGGAAGCTGGGAGGAGTCGCGCGGGCCGGTGGCCGACACCTGGGGCACCGAGCACGGCCCCGTGCGGCTGCTGGCGGTTCCGATGCGACGCCTCGACCCGGCCGGCCGCGCGACCATCCTGCGCCGCTTCTTCGCCAAGCAATCCGAGTTCGTCGCCGGGGGCGGCGTGCTGACGCAGGGGCACCACATCGCCCTGTCGCAGGCGTGGAATCAAGGCTGCGCCGAGCTCTCGGCCGCACAGCGCGATGCCCTGCGCGGCGCGGCCCCGGCCGAGATCCGACCGGACTTGGCCGGCTGTCCCTGAGCCGGCGGCTCGAAGCCCTTCTCGAAGTCGCCGCACTCCGCGAACGCTTCGAGCTCCGTCTTGACGAACTCGGGCAGCAACGATTACCCGAAATCGTCCAGGTTTTGGGGCAGATTTGTGGCAACCAGAGGCACCAGAGGCAACCGGGGCAAGTCGCCCATTCCGCCAAAGCCCCTCCGGATGGAGATCCGCGGCCCTGTGGCAGCGGAGGGGCTGTCGGCGAGGATGGGTCAGAACTTGTTCCACAGATACTGGTTCGTCACCTCATGATGGAACTGCACCTCGGCCGTCTTGATCAGCGACCCGAGGGCGCGCGGGCAGCGTTCGGCGGAGGCCTGCTTGACCTCGGCGAAGCGGGTCTGGACCTGTTCGCCGAGCAGGTCGGCGACGAACTTGGACGACTTGAACAGGCGGATGGCGTCGTTGATGTTGTCGGGCAGGAAGCGGGTGCGGGCGCGCTTGTTGGCGATCTCGGCCGGGTCGGGCAGCGGGCCTTCGAGGCCCGTGCGCAGCAATGTGTACACCGTCATGTAGGGGTTCGCGTCGGGGGCGACGGAGCGGACCTCGATGCGGGCCGAGCGCTCGTTGCCGAGCGGGATCCGGACCATGCTGCCGCGGTCGGTCGCGGACGCCTTGATCTGGTTGGGGGCCTCGAAGTGCGGGTCGAGGCGGCGGTAGGCGTTGACGCTGGCGTTGAGGATCAGGCAGATGTCGGACGCGCTGTTGAGGATGCGCTCGGTGAAGCTCCAGCCCGACGCGGACAGGCCGCTTTCGCCGTTCTTGTCGTGGAACAGGTTGGTGCCCTTGCGCGCCAGCGAGATGTTGGTGTGCATCCCGTTGCCGTTGATGCCCGTGACCGGTTTCGGCAGGAAGCAGGCCGTCATGTCGTAATTCTGCGCGACCTGGCGGCACAGCAGCTTGTACAGCTGGACCTGGTCGGCGGCGATCAGCGCCTCGGTGTGCATGAAGTTCATTTCGAACTGCGACGGCGCGACCTCGGGGTGGTCCTTCTCGTTGCCGAAGCCCATCGCCCGCTGCACCTCGGCCGCGGAGTCGATGAATCGCCGCAGCGCGTCGCCCGGCAGCGAATGGTAGTACCCACCGGTCGAGATGAATTCGAACGCGCCGCGCTCGGGGTAATTGCGCTCGGCGTCGCGGCCGCGGAACAAGAAGCCCTCGATCTCGTGGGCGAACTGGGCGACCAGGCCCTCCTTCTCGTACATCGCGGCGGCGTAGTCCTTGAGCCGCGCGCGCATGTCCGCCAGGTACGGCAGGCCGTCCTGCCCGCGGACCTCGGCGAATACCAGCACCTTGCCCGGCCCGAACACGTCGGACGGCAGCCAGTAGAACGCCGACCAATCGATGCTGAGCCGCAGGTCCGACTCGTGCTGCTGCGAGAACCCGCGCACCGAGCTGCCGTCGAAGGTCAGGTTGTCGGCCGAGCGCAGCAGGAACTTCTTGTCGTAGTCGAGCATGTGCAGCCGACCCTCGAGGTCGGTGAAGCACACGGTCACGGCCTTGATCCGCTTCTCGTCGGTCAGGTACTTCACCCGCTGTTCGCGCACCTGGTCCTGCGGCACGCGAGCCAGACGCGCGTTCTTGACCTCGAGGTTCAGCTCCTCGAGGCGGTCATAGGGGATCTCCAGGAAGTCACGAAGGGCAGTGGGCGCTTCAGGGCGGGTCATGAAGGCTAAATAGACCCGGAGATAAGCTAATTTCAAGCACCACTAGCCTAATTTGGCCATAAGATGTGTGCGCCAAGTCGCACTTTGGCGCGAATATCGCGCAGGCGCAAAAACCGCAAGAGCGGCGAGCGCCTCGTACCGGGAACGCGCGGCGGCGTGGTCGCGGCGCGCGGGTGAGCGCCGGCACTGGCCTGGACCGATCGAAGGGGAGGCACCGGGGGCTCTTCCGCGGGAGGTAGATCGACCCGCCCGACGCACAAGAGCGCCCGGGCCGTACTGCGAGATCGCCGACTCCTGGAACAAGCACGTCGAGGTATGCCGTGAGGTCGACGGGATGAGGCCTCGAACGAGCACGTCGAGGCCATGCCGCGAGGTCGCCGAACTGACACCTCGAACGAGAGCGTCGAGGCCATGCCGTGAGGCCGGGCAGTCGGTCGGCTGCGTCGGTACGTACGCCCGGTGCGGGCGGTCCGGCCTTGCTTCGCCGCTCCCAACCGATCAGACCAGGAAACCGTGCAGTTCCTCGCCGCCGAGGATCTCGAGCGCGAGGTCGGAGAACTCCTCCTGGGGCAGGCCGAGCGCGGCGGCGACGGTGCGCAGATAAATGTCCTCCGCGAGGTCGAGCTCCTCGTCGGCGTCGTTGACGCTGGCGACCAGCTCGAGCAGCTTGCGCTTTTCTTCGCGGCTCAGGCCGTCGAGCCGGGAGGCGACCTCCTGCACGTTGAAGGCCGCCGGGCTGAACGTGTTGATCAGTCGGAGCAGCGCCTCCGGGACCTCGGCGCCGCCGAGCAATGTCGACAGTAGCGAGCGGATCCGCGTGATCTCGGCGCCTGCGAGGCGCTTGTCGGCATACGCGGCGCCGAGCAGGAGCTGGGTGATCTGTTCGATGTACTGCTTCATCGGGTCCTCTGCGCGCGGGCCCGGGGCCCGCGGCGGGGCGAGGGTATCGCAAAGGCGCTGCGTCCGCACAGCGAGGCGCAGGCCCACGTACCCCGTCTCCGCCAGGCCTCGCCGGGGCGCTCGCCGCCGCGACCATGAATCTGCGGGCGGGCCCGCCGCCCTGCGGGCGGACGTTCGGGGTCGGTTCACCCGGCATCGTCCGCGCGTCCCGGCGGCAGGCACCCCACCGCTGAGACCGCCCGCGAAGTCGCGACGCCGATGCGCCAGCCGCTCGGCGGCGCGCGAGCGGCCCCGCGCCGGGTGCCACCACGCGGCGATCCACGGCGGCCGAGAACGCTCCGGCGAGGCTCGCTGCGGCCTGTCTCTTCGGACATCCCATGAAATGGCCTGTCCCCGATCACGACATGGATGCAGCTCGTTTCGCCGGCCGATAGGCCCGAGTCCCCCGATCCGTCCCGCCGAATGTCCATCACGCCCTCCTCGAGCGCCACGTCCGGCATTGCGGCACCACTCAGCCGATCGACCGTGTACTGATCCGCCCGGCGATGTCGACCGCCTCGATGACGATCCGGCGATCGCCCGCGACCACCGGCGAGACCAGCTCCATGGCCCCGTCGCGCCCGCGCTGCGTCGACCATCGCGGCGCGAATACGCTGCCGTCGCCGTGGTCGTCGATCGCCCACTCGACGATCGCGTCCACGCCGAAGTGGGTCCAGCTGCCGGCGCCGTCCGGTCCCGCGTAGTCGGTGATGCGGATCGCCCGGCCCACGGGCGTCACTTCGATCGTGAGCGAGAGCCGCGAGACTCGCGTCGGCGCGATCGCCTCGCCCTCGGCGAACGCGCGCGGGATCTCCCAGAGCGACACCTCCGGCGCGTCCACTTCGTGCACGGAAGGGTCGAACGCCCACGCGATCACCTCGAGGGCCCTCGCCCCTGCCCCGCGCGCCGCGGCCAGCCAGCGGGTGATGTCGCCGGCGGCCGGTCGCTCCTCGCTGGCCGCCACCACCACGGCCGCGTCCCCGCGCCGCCCGTGAAGCTGTCCCTCGCGCCAGGTCGTCGCGCCTCGCCCGTCCTCACCCCGACCCACGGCCTGTCCCTCGGACCAGGTGTCCTCCGCGCCCGACCCACCTCCCGCGCCCTGGCCGACGCCCCGTGCCGCCACCTGTCCCGGGGGCCATCCCATCGCCCCACGCGATGCACCTTCCGCGTCCCCGTCCTCGTCCCGCCGCGCAGCCTGCCCCTGGGGCCATCCCATCTCCGCGCCCGCGGCACCTCCCGCGCCCTCGCCAGCGCCTCGCGCAGCGACCTGTCCCTCGGACCCGCCTCTCTCCGGCGCACGCGTCTCGCTCGTCGGCCCGACCTGACCCTCGGACCAGCCCGTCGCCCCGTGCAGCGCGAGCAGGCGGTCGCGCAGCGCGGCCTCCCCGAGGCGCTCCACCAGCGCGCGGCGGGTCGCAGGCAGCGCGTCGAACACCGCGAACGGACCGGCCTCGCCGCGCTGGGCCAGCGCCCGCAGGCGCCGGCGGATGACCGTGAAGGCCGGCTGCGAGCGGTCGATCACCACCCAGCGCCGGCCGCAGCGGGCCGCGACGGCGGCGGTCGTGCCGGAACCGGCGAACGCGTCGAGCACGAGGTCGCCCGGGCGCGAGCACATGTGGACGACCCGCTCGAGCAGCGCCTCCGGCTTCTGCGTGTCGTAGCCGACCCGCTCGGCGTGCGTGCCCTGCAGCGCGCGGATGTCGGTCCACACGTCCTGCAGCGGCACGCCCTCCTGCTCGTCGAGGTAGTGCTTCTGCCGCGGCACCGCGCCCGGGCGGCTCTGGTACACGCGGCCGCTGCGGTACAGCTCCTCCATCGTCGCCTGGCCGTAGCGCCAGAACCGGCGCACCCCGAGGAACTCGTAGCTCGGGTTGCCCTTGGCCGCGCCGCCGGGGGCCGTGAGCGGGCTCGACATGAACCGGCGGCCGGTCCCCGGCTCGACGTGGCGGTACCACTTCGCCACGTAGTCCTTGTCGTACGGCGCGCGCAGCGTCGTCCACGTGCGCTCGGGGCCCATGCCGTAGATCAGCAGCACGTCGTGGACCGCCCCGAGCCGGCGCGCGCCCTGGCCGGCGTCGTTGTGGGCCGAGTAGCGCTTCCACGCGATTTGGTTGACGAAGTTGTCGGCGCCGAACACCTCGTCCATCACCACGCGTACGTGGTGGCACACCTGGATGCCGACGTGGACCACGATCGTGGCCGTCGGCTTCATCAGCGCGCGCAGCAGCACGAGGCGCGGGTACAGCATCGACAGGTAGCCGGGGCCGCCCCACGTATCGCGATACGCGAGGACCTCGACCTCGCCCTTCCTTAAGTAGTGCGACGCGCCGACGTCGAACGGCGGGTCGATGTAGACCAGGTCGACGGCGGCGCCGAGCTCCTCGCGCAGCGCCGCCAGGGCCAGCGAGTTGTCGCCCCAGATCAGTCGGTCGTACCAGCCGCTCGCCTCGCCCGAGCGCTCGCGCAGCGCCAGCGGACCGGCCGCGACGGCGGCGGGGAGCGCGGCCTTGCCGGGCCAAATCAGCTCCACTCGCCCCTCGGTCGGGGTCGTCCGCCTGGGCATCGAAGCCCATCGTACCCGACCTCCACGGGGCCAGGAGGCTGCGCAGGCGGCCAAGTCGGGCCCATGGTGCGAATTCGCGCCACCTCTTGGCGGCCCTGGCGGGATCGCGCACACTGGCGAGCGGGCCATGTCGACCGCCGCCGCGCCTCGTTACTACTGCGACGCCGCCGAGCACTTCATCGGCACCCGCGCGACCGAGGCCGACCCCGTCTACGCCGGTTCGCGCGGGGCGCCCGGGGCGGTCGACGGCCCGCGACGAAAGGCCCGGTTTCACGGCCCGCGGGCGCTGACCGAGGGCGGCGCGTCGCTGCTGTTCGTCGCCGACACCGGCAACGGCGCGGTGCGCAGCATCGACACCCGCGCCGGCGTGGTCAACACGGCGCTCACGCTCGCGGACATCTGCACGATCGCACATGTCCACGAGTTCGCCCCGAGCGGGCTCGCGTGCGACGGCGAGTGGCTGGTCATCGCCGACACGCGCAACCACGTGGTGTGGCGCTACGACCTGCGCAGCTATCGACTCGCGGTGCTGGCCGGCTGCCCCGGGACGCCCGGCGATATCGACGGCGAGGGCCAGCAGGCGCGCTTCTGGTTGCCGGTCGCCGTGGCCCTGGCCGACGACGGCCGCGGCTTCGTCGTCAGCGAGGCTCGCGGACGGCGACACGTCAGCCGCAGCGGCGACGTGCGAACTCTCGGTCGCTGAAGCGCGCGCGTGGCTGCGCCCATGCGCGCGGGCCTGCGCGCCTGCGCCGGTGGGTTTGACACGCGCGGCCGCCACGTGAAACACGGGGGCATGCACTCGCCTCGCTTCGGCCTCGTCCTCGCTGTCCTCACCGCCTGCGGCTCGGAAGGTCGGCCCGACGCCACCGACACCGCCGCCACCGCGCAAGCCAGCGCCACCGCGCCGACCACGACCCAGGGCAGCAGCGGCGACGTCACCCCGACGAGCACCGGCGACGCGAGCACCGGCACCACCACCAGCACCGGCAGCACGACCGACGAGCCCGGCACCATCACCGCGAGCACCGGCACCACCGCGGTCGACACCTCGACCACCGAGCCCGTCGACCCCTCGACCACCACCGTCGGCCCCAAGCTCGACCTGCCGCCGGAGATGCCGATCCCGGTGAAGGACATCCCCGGCCTGATGTCGATCACCTTCTACGAGTCGACCAGCGGCGTGATGGAGTTCACCTTCCTCGTCGACGGGCCGGAGCTCAACAACCTGCTGCCCGACCCGCTGAGCAATCAAAACCGCGACATCGAGGGCACCAGCGTCGAGTTTTACGACGTCTATTACTCGGACGTCGACGGCGTGTTCGATCCGCTGGGCAGCTACCTGACGATCGCCGGCTCGTTCGGGGCCAAGCTGCCGGCCGGCGGCGGGCTCAACCTGGCCGAGATCTCGCTCAACTTCGCCAACAACGAGTACGAGTTCGGCAGCTACCTCGCCAGCTTCGTCGGGCTCGGCGACAATTACATCATGGGCTCCGAGCCCAACGCGATCGACAACAACCTCGACACGCACACGACCATGGGCAACACGGTCGATACCCCGGGGCAGCGGCTGCGGGTCACGCTCGGCTTCAAGTCGTCGCTGATGCCGGGCTGAGGCCTGCCCGATCGGGCATGTCCCGATCGCCATGTCGCGTGAGCACCCTCCCTGGCGCGCCCGGGCGCGCCCCGACGACTGACCGATCGGGCATGTCCCGATCGCCATGTGCCGGGCGGCGGGCCTCAGGTCGCCATGTCGGTGGCGTCGGCGGCGAAGTCGGTGAGCTCGACGCCGGTGAGGCGGAGCGAGGTGCTGAGCACCGAGTAGATGAGGAAGGCCGCCAGGGTCGCGCGGCTCTTGACCCACGCCGGCTCGAACCGCGGCGGTGCCAGCGCGCCGGTGCGGAAGAACGGGTCGAGCTCGATGGCGTCGCCGAGCGCCATGCGGCCGGAGAACAGGTGGTGCATCAGCTCGGGCCGGCCGCTCTGGATCGCCTTGAGGAAGAACGTGTGGACGCCGAGGAGGCCGCGCAGGTAGACGATGTCCTTGGTGAACACGACCTTGCCGGCGACGTCGCCGCCGCGGAACACCCGCGCCGCCGAGTGATAGCTCTCGCCCGGGTCCTGGCCGGCGTCGTGGAAGAAGCGGAACAGGTCGATGAAGTCGGCGCCGGACAGGGCGAGGTCGACGGCCTTGACGCGCAGGGCCAGGCGGCGGAGGCGGGCCAGGTCGATCGCGTTGGTGATCATCTCGGCGAAGGTCGCCAGGCCCTCCTGGGTGGCGGTGGTGCGCGGCGCCCCGAGGCCGAGTGAGCGCACGTGCGGCTGCTCGCGCCCGTTGAGGGCGGTGAGCGAGTGGACGAACACCTCGTGCTCGACGAGCTGGGTCACGTCGTAGGGGCTGAAGCAGGTCGCGCCGCGCAGGCGCACGCGGGTCGGCCCGGCCGCCGCCTTGGCCGCCATGTCCGGGTCGATGACGACCGCGATCGGCAGGTCGCCGAACACCGGGGTGATGCGCTCGCGCAGCGCGTCGGCCGCCTGCTCGGGCGTGACGAAGAAGTCCTGCTCGGGGATGTAGCCCTCGGCGCGGAAGTCGTCGGTCAACGCGAGGAATTGTTCGGCGGCCGAGAGGTTGCTGACCTGCCCCGGGCCGACCGGGTCGCGCGGGCCGCCGTAGAGCTCGATCGAGCGGGCGGTGAACTCGGGCGTGCCGGCCTGCTCGATCATCGCCGCGGCGAGCTTGTAGCTGCGGGCGGTGCGGTAGAGGTAGCGGCCGACGGGGTGGTCTCGGTCGCACTCGCGCATGATCGACGCCAGCGCGCGGATGTTGGAGTCGAAGCGCACGCGCGGCGGCTCGACCGCGGGCAGGCGCGGGTCGCCGGCGTGCCAGCGGGCCAGGAACTCGGCGCCGACCTGCGGCGGCCAGGCGAGCTGGCTCAGCACCTTGATGTCCTTGGCGGCGTCGACCAGGCGGCCGTCGAGGTCTGCGAATTGTTCGAGCGCGGTGTCCACGAGCGTCCTCCTCGGCCCTTGAAGATCGCACGCACGGGCCCGCTTCCCAAGGCCGCGGCTCGCGCCGATACCGCACCGGCGTTCCGTCGCGCTTCGTCGGCAGGAGCGGCGTCGACCGTGCCTCGCGGAGCGGGCGCCACCTGGCTGCGGACACGTGTCCTCGCCGAGCGCTCCTCAGCTCACGCCGAGCCCGTGGCCGTCGGCGCGAGCCTGCATTACTCTGCTGCTCGATCAATCCATGGTTTTCAAAGTCGGCGGAGACATCGACGCTTATTGCACCAAGTGCCGCCTCGACACGATTCACGTCGTCGTCGCGCTCAAGCCGGGCAACGAGGGGCCGAAGCGGGTCGAGTGCAAGAGCTGCGGCGGACAGCACATGTACCACGCGCCCAAGCTGCCCTCGCGGACCGAAGCGCCGAGCCAGCCGGCGGTCGTGAATCGCAGCGCCGCCGCTCGCAACCCGCCGCCGCCCAAGCCGCCGAAGGCGGCCAAGCCCGCGGCCGCCAAGGCCGCGGCGCTCAGCGCCCCGGCCGGCGCCGGCGCGCGCGAGTGGTTGCGGCGCATGGAGGACCTGGCGCATCAGGGCGGCACGCCGATCAGGCCCTACTCGATGCGCGAGACCTTCGCCGCCGGCGACCCGGTCTCGCACCCGAAGTTCGGCAAGGGCGTGGTGCTCGAGGTGATCGAGGCCAAGAAGTGCGCCATCCTGTTCGAGGAGGGCCGCAAGGTCCTCGCCATGGGCGGCGCCTGAGCTCCTGGTGAGCTGCTCTTCGGGCCATGTCGGTTTCGACATGGCCCGAAGCACATGTCCCTGCGAACAGCTCATTCGACCTCCGGCAGCGCGCGCAGGTGGAGCGCCTGGGCGACGTCGATCTCGGTCGCCGGGGCGCGCGGGCAGCGGTCGTCGTCGGCGAGGTCGGCGATGGTGCGGGCGACCCGGCGCAGGCGGTGCTGGGCCCGCGGGCTCCAGCCGCGGTGCTCGGCGGTCGCGGCGAGGAGCCGCTCCGCCGCCGGCGTCAGCGCGCACAGGCGTTCGATCGACCCGGCCGCCGCCGGCACCTCGGCGTTGGTCCGCCACGGCGTCCCGCCGAGGCGCGCGAGCTGGCGGGCGCGGGCCCTCGTCACGCGCGCCCGCACCACCGCGCTGGACTCCGGCGGGTCGGCCGAGCGCAGCTCCTCGGGCCGCGCCGGCGTGACCGCGACGGCGACGTCGACCCGATCGAGCAGCGGCCCCGACACGCGCTGCTGGTAGCGCAGCACCGCCGCCGGGTTGTCGACGCAGGTGCGGTCGGGGTGGCCGAGGAAGCCGCACGGGCACGGGTTCATCGCCGCCAGCAGCTGGAACCGGGCCGGGAACGTGACGCTCCCGCGGGCCCGCACGATCCGGACCACCCCCTCTTCGAGTGGTTCGCGCAGCGCCTCGAGGCAGCCGCGCGAGAACTCGGGCAGCTCGTCGAGGAACAGCACCCCGCGGTGCGCCAGGCTGACCTCGCCGGGGCGGAGGAACGGCCCGCCGCCGAGCAGGCCGGCGACGCTGACGGTGTGGTGCGGGGCTCGCAGCGGCACCTCGCGGACCAGCCCGTCGACCGCGCGCAGGCCGGCGACCCCGAGGATCTTCGTCACCTCCAGCGCGGCCTCGTCGTCGAGCGGCGGATAGAGGCCGATGGCGCGGCGCGCGAGCATGGTCTTGCCGACGCCCGGCGGCCCGTGGAGCAGCACGTTGTGGCCGCCGGCGGCCATCACCTCAATCGCGCGGCGGGCCAGCACCAGCCCGCGCACGTCCTCGAGATCGTGGAGCTCGCGCGGCGGCCTGGGGGGCGGATCGTTGGCCGCGTGGACGCCGATCTCGCGATCGCCGCGGAGGTGCGCGACGAGCTGCGGCAGGTCGCGGACCGGCAGCACCGCCAGCCCGCCGAGCACCGCGGCCTCGTCGGCGCTGGCCGCGGGGACAGCCAGGGTGGTGAAGCCCATCCGCCGGGCGCAGTCGGCGATCACCAGCGTGCCGGCGGCCGGGCGCAGCGAGCCGTCGAGCGACAGCTCGCCCCACAGCATCAGGCCCTGCAGGCGCTCGGCCGGGACGACCTCGTGGCTCGCCAGCAGCGCGCAGGCGACCGCGAGGTCGATCCCCGGGCTGTCCTTTCGTTCATCCGCCGGCGCCAGGTTGACGACCTGCTTGCGCGGGTGGAGCTTGTGCCCGCAGTGCCCGAGCGCGCTCCTGACCCGCTCGCGCGCCTCCATCAGCGCCCCGCTCGCCCGCCCCACCAGCGTGAGACCCGGCAGGCCGAGGCCGACGTCGGCCTCGACGGTGACGACAAAACCTTCGACGCCGAGGACGCTGGCGGAGTAGGAGCGAGTCAGCACGCTCGCACTCCTTACATTCGCCGTGCTCGTCGCCGCCGAGACGAATCAAGCACTTACCCGCGCCGCCGCGCCGTCGCCGTCCCGCCCGCTGGCCGCCGTCCCGCCGGCCGGACGTGCCTCGCCCGGAGGCTGCGGCCGCGCTCCGTCGAGGTCGCAGCCCCTCGACTTGCCCATGGGACAGGTGACGCCGGCCGTCTCGCGTTCACCGCCTCCGTTCATCGTGTACCGATGCGCTCGCAGCATTGGCCGACATTCATCGCCCTGACCGGAGCAGGACGGGCGGCGGGTCGACCTCGGCGATCGGCCGCGCGAGCGCGACCCGGTGCCGGCGCTGGTCGGCGCGTTGCTGGCCGCGGACGCCGGCATGCGCGAGAGCCTGCGGGACGTCCGGCTCGACGCGCTCGCGCAGGCCCTGCCGGTCACGCGACGCGCGACGACGTCGCCCCGCTGGGCCGCGAGCAGGCGCTCGAAGCCCCGGCGACCGGCCCCGGGCGCGCGGCCGCGGATCGGGCGGCGCTGGGGCGCTGCACCTGAGCCCGCCCCGGCCCCGACCGAGCGCTAGTTGAACAGCTTGCCGAGGCGCATGGCCACGCCCATGTCGCCTTCGATCTTGATCTTGCCGGTCATGAACGCGGTCGTCGGGTCGAGCTTCTTCGTCGCCAGCTTGGCGAAGTCTTCGAGCGAGACCTTGACCGTGCACTTGGCCGGGCGGTCGGTGTTGTCGACCGTGTTGGGCGTGCTCTCGCCGTCGATGTAGAGCACCTGCGAGTCGGAGAACACGAACTTGATCGTCGCCTTGAGGCCCGAGTCGGCGCCGACCTTCGCGCGGATCTCTTCGGTGAACTTTTCCAGGCTGATGTCGCTCATGACGCCTGCCTACCACAATCTCCCGGCGCCTTCGACGCCCGCGGCGCCCCCGTCCGCGGCCGCGAAAATCTACTCGCCGACGCGGGTTCGATCCGCGCCACCCCCACGTCAGCGCATACGTCGTTCCCGGGACCCTCCCCGCGCTCGGCGGCGATTTCCCGCTTCCCCTGGTCCCGCGGCTGTGTACGATGCGGCGCCATGAGCGGGTACCGTTCCGTCTTTCGTCCGGGGCTGTTCGCCGGGCAAACGATCGTCGTCACCGGCGGCGGCAGCGGGATCGGTCGCTGCACCGCGCACGAATTGGCCGCGCTCGGCGCCCACCCGGTGCTGGTCGGCCGCAAGCTCGCCAAGCTCGAGGCCACCGCCGCCGAGATCGTCGCCGACGGCGGCGCCTGCTCGCTGCACGTGTGCGACATCCGCGAGGAGGCGCAGGTCAAGGCGACGGTCGCCGCGATCGTCGCCGCGCGCGGGCGGGTCGACGGGCTCGTCAACAACGCCGGCGGGCAGTTCCCCGCCCCGCTGGCCGCGATCTCGCAAAAGGGCTTCGAGACCGTCGTGCGCACCAACCTCGTCGGCGGGTTCCTGTTCGCGCGCGAGGTCTACGCGCAATCGATGGCCGAGCACGGTGGGTCGATCGTCAACATCGTCGCCGACATGTGGCGCAGCATGCCGGGCATGGGCCACTCCGGGGCCGCGCGCGCCGGCATGGTCAACTTCACGCAGACCGCCGCGGTCGAGTGGGCGCCCTCGGGCGTGCGCGTCAACGCCGTCGCGCCGGGGTGGATCGCCTCGTCCGGCATGGACAACTACGACCCCGAGATGCTGAAGGGCCTGCTCCCGCGGCTCAAGGCCGCCGTCCCGCTCCACCGCCTCGGCACCGAGGCCGAGGTCAGCGCCGCGATCGTCTTCCTGCTCAGCGAGGCCGCCGCGTTCATCAGCGGCGCGACGCTGCGGGTCGACGGCGCCGCCCCGAACTCCAGCGCCGTGTGGCCCGCGAGCGAGCACGACCGCTCCAGGCCGTACGAGGGCTTCCACCGCGCCGAGCTCCCCGACAACCTGCGCTAAAGGCCAGCCAGTCATGCCCGTGCTCACGTCCCGCATCGACCTCCAGGGCGACCAGTTCCAGAGCAACCGCGCCGCCCAGCTGAAGCTCATCGACGACTTCCGCGCCGCCGAGAAGCGCGTGCGCGACAACTCGGGCAAGCAGGCCGAGAAGTTCGCCAAGCGCGGCCAGCTGTTGCCGCGCGACCGCGTGGCGCGGCTGCTCGACCGCGGCGCGCCGTTCCTCGAGCTGTCGACCCTGGCCGGCTTCAACATGCACGACGACGACGGCAAGGGCGACGCCAGCGGCGGCGGCTGCATCGTCGGCATCGGCGTCGTGTCCGGCGTGCGGTGCATCGTCAGCGCCAGCGACAGCGCGATCAAGGGCGGCGCGATCTCCCCCATGGGCCTGCGCAAGAGCCTGCGGGCCCAGGAGATCGCGCTCGAGCACAAGCTGCCGATCATCTCCTGCGTCGAGAGCGCGGGCGCCAACCTCCTCTACCAGGCCGAGATCTTCGTCGACGGCGGGCGGGTGTTCGCCAACATGGCGCGGCTGTCGGCGGCCGGGGTCCCGCAGATCACGATCGTCCACGGCAGCAGCACGGCCGGCGGCGCCTACCTGCCGGGTTTGTCGGACTACGTGATCGCGGTGCGCGGCCAGGCCAAGGTGTTCCTCGCCGGCCCGCCGCTGGTGGAGGCCGCGCTCGGCGAGGTCGCCACCGACGAGGAGCTCGGCGGCGCCGAGCTGCACGCCACCGTCACCGGCACCGCCGAGTACATCGCCGAGAACGACGCCCACGCGATCCACCTCGCGCGCGAGCTGCTGGCCAACCTGCAGCGCGCGCCGCTGTCCCGGTTCGCACATGACCTTTCGACCAGGCCGCACCGTCCGCCGCGCTACGACGTCGAGGACCTGCTCGGCATCGTCCCGGTCGACTTCAAGAAGCCCTACGACGTCCGCGAGGTGATCGCGCGCCTGGTCGACGACAGCGACTTCTTCGAGTTCAAGGCGCTGTACGGCGCGGCGACGGTGTGCGGCCACGCCCAGATCGAGGGCCACGCCGTCGGCATCCTCGGCAACAACGGCCCCATCAACCCCGACGGCGCCTGCAAGGCCGGGCAGTTCATCCAGCTGTGCTGCCAGAGCGGCACGCCGCTGATCTTCCTGCAGAACACCACCGGCTACATGGTCGGCACCGCCGCCGAGCGGGCCGGCATGGTCAAGCACGGCTCGAAGATGATCCAGGCGGTCGCCAACGCCGACGTCCCGAAGCTCACCGTCATCCTCGGCGGCAGCTTCGGCGCCGGCAACTACGGCATGTGCGGCCGCTCCTACGACCCGCGGTTCGTGTTCGCCTGGCCGGGCAGCCGGATCGCCGTGATGGGCGGCGAGCAGGCGGCCAAGGTCATGGAGATCATCACCACCGCCAAGTTCGCGCGCATGGGCGTCGAGCCCGACGCCGACGCGATGGCGCAGATGGGCAAGTCGATCAAGGACCGCCTCGACGCCGAGTCGACCGCCCTCTACGCCACCGCCAGGCTGTGGGACGACGGCCTCATCGACCCCCGCGACACCCGCCGCGTGCTCGCGCTGGCGCTGGCCGTCTGCCGCGAGGGCGAGGCCCGCCGCGTCCGCCCCAACACCTTCGGCGTCGCCCGCCTGTGACCGTCACGACTTCGTCGTCTTCGCCCTTCGAACCACCTGACCCGAGAGCCAGCCAGACATGCCGCTGTTCACCGACGAGCACGACCTCCTGCGCGACAGCCTGCGCAAGTTCATCGCCCGGGAGATCAACCCCTACTGCGACGAGTGGGAGGAGGCGCGGATCTTCCCGGCGCACGAGCTCTTCAAGAAACTCGGCAACGAGGGCTTCCTCGGCCTGACCAAGCCGACCGAGTACGGCGGCTCCGGCCTCGACTACTCCTACGCGCTGGTGATGGCCGAGGAGCTCGGGCGCGTCGACGCCGGCGGCGTGTCGCTGGCGATCGGCGTGCAGACCGACATGTGCACGCCGGCGCTGGCGCGGTTCGGCTCGGACGAGCTCAAGAAGGAGTTCCTCGCGCCGTCGATCGCCGGCGACCTGGTCGGCTGCATCGGCGTGTCCGAGGTCGGCGCCGGCTCCGACGTCGCCAGCCTCAAGACGTACGCCCGCAAGGACGGCGACGACTACGTCATCACCGGCGGCAAGATGTGGATCACCAACGGCATCCAGGCCGACTGGATGTGCTGCCTCGCCAACACCAGCGACGACAAGCCGCACAAGAACAAGACCCTCATCATCGTCCCGCTGAACTCGAAGGGCGTCGAGCGGGCCCGCAAGCTGCACAAGCTCGGCATGTGGTCGTCCGACACCGCGCAGATCTTCTTCGACGAGGTCCGCGTCCCGCAGCGCTACGCGATCGGCCCCGAGGGCGCCGGCTTCATGCTGCAGATGCTGCAGTTCCAGGAGGAGCGGCTGTGGGGCGCCGCCAACTCGCTGACCGCGATGGAGACCGCGATCACCGAGACCGTCAAGTACACCCGCGAGCGCAAGGCCTTCGGCAAGTCGATCCTCGACAACCAGGTCGTCCACTTCCGCATCGCCGAGCTGCTGACCGAGGTCGAGTCGCTGCGCGCGCTGATCTACCGCGCCGCCGAGCTGTTCATCTCCGGCAAGGACGTCACCCGCCTGGCCTCGATGGCCAAGCTCAAGTCCGGCCGCCTCGGCCGCGAGGTCGCCGACAGCTGCCTGCAGTACTGGGGCGGCATGGGCTACATGTGGGAGTCGAAGATCTCGCGCCTGTTCCGCGACTCGCGCCTGATCTCCGTCGGCGGCGGCGCCGACGAGGTCATGCTCGGCATCATCGCCAAGCTCGAGGGCATCCTGCCCGGGAAAGGCTGAAAGGACATGTCCCAGACGACCTTGCCCGAGTGCCAGACGCTGCTGCTGCGCCGCGACGGCTGGCGCCTGCACGTCACGCTCAACCGGCCCGAGGCGCGCAACGCGATGTCGTTCGCGATGGTGCGCGAGCTGCAGGCGGTGTTCGCCGCGATCGCCGGCGACCGCGAGGTGCGGGCGGTGGTCCTGCGCGGCGCCGGGGGCAATTTCTGCGCCGGCGGCGACATCAAGGACATGGCCGGCGCGCGCGGGGCCGAGCCCGGCCCCGACGGCAAGGACCCGCTGGCGACGACCAACCGGATCTTCGGCAGCATGCTGCAGCAGATCGAGGACGCCCCGCAGGCGATCGTCGCCGTGCTCGAGGGCGCGGTCATGGGCGGCGGCTTCGGCCTGTGCTGCGTCAGCGACGTCGCGGTCGCCGCCGACGACGTCAAGCTGCGCCTGCCCGAGACCGGCCTCGGCGTGCCGCCGGCCCAGATCGCGCCGTTCATCGTCCGCCGCGTCGGCTACGGCGAGGCCCGCCGGCTCGCCGTCACCGGCGGCTCGCTCGACGCCGGCGAGGCGCTGCGCCTCGGGCTGGTCCACCACGTGTCCGATCGGGCAGGTCTCGACGGACAGGTCGCGAAGGTCCTGGCCGACATCGGCCGCTGCGCCCCCGAGGCGGTCGCCACCACCAAGCGGCTGGTCCTGGCCGCCAGCGGGGCGCCGCACGGCGACGCCCTGTCCGCCCTGCTCGACCTCGCCGCCGACGACTTCGCCCGCGCCGCGCGCGGCTCCGAGGGCGTCGAGGGCATGCTCGCATTCATTCAGAAGCGCAACGCCGCCTGGAACGACCAATGACCTTTTCCACGATCCTGATCGCCAACCGCGGCGAGATCGCCTGCCGGATCATCCGCACCGCCCACGCCCTCGGCTACCGCACCGTCGCCGTCTACAGCGACGCCGACGCCGGCGCCCCGCACGTCGGCCTGGCCGACCGCGCGGTCCGGATCGGCCCGCCGCCGGTGCGCGAGTCGTACCTGAACGTCGCGGCGCTGATCGCCGCCGCCAGGCAGGCCGGCGCCGACGCGATCCACCCGGGCTACGGCTTTCTGTCGGAGAACGACGGCTTCGCCCAGGCGGTGCTCGACGCGGGCCTTACGTTCATCGGCCCCTCGCCGGCCGCGATCCGGGCGATGGGCAACAAGGCCGCCGCCAAGCGGGCGATGATCGCCGCCGGCGTCCCGTGCATCCCTGGCTTTCAGGACAGCAGCGCCGAGGGCCAGGCCGACGCGCGTCTCATGGCCGAGGCCGAGCGCATCGGCCTGCCGCTCTTGATCAAGGCCGCGGCCGGCGGCGGCGGCCGCGGCATGCGGATGGTCCGCGAGTGGAGCGCGCTGCCGGCCGCGATCACCTCGGCGCGCAGCGAGGCCGAGAGCGCGTTCGGCAGCGGAGAGCTGATTTTGGAGCGCGCGATCACCAGCGGCCGTCACGTCGAGATCCAGGTGTTCGGCGACAGCCACGGGCACGCGATCCACCTCGGCGAGCGCGACTGCTCGGTCCAGCGCCGCCACCAGAAGGTCGTCGAGGAGTCGCCGTCGCCGGCCGTGTCGCCGGCCCTGCGGGAGGAGATGGGCGCCGCCGCGGTGCTCGCCGCGCGCTCGATCGACTACGTCGGCGCCGGCACCGTCGAGTTCATGCTCGATGCGGACGGCAAGTTCTACTTCCTCGAGATGAACACGCGCCTGCAGGTCGAGCACCCGGTCACCGAGCTGGTCACCGGCCTCGACCTGGTCGCCTGGCAGCTGCGGGTCGCCGCCGGTGAGCCGCTGCCGCTGACGCAGGACCAGGTCGAGCTGCGCGGCCACGCGATCGAGGTCCGCCTCTACGCCGAGGACCCGTACGCCGGCTACCTGCCGCAGGCCGGCGAGGTCGTCGCCTGGCAGCCCGCGAGCGGCGAGGGCGTGCGCGTCGACCACGGCCTCCACCGCCAGCAGACCGTCTCGCCCTTCTACGACCCGATGATCGCCAAGGTCATCACTTACGGCCGCACCCGCGACGAGGCCCGCCGCCGCCTCGTCAGCGCGCTCGGCCGCAGCGTCCTGCTCGGCCTGCCCAACAACAAGCGCTTCCTCGCCGACATCCTCGAGCACCCCGTGTTCGCCGCGGGCGGCGCGACCACCCGCTTCCTCGACGAGCACCTGCCCGCGCCCGCGCGCCCCGAGCCCGACGCCCGCGCTTGGGCGATCGCCGCCGCCATCTGGACTTTGGGACATGTCCGCGGGGACTACAGCCCGTGGCGCAGCGCCGGCCGGGCCGCGTTCCCCCTGACCCTTCGGACAGGTGAACTCGAGCGCGAGCTGGCCGTCGACCTCGACCCGAGCGGCGTCACCACCGTCACCGTCGACGGCGTCGCCCTGCCCGTGCGCGTGCTCGGGCGCGAGGGCGTGGCCCACCGCGTCCTCGTCGGCGACGTGCAGGAGACCGTCCACGCCGCCGTGGTCGGCGAGCGACTGTTCCTCGACGCGCGCGGCGTGCAGGCCGAGTTCGTCGAGCCGCCGCCGAAGGGCGCCGAGACCGAGGCCGCCGTCGCCGGCGACGGCAACCTGCTCGCGCCGACGAGCGGCCGCGTCGTCGCGGTGCACGTCCAGGTCGGCGACCGCGTCCGCCGCGGCCAGACCCTCGTCACCCTCGAGGCGATGAAGATCGAGAACGCCCTCGCGGTCGCCGTCGCCGGCGTCGTCACCGAGGTCAAGGTGAAGCCCGGCGATCAGGTCCCGCAAGGTCGCCTCCTCGCGGTCGTCACCCCCGACGACGGCCCCGAGCCCGGCGCCGCCTCCGCAGCCGCGTAGGCGTGCTAAGGTGCAGTCATGGACCCCGCCCGCGTCTTCGACGACCTCATGGCCCTCCCGCCCGAAATTCGTCGTCATGTCGCCGAGCGCGCCCTTGCGACCGTGGACGACCCGGTCTCGCCCGAGGTCGAGGAGGCCCAGTATCGAGAGGTGCTCCGCCGCCTTCGCGCCATCGAGGCGGGCAAGGAAGAGCTGGTCGAATGGGAGGTCGTTCAGGCCGAATTGAACCCCAAGATCGCCCGCCATGGCACCTGAACCATGCAAGGTCCCGAGGTCGTCGTCCGCCTGTCTCGCCGCGCCGGCGACGACCTCGATCGCGCGGTGGACTACTACCTGTCCCAGGGGCCAGCTCTCGCCCGACGCCTCCTCGCTGCGGTCGATGCGACCTTGAAGGGCCTGGCCGAGGCACCGGCCCGCTGGGTGGTTTGGCGACCGCCGCAGCTTCGACGGGCGCTCGTCCCTGATCTCCCCGACGGGGTCGTCTACCGCATCGAAGCGCCGGCCCAGGTGTTCATCCTGGCGCCCCTCCTCAGCGCCAAGACCCGAACCGCCGCTTCCCACCATGACCGACCGCAACGCCAAATGCTTCGCCTCGGCTCCAGGCTCGCCAGCTCGGCCCGCCAGCGTCGAATCGCCCGACCTCCCGCACGAGGACGCCTGGCTCGCCGAAGTCGAGCGCCGCTGGCACGCGATCGAGTCCGGCCTCGAAGCCACCGTCGACCACGAAGAGGCGCTCGCCTTCATCTTCGCCGCGCCCCTCACTCGTCCATCGCCTGCTCGATGATCCTCGCCTGGACCTCCCGCCATGACCCACGACAAAGCGATCGTCACCTGCGCCCTCACCGGCGTGCTCACCAACCCCAAGCAGCACCCCGTGCCCGTCACGCCGGAGGAGCTCGCGCGCGCCGCCCGGCAGGCGCGTGACGCAGGCGCCTCGGTCGTGCACGTCCACTTCCGGCGCCAGGAGCCCGGCATGGGCTTCTTGCCGTCGTGGGAGCCCGAGGTCGCCGTCGCCGTGCGCGAGGCCATCCGCGCCGAGTGTCCCGACCTCATCTTCAACATGACCACCGGCGTCGTCGGCGAGGACATCAGCGGCCCGGTCGCGTGCATGCGGGCCATCAAGCCCGAGATCGCCGCCTGCAACGCCGGCAGCCTCAACTACCTCAAGGCCAAGAGCGACGGCACCTGGGCCTGGCCGCCGATGGTGTTCGATAACCCCGTCGAGAAGGTCAAGGCCTTCCTCGACGTCATGGCCGAGTGCGGCACCGTCCCCGAGTTCGAGTGCTTCGACCTCGGCATCGTCCGCTCGGTCGGCCTCTACGTCGACGTCGGCCTCGCCACCCACCCGCACTACAACTTCGTCACCGGCGTCGCCTCCGGCATGCCGACCGACCCCGACCTCTTGCCGTTCCTGCTCAAGTACATCAAGCCGGGTTCGCGCTGGGAGGTCACCGCCATCGGCCGCGAGGAGATCTGGGCCATCCATCGCCGCGCTGCCGAGCTCGGCGGCGACCTGCGGACCGGCCTCGAGGACACCTTCTACTTGCCGGACGGCAGCCGCGCCGACAGCAACGGCCGCCTCATCGAGGCGCTCGTCGCCAGCGCTCGCGAGGTGGGCCGCGAGATCGCCTCGCCCGCCGAAGCTCGGCAGCGCATGCACCTCGCCGCCTGAGCCCGCGGCCCTCTCTAGCCCTGGGCCACCAGCTCCTCGCGCGGCTGCGATCGTCGTCGCGCCGAGGCCTCACCGCCATCGGCCGCATCGGCGCATCGCGTCTCTTCGCCCGCCGCTGCGGCGCAAGGCTGCGGCCGCCATGCCCCCGCCCGTCGCTCGTGCGGTCGTGATAAAGTCGGCCGCAAAATGTCCGTCCTCGACGACGCCGACCGCGAAGCGCTGCGCGGCACCTTGCGTGGATTCATCGAGCGCGAGGTCATGCCGCACATCGACGCCTGGGAGGAGGCCGGCGGCTTTCCGCGCGAGCTCTACCGCCGCGCCGGCGAGCTCGGGATCCTCGGCCTCGGCTACCCCGAAGAGCTCGGCGGCAGCCCCGGCGACAGCACCGCCGTCATCATCCTGTGCGAGGAGTTCGCGCGCACCGGCGCCGGCGGGCTCATCGCCGGGTTGTGTTCGCACGGCATCGGCCTCCCGCCGATCTTGAACCTCGGCACCGACGCGCAGAAGCGGCGCTTTGTCCCCGACGTCCTCGCCGGTCACAAGGTCGCCGCGCTCGCCGTCACCGAGCCCTCGGGCGGCTCCGACGTCGCCAACCTCAAGACCGTCGCCCGCCGCGACGGCGACCACTACGTCGTCCACGGCAGCAAGACCTTCATCACCTCCGGCATGCGCGCCGACTCCGTCACCGTCGCCGTGCGCACCGGCCCGCCCGGCCTCGGCGGCATCTCGTTGCTGGTCGTCGAGGCCGGCACGCCCGGCTTCACCCGCACCGCGCTCGACAAAAAAATGGGCTGGTGGTGCTCCGACACCGCCACCCTCTACTTCGACGACTGCCGGGTCCCGGCCGCCAACCTCCTCGGCGAGGAGAACCACGGCTTCCTCGGCATCATGCAGAACTTCAACCGCGAGCGGCTGATGCTCGCGGCCATGGCCGTCGCCTTCGCCCAGGTCTGCCTCGACGAGTCGATCGCCTACGCGCGCGAGCGCGAGACCTTCGGCAAGCCGCTCGTCACCCGCCAGGTCATCCGTCACAAGCTCGTCGACATGGCCACGCGGATCCACCCGGTGCGCACCTGGCTGTACCAGCTCGCGCGGCGGATCGACGCCGGCGAGTGGCCGATCGCCGAGATCTGCATGCTCAAGAACGCAGCCACCCAGTGCGTCGAGTTCTGCGCCAAGGAGGGCGTGCAGATCTTCGGCGGCGCCGGCTTCATCCGCGGCAACAAGGTCGAGCGGATCTACCGCGAGACCAAGGTCCTCGCCATCGGCGGCGGCGCCGAGGAGATCATGAAGGACCTCGCCGCCAAGCAGATGGGACTTTGAAAGAACACCCCCCTCGCCAGGAGCACGCCGTGGCCCTCGACACCATCCCAGCCCGCTTCTTCGCCCGGGGCCAGGCCCACCCCGACAAACCGGCCTATTACGTGCGCAGGGGCGGCGCCTGGCGGCCGTTCACCTGGCGCGAATACAACGACCAGGTCCGCACCGCCGCGCGGGCGATGATCGGCCTCGGTCTGCAGCCGGGCCAGGGCGTCTGCATCCTCGCCTACAACCGCGCCGAGTGGGCCATCACCGCCTTCGCCGCCATGGCCGCGGGCGGCGTCCCGGCCGGCATCTACACCACCTGCTCCGCCGGCGAGGTGCAGTACATCGTCCACCACGCCGAGGCCTCGCTGGTCGTCGTCGAAGACCGGGCCCAGTACGAAAAGCTGGCCGCTGAGCGCGACCACCTCCCCGGCCTGCGCCACATCATCCTCATGCAGGGCGCGCCGGCCATCGACGACCCGCTCGTCCTGTCGTGGGAGCAGTTCCTCGCCCGCGCCGCGGCCGTGCCCGAGGCGGCGCTGACCGAGCGCCTCTCGGGCCTGCGCGAGGACGACACCAGCACGTACATCTACACCTCCGGCACGACCGGCCCGCCGAAGGCCGTCATGCTGTCGCACAAGAACATCCTGTGGACCACCGACGTGCTCGTCAGGCTGATCCAGAACAGCCCGGACGACCGCCTGCTGTCGTACTTGCCGCTGTCGCACATCGCCGAGCAGATGCTGTCGATGCACGGCCCCGCCTGCTGCGGCCACACGATCTACTGGGCCGAGTCGCTCGAGCGCGTGCCCGACAACCTGAAGGAGGTCCAGCCGACCGTCTTCTTCGGGGTGCCGCGGATCTGGGAGAAGTTCCACGCCGCCGTCGCCGCCCGCCTGTCCCAGGTGACAGGTCCCAAGAAGAAGCTGTTCGACTGGGCCTCCGACGTGGCCCGCCGCTACCACGCGCTCGCCACCCGCGGCCGCCCGGTCCCGCTGGCCCTGCAGGCGCAGCACAAGCTGGCCCGGCGGCTCGTGTTCACCAGGCTCAAAACGGCGCTCGGCCTCGGCAGCGCGCGCGCCTGCGTGTCCGGGGCCGCGCCGATCGCCGCCCACGTGCTCGAGTTCTTCACCGGCCTCGACGTCGTCGTCGCCGAGGTCTACGGCCAGAGCGAGGACTGCGGCCCGACCAGCCTCAACATCCCCGGCGCCACCAAGTTCGGCAGCGTCGGCCGCCCCATCCCTGGCCTCGAGGTCAGGCTCGGCGAGGACGGCGAGATCCTCGTGCGCGGCCCCAGCGTGTTCAAGGGCTACTACAAGGACCCGGCCGCCACCGCCGAGGCGCTGCAGGACGGCTGGCTCCACTCCGGCGACCTCGGGGCCTTCGACCCCGACGGCTTCCTCTCGATCACCGGCCGCAAGAAGGAGATCATCATCACCGCCGGCGGCAAGAACATCGCGCCGAAGAACCTCGAGGCCGCGCTCAAGGAGAGCCCGCTGATCGAGGAGGCGGTGGTGATCGGCGACCGGCGCAAGTTCCTCAGCGCCCTGCTGGCGATCGACCGGGCCGCCGCGGCCAAGTGGCTCGTCGGCCAGGGCCAGCCCGCCGACGAGCCGCTGCACGAGAACCCTGCCCTCTTGGCCGAGATCGGCAAGTGGGTCGAGAAGACCGGCGAGCAGTTCGCCCGCGTCGAGCAGGTGCGCAAGTTCAAGCTGCTGCCGCGCAGCCTCAGCGCCGACCAGGGCGAGCTCACGCCCACCCTCAAGCTCAAGCGCAAGGTCATCGAGAAGCAGTGGGCCTCGCTCATCGAGGCCATGTACGAGGGCGCCGACTGAGCGACGCGCCCGCCGGCGACGACCGGCGGGCCGCCTCCGTCTCAGGGCACCGTCACCAGCACGCCCTGGCTCTCGACGTTGTGCTTGCCGGCGGCGCTGATCGCCCATGTCCCCGGGGACAGGTCGATGCTCGTCGTCTGCGCCGGCACGATCCGGTCGATCACGAACTCCTGGCCCGACTGCGCGTACACCACCCACGCGCGCAGGCTGTCGAGGTCCGCGTGGGTGAGCGACGCCTGGGCCCCGTCGAGCGTCACCGTCGGCGGCGCCACGACCTCGTCGGCGAGCGCCGCGATCGGCGGCGTCAGGGCCGGCGTCGCGTAGAACTCGGCCTTGAACGCGTCCGTGACCCCGAGCAGGTTTTCCTGCAGCGGCGCGATCTGGAAGAAGATGTTGCCCTGCGAGCCCTGCTCCGCGTATTGCCGGCTGAGCAGGATCTCCTGCTTGAACTCGTCGAGCGACCACTTGTCCTCGGTGCCGAGCTTGCTGAGGTAGTTGCCGGCGAAGATGTAGCGCCCGCCCCCGGTGATGCTCGACCACCACTCGATCAGCTTGCCGTACGCCTGGGCCGCCTGGGTCGTCGGCCAGTACAGCTGCGGCGCCAGGTAATCGACCCATCCTTCCTGCATCCACAGCAGCGGATCGGCGTAGAGGCCCTCGTATTGATCGAAGCCGCTGATGCCTTCGGGGATCCCGGGGCGATAGATGCCGAACGGGCTGATGCCATAGCGGACGTGCGGGGCGATGTCGGCGACCGTGTGGCCGACCGCCTCGACCATCGCGTTGACGTTGTCGCGCCGCCAGTCGGCGCGCGACAGCTGCCCGCCGCCGCCTTGAAAGGCCTCCCACGTCGAGTCGTCGGGGAAGTCGACCCCGTCGACCGGGTACGGGTAGAAGTAATCGTCGAAGTGGATGCCGTCGACGTCGTAACGGGTCACCAGATCGGCGACGACCGCCAGCAATTGGTCCTGCACCTCCTTGGCGCCCGGGTCCATCCAAAGGAAGGTCGAGTACTCGTAGGCGTACTGGGGCAGCAGCGACGCGACGTGATTGGCGGCCAGGGCATGGTTCGCGTTGGCCTTGGCGCGGTACGGATTGAGCCAGGCGTGGACCTCGATGCCGCGGGCGTGGCCCTCGTCGATCAGGAATTGCAGCGGGTCGACCCCGGGATCCTCCCCTTGCTCGCCTGTGAGGTAACGACTCCACGGCTCCAGGTCCGACGAATAGACCGCGTCGCACTCCGGCCGGACCTGGAAGACCACGGCATTGAGGCCGGTCGCCTGCACGGTATCGAGGATCGCCAGCAGCTCGTCCTGCATCGCCGTCGCCGACAGCCCGGTCGCGCTGGGGAAGTTGATGTTCGACACCGTCGCCACCCAGGCGGCCCGGAACTCGCGGGTATGGGCCACCGGGACCCATTGCTGCGGATCGCCGCCGGTCGTGCCAGTGCTGCCGGTCCCGTCGCCGGTCGTCGGCTCGCTCGTGGTCGTCGTGCCGGTCGCTGGCACATCCGTGGTCGTCGCGGTGCCCGGCGGATCGGTCGTGTCCGCGCCCGTCGTCGTCGAGCTGTCCGTGGTGGTGGCCGGGTCCTGGCCGCAGGCCGGCAGCGCCGACAACACGACCACAAACGACAATCCTGTCGGGCGAAACAGCGCCATGGCTTCCTATAACACGACCATGCCGGCCCGGAGATTTCCAGCCGTCCGGTGGGCAAGAGCGGGCCGCAAATGTGGGCGAACGCGCTTGCATTCGCTGTCACAATTCTCCCCCTTGACCCCTGGCTTGAGTAGGATGCCGCCCATGCGCAAGTACCCCTCTCGCATTTTCGCGGCCGTCGCGGCGGCCGGCCTCATGGCCACCCTGAGCGCTTGCCAGGTGAAGCCCGGCGAATATCGGATCTACAAGATCACGGCCCTGCCCACGCAGATGGGGGCCGACTGCGGCGTGGACATCGACCCGCGGGACTCGACCACCTTCTTCGGCGCCAGCACGATCCAGATCTTCGCCACCGACGCCGACGATTACTTCCTCGAGTACGGGGAAGACGTGCTCATCGGCTCGCGCTCGGGCACCGACTACACGTTCGCCGGCGACGAGGTCGCGGTCGAGGACCCGATCGACGGGACCACCGTGACGACCCAGCACACCCTCGACGTCGCCATCTCGATCAAGGGCTACAAGATCACCGGCGAATTCGTCGACTTCACCTCGACGACCTGCGGCGGCAACTGCGACGGCATCCCGACCACGCAGTGCACGATCACCGGCTCGTTCTTCGGCACCGAGATCAAGGACGTCGAGCTCGAGCGCGGCGTCTGAGCCTCCCCCCGCTCAGAACAGCCCGTGCAGCGGCCCGCCGGGGGCCGCCCATTCGAGGACTCGGCGGGTCACCGCCGGGTCCTCGATCAATTGCGGGGCGTGATGCGGCTTGCGGCGCGCGTCGATCACCAGCGAGCCCTCGCAGCCCCAGTGCTTGTGGACCGTGCGCGCCGCGACGCCCTCGATGTCGACCGCGGGGTTCATGCGGGTGAACGTCGCCCACAGGAAGTTGTTGGTGGTGCGCGCCGCGAACTCGCTGTCGTCGACCAGCACCACCAGCGGGAACCGATTGATCGCGTCGCTCGGCGACAGCGCGGCGCAGAACCGCTGCAGCGCGCCGTCGCCGGCCGCCGCGCACGCCGGGCTCGTCACCGCCAGCACCCCGGGCATGCACACACGCGGGTCCGAGAAGCCGGGCGGCAGCCGCAGGTCGGCGGGCACCTCCGCCGGCAGCGCGCGCCGCGGCGCGCCGACGGCCGCGATCACCACCTTGCTGCCGACGTTGAGCCCGCCGCCCGAGTAGTCGAGCGTGTCGATGGTCGTCTCGGTGTGGAAGTGCAGGTCGCGGCGCCAGTCGACGCGCTCCAGGACATGTCCGAAGAAACCTGTCACATCGTGCAGGTCGAGGTTCGGCGCGTCGTCGGCGGCGGCGATGATCAGCACCTTGGCCAGCGACATCTGGCCCTGGCCGAGGATCGCGCTGGCCTGGGTCAGCAGCTCGGCGGGGCGGTCGCGCGGGGCCCAGGGCGTGTAGCGCTCGCTGCCGAGGGCCAGCAGCAGCGGGTGGACCCCGGCCGCGTCGACCGCATGCACGGCGTGCACCCCGGGGATCACCGCCGGGATCGCCGGCCCCGTGATCTCGTGGATGATCGCGCCGAACTGGGTGTCCTCCTGCGGCGGCCGCCCGACCACCGTGAACGGCCAGATCGCGTCGGCGCGCGCGTACACCTTCTCGACCCGCAGCACCGGGAAGTCGTGCGCCAGGCTGTAGTAGCCGAGGTGGTCGCCGAACGGCCCCTCGGGCAGGCGCAGCTCGGGGTCGACCGTGCCGCAGATGACGAAGTCGGCCTCGCCGGCGAACGGCAGCTCACCTGGCCTTTGGACCATCCGCACCCGCCGCCCCGCCAGCGCCCCGGCGAACGCCAGCTCCGGCAGCCCCTCGGGCAGGGGCATCACCGCCGCCAGCGTCATCGCCGGCGGGCCGCCGACGAAGATGTTGACGCGCAGCGGCTCGCCCTTGCGGATCGCCGCCGCGTGGTGGACCCCGATGCCGCGGTGGATCTGGTAGTGCAGCCCGATCTGGCGGTCCTGCGCGTAGCGGCCCCCGCCGAGCTGCACGCGGTACATCCCGAGGTTGCTCTTCATCCACCCGGGCCGCTCGGGGTCCTCGCTGTACACCTGCGGCAGGGTGATGAACGGCCCGCCGTCGAGCGGCCACGACACGAGCTGCGGCAGGTCGGAGATCCGGATCTCCCGCGCCATCACCGGACCGGAGCCGACGAACTTCGGCCGCGCGTGCCAGCCCGCGCGCAGGAGGCCGACGTAGCGCCACGGCCGGCGCATCACCGCCCCCGGGTCGCCGCGCAGCGCCACCAGCTGCTTCACCCGCGCCAGCGTGTCGCGGAACAAGAACCGCGTGCGCTCGGGCGTCCCGAACAGGTTGCTGACCATCGGGAAGGCGCTGCCCTTGACCCGCGGGAACAGCAGCGCCGGGCCGCCGGCCTCGTAGACGCGGCGCTGGATCTCCGCCGCCTCGAGGTACGGGTCGACCTCGACGTCGACGCGCGCGAGGTGGCCGTGCCGCTCGAGGTCGGCCACGCACTCGCGCAGCGATCGGTACGCGCTCATCTCGCCGTCTTGGCAAGAGCGGCGGCGCCTGGCCTCTCGGACAGGCGCCGCGGCGCTCGACTCACATGCAGACCGAGCCGACCAGCGCGCCCATGTCGAGGTCGACGGCCGGGTCGGTGCACTGCTCGCCCGGCTGGCAGTCGGCGTCGGAGTTGCACTCGCCGCAGACGCCGAGCTTGAGCAGGCCCATCACGCTGGCCTCGCCGCAGAAGCCCGACATGCAGGCCTTGTTGCCGGCCGGGACGCCGCCGTCGTCCTCGAGCGAGCAGCCCAGGTTGTTGGGGACCGAGCCGTCGGCCACGCAGTCGAGCTTGCCCTTGAAGTTGGGCACGTCGTAGGTCGGGGTGCAGTTGGCCGCCGCCGGGTCGGTGCAGTCGGCGTTGACCTTGCACTGGCCGCAGGTGGCGACGGTGATGATGCCGGGGACCTCGAGCAGGGTGCCGCAGATGCCGTTGTCGGCGTCGACGCAGACCGCGTCGCTCATGCAGCCCTCGCCGGGGCCGCCCATGTTGCAGGTGGCGCCGACGCCGGCGATCGGGTTGGGCACCGAGCAGCCGCCGGGCGAGCAGTCGGCGTCGGTGAGGCACTCGCCGCAGAAGCCGCCGAGGGCGGGGACGACGAAGCACTTCTCGGTGTCGCAGCCGCAGCCGGACGAGTCGGTGCAGGGGCTGTTGATCGGCTGGTCCTCCATGTCCTGGCAGGCCGGGGCGGTGGTGGCCGTCGTGGCCGTCGTCGTCGTCGGCTCGTCCGGCGCGGTCGTGCCGGTCTCGGAGGCGGTGCCCGTGCCGGCGGTCGGCTCGGCCGTCGTCGAGGTCGTCGGCGTGTTGGTCGTCGTCGAGTCGCCCATGGTCGCGTCGGTCGTCGTCGGCGCCGTGGTCGCCTCGGTGGCCGAGGCGGAGTCGCCCCTGTCGTCGCCGCAGGCGACGGTGGTCAAGGAAAGCGCCAGCGCGCTGGCGAAGAGGAAGCGCAGGTTGGTACAGGTCATCGCGGTCTCCGTGGGGTACGTCCCCGACTCGTAGGATCAGGCTCGAACAGGGCTTGAGAGGGCAAGGGCGGCCCCCGCAGGGGCCGTACAGGAGCAAGAATCAGGGCCAGCGGCCCGAACAGGAACCAGGGTTCAGCCGGAGGGTACAGGGTTCGGTGCCCTGGCGCGGCATGAAGCGATCGCCACGAAACGGGGCCCTGGCGGCCCCACTCGGGGATCTTCGCCTTAGTACTCCGCTCCTCCATGCCGGCGCAAGTCCCCGCCGAAAGCGCCCGCGAACCGCGCAATTGCAGCGCATTCGGGCGCCTACCGCGGCCTGTTCTCGAGCTAGAGTCGCGAGTGATGAACCCCACCGTTCGCTGCGGCCTCATCCAGTGCAGTAACCCCATCAACGACGAGAGTGTCCCGGTCAAGGAGATCCAGCAGGCGATGCTCGACAAGCACCTGCCCTTCCTGAAGGAAGCCGGCCGGCGCGGCGTGCAGATCCTCTGCCTGCAAGAGATCTTCAACGGACCGTACTTCTGCCCGGGTCAGGACCGCCGCTGGTACGCGGCCGCCGAGCCGATTCCGGGGCCCACGACCGCGCTGATGCAGGAGTACGCGAAGTCGCTCGGCATGGCGATCGTCGTGCCGCTCTACGAGGAGGCGATGCGCGGCGTCTACTACAACACCGCGGCGGTGGTCGACGCCGACGGCACGTACCTCGGCAAGTACCGCAAGCAGCACATCCCGCAGACCTCGGGGTTCTGGGAGAAGTTTTTCTTCAAGCCGGGGGACCTCGGCTACCCGGTCTTCCGCACGCAATTCGCCACGATCGGGGTCTACATTTGCTACGACCGGCACTTCCCGGAGGGGGCGCGCGCCCTCGGGCTCAACGGCGCCGAGATCGTGTTCAACCCGAGCGCGACGGTGGCGGGTTTGAGCCAGTACCTGTGGAAGCTGGAGCAGCCGGCGCACGCGGTGGCGAACGGCTACTACGTCGGCGCGATCAACCGCGTCGGCACCGAGGCGCCGTGGAACATCGGCAAGTTCTACGGCCACAGCTACTTCGTCGACCCGCGCGGCAAGTTCCTGGCCGAGGGCAGCGAGGACGACGACGAGCTGGTGGTGGCCGACCTCGACCTGTCGGTGATCGACGAGGTCCGGCAAGTCTGGCAGTTCTACCGCGACCGTCGCCCCGAGACCTACGGCGACCTCACGAAGCTGTGAGCGCCCGCCCCGCCCCGTCCCTCCGAGCTCTGTCCCCCGCGAGGTCTCGCATGTCCGGCATCGTCATCCGCAACGGCCAAGTCGTCACCGCCCTCGATCAATACGTCGCCGACATCTACTGCGAAGGCGGCAAGATCGTCGCCATCGGCGAGAACCTCGACGTGCCCGCCGGCACCGAGGTCGTCGACGCCTCCGGCCAGTACGTCCTGCCCGGCGGCATCGACGCCCACACGCACATGGAGCTGCCCTTCATGGGCACCGTCAGCTCCGACGACTTCTTCACCGGCACCGCCGCCGGGGTCGCCGGCGGCACCACCTCGATCATCGACTTCATCATCCCGAGCCGCAACCAGAGCCTCATCGAGGCCCGCGACTTCTGGATGAACAACGCCAAAAAGGCCTGCGCCGACTACGGCTTCCACATGGCCGTGACCTGGTACGGCGAGCAGGTCGAGCAGGAGATGCGCCGCGTCTACCGCGAGGACGGCATCTCCTCGTTCAAGGTCTTCATGGCCTACACCGGCGCGATCGGCGTCGACGACGACGAGATGATCGGCGTCATCGACACCGCCGCCGACCTCGGGGCCCTCGTCACCGCCCACTGCGAGCACGGCCTGGCGGTCCAGGCGCTGCAGCGCAAGCTGGTCGCCCAGGGCAAGACCGCCCCGCGCTACCACGCCGAGAGCCGGCCGTCGTGGGTCGAGGGCGAGGCGACGAACCGCGCGATCATGCTGGCGCGCTGCTCCGGCCAGCCGATCTACATCGTCCACCTCACCTGCAAGGAGTCGCTCGACGCGGTCGTGCGCGCCCGCCAGGAGGGCCAGCTCGTCTACGTCGAGACCTGCCCGCAGTACCTCCTGCTCGACGACAGCGTCTACGACAAGCCCGACTTCGAGGGCGCGGCCTACGTCATGAGCCCGCCGATCCGCCCCAAGGGCCACCAGGAGGCGCTGTGGCACGCGCTGTCGTGCGGCCTCATCCACCACGTCGCCACCGACCACTGCCCGTTCCGCCAACATGACCAAAAGGTCATGGGCCTGCACGACTTCACGAAGATCCCCAACGGCGCCGCCGGCATCGAGAACCGGATCGCCCTGATGTACACCTACGGGGTCGCCACCGGCCGCCTCACGCTGAACCAGCTGGTCGACGTCTGCTGCACCCAGCCGGCCAAGATCTTCGGCCTCTACCCGCGCAAGGGCGCGATCCGGGTCGGGGCCGACGCCGACCTGTTCACCTACGACCCCGCCGCCTCCTCGACGATCAGCGCCCGCACCCACCACCAGCGGGTCGACCGCAACATCTTCGAGGGCTTCGAGATCCGCGGCGCCGTCACCAACACCCTCGTCGCCGGCAAGCTCGCGTTCACCAGGGGCGAGCTCCGGGTCGAGCGCGGGGCCGGCCGCTACCTCCACCGGGTCTGAGCCGCCGCCGCTCCTCGGCTGCACGTCGCCCATGTCCTGAAAAACAGGCTCGCAAGAGCCTGTCCTTTTGAACACTCGGGCTCGCGGGCGCGCGGCGGGGCGTCGGGCACCCGCGTCAGCCCACGCCGGATCTGTCCCGACGGACCTGCCGCGAAGGACAGCTGCCAAACGGGTCTTTGCCTGCGCAGGGGCGGGCCCTGCGGCCCGAGCGGGGCTTCGCAGAACATCCCGTCCTGTCCCGAAGGTCAGCTCCAAACTCCCCCTTGCGAGGGGCACCTGCGGTATTGTGCGCTGGATGCGTGTCTCGCAAGTCTGGCCTGCTGTCCTGATAGCTCTGTACTCGACCCTAGCTCTGGCGCAGTCGCCGGCCATCTCTCCAGGACCGCGGGGCGAGCCGGCGCCGGCGGCGGACCCCGCCAGCGAGCCCGCGCCCGCCGCTGCCGCCGCCGACGAGCCCGCCGTCGCCCCTGAAGGCCCCGCCGAGGACGCACCGCCCGCGCCGGCGCCCGAGCCGGCGCCCGCGACCCCCCCGCCCTCGTCGCCGGAGGGCGTCGCCGACTCCTCGCGCACCCCGGTGGTCGAGCCGCGGGCCAAGCCCGGCGCCGCCGGCGAGCTGCCGCCGCTGCCGGCCCGCCACCGCCTCGTCTACAGCAACTTGCTGGTCCTGCGCGTCAACCCGCTCGGCGCCGAGGACCGCTTCACCCTCGGCTACAACCTGCGCCTCTACAACAACCCGAAGCCGCTGTTCCGCGACGCCTACCTCGGCGTCGGCTTCAGCCCGACCATCTCGCCGTCGATCTCCCGCATCGGCGGCAACATCGACTTCGCCCCGCTGACGATCCTCCGCTTCCGCGGCGCCTACTACCTCGCCACCTGGTACGGCAGCGACCGCTTCAAGGCGCACCCGTACTCGTCGCCGACCGCCGAGTACGGCCCCGAGAAGCTCAAGAACGAGGCGGGCGCCAACGTCCTCGGCGGTCAGGCCGAGCTCAGCGCGCTGTTTCAGGTCCGCGTGAAGATGATCGCGATCCGCAACGAGGTCACCTTCTATCACAACAACATCCGCCTCCCGACCGGCAACGACGTGTTCTACGACCTGCGCCACGACGTCCTCGTGCCGGGCAAGGGTTGGTTCCTCACCAACGACAGCGACCTGCTGTACATGACCAAGTTCGGCCTCAACGTCGGCGTGCGCAACTCGCTGGTCCACGTGTTCTACCCGTCGACCGTGTACGGCCCCGGCGAGGACGCCTCGGTCAACCCCAACACGCCGATGGACCGCTTCGGCCCGGTCTTGACCTACACCTTCTTCGACCGCCCGGAGAAGCGCTTCAACAAGCCGACGCTGATCTTCGCCGCCCAGTGGTGGCTCAAGCACCGCTACCGCGGCCAGGGGGCGCCGGGCATGGAGGACCAGATCCATCAAGGCATCCCGCTGTTCCTGCTCGGCTTCTCGTTCACCGGCGAGTTGCTGAAGAGCAAGCACTGAGGCGCCCGTTTGCCGCGAATCGCCGCGACGCCCCGCGCTCGCGGCGAATCGTTTTTTAAAAGACTCTGACGGGCCGAGCGGCGCGGCTGGCACATGTCTCTTGCGCCATGTCATGAAGCCGCCTCTCCGGTTCGGAGGTCTCGCACCTGCCTCCTCGAGCCGCGCTCGCGCGCCACCGCTCCGCGATCGCGGCGCGATCTCCCCGTCCGGTCCTGTTACGCTCGTACTGCACATGACGACGCGTGACTGGACCATCACCGGGGCTGGAGGCGAATCCCTGTTGCAAGCGCTGACCGCCTTGCCCGGCTCCGTGTTGACATCGTTCTTCTTGACCCTCGCCGAGCGGCGGGCTCGCGCGCGCAGCCCGGCCGACGTGCTCCGACAGTGAAAGGCCGACACCTTCACCGGCCTCGCCGCAGTCGATTTGCGCCGGGTGCTGCGCGCCGAGCTGCGGCTCCTCGACGCCGCGGCGGGCTTCGAGGCGGTCGAGCTGCCGCCCCTCGCGCCGCTGGCCACCTGCGCGGCGGTCGGCCCGACCAGCCAGAACAAGATCGTCACGACCATGCGCGGCACCGAGGTCGTGTCCGACTCCACCAATGTGCTCGTGCTCGAGTGTGCCCGTCGGCTGCGACGCGATCCCGACACACCTGTCCGATTGGCCACCTGCCAGCGCGTCGTCCGGGCCCAGCAAGTCCCCCGGCGCCCCGGCTACTCGCATCACTTCAAGCTGTTCGTGCTGGCGACGGCCCGGCGACAGACGCGAGACCACGGCTTCGTGGTGGACGCCCTGATCGAGCATGTGCGCACCCTGCTGGCCGGCTTCGACGAATTGACCCAGGAAGGCCACACATTCGGCCGACGGTCCGTGCGACTTCTGGCCACCGCCGCTCGTAGCGCCCTCGCCGATCGCATCGCCGAGCAATTGGCACCAGTCGTCGACGTCGTCCGCGGGCCGCTCGATCACCCGTATTACGACGGTCTGCGCTTCATGATCGAGGTCGAGGCGCCGGACGGCAGCATCGTCCCGATCGCCGACGGCGGCGCCTTCGACTGGCTCGGCCGGCTGACCGCCAACCGCCGACTGGTGTTCGTGGCGAGCGGTCTCGGCACCCAGTTGGTGGTCCTGTTGTTCCGGCGGCAGGTCCGCCTCTTTACAGTCGCGGAAGCGACAGTCATCATTCGCCGGGCGTGGCCGTGGATCCCTCCGACCTCGATCGGCCAGATGGTCCCCGGGACCGCGACGCCGACGGTCTCCGGCGCGTCGCCGTCGGTTCGGCGCCTTCGCCGTCGGCGCCGCCGACGACCGCGCACGGTCGGCACAATGGCGCTCAGGACCTGTCCGAACCGCCATCTATGAACATTGCCCATCCGCTGCGGCCGCTGCTCCGGGCCGGCGCGGCGCGGGTCGTCCCGCGGCTGTCCGGCCCCCGAGCAAATGTCCCTTGGGCCATCCTCCACGGCGACGTGCGCGACGGCCTGGCCGCGCTGGCCGACGACTCGATCGCCTGCATCGTCACCAGCCCGCCGTACTTCTGGCAGCGCGACTACGGCGTCGCCGGCCAGCTCGGCCACGAGCCGACGATCGCCGCCTACGTCGCCTCGATGCGCGACGTGTTCGCCGCCGCCAAGCGCGTGCTCAAGAAGGACGGCGCGCTGTTCCTCAACCTCGGCGACACCTACTACTCGGCCAAGGGTCGGCCGCACGGGCGCGACGACAAGCACCGCGGGCGCATGCTCGCGCGCAGCACCCTGCGCGCGGTCGACGGCCCCGGCCTCGGCCTGCCGCGCAAGAGCCTGATCGGCATCCCCTGGCGGGTCGCGCTCGCCCTGCAGGACGACGGCTGGACCCTGCGCAGCGACATCATCTGGAAGCGCCCGGCCACCATGCCGGAGCCGACCGCCCGCGACCGCCCGTGGAACACCCACGAGCACGTGTTCCTGTTCTCCCTCGCCCCCCGCTACCACTTCGACCGCGGCGCCCTCCAGGGCGAGGAGGACATCTGGCAGATCACCGCCCGCCCCGACAACCCCGCCGCCCACTTCGCCCCCTTCCCCGCCGCCCTCGCCGAGCGCTGCATCCGCGCCGGCTGCCGCCCCGGCGGCGTCGTCCTCGACCCCTTCGCCGGCTCCGGCACCACCCTCCTGGCCGCCCGCGCCCTCGGCCACCCCGCCATCGGCATCGAGCTGTCGCAGAGCTACTGCGACGCCATGGCCGTGGCCCTCGGCTCGACATGACACCCGCGACGTGTCGAAAGGCGCATGCCCGATCGGCCATGCCCTCTTCGACATGTCCTCTCGCTCACCCGTCTCCCCCGAGCGAGCGTCGAGTTTGAAAGGACTCGGCGCACGAACGGGTCGCTGAACTTCGGGTCGGTCCGCAGCGCCTCGTCGGTGAGCGTGCCGAGGAACGCCACCAGCGCGCGCTTCTCGGCCGGCGTCAGGTTCATGCGCCGGGGCTGCTGGTCCGGCCCGCGCAGCCGCGGGTCGAGGTTCGGGTGGGGCTCGATACCGCTGTCGTAGTGGTCGATCACCTCGGCCGGGGTCGTAAACCGCCCGTCGTGCGTGTACGGCCCCGTGACCGATGTCGCGCAGCGACGACGACTTGAACCGCCCGTCGTCGGCCGGGTCGCCGGTGACGTCGCCGACCCCGTTGTCGACCTCGACCGGCCCGGCGTCGAGCCCGTTGTTGAGCGGCTCCAGCGGCATGAAGACCGCCTGGTTGGCGAAGTCCTGCCCGGGCGGCGGCGGCGGGCCGGCGAGGTGGCAGGCCACGCAGGCGGTGCGCACGAGCCGTCGCCCGCGCTCCCGGATCTGCAACCACCGCGGGCACTTCCACCGCCCCGGCGATCTTCGCCGCCGCGGCCCCGGCAGATCCCGCCGACCGCGTGCGGCGGATCCTGCCGACCGTCTACAGCCCCATCTGCTTGGCGATGATGATCTTCATGACCTCGTTCGTGCCGGCGAAGATCCGCTGCACCCGCGCATCCATGTAGGCGCGCGAGATCGGGTACTCGAGCATGTAGCCGTAGCCGCCGAACATCTGCAGGCAGGCGTCGACCACCCGGCCCAGCATCTCGGTCTGCCACAGCTTGGCCATCGAGCACTCCTTCACCAGGTACTCGCCCGCCATGTGCTCGGCGATCAGGCGGTCGAGGAACGCCCGCCCGACCTCGACCTCGGTCGCGCACTCGGCCAGCTTGAACTGCGTGTTCTGGAACTTCGAGATCGGCCGGCCGAACGCCTTGCGCTCGCCCACGTACGCCAGCGTGTCGGCGAGCACCACCTCGGCGCCGGCCTGGGCGCCGATCGCCACCACCAGCCGCTCCTGCTGCAGCTTCTGCATCAACATGAGGAAGCCGGCGCCGGGCGAGCCGAGGATGTTGTCGGCGGGGATCCGGCACTCCTCGAAGAACAGCTCGGAGGTGTCCTGCGAGTACATGCCGGCCTTCTTGAGCTTCTTGCCGCGAACAAAGCCCGGGCGATGACCCTCGACCACGAACAGCGACAGGTTCTGGTGCGGGTTGTCGGAGCTCTCCGAGCGGGCCGCGACCACGCACAGGTCGCACAGGATCCCGTTCGAGATGAACGTCTTGGCCCCGTTGATCACGTACTCGTCGCCCTCGCGGCGCGCCGTGGTCGCGATCGACGCCAGGTCCGAGCCCGTGCCCGGCTCGGTCATCGCGATCGCCGTCACCAGCTCGCCCGACACGCAGCCGGGCAACCACTTTTTCTTCTGCTCGTCGGTGCCGAAGGTGGCGATGTACGGCACGACGATGTCGCTGTGCAGCGGCAGCGCGAAGCCCGACTCGTGGACCTTCGCCAGCTCCTCGATGACGATCACCGAGTGCAGGAAGTCGCCGCCCGGCCCGCCGAGCTCCTCCGGCAGCCACGGGCACAAGAGGCCCGCCGCGCCGGCCTTGCGCCACGTCTCGCGGTCGACGATCCCCTCCTCCATCCACCGCTCCTGATGCGGCACCACCTCGCGGGCGAAGAACTCCCGCGCCGTCGCGCGGAACAGGTCGTGTTCGGGGGAGAAGAGGCTTCGCTTCATCGCGCCCTCTTATCGCACAACTACAGGAACGGGGCGACCACCGCTTCCAGCTGCGGCCCGAACACCGCACCCGGCTGACGGAACGCCAGCTCGCCGCCGCGGTAGACGCACAGCGTCGGGATCGACTGGATCTGCAGCGCCGCCGCCGTCTGCCGGTGCTGCTCCGTGTCGAGCTTCAGCACCAGCAGCTTGCCCGCGTGGCGGGCCGCCAGGTCGGCGATGTGCGGCGCCAGCTGCCGGCACGGCCCGCACCACGGGGCCCAGAAGTCGACCAGCACCGGCACCGGCGCGCTGGCCACCGCGCGCTGCAGCTCCGCGTCGCTCACGTCCTGCGGCTGCCCGGTGGTGTCGAGCTTCTGCTTGCAGCGGCCGCACTTCGGCGCGTCGAAGCGGCGCTCGGCCGCGATCTTGTTCAACTGTCCGCACGCCCCGCACCGGAAGAACAGCGCCTCGCTCATCGTCATCACCTCGCCGCGCGTCTGCGCGCCGGGAAAACTAGTCGCCACCGTCGACTCTGGCAACCCGAACGAATCTCGCGAGCCGCGTGTGCGTACCAGTGCCCGTGCCCCGCCTCAGCCCGGTCGTCGCCCTCGCCGCGCTCGTCTGCTCCGCCCCGCTGATGCCCGCCGCCGAGGCCCACGCCGGCGACTTCCTGCAGCGACAGCGCCGCTACCCGCGGGTCGAGGCCGCGCTCGAGCGGCACGAGGACGCGCTCGTCGATCGCTTCCGCGCCGCCGGCGCGGCGTGGCCCCCGCGGGGCCTGTTCATCCGCAGCTTCAAGGAAGAGGCCGTCACCGAGCTGTGGGCCGCGCCCGAGCGCCGGGGCGATCCGCACGTGCTGGTGCGCACCTTCCCGGTCTGCCGGAAGAGCGGCGTGCTCGGCCCCAAGCGGCGCGAGGGTGACTGGCAGGTCCCCGAGGGTTTCTACCGCGTCAGCCTGTTCAACCCGAGCAGCAGCTATCACCTCTCGCTCGGCGTCAGCTACCCCAACGCCGCCGACCGCCATCACAGCGCCGGCCAGCCGCCCGGCGGCGCCATCATGATCCACGGCGATTGCGTCACCGTCGGCTGCATCCCGCTGCGCGACGGTCCGATCGAGGAGCTCTACCTCGCCGCCGTGTTCGCCCGCGACGCCGGCCAGCGCGACATCCCGATCCACATCTTCCCGTGCCGGCTCGACGAGCCGACCTGCCAGGCCCGCCTGGCCGCCGAGTCCGCCGCCCGCCCCGAGCTCGCCGCGTTCTGGGACGGCCTCGTGCCCGGCTACCTCGCCTTCCTCCAGACCGGCGCCCCGCCGCGCGTGGTCGCCGACAAGACCGGCGTCTACCGGCTCGACCCGCCCCCCCGCGAGCGCCGGCCGCTGATCGCCGCCAGCGATTGACATGTCCTTCCAGACATGTCTTTAGACACATGTACCCCACGCTTCGTTTCACGCCATGTCGTGACCGGGCGCGATCGGGACCGCCCTGACGCTCGCGGTCACGCCCGGCTGCAGGGACCGGACTTGCCGCGCGGCATGAATCGGGCCAGCATGCCCGCATGCTTGTTTACCTCCATACACGTATCGAGCCGCTGCGGCTCTCGCTCTTCCTGGCGATGGGCCTGCTCGGCGCTTGCGGCGACGACGGCGCGACCTCGGCGGGCACCGACAACGGGACCAGCACCGGCACGACGCAGTCCACCACCGACGGCACCGGCACCCCCACCGGCACCACCGACACCACCGGCGCCCCGACCACCGGCATGACCGGCACCTCGGAGACCGGCACCGACACCACCTCCTCCCCCACCACGTCGACGACGACCACGACCACCGGCGAGACCACCGCCGTCAGCGCGACGACGCTCGACACCACCACGCTCGACACCACCGCCACCAGCGACACGACCACCACCACGAGCACCACCGGCGACACCGACACCGACACCGGCGACCCCGAGTGCACCGTGCTCATGCAGGGCATGACCGATCCGCCGGTGCCCTCGGGGTGGGTCAAGTGCGGCGACAAGCTGCCCCACCGCGTCGAGGCCGAGGTGTGCCTCGTGCCCGCGCCGCCGTCGACCTGCCAGCTGGACGGCCAGCCGTGCAAGACCAACGACGACTGCACCGACCTCCCGTTCGGCTCGTGCCAGCAGTTCAACGTCGGCTTCGAGGGCTGCGGCTGCTCCTACGGCTGCGAGTCCGACGCCGACTGCGACCCCGGCTTCGTGTGCCGCTGCGGCGGCGACATCCTCGGCGCGACGTCGCAGTGCGTCCCCTCCGAGTGCACCAGCGACGCCGACTGCGGCGACCAGCTGTGCCAGTTCTCGCAGTCGATGGGTTACGACTGCGCCGCCGAGGTCGTCAACGGCGCCTGCACCACGCCCAACGACCTGTGCGACACCGACCCGCCGTGCGGCGACACCCCGTGCGCCTACAACACCGACGCCGACGTCTGGGAGTGCTCGCTGGTCGCCTGCGGCCGCCCGTTCATGGTCGAGGACCACGCCGTCACCGCGCCCGCCGCGGCGCGCGACGACTGGCGCGCCGTGGCCTCGGTGCCGCTGGCGCCCGCGGAGCTGCGCGCGGCCCTGGCGGCCCACTGGACGCAGATCGCGCTGGCCGAGCACGCCTCGGTCGCCTCGTTCGCGCGTCACGTCCTGCAGCTCCTCGCCGTCGGCGCGCCGCCGGAGTTCGTGCTCGACACCCAGCGGGCGCTCGCCGACGAGGTCGAGCACGCGCGCCTGTGCTTCGCGCTGGCCAGCAGCTACGGCGGCGCCGGCGTCGGCCCGGGCCCGCTCGCGCAGGCGCACGAGCCCGGCGCGACCGACCTCGAGGCGGTGGTCGCCGCCGTGATCCGCGAGGCCTGCGTCGGCGAGACGCTGTCCGCCCTCGAGGCCCGCGAGGCCGCCGAGCGCGCCGAAGATCCGGGCCTGCGCCGGATCCTCGCGCGGATCGCCGACGACGAGCAGCGCCACGCCGAGCTCGGCTGGCGCTTCGTCCGCTGGGCCCGCGAGCAGCTCGGCGACGACGCCCGCGCCCGCACCGACGCGGTGTTCGCCGCCGCCGTCGCCGACGCAGCCGAAGCCGCCGGCCACATGTCCCGAGAGCCAGGCACCCCCGAGCTCCGCGCCCACGGCGTCGTCGACGCCCCCCTGCGCGCCTCGGTGTGGCTGCGCGGCCTCGAGGGCCTGGTCAACCCCGCCGCCGCCGCCCTCCGCGCCGCCGCCTGAGCGATCGGACATGCCGCCGAGGACATGCCTTCGAGAGCATGTCCTCGGCGACATGCCGTCCAGGACATCTCCGGAGCGTCGACGCGGGCGGCCTGCGAGCCCGGGGCGAGCGGCTTCAGCTCCCGCGGCGCACCTTCGCCAGCACCGCGGCCATCTGCGCGTCGTCGGCGTAGAACTCCGCCACTCCGCTGCAGTCGGCGATCGACTCCGCCAGCGCCCCCGCGTCGTGCATCCCGTGGGCCAGCAGGTGGGCCAGGCGGCCCTCGACCTGCGGGCGCGAGCGCGGCGTCACCAGCTCGAGCAGCCCGTCCTGCAGCAAGAGGGCCACGATCGCGGCCGCCCGGCGGTCGGCCGCGTCGTCCGGCGTCGGCTCGTCCGGCCCCTCCTCCTCTTCCTCGTCGAGCCCGAGCAGCACCGACACGTGGGCCAGGATGTCCTCCGCGGTGTCCATCGGATCGTCCTCGTCCGCGTCCTCGCCGTCGTCCTCGTACCCCTCCTCATCCTCCTCCGGCGGCAGCGGCTCCTCGTAGCAATGCACCGCCGTCGCCGAGATCACCACCACCAGCGTCGCCGGCGCGACGAAGCGGAGCTCCTGGTCGCCGCGGCCGCCGACGATCGACGCCACCGGGAACGCCTCCGACACCGACTCCGCCAGCATCACCGGATTGACCCGCAGCTCCGCCGGGATCGCCCTCGAATCGAGCAAGCGCCGTGACACCGCCGCAGCATACCCCGACTTCGCCGGGCTCGCTGCGATCCTCGCTCGACCTGTCCCATCAGACAGCTCAAGCCGGCGACAGCGGCCGCGAGCCCGTCACGATCCGCACTACCAGCGCCGCCTCGGCCGGCACCTCGCGCAGGTCGACGCGGAACACCCGTCGGTCGTAACCCCGGAAGTGGCGGCGGATCCACTGTTCCGGCGCCCCCTCGGCGCCCGTCAGCCGCACGTGCAATTGATGTTCGGCGGGCAGTTGCGTGCCGCGGACCTCGAGCCAGCGCGGCCTCAGCCACGGCACCCGCAGCGTCACTCCACGGGCCGCCAGCGCCGGCGCCTCCACCCGCCCGCGCCCTCGCGGCCGCGGCACCACGAAGCGCTCGAACACCGAGCCGATCAGCACATCGAAGTCGATCGCCAGCGCCACCGCGCGCCCGTCGGCGTCGAGGCCCCAGTAGCTGGCGTAGATCCCGTCGCCGTAGCCCGACGAGAACGCCACCACCGCGCACCCCTCGACCTCGACGCGGCCCCACGTCCAGCCGCCGCGATCGTGCGCGTCGAGCAGCGCCAGCAGCTCCTCGCTCTTCGCCTCCGTCGCCAGCCCCGCGATCGCCTCCGGGCTGGCGAACGCCGCCGTGCCCGCGTCGACCCCGAACACCACGTCGGCCTCGACCCACTGCGCGATCGGCCTGTCCGCCAGGATCACGCGGGCCGCCGCCACTCGCTCGTCGTTCGCCGCCACGCGGGCGATCGCCAACTCGACCCGCCCGCGCCCGGCGAACCCGCTGCCCTCCGGCGGCGTCACCGGCTGCAACTCGCTCGCCAGCGGATCGCCGATCGCCACGCCCGCGAGCTCGAGCTCGCCGAGCGACTCCACGCGCACCGCGATCGTCCCCCCGTCGTCGTCGCGGAACATTCGCCCCGGCGTCATGAAGGCCAGCTCGAGATCGGTGCGCGCGGACGTCACGGCCGCGCTCTACTCCGAATCCTCCCTCTCCGGCAATCGCCCGCGGGAGGCTCCGGGGAGCCGGGCACCCTCGGCGGCCACGTCATGGCCCCGCGCGATCGGCGGCCTCGCCGACAGCTCCCGAGGACCGCGCGATCTGGGGGCTCGGCAGCGACGCCGCCCCCTACGTCGGCTCGGCCATGGTCGAGACCGACGTCGGCCTCGCCCCCCGAGCCGACCCGCGACATCCCGCCCTCGGACTCGCACGGCGAGCCGCGAAAGCTGCCCGGCGCCGCGCGGAGGCTCGACCAGCTCCTGCGCGCCGGCGTGGTCGAGATCGTCGGCGACGGGGTCTGCGACCCCGAGTGAGCGCCCGCGAGCGGCCGTCGCGCGCGGGCTTCATCCGCGCCGGCGATCCGTGGCATCCTCGGCCTGACGCATGCTCGTGGCCCTGGCCATCGACCCGCTGAGCGCCTCGACCTCGCTGATCGCCCGCCTGTTCCCGGTGGTCTACATCGGCGGCCTGGTCGCGCTGGGCCTCCTGGTCTCGTTCGTGCTGCGCAAGCTCGCCACCGTCGAGGCCTTCCGTCAGGTCCACCCGTGGATCCCGCTGCTCCACCTCGCGGTGTGGCTGCCGCTCGTGTGGCTGCTGCAGCACCGCTTCGTGCCCGCGGCCAGCGGCGCCGACTGGTGGTCGCGCGGCCTGTGGCTGCTGGTGTTCGCCGTCGCCGCGCTGCCGTGGCTGCGCAGCGTGTTCCTCGGGGTCGTGTTCGCCGTCGAGGCCCGCTACAAGATCGGCGACGACCTGCGGATCGGCGACGTCGAGGGCCGCCTCGTCGGCGTGGGTCTGCGCGCGATCACCCTGCGCGGCCTCGCCGGCATCGACGCCACCATCCCCTACGAGCGCCTGCTCCGCGAGCCCGTCGTCCGCCTCAACCTCGGCGAGCACGACACTCCCTGCGACCTCACCCTCGACGTCCCCGCCGGCATCGCCCCCGCCCGCGCCGCCGAGCTCGCCCGCCAGGCCGCCGCGCTCAGCCGCTACGCCTCCCCGCGCCGCCCGCCCGAGGTCTTCCTCGCCCCGCGCCAGGGCAGCGCCCTCGACCTGCAGCTGCGCGTCCGCGGCTACCTCTACGACCGCGAGCACGACGACCGCTTCCGCAGCGACCTCGTCGAGCGCCTGCACGCCGCCTTCACCGCCGAGCTCGCCGCGCCTCACCGCGCGCTGTGACGCCGGGCTCATCCTTCTCCGCGCATGCGACTCGCCGCGCCCGCCCGCATCGCCGTCGCAGGCTGCAACCCGCTGTCCCGCCCTCATCCTGATTCACGCGGGCGACTCGCCGCGCGCCCGCTGTCTCGTCTCGCCCTCGCTCCCGACTCACGCAGGCGCTTCGCCGCGCTCCCCGACCCCCGCGTCGCGCCCCCGTCCTCGCCCTCACTCCTGACAGAAGCATGCGACTCGCCGCGCTCAGCGACTTTCACATCGGCGCCCGCGCCGGCATGGACGAGTTCCGCCACGACGAGGCCGTCTTCCTCGAGCGGCTGGCCCGCGTCGTCGACACCCACGACCGCGTCGTCCTCCTCGGCGACATCTGGCAGACCGACCACGACCTGTTCACCGGCCGCCGCGCGGCAGCGCGCCAGCTCCACCTCGCGCGCCGCCGCCTGCCGCGATTGACCCGCGCCCTCGACCGCCTCGACTACGTCCACGGCAACCACGACTTCATCGCCCGCGACGAGCTGGGCGCCGCCTCCGAGCTGCAGATCGACGCCGACGGCTGCCGGATCTTGTTCGTCCACGGCCACCAGTACGACCCGGTGTTCGCCCGCGCCTACGCGGCCGCCCGGGCCGCCACCTGGTGCACCGGCCGCCTGCGCCGCGCCGGCCTCGGCCCCGTGGCCCACTACTTCGAGCAGAAGGACGTCGCCATCAAGCACCGCCGCTTCGGCCACGCCGCCGGCCCCTACGCCGCCGCCGCCCGCGCCCTCATGCGCGAGCGCGGCGCCGCGTTCGTCGTCATGGGCCACACCCACGTCGCCCACGCCCATCACCTGCCCGAAGGGACAGTCGTCAACACCGGCACCTGCTCGGCCGGCCGCTTCACCGTCGTCACCGTCGACACCGCCGCCCGCACCGCCACCATCGCCCACGAGCCGCCGGCGTGACCTGTCCTCGCAGACAGCTCGCCACCACCTGTTCGTTCAAACAGCTTCACCCCGCCGACGCGACATGTCCCCGACGACAGCTCCCGCTCGTTCGGACGGCTTCGGCCCGCTGGCGCGACCCGCCCCCGAACAAGGTCCTCACCGCCTGTCCGTTCCGGCAGCTTCATTCCGCCGGCGCCACATGCCCTTCGAAGACAGCTCTTGCCGCCTGCCGGGCAGCTTCGGCCCGCTGGCGCGACCCGCCCCCGAACAAGGTCCTCACCGCCTGTCTGTTCGGGCAGCTTCAGCCCGCCGGTGTGACATGCCCCCGAAGGCAGCTCCTGCCGCCTGCCGGGCAGCTTCGAGCCACCCGGGCGACCTGCCCCAGAAGACAGGTTCTCGCCGCCTGCCGGTTCGGACGGCTTCGGCCCGTCGCGTGACCGATCCGCGAAGCCAGCCCCCTGTCCCCGTCTGATCATGCAGCTGCCCCTCGTCACCTCGGCCGGCCTGTGGCCTCCGGTGCTCGTCACCGCCGGCCCGGGCGCGCGCAGCGAATCGCACGCGCACCACGCCATGCACCTCGTGCTCGCCCGCGCCGGGACGCTCGCCGTCACCGCGGGCGGCGTCACCGTGCGGGCCGCCGGGATCGTCACCGCGCCCGACCGCGAGCACGCCCTCGACGCGCGCGGCGTCGACATCGTCCTCGTCTTCTTCGACCCCGAGAGCGACGCCGGCGAGCGCCTGCGCGCGGGCCTCGACGCGCCCGTCCGCGCCGTCGAGCCGCCCGAGCGCGACGCCCTGCTCGCCGACCTGCCCGCCGACGCCGGGCCCGAGGCCCTCCACGCCTGGGGCCACGCGGCCGCCGAGCGCCTGTCCCTGAAGACAGCTGTCCCGAGAGTCATCCACCCGCGCGTGCGCAAGCTGCTCCGCGCCCTCCGCGGCGCCGAGCCCGCGGCCGACACCTCCTTGCCGGCCCTCGCCGCCCTCGCCGGCCTGTCCGAGGGCCGGCTCGTCCACGCCTTCCGCGACTCGGTCGGCATCCCGCTGCGCCCCTACCTTCTATGGCTGAAGCTGCAGCGAGCCGTCGTCGCCATGGCCACCGGCGAGCCGCTCGCCCGCGCCGCCCACGCGGCCGGCTTCGCCGACGCCGCCCACATGAGCCGGACCTTCCGCCGCATGTTCGGCATGACCGCCTCCGAGCTGCAGCGCAGCCTGCCGCGCCCGCCGTAGCCCGCGCAAAGCGACGGATCACCGGCCGACTCGGGCTGTCGCTGCGCGATCGGCTCGGTCGCGGCCCGCCGCTCGACGGTCCGGTCGATGGACTCGCCCGAGCCTCGCGGAGCGCCCGCCCTCGCCGGCCCCGTCTTCGTCGCTTCCGCCGCTCGGCCAGCCGCTCCAACCGGTGACTCGCCATCGACCGCTCGCGCAGCTCGAGCACCCGCCATCGCCCCCTCTTCGCCCCGTCCGGCTCTGCCCGGGCCTCGCCCGCGTCCGGTCGATCGTAGCCAGTCCGTTCAAGCCGCCCGCCGGAGCGCCGCGGTACACCCTGCGCATGCGCACCGACCTCCTCGCCTGGCAGTTCGAGCACTACTCGCTGAACCACGCCGACCGCACCAACCTCGCGCTGCACGCCGTGTCCGCCCCGCTGTTCGTGCTCGGCCTGCCGCTGGGCCTCCTCGCCCTCGCCACCGGCCGCTTCGCCCTCGCCGGCGCCGGCCTCGCGCTCGCCGTCCTCGCCGTCGCCGTCCAGGGTCGCGGTCACCGGCGCGAGCAGCACGCCCCGGCCCCGTTCCGCTCGCGCGGCGACCTGCTCGCGCGCCTGGTCGCCGAGCAGTTCGTCACCTTCCCGCGCTTCGTCCTGTCCGGCGGCTTCGCCCGGGCCTGGCGGGGCGCCGGACGGCATGGCTTTTAAAACATGTCCAGGAGGACATGTACTCTGCACCTCACGCCGATCGCTCGACCCCTTGCAGCTCGGGGTACTTCGCCGCGACCGCCTGGACGTCCGCCGGGAAGTCGGCGAGCTCCTGCACCCGCCGGACCTCGATCACCTCGTTGTCCGCGGCGGGGCAGCGCGACGCCCACGCGATCGCCTCCTCGCGCGAAGCGACGTCGATGATCCAGTAGCCGCCGACCACCTCCTTGGCCTCGGCGAACGGCCCGTCGGTCACCCTCGGCTTGCCGCCGGCGAACGACACCCGCGCGCCCGTGGACGGCGGGTGCAGCCCGTCGAGGGCCCGCAGCACGCCGGCCTTCTGCAGCGACTCGTTGTACTCCATCATCGCGGCGACGGCCTCGGCGCTCGGCATCGCGTCGAACGCGGCGGTCTCGTAACCCTTGGGGATCATCAGCATCATGAATCGCATGGTCCTGTTTCCTTTCCGTGGTGTGGTCGGGCCCCCGGTCGCACCCGGTCAGCCCCGCAGCACCTCCACGTCGAACGGCCGCCGGCTCGATCGACACCCCCGCGAAAAATTTTAAAAAAGAATCTCTCCGGACCCCACGGCCCCGAAGCGCCGCGCTCCGCAGCCCTCTTCCATTGGCGCAAAACGCACATCTCCGGGGCCGCGACGGGACGCGCCTCGACCCGGCGCAGCTCGACAGCCGCGTGGCCTGTCTCTACGAACATGCCCCGACGGGCATGGCCGTTGCGCCATCCCTTGGGACCGTCGCGAGGGCCGGCGAGCTCCCGACCCTGCTCGCCCCCGGACTACCTGTCCCGAAGGACAGCCACTTCATCCCCCGTGCGCCGGCACCTGCTCGACGCGGTCCTCGTCCTGGCACCACGCCGTCAGCGGCCCGCCGTACACGCAGCCCGAGTCGAGGCCCATCGTCTTGGGCCCGCGGTAGTGGCCGCGCCACGCCCAGTGCCCGTGGATCACCATCGGCTCGCCGCGGTAGAACTCGTCCCACGGGCGGTACGGCGGCGGGCAGTCCTCGGCCTTGCGGTCGAACTTGCTGCGCTCGCCCGACGCGGTGCAGCAGCGCACGCGCGTCATGAACGACAGCTCGGGCGACTCCAGCCACGCGTCGTCGTGCGGCGCCGCGTTGACCCGCGCGGCGACGGCGTGCAGGTCGGTCCAGCGCGGGTGGAAGCCGGCGTGGACGGCCCACACGTCCGGCCCCTTCGAACCCGGCGCCGCGGGCAGGAATTGCAGCGCCGGCATCGCTCGCAGGCGGGCGAGCAGCTCGGGCCCGTCGGGCGCGGCGAGCAGCGGTCCGAGCGTGTCGTGCTTGCGCGGCCATCGCCCGGCGGCGACCAGCAGCGCGTAGACGTCATGGTTGCCGATCACGCCGCGCCCGCCGACGTCGCGCCACAAGCGGACGGCCCCGAGCGAGTCGGGGCCGCGATTCACCAGGTCGCCGAGGCACCACAGCTCATCCGCCTGCGGGTCGAAGCGGATCTTCCGCAACAGGTCGTCGAACTCCCGGGCGCAACCTTGCAGGTCGCCGATGAACCACCGCATCGTCCGCGCATTGTAGCCGCCTTCCCCCAAGTCGGGAGCGCGGCGCCGCGGAGGACCCTTGCCGGGAAACGAGCTCGGCTGTATAGGCGAACACGGGAGGCTATTACCCGTATGCGAACCGTTTGTTCGACCCCCGGCGGCTGCGCCCGCGTCCTCGCCGCGCTCGCGGTCACCCTCGCCGCTTGCGGCGACGACGCCGGAACCACCGCCACCGCCGGCACGCCGACCACCGCCCCGACCACGCTGCCGCCGCTCACCGCCGGCACCACCGACGGCACCGCCAGCACCACCGACCAGGGCACCGGCACCGCCACCGAGACCGGCGGCCCCACCACGTCGACCGGCAACGCCCCCACCACCAGCACGGGCGACGACACCGGGGCGATCAAGCTCGACCTCGGCCAGCCCGACTTCCCGAGCGACCCGACGGCCGACACCGACGCGGCCAAGGGCTGCACCGCGGTCGACCTGCTGTTCGTGATCGACAACTCGGCCTCGATGGGCAAACACCAGGAGGACCTGAGCGCGGTCTTCCCCGACTTCGTCGACGCGATCATCGCCGCCCTCCCGCCCGGCACCGACCTCCACGTCGGCATGACCACGACGTCCTTCTACGACGGCGGCTGCTCGGAGAGCACGGTCAACTGCGTCAGCCAGTCGAGCGAGCAGGAGATCCTCCAGCACTACGTGGCGCCGCCGGCGACCACCAACGAGAACGGCGGCCAGGGCCGCCTGTTCGAATGGCAAGGTCAGCACTACTTCGCGCTCAACACCGACGAGGACCCCGCCGCGCTCAAGGCGTGGTTCACGGCCGCGGCCACCGCGGCCGGCGAGACCGGCTGCTCGTTCGAGATGCCGGCCGCCGCCGCCGGCTGGGCCGCCGACCCGGCCACGGCGCCGACCAACGCGGGCTTCATCCGCGACGCCGGCGCAGTGCTGGTGGTGTTCGTCCTCACCGACGAGCCCGACAAGTCGCCCGAGCCCGTCAGCCAGTGGGTCGACAAGCTGGCCGCGGCGAAGCAGCAGTGCGGCGGGACCAACTGCATCCTCGCGTCCGGCCTGGTCCCCGGCTTCTGCTACGACAACCCCGGCGACTCGACGCTGAAGACGTTCCTCGAGTCGTTCTCGGCCCCGCCGTTCACCGGCGACATCGACGGCGACCCCAGCGACTACGCGATGGTGGTGGGCGACGCGCTGGCAGGGGTGATCCAGGAGAAGTGCGAGGAGATCGAGCCGCCGGGCTGATCGCCGCCGGTCGTCGCAGCAGGCCGCAGTGCATGCGCTGGGACTTGCTCTGCGCATCGCAGAGGTCGGAACGACCTTGCGCGCGAGCTCGGGCGCTCCGCGATTGTTGACTGCACCTCATGAATTCCGAGTCCGGGTGCTTTGCGACCCAGGTCGGAACGGTTTCGCGAGCGGGTACTGGCGCTTCCCAAAGTGTCGTCTGCGCCTCGCGGGGTTCGGAACTCCTGCGGGAGCCTGGGCGCTGGTGCTTCGCGAATTGCCGACTGCGCCTCGCGGGGGGTCCGGGGAAGGGCCGGCCGCGAGTTGACCGGCAGGATGGACGCTCGTTCCTCGCACCCACCCGCCTCTAATTCGCGGCCGGCCCTTCCCCGGACCCCTGGCACGGCTGCAGCCGTGAGAGGCCGGCCCGCCGTCGTCGGCTTCGATGGCGAATGTCCTGAAGGCCAGGTCACGAGGCGCCTGGTCGACGGCCAGGGCTGGCCGCCGACCAGACGCCTTCTCGCGTCCCTAACGGCGTGTCCTCTCCCGCGGCCAACCTCGCCGTCCGCGAGTCACCTCTCCTCCCGCGACAACAGCCCGTATCCGATCTTCCATCGGAGCCCCTCGACTCAAAACTCTCCCGCGGCGAACCTCGCTTTCAAGGAGTCGCCGTCGTCGCCCCCCCGCCGCCGTAACAGCCCCGCAACCGCCGCCCGTCGTCTGTCCCGGAGGACATGTCCTCCGCTCCTCTGTCACCTGTCCCTGCGGACATGTCTCCCCGCGCCGTCCCGGACGGCCGCGCCGCCTCCGCGCGAGAGCTCGGTGCGGCTCCCGCCTCGACCTCGCGCGCCGCGTCGACGCCGGCCGCCGTCGGCCCTGCCTCGCCGCCTTCGCCGGCCATCGCGCCCGGATCGCGCGCACGCGCCCCCGCGCCCGCCTCGGTCGGCCCTTCGACCGCGCGCGCGCGGCCCGGATCGGCCCCCTCGCTCGCCGGCGCCCCGGTGCCGCCCGCGCCGAGCCACATGGCCTCGAGGACATGCCCCATCCGAAACAACGCAGCGTTCATCGAGCTCTCGCGGGCGCGCGACTTGTAGCGGCAACTTTACCGCCCTCGTCGCCCGCGGGCGCGCCTCGTCTGCGGGGCGAATGCGCGCGACCTGCCTCGACTTCACGCCTGCGTCACCGGTTTGCAACGACTTCGCGTTCGGCTCTACGATCGCCCGCGTATGAGCACGCTTCGTCCGCCGGGCCTCGGCCCGATCATCGGCCACACGACCGACCGTACCTGTCGCCTGTGGATGCAGGCGGCCGCGCTCGACGACCCGCGCAAGATCGTCGCCGACGAGGACCGGCGCACGATCGGCGTCCTCGTCGTCATGCAGAAGGGCGAGCACGTGATCCCGGCGCCGGTGCGGCCGGTGTTCTACTTCCGCCTCCAGCGCGAGTTCGACCGCACCGGCACCTTCATCCTCGGCCTCGAGGCCGGGCTCGGCGGCACCACCCCCGTCTACGCGCTCGAGCCGGACACCACCTACCGCGTGCGCCTCGCCTCGCTCGCGCTCGACGACGCCGAGGACAACGACCTCCGCACCGGCGACCAGGAGCTCGCGGCCACCTTGCCGAACCCGCAGGTGTGGGCGGCCCAGGTCGAGCGCCTGCCCGACGTCGCCTGCGAGGCGGTGTTCCGCACCTGCAGCCCGCGCAGCACCGCCGCGCCGGCCTTCTCCTTCATGCTCGGCTCGTGCCGCTATCCCGGCCTGATGTGGAAGGTCAAGGAGTCCGACCGGATCTTCGGACCCATGTTCGACGAGCTGTCGACCGAGAAGCTCGGCGCGCGGCCCAGCCTCGTGATCATGTGCGGCGACCAGATCTACGCCGACACCTTCCACCGCGCCGTCCCGGTCGGGCTCGCCGACACCCACGCCGAGTTCACCGACCGCTACCAGCAGGCGTTCGGCTCGTTCAACATGCGCAGGCTCTTGCGACATGTCCCGACGTACATGTGCCTCGACGACCACGAGATCGAGGACAACTGGTCGCAGGACCGCCTGCACAAGCCGGGCAAGAAGATCGTGTTCAACCTCGCGATCGGCACCTACATGAGCTATCAGTGGAGCCACTCGCCGCGCAATTACGGCAAGCGGCTCTACTACAGCTTCGTCAGCAGCGGCTACCCGTTCTTCGCCCTCGACTGCCGCACCCAGCGCTACATGGACGACGTGCCCGACACCGTCGACGACAACCACCTGCTCGGCCGGCCCTCGCTCGACCCTGACGAGCCGAGCCAGCTCGACGTCCTGTGCGAGTGGCTGCGCGACCAGCAGGCCGACCGCGGCAACGTGCCCAAGTTCATCATCAGCGCCAGCGTGTTCGCGCCGAACCCGGTGTTCGCGACCCACGGCGCGAGCGTGGCCCACCTCGAGAAGAGCGACGCCTGGCCGGCCTTCCCGCAGACCCGGCGGGCCCTGCTGCAGGCCATCGTCGACAGCAAGATCCAGAACGTCGTGTTCCTGTCGGGCGACGTCCACAGCGCCTCCGTCGCCCGGCTCGAGTTCCGCGGCGGCGGCAGCGAGGACCTGCGCGCCTACTCGCTGGTCTCGTCGGCGTTCTACTGGCCGTTCCCGTTCGCCGACGGCGACCCCGCCGAGTTCGTCCACGACTCCCGCGACCCGCGGACCCCGGACACCTTCGAGATCCGCCCCGGCGTGACGATGGACTACCGCGCCTGGAATTTTTGTAATGACGACAACTTCGCCCGGATCACCGCCGACCGCGCGAGCCACACCCTGACGATGGAGCTGATCGGCCGCGACGGCGCCCCGATCGCCACCAAGGGCCCCTACAAGAAGCCGGTCGACCTGACCAGCCGGCTCGAGCTCGCGCCCTGGTGAGCGCCGAGGGGCATGTCCTCTCAGGCATGCCCTTCGGACCCTGTCGTGTCGGACATGTCACCCGAGACATGTCCTCTCTTCTACAACCTCAGTGCGCGCCCTTCTTCGGCCGCAGCGGCTTGCCCTCGGACACGAACTCGTTCCAGGTCGCCGGCGGAAAGCCGTTGTCGACCGCGGCCATGGTGATGCAGTCGGGCACCGGGCAGACGATCTGGCACAGGTTGCAGCCGACGCACTCCGACTCGTCGACCACCGGCACGCGGGTGCCGGCCTCCTTCGGCGCCGGGTGGATGCACTGGTGGGCGCCGTCGTGGCAGGCGACCACGCAGGCGTGGCAGCCGATGCACTTGCCGGGGTCGATCTTGGCGACCGTCTCGTAGTTGAGGTCGAGCTCGCCCCACTCGGAGAACTGCGGCACCGCCTTGCCGCGCATCTCCTCGATCGTGGAGAAGCCGTGCGAGCGCATGTACTCGGTGAGGCCCTCGATCATGTCGCCGACGACGCGGTAGCCGCGGAGCATGACCTCGGTGCAGACCTGGACCGACGAGCAGCCGAGCAGGATGAACTCGACCGCGTCGCGCCAGTTGGCGACCCCGCCGATGCCGCTGATCGGCAGGCCGAAGTCGGGGTCGCGGGCGAGGCAGCCGATCATGTGCATGGCGATCGGCTTGACCGCGGCGCCGCAGTAGCCGCCGTTGGTCGACAGCCCGCCGACGCGCGGCTCGGGCACGAAGCGGTCGATGTCGACGCCGATCAGGCTCTTGATCGTGTTGATCAGCGAGACCCCGTGGGCCCCGCCGCGCTTGGCGGCCAGCCCGTGCGGGTTGATCTCGTCGACGTTGGGCGTCAGCTTGACCAGCACCGGCACGGTCGAGAACTCGACCGCCCAGCTCGTGATCTTCTCGTTGAGCGCCGGCTCCTGGCCGACCGCCGAGCCCATGCCGCGCTCGCACATCCCGTGCGGACAGCCGAAGTTGAGCTCGAGCCCGTCGGCGCCGGCGTCGATGGCCCGCTTGATGATGTCGCGCCACTCGTCGCGCGTCTCGACCATCAGCGACACGATCACGCCGTGCTTGGGGTAGCGCTTCTTGACCTCGGCGATCTCGCGGAAGTTGACCTCGAGCGGGCGGTCGGTGATGAGCTCGATGTTGTTGAAGCCGATCGCGCGGGTGCCCTTGAAGTGGAGCGCGCCGAACCGCGACGACACGTTCTGGATCGGCGTGCCGAGCGTCTTCCACACCGCCCCGCCCCAGCCGGCGTCGAACGCTCGCATGATCTGCGCGCCCGAGTTGGCGGGCGGCGCCGAGGCGAGCCAGAACGGGTTGGGCGTGACGATCCCGCCGGTGTTCGAGGTCAGGTCGACAGATGTCCCGAAGGCCATGTGGTGTGGATCCTTTACTTGCTCGCGCCCGTCGTGAGCGCCCGATCGATCGCCAGCGCCGCCCGCTTGCCCTCGGCGACCGCGTTGACGACCTCCTTGCCGCCGTTGGCGCAGTCGCCCCCGGCGAACACCCGCGGGTTGCCGGTCGCCCCGTCGGCGTCGACCACGAGGCGCCCGCCCTCGAGCTGCACCCCGTCGAGCCCCGCGACCAGCTCGCCCAGCCGCGCCTGCCCGATCGCCAGCAGCACCAGCTCGGCCGGCACCTCGAACACCTCGCCCGGCAGCGGCCGCTTGTCGGCCCCGAGCTTGACGCAGCGCAGCCCCGCGACCCGCCCTCCGCGGCCGAGGTAGGCCGTCGGTTGCGTGTGCCACAGCGCCCGCACGCCCTCGACCTTGGCCGCCTTCCACTCGTGTTCGTAGCCGCTCATCGACGCCTCGTCGCCGCGGTACAGCATCGTCACCTCGGGCACCCCGAGGCCGACCAGCTCGCGCACCGCGTCGACCGCCGTGTTGCCGCCGCCGACCACCACCGCCCGCTCGACGCCGGCGAGGTCGACGCGGCCGAGCTTGAACTTCTCGATGAACGCGACCGCCCCGTCGATGCCCGCCAGCTCCTTGCCGGGGATGTCGAGCGTGCGGTCGGCCCCGAGCCCGACGCCGATGAACAGCGCGTCGTGGCGGGCCAGCAGCGCGTCCCAGGTGACGTCGCGGCCGACCTGCACGCCGGACTCGACGGCGATCCCGCCGATGCCGAGCACGTAGGCGACCTCGGCGAGAGCGTCGTCGGCGCGCAGCTTGTAGGGCGCGACGCCGGTGGTGTTGAGCCCGCCGAGCCACTTGCCGGCGTCGTAGATCGTGCAGGCGTGGCCGCGCCGGCGCAGCTCGTGCGCGGCGGCCAGCGAGGCGGGGCCGCCGCCGACGAGGCCGACCGAGCGGCCGGTGTCGGGCCCGGGCTCGAAGTAGCGCCAGCCCCCGGCCAGTGCCGCGTCGGTGGCGTAGCGCTGCAGCCGGCCGATGGCGATCGGCGGCGCGTCCATCTCGTTGTACACGCAGGCGCCGACGCACAGGACCTCGACCGGGCACACGCGGGCGCAGCTCATGCCGAAGATGTTGGCGTCGAGGATCGTGCGCGCCGACCCCTTGAGGTTGCCGGTGGAGATCTTGCGGATGAACTCGGGGATATCGATGCCGGTCGGGCACTTCTGCACGCACGGCGCGTCGGCGCAGTAGAGGCACCGGTTGGCCTCGGCGAGCGCCTGCGCCGGGCCGAGCGCGGGCTTGTAGTCGCCGAAGCCGGCCTCGGAGCGGTCCTCGGGGAGCGTGCGTGGATCGACCATCGGGCCTGCGAGCATACACCCGCCCGCACGCCCGCGCGCCTTTTCTCGCGGGCGGACCGGTCTGCTGCAGCGAACGCCCGCCGCCGCCGCGGCCCGAGCCTCGGGACCTGCGCAGGGTCCACGGCGGCTCGAAACCGAAGGGCAGTTCGTGGCGCTGCACGGCCCGCCCGTCCCGGTAAGTCTTTGCGGCCAGACCGCCGGCCGGGGTATGCTTCCCGCGAGCCCCCGGCCCGCGCGGACGCCCATGAACGACACCGTCAAGATGTTTTTGATCTCGCTGATTACGGCCGTCCTGGTCCAGGTGCTGCTGGGGCCGCAGATCCAGCGGATGCAGCAGCAGCAGCACCAGGTCCCCGCGCCGGTGGCCCTGGCGCCGGCGCCGGTGCCGTCGGCGCCGACCCAGCCGTCCCCGCAGGCCCCGGCCCCGCCGACGGCGCCGGCCGAGGCGGCGATTCCCGCGCCGGAGTTCGTCGGAACGACGATCAAGGACGCCCGCAAGATCGCGGTGTCGCAGAGCATCATCATCATCCAGGACGGCGACCGCGAGGCGCCCGACAAGACCCCCGGCGAGATCCTCGAGCAGAACCCCACCGCCGGCACGATGCTCACCAGCACCCGCGAGATCCGGGTCATCGTCGCCCGCGCCCGCGAGGCCAAGGTCCCGAACCTGGTCGGCAAGCCGATCGCCGAGGCCAAGTCCACCCTCGCGGGCCTGGGCGTCGAGTTCACCGAGGTCCCGAAAGACTCGAGCAAGACCCCCGGCACGGTGCTGAGCCAGAAGCCCGCCGCCGGCGTCAAGGTCCAGCCCGGCACCAGCGTCGAGCTGACGATCGCCGCCCTGCCGCTGATCGAGGTCCCCGCCGTCACCGGCAAGTACCTCAACAAGGCCAAGACGGTGCTCAAGGACTCGGGCCTCGACGTCGGCGACATCAAGCGCGTCGAGCACGAGGAGCACGGCGAGAACTACGTCCTCAAGCAAGACCCTGCGGCGGGCGCCAAGGTCCCGTTCGGCACGACGATCACCCTCACGGTGGTCGCCCCCAACTGACCCGACGCCGACCCCTCTCGCCGAACCGCCGCCGCACCCGCGCCGGCGGTTCGCTCGCGATCGGGCCCTGCTGACGGCGTTCACGTCGCGCCGTCGACCGCGGCCCCTGGGCGGTCCGCGCTCGCTCGGCGGTTCGCGGGGGCCCCGACCTCCGGCTCGTCGCCTGCGACGAACCGCCGTCCGGCTCGCGCGGGCCCGGGATTTGCGCTTTACTCGCCTCCCTCATGGGCCGGATCGCCGCTCTCGTCCTCACCTTCGCCGCCTGCGCCGCCCCGCCGGAGGTCCGCACCACCCGCTTCGCCGTCGGCGGCATGGTCTGCCGCTCGTGCGAGGAGGGCATCTGCGCCGCCGTGCGCAAGCTCGACGGCGTCGAGGCCTGCTCGGCGGACCACGCCGCCGGCGCCGCCGAGGTCCGCCACGACCCGGCGCGCGCCCCGGCCGCCGCGATCGCCGAGGCGATCACCAAGCTCGGCTACACCGCGAGCCCGGCCGAGCCTCCGCCGGCGCCCTGACCTTTCGTACCTGTCCTTTCGCGCCTGTCTCTCACAACCTGGCCTTCACGACATGTCCTTGCCTTCCGAACTGTGCTGCCCGGCCTGCCGCGGCCCGCTCGCCGTCGAGGGCGTCGGCGCGGCCTGCCGCGGGTGCGACCGGCGCTACCCGGGCGACCGCGGCTACCTCGACTTTTTGCCCGACCTCGGCGCCGCCGCGGGCGAGGGCCTCGGCCCGCGGCTGATGCACAGCCGGGTGCTGGCCCGCGTGTACGAGCGGCTGTGGCGGCCCTTCTTCGTCACGGTGGCGAGCAGCGGCCTGCCCGACTACCGGGCCGAGTTCGAGGCGGTGCTGGCGGCGCTGGCCTCGGCGGAGGGCGGCGCGGTGGTCGACCTGAGCTGCGGCCCCGGCTTCACCGGGCGCAAGCTGGCCGAGTCGGGCCGATTCTCGCGGGTGTTCGGGCTCGACTGGTCGCTGGCGATGCTGGCCCGCGCGGCCGCCGACAACCGCGGGCTGATGCGGCTGGTCCGCGGCGACGTCGGCCATTTGCCCTTCAAGACAGGCAGCCTCGCCGGCGTCCACGCGGGGGCGGCCTTCCACGTGTGGCCCGACCCGCCGAGCGCCGTCGCCGAGGTCGCGCGGGTAGTCCGCCCGGGCGGGGCCTTCGTCGCCAGCACCTTCGCCCACACGAGCGGCCTGCGGCGCCACCTCGAGGCGGCGGTGGCGACCGTGGGCCAGTTCCACGTGTTCGAGGTCGACCAGCTGCGCGGCATGTTGAGCGCGCACGGCCTGGTCGACTTCGACTGCGAGCGGCGCGGCTCGCTGGTCCTCTTCTGGGCCCGCCGGGCCGGGGCCGCCGCCGCGTGACGGCCCCTCGCCGAAGCCCGGTCCCGAAGCGCGGCCCCCTCGCACGCCTCGACCCGGCGAACCTGTCCCCGCGGCCCTGTCCCGAAGCGCAGCCGAGCTCGTCGCCTCGTCCCCGCGGCGAACACGTCGCTCCTCCTCCGTCGATCGGAGCCCGCCGCGTGACCGCACCTCGCCCGCGTACCGTTCGTCTCCTCCGCCGTCGATCGGAGCCCGCCGCGTGACCGCCGAGCACCGCATCCGCGCGGCCGACGGCTGGCGTCTCTCGGTCCTCGACCTCGAACCCGCGGGCGCGGCGTGGGGCGTCGTCGTCGCCGGCCACGCCATGATGGTCGACCGCCGCACCCTCCTCCGCCGCGATCGCCCCTGCCTCGCCCGCACCCTGTGCGACGCCGGCCTGCGGGTGTTGCTGCCCGATCTGCGGGGCCACGGCGCCAGCGGCCCCGACCCCGCGCACGGCGGCGACTGGTCCTACGATCAATTGGTGGAGGACACGGCGGTCTACCTCGACCTCGCCCGCCGCCTCGCGCCCGACCTGCCGCTGGCCACTCTCGGCCACTCGCTGTTCGGCCACACGACCGCGGCCTGGTGCACCACGGCCGCCGCGCGCGAAGTCGCCCCGGCGGCGCACGTGGCCCTGTGCGCCGACTTCTGGCTGCCCGGCACCGACGATCGCCGGCTCGTGTGGCGGCTCAAGCGACTGCTCATGGGTCTGGCCACCTGCTCCACCGGCGTGCTCGGCTCCTTGCCGGCGCGCCGGTTCGGCGTCGGCAGCGCCGACGAGGCCTACACCTACTTCGAAGACTTCCGCCGCTGCATCGCCGGGGACGGCTGGCGGGCGCGCGACGGCCACGACTACCGGGCCGGCCTCGCCGGCGTCGAACTCCCGGTCCTGCTGGTCACCAGCGAGGGCGACCGCCTGGCCCCGCCGCGCACGGCGGAGCGCCTGTGGTCGCCTCTCCCGCGCCGCACCACCTGGCGGCTCGGGCCCGCCGGCGCCACCGACGAGGACGGCCGCGCCTTGCCCGAGCTCGCCGGCCTCGGCGCCCCCGGCCACATGGCCGCCGTCACCGACCCCGCCAGCGCGCCGCTGTGGCGGGCGATCGCAACCTGGCTCAAGGGCCAGCTGGTCGCCTGAGCCGGCGCGGCTGTGCTATCCCCAGCCGGTGCTCCCGCGCGACGACCACGGACGGATCTTCCTGAAGGGCGTGCCCCGGCCGCAGCTGCTCGAGTGGGCCGGCGCGCAGGGCTTGCGCCCGGGCCAGGCCGACGCGCTGTGGGCCGCGCTCTACCGCAAGCTGCGGTCCGACTTCGCGACGATGCCCGAGCTCGACCGGGCCGCGCGCGACGGCCTCGCCGCGGTCGCGCGGCTCGACGTGCTGCGCCTCGAGGCGGTCAAGCAGGCGGCCGACGGCACCAGCAAGCTGGTCTTTCAGACAGACGACGGCGCGGCCGTCGAGTCGGTCCTGATCCCGGGACCCGAGCGGGCCACCCTGTGCGTGTCGAGCCAGGTCGGCTGCGCGATGAACTGCCAGTTCTGCCTGACCGCGACCATGGGCCTGGCGCGCAACCTCAGCGCGGCCGAGATCGTCGACCAGCTGGTGATCGCCCGCCGGCGCTTCCCCGACGTGTGGATCTCCAACGTCGTGTTCATGGGCATGGGCGAGCCGCTGCACAACCTCGACCAGGTGCTGCCGGCGATCGCCGTCATGGTCGACGACCACGGGCTCGGCCTGTCGCACCGGCGGGTCACGGTCTCGACCTCGGGGCTGGTGCCGCAGATCCGCCGGCTCGTCGCCGAGAGCCCGGCGCAGCTCGCGGTCAGCATCAACGCGACCACCGACGAGGTCCGCGACGCGATCATGCCGGTCAACCGCAAGTACCCGCTGGCCGTGCTGTTCGCGGCGCTGCGCGAGCTGCCGCTGGCCCGGCGGGCCCGCGTCACCCTCGAGTACGTGCTGCTGGCCGGCGTCAACGACAGCCTGGCCGACGCCGAGCGGCTGGCCGAGCTGGTCCGCGGGCTGCCCTGCAAGCTCAACTTGATCCCGTGGAACCCCCACCCGGGCAGCGAGTTCCGCCGGCCCGAGCCGGAGCAGGTCGCGGCGTTCAAGGCCCATCTGCAGGGTTTGCGGCTCAACACCTCGATCCGGGCCACGCGGGGCGACGACACCATGGCCGCGTGTGGGCAGCTCGGCCGGGCCCCGGCGGAGTCCCCGCGGCGGACCCGGCGCCCCCATGGGCTCCCCGTGATCGCATCCTGATCTCCGCCCGCGCTGCGGGCTCGCCGCAGCCCCGCGGGTGGGGTCCGGGCCGCCAAAACGCCGTCCTGCGCGGAGAAATCGGCCTCTCGCGGCGAATTTCTCGACGGACTTGCCCCTTGCGGCGGGCCTCGGCGGTTCCCACGGCCGCGGCTTGTGGGGTACCATGACAGCAGGCGCGTGAGCGCCGCGTCCTCCCTCGAGACACGCCCAGGATGTTCGACCCCTTCAAGAAGCTCAAGCTGGCGAGCGCCTTCCTCGGCGTCGCGGAAGATGCGGTGCGGGCCGACGCCAACCTCGAGCTCGGCGACTTGTTCGGCCGTCTCGACATCCGCAGCCTCGGCCTCGACGTCGCGCGCCTCCTCGATCAGGACGGGGTCCGTCCGCTCTACGACAGCCGCTACCTGCCGCAGCCGGAGCCGCTCGACCGCCTGCACGCGTACGGCGAGGGCACGCTCGGCCGCGAGGTCGCCCGCTACTTGCGGGCGCAGAAGCAGCAGCGGCTCATCGGCCCTCCGGCCGGCTTCGACTTCCGCGACCCCGCGGCCTACCTCGCGCTGCGGGTCCGCATGACGCACCCGATCATCCACGTGCTGACCGAGTACGACGGTAGCCCTCTCGGCGAGCTCGCGGTCCAGTCGTACTACGTCGGTCAGCTCGGCAACTTGATGAGCGGCGTCATGATCTCCTCGGCGCTGCTGCAGATCACCCGCGACATGCCGGCCAAGCTGGGCGACGCGCTGGCGATCCTCGCCGAGGCCTACCAGCGCGGCCAGACCGCCAAGCCGTTCCTCGGCATCGCCTGGGAGGAGCTGTGGTCGGCCCAGGTCCCGCAGCTGCGCGAGCTCGCCGACCTCGTGCCGCGCAACTCCAACATCGCCATGCTCGACCTCGACGCCGCCGAGCCCGAGCCGGCGCCGCGCGTCAGCCTCAGCGGCTTCGGCGGCGGCGCGTCCGAGGTCACCCCGCTGCGCAACGCCGTCGCCGCGCCGGTCGAGAACCGGGCCGAGCCGCGCGGGCGGCCGGTCTCGCAGTCGTCGCTGCTGGCGAGCTTCATGGCCCTGGCCGAGCAGGCGCAGGAGCAGGAGAAGCAGGCCCAGGCCCAGCCGTCGCGGACGCTCGAGCCCGAGACGGAGGACGGCGAGGCCGAGCCCGAGCTGGTCGACCCGTCGCCGCGGCACGTCGCCAAGCCCCCGCCGCCCCCGCTGCGCGTCCAGCCGCAGCCGACGCCGCAGCCGCCGCGGCCGCCGTCGAAGCCGCAGCCGCAGCCCGGCTTCTCCGTCGAGGAACCTGACCCGAAGATCATGCCGGCGATGTCGCCGGACGATCCAGACTTCTTCTGAGCCGCCATGCCCGCCCGTCTTTCGCCTGAAGCCCGCGCCGCCGCTCTCGCCGCTCTGCCCGGGTGGCGCGAGGTCGAGGGGCGCGACGCCATCTTCCGCAGCCTCCGCTTCGCCGACTTCCGCGCCGCGTTCGGCTTCATGGCTCAGGTCGCTCTGGTGGCCGAGCGGATGAACCACCACCCCGAGTGGTTCAACGTCTACAGTCGCGTCGACGTCACCCTCAGCACCCACGACGCCGGCGGGCTGACGCGCCTCGACGTCGAGCTCGCGCAGGCGATCGACCGGATCGCCGCCACGCTACCGCCGCCGTCGCCGAGCGAGTAGGCTGGGCGCCGTCATGCGCCGCCTGCTCCTCGTCGTCGCTCCGGCCCTCGTCCTCGCCTGCAGCGGCGCGACGGGCACCAGCAACCCGCCCGCCGGCAAGCCGGTCCCGTCGACCGAGCCCGCGCCGGCCGAGAGCGACAGCGCCGGGTTCGCCACGCCGCAGGGCGCCGAGGAGCAGCCCCGCGGCGAGCCGGTCCAGGCCGAGGCCTCGCCCGAGCTGGCCGCGCGGATCAAAAACAAGTTCGGCGAGCGCTGCCGCTTCGAGCGCGCCTGCGGCGACCTCGTCGGGGTCGACTGCGAGTCCGCCGTCGACGGCCCGTACCACTACGTCCGCCGCGACTCGCTCGAGATCGTCAGCCAGTGCGGCGGCGCCTGCCGCCGCGGCTGCACCGATTGCCCGCCCAAGGCCTGGACGTGCCCCACCTACTGACCCGGCCGCCGTCGCCGCCGATTCGGCCCTTCGCGGGCGTCGCGGCGAGCCTCGACGCTCGGCTCGCGGCGGTCGGCCAGGCCACCTCGTCGCGCCCGCTGGTGACGGGGCGGCGGAGCGCTTCTTCCCGTCACGCGCTCCGCCGCGACCCCGAGCGGACCCGCCGCCGGGCCACGCTCGATCTTCCCGCCGCGCGCGCCGGCGCGGCGGACCGAGCGGCCCCGGCCACGAGATCGGGCCACGGGCCGCCGGTGTGCGCCTGGCGGCCGCGGTCTGCGGGCGCACGCCGGGGGGGCGACCTGCCCCTTCGAACCTGCCCTTTCGCACCTGTCCCTTCGCACCTGCTCAATCCGACCTGTCTTTTCTAACCTGTCCTTTCTGACCTGTCCTCACGGAGCCCTCGACCATGTTCGTCCTGCCCCTCGCCGAGCGCATGATCCGGCGGCGCCTCCTCTCGCTCGGGATCGCCAGCCAGTACCACGCCACGCCGCAGGGGCGGCTGCACTACTACGAGGCGCACGGCGACGGCGAGGCGCCGCCGGTCGTCATCCTCCACGGCTTCGGCGCCAGCGGCAGCAGCTTCGCGCGGGTGATCGCCATGCTGCGGCGGCGGGTCGGCAAGATCTGGGTCCCGGAGGCGCCCGCGCACGGGTTCAGCTCGAGCGCCAGCGAGCGGCTCACCGTCGACGACGCCTACGCCGCGATGGCGCACTTCCTCGACGCGCGGCTGCGCGAGCCGGCGATCCTGTTCGGCAACTCGCTCGGCGGCGCGTTCGCCATCCGCTACGCGCTCGAGCGCCCCGAGCGGGTGCGCGGGCTGCTGCTCGCCTCACCGGCGGGGGCGCTGCTCGACGCTCAGGACTTCGCGGCGTTGACGGGCAGCTTCCGCGTCCGCTCGCTCGGCCAGGCGCGCGATCTCCTCGACCGCCTCTATCACGAGCCGCCCTGGTACAACACCCTCCTGGCGCCCGACATCCTGCGCCGCTTCGCGCTCGGTCCGCTGCGGCACTGCCTCGAGTCGTTCCGGCCCGAGCACATGTTCACGGCCGACGAGCTGGCTGCCCTAAGGCCGCCGACGCTCATCTTGTGGGGTCGGTCGGAGCGGCTGCTGCCGAGCGCCTCCCTGGAGTTCTTCCGCCGGGCCGTCCCCGCGCACGTGCGCATCGAGGAGCCGGACGAGTTCGGCCACTGTCCGTACCTCGACCGCCCGCGCGCCGTGGCCGACCGGATCGCCGCCTTCGTCGACGAGCTGAGGTGAATCGCCCGCGCCCTGCGCCCGCGGGACGGGCCGCGGGTGCGGACCTATCCGCTTTAACCCTGCCGGGGCGCCGCAGGCGCCGCCTCCGGTTCTCCCGCAAGCGGTGCTAAGGTGGCGTCGTGGCTCATCCCGGCGTGGTCTTCCTCGACGACGACAAGGATTTGCGCGACTTGTTCGTGGATGTGGTCGCCTTGCTCGCCGAGCGCGAGTGTTTGACGGTGGGCAGCGTCGACGAGTTGGTCCACAACCGCAAGCAGGTGCTCGGCGCGGACCTGGTGATCCTCGACATCAACCTCGGGCCGGGCCTGCCGAGCGGGCTCGACGCCTACAAGTGGTTGCGGGAGCAGAACTACCGCGGCCAGGTCGTGTTCCTCACCGGTCACGCCGCCTCGCACCCGCTGGTCGCCGAGGCGCGGCAGTTCGCCGGCGTGCGCGTGTACGAGAAGCCGCTGCCGGTGCCGACGATCGCCCGCCTGCTCGAGCGGGAGCCCGATTGAAGACGCACGACTTCGCCGCGCTGCACGCCCGCCACGTCTGGCGCGGCACGCTGATCGCCGCGCTGCTCAACGCGTGCCTCTACCCGCTCGACATCCTGCGCGGGCGCGACATCGGGCCCGCCCCGTGGTGGCCGGTGTTCGGCGCCAGCGTGGTCGGCTTCCTCATCGCCGCCTTCATCCTGGTGATCCACCGCCGGCGGCCGCAGAGCGTGCTTTTGGGCTCGACGCTCTTCATCGTCAATCAGGCCGCGATCCTCGTCTCCGCCGGGCTCATGGGCCCGTACCAGCTGCAGGACCCGAACCTGATCCCGTTCCAGGTCCACAAGCTCGGCACGCTGACCGTCGCCATCCTCGCTCCCGAGCGCTGGGTCGGCCTCCTCTGCATCTTCGCGTTCGCGCTGATCCCCGTGATCCAGTTCGGTCGCCTCGACCCGGCGCTGCAGGGCCGCATCGACACCAGCGAGCCGCTGGTCATGCTCGTCTACGGCGCCGTGGCCGCCGTGCTGCTCCTGTACCGCCTGCGCGGCCTGGCCACCGAGCGCGCGCTCGTGCAGGCCCAGACCGAGGCCGCCGACGCGCGACGCACCGCCCGCCTGCTGCTCGCCGTGCGCGACCTGTCGAACACGCCGCTCCAGGTGATCGCGCTCGCCAGCGCCGCCGTGCGCCGCCGCAACCCCGACCTCGGTGAGCCGCTCGACCGCCTCGACCGCGCGCTCGAGCGGCTGCGCGCGCTGCACCAGCCGCTCAAGGCCTACGAGGCCGACCTCGAGTGGCGCCCGGGCGACGAGTCGATCGACGCCGAGGCGGTGCTCGCCGCCGCCGAGGTTCAGGCCCGGGCGCGGCGCTCGAGCGCGGCGGTCTGACAGGTCCCTCGGGACATGTCCGAAGGGCGGGCCGGCGTCCGCTCCCTCGGGATCCCGACGAGGCGTCGCGCGAAGGCGGGCGCCGGCACCAGACGCCCGCTCGCTCGAGCGCCCGCGGAACAACATGGCTTTTGGAGCATGTCCTTCGCGCCATTCGCATCAGGACATGCTCTGAAAGACAGCCTGCCGCCCGGGCCCATGACCCCTCGATGCCGCGGATCGCCAGAATTGCGTCCGCGAGGCGTCACCCGGCCGAGCCTGTCCCGCAGGACATCCCCTGCGGCGCCGACCGCGAGCGCCCGCTCCCGCAGCCGCCGTCTCGCGTGCCCCCGTGCTGCGCGAGCCGCCGCCGCGGCGCGCATCACCGGGCCGATGCTGTCCCGCCGGACAGCTCTTTGTAACTCGCCCCTCGAGCGCCGGCGCCGGCTCGTGGAGCCGGCGCCGTGGGCCCGGTGGCCCGCCTCCGCGAGGCGCGTCACCCGGGCCGAGCCTGTCCCGCGGGACAGCTCACTGCAGCTTGAACTCGATGCGGCGGTTCTGCGACTTGCCCTTGGCGGTCTTGTTGTCGGCGATCGGCTCGTCGGGGCCGGCGCCGCGGGTCGTGATCCGGCCGGAGTCGACGCCCTTGTCGACCAGGTACTGCTTGACCGCGTCGGCGCGCCGCTTCGACAGGTCGATGTTGTGGTCGCGGTCGCCGGTGCTGTCGGTGTGACCGCTGATCTCGACCTTGACGTCGGGGAAGTCCTTGAGGACCTTGACCGCGTTGTCGAGGGTCGGGCGCGACGTCTTCTTGATCGTGTCCTTGTCGACGTCGAAGAAGATGCCCTTGATGACGCCGGTGAACTTGGTGACCTGCTTGGGCACCTCGTCGGCGCAGCCGTCCTGGTCCTGGTACTGGTTCTTGGTCTCCGGGATGTCGGGGCACTTGTCCTCGGCGTCGGGGATCCCGTCCTTGTCGCGGTCGGGCGGCGGGCAGCCGTCGGGCGCGACGCCGGGGACGTCGGGGCACTTGTCCTTGCTGTCGAGGAAGCCGTCGCCGTCGCTGTCCTTCTCCGGGCAGCCGTCGGGCGCGACGCCCGGCTCCTGCGGGCAGGCGTCCTGGCTGTCGAGGAAGCCGTCGCCGTCGCTGTCGGGCTCGGGCGTGGCCAGGGGGCAGCCGTCGGGCGCGACGCCCGGGGTGGTCGGGCACTTGTCGACCTTGTCCTTGAAGCCGTCGCCGTCGCTGTCCGGATCCGGCGCCGGAGCCGGCTTCTTCTTGTTGAGGACGATCGACAGGCCGAGCAGGACCTCGAGGTGGTTGGTGCGGCCGCCGTCGGTGCGGTACTGCGCCGTCGCGTTGTCGCGCACGTCGAGGCGGAGCAGCAGGCGCTGGTTGATGTAGAACTTCACGCCGCCGCCGAAGTGCAGCGTCGGGTCGATGTCCTTGCCGAGCCCGCTGGTGCCCATGAGGCCGTAGCCGATGAGGGCGAACGGCGCGATGCGGTAGGGCAGCTGGAGGATGCCGTAGCCGCGGAACATCCCCAGCACCGCGCTCTGGCCCGAGGTCGCCGTCTTGGTCGGCGCCACGCCGCCCTCGATCTCGAGGCCGAGGAACGACAGCGGGTAGTAGCCGAACCGCAGGCCGATGTCGGGCGCGACCGTCTTGTACGACTGCCAGGTGACGCTGGGGTCACTCGGGTTGTAGAGCTCGTGGTCCTTGGCCGGCAGCAGGATGCCGCCGTAGATGCCGAGCTCGAGCTGGTTGCGAGTCGGGCGGTGGCGCTTGATCCACGGGGTGTTGTCGCCGTCGGCCGCACGGCCCTTCTTCTTCGCCTTCTTCGACGCGTTCGCGTCGGCCGACGCACCGGCTGGCGAGACCGACACCGAGCCGCCCGCGGCCGCGCCAGCGGGCTCGGCCGCGCGCGCGGTCGAGGAGATCGAGAGGGCCATGGCTGCCACGACAGAGAAAGAGAATTTGGACATGGTCGAACCCACGCTGAGACGACTGCCGTCACATGCACCGACGGCGGCCAGGTTTGTACATAAGATCCGCGGCGCTGCCTAGCCGAATTAGTCGCGAACGCGACGACGCGGATCACACCGGGCCCAGCACGGACCTCCGCAATCGCGACCTGTACGATGCGACATGTTGCCCTTCTGGCGGCCCCTGACTGGCGTTTTGCGAGCAATTGCGGCGCGACCACCACGATTCGTGCGGGCGCCCGCTCCGCGCCCGCCCGCGCCCGCCCGCGCCCGCCCGGAACCTCGGGACATGTCATCGTGAGCGCGAGGTGAGCGCCCACGCGCCGAGGTCTGCTCGTGCGTGTGTGCGTGAGCGACGACCTCGACGCGCTTGACGCCTCGGCACGGCCGCGCTCACCATCGCCGCATGCTTCGAATTGATGTGCGAACCAGCTTGGTAGGCGGCCTCGGCCTGCTCGCGCTCGAGGGCTGCGGCAACGTGTGCGGCGACGACGGCCTCGTTTGGAATCAGGCCGACAATCCGGCGTGTCAGCAGGTCACGGCGAGCGAGAGCGACTCGGACACGACGACCGAGACCACGACCAACGACCCGACCGACACCACGCCGACGACGACGATGGACACGCCGACGTCGACCATGGGCATGGGCGAGATGTGGTGCAAGGACGCCGACGGCGACGGCTTCGGCGACCCGACGATGTGCCAGCCGGACATGTTCCCCGGGTCGGTGCCCAACGCTGACGACTGCGCCGATGACAACGCCGACGCGTTCCCGGGCTCGGCCGAGAACGACTCGATGACCGCCTGCATGGAGGACGCCGACGGCGACGGCTGGGGCGACAGCATGCCGCCCGAGGGCGTCGAGCCGGGCACCGACTGCGCCGACGACAACGCCAACGCGTACCCGGGCGCGGCCGAGGCCGAGTCGATGACCGCCTGCATGGAGGACGCCGACGAGGACGGCTGGGGCGACGACATGCCGCCGGAGGGCGTCGAGCCGGGCACCGACTGCAACGACGACAACGGCACGATCTTCCCCGGCGCGGCCAAGGACCTGCCCGCCGATCAGTGTACGCAGGACTCCGACGGCGACGGCTCGGGCGACAGCATGCCCGACGATCCCGACGTCCCGCCGGGCAACGACTGCGCCGACGAAGACCCGTCCACCTTCCCCGGCGCGGCGCCCAACGACAGCCCCGAGGCGTGCATGACCGACATGGACGGCGACGACTGGGGCGACGACATGCCCTCGGTGCCCGAGGCCGTGCCCGGCACCGACTGCGCCGACGACAACCCGAACGCCTTCCCCGGGGCGGCCGAGAACGACTCCGAGAGCGCGTGCATGGAGGACGAGGACGGCGACGGCTGGGGCGACGACATGCCGCCCGAGGGCGTCATGCCGGGCACCGACTGCGACGACGCCGACGCAGCCACCGGCCCCGGCGTGGCCGAGAACGAGGTCGACCCGAACGTGTGCCAGACCGACGCCGACGGCGACGGCTGGGCCGATCCCGACCCGGACGACGACGGCGCCGTGCCCGGCACCGACTGCGACGACAACGACGCGTTCACCTTCCCCGGCGCCGCGCCCAACGACGACCCGACGGCGTGCATGACCGACGCCGACGAGGACGACTGGGGCGACATGATGCCCGAGCCCGGCGTCGAGCCCGGCACCGACTGCACCGACCGCGACCCGGCCGTGCACGAGAACTGCGCGCGCTGCAACCCGAACGAGGTCAAGTGCGTCGACAAGGACCTCCACACCTGCAACGAGCAGGGCACCGCCGAGGACGTCCAGACCTGCGAGCACGGCTGCGACGACGACGGCCTCAAGTGCTGGGACCCGCTCTCGGTCGAGGCCGGCGACAGCATCTGCGTCGACCTCAACATGCCCGCGCAGCTCAACGCGGTGGCCATGGGCGGCGACGGCAACTACGCCTACAACTGGACCCCGGCCGACACCCTCGACAACGGCACGATCGCCAACCCGACGGCGACCCCCGTCGGCCCGACGACCTACACCATCGACGTCAGCGACGGCGAGGGCAACATGGCCTCGGACAGCGTCACCGTCTACCTCAAGAACCAGACGCTGCTGCTCGACCCGGACATCTGCGAGACCTACGACTTCCCGGACGAGGCCGACGCGGCCACCAACTGGGTGTGGAACGACAACACCAAGACGCTGTGCCAGACGATCAACGGCAAGAGCGCGGCGCTGTTCTGCGGCTGGGACCTCGACAACGCCACCATCACGGGCTCTTTCCAGGTCACCGACGACGCCAACGACGACGACTGGATCGGCTTCATGTGGGGCATCCAGGACACCGACCACTACTACCTGTTCTCGTGGAAGCAAGCGACGCAGGACTTCGCCAACTGCGGCGGTCAGCTGCCCGCCGGCATGCAGGTCAAGGTCATCGATGTCGCCGACCCGATGAACGACCCGCAATCGTGCGCCGACCGGCTCCAGCCGGCCGACACCGCCAACTCGAAGCTGCTCGTGCCCGTCGGCGAGTTCTCGACCATGGGCTGGACCGAGGCCACCGAGTACACTTTCGAGCTGACGCACAAGGCGAGCGGCGAGATGACGATCGTCATCCGCCTCAAGGCCAACAACAACGTCGTCGCCATGAAGACCTTCATGGACACGACCTACGCCAACGGCAAGTTCGGCATGTACACGAAGTCGCAGATCAACGCCTGCTTCTCGAACTTCGTCGCCAGCTGCGTGGAGTGAGACACAGGTCCTGAGGGACATGTCCCGCGAGGCCGCCGCGTCGCCCGACGCGGCGGCCTCTCCGCTTGGGTCCGCGCAGGACGAGGGCCGAGAAAAAGGAAAGGCGCGCAGGCCAGAGCCTGCGCGCCTCTCAGGATGCGCCTCTTTTACGTTGCACCTCCCTTCGCTAGGGGACGCGACCTCGCAGGGGGGGAAGGAACGGCGATCAGGCCGACTTGACCGCGATCTGGCGCGGCTTGACGCGGCTGGCCTTGGGCAGGGTGAGCTCGAGCACCCCGGCCTGCAGCTTGGCGTCGATCTTGGAGGCGTCGACCGTCTCGGGGATCGAGAACCGGCGGACGTAATCGGCGGCGGTGAACTCGGCGCCGAGGACCTCGCCGTGGTCGATGTCGGCCCGCGACGCGCGGATCGTCAGCTCGCCGTCTTCGAAGCGGATCTGCACGTCGTCGGTCTTCACCCCGGGCAGGTCGGCGAGCACCAGGTACTCCTCCTGGTTCTCGTAGATGTCGACCGGCGGGGCCACGACGGGGCGACCGCGGGTGCTCTCGGCGGCCGGCGTGTTCGGCTTCGACTGGGTCACTTGGGTGGTGGTCTCTTGAGACATGGCTGAAAGTTCTCCTCTCGTGATCTCGTGGGGTCGCGCTCGCTCAGGCCGCCTTGACCGCGATCTGCTTCGGCTGCGCCTCGGGGTGCTTGGGCATGGTCACCACCAGGAGCCCGTTCTTGAGCTCGGCGTTGACCTTCTCCACGTCGATCCGGGCCGGCAGCGCGAAGCTGCGGGAGAAGCGGAGGTCGCCGCGCTCGCGCCGGTGCACGGCGTAGCCCTTGGGGGCGTTGGCCTTGCGCTCGCCGCTGACGGTGAGGCTGTCCTGCGTGGCCGACAGCTGCAGCTCGGCGTCGGTGAGGCCGGGCACCTCGGCGACCAGGACGAACGCGTCCTTGGCGTCGCGCAGGGCGGCGCGGGGGAAGGCCAGCGCCTGGCCGCGGCCCTCGGTGTCGGCGAACTCGCGCAGCGCCTGGTCCATGCGCCGGCGGAGGCTGTCAAAGGTGCGCAGTGGGTCGTTGAAGTCCATCCAGTAGCTCAGCATGGTCGTGTCTCCTGTGTCGCTCTCGTCGGTCTTGTTGGTGCGGTCGAGCTCCGCCGCGCCCCCCGTCGCGCGGGCACGTGGCGTCCCGCGGATCGGTGGTAGAGTGGTGGTGAACACCCGAGCCCTCGCGGGGCTCTCGGCGGCCTCGGCGGGTCGTCCCGCACCGGCGCTGACAAACTATTGCCGGGTCCTCGAGTGTCAAGGGCGCCACGAACCGGCGCGACGAGGTGCGACCAGGCTCACGCGCGCCCGACGCCGGCGCGCCTGTGCCCGTCGCCCGCTTCGCTGTCCGATGAGGCCGGCGCCCGGGTCAGGCGCCGTCACTGTCAGAACTCGAGCCGGACGCCGAGCGACGGCAAGATCGGCAGGCCGGTCTGCAGCTGGCGCTGCTGCAGGTTGTACGAGTAGACCCACGCCTCGCCGTTCTGGCGGTTGTAGACGTTGATGATGTCGAGATAGAAGTTCGCCGTCACGCGCTTGAAGGTGAAGCGCTTGTCGACGCGCAGGTCGAGCTGGTGGAACGCCGGCAGCCGCTCGTCGCGGCCGAACCACGGCTCGTAGCCGTCCTGGACGAAGGCGCTGTCGAAGTAGGCGACCGACGGGTTGCCGCTGACCAGGCGGAAGCGGCCGCCGATCTGCCAGCCGCGCGGCAGCTTGTAGACGGCCAGGACGGTGAGGATGTGCGGCTGGTCGAAGCTGAACGGCCGATACTCGGCGCCGGGCCGGGCCTGGATCAGGCTCTTCATCAAGGTGTAGCTGACCCACCCGAACAGCCGCTTCGTCAGCGCCTTGCGGACCAGCAGCTCCATGCCGAAGATCTGGCCGATGCCCTGGTTGGCGAAGTTCTCGAGCCGGATGTCGCCCGAGACCGGGTCGCGCATGAGCACGCTCGAGGACGTCGAGCGGTCGAACACGTACTTGTAGAAGCCGGTGACCTCGGCCTCGACGCCGACGCTGTCGAACACCTGGGCCACGCCGACGCTGGTGTGGACCGCCCGCTCGATGCCGGAGCGCGGGTTGCCCCACACCGGCGCGAGGCTGATGAGGTCGGGGATCTGGCTGTAGAGGCCGACGCCGCCCTTGATCGCCGTGTTCTCGCCGACCTGCCAGTTGAAGCGCACGCGCGGGTCGACGGTCGCCTTCTTCACCTGCAGCGCGTAGTAGGTCATGCGCGCGCCGGGGTAGAGCGTGAAGCGCTCGCCGAGGCCGATCGTCGCGGTGGTGTAGATCGCCGGGGTGGCGTAGTTCTGGCCGACGTCGGCGACGTTGTAGACGCCGGTGTCGCCGGTCCCGGCGGCCGCCGGCACGCTCGGCGCGCGCGCGCCGATCTCGTAGCGGCCGGCCTGCAGCTCGGTGCCGATCCGGATCGCCGAGCGCGCGCTCAGCTGCCGCGACGCCTCGGCGCGCCAGCTGAACTCGTACTTGGGGAAGTTGAAGGTGAACAGCCCGCCGAACGCCCCGGTCAGCGACTGGTAGTTGATCGACGGCGTGACCAGGAAGTCCCACGGGCCGTCCTGCTTGCGGTACACGAGGTCGAGGCGGTGGAACAGGATCGCCGTGCGCGCCTGGTTCTCCGAGCCCGTCATCGTCTCGTTCGGGCCCTGCGCGATCACCCGCAGGCGGTCGTCGGAGCCGAACCACCGCACCGACAGCTCGCCGCCCCCGACCGGGTAGTCGAACAGGAATTGATAGTCGTAGTAGCGCGGCGCCTGCGACAGCCCGAGGCCGATGTCCTTCGGCAGCGCGGCCTTGAGGATCGCGTCGACGTAGCTGCGGCGGAAGCTGGTGACGAAGCTGCCCTTCTTGATCGGGCCCTCGAGCATGATGCCGGCGTCGAACACGTCGGCGTCGACGTAGCCGTGGTAGCCGTCGCGCCGGCCCTTGCGCGGGTTGACGTTGATGATGCCGCCGATCGCGTCGCCGAACCGGCTGTCGAAGTTGCCGGGGATGAAGTCGATCTGCGCCAGGATGTCGGAGTTGAAGGTCGACGACAGCGCCCCGAAGTGGAACAGCTGCGGGATCTCGTGGTAGCCGAGGTACGTCTTCGAGTCGCCCGGCGCGGCGCCGCGGATGATCAGGAGGCCGAGGCCGAACGGCGCCCGCGCGACGCCGGGGAAGTTCTGCAGCGACTTGAGCGCGTCGCCCTGCGTGCCCGGGAGGTTGTAGATCTCCTCGGGCGTGATCGTGCGCCGCGCGACCTCCTCGCGGGCGTCGCGGCGCTGCTTGACCACCGTGCGGAACGGGTTCGACACCAGCCGCCGCGCGTAGTACTTGACCTCGAGCAGGTCGCCCTTGGCGAGCGCCTCGACCACCTCGTAGCGGTCGAAGCCCTGCGCGAGGGCGATGATGCGGATCTTCCCGTCGGGCACGCCGCGCAGCTCGAAGGAGCCGTCGGGGGCGGTCTCGGCGCGCATGGTCCAGGCCGGTTCGGGCTCGTCGCCGTAGATCTTTTTATTGACCTGTCCCACCGGCCAGTCCGGCGGCGCCGGCACCACGAGCACGCTCGCGCCCGAGACCGGGACGCGCTGACCGGCCTCGAGCAGCACGCCGCGCAGCCGGACCGGACCTGTCCCTTGGGACTGCTGAGCGGGTTCGCCCGCGTCGGTCGCGGGTTCGCCCGCGTCGACCTCGGGCGGCTGTTCCGCCGGCTCCGGCGGCAGCGGCGGCGGGGCGGCGATGTCGATGCCGACCTTGAGCACGACCTCGATCGGGCGGCCCTTGTAGAGGCCCGGCGTGTAGCGCAGCTGGGCGACGGCGGACTTGGCGAGCGCGTCGAGCTCGGGGTGGACGCCCTGGACGACCTCGAGCTCCTTGGGGACGCCGTCGACGCCGACCACCAGCTTGACGACGACTTGACCCGAGGGCGGCGCGGGCATGCGCCGCAGCGCTTCGGGGTACTCGAGCTCGACGCTGTTCTGCAGCACCGGCTGGACCAGCTCCGCCGGGTCCTGCGCACGCGCGGAACCGGCGTGCAGCGCCGCCGCGAGGGTCAGCACCGCGCCCAGCCCACGCAGGCCGGCGGTCCCGATCCGGAGGCAGGCGAGGCGGCGAGGTCGCGGGCGCAAGCGGCAGGAGCATGCTCCAAGCCCGGCGCCCCTGGCTAGTGCCGCCGAAGCCGGGCGCGCGGGGGTGCCCCACGGGCGTGCGCCGGGCCGGGAAGCCGGGGCCCCAGCTCCTGCGTAATGTCTCGTTCCCGGCTTGCCTCGGCGGGCCGCCGGACAATCGTTCGATCGCGGGGTCGAAAGCCGCGCCGACGCGGCAAGGCCGCTTGCCCCCGGTGGTACACTGGTATCCGCTCCATGCGGCCCCTTGGCCGCGCAGCTCCGCTCCCATGCGCTCCTTCGGCTGGCTTCACTTCACGGACCTCCACCAGGGCCTCGAGGCCCAGGGATGGCTGTGGCCCGGCGTACGCGAGGTCCTGCTGGCCGACCTCGAGAAGCTGCACGCCCGCTGCGGCCCGTGGGACCTGGTCCTGTTCAGCGGCGACCTGACCCAGCGAGGCAGCGCCGCCGAGTTCGCGCGCCTCAACCAAACGCTGCAGCAGCTGTGGGATCACCTCCGCGCCCTCGGCTCGACCCCCGCCCTGGTCGCCGTCCCCGGCAACCATGACCTCATCCGCCCCGACCCGCGCCGCCCCGAGTCGCTGGTGCTCGGCCGCTGGGACACCTATCCCGAAGTACAGGTCGAGTTCTGGCGCGACGCCAGCTCGCCCTACCGCGCCCTCGTCGACCAGGCGTTCGCGCCGTACAGCGAGTGGCTGAAGAGCCACCCGTTCACCGGGCTGCAGCTGCAGCGCGGCATGCTGCCGGGCGACTGTTCGGCGGTGCTGGCCAAGGACGGGCTCAAGCTCGGCATCGTCGGCCTCAACAGCGCCTTCTTGCAGCTCGGCGACGGCGACTACACCGGCAAGCTGGCGCTCGACGTGCGCCAGCTGCACGCGGCCTGCGGCGGCGACGGGCCGGCGTGGGTCAAGGAGTGCGACTTCGCTCTGCTGATGACGCACCACCCGCCGAACTGGCTGCAGGCCAAGGCGCGCGACGAGCTGATGGGAGAGATCGCCCCGCCCGGGCGGTTCGTCGCCCACATCTACGGGCACATGCACGAGCACGCGAGCAGCGTGGTCGCCATCGGCGGCGCGCAGGGCCGGCGTGAGCTTCAGGGCAGCTCGCTGTTCGGCCTCGAGGTCTACGGCGGCAACGTCGACCGCCGCCACGGCTACACCGCCGCGCGGATCACCGTCGACGACAAGAACGAGGCGACGCTGCGGCTGTGGCCGCGGGTGGCCAAGAAGCACGCGGCCGGCCACTGGCGCATCGTCCAGGACCTCGACGCCTTCGAGCTCGGCGACGACCAGGGCACGCGCCCCGAGCCGCTGCCGCCGCCGCGGCGGCGCCCCCGCCCCCGCCTCCGCCGCCGCCGGTCAACCCTGCCAACCTGATCGCCACGGGGCCTGTCCCTTCGGCCAGCACGTCCGGCTCGCACCCGTCGATCTCGCAGACCGCCCCGATCCCGCTCGGCGTGATCACCTCGCTGTCGGGCGGGGCGCCCGGCGACTCGGGCATCTTCTACTCGTCGATCGCCGCCCGCGTGCAGCCGCCGGGCGCGCCCTACAACATCAACTGGCACGTCCACCGCGCCGAGGAGGAGCGGACCGCGCTCAACTACCTCGACCAGCCGGGCGCGCCGGTCGTGCTGTGGGGCCCCGACAAGTTCGGCAAGACCTGGATGTCGCAGTTCCTCACCGACATGGTCTACCAGGCCGACGGCGGCGCCTGCCGGGTGGTGGCGATCAACCTCGACACCTTCGACTACGAGTCGCGCAGCGACTACGCCAACTTCATCCGCGAGTTCGCGTTCCAGATCGTCGGCTCGATCGGCGGCCCCGAGGACTGGGTGCCGACCTTGTGGAAGTCGCCGGGCAGCGTCAACCAGAAGCTCGGCCGGCTGATGCGGGACAACGTGCTGCCGCTGGCGAGCACGCGGGTGATCCTCGCGCTCGACCGCGTCGACGCCGTGTGGGGTCTGCCGTTCAAGGACGACTGGTTCGGCATGCTGCGCGCGTGGGCCGAGGACCCGCGGCTCGAGAAGCTGCGGCTCGTGCTCGGCATCAGCACCACGCCGCGGCGGCTGATCGAGCGGACCACGCAGTCGCCGTTCAACCTGAGCCCGCCGATCGTCCTCGGCGACCTCACGCGCGACCAGGTCGAGACGCTGTCGCACCTCTACGGGCTCGAGTGGACGCACCAGGACTACACCGAGCTGATGAGCCTCGTCGGCGGGCACCCGTACCTCGTGCGCCTGGCCATGCACAGGGCCAACCTCGCCGGCGGGCTGTCGGCGCGCGAGCTGCTGGCCGAGCCGTCGAACCTGTTCGACGACTTCCTCCAGCGCTACGCGCGGCGCCTCCACCTCCACCCCGAGATGATGGCCGGCGTGAAGCGGCTGCGCAGCGACTCGCTGGCGGAGCTCGACAGTGACACCTCGGCCGCGCTCGAGAGCAGCGGGATCGCGGTCGAGGAGAAGGTCGGCTTCTACCGCCTGCGCTACCGGCTGTACGAACGGCTGCGGCCATGACCCTCGCGCGTCCGAACTCGGGCGGCCCGGGCCACCACGGCGCCCAGTTCCAGGTCGGCGGCGCGGTCCAGGCCGGCGCCTTCTACATCGAGCGCAAGGCCGACCGCGAGCTGCTGTCGGCGCTGATGCGGCACGAGTTCTGCTACATCCTCGCGCCGCGGCAGATCGGCAAGACCAGCCTGCGCGTGCGCGCGGCCAAGCGGCTGCACGCCGGCGGCGTGTGCTGCGTCAGCATCGACTTTACCAACATCGGCTCGACCCTGGTCTCGATCGACGACTGGTACTTCAGCATCGCCGTCGAGATCGCCGAGTCGATCGGCCTGCCGAGCCCCGAGCTGTTCTGGAGCACCCACCAGAACCTCACCCCGGTCCACCGCTGGTACCGCTTCCTCCGCAACGAGCTGCTCGACCGCACCGACGTGCCGATCGTCATCTTCATCGACGAGGTCGAGTCGGTGCTGGCGCTGCCGTTCAGCTCCGACGACTTCTTCGCCTCGATCCGCTCGGCCTACAACCTGCGGGCCGAGGACCCGGCCTACGAGCGCCTCACCTTCTGCCTGCTCGGCGTCGCCGCCCCGGCCGACCTGATCTCCAACTCGGTCCGCACCCCGTTCAACATCGGCCGCGAGATCCGCCTCGAGGACTTCTCGCGCGGCGAGCTCGACGCCTTCCGCCCGGGGCTCGAGGGCCTCGGCGGCAGCCCCGACGCCCTGCTCGACGCCGTGTACGCCTGGACATCTGGCCATCCGTACATGTCTCAAAGGCTATGCGACGACCTGGTCCGGCGCGGCCCGGTCAGCGACAAGACCGAGGCCGAGCGGGTCGACGACTCGGCCTACACCCTGTTCGTGCGCAACGGCCGGACCGCCGACGCCAACCTCGCCTACGCCGAGAAGCGGCTCAACGCCAACGCCTCGCGGGCGCGGGCGCGCGACATGCTCGACCTGTACCGGCGGATCCTGAGCGGCGAGCCGGTGCCGGCCGAGCCGAACAACCCGGTGCAGATCGAGCTGCGCCTGACGGGGCTGGCGGCCGAGGCGCGCAGCGAGAAGGGCGACATCGTGCTGCGGGTCCGCAACCTCGTGTTCGCCGAGGTCTACGACCACAAGTGGCTGCGCGAGCGGGAGAAGGAGCAGCGGCTGGCCGAGTTCGTGGCCCGCTGGGACAGCTCGGGCCGGCACGACGACTACCTCTTGCGCGGCGCGGCGCTGGAGGACGCGCTGGCGTGGTCGCAGGGTCGCAGCGACCTGACCCTCGGCGACCACGAGTTCCTGCTCGCCGGCCTCAACTTCGCCCGCCGCGAGGCCGAGGCGCGCCACCGGCTCGAGGAGGCCGCGCGCATGCAGGAGCAGGCCCGCCTGGCCGCGCTCGAGGAGCAGCGCAAGGCCGAGCGCGAGCGCTACCGGGCCGACATCGAGCGAGAGCGGCGCGAGCGGGCCGAGGAGGGCGCCGTCTCGCAGCGGCGCACGATCTCGATCCTCACCGGCACCGTCGCCGCCCTCGGCCTGCTGCTCGCGGTGACCGTGCGGCAGTTCGTGGTCGCCGAGCAGAGCAAGGACCAGCTGTCGCGGATGTCCGAGCGCCGCAGCGAGGACGCCCGGCTCGACCGCCTCGGCGCCGACGCCCTCCTCTACGCCCAGCAGCCCGGCAAGGAGCGCGACGCCCTGCTCACCGCGATCAAGGCCGCCGCCGACGCGCTCGCCCGCGACGGCGAGGTCCCGCCGCGGGTGATGCAGGGCCTCGCGGCCGCGGTCGCCACCCCGGTCCAGCGGCCGCTGGTGCTGCGCCACGCCGAGGCCGTCCACGGCGCCCACTTCTCGCACGACGGCACCCGCGTGCTCACGGCCAGCAAGGACGGCACCGCCCACCTGTGGGACGCCGTCTCGGGCAAGACGATCCGCGTGCTCGAGCACAACGCGCCTGTCCTTTCGGCCAGCTTCTCGCGCGACGACACCCGCATCTTCAGCGTCGGCGCCGACAAGATCGCGCGGCTGTGGAACGCCGCCACCGGCGACAACCTCGAGGAGTACAAGAACGTGTCCGTGCCGCCGCAGCGGATGGTCGCCGGCCTGTCGGACAACGGCTACAGCGTCTACTTCCTCGGCGTCGACCGCGGCGCGCACCTCGTCGACATCCGCGGCAACAAGGCCCGGGACCTGCCGCGGACCCAGAGCGGCAACGTCACCGCGATCGCCCTGGCCGACGGCGACGCGCTGGTGGCGACCGGCGGCAGCGACGGCGTGACCCGCCTGTGGGACCTCGACACCGGCGAGCTCAAGACCGAGCTGAAGCGGCACAAGGGCACCGTCGCGGCGGTGCAGTTCTCGCCGCTCGGCGACCGCCTCGTGACCGTCGGCGAGGACGGCGACGCGCGGGTGTGGACCACCGCCGGCGCGGCGGTCGCCACCCTCGAGCACGGCGATCCTGTCCTCGGGGCCAGCTTCTCGGCCAGCGGCGACCGGGTGCTGACGTGGAGCCTGGCGCGGGCGATCGTGTGGTCGAACGCCGGCAAGCAGCTGGCCAGCCTGACCGACTCGCGCGAGCTGCTCAAGCAGGCCGCCTTCTCGCCCGACGACCGCCGCGTCGCCACCGTCGGCGCCGGCACCGGCGGCGGCGCCGGCACCGCGGTCAAGCTGTGGGACCCGGTCAAGGGCGAGGTCGCGGCCACGCTGACCGGGCACACGGAACAGGTCCTTTCGGTCAGGTTCTCGCTCGACGCCTCGCGCGTGCTGACGACCAGCGAGGACAACACCGCGCGGCTGTGGAACAGCGCCAGCGGCCAGCCGATCGCCACCCTCGAGGGTCACACCGCCGCCGTGCTGGCGGCCGAGTTCTCGCCCGACGGCGCCCGGATCCTCACCGTCGGCGGCGACAACACCGCGCGGATCTGGGACGGCTCGCTCAACAACGCCGTGCCGACCCTCAAGGGCCACGGCGCCTCGGTGCGGCTGGCCCGCTTCTCGCCCGACGGCAGCCGGATCGTCACCACCAGCGACGACAAGACCGCGCGGCTGTGGGACGTCGTCAGCACCCGCAACATCCGCACGCTCGAGGGTCACGCCGGCCCGGTGGTCGCCGCCGTGTTCGCCGGCGACGGCTCCGGCCGCCTGCTCACCTGGGCCGAGGAGGACTCGAACCTGCGCCTGTGGGACGCCACCACCGGCGACGAGGTCGCCGTCCTCGGCCACGCGGGACATGTCCTCGGGGCCAGCTTCTCGCGCGACGGCACGCGCATCGTCTCGGCCGGCGCCGACGACACCCTGCGCATATGGGACGCCACCACCGGCGCGGTCGTCGGCGAGCCGTGGCAGGGCACGCGCGGCCAGCAGGCGATCGCCGGCTTCGCCCCCGGCGGCCGCTACGTCGTGCTCGCCAGCCGCGACAGCAACACCGCCCAGCTGATCGACGCCGAGGCGCTGCGCTTCATCACCGACCTCGTCGGTCACAGCGCGCCGGTCGAGGGCGCCGTGTTCTCGCCCGACGGCGAGACCGTCGTCACCATCAGCGCCGACCACACCGCCAAGCTGTGGGTCGCCCGCTACGGCAGCGAGATCGCCACCCTCGACCCGGCCGCCGGCGCGATCGCCTCGGCCGCGTTCTCGCGCGACGGCGGCCGGCTCGTCCTCGCCACCGCGCGCGACGCCTGGGTGTGGTCGATGTCCGGCCCCGACGACCGCCCGCACGTCCTCGCCACCTTGCTCGGCCACTCCGCCTCGCTGCTGCACGCCACCTTCTCGAACGACGGCCGGCGGATCGTCACCGCCTCGTCCGACAACACCGCCAAGCTGTGGGACGCGCCGGTCGACTCGTCCAACTACGACCTGCTGGCGACGCTGCACGGCCACGCCGCCGCCGTCAACCACGCCGAGTTCTCGCCCGACGGCCGCCTCATCGTCACCGCCGGCCGCGACGGTCGCATCAAGCTCTACCCGACCTCGGTCGAGGACCTGCTGCGCAAGGCCTGCGAGGAGCTCGCCCCGCACCGCGACGACTTCGAGCAGGTCGAGGCCGACTGCCGCCTCGCCGGTATCTGAGAGGACCTGTCCCCCGGGACAGCTCGCCGGCTCGCCGGCCGCGCCCGGTGCGACATGTGGGGCGCCCCCGCCGAGCACATGTCCCCAAGGCCATGTGCGCCCGCGCCCGCGCTCGCCGCTGTCGCGGCGCTGGTACGATGGCTGCGATGAAGACCCTCGCCCGCTGCGCGACCCCGGCCCTCGCGGCCATTACCTTACTGTCCCTTTCCGCCTGCGGCGACGCCGTCGCCACCACCGACACGCTCGAGCCGTCCTCGACCACCACCGACGGCAGCACGACCGAGCCGGGGACCACCGACGCCCCGACCACCGGCGTCCCGACCACGACCTCCGACACCGACGACGGCACCGCCTCCGACGGCGACTCGACCACCACCGGCGATCCGTCGACCTCGACGACGACGACCACGAGCACGGCGACGACCGACGACTCGACCACCACCGACGGGAGCACCGCGCCGGCGTCCGAGTGCGGCAACGGGCTCGTCGAGGACGGCGAGGAGTGCGACGACGGCGGCGACAACGGCCCGAGCCAGGCGTGCCTCGCCGGCTGTGTGCTCAACGTCTGCGGCGACGGCGACCAGGGCCCGGGCGAGGGCTGCGACGACGGCAACACCGCCGATCGCGACGGCTGCAGCGCCGCCTGCGTCAGCGAGCTGTGCGGCGACGGCGTCGTCCAGGCCGGCCTCGGCGAGCAGTGCGACGACGGCAACACCGACGCCGACGACGGCTGCAGCGCCGCCTGCGTGCTCGAGAGCTGCGGCGACGGCGTGCTGACGATGGAGCTCGGCGAGCAGTGCGACGACGGCAACACCGCGGCCGAGGACGGCTGCAGCGACACCTGCGCGATCGAGGCGTGCGGCGACGGCGTCACCCAGGCCGGCCTCGGCGAGACCTGCGACGACGGCAACACCGACGCCGACGACGGCTGCGGCCCGACCTGCCAGGTCGAGGCGTGCGGCGACGGCGTCGTCCAGGCCGGCGAGGACTGCGACGACGGCAACGACGTCTCCGGCGACGGCTGCAGCCCGACCTGCGAGGTCGAGGTCCTGTCGCTGTGCGGCCCCGGCCAGGTCAGCCTGCTCGTCAACGAGGGCTTCGAGTCCGGCGCGCTCGCCCCGTGGACCACCAACGGCGGCGTGGTCGTGACGATGAACCCGCACGACGGCGTGTGGGCCGCCGAAGCGAGCGACAACTGGCACGTCCAGCAGACCTTCGCCGCCACCCCGGTCGCGCAGCTCGTCAGCGCCGACTTCTGGACCTGGCACGACGCCGCCGACAACCCGGCGATGTACGTCGAGTGGGGCTACGCCGACAACACCGTCGGCAGCACCTTCTATTCCAACCAGCAGCTGGACGGGTGGGTCCTGCACGACATCCTCCCGCTGCTCGACGGGAGCAAGTCGCTGACCCGCCTGCAGGTCTGGGGCTACACCGGCGGCCAGCCGCTGCCGGACATCACCCGCTTCGACAGCTTCCGCCTGTGCCGCGACCTGTGAGCGCCGCGCTCGCCGCGGCGGTGGCATCGCCCGGCGTCTTGGGCTATCCCCGGGGCCCATGCGCCCCCGCCCGCTCGCCCTCGCCGCCCGCGCCCTGACGGCTGCCCTCGCGCTGACGCTCGCGGGCGGCTGCCTCAAGATCCCGACCGAGGAGTCCAAGTCCCCGGAGACAGGTTCCGAAGGACAGGTCACCCTGTCGTGGCCCGGCGCCGCGGTCGACAAGCTCTACCGCCCGGGCGAGGTCCGCGTCTACACGATGATGCAGGCCGGCAAGCCGATCGGCACCTCGTGGGGCCGCTACGAGGGCCCGGTCGACGGCGAGCCCGGCCGCTTCCGCTTCGCCACCCGCATCGAGCTGCGCCCGCCCGGCCGCGACGGCAAGCCGGCCGAGCCGCTGCGCAGCTCCGGCGAGATCGTCGTCGACGCCCGCGGCGACCTCGTCCGCGGCTTCGAGCGCAGCAACGCCGCCGAGCTGACGTTCGAGCGCAAGGGCGACGCGCTCCACTTCAGCTCCGGCCGCGAGCGCGACGAGATCACCTACCGCAGCGGCGACGCGTACATGGCCTTCTCGGCGATCTTCCACGAGGAGCTGATGTTCGGCCTGCGCCGCCTCGAGGCCGGCGAGCTGGCCTGGCGCCTGGTCAGCCTGTCGGGCTCGATGCCGACCGAGTGGACGGCGACGCTGACGATCCCCGACCCCGCGACGCCCGGGCGGGCCACCGTCAAGACCAACCTCGGCGAGACGATCGAGCTGCGCGACGGCCGGATCGAGAAGGTCCAGATCGAGGCCGACGACGTCGAGATCCAGGTCCCCGTCCAGCCGCCCGCCTGGCCCGAGTGGGAGATCGCCGGGCCACCTGTCCTCAAGTACAGCCCGCCGCCGGGCGCGAAGTTCACCCGCCGCGAGGTCGAGCTGCCCGGAAGGCCAGGTGAGCCCGCGCTCGCCGGCGAGGTCCTGCTGCCGCCCGGCAAGGGCCCGTTCCCCGGCGCGCTCCTGCTGCCCGGCACCGGCCAGCAGGACCGCTTCGGCTTCGCCGGCCCGCCCCCGGTCGACCTCGGCAGCCACACGATCACCGACGCGCTCGCCGAGGCCGGCTTCGCGGTCCTCCGCTTCGACGAGCGCGGCTTCGGCAGCAGCGCCGAGGGCCCGGTCTCCTACCTCGGCCAGCTCGAGGACGCCCGCCGCGCGCTGCGGACCCTGCTGGTCCAGGACGAGGTCGACCCCGACCGCATCGTCCTCGTCGGCCACGGCGAGGGCGGCTGGAAGGCCCTCACCCTGGCCGCCGAAGACCCGGGCGTGAAGGCGGTGGCCCTGCTCGCCGCGCCCGGCCGCCCCTACGAGCAGATCCTGCGCGCGCAGGGCGAGGCAGCCCTGCAGGCGGTGCCGCCCCAGCTCCGCGACGACGCCAAAAAGACCCAGGAGAAGACGCTGCAGGCGCTCAAGACCGGCCAGGGCGTGCCGCCCGAGCTGGCCTCGCAGGCGCTGTGGGTGCGGGAAATTTTACAGGTCTCGCCGGAGGCGCTGATCGCCGGCGGCGAGGCGCCGCTGTGGATCGCCCAGGGCACCAAGGACTTCGAGGTCGACCCGAACCGCGACCCGCAAGAGCTGATGAAGCTGGCCAAGCGCCGCAAACGCAAGGCCGAGCTCAAGCAGTTCGCCGACCTCGACCACCTGTTCAAGCCCGAGCCCGAGAACTCCACCCCGGCCCGCTACCTCGACGCCGCCCGCACCGTCGACCCCGCGTTCCTCGGCCAGCTCACGAACTGGCTCCTGGGCCAGGTCAAGGCCGGCCCCGCGCCCGCGCCGGCCAAGCCGCGCGGGAAATGAGCCGCCCGGCCTCGCCCGCGCGAACGGCGGAAGGGACATGCCCTTACGCACATGTCCCCTCAAACATGCCTCTTACGGCATGTCCTTTCAGGAATCCATCAGCGCCGACAGCGTCGCCGGGCGGAACACCCCGCGCTCGGTGATGAAGGCGGTGACCAGCTCGGCGGGGGTGACGTCGAACGCCGGGTTGCGGGCGCCGACGCCGGCCGGGGTCATGCGCCGGCCGCCGTGGAGGTGGACCTCGTTGTGGTCGCGCTCCTCGATCGGGATCTCCGCCCCGCTCGCGGTCGACGGGTCGATCGTCGACCACGGCGCCGCCACGTAGAACGGGATCTGGTGGTAGCGGCACAGGACCGCCACGGTGTAGGTGCCGATCTTGTTGGCGACGTCGCCGTTGCGGGCGATCCGGTCGGCGCCGACGATGGCCGCCTGGATCTCGCCGCGGGCCATCAGCGCGCCGGCCATGTTGTCGGCGATGACATCGACGGGGATCCCGTCGTGCCGCAGCTCCCACGCGGTCAGCCGCGCGCCCTGCAGCACCGGCCGCGTCTCGTCGGCGAGCACGCGGATCTTCTTGCCGCTGGCGTGGGCCCGCCGGATCACGCCGAGCGCCGTGCCCCAGCCGGCCGTCGCCAGCGCCCCGGTGTTGCAGTGCGTCAGCACCGTGCCGACCTCGGGCATCAGCGGCGCCCCGTGGTCCGCCATCGTCAGGCACGCGCGCAGCTCGTCGTCGACGTAGCGCAGCGCCGCCGCGTGCAGGTGCCCGCGCACGCCGGCGACCGCCAGCCCGGCCGGGCACTCGGCCAGCGCGCCGCGCATGTGGGCGATCGCGTGGAACAGGTTGACCGCGGTCGGCCGGGTCCGCGCCAGCCGCTCGCACGCCATCAGGCACGACTCGCGGAACATCACCGTGTCGTCCGAAAAGCGCCACGACGAGGCCACCAACCCGAGCGCCGCCGCGCAGCCGATCGCCGGGGCCCCGCGCACCGCCAGCCGCTCGATCGCCTCCGCCACCGACTCGACGTCGTCGAGGTCGAGCCAGTCCTCGCGCTCGGGGAGCGAACGCTGGTCGAGCAGGTGCAGCACCCGGCCGTCGGGGCTGAGCTTGACCGGGCGGAGCATCGCGCTGGATTCGCTGGTCATATCGTTTCGTCTCCTGGGGGCGGCGACTGTAACGCCACCACGAGGAGTTTGTGGACGCGTTGCGGGTCGGCCCGACCCCGCAGCACCTGCATAACCCGCCCAATAAGGTATCCCCATAACGTCGCCTTTCCTGCGCGATACTGCGCCACCTGCTGCGGATAGCCACGCAGCACCTCGACGATCGCCGCCGTCAGCGCCGCGTCGTCGTTCTCGAGGAGAAGGCCCTCGCGCGCGGCGATCCCACCCGGGACGCCGCCCTCCTCCACCAGCAGATCCAGGATTTGCTTCGCCGCCGGTGCGCTGACCTCGCCGCACTCGAGCATACGGACGAGCTCGGCGAGCGCCGCGGGCACCACCTTCGCAGACGCCAGCTGCGCCGGCGGGACGCGCCCGATCAGCTCGACCGTCAGCCACTTGCACAGCCGCCGCGCCAGCGCCGGCCCGCGCGGACCGAGGCTCGTCAGCGCCGCGTCGTACCAGTCCCCGAGGACAGGTTCGTCGATCAGCTGCGCCGCCTCGATGGGCGCCAGCCCGAGCACGCAGTAGCGCATGCGGGTCCGCTCGGGCAGCTCGGGCAGACTCGCGCGCGCCGCCGCCGCCGCCGCCGGATCGACGCGCAGCGGCGGCAGATCGGGCTCGGGGAGCCAGCGGTATTCGAGCTCTGTCTCCTTCACGCGCATCACCTGCACCGCCGCGCGGGCCGGGTCGTAGCGCAACGTCACCGGCGTGACCGGCACTCCTGCGGCAAGCAGCGCCTCCTGGCGTTCGACCTCGGCCGTCACGGCCCGCTCGATGAAGTTGAACGAGTTGAGGTTCTTGATCTCGCAGCGCACCCCCGGCGCCGAGGATCCCCGCCGCTGCAGCGAGACATTCACGTCGCAGCGGAGCGAACCGTCCTCCATCGTGGCGTCGGACACACCGAGGCGGAGCAGCAGCAAGCGCAGCGACCGCAACACCCGCGCAGCCTCCGCAGCGCTGCGGATCACAGGCGCCGTCACGATCTCGACCAGCGGCGCCCCGGCCCGGTTGTAATCGAGCAGCGCGCCGGCGTGGACCTTCGCCGCGTCCTCCTCGAGGTGCAGCCGCTGCAGCGCGATCACCCGCGTCGCCCACGGCCCCGCCTCCGGGTCGGGCACCTCGAGCCCGCCGCCGCGGGCCAGCGGGCGCGCGTGCTGGCTGATCTGATAGCCCTTCGGCAGGTCGGGGTAGAAGTAGTGCTTGCGGTCCCAGCCGCTCTCCTCGGCGACCTCGCAGCCGAGCGCCGCCGCCAGCCGCACCGCCAGCGCCACCGCGGCGGCGTTGACCGTCGGCAGCGTCCCCGGCAGCGCCCACGTGTACGGGTCGGTGGCCGAGTTGGCCGCTGCGCCAGGTCGCAAGGGACAGGCGGAGAACAGCTTGCTCGCCGTCTTCAGCCGGCAGTGGACCTCGAGCCCGATCACCGGCACGAGCTCGGACGTCACGCGCCCTCCGGACCGGCGAACAGGCGCGCGCGCCACGGCGTCGCCGCCTCGAACGCGGCCGCGATCGCCAGCAGCCGCCCCTCCTCGAGCCGCCGGCCCACGAGGTGGAGCCCGATCGGCAGCGCCGGCGGGCCCGCCGTCAGCCCGCACGGCAGCGACAGCGCCGGCAACCCGGCCAGACTGGCGGCCACGGTGAAGCGGTCGACGTCGAGGTCGACCAGGGCGCGGCCCGCTCGCAAACTGTCCTCGAGGACAGCTTCTCGCACGCGCACCCCCGCCTCGGCGCAGGTCGGGCTCGCCAGCGCGTCGCAGCCGGCCAGCGCCGCCTGAAGCCCGGCGGTCGCCGTCGCCCGGGCCGCCCGGGCCCGCGCCAGCAGCTCCGGCTCGGCCTGCAGCCACGCGCCCAGCACCAGCCGGCGCTTGACCTCGCGCCCGAACCCGGCGCCGCGGGTCGCCGCCGCCGTCGCCGCGAAGCTGTCCTTCGGGACACACAGCCCGTAGCGCACGCCGTCGTAGCGGGCCAGGTTGCTGACCGCCTCGACCGCCGACAGCGCCGCGTAGGCCGCCAGCGCCTGCCCCGGGTCCGGCAGCGCGACCTCGACGATCGCCGCCCCGACCCCGACAAGGGTCGCCAGCGCCGCCGCGAACGCCTCCGCCACCGCCGGCTCGACGCCCGCGAGGCCGGCCGGGTCGACCCCGATCGTCACCCCGCGCAGCCCGTCGCCGCGCCCGCGCGCCGCCATCGCCGCGTAGTCGGGCACCGGCGCGCGCAGCGAGGTGCTGTCCGCATCGTCCTGTCCCGCGAGACAGGTGAGCACGCGGGCCGCGTCGTCGACGGTGCGCGCCAGCGGGCCGACGGTGTCGAGGCTCGAGGCGAACGCGACCAGCCCGGCCCGCGACACTCTGCCCCAGGTCGGGCGCACGCCGACGAGCCCGCAGCGGGCCGCGGGCACGCGGATCGATCCGCCCGTGTCGCTGCCGACGGCGACCGCCGCCGCCCGCCCCGCGACCGCCGCCGCCGCCCCGCTCGACGAGCCGCCCGGGACATGTCCCGAAGACCACGGGTTGGACGGCCCGCTCCACCGCCGCCCCGCGGCCCCGCTCGGCGAGTCTGAAGGGACATGTCCCGAAGACCATGCGCCCCGCGGCCCCTCGCCCCGCCCCGACCCCTCGCGAGGATGTCCCGAGGGCCAGCCACCCCCGCGCGCGGCGGCGCGCGCGGCCGCGTCCGCCCCACCCTCCGCGCCGCTGCGCGCCCGCACGGGCGCGAATGTCCTTCCGGACATGTCCATCCGCGCATGCTCCGAAGCCCGCTCGCCGCCCGCCCCGTCCAAGAACCTGTCCTCCGGGACATCCGCGCACAGGTCGCCGTGGGCGCCCATGCCGAACTCGTCGAGCGCGAGCTTGCCGAGCAGCACCGCCCCGGCGGCGCGCATGCGCCGGACGTGGGCGCCGTCGTAGGGCGGGACCCAGCCGGCCAGCATCCGCGAGCCCGCGGCCGTCGCCACCCCGGCGGTCACGAGGCTGTCCTTGAGGCCATACGGCACCCCCGCCAGCGGGCCGAGCGGCTCACCGCGGGCCCGCGCCGCGTCGACCGCGGCGGCCTCGGCCAGCGCCAGCGCCGGCGTGGTGCGCACGTAAGCCCCGAGGCGCGCGGCCGTGTCCTCGACCTGGGCGAGGTAGGCGCGAGCCGCCTCGACCGCGGCGATCGTCCCGGTTCGCACCGCGTCGGCGAGCTCACCGGCGGAGAGTGCGACGATCTGCGCGCGGTCCGCGGTCACGACGAGCCGACCTCGCGTGACGGCGACGACACATCGGGCGCCGCGAACGACGCGACCCGCACCAGGCCGTCGGGGGTCGTCGACGGCACCCCCGCGAGCGCCTGCGACTGCGGCAGCGCCGGCCCCGGGACATCGGCGCGCAGGACTTGCTCGGCGCGCAGCCGGGCGTCCGGCGCACCCTCCGCACACGTGTCCGGCAGGGCTCGGAGGCGGGCCAGGACCGGCTGGAGCGCCGCCGAGATCGCCCGCGCCTCGTCAGCGGTCAGATCGACGAGAACCGCGCGTGCGAGCGCCACAGCCGCCTCGGGGTCCATGCGGGTGCGGCAGCCTACCACAGGGGTCGCGATCGGCGCGTCGCCCCGCTTCCGTGACTTGGCCGCCAGGCCGCGGTAATTCTGGATCCGTGACCGACCGCCCCGTCGCCAGTCGCCGGCCCGCCGCTTTGGGCCTCCTGCTCGCCGCCGCGATCGCGGCGTGCAGCGGCGTCGACGAGCCGGGCGAGCTGGGCCTCGCCCCGCAGGAGTCCGGCGAGCCGGCCGCGACCTCGCGCCTCGCCCAGATCCGTGTGGTCGTCCAGCCGCCGGGCGAGTTCGGCGGCGACGAGCCGGCGCTCGAGGTCGCGGCGGTGTTCGCCCAGTACCGCGGCTACGACGAGGCCGCCGCGCGCACCCGCCTCGACCTGCCGCGGCCGCCGGCCGAGCGCCTGCGGTCCGGCCACTGCGCGCCCAGCGACCAGCTCCTGGTCGGCGACGAACCTGTCTCCAAGGACACTGTCTCGAAGGACAGCAGCGGCGCGCGCGAGCTGATCCTGCTCGACGCCGGCAACCTCAGCGTCGGCCTCGGCGACGCCGCGATCGACGTCCCGCTGGCGCTCGTGCCCGACCTGGTGCCGACGATCTCCGGCGTGACCTACACCTACCTGGGCGACAGCCTGCCCGCCGGCGCGTGGCCGCCGGGCGAGCCGGCCCCGTCCGAGCTGGTCGTCCGCGTCGACGGCGAGGGCGACGAGCTGCCCGGCTTCACCCTGCGCCCGCGCCTGCCCGAGCCAGCCGCGCTGACCGGCGCCGTCGACCGCGACCGCGACGAGCTCCGCCTCGAGTGGCGCCCCGACGGCCGCGAGCCGCTGGTCCTACGCCTCGTCAGCCTCATCGGCGGCGAGCCGGTCGGCGAGGAGCTCACCTGCGTGGCCCACGACGACGGCAAGTTCGTCGCCGACCTCGACGAGCTGCACGCGCTCGGCCTCGACGACAGCCCCGGCACCGCCCTGCGCGTCTCGGCCACCCGCGCCGGCCGCACCGTGTTCGACGCCGGCGAGTTCGTCGGCGCCGAGGCGGTCGTCGAGGTCCGCACCGTCACCGTCCTCGGCGACTGAGCCGCGCCGCGCTGACCTTGTGGCCATGTCCGAAGGGGCATGGCGCAAGGGACATGTCTTCTGCGCCATCTCGCCCGCTCCGGCTCACGAGTCGATCTGGCAGCCCGGGTCGTCGATGCGGCCGTCGACCGCGGGGAACTGGCACAGCACGCGCGCGCCGGGGCGGCCGACCTGCAGCTTGACCGCGGTGAACTCGATGTCGGTCGGCGCGACCCGCCAGTCGGCGGCAGGGCAGACCTCGGCGGCGGCGACCGCGGGCGGGCTGGTGCGGACGAAGAAGGTCGCCTCGCGCCCGGCCCGGCGGGTCACGCCGGTGCCGATGAGGGCCATCGGCAGGGCGAACGGCTGGCTCGCCCGCGCCCGCGGATCGACGCACGAGCCTGTCACCAGCCCGCGCGCCCGCACCAGCACCGGCGCCGGCTCGCCGTCGCCGGCGGTGAAGCTGCCCGAGGCGACGAAGGTGAGGCCGTCGCGGAACACCTCGAGATCGGTGACCCGGGGGCCCGCGCCGGCGCTGTCGCTCGCCGCCGCGAGCGTCGACACCAGCGCACCGATCAGCGCCAGCGTGGTCATCGTCACTATCAATGTACGCATCGCTCGCTCCATTCCTCCCAGGTAACTCTGACCTCGCATCCGGCAGCGGACGAGTCGACGTGATCACAACCACGGACGCCGCCGGCGGTCGACGTGGGGTGGGTCGCAACGGCCGCGACCGGCCGCGATCGACGGACCGGAGCAACAACCCCGCCGCCTCGCCGCGGTCGCGGCGGCGCGCCCCTGTCCCTTCGGACAGCCGCGGCGCAAACCCGCGACCGCGCCCGTCACCGCGGTCCGCGGCTCACCTGTCCTCGCGGACATCCAGTGCGCGGCTCGCCCGGTCGCAGGCAATGGCAGCAGCGTCCACAGACACGGACGCCTCCGCGCCCGCAACGGCGCGCAAAGCCGGCGCCCCTCGCTCGCCGTCGCCGGCCCCCGGAGGCCGCGACGACGACCTCGCCGCTCGCGGCTCGAACCGCTCGACGGCCGCCAGCGCGACGAATCACCGGGAAAAGCGACAGCGGCCCGAATCGGCCGCTCGAGTCGATGCGTCCAGTCCTCTGCGCCGTCGCGCGCTCGACTCGCCACCCGTCGCCCGACGGGCCCGGCTGCCTTGCGCGCGTTCGGCAGTCACCGGCGTGGGGCGCCCCACCCCCGCGATCTTCACCGGACACATGCCCGCTGCGCACCGACGACCCGGCGATCGCAGCACCGGCTGTCCTCGAGGACGTCCTTGATCGATCAGGGCCCCCGACTCGCGGACCCGCGCAGGCGCAGCGCCGCGGCGGCCTCTTCGCGGTCGTCGAAGTGCAGCTTGGTCGTCCCGACGATCTGATAATCCTCGTGGCCCTTGCCGGCGATCACGATGACGTCGTCGGCCCCGGCCTCCGCGACCGCGCGGGCGATCGCGGCGCGGCGGTCGACCAGCGGCACCACCCGGTCGCGGCGCGCCGGCGGCACTCCGGCGAGCATCTGTGCCACGATCGCCTCCGGGTCCTCGGTGCGCGGGTTGTCGGAGGTGGCGTAGAAGCGGTCGGCCAGGGTGGCCGCGAACTCGCCCATCGGCGCGCGCTTGCTCGGGTCGCGGTCGCCCCCGCAGCCGAGCACCACGAACAGCCGCCCGCTGCAGGCCCTGCGCACCGCTTGCAGCGCCCGCGCCACCGCGTCCGGCGTGTGCGCGTAGTCGACCAGCACCACCGGCCCCTCGACGCCGGCCACCGTGACCCGCTCGAGCCGCCCCGGCGCCCCGCGGCAGCTCGCCAGCGCCGCGCCGATCGCCTCGAGCGGCAGCCCCAGCCCCAGCCCCAGCCCGATCGCCACCAGCAGGTTGTCGAGGTTGAACGCGCCGACCAGCGGCGAGCGCAGCGCGAGCGGCCCCGCCGGCGTGTCGACCTGCGCTTTAAGCCCTGTCCTTTCCGACATGACCGAAGAGGCGAAGAGCTCCGCCCCCGGCGAGCCGCCGCGCGACGCTCGCCACACCCGCGCCCCGGCCGGCGCCGCGGCCAGGAACTGCTGCGCCGCCGGCTGGTCGTCGACCGCCGCGACCACCACCCCGCCCGGCCGCAGGTGGGCCGCCGGCAGCAGGCACTTGGCGGCCAGGTACTCGGCCATCGTCGCGTGGAAGTCGAGGTGGTCCTGCGAGAAGCTGGTCAGCCCGGCCGCCTCGTAGCGCAGCGGCCGGACCCGCCCCTGGGCCAGCGCGTGCGACGACACCTCCATCACCGCGTCGGTCGCTCCGCGGCCCCGGGCCCGCGCCAGCAGCTCCTGCAGCTCGAGCGGGAACGGCGTGGTGAACGCGGCCGGCTCCTCGCGGTCGGCGACCCAGTTGCCGGCGGTGCCGATCCGCGCGTGCTTGCGCCCGGCCGCGGCCAGCATCGCCGCGACCAGGAAGGTCACCGTCGTCTTGCCGTTCGTACCTGTCACTCCGGCCAGGCGCAGGTGCTCGCCCGGCTCGCCCCAGGCGCGCGCGCACAGCCGCGGCAGCGCGTCGGCGATCGCCGGCAGCTCGACCCGCGGCTCCGGTCGCGGCTCGACCAGCCGCCCGCGCTCGACGATCGCCAGCGCCGCGCCCGCCGCCAGAGCCGCCGGCACGAACGCGTGCCCGTCGTGCGCCAGCCCCGGCACCGCCACGAACGCCGCGCCGGGGACCACCCGCCGCGAATCGACGACCAGCCGCGTCACCGCCGTCTCCGGCCCGCAGCCGTGGTAGCTCGCGTCTTCGCCGGCGAGCAGGGCGCCGAGGCGCAGCGTGTCGGACATCGCCGGCAGGCTAGCGCAGCCGCGCCCGCCCGGGAAGCGCCCGCGCGGCCGACGACCCGCGGCGGTGTCGCCCGCGCCCCGGCCGGGTCCCCGCCACGACCTGTCCCGCGGGACATCCGATCCAGCCGCACACGGGGAGCGCCCGCGCGGCCGCGGCTCGCCGCGGCGCCGCCGCAGCCTCGCGGTCCCCGCCAGCACCTGTCCCGCGGAACATCTGCCTGCGTTCGCCGGGCGGCGCATTCATCGCATGACCTCGCGGACATGCCCCGACGAACATGCCCCGGCGGACATGTCCCAGCGACCTCACCCGCCGCTGGGCGTCTTGACCAGGCGACCGATCCGCAGGTTCGGGATGAACGCCTCGGTCAGGGCCGCCGGCGTCTGGATCTTGCCGCGCATCGTGTCTTCGAGGCGGCGCGGCGGCTCGGTAGGCGGGGGCGGCGGCGGCAGGACATCTTCGGCCGGCAGCGCCGCGAGCAGCGGCGGCGGCGGCATCAGCAGCTGGGCCGCGGGCATCGGCGGCGGCGGCGGCAGGTCCGTATACGCGTCGTACTCTTCGTGCTCGAGCTCGATCTCCAGCTCGCCGGAGATGGCGATCGGCGCCGGGCGGGAGGCGGGCGCGGGGGAGGCCGGCGACGGGCCGAGCTCGGCGAGGCGGGCCTGCAGGTCGGGCCGGCGGATCGGCGGCTCGGTGTGGACGATCGACGAGCCCGCCGGTCGCGGGTAGATGCCGGACTGAGCCGCGACGTCGAGCTCGCCGCGCAGCGCCGTCAGGTCGAGGCGCTCCAGCCACGCGCGATCGACGAGGTAGCGGCCGTCGACCGGCACCAGCGTCAGCGTGCCGCGGGTGATGCTGTGCAGCAGCTTGCCCCCGGCGTGGTGACGCAGGCGACGGCCGAGCTCGGCGACCGCCTCGTCGTCGTCGTCGAGGGCCCGGGTCAACGCCGACAGCACCAGGCCCAGCACCTCGCGGGCGCGGTCGAATTCTTCCTGGCTCGCGCCGCTCTGGGGGCTGGCGACGATCACCGACGGCAGCGGGGCTTGCGGCTCGTGCTGGGCCGCGCGCAGCCGCTGCGCCAGCCCGGCCGCCACCTGCAGCTTCTTGTTCAGCTGGCGGGCCAGCTGAGCCCAGTGGTCGCGCTCGTGCCGACCGGTCGCGACCGCCCCCTCGAGCTCCGCCACCCGCGCCTCGAGCTGCTGGATCTGCAGGACCTTCGCGTCGTAGCGCTGCCAGATATCACCGGAGTCCGTCATCGGCGGGTCCCAAGCATAGACGGGAATCGCTACGGAAGCGAACCTCCCCCGCGGGCACCCGCGCACCTCGGGCCAGCACGACGCGGGTCAGCGTGAGCCCGCGCCGCGCTTCCGTGGGCCACTGCGACGGCGAACACATGTCCGCCGGGCTTCCAGGTCTCCTCCCGCAGTGGCACGACCTGCGCGATGTACGTGTCGGGGAGACGACCTGGCGTCACGCCGGCGATGCGCGCCGGGACCCCGCCGCGCCGACGATCATCGCGTCGATCCGGATGTCGGCGATGTCGACGTCGGGGATCGGGGTCCCGTCGTCGCTCGTGAGCGCCAGGGCGATGCTGGCCGGATCGCGGTCGCCTGCGGCGGCGATCGTGCCCTCTGCGATCGCCTCGCGGATGAGCCGCGTCATGCCCGCCAACATGGGTGATCTCGGTCGCTGCGCCAGCCCACGCCGCCTCGTCGCCGCTCCCCGGCAAGGCGGCAGTCGCGCCGAGGCGCCGTTTTGGCCGCTCCCCTGTCGCTTGCGCCAGGGAACGACTCAGGCCGCCTCGGGGGCGCTCTCGGCCGCTGCCGGGGCCAGGCGTCGCGCCAGGGCCGGCAGCCGGCGGTCGGGCACCGCCGTGAACAGGTGGTGGAGGAAGTGGAAGCGCACGCCCAGGTAGTTCTCGCGGCCGACCAGCGCGATCCACAGCCACCGCAGCGGGCGCGGGAACTCGGGCGGTTCGACATGTCCGTAGAGCCATGGCTGATGGACCAGCCACGCGAACACCAGCCAGGCCAGCGCGTTGCCGATCCGCACCACCAGGTTGTAGGCGACAAAGCCGCGCAGCCCGCCGATCCACATCAGCGCCGACCACGTGGCCGCGTGGGTGAACATCTCCACCGCCAGGCGCGGGTCGAGGCCGCGGCGCCGCAGGTACCACCACGCCAGCAGCTCCGGCTGGACCAGGCACAGCAGCGTCGAGCGCAGCGGGCCGCAGTGCATCATCTCGCGGTCGGGGTCGGCCTCGCTGCCCTCCTCGCGGTGGTGCATCACGTGCAGCTCCTCGAGCTGCGCGCGGCCGAGGTAGATCGGCGACACCACCACCAGCAGCGACCGCGCCGGGTGCCAGCGCGACGCGCCGCGCTGATCGGAGTGCAGCGCCTCGTGCCAGCGGTTGAAGTAGCGCAGGAACAGCACCACCCCGAGCGGGCCGAACAGCCAGGCCGGCATCACCTCGGCCACGAACGCGAAGTAGCTGGCGTGGAAGGCCAGCGACCAGCCGAGCATCGCGTCGTCGTAGCGCGTGCGCGGGTCGCCGGGGAACAGCGCGTTCACTTCTCGCCGCGTCATGCGGAGAGTGCGCGCCGCCATGGTCCGGAGGTTCCCCGCCACAGCCCCCGTGATAGCGAGAACCGCCGCGCCTCGCAAAGCGCGCTCCGCGGACGACCTTCACCGGGCGGGGACAGGCGAACGAAGTTCACTCTCGGGACGGCGATCGATGCACGTGCACCGCGGCCTCTGGGCCCACTTGACGGCCCTCACGAGCCACCGCGGTCTTTCGGACCCGGCCGGTCGTCCGCTTGCCGGATCGGCGAACTCGTGCATGCCGCGCCGGAGGTTTCGCTACAACCGGCGCGCCGGGCCCACGCGGGGATCCCCGGGCCCGAAACGCTCCACGCTCGCAGGACATGCTTTAAGGGACATGTCCTGCGATACAGCCGAGGGGCCTCACGCCCGCGCGGCGCTCAGGTCGGCTTCTTGACCCACAGCTTGTAAGTGCCGCTGCCGCTGTACGACTGGACCAGCCAGGCGTAGTAGCCGGCGGTGCCGCTGTACTTGATCGTCTCGTTCGTCGACGCGGTCTCGGCCTTGGCGACCGCCGCCCACGCGCTGCCGTTCCACTTGTACAGGTAGAGGTCGAAGTCGGTGCCGGCCGGCCCGACCAGGTAGCCCTCGTGCGCGCCGGACGTCGTGCTCTGGTAGTAGCTGCCGTTCGGGTGCTGGTCGGCGTCGCCGGCCCCCGACAGCGTGCCGCCGTACTCGGTGCAGCCGGTGCAGGGCGCCGGGTCCGGCGGCGGCGGCGGCGGGTTGCCGCCGCCCCCGTAGGCCGCGCCGCAGGTCTGGCTGTACGCGCCGCTCGGGGCGCCCGCGTTGCAGCCGCCCGTCCACGTGTCGTTCACGCTGCCCGGGTTGGTCTGGAAGTTGTAGCAGCCGGGGCCCGGGTTCCAGGTGCCGTCGACGTTGTGGCACGGGGTCAGGTCGAGCGCCGTCTGCTGCTCGAACCACTGGATGCCCTTGTGCATCATCGAGTACATGCCGCCGCTGCCGCACGCCCCGCCGTACGAGGTGATGCCGAACACGCGCCATGTCCCATCGGCCAGCTTGATGAACGCCGGGCCGCCGGAGTCGCCCTGACAGGTGTCCTTGCCGTTGCCGCCGATCGAGATCTCGTCGCCCTGGAAGCCGTTGATCGTCGTCGTCACCTGGCGCTTCACGCCGTAGGGCCCGTTGTCGGCGTTGCCGAAGCCGACCAGCGTGACCGACTTGCCGGGCTGCAGGTTGCTCGTCTCGCAGCCCATCAGGATCGGCACGATCGGCACGTCGTTGACCGGCGTCGCCAGCTTGCACACCGCGAAGTCGTTGCCGTCGCCGGGCTGGCCGCCCGGGTAGACCTTACACCACTGCGGCGTCACCGTCTTGGCCGGCGTCGTGTACTTCTCGCCGAAGTAGATCTTGCTGTAGCTCGCGCCGCAGTGCGCGGCGTAGATGACCACCTGCGGGTGGACCAGCGTGCCCGTGCACGAGCCGCCGAGCTCGACCGTGGAGGCCCAGCCGCACACCGGCACCGTCGTGCCGCCGTAGATCGCCTCGCCCTCCTCGTCGACCTCCGCCGTGAACTCGTCGCTGACCGCGTCGTCGCGCGGAGGCGCCGGCGGCGGGTCGGCCACGCCGGCGAACAGCTCCTCGTGGCTGATGATCGTCGGCTGCCCGGCGTCGGTGATGTCGGCCTTGGCCGACGCGACGTCCACGGCGTCGAGCTCGGCGTCGGTCTCGATCTCCGGGTCGCAGGCGACCAGCGCGAGCAGCGAGAGCGGCGTGAACAGAACAATCTTCCCTGGCAGACGGTGATGCGTCATGGCGAGCGTCCTTGTCGATGAGCTGATCGGGCGATGGCGGCGCAGAGCCGCGGGGGGCCGGGCCTCATTGGCCCGGATCAGCCAGGGGCGAACGTGCCAGTGACGTCAATTCCCGCCCCACCTCATTCGGTGGGTGCGAGTCGGTCGAATCGTACGTCGCTGCGTGGACACGCGAACCCTAGCTCATCCCCTCGCTATCGCGAACAGGTACAGGGAGTCAAGCGCGAAAGCACCTGCCGGGGCCCGAGCCCCCACGTGGGGGCTTTCGGAGGCCCATCCGGCGCGCGCGAAGAATGATCGGTGCGGCACCGAGGACCTTCGCCTCGGTGATGCGGCTTTCGAGACCCGACTGCATCGGGCGACACCCTTCGAGTTCGCCGGTCGATCGCCCGCGAGAGACGCGAGCGCTCGCGGCCAGGCCATCGCTTGCAGCTACACGAAGCGGATCGGGTGCGGCACCGGGGCCGCGAACAGATAGCCCTTGTCGTTCGGCCGCTGCTGCACCAGCGGCGGCTGCGTGTGCCCGTGCTCGTCGACCGCGCGCGGCGTGACCGTGAGGTCGCCCGGCGGCGCCTCGACGTCGAGCTCCCACCACGTGCCCGCGACCGGCAGGTTGTCGCCGACGAGGCGCGCCGCGCGGGGATACGTGCGCCCGCCGTCGAGGCTGACGTCGACCCTGGCGATCTTCCCGAACGGCGACCACGCGAGGCCGTGGATCGTCCGTCGCCCCGCGGGCAGCACCGCGGGCCACGGCAAGCAGACGGCGCTCTTGATCACCAGCGCCGTCAACACCGGCGGCGGCCCGGGATAGTCGGCGCCGAGCATCACGTAGTCCTCGGTGTTGGCCGCGACCGCGGGCTGCTGCGCCGTGACCTCGAGCGCGCCGACCCACTTCACGCTGGCCGCCCCGATCCACCCCGGCACGACCACGCGCGCGGGGAACCCGTGGTCCATCGGCAGCGCCTCGCCGTTCATGCGATGAGCGAGGATCGTGTCGGCCATCATGGCCTTCGCCAGCGGCATCGGCCGCGCGTAGCCCTCCGCATCGAGGCCGACCGGCATCACCCAGGCCGCGCTGTCGCGCAGGCCCGCCAGCGCCAGCAAGCTCGAGAGCGGCACCCCGGTCCACTCCGCCACCCCGTAGGCGCCGTCGCGCCACGGGTCGCCGTCGACGGGGAGACCGAGCAGGTCGGGGAAGTAGGCGCGGCCGTTGCCGGCGCACTCGAGGTAGCGCGTGATCGTCATCGTCGGCAGCGCGACCAGCTCCTCGTACGTCAAGCTGACCGGCCGCTCGACGGCGTCGCCGTGGATCTCGAGCCGCCAGTCGGCCGGCGACAGCCGCGGCGTCGGTCCGTGGTTGCGCACGTAGAAGCGATCGATCGGCGTGACGAGCCGACCGACCGGCAAGCTCTCGAGCCGCGTCTCGGCGTTGTGCGCCCCGTGGCGGATGAACAGCTCGGGCGACAGCGCCTTGACGAGCTCCGGACCGCCGCGCGCTCGCCCGGCACCCGGCGCACACGCGAGCGCGGCGGTGATGCCCCCGCCGCCCGCGAGCGCGAGGAACCGACGGCGCGAGCGGTGGTGGATCCGCACGCCCGGAACCATGCGCAACGCGTCCCGTTCCGCCAGCCCCGACCTTCGCGAGCGACCTCCGCCGGCGAAACATGGGCATGCACCGATCGCTCGCGGTCCGCCGCCGCCATCGCCGGACTCATGCGCGAAGACGCGAGTCCGAGACCCGGCGCCGCGGCCGGCGAGCCCGCGAGGCCCTGCGCGGCATGCCGACGCGGGCGCTGCCACCGGCCACCTGGGATTCGCAGCAGCCCGTGCAATGCCACGACCTCCGCGGATCAGCACCGCGGCGTCGACGAGCCCGACGACGGCGCGGCTCGCCGGGGCTGCGCTCCTGCTCGCGGGCGAATGCGTCCATCACCAGACGAATCGCAGCGAATCACGCGAGTCGACGATGCTGCGCGCTTGCTCGCCGCCGACCGCGCGAATCGACGGCCCTCGAATCACTCCCCGCCGCTCACCCTTCCCGCGCCTCGCCGCGCCCCCGCAGCTGGGGCAGCACGCGGGCCGCGAAGTCGGCGATGAAGCGCTCCTGATCGCGACCGACGTGGTGGAGCGACACCAGGTCGACGCCGAGCTCCGCGTCGCGGGCCAGCCACTCGACGTGGCGCGACGGGTCGGCCGCCACGCGCACCGGCCCGCGCATCGCCTCCGGCGTCACGAACGCCGCGGCCGCCTCGAATTGCGCCGGCGTCCGCAGATCGGCCAGCAGGTCGCTGGCGAACACGTTGGTGCGCCACTGCTCCCACGCCCCCTGCAGCGCCGCCGCCTCGCCGGCCGCGTGGGCCAGCTGCACCTTGAGGTGCACCGGCTTGCCCTCGCCCCCGCCCTCGCGGAACGCCTCGATCACCCGCGCGTGCTCGTGGTCCGGCTGCGCCGCGGTGATGAGCCCGTCGGCCCAGCTCCCGAGCCAGCGCGCCGTCTCGGCCGTGAGCGCCGCGCCGAACAGCTGCGGCCGCGCGCGCGGCCGCGTGTACAGCTTCGCCCCCTCGACGCGCACGAGCCCGCGGTGCGTCACCGTCTCGCCGGCCCACAGCGCGCGCATCACGTCGGCGCACTCGCGCAGCCGTTCGTTGCGCCGCGCCTTCGGCGGCCAAATCTCGCCGGTGATGCCCTCGTTGAGCTGCTCGCCGCTGCCGATCGCCAGCCAGAAGCGGCCGGGGAACAGCTCGAGCAGCGTCGCCACCGCCTGCGCCAGCACGGCCGGGTGGTAGCGCTGCCCGGGCGCCGTCACCACCCCGAAGCCGAACGAGGTCGCCTGCAGCGCCGCCCCGAGCCACGTCCACGCGTGGCCGCTGTGGCCCTGGCGTTCGCTCCACGGGTGGAAGTGGTCCGAGCAGGTCGCCGCGTCGAAGCCCGCCGCCTCGGCCTTGCGCGCCAGCGCCAGCAGCTCGCTCGGCGCGAACTGCTCGTGGGAGCAATGATACGCCAGCTTCACGGCGACCCCACGCATTCTCCGACGGCCCGCTCGCGGGCGGGCGCGACCGCGAAGGTGCGGGTCTCGCCCGGCGCGACCTCCTCGGCGCGGCCGTCGATCCGCACCGTCACCGCGTGCGCCGCGTCGTCGTCGACGCGCACCGTCACCTGCTCGTTGCGGACCGTCAACGACAGCCACGCGCTGCGGTGCCGCAGCCGGAACGACACGCACTTCAGCTCGTCGGGCAGCGCCGGCCGCAGCCACAGCGCCCCCTCGCGCGCCTCGAGCCCCGTGTAACAGCGCTGGAAGATGTCGATCGTGCCGGCCATCGCCCCGAGGTGGACGCCCTCCGCCGTCGTCCCGCCCTGGATGTCGCCGAGGTCGCTGCCCAGCGCCTCGCGCAGCATCTTCCACGAGTGCGCCGGATCGCAGCGCGCCAGCACCCACGCGTGGACGACCCGGCTCAGCGTCGACCCGTGCGACGTCCGCTGCAAGTAATAGCGGGTGTTGCGGGCCAGCATCGCGTCGTCCCACGCATAACCGAGGCCGGTGAAGATCGCCCGCAGCTCCTCCGGCGCGAGCAGGTAGAACAGCATCAGCACGTCGGCCTGCTTCGACACCTTGTAGCGGTTGGCCGTGTCGCCCTCGGCCTCGAGGATGTTGTCGACCCGGTGGATGTCGTCGCGGTAGCGCGCGCGGTAGAGGTCCCAGTCGAACTCGGCCAGCCGCTCGTAGCCCTCGAACTGGCTGATGAGCCCCTCGCCGTGGAACGGCACGAACATGCGGCGGGTGATGTCCGCCCAGGCCGCGCGCTCGTCGTCGCCGAGCCCCAGCTTGTCGACCAACAGCCGCCGCGCCCCCGCCGGCAGCAGCTCCAGCGCCTCGCGGGCCCGCATCAGCGTCCACACCGCCATGACGTTGGTGTACGCGTTGTTGTCGAGCCCGGGGCGGGCGGCGTCGGGGTAGGCGTCGTGGAACTCGTCGGGCCCGCCGACCCCGCGGATGACGAAGCGCTCGCGCGCCGGGTCGAACTCCGCCGCGCTGGCCCAGAAGCGGGCGATCTCCACCAGCATCTCGGCGCCGTGCTCGGCCATGAATTCGCGGTCGCCGGTGATCTCGTAATAATGCCACACGTTGTAGGCCACGGCCGCGCCGATGTGCCGCTGCAAATAGCTGCTGTCGGCGATCCACCGACCCGAGCGCGAGTTCTTGCGCCGCGGCTCGCTGACCTCGCGGCCGTCGCTGGCGCTGCGCCACGGGAACATCGCCCCGCGCAGCCCGGCCTCGCGGGCCGCCGCCCGCGCGGCCGGCAGGCGGCGGAAGCGGTACAGCAGCAGCGAGCGCGCCAGCTCGGGCAGGCGGTAGGCGAGCACCGGGAACACGAACAGCTCGTCCCAGAACACGTGCCCGCGGTAGCCCTCGCCGTGCCAGCCGCGCCCGGGGATCCCGGCGTCGAGCCCGATCGTGTGCGGCGAGACCGTCTGCAGGATGTGGAACAGGTGCAGCCGCAAGGTCGTCGTCGTCGCCTGCTCGTCCTCGACGTCGACGTCGAAGCGGTCCCACAGCTCGGCCCACGCGCGCGCGTGCGCGGGCAGCAGCGCCTCGAAGTCGTCGGCGCCACAGGCCGCGCGGGTGGCCGCCTCGAGCGGCTCGCGGATGGTGCGGTCGTGACGGGCGTAGAGCGCGGCGATCTTCTCCAGCGTCACCCGCCCGCCGGTCTGCAGCTCGACGCACGTCTGCAGCCCCACCGCCTCGGCCCCTTCGATGCGCGGCTCGAGCGGCCCGACCTCGCCGCCCTCGACGAACACGCGCGTGCGCGTCGCCAGCGCGAACTCGAGGCGCGAGCCGCAGGTGCGGGCCCGCAGCGTCAGCAGCCCCGCGCCCGGCGCCGCGACCTCGAATTGCTCGAGGTGGTCGCCGTCGGCCCCGCGGTACTCGTCGGCGTTGCCGTTCGTCACCTGTCCGTCGAGCCAGGAGCGCAGGTGCACCTTCGCCCCCTCGCCCTCGACCTCGAGCCGCAGCTGCTGCGCCGCCAGGTGCGGCTCGGCGAAGTGGACCAGCCGCCGCTCGGTCAGCGTCGCCCGCCGGCCGGCGAGCTCGAAGCGGACCTCGCGCACGAGCAGCCCCCGGCGCAGGTCGAGCTCCTGCCGATATTGACGCACCGCGGCCCGCTCGAGCGAGAACCACTCGCCGTCGCCGAGGCCGACGTCGACCCGGACCCAGTTGGGGAGGTTGACGAGACCCTCGTGGTGCAGCGATTGCCCGTCGACCACGCTGGTCTTGTGATTGTAGAGCCCGGCGCGGTAGGTGCCCGGATAGTGCGGCCCGCCGGCGGCCGCCCACGGGACCGCGCCGCGCGTGACGAAGTGACCGTTGCCGAGCGCGCACAGGGCCTCGCGCTGCCCCTCGTGCTCCGCGTCGAACGACTCGTAGACGAGCGACCACGGCGCCAGCCGGGCCCCGTCGCGGTCGTGCGGGCTCATCGGCGCCGCTCCCGGCCGCCCCGCGCGCGCTCGAGCTGCCCGCGATCGGGGTAGGCCGCCTGCGACCCGTACCCCGTGCAGGCCAGGCTCGACGCCGCCGCCGCGAACTTGACCGCCTGCAGCAGCTCCTGCCGCTCGAGCAGCGCCACCCCGAGCGCCCCCGCGAACGCGTCGCCCGCCCCCGTCTCGTCGACGACGTCGACGTCGAGCGGCGCCACGACCTCGCGCCGGTCCGCGCTCACCAGCGCCGCGCCGCCGTCCGGCAGCTTGACGCACGCGACCCCGACGCCGCGCGCGACCAGCTGCTCGCCGGCCCGCATCGCATCCTCTTCGGACTCGACCGCGACGCCGAGGAGGCCGCGCGCCTCCTCGGGGTTGGGGGTGATGACGTCGACCCTCGCGTAGAGGTCGTCGGGCATGCGGTCGGCCGGCGATGGATCGAGCAACACCTTGAACCCCCGGTCCTGCGCCGCCCCCACCGCCGCGCGCACGACGGCGATCGGCACCTCGAGGTCGACGGTCAGCACCGACCCCTCCGGCGCCGCCTCGACGATTTTCACCACCGCGTCGACGTCGCCCTCGCGCCACGCCTCGTTGGCGTTGGCCGCCAGCAGGATCGTCTTGCCGCCGTCGGCCCGCACGACGATCATCGCCAGCGCCGTCGCCTGCCCCTCGACCTGCTGCACGTGCGAGACGTCGACCCCGACCTCCCGCGGCCCGCGCAGCGCCTCCTCGCCGAAGTCGTCGTCGCCGACATGTCCCAAGAGACATGCGCGCACACCGAGCCGCCGGGCCAGGAACGCGCGGTTGGCCGCCTTGCCCCCGCCGGTGCGGAGCAGGTCGCGGACCGGCAAGGTCTCGCCCGGCCCGGGCCAGCGGTCGGCGCGGACCTGCAGATCGAGGTTGATGCTGCCCAGCGCGAGCAGGATGGGATCGTCGGCGTTCATCATGATCGAATGCTCCGAGTCCGAGCCGCGCGGCGCAGGTCAGGCCGGAAAGGCGATCGTGGTGATGAGCGCGTTCTCGGCCTGCCGCGAATCGAGGCGCGTGTGCTGGACCACGATCGGCTGGTCCGACTCGATCACGCACGAGAAGTCGGTGGCCCGCGGGATCGGCTCCGGATCGACGAGGTCGTTGAAGCGCACGTGTCGCGTGCGCCGGGCCGGCACCGTCACCCGGTACGGCCCGGCCGGCTCGCGATCGGCGAAGTAAATCGTGAATCGCACTTGGGCGTCCCGGTCCGAGGCGTTGAGGATCGAGGCCGTCTCATGGCTCGTCATCTCCGGCTCGGGGCCGTGGCTGCCCTGGGGAATGTACCCGTCGGCGATGGCCCAGCGACGATGACCCAGCGGTGTTTCGCTCACGCCGAACCCTTGAGCGGTGTCCTCGCCGCACGCAAGCCAGCCGCCGCGAGCGTCGCCACGGCTCGGGCCGGCCGCGCTCCAATCGTCACACACGGCCGAGCCCGCTGCGTCCGCGGCTCCTGCGCGAGCTCCCGCGCCGCGGTTTGGAGCGGCGTCCGCGGTCCTGTGCGCTCCTCGTTCGCGATGCCCCATTGCCGGGGCCGGGTCGTCGCATCAGCCTCGCCGCGCCATGACCTCGAAGACATCCGCCAAGAAGGTCCGGTACGCCGTGGTCGGCGCCGGCAACATCGCCCAGGTCGCGGTCCTGCCCGCCTTCGCCAACGCCGCCGAGAACTCCGAGCTGGTCGCGCTCGTCTCCGGCGACCCCGTCAAGCGCGAGGCCCTGCCCGAGCGCTACGCGAGCATCGAGGCCCTCGGCGACTACCGCGAATTCGAGGACGTCCTGAAGCGCGCCCGCGTCGACGCCGTGTTCGTCGCCACCCCGAACACCCACCACCGCGAGTTCACCGAGCGCGCGGCGCGGATGGGCGTCCACGTCCTTTGCGAGAAGCCGATGGCGCCGACGGTCGCCGACTGCGAGGCGATGATCGCCGTCTGTCGCGAGCACCGCGTCAAGCTGATGATCGCCTATCGCCTCCACTTCGAGGCCGCCAACCTGCAGGCGATCGAGGCCCTCAAGGCCGGCAAGATCGGCGACCCGCGGATGTTCAGCTCGCTGTTCACCCAGCAGGTCCGGCCCGGCGACATCCGCACCCGGCCCGAGCTCGCCGGCGGCGCCCTCCTCGACCTCGGCGTCTACCCGATCAACGCCGCCCGCTACCTGTTCCGCGAGGAGCCGATCGAGGTCCTCGCCGCCGTGTCGAGCAGCGGCGACGCCCGCTTCGAGGGCGTCGACGAGACGACCACCGCCATCCTCCGCTTCGCCAGCGGCCGCGTCGCCCAGCTCACCGTCAGCCTCGGCGGCTCGTCGATGGGGTATTATCGGGTCGTCGGCACCGAGGGCGACCTCCACGCCGAGCCGATCTACGACTACGAGCAGGGCCTGAAGCTCGTCCTCACCACCGAGGGCAAGAGCCGCGAGCACAAGTTCCCCGCGCGCGACCAGTTCGCCCCCGAGCTCGTCGAGTTCTCGCGCTGCGTGCTCGAGGACCGCGAGCCCGAGCCGTCGGGCGAGGAGGGCCTGGCCGACATCCGCGTGGTCGAGGCGGTCTTGCAATCGGCCCGCAGCGGCCGCGCGGTCCAGCTGCCGCCGTGGTCGCGCGCGCAGCGGCCCGACGTCGACCAGGAGCAGCGCAAGCCGCCCGTCGATCCGCCCGAGCCGATCCGCGCCCCCTCGCCGACGATCCGCTGAGTCGCTCGCGCACACGGATGCACCGACGCCGGCAACGACTCGGAACGCTTCGCTGCGCTCGCCTCGAGCCCCCGCGAGGCGACTGCCTCGCGGGGGTTCGCCTTCGGGCCGGCGTCGCCGACTGCGGGCCGCCGCGCGACAGCGGCGTCGTGACGCGGACAGGCCCCTCGGAGCGGACCCGACGCGCCGCGCGTGCGTCCGCGCAGGTCTGCTCGCAGCGAAGGGCCTTGCGCGCGCACGACGTTCAGCGGTGAAGTCGCGGCATGCATCGCTTCAGCTTGCCCCTCACTGCATTTTCGATCGCGCTCGTCGGCTGCGGCGGCGACGACACCGCCGTCTCGGCCAGCCAGACCGACGGGACCACCGCGACCACGAGCGCGACGACCCCCGACACGCAGGGCACCGCCTCGACCGACGTCGCGCCCACCACCTCGACCTCCGACGTCACCGGCACCGCGGGCGCGTCCGACTCGACGACGACGACCACCACCACCGCGGACACGACGACCACCACCACGTCGGCGACCGGCGTCGTCACCACGACCACCGACACCAGCACCACCGGCACCACCGACGCGTGTACGTGCAATCCCGGCGAGCTCGGCGGTTGCGACCCCGGCGGCCTGCAGCTCGTGTGTCAGGACGACTGCCAGACCTTCGCCCCCGAGCCCTGCCCCGGCGGCGGGCAATGTGTCGACGGCACCTGTCCGGCCGACCTCTGCAAGCCCGGCCAGAAGGTGTGCGAGGGCGAGGACGCCTACAAGGAATGCAACGACCAGGGCGACGGCTGGCAGCCGCCGGTGGATTGCGCGCCCGAGGAGACCTGCGCCGGCGGCCAGTGCCTGTCGCTGTGCAGCCTCGCCGAGGAGACCCCGAGCTCGGTCGGCTGCTCGTTCTTCGCCGTGCGCCAGGACAACTACGACTACGGCAGCGTCGACTCGCTGGTCGTCGGCAACACCTCGAAGACCAAGACCGCCTCGGTCCAGCTCTACTTCACCCCCGACGGCACCAACAACGAGCAGCCGTCGGGCGCGCCGGCCGACCTCCTCCCGGGGGCGACCCTCCAGTTCCAGCTGACGAATCAGCCGTTCATGAAGGTCTCCGGCCTGCGCAAGGGCGGCGTCTACCGCGTGCAGAGCTCGATCCCGATCGTCGCCTATCAGCACTCGCCGATCACCGCTCAGGCCACCAACGACTCGTCGATGCTGCTGCCCGAGCACGCCCTGCGCCTCGACCACGTCATCACCGCTTATGGTGACACCGTGTTCGGCGAGGATCGCCCCAGCTACTTCAACGTCGTCGCCACCGCCGACACCACCGTCGTCCAGTGGACCCCGCCGATCGGCACCGTCGCCGGCGCCGGCGTGCCCGCCGTCGCGGCCAACCAGACCGGCACCGTGACGATGAACCGCTTCGACGTCCTGCAGGTCCGCGCGCCCAACGACGCCGACCTGTCCGGCACCTTCGTCCACGCCGACAAGCCGATCTGGGTCATCGGCGCCGTCAACTGCGCCAACGTCCCCGCCAACGTCGTCTACTGCGACCACGTCGAGGAGCAGGTGATCCCGCTCGACTATTGGGGCAAGCAGTACATCGGCGCCCACTCGCCCAAGCGCGGCTTCGAGAAGCACTACTGGCGGGTCTACGCCGGCGAGGACCAGACGACGATCACGACCGACCCGGTCCAGCCCGGCACCCCCTTCACCCTCAACAAGGGCCAGTGGAAGGAGCTCGTGATCCCGAACAACACCAGCTTCGTCTTCAACGGTGACAAGCCGTTCATGCCGGTGCAGTACCTCGAGGGCGAGGGCGGCGGCGCCGGCACCGGCGACCCCGCGATGTACCAGATGGTCCCGGTCGAGCAATTCCTGGACCGCTACGCCTTCGTCACCGGCACCGGCTACTCGATCCATTACGCCCAGATCATCCGCCTCGCCGGCAACCCCGACGTCGTCATCGACGGCCAGGTCGTCACCGGCTACTACCCCGTCGGCGGCTACGAGGTCGCCGACTTCCCGATCTCCGAAGGCGCCCACCTGGCCGAGAGCGACGCGCCGTTCGGGATCCTCAACATCGGCTACACGCCGGTGACGTCCTACGCGTACCCGGGCGGGCTGAAGCTGAAGATCATCAACCCTCAGTGACGAAATCGACGGGCCGGGCACCTCACCCGGCCCACGCGACTACTTCGTCTTCTTCGCCCCCGACTTGGGCGAAGCCTTCGCCGACTTCTTCGCCCCCGCCTTGCTCGCGGACGTCGCCGACTTCTTCGCCCCCGCCTTGCTCGCAGACTTCGCCGACTTCTTCGCCCCCGCCTTGCTCGCAGACTTCGCCGACTTCTTCGCCCCCGCCTTGCTCGCAGACTTCGCCGTCTTCTTCGCCCCGGCCTTCGGCGAAGACTTCGCCGATTTCTTCGCCCCCGCCTTCCCCGACTTCTTGGCCGCCTTCTTCGACCCCGACCTCTTCGCAGCCTTCTTCGCCCTCGACTTCTTCGTCGCCTTCTTCGCCCCCGGCCGCTTCGCGCCTCCGGCCGCGCGCGCCGGCGGCTCCTCGCGGTCCGCGAGCTGGCGCAGCTCGAACGAGTCGTAGGGCAGGTCGAACTCGTCGAACACCTCCGCGTGATCGACGAAGTTCGGGAACGCTTCGATCACGTCCGCGCAGGCCCGCAGCGCCCGGCGTTGCACCGCCGACAGTTGCTCGGGCACGCCATCAGAAAAGAGCACGCGGAAGAGCGTCTCCAGCGTCGTCACCTGCGACAGCGCGTCCTGCTCGCGCATCGCCTCCATGAGCGCGTCCATGTGCCGCGCGAGCACCTCCGCGGGCAGGTGGGCGCGCGCGACCGCGGCGACGTCCCCGCTGAAGAACGGCGCCAGCTCGGCCGTCGATTCCTCGATCGGCGAACCATCGATCGCGTACGGCTCGATCGCCGCGATCCACTCCGGCGCCGGCTGCTTCGCGCGCGGCCCCAGCAGCACCGCCAACACGAAGCGCACCATCGGGTCGCTCTCGGCCGCGAACGCGCGCTCGAACGCTGGCCGCGACGCCTCCGCGCTGGCCGTCATGCCGAGCCCCATCGCCGCCCGCCCGCGGTCGGCCGGCGTCACGCCCGCACGCAGCCGCCGCTCGAACAGCGCGATCACCTCGCGCTCGCCTCGCCCCGCGTGCGCCAGCAAGAGCTCTCCTGCGCGGGCCAGCTCCTGGTCCTCGCCGCCCACGAGCGCCACGAGGCGCGGCAGCGAAGGGCGCATCGCCGTCATCCACGCCTCGTACGGCTCGCGCTCCTGGGTGATGTACGGGAGCCGCAGCACCTGGACCAGGAAGTCGATCAAGCGCCGCTCCACCGCCGGCCGCGCCGCTTGTAGCGGCAGCACCGTCGCCAGCGCCGTCGCCACCCGATACGTCGCCGGGTACACGCTGCCCTGATGTTCGATCTCCGGCCAGATTTGCTCGAGCGAATACGCCGCCAGCGCCGGATCGTCGGCGAGCACGCCATGGACGTAGCGCGGCAGCTCGCGGGCGTCGCCGAAGGCGGTCTCGACCCGCGCCCAGGAGCCGCGGCCGAGGGCAGCCACCAGCTCGGGCGACCGCTCCAGCCGATCCAGCGCCGCGCGCGTGACTTCCTCGTCGTGAGCGTCGTGGAATGCCTCGCGGACCGCCGTCGCGTCATCCACCGTGCGCTCCTCGTCGTAGCTGGCGAAGCCCGGCATGAAGCAGTCCCAATGGTCGTACTCGTTGAGCGAGTGCTCGCCGTCCGTCGGCATCGTCAGCGCCGCCGCGCCGGTCGCGTCGTGCAGGGTCCACACGCCCTTGCCCCCGCCCGTCGACGCGTACGAGACCAGCAACGCGCCCGAGAGGTCGTAGTACTCGACCTTGCTCGGCGGCTGCTTCGGGTCCTCGCCGGCGATCGCCTCGAACACCAGCCGGTCGTTGTAATAGCGGCGGACGTGGTGCGGCCCGACCTCCTCCATGCGCACCGAGTAGAGCTTCTGCCCCTGCGCGTCGAAGAAGGTCTCCGTGCGATCCTTCTCGCCCTTGCGGTAGAGCGTCGCGCTGCGGACGACCGGCGGATCGGTGTCGGGATAATAAAACGACTGGACCATGTCGCCATTTTCCGCCCACCGCTTGGACATCCACAGCCGGCCGCTTTCAAAAGTGTCCTCTTCGCGCGGCGTGCCCGCGGGCTCGTGCAGGCTGCGCTCGCCGAGCACCCCGTCGCGGTCCCACACGCGCCGCTCGCCGCGGAGCTCGCCGGTCACGAGCGCGCTCCGCTGCAGCACCCACGCGCCCTCGTCGGAGTCGTAGAACGCCTGCGCCGGCACGTTCGCCGGCCGCGGCGGCGGCGGCTCGCCGTCCCGCCCGACCAGGCGGCCCTGCGCGTCGAACATCCGCTCCGTCACGACGTAGCCCTCGTCGTCGAACTCGCGCTCGATGGCCCGCACGGCCTCGCCCAGGCTCGAGTCCCAGAACTTGTCCTCCGGCGACGGGCCGTCCAGCCGGGTCCACCGCATCAACCCGGTCCACACATTTTTTAAAAGATTCTTCACCCCGCGCTGCGACTCCGAGCCGTCCGGGTGGAAGCGCCGATACTCGAGCCGCTGCGTCCCGTCGCCCCACTCCTCGACGCACTCGACCTCGCCGCTCGGCCGCCACGCCGTCCAGGTCCCGACGCGCCGGCCGGTCGGATCCTTGACGCCGAAGTTCCAGCAGTCGTCCTCCCAGAACGCTTCGGCAGGCAAGTGAGCGGGCTTTTGGGGGAGCTTCGACATGGCTGCGCGAGGGTGTCCGCGCCGCGCGCCGCTGTCAACCGAGCCGCGCATGCGCCGGTTCGCGCATGCCTGAAAGAGCATGTCCCTTCAGGCATGCCATCAGCGATCCGCGGCGCACAGGCTCACGCCTCCGGGCACATCCCTGCATTCGTTTCATCCGGTGCGTGCCAGGGAGGGATGCGGCGTCGCGACCCGCGATCCCCTCATGGAAAACAACTCGATCGCGATCGCCATGATCCTCACCAGGATGAAAGTGGGAGGTAGAAACAGCATCAAGAACCGACTTCTGCGAAGGCGCACATCGCGACGGACAGAACAATCCCGAGCCCGAACCGGGACCGGAGCCCGAGCCCGATCGCCGAGCCTCCCCGCATTCGTCGACGAGTTCTTATCGGACGTGTCCTCCGAAGATCGCGGGAGCTCGGGTCCCAGTGTGATCGCCCCCTGCGACGCCCAGGCGAGCCGAGCAGGGCGGATCACGGTGCCACCTGGGGCGCGCCGTCGGGGGCTCAGAGCGCGAGCTTGGCCAGGAAGATGTCGGTCTTGCCGGCGGTCGTCAGGACCTCGCCGGCGATGTCGATGCTCTCGCTGAAAGAGCCGAGGACGACGACGTGACCGGCGGCGTTGGTGGCGACGCCCGCGAGCCAGTGGTAGCCGGCGCCGGTGCCGAGGTTGACGCCGTGGAGCAGCTCGCCGGCGGGATCGTACTTGGCGAGGAAGGCGGCGGCGTGCGGGCCCGCCGTCAGTTCAGCGCCGCCGCCGAGGTCGATGGCCTGGTTGAAGATGCCGCCGACGATGACGTTGCCCGCGGCGTCGGCGGTGATGGCGTCGATGCGCGAGGTGCCCGGTCCGCCGAGGCGACGGCTCCAGAGGTGGTCGCCGTCGGCGTCGAAGACCGCGACGAAGGCGTCGAAGTTGCCCTCGTGCATCAGAGGACCACCGCCGAAGTCGAGGACGCCGTCGAAGTACCCGCCGACCAGCACGCGCCCCGCGGCGTCGGCGGCGAGCGTCTGGATCCGCTGATCGCCGCCGTCGCCGAAGCGCTGGCTCCACACGTGCCCGCCGTCGCCGTCGAGCTTGGCGAGGAACACGTCGCGGCCGTTGGCGAGCATCGGCCCGCCTCCGTAGTCGAGCGAGCCGACGAAGTACCCGGCCTGGAGGAGGTGGTCGTCGCCGTCGACGGTGGTGAGGGCGTACTGGTGGTCGGCGTTGCCGAAGCGCTCGGCCCACTGGTACCCGCCGTCGCCGTCGAGCCTGGCGAGGTAGATGTCGGCATCACCCGCGCTGGTCAGGGTCGCGGGGCCCAGCTCGAAGTTCGCGTAGAAGCCCCCGCCGAGGATCACGTCGTCGTGGCTGTCGATCGCGCAGCTCACACCGTCCTGTTTGTCGGGACCTTTGTAGAGCGCGCTCCACTCGTGCGCCCCGCCGGCGTCGTAGCGGGCGACGGCGATGTCCTGCCCGTCGGTGCTGGCGAGCGTCCCGCCGCCGAGGTCGACGGCGCCGTTGATGTTGGCGGAGAGGACGACGCCGCCGGCCGCGTCGAAGGCGACGTCGCGGCCGTACTCCTGGTCGGCGCTGCCGAAGCGACGGCTCCAGAGATGGTGGCCGTCGCCGTCGAAGCGGGCGAGGTAGCCGTCGTACAGGCCGGCGCTGACGAGCGTCCCGCCGCCGAAGTCGAGGGCGCCGTAGAACCTGCCGGTGATGGCGATGCCGTCGTCGGGGCCGACGGCGAGGCTGCTGGTCTCGTTCTCCAGCGGGCCGCCGAATTGCTCGACCCACAGCGCCGCGCCGCACTCGGGGACATCGCCGAGGCAGTTGTCGTCGGCGGGCGTGCTGCAGTCCTCCGGGCTCGGGGTGACCTCGCCGACGCAGGGCCCGAAGCCGCTGCCGTCGGCGGCGCAGGTACGAACCCCCGCCTTGCACACGCCGACGTCGCGGGTGCCCTCCGGGCCGCTGTAGCAGTCCTCGCTGGCCCCCGGCTCGCACACGCCGCCGGTGTCGCTCGTGGTGGTGGTGTCGTCGACGGTGCCGGTGGTGGTGTCGTCGGTGGTCGAGCTCACCGGCATCGAGGTGCCATCGGTGGTGTCGTCGTCGGTGGTCGAGCTCACCGGCATCGAGGTGCCGTCGGTGGGGCCCAACGTGGTGGTGGTCGGCTCCGCGGTGGTGGTGCTCCCGCTCTCCGAGCCGCCGGAGGTCGTGGGCTCGGCGGTCGTCACGCTCGCCGCGGTGGTCGTCTCGCCGCTCGTCGTCGTCGTCTCGTCCGTCGTCGCGCTGCCGGCGACGTCGTCGCTGCAGGCCGTGACGAGCAGCAGGAGCGCCGCGGCTGCGCCGCTGGCAGAGCGCCGGAGGGGGTGGATCGTTGGCTCGGTGGTGCTCTCGGGCATGGCGTGACCCCATACCCCGGGCCGACGATCACCGGCATCGATCACCCTACGGAGGGCGCACTTGGCGACGAGCGTCAATTGCGTAGTCGGGCGCGCTCGCGGCCAAGAGGCCGGCTCCGCCGCCGAGCCGGCGAGAGCGGGTCACATAATCACGACTGTGTCGAGCTCGTACATGCAGCACCCTACCCCGGGCGACGACCGCCGGCATCGCTCACCCTACGGAGGCGCGCGCCGTCGCCGAGCGTCGGTTGCGTATGCCTCGTGCATCAGCGCGCCGGCGCGGCTCAGGCGCTTGCAAGCCCGACAGGACAGGAAACGCCTGTACCTCCGAGCCCGCAGTACCCGCCCGGATTTGGGTGCAAATACTGCTGATGGTAGTCCTCGGCAGTAGCAACCGAGCCTTCTGCAGTACTTAGGGTTCGGGTCACGTCTGGGTAGAGCCGGGCGGCCGGCTGAACCCCTGCCTAGTCGAACGGCACATGCGCGTCAAGACGTAAATGGAGAAGCGGCCGGCTGCTCCGTTAACCGCAGCAGCGCGCCGCTCGCTCTTGCCGTGTAGAGAGCACACATGCGCCCCATTCTCCCGCTCTCCGCGCTCGTTCTGCCTCTCGCGGTCCTCGCCTTGGCCTGCGGGGATAGCACTTCCGAGGCAAGCGTGACGGGGTCACCAAGCACGACGAACTCGTCCGGGACGGAGGGTCAAACGACCAGCACAGGCAGCAGCACCGGAGACACCGGAGGTCCTTCCACCCACGCGATCTGCGACCGCTACCTCGCGTGCATCTCCGCCGCGGCTCCCGGCGAGCTGCCCGCCGCGCAGATGGGCTTCGGCCAGAACGGCACCTGCTGGCAAGGCAGCGAGAACGACGCCCAGCTCTGCCTCGACGCCTGCGAGGCCGGCCTCGAGACCTTCAATGAAGCCTTCCCCGACGAGCCGAAGTGCGCCCTCTGCCAGGACCACACTGAGTGCGACGCCGACGCCGGCGAGCTGTGCGACCAGGGCAAGTGCACCGTGACAACCTGCAGCGACGGCGTCGTCGATGCGGAAGAGGTCTGCGACTCACAGCCCGGTTACGACGCGGATTGCCTCGGTCCGTCCGAATGCAACCCATTCTCGAACTTCGGATGCTCAGAATCCAATACCTGCGCCATCCAGCCGATGTACACGTTCGACGAAATCACGCTTGCTCGCTGTCTGTCCTATCCTGAGTGGTTCTTCGCCTTGGAAGGCGATCCTTGCCAGGACTTTGGCCCCGACCCTACCGTATGCGATCTGGGGCTCGGCTGTGCCAGCCCCGCGCTGTTGCCAGACTGCGATCCGGGGATGGGTAAGGGCTGCTGCACTCCCCTCTGTACCCTGGACGATCCGCAGCAATGCTCAGTCAACGAGAAGTGCGTCCCATATCAGGACGCATCCGGCTACATTCTGGCGCCGGAGCTCACCTACCTCGGAATGTGCGTCCCGAAGTGATCGCCATTGCAGTTATTCGCAAGCCCTCGACGAGTCGGGGTCGCGTCGAGCGCTCATTCGCTTGCCTGCCGCAGGATCGAGGTATTCTCAAATGCCCGTGGGACACGACACGCCGGTGCCGCCAATCCCACAGTACCCCCCCGGATTCTTATGTAGATATTGCTGGTGATAGTCCTCCGCGTAATAAAACGTCGGCGCCGGCAGCACCTCGGTCGTGATCTCGCCGAACGCCGCGTCGAGCAGGCGCTTCTGGTACGCGTCGCGCGACGCCTCGGCCGCCTGCTTCTGCGCCTCGCTGGTGTAGTAGATCCCCGAGCGGTACTGCGTACCGACGTCGTTGCCCTGGCGCATGCCCTGGGTCGGGTCGTGGTTCTCCCAGAACACGCGCAGCAGCGCTTCGTAGCGGACGCGCTGCGGGTCGAAGACCACCTGGACGACCTCGTTGTGGCCGGTGCGGCCGCTGCACACCTCGCGGTAGGTCGGGTTCGGGGTGTAGCCGGCGGCGTAGCCGACCATCGTGGAGATCACGCCGGGCACCTGCCAGAACTTCTTCTCGGCGCCCCAGAAGCAGCCCATGCCGAACATGGCGATCTCGGCGCCGGCCGGGAACGGCGGCGACATCGGCCCGCCGAGGACCGCGTGCTGCGCGGCGACCGGCATGGGGGTCTCGCGGCCGGGGAGCGCCTCTTGCGGGCGCGGCATTCGGAGCTTGTCGGACGAGGCGAACCAGGACATCCCCCGCAGGGTGACGCATGGCGGCGGCCACGGCCAGCGCGACCGGGCCCGGGAGGTGCTGCGTGCCGGATCGCGCACGTCGGGACGGGCCGGCGGCCGGGCGCTTCCGGGCGGCTCTGCTATCTTCGCCCTTCCCCCGCATGTCCACACTCACTCGCGACCGGCTCGTCACGTCCCTGCAGCAGCTCACCGAAAGCGGCGGGGCCGACAACAAACTGGTCGTCGCCGCGGGGGACTATTACGTGGTCGTGCACGGCCGCCTGGGCGGCTCCGACCTGGCGGTCGAGGTCGTCTCGAACTTCTACCTCGGCGGCCCGGCGCAGCTGACCCCGGCGCGGCTGCGGTCGCTCGGCGAGCGCGGCTACTTCGAGCGCAGCGGCTTCAACAACCTGTTCCGCGACGTCCGCCTGACCGGCGCCGACGCGGCCGGCAGGCTGGCCGACGAGCTGCTGGCGCTGTTCTCCCAGATCTTCGGCGTCGAGGCCGACGCGCCGGCGACCTTCGAGCTGCAGCTCGGCGACCCCGAGCCGACCCGCAACCCCGACCTCGTGCGGGCGATGAAGACCCTGGCGGTGCGCCGCGACATGGACGCGCGCCAGCGGGTCTACGTCGCCGTGATGAACGCGACCTTCCTGATGCCGGTGAACCCGGCGGGCCGCACCAGCGACGAGCCGCTCGAGGTCGACCGCCTCGGCAGCTTCCCGGTCATCGCCGCCTTCACCGAGATCGACTCGCTGCGGCTGTGGCAGCCGAAGGGCTGGCCGTTCGCGCTGATCCCGGGCGCCCGCCTGGTGCCGCTGGCGGTGTCGCGCCGGGTCGGGTCGCTGCTGCTGAACCCGCGCGGCAACGTCGGCGGCGAGCTCTACATCAACGAGCTCGAGTCGATCGAGGGCGCGCTGCGCCGCCGCAACAACTGACCGACAAAAGCGTCCCGCGAGGAGGCGCGATGGAGGGCGAGTTCTCGAGCGCGACGACGCTGACGGCCGACGAGCGGCGCGAGCTGTACGCGCGCCGCGACGGCCCGGGCGTGCGTCGGTTCGCCATCCAGCTCGGCTTGCTCGCGGCCTCCGCGGTCGCCACGGTCGCGCTCGCGGACGCCGACGCGCGCGTGTTCTGGCCGGTGTTCGCGGCCTACAGCGTGCTGTTGGCCTCGATGTTCGCGCCGATGCACGAGGCCGGCCACGGCACCGCCTTCGCCAGCAAGCGGCTGAACCGGCTGGTGCTGCAGCTCGCGGCCGGCCTGTCGCTGATGCCGCCGACCGGCTTCGTCGCCTTCCACTTCGAGCACCACCGCAAGACCCACGAGGTCGGCGATCCCGAGGTCCCCGGCGGCGACCTCGCGCTGGCGGCCTGGCCCAAGAACCCGATCGCCGCGCTGATCGTGCTCAGCGGGCTGCCGCTGCTGCTCGCCAAGCTGGCCGCGCTGGTCAACCTCGCGGCGCCGCGCGGGCCGAAGTGGTTCGTCAAATGGATGCCGTGGCTGCCCGAGGTCCAGCGCCCGGCGACGATCCACGAGGCGCGGATCATCGTCGCCGTCCTGGTCGTGCTCGTGGCGCTCGCCTGGCTGGTGTGGCCCGCGCTGGGGTGGCTGCTGGCCGGCTGCGCCGGCGCCCACGTGGTGCTCGGGCCTTACCTCGCCGCCGAGCACACCGGCATGCCGACCGACGGCGACGTGCTCGCGCGGACCCGATCGGTCCGCAGCAACGCCGCCGTCAGGTGGCTGTTCTGGAACATGCCCTACCACGCCGAGCACCACGGCTGGCCGGCCGTGCCGTTCCACGCCGTGCCGGCCCTGCACCGCCGCGTCGCCGCCGGCCTGCCCCGCCGCTACCGCGGCTACCTCCACGTCTACCTGGCGGCGCTGCGCGGGCGATGACTGGCCTTGAGGGCATGCTCTCGAAGTCATGCCCGAAAAGACATGGCCGATCGAGCATGCCGCGGAGGACATGCCCTTTGCGCCTCACTTCTTCGGCGCGAACACGACCTGGACCACGCGGCCGCTCTCGACCTGGCCGGGGGGCACGTCCTGCGACACGGCGACGCCGGAGCCGGAGGCGCGGAGCTCGACCTTGGCGCGGCCGGCGAGGTCGACCGCCTGGGCGAGGGTGAGGCCGGTGAAGTCGGGCATGCCGGTGGTGACCTTGGGGTGGGCGGCGGCGCCGCTGCCCCGCTCCTCGGCGCCGGGCAGCGAGGGCTCGACGTCGATGTCGGCGAGCACGCCGAGCTCGGCCTCCATCTGCTTGGCGGCGACCACCACCGGCTTGGGCGCCGGCGGCGTCTTGCCGTCGTCGCGGGGCACGCCGAGGTGGGTCATGATCTGCGCGCCGAGGCGGGCGAAGCTGGGGGCGGCGACGTCGTTGCCGTAGTGGGCGCCCTCGGGCGCGTCGACCGACACGAGGATCACCACCCGCGGCGCGCGGGCCGGCAGCGCGCCGATGAAGCTCGAGTAGTACATGCCGTCGGCGTAGCCCTTGCTGCCGGCCTTCTGCGCGGTCGAGGTCTTGCCGGCGACCCGGTAGCCGTCGACGTGGGCGTTGTTGCCGGTGCCGAGCTCGGTGTGGACGACGTCCTCGAGCATGCGCATGACGGTCTTGGCGGTGGCGCTGCGGACCAGGCGCTCGCCCTCGGGCACGTGCTCCCACACGGTGCCGCCGCGGGCGTCGAGGATCTTCTGCACGATGGTGGGGTCGTGATAGACGCCGTCGTTGGCGAGGGCGCCGAACGCCGCGGTCACCTGCAGCGGCGACGCGGCCATGCCCTGGCCGAACGAGATGTTGGCCATCTGGATGTCGGACCACTTCTCGGGCGGGGCCAGGAGGCCCGCGGTCGCGCCCGGCAGCTGGACCCCGGGGCGCTCGCCGAAGTGGAACTTCTTGACCCACTTCGACAGCGTCTGCTTGCCGAGGCGGTCGGCGATCTTGGTCGTGCAGATGTTCGACGAGGCCGCGAGGATCTCCGACACCGTCAGCCACTCGGCCGCGTGCGCGTCGTGGATCGTGTGGCGCGGCGTGTACTTCCAGCGGCCCTTCTCGCAGTAGAACGTCTCGTTCTCGCGCACCGCCCCGAGCTCGAGCGCGGCGGCGACGGTCACCGCCTTGAGCGTCGAGCCGGGCTCGTAGGCGGCCTGGACGGCGAGGTTCTGGGTCTGCTGGGCGCGCTCGACCGGGTGGTTGGGGTCGTAGGTCGGCCGGTTGGCCAGGGCGAGGATCTCGCCGTTGCGCGGGTCGAGCACCAGGATCGAGGTGCCGACCGGGTTCCACTGGCGGACGACGGTGTTGATCTCCTCCTCGACCATCGCCTGGATCGCCGAGTCGATCGTCAGCACCACCGTGTCGCCGCGCGCGACCCCGGGGTCGGGCACGCCGTCGACCAGCAGCTTCTTGCCGGCGGCGAAGTAGGCCGGCGACAGCGCCTCGCGCCCGCGCAGCTGCATGTCGAGCCCGAGCTCGACGCCGGCGGTGCCGCTGCCCTGGGCGCCGACGCGGCCGAGCACGTGCGACGCCAACAGCCCGCGCGGGTACACCCGCGCCGTCGACGGCTCGAACGACACGCCCGGGATGCCCTTGGCCTGCAGCGCGGCCATCTGCGCGTCCGACAGCGGCAGGCGCAGCAGGCGGTAGGCCTTGTCCTTGGCGATCTCCTCGCGCAGGTAGTCGGCGCTCTCGTCGGGCTCGATCTCCAGCACCGCCTCGATCAGCGCCTCCTCGGCCCCGCGCGCGCGCACGAGCCGGGGGTTGATGGCGATCTTGTGCACCCGGTCGTCGACCGCGAGGGTCATGAAGTCGCGGTCGACGATCTCGCCGCGGCTCGCCGCGAGCTTGAAGCTGCGCAGCTGCTGGCGGTTGCCCTGCTCGGCGTAGGCCTCGTGCTCGACGGTGGCGATCCGCGTCGCCTTGACCCCGGCGCCGACCAGCGCGGCGCAGATCGCCGCGCCGACCAGCGACGCGCGCCGCCCGACCGCCCGCATGTCGCTCGCCATCGGCGCGGGGATCAGGTTCTTGCGCATGATGTTGCCGCGCTTTTCGGACATGTTCGATCCGCCCTGTCTCATCCGCCCTGTTTCGAGGGACCTGTCCCCTTGGACTCGTCACGCAGCCGGATCGCCTGCAGCCGATCCGGCGTGGCCGGCACCATCTGCATGCGCCCCGCCGCGACGTCCTCGATGTAGTCGGGGTGGCGCAGGTAGGCCCGCTCGGCCTCGAGCCGGCGCTTCTCGTCGAGCAGGCGCCCGTGCTCGGCCGTCAGCTCGGCGATGTCGGCCCCGAGCTCGAGCACCCGCGCCCGCGTCCGCACCTGCACCACGCCGGCCGCGGTCAGAAGCCCGAGCGCCAGCATCAGCACCAGCGGCAGCCCGGTCGGCCGGCGCGGCGGGGGCGGCGGCAGGCGGTCGTCGGCGCGCTGGAAGCCGTGCTCGAAGCTCGGCGGCGTCGCGCCGCGGCGGACGTTGCCGGTGCGCGGAGGCTTGGTCGTCGGCGTCATGGCAGCGCACGCTCCAGGACTCGCAGCCGGCTGCTGCGGCTGCGCGGGTTGGCGGCGACCTCGGCGTCGCCGGGCGCGGCGCCCTGGCGGTAGCCGCCGGGCACGACGAAGCGCGGGCGCGGCAGGTCGCGCGCGGCGATCGGCAGGCCCGCGGGCGGCTGCTCCGCGCGGGTCAGCGCGGCGAACCGCTGCTTGGTCGCGCGGTCTTCGAGCGAGTGGAAGGTGATGATGCCGAGCCGCCCGCCGACCTGCAGCCGCTCGGGCGCGGCGGCGAGGAGCCGGTCGAGCTCGCCGAGCTCGTCGTTGACGCGGATCCGCAGCGCCTGGAAGGTGCGCGTGGCCGGGTGGATCCGCAGCCCCAGCTTGCGCCGCTGCGGCGCGCTCATCGCCGCCGCCACGACCTTCGCCAGCACCCCGGTGGTCTTCGGTCGCACCGCGACGATCGCGGCGGCGATCCGCGCGGCGTCGGGCTCCTCGCCGTAGTCGCGCAGCACCTGGGTCAGCTCGCCGGCGCTGATGTCGGCCAGCAGCTGCGACGCCGGCACCCCGCGGCTTGGGTCCATCCGCATGTCGAGCGGGGCGTCGACCTGGAACGAGAAGCCGCGCGCGCCCGTGTCGAGCTGGTGTGAGGACACTCCCAGGTCGGCGAGGATCGCCGTCGCCGCGGTCACCCCCGCGGCGTCGAGCACCTCGGGCAGGTGGCCGAAGCTCGAATGCACCAGCTCGACCTCGGCCGGCAGCTTGCGACGCGCCTCGGCCAGCGCCTCCTCGTCGCGGTCGAGGGCGATGGCCCGCAGCTTCGGCCCGGCGGGTCGGGCCTCGGCGTAGGCGGCCAGCACGGCCAGCGTGTGCCCGGCCCCGCCGCAGGTCGCGTCGACGAACACCGGCGCCTCGGCGCGCACGAGCGCCGGCGCCAGCGCCTCGCAGACCTCGCGGACCAGTACCGGCCTGTGGAACTCGGAGGACATCGCGCGCGCCAGGCGGGTGTGACAGCGCTCGCCGGCCCGGTCAAAAAACAGGCGACCTGGGCCCCGGGCCCGCCCGCGCGGGCGATTCGGGCGCCCCGCCCGGGCGCCAGGTTCGGCCGGACGCGAGCAGACTCGGCCGAACTCGCCTGCGGACGGGCCCGTTTCGCGGCAAAATTCTCCCGCGAAAACAACGCCTTGGACACTTTGTCATTGACCCCTCGGGGCCAAAATTTGTAGGTTGCGCTGCCTTATTTCGAGGGAGCCCGCCGTGCTTTCGACGCGGATGAAGAATTATCGCCAGCTCTTCGAGTCCTCGGAGCTCCTCTGGGAAAAGCTCGGGATGCTCAACGCCGCGCAACGGCGGACCTTCGACGAGCGCTTCATGATGTCGTGGATCTTCCACGACTTCGCCCTCGAGGGGCAGATGCTGTCGGTCGCCGAGATCAAGGCGTCGATCGACGACGAGATCATCTCGACGCCGAGCCTGATCCCCGCGTATCTGCACGTCAAGGCGGTCCGCGACGGCATCTACATGCTGCTCGAGACCCGCGGGAAGCGGCTGCAACTGTCGCTGGAGTGGCTGAAGAAGCTGCACCAGACCCTGCTGCCGCAGGGCAAGAAGGATCAGGTCCAGTACCGCAAGGACAACCCGATCCACCGCATGTACTTCCACGACCTCGCGCCGGCCGACAAGATCAGCTACCGCATGCGCAAGCTGACCGACTGGTTCCGGACGGAGGAGTGCCGCAAGGCCCACCCGATCGAGCTGGCGGTCGAGGTCCACCGCGAGCTTATCAGGATCTTCCCGTGGCCGGACATCAGTGGGCGCGTCGCGCGCCTGGCGATGAACGCCATCCTCATCGCCGAGAACTACTGGCCGTGCATCCTGCACCACAACGAGCGCCAGACCTACTACGACGTGCTCCGGCTCGACCAGGACCAGCTCCTGCAGTTGGTGCTCGACAGCATGGACGAGGGGATCCGCTCGTCGAGCCGGCTCTACCAGAGCATTGTTGACTCGTCCCGGGCGTGACAGACAGTAGGCACCGCATGCCCGTGCCGAACAACCTCCAGGCCCGGCCGCTGCGCGTGGTTCGCAACGCGCAGGTGTTCGCCCGGGCGCGTCTGCCCTCCCGCCACGGCGAGTTCGAGATCGTGTCGTTCATCGACGACGTCGGCCGCACCCTCGACGACGTGGCGATCGTGCGCGGCGACGTCCGCGGCCGCACCGAGGTGCCGACGCGGATCCACTCCGAGTGCCTGACGGGCGACGTGTTCGGCTCGTTCCGCTGCGACTGCCGCGACCAGCTCGAGCTCGCGCTGCAGCGGATCGCCGGCGGCGACGCGGGCATCATCCTCTACCTCCGCCAGGAGGGCCGCGGGATCGGCATCGCCCAGAAGATCCGCGCCTACCACCTCCAGGAGCAGGGCCTCGACACCGTCGAGGCCAACCTCCACATGGGCTTCGACGACGACCTCCGCGACTACTCGGTCGCCGCGGCGATGCTGCGCGCCCTCGAGGTCGGCTCGGTCGTGCTCCACACCAACAACATGAGCAAGGTCGCCGGCCTGCAGCAGGGCGGCGTGACCGTGGCCCGCCGCGAGCCGCTGATCGCCGAGGCCCGCGAGCAGAACCGCCGCTACCTGGCGACCAAGCGCGACAAGAGCGGCCACCTGCTCTGAGGGACATGCCCGAGCGGACATGGCGACAAAGCCATGTCCGTCGCGCCATGCGAGCCCGCCACGCACGGGTTGGCCGCGCCTGGACCGCCCGGGGATCGAGCTCGTGTCGCGCGACGCGATGCCGGCCATCTTCGTCCGGCTCGGCCCCCGCGCCGCGGATATCCGTCTCGCGCGTACCTCGTCGAGGCCTTGCGCGACGCGTCGAGAGCCTTCACCCGCGCCATGCGCAGCCGACCGGAGCGGCGGCGGAGCCCGGCCTGGTGGCGCTGCCGCGCCTCGGCCCGGCAGGCACGAGCCGGGTTCGCGCCGATCTCCGAGGAAAATGTCTACCTGGACATGTCTTTGTGAGCATGTCTTTTCAGACACGAGTCCGACCGAGCGCAGCGGCCGCGGCGACGGCGCGCAGGCCGACGCCCGCTCGCGACACCCACCGAGGGCCCGCGACCAGTGCGGGCTGCCTGCGCCGAGCGCGGCCGTCGCGATGCTCGACGCTCGCCGAGTCGGCGGCGAACGCCTCGCGCAGTGAGGCCGGCGTCGCCGTCGCCCGACGCCCCGAGCGCGCGACCTCTCGCTCGCGCCCTGCGCAGCCGACCGCGCCGCCCGCCGCGGCGCACGGCGACCCAAAAAGAAGCGGCGGAGCACATTGCTCCGCCGCGGGTCACCTCGGGCGCGATGCCGGTTCTGTGTTGCGGGGCTGTGAACCCCGTCAGGGGTTTCCGGCCGTGGTGGGCCGGTGCCACGGGCGTGGCGCGGGTCAGTCGCCGGGCTGACCAGGGTGACTTTCGGCGGCGCGGCGGCGCCGTCGCTGGGTCGGTCCGCGCGAGCGAACCGGTGAGGGGCGTGACTTTACGGCCGCGGTCGCGCGGCCGGGGGTGTCACTGCGTGGGCGCCCCGCAGAGCGCACACGGGAAGGGGCGGCTCGGCGAAACGAGCCTCAGACCCCGGCAAAGGCTAGTGCGCACCTCCTGAAGAGCACGACAGTCGAGGCGCAGCGCAAGTACTCCACACACAACGATCTGCTTGGTTCATCAGTTACCTCCTTTTGCCGGTGGCCTGAGGGTGACAGTCCAACCTTAGCAAGGTTGTGTGCGCCGGCAAAGAGATGTGACGGCCCCCGCCCCCTCTCCCGGCAGACCCGTGTGCGGAGGCCCGCGGATCCGGCGCGAGCGGGTTTGACAGTGCGCGGCCCGGCGTGGCAAGAGCCTCGGCGATGAGGTCTCCGTGGTAAGCTCCGAGGTGGTCCAGACCGGCCCCGATCACGCGCCGGTGTTCGCCGCTCCGGCCCGCTGGGGCCTGCGCGTGGCCTCCGGCCGGCTCGCGGTCGAGGAGGTCGCGCTGGCCGAGATCGCCGCGGCCGTCGGGACGCCGACGTACGTGTACGGCGCCGGCGAAATCGCCGCTCGCTTTCATGCCCTGGCCCGCGCGTGCCGCTCGCACCCGACGCTCATCGCCTACGCGGTCAAGGCCAACAGCAGCCAGGCGGTGCTCGCCCACCTGGCGCAGCTCGGCGCCGGAGCCGACATCGTGTCCGGCGGCGAGCTGCGGCGGGCCCTCGTGGCCGGGGTCCCGGCCGACAAGGTCGTGTTCTCGGGGGTCGGCAAGCTCGACGAGGAGCTGGACGCGGCGATCGCCGCCGGCGTGCGCGCGATCAACATCGAGTCGGTGGCGGAGCTCGACCGGGTGGCGGCCCGCGCCCGCGCCCTCGGCCGCGTGACCTCCGTCGCGCTGCGGCTCAACCCCGACATCGACCCCGACACCCACCCGTACCTGGCCACCGGCCTGCGCGAGAGCAAGTTCGGGATCGCCATGGCGGACGCCGCGGGCGTGGCGGCCCGCGCCCGCGCGCTGCCCGAGCTGCGCCTGTGCGGCCTGGCCTGCCACATCGGCTCGCAGATCCTCGACGAGTCGCCGTTTCTGGCCAGCTTCGAGCGCCTGTGCGGCCTCGTGCGCGCGCTGCGGGCGGACGGGGCGCCGCTGCGCCAGCTCGACCTCGGCGGCGGCATGGGCATCACCTACGCGCCCGCCGACCGCGAGCTCGACGTCGAACGCCTCGGCGCCGCCCTCACCGCCGCGGTCGCGCCCCTCGGCCTCGAGCTGGTCTTGGAGCCTGGTCGTTACCTGGTCGGCAGCGCCGGGGTGCTGCTCACGCGGGTGATCGGCCGCAAGCGCAGCGGCGAGCGCGAGTTCGTGATCGTCGACGCGGCGATGAACGACCTGCTGCGCCCGGCCCTCTACGGCGCCTACCACCCGATCGTCCCCGTCGATCTGGCCGCCGGCGAGCGCCCGACGATCCGCGCCGACGTCGTCGGCCCGGTGTGCGAGTGCGGCGACTTCCTGGCCCAGGACCGCCTGATCGCCCCGGCCGAACCCGGCGAGCTGCTGGCGGTCCTCAGCGCCGGCGCCTACGGCATGGCCATGGCCTCGACCTACAACACCCGCCCGCTGGCCGCCGAGGTGATGGTGCGCGGGGGCGAACTCGCGGTCACGCGCCCGCGCAAGACCGTCGACGCGCTCATCGCCGACGAGCAGCTCCCGGCCTGGCTGGCGCGCTGAGCCTGGCTCTCGGGCCAGCCCCCGGCCCGTCTCCGGCAGCTGTCTCTCGGGACAGCCACCCTCTCCCGCGGCTGTCTCTCGGGACAGCTCCGCCCTCGCGCGGCGCCGGTCGGCCCCGATGACGAAAGGTCAGCCCGTGCCGGTCGCGGAGGTCCGGCCCCCCCATCCGCAGGGCCGGGGCGCATCCCTGCGCCTCGCCCCCGCGAGCGCGGAGGGCCGCGGCCGCGTACCGGCGATCGCAGCCGGACGCGCGAGAACGGCTGCTTGCGCGCGCGGCTCACCGCTGGCTATCGTCCGCGGCGATCGAGGCGCTCATGACCCAATCGCGTGTACGCACCCTCTTCACCGACCTTCGTACCTGGCTGTTCGCCCTCGCCCTCGCGCCGCTGGCGGCCGTGGCCTGCGGCGGCGTCGAGGACAGCGACGACGCCGGCGACGCCCCCGAGATCGACTGTTCCGTGGGCACGACCCCGAAGTTCTCGGAGATGTCGGCCGTGTGGGGCAAGTGCACCACCTGTCACTCGTCGATGCTCACCGGGGCGTCGCGCGTGAACGCCCCTCCCGGCGTCGACTTCGACACCTACGCCGCCGCCAAGACCCACGCCGCGACCGCGATGCACGAGGTGTACGAGGGCGCCATGCCGCCGGCCGGCCTGCCCGCGCTGAGCGAGGACGAGGAGGAGCAGCTGTACCGCTGGGCCAGCTGCGGCACCCCCGAGTGACTGCCTCGTGGGGCATGCCCTTCTCGACATGCCCCTGAAGACATGCCCCCCAGGGCATGTCCTCAAGCGTCGCCGGCGCTGAACTTGAGGCCGACGATGGCGACCACCAGCATCGTCAGGAACAGCACCCGCAGCGGCGCGACCGGCTCGCCGAGCAGCAGCATCCCGCCGACGGCCGCCCCGGCGGCGCCGATGCCGGTCCACACCGCGTAGGCGGTGCCGATCGGCAGCGACTTGCTGGCCTGGGCCAGCAGCGCGAAGCTGGCGATCAGGGCGACGACGGTGAGGATCGTGGCGACCGGCTTGTTCCGGACGTCGAAGCCGTCGCTCCATTTGAGGCCGAGGGCCCAGCCGACCTCGAGCAGGCCGGCGACGACGAGGTACATCCACGCGGTGGACATGATGACGCGCTCCTTCCCCGCGTCGTCTTGTCCTCACCGGGTACGGCGCACCTCGTCCGGGCCCGCAGCGCGAGCGAGCTTCAGCTTAGCCGGTCGCGGCGCAGCGGGCCCGGCGGGCCCCGCGTGAGGCAACCTACCTGTCCTTCCGTACAGGCGCGGCAACGGCGCGTCAGCCCGGCGGGACGAAGTTCTCGCAGGCCTGGTCGATCACGGCGATCGCGTCGTGGAAGAACGGCTGGAACGAGGCGGCGCAGATCTGGCCGATGCTGCCGTAGGTGAACATCTCGGCGAAGTCGACGATCCGGTAGGCGACCTCGGCCGCGCTGTCGCACTCGGGGTTCTCGGGGCCGATCAGCGCGAGGGTGACGATGTTGGTCTCGATCCCGCCCTTGAGCGCGACCAGCTCGCCGAACCAGTCGGGCGGGTCGCCCGAGGAGCCGTCCTCCTCCTCGTCGGTGATGATGACGAGGACCAGCAGCGCGTCGTCGCGGACGAAGCCCTCGTTGCACTGACCGGGCTGCGCCAGCTCGGGCCCGAGCGCGCGCAGGGCCGCCTGCAGCGGCTTCTCGTTGCTATCGCCCGAGGTGCCGACCTGGGCGGCGCAGGCGAACCGGGTCGCCAGGTCGTCCTGCTCGGTCATGTAGCGCTTGCCGCTGACGTAGGGGCCGCAGTAGGCGTTGCTCGAGTTGCTGCCGTCGGTCTGGGTGATGAGCCCGCCGAGCACCCCGTCGCACGGGTTCTCGTTGCCCTCGTACTTGTCGGTCGACACCACCCCGATGTGCAGGCTCTCCGCGTCCTCGAGCTGCTGCTGGATCTCCTGCACGAAGCCCGGGAAGCTGGCCACCAGGTTGTCCTGCTCGTCCTTCATGCTCGCCGAGTTGTCGACCACGAACAGCAGGTCGACCTTGAGGCACGCCTTCGGCTCCGGCGGCGGGCCGGCGTCGGGCGTCTCGCCGATGTCGAACTTCGGGCCGCCGGCGCTCGTCGGGTCGGGCGCGCTGCTGCCGTCGTCGCCGGTGGTGCCCGCGGTCGTGCCGGTGCTCTCGCCGGTCGACGTCGGCGTCGAGGAGGACGTCGCGTCCTCGGTGGTCGGCGGCAGCGTGCCCACGCTCGAGACGATCGCGGCGGTGGCCGAGGCGCGGCCGCTGCCGTCGTCGGAGCAGGCGGACAGCGCGAGCGAGGCGAGCGTGACGAGGGTCGCGGCGCGAGGCATGCGGCGACGGTACGACCGCGGTGCGAGGCGCTCAAGACGGTCACTGCGCCGCGCGGACGGGCGTCGCTGCAGTTCTCGGGTCGGCGCCGATTCACTGCTTGCGGACCTGCGCGCCGCGTCGCGAATAACGCCGTCAGGGCCGCGACGGTGCGCTCGCGGGGAGTCCCTGAGCGGCGGCCGCGGGCTCGGGCGGTCGCGAGGCTCGCAGGCCTCAGGCGGCGCGGCGGACCAGGTGGACCACGGCGAAGCGGGCGGCGTCGTCGGTCCACGCCTGGGTCAGCGTCAGACCTGCGCTAGAGGACATGTCCGAAAAGCCTCCCAGCGTGTACTTGTGCGACAGCTCGGTCAGGATCGCCTCGCCGGCGCGGAAGCTGAAGCTGCGGCCGGCCACGCCGACGACCTGGTCGATCTTGCTGACCAGGTACATCTCGATGCGCGCCGCGGCCTCGTTGTAGACCGCGCGGTGGGAGAAGCGGCCGGGCTGGAACTCGCCGCCGAGCTCGCCGTTGATGCGGTGGAGCAGGTTGAGGTTGAACGCCGCGGTGACCAGGTCGCTGTCGTTGTAGGCGGCCTCGAGCGCGCGCTTCGACTTGACGAGGTCGATGCCGACGAGCGCGCCCTCGCAGCCGGGCGCGCGGGCGATGTTCCGCAGCAGCGCGGTGGCCTCGGCCGGCTCGAAGTTGCCGATGGTCGAGCCCGGGAAGTACACCAGGCTGCGGCCGAGCGCGCCGACCGGCAGGTTGAACGGGCGGGTGAAGTCGGCGTGCAGCGGCAGCACCTTGAGCTTGGGGTACTCGGTCTGGATCGCGGCGCTGGCGGCCAGCAGCGGCTCGCGCGACACGTCGACCGGCACGTAGGCGGTGGCGTCGAGGTGGTCGAGCAGGAGGCGGGTCTTGATGCTCTCGCCGCTGCCGTACTCGACGATGATCCGGCGCGGGCCGACGGCGGCGGCCATCTCCATCGCGTGGTCGCCGAGGATCTCGATCTCGGCGCGGGTCAGGTAGTACTCCGGGGTCTCGCAGATCGCCTCGAACAGGCGCGAGCCGCGGGCGTCGTAGAAGTACTTGGACGGCAGGCGCTTGGCCGGGCGCGACAGGCCCTCGATCACATCCGCGAGGAACCCGTCGGTCGGCGCCTGCGTCGCCTCATCCTGCGTGCGTGGGACCGATTGCATCATGCATCCTTGGTGAGACGGATCCCCGTGAACGGCCACCGCGCCCGGGGCGGAAAGAAATTGCGGTAGCTGGCACGCAAATGATCCCGCGGGGAAGCGCATGAACCGCCGCGGAGCACCATCTGGTTCGACATGAACTTGCCGTTGTATTCGCCGAGCGCGCCCTCCGGGGGGTGATAGCCGGGGTACGGCAGGTACGCGCTGGCGGTCCACTCCCACACGTCCCCGAACAGCTGCGCGGGCTGGCTCTCGGGCCGCGGCGGCGGCTCCGCGGCGGTCGGGTGGAGGCGGCCGGACTCGACGAAGTTGCCGCGGACCGGGGCCGCCTCGGCCAGCGCCTCCCACTCGAATTCGGTCGGCAAGCGGGCCCCGGCCCAGCGGGCGAACGCGTCGGCCTCGTAGTGCGACACGTGGACCACCGGCGCGTGCGGGTCGAGCGGGCGCGGGCCGCCGAGCGTCGTCTGCCACCATGTCCCTTCGGACAGGTACCAGTACAGCGGCGCCGTCCAGCCCTCGGCCTGGACCTGCGCCCAGCCGTCGGACAGCCATAGCGTGCTGCGGCGGTAGCCGCCGTCGGCCACGAACTCGGCGTACTCCGCGTTCGTCACGCAGCGCGACGCGAGGACATACGGTCGCAGCAGCGTCTGGTGGCGCGGGCCCTCGTTGTCGAAGTGGAAGCCCGCGCCGGCGTGGCCCACCTCGCGCACCCCGACCGGGCCCAGGCACCAGCGCAGCGACGGGGCCGGGCGCGACGACGGCGGCGCCGCGCTCGCCCGCAGCGCCGGTCGCAGCGGGTTCTGGGCGTAGAGGTGCAGCAGGTCCATCAGGATCAGCTCCTGGTGCTGCTGCTCGTGCTCGAGCCCGAGGCGGACCCGCTCGCCGAGCCACGGCGGCCCGTCCTGCGCCAGCAGCTCGTGCATCGCCGCGTCGACGTGGGCCCGGTACTGCAGCACCTCGGCGCCGGTCGGCCGCGACAGCAGCCCGCGGCGCGGCCGGCTGAACTGCGGGCCGACGGCCTCGTAATACGAGTTGAAGAGGACCTCGAACTCCGGGTGAAACGGGCGGTAGCCGCCGCCCGCCGGGCGGAGCACGAAGGTCTCGAAGAACCACGTCGTGTGCGCCAGGTGCCACTTGGCCGGGCTGGCGTCGGGCATGCTCTGGACCACGAGGTCCTCGGCGGGCAGCCCGGCGACCAGCGCCTCCGTGGCCGCGCGCACGCGGGCGTAGTCGTCGCGCACTCAGAACCTCCCGCCGAGGGCGAGCCCGAAGCCCTGTCCCGAAGGACCTGCTCCCACGTGCAGCTGGCCGCGGCGGGCCGTCTTGCGCGCCTGGCCGGTGTCCTGGCGCTCGAGCGTCTTGAGCTCGGCGCGCGACGACAGCGCGTCGACGGCCATGAACGCCGAGCCGGCCAACCCGAGCCCGCCGGCCAGGCTGGTGATCCCGACGAAGCGCAGCGGCTCCTTGTCGCCGTACTGGCCGATCAGCCACAGCGCGCTGAACACCACCGCCCCGGCGTAGAGGGCATAGCCGAGGCCGCGGGCCCAGATCTTGCCGCGCACGCGCAGGTCCCGACTGGTGCTGGCGCCGCCGATGGCGACGATCGGCGTGCCGAGCAGCGTCGTCGTCAGGCCGAGGCCGGCGTACATGAAGTGCTTGACGCTGTGGTCGCTCGGGTCGGGCTTGCCGGCGCGGCCGGCGTCGTAAAGCACGCCCATCAGCATGCCGACGGCCGAGAAGCCGACGCCGACGCCGGTGCCGACGCGGGCCCACTCCGACGGGGTCGACTCGCGGCCCTCGGCGCACTCCCACGAGTTCTCGTGGACCGCCGTGACGGCCGCCAGCGGGGCCTGCTGCGCCCCGTTCTTCGGGTGGACGTAGTACACCGCCGACTTGTCGGCGCGGGTGAAGGTGACGCACTCGCGCCCCGCGGTGCCGAGGATGATCAGCACCTGCCGCCCGCCCAGCCGCTGCCACTGCGCGTCGGTCAGCGGCGTCGGGTAGTAGCGCGGCATGTTGTCCGCCGGAGCCGGCGCCTCGGCGGTGGCCGGCGCCTCGGCGTCGCCGGCGACCGCGTGGTGGATCAGCGTGATCTGACCCTTCGGCAAGGTCCCGGCAAACATGTTCGAAGAGCCATCGACGACCACGGCCTCGGGACCGGAGTAGCTGCGCAGGCCGGCGGGCGGGGCGAGGGCGAGCGACACGACGGCGAGCGCGACGAGCATGGGTAGATCCTACTTTCCTTTCCGCATGTCGCGGAAGAGTTGGGTAAGACCCCCGTTCAAACCGTGCGTGCGGATCTCCCGCACACGGCTTACGGGTGGTCTCTCGGGCCGTCGCATTGACGCGGCCTCCGGGTGCTGCACGGTTCCACGCAAGCGATGGAGCCCGTGCTGTTGCACCCGCCTCCATGCCTCCCTCAGGACGTCACGCCTGAAGATGCGGTCGTACAGCGCATGGAAGCGGCGGACCGGTTGCCGCTTGGCTGCGGCCCACAGTCGGCGTCGAAGTTCTCGCACTTTGTCACGCGGCCTGCGCCGCGTGGGGTTGTTGGGACCTGTCCTGCAGGCCATGCCCTCGCGCTTACCTTCTCCGACACGACCACCCCAGGGGTCCTTCCCTCCGACGGCGTTGTTCTGCGCCGCCATCGCCGGTACTACGGCCCCCTCGGACTCCCGCTGCACAGCGCTCGACTTCGCCTTCGGCTTACACGAGTCGCCTCGCCCGGACACGAGCCGTGCAGACGGGCCTCTCCTGTTCCGCATCGCTCCTTGAACGCGTGCTGCGCCCCCTACCCCGGGAGGACCCGCCGCGCTTTCTGCTCCGGATGACTGCGCGGTGGACGTGGCCTTCGCCGCGACATGACCGGCTCGGCTCCTCCATTGATTCTCTGACGAGGCTGCAGGCTTCACTCGATGTTGCGGCCCGCGTTCTTGCTCCCTCCGCAGAGGCTCTTGACGCCCCGCTCGGGCCGCAGCGATCTCTCGCCGCGCCTGGGGCCTGCGACCAGGCGCTCCGGCGCCTACCCGGACGGGACTCTCACCCGCTGGAACGGTGCAGCATGACGTGGCCGTGCCACCCCCTTCGGGGCCGAACTCGTCCGCGTCGTCAGGACGCACCATGGCCACAGTTTACACGGCCTTGGGCGGCGCCTGCAGCAGGGCCTCGACGACCCGCTCGAGCTTCATGCCGCGGCTGCCCTTGACCAGGAGGGCGCCCGGCCGCTCGGCGAAGGCGGCCCGGACGGCGGCGACGAGGTCGGAGACGCAGAGACCGGCGTGCCACGACGCGATGCCGCCGGCCTTGGCCGCCTCGGCGGCGGCCTGCGACAGCGTGCCGAAGGTGAACAGCGCGTCGAGCTTCAGCGCCGCCGCCAGCCGGCCGACCTCCGCGTGCAGCTCCGGCCCGCGCTCGCCCAGCTCGAGCATATCGCCGAGCACCGCGGCCAGCGGCCCCGGCCGTGACGGGCGCAGCGCGGCGAGGCTGTGCAGCGCCGCCGTGACCGAGCCGGGGTTGGCGTTGTAGTTGTCGGCGATGAGCAGGTGGTGCTCGTCGAAGCGGAGCACCCGGCCGCGATCGCCGACCGGCTGGACCCCTTCGAGCGCCTCGATCATCGGCCCGACCGGGCAATTCAGGTGCAGCCCGACCGCCAGGGCGGCCGCCGCGTTGCGGGCGTTGTGGGCGCCGAACACCCGCAGGCTGAGGCGGATCTCCTCGCTGCCCCCGCCCGGTAATTGTAGTTGCAAGGTCGCGTGGGTGCGCTCGTCGAGCTCGACCCCGACGACGCGCACCGCCGCGTCCGGACCTTCGCCGAAGCGCAGGATCGAAAGGCCAGGTGGGAAGTGCGGCGGCAGCAGCGGCTCGTCGTCGGGGACCACCGCGACCCCGCCCGGCCGGACGTGGCGCAGCGGCTCGGCCTCGGCGGCGGCGATCGCCTCGAGGCTGCCCATGAACTCGAGGTGCTCGAGCGCGACGCTGGTGATCACCGCGACGTCGGGGCGCACCACCGCGGCCAGGCGCTCGTTCTCGCCGGGCGCGCTCATCCCCAGCTCGAGCACGATCGCCTCCGGATGGTCCGGCCCGTTGAGCAGCGACAGCGGCACCCCGAGGTGGTTGTTGAGGTTGCCGCGGGTGGCCAGCACGAGGCCGTGGCGGCTGCGCAGGACCGCCTCGATCAGCGCGCGCGTGGTCGTCTTGCCGTTGCTGCCGGAGATCGCCACCACCGGGCCGCTGCAGCGGTCGCGGGCGGCGCGGCCGAGGACGGTCAGGGCCGCGAACGTGTCGGCGACCTCGATCACCGTGACCGTCGGGTCGTCGGGCAGCGGGTGCCCCGGCGCCTGCAGGACCGCCGCCGCGCCGGCCCGGATCGCGTCGGGGATGAACGCGTGGCCGTCGCGGGCGGCGACGATCGGCACGAACAGGCCGCCGGGCACGGGGTCGCGGCTGTCGACGAAGGCGCCGCGGATCTCCCGCGAACCCGCGCGGAGCAGCAGTCCGCCGGTGGTCGCGGCCAGGGTCTCGGGGGTGAAGTGCACGCCTGACCGTTAGCACCCCGACGCGGCGGCGCGCCACTCTTCGGCTGGGCCCGCCGCGGCGCCCGCGCAGACGGCCCGGGGCGAGGCGCGGTGCGGAGCGTCGGGGGTCGCGGGCCCGCGACGGGGCGAGCGTCCCTCGCTCGGTCGGTGCGGTCGCGGCGGCCGCCGGTCCGGCGTTTGTCCCATCCCATGTCCCTGGGGACATGTCCTTTGGGACCGGCGGCGCCGCGGCCCGGCGTTCCGCGCCGGCTCCTGCCGCGCTCGCTCGCGTTCGCCCGCCCTCGCGGCCGCGCGTCGGCGCGCGGCCGCGTCGCAGCCGTCACCGGCGCGTGGCCGCGTTGACGCCGGGTCATGCTAGCCTCGTGGATGGGCAACCCCATGCACACGCTGGTGCTCGATCCCGGCTTCTTGCCGATCAAGGTCATCTCGTGGCGGCGTGCCCTGTGCCTGAGCTTCCTCGACAAGGTCGAGGTCCTCGCCAGCTACGAGCGCGAGGTCAGGACCGTCAGCCACAGCTACCCCACCCCCTCGGTCGTCCGGCTGCTCCACGCCGCGCGGCCGGGCCCGCAGGTGGTCCGGTTCTCGCGCAAGAACGTCTACCTGCGCGACAACCATCGCTGTCAGTACTGCGGCGTCCAGTACAGCGACCACGAGCTCACCCTCGACCACGTGGTCCCGCGCGTCGACGGCGGCAAGACCACCTGGACCAACGTCGTCACCGCCTGCGCCGCCTGCAACCGGCGCAAGGGCGGGCGCACCCCGGAGCAGGCCGGCTTGCCGCTGCGCACCCGCCCGGCCCGGCCCAAGTGGACGCCGATGACCCTGGCCCAGCGCCTGCCGGTCCACGACGTCCCCGAGGCCTGGCGGACCTGGCTCGGCGTCGCCTCAGGTCGGTAGCGGCCTGTCCTTCAAAACATCTCCCGGCCGCGGTCGAGCTCGCCGCCGGCGGGCCTCCGCCATCGCCGGCGCAGGACCCGCAGCGCCCTCGCGGAGACTTCCGAGCTGCCTTCCGGGACACCTCGCCACGGCTGTCCCGAGAGACATCCTCAGCCGGGGATCGTCGTCATGCACTCGGTGAGCGGCCCGGCGAGGCCGCTCCAGCCGTTGTAGCCGCCGTCGAGGTCGAAGTCGGGGCCGGTGACGAGCGGCCGCGAGTTGGAGAAATCGTCGAGGTCGACCTGCATCAGCGCGGCGCCGGTCTGGTCGTCGCCGGAGCTGAGGATGTAGAGGCGCGGCTGCATGTCGTCGAACAGCGGCCCGCCGAGAGCGTGGATCCCCCACGTCCCGTCGGTGTCGGCCAGCTGCATCCCGGTGCCGGTCGTGTAGTCGATCTGCCACAAGTTGCTCGAGTCCATGGCGAAGCCGAGGCTGTCGCTGACCTCGCCGTCGACGATGCCGGGCGACATGTCGTCGATGTCGGCGACCGACGCGTTGCCGAGGTCGGTGATGACCTCGAACGCCAGGTCGCCCTGCAGGTAGGCGCCGGTGAAGCGGAGCAGGCGGTTGCCCTCGTTGTTGCCGACATCCTCGCCGGTGTCCATGAGGTAGACCCGGCCGTCGCAGTCGGTGTAGAGCGCCTCGACGCGGATCGGCTGGTCCTGGCCGTCGTTCGGCACGATGCCGAGGAGCGTCGCCTGGGCCGGCGTGTTCTCGGTGAACGGCGGGTCGGGGATGTGGAAGATCTGGGTCCCCTCGGCCGACTCGCGCGAGCCGATCAACGAGCCGTCCTCGAGCATCGTCAGCCCGTTCTGACCGTGGACCAGCGGCTCGTCGGCGACGATCTCGTTGTCGACGAGGGTGACGACCGCGCCGTCGGACGGATCGATCTCGATGTACACCAGGTGATTCTCCACCGAGTACCACAGGTTCGGCCGGTCCCACAGGCCGTTCCCGCCGGTCGTCTCGGTGGTCGTGGTGTCGGTCGTGGTCGCGTCGGTCGTCGTCGTGGTCGTCGCGTCGGTCGTCGTCGTGGTCGCCTCGGTCGTCGGGCCCGTGGTCGGCAGCGCCTCGGTGGTCGGGTCCGTGGTCGTCGTCGTGCTCGCGTCGCCGGTGCCGAGCGTGGTGTCGGTCGCGGTCGTCGTCTCGCCGTCGCCGGTGGTGTCGGTCGTGCCGGCCGTCAGCGTCGTCGCCGTCGACGACTCGGACACGCCCGCCGTCTCGGTCGAGGACGGGTCACCGGGAGGGCAGGCCGCGAGGCCGAGCGGGGCGACGAGGAGGGACAGGAGCGCGGCGCGAGGGGAGTAAGTCATCGTCGGTCACCCAGTGTCGCGGCGCCCGCCCGGCTTGTCCAGGCGGGCGCATGTCGGCCGCGGACGCAGGTGTCCGCACCGCGCCGCGAGTCCGTGGACGCGCGCGCGCTCCGGCGCTCGCCGATGCCCCGCGACACGCTCGCCGGAGGTTCGCGAGAGCAGCGCGTGACATGTTCTTTACGACAGGGCGGAAAGGACATCCCTCGGCGCACGCCTCCGGGCTGGCGGTCGCTGGCCCATCCGGACCGCGACGGGCTGGGCCAACGCGATCGGCCTCGCCGGCGCCTCGCATCGCCGTCCGAACCTCGCTCGTCGCGCTCGTGCGCGAGCGACGTCCGCCGTGCGCGTCACTCCTCGCAGCCGCCGACGGTCGTCCCGTGCGGCGCATCGCCGTCCGACCTTCGTCGCGCTCGTGCGCGAGCGACCTCCGGCGTGCGCGTCACTCCGCGCAGCCGCCGACGGTCGTCCCGTGTGGCGCATCGCCGTCCGACCTTCGTCGCGCTCGTGCGCGAGCGACGTCCGGCGTGCGTGTCGCTCCGTGCGGCCGTCCGACCGTCGGCCGTGCGGCGCATCGCCGTCCGACCCTCGATCGTCGCGCGCGGGACGACGCGGGCGCGCATCGCTCCTCACCGGTCGACCTTCGTCGTCGCACGCGCGATCGACGTCTACCGATCCGTCGTTCGCACGACCGTCGCGACGTCGCCGCGAACCTCTCGCGAACCCGCGACCTCGCGTGCGAGTCCACGACGCAGACCGGCTCGATCACGCGCCAGTGGCCCCTGCGATGTGCGCCAGCTCATTTTTGACACTGAAAATCATATTCACTATTAACTGCGCCCCATGACGAACAAACAAGCGGTGGCTCTCGGCGACGTCAGCGAGACGCTCATGATCCCGCTGTGGTGCCGGGCGATCGAGACCGGGCGGAGGCGGCCGATCCTCCGCGACCCGCGGGCGCAGGAGATCGTCGCGCAGCTGGACTACGACTTCGAGCGGCGGTTCGCGTCGCAGCGCGACCTGGCCTTTCGGGCATGTCTGCGGACCGTCATGATCGACCGGTGGGTGCAGGAGTTCTTGCGCATGCACCCGGGCGGCACGGTGGTCGAGATCGGCACCGGGCTCAACACCCGGTTCGAGCGGGTCGACAACGGCGCCCTGCGGTGGTTCGACGTCGACCTGCCCGACTCGCTGGCGCTGCGCCGGCGGTTCTTCACCGACACCGCGCGGCGGCGCATGGTCGTCGGCGCGTTCGGCGACGACGACTGGCTGGCTCAGCTCGGCTCGGCCGGCGACGGGCCGTTCTTGTTCATCGCCGAGGCCGTCCTCGTCTACCTGACCGAAGAGACAGTCCGCCGCGGCCTCAACGCGATCGCGGCCGCCTACCCGGGCAGCCAGTTCGTGCTCGACACCGTCACCCGGAGCGCGATCGCCAGCCAGGCGCGGCCGATGATGCAGACCTACCGCGCGCCGTTCGTGTGGGGCTGCGACGACCCGCGCACGATCGAGGCCTGGGGCCGCCACCGCTGCCTCGACTCGCTCACCATGCTCGACCTCCCGGCCGAGCTGCGCCGCCGCGTCCCGCTCAAGCACCGCCTCGCCTTCTCCTACCTGCGCGCGCGCAAGCCCGAGGTCCTGCGCTCGCACGCGCTGCACCGCTTCGAGCTGCGGCCGCCGGCCTCCGCGTGAGCGGACGCGCGCCCGGCGCAACCGGGCCCTGCTGCGCTCCTACGGGCGTCGAGCTGCGGCCGTCGGCCTCTGCGGACGTGCAGCGCGAGCCGGCGCGAAGGCCCGGCCGATCTCGCCTGCCTCTTCGACCAGGCGAGCGGCCGTGACGGCCGGGCCTGCCTGGCCCTTCGGTCAGCCGGATTCGACCTGTCCCTTCACCCAGACGAGGACCTGACCGACGGCCCCAGCTCCACCGTCCGCGCCCGTCCGTGCGCGGACGCGACGCGTCCGCGGAGCTCACTCGCTCCCCGCGTCGCCTGCCGCCTCTCGACGACATGTTCCTTGAGACATGTCATCCGCAGCCGTGAGCCAGGCGTCCCTGCGCGATCGCGCGGTGCGACGTCGATGGCGTCGACGCGAGGGAGTTCACGGCAAAGTCACGATTCTGATTATCAAAATCCTGCCGGTGTACAACAAAACCCCCTGAGATTTCTCTCCCGAGCCGGTCACGATTAATTTTGAAAATCATTATCTCCTGAACGTACCTTCCGGGGCATGCGAACGACCTTGCGACGACCCTTCGGTGTCCTGCTGTCCGCGGCGTGTCTGCTCGCGTGCGGCACCACCCACCAGCCGGCGGACGAGACCACGAACGGGACGACCGCGACGGCTGCCGACACCAGCGCGGGTCCGACCACGAGCGTCGACACCGACGCGAGCACGGGGCCCGGCACCGACGCGAGCACGGGGCCCGGCACCGGCGGCACCTCCGACCCGGGCGAGGCCCTGTGTCAGGCCGACCTGCAGGACTGCCCCGACGGCTTCAAGTGCGTGCTGCGGCGCGGCGCCGCCGACTGGGAGTTCGTGTGCCTGCCGGTCCAGGGCGACAACCAGCCCGGCGACAGCTGTCATCACGACGGCGTGATCGCCGGCACCGACGACTGCGACGAGGAGTCGTGGTGCATCGGCTCGTTCGACACCACCGGCGCGCCGTGGGAGGGCCTGTGCTACCCGCTGTGCGTCGGCGACGTCTGCGGCACCGACGAGCGCTGCGTCAGCATCGGCGCGCTGCCGGTGTGCGCCCCCCTCTGCGACCCCCTGCTCGCCGTCGGCTGCACCGCCGACGAGGCCTGCATCTTCCGCGAGCCCGAGGGCTTCGTCTGCTTCCCGCAGGGCGTCGACGGCCACGCGATCGGCGAGGACTGCGAGACCGCGATCAGCTGCGCCCCCGGCCTGCACTGCTCGCAGCGCGTGGTCGGCTGCCCGCCCGACTCGTACTGCTGCACCGACTACTGCGACACCCAGAGCGCCGAAAACACCTGCACCGCCAAGGGCATGGGCGCCACCTGCGAGGCGATCGGCGCCACCGCGCCGGAGCAGGCCCACGTCGGCGCGTGCGTGATCCCGGAGTGAGCCATGACCGTGCGCGACGAAACTCGACTCGGTGAGCGCGACGACGCGGCGTTCGAGCCGGCCAGCCGGGCGCTGCTCAGCGCCCTCTTGCGCGAGCTCGACGGCTGGACCACCGTGCGCGCCCCCGGGCGCGAGTGGCTCCGCCTCGACATGCCGGCCCAGGGCGGCGCGATCGAGGTCCCGCTGGCCCGGCCCTCCGGCGTCGGCCGCGTCGCCGGCGGTCAGGCCCGCTGGCGCGACGCCGGCGGCGCCAGCGAGCCGCTGCCGCTCGCGCGGCTGATCGCCCGCCTGGTCGAAGAGCCAGCCGTCGCCGCCGCCCTCGGCCTGTCCTCCGGGCCAGGTCTCGATCGCTTCGTCGCCCGCGTGCGCGCCAGCGCGGCCAACCTCGAGGCCACCGTCGCCGCCCGCGCGGACGACCTCGACGCGCTGTTCACCGGCCCGCTCGGCTTCATCGCGGCCGAGCAGGGGCTGCTCCTCGGTCACTCGGTCCACCCGGCCCCGCGCCTGCGCGAGGGCCTCGGCGACGGCGACGACGTCCTGGTGCCCGAGCTGCGCGGGCGCACGCCGCTGTGCGTGTGGGCGGTCCGCCGCGAGCGGCTGCTCCACGGCGGCGACGATCCGCTGGCGCTGCTGTCGCGCCTGATCGCCAGCGACCCCGCCTGGGCCGCCCAGGCCGCCGTCGCCGGGCCCGAGTTCGTGCTGCTGCCGCTGCACCCCCTGCAGCACCGCGCCCTGCTCGACGAGCCCGCGCTCGCCGACGGCCGCCGCCGCGGCGACCTCGTCCCGCTCGGCCCGCTCGGCCGCGCGTGGTCGGTGACGTCGTCGCTGCGCACGCTCCACGCCGACGGCGCGCCGTTCATGCTCAAGCAGTCGCTGCCGGTCCGCCTGACCAACTCGCGCCGCACCCTCTCGCTGGCCGAGCTCGACCGCGGCCTGCTGCTCGGGCGCGTCCTCGGCGACACCGACGCCCCGCTGCCGCGCCACCCGGACTTCCACATCCTGCGCGAGCCGGCGTGGTTCGGCCTGCGCGGGGACGCCGACCAGCCTGGCCCTTCGGTCAGCTTCTTCGCCCTGCGCGACAACCCGTTCCGCGCCGACCAGCCGGCCGAGATGCTGGCGACCCTGCTGCAGGACGACCCCCGCAGCGGCCGCAGCCGGCTCGCGCTCCGCCTCGAGCGGGCCGCCGCGCAGCTCGGCGTGCGCCCGATCGCCCTCGCCGAGCGGTGGTTCGCGCGCTTCCTCGCCGTCGTGTTCGCGCCGATCGTCGCCGCCCAGGCCGAGCTCGGCCTGCTGCTCAGCGCCCACCAGCAGAACCTCGTGATCGGCCTCGCCGACGACGGCCTCACCCCGGCGCGCGCGTGGTTCCGCGACGCCCAGGGCACCGCCTACACCGACCTGGCCCTGCGCCGCCACGGCGAGCGCGTCCCCGGGCTCGAGCGGGCGGAGTTCCGCTCGCCGCTGGCCGAGCGGGTGTGGGCCTACTCGGTCGTCATCAACGGCGTGTTCAACGCCGTCGCCTCGCTGGCGATGATCCCCGGCCTCGACCAGGGCCTGCTGCTCGAGCACCTGCGCGCCTGCCTGCTCGGCCTGCGCGCCGAGGAGCCCGCCGACCCGCGCGCGATCGACTACCTGCTGCGCTCGCCGGAGCTGTGGACCAAGGCCAACGTGCGCTGCTTCGCCAGCGGCGTCGACGAGGTCTCGCTCGCCGACCCGCTGACGATCTACCGCCCGATCGCCAGCCCCCTGCACCGCCCGCCCGTCGACCTGCCCGCCCCGACCTCCGGGCGCGCCGCCGACTTCGCCGGCGGCGACGCCCAGGTCGAGTTCACCCAAGTCACTCCGTCCCGGTTCACCGGCCACGTCGACGGCGCGCACCCCTTCACGCTCACGCTGGCCGACGGCCACGCGACCGTCGAGTGGGCCGAATTCGACGCCCGCGCCCGCGACCTGCTGAGCGATCGCCTGTTCGCCGGCCGCCTCGCCCTGCGTCACCTCGCGCATGTCCACGGGGACAGGCGCGAGGTCGTCGCCCGCGAGGCCTTCTATCAGCGCCCGCTGTGGCACCACCGCGGCGAGCGGCTGCCGGCGATCGCCCCGCTCACGCAGACCGGCGCGATCGTCCACCCGCTGCGCCAGGACGACGGCGAGTCGCTCCTCTACCGCCGCCACTGCGCGGCGATCGATCGCACCTTCAGCCTGCGGCGCTTCGACCCGGCGCGCGACCTCGACCTGTTCTGCGCCTGGATGAACGACCCCGTCGTCGCCCAATTCTGGGAGCAGGCGTGGCCGCGCGCGCAGCTCGTCGACTACGTCGAGCAGCGGCTGGCCGACCCGCACGCGATCCCCGCGATCGGTTATTTCGACGAGCGCCCGGTCGCGTACTACGAGATCTACTGGGCCAAGGAAGATCGGCTCGGCCCGCACTACGCCGCCGACGACTTCGACCGCGGGTTCCACATGGCGATCGGCGACCCCGAGGTGCGGCACCGCGGCTGGGGCCGGCAGTGGTTCCTGTCGATGGCGCACTACCTGTTCCTCGACGACCCGCGGACGCACCGGCTGGTCGGCGAGCCGCGCGTCGATCAGGCCCGCGTGCGGAGCTGGGCCAACACCACCCCGTGGGAGGAGTGGGGCGAGGTCCGCTTCCCGCACAAGACCGCCGTGCTGATGGTGCTCACCCGCGAGCGCTTCTTCGCCACCTTCGAGGGCTAGTGTCGTGAACCCCGGCGAGACATCCGAGTGGCGCGAGCACGCCCGCCTGGCCGGCAGGCGGCGGCTGGCGCAGGCGATCGGCGAGCTCAGCTTCGAGGGCCTGCTCCACCCGCGGTCCCTCGGCGGCGATCGCTGGGCGCTCGACCTGTCCGATGGGACACTTTATCGATTCACCGCCCGGCCGAGCGCGTGGGGCGGGCTGCACGTCGACCCCGCGGGCATCACCCGCCGCGTCGGCGACGGCCCGGAAGAGCCGGCCGAGTCGCCGGTGCAGCTCGTCCTCGACGCCCGCGCCACGCTCGGCGTCGGCGCCGACGCGCTGGCCGAGTTCCTCGAGGAGCTTCACAACAGCCTGCTGGCCGAGACCCACCAGTGCGCGCGACTCTCGAGCTTGCGCGCGCCCGAGCTCGCGTCGCTCTCGGGCGCGGCGCTCGAGCAGCACCTCGACGGCCACCCGAAGCTCGTCGCCCACCGCGGTCGCGTCGGCTGGGGCGTCGCCGACCTGGCCGCGTACGCGCCCGAGTCGGCCCCCCGCGTCCACCTGCACTGGCTGGTCGTCGCCCCCGAGCTGGCGCGCTGCAGCGGCGTCGCCGGCCCGGGCCGGCTGCAGCTCGTCGACGAGAGCTGCGACGCCGACGCGCGCGCCCGCCTGCTCGAGCAGCTGCACGCCCGCGCTCCCGGCCTCGCGCAGGGCGGCGTGCTCGTGCCGGTGCACCCGTGGCAGTGGCAGCACCACCTCGCCGCGCAGTACATCGACGCCCTCGCCCGCGGCGCGATCGTCTCGCTCGGCCAGTTCGGCGACGCCTACGCCCCGCGCCTGTCGATCCGCACCCTCGCCGACGCCTCGCGCCCCGAGCGGGCCGACGTCAAGCTGTCGCTGACGATCCTCAACACCTCGTGCTGGCGCGGCCTGCCCGGCGAGCACGTCGAGCAGGGCGTCGGCATCGGCGCGGCGCTGCGCCGGCGCGTCCACGGCGACCCGCGCCTGCGCGGCGTCCACGTGCTCGGCGACCTCGGCGGCGTGCACGTGCCGCAGCCCGAGTTCGAGGCCCTCGGCGCGGCCCCGTACCGCCTGCGCGAGCAGCTCGGGGCGCTCTGGCGCGAGAGCGCCGACCCCCACCTCGGCCCCGAGGAGCGCGAGGTCGCCGCGGCCGCGCTGCAGCAGACCGACCTCCACGGCGAGCCGCTGCTGCGCACGTGGGTCGAGCAGAGCGGCGCCTCGATCGCCGCCTGGCTGACCGCGCTGTTCGAGCGCACCGCCGTGCCGCTCTACCACCTGCTGTGCCGCCACGGCATCGGCGTGATCGCCCACGGGCAGAACCTCGGCCTGGTGCTGCGCGGCGGCCTGCCGGCGGCGATCCTGCTGCGCGACGTCCACGGCGACGTGCGCCGGGTCGCCGACGACGACTTCGATCACGAGCCGGCGCTGCGCGGGCTCAAGGCGCTGCCCGCCCACCAGGTCGTGCACGACCTCTACACCGGCTACTTCGTCAGCGTGCTGCGCTTCGTCGCGCCGCTGTGCGAGCGCAGCTTCGGCCTGCCGGAGCGCGAGTTCCTGCGGCTTCTGGCCCGGGCGCTGCGCGATTACTGTGACTCGGTGCCGCGCGAGACGACGGCGCGCTTCGACCTGTTCCGCCCGGAGATGGAGCGGATCTGCCTCAACCGCGCCCGTCTGCGGATCGGCCACGGCGGCGGCGCCACGCGCCCGCTGCCCGCGCTCGGTCCGCCGCTGCACAACCCGTTGGTGAGGGAGGTGGACGATGAACGATGAGATCGATCTCGCAGGCGTGGGCGTCGGGCCCTTCAACCTCAGCATCGCGGCGCTCGCCGACGAGCTGCCCGAGCTGCGGACCCGCTTCTTCGAGAAGCGCGAGCGCTTCGCCTGGCACCCGGGCCTGATGTTCCGCGGCTCGCGGATGCAAACCTCTTTTTTGAAGGACCTGGTCACCGCGGTCAGCCCGACCAGCGAGCACTCGTTCGTCAACTACCTGGTCCGGCACGGCCGCTTCCACGCGTTCTTGGCGGCCGAGAGCTCGGCCGTCGAGCGGGTCGAGTTCGCCGACTACCTCGGCTGGGTGGCGAGCCGGCTGTCGTCGCTGCGCTTCGGCGTCGAGGTCCGCGACGTCGCCGCGGTGCCGGGCGGCTTCGAGCTGCGCCACGACCAGGGCCGCACGCGCGCCCGCCACGTGGTCCTCGGGACAGGTCGCGTCCCGGCCGTCCCGGAGTGCGCGCGGCCCCACCTCGGCCCGAATTGCTTCCACGCGATCGACATCCTCGCCCGACCCTTGCACCTGCAAGGAGCGCGGGTCGCCGTGGTCGGCGGCGGCCAGACCGGCGCCGAGGTGGTGCTCGAGCTGCTGCGCGGCGCCTGGGGCGAGGTCGCCGAGCTGAGCTGGGTGTCGCGCCGCCTCAACTTCGAGCCGCTCGACGAGAGCCCGTTCACCAACCACCTGTTCACGCCCGGCTTCGTCGCCGCCTTCCACGAGCTCGACCGGCCGCGCCGGCAGTCGCTGCTGGCCCGCCACAAGCTGGCCGGCGACGGCATCTCGCTGTCGACCCTGCGCGAGCTGCACGACCGCGTCTACCAGCTCGGCGCCCTGCGCTCCGGCCCGCGGGTCGAGCTGCTGCCGGGCCGCGAGCTGCTGTCGCTGAGCCCGCGCGGGTCCGGCTTCGAGCTGCACACCCGCAACAACCTCGACGGCGAGCACGAGTCGCTGCCCGTCGACACCGTCATCCTCTGCACCGGCCTGCGCGAACAGCTGCCGCCGTGCATCGAGTCGCTCCTGCCCGAGCTCGAGCGCGACGAGCACGGCGGCCTGCAGGTCGGCGCCAACTTCGAGCTGCGCCGCCGGCGGGCCGGCGACGGTCGGCTCTACATCGTCAACGGCGGCCGCACGACCCATGGGATCGCCGAGTCCCAGCTCAGCCTGATGGCCTGGCGCTCCGCCGTGATCCTCAACGACGTGCTCGGTCGGCGCCGCTTCGCCGTCGAGCAGGAGCGCGAGCTGGTGCGCTGGCGCGCTCGCCCGCGCGAAGACGCGAGGTCGCGATGAGCGAGGCTCCGCGCAAGTCGGGCGCGCCCGCGCAGTTCGGCCTGGTCATGCTCGCGGGCGTGGGCGCCGCCCTGCTCACCTGGGCGCTCGCGCGCGCCTGGCCCGACCTGCCGGTCGAGCGCGCCACGGTCGCCAGCGTCGCCTTCATCCCGATCTGGACCCTCCTGGCCCTCGCGCTGGTCGCCCTGCGCCGCCGCGCCCCGCCCGGCTCCGGTCGGCGGCGCCTGTTCGCGGTCCACCGCGGCCTCGGCGGCGCGCTGGCGCTCGCGGCCATGCTGATCTTCGGCTCGGGCGTCGGCGCCGTGCTCGACCGCGCCCTCGCCCGCTGGCAGGTCGTCCACGCGCCGGCCGGCGACGTGCCCGAGGTCGCCGCCCAGCCGCTCGACGCCGTGCTGTCGGGCCTGCTCGCCGCCCACCCGGACCTGGTCCGCAGCGAGCTGTCGATCCACCCCGCCGGCCCCGACCACCCGTGGATCGAGGTCGTCTACTTCGGCCCCACGCGCGAGCCGGTCCGCGTCGACTTCGACCCCACGAGCGGCGCCCGGGTGGCCGAGGGCCGCGGCCCGCTGTGGGTCGTCCGCGACCTGCATCGCCACCTCCTCACCCAGCCGCTGCTCGGCGAGACCCTGCTCGGCCTGCTCGGCGTCGCGCTGGCCCTGATCCTCTGCACCGGCCTGGCCACGCGCCGCGACTGGCTGCGCAACCTGGTCCGCCGGCGCCGCCCGGCCCAGCCGCTGGCCATGCGCATGCACCAGTGGGTCGGCTTCTTCACCCTGCCCGCCGCGCTGCTGTGGGCGTGGACCGGCGCCCTGCTCGGCCTGACCCTGATCGTCGTGCCGATCGTCGGCGGCGCGGCCTACGGCGGCGACCGGACCGCCTTGATGCGCGACGTCCTGGCCACCGATCGCCCGCCGCTGGTCGACACCGCGGTCGATCGGCCGGACCTGCAGCGCGCGCTCGCGGCCCGCTGCCCCGGCGTCGACGCGCACCTCGAAGGCGCCGAGGTCCACCAGCTCCGCGTGCGCCACCCGGGCCTCGCCAGCGGCACCGTGCGGGTCGACCTCGAGGGCGACGGGCTGCTCGAGCGCGGCTCGTTCACCCGCGGGGCCGACGGCGCGCTGCGGGACTGTCGGGCCCTGCCGGCCGCCGGTCCCGGCCTGCAGGCCTTCATGGCCGCGATCGTGCTGCACTACGGCGAGTGGGGCCCGGCGTGGCTGGTCGACCTCGCCTACGTCCTGCTCGGCGCCGGCCTCGTGGCCCTCTCGTGGCTCGGCGGGGCCTTGCTGGCGCGCCGGCGCGAGCGCGACGGCGAGGCCCGCTCCGCCGAACGCCTGCGGCGCTGGCTCTCCGGCCTCGGCTACGGCCTGCCGCTGGCGATCACGGCGCTGCTGCTGCTGTCGCGCGTCCCGGCGCTGGCGCGGGCCGAGGGCCTGGCGCTGCGCGTGTTCGTGGCCGTGCTCGTGCTGGCGTTGCTGCTCGCGCGAACGTTCTCACGCGCCCCGGCGCTGCTGCACGGCGCCCTCGTGGTCCTGCTCGCCGCTGTCCCGATCGCCGGCTGGCTCGTCGCCGGCGTCGTCCCCGGTCCCGTCGAGGCGGTGCTCGTCGTCCTCGCCGTCGCGCTCGTCGGCCTGCGGCGCCGGCCCGTCGCGCCGACCTGAACCACCCACGAGGCGCGCCGCCAGGCCGCGCAGAAGTGTTGTGCTGGCCGTCGCGCGCCCGGGCCTGCGACGCCGGCCCGCCGCGTCGCCTGAACCGCCGAGAGACGCGCTGGCCTCGCCGCGCTCTTCCGGCCTGCGGCGAAGCCTCGGGATGCGCCGACGACCACGGCCGCCGCTCCTCCCCGATCCGCCGCCCCGACCGAGGCGCCGAGCGGTGGGCAGCCCGTCCGCGAATGATTCGCCTGACGGCACGCACTCCTGGGCTGCGCCGACCATGCACCGCCCGTCGGCTCGTGGTGCTCGTCGACCTCGCCGCGCACCAGCCCGGCGACCGCCGCTTCGCGCCGACCTGACCCGATGCACCGACATCCACGCGCGGCCCTCCCGCCCGCATTCCCGGCGCGTGCGCGCGGCAGGGGCGCCGGCGAGAGGCGCGTTCGGCGAATAGTTGCGCCGCCGGGGGCATGCATGGCAAGCCGGCTCGCGACGTGCTGTACCAACTCCTATTCGCGCTTCACGACGACGTGAGCTGGCTGAGCTGGCTGAACGTCCTGCGCTACACGTCCACGCGGATCCTGGCGGCCACGCTGACCGCCCTGGTCCTGTCGCTGATCCTCTACCCGTGGTTCATCCGGACCCTGCAGAAGATCCAGCTCGGGCAGGTCGTGCGCGACGACGGGCCCAAGTCGCACTTCTCGAAGCGCGGCACGCCGACGATGGGCGGCAGCCTGATCCTCTTCTGCCTCATCATCCCGACCGTCCTGTGGTCGGACATGAGCAACGGCTTCGTCCTGCTCGCCACCGCCGTCACGGCCGGGTGCGGCGTCATCGGCTTCGTCGACGACGCCCTGAAGATCCGCAAGAAGCACTCCGGCGGCCTGCCCGGCAAGATGAAGCTGCTGCTGCAGTTCCTCATCGCCGGCGCCGCGGTCTGGTACCTCTTCAGCCCGCTCAGCGGCCTGATGCCGGAGGCGATCCGCTACCGTTTGGCGATGCCGTTCACCGACTTCTACGAGCACTTCTTCGTGCTCCCGGAGTGGATGTACCTCGTGTTCGCCACCCTGGTCGTGGTCGGCTTCTCGAACGCCGTCAATCTGACCGACGGCCTCGACGGCCTGGCGATCGGCCCGGTGGTGATGAGCGCCGCCACCTTCCTCGTGCTGACCTACGCGGCCGGCACCTTGATCGCCGGCTTCGACATCGCCCGCTACCTCAACATCCCGCACATCCCCGGGGTCGGCGAGCTGGCGATCTACTGCGGCGCCATGTGCGGGGCCGGCATCGGCTTCCTCTGGTACAACACCTTCCCCGCCAGCGTGTTCATGGGCGACGTCGGCAGCCTCCCGCTCGGCGCCGGCATCGGCTTCCTCGCCGTCGCCTCGAAGAACGAGTTCACCCTCGTGGTCGTCGGCGGCATCTTCGTGCTCGAGGCCGTCAGCGTGATCGTGCAGGTCGTCAGCTTCAAGCTGACCGGCAAGCGCGTGTTCAAGATGGCCCCGATCCACCACCACTTCGAGCTCAAGGGCTGGAGCGAGCCCAAGGTGGTCGTCCGCTTCTGGATCATCAGCTTCATGCTCGCCCTCATCGGCCTCGCCACCCTCAAGCTGCGCTGAGGACCCGTGACCGCCGCCCACCCGCCCACTTCCCCGCGCTCGCCCTCCGACCCCGCCGATGCGAGGCTCACCCCCTCCGCGTCGGCGGTCGGCGTTTCGCCCGCCACCCCTTCGTCGGCTCCTGATTCGGCCGCCGCCGATTCGCCGAACCCCGCTTCGCCCTCGGCCGCCGTGACCGCGTCCTCCCCCTCGACGAGCCCCGCCGCGACCGCGTCCTCCCCCTCGACGAGCCCCGCCGCGACCGCGTCCTCCCCCTCGGCGAGCCCCGCCTCCGGCTCGCCGAACTCCGCGTCGTCGTCGACCGTCCCCGCGCCGCCCTCCGCCTCGCCCTCCGGCCTCGACCTCGCCCGCACCACCGCGCTCGTCATCGGCGCCGGCGCCAGCGGGCGGGCCGCGGCCGAGCTGCTGGTGTTCCTCGGCGCCCGCGTCCGCCTCTACGATCAGAACCCCGGCGCCGCCGTCCCCGACGGCGTCGAGCCGGTCCTCGGCGCCGCCGACGTCCCCCCCGAGGCGTTCGCCGGCGTCGACCTCATGGTCCTGAGCCCCGGCGTTCCGCCCGAGCGCTTCCGCGCCGCCCAGCGTCGGTTCGCCCCGCACGCCCGGGTCCACGGCGAGATGAGCCTGTCGCTGGCGATCGCCGGCGCTCGCTTCGGTCGCCTGCCGACCGTCCTGATCACCGGCACCAACGGCAAGAGCACCGTCACCGCGCTCACCGGCGCCCTGCTCGCCGCGGGCGGGCTGAAGCCGTTCGTCGGCGGCAACCTCGGCGTCCCGCTCGCGGCCGCCCTGCTCGACCTCCTGCGCACGGGGGCGCCCGCGCCCGACGCCCTCGTGCTCGAGTGCTCGAGCTTCCAGCTCGAGACCCTCGAGCACGCCGCCACCGACGTGGCGATGGTCCTCAACATCACCCCGGACCACCTCGACCGCTACCCCACCCTGGACGACTACGCCGCCACCAAGGCCCGCGTGTTCACCGGCCTGGGCGCGGGCGGCCTCGCCCTGCTCGACGCCGGCGACGGCTGGACCGAATTCCTGCGCGCGCGCGTCGGCGCCGGCCGGCTCGTCCTGGTCGACGACCCCGGCGGCGCGCGGATCGTCGGACCTGGTCCCGGGGACAGCCTCGTCCTGCCCGGCGGCGACACCTTCCCGCGCGCGGCCCTGCCGATCCCCGGCCGCCACAACAGCAAGAACGCCCTGTTCGCCCTGCTCGCCGCCCGCCACCTCGGCGTCGCCGCCGACGCCTGCCTGCGCGGTCTGCAGGGCTTCCACGGCCTCCCCCACCGCATGACCTTCGTCCGCGAGCGGGCGGGTGTCCGCTTCTACGACGACTCCAAGGCGACCAACGTCGCCAGCGTGCTGGCCAGCCTCGACGGCTTCGACCGCCCCTTCGTCCTGATCGCCGGCGGCCGGGCCAAGGGCGACGATCTCGCCCCCCTGCGCGAGCTCTTGCGCCGCAGCGGCCGCGCGCTCGTCGCCATCGGCGAGTCGGCCGACTCCTTCCACGGCCTGGCCGACGGCGTGGTCGAGGCGCGCCGGGCGACCAGCATGGCCGAGGCCGTCGAGGTCGCGGCCGCGCTCGCCGGGCCCGGCGACGCGGTGGTCCTCTCCCCCGCGTGCGCCAGCTACGACTGGTTCAAGAATTACGGCGAGCGGGGCGACACCTTCGCCCGGCTGGTGCGGGCGCTGCCTGCGGAGAAGTGATACACCCGCCGCATGCGGCTCGACAGCGTGCGCGGCAACACTCAGAGGCTCGACGGCGGCGCGATGTTCGGCAACGTCCCGCGGGCCATGTGGCAGCGCTGGGCCCCGCCCGACGAGCTCAACCGGATCTCCCTCGCCTGTCGCTGCCTGCTCGTCCGCGACGACCGCGGCCGCACGATCCTCTTCGAGGCCGGCATCGGCGCCTTCTTCGAGCCCAAGCTGCGCGAGCGGTTCGGCGTCGTCGAGTCGGAGCACGTCCTCCTCGGCTCGCTCGCCGAGCTCGGGGTCAAGCCCGAGGACATCGACATCATCGTCCTGAGCCACCTGCACTTCGACCACGCCGGCGGCGTCCTGACCGCCTGGTCTGAAGGACAGCCGCCGGCCCTGGTGTTCCCGCGCGCCAGTTACGTGGTCGGCGAGGACGCCTGGCAGCGGGCGCTGCACCCGCACCCGCGCGACCGCGCCTCCTTCATCCCGGGCCTCACCGACTTGATCCTCGCCACCGGCCGGCTCGAGCGCGTCCGCGGCGAGCGCAGCGAGCTGCTCGGGCCGGGCTACACCTTCACCGTCTCCAACGGGCACACACCGGGCCTGCTGCTCGCACGCATCGAGACCCCGCGCGGGGCCGTCACCTTCCTGGGCGACCTCGTGCCGGGCGTCCCGTGGGTCCACCTGCCGATCACCATGGGCTACGACCGCTACCCCGAGCTGCTGATCGACGAGAAGGAGGCCCTGCTGGCCCGGATCCTCGCCGACGACGGGACCGTGTTTTACACCCACGATCCCGATGTCGCGGCCAGCAAGCTGGCCCGTGACGCCCACGGCAAGTTCACCGCGACATCCATGGTCGGCGAGCTCCACTGGGCCTGACACCGCTGTCACATCGGGGGCGGTGGCAGAGGTCGCTATTTTTTAAAGTCGCGCTGGGGTCGAGGGCGCAGCGCGTCCGCCCGGACACATGCCCGTGACGGCCGGCGTACCGGCCGCCGCGGGGTTTCACGAGATTAAGTCAACGCAAGCAGCTTCTTCTGCAGCCTGCGGACCGAGCGCGGCGCCGTCATCAGGTAGTACACGCCGGTCAGCACGTAGAGGGGCAGCTTGGAAGCGGTGGGGGGGGTCATGGCACGTTCTCCGCGATAAGGTCTTCGTCGTTAGCGGCGGGGGGCCGCGTGTTGGATCACTCGATGTCCGACACCGTTTTGATCTCGCACGTCTCGGTGGTCTCTTGCAGATCACGCACCGAGATGCTGATCGGACTCCCTCGGAACGCACGGCATTCCTGTGAGATTCCGTCGCGACTTTTTGTCCGGCCGGTGTAACGGACGGCGCCGATGGCGGCCAACAGACCTGCCCGTCAGGACATGCTCAAAGAGACAGGTACCCGCGGGCGCCCGGGGAACAGCGCTTCGACCTCGCGAGCGACCGCCAGCACCCGGTCCTCGCGCCCGACCGAGGCGACCAGCTGAACCGCGATCGGCAGGCCCTCGCGCGAGCTCGCCACCGGCAGCGCGACCGCCGGCTGACCGGTGATGTTGAACGGCGCAGTGAACGCCCCATACACCGCGTAGGCGCGGAACACCGCCTCGCCGTCAGGTCCGCGCCACGCCCCGATCGGCGGCGGAGGTCCCACCACGGCGGGCGTCAGCACCAACTCGGCGTCACCGACCCACGCCAGCACCCGCTCCCGTAACGTGGTGTAAGCCGCGTGGGCCAGTGTCGGCGAGTTGCGCCGACCGGCCTCGACCAGCCAGCGGGTCGCCGGCTGCAGCCGGTCCGCGCGCACCCACGGCACGTCGGCCAGCATGCGCTGGTAGATCGGCAGGAAGTCGTCGACCGACCCGCGCGCCATCTCGGCCTCCTCGACCCGGTGCCCCGCCGCCGCCAGCGCCTCGCCGACGGCCCGCGCGGCCGCGGCCCACTCCGGCTCGGCGGCGGCGATCGGCGAGTCGACCGCCAGCTTGATCCGCAGGCGCGGCGACGGCTCCGTCATCTGTCCGTAAGGACATGGCGGAGGAGACAGCCAGTGCGGCCGCCCGACGGTCAGCCCGGCCATCACGTCGAGCAGCGCCGTCGCGTCGGCGACCGAGCGCGCCAGCGGGCCGCAGGTGTAGAGCAGCGTGCGGTCGTCGCGACCGAACGCGTTGGCGACCCGCCCGCGCGACGGCTTGACGCCGACGAGGCCGCAGAACGCGGAGGGGATCCGGATCGACCCGGCGCCGTCGCTGCCCTGCGCCCACGGCAGGAGCCCGGCGGCGACCGCCGCGCCGGAGCCCCCGCTCGAGCCGCCGGCGGTGCGCGTCGGGTCCCACGGGTTGCGCGTCGGCGGGTGCGTGTCCGGCTCGGTCACCGGCAACGCCCCGAGCTCCGACGTCGCCAGCTTGCCGAGCACGATCAGCCCCGCCGCGCGCAGCTTGGCCACCGTCGCGTCGTCGACCGGCGAGTACAGCGGCAGCACCCCGTGCGAGCCCATTCGCGTCCGCGAGCCGCGGACGAAGTTGAGGTCCTTGACGCCGATCGGCACCCCGAGCAGGGGCGGGAGCGAGTCGGGCGCGCCGCGCCGCGCTGCGCGGTCGAGCGCATCGTCGGCGGCCCGGGCGGCCCGCCGCGCGCGCGCGTCGAACACCGACACGAAGGCGGACAGCGCGGGGTTGTGCGCGGCGATGCGGTCGAGGTAAAGCCCGACCAGCTCCTGGCTGCGGATCTCGCGGCGCCGCAGCAGACGGGCCTGTTCGAGGGCAGAGACGTGGACGAGCTCGGCGAGCGACATCGGCCGCGCAGTCTTGCGCCGCCGGACCCCGCAAGCAAGCTCGAACCTCGCGGAAGCGAGCCCCAGAGGGCCGTCCGGGGCGGCCATTGTGCTCCCGACGCGGCTTGGGTTAGCGTGACCCCGGGGAACGGGGAGGGAACCGATGGTCCCGCGTGGGGATAGGAAAAGCGCGAAGCCTCGCTCAGACAACGCCGCGGCGCTCGACCTGCTCACGGTCGACGAGGTCGCGACCATGCTCAAGACCAGCCGCAAGGCCATCTATCACCGCATCAGTCGCGGCCAGATCCCCTCCGTCAGGCTCGGGCGCAGCGTCTTCATCCGCCGCAGCGACCTCGCCGCCTGCCTCGTCCCCGGCGCCTTCAACGACCCGTGAACGGCTCCCTGCCCGCGACCTCCGGCGCCGGACCCTCCCCCTCGTCCCCGGCGCCGGCCCGCGGCGAACCGCCGCCCTCGCCCGGTCTTCCTTCATGAGAGCTGCCGTCGCGGGCAACGCCTCGGCCGCCCGCCCCTGGCCCGTTCTTTCCTCGCGCCTCGGCAGCCCTCGCCGGCGCACGCCCATGCAGCCGCCGTCGTCCGGCCTCACTTGCCTCGCGTCAGCCGCAGGCGAGCCAGCTGCAGCGTCGCCGTGAAGCCGCCGCAGCTGTCGCCGACGCACACCTGCCACTCGCCCGGGACCGCCGTGCCGGCCAGGCTGGCCAGATCGGGCCCGATCGCCGCGCCCGGGTTCGGCGTGTAGCTGCAGGCCATGTCGTCGGCGCAGATCACCTCGTCGGTGCCGAGCCCGTCGCCCATCAGCTCCGCGTCCTTCTCGCCCGCGAGGCTGAACGTCAGCGGCGCCGCGGCGCTGAGGTTGGAGTTGTCGCCGCTGCAGCCGTCGCCGTCGTCGGCCGCCTCGGCGAGGCCCGGGCGGCTGACCAGCGTCACCGTCTCGGCCGCCGGCGACAGCAGCTTGATCGTCAGGTCGCCCGCGTAGCCGGTGTCGACCCCGACCTCGACCTCGACCGCCGCGACCACGTCGAACCCGGTTGCCGGCACCGTCAGCGTCGCGCAGGTCATCGACGTCGGCGTGCCGTCGTAGGCGCCGTCCTCGATCGCCGCCCCGAGGTCGACCTCCGCGAACTCCTCGACCTCGGTCGCGCCCGGGCAGTCCTCCGGGTCGACCACCATCTCCGGGCACAGCGGCTCGAGCGCCTTCTGCAGCGCCACCGCGTCGTCCTCGTCGGCGGCCGCGTTGGCCAGCGCCACGCCGAGGTGGCCGAGCATCGCCACGAAGTCGGCCGAGGTGATCGGCGCCCCGCCGAGCATCTCGTTCTCCACCCCCATGTGGGCCGGCTGCATCGCCCGGCACGGCGCCGCCGCGCTCACGCCCGGCTCGATCCCCGGCGGCGGGTCGACCTCCTCGCCGTACACCGCCGGTCCGTCGACGCTCGCCAGCTGTCTCACGAGACATGTCCCGAAGCGCACCTCGTCCGCCCCGGCGAAGAACCCCGACAGCGTCGCGTCGGCCAGCACCCCCCCCAGCCACGAGCCCGGCGCCGCGGACGAGCCGACCACCGCCTGCAGCCCCGGCTTGCGGCCGAGCCGCTGATACAGCGTCGCGTCGTCGCCGGCGTCCTCGACCACCTCCGCCGCCATCGCCGCCAGCGCGTCGAGCAGCGCCGCCTTGTCGGCGTCGGTGAGCAGCGGCGCCGGCCCGGCCTGGTGGGCGTCGAGCGCGGTCGCCACGTCGGCCACGAAGTCGGAGAAGTCGATCGCCGACACCCCGAGCCCGGCGTGGGCCGACTTCATGCCCTTGCAGGTGTAGGTCGCGCCCGGGCAGCCGGCGAGCGTCGCCAGTTGGTCGACCAGGCAGCCGAGGAAGCGGCCGCCGTCGAACTGCGCGTTGAGGAAGTAGGCGTTGATCCGCTCGTCGGCCGCGACCTGCCCGGCGATCGCCACCGCCAGCGCCTCCGCCCCGTCCGGCCCGCCGAGGCGCATGCACAGCGCCTCGTCGATCGCCCCCGTCGTGAGGCCCGCGGTCGGCTCGGCGGTCGCCGTCGTCTCCTCGTCGGTGGTCGTCCCCGTGCTCGTCGTCACCGGGGGCGCCGTCGTCGACTCGGTCGTCGCGCGGGTCGTCGTGGTCGTCGTCGCCTCGCCCGAGGTCGTCGGCTCACCTGTCGTTTGGGCCACGTCGTCGGCGCAGCCCGCGACCAGCGCGAGGACGAGAGCGCGCCCGGGGATCGTCGGCATCGCCTCATCTAAGCACGAAGCCCGCACGCGCGCCGCCGGCAATCCGTTCGCGCCGCGGCCGTTCGCTGCCGGCCCGCGAGGCGAAACCGTCGCGGTCGCGGACCGATATCAATCGCCCGGCCGGGCCCGTCAGCCGGTCGCCACCAAGAGCGGGGCCGACGCCCGCGAGCGTTCGCGGCGCATGTCGCGGAACACCAGCGCGTAGCGGGCCCGGTCGGCGTGGACGCGCAGCCACGCGTCGAGGCTCGGCTGCGCGTGCGCGTCGAGCATCTGCCGCATCGCCGCGACCACGCTCTCGTGCAGCTCGGGCGGCGTCAGGTAGCCGTCCATGTAGCGGACCAGCGCGGGCGCCCTGGCGGCGCTCTGCTCGCGCAGCCCGATCCACTTGTCGCTGGTGAACTCGACCGACGAGTCGCAGTGGTCGGCGGCCAGGCGGGCCATCTGGGGCCAGTCGCCCTCCTCGGCGAGCTTGCGGATCTGCGTCCCGATCAGCGCGAACACGTCAGGGTGGATCGCCAGGATCTCGTGCGTCGGCTCGGCCGACAGCCACGCGTCCGGCTCCTCGACGAACACCGCGCCGACCAGGCCGGAGGCCAGCGGCAGGGCGCAGGTGAGGTGCTGCAGCCCGAACGTGATCGCCCGCCAGCGGTCGCGGATCTCGTGCTGCCACAGCGTGTTGACCAGCGGCGCCAGCTGGTCGGGCGCCGCCATCATCCGCGCGACTCGCCGCTGGGGGGTGCCGATCGTCGGGCGGTAGGCCTCGTGGACGCGCGGCTGGGTGAACAGCAGGCGCCACTCTCCGCTCAGCAGCTCGACGCGACGGAAGTCGCGCCCGATCAGGTCCAGGACCTGTTCGCGGCTGGCCGTGGCCAGTTGGTGCAGCAAGACCTCCTCGATGTCGAGGTAGCGCTCGCTGCGTATGAGGTACGCGTGGCAGCGCAAGGCGCAAACGCTACCAGATTTGCCGCCCGACCTCAGCAGAAGACCCCACCTCTTCCAAAAGCCTCGCCGCGGCCCGGTCGCCCGCCGTGGTTTTCCCGCCGAACCGGCCCGCAGCCGGCCTGCGTGCGCCCCACGGTCCGGCCCCGCCGCGCCCCCCGCCCGCCATTTATGCGGACCCGGCCGGACAAAGGGCGCCAGGAGATCGCACATCCGCGCACACCCCCCGCCGCGGCGATGCCGCCCCGCCTGTCCGTACGGACATGTTCGGAAGCCCCGGTCGTGCACCTATCCCTTTCGACATGTTTCGCGGAGCATGTCGCGCCAGCCGGGGACGAGCGACGGCGGAGGGCAGCGACGCCGAGCTCGCGTCTGCCACGACCCGGCCTCGGCCTGCGCGAGCTCGCGGCGACCCGCCTCCGTGAGGCCGAGGAGGTCCTCGCCCGCGAGCCCGGGACATCGCCCTGCCGCCGTCGCAGCGCTGCGACCGCCAGGCGCCGACTCACCCGCGCCGCTCCGCCTGCCCCGCTCACCGCACAGCCTGTCCGAAAGCACATGTCCCCAGAACCACTCCCGCTGGCGCCCCACCGGCGCCGGCGTCCCCGACGTGTCCGCCTCCTCTCGCCCCGCGCGGCGCGAGCCCTCGGCCGCCGGCACGTCGGCGAAAAGTCACTCCTTCCTCGCCCGGCGTTGCGAACCGCGTACGAGCGCGCAGACACGCGCCGGCGGCCGCTCGCGCGGAACCGCGCAACGCGGATCGGGCGTACCCGGGAGCGCCCGGGCCCGCGTCGGGGGCGGCCCCGCGATATGGTTGCGCCGGTCGCCCCATGATCCAGCTCCACTCCGATCCCGCCATCGCCGAGCAGCAGATCGAGGCCCTGATCTTCTACCTCACCACGCTGGGCTACATCGACAGCGAGTTCGACCTCCGCGAGAAGGCGTTCGTGCGCGCCTTCCTGCGCGAGCTGGTGACCGCGAGGATCGACGAGGGCGGCCCGCTCGACCCCGAGCTGCGGTTCGAGCGGATCGAGAACCAGCACGAGCACTACGTCCAGCGGTTCCAGGAGATCGACCGCGAGATCAAGAACCTCCTGACCGAGGCCGTCGCCGACGGCGAGGACCCGCAGCGGTTCGTCGTCTCGCAGCTCAAGCTGCGCTGCTTCGAGATGTTCCGGGAGCTGGACGAGGCCAACCGGAAGGGCCTGCTCGCCGTGGTCGACCGCTTCATCGAGGCCGACGGCCAGGTGCACCCGGACGAGGCCGCCTTCCGCAACGACCTGGCCGAGCTGCTGGGCGCCGAGCTGATCCTCGACGACAGCGCGCTCGAGAGCGTCAGCATCGAGGTCCGTGACCCGATCCAGCTGGCCTTGCCGGCGCAGGACAACCACCCGTTCTTCGCCAAGTTCGAGTACCACTACTCGGCCGACCCGGCGCAGCTGCAGCGGCAGTTCGCGGCCGACCTCGCGCTGCTCGACAAGGTCGAGGAGAAGTGGGAGGAGTACCGCGTCCGCGGCCGCGGCCGGCTCGAGGGTCACGCCAGCGTGGCCGACTTCGCCGGCGGCGACGAGTTCCTCGACGAGCACGTCTACGTCCTGCCGACCAGGCCGGGCCGCCCGTACGAGCTCATCGTGCTCGGCGACCTGCACGGCTGCTACTCGTGCCTCAAGGCCGCCGTCCACCAGAGCAACTTCATCGAGAAGGTGCGGCGCTTCAAGGCCGACCCCGACAACAACCCCGACGTCCGCCTGGTCCTGCTCGGCGACTACATCGACCGCGGGCGCTTCAGCTACAACGGCGTCCTGCGCACGATCTTGAACCTCTTCCTCGCCGCGCCCGACCACGTGTTCGTGCTGCGCGGCAACCACGAGTACTACATCGAGTACCAGGGCAAGGTGTACGGCGGCGTCCGTCCGGCCGAGGCGATCAACAGCCTCACCCCGCACCTCGGCGCCGACGTGTTCGGCCGCTTCCTCGACTTCTTCGACGCCATGCCGAACATGCTGCTGTTCGACCAGATGCTGTTCGTCCACGCCGGCATCCCGCGCGACAGCCTGATCGCCGAGAAGTGGGCCGACCTGTCGTCGCTCAACCGCGAGGACATCCGCTTCCAGATGCTGTGGAGCGACCCGAGCAAGGCCGAGATCGTCCCCGACGAGCTGCAGAAGGCCTCGGCGCGGTTCGCCTTCGGCCGCCTGCAGTTCCGCAAGTTCATGCAGCGGATCGGCTGCAACGTGCTGGTGCGCGGCCACGAGAAGGTCAACGCCGGCTTCAAGAACCACTACGCCGACGCCGACGTCCGCCTCTTCACCCTGTTCTCGGCCGGCGGCGCCACCAACGACGACCTCCCGCAGGACAGCAACTACCGCGACGTCCGGCCGATGGCGCTCACCGTCACCAGCAAGGACGGCCTGGTCGAGGCCGTCCCGTGGGCGATCGACTACGCCCGCTACCAGGACCCCCAGCGCAACAACTTCTTCAGCAGCACGCCCGAGATCGACATCACCCCGCACGCCTGAGCGATCAGGGGTCGAGGACGGTGTCGCCCGAGCAGTCGAGGGTCACCTCGACCGGAAGGTCGCTCGGGTCGGCGACGCGCACCGCCGCGAACGTCGAGCCGGTCAGGCTCGTCATCAGCGGCGCCGTCACCTCGCCGTCCACCGTCCCGCAGAAGAAGTCCTGGTCGACGAATTCACCGACCATCGCCAGCTGAGCGGTGATGTCGCCGCCCGTGATCGGGTTGGCCGCGCCGGCGATCATCACCACCCCGAGGTCGAACTTGAAGATCCCGTCGGTCACCGGGATCGCCTCGAACACCAGCGGCTCGCCGACCGGCGTGCGCGGCGTCGTTACCTTGCCCTGATCGAGCGCCAGCGGCTGCAGCTCGAGGTGCAACACCTGCTGGCCCGGCGCGCCGCTCACCGTGTTGGTGGCGATGAACTGGATCGGCAGCTCCGGCGCGACGCTGGTCGAGACCGCCAGCAGGTACTGCCCCGACTCCACCGGCGCGTCGCCGGTGGTCGAGCCGCTCGTCATCGTCGGATCGGCCGAGGTCGATCCGCCCGTCGTCGGCAGGTCGCCGGTGTCGACCGCGGTCGTCGGCGTCGGCACATCCCCCGTCGTCGTCCCCGGATCGCTGGGCGGGTCGGTCGGCGGCTCTCCGGTCGGATCGCCGCCGGGGTCGCCGCTCGGGTCGCCAGTCGCGGCCATCGTCGCGCTGTCGAGCGGGTCGCGGTCGGTACAGGCCGCGCTCAGGATCATGCAGACCAGGGTGCAGAGGCTCAGCAAGCGAAAGTCCATTTCTGGGCAATATCAACAAGGGCGGCCCCGCGCAAGCCGCCCGCGCTCGCCTCGACCGCCCGCTGCAGCGCAGCCTCCGCGTCGCCCCGCCGCCGCCACCCGGGTCGACCGGCTACCTGTCTCTCGAGGCAGGTCACGTCCGCGCCGGGCCGAGGGCCGGGCCGTCGCGGCGAATCGAGCGCCAGGTCCTCCCTCGCGAATGGCACGAGTCTTCGCGCGAGGCGGCCCCGTCGACTACACACATTCGCGAGGGCTCGCCCGCGAACGGCACGTCCGCGGCGCCCTCCGTGCTCCGCGGCCCGCTCGAGCCCCGCCGCAGCGCGAGGGGGCCGCCGCCTCGTTTGTTCACTCGGCCTCGACCGCCGTTCGGCGCCCGCGAACGGCCATACCGCCGCCCCCGTCGAATCGCCCGCGCGTCCCTCGGGCCGGCGGCGCCGCCTCGCGGCGCTCGCGACCGTGAAGATTACCGACACCGACCGCCGCTGCGAATCACCACACCGGCCGCACCGCAAATAATGCGAATCTTTATGGCGGCGTTCGACCCACACCTCGGCGGGCCCGCGACCCCAGCGAGGTTACCCGCGTTCCTGTGCCCAGCGCCGCTTGAACCGTCCCTTGCGTACCTTCGCATTCCGATCCTAGCCTTAAGTGGTCGGTGCTGCTGTCCACGACGAATGCAGACTCCCCCTCCGACGACACCACGGCCGACCCCAGTGAGGTCGTACGGATCGGGCGGTTCGTCGTGCTCGGCCGTCAGGGCGCCGGAGCGATGGGGGTGGTGTACCGCGCCTACGACGAGGCGCTCGACCGCAAGGTCGCGCTGAAGCTGTTGCGCGCGCCGGGGGCCGATCACAGCCAGGCGCGCGCCCGCCTGCTGCGCGAGGCCAAGGCCCTGGCCCAGCTGTCGCATCCCAACGTGGTCCAGGTCTACGACGTCGGCGAGTGGGGCGGCCTCGACTTCATCGCCCTCGAGTTCGTGCAGGGCCAGACCTTGAGGACATGGCTCTCGGAGCAGGCGCGGAGCTGGTCGGAGATCTTGCAAGTGTTCGCGCAGGCGGGGCGCGGGCTGGCGGCGGCCCACGCGGCGGGCCTGGTGCACCGCGACTTCAAGCCGGACAACGTCCTGATCGACGGCCAGGGCCGGGTGTTCGTCGCCGACTTCGGCCTGGCGCGCTCGGCCGACTCGCCGCTGCCGGAGCAGATCTCGATGGCCTCGCGCTCGAACCCCGCGCTCGCCAAGTTGACGGCGATGGGCTCGCTGATCGGCACGCCCAAGTACATGGCGCCGGAGCAGTTCATGCGCATCCCGGCCGACGCGCGCAGCGACCAGTTCTCGTTCTGCGTCGCCCTCTACGAGGCGCTGTTCGGCCGGCGCCCGTTCGTCGGCGAGACCGTCGACGAGCTGCGCCAGAGCGTCCTGCTCGGCAAGGTGCTGCCGCCGCCGGTGCTGACGATGGTGCCGCAGTGGCTGCAAGACTTGACGATGCGGGGCCTCGCCCGCGACCCCACCCGCCGGTTCCCGTCGATGGACGCCCTGCTCGCCGAGCTCGACCGCGTGCGCGGCCGCAGGCGCATGATCGCCGGCCTCGCCGGCCTCGCCCTCGGCGTCGCCGCCTTCGTGTTCACCCAGGCCGCCCCCGTCTGCCAGGGCGCCGACGACAAGCTCGCCGGCGTGTGGGACGCCAGCCGCGGCCGCGCCCTGCACGAGGCCTTCCTCGCCACCGACCTCCCGTTCGCCGCCCAGACCTCGGTCCTCACCCGCGACGCCCTCGACGGCTACGCCGCCGACTGGAAGGCCATGCACGAAGAGGCCTGCCTGGCCCACCACCGCGGCGAGCAATCCGACATGGTCCTCGACCTGCGCATGTCGTGCCTGCAGCGGCGCCGCACCGAGCTGGCCGCGCGCGTCGACGTGCTCGCCGAGGCCGAGCCCTCGACGCTGACCTACGCCGTCGACGCGGTCCGCTCGCTGACCCCGGTCGCCGGCTGCGGCGACCCGATTCAGCTGCTCGACGAGTGGAAGCGCATCGACGCCCTGCGCGACCCGACGGCGCCCACGCGGGTCGAGACCCTGCGCCTCAAGCTGGCCCACATCGACGCGCTGGAGCGCGCCGGGCAGATCCCGCGCGGCCTGGCGCTGGCCGAAAAGGCGGTGCGCGACGCCCAGGCGCTCGACTACCAGCCGGTACTGGCCGAGGCCCACCTGCGGCGCGGCTCGCTGCTGGCGGAGTCCGGCGACACCCTGGCCGCCGAGAACGAGCTGTGGCGCGCGATCGTCACCGCCACTCGCAGCGACCACGAGGAGGTGCTGGCGCGGGCGATGGTCAAGGAGGTGTACGTGCTGGCCCACGCGGCCGACTCGTTCGAGTCGGCCGACCGCATGGCCGAACGGGCAGGTGCCCTGCTCGACCGGATCGCCCCGCGCAGCCGGCTGGTCGGCGAGCTGCGCAACAACCTGGCGGTGCTGCGGTTCCAGCAGGGCCGCCACGCCGAGTCCGAGGCGCTTCACCAGGAGAACCTGCAATTTCGCCGGTCGATCCTCCCGCCGCACGACCCCGAGATCGCCATGACCCTCTGCAACCTCGGCGTCGACCTGCAGGAGCGGCGCCGCTTCTCCGAGGCCGGTGAGCTGCTCCGCCAATCGATCGACGTCTTCAGCGACGCCGTCGGCGAGCAGCACCCGCACACGCTGCAGACGCTGGCCAACCTCGCGCTCGTGCAGTTCGACAACGGCGAGTACGAGCGGGCCCGCGAGTCGCTGGCCGGCTCGCTCGACGCCTGGACCACGATCATCGGCCACGACAACCCGATCGCCGCCGAGCAGCAGTGCGTCGCCGGCCTGCTCGACATCCGCGACGGCGACGTCGCCGGCGGGCTCGCCAGGGTGCAGCGGGCGTACGAGCTCGGCGAGCGCCGCGGCCACTCGGCCGCCCGCTACCGGACCCGGCTGTCGTACGCGCAGATGCTGTGGGAGCACGCGCCCGACGAGCGCCCCCGGGCGCTCGTGCTGGCCCACGAGGCCGAGCACGACGCGATGGTGCTCCGCGACGATCACCGCCGCCGCGTCGCGCGTGAGTGGCTCCACGCGCGCGAGCACGGCGCCGCGACCGGCCCGAAGCCCGCCGGGCTTTGACCTGCGCGGGGCGAGAGGATCGCCGGCAGGGATCCCCCGAATCACACGAAGAGCCCGCGAGCCGCGACGCAGGCGGCTCGCGTCGGCCCTCCGCGCGTCAGCTCGGCTCGGCCTGCGAGATCAGCAGCCCGCCGTGCTCGCCGGGGTCGTCGTCGGCGCACGGCGGCAGCGTGCCGCGGCCGGCCGCCTCGCACTCGGCGATCACCGCGGCGCGCGTGTGGGCCAGCTTGCGCGGCTGATTGAGGCACACCGCCCCGTGCGGCCCCCACTTGGCCTCGATCTGCCAGTCCGTCTCCGGCGCGAGGATCGCCGGCGAGAGCCCGTCCGAAACGTCGATCGGTGTGCCGTTCTCCGTGTGCGTCACGTTGTTGCCGCAGTAGTCGGCGCGGACCATGCGAGTACAGGCGCGATAGTGGTCGGCGAGCGATAAGCCGCCGTGCTCCGCCCACATTCGGTAGCCCCATTCGAGGCACTTGCCGGCGGCGGTCCCGCGGCAGGCGAAGGCGATTTCGCCGTGCTCATCCGGCCGCCAGTCGGCGGTGACCGAGTCGAAGTATCCGGGCACCACGATCGCCGAGGTCGGGTCGCCCTCGCCGTCGCTGCACAGCGAGTCCCACTTGCCCTCATCGATGCGGACGTCGACGTCGGTGAAATAAATATCAGGTCGGTCCGCGCTCTGCGTCACGTCCACGATGCTCAGCTGCACGGCCGCCGGCTCGTTCCCGCCGTCGTCGACGAGCCACTGTAACCGCGCCCCCGCGAGGTCGGCGCCGCGGTACCACACCCCCTTGACGTCGTACGCCTGCAGCATGCTGGTGCCGGGCACCAGCGACCAGTCGCTCAGGTTCGACTTCGCCAGGCCGTCGCTGATGCTGGCGCTGATCAGCCTCGCGCCGTTGAACCAGGCCCCGTTGAAACGGGTACCATTGAAGCGGGTCCCGTTCAGCTCGACTCCGTTGTCGTGGAGCGCGCGCAGCCGTGCCTCCTCGCCCCCGGTGACGTCCTCGAACCCGACGACGGCTTCGTCGCAACCACCCACGGTCAGCGCGACCGTCATCGCTTGTATATGCCGATACCTCCGCATGCTCGAGTCCCCCTCGCCCATCAGCGTACTTGGGTCGGGATGAATCCTCGGCGGGGCGGGCGACCCGACGGGTGGCCGCGTCGACTCGCGAGCGCGACACGATTGACATTTCATGCATTCGCCACATCGACTCAATCACATGAGCTGTCTCTGGAGACACCAGATCTGCGCGGCAGCCGCGACCAACGGGGCCGACGTCGCGGCGCGCGGCCCGCCCGAGACGTTTCCGCTGACGACGCCGTCGGGCTCGATATCACCCTGAGATGCGCCTTCAAGAATGCTCGTGCGGGCTTTGAAAACTTCGAAACAAGATCTGTCGAATGTTCGCACGACATCAAGACGAGAACAGGGGCCCGCGTCCCTCAACGGACCGAGCCCCTGCCGCCGCCCCGACCCGCGATCAAGGGGTCTTGCGTGTCGCCACGAATTGCGCGAGCGCCTCGATCTGCTCCTGCGTCAGCTTGTCGGCGAACTTGGGCATCTCCGCGGTATCACCGTACAGGTCCTTCTGACTGCTGTCGCGGATGATGCGAGCGACCCACGCGGGCGAACCTCGGCCGGCCAGCGTCGGCCCGGTGCTGTCCTTGCCCGCCTCGACCTCGTGGCACGACGAGCACTCGAGCTTCTTGTCCCACAGCTCCTTGCCGCGAGCGACCATCGCCGCGTCCACGCTCGCCGCCGCGCTGGCCCCCGACAGGCTGACCAGGTATTCCGCCACCGCCGCCAGCTCCTCGTCGCTGGCTTGTTCGGTGGTCAGCGGTTCCATGGTGTTGTGCTTGGTCGCCCCGTAGAAGCGACGATCTCGCGGGTTGCGGACCAGGGCCGTCAGCCACTCGCGGCTGGTGAAGCCGTCGAGCGTCGGCGCCTCCTCGCTGCCCTTGCCCTCGAGGGTATGGCAGGTCGCGCAATGCTCCTTGAACAGGTTGCGGGTCTTCTGCTCGGGATCGTTGTCGAACACCGCGACCCCGCCGACCGGCGGCACGCCCTCTCGCGCGAGCGCGCGCGCGCGCGTGGCCTCGGCGTGGGCCTGCTCGACGCCGTGCTGGAACGACTCGTTGTTGTTGTCCTCGACGATCGCCACCGCCGTCAACGCCGTCACCGCGGCCATGAGGAGTCCGACCCCCGACAGCACCGCCCAGCGCGAGCGCACCGCTCGCGACTTGGCGCGGTCGACGAACGGCAGCGCGAACAGGTACACCGCCGCCGCGCCCGGCAGCAGCACCGTCGCCACGATCTGCAGCGGCCCCTGGAAGTACTTGAGCAGCTGGAACAGGAACAGGAAGTACCACTCGGGCCGGGCCACGAAGTTACTGGCCGGATCGGCCGGGGCGAACAGCTCGGCTCCATGGGTCTTGACCGTCAGGCCGACCAGGACCGCCGCGCACACCGCCATCGCCAGCACGTCGAGGAACAGCTGATTGGGCCAGAACGGCTGCGTCTTGCGCTGCAGCTCGGCCTCCGGCAGGTCGGGCGGCGTCACCCCGTGCTTGCGGAACAGCAGCAGGTGGACCCCCAGGAGCCCCGCCAGCGCGATCGGCAGCACGAACACGTGCAGCGCGAAGAACCGCGTCAACGTCAGGTTGCCGTACTCCGGGCCGCCCTGCACGAACTGCTGCAGCGGCTCGCCCCCGGGCACCGACCCCATGATCCCGGTCGCCACCTGCGTGGCCCAGTAACCCTTCTGGTCCCACGGCAGCAGGTAGCCGGTGAGCGCGAACGCCAGCACGATCGCCCCCATCACCAGCCCGGTCCACCAGTTGACCTCGCGCGGCTTGCGGTACGCCCCGGCGAACACCACCTGCAGAAGGTGCAGCACCACGACCACCACCATCGCCGACGACCCGTGGTGGTGCAGCCCGCGGAGAAACCACCCGTACGTCACCTGGTCGTTGAGATACGCCGTACTCGCCCACGCGTCGGTCGCCGAGGGGCTGTAGTAGAACGCCAGCAGGATGCCGAGCACCACCTGTTGCATGAACAGGAACACCAGCACCGAGCCGAACACGTAGCGCAGCCGCGCGCCGCCGGGCACGTCCTCCTCGAGCATGAGGCGGGTGGCCGCGCGGATCCCGGTGCGTTCGTCGAGCCAGTCGAGCAGCGCCATCAGACCGGCTCCTTCTGGGCCACGCCCTGGCGGTATCGCACGAGCCGGATCGCCACCAGCCCGTTCTCTTCCTTGACCTCGAGCGAGTCGAGCGGCCGCGGCGACGGCCCGGCCTCGACCGACCCGTCGAGCCCGAACGCCGAGCGGTGGCACGGGCACTTGAACTTCTGCGCCTCGGCGTCGAAGTCGACCGCGCAGCCGAGGTGCGGGCACACCGTCGAGAACGCCTGCAGCGCCCCGTCCCGCTCGAGCACCCAGCACGAGCCCAGCTTCACGTCGGGCGTCTTGTTCCACGCGTCGACCTTGTCGGCGTACAGGTCGACCCGCACCGGCACCGCCCCGGCGAACGCCGATCGCTTGCCCGCCGGCAGGAACGCCCCCTCCCCGGCCTTCGAGCCGGTCGGGAACAGCAGGTAGCCGATCGCCGGCACCGCCGGCACCGCCGCCAGCCCGAGCCCGAGCGCCCCGATCCCCAGCTTCAACACCCCGCGGCGCCCGGCGTCCGGCTCGCCTCCTGACCCGGAGGACATGTCCCGAGATTCAGCTCCGTGCCCCGCTCCGTGACCGCGTTCTCGGCTCGACATGACCCTCCTGCCGCCCACGGCGGCCCCCCCAGGATACCCGACCGCCCGCGACCCACGCTACCCTGCGCGCATGCCCGCCGCCGTCCCCGCGCTGCTCTCCCCCGAGCTCGCTCCCGAGACGATCCAGGAGACCCGCTGGGGCGGCCACCGCCTGGCCCGGCTGCTGGAAGGCCGCGCGCACGCGCAGCTCGGCGGTCGCAGCATCGGCGAGCTGTGGCAGTTCTCCACCCTCCCCGGCCACGAGAGCCTCGCGCTCGGCGGTCGCCGCCTCGGCGACGTCCTCGGCGGACCGCTGCCCTTCCTCGCCAAGCTCATCGACACCGCGCTGCCGCTCAGCGTTCAGGTCCACCCCGACGATCGCCCCGACCCCGCGCGCCCCGGCGCGCTCCTGCCGGGCAAGGAGGAGGCGTGGATCGTGCTGGACGCCGACCCGGGCGCCCGTCTATGGGCCGGAGTCCGCCCCGGCGTCAGCCGCGACGACCTCGCGCGCGCCGCCGAGGACGGCGACATCGTCGCCTGTCTCGAAGAACATGTCGTCACCCCCGGCCTGGTGGTGCTCGTCCCCGCGGGCACGGTCCACGCGATCGGCGCCGGGATCCTGCTGGCGGAGATCCAGCAACCCTCGGACTGCACGTACCGCCTGTACGACTACGGCAGCGGGCGCCCGCTGCACGTCGAGGCGGCGCTGGCGACGCTGGACGTCGCCGCCCGACCTCAGCTGTGGCGCCCCGGCGACGCCACGCCACATTTGCGCGGCGCCCACGTCGAGCTCGAGCTGCTCGGTCCCGGCGACCACGCGCGCGAGATCGGCGAGCCGACCTTGATCGTCGGCGCGCGCGGGACCGCGACCGCGCGCGCCGATGATCGTAAAGAGGTGCTCCGCGAGGCGCACCTCCTGCTCGCCGTCCGCGGACCGCTCGCGCTCCACGTCCCCGACGACGGCCTCGTCGCCCTCGGCCGCGTCCACGCCTGACCTCGTCGGCAGTCACGGGGTCGCGGCCGTCGCGTCCGCGAACCACCTCGATGCGTGCCCCTCGCCTACCGCGGGCGATCGGGGGCCCCGGGCGCCACCAACGCCGAGATGCGCGAGCCGTGCTCGAGATGCGTCGCCGAGGGCCAGGCCCGCGCCGCTGAAGAAAGAGCCCGCCGGGCTCACCACCGACTTCACGGCGTGCGCTCCCTCGTCACCGTCGCCGGCAGCACCGTCGAGATCGATCTCGGCACGTCGGACGACGGTTGCGAGTACAACGGCCGCACCTCCGCCGGCGCCCGCACCCGCGCCGTCGCCTTCGACTCCCCGCTCGACGGCCCCAAGACCGTCACCCGAGACCAGCAGTCGCGGCGGATCGGCCCCGACGATCGGCGGCGACGCGACGACCTCGACGTCCACGGCGAGCGCCCGCCGAGGCGGCGACCTGCAGCGCGACGGCGAGCGACGCATGCACGGCCGAGGGCGCGTGGGAGCTCGTCATCGACGGCGCCCGGGCGCGCTGGATCGACCCGGTCCTGCAGGCCGGCGTGACGCCCGACCACTCCGAGGGCGACGGAGCTCGTCATGAGCCGCGCCCGCATCGACGACGACACGGTCGAGGTCCGCGTCGCCGGCGGTCGGTGCGACCGACGGTTCGGCCGCACCAGCACCGCCGCCGTCGACGACCCGGGCGACGCTTCACCTGCTCCTTCGGACAGCCCTGCGCGGGTTCGCCCGGGTCCGCGCACGCGGGCCGCGGCGGCCCTGGAGCGGCCTGCAGGCCCAGCGCCCGGGGCGCCGCGGCTGGTGAATTCTGACGCCGCCGTCACCTCGCTCGCGCCCGATCGGTCCCTCTGCCGCGCCCTCGCCTCGCCCAGGGCCGCTGGCGTATAGTCGACCGCATGACCTCGCCCTATCGCCTACTCTCGTGCGTCCTCCTGCTCGTCGTCGCGTGTGGCGACGACGGCGGCAGCAACTTCACGCTCGGCACCGACACCAACACCACCAGCGCGCCCGTCACCACCACGACGACGATGACCACGGGCGAGCCGACGAGCACCACCACGACCGGGACGCCGACCACCACCGACGACACGGCGAGCAGCACCACCGACGACACCACCACCGGCCCGCCGCCGAGCAACTGTTCGCCCTACACCGAGGAGTCGGAGTGCGTCCTGAACGGCTGCGAGTGGGCCCAGATCGTCGGCTACACCCACGGCACGCAGGGCTGCCAGGGCGACATCCGCGGCTTCTGCGTCCCGAAGGACACCGCGGGCGGGCTCACCAGCGTGTGGCGCGACGACAACGGCGACATCGAGGTCTTGCAGTTCCCGTTCACCCCGACCGACCTCGGCCCCGAGTGGAACACCTGCGACTGCGACGGCCCGCTCGCCTGTCTCTGCACCTCCGCCGCCCTCGACTGTCCCGAGCGGATGGAGGAGTTCTGCGGCGCCATCACCAGCGAGAACAGCTGCAGCAACGCCGCCGCCGCCGGCCAGTTCGCCTGCGGGTGGTTCACCGTCTCGCAGGAGGGCCCGCTCGACGGCGCCTGCGACGACCCGCCGTGGCAAGACGTCTGCCTGCCCGGCACCGATCTCAACAGCACCTCCTGCGACGAGATCAGCCTGCCCTACGTCGAGCAGGGCTACTGCATGGGCTGGACCGACCCCGTCTACTGGCGCGAGGTCGACGGCGTCGTCGAGGTCACCACGATCTGCGGCCCCAAGCCGACCGGCTGGACCCTGTGCGTCGCCGACGACCCCGACCAGCCCGACGAGTGCAAGTGCGGTTGCAAGATCTGAGCGGCCGCAATCGTCACACCTGACCTTCAGGTCAGCAGCACCAATTTCCCGATCGTGCGCCCCGACTCGAGGTCACGGTGCGCCTGGGCCACCTGCTCGAAGGGATAGGTCGTGATCGGCGGCGGGCGCAGCTCCCCGGCCGCGAGCCCCGCGGAGATCGCCGCCATCCCCTCGATCAGCAGCGGCGCGCGGTGGAACATGTACGACAGGTTGAAGCCGAGCACCCCGCGGTTCTCGTTCGTCAAGGCCAGCGGCGAGAACCACGGCGTGCGCACGAACCCGAGGGCCAGCTTGAGCAGGTTGGGCTTGCCGCCTGTCCTCGGGAGCATGGTGTGAAAGCCATACACGATCAGGCGCCCGCCGGCGGCCAGGTGGCGGTAGCTGTGGCGCAGCGTCTCGGGCCCGTTGGCGTCGCAGGCGACGTCGAGCCCGGCGGGCGCGGCCGCCTTCACGGCCGGCCACAGCGGCGTGCGCGACTTGTCGATCACCACGTCGGCCCCGGCGGCGGCCGCCGCCGCGACCTTGTGCGGGCCGCCGACCACCCCGATCACGTGGCAGCCGGCGCGACGGCCGAACTGGCACAGGGCGCCGCCGACTCCGCCGGCGGCCGAGTGGACCAGCACCGTCTCGCCCTTGCGGGCGTGAGCCAGCGCGTGGAGCGCGTACCAGGCCGTCAGATACACCGCGGGCACCGCCGCCGCCTCGGCGAGGGACAGGCCCGGGGGCACCGGGAACACCCGGTGGGCCGGCACGCAGAGCGACGACGCGTAGCCGCCGAAGCGGGTCACGGCCACGACCTCGGCCCCGACCGCGAGCCCGGTCACGCCCTCGCCGAGGGCGTCGACCACCCCTGCGACCTCGAAGCCCGGCGTGATCGGCCAGCCGACGAACTCCTGCGCCGACGCGTAAAGGCCCATGCGGACCACGCAGTCGGCGTAGTTGACCCCGATGGCCGTCACCGCGATCCGGACCTCGCCGGGCGCGGGTCGGGGCGCCTCCGTATCGACCAGGGTCAGCCGCTCGTGTCCGCCCGGGGCGGAGATCACAACCTTGCGCATGCGCCGACCCTCGCCCGGGAGCGCGCGTGCGGTCAAGTCGTGAACTTGTAGCGACAAAGGCCCACCTCTGTGACGCTGATGGTGTTAGCTTGCCCGGCGCATGACCGCAGGCGCAAAGGAAGACAGCCGCACCGAGACCGACAGCATGGGCCCGATCCAGGTGGCGAGCGGCCACTACTGGGGCGCCCAGACCGAGCGTTCGCTCCACCACTTCGACATCGGCGACGACCGCTTCTCGCGGCCGATGATCCGGGCGCTCGGGATCCTCAAGAAGGCCGCCGCGCTGGCCAACGGCGAGCTCGGCATGCTGCCCAAGGACAAGGTCGACCTGATCGTGCGCGCCGCCGACGAGGTGATCGCCGGCGACCTCGACGCTCACTTCCCGCTGCGCGTGTGGCAGACGGGCAGCGGCACGCAGACCAACATGAACGCCAACGAGGTCATCGGCAACCGCGCGATCGAGCTCGCCGGCGGCGTCCTCGGCAGCAAGAAGCCGATCCACCCCAACGACGACGTCAACCGCGGCCAGTCGTCGAACGACACCTTCCCGACGGCCATGCACATCGCCGCCGCCGAGCAGGTCGTGCATCACCTGCTGCCGCGGCTGGGCGCCCTGCGCGACGTCCTCGCCGCCAAGAGCGCCGCCTTCGCCGACATCGTCAAGGTCGGGCGCACCCACCTGCAGGACGCCACCCCGATCACGCTCGGCCAGGAGTTCTCGGGCTACGTCCAGCAGCTCGACGACGCCCGCCGCGCGATCGAGAACGCCCTGCCGCGGGTCTACGAGCTCGCGCTCGGCGGCACCGCCGTCGGCACCGGCCTCAACACGCACAAGGACTACGCCGTCACCAGCGCCAAGCAGATCGCCGCGCTGACCGGCCTGCCGTTCGTCACCGCGCCGAACAAGTTCGCCGCGCTGGCCGGCCACGAGGCGCTGGTCGGCCTCCACGGCGCGCTCAAGACCCTCGCCTGCGCCCTGACCAAGATCGCCAACGACATCCGCTGGCTCGCCTCCGGCCCGCGCTGCGGCCTCGGCGAGCTCACCATCCCCGAGAACGAGCCCGGCTCGTCGATCATGCCCGGCAAGGTCAACCCGACCCAGTGCGAGGCCATGACGATGGTGTGCGCCCAGGTGCTCGGCAACGACGTCGCCGTCAACATCGGCGGCATGAGCGGCAACTTCGAGCTCAACGTCTACAAGCCGCTCATCATCCACAACACGCTGCACTCGACCCGCCTGCTCGGCGACGCCTGCCGCAACTTCCGCGAGTTCTGCGCCGAGGGCATCGAGCCGCGCCGCGAAAAGCTGGCGCACAACCTCGAGCAGAGCCTGATGAACGTCACCGCGCTGAACCCCTACATCGGCTACGACAACGCCGCCAAGATCGCCAAGAAGGCGCACAAGGACGGCTCCTCGCTGAAGGAGGCCGCCGTCGCGCTCGGCCTGTTGTCGGCCGAGGAGTTCGACCGCTACGTCCGCCCCGAGGCCATGATCGCGCCCGAGGGCGACCGCTAGGACCCGCTTGAGCAACCAGCCTTACATCTCGATCCTCATCCCGCTGTACGACGAGCTGCGCTCGATCCCCGAGATGCACTCGCAGGTGACCGACGCCTGCACCCGGCTCGGGCGCACCTACGAGGTGCTGTGGATCGACGACGGCAGCCGCGACGGCTCGGCGCACGCGCTCGACGACCTCGCGGCGCGCGACCCACGCTCGCGGGTCGTCCACTTCCGCCGCAACTTCGGCAAGTCGTCGGCGCTGGCCGCCGGCTTCGAGCGGGTGCGCGGGCAGATCGTCATCACCATGGACGCCGACCTGCAGGACGATCCGGCGATGATCGACGACTTCGTCAAGCGGATCGAGGCCGGCGCCGACCTGGTGTCGGGGTGGAAGAAGCGGCGGCACGACCCGCTCGACAAGACCTTGCCGTCGCGGCTGTTCAACGCCGTCGTCAGCCGGCTGTCGGGCGTGCGGCTGCACGACTTCAACTGCGGCTTCAAGGCCTACCGGGCCGACTGCGTGCGCGAGCTGGCCGTCTACGGCGGCTTTCACCGGTTCCTGCCGGTCCTCGCCCACCACAAGGGCTTCCGCGTCGAGGAGCTGATCGTCAAGCACCGCGCGCGCAAGCACGGCAAGAGCAAGTACGGCGTCAAGCGGATGTTCGACGGCTTCATGGACCTGCTGACGGTCCTGCTGGTCACGCGCTACCGCACCCGGCCGCTGCACTTCTTCGGCATCCCCGGGATGGTCCTCGGCGGCCTCGGCGTCCTGATCCTGGTCTACCTCAGCTTCTTGTGGATGTTCGGCTACGCGATCGGCGAGCGCCCGCTGCTCACGCTCGGCGTCCTGCTCACCATCGTGGCCATGCAGTTCGTCGGCGTCGGCCTGCTCGGCGAGCTGCTCGTGCGCACCACCATCCGCTCGCAGGAGGTGTTCTCGATCCGCGACGAGCGCGAGGCGCCGGCGGCCACCCGCGCCGCGATCTACGCCCAGCCCAGCCCGCAGCTCGGCCCCTCGGCCCCGCCGATGAGCGGGCGCGAGCTGCCCGTCTCGGCCGCCGAGGAGATCAGCGAGGACGCGCGGACCGTCACGGTCGCCGGCAAGCCCAACCCGGCCAACCCGGCCGTGCGCCGCTGACGTGCGCGACGACCCAACGATCTCGGGACCCGCATGACCAGCGGCAACAAGCAGAAGCACGAGAGCAAGAACCCGATCCAGCGCGCCCTCATCGCCCGCTTCAAGCGCGAGGCCGCGGCGCTGGTGCGGCAGGCCGCGCCGCGGACGATCCTCGACCTCGGCTGCGGCGAGGGCTACATGATCGAGGCCCTGCTGCAGGCCGGCATCGACGCCGAGTTCACCGGCGTCGACCTGTCCCGGAGCGCCATCGCCGACGCGCGCGCCCGGATCGGCGAGCGCGCCCGGCTCGACGTCATGGACGCGCGCCAGCTCGTCGACGACGGCCGCAGCTTCGACATGGTGATGATGCTCGAGGTCCTGGAGCACATCCCCGCCCCCGCGCAGATGCTGCCGATCCTGCGCCGCCTGGCCCGCCGCCACGTCCTCCTCAGCGTCCCGCGCGAGCCGTTCTTCTGCGCCCTCAACTTCATGCGCGGCAAGAACCTCACCCGCCTCGGCAACGACCCCGAGCACGTCAACCACTGGGGCCGCGCCGGCTTCCACCGCTTCCTCGCCCGCGACTTCGAGGTCCTCGCCGCCCCCGGCGTGTTCCCGTGGACGATGGTCCTGGCGCGCCCGCGCCCGCGCGACTGACAGGCACGCACCGGAGCTGCCCGCAAGGACAGGTCCAGAGAGACAGCGACGCAGCACGGCGCTTCGTGCCACGGCGTCGACCCGCAGGCTCGGGCGTCCCTCGCCCCGCTCCCTTGCGGGCTCGTCACGCGTCCGGACGCTCTCTGTCGCGTCAGTCCTCACCCGCGAGATCGTGGAGCGTGGGCGCGTGCATGCACTCGAGCAGTGTGGCGACCTCGTGACAGCTCGAGACGTCGAGCGGCGCCTCGCCGCCCACTACGTCGCGGATGCAATAGCCGTTGGCCAGCTTCTGCACCCGCCCCCACACTCGCCCGGTGTCGCTCGCGCCCGACACCGTACAGATGTACCAGTCGGACCGCGCGTCGCGTTCGTCCGAGATCTCGGCGGCGCGCTCGCTCGCGGCAGTCTCGCCGGTCTGGGCCTGGGGGGCCGCGATCGCCAGGAACGCGCCGCACAGCGCCCACAGGCAGGAATTGGTGGCAAGAGCGAGAATCGACATAGTCCGTGTACATCCTTTCCGCCGCTCGGCGATCGCCACAATCATGCGGACGATCGCGCGGGCGTCCAGCGGACGACCGCAAATTTGCGCGGCCGGCGAGCAAACTCTGCACAATCCGTGAACGCTCATTCGAGCGGCGCCGATCGCCGTCACGCATGACTCCGCTGTCGTCGCGGAGCCGCTGCTCGCCGACGTACAGCGTGCAACCGGACGAGACACGACCGCCGGCGCCCCGGTCTCAACAGTCGCGGCATCACCCGTCGGTTCGCGTCGCCGACGGCCCACACCGCGTCAGAACCGGCGGTCACCTGCGAGGAGCAAGCTGAGGCGGAAGCACCTCGCACGCTCGTCGCGCCATAAAGGTTGCGTATACCCGAGCTTTTTCGTGGTCGCCCGCTGGACGACCGGGGATTCCCCTATCAACCTGGGAATCACCGCGTCGCCGCAATGCTGCGTCGGCGCTTTGTTGACACCCAAGATCACAAAACAAGGAGTCAGTGCAATGTTGTTCTTCATCAAAGTCCTGCAGGCCGCCCTCGTCAGCACCTTCGCCCTCACCGAGCCCGAGCTCGCCGCCCCCGAGCCCGACGACGAGGCCACCGAAGACGTCACCGAGCGGGCCAGCCGGCTCTGCACGATGTCCGGTGATTCCGCGACCGGCCGGGTGTGGGGGCGGGTGCGGGAGACCAACAATCCGGACGTTTGCGTTCGCGAGCGGATCGGCGGAGAGGCGCCGATTCACTACCCCAGCTGCCACGAGGTCGCTCGCACCGAGTTCGGTTGCCGCACGATCGTCTCGAGCTGAACCGTCATCCGCGGCGGCCCGGAGGCGCGAGCGACGAACTGGAGATTGTTCGCTACAGACTCGCGCCGCTCGGGCCGCCTGCGGCCTGGTCCATGACTGACCCACTATGAGCGTGTCGTCCCGGCACGGAACATGCGCCGCACGGCAGATTTCGCAGCTATTGAGATCGTGTTCATGATACTCGCAACTGTTATTCAGTTTCTGGGCCAGGCCACGCTCGTCTGCGTCCTCGCCATCGCCGCCAATCCGGCCGAAGATACTTCAGAGCCCGGCGAGGAGGCCGCTCGTGAGGCCGACGTTCCCGAGTCTCGTCTATGCACGGACGGACGGCACGTGCCTGTTGTGTATCGCTCCTCCAATCCCGACATTTGCATTCGCCGGTGCCTCGGCGGAACGCCGAGGCCCGACCTGTCGAGCTGTCACAAGGTCGCGCTCGAGGAGCTCGGATGCAAGGCGGTGGTCACCATCTGACTGGCAGCGGGCGCCGCCTCCGTCACAGACCGCTCCGGGTCAGCAGCCGAAGCCGCCCTGCCCGCGCGTCACTCGCGTCGGACCGCGCCCGCCAGCACTTCGCGCGCCGCGACGAGCCGCGCCACCGCGGCGTGCGTCGGCGCCGACAGCCCGTGCCGCTCGGCCAGCCGCGCCACCGCCCCATTTAAAAATGCGATCTCCGTCGCCGCCCCGCGTCGCAGGTCCTGCAGCATCGCGTTGTCGTTCGCGCGCGTCTTCTCGGTCGACGCGAACACCCGCTCGAGATCGGCATCGCTCAGCTTCACCCCGTCCGCGGCCGCCACCGCGCGCGCCTCGGCCAGCAGCGTCTCGGCCAGCGCGCGCAGCTCCGGCACGTCGAGGATCGCCCCGTTGGCCGCGTCGAGCAGCGCGCACGGTCCGCTGACCGCCAGGTTCCACAGCGACTTGCGCCACTCGCAGGCCGCGACCGACGCGGCGGTCGTCACCGGGTAGCCGGCGGCCGCCAGCAGACCTTGCAGTTCGGACATGTGCGAACGAGCAGGTTCCTCGTCGGCCGCCAGCTCGAGCTGAAACACCCCGGCCACCCGCACCGTCGTCGGCCCGACCAGCCCCGCCCCCAGCCAGCAGGCCACCCGCACCAGCGACGCGTCCGCCGCTCGCTGCCGGGCCAGCGCCGCGATCCCGAGCCCGTTCTGGCACAACCCCAGCACCTGCCCCTGCGTCAGCCGCGGCGCCAGGACCTCGAGCGTCTCGGCCAGCTGCGTCGCCTTGACCGCGACCAGCACGATCGCGCCCGCCGGCACCGACCACTCCGCCGCGAAGTCCACCACCGGCACGAACGCCCGTCGCTGCTCCGCCCCCGTCAGCTCGAAGCCCTCGGTCGCCAGCGCCGCGGCCCGCGGCCCGCGAGCGACCAGCGTCACCGCGGCTGCCTCGTGCAGGCGAGCCGCGAGGTGCAGGCCGACCGCGCCCGCGCCGACGATCCAGATCGCTCGAGGAGAAGCCGCGCTCGTGAGCATCACGGTACGCGTGTAGCACATCACGCGACGTCACGTGAGCCGGCGAAAAACCTTCGCGCGCCGGCGCGGCCGCGACGAATCATCGTCATCGCGTCCGAGGTGCCAAACCCATGCCGCTGGCCGCCTTCTCCACCTCTCGATCCTCGCCGTCGTCGCCTTCTACAACGGCCTCCTGCTGGCCGTGCTCGCCTTCTACCTGTGGCGGCATCGCGGCCGCCCGTGGCAGCGCTGAGCGGCGGGCCCTCGCGCGGCGCGTGGAAGCACGCCTCACCCGTGGACCGCGCGGGGATCGTCGCTCAGCAGCAGCGGCCCGTCGTCGGGCGCGTCGAGCACCAGCACCCGCTGGCCGCCGCGGATCTCCGCACGCACGAGCCCGAGGGCGGTCACCTCTTCCCCCGGCTCGATCGTCCCCTCGTCGTAGCGGATGGCGATGTTGAGCCCGAGCAGGTTCGTGCTCTTGAGCCCGTGGCGGGCCAGGAACGCCTCCTCGACCGCGCTCGCGTCGTCGAACGTGCCCGAGCGCGTGTGGTGGTCGCGGACCACCGCCACCCGCGGCACGCTCATGATCACCTGGATCCGGCCCGTCCCGTCGTCGAGCGCGAACTCGACGTAGCGCTCCTCGCGGGCCACCTCGCGCCAGTGATTGCGGCCCGTCTCCTGGTCGACCGTCGCCAGGTAGTACACGCTCGCGCGGTTGGACAGCGGCGCCTCGAGCACGCGCTCGCCCGCCACCACGCGCCCGCGCACCCGCGCGACCTCTCCCTCACGGAGCCCGCGGATCGGCGTCACCGGCCGCTTCTTCAGCGTCCGGCGCGTCCGGACGTCGGTCGACAGCACGTAGGACAGCCCCACGCCGGCGAGGACGGCGGCGGCGACGGCGAAGAACGGCACAGGCATCGGGCGCCCATCCTACCACGGCCGCCGACGACCGCCGACGCGGCCGCGGACCGGTGCAGCGGTCCGACGCCGGGGCGACCGCGCCCCGCGTTCCGGCGAGCGCGTGGGCGAGCTGCGACACCCGCGCCCGCGCGACCCCGATCGCGGTCGGCCCGCTCGACGTGCAAGAAAAGACATGTCCTTCAAGACATATCAAGGCACCCTCGGCAAAGGACCACCCGAGCGAGCGGCGGTCATCCTCGTCGACCGCCTCTCGGGCCGGCACCTCCGCCCGCCCCGGCCTCGGGCGAGCGCCGTCTGCACATCGCGTCTCTCGACATGACCTTCAGAGCATGTCTTCGAGGCCAGCCATCTGCCGCAGCCACGCGTGGAGCGGCGCGCCGGCGGCGGGCAGGCGGTCGGTGAAGCGCAGCACCTCGCCGTTGTCCGCCAGCAGCACCAGCCCGTCGGCGGTCGTCGCCAGCCGCGGCCGTACGCGGCCCCCTGTGGCCGCGCGCAGCGGCACCACCGCGCCGGACACCAGGTCGACGATCGCCAGCCCGGCGTCGAGCTGCGTCACCACCACCGTCTGCTCGTCGAGGAACGCCAGGTCTCGCCCGCGCACGCCCGTCACCCGCGACGGCGCCTCGGGTCGCGCCAGCGACCACGCCTGCAGCAGCTCGCCGTCCATCACCGCCAGCGTCCGCCCGGACGGGCTGAAGCGCGACACCACCGACTCGTCGGCGTCTCGGCTCGTCGACGCCCCGCCGAGCCGTAGACCGGCGCCGCCGGCCAGGTCGAACAGCTCGACCGCCGCCTCGCCGCGCCGGTACACCGCCAGCGTCGCGCCCGTCGGCGCGAACGCCAGGCTCGAGCGCACCGACCCGGGCTCGCCCGCCCGCGGCCCCACCAGCGCGCGCAGCGTACTGTCGCGCTCGATCACCGTCACCGCGCCGTCTTGCCCCTGCACCGCCAGCACCTCGCCGTCCGGCGCGTACCGCAGGTCCTGGACGTCCTCGCAGACCTCCAGGGCCCGCGCCGCTCGCCCCGGCGTCGTCCACTCGTGGACCTGGCCCCCCGAGAAGCCGATCGCCAGCCGCCCCGGCGCGAACGCCCACGCCCGCGGCTCGTCCTTCGGCAGCTCGAAGGTGTCCCATCCGCCATGTCCCCAAAGACAGCCGCGATACTCGCCGACGAACGCCAGCGCCCGGCCGTCGTCGGCGACCGCCGCCAGGCGGTCGGACCCCGACCACCGCCCGCAGACCTCGCCGGCCGCCTCTGCCGCGCCCGAGCGCAGGTCGACGCGGCGCACCCCGTCCTCGCCCTGCGCGACCATCCAGCCGCCGCCGGGGGCCAGCACGGCCTGCCGCAGCGGCTTCTCCGGCGCCGGCCGGCGCGACTGCCAGGCCGTCTCGCCGGCGACGACGCGGCGGTAGCCGCCCGCGTCGGCGACCAGCAGCTCGCCGTCGCCCAGGACCGCCGCGTCGCTCCAGTGCCGCGAGGCGATCGGCGTCCCGCTGGCCACGTCGATCACCTCGAGCGACACCCCGAAGCCCCACTGCACCAGCGCCCCGTCGCGGCTGGTGTGCGGCTCGATCACGAAGTCGTCGGATCTGTCCGTTCGGACATCTCGCGTCCACAACCGCCGCCCCGCCGGGTCTTCGGCCCACGCGGTCGTCTCGCCGTCGCGGTGGGCGACGAACACCAGGGCATCTCGCCCCGGCGCCGCCCATTCGGCCTCGACCAGCCGCGGCGGCCCATCCGCCCGCCACACCAATTGGCGCTCGACCGGCGACAGCGTGTGGGGCAGATCCTCGCGCGCGCACCTCACCACCAGCGCGCGCCCGTCGGCCGTCCAGTCGTGCGCGTACAGCAGCGGCTTGCACGGGTGACGACTGACATCCACCATCCCGGTCTCGCGGTCCCACACCACCAGCGTCTGGTCGCGCGCCCCCGCCAGCCGGCGACCGTCGCGCGTGCCCTGCAGCGTCAGGCCGGCCACCGCCGCCGGCGCGTCCGGGCCGGGCAGCTCGCGCCGCGCCCCGGTCCGCACCTCGAACTCGAACGCCGGCGCGGACCGCATCGGCCAGGCCCACAGCAGCTCGCCGTCCGGGCTCAGGTCCCAGCGGTAGAAGCTCACCAGCTCGTCCCTCCCCGCCGACCAGCGCAGCGGCTCGGCGCGATCCAGCTGGTGGATTTCGATCGTCAGCTGCGCGTCGGCGCCGACGTGGATATGGGCCCACGTGCGGCGATCGGGCGTCACCGCCAGCGTCCCGCGCCCGCTCAGCCGCTCGCCCGCGAGCGCCCCCGGCCGCCAGCGCCACACCGCCTCGAGGCCAGCCGCGATCCATGTCCCATCGGCCAGGTTGATGCCCTCGATCAGCGGGCCCGTCGGCCCCGTCATCGGCGCCCCCGCGACCCCGGGTCTCCAGGCCGCCAGCGCCAGCGCCCGCACCGCGCCGTCGCGCGACGGATCGGGCGCGAGCTGGGCCAGCAGCGGGAACACCTGCGAGGGGTCGGCCTCGACGGCCAGCCGCGCCTGCGCCAGCAGCAGCTCGTCGGCGCGGCGGTCGGCCGTCGCGCGCGCGGCCTCGGCCTCGGTCGCGCGCGCCTCGGCGACCTCCTGCGCCGTCTCGGCCGCCGCGCGCTGGTCCTCGGCGACGTCGCGGGCCTCGCGGATCCGTCCGACCGCCACCGCCCCGATCGCCGCCAGCGCGACCAGCGACGCCGCCGCCACCGTCGCCGCCGCGCGGTGGCGCCGGAGCCACAGCCGCCCGACCTCGGCCAGCGAGTACGCGTGCGCGCCGACCAGCCGCCCGGCCTGGTAGCGCCGCAGATCGTCGGCGAACGCCTCCGCGTCGGCGTAGCGATCGCCTGGCTGTTTGGACATGGCCTTTTCGACCACCGCGATCAACGCCGGCGGCGCCTCGGGCACCAGCTGCGCCAGCGGGCGCGGTCGGCCGACCAGCACGTCGTGGATCAGCTCGGCCGCGCGGCGGTCGTGGAACGGCGGCACCCCGGCGAGCACGTGGTAGAGCACCGCCCCGAGCGCGTAGATGTCGGTGCGCGCGTCCAGAGCCTCGCCGCGGGCCTGCTCCGGCGGCATGTAGCGGATCGTCCCGAGCAGCGAGCCGGCCGCGGTGACGTCGGAGATCGCCGGGTCGTCGCCGTCGCTCGCGCTCGCCAGATCTGTCTCTTGCGACATGTACTTGGCGAGGCCCCAGTCGATCACCACCGCCTCCCCGAACTCGCCGACCAGCAGGTTGGCCGGCTTGAGGTCGCGGTGGATCACCCCCTCGCGGTGCGCGTAGGCCATCGCCTCCGCCGCCGCGATCACGTGCGGCACCAGGGCGAGCCGCGCCTGCACGTCGGCGCAGCCGGCGATCCGCTGCTCGAGCGAGGCGCCCTCGACCAGCTTCATGCACAGGAACGGCCGCCCGTCGTCGCCGCGGCCGAGGTCGTACAGCGGCACGATGCCCGGGTGCTGCAGGCGGGCCGTGATCGCCGCCTCGCGCACGAACCGCTGGACCGACCGCTCGTCGAAGCGCAGCAGCTCCTTGATCGCCACCGTGCGCCCGAGCTTGCGGTCCTCGGCGCGGCGCACCGCCCCCAGCCCGCCGCGGGCGAACACCGCCCCGAAGCGGTAGCGCTCGCCGCTCGACGTCTCTTCGCGGCCCGTCTCCCACTCGCCCTGCGGCCCGAGCCACGACACCCGCGCCGACGTCTCTCCGCCCGCCGTCGACGCGCGCCCGAACCGCGACCCGTGCGCCTCTCCGCCCGCCGTCGACTCGCGCCCGAACCGCGACAGCTCGGCGAGCAGGCGCGCCTGGGCTTGCGCGAGGGCGGCGGGGTCGGGCGCGGGCGGGGGCGGGAGCTCGGGACGCATCACCGGTCGAGTGCTGGATGTGGCGACTTTGATCGGCGAAAAAAGCACCGACGCGTCCGCGCGCGGTTGCGCTCAGCGCTGGCGGCGGAGGTGCTCGTCGATCTTCTCGAAGATGCTGCGCATCGCGCTGTCGAGGTCGCGGCCGTGGCTGTCTCTCAGGTCAGGTCGCGCCAGCAGCCGGTCGGTCGCCTCGCGCAGGCGTTGGCGGGCGCGCGCGATCCGTCCCGCCATCGTCCCGCCCGGGACCCCGAACAGCTCGGCCAGCTCGCGGGCCGTCAATCCCTCGTACTCCTTGAGCTCGAGCACGATCCGGTCGTCGAGGCTGAGCCCGCGCAGCGCCTGCGACACCACGTGCTCGATCTGCCGGTCCGCCAGCAGCGACGACAGCGACCCCTCGGTCGCCGGGTCGACCACGCTGTCCTCGGCCGGGTCGAACGTCGGCCCCAGGCGCGAGCGGTGGCGGATGTACTCGAGCAGCTTGTTGCGGGCGATGCCGAACAAGAACCCCTTGAACGACGACGAGCCGCCGCGGTACGCGTCGCGGCGCCGGCACAGCGCCTCGAAGGTCCCCTGGGCCAGGTCCTCGCAGGCGTCGCCGCTCACCTTGGCGAAGAAGAACCGGTACACGCTGGCGTAATGGCGGGCTACCAGCACCCGGCCGGCCGCGGTCGACCCGGCTTGCCAGGCGCGGAGGAGCGCGAGGTCGTCGTCGCCCGACTGTTCCATGCCTGCACCTCTACTCGATCGGCGGCCCCGCGTCACGCGGCGGCGGCTTCAGGGCCGCGGACACCGAGCGCGGCGTGATCCCCTCGGCCAGCACCAGGGCCGCCAGGAACGTCCCCATCGACACGCCCGCGGTCACCAGCGCGCGCACCAGCGGCAGCGGCACCGCGCCTTCCATCAGCGCGCGGACCCCCGCGCCGGCGGCGATCGCCAGACCTGTCCACAAGAACAGGCGGAGCAGCGCCCTCACGTAGCGGCCGACCCCGAGCTGCAGGTGGCGCAGGGCGAAGCGGAGCAGCACCCAGAACGCCACCGGGTAGCCGATCACCCACGCCCACGCCACCGATGCGTAGCCGAGCCAGCCGCCGAGCAGGATCGCCGCGATCGCGAACCACAGCGGCATCGTCACCGCCGCCACCGCCATGTACGTCAGCGTCAGGCTCGGGCGTCCGACCCCGTCGAGCAGCGGCGGCACCACGGCGCTGACCGCCCGCAGCAGCGCCGCGATCGCCAGCACCCGCACGGCCGCCGCCGCCCGGACCCACCGCTCGTCGAGCAGCAGCAACAAGTCGGGCGCCGCCGGCACCACGATCACCAGGAAGCCGGCGACGACGATGAAGCTGAGCCGCGACAATTTCAAGAATTGTTCCGCCAGCGCGGCCGGCCGGTCGCGCGCGCGCGAGAACGCCGGGAACGCGACCGACACCACCACCGTGGAGATGATGCGGGCCGGGTCGAGCGCGAGGTCGGCGGCGGCCTTGTAGAGGCCGAGCGCCGCGCGGCCGAAGAAGTGGCCGACGATGTAGAAGTCGAGGCCGGTGTAGACGAAGAAGAGGATCCGGCTGAGCGAGGTCTTGAGCCCGAACAGCACCGCCTCGCGGGTGGCCGGCCAGTCGAAGAGCAACTGCGGCAGCCACGGCTGGAAGTACTGCACCCCCGCCGTCGTCACCAGCGTGCGGCCGATCGCCCCGGCGATGAAGCACCAGATCCCCACCAGGGGCGCCGCCACCAGCAGGGCCACGTTCTCGGCCACGCTGGCGAGGAAGCGGATCAGCGAGAACTCGCGGAAGCGCAGCTCGCGGATCATCAGCGCCCCCGGCACCATGTACAGGTTCTGCAGCAGCAGCTTGACGCAGTGCGCCTGCAGCATCCAGCCGACGATCGGCGCCTGGTAGTGGCTGGCGAGCAGCGGCGCCACGGCGAAGAAGATCGCCGCCACGATCGTGAGCGACAGCAGCAGGTTGAGCCAGAACACCGTCGACAGGCGGGCCGGCGTGTGGTCGCCCTGCTGGACCAGCGCCCCCGGCAGCCCGAGCTCCGTCGCCAGGTCGAGGATCGGGATCGCCGCCAGGGCCAGCGTCGCCACCCCGTACTCCTCGGGGCTGATCCAGATCGCCAGCAGCACCGCCTTGGTCGCCACGTCGAGCACGCCCATCAGCGCGGTCGCCGTGCCGACCCACGCCAGGCTCTGGTTGACGCGGACCTGCTCCTCGCGCTCCGACATCCTCACTCCCGCCGCAGCACCGCGCAGCTGACCCGGTAGGGGCGACCCAGCCACCGCAGGCGCGAGCCCGCGGTCCCGCTCGGGCTGTCCTGAAGGCCAGCCAGCTTGCGGACGTCGCGGACGATCAGCCACGGCCGGCGCAGCAGCTCCGGCGCGTAGGTCGGCCCGTCGACGATCTCGGCGCGGACCAGCCGCAGCGCCGGAAACAGCTCGCGGGACATGTCCTGGGGGGCAGGTCGATAGTACGTGTCGATCGGGTCGGGGTGGTACGGGTAGCTGAACGGCACCGTGACGATCAGCAGCCCGCCGGCGGGCACCAGGGCCGCCAGGCGCCCCGCCAGCGCCGCGCGGTCGGTCACGTGCTCGAGCATGTTGCAGCACAGGATCGCCCGCGCCCCGACCGCCTGCAGCCGCGCGAGCCCCTCCTCGCTCAGCGCGTCCGCGGCGATGTCGACCCCCGGCAGCGTCTTCAGGTCGCTGTGGACGATCGCCGCCCCGCGCGCCCGCAGCGGCGCGAACACCTCGCGGTCGATCCACGGCTGCACGACCGTGCGAAAGTGCAGGTCGCTGCTGCCGAGGTTTAATAAGGGCGACAGCTCGGCGTCGGAGAACTCCTGCAGCCGCGCCCGCAGCCACCGCGCCTCGACCTCAAGCATCGACCTGCTCCTCGGGACAGCTCGCCACGGACTCGCCCTTCGCGCGCGTCGCTTCGACCGCGAGCACCGACCTGCTCCTAGGGACAGCTCGCCATCGGCGCGACCGGGCACCGAGTCTGCTCTCCGCCTCAAGCACCGACCTGCTCCTCGGGACAGCTCGCCACCGACTCGAGCCCGTCGGCGAGCGCGACCTGGGCGACGAAGCCGAGCCGCTCCTTCGCGCGGGTCGGGTCGAGCACGTAGCGCATCACCTCGCTGCCGCGGTACGGCAGCGCGCCGAGGTCGACCAGGTCCGTGCGGCCGAGCCGCCACGCCAGCGCGCGCACCACCATCGCCACCGCCGACTCGACCCCCGTGCCCGCGTTGTAGACCCCCGCCGGCGCCCCGTCCTCCGTGCAGCGGGCCAGCAGGCGCCCCACGTCGCCCACGTGGACGAAGTCGCGGGTCTGCTCGCCGGGCGTGCAGGCGAACCGCTGGCCGGCGCGCAGGGCCGCCAGCAGCGACGGGATCAGCATGCCCGGGCGCTGACCCGGCCCGTAGACCACCCCGGGCCGGACGACGATCGCCTCGAGCCCGAGCCGGGCCGCCGCCGCGCGGACCTCGTCCTCGCCGCGGATCTTCGCCCGCGCGTACGGCGTGTCGCCGAGCCGCTGCGCGTCCTCGACGAACGGCACCGGCTGCAGCCCGTACACCTCGCCGGTGCTGACGTAGACCACCCGCCGGGCCCCGCGCGCCGCCGCCGCCGACAGCGCCCGCAGCGGCGCCGCCACGTGCATCTCGGCCAGCGCCGCCTCGTCGCCGTCGCGCCGGCCGCCGGCCCAGATCAGCGCGTGTACTTCCGGACATGTCCGTTCCGACAGCCCCTCGCGACCGAACGCGACCACCGGCGCCCCGGCGAGCGCGCGCGCGACGGCGCGGCCGATGAAGCCGCCGCCGCCGCCGATCGCGACCGCCGTCACGCCGCCCCCAGCAGCTCGCGGTACCAGGCGATCGTGCGCTGCAGCCCCTCGTCGAGCCCGTGGCGCGGGCGCCAGCCGAGCACCCGGCGCGCCTTCTCGGACGACAGGAATTGCGCGCGGATCTCCCGCGACGCCTCGCCGAGGATCACCGGCGGCAGGTGGCGCGCGTCCATGTGGCCGAGCACGCGGTCGACGATCTCGAGCACGCTCTGCGGCCGCTCGTCGGAGAAGTTGAACGCCTCGCCGACCACCTCCGGTCGGTCCATCTGCTCGGCCAGCTCGAGGTACGCCGCCACCGCGTCGCCGACGTACACGTAGTCGCGCACGAACGTCCCGTCGCTGCGCACGATCGGCCGCTCGCCGCGGACCACCGAGCGCACCGTCCCGGGGATGATGCGGTTCCAGTTGAGGTCGCCGGGCCCGAACAGGTTGCCGCAGCGGGTCACGCACACCGGGAGCTGGTAGCTGTCGAAGTAGCAGCGGGCGATCAGGTCGGTGCAGCTCTTCGAGCAGTCGTAGGGGAAGCGGCCCTCGAGCCGCGACTCCTCGGTGTACGGCAGCACCGGCTGGTCGCCGTAGGCCTTGTCGGAGCTGGCGACGACGACCCGCCGGACCTTGCGCTCGTTGCGGCGGCACGCCTCGAGCAGGTTGTACGAGCCGCGGACGTTGGCCTCCCACGTCGACAGCGGGTTGCGCCCGGCCGTGCCGACGATCGTCTGCGCCCCGAGGTGGAACACCGCCTCGATCTCGTGCTCGTTGATCACCCGCTCGAGCAGCGCGTAGTCCTCGAGCTGGCCCTGCACGCTGACGCAGCGGCGGTCGAGCCCGCGGCCGTGGAACAGGCTGCGCGGCACCCCGTCGCGGACCAGGCACACCGGCGCCGCCCCGCGGGCCAACAGCTCCTCGACCATGTGGCTGCCGAGCAGCCCGGTCGCGCCGGTGACGAGCACGTTCTTGTCTGTCCAAAAGGACATGTTACCACTTCCTCCACGGCGCCGCGCCGCCGGCCCACGCGCGCTCGAGCAGCTGCAGGTCGCGGTAGGTGTCCATGCACTGCCAGAAGCCCTCGTGGCGGTGGACCCGGAGCTGGTCGTCGGCCGCGAGCTGCTCGAGCGGCTCGCGCTCGAGCGTACAGGCGTCGTCGTCGCGCACGTACTCGAGCATCGCCTTGCGGAACACGAAGAAGCCGCCGTTGATCCAGCCCTCGGTCACGGCCGGCTTCTCGCTGAAGCGGTCGACGCGGTCGCCGTCGGTCAGCAGCTCGCCGAAGCGGCTCTGCGGCCGCACCCCGGTGACCGTCCCGATCTTCCCGTGGCTGCGGTGGAACGCCAGCAGCGCCTTCAGGTCGACGTCGCACAGGCCGTCGCCGTAGGTCAGCATGAAGTCCTCCTCGTCGAGGTGGCGGCCGACGCGGCGCAGCCGCGCCCCGGTCATCGCCTCCTCGCCGGTGTCGACGCAGGTCACGCGCCAGCGCGCCTCGGGCGGGTTGTGCAGCGTCAGCTTGCCGCCCTGCCCGAGGTCGACCGTGAAGTCGCCCGACAGCGCCGCGAAGTCGAGGAAGTAGCGCTTGATCACCTCGGCGCGGTAGCCGAGGCACAGCACGAAGTCGTCGAACCCGAACGACGCGTAGTAGCTCATGATGTGCCAGAGGATCGGCCGCCCCGCGACCTCGATCATCGGCTTGGGACGGAGCTCCGTCTGCTCTTTGAAGCGGGTCCCCTTGCCCCCGCACAGGATGACGACCTTCATCGCGACCTCCCCAGGACCTCGTCGTAGACCGCCTGGAGGCGCTCGCGGTGGGCCTCCACGCTGTACTCCGCCTGCATCTTGCGCCGCCCGGCCTCGCCGAGGGCGCGCCGCTCGTCTGCGCTTCGGGACAGGCGCACCAGGTGCCCCGCCAGCCCGGCGACGTCGCGCTCCTCCGCCAGCAGCCCCGTCCGCTCGTGCTCGACCTGCTCCGGGATCCCCGCGTGGCGCGTCGCCACGATCGGCAGCCCGGCCGCCGAGCCCTCGCAGATCACCGTCGGCGTGCCCTCCTGGTCGCCGTCGCGGGCCGTCCGACTCGGCACCAGCAGCACGTCCGCCTCCTGCATGGCCGCAGGGACAGCCGTCGTCGGCGCCGCCCACGTCACGTCGAGCCGCAGCGACTCGGCCAGCGCGCGCAGCGGCCCGGCCCCCGCCGAACCTGTCCCCAGGAGCATGACCTCGAGGTCAGCCCCGGCCGCACGCGCCTCCGCGCACGCGCGCAGCCCATCATCGAAGCCCTTCTTCTCGACCTCGCGGCCGACCATCAGCACCCGCGTGCGCGGCCGCCCGGCCCGCGGCGCCGGCTGGAACCGCGACAGGTCGACCCCGAGCGGGACCACGCGGATCTTGCTCTCGGGACAGCCCTGGGCGACCAGCTGGCCGCGCATGTGCTGTGACAGCGCGAGGAAGCGGTCGCCGCGGCGAAACAGCGCCGGCGCCAGCGCGGCGAAGTGCCAGTAGGCCGGCAGCAGCCGCAGCCGCGAGCCGCGGACCGTCACGTCCTTGCCGTAGAAGCTGGTCACCAGCGGCAGCCCGCTGCGCGTCGCCGTGAGCAGCGCGTGGGCTCCCGTCTGCCCGAGGTGCGCGTGGATCAGCGACACCCCGCGGGCCCACCGCGACAGCCGCGGCGACAGCGTCGTCGCGCGGTACAGCAGCGCCTCGAGCGCGCCCAGCGGCTGGTCGCGCAGCGCCGTCACCTCGCCGTCGGGGAACTTCTCGCGCGACAGCCGCTCGACCGCGAACACGCGCACCGTGTAGCGCTGCAGCGACCGCATCGACGTGTAGATGAACGTCTCCGACGGCGGCAGGAATTCGTGGCGCACAAAGCCGACGGTCGGCGAGGTCGACATGCCGAGCGAAACGGCCGCGAACGTACGCTCCGGCGCGCGAGGGTGTCAACCGGCCGCGCGCGCCCATGACTTGCCGCACGCCCTCCGGAGCCCCCTCGGCACGCGGTCCTCGCCGGGCTCTGGTATCGCGCGGAGCACCACGATGCCCGTGCTCGACGCCCTCCACGCGCACGCCTGAGGACCTGCGATGATCTTGCCCGAGCTCACCACCAAGAACGCCTGGGAGCTGCGCCGGCAGCCCGAGATCGACGAGGAAGACCTGTGGCTCACGCCCGGTCCGGTCGTCTGGCAGGCCGAGCGCCTGCGCGGGCCGCCGCCGATGTTCTACCCGGTCTACCGCAGCGGCGACCTCTACGCGACCTCGCCGCTGCCGCTGATCGTCCACAAGGGCGCGCTCGAGCTCGACGGCGACGTCGCCCGCCAGGTCGGCGCCGCCGTCCGCTACCTCGCCACCAACGCCACGATCGATCGCCGCGTGCGTCGCGTCGGCTGCCCCGAGCTCTCGACCCTCGAGCTGTCGGACCCGCGCGAGTACGTCGCCACCTTCGCCGCCGCGACCCGCAGCGACGTCGCCCGCGTCGAGGCGCGGCACCCCGGCTTCGTCAACCTCGTCCTGTGCGGCGGCAAGGACAGCCTCAACCTGCTGCTCTTGCCGTGGAAGAACCCGGTGATCGCCGTCAGCGCGCGGCCCAACTTCCCGCTCGTGCAGCAGTTCGTGCGCGACAACCGGCTCGGCATCGACGTCGTCGAGCTCGTCGACCGCGACGCCTCCTTGCTCGACAGCGAGATCGCCGTCAACGCCTGCCGGATCGGCCTCGATCACGTGCGATGGGTCGCCGAGCTGCGCGAGCTCGCCGGCCGCTTCGAGCGGCGCGCCATCTTCTGGGTCGGCGCCATGGCCGACGCCTTCACCACGCCGAAGTGGCGCACCTACAACCATTCGCTCGCGCTCGCGCGCCTGCGGGCCCTCCCCGGCCTGCGCGGCCTGGCCGACACCGACGCCGGCCAGAGCCTGTTCTCGTGGACCTGCTACTACCGCGGCGGCATGTGGCAGGGCGGCAACATGTCGCTGCTCAAGGAGATCACCGACGCGCTGGTGCTCTCGGCCTACCACGGCCCGGCCATGCGGGCCCTGCTCGCGCGCGTCGACCTGCGCGGCGCCGCGACCACCGACATCCGCCCCGCGATCGGCGAGGCCCTCGCCGGCGGCCCGGTCGTCTACCCCACGACCAACCCCTCCCCGCCCCCTCGCCCTTCCGCAAGCGCCGCTCGCACGTCGCCGCGTTCGTCGAGGTCCTGGCCCGCCACGGGATCCGCAGCGCCTGAGCGCCCGAATCGCTCGCCGGGACATGCTCTGAAGGACATGTCCTGTCGATAAACGACCCGCGGCTCTGCCCCTTCGGTCAGACTGACGACTGCCGGCCTCGGCAACCACTCACCGCGCCGAGCGGCGCGCTCTCGCCTGCCCCCTTCGGTCAGCCCGCGCCCGCCGGCCCCGCCGCCCCGGGCCGCCGCGCTCTCGGCCTCGCCTGCTCCTTCGGTCCGCCGGGTCCGCCGGGCTCGCCGACTTGCCACCGCTCCGAGCTGGCGCGCTCTCGGCCTCGCCCGGCCCTTCGGCCATCGCGCGCCCGTCGGTCAGCCCGCGCCGGAGCTCGATGACCCCTCACCCTTGATGAGCGCCGCGCCTCCGCCTGCCCGTTCGGACAGGCCGCCGACCTGCCCCTTCGAGCAGCTCAGGTGAGCGCCTGCATCGCGCGGGCGAGGCGGGGCAGGGCCGCCTTGATCTCCTCTTCGGAGACCGCGCCGACGCTGAGGCGGAACCAGCCCTCGTCGCCGGGCACGCCGAACGCCTGGAACGGGACGATGCCGATGCCGGCGTCGGTGAGCATGTACTTGCGGACATCCTCGTTCGACTGCAGCACCTGGCCTGCGGGCGTGCGGCGGCCGAACGGGTTGATGCGCACGGTCAGGTAGATCGCGCCCATCGGCGGGATGCTGTCGACCTGCAGGCCGTCTTTCTTCAGCCCCTGGAAGCCGGTGTGGAGCAGCTCGAGCCGGCGGTCGAGGCCTTGCAGGAATTTGCTCGCGTAGGCGTGGATCGCCTTGCTGTCGCTGAGCAGGTCGACGGTCGCCATCTGCTCCGGGCGCGGGGCCCAGGCGCCGACGTGGCCGAGCACCGCCGACATCTGCTTGATGATGTCGACCGGGCCGACGGCCCAGCCGACGCGCAGGCCGGTGGCCGCGAACGCCTTGCTGATGCCGTCGACGAACACGGTGTAGCGGGCCATCTCCGGGCGCAGCCCCGGCGGCGTGACGTGCTGCGTGTCGCCGAAGCGCAGCATCCAGTAGATGTGGTCGTACATCAGGTAGACCGGCCGCTCGCCGCGTTGCTCCCGCTTGCGGTTCTCGGCCAGGATCGCGTCGCAGATGCCGCGCAGCGCGTCGGCGCTGATGGCCGTGCCGGTCGGGTTGAGCGGCGAGTTGAGGCACACCAGGCGCGCCGACGGCAGCTCGGACAGCAGCGCATCGCCGGTGGGCAGGAACCGGGTCTCGGGGCCACACACGACCGGCACGCCGCGCGCGCCGCACATGTGGACATAGTGGTTGTTGTTCCAGCTCGGCACCGGATAGATCACGGTGTCGCCGGCGTCGACCACGGTGCGGTAGACGCCGTAGATCACCGGGCGGGCGCCGCCGGCGACGAGGAAGCTGTCGAGCGGATAGCGCAGGCCGAGCTCGCGCTCGTAGAAGCGCTGGATCGCCTGGCGCAGCTCGGCCTGGCCGTTGGCCGCCGGGTAGTTGGTCTCGCTGCGCTCGAGGGCCCGCAGGATCGCCTGCTGCAGGACCTCGGGGATCGGGAACTGCTTGGGGCTGAAGTCGCCGACCGTGAGGTTGCAGACCGGGACGCCCTGACCCATCAGCGCGCGGATCTCGGCCGCGATCTTGAGGATCTCCGAGCCGACCAGGGCCCCGGCCATCTTCGACAGGCGGGCGGCCGGGTCGGGACCCGCGTCGTTGGCGTGGGCGGTGAGGTCGGTCTGCGCGCTCTGGACGTCCTGCATCGCTACAACTATGCCACACTCCCGCGGCCCATGAGCAGCGCCCGCCAGCCGCACCTCACAGCCCGCCTCCAAGGATTCGGCACCACGATCTTCACCGAGATGACGCGCCTTGCGATCCAATTTGGCGCGGTCAACCTCGGCCAGGGCTTCCCCAACTTCGATGGACCCGACTTCATCAAAGAGGCCGCGATCGCTGCGATCCGCGCCGGCGCCAACCAGTACTGCCGCATGAGCGGCTTGCCCGAGCTGAATCGCGCGATCGCGGCGCACCAGCAGCGCTTCTACGACCTCTCGTACGATCCTGACAGTGAGGTCACCGTGTACTCCGGCGCGACCGAGGCCATCTGCGCGACGCTGCAAGCGCTGTGCGACACCGGCGACGAGGTCGTGCTGTTCGAGCCCTTCTACGACTCTTATCGCGCCAGCGTCACCATGGCCGGGGCCGTCCCGAAGGTCGTCACGCTGCACGCGCCCGACTTCGCGTACCGCCCCGAGGAGCTCGAGGCCGCCATAACCCCCAAGACCCGGGCAATTCTGCTGAACAGCCCGCACAACCCCACGGGGAAGGTCTTTGCGCGCGGCGAGCTCGAGCATATCGCGGGCCTCTGCAAGCGCTTCGACCTCATCGCCATCACCGACGAAGTGTACGAGCACCTCGTGTATGAGGGCTCGCACGTGCCGCTCGCGACGCTGCCCGGGATGCGCGAGCGCACCGTGCTGATCTCCTCCTCGGGCAAGACCTTCAGCTTCACCGGCTGGAAGGTCGGACACACGTGCGCGCCTCCGGCGCTCAGCGCCGCGATTCGCTGTGCGCACCAATTCGTGACCTTCTGCACGGCCACGCCGTTCCAGCACGCGCTCGCCAGGGCCTTCGTCGCCGACGACGCCTTCTTCGCCGGCCTCATCGCCGAGTACCGCGCGCGCCGCGATCGCCTGTGCCAGGGTTTGCGCGAGCTCGGCTTCGGCGTGCTCGCGCCGGCCGGCACGTACTTCGTCATGACCGACATCCGCCCGCTCGGGTACGCCGACGACGTCGAGTTCTGCCGCATGTTGCCGGAGCAGGTCGGCGTCGCCGCGATCCCGCCGTCGTCGTTCTACGAGCACCCGGCGGCCGGCCGTCACCTCGTGCGCTGGGCCTTCTGCAAGACCGACGACGTGCTCGACGAGGGCCTGCGTCGCCTGCAGAAGCTGCCGCGCCGCGCGCCGCTGGCGAGCGCGGCCGGATAGATTATCCAACATGACCCGAAGGACAGCACGCAGGAGGACCGGAGCATGAAGATCGCGGCGATCCAGAGCGACATCGCGTGGGAGGACCCGGAGGCCAACTTCACCCGCCTGCGCCCGTGGGTGGCCGCGGCGGCCGCCGCGGGCGCCAAGCTGGTGGTGCTGCCGGAGATGTTCGCCTGCGGCTTCTCGATGACGACCGCCAAGATCGCCGAGCCGCCGGGCGGCCCCTCGACCCGCTTCCTCGAGCACCAGGCGCGCCAGCACGACCTGTGGATCTGCGGCAGCGTGCCCGAGGTGCCGCACGGCGAGTCCAAGCCCTACAACACGCTCGTGCTCGCCAGCCCGCACGGCCAGGTCGTCCGCTACCGCAAAATCCACCCGTTCTCGTTCGCCAAGGAGCACGAGCACTACGGCGCCGGCAGCGACCACATCACCGTCGACGTCGACGGCCTGCGCTGCACCCTGTTCGTCTGCTACGACCTCCGCTTCGCCGACGAGTTCTGGGGCCGCGCCGAGCAGACCGACGCCTACGTCGTCGTCGCCAACTGGCCCGAGCGCCGGCGCCACCACTGGACCACGCTGCTGCAGGCCCGGGCGATCGAGAACCAGGCCTACGTCGTCGGCGTCAACCGCGTCGGCCACGGCAACGGCCTCGACTACAGCGGCGACAGCCGCATCGTCGACCCCTGGGGCGAGGTGCTCGCGGCGGCCGCCGGCGGCGAGACCATGGTGCTCGCCGACGTCCGCGCCGAGGTCGTCCGCGACGCGCGCGAGCGCTTCCCTGTCCTCAAGGACAGGCGCAAGCCCTGACCGCGCCGCCGCGCCCGACCTGTCCCCGCGGACATATGCGCGCTGCGGCCGCCGCGCCGCCTGGCGGTCGCTGCCCACTCGACCTGGCGCATCGGGACCAGGCCATTCCGCGCGGCTCGCCACCCACGCTCCGGCCGGCGTCGGATTAGACCTGTCCGGACAGACATGTCCCATCAGGCATCCTCGCCGAGCGCCAGCAGCGCGGCGCGGGTGACCACCAGCGGCGTGAACGTCAGCGCTCCGAAGCCGCACGCGACCGTCTGCCGCGCCCACGCCACGTCCTCGTCGCCGACGATCGCCAGCAGCCCGGCCGGGCCGCCCCGGCGCAGCCCGAGCAGGGCCGCGTAGCACGGCCACAGGTAGGCCCGCGCCTGCTCCTCGCGCGCCGGGGGGACCACCACCGCCAGCCACGTCGAGGGCCCGCCGATCCGGTGGAGCGCGAACGCCAGGTCGGCCGCCCACTCGTGGCCGTGGGCGTGGAGCTGGGTGTCGCCGACGTCGACGAGCTCGGCCCGGGCCGGCTGCTCGAGCTCCCAGCCGAGCAGGCGGTGCAGCGCGTGGACGACCAGCTCGGGCCGGCGTTGCAGCAGTTCGAGGACGGGATCGACGGGCGAGGCGCACACCCGCGGGGCCATGCACGCCGCGCCGCCCGCGAAATCCCCTGTCCTTTCGCGCCGCCCCGCTCCGCCGCCGTCCCGCCCGCGGGACGCCCGGCCAGCCGGCGGGACGCCCTACTCGGCCGGCACGTGGACCACGAGGTCGCGGCCCTTGCGCTTCAGGCACACCGCGCACGCGTCGGGCACCAGCGGCTCCTCGTAGCGCGGCTCGAAGGTCTCCTCGACCACCGCCTCGCCGTCGCGCTCGACCGCGACCATGAACTTCGCCGGGCCGCTCCAGATGTTGCCGCGGGTCTCGAGCACCTCGATCTCGAGCCCGGTCTCGCCGGCGCGGGCCATGATCGACAGGGTGCCGTCGTCCTCGCCGTCGGCGAAGTCGGTGAAGAAGTCGAGCGCGCAGTCGTCGGCCGGCAGCGTGCAGCTCCACGCCTTCTCGGCGTAGTCGGTGCTCACCCGGAACGTGTACGCCCCGGCCCGCAGCTGCCCGCCGGGCTGGCCGTCGTCGACCACCGCGACCGGCACCGAGGCCTCGCAATTCGCGTTCATGCAGATGCCCGACGACTTGTTGCAGCCGGCGACGCCCGCGGCGAGAGCCAGTCCCAAGAGCCATGTCCGTTGCAGCATGTCCTCTCCTTCATGTCCTGACGAGCAGCCGCGGCGAGATCAGGGGCACGTCGCTCGCCCCCGCCGGCTCGCCGTCGTCGTCGCCCTCGCCCTGCAGGCGGGCGTCGAGCAGGTGCGACGGCTTGACGTTGCCGGCGGCCGCCAGCAGGCTGCGGCGCACGTCGGGGTTGTCCGCCTCGAGCCGGGTCAGGAGCTGGCGGACGTAGACCCGCCGCAGGTTGTCCTGCGAGCCGCACAGGTCGCACGGCACCACCGGGAACCCTTGCTCGACCGCGTACGCGGCCAGGTCGCGCTCCTCGCACAGGATCAGCGGGCGGATGATCGTGTTGCGCCCGTCGTCCGAGCGCAGCCGCGGCGCCATCGCCTTGAGCTGCCCGGCGTAGAGCTGGTTGAGCAGCAGCGTCTCGATCAGGTCGTCGCGGTGGTGGCCGAGCGCGATCTTGGTGCAGCCGAGCTCGACCGCGACGTCGTAGAGGATCCCGCGCCGCAGCCGCGAACACAGCGAGCAGTAGGCCTTGCCCGCCGGGACCTCGCGCTTCACCACCGAGTAGGTGTCGACGTGGACGATCCGGTGCTCGTGGCCCTCGCGCTCGAGGTACGCGCGCAGCACCTCGACCGGGAAGCCCGGGTGGCCCTGATCGAGGTTGACCGCCACCCACGTGAACGCGAACGGCACCATCCGCCGGTACTCGCGCAGCAGGTGGAGCATCGCCCACGAGTCCTTGCCGCCGGAGATGGCGACCATGATCTTGTCGCCGTCTTCGATCAGCCCGAAGCGCCGATTCGCGCGGCTGATCTGCCGCAAGAGCGTCTGCTGGAGGCTCGCCACGCCCGGCCGGGCATACCAGGGCGGGGGCGGCGCAGCAACCGCCTGCTCACAGGACCGAGCGCACGAGCGCGACCAGCCGCGGCGCCTCGCGCACGAGCTCGGCCAGCGCGACGTCGCGGCGCGAGCGGAACACGAAGCCGATGAGCCGGTCGTGCTGGCGCCACATCACCAGGTACGCCGACTCCGAGGTCGTGCGGCCGACGTCGACGCTCGACAGCTGCTTGAAGCCGACCGAGAGCCCGTCGATGAGCTCGACGCGCGGCATGCCCTGGATCGCCGCGTCGGCCTCCGCTCGCCGCACCGCCAGCTCCGTCGAGCCGCCCGGGACCTCCTGGTAGATCGGCTCGAACTGCGTGCTGGTGTCGACCGCGCCGCCCAGCGCCCGCCCGATCTCCACCGCCACCGGGACCACCTGCTCGCCCTTCTGCAGCACCGCCTCGATGCCCGACGACGACGCCTCGGCGCCCTGGCGGAGCCAGCCCTTGGCCGCCTCGGACAGCTCGCCGAGGCCGAGCTGCCCCGCCCAGGCGCGGGCCGCCCGCGCCGCCTCCGCGGTGCGCGAGCCGGCCATCTCGGCCATCTCCGCGGCCGCTCGCGTGCGGCCCTCGGGCGCGTCGCACCCGGAGACGGCCGCTCCGACCAGGAGCCATGTCCACAGCCGACTTCGCACGCCTCAAGTCTAGCAGATCCGGCGCCGCTGCCTGACGCCGGGTCTCGTATACTGCGCGCGCGTGTCCGTCCTGCGCACGATCGTCAGCTCCTCGCGCGCCCTCGTCACCGGCGCCAAGGACGTGGCCCGCTTCCGCGAGATCGCCACCGTCTTCGTCCGCCACGGCTTCGGCTGGTGGGTCGCCCAGCTCAAGCTCCGGCGCGAGCTGCAGGTCGAGCTCGCGGGCGCCGAGCTGACCCGCGCCGCCGTCGGCAGCGCCGACACCGGCAAGCGCCTCGTGGCCGCGTTTACGCAGCTCGGCCCGACCTTCGTCAAGCTCGGCCAGATCCTGTCGACCCGCCCCGACCTGCTGTCCGACGCCGTCATCGCCGAGCTCACCTGCCTGCAAGACCAGGTGTCGCCGCTGCCCTTCGAGCAGATCGAGGGCCAGCTGCGGAGCAACCTCGGCCCCAAGTGGCGCGAGCAGTTCGCCGAGATCGACGAGACCCCGCTGGCCTCGGCCAGCATCGCCCAGGTCCACCGCGCCGTCCTCAAGACCGGCGAGCGCGTGGTCCTCAAGGTCCAGCGCCCCGGCCTGCGGCCGAAGATCGCCAGCGACCTCAACATCCTGCTGGCGACCGCCGCCTACGTCGAGGAGGCCTTCCCCGAGGCCGCGGCGATGGACCTCGTCGGCGTCATCCGCGGGTTCGCCAAGTCGCTGGCGCAGGAGCTCGACTTCTGCGTCGAGGCGCGCAACATCGCCAGGTTCCACCGCAACTTCGCCGGCGACGACAAGGTCCGCGTCCCCGTCGTCTACGACGCCCTCAGCACCGAGGAGGTGCTGTGCATGGAGTTCGTCGAGGGCCGCAAGTTCAGCGAGGTGCTGCAGTCCGGCGAGGACACCCGCCCGCTGGTGGAGGTCTACTTCAAGACCGCCTACAAGATGCTGTTCATCGACGGCTTTTTCCACGGCGACCTGCACCCCGGCAACGTGTTCGTGCAGGAGGGCGGCCGCCTGGCGATCATCGACTGCGGCATGGTTGGCCGCCTGTCGCCGTCGATGAAGGACAAGCTGATCGACATCCTGTGGGCGGTGATGTCGGAGGACATGGAGGCGCTGGCCCGCTCGTTCTACGCCCTGGCGATCCCGACCGCCGGCAAGGTCGACTACGCCGCGTTCGAAGCCGACGTCGTCGAGATCGCCGAGCGCTACCTCGGCGGCGTGCCGCTGTCCGAGCTGCAGATCGGCGAGCTGTTCGGCGAGCTGGTCGCCGGCGCCACGCGCCACCGCGTGCGCATGCCGACCGACTTCACCATGATGTTCAAGGCGATCCTCACCACCGAGGGTTTGGCCCGCTCGATCGCCCCCGACGTCGACCCGCTCGAGCTGGCGCGCCCGTTCATCTCGCAGATGGTCCAGGACCGCTACAGCAGCGAGCGGATCAAGCAGACCCTGCTGGCCGACTTCCACCTGCTGTCGCGCGCGGCTCACAGCCTGCCGCAGCGGCTGCCCGCGCTGCTCGAGGACGTCCAGGAGGGCCGCCTCGCCGTCGGCCTCGCGCCCGCGTCGCTGGCGGCGCTCGACAAGGCGGCCGAGCGCCGCATGAACCAGGGCGTACGCGCCGCGCTGACGATCACCTGCATCGCCTGCGGCACGTACGCCCTCGGCCTCGGCCTCCCGGCGACGTCGCCGCTCGGGATCCCGTGGATCTCGACCCTGTTCTACGCGGCCGCCGCCTACGGCGTGATCGGCCTGCGCTGGCGCTCGTGAGCGCAGCTCACTGGCAGAAGCCGGGCTCGCCCGGGAACGGCAGGTCGCACGCGCCGCTGAGGCAGTCCTCGTTGGTGCTGCACGGCGCGAACGTCCCGCCGTCGCTGCAATACCCGACCACGCTGTTGGGCTGGCCCTTGACGCACTTCCAGTCGGCCGGGCAGTGCGACGCCTCGGTGCACAGGCCGATCAGGCAGATCTTGTCCTTGTCGGTCAGCAGGCCGTTGTTGCACACCGCCCCCTCGGCGCCCGTCGGGCAGGTGTCGTCCTGCGAGCAGTACGGCAGCGTGTAGCACTTCGCCTCCTGGTCGGCGTTGAACAGGCACACCGCGTTCGACTCGCAGCCGTCGTCCACCAGCGACGGCGTGCACTGCGTGTCGGGCGGCGGGGTGCTGCAGAAGCCGTTGACGCACACCTGGCCCTCTTCGCACGGCACGTCGGGGCAGGTCGTGACCTCCTTGTTGTGGCACAGCATGTCGGTGTCGGTCGCGCAGAACTGGTTCTCGGCGCAGTCGCCGTCGTTGGTGCAGCCGAGCGCGCAGATGCCGTTCCAGCAGAACTGGCCGTCCGGGCACGGGTTGGACGAGCTGCACGGGCCGGGCACGTCGCCGCCGGTGGTCGTGGGGTTGCCGCTGGGGTTCGTCGAAGCGCCGGTCGGGTCGGCGCCGGTCTCGTCGGAGCTGTCGGTCCCGTCGCCGAGCGAGGCGTTGCAGGCCGCGAGGCACAGGGCGGCGAAGATCGAGCGGAGCTTCAAAGTAGTCGTGGTCATCATGGCGTCGTTCTCTCGTTCCATCTTTTCGTTACCGCCGCGGCGATTTTTCAGCGGGCCAGGGCCAGGAGGTTCCTCAACCCGAGGACCGCGTGAGCCCGTGAATACGCCGGCGGCGGTCATCCGTCCGGGCGATTCCATCTTTGGACGTGGCAAAACGGACATGTACGAACGTACATGTCTCATAAGACATTCACAAAACTTCAAGCGCCGGCGCAGCTGCTCTTGACCCGCGGCGCGTGCGTCGAGTCGGGCCACTTCGCCAGCATCTCGCGAGCGACGCGCCGCGCGTCGGCGACGCGGCCCGCCAGGCACAGCGCCTCGACGTGGTAGGCGAGCCGCTCCTGCACCAGCTGTCCGCGGGCACCGAAGCGCCGCTCGTGCTCGTCGACGCCGGCGAGCGCCCCGGCGCTGTCGCCCCGCTTGAGCGCGCCGCGGATCTGGCCGATCAGCTTCAGCTCGGCGGCGAAGTCCGCGGGCTCGTCCTCGGGCGGCGCAGCCTCGACCTTCGGCTTGCTGCGTGGCTTCTTCTTGATCTCCAGCGCCTCCTCGGGGGCCGGCGCCGGCTCGGGCGCGGGCGCCTCGACCACCGGAGGGTCCAGCGCAGGCGCAGGCGCCTCCACCCCTGCGGGTGTCGGCGCCGGTGCGGGAACTTTAGACCTGACCTCGGGGACAGCTTCGATCGGCGCGGCGACGGCCACGACCGGCGGCGGCACGGGCCGATCGCGGGCGGCCCACACCCCGACCGCGGCGGCGAGGAGCGCGAGCCCGGCGATCACCTTGAGGGTAACTCCGCTGCCGGTCGCCCCCCCGAGAGCCCCGGGCGCCACGTCGGCGCCGCTCGGCGGAGCTGGCCCATGGGCCAGGCGATGCTCGACGGCCGCCCAGATCCGGTCCTCCGCGCCCGGCTCGGGCACGACCTCGCGCTCGGCGCGGAGCAGGTCTTCGAGCCTGTCGGACTGCATCAGCGCACCTCCGTCCGCGCCGCCGCAGGCAACGCACGTTCGAGCTGCTGCCGCGCCGCCCGCAGCCGCGAGTACACGGTGTTGACGTTGAGCCCGAGCCCGACGGCGATCTCCTGCGCCGTCATGCCCTCGAGCTCGGCGAGGACGAACACCGCCCGGCGCTCGTCATCGAGCTGGTCGAGCAATTTTAAAAGGGTGTCGGTCGCGTCCTTGCGGGCGTAGGGATCGGTGCCGCCGCCCTCGGCGTGCGCCTCGGCGAACGCCTCCACGCGCCGCAGGTGCCGCGAGGCGCTGCGCCGGTGGACCTGGACCACGCGCATGGTGATGGCGAACAGCCAGGTCCGCACCGAGGCCTCGCCGCGGAACTCGGCCAGCCTGCGCGCGACGATCAGGAACACGTCCTGGACCACGTCGTCGAGCGCGGGCGCGGGCGCGCCGAGCCGCCGGGCGCTGCGCCACACGAACTGGAAGTGCTCGCGGTACACCGCCACCAGCTCGGGGCTGGGCGGAGGGGCGGCTTGAGCGGCGGCAGCCATGGAGTCGCGGGTTGGTGACCGGCTCCGCGAATTATCATCACGGCCGGTCACGGAAATCGGACTTCCACCGCCAGCAGCGCGCGGACGCTCGCCAGGGCGCTGTGATAGATCATCCCGAGGTTCGCGACGGTGAACCGGGGTCGCACGAGGTGGATCGCGCCCTCGACGATCGCGCCGACCGCGACCCGGGGATGGAGCGCGTAGAACACGCCCGGCGCCAGGTGCAGGGCGACGAACAGCTGGCGCCCCTCGCTGGTGATGGCGTACCCGACCCCGCGGCCGTAGATGGCCCCGAGCTCGAGGCCGGCGCACAGCGGGAACTCGAACTTGCGCGCGCGCAGCAGCGGACAGCCGCGCACCGCGCCGACCGCGAGCTGCAGGTCGGCTCCGCGGTCGGGCTGGTCGTCGAAGCGAGCCCGTCGCAGCGGCCCGTAGCCGACCTCGAACTCGAGCCGCGCGCGCGGCCAGATCAGCGCCGGCGTGAGTCTTATTAATGCGCCGACGCCCGGCAAGTCGCCGAAGCTCAAACCCGCGCCGAGGCGCACGCCGCCGCGCACGCGCCTCCCCTTCTTCACCTTCTCCGGCTTCGGCGGCTGCGGCGGCTCGGGCTTCGGCGGCTCCACCTGCGGCTCAGGCGGTGTCGGCTCGGGCTCCGGCGGCGGCTCGGGGTCCTCGACCGTCTTCGCCTCGGCCGCGACCTCGGCCGCGTCTGTCTCTTCGGACATGCGCCCCAGGACCGACGGGTCGATCGCCATCGCCGCGATCAGGGCCCCCGCGCGCGCGAGCGCGTCGCACTGCGCGTGCGTCAGCGACCGCTGCAGCGTGCCCTCGTCGCTGACGGTCCACAGCCTGAGGTCGAAGCCGCCGCCCGGCTCCTGGCGCACGCGAGCGATCGCGGTCAGCCGCGATCCCTTGCGCTCGGCCAGCGGTCCGCCGAGCAGCCGCTCGAGCTCGGCGATGACCTCGGCCTCGGCCGGGCAGCTGGCGGGCGCGTCCCAGCGGAACTCGACCACCGGCCGCGGGCTCGCGGGTGGGGCAGAATTTGGGCCCGTCGAGCCGGCGAGCAGCGCCGCGGCCAGCCCGTTGTGAAGCATCCCCACGCGTGCGGGAGGATCGTCCGCCGACGCCGCGATTTCAACGGCGAAAGCGGCGCGCACGGCCGCCCCCTAGGACAGCCCACGACGGCGCATGAACGCCGCCTTGTTCTTGGCGCCCCGGCGCTCCAGGGCCGGCCGCAGCCACGCGCGCAGGCGCGGCGACAGGTAGCCGAGCGTCGCCAGCTTGCCTGACGCAAAGGGCAGATCGATCTCCATCGGGCTGCGCGTGTCCTGAATGCAAGCGAGCACCGCCTCGGCGCACTGCTCGGGGGTGCTCATCGGCTGCGAGAAGGTCAGGTTGCTGACGCCCTGGATGTCGGCGTCGAAGAAGCTGCTGTCGACCGGGCCGGGGTTGACGTTGGCGATCCGAAGGTCGCGTCGCTCGAGGTCCTCGGCGACCGCGAGCGCCCAGAAGCGCAGCCCGGCCTTGGACCCGGAGTACACCGCCGAGCCGGGCACGCCGAGCTTGCCGGCCAGGCTGGCGACGTTGACGACGCAGCCGCCGGCGCGCATGTGGTCGGCGGCGATCCGCGTCAGCACCACCGGCGCCGTCAGGTTGACCGTGAAGATCTCGGCGAGCGCCTCCGGCGGGTGGCGCAACATGTCGCCGCGGTAGTGGACGCCGGCGTTGTTGACCAGCACGTCGAGGCCGCCGAAGCGAGCCACGACCTGGTCGATGAGCCATGGCAATCGGGACAGGTCGCCGACGTCGCACGGGATCGCCACGGCGCCCTCGCCGAGCTCGGCGGCCGCCGCTTCGAGCTTGGCGGCGGTGCGCGCGACCATCACGACGCGCATGCCCGACTTGTGCAGCAACTTGGCGGTCGCCAGGCCGATGCCCGACGACGCGCCGGTGACGAGCGCGACCCTGTCTTTGAGCTCCACGCGGCGACGCTAGCAAAACCCCGCGCAAAAGAAACGAGCCCCGCTCGCGACCGATCGGGGCTCGTACACCTCGGACCTTAAAGAGGACGAGCCCCGTCCCTCGCGGAACGGGGCTCGTACGCGCGCGCCCGGTTCATTGGGCGCGGGCCGGGCTCACATGTCCATGCCGCCCATGCCACCGCCCGGGTGGGCGCCGGCGCCGGCCGCAGGGGCCTCCTTCTTGGGCTTCTCGGCGATCATCGCCTCGGTGGTCAGCATCATGCCGGCGACCGAAGCGGCGTGCTGCAGCGCGGTGCGGACGACCTTCGTCGGGTCGATGACGCCGTCCTTGACGAGGTCGACGTACTGGCCGGTGCGGGCGTTGTAGCCGAACGCACCCTCGCCGCTGCGGACGGCGTTGATGACGACCGACGGCTCGGCGCCGGCGTTCGCCACGATCTGGCGCAGGGGCTCCTCGATCGCGCGACGGATGATGCTGACGCCGACGCTCTGCTCGTGCGTCGGGGCCTTGACGTTCTCGAGCTCCTTCTGGGCGCGGATGAGGGCGACGCCGCCACCGGGGACGATGCCCTCCTCGACGGCCGCGCGGGTCGCGTGGAGCGCGTCCTCGACGCGAGCCTTCTTCTCCTTCATCTCGACCTCGGAGGCCGCGCCGACCTTGATCACGGCGACGCCGCCGACCAGCTTGGCCAGGCGCTCCTGCAGCTTCTCGCGGTCGTAGTCCGACGAGGTCTCGTCGATCTGGGCGCGGATCTGCTTGACGCGGGCCTGGATGTCGGCCTTCTTGCCGCCGCCGTCGACGATCGTGGTGTTGTCCTTGTCGATCGTGACCTGCTTGGCGGTGCCGAGGTCCTTGAGGCTCAGGTTCTCGAGCTTCTCGCCGAGGTCCTCGGTGAGGGCCTTGCCGCCGGTGAGGACGGCGATGTCCTTGAGCATCTCCTTGCGGCGGTCGCCGAAGCCCGGCGCCTTGACGGCGGCGACGTGGAGGGCGCCGCGGATCTTGTTGACCACGAGGGTGGCCAGCGCCTCACCGTCGACGTCCTCGGCGATGATGAGGAGGCTGCGGCCCTGCTTGGCGACCTGCTCGAGGATCGGCAGCAGGTCCTTCATCGTCGAGATCTTCTTCTCGTAGCAGAGGATGTACGGCTCGCTGAGCGAGACGACCATGCGCTCCTGGTCGGTGATGAAGTACGGGCTGAGGTAGCCGCGGTCGAACTGCATGCCCTCGACCACGTCGAGGTCGGTCGTCGAGGACTTGTTCTCCTCGACCGTGATCACGCCCTCCTTGCCGACCTTGCTCATCGCCTTGCTGATGAGCTTGCCGATCTCCTCGTCGCCGTTGGCGGAGATCGTGCCGACCTGCGCGACCTCCTCGTCGCTGCTGGTGGCCTTCGACAGGTTGCCCTTGATGAAGGAGATCAGCGCCTCGACGGCGATGTCGATGCCGCGCTTGAGCTCCATCGGGTCGTGGCCCGCGGCGACCATCTTCAGGCCCTCGCGGTAGATCGCCTGGGCGAGCACCGTCGCGGTGGTGGTGCCGTCGCCGGCGATGTCGGAGGTCTTCGAGGCGACCTCCTTGACCATCTGCGCGCCCATGTTCTCGAACTTGTCCTCGAGCTCGATCTCCTTGGCCACGGTCACGCCGTCCTTCGTGACCGTCGGGGAGCCCCAGGACTTCTCGATCACCACGTTACGGCCGCGCGGCCCGAGGGTGACCTTGACCGCGTCGGCGAGGATGTTGACCCCGCGCAGGATCGCGTGACGAGCGGACTCTTCGAAACGAACTTCTTTGGCAGCCATGATGTGTGTCTCGTGTGGTTGGGGGAAAAAACGGTTGCGTCGTCAGGCCCGCTCAGGCCTCGAGGATGGCGAGGATCTCGTCCTCGCGCAGGATCATGTGCTCCTCGCCGTCGAGCTTGATCTCGGTGCCGGAGTACTTGCCGAACAGGACCTTGTCGCCCGCCTTGACCTCGAGCGGGGTGCGCTTGCCGTTGTCGTCGACCTTGCCCGGACCGGCCGAGATCACCACGCCCTTCGCGGGCTTCTCCTTGGCGGAGTCGGGGATGAACAGACCACCGGCGGTCTTCTCCTCCTCGGACATGCGCTTCACCAGCACGCGATCGTTCAAGGGACGAACCTTCGTCGTTGTCATCTGCGGTCTCTCCTGGGATTTCCGAATGCAGGCCCCGTGGGGGGAAAGATGCTGTTCGCGGTTGCGAGCGTTCCCGCGCGACTCCGCCTAACTCTGCGTAATCGCCGTGGAAATTTGCGGGGGCTCGGTTAGCAATCACCCATGTAGGAGTGCTAACGCGGCGCGGAGTGTAAAGCGAGTCCCAACCCGGTCAACCCCTCCTGTCGGGACGTTCTCGGCTCGGCATCCGTGCGGTTAACTCACATAATTGGCTTGCATGGCCGGTCGTCTCTGGTAGCGTGGGGAAATAGGAATCTCCCCATGCCCGAGCCAGAACTTCGTTTTGCAGGAACCCTCGAGTCCTTCTTCTACGAGCGCGTGGCCCAGGGAAAGACCGGTAGCGCGTTGCCGACCGAGGTCGGAGCCTACGTGGTCCACATGCTCGCCGACCACGTGCGCCGGACCAGCGTCGCCGGTCGCACCGCCGGGCCGCTGGCGCTGCAGTACCTCGCGGCCCGCGAGCAGCAGGGCGCCCGGCGGGCTCAGGCGCTGCGGGCGGTCGGCGACCGGGCGCTGTTCATCGCCGGCGTCGTCCCGCACAGCGTCGACCGCACCCCGGTGAACCTGCGCTACGTGCGCTCCATCGGCACCAGCGCGTATCGCCAGATCGGCGAGCCCGCCGTGTTCCGCACCCTCGCCGTCACCTTCGAGGCCGCCGCCGAGGCGATCTCCGAGGCCACCGACAGCTGCCCGGACGGCGACCTGCTCGCCCTGTACGAGCGCTGGCAGAAGTACGGCGATCCACGTGACGAGCAGCGCCTCGGCGCCGCCGGCGTCGTCTTGGTGCGCGGGAAGCGCGACGTGGTGCAGTGAACTGGCGAACTCGAGTTCCCCGCCCGCCGGCGCACTCGAGTTCGTCGCACTGAACCCCACTCGTGACGAGGGCGGCGCTTCGGTACGAACACCCGCCAGGTCGTGAGCAGGCCGCCGCTTCGACCGCTTGCTCGCGGGCCTCGCGGCAACTGCCACGGCTCTGTGACCTCGCCCGCAGAGCGACGCTCCGCCCATCATCCCTTCGGCGGCGATCAGCGCGGCGACCCGTCTCGCGCCTGTGCTCGCGCGGCGGACTCGGGTCCTCAGCGGCAAGGCTGCGCGGCCGGGCGCCGCGCGTCCCTGCGTTCACGGTCGCAGGACCGTGTTGTCGATCAGGCGCACCCCGCCGAAGAACGCCGCGACGGCGCACAGGGCCGGCTTTGCGACCTCGGTGACCGGCTGCAGGTCGTCGGCGTCGACCAGCGACGCGTAGTCGACCCGTCCCGGCGCGAGCGCGGCTGCGGGGTCGCCGAGCAGCGCCGTCGCCTCGCGTTCGCCGGCTTCGAAGCGCTGGCGGACGGCGGCCAGCCAGCGCGAGATCGCCAGCGCCTGCGCACGTGCCTCCGGGGACAGGTTGGCGTTGCGGCTCGACATCGCCAGGCCGTCGGGCTCGCGCACGATCGGCATGCCGACGACCTCCCCGCCGAGGAACAGGTCGGCGTGCATGCGCCGCAGGATCGCCAGCTGCTGGAAGTCCTTCTCGCCGAACAGCGCCACGTCCGGCCGGACCAGCCCCCACAGCTTGGCCACCACCGTGCAGACGCCGCGGAAGTGACCCGGGCGCGACGCCCCGCACAGGTGACGGTCGAGGCCCTGGACCTCGACCCACGTGTTCGTCCCCTGGGGGTACAGCTCGCGCGGGTCGGTCGGGCAGAACGCGACGTCGACGCCGCACTCGCTCGCCTTGGCCAGGTCGCCGGCCTCGTCGCGCGGGTAGCGGGCGAGGTCTTCGTTCGGGCCGAACTGGGTCGGGTTGACGAAGATCGACAGCACCAGGCGATCGCCGCGGCGCCGGGCCTCGCGCAGCAGCGACAGGTGGCCCTCGTGGAGGTAGCCCATCGTCGGCACGAACGCGACGCGCGTCGCGTGGTCGAGCGAGGCCCGCCACACCTGCATCTCCGAACATGTCCGAAAGACCAGCATGGCCCTACTCCGTCGTCGGCTCCGAAGAGCCGCCCGGGGACGCGGGCGACGGGCCGAAGCTGTGCTCGGCGCCGGGGAAGCTGCCCTCGCGGACCTCGCGGCCGTAGGTGGCGAACGCGTCGCGCACGACCCCGGCGAGCTCAGCGAAGCGCTTGACGAAGCGCGGCTTGAAGCGGTCGTCGAGGCCGAGCAGGTCCTGCATCACCAGCACCTGTCCATCGCAGCCGACGCCTGCACCGATGCCGATGGTCGGGATCGCGAGCGATTGCGAGATCTGGCGCGCCAGCGCCGCCGGGATGCCTTCCAGCACCACCGCGTACGCGCCGGCCTCCTGGAGCTGCAACGCGTCCTGACGCAGCCGCTCGGCGGCGGCGTCCTCGCGACCCTGCACGCGGAAGCCCCCGAATTCGTGGACGCTCTGCGGCGTGAGGCCGAGGTGCCCCATCACCGGGATGCCTGCCTGCACGATCTTGCGAACCGCATCGGCCCGGCCGCCGCCCTCGAGCTTGACCGCCTCGGCCCCGCCTTCTTGGACGAGCCGACCCGCGGACAGCAGCGCCTGCTCGGGGCTGACCTGGTAGCTCATGAACGGCAGGTCGACGACCAGGTGCGCTCGCTGGACCGCACGCCGGACGCAACGGGCGTGGTAGCACATGTGCTCGAGCGTGACCTCGAGCGTGTGCGGGTGGCCCTGCATCACCATCCCGAGGCTGTCCCCGACCAGCACCACGTCTGCGCCCGACTCGTCGACGAGGCGAGCGAAGGTCGCGTCGTACGCCGTGATCATCACGATGCGCTGGCCTTGGCGCTTGTACTGATGGAGCACCGGCGCGGTCACGCGGCGCGTCGTCGCGGGGATCTCCCCGGTTGCTGCGGGCTTGGCTCCGAGGGTCATACGTCGCTCGCGGGAAGCATATCGCAGAGCACCGAGGTCGCCGTCCACGAAGAATTTCGCCGCCGCGCTCCCGGGCCGCCATCGGCTGTGGATCGCGACGTGTGTGCGGGCCGATTCACGCCTCGCCTCGCGGCCCGGGCGCATCGTGTCCTCGAGCGTGTGACGACGAGTTCACGGTCCGAACGCCCGTGATTCGAGGTGCGTTGTTTCGCCGCATTGCGGTGATAAAAATCACCCGAGTGTGAAGTTCCCGCCGTGTCTTCGCGGAGACTTATTTTCTTCACTGGGAAAAGATGACTTTGATGGGAAGGACTGATCGACGTTCCTCTCGCGCGAATGTCCGTGCGACGCCGCTGCTCCGGGGCCTCTGTCCTTTTGGGCAGGTCCTCTGCGCCATGTCCCTCTGGGCTTGTGGTCAACCGAGCGAGGACACCGCGGTCGGTGAGGCAGACACTCAGGCCGAGAGCACGGGCGACGCGTCGAGCGGCACCGACGGGACGTCCGGGACCACCGCGCCGACCACCGGCGGCACCGCCCCCTCCGACTCCTCCGACGACACCGGCATCGTCGTCGGCGAGGCCAAGGGCCTGCTGAACTTCACCTTCTATCCCGAGACCGCCGGGGGTCTGCCCGCCGAGCTGGGGATGGCGGGGGCCTGGCGCACCGAGCCGTTCTCCACCGACGACTTCTTCGCCGTGCAGGCGTGGGGCATGCACCTCCCGCCGCCGCCGGCCGAGGACAACACCATCGTCAACAACTCGATCCCCGCGCCCTACGAGTGGGGCAAGGACGAGACCTGGGTCGTCGGCGGCAACGCGCTCAAGCTGCGCGGCGAGGCCGGCGAGTCGCTCGCGTGCCTCCTGCTCGTGCAGGACACCTTCCCGGTCTACTTCAGCGACGACGCCGAGTTCTTCGACCCGCTGTGCGCCCCCGATCCGGCCAAGTGGGTGGCCGGCGCCGACTACGACCTGATCGCCTTCGGCGGCGAGGGCAAGGACGACATCGTCCTGCCCGCGGCCGTCACCGCCCCGCCGGCGCTGACCGTCACCGCGCCCGACATCGGCACCTCGCTGTTCGAGCACGACCGCGCCACCGACATGAAGATCACCTGGGACGCCAACGGCGGCCAGCCGAACCGCGTCGTCATCCGCGTCATCGACACCTACGGCCAGATGCTCACCGCCCACGCCGTCGACGACGGCAGCTTCACCATCCCGAGCGCCGAGCTGACCCAGCTCGCCCCCGGCCCTGCCACCCTCACCATCGCCCGCGAGCAAAGCTTCGACCTCGGCCTCCCGGACGGCGACCTGCGGGTCGTCCTCCGCTACGAAGTCTGGGCCGACCCCGACCTGATTTAAAGGACATCCACGAGACGGACCATGCAGCGCAGAACCTTCATGAAGTCCCTCGGCGTCGCCACGGCGGCCGGCGCCTCCTTCGGCATCCTTCGCCACCCGCGGCGCGCGGAGGCCTACTGGGGCGAATGGCCGGCCGACAAGCTCGACGCCATGATCCCCGCCGAGCGCCAGGCCAAGAACGTGCTCGAGCTCTACCTCTACGGCGGCATGAACGCCTTCGACACCTTCTACGCGGTGCCGGACTGGGGTCAGGACACCGAGCGGTTCCTCCACGCCTACTACAACCAGACCCAGGCCCGCTTCGGCCAGTGCGGCCTCGGCAACACCCTCACCGAGGAGTTCGCCGAGGACGCCAACGGCCAGCTGGTCCACCTCGGGCCGTGGGTCGCGCCGCTGCGGGCGCGGCCCGACATCGTCGCGCGCATGCGGATCCTCGTGCAGCGCCACGACCTCCTGCCGCACGAGGGCGCCAACCCCTACGCGCTGACCGGCAGCCGCCTCGGCTCGCCGCGCCTCGCCGGCGTCGGCGCGTCGATCCAGCGCCACTTCCTCGAGCAGCCCGGCGGCCTGCGCCCGACCCCGTACGCCTACGTCCTCTACCCCGGCGTCGAGTTCCCGACCGACAACGTCCTCGCCGCCTCCGCGATCGGCCTCCACCCCGGCTCCGCGCGGCCGCTCAGCGTCACCGTCGACCCCGGCTCGTCGCTGTCGCAGCTGCTCACCCGCCCGAGCGTCGGCGCCGGCCGTGACGCCTACGACGCCGCCGTCGACCACTACCTCGCGGCCTATCAGCAGCGCTTCCGCCCCGGCGGCAAGGGCCAGCTCACCCGCTCGGCCGAGCGCAGCAACTTCGAGTTCGCCCACTTCGCCCGCCGCGGCGCCGGCGAGCTGTCCGAGGTGCTGTCGGCCGACCTGTTCGAGGGCGTCGCCGGCACCGAGTGCAGCGACATGGCCGGCACCGACAAGCCGCGCATGCAGGCGCGCATGGCCGCCAGCCTGCTCACCCGCGCCAACGACCGCGCCCGCTACGTCCACTGGATCGACGGCGGCCTCAAGCCCAACCCCTCGGCCGGCCACGACACCCACGACAGCCACGTCGAGGACTCGTCGCGCAACGTCACCCACACCATGCAGTGCCTGGCCGACATCATCAACGCGCCGAACGAGAACGACCCCGCCAAGATCAACCTCGACGAGACGATGATCGTCATCAACACCGAGTTCGGCCGCACGCCGCACCGGCAGGGCCAGTCGGGCCTCAACCACTGGCCGCAGGGCATGGTCAACGTCCTGATCGGCGGCCCGATCACCGAGGCCGAGCGCGGCATCTACGGCGCGATCACCGAGGCCGAGGGCTTCGCCCAGACCTACATCAGCCCGGCCGAGAACCGCATGCTCGTCATGATGGCCCTCGGCATCTACCCGTTCAGCTCGCAGACCTTCGCCGTCGGCGACGTCGCCGGCGGGGTCAAGAACCAGTTCGAGGCGGCCCAGCGGCTGCGCGACGTCTACATGGGGCTCAAGCTCTGACCGAGAGGAGGCGCGACCATGACTCGACTTCATCCCAACCACGCTCCTCTCTTCACGGCTGTCTTCGCGTGCATGTCCCTCACGGCATGTCCGAACGACCAGGCTGGGACCGACGGCACCAGCGCCGGCGACACCGAGGCCACCGGCGACCCGACCGGGGATGACCCGACCGCGACCGACAGCGCGCCGACCTCGGGCGACGCGCCGACCTCCGGCGGCACCCCCGGCACCAGCGGCGACTCCGGGGGCGACCCCGGCGAGGAGCCGCCGCCGGCCGGCGACGGCGAGGAGTCGTGCGACGCCGGCGACGAGGCGTTCGTCAAGCGCATCATCCCGCTGCTGCAGGGCCGCAAGCCCGAGGGCATGCGCGAGGTCCAGCTGCTGGTCAGCGCGATCGAGCAGCTCGACGCCAAGGGTCAGGACGGGCGGGCGATCGTCGCCCGCGGGCTCGCGGCCGGCGACCTCTACCTCCACCGCTGGCGCACCTTCTTCTGGGAGCAGCTCAAGATCAACCGGCTCGAGATGAAGTCGAACTACGGCTGCTACTCGCAGCTGACCGGCGCGGGCGACGACGGCGACCTCGCCGCCTACATCCGCGACAACGACGCCCAGGGCTCGAGCTTCGACAGCCCGTTCACCATGGCCGACGTCATGATGAGCGCCCTGCGGCTCGACGACCTGAGCCCGATGTACCGCGCCGACATGTTCGCGCGCATGGCCCGGCCGCTGTCCGGCGCCAACATCACGCAGGAGGAGTTCGAGGTCAACGCGCGCTCGAACTACGGCGAGATCTTCGAGTCGAGCTACCTCGGCCGGCGCAGCGGCTGCCTCGAGTGCCACACCAGCACCGAGTCGGTCACCTACAACCCGGACCCCAAGTACAACCACTTTTGGGCGCTCCCCGGCGACTTCGAGAGCGCCATCTACGGCGACCCGAAGGGCCGGCCCGAGGAGGAGGTGTACGCCGCGTTCCGCTGGACCGGCTTCGTCGACGACCAGGGCTCGACCACGCCGTGGGGCTGGAGCGGCGCCTGCGGCCGCTTCAACCCCGGCACCGACGGCGACATCCTCGGCATCCCCGGCTACCTCGGCGGCGCGCTGCCGGAGGGCGGCCAGCTGTTCGACATCGATCCGCTGTTCAAGACCGGCTTCGCCACCCTCGCCAGCGAGGGCCTCATGGTCGACGGCGACCTGTCCGTCGCGCCCGACCAGGCGCTCGCGTACCTCACCGCCGTCAACATCGCCAACGGCGTGTGGAAGGAGATGCTCGGCTACCCGCTGACGCTCGCGCACAGCTTCCCGCGCAACGAGAAGCAGCGCGAGATCCTCGGCGAGCTCGCCGACGCCTTCATCTCCGACAGCTACTCGCTGCGGACCCTCCTCGTCGAGATCGTCACCCACCCGTACTTCAACCAGGAGGCGCCCGACCTGTGCGACGCGTCGACCTCGTACCACATGAAGCCGGTGTTCGACCCGTTCTCGGTCACCGCCGCCGACCCCAACATGCGGGGCAACGGCGTCGGCGACCGCGTCCAGCGCTACAGCGCCTGGGTGCTCATCGAGTCGGCGATGCGGGCGATGTGGTGGGAACTGCCGGTGCAGCAGGTCCAGGACAACGAGTGGAACTACCCGGGCGTCAACTTCCTGCGCGACCAGGGCGTGTTCCTCAAGGACGCGATCAACGGCTTCAACGGCGTCGACTTCAACGGCCTCCTGTCGTGGGAGAACCAGCTCGCCGGCGGCAACAAGCAGTCGATGCAGGGCAGCTGCACCGGCCCGCTCGGCCAGCCGTGCGCGCAGTACGAGTGGATCGAGCTCATGCTGGTCGAGGCCAGCATGGTCCCCGGCGCCACTGTGGGTGACATCGCGGCGGCGATCAAGGACCGCCTCATCACCGAGCCGACGATCGACGGCCCCGCCGAAGCCGCCGCGATCGAGGGCGTCCTCGGCCTCCCGCTGGACATGCCGATGAGCGAGGCCGACACCGGCCAGCTCGAGGAGGGCGCCCGCCGGTTCGCCGGCATGCTGCTCAGCACCCCGCAGTTCATGCTGTCCGGCGTGCCCAGCCGCGACCAGGACCCGGCGGCGATCCCCGCCTTCGCCGTCCCCGGCACCGACACCGAGTCGCTGTGCAACGTCCACGCGCCGCTGCTCCTCGGCGACAGGTTCGCCTGGAGCTGCAGCGCCGACGGACTCAAGCTGCGCTGACCCGCGGCGCCCGGGAGCATGGCCCCTGGGACATGGCCTATCCGCCATGTCCCCGGGGCTTCGTCGCATCCCGGCTCCCGCGGGCGCGAGGCCAGCGGGCCGCCGCAGCACCCTCGAGGCATGCGTGGCTCGCATCGGACTCGACCTGGCGAGTTGCGACGACCGTCCGGCGCGCCCGCGTCCGCCTCACAGGGGACGAAGCTCGGCCAGCCGCCGCTCGACCAGCCGGCGCTCTGCGTCCTCGGGCTCGGGACAAGCCAGATAGCCCTTGAACAGCAGACTCGCGTTAACCGGGTTCTTGAACGCCACCTGCTCGATCGCCGCCAGATAGAGGCGCTCGTGCAGCGGCAGCAGGGCGTCGATGGCCATCCGCTCGGCGCTCGACGCCAGCGGCCGCAGCAGCGTGAGCTCGCGTTGTGCGGCATCGGCCGCGCCGCTGCGGTCGTATACCAGCGACAGCAGCAGCGTCGTCCGCACTTGTTCGCGCGACGCGGCGCGCTCGCGGGCCCGGTGCGCCAATTCCAGCGCCTGGGCCAGATCGCCGGCCAGCAGCGCGGCGACGGCGCCCAGCCGATCGATACGGTAGCCCTCGACCTCCGCCCGCGCCTCCGCCTGCGCCAGCGCGGCCCGGGCCATCGTCGCGTCGCCGAGCCCGATCGCCGCGATCGCCGTCATGATCCACGTCATCGGCGGCGGCGCCTGACCGCGGCGAGCTGCCTCGTCCCGCGCCGCCGCCAGCCACTGCGCCGCCCGCTTGCGGCTCTGTCGCTGCGTCTCGGCCAACGCTCCGACTTCCGCGGCCAGCTCCGACAGCGGGGGCAAGCTCGGCACCTGCGTCAGCTCGAGCATCGCCGCCGCCACCAGGATCGCCGGCGCCCCTGGACACAGCCTGGCCCGCTCGGCCCACACGTTCGGCCCATCCGCGCCGACCGATTGTTTGGCGACCGCGATCTCCGCGGTCCGCTCGAGCTCGCGGCACTGCCCCCACGGCCGGCTGCCGGCCTGGGCCCACACTGTGGGCGGATCGGGCGGCCGGGGTTGCCACCCCGCCGGCGCCAGCGCCAGCCAGATCGCCGCGATGAACGACATCGGTCGCGAGCCTAGCATCTGGCGCAGCCCGCTGCGGCCGCCCGATCGACAGCGCTCCGCGCCGAAATTTTGGTCGCCGTCCCCCACCGGCGCACACTCGCCGCGTGACTCCCCGGCCCACCGTTCGCGCCGGCCAGGGCAACCGGCGCCGCCGGCCTCCCGCCCAGGCGGCTGCTCGCCGACACACGCGCTGGCTGATGAACCAACTCCGCCGCGGCGCCCTCGTCGTGCGCGGCCTTCCCACGCGCCTGCGGACCCGGATCGCCTGGCGGCGAGCCGGACAGCTCGTCGCCGAACGCGGCCGGGCGCTCATGCCCGTGGCCCAGCGCGCCATCGCCGGGGTCGGCAAGGGTCTCGATCGCGGTGCCAGCGAGCTCGGCCGGTCTGCCGCAGCCGGTGGCCGTGGTCTCCGCAGCCTGTCCCAGCTCAGCGCCGGCGGCGTCCGCCGCCTCTCGCACCTGAGCCTGCGCGCCCTCGCCCAGGCAGGTCGCCTGTCGCGCGTCGCCGGGCTTGCCATCGGCCGCGGCTGTCGCCGCTTCGGCGTGGCCAGCGCCCACGTCTCGCGCCGGATCGCTGCCGTCTTGTGGCAGCGACGAGCAGCGCTGCGCGCGCTCGCCCTCCGGGGCGCCTGGTGGGGCGCGCTCGCCTTGTTGTGGTTCGGCGGCCGGGCTCTCCTCGACCTGCGCGTCCCGCTCGCCCAGGACGCCCTCCCGCTGTTCCTCATCGGCCTGGGCCTGTGCCTGCCGCTCTTCTTCGCGGGCGCCGCGCGCCTGCGCTGGGCCGGCTTTGCTCTCGGTGCCGGCCATGCCGCGCTCGCGGTGCTCGTCTGGACGATCACGACGTCCGGATGACACCCCTTGGCGGCCCCGCGCGCACGCGATACGCCTGATGCGTGCTCCCTCGTGGGTTCCTGCTTCCGGCCGCGCTCGCCCTTTCGGCCAGCTTCTGCGCGCTCGGCTGTCGACCCGACGCCGAGCCGCCGGACGAGGGTACGGGCAGCGACACGGGCACGGGCAGCGACACCGATACCGGTGAAATCCCCGACCCTGCCTTCCTCAACCCGGCGCTCGGCGACTTTCTCGTCGTCAGCACCCAACATGTCCCAAAGGACATCGTCGTCCAGAAGATCACGCTCGGCAACACCCAGCTGCTCATCGACGGCCAGACCGTCGGCACGCTCGGACCGGGCAGCGCTCTCGGGGAGCTGACCGGCGATCGCCTGCGGATCTTCCTCCACGGCGCCCTCGCGCTCGGCACTCACACCCTGCAGCTGGCCTCGCACACCCCCGATGGCCCGCGCTTCTCGGCCGAGCTGACGATGAACGTCGCCGCGCCCGATGTCCCGCTGCCGCAGGTGTGGACCGAGCTCGACCCCGACCCGCGGGACGTGGGCGACGCCCTGCTCGTCAGCGGCGTCCCCCCGGACACCCTGCTCGGCGTGGTCTCCGGCGGCCTCGACCCCACGCTCCGTCTGTACCGCGCCGACGAGGGCGCCTGGGCCGACACGCCGGTGCTCGAGACCACGCTCGAGGGATATGTCCCGGAGGTCATGGCCCTGGGGCCAGGTGTCTCCGCGCTCGCCCTGCCACCGGCGCCCGGCAGCGACGTCGCGGTCGTGCGCGTCGCCTACCGGCGCGGCGAGCCGGGCGCCGCCATCGTCACCCGCGACCTCACGATCGCCCCCGAGCCCAGCATCGGTCCCTTGCAGACCGCCGTCGATCTGTCGGCCGACCTCTTTCGGGACGCGGAGTTCGCCGCGCTCGGCCGGCCGTTCCTTTTCGGCGACGTCTTGTTCGCGGAGTTCCTCGCCGCCGACGACGCGGAGACCCCCCACCCCGGAGATCGCGGCATCGCCCACGTGCGGCGCAGCAGCGATCGCGGCAGTTGGTCGGCCCCCGAGCGGGTCCCCACCGCGAAGCCGCTCGACCTCGACGCTCTCGGCCCCGCGCTCTCCCTGCCCCAGCTCAGCCTCGGCGCCGGCATCTCCGTGCGCCTCGGTCAGCGCGTCACCGGCCTGCTCACCCTCTCCGATGCCGGCGCCGCCCTCGTCTCCGAGCCCGGCGAAGAGGTCGACCTGTCGCCCGGCGCACCCGCGGTGCTCACCACGATCACCAGCAACCTCGGCGCCCGCACCGTCGCCGCCGTCACTCCCGATCGAGGCGTCAGCATCGCCTTCCTCGGCACCAGCGGCAAGCCCAAGAACACCGTCGTCTCCGTCCCCGCCGACAAGCTGCCCGACGCCCGCATCACCGCTCAGCCGGCCGCCGGCGCCCTCCTCGGCTACTCCGCCTTCCTCCTGCCCTACGGCGACGCCGCGCCCGTACACCTGGTGCTGGGCGACGGCATGCGGACCTACGTCGTCCCGCTCGTCGACCCCGAGCCGCTGTCGTGCCGCGCGGTCGTGCTGATGCCCGGCCTGAGCGGCAACCTCGACGCGCCGGCCATCCCGCTCGCCTGCCTGCAGGGCGGCTCGCTGCGCGTCGGCGTGCTCAAGGCGAGCCTCGCGGACCCGTGAGGGCGCGGTTTCCTCGGCGACCCCCGCATCGTCCATGATCGATCGCTCACGCCGTCCCCGGGCTGTCGGCCATGGAACACCGGCCGTGGCCGCGGTCGGCGAAGTGGCGCCCGCGGGCCCCGCCGATATACTGCCCACCTCGTGTCGATCCTCCGCAAGATCGCCCTCGGCCTCGTCCTCCTGGTCTTGATCCTCCTCGGCCTCGTCGCCTGGATGCTGCGCTCGCGCGCCGAGGAGATCCCCGACGAGCTGCCCGCGATCAACGTCGCCGAGGCCGACCCGCAGAAGCTCGTCATCCCCGGAGGCGGCGGCCTCGGCGACCTCGTGCTCGCCGATCTCAAGGGCCGCACGGTCTACATCATCGTCGAGGACCGCGAGAGCATGGCTGCGCGCGAGTCGTCGGCCATGAGCCGCGCCATGGCCCGCTGGGTCTATCCGGACGACGTGTCCGGTTTCGCCGTCGGCGACGCCGAGGGCTTCGGCCTGCTCGCCTCGAAGATCGAGGAGTTCGTCGGGCCGATGCGGCCCGAGCTGCGGCTCCCCCTCTACATCGACTTTCAAGGGGCAGTCACCAAGACTTTCAAGCTGCCGAAGGGGCACGTCGGGATCGTCGTCCTCGATCCGAGCGGCGCCGTCGTCTACCGCCACAGCGGCAAAATGGAGCCCGCCGAGATCGAGAAGCTGCGCAACCTCTTGGGGGCCACGCTGCCGGCTCCCGCGCCCGCTCCCGCGTTCAAGGTCGGCGAGCTCGACAACGCAGCCTGCGCCGGCCGCACCTGTGCATTGGTCTTCCTCGGGGGCCCGGTCGCCCGCAAGGACATCCCCGGCGGCAGGCAGGGCTTCGACGGCAGCACCGACGACAGCATGAAGCAGTTCGCCAAGCCCGACGTGCGTCTGGCCGGCATCGTCGTCGACAGCGACGCGAAGCTCGATCCGGGCAAGGTCAGCGCGCAGCTGGTGGGCCAGATCGACGGCGCCGAGCTCAAGCGCTGGAAGACCACGCCCGACAGCGCGGAAGCCCGCGCGGCCTTTCAGATCCCCGCCGGCGAGGCCGCGCTCGTCGTCCTCGATCCGCAGGGCAACGTCGTGATGCGCGAGCTGGGCCGCGTGCCGATGTACAAGTTCGGCGTCCTGTCCGAGTTCATCGGCGTCGAACTCAGCGACCGCGACGAACCCTGAACCATCAAACCATTGGTGACACCGGGCCGGCGACTCGCCCACGCCCTCGTCAATGCCCCGCGCCCCCACCGCCGCGGCACGCTGCGGCGCCGATCCAGGGCCGCTCAGCAGAGCGCCGCGAGGCCCTCGAGATCGACGAGCACGACCGTGCGTCCGAGCAAATTGACGAGGTTGCGCTTGCGAAAACTCGCCAGCGCCAGGGAAATGGTCTCGCGCGTCGACCCGATCAGGTTGGCCATTTCCTGATGCGTGATCTTGAGGTCGACCTTGATGCCATCTTCCGTCTCGTGCCCGTACTCGCGGCCGAGCTCGAGCAGGAGCGCCGCCAGCTTGGCGTGGACGTCGCGGAACACGAAGTGCTCGAGCCTGGTCTCCGCGCTGCGCCGCCGCTGGGCCAGCACCTGGGCGAAGCGAAACGCCAGGGCGGGGTCGGCGAAGATGAGGTCCCGCAGCGGCTCTCGCGGCAACAGCGCCACGATCGCGTTCTTCATCGCCTCCGCCATCTCCTCGCGCGGCGCGCCCGCGAACACGCACAACTCGCCGAAGAACGCCCCCGGACCGTGATAATCGAGGGTCAGCTCCTTGCCGTCGCGCGACACCTTGCTGCACTTGACCCGCCCGCCCTGCAGGAAGAACACGTGCTCGCCCGGATCGCCCGGCAGGTACACGATCTGTCGCCGGCGAAATTCCTTGATCTCCACCACCGCGGCGAGCGCCCTCAAGTGCTCGCCACCCACGCCCTCCAGCAGCGGGATCTTGCGCAGGTACCAGAGCACACGGCGCTCGTCCCTGGGCGGAGCAGGCTCCTTGGCGGCTTGATGCATGCGCGCTCTCGCTACCTCCTAAGCTACGAGGCTTTGCGGATCCGCGCAATCCGGGAAACGCTCCGCCAACAGCGGGCTGCGCTGCTACCCTGAGTGTCCCCCCATGTCGATCGCCAGCGGGCTCCCGTCTCCCATCCGCAGAGTGCTTCAGGAGGGCGAGCTCGTCCTCGAGGCGCCCTTCACCCGCCGGATCTTCACCAACCGCGACCTCGCGTTCGACCAGATCAGCGTCATCGGCTTCGACATGGATTACACCCTCGCGCTCTACCGGCAGGACGAGCTCGAGGCGCTGTCGATCCGCTGCACGCTCGACAAGCTGATCGCCCGCGGCTACCCGGAGGCCCTGCGCGACATGCAGGCCGATCCGGCGTTCGCCATCCGCGGTCTCGTGGTCGACAAGACGTACGGCAACATCATCAAGATGGACCGCCACGGCTACGTCGGGCGCGCCTATCACGGCAAGAACCTGCTCCCCAAACCGACGCGCAAGGCCCTCTATCGCGCCCAGCGCCTCGGCACCGAGCGCGAGCGCTTCGCCCCCGTCGACACCCTGTTCGCGCTGCCCGAAGTCACGATGTACGCCGAGGTCGTCGACCGCATCGACCAGCGCCCGGACCTGTGGCCCTCCGGCCCGCCGACCTACGCGCAGGCGTGGAACGACGTGCGCGAGTGCATCGACCAGGCCCACCAGGACGGCTCGCTCAAGGACCTGATCCAGGCCGACCTGCCGCGTTACTTCCAGCTCGACCTCGAGCTCGGGCCGACGCTGCACAAGTTCCGCTCGGCCGGCAAGCGCCTGTTCCTCCTCACCAACAGCCTCCTCCCCTACACCGAGTCGGTGCTCGGCTACGTCCTCGGCGGGCAGATGTCGGCCTACGCCACCTGGCGCGACTACTTCGACTGGATCATCGTCGGCGCCCGCAAGCCCGAGTTCTTCACCGGCAACCAACCGTTCCAGGAGCTCGACGCCACCGCCAACCCGCTCGGTCGCCCCATCGGCGAGCCGCGCCGCGGACGGATCTACAACGGCGGCAACCAGCTCGGGCTGCAGGCCTCCCTCGGCGTCCACCCCGACGAGGTGCTCTACGTCGGCGACCACATCTACGGCGACATCGTCCGCAGCAAGAAGAGCTCGGGCTGGCGCACCGCGCTGGTCGTCGAGGACCTCGAGCACGAGCTCGGCATCCGCCGCGACCGCCAGATCCCGCTCAAGGAGATCGAGCAGCTGTCGTCCCTGCGGATCTCCCTCGCCGACGAGCTCTCGGCCCAGCGCTACCTGTCGCGCCTGCTCGCGCGCATGACCCCCGACGACCTGGTCCGCCAGGGCGTCGCCCCCGAGGCCGCCGAGAGCCTGCTGGCCGACACCCGCATCCAGGTCCGCCGCCGCTTCGACCGCCTGCGCAAGTACGAAGAGGAGATGGCCACGACCCTGGAGCGCCGGATCGCCGACGTCGACGAGGCCTTCAACCCCTACTGGGGCTCCGTCTTCGCCGCCCGCCGCGATTCGAGCCGCTTCGGCGCGCAGGTCGAGAGCTACGCCTGCATCTACACCAGCCGCGTCACCAACTTCCGCTACGTCTCGCCGACCCGCTACTTCCACTCGCCGCACGGCTCGATGCCCCACTGGCACTCCTCCGCCAAGTGAGCGACCCTCGCGCGCATGAAGTCGTACCGCGAAGAGCTGTGGTTCCAGACCGACACCCGACGCGCCTACCTCAACATCACGGCGCAGGTCGAAGCCGCCGTCCGCAAGAGCGGCGTGCGTGAGGGGCTCTGCCTCGTCAACGCGATGCACATCACCGCCAGCGTGTACATCAACGACGACGAGCCGGGCCTGCTGCAAGACTACGACGACTTCCTCGAGCGCCTGGCACCGCACGCGCCCACCAGCCACTACCGGCACAACCGCACCGGCGAGGACAACGGCGACGCCCACATCAAGCGCCAGCTCATGGGCCGGGAAGTGGTCGTGGCCATCACTGACGGGAAGCTCGACTTCGGGCCGTGGGAGCAGATCTTCTACGCCGAATTCGACGGCCGCCGCCGCAAGCGGGCGCTGATCAAGATCATCGGCGAGTGACGCCGCCGCGTCGCCTCGCTCACGATCGCAATTCCGTTCGTCGCGCGGAGCGCCTGGCGGTCGCGCGAGGAGAACGCACCGCCGATGGTTGCCCGAGTCGCGCTGGCCAATGCGCAGCTCTCGGGCCGCGGGCCTGCGCCCTGCGTCGGCGTCCTGCCGCCTCGCGCCGTCGTTCCGCGCGATGCTCACGGATCTGTGAATCGCCCTGAACACGCGATGAGAGTACCGCCCCGTCCGCTCCGCGCCAGCGCGGCGATTCGTGCATCCTCACCAATTCCAGTTGGGCATACGCAATCATAGCAGCCCATCGCCAAATAAAATTGCATCGATGAAATCATGGCACTGCATTTCGACCTGGACTAGCTTCCCGGCATGGTTCGCGCTCGCCCATCACAGGAGTGCCCCATGCTCGCGCCTCTCCCCTCGTTGGCGAGCTTTCGCCTCCGTTCGCATCCCAGCTCCGGCCCTTCGGGTCGCCTCCAACGCGCACGCCGGCGGTCTCGCCCAGCGGCGCTGACGAGTCGACCAGCCAGGCCCGCGCCCGTGCCACGGCCGCCCTCGTGGCCACCCTCACCGGGAGTCTCGCCTTCACCGGTCTTTGAAGCCATGTCGCCCCCCAACTCCAGTGGGCGGCCCCTGCCGGCGCTGCCCAACCCGCGTTGGGCCCCCGTCGAAAACTGCGCCTGCACCCGCCGCAGCGGCCCATTGCGGGTTGGCAAGCTCCCTGCAGAGGCCGCGGCCGTCAGGAGTCCCCGCGCATGACCGAGACCTGTCCTGCCTCGACCTCACCCCTCCGTGACCTCACCGCCGCCATGCCTCCCGAAATTGTCCTTCAGGACATGTCCATTCAACCGTCCGAGCGCGTCGTCCACCGCATCGTGCTCCGCGTCTCCGCCGGACCCGACGCCGGCCGCCAGTTCACCTTCGATCTCGAGCTCGCGGACCGTCCGCTCCGCGGAGGCCGCAGCGAGCTGTGCGACCTCGATCTCCGCGACCCCCGGGTCAGCGATTTGCACTTCGAGCTCGTCGCCCAGCGAGGGGCGCTCATCGTCCGTGACCTCGATAGCGCCACCGGCGTGCTCGTCGGCGACATGCGGGTACGCGAGGCCTGGCTGGCCCCCGGGACAGGTTTTTGTATCGGCGGCACCCGCCTCGAGCTGGTCGCGCTCGAGCTCTCCGATATCCCCCTGCCGCCCTTCTGTCGCTTCGGCGACCTCGACGGCCACAGCCCGGCGATGCGGCTCACCTTCCACCGCCTGGCCGAGCTGATGGCCCGTCCCGGGCGCTGTCACGGGTTGTTCTCCGGCGAGGCCGGGACCGGCAAGGCCCTCGCCGCCCGCAGCCTCCATCTCATGGGCCCCGATCGGGACACCGCGTTCGTCGTCGTCGACCTGCGCCGGCTCGCCCGCGACCAGATCGACGCCGAGCTGTTCGGCACCCCGGCGCGTCGAGGGCGCCTCGCCGACGCCAGCGGCGGCACGTTGCTCTTGCAGGCCATCGACGAGCTCTCGCCGGCCACTCAGGCGGCGCTCGCTCGCGCCCTCGTCACCGCGCCGGTGCGCCTGCTGGCCACCTCGCGGCGCGACCTGCAACAGCTGGCCGCGGCCGGCCTGTTCGACCGCGACCTCCACGCGCGGCTGAGTGGCTTTCACGTGGCGCTCGCGCCGCTGCGCGAGCGCGGCCGCGACGTCGTCCTCCTCGCCGAGCGGCTCCTGAGCCGCCTCGGCGTCGACGGCCGCATCCGCACGCTGTCGGCCGAGGCCATCGCCGCGATGCGCGAGTATTCGTGGCCGGGCAACGTGCGCGAGCTCGAGTTCGTGGTCGAGCGCGCCCGACTGGCGACGGAGGGCCCGGTGCTCGAGCGCGCCGACCTCGGCCTCGGCCGCGACCTCGATTCGAACCTCGCGCGGGTCGCCGCGCTCATGCACAGCACCCACGACGAGGCCGTCGCCGGCTTCGAGACGCTCTACTTCCGCCACCAGCTGTGCGCCCACCGCACGAAGATCGCGGCAGCCCGCGCGGCCGGCATGACGGGCGAGGGCTTCCGCCTCGCCTGCCGCCGGGTGCGTGTGTCCTGAGGTCGATCGCCATGCCCGACCCGCCGCGCCCCCACCGTGACCCTAGCCGCGTCGAAACGGCCGCACCAGCTGCGCCAGGTAGCGGCGCGGCCACGGCTCCGTCAGACCGAGCGGGTAGGTCTCCGGCCCGCGAGGTCGATGGTAGGTCCCGAAGAGCAGATCGAGATAGGGCGCCAGGTTGGCGAAGTTGTGGCGCGTCCGCTCGGCGCGCGCGTGGTGCCAGTGGTGCAGCTCCGGGGCGCCGAGGATCGACCCGAGCGGCCCGAGCGGCAGCTGCACGTTCGCGTGGATCAGGATCGCCCACAGGCCGCGAAACATCGCCAGCCCGCCGAGCGCCGCAAACGGCAGGCCCAGCGCGATGCCCGGCAGGTTCACGCACAGCTGAGTCAGGACGCCGTCGACTGGGTGCTCGCGGTGCGCCGCCAGCCAGTCGAGCTCCTCGGAGCTGTGATGCACCGCGTGGAACCGCCACAGCGGGCCCCAGGAGTGGCACGCCCGGTGGAACCAGTAGGTCAGCAGATCGCCGAGCACCAGCGCCAGGACGACCTGCGTCCACAACGGCAGTCCCATCGACCATGTCCGAAGAGACATGGGCCACACGCCGGCGAGCGCGTGGTCGACCCACGTCAGGGCCGTCACCGCGACGGCCGAGAACACCAGGTACTGGCCGAGGAAGAACGCCGCGTCGATCGCCAGTTCCCGCCGCAGCACCGCCTGCCCGGGGCGAGCGGGGAACATGCGCTCCAGCGGCCCGTAGATCGCCGCCAGCACCGCCGCGCTGGCGCCCGTGGCCAGGAGCAGGTCGATCACTTCGGCGCCACCTGCTGCGGCTGCGGCGTCGGCTGCGGCGCCTGCTGCAGGACCGCGGGCTCCCGCGCGGGCTCGAGGAACGGCTCGGGGTGGATCGCCGGCCCCGCCTTCGAAGCCGGGAAGTAGTTCTTGCCGACCTCGAGGTTCCGTGGCTCGACGTCGTCCGCCTTGTTCGCGGCGGGCGGGGCTGTCGGCTGCGGCGCGGGGACGGGAGCGGTCGAAGTCTGCACGGCGGGCGGCGGAGTTTGGGCGGCGGGCGCCGTCTTGGCCGCGTCGGCTGCCGGCTGCCGGCTCGCTGGCTGCTGCGGCGGCGGCGAGGCGGGCCCGTCACAGCCCGTCATTCCGCCCGCCCGCAAGATCAGGAGCGCGGCCAGGCCGGTCGACGACAACAGCACCGCGGCTCGCAGCAGGCGGCGACTGAAGCTCGTTTCGCGGGGGTCGCGGCGCTGCATCGCCTCGACCGTCGCACATCCACGGCCGCCTGTCTCGCCGCGAGCAGCCCCCGGCTGCAGGCCCCGGGCGGCCGCGCGCCGGGGTCAGCGGACCTGCCGGGCCAGCGCTTGCGACAGCGCCACGGCGAGCGGACGGGTCATGCGCTCGACGTTCGCGGGGCTGATCGGCGACTCGCCGAACGGCACGAACGGCTCGGCCAACAGCCCGCGGTTCAGCTCGACGCACAGCACCTGGCCGGGATAGGCGCGCGCGTACTGATAGCCCATGGTCGCGGGGTGGAGCTTGTAGGTCGCGTTCTCGCGCGCGTCGACGTTGATGGCGGCGTAGGCCGCCCGCACCGCCCCGACCAGCTCGGGCGACGCCCACATCGTGCCCTCACCGTCGGCGCAGATGAGGTCGACCGCGGGTCTCTCGGGCCAGGTCTCGTACACCGCGGGCTCGTAGGCGCGGCGCAGCGCCGTCACGATCTCGCCGTCGATGCGATCGATGCCGACCGACCGCGGCGCGTACGAATGCAGCTGCAGCGCCAGCCCGCCCGCCCCGCACAGGCGGCGATAGGCCCGCTCGGTGAGCGCGTGGTAGCTGGCGTGCAGCTCGGCCAGCAGCGCCTGGTCGGCCGGCTCTTCGATGTACGCCGGGAACGCCGGCGTCAGCCCGTCGACCACCGCCCCCGCCGGCGCCCCCAGCACCACGCGGTTGCAATCGATGAAGGTCCGCGGCACCAGGCAGCGCAGAATCAACGCACCGTAGCCCTCGGCCGCCAGCGTCTCGCTCAGCCACTGCGCCGATTCGGGGGTGCCGATGTCGGTATTGACATAGAAGAATGCCTCGAGGTTGTCGGGCAGCGTCCCCGTCAGCCGCGCCCGCGTGGCCTCGTAATCCGCGGTGCGGGTGGCCCCGTGCGGCAGCTCGACCAGCAGCGTCGGCGCGCCCGCCCGCGGCGGCGTATAGGCGACCTCGCAGACGCCCGGGACGGCGACGAAATCCTCGAATACGGTCGGCATCGCGCAGCAGCTTGCCAACCAGGTCCGGGGCTGTCGACCGTCTCCGCTGATGCAGACTCACGCCGCCGCCAGTTGACGCGTCAGCAGCGCCTCGATCCCGGCCCCGCGCACGAAGTCGCGGCACATCGCCCGGACCTCGCCGGCGGTGTAGCGGAACACGCCGCGCTCGGCGAGCTCGCGGATCCGTCGCCGCTCGCGCCACGAGATCTGGCCGTCGAGCAAGAACCCGATGACGATCAGCAGCACCGTCACGCGGCGCAGCCGCTCCGGCGCCGCGGACACGCGCGCCAGGTAGTCCTCGAGCGAGCCCTGATTCGGCTCGACGGCGATCGCAAAGCGCTCGATGAGCGCCTTCGTCAGCGCGAAGTGGTTCTGATGGAAGTCGCGCTTGCTGACGGCGATGAACCGGAACGTGTCGTACAGGAGCGCCTTGTCCTCGGGGCGCTGCGCCAGATCGGCGGGCAGGCGCACGCAGAGGTGCTCGATCAGCTTCTGCCCCATGATGATCACCTTGGCCTCGTGCAGCACCGAGTGGGTGCTCCAGGCGTTGATGGCCATGTAGATCGGCATCCCCGCGAAGTCGAGCACCTCGCGCACGGCGAAGCGCCCGAGCAGCCGCTGGACCGCGTAGCGGAGGATCTTGCTGCCGAGCCAGCCCTTCAGGCGCAGCAGCAGGTTGACGAGGAACAACAGCCACGGGTTGACGCCGAGGAACGGGTCGATGCCGTACTGCAGGAGCCCGCGGTGCTTGTTCTCGAGGCCGATGTCGATCAGCGTGCCCGCGACCTCGGCCTTGTTGTGCGGCCCGAGCAACCCGGTCGCCGCGGCGATCTCGTGGACGCCCCACAGGTTGAGCAGCACCAGCGCGTAGATCTCGATCACCATGAGGAGCAAGCCCCACAGCGTCTCTGCCCACGGCAGCGCGACCTCGCTGCCGAACAGCGACACCGTGACCGAGGGGAACAGCTCGGGCGCGCTGTACACCGGCATGAAGTACAGGAGGAAGCCGACCACGCTCATCGCCGCCGCGCTGGCCACGGCGACGCGATGGGTGCGCCGAACGGCGCCGAGCTCCGCGTCGGTGAGCAGGTGCAGCTGGCCGTCGTTCGGGATCGTGCGCACCGGCAGGCGGTCGAAGAATCGGCGGAACAGCGCGCTCATGACGTCCGCCTTCCACTATCACGGCGCGGCAGCGGTTCGCTACGGCGTCACGCTCGCGCACGGCCGCAGCCACGGCGCAGCCTCGCCCGGCTCGCCGGCCCCCACGCAACCGCGCAGCACCGCGAGCACCTCGGCCGGGTCGGCGCCGCACAGTCCGGAGGCCCAGGCCGGGTTGGCCTCGACCAAAGTCGTCACCCGGGCAGGGCCGCACGCCCCGCTCGCCGCGACAAGCGCCCGCACATGACTCGAAGACCAGGTTCATCCGGGCCGCTCGGGCGGCTCCGCAAATGTCCGGGAGCCCACCACGTGACCCCAAGACCAGGTTCGCCGGCGCGCCCCTCACTCGCGGCGTCGTCCCGACCTGTCCGCGAGCACCTGGGCGCACAGCACCAGCAGGGCCAGCGGCGCGCTCGCGGCCAGCGTCGGCCACCAGATCCCGCGCGCCAGCTCGCTGCCGCTGCGCGCCAGCAGCTTCCCCCAGCTCGGCAGCTCGGGCGCGCTCGCGCCGAGGTACGCCAGCAGCGCCTCGACCTTGACCGCGTGGGCGAACAGCACCACCAGCGCCGACAGCAGCACCGGCCGCAACGCCGGGACCACGTGCCAGCCGATCTGATGCAGCGTGCCGGCGCCCATCGCCTGGGCCGCGCGGTAGTAGTCGGCGACGCGCAGCCGCTGGCCCTCCGCGCGGGCGGCCCGGAACACCCCCGTCCACTGGGTCGCCGCGATCGCCACCACCACCGTCGACACACCTGGCCCGAGAGCCAGGGCGATCGCCAGCAACGCGACCACCGGCGGAACCGCCGCGAACGCGTCGGTGGCCCCCGAGAGCAGCCGATCGGTCCACCCGCCGCGCAACCCCGCCCAGGCCCCAGCGCCCCGCCGACCGCCACCGCACCCGCCGCGCCGCCGGCCCCCGCGACCAGGGACACCCGCGCCCCTTGCACCGCCTGGGCGAACAAATCGTAGCCGAGCGCGTCGGTCCCGAACCACGTACCTGTCCCGGGAGACATGTACGGCCGCCCCACCGGCACGTCCCAGGCCTGCGCCCACAGCCCCGCGGCCGCCCCCAGGGCCAGCACCGCGAAGCCGCCGAGCCCGAGCAGCGCCACCCGGCCGGCGCGTCCCAGCGCCGGCGTCACGCGCCCCCTCCGTCGTCCCCGACATGTCCCTCCAGACATGTCTGTGAGAACATCATCATGCGACGTCCCCCGACCGCCCCCACGCCTGCCACGAGACGGCCCCCCGCAATCTCATCACATGTCCCCCAGGACAGGCGATGCGACGCCCGCCCGCCGCCCCGCTCGTCACGCCACGCCCCTCCTGCGGACCCGCGGAAAGCCATACGATGCGCCGCCGCTCGCCCCCGCTCGTCACGCCACATCCCCCCGGCGGACCCGCGGGTCGACCAACCAGACCACCGCGTCGCACAGCGCCTGGCCGGCGATCGTCACCGCCGCGGTCGCGACCGCGATCGCCTGCACCAGCGCCGCGTCGGCCTCGTGGATCGCCGCGACCAGCAGCGCGCCGAGCCCGGGGATGTTGAACAGCTCCTCGATCACCACGCTGCCGACCACCACGTGCGCGAGCCGCTGGCCGACGCGCGCCACGATCGGCCCCACCGCGGCCCGCAGGACGTGCCGCTCGATCTGCCGCTCCGGCACGCCTCGCGCGCGCAGGCCGTCGAGGTGCGGCGCTGCCAGCTCGCGCTCGAACACCGCCCGGTAGTGGCGCACGTCGGGCCCCCACTGCAGCAGCGCCCACACCAGCGCCGGCAGCGCCACGTAGGCCAGCGGGCTCGCGCCGCCGCCCGCGAGCGGCCAACCGAGCACCGGGAACCAGCCGAGGCGGTGGGCCAGCACGTGCTGGGCCAGCACCACCACGATCACGCTCGACGTGCTGATCACCGCCGTCGACAGCCCGAGCAGCGCCTGGTCGACGATTCGCCGGCGCGCCGCCGCCAGCCCGCCGAGCACCGCCGCGATCGTCCCGAGCAGCCAGCCGGGCAGCGCGTAGGCCAGCGTCGGCCCCAGCGCCTGCAGCATCAGCGGCCCGGCCGGCCCGCCGCGCACGTGGCTCGCCCCGAAGTCGAACGTCATGGCGCTCGCGACCTGTTCCAGGAGACGTGTCCCGACGGCCCGGTCGAGCCCCATCGCCGCGCGCAGCGCCTCGCGCGCCTCCAGGCTGGCGCCGCGGCCGAGGCGGAGCGCGGCCGGGTCGGCCAGCCACTCGAAGGTCGCGAACACCAGCGCCGCCACCAGCGCCAGCGAGGCCGCCGCGACCACCAGGCGCCGCAGCACGGCCGGCCAGGGGATGGACGGGCGCGGCGACGACATGGCCCTTCAGACCGGTCGCAGCGGGAACGCGGCCTCGATGCGGTAGGCCGAGCCGCGGTGCGTCTTCGTGCTCGAGAACAGCAGCACGCGCTCGACCGGGAACAGCTCGGTGCGCATCAGCGCGTGCTCGGTGAGGTAGACCATCACGTCGTCGAGCTCGCAGTCGCCGACGCGGGCGATCGTCACGTGCGGGGTGAACTTGCGCGGGTCGGGCGGCACGTCGGGGACCTTGCGCAGGCAGGCGTCGACCTTCTGCCGCAGCGCGATCACCGGGCCCGGGTCGGCGAGCCCGGCCCACACCGACGTCGGCACGCCGCGCGGCGGGAACACGCCCATGCCCTTGAGGCCGAGCATGAACGACGGGCTGTCGAGCTCCTGCAGCGCGTCGACGATCTCGCGGTGGACCCGGCCGTCGACCTCGCCGATGAAGCGCAGCGTCAGGTGGAACTTGTCGGCGCCCTCCCAGCGGGCCTCGGGCAGGCCGTAACACATCATCTCGAGGTGGTCGTCGACCCCCTCCGGCAGATCGATCCCGATGAACAGGCGCGGCACCCGGCGACTATAGCGCGAACCGCCGCGCCGCGCTCACGGCGCTTCCGGCGGCTCGTGCGTCGGCCGCCCGCGGGCCAGCTTGCGCTGCAGGCTGCGGCGGTGCATCCCCAGCCGGCGCGCGGCCTCCGACACGTTCCCGTTGCAGTCGGTGAGCACTTGCTGGAGGTGCTCCCACTCGAGCTCGTCGAGCGGCTTGGCCGCGTGCGGGCTCGGCGGTTCGACGATGGTCGGCTCGACGCGCTCGAACGCCCGCAAAATCTCGTCGGGCTCGGCCGGCTTGGTCAGGTAGTACGTCGCCCCCAGCTTGATCGCCTCGATCGCCGAGGCGATGCTGCCGAACCCCGTCAGCACGACGATCGCCATGGTCGGGTCGAGCTTGCGCAGCGCCGCCACCAGCTCGAGGCCGCCACGGCCGGGCATGCGCAGGTCGACCACCGCGCGGTCCGGCGCCCACGCCTCCGCCTCGGCCATCGCGTCGTCGAAGTTGTGGGCGACGATGGCCGCGCAGCCGCGGCGGCGCAGCGAGCCCGCCAGGGCGGCGCAGAACGGCTTGTCGTCGTCGACCACGAGCACCGTGCTGTGGCTGTCTTCTGCCTCCGGCATCCCGCGCTCCTCCGCCGCAAGCATCCCTCGCCGGTGACGTCGCGGCAAGTCTGCGGGCGCGCGGCCTCAACCGCCGCGACCGTCGGTCGCACCCTCGCGCAGGGCCTCGCGCAGCGGGAAGCGGACGGTCGTCGTGGTCCCGCGGCCGTGCTCCGACTCGAGCTCGATCGTCCCGCCCAGCTTGCGCAGGTGGGCCCGCGCCAGGAACAGGCCCAGGCCCATCCCCTTGCCCTCCGGCTTGGTCGAGAAGAACGGGTCGAACGCGGCCGCCACGGCCTCGGGCGGCATGCCCACCCCGTCGTCGCGCACCCGCAGCAGCGCGTGGTCCGCGGCCACGTCGATCGTCACCCGCACGCCGGTGCTGCCCGGCTTGGCGCGGCAGGCGTCGATCGCGTTGGTGCCCACCGCGCGCACGATCTGCAGCACCACTTCTTGCGGCTGCGTCGTCGTCGCCGCCGCCCCGGCCGCCGACATCGCGATCGTCACCTCGCTGCCGAGCGAGCGCAGCGCCTCGCCGAGCTCGGCCAGCGGCCACGCCTCGGCCGAGGCGGCCAGGCTGCCGACGCGCAGCTCGGGCGACGACATCTGCTGCAGGATGTGCTTGCAGCGGGCCAGCTCGTGCCGGATCGTCTGCATCGCCTCGCTCTGCTCGCGCGGCTCCATCAGCGGCAGGTCGGCCACCAGCACGCCGATGGTCGCCAGCGGCGAGCCGAGCTCGTGGGCGGCGCCGGCCGCCAGGGTGCCGAGCGCGGCCAGCTGGCGGTCCTGCTGGGCCGTCATGCGCAGCCGCTCGAGCTCGGCGCGCTGACGCGCCAGCGACAGCGCGATCCGGTGCACGAAGTAGATCACGAACGCGGCCGAGATGCCGAACGCCACCCACATGCCGCGGATGTGGCCGAGGAAGTGCTCCTCGTGGCCGGGCGGGCCCACGGGCGCCGGGCCGAGCACGAACAGGCTGGCGAACCCGAGCAGGCACGCCCCGCCGATCGCCCACGCCCAGCCCGGCGACAGCTGGATCGCCAGCGTCATCGGCACGAAGTACATGCTCGTGAACGCGTTGGAGACCCCGCCGGACAGCGCCAGCAGGGCCGTCAGCGCCGCGGTGTCGAGCAGCAGGTGCGTGCCCGCGAGGGACATCGTCGCCCGCCCGCGGGCCAGCACGCGGCGCGACACCCACAAGTTGGCGACCGCCATCAGCACGACGACGATGCTGGTCCCGATCGGCTCCGGCGGCGGCGGGAACCACGACACGATCTGGCGGAACAGCGTCGGCCGGACCGCCTGCAGCGTCCAGCCGAGCGCGATGAGCCCGAGCATCACCCAGCGGGCCACCACGAACAGCCGCAGCGTGATCTGGACCGAGCTCGTGAGCCGTTGCATCGCGCGACCATGCCACAAAAGTCGCGCCGTGGTCGGACGCGCGCGGGCTTGCGACCGCCGGTCGCGCCGGTGTGCTACCGTCGCCCCATGTGTCGCGTCACCGTCGCCTGTCTTATTCTCTTGTCCGCCTGTCCTTACCCTGCCCCCGCCCAAGGCACCTGGGAGATCGTCGAGAAGGGCCTGCCCGGGGCGCTGATGAGCGTGTGGGGCAGCAGCGCCGAGGACGTCTGGGTGGTTGGCGCCGACGCCGGCGACGGCCCGGTCGTCAAGCACTGGGACGGCGACGCCTGGACGGAGCTCGACGCCGGCGGCCCCGGGCACCTCTGGTGGGTCAGCGGCCTGGACGACGGCGTGTGGATGTCGGGCGACGGCGGGCGGATCCTCCGATATGACCGACGCGACATGTCCTTCGAGTCATGGACGGCCCCCTCTCCCGAGCGCCTCTACGGCGTGTTCCCGCTGGCCGAGGACGACGTATGGGCGTGCGGCAGCGACGAGCAGAACACCGCCGGCGTGATCTGGCGCTATGACGGCGCTGCCTGGGCTGCGCCGGCGGACCTCACCCCCGAGCTGATGGAAGGCTTCGCCTGTTTCAAGATCTGGGGATGGCGTGCCGACGACCTGTGGTTCGTCGGCTACGGCGGGGTCGCCCTCCACTACAAGAAAGGCACCTGGAGCCGCGTCGAGCTCCCGTCCGATCGGCCGCTGTTCACCGTTCACGGCGCCGCCGGCGACGTGTTCGCCGTCGGGGGTGCGGTCTCGGGCTACATCGTCGAGCTCCGCGACGACGGCGCCCGCGACGTCACGCCCAAGGGGGAGGTCCCGCAGCTCGCGGGGATCTACGCGAGCGGATCCGCCACGGTCGCGGTCGGGCTCGAGGGTGCGGTCTGGGAGCGCGGGGATGACGGTGTTTGGACCGCGATCGAAGCTGCTCCGACCACGCCGCTGGAGTACCATGCCGTCTACGTCGATCCCGCCGAAGGGATCTGGGCAGTGGGGGGCCGGATCTATACCGGCAACCTGAGCGACGGACTGCTCACCCATTACGGCTCCCCGCTCCCGCAGTGAACGCTTACACCAGCCTCTTAGCCCACGCATCGGTAGTCCCAGATGACACGCAGCCAACCCCTCCTCTCGCTCCTCGCAGTCGTCGCCCTCGCGTCCGCATGTGACAGCGACGGTCCCCCACCCTGCCCGACCACCGCCGGCACGATCTGCACCTGGGCCGGCGACGGCGAGGCCGGGTTCAACGGCGACGACGAGCCGCTGTCGGAGGCCCGCTTCTACTGGCCGGCCGACGTCACGATCACCCGCGGCGGCCAGTTCTACATCCTCGACTATAACAACCATCAGGTCCGCCTGTTGACCGAGGAGGGCACGCTGAAGACGGTGATGGGCACCGACTTCGTCGGCGACGGTCCGTTCGACCTGTCCGACCTGACGCAGCCGGGCTCGGCCGGCACCGACATCAACCTCAACCATCCGACGCAGATGCTCGAGGAGGCGGGCGGCACCCTGCTGCTGGTCTCGTGGCACAACCACAAGATCCGCCGCTACGACCCGAAGACCGGCAAGGCCTACGTGATCTGCGGGCGCGGGGCCGGCTACGCGGGCGACGGCGGCCGGGTCGACGACCCCGACGCGCGGCTCAACCAGCCGTCGGGCGGCGTGCTCGACGAGGACGGCAACCTCTACCTGCTCGACCAGCGCAACCAGCGGATCCGCCTGCTGTCGGCCGATGGTTCGATGCTCACCACCGTCGCCGGCTCCGGCGAGATGGGCTACGACGGCGACGGCGGCGCGCCGATGGCGGCCAAGTTCCACTTCCCGCCCGGCAGCAACCCGCCGCCGGCCGGCACGCTGGCGCTCGACGCCGAGGGTCGGCTCTACGTCGCCGACACCCTCAACCACGCGATCCGCCGCGTCGACTTCGCCGCCGACACCATCGAGACGGTGGCCGGCACCGGCGAGGCCGGCTACGGCGGCGACGGCGGCCCGGGCACCGCGGCCAAGCTCAACAACCCGCGCGACATCGAGTTCGGCCCCGACGGCCGCCTCTACATCGCCGACGAGCTCAACCACCGCGTCCGCGCCCTCGACGTCGAGTCGGGCGTGATCACCACCGTGGCCGGCAACGGCCGCGCCGAGTTCAGCGGCGACCGCGGCCCCGCCGTGGACGCCGGCCTCAACCGCCCGACCGGCGTCGCCTTCGACGCCGACGGCACCCTCTATATCAGCGACAGCCACAACCACCGCGTCCGCACCGTGGTCCCTGGCAAGTAACTTAAGTACAGGAACTTAAAGCCATGTCCATCAAGACCTCCGCCACCCTGCTCTCGCTCGCGGCCCTGACCCTCGCGACGAGCCCCGCCTGCGATCGCGGCGACGAGCGCTGCCAGCCCGGCCCCGGCAAGATCTGCAACTTCCTCGGCACCGGCGAGGCCGGCCTCGGCGACGACGGCCTCGACCGCGAGGACACCCAGCTGTATCTGCCCCAGGACGTCACCTTCGCGGCCGACGGCCGGCCCTACGTGCTCGACTGGAACAACCACCGCATCATCGCGGTGGAGGCCGACGACACCGTGACGCGCGTGGTCGGCACCGGCGAGCTCGGCGACGCGCCCGACGGCGACGCGCTGAGCACCAACCTCAATCACCCGACCCACCTGAGCAACTCGCCCGACGGCAAGCTCATCATCGCCGCCTGGCACAACTCGAAGATCATCGAGTTCGACACCAAGGCCGGCACGCTGACGACGATCTGCGGCAACGGCATGCGCAGCTACGGCGGCGACGGCGGCCCGGCCAAGGACGCGATCCTCGACCTCCCGGTGGCCACCGCGTTCGACGCCGCGGGCAACATGTACATCACCGACCAGGCGAACCAGCGGATCCGCAAGGTCGGGGTCGACAAGGTCATCGACACCTTCGTCGGCACCGGCATGGCCGGCTTCAGCGGCGACGACGGTCCGGCGGCGGCGGCCCAGATCAAGCTGCCGGGCGGGCAGTCGGCGCCGCCGGCCGGGCGCCTGGCGATCGACGGCGCCGGCAACATCTTCCTCGCCGACTCGGGCAACAACCGGATCCGCAAGATCGACCCCGAGGGCGTGATCACCACCTACGCGGGCAACGGCGACCCGACCTTCGGCGGCGACGGCGGCCCGGCGCTCGCGGCCTCGCTGTCGCGCCCCAGCGACATCGACCTCGACCCCGACGGCAACCTCTACATCGCCGACACCGACAACTCCTGCGTGCGCAAGGTCGACACGGAGGGCGTGATCACCACGATCGCCGGCCAGTGCGGCAACCCGGGCTACGGCGGCGACGGCGGCCGGGCCGCGGCGGCCCTGCTCGACCGCCCGTACGGCGTCGAGTGGGAGGACGGCCTGCTCTACATCGCCGACACCCACAATCACCGGATCCGCGTCGTCGGCCTCGAGTGATGCCTGTCCTTCGGGACATCCTCGTCCGGGCAGCGCCGAGCGCCGCGCTGCTCGCGGCGCTCGCGTGGGCACAGGCGACCTCGGCCGGCAACGTCGGCCTGCCGCGCACGCCCGTGCTGCACAAGGGCGAGGCGTGCCTGACCCGGGTCGACCGCAGCGTCGACCCCGTCGTCCACCTCGAATACACGATCCCCTCGGTCGACATCTGCCTGTCGCCCGACGAGCCGGCCGACAGCCGCACCCACCAGTTCGTGGCCTTCTGCCGCGACGCGCCGCCGGAGGCGATCCCCCACTGGCTGAGCCTGGCCGACGTCCAGGTCAACATCGACTCCGGCTACTTCGACCCGGCCGAGCTGAAGCCGGGGCAAGTCGTCGAGGACAGCCCCTACTTCGCCGACTGCTGGTGGCCGATCACGACCGCCGCCGAGCGCCGGCCGATCACCTGCGAGGCCGCGCGCCCGGGCGTCGACTGGGACACCTCGGCGCTCGCGCCCGGCGCCTACGTCGTGGCCGGGTACACCTACGAGCCCACGCTCAACGACTGGACGCCGCGCCGCGGGGTGTTCCGCGTCCACGACGGCGACCTCGACGCGGCGCCGCCGGCGGCCGCGATCTTCACCACCGCGGTCGACGTGTGGTACGGCGACCCGGTCCGGCTGGCCGCGTGCGTCGACGCGATGCCCGGCTCGACCTGGCGCCTCGAGTACGCCGAGATGCCCGACGAACCGCGGCTCGAGCTCGACTGGCAGACGCTCGTCCCGGTCTCGCCGGTCGAGTCGACCGAGTTCGGCATCGAATTCGTGCTCGACGACGCCCACGCCGACGTCCGCCTGCACGTGCGCCTGGTCGTCGAGGACCCGGAGGGCCGCACGACCATCGCCCACATGCCCACCCCGGGCACGGTGCTGATGCGCAAGCAGACCGGCGTGACCGGCAGCGGCGGCGACGAGCCCAACGACTTCGACTTCTGCCGCGACAACCCGGCCGCCGACGACCTGCCGGATTGCGGCACGACGAGCGAGTCCGAGTCGTCGGGGGCGACGACCGACGCGCCGGGCGACGGCTGCACGTGCAACGCGAAGGCGCCCGGCGGCCCGGCGCTCGCGCTGCTGGTCCTCCTCGGGTGCGGCCGCCGGCGTCGCCGCTGAGCCCCGCGGGCTCGCCGTTTCCGGCTCCGGGGCCAGCGGCGCCTCACCGATGGCCGCCATCCGTGGTCCTACCATTGCGGCAGGTCCCGCCCATCGTGCGCTGTCCATTGTCCGCAGCAAGCTCGACGCTCGCCCCTGCGCCGGCCCAGCGACCGGCGCGGAGGGGCCCCAAGCCGTCCCGGACGCCTACTGCTTCGTCACCGTGATGGTGGCGGAGTCCGAGGGGGTGCTGGGCACGTTGTCGCTGTCGGTCACGCCGCCCGTCACCGTGTTCGTGTGGCTGAAGCTGCAGGTGTCGCTGGGGATCCGGCCGACGAACGAGCAGGTCGTGCTGCCGCTCACCGCGACGTTCCGCGGGACCGTGCAATCCGTGCTCACGACCTGCTCGATGCCGGGCGAGGGGCCGTGGGGCGCGGTGATGTTGCCGAACCTGTCGTCGCTGAGCGTGTTGACCGTCAGGGTGTCCTTGGTGGAGTTGTTCTGCACCACCACCTGATAGGTCACGTCCATCGTACAACTCTGGACGCTCTTGAGCAGCGTCGGCGGCACGAATTCGTCGGTGATGGTGACGGACGCCGAGGCCGAGTTGCAGATCGGATTCGGTACCCCGACCTGAGTCACGCAGGCCTCCACCGTGTCGGTCACCACGTCCCCGGGATCACCATCCACGAGCGCCTTGAACGTACAACTGGCGGTCGCGCCCGGCCCGAGCGGCTCGCCGTCGAGGGCGAGGCAGGTGTTGTCGGTGACGTCGGTGTTGGCAGGATCGAGGAGATCGCCGTACGGGTCGTCGTCGATGCTGTCGATGGTGACGGGCGCGGTGTTCGAACCGTTGGTGATCTCGACCGTATAGGTAGCGATACCGCCCGGCTCGACGAACTCGGTGGGCGTCACGCGCTTGACGACAAGGAGGCTCGCCGGCACGACCACGACCGGGACCGTGAAGTTGTCGTCGCACACGCACTTCGACTTGGTGTCCGGGAAGAACTCGAACTCGTCGGTATTGGGGTCGCAGACCGTGCCCGCCTTGTTGTGCCAGCTGGTGCAGTTCGGCAGCCGCAAGAGATTGGTGCCCTGCGCCGCCTCGCAGAGGACATTCTGGAGGGTGAAGGTGAACGAGTACGTGCCGGAGTTGAGGTCGCCGCAGGCGTCGCCGTCGAGGTCCAGCACGGACCCGTTGGGCGGGGGAGGGGGCTCGAGCGCGCTGAGCGAGCATTCGTCCGTGGACCCGTCGCCGCGGGCGCTGTCGCCGCCCTCCGTGTTGAACCAGAAACCCACGTCGTAGCGAGAGTTCGCCGTCACGACCGTCTGGAACGTGGCCTCGAGGTTGAACTCCGTGCCCGCGACACAGGTCGCTGGCGAAACCGAGGTCGCCGAGGAGATCCGGACGTCGTTGGCCGTGCAGTTCAAAGTCCCACCGCCCACCTCCGACGTGAACACCTCCTGCATACAGGCAGCCGGCTGAGTCGTCGGACCGTTGTCGACCGCGAAGGCGGGCCGAGCCCCCAGGAGCGTGCCGGCTCCGGCGAGGACCGCCATGCTCATCCCACGCGCCACCATGTGCTTCGATTTGCAACTGCGCAACTTCATGATCACACCTTCTCTCTTTTCGATGCTCGTCCTCGCGGACGGGCTGCTCTCCGGGCTCCTCGCCCATGTCCTTCGTGTACGCGGACCCCGGCCTTTATCGGGGGCCACGCGCGGATGTATTGCTCGCAATCAGCCTCCACGGCCCGGTCCGAACCGGCGGACCGACTCGACCGACCCGGCCACGATCATTCGCTCGCCCCCTCGCACGCGCCAGCGACCCTTGGAGGGGTCATCTCGATTTTCGTACCAGGGGGATCTACCTCGTCTGCCGCGATTGTACAGTGAAGACAATCACTCCCGCTGGCCCCGGGTGCCAGGAAGCACCGTTCGAACAACGTCGTCGCCGAGGCACGAGCGCGACGCAAGGCGCACGTCGGCCCCCGCCAAACGGGCGAAGTTCGCCCGGTCCCGCCAAACCTCGGGCCTACTGCTCGACGCGCGAGCAGCCGGACGAATGACCTCAGTCGCCCCGCGCTCCTCGCTCGGCGAGCAGGTCGACGAAGTCATTGCATGTCTCAAGGGCCAGGCCATGACAGTACAAGCCTCTCTCCGTTCGCGCCCGTCGAATCGGCGATCGCAGCCCGACGGCTCGGGCGACGCTCCTCGACCCGAACAACCATGGCTCAGGTTGTACCGGAGACCTTGAGCGTGATGATGGGGAGCACGAGGGAACGGCGGCATGCGATTGTATCCCACCGGATCGCCCTCGCCCCGATCGAGCCAACGGCGCGGCTCGTCGTGCATCTGGCCGCTCGTCGCCGTCATTGTGCGCCGCGACGCAATCTCGGCCACTACGGGCCCGGATGAACCGGCAGCGTGTCTCGCAGGCCATGTCCTCTCCGTCAGGAGCAGCGGACCATCGCACTGCGGGCTCGGGCCGGGACGGCCTTCGACCTGCGAAATTACGCTCCGCCACGTCGCGGAACTGACAACGAGCTCGAGCGGCCGGCGAGCCCTCGGGCGTCGGCGAAGCCGGCGCCGATCGGTCTCGTCCCGCTCTCGGGGCCCGCTCTCGCGGCGTACGACAGGCGGGGCAGCCGCCGCGCGAATCTTCGGCCCTGTCCTCGCAGGCAGGTTTGAAAAGCGCTCGATGGCACAGTCGGATCCTCGTCCGACGATCGGTCGAATGTCCGCAGCGCGTCAGGGCCGAGCCGCTCGGCCGCTAGCGAACGCTTCGCGGACATCGCGCGGCGCCGGGGCTGTGCGCCGCCTCGCATCCGCGCCCGCAGCCGCTCGCCGCTCACCCGGCGAAGCGGTCCAGCCATGCTGATGTCCTATTGAACATGTCCTCGACGCCAGGCGCCACGAACAGCTGCGGCTGCAGGTCGGCCGGCGAGTACTCGGTCGCCGCGATCGCGTCGAGATCGAACGCGCGGTGCTCCGTGTGCAGCACCGCGCGCTCGATCTCCTCGACCGACGACAGCAGCCCGGCGCCGAACGCTCGCACCTCGCCCTCTTCGCGGACCAGGCCGAACTCGAGCGTGAACCAGTACACGCGCTCGATCGCCGGCAGCGCCGCCTCGCTGGCGCGGAGGGCCGCGCGGCCGAAGCGGCGGTTCAGCGCGGCCACGCGCGGGTCGGCGAGCGTGGCCGCGTGGCCGACCAGCTCGTGGATCACGTCGGGCTCGGGCGTGTACCAGGGCCGGCTGGCGTGGCGGATGTACTGCGTCGACAAGAAGGTGTCGGCCGCCAGCGCCGCCAGGAATTCGCGGGCCGCGATCAGGCCCGCCACCGGTCGCAGGCGCATGCCCGAGGCCGCGCGCAGGCGCGACGACACCCCGGCGAGCTGCGGGACGTGGCCGGTCGGCAGCGGGAACCGGCCGAGCATCGCCTGCACCTCGCGGGCGGCGAAGCGGCGGTGCAGCGGCGCCAGGGCGGTCGTCACGGTCCGCCACACCGCGTGTTCGGCGGCGGTGTACGGCGCGTCGGGGATGGCGCCGTCGCCCGCGTAGCTGTCGGCGATCCGCGCGATGTCGTCGCGCCGGGCGCGGTACGAGCGGTCGTGGAAGCCGGGGTGATCGGGAGCGAGCTCGACGTGGAACATGCGGACCTGCTGGGGATTGGGGGGACTCCCGCGGCAGGCCGATCCGCACACGACGAAGGGCTTGCCCTCGGCGGGCGGCCCCTCGTCGGCGCGACGAGGTGCTACGCCCGCGCGCCGCCATAGCGATAACCACCCACGAGGGCGGCATCGATTCGGGGCGCGAGGGCGAGGCTCACGAGTTCACCATGCCGCGTCCCGGCGAGCCCGTCAATCGGCGCCGGCGACGCCGCGCACGGACGCCGCTGCCGAGCCCCCCGCTCAGGCGCCGAGGCGGGCCAGCGCGTCGTGGAGCCGCTCGAGGAACAGCCCGAACGCGAACCACACCGGCGCATAATCGAGCCGCACCAGCCCGTGGACGTGCCAGCGCGCGTAGCTGTAGTCCCACGGGCAGCGGCCGGACACGGCGCGCAGCAGGCGGCCGAACGCGTATTCGACGGCGAAGATCGCGGCGGCCCACAGCGCGCCGCGGAGCGGCCACGGCCAGTGGCGGATCCACTCATGACATGGCTCGAAGGCCAGGCCGCCCAATCCGTACAGCGGGAACATCCACAAGTAGGTGTGCCCGGCCAGCTTCCACCGCTCGGGCGGCGTCATCTTGACGCGCACGCGCGGGTCGAGCGGGTCCTTGCGGGTGCCGGTGACCAGCTCGTACGCGGCCGTCCACACGATCTCGGCCGCCCAGCCGATCACCCCGTAGACGAGGAATCGCAGCAGCACTCAGCGGGCCCCCACGGCGATGATGACGACGAGCGAGCCCACGTCCTTGCCCTTCGCGACCTTGGCGATCCCGACCCCGACGGCGCCCGCGACCGGCTCGGACCACAGCTTGACGCCGTCGAGCGAGGCGAAGCTCGGCGCCAGCACGCGGTGGGTCTCGACGCGGGCGAACCGGTGCTGCTCCAGCAGCGCGTCGTACTGCTTGGTCGCGCGGCCCTCGTTGCCGGACGCGATGCCGTCGGCGAACGCCTGCGCCGCCTCCGACAGCCCGCGGTGCCAGCCGATCGCGGCCAGCCCCTTCTGCTCGCGCAGCGCGTCGACGCGGTCGCGCAGGGCCTTGGGCATGTCGGACGTCGGCGCGTCGGCGCCGACCTTCGAGTAGTAGTTCTGGGTCAGCAGGATCGGTCGCGGCGCGTCCTTGGCGTCGGTCTCGGGCGGGGCGATGACCACGCCGATGCCGACGTGGGTGACGTCGGTGGCGAGGATGTTGACGCGGTGCCCGGGGCTCTGCATCAGCCCCTGGTGGATGGCCCACGGCCCGTAGCCGCGGGCCACGTTCTCGCGCACCACCGCCGACTTCACCCCGGCGCGGCCGAAGCGGTCGTCGACGTCGCCGGTGCTCGGCGACGTGTGGCCGACGAACCCGCTGCGCAGCATGTCCTCGCTGTGCGCCTGGGCGATCGCCGCCGCCTGGTTGTCCCACTGCAGCAGCGGCAGCCCCTGGCGCGCGCGGGTGTCGTTGAGCGCGGCGAAGTTGGCGCGCGCGACCTCGGCCGCGTCGACGCCGGCGTCCATCCGCTCGACCTCGATGCGCAGCGCGCCCGGCGGGTCCTCGCCGCAGTACAGCGGGAAGTTGGCCACGACCTCCGGTCCGTATGTCCCTTCGGCCAGGACCTCGACCTGGTAGGCCCCGCGCCCGCGCTCGCACGAGAACTGGCCGACGAACTCGCCGCGCGCGAGCTTGGCCGGGATCGGCGTCCACCGGCCCTGCGGGTCGAACACCTCGAACGACGGGTTCTGCCGCTTGCCGAGCAGGCGCCCGCGGATCTCCGCGCGCCCGTTCGCCGGCAGTGTCTTGGCCATCGGCTCGATCGCCGCCCCGCGCTCGGTCAGCGCCACCACCAGGCGGATCGTCCCGTCGGGCAGCGTCGACACCCCGGCCCCGAAGTACACGCCCCCGCGCGTCAGCTGGCGCACCGACTCGCGCGCGGCCTTGGCCAGCATCGCGATCGCCTCGCGGCAGCTCGGGCCGACCTGGTCGCCGCACGGCGCCCCGTCGCGCGGCAGCTCGGAGATCGCCAGCCGCGGCGGCGGGTCGTACAGCCCGACCCACGAGGTGATGCCGGTGATCAGCGCCCCCGGCACGTTGGTGCGGTCGGGCGCGGTGCGGGCCAGCTCGCGCGCGGCCTTGGACAGCCCGGCGTCGTGCCGCAGGCCCGCGCCGTTCATCGCCTCGACCAGCGCCGACTCGGCCGCGGTCAGCTTCTGCTCGACCGGCGTGCCGTAGCGCGGGGTCGCGGCGGTCGACAGCCGCACGTCCTCGACGGTGACGGAGATCCCGCGCACCCGCGGGGCCGTGGTCGCGCCGTCGGCCAGCACGCCGCCGGCCCCCCGCCCCCGCCCCCGCTGCCGCCGCCGCCGGGCGTGCCGGCGCAGCCTGTCTGTACGAACATGCTCGAGAGGACAAGTCCGAACGCACATGTCTTCAAGTTCAGCATCGTCCCCTCACTCGAGCCGCAGCACCGCCGCGTTGTCCCAGGCGTGGAAGTCGGGCGCGCGGGTCGGGCTCAGCGACAGGCCGACGGCCCGCTTGCGCCCGACCCGCTCGAGCCGGAACGCGTTGACGCGCAGCTGCATTCCCGCGCGCGGCGGGCAGGCCAGCTCGGTCTCGGCGCACAGCTCGTCCCACGGGATCGCCACCTCGACGACGAACCCGCGGTCGCGGTCGCGCCCCGCGTTCACGGTGCCCTTCGCCTGCACCGCCGTGCGCCAGCGCGAGTCCCACGCCTCGTCGCCGGCCCGGTAGCGCGGGAAGCGGGCGTCGAAGGTGACCCCGCGCGCCGACACCTGGTACTCGAGGTAGCGCCGGCCCTCGTTCGTGGCCGCGACGAACAGCTCGAACGCCTCCTGCTTGTACAGCGGGTCGTCCTGCTGCGCGTACTCGGTCCACAGGTCGTCGTCGGGCACGTCGGCGGCGGCGTAGAGGTGGGCGTCGTCCCAGGCGAACGCGACCCGCGTGCCGTGCTCCGGCGCCAGCGACCCGAGCGAGCCCGCCTGCGCCGGCGCGGTGGCCGATGGGTCGGGCTCGCCGTCGAGCGACAGCGTCAGCGGCACGCCGGCCTGGGCGGTCCACACCGGCTCGTCGAGCACGCCGTCGACCGCGATCGCGCCGGCGCGCGGCGCCGTGACCTGCATCGGCTCGCCGGCCACCCGCACGACCGCGAGGATCGCCACCCCGTCGGCCCGCCGCGGCCCCGCGACCGCGACGTCGCCGACCAGCTCGGCCACGATCACCGCGTGGCTGGCGTGCCACGGCGACGCCAGCGGCAGCTCGACCTCCGCGTCCTCGACCGGCCCCGCGAGCTCGACGAAGCGGTCGCGCGGGTCATCGATGGGTCCTCTCGGCACGCTGGTCTGACCGCGCGCTTCCTGAAGACCGGCGATCTGCGGCGCCCGCAGGCCGACCCGCAGCCGCGCGCCGGCGCCGATGCCCGCGGCCGTGAAGCGGACCTTGATCGCTTCGCCCGCGCGCGGATCGGCCGGCGTGATCTGCCGCGCCCCGATCGTCGCCCCGCCGGCGAACTTGACCTCGCCGTCGAAGCGCTGCCCGCCCTGCGGGTCGGCGAAGTCGGCCGCGCGCAGCACCGGCTCGACCGGCGGCTCGGCCCGCTCGGCCGGCCCGCGCGGATCGCCGCCGCAGCTCGACGCCGCGACGAGATGTCCGAAGAGACAGCTCGCCGCGAGGCCCGTCAGGCGCATCCGCGCTGACGAGACCACACCGGATTCGCCTTGGCAAGGCGACCGCCGCGAACGCGCCGGGATCGGGGCGCGATCTCGCGCAATGGCCGCACGAGCCGCTGCAGACCCGGCAGAAACCGGCAGCGCAGCCCGTGAATCGGGAGCTCTGCGGGCGCTCAGGGCGCCCGGCGCGTCCGTCGCGGCGCGGCTGACCTGTCCGCGAGGACAGCTCGGCCGACGGCCACCTCTCCATGGCCGTCGCCGCTCGGCTCGGTTCGGCGCTGCGCATGTCCTTCAGGACATCTTGCGGCCGCACTCGAGCCGCCGCGCCGTCCGTCTCGCCCGATCGGCTGCCTCGCCGTCATCGCCGCAGCGCGAGCGTGTACTCGCGGGTGGCCGGACGTAGCTGCCGGCCACGCCCTCGGCGAGGCGGTGCTTGAGGCTGATCCCCGGCCACTCGCAACGGTCGGCGCGGCGCAGCGGGAAGGTCGCCGCGTCGTAGCCGAGCCAACCCGCGACCGCCGCGCAGTCCATGTCCGCCGGGACATGTCCGCGAAGACCGACGCAGCGCCCGCCGCGGAACTGCAGCTCCAGCGCCTCGTCGGCGGGCCGGGCCCAGCCGCCGGCGAACCGCAGCGCCCCGAGCTGCGGCGGGCAGAACTTCAGGCCGCGCGTCAGGACCGGCAGCCGGGCTCACGCGAGCGCCTGCACGCGCGCGGCGAGGGCCTGCAGCGCCTCCGGGTGCGCCGCCAGCAGTTGCGAGAGCGGCGTGTCGACCGCGCTCGCCGCTGCTGCTGCCACCTCCGTCGCCTCGCCCTCGACCGACTCGGCCTCGCTCGTCGCCGCGCTCGCCTCGGACGCCAGCGGTGCCCACGTCGCCGGCACCCCGAGCAGCCCCGCGAGCGCGTCGAGCGAGGCCGGCTCGGCGCGCAGCAGCGTCGCCACCGCCAGCTCGCCCGGCGTGCGCTGGGCGGCCGGCGCCGCGCGGGTCGCCTTCGCGGCCGGCTTCGCTTCGTTCCTGGCCTTCGGGACAGGCGGAGGTGCCACCGGCACGCTGCGGTCCCACGAGAATTCCCACGCCGGCAGCTTGCTCAGCTCGCGCGGGAACGCCAGGCCCGCCTCCTTGACCAGCGTCTGCATCACCCCCGGGCCGAGCGGCCGCAGCGTCACCACCAGCTTGGGCAGCCACGGCACCAGCACCTCGTCGGGCAGGGCCGCGAACGCGCGGCTGAGGAACTCGACGGCGAGCCGGGAGATCCGCGGGGTGAACTCGAGCGCGAGCAGGAAGCCCGCCATGTACTCCGGGAAGGCCGGCAGCAGCAGCGGGCTGTGCAGCAGGTGCTGGAAGTCGGCGCGGATCTCGTCCTCGCTGCGCTGGCCGAGGATCCACTGCGCCGCCCAGCGCAGCGCGATCTTCGGCGGGTCCTCGGGCTCCGCCTGCGCCACCGCGATCAGCAGCTGGCTGCGCTCGCAGCCCATCGAGAACGCCAGCGCCTCCTGCGTGAAGATGAACGCCAGCATCGCCGCGAGCTGGCGCGGCGCCGTCCCGCGATCGGTGAACGCCGTCGGCAGCAGCGTCGCGTAGTGTCGGTAGCCGGTGGACACGAAGTCCTTGATCCAGTCCGGCATCCCCAGCGTGCGGTAGTAGTGGACCAGCCCGCGCACGCGCTGGAAGATCTCCGGCGCGTCGTTGCCTCCGAGCTCCGCGCGCAGCAGCTCCGTCGCGCGCAGCCCCAGCTCGCGCGTCAGTCGCCCGCTGCGCAGATACAGCACGCTGTCCTCGGCCGCCTCGAGCGCCTTCGCGGCCCGCGACGTCGCCTCGAACGCCTTGGCCTTGAGCCGCTTCTCGAGCACCTGCTCGATCGTCAGCCCCTCGTAGCCGAGCTGGATCAGCGAGCCCTGGTGCTTGCCGATCTCGATGTCCCACGACTCCTGCTTCGGCTTGTGACCGAGCGTGCGCTCGCCCATGATCGGCCGCACGCCCGCGCCGAGGTAGCGCAGCCGCCACAGCAGGTCCGACGCCGGCAGTAACTCCGGCCGGCCCTGGATGTCGAGCAGCGCCCGCTCGATGCGGCTCGACTTGAGGTTGACGCCGAGCACCGCCAGGCGGTCGTACACGTCCTGCGCCAGCGGCGGCAGCGACTCGTAGCCGACGCGGCCGAGGCGGTCGCCGCCGAGCAAGATCTGGCACAGCCGCCGCACGTCGCGACGGCCCGGCACGCGATCCTTCTCGAGGCACGTCACGGCCGCGTCCTGGAAGTCGTACGGCGACGGGTGCGGCCGGTCGCGCAGCCGCGCCAGCAGCGTCGCGGTGTGGAGGATCGCGATCGTGTCGGCCGTCGACGCGTTGTAGCCGTGCTTGCGCGCCAGGCGGACGATGTCGACGCACCAGCGCATCAGCTGCTCGTCGTCGGCGGCGACGAACGTCGGCGGCCGGGTCAAGAACTCGCGCAAGCCCGAACCACTGACCGCCGCAGGAACTGCTTCGACCGGCGCCGCCGGAGCGCCCGGAGCCGCGGCCTTCTTGCGCACCGTCGGCTTGCCCTCGGCCTCGGTCTTCTTCTCGGCCTCGATCTTAAATGGCTTGAGCTCGAGCGCCTGCAGCCCCTTGTCCCACATCGACTGCGCGATCGAGATCTCGCCGGCCGGCAGGCTGAACTGGCGCTCGATCGCCGCGTAGCTCGAGGGCACCACGCCGTAGAACCACTGCGTCGGCGTCTTCGGCGGCACCGTCCAGGCCGCGCCCTTCGAGCCGAACTCGGGGATCGGCGAGACCGCGTGGATCGCCCCGCACACGTACATCGCCTCGCGCGGGTCGACCTTGTGCGCCTGCATGTGCTCGCGGATCCGCGTCCACATGTAGCGCTCGCGCTCGCCGTCGGCGACGCGGTCCTTCTCGGTGATCCCGATCCGCCGCAGCAGCGAGCCGACCAGGAAGAACACCTGCCGATACGTCCCGTAATCACAGGACAGCGTCGGTCCCTCGACGTACTGCGTCCACCACTCGCTGTAGTGGCGCACCTTCGCGTTGCGCAGCAGCACGTCGAGGAAGTCGCCGAAGGTCGGCTGCATGTCGCCGATCTGCAGGCCGACCGCGCCGCCGTGCAGGTTGCCGGTGTTGCCGGTCGACGCGCCCTCGCCCTCGCCCTCGCCGGCCGCTTCCTCCGCTTCGGGCTCGTCGCCGCCGTCGTCGGCCTCGCCGCTGTCCTCGCCCGGCGGCGGCCCGCCCTTCGGCATCCACTGGAACACGTGGTCGACCGAGCGGTCGACGAACACCAGCTTCGTGCCCGGGTTCTGCAGGCAGTACGCGATCGCCTGGTACTCGGCCGAGAACTCCGTCAATGGCAGCACCACGTTGAGCGGCGTCCAGTCGGCCGGGAACGCCGGCGCCTCCGGGGCGAACGCCTGCAGCGCGACCGGGAAGCGGCAGTGGTGCAGCCCGGCCAGCGCGGCGTTCAGGTCCTCGCAGCCCTCCATGTAGATGACCTTCGGCGCGCGCGCCCGCAGCCGGCGCAGCATGTGCAGCGCCGACGCCGGCGAGTGGTGCTTGACCGGGAACACCTCGACCGGCTCGGCGGTGGCGCGCTGGACGTCCTCGATCATCGCGCGCAGCAGCGCCCCGAGGTGGGCCGAGTCGCCGGCGAACGCCGCCGCCGCCGCTTCGAGCTGCGAGCGCAGGGCCTGCAGCGCCGGGTCGAGGAGGGCTGGGTCGAGGATCGAGTTCACCTTCGCACCGCCTACTTGAACGAGGACAGCGCCTGCTTGCCGCCGGCGACGAACGCCTCCCACTCGGGCGACTTCTCGCCCTTCGCCGGCGCGGCGGCCTCCTCGCCCTTCTTGCGCTTCTTGACGCCGTCGGTCTCGGCCGCGGTCGCGTGCCAGAACTTGTTGAGGATCGACACGTCCTCGGGCACCCGGCGGACCAGCGTGCCGACCAGCGAGCGGGCCAGCGTGGCCGGCTGCAGCGCCTTGTCGCCGAAGAAGTTGCTGTGCAGCAGCGCGTCCTCGAGCACCCCGATCTGCTCGGCCGTCGACAGCGACGACTCGAGCCGCTGGTCCTCGGACGTCGTGTTCGCGGTCGCCTCGCGCAGGTCGGCGAACGTCTGCAGCAGGATGTCGAGCATCGTCGGCGGCACGTCGACCGTGATCGTGTGGCGGGCCATCAGCTCGCGCGTCCGGAACAGCACGATCTCCTTCTCCGACTTCTTGTTCGTCACGATGGGTATCGTCACGAAGTTGAAGCGCCGCTTCAGCGCCGTCGACAGCTCGTTGACCCCGCGGTCGCGGCTGTTGGCGGTGGCGATCATGTTGAAGCCCGGCTTGGCGTAGACCACGCTGTCGTCGCCGCGCAGCTCGGGGATGGTGATGTACTTCTCCGACAGGATCGAGATCAGCGCGTCCTGCACGTCGGAGCCGCAGCGGGTCAGCTCTTCGAACCGGCCCATCTCGCCGCGCTGCATCGCCGTCATGATCGGCGACGGGATCATCGACTCGCGCGACTGCCCGCTGGCGATCACCATCGCCACGTTCCACGAGTACTTGATGTGGTCCTCGGTCGTGCCCGCCGTGCCCTGGACCACGTGCGTCGAGTTGCCGGAGGTCGCCGCCGCCAGCAGCTCGGCCAGCCAGCTCTTGCCGGTGCCCGGGTCGCCGATCAGGAGCAGGCCGCGGTCCGACGCCAGCGTCACGATCGCCCGCTCGACCAGCGACGCGTCGCCGAAGAACTTCTGCGCGATCGGCCGGTCGAAGCTGTCCCCGGGGCCAGCCCCGAGGATGAACGTGCGGATCATCCGCGGCGACAGCCGCCACGCGAACGGCCGCGGATCCTTGTCGACGCTGGCCAGGTACGCCAGCTCGGCCGCGTACTTCTCCTCGGCCGGCATGCGCAGCTTGGTCTCGCTGGTGGCCGGCGCCGGCGCCGGCACCGAATCAGTCGTGGCGGGGGTAGAGATCTTCTTGGCCATCGCGACTACATCACCTTTTTGATCTGCTCGATCAGCTTCTTGGGGCTGCCGCTGAGGATCGGCGCGCCGATCTCCTTGAACTTCGCCGCGTACTCGGGGTTGACCGAGAAGTACCCGGTCGTGTGCAGCGACCCGACCGGGATGAGGTGGCAGCCCGACTCCTTCCACTGGCGCAGCACCGAGAAGAAGTCGCTCCAGTCATAGAAGTCGGAGATCACGACCACCGCGGTGTTCTGCGGCGAGTCGATGCACGGCGCCGCCAGGTCGAGCGCCAGCCGCATGTCGTTGCCGCCGCCGAGCTTGGTGCGCAGCAGCGTCTCGACCGGGTCGTGGACGTACGGCGTCAAATCGATGACGCGGGTGTCGAACGCGAACAGGTGGACGATCACCTTCGGCAGCGCGGCGAAGATCGACGCCAGGATCGTCGTCTGCACCATCGCCGACGTCATCGAGCCCGACTGATCGACGATGATGAGGAGCTTGGTCGGCAGGCTCTTCTTGCCGGTGCGGCGGTAAAACAGGCGATCGACGTACAGCCGGCGCTCGTTCGGGTCCCAGTTCGTCAGGTTCTTCCAGACCGTCCGCTTCATGTCGAGGTTGCGGAAGATCCGCCGCGGCGGCACCCGGTGGTCGTGGACCCGCGACGTCACCTGGCGCATCTGCAGCTTCAGCACCTTCGACAGCTCGTCGACGTAGCGGGCGATCAGCCGCTTCGCGTTCTGCAGCGCCGGCCCGCTGAGGTTGCCCTTGTCCCACAGGATCTGCTCGAGCAGCGCCATCGACGGCGTCAGCCGCTCGCTCAGCACCGGATCCTTGAGGACCTCGCGCAGGTCCATGCGGTGGATCATGTCGGCCTCGAGCGTCGCCAAACCGGCCTTGAGCTCGTCGTCGCCGATCGGCGGCCGCGTCGCCTCGCCGCCGCCGCCCGACGGCGCCCCCGTGTTCTGCGCGTTGCCGCTCTGCCGCAGCGACCCCGGCGGCAGCCCCAGCGCGCCCTCGAGCCACTCGACGTCGCGGGCCCACGCGCCGTACTGCTGCGCCGTCACCGAGCCCTGCGTGTTGGGCCCGAACGCGTTGAGCAGCAGTTTTGAGACGACCAGCGCCCGCTGCACCGTGCTCTTCAGATCGGTCGGGCTCTCGGCCGGCTGCGGCGCCGCGCTCTCCGGAGCAGGTGGTTCGCCCTCGGGCCCGGCGCTCGGCGGAGAAAAGCCGGGGAGCGGTCGCGAGAACTCGGGCTTCAGCTTCGGGAAGCGATGCACGAGCACGTCGACCGTCACTTTCGGGTCGAGCAGCTCGACCGGCAGGTCGGTCGTCTTCGCCAGCTCGCGCGCCAGCGACTCGAGGTTCGGCGCCGCGTCGCCCTGCTCGAACAGGGCCGACATCAACCGCCAGTAGAGCCCCTGACGGGCCCGCTGCATCAGCTCGGGGTCGGCGGCGCTCATGGTCAGCTCTTCTTGCGCAGCAGCTTGCCGGCGCGCTCCTTGAGGGTCGCGAGGTTGCCGCCCTTGGCCTTGCCGCGGGCCGCCTGGAGGCCGGTGCCGACCATCCGCGGCAGCGGCTTGCCCTTGTCGATCATCACCGGCTGCAGCGACCAGCGCCCGCCGTCGAACCGCAGCAGCGCCACCAGCCCCTTGCTGCCCGCCAGGTCGCTCGGCAGCAGGTCGTCGCTGCTCGGCCAGCGCTCGACCGCCAGCGGGAACGCCTGCCCGCCCAGCGACAGCTCGCGCGCCTCCTTGGCCGCGACCGAGTAACCGTCGGCCGGCAGCCACACCAGCTCCTCGACGACCGCCGGGTGGCGATCTTCGGGCCGCGCGCCCGGCCGCAGCGCCGTCGGCGAGGTCAACACCGCGGCTGCCTCTTCGGCCAGCTTCAACTTGGTCGGCAGCACCTCGGCGCGCGCCTCCTGCCACACGAGGTCGCCGGTCGCGTGCAGGAGCATCCCGGAGATCTTCACGCCCTGCCCGCCGGCGATCGCCTCGAGCAGCTTGCCGCCGACGTCGGCGAGCAGGCCGGCGATGTCGTCGCCCTGCAGCACGTCGACCTTGAACGCCGACACGCCGGTCCGCACCACCCGCGGCGGCTTGCCCGGCTCGTGCAGCGCGCCGAAGGCCACCAGCGAGACCACGTGGTCGTGCTGCCGCAGGTCGGTGGCGAACACCCGCAGCTCGCCCTTGACCTCGCGTGTGGCCGGCGGCGCCGGCGGGGCCAGCGACAGCACCATCGACCGCGTCCACAGGTCGACCCACCGCAGCCGCGGCACCTCCGGCTTGCCGTGCGCCGGGAACACCGTCAGAAGTTCGTCGAGGAAGCCGCTCAGCAGCGCCGCGTGCCGCACCAGCGCCGGCTCGGCCATGATCGCGTCGAGCGTGGCCTGGAACGGCAGCAGCGCCCCGACCTCGAGGTTGGCGAAGCCGGCGATCGCCAGCTCCATCAACCACTGCCGCACGCTCTCGAGCAGCACCGCCGCCCGCGGCGGCGCGGCTTGCCCCGGCGTGTCCGCCAGCGCCTCGAGCTCCGGCCGCGGCCGCGACAGCGCCGCGCACGCCTGAGCCACCAGCGCGTCGTGCATCGCCCCGTGCGCCGCCGCCCGCGCGGCCGCGATCACGGCGAAGTGACGATCGACGAACTCCGAGCGCCCGAGCCCGGCGATCGCCGCGTCGAGCGGCTCGGCCAGCGGCGTGCCGGCGAAGCTCGCCGCCAGCGACGCCAGTGTCTGCAGGTTGGCGCTCGACAGCCGACCGAACCCGGACTCGAACACCTCGTCGAGGCGCCCGATCAGCTCGGCGGTCTGCACCACGGGCTCGGGGACAGTCTTCAGATCCAGGAGAGGCATCAGCGCACGAACCAGGCCATGTCGGGCAGCGGCGCGCCGGTCGGCGCCACGCTGACGTATTGCAGATAGGTGAGGAAGCGGCTGAACACCATCCCGGCCTCGACCTTGTGCGGCCCGCCCTTGATGAAGCGAATCAGCTCGACGCCCGACCTCACCTTGTCGGGCTCGGCCTGCTGCAGCCCGAGGTACGCGATCACCCGCGCCGGCCCGTACTGCAGCACGCCCTCGTTCAGCAGCTCGACCAGGTGCTTGCACGGCGAGCCGCGCAGGCCGCCGCACGGCCGGTTGTTGTTCGTACTACAATAGAAGTTGCCGCTCGTCGCCTCGAAGTACGAGACGTACACCCGCTCCTCGTCCGAACCGCTCGAGACCACCCCCTGCAGGCGGCCGGCGTACAGCTCGACGAACGGGACCTTCTGGACCTTGCGCGCACGCGGCAGCACGCGCGGGCGAATCACTGAGCGGGGGGACGCAGCAGACACGCGAGCCGGACCATACAACGATCGCCGAGCGCCCCGCAACGCCGACGATCGCCCGTGCGCTGCAACAGATCAACCACACCGCCCGGCTCAAGTCCGCGCTCATCCCATCGCGCCAGGCCGCGCAGACCTCCACCGCCCGCGCTCCCCTCACCTGGCCAAAAGTTCATATCTACCCAATAGGCGGAGCTCCAGAGTGTAGCCTACTCTGGAGCCCCTGGGGTCCGCGGACCTGGGTGCCACCGGCACTTGCGCCCGCGGGGTCGGAATTCGAGGCTCACGGCATTTTCCAGCCCTTAGATCTGAAGACCCGCGTCTTGACGTTGGACCACCGGCACATACGATTGGCGTGCCAGGCCGGAATCTAACCGGCATCTCGGATCGGGGTGTGGCTGGGCGTCGAGAGAGCTTCGTCCGACCTGTCTTGAAGTTGGGAGAGAAGTTGAGCTTGAAGCTCGGCGAACCGCCCTCGGCTGCGAGTGAGGGTGCGTCTACCGTTCCGCCACCCCGACGCAAGATGTCGGGGGAAGGACTCGAACCTTCATGGCCCGCCTGTTTGGCCCTGAGATTGAACTCCAGCTTGAGCTTGTCTCCCTGTCGGGAATTCGTGGCCTCCTTCGCGGCTGCGAGGTCGAAGGCTTTCGCCCTTACTTGGTCACCGGGCCCTCGGCCTGGGTGCCCTCGAAGATGAAGTCGAGGATCCGGCGGCCGGCAGCGACCTCGGTGGCCTCGATCGAGTTGGCGCGCTCGCGGGCGAACTTGACCGCCTCGCCGAGCTTGGTGATCCGCTCGAGCAGCGCCTTCTTGCGCGGGCGAGGGATCGCGCCGCTGCGCTTGATCGTGGTCCAGTGGCCGACCACCACGTCCTCGGTGATGAGCTGCGTCTGCGCCGGGTGGTGCTCGGTCGCGTGGTAGAGCACGATCGGCCGCTGCTCCTTCTTGGTCTTCTGCGTCTGCACCGGGTCGCTCTGGTGCAGCCCGGTGCCGGCGTCGTAGGACCAGCGCTCGGCCGGGTCGAGCTCGACCATCTTCTCGATGAAGGTCTGCAGGTCGTGCAGCTCCTTCTCGAGGAACAGCAGGTAGGTCACCGGCACCTGCGGCAGGAACACCTTGCCGTCGACCACCACGTCGGCGCGCGCCTGGCAGTTCGACCAGTCCTTGGTCGCCACCGTGTCGAGCAGCGACACCAGCGCCCCCGTGATGTCCTTGATCGCCGCCTCGTAGGTCAGCTGTACCACCTGCGAGTCGTCCGGGAAGGTCTCGCCGTCCTCACGCCGCGGCGTGAATTTTTTGTGGTGGCCCGTCATCAGCGACGGCTGCTGCGTCGACTTGTGAAGGCTGGTGATGAGCGTGTGGAGCTCGGTCCGGCGGCCCTTCTCGACCGCGAGGATGGCGTTGAGCTTGGGCATGGCCCCTCCGATGGTCAGTGGGCGTCGAGGCTATCGGCCGGGCCCGGCGAGTCAAGCGCAGGTTGCGTTCGCCGCCGCGCGCGGAATACTCTCGCGCGTGCCCTCCGACCGCGCGCCGACGCTCCGCCTCCTGGCCGCCGCCGGCACCGGCGCCCTCCTGGCCGCCTCGTTCCTCCCGCACGGCGTGCCCGCGCTCGGCTGGCTCGCCGTCGCCCCGCTGTGGGTCGCCGCCCGCGAGTCCCCCGGCTGGCGCGCGGCCCTGCGCCTCGGCCTCGTCGCCGGCGTCGTCATGGGCGCGATCGGCTACCCCTGGATCATCGATCTCCTCCACACCTTCGGCGAGCTCGATCTCTGGCTGTGCGTCCCGCTGTTCGTCGTGTTCGCGCTGTGGACCGCCGCGCCCCTGGCCGCGTGGGCGGCGATGGTGTCCGCGTGGACAGGTCCTTCAAGGCATGTCCCATGGGTCCTGTCGATGGTCCTGTCGGGGCTGTGGTGGTCGTGGCCGATGCTGTTCCCGTTCACCCTGGCGATGGGCCTGGCGGCCCGCCCCGAGTGGATCCAGGCCGCCGAGCTCGGCGGGGTCGCGCTGGTCGAGGTGCCGATGATGCTGTGCGGCGTCCTGCTCGGCGAGGCCTGGCGCGCGCGCGGGCCGGCGCGCCTGCGCTTCGGGGTGATCGCGCTCGTGCTGCCGCTCGTCAGCCTCGCGCTCGGCCGCTGGCGGATCGATTCGCTCGCGGGCGAGACCACCCGCACCGTCCGCGTCGGCCTCGTCCAACCCAACATCCCGCTGCTGTGGTTCGACCGCCCGGCCAAGCTCGAGCGCCTGCGCGAGCCGTCGGCCCGCGCCGAGGCCGAGGGCGCCGAGCTCGTGGTGTGGCCGGAGAACATGTTCCCGTGGACGCTGAACCGCCCGTTCGAGCGCGACTTCAGCGACGACGACCGCGTGCTGCGCCGCCACTCGCTGCCGACGCTGTTCGGGGCCGGCACCGCCGCCGACAGCGACCCGTACGGCTACAACTCGGTGATCAACATGGCCGCCGACGGCCGCGTGGTGGGCCGCTACGACAAGATCTACCTGGTCCCGCTGGGCGAAGAGATTCCGCTGGTCGACCCCGAGTGGGCCAAGGGCCTGGTGCCCGGCATGGCCCACAACTTCCGCGGCGCGGGCCCGGGCCGCCTCGTCGTCCAGCCCGGCCCGGCCGGCAGCGAGGCGCCGCCGATCGCGTTCGGCCCGCTGGTCTGCTACGAGGACGTGCTGCCCGCGTTCGCGCGCGAGGTCGCGGCCCAGCCCGGCGGCATCGAGGCGTTCGTCAACCTCACCAACGACACGTGGTTCGGCCCGACCGCCGAGCCGTGGCAGCACCTCGCGCTGTCGCAGTTCCGCGCCGTGGAGCACCGGATCCCCGTGCTCCGCGCCGTCAACTCCGGGCCCAGCTCGCTGGTCGACCGCGCCGGCCGCGTGGTCGCCACGACCGACCTGCGCGCGGTCAGCATCGACGCCCCCGTGCCGCCCGAACATCTGGTCGTGCCGCTCGAGCTCGGCCGCGACACCGCGTCGGCCCCCACGGTCTACGCCCGCGGCGGCTGGCTGTTCGGACATGTCTGCCAGGCCAGCGTCCTGGTCGTCCTCGCGCTGCTGTGGCGCCGGCGGCGGCCCGCGTCGGCGTGAGCGTCTGCGGCGAGCCGCCCGCCGCACATGTCCCTCCGGACATGTGTGTCGGCCCCTGCTCCTTATGTCTTTCAGGACAGCCTCGCTCGCCGTCACCGCCACGGCGCGCCCTCGGGCGTGATGACCGACAGCGGGTAGACCGGCAGCCCGCGCTCGACCGCCGTGAACAGCTCCTCGACCTCGTCGCCGCGCAGGGGCAGCGCCCGCAGCTCGGCGAGCGTGACCCACCGGGCCTCGAGCGAGTGCTCGTCGGCGGTCGACTTCGGCGGCCGCTCGTCGACCGGCTCCGCCGTCAGGAACACCCGCACCCGCGTCATCTCGGCGTGGGCCGTGTGCTCGACCCGCAGCAAGCCGGTCAGCTCGACGGCGATCCCCGTCTCCTCGAGCACCTCGCGCCGCGCCCCCTCGAACAGCGACTCGCCCTGCTCGACGCGCCCCGCGGGCAGGTACCAGAGCTGGCCGTGCTTGACCTCGCGGACGACCAGGAACCGGTCGCCGCGGCGGACCACCACGAGCGCGAAGTAGTACGAGGGGACGGGGGCGCGCGGCATCTCGCGCCCGAAGATACGCCCGCGACCCCGGCGGCACCAGCGGACGCGAGCGCGCGCGTCAGATCGGGCAGCCGGGGTCGCCCGCGTCGCAGCAGGCGCACACGGCCTCGCCGTCCTGCACCTCGCACGCGCCGTGGTCGTAGGTCGCGCCCATGTCGTCGCCGATCTCCGTACACACGACGAAGCAGTCGACCTCGGTCGTCTTGCCCCACTTGCAGCCGGCCCAGGTGTTCGCGTCGAGGCAGCTCGGCGCCTCGCCCGAGCAGGCCGCGCCGGAGCCGGAGCCGCACTCGACGAAGATCGTGCCGCCGTCGTCGACGCAGCCGTACGCGAAGTCGTAGCCGTCGAGCTTGCACGTGTCGTCGAGCGACGTGTCCTCCACCCACACGCCCCCCTCGCAATAGTAGTGCGCGCTGCCCTGCGGCCCGCACGACGACGGATGGGTGCAGAAGAAGCTCTCGCTGTCCTCGTCGCAGCTCGGCGGCGGACCGACCGCGCCGGGGCACATGTCCCCGCCGGTGCCGTCGCTGGTCGGCTCGCCCGTCGCGTCGCTCGTCCCCTCGGTCGGCGTCGCCGTGGTCTGGCCGGGGTCGACGCAGCACGACAGGTCGGCCGGATCGTCGGGGTCGCACCACGTGTAGCCGACGTCGCAGTAGCACTGCCCGTCCACCGACGAGCTGTTCGGGTCCGGGCACTCGCCGTCGCCCATGCCCGGCTCCTCGCAGCAGTCGGTGCTGTTCGGGTCGTCCGGGTCGCAACGCTCGTAGCCCGGGCTGCACACGCAGTTCTCGTCGTTGTTCGCCAGCAGCGAGCCGCACTCGTGCGACCCACCGGTCCCGTGATCGGTCGAGCTCGCGCCCTCGGTGCTCGGGGCGGCGGTCGTCGTCTGCGTCGCGCCGGCGGTCGTGAGGATCGGCTCGGACGAGTCGCCGCAGCTCGCCAGGGCGGCGCTCACGAGTACAAAAAAACATGTCCGAAAATACATAGGCGAAAGTCCATGTCTGAAGGGATAGGCCCTCTGAACCGGCAACCACTGCCGCGCCCGGGCCGTCGTCGGCTCGAAGCTAGCACACTCACAGCAGGCAGCCCGGCTCGTCGCGGTCGCAGCAGACGCAGGCGGCCTCGTCCTTGCGGATCGCGCAGCGCCCGGAGTCGCGGGGCGTGCCCTCGGGGTCGCCGACCTGCCGGCAGCGCTGGACGCAGTTCGTGGCCGTCATCTTGCCGCGCTCGCAGGCGACCATCGAGCTGCCGTCGCAGTAGGCGTCGCTGGTCTCGGGCACGCACGGCGTGCCGGGCCCGAAGCCGCACGCCAGCTCGCCGCTGCCCTCCATCGGCACCCCGACCGGGTCGTAGGCGAAGTCGAAGCCCTTGTCCTGGCACAGCTCGTCGGCCGTGCGCAGCACCGGGCCCGCGCCGGGGGCCCGCGGGTCCTCGCCGCGCCACGGGACCTTCGGCGCCATCACGCGCCACAGCTCGGTCCACGTCTGCCAGTCGTGCCCGCCCGGGCGGGTGAACACGCGCTCCGGCGGCAAGATTCGCCCGAGCATCGCTCGCCCGCGGTCGGCGTCGTGCGTGCCGTAGCCGAGGAAGATCGGCGGATTTTTGGTCGCAGCGGCCTGCTTGAGCCAGCGCCAGAGCTCGTAGTCCCACGGCCCCGGCTCGGCCGCCGGCTGCCACGCCTCGACGCCCACCTCCTCGATCGCCCGCAGCGTGCGCCGGCGCCCCAGATACGGCGCCAGCAGGACCACCCCGCTGATCTCGCCCGGGTGCATCGACGCGGTCCAGATCGCCCCCATCCCGCCCATCGAGATGCCGACCAGCCACACGCGCGCGTAGCCGGCCTTGCGCGCCGGCCCGACGATGTCGCTCCACAGCCGCGCCTCCGTCGACTGCTCGGCGTAGTAGCCCGAGTGCGCGTCGGCCAGGATCACGTCGACCCCGGCCGCCTCGAGCTCGGCGACGAAGCCGTGGCGCACGAACTCCTCCGGCGCGTCGCCGTGGCCCTGCAGCAGGATCGCCACCGTGTCGCTGCGCTCACCCTGGTGGGCCGGCAGCTCGCTGGAGCGCATCGGCACCTGGGTCGGGCGGGGGAACGGGCAGGCCGCCAGCGCCGCCAGCGCGAGCGCGCCGAGCCCGGCGCCGATCCTCAGAACCTGGCTCATGAGACACCTCTCCGCGCGGCAAACCTATCACCGTTCAGCGGCGGCGCCACAACACGCGGCGGGTCCACTCGCCGGCGGCGATCCGGAGGTCGTCGAAGTAGGTGTACGCGACCGGCACGACCACCAGCGTCAGCACCGTCGCGGTGGTCATGCCGCCGACCAGGGTCTTGCCGAACGGGCCGTAGTCGAGGCCCTCGCCGTTGGGGGTGGTGAACGCGAGCGGGATCATGCCGCCGACGGTCGTCAGCGCGGTCATCAAGATCGGCCGGAACCGCTGCATGCCGGCCTGGACGATCGCCTCCTCGCGCGACAGCCCCGACGCGCGGGCGCTGTTGATGAAGTCGACCAGGACGATCCCGTTGTTCACCACCACCCCGAGCAGCAGCAGGATCCCGATCACCGCCAGCGCGTCGATCGGCGAGCCGGTGAACATCAAGAACCACCACACGCCGATGAACGACAGCGGGATCGACGGCAGCACGCTCATCGGCAGGATGAAGCTCTCGAACAAGAAGCCCATCACCAGGAAGATGAACGCCGTCGACAGGATCATCGCCCCGACCATGTCGTTGCGCAGGTCGTCGGTCTCGCGCGTGTCGCGGTCGGCGTCGAAGCTGATGCCCGCGGGCAGCCGATAGCTGGCGACGAACTTGCGCAGCTTGTCCATGGTCTCGAGCCGGTTGTCCTCGGCCAGCTCGAGCCGGATCAGCGCCGCCACCCGCTTGTCGTTGCGGATCAGCGCCTGCTCGCCCTTCTGCACCGTCATCTCGGTCAGCACCCGCACCGGCACCACCGAGCCCGGCTTCTTCTCGCTCGGGACCTTGAACTCGAGCAGCTCGCTGAGCTGCTCGCGGTCCTCCTTGCGGTAGCGGATCCGGACCTCGATCTCGCGGTCCTCCGTCGCGCTCTGGAACCGCGGCAGCACCTGCCCACGGATCGCGTAGGCAATCGAGCTGGCGATGTTGCCGGCCGGGATCCCGAACCGCTCGGTCATCGTCCGGTCGACCGCCAGCGCCAGCTCGTCGCGGCGGACCGCGTCCGCGCCGCGGTTCGACACCCCGAGCACCCCCGGCTGCTGCAACAGCGCCGCCTGCAGCGCCTCGCGGGCCTCCTGCACCGAGCGGTGGTCGTCGCCGTACAGCGTGACCATGAACGTGTTGTCCTGCCCGCCGTCGGCCCCGCCGAAGCGGGCCTCCTTCACCCAGCCGGGCCGGCTGGGCATCTTGTCGTAGACCTCCTGGCGGACCTCGTTGAACGGGCGCTCGTCCGGCTCCTGCGGCTCGAAGAACACCTGCACCTGGGCGAAGCTGCCGTCGAAGCCGATGTACTGGCCGGAGATCCGGTACTCGTCCTTGATCTCCGCGATCGACTTCTCGACCTCGACGAAGAACTTCTCGGCCTCCGACTTGGTGACGTCGGACGGCATCGAGTAGTAGGCCCAGAAGTTGCGCGTGCCCATGTTCTCGCCGCTCGAGAACTTGACGCGCTGCATCGGGATCGCGCACGTCGCCACCAGCATCACCAGCGACGGGATCACGACGTCGATGCGCCGGCGCAGGCTCGCCCGCAACAGCCACCCGTACCAGGCGTTGACCCGCCCGAGCGTGGCCGTGTACAGCCGGCCCATCCACTGCTTCCACCAGGCGTCGACCGCCAGGAACGCCCGCCAGCGCTTGCCGCCGCGGCGCAGCGGGTCACCTGTCCCGAGGGCCATGGCGCTCGTCATCGGCACCAGCACCAGCGCGACGAACAGGCTGGCCAGCAGCGACACGCACACCGGCGTGACCATGCGGATCATGAAGAACTGCGTCGGGCCCGAGCTGAGCAGCGCCGCCGGCGCGAACACGATCATCGTCGTCAGCGTCGCCAGCGTGATCGGCAGCGCCACCTCGGAGGCCCCGTGCAGCGCCGCCGCGTACGGGCCCATCCCGCGCTCGCGGTAGCGGTCGATGTTCTCCGCGACCACCACCGAGTTGTCGACCACCAGGCCGACGCAGATCATCAGGCCGAGCAGCGAGATGATGTTGATCGACTGGCCGAGGAAGTACATCACCGGCAGCGACAGGAAGATCGACAGCGGGATCGAGGCCGCGATCAGCAGCGTCAGGCGGACCCGGCGCAGGAAGAACAGCAGGACCACGATCGCCAGCACCCCGCCCTGCAGGCCCGAGCTGGTGACCTGGTTGAGCGAGTAGCGGATCGCGTCGCCCTGCATGAAGAAGTCCTTGACCTGGAACCCCGCCAGCCCCGGCTCGCGCACCGCCGCGTCGACGGCCTCGCGGATCTTGTCGCACACCTCGACCGTGTTGGCCTGCGACTCCTTGAGCACGAACAGCACCATCGACGGCCGCCCGTTGAAGCGGTCGATGCGGTCGCTCTCGGGGTAGTCGTAGACGACGTCGGCGATGTCCTTGAGCCGCAGGTTCTTCTGCCCGACGATCGTGTCCTCGAGCTGCTGGACGGTCTGGTAGGTGGCGAGCGAGCGGACCACGAAGCGCCCGTCGGGGTCGCGGATCTCGCCGCTGGCGAGGTTGAAGTTGGACTGCGACAGCTTCTGCGCCAGGGTGAAGATGTTGACCCCGGCCGCCTCGGCGAGCGGCCGGTTGAGCTCGATGCGGATCTCGCGGTCTTCCTTGCCCCACAGGTTGACGAGGGCGACGCCGTCGATGCGCTCGATGGCGCGGACCAGGTGCTTCTGCACCCGGTCGCGCGGCAGCTCGACCGACTCGTCCCACGTCACGCTGTAGAACGCGACCGGGATGCCCGCGCCCGACTGCTTCTGGATCCGCACCCGCTGGACGTCGCTCGGCAGCTCCGGCCGCGCGCGCGCGACCCGGTCGCGAACCTCGCGGTAGGCGATGTCCATGTCGGTGTCGCCCTCGAACACCAGCGTCACGCTGGCGCGGTCGGCCCGCGAGGTCGCGCTGATCTCCTCGAGCCCCGGCGTGGTCGCCAGCGACTGCTCGAGCGGCCGCGTGATCCGGTCCTCGATGTCCTGCGCCGTCGCGTTCGGGTACGGCACCTCGATATGCAGGAACGGCGGCGAGAAGCCCGACGGGATCAGCTCGAGCGGGATCCCGACCAGCGCGACCACGCCGATCACCACCGCGCTGAGCAGCGCCATCAACATCGTCACCGGCCGCACCAGCGACAGGTGGACAATGCCGTTGTCGCGCAGCTCCGGCCCCGGGACGGACGGCTCGCTCATGACTTCGGCACCTCGACCTCGGGGGCCAGCTGCTCCGGCGTCACCGCCCGCGTCTCTCGCAGCAGCTTCACCTCGCGCGACTCCGCCACGCCGCCGCCGAAGATCCGGTCGACCCCGGCGTAGATGGTCGGGATCACGATCAGCGTCAGCAGCGTCGAGAAGCTGAGGCCCGCGATCACCGTGATCGCCATCGGCGTGCGCAGCTCGGCGCCGTCGCCGAGGCCGAGCGCCATCGGCACCAGGCCGAGCACCGTCGTCAGCGTCGTCATCAGGATCGGCCGCAGGCGCACCTGCCCGGCGATCGCCAGCGCCTCGTCGGTGCTGTGCCCGCGCTCCTTGAGCTGGCCGGTGTAGTCGACCAGCACGATCGCGTTGTTGACGACGATGCCCGCCAGCAGGATGAGCCCGAGGATCACCAGCACGCTGACCGGCACGTTCAGCAGCAGCAGCGTCCAGACCACGCCGACCAGCGCCAGCGGGATCGTGATCAAGATGATCATCGGGTACAGCAGGCTCTCGAACTGCGAGGCCATGATCACGTAGACGAGGAAGATCGACAGCCCGAGCGCGAGGTACAGCGAGCGCGACGAGGTCTCCCACTCCTCGCTCTGGCCGGTCACCGCCGTCGTCACCCCGGCCGGCAAGTTGAGCTTGGCCAGCCGCTCGTCGATCTCGCGCGCCGCGCTGCCGAGGCCCGAGCCGGCCAGGTTGGCCGTGACCAGGCCGACCCGCTGCTGGCCGATGCGACGGATCTCGTTGGGCCCGCGCCCGAGCGTGATCTCGGCGACCGCCGACAGCGGCACCGGCCGCGCCTGGCCCGGGTTGACCACCAGGTCCTCGAGCTCGCGCACGGTCGCGGTGTCGATGTCCTTGAGCCGGACGCGCACGGGGATCTTGCGGTCCTTGCGGTTGTACTTGGTGGCCTCGTAGCCCTGGACCTTGTTGCGCACCAGCTCGGCGACCGAGCGGATGTCGAGGTTGAGGCGGGCCAGCGCGTCGCGGTTGTAGACGATCTGGACCTCCGGGCTGCCCGGCAGGATCGACGACTTGACGTCGCGCAGGTCGACGATCTGCGCCAGCTCGTCGCGCACCTTGTCGGTCGCCTCGCGCAGCTCGTCGAGCTCGTAGCCGCGCACCTGGACCTCGATCGGCGTGGCGAACGAGAACAGCACCGGCCGCGTCACGTGGACGATCGCGTCCGGCACCCCGCGCACCAGCGGCCGGATCACCGCCAGCGCCGCCTCCTCGGCCGCCGCCGGGTCGAGCTTCTTCTCCGGCTTCGCCGGCCCCTCGGGACCTGCCCCTTCGGCCGTGTCCTTCGCGCCCTGTCCCTCGGGGCCTGTCCCTTCGGGCTTGTCGGCCTTGTCGCCCGGCGGCTTCGGCGGCGCCCGCTTCTCGCCGAGCGCGACGCGCAGGCGGGCGGTGTGCTCGCCGCGCTCGCCGGCCTCGCTCGAGTCGCGCTGGCTGCCGATCGTGGTGATCAGCGTGCGCAGGTCGGGGATGCTGGCCAGGAGCTGGCGCTCGAGCGGCGCGGTGGTCTCGTTGGTGGCGAGCAGCGGCGTGCCGACCGGCAGGCTCATCTCGACCGTGAACTCGCCCTGGTGCAGCTCGGGGATCAGCTCGCTGTCGAGCCGCGGCGCCGCCCACAGCGTGGCCGCGCCGGCGCCGAGGGTCAGCGCGTAGACGACGAAGCGGTTGCGCAGGCTCCAGCGGATCAGCTTCGGGTAGCCGGTCTCGAGCAGGCGCAGGAGCCCGTCGAACAGGAACAGCACCGGCATCAGCGGCCAGCGCAGCAGCCAGCCTGCCCCTCGCACCGCCCGCACGCCGACGAAGCTCAGCAGCAGCAGCAGCGCGGTGAAGAACTTGCCCAGCAGCTCGAACACGAAGTGGAGGACGAAGCGCAGGACCCCGTAGACGATCGGCACCAGCGTGATCCACCACCAGCGCGGCCGGATCGCCCGCCGGAGGTCGCGCAGCGACTCCCAGTCGAGCCACAGCCGGCCGAACGAGCGCCAGAAGCCGACCGCGGGCCGCTCGTTCGACGGCGGCCCGCCGACGAACCGGCGCGACGCCAGCATCGGGATCAGGAACAGCGCCACCGCCAGCGAGGCCAGCAGGCTGAACACCACCGTCAGGCCGAGGTCGCCGAACATCTGCCCGGCGATGCCCTCGACGAACACCATCGGGAAGAACACCGCGACGGTGGTCAGCGTCGACGAGACGACCGCGCTGCCGACCTCCGACACGCCGCGGACGGTGGCGCGGATGTAGTCGTCGCCCTCCTCCTTGCAGCGGTGGATCGACTCGAGCACGACGATCGAGTTGTCGACCAGCATGCCGATGCCGAGCGCCAGGCCGCCCAGGCTCATGATGTTGAGCGAGACCCCGGCGATGTTGAGCGGGGCGAAGGTGACGAGCACCGAGATCGGGATCGAGACGGCGACGATGAGCGTGGTCTTCACGTCGCGCAGGAACAAGAACAGGATGATGACCGCGAGGATGCCGCCCGACAGGGCGGTGCCGCGGACCTCGTCGATGCTCGACTCGATGAACTTCGAGCGGTCGGTGAGGATGTCGACCTGGGCCCCGTACTCCTTGAGGATCCGCGGCTGCACGCGCTGCTCGACCGCGTCGGTGACCCGCTTGGCCATGTCGACGATGTTGGCGTCGGCCTCCTTGTGGACCTCGATCTCGACCGCCTCGCGGCCGTCGACGCGGGTGATCACGTCGCGGTCCTTGAAGCCGCTCGAGACCTCGGCGAGGTGGCGCAGCTTGATGTCCTTGCCGTCGCGCGAGACGACCACCAGGTCGCGGATGTCGTCGAGGTCGCGGAACTCGTTGACCGTGCGCACCAGGTAGCGCGTCCGGCCGTCGCGCATGCTGCCGCCGGCCAGGTTGATGTTCTCCGCCTGCAGCCGCTTGATGACGGTGTCGATGTTGATGTTGGTGCGGCGGAGCTGGTCCTCGTCGAGCCGGACCTCGATCTCCTCCTCGAGGCCGCCCTTGACCTTGACCGCGGCGACGCCCTCGAGCGGCTCGAGCAGGCGGCGGATGTCGCGGTCGGCGATCCGGCGCAGATACTTGAGCCCGGCCGTGCCGGCGAACGGGTCGTCGGCGCCGCCCTCCTGGCCCGGCATGGCCGGCGACCCATTCAGGTCCGGATGGACCGGGGAGTGGATCGACAGCGTCAGCACCGGATCGAGCGTGGGGTCGTAGCGCAGGATCAGCGGCTGCTTGATCTCCGTCGGCAGCGTCGGCTTGATCGCGTCGATCTTCTCGAGGACGTCCTGGTTCGCCTCGTCCATGTCGGTGTCCCAGGCGAACTCGAGGATCACGTCGCTGTAGCCGCCGCGCGACACCGAGTCGATGCGCGTCAGCCCCGTGACCACCCCCAGGATCTCCTCCATGGGCCGAGAAACATTGTTTTCGACCTCCGCCGGGGCCGCGCCGGGGTACTCGGTGCGGACCGTCAGGCGCGGGTAGCTGATGTCGGGCATCAGGTTCAGCGGCAACAGGCGGATGCTGAACGCGCCGAACACCACCACCGCGAGGAACACCATCAACACCGCGACCGGTCGCGTGACCGTGAAGCGGTAGCGCTCCATCTCGCGGGCCCTGGCCGCCAGCTGGAGGTCGCCGGACTCCGGACGAACGGGATCCACGGCTTTAGTTCTCCTTGTTGGCAGCCTTCGTGTCGTCGACCTTCGCGTCCGTCTTGCCGGCGTCGTCGGCCTTGGCGTCGTCGGCCTTGGCCTCGGCGGGCTTGGCGTCACCGCCCTCGGGCCGGCCCTGCATGTCGACGCGGACGATCTTCGCCCCGTCCTTGAGGCCCGTCTGCCCGGCGACGATCACCGCCTCGCCGGCCCCGAGGCCCTTGACGATCTCGACCCGCTCGGCGTCCTGCAGCCCGAGCTCGACGCGCACGCGGCGGGCCTTGTCGCCCTCGGGTACGAACACGTAGGTCTGCTCCTCGTCGTGGACGATCGCGCCCTTCGGCACCAGCGCGACGTCCTCGCGATGGTCGACCGTCAGCGTGACCTCGGCGTACATGCCCGGCAAAAAGCCCTGGCCGCCGGCCAGCTCTTGCGGCAGCGCGACCGTCATCTTGACGGTGCCGGTGCCGGCGTCGACGGTGGGCGAGATCCGCAGGACCTTGCCGGTGCCCTTGCGGCCCTTCGCCGCCTTGCCGACCACCAGCGCCTCCTGCCCGACCTTGATGCGGTCGAGCTCTTTCTCGGGCACGAACACGCGGGCGACCAGCGTGTTGAAGTCGGTCACCTGCAGCAGCTCGGCGCCGTTGGTGACGAAGCCGCCCTCGATGACCTTGCGCTGGGTGATCGTGCCGGAGAACGGCGCGGTCACCTTGGTGTTCTTCATCTCGCGGGCCCGGTCGCGCAGGTCGAGCTCGGCGATGTCGAGCTGATTTTTCGCCTTCTGGTACTCCTCGTGGCCGAGCACGCGCTCGTTGTAGAGCTGCTCGATGCGCTGGAAGTCGGTCTGCGCCTTGGCCAGCGAGGTGTTGGCGCGCAGCAGCGAGTTGGCCTGGGCGTCGAAGCGGATCCTCGCCAGCACCTGGCCTTCCTTGACCTTGTCGCCCTCTTCCACGGTGAGGTCGACGAGCCGGCCGACCGACTCGGCGTGGACGGTGACCTGGCGTTCGGCCTCGATCGTGCTCGCGGCGGAGATCGTCGCCGTGATCGCGCCGCGCTCGACGGTGCCGACGACGACCGGGCTCGGTTGCTCGACCACCTCCGCGTCCGCGGCCTTCTTCTCGAAGCCGCCGGCGCTGGCCTGGCAGCCGAGCGCGAGCGCGAGGGGGAGCGACAACCAACGACGCGACGGACGGTTCCTCGTGGGGGCGGGCGAACTCAGCATGTCCGGGCCTTACGCCTCGCGGCATAGCACGAAAGCGGCGAGATCGCCGCGGACCCCCGCAGCGCTCGCCCCGTCCGATGGACCTCGCGGCGGAGCCATGCGACCTCCGCAGCCCGCGCCCGGTTTCGCCAGCCGGCGAATTTTCGCGTAGGGGCCCTCACGCCCCGGCGGCGACAGCCGCGAGGACGGCCTCCGCCATCTCGACGAAACCGGCGCCCTCGCGGGCCTGGGTGATGAATTGCGGGGCTTCGGGCAGGTACTGCAATTGCCCGGCGATGTCGGCCGTCCCCACCGTCGCGCCGAAGCGGCCGCCGACGAACAGGCCCGCGTCGTTGGGCGCGTCGCCGATCGTCACGATCGCCCGCGGGTCGAGCCCGAGCTCGGCCGCCATCTGCAGCACCGCCGCGCCCTTGTCGGGCACCGATTCGGCGAGGTGCACATGCACGTTCGACCACACGAGGTGGACGCCCATCTCGGCGGCCAGGTCGCGCAGGCGCACCAGCTCGGGCTCGTCGCGGCCCTCGCGTTCGTAGGCGATGTCCCCGAGCCGGCAGAAGTCGTCGCCGGTGAGGCGCAGGCGGGCGTCGTGCTCGGCGTTGAGGCGCTCGCCGACCTGGCGCAACCGCGGCTTGTCGGTCGGTTTGCCGAGCCAGCGCGGCGCCCGGTCCGGGATCACCTCGAGCAAGCCGTTTTCGGCCAGTCCACGCGTGACGCCGGGCAGGTAACGACACAGTCCCGTGACCTCGCCGGCGGGCCGGCCGGACACCGGCATGACCGCGACCCCCGCAGCGACCAGGCGGGTGATCGCCGCCAGCGCCGCTGGGTCCAGCTTTCCTGCCCGGGTCAACGTTCCGTCGACGTCGGTCGCAATCAGCGCAGGCCGCAGGGACAGGCTCAGGCGCGAAATCGGCGTAATTTCCGGGGCTTTACCCGATGTGCGCTCGGGGGTGGGTCGGCTCGGCAGGTGTGTGTTCATGGGACCGGCGGCTCGTTCGCGGGCCCCCTTGCTGTCTCGCGGGGCCCTCGTGATAGTTTTCGTGCGGGCTATGGCGCTTGTACTTCAACCCGGGGATGTCTACGCCGGAAACATCAAGATCCTGCGGGTCCTCGGCAGCGGCGCCTTTGCGAGCGTGTACAAGGTCGAAGTCCGCGGCTACGACAAGCCGCTCGCGCTGAAGCTCACGCGCGAGCCGGTGACCTCGGGCGACCAGGCCCAGCGGGCGCTCCGCGAGATCACGATCTTGCGCTCGCTGACCAACCCGCACGTCGTGCGCACCTTCGACTGCGGCCTGCGGCCCGACGGCCACGTGTACATGTTGATGGACTACCTCGAGGGCCAGACCCTCAACACGTGGCACAAGTTCGACCAGCCGCTGCACCCGGCGCAGGCGGTGACGATCGTGCATCAGGCCTGCCTGGGCCTGGCGGAGCCGCACGCGCAGGGGATCGTCCACCGCGACGTCAAGCCGGAGAACATCTTCGTCCAGGACAACGGGCAGATCAAAGTGCTCGACTTCGGCCTGGCGCGCTCGTGGGACGGCAAGAGCGTGATCGGCATGAACGCGACCCAGATCCACATGGTCGTCGGCACGCCGCACTACTGCCAGCCCGAGCAGCTCAAGACCCGCGTGCTGTCGCCGGCGAGCGACGTGTACAGCCTGGCCACCATCCTGTACGAGCTGCTGTCGGCGCGCTCGCCGTTCCACGGCGACCGGCCGCTCAACGCCGTGCGCGAGGAGTACCGCGAGAAGCCGGTGCGATGGTTGCACGCGCACGCGAGCATGCCGGTGGTCCCGATCGACAAGCACGAGGGCTGCGAGACCCTGCCGCGGACGCTGGTCAAGGGGCTCATGGCCTCGCTCGACAAGGAGCCGGAGCGGCGCCCGCACGACGCCGGGGTGCTGGCCAACATCCTCGGCGAGGTGCTGCACCGCGAGCTCGGCATCCCGGTGGCGGCGACCCTGCGCCTGCGTTGGCCGGAGGGCGGGGTCGAGGAGCGGATGTTCCTCCCCGGCAGCTACCGGATCGGCAGCGGCGAGCGCTGCGAGATCATGCTGCCCGACCACCACTCGCAGCACATCCGGCGCGTCCACGCCGTGCTCGAGTGGAGCGGGATCCCCAATCACCCCTTCCTCCGGCCGATCATCGGCGACGGCTCGGTGCGCGTGAACGACATGCCCGTCCAGCGCCCGGTCGAGCTCGAGGAAAACGACAAGATCTGGGTCGGTCCGTACGAGATCTCGATCGTCACGTGAGGCGCGGCGCTCGCCGGGTCGACCTCCTTTCGGGAGCTCCTGCGGACGCTCTCCAGGCGCTTCTGGAAGCCCTCGGAAGGCGCGATCTCCCCGCGCCCGCCGCGTCCCTCGCCGCGCCCGGGTCGCGGCTGTCGCGCCCGCCCAAATTCTCGCTCCGGCGCCCGTTTCGGCCCCCGCACCAGCGAGTTTGATCACATTTTACCCTTTGACACGGAGCCCTCGTTTCCGCTATCTACCCGGCCTCCTCTTCGGGGTGTAGCGCAGCCTGGTAGCGCACCTGGTTCGGGACCAGGGAGTCGGAGGTTCAAATCCTCTCACCCCGACAAAAAAAGGAAGCAGGCCCGCGGTCGCAAGACCCGGGCCTGTTTGCTTGGGTCCTCCTGTCGGAGGCGATCTCCTGCGCCGACCCGCGCGGCCCCTCGTCGCGTCGAGCGCGAGAGCTCGCGCCGCGCCGGTCTCACCAAGCATGTCCCGAAGGACATTTGATTCCGTCGCGTCGTGCTCGGGCCGGAGCGCCCCACGGCGCAGGCGTCCGCGCGAGCGCGCCTGCGCGCCGCGGCGGCCTGTAAGAGCCTCCCGGGGCTCCGGCGTTCGGGCGGCTGCATGACACGCCCGCGCCTGCTCCCCCTCGTCGCCCTGCTGCTCTTGACCCCGGCCTGCGCGAAGCGGGCGTCCTACACCGACGCGAGCTGGGCCTCGACCCCGGCGGTCGCGGCGATGGAGGCGCCGAACACCGAGAGCTACGCGCACATCGCCGAGAACGCGTTCAAGCGGGTCGCCGACGACCCGCTCTCGACCTTCTCGATCGACGTCGACACGGCCTCGTACAGCAACGTGCGCCGCTTCCTCGAGGACGGCCAGCTGCCGCCGGTCGACGCCGTCCGCATCGAGGAGATGATCAACTACTTCACCTACGCCTACCCCGAGCCCGCGGGCGCGCAGCCGTTCTCGGTGCGGACCGAGGTCGCGGCCTGTCCGTGGAACGACAGGGCGCGGCTCGTGCAGATCGGGATCAAGGGCAAGTCGCTGGCGCCGGCCGAGCTCCCGCCGCGCAACCTGGTGTTCCTGCTCGACGTGTCGGGCAGCATGGCGAGCCCCGACAAACTGCCGCTGCTGCAGCGCTCGCTGACCATGCTGGTCGCCGACCTCCGCCCGGTCGACAGCGTCGGCATCGTCGTCTACGCCGGCGCCGCGGGCGTCGTGCTCGAGCCGACCTCCGACCGCGACAAGATCGTCGCCGCGCTCAACGCCCTCGACGCCGGCGGCTCGACCAACGGCGGCGCGGGCATCGAGGCCGCCTACGCGCTGGCCGAGCGGGCGTTCCGCAAGGGCGGCATCAACCGCGTGATCCTGGCGACCGACGGCGACTTCAACGTCGGCGTCAGCAGCGAGGGCGCGCTGCAGCGGCTGATCGAAACCAAGCGCGACAGCGGGATCTTCCTGTCCGTCCTCGGCTTCGGCACCGGCAACGTCAAGGACAGCACGATGGAGATGCTGGCCGACAAGGGCAACGGCAACTACGCCTACATCGACGGGCTGCAGGAGGCGCGCAAGGTCCTGGTCGAGCAGGCCGGCGCCACCCTCGTCACGATCGCCAAGGACGTGAAGATCCAGGTCGAGTTCAACCCGCTCGAGGTCGGCGCCTACCGCCTCGTCGGCTACGAGAACCGGATGCTCGCCCACGAGGACTTCAACGACGACGGCAAGGACGCCGGCGAGATCGGCGCGGGCCACACCGTCACCGCGCTCTACGAGGTCCTGCCGCCCGGGGCCGAGGGCTCGTTGCCCGGCGTCGACCCGCTGCGCTATCAGCAGCCGAAGGCCGCGCCCGCGCCGGCCGCCGGCAGCGGCGAGCTCATGCACGTCAAGCTGCGCTACAAGCAGCCCGAGAGCGGCGACAGCCAGCTCCTCACCGTGCCGGTCGCCGATCCGGGCAGCGCCCTCGACGCCGCCTCCGACGACCTCCGCTTCGCCGCCGCGGTCGCCATGTTCGGCATGAAGCTGCGCAACTCCGAGCACGCGCGCGCCGTCTCGTACAAGCAGATCCGCGGCCTCGCCGAGGGCGCCCTCGGCTCCGACCCCAGGGGCTACCGCCGCGGCATGCTGGCCCTCCTCGGCCTCGCCGCGAGCCGGCAGGGCGAGCCCCTCGACGCGCCCGCCACCGTGGCCCGCTGAGCGTCGCGCCCTGCGAGTCTGGGCTGGAGTCGCTGCGAGCGGCCCTCCACGAACCTGTCCCTCCGGGCACCCGGCCCCGGCGGCCTGCGCCGGCCCCGCGCTCGCCCGCGATTTGCGGCCGCCCGCGGCCCGGCCCGGGCATACTCGCCGCATGCGCCGCTCCCCGCGCGCCCTCGGCCTCGCCGCGGGCCTCCTCGCCCTCGCCGCCTGCGCCACCGGGCCGCGCGGCTACCCGACCGCCAAGCCGACGACCCCCGCCAAACCTGGCTCTTCGAACACGTCCCCCGGGACAGGTCCTTCGCAACCTGTCCCGAACAACACCGGCCCCGACCCGGCCGTCGCGGTCGCCGCCGGCGGGTCGCACACCTGCGCGGTGCTGCGCTCGGGCGCGGTCGACTGCTGGGGCCGCGGCGGCAGCGGCGAGCTCGGCGACGGCAACCTGCGCGACAGCCCGCGCCCGGTGCGGGTGGTCGGCCTCGGCGACGTCGTCCAGCTCGCGCTCGGCGACCAGCACAGCTGCGCCCTCGTGCGGGGCGGCCAGGTCCAGTGCTGGGGCAGCAACGCGGCCGGCCAGCTCGGCGACGGCGCCGGCCGGCCCGGGGCCCAAAGCGCCCGGCCGGCCGCCGTCCGCGGGATCACCGACGCCGCCGCGATCGCGGCCGGCCCGAGCCACACCTGCGCCGTGCGCAAGACCGGTCAGGTCGCCTGCTGGGGCGACAACCGCCACGCCCAGATCGGCGACCTCAGCCGCCAGGTGTGGGTCTCGCCCGCGCTCGTCCCCGGGGTCACCGGCGCGGGCGAGGTCGTCGCCGGCGCGCGCCACAGCTGCGCGAGAGTACAGGGCGGAAAGGTCATGTGCTGGGGGACAGGTTCCCACGGACAGCTCGGCGACCGCGGCAGCGCCCGCGCCCCCGGCCCGGTCCCCGGGGTCGACGGCGTGCAGGCGCTCGCGGCCGGCCAGGGTCACACCTGCGCGCTCAAGGCCGCCGGCGGCGTGCTGTGCTGGGGCGCGGGCTTCGGCAAGAACCCGGTCGAGGTCGGCGGCGTCGCCGGGGCCGTGGCCCTGACCGCCGGCGAGGCCCACACCTGCGCCCGCACCGGCGACGGCGGCGCGCGCTGCTGGGGCGACAACGCCAACGGCCAGCTCGGCGACGGCACCGCCGAGGACCGCAAGGCCGCGACCGCGGTCGTCGGCCTCACCCAGGCGGTCAGCATCGCCGCCGGGGCCGATCACACCTGCGCCGCCCAGCGCAACGGCGGCGTGGTCTGCTGGGGCAGCAACGGCGCCGGCGCGCTCGGCAACGGCGTCGCCGGCGAGGAGACCGAGGGCGTCGCCGTCAGCGTCCGCAACCTCACTGGCGTCAGCGAGATCGCCAGCGGCGACGACTTCACCTGCGCCCTGTCCGGCGGCTCCGTCCTCTGTTGGGGCGCCGGCAACATGGGTCAGCTCGGCGACGGCTCGCAAGCCGACCGCGGCGGCGCCGACGACGTCAGCGGCATCGACGACGCGGTCCAGATCGCTGCCGGCCGCAACCACGCCTGCGCCCGCCGCAAGAGCGGCGCCGTCGCCTGTTGGGGCCAGAACGGCCGCGGCCAGCTCGGCGACGGCAGCAAGCAGGCCCGCACCCGCCCCGTCGCGGTCGCCGGCCTCAACGACGCGGTCGAGATCGGCGCCGGTCGCGACCACACCTGCGCCCAGCGCAAGTCAGGCCAGGTCGTGTGCTGGGGCCGCGGCGCCGAGGGCCAGGTCGCCGTCGGCAAGATCGAGGACGCCGACCGGCCGACGATCGTCAACGGGTCGTTCGGACAGGTCACGCAGTTCGCCCTCGGCGAGGTCCACAGCTGCGCCCTGCAGTCGAACCGGATCCCGCTGTGCTGGGGGCAGAACCGCTGGGGTCAGCTCGGCAACCTCGCCGGCGTCGGCACCCAGACCGGCCAGGCCGTGGTCCCGGTGATGAAGCTCTTGCCCGCCGAGGAGCTCGCCGCCGGCGCCCTGCACACCTGCGCGCGCACCACCAACAGCGAGGTCTGGTGCTGGGGCAACACCGACGACGGCCAGCTCGGCGCCGGCCTCACGATCGCCTCGGTCGCGCGCGTGCGGGTCAAGGACGTGCGCGGGGCGATGGCGATCGCCGGCGGCGAGGCCCACGCCTGCGCCGCGGTGGCCGGCGGGCAGATCTACTGCTGGGGTCGCGGCAACGCCGGCCAGCTCGGCGACCGCGGCACCCAGATCCAGCGCTTCCCCGTCGCCGGCCCGCGCATCGACGGCACGATCCGCCTCAGCGCCGGCTCCGAGCACACCTGCGCCCTGCGCCAGAACGGCCGCGTGCTGTGCTGGGGCAGCAACCAGCGCGGCCAGCTCGGCGGCGGCGCCGGCAGCCAGTCGACCACCCCGACCCCCGTGGTCGACATCCCATGACATGTCCTCCGCGACATGCCCTGATGCGATGTCTCGAAGAACCTGCGCTTCGCGCCGCCGCATGTACATGCCCTCAAGGACATGTCTCTTCGGTCTTACGCCCCCCTGCACTCCGGCCCGCTGCCGGGCGCACGCGCGAGCCGACGCGAGCACACCGACGCTCGCCGACCCGCCCTCGCGCGCGACATGCCCTTCAGGACATGCCTGCACGCCGGTTTGCTATCGGGCGCACGCGCGAGCCGACGCGAGCGCGCCGCCGCGAGCCGACCCGCGCGCGGCGATACATGTCCCTCAGGACATGCCTCCCAGCACCGCGCCCCGCTGTCGCCTGCCCGCGTGAGGCGAGGTCTCAGCGGTTGTGAGGCCGCTCGCTGACCCACCGGAACCCGCGGGTCATCAGCTCGGTGTGGTCGAGGTCGACCTTGCGCACCCGCGCTGCGATCGCCGCCTCGCCGAACTTCCCCGTCAGCTCGAGCACGTCCGGGGCCGGCTGCGCGAACTGCAGCACGTGCTCCACCGGGGGCTCGCCGTGCTCGCTGAGCGTGATCGTCCCCGCTGCCGGATCGGTGGCGAAGCCGAAGAACTCGCGCTCGCCCGTCATCGGCCGCACCAGCGCGTACGGGAACTCGCCGACGAACAGCTGCCGCCAGCGCAGGCCGTCGTTCGGGTCGGCCGGCCGCACCGCGCCGTCGCGGCTGAACGACTCGACCTCCCACAGCCCGTACAGCGGCCCGTACGACGCCATCGCCATCATCTCCGCCACCGCGGCGCGCTGCATCACGAACGACACCGGCACCAGCAGCAGGAACAGCGCCTTGGCGACCACCCGCGCCGCCCGCAGCTTCGGCCCGAGCACCGGCGCGCTCAGGTCGGCCGGCGGCGCCGGCGTGTTGCGCACCAGCACCGCCAGCAGCCGCGGCGCGTCGTGGGCGACCACCACCACCGCCATCAGCAGCAGCAGCGACGAGTAAAGCTTCACCGGCACGTCGAAGCAGAAGTTGATCATCACCACGTTGGCCATCACCGCGCCGGCCAGGAGCCCGCCGAGCGTCGCCGTCCGCCGCCACACCAGCAGCGCGCCGGCCAGCACCTCGGCGAGGCCCGTGAACCAGCAGTAGGCCGGCGAGAAGCCCATGAACGTCCACGCCAGCCCCATCGGCGACGCGTCGCCGAACGTCTCGCCGAGCCGCAGCGCGTCCGGCGGCTGGAATTGATTGCCGCTCCACTTGGCCAGCCCGTACGAGAACATCGCCAGCGCCAGCGAGTAGCGCACGGCGATCCGCAGCCACGCGTAGAACGTCGCGTGATCGCGGCGCCCGCGGTCGATCGCCGTCCACGCGCCCGCGACCGCCGCCGCGACCACCACGAACCAGAACTGCTGCACGTAGTTCCAGGTCATGTCGCCGCTGCCGGTCTGGATCACCTCGATCGGCCCCTCGATCCCGAGCGCCGCGTTGCCGAGCACCGGCATCAGCGCGCCCCACAGCGCGAGCCATACGTCGAGGAATAGTTCGCCGATCGCCGGCACCGACCCGAGCGCGTGGGGAACGATGTTGAACAGCAGATAAAACGCCAAAAACAGGAACCCGAGCCGCCTGGCGGGGCTCCATCGGGCCGTCGTACGATCCATGGAACTAAAGTCTCCTGCCGACCTCGACAAACGCGCTCGGCCGAAGTTCCCACCGACCGCGTCTTCGCTTCGTCGCCAGGGCCGCTCGGCGGGCGGATCCTCGCCCGCATGCCTGTCCTTTTGGACATCCTCGCCTGCGGCCCCGAGCCGTGGGGCTCACCGACGCCACCACGACCTCGACCGCCGTCACCGATCCACCCACCGGCGCCCAGGCGACCACCATTTCCGACACGGTCACCAGCGACGCGACCCCCGACCTCACGACCTCGACGATCGGCGCGCCGCGACGACCACCGAGCCGGACCGGGTACCACGACCACCGGCGAGCCCGGTTTGGTCGAGTTCGCCGCCATCCACGCCCCTGGCGGGCTCGACTGGCCGGCGGTGCCCGCCGTCGCGGGCGCGCTCCCCCTCGACGTGGCGTTCACCTTCGCGCAGGCGCGCCCGCGGGTGCCCGCGCAGGAGCTCCTCCAGGCCGCCGGCCTGCCGATCGAGAGATGCGGATCGCTGCCCGCGCATGGACACGCCGCGGGCGCGCGCGCATCCTCGCGACATGCGGACCTCGATCCTTACCTTACCTGTCCTTTCGACCATCCTCGCCTGCGGCCCCGGAGCGCCGGGCGACACCGACACCGACCCCACGACGTCGAGCGCGAGCGACGGGTCGAGCGAGCCGGGCACCACCACGACCGCGAGCACCACCGGCGAGCCCGCGACCACCGACGCGCTGCCCACCACCATCACGACCATCACCACCGACACCTCGCCGACCACCCCGACCTCGGCCACCACCGACGCGCTGCCGACCACCGGCGTCGAGACAACCGACGGCGAGACCACCGACGCGACCACCGAGCCCGTCGAGACCGCGACCGGCACCACCGCCGATCCCTCGACCACGACCACCACCGGCGAGACCGACGGCGCGCCGGCTGTCGACTTCGCCGCCGAGTTCTGGGCCGGCGGCCTCGATCACCTCACCGTCCGCATGGCCGCGCTCAAGGACGACCTCTGCGTCGAGCTCCGCTTCGCTCGCCCCGGCGACGGCCCGGGCCCGCAGCCCACGCTGCCGGCCGACTGGTGGTACCAGGGCGCCAGCGTCTCGCAGGGCGCGGCCGGCTGCCTCGACTTCATGGCCCCGATGCCGCAGGCCGTCGCCGCCGCCGGCGTCGCCGGCGTCGCCGCCTGGGACACCGAGCCGTTCTGCCCGACGACGATCGACAGCATCGACCTCGTCCTCGACTTCCCGCAGGACCCGCCGTGGGTGCCCGCCCAGGTCACCGTCGCCACCGAGGCGCTCGCGGTCACCGGCTGTTGAGCTGCCGAGCGTTGTTCCGGCGCGGCGCCGGCGGCGAACGCCTGCGGCCTGCGCCGGCCTGGTAGCATCGGCTTCATGCCCACGCAGGAGCAGGACGGCCTCGTCGAGCTCACGAGCCCGCCCGACGACGACGCCCTCCGCAACGCCGACCTCGACCCGACGCCTCGCAGCGCGCGCACGTGGAACCGCTGGAGCCTCGCCGCCCTGTGGGTCGGCATGAGCGTGTGCGTCCCGACCTACGTGCTCGCGGCCTCGCTGATCAAGAGCGGCATGAATTGGTGGCAGGCCATGATCACCATCCTGCTCGGCAACCTGATCGTGCTGGTGCCGATGATCCTGTGCGGCCACGCCGGCACGCGCTACGGCATCCCGTTCCCGGTGTTCGCGCGGGCCGCCTTCGGCACCCAGGGCGCGCACATCCCCAGCCTCGCGCGCGCGCTCATCGCCTGCGGGTGGTTCGGGATCCAGACCTTCATCGGCGGCCAGGCGATGTCGCAGCTCATCGGCCTGCTGTGGCCCGCCTGGCACGACCTCGGCGGCGGCGGCACCTTCATCGGCCTGTCCTTGCCGATGTGGCTGGCCTTCCTCGGCTTCTGGCTGCTCAACGTCGTGTTCGTCTACAAGGGCACCGAGTCGATCAAGTGGCTCGAGAACCTGGCCGCGCCGTTCCTCGTCGTCGTCGGCCTCGCCCTGCTGTGGTGGGCCCAGAGCCGCGCCGGCGGCCTCGGCGTGATCCTGTCGCGCTCGCAGGCGCTCGTCCAGGGCCCGCAGGACATGTCCTCCTGGACATGGTTCGTGCAGGTGTTCCTGCCCGGCCTGACGGCGATGGTCGGCTTCTGGGCCACGCTCTCGCTCAACATCCCCGACTTCACCCGCTACTGCCGCAGCCAGCGCGAGCAGCTGCTGGGCCAGCTCTACGGCCTGCCCGCCACCATGCTGCTGTTCTCGTTCATCGGCGTCGCCGTCACCTCGGCGACCCTGATCCTCTACGGCGAGGCGATCTGGGACCCCGTCGAGCTGGTGGTCCGCATGTCCAAAGAGACAGGCTCGAACCTGCTCGCCGTCCTCGCCATGCTGACCCTCGCGGTCGCCACCCTGTCGACCAACATCGCCGCCAACGTGGTCGGCCCCGCCAACTCGCTGGCGAGCGCCTTCCCGCGGGCGCTCGACTTCCGCCGCGGCGGCCTGGTCGCCGCGGCCGTCGGCGTCCTCGTGTGCCCGTGGCTGCTGCTCGACGTCTACCAGGCCTGGCTGGTCAGCTACTCCGGCCTGCTCGGCGCCGTCAGCGGCGTGTTGCTCACCGACTACTGGGTGGTCCGCCGCACGAGGCTCGACCTCGAAGGTCTCTACCGCGCGCAGGGCCCCTACACCTACCGCCGCGGCTTCAACCCCGCCGCCATGCTGGCGATGGCCGTCGGGGTCGCCGTGGTCCTGCTCGGCAAGCTCGTACCTGCTTTCGAGTTCCTGTTCTCGGGGGCATGGTTCTCCGGCTTCGTCGCCTCCGCCGCGGTCTACCTCGCCCGCACCCGCCGGCGGTGAATCGCCACGCGTCGCCGGTCCGGAGCCTCATCGCGCCGGCGCCGGCGCTGCGATGACATCGCAGCAGCGAGCCCCGTCGCCCGCGCCATCCCGCCGATGAGCTCGCGCCCTGGCTCGTGCCGCAGCACCGAGCCGCATCGCTCGCGCCGCCGCGCCGAAGACGACGCGCTCCGGCACGCATCGCAGCACCGAGCCCCATCGCTCGCGCCGCCGCGCCGAAGACGACGCGCCCCGGCACGCATCGCAGCACCGAGCCTCATCGCCCGCGCCGCTCCGAAGACGTCACGCCCGGCACGCATCGCAGCACCGAGCCATCGTCCGCGCCATCCCTCCAAAGACGTCACGCCCCGGCACGCATCGCGGCACCGAGCCCCATCGTCCGCGCCATCCCTCCGAAGACGTCACGCATGGCCGGACGTCGCCGGTGCCGTGCCTCATCGCCCGCACCAGCGCTTCGACGGCGTCACGCTCCGCCACGCGTCTCGGCTCATCGCTCGCGCCGTCCTCGGAAGACGCCCGACCGATCGGCGCCGAATCATTCCGCGCCTCGAGCCCGCCATCGCCGCGAACCTGCCGAGTCTACCGGCTCGCGACGGAGCGAAGCACCAGCATGCGCCGCTCGACAGCCGAGCCCCGTCTCCTATACTCCCGCCATGCGAACTTACGCTTACGCGCTCCCTCTCTCCCTCTTCCTCCTCGCGCCCGGGTGCGCCACCCCGCTGTGTGGCGACAGCGGTGACTGCACCGCCACCGACACGGCCACCACCAGCGACGCCACCGGGTCCACCACCGAAGATCCGCCCGGCACCACCACCGGCACCGCCAGCGAGCCGACCTCGACTTCGAGCGAGACCGACTCCACCGCGACCGCGACCGAGGGCTCGACGAGCGAGCCCGGCACCACCGCCGACGCCACGACGAGCGAGCCCGGCACCACCGCCGACACCACCACCGGCGAGCCCGGCACCACTGCCGAGACCACGACGAGCGAGCCCGGTACCACCGCCGAAAGCACCACAGGCGAGACCACCGGCGGCCCGCTGGTCGGCGACCCGAGCACCCATGGCGAGGCCTGTGCGCCCAACGACGGGCCCGCGGTCGAGATCGAGATCGCGCTCGCCGAACGCGTTTGCGACGCCGACTGGCCCGAGGACGCCCCGCTGTTCCGCATCGTCCTGTACAAGAGCGTCGACGAGCTGCAGCTCGGCGACCACCTGCTGTTCGGCGACGCCGGCTTCGCCTGGTACGACGACGGCGACGGCACCCCCGAGAGCACCGACCAGGGCAAGGTCGTCATCACCGAGCTCACCGGCGACGGCGTGCGCGGCACCTACGAGGTCACCCTGCCCGACGACACCGTGCTGAGCGGCGCCTTCGACTCGCTCTACTGCCCGTCCGGCATCCTGTGCGGTTGAGCATGTCCGCAGGGGCATGTTTTCAAGAACATGCCCTTGCGAGCATGTCCTCGGCATCCTGCGGGCATGTCCTCTCGCACCCGCGACCGCCGTCACAGCCGCTGGTCGATGTGCGTCTTGGCCCGCAGGCTCGAGCGCAGGTCCTTGACCGCGCGGGCGAACGACTCCTGCTCGAGCTGCATGCGGATGCGCTCCTTGGCCTGGTCGAACGGCAGCACGTTGCCGGTCTCGTGGCGGACGACCTTGACGACGAGGTAGCCCTGACCGGTCTCGAGCGGGCCGACGGTCTCGCCGACGCGGGCGGCGAAGATCGCGTCCTCGATGGCCGGCGCGACCTCGCCGCGCGACAGCGTCGCCTTCGGCTCCTTGATCTGGAACTCCTGCGCCAGCGCCATCGGGTCCTCGCCCGAGCGCATGCGGCGGGCGACCGCCTGAGCCTTGGCGTAGGCGGCGTCGCGGGACTTCGCGGTCTGCTCCTCGGGCGTGAACACGAAGCGCAGCAGGTCGGCCTTGATGTCGACGCCGCGGACCATCTTGCGGTACTGCTCGCGGATCTGCGCGTCCGTCACGGACGTGTTCGCCAGCGCGCGGGTGGTCTGGTACACGAGCAGCTGATCCTTGGTGTCCTGCAGATAATCGGACCAGTTGCCGTACTGGCCGCTCTGCTCGACCGCCTCGCGCAGCTGCTTGATGTTGGAGAACCCGTTCTCCTGCGCGATCTGCTGCAGGTACCGGTCGACGTCGGCGTCGGTGATGCTAATCTGGAAGCGCTGGGCCTCCTTCTTGATCAGCTGCTGGTCGATCAGCTCGTCGAGCGCCTGCGTCCGCGCCTCGCGGGTCGCCATCTCGACCTGCTGCTGGGTCGGGTTGCGGCCGTACTTCTGCAGCGCCTCCTGCAGCAGCGGCGAGCTGGCGACCAGCGTGTCGAGCTGGCTCAGGAGGATGATCTCGTCGCCGACCACGGCGACGATCTTGTCGAGCACAAGCCCCTCCGCCGCGCGCGCCGCCCCCGAACCCACCGCCACGGAGGCGAACCCGGCGACCACGAGCGCTGCGACGCGTGCGACCCTGCGCATGCGACCCTCGTAGCACCGCCCGCCCGCCCGCACAAGGCCGCGGCCGCGGCGGCCCGCCCGCGGTCCGCCCGGCCGCGGCGGCCGAGCTGTCCTCAAAGCCAGGAATAACCGCGCCGGAGCCGTCCCGCGCGCCTCACGGCCAGGTCCGCCGGGGACGCGCGCCCGGCCCCGGGCGCGCCGACGATACCCCGCGGCGGGACCGTGGCCGGGCCGCCCGGCCTGATTTCGAGCTGTCCCAAAGACCATATTCTGCGCGACGGCGGGCCCCGCGGGCCGCGGAATGACCTGCGCCCGCGGCCTCGTCGGTCTTGCCGGCCCCCCTGCGCCCGCACGGCCGGGCCTCGTGAATTCGCGTGCAGGTCCCCCGCCGGTCGAGCCCGACGAGCCCAGCCAGGGCCGCCGCATCGCGGAGGACGGTGACGACGGCGTGGCCCCACGCTCGCCCGCGACGGCGCTCCGCCCCGACTCCTCCACGCCGCGAGGCCGCCTCGGGCAACCTCGCTCGGCCCTTGCCGGGCCCTGCCGCGGGAGGCCATCCTGGACGCGCATGAGCGTGGCCGAGCCCGAGGAGTGGGGCCCCGAGGGGCTGTGCGAGCAGTTCTGGGACATCGACCGCAAGATGCACAACCGCCGGTTCGCCTTCATCCTCGGCGCCGGCGCGTCGGTGCAGTCGGGGATCCCCGCGGCGGGCGCGCTGGTGTGGCGCTGGCTCGGCGAGCTGCACCGGCGCCTCGCTCGCGGCGGCGTGCCGCTCGAGCGCTGGGCCACCGCCGAGGCGCTGGAGATCCGCAACTTCTCGCTGGCCGACGCGGCGGCGTTCTACAGCCAGGTGTTCGCCCGCCGCTTCCGCCAGCACCCGGACGAGGGCTACGCCGACCTCGAGGACATCATGCAGGGCAAGGACCCGAGCTTCGGCTACTCGGTGCTGGCCCACATCCTCGCCGAGACCCGCCACAAGCTGGTGATCACCACCAACTTCGACAACCTCGTCGGCGAGGCGCTGTCGATCTTCACCGGCACCGCGCCGCTGGTGTGCGGCCACGAGTCGCTGGCCAACTTCGTCCACGTCGAGCCGCGCCGGCCGGTGGTCGTCAAAATTCACCGCGACCTGCTGATGGCGCCGATGAACCATGCGGCCGAGATCGCCGCGCTGCAGACGGCGTGGATCGAGCCGCTCACCCGGGTGTTCCGCGCGTACACGCCGATCGTGATCGGCTACGGCGGCAACGACGGCAGCCTCATGGGCTTTTTGAATGGGCTGCCCGAGGACGCGATCCCTGGCGGGATCTTCTGGTGCTACTACGGCCCTGCCGGCCCGCCCGGCCCGGAGATCCGCCGCCTCGTGGCGCGCCACCGCGGGGTCCTGGTGCCGATCGAGGGCTTCGACGAGCTCATGCTGCGGCTCAGCGCGCGCCTGCGGATCCCCCTGCTCGACCAGGTGATTGAGACGAAAGCCCGGGCCCGCGTCGACAACTACCGCCGCCGGGTCGAGGAGCTGCAAGCGCGCCTGTTCCCGCCGGCGCTCGCGGCCGCCGAGGCGACGCCGGGCGAACAGGACCGCGCGGACGCATTTTTCGAACCTGTCTCTCCGGCCAGCCCGCCCGCAGCCCCGCCCGTCGCTCCTCGCGAACCAGCGAGCGCCCCACCCCAGCCGCTGCCGGCCGCCTCCGCCTCCCCGCCCCCGCCGCGCCGCGGCCTCGAGTCCGCCCCCGCCCGGCCCGCCCCGGCGCTCTCGACCCGCTCATCCGGGCATCACGCGGACGGTCAGTCGACGCCTTCGAGCAGCGCTCTCGGCCCGCACGGCCAGCCTGTCGGGCCGCGCGAGGACGGCTCGCCTGTCCCTCGGAGCAGCTCGCCCGCGCTCGCTCGGCACGGCCAGCCGGCGCCTGTCCCTCCGAGCAGCTCCGCCACCCGGCGTCCGGACGGCCTGCCGGCGCCCTCGAGCGGACCGCTCGCATCTCGCCGGGACACGGACGAGAGAGCGCCCGCGAGCGGCGCGCCCGGCCCTCGTCCGGGCGGGTCGACGGCGCCGCCTGTCCTCGCGGACAGCTCGCGCTCCCCCGGCTCCGCCTCTCCGACTCGTTCGTCGGCCGGCGCCCTGCGCGGGCCGGCCGCGCCGGGCGTCGGGCTCGACGACGACGAGCTGGCCCTGCGCGACCCGGGCGGCGAGTCCGAAGCGGAACCTGTCCCTTCGGGCACCTCTCAGCTCGACGCGGGCGGAGGCGTGAATCGACGACCTGCAGCGCCCCCCGACCGAGCCGACGCGGACGACGCGATTAGATCGGCGCACGAGTTCGAGGCCGCGGCCGAGGAGACCGCCGAGACCCGCCCGAGCGACGCGGACGGACCTGTCGCCCCGCGCTCGTGGACGACGGGCCCGCTGCAGCGCCTGCCGGCCGCAGCCCGCTCCCTGCAGCGCGCGCTGCAGCAGGTCGCCGGCGAGGCCCCGGCGGTCGATCCATGGACGATCTCGCTGCAGGCGCGGGCCGAGCCGGACCGCGAACGCGCGGTCGCGCTGCTGCGCGCGGGGCTCGAGCAGTTCCCCGGCGACCGCACCCTCTCGCTCGACCTCGTCGAGCGCCTCACCGATCCGCCCACGAGGCAGTCTGTCGGCGCGGCGATCGCCACCGTCACCGCCCTGCTCGCGGCCGACCCCGACGACAAGCTCGCGCTGGCCCATCACACCCTGCTGCTCGCCTGGCTGGACCAGTTCGCGGCGGCCGGCGACGCGCTCCGGCGCCTGCGCGACGTCGTCGCCGGTCCCGACGCCAGCGCCATGGAGGTCGCCGGTCTCGCCTTCCTCGCCGGCCTGCTCCTGCGCCTGCAGGGCCGTGACGACAGCCGCGCGCTCGCGTCGTTCCAGGTCCACGTCCACGGCACCTCGCCGATCGTCGGCCTCCCGTCCGGCCTCATCGCCGACCTCGCGCGCCGCCTCGGCCCGGACTCGCGGCGCCTCTACCTCCACCTGGCCCAGCGCCTCGCCGGCTCGCTGACGGCCGACCAGCTCGCCGAACGCGAGCCCCGCCTCGCCGAGCTCCCGCCGTTCGACCCTGCGACGCTCGACGCCTTCGTGGCGTGAGCGCGGAGCGGCCGCAGGGAGGCGGCCATGTCCGAAAGGGCTCTTTTCTCCGCCGCGCACGCGCGTCGACGGCACGCGCCTCGAGAGCCGCGGCGGGCCGACTTCACCCGCCGACGCCAGCGCCCCGCGCGATCCGGTCCGGGAGCGGCTCGCGGCGCGCTCGGGACGTCTCCTCGAACATGTCCCCAAAGACATGCCCACCGATCCGACCGCCGCGGCTCGCCCCGACCGGCCTGTCCCGAGGAGCAGGCGGGCGCGCGTCTTCACATGACCCATCAAACAGGATAAAGTTCTCGTCATTCCCTCCCGGCTCGCTGTCCTCGGGGCCCGGTCACTTTCGCTCACCTGGCCAGAACATCGTTTAAACCACCCATCCTCGCGCTCTACAAATCTTGAAAATGATATTCAAAACCCATATCAATTAAATCCGAGAGCACCATGCACCCCACACGCCCCTGTCAGCGGACTCGCCTCGCCACCAGCGCCATGGTCACGATCGACGCGTGCAGCTGCGCGATGATCCACCTCAACGTCGGCGCCACCACCCTGCGCTTCACCCCCGAGGCGTTCGAGGGCCTGTCGGCGCTGGTCCTCGAGGCCGTCGCCGAGCTGGCCGCGCGCCCGCCGAGCGAGCACGACGGCGGCCTCCCGCTGCACGTGGGGCGGCGCGTGCGAGGTGAGGCGTGAGCGGCCGCCCCGACCCGCAGCTTCTGGCCAGCGCGCCGGGCTACCGCGTCGAGCTCGGAGCTGACGGCGTCGTCCACGTCCACGCCGGGCCGGTCAGCTTCCGCCTGGCGCGCGACGCCTGCGAGACGCTGACCACCACCCTCGCGCGGGCGATGGTGAAGCTGGCGCGCGTCTGTCCCAAACGACCTGTCCTCGAGGTCTTGCCCGGCGGAGGCGAGGGGTGACCGCCGGCTTCCCCGCCAGCGAGCCGCCCGAGGCCGGCGCGCTGCGGCTGGTGCTGACGCTGGCGCTGACGCGGCGCGAGGCGGCCGGCCTGCTCGCGCGCGCCGGCGAGGTCGAGCGGCTGTGGCCCTCGGCCGTGGTCGCGGCGCTGGGCGACGCCCTCGCCGGCGACGAGCAGCTGTGGCGGGACGTCACCGCGACCCTCGACGACCGCCTCGCGCCCTGGCTCGCCGAGCTCGGCGGCCGGCCCCTGCGCGACCTGCTGGCCCGCGTCTCCGGCGACGCCGACGTCGACGTCCCCGCGCTCGCCGCCCTGCTGTGGTCGCTGGTCCGCCGCCGCCAGCGCGCCCTCGGCCCGCTGCTCGCCCACGTCGTCCGCGAGGTCGAGGGCCTCATCGTCGCCGACGCCGGCCGCCGCGCCCGCGACCTCCGCCGCGAGGCCACCGCCTGAGGCCCCGGCCCCAGGCCGGCAGCGCGCCTCGCCGGCCGAGCAGCAAGCGCGTCCCGGCGCCTCGCCGGCCGCCAAAACGGCGCCGCCTCCCTCCGTGCCGGCGACGACCCCGCCCGCCGGGGACCTCCTCGCGGTCACCTCGGCAAGCCGCGCGCAGGCCATCGGCCTGCCGCAGCGAGGCGCATGGTCTGACGACATGCTCCTTCGAACCTGCACCTTCAAGCATGCCCTCCAGGACATGCCCCCAAGGCCTCCGGCCACCCCTGCCCCGGCCGCCAGACGGCGCCGCCGCCTCACCTTCCTGCCGGCGACGACCCCGCGGCCGGGCGACCTCTCGCGGTCACCCCCGGAAGCCGCGCGCAGGCCCCGGTCTGCGGGCAGCGAGGTTCCTGTCCTCAAAGACATGCTCCTTCACGCCTGTATTTTCAGGCATGCCCTTCAGGACATGCCCCCAAGGCCAGCTCCCGTCGACCACGCCGTACAGCGGCTCGGCCTCGGCCTCGGCCGCGCCGGCCGACCCGGCCGCGTTCACCCGGTGGTGGTCGTCGCCCCGGTGTCGGTGCCGGCGGTCGACGTGCCGGTCTCGGGCTCGTCGGTGGTCGTGCCGGTCGTCTCGTCGGTGGTCGTGCCGGTCGACGTCGTGGTCGTGCCGGTCGTCGGCGTCCCGCTGGTCGGCGCGCCGGTGGTCTCGCCCGTGCTCGTGTCGGTCGTCGTGCTCGGGTCGCCGGCGGTCCCGCTGCTGGTGCCGGTGGTGAGCGGTTCGAACGAGTCCGAGTCGGTCGCGGGCCCGCCGTAGAGGGGGCTCACCAGGCATCCGCTCAGGGTCAGGCTGGAGACCAGCAGGGCGGCGGGGAAGAACGTGCCTGCCCCTTCGGACAGGTTCGCGTCACAGTGCGGGCAGCGGCCGGAGCCGGCCTGCAGCAGCTCGCCGCAGGCGGAACAGGGGACCAATCGGACCGGGGGCAGCAAAGTCATGACGTCACTCCTCGCCCGCCTCGCGGGACATCAATGCGGCGACGGCCTCGCCGGCCGGGATCTCGCGCGCGAACGCGGCCGCGCACAGCGTGATCACGGGCGCGTACAGCTTGACCCGGCGGGTGTAGGCGGCGATCCGGCCGGCGCTCTCGAGGCCCTCGAAGTAGGTGCCGCCGATCGACCCGATCTCCTCGAGCGGCTGGTTTTCCGCGATCGCCCGCCCGATCGCCAGCTCGGGCCGGTCGTCGCCGGCCACCGCGGCCATCAGGTCGCCGAAGCCGGCCAGGCCCATGAACGTCTCGTGCTTGCCGCCGAGCGCCACGCCGATCCGCGCCGCCTCGGCCATCGCCCGCGTCGCCAGCATCGCCTGCGCCGCCGGCCCGAGCCCGTGGCCCTGGGCGAACCCGATCGCGGTGGCGAACAGGCCGACCGCCGTCGACGCGAACTCGGCCCCGGTGACGTCGTCGGTGCTGTAGAGCCGCACCGCCGGCCCGCCGATCGCCTCGCGCACCGCCGCCCGCACCTCGGGGAAGCGGCTGGCGACCACGCCCCCGCTCGGCGCGCCGGTGATCAGCGCCTCGGCCACGAGCGGCCCGGCCAGCGCGCCGACGCGACGGCACGGGGTCTCGCTGCGCAGCACCTGCGTCAGCCCGTGCAGGTCGTCGCCGACCACCCCGCGCGAGATGTGGACCAAAAAGTGCCCGCCGTCGAGGTACACCCCGAGCTCGCGGGCGATGCTGGCGACGTACGGCGACGGCACGGCGAAGAAGATCAGCTCGGCCTCGGCGAGCGCGGCTGGCCCCGAGACCAGGTCGATGTGCTCGGTGCCGGCGCGCTGCGGCCGGCGGCTCCACAGCAGCGCCTGACGCCCGGCCCGCTCGACCGCGTGCGCGAGGCCCCAGCCGAAGTTCCCGCCTCCGATGATCCCGACCGGCGGCGCGCTCATGCCTTGCCTCCCTGGTTGACGATGCTGCGCGCGGCGGCCAGCGTCTCCTCGGTCGCCAGCTCCTCGGCCCACGGCAGCAGGCGGTTCTGATAGAACAGCAGCAGGTTCGGATCTTCGATGAGCACGTCGTCGCCGACCTCGCGCGCGACGACCTTGGTGTGGTAGTCGCGCCACGCCGACAGCGCCTCGGACACGATCCGCTCCGGCGACTGCGAGCGCAGCACCGGCCCGACGTGGACCCGGCCCTCGGCCTCGGCCTGCAGCAGGCGCTCGCGCGCCTCGGCGACCTCGCGCACCAGTTGCTCGCGCGGCATCGCCACCTCGCCGCGCCGGCGCTGGCGACTGAACAGGTCGAGCTCGGGCGTCGCCCACACGAGGTAGCGGTAGAGCACGTGGGCGACCAGCTGCGTCCAGATGATCACCGTCTCGCGCTGATACTCGCGGGCGATCGCGTCGCCGAGCTCCCGGGTGTAGCCGGCGTCCCGCGCCGGGTCGATGCTCGGGACGCCGCGGCGGCTGACGTACGAGCCGGGGTCGACCGGCTGGCCCGACGGCGCGATCGAGCGGCCCTCGTCGTCGACGGGGTTGCAGAACGGGTCCATCGCGTCGCCGAAGCGGACCACCAGCGCCGAGCGCAGCGTGACCAGCTTGGTCATGAACGCGTAGATCCGGTCGACGCGCGAGAACTCGTCGTCGTCGATGATGTAGCGGGCCTGGCCGGCGCCCTTGAGGTGGTCCTCGATCAGCGTCTCGGCTTCGAGCACCAGCGCGTAGTTCAGCGTCGCCGGCACGAAGAACACCGGGCGGTGCAGCCCGCGCGATTGGTTGCGCGAGAACGCCTCGACCGCGGTGCCGGCCAGCCCGAGCTTGAGCCGCCGCTCGATCATCCCCGAGCGCGAGCGCGTGCCGCCGGGGAAGAACAGCGAGTGATAGCCGCGCTCGATCATCAGGCACGAGTAGGTCTTCAGCGCCTCCTTGTAGAGGAGCGCCGAGACCCGGCGGTCGACGCGGTAGGCGCCGAGGTTGTGCATGAAGAAGCTGATCAGCGGGTTACTGAACAGGTTCTTGCCGGCGCCGTAGACCACCGGCGGCAGGTTCTCGCGCATCAGCACGTAGCCGAGCGCGACCGAGTCGAGGTTCGACGAGTGGGTCGGGACCAGCACCAGCGTGCCCTTTTGGGCCAGCCGGCGCAGCTTGTCGAGCGGACCCTCGGCAGAGATCAGCGCGTCGAGCTGACTGAAGCCGCCGGACAGCAGCTGGGTCGGCAGGCCCATCGGGTTCATCACCGCCGTCAGCACGCCGGGGACCAGGCGCGTCGCCAGCTTGTACACCCGGGGGTCGAAGTTGCCGGCGATGTCTTCGGCCATGACGCGGGTGATCGATCGCAGGCTCTCGGCCCGCTCCTCGTCGGACATCTTGCCGAGCCGCTTGACCAGCCGGCGCCACGAGCCCAGCGCCTGGTCGGCCTCGGCGTCGCCTTGCGCCGCGAGCCGGCGGATCTCGGCGTGACCGGCCTCGTTGAGCACGTACAGCAGCTTCTTCGGGTCGGCCGCGAAGTGCTGCTCGGTGCGCCGCACCACCTCGGCGATGATCTGCTCGCGCTCGCCGTTGAAGCGGAAGATCTGCGGATCACCCGGCTGCGGTTTGGGTCCGAGGACGGCCGGCAGACGCAGCGGGCGGGTCAGCAGGCGATGCACGAACGAGCGCATGGGCCGGGCGAGCATAGCCGGCCCGCGGCGCCGCCACTACTCCCTCGCCGACCTCGACGCCGCGCGCGCGCGTCGGCGCGAGCGCGCCGCCGTCACAGCGAGGTGATCGGCTCGCAGTAGAGCGAGTACATCTCGTTGGTGTAGCCGGGATCGCACACGCAGCTCGGCTTGGCGTCGACGGGCACGCACTGGCCGGCCCCGCCGCAGAAGATCCCGCGGCACACGTTGAACTTGTCGTAGCAATAATCGCCGTCGGGGTCGCACACGCTCGTCGGCTCGTTGCAGAACCCGCCGGGCGCGCAAAAGCCTCCGGGCGAGCCCGGCGGCGGCTCCTTCGGGCCCGGACCTTCGTAGCACGCACCGCCGAGCAGCGCGCCCAGCAACGCCGCGCCCAACCACTCGCGAACTCCGTGGCGGCCTGTCGTCACCCGATCACCGTAGCCGCAAAACCGCGCGCAAGGGAAGACCGAGGGCGACAGGCCCGCGAACACGGACCGGCTGCGGGCGGGCCTCGGGGCCAGGTCGAGGCACTGCGGCACGGAGACCCCGCCGCGATCGTCGGGCGACCATTCCGGCGGCCCCGCGCGGAGCGGAGTTTCGCGCCCGGGGCGCGCTGTTTTCCTCCGCCGCCGGCCCTGGTACCGTGCCCGGGATGATCGCGCACTCGATCCCGGCGACAAGGCCTGTCCCGAAGCTCGCGGCGGCGTTACTCGCCGTCACGCTCCCGATCACGACGTTGCCGCTCCCGGCGCTGGCCGCCGAGGACGTCACGCCGGCCCGCGCCGCCGGCGTGCGCAAGACCGTGCAAGATCGCGCCAAGCCGATGCTGAGCAGCGACCCCGGCGGCGCGGCCTCCTTGCTCAGCACCGAGGCCAAGAAGACCAACGACCCGCTCCTCTTCATCGACGCCGGCGAGGCTTACCTCGCCGAGGGCGTCGCCGAGCGCGACAAGGCCGCGCTCGAGCAGGCCATCGAGCACGCCTCGATCGGCATCGACATCGCCGCCTTCCAGCAGGACCCGCGCTGCGACCCGGCCTGGCAGCACCTCGACGCCGGCGAGTACGACCGCGAGCTCACCCGCGGCAAGAAGGTCATCGAGGACAGCGAGAAGGCCATCGCCGACCTCGACAAGCCGGTCGAGGCCCCGCCGCCGGTCGAGGAGCCCAAGAAGGAGAAGGGCACCCCGCGCGACGGTCGCGGCCTCATCGCCGGCGGCTCGCTGATGACGGTCGTCGGCGTCGGCGGCCTGGCGATGATCGGCGCCGGCCTCGCGCTCAGCAGCAAGGCGCAGAAGGACGTCGACGCCCTCGACCCCTCGGCCATCGACTTCGACGCCCAGTTCGCCGACATCGACAAGCGGGGCAAGACCGCCAACGTGGTCGCCTACGCCGGCATCGGCGTGGCCGCCGTCGGCCTCGGCGTCGGCATCGCCCTCCTCGCCCTCGGCGTCAAGAAGCGCAAGGCCTACCGGGCCGAGCACGGCGCCAGCGAGTCCGCGCGGGTCCACGTCGCCCCCGCGCTCGGCTACGGCTACGGCGGCCTCACCCTCGGCGGTCGCTTCTGACCCGCAGGACATTCCCCTTCGACCAGGAACTATCGGCCATGTCCTTCCGTACACCCGCCGTCCTGACCGCCCTCGCCCTCGCCCTCGCCGTCGGCGCCGCCGCGCCGGCCCGCGCCGCCGCCGCCTGCTCCGACGCCAGCGGCGTGTGCCTGTCCGACGACAAGGCCAAGTGGGAGCCCGACGCCTCGCTGTCGGCCAAGCAGCTCAAGGCCAAGCGCAAGGGCCCCGCCTGCAAGGTCGCGTTCGAGATCGACGGCGGCCGCGGCAGCGTGTTCGTCAACGGCCGCTACGCCGGCACCGTCCCCAACGTCAACCTGTCGCTGCTCCCCGGCAAGCACGACATCCAGGTCCGCGACGGCCAGAAGATCCTCGCCGAGGGCGTGCTCACCGTGCCCAAGGGCGGCAGCCTGCAGGTCACCGTCCGCCACGGCTGATCCTCCAACGCAGCACGAAACCTGTCCTCACAGACAGGTTCCGCAGCAGCACGACGCGCCGGCGGCCGCCGGACCCGTCCTCACGGACGCGTGAGACGACCGCGTCCGCGCCGACCGCCGGGCGCGGCGCGAACAGCCCCGCGCGCGACCTCTCCGGCCGCCTCGCCTGCTGCGTCCGCCGACGCCGGGAGCGGCCAGAGGTCGTGCGGCGAGGGCCACCGGCGCGGCTGCGCCGCATGCGGCCTCACGAGCGTGCTCACCACCACTGGCGGATCTTCACGTTGGCCGCGCCGCTGTTGTCGGAGATGTTCGGGTCGTTGAACCGCGTCTCGAGGGCGCCCGGGGTCACGCCGGTGGCGTCGTAGAAGATGCAGGGGCCGTTCCAGTCCTGCTGGCTGCCGAGCGCCTGGAACCACACGCCGGCCTCGTACCAGCCGCCGGCGACGAAGGCCCGGCCGGTGGTGACCCTGGCCAGCAGCGCGTAGATGGGTCGACCCGGCGCGGGGTAGTCCGAGAGGGCGGAGCTGCCGATGTGGCCGCGGGTGGAGTACTGGTGCCCCCAGTAGTCGATCGTGTACTGCTCCTGCGGCGCGGTGAACATCACTCGGTCGCCGCCGAGGAAGTCCTGCGGCTGCGCCCAGCTGTCGACGTAGTTGGCGCGGGCCTGCCACGACGACGGGTCGGTGAAGTTCGGCGTCCCCGTACAGGTGGCGTTGTCCGGCGGGAGCAGGTACCCCTCCGTGCGGTACCAGCCGTAGCCCGCCGGCTTCACGTACTGCCAGGTGGTGAGGGCGGCGTTGTCCGCGACGCTCGCGTTCCAGTAGCTGTTCAGCGCCAGCCCCGACGAGCCGCTCTGGGCTACGAAGCCCTCGATGCGGAACAGGACGTAGCCGTCCTTCAGCGTGCCGACCGACCCCGCCCACGCCGGGTCGGTGGTGAGGAAGTTGTCGGCCCGGGTCCCGCTGAACCAGTGAAACAGCGGGGTGGTGTTGGCGGGCTGCGGGTTGTCGGGGTTCCAGATGTGCCCCTGCATGCCCACCGCGACGTAATCGCCGCGAAAGTCCGGGGTCCCGGGGGCGCAATTATTAAAATACCAGCAGGTCCAGTTGGTTTGACTGGTGGTGAAGTAGTCGCCGCGGGAGGGGCTGTGGAAGGTCACCATCGGGATCTTCGCCTCCGCGGCCAGCGCCGACCCGGCCGCGAAGAACACCAGGCCACCGAGCAGCGCGCTCGTCAGAAAACTCGTCAGCTTCATCGCCCCCCTCTACCGCAGCGCCGGCAGGCGCGACCATTCCCCGGATCAGGGGAATTGACGGCGCGAGCCGGCGCGCGCGAGCGTCGCTCACGCCGGGCGCCAGGCCGGGCGTCGCGCCATCGTATCCTCGGGGACATGTTTGTTTGAACATGTTTTTAAGGACATACATGATCTCACCGCTCGACTGCTCCACGGTACGGTGCTCGGGTCGGCGGAGACATCTGCCGGACCGGTCGAAGGCCCGGCTCAAACCCCGTCGACGACCGCGAACGTCGTCACCCGCTCGTCGGCATCCTCATCGCAGGGGCCCGCTGCCCGAGGTGCTTCTTGACCCGGGGGGTCCCGAGGCCGCGTCACACCCCGTTGATCGCGTCGACCACCGCGAACAGGTCGCCGCGCTCGTAGTAGTCGACCGCGACGAAGTTGGGGAAATCGGCGCTCGCCTGCATGCACTCGACCACGCGCGCGTGCAGGACCTCGTAGGTGTTGACCTCGATCGCGTTCATCTCGCTCGGCAGGTCGAGCACGCTGTTGACCCAGTGGTTGACGAGGAACAGCGGGTTGTCGGGGTCGCCGCGGTTCGGCGCGCACGAGAATTCGTCGGGGCTCATGTACGAGTACGGCGTGTCCCACGCGACGTCCCACAGGTGGTGGTACCAGGCGGGCGGCGGCCCGCCTTGCTCGGCGGTGACGACCAGGCGCGTGTCGGCGGCGATCATCTCCTCGAGCGTCGGGAACGGCCCGCCCTCGTACACGAACACCTCGTCCTCAAGGGCGAGCGCCGCGTAGTCGGCCGCGATCGCCTCGACGTCGGCGGAGTCCTCGTAGAGGATCGTGACGACCTCGCGCGGGTTGTCGGCCAGGAACGCGGCGACGTCGGCCAGCACCTCGACGTGGGGCGTCTTGCCGTACATGCAGGACCCGTGGCACAGCGCCGTCGCGCCGTCGTCGAGGCGGACGTCGAGCATCAGCGCGCGCACCCCGTCGGCGAGCTGGACCGCGACCGTGCGTCGCTGATTGGCGACCAGCTGGGTGAACCCTGCGTCCTGCGACGAGTAGCTGTTGTGCGTGCACGGATAGGCGACCTCGTCGTAGCGGCGCGAGCACAGGGCCGGGTGGCCGTTGCACGCGAGGGCCGGATCTTCGGTGGTCGATCCGCCGGTCACCTCGGTGGCCGCCTCGGTCGGCGATCCGCTGGTCCCTGTCGACGTCGTCACATCGCTGGTCGAACCGCTCGCGCCGTCGCCGCTGGAGCCGGAAGAGGTCGTGCTCGCCGTCGAACTCTCACCTGCGTCGGAGTCGGTGGCCGAGGTCGCCGGCTCGCCGGGGCAGGCGACCAGCAGGAGGAGGGCTAGCGGCGCTCGTGGGCTCACCTGCGCAGGATATCCGACGCCCGCCGATCGCTGCATCGCGCGGGCTCGCCCGTCGCAGTTCCTCGCGACAGTGATACGCTGGCGACACGATGATGAAAGCCTTCCCCTCGCCTACCGACCTCGCCCCCCGTCACGCCCTCGCCGCCGACCTGACGCTCGGCGGCGCCGTGGGGACCCTGTTCGGCCTGCTCGTGGGCCTGTCCGGCTCGACCGCGGTGGCCGCGATCGCCGCGGTGGCGACCGCCCTCGCCGGCTCCGTCGTGGTGCTCCGCGGCTCCGAGACCGCCATCCGCCCCGCCCGCGCCGGCGCGCTCGCGGTGGCCGCCGTCGCCTCCCTGGTCTTCGGGACATGGCTTCAGCGCCATGACGCGCTCGGCCCGACCCCCGCCGAGGACGTCGCCGCCTGGCAGGCCGCGGGGCTGAGCAAGCGCGAGGCGCTGACCGTCACCGCCGGCATGTGGACCGGCACGCCCCTGCAGATGGCCCCCGCCGCCCCGGCCGCCAAGGCCGTCGACAAGAGCAAGCTGACGCCGTCGAAGCGCATGGCCAAGCGCTCCGCCGAGCAGTACTGCGCCGACCTCGAGCGCCGCAAGTACACCCCCGCCGAGGAGCTCCGCTCGTGGAAGATGCGCGGCGACTCGTGGCGGCAGGCCGCCAAGTTCGTCGAGACCCTGCCGTGCGGCATGCGCCTCAAGACGATGAACGAGCTGCGCGCGCTGGCCTGCGGCCGCCACTGATCGGCAAAGCGTCGCTCCTCGGCCGCACCACCTCGAACCTCGCGAGCTCTCGCTCGCAACGTCGAGGGGTGCGGCCATCGCAATTCTCGCCGTCCCACGAGCGAGCCGTCGCGACCAATCGGCGAATCGTGACCTCAAAATCGCAGCCTGCTCCCGGCTCCGAGTGACAAGAGCGCGCTCAGGCACGCAGCATCCGGCAGTCAAGCATTCACGCCTCGACGGTGAGCCGCTCCAGCGTCCCGGCGCTGATGGATGCGACCACCCCACCGAATCATCAGCCGCTCGCGACGACAGCTCCGCGCCCGCACGCGTGATGCGGGTCGATATGCGCGACCGAGCCGGTCGACCGCTGCGAGCGACACCAGGAGAACCCGCCGTCAGCTCGCAGTAGCCATCCAACAGGTCACAACCGCCGCGACCGGCCCGACCGCGGCGCGCCCGGAGCTTGCACCGCCGGCGGACCACCGCCGCGCCAGGCCGCCGCGAGCGCGCCCAGGGTGCGAAACGCCTGGTCCTGGCGCAGGTCGAGCTGCTCCCGGCCGCGCATGTCGCCGATGTACTCGTCCAGCGAGCGACCGCCGCCGGTGATCGCCAGCGCCCCGAGCATGACATCGATGATCGCCTTGGGATCCTCGATGCGAAGGATGTGCGGCTGCGGCAGGACCTCGCCCCACTGGCGCAGGATCACGTCGTCGCTGTAGCCGGCATACACCCCGGCATCGGCAGGGTGCTCCGCAGGCCGCTCGCAGGGGTCATAGTCGAACTCGAGGATCGCCACCTCGCTGTCGACCCCGGTCTCGCCCTTCTCCGAGATGGCGCGGGTGAAGTGCTGAACCCTGCCGTTGATCTCGACCTCGACGCGAAACTGCGTCGGCCGCCGGTCGGGCTCGTGGAAGCGATAGTTGTGGACGAACACGCGGTAGCGGCCGGCGGGGGCGGAGCCGCGGATCCACTGCACGTTTTCGACCGGCTTGGTCGATTCGCCGCGCACGTTCATGTCGACGTCGAGCCAGCCGCCGCACTGGGAGCGCTTGTGGGCGTAGTAGATGTGCTCGCCCGACGGCGCGATCACGTGGAGGTCGAGGTCGTTGCGGTTGTCCCAGATGAGCGAGGCGCGGATGTCGACGCCTTCGTAGCGGCCGCCGGCCTGGAGCACGCGCTGGCGGATCTCCGCGTCGATGTCGGCGCGCCGCTCCGACATCGACTTCTGCGGGTAGATGAGGAAGGTGTGGAACTTGTCCTGCAACTCGCGGAAGATCGTGCGGCTGTCGACCCCGGTGGCGCCGGGCTGTTCGTAGCCGTCGCGCGGGTCGCCGACCGGCACCGGCCGGGCCTCCGGCATGCCGTGGCCGAGCACGCGCCTTACCTGTTCGGCGCTGACCTGCGGATAAAAGCCCTCGTCGCCGAGGAAGAAGAAGTAGCCCTTGGCGCCCTGGTCGAGGCAGGCGAGCTTGGTGTGGCGGGCGTAGTAGTAGGCCGCGAGCTCGTACGACTCCTGGCCCGAGCCGCCGCCGCCCTCCTCGATCCAGATCTTGCTGAGTGCCTCGTCGAGGCGGTTGTCGGCCTCGAACTGGCCGATCTGGATCGGCGCCTTGTCGCCGGCGGTCGCGTCACCGATCGCGCAGAAGCTGATCGCCGCGCCGGGCACGTAGCCCTTGAGCTCGATCTGGCCGATGAACAGCGGCAGCTTGGCGTAGATGAGGCGCGTGTCGTCGCCGCGCGAACGGGTCACGTCCATCGCCACCACGATCGGCGTCGGATTCATGCACTCGCGCACCTTGCCCTGCGCGTCGAGCAGCGGGTGGACGCCTCGCGGCCCGTGCGGTGTGGCCTCGCCGCGGTAGGTGAACACGTCGCCGCCGCGCGAACGCGACTTTCTCGCCACTTCGCCGTCGTAACTTCCGCCGCCCATGTCCGCTCCAGGCGCGCGGAGGATGGTCTTCGGGACATGTCATGCCCGGGCCGCGCGCCGGCCTGCACGGTAGCGCGGCCCGCCCGGCGGCTCAACGGGCGCGAACGCGCTGCCGACCTGGCCGATGGCGACGCAGGCGTCGGCGAAGTTGTAGAGCGGTCGCGTGTCGTCGGGGCCGGCGGCGATGGCGTCGCGCAGCAGATCGATCCCTCGCCCCATCGCCCCTGGCCGTTCGGACAGGGCCGTGGTCAGCAACCAGCCGGCGTCGTTGAGCGCGCCCACGTGCCGCGGAGCGAGCGTGAGCGCGGCCTCGAAGGCGGCGAGGGCCTCGTCGAGCTCGCCGCACCGGCGCCGGCGCTCGCCCTCGGCGTACGCCTCGTCGTCTGTCTTGAAAGACATGTCCAAACGCTCAGGAGAACGGCAGCGCCGACACGCCGATCAGCAGCGGGTGGGCGGCGACGATCGCCGCGGCGACCAAGAGGGCCACGCCGGCGCGCCACAGGCCGATCTCGCCGGCGACGAAGTGGTTGCGGCCGGCGGCGATGGCGGCGAACGGGACGATCGAGGTGGCGGCGGCGTAGCGCTGCCAGCCGACCGGGTCGCGACGGGCGCGCTTGCGGTCGATGCTGAACATGCCGGCCACCGCGGGCACGGCGATCGCGGCGAACAGCACCTGCGAGGCGGCGTCGCCGTTGGCGATCGTGTGCGCCGCGGCCCACAGCACGAAGCCCCACAGCATCGGGTGACGGGTGATGCGCAAGATCCCGCGGGCCGGCGTGGGGTTCTGCAGCGCGCGCTCCATGCCCACCGAGGTCGGGTTGGGCGTCGTCAGCGAGCCGACGATCAGCAGCAGCGCGACCGGCATGACGACGAGCGGCGTCCACAGCGCCGCGTGGCTCGGGACCCACAGGTCGAAGTTGACGCCGGGGGCGGCGGCGCTGCGGTACGCCATCACCAGCGCGACCAGGCCGGCGAGCGACAGCAGCGAGAACATGCCCTGAAAGCCAGGTTCGCGGATCTTGGCGACGATGACGCGCCGCAGCGGCGAACCGGCGACGACGAGGTGGAGCAGGATCCACGCCCCCGCGGTGACGATCAGCGCGGTCAACTCCGGCGTCATGCCGGTGACTGTCGCACGCCCTGACGGGGGCTAGAAGAGCTTCCAGCCCTTCTTCGCGGGCGCGGCCGGGCTCGCTGGTGCGGCGGGCTTGGGCGCTTCGGGGGCATTGACGGACTGGGGGTTCGGCGAGGGCACGCGCGGGACCGAGCCCCCGGGCGACTTGCTGGGGCCGCCGTGCTTGGCGAGCAGCGCCCTCGCGCGCGCGAGCAGCGGCTGTCCGCGCGCCGGATCGACCATCGCCACGAAGCAGGCGTAGCCGTGGACCGCGGCGAGCACGTCGCCGCCGTTGCCCCAGCGCTTGCCCGCCGGGCCGTCCTTCTCGATCTGGAAGAGCGTCGCCCTGAACTTGCGCAGCTCGTCGCGCGGCACGCTCGGCCGGTCGTTGACGACGATGCCGGTGACCTCCTGCCGGCGACCGCGACGCATCACCCGCGTCTTCTCCGGGTGCACGACGAAGCCCTCGTGCGCGACGATGTCGGCCACGCCGCGCAGCAGCTTGCCGACGCGCTTGCTCTCGGCCGCCTCGCCGCGGCCGCTGAACGTCAGGTCGTCGGCGTAGCGGGTGTAGACGAAGCCGAGCGCCTGGGCGAGGCCGCCGAGGCGGCGGTCGAGGCGGCGGCACAGCAGGTTGGTGATCGCCGGGCTGCACGGCGAGCCCTGCGGCAGGTGACGCGGGCCGCGGGCGACGAACCAGGTGACGCCGTCGAGCGCGACCTCTTCGAGGTCGGGCTCGGTGCAGACGAGCGCCAGAGCGGTGGCCAGCGACTCGCTGTAGCCGAGGCGGCGGATCGCGCCCTTGACCCGCGGGAAGGTCACCGTGGGGAAGAAGTCCTTGAGGTCGAAGTTGACGACCACGTCGGCGCCGACGTGGGGCTTCGCGTTGGAGACGATCGAGCGGCCGGCGACGAACCCGTGCGCGGCCGAGTCCACGCGCAGCTTGGCGAAGATGTGCTCGAGCGCCCACGTCTGGGCCCGCTTGAGGCGGGGCATCGGCGCCGAGATCAGGCGGAAGCCGCCTGTCTTTTTGGGCAGGAGGAAGCGGTGGTAGTGCGAGACGCGCGAGACCTTGCGGTTGTAGGCGAGGAAGCGCAGCGCATTGACCTCGAGGCCCATCGCCTTGGCCAGCTCCTCGGCGCTCGCGAGGACCGGCAGGCCCTCGCCCTTCAGCAGCTCGGGATCGGATGTCTTGTGGGACATGCCCCCGGAGACATCTTCGCCCAAATGCAGGATCTCGCCGGCCTTGCGGGCGGCCCACTTCTGGGCCCGCTCCTGGCGCTCGCGCTCGCGGCGGGCCTTCGTCTCCTTCTGCTTGCGCCGCGACTCGGCCAGCCGGGCCTTGCGCTGTTCGGCGATCAGGACCTTCTCGTTGTAGAGCTTGCGCGACTTCTCGCGCAGCTCCGCCAGCTGGCGCTCGAGCTCGCCGCGGCGCCGGATCTCCTCGGCCGGGTCGTGCGGCACCGTGCCCTGCGCCGGCCAGAAGCCGAGCCGGATCATCTCCTCGAGGATCACCTCCTCCTTGGAGGTGCTGCGGATCCGCTCGTACAGCGCTTCGCGGGATGTCGGTTGGCCGGCCATATTCCTCAGAGAGCGCCTCGTGGAGCGCGCAGCGGCGGGGAGATAGGTGTCATGACAACGGCGAAGACCCGCTACGAAGGCTCAAAGGACTGGACCGCTCAACTCAAGCGGCCCCGGGTAGCTGTCGCTCAGTCGCTTCATGGAAGTCACACCGGAATAGCGACAGCTACCCGATGGGCCGCACAGTCAAGAGCGGGCCAGTGAAGCGTGAACGAGCATTTCGCAAGGACGGCGATCCGCCGCCCGGGTTGCTAGGCTCGGCCTTCGCCGTTGTCATGACGAAACTCGGTGGTGATGCGCCTCGTGGGAATGGGGGGACTGACGCGGCGACGCGGGATGCTCGGCTGCTCCGGAGGACAGGTCAGACGAGCCCGCCCTGGGACCGGCGGTGCTGGATCCGCAGGGCCAGTATATGCTGGCACGGGCCCTTGTACAGTTTATTTTGCTGGTAGAAGTTGCACGTGCACGACGCGGAAGCGAGCCGCTCGTCGCGGTCGACCGCGAGCTCGGGCTCGTAGTTGTGTGAGCCCTCGCGGACGCGTCCGCGCAGCACCAGCCCGCCCTCGCCCGAGGGGAGGGCCTGGCGCACCGTGACCTGGTTCTGCTGGACCAGCGTCTGCGCCTCGGCCTCGCGCTCGTTGGCGAACCGCAGCTTGTCCATCGGCAGCGGGTCGCGGCTGAGCTCGCGGACGCGGTAGACCTGCTTGTCGAGGTCGTACATCGCCCGGCCGGCCTGGGTGTACGCGGCCAGGGCCCCGTAGACGGCGCTGGTGTCGAGGTCGAGCTCGCGCGCGAGCGCCTCGGGCTTGTGCAGCCAGTGCTTCTTGAGGCCCTCGAACACCCGCCGCTTGGTGAACTCGTCGACGGTGGCGCGCGGGGCCATGAGGTCGAAGTTGCCGGCGGTCGACCAGTCGTTGGCCGTCCACCCGGACAGGCCGAGGGTGAAGTTCATGTCGCCGAGGTCGGCGATGTAGAACGACGGCAGACCGGTGCCGAGCAGGTGGACGGTGAACTTGCGCGCGAGCTGGATGAGGCGCTCGAGGATGAGGATCCGCCGCCGGCCCCACACGCGGACCTCGTGCTCCTTGTCACCGCGGAAGATCGAGCGCGGGAACACGACCTCGCGGTTCCACGGCTCGAACACGACCTTGACCGGGTGCCCGGGCTTGAGCTTGTACCGCAGGCTGCGCGGGCCGACCTTCTCCTTGTGGCGGCGGAGGACGAAGCACAGGTTGTGGACGTCCATCGGGTGGAGGTCGAACGAGATCGTCGGCAGCGTCATCGCCGAGCTGACCTGCAGGAACCCGCGCACCCACGAGTCGGGCAGGTCGATCTTCAGCTCCTTGAAGTCGTCCTCGGCGGTGGTCTGCACCCCGAAGCCCGAGGGGTCGACGGTGAACATCGTCTGCTTGTAGCGGCGGATCTTCTGGAACTCGTCGTAGAGGGCCGCCGAGTAGTCGATGTTGGTGGTGCCGCAGGCGAACTCCTTGACCTGCTTGAACACCTCGTAGCGGGCGCCGAGCCGGCCGTAGGTCGACTCGTCCTGCGAGAAGCACTCGAAGAACACCTCGTCCGGGTGGACGGTGATCACCGGGTCGAGCACGAACCAGGCGTCGCGGTCCTTCTGGTACAGGTAGTCGAAGTAGCGCCGCTTGGCGGTGTAGAAGCTCTGCATGCGGTGCGAACTGGTGCGGTAGAGCGTGTCGAGCTCCTCCTGCATGCGCTTGATGTCGGCGGCGTTGCGCGAGCGCTGCAGCGCGATCTGCTGCCAGTTGACCTGCTCCTGCTTGGCCAGCCACTCCTTGTACTCGGTGCGGTCCTTCGGCTTCCAGCGCAGGTCGGACACGACGACGTCGTGCAGCGCCGAGATCGCCTCGCGGAACTCGAGGCACTTGCCGAGCTCGCCGACGAAGTAAGTCGGCTCGCGCCGGGTGTCCGGCGAGAACGACATGCTGGTCGCCCGCGCCGACGAGTCCACGGCGGTGCTGCCGTGATAGCGGTACTCAAACTCCACGCTGCACCTGTCCCTTCGTCCGCACCGGGGGCTGGCGGATCTCGATCGGCATCGGCACGTCGCCGAAGCGCTGGCGCACCCCGACCATCGCGACGATGCTGGCCGCGCGGTCGCCGATCGCCATCGTCAAGCTCTGGCGCGTCATCAGCTCGGCGACCAACTGCGCCGCCTCCGGGCTCTTCTCCGCCTCCGCCGTCAGGAAGCGGAACACCCGCGCCTTGGCCACGCGCCCGCGGTTGACCCGCGACAGCACGCCGAGGAAGTACGGGGTCAGCTCGCGCAGCCGCTCGATCGAGCCGGCGGCGTACTGCTCGAGGTAGTTGGTGGCGAAAAGCTGCACGTCGGCCGACGGGTGCTCGCTGAGGCGGCGCAGGTACTCGAGCCCGTGCTCCTCGCGGAAGCAGCGGGTGATCATCTCGCGGCCGAACGCCTGCACGTCGGCGCGCACCGAGTCGGCGATCGCCACCAGCACGTCGGGCGGGAAGTCGGTCGGCTCCAGACGCTCGCGGAAGAACCCGAACGCGAACGCGCGCGAGTCGTCCCACTTGGCGTCGAGGACCTTGATCGCCTGCGGCAGCTCGCCGCGGATCCGCTCGACGTTGCGCTCGAAGAAGCTCCACGCCGCCTGGCGCACCGCGAGGATCTCGTGGCTCGCCAGGCGCGCGACCTCGCCGACGTCGAGGCTGTCGGGGTCGACGTTGCGCGCCAGCAAGATCCCGCCGAGCTCCTGCGCGGCCGAGGCCTTGGCCCGGAGCAGGCGCATGACGAGGTCCTTGTCGACCGCGCCGAGGCCCTGCTCGAGGTCGGTCTTGAGCAGGCGGAGGACGAAGCTGTGGACGCCCTCGTGGGCCTCCTTGACCAGCAGCGCGCCGATCAGCGGGGCGACGATCGCGGCGGCGAACGCCGGGTCGCGCGCGGCCAGGCGCTGCACGACCGGGCGGATCGCGTCGCGCTGGTCGACGTGGGCCGAGGTCAAGAACGCCAGCATCAGCGCGCCGCGGTGGACCAGCACGCTGTCGGGCAGCTCGCCGAACAGGCGGATGCCGAGGCTGCGCACCGCGGCGTGCTTGCTCTCGACCGCGAGCGCGGCGATGAGCTGCTCGGGCAGGTCCTCGGGGCGCGTGTCGTGGTTGAGCAGGATGTTGGCGGCGAGCAGCTGGGCGCCCTCGAGCGGGTGAGCGACCAGGTCGACGACGACGCCGAGGCCGACGCTGCGCAGCGGGCGGGCGAACGCCCGCATCACCGTCTCGCCGACGTCGGCCGCGACCTCGCCGGCGGCCGGGGTGTTCGGCAGCGCCAGCACGCCGGCGACGATCCGGCCGATCAGCGTCGACGCGGCCGCGGCCGGCAGCGGCACGCCCTGCAGCAGCACGCGGGCGTAGGCGCGAGTGTCGGCGTGGGCCGAGAACAGCAGCGCGACCAGCAGGTCGTGGGCGCCGGCGAAGCGGGCCCGGTCCGCGTCGATCCACCCGTGCGCCAGCTTGCGCGCGGCCGGCACGGCGCAGTTGGCGACCGCGGCGACGAGCGCCAGGTCGGGCTGGTCGGGGTTGTAGCGGGCCCTGGCCAGCTCGAAGCCGAGCTGCGCGGTGACCTCGAACGGCCGCTCGAGCAGCATGACGATGCCGTCGACGTCGAGCTCGCCGAGGAACTGCTTGTTGTCGCGGATCGCCCTGACCGCAAATTCATGCACCAAAGTACATGTGCTCTCGGACAGGAGGTGCATGAGGCCCAGCGGCACCTGGTCCCAGATCTTCGGGAACGCCTCCTCGCGGCTGGCGGGGGCCGGGTCGCCGGGCTTGTAGTTGCCGCGGCAGCGCCAGGTCGCGCCGCGCACCCGCGGCTCGTAGCGCGGGCTGTTGCCGCCGTAGAGGATCGCGTTGAAGGCGTGGTAGGCGGCGAAGTGGTCCCAGCGGACGGTCTTGTTCTTGCGCGTGCTGTAGCTGTAGCGCGTGGCCGTCTTGACCTCTTGCCCGTCGGCGTCGCTGAACGGCAGCAGCACGCCGACCGCCAGCTTGACGTAGCCGAGCGCGTCGCCGGCCTCGGCCAGGCGGCGCAGCGAGCGGAAGGCGCGGCGGCGCAGGTAGTCGCGGGTGTTGCTCGAGTAGGCCAGGCGCGAGTCGGTGCGCTTCAGCTCCTTGCCGACGTCGGTCCAGCGGCCGCCGAGGTACATGTTGCGGCGCGAGCCGAAGGTCGCCGGGGTCTTCTCGACGCGGTAGGCGATGAGGCCGAACACCTCGGCGTCGCCGCGGACCTCGGCCATCTTGAGCAGGTGGCGGACGTGGCGGAAGCTGCCGACCTGCAGCGGGATCGTGCGCAGCCCGGCGAGCAGGCCCGGGCGCACGGTCTCGTCGTCGATGCGGTAGATGTCCTCGAGCGCCGCGGTGTCGCCGGCCGCCAGCGCGGCCAGCAGCACGGCGGCGAACGCCTCCGGGTCGCCCTTGCCGGCGAACTCGCGGAGCGCCGGCGGCAGGGCGGCGCGCGCCCGCGCGGCCACGGCGGCCCGCAGCTCGTCGCTCCAGCCGCGCAGCATCTCGAGCGTCATGCGCATCACCATGTCGCTCTTGCTCGCGCGCGGGATGAACAGCCGCAGCGCCTCGTCGAGGCTGCTGGCCTGCAGGCCAGGTTCGTTGCGGGCCCGCGCCAGCGCGGTGAAGGTGTCGGCGTCGCCGCAGCGGGCCAGGGCCCAGGCGATGCAGTAGTCGAGCATGGCGTCGCCGCTGCCGATCAGGCGGATGAGGTGCGGCACCGCCTCGCGCAGGCGGTACTCGCCGGCGCGCCAGACCACCCGCGCCGGCGTCCACGGCTTGCGCGCGCCGCCGCCCTGCAGGCGGGCCAGGATCGCCTCGGCCGGGGTGGAGAACGCGGGGCTGGCCTTTCGGGCAGGTGCCGCCGCGGCACCCGTCTCGCTCGGCGAGCCGCCCAGCGTCCGCGCCACCGCCGCCGCCTCGCTCGACTCGGTGTAGCCCTTGCGCTTCTTCTCGTCGACCAGCTTCGCGAACACCGAGCGCGCGGTGGTCTCGGTGACGGGCGCCTCGGTCTTGGTGCCGTCCTTCAGCGGCGCGCCGCGGCGGCCGAACTGGAAGTTGACGACGAACTTGCCCTTGCTCACCTCGCACAGGTCGACGATGTAGACCTTGTCGGAGGAGCCTTCGCGCAGGCCGAGGGAGACGCGACGGATCAACTTCACGGCACTCCCGCTATAGCCCCGACCGGCTTGCACCTGCAAGCAGGTGCGAGCGCCGGCCGAGATCACGCGCGGGGGCAGGCGCGCGCACCCGCTCGCACCGGCAAGGGCCGCCGGTGAAACTCTCCGCGGCCCACTTCGCCGCCCCGGGGCGGTACTCCGCGACGGTCCGGCCTGATAAAGTCGCAGGCGATGTCGCGCCCCCGCCTCGCGTCCATCGTGGCGATCGTCCTCCTGCCCGCGTGCGCCGACGACCCGGCGAGCGGGACCGAGTCCCTGCCCTCGTCGACCAGCACCGACGCCTCGACCTCGACCTCGACCGGCACCGAGCCGCCGACGACCTCGACCGCGAGCTCGACCACCGGTGAGGACGAGGAGCCCGCGCTCGAGTACGCCCGTGGGATCCGCCTGACCCGCGCCACCGTCAATCAGGGCGTGCAATTGGAGATCGTGCGCGACGGCGTGGAGGTGCCGAGCGCCGATCTCGGCGCCCGCCTGCTGTCCGGGCGCAAGGCGGTGATGCGCGCCGACTGGCTGCTGCACGCCGGCTTCACACCGCGCGAGATCATCGGTCGCCTGACCCTGTGGACCCCCGACGGCGAGACCCGCGTCGACGACTTCAAGGTGATGGTGAACGGGCCGAGCAACGACGGCGACCTGTTCACGACCTTCTCGTGGGAGCTGCCGGCGTCGCTGGTCGGACCGGGGCTGCAGTACCGCATCGAGGCGCTCGAGCCCGACCCGGCGCTGGCCACCGGCGAGATCAGCGAGCCGCCGCCGATCCTGCCGCTGGCCGGCCGCGGCACGCTGCAGGTCGAGGACGCGCCGATGGAGCTCAAGGTCGAGCTGGTGCCGCTGCAGCACGTCATCGACGGCATGACCTGCACGCCGACGATCACCGACGCCGACGTCGAGGCGATGCGGAAGTGGCTCGAGCAGCACAACCCGGTCCAGCGCGCGGTGCTGACGGTCCACGCGCCGTGGGAGTACACGGCGACGATCGGCAACGAGCCGAACGGGTTCGTGCCGATCTTGACCAAGCTCAGCGAGCTGCGGGCCGCCGACGCGCCGGCCGACAACGTCTACTACTACGGCCTGATCGAGAGCTGCGACGGCTACCCGCCTGGGCTGCTCGGCCAGGCGGCGGGGATCCCCGACCAGCCGACGAAGGGCTACGCGTACCAGCGGCTGGCCGTGGGCCGCTATCAGTCGTCGGGGGCCGGCGCGCGCGACACGTTCGTCCACGAGATCGGCCACACGCAGGGCCTCTACCACGTCCGCTGCAGCGGCGGCGAGGCCGGGGCCGACCCCGAATACCCCTACCCCAACGGGCGGATCGGTCGCTGGGGCTACGGGATCCACGACACCGTGATGCGCTCGCCGACCAGCTTCCGCGACTACATGAGCTACTGCTCGCAGTCGTGGGTGTCCGACTTCGGCTGGGAGAAGACCTTTAACAACATCCGGGAGCTCACGTCGTGGGACGCCGGGGCGCCGCCCGACCCGGCGGCGCGGCCGATCGTGGTCGGCACGTTGATGAAGGACGGCAAGTCCCACTGGTACACGACCGTCGGCGCGGTGCCGCTGCGCGGGCGAGCGAGCGACACGTTCGTCGAGTTCGCGGTCGACGGCCGGGCCGTGCGTGAGCCGGCCGCGGCGCTGGAGATCCCCGACAGCGACGCGACGATGGTGGTCGCCCCGCTGCCGCCCGGGGCCCTGGCCGGCCTGTCCTTCAAGACAGGCGGCAAGCTGCGGGCCGAGGTGGCGGCCAGCCAGGTCGTGCGCCTGGACTGAGCGCGCTGGCCCTGTCCTTCGAGACGGCTCCGGCCGCGACGCCGCGAGCGCGGCGCGACGCCCCGTCGGATGTCTCCGCCGACATGTCTCCGCCGACATGTTTCATCGGACATGCTCCTGACCGTCCAAGGACAGTTCGGCCAGGACGAGCGAAATTCCTCCGGCTCGACGCGGAATCCCGGGAGGCCGCTCGGAGCTGCAGGAAGCCGCCCTGGCGCGAACCCTGGGCTCTCCCTTCGCGCGTCTCACGCCGATCAGCCCGGTCGCCGCGGGCGCCGGGCTCGCGGCGCGAATCCGCCGGCAATTCTCCAGTTGCCCGGCTTCGTTTGCTCGCCCCGGTTTTCCGACCACGTCTCTCCGGGTCGCACCGGCAGCGGCGCGCGAGGGACAGGAGACCAACCGCCATGACGACGCGGATCACCGACGGCGACTTGCAGCGCGGGCCCGAGGGAGTCGCCGAAGTGGGGCGGGAGCGGCTCCGGCCGGCGCGTCGCGTGCCTCCGGACACCGCGCGTGAGTGCGACGCGCGCAGCGAGGGCCGACGCGACGCGGCCGAGTGACACGGCCGCAAGGCTAAAAATCGAGGTTCGCCGTGCGCATCAAGCCTGGCAATGCATATCCGCTCGGAGCGACCTGGGACGGTCGGACCGGGACCAACTTCGCCCTTTACAGCGAGCACGCCACGCGGGTCGAGCTCGTGCTGCTCGACGCCGACGGCGGCGAGCGGCGGGTGCCGCTGCGCGAGCGGACCGCCTTCGTGTGGCACGCCTTCGTCGAGGGCGTCGGCCCCGGCCAGCGCTACGGCTACCACGTCGACGGCCCGTGGGCGCCGGAGGAGGGCCTGCGGTTCAACCCGCGCAACCTCCTCACCGACCCGTACGCCAAGGCGTTCAGCGGCGTGACCCGCTGGGAGCGCGGCGCCTTCTCCTACGACATCGCCAGCGACAGCCCGGACCGCGACCTGATCGCCAACCCGAGCGAGAGCTGGGGCGTCCCGCTCGGCGTCGTCATCGATCCGGGCTTCGACTGGCAGGACGATTGCGCCCCGCACATCCCGCTGCACAAGACGATCCTCTACGAGACCCACGTCAAGGGCCTGACGATGCGGCACCCCGAGGTCCCCCCCGAGCTGCGCGGGACCTACCTCGGCGTGGCCAGCCCGCCGATCGTGCGCCACCTGACCGAGCTCGGCGTCACCGCGGTCGAGCTGCTGCCGGTGCATCAATTCGTCGACGACAAGTTCCTGCTCGACCGCGGCCTGCGCAACTACTGGGGTTACAACACGATCGGCTTCTTCGCCCCCGACGTCCGCTACCGCAGCGGCGAGCGCGTCGCCGCCGAGGTGCAGCAGTTCAAGGAGATGGTCCGCGCGCTGCACCGGGCCGGCATCGAGGTGATCCTCGACGTCGTCTACAACCATACCGCCGAGGGCAACCACCTCGGGCCGACGTTCAGCTTCCGCGGGATCGACAACCCGACCTACTACCGGCTCGTGCCGGACAACCCGCGCTACTACTACGATTACACCGGCACGGGCAACAGCCTCAACGTGCGCCACCCGCAGACGCTGCAGCTCATCATGGACTCGCTGCGCTACTGGATCCTCGAGATGCACGTCGACGGGTTCCGCTTCGACCTCGCGGCCACGCTCGCGCGCGGGCTGTACGAGGTCGATCAGCTGTCGTCGTTCTTCACGATCATCCACCAGGACCCGGTGATAAGTCAGGTCAAGCTGATCGCCGAGCCGTGGGACCTCGGCGAGGGCGGGTACCAGGTCGGCAACTTCCCGGTGCGCTGGGCCGAGTGGAACGGCAAGTACCGCGACACCATGCGGTCGTTCTGGCGCGGCGACGGCGGCGTCGCCGGCGACCTCGGCTACCGCCTGTCGGGCAGCAGCGACCTCTACCAGAACGACGGGCGCGGGCCGTACATGAGCGTCAACTTCGTCACCGCGCATGACGGCTTCACCCTCGCCGACCTGGTCGCCTACGACCACAAGCACAACGAGGCCAACGGCGAGGACAACCGCGACGGCTGCGACAACAACCTGTCGTGGAATTGCGGCGTCGAGGGCCCGACCGACGACCCCGAGGTGCTGGCGCTGCGGCGGCGGCAGCAGCGAAATTTTTTGGCGACGCTGCTGCTGTCGCAGGGCACGCCGATGATCGCCGGCGGCGACGAGATCGGGCGCACCCAGGGCGGCAACAACAACGCCTACTGCCAGGACAACGCGATCAGCTGGTACGACTGGGAGCTCGACGACGAGCGGCGGGCGCTGCTGCGGTTCGTGCAGCGGACGATCCGGGTCTACCGCGAGCACCCCGCGCTGCAGCGGTCCAAGTTCTTCAAGGGTCGCAAGATCCGCGGCGGCGACGTCCGCGACATCATGTGGCTCCGCCCCGACGGCGAGCAGCTGTCCGACGACGACTGGCAGGACCCCACCACCCAGAGCCTCGGCATGTTCCTCGCCGGCCGCGGCGTCGACGACGTCGACGACGAGGGCGAGCCGATCCGCGACGACGACCTCCTGCTCGTGCTCAACGGCAGCCAGAACCCGGTCGAGTTCGTGCTGCCCCCGCTCCACGCCGCGTGGGAGCGCCTCATCGACACCTCCGACGACGACGCGCGCGGCCAGGTCGCCGGCGGCGCCCGGATCGAGCTGCCGCCGAAGGCCCTCGTGCTGTTCCGGGGCGTCGCTCCAGACATGAACCATGCAACATGAACATCCAGACATGTCGAACCTCGGCGCCGCGCTCGTCGACGGCGGCGTCCGCTTCCGCGTGTGGAGCACCCGCGCCGGCCGCGTCGCCGTCGTTTTCTACGACCGCCCGGAGGGCGGCGGCCCGCCCGTCCCCCGCGAGGAGCGGCCGCTGCAGCCGCTCGGCGACGGCCTGTTCGAGGCCGTCCACGACCTGCCCGAGGGCACGCTGTACCGCTTCAAGCTCGACGACGCCGAGGTCCCCGACCCCTACGCGCGCGCCCTGCCCGAGGGCGTGCATGGGCCGGCCGAGGTCGTCCGCGCGCATCACGAGTGGCGCGCGACCGACTGGCAGCCGCGGCCGCTGACCGACTGCGTGATCTACGAGCTGCACGTCGGCACCTTCACGCCCGAGGGCACGTTCGCGGCGGCGGCCGAGAAGCTGCCGCTGCTGGCCGAGCTCGGGGTGACGGCGATCGAGCTGATGCCGCTGTCGAGCTTCTCGGGCGGGCGCGGGTGGGGCTACGACGGCGTCGGCCACTTCGCGCCGTACGCCGGCTACGGGCGCCCGGACGAGCTGCGGGCGCTGGTCGACGCGGCGCACCGGCTCGGCATGAACGTGCTGCTCGACGTCGTCTACAACCACTTCGGGCCCGAGGGGAACTACCTCGGCAGCTACAGCCCGGAGTACTTCGCCCACGACGTGCAGACGCCGTGGGGTGACGCGCTGAACTTCGCCACGCCGGCGATGCGCCGGTTCGTGCTCGACAACGCCCGCTACTGGCTGACCGAGTTCGGCTTCGACGGCCTGCGGCTCGACGCGACCCACGCGATGGTCGACCCGAGCGAGCGGCCGATCCTCGCCGAGCTCGCGGCCGAGGTCCGGGCCCTGCCGCAGCACCGCCTGCTCGTCGCCGAGGACGAGACCAACGACCCCGCGCTGGTGCTCGGCGTCGGCCTCGACGCGATCTGGGCCGACGACTTCCACCACGTCGTCCACGTCGTCCTGACCGGCGAGCGCGACGGCTACTACGGCGCCTTCGAGCCGAAGGTCTTCGACCTCGCCCGCTGCATCGAGCGCGGCTTCCTCTACGAGGGTCAGCCGTGGCCGCCCTCGGGCAAGCCGCGCGGCGCCGACGCCAGCGGCCTGCCCGCGCCCGCGTTCGTCTACTGCCTGCAGAACCACGACCAGGTCGGCAACCGGGCGCTCGGCGAGCGCCTGCACCACCTGACGGCGCTCGACCGGTACTGCGCCGCCTCGATGCTCTTGCTGTTCTTGCCGATGACGCCGCTGCTGTGGATGGGCCAGGAGTGGGCCGCGAGCGCGCCGTGGCAGTACTTCACCGATCATCCGCCCGAGCTCGGCGCGCAGGTCACCGCCGGCCGGCGCGCCGAGTTCAAGCTGTTCGCCGCCTTCCACGACCCCGAGCGGCGCGAGCAGATCCCCGACCCGCAAGACGCCGCGACCTTCGAGCGCTCGCGCCTCGACTGGTCCGAGCGCGACGCCGGCGAGCACGCCGGCGTGCTCGCGCTCTACCGCGCCCTGCTGCACCTGCGGCGCTCCGACGAGACGCTCAAGGTACCGGACCGTTCAAACATGTCCGTCGGGACAGTCGGTGAGCACGTCCTGTGGGTCCTGCGCAAGGGCCCCGCCGGCGACCGCCTGCTCGTCGTCGACTTCGGCCCGCGCGAAGCAGGCGGCCCGCCGACCCCGCCGGAGGGGCGCGTGTGGCGGCTCTTGCTGACCAGCGGCGACGAGGTACACCCTGCCCTGCCGCCGGCCCGCGCCGCCATCTACGCGGCCGAGGGAGACGCGTCGTGACGATCCCGGTTTCGACCTACCGCCTCCAGCTCCACGCCGGCTTCGGCTTCCGCGCCGCCGCGGCGATCACCGACTACCTCGACGCGCTCGGCGTCGACGCCGTCTACACCTCGCCGTACCTGCACGCCGAGCGCGGCAGCACCCACGGCTACAACGTCGTCGACCACGCGGCCCTCGGCCCCGAGCTCGGCGACGAGGCCGACTACGACGCCTGGACCGACGGCCTGCGCGCCCGCGGCCTCGGCCACGTGCTCGACTTCGTGCCGAACCACATGGGCATCGGCAGCGGCGAGAACCGCCGGTGGAACGACGTGCTCGAGAGCGGCCAGGCCTCGCTGTGCGAGAGCTGGTTCGACATCGAGTGGGCGCCGCCGAAGATCGGCATGGCCGGCAAGGTGCTCCTGCCGATCCTCGGGCGTCAGTTCGGCGAGGCGCTCGAGGCCGGCGAGCTGAAGGTCGTGCGCGACGGCGGCAGCTTCTTCGTCGCCTACTACGAGCGCCGGCTCCCGGTCGCGATCAAGTCGTTGCCGCTGATCCTGCGCCCGGCCCTCGCGCGCCTGAGCCTCGCGGCCGACGACCCGACGCTCGCCGAGCTGCACAGCGTCTTGACGGCGATCGATCACCTGCCCGGCGAGGCGAGCACCCCGCCCGACGCGCGCGAGGAGCGGGCGCGCGAGAAGGACGTGATCAAGCGGCGCCTGACCGCGCTGCTCGCCGAGTCCGGGGCGATCGCGGCGGCCGTCGACGCGACCTTGCAGGAGCTCGCCGGCAGACCCGGCGACCCGCGCAGCTTCGACGCCCTCGAGACCTTCCTGGGCGAGCAGGTCTATCGCCTCAGCTTTTGGCGCGTCGCCACCGAGGAGATCAACTACCGCCGCTTCTTCGACGTCAACGAGCTCGCCGCGATCAAGATGGAGGACCCCGCGGTGTTCTCGGCCGCGCACGCGCTCGTGCTGCGCAAGATCGCCGAGGGCCGGATCACCGGCCTCCGGCTCGACCACACCGACGGCCTCTACGACCCCGCGGCCTACTTCGAGGCGCTGCAGGCCGAGGCGCGGGCGCACGCGCCGGCGGACGCGCAGCCGCTGTACCTCGTGATCGAGAAGATCCTCGAGCCCGGCGAGGCGCTGCCGCGGCACTGGCAGGTCGACGGCACCACCGGCTACGACTTCCTCGGCGCCGTGGGCCGCCTGTGGATCCGCCCCGAGGCGGGCCCGCGGCTGACCCGCTTCTATCACCGCTTCATCGCCGCCGAGCGCGACTACGAGGCGGTCGCGTACGCCTCGCGGATCGCCATCCTGCGCGCCAGCCTGTCGAGCGAGATCCACATGCTCGCGCACCGGCTCGAGCGGATCGCCCAGAAGCGCCGGCGCTCTCGCGACTTCACGCGCGTCAGCCTGACCTCTGCGATCGTCGAGACGATCGCCGCCTTCCCGGTCTACCGCACCTACGTGCGCCCCGACGGCTCGCGGACCGCGAGTGACGACGCCTGCATCGACCGCGCGCTGCGGCGAGCCCGGCGGCGCCGGCCCGACGTCGACGCCAGCGTGTTCGAGTTCTTGCGCGACCTGCTGATGCTGCGCAACCTGCCCGAGGAGCCCGAGGAGCGCGCCGAGGCGGTGCGCTTCGCCATGCGCTTCGCCCAGCTCACCGGCCCGGTGATCGCCAAGGGCGTCGAGGACACCGCGCTGTACCGCTACAACCGGCTGGTCTGCCTCAACGAGGTCGGCTGCGACCCGGCGGCCTTCGGCGCCTCGGCCGACGACTTCCACGCGCACAACCAGCGCCAGCGCCGGCGGTTCCCGCGGACGATGACGACCACCGCGACGCACGACACCAAGCGGGGCGAGGACGTGCGGGCGCGGCTGGCCGTGCTGTCGGAGCTGCCGGACGAGTGGCGGCGGGCCGTCTCGGCGTGGAGTCGAATGGCGCGGCCGTTCCGGACCGAGGTCGACGAGGCGCTCGCGCCGTCGCGCAACGACGCCTACCTGTTCTATCAGACCGTCGTCGGCGCCTTGCCGCTGGACGAGCTCGGCGAGGGCGACGCCGTCCCGCCCGCCTTCGTCGACCGCGTCGCCGCGTACATGGAGAAGGCCACGCGCGAGGCCAAGGAGCGCACCAGCTGGATCGCCGGCAACCCCGAGTACGAGGCCGCGGTGCAGAAGTTCGTGCGCGAGCTGCTGGCGCACCCCGGCTTCTGCGGCCCGGCCGCCGCCCTCGCCCGCAAGATCTCCACCCACGGCGCCGTCAACGGGCTCGCCCAGGTGTGCCTCAAGCTCGCCTCGCCCGGCGTGCCCGACACCTACCAGGGCGGCGAGCTGTGGGACTTCTCGCTCGTCGACCCCGACAACCGCCGGCCCGTCGACTACGAGCGGCGGCGGCAGGCGCTCGCCGACATCCGCGCGCGGGCGTCCGACCCGGTGGCGCGCGCGCGCGAATTGCTGGCGAGCTACCTCGACGGGCGGATCAAGCTCATGGTCCTGCACCTCGCGCTGCAGCACCGCCGGCAGCAGCGGGCGCTGTACCTCGAGGGCAGCTACGTGCCGCTGTCCGCCGGCCGCCACGTCGTCGCGTTCCGCCGCGCCCACGGCGACCAGGAGCTCGTGTGCGTGGTCCCGCGGCTGGCGTACACGCTGACCGGCGGCCGTCGTCCGTGGCCGCTCGGCGCCGCGTGGGGCGAGCAGACGCTGGAGCTCGAGCGGGCCGCGACCTGGCGCGACCTGTTCACGGGCGCCGAGCACCGCGGCGACGGCGTGCCGCTGGCCGACGTGTTCGCCGAGCTCCCGGTCTCGCTGCTGGTGCGCGTCGCCTGACGCGCCGCGGGCGGGCACCTGTCGCTCGCCGCCGGGATGCTGTACAAACGCGCAGTCCGGCGAGGACGCGGAGCATCATGACGAAGAACACCTCGGAGCAGGCAGACGGCGCGGACGCGAGCGAGGGCGACGCGCGCAGGTGGGTCGCCAGCGGGTTCACGGCCCAGGTGATCAAGAACGAGGACGACGACGGCTGGGCCGTGACGATGACGCGCGACGGCGACGCCGAGCCGGTCCTCGTCAGCCCGTGGACCATGGGGCGCGACAAGAAGAACCCCAAGCCGCTCAATCACACCGACTTCAAGACCCTGCTGAAGGGCGCGCAGGACGTCATCACCCGCCACGAGGCCCACGCCCGGGCCCAGCGCCACCACAGCGTCACCGTGGTCGCCGACGGCGAGGCGATCCGCGTCGACCTCGACGTCGCCGCCGACGAGGATGACCCGCACGCGCTGCTCTCGGCGTGGGACCCCCTCGGCGAGAAGCTGGCCGAGCGGCGGGTCGCCGCGGACTTCAAGCTCAGCAGCGCCAGCGCCGGCCGCTGGATCGCCGGCGGCTTCGGCGACGTCTGAGCGCGGCCCGGCTGGCCGGAGCCGGGTGGTCGGCGCGCGGCCGAGGGGCTCGCGGCGGAGGTTCAGCGCCGGCCGCCCGATCGCCGGCGGCTTCGGCGACGTCTGAGCGCGGCCTGGCGCTCACGCCCGGGCGAGCCGGCACGCCGCTGTCTTTGGGGGCATGCCCTTGGCGCCATGCTCCAAGAGACATGCTCCGGGCGACATGTCCGAGCGACCAGCTCCGCTAGGGCCGGAACAGGCCGACCCAGCTCTGCTGCTCGCCGGCGACCACCAGCACCCCGCCGACGTAGGCGGTCGCGTCGGCGCCGACGGCCGCGTCGTAGGTCACGACGTCGGGCGGCAGCAGGTCGGGGCTGGGAGCGCGGTGGCGGACCCGGCAGCGGACCTGACCGTCGCCGCCGAGGCGGGCCAGCCAGGCCTCGCGCCACTCGAGCTGGGCCACCTTGTCCTTCACGCGCAAGCCGCCGGCGAGCACGACCTCGCCGTCGGGGGCGAACGCGGCGCCGTCGAGCGACCACTGGTCGCCGTCGTCCTCGTAGTCGGCCAGCGCCCGCTCCCACTGCAGCTCGCTGTCCGGGCCGAGCTTGTAGACCCAGAAGTTGGGCACCGCGCCCTGCAGGCGCACGGCCGTGTAGAGCACGTCGCCGGCGGCGTCGACCGCCACCCAGCCCGGCCCGTGGTTGTGGACGCTGCCGTCGGCCAGCGGCGAGAACTTCCACTCCGCCGGCCCGCCGTCGGCGGCGAACTTGAGCAGCACCGCCTCGCCGATGTTGTAGTCGACGTACTCGCGGGCGCCGACGTAGACCGAGCCGTCCTCGGCGACCGCCAGGCGGCCCGCGTCGTCGTTGGAGAACATCCCGTTGCCGGCGCCGCTCCACACCGTCGTCCACACCTCGGCGCCGTCGACCGCGGCCAGCTTGCCGACCCACACGTCGCCGCCGCCGGGCCCGTCGCTGACCTCGCCGGCGATCACGACGTCGCCGTCGGGCGCGAGCGCGACGCCGCTGGCGCTGTCTTCGCTCATCGGCTCGGCGCCGTCCTTGTCCATGGTCCAGAGGACATGTCCATCGGTTCCATCGAGCTTGACGGCGCGGATGTCGTCCTCGTCGGCGCCGGCCACGGTCGCGACCACGTAGACGTGGCCGTCGGCGTCGACGACCCCGTCGACCGGCGTGAAGCGGACGTCGTCCGGCGCCAGCAGCACGTCCCACGCCGGCTGGCCGTCGGGCGCGTAGCGGATCGCCCGCGTGCGCGCGAGGCCGAGCGTCTGCATGCCCTCCTCGTCGCTGGTGATCTCGCGCTGACGCGCGATGGCCACGAAGCCGCCGTCGGGCGCCGGGGCGACCGCGACGACCCACAGCTCCGACTCGGCCGAGGGCGCGAGGGCGACGGCCTCGCCGGCGAGCCCGCAGGGGATCCGGCAAGCGCTGTCGCAGCCGTCGTCGTCGGCGTCGTTGCCGTCGTCGCACTCCTCGTCGGCCTCGAGGTAGCCGTTGCCGCACACCGGCGTCGGCGGGTCGAAGCCGGGCTCGCCGCTGCTGCTGCTGCTGCTGCTGCCCGGATCGCCGGTGGTGGGCGGCGCGACGGTGGTGCTGCTCGTGCTCGCGCCGGTCTCGCTCGTGCTGCTGGTGCCGCCGGTGCCGCTGCCGTCGTCGGTGGTGGTGGCGGCAGCATCGCTGCAGGCGCAGAGCAGCGCGAACAGGACGGCGGAGCGGCGCGTCGCAGGCGAACCGGGCATCGCGGCCAGGATGCCGCACAGCCGCGCCCCCGCGCAACCGGAGCCGCCGCGCGAACTCGACAGGCGCGACCCGGCGCGTGGTGCGTCGCAGGTCCGCCGGCTATCGTCGACGCGAAAGGAGGGTCCCGATGAAGACGAAGTCGAAGGTGAAGGCGGGCGGCCTGAACGTCAGCGGGCTGTGACCCGAACGCGCCACGGCGGCGCAGCGAGGGCCCGGTCGCATCGCGCCGGGCCCTTCGTGCGTCGGCGTCACGAGCACTCGTTCTTGTCGCACGGCTCGGGCGGCGGGACCGCGTTGCCGGCCCCGATCGCGCACCAGTCGGGCATGCCCGCCGGGATGCCGAACTCGTTGTAGGGCGACTCGCCCGGCGCCAGCCAATACGGGTGGTCCAGGAAGAAGTCCCACAGCGGCGCGAACGCGGTCTCGCCCGGCTCGACCGGGAACGGCGGCGTCGAGTGGTTGCAGTTGTGCACGCACTCGAGCACGAAGTGCCCGCCGGCCTCGAGGTTCTGCTCGAGGTCCTTCGACGTCTGCTCGAAGTCGATGAGGATGCAGAAGTCGTCGGGGCCGCCCCACAGCACCATCGCCGGCATCTTGTGGGCGGGCGCGGTCCACGGCTTGATGGCGCCGCCTGTCCCTCCGGACAGGGACATGAACGACGACAGCACGTCGCCGCGGCCGCCCGCGAGCTGGCTGGTGAACAGCGCGCCGGCGCTGACGCCGGTCGAGGAGACGCACTCCTTGTTGACGCTGAACTGCTCGGCCACGCACGACAGCATGTCGTCGAAGAACTGGAACTCGGCCTCGAGGTCGGCGTCGCTGTCGATCGCGCTGAACGGCCACTTGAACAGCAGGCCCTCGCGCGCCTCGGGGATCACGGCGATGAAGCGCTTCTGATTGACCGCGTTCTGCACGTCGCCGCGCTCGTAGAAGTCCTGGGCGTCGCCGCCGAGCCAGTGCCACAGGAAGATCACCGGCAGGCGCTCGTCGGGCCCCGCGTCCTCGGGGGCGATGACGAGGAACTGGCGCTCGACGGTGCCGCCGCCGAGCTGCTGCGGCAGCACGTTGTACGCCTGGCCCTCCATGTAGCCGATCTCGAGGGTCGGGCAGGTGCCGCCGTAGGCAGGGATGTCCGGGGCCAGGGTCGCGCCGTCGGGCGGCGCGTCGTGACAGCGCAGGAAATCACCGCCGCTGCTGCCCATGTCGGCCTTCGGCGGGTCGCCCGTGGTGCTCGTCGGCGGCTCCGAGGTCGAGGTCGGAGCGCCCGTCGTCGTCGTCTCGGCCCCGCTCATGCTGCCCTCGCTGGTCTCCGGCGGGGTCTGCGTGGTCGTCGGACCGGTCGGACCCGCGGTGCTCGTGCCGGTCGTCGGCTCGGTGGTGCCGGGCGTGGCGACCTCCGTTTCGCCCACGAGGTCGTCGCCGCAGGCCAGGGCCGCGAGGAGAGGGAGACAGAGGAGCCCACGACGCATGACGCCCGCCATCTTCTCACGGCGCTGGGCGAAATCGCCATGCCCGCGTTCGCTGACGCCCGAGGGAGCTCGATTCATGGCACCCCGCGGCCGGGGCCGCGGACGAGGTCACAGCCGGGCAGCTCGCGGCTTTCGAGCGGCCGGGTGCAGCGAATGGGTCACGCGCCGGCAATCATGCACTGGCGTCAATGAGCGGCGAATCCACGCCGCACCCATCACGGGTGGGAATGGGCAGGGTCCGACGCCAGTAGTTTATCGGTGAATGATGCGAGCCGGGGACACCGGACTGCCACCCCCGCGGATCGTCACGCGGCACGCGGCGGGCCGACGCGGGGGCGATCGCCCGAAAGCGGTTCGGCCCGCCTGTCGCGGACAGGCGGGCCGAGCGGGCACCTCGCAGCGGAGGCCGGGGCTAGAAGCGCAGGCGGAGCTCGAACTGCGCGCCGATCGGCTGCTGGAACACGGTCTGGACCAGGAAGTTGCCCTGCGGCGGGAGCACGCCGCGCTGGAAGAAGCTGGTCGGCGCGTTCGGGCTCTGGACCTTGGCGTGCTTGAGGTCGTCGAGGTCGCCGCCGGCGATGGCGCGGCCCTGCGAGTACGAGTAGGTCTCGTCGACGCGGAGCACCGCCTTGTTGTTGGTGATGTTGACGAGGCGGGCGGAGACCTCGAGCTCGACCTCGCCGGGCAGCGGGTAGGCGTAGCTGATGCCGACGTTGGCGAAGTAGTTGGGCTCGAGGCGGCCGCCGGCGCCGCGCGGGATGGCGTAGACCAGGAACTGGCCGGCGTAGCGGTTGTTGTCGGCGAACACGCTGATCGGCGTGCCCGACTGGTAGCGGAAGTTGAGGCCGAGGGTCAGGCGGCCGGCCTTCTTGAGGTCGAACGAGTAGTAGCCGTCGAACTTGATCTGGTGCGGCCGGTTGTCCCACAGCGGGCCGTAGCTGTTACGGACCAGCTCCGGGATGTCGTAGGTGGCCGTGGTGCCGATGTCGATGGCGCCGGTGTTGCGGTTGACGAAGCCGTCGTAGTTACCGATCAGGCGGCTGTAGATGTAGCTCGCCTGGAGCGTCCAGTTCTTGGCGAAGCGCTTGGTGATGTTGAACACCCACGCGTCGTAGTTGCGGACCGGCTTGTTGAAGAGCGTGCCGACCTTCGAGTACGCGTCGGCGAGGAAGGTGCAGCGGTTGAGCTCGCGCGCGAGCACGTCGCGCTGCGGGTCGTCGTCGGGCGCCGCGTCGAACTGCTCCTGCAGCCTGGTACAGGCGTCCTGCTGGCGCTGGATGTCGGCGGCCGAGACCGACTCGCCGGGGTTGGCGATGATGAAGTTGAGGCCGCCGTTGGTCGACACGTCCTCGACCGCGCGGCCGAGGCTCTCGTGCTGCCACTTGACGCCGACGAGCAGGTCCTCGATGACCTCCTGCTCGTAGCCGACGACGAACTTCTGGGTGTACATGCCGCGCAGCTTCGGCACGACGGAGCCGGCGGTCAGGCCGGTGGTCGACTGGTTGAAGTCGGTGCACCACTCGGTCGGGGCGCCGTTGATCGACCGCTCGCGCGACTCGCCGCCGATCAGCACCGGCGTGGCGCAGTCGGACGCGCGGTAGCTACGGTTGACGTTGACGAGGCCGCCGAAGGCGCGGTTGTTCAAGATGACCGGCAGCTGCTGGTAGAACCAGCCGTACGAGGCGTACAGGCGGCTCTTGCCCTCGTCGGTCCAGTCGTACACGAGGCTGACGCGCGGCGCGACGTTGTCGTTGATGAAGATGTTGCGCTTGCCGAACACGTCCTTCATGTCCTGCATCTCCCAACGCACGCCGGCGTTGAGGTACAGGTTCGACAAGATGGACCACTTGTCCTGGACGAACAGCGCGTAGTTCTGGGTCGTCAGCGTCGAGTTGTAGGCCGAGACGCGGACGCCGGCGCCGATCGGGCTGGCGATCGCGCGCAGGTCCTCCTGCTCGTAGCGGACGCGGCCGAAGCCGAGGGTGCGGCGGTTGTCCGGGTTGTCGGCGTCGACGATGACGAGGCGGTTGTTGTTGACCCGGTTCGGGCTGACGTCGCCGCCGATCAAGTAGTTGTTGGTCGCCGGGTCGTAGCAGTACTCGCCGCCGCCGACGGTGCCGACCGGACAGTTCTGGTAGAAGTCGGGGTCGTTCTGGCCCGAGTAGGCGGTGCTCTGCTTGAGGCGCACGCTGTCGATCTCGGTGCCGTACTTGAGCTGGTGCGCGCCGGCCTTCTTGCCGCTGAGGAAGTGGGTCAGCGCCAGCTGACCGCCGACGCGGTCGGCCACCGACTGCGAGTAGGTGCCGATACCGCCCGAGAGCCACACGCGCGTCGGACAGGTGAGGCCCGGCAGGTTGGCGTTGTTGCACGCCTCGTCGACGCCCTGGACCAGGCGCACCGCGCCGTCGCGGTCGAGCAGGTCGTAGAGGTTGCGGCCCTGGCTGTCGGTCTCCTGCGTCAGCGGGATGTTCCGCTGCATCTCGTTGTCGAGCTTCCACGCCTGCTTCTGCGTGAAGCGCGAGTAGTAGATGCCGGCGTCGATCTCGAGCTTGTCGTTGGCGACGCGGCCCTCGTAGTCGAGGCCGACCTGGGTGGTGTTGCCGAGGTCGCTGCCGAAGCTGTTGTTGACGACGCCCGAGCCGACGCGCGAGGCGCCGCCGATGGTCGCGTTCGGGTTGGTGCCGAACGAGTTCGGCTCGGAGCCCGGCGGCTGGCGATAGCTGCGCCGCTGGGTGCCGGGGCCGCCGCCGCCCGACAGGCGCAGGCGGTGCTTGGGGTTGATCTGCCAGTCGAGGGCGACCGTCCACCCCATGGTAAAGCGACCGGTCTTGAACCGCTGCTCGGCGAACTTGACCGAGTCGATGTAGTTGCCGTTGGCCGCGCAGTCGTTGGTGCCGTTCTCGTAGGCGCAGTCCTCGTAGCCGCCCGAGCGGTCCTTGTCGCGCCGCTTGTAGAACGACTGGATCAGCGAGTTGTTGCTGCCGCTCGGCGCGACGCCGATGGCGAAGAACAGCTTGTCCTTGATGATCGGACCGGACAGGGTGACGACACCCTCGCCCTGGTAGTTGTTGATCTCGGCGACGCGCAGCGACTCGTCGGTCGCGCTGATGAAGCGCGGCAGGGCGATGCGCGGGGTCATGCGGAACAGCACCGTGCCGCGCAGCTTGTTGCTGCCGCCGATGCGGCGCGCCTTGACGAGACCGCCGGTGGCGCCGCCGCTCTCGGCGTCGTACACGCCCTCGACGACCTCGACCTCGTCGATGAACTCCTGGACGATCGTCGCGCCGACGGTGCCGAACGCCGGGCTGGTGGCGTTCTGGCCGTCGACGACGTACTTGCTCTCGGCGCCCGTCGAACCGCCGAGGCGGATGCCGGCGGCGTCACGGCTGGCGGTCGGAGACATGTCGACCACGGCCGTGAAGTCGCGGCTGGTCCCGCCGACCGGGATGTTGCGCGCCTGCTCCATCTTCACCTTGGTGACCTGGGCGGCGTCGTTGCGCGTCTTGGTCTGGACCTCGATGTCGACGCGGAACTTGAGCTTCGGATCGATCTGGAAGTTGGCGCGCATCTTGGCGCCGGGCAGGACCTCCATCGTCTTATTGACGTTGGCGTCCTGATACAGCACCTGCACCGTGTACTTGCCCTGCGGCAAGTTGCGGAACGTGTAGAGACCGTCCGCGTTGGTCATCACCTCGCGCGCGCCCTGGAGGCACGTACACTGGATGATGACGAGGGCGCCCGAGATCTTCTGGCCGGTGTTTTGGTCGGTGACGACGCCGCTGATCGTGACGTCGGAAGCCGCCAGCGCGAGGTTGGGGGCCATCGCCGCGACCGCCGGCGGGATGATGACCAGCGGCAGGGACAGCGAGTACTTGAGCAGAGAGCGGCTTGTCTTCACAGGAGGGTGCTCCTTGCGGTCACGGCGAGCGCCTCGGGCATCGGCTTCGATGCCAGCGGGGGGTATATCACAACGAAAGCAACACTGAATACGGGAATCTTGCCTTGAGTACCGGGCCCCCGGGGCCGGACGGCGATCAGACTTCCCCCCCGGTGCCGCGAAAACCGCGGGCGTGCGAGACAGCGTCCTGCTGTGAAAACCCGCGGGGTCCGTTACAGGTCGACGAGTTCGACGTCCTCGGGCGCGATCGCCTCGCCGAGGAAGACGGCACCGACCCGCGCGAACCGGGCCGGCGCGTCGGTGGCGAGGAAGCGGACCCCCGCCTGCCCTGCCCCGTCCTGCCCGCGGGTCCGGTGGCCGGCGCGCAGGTCCGATCGCAGGAGGCACTCGACCACGACCTCGGCGGTGGTCTCGGCCGAGTCGACCAACCTGACGCGCGGGCCCACGGCCGCGGCGATCGCCTGGCGCAGGACCGGGAAGTGCGTGCAACCGAGGACCAGACAGTCGAGGGCGGGGCGCTCGCCGACCACGTTCGCGAGGTAGCGCTGCGCGACGGCCTCGGCGACGGGCCCGCTGACCCAGCCCTCCTCGGCCAGCGCGACGAACAGCTGGCAGGCGATCGACACGACCTCGGCGGCCGGGCGAACGGCCCGGATGGCCCGCTCGTAGGCGCCGCCGCGGACGGTGCCCTCGGTGGCGATGACGCCGATCTGCCCGCTGACCGAGGCGCCGCAGGCGGCCGCCGCCCCCGGCTCGATGACGCCGATCACCGGCAGCGGAGCGAACACCGCCGCGAGGTGGCCGAGCGCGACCGACGACGCGGTGTTGCAGGCGACGACGAGCAGCTTGATCCCGCGGCCGACCAGCACCCGCGCCGCCTGCTCGGCGTATCGCGTGACCGTCTCGCCGCTCTTGGTCCCGTACGGCAGGCGCGCCGTGTCGCCGAGATAGATGAAGCGCTCGTCCGGTAACGCCGACCGCAGGGCCCGCAGCACCGTGAGTCCGCCGACGCCGGAGTCGAACACGCCGATCGGTCGATCGGCCACGGTCGATGCAGCTGCCGACCCCTCGCCCCGCGTCACGCTAGCCTCGAGCGAGGATGTTCTTGGCGATCACCATCCGCTGGACCTGCGAGGTGCCCTCGTAGATCTGCATGAGCTTGGCGTCGCGGTAGATCTTCTCGACCGGGTACTCGCGCGTGTAGCCGTAGCCGCCGAACACCTGCACGGCGTCCGCGGCGCACTTCACCACGCTGTCGGCCCCGACGCACTTGGCGATCGCGCTGGTGTTGGTCCGGCGGATGCCCTTGTCGACCTCCCACGCGGCCTTGTTGTAGAGGAGGCGCGTGGTCTCGTAGGCCATCGCCATCTCGGCGATCATGAACTGGATCGCCTGGTGCTCGGCGATCGGCTTGCCGAAGGTCTTGCGCTCCTTGGCGTAGCGGGCCGACTCGTCGAGGCAGCGGCGGATCATGCCGGCGCACTGCGAGCCGATCATCGGCCGCGAGCGGTCGAACACCTCCATCGCCACGTAGAAGCCCTTGCCGGGCTCGCCGATGATGTCGGCGTCGGTCAGCGGCACGTCCTCGAAGATGACGTCGCAGGTCTCGGAGGCGCGCTGGCCGAGCTTCTTCTCCTTCTTGCCGATCGAGATGCCGGGGCGGTCGCGGTCGACGACGAAGGCCGTGATGCCGCGGTGGCCGAGCGCCGGATCGAGGGTGGCGAAGCCGGTGAAGATGCTGGCGTGGCCGGCGTTGGTGATCCAACGCTTCTGGCCGGTGAGCCGCCAGCCGTTGCCGTCGCGGACCAGGCGGGTCTTCATCGACGCGACGTCGGAGCCGGCCTCGGGCTCGCTGCAGGCGTAGCTGATGAAGATGAACTCCTCGGTGAGCCGGCGCAGGTGCTTCTGCTTCTGCTCCTCGGTGCCGGCGACCAGCAGCGGCAGCGCGCCGAGGTGGTTGCACATCACGCTGGTGGCGATCGCGGCGCAGCCGTAGGCGAGCTCCTCGGAGACGATGCAGCCGTCGAGGGTGTGGTAGCCGAGGCCGCCGTAAGCCTCGGGAATCTCGATGTTCATCAGGCCGAGGTCGAACGCCGCCTTGAACACGTCGACGGGGAACTTCTCCGCCTCGTCGTAATCGTGCGCGACCGGGATGATCGACTCGCGCGTGAATTTGCGCGCGGTCTGGATCAGGGCGTTCTGCTCGTCGGTATACGTCGGGTCGAACACGGCGCCCCCGCATACCACGGTCGGAAAACCGGCGCCAGCGTCACGGCGGGGCCTCAGGACCGTGCGGCGGCGCGTGAGTCGGCTCCGACCTGACCCTTCGGGCAGCCGCGCGTCGGGCCACGAGCTCGCGGTCGGCGGCGCTGCTGGCGGCGGCTCGTCCGCCGAGGATGTACCCGATCAGGATCCCCAGCAGGAAGACGCCGGGGATGTACAGGAAGTGCCCGAGCGTCACGCGCCGGGCCCTCCGCGGGCCGGGGGCCGGTCGAGCGCCTGCCGCAGGGCGTCGACGTCGGCGCGCAGCCGCGCCGACCGCCGCCACAGGAACAGCCCGTACGCGGCGAACAGCGCCCACAGGATGCCGTAGGCCCAGACGATGTGCTGGTAGTCGCTGGCGGTCTTGGCCGCGGCCTTGTCCTCGAGGGTGGCGAGGATCTCCTTCTCCTCGCGGCTCGTGCCGACCGCGGGCTCGTACTCACCGCCGTCGGCCGGCGCGGGCGCTGCCTCGAAGGCGAGGCCGGTGATCAGGACGGGCGAGATCGGTGTCATGCGCGAGAGTCCTCCAGGCGGACGTAGGCGTCGTCGAGCTCGCCGACGAGGACGAGCTGACGGGCGCGGATGGCGAACAGGCCGAAGCTGACCAGGAGCAGCGCGGACAGCCCGGGCCAGAAGGTGGCCCACATCTCCGGCGGCAGCTTGGCGACCACGCCCGTGGTCGGGTGCGTGGTCTTCCACAGCTTCACCGCGTAGTAGATCAGCGGCACGTTGACGGCGCCGAAGATCGCCAGCGCCGCGGCCAGCCGCTCCGAGGCGTGCTGGCCGAAGTGGCGCAGCAGCAGGTACGCCGCGATCACCAGCCACAACAGGGCGGTGGTGACCTGGCGGGCGTCGCCGGTCCACGGGGTGCCCCACGTCGCGTGGCCCCAGATCGGGCCGGTCAGCATGACGCCGAGGCCGCCGAGGAACCCGACCTCGGCCGCGGCCAGCGCCACCGCGGCGGCCGTGCGCGAGCGCCGGCGCAGCTGCACGTAGGCGGCGACGCCGGAGATCACCGCCATGAGCATGCACAGCCAGCCCATCGGCACGTGGAAGAAGAAGATCTTGAACGCGGTGCCCATGGTCCGCTCGTTGGGCGTGTGGAGGAACACCCGCTGGACGCTGTAGACCACCAGCGGGGCGGCGGCCAAGAACAGCAACGGGACCACGAGCTCGGACTTCCGCTTCATCGGGGCTCCTGTCGGCCGGCGGCGCGCAGCGCTTCGCGCCGGTGCTGCCGCGCGGCCTGGGCCGAGCGGGCCGGCGCGGCCCCCACGAGCACCGGCTCGAACAGCAGCGCGCCGACGCCCAGGAGGATGACGTCGAGCGCGGCCATCTGGCCGAGGTAGCTCGGGAGGTTGGGGTTCTTGTCGAGCAGCGCGCGGGTGGTCACCAGCGCGAACATCAGCACCGGCGTGGTGACCGGGTAGAGGATCACCGCCAGCAGCATGTTCTTGCCGCCGCCCCCGGCCAGCCCGGCGGCGAACAGCGTGCCGATGGCGACGTAGCCGAGGCAGCCGAGGACCACGAGCGCGGCTGTCTCGAGGGGCATGTCCCAAAAGACCTGTCCTGCGGGGAACATCGAGGCCAGCCCGGGCACCAGCAGCGCGCAGCAGACCAGCAGCACCAGCAGCGTCGAGCCGGCCTTGGCGACGTAGATCGCCAGGCGCTCGACCGGCGCGGCCAGCAGCGCCCGCAAGGTGTCGGCCTCGCGCTCGCGGTCGAAGGCGCGGGTCAAGGTGATCGTGCCGACGAACGCGACCGTGAGCCACAACAGGCCCGGCACCGCCGGCAAGGTGTGCTTCTTCTCCAACGCCGCGAACGACAGGTAGAACATGCCGAGCACGACGAGGGTGAAGAAGGTCGAGGTCAGGACCAGCTCGAGGTCGCGCAGCTCCTGGCGCAGCTCGCTGCGGAGGAGGAGCAGGCTCTGGCGGAGCAGGCGCACGCGGGCCAGGTGTAGCACAGGGTCGGCGGGCGGCGGAACCAGGCCGATGCGGGTCCTGCGGCCCGGCGCCGCAGCTCAGGCGGCGGCGTGATCGTCGGGCCCGACGGCGGCGAGGACCTCGCTTGCGCGGGCGGCGAAGCCGGCCGGGTCGTCGCCCCCGCGCTCGACCTCGCGGACGATCGCGCCAGCCTCGAGCAGCACCAGGCGATCGCACACGCGCAGCAGCGTGCCCTGGTCGTGCGAGCTGAGGAGGATCGCCGCCCCGCGGTCGCGCTCGGCCAGCAGCGCCCCCGCGAGCTGCGAGCGCCCGCGGGCGTCGAGCGCGGTGAACGGCTCGTCGAGCAGCAGCAGCTCGGGGTCGCCGGCGACCGCCCGCGCCAGCGCGACCCGCTGGGCCATGCCGCGCGAGAAGGTCGAGACCGGGCGGTCGAGGGCGTCCGCCGGCAGCCCCAGGCCGCGCAGGACGTCGTCGGCTGGCCGCGAGGACAGGCCGGCCGCGCGCCGCAGCTCGGCGAACAGCTCGAGGTTGGCGCGCGCGCCGAGGCCCGGGTACAGCTGCGGCGCGTGGGCGACGTAGGCCAGGCGCGCGCGCAGCTCGAGGTCGATGTCGCCGACCACGCGCTCGCCGTAGCGGCGCTCGCCGCCGTCGGGCTGCAGCAGGCCGGCGAGGATCAAGAACAGCGTGGTCTTGCCGGCCCCGTTGGCGCCGACCAGGCCGGTGATGCTGCGGGCCCGCAGCTCGAGGTCGACGCCGCGCAGGACGACCTTGCGGCCGAACCGCTGGGAGATCGATCGCAGCACGATCGGGGTGATCGGCTCGCGCGCGCCGCTCATGCCTTGTCCTGCCACGCCGCGCCCGGGTCGGCGTGGCGCGGCCGCGATTCGAGGGCGTCGAGCTGGCAGTAGACCTGGTCGAGGGCGGCGACGATCGGCCCGCGCTCGCCGGGGCCCGCGGCCTCGAGCTTGCGCAGCAGCGCCGCCTTGCGCCGCTCCAGGCGCTCGCGCAAGGAGGCGCGCGGCCGCAGGGCGAACGCGAGGCCGCAGGCGAACGCGACGAACAGGCCGAAGCCGAGCCCGAGCCACTTGTAGGTGCGCGGGCGGGTGACGAGGCCGTCGACCACGAGGTCGTAGGCCTGCCCCTGCGGCATGGCGCCGATCTCGTAGACCTCGAGGTCGACCCGGCTCTCGCCGTTCTCGTGCGGCGGCTTCACCGGCGGCTTCTTGGCGCCCTTGGTGAGCTTGAGGCCGTCGACCACGACCGCGCGGCCGTCGACGATCGGGAACGGCGCGGCCCAGTGGATCTCGGCGGTGCCGTCGTGCTCGAGCAAGTACGCGGTCGAGAGATCGATCAGCTCGCCCGGCGGCAGCGGGCCGGTGATGGTGGTGAACGGCGCCTCCTGCTCGTGCTCGAGCACCTGGTCGGCGCGGTCGCGGATCACGAGGCCCGTGGCGCCGTCGGCCGCGGGCAGCTTGTAGGGCTTGCCCGGCCAGTAGGCGGCGTCGCCGTCGACGTAGACCTGGAACAGGTGGTCGACGCGGGCGAGGTCGTTCTCCATCGACTCGACGCCGAACTGCACCGCCGAGCGCACGCGCGTCAGGTCGGTGGTGACCGGGTAGACGCGCATCTCGACGGCGACGCCCATGCGCTCGTCGAGGGTGAAGAAGCTCGACTTCCACGGGGCGCCGGCGTACGAGGCCTCGGCGTGGAACAGGCCCTCGCCGGTCAGCGGGATGTCGGCGATGCGGGCGACGCCGTCCTCGCCGGTGGCGTCCTCGAAGCGCTTGCTGAAGCCGGTGCTGTCCTGCTTGACGATCGTCACCGGCACGCCGTTGATCGGCTGGTCGTCGGGGCCCACGACGGTGACGCGCACGCTGCCGGGCAAGATCGTCGGCACCGCGCGCGGGCCCATCATCTGCCGCTTCTGCGGCGCGCGCGGGCCGACCACCGCCAGCACCACCGCCATGCCGACGTCCTTGCCGGCGAGCGAGAACGGCTGGCTGCGCTCGGTGCCGGTCGGGAGGTCGGCCTCGGCGACCAGCGAGACGTCCGCCGCGAGGGCGTCGAGCCCGGGGAAGCGCGCGGTGCCGCGGACGTCGCTGACCGCCTCGCGCGTCTCGGCCTTGCCGTCCGGCCCCGTCAGCACCAGCCGGACCTTGACGCCCTCGAGCGGGGTGCCGGCCCGCAGGTCGAGGGTGCCGACCAGCAGGGTGCCCTTCGGCGTGCCCGGGTTGGTGAAGGCGACGCCGGGCAGCGGCACCTCGCCGGGGCCCGGCTGGCTCGGCGCGGCGCCGGGAGCCGCAGCCGGCCCGGGGCCGGCCGCGGCGCCGGACGAACCTGCCCCTTTGACCAGGAGCACGCGGTAGCCCTGGGTCGGCGACAGCGCGATCGGCTGCGACGTCTGGCGCTCGCCCTCGAGGTCGGCGCGGGCGACCGCGGTGCCGCCGTGGAAGGCCGCGAGGTCGGCGAAGCTGGCCCGCCCGTCGGCGCCGGCCACGGCGGTGCGCGTCTCGGTCTTGCTGCCGTCCTGCGACTTCAGCTCGAGCTCGACGGTGGCGCCGACGGCGGGCTGGCTGAACGAGCCGAGCAGCGCGCGCACGGTGATCGTGCCCGGCTCGGTCTGCGGGTCGGCGCGCGGGATGCCGGACATCGCCCGCGGGTCGATCGGCGGCCCGCCGGGCGGCTGGGCCGAGGCATGTCCGGAAAGACATGTCCCGGCGAACATGAACGTCAGGACAGCCGTACGCAGGCGACGGGTGACAGTCATGGGCCGATCTCCCCCGCGCGCGAGGAGCCCCCGCGCTTCTCGCCGACGCTGACCTTCTTGTTGCGCTCGAGCGGGACACCGCAGTGCTTGCAGAACTTGGCGTCGTTGTCGTTGTTGCCGACGCAGTTGGCGCAGATCCGCGAGGTGCGGTCGAGGTCGGGCGCCGAGATCTCGGTCATGTTGGGCGCCGGCGCCGGCGGGCCGGGCGCGGGCTTCGGCGCCTCGACCGGCTCGCTCGCCGGCGTCGAGGCCGCCGCGGGCTGGGCCTTGCGGTCGAGCTCCGCCAGCACCTTCTGCAGCTCGGGGTGGAGGTCGCCGCCGCCGTCGAGCGCGCGCATGACCTCGATCGCCCGCACGCGGTAGGTGCCGATCACCGCCTCGAAGTCGGCGGTCGACAGCTTGCCCATGCCGTGGTCGAACTCGAGCTCCTTGATCGCGCGCAGCAGGCGGCGCTTCTCCTCGCGCAGCTCGGACTGGCTGAAGTGGCCGACGCCGCGGCCGACCTGGGCCAGCGAGTCGGGCCGGGCCAGCGCGCGGACCACCGCGTACATGCGGCGCAGCGCGTAGACCAGCGTCGCGCCGGCGGCCGCGAGGGCGAGGGTCGCCGCGTCGACGGGGCCGGCCGCGCGGGCGGCGATCAGCACCAGGCCGAACGCGACGAGCGCGAGGCCGGCGGTCCACAAGGCGGCGCGCGGGAGCTTCGGCGCAGCCGCGGCGCGAGCGTCCTTGCTCTGCGTCGCCTCGGTCACGTTCAGACGTCCTCTCCCGGCCCGTCGCTCTTGCGCGTGCCGACGCAGATCAGCGAGCCCGCGAGCATCACGGCGAAGCCGAACCAGATCCAGTTGACGAGCGGGTTGATGTAGAGGCTCATCTGCGTCCACCCGGTGGTCATGTCGACCTCCTGGATGGAGACGTACACGTCCTCGCCGAAGGTCATGTAGCGCGAGACCTCGGTGGTCGGCTGCTCGGGCAGCTGGAAGTACCACCAGCGGGCCGGCAGCAGCGTGGTCTTCTGCTCGCCGTCCTTGAGCACGGCGATGTGGGCCGTGATCATCTCCTTTTGCCAGTCCTCGGTCGCGCGCAGGCCGTCGTGGCGGATCACGTAGTCACCGAGCTCGGTGGTGTCGCCGGGGCGCAGCGTGGTCTTGCGCTCGATCTTGTAGGCGTTGCCGGCCCAGCCGAAGAACATCAGCACGACGCCGAGGTGGACGATGTAGCCGCCGTAGCGCCGCCGCGCGCGCAGGACCAGGCCGATCAGCGCGTCGAGGACGCTCTGCGGGCGCTGGCGCCGGCGCAGGGCCACGCCGCGGTAGAACTCCTGGACGATGGTCCAGAAGGTGAAGGCGCACAGGCCGAAGCAGGCCAGGCCCCACGGCGAGCCGAGGCCGAGCCCCCGCACCACGACGATGGTGAGCACGCCGGCGACCAGCGGCGCGAGGAACTGCTTGACCAGGTTGGCCTGGCTCGTCTTGCGCCACGCGAGCAGCGGGCCGACGCCGGTCAGCAGCAGCAGCGACAGGCCGAGCGGGCGCATGTAGCGGTTGAAGAACGGGGCGCCGATGGTGACGCGCTCGCCCGGGTCCTGCCAGCCGAGCAGGTCGGGGTAGCGCTCGGCGAGGATCATCCGCCACTCGGTGAAGGTCGGCCACATGGTCGCGCCGAGCACGAAGATCGCGGCGACCAGGAACAGCCAGTTGTTGACCAGGAACGCGAACTCGCGCGACAGCACGCTCTCGAGCTCGCCGCGCGAGCGCAAGAGCGGCAGGCGCCAGATCACCAGGCCGAAGCTGAACAGCACGATCGCCAGCATGAAGGCGCCGAAGGTCCAGGCCAGCACCGGGTCGGCGCCGAAGGCGTGGACGCTCTGGACCACGCCGCTGCGGGTCATGAACGTGCCGACGATCGTCAGCAGGAAGCTGACGATCACCAGCGACACGTTCCACACCTTCATCATGCCGCGGCGCTCCTGGATCATGATCGAGTGCAGGAACGCGGTGACGGTGAACCACGGCAAGAGGCCCGCGTTTTCGACCGGGTCCCAGGCCCAGTAGCCGCCCCACCCCAGCTCCTCGTAGGCCCACAGGCCGCCGAGGATGAGGCCGAAGGTCAAGAACATCCACGAGAACAGGGTCCAGCGGCGGACGCTGCGCTGCCACGCGGCGTCGACCTGGCCGGTGATCAGCGCCGCCATGCCGAACGCGTACGGCACCGCCAGCGAGACGTAGCCGAGGTACAGGCTCGGCGGGTGGACGATCATGTACAGGTTCTGCAGCAGCGGGTTCAGGCCCTTGCCCTGCGTCGGGATGTCGAGCAGGTAGAGGCCGAACGGGTCCTTGATGAACAGCAGCAGCCCGGCGAAGAACGCGGTGATGACCGAAAGGACAGCCGCGGCGTGGGGCACGAGATCGCGGTGGCGGTCGCGGTTGGCGTGCAGCGCCAGCGAGGCGAACAGGGTGTGCAGCAGCACCCAGAACAGCATGCTGCCGTCGAGCCCGCCCCAGAACGACGTGATCTTGTAGAACAGCGGCATCGCGGCGTCGCTGGTCTTCTGCACGTACTGGATCGAGTAGTCGCCGGCGACGAACGCGTAGATGATGAGCGACGAGGCGAACGCGGCCAGGCCGAAGCTGGCGTACACGCCCTGCAGGCCGGCCTCGATCAGCCGCTCCGAGCGCCGCGCGGCGCCGATGGCGGCGAAGCCGGCGCTGGCCAGGCTGAGGACGAACAACAGGAGGATCGAGGCCGTACCGAGGGTAGCGATCGACATGGGGCTGCTCCTTGGGACAGGTCAACGACCGCTCTTGCTCGGGTCGGCGGAGGGCCGCTCCTCGTACTTCGACGGGCACTTGGCGGCCATCTCCTCCGACTCGAAGCGGCCGTCCTGCAGCTCGCCGGTGAGGATGACCTCGCCGCCCTCAGCGAACGTGTCGGGCACCATGCTGGTGAAGTGGACCGGCAGGCGCCGGCCCTCGCGCTCGATGTCGAAGGTGTAATCGCCGGCCTCGCCCTTCTTCTGCTTGACCGTGCCGGGCACGACGGTGCCGTGGACCTTGATCATGCGGCCGCTGTACATCGCCGGGTTGTCGACGACCTTGTCGACGAAGATGTAGTCGAGCACGCCTTCGCCGCTGCTGGTGCTGACGAGGTAGAACACCGCGCCGCCGACGAAGAGACCGATGAAGACCTTGGACGAGACGGGGAGCGCCATGACGGGGTTAGCCTCCGATGCTGATCATCGCCTTGTCCGGGCCTCCATGGCCATCCAGGGCGAAAGTGTGGCCCGACTGCTTGAAGCCGAGGATCGCGCGTACGCGCGCCGCGAGGGCGACCGGGCCGGCGGATCGCAGGACCGAGCGTAGATCGCCGGCGTCGTCGCGGGCGAGACAATTGTGGAGCGAGCCTGCGGCAGACAGCCGCAGGCGGTTGCAGGAGGCGCAGAAGTTCTCGGTCATGGGCGCGATGACGCCGACGCGGCGGCCTGCGTGAGGGCCCGAGGCGACGCGCCAATACGTCGCAGGGCCGAGGCCGCGCACGCCCTCGCCGCTGTCGCTCTCGAGCGGCGCCTTGGCCGCGGCGGCGATCCGTTCGCGGATCTCCGCAGCCGGCATCAGCTCGCCCGGCACGTACAGGCGGCCGGCGGACATCGGCATGACCTCGATGAAGCGCGGCACGTGGCCGCGCTCCCACGCCCACAACGCCAGCTCGCCGAGCTCGTGGTCGTTGAAGCCGCGGATCGCCACGGTGTTGAGCTTGATGTTGCAAAAGCCGGCGTCGCGCGCAGCGTCGAGGCCGGCCAGCACCTCGGCCAGCACGCCGCGGCGGGTGATCGCGGCGAAGCGCCCGGGGTCGAGGCTGTCGAGGCTGACGGTGAGGCCGCGCAGGCCGGCACGGCGCAGCGGCGCGGCCATCTCGGCCAGGCGGGCGCCGTTGGTGGTCAGGACGACGTCGATCGGGATCGCCGCCAGCGCCGCGACCAGCTCGACCAGGCCGCGGCGGACCGTCGGCTCACCGCCGGTGAGGCGCACGCGCTCGACGCCGAGGCCGGCGAACACCTGCACGATCGTCGCGACCTCCTCGAGCGTGAGCAGGTCGGCGCGGGCGATCCGGTCGATGCCCTCCTCGGGCATGCAGTAGGTGCAGCGGTAGTTGCACCGGTCGGTCAGCGACACCCGCAGGTAGCGGATGCGCCGCGCCTGCGGGTCGACCAGCGGCCCCCCGGCCAGCGGAGGCCCCCCGACCGCGGACGGCGGCCGCGCGGTGCGGAGTTGAACCAGGGTCATGCGCGGACAACCTGCTGCGTCACCTTATGTTACCACAGGCGCGAGCAGCGCCCGCCGGCGCCAGAAAGCGAGCCCGGCCACGCAGCGGCCCTGGATGGGCGGCCCGTGGCCGGATCGCGTCGACTCGCGCGGGGCGCGAGCCGGGCTCGTGATGACTCTCAGTGCGCCGCGGCCTTGTGCTCGGCCTTGGCCTCGGCCTTGTGCTCGCCGCCGCCGTGGCCGCCACCGTGACCGCCGCCATGGGCTTCGATCTCGGCGAGGACCTTGGCGCGCCGCTCGGGCACGTTGTCGACGCCGACGGCGAGGCCCTTGCCGGCGTTCTCCTGCTCCTTCCAGCGGACGAACGTCTCCTGCTCGTCGTTGAGGGCGTCGCGGCTCTTCATGTCGAACATGGTGAAGCCGAAGAAGATGCCGACGAAGATGATCGTGCCGAGGAAGACGAACAGGTGGTACTTGTCGTCGTACTTCAGGTGCATGAAGTAGGCGACGACCAGCGACGCCTTGATGAACGCGACCAACATCGCCACCGTGAGGCTGGCGGGGCCGAGGTCGGCGAACGAGACCGCGAAGGTCAGGCCGGTGAGCACGAACAGGGCGCCGATGACGGCGTTGTAGGTGCTCATCGGCGAGATGTGCTCGTGGACCTCGTGCGCGTGCTCGACCGGTTGACCGTTGAGGAAGACCTTTGCCATGACAATCAACTCCGGGCGAGGGTCACTTGACCAGGTAGAGGAGCGGGAAGAGGAAGATCCAGATCAGGTCGACGAGGTGCCAGTAGAGGCCGGTGTTCTCGATCGCCACGTAGTTCTTGGCGCCGAACTCGCCGCGGCCGGCGCGGACGAACATCCACAACATGATGGCGAGGCCGATCGCCACGTGGATGCCGTGGAGGCCGGTCATCATGAAGTAGACGCCGAAGAAGATGTGCGGCAGCCCGTCGATCTCGTAGCCGTGGAGGTGCGCCGAGTAGTACTTGCCCGGCAGCATGCCGTGCTCGAACTTGGCGCTGTACTCGAAGTACTTGACCACCATGAAGATGCAGCCGCACAGGATGGTCAGCACGAGCATCAGCCGCAGCTTCTTGACGTCGCCGAGTTGGATCGAGCGGACCCCGAGGGCCATGGTGTACGACGAGGTCAGCAGGACCACGGTGTTGATGCCGCCGGCCCACTTGCTGAGGTGCTCGTGCGCCTCCAGCACCATCTCCGGGTACAGCATCCGGAGGATGAAGTAGGCGAGGAACAGGCCCGAGAACATCAGGATCTCGGTGGCCAGGAAGAGCCACATCCCGAGCTTCGCCGAGGCCGTCTGCTGGCCCATCGTGTCGAAGTGGTGGGCCAGGTGCGGGTTGTGCTCGTCGTCGTCGTGGGCGGGCGCGTGGGCGTGTTCGTTGCTCATGGCTTCGTAACCCCGTGGAACTCGCGTGGAGGAATCAGTGGTGACCGCCGGCCGACTTGTCGATCTCGGGGAAGTCGTAGGGGCTGCCGTGGACGTGCGGCGTCTCGTGGAAGTTGTGCTCGATCGGCGGGCTCTGGGTCGCCCACTCGAGGGTCACGCCACCCCACGGGTTCGACGGGGCCTTCTCGCCCTTGAACAGCGAGTGGAGCAGGTAGATCAGCGTCCACAGCAGGCCGGCCGCGAGGATCCACGAGCCGATGGTCGAGACCTGGTGCATCGTCTGGTACTCGGGCAGGTAGGCGTAGTAGCGCCGCGGCATGCCCTGGTGGCCCAGGAAGAACTGGGTCATGAAGGTGACGTTGAAGCCGATGAACACCAGGAGGCAGCCGATCTTGCCGGCCGTCTCGTTGAACATCTTGCCGGTCATCTTCGGCCACCAGTGGTGCAGGCCGCCGATGAAGGCGACGACGGTGCCGCCGACCATGACGTAGTGGAAGTGCGCGACCACGAAGTAGGTGTCGTGGAGGTGGACGTCGATCGCCAGGGTCGACAGCGGCAGGCCGGTCAGGCCGCCGACCGTGAAGGTCCACAGGAACGCCATGCCGTACCAGCAGGCGGTGTTGTACTGGATGCTGCCCTTGTAGAGGGTCGCCACCCACGAGAACACCTTGATCGCGGTCGGCACGCCGACGGCGAAGGTCAGGAAGCTGAACAGCACGCCCGCCAGCTCGGACTGACCCGAGACGAACAGGTGGTGGCCCCACACGACGAACGAGATGACGGCGATGGCGACCGAGGACAGCGCGATGGCCTTGTAGCCGAAGATGTGCTTGCGGCTGTGGACCGTGATGATCTCCGAGATGATGCCGAAGCCCGGGAGGATCATGATGTAGACGGCTGGGTGGCTGTAGAACCAGAAGAAGTGCTGGAACAGCACCGGGTCGCCGCCCATCGCCGGGTCGAAGATGCCGATCCCGAGCGACCGCTCGATGATGAGCAGCAGCAGCGTGATCGCCAGGACCGGCGTCGCCAGCACCTGGATGACCGCGGTCGAGTAGATCGCCCACACGAACAGCGGCATCCGGTTCCAGTTCATGCCCGGCGCGCGCATCTTGTGGACGGTGACGACGAAGTTCAGGCCGGTGAGGATCGACGAGAAGCCGGCGATGAACACGCCGGTCGTCGCGGTGATCACCGCCGTCCCCGTGCTCGTCGAGTAGGGCGTGTAGAACGTCCAGCCCGTGTCGAGTCCGCTCGTCAGAATGGCGACGATCAAGAACACCGCCGCGACCGAGTAGACGTAGAAGCTCAACAGATTGAGCCGCGGGAACGCCACGTCCTTGGCGCCGAGCATCAGCGGCAGCAGGAAGTTCCCCAGCGCCGCCGGCACGCTCGGGATGATGAACAGGAACACCATGATCGCGCCGTGCAGCGTGAAGACCTGGTTGTAGGTCTGGGCGCTCATGAAGTCCTGGTCCGGCGTGAACAGCTCGGTGCGCAGGGCGATCGCCAGGATGCCGGCGATCAGGAAGAAGAACATCACCGAGGCCAGGTACATCAGGCCGAGCCGCTTGTGGTCGACGGTGACGAGCCAGGACATCAGGCCCCGCTTCGACACCAGATAGCTCGGCTCGACGGCGGGGTGTGGGTCGTGCGACTGGACAGCAGTGGACATGGGAGACTCCGTGGGTGCCGCGGGCGAAGCGTTACTTCTGGGCCTTGATGTAGGCGATGAGCGCGGCGATCTGCTTGTCGTCGAAGCGCCCGGCGAAGCTGGGCATCTGCGGGCTGAAGCCGGACACGATCTTCGCGTTGGGCTCGAGGATCGACTCGCGGATGTAGTTCTCGTCGACGGTCACCGTGCTGCCGTCGGCCAGGGTCTCGGTCTTGCCGAACAGACCCTTGAAGCTCGGGCCGGTCTTCACCGTGCCGTCGGTGGTGTGGCAGCTGGCGCAGCCGCCGCGGGTGAGCACGCGGGCGCCGAAGTCCTCGGTCGACTCGGTGTCGCCCTGCTTGAGCTCGCAGGCCTTGGCCAGCACCGCGCCGTACTCCTCCTGCGGGACGACGTGGACGCGGCCGACCATGCTCGAGTGCTCGTCGCCGCAGTACTCGGTGCACATCAGCGGGTACAGGCCCGGCTTGGTCGCCTCGAACCAGAGCACCGTGTAGCGCCCCGGCACCACGTCCTTCTTCAGGCGGAACGCCGGCAGGTAGAACGAGTGGATGACGTCCATCGAGGTCATCGTCAGGCGCATCGGCTGGCCGACCGGGACGTAGAGGTCGTTCGTCAGCGAGCAGCCCTTCACCTCGGGGTACTCGATCGTCCACGACCACTTCTGGCCGGTGACCCGCACGTCCAACGCGTCCGGCGGCGGCGTCACCTGCTTCATGTACTCGATCTCGCCCCAGGCGAAGAGGATCACGAAGAAGAACGTCGGGATCGCGCTCCAGATGAACTCGAGCTTGCCGTTGTGGGTCAGCGGCGAGGTCTTGGCGTGGCCGTGGGCGGGCTTACGGTACTTCCACATGAAGTACGCCTGGACCCCGATCATGCCGACGAAGGCGATCCCGCAGAGGATCCAGAAGAAGATGTAGAGCGTGTCGAGCGCCTCGGCGTTGGCCGAAGCCGCCGGCAGGAGGCTCCACGGGGAGTCCGACATCGGCGGCGTGCCCGGGTTCGAGGGCGGCAACGCTGCTTCCGCGGCGGCAGGGGCGATCAAGAGCGAGAAGAGCACGGTTTTCCTCCGCAGGTCCCTGTCAGGCCGTGGCCCGGCGTTCGCGCCGCCAGTACACGAGCAGGGTTGTTCCGATCAATAACACAGTCACGGCGCCCGCGATGCGCATGAGACCGAACGCAAACGGGCCGTAGCGACCGAGGGTCGCATCGTAGTGAAAACAGCTGAGGATGAGCCGGTCGATGGTGCTGCCCACCCGCCCCTCGCTGGCCTCGAGGAGGCCGAACTTGAGGTCGTTGGGGTTGTACGACAGGCCGTAGACGTAGCGGGCGATCTTGCCCTCGGGGGACAGGAACGCGATCACCGCCGGGTGCGCGTACTGGTCCTGCTCCGGGTCGTACGTGTACGAGATGCCTAGCTGGGCCGCGAGCAGGCGGACGTTCAAGGCGTCGCCGGTGAGGAACGCCCAGTCGACGTCGTCGCCCCGCCCGAGCGAGTTGAGGTGGTTCTGCCGCTTCGGCCCCGCCAGCTCCGGCGTCTCGCGCGGGTCGATGCTGACGGTGACCACCCGGAAGTGCTCGTCCCCCGGCGTCCAGTCGAGCTTGTGCAGCGCGTCGGTCAGCTCGTTGAGCTGCACGTTGCACAGCACCGGACAGCGGAAGTAGTTCATCGTCACCAGCACCGGCCGCTTGCCGTCGAGGTAGTCGCCGAGGGTGACGCGCTTGCCGGTGTGATCGACGAAGCTCAGGCCGCGGTCGATGTCGAGGCCGAGGTGCTCGTCGACGTCGATCGCCGTCATCGCCGGAGCCAGGACCTGGTTGCTCCCCGCCTGCTGCGCGTCGCTCGGCGCGGCGCGCACGCCGGCGGCTGACCCGAAGGCCAGGGCGGCAGCGAGGCAGGTTGCGGGGATCCGGCAAGACATGGCGGGCGATCGATCGACGGAACGAGGCAGGCTCAGTGCGCCTTGGCGGGCTCGGGCGCGGGATTCGGGGCGGGGGCCGGCGCGGCCGACTCGGCGCCCGGGTGGCTCTTCGAGCCGACCGGCTCGACGGTGCCGCCGGGCACCTGCTTGGCGCTCTCGCGCTGACCCTTGTCGAGGTCGAGCGGCATGGCGTCGTCCTTGTTGACGGTCGGCATGGTCGTGCCCCCGCTCGGCGACGTACCGGCAGGAGCCGTGCCCGCGGCCGCCGCACCGGCGGGCGCGGTGCCGTCGGTCGGCGCAGGCGCGGTCCCCTCGGCCGGCGCACCGGCAGGTGCGGCGCCGTCGACCGGCGCACCACCGGCGGGCGTGCCCTCGGGCGCGGCCGGCGGGAGCGACGGCGGCGTGCCGGCCTTCTGCCCGCCCGCCGCGACGTCGTCGGGGTGGATCCACCCGGGCGGCGGGGCGAACGCGCCGAGCTTCTCCGGCTTGGCGAGGATCAGGTCGCGGGCCGAGGCCAGCGGGATGTAGTTGTAGCGGGCGACGACCTTGCCGGTCGCGTCGGTCAGGACGTCCTCGCCCGCGCCGCGGGTCCGGCCCTCCATGTCCTTGCGGTACTTGGCGAGCAGGGCCGAGCCCTCCTTGCCGCGCTCCGCGTTGAGGTCGCGCGCCTGGTCGTTGAACAGCTGCACGCAGGTGACCAGCGACAGCAGCGTCAGCGCGCCGAGGCCCCAGACGATGTTGAACAGCTCGCGGGTCGGCGGCGCGTCGAGCTCGTGGCCGCCACCGTGTCCGTGGCCGCCGTGGGCGCCGTGCCCATCAGCCCCGGAGGGGCGTGAAGTCGAGTCGTGGTGATGCTCGGTCATGACTGCCTCCGCTCCGCTCAGAAGTTCTCGAACTGGACCGACTCCTCGATCCGCGGGTCGCCGGTCGGGACCAGGGCCTTGCGGCCGAGCGCCCAGGTGAAGGCGGCGATGAACACGCCGGCCACGCCGAGCAGCGCCAGGAGGTCGACCGGGCCGATGTGCATGTGCATCGTGTGGTCACCGCTCTCCAGCGCATGGTGATGCGCACGCACCGGCTGGATCAGCCAGAACATGTCGACGATCTCCATGAACAGGATCCACACCGCGGCCAGCGTCAGCGTGAACGCGTTGCGCTTGACCCCGCGGCGCAGCAGGAAGAAGAACGGGATGAAGAAGCGACCGATGACCAGCAGGAAGGTCAAGGGCAGGAAGTCGTCGGCGATGCGGTAGCCGAACCACATCGTCTCTTCCGGGATGTTCGCGTACCAGATCAGGAAGTACTGGCTGAACGCGATGTACGTGTAGAACACCGTGAAGCCGAACAGGAACTTGCCGAGGTCGTGGTAGTGCTCGGTCGTCACCACGCCGCGCAGGTAGCCCGACTTGTGCAGCAGGATGACCGTCAGCGTGATCAGGGCGAACTCGCTGAGGGCGCTGCCGGCGAAGTAGTAGACGCCGAACATCGTCGAGAACCAGTGCGGGTCGAGCGACATCAGCAGGTCGAACGCCGCGAAGGTCAGCGACAGCGCGAACAGGAACAGCGCCGGCGCGGCCCAGAACCGCATCGAGTGCGCGGCGCGCAGGCCGACCTCGGGCTTGCCGTCGGAGCCGGTGCTCTTGCCGTAGAAGAACAGCGCCAGCAGGGTCCACACGCCGAAGTAGACGAACATGCGGACGCGGAAGAAGCCCTCGTTGAGGTAGGCCTTCTTCGCGTTGAGCATGAAGTCGTGCTCGACCGCGGCGACGTCGGTCCAGTGGTACAGGTCGTGCGCGCCGAGGAAGATGATCGGCAGGCCGAGCAGGCACAGCACCGGCAGGGTGATCATCGCGTTCTCGGCGATCCGGCGGACCGCGATCGACCAGCCGGCGCGGACCAGGTGCTGGACGATCGTGAAGAACAGACCGCCCAGGCCGAGCGCCAGGAACACCATGTACCCGACCAGGTAGGCGTACCAGAACGCGTGGTGGTCGCCGGCGCTGGTCGCCCAGGCGCCGCCGAGGCCGGCCGCGCCGAGCACGAGGCCGATGATCGGCATCTTGCGCCACATCGAACCGGCGGGGATGTGGATCTGGTCCGCCGGGAGAACGAACGGCTTGTCGTGAGCGTGGCTCATGGCTACTTGGCCTCCTCGGGCGTGCGCGCGACCTGCAGCGTGCGGACCCACACCGCGATCGCCCAGCGGTCCTGCGCCGGGATCTGGGCGGCGTAGGGCATCATCGTGCCCTTGCCGTTGGTGATGACGTCGAAGAAGTGGCCGAGCGGCATGGCCCGGATCTGCGGGTCGTTGAGGTTCTTCGGCGCGACGCTGAAGCCGCCGCCGCGCAAGGTCGCCACGCCCTGGCCGCCGCCGGTGTAGTCGTGGCAGGGCTGGCAGTAGATGTTGTAGCGCTCCTCGCCGCGGGCCATCAGCTCGGTGCTGAGCTTGATCGCCGCCGGGAGCCGGTCGAGCAGGCGGCCGTCGGGGCCGCGGCCGCGGTACAGCTCCTCGTCGTCGTGCAGCTGCCCGACGGCGACGGTGCCGGCCACCGGCAGGCGCGCCGCCCTGCCCTCGCACTGGTGCGGGTTGTGGGCGTTGGCGCAGTCGACCGCCTGGAAGAACTCGTTGACCTCCTGGGCGTCGAAGCGCTGCTGGAAGTCCATGTTCTGGATGAGGTGGACCGGCGGCAGCTCGGACCGGTTGCCCTGACAGCCGGCCGCGCCGACGAGGGCGCAGCCGAGGGCGATGGCCTGGATATGGATGGTGCGTGCCATGTCAGTCCTCGACCTCCTCGATGTGCAGGGCGCCGGTGCGCTCGAGCAGCTCGCGGGTCTTCTGGGGGTCGTACTTGGGGTCGCGCGCCTCGATGGCGATGAAGAACTTGTCGTCCGTGTGGCGCAGGAACCGCTCGCTGTTGAACAGCGAGTGGTACCACATCGGCAGACGGTTCAGCCCGAGCATGCCGAACACCGCGCCGAAGGCGGAGAACAGCACGCCGAGCTCGAACGTCACCGGCACGAAGGCCTGCCAGCTGAAGTACGGCTTGCCGGCGATGACGATCGGGTAGTCGATCGTCGAGGTCCACCACTGCAGCAGCATCGCCAGCGACGCGCCCGTCATGCCCATGGCGAACACGATCCACGGCAGCACGCTCGGCGCCAGGCCCATGGCCTTGTCGAGGTTGTGCACCGCGAACGGCGTGTGCGAGTCCCACACCTTGTAGCCGGCGTCGCGGACCTGCTCGCACGCGTGGTAGATGGCCCGGGCCGAGTCGTACTCGGCGAGCAAGCCGTAGGTCTTCTTCTTGAGGAGGGGCTTACTCATGGCTCAGTGGTGCTCCCCGTGCGAAGCGTCGCCGTGGTAGTGCGGGTTGGCGATCGACATCACGCTCTTGACCTCGCCGATGGCGACCGTCGGGAGGTAGCGGACGAACAGGCAGAACAGGGTGAAGAACAGGCCGAAGCTGCCGACCAGGGTCGACACGTCCCACACCGTCGGCGAGTAGTAGTCCCAGCTCGACGGCAGGAAGTCGTGGTGGAGCGAGGTCACCGTGATGACGAAGCGCTCGAACCACATGCCGATGTTGACGAAGATCGAGAGGATGAACAGCCACACGACCGAGCGCCGGATCCGCTTGATCCAGAAGAACTGCGGCGAGATCACGTTGCAGCTGACCATGATCCAGTAGGCCCACCAGTAGTCACCGAACAGGCGGTTCTGGAACGCGAAGCTCTCGTACGGGTTGCCCGAGTACCAGGCGATGAAGAACTCCATCGCGTACGCGTAGCCGACCATCGTGCCCGTCAGCAGGATGATCTTCGCCATGTTCTCGAGGTGCTTGATCGTGATCAGGTGCTCGAGCTTGAACCAGGCCCGCAGCGGCAAGAGCAGCGTCAGCACCATCGCGAACCCGGAGAAGATCGCGCCGGCGACGAAGTAGGGCGGGAAGATCGTGGTGTGCCAGCCGGGCAGCTGCGACACGGCGAAGTCGAAGGACACGATCGTGTGCACGGAGAGCACCAGCGGCGTGCTCAGACCGGCGAGGATCATGTAGGCCTTCTCGTAGTTGAGCCAGTGCCGCGTGGACCCGCGCCAGCCGAGCGCGAACAGCCCGTAGGCGAAGCGCCGGATCGGCGTCTTGGCCCGGTCGCGCATCGTCGCCAGGTCGGGGATCAGGCCGACGTACCAGAACAGCAGCGAGACCGTGAAGTAGGTCGAGACCGCGAACACGTCCCAGAGGAGCGGGCTGCGGAAATTCGGCCACATCTCCATCTGGTTCGGCAGCGGCAGCGGCCAGTAGATGAACCAGGGCCGGCCGGTGTGGAACGTCGGGAACTGCAGCGCGCAGATGACGGCGAAGATCGTCATCGCCTCCGCGGCGCGGTTGATCGACGTGCGCCACTTCTGGCGGAACAGGAACAAGATCGCCGAAATCAGCGTTCCGGCGTGGCCGATGCCGACCCAGAACACGAAGTTGACGATCGCCCAACCCCACGCCACCGGGTTGTTGAGACCCCAGATGCCGGTGCCCATGTAGAGCAGGTAGGCGATCGAGATGAGGTACACGCCGAGCAACATCACCGACGGGATGAACGCGATCCACCAGCGGCTGCTGGGGACCTCGATCGGCCGCGCGACGGCCTCCGTCACGTCGTGGAAGGTGACGTGGTCACCCTCGACGAGTTCCTTGCGGCCGGTGATCGGGTCGAGTTCGTCTTGATACTGAGCCATGTGCGTCACCTGGGCTTAGTGCGCCGGGGCGTGGTCGGCCTTGTGCTCGGCGGCTGCGCCGTGGGGCGCCGGAGCCGCATGAGCGGGGGCGGGAGTCGCGGGCGCCGGAGCGGACGGAGCGAGCTCGGTGTTGGGGTTGCGGATCCGGCCGAGGTACGTGGTGCGCGGCCGCGTGTTGAGGTCGGTGAGGACGCCGTAGTGACGGGCGTTGGTGCGGAGCTGCGAGACCCGCGTGGTCGGGTCGGCGACGTCGCCGAACACGATCGCCTGGGAGGCGCACGACTGCTCGCAGGCGACGACGATGACGCCGTCCTTGACGGTGTCCTCGCCGGCGACGTGCGCCTGGATCTTGGCCTCCTGGATGCGCTGGACGCAGTACGAGCACTTCTCGATGACGCCGCGGAAGCGCACCGTGACGTCCGGGTTCTTCTGCATCCACAGCAACTTCTCGTCGTCGCTGTTCAGCGGGTCGCGGTTGAAGTTGAAGAAGTTGAAGCGCCGGACCTTGTACGGGCAGTTGTTGGCGCAGTACCGCGTGCCGATGCAGCGGTTGTACGCCATGTCGTTGAGGCCCTCGGGGCTGTGCGCGGTGGCGGCCACCGGGCACACGTTCTCGCACGGGGCGGTCTCGCAGTGCTGGCACAGCATCGGCTGCACGACCGCGGCCGGGTCCTCCTTGGCGCCGCTGTAGTAGCGGTCGAGGCGGATCCAGTGCATCTCGCGGCCGTTGGCGACCTGCGAGCGGCCGACCACCGGGATGTTGTTCTCGGCCTGACAGGCGACGACGCAGGCGCTGCAGCCGTTGCACTTGTTGAGGTCGATGACCATGCCCCACTGCTGCTTGCCGACCAGCGCCGGCGCGCCGAAGTCGGGGTGGGTGTTGTGGTCCCACAGCGAGACCAGCTTGTCGGGCGCCATCAGGTCGCCCTTGACGGCGAACTCGCGGCCGTTGGCCTTGAAGTCCTCGACGGTCGTCTCGCGCACGATCGGGCGGTCGGGGTAGCCGCGGCCCGGGTTCAGCAGGTTGGGGTCCATGTCGTCGCGCGTCGACGCCATGTCGATCGCCGGCGACAGCGAGCCCCAGTCCTGGGTCGAGAAGATCTTGCGCTGGCCGCCGGCCTTGGCCACGTCGCCGCCCTGGACGAACCAGGGGTTGGCGGCGGACTGCAGCGGGTACACGTCGACGCCGGCGCCGTCGGCGGCGCGGCCGAGGTTCTGCCGGCCGTAGCCGAGCGCGAGCGAGACGGTGTCGTCGGCCTGGCCAGGGGCGATCCAGACCGGGATCTGGATCGAGCGGCCGCCGACGCTGACGGTGACGAGGTCGCAGTTCTCGACGCCGAGCTTGCGCGCGGTGGCGATGCTGACGTAGGCCGCGTTGTCCCAGGTCAGCTTGGTCATCGGGTGGGGCAGCTCCTGCAGCCACGCGATGTTGCTGAAGCGACCGTCGGCGACCTTGGGGTCGACGTGGAAGTTGACCTCGAACTTGTTCGCGGTGAAGTCGGCGGCCTTGATCGCCTCGGCCAGCTTGGCGTACTCGCGCGGGATCGGGTTCTGGCCCGAGCGCGGGACGCCGTGGACGACGCCGTCGTGCAGCCAGCGGCGCCAGACCTTGTCGGACCACATGGCGCCGAGCGCCTTCCGCCAGTAACCCTGGACGAGGCTGTAGCCGTCGACCTGGGCGTCGCTGGCGATCCACGACAGCAGCTCGAGTGCGCTCTTGCTCTGGTGGAGCGGCGCGATCAGCGGCTGGACGATCGAGATGGTCGCGTCGGCCGCCTCGAGGTCGCCCCACGCCTCGAAGTACGTGGTGGCCGGCAGGTGCCAGGCGGCCAGCTTGCCGGTCTCGTCGTTGTAGAGGCCGTGGTGGATGACCGTGACGCCCTTGAGCTTGCCCGCGAGATCGAGCTCGCCGGGGGCCTCGTAGGCGGGGTTGCACTCGATCACCAGGACGGTGTCGATGCCCGCGCCGAGCGCCGCCGCGAGCGCGGCGATCGGCTCGGCGACCACCGCGGTGTCGTCGTGGCGCAGGCGGACGCTGCTGCCGACGTTGCCGAGCATGACGTTGATCAGCAGGCCGAGCGCGTGGGCCCACGCGGGCTGACGCTCGCCGACGATCACGAGGCTGTGGGCGTCGCGCGCGTCCTTGGCCGCCAGCAGGTCCTTGGCCAGGACCTTGACGAACTTCTGCTCGGCGTCGGTGAGGGTGACGGCCGGCAGGGCGTCGAGCACCGCCTCGGCGCCGCTCGGCGCCTTGCTGCTGCCCTTGATCTCGTTGGCGAGGGCGATCAGCACCGCGCCGACCTGGCTGGCGCGCATGCGCAGGCGGTGGTCGGCCTGGGCGCCGGTGATGCTGAAGTGCGGCTCGACGACGTAGAGCCGGTTCATGCTGGCGGCGTCGGCCTGCGAGTGGACCTCACGGCCGGCGGCGAACTCCCGCTGCAGGCGGACGCTGTCCTGCTCGCCGCACAGGAAGTCGCTGTCGGCCGAGAAGATGACGCGCGTGCCGGCGGCGGTGATCTGGCCGCCCGCGCTGCCCTTGCCCTGGATGTGGTAGGTGAAGCGGGTGCCGGCGCCGCACAGCATCTCGGCGCCGGCGTTCGCGTTGTGCGAGCCGACGACGTCGCCGTTGTAGAGCTTGGCCTTGGGGAAGTTGGTGGTGAAGGTCTTGACGGCCTCGCGCAGCGACGGCGACAGCACCGTCGGCAGCACGACCGCGAGCCCCTGGCCCTGCTTGCCGCGCAGCTCCTTGAACTTGGCCCCGAGCTCCTCGGTGACGGTGTCCCAGTCGCTGGCCACCTGACCCTCGCCGCTCCGCTTCAGCGGGGTCCGCGAGCGCGCCGGGTCGTAGAGGCCCATGACGCTGGCCTGGGCCCACGAGTCGGTCGCGCCGAGCGAGCCGCTGTGCCGCGGGTTGCCCTCGACCTTGGTCGGGCGCCCGTCCTGCGACTCGACCAGCAGGCCCTGCACGGTGCCGCCGACCTGGTACGCGGTCGCGTAGTAGACGGCCGCGCCGGGGATGGTGTCCTCGGGCCGCTTGCTCAGCGGGACGATGTGCTCGACCGGCTTGCGGATGCACCCGGCCGAGGCCAGCGCCGTCGAGGCGCCGACGAGGCCCATGAACTTGCGGCGCGCCAGCGAGGTCGCCGGCACGAAGCTCGTCGCGCCGCCGCCGTCAGCCAGCGCGCTCGCGTCCTTGAGGCCCGGGAACTCGTCGTGCTGCGGGGCCAGCGTGCCGTCGTGATCCGCGAGGCTGCGCCAGTATGCCTTGAGGTTGTCGGTGGACTTGGTCATGCGAAAAACCTGTCTGGCCGCGGGTTAGCGGTGGCACCCCGAGCAGTGCTCCGGCGGGTTGACGTCGCGCTTGCGCTTCGGATCCTTGGCGGCGTCGTACGCCTTGCCGTCGGTGGCGGGGTCCCACGCCATGTTGGTGATCTGGTCGACGGGCCGGAGGTTCGGCTCCGGGTCGCGGTGGCAGTCGAGGCACCAACCCATCGACAGCGGCTGCGCCATCTCGACGATCGTCATCTGATCGATGCGACCGTGGCAGGTCGAGCAGCCGACGCCCGCGGCGAGGTGCGGCCGGTGATCGAAGAACGCGAAGTCCGGCAGCTGGTGGACGCGAACCCACGGGATCGTCTCGCCGGTCTCGAAGCTGTCGCGCACGAGCTTGAGCCGCGGGCTGTCGGTCTTGACCAGCGAGTGGCAGTTCATGCACGTCGCCGCCGGCGGCACGGCCGCGACCGCGGCGCGCTCGACGGTGTTGTGGCAGTAGCGACAGTCCATGCCCATGTCGCCAGCGTGCAGCTTGTGGCTGAACGGCACCGGCTGGATCGGGCGGTAGCCGACGTCGGTGTACTTCGGCGAGAAGTAGTACCAGACGAAGCCCACGAGGCCGGCGAGCGCGAAGGGGCCGAGCACAGCGACGGCGAGCGGGATGTTGTTGGTCCAGCGGGGAAAGATGGCCGGCACTTCAGTTCACCCTCTTCTTAAAAGGTCCAGGGAGGCCGCAGGGACCCCCCGTGCTGGGACGTGTTCGTGGCGCGACATGAAAGCAGCGAGAAACGACCAGGACCCTTGTTTCGCGGCGCACCCTAACAGCACCGCGGGCGCCAGTGCAACACTCGTGATCGAGGCCGGGTCCGAATGCGCCGGCAAGTTTCGCGGCTGGTCGGTATGGATCGTGATCGACGGGTCCGGCGCCGACGACCGGTGCGACCGCCTGACCCAGTCCGGACCGGTCGAGCGCGCGGCGCCTCGGCGCGTACAGGTGCCCGCGAATCGCCGGTCGGAGCCGCCGCCGGGCGACATGTGCGGAGGCACAACCGCCCCGCTGCGCGATCTCTCGAGTGCCGCTGCGGCGGTCGTTCGCGCCGCGGCACGTGTCTGCGCCGCAGGACCGGGTGGAAGCCGATTCGTCGCTCACGGCGCCGTCGATGCGGGCGCACTCGGCTGTGCCTCGCGCCAACGCGGGGAGAAGGTCTTGATGTAACTCACCACTGCGCGCACGTCGTCGTCACGCAGGCCACCCCACGCAGGCATTCCCTTGTCGACCCGGCCCTGCTTGATGGTATTGGCGAGGTCGCCGTCGGTCGGCAGTTCGTCGCCCGGCGTCGACTTATAAAGGAAGTGCGCGGCCCGAAAGTCCCGCGCCTCGAGGTTGCGCGCCGCGGGGCCCTTGCCGCCGCCGTCGTAGCCGTGGCACGACGCGCAGTAGCGGTTGAAGAGCTTCTGCCCGTGATTGAGGGTCTCGGCCGGGACCTCCACGCCGCCCAGCACCTGCGCCTCGGTGAACGGCGGAGGACCCGCCTCGCAGGCCAGCAGCAGCCACGACGCGGCGAGGACGAATCCGCGGACCGGCAATCGAGCGACCGCAGTCGCCTTATTGAATTTGATGTTCAATGTCATGAGTCGGGATTGAACACCGTCATGGCGACCGGTTGCAGCCGCCGCCGGACTGCCGCCGCATCTCGCGGAGGACGTGCTGCGAGCGGTGGAACACCTCGTCGAGGCCCATCTCGTCGTCGCTGCTGTAGTAGCCGCGGACGTTGCCGTCGCCGTCGATCAGCACGAGCTTGGTGGTGTGCGCGATGTCGATCATGCCCGACGGGCCGGTCGTCTTGTCCATCGCGCTGGCGAAGCCGCCGACCACGAGCTTCTCCATCGCCGCCAGCGGGCCGGTGACGAAGCGCCAGCGGGTCTCGTCGGCGCCGAGGTGGCCGACGTAGGTCTTGAGCACCGCGGGCGTGTCGTTCTCGGGGTCGACCGAGAAGCTGACGAGGTCGATGCCGTCGATGCCGTGCTGCGCGTAGCGCTCCTGCAGGCTCAGCATGGCCCGCGAGATCTTCGGGCACGTGCTCGGGCACGTGGTGAAGATCAGGCCGGCGACCCACACCTTGCCGCGCAGCGACTCGGAGGTGAACGGCTGGCCGTCCTGGTCGACCAGCGCGAACGCGGGCAGCTGCGACATCACCGGCGGCGGGTCCGGCACGTGCCGGGTGCAGGGGCGCATCGCGGTGACGATCACCAGGCCGAGCACGGTGGCGAAGTGCCACGGGTACTGCATGAACTTGCGACGCAGCCAGCCGCCCTCGACCATGCCGGGGAGCTCGGGCGCGCGGGGCTCGGGACCGTCGCTCATCGCAGCACCACGTCGAGCACGAGCGCGACGATCAGCGCCGGCAGGTAGATCAGCGAGGCGAAGAAGAACCGCCGCGCCCACCGCAGCTCGCTGGCCCGGTCGCCGAAGGGGCGCAGGCCGGTGCAGGCCCAGCCGAGGAAGCCGAGGCTGAGCAGCAGGGCGACCGCGCAGTAGAGCGGACCGGTGAGGCCGATCACGCTCGGCAGGACCGAGATCGGCAGCAGCACGATCGACCACAAGAACGCCTGCACGCGCGCGGCCGACTCGCCGCGGACGACCGAGACGCAGCGGATGCCGGCCCGCGCGTACTCGTGGCGGCGGAACAGCATGATCGCCAGGAAGTGCGGCATCTGCCACACGAGCAGGATCAGGAACAGCGACAGCCCGCCGAGGTCGAGCCGGCCGGTCACCGCGGTCCAGCCGAGCAGCGGCGGGGCCGCCCCCGGGACCGCGCCGATCAGCAGCGCCAGCGGCGTGCGGTACTTGAGCGGCGTGTACACCAGCACGTAGCCGACGGTCGCCCACAGCGTGAGCAGCAGGGTCAGCGGGTTGGTGAACAGCGCGAGGGTGACGATCGAGGCCAGCAGCAGCGCCGCGGCGAAGCCGAGGCCGGTCGCCGAGGACAGGCGGCGCGCGGCCAGCGGGCGGTCCTTGGTGCGCGGCATCAGCGGGTCCCTCGCCCGCTCGAGCCACATGTTGAACGCGCTGGCGGCCGCGACCGCGAGGCTGGCCCCGACCACGCCGGCGAACCCGGCGGCGAAGCCCGGCGAGCACCAGCCGTCGGCGGCGGTCTCGGCCGGGAACGGGGCGTCGTCCGACTGCAGCGCCAGCCAGGCGGCGCCGGCGGCCGTCAGCGCGCACATGCGGGTGACGCCCGGCTTGGTCAGCTCCCACAGGTCGCGCGCCGGGCTGTGGCGCTTGCGCTTCACCGGTGAGCTGTCCGAAGGGACATGCTCCGAAGGACTGGCAGAATCGCCGCTCACAGCTGGACCGCCTCTCCGTCGGTGCGACAGAAGCTGTCGAAGGCGCGGTAGGCGTCGGCGCACACGCAGTCCTTGGTGCGCTTGCACTGGCTCCCGCGCTCCTTGCAGGTGATGAAGACCCACTTGCCGTCCATGCTCTCGCTGGCGGGCAGCTTCTTGCAGCCCTCCTGGCGGTCCTGGCTCTTGAGGCAGTGGTACATCGCCTGCTTGACGCCGTGGTTGCACATCACCGCGGTCGCGTCGCACTCCTTGTGCCAGGCGATCACGGCGTCGATGCAGCCCTCGGCGTCGAGCGACTTGCCCTTCTCTTCCATGATCGGGAACACCGCCTGGACGACCCGCTCGCCGTGGACGTAGGCGCGGTGCATCTGCCACGTCATCAGGCCGCCGAGCGCGAGGATGCCGATCATCACGGTGCGCAGGCTGGGGCCTCGCCACTGCGACTCCGACCGCGACGGCCGGGCAGAAGGGTCAGGGCTTGTCACGGGCGCGACGCTAGCCGCCGTCGCCGGGGCGGTCAACGGCGCGGCGACCGGCGGTCGCACCCCGGCGACGCGCGTCGCGGGGACCCGTGTGGATCCTCCTATACACCCGTGCTATGCGGCGGGGCGCGATGCTCGGACACCTCTGGACGATCGGGCCCAACCTGCGTCACCGCCTGCTGCCCCACGCGGCGCCGGCGGCGACGGCGTGGTCGACCACCCTGCACGACCGCCGCGTCGGCCCGGTGCGCCTCACCGGCGCGCTCGCCCGCCTGCCCGACGCGCGCGAGCTGGTGGTCCTCGTCCACGGCCTCGGCGGCGCCATCGACAGCTCGTACGTGATCAAGGCGGCGCGGGCGGCCGCGGCCGCCGGGCTCGACAGCCTGCGTCTGTCGCTCCGCGGCGCCGACCGCAGCGGCGAGGACTTCTATCACGCCGGCCTGGTCGACGACCTCACCGCGGCGCTGCAGAGCCCCGCGCTCGCCGACTACGTCCGCATCTACGTGATCGGCTTCTCGCTCGGCGGACACATGACCTTGCGCTGGGCGATGGCGCCGACCGACCCGCGGGTGCGAGCCGTCGCCAGCGTGTGCGCCCCGCTCGACCTGGCGGCCGGCTGCGCGGCGATCGATCAGCCGCGCAGCGCCGTGTACCGCGCGCACGTGCTGTCCGGCTTGCGCGAGATCTACGCCGCCGTCGCCGCGCGCAAGCCGGTGCCCACGCCGATGCCGGCGCTCCAGGCCCTCACGACGATCCGCGCCTGGGACCGCCTCGCGGTCGTGCCGCGCCACGGCTTCTGCAGCGTCGACGACTACTACGCCAGCGAGAGCGCCGGCCCGCGGCTGCGCGCGCTCGCGCTCCCGACCCTCATCGTCTCGGCCACCGGGGACCCGATGGTCCCCGCGGCCACCATCGCGCCGCACCTCCGCGAGCTCCCGAGCCACGTCAGCGCGCGGTGGGTCGCCGGCGGCCACGTCGGGTTCCGCGCCGGCCTCGACCTCGGCCTCGGCGACACGCCGGGCCTGGAGCCGCAGATCCTGGCCTGGTTGCGCCGTCAGTGAGCGACTATGCTGCGGGCGCCGCGTCCGCCGTGTCGCCCGCGCAGTCGCTTCCTGGCCCCTCTGGGCCCCGATCCGGGCGGACGCCAGAGGCCGCCGGCGGCGCCGCGTCGGCCTCGCAGGTGACGCCGGGGACAGGTCTAAAAGGACATGTCGATCCTGTCGCAGCGACCGTCGGCGTGGCGATCGCGGCCGGCGAGCTCGACCCCGGCGCGCCCGCGAGTAACATGTCGCCCGGGACAGGTTCAGGAGGACAGGTCCGTCCTGGCGTGCCCGCGAACAATATGTCGCTCGGGGCAGGTCCCAAGGAACATGTCCTCTCGGGCGCGTCTTCGTTCGGCGTGACGCTCAGGACAGGCACCAAGGGCCAGGCCGGCAAGGGCGGACCGACAGGACAGGCGGCCCCTCCCCCGGCTCGTCCGGCCCGGCCGCCCGACCTGCTCGCGCCTCACCTGCCGCAGGAGACCGCGCCGAAGACGCCGCCGCCCGACCTGCTCGCGCCCCACCTGCCGCCGACCACCCGCCCGCCGAGCCTGCGGCCGCCCGACCTGCTCGCGCCCCACCTGCCGCGTCAGCCCGGGCCCGACGCCCCGCCCGCGGCCGCGCCCCTGCCCCCGCTGTCGGCCCAGTGCCCGGCCTGCAGCCTGCACGCGCTGGTCGCGGTGCACCTGCGGCGCGGGCCGAGCGGGCGCTGGCGCCAGCTCGGCGCCCGCGAACAGCCTGTCTCCGGGGACATGACCCTCGATACATGTCCGATCTGCTTCGGCGTCTGGCTCGATCAGGGCGAGCTCGACCAGCTCGGCGACGCCGACGTCGACCCGGCCTTCCTCAAGACCATGGTCGGCCGCTCGGCCGGGCGCATGTGCCCGCGCGGCCACGGCTTCATGAACGAGCACCTGCTGCCGGGCATGCTCAGGACCCCGGTCGACCGCTGCCCGCGCTGCCGCGGCCTGTGGCTCGACGGCGACGAGCGCCACGCCCTGGCCCGCTCGAGCACCCCGTCCGGCCAGGAGGACCCGAAGGTCCAGCTGGCCAAGCGCGGCGTGCTGTGGGCGGCCCAGGTGCTGACCCAGCTGCCCATCGAGGTCGACAACCCGCGGCGCGGGATCCCCTGGGTCGTCCTCGGCCTCGGCGTCCTCCTCCTCGGCTGCTACGTCGCCTCCGTGCTCGGCCTGGTCTACGCCCGCGAGTACGCGCTGGTCGCTGGCGAGGTGCTCGCCGCGCCGCGCGGCGGCTACACCGTCCTGACCCACGGCTTGTTCCACGCCGACTGGTTCCACCTGCTGTTCAACCTCTACTTCCTCTACGTGTTCGGCCGCAACGTCGAGCACGTGTTCGGCCGCCGGCGCTTCTTGCTCCTGTACTTCGGGGCAGGTCTGTTCGGCGGCCTGCTGCAGCTGCTGCTGACCAGCGCGACCGCGACGCCGGTGATCGGCGCGTCGGGGGCGATCGCCGGGGTGTGCGGGGCCTACCTGGTGATCTTCCCGCGCGCGCGCCTGCTGCAGACGCTGCCGCTGGTGTACGTGCAGCTCAAGATCCCGGCGTGGATCTACCTCGGCGCGTGGGTCGGCTTCCAGGCGGCGATGGCGATCTTCTCGGAGGCGCAGCAGTTCGCGTGGTTCTCCCACCTCGGCGGCTTCGCGCTCGGGGCCGCCCTCGCGCCGCCGGTGCTGCGCAGCGTGTGCCGCGAGGTCGGCGAGACGGTGCGGGTCAAGTCGGCGGCGGCGATCTTCGGCAAGGTGCCGCGCCGCCGCGGCCCGCCGATCGTGGTCCAGCCGGTCCGGAGGTCGTCATGAACGAGACTTCCGACAGCCAGAGGCCGGCCGCGATCGCGGCCACGCTCGCCGGCGACGTCGACGAGCAGACCGCGTCCTCGTCGCCGGCCGAGAGCGAGGCGCGGCGGCTGATCGGCAGCATGCCCGAGCGGCTCGGCCGCTACCGCCTGATCGAGCGGCTCGGCAGCGGGGCGATGGGGGTGGTCTACGCGGCCCGCGACGACGCGCTGGCGCGCAAGGTCGCGATCAAGGTCCTGCTGCGCGGGGCCACGGCCGACCCGCACGCGCTGCGCCGGCTGGCGCGCGAGGCCCAGGCGATGGCCCGGATCGCCCACCCCAACGTGGTCGTCGTCCACGAGGTCGGCGAGAGCGACGGCCTGCTGTTCGTCGCCATGGAGATGGTCGACGGCGTCACCCTCGACCAATGGTGCCGCCCGGCCGAGGGCCCGCGGCCCGACTGGCGGGCCCGCCTCGACGTGTTCCTTCAGGCAGGTCGGGGCCTGGCCGCCGCCCACGAGGTCGGGCTGGTCCACCGCGACTTCAAGCCGAGCAACGTGCTCGTCGACGCCCGCGGGCGCGCGCGCGTGCTCGACTTCGGGCTCGCGCGCATCGACAGCGAGGTCGTCGACGCCGCCGCCTCGATCGTCGCCCGCGGCTCGTTCGACGTCGAGCTGACGCGCAGCGGGACCATGCTCGGCACCCCGGCCTACATGCCGCCGGAGCAGTTCGAGGGCCGACCGGCGACCGCGGCGAGCGACCAGTTCAGCTTCTGCGTCGCGCTCTACGAGAGCCTCGCCGGCGTGCGGCCGTTCGCCGGGCGCACCCCCTACGCGCTGCTGCAGACGATCCGCAGCGGCCAGATCCGCCCGCCCCCGCGCGACGTCGAGGCGCCGGCGGCGTTGTTCACCATCCTGCGGCGCGGCCTCTCGCTCGACCCGGCGCGCCGCTGGCCCGACATGCCGACGCTGCTGCACGCGCTCGAGCGGACGGTGCGGCCGCGGCAGGTGCGACGCGCCACCGTCGCGCTCGGCATCGCCGCGGCGCTGGCCGGCGGGTTCGGCATCGCCGCGCTGTCGCTCGGCGGCGAGGAGCCGTGCGCCGCGATCCCCGAGCGCCTGGTCGGGGTCGCCGACGCCGAACGGCGCGCCCAAGTCCACGCGGCGCTGCAGGCGTCCGGCAAGCCCTACGCGGCCGCGCTGGCCGCCAGCGTCGACGCGGCGCTCACCGACTACGCCGAGGCGTGGGCGCGCGTCGCCGTCGACAACTGCGAGGCGACCCGCGTCGTCGGCGACCAGAGCGAGTCGATGCTCGACCTGCGCGCGGCTTGCCTCGACCGCCGGCTCGCCGGCCTCGGCGCCGTGGTCGACCAGCTGCTCACGCTCGACCCGGACGCGTCGCAGCGCGCCCTCGACCTCATCGACAACCTCGAGCCGCTGGCGCCGTGCTCCGACCGCGAGCGGCTCGGCGCCGCCGTCCCGCCGCCGACCGACCCCGACGCCCGCGCCCGCCTCGCCGCCGCCGAGCAGGACCGCACCAGCGCGGTGGCGATGCGCGCCGCCGGCCGCGACAAGGAGGCGCTGGTGGTCGCCGAGGCCAGCCGCGCCGCCGCGGCCGCCGTCGGCTTCGCGCCGGCGCTGGCCGAGACGGCGCTGCTCGTGTCCCGCCTCGAGATGGAGCTCGGCCAGCACGAGAACGCCGCGGCCCACCTCGCCGAGGCCACCACCGCCGCCGCCGTCGCCGGCCGCGACGACCTGCTGGTCGACGCCTGGCTGGCCGCGATCTGGCAGCACAGCGTCCGCGGCGCCTCGGCCGAGGTGATGGCCACGCTGATCCGCACCGCCGAGGTCGCGCTGGCCCGCGCGCGCGAGACCCCGCGCCTGGCGGTGCTGTTCCACAGCACGGTCGCCCACGCCTACCAGCGCCAGTCGATGAGCGACAAGGCGACCGCCCACTACGACGCCGCGCTCGCGCTGCTCGACTCGCCCGACGTCAGCGAGATCCAGCGCCTGCGGGTCCGCTTCAACCGGGCCACGCACCTGGTCGAGACCGACGGCGGCGAGCTGGCCGAGAGCACCCTGCACGCCGTGCTCGCCGACTTCGAGCGCCTGCTCGGGGTCGGCCACCCGCTGATCTCGAACGTCTACTACACGCTGGCCAACCTGGCCGAAAAGCAAGGTCACCTCGAGCGCGCGCTGGCCGAGTTCGAGAAGGCGCGGGCGATCAAGCTGGCCGAGTACGGGCCCGACCACCCGGGGACGATGATGACCGACGAGCAGATCGCGTCGGTGCTCGAGCGGCTCGGCCGCGAGGACGAGGCGCTCGCGCGCTACGAGGATCTGCTCGCCCGCGCCCGCGCCCGCCACGGCGACCGCAGCACCACGGTCGCGCGGATCCTCAACAACATGGTCTCGCTGCTGCTGCAGCGCGGCGCCCTCGACCTCGCCCACGCGCGCGCGCGCGAGGCCCTGGCGATCGACAGCGCCTTGCTCGGCGAGGACCACGCCGACGTCGCCATCAAGCGGGTCAACCTCGCCGAGGTGCTCGCGGACCGCGGCGAGCACGACCAGGCCCTGGCCGAGCTCGAGCGGGCCCGCGAGGTGTTCTTGCGCACGCTCGGGCCGGACCACGAGTTCGTCGCGATCACCTTCAGCGCCGCCGGCATGTCGCTGTCGGCGCTCGGCCGCCACCAGGAGGCCCTGGCCGCGTTCACCCGGGCCCGCGCGCTGCTGGTCGACAAGTTCGGCGCCGACTACCCCGACCTCGCCACCCTCGACCTCGCGTTCGGCGAGGCGCTGATCGCCGCCGACCAGGTCGACGAGGGGCTCCGGCGGGTCCAGGACGGCGCCGACAAGCTGGGCGCGAGCGAGGGGGCGGACAGCGTCGCCGCGATCATGGCCCGCGGACAGCTCGGCTCGTGCCTGCTGCGGGCCCGCCGGCTCGACCGCGCCGTCGCCACGCTCGAGGCCGCCGTGCGCGACGCCGAGGCCGCGAAGATCTCCGCCCGCGACGTCACCTCGCTGCGCCTCGCCCTCGCCGGGGCCCTCGCCGCCCGCGGCGACCGCGAGCGCGTGCGGGCCCTCGCCGCCCCCGCGGCGGCCTCCCTCGCGCCCGACGACCCGCTGCGCGCCGACGCCGAGCGCCTGCTCGCCGGCCAGCGCCCGCGCTGAAGCCCCCGCCGAACGCCGCTCCGGCGCCGACGCGGGGGCGAGGCCCGCCGGCGACATGTCCCCTTCGACATGTCCCGAAAGCCATGTACTCGCCGCCGCCCGCGGCGGCCCTGGAGCCGGACCCGCGGGGTTCTGGCGGGTCGCCGCGACCTGTGCGATCCTGCCGCCCTGGAGACCTGCGATGTCGACTAAGCTTATGTGGAAGCGCGCCTCGATCCTGGCGGCCGCGGCCTGTGCGGCCTTCACCCTCACGCAGTCACGGCCCGCCGAGGCCTGCGGCGTCAACGGCTGCGACGGGGGCGTGCCCGGGCCGATGCCGGTCAATCAGGACGGCGAGAACGTGCTGTTCGTCCTCAACCCCGGCGAGGTCGAGGTCCACATCCAGATCAGCATCGATCCCAACACCAACGCGCAGAAGTTCGCGTGGCTGATCCCGATCGCCCAGATCCCCGAGTTCGAGGTCGGCTCGCAGCCGCTGTTCGACGCGCTCCTGCAGGCCTCCGTGCCGCAGTACGGCCTCAACCAGAGCTTCGAGCAGTGCGGCGACCAGGGCCTCTCCGGCGGCCTCACCGCGCCGAACGGCGGCACCGACGGCGGCTTCGACAGCGGCACCGGCGAAGCGGCCACCACCGGGGCCACGGGCGGCGACGACCCGGTGCTGCTCAAGACCACCGCCGGCGCGTTCGAGATCGTCGTCCTGCAGGACAAGACGGTCGCGCCGATCAAGCAGTGGCTGATCGACAACGACTTCCTGTGGATCGACGGCGCCGACGACACCTTCCAGCAGTACCTCGACGAGGGCCAGGTGATCGTCGCGCTCAAGCTGGCCGGCGGGGCCGACGAGGGCGACGTCCACCCGATCGTGCTGCGCTACCCCTCGGACGAGAACTGCTTCCCGCTGCGGCTGACCCGCTTCTCGTCGGTCCAGGACATGGACATCCGCGTGTTCCTGCTGGCCAACGGCCGCGCCGCGCCGACCAACTACCGCCACGTCCTCGTCAACCCGCTCAAGATCGACTGGTTCAACTTCGCCGCCAACTACAAGGACGTGATCACCAAGGCGGTCGACGAGCTCGAGGCCGACGGCCTCGCCTTCGTCACCGAGTACGCCGGCGCCACCAGCATCACCGCGCCGTTCACCTTCAACGTCTACAACCCGGGCTGGAACGAGGCGCCGTTCGTCGGGCTCGCGCCCGAGCAGGTCATCAACCGACTGAACGACCAGGGCCTGACGAACTGCTTCGAGCCGGGCTTCTGCTTCTACAACCACCCGCTGATCGAGGGCCTGCTCACCGAGTACCTGCCGGTGCCCGACGGCCTCGCGCCCGAGGAGTTCTACGGCAACCTCGCCGCCTACGTCGACCAGATCGACGTCATGAAGTGGGGCGACGGCAGCGCCTTCGCCACCGCCCTGGTCGACCGCATCATCGCCCCGGGCCTGCACGCGCAGGACCTGCTCGACACCTACCCCTACCTCACCCGCATGTACACCGTCATCTCGCCCAACGAGATGATCGCGGACCCGACCTTCCACATCAACCCCGACCTCGAAGACGTCGACAACGTCCGCGTCGCCGGCAACTACAACCTGTGCGACGGCAACAGCGTCGTCACCCTGCCCGACGGCCGCGAGATCTTCGTCCCTGGCGGCGGCCCCTGGCCCGACTTCATCGGCGAGATGTGGTGGGCCGAGGAGATCAGCCAGGTCGCCCTCAAGGGCAAGCCGATGCACCTCGTCAACAACACCGCCGCGATCAACACCAAGATCGAGGAGTGGAACAAGTCGCACGGCTGGCCGCGCAGCGACGCCGCGACCGGCACCGCCGGCAGCACCGGCGACGACGACTCGGGCTGCGGCTGCACCAGCGACCAGCCGCGCAGCGGCGCCGGCCTGCTCGGCGTCGCCGGCCTCGGCCTGCTGGCGCTGCGCCGGCGCCGGCGCGGCTGAAGTGCAGGACATGGTCGATCGGGCATGTCGCCAAGTACATGCCCATCCGGGCATGCTCCTCGGGGCATGTCTTTGAAATCAGCAGAGCGCCTCGACAGCGCGCGGCTCTCACGGCTTGGTCGGCGCCGCGCCGGCCGGCTGCGCGCTGCCGGGCGGGACCGCCTGGACCGCCCCGGCGACCCCCGGCGCGGGCGCGGGCGGCTGGGCGAGCGCGGGGGCGCCCGGGGCCGGCGCCCCCGTCGGCGCGACCGCGGCCGCGGCCTGCGTCGGAGCGGCTGACGGCACCACCGCCGGCGGCGTGGCGACCACCACGGGCGCTGGCGGGGCCGCGCCTGCCAGCGGCGCGGCGGGCAGCGGGCGCGCCGTCGTCGAGGCCGCGCCGCCCATGACGCCGTCGTAATGCCCGAGGTAGCTCCACTCCTGATCGAACAGCATCGTCGCCACCACGAACTCGCCGGTCGTGGGGCGCACGCGGATCTCGAACGCGTGCCCGTCCTTCGTCGCCCGGTCGGCGACCGTCAGCGGGTCGGGGGTGGTGTCCTTGTCGAGGTCGATGTGGCTGAACTGGCCCGGCTTCTTGTTCAGCGCCTCTTGCAGCTTGTCGGCCGTCTTCAGCCGGTTGAAGGTCACGAGCATCGACACCGGCTCGACCGCGAGGTCGGCGGACAGCGGGCGGTCCTCGCCGGTCGGCGCCGGCGCGCCGGCCATCGACGCCTTGGTGAAGGTGGCGTCCTCGTCGCCGGACGGGTCGACCGGCTTGCCGCACGCGACCGCGAGGACGGCGAGGACCAGGGCTACGCTCCGAGCTGTACTTTCGGACATATGACCTCCGCGAGGGGCGACCAGGGCGACCAGGGCGCGGCTGGGACACCGCCGCGGGGGCCGGATTCCAGGGCGAGAGCCCCGCCGGGCAGTATAACGGGGCGGCGTCCGCCTGGCAGCCGGCGCGCACGCGGCCGGGCAAACCGCCTATAATGCCGCCGCCGCCGTGACCTCCGCCGCAGCCTCGCCGCTCCCCGCCCCCGACGCCCCGCCGACCGCGTGGATCGGTCACACCCTCGACGGCCGCTACCACCTGCGCGACCTCCTCGGCGAGGGCGGCATGGGCGCGGTGTTCACGGCGGAGCACCTCAACCTGCGCAAGCTCGTCGCGGTGAAGATGATCCACGCCGAGTACACCGGCAACGCGGAGATCGCCGAGCGATTCCGCCGCGAGGCGATGGCGACGGCGCAGATCGAGCACCCCAACGTGGCGAGCGCGATCGACTTCGGCCCGCTGCCCGGCGGCGGCGCGTACCTGGTGACGCAGCTGGTGCGCGGCTCGTCGCTGACCGACATCATCAATCGCGGCCGCATGCGCTGGCAGGCCGTGTGCGACATCGGGGCCCAGATCGCCGACGCGCTCACCGCGGCCCACGCGGCCGGCATCGTCCACCGCGACCTCAAGCCCGACAACATCCTGCTCGAGCCGCGCGAGGACGGCGAGGTCGTCAAGGTGCTCGACTTCGGGATCGCCCGCGTCGCCGACCAGGCCCAGGGGACCACCCCGCTGACCCGCCTCGGCACGGTGATGGGCACGCCCGGCTACATGGCCCCCGAGCAGGCGATGGGCGAGCCCACCGACCACCGCACCGACCTCTACGCGCTCGGCGTGATCCTGTGGGAGTGCCTGGCCGGCCGCGCGCTGTGGGACGGCGGCGAGATGAGCGACCTGCTGACCCGCCAGCTGACGCAACCACCGCCGCCACTCGCCGGCGAGGTCGTCGACCTGCCGGTCGAGTTCGAACGCATCATCCAGCAGCTGCTCGCGCGCGAGGCCAAGCAGCGCCCGCAGACCGCCCGCGAGGTCCGCGACGCCCTGCGCGCGCTCAGCCGCAGCGTCAGCCCCGTGCCGGTGACGACCCTGCCGCCGCCGAGCCCGACGCCCACCCTGCCCCCGCCCGCGGCCGCGCCGAAGAACCGCGGGCTGACCGGCTTCATCGCCGTGTTCGTCGGCGCGGCGCTGCTCATCGTCGTGCTGTGGGCGGTCCGCCAGCCGGGCGCCGAGGAGCCGTCGCCGCCGCCCGAGGCCGGCGAGCGCCCGGCCGAATTCGTGCCGGCGGCCGGCAAGGGCGGCGCGGGCGACGACAAGTCCCCAGGGGCAGGTCCTTCGGGCCCTGTCCCTTCCGCCAGCAAGCCCGACCTCGGCGAGCTGCCGGCCGGCCTGCGCGAGCCGGCCGCGACCCTGCTCGGCGAGGCCAAGGAGGGCCAGTTCAAGGCCGCCGAGGCGGTCCTCGCCTACGAGCCCGAGGTCGACGTGCCGCTGTGGCTGCACGGCCTGGCCCTGCTCGAGAAGGCCGAGAGCTGCGAGGCCAAGCGCGCCGCGGTCAAGCGGATCGCCGAGGCCAACGACAGGCGCGGGCTGCCCGCCCTGCAGCGCCTGAGCAAGACGTCGCGCAAGGGCTGCGGCGTGTTCAAGAACAAGGACTGCCTCGAGTGCCTGCGGACGACGCTGAAGCAGTCGATCGACCAGCTCGCGGCGCTGCCTTGAGGGTCCCCGGGACGCGCGTCGCAGTGAGCCGCGGCGCGCAGCGTTGACGACCGCCGACTGCAGCGCTCCGCATCGACATCTGGCACGGCCCCGGCGCGCGAGTCATGCACGCCGCGAGGATCCGCGTCGACGCGACGTGCTCGCGGCGCGAGTGACTCGCGCGACGCCGCTCGCGGCTCAGCGCGCCAGCATCGATTCGACGCAGTGGTGCGCCGCAGGGCGGCCCCAGTCGCGGACGTTGATGTACGCGTGGACGAGCTGGCCCTCGGCGTCGACGAAGTAGGTGTCGGGCAGCTTCTCGCTGCCGTAGGCGTTGTGCAGCTTGCCGGTCGGGTCCCACAGCACGCGCACGCCGGTCTGCTCGAGGCCCATGCGGGCGAGGAACGGCGCGACCTGGCTCTGGTCCTGGTCGACGCTGACCGCGAGGATCACGACGTCGTCGCGGTCCGCCAGGCGCTCGGCCAGGCGGTCGAGCTGCGGCCACTCGCGGATGCACGGCTCGCACCAGGTGGCCCAGAAGTTGATGACGACGAACTTGCCGCGCAGGTCGGCCAGGCTGACCGTCTGGCCGGCGCGGTCCTGCAGCGAGAACTCGGGCGCGGGGCCGCTGCGCGGCTCGGGCTCGAGCGCCCGGCAGGCCGCCTCGGCCTGGGCCTTGGTGGCCGGGCCGAGCGAGGCGGCGAACCAGAACATCCATAACGAGCCGATGGCGATGAACACCACGTAGGCGAGCGGGCCTAACAGGCCGCGGCCTTCTTCCCTGTCCTCGAGGACAGGGACCTTCGAGCCCGCGGGCTCGCCCGCCGGAGGTCGCGGGTCCGTCACTTGCCCGGCTTCTCCTCGGCGCCGGCCATGATCTTCTCGTAGACCTGGCTGCGCGGCGTGCCCTCGTCGACCAGCTTCTGCGCCTTGGCCTTCTCCTCCTCGATCAGCGCCTTGAACGCGTCGTAGGGCTGGGCCCCGGACAGGTACCGGCCGTTGATGAAGAACGACGGGGTGCCGCCGCTCTTCAGGCGGTTGGCCACCGCCTCGTCGTCCTTGACCATCTGCTCGGTCTCGGCGGCGGCGAGGTCGAGCTCGAACATCGCCACGTCGAGCCCGAGCTCCTTGGCGTGGTTCTTGACTGCCTCTTCAGACATGTCCGAAGGGCTCTGGAACAGGCGGTCGTGCATCTCCCACGCCTTGCCCTGGCGGTGGGCGGCCAGCATCGCCCGGGCGCCGATGCGCGCCTGCTGGTGCATCGCCAGCGGGCGCTGGCGGAACACGATGCGGACGTCGTTGGGGTAGTTCTGCTTGACGTCGGCCAGCGACGCGTTGACGCGCTTGCAGAACGGGCACTGGAAGTCGCTGAACTCGACGATGGTGACGAGCGCGTCGTCAGGGCCCCACTGCGGGCGGGCGTCGAGCGGGACGCGGTAGGTCTTGCTCGGGTCGGGGCCGTCGTCGCGCTGGCTCGGCGCCTTGCCGGGCCCGCCGCCGCCGCGCTGGGCCTTGGCGTCCTTCATCATCGCCTTGTAGACCTCGGCGCGCGGGATGCCCTGGCTCTCGAGCTGGCGGGCCTGCTCGCGCTCGTACTCGAAGATCTCCCGCCACTGCTTGGCCGGCAGCGAGCCCGAGTACGGGCGGCCGTTGACCAGAAAGTACGGGGTGCCGGTCGCGCCGGCCTTGCCGCCGGACGCGTAGTCGCTGTCGACCGCGGCCTTGGCGGCGTCGCTGTTGCGGTCGGCGTTGAACTTGGCGACGTCGAGGCCGAGCTGCTGCGCGTAGCCCTCGAGGCTCTTGTCGTCGAGCTTCTTCTGGTTCTCGAACAGGAGGTCGTGCATCTCCCAGAACTTGCCCTGCTGATGCGCAGCCCACGCTGCCTGCGCCGCGGGCGGCGCCGCCGTGTGGCCCGGCAGCGGGTAGTGCTTGAAGATCAGGCGCACGTCGCCCTCGTAGGCGCTCATCGCGTCCTTCAGCGGGTCGGTGACCTTGGCGCAGAACGGGCACTGGAAGTCGGAGTACTCGACCACCGTGACGAGCGCGTCGCTGGGCCCGAGCTGCGGCTCGTCGCCGCGGAGCTCGGCGCGGTAGCGGTCGCCCTGCTCGAGCTTGGCCGAGGGCACGAAGAAGCGATCGCGGACCCACTGCCCGGCGTAAAAGCCGACCCCGATGGTCGCCGCGAAACCGAGGACCGCGACCAGGATCGAGGCGGGAGACCGCTTGTTGGGGGTGGGAGCAGGCGTCGTGGCGTCGGACATCGTCGACCTCGTGGGTACCCAATAGTAGCGCGCGATGCAAACCGGTCGCGGACGCCCGGCCCCGTCGCGCACGGGGCCGGGCGGGTCCCGGGCCAGGCGAGGCCTGGCCCGGAGACCAGGCTCACTTGGCCGGAGCCGGAGCCGGAGCCGGGGCCGGCGCCTTGGCCGGCGCGCCGCCCTTGGCCGCGGCCTCCTTCTCCTTCTTCTGCGTCGCCTCGAAGCCGCCGTTCAGCTCCTCCTCGAGGACCAGCTTGAAGCGGTCGATCGGCTGGGCGCCGCTCATCAGGCGACCGTTGATGAGGAAGCCGGGCGCGCCGCGGACCTCCATCTTGCCGCACTCCGCCATGTCGTCCTTGACGCGCTGCGCGGTCGCGGGGTCGTTGTAGTCGCGCTCGAACTTGACCAGGTCGAGCCCGAGCTGCTGCGCGTAGGCCTTGAAGTCCTCGTCGCTGCGCTTGGTCTTGTCGGCGAACAGCAGGTCGTGCATCTCCCAGAACTTGCCCTGGTTCTGCGCGGCGATGCCGGCGCGGTGGGCCGGCTCGGCCATCTTGTGCATCGGCAGCGGGTAGTTGCGGAAGTAGATCGCGACCTTGTCGCCGTAGTCCTTGACGATCTGCGCCACCGTGTCGGCCCCGCGCTTGCAGAACGGGCAGTCGAAGTCCGAGCACTCGACGATCGTGATCTTCGGGTTCTTGAGGTTGCCCTTGCCCGCGAGGCCCTTGGTGCTCACCTCGCGGCGCTTGAAGTCGGCCGGCGGCGGCGGCGGCGGGACCTTCAGCTCGGTCTCGAAGCCCTTGATCATCTCCTCGTACAGCTTGTCCTTGGCGACCTTCTTCTCGGCCAGGAACTTCTCGGCCTTGCCCTTCTCCTCGTCGATCAGCTTCTGGAACGCCTCGAACGGCTGCGCGCCCGAGAGGTGGCGGCCGTTGATGTAGAACGCCGGCGTGCCGTTCGAGCCGAACTTCTGCGCGGTCTGCTCGTCCTCCTTGATCATCTGCTCGAGCTTCGGGTCGGCCAGGTCCTTCTTCCACTGGTCGAAGTTGAGGCCGGCGATCTGGCGGGCGTAGCCCTCGAGGTCGGCGTCGCTGAGCGCCTTCTGGTTGGCGAACAGGAGGTCGTGCATCTCCCAGAACTTGCCCTGCTGCGCGGCGGCCAGCGCGGCCTTGGCGGCCGGGCGGGCGCGGTCGTGGAAGCCGAGCGGGAGCTGGCGGAACACCACGCGCACGTCGTTGGGATACTTCTCCTTGATCTGCTTGAGCGTCGGGGTGACGCGGTTGCAGAACGGGCACTGGAAGTCGCTGAACTCGACGATCGTGACCAGCGCGTCGGCCGGGCCGAACGCGGGGCGGCCGTCGACCGGGACCGCGTAGTTGACGGCCGGATCGGGCTCGCCGACCTTCGGCTTGTTCTCCGGCGGCGGCTCCTTCCGCTCGTCCTTGGCGGCCTTCATGATGCGCGCGTACACCTCGCTGCGCTTGCTGCCGTCCTTGATCAGCTGCTCGGCCGCGGCCTTCTCCTCGTCGACCAGCTTCTTCAGGCCGTCGATCGTCCGCGGCGCGCCGCGCTGCCACTTGCCGTTGATGAAGAAGCTCGGGGTGCCGCGCACGCCGAACTTCTTGCCGAGCGCCATGTCCTCGTTGACCTGCGCCTGGTAGGTCTTGGCGTCGAGCGTGGCCTTGAACTTGGCCATGTCGAGCTTCAGCTCCTCGGCGTACTTCTCGACGTCGGCGCGCGTCATCGCCTTCTGGTTCTTGAAGAGGATGTCGTGCATCTCCCAGAACTTGCCCTGCTCACCGGCGGCCAGCGCCGCCTCCGAGCCCATCGCCGCGTCCTTGTGCATCGGCAGCGGGTACTGCTTGAACACCACGCGCACGTCGTTGGCGTACGCGGGGTCCTTCAGCAGCTCGTTGAGCATGTCGGTGAACTTCGAGCAGAACGGGCACTGGAAGTCGCTGAACTCGACGATCGTGACCAGCGGGTCGGCGGCGCCCTTCATCGGGTCCTTCTCGGTATAGGTGACCCGGAACCGCTCGCCCTGGATCTTGCTGTTGAGCGAGTCGTCGACCTGGTCCATCGTGACCAGCCCGCCGCCGCCGGCGGCCGGGCCGGCCGCGGCGGCTTCTTCCTTCTTGCCGCCGCGGTTGCCGGTGCAACCAGTGAGAGGAGAAGCGGCCAGGGCGAGCGCCGAGACCAGGAACACGGGGAGGCTGATGCGTTTCATGGGACTCTGTGTCTGTAGTTGGGTGGGTGGTTGAAAGAACATGTCACGAAAATCATGTCCGCAAGGACATCAGGGAATTCGTCACTGCTGGAGATCGGCGCTGGGGAACTCGTTGGGAGGGATCGCCTCGCCGTCGAGGATCGTGCGCACCACGGTTTCGCGGGTCGCGCCGGCGGCGATCCGCTCCTGCGCGTGCGCGAGCTCGGCCTCGACGTCGGCGGCGAGCGCCTCGGCGCCGCGAAAGCCGTCGACGTAGCGGCCGTTGAGAAAGATCGCCGGGGTGGCGTCGAGCCCGAGCCTGCGGGCGTATACGAGGTCGTCGCGGACGACCTGGGCGACCTCGGCGCTGTCGAGGTCGGCGAGGAAGCGGGCCTCGTCGAGGCCGAGCTCGCGGGCGATCGCCGCGTAGGTGCGACGACCGAGCCGCGGGGCGGCGAACAACTTCTCGGCGTAGTCCCAGAAGCGGTTCTGCCGGTCGGCCGCGACCGCCGCCCGCGCGGCGCTGTCGGCGGCCGAATGGATCGGCAGCGGCAACTGGCGGTAGGCGATCCGGACGTCGTTCGGGTAGCGCCGCCGCAGCTCGGCGATGCCCTCGGTCGCGGCCTTGCGACAGAACGGGCACTCGAAGTCCATGAACGCGACCAGCAGCACCGGCGCGTCGGCGGGCCCGAGCGTCGGCGCGGCGCCGGCGTCGACGGCGTAGCGCTTGCCCGGCTCGGCGCGCTGCGGGGGCGGCGCCTCGGCGGCCTTGAAGCGCTCGGCGAGGATCCGCCGCTGCTGCGCGGTGGCGTCGTCGACCTCGAGCGGGGCGACCACCGCGCCCTCCATGAGGGCGGCGTAGAGATCGGGCCGCGGCGTGCCCTCGCGCAGGCGGGCCCGGGCGGCGAGGATCTCCTCGTCGATCAGCGCGTGCCAGGCCGCCTCGTCGCGGAAGCCGATCACCGGCCGGCCGTTCACGAGCGCCACCGGGCTGAAGTAGATCCCGAGCTCCACCGCCTGGCGGCGGTGGCGGATCCGCGTGCCCGAGTAGACCCCTGCGTCGAGGTCGTCGAGGAAGCGCGGCACGTCGAGCCCGAGCGCCTCGGCGCCCTGCTTGAGCGCCGCGCGGTCGAACTGCATCGTGTCGTAGAGCCGGCGGTGCATCGGCCAGAACTGACCCTGCGCGCCGGCGGCCAGCGCGGCCTCGGCGGCCCGCTCGCCGTCGGCGAAGCCCGGCAAGGTCTGGCTGCGGAACACCACCCGCAGGTCGTCGCCGTAGTCCTCGAGCAGATGCTCGAGGACCTTCCAGGTGCGCGCGCACGGCGGGCAGGCGTAGTCGGAGAAGATTACGACCGTGACCAGCGGCTCGGCGCCCCCGAGCGCGTGCTCGTCGGGGTCGAGGTCGACGCGGTAGCGCAGCGACGAGGTGGAGCTCGGCGCGGCGGGCGATTCAGGAGCGCTCGGCGAGCACTCGCAGGCTGCGTTGCTCAGCGCCAGGCCGAACACGACCCGGCCGAGCCAGAGATGGGGGACACGCATGAGAGGACCGTCTCGAACACCCGGAGGGCGCCGCCGAGGCGCGCAGCGCTGGCTCCCGCGTGCAGGTGCACGAGGCACCTGCAGCCTCTCGGGCGCGACCCAAGACCTCCGGTCGGCCCGAGCGGACTACGCGGGCCCGACGCGAGGCGGGGGTGCTTCGGGACAGGTCGTTCGGGACAGGAGGGGCGGATCGTCGCGCGGGCGCGCCGACGCGAGCGCCACGCGCCGCGGCGACCACTCGTCGCGCAGGAGCGCAGCGGCGACGGCGCTCGAGCCGGGCCCGAGCAGGTCGGACGGCGGGCGCGCCGGCAGACCGCCGCGCTGGAGCTTGCCGCAGTTCTCGTCGGTCGGGTCGCACACGGCCCGCTTGAACAGGACCTCGAGCAGGCGCGAGCACGAGCCGCGCGACAGCTTGAGGACCGACGGGTCGACGACCAGGTCGGCGAGGAGATCGCCGCCGCACAACACCTCGGCGTCGGGGTCGTCCTCGTCGCCGCAAAACTCCGCGGCGCCGAGCAGTTCGACCAGCCGCAGGTGAATGTCGCTGCGCAGATCGGGCGTGCCCCCGCCCGCGGCCTCTGCGCTCGATGCGGCCACGCCCGCGCCCAGCCACAGGCTGAGCACCAGGAGACAGCGCAAGAAGCTGGACAACAGGGCGGGCACGGAGCGCGGCGAAACGTTAGGCGGGTTTTGCAAACTGCGCAAGCCGCCTTCTATTCCCGCGCCCGGGGCCGACCACGGGACGCTGTCGGCCCCGGGGCCCCGAAGCCTCGGCCGGCCGCGGAGCGGACCCGCGGACCTGCGTCGGACCAAACACGAAGCCCCGTCACCGGCGGTGACGGGGCTTCGATTTTTTGAGCGGGAGACGAGACTCGAACTCGCGACCCCGACCTTGGCAAGGTCGTGCTCTACCAACTGAGCTACTCCCGCAGATCGTGCAGAACAACGTCCGAAGACGGGACTCTGCCGGTTGGTTCAGGTTTTTGTCCCCGGCGCCGTGGCGAGGGGAGGCGGAGAATATACGAGCCCCATGGAGTGTCAAGCCCCCTTCGACATGTTCTCGCACGACCCCGCGCGGGCGCTCCAGCCGCCCGCAGGAGACCGATCGGGGGTCCGGTGGCGATGGGCCGAAGCAGGCCCCGTGTTCGTGTCGGAGCTCACAGCTCAGTCCGCGATGCAGCTTGACGCCGTCCCGAGGGATCGAGTACACACGCTCGCCCCGGGCCCCCAAGTCCCGGTCATTCCGACATAGCTCAGTCGGTAGAGCAGCGGACTGTTAATCCGCGGGTCGTAGGTTCAAGTCCTACTGTCGGAGCCCAAAGAACCCCTCCAGCGCGATGCCGGAGGGGTTTTCCTTTTTGGTCGGCGCGCGAGCACCTCAGCGGCGCCGGCGCGCGAGCCCGAGGAGCGCGACGAGGGACAGGCTCAAGACGCCGGGCCCGCCCGAGTCGCCCGCGGCGCAGGCGCAGCCCTCCCCTTCGAGCCCGCCGCCGACGCCGGGAAAGCTCTCGTCCGGCGTGGCGGCGACGACCCGCCCATGGACGCGCGGGTTGCCGAACACGTCGTAGGAGACGAGGACGAAGTTGTAGGTCTTGCCGTTCTCGAGCCCGTGGATCGCCGCGCCCTTGGAGGAAAACGGCAGGTGGTCGCTGCACACGTGGTCCCAGTCGAGGGCGTGCAGGCTCGGGCTGACGCGGAGGCCGCAGCTCTCGTCGCAGAGCCCCGCGGGGCCGTTGTCGTCGCCGTCGTCGCAGGCCTCGCCGGCCTCGACCACGCCGTTGCCGCACTTGCCCGGGTCGGTCACGTCCGCCGGCGCGGCCTTGACGGTCGAGAACGGCCGGTCGCCGCACAGGTTGCCGGCGGTGAAGTAGTGGTTGCTCGTGGGCACCTCGGCGAGCTCGGGCGTCGGGAAGTCGAGGCCGGGCGACGCGCCGGTGGCGGCCTCCTCGCACAGGACGCGGAAGCCCTGAATGTCGCCGGAGGCGGGCAGATCCCAGTGCAGCTCGACGCCGCCGTCACCTGGCTCGACGGTCAGGTTCTCGACGTCGAGCAGCGGCGGCTGGAAATCGAACTTCAGGGTCGGGATGGCCGACAGCTGGGAGAGCGCGCTGTCGGGCCCGTAGAAGAACTCCTCGGGCTGGCACCCGGCCGTGTTGTTCGCGCCCGGGTCGCACATCCAGAGGCTGGTCTCGCCCTCGAAAAGGCCGTCGCAGGCGTTGCCGAGGATCGTCTCGGCCCCGGCGACATCTCGGGTCGGCGACGACGGGTCGACGCCGGAGGCCAGGAACGCGGGGTGAAACGCGCCCGTCACCCCCTGGGCGAAGGTGGCCGCGAGCGCGTCGGCCAGCGCGCCGCAGCGGAGGAATTGGCCGACGATGCTGCTCTCGGCCTCCGCGCACTCGGTGCCGACGAAGGCCTGGATCTTGGCGGCGAGGTCGAGCTCGGCGCCGTCCTTCGCCTGGACCTGGATGCCGACCTGCTGCCCGCACTCGCAGCGGGCGCGGTTGAGCGAGGAGTAGAAGTCGCGCTCGACCATCGGCCGCACGAACTCGCCGCTCTCGTCGGTCACATAGTACGACACCGAGAAATCGGCGGGCGCGGGCAGCTCGGCGCGGGCGGTCCCGGCGAACGAAAAGGTCGCGAGCAACGCAGCATACACATACGGTGATGGGACATCGGGCATGTCGATCCAACCAGTGTCCCTCGGCGGTTGTTCCGATCGGGCCTCGCGAGGCGAAAGACGCGTCGACGGGCGAGCGAGCGCGTGAGCCTGCCTGCGAGTCGCACCGCCACCCTCGCGATGGGACGTGGCTGGTCGCTGGCTCACCAGGGGGATCCGCCGTCGAAAGTCGAGGGTAGGTCCGAAGCAGGCCCGGAGGGCGGTGGGATCGGGACCGAAATGGGGGGCATACCGATACCATGGCCGCTGGGGCCTCGAGTCATCGGCAAATTCGTGGGGCCGGCCCGTCGCGCCTGCTTCGCTGCTCCCCGCACTCGCCAGGACACCCTCACTGGTCGACTTCGCTCGCCTCGCCGGCCGCGTCTCGCCCAGGCACTGCCACACGCGACGGACGGCCGGCAGGTCGAGTACCGCCCGGTGGCCGACGCGCCAGAGCGTCGACGCGGGCAGCGGCGTCGCTCGTCCGCTCGCGCCGGTGGCTCGACCGGCGAGCGAACGGCCGCGGCAGCGGCCCGATGTCCGCTTCGGTCCCGATCGGATGTCTTTCAGGGCATGTCTTCCATGACATGTCCTCGTGAGCAGAATCGTCGACCGCTCGCAGGGCGCCACGGCATCGGTTCGAGGCTCCGACTCACCCCGCCTGGAGCTGGACCACGCGCGTCCCGCCGGCGAACGCGTCGTGGTTGCCCTGTCGCAGCGGGCTGCTGCGGATCGTCCTGGCGATCACGACCCAGGCGGCGAGGGCCAGCAGCGGGCCGACGAGGGGGATCGATCCGATCAGGGTGAACGCCTCGCGCCGCAGCGACTGCCGCAGCGTCGGGCGCCCGCCGTCGGGGCCGAGGACGCGCAGACCCAGCGCCAGCTTGCCGACCGTCGCGCCGGCCCACGTGTCGAGCAGGCTGAAATAGAGGAACACGAACGTCGAGCCGACCAGCAGCCAGTCGAAGCCGTAGCCCATGACCTGGCCGAGGCCGATGTCGACGGCGGCGAGGACCAGGACATCGAGCCCGCGCGCCAGCAGGCGCACCGGGAATTCAGCGGGGGTCGGGGAGTGGGCGGACGAAACAGCGGTCATGACAGAGCCTCCGCAGCACAGACCGCGGCGGCCGGCGTGACTCATCGGTCTGATCGAGAGAAATTTCTCAGCCGAACGGCGTCACCGCGCGCACCGTCCCGTCGGCCGCGACCCGCACCGCGAACTCGCAGCGGGTCTCCGACTCGCGCAGCACCACGACCGCGTGCTCGCCGCGCGCGTGGGCCGTGAACGACCACAGCCCGTCCGGCAGCTCGACCAGCGCCCGGTCGGGGGCCCGCCCGAGCTCGGCCAGCGGGGCCAGGCGCGCGCTCAGGGCCGACTCCTCGAGCGACATGGCGAGCACGCGGTCGCCGAGCGGCAGCACCTCGAAGTCGAGGTAGTCGCTGGCCGGCAGCGGCGGGTGCCGCTCGACCCGCACCGTGCCCTCGGGCCAGGCGGTCAGCGCCACGATGTCGCGTGAACCTGTCCCCGAGAACATGTTGTCGTCCTTCCACAGCACGCGCCCCGCCCCGCGCGTGCAGGCGATCCGGGCGTCGAGGCTGTCGAGCGTGTGCAGCGCGAGGGGCGACCAGCGGCCGGCGCGGAAGAACGCGGTCGCCACTTGCGGCGGCTCGGGGCCGTGGGAGATCTCGATCGCCAGGAACGACGCCTCGCCGGCGGTGCGGAGGTGGAAGCGACACGGGTAGACGCCCGGCGACGTCGCCGGCACGAGGCCGAGGTCGACGCGCGGGCCGACGCCGGCGGCGCTGACGCGGCGGGCGAACATCCGCAGCACCGTGGTTTCGGCGATCGCGCCGAACAGCCACCCGCCGCGGATCGTGCCGGTCTCGGCGAGGGCGCGCCGCTCGACGCGCCCGCTCGGGTGGGCGATCACCAGCTGCGACGCGTTGCGCCAGCTCTCGGTCTCGAGCGCGAGCACCACCCCGTCGGCGAGCGCGTAGCCGGTGACGGTGCGGCCGAGGGCCCAGGGCATGCGCCGCTGCCCGGACAGCGGCATGAGCCGGGTCGAGCGGCCCAGGGGCTCGCGGATCCGCAGCCACAACGGGCTATTGGGCTCGCCGGCGAGGATCTCCGCCTCCTCGGCGAGGCCGCTGCCGTGCAGGTCGGAGTCGGCGAGGCCGACCTCGGGGACGATCCTCACCCGCACGCGCGGATCGTCGCCGTCGCTCGCGCTGAATTCGCACAACCGCTGGCTGTCGGGATCGAAGCACACGAGCTCGGCGGCGGGCTCGTGGTTGCGCAGCCAGGCCGGCTCGCTGTCACGGACGAACGGTACGACGACCGCGCCGGAGCCAGCGACGCGGGGGCAGCCGTCTGGCGCGCGCATCTGGGGCGACGCTAGCCCGAGCGTCACCCTTGCGTCGAGGGCCGGCCGATTGTCGGCAGGAGCGCAACAGTGCGTTGCCCGGGCCGGGCTTGTCCGGGCGTGCGCGGGGTAACATACCCGACCGAGCATGCCCACCACGCCGGTCCTGTTCGTCGGCCACGGCTCGCCGATGAACGTCATCCTCGACAATGCTTGGACGCGGACGTTCAACGATCTCGGGGCGGCGTTGCCGACGCCCCGGGCGATCCTCGCCGTCTCGGCGCACTGGTACACGCGCGGCACCTTCGTGACCGCCGGCGGCGACCCACCGACGATTCACGACTTCGGCAGCTTCCCCCGCCGGCTGTTCGAGATCCAGTACCCCGCCCGCGGCAGCGACGAGGTCGCGCGCCGGGTCTGCGAGCTGCTGAGCTCGGTGAACGCCGGGCCGCGCGGCGACTGGGGCCTGGACCATGGCACCTGGACCGTCCTGCATCACATGGTCCCGCGCGCCGACGTCCCGGTGCTGCAGCTCAGCATCGACCATCAGCGGCCGCCGGCCGAGCACCTGGCGATCGGTCGCGCGCTCGCGCCGCTGCGCGACGAGGGGGTTTTGATCCTCGGCAGCGGCAACGTCACGCACAACCTGCGCGCCGCCATGCAGCACGCGCAGAGCGGCGACACCTCGCTGCAGGAGTGGGCCCTGCGGTTCGACGCCGACGTCGCCCGGGCGATCGAGCAGCGCGACCACGACTTCCTCGCGCGCGCCCCCGAGACCGCGCTCGGGCGGCAGAATCACCCGAGCATCGACCACTACCTGCCGCTGCTCTACACCGTCGGCGCCGCCGGCGAGGCCGAGGCGCCGCGGTTCTTCAACCCCGGCTTCGACCTCGGCTCGATCTCGATGCGCGGCGTGATGTTCGGCTAGTACAGCCGCTCGGAAGTCCTTCGGGGGTCCGCGCAGGGCGCGACGTCGCGGTCAGTCGTCGCCCCCCGCGCCGTCGTCACCCATCACGGCCTGGAGCGCGGCGACACCGAACGGTCGAAGCAGGTGAGCGTCGAAGCCACTCTCTCGCGCGTGATGGCGCTCCTCCTCGCGGGCGCGCGCAGTTCGGTGATCCCCATGTAGCCGTCGGCCTCCGGCATATCGAGGTCGCAAAGCACGACGTGCGGCACGAAGTCCGTAGCGATGGCGGTCCCCATCGGGCCGTCACCCGTGGTTCCGACGGTGTGGCCAACCCTTTGGAGCAGCGCGGCGAGCAGCTCGGCGGCACCGCAGCTGTCATCGATCACGAACACACGCAGGCGAGGCACGCCTTACTCGCGGCGGACGGTGGCGAGTCGGACCTTGACGGCGTCCCAGCTCGGGGGCTCGGTGGCGGTGGACTCGGTCCAGTGGGTGGTCTCCCACCCACTGGTGTACTTCAGGCCGTTCCGGATCGCGGCGCTATGGACCTCGCCGAACACGAACTTCTTCCGCGCGGCCTCGTCGCGCCAGAGGGTCACGGTCCGCCCGCTCCCGCAAGCCTCGGAGTAGGCGAAGCTGGCCCCGAGAAGGCCGTCGTGGGTGAAGACATCCATCATCGGCGGGGTGTTGTGACTGACGACGGCGTCCCGGTTCTCGGGGGTGTGCCAGCCCGCAGTGGTGGCGACGATGTGCGGCACGGGCAGGGGGGCGAGGAGGGCGCCGTTGTCGTCGAAGGCGGGGCCCATGAAGGGGATCACCTCGAGGTCGTGCTCGTCGCAGGCCGCGAGTTCGGCGACGCTCGGCTCCTCGGCGTTGGTGGTCGTGCTGTCGCTGTCCTGGGACCCGCAGGCGACGAGGAGCGAGAGGATGGAGAAGATGGCTCGGGTGGGCATCGCGGATCCAACACCGCGAGGGTCGCAAAGTGTCACCGGTGAATTCAGGAGGAGCGCGAGGAGAACCTCGGAGCGGCTGTACTAGTCGACGCGGGCGACCTCGAGGCAGGCCGCCCGGGCGCGCTCGCGGCTGGCCACGCGCTCGCGGATCGACGCCTCGACCATCGCCGCGATGCGGGCCCGCTGGGCCGGGTCGCGCGGCAGCGGCAGCACCAGCTCGCCGACGCGGTCGCCGAGCGAGTCGATGATGTCCTGGGTGAACCGCTTGGCCTCGATCTGCTTGCGCACCGGCTCCGAGCCGAGCACCGCCAGCAGCAGGTACGGCGACAGCAGCTCGGGCCGGTGCACCCGCAGCTTCAGCAGGTGGCTCTGGAACACGATGCGGGTGTCGTGCTCGGTGATGAACGCGCACGTGCCGATCAGGTAGGTGCCGTCGCGGACCATCAGGATGTCGCCGGCGCGCACGTCCTGCTTGGCGCGCAGGGCCTCGTAGACCGCCTCGCCGACGCAGTGCTTGGGGTCGAGCTTGAGCTCCCAGTTGGACAGGTCCGAGGTGCGGACGAACGGCACGTCGCCGCCGCCGTAGGCCAGCTTGCCGACCTCGTGTCCGCTGGTGATACCGAGGATCCCGTCGTCGACGAGCTGCTGGATCGTCACCAGCTCGTGGGTGTGCTGCAGGCCGGCCAGGATGGCCGCGACCCTCGGGTCGTAGTAGCGCGGGGCCAACACGTTGCCGCGCACCGCCTCGGGCGGGACCGCGTGGCCGAGGCGGCTGGCGGCGGGCGGGCTGCCGGCCGCGTGCTGGCGGAAGCGGTCGCCGATCTCCGGCAGCTCGTCGCGGTCGATGCTGCGGCCGCGGCTGTCCTTGCCGCACCACGCCGCCTCGGCCATGAAGATCGCCGGCCGCTCGCTGGCCGGGGCCGGCTCGCGGCGGGTCAGCAGCATCAGGCACACTTTGGTGTGCGTGCCGCCCTTGCCCGACGTCTTGAACAGCTCCTCGGGCATGCCGATGACCGCGCGTAGATCTGCCTGTTCGAACATGTACTGAACGACATGTCGGTACGACTTGCCGGAGATCAGGCTCTCGGGCAGGACCAGGCCGACGCGGCCGCCGGGGCGGGCCAGCGCGAGCAGGCGCTCGACGAACAGCACCTGCGGGGCGACCCCGCGCTGCAGCCGGGTCGTGCGCTGCCAGCGGTCGTCGGGGCCGCGGCGCCACACGTGGCCGAGCGCGAAGGTCTGCTGGACCTCGACCGAGGCGGCGACGATCTTGGCGCCGAACGGCGGGTTGGCGAGCACGACGTCGAACCCGCCCTGCTCGCACGCGATCGGCCCGCCGTCGTCGGCCTGCCAGGCCAGCGCGTCGCCACAGTACACCCGCGCCGGGGCCATGGTGACGAGGCCGACGTGCGCGCGCGCCAGCCCGGCGAGGTAGCGGTCCTTGTCGATGCCGACCACGCTGCGCGCCGCCTCGGCCGGGGCCACCCCGCGCGCGACCAGCCGCCGCGCGGTGTGGCTGAGGAACCCGCCGGCGCCGCAGGCCGGGTCGATCACCCGCTCGCCGGGGCGTGGGTCGACCAGGTCGACCAGCATGCGCACCGCCGTCTGCGGGGTGAAGAACTGGCCCTCGACCCCGCGGGCGGCCGCCGCCGTGAACACCTCGTAGGCGTCGCCGATCGGGTCGCAGCGCGGGTCGTCGAGATCGAGCGTGCGCAGCTCGCGGTCGACCTCCTGCAGCGTCGCCGCGTCGAGCCCGATCTGCGCGCCTTCGGCGAACACGTCGGGGATCAGCGCCTTCAGCCGCGCGAGCTGGGCCCGGTAGAACCCGAGCAGCGCGCCCGCCTCATCCGGCGCCGCCTCGCCGCTGCGGACCGTCAGCGCCCGGCAGAACACGCAGCGCAGCACCTCGTCGAGCAGCGCCGCGTCGCGCGTCGCCCCGACCAGCCGGCCGGCCAGGAAGTTGCGCAGGCGGGTGAAGACCGCCCTGGTCTCGGGCACATGGACCGAAGAATCTGTCTCGAACGACATGCGCGATCGGTCATCCACGACGCAGCAGCTTGAACGCGACCTCGCGCCCGTGGCCGCCGACCAGCGCGAGGTGGATCCACAGCACCGCCATGTTCTCGAGCGCGGCCGCGTTGCGCAGCGGGCCGGCGTCGAGCGGGCGGAAGCCGGCCCGCTGGATCAGCGCCGACAGGGTCGCCTTGGCCTCGGCGTCGTCGCCGGCGATCGGCACGTCGGCCACGGTGTCGCCGAGCGTCGGATCGGCGTGGAACTCGGCGCCGAAGGTGTTGAACGCCTTGAGCACGCGGGCCCCGGGCAGCGCGGCCTGCAGCGCCACGGAGATCGAGCCCTCCGGCGGCGGCGCCCACACCGGGCCCTGCGACCACGTCAGCGGATTGTTGCAGTCGACCAGGATCTTGCCGCCGAGGTCGCCGAGGCCGTGGGCCGCCTGGACCGCGACGCCGCCCGGCACTGCCAGGAACACGATGTCGGCCGCGGCCGCCGCCTCGGGCGCCGGCGAGGCCGTGACCTTGCCGTCCAGCTCGGCCAGCGCCTCGGCGATCTTCGAGCCCGAGCGGACCCCGAAGCTCACCCTGGTGAAGCCGGCCGCGACCAATCGGCGGGCGATGGCGGACCCGACGTTGCCGGGGCCGACGATGGCGATGGCTGGCTCGTGCGGCGACATGGCGCGGAGCCTACCGCGAAATACGACGCCGCGCGAGTCCCGCAGGCGTGCCCGGCTCGCGTGTCCGAACCTACTGACAGACCAGCGGCGCGCCGTCGAAGACCGCCACCGTGCAGGTCGCGTCGGCCGAGCAGCCGCACGCCCCGGCGTAACAGGTGTCCACGTTCTGTCCGCCCGCGCAGTCGCTGTCGACCGCGCACCCGCAGCGGCCGGCGACGCACTGCACATAGCCCGGCAAACCGGAGTCGAGGCAGTCCTGATCGATCTGGCACACGCACGCGCCGGACGGCACGTCGCACACCGGGTGCCCCGTCTGGGGCAGACAGGCCTCGTCCCCCGCGCACGGGCTCTGGCACGCCCCGGCCTCGCACGTCGCGGCCGCCTGCCCGCACACCGTCGCCTCGCCCCTGCCCTCGAACAGCGGCAGCGTTTGCTCGACCAGCCCGAAGTCGGCGCAGGCGAAGGTCGCTGGCGTCAGCGCGCAGCGGCCCGCGTCGGCCACCAGCACGCACGCCTCCTCGGCCGCACACTCGCCCGGACCCGCGCACGGGGTCTTCCACCCCGACAGCTCGGCCAGGCACTGCGCGTCGCTGGTACACGGCGGGAACAGGCACAGCCCGTCGATGCAGCGGAACCCGAGGTCGCCGCCGTCGATCCGGCAGTCGCGGTCGTTGTCGCATTGCGACTGGCAGCGCTTGGCCTCGCCCCCGCCGGTCGTCGATTCGCCGCCCGTGCTCCCGGTCGTCGGGCCCGTCTCGGTGGTCGTCGTGGTGCCCGTCGTCGCGGCGGAGGAGGTCGTGGTCTGCGGCTCGCTCGCGGTCCCGCTGTCGGCCGGGGGGCACGCCGTCAGCAGCCCCGCCACGAGCGCAAAGCACCGAGATCTGTCGAGCAAGGCCATCGCACCGACCCTAGCTCATTTTCGCCCCTGGGCGAAACGACCCGCGCATGCAGACCCCCGGCCGAGCGGCGGCGCTCCGAACCGGGCGACGCCCTGTCGACGCTCGACCAGTCCTCTTCGACATGCCTCAAAAGACATGTTTGTTTATACATGTTGCGGGAGTACGCCGCGATGCGGTCGCATCGGAGTCGGCCGCCCACCCGGGTCCGCGCGGCCGCGAGCGCCCGCGGGGTCATGGTGCCGCGCCCGCGGAAGTGGCACCATGCTTCGGCGATGGAGCACGAGCGCCAGGTGTCGTGCCCGCAGTGCGGGGCTCCGGCGCCGTTCCGCGGCACTGCGGTCTCGCTGGTGTGCGAGCACTGCGGCAGCACCGTCGTCCGCGTCGGCGTCGACCTGCGCCTGCTGGGAAAGGTCTCCGCCGTGGTCGACGACGGCAGCCCCCTGCTCCTCGGCAGCAAGGGCAGCTTCGCCGGCCGGGGCTTCGAGATCGTCGGCCGCCTGCAGCTCCGCTACGCCCGCGGCGCCTGGAGCGAGTGGTACCTGCAGTTCGCCGACGGCGTCGGCTGGCTGGCCGACTTCCAGGGCAACTACGCCGTCACCACCCCCGCCCCGGACGGCCCCGATCTGCCTGGCTTTTACAACATGTCCGTCGGAACATGGCACGAAGTTCATGGCGACGAGTACATGGTCGTCGACAAGCGGGCCGCCCGCTACCAGGGCGCCGAGGGCGTGCTGCCGTTCGTCGCCGAGCCGGGCCTGACCTTCTTCAGCCTCGACCTCGCCGGCCCGGACGACCAGTTCGTCAGCCTCGACTACGGCGTCGACCCCTACCAGAAGCGCCCGGACGTCTACGTCGGCCGGGCCGCCCTGCTCGCCGAGCTCGGCCTCGACCGCCTGCGCAGATTCGAGGGCTGGCGTGACTGAGGCGACCGCCGAAGTGACCCGCCCGCGCGCCGAGGTCACCCCGCCGCGGCTGTTCCGCGACGAGGCCCGCACCGAGGCCGTGCAGTGCCTCGCCTGCGGCGGCCCGATCGCGCTGCGCGGCTTCGGGGCGATCCAGCGCGTCGTCTGCCCGGCCTGCGGCAGCCTGCTGCGGCCCGAGGACAGCGGCGCGCTGGCGCTGATCCACCGGGCCGCGCGCGCCCACCAGCCCTCGGTGCTGCCGCTGCACGCCCGCGGCCGCCTCGACGGCGCCCTGTGGGAGATCGTCGGGATCTGCTGGCGCACCGTCCCCGGCTGGCCGTGGCAGGAGTTCCTGCTCTACAACCCCTACCGCGGCTACCGCTACCTGGCCCACTCGCCGAGCGATGGCCACTGGTCTTTGGGACAGGTCATCCCCGGCGCGCCGAAGGTCGTCCCCGGCAAGCGCCACGCGATCACCTACCGCGGCCGCCGCTACCGCCACTTCTCCGGCGCCGACGCCCACGTCACCTACGCCGAGGGCGAGTTCCCGTGGCAGGTCCAGGTCGGCGACCTCGCCCACGTCGACGACTTCGCCGCCCCGCCGTACGGCATCTCGATCGAGGAGGTCGCCGGCAGCGACGGCGTCGAGCTGACGCGCACCGCCATGCGCCACCTCGACGCCGCCGAGGTGTGGCGCGCCTTCGAGCGGCCCGGCAAGCCGCCCCGACAGAAGGGCGTCGGCATGCTCGCGCCCAACCGCTGGCGCGAGCAGGCCCGTTCGCTGTGGCTGTCGTGCCTGGTGTTCCTGGTCGCCTGGTACTTCGCGGTCCAGTTCGTCGCCGGCCGCGCCACCGAGCGCGAGGTGTTCCAGGCCACCGACCTGCGGTTCGACAGCGCGCTGTCGCAGGAGGTCACGATCGGCGAGCCCGGTTCGTCCACCACCGTCGAGATCTCCTTCACCGCCGACCCGCTCGACAACTCGTGGGCGTTCGCCGAGGTGGTGCTGATCCCGATCGACGGCGAGGAGGCGATCGGCCTCGGCATGGAGGCCAGCAGCTACAGCGGCTTCGAGGACGGCGAGGCGTGGTCCGAGGGCGACCGCCAGGTCGACCACGTCCTCGGCCGCGTGGCCGGCGGCCGCTACCTGCTGCAGGTCACCCCCGAGCGCGACACCAGCGCGCTGCCTGGCAGCGACCCGCTCGGCCTCGGCAGCTTCGCCCCGTTCGGCGTGCGCAGCCCCGAGACCTGGGCGCTCCGCGTGCGCGAAGACGTGTTCCTCACCCGCTACGCCGCCCTGCCGGTCCCGATCATCCTCGGCTTCCCGCTGCTCGCCTGGCTGCTCGGCCGCCGCCGCGAGCGCAAGCGCTGGGCCAACAGCGACTACCCGACGTGACCCCATGACCATGTCCTTCCAAACATGTTCTGAAGGCCATTTCGCTGTGCCGTTCGGACCGCGGCCGTGCGGGCCGTCACGCCTCGGCTCGATGGCCCCGGGCGGGCCACGTCGCCGGGCAGCTCCTCCCGCCTCGCGGAGGCGCGCATCCTCCATCCCCCTGCCCCGGCTCGCGGCGTCGCCTCGCGCGACCGACCCGGCCCGAGCGGGCGCCTCCGACGTTCCCCGCCACCTGTCCCTTTGACATGTTTCGAACGACCTACTGGATCTGCTCCGTCGCCGCCCTGCTGCTGCTCCTGTTGGGGGCGCGCTCGGGCTTCCTGCTGGCCGGCACCCCCGAGCGCGGCAAGGTCGAGCGCGACCCCGACGGCACCGTGCGCGGGCGGGCGGCCTTCGTCTGGCTGGGCGGCGGCTATCACGGCGGCAAGTGACATGTCGGCCGCGCCCGGGACCCGCCTGCTGCTCGCCTCGGTGCTGGTGGTCGCCACCTGCGGCCTCGTCTACGAGCTGATCGCCGCGACCATGGCGAGCTACCTGCTGGGCGACAGCGTCACCCAGTGGAGCCTGGTGATCGGCGTCTACCTCAGCGCGATGGGCCTCGGCTCGTGGCTGAGCAAGTTCGTGGCGCGGGACCTGCACGCCCGCTTCATCGCCGTCCAGCTGGTGATCGCCGTGGTCGGCGGCCTGTCGGCGGTGGCGCTGTTCTACGGCTACGCCTACCTCGCCAGCGTGCGCCCGCTGCTGTTCTCGATCCTGGTGATCGTCGGCACCATGGTGGGCCTCGAGATCCCGCTGCTCATGCGGATCGTCGGCGACGGCCAGGAGCTGAAGGACACGGTCGCGCGGGTGCTCGCGTTCGACTACGTCGGCGCGCTGCTGGCCAGCCTGCTGTTCCCGCTGGCGCTCCTGCCCCACCTCGGCCTGGTGCGCACCAGCCTGGTGTGCGGCCTGTTCAACGCCGCGGTCGCGCTGGCCTGCGCGTGGGTGTTCCGCGCCCAGCTGGCGCGCCCGCGCGCCGTCCTCGTTCAGGCCGCGCTGGTCTGCGCCGCGCTCGCAGGCGGCCTTTTGCTCGGCGGCCGGCTCGAGCGCCTGGCCGAGCGCGAGCTGTTCGACGCGCCCGTCATCTTCTCCGAGAAGACCGCCTACCAGCGCCTGTCGATCACCCGCAGCGGCGACGACATCCGCCTCTACATCGACGGCAACCTGCAGTTCGCCAGCAGCGACGAGCACCGCTACCACGAGGCCCTGGTCCACCCCGCGCTCGCCGGCGTCGCCCCGCGCCGCGCCCTCGTGCTCGGCGGCGGCGACGGCCTGGCGGTGCGCGAGCTGCTCAAGTACCCGAGCCTCGAGCGCGTCGACCTCGTCGACCTCGACCCCGGCATGACCCGCCTGTTCGGCCGCGACCCGCTGCTGGTCCGCATCAACCGCGGCAGCCTGTCCGACCCGCGCGTCCGCGTCCACAACGCCGACGCCATGCGCTGGCTCGAAGAACATGTCCGAACGAGCAGCGAGGTCTACGACGTCGCCGTCGTCGACCTGCCCGACCCCAACAACTTCTCGCTCGGCAAGCTCTACACCGGCTCGTTCTACCGCCTGCTGCGCCGCGCCCTCGCGCCCGCCGGGGTCGGCGTGATCCAGGCGACCTCGCCGTACCTGGCGCCGCGCTCGTTCTGGTGCGTGGTCAAGACCCTCGCCGCCGCCGAGCTGCACCCGCGCCCCTACCACGCCCACGTGCCGTCGTTCGGCGACTGGGGCTTCGTCCTCGTGTCCCCGGCCCCGCGCCCCGAGCCGACCCGCCTCGCCGACGTCCCGCTGCGCTTCCTCGACGACGCCCTCCTGCCGACCCTGTTCGTGTTCCCCCGCGACCAGCGGCCGCCCGACGTCGACGTCAACCGCCTCAACGACCAGCTGCTGGTCCACTACTACGAGGAAGACCTGCGCACCCTGCCCGGCCGCGGAGGCCGCGGGTGAGCCGGACGGACCATATGTCTCCTGAAGCATGTCCAAGAGGACATGATCTTCGGGCCACTCTCGCGCCTGCACGCGAGGGGACCCGTCACCCGCGCCCTCGCGGAGCCCCTGCGTGAAGCGGCGCGGCTTCCTCGGCGCGGCGGCCGGCACCGTCGCGTCCGCCGCCTGCGGCCCCGGCCGGCCGCCGCCGCCGGTGGTCGAATTCGCCGGCCCCGACCCCGAGCGCGGGCATCACCTGCGCGAAGGGACATGGCGAGAAGGACCTGTCCACGAGACCATCCACACCGAGGTCGCGCTCGTCGGCGCCGGCGTGGCCGGCAGCGCCGCCGCCTGGCGCCTGCGGCGGGCGGGCCTCACCGACGTCCACCTGTTCGAGCTCGAGGACGACGTCGGCGGCACCGCCCGCGGCGGCGAGCTGCCGCGCTCGCGCCATCCGCTCGGGGCCCACTACCTCCCGACCCCGCCGCCCGGCTGCCCCGCGCTCGAGCGCTTGCTGGAGGACCTCGGCGTCATCCTCGGCCGCGACGCCCGCGGGCGCCCCGAGTACGCGCCCTCGGCGATCGCCGCCGCCCCGCTCGAGCGCCACTTCGGCCGCGGCCGCTGGTACGAGGGCCTCTACCCCGCCGCCGGCGAGACCGCCGACGAGGCCGCCCAGTGGGCCCGCTGGCACGCCCACCTGCGCGCGCTCGACGGCCGGCGCGGCGCCGACGGCCGCCCGCTGTTCGCCATCCCCGTCGCCCGCAGCAGCGCCGAGCTGCGCCACCTCGACGCCGTCTCCTTCGCCGCCTACCTCGACGACCTCGGCCTGCACAGCGAACGCCTGCGCTGGGCCCTCGACTACGCCTGCCGCGACGACTACGGCTGCACCCTCGCCCAGACCTCGGCCTTCGCCGGCCTGCACCACTTCCTCGCCCGCGGCCTCGAGGAGACCCGCGGCGGCTTCATCCTCACCTGGCCCGAAGGCAACGCGCGCCTCGTCCGCGGCATGCTGGAGCGCGCCGATCTCGGCGATCGACTGCACCGCGGCGCCGCCGTCGTCGCCGTCGATCCGCACGCCGGCGAGCTCCGCGTCCATCGCCCGGCCGACGGCCGACGCCTGCGCGTGCATGCCCGGGCGATCTTGTGGGCCGCCCCGCGCTTCGTCCTCGGCCGCCTGCTCGTCGGCGCCGATCCGCTGCCCGCCGGCGCGCTGACCTACGCCCCCTGGCTGGTGGCCAGCGTCGAGGTGCGCACCGCCCCGCGAGGCATCGGCGCCCGCCTCGCGTGGGACAACGTCCCGCTCGCCGGCCCCAGCCTCGGCTACGTCGTCGCGACCCACGGCGAGCCCGCCGACCAGCGCCGCCCCGGCGCCGTCCTCACCTACTACGAACCCCTGTGCGGCGACGGCCCCGCCGAGCTCGCCGCGCAACGACGTCGCCTGCTCGCCGGCGATCCGTCGAGCTGGTCGGACCACGTCGTCGCCGCGCTGGCGGCCATGCACCCCGGCATCGCCGCCGAGGTCTCCCACGTCACCGTGACCCGCTGGGGCCACGCGATGATCCGCCCCGTCCCCGGCCTGCTGTTCGGCGAGACCCTCGCCCGCGCCCGCGCCAAGATCGGCCGCCTGCGCCCGTGCGCCGCCGACGTCGCCGGCCTGCCGCTGTTCGAGGAGGCGTTCTATCAGGGCAGCAGCGCGGCCCTGGCCGCCCTCGCCGACCTCGGCCGCAGCGCCCCCGACGCCCTCGCCGACGAGTTACCGGCGTGACTCGAAGGACATGTCGCATCAGGCATGTCCTCTCAAACCTGTCCAAAACGCCCAGTCCACCGTCCACGCGCGGCCCCCCCCGCGCGCCTGCCTCGCCGTTCCGCTCTAACCCGTCCCTCCAAAGATCTCGCCCTGCGGCCCGCCTGCCTCCGCCCCGCCAATCCGCCCGCGACCTGTCTCTTCAGGCATCTCCCCTCACCCCGCCTCTCGCCCGTCTGCCTCTCCCGCCTCGTCGGCTCGCCCACAACCTGTCCTTTCAGACATCCACGATCGCCCCGCCGCCCGTCTGCCCCCCACGCCGCCTCACCCTGCCGCGCGACCTGGCCTTTCAGCCACCTCCGCCGCCGACGCCTGGGCACAGGCGAGCCTCGGCCGTCCGCGTCCGTCGATCTCGCCGCCGGGGCGAGCGCACTCGCCCTCCCCGCGCGGCCGGGGCCGCGCTATCCTGTCCGGGTGCCGCTGACGCTCGCGCAGCTCGAGGCGCTCTCCCAGCAGGCCTTCCCGGCGCGAGCCGTCGCGCGTCGCGACCCCGATGGTTACGCCGCGCTGCACGCCGCGATCGCCGAGGCCGTCCGCCCGGTCGCCCGCGCGCTCGAGTTCGACATGAGCAGCTTCGTCGCCCGCGACCAGCAGGAGCTGCTGGCCCTGCCGCCGCACATCCTGTTCGTGTGGTGCGACGAGGCCGACCTCATGGCCTCGTTGTACGCCCTGCCCGAGGCCGACATCGCCGCCAACGTCGCCCAGGCGCTGCACGCCGTCGCCGGCCTCCGCTTCGGCGATCCCGCCCAGCTCCCGCCCGAGCAGCGCGGGGCGGTGCTCCGGATCATGGCCGCGATCGGCACTCCGCTGGCCCGCGACCCCGACGACTTCTTCGCCGCCTACGTCGCCGTCGGCGACCCCGACCCCGAGCTGCCGGTCCGCGCCGAGGTCGAGGCCCTGTTCGACCAGTTCGCCCCCTGCTACGTCGCCGACGCCGACGCCCTCGACCGCCGCTTCACCCGCGTCATCACCGTCCACCGCCACGTCGACGCCTAGCAGCGGCTCTTCACGACATGTCCTCTCGAACATGTCCCTGCACGACAGCCACGGCCGGCGCGCGCGCGGCCGCACGGCGCCCCCGCCGGCGAGCCCTGCGCCCGACGCCCGGCCGTGAGCGTACGCGACGGCGCCGGGCCACGTCCTCGCGCCTCGATCCCAGCATGTCCCTGAGGACATCCGACTACGCGGCCGCGCGACCCGGACCGCCGCCTCGAATGGCCCTCACTGGAGAGATCCGCCGCCGCAGCCCCCACGTCCCGCCGATCCGACCCCGGCATGTCCCTCGACCGATCCGACTCCGCGGCCGCGCGACCCGGACCGCCGCGGCGAAATGTCCGCACTGCCTGGTGTCGATAGAGATCCTCGCCCCGATCCCAGCATGTCCTCGAGGACATCCGGCGCCGCGGGGTCGCGACCCGCACCGCCGCCGCGAAATGTCCACACTGCACGTGCTCGAGCCCGACCCGCCTCGCCGGCCCGCAGCAAAGCTGCGCGCGGCCACGGCCAGCGCCCGTCAGCGCATGCCCGCGCGGCTCGCCACCGCGCGGATCGCCGCGGCCAACGCCTCGGGCACCTCCTCCTGCAAAAAATGCCCGGCCGGCGTGCGCGTCACGCTCGCACCGGAAAAGGCCCGCTCGTGGCGGGCCAGCGCCCGGCCGAGGATCGGGTCGCGCTCGCCCCACACCAGCGCCAGCGGGCCCCCGGCGGCCACGAACTCGCGCAGCCACGCCTCGCCGCGGCGCAGCGGCGCGATGCTCGGGTGCTCGAAGCTGTCCGGCACCATCCGCGCGAGCGCCAGCGGGCCTGACCGATCGGACAGGTGCCGCAGCGGCCAGCGGTAGCCCCGGGCCACCGGGCCGCGGATCGATCGGCGATCGCCCTGCGCCACCCACAGCGCGTTCTGCGGGAACCCGAGGCCGCGGAACGCCAGGTCGCTGACCACGGGCAGCCGCGCGAACCGGTGGAACCACGTCCCGCGCGGGCGCGGCGGCAGCACCACCGACGTGTTGCCGAGCACCACGCCGGCCACGCGCTCGGGCAGCCGCGCCGCCAGCACCGGCCCCAGCGCCCCGCCCCAGTCCTGCCCGACCAGCACGAAGCGCCGCAGCCCCAGCGCCTCCACCAGCTCGGCCAGCGCGTCGACGTGGCGCTCGACGCTGTGCTCGTGCAGCGCGATCCGGCTCGACAGCCCGAAGCCGAGCAGGTCGGGCGCCACGCAGCGGAACCCCGACAGACGCGCGATCACGTCGCGCCACAGGAAGCTCCAGGTCGGGTTGCCGTGGAGCAGCAGCACCACCGGCGCGTCGGGCTCGCCGTGGTCGATGCGGTGGATCCGGCAGCCGTCCGCCAGCACGCTCACGGCCCGGCGGACCGGCAAGAGGTCGGCCAGCCACGCCGGTAGCTCGGGGACGTCTTGCATCGCCCGACGGCAACACAGCCGCCGGGCGATGGAAAGCGCGCTGCGCTCGCGCGAGCGCTCAGTGGCCGCCGTGACCGTGGCCGTGGCCATGACCGTGGCCGCCGCCCCAGCCGCCCCAGCCGCCGTCGTCGTCGTCGTCATCGTCGTCGTCGTCGTCGCCGTTCGGCAGGCCCTGGCCGTACTTGTCGAACGCGCTGACCAAAAGAGCCCGGTGATCGTCGAGCGAGCCGCAGTCGCTGGGGGCCTTCTTGGGCTTGCCCTTCTTGTCGAGGAAGCACTTGGGATAAAGCCCCTGCTCCTTGTACTCCTGGTGCCGGATGTCGCGGAGGCAGTAGGCCCCGTCGGGGTTCCACTCGGCCTCGATGAACCAGTTGGTCGCGCGCGCCTCGACCTGCGGCGAGAGGTGATCCCAGATGTCGATCGCCGTGCCGTTGACGGTCCACGGCTCGCCGTTGCCGCAATAGTCGGCGCGAGCCATGCGCGTGCAGGCCTGGTGGTGATCGGCGAGCGAGATCGTCTTGCAGTTCTTGCCCTTCTCCCAGTCCTTGCAGCGCTTGGTCGTCGCCCACGGGCGGTAGCCCCACAGCACGCACTTGGCGATGACGGCGTTCGTGCAGGCCCACACGAACACGTTGGGGTCGTCGACGCGGTCGCCGGTCTCGAGGTTCCAGTAGTTGGCCACCGGGATCGCCGGGACCAGCCCGCCCTGACCGTCCTGGCACAGCGGCTTCCACTGGTTCGAGCCCTTCGCGCGGTGCACCACGTCGTACAGGTACACGTCGTCCTGGCCCGGCGACTTGTTGATGTCGTCGATGCGGAGGACGTAGTCCTCGTAGACTTCCTCGCCGTCGATGACCTGGCCGACGGTCAGCTCCCACTCGGAGCCGATGAAGTCCATGCCCTTGGCCCACACCTTCTTGCCGTTCTTGACCACCTTGGCGCTGAACTCCGAGCCCTGCAGCACCGGCCCCTGCAGCACCGGCCCCTGCAGCACCGGCCCGTTCAGGTTCACGCCGTTCAGGACCGGACCCTGCTGGAGCGGGCCCTCGAGCACGTTGCCCTGTAGCACCGGGCCCTGCAGCACCGGCCCCATGATCACGCCCTGCAGCACCGGCCCTTGCAGCACCGGGCCCTGCAGCACCGGCCCGTTCAGGACGAGGGAGTTGAACTCCTCGTCACGGGTCGAGACCACATCGGCGGGTGCCTCCGACCCCACGTAGCACCCTGCGCTGAAGCCCAACAGCGACACGACAAGCGCCACACGACGCACGGCCATAACCACCCCCCATCGATCTCCCCGACTGTAGCACGGCCGGCGGACACGTGAAAGGACAACTGTCCGAGCGGGCTCATTTTTATGAGCGGGTCAGCGGCCATGTCGCACATACGCGCAACCCGACCGTGCTGTGGCGGAAACTCGTAGCGACCTCGAAGCGGTTGGCGACCCGGGCGGCGAATTCGTTATAGTAGTACGCGCCGCCGCGCGCATTCAATTGCTTGTGGTCGAACGGCGACACCGTCAATTCGTAGGCGTTGCCGATCGTGTCGTAGAGGCCGTAGGGGCTCACGGACTGGGGATACGAGCCGACCGGGTCGGGGCCGTACGCCGGGCCGAGCAGGCCGTACGTCCTGTCGATATTGGCCTCACTGGCGTCGAGGCGTGCGCCGATGGAGAACCTGCGATCGTCGGCGCCGCGGGCTGCACGCTCCCATTCGTGTTCGTCGCAGAAGCGGGCGCCTGGGACTCGCCCCGAGGCATTGAGCCAGGCGAAATAGGCCGTCGCCTCCTCGACCCCGATTCCGGTCACTGGCAGACGTTCCCACTCGACTCGGGCGCGCTGCGTCCTGCCCTCGTAGACCAGGGGCTCGCCGGTCCGCACTGTATAGACCCGGTCCGACTGATGCAGCTCGAGCTTCCAGCCGCCCTCCGGCAGCTCGGTGAGGCGGGCGCCGTCCGACAGCACGCGGGCGGCGTTGATCGCCAGGATCGCCGCTCGCTCGCCGGCCGGCAACGCCGACAGGAACTCGATGTAATCGGCCCACGTCACCTCGTGGCGGCCGATCACGTAGGCGCCGGTCTCCACGCTGTGCAGCGGCTCGGCGTTCATCGTCACGCGCAGGTCGACGATGTCACCGGTGCCGTAGAGGAAGCGCCCGGCGGGCACGTAGACGAAGCCCGCGGGGACCGCGTCGGCCGGCGGCAGCACCACCGAGAAGTCGGCGACCTCCTCGCGCCCCAGCGCGATCGGCAGGCTCACCGGCGCGTAGCCGTCGAGCTCGAAGCGCAGACGATACGACCCGCGGTCGAGCGGCCGCGCCGCCACCGGCGTGGTCCCGAGCTCCTCCGTCTTGTCGATGCGCGCGCGCTCCGAGTCGTAGCGCTCGAGCTGCACCCGCGCCCCCGGCGGCTGGCTCGTCACCGAGAGCTGCGCCGGCGCGTTCCACCGCTCGACCCGCGCCCCGCCCTCGTCGTAGAGCTTGAGGCGCTCGAGCAGGTCCTGGATCACGAACTCGCCGTGACCTGCCTGTTCGGCCAGCAGCGCGCGCTCGAGCAGCACCTCGCCGAGCTTCTCGCGGATGTCGTCGCGCCGGCCGTCGAGGCTCAGCGCCGTCTCGAGCTTCTGCGCCGAGCGGGCCAGCCGCAGCTCCGCCTCCGGCAGCGCCGCCTCGTAGCGGGTCCACAGCCCGTCGGCGTGGGCCGTCTTGCCGGCGTCGTAGGCCGCCAGCGCCTGCGTGCGCAGCTCCTCGGCGTCGGCGCGCGCCTTGCCGGCGATTGCCCGCTCCTGCTCGGCCGCCGTGACCTGGGCGTCGACCTTGAGCCGCAGGTCGCGCTGGCTCTTGAGCCACATCGCCCCGTACATCGAGATCGCGACCGCCGGCACCAGCACGATCGCGCCGCGTCGCAGCGCCCGCACGCGCGCCGCGGTGGCCTTGCAGGCGGCGATGAAGTCGCGCTCCTTCGGCCGCAGCGACGCCGGGTCGAGCGCCATCACCTCCTGCAGCGGCGCGCCGCTCCACAGCGCGTCGCGGCCGCGGCCGAGCCGCTCCCACTCGGCGACCGCGAGCTCGAGGCGGTGGCGCGTGGCCCGGCCGTCGCGCTCCTCCTCGAGCCAGGTGCTGAGCGTCGACCAGCCGCCGAGCAGCGCCTCGTGGGCGATCTCGAAGACCGCGTCGTCGTTGACCTCGCGGGCCACCACCAGGCGCGCGCGCACCAGGGCCTTGAGCGCCTCGGCGGCCGCGGGCGAGTCGGCCGTCAGCTCGTCTTCGGTCCGCACCGCGCGGGTGTCGTCGACGGTCACGAGGCGCATCAAGATCCGCCGGGCCGCCGCGCGCTGGGCCGGGATCAGCTCGGCCAGCACGGCGTCGCCGTGCCGCGCCAGCGCTCCGGTCACGCCGCCGACCTTGCGCAGGTCGGCCGGCGAGATGACGTTCGTCGCCTGGTCGCGGATCTCCCACAGCTCGGCCAGCGCGAACTGCAAGAGCGGCAGGCTGCCGCGCGCGCCGGCCTCGACCAACTCGTCGACCAGCGTCGACGGCTCGAAGCGCACGCCCTTGACCTTCGCCGGGCCGACGATCGCCTCGCGCGCGCCCTCGGGCGACAGCGGGCGGAGGATGTAGATCGCCCGCGACAGCTCGTCGCCGATGCCCGGCACCTGGACCACGCGGGTCAGGAAGTCGCCGCGCACCGTCGCCATCACCCGCAGCCCCGGCAGCCCCGCGGCCAGCCGCGCCAGCAGCGGGCCGACGATCCCCACCTCCTGCGGCGCGCTCAGCGTCACCAGCTCCTCGAACTGGTCGATCACCAGCAGCCGCCCGCGCGCCTCGCCGAGCTGCTTGCGCAGCGCGCGGACCAGCTCGCCCGGGCTCTCGGCGATCAGCGCCGCGAGTGTCTCTTCGGACATGTCGAAGAGAACAGCCAGCGTCGAGATCAGCGTCTGCAGCGGGTAGCGGCCCGGGGTCATCGCCGCCGAGGCCCACTGGCGGTGGTGGTCGAGGTTGCCCTCCTCGACCATCGGCACCACGCCGGCCTTGACGAGCGACGACTTGCCGACGCCCGAGTCGCCGGCGACGACGACCAGCGCGTCGGCGCGGAGGCGCTCGATGACGGCGCGGATCTCGACGCCGCGGCCGAAGAACACCGCGCGGTGCTTCGACTCGAACGCCTGCAGGCCGCGGTACGGGTTGCCCTCGGGGATCACCAGCTCGCGGCCGTTCGGCTGCAGCGACTCGAGCGCGGCCAGCAGGTCGTCGGCCGAGCCGAAGCGCATGAACGGGTCGCGCCGCAGGCAGCGGTCGATGAGCCCGGCCAGGCGCGGGTCGCAGCGGGGCGCTCGCTCGAGCAGCGGCCGCGGCTCGTGCTCTTGCAGCCGCTCGGCCAGCTCGAGCGGCGTGCTCGCCTCGGTCGGCGGGCGCCCGGAGGCGAGGATGTACATCAGCACCCCGAGCGCGTAGACGTCGGAGCGGCGCGACGCCGGCTCGGCGCGCCACAGCTCGGGCGCCATGTAGTGCGGCGTGCCGAGCAGCGTGCCGGCCTGGGTCAGCGACTCGGCGGTGACGGGGATGTCGGCGGCCGACAGCGCGGCGGCCGACAGGCCCGCGCTCGAGCGCCCGGCCGAGTCGTCGTGGACGCGGGGCAGCGCCGCGCTGGCGCTGGCGTCGCGCAGCTTGATCGTCTCGGCCGCGCGGTCGATGCGGCCGCCGTCGCTGCTGCGCAGCACCACCGACGACGCCGCCTCGATCGCCTCCTCGCGCGCCGGCTCGGGCCGCACGGGGTCGAGCGCGGCCGGGTCCATCAGCTTGGCCAGGCTGAAGTCGAGCAGCTTGATCTCGCCGGTCTCGGCCAGGATCGCGTTGGCCAGCTTGATGTCGCGGTGGAGCACGCCGTGGCGGTGCGCCGCCGCCAGCCCGCGGCACAGGCCGATCGCCAGCTCGAGCACCTTGCGCGACGGCAGCGGGACCTGGATCTCGTTGAGGCTCTTGCCGCGGATGTACTCGGTGATGAGGTACGGGTGACCCTCGAGCTGACCGACGCGGTAGATCGTCACCACGTTGGGGTGCTGGATGCGCGCGACCGCGCGACCCTCGACCTGGAAGCGCTCGCGGTCGTCGGCGTCGGGGGCGACGTGGCCGACGAACTTCACCGCCACCGGCCGGTCGAGCACCGTGTCGTGGGCCAGGTAGACGCGGCCCATGCTGCCCTTGCCGAGCAGGCGGACCAGCTTGTACTCGTCGAACGTGGGCGGCGGCTCCCACTCCACGATCGGGGTCTCGACGATCTTCGGCACCGCCCGCATCGACCGGGCGTGCTGCGAGGCCGACAGGACCTGGCCTTTGGGACCTGGCCTCGGATCCGCGTTCGGAATCGCGCCGGACGCGCCTGCGTCGTGATCGCTCACCGAAAGCCCTCGGGGTTCCGGGACATCAGCGCCAGCGTCGCACGGCCAGCGGGGGGCCGGCAAGTCCGTGCGTATCCCACCGCGGACCTGCGCAGACGCGCGTCGGACGGCGTCTCCCTCGGGGTGCAGTTTTCTGCGCCCCTGCAGACCCGTCAATTCCCCCCAAGCCGTCGGAACGGATCCGTCACGGCGTCGGGGCCGAGAGGTCGATGGTCTGCAGCGAGTCCTCGAGCTCGATCTTCTTCTCGAGCCGCTTCGACTGCAGCTCGACGATCGAGCGCCCGAGCTTGTCGGCGTCGCGCGTGAATTCGTCGAGGCGCTTGTTCAACTTGCCGCGCAGATCGCCGGCGGCCGAGTCTTTCTTGATCGCCTCGAGGTTCTGCCGCGTCTCGCTCGCGCGCTGGTCGAGCTCCGCTTGCTGGCGCGCGAGCCCCTCGATCTCGGTGTCGATGCGGCCGATCTCCTGGCGCAGGCGGACCAGCGGCTCGATCTTCTTGCGGGCGCCGGCGTCGAGGTTCGGCAGGCGCAGCAGCGCGTCGAGCAGCTGCGGCACGCGGCCGTCCCAGATCGTGATCGTCGCGTGCGACGGCGTCTGCTCGACCACCTCGACCTTGCCCTCGGTCGCGTTGCCGGTGACCTTGACCGGCACGAGGTAGGCGTCGGGCAGCTCCTCGAGGCCGTCGATCTTCGACTTCAGCGCGTAGGCCCCGCCCTGCTTCGGGTGGCGGATCAGCACCGAGTAGCCCTTCGGGTCAGGTTGGCCCTTCACCGTCCAGGTCGTCGCCACCCGCTGGAAGTTCTCGACCTCGATCACGCCGCGCACGATCTTGAGGATGCGCAGGTCCTCGCCGGTGTACTGCGCCTGCGACGACACCATCAGCGACGGCTCGACCGCGAACGGGATCGTCGTGCTCGTCTGCGTCCCGACCGCCTCCGACAGGCCCTCGCCGACGAAGCTGCCGCCGGCGTAGATCGCGATCGGCCCCGGCTCGAGCACGAACGGGGTGGTGTTCTTGAAGCGGACCACGCGGTACGGGTTCTGCTCGTAGCCGCTGCCGGCGCCGCCGGGGCGGAACAAGAACGTCTGCTCGGCCGCGACGTCCTGGTTGACGATCGCCACCATCGTCGAGCTGCCGTCGGGCACCGTCACGCGGGCGTTCAGGTCGAAGCGGGTCAGCCCGCTGACGCTCTTGGCCCGCGCGCTCGCCTGCGTGCTGCGGCGCAGCGACTCGAGGTCGAGCGCCGGCGGGGCCTCGGCCGCCTCCTCGGCCTTGGCCGTCTCGCCGCCGCCGTAGTTGGCGTCGTCGAAGTCGTAGCTGCGGTTCGCACTGGCGGCGCCCTTCGGGGCCGAGGCCGGCTTCTGCATCGGCCGCCGCGCGGGCTTCTTCTCGGGCTCCGTCGTCACGGGCGCGGGCGGGGGCGCCGGCGCGGCCTGGCCCGCCGCGTAGCCGCCCACGACCCCGGCGGCGTCGGGGCAGCCGTCCTCGTCGGTGTAGCCGTTGAACGTCTCCGGGCTGTCGGGGCACTTGTCGAGCGAGTCGGGGATCGCGTCGCTGTCGCGATCGCCGCCCGACTGGTACGACGTCTCGCCCATCGCCACCGCCGCCCGCTTCTGCACGCCCGCCTCGGTGAGGTCGGAGCGCGAGACCGTGCGCGGCGTGTGCAGGTCGTAGCGGAACGCGATCGGCGCGCCCGAGGTCAGGCTCATCGACACCTCGCCCCAATCTTCGCCGCTGGTGTTGTCGACCACCGCCCACGCCTGCAGCAGCGCCGGGCCCTTCTCCCCCGGCTCGGGCAGGACCACGCGGTAGGTCGGCTTCCACATCGGCGCCGCCACCACGTAGCTGACCACCAGGTCGTGGCTGCTCGCGCCGGCCAGCCGGATCTCCACCGCCACCTGCTGGAACATCCCCTCGCCCGCGGTCGCGTCGAGCGTGCGGTGGAACTGCAGCGCCAGGTCGCCGTCCTGCAGCGTCACCCCCCGCACCTTCGACAGCCGCGCCACCTGCAGCTGCTTGCCGTCCATCAGCGAGACCTTGTAGTCGCGCGCCCCGCCCTGCGGCGGCGGCACCCGCTCCGACGACGGCGGCGGCGTCGGGTCGGGCTCGTCGACGATCGCCTCGACGAGCACGATGCGCCCGCGCAGCTTGCCCTGCGTCGTCTTCAGCGTCACGTAGGTGCCGCGCAGCGCGTCGAGCACCTGCGCCAAACTACCTTGCCCCGGGGCCAGGGTCGAAAGGGCAGCGTTGGCCCACGACTCGGGGTCGAGCGGCATCGACACGCTGACCGCCTGCCCGCTCTTGCGGTCGATCACCGTCAAGCTCTTCAGCAGGTCGTTGACCTGGTCCTTGCGGACCTTGATCACCAGGGCGTCGCCCTTGACCTCGCCGCGGCGCTCGAAGTAGCCGATCCCGTTGCGGTAGAGCACCACGCGGTCGAGCTCGAGCGAGCTCTCGGTGGCGGCGTAAGGATTGCGCCCGTGGGCGCAGCCGAAGAGGAGGAGGGCGACGAGGGCGGACGACGCGAGCCTGGACACGTGCGAGGGATCTCCTGCGAGGTCGATGCTAACGCCGCGAGTCCTTGCCCCCTTACTCGTCCGGTCGCCCGCCGAACCCCGCCGGAGGGGCGCGTTCGGCCGCTGCGCGGTTTTGCCCGCGGAGGCCGCCACAAATCCCGCGGAGGGGCCGCACGCGGCGCCTATGGACGCCTTGATCGCGCTTTGCCAAGCTCGCGCCGATGGCCTCCCCACGCAGGCGCACGCTCTACCCGGAGATCGAGCCCTACAACGCCGGCTTCCTGCAGGTCAGCGGGCTGCACCGCGTGTACTTCGAGGAGTCGGGCAACCCCGACGGCAAGCCGGCGGTGTTCCTCCACGGCGGACCCGGCGGCGGCACGGTGCCCGACCAGCGGCGCTTCTTCGACCCCGAGCGCTACCGGATCGTCCTGTTCGACCAGCGCGGCTGCGGCAAGAGCACCCCGCACGCCGAGCTGCGGGACAACACCACCTGGGACCTCGTCGCCGACATCGAGCGCGTGCGCGAGCACCTCAACATCCAGCGCTGGCTGGTGTTCGGCGGCTCGTGGGGCAGCACGCTCGCGCTGGCCTACGCCCAGAAGCACCCGCGCAAGGTCACCGAGATGGTGCTGCGGGGGATCTTCCTCCTGCGCCGCAGCGAGCTGCGGTGGTTCTACCAGGACGGCGCCAGCGCCCTGTTCCCCGACGCCTGGGAGCGGTTCCTCGCCCCGATCCCGGCGGCCGAGCGCGGCGACCTGATGAAGGCCTACCACCGCCGGCTGACCAGCGACGACGCGCTCGTCCGCCGCGACGCCGCGCGGGCGTGGAGCGTGTGGGAGGCCAGCACCAGCTACCTGCACGTCAACTCCGAGCAGATCGAGCGCGCCGGCGAGGACGAGTTCAGCCTCGCGTTCGCCCGCATCGAGGCCCACTACTTCGTCCACCGCGGCTTCCTCGAGCGCGACAACCAGCTGATCGAGAACGTCCCGCGGATCCGCAACATCCCGGCCGTCATCGTCCAGGGCCGCTACGACGTCGTCTGCCCGGCGCAGAGCGCCTGGGACCTCCACCGCGCCTGGCCCGAGGCCGACCTGCGGATCGTCGACGACGCCGGCCACTCCGCCTTCGAGCCCGGGATCCTCCACGAGCTCGTGTCCGCCACCGACCACTTCGCCGGGCGCACCTGACCTGTCCCCGAGAACCTGAGCTTTTCACCATGACCGTTCGACCAGCTCACTCCGCGCCCCACCGCCAGGACCCGCTGTCCGGCCTCTATCCGCCGATCGACCCGTTCCACTTCGGCCGGCTGCAGGTCCCGGGCGGGCACGACCTCTACTTCGAGCAGTCGGGCAACCGCGCCGGCAAGCCGGTGGTGTTCCTCCACGGCGGGCCCGGCGGCGGCACCGACCCCAAGCACCGGCGCTTCTTCGACCCCGCGCGGTACCGCATCATCCTGTTCGACCAGCGCGGCTGCGGCCAGAGCGAGCCGTTCGCCTCGCTCGACGACAACACCACCTGGGACCTCGTCGACGACATCGAGCGCCTGCGCGAGCACCTCGGCGTCGACCGCTGGCAGGTGTTCGGCGGCTCGTGGGGCAGCACGCTCGGGGTCGCCTACGCCGAGGCCCACCCGCACCGCGTCACCGAGCTGGTGCTGCGCGGGGTCTTCATGTTCACCCGCCGCGAGTCCGAGTGGTTCTACGGCCGCGGCACCCGCACCCTGTTCCCCGACGCCTGGGAGGCCTTCGTCGCCCCGATCCCCGAGGCCGAGCGCGGCGACCTGATCGGCGCCTACTACCGCCGCCTCACCTCGACCGACCCGCGCGTCCGCGTCGAGGCGGCGCGCGCGTGGAGCCTGTGGGAGAGCCGGGTCGCCACCCTGCACCCCGACCCCGACGTCGAGATGCACTGCGACAACACCGACTTCACCCTCGCCTTCTCGCGCATCGAGTGCCACTACTTCGTCAACAAGGGCTTTCTGACCAGCGAGACGCAGCTTCTCGACGAGGCGGCGAAGATCGAGCACATCCCGACGACGATCGTCCACGGCCGCTACGACGTGATCTGCCCGCTCGAGAACGCGTGGAACCTGCACAAGCGGCTGCCCCGCTCGGAGCTGGTGATCGTCCCCGACGCCGGCCACTCCGCCTTCGAGCCCGGCATCGCCCTCAGCCTGCGCCGCGCCACCGACCGCTACGCCCACCTGTGAGCCGGTCGCGCCTCAGGGCATGTTTGAAGGGGCATGTCCATCATGACATGCCCCTTTGAACATGTTTGAAAATTACATCGCCGAGACGTCGCCGCCGGCCGCCGCGGCCGCCAGCGTCAGGCGGTCGGCGCCCCAGTAGAGCTGCGGCCCGCGCTCGCGCGTGTGCACGACGAACGTCGGCACCCCGAACACCCCGGCGGCCTCGGCCTCGGCGGTGCTCGTCGCCAGGGCTTGCTTGATCTCCGGCGTCTCCGCGGCCGCCACCAGCGCCGCCCCGTCGAGCGCGAGCGAGTCGGCGATCGCCGCCACCGTCGCGGGGTCGCTGATGTCGCGGTCCTCGGCCCACAGCGCCGTCGCCAGCGCGCGCACCAGCGGCGGCGGCGACCCGGCGGCCAGCGTGACCCGCAGCGGCAGGACCGTGCGGACCGGGAAGCGCGCCGGGAACTTGAACGGCAGCCCGGCGCGGGCCGCCTGGCGGTCGAGGTCCTGCATCGTGTGGCGCCGCTTCTCCGGGCTCTGCACGAACAGCGGCACGTCGGGCGTGCCGAGGTTGCGGAACAGCCCGCCGAGCAGGATCGGCCGCCAGCGCACCTGCGGGCCCAGCTCCGCGGCGCGCATGATCGCCAGGTAGGCGAACGGGCTCGAGTAGTCGAAGAAGAACTCGACCGGCGCCGTCGGCGACGCCACGAGCCCCACCGGAGCGCCGCCGAGCGCCTCCTCGACCATGTCCGCGCGGTCCTGACCCCAGAACAGCTGGTCGCCGACGAAGTAGGTCGGCACGCCGAAGACGCCGCGGGCGATCGCCTCGTCGGTGCGGCGGCGCAGCTCGTCCTTGATCGCCGGCGACTCGGCGCGGGCGAGGATCGCCGCCGCGTCGAGCCCGACCTCCGCGAGCGCCCGCGCCAGCACCTCGCGGTCGCCGATGTCCGCGTTCTCGTCCCAGTAGGCGCGGTAGATGCGGTGGACGAGCGGCAAGTGGAGCCCGGCCGCCAGCACGCAGCGCAGCGCCGCGACCGTGCGCATCGGGTGGTTGGGCGGCATGCGCAGCGGTACGCCGGCGCGCTGGGCCTGGCGGCGCATGTCGTCGAGGTTGTGGCGGGCCTTGGCCGGGCTCAGCGTCGCGGCCAGGTTCTGCGGGGTGCCGCGGGCCTTGAACACCCCGCCGAGCAGCATCGGCCGCAGGTCGAGCTCGGCGCCTGTCCTTTGGGCCAGCTGCTCGACCTGGGTCGACGCGACGTAGGCGAACGGGCACGAGAAGTCGAACCAGAACTCGAGCCGCTGCGCCATCGGCTACTTCCTCGCGCCCGTCAGCCACTCCGCCGCCTGGCGGGCGAAGTAGGTGAAGATCACGTCGGCGCCGGCGCGGCGGATGCCGAGCAGGCTCTCGAGCACCACCCGCTTCTCGTCGAGCCAGCCGCGCTCGCTGGCCGCCTTGAGCATCGCGTACTCGCCGCTGACCTGGTAGGCCGCGAGCGGCAGGTGGGTCGCGCGGCGCAGCGCGGCGAGGATGTCGAGGTAGGGCCCGGCCGGCTTGACCATCAGGATGTCGGCGCCCTCGACCTCGTCGAGCTCGGCCTCGCGCAGCGCCTCGCGGGCGTTGGCGGGGTCCATCTGGTAGGTCTTCTTGTCGCCGCTCTTGGGGGCCGAGTCGAGCGCGTCGCGGAACGGCCCGTAGAACGCCGAGGCGTACTTGGCCGTGTAGGCGAGGATCGACACGTCGATGAAGCTCTCGCCGTCGAGCGCCTCGCGCAGCGCTTGCACGCGGCCGTCCATCATGTCCGACGGCGCGACGATGTCGGCGCCGGCGCGGGCCTGGCACAGCGCCTGGTTGCACAGCGCCTCGACCGTCTCGTCGTTCAAGATCCGGCCGTCCGGCGCGACGATCCCGTCGTGGCCGTCGCTGTTGTACGGGTCGAGCGCGACGTCGGTGACGATCACCAGGTCGGGCCAGCGGTCCTTCAGCGCCTTGATCGTCGCCGGGATCAGCCCGTTCGGGTTCCACGCCTCGCGGCCGTCGGGCGACTTGAGCGACTCGGCGACCGCCGGGAACAGCGCGACGAGGTTCACCCCGACCGCCCGCGCCGCCTCGACCTCGGCCAGCAGCCCCTTCCGCGACAGCCGGGCGCACCCGGGCATCGACGCGATCGGCACGTCGTCGTCGCCGGCGTGGATGAACAGCGGGTAGATGAAGTGCTCGGGCCCGAGCGAGGTCTCGCGCACGAACGCGCGGATGGCGGGGTGCTTGCGGTTGCGCCGCGGGCGTTGCAGCAGGTTCAGCGGGTCGTGCGTCATCGCGTCTGTCCTTCGTGACATGTCCTCAGAGACACCAATCGCCCGCGCCCTCGGGCGCCAGCTTGGCGAGCGCCTGGCGCAGCTTGTCGGCCGCGTCGTCGAGCGCGGCCGGGCTGGCGCGGTGGTCGGCGTTGGCGAAGTCGAGGTCGTGCGGGCCGTCGATCGGGACCACGTGCAGGTGGACGTGCGGCACCTCGAGCCCGGCGATCATCAGCCCGACGCGGGTCGGCGCGAACGCCAGCATCTGCCCGCGGCCGATCGTCTGCGCGACCGTCGTCAGGTGCGCGGCCAGGTCGGCGTCGAGGTCGAGCCAGTGGTCGACCTCCTGCTTCGGCACCACCAGCGTGTGGCCGGGGCGCAGCGGCGCGATCGACAGGAATGCGGCGCAGCGGTCGTCCTGGTACACGAAGCGACCGGGCAGCTCGCCGTTGATGATGCGGGTGAACACGGACGGCATGGCGGGATGCTACACCGGTCGGAGGCCCTTCGGCGCGCTGACCCACTTCGTCCCGGCCACGGCCAGGCGCCACGGCGCGTCGCGGTCGGCCGGCGCGGCGAAGTCGATGCCGACGCGCGGCCCGGCGAGGATCTCGCCGACCGGCGGGGCGTCGAGCGCCTCGAGACCGCCGGGCTCGGTGACCGGGTGGTGCGACCACGACGTGTCGAGCTGCAGCGCCTGCCCGATCTTGCCCGGCCCGGTCAACAGCGCCGGCCCCGTCGTCGTGGCGCCGCGGCGGCGCTGGATCTCCGTCAGCCCCAGCACCGGCTCGGCCGAGCGGATCAGCACCGCCGCCCCCTCGCCCTCCTCGTTGGTCGAGAGGTTGAGCATGTTGTGGATCCCGTAGCAGAGGTACACGTACGCGCGGCCGGGCGGGCCCCACATCGCCGCGTTGCGCTCGGTGAGGCCGAAGCGGCAGTGGTTCGCGCTGTCGTTCGGGTGGCGGTAAGCCTCGACCTCGGTGATCCGCAGGATCACGCCGTCGCGTCGCAGCAGCTTGCCCAGCAGATCGCGCGCCACCTCGAGCGCGTCGCGGGCGAAAAAGGATCGCGGCAGGAGTCGGTAGTCGTCGGCGGCCATATGGCTCCAGCGGAAGGTGGCGGACTTATGAACAGCGTAGCCTCGATCGGCGCGCGCGCGGACGCTGTTCTTCGCAAGAAAACGCGCGTTTGAGGCGGAATAGGCGGCCTGGCGCGCCTCGGCCCGGTCGGCGTGGCATAATGTTCCCCCCTCCGGCGATGCTGATCTACCTCTACCTGTTCGCGTTCGGGCTCGGCGGCGTCCTCCTTCTCGGCTCGATCTTCGTCGGCGACAAGGACACCGGGGACGGCGGAGGCCACGGCGCCGACGCGGGCACCCAGGCGCAGCACTTCGACCACGGCGTCGGCGAGGCCCACGGCGCGCTCGCGGGGCTGTTCACCGCCTTCTTCTCGCTGCGCTTCTGGATGTTCTTCCTCGCCTTCTTCGGCCTCACCGGCCTCGTGCTCGACGGCCTCGACCTGGTCGACAGCCCGACCATCGCCCTCGTCGCCGCGCTCGGCATGGGCCTCCTGACCGGCCAGGGCACCGTGGCCGTGTTCCGCAGCCTCTCGCACAGCGAGACCAGCACGGCCGCCAGCGCCGCCGACTACATCGGCCGCAGCGGCCGCGTGATGGTCGGCTTCGGCGCCGGCGACCTCGGCAAGGTGCGGCTCACGCTCAAGGGCACCATCGTCGACGTCCTGGCCACCACGGAGGAGGAGCGCGGCTTCACCTCCGGCGAGGAGGCCTTCGTCATCGCCATGAACGACACCACCGCCGTCGTCGCCCGCGCCCCGGGCGTCTGACCGCGGCCAACCTGCCACCGGAGGATCGAGTGAACCCGTCTCTCACGTACCTGGCCTTCGCGCCAGCTGTGGAATCCACCTTCGAAGCGCTGACTCAAAACGTCGCCGGGCAGGTGCTCGTCGGCGGGCTCGGCACCGGCCTCGGCCTGCTGCTCTTCTTCCTGCTGGTCAAAAACTTTCTTTACATCTGTCACCCCAACGAGGCGCTGATCTTCACCGGCCGCAAGCGCGTGAAGGACGGCGTCGACCTCGGCCCGCTCGTGATCCTCGGCCGCGGCGTCGTCGGTCAGGCGCCCGAGTACCACGGCTGCGGCAAGGGCAGCGCCTGGCGGCTCCCCGTGCTCGAGGTCGTCGACCGCCTCGACATGTCGGCGATGTCGATCGACGTCTACGTGCAGAACGCCTACTCCGCCGGCAACATCCCGCTCAAGATCCACGCGATCGCCAACGTCAAGATCAGCCCCGACCCGCGGCTGATCCGCAACGCGATCGAGCGGTTCCTCGGCCGCTCCACGCAGGAGGTCATGCAGGTCGCGCGGCAGACCCTCGAGGGCGCCCTGCGGGAGGTGCTGGCGCAGATGACCCCCGAGGCGGTCAACCACGACCGGCTCGAGTTCGCCAACAACCTGGCCAAGAGCGCCCAGGACGACCTCGACAAGCTCGGCCTGCAGCTCGACACCCTCAAGATCCAGCACGTGTCCGACGAGACAGGTTACCTCGACTCGTTGGGCCGGCCGCAGATCGCGGCGGTCCTGCGCGACGCCGAGAAGGCCGAGAGCCAGGCCCAGCAGGAGATCTCCGAGGCCCAGGCCCAGGCCAACCAGCGCGCCGAGGTGGCCAAGGCCGCCGCCGAGACGGCGATCCTGGTCAAGCGCAACGAGCTGTCCAAGATCCGCGCCGAGCTCGAGGGCCGCGCCTCCGCGGTCGAGCGCGAGGCCGAGGCCGCCGCCAAGACCGCCCGCGCCGCCGCCGAGCAGGAGCTGCAGAGCGTGCGCAGCGAGCTCGAACAGAAGCGCCTCATGGCCGAGGTCATCATCCCGGCCGAGGTCGACCGGGCCGCGCGGCTCCTCCTCGCCAAGGGCGACGCCGCGCCGACGATCGAGAACGGCGCCGCGGTGGCCGAGGTCCTGCGCCTGACCAGCGAGGCGTGGCAGACCATGGGCCCGCAGGCGCGCGAGATCTACGTCATTCAGCACCTCGAGGAGCTGCTGGCCGCGGTGCTGCAGCCGATCGAGAAGCTCAAGATCCGCGAGGTCGCCGCGCTCGACCCGGGCGACGGCAGCGCCATCTCGAGCTACGCCGCCTCGTACCCGCGCGCGGTCGCCTCGGTGCTCAGCGCCCTGCGCGAGACCACGGGCGTCGACGTGCCCGCGATCCTGGCCGGAAAGGCAGGTGCCCAGTGAACATGGAAGTCCTGATCGCCCTGCTCGGCATCGTCACCATCTTTCTCGTCGCGCTCACCCTCCTCATCAAGAACGTCTTCTACGTCTGTCAGCCGAACGAGGTGCTGATCTTCAGCGGGCGCAGGCGCAAGACCGAGGACGGCAAGCTGTTCGGCTACAAGATCATCCGCGGCGGCCGGGCCATCCGGATCCCCCTGTTCGAGACGGTCGACCGCATGGACCTCACGAACATGATCATCGAGGTCCAGGTCAAGAACGCCTACTCGCGCGGCGGCATCCCGCTCAACATCCAGGGCGTCGCCAACATCAAGGTGCCGGGCGAGGAGCCGCTGCTCAACAACACCGTCGAGCGGTTTTTGGGCCGCTCGCGCGACTCGATCATGAAGACCGCGCGCGAGACCCTCGAGGGCAACCTGCGCGGCGTGCTGGCGACCATGACGCCGGAGCAGGTCAACACCGACAAGGAGACCTTCGCCCAGCGGCTGGCGGCCGAGGCCGAGCACGACCTCAACAAGCTCGGGCTCGTGCTCGACACCTTGAAGATCCAGAACGTCAGCGACGAGGTCGGCTACCTCGACGCGATGGGCCGCCAGCGGGCCGCGGCGATCCGGCGCGACGCCCTGATCGCCGAGGCCGTCAGCCAGGCCCAGGCCACCGAGCAGCGGTGGACCAACACCCGCAACTCCGAGCTCACCACCCTCGAGGCGCACACCCAGATCGCCCTCAAGGAGAACGAGCGCCGGATCGCCGACGCCCAGACCCGCCGCGCCGCCCTCATCGCCCAGCAGCAGGCCGAGGTCGAGGCCCTCATCGCCCAGGCCCGCGCCGAGGTCGGCATGCAGGACGCGCGCATCGAGCAGGTCCGCCGTCAGCTGCAGGCCGACATCCTCGCGCCCGCCGACGCCGCCCGGCGCAAGGCCGAGGAGGACGCCAAGGGCCACGCCGCGCGGATCGTCGAGCAGGGCCGCGCCACCGCCCAGGTGCTGGCGCAGATCGCCGCCACCTACAACAAGGGCGGCGCCGCGGCCCGCGACGTGCTGCTGATGCAGAAGCTGGTCCCGCTGTTCCACAGCCTGGCCGGCACGATCGGCGAGCTCAAGATCGACCGCCTGACGATCCTGCCCAAAGGGACAGGTACTGAAGGACAGCCGCTGGGCGCCCGCCTGGTGGACGCGTCGGAGCAGATCAAGGCGGCCACCGGCATCGACGTGCCGAAGTCGCTGCGCGACGCCCTCGGAGATCTGCGGCCGCAGAAGTCTCCTCCACCCCCACGTACGACCTGAATTTCGATTCAAGCCCGTGAACCCGCGCCAGAGCTCGCTCGTGCAGCGGCCTGGCGCGAAGTTTTTGTGCCAATCGACAAGCCAGCGAAAGTCGACCTGTTTTGCGAGCGATACTGATCTCACCTTGACATGAATCTCCGTTCACGCCAATGAACCCCCGGTGTCGCGCAGGGTCGATGGGCGAGACGATGCACCGCGCAATTCGCGTGGTGCGCGAGTCCGCGAGGTGGTACGGACGGAGACGCGCGCGGCGTACCGCGAGGCGATCCTCGACGCGGCCACGCGGGTGTTCGGACGGCTCGGATTCCAGGACGCGAAGATGGCCGACATCGCCGCCGAAGCAGGCGTGGCCGCCGGCACCGTCTACAACTACTTCAAGAACAAGGAAGAGGTGTTCCGCTCGATCCTGCAGCGGACGCACGAGCTGGTGTACCAGCGGATCCTGGTCCATCAGCAGCTCGAGGACCCGATCGAGCGCATGCGGGCCTCGACGCGCGAGGCGTTCGACTTCCTCGAGGAGCACGGCGCGCTGTTCCTGCTCTACGTCTCGATCGGCGGCGGCTTCGACTGGGCGCAGAAGCGGGTCGAGCAGGCGCTGATGAACGAGAACCACGCCCGCTACCTCGCGCTCAGCCACGCCACCCTGCGCGAGGCCGCCGCGCGCGGGCAGATCCGCAGCGACCTCTCGGTCGAGCAGCTGGCGGTGTTCCTCAGCGGCCTGACCGACGCGACGATCTTCACCTGGGTGCGGACCGGCTGTCAGCCCGGCCTCCGCAACCAGGCCGACCCCTTGATCGACTTCTTCCTCCACGGCGCCAAAGCCCCATGACCGCACGCCTCACCATCGTCCCCCTCGTCCTCGCCGGCCTCCTCGTCGCCGCCTGCGACAGCAAAGAAGCCGAGAAGCCCGCCCTGCCGGCGCAGGGCAGCGCGCCGACGATCCCGGTCCCGAGCAACAAGGGCCCCGGGCCGCAGCCGGGCGTCAAGGCCGGCGCGCGCGACCTCTCGATCGAGCGCTACGTCGGCACCGCGCTGCCCAAGCAGGAGGCCGAGCTCGGCCCGCGCATGAGCGGCACGCTCGCCTCGGTCGACGTCGAGGAGGGGCAGATGGTCAAGAAGGGCCAGGTGCTGTTCCGCCTCGACGCGCGCTCGACCCGGCTCGGCGTCAGCCAGGCCGAGACCGGCCTGCAGGGCGCGCAGATCGCCCGCGACAACGCCAAGCGCGAGCTCGAGCGGCAGCAGCAGCTCGCCGCCAAGGGCACCGTCGCCGCGGCCGTGCTCGAGCGGGCGGAGTCGGCCTTCAACAGCGCCGAGAACGCGGTCAGCCAGGCCGAGGTCGCGCTGTCGATGGCCCGCCGCGGCACCGCCGACTCGGCCGTCGTCTCGCCGATCGACGGCCTCGTCGCCCACAAGTTCAAGGACGTCGGCGAGACGGTGACGATGATGCCGCCGACCATCGTCGTCGTGATCCAGGACCAGTCTGTCCTCGAGGTCAGGGCGCGGATCCCCGAGGCCGCGCTGCGGCTCGTCCACGTCGGCGACCAGGTCACCGCGCACTTCTCGGCGCTCGGCATCTCGCGCGAGGCCAAGGTCGTGCGCGTCCAGCCGACCGTCGACGCCGCCACGCGCACGATCGAGATCGTCACCGACGTCGACAACAAGGACGGCACGCTGCGCCCCGGCATGTACGTCGAGATCGAGCTGCGCCCGCCGCTGGCCTCGGTGCTGCCGGGCGCCGAGGGTTCGGCGCCCGCGCCCGACGCCAAGGCCGCGCCCGACGCCAAGGCCGAGGTGGCCAAGGCGACCCCGAGCAAGAAAGCCCCGAGCGACCCCCCGCCGCCGTCCGCCGGCACCCACTGAGGTCCCGCCATGCTGCTCGCCGAAGTCTCGATCCGCCGCTCCATCTTCGCGACGATGCTGATCGCCGCGCTCATGGTGTTCGGCTTCTTCAGCCTGCCGCGCATCGGCGTCGAGCTGTTCCCGAACGTCGAGTTCCCGGTCGTGACCGCGACCGTCGTCTACCCCGGCGCCGACCCGGAGACGATGGAGACCAAGGTCGCCGACCCGATCGAGGAGGCGCTGCAGTCGATCAGCGGCGTCAAGCGCATGACCTCGCGCAACCTCGAGGCCGTCACCCAGGTGGTGATGGAGTTCGAGCTCGAGGTCGACGGCAACCAGGCGCTGCAGGACGTGCGCGACAAGATCTCGGCGATCGAGCGCGACCTGCCGCAGGGCATCGACCCGCCGGTGGTGCAGAAGTTCGACGTCGGCGCCGCGCCGATCCTCTCGATCGCGCTGGCCGGCGACCTGCCGATGGCCGAGATGACGCGGATCGCCAAGGACGAGGTCAAGCAGCGGCTCCAGCAGATCTCGGGCGTCGGCAACGTCGACCTCATCGGCGGCCGGGAGCGCGAGATCAAGGTCCTCGTCGACCCGGCGCGCATGACCGGCTTCGGCCTCACCGCCGACGACGTCGCCAACGCCGTGCGCGCGCAGAGCCTCGAGCTGCCGGCCGGCTTCATCAAGACCGGCACCAGCGAGCTGACGCTGAAGACCCGCGGCGAGGTCAAGAGCGCCGCCGAGATCGCCGACATCCTGATCCCCGGCCCGCCCGGCGCGGTGGTCCGGATCCGCGACGTCGCCGAGGTCATCGACGACGTCGAGGACGCCCGCTCGGCCTCGTTCCTCAACGGCAACTCCGCGCTCGCGCTGGTCGTCAAGAAGCAGTCCGGCGCCAACGTCGTCGCCCTCGCCGAGCAGGTCCGCGAGGTCCTGGAGGAGATGCGCCCCGACCTCGAGCGGCGGGGCATCACCGCCGCCGTGCCGACCGACAACTCGGTGTTCGTCGAGCACGCCATCGGCGACGTCAAGTTCGACCTCCTCCTCGGCGCGTTCCTCACCATCGTCATCATCCTCGTGTTCCTGCACGACATCCGCGCGACCTTCATCGCCGCGCTGGCGATCCCGACCAGCATCGTGGCGACGTTCGCGTTCATGCAGTACATGGGGTTCTCGTTCAACAACATCTCCATGCTGGCGCTGTCGCTGTCGATCGGCATCCTCGTCGACGACGCGATCGTGGTGATCGAGAACATCTACCGCCACCTCGAGATGGGCAAGCCGCGGATGCGCGCCGCCCTCGACGCGACCAGCGAGATCGGCCTCGCCGTCATCGCCACCACCCTGTCGATCGTCGCGGTGTTCGTGCCGGTCGCCTACATGAAGGGCATCATCGGCCGCTTCTTCTTCCAGTTCGGCCTCACCGTGTCCGCGGCGGTGCTGCTGTCGATGCTGGTGTCGTTCACGCTGACGCCGATGCTGTCGTCGCGCATCATGCGGCAGCAGCACGGGCACGCGCCCGGCCTGTTCGCGCGCCTGTTCAACAAGATGTTCAGCGCCGTCGAGCGCGCCTACGCCGGCGTGCTCCGCTGGGCGCTGCGCTGGCCGTGGACCACCGTCCTCATCGCCCTGCTGTCGCTGTTCGGCTCGTGCGCCCTCGTCACCCGCGTGCCCGCCGAGTTCCTCCCGCCCGAGGACCAGTCGCAGTTCGCCGTCAACGTCGAGCTGCCGACCGGCACCGCGCTCGAGGCGACCATCGAGACCGCCGAGGCCGTGGCCGCCGACCTGCGGGCCAACCTGCCGCAGATCAAGGACACGTTCACCACCATCGGCGGCGGCGCGGTCGGCCAGGTCAACCGAGCGCGCATCACCGTCACCCTCGCGCGGCCCAAGGAGCGCGGCTTCTCGCAGCAGGACGCGATGAAGTGGACCCGCGAGCGCCTCGCCGGCGTCGAGGGGGCGATGTTCACCGTCGACCAGCTCGACCCGTTCGGCAACGACGGCGGCTTCCGCAGCCAGCCGATCCAGTTCTCGGTCCGCGGCACCGACCTCAACGAGGTCGTCGCCGCCGCCGAGGCGCTCAAGGGCCAGCTCGCCGAGACCGGCAAGTTCGTCGACCTCGACACCTCGTACCGCGGCGGCAAGCCCGAGGTCGCGATCGCCGTCGACCGCAACAAGGCGGCCGACCTCAGCGTCCCGATCGCCTCGATCGCCCGCACCGTCCGCTCGCTGATGGCCGGCGACCCGATCTCCGACCTCAAGGAGGGCTCGGAGATCTACGACGTCATCCTCTACATGCCCGAGTCGCTGCGCTCGAGCTTCGAGTCGCTGAGCAACATCAAGGTCCGCGCGGCCTCGGGTCGCCTGGTCGACCTCTCGGCCGTGGTCCGCGTCGAGCGCGGCGAGGGCCCCAGCGAGATCGAGCGCCAGAACCGCTTGCGCCAGGTGCTGGTGCTGGCGGCGCTCAACGACATCACCCTCGGCGAGGCCCAGCAGATCGTCACCGACGCCGCCAAGCGCGTCGTGCCGGCGAAGCTGCAGACCAGCTTCATGGGCGACGCCGAGGTCATGCAGGAGTCGTTCGAGTCGATGCTCTTCGCCCTCGCCCTGGCGATCATCCTCGTCTACATGATCCTCGCGGCCCAGTTCGACAGCCTGATCCAGCCGATCACGATCATGGTCTCGCTGCCGCTGTCGGTCGTCGGCGCGTTCGGCGGCATCTACCTCGCCGGCATGTCGCTCAACATCTTCTCGTTCATCGGCCTCATCATGCTGATGGGCCTCGTCACCAAGACGGCGATCTTGCTGGTCGACTTCGCCAACGGCGAGCGCGAGAAGGGGGCCGTCATCACCGAGGCCCTGGTCCAGGCGGGCACCATCCGCCTGCGCCCGATCGTCATGACCGCCGCGGCCACCATCTTCGGCATGATCCCGGTCGCCCTGGCCCTCGGCGAGGGCGGTGAGACCCGCGCGCCGATGGCCGTCATCGTCATCGGCGGCATGATCACCTCGACCGTCCTCACCCTCGTCGTCGTCCCCGTCGTCTACCTGCTGTTCGACCGCATGGTCACCAGCCGGTCGATGCGCTGGATCAGCTTCAAGTTCTTCGGCGTCGACGCGAGCAAGCCGGCCGAGACCCTCGACGACCCGGTCCCGACCGCGCCGGTCGCCCACACCGCGGCCCCGACCGCCCACGCCGCTCTGCCGCCCGATCTCGTCATGCCGGTGCTGGTCGCCGAGGCCCCGCCGCCGCCCTCGGACGACTTCGAGATCGAGCGCGAGGTCGTGTTCCCCCGCCTCCGCCGCGTCACCAAGCCGCCGGAGTGAGCGGCTCGGGGCGCCTTCCCCCTCGAACAGGTTCTTTCGAACAGGTTCTTTCGCACAGGAATCTTCCGCCATGTTTCTTGTTTGGTCTGTCGCCCTGGCGCTGGCGGCCCCGGCCCCGCTGGGCCCGCCGCCGCCGCCCTCCCGGCAAGCTCCGCCCGCCGCCGCCGACGCGGCCCCCTTCGACGCCGCCGCCTACCTGCGCGAGGGCCCGCTCGCCGAGGCGCTCGCGCCCAAGCCCGGCGGCCTCACGGCCGACAAGGTGGCCGTGCAGGCCGTCGCCGAGTCGCCCTCCGTCGCCGCCAAGGAGGCCCAGATCCAGGCCGCCGCGGCCAAGCTCGACCAGACGATGATCGCCTTCCTGCCGCAGATCTCGGGCAAGGCCGGCTACACCCGCCTGTCCAAGGCCGCGATCAACTTCGGCGGCGGCTACAGCGTCGGCGCCGCGACCGGCCCCGAGGCCGGCGGCGACCCGATCCCGATCGGCATCGGCCCGTGCGCCATGGGCTCGCCGCAGATGTGTACGGTCGATCCGAACACCGGCCAGCCGCTCACCCTCGTGGTCGCGCCGCCGTTCAAGATCCAGATCCCGCTCAACTCGTACTCGCTGCAGGCCCAGCTCGCGGTCCCGATCTCCGACTACATCCTGTCGCTTGTGCCGGCCAAGCGCGGCTCCGAGACCCGCCGCGACGCCGTCGCCCTCGCCCGCGACGCCGAGCGCATCAAGGTCGAGACCGACGCCCGCCTCGCCTACTACAACTGGCTGCGCACGATCGCCTCGGTGGTCGCCGTCGAGGACTCGCTGCGCCGCGTCAAGGCGCGCGCGCTCGACGTCGAGAACCTGTTCAACGCCGGCAGCGCGACCAAGGCGGAGGTGATGCGCCTGACCGCGCAGATCGCCCAGATCGAGCAAGCGATCAACGACGCCCGGGTGTTCCGCACGACCGCCGAGCAGGGCCTGGCGATCATGCTCAACGACCAGGACCTCGACTTCGTGCCGGGCGAGGACGTGATCGAGCTGCCGCCCGACATGCCCGACCTCGGCAACCTCGACGCCCTGATCCGCGAGGCCCACAGCAAGCGGCTCGAGCTGAAGTCGCTGGAGAAGAGCATCGGCGCGGTCGACTACGGCATCAAGGCCACCCGCGCCGGCTACTTCCCGCGCCTCGACGCGTTCGCCGAGGCCACCTACGCCAACCCGAACCAGCGGTTCTTCCCGCTGGCGCCGGTGTGGCGCGGGTCGTGGTCGCTCGGCGCCCAGCTGACCTACTCGCTCAACTCGGCCCTGAGCACGCGCTCGCAGATCCGCGAGTACAAGGCCAACAAGCGCGAGCTCGTGGCCCAGATCGAGCTGATGCGCCGCGGGATCGCCATGGAGGTGACCCAGGCCTACCTCGCCCGCAACAAGGCGATCGCCGACATCGAGCTCAGCGCCCGCACGCTCGAGTCCGCGGTCGAGGCCTACCGCGTCGCCACCGAGCTGTTCGCCGTCGGCTCCGCCACCACCAACGACATCATCGACGCCGAGGCCGACCAACTCACCGCGATCCTCCGGATCGTCAACTCGCGCATCGACCTCCGCACCGCCAACGCGCGCCTGCTCTACGCCACCGGCCGCCTCAAGCCCAACAACGTCCAGGTCTACGACGCCCGCGACAAGGCGACCCGCGGCTAGCCGGCCGACGCCGGATGCTCGAAGGGGCATGTCCACCAGGACATGCCCCTTTCGTCATGCTCGCAAGGACATGCCCGCGCGAGCATGTCCCGGCGCCGGCGCTAGCTCTGGCTGACCGGTGACGGGCCCGAGGCGGCGCCGCGGCGGACCATGTCGACGCGGCGCCACAGCGCCTCGAGCAGCTCCGGCACGCCCTCGCCGGTGCGCGCCGAGACCGGGAACAGCGGGATGCCCTGGGCACGCAGCGCCTTGCGCAGCGGGCCCATCGCCTCCTGGCCCTCGGGCGTGTCGATCTTGTTGAGCGCGACCACCCGCGGGCGGCCCTCGAACATCGTGCCGTACTGCGCGAGCTCCTTCTCGAGCGCCTTGAGGTCGGCCATCGGATCGCGGCCGGGCGTCGGGTCGGGCGAGAGCAGGTGCAGCAGCACGCGCGTGCGCTCGAGGTGGCGCAGGAAGTCGAGGCCGAGGCCGCGGCCCTCGCTGGCGCCGTGGATCAGGCCCGGCACGTCGGCGACCACCAGCGAGCGCTCGCCGGCCAGCGCGACCACGCCGAGCTGCGGCACCAGGGTGGTGAACGGGTAGTCGGCGACCTTCGGGCGCGCGCGGCTGATCGCGCGGATGAAGGTCGACTTGCCGACGTTGGGGAAGCCGACGATGCCGACGTCGGCCAGCAGCTTGAGCTCGAGCCGCAGCCAGTAGGCCTCGCCGGGGACGCCGGGCTCGGCGAAGTCGGGCGAGCGGTTGGTCGAGCTGCGGAAGTGGACGTTGCCGCGGCCGCCGAGGCCGCCGTGGGCGACCACCAGCTCCTGGCCGTGGAAGGTCAGGTCGCCGAGCTGCGTCCCGGGCTCGAGCTCCGACTCGCGCCGGTCCTTCTCGGCCTGGGCGCGGCGGATCGGCCCCGACTTCTGGACCCGCACCGGCTCCGGGATGTCGGTGCCGTCGTCGGTCCACGCGATCGCGCCGATCTGGTCGAGCTCCTCGTCGACGTTGTCGGCCAGCCACGGCGGACGCTCGCCGGGCTCGCCGGCCAGCGCCTCGAAGAACACGGTCGTGCCGACGGGTACGCGGATCCGCAGGTCGTTGCCCGAGCGGCCGGTCATCTTGTTGGGGCCGCCGGGGCGCCCGCTCTCGGCCGCGAAGTGCTGGCGGAATTTCAGGTCCAGCAGCGTCGTCAAATGATCGTCGGCGACAAAGACGACATCGCCGCCCTTGCCGCCGTCACCGCCCGCGGGACCGCCGTCGGGCACGAACTTCTCACGGCGCCAGCCGACCAGCCCGTCGCCGCCTCGCCCAGCGCGGACGACGATCCGGACCTGGTCGATGAAGCGCATCGCTCACTCCGCAGCGGCGGCAGCGTCTGCCTCGGCCGCGAGCGGGTCGATGGCGACGAACGCCTTGCGCTCGTGGCCCCGCTTGTAGAAGCGGACCTTGCCGTCGACCAGCGCGAACAGGGTGTAGTCCTTGCCCGTGCCGACGTTCGGCCCGGCGTGGAAGCTGCTGCCGGCCTGACGGACCAGGATGTTGCCGGCGCGGACGACCTCGCCGCCGAACCGCTTCACGCCGCGGTTCTGCGCGTTCGAGTCGCGGCCGTTCTTGATCGAACCTTGACCTTTTTTGTGTGCCATCGTCGTTCTCCAGGGCGCGGATCAGCCCGTGATCGAGGTGATCTTGACCTCGGTGTAGGCCTGCCGGTGGCCCTGCTTCTTGCGGTAGTTGGTGCGCTTGCGGAACTTGTAGACGATGAGCTTGGGCCCGCGCCCGTGGCTCACGACCTTGGCCTCGACCTTGGCGCCGTCGACCAGCGGCTTGCCGATCTTCACGGTGTCGCCCTGGCCGACGAGCAGCACGTCGAAGTTGACGGTGGCGCCGGCTTCCACCGGGAGCTTCTCGACGCGGAGCACCGAGCCGGTGCTGACGCGGAACTGCCTCCCGCCGGTACGAATGATGGCTTGCTGGTTCTCAGACACGAAGCGCTCGCATTCTCTGGGGCGATCCGCCCGCCCACGCGGCAGCCAGATGGTGGCTGCGACCGCCCGGATCGTTCTTCGAGACCCTCGCCGGGCGCGAGGGAACAGGCTTATATGCGTGGCCCCCCGGGCCGGTCAAGCCGCGGGGGCGCGGTGGAGGTCACGCGCGCATTCGCGCACGAACCGCCTCGGAGTTCAGGCCCGGCGGCGCCGGCGGGCCCGGTGGGCCAGCCACAAGCCGAGCAGCGGCAGGCCCAGCGCGCCGCCCGCCCCCTGGTCGGTGCTGCGGCACTCGCACCCGCCCTTGTCGAGGGCGCCGGGGCCGTCGTCGGTGGTGGCGCCGTCGCTGGCAGATCCCCCCGCGTCGTCGCCCTCGGAGTCGAGGGCTCCGGTGCTGTCGCTGCCCTCGCTGTCCCCCTCGCTGTCGCCGGCGGTGCTGGTGGGCGCCTCGGGGGTGCCGACGATGATCGTCAGCTTGTCCTGGACCACGTGCTCGGCGTGGTCCTCCGCCTCGAGCACGACCTCGTAGACGCCGGTCTCCAGGTTGGCGAAGTACCACGCGCCGACCTTCTCGTAGTCGACCTCGTCGAGCGCGACCTCGCCGTCGCGGCTGACCTTGATCCGCCAGCCGACGCCGCCGTAGTTGTCGTGGATGTCGGCCTTGACCTCGATGTCGGAGCCGACCTCCAGCTCGATCACGTCGCCCTCGGGGAGGATGTTGACGGTCGGCGGCTCGGTGTCGGGCTCGGGGGTGCCGAAGATCTTGGCGAGCTCCGCGAGGTCGTTCTGCTGCTCGCTGTCGACGCCGCAGTAGATCTCGTGGATCAGGCGGCAGCCGATGGTGCCGGGGCCCTGGCACTGCTCCTCGCACAGGTCCTGGCAGTTGTCGCCGAAGTGCTTGTTGTTGCCGGCCTGGTAGCTCATGATGCGATCGCTGCCGAGCGTGTGGTCGAGGCCCCACGCGTGGGCGATCTCCTGGCTGATCGTCGCCGAGCTGCTGTCGAACGCGTAGACCACGTTGCGCTGGTCGCGGTCCTCGCAGTCGGTGCCCGGGGCGACGCCGCCGGCCGGGCTGCTGATGTTCGTGTCGGACCACGAGCCGCCGACCATCGCCATCGTGTAGGGCACGGTCTTGCTCGGGCGGTTGAGGTAGAGGACGCGGACGCCGAGCGTCTCGAGGTCCTGCTGGACCGCCTGGATCAGGGTCAGCGCCGTCGCCTCGGAGCCGTTGAACACCGGGTACGGGTGGTTGTGGCGGGCCAGCGTCGACTTGTTCTCGGCCGAGTTGTCGTCGCCGGCCTTGAGCATGCCGCCGTTGAAGTTGAGGAACACCGTGCCCTTGCGCGGGTACTGGTTGCCCTCGATGTCCTCCCAGGCCGGGAGCGGCTTCGGATCGATCTGCTTGCGGCCCTCGGCGATCTCGCGCCGCTGCACGACCTCGCCGATCTGCACCCACCCCTCCGGCAGCTGCCCCGGCGCCTGCGGCTCCGACGCGCGCGCGCTCAGGGGCAGCGTGTCGAGCAGCGACAGGTCCGGCTGCTCGACCGGCTCGGCGACGAACTTGCCACGCGACTGCAACACCTCGCGCATGTCGTACCGGTGCGCGCCCGTGGCCATCTTCGCGTAGGGGTCGTACCGCTCGCCGTCGGCGGCCGCGGCGACCGCCGGCAGCCCGACCGTCACGCCGCAGAGGAGGAGAAGTGCGTCTGCCTTCAAAGCCATGTCTCCGCTCCTGCCTGCTCGCCGAGGCGAGCTACGAGAACCCATCATACGAACATTCCCTTTGAGCACGCGTGGCGAGATGCACGCCCGTCTCGATTTTTCGCTAAAGTCTGGGTCCTCCTCCGGACAATGTAGGATAAAGCACACCCATGACTACCCTACAGCCTTCGACCGCGCCGCGCGCCCTCCCGGGCCTCCGTCATGCGCGATGGACCGTTGTTTGGATGGCGCTGGGCGGCGTCTTCGGCGCTCCCGGCTGTGCGACCTCAGTGGAGCCTGCGCGATCTCCTGGGGAGGCGTCGATGGCCCCGCAGGACGGCGGCGGAGGCGACGCCTGCGAACGCTGGCCCGCCGGGCAGCGCGAACAAATCGCGGCGGTGCAGCCGCACGTGCGGTCGGCGGCCAAGAAGAACAAGCTCGACCCGCGGCTCATCAACGCGGTGATCTGGGTCGAGAGCAAGTTCAACGCGCGGGCCCGAGGCCCGGGGGGCACGCAGGGGCTCATGCAGCTGATGCCCTCGACCGCGCGCGAGCTGGCGAGCAGCCTCGGCGAGCGCTCGCGCCCGCTCGACCCCGGCTTCAACGTGCGCGCCGGCAGCCTCTACCTGGCCCGCATGATCCGCAAGTTCGACGGCAACACCGAGCTCGGGCTGGCCGCTTACCACGGCGGACCGGGGCACGTGCTCAAGTGGCGCAAGGCCGGCAAGCGCGGCGTGCCCGACGGCAGCAAGAAGTACGTCGAGAAGATCAACGCCGCCAAGAAGATGTTCTGAGCCGCCCGCGGGGATGCGCGCCGGCCCGGAGCCGCGGAGTCAGAGCCGTGCGCGCGGGCCGACCCTCTTGAGGGGGCGCCCTTCGCGGGATCCCGCCCGAGCTCCTGTCCCGAGCGCCTGTCCCGAGCGACAAGTCCCTCCGAACAGGGCCCTCGGGACATGCCCGTCAGGACATGTCCCGGAGCGCCGAAACTCAGCGGGCGGCGGTCTTGCCGGTCTTCTCGAGGAACTCCTCGTAGTTGCCGGGGAACAGGTCGTAGCCCTTGTCGCCCTTGAGCTCGAGCACCTGGGTGGCGACCTCGGAGACCATGGCGTGGTCGTGGGACACGAAGATCAGCGTGCCCTCGTACTTCTGCATCGCCTCGGTGAGGGCGCGGATCGACTCGAGGTCGAGGTGGTTGGTCGGCTCGTCGAGCAGCAGCAGGCTCGGCTTGATCAGCGTCATCTTGGCCAGCAGGAGGCGCACCGTCTCGCCGCCGCTGAGCGCCTTGACCGGCTTGTCGGCGTCCTCCGAGGGGAACAGCATGCGCCCGAGCAGGCCGCGGATCTCCTCGACCGTCGACTTCGGGTCCCACTGGTACAGCCACTGGAACGCGGTCCGGTTCTCGACCTTGCCGAGCCCCTCCTCGTGGTCCTGCGGCAGGTAGCCGAGCACGACCTCGTGGCCGAGCGTGACCTTGCCGCGGTCGGGCTCGTAGGTGCCGGCGATGCACTTGAGCAGGGTCGTCTTGCCGATGCCGTTGGGGCCGACGATGGCGATCTTCTCGCCGCGGGTGGCGTTGAAGGTGATGTCCTTGAGGACAGGCTTGCCGTCGAACGACTTCCACAGGCGGTCGACCGACAGCGCCAGCTTTCCGCTCGGGGTCTTCTGCTCGAAGCGGATGAACGGCCGCTGGATGTTGCTGCGCTTGAGGTCGACGAGCTCGATCTTGGCGATCGCGCGCCGCCGCGACTGCGCCTGGCTGGCCTTCTTGGCGTTGGCGCCGAACCGCTGGATGAACTCCTTGAGCTCGGAGATCCGCTTCTGCTTGCTCTGGTTCTGCTTCTCGGCCGAGATCCGGTACTGGATCTTCTGCCGCAGCATGTCGTCGTAGCCGCCGGTGTAGGTGATGATGTTCTCGTAGTCGACGTCGGCGGTGTGGGTGCAGACCTCGTTGAGGAAGTGGCGATCGTGCGAGATGACGACCAGCACGCCCTTATACTCGAGCAGGAAGTTCGTCAGCCAGTGGATCGACTCGAGGTCGAGGTGGTTCGTCGGCTCGTCGAGCAGCAGGATGTCGGGGTTACCGAACAGCGCCTGGGCCAGCAGCACGCGCAGGCGCATGCCGCCGGTCAAGGTCGACAGCGGCTGCTCGTGCTCGGCGGCCGGGATGCCGAGGCCCTCGAGCAGGCGCTCGGCCTCGGTCTCGGCGCCGTAGCCGTCCTCCTCGCTGATGATCATCTCGAGCTCGCCGAGGCGCATGCCGACCTCGTCGCTCATGTCGCCGCTGGCGAGCAGCTTGTCCTTCTCCTCCATGGCGTCCCACAGGCGGCGGTTGCCCATGATGACGACGTCGCGGATCCGGCAATTCTCGTAGCGGAAGTGGTCCTGGTGGAGGACCGACAGGCGCGTCCGCGGCGGCTTCCACACGCCGCCCTTGTCGGGGTCGAGCTCGCCGGCGAGGATCTTCATGAAGGTCGACTTGCCGGCGCCGTTCGCCCCCGTCAGACCGTAGCGGTGACCGGGCTCGAACGACGTCGTGACGTCGTCGAACAGCACCTTCCCGCCGTACGACTTGGTGATCTCAGATACCGTCAGCATCGCTGGCTTCCTCGCAAATAACCTCGTTCAGGGCCGCGCCCCGATCGGCGACGATCGCAAGGCGCCACAAGGCCCCGAGGCCGGCACGCCGCTTGCCGGGCGCGCCGGTGCGTGGTTAGCTTGCGGGACTTGCACCGGCAACGCCCAATCCTCCTCGCCGTGAGCCTCATCGCGGTCGCAGCGTGGGGGGTTCCTCACGAGGTGCAGGCCTGCAGCTGCATGCCGCCGCCCGCGCCCACCGTCGCCCGCGACCAGGCCGAGGCCGTGTTCGAGGGCCGCGTCGAGCACGTGCAGACCTCCGACACCACCGGCATGGTCCGCTACGTGCTCGCCGTCCAGCGGGTGTTCAAGGGCGACCTGCCGGCGTCGACGACGATCGTCACCCGCTCCAGCAGCGCCGCCTGCGGCCGCAGCTTCGTCCTCGGCAAGCACTACCTGGTCTACGCCCACCGCACCGGCGAGGGCGATCTCGGCGACACGATGTGCTCACGCACCCGGCAGATGGGCACCGCCGACGAAGATCTCGCGGCGCTCGGCGCCGGCACGCCGCCCCCGGCTCCGGCCTCGCCCGAGACGCAGAGCCGCGAACCGCCGCGCATCGAGCCTCCAGCCGCGCCGCCGGCCGTGGACGGCCCAGCCCCGGCCACCCGCCGCGGCTGCGACCTGGCCGCCAGCGGCCCCGCCAGCCTCGCCGGCCTCGCCCTCCTCGCCCTCCGCCGTCGCCCGCGCCGCCGCTGATGTGCGCGATCCCGCGCATGCAGACCCCTGTCAGCGAGCCCGGAGCCTGATAGCCTTCGCGCCCGTCTGGGCGGCATGCCTGGAGCCACCACGACCGTCGCCGACGGCCGGGATTCCGTGCATGCTTGCGCCAGCCTGGAGACCGCCCTGATGTCGTTTGGCCTGTTCCGCGTCCCCGACCCAGTCAACGAAGCCGTGCGCACGTACGCGCCCGACACGCCGGAACGGGCTTCGCTCAAGGCCTGCTACGCCGACCTCGCCGGTAAGAAGTTCGACCTCCCGCTGTGGATCGGCGGCAAGGCGGTCCGGACGGGCAACATCAGCCCCATCATCTGCCCCCACAACCGCAAGGCCGAGCTCGGCGGGTTCCACCAGGCAGGGACCCGCGAGGTCGGCGACGCCATCGCTGCGGCTCAGGCCGCTCGCGCCGACTGGGCGGCGATGCCGTGGGACCAGCGGGCGGCGATCTTTCTGCGGGCGGCGGCGCTGCTGCGCGGGCCGTTCCGCGACCGGCTCAACGCGGCGACGATGCTGAACCAGTCGAAGACCGCCCACCAGGCCGAGATCGACGCCGCCTGCGAGCTCATCGACTTCTTCCACTTCAACGTCCACTACCTGACGCAGCTCTACGCCGAGCAGCCGATCTCGGCCCCCGGCACGTGGAACCGGGTCGAGTACCGCCCGCTCGACGGCTTCGTGTTCGCCGTGACGCCGTTCAACTTCACGTCGATCGCCGGCAACCTGCCGACGGCGCCGGCGCTGTGCGGCAACACGGTGGTGTGGAAGCCGGCCTCGACCGCGGTGCTGTCGGGCTCGGTGATCATGGAGCTGCTGCAGGCCGCCGGCCTGCCGCCGGGCGTCATCAACTTCGTGCCCGGCTCGCCCGCGGCCATCGGCGAGCAGGTGCTGGCCCACCGCGACCTGGCCGGCGTCCACTTCACCGGCTCGACCCCGGTGTTCAAGCAGATGTGGCGGTCGATCGGCAACAACATCGACAACTACGTCAGCTACCCGCGCCTGGTCGGAGAGACAGGCGGCAAGGACTTCGTGTTCGCCCACCCGAGCGCGGACGTGCAGTCGCTGGCGCACAACCTGCTGCGCGGCGCCTTCGAGTACCAGGGCCAGAAGTGCTCGGCCGCCTCGCGGGCGTACATCCCCGACAACCTGTGGCCGCAGGTGCGGGAGATCCTGGCCGACGGCATCGCCGGCATCAAGGTCGGCGACGTCGGCGACTTCACCAACTTCATGGGCGCGGTGATCGACGCCCGCAGCTACGCCAAGCTGCGCGAGGCGATCGAGGAGGCGCGCAGCCGCCAGGGCGGGCGCGTCGGCGAGGTCATCGGCGGCGAGAGCGACGACAAGACCGGCTTTTTCATCCGCCCGGCGATCATCGCCGGGGTCGAGCCCGACTACCGAACGATGAAGGAGGAGCTGTTCGGGCCGGTGCTCACGGTCCACATCTACCCGCAGGGGCGCTTCGAGGAGACGCTGGCGCTGTGCGAGCGCGGCAGCGAGTACGCGCTGACCGGCGCCATCTTCGCCGAGAACCGGGGCGCGATCGTCGAGGCGACCGAGACGCTGCGCCACGCGGCCGGCAACTTCTACATCAACGACAAGCCGACCGGCGCCGTGGTTGGCCAGCAGCCGTTCGGCGGCAGCAAGGCGAGCGGCACCAACGACAAGGCGGGCAGTCTGCTCAACCTGGTGCGGTGGATCTCCCCGCGGACGATCAAGGAGACCTTCACGCCCCTCCGCGACTACCGCTATCCGTTCATGAACGCCGGCTAGGGCGGCGTCCTCGGCCGCACAGCGGGCTGCGCGCATCCGCGCCTCGACTTCGTCTACCTTCGCCCGTAAGCCAGTCCCGAGGACCCCTCATGCGACACGTCACCCTCTCCGCCTGCGCGTCCCTCGTCCTGCTCCTTGGGGCATGTTCCAACGGCAAGGCGACGGAGGCCGAGTGCGCCCAGTTCGCGGCCCACTTCGAGAGGTTGATGGCCGGCGGGGCCAGCCCGGCCGAGGTCGACAAGACCACCCGGCTGGCGAAGGACATGGCGAAGGACCTCCAGGCCACGTGCCTGAGCGAGGGCACCGCCGCCGAGGTCCGCTGCGCGCTGGCGGCCGACTCGATGGAAGCGCTGCAGCGCTGCGGCGACGCCAAGTGAGGCGACCATGGCCACGGCCCCGGACGAGCGCGGCGTCGTCGTCGGCGTTCACGTCAACCCCGCGGGCGGGGTGCCGAAGCACGCCGTCGGCCTTGCGCTGGTGACCACGAGCGGGGTCGCCGGCGACCGCCAGCGCGACCTCAAGCACCACGGGGGCCCCGACCGCGCGGTCTGTCTGTTCGCGCTCGAGCGCATCGAGGCGCTGGCCGCCGAGGGTCACCCGATCGCCCCCGGCACCACCGGCGAGAACCTCACGATCGCCGGCCTCGACTGGGACCGCGTCGGCGTCGGCGACCGCCTGGCCGTCGGCGACGACGTGCTGCTCGAGATCACCGGCCCCGCCCCGCCCTGCAACACGATCGCCGGCTCGTTCACGGGCGGCGAGTTCAAGCGGATCTCCGCCAAGCTCCACCCCGGGTGGAGCCGCCTCTACGCCCGGGTCCTGCGCGAGGGCGTGGTCCGCGAGCGAGCCGCGGTCTGTCTGCTCGGGCAGGACCCTTAGGACCTGCCCTTCCGCACATGCACTCAGGGACATGCCCGAAGGGGCATGCCCGGACGGGCACGCCCCTCGCGCGCCGCCGGCGGGCTCAGCAGCCGCGCTTGCGCCGGCGCAGGCTGCTGAAGAAGCCCTTCTTCGGCTCGGCGACCGACTCGCCGCCGAGCTCGGCGAGCTCGCGCAGGAGGTCCTCCTGGTCGCCCGACAGCTTGGTCGGCACGGTGACCTCGACGTGGATGTGGTGGTCGCCGAAGCCGCGCCCGCCGATCACCGGCACGCCCTTGCCCTTGCGGGTGATGACGTGGTTCGGCTGGGTGCCGGCCTCGAGCTCGAGGTCGATGTCGCCGGACAGGGTCGCGGCCTTGACGGTGCAGCCGAGCGCCGCCTGGACCATCGAGATCGTGACCTTCGAGTGGACGTCGTACTCGTCGCGCTGGAACCGCTCGTCGGGCTGGACGGCGACCTCGACGTAGAGGTTGCCGGGCGGGCCGCCCTTGACGCCGGCCATGCCGCGGCCGGGGATCCGCAAGGTCTGGCCGTCGTCGACGCCGGCGGGGATGTTGACCTTGAGGGTGGCCTCGCGCTGGACCGCGCCGGTGCCCGAGCAGGTCTTGCACGGCGAGGTGATCATCGACCCCTGGCCCTGGCAGCGCGGGCAGGTGGTCTGGATGGTGAAGAAGCCCTGGCGGTGGATCACCTGTCCGTGACCGCCGCACTGACTGCAGGTTTGCGGCCTGGTGCCGGGGGCGGCGCCGCTGCCGTTGCAGTCGTCACAGGCCTCGCGGCGCTGGACCGTGAGCTCGCGCTCGACGCCGGACACCGCCTCGGCGAACGGGATGACCACGCGGGTCTTGAGGTCCCCGCCGCGCTGCGGGCCGTCGCGACGGCCGCCGAACCCGAGGTTGCCGAACAGGTCGCCGAACAGGTCGCTGAAGCGGCTGAAGATCTCGTCGGTGCCCTGGAAACCGGAGAAGCCGGCGCGCGACGGGCCCTCGTGGCCGTATTGATCGTAGAGCCGACGCTTGTTGTCGTCGCTCAGCACCTCGAACGCCTCGGCCGCCTCCTTGAACCGCTCCTCGGCCTCGGGGTTGCCGGGGTTGCGGTCGGGATGCCACTGCATCGCCGCCTTCCGATAGGCGCGCTTGATGTCGGGCGCAGGAGCCGTTCGTTCGACCCCGAGAACCTCATAGTAATCGCGTTTTGCGGGCACCGCGCGCGAGAAGCTAAACACCTGAGTGGTCGCTGTCAACGACGGCTCCCCCGAGTCGGCGGGGGCGGCCGTGCGGACCGCCACGCGCTCAGCGGAGCGCGCGCGGCGATGACGCTTGTGGTAGCGTGGCGCCCCCGAGGACACTGCCCGATGCACAAGACTGCTCTCATCCGCGCGCTCGTAGCGACCACCTGCGCACTCCCGGTCCTCGCCGCCGGGTGCAAGGAAGAACCGATCCCGCTGTTCGACGAGCAGGGCACCTGGGTGCTCTCGCTGTTCGCGCTCGAGGACGGCGACGTCATCGGCGACTTCGGCTCCGGCCTGCGTCAAGAGAAGTACATGATCTTCTTCGACAAGGAGGCGAAGGTCGTGGCCGCCGCGGCGTGCAACGACTCGATGGGGGACCAGGGCCTGAAGTCGAGCCAGTGCGACCTGAGCAAGGAGCAGGGCGGCTACTACTGCCGCTGCTTCGAGTACGAGTACGACGAGACGCTGATGACCTGGACCGAGTTCGTGCCCAAGGGCCAGCCGGAGCCGCCGCAGCCGAGCGAGGAGGACATCGCCGCCGGCGTGGTGCCGCCGAAGGAGGGGGTCCGGATCCAGCTCGAAGAGTACAGCCCGGAGACGTACAACGAGACCTACCGCTACACGCCGCTGCCGTTCGGCGTGTTCGACAGCAACGGCGTGACCTCGCAGTACGTCTTCCAGGGCCGCAGCGAGGCGTTCTTCGACGTGACCGGCTGCCGTGAGGTGTGCGGCATCGCCGGCGAGCCCGAGATGTGAGCCCCGCGCCGTTCCCTCGCCGGAGCGCTTCCGCTATCCTCGCCCGCGGAGGCGCTCGGCTCGCTGGTGCGGCCCCCGGTCTTCAACACCGGAGTGGGGTGCGAGGAGCGCCCTGGGCAGGTTCGATTCCTGTGCGCCTCCGATCTCCTCGGCACTGACGCATGTTCGATCCCACTTCCGGCCTGCTCGCGCTCCTCGTCGCCGTCTTCGCGTCCGCCGGCCTGCTGGTCGCCGCCCTCGGCGGCGCCCCGCAGCTCCGCGGCCTGGCGCAAGCGTTCCGCCCCAGCCGCGCGCGGCTCCGCCTGTGGGCGGGCGCCGGCCTCGGCGCGGTCGTCGGGGCCGCGTTCGCGCTCGCCGTCGGCGGCCCCGGCGCGCTCGCCTGGTGGTGGCTCGCCGGCCTGCTCGGCGCCGGCCTCCACTGGGCCGAGGCGCGCCTCGGCGACGGCGAGGCCGATGACGTGTCCCGAAGTTCCGGTCGCTTCGGACATGTCTTGAAGTTCCTGTCCGCGTGCGCAGGTCTTGCCGCCGCCCTCGCCGCCGGCGGGCTGCTGCTCGCCCAGCAAGGCGGCGAGGTCCTGCGCGACGGCCTCGGCCTGGCCCCGTGGGCGGCGGGTCCGCTGCTGGCCGCGATCGTGCTGGCGCTCGCGCTGGTCGCTCGTCGTCGGCCCGACGGCGACGACCTCGCCGGCGTCGGCCTGCTGGCGGGCTTCGCCCTGGTGGCGTGGGCCACCCTGGCGCTGGCCGCCCTGCTGGCCGCCCCGGGCGCGCTCGCGGCTGGCCTTTCGACCATGGTCGAGGAGGCATGGACCGGCGAGGCCGCGCTGGCCGGCGCGCTGGCGGCCGCGGGCCAGGCTGTCCTTTGGAGCAGCTTCGCGGCCGGCCCCGGCACGGGCGGCGCCGAAGGCGGCGACCCGGCCGAACCAGCCGAGCGGGTGGTGGCCGTCGCCCCGCTGACGGCCGCCGCGGCCACCCTCGCCGGCCTGCTCGTGCTCGCGGGCGGGGACCCGCGCGCGCCGGTGTTCTCGGTCGAGCCGAGCGCGCTGCCCGGCGCCCCGGCCGGCGCGGTCGCGCTCGAGCAGCACCTCGGCGTCGGTCTGCAGCCGAGCGACTACGGCCAGACCATCGTGCTCGCCGACGGCCTCGGCCTCGAGCCGGGCAAGCGCTACGAGGTCGTGCTGCGCGCCGACCCGCGCGGGCACCGGGCCGGCGAGATCATCCCCGGCGACAACCTCGTGGTGGTGCCGGCCTACGCCGTCGCGGCCGACGTCGACACCGTCATCCTGCGCGACAAGGACCCGGCGCGCGCCGGCAACCCCGGCTTCGACGTCCACGTCGCCTGCACGCGCGAGCACGTGAAGACCCGCGTCGGCGAGTTCTACAAGCTGCGCCCGCGCGACCCCAACATCAACCTGTTCCAGCTCATGCGGGCGCGCGACCTCGACGGGCCGTACGTGCCGCTGCGCGACTACCACTTCGTCGCCAGCGTCCGCGCCACCGTCACGCTCGGCAGTAACCAGACCCGCCACCTCCTTTACGAGGAGCCGCGCCCCGACGACGCCCCGGCCGACCCCAGCCTGCGCGAGCTCGTCACGCTCAACTACGCCGGTCCGTACCTCGACCCCGGCGGCGCGACCGAGGCTCCGCCGCTCGCCTTCGTCGGCGCGCCGGGGGCCGCGCTGGCGCTCGACCAGCGCGTCCACCTCCGCCTCGACCCCCCCACCCGCGGTCTGGAACTCGGGTTCGTCAATCGCCTCGGCGAGCTCGAGGTCCCGCCGTGGGATCTGCTCGCCGGCGCCACGTTCGCGGTGCTGCCCCACCGCGACGATCCGCAGCTCGACCTGCGCGTGCCGGTGCAGAGCCGTCTCGCCTTCGGCCGCCTGCGCTTCACCAGCGCCGACCCCGCGATCGCGTTCAGCGAGCTGGCCAAGACTCACCCCGAGCACGGGGTCCCGCGCCTGGTGCCGCCGAGCCACCGCTTCGCCGCCGAGGTCCGGGCCCCCACCCGCGTGCCGCCGCCGCGCCCCGCGGGCTTCGTGTTGATTCCGCTTCACCGCGACCTGCGGCCGACCGGCAACCCCGGCTACTCGCTGTACACCCCGCACCCGGCCGAGCTGCTGCTGGCGGGCATGCAGGCGCCCGTGCGCGACCAGTTCGGCGCCGCGCAGGTGCTGCCCGGGCTGCACGCCGCGCTGGGCCAGGCGGGGTCGGTGGCCGGCGGTCTCGTGCTCGGCGCGCTCACCCTCGCGGGGCTGATGTTCTGGCTGCGACGGAGCCAGCGCTTCGCCGCGCGCTGCTTCGGCGGCGGCGAGGCAGGGGCCGCGCTCGTGTTCCTCGTCTGCGTCGTCGCCGGCCCCGCGTGCGATCCGGCCGCGCTGCTGCGGATCGCCGTGCCGAGCGTGGCGCTCTGCGCTGTGCTGGGACTCACCGGCATCCTCGTCCGGCTGCCCCAGTTGCGACGGCGCTGAGCGCACGCGCCGGGCCGCTCGGCCTCGGGGTCTTCACAGGCCCTAGCACTGCGACGGCTCGCCGCGCTTGTCGGGCCCGCGCGCGCCGGATAGCGTGTCCGTATGACGCGCCCCCAGCTCTCGATCTCCGCAGCCCTCGCGCTCGTGCTCGCCCCTGCGTGCGGCGACAGCACCGGCGCCACTTCCACGGACGGCCCGGCCTCCAACGTCAACGTGACCGACGACGAGCCCGAGGGGGCCACCGACAGCGAGTCGGACGGCTCCGAGCCGACCACCACGGACGCGCCCGAGCCGTTCGTGCCGGTGCCGGCGGTCGGCGGCATCGAGCTCGAGTGGGTCGAGGCCAACCAGGGCATCGGGGTGGCGATCGGCCGCGACGGCGCGGGCGTCGGCGGGTCCGACCGCACCTCGTACCTGCTGCAGAACCGGCTCACGCTGATCCGCGCGTTCTGGAAGAAGCTGCCCGAAGACTGGGTCCCGCGCCAGATCGAGGCCCGGCTGATCATCAGCGGCTACCCCGAGGGGGAGAAGGTGCTGACGAGCAAGGTGGTGGTCGAGGGCGACTCGTTCGTCGGCAACCTCGAGAAGAGCTTCTACTGGGGGCTCATGCCGGCCGAGGTGATCCCCGGGCTCAAGTACCGCATCGAGCTGTGGGAGACCGAGAAGGGCTGGGCGCAGATCGATCCGGCCACGCAGCCCGGCAAGAACCCGCCCAACCTGCCGCTGTCGGGCAACGCCTTCATCGGCATCGAGGACAGCTACCAGGTCTTGAAGGTGACCATCGTCCCGTACAACTACAACTTCGGCGGCTGCGTCACGACGCCGGACACGTCGGCGGAGACGATGAAGAAGTTCGAGAACTACATGTTCATGATGAACCCGATCGAGAAGCTCGAGATCACGATGCACGAGCCGATCGATTGGCAGGGCGAGCTGACGCACTTCGGCCAGCTCAACCAGTTCATGGTCGACCTGCGCCAGCAGGACGGCGCGCCGCCGGAGCAGTACTACTTCGGCTACGTCGACGTGTGCTCGAGCGGCCTCGGCGGCGCCGGCGGGCAGGCGATCGACATCCCGAGCGGCGCGCTCAAGTCCGACGCGTGGAAGCGGATCTCCTCGGGGCTGTCGCTGCCCGGCAACGTCGAGTACGCGGCCGAGACCTTCGTCCACGAGGTCGGCCACTCGCAGGGCCGCTACCACATCGCGTGCAACGGCGAGGCCGGGACCGACAACACCTATCCGATCCCGGGCGGCGACATCGGCGAGTGGGGCTTCGGCATCACCAACTTCAAGCTCTATCACCCCACCGTCCACAAGGACTACATGACCTACTGCCACCCGGTGTGGGCCTCGACGTTCGGGTGGAACAAGGTCTACCCGACCATCCAGCAGCTCAGCTCGTGGGACATGTCCGGCGCGCCCGCGCCCGAGGACGACGGCGCGATCCTCCTCGGCATGGTCTACCCCGACGGCACCGAGTCGTGGATCACCACCCCCGGCGCGGTCGACGAGAACAACCTCAGCGCGGTGCAGAGCGTCGAGTTCTTCGCCGGCGGCGAGCAGCTCGCCGTCCACGCCGCCGAGGTCCGGCCGCAGCCCGACAGCGACGTCGTCAACATCGTCGTCCGCCTGCCCGAGGGCTTCGATGACGTGACCCAGATCGCCCGCGTCGACGGGGCCCGCCGCACCGTCACCAAGGCCGAGCACATCAAGATCAGCCACAAGTACAAGTCGCTGCCGCTGACCGACAAGTAGCGGCTCGGTTCACTCTTTGTCCGAAGGGACATGTCGCGCGCGACATGTCCCTTCGCGCATTGTCGGCATCGAAATAGTTTTAAAAAGTGGAAGGGCCCCGGCGCGGGTGCGCCGGAGCCCCTCGGGTCAGGCGAGGCCTGGACTCACGCGCGCTTGCGCGAGCGGCGGACGCCGAACACGCCGAGCAGCAGCAGCGAGCCCCAGAGGCCGCGGGTGCCGCTGCCGTCGGCGACGCAGCCGCAGCCGTCGTCGTCGAGCTGGCACTGGCCGTCGGCGCCCGGGGCGGCGCCGTCGGGGCACTGGCCGTCGCTGTCCGTGGCAGTATCGCCGCAGTCCTCCGGGCAGGTCTCCTCCTCGCCGGGGTCGCACACGCCGTCGCCGCAGACGGGGCAGTCCTCCGGGCAGGTCTCGCCGCCGGTCGGCTCGCACACGCCGTCGCACTCGCCGCTGGTGTCGCCGCAATCCTCCGGGCACACCTCGCCGTCGTCACAAGTGCCGTCGCCGCACACCGACCCGGAGTCGCTCTCCGAGTCGGGGCAGTCCTCGGGGCACACCTCGTCGGGGTCGCACACCCCGTTGCACGGGCAGTCCTCGGGGCAGATCTCGTTGTTCTCGGCCGGCTCGTCGCACGTGCCGTTGCCGCAGGTGTTCTCGCACATCACGCAGGTCGGCGAGTCGTCGTCGCAGGCCTCCCACTCCTGCACGACCCCGTCGCCGCAGTCGTCCGGGTCGACCTGCAGCTCGACCGAGAACGGGCCGACGCAGGTGCGATTCTCGGCGGCATCGATGGCGCAGTACTGCCAGGTCAGCGTGTCGGTCTTGCTGCCGTTGTAGGGCACGGTGAAGCCGACCCGCCACAGCGCCTCGCCGAACCAGATCGACGGGGCGATGAACTTCTTCGGGTCGTCGTCCGCCATCGTCACCAGCTCTTGCGGGTCGGCGAGGCCGAGCGCGAACTCCATGTACGGCAGGCGGCGGCCGTGGGTGGTGAGGGTCGCGCCGTCGCCGGTGAGCTTGAGGCTCGTCAGGTTCGGGTCGAACCAGTAATCGTGCCAGTGGCTCGGCGTCTTGTAGTCGTTGACGCGGGCCTCGAAGCCGGCCTCTTGCCCGAAGAACAGCAGCGTGCCGAGCTTGTCCTCGAGGTTGTCGTCGTAGATCCGCGGCGGCTGCGTGTCGACCGGCACGCCGTCGGCCGGGTCGTCGCGGCCGAACAGCACGAAGTTCGGCAGGCCCGCGTCGCGCGTGGCCAGCGCGACGTCCTCGCGCTTGTCGTGGTTGAAGTCGGCGAACATCAGGCCGAACGTCTGCGCCAGCTCCGGCACCACCGGGAAGGCCGCGTCCATCGGCACCGAGGCCGGCGTGAACTTGCTGCCGTTGTTGAGGAACAGCCGCGAGTTCTTGTCGTTGGGCCCGAGGCGCAGGCCGGTGGTCACGAAGTCGGGCGTGCCGTTGCTGTCGAAGTCGAGCGTCGCGGCGTCGAAGTCGAGCTTCGGCGGGTTGTGCACGATCTCCCAGAAGCCGGCCGGGTTGTCGGCGAAGTCGCCGCTGCCGTCGTTGATGATCACCGAGTTGCGCTTGGCGCAGTAGTCGATGCCCATGATGTCGACGCAGTTGCCCATCTGGCCGACGCCGTCCTGCAGCGTGACGACATCGATGAAGCCGTCGCCGGTGAAGTCCATCGGCGTGAAGGCGGCGTTGACCTGCTTGGCGACGTTGCTCTCGAGCGCGGCGATCGGCAGGTGGGTGAAGTTGCCGTCGCCCCCGTTCTTGAGCACGATCGCCCAGCCGACGCCGCGGGTGGCGACCAGCACGTCGAGCGCGTAGTCGTTGTCGATGTCGGCCAGCTCGAGGTCGAACGACCAGACGGCCCAGCTCTCCATGCCCATCGGCAGGTTGGCGGCGCCGTCCTCGAAGGTGCCGTCGCCGTTGCCGAGCCACAGGCGGAGCGACGCGCCCTGGTCGACCGGGTCGCCGTAGGGCTGGCTCGAGCCCCAGTCGGTGGCGACGATGTCGAGGTCGCCGTCGCCGTCGACGTCGCCGAGCTCGAGGTCGCCGATGCTCTTGTTGAGGCTGGGGGCGATGTCCTGGCGGGTGAAGGCGCCGCCGCCCTCGTTGACGAGGACGTAGCTCTGGCCGGTGTAGTTGACGCCGACCACGAGGTCGGCGTCGCCGTCGCCGTCGATGTCGCCGGCCTTGATCGCGTAGGCGTTGTCGGGCTCGTCGAACACGCCGCCCTGGGCGGTGAAGCCGGTGCCGGCGTTGTTGACGAACAGCTGGTTCGGCTGCGCGTTCTGGTCGCCGCCGGTGTTGTCGCCCGAGCTGTTGGCGAACACGACGTCGACGAAGCCGTCGTTGTTGATGTCGACCAGTTCGACCTTCTGGGTGATGAGCCCGGTGTCCGGCAGGGTGATGCCGGCGTCGAGCGCCCACGGGGCCGCGCCGGCCAGCGCCGGCAGCAGCGCCGTCGACACGGCCGTGACGGCCTGGAGCACGCGACCCGGACGAGGACAGGAGATGGACCTAATGCGAGCGTCGAACATGGCGTTTCACTTTCAAGCGAGGGACGAAATCGTCAGCGAAAGACAGGTCAAAATCGAACGGGGCCGAAGGCGCGGGCGGACGAGCCGCCGGGCCCTCGGCCCCGGTGGTGCCGGCACTACGCGCGCTTGCGGAAGCGACGCACGCCGAACACGCCGAACAGCAGCAGCGACGCCCACAGCCCGCGCGTGCCGTCCTCCGGCTCGGCCACGCAGCCGCAGCCGTCGTCGTCGAGCTGGCACTGGCCGTCGACGCCGCCGGCCGTGTCGGGGCACTCGCCGTCGCTCGCCGACGCGCCGCTGCAGTCCGCCGGGCAGTTCTCCGCGTTCTCCGGCGGGTTGGTGCAGATGTCGTCGCCACACACCGCGCAGTCCTCGGGGCACGACATCGGCGTCTCGTTGGCATCACAGACGCCGTTGCCACAAACGCCGCCGTCCGTCGGCTCGGGCAGGCAGTCGTCGGGGCAGTTCTCCTCGTTCTCGGGCGGGTTCTGGCAGATGTCGTCGCCGCACACGCCGTCGTAGTCGCAGTCGTCGGGGCAGTTGGTCGCGTCCTCCGGCGGCTCGCAGGCCCCGTCGTGGTCGCACGGCCCGCAGTCCTCCGGGCAGTTCTGCTCGTTCTCCGGCGGGTTCTGGCAGGTGCCGTCGCCGCACACGCCGTCGTAGTCGCAGTCGTCGGGGCAGTTCTGCGCGTCCTCGGGCGGCTCGCACGCGCCGTCGTTGTCGCACGGCCCGCCGCAGTCCTCCGGGCAATTCTCGGCGTTCTCGTTCGGGTCGCAGGTCCCGTTGCCGCAGGTCTCCTCGCACTCGACGCAGGTCGCCGAGTCGCTGTCGCAGGTCTCCCACTCCTGGACGACGCCGTCGCCGCAGTCCTCCGGGTCGACCTGCAGCTCGACCGAGAACGGGCCGACGCAGGTCTTGTTCTCGGCGGCGTCGATGGCACAGTACTGCCAGGTCAGCGTGTCGGTCTTGCTGCCGGCGAAGGGCACGGTGAAGCCGACCCGCCACAGCGCCTCGCCGAACCAGATCGATGGGGCGATGAACTTCTTCGGGTCGTTGTCCGCCATCGTCACCAGCTCTTGCGGGTCGGCGAGGCCGAGCGCGAACTCCATGTACGGCAGGCGGCGGTTGTGCGCCGTCAGCGTCGCGCCGTCGCCGGTCAGGTTGAGCGCGGCGAGGTTGTTGTCGATCATGAAGTCGTGCCAGCGGACCGGGGTCTTGTAGTCGTCGACGCGCGCCTCGATCCCGGCCTCCTGGCCGAAGAACAGCAGCGTGCCGAGCTTGGCGGCGAACCCGTCGTCGTAGATCCGCGGCACCGTGGTGTCGACCGCGACGCCGTCGGTCGGGTCGTCGCGGCCGAACAGCACGAAGTTCGGCAGCGCCGCGTCGCGCGAGGCCAGCGCGACGTCCTCGCGCTTGTCGTGGTTGAAGTCGGCGAACTGCAGGCCGAACGTGAACGCCAGCTCGGGCACGATCGGGAACGCCGCGTCGAGCGGGACCGACGCCGGCTCGACCGCGGTGCCGTTCTTGTTGAGGAACAGCCGCGAGTTCTTGTCGTTCGGCCCGAGGCGCAGGCCGGTGACCACGAAGTCGGGGCGAGCGTCGTTGTTGAAGTCGAGGGTGGCGGCGTCAAAGTCGAGCTTGGCCGGGTTGTTGACGATCGCCCAGTAGCCGCCCTGGTTGTCGGTCGGGTAGTTGCCCATCCCGTTGTTGATCAGGACGGAGTTGCGCTTCGCGCAGTACTGCACGTTCATGATCTCGATGCAGTTGCCGCCCTGGCCGACGCCGTCCTGCAGCGTGATGAGGTCGATGAAGCCGTCGCCGTTGAAGTCGCTCGGCGTGAACGAAGAATTGACCTGCTTGGCGATGTTGACCTCGAGCGCCGGCACCGTCAGCTTGGTGAAGGTGCCGGTGCCGTCGTTCTGCAGGCCGAAGCCGAAGCCGACGCCGCGGTTCGAGACCAGCACGTCGAGCGCGTAGTCGTTGTCGACGTCGACGAGCTCGATGTCGAACGACCAGGCGGACCAGGTCGCCATGCCCATCGGCAGCTGCGGGTCGCCGTTGTCGAAGGTGCCGTCGCCGTTGCCGAGCCACAGGTGCAGCGAAGCGCCCTGGTCGACCGGGTCGCCGTAGGGCTGGCTCGAGCCCCAGTCGGTGGCGACGATGTCGAGGTCGCCGTCGCCGTCGACGTCGCCGAGCTCGAGGTCGCCGATGCTCTTGTTGTTCCCCGGCCCGATGTCCTGGCGGGTGAACTCGTTGTTGCCCTCGTTGAGGAGGACGTAGCTCTGGCCGGTGAAGTTGACGCCGACCACGAGGTCGGCGTCGCCGTCGTTGTCGAGGTCACCGGCCTTGATCACGTAGGCGTTGTCGGCCTCCTCGAACACCGAGCCCTGCTCGGTGAAGCCGGCCCCGCCGTCGTTGATGAGCAGCTGGTTGGGCTGGGCGTTCTGGACGCTGCCGGTGTTGTCGCCCGAGCTGTTGGCGAACACGATGTCGACGAAGCCGTCGTTGTTGACGTCGACCAGCTCGACCTTTTGCGCCACGAAGCCGCCGTCCGGGAGCTGCACGTTCGCATCGAGCGCCCACGGAGCCGCGCCCGCGGCCGACGGCATCAGCGCCGCCGTAAGGGCCGTCACGACCTTGAGACTCCGGGAGAGGGGTTGAGACTTCGGCAGACGGACGAACTGCATGATGTTTGAACCTTCAATCGGGGGGAACAAAGTCGAGGCAGACCCGACGGGGCCGCCCGCGACGCGGCCCTGGAGCGCCGTAGCCAGCATAAGAAGGGTCTCGCGCCGGCGTCCAGTAAAGAGTGAGGTCACGCGCGGTCTCGAGCCTCCGGGCTTACACCCCTGCGCAATGGGAAAACCGGACGCCGGGCCCTTGGAACAGGCGACGTCCGTGTGACACATCGGCGGCCACGCCGCGACCACCTGTCTGCAAGAACAGGTGACCTCAGGCGCGCTGGGCGCTACGCACCCCCCGGACCTGCACCCGCGGTCCGACGTCGCGGAGGTCTCAGATCCCGACGACGTCGCCGTGCTTGCGGACGACGTAGCCGAGGCTGAGGCTTGCGCGCCCGTAACCCGGCAGCTCGACCTTCCAGCGCACCAGCCCGTTGCTGTCGGGCCGCGCCCGATCGCTGGTGCTCGCCGCGTCGACCTCGATCTTCACCTTCTCGAGCTCCGACACCGGCACCCGTTCGCTGACCTGCACCGTGCGGGGCTGCGGGCCGAGGTTGCTGAGCTTGACCTCGATCTTGTGGATCTGCGACGTCCAGCCCGACAGCATCGCTCGCTCCTCGCGCGCCTGCGTCACCGTCCGCTGCACCCGCACGGCCCCGTCCGGGCCCCAGCCGATGGCGAAGTTCTCGTGCGGCGCGATGAACAACACGCTGGTGCGACCGACGAACCCGCCGTTTTTGATCAGGTCGACCGGGCCGGCGAGGATCGGGTGATGCAGGCGGTCGTTGACGTGCGTGGTCTTCAGGATCACCGCCTCGGCGAGCTCAGCCATCAGCACGTACTCGCTGGTGGTCTTGAGCGTCCCGCTCATCAGCGGCACGCGGTACGGCCGCCCGTCGCTCGGCACGCTGGCGCGGGCGGCGGCGCGCAGGGTCAGCACCTCGCCGCCGTCGTCGATGCCGGGCAGGTCCTGCGAGCGCTGCTTCGGCGCCGCGCCGAGCCCGGTGGTCTGCACCTCCTGCTCGCGCGCCTCGACGACGATGGCCTCGCTCTTGCGCTGGACGAACAGCACGTCGCTGGCGAGCTGCGGCGGCTCGGTGCCGAGCGACGGCCGCTCGGTCGAAAAGACGAGCTGCACGTCGCTCCAGTCCTCGCCGGTGTTCTGCCACACGCAGCCCTCGCTGCTGAAGTGCAGCACCGGGTCGGCGCCCTTGACCAGCTCGACCAGCTGCGCGCGGTGGTACGGCCGCCAGCACGCGCCCGGGACCACGTAGTCGACCTGCACGCCGTAGACGCCGGCGGCCGCGACCCACACCTCGATCACGACCTCGGCCGCGACCGCGTCGCTGACCTGCGAGGTCGCGCCGATCCGCTGGTTCAGGCGCTTGAGCTCGTGCTCGACCTCGGTGATCTCGAAGTCGAGCTCGAGCCGCTTTTGCCGGGCCTCGCGCTCGCGCGCGGCGACCCGCTCGAGCGCCTCGGCCCACTTCGCCGGCTCGTCCTGGCCGTAGCAGACGTCGACGCCGATGTCCTGGATCGTGACCTCGCCGACCCCGGCGAGCGCCGCCTCGTGGCGCTGCGCCAGCTCGCGCGCGGCCTGCAGCTCGGCTAGCCTCTGGGACAGGCGCTCGCGCTCGCGCTGCAGCTCGCGCGCGCGCTCGGGCTTGTCGTCGCCGAGCACCAGCTTCGAGCGGCGGACCCGCACGTCGCTGACGCGCTCGCGCGCGCCGTCGCCGGTCTTCTGGCCCTGCGGGACGATCGCCGCGCACAGCGTCTTGTCGGCCAGCACCGGGGCGACGCCGGCGATCCGCAGGCGCGTGAGGCCGGCGCGCAGCTCGAGCGCGGCGCGGCGGACGACGTGGGCGCGGTCCTCGAGGACGGTGACCTCGACGATCGGGGCCTTGAACTCGACCGGGGCGATCGACGGGGTGGCGGGCTCGTGCTTGTCGATGACGGAGGGCTCGGACATGACTCACTCCCGGCGGTTGCCGCCGACCAGTTCCTTCTTCGCGGAGATCCGGACCACGTAGGTCGCGCTGAGCTTCTTCTGCTGGCCGGCGGGCACCTGCACGCGCCAGCGATGGCCGCCCTGGAGCTCGTAGTGCTCGGGCTCGAACGGGGCCCAGGCCGGCTCGACCGCGCCGACGTCGATCTGGATCTCGTCCTCGCGCTCGCGCAGGCTCGGCAGCCGCTCCTGCACCTCGACCTCGACCGGCCGCGCCGAGCGGTTGGCGACCTCGATCTCGATGTCGTGGCGCAGCGACAGCGAGCCGCCCATCAGTCCGGCCGCCTCTTCCCTGTAGTGGGTGTTGCGCGAGACCTTGATCGCCTGCTCGACGCCGAGGCCGATCTGCACCTCGCCGCGCGGCGGGGCGACCTTGAGGTCGGCCGACAGCAGGTAGTCGCCGCCGACGTAGATGTCCGCCGGACCAGGCAGCAGCGGCGCGTCGAGCGGGTTCTTCAGCTTGACGAAGCGGTACACGTCGGTGCTCTCGCGCGGCACCACCACGTAGCCGAGCTGGATCGGCGCCTGCTGCTTGAGCAGCGGCACCGAGTGGTAGTCGCCGTCGGACGGGATGTCGATCGGCGTCTCGGCGGCGTACACGTAGTCGAAGCCGAACCACGACTCGGCGAACCGGTGGCGCGGCGGCAGCCCGCGGGCGCCGGCCTGCTGCGCCCGCGCCACCGCGCCGTCGATCAGCGACACGACGTCGATCTCGCGCGTCACCTCGCGCACCCACAACATCTCGAGGTAGCGCTCGCGCCGGTGCGACAGCGTCAGCACGCCGCGCCGGCTGGCCTCGGGGCCAGGCATGCGCAGGTCGCCGTACGCGAGCTGCTCCGGCGCCGCTTCGTGCTCGGGCTCCGGCTCGAGCCGCGCCAGCCCGCCGCGCGGCGCCCCGCCGCCCCCGCCCTCGGACCCGCCGAACAGGCCCGCCAGGGCCCCGCCGGCGTCTGCCAGCGCCCCGCCGAAGCCGCCGCCCTTGCGCTGCGCCGCGGCGAACGTCATCGCCTGCGGAGCCGCGGGGGTCGGCGGTGGCGGCGGAGCGGGCGGCGGCGGGGCCGAGCGCATCGGCGGCGCCGTCGGTCGCGCCGGCGCGCCGACCTTGGCCTCCAGCCGCGGGCCCCCGGGCGGCGTCGGCTGGTTGCGCGCCTGCTCGAGCTGCTGCAGCTGCGAGAGCAGCTGTCGCTGCTGCGGGCTCACCATCCCGCTCTGCGTCACCGCGCTCGGCATGTCGGCGGCCAGCGTGTCGATCTCGCGGTCGACCCACTCGTCGCTCGGGGCCGGCTCGGGCGTCGGCTTGCGCCGCGGCGGCCCGGCGCCGGCGAGGAAGCGGTCGTAATCGGCGTACAGCTCCGCGGCTCCGGCCGGCGGCGCCCGCCAGCCGCGGCGCTGCGGCGGCGGTTGGCGGCGACCGATCCGCAACGCCTGCATCTCCGGGAGCTCGACCCATCGCTGGGCGTCCGCGGTCGCCAGCGTGAGGCGCACGCCGGTCCAGTCCTCGCCGGTGTCCTGGGCCACCACCGCGCGCACCGCCACCGTCGCGCGGGCCATGTCGCGGCTCAGGCTCACCGCGTAGGCCGGGGCCCAGCGGGCGCCGGGCACCATGTACTCGAGGATCACGCGCACCGGCGTCGTCGGCACGTCGTGCGCGCGCAGGCTGATGAGCGCCGCCTTGCGCAGCTCGTGCGGCTTGGCCTGGCGCGCCTTCGAGGCCGCCTGGCGCCGGGTTTCGAGGTGCTCGCGGCGCTCCTCGGCCTGGCGCTGCTCGCCGTGGAGCTGTTGCAGCTGCACGTCGATCGCCGCCAGCTGCTGCTGCTGGAACTCGATCAGCGACAACCTCGCCGTCGTCGGCGACGGTAGCGGCGAATGCCCGCGCTTGTTGGCCGGGCGCTCGAACACCTGCAGCCGCTCGATGCGGGCCCGCTGGGCCTCGAGGTGAGCGCGGCGGTCGGCGAGCGAGCGGACCTCGCGGCGGGCCTGCTTGAGCTCGGCGTCGTCGGGCGGCGGCAGGGCCGGGTCGGGCACCGCGAGGTCGAGCGCGACCCGCAGGTCCACCGCCACCGGCAGCTCGCCGCCCTCGCCCTCGACGCGCACGCGGACCGAGCCGTCCTCGAGGCTCAGCGGCAGCCCGAGCACCTTGACCTGCGGCGGGACCGGCTGCGCCGCCAGCAAGATCGCCGAGCGACAGACCAGCGCGCCCTGGCGATACACCGTGACCGAATCGATCCGCGAGGTCAGGACGGGGACGTTCATACGCCGGCGGATTATGCCCGCGTCTCGGCCGGCGATCGTCGGCCGACCGACGCGACGCCGCGAGTCGCGGCGAAATCGCCGTTCCACGCGGTTCCACGGGCTCTGCGCGGGCCCACGCGCCGCGAGTGCGACGCCTCCGCGCCCGGGCACGCGGGCGAGCGCGAGCCGCAGCGCGGCCGCGCTCGTCCGCGGGGCGATCACGCCGGCACGCGCTCGACGCTCTTGCGGTCGAAGAAGCGGTGGGCCGCGATCGCCTTGACGAACTGCTGCGCCACCTGCTGCGCGTCGGCCGGCTTGCGCGAGCCGACCACACCTGGCTCTTTGAGCAGGTCGTTCTCGGTCCCGCCCGGCGGCACGATGCCGCTGGCGAGCAGCAGGTCGAGACCCTCGCCGGTGGCCGCGAGCGGCTTGTAGTGGGCGAACGCCTCGGCGACGAAGTGGAGCGCCAGGCCCTCCTTCTTCAGCGCCGCCGCGCTGTCGGCCCCGCCGGGCACGTAGACCGCGTCGTAGAACACCGACGCCGCGGTCTTGAGCGACTTCTGCGGCGCGAGCTGCTTGCCGTCGCTGCGCTTGACCGGCGCCATCGACGGCGCGACGACCTCGACGAGCGCGCCGCCGGCGGTGAGCGCCGCCTTGATCGCGTCGACCTGGGCCCCGTCGACCCCGTCGGCCACCAGCACCGCGATCTGGCGGGTCTGGATGGTGTCCTTGACGGTGTGGGCCATGCTGAGCTCGGGCGCCTTGATGTTCGCGTAGTCCTGGCGCAGGCCCGGCGGCGACGTCACGCCGTACTTGGCCCACTCGGCCTTGAGGCGCTTCATCGCCGACGCGGGGTCGTCGACGGTGAGGCCGAGGTTCTTGGCCACGCGCTCGGCCAGCTGGACGTCGACCTGGGTCAGCAGGTCGATCATCCGCTTCCGGATCGCCACCGTGTCGACCATGCTGAGCTCGAAGCTGAACGCGTCGACGATGTGCTGCTTCTCGGCGTCCGACTGGTTGCGCCAGAACAGCTCGGCCTGGCCGAAGTGGTCGCCGAACCGCGGGCTGCGCTCACGGACCTTCTTGCCCTCCACCTTCTCGGGGAAGGTGTTGAAGCCCCGGGCGCCGGCGTGGAACGGGCAACCCTTCGCCAGCGAGTTCGGCGAGTAGGCGACCGGCCCCTTGTTGATCATGTGGCGCATGTGCCCCTCGCGCTGATTGTTGACGATCGCGTTCTCGGGGCGGTTGATCGGCAGCTCGTGGAAGTTCGGGCTGCCGAGGCGGCTCAGCTGGGTGTCGAGGTACGAGAACAGTCGGCCCTGCAGCAGCGGGTCCTCGGAGAAGTCGATGCCCGGCACCAGGTGCGACGGGCAGAACGCTACCTGCTCCGTCTCGGCGAAGAAGTTGTCGGGGTTGCGGTCGAGCACCAGGCGGCCGACCTTCTGCAGCGGCACCAGCTGCTCCGGCCACACCTTGGTCGGGTCGAGCACGTCGAACGGGAATTGGCCCTCCTCGCCCTCGGGGATGGTTTGGATGGCGAAGTCCCACTCGGGGTACTGCCCGCGCTCGATCGCCTGCCACAGGTCGAGGCGGTGGTAGTCGGGGTTCTTGCCGCTGATCTTCTGCGCCTCGTCCCACACGACCGAGTGGAGGCCGAGCTTCGGCTTCCAGTGGAACTTGACGAAGTGGGCCTTGCCGTCCTCGTCGATCAGGCGGAACGTGTTGACGCCGAAGCCCTCGATCATGCGCAGGCTGCGGGGGATCGCCCGGTCGGACATCACCCACATCAGCATGTGCGTGCTCTCGGGGGTCAGCGACACGAAGTCCCAGAACGTGTCGTGGGCCGAGGCCGCCTGCGGGATCTCGTTGTGCTGCTCGGGCTTCACCGCGTGGATGATGTCCGGGAACTTGATCGCGTCCTGAATGAAGAAGACCGGGATGTTGTTGCCGACGAGGTCGAAGATGCCGTCCTCGGTGTAGAACTTGACCGCGAAGCCGCGCACGTCGCGGGCCAGGTCGGTCGAGCCGCGCGAGCCGGCCACCGTCGAGAAGCGGACGAACACCTTCGTCTTCTGCCCGACCTTGCGCAGGAACTTGGCGGTCGTGAATTTCTTTAGCGACTGCGTCACCTCGAAGTAGCCGTGGGCCCCTTCGCCGCGGGCGTGGACCACCCGCTCGGGGATCCGCTCGTGGTCGAAGTGGGTGATCTTCTCGCGCAGGATGAAGTCTTCGAGCAGCGTCGGGCCGCGCGGGCCCCCCCTCAGCGAATTGTTGTCGTCGCCGACCGCGACCCCCTGATTCGTCGTCAAGTCCGGGCAATTGCCGGGGCCACGCGGCGCCTCGTCCTTCTCGTTGCGATCGTCCGTCGACATCTCGTCCTCCCTTGGGCCGTCCGTGCCAGCGACGCGACGGCCGCCCTCCTTAGCACCCTGGTCGATCGGTGCAACCGCGCCCGCCGCGAACGACGCCGGCCGAGACTCTCGGGGCCGCTCGACGAGGCCGCGCGCAGCCGACCGCCGCGTCCGCGCGGCGCCATCGATCTGTCCTTCAGGACATCAGCCGGCGGTGCTCGGACCCAAGCACAGCGGCCGCGGCAGTTGCATCGTCAGGCAGTGCAGGCTGCCGCCCTGCTCGATGAGCGGCAGGCAATCGACGCCGACCACCTCGCGGCCGGGGAACGCCTCGGCGAGGCGCGACAGCGCCTCCGCGTCGGCCGGGTCGTCATACGTGGGCACCAGCACCGCGCCGTCGATCACCAGGAAGTTGGCGTAGGTCGCGGGCAAGCGGCGCCCGCCGAGGCCGAAGCGCGGGCGCGGCCACGGCAGCGGCACCAGCTCGTAGGGTTCGCCGCTCAGCGTGCGCAGCGCGGCCAGCTCGGCGGCCATCGCCTGCAGCTCCTCCCAGTGCGAGTCGGCGTTGTCGGTGCAGCTCTGGTACGCGATCGTGCGCGCGTCGCAGAAGCGGGCCAGGGTGTCGATGTGGCCGTCGGTGTCGTCGCCCTCGAGCCAGCCGCGGCGCAGCCACAGCACCCGCTGCGCGCCGAGGTGCCGGCGCAGCGCCGCCTCGAGCGCCGGCGCGGCGAGCCCGCTGCGGTGGTCGGACAGCAGGCAGCGCTCGGTCGTCAGGATCGTGCCCTCGCCGTCGGACTCGACGCTGCCGCCCTCGAGCACCAGCGGCACGATCTCGAGCGGCGCCGCGGCGAACGCCCCGAGCGCGTGCAGCCGCTGCGGGATCACGTCGTCCCGGGTCGCCGCGAACTTGTCGCCCCAGCCGTTGAACACGAAGTCGAGCACCCGCGGCGCCCCGTCGACCATCACCGTCAGCGGCCCGTGGTCGCGGGCCCAGGTGTCGTCGCACGGGACCGCGTGCAGCACCGCGCGCGCGTCGTCGACCCCGGCGCGGCGCAGCAGCGCGCGCACGTGGGCGGCCAGCGCGGCGTCGTGGCACGCGATCACCGCCACCTCGCGCAGCGCGATCTGCCGCGCGATCTCGACGAACACCGGCTCGACCTGGCGCAGCGTCGGCCCCCAGTCGCTGCCCGCGTGCGGCCACGTCAGCAGCACCCCGGCCTGCGGCGCCCACTCCGCCGGCAGCACACGTGTCTCTTCGACCATGTCCCTTCGCCCCTGTCTTTTAAAACCTGTCTCTTCGCTCAGGGCACCGCCGCCGGGACCGCCCGCGCCGCGATCACCTGCCGGATCGACAGCCCCGGCGAGCCGGGCACGATCAGCCGCAGCGGCCCCTCGTCGGGCGGCAGCCCGAGCGCGACGATCACGTCGTCGCGCCCGACGGTGGCCGCGCTCACCGTCTGCTTGTAGCCGTCGGCGGCGATGACCTCGACGTCGACCCCGGACGCCACGCCCGCGGCCAGCAGCGCCTCGCGCAGGCGCGGGCCGGCGTAGCGCTTGTCGCCGACCGCGACCTCGATCTGCGGCAGCTCGGCCAGGCGCGCGGCCGCCAGCGACTCGGAGCGCGACCCCGTCTGCACCTCGAGCGCGCCGGCCGGCGGCGTGGCGGAGCAGGCGGACGCGGCGAGCACGGCGGCGAGGGCGAGCGCGGGGCGGAGCATGCGCGCGAGCATATCCGCGCCCCGTGCGGCGGGCAAGGTGCGGCTCAGTCGACGCGCTCGATCGCCGTGCAGTCGCTGGTCACCTGCGCCTTCTGCTTGCCCTGGATCGGCTGGTACGTCGCCAGCAGCTCGCCGTCCTTGCCGAGCAGGAAGAGCTGTTCCGCGCCGCCGGTGATCGTCTCGCGCGCAGCATTGAGCAGGAGGACCTTGCGCCCGCTGCCCGCCGCGGCACCGACCTCGACGGTGACGTCGTTGCCGCAGGCGTTGAAGATCGAGACGTGGAACTCGGTGACCGACGACGACGGCGGCGGCGCGCTCGTGGTGGCGGGTTTGTCACAGCCGACGACGGACAGCAGCAGCAGGGGGATGATCGGGGCCAGACGCATGGGCAGATCCTCTCGCCGCCCACTCTATCAATTCGTGGCGCCCGCGCCTGCGCTGTCCGACCACCCAGCCTCGGCACTCGCCGCGCCGCTCAGGATTCATGCTCTTGTCAGGACTCGTGAGCTATCGAAGCTTTAGGTGCAGTTCACCCGCGAGCGAGGGATCTGGCGTCAGCGAGACCGTGAGTACGTGGCGCCCCGGCCAAAGGACACCCGGGGCTGATTGACCTTCGCTGGCGAGGATGACATTGGAAGAACCCTTATCACCGACCGGACACGAATCGAGCATGGCGAAAAGCTCGTCTCCGCCGCCGGCCGAGGAAATCGTCATGCGCGAATTCCCCTGCTGCACGACGTCGAGCGAGAAGGCCGTTCGAAAGGTCCCGGAGATCCCGAAAGTCACCCCATCACCGCAGGCCCAGGACAACGTCGTGTCAAGAGAGCCCAGACCATCCCACTGGATCGTCGGGGAGTCGGCACATAGTGGATCGACACCGTGACCCACGACAGGAGCCATAGACGCATCCTCGAGGAAATCATCCAGAGATGTGCCGAACACCTCCTTGTATGCCGCGGCAAGTTGGGCGAGACCATCGTCGTAATCCAGGCGGGACCGAAAGTCGACGTACTGAGCCATGCTGCCGCGGGCGAGCAGCGCGCCGACGAAGTGCATGGATAGGACACCTCCTGGGTGTCGGCCTGGTGCGACGCCGGCTTTGAAGACCGCCGGAAACTCCGGGAGGACCTCCGCGCTTGACCATGCCGTGCTCAGGTAGTTCGCCATTCCCTCCTCGAACACTGGATGAGAGCGTCCGAGCGCGGGAATCTCGACGGCATGAACGAGTTCGTGCAAGAGATCGAGCTCGGTCGAATAGACGACCCCGTGCCCGTCGGGACCGTCCCGCTCGAAGCAGCCGAGCGCATTCGGGGGACAGATCCACGTGTCCTCGCTGTGGAGCGCCCGTGGAACCCAAACGTAATGGATCGGCGTAGATGGCGGGTCGAGCTCCAGCGTCTCCGCGACGAACTCGACGAATCGGTCCATCGAGGCCAGCTTGTCGCTCATGCAGACCACAGCCTCGTCGCTGAGGCCGTCCGGATACACCCAGGTGTGATACTCGATGTATTGACTTGAAGCGACGGTGGCCGGGAGGCCCGGCTCGCATACGTCGCAGGCCGACAACAAGCACAGACTTGAGAGCCGGCGCAGGCGCGCAGGGCGCCAACGAGAGCGGGGTGTCGTCGGCTGAGGCACGGCGTGGATCAGAGGAAACGCGCCGTGAAAGACCAACTGCCCAGAAGATCTTGATCGGCGTGCGAGATCTCTAGCACGCCGTTGTCGAGCGTGCCAAACACAAAGTTGCTGATCGGGTAGACTTCGTCGTAGCTGCCGTTCTCACCGAAGGGCTCTGGCGTCCCTGACACCGTCCCGGCGATCCGAAGGTAAATGCTCCCGGGCGGGAAGATCACGTCCTCGGTGCTCGGCAGCCTCGAGCGCCGGCGCGGCGAGCCCGCTGCGGTGGTCGGACAGCAGGCAGCGCTCGGTCGTCAGGATCGTGCCCTCGCCGTCGGACTCGACGCTGCCGCCCTCGAGCACCAGCGGCACGATCTCGAGCGGCGCCGCGGCGAACGCCCCGAGCGCGTGCAGCCGCTGCGGGATCACGTCGTCCTTGGCCGCCGCGAACTTGTCGCCCCAGCCGTTGAACACGAAGTCGAGGACCCGCGGCGCCCCGTCGACCATCACCGTCAGCGGCCCGTGGTCGCGGGCCCAGGTGTCGTCGCACGGGACCGCGTGCAGCACCGCGCGCGCGTCGTCGACCCCGGCGCGGCGCAGCAGCGCGCGCACGTGGGCGGCCAGCGCGGCGTCGTGGCACGCGATCACCGCCACCTCGCGCAGCGCGATCTGCCGCGCGATCTCGACGAACACCGGCTCGACCTGGCGCAGCGTCGGCCCCCAGTCGCTGCCCGCGTGCGGCCACGTCAGCAGCACCCCGGCCTGCGGCGCCCACTCCGCCGGCAGCACACGTGTCTCTTCGACCATGTCCCTTCGCCCCTGTCTTTTAAAACCTGTCTCTTCGCTCAGGGCACCGCCGCCGGGACCGCCCGCGCCGCGATCACCTGCCGGATCGACAGCCCCGGCGAGCCGGGCACGATCAGCCGCAGCGGCCCCTCGTCGGGCGGCAGCCCGAGCGCGACGATCACGTCGTCGCGCCCGACGGTGGCCGCGCTCACCGTCTGCTTGTAGCCGTCGGCGGCGATGACCTCGACGTCGACCCCGGACGCCACGCCCGCGGCCAGCAGCGCCTCGCGCAGGCGCGGGCCGGCGTAGCGCTTGTCGCCGACCGCGACCTCGATCTGCGGCAGCTCGGCCAGGCGCGCGGCCGCCAGCGACTCGGAGCGCGACCCCGTCTGCACCTCGAGCGCGCCGGCCGGCGGCGTGGCGGAGCAGGCGGACGCGGCGAGCACGGCGGCGAGGGCGAGCGCGGGGCGGAGCATGCGCGCGAGCATATCCGCGCCCCGTGCGGCGGGCAAGGTGCGGCTCAGTCGACGCGCTCGATCGCCGTGCAGTCGCTGGTCACCTGCGCCTTCTGCTTGCCCTGGATCGGCTGGTACGTCGCCAGCAGCTCGCCGTCCTTGCCGAGCAGGAAGAGCTGTTCCGCGCCGCCGGTGATCGTCTCGCGCGCAGCATTGAGCAGGAGGACCTTGCGCCCGCTGCCCGCCGCGGCACCGACCTCGACGGTGACGTCGTTGCCGCAGGCGTTGAAGATCGAGACGTGGAACTCGGTGACCGACGACGACGGCGGCGGCGCGCTCGTGGTGGCGGGTTTGTCACAGCCGACGACACACAGCAGCAGGGGGACGATCGGGGCCAGGCGCATGGGTAGATCCTCTCGTCGCCCACTCTATCAATTCGCCTCGTCGCGCGTACACGTGTCCTGCGCCGGCGGTCGGCCGCAAGCCCCCTTGACGGGCGGCGCGCGGGCGCGTCTTGTGGGCGCCATGCATTCATTACGGACCGTCGTACCTCGCCTGTCGCTCCTCCTGTGTCTCCCCGTGGTCGCCTGCGGCGACTCGAGCGGCAACGTCACCGACTCGGGCCCCGGCGCCACCACCGCCGGACCGACCAGCACCGCCACCGAGCCCACCGCCACCGGCCCCACCACCGCCGGCCCCACCACCGATAGCCCGCCCACCTCGACCAGCACCCTCGGCACCGACACCGCCACCGGCACCGAGACCTCGCCCGGCACCGACACGGTGGGCACCGAGACCTCGCCCGGCACCGACAGCACCGACGGCACCGTCACCGACACCACGGCCACCTCGCAGACCAACACCGGCACCGACACCGGCAACGGCGCCCTCGACATCAACCCCAAGGACGTCACCCTCGAGATCATCGACGGCGCGATCGTCACTCAGGCCTTCACCGCGACCTACAACGGCGTCGACGTCACCGGCGACGTCGCGTGGAGCTACAACAAGCCGGAGATCGGCGAGATCCAGGTCAACGCCGAGTTCGTCCCGACCGGCACCCTCGGCGGCACCGGCACCCTCAAGGCCACCTACCAGGCCGACCAGGCCGAGACCTCCGTCTCGGTCAAGATCATCAAGAAGCTCGACCCCGGCGGCCTCGAGCCCGGCTGGGGCAACCCCGTCGGCCCCGACCCGTCGATGACGATCGTCTATCCGTACAACGAGACGGTCTTCCCGCTCAAGGTCGCTGCCCCCGTCGTCCAGTGGAACAACGTGCAGAACGGCGACCAGTACAAGCTGCACATCAGCGAGCAGTTCTACGACTACACCATCTACTTCACCACCAACGTCCCCGCGCGGCACCTCATCGACGCCGCCGAGTGGATCGCGATCTCCGAGTCCGGTCAGGGCGCCCAGAGCGACCCGATCAGCGTCGAGCTCCAGCGCAAGAGCGGCAACAACGTCTACGAGTCGGTCAAGCAGACCTGGCGCATGGCCCAGGCGCGCCTGCCTGGCCGCGTCTACTACTGGGAGCTCCCGGGTCAGTGCGGCGGCAACGCCAACGGCCGCGTCCTCAGCATCAAGCCGAGCGAGGCCCAGGCCAACGAGTTCTTCCAGCCCGGCTTCTGCTGGGGCTGTCACACCGTCAGCCGCGACGGCCGCACCGTCGCCGTGGTCGCCGACAACGGCAACATCCCGTTCCCGACCTTCACCATCGACGTCTCGCAGGAGCCGGCCGTCTACGGCAACATCCAGCCGAACCCCGGCCTCGGCGGCACCTTCAGCGCCTTCAACCACGACGGCACCAAACTGTTGCAGTCCAACGACCCGATCGACGCCATCAACTCGGTGCTGCGGGTGATCGACGTGATGAACGGCCAGGTCTTGAACCCCAACGTGCTGATGCCCGGCTGCGGCGAGCCGGCCTGGTCGCCCGACGGCAAGAAGATCGCCGCCACCTGCGGCTACCCGAACGGCGGCTGGACCTTCGACCAGAACCAGGCCGACCTCGTGGTCGCCGACGTCAACCCCGACGGCATCACCGTCACCAACCAGAAGGTCATCGTCCCCAAGGGCAACGACGTCGGTCGCCCGGCCTACCCGAACTTCTCGCCCGGCAACGAGTGGATCGTGTTCGGCCGCCCGACCCAGGGCGCGCGCTCGACCGGCAACGGCAAGCTGTTCCTCGTCGGCACCGAGGGCAACGACCTCGTCATGCTCGAAAAGGCCAGCTCCGACAACAAGAGCTTCAACCCGACCTTCGCCCCGCTCCGCGCCGGCGGCTACTTCTGGGTCGTCTTCATGTCCCGCCGCGACTACGGCAACACCCTCGTCGGCGCCAACCGCCAGCAGCTCTGGATCACCGCCATCAACGATCCGCCGAACGCCGGCACCGACCCGTCCAACCCGCCGTTCTACGTCCGCGGCCAGGAGGACTGCGCCCTGTCCGAGAACGCCTACTTCGCCCCCGACCCCTGCATCGAGGAGCCCAACAAGGTCTGCGAGTCCGGCATCGACTGCTGCTCCGGCCACTGCATCCAGATGGGCGAGATCAAGGTCTGCGGCGAGAAGGGCCCCTGCAGCGAGCCCGGCAACGCCTGCGAGTCCGACGCCGACTGCTGCGAGCCCGGCACCCCCTGCATCGACGGCTACTGCCAGCAGGTCTTCCCGCAGTGACGTGATATGTCCTTCGGGACATATCATGGCATGACCGCCCGCCGGCGCGGATCCGCGCCGGCGGTCGCGCTTTCTCCCACCCCGACATGTCCTCCGGGGCCTGTGATGATTTCGCGCCCTGTCGCGCGCTCGAGGGGACGCCACGCGCGCCTACAGGGGGATCCACCCGTCCGCCAATTCGACCGTCGCGCCGGCGCGCGTGCGCGCGGACGGTTTCGGGCTGCGCCTCGCGACCTGTCCCGAGCAACAGCCGACGTCGCTTGACGGCCGGCCGGCCTGCGCGTCTTGTGGGCGACATGCATTCGTTACGGACCGTCGTACCTCGTCTGTCGCTCCTCCTGTGTCTTCCGGTGGTCGCCTGCGGCGACTCGAGCGGCAACGTCACCGACTCGGGCCCCGGCACCACCACCGCCGGACCGACCAGCACCGCCACCGAGCCCACCGCCACCGGCCCCACCACCGCCGGCCCCACCACCGACAGCCCGCCCACCTCGACCAGCACTCTCGGCACCGACACCGCCACCGGCACCGAGACCTCGCCCGGCACCGACACGGTGGGCACCGAGACCTCGCCCGGCACCGACAGCACCGACGGCACCGTCACCGACACCACGGCCACCTCGCAGACCAACACCGGCACCGACACCGGCAACGGCGTCCTCGACATCAACCCCAAGGACGTCACCCTCGAGATCATCGACGGCGCGATCGTCACTCAGGCCTTCACCGCGACCTACAACGGCGTCGACGTCACCGGCGACGTCGCGTGGAGCTACAACAAGCCGGAGATCGGCGAGATCCAGGTCAACGCCGAGTTCGTCCCGACCGGCACCCTCGGCGGCACCGGCACCCTCAAGGCCACCTACCAGGCCGACCAGGCCGAGACCTCCGTCTCGGTCAAGATCATCAAGAAGCTCGACCCCGGCGGCCTCGAGCCCGGCTGGGGCAACCCCGTCGGCCCCGACCCGTCGATGACGATCGTCTATCCGTACAACGAGACGGTCTTCCCGCTCAAGGTCGCCGCCCCGGTCGTCCAGTGGAACAACGTGCAGAACGGCGACCAGTACAAGCTGCACATCAGCGAGCAGTTCTACGACTACACCATCTACTTCACCACCAACGTCCCCGCGCGGCACCTCATCGACGCCGCCGAGTGGATCGCGATCTCCGAGTCCGGTCAGGGCGCCCAGAGCGACCCGATCAGCGTCGAGCTCCAGCGCAAGAGCGGCAACAACGTCTACGAGTCGGTCAAGCAGACCTGGCGCATGGCCCAGGCGCGCCTGCCCGGCCGCGTCTACTACTGGGAGCTCCCGAGCCAGTGCGGCGGCAACGCCAACGGCCGCGTGCTCAGCATCAAGCCGAGCGAGGCCCAGGCCAACGAGTTCTTCCAGCCCGGCGGCTGCTGGGGCTGTCACACCGTCAGCCGCGACGGCCGCACCGTCGCCGCCGTGCGCGACAACGGTTCGCCGTTCCCGACCTTCACCATCGACGTGTCGGTCGAGCCGGCCGTCTACGGCAACATCCAGCCGAACCCCGGCCTCGGCGGCACCTTCAGCGCCTTCAACCACGACGGCACCAAGCTGCTGCAGTCCAACGACCCGGCCAACGCGGTCAGCTCGCTGCTGCGGGTGATCGACACCATGAACGGCGCGATCCTCAACCCCAACGTGCTGCAGACCGGCTGCGGTGAGCCGGCCTGGTCGCCCGACGGCAAGAAGATCGCCGCCACCTGCGGCTACCCGAACGGCGGCTGGACCTTCGACCAGAACCAGGCCGACCTCGTGGTCGCCGACGTCAACCCCGACGGCATCACCGTCACCAACCAGAAGGTCATCGTCCCCAAGGGCAACGACGTCGGTCGCCCGGCCTACCCGAACTTCTCGCCCGGCAACGAGTGGATCGTGTTCGGCCGCCCGACCCAGGGCGCGCGCTCGACCGGCAACGGCAAGCTGTTCCTCGTCGGCACCGAGGGCAACGACCTCGTCATGCTCGAGAAGGCCAGCTCCGACAACAAGAGCTTCAACCCGACCTTCGCCCCGCTCCGCGCCGGCGGCTACTTCTGGGTCGTCTTCATGTCCCGCCGCGACTACGGCAACACCCTCGTCGGCGCCAACCGCCAGCAGCTCTGGATCACCGCCATCAACGATCCGCCGAACGCCGGCACCGACCCGTCCAACCCGCCGTTCTACGTCCGCGGCCAGGAGGACTGCGCCCTGTCCGAGAACGCCTACTTCGCCCCCGACCCCTGCATCGAGGAGCCCAACAAGGTCTGCGAGTCCGGCATCGACTGCTGCTCCGGCCACTGCATCCAGATGGGCGAAATCAAGGTCTGCGGCGAGAAGGGCCCCTGCTCCGAACCCGGCAACGCCTGCGAGTCCGACGCCGACTGCTGCGAGCCCGGCACCCCCTGCATCGACGGCTACTGCCAGCAGGTCTTCCCGCAGTGACGTGACCTGTCCCTCGGGACACGTGTGATGATCGACGGCCCGCCGGCGTCCACGCGCCGGCGGGCGCGCTTCCTCGCCGCACGGCCATGTCCGAAAGGACAGGCTCATCCTCGCCGCGTCCGCCATCGCCGACAGTCTTCACGCAACAGAGAGCGCGGCCTCCGAAGGCCGACTCTGGAAACGCCGCACTCCGAACGCACCGTCGATCAAAAGCGCCCGGCCGCCGGGTCCCGCGCCTGGCGAACTCCGCTACCCTCGGAGGTCATGCACGATCCGCTCGGTTTGTACGCCCCCGACAATCGCGACGACCCCTACCCCGTGCTCGCGCGGCTGCGGCGCGAGGCGCCGCTGTACTTCGCCGGCAACGAGGGCGCGGGCTCGTTCATCGTCACGCGCTACGCCGACGTCGCGGCCGGCTTCCGCGACGGTCGCCTGTCGGCCAGCCGGGCGGAGGCGATGGCCAGGCGCCTGCCGTCGGAGGCGCGCCAGTGGTTCGCGCCGGTGGTCGACAACCTGGCGCACTGGATCTTGCTGCGCGACCCGCCGGACCACACGCGCCTGCGCAGCCTGCTCGGCCAGGCCTTCACGCCGCGCCTCGTCGAGACGTGGCGCCCGCGGATCCAGGAGATCCTCGGCGAGCTGGTGCGAGCGATCGAGCCCGGCGAGGTCGAGCTGGTGGGGGCGATCGCGGGCCCGCTGCCGGTGCTCGTGATCGGCGACATGCTCGGCCTGCCGCCGGAGGACCGCCACCGCCTCAAGGCCTGCTCCGACGCGATCGCCGCTTTCTTCGGCGCCACCGTCATGAGCCAGGCGCTGCTCGCCGGCGCACGCGCGGCGATCCTCGAGCTCGAGGAGTACTTCCGCAAGGCGCTCGCCGAGCGCCGCCAGACCCGGCGCCAGGACCTGCTCTCGGCGCTCGCCGCCGCCGAGGATCAGGGCTCGATGCTCAGCGAGCAGGAGCTGCTGTCGACCTGCACCGCGATCCTGTTCGGCGGCCACGAGACCACCACCAACCTGATCGCCAACACCGTCTACACCCTGCTGCGCTTCCCCGACCAGCTGCAGCGGCTGCGCGCCGAACCTGACCTCTTGGCCAGCACCATCGAGGAGGTCCTGCGCTTCGAGTGCCCCGTCTCGCGCATGGGCCGGGTCGCGCGCGTCGACTTCGAGTGGCACGGCCAGCAGGTCAAGGCCGGCGACCGCCTGTTCCTCTCGTTGGCCGGCGCCAACCGCGACGAGTCCCAGTTCCCCGAGCCCGACCGCTTCGACATCGCCCGCGCCGACAACCGCCACCTCGGCTTCTCGACCGGCCCGCACTACTGCATCGGCGCCGCCCTCGGCCGCCTCGAGGCTCGCCTCGCCCTCGAGGCACTGTTGAAATTTCCGCGCTGGGAGCTGCTCGAAAAGCCGACCTGGCTCGACAACCTGACGGTCCGGGGTCCGAAGGCGTTGCGCGTGGCCCTGAGCTGACCGCGCGGCGACCGGCGCGACGATTGTGGTACGCTCGAGGCGATGTCGGTGAGAAGGACAGCCTGGGTGGTGCCGGCGCTCTTGGGGACCTTTGCATGCGGCGGACCGGCCGCGCGCGAAGGGGAGCCGGCGAAGAGCCGGGAGGTCCTGGCCGCGGAGATCAAGGCCGCCGCGACCAAGGCCGAGCGGGACGACGCGGCGGAGGAGGCTCGGGAAGCGGAGAAGAAAGCCGCGCAGGAGCTGAAAGCCGCGCAGGAGCTGAAAGCCGCGCAGGAGCTGAAAGCCGCGCAGGGCATGGTCGAGACGAAGGCCGAGCCGGCGAAGCCCGAGGCCAAGGCGCCGGCGACGACCCCGGCCGCGGGCATCGAGTTCGGCAAGTGGACGCTCGCGAGCGCGACGTGGAGCGACGGCGGCGCGGCCGAGCTCACCGAGGCGCCGGCGCGATCGATCGCCGCCTGCCTGCGCACGGTGAAGCAGCCGCGGGCAGAAGTGGCCGTCACCGTCGAAGCCGGCAAGATCGCGCGCGCCGAGGTCAAGGGCGAATCACTCAAGTGCGTCGAGGAGCTCCGCGGCGTGGCGACCCCGGAGCTCGGCCGCGACGGCGAGTTCACGGCGATCTACCGCCAATAAGCCTCATTCCCCCACGGCGGGCGCCGCCCGCGAGCGACCCGCGCGCCGGCGGCGAGGTCTGCGGGCGCCTGTCTCTTCAGACAGCTTGAAGCCCGCGCCTGCGCCAGGCGAGCCCGGCGATCATCAGCCCGAACACGCCCGCCCCGTCCGTTCCGCCGCCGCGGCAGCCGCAGCCGGCCTCGCTGCCGTCCTGGGCGCCGTCGCCGGTGCTCGCGCCGTCGCCCGCGCTCGTGGTCGTGCTCGTGCTCGCCGCGTCGCCGCTGGTCGGCGCGCCGGTCGTCGGCGCCTCGCCGCCGCTGCTCGTGGTCGCCCCCGGCTCGCCGGTGCCCGTCTCCGCGGTGGTCGCCGGCAGCCCGGTGCTGGCCTCGCCCGTCGTCGATGCGCCGCCCGTGTCACTCGTGCTCGTCTCCGGCTCGCCCGTCGTCTCGCCGCTCGTCGTCGACTCCCCGCCGGTGGTCTCCTCGCCGATCGGCGCCGGCGGCTCGTAGGTGCTGCCGGGCTCGACCAATGTGATGACCATGCGGACCTCGGTCGGCATGTACAGCGCCGCCGTCTCGGGCCCGACGTTGTCGGCCGACGGCTTGCCGTTCATCGTGTCCTTGAGGATGCACGCGAACTTGTTGACGCCCTGCGTCCAGTCGACGAACTCGCCCGGCGGCGACCAGAACTGCGCGAACGTCGACTCCCACTCGTAGATCCCGACCTCGGTGTAGGTCGGCGACTGCAGCGTACACGCGTAGGTCGGGTTGGCCTCGAAGCACACCTGGAACTTGGTCTCCTGCGCCGTCGGCTTGGTCAGCACCTCGAGGTGGACCCACACCGAGCCCTGCGTCCAGTCGACCGGGCTCGTCCAGTCCGCCGGCACGTCCATCATCGGCGTCACCCGGTAGTGTGAATCGGCCAGGTCGGGCGCGTGGACCCACGTCTCGTCCATCACCACCAATTGCCCGGCTCGCGCCGCTCCGCCCGCCACCGCGACGAATGCCCCGAGCGCGAGCGCCAGTCCCTTCGTGTTCATGCGCGCCAAAATATCGACCTCGCCGCGCCCTCGCCACGGCGAACGCCGTGCGACGAAACGGGGCCGCGCCCGTGACGCGTGGGGGCGGCGATCGACTGGGCGATCGCCGGACCTGCATGCGCTCACTTGCGCCGGTACGTCAGCGCGTACTTGAGCGGGACCTCCAGCCGCGACGACGTGATCGTCACGCTCATCGTCAGCTTGTCGCCCGACTCGTCGAGCGTGAACACGCTGCGCCGGCCGCCGTCCTCGGCCTTGAACTCCATCACCAGGCGGCCCTTGACGAGCGAGAACGCGACCGTCAGCGGCGAGCCGTCGTCGGCGGTCCACGGCACCGCCGGACCGCCCAGCGTCCCCGAGATCGTGCGCCCGGCCGCGAACGTCGCCGTCACCCTGGTGCCCTCGACCACGAACGATATCTGCTCGCGGATCGGGTTGGCCGTGGTCAACCGCTTGCGGCCGATCCCGCGGATCAGCGCGTTCAGCTGCTGCACCGTCGTCTCGATCGCGTCGGTCAATTGCTGCCGCTGCGCCTCCCCGCCCGCGTAGCGGAACGTCCCCGCGAAGCGGTTCTGCTCCGGCTGGGCCGGCGCCGCCGGGGTCGGCGCGGGCGTCGGCGTGGCCACCGGCGCGGGCGTCGGCGCTGGCGTCGGCGGCGGGCTGTCCGCAGGGACAGGTGCCTCGGGCGCCGCCGGCGTCGTCGGTGACTTGTCCTTCGGGACAGGTTGCGGCTCGGTCGTCGGCTTGACCTTCTTCGCCGCCGCGGCCTTCTCGCCCTCCGCCTTGGCCTCCGGCCTGGCCTCCGCCACCGCGCTCGCCGGCGCCGCGCCGGTCGGCGCCGCCTCGGCCGGCGCCCCGGCGGTCGCGCTCGCCGCACCCGGCCCCGCGACGCCGGGCTCGACCGGAGCGGCCGCGGGCTCGGCCAGCGCCACCACCGGCTCGACCTTCGCCTCTGCGGCCGCCTCGGCCTTCACCTCGGCCTTCGCGTCCTCGGCGAACGGATCGTCGAACTCCTCGGGCACCGCGGGCGCAGGCGCCGGTGGTGCCGCTTCACCGCATCCCACGGCGAGGACGGTCGCGCACACGAGGAACCTGCGGAGCTGAACGGTAAGCATTGTCGCCACCATACCAGCGAACCCGCGTCTCCGTCGCGCGATCCGGCAATCCCCATTTCACGGGTCCTAGCGCCCCGCCGTCGCCGCGACCGGCTTCTTCGCCAGCCAGGGGTTCGAGTCCCCCGCGCGCACGCTCTGGAGCGTCTCGCCGACCACCGACGAATCGGCCGCCTGGGCCAGCGCCACGATGCTCTCGTGGTCGCGCAGCCAGATCCCCTCGAGCGCGCCCGCCGACGGATCGAACACCGGCAAGAACACGGTGAGCGGCCCGCTGCGCCCGCGGATCGGCACCTCCGGCGCTTGCACGAAGCTCACGGGCCCGCGGATCCGCGAGCGCGTCGTCTCCGACACCACGATCGGGCTCGCCAGCTGCTTCGTCAGCGCCTCGAGCCGCGACGCCACGTTGACCACGTCGCCGATCGCCGTGTACTCGCGGCGGCGGGGCGAACCGATGTCGCCGACGATCACGCGCCCGCTGTGCAGCCCGACCCCGATCTTCAGCGGCGGCACCCCCGAGCTCTCGCGGCTGACGTTGAAGCGGTGCAGCGCCTCTTGCATGTGAAGCGCGCACCACATCGCCCGGTCGGCGTGATCGGCCTGCTCGATGGGCGCGCCGAAGTACGCCATGATCCCGTCGCCCATGAATTTGTCGAGCGTCCCGCCGGCGGCGAAGATCACGTCGACCATACAGGTCAAATAATCGTTGAGCAGGCGGACCACCGCCTCGCTCGGCATCGACTCCGCCAGGGTCGTGAACCCGCGGATGTCGCTGAACAGCACCGTCAGCTCGCGCGACTCGCCGAGCGCCTGCTGCTCGCGGGCCTGGCTGAGCAGCTCCGCGACCGCCGGCGAGAAGTAGCGGCCCATGCGATCGAGGCGCAGCTGGTCGCGCGCCGTCGTCTCGATCAAGAACCGGAACCGGCCCATCAGGTAGGCGCAGGTCGCCGCCACCAGCGACAGCAGCAGCACGGTCGCCACCATCGCCCCCACCGTCACCCCGGCCGTCACCTGCAGCACGATCTCGAGCGCGCTGCCGACCACCGCGCACGCGACCACCAGCGGCCGCTGCAGCGTGATCGCCGACAGGATGATGAACAGCGCGAACACCCCGACCGCGAACCCGGCCGTGCCCGCCGCCGAGCCGGTGCCCATCGTGCTGTAGAGCAGGATGAAGATGAACGGCACGTCGACCAGCGCGATCGCCATGCCGAGCAGCGACGCGCGCGCGCCGAGGCGTCGGCCGGCGGCGTAGAGCACCCCCGCCGCGCCCCAGTAACCGGCCACGATCCACACCCCGCCCGCGCCCCACTCCGCCTGATGCAGCAGCAGGTCGAGCACCGTGTACAGCGCGAGCAGGCCGCTGGCGCCGACGAAGCGGATCGCGTTGACCCGGCGGACGGCTTGTTCCTGCTCCCGGCCGATCGCCGAGGCCATCGCGCTCTTCTGCCGCCTGCCGACTCGGGACCAGAACATCGTCGTCGTGGCGGATGATACGCCGACGGTCCGCCGCGCGAGCGAACGTCTTCGCTCGCGCATCCGCCCGGGCTCCGGTCAAGGTTGTGTAAAAGCCCACGTCGTCGCCGGCGAGCTCGCTGCCTCGCGCGTAGGGTGCAGGCATGCGCCACCGCCCCATGGAAGTCCTCGCCGCCAGCGCCATCGCCGTCTGCTGCCTCGCCCTGGCGATTCACCCCACGCTCCGCAGCCCCGCCGAGGTCGTCCCGGCGCCCGAGGTCGCGTCGGCCCCGCTGGCGGTCGCGACCCCGGCGCAGACACCCGCGGCCGCGCGCCCCCGCATCGACGTCGTGTTCGTCCTCGACACCACCGGCAGCATGTCGGGGCTCATCGAGGGCGCGAAGCAGAAGATCTGGGCGATCGCCAACCGCCTCGCCTCGGGCGAGCCGCGACCCGACCTGCGGATCGGCCTCGTCGCCTACCGCGACCTCGGTGACGAATACGTCACGAAGCGCTTCGACTTCTCCGCCGACATGGACGCCGTCTACGCCGAGCTGCTCGGCTACGAGGTCGGCGGCGGCGGCGACCACCCCGAGCACGTCGGCCGCGGCCTCGAGGACGCGCTCGACCGCATGCAGTGGAGCGCCGGCGACAAGGTCCTGAAGCTCGTGTTCCTGGTCGGCGACGCCCCGCCGCACGACGATTACCAGGACTCGCCCACCACCGCCGAGCTGGCCAGGCTGGCCGCGCAGCGCGGGATCCTCATCAACACCGTGCAGTGCGGCGCCTCGCCCGAGGCCGAGGCCGCCTGGCGGGCGATCGCTGGCGCGACCCGGGGCGAGTACAGCCAGATCGCCCAGAACGGCGGGGTCGTCGCCGTCTCGACCCCGTTCGACGACCGCCTGCAGGCGCTCAACAACGAGCTCTCGGCCACCGTGCTGACCTGGGGCAGCCGCGGCGACAAGCTGAGCGCGCAGGTCAAGCTCGGCAACCGCATGGCCATGTCGGCCAGCGCCGCCGCCGAGGCCGCGAGCTACAGCGCCAAGGTCGAGCGCATGAACAGCGAGGACCTGATCGGCGCGCTCGACGGCGGCCAGGCGCTCGCCGACATCCCGACCGACCGGCTGCCCGACGTCATGCAGGCGATGACCCCCGCCCAGCAGGCCGCGCACGTCGCCGACATGCGCCACAAGCGGTCCGCCGTGAACGAGCAGATCCGCGAGCTCTCGGCCCAGCGCGACGCCTATCTCCGCGACGCCGAGCGGGCCGCCGGCGCCGGCGACGGCTTCGACGCCACCGTCACCGACACCCTGCGCCGCCAGGCCGGCGCGATCGGGGTCGCGTACTGACACGATCAATCGTTCCATAGGACATGCTGCGCAGGACATGTCCGACCAGACATTCGCTCCTCGGCCCGGGCATGCCTCCAAGGACATGTCCCGTCGATCATCCACGCCCGGTGCGGCCCTGGAAGCGGGCGGACGGCCTCGCCTCACCCGAGGACATGTCCCGAGGGACACCCGCATCCTGCCGCGCGACGCGCAGCCGCGGCGGGCGGGCGGCCGCGCGTCGGGGCGGGCGCGGCCCGTCGCCGCGGATCAGCACGCCCGGGCTTGACGGCGGCGGGCGCTCGCCAATCCTGCGGGGCCATGAGAGCCGTTTACGTGTCCCTCTGTGTCCTCCTCGCGGCCGTCGCGGGCTGCCACAAGACCTCGGCCGACCGCCCCGTCGAGCACCCAGACGACGTCGCCGAGCGCGACGACGAGGCGCTGATCGTCGAGGCCGAGGAGCGCGAGGCGTTGCCGCCGGCGGTCGGCGTCGAGGCCGAGCCCGCGGGCGAGCGGCGGGTCGAGATCACCGGCGTGTTCATCGACGTCCCGCTCGCCACGGCCTGCGGGATCCCGCTGGCGCCGGAGGCTTACTTCGAGTTCGACTCGGCCGCGCCCGAGCCCGAGGACAACATCCTGCTGCGGCGCGTCGCCGAGTGCCTGACCACCGGGCCGCTGCGCGAGCACAAGGTCGAGCTGCGCGGCTACGCCGCGGCGAACCGCGACGAGTACAACGACAAGGTCGGCATGTCGCGCGCCGAGTCGGTCCGCGAGTTCCTCGCCACGCAGGGCGTCGACCCGGAGAGCATCGTCGTCCGCTCCGGCGGCGAGGCCGGCGCTGCGCCCGAGGCCCCGAGTGATTGGCCCTACGAGCGGCGCGTCGACGTCGTCTTGCTGCCCACCGACTGACGTCGCGGTGGGCGCCGCCGCTTGCCCGCGCCCTGGCCATGCACAAGACTAGAGGCGCGGAGGAAATCCGATGACCCGGCGCAGACAACCAATCGAGGACGGATTCCGGCATCCAGGCGATTTCGGGCAGGGGCCGCGATTCCCCGGGGGATTCGCCGAATCCAGAGTCCCGCTCGCCGATGCCTCGTATCAGGGCTATGGCGCGTACGCCACGCTCGACGGCACACGCGTCGACGAATCGGAGTATGCCGAGCTCGACTATACCGGCGTGGAGCTCGAGAGCGAGCTGACCCCGCCGGACCACAGCGGACGCGGCCCGCGCGGCTACCGTCGCTCGGACGAGTCGATCCGCGACGATCTCCACGTCCTCCTCACCGCTCACGACGAGATCGACGCCACCCAGGTCGAGGTCCTGGTCGAGCGCGGCGAGGTGCTCCTGCGCGGCCACGTCCGTCGCCGCGCGACCAAGCGCCTCATCGAGGACATCGCCTACCAGGTCGCCGGCGTCCGCGACGTCACCAACCTGCTGCGGATCGGCCCGCCTCCCCGCGCGCCGGAGCCCGAGCGCTTCGCCGACGACGACGTCGAGAGCAAGCCCCGCAGCACCCGCAAGGACGACCACCCGTCGCGCCGCGACGCGTGGGTCAGCGAGCACCTGCGCGACCGAGGCACGCTGCAGGACGAGGTGCAGCGCGCCATGGACCGCCGCGACCTGCGGAGCCACGTCTACACCGGCCCGCGCGACACCTCGGCCGGCGAGCGCATCTCTCCGCCCGAGCGCCCGCTCATCGTCCCCGACCCCCACCGGCCCCCGCCCGCGCCGGCCGACGAGGCGGTCGACCTCGACACCAAGGACCTCAACGCCGAGGCCCCCACGCTCGAAGACATCGACGAGGACGCGGCCGAGTCGTGATTTTATGACGAGACATGTCCGAACGGACATGTCCCATCATAAAGAGTTTGAGCTCATGGCCCGTACTTGCGGACCATCACGTCGCTGTTGAGGCCGGGCGCCACCGTCACGGTGCCGGTCACGACCACCCCGCCGTCGGGCGTGGACGCCACGTCGGTCGCCCCGTCGACCCCGCCGTTCATGCCCGCGACGACGTCGGTCCACATCACCCCGCCGTCGGCATCGTAGCGGCGGATCCACAGGTCCACGTCGTCCTCGCCCACGGCCGTGCCGCCGGCCGCGACGAAGCCACCGCCCGCCACCGCCGCGATCGCGGTGGCGTCGTCGCTCTGGCCGAACTCGCCGGCGAACGTGTCCGTCCACAGCACCTGGCCCGTCGCCTCGTACTTGCGCAGCCAGGCGTCGGCGAAGCCCCCTCCCGTCTCGACGCGGCCGGCGACGTACACCACCCCGTCGAGGTCGACCGCGACGTCGAGCGCCCAGTCGTTGCCGCTCATCCCGCCGTCGACCGTGTCCATCCAGCCGGGCGCTCCGTCGGGCCCGTATTGCAGGATCAGGATGTTGAACCCCTGCGTATCGGTCGATTCGCGGCCGACGGCGTAGACATTCCCGGCGCCGTCGACCGTCACGCCGCTGAGGCTGTCGAGCCCGCCGCCCGCGCCGACGTGGACGCGCGACCAGAGCTCGGCGCCGTTCTCGTCGTACTTGCGCACCAGGCCGTTGGTGTCCTGGGCCTGCTTGATGGTACCGGCCACCACCGGGTCGTCGCCGGCCATCGCCACCGCCGCGCCGGCGATCGGCGCGTCGTCGGTGAACTGCCACACCAGCTGTCCGGTCGGCGTGCACTTGCTGAGCCAGAACAGCCCCGGCTGCCCCTGCGCGATCGTCTGCCGGCCGACCGCGACCATGAACCCGCTCGGCTCGGCGGCGAGCCGGAGCGCAGAGTCGGCGGCGTTGACTCCGCCGTCGTACTGCTGCGTCCACTGGCTGACCCCTCCGGGGTCGAATTTTTGGATCAGCGCGTCGGGCCCGGCCGCCATGTCGACCACGCTGGCGGCGATGTAGATCTCGCCCGCCTCGTCCACCGCGATGCCGCCGGCGAGGTCCTCGCCGTTCTTGGTGCCCTCGACGATCACCGTCCAGCACACCTGCCCCGGCTCGGCCTGTCCCTTGGTACAGGCGGTCGTGCAGCAGTCGTCGTCGACCTGGTTGCCGTCGTCGCACGCCTCGTCGCCCGACACGATCCCGTCGCCGCACACCGGCACGGGCGGCTCGCTGGTGACGGTGGTGAGGGTGAACGAGGGATCGACCGTCGGATCGACCGTGGTGGTGGGCCCCGCGGTGGTCGGGCCCGCGGTCGTGCCCTCCGTCGTCGTCGCCGTCGCCGTCTCGGTGTCGCCGCCCGGGGAACTCGGCTGACAGGCGAGGAGCGGCGAGGAGACCACGACAGCAGCGCGGGTAAGCCAATGCATGGTCCGCGACTTTAGACCATGGCTTTCGCCGGTGAAAGTTCGTCCGCTTGCGCGCTCGCGCCCTTCGGCCTGCAGGCCCCCGACGACCTCGACGTCGCCTGGCGGGCCCGCGACGCGCCTCGCACGATGCGGCCGCGAGGTCCGCCGCCTGCGCGCCCGTCCGGCCGGCTCGCCGCCGCCGCGGCCGGTTCGCGGCGCCGGGCCCCGGGCTCCGGGCGGCGCGCTCGCCGGGCCTGCGGCGCTATACCTCGCCACCTTTTATGGCCGGCGACGTCGTCCATTACATTCAGGACCTGAGCGTCATCCTGGCGACCGCGGCGGTCACCAGCATGCTGTCGCAGCGGCTCAACCAGCCGCCGGTCCTCGGCTACGTGCTCGCGGGCGTGCTGATCGGCCCGTACGTGCCGGGCATCGAGGTCGCGCGCGACAGCGGCCTGCTGACCCACGACCTGTCGGAGTTCGGGGTCATCATGCTGATGTTCAGCATCGGCCTCGAGTTCAACCTGCGGAAGATCGCCCGGATCGGCCCCGCCGCCGGGCTCACCGCCCTGTTCGAGGTCGCGCTGATGATGACGCTCGGCTTCGGCTGCGCGCGCCTGTTCGGCTGGGACCGGATCCAGAGCCTGTTCGTCGCCGCCTGCATCTCGAGCTCGTCGACCATGATCGCCGCCAAGGCGTTCGAGGAGCACCGCCAGCGCGCCGACTTCGTCGACCTCGCGTTCGCCATCCTCGTGTTCGACGACATGCTGACGATCCTCGTGTTCGCGCTGCTGACCGCGGTCGCCAGCGGCAGCGGCGTGTCGGCCGGAGACTTCGCCTGGTCCGTGGGCCAGCTGATCGCCTTCTTGCTCGCCCTGCTGGCCCTCGGCCTGCTGGTGATCCCGCGCTTCATCCGCCGCGCCGCCGCCCACGAGCGGCCCGAGACCCTGCTGATCGCCAGCGTCGCCGTCTGCTTCATCATGACCTCGCTGGCCGCCGCCGCCGGCTACTCGATCGCCCTCGGCGCCTTCGTGGCCGGCATGCTGGTGTCCGAGTCCGGCGAGGGCCACAAGCTCGAGCCACACGTGCTGCCGCTGCGCAACATCTTCGGCGCGGTGTTCTTCGTGTCGGTCGGCATGCAGTCCGACCCGCTCGAGATCGGCGCCCAGTGGCCGCTCGTGCTCGCGCTGACCGCCGTGGTCCTGGTCGGCAAGATCGTCGGCGTGTCGACCGGCGCGTTCCTCACCGGCAACGGCCTCACCAACGCCGTGCGCGCCGGCCTCGGCTGCGCCCAGAACGGCGAGTTCTCGTTCATCATCGCCGCCTTCGCCATCGCCGCCGGGATCCTCGACAAGAGCATGTTCCCGGTGGTGGTCGGCGTGTCGCTGCTGACGCAGATCAGCACGCCCATGCTGGTGCGCCGCTCCGAGCGGGTGGCCGACGCGCTGCAGCGGTGGTCGCCCGGCCGGCTGCAGACGTTCGTCGACTTCTACGAGTCGTGGATCGAGCAGCTCCGCACTGCGCCGCGCACGGTGACGGTGTGGAGCCGGGTGCGCAGGTCGGTGATCCTGCTGGTGCTCGACGCGGCGCTGCTCCTCGTCAGCGCCGCGGGCTCGAGCCTGATCCACTGGGACGTGGTCAAGTTCTTCGCCGACCGCTTCCACCTGCCGCCGTCGCTGGTCGACGTCGTGTGGGTCACGCTGTCGCTCGTCGTCGTCGGCCTGTTCTTCCTCGGCGTGCTGCGCCACCTGCGAGCCGTCGCCCGCACGCTGGCGCGCATCGTCGTGCCGGCCCACGCCGACGACGGCCCCGACCTCGGCGCCGCGCCCCGCCGCGCGCTCACCGTCGCCCTCGAGGTCGCGCTCAGCCTCGCCGTCAGCGGCCCGCTGGTCGCCATCGCCCAGCCGTTCGTGCCGCTCAGCACGATCTTGTTGGTGCTCGGCCTCATCGCCCTGGTCCTTCTCTACGACGGCTGGCGCAGCCTCGCCAACCTGCAGGGCCACGTGCACGCCGGCACCGAGCTCATCGTCGCCATGCTGGCCAAGCAGAGCCACGAGGGCGGCGACGTGGACGAGGACCGATCGCTGCCGGGCGCGCGCGACCTCCTGCCCGGCTTCCCCGACCTCGCGCCGCTGCGCCTCGACCCTGGCGACTTCGCGATCGGCCGCACGCTCGCCGACCTGCAGCTGCGCCAGCGCTCCGGCGCGACGGTGATGGCGATCCACCGCCACTCGACGCCCGACACCTCGCCCGCGCCGTACGCCCCGCTCGCGCAGGGCGACGTGCTCGCGCTCGCCGGCACCCCCGAGGCGATCGCCCGCGCCCGCCAGATCCTCGAGCGCGGGTGACTCGCAAGCAAGCGTAGACCGCCACGCGAGTCGAAACTCGACGACCTGACCCGAAGACAAGGTGTCGGCCGCGTCAGCCGGCTCGCTCGCGTCCACGTCCGCCCGAGGTCCCGTCGACCATGCCACCAGGCCGCCGCTGGGCGAGCGTGCGCCGGCGCCGGGCCGTGCAGACGGCCGCGAGACTCGTTACTCTCCGCCCTGGTGCCCGCCCTCCCCCTCGCCCTCGCCCTCGTGGCCGCGTTCGCGCCCGCGGGCCTCGACCTCGAGTGGCAGGCCCCCGAGGGCTGCCCTCCGGCCGCGGAAGTCGCGGCCGCGACCAGCAAGCTGCTCGGCCGGCCGCTCGACCCCGGCGGTCCCGCCGAGCGCGTCCGCGCCCGCGCCCGCGTCGTCCGTGAGCCCCGCGGCTTCCGCCTCGACCTCGAGCTGCAGAGCCCTGCCGGCAGCGAGCGCCGCAGCCTCCGCGACCGCCGCTGCCAGGTGCTCGCCGACGCGGCCGCCGAGATCGTCGCCACCGCCGTCGACCCGAGCCTGGCCGCCGGCGTGCCGCCGGCGCTGCCGCCCGAGTCCGATGGGACATGGCCCGAAGAACCTGCCCCTTCAGACATAAATCAAAGCACACTTCAATCGGCCTCCGCGCCCGCCCCGCCGCCCGCGCCCGCCCCGGCTCCGGCGGCCGCGCCCGCCCCGGTCGCCGCCGACGACCCGCTCGCCGCCCCGCTCGCCGCCCATGCCCGCGCCGACGACCCGCTCGACGGTCCGACCCCGCCGCCCGCGCCCGCCCCGCCGCCCGATCCCTGGCGGGCCTCGCTGCGCCTCGCCAGCGTGTTCGATCAGGGCAGCCTGTCCGGGCCCACCGGCGGCTTCGCCGTCGCGCTCGGCGTCATGCGCCGGCGCTTCCGCGTCGAGCTCGGCGCCGCCGGCCTGGCGCCGCGCGAGACCCGGCCCGACCCGACGCTGGCGGCCGGGGCTCGCCTGTCCTTGTGGACAGCCACCCTGCGCGCCTGCGGCGTCGCCGGCATACGCCCGCGGCTCGAGCTGGTTGGCTGCGGCGGCCTGGAGGCCGGCGCGCTGCTCGGCGCCGGCCTCGGGGTCGAGGGCGCGCGCACGCGCGCGCAGCCGTGGTTCGCGGTGGTGGTCGGGCCCGAGCTGGCGGTCCCGCTCACGCGTGGGGTCGCGGTCACTCTCGGCGCCGACGCGGTGGTCCCGGTCGTGCGGCCCCTGTTCGTCCTGGACGGCGTCGGACCGGTGTTCCGCGCCAACCCGGCCGCCTTCCGCGCCGTCCTCGGCGTCCAGTTGAGAATTCCGTGACGGACCGGAAGCCCGGCGGCCAATCCCCGCACGACATGCCTCCGCTCGCCGCGCGGTCCGGTCCTTCTTCGGGGGTCGCCCCCGAGTTCGCCGTCGTCTTCCGCGAACACCACGACTTCGTGTGGCGGATCCTCCGCTACTTCGGCGTGCCGGCCGAGGCCGTCGACGACAAGGTCCAGGACGTCTTCCTCGTCGTCTATCGCCGCTGGGACGACTTCGACCGCCGCAGCTCGATGCGCAGCTGGCTCTACGGGATCGCCCGCCGCGTCGCCGCCGATCTCCGCCGCGGCACGATGCGCGCCGAACGTCGCCTGCGGGCCGTGCCCGATCCGTCGCCGGCCGTCGAGCCCGACCAGGCGCTCGCGCAGATCGAGGCCGCCGAGTTCGTCGAGCGCTTCCTCGCCACCCTCGACGACGACAAGCGCGAGGTGTTCGTCCTCGCCGAGCTCGAGTTCCTCACTGCGCCCGAGATCGCCGCCGCCACCGGCGCCAACACCAACACCGTCTACTCGCGACTTCGTGCCGCGCGCGCCCTGTTCGATCGCGCCGTGCGACGCTTCGCCCCCGAACTGCGGAGGACCCATGGCCAGCCACGATGACGATTCGCGCGATCTCCTGCTCGCCTACCGCGCGCGGCACGCCCCGTCGGCTCGCAACGCCGCCGACAACTGGCAGCAGCTCGTGCGGCGCATCGACGCCGGCGAGCCCGCGCCCGCCCTCGGCCCCGAGCGGGTTCCCGCGCGGCCCCCTTTTTCCTCCGCGCGGACGTGGGCGTTCGGCTTGCTCGCCGCCGCCGCGGCCGCGCTGCTCGCCGCCCGCCTCGTCTGGCCCGACAGCTTCTCGGCCCGCGGACGCGACGTCGGGGCCGCCGCGCCCTACCAGCACCAGCCCGACGCCCGCCCGCGAGCCGTCGAGGTCCCGGCCCCGCCCGCCGCCGCGGCCGCGGCTAGACCTGTCCCTTCGGACGTCTCCGAGGCGCCTGCCCCGGCCGCGCCGAGCGTCCATCGACCTGTCTCTTCGCCCATGCCCGAAAAGCCAGCCACGGAGGCCGACCTCGCGCGCGAGCTCGCCTCGGTCCGCGCCGCCGCCCAGGCCGTGCGCGACGGCGACGGCGCGACCGCCCTGCGCCACGCCGACGCCTACCTCGCGGCCCACCCCCGCGGCTCGCTGGTGCCGGAGGCGCGGCTGCGGCGGCTCGAGGCGCTGTGCCTCCTGGGCCGCGGCGACGAGGCGCGCCGCGAGGCCGACGCCTTCCTCGCCGACTACCCGCATTCCCCGCTGCGCGAGCGCGCGGCCGCGGCCTGCAAATAAAATCCGACGACTCGGACGGCCCGCGGCCATTGCCCGGCCGATGACACGCCTACCCCTCACGCTTTCCCTGCTCCTCCCCCTCGTCGCCGCCTGCGAGCTCAAGGGCGTCACGCTCACCGGAGACACCGAGGACGCGCCCTCGACCGGCGACGCCTCCGGGAATGGGAGCAACGACCCGAGCGCGACCACGGCCATCGACCCGACCGGCGAGACCACCGACCTCACCACCGGCAACGACACCTTCGAAGGTACGACCGGCGAGCCGCCCGTGACAGGCGCCGTCGACATCCTGTTCGTCATCGACAACTCCGGCAGCATGGCTCGCCACCAGAGCCTGCTCGCCTCGAGCATGCCCGCCCTGCTCTCCGACCTCGACGGCGTCAACCTGCGGATCGCCGTCACCACCACCGACACCGGCAACCCGCGCTGCCCCGCCGCGCAGAACACCCCCGAGGGCGGCAAGTTCGTCCTGCGCAGCTGCGTCGCAGCCGCCGCAGAGGGCGAGTTCGTGTTCAACGGGCAGGACTTCTCGAGCGCCTGCACCAACAAGTGTGCGCTCTCGGAACTCACGATCACGCCCACGGCCACCGCCCTCGACCCCGACCCCAAGCCACGCGCGTGGCTCGAGCGCACCGGCAGCGACCTCAACGTCACCGCCGACCTGGTCGACGCGCTCGCGTGCGCGTTGCCGCAGGGGGTCGCCGGCTGCGGCTTCGAATCGCCGCTGCAGGCGATGGCGATGGCGCTCGCGCAGGCGACCTCGCCCGACAGCCCCACCAACTACGGCTTCTTGCGCCCGGGGGCCGACCTGCGGATCGTCATCGTCACCGACGAGGCCGACTGCAGCTACGACCCGGAGTTCGACGAGATCTTCACCGGCAACAAGGCCTTCTGGTCCGACCCCAACGCGCCCGCGCCGACCAGCGCCGTCTGCTTCAACGCCGGCGTGAGTTGCGTCGGCGCCGGCCCGACCTACGCGAGCTGCGAGTCCGCCGACTTCGACAGCACCGCCACGATGACCTCGGACCCCGAGCAGGCCGTGCTGCACCCGGTGTCGAAGTACGTCCAGATCTTGCAAGACATTCAGGCGACCAAGACCGGCGGCGCGACGGTGAGCCTGGTCGCCATCGCCGGCGTCCCGAGCGGCTTCGAGACCGGCAACGTCCCGCTGACGTACGCCGACGACCCCGACCCCGTGCAGCAGGATCTGTTCGGCATCGGTCCCGGCTGTGTCAGCCCCACCGACGAGACCGTCGTCGCCATCCCGCCGACCCGCATGCTCGACGTCGCCGAGGCGCTCGGTACCCCGCAGTTCTTCTCGATCTGCGAGGGCAGCTTCGACGCCGCGATGATCGCCGCCGGCGCCGCGCCCTAGGCGTTCGGCCGCGGAGAGGGCCGCGCCTGTGTCACGGCTGTGTCACGGGCGGTTCCGCGCCGGTGCGCGCCGAGGCGGGAGATCGCGGCCCGCTCGGTGCTCGGGTCGCTGTGCAGGTACTCGGCCGTCGTCTTGATGTCGGCGTGCCCGAGCAGCCTGCGCAGCGTCTCCAGATCGATCCCCGCCCGGAGCGCGTGGGTCGCAAAGCTGTGCCGCAGCCGATGCGGCCCGAACGGACTCAGCTTGGCGCGACGAGCGGCGCTGTCGAGCAACGTCTCGACCGTCCACCTGGTCGCCGGCCGGTCGAGGCGGTCGTGGAGGAGCCACCCATCGGCGGATGAGGTGGCGAGCTCTCGCAGCGCCGCCGCGAGGCGCTCCGACATCGGCAACGTCCGCGGCTCGCCGCTCTTCGTCGGGTGAACCACGCGCTCGCCGCGAATGATGGCGATGGAGCGGCGCACGTGCAGGTCGTCGCCGTCGATGTCGCCCACCTGGAGGCCGGCGATCTCGGAGGCGCGGAGGCCGGCGTCGAGGCCGGCGAGTACGACGGCGAGATGCCGCGGACCGACTGCCTCAGCGCCCGCGATGAGTCGTTCGGCGTCGTCCTCCGCGAGCGAGACACGCTCGGTCGGCGGCTCCGTCCGGAGCACGCGGAGCGGACCGACGAGCGCGGGGCGCAGGCCGAGCCTGTGCGCGGCGTTGAGGCACGCCCGGACGATCGTCAGGTACGTGTTCGTCGTGGAGGAGTGCAAGCTCTCCATCTCCCGCTGCACCCGGGACAGGTCGAGCTCGCTGAGCTGGGCGACGGGCTTGTCGCCCAGCACCTTGCCCTGCTCGCCTGCCGCGCCAGCCTGCTTCGTTTGGCAGAGGTAGCGAAGCGCCTGCCGCCGCCGAATGAGGCTGCTCTCACGCACGCGCCGCGCTCGTTCGTTGGCTTCCCACTCCTCGCACCACTCGGCGACGGTCATCGCCGCGAGGCGCTGTTGCTCGGCTGCCGCCTCCTGCTCGACCTTCTCCGCGGTGGCCTTCTTCCGACCCTCGCGGCTCTGCGGGGGCGGCCTGCCGGCCTCGATCTCTCGGCGGACCTGCTCGCCCCATCGCTGGGCCGCCGACTTGCTGGTGATCGAGCGCGGCGCGTTGTAGCGGTAGCGCTCCGCCTTGAGCTTCCCCGGCGGCACGGCCCAGATCACGACCTGGAGCCGTGGCGTGCGGGCATCGGTGCGTTCAATCACATTTACACTCATCTGCGCGTTCTCTTTCCGCGCAGCCCTCAGCTCGACCCGTAGCGCCGAGCCGAGGGCGCGTCAAGCAGCAGGTGCGGGCTCAGCGAGCCAGACTTCGACCAGGGATCTTCACCAGGGACGGGACGTGGTCGCGGGCGACCATATCGTCGATTTGCCACGCTGTAGTGCCGAGGAACCGCGAGATCGCGGACCGCCGGACTACATCACCCCGGCGCTTTTGACATTTAACTGTCAACGGCGCTCCCCCAGTTTGACGAGCCACTTCTCAAGGTCGCTTCGAAGCCACCGCACACCCAAACCTGGAACTTTGATGGGAGGGGGAAGCTGGGCACGAGCCCGCATGTTCCTTACCTGCGTCTCGGTAGAGCCGATGAACTCGGCGACTTCGGTGGCCCGCATCAAGGCCGAAGAGCTCTTGGTTGGCCCCCGGGTTTCGCCGGCGTTTCCTGAGCCGTCGAGAGACTCATCGCAGGATACTGTTCCGTCTTCCCCACCTTCCACCATCCCTTCGCGTCCTATTTCAGAAGCGCTCGCCGACTAGGCTATGTCCGAAATCGCGCATCGGGCACAGGCGCAGGTAGCGGTGGATAAACGCCAGTTTAACCATCGCGCCGAAGTTGATGGCTTTCTTCTCGAACCGAGTGGCGATCCGGCGTGACTCCTTGAGCCAGCCGATGAGGCACTCGACGATGCTTCGACGCCGGTACGCGGCGCTGTCGAATGCGACAGGCCGAAGGGAGCGGTCCTCGTTCTCCTTACTCGGGATTACGGGCTGGATGCCGAGCTCCAACAGGTACTGGTCGACCCAGTTCGCTCGGTAACCCTTATCGCCGGCGAGCGCGACGGGCCAAGCCATCGGTGTCCCGTGCGTAAGCGTCCGGCGAGCTGCGTCGTGACGAGGAGCCGGCCGAGAGCCTACAAGGGCCCTCGGAGGCTGAATGTCGAAAGAGACCGAAGAAAAACGTGATGACCGCGGTGCTGTCGTGCCGCAGCCCGAGCCGCCGGCGCGAGGGACGTTCGCGCTGCTGATCCCGAGCAACATGTCCTGGCAGGCGAGCTCGTTCGGCGGGGCGCTGCGGCTGGACTTCCGGCCGATGCGGCCGAGAGAGCGGGCCAGCCGCGTGCGGGAGAAGGGCAAGCCATGAGCAGGGCGACGGAGGCGACGTGGCGCAAGCGGGTCGAAGGCTGGATCGCCAGCGGTCAGACCTGCAAGGAGTACGCAGCGCGCATCCGGGTCAATGCGCACACTCTGGGCTGGTGGAAGTGGCGCCTGCACGGTGCGCAGGACGGCGCCCAGGACCGGGGAACGGGCGGCGCCGGCTTCGTCGAGGTGACGCAGGAAATCGCCGCGTCGCTGACGAACGAGGCCGGCGTGCTCGAGCTCGAGGTCGGGCGCGTGGTGCTCCGGATCCGCGGTCATGTCGAGGCCGACATGCTCGGGCGCGTGCTCGACGTGCTGGAGGCTCGACGATGATCCCCTCGTCGGTGCGGATCTTCGTATGCACGGAGCCGCAGGACATGCGGCGCGGGTTTGATGCGCTCGCGCTCACGGTGCGGCAGGTGATCGGCGAGGACCCACGCGGCGGGGCGGTCTTCGTGTTCGCCAGTCGCAGGTCCGATCGCGTGAAGGTGCTGTGGTGGGACCGTAACGGCTACTGCCTGATGTACAAGCGGCTGCATCGGGCGCTGTTCCGCGTACCCGCGGCAGACGAGCCGTCGCAGCGCTCGGTGGTCGTCGACACGAAAAGCTTCGCGGAGCTGCTGCGAGGCGTCGAGCGAGCTCCACGCCGTGCGGGGCGAAATCGCTCTTGACGTGAGCTCTCAAAAGCGTACGTAGGAGACGTGACCGAGGTCGAGCTCGTCCGCCATGAACTCGAGAGCCGCATCCGCGAGCACGCGGACGCGATCGACAAGCTGACCGTCGAGCGCGAGCGGTACAAGAAGCTGTACATGGAACTGCTCGAGCGCTGCAAGCTGCTCGAGAAGGGCATCGTCGTCGGCAAGAAGGCCGAGCGCTTCACCGCCGGCGACGACCCGCAGCTCGCGCTGCAGATCCTCGAGATGATGCTCGCCGGCCGCGACGTCGTCGTCGAGGAGGTCGAGGAAGAAGTCGAGCTCGACGATGCCGACGACGAAGACGCCGACGACGCGGAAGTCGATCGTCCCGCGCCCACTCGGCGGCGCTCTCGCGGCCGCCGGCCCCTGCCCGAGAACCTTCCGTGGGTCGAGATCGAGGTGCTGCCGCCCGAGGTCGTGCGCGAGGGCCTCGACGCGTTCCAGGGATCGGCCAAGTCGTCAGCGAGGTGGTCGAGCGTCGACCGGCCTCGCTGGTCGTGGCGCGGATCGTCCGGCCGAAGTTTGTCCGCAAGGGCGAGGCGCCGGGCACGATCGACGGCGAGGGGCCGGCCGTGCAGATCGCGGAACGACTGGAGCTGCCGATCGAGCGCGGCCTCGCCGGCCCCGGCCTTCTCGCCGACACGATCGTGCATCGCTGGCAAGACCATCTGCCCGCGAACCGCCTCGAGGCGCTCTACGCCCGCGACGGCCTCCAGCTCGCGCGCTCGACGATCTGCGGCTGGCACGAGCAGCTCGCCGACCTGGTCGAGCCGCTCGTCGAGGCGATGTTCGCCGACGCCTTCACGCAGCCCTACCTCTGCATCGACGCGACCGGCGTCCTCGTGCAGGCGAAGGAGCAATACCAGCGCGCCCATTTCTGGGTGCTCGTCGCGCCGGACCGCCACGTCCTCTTCCGCTTCTCGCCGGCCCACGACAGCGAGGCCGTCGATCGGCTCCCGAAGGGCTATACGGGCTATCTCGTCGCCGACGCCCACGCCGTCTATGACCACTTGTATGCCAGCGGCGAGGTCGTCGAAGTCGGCTGCCGAGTAGGCGGGGGCGTCGCCGCCCCCGCCCCTCACAGACCCGGACGTGCAGGTTTCCCGCATCCGGTTCCTCGTGCGGCAGATTCGCTCGCTTCGGCGTACTTGTGAACGATGTGTGGCGCAGGGAGGGGATAGGCAGACAAGAGCCGATCGAACTGCTTCCATCTGCCTTGAGAGCCTCTCGAACGACGGTCGAGCCAGTAGTGCCAGACGCGCTGCACCTGGTGCGCGAACCAACGGATGCGTCGGCCATTCCCACTGATGCCGTAGTACGAGTAGTGCCCGGTCATCATCTGGGACAGTCGCTTGTGCTGGGCCGCCATCGGCTGGTGACGGTTCACCCGGCACCAGTCGCGGATGGCCTTGAGCGCACGCGCATAACGGTCCTTCGCCGTCCGCTGATGCACCACGTTCTTACCTCGCCTCGATTTCCCCCACACATGGGTGAAGCCGAGGAAGTTGAACGTGGTCGCCTGCGTGGCAGGGTGCCGCCCTCCGTCAGGGCGCTTGAAGCGGAAGTCGACCATCTTGGTCTTTTCGGGGTGCAGGCTGAGGCCGTACGCAGACAGCCGCTTGCCGAGCACCTCGCGGACGCGGATGCAGTCGAGGAAGTCTTCAAACCCCATGACGAGGTCGTCAGCAAATCGCACAAGAAAGCAGCGCCTCTTCATCCGAGGCCGAACGTCCCGCTGGTACCACTCATCCAGCACATGGTGCAGGAAGATGTTGGCGAGCAGCGGCGAGATCACTCCCCCCTGCGGCGTACCCGTCTCGGGGTGGCTCACCTGTCCACCCTCAAGTACGCCAGCCTTGAGCCATTTATCGATCATCTTGCGGACTACGCCGTCCACGACTCTCCGGTCGAGAAACTCCCTCAGCCGACGGTGATCGATCGTGTCGAAGTATTGCCGGATGTCGACATCCAGGACCCATCGGATCGTGCAATCCATGATCTGGTTGCGGATCTCCCGGAGTGCCATGTGCGCCGACCTTCCGCGCCGGAACCCATACGAGCATGGCTGGAAATCCACCTCGTAGATCGGCTCCAACAGCAACGCGATCGCTCGCTGCGCCACCTTGTCCTCGAACGTCGGGATCCCGAGCGGTCGCGTCGAGCCGTCCGCCTTGGGAATGTGCGCTCGTCTCACCGGCGGGGCTTTGTAACGGCCGGACTTGATCCGGTCCAGGAGGCTTTGAAGGTTCGCCTCCAGGTCCTTCTCATAATCTGCCGCGGTCTGCCCGTCGATGCCCATGGCGCCATCCTTCCGCGTCAGGTTGTACGCGTGTCGGAGCCATTCGATGTCGAGGTGGTGATTGAGCGAGGTGATCACCAACTTGGGATTGTTCCTCGCCAGCGTGGCTATCCGCGTCTGTTTCGTGGACACGCTTTCGGGCCTCATAGGACCCTCGTGTTTCTCAGACGCGGTTCTGCCGGCACGGCGCCCCCCTTCCCTCCGCTGGGTCCCCATGAGCCGAGTTCCCCAGCCTCCGCGGTACTACGAGAGCGCTACGACTTCCCGCCGCCGATACCCGTACACTTATGTATTCGCTTCCGGGCTCCACATGCTGCTCCCAGGTTCGCTCCCGTGCAGCAGGAGCGCGCTGCACGAGCCAGGTCCGTTCGGGTGCCGTGGACCAAAGCGGCATCTCACATGTGGCGACGACGGGATCTCCCAGGTTCCTGGGCGATCCATCCTGTGCCTTTGCCCTGTTCTCAGACCCCGGCCGAGCCTCCCGGTCCTCGCATAACGGACCGGAAAATGCTGTCCCCGTTTCCAACAAAACGAGGACCTCAGCAGCACATGATGTCGAGGCTCCATAGCAGGGCTTCAGCACCCGCTGTCTACGCTTCACGACGCACGTTACCGTACGCCGTGCAAGACTCGCTTCCGGCTGGCTGCTCGCCTTTACCGTGGGGGAGTCGAACCCCCTGGATCGCTTTGGAAGGTTTCTGATTTTCCTCTTTCTCCTTCCCCAGGCTTGGCCTGGCGCAAGCTGGGCCCATTGCAGGAGGTACTTCTTCAAGTGCCTCGGCTCGGAACCGGAGCTGGCCAGGCACGCGCTGTCGCTGATCAAGGCGCTCTTCAAGATCGAGCGGGCGCTGGCGACGGCGCCACGCAAGAAGCGAGAGTCGGTCCGGCAGGCGAAGTCGAAGCCGATCGTCGACGCATTCTTCCTCTGGTGCGACCAGCAGGCCGCGCTCGCCCTCGACGGCACGCCGCTGGCCAGGGCCCTCGGCTACGCTCGCAATCAGCGGACCGCCCTGCGGCGCTTCCTCGGCGACGGCCGGCTGCCGCTCGAGAACAACATCTCCGAGCGCAACCTCCGGCGCGAGGTCATCGGGCGCAAGAACTGGCTGTTCCTCGGCAGCGAGGAGGGGGCCCGCGCCAACACGCTCTTCGTGTCGCTCCTGGCGAGCTGCCAGCTCCACCGCATCGAGCCCTGGGCCTACCTCCGTGACCTGCTGTGCCTGCTCCCGTCGTGGCCCCGGCGCCGCGTCCTGGAGCTCGCCCCGGCCTTCTGGCAGGAGACTGTGAAACAGGAGGACACTCAGCAGCGGCTCGCCACCAACGTCTTCCGCCGCGTGTCGCTCGGGATGCATGCGAACGAGGTGTAGCCGAACCGCGGCTCAGCCAGGAACGCAGCTCGCCGGACGAATACGATACTGCGCCGTCTGTCACAGGTGATTCATTCTAATCACCTGTGACCCCTTCGCTTTTTGGGCTTTCCCTTGCCGGCGTGAGGGCGCGTCCGAGGAGCCCGTGACGGATCCGTGACAACTGGCTGCGCCGATGCCCGCGCGTTCTCGAGGGCCGTCACCGCGCGCCCCTGCGCGTCGCCAGTGTCGTGGAGGTAGGCGGCGACCGTGGTAGCGAGGTGTTGATGGCCGAGCAGCTTCTGGACCGAGCGCGGCCCCGCGCCGGCTCTCGGCGCTAAGGACAGGCGCAGGCGTCCTGGCGCGTTTTGCCGGCCCGTGGACGGCCGCCACCGCGCGCCGGAGGCGGCATGCACAACTTCAAGGGCAGGGCGTGGTCACGCTGTCGCGCTCGGTTGTGCTCCGAGAGGTCATGGGTCGCACGCCAAAGACGCACCTGCTCGCTGCGGCCGCAGCGTTCGCGGGTGTTCTCCAGCTCGTCGCCACGCTCGAGCTCGGCGCCTGCCGCGACCGCCTCGAGACCGACTCGCTCGTGGCTGTCCTCATAGGCATGTCCGAAACAACCTAACCTTCAGGACATGTCCTTTGAGGAGATGTCCTGATCATCACGGCAAGCACGGGCACTCGCACACCTCGCGCTGCGTCTCGCCGGACCAGCACGGCGCCAGATCGATCGGCGTGAACTCGCAGGGGATGTCGCGGAAGATCTCGGCCGTATTGTTCAGCGCGCCCGGGATCCCCTTGAAGTACGGCTGCTCCGGCCGGCCCGCGCACACCGACGGCGGTTGGCCGTTCCAGCAGCCCTCCCCCTCGCCGCGCAGGTTGACCGCGACGCAGCGCCCCACTGGCGGCTCGCGGCTGCACGTCTGCGCGTCGACGCGGGTCTGCACCGCCGACTCGGTCCACACGCAGCCGTTGAATCCCACCTCGCCCTGGAAATGGTTGCAGCTCGCCGCGTCGGCGAACCCCTCGCACAGCGACAGGATCGGCGTCTTGCAGCCCTCGTCGAGCTTGCACGCGCAGGCCGCCGGCGCGTTGGCGTCGAAGCAGCTGCACGCGACCCAATCGTCCGGTACGTCCTCGTGGTGCCCGACGACGCGGTACGCCCGCGGCTCCGGTCCTGGCACGTACATGATCGACCAGACCTCCGAGGACATCCCCAGCTCCTCGCTGCAGAACCCCACCGGCTCGCCGGTCCGGCACCCGTCGGCCCCCGCCACGATCTCGGTCGCCGCCCAGTAATTGCAGCCCGCCGCCTCGCAGCCGCTCTGGTCGTCGTTGTGCCGCGCGCAGCGCTCCGCATCGGTCGCGCACGCCGCCGCCATGGCCAGGAGCAAGAACAGCCACCCACGGGATATAAGCCAGGTCATCACCCCGCCAGGTTACCCCGACCACCGCGCCCTGAACACTGCGCGACTTGCGGCGCGCGCCGCCGGATCCCCGCGCATTCAGAACCGCAGCCGCAGCTCGAACTGCGCCCCGATCGGCTGCTGGAATTGCGTCGTCCCCCCCAAAGTTGCCCTGCGACGGCACCGCCACGCGCCTCGGAACGGCGTGCAGGAGCCTAGTGGACGGCCGCCACCGCGCCCCGGGAGCGGCGCGCAGGACCCTCATGGCTGTTGCGCCGCGCGGGGTGGATCAGGGCGCCGCGCTCGTAGCGCTGGCGGATGACTTCGTAGAGGTCGAGCGGTTCGTCGTGCTGCAGCGGGCGCAGGCCGAGGTCGTCGATGATAAGCAGATCGGGGGCGGTGAAGCGGAGCAGGCGCCGATCGTAGGTCTGATCGGCGCGGGCCATGCGGAGCTGGGCGAGCATGTCGGCGGCGGCGGCGCAGAGGACCTGATGGCCCTGGCGGCAGGCGCGGTGGCCGAGGGCCTGGGCGACGTGCGACTTACCGACGCCGGTGGGGGCCGATCAGCAGGGCGTTCTCGTGGCGCTCGACGAAGTGGCAGGTCGAGAGGTCGATGATCTTGGCGCGCGGCTCGTCGTCAGTCCCAGTCCCAACGCTCGAGGTGCGTGCGGAACCTGGGCTTCGCGTGGATCGTCAACCTGGCGCCGAGACGGGCGGCCAGCGCCTTCATCGCGGCGCGGCCGTCCTTGTGTCGGTCGACAACGCGGGCATCGATCTCGACGGTGGTGATCGCCCCCGTGGGGATCTTCATCGCCGCGATCTTGCCCTCGAGCCACGCCGAGGTGGCGAAGAAGAACAGCTGCGCGCCGCGCCCGGCGTACACCAGCTCCAGGCTGTCGAAGCGCACCGCTTCGAGCGCCGGAAAGCGCGGCCGCTCAGCCAGCGCCATCGCGATCTGGTGCCCGGGCCGGACGCCGATCCGTCGCAGTCGCTGGCGCGCCAGCTTCGAGCGCGCGAGCCAGCCATGCACGCGCTCCGCTCCCGCCTCGCCGTCATCGTCGTCGTCGTCGCCGAGGTCGTGCAGCGCGAAGCGCTCGAGCGCCCCGAACGGCTCGAGCAGCGCGGGGGTCAGGTGCTTCCGGTGCGCCCCGTCAGCGAAGGCGCTCAGCGCCCGCAGGCGCGCGGCCACGGGCCAGGCGGCCAGCTCAGCCACCGCGTCGATCGGCAGGTTGCGCAGGCTGACGAGCTGATCGAGGCGGCCGTCGCGGAGCAGCCCCTGAGGCGACCCGCCGTCACGCGCGTGCAACCACCGGACCCCGCGCCAGCGCGGGTCGGCCACGAGGGCGGCGGGCACGGCACGCACGAGCACACCACCCGCGAGCGTGCGGCGCTCGAACGCGAGGTCGTCGACGTCGTCGGAGAGCACCGCTGCGAGCGGTCCGAGGCCGGCCGCGAGGTGCTGGCGCTGAGCCGCCAGCAGGGCGCGCGACGGCGGACGACTGCGCGCCGCCAGCCCCACCGCCGTGCGCACCACCTCGCCCCACGGGTTGCCCTGCGCGGTGAGCCAGTCGGCCCACGCCAGCCGCGGATCGTCGCTCTCGGGATCGTCGTGGATCGCCGCGATCAGGCGCGCCTCCTGGGTGAGCTTCGGGACCGTCGCGCCGAGGCTACGCTGGATCGACCCCGAGAGCCAGCGCTCGCGGCCGACGTTGATGCTGCACCGATCGCCTCGCGGGTCCGGACCTCGACGTCCCGCAATGCCCGCGAAACTGCGCTGACGGCCCGGGTGTTCGACGGCCTGCGCTTACAGCATATCGTCTCAGCGTTCGCCGGGGAGCACGTGCCTGCTCAAGCGCGCGGTCTACAAGGGGCGCGCCGCTCCCGCGGCCATCCAGGCCTAACCGGCACCGGCGGCACCAATCGCAGCACCTCGTCCGGCTCGAGCGGCCCTTCGAGCGTCTGCACGAGCGGGCCGCGCAGCTGTTCGCCTGTCAAGAGTTCGAAACCGTGCATCTGAAACGCCGGTTCCACTTCGGCCTGGATTCAGGCCGAGGAGGGAGCTCCAGACAGTAGTCCGTGGAAGATCTTGGTGATGTGGTGTACAGGAAGCGCTAGGCCCCTCTACGTGGCCGTATACGAGGGGTTGTCGCGAAAACGGCCCGAATCGCGACAAAATCGAGACGAATTTTCGAGACATCCGGGAGATCGCACCGTCGCGCATCTCGGTTCCTGTGCCATCCCAGACAGTCCAGCGGGACAAGCCTTGAGGCCGCCAGTCGGCGGGCCGCCATGACAAGGGCTTCGTCCCACGTCAAGCTCAGCGACGTTCATGACGAGCGACGGCGAGCGCGAGCAGCGGGCCGTCGCGCCTCAGTACGTCCCGCCGACCCGAAGCCGTGCAGGAACGTCTCGAGCAGCCACGTCTGTGCGTCCGCGGTGGTGATGCGCTGCCGGGCGACGGAGGACCAGGCGCCGTACACCATCGCCTCGAGGATGTCCCCGAAAAACTCGCTCGGGACGTCGCCGCGGATGACACCCTCGCGGATCGCCGCGTCGAGCACCGGAGTGACGTGCGCGTCGACCTCCTCAGTGGCACGTGTCAGCTCGGGATCTTCGAACAGCTCGGCGGCGACGAGCAGGAAGTGGGTCCGGCTGCCCGCCTCGACGAGGATCTTGAACAGGTGCTGCAAACGCTCGCGGATCGGACCGCGGGCGAGCTCGGGTGCGCCGAGCCGCGCGCGGAGCTCGGCCAGCGCGCTCAGGCCGGCGGCGCGCACCAGATCGGTGCGCGTGGGGAAGTGGCGAAACAGCGTCGCCCGACCCACGCCCGCGCGCTGCACGACGACGTCGAGCCCCGCGCCCGGGTTCGCGGAGAGCACGTCGATCGCGGCCTCGAGGATCGCCTCGCGCGCGGAGGGTCGCAGCGGCGGCTTCGCCGGTTGGGTCACTTCAGGAGCTCCGCCCACGGTCGGCCGTTCGCGCGCGCGAGGAAGAGCGACGACAGGCACATCTCGTCGTCGGTGTTCTCGCCCCACGCGATCGGCGCCTGGTCGCCGCGAGTGTCGTAGGTGCAGGTCGTGTGGAGCAGTTCGTCGGGGGCCAGCGGCACGGGCTCAGTGTACAGGCCCGAGTCCTGCCAGTGGAAGTCCCAGCGCGGGACGTCCATGAGGCACGTCGACGTGCCGTCTGGACGTTCGACGACCAGCCGCTGCGTGCGCCCCCGCGTGTGCATGTGCGGGCCGACGCCGAAGGCGAGCATCGGCTCGTCCAGGCCCAGGTCGGTGAACCGGAAGCTGTGCTCGTGTTTCGCCGAGCTGAGGCCCGGCTCGAGCTGCAGCGCCAGGTCGTCGTACCCGAACAGCAGCACAGGCCACTCGACCTGCGGCGCGACCTCGAACGCGACGCGCGTGAGGTCGGGCCGGGCGCCAGCGGCCAGGTTGTAGTGGACCTCGAGCACGAGGCTGCCCGCTGCCGGGATCTCGACGCCGACGCCGGCGGGGTAGCGCTCGCCCAGCGACCCGGGAGCCCACCCGAAGACGCCGAGGACACCATCGTCGACCAGCCCACCGAAGCACGAGAAGCCGGGCCCCGGCGCCGCCGCGTCGCGCTCGGCGAATTTCGCCTCCGCGGATGGATCCATGATCGCGTAGCCGATGACGTGATGCACCTGCGCAAGCTCCCCCGGGGTCAACTGGAATCCCGTGACGAAGGTCGGCGTCGCGAACCCCGGCACAACGAAGCAGCGGTAGTCGTCCATGGGGTGCTCGGGCGTACCTGCGGGCGTGTAGGGCTCGGTCATGCCGAGCTCGACGGTCAGCGCCAGCGGCTCGGTCGTCGGCGCGACGAGCGGGCCCCGCGGCTCACCCTCGGGCATGCCGGCGTCGACCCACGCGGCGAACGTAGCGATCTCCTCGTCGGACATCCATCGCGCGTTGTCGTACGTCTGGCACGTGCCCGAGTTGTCGAGATTCCACGGGGGCATGGTCCGCGCCTGCACGGCAGCGACCAGCGCAGGGCCGAAGCTGCGGGCGTCGGCGTAGGTCTCGAGCGCGAAGGGTGCGACCATGCCCGCGGAGTGGCAGCTGACGCAGTGCTTCTCGAGCAGCGGGGCGACGCTCCGGGCGTAGTCCGGCAGGTCCGTCTCCTCGGGTTCGCTGCACGCGGTAGGCGCAAGGCAGGTGAAGAACAGGGCGATGCATGATACTTGTTGATCTCGCATGATACTTTGAAGTATCATCCGTCTACCCCCTCGTCAACCACCTTCCCGGGCTCGGGTTCGTGCTGCGGACCCAGCTCGACCCGATCCTGGGCATCGGGACCGCCCGAAACCGGACTCGGCCATCGTCCTGCCCGCGGCACGACCTCAGCGCCGGCCGAAGGCCACCCGTCACATCATCAAAGGGATGTCCTCATGAAGATCCTCGTTGTGGGCGCCGGAATCGCCGGCAGCGCCGTCGCTCTCATGCTCTCGCGGAGCGGACACGACGTCACCGTCGTCGACGCCGCCCCGGAGCCCCCCACCGGGGGGTTCCTGCTCCTCTTCGACTCGGTCGCCATGGAAGTCTTCGGGCAGCTCGGGGCGACGTCGATCGCCGAGCAGCACAGCGTTCCCACGCCCGAGATTTCCATCCGCATCAACGGTCGTCGTCTCACCTCTTTCACGTGGCCGGGGGCGCGGCTTGCTCGACGCGGCGCACTGATCGGGGCCCTCTCGCGCTACGTTGCTGAGACCGTCTCCATGACTTTCGGTCGCAAGCTCACCGGCATCGAGCAACGACTGGGAAGTGTCCAGGCGCATTACGAGGACGGATCCCACGAAACCTATGATCTCATCGTGGGAGCGGACGGCGTGAACTCGACCGTGCGTCGGCTCGTCATCGGCCCTGACGACGGCATGGTCTACCGCAACGGCCGCGTCCACCACTGGATCAGGGTGCCCGGGACCCTCGCCGGCACCTCGCGCGCGACCGTACTGCTGGCCAACGGGGTGCAGTGTCAATTCTTCCCGTACCCCGACCAAGACGCCACCCTCCTCGCGACGGTCATCCACGCCGGTGATGGCCGACTCGAACCAGCCGAACTCTTGCAGGCGTCCACCGACGTCCTCAGGCGTAGCGGACGCGAGTACGCAGCGTTCATCGAGCGTGTCAACGCCGTCGACCCGGACAGCACCCGCATCACCCGGTTCACGCAGGTCCGAGGGGAGCGCTGGCACGCCCCCCGGGTCGTGCTCGTCGGCGACGCCGCGCACTGCATCGACCCTCTCTCCGGGCTCGGCGCGCACGGCGGTCTCCTCGGCGCCGCGATCCTCACCGAAGAACTGAGCCGGACCCCACGGGACATCTGGGCAGCCAGCGAGCGATACACCCGACGCACTCGACGGTTCGTGCGCCCCAGCCAACTCTTCACCGCCGCACTCGTCGAAGCCAGCACCGGGAAGGGCATCCGTCGCTACCGCACCGTCGTGCCAGACCTCGTCCGAGCCTCGATCTCCTACCGCAACGTGCGGGTCCCGTCCGCCTCCTACGCGCCGCACAGGCGCTGAGAACCAGCGTCAGGTGACCCGATAGGCACAGAGCCGAGGTGCCAGACGCATCGAGGAAAGCATCGACGAAGATTGGATGATCCTCGGGATGGAGGAAGGCTGGAAGAAAGCTCGTGAGGCGCTGGATCCCGTGGCGAAGCGGTGTATTTATTTGATGGTATCCGATTACCTGACAAGGAAGGCAACGCCTGATCGCGTCCATCGCCAGCTTGGGCAGTTGATTGCGGAAGCGGATGTCAGGCTCTTGAGCATCCTCCTCCGCGTTGCGGATGGGTTGCATGAGGCCAATTACCCCGAAGCATCGCTTGCGTGGGTTTACGGCCCAACAGACAAACCCGGCCCCAAGTTCCATGAACTCCTGCTGCATGGGAAGGACTCACAGTGAGCCCGGCGTGTGGCGACAGCGGGGGTGACGGCAGCGCGTCCACCTCGAGCACCACCGAACCCGGCGCCACGAGCCCCGACACGTCGGCGGGCGAGTCGACGATGTCGGCCAGCGCGCCCGACACGACCATGGGCGCCGATGCCACGTCGAGCCCGACCACGTCGACCACGACCGAGCAGCCGACGACCAGCGACACGATGGCCGTCGACACCACGATCGGCGACACCACCACGACCGGCGACACCACCACGACCGGCGACACCACCACGACCGGCGACACCACCACGACCGGCGACACCACCACGACCGGCGACACCACGACCGAGAGCTCGACCAGCGACGGCAGCACTACCGGGATCGGCGGCGAGGCCAACGTGCTTTACGTGCGTGGCGACGGTCAAGACGGCAACCCCGGGACCGTCGAGCTGCCGCTGCGGACGATCCAGTGGGCCATTGACAGGGCCGGACAGCTGGGCACCATCGACACCATCCGCGTCGCCGAGGGCGACTACGCCGTCGACTACAGCAACGACGACCACATCGTGATGATCGACGGCGTCTCGCTGTACGGCAGCTACCGGGCCGACTGGGGCGAGCGCGACCCGGCGCAGTACGTCACGCGAATCATCGACGAGTCGGCGGTGGCGCTCCCGTCGTCCGACTCCGATCCCCACCGGTCGATCGAGATCCCCGCCGGCGTGTCCGGCGGCACGGTGCTCGACGGCTTCCACGTCGGCGTCTCGCGCGGGGAGCACCGGGCTGCGCTGTTCGTGGCGGGCGACGCCACCATCCGCAACAACGTCATCGAACCGACCGAGGACGTCGCCTCGACCCGGATCGTCGGCAATGGCGTCGACTTCGGCGACCCGAACATCGTCGCCAACCGCTTCCGCTTCGACGTCGTCGACGTCCCGAGGCCCTCGTTCGCCGTCACGGCGGTCAGTTCCAACGGCCTGATCGCCGACAACGTGATCGATATGTCCGCCGTGCTGGGCAAAGCGTACGGGATCTACCTGGAAGGCGGCGCGGCGAAGGTCCTGGGCAACAGCATCTACCTGCAGGACGTCGACATCGGCACCCCCTACGGGATCTGGTTGGGCATGAACGCGACGCCGACCGTCGACAACAACCTGATCGAGTCGGAAAACATCTCCGCGACTTGCGTCTTCTCGAACAGCGGCGGGTCGGTGCCGAAGAACGCGCGCAACAACGTGCTCGATTGCAACTGGACCCTCTACGGGAGCAGCCCGATGCGACAGTGGAAGACGGTGATGGAGTTCGAGGACGGGCTCGCGAACGCCGCCGACAACCTCAAGCTGGCGCAGACCATCGTCGGCCCCGACGACGACATGGTCCTCGACGCCCTCAGCCCGTGCACGGTGACGCAGGGCGGTCGCGACATCACCGCGGAAGTGCCGGACGACATCGACGGCCTCCCGCGCACGCTGCCGCTCAGCATCGGCGCGCACGAGTGGGACGGCGGCTGCCAGTGACCGCGCGCGAGCGGGCGCCCGGATCGCGGCGTGCTCGCGCGGTCACGGACCGCTCGCCGCCTCGAAGGCGCGCATGAACGTGTCGGCATCGACGGCGCAGGCGCGCAGCAGCTGGGGGAGCAAGGCCTGGAGGCGCTCGCCGCCCTCCCTGGCCGGGACCTTGTCGCCGGCCCACATGCGGGCGATCGCGTCGACCATGCCGATCAGGACCTCGACGCGCACGCTGCCGCTGAGGGACGGCGAGTCCTCGCTGCTGCCGCGGCGCTCGGCCTCGTCGGCGAGGGCGATGCAGCGGGTGCGGACCTCGTCGTAGCGGCCGGCGGCGAAGTGGACGTCGAGCTCGAGCGGGTCGGCGAGGTTGCGATCGCGCAGCAGCTAGCGTACCCTCGTTGACGGACCCCACCGCGCCGGGGGCCGCGTGCAGGACCGAATAGTCCGCGAATAGCGCAAAGACCCGAAAGCGTTCGGACTCCGCTTACTGGTCGCGCCGCAGGCCGCCCACGATCTACCTCCAGCCGCAGGGCGCCCGCGGCTATCGCACGATCGTCGAGCAGGAGCGCGTCTGCACCCGCCCGTAGTTTGTGCTCGCCCGGCGTCAGGCTGTGCGTCCTCTTGTTCGCCAGCTTCGTTTGACATGTCCTTCAGGACATCCATGCGATCACGAGCCATCGAAGGCCGCGACGAAGACCCGGATGAATCCATCGATATTCGCGGCCCCGAGTAGATACAGCGAGCCGTCGGCGCCGATCGTCACCCGGGCGCTCGCCAGCGCGTCCGTTGCGCAGGTATGGGACACGCCCGGGTCGCCCGAGGCCTCGACCTTGGCGACCCGCATCTCGCCGAACCAGTCGATGCCGATGGCCAGCTCGCCCGCGCCGTTGGAGGCGAGGTCGACGACCGAATCGTTGATGTCGAATTGCGGACCCGGATGCTCCCAGACGACCGTGCCATCTGCGGTGTAGCGCCCGACCGTCGAATTGTTGGTGCCGGAGAACATGGACGCGAACAGCATGTCGCCGCCTGCGAGCCAGCGCGCGTGCGCCCGATTCATCACCCCCTCCGGCTCGTGCGACCACAGCACCGCGGCGTCGGGCGAGAGCTTGACGGCCGAGCCCTTGGCGACACCCGACTGACTGCTCCAGTCGAAACCCGCCATCGTGCCGGCGGTGTCGACATCGAGCACGCTGATCGTCGCGCCGGGCAGCTCCTTGTCGAAGACCAGCGCGCCATCAACATCGTGCTTGATGAGCCGCGTGCGCGGGTCGTCCTCGGAGATCATGCTCAGGACCGTGTCGCCGGTGGAATTCACGGCGAATACGACCGGGGTGGGCTCGGGCGCTCCGAGCTCGCGCTCCCACACGAGCACCCCGTCTCGATCGTACTTGCGGATCCCGGTGGCGGGTTGGCCGCTGTAGCGCACATACGCGATATACCGGCTGTCCTCGGCGTCCACGCCGGCGAAGTGGTGCACCGTCTCCGGATGGGGGCCGACGATCACCGCATCGAGCAGGGCGCCCTCGGCGTCGAGCTCACGCACCACGAAGCCGGGACATTCGGGCCCGGCGATCAGCACGTGGCCGCGCGAGTCGACCGCCAGATCACTATAGGAGGCGGTCGTGCTGGTCGACACGTAGATCCAGCGTGCGCCCGGGCAGGCAAACTCGACCGGGTCCGGCATCGGCTCTCCGGTGCTTTCACCACTCGGAGCCCAGAGCGGCGAGAAGCCCTGCTCCGGCCATCCCTCGCACTCGCCAGGACCGCCGCTCTCCGTCGGCTGGTCGGGTTCTCCATCCGTCCAAGTCGCCTCACTGTCCGAGGTCGAGGTCGAGGTCGAGGTCGAGGTCGAGTCGGACGGCCCGCCCGTCGTCGCGTCGGTCGTCGAGCCTCCTGACGGACCCTCGGTGACGAAGAGCGGGGATTCCACGTTGCACTGGCAGAGGAGCAGCATGGCGAGTGTAGAAGTCGAACGCATGAACTACGCGCCGAGCAAGAAGCGCGCCGGACGAGAATCGAGAGCAGTGGCACCCGCGCAGCGGACCGCATGTCAACGCTCACGACAGGCGTGTCGGGCGCCGGCGCGAAGTAGCGGACCATGTGGAAGCCCGGCGGCGGGACGAGGGCACACAGGCGCGCCAGAAACTTGTCCGCGTCCATGTCGGCATGGGCGATGCCGCGGCGCCACGGGGTCTTGAAGTGGACGCGGACGCGGCCATCGGGGAGCGCCTGGACGGCGTTGTGTGCGAAGGGCGGGCGAAGGAGGTAGCGGCAGAGGCGTTCGAGCTGCTGGCGATCGCGGCCATCGACGGTCGTCGCGGCGTGGAGGTGCATGCCGAAGGCCGACATCGTCAGCGGCGGCGCGGCGACGGGCTCGGCTGCGGGCGCGAGGTGCGGGCCGGCGAGCGAGCGCTGCACGCAGGCGCGAAGCGTCGGGTCCATGTCGAGGTCGTCGTCCGCGTGCGCGGCGAGGAGCGCGTCATGCACCTGCGCGAGCACGGCGGTCATACGCGCTGGCGTCGGCGGGTCTGCATGCAGGAAGCGAATGCCCTCGCCGAGGTCCTCGAAGACGCCGTCCGTGACCAGGCAGTGCAGGTGGACGTAGAGACCGAGGTCGCTGCGGAATCGCTGCACCGCGACCATGACGCCGGCGTGCAGCGGCGTGACTGAGGCGAGGTCGTGCCGCTGCTTCACGGCGCGCCGCATGCCCTGCATCACCGCCCGCGCCAGCTCGCAGACCGCGGCGAGCAGGTCGGTGTCGTAGCCGAGCCGCACCGCCAGCGGGCCCTGGAACGAGAGGACCCATTGTCGGTACCCGCCGGCGGGCAGCACGTAGTCGACCAGGAGCGCCGCGCCCTCGGCCATCCGCCGGCCCATGCAGGACGGGCAGAAGCCGCGTCCCCGACACGCGAACGGCACCCGTAGCTCGTCCCCGCAGGTGCGGCAGGCCGTCCGCACGAACCCTCGTGCGAAGTCGCCGCAGCCCTCGAGACCCTCCAGCTCGGCCTTCACGAACTCCGGCAGCGGGCCGTGGCCGCTCTCCTCGAGCCGCTCAAGGAAGCCGGCGAGGTGCCGGCGCACGAGCACCGCTGCGTCGCAGTCGTGGGTCTGCCGCGGGACGTAGACGCCCGGCCTCGCGCACGCGGGCATGACGCCCGGCTCTGCATCCGCACGACCGCGCGCCCCCGCTCACCAAGTCGGCGAGATCGTTGCCGAGCCCGCGCCGCGTCACCGCGCCCTGGCCCGCACGCGGGACGGGTGGCCCGCACGCGGGACGCCTGCCGGCGTAGAGCGCCCAGGGCGAGTCGCTCGAGGTCGGCGCCCGCCGTCGCCAACGCCTCGACCAGCCCCTCCGAGCGCGCCGCGGCGCGACGCCGGACGGAGCCGGACGATCGCCCCCGAGCTCGCCGAGCTGGTGCGCCCGATGAAGCGCGACTCGCGCTTGCTAAGCTGACGGAGATTACCCAATCTAAGCGGGTTTTTGGGGCAGATTTGTGGCAACCAGAGGCACCCAGAGGCAACCCGTGGCAAGTCGCCCTCCCCGCCCAAGCCCCTCCGGGTGGAGATCCGCGGCGTTTTGGCAGCGGAGGAGCTTTTGGCGAGGATGGGTCAGAACTTGTTCCACAGATACTGGTTCACGTGTCACAGATGATTCGAGCTAATCACCTATGATGCTTACGCTTTTTGGGCATTCCCTTGCCCACCTAGGAACGGGTCCTCGGCGCCCGTGACGGATCCGTGACAACTTTCGGAGCCGACGCCCTCGCTTTCTCAAGCGCGACGACGGCGCGCTCCTGCGCGTCGCCCGTGTCGTGGAGGTATGCGGCGACCGTGGTAGCAAGGTGTTGGTGGCCGAGGAGCTTCTGGACCGACACCAGATCGGCGCCACCGGCGAGGGCGGAGGTCGCGGCGGAGTGGCGCAGGACGTGAGCGCCCTTGGTCTGGAGGCCGACCATCGCCTGCACGCGAGCGAGCCGATGACGGATGCCAGGCCGGCTGATCCGACCGCCGCTGCGTCCCTCGAACAGCGGGGCATCCTTCGGGCGGCCATCGACGAAGGGAACGAGCGCGGCCGTCAGCCGCTCGGTCATCGACAGGGTGCGCGGCTTGCCGTTCTTGGGCGGCGTGACCTCGCCGGTCGGGCTCACCGAGCGCTCGACTCGGAGCGTGCGGCGCTCGAGGTCCACGTCGCGGACCTCGAGCCCGATGAACTCACCCACCCGCAGCGCCGTCTCGCCGCACACCAGCAGGAGCGCGGCGTACTCGGGGCCGAGCTCCGTGGCCACGGAGACGAGCGCCTCGAACGTCCCGTCGTCGTACGCCTTCGAGACCGCCGCCTGGCGGTCCCTGATCTTCTCGATCTCCTCCGGCGGGGCGCTGCGCAGGCGAAGCACGTGGCAGCGCCGCAGCATCATGGCGAAGTCGTCCATCGCCTGGTTGATGGTCGTGGTCGCGTAGCCCCGCGCCCGCATCGCAGCGCGAACCTGGCTCGCCTCGGCCTCGCCCGCCTCCGCAACCGATGCGTCGCCCACGATCGCCACGACATGCTCGAGCTTCAGCCTCTTCGCCTCGATCGTCGAAGCCGCGTTGCCCCGCCCGGCGCAATCGGCGAGGTAGACCTTCACGGCCTCCCGAATCGTGTTGGGCCGCTTCGCCGATTGCACCGGCTGAGCCACCGGCTCGACCTTCTCCTCGACGGCCCTCGCCTTGCCGGCCTTGGCCTGCGGGGGCGGCCTCCCGGCTTCGATCTCCCGGCGGACCTGCTCGCCCCACCGCAGGGCCGCCGACTTGCTGGTGATCGAGCGCGGCGCGGTGTACCGGTACCGCTGTGCCTTGAGCCCACCGAGGGGCATGGCCTTGATGTCGACCTGCCATCCGGGCTCTTTCGTGTCCGTTCGTTGTCTCACCTTAACCATCTGCGCGTACCTTTCCGCGCAGTCCTGTGCCGGAGTTACCTCTGGCCAGGGCCGCGATCAAGTAAGGAATGGAAGATGTTGTTCGAGAGAGGCCGGGGCCGAACCTCTGGGTGCGTCTTCCCCTCCCCTCCCCTCCCCGTCGTCATACCCGCGATTAGTGCCGCTCCCCGAACTGAGCGAGCCACTTCTCAAGATCGCTTCGAAGCCATCGAACCCCCAGCCCCGGGATCTTGACGGGGGGCGGGAGTTGGGCGCGCGCCCGCATGTTCCGCACCTGCGCTTCAGTAGAGCCGATCCACTCGGCGACCTCGGAAGCCCTCAGCAGGGCTGATGAAGCGCTGGCCGGCTTCCAGCCCATGTCCGTGTTCCCTCCGCGAGCAGTACCTACCTTCACCACATTCCACCTCCGGTTAAATTGGCCACAGCCATCATTTCTTCCGCATGCTCAATCCAATGCCGATGCCGCACAGCACGCCGAACGCACCGGACACAGCGGCGCAGACCAGGGCCCGATTCTGGTCGGCGATGCCGAGGCGATGCAGGTCCGCGCGGGCCTGGCGGAGCTGATCAGTGAGCGCGCGCGCCTCGGCTCGCGCGAGCTCGAGGGCCTGCTCGACGTTCGAGGTCGTCATGGCCCTCGTCTCCGTCCCTTCGGCCAGAACGCGGCCGCGAGGGCGACGCCCAGCGCGCCGGTGATGACGAGCTTCTCCTCGAGGCCGACGGCCCTCATGGCGACGGCCTGGCCGCTGCCGTCGGCGTTCACGGTGCCCCGCCAGCGTGCGCCCGGGTAGAGCCGTGCGGTCAATGTCCACGGCTGAACGGTGACGACGAACACGTTGTCGGCGCTGCCGGCCATCCGCGAGATTTCAGCGAGCGCTGCGTTGAGATCCGGGACGTACTCGAGGACGCAGGACACGAACACGACGGCGGAGTCGTCGGCGATGTCGGCGATCGGGCCCTTGGTGATGTCGGCGACGACCGTGACCGGGCACCCGCGGCAGCCGTTCAAGTCGACGCACACGTCGCCGCAGCCGTAGGCACGCATCAGCCGGGTGTGCATGCCGGCGTCGGGGTCGCCGATCACGACGAGCCGGCGCCCGAGGGCCTCGGCCCGTTCGGTCGCGGCCTGAAAGGCGGCCGTTCGCTCGCGGAAGCGAATGAGGGCCGCGGCGCCTTCGACCAGGCCGACGTAGCCCAGGATCATGCGGGCTGCGATTTTGGGTGACGACACGTCAGCGCCACCTTTCGAGCGATGGGCCGCCGACCGTCGGCCAGAGATCCGCGGCGTCGGTGACGCAGATGCGATTGTCGAAATCGGTATTCACCCAATCCTCCGTTCTCGCGCCGGGCGGCGCGTCGTCGCATGTGCTTGTTTCCAAGGGCTCACTGCCGTGCAGCGGCCAGGGCGGCCGTCGCCAAGCCGAGGACGGCGATCCCCGTGGCGACATACGGGGCCCACTTCAGGATCGTCGCTACTCCTCTCGCGGCCTCGTTGGCGCCCGACGCGACCTCGCCGGCAGTCTCCGCTGCGGTCATGGCGGCTGTCTCAACGGACAGATAGAGCTGGCTCAGCGAGTTGTCGCGCAGAAAGTCGACGTCCCAGGTACGGATCGCATCGGCCCAGCCGTACTTGACCGTCTCCCAGGTCGTGTCGTCGGATGGGTCGTCGTGTAGTCCGCCGTCGTGCGTGGAGCCCTGGTTCTCGATCAGGATCGAGACTGGTGGCGGGTTGCCGTCGTGAGGCAAGACCGTCAGCCACGGGTCTTTGAACCACTCCTTCGACAGGCCGCGCATCCTCGTGATGAAAAGGTCGCGGGCGTCGCCTCGAGCGCCCGCATAGGCGTCGGTGGCGAGGGCCCGCGCGAGGTCGGTCAACGGGTCACGGTCGGCGGGCGCGATGAACTGGAGCGCCTGGAGGCGAGTGCGAAGATCGCGGTGCGGGTTGTCCAGGGCGCTCTCGAGGGCGTGTTTGATGGCAGGAGGCTTGCCGTCGTCAATACGCAGCAGCCACTTCGGATGCAGCCGCGCCAGGATCCCCTCCTCCTGGATCTGGGCGCCATAGCGGGCTTCTTTGTCGGCGTGCGTCCGTGCGACACCGTCAGCGGTGGCGGAGCTGATCGCCGCGTTGACGATCAGGAGCGCCTCCCACTTGCGGTCCTCGAGCTCCTCGAGTGTGAGGGTCGACAGCTCGTAGACCTTCTTCGCCAGGACGGCGATGTCCTTGTTGTCAGCCATCGGCCGAGGCTCCGGCGGCCTGGCGCTCGCGTTCGACGAGCGCCCGCATCGCGCTCACCTCATGCTCGAGGGCGACGACGCGGACGAGGCTCTGCGTGTGGTGCTGGTCGACCACCTCGGTGAACTCGCCGATCAGCTCGACGGCGCGCGCCACCTCTTGCTCCGTCGCCGCGAGGGGCAGCGGTGAGGCGACGGCGGGCTCCGTGATGGCCGAGGGCGTGGTCTCAGGCGCCGCTTCCGTGCCGGCCGAGGGCGCCTCGGCGGCGACCTCGCCCGTCTGCTCATGGGGGGCAGACCTCTGCCCTCGCGACGGCGCCGTGACTGGGGCGGGCGCGCTCTTGCCGGCGCGAAGTTCGTGGAGCTCCTGGCGCAGCTTGGCCAGCTCGGCCTCGGCGTGCTTCAGACGGAGGTCGAGCTCGGCCTCGTGGGCCGCCACGCGACGCTGGAGCGCGCCGAGCCGTTGCTCGACCAAGGCGACCAGCGAGGGCCGCGGCTCCGCCACGTTTGCCGTGGGCGGCGTGGCCGAAGCGGCAGCAGCGGCGTTGGACCAGGGCGTCGGCGGCTTGCCAGCAGCTCGGGCCGCGTCGAGGGCCTCGCGGGTGAACTCAGGCCGGACCTTCAGCAACCCGGGCGCGGTCATCGACGCCGGCGGAGTCGGCCACGTGGGCATCGCTCCTGGCGCCGGCATCGGCGATGCGGTCGTCGACGCCGGCGGGGTCGGCCATCTGGGCGTTGCTCCCGGCAGTGTCGGCGGCTCCATCGTCGGTGAAGGCGGGATCGGCCGCGCGTTACTCGGTCCCGGTTGCGGCGACGGCGGGGACACCGCTGCGTGCGGATTCGGCGGCGGCGTGACAACCGGCCCCGCATTCGTCGGCATCCCGCAACCGAACAGGACTGGCCGTCATGCTCGCACCGAACCGCCAAGCCTCACGTATCCGGGCCCGCGCAGGTGGTGCGGGCCTCGTATACTCATTCTGAGCGCGCCTGCGCGTGGAGGTCGCCCATGTCCCGCTGGGTCTCATCTGCCATCCTCGCCGTTTTCACCCTTCCCGCCTGTGCCGATCATGCACCGTCGTTCGCGGCCTTCGCAGCCTACGACTCGAAGATGTCCGGAGGGACAGGTGGCGGCAGCACCGACGGCGCGCCGATGACGACCGCGGAGGGGGGCACGAGCGCGTCGCCCATGGCGACGGCGGGCGACGCGGATGGGACCGACAGCGGTGGCGTGAGCAGCGGCGAGACCGGCTCCACCACCGCGAGCGACGCGGAACTGCTACAGCCGCGGATCCTCGAGGTCGATATGCCCGCGAAGGTCCACCTCGCGGGGCCGGTCGCCGTGAGCGTCACCACCGAGGACACGAGCCTCGTCCGCGCCTGGCTCGACGGCGTCGAGCTGGAGCCCTTCGCCGACCAGGGCGACGGCGTGTTCGTCGGTGAGGTGCCCATCTTCGGGGCGGTCGACAACGGCGAGCACGTGCTCGAAGTAACGGCGTCGAGCGGGCCGCTGGTGGCCCACTGGCCGCCGGCGACGTTCACGGTCGCTACGCCAGCCCCCGGCGGGCAGGCGTGGGCGACATTGGGGCCGAGCGGCTCGACCACGAGGCGCGTCGCCGTCACCCCCGAGGACGACGTGATCGAGGTCGGGTCGGTCGAGGTTGACGGGGTGTCGAAGCCGTCGATCCGCAAGCGTTCCCGCGCGAACGGGAGCGAGCTGTGGCCGGAGGGGACCATCGTCCTCGACGAGCGCGAGGGGTCGGCCGACGCGCTGGCCGTGCTCCCCGACGGGCGCATGTGGATCGCAATGAACGTCAAGAACGCGAACAAGCAGTGGCAGCCGCGGATCGTGCAGCTCGACGCCGCGGGCCACGAGACCGGCGTCGAGGCACCGACCGAGCCCGGCGCGACTGTGCGGGGGATCGCCGCCGACGACGAGGGCGGCGCCTTCGCAGTCGGGTTCGGAGGGTCGGGCTTCGGGGACATGGACATCGTGATGTGGTGGCTACGGCATGACGGCGTCGCCATGCACAGCGCGAAGACATGGGATCACGTGCCGGTCGGCGACCCGAATGCACCGGAATTCGACGATCTCGCGTTCGACGTGCTGCTCAAGGACGGCGTTGCGTGGATTGCCGGCGCGAGCACCGGCTTTCACGAGATCGACAAGAAACACACACGCGGCATCCTCGTGCAGATGGACCCGGAGACCGCCGCTCCGCTGGAGCCCCCGATTGTCGCGCCACCCTATGGCGACTGGAGCGATAGCATGTTCCTGGTCATCGGCGATCACCCGGACGGGGCGATCGTCACCGGCATGGAGGGCAAGAGTAGCGGCAATGCGCAGCAGATCACCGTGCAGGTGTACCAGCCTGACGGCGCGCGGACGTACTTGTGGAGCGGCTTTGCGAGCCCGGTGGCCTACGGGACGGGTGTCGCGTGGCTCTCCCACGGCGTGATGATCGTGTCGGGCGTCGTGCAGGACGGTGACGTGCTTCGCGGCCTCCTGTCTGGTCGCGGAGGGCCGGGGACGAATTTCGACCATTACTTCCCGGGTATCGAGCCCTCGGCCGCGAACGGCCTCGCACGTACGGCCTACAACCAGGTGCTCGTGGCGGGCGAGCGGACTTTGGGTGGCGTACGCCAGGCTCGAGTGGCGCGGATCCATCAGTGAGCGGTTTTACTGAGGGATAAAGGCGTTGCATGCGTCGTGAACGAGGCTCGCGGCGGCGCCGTTGAAGAACGGCGCGTAATTGTCCGCGCAGATGTCACCCTCTTCGCGGTAGGGGAACAGCCCGATCACGTCGCGGAGGTGCTGCCCGTAGGGTGGCGAATCATAAACGCAGCCCTCCACAGCCTCGCCCACCTGAAGCTGTGGGATGACAGCGAGTGCGACGATGGCGTGATCATCTCCACCCTTGGCGGCGACCACGGCCTCATAAACCTTATTCGCGCTCAACCATGAGTTTTCGTCGTCGGTGTCGGCAATGAACACGACGACGAGCAAGGCGTCGGGGCGGAGAAAGCCCGCGTTGCAGCCATCCGGTCCGTTGAGTTTAGGCGACACTGCCTCGACGAGCGAGTCGGCCATCTTCGTGTCCTTGCCGTCGCCCAGGGTGCCGACCTGGGCGATGCACTCGAACGCTTCGGGCTCCTGCTCACCAGCTATGTAGCGGTTGCCGTCGAGGTCGCAGGGCTTGTTGTACGCGTAGGGCCCGGCGTTGAAGACGAGCCCAGCGCCGAGGCGTTTGTCGCACGGCCCGACTTGATCGACATATTTTCCGCACTCGTAGCCGATTGCGTTCTCGCCGCAGTGACCCTGGTTCAGGCACCAGTCGGGCGACTCGCACACCTCGCCGCGCCAGTGGCCATCCGTGTTCACACTCATGATGTGCGTGTCGAACTCGGCGAAGTCCGCCGCGATCGTCTCGACGAACCCGGGGAAGCTGGCGAGCAGCTGAGCTTGCTCGTGTCGCATCGTGTGCATCGCCGAGATCAGGAACATGAAGTCGATCTTGCCCTTGCAGCCCTCGGGCGTCGGGTCGTCCAGGTCCGGCGGCGGCGCCATGTCGAACGTCGACACGGCGCCGGAGCTGCTCGCGGCGCTGTCCTCGCCGCCGCTCCCCGTCGAGGTTGACGAGGTCGATGTCGAGGTCGACGACGCCGCGCCCGAGCTGCTCAACGAGGGCTGGAAGGTCGTCACCCCGGGGCCCGTGGCGAAGCCGGAGGGCGCGTCGTTGTTGCAGCCGGAGAGGACGGCAGCGGCGAGCGCGAGACGGCGCATGGCTCCCCTAGCGTAGCGCGGGTGGCGCGGCATGTCACGCGCCTCGCCGGACCGTCGCGGCGCTTCCGGCAGCACCACTCCGTCGGCGGACCCGCCGTCGCGGGCGAGGGCCGCTCCTGCGAGAACCCGGGGCCGGGGGCGAAGTTGGGGAACGCGTCGTCGTTGCTCGGCCGACCACCGGACTCGCCGGGAGCGCGATCTGCCGGGTCCCGAGCGTCCGTCGTCTTTTCGAGGTCCGTCTCCCGTCACTCATGGTCAGCAGGATCGAGAGCGCCCTTAGGCGCCGCAGGAAGGACCGGGTCAACAGGCGAAATCAGTCGCTGGCGCTGAGCAGATGCGCGGACGAGCTTGGTAAGGCCGATGATCCACAGGACGCCCAGGGCCTTCGTCCACCAGCCTGGGTAGAAGATGAAGATGAGGAACGCAAGGTTGACGGCGTGATGTACCAGGCGGTTGTATCTTCCGAACAACCGGGTCATGAAGTGCTCATAGTCATCGAGACCGCTCAAACGAGAAGCGGGCGCAGGTACTTTTTCCGTCGATGAGGACTCGGCATCAGCAACCAGCATGCGCCGATGTCGCTGGACGAGCCGCTTGCGGGCAAGCCGCTCCACAAGGCCCCCCCAAAGTTGATAGTACAGGTAGAAGCCCAGCGCGGTCTGCCACCAGGCCACGTTAAAATGCAGCGTGAGCGGAAAGATGAGGGCGAAGAAGGGCAGCCAGAAGATGAGTGCGATGGGTGTCAGCAATGCCCGCGCCCAGAATTGATCAGTCGGCAACCAGCCCCAAGGCTGGGGGGGGAGCGGCGTATGAACTTTGAGCGCAGACATGGGCACCGTCTCGGCTAGTTCTGCGCGTTCTGGCATTTGTCATGCACGATGGCCCCGGTCTGCTTCCCCAGCCCGGTGCCCAGACTGACACAGGCGGCGGTGCCGAGACCTGTCGTCGCCAATTCACAGCCAGCGAACGCGCCGGCGGCGATTGCCAGGCCGCTGATTCCGGCCGCGAGACTGCAAAGGAGTCCTCGCGTCTCCGCCAGCACCTTGATGACCCCGTCATGGTCCCAGACTTGATAGACGCTTGCGACCAGGAGATGCGCTTCCTCATCGGTGAGAGCACCGAACGCGGTGCTCTCCGTGGTGACTTTGCCGTTTACGAATTCCTGCTCGGCGAGCACGCGCTGGTTGAGGATCAATCGCGCCACGCCGGTACCATCCTCGTCCATGCTTGTGGCAATGGTCACGTGACCGAGCGCGATGTGATAGTCGACCTGCATGTGGAGTCCGTCCGCCGTCTCCACGAAGGCGTCGACATGATGAAGGTCGATCGGCAATTCGAGGTTATTCAACGCTGTCTCTAGGTCAGCCTCGGCGGCATCGTTCGCCGTGGGCGCCCTGTCCGAAAACTCGTCCGGCGTGGCGGGCGCGGGACCGGCAGCGGGCGCTGCGAAGAGCGAGACGGCGATGAAGAGTTCGGTGAGCATATCCCGCCATGGCAAATGCTGGGCCGCTAACAAGCGGACGGCAAGATTCCCGGCCGCCGCTTCGGCGGCCCGGCCGTCCCGCCTGTGACCGAACAGGCCCCACACAAACAGGCGGAGGCTGCGACTCTCGCTCGCCCGGCGGGCGGAACTGTTCCGCGCCGACGTGTGCGAGCTGGCCGCCCTGGGTTGAGGCGCACTGCTGTGCCGGTCCGTGACTTCGCGGGTTCTCGAGGCGCGTCGAACTTCCCATGTTCACCCGCCCCCCGTTAATCTCGAACTCGTACACATAAGGAACCGCTCGCAATTTAAGAGCCGCCCGGCCGTCCGCGCCGCGACTCGGTGAGCAAGCCAGTGTAGCGGATGGTTAAGTGGCGGTACTCGTGTGGTGCGGGCGGCCTAAAAATTTTGCGGTCGCCCGCTGGATCATGCCAGACATGCGGCTCATGTTCATCGGAGGAGAAAACGAGTCATGAAGCGCATGCAATTCTTGAAGCTACTTCCGTCGGCGGCCTGTTTGGGGGCACTTCCGTGCATGGCCTTGGCGGGGGACGGCGCGCCCGCCGAGTACGAAGAGGTGAAGACAAACTCGGCGGGGGAAGCGCCCGAGGAACGCAGATTCGTTCTCCAAACGTATAACTGGCCAGAACTTGAATCATACTTGGGAGGCAGGAATCCGATCTCCTCCTGCGCAAGTCTTTATGGAGAGTGGCGTTGTGATGAGATCGCCAGAGCGAAGATCGCGTCCGTCTTCTGTGAGCGACAGGGCGCACTCGACTGGCAGTCTTTTTTGCCAGACTGTGGCGATTGGCCCTTCATGATGAAAACTGTCTATCAGGAGTTTGTTATCAACGGACAAGTCCGTCGACAGTGGACTACGGGACCGAGCGCCTGCCGATTTCGCTACGTGGTTTGCTCGTTCGATGTGCCCTAGCGACGATCCGCCGGCGCCCATGCAGCTCCGCGGGGGATCACATCGCTATCTTGCTCGGTCTGCACCAGCTCGGCCTGGTAGGTCCGCATCGACTCGACGGCGATGCAGAGTCAGGCCAGACGACGGGCAGCGCGGACGACAGGGGGAGCACGTCGCGGTGCGGCGCGGGCGAGCGCCGCCAGGTCCAACGTCGAGGGAGGGGTATGCCTTTCGACATGTCCTGGGACCCACGTGGCCGATGCCGAGCTCGCGCGCGGCGACGAAGAACGTAAGGGGCGCGCGGACCGCGAGCCCGGCGCCGACGCACGCGTCAGTCCGTCTCGTCGTTACCGAGCCGCTCCTGGCGGCGCCACCTCGGCAGCGTGACGAGAATCTCAGCAGTTTCGAGCTCGCGCACCCGCGCGAGCAGCCACGTCATCGCGGCCTCGTGCTCGAGATCGCCGTGGATCGGCCGCGACGCGCCGATCCACGGCGACACCCGGTTCCAGTCGACAGTCCAGCCCGGCGGCAAGTTGGTGGCGAGCGCCGCGATCGCGTCGTATGCAGCTCGGTCATCCGAGAATGGTAACTGTACGATGAACCGCGTCATGACGGCGCGGGCGCGTCCGGACTATACCGGCGGGGCATGGTCGGCGAGCGTGATGGCGCGGAAGACGTTGGCGGCGAGACGCTGCTGAGCGTCCTCGTGCTGGCGGGTCTGCTTCCAGGAGGCGGGAGCGAGCTCGAGGACGCGGCTCTTGGGCCAGGACGGCAGGACGCAGAAGAGGTCGCGCAGGTAAGCCCAGGGCTCGATGCCGTGGAGCTGGCAGCTGGCCAGGAGGGACACGAAGAGCGTGTTGGTGCGGGCGCCCTCGTCGCTGCCGAGGAACAGCCAGTTTTTCCTGCCGAGGACCTCGCGGCGGAGGTTCCGCTCGCTCACGTTGTTGTCGAGCGGCAGACGGCCGTCGACGAGGAAGCGCGTGAGTGCGGTCCGCTGGTTCTGCGCGTAGCGGATCGCCCTGGCGATCGGCGTCTCGTCGAGGACATCGGCGGCTTGCTCGTCACACCATGCGAAGAAGGCGTCGACGATCGGCCGCGACTTCTCGCGGCGGGTCTCTTCGCGCTTCTTCCGCGGCGCGGTCTTGATGGAGCGCTCGACGCGGAAGAGCCCCTTGATCAGCGCCAGGCCGCGTTCGGCCCGCTCGGGGTCCGAGCTCAGCGCCTTGAAGAAGTACCTCCGCGCGTGGGCCCAACACGCGACTTCGACGACGTTGCCTGTGTCGTACAAATGATCGTAGACCGAGTGGGCGTCGGCCACGAGGTAGCCCTTGTAGCCGGCGAGAAAGCGGTCGACCGCGGCGCTGTCGTGCTTGTGCGAGAAGCGGTAGAGGACGTGGCGCTCGGGCGCGACGAGGACCCAGAAGTGAGCGCGCTGGCACTGCTCCTCGGCGCGCACGAGGACGCCGGTCGCGTCGGTGCACAGGTACGGCGCCTGCAGAGCGTCGCGCAGCATCGCCTCCACGAGCGGCTCGACGAGGTCGGCGAGCTGCTCGTGCCAGCCGCAGATCGTCGAGCGCGACAGCTCGAGACCGTCACGGGCGTAGATGCTCTCCTGGCGGTGCAGCGGCGTGTGGTCCTGCCACCGACGGACGATCGTGTCGGCGAGCATCCCGGGCCCAGCGAGCCCGCGCTCGATCGGCCGCTCCGGCGGCTCGGCGATCTTCACCGGCGAAGGATCGGCGAGGTCCTCGACGATGCGCACAAACTTCGGCCGCACGAGCCGGACCACGACCAGCGACTCCGGCCGGCGCTCGATGACCTCGCTGATCTCCTCGCCGATCCGCTTGAACGCAGCGAGGCCCTCCTGCTGCACTTCAGGCGGCAGCACCTCGATGTCGACCCGCGGCAGGTTACAGCCGTTACATCGTCCACTGGGACCTCCGCGAGTCGATGACCGAACGAGACGTCGAGTGCATCCTGCAGCGCGCCCGGGAGCTGTTCCCCGGGGCGCGGCCCCGCATCGTCACCGACAACGGCCCCCAGTTCATCGCCCGCGATTTCAAGGAGTTCATCCGCGTCGCCGGCATGACCCACGTCCGGATCTCACCCGGCTACCCGCAGTCCAACGGCAAGCTCGAACGCTGGCACAAAACCTTCAAGTCCACGGCCTTACGGCCCGCAGCGCCATCGACGATCGATGAGGCCCGTCGCGTCACCGCCGACTTCGTCGAGCACTACAACGCCCGCCGCCTCCACAGTGCCATCGGCTACATTGCGCCGGTCGACAAGCTCGCCGGCCGCGAAGCTGCGATCTTCGTCGAACGCGACCGCAAACTCGAGGCCGCGCGAGAGCTCCGCCGTCAACGCCGAGAACTTGCTCGCCGACAACAAACCCACCATCATCCCAACCAGACCTGCCCACCCGCAAGTCCGTAAGCCGCACCTCCCTCGGTTGCATTCACGCTGAGCCAATACACCCGCATCCTCTACGGCGCCCGAGCTCCGCCCAGGCCGCCACGGCCCATCCCCCGGGCCAGGTGTTGTTGTTCGCCTGCTGCGCCCGGGTTCTTGCGGCCAGTTCGCCATGGTGTTCGCGCTGTAGCCCCGTTCGATAACGAGCGCCCTGGACCACGGTATAGCCCTCATCCGAGGCCATCGGCACCTCGAGCGCTGGACCCGGCGCGAGAATTGTGGTCTGAAACTTCTCAAGCGCGCGGCCTTCATCGCGGTTCTGTACGGGTGATGTACAACCTCCATCCTCTCCTTCTCGCCATCCTCGCGGTGGGTGCGACCGCCTGCGACGCGACGCGCCCTCGCGCCGTCACCCAGCCGCCTCCGCACGAGAGCGCGAAGCCGTCCGAGAAGCGCGTCACGCTCGCCGACGTCGGGCTCGATGCGGCCTCGCTCGATCGCACGGCCGATCCATGTCAGGACTTCTATCAGTACGCGTGCGGTGGCTGGCTCGCCACGCACGAGATCCCGGCCGATCGCGTGCGGTGGGGCAAGAACATCGAGGTCGGCGATCGAATCCAGGGCGAGCTGCGGGCGCTGCTCGAGAGCGCAGCATCGGAGCCCGCCGGCACGTTCTACGCGACGTGCGTCGACGAGGCGGCTCGCGAAGCCTCCGGCACCGCCGGCATCGATCCACTGCTCAAGACCGTGCGCGCGGTGCGCGATCGAAAGTCGCTGATCGCCGCGGTCGCCGAGCTCCACCGTCACAAAGTCGCCGCGCTGTTCGTGATCGCCAGCGAACAAGACGCGCGCGACGCGTCGCAGATGATCGCGAGCATCGATCAGAGCGACTTCGGGATGCTCGACCGGCACCACTACCTCGACGACGATGCGCGAGCGAAGGAGATCCGCGCGTTCTACGTCGAGCACGTCGGCCGCATGCTGCAGCTCGCGGGCACCAAGCCCGCCGAGGCGAAGCGGGCGGCGGCCGGTATCGTGGCGCTGGAGATCGAGCTCGCGAAGGTGTGGAAGACGCCGGTCGAGCGGCGCGATCCGGCGGGGATGTACAACAAGCTCGACCGCGCCGGGCTCGCGCGCCTCGCGCCGGCGTGGGACTGGGACGCGTACTTCAAGGCGCTCGGGTTCGCAGGCCTGCGCGAGGTCAACGTCACCGCGCCGGCGCTCCTGCAGGGCATCGAGCGGCTGCTCGGGTCGACCAAGCCGGAGCTGTGGCGCGCCTACCTCGAGTGGAAGGTGCTGAGCACCACCGCCGCGGCGCTGCCCAAGCGGTTCGAAGACGAAGCGTTCGCGCTGCGCCACCTGGTGACCGGGACGGAGCGGCTCCCCGACCGCTGGAAGCGATGCGTGATGACGACCGACGAGCTGCTCGGCGATGCGCTCGGCCGGCTGTTCGTCGGCCGCCACTTCGCGGAAGGCGACCGCGAGGCCGTGCGCGGGATGATCGCCGTGATCCGCGAGGCGTTCGGCAAGCGGCTCGATCAGCTCGATTGGATGGACGCCAAGACCAAGCAGCGCGCCCGCGAGAAGAGCAAGCAGATGAGCTCGCTGATCGGTTATCCGAGCACCTGGCGCGTCTACGACTTCCCGCTCGACTCCAAGGTGCACGCGGCGAACGTGCTCGCCGCGCGCGCGTTCGAGGTCAAGCACCAGCTGTCCAGGGTCGGTAAGCCGGTCGACCGCGAGGAGTGGCACATGACCGCGCCGTCGGTGAATGCGTTCTACGATCCACAGCGCAACCAGATGGGCTTTCCGGCGGGCTATCTGCAGCCACCGTTCTACTCGCGTCGCGCGAGCGTTGCCGTGAACATGGGCGCGGCCGGCGAGACCATCGGCCACGAGCTGACGCACGGCTTCGACGACGCGGGCTCGCAGTACGACGCCAAGGGCGACCTCGTCTCGTGGTGGGAGCCCGAGACGCGCAAGCGCTTCGAGGCCAAGACCCAGTGCGTGGTCGATCAATTCTCGGCCTACGAGACGCTCGGCGAGAAGGTCAATGGCAAGCTGACGCTCGGCGAGAACCTCGCCGACCTCGGCGGCGTCGAGCTCGCGTTCGAGGCGTACCGAGCGTTACGCGCCGGCGCTGCGGAGCGCCTCGTGGCCGACGGCTTCGACGAAGATCAGCAGTTCTTCCTGGCGCTCGCTCAGAAGCAGTGCACGAAGTGGCGCGAACCGCGAGAGCGCGCGCTGCTCAAGACCGGCATCCACGCGCCGAAGCGATTCCGGGTGAACGGGGCGGTCACCAACATGCCCGAGTTCGCCGCCGCGTTCTCGTGCGCCGAGGGCGCGCCCATGAACCCCCGGCAGCGTTGCGAGGTCTGGTGAGATCGTTCGCGCCGTCGCTCGCGATCGCTGTGGCTTGCGGCTCGCCACTGGCACCTCGCGCGCCGTTCGCGATCGAAGGCGCGGCCGCGTTGCTCGGCGATGGGGTCTGCTGATCGGCGAGGCGATCGAAGACCGCCGGGCGGGGCGGCGCGGGTGAGCCGACCGCGCTCCGGTGATCGCGTCCTTCGCCTCGTAGACGCTGGCCGTCGCGCCGGAGCCGATCCGCCAGATCAGCTTGTAGCGCTTGCCGAGGATCTTGCCGCTGCGATCGACGTCGTCCACGTGACCCGTCGATCCGCCGCCACCGCCCGCGCAGGTCGCGAGCGAGACGCCGGCGCCGGCCGAACCGGCGGTAGAAGCCGTGCGGCCAGCGCCGCCGTCGATCGCTGACGGCACCGACGAACCGCCTGCGCAGCGGCCGGGTCTGATCTGAAACCGGCCGATTCCACTTCCGAGAGGAGTGAGCAGGGGCGAGGCTTGAACGCCGTTCTGGCAGACGCCGAGGTCGGGCTTTGGTGATGTGGTGTACAGGAGGCGCTAGGCCCCTCCACGGGGCCCTATACGAGGGGTTGTCTCGAAAACTGCCCGAATCGCGACAAAATCGGGACGAATTTTCGAGACGTCCGGGAGATCGCGCTGTCGCGCATCAGGGGCCTTAGACGGGGCTGGACGCGTCCCCGGACCAAGCTTCGGGGCCGGAGGTCGCAGCGCCGTCGCGACAGCCGCGACGCGCCCGGGGAGCTGGACTTCCGCTGCGTGGAACGCATCCCTGACCAGTGCCAGGAGCGGCGGGCGCGACTGCGGCGGCACTCGCTGTTGTCCTCGAACGAACCAGGTCCAGCTCGACCGGCGTCACCAGGTCGAGCTTGACCTCGCGGCGCGACGTCACGCTCACGAGAAGGAAATGTCGAGGATCGTGAAGGTGCGCGGGCCGGCGGCCTCGAACGACGGCTCGCCCGCCCCGCGTGCGATCGCTTATCCTGTCGCGGGCTCATGAGCATCCCGAAGCGCGGTGCGAGGCGGATCATCGTCGACGGTCAGGAGTATGGGTGGCAGCTCCGCCGGCGGCCGACGCCCGATCAGCGGAGCGGCCGGACGCCGCTGCTGCTCGCCGTCGCGGCGCGCGACCGAGACGGCCCCGCGTTGCTCGTCCGCCTCCATCGTCCTCACCCGGGCAACCAGGTCGGTCTCACCTCCGCCGCCGTCACGCCGCGCGAGGTCGCCGAGCTGGTGCGCGAGGGTCTTCGCGCCGGCTGGCAACCTGCGCGACCCGGCCGGCAGTTCATCCTCGAACCGCGCGCCGCGGCCCGCGGCCCGCAGACATGGCCCCGAGGACAGGTACCATGTTCGCGCGAGCAGCTGCTCGCGCTCGCCCGCGGCCGCGAGTCCTGCGATCGACTGCGCCTCGCCGACACTCCGACCCACGTCTCCTGGCCCGCCGGCGGCGGGTTTCAGCCATGCGCGATCGTCATCAACGACCGTGACTTGATCGAGTGGGTCCGCGAGGTCGAGCGCCCGCACGCCGCCCGAGAGATCGCCGAGCGGCGCCGCGACGACCCTGGGCTCGACCTCAACGTCGACGGCCTCGTCGGCGACTACCTCCACCTCACGCGCCGCGAATTGGCCCTCCCGAGCCGTCACCTCTTCGAGCCCTCGGACGACATCCGCCACAGCTTCGGCGTCGCTGCCGACGACCCGATCCACGCCAAGACCACGGTCCTCCAGTGCACCTGCGGGATCCTCGAGTGCTGGTTCTTGCTGGTTCGCATCACTCTCTTCGACGCCTACGAGCGCGCGCTCGCCGAGTGACCCCGTGGCGCCCGAGCTCCACCTTCTCCGCGGCCCACCTGCGGCATGCCCCGCGTGTCAGGTCCGCCGAGTCCCGCCGCCGCGCGGACAGCGACATCCAGGTCTGGCGACCCGACCGCGACGGTCGCGGGGTCGTCGACGTGCTGCGCCACGCCGGTTGACGCGTTACATTGCCGCATGAGTTTCTTCGACCGCTTTCGCAAGAAAAAGCCTCCGACGGAGGACTCCGAGCAAACCACGGTCCCTCGCGGGCACCGCGTGGTGGTACATGCAGCGCCCGTCGAGCCGAGCGTGCAGTCGACTACGGGCAACGTCGTGATCGCGGGCTTCGGCGTCGCCGGCGACGATCCGGAGCGCGAGCTCACCTATGTCCTGGGTGCGCTCGACGCCGCGTTGCGCGAACCCGCCGGTCCCGCGTTGGTCGTCCACGTCAACCGCGAGCTCCGTATCTCCGAGCTGTTCGCGCCGGCGGATCCCGAGGTCGTCCAGTTTCACGCGCCCGTACATTGGGTATTTCATCAGGGCAGCGTGGCAGCCATGACGGCCGACTCGCGCCGCCTGCAGGCGCTGCTGCGGACGATGCATCGACTACGAACAACCGCGAACCCACCGATCTCGCAGGCCGTCTATATCGTCGATCCGCCCGGACCGCAGACCCTTCCGTTCGCCCGGCTCGTCCGCGGCGTCGGCATCCCGGTCAAACAGCCCGACGACCGTGACGGTGGCCTCGTCGTCCTGATCGAGGTCGAGCGACCAGAGGGCATCGTCCTGTGTGTGCACGCCGGCCGCGACTACCCCGACGACGCGCCCTTCGATCCTTATGCACACACCTGTAACGAGGCCAGAGATCGCGCCGAGGCGGCCGGCGACGCCGCGCTCGTCGAGCACCTCGCCGCCGAGGAGCGCGCCGGGCTCGCCGGGCGCATCGCGGCTCCCGAGGCCGCGCCCGCGGTCCTGCGCGCGCACCGACTCGGCCGCATTATCCTCGCGCTCGAGCGCGACGAGCCCGGCGCCCTTGAGGCGCTATGCGCCGAACTCCTGGCCCGCGCCGCGCCCCTCTACATGATGCGCGAACCCGACACCGGCGCGATCGAGGTCCGCGTCTACGGCGACGCCGGTCGTGCGCTACCGGCGTTCACCGATCTCCTCTGCCTCGAGCGAGCGAGCCGGGACATGGGCTTGCCACGCGATGCCTTCGAGATCGGCGTCATCCACCCGTACCAGCTGCTCGCCATGGCGGCCGACGGCGGACTGGGCGTGGCGATCTGCACGTATCGCGACGATACACCGGTCTATGCCGTACTCTCCGGCGAGCGGGTCCAGGCCATGACCGCAGTCGTGCCATGACCGCGCCTGACGTCCGGCGTGGTCTCCTCGACACTCTTGGCCAACCGAATCCTCACCGCGGGGCGCATTGCCGCTCTCCGAGAACGCCGGTTCCACTTCCCACAAGGAGAGTCGCACGACCCTATAAACAACGTTCAGGCGAGCGTCTGAGGCCAGATGTTGGTGATGTGGTGTAGAAGCACAGCTGCACCCCCGTGTGGGCTCGATTACTGTCAGCGACGATCTCGATCTGCGTAAATCCAGCGGCGAGGCGACGAAATGGTTTTGGTAGAAACTCGACGGGCCGCAGGCTTGTAGGCCAGATCACAAGAATTTCTGGTCGAGCGTAGCCGGGCCGGAGGCGTGTCCGGAGATTGGCGCCGCGTGGCGAGGCCGGGTAGCGGGGAGGCGCCGGAAAAAAAAACGGGGACGCCGGGATCAAGAGTTGGCGCTCTCCGGCGTCCCCCAACAACCTCCCCCAGCGACATTGTCGAAGAGACAGGTCGCGTGAAGGCTGCCACAGGACGGTGGGATCCGCAACGGGGACCGGCACGGAGGTGTCGTCGATCGAGAGCCGAACGAGCCGCGGGAGCCGAGGGGGATCCCGCTGCGCTGTGGAGCGTGCGGGAGCGCGACGTGGGTGTGCGACGCGTGCTGGTGCGGGCGGCGCTACTGCGGGCCGGGCTGCGCCAGGCAGGGGCGGCTGCGGAGGCAACGGGCGTCGAATCGACGGTATCAGCAGTCGAGGAAGGGTCGGCGCAAGCACGCTCAGCGACAGGCGAAGTATCGAACGGCGCAGCGGGCGAAGAAAGTGACGGAGCAGTGTCTCCCGCAGGACGGCGGAGACGGCGATGACTACCGGGACGCGGGATCGATCAGCGTGGAGCTGGTGACCGCGTCAGAAGGAGATTCATCGCATGAACATCGGGACATGGTCGATGAGGCTGAGGCCGCGACCGACGACGATCGAGCTGAGGCTGCAAGCGCGGGGGCAGGAGCTGCTGCGGGCGATCCTGCCGCGGCCCTCCCATCCGCGGGCGCTGGTGGCGCTGCTCGAGGGCCTCGCGCTGTGGCAGGGGGATGCGCTGCGCGTTGCTGTGTGTGTGGACGGCAGCTGCGATTCGTCTGGGCTCACGGGTCTGGGACTCTTCGGCGCGACTCTGGATGATCCCGGGAGCCCGCTGGTGCACGCTTACGAGCTCGCTCCCTTGCGTCTTGTCCTCCGTCTCCGACGACCACGGCCGCCGTCGACCGTGCAGTGGGATCTCGATCTGACCGGAGGTGAGAAGTGACGACGTCGGCCTTGACTCGGGCGAATGTCCTGCGGCTGTTTCACGCCGAGGGCTGGCGGATCGGCACGATCGCCGCGCAGCTCGGCCTGCACCACGGCACGGTGCGCAGGATCCTCCAGCACAACGGCGTGAAGCTGCCGGCGCCGAAGCGGCGGACGAAGGTGGATCCGTACCGCGCCTTCATCCGCGAGACGCTCGAGAAGTACCCGAAGCTGCGCGCGACGCGGATCCTGCAGATGGTCCGCACGCGCGGCTACACCGGCCAGATCTCGCGGCTGCGCGAGGTGGTCCGCGAGCTGCGACCCCGCCGGGCCGAGGCGTACCTGCGCCTTGCGACCTTGCCCGGAGAACAGGCCCAAGTGGACTGGGCCGACTTCGGCAAGGTCCGGGTCGGCCGGGCGACGCGCAAGCTGATGGCCTTCGTCATGGTGCTGAGCTGGTCGCGCGCGCTGTTCGTGCGCTTCTTCTACGACGCGCGGATGCCGAGCTTCCTCGCTGGCCATGTGCATGCATTCGCGTACTTCGGCGGCGCCGCGCGGGTCGTGCTCTACGACAACCTGAAGAGCGCGGTGCTCGAGCGACAGGGCGACGCGATCCGCCTCCACCCGACGCTCGTCGAGTTCGCGGGGCACTACCGCTATGAACCCAGGCCGGTCGCGCCGAGGAGGGGAAACGAGAAGGGTCGTGTCGAACGCGCGATTCGCTACCTGCGCGACGCATTCTTCGCCGGCCGCACTTTCGTCGGCCTCGACGACCTCAACGCGCAGGTGCTCGCATTCTGCCAGACCCTCGCCATGCAAAGACTGTGGCCCGACGACCGCGCCCGCACGGTCGAAAGCGCCTTCGCCGAGGAGCGCCCCTTGCTGCTGGTGGCGTCCGGCGAGCCGTTTCCGTGCGCCGAGCAGCAGCCCGTGCGCGCCGGCAAGACCCCGTACGTGCGCTTCGATCGCAACGACTACTCGATCCCGCACACCCACGTCTGCAAGGAGCTCGTCGTCGTCGCCGACGCCGAGCGCGTGCGCGTCGTCGACGGGACGCACGTGATCGCCGAGCACGCCCGCTGCTACGGCGCCGGCGAGGTCCTCGAGGACAGGTCGCACATCGACGCGCTGTGGTCCGAAAAGACCGGCGCCCGGACACATCGGGAGCTCGATCGCCTGCGGCGCGCGGTCCCGCGGAGCCAGGACTTCCTGCGCGCCCTCGCCGAGCGCGGCGAGCCGCTCGCCCGCGCCACCCGTCAGCTCGAGGAGCTCCTCGACGCCCACGGCGCCTGTCTCTTGGAGCAGGCCATCGACGACGCGCTCGCACGCGAGTTGCTATACATCCCGGCGCTGCGCAAGGCGATTGAGCAGCTCGCCCCGCCAGGACACCGGGAGGCGCCGGAGCTCCCGACGCGCCTGCGCGCGATCGTCGTGCGCCCGCACGACCTCCGCACCTACGACGCGCTCACCGCCGAGGAGAACGACGATGGCGACGAAGACACCTGACGCGACGCTGCGCGAGCGCGCCGCCGCGCTCGGGCTCTACGGCCTGCTCGCCCGCTGGCACGCCATCGAGGCCGAGCCGTGGCTGCGCCCGCTCATCGAGGCCGAAGAGGACGAACGCTGTCGACGCAGCCTCGCGCGTCGCCTCGAGGGCGCCAAGATCGGCGCCTTTAAGCCGATCGCCGACTTCGATTGGACGCACCCGCGGAAGATCGACCGCGAGGCGATCGAGGCTCTCTTCGAGCTCGACTTCCTCCGCGAGCACACCAACGTCGTCCTGATCGGCTCGGGCGGCGTCGGTAAGACGATGATCGCCCGCAACCTCGCCCACCGCGCGATCCGGGCCGGCCACACCGTCCGCGTCGTCGAGGCCGCCCAGATGCTCGGCGATCTCGCGGCCCAGCCCGACACCACGCGCCTGCGGAAGCGCCTCCGCCGCTACACCTCTCCCGCGCTCCTCGTCGTGGACGAGGTCGGCTACATGTCCTATGGGCAAGGCTACGCCGATCTGCTCTTCCAGGTGGTCAGCCAGCGATACCAACGACTCTCGACAATCGTAACCACCAACCGGATCTTCAGCGAGTGGCAGGAGGTGTTTCCGAGCGCGACCAGCATCGTCGCCGTCATCGACCGCCTGTGCCACAACGCCGAGGTCCTCACCATCGACGCCGAATCCTACCGGAACAAGGAGACCGTCGAACGCAACACGACCCGCAGAGCCGCCAGGCGCTCTCGTCGCAAATCCTGAGCCGCCACGGTCACCCTCGCTCGACGCCGGCCTCGCCGGCGTTTTCTGCCGCCGATTTTCGCCGCTGATTTCTGCCGCTGGATTTACGCGGATCTACGCCGTCGTCAACAATTACGAGGGTTGTCCCGAAAACAGCCAAATTCGCGACAAATTCGAGACGACTTTTTGAGGCAAGCGGGAGATCGCGCTACCGCGCATCCGGGTCCTGGCGTTGCCGTGGACCACCCGCAAGGCCAAGCCTCGTGGCCGCCGGACGGCGGGCCTTCGAGCCAAGGCGAAGCGAGCGCGCCATGCGACTGTTGTTCACCGCCGCGCGCGACCTCTGATCTCGAGCGTGACGACGTGCCGCGTCGTCGCGTCCGAGGTGGCAGGTCGAGCGTCGAGACGATCGAACGAAGGCAACTGTCGAGGAGCAGCGTCGGATCGAGCTCGACGTGTTGCACCTCGGCGAGCTCGACACGTCGGCCGACGTCGATCGCGAGCGTGAGCCGAGCGGGCCTTGTGCAGGCTTTCCGCCCCACCGGACCAAGCCCCGGGGCCGGTGGCCGCGCGGCCGTCGAGACAGATAGTTGGACGGCCGTGGCGTTGTTCGAGCCGATCGCGGCTTATCGAGAGGCGTGAGCGCGGCGAGCCGCCTCGTCGGGGTAAGCTCGTCCAAACGTTGATGCTCCTGGCTACCGAGACGGGATCGCGGACTCCGCGGCCGTCGAGGAAGATGGCACACACCATGAAGATGGGTACCGCCGACGTGATGTGCGACGTGTTCCCAAGGTCACCTGCCCTGGACGCCATGTTCTTGGAGCCGGTTCTAGCGCTCGCGCCGCAGTACCTCGATCAGCGCCGGGTATGTGAAGTGCATCTCGGTGTAGCCGCCGGACGCACGGAAAACCTCGCGACCGGTGGCATCGATGAATAGGTGAGTCGGATAGCTGTTGATCCCGACCGTATGCCGCCAGCCATCGTCCTTGGCAATCGTCGTGTGGAACCCCGCGCCCTCGTGCAGCGCCGCAATTCCGTCGGGATCGCTGGTCACGACCAAGAACTGCACGTCCTTCCGTCCGCGGTAGCGCCGCTGCAGCTTCGCCAGCTCGGGCGCCTCGAGCCTGCATCCGGTGCACCACGGCTCGGTCGCTATCACCACGATGACGCGCCCACGCAACGAGTCGCTCGAGATCCGGCCGCCGCTGCGCAGGTCGAGCTCGAACGGCGCGAGGGGCTTCGGCGGAGCGGCCCGCGCGGCGAGCACCTCTGCAATCCGTTCGTCCTTCCACTCGCGGTCGAGCCGCGCGATCGTGCGATCGAGATCGGCCTCTTTCCCGCCCCGCGCGCGCATGAGCTCGAGCAACCGGTCTCGGCATGCCCGCGCCCGCGCCCCCTCCCGTACTATCGCGCGCGCGAGGATCTGCTCGGCGTGGCGGAAGTCGCCGTCGCGCTCGGCCAATTCGGCAGCGAGCAGCGCGATGTCCGGCCGCGTCGGCCAGAGCTCGTTTGCACGCGAGATGTCGGCTCGCGCCTCCTCCAGCCGCGCCGCGCGCAGATGCACGAGCCCGCGGGCGTGATGGGCGAGCGCCTGCGAGGCCCGTCGATGTCGCTCGAGCTCGTCGGGTGCGACCACCATCTCGAACCCGGGTGGCATCTCGCGCGCGAGCGCGACCGCGCGCTCGGCGAGTGCACGCGCGAGCTCGAGGTCGCCGCCGCGGCTCGCCACGAGCACCGACGCCTGGGCGTCGTACCCCATCCCGAAGGGCGCCTCGAGCACGGCGCGCGCCACCGCTTCGACCCGCTGCAGCGGCGCTCCCGGCTCGCACTGCAGGAACTCGACGAGCGCGGCCGCCGTCGCCGCGCGCAGCGACGAGTCGCGGATCCTCGGCCGATCGAAGAAGGCGTCGACGGGCGCGCGCGCCTGCACCAGCGTGTCCGCCTCGGGCAGCGTGCCCGCCTCGTTTGCTAGCCTGCAGTCCCCCACGGCGCCGAACACCGACGCCGCCTGAAAGTCCCAGCGCTCGACCGCACGCGCCCCGGGGAAACGCCGACGCACGTCGTCCTGGATGGCCTGCGCGGCCTCGGCTGCCCCGAGCGACGACAGACCGTCGGCGAGCTGCGCGAGCGCGTCCGGATCGGTGCGGTGCTCGTCGGCGAGCGCCGCGAGGTCGCCGACCATCGCGCTGCGCAGCGAGGCGTCCTGACGCACGCGAGCCTGCGCGCGCAGCACGGTGAAGGCCAGCGCGTCGGGGCGCCGCGCCAGCGCCCGCTCAACGAGCTCGACCGCCAGATCGACTCGGCCGAGGCGTAGCCATCCCTCGGCCGCCCTGACAACGGCGAGCGTCCCCGAGGGCGCGGTCCGCTCGGCGCGGGCCACGAGTTCCTGCACTTGCTCGAGGCTCGGTCGCATCGGCGGCGGCGCGGACCCGAAGCGGAAGAACACGAGTCCGACTTGCTTCGCGTGCACGAAGTCCCGCACGCTGTCCGGCAGACCGGGAACAGCCGCGAGCGCAGCGAGCCCGTTTTCGTCGCTCTGCTTTGCCAGCACCTGCGCATGCAGCCACACGGCGTCGGGATGATCGCCGAGTTGTCTGCGGGCGCTCGCCACCAGTGCAACCGTCTCTTGCCGCGGAAGCATGCTCGAGCGCTCCTGCGCGTGCAGCAGGAGCGACCACCCGGATCCGTCGGGGACCGCCTCGCGGTGCGCCGCGAGCGCCTGAAGGTCGCTGTCCGCGAGCGCGGCCACGGCCGCGAGCCAGCGCAGCCGGACGTCGTCGGGAGAAGCCGCGAGCTGCACGTCGATGCGGGCTCGCGCGGCTTCGATGCGCTCTTCCAGCAGCAAGTCGCGAATCTCGTCGGCCATACGCGCGCTCGCCTGCGGGTCGAGCGCCCCCGCACGATCTGCCTTGTCTGGTCGCTCCACGGCCGGCGGATCCGGCCGCCGACACGCGAGCAAGACGGCGCCGAGGGCAGCCGTCACCCCGAGAACGCGCAGCGACCGGGTTTGCAGCGCGGTCGTCGCATCGATGCCTTCGGTGCTGGGTTGGAGTCCCACATCCGGCATGTTGCCGCGGAACTCGCCGGTCTCAAAGCGCGACATAGCAACCGCGCGTAGCGTCGACAAGCTCTTGCGACGGCCGCGATCGCGGCGGGGACGGTCAGGACGGTAGCCGCATCTGGAATGGTTCCACTTGGGGCCGTCTAAGACCGTGCTAGCCATTGTTCTAGTGCTCCGACCGCGACGTAGTGATCTGGCTGATTCTGAACACCGCTCGGGCTTGCTCCTTGGTGAACCGCCAAGTGATCTTCCGCCGCCGGCGGTGGGCGTCCTTGTTCCACAGAGACGTTCGACGGCGCAGTTCGGAGAGAGAGCCGATCCGAAGCCGTCCAAGGCATTCACGTGACCATAAGCTCGCCTCGTTCTCGGCAGGGTTGAGCCAACTCCCGTGCTTGGGAGTATAGTGCACGGTAAACCGGCTCCAAAGCTCGCGCCCCGCGTCATCGCCGAAAGCGGTGCATAACGAGTTCTGGCGGTGGGTGTTAAGATTGTCCATGACGAGGTGAATTGTCCGCGCCGAACGATATCGTTGAGCTATCTTGCGGAGAGCCCGAGCGAACTGCTTCGCCGTGCGGTTCGGCGTCGCATAGGTCAGGTGGCGCCCTGCCTTGGGTTCGACGATGCAGAAGACATTTGCGGTTCCGCGCCGCACGTATTCATAGTCTTGACGGGCCATGCGGCCAGGTGAGGCTGGCCGGCCAGGTCGAGCGGGGTCTCGAAGCACGACCGGTCGTTCATCCAGAGCGACGACCGGCTCCGACGCGTCGGCTGGTCGCGCCAGGGTGTCGAGGACGTCGTCCATCCGCGCGACGTACTCCTCGTCGATCTGAGGAACGCACCACATTTTTTTGGCTCTTCAGGGTTTGTGGTGGATACCGCTGACTCAGCGCGTGATCCCGGCAGGATAGAGGTCGAGGCCGCCGAGGTGGAAGTAGATCGCAGCTCGGAAGCGGTCGCGGTTACGGAAGCCGCGGGCGACGTACTTGAGCTTCTGGATGACCGAGTTAAGGCCCTCGGCAGAGGCGTTGGTGATCCGTTCGGTGGCTGCATGGATGATGCCGCCGAGGTGATTTTTGACCATGCGCGCGGCGGCCTTCATCGGCTCCAGGCGAGAGCGGATAGCCCAATCGTACCACATGCCCCATTGGTCCCGCATGTTGCTCGGCGAGGTGTGCTCCCAGACCTCCATCGCCGCCTCCTTGAGCGCCCACGCGCGGGCCGTCCGCAGCGAGCTCGTCCGCAGCGCCTCGAAGTCGTCCCAGACCTCCTTGCTCATCCGTTCGGGGTTGCGCAGCCAGAGGTACTTGGTGCCCTTGAGCCGGTTGTCGCCGAGGCCGTGGAGAGCGCGGTGTTCCTCGCGTCGCACGTGGTCGACGGCTTGACCGAGGCGCGCGGCGACGTGGTACTTGTCGAAGGCGATCTTCGCGTCGCCATCGGGGATGGCCTCGCGGACAGCTTGAATGTAGGGCTCGTGCATGTCCATGACGACCACGGAGACCGCAGCCCTCTCTGGGCGCGAAAAGCCGCTCAGGAAGCCCTTGAGGGCCCCCTTGCCGCGTCCGTCGGCGACGTGGATGACCCGCTTGCTGGCGGACTTCGGGTCATGCACGATCGTGACGTACTCGTGGCGCCGCTGGAAGGAGGTCTCGTCGACGGCGAGCATCTCCGGCAGCGCGACCTCGCGGCGCTCGAGTCCGCGTTGTACTGCACGCTCCTGGACGCCGGCGACCTGATCCCACGAGAGCCCGAGGCGCTCCGCGACCACTGCAATCGGCGCATCGCGGAGCCAGTCGATCACGAGCGCCTCGAACAGCGCGGTGAGCCGAGCGCTACCGTCCGCCCATGAGACGCGCATCGTGAGCGTACCGTGCTTCGGGCACGACGTCCGCGGTACGCCGGCTTCGATGATCGTCCGATACTGACACGTATCGAGGTGCCGCCATCGGCGAGTCCGCGTATCGTGACGGGGAACAGCCTGGCCACACTCCGGGCACGTCGTCGGCACATCGGGGTCGTGCTCGACCTCGATGACGATCTGCCCCTGCCCGAGCTGCAGCTTCACCGCAGCAACTCTCCAGGGAGCCTCGATACCGAGAATTCGGGCGTAGAGTTCGGTCTCTGCCATTTCGCGCACGATATCACGGCGCGATTTCGCGCGCAACCTGCGCCACCCTCAACCCTGAAGAGCCATTTTTTTCCCGCCACGGTTTGAGCGCGTGGTTTTTCAGCAACACCCGGATCGTCTCCCGGCCGACTTGGTCGACGAGCTTGCGTTTCATGCACTCCTCGACGATGAGCATGATTGTCCACCGAGCGCGTCCTTCAGGAGGTGGCCCGCAGACCATGGCGACGATCGCGGCTTCTTGCCGAGCATCGAGCTTCCGCGGTGGGACCGGTCGCTTCGCGTCCTTGAGCGCGACCTCGACGCCCGCAGCGAGATACCGCTCTCCAACCCGCCGAACCGAGGGGACCGCCGATCCAACCGCTGCCGCCGTCGCCGCCAGCGTCTTCCCCTCGTCCAGCAACTGCAGCATGCGAATTCGCTTCCAGGTCCGCACCGTGAGCCGCTCCCGGGCTTTTCGGCGCAGGAGCTCTCGATCCTCGTCCTTGAGCTTGAGTCCGGGGAACCGGGGCCGCGGCTTCTTCTGCCTCATGGCACCCGTAGATCACGTTCCAGGTCAGAGCGCAAATTCGCGCATCGTTTTCGGATCGCTACCTTACGGTCGCAGCACTAGGTCGGCGTTAGATGTCGGGCATTGGTGATGTGGCAGGTGCGCTGGTTTCAGACCCGGGGGCATGAGCTCGCGCGGCCGGCGGGCTGAGCTCGCGCCGCCTCAGGGCTGCCCCTGGCGGAAAGGGCGCGTCCGCCTCAACAGTGCAGCCAGAAAGCTCGCTAGCGCAAGAATCTGTCACAGGTCCTGACCTGTGACAGACTCTGGGACGAAACGTGACCAGCGAAGATAACCGCAGAACAAACCGAGCAAAGTCAACCCCGCGCGCATTTTCGAGAATTCAGGACTGCGCTGGCATTGGCGCGGAGTTTGCTAATACTTGGAATTTGTTCCACAGATACTGATTCGTCACCTCATGGTGGGGGAACTGCATCTCCGCCGGCTTGATCCGCGACCCTCGGCGCGTAGCGACGCCACGAGCCGATCGGGGTGTGACTGGAGCGCGAGCTGCGCCATCTACTTTCGGACTTCAACCGGGTCGACGCTGCGCCCTGCCGAGCCACCCCGCCCGCCTCCGGCGCCGTGCCTGCCGCCCGAAGGTGGGCCGCAACGATCCGTGCCCGTGTGGGAGCGGCTCGAAGTACAAGCGCTGCTGCGGCGCTCTCGAGTTAAGCCGGCCGGTCGAGCCACCACAGGCTGCCGTGCGCCACGGACTCGCGCGGCGCCCCGTGGATCGCGCCGGACCGTTACTACGCGGCCGCCTGTGTCGCCACCGCGCGGTGGTGCCACAGATTCAATCTGTGTCACGGACCAGGATGCAAGGAGACAGAACGAGATACCTACAGAGTAGGCCTCAGGACGGGCAAGTCCACGCGTAGTTTTGAGAAACGAGGGCTGCGCTGGTGTTGGCGCGGGACTTGCCGGTTTTTCGCTCAGTTCTTCTCGATCTGCGAGGGCAGCTTCGACGCCGCCATGATCGCCGCCGGCGCCGCCCCGTGACCGGCGGGCCCGACCACGCCGGGGCCTCACTCGCCCCGGCGCGGGATCAGGGGCCCGTCCGCTGACATCGCAGCAGACGATGAAGCGCGGGCGCGGCCCCGGCTCGGTGGTGACCACCACCCCCGGAAGTACCGCCGCGGCTACGCGCCCGACTCGTTCAGACCGAGGCCCGGGTGCCAGATCGGCCGCGCCCCGCGGGCCCGCTCCATCGCGTCGAGCAGGTGCAGCGCGCCCAGGCCGGTGGCGATGCATGCCTTTTCGGCCATGTCCTTCTGGGCAGGCGAGATGAACACGTCGTCGGCGCGGGTCGCATACACCGCGCACACCGCCCCGGCCACGAACCCGCGCAGGGTCGCCAGCGTCAGCAGGCACGCCGTCTCCATCTCGAGGTTCTTGACGCCCTGCCGGGCCAGGCGCTCGACGATGTCGGGCTCGCGCGGCGGGAAGCCGGCGATCGCCCGGCCCTGGCCGGCGTAGAAGCTCGGCGACGTGGCCGTCACGCCGACGTGGTAGCGCTGGCCGATCGCGTCGGCGGCGGCCGCCAGGGCCATCACCGCCTGCGGGTCGGCGACCGCGGGGTACGAGTCCTCCACATAGAAGCGCGTGGTGTTCTCGAGCCGCAGCGCGGCCTGCGAGATCACCAGGTCGCCGAGCGCCATGCCCGGCTGGAGCGCGCCGGTGCTGCCGCAGCGGATCATCACCGGCCGCTCGACGCACTGGCACAGCTCGACGATCGCGATCTCGGTGCTCGCGGCGCCCATGCCGGTGCCCATCACGCTGACGCGCAGGCCGTCGTGGCGGCCGGTGATCGTCACGTACTCGCGGTTCGAGCGCTCGAGCTCGACCGCTTCGAAGTTGCCGGCGACCCGGCGGGCGCGCTCGGGGTCGCCGACGAGGATCACGTGGCGGGCCACCTCGCCGGGCTTGAGGGCGATGTGGTACTGGCGGCCCTCGGCGTCGCGGACGTTTGTGGCGGACTCGTAGCCTTGCGTCATGTCTGCTCCTGACCTGTCCCGACGACCCTGTCGAAGGGGACATCTTCGTCCCAGCCGGCGACGATCGCCACCGACGCGCTGGCGCCGAGGCGCGAGGCGCCGGCGGCCAGCATGGCCCGGGCGGCCGCGGCGTCGGCGATCCCGCCGCTCGCCTTGACCCCCAAATTTGGGCCGACGGCGGCGCGCATCCGCTGGACCGCCGCGACCGTCGCCCCGCCCGGCCCGAAGCCCGTCGAGGTCTTCACGAACCGGGCCCCGCCGGCCACGCTGAGGCGACAGGCGACGTCGATCTCCTCGGGGGTGAGCAGCGCGGTCTCGAGGATCACCTTCGTGAGGTGTTGACCGCCGGCCGCGCCGACCACCCCCTGGATGTCCGCGAGGACAGCCGCCTCGTCGCCGTCGCGCAGGGCCCCGAGCGCGATCACCATGTCGAGCTCGTCCGCCCCGTCGGCCACCGCCCGGGCCGCCTCGGCGGCCTTGATCGCCGGCGTATTGGCGCCGAGCGGGAAGCCGATCACCGTGCAGACCTTCGTGCGCGCGCCCAGCGACGCCAGCGCGCGGCGGGCCAGCACGACGCGAGACGGCTGGACGCACACGCTGAAGAACCCGCCCTCGTGGGCCTCACGGCACAGCTGCTCGATCTGCGCCGCGGTCGCGGTCGCGCGGAGCAGCGTGTGGTCGATGGTGGCGGCCAGCTCGGCGCGGCGCATCGACCTCAGTTGCGGCACTCGGCCAGCTCTTGATTGATGTCGTTCGGCAGGTCGGGGCAGTCCTCGAGGTCCTCCGCGGCCTCCCCGCCGCAGCCGAGGCGGGCCAGGTCGGTGCAGGACTTGCTGTTCAGGCAGCTCGCGAGGCGGTTGTTGACCGCGGTACGGCAGTCGAGCTGGGCCTCGTAGTTGGCCTCGGCGTTCTTGAACAGCGCCTCGATGCAGGCCTGCTCGCCCTCGTCCGGGGGCGCCTCCGCGCGGCACTCCTCCTCGGACGAGTAGCCGATGTTGCCGCAGGCGCACCCGGCCACTGCCGCGGCGACCAGGGACTCGTTGAAGTCGTCGACGTGCGGGCCGACCCCGCAACCAGCGGCGAACGCGACCAGGACGGACACGATGGGCATGGAGAGGCGCTTCATGGGCAGTTCGCTCCTGCGGCCGTGACGGCCGGCGGGGCGGACGATAACAGCAGGGACCGCGTGCGACAACCGCGTTGTCTACCCGGTGACCGCCCGCGACCTGGTACATTGCGCGCACGTGATGGTCGCTCGCTGGTTCTGGTCCTTCGCCTTCACCCAGCTGGTGGAGGTGCCGATCTACCTGCGCGCGCTGGGCGGACCCGACCGCGTGCCGTCGCTCGCGTGGCCGCAGCGGGTGGGGCTCGCCTTCCTCGCCTCGGCGCTGACGCACCCCTACGTGTGGTTCGTGTTCTTCGGGGTGTTCTACTCGCGCGCCTACGAGGACCTCGCCTACCGCTGGCCGTTCCTCGAGACCCACCGCTACACCGTCTACTTCCTCCTCGCCGAGACCTTCGCCGTGGTCGTCGAGGCCCTGCTGCTGCGGGGCTGCGGCCTGAAGCGCGCCTTCTTGTGGTCGCTGCTGGCCAATGCCACCAGCGCCGGCCTCGGCTTCTTCAGCCGCTACCTCATCGGCTGGCCCGGGTGACATGTCAAAAAGGACAGGACTCTGGGGCCCTGTCCTTCCAACCATGCCCCAGAAGACATGCTCGTTCGCTCAGTAGCGGCGGGCCGGCGGCGGCGGCGCGTACTGGTTGTGGCGCTCGCTGGTGGCCGGGAACGGCCGCGGGTCGTGGGGCGGCGGCGGCGAGAAGTACGGGTCGACGATGATTCCGCGGGCGCGCAGGTTCTCGGCGCTGTCGTAGTAGACCGTCATCATCACGTCGGGCCGGCGCTTGTGGCGGCGCTCGAACGTCACCTCGCGCACCGAGCTGTAGGTCGTCTCGCCGTACTGGGTGCCGAGCCGCGGGCTCGGGTCGTACGGGGAGGCCGCCTCGGCCTGCGCGGAGCCGCCGCCGTGCGGGGCCGCGGCCGCGCGCTTGGCCTCCGGCGCGTCGGCCGGGGCGGGCGGCGGGGCCGAGCGCATCTGGCTCTCGACCCCGCCGGCGTCGTAGTCGCCGTAGTACGGCTCGTAGTACGGCCGCGTGGCGATCGGCGGCGGCGGCTGGCGCCGCAGCTTGCGCGGCTGGTGCTCCTTGAACACCGCCACCCCGATCACGCCGACGTGCTGCGGCGTGCCCCAGCGCCCCGAGTAGCTGTTGCCGACGTCGGTGAAGCGGAACGCCGCCACGTGGTCGAGCGACTGGCGGAAGCCCTCGATCAGCACCGAGCCGTACGGCTCGAGCACGTAGCCCCGCTGCGTCTTGTAGTTGCCGAGCTGCCCGCTCACCACGTCGCGCCCGTCGACCGTCACCACCGCCTCGACGCGCTCGCCCGAGTTGTTGCGGACGCGGATGTTGTAGCGCTCGCCCATCTGCCCGGCGACGAACACCGAGCCGCCGTGCTGGTAGGTCGGCAGCGCCCCGCCGTACCCGCTCTCGATCGTCAGCGACACCTCCTGGCCCCACGGCGGCGCCACCATCTGCCCCGAATCGCTCCACGGCCGGTGGGCCTCGGCGACGCCCGGTCCGCAGGCGAACACCGCCGCGCCGAGGAGAAGGGTCGCCATCAAGCCGAAGGACTTGCTGCTGGGTCGTCGCATGATCGTCTGTCTCCGCAGGCCCGCCGGGGGCAGGGCGAGGCCGTCCGCCGGCCTCGCGCCCCGAACGCCCCCCTGTCCGCGCGGCTTACAGCCGGCCGATCCGTGAAGATCGTCACGCCTCCGGCCCCCGGGTCGCGAGCGCCCGCGCGCTACCCTTCGCAGCCGTGCCGCTCCGCCGCTCCGCCCTCGCTGTCGCGCTCGCCTTCGGCCTGTCTCTCGGGACAGCTTGCAAGGGCCGCGGACCCGCCGCGCCCGAGCCCGGCGCCGCGCAGGTCGCCATGGGCTCGTGGCAGGAGTGGCTGCTGCTGACGCCGCTGGTCGACGCCGCCCGCTCGCACGCCGGCCCCACCACCGTCGCCGCGCTCGAGAAGGCCAGCAAGCTGCTGCAGGACGGCAAGGCCCGCAGCGCCGACGAGGTCCTCGCCGCGCTGGCCGACAGCGAGGGCCGCCACTGGATCACCGTCGCCCGCGCCGACCTGGCCGCGCTCTACTTCACCACGTGCATCCGTGGCGTCGCCTGGCGGCTCGTCGACCTCGACCCCAAGACCCCGCCCACGCGCAAGAGCGACTACAGCGAAGACACCAAGCTCGGCCCCGGCGACATCGCCGTCGAGGCGATGCTGACCAACCTCGACGCGGCGCTGACCGCCAAGGAGCCGATCCTCCAGACCCAGGCGCGGATCGCCCGCGCGCGCGCGACCGCCTACGTGTCGCGCTGCCCGCCCTCGAAGGAGGCCGCCGAGATGGCCCAGGGCGTGCTCAAGGGCGACCTCGCGGCGCTCGCGGCCGAGAACCACCTCACCCCCGACCTCGCGTTCCTGTGGGCCGGCGTGCAGATGGGCGAGTACTCGGGCGCCGCCGCCAAGCCGTTCCTGCTGCTGGCGCGCGAGGGCGGCTACGACGAGCCGACGATCTCCACCATGCTCGCCGTCATCGCCCTCGAGCAGCGCGAGTTCGCGGCCGCCGACAAGCACGCCGCCGAGGCCGAGGCCAACTACAAAAAGCTCGGCGACGTCGGCCAGCAAGCCCAGGCGCTGTTCCTCCGCGGCGAGGTCGCGCGCAACAAGGGCGACCTCAAAGCCGCGCGCGGCTTCTACGAGGCCGCGCGCAAGCTCGACGGCACGCACCTGCCGTCGCTGCTCGGGCTCACGCGCATGACCCTCGCCGCCGACGGCCAGAGCGCGGCGATCCGGCAGCTCCAGGCCGCCTTCCCGTCGATCCTCCTCGAGGGCCCGCTGGTCACCGACAAGCTCGAGCTCGCGCTCGACAACCTCGAGGCCTACGTCACCCTGCCGCAGGAGAACGACCTCATCACCGTCTGCCGTGACGCCCTCCTCGCCGACGTCGAGTCCGAGAAGGACCTCATGCGCCGCGGCCTGCGCTACTTCTTCGCCGCCACCATGGACGCCCGCCTGGCCGAGTACGACCACGCCCGCTCGCACGCCGTCCTCGCCCGCGACGAGTTCGACAACGCCAAGATCCCGCCGCCGATCGACATTGGCGCGTTCATCGAGCGGCTCGACCGCGTGCAGTGACGGGAATGCGCCGCCGAGCCTCGAGGTTTCGTCGGCATATGCGAACCTCCGCAACCTTTGTCTCGCTCACGCTCCTCGCCGCCTGCGGCGACGGCGAAGAGGCTTTCACGCAGCCGGAGATCCTCACCGACCAGAGCGGCGCCGTATTCGGCTGGGAGTGCGACGACGACGGGCGGTGCCGGCTGAGCCTGCTCGACGGGTCGCCGCCGCTGCCGGTCGACGACTGCGGGCCAAAGCTCGAGCCCGGCTACAGCTATTCGTGGAACCACATGATCGAGCTGTCGGCCGTGTGCGCCGATTCGCAGGGCTGGGTCAGCTTCGCGCGCCTCGGCCGGTTCGTCGTCTGCGAGTCCGACAGCGACTGCCCGCTCATCGGCGACGACGCCTACGAGTGTAACGCCGGCTTCTGCAAGAACTCCGACCAGGCGGAGTCCTTCGACGATCTGCCGAACCGCTGGGCGATGGAGCAGATCTGCCTGGGCCACATCCCGCGCTACGAGCCCTACGAGCCCTCGCCCGAGCTCGCCGCCGCGATCGACGAGGCCTGCCCCGGCGGGCCCAACGATCCCTGCCCGAGCCTGCCCGCAGGCTGCCCCGACCCGCGCGGCTGAAGGCCGTCGGAACGGCGATTCTCCGCGCCCGCCGGCCCTTTACCCGCCGCTCGCCTGCGCCGCGGCGGGCTCGTGTTAGGATGCCGCCATGCGACGTCTCGCGGTCCTCCCGCTGTTCGCGGCCGCCTGCATCATCGGCGAAGATCCGGTCGAGGAGCTCAACCCCGAGCGGCTGACCGATCAGAGCGGCGCCGTGTTCGCGTGGGACTGCACGCAGTACACCGGCTGCGAGGTGCGGCGGATCGAGGGCTCCGCGCCGCTGCCGAGCTGCGACGGCGACGAACGGCCGTGGTACGGCTACTCCTGGTCGCGCTTCATCTCGATCGACGGCGCCTGCGTGGTCCCGGGCGGCTACGGCGCGTGGGAGTTCGTCGACGAGTGGAGCCGCATGGTCGTGTGCGAGACCGACGCCGACTGTCCGCAGCTCAACTTCTTCCTCGACCCGGACGAGTTCGAGTGCCGCGCCGGCTACTGCCAGAGCACCGACCACATCGCCTACCCGCCGGAGGCCCTGCCCCGCCGCTTCGAGATGATCGACCTCTGTCTCGGCGACGTCGCCCGCGAAGACGGCTGGAACGACAGCCAGGAGTTCTGGGCCGCCCTCGACGAGGCCTGCCCCGCCGACGAACCGCTCGCGCCCTGCAAGTCGCTGCCCCCGGGCTGCCCCGACACGCGCGAGTGACTCACGGCGGCGTTCGTGCGCCTCCGCGAGTCGCTGCGCTCGCGTCCCGCCCGCGACGAGTCCGCGCCTGCGAGTGATGCGAGCGCTGATCCGCGAGTCCGAGCCCGCACGTGCCGCGAGCCCATCCCTCGCGGTCGCCGCCCGCTCAAGCGATGAGGCCCGAGCGCGCGTCCTCGGGCAGGTGCTCGAGCGCCGCCGCCAGTTGGTCGCGCACCGCAGCCGCGATCTTCTTGAGCAGCGCCTGCGCCTGCTCCTTGTTGCCGCCGGCGTCGACGAACGCGTCGTACTCCATGCGGGCGAACTCCAGCATCACCACCGGACCTGGCTGAAGGGACAGCAGCGGCCACGAGTAGCGCTCGACCGCGTGCTCGGCGTTGGGCGACAGCCGCCAGCGGTTGGCCAGCATGAAGCGGTCGTGGCCCTCGAGCGCCGCGGCGAGCGGCGCGCCGAGCTTGCCGATCACCGCGTCGCGGCTGGTCAGCAGGCGGTGCTGCAGCTTGAACGCCTCGAGCCGCTCGCGCCGGTCGTGCGGCGGGTAGCGCGGGTCGTCGCGGCGGAACGCCAGCCACGACAGGAACTCGTGGTTGTGCCGCCAGGCCAGGCGCTGGGCCTCGATCTCGGCCACCAGCTTGGCGATCCGGTTCGAGTGGCGGCGCTTCAGCGACACGCCGGTCTCGGTCATCATCTCGCGGATCTCCCGCGAGAACAGCGACAGCGAGGTGTGGCTGCGGGCCTCGTCGATCGCCTCGAGCGCGAGCCCGACGCCGAGGCCGACGTGCGCCGCGATCTGGATCGTCGTCACCACGATCCGCTCGTACAGGATCGGCATCACCTGCTTGAGATCGTCCTGCGCGACCGTGCGCGCCTTCTCGAGCGCCTCCTGCTTGGCCGCGGTCAAGCTGCGGCGGAGCTCCGCCACCGTGGGGTCGTACGCCGGATTGTCCGCGTGCGCGAGGAAGACTTCCTTCGCCGAAGCCATGGAGCGCTAACAGTAAGCAACATCGCCGCGCCTGGCTATAACTTGGCGAGAACGGGCGCGGATCGTCGGCGCCGCGCAGATGCGGGCGGCCACGCGCGGGCCCGCCCGGCCGTGCGCCCCCCGCGAAGGCCCCCGCGGCGCCTCCGGCTGTGTAAGGATGGCCCGCTGCCCCGCGTTTTTCGGGCCGAGCGCCGGGCGAGACCACACCCATCCCCGGGACGTTCCCCGCCCCGCCGGAGCCACCATGCCGCACGCGCGACGCCTCCTCTGTTCGACCCTGTCCCTCGCGCTCGTCACCGCCTGCAACCCGCCGGCGCCAGCCGCCACCGAGGGCCCGGTCGGCCCCGGAGGTACCCCCGTCGCCCCTGCAGACCCCAAGGGCGAGGCCGTCGCCGAGCTGACGAACTTCTCCGGCCCGGTCGGCGCGCGCACCGAGGACCTGCCCGAAGGGACATTCCTCGGCCCCGGCGCCAAGCTGCGCGCCGGCCAGACCCTCCTCGTCCCCCGCGGCACCATCGTCGAGATCCGGCTCAGCGGCGGCACCGTGCTGCGGATCAACGAGGACACCCGGCTCACCCTCCCCGACGCGCCCGACGCCCGCGCCCTCGACCTCGACCGCGGCGAGCTCGTCGCCATCGTCGCCGCGGGGCAGCCGCCGCTGGCCCTGCGCGCCGGCGCCGACACCTTCGACGTCTCGACCGGCGAGGCCCGTGTCCTCGCCCGCGGCGACCGCCGCAGCTACGACGTGGTCTATGGGTCAGCTCGCCTGCGCACCGCCGGCCAGGACGTCCCGCTCGGCCCCGGCGCCCACGTCGACACCCCGCTCGCCCCGCAGCAGCCGGCCCAGCCCGAGGTCAGCCTGCGCCCGCTCGAGGACACCGCCTGGTCGCGCGCCTTCGAGGTCGCCGCGCGCATGGCCGACGCCGTGCCCGCCGGCGTCGGCAGCCTCACCGCCCGCCGCGCCGGCAGCCAGACCGAGCTCTACAAGCTCGCGCTCGTCGATCAGAAGGTCCACGTCGCGATCTCCGGCCGGATCGCGCGCACCGAGATCGAGCAGACCTTCTACAACGAGGCGGCCGAGGTGCTCGAGGGCACGTACCGCTTCCCGCTGCCGGCCGACGCCTCGATCTCCGGCCTCCAGCTGCTGGTCGGCAACACGTGGATGAACGCCGAGATGCTGGAGAAGCAGCGCGCGCGCGCGATCTTCAAGCAGATCGTCGACGCCACCATCCCGCGCGACCCGGCCCTGCTCGAGTGGGAGCGCGGCAACATCTTCAAGCTCAAGATCTTCCCGATCCCCGGCCGCGGCGAGCGCAAAATCCGTCTCAGCTACACCCAGGTGCTGCCGGTCGTCGGTGACGACCTGCGTTACCGATACCCGATGACCGGCGCCAGCAGCGGCGCCAGCGGCACCGAGATCGAGAACTTCGAGTTCGCCATCGAGGTCGACAAGTCCGAGCTGCCGGCGACCGGCGAGCTCGTCACGCCGATGGCCGCGCTGCAGCGGCGCGACCTCGGCGACCGCGTCGAGCTGGCGACGAAGTCGCAGCGTTTCCGCCCGGTCCACGACCTCGGCGTCGACATCCCGCTGCCCGAGGGCGAGCGCCGGGTCCACACCGAGACCCACCTCGACCGCGACGGCCAGGCTTACTTCATGCTGGCATTCAAGCCAGATCTGAAGCTCGCGGCCAGCGACCGCCCGCGTCACTTCGCCTTCGTCCTCGACCGCAGCCACAGCACCACCCCCGACCTGTGGACCGTCGCGCGCAGCCTCGTGCAGTCGACCGCCGCCACCTTGCGCGACGGCGACCGCATCACCGTGCTCGCCTGCGACGCCGCCTGCGACGTCGCCCCCGGCGGCCTCGGGCCCGCCTCCGGCGCCCACCTCGCCGAGGTCGAGCGCTTCCTCGACGGCCAGCTCCTCGCCGGCGCCAGCGACATCGGCGGCATGATGCGCGCCGCCGCCGCCGCTCTCGGCACCGACGCGGCTGACCCGAAGGCCAGCCAGGCCGAGCGCGTGATCGTCTACCTCGGCGACGGCAGCCCCAGCGCCGGCGCGCTCGCCCCCGACGAGCTGCTCCGCGACGTCGAGCGCCCGCTCGCCGGCACGCGCGTGCAGGCCGTCGCGCTCGGCGCCCGCTCCGACCTCACCGTCCTGTCGGCGCTGGCCCGCAAGACCGGCGGCGACCTCCTGCGCGCCGACGCCAAGGACGACCTCCGCGGCCTCGCGCGCGAGCTCGGCCTGCGCGCCGCCCTCCCGGTCGCCCGCAACGTCGACATCAGCCTGCCGCACGGCATGGTCTACACCCACCCCGAGCAGATCGCCGGCGTCCGCCCCGGCGAGACCATCACCCTGGTCGGCAAGCTCAGCCAACCGGTCCACGGCCCGCTGACGATCCAGGCCACCGGTCCCGACGGACAGGTCGTTTCGGACAGGATCCAGGTCGACCTCGAGGCCGCCCCGGGCCCCGACGCCTCGCGCCGGGCCCACCTCCCGCGCACCTGGGCGCGCGAGGAGATCGAGGCGCTCACCGCCGGCCGCGGCCACGCCGCGCGCGCCGAGATCATCGACCTCTCGCGCCAGTACACCGTGCTCTCGCGCTACACCGCCCTCCTCGTGCTCGAGAACGACGCCATGTACCGCGAGTTCAACGTCGTACGTCAGTCCGGCCGCACCACCGGCTGGACCGGCAAGCTCGAGCCCGACAAGGCCGACGCCAAGGGCACGGTCGCCCCGACCGGCGGCGTGCCCGTGGCCACCGCGCCGGCCCCCGCGCAACCTGTCCCGAAGGACATGGAAGCCGCGCGCCCCGAGCCCCGGCCGGCGGAGAGCCCGGCCTTCGATCCGGCCCCGCCGCCGGCGCCGATGGCCGACGCCGCGAGCAGCACCCGCGAGAACAGGGGCAAGAACGCGGAAGAAGAGCTCTACGACAGCCTGGCCGGCGCGCAGGAGCGCGACGACGACCGCCGCGCCCGCGGTGCCGAGCAAGCCCCGGCCGCCGAGCCCGAGGCGCCGATCGATCTCGACGACGCGCCCGCCGACGAGAAGGTCGCCTCCCGTCCCGCGCCGACCTCGACGCCCGCGCCGGCCCCGGCCAAGAAAGAGGCCGCCAAGTCCAAGATGGACATCGCCGAGAGCTGGGACGGCGACGCGATCGCCAGCGGCGGCGGCGTCGGTCGCGGCTACGGCCCGCGCCCGTATCGCCCCAAACCTGTCTGGAAGGTCAGCCCCGCGACCGCCCCCACGGCCGCCACCACCGCCAAGATCGACGCCCTGCGCCGGGCCGTCGACATCGACCCGACCAGCCGCTCTGCGCACCGCAAGCTGGTCCAGGCGGCGATCCGCGCCGGGGCCACCGACGCCTTCACCTACGCCCGCGCCTGGGCCGAGGCCGACCCCGACCACGCCCCCGCGCTGATGGCCGTCGCCGACCTCCTCGCCGCCCGCTCCGACCCCGCCACCGCGCGCGCCTACGCCTCCGCGGCCGAGGTCAAGCCGTTCGACAAGGCGCTGCACCAGCAGCTCGCCCAGGGCTTCGCCAGCAAGGGCGACCTCGCCCGCAGCTGCGCCCACCGCCGCGCCCTCGTCAGCATCGACCCGGCGCGCGCCGGCTTCCGCGTCGACCTCGCCCGCTGCCTCTCGGGACAGGGCCGAACAGACATGGCCCGAGAGACACTCGCTGCCGCGCCCGCGCGCACGGCCGAGATCACCCGGGCCCTGCGCGACCTCGACCTCGGCACGCTGCGCCCGCAGCTCCCGGACCTGCCCGGCGGCGCCGACCTGCGCGCCAGCCTCGTGTTCACCGGCGTGGGCGACGTCGACATCGCCGTCGTCGACCCGAGCGGCCGCCGCCTGAGCGCGCTCCGCCCCGACGACGTCCTCGTCGCCGAGACCGCCAACGCCGAGGAGCTGATCTACCGCAGCGTCCGCAAGACCCTGGCGATCGAGGTCTCGCGGCTCTCCGGCCAGGGCGCGGTGACCGGCCAGCTGACCCTGCGCACCCCGACCGTCACTCGCACCTACCCCTTTACCCTCGACCAGGGCAGCTTGCGCCTCGCCACCGTCGGCTACAGTCTCAATTACGGCCGCGTGTACTACGACGAGTGACGCACGACCGAGACCCTCAGCCGACTACCGACGTGCCCGCTCGTTACGCCACCGTCCTCCTCCTCGTCGCCGGCCTCGCCGGCTGCAAGACCGCCGCGCGCGCCGGCGCCGGCGAGCCGGCCGTCGTGCTCGACCCTGCGGGTCCCGAGCCGACGGCGATCGGCGACCTGCCGATCTTGCGGCAGAAGGCCGCCATGGGCCTCGTCGACGTCGTCCGCGCCGAGCTCGTCCCGCGGCTCGCGGAGGCGCCCGACGCCGGCCCGGATCCCGGGCGCGACGCCCTCCGCGCCCTCGCCATCGAGCTCGCGCTGCGTCAGGACGACCAGCCCGCCGCGCTGAAGCAGCTGCAGGTCCTCGCCCGCGACCTCGACCGCCTCGGCCCGCGCGCCAGCGGGGCCGAGCGGGCCCGCTGGCACATCCTCCACGGCGCCCTGCTGAGCGCGCAGCAGCGCTACGCCGAGGCTCGCGGCCAGGACCTCGAGGCGCTGGCCGCCATCGACCTCACGCGCGAGCCCGGGCTCGCCGGCGACGCCTTCCGCGGCCTCGCGCGCGAGCAGCTCGCCCTCGGTCAGCCCGACAAGGCGCTCGAGTCGGTGCGCCGCGCCATGGCTGTCCACAAGGACAGCCTCGATCGGTTCGAGGACGGCGTGCTCGCGGTCGACATCCTGCTCGCCGCCGGCCAGCCGGTCGAGGCGGTGATCGCCGCCGGCAAGCTCTACGACGACGCGATCGCCACCGTCGGCCCCTCGACCCTCGCCCACGCCGAGGCGCTGGCGGCCGCCTCGTCCGCCACCTTCGCCTCCGGCGACCTCGAGGCTGCGATCACCTTCCTCGCCGACGCCCGCAAGATCTGGGGCGAGCTCCAGGCCGCCCGCAGCGACCCCAGCTTGCCGCTCAGCGCCCACCTCGAGCGCCGCCTCGGCGAGCTCGACGTCGTCACCCGCCGCGCCGCCGCCAACTCCGCGCCCGCCGGCAAGGCCGGCGAGTAGCCGCAGCCGCTCGCCTCGCCGGCTCCGCCCTGCATCCACGAAGACCGCGAACAGCCGTGGCCGCCAGCATCGCCGGAACCGGCTCTGCAGCGACGACGACCGCTCGCGTCACGCGGCCGCGGCGCAGCCTGGTGCGGGCTCGGCGACGCGCTCGACTCGTCGCAGGCCGCACGACACACCGTCACATGTCCCCAAAGACATCTCCTGCCTCACGCCCGCGCGGCCTGCCCCTGCGGGCATCGCCTCTCCGCGCTCGACCTGTCCCGGCGGACATCTCCGCACCCACCGCCCCCGGCGTCGGCGCCATATGTCCCGAGAGACAGCTCGCTACGCGCCATTTTGACCCGGGGCGTGGGCGCGCCGACCGGGCTTTTTGGACAGGCGTGTAACAACCGGAGGCGGTGATAGAGGTCACTCGCAGATCTGCGGGTGCGTCACGCTGTCGTCACGAATTACGCCGATCGAGGGCCTCGTCGCGGGAATAAAACGCCGCCGTGGATCCTGGGCCTCAGGGGATCCCCCGACGAGGGTGCGCTTCGGTCGTGGACTTGAGCCGGAGGGCGCCTGCGGGTACCTTGCCGCGAACCATGTCCGGAACCACCCGCCATGCAAGCATCGAGCTCGAGGCTCCGCGGACTGGGCTTCTCGCCTTCCTCCGCGACTTCCACAACAAGACGATCTTGTTCCGCGCCGGTGACTGGATCTTCGTCACCTACGGCATGATCGCCGGCCTCGCGTTCCTCGTCGGCGTGTCGACGGCGACCTGGTACATGGGCATGGTCGGGGCCGACACGGCGCAGACGGCCGGCTTCTACCTGTTCTTCGCCATCCCCTCGATCCTCATGGTCTCGCGCCTGACGAGCATTTTGCTCGAGTGGCGCGAGCTGTTCCGAAAGCCGCTGCAGACCCTGCTCAAGCCGGGCTACATGCTGCACGGCGGCATCTTCGGCGGCATGATGGCGTTCGCCGGCTACTCGCTGTTCACCAACATCAGCCTGCTGGCGCTGCTCGACGCGGCCGGCTTCTGCATGCCGCTCGGCGAGGCCATCTGCCGGCTCGGCTGCTACGTCTACGGCTGCTGCTGGGGCCGCCCGACCGACAGCCGGTTCGGCGTCGCCTACACCAGCCCGCACAGCAAGGTGCTGCGCTTCCGCCCCGACCTGCAGGGCGTGAAGATCCACCCGGCCCAGCTCTACGCGCTGACGGCCCACCTGGTCCAGTTCACGATCTTCTACGCGCTGCTGCCGTTCAAGGTGTTCGACGGCATGTTCGCCGCGCTGTACCTCATCAGCCACCCGGTGATCCGCTTCGCGCTCGAGCGGTTCCGCCAGGACGACCGCGGCAAGGTCGGTCGCTGGACGCACACCAACATCTACAGCCTGATGATGATCGCCTTCGGCCTGCTGGTCCTGGTGTTCGGCCTCGCCAGCGACGCCAGCAACCTGCCGATCAACCTCCAGCTGCGCTACGTCCACGTCATCGCCAACCCCGCGTCGATCCTCTACTTCGTCTTCATCTTCCTCGCGGCCTGCGCAGCCTTCGGCGTCCACTACAAGTCGGTCGGCTCGTGGCTCAGCAAGCCCTCGGGCGGGGTGAAGGTCGACATCAACGAGATGGGCCTCGGCGCCAACGACCGCGATCGCTGACCGGCGCCCCGTGAAGGCCCCCGACGGCCCGCACCCGCAAGGGGCGGGCCGTCGTCGTTTCTGCGGGCATTCCCTCCAATTGCCGGCGCCCCGGGGCGGACGCGCGCACTTGCCCCGCGGACGCACGCGGGACACCCTCAACGTGTGCGCTCGTCGACCCGTACGGCTTGCCTGCATCACGCGGCGTCCCCATCCGACGAGCCGGGCCGTGCTCCAGGGCCCGCGCCTGCCCGATCCGCGGTTGCGGCGAAGCGAGTGATTCGGCCGGCCGGGGGCTGGCCCGTCGGCGACACCGAGATCATGCCCCGATCGCGCTCCGCGATCGCTCCTGCTCCAGGTCCGAGGTGTAGGGCCGCGTGCGAGCTCGCTCTGTCACCTGGCCGTTCGACCATGTCCTTTGGGGCCCTCAGCATCGCCGCCGTCTGCACGCTGCTCGCCGCGTGTCGCGAGCCGGTCGGCGGCGGGCCCGAAGTTCTCGCGGAGGCCTGCACGGTCACCGAGCCCACGCGGGTGGTGGCCGCCCCGCCCGGCTTCGTCGCCGACCCCGCGGTCTGGTACGGCCTGGAGGTCCTCGGCGATCACCTCCTCTTCACCTTCGACCGCTTCGACGCCCCCGACCGCGTCTACTGGCGCTTCGATCGCTGCACCGGGGAGCTCGCCCCGTTCCCCGCGCTCGCGCCCGGCCTCCACAACCCCCACGCCATCACCACCGCCGACGGGCTCGTCGTCTACGCCAACGACGCGATCGGCAGGCCGTATATCCTCGGCCGCCTCGACGGCGACGAGGACCACGAGGCGCGGCCCGTGCCGGGCCTGCCCGAGAGCCTCGACGGCGCCGCCTCCGCGGGCGTGAATCCGGCGCCCTTTCACCTCTTCTACGAGCGGCACCCCAGCGAGCGCGGCGCGTACGCGGCCGGGATCGGCGGCGCCACCACCACCTGGTACCGCCACGACGGCGACCCCGACGTCCCCGCGGTCGCCCTCGGCGAGTTCGTCCTGGTCCGGGGCATCGCCGGCGAGTTCGGGCAGTACCACGTCCTGTACGACGACGGCGAGCTGCACCGCCTCGACATCCTCACCGGCGACAGCGAGCTCCTCCTCGCCGGTGTCCGTCACTTCCAGCCGCTCGCCGAGCAGAACAAGGTCGTCTGGCAGGAGCTCGGCGACGACCTCGTCGAGACGATCTACGTCCACGACTTCGCCACCGGCGACGACCTCGCGATCGCCGTCAACGACTTCGCGCAGCAGTCGTGGCTGCGCGACCCGGAGCAGGGCGACCTCGGCGGCGTCCGCGTCAGCGACCACGGCGACCTCGTCGCGCAGCCGGGCCCGGACCGCGTCCTCGTCAGGGTCGTGCGCACCACCGACGCCGAGAGCTTCGCCATCCCCGAGCACATCAGGTTCATCGGCTTCGCCGGCGAGCAGATCATCCTCCTCACCGAGGACGACCCCGAGCGCGTCCTGGTGCTGTGGGACCCGGTCGGCGGCGGCGTGCGCGAGTGGTACCGCGGCGCGGACGTCACCGTCGCCCTGCGCCGCGTCGACGGCGACCAGGTCGAGTACTTCCAGGGCGATCCCGGCGATTCCGACACCGGCACCCTCTGGCGCGTCGATCTGAGCACCGGCGAGCGCGAGCGGCTGCTCGTGCGCACGACCTGGAACCCGCTCGAGCTCGCCGACGGCCGCTACTTCATCGCCTTCGACCGCCAGGTCCTCCTCGGCCCGCCGCTGTCCGGCTCGGCCTACGTCGCCGAATTCACCCGCGACCTCAAGCTCGTCGACCCCGGGACCAGCCTCTACACCGCGATCGCCGACGACGTCACCGCCTACGCGCTCCTCCCCGACGTGGGCGTCGCCTACCTCGCCCCGCAGGGCCCGGCGCCCGGCGTGTGGATCCATCCCCTCCCGCTGAAGCAGTAACCCCAACACAAGTCTTCAAGGCCATGTCTCTTCGACCAGCATACCTCGCCGCCCTGCCGCTGCTGCTCGCAGCGTGCGGCGAGGACGCGGTCGCGCCGGAGAGCCTCGCCGCGGCCTGCCCGCTGCACGCGCCGGTGCGCCTGGCCGCCCCGCCCGACGGCTGGCAGCCCGGGCCCGCGCGGGTCTACCCGTTCAAGCAGCTCGGCGATCGCCTGCTCTACAGCTTCGACGACGCCGGCGACCCCGACCCCGGCTACTGGCTTATCCATCGCTGCGGCGGCGCCCCCCGGCGCTTCACCACCTTCACGCCCGGCACGGTCCTGCCGTTTTCGCTCGAGACCGCCGAGGGCACCCTCGTCTACGCCGTCGACCGCGAGGGTCGCCACGTCGTGCTCGACCGCCTCGACGTCCCCGGCTTCGACGTCCCGCGCCCGGTAGGCGGCCTGCCCGGCTACGACGTCCCCGGCGGCAGCCCGCACGAGGCCGGCTACGCCCTGTTCGCCAGCGTCAATCGCCCGACCGGCGCCGCCCGCCAGGCCGCCGGCGTCGAGGCCGGCACCGCCGTCGTCCACACCCACGACGGCGACCCCGACGCGCCCGCGCTGCTCCTCGGCGACAATGTCGTCAGCCTCGCCCAGCACGGCGGCCACGTCTTCGTCCTCGACGACGACGGCGTGCTGCGCAAGGTCGACCCGTTCACCCGCGAGCGCGAGCCCCTGCAGGACGGCGTCCGCTACTTCACCCTCGCCGGCGACGGCCGCCACCTGATCTGGCAGGCCATCGGCGACGACGACGTCGAGCCCGTCTACCTGCGCGACCTCGAGGTCCGCGCGCGGGTGGCCGTCGCCGACTTCGGCGTCGATCGCGAGATCGCCGTCAACGACTTCGCCGCCCGCTCGTGGAACCGCATGCCCGACCAGGACCTCGCCGCCGTCGGCCGCTGGACCTGGACCGGGGACAGCACCGCCGCCGCGCTCGTCGGCCCCGACGGCACCTTCGTCACCGCCGTGCGCACCGACACCGGCGAGCCGCTGGCGATCCCCGAGCACCGCGGGCAGCGCGGCGCGCTGGGCGACGACTTCGTGCTCGTCATGCCCGACGAGGGCACCCTCGTGCTCGCGCTGTGGCACCCGACCGACGGCGACCTGCGCGTGTGGTACCGCGGCCCGGCCGACGCGACCGTCGAGGCGGGCGCCCGCGTCGGCGACGAGCTCGAGTACTTCCTCGCCGATCCGACCGACGAAACCGCCGGCAGCCTCCTGCGCGTCGACCTGGGCACCGGCGAGCTGACCGAGCGGGCCCCGCGGATCGGCCGCGACTACCGCCCGCTCGACGCCCACCGCTACTTCACCGCCGTCCGCGCCGAGCCGGTGCAGGCCGGCGCCGAGATCCAGTGGACCTACGACCTGCTCGTGTTCGACGCCGACACCCGCGTCTACACCACCATCGCCGAGCGCGTCGACGACTTCGTCCACATGCCCGACCAGGGCGTCCTTTACCTCGACAGCCGCGGCGACGAGCCGGGCCTGTGGGCCGCCCCGCTCGCCTCGCACTGACATGTCTTCTCATCATGTTTTCAAAGACATGTATCCACAGGCAGCTCGACCTGCGGCCCGAGCGACGACGGCGCCCGCTCGACCCCGATGCCCGCGTGGCCCCCGGCCGCGCCGCTTCAACGACGACGCCTCCTCCGCTCGCCGTCGTCTTCGGCCTCGACGCCCCGGTTCGGACCCCTCGCTCCAGCCCAGTGAGTCGAGAATCCCATGGTTTTGGGAACATGTTTTGAAAGGCATGGTTTTTAAAACATGCTCTGTCGGCCGATCCTCGCCGCCCCGCTGATCGCCCTCGCCGTCGCGGCCTGTCAGCCCGACGAGCCGGCCTCGCTCTGCCCGCTGACCGGCCCGGTCCGCCTGGCCGCCCCGCCCGACGGTTGGGCCTTCGACCCGGCGGCCGAGCCGGAGGTCCTCGGCGTCGAGGACGGCCGGATCGCCTTCACCTACGATGAGCGCGACGCGACCTCCCACTGGCAGATCGACGCCTGCGGCGGCGAGCCGGAGCGAGTCGAGGAAGACGCGATCCCCTACCGCGAGCAGCTCCGCACGCTCGACACGCCGGCCGGCGAGGTCACCTACTACCTCGACGAGCTGACGCAGAAGATCCTCGTCGACCGCGACGATCTCCCCGAACCGCAGGTGCTCGCCGGCCTGCCTCCGGCCGACTACCGGGCTGATTATTGGCCCGACCGCATCGTGTTCGTCCGCAACGAGAAGCCGGGTACCCCCACCGGTTACGCCGCCGGCCTCGGCATGGCCACGTACACCCTCTACAGCCACGACGGCGATCCGGCGCAGCCGGCCCTGTTCCTCGCCGACGGGGTCGTCCGCTCCGACCGTCACGGCCTCGATCTGCTCGCGCTGCGTGACGACGGCGAGCTGCGACGCGTCGACGTCGACACCGGCGAGACCACCATCCTCCTCACGGGCGTGCGGGCCTTCTCCGTGTCCTCGCCCTCTCTGATCTGGCAGGAGATGGGCGACGACGTCGCCGAGCCGGTGTACCTCCGCGACCTCGACACCGGCAGCGAGCGACCGCTGCTAATCAACGACTTCTGCCAGCGCTCGTGGGGCCGCGATCCCGACTTCCCCGGCTCCAACTACGGCAGTTGGGGCTTCGACCACGAAACCGGTCTCGCCGGCCTCTCCGGTCCCGGCTACAAGCTCGCCGCCATGCACCGCCTCGCCGACGGCGCCGCGCTCGAGATCCCGGCGCACGACCAGTGGGAGATCTGGGACGACGGCATCGTCGTCTTCGAGACGTTCGAGCCCGGCGAGACCGTGTCGTTCAAGCTCTGGGACCCTGTGACGGGCGCCGAGCACGTGTGGTACCGCGGCGCGTTCGCCGACAGTCCGGCCTTTCTCGCCCACGACGGCGACGGCATCGACTACCTCGTCTTCACCGACCGCGACGCGTGGCTCGGCAGCCTGTGGCGCTACGACTTCGCCAGCGGCCGACACGCCGAGGTCTTGCCGCGCATGTCGTATTACCACTCCCGGCTCGACGACGGCCGCTACATCGTCCGCTTCCCGAGCTCCGACCTCGACGGCGCCGTCGACCTCGTCGTCATCGACCGCGACACCGGCAGCTACACCACACTCGCCGAGCGGGCCCACTCGCCCTGGCCGCTGCGCACCGACGAAGACCAGCTCGCCTACGCCTGGCTCGACCTGCTCGGCCCGGAGCCTGGCCTGTGGATGACGCCGTTGCCGCCGAAGTGACGGGTGCGGCCGCGCGCGCCGTGCGCGACCTCGCTCCCTGCGGGGCTGGCGGTGATGCGTCACCTCTGCTACCTCCCCGCGGGCCGTGAACGAGCTCGCCGCCGAAGTCGCCCGTCGTCGGACCTTTGCGATCATCAGCCACCCGGACGCCGGCAAGACCACGCTGACCGAGAAGCTCCTGCTGTACTCGGGCGCGATCCAGCTCGCGGGCGCGGTGCGGGCCAAGAAGGCCGGGCGGGCCACCACCTCCGACTGGATGGAGATGGAGCGCGAGCGCGGGATCTCCGTCACCACCTCGGTGATGAGCTTCGAGTACCCGCACCCCGAGCTGCCGCCCGACGCGCCGCCGGTGCAGGTCAACCTGCTCGACACGCCCGGCCACGCCGACTTCGGTGAGGACACCTACCGCGTGCTCACGGCCGTCGACGCCGCGCTGATGGTGATCGACGGCGCCAAGGGCGTCGAGGAGCGGACCGAGAAGCTGATCGAGATCTGCCGCCTGCGCGACACGCCGGTCGTCACCTTCATCAACAAGCTCGACCGCGAGTGCCTCGACCCGCTCGAGCTGATGAGCGACGTCGAGAAGAAGCTCGGCATGACCTGCTGCCCGCTGACCTGGCCGATCGGCATGGGCAAGCGCTTCAAGGGCGTCTACGACCTGATGCACAACCGCCTGCACCTGTTCCAGGCCCAGGGCCACGACAAGATCCAGCAGGGCATCCTGGTCGAGGGCCTGCACGATCCTCGGCTCGACGAGCTGCTCGGCGACCAGGTCGACGAGCTGCGCCAGGCCGCCGAGCTGCTCGGCGAGGCCAGCGCCCCGCTCGACCACGCCGCCTTCCTCGCCGGCAAGCAGACCCCGCTGCTGTTCGGCTCGGCGATGAACAACTTCGGCGTCCGCGAGCTGCTCGAGGCCTACATCCGCCTCGCGCCCGGCCCGCTCGCGCGCGAGGCGATCACCGGCCCCGCCGCCGCGACCGCGCCCGCCCCCGGCGAGCCCGTGCCCACGCGCAGGGTCGCGCCCACCGAGGAGGCCTTCTCCGGCTTCGTGTTCAAGATCCAGGCGAACATGGACCCGAACCACCGCGACCGCATGGCCTTCCTGCGCGTCTGCTCCGGCGTGTTCGAGCGCGGCATGCGGGCCCACCACTGCCGCCTCGGCCGCGAGGTCGGGCTCGGCAACGCGACGATGTTCATGGCCCGCGACCGCGAGATCGTCGAGGCCGCCTACGCCGGCGACATCATCGGCCTGCCCAACCACGGCACGATCAAGATCGGCGACACCTTCACCGCCGGCGAGCAGCTCCGCTTCACCGGGATCCCCAGCTTCGCCCCCGAGCTGTTCCGCCGCGTCCTGCTCAAGAGCCCGCTCAAGGCCAAGGCGCTGGCCAAGGGCCTGCAACAGCTCGCCGAGGAGGGCGCGATCCAGGTGTTCAAGCCGCTCGTCGGCAGCATGTTCATCGTCGGCGCCGTCGGTCAGCTCCAGCTCGAGGTGATGAAGCACCGCCTCAAGAGCGAGTACGACGTCGACGCCGACTACGAGAGCGTCGAGTACACCACCGCCCGCTGGATCACGCCCAAGCCGACCACGAAGAGCAAGATCGAGGTGCAGAAGATGCTCGAGGGCTTCCAGCAGAAGAACCAGGGCAACCTCGCCCACGACAGCCACGGCGACCTGGCCTACCTCGCGCCCAACAAGTGGAACCTGGCCAAGGTCGAGGAGCGCTTCCCCGACCTCCGCTTCAGCTCGACCCGCGAGCACACCTGAGCCGGCCGTGGCTCCGCGGCGCGAAAGAACGAAGCGAGCCCCTCGGCTCCTCCAGCCCGAGTGAGAGTCCCCCGCGACCGCCGCGCGGCTGCGAGCAGGTGACGGCGAGCACGGTCTCACCGTCCGCGCGAAAGTCCACGACCCCCTCGCGTAGACTCGCCCGCGTGTCTGCTCGCGTCCCGAGTTTGCCCGGCCTCGTCGTCGCCGCCGCCTTGAGCTCCGCCTGCCCCGACGATCGCCGAGCAGGTCGCGCGCGGCGAGTGGCATCGCGCCTGTCGCCGGGCTGACAGCGCCAAGGAGGTAGCCGAGCTCGAGCGGGCGCTGTGGCCCGAGTTCGCGGCCGGACTGACGCTCGACCTCCAGGTGTTCGACCGCCCCGCCCTCACGCGCGAGCCGGTCGAGGGCCCGCTGGCCGCTCGCGTGCTGCTGGTCCGCTTCGCCGGCGAGCTCGTGTCGCCGAGGCTGCAGCAGACCCGGGTCGAACTGGCCTACATCAGCGACGGCGACCGCCTGCATTTCGGCCCGCCCGCCGGCATCGACACCCCCCAGCTCCGCGAGAGCGAGCGAAGGCTGTACACCGGCCCGTTCGACGAAGGGCTCAGCGATCTCGGCATCGCCGCGCTGCTGCTGGCGCCCACGGGCGAGCCCGGCTACCCCGACGCCCTGAAGCCGCGGCTCGTCGACGGCATCCCGATCCCGCTGCGCGGCGGCGACAAAGTCGGCAAGCTGCGCCAGCGCTGGCATCGCGACGCGGTCGAGAGCGCCAATCGAGAGCGCTACGCGTGGGAGGTGGCGCGCGCGAAGGCCATCCGCAGCGACCCGACCTACGGGCCGGCCGCGGCCTTCATCGAGCAGCGCCTGACCCGCGGACAATGGTCGCTGCTCCTGCCCGCCTACGGGCCGCTGAAATCGACCCTGCGCGTGCGGGTCCAGGGCGTCGTCGTCCACGACGCCGGCGACGCGTGCCACGTCTACACCGAAGCCACGATCGCCCTCCCGGGCGACGGCGACCTGTCCGCCCGCGTCGACGCGCTGTTCGGAGCCGGCCCGCGCCGGCTGGCGGAGCTGCCGTGGCGGCTCTAGGTCGGACGCAGGCTGGCACTGGCATCGCCTGTCCCCGAGGCCATGTCATTCGCCGCGCGGCCTCCCAGCGCCGGTCCCGGCGCTCGCGCGAAGCCGAGTCTTCTCGCCGCGCGACGGGCTCGACGCGCGCGGCTTGAACCTGTCCCTTCAATCATTTCACGGCGCACCCGGGGTCCGTGACGCGCGCGATCCGTCGCGCACGGCCGACCCGGAGGCCGCCTGCATCTGTCCCTTCAGACATCTCGCCGGTGACGCGCACAGCCTCTGGCCGCGAGCACGGCGCGCCCGGCGCGACTCGCACGCGCGCAATCAACTGTCCTCGAGGACAGCTCGAATCCCAGCCCACGCCGCGGACCAGTGTCCGCTTGCGCCACCGCGAGCGATCGCGCCCCGACGCTCGTCACGGTCCTCACGGTGAACCGGTGATCCGCCGGGCCCCTCGCGGTCGCTCATGGGGGCCATGCCCGTGCAGCCCGGGATCGACGGCGACGCCAGCACCATCTGCGCCGACCTGTTGTCGGCGCGGTCGCGGCCCGAGCCGACCGCCGAGACCGGCGGCGAGTCCGCGCTGAGCACCGAAGCCGCGGCCGAGGCGAACGGCGGCGCACGACGCGGCCGCGGCCCCGCGGCCGGCGACGAGATCGGCGACTTCACCCTCCTGCGCCGCCTCGGCGAGGGCGGCATGGGCGTCGTGTTCGCCGCGTGGAGCCACAAGCTGGCCCGCCGCGTGGCGATCAAGATCCCGACCCGCAGCCTCGACGAGGTCGTGCGCGCCCGCATCATCCGCGAGGCCCAGAGCCTGGCCCAGGTCGACCACCCCAACGTCGTCCGGGTGTACGAGATCGGCGAGGAGGGCGAGAACCTCTTCATCGCCATGGAGCTGGTGGAGGGCGTCACCCTCCGCAAGTGGCAGACGGAGGCGCCGCGCGGCTGGCGGGAGATCGTGCAGATGTACCTGCAGGCCGGCCAAGGCCTGGCGGCCGCGCACCACGAGGGGCTGCTGCACCGCGACTTCAAGCCGAGCAACATCCTCGTCGACGGCGAGGGCCGCGTGCGCCTGATCGACTTCGGCCTCGCGCGCATGCGCGACTCGAGCCGCGACATCGCCGCCACCGTCGACGGCGACGAGCCCTCGGGCCCCGAGTTCGTGCTCACCAGCCGCGCCGGCACGCCGCGCTACATGGCCCCGGAGCTGTACGACACCGGCGCGACCGTCGACGCGCGCAGCGACCAGTACTCGTTCTGCGTCGCGCTGTGGGAGGCGCTGTTCGGCGAGCTGCCCGACTGGCGCCGCTCCGCGCCGCAGCCCCGGGCCGTGCCCGCCTGGCTGCTCGCCGCCCTGCGCCGCGGCCTGGCGCTCGACCGCGCCGATCGCTTCCCGACCATGGACGCCCTGCTGGCCGAGCTGACCGCCGGCCTGCAGCCCCGCCGCCGCCGCCCGCTCGCGGTCGTCGGCCTCGCGGCGGCCCTCGGCGCCGGCCTCGGCGCCGCGCTCCAGGGCAGCGGCACCGCCGACGCCTGCGCCGACCCGGCCGCCCTCGCCGAAGCGGTCTGGCCGGCCGAGCAGCGCGCGGCCCTGCGCTCGGCTGGCGAATCGGGCATGTCCATCGAGACATGGTTCTCGGAACATGTCCTGCAGTGGGCCGAGGCCCGCGCCCAGGCCTGCCGCGCCGGCGCGCGCTGGGACGAGGCGGCCCGCGCCCGCGCCCAGACCTGCCTCGACGAGCGCGAGCGGGCGCTGCGGGCGGTCGCCGGCGCGCTGGTCGACGCGCAGAGCCCCGCGAGCGAGCCGGCCGCCGGATCGGGGCAGCGCCTCGACGATCCCCCCGGCGCGCCCGCCGTCCCCGAGCTCGGCCGCGGCTGGGACGGCCGCCTGGCCCTGTGGGACCGCGCGCTCCCGCCGGCCGCCGACTGCGTCGACCCGCGCCGCCTGGCCTTCACCGTCGCGCCGCCTGTCCATATCGACCTGGCGGAAACGACATGGCTCGAGGAACAGCTCCAGTCCGGCGCCGCGCTCGCGCTCGCGGGCGACCCGGCGACCGCGGCCGCGCGGCTGTACCCGGCCCGCGCCCGCGCCGAGCAGGTCGGCGACCGCTGGCGCGCGGCCCGGGCCGACCTCGCGCTCGGCGTCGCCGCGATGCACGTCGGCGACGAGGCCGGGGCCCGCCGCCGCTTCGAGGCCGCGGCCAGCGACGCGGGCGCGGTCGGCGACGACTTCCTGGTCGCCGACGCCTGGCGCTGGCTGGTGTTCGTCGACGCCGCCCGCGACCCCGACCCGGAGCACGCGCTGCTGCTGCTGCCGCACGCCGAGAGCACGCTGTACCGGATCGGTCAGGCCACCGGCGCGCGCATGGTCGACCTGCAGCTGTCGGCCGCGTGGGCCGAGCTGCGCCGCGGCGACCTCGACGCGGCCCACGCCCGCCTGGCCCGCGCGCTGCAGCACGGGCAGGTCGACGAGGCGCTGGCCGCCCGGATCTTGCGTCACCACGCCGAGCAGGCCCACCAGCGCGGGCAGCACCTGCCGGCCGTCGACCTGGCCCGCCAGGCGCTGAGCCTGCAGCTCCGCCGCGAGGGCCCCGACTCGCGCGGCGTCGCCGACACCCGCCAGAGCCTGGCCCGCTACCAGCTCGCCGCCGGCCAGTACGCCGAGGCCGAGGCCAACCTGCGCGCCGCGCTGACCGTCGCCGCCGACGACCCCGACGCGCGCGAGCGCGCCAGCCTCGAGCTCGACCTCGCCGTCGTCCACTACACCCGCGGCGACCTCGCCTCCGCCCGCGCCGCCGCCGAGCGCGCCGCCGCGGCCTTCGCCGCCGTCGTCGATCCGTCGGCCGGCCGCGCCGACCGGATCGCGCTCGCCAAGCTGCGCGGCGACCTGTCCCTCGGGACAGACGATCGCGCCGCCCTGCGCAGCTACGAGGCCGGCCTCGCGCTGGTCGCCGCCGGCCCCGAGCTGCCGGAGACGCGCGACAACGCGGTCGCCATGCGCGTCGGGCTCGCGGCCGCGCGCCAGGGCCTCGGCGACCTCCCGGGCGCCGCCGACGCGATCCGGCGCGCGCTCGCCGAGCTCCGGGGCGTCTCGCCCGCCGTCGCCGCGTACGCCTGGGGCACCGCGGCCGAGCTCGAGCTCGAGCGCGGCCACAGGCGCGAGGCCGAGGCGCACTGTCGCCGCGCGCTCGCGCTTCTGCCCGACGACGACGCCACCGCCCGCGAGCTGCGGCAATTGTTGGTACGGATCCGAGCCTCCGGCCACGCCCGCCGGAAATGATCGGAGGATGTCGGATCTGCATGATCCGATCGACCTCGTCGCGCCACCCATAAGCGCCGATGTCGACCCGAATGACCTTCGTCCGCAGCCCCCGCCCGCTGATCGCGTCGTTCGTCCCCGTGACGCTGCCGGACGGCCTCCTCACCGTCCGCTACGGCACGAGCGGCAGCCTCCCGGTGTTCGAGTGCGTCGGGCAGCGCGTCAGCGGCGGCCGTATCAACCTGTCCCCAGAGACATGGATCGCCTGGCAGGACCGCGGCCTCGACCTCGTGGTCGAGCCCGGCGCGCCGAGCCCGGCCCGCACCGTCCGCGTCACCGCGACCAGCGGGCGCAACCTGCTGACCCCCGCCGGTGACCCGGTCCCGCTCGTCGCCACCGCGCGGCTCGGCGCCCGCCTCCTGTTCGATGGCGACGCCGGCATGAGCTTCAAGATCGCGCTGGACGGCCTGGGCGCCGTCGAGATCGACCTCGGCGACATCAGCAGCCAGATCCGCCCCCCGCCGCCCAAGCTGCCGCCGGACGCGCCCAAGCCGAACTGACGCGGCCGACCTGTCTCAAGCGCCACGTCTTGACGGCCGCCCGCGGCGCGGCTATTCGCGAGGGCGATGCCCCGCCGCGTCCTCCGCGTCGTCTTCTGGCTCCTCGGCGTGTTCGTGCTCATCACCGTCGGCGGCCTGTTCATGCCGCGGCAACACATCGCCATGGAGAGCGTGGTGCTGCCGGCCGCGCCCGAGGTTGTGTACGCGGCGGTGCGCGACGTCGAGTCGCAGCCGAGCTGGCGCTCCGACCTGAAGCGCGTCGAGCTCCTGCCCGACAAGGGCGACCGCCGGGTCTACCGCGAGATCGGCGACGACGGCGTGAACACGTTCGAGATCACCGAGGACGTGCCGAACGAGCGCTTCGTCAGCGAGATGGCCGACCCCGGCCGCTCCTTCGCCGGCCACTGGGTGTTCCAGTTCGCCCCCGCCGAGGGCGGCGGCACGCGCCTCACCCTCACCGAGGTCGGCGACGTGCCCAACCCCGCGCTGCGCTTCCTCGCCGGCGCCATCTTCGGCTGGGAGGGCGCCACGAAGCAGTACCTCGCCGACCTGCAGGCCCACCTGGCCAAGTCCTGAGGCGCGCGCTCACAGCAGCGCCACGCGCTCGACGGGCACGCCGCAGCGGCGCGCCGCCTCGACCTCGAAGCGCACCCACCGCGAGAGTCGGCTGTGCGGCGTCGCCACGTAGATCACGCGGTCGGCCGAGCGCACCCACTCGACGATCGTGCGCTGCGCCGACGTCGACCACCGCTGCGGGTAGTCGAGGAACACGAACTCGTCGCAGGCGCGCAGGCGCTCGAGGTGGGCGCGCGACAGCGGCAGGTCGCGGACCGCGTAGCTGATGAACGTGCGCCGGCGGTCGAACCGGCGGAGCGGGTTAAGCATGGTGCGTCAGCGCCAGGGCGACGAGCACGACCACGCCGACGTAGAAGTAGAACAGCTGCGACGCGTTGAGCAGGCTCGACAGCACCGAGCCGACGGCGTCCTTCTCGAGCCCGAGCGGCGACACCGAGTTGCCGAGCCCGCGGGCCAGGCGAGCCCGCCCGAGCGCCGCCGCGATCCCGCGCCGGGTCTTGCGCTGGTAGTAGAAGTTCTGCGCGTCGGCCAGCCAGAAGAACACCAGCAGCGCCAGGGCCAGCACCGCGCACTGGACGAAGCGGACGTCCTTGTCGACCAGCCACACCACCAGCGCCGCGCACAGGGCCACGCACAGCTTCTTCAGCTCGAGGCACTTGCCGGCGAACTGCAGCGTCGCCGCGTGCAGTTGGTCGACCTCCTTCCAGGCCACTTGCTCCTCGAAGCGCCGCCGCTCGGCGGCATTCTCCACGGCGCGGGACGGCTCGGGCTTCATCGGCGAGGAGATCGAGTCTGCCGCCTGCGCCGCGCGAACACCAGCAGCGGCAGCGCCCACGCCAGCGACTCGCGCTCGCGCGAGATCGCGCAACCCTCGGCCGGCTCGGCCATCACCAGGCAGTCGCCGTCGGGGCAGTCGTCGGGCAGCAGGTCGGCACCTGTCTCTTCGCGCAGCCAGGTCAGGATCGGGTACGGCACCCCGTAGACGCTGTCGCCGGTGCCGCATGGGCGAACCCCGCGCGACGTCACGCCCGCCAGGCGGTACGCGCCGCTCGACAGCCGCACGAACGCCGGCCCGCCCGAGTCCCCGCCGCACGCGTCCTGCCCCTCGCCGCCGGCCCGGAACTCGCGCCGGCTCTTGCTGAACGTGTCGATCGGCGTGGTCATGATCCGCTTGTGACCGACGTCGGCGGTGGTCTGCAGCGGGTCGTCCTCGGCGTCGCTGACGGTGCCGAAGCCGACCACGTGGATCTCGTCGCCCACGTGCATCGTCTCGTCCCACTCGTCTTGCGTGGTGATCGGCGGGATGATCTCCACCCCGTACGCGTCCTGGGCCAGGATCACGTAGCCGAAGTCCCACGCGTCCGACTTGCAGTCCTCGACACAGGCCGTCGGGTACACGCCGTAGCGCTCGACCGCGGCCACGCGCCGCTCGTCCTTGGTGTAGATCGAGTCGCCGAACACCACCGCCATCTCGTCGAGCTTGGGCTCGTGCGACAGGCAGTGCGCGGCCGTCAGCACCACCCGCGGGGCCACCAGGGTGCCGGTGCACAGGCTCGCGGTCGAGACCGTCTCCTGGCTGAGGATCGCCACCACCGAGGTCCACTCGTCGACCGGCACCTCCTCGCCGCCGACGATCGGCACCGGCCGCGGCGCCCCCGCGCCGAGCGGCAGTCCGCACAGGACGGAGAGCAGCGCCGCGGTCGGAAATGCGAGCATGGCCGCCAGCATATCACTGCAACATCGTCCGCGCCCGCTCGCCGACGTCCGGGTTCCGCCCGGCCCCTTGCGGGCGGCCGCGCCCGCGGGTACTAGGCCTTCACTCCAAGGAGCGTCCCATGTCCGTCGCCGTCGGCAGCCCCGCCCCCAACTTCGACCTCTTCGACAACGCCAGGCAGCGCGTCAGCCTCGCCGCCCAGAGCGGCAAGACCGTCGTCCTCGCCTTCTTCCCGGCCGCCTTCACCGCCGTCTGCGAGAAGGAGCTGTGCTCCTTCCGCGACTCGCTGGCCGCCCTCAACGGCCTCAACGCCACCGTGTTCGGCGTCTCGGTCGACGCGCCGTTCGCCAACAAGGCGTTCGCCGAGAAGAACGGCCTCAATTTCCCGCTGCTGTCCGACTACGCCCGCGAGGCCGTGCGCGCCTACGGCGTCGACCACGACGACTTCGCCGGCCTGCCCGGCTACACCGCCGCCAAGCGCTCGGTGTTCGTGATCGACCCCCAGGGCGTCGTCCGCTACGCGTGGGTCGCCCCGAACCCGGGCGTCGAGCCCAACTACGACGAGGTCAAGGCCGCCGTCAGCCAGATCGGCGCGTCCTCGGCCTCCTGAGCCGCCCACTCGCCGCGCTGCAGCCCGCCCGTCGCGCTGCGGCGGCGCTGCCCGATCGGACATGTTTTAAAAAACATGTCCCTTAAACCATCCCATGTCCTCGACCGGCGACGTGGGCGGCCACCCGACCCCCGTCGGCGCATGCGCGCGACCACACGCGACCGGAGCGCCGGCCCGCGCGCCGCCCGGAGTAAAGTGCCGGGATGAGCGCCCGTCCCGTCGCTTCCCGGCCGTGCGCACGGCGGTCCGCCGCGGCTCGCCCGCACCTGGGCCTCGAGGTCCGACCTCGCATGCTCGACGGGGGCATCGCCTCGCGCACCTCGCTGCCGGCGGCGATCGCCTCGCGCCCTCGCGCCCCCGCGACGGTCGGTCGCGCCCCCGCCCCGCGCTGCGCGTGGCTGCTCGCCGTCCTCGCGCTCGCCCCCGCCTGCTTCAGCGACGGCGGCTACCACCCGGCCGGCGCCACCGCGCTCACCACCGACGACGCCACCACCGACACCACGACCACCACGACCACCACGAGCACCACCGGCCTCGAGACGCCCGCGACCACGACCACGACCACCGGCGAGCCGGCGCCGGTGTGCGGCGACGGCGTCGTCGACCCCGACACCGAGGCCTGCGACGACGGCAACCGCGACGACGGCGACGCCTGCCTCGGCACCTGCGTCGCGGCGAGCTGCGGCGACGGCGTGGTCTGGCTCGGCGTCGAGGACTGCGACCAGGGCGCGGACAACCACCCGACCGCGCCCGACACCTGCCGCCCGACCTGCAAGCTGCCGGCCTGCGGCGACGGCGGCCTCTACGTCGGCCCGCTCGGCCCCGACGTCGCGCTCCCCGTCGGCGAGGAGGCGATCGACGGCGGAGACGACGCCCCGCGCATGATCGGCGCCGCGGCCGACGGCAGCTTCGTCGTCACCTGGCACGTCACCGGCCTGCTCGGGAAGGTCCAGACCCGGCGCGTCGACCCCGACGGTTTGCCGCTCGGCGGGGTCGTCGAAGTGGTCGAGCAACCGTTCCTGCAGATCCGCGACCCCGTGATCGCCGTCGCGCCGAACGGCGACTACGCGGTGGCCTGGCAGACCGAAGGCGACAGCGACCAGTTGACGGTCCGCGGCGTCGCCGCCGACCTGCCCGCCGCCGCCTTCGCGCTCACCGATCGCTCGGCCGCCTCTGCCGCGCTGGGCCTCGATCCGGGCGGCGCCCTGATCGCCGCCTACCGCGCCGGGGGCCTCAAGCAGACCCCGCAGATCTATCTCCGCCGCTTCCCGCTGTTCACCGACTCCGCGAGCCCGCCCGAGCAGGCGATCAGCGACCACCCGCTCGGCGCGGTCGGCTCGCCGACGATCGCGCTGCACGCCGACGGCGGCTTCCTGGTCGCGTGGAGCGACCCCGACGGCGCGATCGTCTACCGCCGCTTCACCCCCGACCTGGTCGCCGGCCGCCTCGTCACCACCGGCCTGGTCGTCGGCGGGGGCACCGGCGGCAACGCCCGCCCGTGGACTGGCGCCGCGCTCCAGCCGGACGGCGCCGCCGTGATCGCCGGCCGCGACGCCGACGGCCACCTCGTGCTGCAGCGCTTCGACGCCGCCGACTTCGCCCGCGGCAGCGTCCAGGTCGACGACGTCGACGCGCGCCACGTCCCCTTCGTCGACGTCGCCGCCGACGCGTGGGGCCACCTCGCCGTCGCCTGGTCGACCTGCGGCGCCCCCGGCGACGTCGCGCCGACCTGCGCCGACCTGCCCTCGGTCTCCTCGTTCCGCCGGTTCTACGCCGACCTGACCCCGCACGGCCCCGCCGCCGAGGTCACCACCCGCAACGGCATGCCCCGCCCGCTGTCCCTCGCCGTCGCCCCCACCGGCGCCGCCGCGGTGGCCCGGGTCGAGGGCGACAAGGTCCTTTTGAACATGTCCCCCGTGCAATGTCCTCCCTGACATTTCTGAAAGGGCATGTCCTCGAGGACAGCGTCATCACGAGCGAACGGCGACGACGCGCCCCGGCATGCAGGCCCGCTCGGCGAGCCCCGTCCCGCCGCTCGCGCGCTCCGGCGCGTGAACCCCGGCGTGCGGGAGCTGCCCGGCGAACGCCTTCCCTTCAGAGCATGTTCTCCTCGCCATCCGGCCCCGACCGAGCGCGGCCCAGGGCCGGCCGACCTCGCCGCTCGGGGCTTTTTGCCCCGCGTCCGCGCCCGTGCGAGCGGGGGCACACGCCGGCCCGCCCGCGGCGGGCGTGAGCCGGGGTAAGCTGGCGCCATGTCGACCCGGGCGATCGTAGCCGTGGTGTTCGCCTGCGCCGCCGCGGCCTGCTTCAGCGACGGCGGCCTGCACACCACCGGCGCCGCGACGACCTCCACCTCGACCTCCACCTCGACCTCGACCACCGGCAGCGCCACCGACGAGCCGACCGGCAGCGACCCGACCACCACCTCCTCGACCTCGACCACCGGCGACCCTGACCCCGTCTGCGGCGACGGCCGGCTCGACCCGGGCGAGCAGTGCGACGACGGCAACGACGACGACGCCGACGTCTGCCGCAACGACTGTCAGGCGGCCAGCTGCGGCGACGGCGTGGTCCAGCGCGGCGTCGAGGAGTGCGACGACGGCCCGGACAATCACCCGAGCGAGCCGACCGCCTGCCGGCCCGACTGTCACGAGCCCGCCTGCGGCGACGGGGCTTTGTACGTCGGTCCGCTCGGCGACCCGGTCCTCGCGACCGGTGACCCGAGCGCCCAGCAGAGCGACGATGTCCCGCGGGCGATCGGCGTCGACGCCCAGGGCACCTTCTCGGTCGCCTGGCGGATCAACGCCCTCCTCGATCGCCTCGACGTCCAGACCGTCGCCCCCGACGGCGCCCTCGTCGGCGACCCGCTCGACCTCGCCGACCCGCCCGTCCAGGCCCTCCGCGACCCCGTGATCGCCGTCGCGCCGGGCGGCGACCTCGCGCTCGCGTGGGAGGTCAACAGCAACAACGACGACATCATCGTCCGCGGCGTCGTCGCCGGCGTCGCCGAGCCCGGCTTCAACGCGATCGTCGGCAAGAACCCGATCCAGCAGTCCCCCGCGATCGCCCTCGACGACGCCGGCCGGCTCACGCTCGCCTACGTCAGCGGCGTGCTGCCCGACCTCTCGCAGGTCTTCGTGCGCCGGATCGACAACTTCGATCCTGACTCGCCGCCCGAGTTCGCGGTCAGCGACCACCTCGTCGGCGTCCCCGGTCCGCCGACGGTCGCGACCTGGCCCGACGGCGCCTTCGTGGTCGCCTGGGGCGATCCCACGGGCCCGATCGTCTACCGCCGCTTCACCGTCGACGGCGCGCCGGGGCCGACGATCACCAGCGACCTCGCGACCGGCGGGATCGCCGTCGCCGGCAGCGCCAACCCGTGGAGCGGCCTGACCGTGACCCCCGATCTGCGCGTCGTGCTCGGCGGCGTCGGCGAGGACGGCCGCGTCGCCCTGCAGACCTTCGACATCGCCGACGTCCCCGGGGCGATCGTCCCCGTCGCCGACGTCCCGCGGATGCACGCCCCGTTCGTCGACCTCGGCAGCGACGCGTGGGGCAACCTCGCCGTCGCCTGGGCCGAGTGCGGCGACGTCGACGTCCCGGTGCAGCCCGACTGCAGCGCGCTCGCCTCCGACCTGCGCCTGCGGTGGTTCCGCGCCGACCTCACCCCGCACACCGCGGTCACGGACGTGTACGCCACCGCGATGGGCGCTCCGCCGGCGATCGGCCTCGCCGTCGCGTCCTCGGGGCTCACCGGCGTCACCTACGTCACCGGCGAGGGCGTGGTCGTCCGCGTCGCCGGGCTGCAGTGTCCGGCCCCGTGATACCGTCGCGGCTCCACGCCTCTCGATGCACGCGGGCCGTCACGATCCCCTCGAGCACGTCATCCTGTGGACCCGGCGCGATCTCGCCGCTGCTCCAGCGGCGCGGCGAGATCTTGATGTAATTTTGACAATGTGAAGACCTGTCCCGAAGGACCTATCTTCACACCAGCAGATCGGGGTCGTCGGGGAACAGCCGCGCGGCGATGGCGGCGGCCCGCGACGACTCGCGCGGCAGCTCGAACACCATCACCTGGGCCTCGCTGACCGCGATCGACCATACCAGGCGCTCGTCCCCGCAATAGGTGCGGAGTAGCTCCTCGGGCGGGCGGCTGGCCAGCGCCTCGGCGAAGTTGGGGCCCATCGTCAGCGCCAGGCGGTCGACCAGGTAGGCCTGGACGCTGGTCCAGGTGCCCTTGTAGCCGCGCTCGGCCGCGTCGAGCAGGCGCGCGTCGGTGGTCCCGAGCGCCAGCGCCAGGCGCTCGCGGAAGCCCTCCGGGGCGTCGGCCGGCGGCGGCGTCACGACCTCGACGTCGATCGGCACCTCGAGGTCGCTGTCCGCTTGGGCCAGCCGGCGCAGCAGGATCGGCGACGAAGGGGTCCGGTCGCGTCGCGGGCGGGGTTTCAGTTCCATAGGTTCCATGGCCTCTTCCTCTCTCCGGTCCGCGGAGCGAGTGACCCGCGCGACTGCATGTCCATGCAATGATCCATTTCCACGTGCGAGCAATGGACAAACTGCTCGATCCCGCGACCCGGCGCGCGCACGCGCACGCGCGATCGCGCGCAAGCGGCCGCAATCGCCGTTTACCGCCGTCCCGAGGCCACGTGCGGCCTGCGCACGCGGACGCGCCGCTGTGACGGTCCGCGCCCCGGCCGCCGGCCGTCGACGACCGCGGAGCCCGGATCACACCCATCACATTCGGCGCGAATCAGCGGACCCTGTGCGACGTTCCACCGCTCCCTCTCGGCGCGTCACAGCCGGCGACGCGGACGATCCCGGCGCAGCCGCGGTCCGGAGGCCCGGCGAGCCAGCTCTTCCATGTAGTGGCGATCGTCGAGGTCCGGCACGCGCGTGCGGATCTGCGACAGCAGCTCCTCGACGTCGGGCTTGTCACAGCCGCGGTGGAGCTCGTCGACCAGGCTGAGCAGCAGCCGCTCGGAGCGTGCGCGGTCCGCTTCGATACGCCGGCGCAGCACGGTCCCCCGCACCACCAGGCCGATCACGACCGCCAGCGCGAGGCCCAGCACCCACGCGATGATCTGGCTGATCTGGATGCCCCTGTGCAGCATGTGGTCGAGGCGGGTCCACATCGACTCCTCGAGCTGGCCGAGGTCGCGCTTCACCTCGAGCTCGGCCAGCGCGTCGGCGGCGCCGAGCACCAATTGCTTGCTCGCCTCGCGCGAGACGATGCCGACCACCGGCACCAGCTCGTCGCGCACGGCGTCGCGCAGGGCCGGGGCCAGGTCCGCCCGCACCATCTTCTTCAGCCCGGGGCCCAGGTCCTCCTCCAGCACCTGCCGCAGCGCCGGCCCGAGGTCCTCCGTCAGCCCCTTGCCCGCCGACTGCGTCAGCGCCGTGACCGTCGTGCGCGTGAGGTCGTCGACCATCGCGCTGGCCTCGCGGCGCGTTCTCGGCGACAGCGCGGTATCGAGGGTCTGGCGGACCGTCGCCGCCAGCGCCGGGCTGATCTGCTCCTTCAGGCTCGTGCCCGCCGCCTTGGCGACCGCGTCGAGGTAGCGCGTGGTCATGTCGCGCAGCGCGGCCTGCCGCTGCTCGTCGGTGAGCCCGTCGAGCGCGCCCTCGACCAGCGACTCGGTCAGCTCGCGGCTCGCCTCCTGGATCTGCGGGTCCTGCAGCAGCTTCTGGATCCGCTGCTGCGCCTGTGGGTCCTCGAGGAAGCCGACGGTCTCGTCGAGCGCCGCCGGTACCGATTTGCGGACCACGCCCTCGGCGGTGAGACAGCCCGGAGCAGCGGACACGAGGAGAGCGATCAGGGAGACGCCGCGCAGGTCGATGGTTCGCATGTCAGAGCCATGTGTCGTGTCGTCGCAGCGGCCAATGCGTCCTTCGCAACAGGTGACGCGCGCCCAGGCTCGCGAGCGAAAGATCGCCGCAGATCCATCCTCCACGGCGCGATCGAACCACCGCTGCCGCGCGCGCGCGCCGTCTTCGCGATCGCGTTCACCGGCCTCGCGGCGGAGGACGCGCCGCAAGTTTCGCCGCCGAACGCCGTCGTCGCTTGACTCTGCTCGCACCTCGATCACGGTTCCCGTGGGAGCCGCGAGGCCCCGGAATGGAGGTCCACCGTGCTTTACTGGTCCATCGTCTTCTTCATCGTCGCCCTCGTCGCCGCCGTCTTCGGCTTCGGCGGCATCGCGGCCGAGAGCGCCTACATCGCCAAGATCCTGGCCTTCATCGGTCTCATCCTCGCCGTGGTCACCTTCGTGCTGCGGCGGTGAGCGACTTCCAGCCTGTCCTGCGGGACAGCTCGCTTCGTCCGTCCCACGAGGCTCGAGCTGTCCCGCAGGGCACCTCCTCGCGGGGCCGTGCTCACGGCTCCGCGCTCGTTTCTCCCGGCGGCGGGCCGCCGCAGCGGCACCAGCAGGCCGGCGGCACCGCGGAGAACTCCTCGTACGGGCACTTCGTCCACGGCCCGCTGCCGTCCACGGCCGCCGGCGCGGCGCAGCCGGTCGGCAGCTGCCGCCACAGGTAGCCGACGCCGTCCGACTCCTGGTAGTGCTGCAGCAGCAGCTCCGCCTCGAGGCAGGCGACCGGCCCGAAGTCGACGCAGGCCTCGTCGGCCGAGGTCGCCGGCGCGCACAGCCTGCGCGGCTCGCCGAGCACGCACTCGCCGGCCTCGACCGCCACGGTCACGACCTCGCCCCAGATGCACACGAGCCCGCCCGGCAGCTCGACCGCGGCGCAGGCCTCGGGCGTCTTGGCCAGCCAGCACAGGTCGGTCGCCGACAGCGGCGGCGGCGCGTCCGGTGCGGGCGCGGCGGTCGCTCCGACGCTCGAGCTCGCCGCGTCGCCGGGCCCGCCGGGCTCGGGCGCGCAGCCGATCAGCGCGAGCGCGACCAGCCCGGCGACGCGGATGCTACCGGGCCCCGAGGACATGTCCCGAAAGCCATCCCCTGCTCACGGCCCGACCGGGTAGCGGCTGGCGATCGCGATCCGGTTCCACAGGTTCATCTGGATCGCCAGCCACTCGACCGCGGCGATCTCCTCCGACGACAGCACCTCGGCGGCCTCGGCGTAGACGGTCTCGGGGATCTGGTCGTGGGCGACGAGGGTGACCGCCTCGGTCAGCTCGAGCGCCGCCCGCTCCTTGTCGGTGAAGTACTGCGTCTCGCGCCAGGCCGGCAGCACGCTGATGCGGTCGCTGGACTCGCCGGCGGCCAGCGCGTCGCGGCTGTGCATGCGCACGCAGTAGGCGCAGTGGTTGATCTGCGACGCGCGCAGGCGCAGCAGGTGGACGAAGCCGTCGGCCAGGCCGGCCGCCCGGGCGCGCTGCGTCACCTGCCCGTCGAGGGACACCACGGCGCGGTACAGCTCGGGGGCGATCTTGCCGAGGTTGACGCGGTGGTCCTGATTCATCGCCCGTCCCCCTGCTTGGCCTCGAGCTTGGCCCACGAGTCGCGCAGGCCGATCGTGCGGTTGACGACCAGGCGCTCGTCGGTGCTGTCGCGGTCGACGCAGAAGTAGGCCAGGCGCTCGAACTGAACGCGGGTGCCGGTGGGCGCGGCGGCCATGCTCGGCTCGACGCGGGCGTCGCGGACGACCTCGAGCGAATTCGGGTTGAGGTTGTCGAGGAACGTCTTGCCCTCGGGCGCCTCGTTCGGGTCCTCGGTCATGAACAGGCGGTCGTACAGGCGCGCCTCGACCGGCAGCGCGTGCGCGGCCGAGACCCAGTGGATCGTGCCCTTGACCTTGCGGCTCGCGTTCGGCTGGCCGGGGCGCGACGACGCGTCGAGCGTGCAGCGCAGCTCGAGGATCTCGCCCTGCGCGTCCTTCACCACCTCGTCGCAGCGGATGATGCCGACGTGGCGCAGCCGGACCTCGGCGCCCGGGCTCAGGCGGAACCAGCCCTTGACCGCCTGCTCCTTGAAGTCGTCGCGCTCGATCAGCAGCTCGCGGCCCAGCGGCACCGGCCGGGTCCCGCGCGCCGGGTCGTCGGCGAAGTACGGCGCGTCGATCCACTCGACCTCGCCCGCCGGCCAGTTCGTCAGCGTCACCTTGAGCGGGTGGAGCACGCCCATCACCCGCGGGCTGGTCGCGTTGAGGTGCTCGCGCAGCGCGTGCTCGAGCAGCGTCACGTCGATCATGCCGTTGCGCTTCGACACCCCGACGCGCTCGCACAGGTTGCGGATCGCCTCCGGCGTGTAGCCGCGGCGACGCAGCCCGGCCAGCGTCGGCATGCGCGGGTCGTCCCAGCCGGACACGATGCCCTCCTGCACCATCTGCTTGAGCTTGCGCTTGCCGAGCAGGGTGTAGCTGAGGTTCAGCTTGGCGAACTCGATCTGCTCCGGGTCGCCGGGCACCGTCAACTGGTCGAGGATCCAGTCGTACAGCGGGCGGTGGTCCTCGAACTCCAGCGTGCACAGCGAGTGGGTGATCCGCTCGAGCGCGTCGGAGATGCAGTGCGCGTAGTCGTACATCGGGTAGACGCACCACTGGTCGCCGGTGCGGTGGTGATGCACCTTCTTGATGCGGTAGATCGGCGGGTCGCGCATGTTGATGTTGCCGTGCTCGACGTCGATCTTGGCGCGCAGCACGTGCTCGCCCTCCTCGAACTCGCCGGCGCGCATGCGGCGGAACAGGTCGAGGTTCTCCTCGACGCTGCGCTCGCGGTACGGGCTCGCGGTGCCCTTCTTGTAGAAGTTGCCGCGGTAGGCCTTGATCTCCTCCGGCGTGAGGCTGTCGACGAACGCCTTGCCGGCGCGGATCAAGTCCTCGGCGAAGTCGTACAGCTGCTGGAAGTAGTCCGACGCGAAGTACTTGTGCTCGCCCCAGTCGAAGCCGAGCCAGCGGATGTCCTCCTGGATCGACTCGACGAACTCGACGTCTTCGGTGGCCGGGTTGGTGTCGTCGAAGCGGAGGTGGCAGCGGCCGCCGAACTCGGCGGCCATGCCGAAGTTGAGGCAGATCGACTTGGCGTGACCGATGTGGAGGTAGCCGTTGGGCTCGGGCGGGAAGCGGGTGCAAACCCGGCCGCCGCGCCGGCCGTCGGCGATGTCCTGGGCGATCCGCTCGCGGATGAAGTTCGAAGGTCCATCGTCGACGGGCGGCTGGCTCTCGCTGGTCATGGCGACGAGTTTCGTACTCCAGATGGGCCCGCAGGGTCAAACGGCGGCCCGCGGCGGCTTTGTGGCGGGAAATTTGCCCCTCCCGCGCGGCCCGTGTTTCCCTCGCCCCGTGAGCCTCGGATCTCCGCGCTGGACCGCCGTTCGCGCCTTCCTCGGCCGGCACGCCTACGTCGCCCTGGCGGCCGGCGCGCTGCTCGTGCTCACCCGCACCGTCGACTTCGCCCCGCCGCCGCTCGTCCGCGCCGACCCCTCGGCCCGCGGCGGCGCCGGCGAGCCGGTCGCGGTCCAGGAGTTCTCGCCCGAGCTGCGCAACCCCCGGGTCGTGCAGCTCCGCCTGGTCCTGCGCCGCTACGACGACCCCGCCCTGCCGGTCAAGGCCGACGACCACGCCCTCGACGACCGCGGCGACGTGCTCTCGTCCCCGCTCGTCACCGCCGTCGTCGGCACCGAGGCCGCGGTCGACCAGAAGATCGCGCTCGAGGGCGGCGACCTCCAGGTCCGCCTCGGCCTGCGCGCGACCCCGCGGCTGTCCCTCGGCGACGCCACGACGCTCGAGCACACGCTCGAGGTCCGCAGCGAGCGCACCGGCTGGCGCGGCCACCCGGAGATCCCGGTGTTCATCGCCGGCGGCACCCTCGGCGACCTCGACGGCCGCGGCCAGCGCTGGGTGTTCACCGTCGACGACCACCTGTTCAGCCTCGACCTCGAGGCCGTGCGCCCCGCCGGCCCGGTGTGATCCTCAGCCCGCCCGCGAGCCCGATGGGGCCGCGTGCGATCTTCGACCCCGCGCGCGCGCCGGCCGTCCCCGTGTGCTCTTCTGCCTCGCCCACGAGCGTGCGCCGGCCGTCCCCGTGTGCTCCACGGCCTCGCCCACGAGCCCGCCGCCGGCCTCATCGTCAGCCCGGACCACGAACCCGCGCCGCCGGCCTCGCGTGCTCTCCAGCCTCGCCCGGAAACCCGTTGCCGGCCTCGTGTGCTCCAGCCTCGCCCGGAAACCCGTTGCCGGCCTCGTGTGCTCCAGCCTCGTTCAGAAACCGCCGCCGGCCTCGTGGGCGCTTCAGCCTCGCCCGCGAGCGGGCCTGCCGGCCTCATCTTCAGCCTCGACCACGAGCCGCTGCCGGCCTCATCTCCACCCCGATCCCGAGCTCCGCGCTGCCGGCCTCGTGTGCTCGGCGAGACGGGCCCTGCGCCCGCCGCGAGGCCTCCGCCGCGAGGTGTCCGGAGCGACATGTTCTTTCAATTATGCTTTGAAAAGCATGTCCTGAAAAACATGCCCTTTCGGACCGCCGCGTCAACGCCGGTACGGGTCGTTCACGCGAGCCAGCAGGGTCGCCTCGAACGCTCGCAGCGCGATCATCGTCCGCCGCAGCTCGGCAAACACGTGCGCCAGGTCCGGGGCCTCCGGGTACAGCACCTCTTCCCACAGGTCGTCGCTGCGGTCGAACACCCCGGGGCGGAACAGCGCCGCGTAGAACGGCCCCGGCGACAGCCCGAGCCCGAGCAGGACCAGGCGCTCGCGCTCGTCGAGCCGGCGGAACAGCAGCAGCCACTCCCACAGCGCCCGGCGAGCCTCGCCGATCGCCCGGTCGTAGGCGTCGCAGCGGGCCCGCCGGCCCCACGGCGTCTCCGGGGCCAGCGGGTTGTCCCAGTACGACAGCGGGGTCGCCAGCGCGTGCCGGACCCATCGCGCCTGCCGGGCCAATTCGCCGAGCCCGCGGCTCAGGTGCGCGGTGCTGAGGCCGTCGCCTTCCTCGCTGAGGGCCGTCAGCTCGCGCAGCCGGGCGTCGCGCTCGCGCTCCCGCGACCACCAGCGCGCCGCTGCCGCGGCCGTGACCCCTGCGCCGACGGTGATCGCCCAGCTCACTGCCGTCAATGTGACCGATGCCGGGCGCCCGCTCAAGGCCGGCCGCGGGCGCACATTCGCTCACCACATGTCTCTTGAGACATGTACTCACATTGCCCCGCCGCTCGCCGGCGGTCGGCTGCCGTGATTTTCGCACGCCATTCGACGCGCCCGCACTCTCGATCCGCGGACGCGAGCGCCGGGGAGCGCGCGCCAGGCAGATCACGCGAGCCGCCCGTCCGCCTCCTGGACCGTCCCGCACCCCGCGCGGCTCCGGAAGAGTCGTCCTTGGCGCGAGCCCGCGGCCGGATTGCGCATGCGCGGGCTGTCGACCCACGACCTCAGGACCCCTGGCTCCTGGAGGAGACCTCACCGCACCGCGGACGTCGCGAGGGAGTCATCCTGCGCGGCACCGACGACGCGGGGAACACTGCTGGGTGAAGTCCGGAGGTCGCGAGCACCGCTCCAGGATCCCGAGACCCTCCCGCACCCGACTTCGTCACGCTCGAGCCGGCGTGGATCCATGCTCGGCTCCGACCCCCTCGCGCGAGGGGTCGAAGCCCACGAGCACGAGAGCAGGAGAACCCCCATCGTCCGTCCTGCCGCGACGTCACCTCCGCGAGCCCAGGCTCCGCTCGCAGCGCCTCCCGCTTCCGTCTCCCCCGCCATCGGCCCACGCGAGCTGCACGCAAGCTCCAGCATCCCTCGCCTCCCGGCGTCTTCCGCTTCGATGGCGAGGCCGTCTCCCTCTGACGATCGGCCCACGCGAGCTCCAGCCTCACTCGCCCCCGGCGCTCCGATCGCTCGACGCGAGCCCCGGCTCCGCGAGCCCGCCGGATCAGGGTCTTCCGCTTCGATGTCGCCGGACCGTCTCCCTCGGCGCTCGCGCGACGCGAGCTCCGCGAGCCTGCTCCCTTGCACCGGTTCCAGCTCGCGGCTCTGCCTCTGCCGAGCTCCGGCTCGCATGCTCCACGAGTCGAGCGCCACCTCGGCTCCTTGCTGATGCAGCGATCGGACTCGCCTCGAACCGATCGGGGACCGCCGCGGACGGACGACCGCGGACAGCAGACTCGTGTTGGCTCCACTCACCCCAGGGACAAACGCGAGGCGGGGCTGGTACCGTGCGATATCTGGATGACTGCGAGCTCCGAAGTCCGTCCCTTCCTCGATCTCCACGGATCCGACTTCTCGCGTGACCCGCACGCGGTGCTCCGGGCCGCGCGCGAGCAGAGCTGGTGCGCGGACACGGCGCTGGGCCCGGCGATCCTGCGCTACCGCGAGGTTCAGGCCACGCTGGCCCAGCGGACGCTGCGGACCCCCGGACCTGACTTTTTGGCCATGCAGGGGATCCACGACGGCCCGCTGGTCGAGATCATGTCCGGCTTCCTGCTCAACACCGAGGGCCCCGCGCACGATCGGCTGCGCCGGCTGATCAGCCGCTCGTTCACCGTCCGCCGCGTCGAGGCCGTGCGCCCGCGGATCGTCGCCATCGCCGAGGAGCTCACCGACGCACTGGTCGTCAAGGACCGCTGCGACCTCGTGGCCGAGTTCGCCGACCCGTTCGCGCGCCGCGTGCTGTGTGCATTCGTCGGCATCCCCGCCGACGCCCAGGCTCGCGTGCGCCGCTGGACCGCCGACCTCGGCCTGCTGTTCGGCCTCAGCGTCGCCGCCCACCGCGCCCAGATCGAGGCGTCGATGCTCGAGCTGCGCGCCTTCATCGACGATTTGATCGCGCTTCGCCGGCGCGACCCGCTCGACGACCTGCTCAGCGAGTTGGTGGCCGCCGAAACCAACGGCGACGCGCTCACGGACCTCGAGCTGCGGGCGATGATCGTCACCTTCATGTCGGCCGGCAGCGACACCGTGCTGAACCAGCTCGGGCACGCGTTCGCCGCCTTCCTCGCCCACCCGGAGCAGTGGCGCCTGCTCGCCGCGGACCCCTCCCTCGCGGCGGCCGCCGCCGAGGAGGTCGTGCGCTACTCGCCCGCCTCGCTGCTCGGGGTGCCGCGGATCGCCACCGCCGACGTCGAGGTCGCCGGCCACGTGTTCCCGCGCGGCAGCTTCCTCCTCCCGATCACCGGCTCCGCCAACCGCGACGCGCAGGTGTTCGCCGACCCCGACCGCTTCGACATCACCCGCAAGCGCGACGTCCACCTCACCTTCGGCGGCGGGATCCACTATTGCCTCGGCGCCGCGCTGGCGCGCGTGCAGCTGCAGATCACCCTGCCGATGCTCGCCGCCCGCCTCGGCGAGCTCCACCCCGACGGCCCGATCCCCTGGCTCCCGCCCACCGAGGCCGTCTACGGCCCGCTGAGCGTGCCGGTGGGCTACCGCGCCCGCGCCTGACCCCGCTCGCGCCGGTGGCGGCGAGCGCTCGGATGCAGGAGCCGCGACGCGAGCGGCGAGGCGAACTCGAAGAGGGCCGCCGGCACGGCTGTCGACCTACGACCCGGTCGCCCACCCGCACGGCAGCCCGCTGGACGCCTCGCGGAACGAACTCGGCCTCCGGGTCGGGAGGGTCGCGCGCCGACCCGCTCGCTGCCGCGATCGTCGAGCTCGAAGCCTGCGCGCCCGCCCGCCTGCCTGTACGATCATTGGAACTTTCGGACATATGCGCATACTCGCAGCGGACCGGCGCGTCCAGCGGACCGCGAGCATTCGGGGCCGCCGCGGCGGCGACCGGCGCGAGCCCGGTTTCGCCCGCGACGGGCCGCCGCCGCGGCGATTCGGGCGATAGGGCGGCTCACGCTCGAGCCCGCTGTATTGGTGCCAGTCGTGGCTCCGGGTCATAAGCCATCCGACCATTTTTTGGCGCGCCTCGGTCGCGACCGACCGGCGCGGCCCCCAGGTTCAAGGAGAATTCCCCATGCTCGCACGTTCAAGTCTGACCTTGCTGCTCTGCTGCACCTCGACCCTCGCGGCGGCGAAGGAGCCCGCGCAGGTCGCGGCTGCGCAGGCTCCCGTCGCGCGCCCGCTGGCGGCGCGCAACGTGGAGCCCGCGAACCAGCCGGGCCTGATCTCGCCCGGCAAGGAGCCGGACATCGTCCCGCCCGACTACAAGCGGGACTGGCGGACCGAGCAGCGCTTCCTGCAGGTCGGCACCGGCGTCTCGTGGGCGCTCGCCGGCCTCGGCACGATCGGCCTCATCGTTCCGCTCGCCATGCTCGGTCGCTGCAACAACGCGCAGGACGCCGGGGCGATGATCGACTGCAGCCAGGAGCGCCGCACCGCCGGCATCATGGCCCCGATCCTCGGCGTCCTCACGGCCGCCGCGATCGTCCCCGCCGTGATGTTCACCCGCCGCCTCGTCAAGCACGACGACAGGCGACCCGACAAGCGGCGCGCCGCCGTGGGCGTCGGCGCCGGCGGGCTGCAGCTGCAATTCTAGCAGGGCGCGCGAGGGTCCCGGCCGGCCGGGGCCGACATGTCCCTTCGGACAGGAGCCAAGCAACTGGGCGGCCGCGCGGCGCTCCGTCGCGGCTCCGCCACCCGCCACTCTGTCGCGCGGCTCCGCCACCCGCCACGGGCGGCTGGCCCGCTCGGCGACGGCGCGCCGCTCGCATGTCGGCGGGCCGCGGTTTATCCTCGCGGCCATGCCCGCTCGCCTGCGCGCCGCCGGTCCCGCCGACGCGGCCGACATCCACCGCCTGATCGTCGACCTCGCCACCTACGAGCGCGAACCGGACGCCGTGGAGGTGACCGTCGCCGAGCTGCGCGACCAGCTCGCCAGCGAGCGCCCGCCCTTCGAGTGCCTCCTCGCCGAGGACGACGGCGTTGTGGTCGGCTTCGCCCTCTACTTCCACAACTACTCGACCTGGCGCGGCCGGCCCGGCCTCTACCTCGAGGACCTGTTCGTCGACCCGGCGCGGCGCGGCCGCGGGATCGGCAAGCAGTTGCTCGTGCGCCTGGCCCAGATCGCCGTCGAGCGCGGCTGCGCCCGCATGGACTGGGCCGTGCTCGACTGGAACGCCCCCGCGATCGGCTTCTACGAGTCGCTCGGCGCCCGGGCCGTGGCGGACTGGACCATCTTCCGCCTCACCGGACCTGCGCTTTCAAACCTGGCCCAAGCGACATGACCCTCGGACTCGCTCGCCTGGACATCGACGCGCTCCTGGTCGCCCTGCTGGCGCTGGCCGCCGCGGCGGTCGTGGGAGTCGTCTGGCTGGTGGTCGCCGCGGTCCGGGCCGGCGTCGCGCGGGCCCGCCTGCGCGCCGCCATGCGCGAGACCGACGATCGCTGAGCGCTCGACTCCCGTCATTGCCGACTGCGACGATTCGCAATCGCATCAGGAACCCGGCGTGAGCGGGACCTGCTCGCCGCTGATCACAGCTGCGAGAGCATGCCGACGCGGGCGACCAGCGACTTGCTGCCCATCACGACCAGGCGACCGGTGGTGGCCAGCGCGTCGGCCATGTCCGGATCGCCGGTGACCAGGCTCTTGAAGTCGGCGCTGTCGATCGCCAGCTCGCACTGGGCGCCGGGCCAGTAGCCCTGCCACACGCCGGTTTTGGTGCGAGTGACCTCGACCCACCATTCGCCGCCGCCGGGGCCGGAGATCCGGAATTGATAGGTCCCGCCGATCTCGGCCGCGCCTGTCGGATTACGGCGGAGCGCCGCTGGCAGGTCCTCGTTGAAAAAGCGCTGGACGTTCATCCGCGGGTGCCGACGGTCACCCTGACACGCTGTTCCGCTGGAGTCAACGTTCCGGCGGCTCCCGCCGGTATCGCAGGAGCGCCGCTCGTGAAGGGCCCTATTGATCGCGGATGCCGCCGCCGAGTACGTCAGCGCACGGCCGTAGAACCAATGGTAGTACCCGGGCACACTGCGCCCTATGGCGCGCCATCGCGCGGAATGCGATGTCGCGACATCCGGCTGCTGCGCTGACGACAATGACGCGTCGCCTGGAGCGGCGCGCAGCGCGTGTCGCTCCAGGCGGCCGCGAGAGCGGGGCGCGCGGCTCGGGAGGCCTGCTCCGCCCGCCGTCAGTAGCGCGCCTTCGACAGCTGCACGAGCGTCTCGCGCAGCGTCTCGCGGGTGTGGCGCTCGCGCTTGATCCCGCCGTCGTGGCCGCCGAGCAGGATCTCGAGCGCGCGGCGGGCGACCTGCTCTTCTTGCGGGGCGAGCGGGTTGTCGGCGCGGCGGTCGTCGGCGAGGAGCTCGAGCATGCGCTGGATCCCCCGGGCCACCACGCCCTTCTGTTGCCGGTAGTAGTCGTCACGCAGGCGGTAGAAGTAGTCGGCGAAGATCTCGGCGTAGGCCGGCTCCTCGTCGGGGTGGCTCAGCGCCCAGGCGCCGATCCGCGACAGCAGGTCGGTGCGGAAGTGCGGCCCGGCCTTCGGGTCCATCGTCTTCTCGAGGCCCTGCATGAACTTCTCGTCGGGGTCGCGCAGGTTGCCGGTGACCGGGTCGAACATCTTCTCGCGCTTGACCGCGTGCTTGACGTGGACCACGTACTTCTTGAAGACCTCGAGGTAGCGGGCCTCGTCGACCAGGCCCATCGCCTCGCGGACCTCCCAGTCGGACGCGCTGAGCCAGTAGTTCCAGGCCGCCGCGGTGATGCTGCCCTCGCCGTCGAGCAGGTGGAACCCGCTCGCCGCCTTCGGCAGCAGCATCCAGCGGTGGTTGAGCGCGTCGCCCATGAACTTGCGCAGCTCCTTGAACAGCCGCGGCACGGTGACGCAGGTGGTGCCCGGCTCGCTGGCGGCCGCCAGCAGCACGCGCTTGAGGTCGCGGACCGAGGCGCCGAAGCTGCCCTCGTAGTCGCCGAGCAGGTGCTCGGCCCCCTCGGCGCGCACGACCGCCTGGGGGAACCGCTCCTGATGCATCTGCGGGACCGCCAGCAGCAGCTCGCGCGCCTCGTCGCTGGTCAGGCCGGCGGGCACGCGGCCGTACGCGTAGAGGTCGGCCTTGTCGAGCGGCCCGAGGCGCGACAGCACCGCCTGCAGCTTGGGCGAGTACTCGGCCGGGTTGGGCGGGCGCAGGCGCGTCATCACGCCCCACAGCGCCAGGATCCGCGGCACGTGCGGGGCGATGTGGATCCCCCGCAGCACGTCGCCGACCTGCTCCTGGTAGACCTTGCGCTCGACCCGGTAGTCGAGCAGGTACGGCACCGGGATCAGCTCGAGGCGCCCGCGCAGGCTCTGGTACTCGCCCGAGCGCAGCGCGCGGAACTCGAGCAGGTTGAGGTCGTTGGCCGAGCCGCTGAACACCACGTCGAGCGCCAGCACCACGTGCTCGAGCGCGACCTGCCCCGACTCGGTGGCCGTCAGCAAGTACTTGTAGTGCTCGTACGGCCGCTTCAGCAGATCGCTGAAGTTGATCAGCCCGCGGTTGGCGTCGACCAGGTCGCCCTGACAGGCGAACAGCACCTGCCCGCCGACCGCCGGCGGCAGGCTGGCGTAGGCGCGGTCGCCGGTGACCGGGAAGCTGCGCGCGTCGGCGGTCTGCTTCGGCTCGACGGTGACGAGCCCGCTGCGGTACTGCCGGCTGAGGAACAGCCGCTCGACCTGCACGTGCTGGTACACCTTGCGCAGGTCGCCCTGGTAGATGTTGAGCAGGGCGTCGAAGATCCGCCGGTTGCGCTGCGACAGGTCGCCGCGCAGCGCCGCCTCGCTGATCACGAAGTGCTCGAGCTTGCCGTCCTGCGGGTCACGGGCCTGGGCCGCCCGCAGCTGCGACTCCAGCAGCGCCGCCCGCTCCGACATCGGGATCAGGTAGAGCGGCGGGTCCTTGTTCTCGTCGCTCAGCTTGGCGTCGATCGCCTCGGCGCCGAGCTTGGCGAACGTCGCCTCGCCGATCGCCGCGCTCCACGGCCCGCTGCCGAACCCGATGCCCCCGCTCTTCGAGGTCTTGCTGGGGAACACCCACGAGAAGCGATAGAGCGCCCCGCCGTCGGTCTCGGAGTAGGCCTCGAGCGCGCGCATCACCGCGTCGAGGAAGGTCGTCTTGGCCGAGCCGTTGGGCCCGTGCAAGAGCAGCAGCTTGTTGACGCGGCCGATCCGGACGAAGCTGTCGAGCGCCTCGTAGAACGCGTTCTGGGCCGGCTCCTGGCCGACCAGGCGGCCCGAGCCGCCGTCGAACTCGCAGTCGAACAGCTTGAAGCGCGAGACCTTGCCGCTGGGGATCCGGACATCCCTTCGGCCGTAGAAGTCGAAGCAGTCGCGCAGGTACTGCGCCGCGTTGCGCGCGTGGACGTGCGGCTGATCGCACAGCAGCTCGAACCACTCCTCGAAGCTGAGCACCCGGCGGGTGCTCTCGAACTCCTGGGCGACCGCGGCCGCCAGCGCCTCGATCCTCGTCTTGGCGCTCACTGGCTCGTCCATCGCTGCCTCCGTTCGCGTCACTTCGCGGTGACGAGAAGTCCCATGGTAATCGAGCTCGCCGCGCTCGGCAAAAAGGCCGGGCGCCCGGGGCGCGAGCCCGACCCCCCCGAACAGCGTCCGCGGGGCCGCGCTACTTCACGGCGACCTTGAAGTCGACCTTCTGGGTGACCGGCGAGCAGGCCTCGTCCTGGCACACGGCGAACTTGAACTCGCCCGTGAAGGCCTTGTCTCCGGCCGAAGTGGGCGTGAACTTCACGGCGAATTCCGCGCTCTTCTCGTCGAGCTTGGCGGCGTCGGCCTTGGCCAGCTCGGCCTTCGGCAGGGTGACGCCCTCGGGCGCCGACAGCGCGAGCTTGGTCGGGAAGTCGAGGTTGATGTGCCAGGGGCCCTGCGGCACGGCCGCGACGGTGACGACGCCCTCGCGGCCGACGGCGGCGTCCGCGGGCGGCGTGATGCGGAGGGCGAAGCGGTCGTCGCCGGGGCCGTCGACGAGCTTGATCTTGTCGCCGGCCGGGGCGGCGTCGGCGGTCTTGGCCGGTTCGGCCGGCTTCGCGGCCTCGGCGACCGGCTTGGCCTCGGGGCTCTTGGCATCGGGGGTCGCGGGCTTCTTCGGGTCGCCTCCGCAGGCGACAGCGAGACCGAGCACCAGCAGCGCGTAACGCGGCGAACGAATGGTCATGGCGCGCGAATCATAGCCGATCGAAGCGCAGGTCAACCTCGCGGGTCACGTGGCCGCGGCGGACGTCGGTCTGTAAAGTCACGGGTGCCAGCAAGTCGGCGAGCCCCGGCGGTGGGATCGCCTCGACCGTCACGTCGCCCTCGGGCAACCCCTCGACCGACCAGCGACCCTCGGTGTCGGTGGTGGTCTCGGCCAGCACGGTGTTGCCGTCGCGCGTGCGGACGTAGAGGCGCGCCCCGGCGACCGGTTCGCCGCGCTCGTCGGTGACCTCGCCGTCGAGCCCGGCCGCCTCCTCGAGGTCGACCACCAGCGTGCCCGGGGCCCCGCCCGCCGGCCGCGCGAACGAGGTCGACACGCCGACCCAGCCCGGCGCCTCGACGCGCACCCGCACCCGCTCGCGCGCCAGCCGGGCGGCCCGCACCTCGCCGGCCTCGTCGGCGGCCCACACCTGGCCGTCGACCTCGACCCGCGCCCCGGCGATCGGGTCGCCGCTGCCGGTGGCGCGGACGACGACCTCGAGCGACCAGCCGCGCGCGAGCGCGAGCTCGACCGGCGCGTCGCCGCGGCTGGCCTTGTCGATCTTCACGCGCTTGCTCGCCGGCGCGTACTCCGGGTGGTCGAGCTCGAGCGTGGCTGTCCCCGGAACCAGGCGCGAGAACTCGAACAGCCCGCGCGCGTCGGTGTACGTCACCTCGGTCGGCGCGAGCTCGCCCGCCGGCAGCAGCGTCACCCGCACGCCGGCGATCGGCTGGTCGTTGCCGTCGCGCACGCGGCCCTCGAGCCCGCCCTCGGCCGGCTGCAGGATCTGCTCGATCGACGTCGCCCTTCCTTCGAGGTCGACCTCGACCACCGCCGGCACCATGCCCGCGGCGCGGATGATGATCCGCTGCTTGCCGCGGCGGTGGCCCGCGCTCCACATGCCGAAGCCGTCGCTCGTCACCTCCGAGCCGTCGGCCAGCTCGATGCGCGCGCCGGCGATCGGCTGGCGGTTGCCGTCGAGCACGCGCCCGCCGAGCGGCACGCCCTGGCCGAGCGTCAGCACCACCCCGTCCTCGCGCTCGCCCGGCGCGAGGTCGACGATCACCGTCGCCGAGCCGGCGTGGTCGCCGTGGACCGCGCGCAGGCGGTAGCGGCCGGGCATCAGCGTGTCGAGCGAGAAGTCGCCGCGCTCGTCGGTCTCGGCCCAGGTGCCGACGGCCTCGTCGTCGCCGACCAGCGGGATCGGCGGGACCGCCCCGCGCGTGACCCCGAGGCTGCCGCCGCGCTGCAGCGCGCTGAAGGTGCGGGCGCGGATCATCGCCTCCCCGGGGCTGTAGAGCGTGTCGGCGTCGACGACGATGCTGGCCTCGGGGACAGGTCGGCCGTCGTCGTCGATCACGGTGCCGGCGATCCGCCCCGGGCGCACCAGCGTCAACGTCTGCCGCGCCGGCGCCTCCTTGCCGACGTCGACCGCGACCGACTCCGACGGCAGGTAGCCGTCGGCGTCGGCGCGCACCACATAAGGTCCGGGCACCACCGGGCCGAGGTCGGCCAGGCCGGCGTCGTCGGCCTCGGCGATCTGCTGCAGCAGGCCGACGCTGGCGTAGCCGAGGGTCACGCGGGCGCGCGGCACCGGCGAGCCGTCGGGGCTGACGACCTGGACCGGCACGCGCTGGGCGGCGATCAGCGCCAGGCTGACGTGCGCGCCGGGGCTGAGGTTCTCGAGCGGGATCGAGGCGTACTCCTGCTCGCCGGGCCGCTCGGCCCGCACCTGCGCGACCAGGCCGTAGACGCCGTCGACCAAATCGGAGAACAGGAACTCGCCGGTCTTGCCGGCCGGCTGGACGATCGGCGGCCACAGCGACGAGCCCTCGAGCCGCACCTGCGCGCGGGCCACCAGCGCCGGATCGCCGACCACCGTGCCGCTCAGGTCCTGCAGCGAGTCGACGACGATCACCACCCCCGCCTCCGGCGCGAACGCCTCGACCACCGACAGCGCCAGCCCCTGCCCGGTCGCCCGCAGCCGCAGCGGCCCGGCGGGCACGGTGTCGAGCACGAAGGCCCCGGCCGCGTCGCTGTCCGTCCGCCACGGCTCCGGCTCGCCGAGGCCCGGCAGCGGCGTCGCCTCGATCCGCACCCCGGTGACCGGCTGCCCGCGGCGATCGATCACCTGTCCCTTGAGCCAGGACGCGGGCCCGAGCGCCAGCGTCGGCAGCACCGCCTCGGTGCCCGCCTGCGCCGGCGCCGTCAGCACCCCGCGCAGGTGGCCGGGCACCAGCGCCTCGACCGTCACCGCCGCCGGCGGCCCGGCCGGCAGCGCCAGGTCGAGCGCGAATTGCCCCTCGGCGTCGCAGCTCGCCTCCGCCAGCAGGAACCCGCCCCGCCACGCCCGCGCCTTGCACTCGCGCGGCGGCGCCAGCGGCACCGGCGGCCCGTCGGCACCTGGCTCTTTGTCCAGGGCTGAAGGGTCATAGCCGTCAGGACCGGTCCCATCGGCCATGTCCTTGTCGACAGGTGCCTGCGCCGGCGCCTCGACGGCCCCGCCGACCTCGACCATCACCTTGCCGCGGACGCGCGCCGGCGGGGCGGCCGGGGCCGCGGTCGCCTCGCCGGGCAGTTCGCCCGAGCCGCCCGCGACCTCTCCGTCGACGGGGGAGCTCGGTCCGCAGCCGCGCAGGAGCAGCCCGCCGGTGGCCGCGAGGGCGACGACCAGGCCCGCGAGCGCCGCCTGGGTTCGTCGCTGCATCAGCCGACGGCGATGGCGTCGATCTCGACCAGCACGTCCTTCGGCAGGGTGGCCACCGCGACGGTCGAGCGGGCCGGGCGGTGGTCGCCGAAGTGGCGCCCGTAGATCTCGTTGACCGCCGCGAAGTCCTTCATGTCCTTGAGGAAGATCCCGCAGCGCACGACGTTGGTGAAGTCCATGCCGGCGGCGCGGAGGATCGCGGCGAGGTTCTGCATCACGCGCTCGGTCTGGGCCTTGATGTCGCCGTCGCCGACGATCTGCATCGTCTGCGGGTCGAGCGGGATCTGGCCGGCCGTGTAGAGCGTGCGACCGCCGCTGACGACGATCCCCTGGCTGTACGGGCCGATCGCGGCCGGCGCGTCGGGGGTGGAGATGACCGTACGGACCACGGGCGGGGCGTCATGCTGCATGGCGGCAAGGGTCGCCGATGCCCGCGGCTGGGGCAAGGCCCGATCGCCGGGCCGCGACCCAACACGAGGAGCGCGCCGGGCCACGGGCCCTGGCGCGCTCGACTCGAACGGTGCTGCTCCGCCTCGGCGCGGCGGCCGACGCTCAGGCCGCCGGGGCGTTCTTCTTGTTGAACGCGAGGCGCACGCGCGACGCGTAGCGCGACGCGGTGTTGCGGTGGATCACGCCCTTGCTCGCCGCCTTGCCGATCGCCTGCAGCGCGAGCGGCAGGGTCTCCTTGGCACCCTCGAGGTCACCACCTTCGAGGGCCTTGCGCAGCCGCTTCATGTACGTGCGCATGGTGGACAGGTGGAACACGTTACGCTCGCGCCGCTTGAGGCGTTGACGGTTGCGCTTCTCTGCCGACTTGTGATTCGCCACGGCTCTTGCTCTTCGTTTCCTGGAGGGGAGGGAGCTTATGGACCCGAGGCGCGGCCCTTGTCAAGGCGACGCCCGGCTGCCACTGTACGCCCCGCGCGCCAGGGTCCGCGGCCCCACGGGCCAGTAGACCCGAGTTTTGACCGTGCGCGGGCGCCCCGACGCGTGTAGACCCTCACAACCATGCCGACCTGCCCTTCGCCGCGCCCGTGGAGCCTGCTCGCCGCCCTCCTGGTCGGCTGCGTGTTCGTCCCGCCGCCCCCGCTGCCGGAGGAGATCGCCGCGATGGAGGCCGCCAAGGCGGCCCGCAAGTCCGGCCGTCCGCAGGCGCCGGGCGAGGCGGGCGCCGAGGAAGGCGGCGGGGGCGGCACCGAGATCGCCTTCAAGAAGGGCGACGCGGCCCCCGAGGGCATGACGGCCGCCCAAGTGCGGGCCTACGCCGTCGCCCAGGGCGACCCGGAAGCCGGCGAGTTCACGCTCGAGGAGGCCCTCGCCGGCCTGCCGGGCCGCCCCGACGACGCGCTGTGGGTCCTCTTCAAGACCCCGCGCGGCGTCCTCGAGTGCGAGCTCGAGGTCGAACGCACGCCGAAGACGATCGCCAATTTCGTCGGCCTCGCCCGCGGTCTGCGGCCCTGGTACGACAAGGCCTCGGACGCGTGGGTCAAGCGGCCCTACTACGACAACACCACCTTCCACCGCGTGATCCCCGGCTTCATGGTGCAGGCCGGCGACCCGACCGGCACCGGCCTCGGCAACCCCGGCTACGTGATCGAGGACGAGATCGATCCGGAGCTGATCCACGACGCGCCCGGCGTGCTGAGCATGGCCAACCGCGGCCCGAACACCGGCAGCGCCCAGTTCTTCATCACCCTCAACCCGACCCCGCACCTCGACGGCAAGCACACCGTGTTCGGCCACTGCAACGACGCCGCGATGCGCCTGGCCGACGACATCGCCCTGGTCCCGCGCGACGCCAACGACAAGCCGCGCGACCCCGAGCTGCTCAACTCGGTCGAGATCGTCCGCCGCCCGCGCGTCCGCTGAAGCCTGTCCTCGAGGTCATGTCCGTCGGGGCATGTCCTAAAAAACAGCCACTGCCGCCCCGGCCGCGCGGCGCCGGCTCCTGCGCCTCGGGGCATCTTCCCCGTGAGGTCGAGCGGCCCCGGCCTTCGCTCGCCCCTCGCCGCCGCCCGACCTCTGCTATGGTGGGGCGTGCTCGTCGTCCATGTCCACGTCCACGTCGTGCCCGACCAGGTCGAGGCGTTCCGGGCCGCCACCGTCGCCAACGCGTCCGCGAGCGTGCGCGAGCCCGGCGTCGCCCGCTTCGACGTCCTGCAGCAGGAGGGCGACCCGACCCGCTTCATCCTCGTCGAGGTCTACCGCGACGAGGCCGCCCCGGCGCGCCACAAGGAGACCGCGCACTACCAGGCGTGGCGCGACGCGGTCGCGCCGATGATGGCCAGCCCGCGCACCAGCGTCCGCTTCGCCAACGTGTTCCCGGCGGACGACGCGTGGTGATCCCGTTCGAGCTGGCGACCGCCGCGCGGATCGTCTTCGGGGTCGGCGCCGCCGCCCAGGTCGGCCCGATCGCCGCCGAGCACGGGCGCCGCGCCCTCGTCGTCACCGGCCGCGACCCGGCCCGCGCCGAACCTGTCCTCGAGAACATCCGCGCCGCCGGCCTCGCGGCGACCGTGTTCGCCGTCGCCGGCGAGCCGACGGTCGCCGACGCCGAGCGCGGGGTCGCGGCCGCGCGCGCGTGCGACTGCGACGTGGTGGTGGCGATCGGCGGTGGCAGCCCGCTCGACGCCGGCAAGGCGATCGCCGCGCTCGTGCGCAACCCCGGCCCGCCGCTCGACTACCTCGAGGTCGTCGGCCGCGGCCGCCCGCTGGCCCACGACCCGGCCCCGTTCGTCGCCGTCCCGACCACCGCCGGCACCGGCTCGGAGGTCACGCGCAACGCCGTGCTCACGGCCGAGGCGCAGCGGGTCAAGGTCAGCCTGCGCAGCCCGAAGATGCTGCCGCGCGCCGCGATCGTCGACCCCGCGCTGACCCTCTCGCTGCCGCCGGCCGTCACCGCCGACTGCGGCCTCGACGCGCTGACCCAGCTCATCGAGCCCTTCGTGTCGCGCAAGGCCAACCCGATCACCGACGCCCTGTGCCGCGACGGCATCGCCCGCGCCGCCCGGGCCCTGCCGCGCGCCTTCGCCGACGGCCGCGACCTCGACGCCCGCAGCGACATGGCCCTCGCCAGCCTGCTCGGCGGCCTCGCCCTCGCCAACGCCGCTCTCGGGGCCGTCCACGGCTTCGCCGGCCCGATCGGCGGCGCCTTCCCGGGCGCCCCGCACGGGGCCGTGTGCGCCCGCCTGCTGCCCGAGGTCCTGCGGATCAACGCCCGCGCCCTCCGGGCCCGCGAGCCGCAGAGCCCCGTCCTCGCCCGCCTCGACGAGGTCGCCCGCCTCGTCACCGGCGACCCCGCCGCCACCCTCGACCAGGCGGTCGGGCAATTGAGATCGCTGGTCGCGTCGCTGCAGATCCGCCCGCTCGCCGCCTTCGGCCTGCGCGCCGCCGACCTGCCCGACCTCGCCGACCGCTCGCGCCGCGCCAGCAGCATGAAGGGCAACCCGATCGACCTCACCGACGCCGAGCTGCACGAGGCCCTCGCCGCCGCGCTGTGAGGCATGTTCCAAGGGACATGCCCAGGCCGACATGCTTTTTCTGGCATGTCTCGCGGGACATGCTCCGAAGCACAGCCTGCGGCGCTGCAGCCCGGGAAGAGCCGCGAACGCCGGCTCTGGTCGCCGCGCGCGAGGCGATGAGGACCGCAACTCGCCGTTCACGGCCCGTACGAGCCGCGACGCCTGTACGGCCGCGAGGGACCGCAGTCCCCCGCCTTCGAGCAGGCCGCACAGGAGCGCCGAGTCCTCGCCGACCGGGCCGGCGCCGCGCGACCGGCGAGGTCCCTCGCGCGGGTCTTCCTCGCCGGCCGGCCTGCGCGGCGCGTGCGGCATCCGGTCGAGCCGCACGGGAGCGCCGAGTCCTCGCCGACCGTACCGGACTCCGGCGTCACGCGAGCGGCGAGGTCACTCGCACGGGTCTTCCTCGCCCGCCGGCCCGCGCGGCGCGTGCAGCATCGACGCCGGGATCGGCTTCGGCGGGTCGTTCTCGTCGAAGCTCGCCAGCACCTGCACGTGGGCGTCGCCGGAGAACTCGCTGTAGTCGACGCGGACGTGGTGCACGCCGGCCTCGAGCTGGGCCTCGCCGCCGCGCGACTGCGTCTTGCCGCGGGTCCGGTTGAGCACGATCAGGTCGCCGTCGACGTAGACCCGCGAGCCGTCGTCGGAGATCGACTGGAAGATCGCCTTCGTCGGCGCGTCGAGGTGCAGGCAGCTGTCCCAGCGGACCGAGAACTGGTCGGCCGGCACGTCGTCCATCGGCGCGTCGCGGCCCCAGTCGAAGTCGATCTGGCGGTCGTAGCGGATCTGCCACTTCCCGCTGTGGTCCGAGCGGGCGTAGTAGGTCCCGCGCCACGGCTGCAGCGTCAGCGTCCACCACGGGCGCACCGCGATCAGCAGCACCACCGCGGCCGCCGCGGCGATCGCCGCCCGCCGGTGCCACTTCGGCCGCGGCGTCGCCTCGCCGCGCGCCAGCGCGAGCAGCTGCCCGAGCCGCCACGTGTGCGCCTCGACCTCGCCGCGCCCGAGCGCGAAGCTCCCCGGCTCCCACGCCGGTCGGGTCCGCTCGGCCTGCAGCGCCGGCAACGCCCGCCCCAGCTCCGCCACCGCGCGCGGACCGACGGCCGCCTGCAGCCGCCCCGGCAGCCACGCGGCGACGTCGGTGATGTCCTCCGGGGCATGTCCCTGGGGACAGACTGCGCGGGCCAGCGCCTCCCACGCGCCGACGAGGTGGTGCGCCGCCAGGCGCGGCTCGCACGAGGGGTCGACGGTCACCGCGCGCGCGGCCCGATGGGCCGCCTCCGCCACGGTCAGGGCACGTTCGGTCTCGGTCATCATCCGCTCGCCTCCTTGTCCTTCTCGCTCACGCTCGGCGCGGCCTCGGGCCGGGGCAGCCGCTTGCGCGCGCCCTTCTCGGTGCGGTGGGAGATCGGCAGGCCGCGCAGGTCCTTCACCACGTTGAGCACCCCGCCGTCGCGCTCGACCGCCACGATCTGCGGCGCGTCGGGGAAGCGCGTGTCACAGCGGTCGCGCAGGTAGCCGACGCTGAAGTCGGAGTACTGCTCGCCGGGTCGGGTCTTGAACGAGCGGAAGTTGCTCGGCACGTGCAGCCGCATCGCCTTGCCCGAGAGACAGCCGGTGAAGTAGTACACCGAGTCGAGGTACGTCTCGCGCTCGTTGTCCCACAGCCACCGCTGCAGCCCCAGCATCGCCTCGGGGTTGGTGTTGCCGTAGTAGTCGGTGTCGTAGTGGCCGATCGCCCCGGCCACGCCGCCGATGAGGCGGTTGAAGTAGACCACCTGGTGCGGGTGCAGCCGGATCGACTGTACCAGCAGGTCGACGAGCAGCGCGCCCGTCAGGGCCCACGCGGCCGCCCGCGCCCACCGCCGGCGCAGGCGGACGATCAGCGCCTCGGTCGTCACCGCCGCCAGCGCGACCATCGGCGGGACCACGAACAGGAAGTGGCGATAGCCGTCGTACAGCGGCGAGCCCTTGTAGACCGCGTAGACCGGCGGGACGAAGATCGACATCCCGAGCACCAGCAGCGCCAGCGCCGGCCGCACGTGCTCCGGCCGCCCGCCGCGGCGCAGCAGCGCCGCCACGCCCCACAGCGTGCCGATCGCCAGCATCGCCAGCACCAGCTCCGGCGTCTGGAACCCGAAGTAGTGCGGCAGGTACTCCCAGCCGATGTCGTAGTTCCACAGGTACGCGTCGCCGAACGGCATCTTGCGCTGGTGCGCGTCGAAGCTGCTCATCCGCCGCAGGGCGATGAACGGCCGCGTCAGCGGATCCAGCTGCGCCCACGGCCAGCCGACGAGCATCACCGCCCACGCGCCCGCGGTCACGCCCACGCCGATCATCAGCGCCCGCCGCACGTAAGCCGCCAGCGCCGCCCAGCTGCGGCGCAGCCAGGTCGCGTGGGCGACGAACAGCCCGAGCACCAGCGCGAGGAAGCACAGCAGGATGAGGCCGGCGATCCGCACGCTCAGCGCCAGCCCGATCGCCACCGCCAGCTTGGCCAGCGTGCCCCGCGACGGCCGCGGCAGCTCGCCGATCGCGACCACCATGTAATAAAGGCTCCACGCGTAGGCGACCGCGAACGGGCTGTCCTTCGGGTTGTTGAACATGTGGCCCCACCACACCGGGTGGAGCGTCAACATCACCAGCGCCAGCAGCCCCACGCGCGGCCCGGCGAGCGCCCGCCCGAGCTTCCACACGCCCATGAGGCCGAGCACGCCGACCAGCCCGCCGAGCAGATGGATCGCGGTGAAGCCCTCCATCGGCCTCGCGATGGCGCGGAAGATCGCCCCGAGCAGGTCGTAGCCGCCGCCGTACAGGTAGTTGATCCGGTACGTCAGCGCGCCGGTGTCGGTGAAGCCCGAGGTGTACCACTGCCAGATCCGGTGACCGTACGCGAGGTGCCACGCCTCGTCCCAGGTGACCCCGTACTGGCGGAAGGTCGCCAGCACCGTCACCAGCGCGCCCGCGAGCCACACCCACGCCGCGCGATCGTACCACCGCCCGGACGCGGCCGACGTCGACGGTAACAGGCGCGACAGCAACGACGATGATCCGTGTGACAAGTTGCCCGACCTCGAAATTCGCCCCCAGTGTGGCGAGCACCGCGGCCGGTTCAAGCGCCCGCGTCACTGTTCGCGAGCTCGCGACCTCCGGGTCACGCGCGGCGCGACAGTTCGCGACCGCGACGCCGCGCTGTGACAGAGCCCGCGCGCCCGCGCACGCCGCCACCTCACGACCTGCTCCTCGGGACAGTTTATCCTCCCGCGGGACGCCGACGGGTCGGAACATGTCCCTTCGGACATCCTCATCGCGCCCTGTTCGAACCTGTCCCTTCGGGCATCCGCAGCGAGCCTGTCGACTCCCGTCGCGCCGCGCTCGACCGCCGGCGGCACCCAGGCCGTACGGGCCTCTCGCCCCTCTGCAGACGGGGCGACCGTCGCTCTGGCCGACCGAGTCGAGCGCTCCAGGCGAGCGCCGGTGACTCCTCCTGCTTTTGCAGCCGAACCCGCTCGCTCTCGCCCCGCCTGCGCGTCCCCGCCCTGCCACGTCGACCTCTGCCGCGCCGGCGCGCGTGTTAGTCTCCCTCGCGCCTGTGACCGCTCCGACCTCTGCCCCGCCGGTCCCCGCCCCGCTCGCCTGGCTGGCGCCCGGTCCGCTCCCGGCGCGCCGGGGCCTCGCGCTGCTCGGCTGGGGCCTCGCTCAGCCGCTGCTCGGCCTGCGCGTCGTCGTGCGCGAGCCGGCCCTCCTCAAGGCCGCGGCCTGGCCGGTGCTGCTGTTCGCCGGCTTCTGCGTGCTCGTCGCGCTCGGCACCGAGGACGACGGCGCCGGCCGCCTCGACATCTTCCTCACCACCCTCGTCACCCTCGCGCCGGCGCCGGTGCTCCTGTTCGGCAAGACCTACCGGCGCCTCGCGGCCGCGGCCCGGGTCCCGCTCGGCCTGTCCCCGAGGACAGCCGAGATGCCCGGCCTGCGCACCGCGATCGCCGACGCCGTCCGCCAGGCGATCCTCCTCGGCATCGGCCTGGTCCCGGTGTGGCTCGCCTTCGAGCTCGTGCAGGCGTTCTGGCCCGCCGCCGCCCCCGGCTTCGTGTGGATCGCCTGGGCCGTGACCGGCTTCTGGGCTCTGCACTGGATCGTCGTCGAGGCGCTCGACAACGGCCACACCGTCGACCCCGCCGCGCCGGTCGGCGCCGCCGCGCCGCAGGTCGACCCGTGGTTCGTGCGCCTGTGGCAGGTCCCGCTGCTGCGCAAGTTCTCCGGCCTGCTGCGCCGGCTCAGCCGGCCGTGGCGGCGCGAGCTGCAGCTCGTCGCCAGCCACCCCGAGCTCGTCCTCGGCTTCGGCCTCGGCGTCGCCGCCATGCTCGCCGTGCCGTTCGTCGCCCTGGTCTTTCGCCCAGCCGCCGTCGTCGCCGCGGTCCACGTCCTCGGCCGCGTCGACGAGGCCGCCCCGCCGGCGTGAACCGGCGGCTCCCGCGGCGACGCCCTGCCGCGCTGCCCCTGCAGCCGCCGGCCGCCCCGCCGCGACCCGCCGAAACATCCGTGTGCTTTTGTACCTGTACCTTCGGCCCTGTCCGAATGCGCAGGCAACCATCACTCCGCGTGCGCCACCATGAACTCGAGCGCCGCCGTGCAGGGGAAGGTCACCTTCGCCACCGCGGCGGCCAGCGGGCACTGCGAGCCCCTGCACACCACCCGGGCGTCACGCCGTCCGCTGCCCTCGGTCTCCGAGGTGAAGCTGCCGACCTCGGTCATGCTCACGTCGAGCGTCACGTCGGTCCCGGAGATCGTCACCCGCACCAGGTGCTCCGGGCACTCGAACTCCATGCCCGCGAGCTCGCACGCGATCGTCCCGGTGGCGTCGACCGGCGCGATCGTGAACCTGCCGCCCCGCTTCATCTCGAGCATGAAGTCGACCGACAGCCGCTCGGTGATCTCGCCGCAGCGCTCGTCGAGCACCTCGCCGGAGAGGAATTCCCACCGCCCCTCGCGCGGCTCGAACTCGGGCCCACAAGCAGACAACAGCGACAGACCCACCAGCCACGCGCGCGACATGCCGGGCAGGCTAGCAGAGCTCAGCCCGGCTTGCGCATGAACACCAGGTACTGGTACGGCAAAAGCTCGCGGTCGGTGCGCTCGTGGGTGAGCCCGAGCTTCTGGAGGTGAGCCGCCACGATCGCGTCGTCGACGCGCATCGCCGCCGGCGGGCCCGGAGCGTCCTCCGGCGCGTCTTTCTTGAAATCGACGACCACCAACAGCCCGCCCGGCTTCAGCGCGTCGCGCACCTTGCCGAAGAAGCGCGAGGGCTCGTCGATGTGGTGGTAGGTGTCGACCATCAGCGCCACGTCGAGGCCCTCGGGCAGCTTCGGGTCGGCGCTCGCGCCCTCGACCGTGGTCACGTTGGCGAGCCCCTCCTTGGCCGCGCGCTCGCCGATCCACTTCACCATGTCGGGCTCGAGGTCGTTGGCGATCACCCGCCCCTCGGGCACCGCCTTCGCCAGCCGCATCGTGAAGTAACCGGTGCCCGCGCCGAGGTCGGCCACGGTCATCCCCGGCGTCAGCTTCAGCGCCGCCACCACCTCGTCCGGCTTCTGCCAGACCGCCCGGTCGGGGCTGTCGAACTGGGCCGTCCACTCGGCCGCGTTGGTGAAGCGGTGGTGCTTGTGGTGCCCGCGCCCGCGGTGGTCGGCGAAGGCCTGCGCCTGCTCCTCGTGCTCCTGCGCGTGGAAGGCCCGCTCCTTGCTGGCCTCGTGGTCATGTCCTTCCGGACCTGTGTGCCCGGGCATGTTCTTCGAGTCATGTCCCGCGGGCGGGTCGGACGGTCGGTTGCACCCGACCAGGCCCAGGGCGATCGCGGCGATCACGGCGTTGCGCATGCCCCGGACGATACCCTCAGCGCAGCAGCGCGGAAAGCCGCGCGCGCACCCCCGGCCACGGCGTCCACGCCGGGTCCGGCGGCTCGCCGCCGGCCAGCACCCCGAAGAAGCGCATGCCGCAGGTCTCGGCGAACCGCTGGTCGGCGAACGCCCGGTCGCCGACCATGACCATGCGCTCGCCCGGCAGGCCCATGCCGGCCAGCGTCCGCGCCGCCATCCGCGCCGCCGGCTTCATCGCCCCGTGCTCCTCGGTCACCAGCGAGAAGTGGAACAGCCCCGGGTCGATGCCGAGCGCGCGCAGGCGGTCGTGGGCGCCGCGGTAGTCGCTGACGAGCCCGAGCCGCAGCCCGCCGGCGCGCAGCCGCAGCAGCAGCGCGGCGACGCCGGGGTAGGCCCGCCCGGCCCGCTCGACCGCCCGCAGCACCTGCGGCTCGTAGCTGTCGGCGATCCACCGGCGCCAGCGCTCCTGCCCGCGCGCGTCGCTCGCCAGCCGCTGCAGCGTCTCGCGCGCCAGCGCCCCGGCGTCGTCGAAGTCGACCCCGGCCAGCCCCGTCCGCACCCTGGTGTAGCGCCACAGCCGCGGCAGCGCCGGCAGCATCCGCGTCAGCACCCACCGCTCGACCGGCCGCTTGTCGTACAGCGTGCCGTCGAGGTCGAACACGACCCCCGCGATCGCCCCGTCACTCGTCATCGTCGAGCGCCCCCCTCGCGCGAGCTCTTTCCGACATGTCCTTCATCCCGTGCCCGAAAGACATGCCTTTCAAGACATTCTCCATCGGCCAGGCACACTTCAAAAGACCTCGCGGACCAGCTCGAGCACGCGCCCGCCGCGGGTCACCCGGGCCGAGCGGCGCGTCCCTGCGTCGGCGCCCGGCAAATCGGCGATGAAGCGGTGCAACTTCGGGTCGTGCGGCTCGCGCGGCGGCCGAATCGCCCCGCGGACGAACGCCAGCAGCGCCGCCCCCGTCCACAGCGCCTTCTCGAGCGCGGGCACCACGGTGCGGCCCGCCAGCGCGTCGCCGCCGCGTCGCCGCAGCCGCAGCCCGATCGCGCGGTAGACCCGACTCGCCACCACGATCGCCAGCCGCGTGCGCCACGGGATGAACCGCATCCCCGCCTCGGCGCTGGCGTAGTAGCGCTCGGCCAGCGCCAGCACGTCGAGCACGACCCCGGCGACCGCCTCGCGGCCGGCCGTGCCGGCCAGCAGCGCCTCGGTGCTGGTGCCCGCGAAGTCGAGCCGGTTCGCCGGCAGGTAGACCCGCCCGCGCGCGGCGTCCTCGGCGACGTCGCGGGCGATGTTGGTCAGCTGCATGGCGATCCCGAGGTCGAGCGCGAACGGGCTGGCCTGCGGGTCGCGGGCGCCGATCACCCCGCACATCATCAGCCCCACCGTCCCGGCCACCTGATAGCAGTAGCGCAGCAGCGCCGCGTCGTCGGGCAGCGCCACCGGCCCGGCGTCGGCGCGCACGCCCGCGATCAGCTCGCGGGCCACCTGCAGCGGCACGCCCCAGCCGGCCAGCAGGTCGCGGTAGCAGGCGACGAGCGGCCGCGCCGCCGCCGCGCCCGCCAGCTCGGCCTCGATCGCCTCGATCGCCGCCAGCCCCTCGCCCGGCGCCTGCGCCAGGTCGACCGCGTCGTCGACCAGGCGGCAGAACGCGTACACCACCGCCGCCTCGTCGAGCCGCTCCGCCGGCAGAAACCAGCCGGCCAGGTCGAACGTGCGCGCGTGGCGGGCCAGCGTCGCCCGGCTCTCGGCCACCACTCGGGCGCGGTCGTAGCTCACCGCGCCGCTCCACGCATGTCCCGGAGGACATGTCCCTTGCGACCTGGCCCTGGCATCACCCGCTCGAGCACCTTGGCCGAGCACAGCACCCCCGGCATGCCCGCGCCCGGGTGGGTCCCGGCGCCGACGAAGTACAGCCCGCGCACGTCCTCGGACGCGTTGTGGTAGCGGAAGTAGGCCGACTGCGTCAGCCGCGGCTCGGGCCCGAACGCCGCCCCGCCGTACGAGCGCAGCTCGGTCTCGAAGTAGCGCGGCGTCACGTGCTTGCGGGTGACGATGTGCTCGCGCAGCCCCGGCACGTGCTGCTCGCCGAGGAAGTCGACGATCTTGGCGAAATAGGCCTCTCCGAGGCGGTCCCAGTCGAGCCCCTCGGCCTGGGTGTTGGGCACCGGCGACAGCACGTAGAACGCCTCGCACCCGGGCGGCGCGAGGTTCGGGTCGGTCCGCGTCGGCGCGTGCAGGTACAGCGAGAAGTCGTCGGCCAGCACCTTGCGCTCGAAGATGTCCTCGAGCAGCTCGCGGTAGCGCGGCCCGAGGATGATCGTGTGGTGCGCCAGCTCGGGCCAGGTGCGGTCGGCCCCGAAGTAGCCGACGAACAGCCCCATCGACAGCTTCTTGCGTCTTATCAAAAAGTCGCTGTTCCACCGGCGATGCCGCCGCGCCACCAGCTTGGTGTAGACCGTCGCCGGGTCGGCGTTGCTGACGACCGCCGCGCAGGCGAGCCGCTCGCCCGCGGCCGTGCGCACCGCCGTCGCTCGCCCGCCCTCGACCTCGATCTCCGCCACCGGCGTGCTCACCCGCACCTCGACCCCGAGCTCGCCGAGCAGCCGCACCATCGCCTTGACGATCGCCGTCGTCCCGCCGACCGCGAACTCGACGCCCCACTTGCGCTCGAGCCAGTGGATGAGCGCGTAGATCGCCGGCGCGCGGAACGGGTTGCCGCCGATCAGCAGCGGCTGGAACGTGAACACCTGCCGCAGCCGCTCGTCCTCGATCGACGCGCTGACCCACTCGTACATCGAGCGCCAGCAGCCGAGCCGCGCCAGGTCGGGCACGATCTTCAGCATGTCGGTGAAGCGGTCGAAGGGCCTGTCGACCAGCTCGGTGTAGCCGATGTCGAAGATCTGCCGCGCCTGGGCCGCCAGGCGGCGGTAGCCGTCGACGTCGCGCGGCGAGAATTGCTCGATCTGCGCCAGGATCCGCGGCTCGTCGCCGACGTAGTCGAAGCGCGAGCCGTCGGGGAACAGCACGCGATAGAACGGGTCGACCGGCACGAATTGCACGTAGTCCCGCCGCTCGCGCCCGACCAGCGCGAACAGCTCGTCGAACAGGTGGCTCGCGGTGACCACCGTCGGCCCGGCGTCGAACGAGAACCCGTCCTGCTCGAACACCGCCGCCCGCCCGCCCGGCTGGTCCATCGCCTCGAGCACCAGGACCTCGTGCCCGCGCGCGCGCAGCCGGATCGCCGCCGCGAGCCCGCCGAGCCCCGAGCCGATCACGATCACCCTGTCCTGCTCGCTCATGCCGTCGCACGAGTGTATCGCCGCGGCCCGCCGGAACACGCCGCGGGCACCCGTGGTATCCTCACTTCGTGACCGCCGCCACGAAGCTCGCCACCTACGCCGACCTCGTCGCGCTGCCGGAGGACGTCAAGGCCGAAGTCCTCGGCGGCGAGCTCATCACTCAGCCGAGCCCCACCTTTGGGCATGGCCGGGTGCAAGGCGGGCTCAGTCGTTATCTCGGCGGTCCGTTCGACTTCGATGACGGTGGCGCGGGCGGCTGGTACATCGTCACGGAGGTCGACGTCCGTTTTACCGCCCACGACATCGTGAGGCCCGACGTCGTCGGCTGGCGTCGACAGCGTCTCGAGGGTCATCAGCAGCGGCTCCCGATCGACATCATCCCCGACTGGGTCTGCGAGGTCCTCTCGCCCTCCTCGACCAAGCGCGACCGCTTGACCAAATCCCAGCTCTACGCCCGCCACGGCGTCCCGCACTGTCGGCTCGTCGATCCCGACGCGCGTCTGCTCGAGGCCTACGCGCTCGACGGCGGCCACTGGAAAAACATCGGCGTGTACGACGAGACCGCCCACCCCCGCATCGCCCCATTCGAGGCCGTCGAGCTGCCGGTCGGTCGTTTGTTTTTACCCGAGACGCCACCCACCCCGGACGAGCTCCGTTGAGCCCCGAAGACGACCTCGCGCGGCTCTTCGCTGCCGGTCCAAAAGGGTGACTTCCCGCCGCGCATCGGCGCTTCGTGCTGTCGGGGGCGCAAGCGTGACGCGATATCGCTGCCGGTGACGCGGATCGGGGGCCGTCCGTGCCAGGCCGTCCTCGGGCAGAGGGATGACGAGCCGCTCGGCGAGCGGCAGGTCGCTGCGCCGCGCCCTCAGCCCTCGCCGGCCCAGCGGGCGAACAGCCCCTGGCTCGTCGCCGCGAACCCGGCCCGCTCGAACAGCGGCAGCCACGGCGAGTCCTGCGCCGGCGCTCCGTCGACCTGACCGATCAGCAAGGTGCGCCGCGCCGGAGACAGCAGCCCCGTCAGCGCGCGGGCGGCGGCCTCGGCCACGCGCGAGCGCTCGGGCTCGTCGGCGGGCGCGAACAGGACCACGCTGCGGGCGTCCCTGCCGACGTGGGCGGCCAGCATCCCGTCGACCAGCACCACCGACGTCCCGGCCGCGCGGCTGACCCGCACGCCCGGGTGCTCCGGCCACGGCAGGGCCGCTCCGTATGGGTTGGCCGGGTCGGTGCTGGCCAGCACCACCGCCTCGGGCTCGGCCGGCGGGTCGCGCAGCGCTCGCAACCTGTCCTCTGCGCCAGGTACCGCGAATTGCGTCGCCCCCAGCCCGTCGATGAAGTAGCCGCGGCGGACCTTGCCCGCCTCCTCCATCGCCTTGAGCACCTCGTACACCGCCGAGAACCCGCCGGCGATCTCCTCGGCCTGCGCCGCCTCGCGGGTGACGATCCCGTGCCGCTCGAGCAGCGCCTGCGCCAGCGCGTGGCGCCGCCGCGTCTCGAGCGCGCTCGAACCATCTGCCCCATCGGACATGTCTTTCAAAACGTGTCGCGGCGGCCAGACCAGCGACCAGCGCCCCTCCGAGCCCGGCGGGCCCAGGCGGCGCGCGCGGAACGGGCTCGACGGCGGAGGCGCCCCGCGGCGGCGGTCGCTGGCCGAGCCGAACACCAGCTTGCGCAGCGCGACCAGCGTGTCGTTGCTGACCTCGCCGGCCCAGACCATGTCCCACAGCGCCTGCAGCAGGTCGGGCTCGAAGCCGCCGACCAGCGGCGCCAGGTCGCTGAAGAACAGCGCCCCGCGCGCGCGCAGGGCCGCGCGGACCTTCGCCGGCAGCTCGCCGGGCACCTCCGAACCTGGCCTTCGGAGCATGTCCATTTGGTCCGCCAGGAACAGCGCGATCCGGCCGTCGCCGGCCCCGACCGCCTCGACCCCGAGCCAGCCGACCTCGCCCGCCGCGCACAGCCCGTCGAGGTCGCCGGCGCGGTAGTCGACCAGGCGGGCCGGCAAGATCTCCGTCTCGAGCGCCGACGCCAGCAGCGGCGCCCCCTGCAATTGCCCCACCACCTGCAGCAGCGCGTCGCGCCCGCGCAGGCGCGGCTGCAGGTGCTGCCAGCGGCTCAGGAAGCGGGCGTAGGCCGCCTGCGGCGCCGGCTCGACGGCCTTGCGCAGGCGCGCCAGGCTGCGCCGCTTGATCTGCCGCAGCACCTCCGGGTCGCACCACTCGGCCCCCGTGCCGCCCGGCGTGAATTCGCCGGCGATCGCTCGCCCCTCCGCCGACATGCCTTGGAGAACATGCTCGATGGGACCTGTCCCGATGCCCAGCCTCGCCGCCACCGCCGCGGTCGTGAACGGCCCGTGCGTGCGCGCGTAGCGGCGGACCAGGTCGCCGAGCGGGTCGGCGACCGGAGCCCGCAGCGCCGGCGGGATCGCGGTCGGCAGCGCCACCCCGAGCGCCCCCGCCAGCCGCCCCGCGTCCTCGACCGCCGCGAACCGTCCTGTCCCTCCGGCCAGCTTCTCTACCGAGAACACCCGGCGCGCCGCCACCAGCTCGCCGAGCCACTCCCCGGCCGCGGCCGGCGGCGCGCAGCGGTCGGCGATCTCCGCGCGCGACAGGTCACCCACCGCGATCAGCAGGTCGTGCAGCGCGTCGGCCGAGGTGGCCGGGCGCGTCAGTCGTTGCAGCCCGCGCTCGACCTCCGCGATCGCCTCCGCGTCGAGCAGCTCGCGCAGCGACGACTCGCCGAGCAGCGCCCGCAGCTGGCCGGTGTCGATCGCCAGCGCCTGGGCCCGGCGCTCGGCCAGCGGCGCGTCGCCCTCGTACATGAAGTTGCCGACGTAGCCGAACAGCAGCGACCCGGCGAACGGCGACGGCCGCTCGCTGTCGACCGTCACCACCCGCAGCTCGCGGGTCTGCACCCGCCGCAGCAGCTCGCGCAGCGCCGGCAGGTCGAACACCTCGCGCAGGCACTCGCGGAACGTCTCGAGCACGATCGGGAACGAGCCGAACCGCCCGGCTACACTCAGCAGATCGGCCGCCCGCTTGCGCTGGGCCCACAGCGGCGCCCGCCGGCCCGGGAACCGCCGCGGCAGCAGCAGCGCCCGCGCCGCGTTCTCGCGGAACCTGGCCGCAAAGACAGCCGTCTGCCCGAGCTGCTGCACCACCAGGTCCTCGATCACCTCCGGCGCCAGCAGCAGCGCCGACATGTCGGGCGCCGCCTCGGCGTCGGGGAAGCGGAACACCAGCCCGTCGTCGGACCACAGCCCCTCGACCTGCTCGCCCCGCTGCTCGCGCAGGCGGGCCAGCGCGGCCGTGGCCCACGGCGCGTGGACGCGGGCCCCGAACGGCGACAGCACGCACACCCGCCAGTCGCCGACGTCGTCGCGCCAGCGCTCGACCACGACCGCCTCGTCGCTCGGCACCTCGCCGGTCGCCGCGCGTTGCGCCTGCACGTAGTCGAGCAGGTCGTCCGCGGCCCTGTCGTCGAGGAAGTGCTCGCGCGTCAGCTTGCGCCGGGCCGCCGCCGGGGTCGCGGCCGCCAGCTCGCGCGTCAGCTGCCCGATCGCCCGCCCGAACTCGGCCGGCCGCCCCGCCGCGTCGCCGCGCCAGAACGGCATCTTGCCCGGCTGCCCGGGCGCCGGGCTGACGATCACCCGGTCGGGCGTGATGTCCTCGATGCGCCACGACGACGCCCCGAGCAGGAACACCTCGCCGACGCGCGACTCGAACACCATCTCCTCGTCGAGCTCGCCGACCCGCCGCATCGTCGCGCCCGGCTCGCCCCGCAGGAACACGCCGTAGAGCCCGCGGTCGGGGATCGTGCCGCCGCTGACGACCGCCAGGGTGCGCGAGCCGGCGCGGGCGGTGAGCCGGCCCGACTCGCGGTCCCAGGTGATGCGCGGCTTCAGCTCGGCGAACTCGTCGGACGGGTAGCGGCCCGACAGCATGTCGAGCACTCCCTCCAATGTCTCTCGGGACAGGTCGGCGAACGGCGCCGCCCCGCGGACCTCGGCGTGCAGCGCCTCGACCGTGGTCGCGTCCATCGCCACGCTGGCGACCACCTGCTGCGCCAGCACGTCGAGCGGGCTGCGCGGGTAGGCGATCGGCTCGACCTCGCCGGCGGCGATCCGCGGGGCCGCGGCCGCGCACGCCAGCAGGTCGCCGCGGAACTTCGGCACCAGCACCCCGCGGGACACCGCCCCGACCTGATGGCCCGCGCGGCCGATCCGCTGGATCCCCGCCGACACCGACGGCGGCGACTCGATCTGGATCACCAGCTCCACCGCCCCGACGTCGATCCCCAGCTCGAGCGACGACGTCGCCACGATCGCCGGCAGCTCGCCGGCCTTGAGCCGCGCCTCGATGATCTGCCGGCGGTCGCGCGCCACCGCCCCGTGGTGCGCCAGCGCGATCTCGGCCTGCGCGTGGTCGTTGATCGCCGCCGCCAGCCGCTCGGCCAGGCGGCGGTTGTTGCAGAAGATCATCGTCGAGCGGTGGGCCCGGATCCGCTCGACCAGGCGCGGCACGATCGACGACCAGTTCGACCTCCCCGCGCCGCCCAGCCCGCTGCCCCGCGCCGCCTTGCGCCGCCCCGGGCGCGTCGCCGCCCGCGCGGCCTTCTTCGCGGGTGGCCTCTCGGACATGCCCTCCAGAGCCTGTCCTTTCGGCCCTGTCCTATCCGACATGCCCTCCGGCACCTGTGCCTCGGGGCTCTCCTCGGCCGGCACCTCGATCGTCAGCTCCCACGCCTTCTTGCCCGGCGGCGCCGCGATCGTCACCGGCCGCGGCCGCCACTCGCCGTGGGCGTCGACCGCCCCGCCGCCGAGCAGGCGCGCGACCTCCTCGAGCGGCCGCTGCGTCGCCGACAGCCCGATCCGCTGCAGCGGCGGCGCGGCCGGGTCGTGGCGGCGGCGCAGCGCCTCGAGCCGCTCGAGCGTGAGGAACAGGTGGGCCCCGCGCTTGGTCGCCGCGACCGCGTGGATCTCGTCGACGATCACCGACTCGACCGCGTGCAGCCCGTCGCGCGCGCTCGACGTCAGCAGCAGGTACAGCGACTCCGGCGTGGTGATGTAGATGTCGGGCGGCGTCCGGCGCAGCTGCCCGCGCTCGGCCTGAGTCGTGTCGCCCGAGCGCACCCCGATCGTCGGCCGGTGGATCGCCGCGCCCATGGCCGCCGCGACCTCGGCGATCCCCGCGAGCGGCCGCTGCAGGTTGCGCTCGACGTCGACCGCCAGCGCCTTGAGCGGCGACACGTAGATCACGCGACAGCGCCGCTCCGGCGGCGGTTCGGGCGCGGACATCAGGCGGTCGATCGCGGCCAGGAACGCCGCCAGCGTCTTGCCCGAGCCGGTCGGCGCCAGCAGCAGCGTCGACCGCCCCGCCGCGATCTCCGGCCACGCCGCCGCCTGCGCCGAGGTCGGCGCCCCGAACGCGTCCGCGAACCACCGCCGCGTCGGCGGCTGAAACAGCGAGAGCGGGTCCTTCGGGCTCACGGGCCCGCGAGTGTACGCGCCCGCCCGCCCGCACGCACGGGCTCCCCGCTCAGCCCGGTACGTCCGCGGGTCGAGCGGCCCGCGTCGGCGACCCGCGCGACGAATCGTCGGTCGGGGCGCGCCCCCTCACGGCGTCAGCACCCCGGTCATCGCCCGCGACACCCAGATGTCGTGCGAATCGGCGTGCGCCTCGGTGACCCCGCGGCCGCGCTCGGCGGCGACCTGAACGTAATAATGCCCGCCCGGCTCGAGGAAGCCGTCGGGGATCGTCACCTCCGTGAATTCGGTGCGGATGCTGCCGAGCGAGCGGCGCAGGATCGGGCCGTCGGCCCCGTCGATGTCGTCGATCGTGCGGATCGTGATCGTATAGACATCGGGCGCGCCGAACTCCGGCGCGGTGAAGCTGATCGTCGGATTGACGCCGACCCCGGACAGCGACGAATCGGGCGGGACCGCGACCCCGTTGACCGCCAGATCGCGCACCAGCCCCAGCTTCGGCACGATCGGCGCCTGCGCCAGATCTTCGAGCCGGCCCTGCACGCTCAGGTCGGACGCCAAATAATCGTACACCCCGCCGCCGCCCGGATCTTCGACGAACACGTAGCGCGAGCACTGCACGATCAGCGTCGGCGTCCCGACGGGGTACGGGTTGCTGAACTCGAGGTCGAGCACGCGGTCGCCCGGGGTGACGAACATCGTCTCGCAGTCCTCGCCCATGCACGCCGGATCGACCGGCGCGTCGAGGCCGTACACGTTGATCCCGCCGAGGTTGGGGGTCATGCCGACGATCGGGTGGTCGGCGCCGGGCTCGAGCACCGCGGCGACGAAGCAGCCGACCGACTTGAGGTCGGCGTCGTAGATCTGCAGCTCCGCCATGAACTCGCCGGCGCGCACGTCGAGGCTGACGACTTCGCTGGGGCTCTTCGTGAACGAGCCGGTCGCCGCCGTCGCCGCGCCGGCCGTCATCGGCGACAGCGACAGCGCGGCCGCCTCGGCGAGCACGTAGCGCTGCGCGAACGACCACGGGTCTTGCAGCTCCGCGCCCATCGGCTCGGGCACCAGCGGCCCCGCGACCAAATGGCCGAGCCACAGGTCGTCGCCCTCGGCGGGGTCGACCAGCGGCCACCCGGCGCGCCCGGTGTCGGGTCGCCACGCGATCGTCCACTCGCCGATCTCCGTCGCCCCGAGCTGCGGCGACCCCGACATGTCCTCCGGGTCGAGGTTGGGGAACTGCAGCAGCTGCGCGTCGGCGTTGTACGAGTACAGCTCGAACTGATCCTCCGGTCCGAGCGGCAGCATGTCGCCGACCGACGCCGTCAGCGCGGTGGAGACGTCGTCGGTGGACGCGACGTCGGGCCGCCCGGCGAAGATCCGCGCGTAGTTGCCGAGCTCGCGCGCCTGGCTGACCGTCACCTGCTGCTGCCCCGGCGCGCCCGGCAGCTCGGCCTGCGGCGGCAGCCGCGTGCGCAGTTGATACACCGCCTTCGGCACCCCCGCGAACTCGAGCCGCGCCTCGGCCTCGTCGTAGATCGCCGCGTAGGTCTGGCCCACCGCGACGATCGCCATCTCCACGTAGTCGAGCGAAGGGTCGTGCGCCGCCGCCACCTCCGGCCCGCCGAGCGGTCGATACGTCCGCGTCGCCGGGGCGATCACCCCGTCGAATTCCTCCTCGGCGCCGGTCGTCGGCGTCGGCGGGTCGGTGGTGACGGTCGTCGGTGGCTCGCCGGTGGTCAAATCCTCGGTGGTACCGCTGCTGCTGTCGCCGCCGGTGGTCGGCGTGTTGGCGACCGGCGGCGGGCAACCTGCGAGGACGACCACGAGGCCGAGCGCGCCTCTGTGCTTCTCCAAAAAATTCAGGCGAGCGGGCATGCGCCTCACTTCAGCAGATCGGCGCAGCGGCACAACCCTCTCGCGCTCGAGCTCGCGGCGCCGTTCGGCCCCGGAACGGCGAGCCGGGGCACGGCGGCGAGCCGGTGCCCGTCGCCCGTGCGGGCCGCGATGCGCCTGCCGCCGAACGTCGAACCCGCGCGTGGAGGGCCGACGCATGCGCGGCCCGTCGCCCGTGCGTCCCGCGACGCCCGCGGCCGTCGCGGCCGCGCGGCGCAGCGACGATCCGCGGTCGTTCCGCTCGCGGCCGTGATCCCGCAGCGGTCGCGGCCGTCGCGGCGCAGCGACGACCGGCGATTGTTCCTGCTCGCGGCCCCGTGGTCTCGCAGCCGCGTCCGCGACCGCCCGCGCGGCGCGGCGAACGCACGCGAGCGTTTCCGCGCAATCGGCCGCGGGCCTGCGAATGGCCGCCGCGGCTGCGACTCGGGCATCATCGGCGCCCGTGCTCGCCCGCCGCGAAATCGGGGCCGCGCTGGCGATCGCCGCGATCGCCGGGCTGTCGTGCCTGGTCCGTCTGCCCGGCTTCACCGAGGGCGGGTTCGCCTCGCACGACGTCGGCGGGATCCTCTACGAGGCCATGCTGCTGCGCGCCGGCGGCCTGCCCTACGTCGACGCGATCGAGCTCAAGGCGCCGGGCACCTTCTACCTCGCCACCGTCCTCGCCGGGCCCGAGGGGCGGGACATCGCCGCGTTCCAGGTCGCCGCCAACCTGGTCGCCGTCGCCTCGCTGCTGGTGTTCGCCGCGCTCGCCTGGCGGCTGTGGGGCGCCCGCGCGGCCGTCGTCGCCGCCACGCTGTACGCCCTGCACGACGCCCACCTCGACAGCATGGACGCCAACTACGTCACCTGGGCCCAGCTGCCGGCGATCGCCGCCGGGCTGTTCGCGGCGCGGGCGGCGACCTGGCGGGAAGACCATGCCCTTTTCAACAGGTCCCTTCGGACATGGCTCCTCGGCGGGGCGATGTGCGGCCTGGCCGCGCTGTGCAAGCAACCCTCGGGCGTGGTGCTCCTGCCGGTGCTGTTCTGGGCCCTGTGCCCGCCCGGGCGCCGCGACCTCCGCGCCGCCCTCGCCGTGGTCGCCGGCTTCCTGCTCGCGCACGTCCCCGTCGCCCTGCACTACCTCGCCCACGGCCAGCTCGGCGCGCTGCTCGGCGGCTACGTGTGGAACCCGTGGGGCTTCGAGTACATCGCCCACAACGCCGCGGGCACCGGCCCCGCGCGCGCGGCCTGGGAGTTCGTCGCCGCCGCCGTCCACTTCCTGGCCCTGCCGCTGGCGCTGGCCGCCTTCGCCCTGGCCGCCCGTCCGAGGGGACATGCCCCGAAGGACAGCTCGCCGGCCCCCGGCGCCCCCCTCGGCGCCCCGGCCGCCCCTCCCCCAGGACATGTCCCCGAGGACACGTCACCGACCGCCCATCCCCCAGGACATGTCCCCGGGGACACATCACCGGCCGCCCATCTCTCAGGACATGTCCCCGGAGACATGTCGACGGCCCCTGCCGCCACGGCCGCCCCTCTCTCGGGACATGCCGCGAAAGACAGCCCGCACGTCCCCGGCGCCACGCGCTTCCTCGTCGCCTGGACCGCCGCCGCCATGCTGGCGGCCGCCACCGGCCTGCGCTTTTACAAGGGCTACTGGCTCGGCGCGCTGCCCCCGCTGTGCCTGCTCGCCGCGGCCCCGTGGGGCGCGAGCGCGCCGGCGCTGTGGCGACGCGGCTGGCCGCGCCTGCTCATCGCGCCGCTGGTCCTGGCGCTGACGGTGCGCGCCGCCTGGGCCCTGCGGCTGACGCGAGACGACCGCGCCCGCCCGCACGACGAGGGCGCCCGCGCGATCGGCCGCTGGCTCGGCGAGCGCACCGGACCCGACGACAAGATCTGGGTGTGGGGCTGGCACCTGTGGGGCGTCCACGCGTACAGCGGCCGCCTGTCGGCCAGCCGGATCTACAAGACCCTCGGCCTGCTGACGACCACGCCCGACGACACCTGGCGCACCCCCGCCGGCCCGCCGCAGGTGCTGACCGACGGCCCGGCCGCGCGCCAGCTCCTGAGCGATCTGGCCGCCGCCCCTCCGGCCTTCGTCGCCATCGGCGGCACGGCCCCCAAGCACGAATTCCCGGCCCTGCGCCGCTTCCTCGGCGAACGCTACGTCCGCGACTACGGCCTCCGCGTCGGCAAGGTGGAGCTCTGGCGCCGCGCCGACCGCTGACACAAGACCGAGTCATCGCGTTCGCGCCGCGCGTCGGCGAGATGCGGGCTTGCAACCTGTCTCTCCGTTCATGTCGCTGCCGCACGCTCCCGCCGCCCCTGCCGCGGGCCGCCGGCCCATGACCTGTCTCTCCGTTCAGCTCCGCGCCGCCTGCCCCCCCCTCTCGCCCGACCGCGAGGCGCCGACCATAATCTGTCTCTCGGGTCAGCTCTCCCGAACACGAGTCGCCCCCGCGCCCCGCTCGCGCGGCAGCCGCCCCTCGCCTCCGCCCGCCCCGGCGAAAGATCGGCCGATCGCAGAGAAACCCGCGCCCTGGCGCCGCCGCCCGGCAGCGCCGACATTCACGGCATGCGGACGCGGCGGAATCATCGTGGAGGTCTCACCCGGCGCGCGGTGCTCGGCTGGGCCGGCCTCGCCGGCCTGGCAGGGTGCTCGCGCCGACCTCCGCCCGCGGCCCCGCAGGAGGGCACGACCATGGATCTCGACATCGTCATCGTCGGCGGCGGACCGGCCGGCCTCAGCGCCGCGCTCGCGCTCGGGCGCGCCCGCAAGCGCACGCTCCTGTGCGACGCCGGTGCGCCGCGCAACGCCGCCGCCGCCCACATCCAGGGCTTCATCACCCGCGACGGCACCCCGCCCGCGGAGTTCCGCCGCCTCGCCCGCGCCGAGCTCACCGCCTACCCGAGCGTCGTCGTGCGCGACGTCCGGGTCCAGGACATCGCCGCGCGCGGCCCCGACGCGTTCGCCGTCACCCTCGCCGACGGCAGCCGCGTGACCGCCCGTCGCGTGCTCCTGTGTACCGGCCTCGTCGACGAGCTGCCGGCGCTGCCGGGCGTCGCCGAGCACTGGGGCACGAGCGTCCACCTCTGCCCCTATTGCCACGGCTGGGAGCTGCGCGAGCGGCCGACCGGCTACCTCTGCCCGGACCCGGCCATGCTCGAGTGGGCGCTGCTCCTGCGCGGCTGGACCCGCACCGTGGTGGTGTTCACCGACGACGCCTTCCCTGTTCCGGACGAGACGCGCGCCCGCCTGACGCGCGCCGGCGTGGCGATCGAGCCGCGCAAGTTGAAGCGGCTCGTCGGCGCCGACAGCCTGACCGCGGTCGAGCTCGCCGACGGCGCCCGGGTGGCGATCGAGGGCCTCTACGTCCGCCCGAAGCAGCATCAGGTCGGGCTCGTCACCGCCCTGGGGCTCGCGCTCGACGAGCACGGCTTCGTCCAGGTCGACATGCACAAACAGACCTCGCACCCGGGCGTGTACGCGGCCGGCGACCTCACGACCGGGCTGCAGGGCGCCGTGTTCTCCGCGGCCGCCGGCTATCAGGCGGGCGCGATGATCAACCACGCCCTCACGATCGAGCTGGCGCTCGCCGGCCAGCTCGAGGGACGGGCGCGCGAGTGACACGGCGGCGAGCGCCGACGCCAGCCACGCGCTCGCCGACCTCGCCGCGACCTCGAGTGATTCTCTTCGCCAGCACCTACGAACAGCGATGATGCGATGACCTGCATCGCGCTCCGCAAACTTGAGCGACTTCTTCGACCCTAGCCGCGCGCTCGCCCGCCTGCGCCACGACCGCGAGTATTCGCCCCGCCGGCACTCGCGTACCCCCCTCGCCCGTCGCCCTCACGCGCGCGGCCGGCGATGCTCCGCGCGCCAGGCCGCCGGCGTGCAGCCGTGCTCGCGCCGGAACATGCGGATGAAGTGGGTAGGGTCGAGCCCGCCGACCCGCTCCGCGATCGCCTCCACCGTCTCGTCGCTGGTGAGCAGGCGTCGACGCGCCTCCGCGAGCCGACCGGCGGCGATCCACTGCTGGGCCGTGCGGCCGGTGGCCATCCGCAGCGCCGTCGTCACGTAGGCCGGCGACCGGTCGAGCGCCGCCGCCACGTCGCGCAGCGAGATCGGCGCCAGGCAGCGGCGCTCGATGTACCGCAGCGCCTGCGCCACCACCGGCGCCGTCGCCGACTCGCCGCCGCTCGGGGCCGCGCGCACGACCTCGGCCAGCACCAGCGTCAACAGGCTGCGCTGCACCTGCGCCTGCAAGGCCGTCGGCGCCTGCGCCGACTCCTCGCGCAGCTCGGCGATCAGCCGCCTCAGGTGCTCCTGCCGGCCCGCCGGGATCGGCATCACCGCGGCGGCGCCGGCCCGCACGCGCTCGAACGGCTCGAGCAGCGCCGCGTGCTCGGAGGCGGCCAGGATGACCGGATTGAACCCGACCCCCACGCCTCGGCCCCGCCGCCGCAGATCATCCGGTGCGCCTCGCCGGCCGGCACGAGCTGCACATCCCCCGCCTCGACGCGCACCCGCCCGCGCTGCTCGACCTCGGCCCGGCCGTCGACGTAGAACACCATCGCCGCGAACTCGTGGACCACCGGCCGCGGCGGCCTCGGCCACCGGCCGACGTGGTGGTGCCTCACGAACACGGGGCGGTCATCCTGCCAGCGATCGTCGACGCGCATGCCTCGATGTTGATGCAATCATCCATCACTTGCAATCGCATTGCAGGAGTGCGCCGATCCGTCGCAGCCCCCGGCGTCGCGCGCCGTCTGCGCCAGCCGTTCGCCGGCGACCGCCACCCCCCGCGTCGGACCTGCACCGGCCGACCCAGCCGACCGCGCGCGCTCGACCGGGCTGCACGCGACGTCCTCGAGCCCCGTCGACATCAGCCCCGGGCTCGACCGCTCTCGACCTCGAGCCCCCGCGACGTCCTCGACCCCGCGCACGCAGCCGACGATCGCCCCGCGCACGACTTCCGTTTCCGACCCACGATCGTCGCGGTCGGCTTCGCGCCGGACACCGACGATGGCCCGCGCAGTCACGCGGCCACCGCTCCCGCAGCGACGACATCCCGGGCATGTGAGCCGCTGCACGGTTCGCGCGGAGCCTCGCGGCCGCGTCGTCGCGGTGCGTGATCGATCGGCCCCACGTGTCCGCACGTCCGCCGCCGCGCTGCGCGTGAGCCCGGCGACGCCTCACCCCTGGCGACCGCCCGCGGCCTTCCGCTATGGTCACCGTCCACTTCCATGTCGACACCTCGCCTGCTGTTCGTCCCGCTCCTCCTCTCTCTCGCCTGCGGCGGCAGCGACCCGGGCGGCAGCACCGGCGGCACCGACGATTCGACCTCGACCGGCCCCGGGACCTCGACCGGCACCACCGACACCCCCGGCCCGACCGGCACCGGCGTCGACCCGACCACCCCGACGTCCTCGACCACCTCGGCCACCACCACCACCACCACCACCACCGGCGACGAGACGACCACGACCACGAGCCCCGTCACCTCGACGACGACCACCACGGGCGGCCCCGACACCACGACGACGACCACCACCGGCGACACCGACACCACCACCGGCGGCCCGATCGACGGCTTCCTCATCGGCGTCCACACGGCCGACGTCTCGCCGAGCGACGCCCACCTCGACCAGAACGTCTACATGGGCGCTTACGGGGCCCCGTTCACCCGCGGCCCGGCCCAGGGCGTGCATGACGCGATCTTCGCCCGCAGCTTCGCCATCGAGGGCGAGGGCGGCGGCGTCATCATGGCGATCGTCGACCTCCCGGGCATGGGCAACCAGAACACCCGCGCGGTGCGGCAAAAGGTCGCCGAGCTCACCGGCCTCGACGAGGGCCAGGTGTTGGTCGGCACCACCCACAGCCACTCGGCGCCCGACCTCATGGGCCTGTGGGGCGGCGTCCCCGACGACTACCGCGACTTCATCAACGACGAGATCGCCCACAGCATGGCCGCCGCGTGGGACGCCCGCGTGCCGGCGACGCTGGCGGTCGCCACCGTCAAGGCGCCGAACAACAACCGCCGCGGCTGGGGCTTCACCGACGACGACATGACGATCCTCGACGCCAAGGACCTCGAGGGCAACCGCCTCGGCACGCTCGTCAACTTCGCCGCCCACCCGGTCATCCTCGGCGAGGACAACAAGGAGATCTCCTGCGACTACGTCGGCTACTCGGTCCAGAAGATCGAGGCGGCCCTCGGCGCGCCCGCCAGCCTGTTCAACGGCACCCTCGGCGACGCCACGCCCAAGGTCCCCGACGGCCAGTACCCCGACGACTTCGCCCGCGCCCAGGCCTACGGCGAGCTCTTGGCCGACATCGCCATCGCCGCCGTCGAGACCGCCGAGCCGGTCGAGGGCACGCTGGTGTGGTCGCACACCGAGTGGGAGCAGGGCGTCGACAACCTGCTGTTCCAGCTCGCCGCCGGGCTGGGGATCCTCCAGTTCGACTTCGAATCGATGGGCCTGTCGCAGGTCGTCACCACCCAGAGCACCTACTTCCGCCTCGGCACCCAGGTCCAGGGCGTGGCCTTCCCCGGCGAGTCGCTGACCCGCAACGGCCTGGCGATCAAGGAGGTCATGAAGACCCCGCACAAGATGATCCTCGGCAACACCGGCGACGCCCTCGGCTACTTCATCCCCAGCGACGAGTGGCAGACCGGCAAGAACGACAACTACGAGGAGACCGTGTCCCTCGGCAAGACCGCCGGCGACACCGCCCGCGACAAGATCAACGCCCTCGTCACCGCCGACAACGCGAACTTCTGAGCGCGGACGCGCCTCGAAAGACATGTCCTCGAGGACATACGGGCGCGGCCGAGCCGCGCAGCACTCCTATCCCATCGGACATGTCCTTTCAGACCTCCTCGCCCCCGCGAGCGCGCGGGCCGACCATGCCCGCGGGCGCTCAGCCCGGCGCCCGCGCGGGCCGGCCCTGGTCGGGCGCGACCAGGCGGAACGTCGCGCGCACCCGATCGACGCGCCCGTCGCTGTCGGCCACGGTGATCGGCAGGGTCCAGTCGCCCGGCGCGGGGAAGCCGAGCTCCAGCGTCCACTGCGTCCCGTCGGCGTTGGTCGGCCAGGCCTCGGGGTAGAACGTTTGGCCGATCGCGCTGGCCGGCGGGACCACGGCGTCGAAGGTCAACATCAGCGGGTAAATCGGCATCTCCGCCGCGGCGGTCTCGTCGACGGCCGCGTCGTCGTCGTCCACCACGAACCCCGGCCCGGTGCGCACGTCGAGGGCGATCCGCGTCCGCCCCGGGGTCGTCGGCCAGGCGAAGTTGCTGCCGGGGAACGGCGAGAACTCGAGCAGGTACAGCCCGTCGTCGGTCTCGAGGGGTCGACCCGCGACGACGAAGTTCACCATGCTGTCCGGCCGGTCCTGGCCCGGCTGCGACTCCGGCGGCGCGCACCCGCCCGCGACCAGCCACGCCACCACTGTCGATCCCATGAGCCCGCCGACGACCTTCGACATACGACCTCCTGACGGCAAGGGTAGAACCCAGCCGGCGCCCGACCACCGCAGGCCTTGCGCGAGCCGGCCCCGCCGCCGGTAGGATTTGCTCGGGCGCCCGGCCGCAGCGGGCGAGCGACCGACATGGTCTTCGAGACATGTCGCCCGCCGCCGTCCCGGGGGCGCTGCGGGCGAACAGGCGACCTGCTCTTCGAGACAGGTCGCCCCGCCCGCCGCGACCGCTGCGGGCGAGCGGCCGACATGTCCATCGGGACACGTCACATGTCCCCCAGGACAGCTCGTTCCGCTCGCCCCGCCGGCGGCCTCAGGTGATGTCGTGCTTCTTCAGCAGCCGCTTGAGCTGGTCGCGGCTGCGCAGCCCGAGCTCGCGCCAGGCCCGGTCGCGCACCCCGCCGACGCGGGCCAGGGCGGCGACGATCTGCTCGCGCGACAGCTCGCGCGGGTCGGTCGAGTCGCTGCTGGCCGGCGCCGGCGCCGGCGTCGTCGGGCGGGCGACGAAGTCGGCGGGCAGGTCGAGCAGCGAGCCCGAGCTGGTGGCGACCGCCCGCCACAGCAGCTCGGTGAGCTCGCGGGTGTGGGCGGTGAAGCGGTGGCGGGCCAGGGCCACGACCAGGCGGGCGCCCAGCGCCGGCTCGCCGTTGACGAAGAATCGCTCGGCCAGCGTGCTGTCGCGCGCCGCGAACCCGCGCAGCAGGTGGCGCGCCACCAGCACCACGTCCTCCGGCCGCTCGCCGAAGCCGGGCACGCGCACGCGGTGGAGGAAGCGGGCCAAGAAGTCGTGCTTGAGCTCGCCGGGCTGGCGGTTGGTGGCGGCCAGGATCCGCACGTCCGTCGCGCGCATCGACGAGTCGCCCAGCCGCTGGTACTCGCCGCTGTCCATCACCCGCAAGAGGCTGGCCTGCAGCGTCTCCGACAGCTCGCCGATCTCGTCGAGGAACAGCGACGAGCGGTCGGCGTCGCCGAACAGCCCCGAGCGGTCGGGCGTCCCGGGGCTCGGGTAGTCCTTGAGGTTGCCGAACAGCTCGGCGTCGCTGAGCCGCTCGGGGATCGTCGCCGCGTTGCGGGCGATCAGCGGCCGCGCCCCGCGGGCCGAGGCGGCGTGGAGCGCCCGCACCACCAGCTCCTTGCCGGCCCCGCTCGGGCCCTCGACCAGCACGTGCCCGTCGCGCTGGGCCAGGAACAGGATCTGCTGCCGCAGGAGCCACGCCGCCGGCGACTCGCCGACCAGCCCGAACCGGTCGGCCGCGCCGAACGGGAACGGGTCGGGCCAGCCCCCGGGCCGCGGCCAGTCGAGCGGCCGCCGCGTCGCCTGCAGCACGAACCGCCCCACCGCCTCGATGGTGTCGCCGGGCACGACCGCGGCCCCGCGGGTCGGCTGGTCGTTGATCCGCAGCTCGCCCTTGCCGATGCCCTCGATCGCCAGCTCGTCGCCCTGCTCGACGGTGATCCGGATCTGCCAGCGCGACACCCGGGCCGACTGGAACGGCCCGCGGTCCTCGCTCGAGAACGGCCGCAGCCGCCGCAGCGTCAGCGGCAGCGAGCCATCCTCGTAGCTCTCGACCGCCCGCCCCAGCGTGAAGCTCATCCCCCGCGCCGTCGGCGGCAACACGACCACCTCGCCGACCCGCTCCGGTTCGTCGTGCGACCACAGCACCACCAGCGCCGGCGCGAACCGCTGCGGCGCCGAAAAGTCGCGGTCGTAGTTGGTCTCCGCCGTCTCCGACAGCGTCGACTCGTGCGGTTGTCGGAGGCCCTGCATGCTCGTCGGCCGACGTTATGCAGTTCGCCCGCGCAATGCCAGAGAGAAGCGTCCTTTCGCGGAATGCGCGCTTCCGCGCGCGGGGCCTGCGGGCCCGTTCGCTGCGGCGCAGGCAATCCCCAACCAGAGCCCGGTTTTCCGCGGACACGTGCTCGCCGGACACGTCATGCCGCGAGCTCGTGGCGCCCCGCGGCAGGCCCGCCGCCGAGGAAACACGTGTCACCGTTTGCGCCTCGCCCCAACCCCACCGCGGACGAACACGCCCCACCCTCGTCGGCCCGAGGCCACCGCAAGCCGACCGAGCCGGCGCGCCGACCTGCGCGCGCCCCGGCGGCCGCGCCCCCTCCGGCGACCTCGACGGCCCGCAGTCGCTCGCGCTTGCCCGGCCCGACGGCGGCACCGCGACCGCCCCATCGGACCGCGCGCCGCAGCGCTGCAGCACGTCGCTGCGCACCTCGACCGCCGCCCCGCGGTGTCGCTTCGAGGACAGGGCCGCCGGCGTGCTGACCACCGAGACGGCACAGTCGGCTCAACCTCGCCGCGCGGCCCGTCGGCTGCGACGGGGGCGGGAACCACCGCCACCGGCGCGTCGATCGCCCGCGCCAGGCCAAAGTCCATGCCCCGCACGCGGCCGTCGTCGCCGACCATCACGTCGTCGGGCTCGAAGCCGCGATCCTCCAGCCTCGCCGCGTGCACCGCCGCCGGCCTCCGACCTGCCTGAAAGAACAGGTCGACGATCGCCTCGAACCCACCCTCGCGCCGGCGCGCCGCCCTCACCTCGGGCGCGTGCTCGATCGCCAGGACCGCCGCCCTCCGCAGGGCGCTCACGGCGGGGCGCGACTGCTTCGCCGGCGCCCTGGATCGCCGCGCCGCCGCCGCCGGCGGGCCGATCTTCATCGACGTCGACCCGCGCGTGTGGCTCGACGCGAACTTCTGTCGCGCCCTGGCCGCGCGGATGAAGCGGCCGATCCCCGCCGGGTAGCGATCGCCCCGCGCCAGCTTCGGCGCGGCCCTCCGCTCGAGGTCGTGCGCGTGGATCCCCCTCATCCCGCTCTGGCCCGGCAGGCGCAGCGACCGGAAGCGGCCGAACTGCTGGATCGCCGCGCCGCCGCCGGGGCCGCCGGGTCCCTCGCCGCCGGATGCGTCGCTCGAGGGTCGAACCGACGGCTCCGCGCCCCGATCGGTCGTGGCCCCGAAGAGCCCGTGGTCCTGGACCGCCGAAGATCGCCGAACCCCGACTCGCCCCGCCCGCCCGCCTCGGGCTGCGCTCGCACGCCCCCGAACGCGCCCGCTCCCGCGGCCCTCGTGGACGCTCGTCCGTGGTCGGGACCGGTCCCTCGAGACATGCGTCTCCCGAGCCGATCTCCTTGCGCCTGTCCTTGGGGACATCCCACACCACGCCGCGCGCGGGCCTGCCCGGATCGAACATGTCGATCGGGACATGTCTGTGGCGCCATGCCGCGCGCCGGACGGCGACCGGCTCGCGCGCCACCGACCGCGGCGCTTCGCCGGTTCTGCCCCCTCCGCCCTGCCCCCTCGCCCGCCGCGGGCGCCCGAGCGCCCCCCGCAGGTCCACGCGGCGGACCCCGGCCCGCCGCCCCGCCATCTGTCTCTTCAGCCATGTCCTCGTCGACATCCGCGGACTCCCCTCTCGAACGCGCGAACGACCCGGAGCGCGGAGGCGCTCCGGGGACCTGGAAGGCCGTCCGGCAGCCGCGGCGCCCGCTCCCTGGCGCGAGCGCGGCGGCCCTGCGGACGGTCGGCGGCGCGAACCATCAGAAGTTCGCGTCGAGCCACACGCACACGTCGACGTCGATGAAGATCGGCCCCCCGCCGTCGCCGTCGTCGTCGTCATCGTCGTCGTCGCCGCCGTCCCAGCGCGCGCCCTCGGTGCAGAACGCCGCGCCGCGGCCGTCGCACTGGCTGCGGCAGGTCGCCGCGCGCTCGGCCAGACAGGCCTGCAGCCCCGCGGCCGAGCGCGCGCGGTCGCCGAGCTCGTGGAGGCACAGCGGCGTCATCGCCTCGGCCGTGCAGTTCGCCAGGCACTGCGGGCCTCGCTGGATCTCGCACTCGTAGTCGCGGTCGACCGCGAGCTGCACCTCGACGCAGATCAGCAGCTCGATCGACTCGTCGCCGCACTCGTCGCCCCGGCAGAACTCGGCCGCGGGGGCCGGCGTGGCCAGCGGGCGGGCCGCGACCGACGAGGCCGTCGCCAGCGGGAGCGCGAACGCGAGGAACGGCGCGGCCATCAAGATCGTACGCATCATGTTCGACAATCCTTTCGCAGCGGCGCCGGTGTGCATTCCGTCGCCGCTCCGAATCGTACGTCGGCGACCCGGACGTGCAACCGCGTTATGTGGAGAGCCTCACGCTTTATCATGGCAGTCACACGATCGACATTCTCAAGACGTCGACGGGCGCCGAACACGGCGCCGCCGGGGGCGTCGATTCGACGCCCCCGGCTCGGCTCCGTCCGCAGCGCCCTGCGGCCGCGACGATCCGCCCCGAAACGCGGGGATGGCCCCCGCTCCGCCGCACGCCCGGGAAGACCCCGAGACCCCCGACCTGTCCGTACTCCCCAGAACGTCAGGTCGCACCGGCCTCGGTGCCTGCCCCGCGGCGAACCCGTCGTCGTATGCCTACGCGGGCCCGTCGCAGCGCGCGGCGGAATCGGGACGATCAACGCCCTTCGCTAGCCATTCTGCTCGATGTCGAGCTTGAGCTCGATGCACTCCTCGATGTTCACGAAAACCGTGGTGTCTTCCCCGTCACCGTCGTCGTGATCGTCGTGATCGTCGTGATCGTCGTGATCGTCGTGATCGTCGTGATCGTCCTTGTCGTCGTGATCGTCCTTGTCGTCGTGATCGTCCTTGTCGTCGTGATCGTCCTTGCACTTGTCCTTGTCGAAGTGCGGGTTCATCGGATTGCAGTGCCCCAGGGCCAACCCGGGGGGATCCCCGTCGTCCCAATCGTCGCCGCGCGCCTTCAGCTCGGAGTCGTCGAGCTCGCAGAACGCGGCGCCGCCGGCCTCGCACTGGCTGCGGCACACGGCCACGCTATCGGCCTGGCAGGCCGCCAGCTGGCGCGGGGTGGCCCGATCGCCCACCTCCGCCAGACACGCCGGGCCGACCGCGTCGAAGGTGCATGCGGCCAGACACGCCGGCCCCTTCCGGATCTCGCAATCTCGCGTCTCGATCTCAATCTTGATTTCGACGCACAACTGGAGTTCGATCTCGATCAGCGTGTCGCCCCCGTCGTCCCCGTCGTCCCCGTCGTCGTCGTCCCGGTCGTCGTCGTCCCGGTCGTCGTCGTCACCGTCGATGAACCCGGTCAGCGGGGCTTCCGTCGCCAGCGGCCGCGCCGCCGTCGCAAACGGCAGCGCGAACGGCAACGCGAACGCACAGGTAGTCGCTAACATCATGGTAAAACGAAGCATCTCTTTGCAGGTCCTCCGGTCGCCGGCCGTCTGCCGGGACGCACGGTCCGAATATTCGTCGACCGGTCGGGGCTGCCACGATACGGTGTGGAGAGGCGCAAGCCGGAGGCGACGCGCGCGCGCCACGAAAGCCCGCAGAACCCCGTCCATTCGCGCAAGAACGGCGTTATCAAGCGGCGCGGCGCGCTCCGGACGGCGGCCCGGCCGCCCGTGCGGGTCTCCACAATCGGTCGCCCGAGAATCGCTGGTGCCGTCAATCGCCTACATCGGCGACGGTGCGGCGCTCCGGCGGGTCTGAACAATCGGCGGCCGGGCCGCCGCGGCTAACTCCGCAGAATCGTTGCGACGAGGCGGCGAGGCGACGACACCGCCGGAGCCGACCGCGCACCCGCGGGCCCGTCCGCGGCGGCCTCCTCGCCGCTTTCCGCTATTTGTCGAGCGAGACGGAGCCTACGTCGAACACCTGGCCCGGCTTCATCTCGACCCCCAGGTCGGAGCCCATCGTGATCCGCCACTTGCCCTCGGACTTGAGGGCGATGCCGTAGGCGCCGAGCGGCACCGCGTCGAACTTCCACTCGCCCTTGTCGTCGGTCTTGCCGGTGAACTTGACCGAGCTGTCGGCGCACGGCGACTTCGTGAACAGCATGCTCGGGCTCGGGCACAGCTCGACCTCGACCCCGGCCACCGGCTGACCGCCGCGCAGCAGCTTGCCCTTGAGCCCGCCCGTCTGCACCGGCCCGGTCGCCGGCAGCTCGGCCGGCCCCGCGCCGGCGACGGCCACGCCGACCACCTCGCCCGACAGCTCCGGCACCGACCCCGACGGCCACTCGACCTTGGCGTCGCCCGGCCCGAGGATCGCCACCCCGATCTCGCCGCCGACCCACACCCGCCCGCCGGCGTCGACCGCCAGCGCCCGCACGCCCTCGGACATGTAGTCCTTCTTCCGCCACACCTTCGTCGCCGTCGGCGTCGAGATCACGAGGTCGAACAGGTTGCGCGCGGCGATCGTGCCACCTGCCCCGAGGGCCAGGTCGCTATAGGAGGGGATGCTGCCGCCGCCGAGCTTGACCGCCGCCGCGTCGACCGGCCCCGGGCCGAGCTTGATCAGCGTCGCCGAGGCCAACGCGTAGACCGTGCCGTCGGCCGCCCGCTCGACGCCCTCCATGAACAGCTGGTCCTTGATCTTGCTCAGGTCGAGGGTGCTCCACGCGCCCTTGTCCTTGACGTGGATCCGGTGCGACGACGCGACCCACACCTTGCCGTCGCGGTCGACGGCGATCCCGTCGATCGTGTCGTCGCCGGCCCCGATCGCCGCCTTCTCCTCGCGCGTCCACGCCTTGCCGTCCCAGTGCGACACCCCGCCGAAGCCCGCGACCCACAGGTCGTCGTCGGCGATCACGAAGAAGTCGTCGATCGTGCCGGTCTCCTGGAAGTCGCCGCGCGCGACCTCCTTGAAGCCGTCGGCGTCGAGCTTCGGCAGCTTGTAGATCGTCTCGAACCCGAGCACCCACAGCGTCCCGTCGTCGGCGACGTGGAGGTTCTTGATGAGCTTGTCGGGCCCGTCCTTGAGCGGCGTGAACTCGCCCTGCTCGAGCCGCACGACCCCCTTCTTGTCGACGGCGAAGAACGCCGGGCCGGGCACTTGCGGCGCCGCCGGCGGCGGCGGGGTCGGCTCGCTCGGCGCCACGACCTCGGTCGTCGGGGGCGCCTCCGCCTTCGCCTCGCCCTTCCCCCCGGCCTTGGCCGGCGGGCTCTCGGGCGCCGGCGGCGGCGCGGCCTTGGCCTCCTGCGCCTCCGGTTTGGCCACGATCGGCGGACTCGTGGTCTCGCCGCAGGCGACCGCGAACGACCCGAACAACAGCGCGAGGGACCGGGGGGCGTGCTTCATCGCGCGCGAGCGTGCCACGAGGGCGCCCGCCGCGAGAAGCCCCGCGCGCCTCGCCCCTCCGGCAGCGCCCTCGCGCGTCGCCTGGCGCCTGAGATGGATCGGCTCCGCGCCGCCGCGTCCCGCGGCAGCATCACCGCCGCCATGGCACCCTCGCCCGCGGATCTGGCAACCATGTCCTGCTCTTCGTCTTCGTCCCCGAGAGCCCGGTGTCCACGCGCAAGGAATCACCGCACTCCCCCCTGGTGCGGTTGTTGCAGCCTCCCCCCCTCACGACCCATGAGACCCCGGTCCAAGCCCCGAGCCACCTCCCTGCTCGTCCTCTGCCTCACCGTCCTCGCCCCTGCCTGCGGCCCCAAGGAGGCCCAGGAGGTGGTGGTGGCTTCCAGGCGCTCCCCCTGCGTCGGCGCCTTTCCGATGCTCTGTCTCAGGTACTCCGAGGACGGCGGCGAGTTCGAGACGACCTACAATTATTTCGAGGGCTTCACCCACCGCTGGGGCGTCGAGACGCGGCTGCGCTATCACGTCGAGCCCGTCGCCGACCCCGGCGCCGACCAGTCGGACGAGCGCTGGATCGCCGACGAGATCGTCAGCGAGGAGCACGACCCGGTCGGCACCCGGTACACCCTCGGATTCTCGAACGACTCGCCGGACAGCGGCTGGTTCGTCCCCTCCGGCGACCGGCTGCTCATGCTCGACACCGAAGTGGACTGCGCCCCGGAGCTGTGCGCCGACGTCCTCCAGCGCATCGCCGACGGCACCCCGTTCTCCGCGACCTTCGAGCTGACCGCCGACGAGGACGTGCCGCTGCGCCTGCTCTCGCTGGCGGACAAGTAGCGCATTTCTGGACATGCCCTTTCGGACATGTACCATCAATGACCTCGGCTCACTTGCGCAGCACGAACGAGTCGTAGAGCACCGCGCCGTCGGCCTGCAGCCCGTCGAACCACGCGAAGAACTTCGGCAGCGTCGCCTTCTGGTCGGGCGTCAGGTAGTCGAAGTTGGAGCCGCGGTCGTTGACCTCCCAGAACTCGGGCGTGTCGAGGTTGGCCAGCTCGACCCACATCGAGCGCAGGCGGCGGGGGTCCTCCATCCGCATGTCCTCGGCGATCCGGCGCGCCAGCGAAGTGGCGCCGTACACCAGGTAGTGGGTGGCCAGCTTGATCTGGGCCTTCCGCACCCCGCGCAGCGTCTTGGCCTTGTCGGCCGACTCGGTCGCGTCGTCGACGGCGAGGAAGATCTTGAGCAGATCGTCGTGACACTCGCTGCTGAGCTGGAACGCCCGCTCGCACAGCGTGCCGATGTCGTGGGCGATCACCTCGGCGACGAACGCCATGTTGCGCTGGAACGCGACCCCCGAGTAGTAGCGCATGCGGTGCGCGATCTCGATGGTGCGGTCGGCCAGCGTCTTGTCGCGGTCGATCACCGTCGGCTTCGAGCGCTTGCCGATCTCGAGCACCGTCTCGCCGAGCTGCCGGTACTGGTGGAGGATGTTGTACGCGGTGCGGATGTCCGACGCGTTGAGGGTCGCGCGCAGGTAGGTGTTGAAGAACTTGATCGTCAGGTCGAGCGCGCGCAGGTCGCCGTAGACCGAGGCGGCCTCGCCGAGGCGGCGGGTGTTGATGGCGATCAGGTAGCAGATGTCCTTGATCTGCGACTGGCCCTCGGTGAACAGCATCTGATACTGGCGCAGGACCTTCCACTCGAGCCAGGTCCGGCGGTGGCGCAGGTCGGTGATCGCCTCCGGCGACAGCGACACGAAGTCGGGGCTCTGGCGGTCCGGGATCTTGAACCACTCGAGCACCATGCCGTTCTTCATCTCGCCGTACTCGACGCAGAACTCGCGCAGCGCGTCGATCGTCGCCGAGACGATGTTCTTGTCCTTCTGCTGCAGCGCGTTGAGGCCGATGTTGGTCAGGTGCTCGACCGCCTCGACCGCGGTGCGCTGGCGCTGCTCGATGCTGATCGACTGGCGGCCGAGCTTGGTCGTGCAGGCGTCGAGGCCGTTGGTCTTGATCCGGCCGATGATCTTGTTCGGGTCGAGGAAGTCGAACACGTACGCGAAGTACGGGAACAGCAGCAGCAGGCTGGTCGTCATCAGCACCATGGAGAACATCACGTCCCAGCGCGGGCCGGCGTAGTCGGCCCCGTCGAGCGAGAAGTTCACCCACACCACGAACAGCGTCGACACCACGAAGAACCCGAGCACCAGCATGTTGGTGCGGGCGCGGAAGAACAGCACCGTGATGTGCGGCGTGAACCGGGTCGCCGCCAGCTGGACGATGATGCTCGAGACGGTCAGCGCGAGCCCGAGGACCGCGGCCATCACCTCGCCGAGGCCGCCGACGGTGTTCTGCGCCTTCTCGAGGTCCTGGTGGATCAGGCCATGGCTCGCCGGCGGATCGGTCAGGCCGACGAGCTCGCGGTGCTCGTGCGCCATCCGCAGGTCGACGCCGACACCCTCGCGCTGGTCGCCCGCTGCGGCCCGCCGCGCGCCTGCGAGGCGATCGCCCTGGCCCACGCGCGCCTCCTGGCCGCCCCGGCGATCCTCGCCGCCCTGGCCCGCAACCCGCGCTGCCCGAGCGCCGCCCTCCACGCGGCGGTCGAGCTCGGCGCCCGCGAGCGCGTGCCCGGCCTGCGCGGCCTGTTGCACGCATTGCTCTCGGGACATGTCCCCCACGACAGGTCCGACGACCACGCCGCGCGCCTGCTGGCGGCCATGCGCTCGCGCGCCGGCGAGGACCTCGCCCCCGCGCCGCCGCTGCCCGCCGACCCGCCCGACCCCGGCGCCGACGACCTGCCGGCGCCGGTCGAGCTCGGGCCCGCGCCCGTCGCGGCCGCGCCCCCGCGACCCGTCGCGGCCCACGCAGCCGGCGTCACCCGCGTCCTCGACCCTGCCACCCCGCTGCCGCTGGCGATGAGCCTGCTCTGGCGCCTGCCTCGCTCCGACCTGCGCCGCGTCGCCGACGCCCGCCGCCTCCCGCGCCCGCTCGTGGCCGCCGCCCGCCGGCGGCTCGGTTTGCCATGACCGCCGCGCCCCCGCGCCGACCCGCGAATCATTCCTCCGCCCGCGCGCGCCTTTGCATCCCACCCCGCGCCGACCCGCCAATCATCCCTCGCCGCCCGCCTCGCCTCGAACCTTTCTTTCGCATCCCGCGCCACGCCGACCCGCGAATCATCCCTCCGCCCGCGCGCGCGCCTCGACCTTCCTTTCGCCTCCACGCTCCTTCCGCCGCGCACGCCGTGACTCGCTCCGCGCCCCTCCATCCTCCCTCCGCCCCCTCATGAATCACCGCATCACCGCGCCAGTTCACCGCGTCCGGAGGCTCACCCGCCCATGAACCGTCTCCGCACCACGCTCGCGCGCTGGGGTGGCGCGCTGCTCCGGCCGCGCACGACCTTCGCCGCGCTCGCGCCCGACGACGGCCCGCGCGACGGCCTCCTGTTCCTCCTCTTGTTCGCCGCCGGCGCGCACCTCCTGGCGATCGGCGACGCCGCGGCCGACTTCGCCGCCATGGCCGGCCTCGCCGCCCTGCCCACCCTGCTGTCGGGCTTCACCGTCCTGATCCCGTGGCTCGTCACCACCCTCGCGGTCGAGGCGATCCTCGGCCCGCTGCGGGCTCACCGGGCCGCCCTGTGCATGTTGCCGATGCTGCTCGTGGTCGTGCTCGCGCGCCTCGCCGCCGGCGTCGGCCACCCGCTACCTGTCCCGAAGTACAGCATCGAGATCGCCGCCGCCGTCCTCGCCGCCGGCCTCGCGGTGTATGTCCGCCCGGCCGTCTGCCTGTCCCCAGAGACAGCTGCCCCCGCGCCCCCGGCCGGCCGCGCCTCGCTCGTCGTCGGCGCCCTCGTCGTGCTGCTGCCGCTGGTCAGCGCCGGGCGCGACGCCGCCGACCTGGCCGCGCACTGGCAGACCCTCGCGCCCGTGGCCGTCGGCGACGCGCTGCCGGAGTTCCACGCCGAGGACCTCGACGGCGGCGACTTCACGACCGCCGACCTGCGCGGCGGGGCCCGGCTGCTGGTGTTCTTCACCAGCTGGTGCGGCGTGTGCAGCGACGAGATGAGCAAGTACGTCGCCGTCCACCGCGAGCTCGGCGAGCGCGGCTTCGAGGTCATCGGCGTCAATTGCGACCGCGAGGGCGACCAGCGGGCCATCGCCGCCCGCTACCGCGACGACAAGCAGCTGCCGTTCCGGATCGTCCTCGACCGCGGCGCGATCGCCCGCGCCTTCCGCCTGTCCGTCTATCCTCACCTGGTGCTGGTCGACGCCCACGGGCGGATCCGCTGGGTCCACCAGGGCCGGGCGCTGGACAGCACCCTGCGCGCCGCGATCACCGCGGCCACCCGCCCCGATCCATGACCCCCTCCGCCCGCCTCGCCCCCTTGCTGCTCGCGTTCGCCTGCGCCCCGACCGGAGGCGAGGACGACGGCCTCGACCGTCACCCCGCGCTCGGGGCTTGCCCCGAGGACATGTCCGCAAAACCATCCGACCCGTTCGCCGACTGCGTCGACGAGTTCTTGCCGATGGGCGGCGGCTGGGGCGAGGAGTCGTTCCCCGACATCGTCCTCGGCCCGCCCGAGGCCGGCGAGAACGGCAACGCCGGCCTCGACGTGCTGTCGCTCGGCTGCGGCGGCCAGATCACCCTCCACTTCGCCGGCGACGGCGTGGTCGACGGGCCGGGCTCCGACCTGCTCGTGTTCGAGAACCCGTTCGTGGTCGGCGACGGCACCTTCGCCGAGCCGGCGCGCGTGCTCGTCAGCGACGACGGCCTCGACTGGCGCGCTTTCGCATGCGACCCGGCCGGCGACGATCTCCTGCGCGGCTGCGCCGGCGTCGCGCTCGTCCGCGCCCGCCCGGGCAACGGCCTCGATCCGACCGACCCCGCCGAGGCCGGCGGCGACGCCTTCGACCTCGCCGAGGTCGGCCTCGCGCGCGCCCACTACGTCCGCCTCATCGACGTCGGCGACGAGTACGATCCGTCCGGCCAGTGGTGTACCGGTCGCAGCGGCGGCTTCGACCTCGACGCCCTGGCCGCCGTCCACGCGCCATGAGCTTCCACCTCTACAACCGTCACGCGCTGGCCCACGTCGGCAAGCGCTTCCCGGGCGCCACCGTCCTCGACCTGACCTCGCGCGGGCCTGCGCCTTGGGTCCGGTTCAGCCCGTTCTACCCGCACGGCGGGATCCCGGTGCCGTTCACCCCGGGGCGCACCGCCGCCTCGGTGGAGGGCGTGTGGCAGGCGCTCAAGGTGTTCGCCACCCAGGACGTCGACCCGAGCAAGCTCGACGTCACGACCATGAAGGGCCTCAAGCGCACGGTGCAGCGCCTCGGCGCCTGCCTCGGCCACCGCGACGGCCTCGGCGGCACGCGCCTGCTGTCCTACGCCGAGGCGCGGCGGCAGATCTACCTGCCCACCTACCGCTGGGTGCTCGCGCACCACCTCGGCCCCGAGCTGCTCGAGCTGCAGCGCCTCGGCGCCGCGGGCCAGGTCGTCCTCCTCGACTACGAGATCAACCCCGACCCCGACGACCTCAGCCGGCCGCTGTCGCACGTCGGCCTCGTCATTCACATGCTGCAAGGGACATGGCCGGAAGAGCATGTCTCTTCGGACCGAGACGCCGAGGCCTGATCTCTCGCGCAGGCGCGCGGCGTGACAGACGCGATCCACCGGCGGGCTCGGGTAAGTGCACGCCGACGGGCGCCCGGGGCCCGCGGCTCCCTGCAGGGTTGAGGTGAGCAACGCCTCTCCCCGCCCGCGTCGCCCGCGCCGGGTACGCGCCTGAGGCCGAGGCCGAGGCCGAGCGATCTGCCGACCCGCCGCAACACCTTGTTCGCCCCGACGACGGTCGCCTCACGGCGACTCCATGACATGTCTCCGAGGACAGCCCGCTGCGATCGTCCTCGTCTTCTCCGGCCACCGGCCCGACCGCGGCGAGTCGCCCCATCGCTCTCGGCATCCCTGCCCGAGGAGTCAGCCGCCGCGAGCCGTCACTGGCCGCGGCCGCGCAGGCGCTCGAGCGCATGGACCAGCGACTCGAACGCGATCCGCTCCGCCTCCGTGCGCGACAGCTCGCCGTCGATCTCGCAGATCGCCGCGCGCTCGTCGAAGCGCAGCCGCAGGTCGTCGCGCAGCGCGTCGTCGCGGACCTGCGCCAGCAGCGTCGCCGCCTGCCGAGCCCAGCGGCTCGGCCCCGTCCCCGCACTCACGGCCTTCACGCCCCCTCTATGCCCGAGCCCTCGCCGCCTCGCCATCACCGAGGCGCGCGCCGTTCCGCGCGGCGCACATTCGCCCCGCGCGGCGCTGCGCATCACATGTCCTTTCGAACATGTGCATGATCGCTCGCCGCGCGCTGCCCCGCGGCCCTTCGATCTACAGCATCATTCACCTGTCCAAAGGAACATATCGCAGTGCGCGCGACGCCGAGCCCGCCGCCGGGTCCGCCGGTCGGAACAAGACTCACGGCTCGACCCGCCCGCCGGGCCGCGCGATTCGAGCCGACCGGGGCGGGCGCCTGCCCGACCCGCCGCCTCGCCTGCGCGGTCCCTGCCGACGGCGACGGCCCGGTCATGTCTGGGGCCGGCGAGGCTCGCCGTGATATCGCAGGCTGAGCGGCTCGCCACCGCCGGATGCGCGAGCTCGCCGGGCGGGATGTCCCGAAAGACAGGTCAAGGCTGCCGCGCTGCGCCGCGGCGCCCGCCCCCGTCGCGTGTCAACCTGTCCCGAAGACCATCCTGCCTCCGCTCACGGCGCCGGCGGGTCGCCCTCGCAGATCCACTTGTGCGGCACCCCGCAGCTCTCGTCGACCCACCGCGTCTGGTTGTTGCCCATTCCGGCGGCGACCAGCGCCAGGCAGTCGGCGCCCGCGTCGCCGCTGCCGTTGTCGTCGGGCTGCTGCGGGCCGAAGCGGCCGTCCCACTTGGGCACCTCGGAGCCGTCGAGCCAGCGCCAGTTGCCCTCCTTGTTGCCGTCGCCGTCCTGGGCTCCGAGGTACCACTGCCCGCTGTCCTGGGCCAGGTAGCTGACCAGCAGGTTGTGCTCGGGCCAATCGATGTCGATCGCCAGATCGAGCCCGCGCAGCTGACAGTCGGCGCGCGCCTCCGACCACGCCCGCGCGCCCTCGCAGAACGCGTAAAGCCGCCCGGCCGCGAGGATGTACGTACACACCCCGCAGGCGATGTTGCTGCGCAGGTCGAACTCGTCGACCCATTGATCGCAGTCGTCGTCGACCACGTTGCAGGTCTCGATCTGGCCGGGGAACACCGCCGCCTCGCCGTCGTCGCAGTCGCCCGCCTGCGGCGAGAAGCCCGGGCCCGCGCACGTCGTCACCGGCTGCCCGGCGTCGCCGAAGCCGTCGCCGTCGCCGTCGACGTACAGCGGCTCCGGCGTCGCGCACGGCTCCCCGGTGGTGTCCGGCTCGCCGGTGGTCGTCGTGGTCGCGTCGGTGGTCGGCCCCGGCCCGGTCGACGTCACCGCCGCCCCGGTCGTCTCCGCGGTCGTGCCGGTGGTCGACGTCGTCGGCGCGAGCGTGGTCGCCGGCGGCGCGCCGGTGGTCGTCGACGTGGATGTCTCTTGGGGCAGGTCGTCGGGCTGGGCCCCGAAGCCGCTGCCGTCGAAGGTGCACGCCAGCGACAGCGCCGCCGCCAGCGCGGTAGCCTGCGCCCGCCGCCGGTCCGCCCCGCCGATCACGGCAGCGGGCCCTCGCAGATGAACTTGAACCCGTTGTCGCACATGTGATCGGCCCACTTGCCGCCCGTGCCGCCGCCGGGATAGCCGACCACGCCGTTGCTGTCGACGAGCAGCATGCAGTCGGCGTCCTCCCAGCCCCACCACTCCTGATCGTTGGGCTCGTTGTTGCCCCACGAGTCGCCTGCCACGTTCGTGCCGTCGGACACCCACTGGAAGGTGTCCTCGGTCATGCGGTCGTTGCCGCCGATCCACCACAGCCCGGTGTTGCCCATCTCCTGCAGCAGGAACGTGCGCTCGTCGCCGCCGTCGTCCTTGGCCAGGTGCAGCCCGTGGGTCACGCAGAACTGCTCGGCCGGCTCCCAATCGAGCTCGTTGCTGCAAAAGTAGTACAGGCTCCCCTCGCGCACCCTGAACTTGCAGTTGCCGCAGCTGTCGCTATTGGTCTCGGCGTCGTACTCGTCGAACACCCCGTCGCAGTCGTTGTCGATCGTGTCGCACATCTCGGTGACGCCGGGGTGCGCGTTGGCCGACATGTCATTGCAATCGGTGTTGTCCGGCACCCACCCCTGCTCGCCCTCGCAGACCAGCATGGGCGTGTTCGGGTCGCCGTAGTAGTCGTTGTCGAAGTCCTTGTAGGCCATCACCAGCGGGCAGCCGGTCGTCTCCGGCGTCGTCGTGCTGGTCATCGGCTGCGTGGTGGTGGTCGTGTCGGGCTCGGTGGTGGTCGTCAGCGTCGGCATCGACGTCAGGTCGCCGCCCGGCCCGGCGGTGCCGTCGGTCATCGACTCCGAGCCCGACACCCCGAGCGTGTCCTCGGTCGTCGACGAGCCCGTCGGTCCGGCGTCGGAGGCCGGCCCCATCTCCGTGGTCGAGCCCGTGGTCGTCGGCCCCGCGCCGGCGCCGGTCTGCGGCGTCTCGCCCAGCCCCGTCGCGTCGAACGTGCAGCCCGCGAGCGCGAGCAAGAAGACCCCGACCCTTCTCATCGCTCCACACTCTAGCTGGAACCGCGTCCGGGGGGGCCGCCTGCACCCGCCGAAGCCTCACGCACGCGGGCGCGAGCGCGCGCCGCGTTTGATACACTCGCCCCATGCGCACGCGCCTCGCCCCCCTGCTCGCAGCCCTGCTCGCTTGCACGCCTGTCACGACCGACGCGCCGCCCAGTCAACCACCGACCTCCGCCCCGCCGAGCCTGCCGGCCACCGCGGCCCCGGCCCCGAATCCGACCCCGGCCCCGGCCCCTCAGCCCGCCCCCGAGACGCTCGAGGAGCGCAACGTCTCCAAGTCCGCGGGCACCGCGGGCGGCGTGACCGTGCTGTGGCCGCGCATCATCCCGCGCGAGATCGTCGACGACAACCGCGGCCTCGCCTCGGCCCTGCAGCAGCAGATGAAGCGCATCGTCGAGAAGCACCTGCCCGGCCGCCCGATCGACTTCCGCCCCGAGCCCGAGCGCGTGTGCCCCAAGGAGGGCTGCGCCGGCGTCTCGGTCGGCCTCCTGCTTTCGCGCCAGAACCAGGGCTGCCTGGTCATCGCCCTGATCTCCCGCCCCGGCGTGTCGCCGACCAAGATCGTCCCGTGGGTCGGCAAGGTGCAGCTCCGCTCCGACACCGTCGGCTTCCGCGAATGGCCCGAGTCGCAGATCACCGTCGACGACTACGTCCCCTGCAACTCGCTCCTCACCACGATGGACGCCCAGGAGCCCGCCATCGCCGCCGCCCTCCAGGCGGCCGCGCAGTAGGACCTGTCCCTCGCGCCAGACGTGTGGCCCTCGCGGCGGCCTGTCCCGTACGCCAGGTCGCCTGTCTCTCGCGACAGGCCGGCCGAGACCGCTCCCCGCCGCGGGCGCTCGCTGCATGAACAATCAGACATGTCTATGAAGACATGCCCCCCTGCGCAGGTCGACGCCCCGGCCCCCACGCGGCGCCCCCACAGGCCGCTCGGGACATGCCCCCGTGTCCCGAGCGCCAGCTCCCGCCGGGCCACCTCCAGCCGCGAGCGCGACCTTGAGCCTCGCGCGCAAGCCGGGCCCTCGCGCGGCTCGCAAGCCACATGTCTCTCGGGACATCTGCCATGTCCCTCGCGCCAGCACCTCGCCCCCCGCCGCTCGGCGACCGCGACCACGCGCGCGTGACGAGACGCTCGTCCTCCGCCGCCGGGACCCGCCACGGCCATCGGGACCGCGTTCCTCGCGACGCCCGCCGCAGCCGCCCGCTCGCTCGCCGCTGAAGCCGGCGCGACAACGTGCCACACTCGCTCGCGCCGGCATGTCGCCCCTCGAGCCCAAGCGCCGCGCGCTCCTGCGCTGGACCGCCGGTTACGCCCGCGCCGACTTCGCCGCCGACCTGCTCGCGGGCGCGACCACGGCGGTGCTGCTGGTGCCGCAGGCGATGGCCTACGCCATGCTCGCCGGTTTGCCGCCGATCGCCGGCCTCTACGCCGCGCTCGCGCCGCCGCTGATCTACGCCGTGCTCGGGACCTCGCGGCGGCTCGCGGTCGGGCCGGTCGCGCTCGACTCGCTGCTCACCGCCGCCGCCCTGGCCCCGCTGGCGGCCGGCGACGTCGCCACCTACGTCGCCGCGGCGTCCGCCCTGGCGATCCTCGCCGGCGCGTTCCAGGCGATCACCGGCGCCCTGCGCCTCGGCTTCGTCGTCAACTTCCTCTCGCTGCCGGTCCTGCGCGGCTTCACCTCGGCCGCGGCGATCCTCATCATCGCCAGTCAGCTCGGCCCCCTGCTCGGGCTCAAGCTGCCAAGCAGCGCCGCCCTGTGGCCGCTGCTGGTCGCCCTCGCCGAGCAGCTGCGCGGCGTCCACGGGCCCACCGTCGCGCTCGGCGTCGGCGCCGTGCTCGCGCTCGTCGCTCTCGGCAAGTTCCGCGGCAAGGCGCTCCTCGTGGTCGTCCTCGCCACCGTCGCCGGCTCCGTGTTCGCCCTCGAGGCCCGCGGCCTGGCCCTGCTCGGCCCCGTGCCCTCGGGCCTGCCGGCGCCCGCGTGGCCCGCGGTCGACCGCGAGCTGCTGCTCGGCCTCGCCCCCGCGGCCGCGCTGATCGCCCTGATCTCGTTCATGGAGGCGTTCTCGTCCGGCCTCGCCGTCGCGCGCCGCGGCGAGGTCGTCGAGCCCGACCAGGAGCTGCTCGCGCTCGGCTTTTCCAACATCGCCGCCGGCCTCGTGCGCGGCTACCCGATCGCCGGCGGCCTGTCGCGCACCGCCGTCAACGCCCAGGCCGGCGCTCGCAGCCCGCTCGCCGGGGTCGTCTCGGCCGCGATCGTCGCCCTCACCCTCGCCCTGTTCGCCCCGCTGCTGGCCACTCTGCCGCGCGCCGTGCTGTCGGCGATCATCGTCGTCGCCGTCGCGCGCCTGGTCGACGTCGCGTTCGTGCGCGAGCTCCGGCGCACCCGCCCGCGCGAGCTCGTGCCGCTGGCGATCACCTTCGTCACCACCCTCGCGCTCGGCGTCGGCCTCGGCCTCGCGTTCGGCGTCGGCGCCTCGCTGCTGCTGTTCGTGCTCCGGACCACGCGCCCGCACACCGCCGTGCTCGGCCGCCTGCCGGGCACCCAGGTCTACCGCAACGTCCTCCGCTTCCCCGACGCCGAGACCGTCCCCGGCGTCGTCATCATCCGCCTCGACGCGCCGCTGTACTTCGCCAACGCGACCTACCTGATCGACGAGATCCGGCGCCGGATCGCCGCCGAGAAGGCGCGCGCCGTGGTCATCGACGCCGGCGGCGTCCACGACATCGACGTGTCCGCGCTGGCCAACCTGCGCGACTTCCTCGGCGAGCTGCGCCGCAACGGCATCGACCTCTACGTCGCCGACCTCAAGGGGCCGGTGCGCGACGTCCTGGCCCGCAGCGGCCTCACCGCCGAGCTCGGCCCCGACCGCTTCAGCTTCACCGCCCACGAGGCCGTCCAGCGCGCCAGCAACGCCCCGACCCCCGCGCCCGACCCCGCGCGACCCAGGCCTGGCCGTGACCCCGCCGGCCCCCGGGGGCCGGGATGGTTTAAAAATCATGTCCTGGGGGACATACGGCTGCTCGCCCCGGCGGCCCGCGAGCCGTGGTCTCGTCACCTGTCCGTCCGGACATCCAGACGCCCGCCGGCAGCTGCACGTCGCCCGTCGGCGCCGAGATGTCGCTTCGGACATGTCATCCGCGGAGGTCGAACCGTCGCGCACAGGCTCGCCGCGCGGGGCCTCGCGCGGCGGCTTGTCGCTCACCTCAAGCCCGGTCGAGCGCGCGGCGGATCGCCGCCTCGACCGGCACGTAGTCGCCGGCGGCCCGCTCGAGCCGGAACGGCTCGCGCGGCATCAGTGGCGGCTGGGCCAGGAATCGCGGCCGCGTCCCGCGGTGCGGCTGGGCCGCGTGGACGAGGAACGGATGGCACAAGTACACCGTCCCGGCGGTCCCGACGGCCAGCGCCTCGGGCAGGTGCGCCGAGTGGCCGAAGTCGTCGGCCACGAGCTCGCGCAGGGTCAGCCCCGCCTCGCCGGCCGGCGCCAGCCGGCGCGCGATCGCCAGGTGCGAGCCGACGCGGATCCGCGTCGGCGCATCGTCGTCGCCGACGTCCGAGAACAGGAACAACATCAGCAGCGCGCGCCCCTTCGAGACCACGTTGGCGCGCCATTCCATGAAGTCCGGCGTGTCGAAGCCGAAGCTGACGTCGACGTGCCAGCCGGCGTCACCGGGATCGGCGGGCGACGGGAAGCGCACCGGGAACGTGCCGAGCGTCGTCCGCGGCCACCAGCGCTCGCGCCCGACCAGCTTGTCGAAGGCGTCGTGGAGCACCGCGGTGTTGGCCGCGGCGACGAACGGCGGCTGGCCGAACTGATCGAGCCGGATCACCGGCCGCGTCCAGGTCGCCGGGTCGTCAGGATCGCAGCCGGTGGCGCGCCAGAGGATCGCGCGGGCCTCATCGGCCACCTCGCGCGGGAAGGCGTGATCGATGCGGACGAAGCCGTCGCGGATGAAATTCTCGATGTCCGCGTCGCCGAGCGCGCGGGGGCAATTGTCGTGGGCAGTCATGAAAAAATTCTCCGATCGCGCCGGCCCGCAGCGCCACGCGCGTGCGGAGGCCGGCAGTTCAGCCGTGGGCGGGGTGCGCCCGGTTCGAAGCGACGAGCCTCAAACGACTTGGAAGAAGGCCGAAGCGATCGTGAACATCATCATGCCGCGCTCACCGTAGCCGAACCGCCCCGGCGCTGCAAGCCGGCCGCGTCGATCGCGTGACATGACCGGATGAACATGTCCCATAAAACATGAATCATCCGCACGCGCCGCGACGCCCGCACCGGCTCTGCCCGCTCGGTCCGACCGCCGCCCGCGCGTCGCCACGAGCGGGACCGCCGACTCGGTCGCGCCCGTCGTGCGAGCCGTCGATGCAGCAGACGACGGACACCCGTCGAGCGCCCCGTCTGCCGGCGATGTTGCAGCCGAACGCGAGGAGACGAGAGGGACGTCGCGGCGAGTGATCCTGCCGACCGAGGACGCGTCGTGTGACCCCGTTCGCAGGCCGTCTCCCTCGCCTGAAACCGCGGCGCGCAGCCGCTGCGCGGGCCGTTCGGCGGCCCGCGAAGCGCGCTTCAGCGCCCGCCGCGCAGTTCGGGACGAGCTCGCGCAAAAGGCCGCCTGGAGCCCATCAGCAGGGCTTCCGCAGGCCGATCGCATGGTCCGCACCAGATAAGGCGACTCGCCTATACGAGCCCTACCTCCGCGCGATGACCATGGCCTTCGACAGCGACACCCTCAACTCGATCTACACCTCCACGCAGGGCTTCTGTCACCGTTGCCGCCGCAAGCTCGCGTTCTCGCGGTTCGGCTGCGGCGACGGCCGCGGCGCCTGGGACATCGACGCCGTCAGCCCGCACCCCAAGGTCCTCGCCTTGCTGCCGGGCTGCCTGCGCTGCGTGCAGAAGCCGACCCCGCGGCGCCTGCCGAAGTCCGCGCCGGCTCCTGCCGTCCGCGACGACGCGCCGACCGCAGCGGCCGAGGACGCGCCGGATCAGCCGGAAGCGCCCGCCGAGCCGCCGATCAGCGACACCGCCCTCGTCGGCGGGGCCGCCGGCGCCGTCCTCGGCGGCCTGTGGGGCGCGGTCCTCGGCGGGCTAATCGCCATCGGCCTCACGCTGTGGGGCTGAGGCTTGCGACATGTCTTGAAGGACATTGATGAGACCAGCGCCGGCGACCCGCGCCAGCTGGGGCGCCGCGAGCTCGCGCGGGTCATTCCTCACCCCACCGCACGCGGCCGCGCCTTCAGCCCGGCAACAGCTCGAACGGGTAGCTGACCTGTACCGAGCCGCCGGTCGGGGCCGGGAACTTCCACGACTGCACCGCCGAGGCGATGCAGCCCTCGACCTTCGCGTCGGCCAGCGTCGAGCCCTGCTGGATCTCGCTGCTGTTGACCTCGCCGCTCGGCGCGATCTCGAAGTCCACCGTCAGCTTGCCGGCCAGCGTCGGCTTGCGCGCCAGGCCCTCGTTGTAGCAGGCGCGGATCTCCTGGAGGTGCGCCTTCACGACCTCGCGGATCTCGTCCTTGTCGAGCGATCCGCCGCCGGCCTGGGCCGGGGCGGCCGCCGTCACGATCGCGGTGAGTAGCATCGCCGGGTACCATTTACGCATATCGTCGCTTCCTCCGTTCGCCCCGTCACACGGGAGCGGGACGACGAGGTTCCCGGGGCCCGCGATCTTTCTCGCGATTTTTCTTATTAGAAAGAGAGAAGACCGACCCGATCGCGGCGTGCCTCCGCGAGCTTGCCGGGGGACCGACCTCCATGAAGAGAAGGTCGCCCTCGTGGCCGTGGCGTCCGCGCTCTCGAAGCCGGCCAACCGGCGCGGGTCGTTTTCGCGCAGGCGCCTCCATCGCCTCGTGGTGCCCGTTCTCATGCTTTCTGGCGTCGATCGGGAACCTGCGGGGGGGCCGCCCGTGACACCCTCGCGTGACCGCCCTCGCCTCGCGGGACCCCGAAGCCGTGCCGCCCCGACCACCACCCGACGAGCTCGACGAGCTGACCTTGGCCCGCGCCCAGCGGGGCGACGCGCGGGCGCGGAGGGACCTCGTGGTCCGCTATCAACGCCCCGTGTTCGCGCTGCTGTCGCGCATGCTGCACGGGCGGGCCGCGGCGCCGCTGGTCGAGGACCTGGCCCAAGAGACATTCTTGCGAGTGTTCCGCGCCCTGGAAGGGTTCGACCGTCGCGGGCCCGCGCGGCTGTCGACGTGGATCCTGACGATCGCCGGTCGGCTGGCGATCGACGAGCTGCGGCGGCGAAGGCTTGAGGTCGCGCCGATCGATCCGGCTGCCGAGCCCGCGGGTCCGGCCGCGGCCGACGCCGACGCCGAGCGCGTGCGCCTGGCGGCCGCGCTGCAGCACGCGATCGACGACCTGTCCCCCGAGTTCCGCGCCGCCTTCTTGCTGCGCGAGTACCACGAGCTCGAGTACGCCGAGATCGCCGACAACCTGCAGATCGATCTCGGCACCGTGAAGTCCCGACTGTCTCGCGCCCGCGCCGCCCTGCGCCGCGCCTTGGAGGAGGTGTACCGTGCATGACGAACCCCGCACCGACGCCGAGCGCCGCGCGCTCGCGGCGTTCACCGCCGCCGAGCCGCCCGCCGACTTCGCCGACCGCGTGCTCGCGGCCCTCGCCGCCGAGGCCCCGGCGGGCCCGAGCGCGCGCCGTTCCGCCGCTTCTTCGGCCTCGGCCTGCCGCGCCTCGCCGGCGTCGCCGTCGCCGGCGTGCTGGCCGTCGCCGTCGCCGCGGTGGCCGCCGCGGCCGCCGGCTGGATGCCCGAATGGACAGGTCTCTCGCGACATGTCCCGGAGATCGTCCCGGCCGAGCTGCCGCGCGACGACTCGCCGGTGAGCGCGGCCCTGCCGGCGGGCCCGCCGGTGCCCGCGCTGGCGCTGCCGGCCGACCTCGCCGCGCGCGTCGACGCCTACGTCGGCGCGTTCGGCCGCAGCTACGGCGACGCCTTCAAGTTCCACGGCGTCGTCGGCGTGGTGAAGGACGGCGAGCTGGTGCTGACGCGCGGCTACGGCCGGGCCGACCTCGCGCGGGAGAGCCCGATCGACGCGACCACGAAGTTCAAGATCGGCTCGCTGACCCAGACCTTCACCGCGGTGGCGGTGCTGCAGCTGCGCGACCGCGGCCTCGTCGACCTCGACGCACCTGTCCGCAAGTACATCCCCGACTACCCGGCGATCGGCGATCGGATCACCGTCCGCCACCTGCTCACCCACACCTCGGGGATCCCCAGCTACACCGACGCCGCGGTGTTCTCGGTCGGACACGCTCGCGCGGTCTCGGCCGCCGACGTGCGGGCGCTCTTCCAGGACCTGCCGCTCGAGTTCGTGCCCGGCACGGACTTCGACCTCAGCAACTCGGGCTACTTCCTGCTCGGGCAGTTGGTCGAGCAGGTCGCGCGCCAGCCGTTCGCCGACTATCTGCGCACGAGCGTGCTGGCGCCCGCGGGCATGAAGGACAGCGGCATCGGCCTGGCCGTCGACGCCCTCGGCCACGAGTTCGACGAGGACGAGGTGCTCGTGCCCGCGGCCCAGCGCCACTCCTCGGCCTACGGCGGGGCCGCCGGCATGGTCTCGACCGCCGCCGACCTGGCCCGCTGGGACCGCGCCCTCCGCACCCCGGGCCTCGTGCTGTCGCAGAAGAGCCTCGACGAGATGACCACCGTCGTGCGCGAGGAGTACGGCATGGGCTGGTTCGTCCGCCAGGACGGCGGCGGCACGATCGCCTGGCACCCCGGCGGCGTCGAGGGCTATAACGCCACGATCGCCCGCTTCCTCGGCGACGGCGTCACGGTGTTCGTGCTGGCCAACACCGAGGCGGTCGACACCCGCACGGTCGCCTACGACCTGGCGCAGATCGTCCACGGCGGCGAGGTCCAGCCGCCGCGCGAGTTCGACGAGGTCCGGCTGTCGGCCGCGCAGCTCGGCCGCTACGTCGGTACCTACGCGCTGACCGAGACGACGCACAAGCAGCTGAAGGGCCTGGTCGGGGAGGACGAGCTCAGCGCGATCGAGCAGGTCCGGGTGTTCCGCAAGGGCGATCGCCTGTGGATGAATGTCCCCGAGCACGGCGACAAATGGATGCACTTCATGGGGGAGGACCGCTTCTTCTTCAAAGATCCGTCGGCCACGATCGCGGAATTCGGCCCGCCCGGCGCGCCCGTCGCCCATCTCACGCTTCAGGCCGGCGAACTGCGTTTCATCCTGAAAAGGTCCGAGAAGGGCGAGCAGAACGGTATTTGACAACCCCGCGCCCCCGCTCGTATCGTGCGCGCTGGGGGATCTGCTCATGTCCAAACGTTCTGTTTTCTCGGACCATGTCGTCACGCGCAGCTTGATGTTCGTCCTGCCGTGGGCGCTCATGGCCGCGCCCGCGTGCGACGGCGGCGAGCGCAAGTCGATCGCCGAACAGATCGGTCCGCCGACCAAGAAGCTGTCGGAGCTCAAGCAGGACGCCGGGGTGTCGGAGGAGGAGCTGGCGCGCCGCCGCAAGGAGGCCGGCTTCAAGACCAAGGCCGAGATCGACGCCGAGCTGGCGGCCGAGAACGCCAAGGAGATGGAGAAGGTCGAGCGCGAGTGGATCAAGACGCGCATCAAGGAGTACAAGCAGCTCGACGTCGACACCGGCAAGTTCATCGACGACCTCGAGAAGGAGGCCGGCAAGTGGGCGGCCGCGAAGGACCCGCAGAAGGCCGCCGACAAGGGCATCAAGCCGCTGCAGGACCGCTTCAAGGCGCTGATCAAGCAGATCGACAAGCTGTCGGAGCGCAGCACCAAGGGCGGCAACACCCAGGCCAGCTACAACAAGCTGTTCCGCCCGCTCGAGGAGGTCGTCAACAACCTCGGGCCGCAGATCGCCAGCGAGGCCGCGTTCACCGAGGCCATCAAGAACGCGCGCACCGAGCTCGAGGGCATCAACAAGGCGCTCGAGGAGATCGAGAAGGACGAGACCCTCACCACCAACAAGTTCAAGGAGGGTGAGGGCGAGGCCGAGGGCAAGGACGAGAAGAAGAAGAAGTGAGAGCGGGCGTTGCCGCGCGCCCGGGGGCGCTCGGCCTGCGCGACGGCCACGCCTCCGCCAGGGTCCTCCCGTCCGCGCGCAGACGCCTGCGAGCGGCGAACAGCGGTTCGGTCGCGTATCCTCCCGGCCACCGATGTCCGCCCTCACCGTCGCGCTGTTCGTCCTCGGCCTCGTCCTCCTCGTCGTCGGCGCCGAGCTGCTGGTGAGCGGCGCCGCCCGTCTGGCCGCGCGCCTCGGCGTGTCGCCGCTGGTCATTGGCCTCACGGTCGTCGCCTTCGGCACCTCGGCGCCCGAGCTCGCCGTCTCGGTCAGCGCCGCGCTGTCGCCGGGCGGCGCCGACGTCGCGCTCGGCAACGTCGTCGGCAGCAACATCTTCAACGTCCTGTTCATCCTCGGCGTGTCGGCCCTGATCGCGCCGCTGCTGGTCCAGCGCCAGCTGGTCCGCTTCGACGTGCCGCTGATGCTCGTCGCCAGCGCGGCCTGCTGGCTGATGGCGCTCGACGGCGTGATCGGCCGCGTCGACGGCATCCTCCTGTTCGCCGCCCTGCTGGTCTACACCGTCATGCTGCTGCGGATCGCCAGGCGCGACGGCGAGGGCGGCGACGAGGAGGTCCCGCTGGCCCGGCCCGGCAGCCTGACCGCGAAGCTGCCTGTCCAATTGGTCATGTTGGTGGCCGGTCTGGCGATGCTGGTGCTCGGCTCGCGCTGGCTGGTCGACGGCGCGGTCGCGTTCGCCCGCCTGCTCGGCGTCAGCGAGCTCGTCATCGGCCTGACGATCGTCGCCGCCGGCACCTCGCTGCCGGAGGTCGCCACCTCGGTGCTCGCCGCCATCCGCGGCCAGCGCGACATCGCCGTCGGCAACGTGGTCGGCAGCAACATCTTCAACGTGCTCTGCGTCCTCGGCATCAGCGCCGCCGTCGCCCCGAGCGGCGTCGCCGTCGCCCCGGCCGCGCTGTCGTTCGACATCCCGGTGATGACCGCGGTCGCCGTCTCCTGCCTGCCGCTGTTCATCACCGGCGGCGGCCTGGCCCGCTGGGAGGGCGCGCTGTTCCTGTTCTACTACTGCGCGTACACGGCCTACCTGATCCTCGCGTCGATGCAGCACGAGGCGCTGGCGACCTACGGCATGGCGATGCGCTACGTCGCCTTGCCGCTGACCGCGATCACCCTGCTGCTCGGCCTCGTGCTCGAGCTGAAGCGGCGCAACGACCAGGCCGCGTGAATCCCGCGTGACCGCCCGGCGCGGATCGGCTACCGTCGCCCGCGTGTCCGCCGGCGAAGCCCTCCCGATCCCCGTCCCGCCCGACCGTGACCCGCCCGAATTGACGCGCGGGCCGCTGCTGCTCGGCGTCGTGCTCGGGGTCATCTTCGGCGCCTCGTCGATCTACCTCACCCTCAAGGTCGGCCTCACCGTCTCGGCCTCGATCCCCGTCGCGGTGCTGGCGATCACCGTGCTGCGCGCGCTGAGCCGCGCGCTCGGGACCCGCCGCGCGACCATCCTCGAGAACAACACGGTGCAGACGGCCGGCTCGGCCGGCGAGTCGATCGCATTCGGCGTCGGCGTGACGATGCCGGCGCTGATGATCCTCGGCTACGACATGGACATCGGCCGCGTCATGCTGGTGGCGATCCTCGGCAGCATCCTCGGCGTGCTGCTGTTCTCGCCGATGCGCCGGCCGATGATGGCCGACAAGTCGCTGGCGTTCCCCGAGGGCACCGCCTGCGCCGAGGTGCTGAAGGTCGGCGAGCGCGGCGGCGCGACCGCGCGCACCGTGTTCACCGGCTTCTTCGTCGGCCTGTTCTACAAGCTGGCGATGGCGGGCGCGCACCTGTGGAAGGAGGTGCCGACGTGGGTCTCGGGCGGGACGAAGACGATCGTCACGCCGCAGGGCAACCTCACCGTCAATTCGCCGGGGGTGTTGCCGGGCGGCTCGGTGGGCGCCGAGATCTCGCCGGAGCTGCTCGGGGTCGGCTACATCGTCGGCCTGCGCGTCGGCGGGATCATGCTCGGCGGCGGCGTGCTGTCGTATCTGGTGCTGATCCCGATGATCAAGTTCTTCGGCAGCGCCAGCCCCGACGCGCTGGTGTTCCCGGCCACCAAGCCGATCGCGTCGATGGGCATCGACGACATCCGCAACGCCTACGTGCTCTACATCGGCGCCGGCGCGGTCGCGGCCGGCGGCATCATCAGCATGGCGCGCTCGCTGCCGACGATCGTCTCGTCGCTGCGCGCCGGCCTGTCCTCGCTCGGCGGCGGCAAGGGCCAGGCGGAGGTGGTCCGCACCGAGCGCGAGCTGTCGATGAAGGTCGTGCTGCTCGGCGCGCTCGGGGTGATCACCGCGATCAGCCTGTCGCCGTTCTTCCCGGTCGGCTTCCTCGGCGCGCTGCTGATGGGCCTGTTCGCGTTCCTGTTCGTCACCGTGTCGGGCCGCCTGACCGGCGAGATCGGCTCGTCGTCGAACCCGATCTCCGGCATGACGGTGGCGACCCTGCTGCTGACCTGCCTGATCTTCCTCGCCGCCGACTGGGTCGGGCCCGAGCACCGCCTCGGCGCGCTCACCATCGCCGGCGTCGTCTGCGTCGCCGCCAGCGTCGGCGGCACCACGGCGCAGTCGCTCAAGACCGGCGCGCTGATCGGGGCGACCCCGCGGCGGCAGCAGATCACGATGATCATCGGCGCGGCCGCCTCGGCGCTGGTGATCGGCTTCACCCTCTTGCTGCTCAACAACGCCAGCACCGTCTACACGCTGAAGCACGAGGCGGCCGGCGTCCACGCGCCCGCCGACGTCCCGCTCGGCCCGGCCGAGCCGCTGCGCGGGCCGGAGGCGCTGACCGACTCGGCCAGCTACCGCGTGCTGCAGCTGCCCAAGCCGCGCGACGGCATCCCCGCCGGCAAGTACCTGGTCGACGAGACAGGCAAGATCAAGTACCTGGTCGACCCGGGCATCAACGGCCGGGTCAAGAAGCGCGACGACGACACGCCGGTGGTCAAGTACGACGCCCCGAAGGCGAGCCTGATGGCGCTGATCACCGACGGCATCCTCACCCAGCAGCTGCCGTGGGTGCTCGTCATCCTCGGGGTGATGATCGCCGTCACGCTCGAGCTCGCCAGCGTCAGCGCGCTGCCCTTCGCCGTCGGCGTGTATTTGCCGATCTCCGCCAGCGCGCCGATCTTCATCGGCGGCCTCGTGCGTCACTTCGCCGACCGCGCCCGCCAGCGCCGGCGCGCCGAGGCCGGCCTGGCCGCCGAGAGCGAGCTCGAGGCCGAGTCGAGCCCCGGCGTGCTGATGTCGAGCGGCCTCATCGCCGGCGGGGCGATCGCCGGCATCGGCCTGGCCCTGCTGGCGCTCGCGCCGTCGGTGCAGCACGCGATCGACTTCGGCGAGACGGCCGAGCTCGGCGACCTCGGCTCGCTGATCCCGTTCGGCCTGCTCATCGCCGGGCTGGTGCTGTTGGCGCGCCGCTGACCAGCGCGCCCCGTCACCGCGCCTCGTAGGGCCGCTCGCCGAGGATGTTGCCGGGCGGGTCGTAGTTGCAGACCCACACTTCCCTGTCGCCGCAGCTCGCCACACCACAGCCGAGGCGCTTGCTGTCGGCCCACACGACCTGCGTGTAGTGGCCGCACACGTCGCTGCAGGTGTGGGTGATCGCGTCGTAGTCCTGGACCTCGGAGACCCAGTTGGCGATTACGTGCGTGGCGCTCGACGCGTAGCCCCGGCTGCCGAAGATGTTCTCGCCGTACTGCTGCGCGTCGGGCCCGTCGGACGGCCGGTGCTCCATCACGCAGCCCTTCTGGGCCAGCTTGTCGGCCCACTCCTGGGCGAACCCGGCGACCTGCGACGACCAGGTCAGCGGGTCGATGCCGAGCTCGCCCCGCACGACGTTGTGCGCCGCGGTGATGCCGGCGAGGCGACCCGGCTCGGGGTCGGACCGCGGCACGAGCGTCACGTCGATCGCCGAGACGTCGTTATATGTCTCCAAGGACATGTCTGGTCGGCAAGCCGCGGCGAGCGCCAGCAGGCCGGCGACGAGGAGGCCGGCGGCGGGGCGCGCGACGCACGGGGGATGGGGAGTGATGGCGGTGGACATCGGGTGCGAGCGTGGCTCGAGCACCCGCCGTGACCGGCGAACCCCGGCTCGGCCCGCGACGGCCCGTCGAATCCCGGGCAACGCCGAGGCGTCGCGCGAGGTCGACCGCGGCGAGGCGCGCTCGTCGTCGCCACGCGAGAGCTGGCGCTCGGCCCACGCGCCGTGGCGGCGAGAGCTTCGCGCGGGGTCGGACCGCGCAACCCGCCGCGGTCGGGCTCGAAATACCCGCGCCCGCTCGTTCGCCGTCGCGTCACACCGGCAGGCGATAGCGCCAGTGCGACAGCGGGTCGCGGCGGATGAACACGTGCATCTTCCCTTCGCCGGCCGCGAGGGTGAAGATCGATCGGTCGACGCTCCACTCGTAGCCGAGGGTGGTCACGTCGACATGAATCAAGAGCCATGTCGGAAAGGGCAGCCGCCACAGGAAGTCGCGGACGAACTCGGTGACGCTGGCGAACTTGCCGGCGTAGACCGGGAGCGCCTCGTCGACCCCGTCGTCGCCGAAGCGGGCGCGCAGCAGCCGGCGCACGTGCTCGGCCTGCTGCGCCTCGCCCTCGCCGCCCTCGTCGCCGAGGCGGAAGGCGTACAGCGTGCCCTCGCGCTCGACCGTCCAGAAGTGCCGCTGCAGGTGCATGTCGAGGCCGATCCCGGCCATGTCGGTGCGAGGGTGGACGCGGCCGGTGAAGCCGAGCGCGCCGCGGGCGAACGCGTCGAAGTCGCTGTAGGCCCCGAAGTACGTGCCGACGTAGGAGAACGGCCGCGCCGGCTCCGGGACGCCCGGGTCCGTCGGCCGGGCCAGCCGGTTGCCGCGCCGCAGCACCCGCGCGTTGCTGAGCTCGCGGTGGTGGCTGCGAAAGCGGTCGACGAGCGCGTCGACCTCGTCGAAGAGCCGCACGACGTCGGGGTCGCTGTCGCTGATCGCCGCGCGCTGCAGCGACGCGACCGCGGTCTTGACGAGCTCCTGGGCGAACCCCGCGGCGGTGATCCGGACGTCGCGGGTGATCTCGTGTCGAGTCCGCTGCCTGAAGTCCATGACGATAGCCTCGCTCTCCACCCACCATACCCGAGCCCGCCGGGTCCCCACAAGTCCCCTCCCGTCTGCTCCAGTCCCCTCTAGTCCCCACAGGTCCCACCGCACCCCGGCCGCGCGCCCCCTCGCCCGCCTCGTGCTCGAAACCACTTTTCGTCCGGGGGCGAAGACGGATAAGATGTTGGGTCGCGCGCGCCGGGGCCGACCGCGAGGCGCCGCGGGCCCGCGCGTCGCCTGCGACGCGTGACGCCCCGGCCGAAGCTGGCTAACGTGGGCGCGTGGCGCTCACCGACGAACAAGCGTGGACTCTGACCTCGGCCGGCCTCGTCGCGCTGGCCGACGGCGTGCTCAAGGGCGGCGAGGCGACGCGGATCCTGGGGCTGGCGAGCGAGCAGGTGCCCGCCGAGGAGCAGGACGCGTGGATCGATCGGTTCGCCGACGCGGCGGCGCTGTGGGAGTTCGCCCGCGGACTGCCGCGCCCGCCGGCCGAACGGGCGCCGGAGGTCCTACGCCGCGCCTGGTCGATCGCGCTGGTCGACGGCGAGGGCAGCGCGGAGGAGGCGGAGGTGCTGGGCCGTGTCGGCGAGCTGCTCGGCGTCGACCGCGAACAACTGACGGGGTGGCGCAAGGCGTGGACGGCGGAGGCGAACGAGCTGGCGCAGTACGTGGCTGCGTTCGCGGCGATGATGCTGCACCGCCGCGCCGACGCGGCGCGCGAGCCGATGCAGCCGATCGACGCCGACGGTCGGGCCGAGTTCGCGGCCCTCCTGGCCCGCCTGCCGCTCCGCGAGCCGCGCCGCAACCGGGCCCTGCGCCTGCTCGACCAGGCGCCGACCCTCGACGAGCTCGGCGGCGCCTTGCAGCTCGCCGAGCCCGAACGCCGCGGCCGGGCGCTCGAGGAGATCGCTCGCCTCGTCCGCAGCAGCAACCACGCGGCCGTCGGCCGCCAGTTGTTCCTCGCCCTCACCGCGCGCATGGGCCTCGACCAGGAGGTCGCTCGCGTGATCCTCGGCTGACGCAACTTGTCCCCAGGGACAGGTTTAAAAAGGGGCGCCGCCCGAGCGCAGTGAAGCGGTCCCGCGGGACATGTCGCGGGCCGCCCGACGGGCTCCGCCGCTCACTGCTGGAAGCAGCTCTGCGGCGGCGCGACGTCCTCCGCGACGAGGCCGGGGCACTGGCAGATCCCGTAGCCCTCGCCCCGGTGCGCGCCGCACACCAGCCCCGGCTCGCAGTCCTCGTGGCGGGCGCAGATGCTCCCGGGCGGGCCGTCGCTCGGGTAGGGCCAGTCGCGGCAGTCGAAGCCGTCGGGGAACTCGCAGCAAGCCAACGCGCGGGCCTCGGAGGGCGAGCAGGCCCAGCAGGTGCCCTCGCCGTAGCCGATCGCCTCGCCCTCGCCGCCGCACCAGATGTCGATGTCGGGGAAGGTGCACACGCCCGGGCCTCCTGCGGTGCCGCGCAGGCAGATCCCGCTGCACGGCGGGTCCTGGGGCCTGCCGCAGGCGACCGCCGTCAGGCTCTCGCAGTCGAGGTCGGTCCAGTCGTCGAAGCGGGGCCGCGCGTCGGGGCCGATGTTGATCGGCGGCAGCGGCGGCGCCGGCTCGGGGAACGGCACCTCGCAGTCGAGGTGCTGGGCCCCGCCGCTCGTCGAGCTCTGCGAGTCGGCGGCGGTGGTGAGCGGCTCACCGCTGCTGCTCGTGGTCTCGCTCGGGCTGGTGGTCGCACTCGCGCCCTCGCTCTCGCTCTCGCTCTCGCTCTCCGGCGCCTCGGTCGCGCTGGCGGCCGGGCCCGACGCGTCGGTCGAGGGCTCGCTGCCGCCGCCGGTGTCGGCCTTTTGGGGCACGCAGGCGGGGAGCAGACAGAGCGCGAGCAGCGAGGGACACAACAACCCATCCAACCATCGTAAGTGCATGCACGCACGATAGACGGGGCGACCGCTCGCGTCCAGGCGCCTCAGATCATCGGGCGATTGGGCGCGGCGGGCAGCTGCTCGAGCATGGTCTCGAGCCGGTTCAGGTGGTCCTGCGAGCGGTCGAGCAAGTTCTGGAGCTCCTGCACGACGTCGCTCTCCAGCGACGGGTCGGACAGCAGCTTGGCGTAGCCCTCGTAGCCGACCGTCTCGCCGCGGTGCAGCACGCGCAGCGGGACCTCGTCGTTGACGATCGAGGCCAGACGCTCGAGGCCGGTCGTCAGCGAGCCCCACGCGCCCGAGCTCTCCGGCTCGACGCCGCCGTGCTGGCGGATGATCGCTCCGAGCCGGCGCACGGCGCCGACGTGGTCCTCTCGCAGCCGCTGCAGCTCGGGCTCCTCCGTCTGGCCGGCGAACTTCTGCAGCGCGCGGTCGTAGGCTTCGATCGCGGACAACTCGCCGCGGTATTGCGACAGTAGCGAGTCCATGAGCGGCTTGGGTAGTGCCATGGCGCGTCCTCCGAACACAACCGTGACCGACGACATCGAGCTGTCAAGGGACCCGCGCGGCGGCCCGGGCGCGGCCAGCGGGCGCGACCGTGGCGGCGACGGCTGGCGCGGCGCGTCATGTGCCTTTCAGGACATGTTCCGATTTACATGGCTGAAAGGACATTTGAGCGCACGAGCGCCCGGCGCGTGGCCGCGCGGAGCCGACCGCGTCACGCCGGCGAGTGGCCGGGCGACCACGGCCGCGTCACACTGAACGCGATGGAGGCGCTCGTGGCCATGCTCCTGTTGCCGCTGCTGCTGGTGGCGCCGCTGGGCGAGGCGCTCGAGCGGCGGCGCGACCGACTGCACGACCGCGAGGTCGAGCGGGCCTGGGGCCAGACCTGGATGCGGGTCCACGGGCCGCGCGTGGTGCCGGGCTCAGAGGGCCGCGGGCTTTACGAAGCGCACCACGAAGCGGTCGGCCGTGCCGCGCTTCCCCGCCGCCGCCGCGGCCGGCGGCGCCGCGTTCCAATCGCGCGGGTCGTCCGGGCTGCGGAGAAATTCCGCCGACCCCGCGCGCTCGAAGCCGGCCTGTAGCACCTCTTCGACGACCGTCGACTCCTCGACGCGGTGGAGCGACTCGGCCACGCTGGCGCCGGCCCCTGCGCGCGCGCTGTGATCGACGATCACGTAGAAGCCGCCGGGGCGCAGCGCGGCGAAGATGGCCCGGTTCATGCGCGCGCGGTCGGTGCCCATCCAGTAGGTGTCGTGATAGAAGAGCACGTTGATCACGCCGTCGAGGTCGCGGGCCTCGGGCGGCAGCGGGTCGTCGAACTCGCGATCGACGCGGACCACGTTGCGCAGCTCCGGCGTCGCCAGCCGCTCGCTCCAGGCCGGCTCCAAGAACCGCTCGGTCACGAACTTGTTGTTCTGCGCGTACACCACCCCGTCGGCCCCGACCGCGCGGGCCAGCAAGAAGGTCGTGTAGCCGTGGCCGGCCCCGAGGTCGGCGAGCCGCATGCCCGGGCGCAGGGCCAAGAATTGCAGCAGCTCCTCCGGCTTGCGCCCCGGGTCGAGCTCCCGCTCCGCCGCCGGCCTGGCCGGATCCTCGACGATCGCCCGGATCGCCGCCTCGTCGAGCCCGGGGCCCGCGTCTGGCGCGCGGACCACGGCCGGCTCGGCCGCCGGGCGACAGGCGGTCAGCGCGAGGACGAGGAGCGCGGCGCAGCGGCGGAGCATCGCGCGCAACCTAGCACCGCGGCCTCGCGACGTCACATTGTCGGCGTCCCGGGCCGGTTCACGGCGCGACGCGTGACGGCCCTTCATCCGCCGGCGGTCCGATCGAGGTCCGAGGCCTGCGGCTCACAGCGGGACCGCGACGCCGCGCAGCCACAGATCGGCGAGGCGGTCGTCGTGCATCACCGGGGTGACGAAGTAGCCCTTGGGTCGCGAGTCGGCGATCGCCTGCGCCGACACCAGCGGCTCGTCGGTCACCACCTGCGCGCCGGTATAGGACGCGTGGACCAGGCGGACCTCGCCGCCGTCGACCACGACGAAGCCGATGTGATTGGCGAGGCCGATGATGTAGAGGCCGTCGCCGAGGCCGGCGATCCGGGCGGCCAGCGATTCGGCGGGGACGCTGAAGTAGCGGTGGAGGTCGGCGGGCCTCGGCGCCAGCGCCTTCTGCACCGCCAGCGCCGGCGCCTGCGCGTACTTGTAGCGGCTCGACAGCGCGAGCCCGGCGTTCTCGAGCACCGCGGCGACGAAGTAGCCGCACGCGACGGTCATGCCCGGGGCGTGCGGCCGGTCGGCGGTGCTGTTCTTGCCGAGGCCCCACGGCGTCCCGAGCCACGCCGGAAACACCTCGCGCACCACCGCCTCGCGGAAGTACGCGCGCGCCTCGGCGCGGATCGCCGCGCGCGTCGCCTCGTCGCCGGCGGCCGCGTAGCGCCGGCCGAGCCGGGCCCGCTCGCCGGCGATCGCCGCCAGCGTGGCCTCGAAGTCGCGCGCCGGCGCCTCGACCGCCGCCACCTCGCCGGTGCCGGCGGCGACGCTGGGGTCGCCGCGGCAACCTGTCCCGAAAGCCATGGCCGCAGCGAACGCGACGACCGCCGCGAGGACGAGCGCCGCGGAGCGATATGTTCGAGGGGACATGTCCGCGGTGACAGCCGCGAGCCCGGCGCTCCGGCGCGAATCGCCCGCGCCCCGGCGATCGCTCTCAAAAGGCTCTTCTGCCGAGAAATCGGGCGAATCGACGGCCCCGAGCGAGCGCCGGCCGAGCGTGCACGCGCCTGGGCGGCCGCCGACGGCCAGACACGACCGGCGGCGGCAGATCGGCGCACCCCCGCGAGCAGCTTTTAAAAGCTCGGACGGATCGATCACGCCAGGGCCGGCCATTCGGCGCGAGCGACGGCGGACCGGACGCACGGCCCAGTGACATGTTTTTAGAGACATGTTTGAAGCGCCAGCCTGTTTTCCGGCGCCGGGAGACCTGCGACGAGCGAGCGCGCGCACCTGCAGACAACGCGCGGCACGGGTGCAGACATTCCACGGCGGTCCGAGCTCCTGTCCTCGCCCGGCCTGCTCCTCCTTCGTGCCTGCCCCGCGTGGTCTCGGGGCATGTTTCAAGGAGCGCGGCGGAGCTCCTGTCCTCGCGCCGGCCTGCTCCTCCTTCGTGCCTGCCCCGCGCGGTCTCGGGGCATGTTTCAAGGAGCGCGGCGGAGCTCCTGTCCTCACGCCGGCCTGCTCCTCCTTCGTGCTTGTCCCGCGTGGTCTCGCGACCTTCCAGGGCGCGGCGTGCCTCGTCTTCGCGCCGGCGCCTGCGCCTCGCTCGTGCCGGGCCCGCGTGGTCTCACGCGCCGGCGGGGCCCCGCGCGGGCGCGGACGTGCGAAGCTCGGCGCGTGCCTGGCCTGCCGCTCTGGACCCGCCTCTGCCCTGTCGATGTGTCGCGCCACCCCGTCGTCGCCGGCGTCGCCGAGCTGCTGGCCGCGCCCGACATCCAGGCGGCGCTGCACGAGGGTCAGCGGGCCGGCACCTACCCCGCCGAGGTCGTCGCCGTGCTGCGGCGGATCGGCGTCGCCCGGCTGTACACCGACGAGGCCGAGGTGTTCCACCTCTGCGGCCTCAACGCGATCGCGGCGGCCGTCGACGGCTCGCTGGCGATCACCCTCGGCGTCAACGCGCTGGCGCTGCTGCCCGTCCACCTCGGCGCCGGCCCCGAGCTGCGCCGGCGAATTTTCAAAAAAATCGCCGACGGCGCGTTCGCGGCGATGCTGCTGACCGAGCTCGATCACGGCTCGAACCTCCTGCGCAACGAGGCCGCCGCGGCGCCCGATCCCGCAGGCGGCTATCGCCTGACCGGCGAGAAGCACCTGATCAACGGCGCCACCCGCCACGACGTGCTGGTCGCGCTGATGCGGACCGCTCGCGGCGGCGCGGTCGCGTTCGGCGACTTCTCGGTGTTCTGCGTCGACCGCGACGACAGCGTCGAGGCCCTGCCGCGCTGGTCGACCTTGCCGGCGCGCGCGGCCGACATCGCCGGGGTCCGGTTCCACGGCACACATGTCCCCGAGGACAGCCTCGTCGGCAAGCTCGGCGACGGCTTCAGCCTGGTCCAGCGCACCCTCACCCTGTCGCGCGGCGGGATCAGCGGGCTCGCGTCCGGCTGCGCCTCGGGGGCGCTGGCGCTGGCGCGCGCCTACGCCCACACCCGCGACGTCTACGGCGCGCCGATCGTCGCCCTCGACGCGATCGCCGATCACCTGGTCGCCCACGCCGAGCTCGACCTCGTCGCCGCGGCGATGGCGGTCAAGGCGGCCGTGGCCGCGAACGCGCTCGGGATCGGCGCGGCCATCTACACCGCCGCGGCCAAGCTGGCCTGCTGCGCGCTGGCCGAGGAGGCGGTCGAGCAGGGCCGGCGGGTCGTCTCGAGCCGGGCGCTGCTGGCCGATCGGCCCTATGAGAAATTCGTCCGCGACGTCACCCTCTACGGCGTGTTCGACGGCACCAGCCACCTGATGCTGACCGACCTGAGCCTGCGTCTGCCGCAGATCGTCAAGGCCCGCGACGAGGTCGAGCCGACGCTGCCGCGCGTGACCGCGATGTTCGCCGCGCCCGCGCGCCCGCTGGCGGCCCTCGGCGACGCCCGGGCGCCCGTGCGCCACCTCGACCTCCCGGCCCACGCGCGCGCGCTCGAGGCGGTCGACGGCGGCGTCGGCTTCACCGCCTTCGTCGCCCTCGCCGACGCCCTCGTGGCGCTCGGCCGCGGCCTGCGCGGGCACAAGGCGTGGAACGACCAGGGCGTCCGCTTCGCCCTCGCCGAGGCGCTCGCCTGGCTCGAGTGCGCGTTCGCGGCGGTCGAGCTGGCCGACCCGCCGCGCCGCGCCGCCGTCGGCGCGCCCGCCTTGCCTTCGGGACAGGCTGTCCCCCGGGACATCCTCGTCGGCGCCCTCGCCGACCTCGGCCTGCGCGCCCGCGCCCGCCTGCTCGAGGTCGCGGCGCTCGCCGGGCTGCCTGTCCCGACGGACATGTCCGAAGTGGAGCGCGACCTCGTGACCGCCCGCGCGGCCGCCCGCCCCGGCGCGCGCGCGTGGGTGCGCACGCAGGCGCTCTGACGGCCTTCCGCGACCCGCGGGTCGTGGTAGGTTCGCGGCCGCGACGATGACGCTGTCCTATCGACTCGAGCGCGAGCTGGCGACCGACACGGCGATCGGCCAGCTGCGATTTTCCCCCGACGGCGAGCGGCTGGCGCTGCTCACGAGCGACAAGAACAACAGCGTGCGGCTGCTGCGGGCGGCCGACCTCGCGCCGGTGCCCGCGCCGCGCTTCATCCGCAACGACCTCGACTTCGCCGGCGACGGCGCGCTGTTCGTCGCCGGCAAGGCCGTCCACCGCCACGAGCTCGGCGAGGCCGGCCCCGGCAAGGCGACGCTGACGATCGAGGGCGAGAAGAAGGGCCTCACGCGGATCGCCGCGGCCCCCGACGGCCGCTGGCTCGCGCTCCACAAGCACCTCGACGCGCTCGAGGTGTGGTACGTCGGCGACCCGACCCCGACCCGACGCGCCACCGTGCGGGCCAGCGCGCTCGTCGACCTCGGCTTCCGCCCCGACAGCGCCCAGCTGTGGTTCACCACTCGCGTCTCGCGTCCGCTCCTGCTGCAGACGATCGACCTCGACCCGACCCGATCGAACCTGCAGCCGACGCCGCAGCAGCCGCTCCCGGCCGTGTTCGTGTACAGCCCCGTGCGCGTCGCCCCGTCCGGCCTCGTCGCCGTGAGCGACGAGCTCGGCGACCTCGTGCGGCTCGAGTGGGGCACCTGGGCGCCGCGCCCGCTCGGCCTGCGCGCGCTGTGGGGCGAGCGGCTGCCCGAGGAGCTCGTCGTCGCGCCCGACGGCAGCCACGTCGCCGCCGTCGCCCGCGACGCCGACGACCGCCTGCGCGTCCGCGCGGCCGCGCTGGCCGGGGACGGCGAGCCGTTCACGTTCCGCCCGGAGGCCCCGGCCAGCGGCCTCGCCCTGGCCCTCACCGCCGGCGGCGCCCGCCTGGCCGTCGCCGCCCGCACGGCCGCGAGCACGCTCTACCTGTTCGCTCGTACATGAACTCGTGGACATGCTCCATCGGGCATGTCCAGGACCTCATGGGACTCGGCCCGGGCCGCGCGGGCGACCCGCCCTCCGGGACATGTCTTTAATCACCCGAGCTCGGGCCCGGGCCGCTCGGCGACCTCGCGGGCGAGCCGGCCGAGCGTGCGGACCGCGTGAGCCAGCAGATCGGACCACGGGTAGCCGCAGCTCATGCGGATGCAGTTGGCGAACCGCGGCTTGGCCGAGAAGATCGGCCCGGGCGCGACGCTGATGCTGTGGGCCAGCGCGCGGGCGTGCAGCTCGAGCGCCGACGTCCCGGGCGGCAGCTCGACCCACAGCACGAAGCCGCCGGCCGGGCGCGACACCCGGGTGCCGGCGGGGAAGTGCTCGGCGATCGCGGCGCTGACCTGCTCGACCTGGGCCTGCAGCTTGCGCCGCATCGCCCGCAGGTGGTGCTCGTAGCCGCCGTTCTCGACGAAGTCGGCGATCGCCAGCTGCGGCAGCGTCGGCGTGGCCACGCTGTTGGCGAACTTGAGCTGCTCGACCTGGTCGCGGAACCGGCCGGGCAGCGCGTAGCCGACGCGGTAGCCGGGCGCCAGCGTCTTGGTGAACGACGAGCACAGCATCACCAGGCCGGCCTCGTCGAACGCCTTGGCCGGGCGCGGCATGGTCTGGCCGAAGTACAGCTCGCCGTAGATGTCGTCCTCGATCAGCGGGATGTCGCGGCGGGCCAGCATCTCGACCAGGCGCTGCTTGGCCGCGTCGCTCATCGACGCCCCGAGCGGCTGGCTGACCACCGGCAGGGTCAGCACCGCCTTGATCTTGTGCAGCGCGATCGCCTCCTCGAGCGCGTCGAGGTCGATCCCGGTGCTCGGCTGGCACGGGATCTCGAGCGCGCGGATCCGCAGGCCCTCGATCAGCTGCAGGAGCCCGAAGTACAGCGGGCTCTCGATCGCCACCGTGTCGCCCGGCTGGGCCACCACCCGCAGGCACAGGCCCAGCGCCTCCATCGCCCCCACGGTCGTCACCACGTCGTCGGCGGTGACGGTGCAGCCGCGTTCGACCGCGCGGCGGGCGATCTGTCGCCGCAGCGCGGGGCAGCCCGGGGGCGGGTCGTACGACACGCCGACGGCCCCGGAGGCGCGGGCGATCCGCGCCAGCGTGGCGTTGAGGCGGTCGGTCGGCAGCAGCTCCGGGCTCGGGGTGGCCGCCCCGAAGGGCACGATGTGCGGGTCGCGAGCGGCGCCGTACACCTTGGCCACCAGGCTCGCCACCGACACCTTCGACGGCGTGGTCGACGTCCGCGGGGCCCGCGGCTCGGGCAGCGCGGCGCAGCGGCGGCGCACGTAGTGGCCCGACTGCGGCCGCGCCTCGATGAGCCCGCTGTCCTCGAGGTGCTGGTAGGCCTGGATCACCGTCGACACGCTGACGCCCTGCTGCTTGCTCAGGCGCCGCACCGACGGCACGCGGTCCCCGGGGCGCAGCGCCCCGCGCTCGATCAGCCCCGCCACGTGCGCGGCCACCCGCTCGTAGAGCAACGCCTGCGCGTCCACGACACCAGCCTACCTCGACGCGGCGGGTGCGACCAGCACAGCCCGGCCCGCGACGGGCCGGCACAGTCTGCAGCGAACCGGAACTGTACCGGTACGATCGCGGCGTTTCTGCATCTGTTACGGTCGGGATCGCCGGCCCATGCTCTGGCCATGGCTTCTCCCTCCGGCGTCTGGATCGCCCCGCCCGTGCGGATCGCCTGGGACCGGGCCGCCGCCGCCGCGGCCCGCCCGGCGCGCGCGAGGCCCCCGCTGCTCGTCGTCGCGGCGATGCTCGCGGTGTACTTCCTGTGGGGCTCGACCTACCTGGCGATCCGCGTCGCCCTCGAGACGATCCCGCCGTTTTCGCTCGGGGCCGCCCGGTTCTTGATCGCCGGCGGCGGCCTCTACGCGGCGCTGCGGCTCTTGGGCGCCCGGCGGCCGACGGCGGCCGAGTGGCGGACCTCGTTCCTCACCGGCGCGCTGCTGTTCGTCGCCGGCAACGGGTTCGTGGTGCTCGGCGAGCAGTGGGTCAGCTCCGGCCTGGTCGCGCTGGTGGTCGGGACCATGCCGCTGTGGGCGGCCCTGTTCGGGCGCGCCGCCGGGCAGCCGCCGACGGTCCGCGAGTGGCTGGGCCTCGGCCTCGGCTTCCTCGGCGTCGCCGTCCTCCAGCTCGGCGGCGAGCTGGCCGGCGCCGGCTTCGGCGCGCTGCTGGTCCTGCTCGCGCCGGTGTGCTGGGCGCTCGGCGTCGTGCTCGGCCGCACCCGCCCGCTGCCGCCCGGGCCGATGGGCGCGGCCACGCAGATGCTGGCCGGCGGCCTGATGATGGCCGTCGTCGCCATGGTGCTCGGCGAGGCCCCGACTGTCCCTTCGGCCAAGTCGCTGGCCGCCGTGGCCCACCTGATCGTCAGCGGCTCGCTGATCGGCTTCACCGCCTACGGCTACCTGCTGCGCCGCACCCGCCCCGCCGTCGCCAACAGCTACGCCTACGTCAACCCGGTGGTCGCCATCGTCCTCGGCGCCGCCCTGGCCGGCGAGCCGGTCGGCCCGATCACCTGGCTGGCGACCGCCGTGATCCTGTCCGGCGTGGTCGTGATCGGCCTCGGCGGCAAGCGCTGAGCCTGTCCCACGGCGCATGTCTCTTCAGACATGCGTCAAGTCCTGCAGGACATGCCCGAAAGAGCATGTCCCGTGACGCGCCTCTCCGGTCAGACCCGCGGCCCGTCGTAGACCTGGACGACCACGCGGAGCTGGCCCGAGTTGTCCTCGTTGTTCGAGTCCCAGTAGTAGAAGCTGAGCGTGCCCTCGGTCAGGATCGTCATGCTCAGGTGGGTGCCGACGCCGAAGAAGGTGGCGCCGCCGTCGAGGCTGCCGACCAGCGCGCCGAACAGGAACGCCTGCGAGCCGCGGCCGAACAGCCCGTAGTCGCCGCCCATGGGGTTGCCGAGGCCGTTCGCGTTCGAGGTGCGGTCGGCCGCGCCGGCGCTCCACGTCTCGTCGGGGTCGACGTGGACCGTCAGGAGCTGCCCCGGCGACAGCGCGATCCCCGTGTCGAGCCCCGTCCCGCCCGAGATGCTGTGCGTCCTCGCGTCGACCGTGAAGCTGCTCTGCGCCATGGACCCGACCCTCCCGCGACCGCGGCTTTGGGCCGGGACCGCGGGAGGGTCAAGCGGCCCGCGCGTCACGCCCGGCGAACGGCGAACGACCGCTGCCACGGCGCCCGCGAGCGGCGGCGCTCCGCCTGTCCTGGGGTGTGCGGGGTCGGCGTGGCGCCGGTTCGGCGCGCGGCCGCGCACGGGTGACATGTCCGAACGGTCAGGTCGCCGATCACGCCGGTCCGGGCGGTCAGGCCGCCGGCGCGGACGTCCGACCTGCTCGAACGGCCAGGTCGCCGCTCACGCCCCGTCTCGCCGTCACGCCGCCTCGTCCGCCAACATTTGAAAGCTGCGGCGGGCCAGCTCGAGGTTGTCGTTGTCCCACGGGTGGAAGCTCGGGCGCAGGTACTCGCGCAGGCCGCGGAGGAACACCCGGCGGATGATCGGCTCGCGCTTCTGCGTCGCCCGCAGCTGCCGGGCGATCTCGCGCAGGCCGAGGCCCTTCTCCTGGCGCAGCAGCATCGTCGCGCCCGCGAACCAGAACGCCCCGAGCAGCGTCGTCGCCAGCGCCATCCCGGCCATCCGCAGGGCGTAGCTCGGGTGGACCTGCTTGAGCACGTCGAAGGCCACCGCCTTGTGCTCGATCTCCTCGGCCGCGTGCCAGCGGAGCAGCCGCTGCATCTTCGGGTGGACCATCTCGAGCGTCCCCTCGCTCGCCAGCGCCCCCTCGGCCAGGATCGCCGTGTAGTGCTCGAGCGCCGCGGTCACCGACAGCCGCAGCGCCGGCGGGCTGATGCGCTCGATGAAGTCGAACGCGACCCGCTTGTACATGCGCAGGAACGTGTCGATGTCGTAGCCCTGGCCGCGCAGCGTCTCGAACACCCGCTCGTGCTCGTGCGCGTGGCGACCCTCTTGCCCGAAGAACCCGCGGATCTGCTCGCGCAGCGCCGGGTCCTCGATCTCGCCCATGTAGTGACGGACGGCGCGGACGAAGAAGCGCTCGCCCATCGGAAAGATCAGGTGCAGCGCGTTGCCGATCGCCGTCGACACCGGCAGCCCTGCCATCCAGTAGCGCGGCATGTCGTTGAGGTCGAAGTCCATCGCACGCGGCTTGATCGGTCCCAGGTCGGCGGGGGCGTGTTGCATCGAGATCCTCCTCTGTCCCCGAGCCTACAGGCTATTGAATCAGAGTCAATAGACCCCGAAACGCGCCTGGGGCGGGTGCTAGGGGGCACCCGCCACGTCGGCGCGCGAACTCGCCCTCAGCGATCGACGAGGTCGTGGAGGATCCACGGGCTCGGCCACAGCGACGGCTCGACGCGCGCGAGGTCGACGGTCGGGTCGATCAGCGGCTGCGGCGTGCGCCCGTTGAGCGACACCAGCGCGACCACGCGGATCTCGATCGCCGGGTGACCGCGGCGGCGCAGGTCGTCGGCGAGGAAGCGGGCGTACTGCAGGATCATCTCCGGCCGGCCGCTCATCTCCTCGCGCTGCCAGCCGGGGAGGCGGCCGGTCAGGTCGATCTTCCACGTCGCGCCGAGATCGGGGTCGGTGGCGAAGAAGCGGACGTAGCCGTCCTTGTCGCGCAGCTTCATGCGCCACGCGAACTTGTGGCCCTCCTCGGTCCAGGCGACGTCGCCCGGGTAGAGCCAGTGGCGCAGCGGGAACAGCAATTGCCAGCCGACGTAGATCGCCAGCGCCGCGAGCGTGGCCCTCTGGGCGCGTCCGAGCTGCGCCGGCGGCGGCGCGAGGATCGGCGGCGGCGACGGGGGCGCGCCGACGCGGGCGGCCACGCGGTTCCGCAGGCGGCGCGGCCAGTCGGGCTCGAAGAAGATCGTCGTCGCCGCGATCATCAGCCACGGGAAGATGCCGATCGAGAACACCGCGGTGTTGATCAGGTGGAAGCACAGCGCCAGCACGTACGCGAGCGCGCGGGTCGGTCGCCAGAGCAGCGCCGGCACCACCAGCAGGTCGAACAGCAGCCCGCCGTAGCTGAAGAAGTAGGGCGCCCACCACTCGCGCAGCAGCGGCCCGGCGATCGGCAGCTCCTCGCGCTGCAGCAGCCACATCCGCATCGGCTCGCCGCGCAGCCAGTCGGGGTTCAGCTTGGCCAGCCCGGCGTAGAAGTACGGGATCCCGACCTGGGCGCGCAGCAGCCACAGCGCCCACGCCGGAGCCGTGTCGGCGCGCAGCCCGGGCCGCAGCCAGGCGTCGACCGACAGCGCGCGGTGGGCCGGGACGAAGATCATCAGGAAGCTGACCAGCGCGATCAGGTAGATGTGATTGAGGTAGAGGCCCTGCTCGACCAAAAACACGTAGGAGATGCCGACGAAGAACGCCGCGGCGGCCAGGCGGTAGCACAGGCCGATCGTGACGCACAGCGCCGCCAGGCCGAGCACGCCGAACACCACGTACATGCCGTCGCCGGCGAGCGGCCGCACCCACTCGAGGCCGTAGAACGTGAAGTGGAACTCCGGCTCGACGTAGAACTCGCCGACGTCGGGCAGGTCGGTCCACACCTCGACGAACATCAAGAGGCCGAACAGGACGCGGAAGCAGGCCAGCGAGGCGATGTCGACGGTGGCGAACAGCCGGCGCGCCAGCGAGGCGCGCGGGGCGTCGAGCGTTGCAGCGGTGAATGGCATGACCGGCGGCATAGCGCCGATCGGCGGCGATGCAGCCCGCCCGCTCCCGGCCCGCCCACGCGCGCGCACGGCCGCCGCCGCGGCGCCGAGCGAGGGCCCGGCGGGGCCGCCACGCGAGCGGGCGTCCGGTCCATGGACGCTCGCCGGGTCCCGTGATTCGCGACTGAGCTCGCTTGATGCTCCGCTCGACCCGAAGCATAGACGCGTACCTGTGTTGCCACTGGCAAATGGCGTGGAGGAGTTGTCATGCGAATGAGAATCACCGAGTACACCTGGATTCATACGAGCATCTTCGCGCTCGCGACCGCGTTCGTCACGAGCGCGTGTGACGAGGCGGAGGCGATCGACGAGGAGGACCTCGCCGTCGAGTCGATCGACGAGGAGGAGCCCGAGGCGGCGCCGGTCGACGGCCTGGCGGTCGACGAGCTGACCGACGTCGACGCCGAGGCCGAGGAGGAGGTCAGCGCCGACGACGAACGGCGCCGCCGCTGGGACGACGACGACGGGTGGGGCCGACGCCGCCGCCGCCACGACGATGACGGGTGGGGCCGTCGCCGCCGCCACGACGACGACGGGTGGGGCCGTCGCCGCCGCCACGACGACGACGGTTGGGGCCGTCACTGGTAAGTCGCATTCGCCGGCCGACCGCGTCGCCGCGACCTTTCGGCGCGGGCGCGGCCGGCCGTCGCTCCGTCGTCGGAGTCCGCCATGACCCTTAGACGTCGCCTACTCTTGCTCGCGGCCGTCGCCGCCCACCTCGTGCTCGTCGTGCTCGGCGGGCTGGGGATCTGCCTGTGGAGCGCCGGGCCGCTCGGACCGCTCCTCACCTACTACGGCGCGCTGACCGGGGCCGACAACGGCTACGGCTTCTACGCGCCCTCGGTCGGCGACCCGCCGACGCTCACGCTCACGCTCGTCGACGACGCCGGTCGCACCAGCCCCGCCCGCCTCACGCCGGGCATCACCCGCGAGGCCGACATCCGCGTCGAGGACCTGATCGAAGTGTTCCACGATCGCCGCAGCGACGACGCCGTGCGCGCTCGCCTGGCCGCCTCGTGGGCCGCGAACCTGTTCGCGCGCCACCCCGAGGCCCGCAGCGTCACCGTCGACATGGGCTTTCACCGCGTGCCCTCGCTGGCTGGCGCCGCCCGCGGCGCCAGGGCCCGCTGGCGCTCGGTCTACCGCGCCCGCGTCGTCCGCCCGTCGCCCGCGGACGCAGCCGGAGGTGCGCCGTGAAGGCCCGGCTGCGCGCGGTCGCCGGCGCGATCGATCGCTTCTTCTTCGCCCCCGCTCGCCCGGCCCCGCTGGTGGCCCTGCGGATCGGCCTCGCCGCGGTGCTGCTGGCCCAGGCGCTGCAGATCGCCCCGCTCTTCCACGAGCTGTACCACCACCGCGGCCTGCTCCGCGGCCCGCTCATGGACGCGTTCGGGTCGCGGCATTTGCCGGCGCTCGGCGAGCTGTTCGCCACGCCGTTCGAATCGCAGGTGCTCGTCGTTCTCGGCGCGCTCTACGTCGCCAGCCTGGTCGGCATGCTGCTCGGCTGGCGCACCCGCCTGTCGACCGGCGCCGCCTGGCTGCTGCACCTCGTGTTCATGCGCCTGGCGCCGCACACCAATTACGGCGCCGACGACTTCGCCAACATCTTCCTGTTCTATTCGACGGTGGCCCCCGGCGGCGCCTTCCTGTCGCTCGATCGCCGGGCCGGCCGGGCCGGCGACGGCGCGACCGCGGGCACGCGCCTGGCGATCCGGGTGATGCAGATCCACCTCTGCATCGCCTATCTGCTGTCCGGAGTGGAGAAGGCGACCGGCGAGCAGTGGCGCGACGGCGAGGCGATCTGGCGCTCGCTCGTGGCGCAGGGCTACGCGCTGTTCGACTTCACCTGGCTGGCCCAGGTGCCGTGGCTGCCGACCGCGGCCGGCTGGCTGGTGCTGGTCGTCGAGACCGGCTACGCGGTGTTCATCTGGCCGGCGGTCACACGCCGGTGGTGGGTCGCCGCGGTCGCGGCGATGCACGCGGGCATCGGGGTGTTCATGGGCCTCCACGTGTTCGCGGCGGTCATGATCGTCCTGACCGTGGCGATGTTCGGGGTCAGCGCGGAGCCCGCTGTGACCGCCCGGAAACAATGCGAGGACGGTCGCGACTTCTTGTCCGCCGGGGGTGCGTCTTCGGGTACGGTAGACCGTGGCCAAGGCGCCCCGCCGCAGCGAACCGGATGAGGCGCGCGAACGCGCGCGCCTGCAAGTCGACGAACGGCGGGCCCAGCTCGTCGAGCTGGGCCTGCGGCTGTTCAGCGAGCGCAGCTACGACGAGCTCTCGATCGACGACATCGCCAGCGCGGCCGGCATCTCGAAGGGGCTCCTCTATCACTACTTCTCGAGCAAGCGCGACTTCTACGCCGCGACCGTGCGCAGCGCCGCCGAATCGCTGCTTTCGCGCACCGACCCGGCCGGCGACGGCCCCGACCCCGAGGCGCTGCTGGCCGCGCTCGACCAGTACCTGCTGTTCGCCGAGGAGCACGCCAGCGCCTACGTCGCGCTGATGCGCAGCGGCGTCGGTCACGACGCCGAGGTCGCGGCGATCGTCGAGGACACCCGCGCGCGCTTCGTCGCCCGCCTGGCCGGCCGCCTCGGCCTGGCCGAGCTGACCCCGCGCGTGCGCCTGGCGCTGCGCGGGTGGGTCGGCTTCGTCGAGGGCTCGAGCCTCGACTGGCTGGCGCGGCGCGACCTCCCGCGCGAGGAGCTGCGCGACCTGCTGGCGCAGATGCTGCTCGCCACGCTGATGGCCGTCGACGCCGCGCCGCCCACGGCCGCGTGACCGCAGGCGGCGCGCCCTATGATCATAGGCGAATAAAACGCAGGCCCGACGGGGACGAGCCGGAGCCGGCCCCCGCCGGACCTGCCGCGGGCGCGTGACGCATCGTCGTCTCGGTCACGCTCCCCGCACCATCAATCGCGCTCGCCGAAGCACCAGTCATCGAGCCCGCCGCGGCCGCGGCAGTGCTTGTAGGCGCGTCGCTCGCAGTAATCGCGGTTGCCGCGGATCTTGATCCGATCGGTCACCGCCCGGTAGCGACGGCCGCGCTCGCAACGGGCGAGGCAGTAGCCGCGCCGGTGGTGGTCGTCGTCGTAACACTCCCACCGCTCGCTCTCGCTGGGGTCGACCTCGTCGGTGAGGTCGAACTCGTCGGTCGACACGTCGCCCGCCTGGGTGGCCGCCTCGTCGGCGATTTCCTCGACCGGCCGCTCGGGCGCCGCCAGAGCGGCCCACGCGCTGAACAGTACATTGAAGATCATCATGGCACGTCTCCTCTCACTATCGATTGTCCGTCCCCACGCGCGACGTGGCCCCGGCGCAAACAAATGCGACGGGGTGCAGAGAACCATGAGCCCGGTCCGCGGCGGCGTCGAGCAGGCTCTGCCGCGAAATTATGCGCCGCGCGGGCCGCCCGCGGCGGGCGGACGACAGTATGTTGATATGCCCTTTAGGACATCTATGACGAAAAGCGCGGGTCCGCGCAATGACCCGGCGTCAGCGCTCGCGGTCGCGCCGCGCCAGCACCACCGCCGCGAAGCCGACGCACAGCGCCGTGTACGCCAGGAGCACGCCCCAGACCTCGAACACGTGCGCGGTCGAGGGGTCGTAATCGACGGTCGGGTAGACCGGGCAGCTCAGCGGGTTGCCGGGGATCGTGCAGGCCGCGAAGTCCCGCGGCGGCTGCAGGTGCGCCAGCGACCCGAACGCCTCCATCGCCCAGCGCGCGCTGGTGACGTACGACAGCGGCGCGAGCCCGGCCGGCAGCGACACCAGCGCCAGCGCCAGCAAGAGCTGCGGCACCAGCACCAGCGGCACCACGCTCATCGCCCGGTCCGACGTCCGCGAGGTGCTCGACAAAAGCAGCCCCATGCCGAGCCCCGACAACGAGCTCAAGAAGGTCGTGACCAGCATGCTGCCGAAGAACCCGAGCCCGGCCACCCCGCGCACCACCGACACCGGGCCCTCCGCGGTGAAGGTCGTCACCGCCGCCGAGAAGTCGACCTTCAGCGCCAGCACCGACAGCAGCACGACCGACTGCACCAGACACACCGCCGCCAGCACCACGAACTTCGCCAGCAGGTACGGCCCGATCCGCAGGTTCGCCAGCCGCTCGCGGCGGTAGATCGCTCGCTCCTTCGTCAGCTCGCGCGCCGAGCACAAGATCCCGCACCACACCGCCACCAGCGCGACGAGGAACAGCACCAGCCGCCCGTGCGAGCTCTGCAGGTCCTGCAGCGCGCTTGGGCGGGCGACCAGCACGAGGATCGCGCCGATGATCGGCGCCTGCAGCAGCAAGGTCGCCAGGTTGCGCCGGTCGACCGCGAGCAGCCGCACGTTGCGGCGGACCAGGATCAGCCACTGCTGCCACGCCGACGCCTTCGCCGCCTCCGGCCGGTCCTCCGGCGCGGTGCCGCCGACCTTCATCGAGGTCATCGACATCGACGCCCGGCTCTGCGCGCTGTGCGGCTTGTTCGACTTGACCGCCGGCCCGCGCGTCTCGCCGGCCAGCCGCTCGACGATGTAGCGCGTGCGGGCGTCCGAGCGGCGGAACCGCAGCTCCCACAGCTCGGCCAGCGTCGGCTCGCCGCGCTCGTGGGCCTCGCGCCAGCGGGCGTACTCGGTCCGCAGCTCGCCGAGCACCAGCGGGTGCGACTCGTGGGCGTCGCCGTCGACCTTGGTGTAGATGTCGGCGAAGTCGCCGCTGCGCACCCCGAAGTGCTGCAGCGCCTCGGCCGGCGGCCCGAACCACACCAGCCGCCCGTCGGCCATGAACGCGATGTGGTCGCACTGATGGATGTTGGCCGTCGCGTGCGTGACCATCACGATCGTGCGCCCCGCGTCGGCCAGGCGGCGCAGCGTGTACATCAGCCGCTTCTCGAGGCCCGGGTCGAGCCCCGAGGTCGGCTCGTCGAGGAAGAACAGGCTCGGGTCGGCCAGCAGCTCGGCCGCGATCGAGACCCGCTTGCGCTGCCCGCCCGACAGCTCGCTGATGCGGGTGGTGCGGCGGTCTTCGATGTCGACGTCGGCCAGCACCCGCTCGACCCGCGCCGCGATCTCGGCGTCACCTGTATCTTCGGGCAGGCGCAGCTGGGCCGTGAAGCGCAGCGCCTCGTCGACCGTGAGCGTCTGGTGGAGGATGTCGCTCTGCGGGACGTAGCCGATCTGGCCGCGGTAGGCGTCGAAGTTGGCGTAGTAGTCGTCGCCGTTGACCAGCACGTCGCCCTCGCTGGCCCGGCTGAAGCCCGACAGCGCGCCGAGCAGCGTCGACTTGCCCGCCCCCGAGCCGCCGACGATCGCCACGAACTCGCGCGGCTGGATCGCCAGCGACACGCGGTCGAGGATCACCTTGCCGCCGCCGACCCGCCGCACCAGCCGCCGCGCCTTGAGCTCGATCGCCCCGCGGTGGTCGTACGAATCGAGCGAGCGCCCGTCGTAGACCAGCTTGAACGGCCCCACCTGGATGATGTCGCCGCGCGCCAGCTTCTTGCTGATCTGGACCCGCTCGCCGTTGACGAAGGTGCCGTTGGCGCTGCCGAGGTCGCGCACCTCGTGGCCGTCGGGCAGCGCCCGCACCGTCGCGTGCCGCCGCGACACCAGGAGGCTCGCCAGCGTCAGCTCGCAGCCCTCGCGCCCGATCGTCACCTCCGGCTGGTCGAGGCGGCAGCGCGGCACCGACTCGTCCGGCGGCGCCATCGTCCGCGCCAGCCGCTGGTAGGTGATCGTGACGAAGCTGCCGGTGTACGGGTCGCCGACGCGCAGCACGTCGCCGTGGCGCAGCTCGTGCTCGGACACCTGGTGCCCGTTGAACATCAGGCTGCACGGCCCGCCGAGGTCACGGACGCGATAGCCGTCGCCGACGCCGGTCGGCTCGAACCGCAGCTGGTGCGCCGCGACGAACTCGGCCTTGACGACGATGCGGTTGTCGTCGGCGCGACCGAGGCGGAACGGCTTGCCGTCGAGCGGGTACGGCACCTCGCGCTTGTTGGGCTCGCGCACCACCAGGCGCGACGCCTGCAGCCGCACGGCCCAGGTCACTTCCGGCGACGGCTCGTCGCTGTCCGGCGTCAGGTCCACGCAGGCCTTGGATTCGCAGGATCCTGCCGGCGCCCGCGAATGTCAACGTTTCTGGGCAATTTCCCCACGATGTGTATGCTTGAGGCATGACCACGAGGACCCAGATCTGTCAGACCCTGTCCCGCCTGCAGGCCCGGTGGGCCGTGAGGCATGTTCCTCGCGGGCTCCTCCTCGGCGGCGCGCTCCTCGTCGCCTGCGACGACTCCGCCGAGCAGCGTAAACCAGGCCCGACGCCGGCGGTCCCGGCGGTCGACCGCAGCACGGAGACGCCGCCCGCCGAGCCCAAGCCCAAGCGTCCGGCCACCGGCTCTGACACGCCGAGCACCCCGCCCGTCACCAGCCCGCCGCCCGCCACCGGCTCGCCCACCGACGTCGCCGCGATCGTCCGCACCTACAGCGGCTGTTACACCGACTGCGTGTCCGAGAAGAAGGCGACCAACCGCGAGACCTGCAAGCTCACCTGCGACGACGCCGCCGAGGCCGCGATCGAGAGCATGCCCGGCGGGCCCTCGAAGGAGAAATTCAAGGCCGCGGCCGCCAGCTTCACCGGCTGCGTCAACTCCTGCTTCGCCGACAAGAGCCTGAACTCGACCAACCGCGCCACCTGCGTACTGACCTGCCAGGACGCCGCCGAGGTCGCAGCCCTCGGCAAGTAATCGCCGGTGCACCGCGCTCAAAACCGCGCCATCACCCCCAACCCGGTCGGCAGCACCCGCGCGCTCCGGGCCGGCCGCGGCGCGCGGTTTCGCACCAGCGCGACGATCCCCAGCGTCACCAGCACCGCCCCCGACACCGCCAGCGCCGCCCCGCCCCAGCCGGTGTTGTAGAGCCAGCGACAGTCGCCGTCGGCGTCGATTTCGGCCCCGGTGCAGCGCCTCTTGAACGGCGCGTCGTCGAGCGCGAGCAAGGCCACCCCGGCCCCGAACAACGCCAGCCCGCCGCCGAGCGCCGCGCCGCCGAGCGCCCGCCGGCGCGGGTTGCCCGGCGTGCGCTGCAGCTCGATCACCACGTCCTCGCGGGCGCCGGCGACGAACGTCAGCTCGCGCTCCTCGGTGATGTAGCCCGGCATGGTCACCCGGATCTTCCGCGCCCCGGCGAGCAGCGGCCGCTCGAGCGGGGTCTTGCCGACGACCTCGCCGTCGACGTGGACCAGCGCGCCGCTCGGCCGGGTGTCGAGCACCAGCACCGGCGGCCCCTGCCCGAGCGCCGCCAGCCGCGTCTGCAGCAGCGCGCCCTGTGAATCGAGAAGATCGGCGACCTCGCCGACGCCGCAGATCTCGCACGTCTCCTGCGACTTGAAGATCACCGCGCCGGAGCCCGCGTCGACCAGCTCCAGCTCGAGCAGGAAGTCGCGGCTCTTCACCGTGATGCCGGTGCGCACCACATGAGTCGCGCCCGCCTCGCGCAGCGCGTCGAGGCACGCCTGCCGGACGCAACCAGGCTCGCCGACGCGGTCGGCCACGTCCTGCTCGACCAGCGTGAAGCTCCCGCGCATCAGCCCGCGCCGCAGCCCCGCGACCCAACCCTTGCGCGTCGCCTCGTCGACCTGGCCCTCGACCCGCAGCGGCGCCACGGCGATCCGGACCGACTCGGCCTGTGTCGCCGCGCCCCCGGACGGCGCGGCCCACACGACCCCGGCGGGCGGCATCGCCAGCAGCCACCCGAGAAGCACGCAAAGCGGGACCCGCACCCCGCTACCCTAGCACCAACGCCCTCGGCCCAGGGCCTCCCGGGGCGCGCGCGCACCGCGCGGAACCGCGCACCGCGGCACTCGCCCCTTGTCGCGCCCCCCATGGCCGCCCACACTCGAGGCGCCCGCCCGGATGCCCGCGCCGCCCCGAGACCTGATCCCGGCCCCGCTCGTGCCCGCCCCGCCGCGCGGCCCCGCGGGGCTCACCACCGCCGGCGACGCCTGGACGATCTCGTTCGACGACCCGGCCCCCAAGGCCCGCGTCGACGACCGCGCCGTCACGCGCAAGGACCACATCGGCGACGAGCCGCCGGCCGTCCGCCACGACGACCGCGCCATCACTCGCAAGGAGCCGACCGGCCCCGAGCACGCGCCCGGCCGCCCCGACGCCATCACCCGCCGCGAGCCGAGCATGCCCCAAGAGCTCGCGCCCGGCCGTCCCGACGCCATCACCCGCAAGGAGCCGAGCGGGTTCGACGAGCTCGACAAGAACCGCCCGCTCATGCGCCCGCTCGCCGGCAAGACCGGCCGCCCCGTCGCCGCCAGCGGCCGGATCTCCACGCGCAGCAGCAGCTCGCAGGTCAACGCCGAGGGCAAGCAGGTCCGCCTGCTCCCCGGCCGTCGCGTCCCCGGCACGCGCTACCGCCTGATCCGCTGGCTCGGCGAGGGCGGCATGGGCGTCGTCTACGAGGCCGAGCACGAGGACATCGAGCGCCGCGTGGCGCTCAAGATCCTCCGCCACGAGGCCAGCGAGGACCCGCAGCAGGCGGCCCACTTCCGCGACGAGGCCCGCGCCGCCAGCCGGATCGGCTCGCCCAACATCGTCGAGATCTTCGACTTCGGCGAGCTGCCCGACGGCCGCCTGATGTTCGCGATGGAGCTGCTGAACGGCCACGGCCTCGACAGCGAGCTCGACAAGTGTCCGATGGACCAGGCGCGGATGATCGGGATCCTGCGCCAGGTGTGCAAGGGCCTGGCGGCGGCGCACGAGGTCGGGATCATCCACCGCGACGTCAAGCCCGACAACATCATCCTCGTCAGCCACAACGGCAAGGCGGATTGGGTCAAGGTCGTCGACTTCGGCATCGCCACCGTCCACGCCGAGACCGACGCCGGGGCCGCCGGCACGCCGCACTACATGGCGCCCGAGCAGGTGCTCGGCCAGAGCTTCGACGGCCGCCTCGACATGTACTCGTTCGGCTGCACCGCCTACGAGCTGCTGGTCGGCAAGCCGCCGTTCGTCGCGCCGACGATCGAGGAGATCCTCGAGAACCAGCTGACGCAGACGCCGACGCCGCCGTCGGAGCTGTGCCCGCCGGGCGCGGTCCACCCCGCGCTCGAGGCGGTGATCATGCGCTGCCTCGAGAAGGAGCCGGCGAGGCGCTACCGCGACATGCGGGACGTCGAGGCCGCGCTGTGCGAGGCCCAGATCGCCGCCGGCCTGCACACCGCCTACGACGACCTGCCGCTGCCCGACGTCGAACCCGACCGCTACGAGCGGCTGCGCCGGGACATGCCGCAGCCCGGCGTGATCAAGCAGCGCCGCCGGTGGTTGTGGCCGGCGATCGCCGGGGCCAGCACCCTGCTCGCGCTGCTGCTCGCGCTGGCGCTGTGGAACATGCGCCGGCTGCCGGCGCCCGAGGAGCAGTTGGTCGTCGACAACCTCGTCAACGAGGCGCGAGCCGCCGGCGCGCGGGCCCACTGGGTCTACCCGCCGGAGGAGGAGCCCGAGCTCACCGCGCTGCTGAAGATCCGCGCGCTCGAGGAGCTGCGCGGCGGGGCCCGCACGCTGGCCCGCGGCAAGGCCACCGAGCTGCGCGAGGAGTTCGCGCAGACGCTGGTCCGCCTCGGCGACCAGTACTGGGACATGGACGGCGGCAAGCCGTTCGCCCGCGACTACTACATCCAGGCGGTCCTGTTCGACCCGGGCGACGTCCGCGCCCGCGAGCGCTCCGGCGTGACCCCGGGCTTCCTCTCCGACCTCGAGGAGCGGGCCCTGAGCGGCGGCTTCACCCAGGCCGAGCTGCGCAACACCGGCGTGCTGGTGGCCCTCGCCGAGCAGGACACCGCCAAGCGCGACCAGGCGCTGCTCGAGCTCGTCGACGAGGAGGACAGCACGTCGCTGGTGATCGCCGCCTCGGCCGAGAAGCTGGTCCAGTCGACGCAGGCGCGGCCGAAGGGGCGCCGCCCCAACGACCCGACGCCCGAGGCGCCCGCGAGCGAGCCCGGCTCGCCGCCGCCGACCACCGCCGCCGAGGCCGAGCCCGGCCCGCAGGCCCCCGGCAAGCCGGCCGCGAGCAGCAAGCGCGACAGCAAGCAGTCGACCGCGCTGGCCCAGGACGCCCGCGCAGCCCTGGCGAGCGGCGACCGCAAGCGCGCCGAGACCCTGTTCCACCAGGCCCTCGCGTCCGACAACCGCAACGCGGTGGCGCTGATCGGCCTGTCCGACCTCGAGTTCGACAAGGGCGCCCACCAGCGCGCCGCCGACTACGCCGAGAAGGCGATCGCAGCGGCGCCCAAGACCGCCCTCTACCACCTCAAGCTCGGCGACGCCTATTTCAAGCTGCTCCGCTACGCCGACGCCCGCCGCGCCTACGAAAAGGCCAGGGAGCTCGGCTCGCGCGACGCCGACGAGCGCCTGACCCGGCTCAAGGCCAAGCTCGGCAAGTAAGCATGGCCTCGAGGGAATGCCTGAAAGGACATGTCCTCGGCGGTATGCCTCAAAGGACATGCCCTTTCGGGCATGTCCTACGCATCCACGGTCGACGGCGGCATCGCCCCGCCGGGCGGCGAGGACCGTCGCCGCCGGCGGCCGACTCACGCGGTCCCGGGTCGACTGTCGCTCGGTCGCTTCATGGAACTCACACCGGAATCGCGACAGCGATCCGATGGGCTGCACAGCCAAGAGCGCGCCGGTGAAGCGTGGACGCGCGCCGTCTCCGGGCCGCGACGTGGCCGCCGGGGCGCCCGCGCGTCAGCCCGTCTTGACCCGCCGGATCAGCATCACGAAGCTCTCCGTCGAGTGGCAGCAGTCGTTGTAGATCGCGCTCTCGACGTCGATGGCGAAGCTCTCGGCCGCGTCGATGGCGAGCGCCCCGCGGTGGCCGGAGAACAGGCTCAAGGACTGATCGGCGAGCGTGAAGTCGAGCTGGTAGGACCGGGCCGACATGTCGTTGACCACGGGCCCGCAGGCGGTCGCCAGCTCGACGGCGATCGGCGCGAACAGCTCGGGGATCAGCCCGCCGACGCGCGGCGCGACCCCGGCGGCCAGCAACGCGTCGTCGGCCCCCCGCAGCTCGAGCTGCTTCTCCGAATAGACCTCGAAGTTCTCCGACCGCGAGGCGAGCTGCACGCTGTCGCCCGCCGCCCACGCGACCTCGCCCTCGGGCGCGACCGGCAGGCTCACGATCACGGCCCGCGGCGTGCCGTCCTCGTCGCAGAGCATGCGGGTGACCGACCGGCCCGCCTCGGTCCCCACCTCGTCGACGATGCAGGGCAGCGCGATGTCGTGCAGATCCGAGGAGCCGTCGATCTCCACCTCGAAGTCCGCCGACACAGCCGGGTCGGTCTCCGCGCACTCCGCCGGCAGCGCGCCCTCGGTCTCGCCCGCCGTCGGCTCGCCGCCCGTCTCGGTCGGCGCTCCCTCGGTCGGTGACCCCGCGGTCGCGCCTTCCGTCGCCCCCTCCGTCGCGCCCTCCGTCGCCTCGGGCTCCGTCTGCGACGACCCGTCCTTCGCCGTCGAGCACGCCAGCGCTCCGCACCACAACCCCGTGCACATCCAAACCTTCAAGCCCCGTAACGCGATCATGCCGGCGGCATAGCACACGACCGGGCCGCAAAAGGCTCGCAGCCCCTCGCAACGCGGGTTCGCGCGAACAAACCGCACCCCACGCGTGCAGGGCAGGGCAGCCGCGCCATGACACCCGCGCCATCGGGCCCGGCTCGACGACCCCGGTTCGCGTGCGTCGAAGCCCCTGCGCTCGCCACATGTCTCGGGAAACATGCAATGCCGTTCCGGTCACGGCCGCGCAGGCCGCGGGAGCGCGCGCCGGACGGCAGCGCAGGCTCGCTTCTCTCGGGACATGGACCGAGAGTCCTCCGCGCATCTGCTCGCGGCCATCCCTGTCCGTCGAACATCCGCCCTCGCGAGCGCCCGGGGCGCGCCGCGTTCACCTCCGCCATCCCTGTCTCTCGGGACATCCGCCTCCCTCGCCCCGGCGCGCACGCGTCGACTGGCGCGTCCGCAAGGGCGGCGACTCGCCTGGCTCTCGGGGCCTCTCGCCGCGTCCCGAGGCCCGGCGCCCACCATCTGTCCTCCCGGACATCCCTGGGCCCTCCCGGCGCGGCCGCGCCCCGCCCGGCGCCCGTCACCTGTCCTTCCGGACATCCGGCTTCGTCCTCTCGCACGCTCCTCACCTGTCCTCCCGGACATCCTCCCCGCGCCGCCGCTCCACCCGGCGCCCATCACCTGTCCTCCCGGACATCCGCCCCCTCGTCCTCCCCGCGCCGCCGCTCCGCCCGGCGCTCACCACCTGTCCTCCCGGACATCCGCCCCGCGTCCTCCCGCGCGGCCGCCCTCGCGCCGCGCATCGGTCCCGGCGCCCATCACCTGTCCTCCCGGACACCCCCCTCGCCCCCACCGCGCGGCCGGGGCCTCCGCGGCTGCGCCCGCTCCGCCCTCTGTCGCCGCGCGGCGCGTGCGGCCCGTCGCCTCGTTCCGGCCCGCCGGTTGCCCTTCCGCACGCCCCGGCCCGCCCCTGCGACCGGCGGCCGCGGTCTCCCCGCGCGGCGCGCTGCTACACTGCGCGCGTGACCGCAGCTCCGGCCCCGTGGCTCGTCGTGCGTCGTCTCGGCGGCCTCGTCCGCTTCAGCCACACCATCTTCGGCCTGCCGTTCGCGCTGGCCGCGGTCGCGCTCGCGCACCGGCACGCGCTCGCGCGCGGCGGCGCGGGCCTGGACCTCGGGCGCCTGGCGCTGATCGTCCTCGCCTTCACCGCCGCGCGCACCGCGGCCATGGGCTTCAACCGGATCGTCGACCGCCGGATCGACGCCGCCAACCCGCGCACCGCCATGCGCGAGCTGCCGGCCGGGCTGGTCTCGCTGCGGGCCGCGGTGCTGCTGACCGTCCTGTCGGCGGTCGCCTTCCTCGGGTTCGCCTGGCTCTTGGGACCTGTCCCCTTGTTGCTGGCCCCCGCCTGCCTGATCGTCGTCCTCGCCTACAGCCTTTTCAAACGATTCTCGTGGTCGGCGCACCTGGTGCTCGGGCTCGCCCTGGCCCTCGCGCCCGGCGGCGCGTGGGTGGCCGTCACCGGCGACCTCTCCGCGCCCGCCACCCCGCTGTGGCTGATGCTCGCCGTCGCCACCTGGGTCGCCGGCTTCGACATCCTCTACAGCCTGCAGGACGAGGCCTTCGACCGCGAGCAGCGGCTGCACTCGATCCCCGTCCGCTTCGGCACCGTCGGCGCCCTGGTGTTCAGCGCCCTCCTCCACGTCGGCACCGTGGCCGCGCTGGTGGTCGTCCATCTGCGCGAGGGCCTCGGCGCCGCGCATGCCGTCGGGGTGGCGCTGATCGCCGCGATCCTCGTCTACGAGCACGCGATCGTCCGCCCCGGCGACCTCAGCCGGGTCGACAAGGCCTTCTTCGACCTCAACGGCTACATCAGCATGGCCTACCTCGCCTGCGCGCTGGTCGCCACGCTGGTCTAGCGAGCCGCGCTCGCGCCTGTCCGCAAGGACATATCGCTGCGACCGCGGCCGGGTCGACTCATGGGCGCGGTCCGCATGGCCCTCGCGCCCGCGGTCGGCGTCGCACACCCCATCGATGCCCGGCCGGCTCGCCGTCGATCCCGGGCTCGCCCTCGCCCCGTCGCCCGTGCGACGCTCGGGGCATGAAGGAGCGTCGTCGCCACCGCGACGAGCTCCTCCGCGGCCTCGCCCGCCTCCGCCGCATGCTGCCGGCCGATCCGTGACCTCCACCGACATGTCCCTTCGGACATTGTATATATAGAAAGGCGCGAGGCAATCGTCGCATGTCCCGGAGGACATCTGCGACGATGCGCTCGCGCCCGATAGGTTGCTGCAAAAGGGGACGAGACGCGGCGAGCTCGCGGAGGGGTCCAGGTGTCGCGGGCTCGCCGCGCTCGTCGAAGTCGTCGGGCCGGCGCTCGCACGAGGCGGTCGCGAGGCCCGGTTCGTCCGCGATTACTCGCAGAAGAAGAAGCCGGCGTAGATGTCGCCGTCGCAGAACAGCGCGCCGCCGAGGTTGCACGCGGCCTGGCAGTGCGCCATCAGGCCGGCCTGGCAGGCCGCCATCTCGTGCAGGCTGCAGTCCTCGCCCAGCTCGACGAGGCAGGCCGCCTCGACCGCGACCGGGTCGCACTTCGCCAGGCACTCGGCGCCCACGGCCACCTCGCAGCCGACGTCCACGTCGAGGCCGGCGTCGAGGCAGATGTCGACGTCGAGGTCGACATCCACGCCCAGGTCGACGTCGAAGCACGCGTCGATGTCGAGGTCGATGTCGACGAGGCCGTCGAGCAGCCCGTCGAGCAGGCCGTCGAGGCCGCCGAGGCAGGTGTCGGCGCCGAGGAACACGCCGTCGCAGAACAGCGCGCCGCCGGCCTCGACCTCCGCCTCGCAGTGGGCGGTCATGTCGGCGACGCAGCCGAGGAACGCGTCGAGGCCACAATCGACCCCGAGCTTGGCGATGCACGCGGCTTCGACGCTGAGCGGATCGCAGTAAAGGCCTGCGTCGACGTCGGCGACGATCGCGCAATCCGCTCCGAGATCGACGTCGATGTCGAAGCAGGTGCCGAGGTCGAGGTCGAGCCCGACATCGATGTCGAGGTCGAGGTCGAGGTCGAGGTCGAGACCCAGCCCTCCCCAACCTCCTCCGCCACAGCCGTTCTCGCAGCCGTGAGCCTCGGCCTCGGGCGTCGTGTAGGCGACGCCGGCAGCGGTGGCGAACGAGAGCGCGACGAAGAACGAAGAGATGAAGCGAGACATGGTGAGCCTTCCTTTCACGACAGGAGCTTGTGAATCGCTGGTAGATGGGGGATCTACACGGCGAGGAGTCCATCGAATCGCCCGGGCCGATTCCCGCAGGCGACATTGACGAGCCAACCATGGTCGGCAGGTTGTACCGGGCAAGCGAAAAATCGGGGGTGAGCGGTTGCACTCGGGGCCCGCAGACCGCGTAGGCGCCGAGCTACAACCTCGCCAGCCCCGTCAGGAGCCCGAATTCGGCGAGATTGCGGGCACCGAGTGCAATGGGGAATGAGCCGGGCCGAGCCCGGTCGGACGGCCCCGACCTGCGGTAGCCGCGCGCCGAATCACGGCAGTTGTGCAATGATTGCAGGCGAATTGGTACGGCGAAAGACCGCGCGAACGAGCAATTCATCGCTCGCTCCGACTGTCTGTAGGCGAGGGTAGCCACGGGGTCGCCGCCGCGCCCGGTCCATCCTCGCTCCCGACCCCGCCGCAAGCATGAGCCCGCCCGCGGCGCCCGTCCGGACGCGAACGCGGCGCGACCCCGCCGATCGTCGACGCGGCGGGGCGGATGCAGGCGCAGCCCGGCAGGGCTCGCTTCGCCCGGCGCCCCTGCCGAGGGTTCGATCGCGGCGGACCGAACCGCTGGTGTCGACATTGCTCGCCGCCTCCGCGCGGCGCTACCGACACTTCTCCCCCCTCCGCGCCCGCTGTCCGCGAACTGGGCTGCGGGCATCCAAACGTCGTTTGAAACACGTTTCAGGCCGCCCGGGGCGTCCGGGGAGGGTGACGTCTGCCAGTGACTACGGCCCCGGGGCCCGGCTCGGCCCGGTGAGGAGAATGTCATCACCGCGTTATGTCTCTTTATTCCTATGGTCAATGCGTGGCGGACGGCGATCGCAGCACGTACTCGCGCTCGAGCGTCGCGCCGGCGCGGTCGATCGTCAGCGTCAAGCGGCCGCGGGTCAGCGCCGCCTCGGGGTCCCACCAGAAGTCCTGGGTCACCGGCGCGCCGTCGACGGCGACGACGCGGTCGCGCGTCCGCAGGTCGAGCCGTCGCATCACCTCGCTGCCGTGGCCGACCATCACCCGGAACGCGACGAGCTGGCCGTCCTCCTGGTCCGGCATGAACCAGCTCCCCTCGAGCAGCGCCTCCGGATCGAGCTCGCCCTTCAAGAAGGCCAGATCGATCTCGCAGCGGCTGTGGTCGTACGTGCAGCGCAGGCCCTCGGTCAGCGCCGGCGTGTGCGGGACGATCGTGCCGACCGAGAAGTCGAGGTAGCCGCGATCTCGCGGGCTGCGGCTGTCGAGCTCGCCGGGGCTCATCTGCCGCAGCGCCGCGGCGCCCGCGACGTCGCCGACGTACTCGAGCAGCGCCGCCTGCTGCCCGTGCAGCCAGCCGCGCCGCGACGGGTCGGGCTCGCCGCGCACGGCCGTGGCGAAGTCGTCGAGCGCCCCGCGCACCGCCTCGCACGCGGGCAGTGTGCCATCGGGCGCGACGCAGCTGCCCGCGGGCGCCGCGTGGCGCACGTGCGCCGCCGCGAAGATCGCGAGGTCCGCGGCCAGCCGCCGCCGCAGCCGGTGCTCCGCCGGCAACTTCGCCAGCGCCGCGCGCAGGCCGTCCCACGCGGCCACCCGCGCCTGATCGCTGTGCGGGCCGGCCTCGAGCAGCTCGGCCGTCGCCGCCCAGGCCCGCGCCGCGACGTCGGCGAACCCGGCGGCCGCGCTGGTCTCCGCGATCCCCCGCAGCAGCCGGAGCGTGCGCGTCCGCGCCGGGTCCTGCCGCTCGTGATGCACGATCCGCTCGCCCGTCCGCGGGTCGGTGTACGAGTACGTGTTCGACTCGTCCCCCGGGTCGTGGAAGCCGAGCAGCGCGCCGGCGAGCTCGAGCTCCGCATTGACGCGCGCGTCGCCCAGCAGGTACGCCGAACCGAGCGCCTCGAACCCCTTGCCCAGCTCGGGCACGAGCGCGGCGTGCAGCGCCCGCGGCGCGAAGCCGCCGGCCATCAGCAGGCGCGCCCGCCAGCTCGCGCGCCGCGTCGGCGCGAAGCCCTGGCTGGTGAGCGTGTTGTACAGCGACGACTGCTCGCAGTCGGCGACGTCGGGCAAAAACTCGTGGGCGTGGCCGACCAGCTTCGCGCTCTCGCGCACGCCCTCGCTCGCCACCGTGACCAGATCGTCGAGCGCGGTGAGCCGGTCGGCCAGGCACGTGTTCGTCCAGTTGAACTGGTCCTTCGTCGCCGACGGCTTCGCCGCCACCTCGCGCCAGCGCGCCGCGTAGGCGTCGAGCGCCACCACCAGCATGTCGACCTCCTCGCGCGCCTGCGCCTGCGCCCACTGCAGCGCCCGCGCCCGGTCGGCGTTCCACACCTCGTCGATGTCCTTGCCCGGGCGGTCGTTGTACTTGAAGGCCAGCGCCTCGGCGTCGGCGACCGGCGGGGTCGGCGGGCGATCCAGCATATATACATAGGTCCCAAAGGACATGACCGAAGCGACAGCCACGCCTGCGACCGCCAGCGCCGGCCGCCACGCCCTCGACGCGCTCGCGCGGCTCAGCGCGGCCAGCAGCGCGTCCATCGACGGGAAGCGCGCCGCCGGATCGATCTGCAGCCCGCGGGCCAGCACCGCCTGCACCGCCCGCGGCACCGGCCGCGCCGGCTTCGCCGTCTCCTTGCGCGCGAACGCCTCGCACAGCTGCGCCAGGCTGTCGCCGCGGTACGGCCGGTGCCCGTGCAGCGCCTCGAACAGCACCACGCAGAACGCGAACTGATCGCTGCGCGCCGTGGCGCCGAGGCCCATCACCTGTTCGGGGGCCATGTACGCCGGCGTGCCGAGCACCGCGCCGGTGCGCGTCATCGGCTCGGCCAGCGCGGCCGCGTGCTCGTCGACGGTGCGCTCGGCCTCGGCGAGCGCGTCCTCGCCGAGCCGGGCGAGGCCGAAGTCGGAGATCCGGATCCGCCCGCCGCCGACGAGGACGTTGGCCGGCTTGAAGTCGCGGTGCACGAGCCCCGCCGCGTGCGCCGCCGCCAGCCCGCGCCCGGCCTGCGCCAGCACCTCGACGACCTCCTGCCAGCGCCGCGGCGCCGCCTTGAGCCAGTCGCCGAGCGTGCCGCCGCCCTCGTACTCCATGGCGATCCACACCTGCCCCGCGTGGACCCCGGCGTCGAACACCGCGAGCACGTTCGGGTGCTGCAGCCGCGCCATCGCCTGCGCCTCGCGCAGCAGCCGCTGCTGCGCCAGCGGCCCGAGCTGCCCCGGGTGCAGCAGCTTGAGCGCGACCGTGCGGTCGAGCTGCGGGTCGCGGGCCGCGTAGACCACCCCCATCCCGCCGGCGCCGATCACCCGCAGCACCTGGAAGCGCCCGATCGTGCTCGGCTCGTGCGGCTCGTCGAACAACGACGCCGCGACCTGGCGGCGGATCTGCTCGAGCGGGTGCAGGAGGACGTTCTCGGGCGCGTGCAACGTGTCGGAGCTCGGGGTGAGGGCGGCGGCGGCGGCGGTCATGGGAAGGTCTTTCCCGCGACGTTCCACGAGGATGCCCATCGATCACGCCGGGTGACGATTTTTTTTTCGCCGCCCGCCGCCGGCCCGATTACCATCGCCCGGATGGAGGAGACCGACGAGGCGCTGGTGGCCGCGTGGCGAGACGGTGACAAGCGCGCCGGCAGCCGCCTGTTTTCCCGCCACTTCGAGCCGATCGCGCGCTTCTTCTACAGCAAGGTGCAGACCGGCGTGGAGGACCTCGTGCAGCGCACCTTCCTCGCCCTCGTCGAGCGCAGCGAGCACCTCCCGGCCGGCGTGCCGGTCCGCGCCTACCTGTTCGGGATCGCGCGCAACCTGCTGCTCCGCCGCTTCCGCGACCAGTACCGCGACGGCATCTTCGACGGCGACACCGTCTCGGTCGCCGACCTCGGCGAGTCGCCCAGCGCCCTGGTCGACCGCCGCGAGCACCTCCAGCTCCTCTACCACGCCCTGCGCTCGCTGCCGCTCGAGCTGCAGATCGTCGTCGAGCTGTTCTACTGGGAGAGCTACCCCGCCCCCGCCATCGCCGCCGCGCTCGAGCTGCCCGAGGGCACCGTCCGCACCCGCCTCCGCCGCGCCCGCCAGCTGCTCGGCGACCGCCTCCGCGCCCTCGCCCCCGCGCCCGGGCTCGCCGAGGCGACCCTCCACGACCTCGAGCGCTGGGCCCGCGAGCTCCGCGACCAGCTCGGCCGCGGCTGACTCGTGCTCGTTGGGACATGTCGCAGCGGACATGCCCGCGAGGGCATGCCCGCGAGGGCATGTCCCAACGAGCTACTCGCTGTCGGCCTTCTTGCGCGAGGCGGACGCGATCAGCGCGTAGAACAGCGGGGTGGCGAAGATCGCCAGCACCGTCGCCGCGACCATCCCGCCGAACACGCCGGTGCCGATCGCCCGCTGGCTGTTCGAGCTCGCGCCGGTGGCGATCGCCAGCGGCACCACGCCGAGGATGAACGCGAGCGAGGTCATGACGATCGGGCGGAAGCGCAGCCGGCAGGCCTCGACCGCCGCGGCGCGGACCGAGCGGCCCTCGGCGACCAGCTCCTTGGCGACCTCGATGATGAGGATCGCGTTCTTCGCGGTCAGGCCGATGATCGTGATGAGGCCGACCTTGAAGTAGACGTCGTTGGGCAGCTCGCGCCACGAGATGGCGAGGACCGAGCCGAGCACGCCGGTGGGGATGACGAGCAGCACCGCCAGCGGGATCGACCAGCTCTCGTAGAGCGCGGCGAGGCAGAGGAACACGCACACCAGCGACAGCGCCAGCAGGTAGATCGCCTGGCTGCCCGACAGCTTCTCCTGCAGCGACTGGCCGGTCCACGCGTGGTCGAAGCCCTCCGGCAGCTCGGCCGCGAGGCGCTCCATCTCGGCCATCGCGTCGCCGCTGGCGCGCCCGGCCGCCGCGTTGCCGCTGAACTTGATGCTCTGGTAGCCGTTGTAGCTGACCACCTGCGACGGCCCCATCGTCCACGCGACCTCGGCGAACGCGCGCATCGGCACCATCTTGCCCGCGTTGTTGCGGACGAACAGGTCGAGCAGGTCCTCGGCCTTCATCCGCCGGGCCGCGTCCGCCTGGACGATGACCCGCTGCATCCGCGACTGGTTGGGGAAGTCGTTGACGTAGGCCGAGCCCAGGCTGGTCGACAGCGTCTGGTTGATCGCCGCGAACCCGACCCCGAGCGCGTTCGCCTTGTCGCGGTCGACCCGCAGCTCGATCTGCGGCGCCGTCGGCAGGCCCTCGACGTACACGTTCTCGAGCACCGGGCTCTGCGAGGCCGCCGCGAGCAGCTGGTCGCGGGCCGCCGCCAGGGCCGCCTGACCGCGCTGGGCCTTGTCCTGCAGGCGGAAGCTGAACCCGCTCGAGTTGCCGAGCGACTCGATCGCCGGCGGCGCGAGGGCGAACGCGATCGCGTCGGGGATCCCCGACAGCGCCGCGTTGGCCCGCCCGCCCACGGCGTCGGCCGAGTCCTCCGGCCCGCGCTGCGCCCAGTCGTCGAGCATGATGAACGCGAGCGCCGCGTTCTGCCCCTGGCCCGAGAACCCGAACCCGGCGATCGTGGCCACGCTGGCCACCGCCGCCTCGCTGGCGAAGTGCGCCTCGATGCGCCGGATCACGTCGAGGGTGCGCTCCTGCGACGCCTCCGGCGGGGTCTGGACGTCGACGATGAGATAGCCCTGGTCCTCGGTCGGCAGGAAGCTCGTCGGCAGCCGCTGGTAGCTCCACGCCAGCCCGGCGAGCAGGGCCACGTAGATCGCCAGGAAGCGCGCCGGCCGGCGCAGCACCCCGCCGACGCCGTTGCGGTAGCGCAGCGTCACCGCCTCGAAGCCGCGGTTGAACCACGCGAACGGCCCGCGGCGGGCGCGGCCGTGCCCGTCGGCGTGCCGCCGCAGCAGCGTGCCGCACAGCGCCGGCGTCAGCGACAGGGCGAGGAACGCCGAGAACGCGATCGACGTCGCCATCGACACCGCGAACTGGCGGTAGATCACCCCGACCGAGCCCGGGAAGAACGCCATCGGCAGGAACACCGCGATCAGCACCACCGTGATGCCGATGATCGCCCCGGTGATCTGGCCCATCGCCTTGCGCGTCGCCGCCTTCGGCGCCAGGCCCTCCTCGGCCATGATGCGCTCGACGTTCTCGACCACGACGATCGCGTCGTCGACGAGGATGCCGATCGCCAGCACCATGCCGAACATGGTCAGCACGTTGATCGAGAACCCGGCCAGCAGCAGCGCCGCGCAGGTCCCGAGCAGCGCGACCGGCACCACGATCGCGGGGATGATCGTGTAGCGGAAGTCCTGCAGGAACAGGAACATCACCGCGAACACCAGCGCCATCGCCTCGAGCAACGTGGCGACGACCTGGCGGATCGAGACCTCGACGAACGGCGTCGTGTCGTAGGGGACCAAGATCTCCACGTTCGGCGGCATCGTCCGCATCAGCTCGGCGATCTTCTGGTGGACGCCGGTCGCGGTGGCCAGCGCGTTGCCGCCGGGCGCGAGCTGGATGCCGATGCCGGCCGCGGGTCGCCCGTCGAGGCGCGCCTGGAACAGATAGCTCTGGCCGCCGAGCTCGACGTCGGCGACGTCGCGCAGGCGCACCAGCGAACCGTCGACATTGGCGCGCAGGACGATCTGCTCGAACTCCTGCACGGTGCCGAGCTGGCCCTTGACGAGCACGTTGGCGGCGATCCGCTGGCCGTCGACCGACGGCGGCGCGCCGACGATGCCGGACGCGATCTGGGCGTTCTGACTCTCGATCGCGGCGGTGACGTCGCCGGCGGTGAGGCCGTAGCCGACCAAGCGGGCCGGATCGATCCACACCCGCAGCGCCTTCTCGGTCGAGAACAGGGTCGCGCGACCGACCCCGGGCACCCGCCGCAGCTCGCCGAGGATCCGCCGGGCCGCCAGGTCACCGAGCTCGATCTCCGTCATGCTGCCGTCGGTCGCCCGCACCGTGACGAACTGCATGATCGCGGTCGTCGCCTCCTCGATCTGCACGCCCTGCTGCGCCACCACCCGGGGCAGCCGCGCCTCGACCCGCTTCAGCCGGTTCTGCACCGCCACCGTCGCCTTCGCCGGGTCGTAGCCGGGCGCGAACGACACCATGATCTGCGCCGTCCCCGAGGCGTCGCTGGTCGACTCGAAGTACATCACCCCCGGGATGCCGTTGAGCTCCTCCTCGAGGATGCGCGTGACGCCCTCGTAGAGCCGCTCCGGCGGCGCGCCCGGGTAATTCGCGGTCACCGAGACCGTCACCGGCGCCACGCTCGGGTACTGCGAGACCGGCAGGTAGACCAGCGAGATCGCGCCCGCCAGCATGATGAACAGCGAGATGGCCCAGGCGAAGATCGGGCGATCGATGAAGAAGGAGATCATGACGGTGCCCCCTCGGGCAAAATGGACAGGTCAGCGCTGCGCGGTGGCCGACGCGGGCGACGGCGGGGCCCAGGGCATCGGCGTCACGCTGGCGCCCGGGCGGATCTTCTGGAACCCCTCGACGACGACGGTCTCGCCGGCGGAGAGCCCCTCCTCGACGATCCAGCCGCGCGCGGTGAGCGGGCCGGTGCGCAGTGGTCTGAGCGCGATCTTGCCGGCGTCGTCGACGACGAAGGCTTGGGCCTCGCCGGCGCTGCTGCGCTGGATCGCCTGCGGCGGCACCACGATCGCCTCGACGTCGCGCCCGCGGGCCAGCCGCACGCGCACGTAGGTGCCGGGCAGCAGGGCGCCGTCCGGGTTGGGGAACGAGGCCCGCGTGGTCACCTGGGCGGTGCCCGGGTCGACGCTGACATCGGTGAACAAGAGCTGCCCGACCTCGCCGTACACGCTGCCGTCGGCGCGCACGAGCTCGACCTTGGCGGCGCCGTCGCGCTCGCTGGGGTCGAGGTCGTCGACCGGCTGCACGAAGTCGACGTAGATCGGATCGATCTGGTGAATGGTGGCGAGGTGCGTGGCCGCGATCTCGTTGACGAGCGCGCCCTCGGTCACCAGGGCGCGACCGATCCGCCCGCTGATCGGCGCCCGCACCGTGGCGTGGTCGAGGTCGACCCGCGCGCGGGCCAGTCGCGCCCGCGCCGACGCCACGTCCGCCTCGGCCTGCTTGAGCGCCGCGTCGGCGACGTCGTGCTGGGCCGTGCTGACCGTCTGCCGCTCGAGCAGCGTCTGCGTGCGGTTCGCGTGGCGCAGCGCCTGGTCGCGCGTCGCCTCCGCCCGCACGAGCGCCGCCGTCTGGGCGTCGCGCTCCGCCCGGTAGACCGTCGGCTCGAGGCGGAACAGCACGTCGCCCTTTTTCACGTAGCTGCCCTCCTCGAACACGCGCTCGAGGACGATGCCGGAGACCCGCGCGCGCACCTCGGCGACGCGTGAGGATGCGACCCGCCCCGGCAGCTCGCGCACGCGCGGCACCGCCTCGGTCGCGACGACCACGGTCGCCACCTCCGTGGCGGGCGGCTCACCCGCGGGGGCCGCGTCGGCCGTCGGCTGCTCGCACGCGACGAGCAAGGCGAGCAGCACCAGGGAATGGACGAACGAGGAGAAAGAGCACGGTTGCATGATTTCGAAACCCGTCGCATTCGCACCTCTTCGCGCGGACGACGTCCGGGTCGGAGGCGCAGCGCGCATTGGTAGAAATGTGGGACGATCGCAGATGCCGTGGAGCGACGCAGGCTCCGCCTTTACCGCTTTCGGGTCAGGTCGATCATTTGCGAGAACAATGCCTGGCGGTCGATCGGGGGTTCACTGTCCGGCGCCATCAGGTCCTCCAGCCACACCCCGTCCGCCGCGTAGCGTACGAGCTGCAGCTCCGGCGCTCCGTCGGTGTCGCGGTGCCGCTGCAGCCGCGCGCTGTACCAGTCGCGCCACGCCTGCCGCAGCGCCGGGTCGACCAGCGTCGAGACCGAGAGCGCCGCGCACGGACACGGCCCCGTCTGTCCGACGCGCAGCGTGCTGCGGACATATGCCCGCGTGAACCGTCCGTACGCGACCGGGTCCGCGGCCATCGACGCGTCGATCTCGGCGTCGAGGCTCCGCAGCTTCTCGGCGAACAGCGCCTCGGTCAGCTTCTGCTTGCTGGCGAAATGATGCAGCAGCCCGCCCTTGGTCACCCCCGCCGCGTCGGCCACCGCCTGCACGGTGAGGTTGGCCAGCCCGCGGTCGACCAAAATCTGTGCAGCGCAATCGAGCAACTTTTGTCGCACGACGTCCGGCTCCTTCTTGCGCTGATTGGCGAGCGACACGGGCCGCGAAACATACCGGCTGGTCGGTATCTTCGCAAGCGAACTCGCGCTCGGCGCCGCTGCTCGTCCGGCAGGTTTATGCACGAGTACCGCCTACCAGACAACGTTCGGCGATCTCACGCCCGTTCGCTGCTTTCCTGCCGCGGCGAGCGCGCTCGACCCTTGACGTGCGCGAGAACGCGCAATCGAACCGAGCATCTCGACATCCGTACGACCGCGAAATCCCACTCGCGGGCCGTCGCTCGTACCAACTTTTTGATGACACCCCGCGGCGACTCTCACTCCGGGGACTCCGCCACGAATGAGTACAGCGTCGATCGGGCTAGAGGTTGACGATCCGCTGCCCGTCCTTCGCCCCGAGCAGGCGCTTCGCGGCGCATTGGTGCCACTCGTCGTCGGCGCGCAGCGGCTCGAAGTCGACGGCGACCAGCCGTCCGCCGCGGATCTCGAGCGCCACCATGCCCGACGGTGCGCCCGGGCAGCGCCGCAGCTGCTCGACCAGCGTGGTCCGCCGGCGGGTCGACGGCGGCGGCGCGGGGCTCGGTGCCGGCGTCGCGTCCGGCACGGTCACGATCACCGGCGACGGCGCGGGGCTCGGCGCCGGCGCTTCGTCGACTCGCAGCTCGGCCGGCGCTGCCGGTACCTGCCAGCCGAGCGACCAGCCCAGCGCGAGCACCAACGACCCGCCGAGCGCGAGCAACAGCACCACCGGCGCCCACCGCAGCAGGCTCCGACGCGGCCGCGCCGGCTTCGCGGGCGGCGGCGCGGCGGCCATCCGCGGCGACGATTCGCCGGCCTCGCGGCGCTCGTCGGCCGCGGGCGGCCGCGCCGTCGCCACCTCCGGCAACGGCTTCGACGGCACCAGCACGCGCCGCAGCTCGCGGGCGAACGCCTGCGCGGAGCTCGGTCGCTGCGACGGGTCGGACCCGAGGGCGCGCAGCAGCAGTTGCTCGAGCTCGGGCGGCACGCGCGTGCCGAGCTGGGACAGCGGGATCGGCGGCGAGCCGAGCGCGATCTCGTCTTGCTGTTGCTGCGCCGTGTGACCGACCCAGGGGATCCGCCCCGTGATCAGCTTGTAGAGCGTCACCCCGAGCGCGAACACCTCGGAGGCCTCGGTGAACGGCGAGGTCTCGATCCGCTTCTGCTTCACCTGCGCATAGACCTCGGGCGCGCAGTAGCCGGGGGTGTGGGCGATCCACGCCGTGGGCTCCGCCAGCTGCGACACGATCGGGGCCGCCAGCGGCCGCTGGCGTACCAGCCCGAGGTCGATGAGCACGACCCGCTCGTCGTCCTCGCCGCCACCCAACACCATGAAGTTGTCGGGCTTGATGTCGCGGTGAAACCACCCGGCCGCGTGCAGGCTCGCCACCGCGTCGGCCGCCTTCGCCATCAAGTCGACCGCCCGCCGCCAGTACATCGGCCGCCCGTCGGCGAGCACCTGCAGGCTCTTGCCCTCGAGCCACTCCATCACCAGGTACTCGACCTTCGCCTCGAGGCGGAAGTCGAGCACGCGCACCACGTGAGGGTCGCGCAGGCGGAACCCGAGGATCGCCTCGGTCTTGAAGTGGGCGAAGCAATAGTCGTCGTTGCGGGCGACGGCCTCGGGGTCGCCGTCGAGCCCGACCGCGCGGCGCACCTTGACCGCCACCGGCGTCTCGAGCTCCTCGTGCCAGCCCTCGTACAGGTCGGCGAAGCCCCCGGCGGCGACGTGCCGCTTGATCCGGTAGACGCCACCCAAGGTGCGTCCCACGAGCGCCTTCGGATCGGGCCTGACCATGGCGTCTCATAGCACGATCGCAGGTCTGCGGTATACGAGGGCGTGCAGGGACCGCCGGCGAGACGATGTACACGCACATGTTTCCCCGGCGCTGCAAGTTCTTGGTATACGAGGGAAGACCAGGGCCCACGACGGTAAGACGATGTACACGCACATGTTGCTCTTCACGCTGGTCGGGGCGCCTGACACCTGTCCCGAAGTTTTAGTGCCCGCCTGCACCGAATACGCTGCCGGTCGCCGGCTCGAGGCCGCCGAGCTCGCCGCACCGATCGCAGGTGACGCGTCCGTCGCGCCGGACAATCGCCGCCTCGCGGCCGCCCTCGCCGCGGGCGCGTGGATCGACGAGGGCTCGCCGGAGGCGAGGTGCAGGGCCCGGGCGCTGCTCGAAGCGTACTTCGCCGACCCGGCCCTGAAGCGCTCGGCGGCGCTCGAGCGCCGCCGCCGCGAGGTCGAGGCCGACAAGTGTGAAAAGTCCGGCCCGCCGGACGACACGTCCGCGCCGCCCGCGGCGTCCCCCCCGCCCGCGCCGGCGCCCGAGCCCGAGCCGCCGCCGGCGAAGAATCCGCCGCGCTCGCAGCCGGTCCCCGACCGCTCCAACAAGGAGCGCCTCACCACCGGCAGGGCGCTGCTCGGCACCGGCGTCGGCCTCGGGGCGGTCGCGATCGGCACGATCGCGGTGTCGGGCTACTACCTCGGCGAGGCGCAGGCGATCACGACGAGGGCGGTCGTCGAGCACCGCCTGATGACCTTCGCGGAGAAGGAGGAGTTCCAGCGGGTGTTCGGGATCGCCGACCAGACGCGGTGGGTCGCGCTGGGCTTCGGGGTCGCCGGCGCGGTGACGCTGGCCGCTGCGATCCCGCTGTACGTGTCGGCGAAGCGGCGGGCCCGAGTGAGCCCGTACGTGCGCGGCGGAGCCGCCGGTGTCATCTTCAGCGGGGCGTTCTGACCGGAGCGCCGCGGACATGTCCCGAAGTACACTCGTGCTCCCGCTCGCCGTCGCCGCCTGCTTCGCGGAGACGTGGGCCGACGGCTCGGCGCGGTTCCCCGCCGAGACCGACACCGACGCGGGCACTTCGGCCGCGACGAGCAGCGGCGCGAGCGAGGCCCCGGGCGACTCGTTCCAGACGGTGACGAGCGACACGCCCACCGGCAGCAGCGGCCCCAGCGAGACCGCGACCACGTTCGAGGGCCCCGCCAACGAGCCGCCCGAGATCGTCAGCTTCACCGTCGAGCCCGACACGCTGCACGAGGCAGGCACGGCCGAGGCGCACGCCGTCGTCAGCGCGGACGTGGTGTCGCTGGAGCTGCACGTCGACGGCCAACCGGTGTGGTCCGGACCGCCGGCCGAGTTCGCGTGGTCCTTCGCGGCGACCTCGAAGGCCGCGTCCGAGGGCACGTACACGCTCGAGCTCGTCGTCCGCGACCGCGAGGGCCTCACCGCCAGCGCGACCGCGATGCTGTGGGTCACGTTGCCCGAGACCGGGGCCGAGAAGTGCGTGTTCACCGAGGACGTCCTCGCCAGCAGGTTGACCGCCACGGTCTACGCCGACGACGCGCTGATCGTCGTCGGCTCGCTGTCGAACCCCTCGCGCGAGGCCACGGTCTGGCGACTCGACCCCGACTCGTGCCAGCCCCAGGCGGGCTACCCGTGGAAGCTCTCGCAGTGGAGCGCGCTCAAGGTGCAAGGCACTTCGGAGGCCGTCGGCCTGGCGATCGACGGCGAAGGCCGCATGGCGATCGCCGCGAACATCGGCGAGGGCCTCGTACGCCAGCCCTACCTCGCGGTGCTCTCGCCCGAGGGCGCGCTCGAATGGGAACACCTCGGCCCGATGGGGCAGACGTACAGCGGCATCACGGCCGCGCCCGACCGCTTCTTCGTGGTCGGCGAGCAGCTACAGATCGTCGACGGCAAGGCGCCGCGCGACGGCCTCGTCGAGAGCTTCGACGCAGAAGGCAAGAAGGTCTGGTGGGACATCCTCGCCGCGCCGCTGCCAGGGGATAACTTCCCTGGCGACCCCAAAACCCTCGACGAACATCCGCGCGCAGTCACGTGGCAAGAAGAGAGTCAAACGCTGCTCCTCGTCGGCGAACGTCTGGTGTCAGAAGACATAGTTTTCAACTGGACGCGGGCTTTCTCTGCGCGTTACACTGGGAATGGCGCACTCGTCGGCGCCTGGACCTCGAGCGGCCTCGACGGCGACGAGGACGGTCTCCTGGCGATCGCCGATTGCGGCGGATTCCCGCTGGCTGCCGGCTGGGTGGGCTCCGGTCCGAACAGCCGAAGCCCGGCCACGCGTTGGCTCGATCCGCTCGGCAATGGCGACAAGCGCCGACTCGACAACCTGCTCCACGCATCGATGCAGGCCGTGGCCTGCGATCGTGAGCAGAAGGTCGCGGGCGTCGCTACGACCATCGACAGCACCTACGTCGTCGGCTTCAAAGGCAGCGACGATCCATTCCTGTTCAAGCACTTGTTTCCGCAGGCCACATTGACAGCCGTCGATTGTGATTCCCGTGGTTTCTGCGCGACAGCTGGCCTCCTGGGCAACCACGCGTGGGTGCGCGTGCATCACCCGTGAATCGCCCAATGCCACTACCAGCGCTACTTCGGGATGAACTGGTCGCACAGCGCGGCTACCTGCGCCGCTGTCTCTTTGAAAAACTCCCCGTAGGACGGCGCGCAGATCGATTCGACGTTGCCGTGCTTGATGTAATCTTCCGCGAACAGCCGAAGGCGGTTCTTCGCGGCCAACGGCGGTTCGCCGGGGAAGCACAAACTCGGCGAGAGCTCGACGTCGGAGGTGATGACGAGGGCGAACACTGCGTCCTCGTCGCCGCCCTTCACCGCGTAAAGGGCCTTCGTCCACTGATAGGGTCCCCCGAACGAGTCCTGGTCGAACGTATCCTGAATGACCACCACCAGGAGCAGCGCGTCGTCGCGCAGGAACCCTTCGTTGCAGCCCCCGGGGCCGTTCAAGTCGACGCCTGTATCGATCAAGGGGTGACCGACGGCCGCGAGGATCGAGTCGAATGGCAGCGGACTGGCCCCGCCCCAACCGACGCGGGCGAGGCAGTCGAACGCGGCGGGAAGGTCGGGGTCCTCGCGGGTGATGTACCGACGGCCACCCGCAAGCTTGCAGCGGCGGCCAGAGGATCCGATCTCGCTGCTGAAGGTCTCGCCAGCCCCAATCGTGAAGTCGCACTCGTCGATGGTCGCCCCGCACAGATCCGGCATCCCGTTTGGATCACAATCGGCCGGATCCTGGCACAACGAGCAATCGTCCATCGACCACCAGAATGAAGAATCTGTCACGAGGACGTGGAGGTCAAAGCCGTCGAGTTCTTCCTCGAGCGCCTGCGCGAACTCGGGGAACGCCGCGAGCAGCCGCGTCTGGGCGAACTCCATCGTGTGCTGGGCCGAGATCGCAAAGATGACGTCCACCTTCCCCTGGCAGCCGATCGGCGCCACGTCGCCGAAGTCCGGCAGGGCACTGCCACTGCTGCCGCTCGCGGCCGGCTCAAACGTCGTCGAGGTCGATGCATCGGCCGATGTCGACACATCACCCGTGCTCGTGGTCGTCGTCGGCGACGATGGCGCGCTCGTGGTCGACGTCGGGTCACCCGCGGTCACCCCGACGCTCGTGCTGCCGAACGGCGTCGTCTCCGCGCGCGACGCGGCGTTGCAGCCAACAAGGTAGAGGACGACAGCGAAAGCGGTGACGCGCGACATCGCGCGCCAGGTTATCGGCCTCCAGAACCCGGCGCTACTCGCTTGGCGTGCCATCACGCACGATCTCAGAAAATTTATTTCGTTGCGTACGCAACAACCGGACGCGTACACGACCAAGGGCACGTACGGCGGGGCGTCAACCTCGCCCTCGATGCCCTCTCCGCGACGCGTCAGCCGTTCCCGGTCGCGACGAGTCGGGGTACAACGCCACGGTCTGCCCGACGCATCCATCCAGGAGGTGGCCTGCGACCGTGAACCAGGAGCCGCGAGCGTTACGACGAAGACCCCGGCGCCGGCGCCAACGTCTTCGGCCTCAGGGCGTGCGACGATCCGTTCCTGTTCAAGCACTTGTTCCGCAGGCCTCACTGAGGCCGTCGATTGCGACTCTCGCGGCTTCTGCGACCGCCGGCCTCCCGGGAACCTCGCGTGGGTCCGCGTGCATCCCCCTGAAGCGTCAATAGCGCATCGGCGCTATTTCGGGACGAACTGGTCGCACAGCGCGGTTAGTTCCGCCGCTGTCTCTTTTAAGAACTCCCCGTAGGAGGGCGCGCAGATCGATTCAACGTTGCCGTGCTTGATGTAATCTTCCGCGAACAATCGAAGTCGATTCGTTGATTGCACCGGAGGCTTGCCAGGAGAACACAGGCTCGGCGAGATATCGACGTCGGTCGTGATGACGAGAGCGAACACTGCGTCCTCGTCGCCGCCCTTCACCGCGTAGAGAGCCTTCGTCCACTGATAGGGTCCCCCGAGCGAGTCCTGGTCGTACGTATCCTGGATGACCACCACCAGGAGTAGTGCGTCATCGCGCAGAAACCCTTCGTTGCAGCCGCCGGGGCCGTTCAGCTCCACGCCTGTCTCGATCAACGGATGATCGAGCGCCGCGAGGACCGAGTCGAACGGTTGGGGGCTGGCGCTGCCCCAACCAACACGAGCAATGCAGTCGAACGCGGCGGGCAAGTCGGGCTCCTCGCTGGTGATGTAGCGACGGCCGCCCGCGAGCTTGCAGCGCCGGCCGGAAGAGCCGATCTCGCTGCCGAAGGTCTCGCCGGCGCCCAGCGTGTAGTCGCACTCGTCGATGGTCGCCCCGCACAGATCCGGCACGCCGTTGGGATCGCAATCGGCCGGATCCTGACACAACGAGCAATCGTCCATCGACCACGTATACGATGAATCGGTCACGAGGACGTGTAGATCGAAGCCCTCCAGTTCCTCCTCGAGCGCCTGCGCGAACTCGGGGAACGCCGCGAGCAGCCGCGTCTGGGCGAACTCCATCGTGTACTGGGTGGAGATCGCAAAGATGACGTCCACCTTCCCCTGGCAGCCGATCGGCGCGACGTCGCCGAAGTCCGGCAGGGCACTGCCACTGCTGCCGCTCGCGGCCGGCTCGAACGTCGTCGAGGTCGATGCATCGGCCGATGTCGACACATCACCCGCGCTCGTCATCGTCGTCGGCGACGACGGCGCGCTCGTGGTCGACGTCGGGTCACCCGCGGTCACCCCGACGCTCGTGCTGCCGAACGGCGTCGTCTCCGCGCGCGACGCGGCGTTGCAGCCAACGAGGTAGAGGACGACGGCGAAAGCGTTGACGCGCGACATCGCGCGCCAGGCTATCGGCCTCCAGAACCCGGTGCTACTCGCTTGGCGTGCCATCACGCACATTTTGGAAGAATTTATTTCGTTGCGTACGCAACGACCGGACGCGTACGGCGGGGCGTCAACCTCGCCATCGATGCCCACGCCGCGACGCGACGACCGTGGGTGGTCTCGACGAGGACCGTGGGATCGCCTCGGTTCGTGCGCGGCGACTCCGCCGGTATCATCTTCGCGGCGCGAGCGGAGCCGAGGACATGTCCCGAAGTACACTTCTCGTCTCCCTCGTGACCGCCGGCTGCTACGCGGACGTAGAAGGCCAGGCCACCGCCCTGTTCCCCCAGGGCAGCGACAGCGGCGGCGCGTCGTCGTGGGTGACCAGCACCGGCGTCGACGCGAGCGCGGCGAGCGGGCTGCCGGCGACGACCAGCGACCCGCACCCGGCCACCCCCGGATCTGGCGAGCCGTGGAGCACGACCACCGGCGAGCCGGTGGACGAGCCGCCCGAGATCCTCCTGTTCGAGATCGAACCCCACGTGCTGCACGAGGCGGGCGCGGCCGAGGCGTTCGCGGTCGTGAGCCCGAACGTGACCCACCTGCATCTGAGCGTCACCACCCTGGAGATCGAGGAGAAAGAGTTCGCGCCGTCCGAGTTCACGTGGTCCGTCGACGCCACCTCGAAGGCCAACTCCAACGGCACCTACGAGCTGCTGCTGACCGCCGAGGACGACAAGATGCAGAAGGACCAGGCCTCGGCTACGCTGGTGGTGATGCTCCCCGACACCGGGACCCAGCGGTGCGTCTTCGAGGAAGACATCGGCTCGGGCTGGTTGACCGCCGTCGTCTACGGGGACGCGCTGGTCGTGGCCGGCGCGCTCGCGGCCCCCTCGCTCGAGGCCACGGTGTGGCGCCTCGATCCCGACACCTGCGCCCCGCAGTTCGGCTCGCCCTGGCAGATCTCCCAGTGGACCGAGCTTCCGGAGGTCCAGCCGCCCTCGCAGGCCGTCGGCCTGGCGGTCGACGCCGAAGGCCGCACCGCCATCGCCGCCAACATCGGCTCCGGCCTCGCGCGTCGACCCTACATCGCCGTGCTCTCACCCGAGGGCTCGCTCGAGTGGGAACGCCTCGGCGCCGTCGGCCAGACCTACAGCGGCATCACGGCCAGCCCGGACGGCTTCTTCGTGGTCGGCGAGGCGCTGGTGAACGAGCTGCCTCCCCGCTACGACGGGTTCATCGAGGGGTTCGGCGACGGCGGGACGATGCTCTGGTCCGCCACCATCGCGGCGCCGCTGCCCGGCGACAACTGGACGGACGACCTCAACATCTTCGACGAGCATCCGCGCGCGGTGGCGTGGTCGGAAAAATTGAACGTTCTGGTCGTGGTCGGCGAGCGCTACATCTTCAGTGACAACAGCGAGCCACCTCTGCGGGCGTTTTCGGTCCAGTACAAGCTCAACAACAGCCTCACCGACGCGTGGACGTCGAGCGGTCTCGATGCGGCCGAGGACGGCCTCGTGGCCGTCACGACCTGTGGGGAAGACATGGTTGCGAGTGGATGGATTCAGCCCGGTAAGACCGCGCGCTCGCCGGCTGCCCGCTGGCTCGACCCTACGGGCGACGGTGACGCGAAGCGAAGACTCGATCCTCTCGAAAACACGACGTTTTACGGGATCGCCTGTGACCGTGAGAACAAATTCACGACAGCGGCCAGCACCGCCACCTCCGCTGCGGTGGTCGGGTTCCAGAGCAGCGACGATCCTTTTCTGTTCAAGCACGACGTCGCCGACGCTGGCCTGCAGGCGGCCGACTGCGACGGCCGAGGGTTTTGCGCGGTGGCAGGTCTTCGTGGCGATCGAGCTTGGGTGAGAGTGCATCATCCGTAACCACGTCCCTCACAACGAGGGTCGGACAGCTCTCTGAGAATGAGTGCTCCAAGCTCGTCAGTCCGGGATGAACTGATCGCAGAGCATGGCGAGTTGAGCGGCGACATCCTTGAAGAAGGGGCCGTACGCCGGCGCGCAGATCGACGCCATATTCCCGTGCTTGAGCTGCTCTTCCATGAAGATCCGCATGCGGTTCTTATCGAGAGGCGGCTCACCAGGAGCGCAGAGATTCGGCGATATATCGTTGTCCGCAGTGATGGCGAGCGCGACCACCGCGTCCTCGTCGCCCCCCTTCACCGCGTACAGCGCCTTTTTCCACTGGTAGGGCCCCCCCAGCGACCCGTACTCGTAGGTGTTCTGGATGATCACGAGCAACAGCAGCGCATCGTCGCGGAGGAACCCCTCGTTACATCCGCCCGGAGAGTTGAGCTCGACGCCCGTCTCGATCAGGGAATGGTCCAGAGCGGCGAGGATCGAGTCGAAGGCCAGCGGCGTGGCACTGCCCCACCCGACGCGTGCGAGGCAATCGAACGCGGCCGGGAGATCGGGCTCTTCGCTGGTGATGTAGCGATGGCCTCCCGCGAGCTTGCATCGCCGGCCCGAGGAGCCCAGCTCGCTGGCGAAGGTCTCGCCGGAGCCCATCGTATAATCGCATTCGTCGATCGTCGCGCCGCAAAGGTCGGGCACGCCGTCGGGATCGCAGTCGGCTGGATCTTGACACAGCGAACAGTCATCCATCGACCACGTGTGCGACGAGTCCGTCACGAGGATGTGCAGGTCGAACCCGCCGAGCTCTTCCTCGAGCGCCTGCGCGAACTCGGGGAACGCCGCGATCAGCCGCGGCTGGTACTCCTTCATCGGATATTCAGTGGAGATCGCAAAGATGATGTCGACCTTCCCCTGGCAGCCGTCCGGGGCGACGGCGCCGAAGTCCGGCGGAGCGGCGCCACTGCTACTGCTGCCGCCAACGACCGCGTCGCTCGTCGAGGTCGACGTCGATACATCCGTCGCTGTCGCCGTCGACGTGGACGTGGACGAGGACGTCGTGCTGGTCGATGTCCCCGTCGACGTACTCGTCGTCGCAACCTCACTGCTCGCGCTACCGAACGGCACGCCATCGGGCGCAGCAGCCTGGCAACCGACAAAGCAGAGAGTGGTGACGACCAATCCGGCGAGGCGCGACATCGCGCGCTACCGTATCGGCCACACGGCCCCGGCGCTACTCGTTTGGCACGGCGAAGCACAAGAATGGAGCCGCCTAAATGTTTGCGTGCGCACCACGAACTGCGCCGGTCGAAGGTGTCGCCTCGAGCCATCCGCAGCACGTTTAAAGATTGAAGAAGAGGCTCCGTCCGAGGGACGGCGGTCTGGACAACGACCGCTGGTAGCAAGAAAAAACAGGCCGACGCGTCCTTCATTCTTGCGCTTGCCCCTCAGATGCCCAGCGCTGCAATCGTGGATGGGTCGCCACGATTCATCACGAGATGAACGGCTCGCTCCATCGAGTTCGGCGGCCAGCTCCCTGAACAGCAAACGCTGCCTCACCGGCGCTCCTGCCCGCGGTATCCTCGAAGGGTCGCGCTCCCGAGCACCACAATCACCGATGGGGGCACGGATCGCACCGCGGCGCGACCTGGGCCGCGACATCCTCGAGAACGCGCCCTACTCGGGCCGCGCAGATCGACGCCCTCATGCCGCGCTGGACCTGCGCTTCCACGAAGCTCCTCCCAGGATTGGGATATCCCTGGGCAGATCCGCGAGCGCGCATCGATCGGGTCGTCCGATCCGGCACTCGTGCTCGCGCTGGTCGTCGCAACCTCACGACTCGTGCTGGCGAACAGCGCGCCGCCAGGCGCGCCGGCGTGGCAGCCAACGAAGTAGAGGTGAGACCGACGCCGTGCGACATCGCGCGTCACCTTTACGGACCATGCGACCCGGGCGCTACTCGTTTGGCGGGACGCTGGGAGCCATCTATTCGGTTGCTTGCGAGGGACCATGCGACCCAGGCGTGCTCGCTGCGCGCTGTGCTACCCGACGATGGCAGCCGTTTTTTCGGTTGCTGCCAGCCATTCATTCGGTTGCTCGCGCAACGAGCCCTATGCGAAGCCGGGCGCCGCCCGCGTTCGCTCGCAAGCTGTGTCACAGCAAGGAAATACACGGCTTTGAACGCTTGCCGCCGACGATTCTCTTGCGCCGTCATCGCAGACGCTTCCTCCAGGCAAGAAAATGCAGGCCTTCTCCCTCGCACATCAAGCCCGCGCAACCAGTCTTGCTGCGCGCTCTTTTTTTAAAAATTTGCGACGGCGCGTCGGCCAGACTCACGACCTCTCGCGCCGAACAGTCTCATTCCTTGCTCCGAGCCCACCTGCCGCTGTCACGATGACCCGGCCCGCTTCCCGTTGCTGAACTTCAGCCGCAGCTCGAGCGTCCGTCAGTCGAGCTTCACGTCGGGACTTCGATCTCGAGCGCCTCTTCGAGGGCGGGCAGGGTCGCGTAGGCGGCTCACCCCGCGCCGGCCCGGGCGTCGCGCCTCTCGGGCGCACGCCCCAAAGCGCGCGCCTGACGAGCACCTTCACGGCGACGAGCCGCACCCCGTCGCGCCTGGCTTCGCCGGCGTCGGCCGCTCGCGTAGACTCGCCGCGGTGACCGATCACCTCGGCGAGCTCGCGGCGATCGGCACGGCCGTGTGCTGGGCGCTCGGCTCGCTCGCCTTCACGCGCGCGGGGCGGCGGATCGGCAGCTTGCCGCTCAACGTCATCCGCCTCGCGCTCGCGCTGGTGTTCGCCGCGGCCGCCGGCCTCGCGCTGCGCGGGCGAGCCTTGCCGACCGACGCGACCGCCGAGCAGTGGTGGTGGCTGGGGTTGTCGGGCTTCGTCGGCTACTTCCTCGGCGATCTCTGCCAGTTCCGGGCCTTCATCGAGATCGGCCCGCGCCTCACCCTGCTGCTCATGGCGCTCGCGCCGCCGCTGACCGCCCTGATCGACTTCGCCGTGCTCGGCCAGCGCCTCACCCCGCTGTCGCTGGCCGGGATGGCGATCACCCTCGCAGGTGTCGCTTGGGTCCTGTCTGAAAGGACACCCGCCGCCACGACGCCGGGGCCGGCCAGCCCGAGGCTACGGGGGATCTTGCTCGGCCTCGGGGGCGCGCTCGGGCAGGCCGTGGGGCTGGTGCTGAGCAAGCGCGGGATGGTCGGCTACGAGCCGCTGGCGGGGGCGCAGATCCGGATGCTCGTCGGCCTGGCCTGCTTCGTCGCCCTCGTGCTGGCGGCCTCGGCGGGACCGCGGCTGCGAGCTGCGCTGGGCGACCGCGGCGCGCTCGGCTACGCCACCATCGGCGCCCTGCTCGGCCCGTTCCTCGGCGTCTCGCTGGCCCTGTTCGCCCTCCAGCGGACCTCGGCCGGCGTCGCCGCCAGCCTGCTCAGCACCTCGCCGATCTTCATCATCCCGCTGGCCGCCCGGCTCGAGGGCGAACGCGTCGGGGTGCGCGGGCTGCTCGGGGCCGTGGTCGCGGTCGCCGGCGTCGCCCTGTTGTTCGCCGGGTGACGCGAGTTTGCGTCCGTCGTTTGCGGCCCCCAGCCTCGCTCCGGGGCTCCCGGAGAGTCCACGGCGGGAGAACGGTCGAGGCCGCCGGTCCTGGAAAAATTCTCGCCGCCGCTGGCGCCGCCGGGCATTGCCCCTCGCTCGGTCCACGCACAAATTCTCCGGCGTATGAGCACTCCTGACGCCGTCCTCGACTTCTGGTTCTCGCCGCGGGTCCGGCCGAAGTGGTTCGTTCGCTCCGACGAGCTCGACCATGAGATCCGCGAGACCTTCGGCGAGCTGCACGCGCGTGCCGCCGGCGGCGCGCTCGACGGCTGGGCCGCCTCGCCGCGGGGCGCGCTGGCCCTCGTCATCCTGCTCGATCAGTTCCCGCGCAACATGTTCCGCGGCACCCCCGAGGCCTTCGCCTCCGACGCCAAGGCGCGCGAGATCACCAACGCCGCCCTGGCTGCCGGTCACGACCACGACCTCACCCAGGAGGAGCGGCTGTTCCTCTACCTGCCGCTCGAGCACAGCGAGGACCTCGCCGACCAGGAGCGCTGCGTCGAGCTGATGCGCGCGCTCGACGAGACCCCGATGTGGCTCGACTACGCCGTCCGCCACCGCGACATCATCGCCCGCTTCGGCCGCTTCCCCCACCGCAACTCGCTCCTCGGGCGCGACAGCACCGCCGAAGAGTGCGAGTTCCTGATGCAGCCGGGCTCGTCGTTCTAGCGAGCGGAACAGAGGGACATGTCCAATCGGACATGGTCATATGGCCATGTCTGAGAGGTCATGCCCACTGGACCACGCGGCCGCGCTCGCCGTCCCAGCACCAGGGGGTGGCGGCGTCGAGCAACGCCCCGCCGAGCCAGCGGGCCGGGGTGGGCCAGCGCGCGCGGCCGGCTAGCACCGCCTGCCCGGCCTCGGTGATCTCGGCCTTCAGCTCGGGCGGAGCGGATCCGGCGAGGTGCACCAGCGGCGCGTCGCCCTCGGCGAGCCGGCGCAGGCGGGCGAGCACCAGCAGGTCGGTCAGCCACGGGCGGGCCTCGGCGCGCCCGCAGGCCGTCAGCAGCGCGCCCAGGTCGGCGGGGCCGTCGGCCAGCGCCGCCAGCAACTGCCGCTCGGTCCGGGCCAGGCCGTCCTCACGACCTGGCCATTCGGCCAGGTGCAGCGCCAGCGCCCCGCGCAGCGCCGGCCAGGCCACGAACGCCGCCGCGTCGTCGACCAGGCTCTGCAGCCGGATCGGGCCCGGCGCGCGGTAGGCGTCCCACGCCTGCACCGCCAGCGCGATCGCGGCCGGGTCGACGCACTCGCGGGCCGCGAACGCCTGCCGCAGGCCCGCCTCGTCGAGCTCGCTGACGCTGCAGCCCGGGCGGTCGGGGTCGTCGTCGGCCGCGACCCACGACAGCCGCGCCCCGGCCGGACCGAGCCGCGCGATCAGGGCCAGCGCGATCGCCTGGCAGAACCACTCGTTACCTGTCCACAAGACCAGCTCGTCGCGCCCCGCCGCGGCCGCCAGCGCCTCGTCCTGCGCGCGCAGGCCCGCTGCGATCCGCGACACCGCAGCCGGATCGCCGACGTGCTCGGCCAACCAGTCGGCGCGGATCTGGCGAAACCCCTCGTCGTCGGCCTCGGCCGGGACCGGGCCCTCGCACAGCACCTCCGACCACTCGAGCCGCTCGCCCGGGACACCCGCCTCCGCCAGGCGGGCGAGCAGGACGGACCCACCATGTACGTGAATCGGCACGCGCGCAGCATAGTCGCCTCGGGCGCCGCTGCCCACCCTCGCGCGGCGGACGGGCCACGGACGAGGCCGCCGGCGAACCAGGCCCCGGCGCCCTTCAGTGCCCGCGAACCCGCCCGAGCATCAGCAGCAGCGCCGGCAGCACCAGCAAACTGGCGATCAGGCAGCTGGAGATCCCCATGACCATCACCGAGCCGAAGCTCTTCATGCCCCCGTAGTCGCTGAGCGTCAGCGACGCGAAGCTGGCGATCGTCGTCAGCGCCGACAGCACCACTGCGCTGCCGGTCCCGCGGACCAGGTCGTCGAGGCGTGCGTGGCTGTTGTGCTGCTCGCTCTCCTGGCAGCGGTGCATGAGGTGGACCCCGAACGCCGTGCCGATGCCGATGACGAGCGGGAGCGACACGATGTTGGCGACGTCGAACGTGCGGCCGACCGCCGCCATCAGGCCGAGCATCCACAGCCACCCGAGCACCGTCGGGATCAGCGCCAGCAGCCCGTCGCGGAGCGAGCGGAGGTCCAGCGTCACGACCACCAGGATCAGCAGGGCCGCCCACAGCGCCGCGCGGCGGAACCCCGCCACGATCATCGACGAGTGCAGCTCGATGTTGATCGCCAGGCCCGACGCGTCGGGCGCGACCGTCGTCACCGCCTGGCGGAAGGCCTCCGCCGACTGCGAGTCCCACGGCGACACCGCCGGCACCACGAACATCGCCAGGCCGTTGCCGTCGCGGGCGACGAAGCGGGTGCGGAACAGCTGCGGCAGGTCGCTCGGCGCGTAGCTGCCGCGGTCGGCCACGTTCTTGGCGGTGGTCCAGGCGCGGCGGAGCAGGTCGGCCACTTGCGGCTCGGCCGCGGCCAGCCGCTCGCGCTCGGCCGGGCCCGCCTTCTCGAGCCGCTCGCGCAGCGCGCGGAAGCTCGCCTGGGCCTGGTCCACCGCCTCGGTCGGCTGGCCGCCCTGCTGCAGGGCGAAGCGGACCTCGTCGAGCGCGTCGACGATCGCCTTGACCTTCGGCAGCAGCTCCTCCGGCGTCGTCTTGCGCGCCGCCAGCTTGGCGAAGTCGGGCAGCGGTCCGAGCTTGTCGATCGCCCGCAACTGCGCGAGCCGCTGCGGCTCGAGCGGCGGCAACAGGTCGGTGGCCGTCTGCACCCCTGCGACCTCGGGCAGGGCCCGCAGCGCCTCGGCCTCGGCCCGCGCCGACTCGATGTCGTCGGCGGCCACGTTGGCGTAGACCGGGCTCATCAGCGGGTCGCCCTCGAGCGCCTCGAGCGCGCGCACGCCCTCGCTGCCGCGCGGCAGGAAGTCGAAGTAGCGGCCGTTGAACGCGATCCGCGACAGCCCCCAGCCGCCGCCGACCGCCGCCAGCACCGCCAGCACGACGATGAACACCCGCGCGCGCGAGACGAAGCCGACCAGCCGGTGGACCATCGGCGGCTCCTTCTTCACCGCCGCGATCCCCGTCTTGCCGGCCACGATCAGCAGCGACGGCAAGATGAACAGCGTCGCCAGGACCACGAACAGCAGGCCGACCGCGGTGATGACCCCGAGCTCGGCGTAGGCGGTGAAGTCGGAGCCCAGCGTGGTGAGGAACGCCAGCACCGTCACCAGCGCGCCGACCAGGATCGCCGGGCCCGTGTGCATCAGCGCCTCGCGGATCGCCGCCGCCACCGACGAGCCGGCGCGCCGCTGCTCGTTGAAGCGGTGCATCATGTGCACGCCGAAGTCGATGCCGAGCCCGAGCAGCGTCGACACGAAGCTCGACGTGATCAGGTTGAGGTAGCCGTAGATCCAGTAGACCGCGCCGAGCGTGAGCGCGAGGCCTGCCAGCAGCGGCACCAAGCTCAGCACCGTCTGCCGCAGCGACCGCAGCATCACCAGGCACAGCACCAGGATCGCCAGGCCCGACCACAAGCTCGACTGGAACAGCCCGCGGCTGACGAGCTGCTGCTCCTCGCTGGCGAGCGCCGGCAGGCCGGTGATGTCGGCGCTGACGCCGGCCGGGGCGTTGGCCACCGCCTCGTCGCGGATCTCGCGGAGCTTGGCCATCAGCGGCGCGAAGTCGCTGACCTCGTTGCCGGAGAATTCGGGGAACACGCTGACGACGTGGTACTTGCCGTCGACCGTCTGGATGTAGCCCGCCTCGTCGCGGCCGCGCGCCGGCGCCTCGCCGGCCTGGGCCTGCATCGCCGCGCGCATGAGATCTTCGCCGGCGAGGTAGCGGTCGAAGGTGCTCGCCATCCCCCCGAGCTGCTTCAGGCCCTCGGCCGCGCGCGCGGGGTCTTGCGGCGCAGCCTCGCCGTCGAGGCCCGCCTGGAGCTGGCCCTCGATCGCCCCGAACCACGCCGGCAGACCCCCCTCGACCAGCGGCGCGAGCGCCACGTCCGGCGGCAGGTTACCTGTCACTTGAGACAGGAGGTCGGGGCGCTGCAAGAGCAGCACCTCGGCGACCTCGCTCGGGCCGACGCGGGCGAGCACGCGGCCGCGCAGCTCCGGCACCGCCTCGAACCCGGCGATCAGCCGGTCGACGACCGCGCGGCGGTCCTCCGGGCGCTCGCCCGAGACCACCACCACCGGCGCGTCGGGGTTGCCGAAGCGCTCGAAGAACCGCAGCATCCGCGCCTGGTCGGGGTTGTCGTCCGACACCAGCCCGTAGCGGGACGTCGACACCCGCAGCTGCGGCAACGTCACCGCCGACGCGGCCACCAACAACCCTGCGACCGACAGCACCAGCCACGGGCGGCTCAGGCTCACGTGCGCGATGCGGGAAAAGATCCGTTGCGGGAGAGATTCGGGCATCGGCGGACCGCCCTGAGCTATACTCGGGCTCTGTTCTGGGCAACTTATCCAGGTTTTTTGACCGCCCCGGGCGCCCCAACGTGTGACGCGGAGCACATGTCGCCCCCAAACGCCGCTCAGGCCGGTGTACAGGCCGTTCGAGGAAGACCGACCGCGCCCCGGCCGGCCGCGCCGCGAGGGGCTTGGTGTCACCTCGGGCAGCGGCTCGTGCTCCTGCTCGGCCTGCTCGCCGGCGGGTGCGGCTTCACCAGCGAAGATCGCCGCGCGATCGAGGGCGTGCTCGGCGAGCAAGCCGCGGCCTGGAACCACGGCGACCTCGAGGGTTTCTTGCGCGCCTATGAGCCGTCGGACGCGCTGGTGTTCACCTCGGGCGGCGCGATCCGGCGCGGCTTCGTCGCGGCGCGGGCCCGCTATCTCGAGCGCTATGGCGCGCGCGGGGCCGAGTCGATGGGCCACCTCGAGTTCGAGATCGTCGACGTCCGCGGGCTCGGGCGCGACGCGGCGGTGGTCCTCGGTCGCTGGCGCCTGACGCAGACGGAAGCGGCCGGCGCGGGTGTCTTCACGCTGGTGTTCCGGCGCGACGCTCGCGGCTGGAGCATCGTCCACGACCACACCTCTGTCGACAGGACCGACCCACCACCCGCGACGAGCGCCGACCCGTCCGCGTCGACGTCGTCGCGAAAACAGTCGGACACGGACAGTCGCCCTGAGTTATAGTCGCCGTCGACCTAATACCTCCGTTTTCGCGCGGGAGAGTGGTGATGCGACGTTTTTCGGGTGTTCTGTTCTTGGCTTCCTTCGGGCTCGTGAGCGGCTGCGGCGACAACGGCAATGACACGCAGGGCGCGACCGGCAACATGATGACGACGACGTTGCCTCCGCTGACGACGACCGATCCGGGCACCAGCACCAGCACGGCGACGGAGACCACCGCGCCGACCACCACCGACGGCACCGGCACCGCGACCGAGTCGACCACCGCGCCGACCACCACCGACGGCACCGCGACCAGCACCACCGAGCCGGTCGACACCACCGCGGGTCCGACCACCGAGCCGCAGACCTCGACGACGATGATGACGACGATGCCCGGCACGACCGGCGACACGCCGTGTCAGGAGATCTCGGTCACCGTCCAGCCGATCAAGCCGAACACCATGCTCGTGCTCGACAAGTCGGGCTCGATGCTGCAGACGTGGGACGCCGACGCCGACCCCAACACGCCGAACGTGACCCGCTGGTACAGCCTCTACGCGGTCGTCAACCAGGTGCTGACCGACTTCAACGACAAGTTCAACTTCGGCATGAACCTGTTCCCGTCGAAGAACGCGCTCGGCGAGTACAAGATGACCGCGTGCCTGGTCAACGACCAGGTCGAGGTCCCGGTCGCCGAGCTCAACAAGGACGCGATCATCCCGGTGCTCCCGGCCCAGAGCAACATGACGATCGCGGGCGGCACCCCGACCGCGCTCGGCATGACGGCCGCGCTCAACCACCTCAAGTCGCTCGACCCGGCGGTGCCGCGCATCGTCATGCTCGTCACCGACGGCGCCGCCAACTGCAGCACCAGCGCCGCCAACCTCACCGAGCTGTTCGAGGTCTACGACGAGAACGTCGCCCCGATCATCAGCGACGCCTACACGGTCGACAACATCCCGACCTACGTCATCGGCATCGCCATCGACAACGCGCCGAACCCGAACATCCAGGACGGCAACCCCAACACGATCAACCCGTACGAGAAGCTCAACGAGCTGGCGACCCTCGGCGGCACGGCCAAGGCGGGCAACGAGAAGTTCTACAGCGCCAACAACGCGATCGAGCTCAGCGACGCGCTCAACGCCATCGTCCAGGACGCGCAGAGCTGCATCATCCCGCTCGAGTCGCCGCCGGCGTTCCCCGACAAGACGATCGTCAAGCTCGGCAACAACGAGATCCCGATGATCACCGACTGCGCCAACGAGAGCGGCTGGCGCTACATCGAGCCGATGCCGTACATGGCGCTCGAGCTGTGCGGCACCGCCTGCGCCGACCTCAAGATCGCCGGCGAGGCCGACGTCGAGTACTACTGCGACGCCGGCTGAGCGGCGCCGCGCGGCGGCCCTCCCGCAGCTCACGAGCCGCGCGCACCCTGGCGCGCGGCTCGTCTGCTTCTTGCCGCGAATTCGCCGGTCCGCCGGCCTCGTCGCCGCACCTCTGCGCAAGGGTCCCATCTTGCCGGACATGCGAATGCGTCGCCCCCCGGGCCTTGCCTCTATCGCTGCCGTCCTCGCCGCGCTGTCGTCCGCCTGCAACGACGACCGCCCGGCCACCGGCGCCACCGACACGGCCACGGCGCCCGGCGTCACCGGCGTCACCACCGCCGGGACCACGACCGCCCCGGCCGCGACCACGACCGACGGCGGCACCGACACCGGCGACCCGACCTCGATGCCGGCCACGCCGACGGCGGGCGGCTGCCTGCCCGCCTGTCCGGAAGGACAGTATTGCGCCGGCGACGCGTGCCAGCCCGGCTGCGACGACGACGGCGACTGCGCCGCGCCGAGCACCTGCGACCTCGCCGACCACGCCTGCAAGGGCTGCACCTCCGACGCCGGCTGCGCCCCCGGCAGCGTGTGCCAGGACGGCACCTGCGTGGCCGGCTGCAGCGACGGTCAGCCGTGCGCCGGCGGCCTCGCCTGCTGCGGCGGCGCCTGCGTCGACCCGCTCGCCGACCCGGCCCACTGCGGCGGCTGCGACCCGTGCCCGCTCCCGTTCCACGCCGCCGCGACCTGCTCCATGGGACAGTGTGGCCTGGGCGCCTGCGACGACGGCTGGCAGGACTGCGACGGCGACCCGGCGAACGGCTGCGAGAAGCAGGGCAGCTGCCAGTGCACCCCGAACGCGGTCGAGGACTGCTACGGCGGCCCGGCGAACACCGCCGGCGTCGGCGCCTGCAAGCCCGGCCAGCGCACCTGCAACCCGCAGGGCACCGGCTTCGGCCCGTGCGAGGGCGAGGTCCTGCCGGCGCTCCTCGACACCTGCGACAACGGCCTCGACGACGACTGCGACGGCGAGGTCGACGAGAACGCCGACGCCGACGCCGACGGCTGGACCGTGTGCGGCGGCGACTGCTGCGACGAGATCGGCCCCGACTGCAGCAACCCCGACCTCGTCAACCCGGGCGCCTTCGAGGTCATGGGCAACGCCGTCGACGACGACTGCGACGGCGGCGCCGACAACGTCCTGCCGGCCTGCGACGACGGCCTCGCCAGCGACGCGAGCGACCCCCTCGACTACGCGCGGGCCATGGACCTGTGTCAGTTCACCAGCGAAGACGCGCCGCTCGCGGAGCGCACCTGGGGCGTGATCTCCGGCGCCTTCACCCGCTCGAACGGCATGGGCAGCCCGGCCGGCGCCGCGCGATCGATCCGCCCCGGCTTCGGCAGCGTCATCGTCCCGCAGAAGAACCACCGCCTGGCCGTGCTGTCGACCGGCGCCGCCGCCGACGTGAGCGACACCAAGCCGGCCTTCTCCCCCTTCCAGGGCGGCACCCAGCTGTCCACCCCCGCGGCCGTGCCTGCCGACTGGCTGGCCGCCAACGGCGACAACTTCCCCAACGCGCCCGGCTGCCCCGAGCCCGGCGGCGGCGCGACCGGCCAGGACACGATCCAGCTCAAGCTGCGGATCCGCGTGCCCACCAACGCGCAGTCGTTCAGCGCCCACGTGTACTTCTTCTCGAGCGAGTACCCCGAGTGGGTGTGCAGCCCGTACAACGACTTCTTCCTGACCCTGGTCGACGGCACGGGCGCCGGCAACCCGGACGACAAGAACGTCGCCATCTACAAGGACCCGATGGACCAGCTGTTCCCGCTCGGGGTCAACATCCTCAAGGGCGCGCCCGGCCTGTTCACGCAGTGCAAGAACGGCCAGGTGAGCTGCGGCCACCCGCCGGTCGGCACCTACGACAGCTGCACCGGCAACGACGAGCTCGCCGGCACCGGCTTCCACACCCTGAACCCGCAGCCGCACTTCAAGGACGACCCCGGCTTCTGCGGCGGCAACAACCAGGTCGGCGGCGGCACCGGCTGGCTCAAGATGTCCGGCAACGTCAAGCCCGGCGAGACGATGGAGATCCGGTTCGTCCTGTGGGACACCGGCGACCCCTGGTACGACTCGCTGGTGCTGCTCGACAACTTCGAGTGGTCGCTGCAGGCGTCGCAGCCGGGCGTCAAGCCGGGCTGAGCGCGGAGGACATGCCCTTCTGGGCATGTCCTCCGCGACCTATCGCTTCAGACATGCCCTTGACGACATGTCTCAAGCGCCACCTTCGACCTCGTCGGTGATCCCGGCGAGCGCGCGGGCCAGCGCCTTCTTGTCCTCGACCTGCATCTGCCGGGCGATCTGGATCCGCTGGGCCTGCGGCGAGCCGGCGCCGTGCATCGACTCGGTCAGGTAGCCGACGGCGTTGCGGCCCATCGTCATGTTCTCGATCAGCCGCAGCGCCCGCGCGCGCGCCTCGGCCGACACGCCGTCGCGCCCGCGCAGGTACTTTTTGAGCAGCGGCCCGACCTCGGGGTCGGCGAAGTCGTGCTCCGACGGCAGCGTCGCCAGCAGCCCGCCGGCGAGGTCCTGGGCCAGGCGGGCCAGCTCGTAGGGGAAGCGGGTGACGTTGTGCTTGCACACGTTGGCGAGCATCGCGTCGTTCTGCCAGTTGCCGGCCGGCGTGGCCGTCGACTCGTGCGAGGCCGCGATCCCGGCGCCGTAGATCGTCTCGTTGAGGTGAGCCATCTCGACCAGCTTGTCGCGCACGTGCGAGACCTGCGGCACCCCGTTGTAGTCGGCGATCAGCGCCGCCGCGCCGATCAGCACGTCGCCGACGCCCGCCTTGCACACGTAGCTGCGGCGGTGGTACGCCGTGAACCGCTCGACCAGGTCGGCCGCGAACTCGAACTCGCCGTCCATGAAGACCAGCTCGTCGGGCACGAACACGTCGTCGAGGATGATGAGCGCCTCCTGGCCGCCGTAGCGGGCGTTGCCGACGTCGACCGCGCCGCCCTCGAGCGCCCGCGTGTCGCACGACTGGCGCCCGACCACGAAGGTCAGGCCCGGGTGGTCGACCGGCACCGCGCACACGATCGCGTGGTCGCGGTCGCGCGGCCCGAGCCGCATCGTCGGCATCACCACGATCCAGTGCGAATTGATGCAGCCGGTCTGGTGCGCCTTGGCCCCGCGGATCACCACCCCGCCCGGCTCGCGCCGGACCACCCGCACGAACATGTCGGGGTCGCTCTGCTCGTGCGGCGCCTTGCCGCGGTCGCCCTTGACGTCGGTCATCGCCCCGCCGACCACCAGGTTCTGGCGCTGCATCGCCCGCACGAACGCGCGCAGGCGGCCGTGGTAGGGCGTCCCGTGCGCCTGGTCGATGAGCCAGGTCGTGGTGTACAGCGCGTTGATCGCGTCCATGCCGACGCAGCGCTGGAAGCAGGTCCCGGTCAGCTGGCCGAGCCGGCGCTGCATCTTGTTCTGCTGGACGACGTCGGCCGCCGACTCGGTGACGTGGAGGAAGCGGTTGACCCGCTGGCCCGTCTCGCGCACCACCGCGGTCGCCAGCTCGGGGCGCTCGCGCGCGAGGTCGTAGGTCCGCGCGACCGCGTTGATCGACGGGCGCAGGATCGGGTGGTCGACCGGCTCGGCGACCCGCTCGCCGAGCAGGAACACCCGCAGCCCGCGGCCGCGCAGGCTGGCGATGTAGTCCTCGCCGCTGACGATCGGCGGCCGCGGCGGAAGCCACGACGGGGACGGCTCGGGCTCGCTGGACGACGCGTCGGCGCTCGACATCACCGCCAGGATACCCGAGGCGCCCGCCGCCGGGCACGGCCCGCGAGCCTACGCGGGCACCGGGATCGTCACCGCGTGCGGCTGGCGCGGCAGCGTGCAGGTGAAGGTGGTGCCGTCCTCGGCGGTCGAGCAGACCTCGATCGTGCCGCCGTGCGCGAGCACGATCTGGCGCGAGATGTGGAGCCCGAGCCCCAGCGAGGCCCGCGCCTGCAGCGTCGGGTCGCCCTGGAACGGCTCGAAGAGCGAGACGCGCCGGTCGGCCGGGATCGGCGGGCCCCAGTTGTGCACCTCGATCACCACCGCGTCGGCGTCGACGTTCACCCGCGTCGTCACCCGCACCACCGTGCTCGTCGGGCTGAACTTGAGCGCGTTCGTCAGCAGGTTCGACAGCACCTGCGCGATCCGGTCGGGGTCGACGCGGGCCTGGACCGGGTCGTCGCACGCGTACTCGATGATGCGCTCGGGGAACATGGTCGCCGCCTCGTCGATCGCCTCGCGCACGAGCAGCCGCAGCGACACGTCCTGCGGCCGCACGGGGATCCGGCCCGACTTGCGCTCGTGGGTGTAGTCGAGCAGGTCGTTGATGAGCCGCGTGGCCCGTTGCGCGCCGGTCTGGACCCGCAGCAGCAGCCGCGCCGTCTTGTCGTCGGGCGCGCCGCGGCGGACCACCGCCTCGGCCGCGATCAGGATCGCCGCCAGCGGGCTGCGCAGGTCGTGCGAGACGATCGCGATCAGCTGCCGTTCGAACTCGCTCGCCCGCTCGCGCTCGGCCGCGGCGGCCTGCAGGTCGCCCTCGCGGTCGCGCGAGTACTGATCGACCGCCTCGGCGATGCCGGCGGCGAACGCGGCGCACATCGCCCGCACGTCGGCGATCCGCAGCGGCAGGCCCGACTCCTCGATGGTGTCGAACAGGACCTCGCGCAGGATGTCGTACTCGATCACCAACGTGCGCAGGTCGAAGCCGACGCGGTAGCGCTGGCGGCCGTGCTCGCGGGCGACGTCGCCGGCGCACGGCGTCCCCGGCGGCTCCCGACGCAACGCGGCGGCCACCTCGGCGAGGAACTCCGGCAGGCGGTTGCGCAGCGTCGGCGTGCTGACCTGGGCGCCGACCAGCTCCTCGGCCCGCATGCGACGGGTCCAGCGATCGATGATGACCTCGCGGCGCTGCTCCAGCAGATCCGCGAGCGCACAGGTCTGCAGAGACGGGGGCGTCATGGTCCCATCAATCTAGCCCAGGTCCGACCTTGCGGACCCACACGCGGGCGCCTGGCCGCTGACCGCGTCACGGACGCTCGGCCGGCGCCCGCGGAGCCGCTGGCGCCGGGTGGGCGCGGCGCTCGCCGTCGTCAGCGCTGGAACGCGTAGACCGAACCCAGCTCGAGCAATTGCGTCAGCGCGTCGAGGGCGGTCTGGACCTCGCGCAGCAGCTGCGGGTCGGCGAGGTCGTCGGACGTGAGGCGGTCGCGGTAGTGCTTCTCGACCCAGGCGACCAGCGCGGCGTCGAGGGCGTCGTCGACGATCACGCGCCCGGCGAGCGCGGCCCGCTCACGCTCGTCGAGGGTGACGCGCAGGCGCAGCGACGCCGGGCCGCCGCCGTGGCGCAGCGCCGGGCGCAGGTCGACCTCGCGGATCTGGGCCACGTGGCCGTCCGCCACCAGGCGGTCGAGGTAGCCGCGCGCCGCCGCGTTCTCGCGCGTCTCGGCGGCGACCAAAAATCCGAGCTGTCCGCCGGGACAGGTGAAGAACTGGCCGCCGAACACGCTGGTCGCCACCGCGTCCTGCAGCGGGAGGTCGGCGTTGCGGGCCAGCGCGACCTGCAGCGCCGAGCCGAGCCGGCGCCGCAGCTCGGTCAGCACGCTGCCGACGTCGCGCAGCGCGAGCTCGTGGATCAGCAGCAGCGAGCCGTGCGCGACCGCCAGGACGTCGGTGTGCGAGGCGCCGCCGTCGAGGCCGTCCGGGTGTTGCTGCGGGAACAGCACGCGCGCCGGGTCGAGCTGCAGCAGCCGCGCCTGCGCCTGCGAGGCCTCGATCGTCTGCCGCGCCGGGAACCGGGCCGCCGCGTGCCGCACGTACGCCCCGCGGCCCCACGCGAACACGTGGACCGCCGGCCGCCCCCCGACCTGCAGCCGCAGCGTGTTGGCCGCGCCCTCGTCGCCGAGCTGGTGGACCGCCGGCAGCGGCGCGTGGACGGCGAAGCGCGCCTCGTCGCGGAAGATCGCCGACAGCACCGCGTGGGTGACCTCGGGCTCCTGCGCGCGGTGCAGCATGTGCTGCAGGTTGGCGACGACGATGTGGACGCGGCCGTCGCGCGTGTCGCTGCTCGGCGCGACGGTCGCCGCGTTGGCCGCCCACATCGACGAGGGGTTGCTGCACAGCCGCAGCCACATACCGTCGCCCTCGGCCGCCGAGCGCAGGACCCGCTCGTCGTCGCCGGTGAAGCCGAGCCGGCGCAGCCAGCCGAGGTTCGGCCGCGGCTGCGGCGGCAACACCGCCTGCACGAGCCCGAGCGAGCGGGCCAGCCGGATCTTCGCCAGGCCGGCGAGCGCGGCCGCTTTCGGGTTGGTGGTCGAGCCGGCGCGCTGACTCGGCGCGACGCCGGCGGCGAGCCCATCGTTGTAGGTCGGCCCGATCAGGCCGTCGAAGTTGACCTCGCCCATGTCCTCGCGTTTTTGGCACCACCCCGGGCCGTGGCGCAAGCGCCGGGGCGCGCGGTATAGTGGCCGCGCGGTGACGCAGCTCGGCAGCATCTTCGAACCCGAGGCGCCCGGACCCCGCGGACGCGACCTCCACGCCGACGTCACGGTGCCGGCGTGGGCCCTCGGCCTCCCGTTCGCCTACGAGGTCCGCGTGCCGCTCGACCTCGCCGCCGAGGGCGGATACGCGCGCCGCACCGTGTCCTCGCTCGACACCGACGACCGCGTGCGCCTGTCGCTGCCGGCCGGCTTCCCCACCGGCGGGGTCGTGCGCCTGCGCGGGCAGGGCGAGGCGCTCGCGGGCGGCCGCCCCGGCGATCTCCTGGTCCACGTCGAGGTCGACCGCCGCCGCACCGAGCCGCCGCCCGAAGTGAAGCTCGCGCTGGCCGCGATGCCCGCCCCCGCCCCGCCCGCGGAGACCGACGCGGCCGCCGTCACCTACCGCCTGCCCGTCCACGGCCCGCCCCCGCTCGACGCCAACACCCTGACCTGGATGGCCGCGCTGCTGGCCCTGGTCGTCGCGGCGCTGATGTTCGGCTGAGCTGCCCGCTCGGGCATGTTCTGCAGAGCATGTCGTGACGGACATGCTCGTCAGGGCATGTCGCCGACGACATGCCCGAATTGGCATGCGCCCCGGCGCTCACGAGCCGAAGTAGAAGCCGACGTACAGCCCGAGGTACACGGTGTGCGACATCGGCCGGCCCTTCGCCGCCGGCATGAAGCCGATCCAGCCGAGCTCGGGGCCGATCGAGAAGCCGCCGCCGCGCTTGGGCCGGCGCTTGGCGGCCCCGGGGAAGAACTCGTAGCGGACCGCGGCGGTGAACACCGCCCCGCCGAAGCCCGAGCGGTCCTGCCGGCGAGCCTCGCGGATCGCCCCGCCGCCGGCGCCGAAGCCCGCCCGCAGCGACAGCGGGATCTGCTTCTTCGCCCCCGGATAGAACCCGAAGTCGACCAGGAACGCGCCCTGCAGCAGGCGCTGGCGCGGGTCGGCGCTGCGGTAGGCGAGGTTGCCGGAGATCTCGACGCCGATGCTCAGCCAGGGATAGATGACCTCGCCGACGCGCAGCGTCGCGCCGCCGCCGACGAACGGGTTGGGCGTCGGGAAGTCGTTGACCCGCGCGAAGCTGATGCCCGGGCCGATGGTGCCGCCGACGTAGGTGCCGTCGACCCGCGGCGGCTTCTCCGGGGCCGGGCGGGGCGGCGGCGGGGCCTCGGCCGGCGCGTCGACGGCCGCCGCCTCGGCCGGGCCGTCGATCTTGCGCTCCGATTGCGCGCTGTCCTCGGGGGCAGCCTCGGCGTCGGCCGACGAGCTGTCCGCGGGGACAGGCGCGGGCGCGCCCTCGGCGGGAGCCGGCGGCGACCCGCCCGGCGCTGCCGGGGCCGCGGCCGAACCGGGTGACGACGCAGCCGGCGCGCTCGGCGGGCTGTCCGAAGGAGCAGGCGCCGGCGAGCTGACCGAAGGGGCAGGTGACGCCGCGGCCAGCAAGCGCGAGGCCCTCGAGCCCGCCGCCAGCACGGAGGTTCCCCCGGCCCCGGTCGTCGCCCGTGACGGCGTCGCGGGCGCGGCCGTCGCGACGTTCGCCGTCAGCGCGAGGACCACCGCGGACGCCGACGACCCGAGCCGCCAGGCGCGACGCGCCGGTGCGAGGGCGGGAGCGGGCGCGAGTCGCCGGGGCGGCGCGGGGACGAAGGTCACGGCGGAGAGCATGGACGAGCCCCTGCGTTTGGAGCAAGCGGGTTGCCACCGCGGAGGCGCACGGCTATCGTCCGCGGCACCTTCGGCGACATGCAGCGCAGGCGGCTCATCGAGGGCGTCGGGAGCTTTCTCTGCGGCGTCGTCCTCTCAGCGGCGGTGTACGAGACCGGCTTGCGCCAGCCGGGAGGCGGGGCCGAACAGGCCGGCGACGACCCGGAGGCGGCGGTCGATCCGGCGCCGGCCGGGCCCGAGGCGCCTGCGATCTCCCCCGACGCCGAACCGGCCGAGGCGCCCGCGATCGCCGCGGACCCGCCGGCCACGCCCGGCGATCCGTACACGCCCGACGCCAGCGGCACCTTCACCGCCTTCCCGGCGATCTACGCCCCGCCGCCCGAATGGACGCCGGAGCTCGAGGCGAAGTACCCCAAGCACGGCCTCGTCACCGGCCTCGCCGCGCTCGTGCGCGAGCGGACCGAGCGCGACGCCCCGATCCTCGGCATCCTGCGCGCCGGCACGCGCGTGCGCACCGACGCGGAGCTGAGCTTCGGCGGCGGCTGCACCAAGGGCTGGCACAAGGTCTACCCGGCCGGGTGGATCTGCCTCAACGCCGGCCTCGAGGTCGGCGACGCCCCGCCCGACGACGGTTTGGTCGCCACCCCGCGCCCGCGCCTCGACGCCGCCATGCCGTACGACTACTGGCGCGTCTCGCACGACGGCACCCCGTTCTTCCACCGCCTGCCGGGCTTCAGCGAGCAGGACCAGGCCGACCTGGCCGCCAAGACATGGCTCGCGGAACATGGCCGAACGCTCATGCCGACCACCCCGGCCGACCGCCCGCCCGAGGTCCCGGCCGTGGTCAAGGAGTACCTCAACGCCGGCTTCTACGTCACCGTCGCCGGCGAGGCGGTCAAGAGCGAGCGCAAGTTCCTCCGCACCCTGCGCGGCACGTTCGCGCGCAAGTACCAGCTCGAGCAGCGCGAGGGCTCGACCTTCCAGGGCCTTGTGCTGCGCGGCGAGGAGGACCTGCCGATCCACTGGATCGTGCGGGAGACGCCGCTGCAGCGCCGCTCGGGCGAGGGCGACGCGCTGGTCAAGCTCGAGGACAAGAAGCCGACCCGGCGCTCGCGCTACCCGTTCGTGCGCAAGGTGACGATCGGCAACGCCCGCTTCTACGAGGACGCCGAGGGCAACCTGATGCCCGAGTACGCGGTCGGCCAGTCGTACAAGCTGAAGCGCCCGCCCGGCGTCGGCCCCGAGGAGAGGTGGGTCCACGTCGACCTGTCCGAGCAGACGCTGGTCGCCTACGTCGGCGACCGCCCGGTGTTCACCACCCTCGTGTCGACCGGCAAGGAGCCGGGCATGACCCCGGTCGGCGTCCACCGCCTGCAGAGCAAGCACATCGCCACGTCGATGCGCGACCAGCCGGTCGAGGACGACGCCTACTCGATCGAAGACGTGCCGTGGACGCAGTACTTCCACAACAACGTCGCGCTCCACGGCGCCTTCTGGCACGGCGGCTTCGGCCTGGTGCGCAGCCACGGCTGCGTCAACCTGTCGCCGCCCGACGCCCGCTGGCTGTTCGGCTTCACCGAGCCGGCCCTGCCCGACGGCTGGCACTCGGTCTCGCCGGCGACCGGCCCGTTCGGCAAGGGCTCGGCGGTCGTCGTCACCGAGTGACGCTCGAGCACCCGGCGTCCGAGCGCGCGCTGCAGCTCGACCTGCAGCAGCGCGCCGCGGCCGGAGCCGGCGTCGCCGAGCTGGTCGCGCGGGTCTGCGGGCGCTGCGAGGTGCACGGCGAGGTCGCCGGACGCTTCTTCGTCGTCGCCCTGATCGCCGCGTTCGCCCTGCCGGTCCGACTCGCCACGCCCGCGTGGTTCGAGGATCGCGCCGCGCCTTGCGGCGCGCCGGACCGCGAGCTCGCGCCTCACCTCCGCGCGTCGCCCTGAGCGCGCGCGCGCACGGCATCGCTCGACGTGGTCCGCGTGGCGATCGCCGCGTTCGCCCTGCCGGTCCGACTGCTCATGATGTCGCCACGCGACGTTCGCTCGCCGTCGAACCGCGAGCTCGCGCTGAGCTCGGTGTCGTCGTTCTCCCGACCTGGTGCGCGTGTCGGCGCGAGAACGGCGTCGCTCGCCCGGCTGCAGCGCCTCGGCGCCGGCGCGGACACGCCCGCCGCGCTCGTGATACACATGGCACCCACTTCCGCGAAGCAGGAGACGCGAGTTCCATGAAGGTCTACGGGCACCCGATCAGTACGTGTACGCGCAAGGTCCTGATGACGCTGGCCGAGAAGGGCCACCGGGCCGACTTCGTCATGGTCGACATCATGAAGGGCGAGGGCCACAACGCCGAGCACCTGGCGCGGCAGCCGTGGGGCCAGATCCCGGCGTTCGAGGACGACGACGGCTGGCAGATGTACGAGTCGCGGGCGATCTGCCGCTACCTCGACGCCAAGCTCTCGGGCCCCTCGCTGATGCCCGCCGACCTGCGCCAGCGCGCGCTGGTGGAGCAGTGGATCTCGATCGAGACCGCGAACTTCACCGCCCCGGCGATGAAGATCATCTACAACCTCGTGTTCAACAAGTTCTTCGGCAAGGACCCCGACATGGCCGCCGTCGAGGAGGGCCGCAAGGGCGTGAAGAAGGCCGTCGCGGTGATGGAGCGCCAGCTCGAGAACCGCAACTTCCTGGTCGGTGACGGCCTCACCCTGGCCGACATCTTCTTCATGCCGTACATCGAGTACCTCGCCGCCGCCGGCGAGCTCGGCCTGATCGACGCCAGCGAGCGCGTCGGCCACTGGTGGCGCCGCCTCAGCGAGCGGCCCACCTGGCAGCAGGTCATCGGCCGGACGAACGCCGCCTCGTGACCCGCCGGGCGCCCGATACCTGCGCCCCGTCCGAGACGGCCGCGACCGGACCTGTCCCTTCGGACACGTCCAGCGCGGCCGTCGCCGCTCGCGCCGCGCGAGAACCTGTCTTTGCAGCCAGGTCCCCCGCGCCGCCGGCCCCTTCCGCGCCCGTCCTCGGACCTGTCCCCTCGGACACATCCCGCGCGATCATCGCCGCTCGCCTCGCGCGAGCGCCTGTCCTCGCAGCCAGGTCCCCCGCGCCGCCGGCCCCTTCCGCGGACGCGACCGGACCTGCCCCTTTGGACACGTCCAGCGCGATCATCGCCGCTCGCGCCGCGCGAGAACCTGTCCTCGCAGCCATGTCCCCCGCACCGCCGGCTTCCTCCGTACCTGTCCTTGCGGCCATGTCCACCGCGCCGTCGGACGCGCGGCTCCCTGTCCTCCCGGACATGTCCCGGACGCCTGTCAACCGCCCGCGGCGCCCGGCCGCACCTGTCCTCGCGGCCATCCGGGCCCTCCTGCCTGCCCTCCCCGTCCTCGCGCTCGCGCTCGCGGCCGCCGCCTGCGATCCCGCGCGCCAGCAATCGCCCGCACCCGCCCCCGCACCCGCGCCCGCACCCCCGTCCTCCGCCGCGTCCCCTGCCCCCGCCGCCGCCGAGCAGCGCGCCGGCGTCACCTCCGACCTCAAGTCCGACGAGGACCTGCGCCTCCTGCCCGCGGTCGCCGTGCGCGACGGCGACCGCTGGCGCGTCGACCTGCGCGCCTGGGTGTTCGAGCCCGAAGAGGGCTCGTGGCGGCGCGGCGCCGCGGTCGAGGCCCTCGTGGCCGCGCTCGAGCTGCCGCCCGGCAGCGAGGCCAACGACGTGTTCCGCAAGCGGGCCCGCGCCTTCCTCGTCGACAACGAGAGCGGCAAGCGGGTCGTCGTCCGCATCGGCACCAAGGAACATGTCCTCGGGGTCACCGGCGCCAACGGCCACAGCGAGACCACCCTGCACCTCGACGACGCCGACCTGCCCGCCCCGCTGACCCCCGTGACCGCCGTGCTGCGACCCGGCGACGCGCGCAGCTTCACTGGCACGATCGTCCGCCTCGACGCCACCGGCCTCTCGGTCGTCTCCGACGTCGACGACACCATCAAGATCAGCGAGGTCCGCGACAAGCAGCGCCTGCTCGAGCGGACCTTTTTAAAAGAGTTCGAGCCGGTGCCCGCGATGGCGGCGGCGTACCAGCGCTGGGCAGCGGCAGGCGCCACGTTCCACTACCTCTCCGCCAGCCCGTGGCAGCTCTACGACGCGCTCGTCGAGTTCACCGGCGCGGCCGGGTTCCCGGCGGGCAGCATGCACCTCAAGCTGTTCCGCCCGAAGGACTCGAGCTTCTTCTCGCTGTTCCAGGACCCGCGCGAGTACAAGGCCCCGCTGCTGCGCGCGCTGCTCCGCGGCGCGCCGGGCCGGCGCTTCGTGCTCGTCGGCGACTCGGGCGAGATGGACCCCGAGGTCTACGCCGCGGCCTACCGTGAGTTCCCCGACCAGGTCGTTGCGATCTACATCCGTGACGTCACCGACGAGGGCCGCGACGCCCCACGCTACCGCACGGTGTTCGCGGGCGTCCCGGAGGCGCGCTGGCAGATCTTCACCGACCCGGCGGAGCTGCCGCCGACATTGCCCTGAGGATTCCAGGCGAGCGCTTCGGTTGACGCGGACTTGCGGGCGCGGCTAGCGTGCTTTGCCAGGAAGTCCATGTTCAGCCGTCTCCTGAGCTCCGCCAGTATCGTCGTGATTCTCGCCCTCTCCCTCCCGGGCGAGGCCCGGGCCCGCCGCGTCGAGCCGGGCGCCTGGCAGCCGGCTGCAGGGGTCGGGATGCGCCTGCAGCGAGCGGTCGACCTCGGTGGAGCCCCGCCGCGCGTGGCCGCGGCCGCCTGGCGCCGCCTCGCCGCCGAGCTCGGCCCGAACGCGCAGGCGATCTGGGACGCCGACACGCACGTGCCGACGCGGGTGTGGGGCCTGGGCCTGCCGGCCGCCGGCGCGATGGGCTCGAGCCTGGTGGCCCGGCGCGTCGGCGACAGCTTCCTCGCCGCCCACCTCGATCTGCTCGCCCCCGGCGCGCGTGTCGACGACTTCGAGCTCGTCGCCGACGACCTCTCGGCCGGCATCCGCAGCCTCGGCTACGTCCAGACCTACCGCGGCCGCCGCGTCGTCGGCGGACAGCTCAGCCTGCGCTTCAAGCACGACCGCCTCGCGTTGATCGGCAGCGAGGCCCTGCCGCACGTGCGCGCTGTCCTCACGGACAGCCCGATCGGCGACGACCTCGCACGCGCCCGCGCGCTCGAGTGGTTGCGGGTCGAGTACCCGGCCGCCACCGCCGGCGCCGTCTCGGCCCCCGTCATCCTCCCCCTCGTCGGTCACGGCCCTGTCCGCTACGTCGAGGCGCGCGCGGTCGACGTCGCCTCCGAGCGGCCGCTCGGCGGCTGGACCGTCTACGTCGACGCCGCCACCGGCGACCCGCTCGCGCGCGTCTCGACCTTCGTCTCGGCCAGCGGCACCGTCCTCTACGACGTCCCCGAGCGCAGCCCGAGCTTCGGCGAGCGGGTCCTGCGGCCGGCGCCGTTCCTCGACGTCACCATCGACGACGTCCCGGCCACCACCGACGCCCTCGGCGCGGTCAGCTTCGACGCCGCGACCGTGCAGATCGGCCTCGGGGTGCGCGGCGACTTCGTCCGCATCATCAACAAGGCCGGCGAGCTGGCCAGCCAGGTCGTCGCGCTCGACGGCGGCAGCGACGTCCAGTGGAGCGGCTCCGACGACCCGCACCTCGACGCCCAGCTCACCGCCTACATCGCCGGCAACTTCGCCAAGGAGTACGTGCGGGCGATCGCCAGCGAGCCGCTCGCCTGGCTCGACGGACAGGTCAACCTCACCGTCAGCGACAACAGCGGCGCCTGCAACGCGATGTCGAACGGCGACGACCTGTTCTTCTTCGACGGCAACGACAATTGCGAGAACACCGCGCGGATCCCCGACGTCGTCTATCACGAGGCCGGCCACAGCGTGCACAACCAGGCCCTCATCCCCGGCGTCGGCCTGTTCGAGGGCGCCCTGTCGGAGGGCATCTCCGACTACCTCAGCGCCACGATCACCGGCGACCCCGCGATGGCCCGCGGCTTCTTCCTCGACAGCCAGCCGCTGCGGGACCTCGACCCCGACGGCTACGAGTGGCACTGGCCCGAGGACCGCGGCGAGGCCCACGACGAGGGCCGCATCATCGGCGGCACGCTGTGGGACCTGCGGACCGAGCTCATCGCCGAGATGGGCGAGGCCGAGGGCGTCGCCCACTCCGACAAGATCTGGTACGAGTCGGTCCGCCGCGCCAGCGACATCCCGACCATGTACCCCGAGGCGCTGCTGGTCGACGACGACGACGGCGACCTGTCCAACGGGACACCTCACGGCTGTCTCATCGACCAGGTGTTCTACAAGCACGGCCTGGTCGGCGCCGCGATCCTCGGCGGCAAGGTGCGCACGCTGGCGGCCGAGGGCGACGGCAGCGTCCCGGTCGCGCTCGACATCCAGGCCGCGCAGAGCTCGTGCATCGACCTCGCGCCGACCGGCGCCGCGCTCGAGTGGCGCGTGCGCGGCACCGCCGACGTCCAGGAGGCGACGATGACCGCCACCGCGGAGGGCTTCGCCGGCTCGTTGCCGCCGCAGCCGGACGGCACCGTGATCGAGTACCGCGTGACCGCCGACCTCAGCGACGGCACCGACACCCGGTTCCCGGCCAACCCGGCCTACCCGTGGTACCAGCGCTACTACGGCGAGGTCGTGCCGATCTGGTGCGAGGGCTTCGAGGGCGACGTGTCGAGCTGGACGCTCGGCACCGAGTGGGAGGTCGGCGCGCCGCAGGGCAAGTCGGGCGACCCGGACGCCGCGTTCGCCGGCGACAAGGTGGCCGGCATCGACCTCGGCGGCGACGGCCGCTACTCGCCGCAGCGGGTCATGAACCTGACCGGCCCGATCGTCGAGCTGCCGCCCGGCTTCGCCGTCTACCGCCTGCAGTACCAGCGCTGGCTGAACGTCGAGGACGCCTACTTCGACAAGGCCGAGATCCTCGTCAACGGCGAGCTCGGCTGGCGCAACTTCAACAGCATGATGGGCGACAACAACAGCGACGTCCATCATCGCGACAGCGAGTGGAGCTTCCACGACGTCGACATCACCCCGGTCGCGTTCCCGGGCACCATCCAGCTGACCTTCCGCCTGTCGTCCGACGGCGGCCTCGAGCTCGGCGGCTGGACCCTCGACGACGTGTGCATCGTCGGCGTCGAGGAGCCGCCGCCGCCCGTCTGCGGCGACGGGGTGATCGCCGCGGGTGAGGGATGTGACGACGGGAATTCCGAAGGCGGTGACGGATGCAGCGCGACGTGTACCGTCGAAACGCCGGAAGACCCCACGGACGGGGCGCCAGCGACCACCGGCGACGACGACCCCGAGACCACGACCGCCGCCGTCGACGACAGCGCGACGGCCGGTGGCGCGACCGACATGGGCGGTTGTGGTTGCCGGAGCGCGGGGGGCGCGGGTGGCTCCAGCGCATGGATGCTCGTCCTGGCCGGACTCGGCTGTCGGCGGCGGACGCGGCGCCGACCGACGTCCGCGCTCCGCGCTTGACGGCCTGCTGAGGAGCGCGTAAGCGAGTAATGTGCGTTTAAAGAATATTGCTGCGGGTAGTCTTTCGGCGACGATCGTGACAGCGCTTTGCTGGCTCGCTCCGGAGCGAGCCGAGGCGTTCGTCCCGCAAGCAGGCCGGCGAGCGAGCGTCGAGCTGGCCGCCGGCGCCGGCGTCAGCGTGAGGTCCTCGCGGGCCGTCCTCCACGCCGCCCCGCCTGCGGCGCAGGCCGCCTATCGCCGCTTCGCCGCCGCGCTCGACCCCGGCGACGTCCTCTGGGACCGCGCCACCGGCGTGCCGCTGCGGCTGTGGGGGCTGAAGGGCGCGGCTGTCCCGAGGGCCATGTCGAGCCGCGACCTCGAGCTGCGCAGCGCTCACGACCTGCTCGAGCGCCACCTCGACCTGCTCGCGCCCGGCAGCAAGGCCGCCGACTTCGTGCTCGTCGGCGACGACCTGTCCTCCGGCATCCACAGCCTCGGCTTCGCCCAGCACTACCACGGGCGCCCGGTCCTCGGCGGCCAGGTCAGCTTCCGCTTCAAGGGCGGGCGGCTGGCGATGATCGGCAGCGAGGCCCTGCCGAAGGTCCAGGCTGTCCTCACGGACAGCCCGATCCCCGACCCCGTCGCGCGCGAGCGGGCCCGCGAGTGGATCGCCCGCGACGCCGGTCACGCCCGCGCCGACCTCGTCGAGGGCCCCTTCATCCTCCCGCTGGTCGACGACGACCGCGTCCGCGGCTACCGCGAGGTCCTGCGGGTCACCGTGCACGCCACCGCGCCGATCGGTCGCTGGGCCGTCTACGTCGACGCCGCCACCGGCGAGCCGCTGGCGCGCGAACAGCTGCTGCGCTTCGCCTCCGGCAACCTCAAGATCAACGCCCCCGTGCGCGGGCCGAACGGTCAGCGGGCCGAGTTCGCCGCGGCCAACCTCGGCGTCGTCGTCAACGGCGCCCCCGCCGTCACCTCGATCACCGGCGCGGTCAGCTTCGCCGACGGCGGCCCGGCCAACATCGCCACCACCGTGGTCGGCTCGTTCGTCGCCGTCGCCAGCGAGGCCGGCGCCCCGGCCGCGACCCAGCTGGCCCTTCCGCCAGGTGGTCAGGTCACCTGGACCGCCTCGACCGACGAGTTCCTCGACGCCCAGCTCGCCACCTACGTCCACGCCGACCGGGTCAAGCAGTTCGTCCGCGCGATCGCCCCCGACTTCGCCTTCCTCGACCAGCAGATGCCGGCGATCGTCAACATCCCCGACATCTGCAACGCGTTCGCCGACGGCGAGACGATCAACTTCTTCCAATCCGACGTGCAGTGCGAGAACACCGGCCGGATCGCCGACGTCGTCTACCACGAGTTCGGCCACAACGTGCACTTCCAGGGCGTCATCCCCGGCGTCGGCTTCCCCGAGGGCGCGCTGTCGGAGGGCATCTCCGACTTCCTGAGCGCGACCATCACCGACTCGCCCGACCTCGCGCCCGGCTTCTTCAAGGGCAGCGACGCGCCGCTGCGCGAGCTCGACCCGCAGGGCTCCGAGTGGCACTTCCCCGAGGACAACGGCGAGATCCACGACGGCGGGCGGATCATCGGCGGCGCGCTGTGGGACCTGCGCAAGGCGCTGCGGAACAAGCTCGGCGCCGGGCCCGGGGTCACCCATGTCAACAAGCTGTGGTTCGAGTCGATCCGCCGCGCGGTCGACATGCCGAGCATGTACCCCGAGGTCCTGCTCGCCGACGACGACGACGGCGACCTGTCCAACGGGACACCCAACGAGTGCGAGATCAACGTCGCCTTCGACGCCCACGGCCTGGTCGGGCCGTCGGCGGTCAACGCCGAGGTGTTCACCGCGGCGCCGACGCCCGACGGCGTGCTGGTCGACCTGGTGGTGTCGGGCGAGCAGAAGCCCTGCCTCAACCTCAGCCCGCTCGGGGCCGAGCTGCACTGGCGCGTCCGCGGCGAGCAGCAGAGCGGGATGGTGCCGATGAACCCGACCCAGGGCGGCTTCGCCGGCATCATGCCCAACGCCGGCGACGGCAAGGTGCTCGAGTACCAGGTCCGCCTGCTGCTGCAGGGCGGCACCACGGTGGTGTTCCCCAAGAACCCGGCCGACCCGACCTACGAGCTCTACCTCGGCCCGGTCACCAACATCTTCTGCGAGGACTTCGAGTCGGGCCCGGGGGCGCAGGGCTGGCAGCTCACCGGCGACTGGGCGTTCGGCCCGCCCGCCGGCGGCCCCGACCCGGGCGCCGCGTTCAACGGCAGCAGCGTGGGAGGCAACGGCCTCGCCCCGCCCGGCACCTACGAGAGCTTCCTCGAGAGCCACCTGCTCGGACCCGTCATCAACGTCGCCGGCCACAACACCGTGCGCCTGCAGCTGCGCCGCTGGCTCGAGGTCGAGGACGCCACCTTCGACCAGGCCATCGTCCTCGCCAACACCAGCGAGGCGTGGCGGAACGCCAGCAACGACGCCGGCAACCTCCACCACCTCGACGGCGAGTGGCGGTTCCAGGACATCGACCTCACGCCGTTCGTCGTCGACGGCCAGGTCCAGCTCGAGTTCATCCTCGAGGGCGACGAGGCGCTCGAGTTCGGCGGCTGGAACATCGACGAGCTGTGCGTCGTCGGCACCGGCTCCGTCACCCAGGGCGTGTGCGGCGACGGCATCGTCAGCGGCATCGAGGCCTGCGACGACGGCAACCTCGACGCCGGCGACGGCTGCAGCCCGAGCTGCACGATCGAGTCGGTCGACCCGACCACCGGCCCCGGCGGCCCGGTGATCACCGCGACCGACACCGACACTGACACCGACACCGACTCGGCCACCGGCGGCAGCGACAAGGAAACCGGCTGCGGCTGCAATCAGGGGGCGGGAGACCTCGGCGCCGCGATCCTCGCGCTCGCCGGCCTCGTCGTCCTCCGCCGCCGTCGCGCGTAAAACCCCGCCGCGCGCTGCTACGAATCACGGCCTCGGCGATTCGTGGCAGTCCGCCCTGCGAGCCCGCCCGATCCTCTCGCGACCCCAGGCCGAACCGCCGGGGTCGCGGCTTTTTCGCGGGCTGCTGCGCCGGCGCGATCACGACCTCACATTTCCAGCGGCTTGAGCCTTCGCGCCGGACACCTGACCTCTATCCTTGTCCGCACGATTTGCAGAGAGGCCGGGCTGCGCCCGGGGGACGAGGGAGGTTGTGATGAAGCTGGACATCTTCACCGAGATTCAGGACCCGCGGCCGTGGACGCCGGACCACGAGCACCGCCGGATCATGGAGGCGCTCGAGCAGGCCAAGCTGGCCGACGAGATGGGCTACGGCACGTGGTGGCAGGTCGAGCACCACGGCGGCGAGGAGTTCAGCCTGTCGTCGGCGCCGGAGATCCTGCTGACCGCGATCTCGCAGCACACGAAGAACATCCGCCTCGGCCACTCGGCCGCGCTGGCGCCGTACCGCTTCAACCACCCGATCCGGATCGCCGAGCGGGCCGCCTTCCTCGACCACCTCAGCAACGGCCGCGTCGAGCTCGGCCTCGCGCGCTCGACCATCCCCGAGTGGCGCACCTTCAACATCGCCGCCGACGAGGCGCGCGATCAGATGCAGCAGGCGTTCGAGATGATCCCGAAGATGTGGACGCAAGAGCGCTTCTCGTGGAAGAGCCAGTACTTCGACATCAAGGACGTGCCGATCGTGCCCAAGCCGCTGCAGAAGCCGCACCCGGCGCTGTGGCAGGCGTGCTCGTCGCCGGCCTCGTTCGAGCAGGCCGGCCGCAACGGCGTCGGCGCGCTCGGGGTCACGCTGTGGGCCCCGCCCGAGCAGGTCAAGGCGTGGATCGGCCTCTATCGCCAGGCGATCGCGGCGTGCAAGCAGCCGGTCGGCGAGTTCATCAACGACAAGGTCGCCTTCTTCACCTTCGTCCACTGCGCCGACACCGACGAGGAGGCGATGCGCAACGGCGCCGCCACGGCCGCGGCCTGGTACACCAACCGCTCGTTCACCTTCTTCGAGGCCAAGGAGCAGTTCCTGCAGCAGGCCGCCGAGCAGGAGAAGCGGCTCAAGGACCCGGCCGGCAGCGCCCTGCTCGGCCAGTTCTTGACCGACGAGCAGGCCCGCAGCGGCGGCCGCGTCAACCGGGCCCAGATCGTCATCGGCCGCATCATGCAGGGCGAGGACGTCCCGCCCGAGGAGGTCTACGACGCGCTCGCCGAGCAGGACTCGCTGATCGTCGGCAGCCCCGAGACCTGCCTGCGCAAGATGCAGGTCTACGCCGACCTCGGCATCGACCGCCTGATGTGCTTCCACCAGGTCGGTCAGCTGCCCCACGACAAGGTCATGAAGAGCATCCGCCTCGTCGGTGAGCTCATCCCCAAGCTCGAGCGCAAGTCCACGGGGTCGCTGTCGGCCCAGGTGTGACCCGCCCGCGCGTCCGTGCCCGCGCTCCCGTGAGGTCCACGGGCCTCGGACCGGCCTCGGACGCGCGATGAAGAAATATTCATCATGTCCTGGCGCCGGCCAACAACGGGGGCCACTCTCATCGGAGCAAAGGACATCGCCGTGCAGCGCTCCCTGCTCTCCGCTCTGACCCTGTCGTTCGGTCTCTGGGCCTGCGGCCCCGAGCTCAACCCGCCGCGCCCGCCCCCGGCCCACAGCGAGCTGGCCCCCGGCGGCGTGTGGGTCGCCTACAACCTCGGCTGCGAGGTCGGCTGCGAGGAGATCAAGCGCGGCGACCGGATCCTCGCGGTCGACGGCCGGCCGGTCTCGAGCGGGGCGGAGATCGATCAGATCGACCTGGCCCGCAACACGCCGCTGAAGCTGCAGGTCGCCAAGTACGGCACCAACGAGATCCGCGAGGTCACGATCGTCGCCAAGCCCAACGAGCTGCTGCCGCCGATCCCCGCCGCCCCGCCGATGTTCACCGTCGGCGCCGAAGCCCTCGACCGCGCCCCCGACTGGGCCCGCAGCAAGCTGTTCGGCCACGCGATCCCGGCGATCCGCTTCTACCGCGCCGACGAGCCGCGCGGCTACATCAACGGCCGCGAGCTGTACGGCCGCGCCGCCCTGCTGGTGATCTGGGAGCTGCCGCCGATGATCGAGGAGTACCGCCGCTCGCTGGCCCTCGCCCCCACCGTGTACGCGCACATGCAGGAGTTCAGCGACGAGCTCGCCGCCGCCGGCGTCGACAGCTACTTCATCACCGACTTCCGCGCCGAGCCGGCCATCCGCGACATGCTGCGCCAGACCGCCGACCCCGGCCCCGACGGCTTCATCCCGATCTTCCAGCTGTCGTCCTCGCCCACCAACGGCTTCACCGTCGGCCTCGAGGGCTCCGCCGCCGACATCCGCGAGTCGATCTTCGACTACTCCCGCACCCCGGTGGTCCTCGTCTTCGACCGCCGCGGCATCGTCCGCTTCCACACCCGCGGCTTCCCGGCCGGCCCCCAAGAGACCCTGTCCGTCGCCATCGACTTCGCCCTCCACTCCCTCACCGACGCCCCGCCGGTCAAGGCCCTCGCGTCGGTCGGCGCCGGCGCGCAGTGAAGGGTTTGAAAGGGCATGCCCGATGGGTCATGTCCCTTCGGTCATAAGAAACCCGGGCGTGGTGTGATACCGTCGGCTCCCTCGCCGACCTCGAGCGCGCGTCGCAGGATCATGAACGAATCGCAGGTCCTGCTCCACGCACCTTTCGCCGCGGGGCTCCACGAGCTGGAAATTCCTCGCTCGAAGTTGTCTCCCCCACGAACACCGCTATGCGCCTTCACCTCGATCTCCTCGCCGTCCCGCTGCTCGCCCTCACCCTCACGGCCTGTCCGGGCAGCGACAAGACGACCGCCGGCGACACCACCACCGACGCCTCGACGACCGGCACCACCGGCCCGACCACCGGGACCTCCGAGCCGACCTCGACCTCGACCGACACCACCACCGACGCCTCGACGACCGGCACCACCGGCCCGACCACCGGGACCTCCGAGCCGACCTCGACCTCGACCGACACCACCACCGGCGAACCGAACGCGCTGTGTCCGGACCACACCGCCGCCGACGCCTGCTGCTGCTTCGAGGCCCACGTCAGCACCTCCTCCACCGTCGAGAACGTGTGCGGCACCACCGGCCTGTGTCCCGCGGCCGAGTTCGAGTGCAGCGAGATCGACGAGACCTGCACCGCCGCGGACGAGGCCGCCGTGGACTGTGTGCTCGACGCGCTGTCGGCCGGCACGATGGTCGGCTCGCTGACGATCCACTACGTCATCGACGACTTCTACGGCCAGCGCAAGATCGACCTCTACCTGCAGGGAGACCGCACCGCGTACGTGGCCGACAAGGAGGAGCTCGACGTCAGCGGGTTCTTCGAGCCCACCGGCCTCTACGACCTCCGCGAGGCCGCTTACTTCGACGCCTGCCGCGCCGAGGCGGACCTGCAAGCCAAGGCCGACTGCCTCGAGGACATCGTCGAGGGCGAGGCCAGCGAGGTCTGCATCGAGTCTTTTCATTACGAGACCTGACGCCGCCACCGGGCGCGGCGTGCCCGGCAAGCGCTTCCTCGGACGCGGATGCCTTCGGACCGCTCCGCGAGGCTGGGCCTCGTGCAGCCCGCTCGCTCGCGCGCATGCGCCCGGCCCGAGGACGAAGCGCTAGCGCCGAGGCGAGCGCCGCGCCCCGCGATCCCATCGGCGTGACGCGAGCCCGTCGCGGGGGCATCCTGAACTCTCGCGTGCCCGACCTCGCCGCCCTGCTCCCGCCCGCCGAGGCCTCGCTGCTGGCGCTGCTGGCGGTCAGCTTCCTGGCGGCCACGCTCCTGCCGCTGGCCTCCGAGGTGTGGCTGCTCGCGCTGCTGGCCGCGCGGCCCGACCTATGGCCCGCCGCGCTCGCGGTCGCCACCGTCGGCAACACCGCCGGCAGCCTCACCACCTACGCGCTCGGCCGGCTCGGCCGCGTCGCCGTCGATCCGGCCGCGCTCGCCTCGCCGCGGGCCGCCTGGCTGCAGCGCCGCGGCGCGCCGGCGTTGCTCCTGGCCTGGCTCCCGTTCGTCGGCGACGCCCTGTGCGTCCTGGCCGGCTGGCTCGAGCTGCCCGCCGTGCCTGTCGCGCTGTGGATCGCCCTCGGCAAGCTGGCCCGCTACGCCGCGCTCGTCTGGCTCTTTCTGAATTCGACATGACCTTCGGGACATCTCCGAAGGCTCGCGACGCTCGCGTCGGCGACCGCGAGGCCGCCTGCGCCGAGGCGCTCTGCCGGCTCCGGCCGGCGCTCGAGCGACGCGCGCGCGAGCACCCTGATGCAGTCACCTGCGCTTTCAAGCATGCCCCGAAGCACATGCCCCGAAGCACATGCCCTCGCGTTCAGCTGACCTTGTCGCGCCCGAGGCTGCTGTACACGTCTTCCAGGTCGGAGCGGACCTTGGCCAGCGAGATCACCTCGACGTCGGCGAGCACCAGCTCCTTGAGCAAATGAGCGGCGCGCTCCTCGCTGCCGTGGATCCGCACGCGGAGCAGGCCGCGCTCGTCCTTCTCGGGGTCGGGCTGGGGCTCGCCCTTGTGCAGGGGCAGGAGCGCCTCGATGAGGCCCTCGTGCTTGCGCAGGATCTCGATCGCGCGGGCGAGCCCGCGCGTGACCTGCACCTCGTGCAAGCGGCGGCCGACCTCGTAGCGGTTGATGACCTCGTCGACCGGCCCGTGGACCTCGAGCTTGCCCTGCTGGATGACCGCGACCGCGTCGCAGAAGCCGTCGAGCTCGCGCAGGATGTGGCTGCTGATGACGATGCCGACGCCCTCGGCGGCGACCTGGCGCAGGACCTCGCGCAGCTGGCGGCGGGCGAGCGGGTCGAGGCCGTCGGCCGGCTCGTCGAGCAGCAGGAGCTCGGGCCGGTGGACCAGGGTGCGCGCGATCGCCAGGCGCTGGCGCATGCCCTTGCTCATGTCGGAGATCCGCGCATTCGCCTTGCTGGCGAGGTCGAACACCTGGAGGAGCTCGTCGACGCGCCCCTTGGCGGCCTTGTCGTCCTGGCCGTAGCACTCGGCGAAGAACGTGAGGTAGCCGGCCGCGGTCATGCCGGGGTAGAGCGCGGTGCCGTCGCCGAGGAAGCCGATCTTCTGGCGGATCGCGTAGCGGTCGTCCCAGGCGTCGCGGCCGTCCCACAGCACGGTCCCGCGGTCGGGCTTCTGGAGCGTGGCGAGGATCCGCAGGGTCGTGCTCTTGCCGGCGCCGTTGGGGCCGATGAGGGCCAGCACTTCGCCGGCGCGGATCTCGAGGCGGAGGTCGCGGACGGCGTCGCGGACCCCGTCGTACGAGTGATTGACGTCGACACAGACGACGCGCTGCATGGCCTGGGACTCCCGTGGTGGTTCGCGGTGAGGACGCGGCCGCCGCCGGCCGATGTTCCCGCCAGCGTACCAGGCATCGCCGGCGCCTGCGCGGTACACTACAGGCCGATGCCGCGTCCCTCGCTCCGCACCGCGCTCCTCGGCGCCTCGCTCGCGCTCCTGTCCTGCTCGCGCCCCAAGGCGAGCGCCGAGGCCCCCGCGGAGGCGCAGGCGACCGGCGAGAGCCCGCTGGCGCAGGCCGCCGCCGGGCTGCCCGGCTTCGAGACCGGCGGCGCCGCGCGCGACGTGCCGCACGAGCGGTTCTACGTCGAGGTCGGCGACGCGCCGGTGCGCGGGCCCGCGGACGCGCCGGTGACGATCGTCGCGTTCTCCGACTTCGAGTGCCCCTACTGCGAGAAGGGCCACCAGAGCATGCTGGCGCTCGAGAAGGAGTTCTCCGGCCAGCTCCGCTTCGCCTACAAGGCCTTCCCGCTCGAGTTCCACGGCTACGCGCTGGTCGCCGCGCTGATGGCCCGCTCGGCGCTCGAGCAGGGCAAGTTCTGGGGGTTCTACGACCGGATCTTCGGCCAGAAGGGCCTCGACCTCGAGCGCCTGCAGGAGGCCGCGCGCGCCGCCGAGCTCGACCTGGCGAAGATCCAGGACGACCTCGAGGCGCTGCGCTGGGGCACCGCCGTGCAGAAGGACCTCCGCCAGGGCCGCAAGCTCGGCGTCACCGGCACCCCGGCGTACTTCATCAACGGCCGCCACATCAACGGCGCCAAGCCGCTCGAGCTGCTGCGCTCGGTGGTCCGCGAGGAGCTCGACCTGGCGGCCAAGTGGCGCGAGCAGGGCGTCGCGCCCGACCAGATCTACGCCCACGCGATCGCCGACGGCTACCGCGAGGTCCAGGTCCGGCGGCCGCGGCCCGGCCTCAAGCCCGACGTGATCTACCCGGTGCCCGTCGACGACTCGCCGCAGCGCGGCCCGGCCACCGCGCCGGTCACCATCGTCGAGTTCGCCGACTTCGAGTGCGGCTTCTGCGTGCGCGGCCACGAGACGCTCGAGAAGCTGCGCCGCCGCTACGGCGACAAGGTCCGCGTGGTGTTCAAGCACTACCCGCTGCCGTTCCACAGCCACGCGTTCCTGGCCGCGCGCGCGGCCATGGCCGCCCACGCCGAGGGCAAGTTCTGGGAGTTCCACGACCGGCTCTACGCCGAGAAGGCCCAGTTCGACGAGAGCACGCTGCTGCAGATCGCCAAGGAGCTGAAGCTCGACCTCAAGAAGTTCAAGCAGCGCCTGCACGGCGCCGAGGCGGACGCGCGGATCGTCACCGACCAGGACCTCGGCGCCACCCTCGGCGTCCGCGGCACGCCGGCCTACTTCGTCAACGGCCGCGCGGTCGACGGCGCCGTGCCCGAGCTCGAGTTCCGGCTCGTCATCCAGGAGGAGCTCGAGCGCGCGGAGGCGCTGCTGCGCGAGGGCGTGCCTCCGGCCGCGCTGTACCACCGCCTGGTCACGCCGCCGACGCCGAGCGCGTCGCGCTGATCGGCGCGGTTCCGAGCCGCGCGCGCGCCTGCGAGCCGGCTGCCGGCGCCGCGAAGCGGCCGCCGATTGGGTGATACTTCCGCGGTGCCGGACACACCGACTGCGCAGCTGCCGGGCGTGCAGCTCCTCGAGGAGGTCGGTCGCAGCGCGCGGAGCGTGGTCTACCGGGCGCGGCGCGGCGACTTCGTGGTGGCCGTCAAGCTGCTGCGCACCGACGCCGGCGGCGACGCCGACGCGGCGGCGCTGACCTTCCGCCGCGAGGCCGCCACGCTGGCGACGCTGTCGCATCCATGCGTGGTTCAGGTGTTCGAGATCGGCGACGCGGGTGGACTGCCGTACGTGATCATGGAGTACGTCGAGGGCCGCACGCTGGCCGCGCGGCTGTCCGCAGGACCCCTGTCCGAGACCGAGGCGATCCAGCTCGGCGTGCAGCTCGCGGGCGTCCTCGGCGAGGTCCACCGCCGGCGCCTGATCCACCGCGACCTGCGACCGCAGAGCGTGCTGTTCCTGCCGAACGCCAGCGGCCTGATCAAGCTGGTCGACTTCGATTTCCGCCTCGACGTCGCGCCGCCGCACGCCGCCGGGCCGGCCGCCTACCGCGCCCCCGAGCAGAGCGGCATGCTCGACCGCACCGTCGACGCCCGCAGCGACCTCTACGCGCTCGGGGCCATGCTGTTCGAGGCCGTCTCGGGCCGCCCCCCCTTCCTCGCCCGCGACCCCGAGGAGCTGCTGCGCCAGCACGCCGTGCTCGCCCCGCCGCCGCTGCGCGAGCTGGCGCCCCGCTGCTCGCCCGCGTTCGCGGCCGTGGTCGCCCGCCTGCTGGCCAAGGACCCCGACGACCGGTTCCAGTCGGGCCAGGAGACCGCGCGCGCGCTGCTCGCGATCGACGAGTCCATTGCGACAGGTCCTTTTGGACATATCTCCAAGGACAGGCCGGACGCCCCGCTGGTCGGCCGCGAGCCCGAGCTGCGCCGGCTCGAGGAGGCCCACGCGCGCGCCCGCGAGGGCCTCGGCGGCGGCGTGTTGGTCACCGGCGAGGCGGGCAGCGGCAAGTCGCGGCTGCTGGCCGCGTTCGCGGCCGCGCGCGCCGGCGACGGCGTGCCTGTCCTCGCGGTCAGGTGCCAGGCCGAGGCGCGGCCGCTCGCCGGCCTGCGCGCGGCCGTCGACCCGCACCTGCGGCGGCTGCGGCCGGACGCGACGGCGCTGGCGGGCGGCGACGGCGGCGAGCTGGTGTCGGCCACCGTCGACGCGCTGGCGGTGATCGCCGAGGCCCACCCGGGCGCGGTGCTGTGGGTCGACGACGCCGAGGTCATCGACGAGGCCACCCTGGCCGCGCTGCGCCTTTTGGTCGGGCGGATCGCCGAGCTCCCGCTCCTGCTCGTCGCCGTCGGCCGGTTCGAGCGCTGGGCCGGCGAGCTCGACCGCGACGGCGCGTGCGAGTTCCTCGCCCTCGAGGCGCTGTCCGAGCCCGCGGTCGCCGGGCTGATGGCGTCGATGCTCGGCCAGCGGCGCGTCGAAGACGACCTCGTGCGCCTGGTCGCCACGCGTAGCGGCGGCCTCCCGCTCGGCGTCATCGAGTACGTCCGCGCCATGCTCGACGGCGGGGTGCTGCGGCCCTACTGGGACGTCTGGCAGGTCGAGGTCGCCGGCCTCGCCAACCTCCACCTGCCCGGCGACGTCCAGCAGCTCCTGCTGACCCGCGTCGCCGGCCTCGGCGAGCGCACGCGCGACGCCCTGCGCGCCGCCGCGGTCCTCGGCCCCGACGTGAAGCCGGCGCTGCTGGCCCGGGTGCTGGCCTGCGAGCCGCTCGCGGTGGCCCACGCGCTCGCCGAGGCCGCCGCCGCCCGCCTGCTCGAGCGCGGCCCGCACGGCGACTTCAGCTTCGTCCACAACCGCGTGCGCGAGGCCCTGCTGGCCGGCCTCGACGCCGCCGGCCTGGCCTCGTACCACCAGCGCGTCGCCGAGGCGCTCGACAGCGCCGACGTCGACGGCGACGGCCTGCACCGCCTGGCGCATCACTACCTCGCGGGCGACCACTCCAAGCCCAGGCGCGCGATCGAGGTCTGCCTGCGCGCCGGTCGCCTGGCCCAGGCCGAGTCGGCCGACGAGGACGCCTACCGCTACTTCCGCCGCGCCGACGAGCTGCGCGCCCGCGTCGGCCTGCCGCCCGACCCCCGCCTCGACGAGGGCCTCAGCGAGGTGTGCAGCCGCACCGGCCGCCACGACGAGGCCGACGTGCATGTCTCTCGGGCCATGTCCCAAGAGCAAGACCCGGAGCGGCGCGCCCAGCTGCTGCGCAGGCGCGCGCGCGTCGAGCTGTTCCGGCTCGAGCACCGGCGCGCGCTCGCCAGCCTGGCCGCCGCGTTCGCCGAGGTCGGCGCGGCCATGCCGTCGCGCAGCCCGCTGGCGCTGGCGCTCAGCGCCGTGATGGGGCTGCTCGCCCTGCTGATCGCCGCCACCGGGGTCGGCCGGGCCTCGCCGCGCCGGCGCGCCCGCGCCCGGCTGCTCGCCCAGCTCTACGACGACGCCGTGCGCATCGCCTACTTCGACATCCGCCCGGCCACCCTGCTGCAGGCCGTGGTCCGCCAGCGCTACTACGGCGAGCGGCTCGGCCCGTCGTCCGAGCTGGCGCGGGCCAAGACCGCGCTCGGCATCGTCTACGCCGCCGTCGGCCGCGCGCCGGCGGCCCGCCGCTGCGCCGCCGACGCGGTGGCGATGGCCGCCGCCGTCGGCGACCGCCGCACCCTCGCCCGCGTCAGCTTCTACGCCGCCGCGATCCACGAGTCGTGCGGCGACGTCCTCGCCGCCGAGCAGATGCTCGCGCGCACCCTCGCCGACCACCACCGCTGGCTCGAGAACTGGGGCCTGGCGTTCGCCCACCAGCTGCTCGCGCTCAACCTGTGGGCGCGCGGTCACGACGCGCGCGCGCTCGCGGTCCTGCGCCGCCTGTCCGCCGAGCTCGAGCTCGAGGGCGACCGCACCACCCGCCAGGCGACGGTCTTCACCCACGGTCTGCACGCCGTCGTCCTGGCCGGCGCCGGCCGCCGCGACGAGGCCCTGCGCCACCTCCATCAGGCCCGCAGCGGCGCCGCCGGCTTCCCCGAGGACCGCGGTCAGCTCGCCAACCTGCTCGGCCTCGAGGCCGTCACCCTCATCCTGCTGCAGGAGCCGTTCGCCGCCGTCGACGACGCCATCGCCCGCTTCGACGCCCTGCCGCTGCGCCCGCGCCAGGTCCCCTACCACGTCCGCTTCGCCTACGCCTTCGTCGTCCACGCCCGCCTCTACCAGGCCCTCGCCGCCCCGCCGGCCCAGCGCGGGCCGCACCTGGTCCGCCTGCGCGCCGCCGTCGACACCCTCGCCCTGCTGCCGAACCACCCGGTCCTGCGCGGCTTCCTCTTGCTTGGCCGATCGGGCATGTCCTGGATGACAGGTCTCTTCGACCATGCCCTTACGGACCTGTCCGAAGCGGAGCAGATCGCGTTCGCCAGCGAGAACCGCTGGCTGCGCTGCGAGGCGCTGCACCAGCGGGCGCACGCGCTGTGCGGGGCCGGGCGGGTCGACGCCGGCCGCCGCGAGGCGCGGGCCGCCGCGGCGCTGGCCGAGGAGCTCGGCTGGCGCCCGCGGGCCGAGGCGATCCGCAAGGCCTTCGACCTCGGCGCCGGCGACGAGCAGCGCGGCGCCGGCGACGGTCACCTCGGCGACGTCCAGGCCGCGCGCCTGCGCCGGCACCTCGACGCCCTGCTCGAGCTCAGCCTCGCCTCCGCCACCGCGCGCGCCTTCGAGGAGCAGGCGCGGATCGCCATCGACGAGCTCGCGCGGCTCTTGGCCGCCGAGCGCTGCGCCCTGTTCTTGTGCGACGACGCCGGCAAGCTCGAGTTCAAGGTCGGCCGCGACGCCCGCGGCGGCGAGCTCGCGGCCGACTTCGGCGTCGTCCGCGACGTCGTCGAGCAGGTCCAGAGCACGCGCGAGCCGGTCGTCGTGTCCGGCGAGGACCGCGGCAGCCGCGGCCGTCACAGCGCCATGGCGGCCCCGCTGATCCTCAAGGACCGCATGATCGGCATCGTCTACCTCGACAACCGCCTGGTCCGCGGCGCCTTCACCGGCGGCGACGTCGAGATCCTCTGCGCCATCGCCGGTCACATCGCCATCGCCCTCGAGACCGCCCGCGCCGCCCAGCTCGAGGCCCAGGTCGTCGCCGCCGCGCAGGAGAAGTCGGCCCTGCTCGAGCACGCCACCAGCGCCGTCGGCATCGGCATCGCCGTGCTGCAGCCCGACGGCGAGCTCGCCCGCCACAGCCCGATCCTCGCCGACATGACCGGCCGCTGGCCCTCCGTCGCCGACTGGTGGGCCGGCGCCGCCCGCCAGCTGCTCCTGCCCGAGCCGCGCCCGTGCCCGCTCTGCGGCGAGATGCAGTCGATCGGCCGCAGCGTCGCCGACCTCGTCCAGGGCGGCGAGCGCCAGGTGTTCGAGATCACCTTCACCGGCCACTTCCACGAGCTCAACCTCAGCACCCCGGGACATGTCCTTCTGGTCAGCGACATCACCTCCCGCAAGATCTCGGAGGAGAACCTGCTGCGGCTCAACGAGGAGCTGACCCTCGCGCGCGACCAGGCGCTGGCGGCCAGCCGGGCCAAGAGCACGTTCCTGGCCAACATGAGCCACGAGCTGCGGACCCCGCTCAACGCGATCATCGGCTTCAGCGAGATGCTGGTCGAGGACGCCGAGCGCGCCGGCAGCCGGCAGATGGTCACGGACCTCAACAAGATCCGCATGTCGGGCGCCCACCTGCTCGACCTCATCAGCACGATCCTCGACCTCTCCAAGGTCGAGACCGGCAAGATGCAGCTCGAGATCGTCGAGTTCTCGCTGCCGGCGCTGCTCGCCCGGGTCGCCGGCATGATCACGCCGATGATCGCCAAGAACCGCAACATGCTGGCGCAGGCGGTCCAGGCCGACATCGACACCATGGTCGGCGACGAGACCAAGGTGAAGCAGATCCTCTTCAACCTGCTGTCGAACGCCGCCAAGTTCACCAAGGACGGCGTGATCACGCTCGGGGTCGAGCGCGACGTCGACGAGGCCGAGGGGCGCGACGACATCCTCTTCACCGTCAGCGACACCGGCATCGGCTTCCGCCCCGACCAGATCGACAAGCTGTTCCAGGACTTCTACCAGGCCGACATGTCGACCACCCGCAAGTACGGCGGCACCGGCCTGGGGCTGGCCATCGTCCATCGGTTCTGCCGCCTGATGGGCGGCGAGATCGGCGTCGCCAGCGAGCCCGGGATCGGCTCGACCTTCCGCGTCCGCCTGCCGCGTCACCTGGTCGCCGAGCCGCACAACGAGGTTCCTGCCGCCTGACGCCCGGCCGGCGCGGGCCTGCCCCTGCGGGTTGCGCCAGGTCCGAGGCCCCGGTGGAGAAGCATGCGCGGACTCCCCTGCGGCCTCACGGGCGGACGCTGGCCCTCATGGGGTGCTTTTGGCGACAATGGCGGCGCGAAATGACGGAGGCGCCCAGCTCGCGGCGGTGGCTCTCGTGGGTGGAGGGGCTCGTCCCGGCGCAGCTCCGGCGCGACCCCGTCACGCGTCGTCGCTCGCTGCTCGCGCTCGGCATCCTCGGCGCCAACCTCCTCGTCGGCAGCGCCCTGCTGATCCCGCTGGCGATGATCCGCGAGCACGACCTCCGCGCGATCGCCATCGTCAACACCTGCGTCTGCCTGCTGCTGATGCTGCTCGGCGTGCTGTTCCTGCGCCGCGGCTCGCTGTGGCTGACCGGCAACTGGATCTGCGCGATCCTCTACGCCGGCTTCGTGTTCGCCACCTGGACCGGCGGCGGCGTGCGGGCCCCGTTCACGATCTGCCTCGCGCTGCTGCCGATGCTCGCCGGCATCATCGCCGGCCGCCGCAGCGGCCTCGCGTGGGGCTGCATCAGCGTCGCCACGCTCGCCGCCGTCTACGTCGCCCAGGCCAGCGGCGTCGAGCTGCCCGACCTCGACGACGCCGAGACGACCGTGCTGCTGGCCTTCGGCGCGCTCGCCGGCACCACGATCCTCGTCACCTGGATGACCTCGTTCTCGGAGGCGACGAAGGAGGCCGCGATCGTGCAGATCGAGCAAGCCTCGGCGCAGCTGGCGGCGGCGATCCAGGAGGAGGAGAAGGCGCGCCACGCGGCCGACCAGGCGATCGCCGCCAACGCCGCCAAGTCCGCGTTCCTGGCGACGATGAGCCACGAGCTGCGGACCCCGCTCAACGCGATCCTCGGCTACAGCGAGCTGGTCGTCGACGAGCTGCGCGACCGCGGCGGCAACGAGGACCTGATCGACGACATCCGCAAGGTCCACGCCTCCGGCCGGCACCTGCTCGGGCTCATCACCGACGTCCTCGACCTCACGCGCATCGAGGCCTCGCGGCTCGAGCTGAGCCCGATCGACTTCGAGCCGGCCAAGCTGCTGCGCGAGGTCGCCGAGATCTTCATCCCTCTGGCCCTGCGCAACAACGACGTCCTGACCCTCGACCTCGCCGACGACACAGGCCCGGTCCACCACGACGCCACGCGCGTGCGCCAGGTCGTGATCAACCTGGTCGGCAACGCGATCAAGTTCACGCGGGACGGCACCGTGACCGTGCGCCTGCGCGGCGACCCCGACACGTTCGAGGTGTTCGTCGAGGACACCGGGATCGGCATCCCGATCGACAAGATCGAGCGGATCTTCGAGCCCTTCACCCAGGTCGACGCCTCGAGCACGCGCCGCTACGAGGGCACCGGGCTCGGCCTGGCGGTGTGCCGGCGCCTCGTCTCGTTGATGGGCGGGGCGATCGAGGTCCGCTCTTCGGTCGGGCGCGGCAGCGCCTTCACGGTCCGGTTGCCGCGGCGTTACACGATCCCCGAGCGCACCGTCTCCGTGACCACCAGCGCCTTCTGAGGCGCCGTTCGCACCGCTTTTCTCGGGTTGCGCCCGGCTCGCCGCCCGCCGGTCTCGCGCCGTGTGCTGGGGCACGAGTTCGCGCGTGACCCCACCCGCGACGCCTGGTAGATTCCGCGCGCCATGACGAAGGGCACCACGTCGCTGCTCCTCCTCGCTTGCTTCGCCGCCGCCGCCGGAGCCGTGGCCTGCAAGCGCCCCAATGCCGGCTACGCGCTGTCGCCGTGGGACGCCACCGCGATGTCGAGCTGCGACCAGCACGGCCCGCTCGCTCGCACCTGCACCGAGTGCAACGGCGGCGACGTCAAGGCCTGCCTCGCCGTCGCGCACGAGTACGAGTCGCGCCACGACCTGTCCCGCGGTTATCGCGACCTCAACACCGCGGCCTCCTTCTTCGGCCGCGCCTGCGAGCTCAACTACATCCCGGCCTGCGTGCTGCTCGGCAATCACTACTCGGTGGTGCGCCCCGAGCCGCCGGCCCGCCAGGACGCGATCAAGGTGCGCGACGCCTCGTGCGCCGAGGCGGCCGTCGCGTGCAGCAAGAAGGACGCGCTCGCCTGCCGGATCGAGGGCATGTGTCTGAGCGACGAGTGGCTGACGCGCAAGGGCCCGCCCGATTACCCGAAGGCGATCACCGCGCTGACCTCGGCCTGCGACCTCGGCGACGCGATCGGCTGCGCCCGCCTCGGCTGGCTGCACGCCGCCAGCGGCAAGGACGAGTCGGCGCTGACGCAGGCGTTCGCCGCCTACCAGAAGGCCTGCGACCTCGAGCTCGCCGAGGGCTGCGTCGGCGTCGCGGCCTACCTTCAGCACGGCCTCGGCACCCCCGCCGACCCCGACAAGGCCCGCGCGCTCGCCAGCGAGTGGTGCGCCCGCGGCTCGCTCGACGCGTGCCACGCCGAGACCGGCCACTACACCGCCCTGTGGGCCCTGCTGGCCGACGACGCCGCCACCAAGACCTGGACCCCGCCCGACGCCAAGCGCCTGGCCGCGCTCGACCTCCAGGTCGCATGGTCGCAGGGCATCGGCCGCACCGGCTTCTGCGTCGAGCCGACCGGCGCCGTCGACAAGATCACCACCCTCGACTCGGTCGGTGACCCCGCCGTCGACCAGGTCCTGCGCGACACCATCAAGGCCTGGAAATTCCCGCGCCGCCCGAGCACCCCGATCTGCGTCACCCACGAGCACAACTTCGTGTTCGCCGTGCGCCCGTGGCTGTTCCGCTCGTACTACATCGTCACGAACCAGTGGGTCACCGCCCGCGGCGGCGTGACCATGCTCGACCACGACTGGCAGCGCCCCGCCCGCAACCGCTGAGCGAGGCCCGCCGCGCCGTTCGTGCCGCTCTCCCGCCCGGCTGCGCCAGGCGGGAGGCCCATGGCGTGCTACGACGCAGCGAGCGATGAGGCGCTCCAGCGCTGGCACGACGCCGGCGAGGTCGATCTCGCCGCCGCGAAGATCGAGGACCGGCCGCTCGAGGGGCTCGATCCGCGTGCACGAGGCGTGATGCGTCGGCGCGCACGCAGTACGAACGACCGCAACGGCCTATCCGCTGAGTTCGACGCGCCCTCGCAGTCGCGCCAGCTTCGAGGTCGACCTCGACCGTCCGGACGCTCCGGCGCGTCGTTCAAGGCCTGTCCGCTGAATTCGACGCGTCCTGGTGGTCGCCCTGGACACGCGAGGAGCTCGCGTGCTCCCATCGCCGCCCATGCCCGAGCTCGCGCAGCGACTGGCCGAGTTCGCGGCCCACGTCGACACGCTCGCGGGCGACGAGCACCGGGCCTTCTGCGATCGCCTCTTCCACGCCTTCGGCTGGCCCGATCTTCGCACCGCCGGCGCCGCGTTCGAGGCGCCGAACCGGCTCCTCTGGGGGCAGACGCTGCTGCTCGAGCTCCACCCGCGCGGCACCGGGCTCGCGGGGCAAGCACGTCGGCTCTTCGAGCACTGGCAGTATCACACCCCGCACCCGCGCTACGTCGCCCTGTGCGACTTCGCCGAGCTCGTCCTCCACGACTTTGCGGGCCAGCTGTGGGAACCGATCGATCGCCTCCCCATTTCCACCCTGCCGCGCGAGCACGCCGCCCTGAGCTTCCTGCGCCGCGACCCGCGGCCGCCCGTGTTCCGCAACGACCGCGTCGCCGTCACGCGCGACGCCGCCGGGCGCCTCGCCGACCTGTCCGATCTGCTCGTCGCGCGCGGCATCGACCGCGACGTCGCCCGGCGTATCGCCCTGGGTTGCGTCCACACTTTGTTCGCCGCGGGCCTCGGGCTGACGCCGGCGGAGCGACTCGAGGAGTTCCTGCTCGCCGAACTTCGGCACCGCAGATCGATCCCCGGCAGCGCATTCGCGTCGCTCCGCCCGCTCGAGCTCACCGCCGAGGAGCGCGACCTTGTGACGAAAGCCGCCGGCCTCGACTGGTCCCGCGTGCAGCTCCCCGTGTTCGGCGATCTTTTTCAAAGGGCCATGGACCCCGAGCGCCGGCACGCTCTCGGCGCGCACTTCACCAGCGAGGCCGACATCCAGCGGATCGTCCTGCCCAGCCTCGTCCGCCCGTGGCGCGAGCGCATCGCCGCCGCGGCCACGCACGAAGCGCTGCGCAACCTTCATCACGAGCTCGCCCGCCTGCGCGTCCTCGATCCCGCCTGCGGCAGCGGCAACATCCTCTGCGTCGCCTACCGCGAGCTCCTCCGCCTCGAGGTCGACCTGCTCGCGCGCCTCCACCCCGGGACCTCGCACCTCTCCAGCGCTTGCGTCTCGCTCGCCAACCTCTCCGGCATCGACCGCGATCCCTTCGCCGTCGAGCTCGCGCGCATCACCCTGCAGCTCGCCGACGCGCAGGCGCGACGCGAGCTCCGCCTGGCCCCCTCGCCTCCGAACTCTCTTCCCGACCTCCGCGTCGCCGACGCCCTCTTCACCGACTGGCCAGCCGCCGACGTCATCCTCGGCAACCCGCCGTTTCAGGCCAAGAACAACATGCAGCGCGAGTTCGGCCCCGAGTACCTCCGCCGGCTGCGCCACGCCTACCCGGACGTCTCGGGCCGCGCCGACTACTGCGTCTACTGGTTCCGCCGGGCCCACGACCACCTCCCGCCCGGCGGCCGCGCCGGCCTCGTCGGCACCAACACCATCCGCCAGAACCAGTCGCGCGACAGCGGCCTCGGCCACATCACCGCCGGCGGCACGATCACCGAGGCCGTCGCCGCCAAGGTCTGGTCCGGCGACGCCGCCGTCAACGTCTCGATCGTCAATTGGCTCAAAGAGCCCGACCTCCCCGGCAAAAAATTCCTCTCGTGGCAGGCCGGCGACGCCGCGCACAGCCCGTGGCACACCGTCACCCTCGATCGGATCGGCCCCGCGCTCAGCCCCGACACCGACGTCAGCGGCGCCCGGACTCTCCGCGTCAACCTCGCCGCCGCGTGTTGCTATCAGGGCCAGACCGTCGGCCACGATGGTTTTCTCCTCGCGTCCGCCGACGCCCGCCGCATGCTCGCCGACGCCGGCGACAACGCGGCCGTGCTGTTCCCCTACCTCGGCGGCGACGACCTCCTCGGCCGCCGCGACGGCGCTCCCAGCCGCCACGTCATCGACTTCGGCGAGCGCGACCTGCGAGCCGCCGAGGCCTTCGCCGCCCCCTTCGCCCGCGTCGCCACCACCGTCCTCCCCGCCCGCCGCGACGCCGCCGCCGAGGAGCAGCGGCGCAACGCCGACCTCCTGCGCGCCGACCCCGAGGCTCGCATCAACCGCCACCACGCCGCCTTCCTCGACCGGTGGTGGCGCCTGTCATGGCGGCGCGGCGAGATGCTCGCGGCCATCGCCGCGCTCGCGCGCTACGTCGCCTGCGTGCGCGTCACCCGGCGCCCGATCTTCGAGTTCGTGAGCCCGCAGATCCGCCCGAGCGACGCGCTCGTGGTGTTCGCCCTCGACGACGACTACTCGTTCGGCGTCCTGCAGTCGGCCCTCCACTGGCAGTGGTTCACCGCCCGCTGTTCGACCCTCAAGCGCGACTATCGCTACACCTCGAGCACGGTGTGGGGCGCCTTCCCGTGGCCGCAGGCGCCGAGCGCCCGCCAGATCTCTCGGATCGCCGAGGCCGCGCGCACCCTACGACAGGTCCGCGCCGCGGCGCTGGAGCGCCACGATCTCTCGCGCCGCGAGCTCTACCGGACCCTCGACCCACCCGGTCCGAGCCCGTTGCGCGACGCTCACGAGGCGCTCGACGAGGCCGTGCGCGCCGCCTACGGCCTGCGCGGCGATCCGCTGCGCTTCCTCCTCGACCTCAACGTCGAGCTCGCCGAGCGCGAGCGCTCCGGCCAGGCCATCATCGGCCCCGGCCTCGCCGCCCTGGCCCCTGACGCCGCGCTGCGAGCCGCCTGCAGCTCGACCGACTGTATCGCTCCCCCCTGACTTCAGCCGCGGGGCCACATCTTCGTGCCCTTGCGGCCCCACACGAACGACACGCCGAACGTGAACTCGCCGTGGTGCGCGTAGCTGAGCTCGCCGCCGGCCGCCTTCGCGTAGGACGGCGTCATGATGTCGCGACCGTCGATGCGGATCGCCACCCACTTGCTGACGTAGATCTTCACGCCGCCGCCGACGTGGAGCGCCCCGTCGATCTTCTTGCCGACCAGCTCGTCCTTCGACGAGCCGCCGAACATGCCGCCGCCGGCGACGATGAACGGCGTGATGCGGGTCGGCAGCTGCAGGATGACGTGGCCGCGCAGGCCGAACAGCACCGCGCGCTTGCCGTCCTCGACGTCGACTTTGGTCGGCGACACGTTGCCCTCGACCTCGACGCCGACGAAGCGGACCGGCAGGTATGCGAAGCGGAGGCCGATGTCGAACCCGGTCTTGAACGGGCGCGGCGGGTTCGGCGGCTCGACGCCGTAGAGCCCGTGGTCCTTGGCCCCGAACATCGCGCCCATCAGCCAGCCGACCTCGATCATGTGCAGCTCTTTGCGCCACGGCGGCACCGGCTTCTCGGGCTTGGCCTCGGCCTCTTCGGCCGCCGGGGCCGGCTCGTCGGCGCGGGCGAGCGACGGCGGAAGCAACGCGAGGGCGGAGGCCAGGACGGGGGCCAAGGCGAGGAGGGTCGGGGTACGCGGCATGCGAGCTCCGGGCGAGGCGGACCATCATGTACCGCGAAGCCGGGCAAAAGACGAGCCCCCACGCGCCCGCGGGGCCGCGCTGCGCCCTTTTATGCGCCTGCGAACCGGAACTTGACCTCGGCGATCGCCGGGTGAGGCCCCGGCACCGTCGCCTGCTCGCGGCACAGCGCCCATCCGTCGGCCCCGAGCAGCAGCGCCGTCGACACGCGCGTGCCGTAGCCCGGCATGGCGATGCACAGCGGCGACAGGGCCCGCTCGAGCTCGAGCCCGACGCCCGTGTCCGGCAACTCCGCGTCGGCCGCCGGCGTCGCGTCGGCGAGCATCGCCATGATCGCCCTCGGCTCGATCGCCTCGCCCGTCAAGAGCCGCGCCAGCCCCGACTTGCCGCGCACCACCTTCGGCCACGGCGTGTCGAGGGCCGCGTTGCTGATCCCGTACAGCCCCGGCGCCAGGCGCAGCCGCTCGCCTGTCTTGTTGTTCATGTACCAAACGCCATGCGGATCGCCGCACACCAGGTTGAAGCCGGCGTAGCGCTCGCCCGCGATCGCCGCCACGTACGCCCCGGGGTCGTCCGTCCCGCGCAGGTAGTCGGCCACCAACGCGCCGCGCGAGCGGACGTCGAGGCGGATGTCCGCAGGGTCACGTACGTTCGTCAGCGCCGCCCAGCGGCCGCGGCGGGTCACCCCGAACCACGTCCCGCCGGCCTGCAGGTCGCGCCCGGCGAACAGCTGCGGCGCCTCGCGCCACCAGCCGGCCGGCGCCGTCTTGCGGGCGTAGAACTCGTCGCGGTTGGCGGCGAGCACCAGCGGGTAACCGGGATGGACCCCCAGCGCGAACAGCAGCGTACACACTCAGCCCTCCTCCTTCTGCCCGCGGAGCCGCCGGCCCAGCCGGGAGAGCGCGTTGCCGGCGTCGTCGAACAGCGAGTAGGCGACCGGCACGATCAGCAGCGTGATCAGCAGCGACAGCGCCTGCCCGCCGATGATGACCTTGGCCATCGACGCCCGCGAGGCCGCGCCGGGGCCCTTGCCGAGCGCGATCGGGATCATGCCGGCGATCAGCGTGATCGTCGTCATCAAGATCGGCCGCAGGCGGGTCTTGTTGGCCTCGACGATCGCCACGTCGCGGGCCTCGCCGCGGTCGCGCAGGGTGTTGGTGTAGTCGACCTGCAGGATGCCGTTCTTCTTGATGATCCCGAACAGCATGAACACGCCGAACGTCGAGTAGATGTTGAGCGTGTCGCCGAGCAGCATCAGCGACAGCAGCGCGAACGGCAGCGACAGCGGCAGCGACAGCATGATCGTCACCGGGTGCAGCAGGCTCTCGAACTGGGCCGCCAGGACCATGTACATGAACAGGAACGACAGCGCGAGCGCGCCGAGGAAGCTCGTGATCGTGTCGCCGAGGATCTTGGCCCGCCCGCTGAACACCACCTCGTACTCGGGCGGCAGGTCGAGCTCCGCGACCATCGCCCTGACCTTGTCGACCGCGTCGCCGAGCGGCAGCCCGTCGAGGTTGGCCCCGATCTCGACCTGGCGGATCCGCCCCAGCCGATCGATCTGCGCCGGCCCGCGCTCGCGCTCGAATTCCGCCAGCGCCTCGAGGCGGATCAGCCCCCCGCGCGCCTGCATCGGCAGGCCGCGCAGCGAGTCGAGGTCGCGCCGGTCCTCGGGCCGCAGGCGCAGCCACAGGTCGTACTGCTCGGCGCCCTCGCGGATCTTCGAGATCGGCTCGCCGCCGACCATCGTCCGCAGCGCCGCCGCGATCTCGCCCGCGCGCACCCCGAGGTCGGCCGCGCGGTCGCGGTCGATCTTGACCCGGATCTCCGGCTTGCGCACCGCCGCCGACGAGTCGATGTCGACGAGGCCGGGGATCTCCCGCATCTTCGCCATGATCGTCGCGGTGTACTCGCCGAGTTGGTCGAGGTCGGGCCCGCGCAGCGAGAACGCCAGCTGCGTGTTGCGCCCCCCGCCGCCCATGCCGCCGAGGTCCTGCACGCTCGGGCGCAGGTCGGGGTACGGGCGCAGCGCCTCGCGGGCCTGCTTCTGCACCGCCGCCAGCGGGTAGTCGCGCTGCTCGATGTCGACGACCTGCACGTAGATCTGCACCTCCGTGACGTCGTCGCCGCCGCGGGCCGCGCCGATGCTCGTGAACAGCCGCTCGACCCCGCGGAGCTCGCGGAGGTGGCCCTCGATGCGCGCGGCCATCGCCGAGCTCGCGGCGAGGCTCGACCCCTCGGGCATCGTCAGCACCACCATGAACTCGCTGGTGTCGTCCTTGGGGATGAAGTCCTTGCCGATGCGCTGGCCCAGCGGCACCACCATCGCCACCGTCGCCAGCGACGCCGCGACCACCAGCCAGCGCCACCGCAGCGACCAGCGGACCAGCCACGCGTAGCCGCGGTCGAGCCCGTCGTTGAGGCGCGCCACCAGGCCCGGCCGGTCGTGCGCCTTCGGCTTCGGCGGCTTCAGCAGGCGCGAGCACAGCATCGGCGTCAGCGTCAGCGACACGAACAGCGACACCGCGATCGAGAACGCCGTCGTGATGCCGAAGCTGCGCCAGAACCGGCCGACGCGGCCCTCCATGAACGCCGTCGGCAGGAAGATGACGATCAGCGACAGCGTGGTGGCGAACACCGCCAGGGTGATCTCGCGCGTCCCGGCGATCGCCGCCGGCAGCGGCGGCTCGCCGTGCTCGACTCGGCGGTACACGTTCTCGAGCACCACGATCGCGTCGTCGATGACGATGCCGACCGCCAGCGTCAGCGCCAGCAGCGTGAAGTTGTTGAGCGTGTAGTCGAGCGCGCTGAGGACCGCGAAGGTCGTGATGATCGAGCACGGGATCGCCAGCGCCGCGATCAGGGTCGAGCGGATCGAGCCCATGAACAGCAGCACCGACACGCTGGCGAGCAGGGCGCCGAGGACCAGGTGGAGCTCGACCTCGTGGATCGACCGGCGGATGAAGCGGGAGGCGTCGCGGATCGGCGTGACCGCGATGTCGGCCGGCAGGCTGCGCTGCAGCGTGCCGATCCGCTTGAGGATCGAGTCGACCACCTCGACGGTGTTGGTGCCGGCCTGCTTCTGCACCACCAGCGCGACCGCGTTCTCGCCGTCGAGCCGCGACAGCGAGCGCGGGTCCTCGGTGCCGTCCTCGACCTCGGCGATCTGCCCGAGCAGCACCGGCGCGCCCTGGCGCTCGGCCACCACCAGCCGCCGCAGCTCGCGCGCGTCCTGCACGCGGGCCATCGTCCGCAGCACCTCCTCGCGCCCCGAGCTCTCGAGCCGCCCGCCCGGCAGCTCGAGGTTCTGCTGCTCGATCGCCTGCCGGACCTGCTGGATCGACAGCCCCTGAGCCGCCAGCGCGTCGGCGTCGAGCAGCACGTTGAAGGCCCGCCGCTGGCCGCCGACCAGCTGGATCTGCCCGACCCCGGCGACCCCCTGCAGCGGCTCCAGCACCTGCTTGCGCGCCAGCTCGGTGACCTCGCGCAGGTCGCGGCGGTCCGACGAGACCACCAGCGTGACCACCGGGATCGCCGTCGTGTCGAAGCGGGTGACCACCGGCGGGTCTGTCCCTTCGGGCAGGTTCTTGATCGCCGCCGCGACCTTGTCGCGCACGTCCTGGGTCGCCTGGTCGCGGTCGCGGTCGAGCAGGAAGTTGATCGTGACCACCGACACGCCCTCGAGCGACGTCGAGCGCAGCTCGTCGATGCCCTCGGCGGTGCTGACCGCGTCCTCGACGATCTTCGAGACCTGGGTCTCGATCTCCTCCGGGCTGGCCCCGCGCAGGGTTGTCGTCACCGTGACCACCGGGATCTCGACGTCCGGGAACTGGTCGACCCCGAGCGTGCGGAACGACAGCACGCCGAAGGTCACGCACGCGAGGATCAGCATCAGGGTGAAGACCGGCCGGCGGACGCAGATCTCCGACAGCGTCACGGCGCCTTCCCCTTCTCGCCTGCCCCTCCGGGCATGTCCTTTCCCGCAGGCGCCCCCGCGGCCCCCGCGGCCTTCGTCTCCGCGCCGTTCTCACCTGTCCCGGCGGGCATGCCCTTCGCGCCCTGTCCCTCGGGTCCTGTCCCCGGGGGCATGTCCTTCGCCGCGCTCGGCGCCACCGGCGTGCCCGGGGCGATCAGCGCCGCCCCGCGGACGATCACCTGCGAGCCCGGCTCGAGCCCGAGCACGATCGCGTCGCCGCCGTCCTCGGCGATCAGGTCGACGTCGTGGGCGACCGCCACCCCGCCCTCGACGCGCATCACCCGGTCGCGGCCGAGCACGTGGAACACGGCGGCCCGCGGCACGCGGACGCTGCCCGCCTCGTGGCCGAGCGACAGCGTGGCGACGGTGAACATGCCGGGGCGGAGCACGCTGCCGGCCGGCGAGAACACCGCCTCGACGGTGAACGTGCGCGTCGTCGGCGACACCACCGGCGACACCCGGGTCACCGCGGCCTGGACCGCGCCGGCGCCCTCGGCGATCTTCGCCCCCGCCTCGCCGGGCTCGCCGACCAGCGAGTCCTTGAGCGTGATCGTCGCCGGCGTGCCGACCTGGACCAGCGCCGCGTAGCGCTCGGGCACCTCGACCGTGAGCCGCAGCTTGTCGTCGGCGACCAGGTCGAACAGCGGCGTGCCCGGCTTCACGTAGGTGCCCGGGGCCACGTGGCGGGCCGCGATCGCCCCGGCGAACGGCGCCCGCACCGTCGTGTCGCCGAGCTGGCGCGACGCCTGCGAGCGCTGCGCCCGGGCCCCCGCGAGCCGCGTCCGCGCCTTCTCGAGCTCCTCCTGCGTCGCCACCCCGCCGAGGCTCTCGAGCCGCTTCACGTCGAGCTCCGCCTGCGCCAGCGAGGCCTCGACCTCCGACACCCGCGCGCGGTAGTCGATCGGCCGGATCGCCGCCAGCTCTTGCTCGCGGGTCACGCGGTCGCCGAGGTCGACCTTCACCTCCGTGATCGGCCCCTCGACCCGCGCCGCCACCTGCACCTTCTCGAGCGCCGCCAGCGTGCCCGAGAGCGTCAGAATTCGCGGATGGGGCGCCGCCCGAGCCTCCGCCACCTCGACCGCCCGCGGCTGCGGCCCCGCGGCCGCCTTGCCGGCGTCGACCGGTGCGTTCGTACACGCGGCCGCCAGCACGGCTGCGAGCAGGACGACGCGCGCGGGGGCGAGCGGCACGGCCGACACACTGTCCCGCGGCGCCGCCGCGGTCAAGCCGGGACCGCCCCCGCGACTGCACGTACCGCCCCGGCCGCTGCGGGCTCGCTTCGCGCGCACCTCGAGGGCCGCGCGACGCCGTCGCCTGCGCCGCGGTCGCCGTCGGCCGCGACGCGCAGCCGATCTCCCTCGCGCCGTGATCGACGAACCTTCTTTCGCCGCGCTCGACTCGAGTCCATCCCGCGTTCGCGAACACGGGGCCCGCCCCACCTCTCGTCACGCGCTCAGGGTGTGGCCCGCGTCGGCCACAGCACGGCCCCGATCGTCGCCCTCGTTCTCGAGCACCCGCGCGCCGATCGATCGCGTGACGTCGTGACCGTTGGGGCGTGCGTCGCACCGCCGGGGTCCCTGGCCCTCGGGACATCCGACCCCTCGCCGCGTCACAGCCCCGTGAACGCGCGCCCCTGTGGCCTTGACACGATCTTCGTCGCCGCCGCAAACATGAAAGCTGCAGGGGACGCGGAGGTGAGGATGCAGCGGCGATCGATCAGCGCATCATTGTGGTTGTGCACGGCCGCGGCCGGCTGTTACAGCGGCGCCGCCAGCACGAGCGACGGGCCCGACACCGGCGCCACCGCGGCGACCGACGGCACCACCGACGCGGCGCCGACCACCGGCGAGCCGACCACCGGCGAGGCCCCGCCGGCGGAGGAGTGTCAGACCATCGACCTCTCGCCGACCCCGCTGCGCCGCCTCACCCGCGCCCAGTACGACTACACGATCCAGGACCTGCTCGGCGTCGCCGACGTCCCGTCGAGCGCGCTCGACGGCCTCGACGCCAAGGTCGGCACCTTCGACAGCAACGTCGTCGTCCCGCTCGACACCATCGGCGTCACCTCGCTGGCCGACATCGCCGAGCAGGTCGCCGGCGCCGCCGACCTCGTCGGCCTGGTCCCGTGCGACGTGCAGAACCTCGCCCCCGACGCGCCCGAGCTCGGCGCCTGCGTCCGCGACTTCATCCGCGACTTCGGCGCCCGCGCGCTGCGCAAGCCGCTGACCGCCGAGGAGGTCGACCGCTACGTCGGCGTCTACGACCTCACCCGCGCGCTCGCGGGCGAGACCCCGGCCACGGCCGTGCGGCAGGTGATCGCCACCATGCTGCAGTCGCCCTACTTCCTCTACCAGGTCGAGCTCGGCACCGGCGCGCCGGACGAGCGCGGCTGGACCCCGCTCGGCGACCACGAGCTGGCCGCGCGGCTGTCCTACTTCCTGTGGAACAGCATGCCCGACGACGCCCTGCGGGCCGCCGCCGACGCCGGCCAGCTGCAGGACGACGCCCAGCTCCTCGCGCAGCTCGAGCGCATGCTCGCCGACGAGAAAGCGCGGCGCGGCCTCGGGGCGTTCGCGGTCCAGTGGCTCGAGCTCGACCACCTCGACTGGGTCGAGAAGGCGCCGCACCCGCTGGTGCCGGAGTTCGGCGACGACCTGCGCGAGGCGATGAAGCGCGAGGCCGCCGACTTCATGGCGATGGTGATCCGCGACGACGACGCCCGCCTCTCGACCCTGCTCACCGCCCCTTATTCGCCGGTCCCCGACGAGCTGCTGCCGCTCTACGGCCTGGCCCAGCCGGCCGAGCCCGGGGCCTACGTCCAGCTCGACCCGGCCCGCCGCGCCGGCCTGCTGACGCAGGTCGGCTGGCTCGCCACCCACGCCAACCCCGGCCAGTCGTCGCCGGTGCTGCGCGGCGTCGTCGTGCTCGAGAGCCTGCTCTGCACCTTCTTGCCGGCCCCGCCGAACAACATCTTCCCGCCGCCGCCCGACCCCAACGCCACCACCCGCGAGCGCTTCGAGAAGCACTCGAGCGAGCCGAGCTGCGCCGGCTGCCACACCTTCATCGACGGCATCGGCTTCGGCTTCGAGGGCTACGACGCGTTCGGCGTCGTGCGCGAGCTCGAGAACGGCCTGCCGGTCGACGAGAGCGGCACGCTGCGCGGCTACGGCATCACCGAGAAGGACTTCGACGGCCCCGTCGAGCTGGCCCACCTCCTGGCCGACGACCCCGTCGTGCGCGACTGCGTCGCCTTCCAGTGGACCACCTACGCGCTCGGGCGGATCCTCGCCACCGCCGACACCTGCCAGGTCGCCGACCTGCAGGACCGCTTCGCCGCGCACGAAGGCGACATGCGCGCCCTGCTCGGCGACATCGTCACGAGCCCCGCCTTCCGCACCCTGGTGTTCGCCGCCAAGTGAAGGAGCCGCCCGCCATGACCGCAACGAATCATCGCAAGAGCGGCCGCTGGGGCCGTCGCAAGCTGCTGCAGGCGCTCGGGCTCGGGGCCGCGTGCGCCCCCTTCATTCCGCTGCTCGACGCCCGCGGCGAGACCGACCCCGCGCCGCGCCGCCTGATCCTCGTCTACACGCCGCACGGCACCCTCCACAAGTTCTGGAACCCGACCGGCACCGAGACCGACTTCGTCCTGCCCGAGCTGCTGGCCCCGCTCGCGCCGTATCAGCACGACAACCTGATCGTGCTCAAGGGCATGCGCCTCAACGGCCAGGGCGGCGCCGGCCCGCACACCCGCGGCATGCCGCTGCTCTTCACCGGCTCGGAGCAGCTCCCCGGCGACAAGTACAAGCACGGCGGCGCCCCGCCCGACGACCCGCTCGGCTGGGGCGGCAACGTCAACGCCTCGATCGATCAAGTCATCGCCCAGGGCCTCGCCGGCACCACCCCGCTGCACTCGCTGCACCTCGGCTACCAGGTCGGCGGCGTCCACGTCGCCAACCGCATGTCGTTCACCGCGCCCGACACCCCGACCGAGCTGTACGAGAACCCGCAGCACGCCTACGACCAGCTGTTCGGCCTGGCCGCGCTCGACAAGGAGGCCTACGAGCGGCTCAAGGCCAAGCGGATCAGCTCGATGGACGTCGTGCGCGCCGAGCTCGAGGGCCTGCGGTTCAAGGTCGGCAGCGACGAGCGGCCGAAGATCGAGTCGCACCTGGCGGCGCTCGACGACATCGAGACCGCGCTGGTCAACGGCTACCAGTGCGAGGTCCCGCCGCTCGGCGAGCCGATCGATCACGTCGCCAACGAGTCGAGCGCCGAGGTGCTGTCGCGGCACATCCAGCTGATCGCCGCCGCGCTGCGCTGCGACCTCACCCGCGTCGTCACCCTGCAGGTCGCGCGCGGCGAGTGGGACGCCAACACGTACCCGTGGATCCCGGCGCCCATGACCGACTTCCACCACGCGCACACCCACAACGCGCCCGAGGGCAGCGAGGCCGAGGCCTATCTGCGGGGGATCCGCCGCTACTACGCCGAGAAGATCCGCGAGCTCGCCGACGCCCTCGCCGCCGTCCCCGAGGGCGACGGCACCATGCTCGACAACACGATGATCGTGTGGGGCACCGAGGTCGGCCACGGCCAGACCCACCAGTTCACCGAGATGCCGTTCGTCGTCGTCGGCGGCAAGACGTTTTTAAACTCGGGCCGCTTCGTCACCCACCAGGACGTCGCCCACCACCGCCTGCTCGTCGGCATCCTCCACGCGATGGGCCAGACCTCGATCGACAACTACGGCGAGAACGACGTCGACGTCGGCTCCGGCCCGCTCCCCGGCCTGCTGCTGTAGCGGTTATCCTGGGCGGCGATGCCTCGCCTCCTCGTCGTCCCGCGCTGGGCCGGGACCCCGCGCTCCGACTACTACCCGTGGCTGGTCGACGCCCTCGCGGCCGCGCCCGGGCGGCCGCTCGACCCGGTCGTCGTCGCCGACCTGCCGAACCCGGGCACCCCGCGCCTCGACACCTGGCCGCCGGCGATCGCCCGCCTCCTCGGCGACGACCCGGCTGTCCTTCAGGACACCTTCGTCCTCGGCCACAGCGTCGGCTGCCAGGCCGCGCTGCACGCCCTCGCCGCCCTGCCCGCGGGCGCCCGGGTCGCCGGCATGCTCGCCGTCGCCGGCTGGTGGACCGTCGACGAGCCGTGGCCGACGATCCTCCCCTGGCAAGACAACCTCCCCGACCTCGAGCGGGTGCGCGCGGCCGTGCCCCGGCTCACCGTCCTCCTGACCGACGGCGACCCGTTCACCCGCGATTACCACGCCAACGCGGCGCTGTGGCGGGGTCGGCTCGGCGCCGAGGTCGAGGTCGTCCCGGGCGCCCGCCACTTCAACGCCGCCCAGGAGCCGGCCGTCCTGGCCGCCCTGCTCCGCCTCGCCTCCGCGTGACCCGCCTTCTTTATCAAGATGACCCCGAGGGCATGTCTTCATGAACATGCCTCCCTGGACATCTTGTCATACCTGGGAGAGCCCGCCGTCGACCACCAGGTCGATGCCCGTGCTGAAGCTGCTGTCGTCCGAGGCGAGGAACAGCACCGCCGCGGCGAGCTCCTCCGGACGGGCGAACCGACCCAGCGGCGCGGCCGCCCGCATCGCCGCCCGCGCCGCGTCGGCCTGCTCCTTGCTCGAGAACTGGCCGTCGATGATCGGCGTGTCGACCGGACCGGGGCTGAGGTTGTTGACCCGGATCTTGCGGTCCTTCAGCTCGGCCGCCCAGGTGCGCGCGAACGACCGCATCGCCGCCTTGCTCGCCGCGTAGGTCCCGTACTCGGGCAGCCCCATGAGGTGGGCCGCCGACGACACCAGCACGATCGACCCGCCCTGCGTCATCAGCGGCAGCGCCTTCTGCACCGTGAAGAACGTCCCGCGCGCGTTGATGGCGAAGGTCCGGTCGAAGTGCTCCGGCGTGGCGTCCGCGAGCGTGCGGCGCTCGACGAACCCGGCGTTGGCGACGACGACGTGGACGACGCCCTTGTCCGCCGCGACCCTCGCGTACAACCGATCGAGATCCGCCGGTTCGGCGACATCACCCCGCACCGCGGTGACGTTCCTGCCGATCGCGGCGACCGCGGCGTCGAGCTCGTCGCCCCGGCGCCCGCTGATGAACACGTGCGCGCCCGCGTCGACGAATTTCTTGGCAGTCGCCAGGCCGATGCCGCTGCTGCCGCCGGTGATGACCGCGACCTTCCCGCTCAACTCTCCCATGACCGATCCTTTCCTGTCTCGAGCCGCGCCCGTGACGGGCGCGGCCCGGAACATGAGCCACGAGGTGCGGCGGCAGAACTGCCGGCCGCGGAATACGAGCTATTCCGGCCCGCGCAGGCGCAAGCTCGGGTGCTCGGCGAACACCTGCGCCAGGAAGTCGACCAACACCTTGACCTTGCGAGGCACGCGTCGTCCCCCTGCCGCCACGGCGTGGATCGGGTAGAACGCCGGCGTGTCGTCCGCGAGCACTCGCACGACCGCGCCGGACGCGACCTCGGCCGCGAACAACCAGCTGGCGGTCTGAGCCAGACCGAGCCCGGCGAGCACCGCGGCGCGGATGTACTCGGCGTCATTGGTTCGCATCGGCCCGCGCGGCAAGAACCTCAGCGCTCGTTCGCCGCGGCGGAACTCCCACGGGCGCGGCTTGCCGTCGAACACGAAGGCGACACACGCATGGTGGGCCAGCTCCTCGGGGTGCTTCGGCTCGCCGTGGCGCTCGAGGTAGCCGGGTGTGGCCACCGTCACCGCCTCGATGCTGCCGATCCGGCGCGCCGACAGCGACGAATCGGCGAGGCGCCCGATTTGGATCGCGACGTCGATCCCGTCCTCCACCAGGTTGACGTGCCGCTCTGCCACGGCGAAGTCGAGCGCGACACCGGGATAGCGGGCGAAGAACTCGGGCAGGCGCGGCACCACGTACATGGCCCCGAACCCGGCCGGGATCGCCACGCGCACCGAACCTTCAGGCGCGCTCTGGTGACGGCTCACGCGCGACTCCGCGGCCTGCAGCTCGCCGAGCAGGCGCACCGCCGAATCGTAGTAGTCGCGCCCGGCCGCGGTGACGCTGAGCCCGCGGGTGGTCCGGCGCAGCAGATGGGCGCCCAGGCGCCGCTCGAGCGCCGCGATCTGCTTGCTCACCGCCGGCTGCCCGACGCCCGCCGCCTGGGCCGCCTTCGAGAAGCTGCCGGTCTCGACGACCCACGCGAACAATTGCATGACGGCGAATCGGTCCATGCGACGCGCGAGTCTGCCCCGGGCCGCCCGCGCGTGTCCACGCTCGCGGGCGGTTCTGCGGCGCCTCGCGGCCCCGCCCGCCCGCGGCCCCGGACGCCACCACATGTCTTATGCGACATGTCTTCGAGAACACGTCGATTCCCCGACCTTGACGGCGCGCCGGCGTTTGCGGGATACCCGGCCCATGGCTCCCCCGCCTCCTGCCCCTGCTCCTCGTCGTCGCCGCCGCCTGCGGTGACGACGGCACCACCCACCCGGCCGACGCCGAGGCGCTGTTCGCCGCCTGGGCCGCGCCGACCGGCGAGGTGTTCGCGGGGGGCAAGGCCGGCACCGTGCTGATCGGCCAATGATCGGTGCGGCGATTCGCTCCCTAACCTCGAATGAGAGGCGTGAATGCCGGCAGCGCGCGCATCCTGCGATTCCGCGCCGTCGACTCGCCGGGCCCCGTGCACAAACCACGCCCGCGAAGCAGTCCGGCGATCTACGGCGCATGCGGTGAGCCTCCCCGGCCAGGCCGCCCGGCGCTGATGCACGTCCTGCTCGCGCGCAAGCCCGGACGATCCGCCGCACGCTGTCGCCGCGAACGCCGACCCATCGGTTCGCTTCCGCGACAGCCGTCACCGCGGGGCAGGGGCCTGCCGCGCCGCCCCGTTGCCTCACATCTGCCCGCGCGGGCCTGCCTGAATCCGCCCCATCAATCGCGCGTTTCCTCCCATGAATGATCGCCGGCACCCTCCTCGCGGCCGCAGTCCTGTTGTTCACAGCCACACCTGGGTCCGCGCCGGGGCTCGCCTGCCTCCTCTTCGCGGCCGCAGCGTTGTCGTTGTTCGTGACGCCTCGGCCCGCGCGGACGATCGCACGCACCTTCCTCGCGGCCGCAGCGCTGTTGTTGCTCGCCATCCCGCGGTCAGCGCAGGCCTGCAGCAGGCCCTACCGGACTCAGTTCGATCTGTTCGATCAGGCCACGCGCGTGGCCGAGGTCCGCGTCGAGCAGACGCCCGGGCGCCGCGAAGCCGGCATGGCCAGGCTCCGCGTGCTGCGGACGCTCAAGGGCTCTTCGCGCGCGACCCTCGAGGGGAAAGAGACCAACACCAGCTGTCACGTCGGCTATCGTACCGGGCGGCGCGCCGTCGTGTTCCTCGGCCCGCACGGCGAGACGCTCGCCTATCACGAGCGTCGCGCCAGCGACCCGCTGGTCCTCGCGCTGCGGGCCTTCGTCGCCGCGAAAGATCCCGACGCCCGCGTGCGCGCCCTCGTCGACGCGATCGCCACGGGGCCCGCAGGGGTGAAGGACGAGGCCGCATGGTATTTGGCGAACCGGCCGGAGCTGCTCGCGCGCATCGACCTGTCCGCGCGCGAGCGCCTGCTCGCCGCGGCCGAGCCGCGCGACCAGCCGCTGCTGGTGGTCCTCGCGCGGCTCGAGCTCGACTTCCCCGCGCCCCCGCCGAGCCACTACCGCAACTACTACGCCGACCTGGCGGCCCTCCTGCGGCCGCGCGACGAGCTCGACGACCTCGGCGTCGAGGCCCTCGCCGGGCAGGTCGAGCGTGGCCGGGAGGGCTACGATCCGCAGCGGATCCGCGCGATGGACCGCTGCGAGCGGCAGACCGGGCGCATGCTCTATCCGGTGCTGCGTTACGGCCAAGGCCCGTCCGGCCACTTCTGGACCGAGCTCGCCAGGTCCTGCCGCACCGGGGAGCCGGTGAAGCGCTGACGGGCTTGCCTTTCGGACATGCCTCGGAGGCCTGTCCTGAAGTACTAGCCGTCGGCCGGCCCCATGTCCTCGACGCCGCCGGGGTAGACGAACGAGTCGCGCGGCGAGTAGAAGCTGGCGGCCGGGATGATCTGCAGCGGCGACGCCGGGCGCAGCGCGTAGACCGGGTGGCCGGCGTCGAGGAACTCGATCGACTGCACATCGAACTCGTCGACCAGCTCGCCGATGTAGGGGTAGTTGCCGCCGACCAGGCGGTCGCCGACGCGGGTGACGTACTTGAGGTGCCCCGAGACGGTCACGCCGATCTTCTTGCTCACCTTGACGGTGGTGCGGATCAGCGGCTTGCCGTCGACCGAGGTCGTGGCCGTCAGCGTGTGCGCGTGCAGCTCGAGCTCGGTGGTGCCCGCGCTGGCCGGCACGCCGCGCTCGGCAACGTAGGCGCGCACGACCGGCGACGAGTTGAAGTAGTGGGTGAAGAACCGGGCCGGCGTCGCGCCGTCGGGCGCGAACGAGTCGAGGTCCAGCCCGATGTACGTCAGCGAGTAGGCGCCGAAGCCGACGGTCTGCTCGGCGGAGTCGACGACGTACTGATTCATGTAGATGGCGCCGTTCGGAGCGGGACGCAGGGCGGGCGGCAAGAACTTGCGGCACGCGGCCGGATCGGCGGGGATCCAGCTTGTATAGAGCATCCGGCTGTTGACGACGAGCTGAGGCGCGGCGAGCTGCGAAAGGTCCGTCATGGTGTCTCTTCCCTTCTTTTGAAAGGACGTGGGCTAGGAGCGTCGCCAGCTTAGGCAGTCCCCGTCACGAAGAGAAGCACCGGGCCCGCGCGCGGCCTCGCCCGCGATCGCCGATTCGAGCAAGCTCGCGCGTTCGCGACGGCTGCACTCGCCTGGCGTTCGCGTCCGCGCGCTCCCGCGATTACGGGCGCGCGCCCTGGTGATCGCGGCCGGGCCGCAAACGCCTCACTTGTCGGCGGCGGCCAGCGCCTCGATCGCCCGGCGCGTGTACACGCGGATCATGTCGCGGCGATAGGCCGCCTCGTAGGGCACGTTCTCGAGCGGCTTGCACTGCGCGTAGGCGGCGTCGGCGACCATGCGCGCCAGAACCGGGTCGCCGAACTTCTTGCCGACGACGTCGTCGAGCTTGCCGAGCGTGCGCGGCTTGGAGCCGAGCACCCCGACGACCACCTTGACCGTGGCGACGGTCGCCTCGTCTTCCCCGAGGTCGAAGCGCAGCGCCACGCTGACCAGCGGGAAGTCGATGCTCTTGCGCACCGACCATTTGACATACGTCGACCGCCGCGGGCCCTTCGGCAGCGGCACGCGCAGCTCGGTGGTCACCTCGCCGGGCTTGGCGTTCGTGTGGGCCAGGCCGTCGGCCTTGTAGTACTCCTCGATCGGCAGCTCGCGGACGCCCTCCGGGCCCGCCTGCACGATCGTCGCGTCGAGCGAGATCAGCACCGGCACGTTGTCGGAGCTCATCGCCGCCACGCAGTTGCGGCCGCCGGGGACCACGTGGCACACGTTGCCCTCCGACTTCAGGCAGCCGCCGCCGAGCGCCTCGCGCCAGAAGTGGGTCTGGTTGACGTAGCGGCAGCGGGTGTCGAGGTTGACGTTGCCGCCGATGGTCCCCATGTTGCGGATCGGCGGGCTCGCCACCAGACCTGCGCTTTGAGACAGGCTGGGGAGATGCCGCTGCACCTCGGGGTGCTCGCTCAACTGCGACAGCGTCACCCCGGCGCCGATCCGCAGCACCCCGGCCGCCTCGTCGAGCGCGATCCCCCGCAGCGCCGTCACCCGGGACAGGCTGACCAGGACCGGCGGCAGCTCGGCGGGGTGCTGCGGCGTCCCGAGGTGGTGTTTGAGGTTCGGAAGGATGTCGGTGCCGCCGGCGATGATGCGGGCGCCGGGCCGCTGCAGGGCGGACACGACGTCGGCGACGCTCTCGGGGGCGACGACCTCGAATTGCGGCAGGCGCAGCATCAGGCGCTCCTCCGGGGCTGCAGGTCCGCGCGCTTGTGCGGGGCGAGCTGCCCGGCCCGCTCCTGCTCCTCGCGCTGGCGCAGGGCCGCGAGCACGCTCTGCGGCGTGAACGGCAGGCGGTCGAGGCGGATGCCGACGGCGTCGTAGATCGCGTTGGCGATCGCCGGGATGCTCGAGTGCAGCGGCCCCTCGCCGGCCTCCTTGGCGCCGTAGGGCCCGTTCGCGTCGGGCGCCTCGACGATCATCGCCTCGAGGTCGGGCGTGTCGAGGAAGGTCGGCATGCGGTAGTCGAGGAAGCTCGGGCCGACGTGGACCCCGCGGTGGGCCGGGTCGACCGCGTGGCGCTCCATCAGCGCCTCGCCGAAGCCCATGTAGGTCGAGCCCTCGATCTGGCCCTCGACGATCTTGCGCGACAGCGCCTTGCCGCAGTCGTGGGCGATCCAGATCGTCTTGACCTCGACGAGGCCGGTCTCGGCGTCGACCTCGACCTCGGCGACGTGGGCGGTGAACGAGTACGCCGGCGAGGCGCCGATCGTGCCGCCGCGGTACTCGCCGTGGCGGTCCTTCGGCGTGTTGTAGCTGCCGGTCTCGCCGAGCAGGCCGTGGTCGGCCTCGGCCCACTGGAACGCCTGCGCGCTGTCGACGTGGCGCGCCGGGTCCTCGCGGTCGATCGCCATGCGCCCCGCGAGCGTGACCCGCTGGCGCGGCACGCCCCAGCGCTTGGCCACGCTCTCGCACACCTTGCGCCGCAGCCGCTGCGCCGCCTCGAGGCAGGCGTTGCCGACCATCAGCGTGATGCGCGACGAGTAGGCCCCGAGGTCGACCGGGCACAGGTCGGTGTCGGCCGACAGCACGCGGATGTCCTCGAGGGGGATCCCCAGCTCCTCCGACACGATCACCGCCAGCATCGTGTTGCTGCCCTGGCCGATGTCGTTGGCCCCGCTGAACACGCGCGCGCGGCCGCTGCGGTCGAGGCAGATCTGGACCGCCGCCTGCGGCATCTCGTTGGGGTAGATCGGGTAGTTCGTGCCGCTGATGTAGGTCGAGCCGGCGATGCCGATCCCGCGGCCGTAGGGCAGGCTGCGCCGCTTCTCGACCCACCCCGACGAGCGCTCGACCTTCTCGAGGCACTCGAGGAAGCCGGACGAGCCGACGGTGAACTCGTTGACGGTCTTCTCGCCGGCCTTGATCGCGTTGCGGCGGCGCAGCTCGATCGGGTCGAGGCCGAGGGCCGCCGCCGCCTTGTCGAGCTGGATCTCCATGGCGAAGCGCGGCTGCACCGAGCCGTGGCCGCGCTTCGGCCCGCACGCCGGCTTGTTGGTGTAGGCGCGCGTGCTGTCGAACCGGTAGGCCGGGAAGATGTACGGCGAGCACATCAGCTGGCCCGAGTAGTAGGTCGTGACCAGGCCGAAGCTCGAGTAGGCGCCGCCGTCGAGGATCGTGCGCGCGTCGACGCCGAGCAGGCCGCCGTCCTTGGTGAAGCCCGTGCGGTGCTTCATCTTCATCGGGTGGCGGCCGCGGTGGGCGTAGAACACCTCCTCGCGGGTGTACAGCAGCTTGACCGGGCGACCTGTCTTCATGGCCAGCTTGGCGACCACGAACTCGAGGTCGAACGGCTCGCTCTTGCCGCCGAAGGCCCCGCCGAGCGGCGGCTGGATCACGCGGATCTTGTGCGGCGGCAGCTCGAGCACCTTGGCCAGCTCGCGGTGGAGGTAGTGCGACACCTGCGTCGCCGACCACACCGTCAGCACCCCGCCGCCGTCGACGTGGGCGAGCGCGCAGTGGGGCTCGATCGCGCCGTGGGTCGTGCCCTCGAAGAAGTACTCGCCCTCGATCACCAGGTCGGCGCGCTTCAGCTCGGCCTCGATGTCGCCGAACTCGAGCAGCACGTGCTTCGACACGTTGCCCTTGCGCGAGTACGGGTTGATCGTGCCCTCGCGGTCGCGGACCTTGAGCGCCTCCTCGGGGTCGAAGTACGGCTTCAGGACGTCGTACTCGACCTTGATCGCGCGCAGGGCCGCGTTGGCGGTGTCCTCGTCGACCGCCGCGACCGCGGCCAGGCCGTCGCCGACGTGGCACACCTTGTCGACCGCGAGCGCGTTCTCGTCGGGCGTCCACGGGATGATGCCGTAGGGGATCTTGAAGTCCTGGCCGGTGACGACCGCGAACACCCCGGGCATCGCCAGCGCGGCGGAGCTGTCGATCGACTTGATGCGGGCGTGCGCGTGCGGGCTGCGCAGGATCTTCGCGTGCAGCATGCCCGGCAGCTTGAGGTCGTCGGTGTAGCGGGTGACGCCCCGCATGCGCTCCATCGCGTCGACCTTGCGGTGGGCCTTGCCGAGCTGCCACGCCGCCCGGTCGCGCTCGACCTGCTCGCTCGCCCCGTCCGCACCGACGACAGGCGCCTCGCCGATGCCGTCGCCCGTCGCCTCGCGCTCTGCGTCGTCACTCGCCACGGCCAGCCTCCTCGGTGTGCGCGCCGGCCATCACGCGGCTGGCGTCGACCACCGCGTCGATGATCTTGGTGTAACCGGTGCAGCGGCACAGGTTGCCCGCGAGCGCCTCGCACACCTCGGCGCGCGTGACCTCGCGGTTGCGCCTCCGCAGCAGCGCCTCGGCGCTCAGCAGGATGCCCGGCGTACAGAACCCGCACTGCGCCGCGGTGTGGCGGTCGAACGCGTCCTGCAGCGGGTGGACCCCGCCGGCCAGGAGCCCGAGCCCCTCGACGGTGGTGACCGCGCGGCCCTCGGCGTGGATCGCCAGGGTCAGGCACGCGAGCTGCGGCACGCCGTCGATCTGCACGGTGCAGGCCCCGCAGTCGCCCTTGTCGCAGCCCTGCTTGCTGCCGATCAGGTCGAGCCGGTAGCGCAGGACCTCCAAGAGCGTCCAGTGCGGCGGCGCGGCCACATGCACCGGCTCGCCGTTGACGGTCATCGACAGCATGATCGCCGCGGGCGACATGCGTCGACTTTTGCCCGAGCCCCTGGGGCCGCGCAAGCGCGCCTCCGGCCCCACACCGTGCGTAACCTCGCCGCTGCGGCCCGCAGAGGTCGGTCCGCCCGCGAGGCCGAGTGCGCGACGCGCCGCACGCCCCACGCCACGGCCCCTGCGACCCCCGCGAGGCCGGCCGCGCGAGCCGCCGCCGTGTGCAGGTCGCCCGCGTGTTATGCTCGCGCGCCCATGACGGCTGCGCAGGCTCGCGGATCTCGCCGGCATCGCCGTCGCGGCTGCTCCCCACGGAGCGCGCCGGCCTTGCTCCTCGCGGGCCTCCTCACCACGACGGCGCTGGGCGCCTGCGCGATCGAGCGCGGCAAGCAGTGGGGCCCGCCGGTGGTGCCGCCGCTGCCGGCTGTCCCCGAGGTCAGCCTGGTCCTGCTCGGCGACGTCGGCGCGAAGGGCCGCTCCGGCCCGGCGACGGCCGTCGAGCTCGAGCGCGTGCTGGCCGAGCACAAGCGCCGCGGCCGGCCCGCGGTGGTGCTCTGGCTCGGCGACAACATCGGCCCGGTCGGCCCCGGCGACCTCGGCCGCTGCACCGCGCCGGCGGCGGCCTGGCGCGCCAAGGGCCCGGCCGCCCTCTCGCGGGTGGTCCGCGCCCACGCGGCCGCCGGCGGCGCCGTGCTGGCCGCCCTCGGCGAGCAGGACTGGCGCTGCGGCCAGCCCGAGCTCGAGCTGCAGCCGGGGCCCGGGCATGGCCCGCACCCGTGGGCCATGCCCGGGCACAACTACGCGTTCGCCGTCTATCCCGACGGGCATGTCCGGGTCACCATGTCCTGCGCGACAGGTCTCTGCGCACCGGGCCCGAAGGACATGTCCCCGGAGACATCTCCACTGGTCGAGCTGGTGGTGGTCGACAGCGCCGCCTGGCTGGTCCCGCCGGCGGTGAACACCCCCGCGGCCGCGCGCGCCGACCAGAGCGTGGCCGAGCAGGAGGCGCTGCTGAAGGCGCTGGCCGCCGCGCCGTCGCCGTGGCCGCGGCTGCTCGTCAGCCACCACCCGCTCGAGAGCGCCGGCCCGCACGGGGTCGGCGGCCTGTACAGCGACAGCGGCTACTACCTCCACGCCGCGCCGGTGCGCCGGGCGGTCGACGCCGGCCTGTTCGCCGGGGCGCTGTCGGCCCACGACCGCATGCTGCTGGCGACCGCCGACATCGGCCCGGCGACCAAGCGCTCGAGCCGCTACTGGCTGAGGCACCCTGTCTTTCAGGTCATCTCGGGCTCGGCCTCGGCGCCCGACAGCCGCGGCGGGGCGCGCGGCCTGTGGTACTTCCAGGGCACCGCGCTCAAGGCCGAGCTGCAGACCAACCGCGCCGGCTTCGCCGAGCTGTACGTGCGCGAGGACAGCGTCTCCGCGGTGCTCCGCCGCCGCCGCGCCGGCCGCTGGGGCGCAGGGACGGTGACGATCCCGCTCGGCCGCCCGCCCCACCCGGCCGAGTCCCCCTCGCCGGTGATGGACCCCTGCCTCTACTGCGACCCGGTCCCGCCGCGTCAGTGAGGGCCGGCTGTCCCGAAGGTCAGCTCAGCTCCGAGCCACCTCGCCGGGATCGACGCTGCCCCGACACGGCTCTCGCCGAACCCGCGGGCGCGGCCGGTGGCTGTCCATTGGGACAGCTCACCGTGGGGCCCTCGCCGGTGATAAACCCCTGCCCCCGACCCGGTCCCCCGCGCCAGCGAGGGCGGCGGGCGAGCTGTCCCGAACGCCCGCTCAGGGCAGCATCTCGCAGTCCTTCTCCGGCATGGCGGCGATCCAGTCGTGGATCAGCTGCACGCCGCGCTGGTCGATGACCCGGTTCGGCAGCTCGGGCATCTTGATCTCCGGGTCGAGCGAGTTCATGCGGAAGATGACGATGCTGTCGTCCGGCTTGCCGGGGACGATGTCGTAGTGGTGACCGCCGGTGCCCGGGCCGGCGGCCGCCGGCACCTTGCACACGCCGAGCTTGGCCTCGGTCTCCTCCCAGGCGAGGAACACCAGCCCGCTCTTGCCCGCGCCGCCGCCGAGGCGGTGGCAGTGCGAGCAGTTGGCGTGCAGGTACGAGCGCGCGCGGGTGTCGAGCGGCTCGCCGCCGAACGGGTCGACCAGGCGCGGCAGCGCCTGCACGTCGGGCAATGTCCCGGAGAACATGTCCTGAGCGGCGAGCCACTCGAGCTGGTTGACGGTCTGACCGTCGACGACGATCTCGGTGTTGAGCTGGTGGGTGATCGTCCCCAGCAGCTCGGTGGCGTCGTCGCGCTCGTGGCAGCTGCCGCACTGGTCGAGGTTGGGCACGATGTACTCCTCGACCCTGGCCTGACCGTCCTCGTCGATGAACGCGACGTCGACGCGCTCGCCGATCTTGTGCAGCGTCGCCTCGGTCTGCGCGTCGTCCCACAGGTACGTCACCGACTCCCAGGCGCCGGCCTCGCGGTAGAGCAGCCGCGTCTCGATCATCCGCCGGCCCGCCGCCGGGTCGCGGCGGTCGTGGTCGAACCAGAAGTTCTTGATGATCACCGCGCCGTCGGGGAAGCTCCAGCCCTCGCCCTCGGTGAAGCCGATCTTCTCGCCCTCCGGCAGGACGATGAACCGGCCCTTGCCGGCCGCGTCCGACCACAGCGGCGCCGCCACGGTGTACGGCACCACCCCGTCCTTCGGCGCCAGCTCGACCATCGGCTGGACGAAGAAGTCGTAGTCGCTGAGCTTCGGCAGCGGCCACGGGCCCTCGGCCGGGCAACGCGTGGTCCCGGCGCACGGGTCGCCGGTGGTCGGCGCGGTGGTGTCGCCGGTGCTCGCGTCGGTGCCCGGGCCGCCGGTGCCGGTCGTCGTGTCCGTCCCGCTGGCCGCCTCGGTCGCCGCGCCGCCGGCGTCGCCGCAGCCGGCGGCCGCGACGACGAGGAGGGCCGTCAGTACATGGCCTCGCATACATGTCCTCCGGGGCATGTCGTGCGCCCGCTCAGCCGGCCGGCAGCTCGGGCAGCGTCTGGTGCTGGCAGGTGACCGGCTCGAGGTCAGTGCTCTTGTTGGCGAGGCCGCCGCACAGGTCGAAGTTCAGGTAGTCGGCGTCGCCGTTCTGCCACAGGCAGTTGACCAGCGCCGGGTCCATCGCCATCGCGTCGGGGTCGAGGCAGCCGTCGAACAGGACGTCGGCCGCCGGCACGCCGGCGACGCCGTCGACCGGCGAGGCCGGCATCATCCCGTTGTCCTCGAAGCTGTTGTCGTGGACGTAGTTGCCCTCGGCGTACTGGTCGAAGTTGGGGTCGTCGGCCGGCTCGAGCCCGATCGCCTCGTTGTAGCTGACGATGATCACGCCGGTGGTGCGGTTGCCGCGGATGATGTTGTCGCGCAGCTCGTTCTCGTCGGCGGCCAGGATCATGAAGCCGACGCCCGGCGGGACCGCGGCGACCGCGGTGCCGGGGATGCCGAAGTTGTTGCCGTTGTTGTTCTCGACGATGTTCTCGTAGCAGAGCGTGCGCTTGCCGTCCTGCACCGGCAGGCCCGGGAGGTTGAAGATCAGGATGCCGGCGGTGTTGTTGTACGTGTGGTTGCGGCGCACCGTCGCCCCGGTCGAGTTCTCGATCTCGATGCCGGCGACGTTGTCGTAGGCCTCGTTGTCCTCGACCAAAATGTTGGTCGACTGGCCGACGTAGATGCCGGCGTCGCGGGCGCCGATGACCCGCGAGTTGCGGATCACCACGCCGGTGCTGCCGACCGGGTAAAAGCCGTAGGCGCCGCTGTCCATCGACTCCTTGGCCGCCCACTCGACCGAGATGTCGTCGAAGGTGATGTCGGCCACGTCGTCGCCGCGGATGCCGTCGCCGGGGGTCTCCTTGACGGTGAACGACTGCACCGTGACGCCGTCGCCGCTGATCTTGATCCCGTTGGCGCCGAGGTCCTGGTCGCTGAAGTCGAGGATCGTCAGGTCGCGGCCGGCGCCGCGCAGGGTCAGGTTGTTGGCGGAGATCGAGATCTCGGTGTTGAGCGAGAAGGTGCCCTCGGCCATGCAGACCACGTCGCCGTCGGCCGCGTCGAGCAGCGCGCCCTGCAGCGCGGCCACGTCGTCGTCGCTCGGGCTGACGAAGGCGTCGCAGTCGGCCGGGATCTCGGCGCCGGTGGTCGGCGCGGTGCTGCCGTCGGTGTCGGTCGAGGCGTCGGTGTCGGTGCCGGTCGGCTCGGTGCCCGCCGTGCCGTCCGTGCCGTCGCTGCCCTGGGTGCCGACGGTCGAGTCGCCGGTGGCGTCGGTGTCGCCCTTGTCGTCGCCGCCACATGCCCCGAGGGACAGGCTGAGCGCGAGGCCGGTGGCGCCGGCGCGCACGGAGGAGAAGAAGCGACGAGGACCAGGAGACTTCATGCCAGACATCGCACCCTTCATACCCGATGCGAGCGGCACGTCGCCAGATCGACAATCGCGTGACAACTTCTTCACGCACCGCTCGGTCGTCGCTCCCGTGAGCGCTTCTCTGGCGCTCGCGCGCCGCATCGCGTCATGCGCCGCTTCGATGAGCCGCGGCAAAACGCACGGGGCGCGGACCCGCGAGCGTCTGCGCGGACTGCGATACAGTCGCTCGCCGGAGCCACCGACTCATGACTCAACGATTCTCTCGCCGCCAATTCCTGCGCGCGACGCTCGTCAGCGTCGTCTCCGCCGGCCTGTCCGCCTGCAAGGGCGACGGCGACGGAACCACCGACAGCGACGGCTCGACGGGGACGGACGGCACCGAACCGACCGGCAGCACCGCGCCGACCACCGGCGCCGAGGAGCCGCTGCTCGACGGTGCGGCGTACTTCCCTCAATCGGTGGCGTCCGGCGACCCGCGGCCCGACAGCGTCATTCTGTGGACCCGGGTCGACGACGCGGCGGCGGGCGACGGTGATCTCGAGCTCACCGTCGAGCTGGCGACCGACCCCGAATTCACGACGCGCGTCGAGCTCGACGCCGCCAGCGCGACCATCCCCGCCCGGGTGATGTTCGACCGCTGCGCCAAGGCCAAGGTCAAGGGCCTCGAACCGGCGACCGTCTATTATTATAGATTCGTTCACAATCGCGAAGACGGTCGGTACGCCAGCCAGGTCGGCCGAACCCGCACGGCGCCGGCTCCTGACGCGGACGTCGCCGTCCGCTTCGCCTACGCCTCGTGCCAGGATTACAACGGTCGCTATTATAATAGCTACCGCGGCCTGCTCGCGCAGCCGGACCTCGACTTCTTCGTCCACCTCGGTGATTACGTCTACGAAACTACCGGCGACCCGACCTTTCAGGCGGCCGGCCGCGGGATCGCGTTCTCCGACACGGCGGGCGCGATCGTGTTCAACGAGGGCAGCGAGTCGGAGTACTTCGCCGCCAGCAGCCTCAGCAACTACCGCGAGCTGTACCGCGGCTACCGCTCGGACCCGGCGCTGCGGCGCGTCCACGAGAGCCTGCCGATGATCGCGGTGTGGGACGACCACGAGTTCAGCGACGACTGCTTCGGCGCCACCGCGACCTACTTCGACGGCCGCGTCGACGAGCGCGACGAGGACCGCCGCAAGCACGCCAACCAGGCGTGGTTCGAGTACATGCCGGTCGACTTCGGCGACGACGCCTTCGTGTACGACCCGAGCAAGCCGCACCCGCAGGACATCACGATCTACCGCGACTTCCGCTTCGGCAAGCACCTCCACCTGGTGATGACCGACCTCCGCAGCTACCGCCCCGACCACCTGATCCCCGAGGACGGGTTCCCCGGCGCGGTGGTGCTCGACGAGGCCGCGCTGGTCGAGCAGCTCGGATCGATCCCCGAATTCGCCACGCCCTACGTCGAGGACATCGACGCCTATCAGGGCGGCATCTACAAGGACGCGCTGGCGGCCGCCGCCGACGGCCTCGGCTTCGACCCAGCGCTCGTCACCGGCAAGATCGACGCCGGCTTCATCAACAGCACCCTGGCGAGCGTCGAGGACCCGACCCCGCCGATCGACGAGGCCGAGCTGGCGACGCTGCCGCGCGGCCTGTCGTTCCTCGGCCTCGGCAAGCGCAGCTTCAACGGCTCGATCGGCGCCCGCTACTTCGTCGTCAAGCCGGCCTTCGACGCCTGGGCGGCCGCCCGCGCGGCCGCCCAGCCGACCTCGGTCGACGTCATGGGCCAGGCCCAGCGCGAGTGGTTCCTGTCGACGATGAAGGGCTCGACGGCGACGTGGAAGGTGTGGGGCACCGAGATCACGCTGATGCCGCTGGTGATCGACCTGACCGCGTTCCCGATCGAGCCGTTCAACCAGCTCTACTACATGAACGTCGACCAGTGGGACGGCTTCGGCCCGGCCCGCGACGCGCTGCTCGGCGAGCTGGCCGCGGTCGACAACGTCGTCGCCATCACCGGCGACATCCACGCCTTCTACGCCGGCACGCCGATGGTCGCCGGCGCGCCCGAGCAGAAGATCGTCGAGCTGGTCGGCGCCGGCATCAGCTCGACGCCGTTCCAGTCGCTGCTGGTCCTGCAGGTCGCGGCCGACCCGACCCTCAGCAGCCTGCCCGGCGCCGGCATGCTGGCGTCGGCGATCGACGCCCTGTTCACCGGCACGACCACCAACCCGCACCTCGGCTTCGCCGACTCGAGCCGCAACGGCTTCGTCAGCGTGGTCGTCGACGGCGCCGAGCTCAACGCGACCTTCCACATGCTGAGCGAGGACGTGTCGCTGACCGACTACGAGGGCATGGACGACGCCCTCGCCGGCAAGTTCAAGCGCGAGAAGTTCCAGGTCAAGGCCGGCCAGCGCGACCTCTGGCGCGACTTCTCCGGCACCTTCAAGCGCTGGGACCCGACCACCAACATGTGGGTCTGACCTTTGGGACCTGCTCTCGGGAGCATGTCCTCCAGGACATGCCCTTAAGGCGAATAAAACGCGGCCACCGCCGATGCGGTGGCCGCGGTGGGCCGCCCCGGGCTCCCTCCCCGGGACGCGCTCACGGAAGGCTCAGGGGGCGTTGAAGATCAGGGCGAAGACGGCCATCTTGGCGCTGCCGGCGGTGCCCGTCAGGCCGGTCGCGTTGCCGCCGATCTCGACGGTGAACTTCTCGGCGATCGACGGGTTGAGCAGGACGAACACGCCGTTGCTGCTGGTGCCGTCGGTGTTGAAGCCCATCCCGTCCTCGTTGAGGTAGCGGATCGCCGCGGTCGAGGAGTCGTTCTCGGGCACGACCACCGCGCCGGCGACCGGGGCGCCGCCCTGGCGCACGAGGCCGACCACGCCGCCGCTCTCGCCGAGCGGCAGGGCGTCGACGACCGCCTGGTCGGCGTCGGTCATGAGGTAACCTGACCATTCGGTCAGCTTGGCCGTGGGCACGCCCCAGATGTCGTGGATGCCGTTGAGCGGCGGGTACAGCGTCGAGCCCTCGTACGGCTGGGCCAGGCCGGTGGCGGTGAGGTAGTAGTCGCCGCCGCCGACCACACCGATCACGCCGATGCCGGTGTTGACGGGGGTCTCGGAGGTGGCGTCGATGCGACCGTCGGCGCCCGAGGTGACCTTGACGATGTCGACCGCGCTCTCGATCCCCTGGATCGCGGCGAGGGCGCCGACGACCCGCAACTCGGTGTTGGCGATCGGCTCCCCGGTGGCGAAGTCGGTCAGGGTGCCGATGAAGCGGGTGTTGCCGCACTCGGCCCGCGCGCCGCAGACGGCGTCGGTCTGGCTGTCTGTCCACTTGATGCACGACTCCGACTCGCAGTCGGCGTTGGCCGTGCACGCCGTGCCCTCGGCGCCCGCGCCCGGCATCTGCATGCCCTCTTCGCACACGCCGCCGGTCGTGGTCGGCGCGGTGGTCCCCTCGGTGTCGTCGGTCGTCGTCGTGCCCGCCGTCGCGTCGTCGGTGGTGCCGGTCGGCGTCGTGCCCGCGGTCGGCTCCTCGGTGTCGCCCGCGGTGCCCGTCGACCCGTCGGTCGCGGTGGTGCCTTTGTCGTCGCCGCAGCCGACCGTCGCGACGAGCGCGGTCAGCAAGCCCAGGGTAACCAGTGAAGTGCGCTGCATGGTCGTAGTCGGCGCCACGGTACACAGCCGAGACGCGCCGCGCAACCAACGCCGCGCGCCGCGATCGCTTCCGCAAACGCGAGCGGGCCCGCACGCCGCGCGCGCGGGCCCGGGCCCTCACCGCGGACACGAAGCCGCGCTCACTGCCTCGTCTCGACGTAGCCCTTCGGCACCGCGTACTTGAAGTCCTTGGCCGCCAGGTTCTGGTTGCTGGCGACGTCGGTCAGCACGAAGTGGTTGGTGCTGTTGTCCTGGGCCCGGACCACGAACGAGTCGACCCGGCCCGTGAGATCGTCGACCACCAGCAGGAGCGACTTGTAATGCGGGTTCTGCTCCTTCGGCTTGAGCTCGATGACCTTGTGGCCCGGCATGCCGTAGCTCTTGGCCTGCTGCTCCGGCGCCATCCGCACCTTGAACTCCTTGATCAGCTTCTGCCCGCCGAACAGAAACTTCATCGCCCCGGCGAGGTTCGAGTTGCCCTCGACCTTCTGGCTGACGACCTGCCGCGTGTCGTGCTCGACCACCCAGAGCTTCTGGCCGTCGACGTAGAAGTCGGGGTCGGCCTTGCCCTCGTAGTCCCACACCATCATGCCGGGCTTCTTCAGCCGGAGGTCGCCGCTGCTGACCGTGCGCGTGCCGTAGACCGGATGCACGTAGGTCTGCTTGAACTTGCAGGTGAGGTCGGTGGTGCCGTCGTAAAACGCCTGGACCGAGGCGAGCACGGCCGAGGCGGAGGGCTTGACGTCGGGCGCCGCAACCGGCGCAGCGGCCGCTCGCGCGGCGGCCCCCTGGGTCACGCTCAGGGGCAGCAGCGGAGCGTCGATCGCGTCGGCGAGAGCAACATCGCTGCAGAAGAGGCCGAGAGAGAGCGCGCAGATCGTGAAGGCTTCCATGGTTTGAGCTCCTGGGGCGGGCGCCCCGTGGCCAAGGAGACGGGCGGAGGTTGGGGGCGATTCACCGCCGCGCCGTCGCCGCGCTCGCGGCCGCGCAGGGCCACGCCGCGAGAGTCCTAGCACACTTCCGGCCGCGCGAGCCCGGACGGCGGAGATCTCGCCGCCTCACGCGGCCTGGACGAAGACCTCGCGCGGCGCCGTGCCGCGGGCCGGGCCGATCACGCCCTCGGCCTCCATCATCTCCACGATCTTGGCCGCCCGGTTGTAGCCGATGTTGAGCCGGCGCTGGATCATGCTGGTGCTGACCTTGCGCGTCTCGGCGACGATCTGCACCGCCTTGTCGTAGAGCGGATCGGCGCGCCGCTCGCTGGGCGCCTCCTCCTCCTCCTCGTCGCGCTTGGCGGTGATCGCCAGGTTGTACATCGGCCGCGCCTGCTTGCGGATGAACGCCACGACCTTGAGGATCTCGTCCTCGGACACGTAGCAGCCGTGGACGCGCTGCGGCTGGCCGCCGCGGTCCATGTGCAGCATGTCGCCCATGCCGAGCAGCTGCTTGGCGCCCTTGGCGTCGAGGATCGTGCGGCTGTCGATGTCGCTCGTCACCTGGAAGGCGATGCGCGAGGGGAAGTTGTTCTTGATCGTGCCGGTGATGACGTCGACGCTCGGCCGCTGGGTCGCCAGGATCAGGTGGATGCCGCAGGCGCGCGCCTTGGCGGCGATCCGCGCGACGCTGGTCTCGACCTCCTTGCTGGCGACCATCATCAGGTCGGCGAACTCGTCGATGATGACGACGATGTACGGCATCTTCTCCGGCTTGTCGCCGACCTTGGCCCCGCTCGGCAGGCCGCCCATCGACTCGACCGGGCCGTCCTCGTCGAAGCCGACGCCGCCGAGGAACTCGGCCGGGATCGCGTCCTCGCCCTCCTCGCGCGCGGCGGCGCTGGCGTCGGCCGCGGCCTCCTCGAGCGCCCGCTTCTCCGCCTCCCACTCGTCGAGCAGCTGCGGCAGCTTCTTGTTGTAGCCGGCGATGTCGCGCACCTGCGCGTCGCTCAGCACGGCGTAGCGCCGCTCCATCTCGTCGACCGCCCAGCGCAGCGCCATGCTGGCCTGCTCGGCGTCGGTGATGACCGGCAACAGCAGGTGCGGGATGTCCTTGTAGATGCTCAGCTCGAGCATCTTCGGGTCGATCATGATCATGCGCACGTCCTCGGGCGTGCACGCGAACAGGAGCGAGCAGATCATCGCGTTGACGCCGACCGACTTGCCGGAGCCGGTCGCGCCGGCGACCAAAAGGTGCGGCGCCTTGGCCAGGTCGATCGCCACCGGCTTGCCGGTGATGTTCTTGCCGAGCACCATCGGCAGCTTGCCGGCCCGCGCGGCCTCGAACGCCTCGCTCTCGAGGATCTCCTTGATCGAGACGGTCTCGCGGGTGGCGTTCGGGACCTCGAAGCCGACGGTCGCCTTGCCGGGGATCGGCGCGAGGATGCGGATGGCGATCGCCTCGAGCGCCATGGCGAGGTCGTTCTCGAGGCTCTCGATGCGCGACAGCTTGACGCCCGGGTCGGGCTTGAACTCGTAGCGCGTGATCACCGGCCCCGGGTGGATCTTGGTCACCTTGCCGTTGACCTTGAACTGCGCCAGCGCGTGCTCGATGCGCTCGGCCTGCTCGAGCACGAAGTTCTTGTCGACCTCGACCGCCGGGGTGTCGGCGGCCTCGAACAGCTTCGACGGCGGCAGGTTGTACGGGCCCGAGGTCAGGCGGACGATGCCGGGGATCGACGGCACCCGCTCGACCGGCTTGACGGCCGCGGCGGCGGGCGCCAGCGGCAGCTGCTCGGGGGCGCGCGCGGGCGCCGGCGCCGGCGCGATCGGAGCCCTGGCGGCGATCGCCGGCGGGGCGCTCTCCTCCTCGTCGAGCTCGGTCGTGACCTCGACCGTCGCCGCCAGCTCCTGCGGCCGCGGCGGCGCCTTCTTGCCGGCCTTGGCCGCGGCCCTGGCGGGCGCCGGCGCGGGCGCCTCGACGGCTGCCTCTTCGGCCCTGTCTTCGGCGACATGTCCAGAAGTTTCATCGAGGTCGGTCGACACCTCGGGCTCGACCTTGGCCGGCTTGCGGCGGCGCTTCGGCGCGACGTCCTCGGCGGGCTCGGCCTTGTCGGCCTCGCTCTTGTCGGCCTTCGCCTTCTCGGCCTTCGCCTCGGCCTTGCTCGCCTCGGCCTCCGGGCGGCCGCCGGTCAGCACGATCTCCGGCATGTCCTCCGGGCGGCGTGCGACCTTCCGGTTCTTGCGCGGCGCCTCGGCCACGGTCGCGGCGGGCGCCGTCGGGGCCGGCGGCTCCTCGTCCTCGTCCTCGGCGGGCGCGGCCTTCGCCTTGCTACGGCGGCGCCGCTTCGGCTTCGGCTCCTCCTCGACCTCCTCCTCCTCTTCTTCTTCTTCCTCCTCGGCCTCTTCCTCTTCCGCCGCTTCCTCCTCGTCGACCTCTTCCTCCTCTTCCTCCTCTTCCTCGGCCTCGTCGGCGCGGCCGCGCAGCGACTCCCCGATGCCGACGAGCCCGCCCCACAGGTACTGGCCGATGGCGATGAAGGCGCGGCCGACCATGCGGACCGCGGCGACCAGGTGCGCGGTCGACAGCGGCGTCGAGGCGAACAGGCCGACGCACAGCAGGGCCCCCGCGATCAGGTAGGTACCTGCTCGATCGAACATGCCGAGGCCGATCTCCCCGAGCACCTCGCCGGCCAGGCCACCGGCCGTGAAGCCGTAGATCCGGTAGCTCGGGAACATCACGTGCAGCAGCACGCATCCGGCCACCGTCGCCAGCGAGAACCCGAGGCCCTCGCCGGATCGCAGCTCCATCGCGTCGCCGAGCAAGGCCTTGACCCCGAGCCCGAGCACGCCGAGCACCAGCAGGTACGAACCCATGCCGAGCGAGGCGTACAGGGCCCCCGCGACCAGGCGGCCGACCGGGCCCATCAGCGTGCCGGTGCCGAACTGGTATGAGAACAGTCCGCCGAGCATCAGCACGCCGATCGCGAGCAGCACCACGCCGAGGAACTCGCCCCACGGCCGCGGCAGCCCGGAAGAACTTTCGCGCACTCGCGCATCTCGCGCAGAAGGAGAGTTGGCTCGTGGCTTGGCCATTTTCTCTGTGATCTCGCTGCGTTATGGCCCAGATCCCGGGCCCGGACCCCGAGGGTACGCCGCGAGTACGAGATGCGTCAAAAATTTGGCCGGCATGGGATAGCCTTGCGCCATGCGCAAGCTCGCCGTCTTCATGCTCCTGTCCACGCTGGCCCTGTCCGGCTGCAAACGCAAAGAACTCGAGGCAGCCCTCGCGGAGACGCAGGCCAAGCTCGCGAAGACCGAGGGCGAGCTGCGCGACGAGCAGGGCAAGAACAAGAAGCTGAACGAGGAGAACACCTCGTTGAAGGACAAGATCGCGCAGCTCGAGAAGGACGTGGCGCGGCTCGGCAACGAGATCAAGGTGCTCGAGGAGCAGAACGCCGACCTCGCGCGCAAGGCCGGCGCGACCGCCGACGAGCTCAAGAAGCTGCGCGACGAGAAGGCCAAGCGCCTGGCCGAGCTGCAGGTCTACAAGGACCTGTTCGCCAAGCTGAAGTCGCTCATCGACGCCGGCACGATCCAGGTCGAGGTCCGCAAGGGCCGCTTCGTCGTCAAGCTGGCCAGCAGCATCCTGTTCGACTCCGGCAAGACCGACCTCAAGCCCGAGGGTCAGGCCGCGCTCTCGAACCTCGCCGGCGCGCTCAAGAGCCTCAACGACCGCGAGTGGCTGGTCGCCGGCCACACCGACAACGTCCCGATCAAGACCGCCAAGTTCAAGAACAACTGGGAGCTGTCGACCGCCCGCGCGGTCGAGGTCGTGCAGTTCCTCGTCACCCAGGGCATGCCGCAGGGCACCCTCGGCGCCGCCGGCTACGGCGACGTCGACCCGGTCGCCGACAACACCACCGAGGACGGCAAGGCCAAGAACCGCCGCATCGAGATCGTCCTGATGCCGCTGCTCGGCGAGATCCCCGGCCTCAAGGAGATGCTCACCGGCGGCGGCCAGAGCTGAGCCCGCTGCGTTCGCGCCGACGCGGCCGCCTGCGGGCGGCCGTTTTTTCGTCGGGTCGCGGAGCACGCTCGTTGCGGGCAGGTCTTGCGCGCGCGCGAGTCACTCCGCGACGACGCGACCGCTCGCGCCGGTCGGTCTGCGATCGCGCGAGCGGCTCGCGATTCACGGGAGCCGCTCGCGCGAGCCGCCCGCGAATCACTCGCCGCAGACGCCAGCCGCGCACAGATCACTCGGCGCTCGCACGAGCCGCTCGCGAACCGCTCGCGCTGCGCTCACGCGAGCACGCGCAGGCGCTTGCGCTCGATCAGCTCGAGCTGGACGCGCAGGTTGGCCTGTCCGGCCACGTGCCAGCGGTCGCCGGGGGTCGATGGTTGCACCTGCAAGAGCGGCGTCCCGGGCAGCTCGGTGAGCTCGGCGTCGTCGTCGCGCACGTGGTAGAGCGCGGCGTAGGGCGCGTTGGCGATCGAGCCGTGGATGATGAGCTGGACGTCGAGCAGGCCGCGGCGCGAGGCCACGCGCAGCACCTCGGCGCAGCGGCTCTTCGGCACGCGGTACAGCCGGGGGGTCGGCTCGAGCTCGCGGCGGTAGGCGATCGTCGGGCCGAGCACCGGGTTGCGGTTGAGCTGCAGTTCGACGCGGATCCCCTGCGACGGCGGCGCCTCCGGCGACGGCGGCCGCTCGAGCGACACCCAGCGCAGCCAGACCACGAACGCGTCGCGGTCGAGGTCGAAGGACAGGCGCGGGTAGACGACCTCCACGGCGCGGGGAACATACCTCAGCTCGCGCGCGAGCGGGGGCGCGGGGGCGCGGCGCACGGCCCACCGTGAGGCCTCGCACCCGCCCGCCGCTGCCCGCGGGCGCGGGCATTGTGGGATTTTGCCCGCGACCCATGCCCGCTCCGATCGTCGTCCCCGATCGCCTCAACATGGCCGAGTGGTTCCTCGACGCCCGCGTCGCCGAGGGCCTCGGCGACAAGACCGCGATCTACTGCGGCGACGTCCAGGTGACCTACCGCGAGCTGGTGGCCGCGTCGTGCCGCGTCACCAACTTGCTGCGCTCGCTCGGCCTGCGCATCGAGGACCGCGTGCAGCTCTTGCTGCTCGACACCCCCGAGTTCGCGGCGGCGTACTTCGGGGTCCTCCGCGCCGGCTGCGTCGCGGTGCCGACCAACACGTGGCTCTTGCCGGCCGACTACGCCTACTACCTCGAGTACGCGCGGCCGCGGGCGGTGATCGTCGACGCCGAGGTCTACCCGCAGCTCGAGCCCGTGTGGCGCGACGCTCCCTACCCGCCGATCGTCATCGTCGTCGACCGCGGCGGCGCACCTGTCCCGAAGGACACCCTCGACTGGCACGCCGAGCTGGCCCGCCAGCCCGACACCGCGCGGACCGAGCCGACCTACCGCGACGACTTCGCCACCTGGCTGTCTTCGTCGGGCTCGACCGGCAAGCCGAAGTGCGTCGTGCACATGCACCACGACTTCGTGTGGAACACGATCGCCTACGCCCAGCGCACCCTCGGCATCAAGCGCGACGACATCACGATTTCCGCGCCCAAGCTGTTCTTCGGCTACGCCCTGGCCAGCAACATGCTGTTCCCGTTCAGCGTCGGCGGCAGCTGCGTGCTGGTGCCCGAGCGGGTCGCGCCCGAGCGGTGGTACGGCCTCGTCGAGCGCTACCGCGCGACCCAGTTCGTCACGGTGCCGACGACGATCGCCAAGATGCTCGACCACCTCGACGAGGCCGGGCGGCGCGACCTGTCGTCGCTGCACTCGCTGGTCAGCGCCGGCGAGGCGCTGCCGTCGCGGCTGTACCGCCTGTGGAAGCAGTCGACGGGGGTCGAGATCTACGACGGCATCGGCTCGGCCGAGATGTTCCACGTCTACATCACCAACCGCCCGGGCGACGTCAAGGACGGCAGCCTCGGCAAGATCGTCGAGGGCTACACCTACCGCCTGATCGACGACGACGGCCGCGACGTCCCGCCCGGCGAGATCGGCACCCTCGTGATCACCGGGCCCTCGGCCGGCCAGGGCTACTGGCGCATGCGCGACCAGAGCCGCGCGACCTTCTGGGGCGACTCGGTCAAGGGCGCCGACAAGTTCCACGTCGACGCCGACGGCTACTTCTGGTTCTGCGGCCGGGGCGACGACATGCTCAAGTGCTCGGGCGTGTACGTCTCGCCGGTCGAGGTCGAGAACTGTCTCTTGGGACACCCCGCGGTGCACGAGGCCGGGGTGGTCGGCTACCGCGACGCCGACGGGCTCGAGCGCGCGGTCGCCTACGTCGAGCTGGCCGCCGGTCACGCCGCCGGCGAGGCGCTGGCCGCCGACATCCTGGCCCACGCCCGCGCCAACATCGCCGCCTTCAAGGCGCCGCGGCGGATCGAGTTCGTGGCCGCGCTGCCGCGCACCGAGACCGGCAAGATCAAGCGCGGCGAGCTGCGCAAGCTGGCCGCCTCGCTGACCTGAACGTCACGACATGTCTCCTCGCACCTGGTCGATTCGCCATGGCTGAACAGACACCCGGCCTCTACGTCCGCTTCGCCGAGCTGAGCTACCCCGAGGTCGAGCGGCTGCTCGCGCTGCCGCTGCCGAAGGTCGCGCTGCTGCCGGTCGGCAGCACCGAGGCGCACGGGCCCCACCTGCCGCTCTCGACCGACAGCCTGATCGGCGAGGCGGTGGTCGGGCTGGCCGCCGGCGAGCTGGCGGCGCGCGGGCACTTCGCGGCCGCGCTGCCGCCGATCCACTACGCCGTGACCGAGTGGGCCCGGGACTTCGCCGGCTCGACGTCGATCGGCGCCGAGCCGGCGATCGGCCTGGTCCTCGGGACATGTCGCGCGATGCGGGCGATGGGCTTCGACCGCGTGGTGGTGTTCACGGCCCACCTCGAGCCGGACCACATCGCCTCGCTGCGGGAGGTCGCGCGCCGCTACCAGGCCGAGACCGGCGACGCGCTGCTGTTCGTCGACACCACCCGGCGCGCGCTCGCGGCCCGGCTGACGCCCGAGTTCCAGAGCGGCTCGTGCCACGCCGGGCGCTACGAGACCAGCCTGGTGCTGGCGATCCGCCCCGACCTGGTGCGCATGGACCTCGCGGCCGCGCTGCCCGAGCACACCGTGCCGCTCGCCGAGCACATCCGCGCCGGCAAGCGCGGCTTCCTCGAGTGCGGCATGCCGCGGGCCTACTGCGGCGCGCCGGCGGAGGCCACCGCCGAGGAGGGGCGGGAGATCCTCAGCACCCTCGCGACCCTCGTCGTCGAGGCCGTGGTCGCCTCGCTCGCCTGAGCCTCGGCGCCGCGGAAGGCAGCGAATCTCGCCGTCCTCGCGCCCCTCGTCGTCGAGGCCGTGGTCGCCTCGCTCGCCTGAGCCTCAGCGCTCGACGCTGCGGTAGCGGGCGAACCGCGGCGCCTCGCGCAGCAGCGGCGTCAGGCGGGCCAGCGCGGCCTTCACGTGCGGGCTGCGCATGTGGGCGTCGGCGGAGGCGTCGCCGTCCCAGCGCTCGACCGTGACGAGCTGGGTCGGGTCGGCCGCCTGTTGCAGCACCTCGAAGCGCGAGCAGCCGCGCTCGGACCGGCTGCGCTCGGCGAGCTCCTGCAGGAGCGTGAGCGCGGCGTCGAGGCCGGCGCGCTCGACCGACAGCTTGACCACGGCGAGGATCGACGGATTGAACATGGCTGCTTTCTCTTCTCTCTGTAAGAAATTTCAGCGGAGGGCCGCGCGCATGCGCGGGATGGCGTCGGGGAGCACCACGCTGACCATGATCCCGAGCTGGGCCCGGGTGCAGTCGAGCGCCATGCCCATGCGGTACTTGTCCGACAGGTCGACGACGATGATCATCACCTGGCCGTCCTCGCCGAGCCGCAGCATGGTCTGATGCACGTACTCGGGCACCGGCAGGCCGGTCTTCTTGAGGGTGTCGCTGATCCGGTCGAACAGGATGTTGAACAGCGCGCACGCCCGCGGCGACGTTCGCAGGCCGGCGACCGACATGCCCGACGTCTTGGCGAACACGTCGATCGCGGCCAGGCCGCCGAGCATCGAGTCTTCCATCTGCGCGAGGGTGCTGTGGACTTCCTGGATGTTCATGGCGCTCCTTTCGCCGCTCAGGCGACGCGGACGTGGCGGACGATCGCCGACGGCACCGCGAGCAGCGGGCCGATCGCGGCGAAGGTCTGCTCGGTGTGGTCCGCGCTCAGGTGCGCGTCCGCGGCCTCGTCGCTGTCCCACACCTCGATCACCACGAACTCGCGCGGGTCGGAGGTGCCCTGGTAGGCCTCGAAGCGGCGGTTGCCGGGCAGCCCGCGGCCGGCCTGGACGAGCTCGCGCATGGCCCCGGCGAACGCCTCCGGCGCCTGCGGCCTGGTCGACAGGGTCGTGACGACGTGGACCGATCGATCTTCCATGCCGGCAGGGTGCAGGCCGCTCGCAGGGCTGTCGATTGCTGATTTCGTCGCCCGGACGTCGCGGTCGGCGAGGCGCACTCGCGAATTTTCGCGAGCGCCCGGGCCGGCCGCGGACACCGACCGCAGCGGCCGCAGACGGGGCCCTGCGGGCCGCACGCCGGTCGTTCCTGTCCTCGCGGACAGGCCGGGCCGACCGCCGCCGCTTGTCGATATCCACCACCCGCGCGATCCGGGTCGCGGGAGCGTCGCCGGCGACCGGCCTCGGCCGCGGGTACGAGCGAGTGGCCGCCGCTCGCACGTGCGGGCCCGTGGGGTGTATCCTGGCCGCGATGACGCGCGCTGTCCTGTCCTGCCTCGTCCTCCTGCTGGCCGCCTGCGACGGCGGCGCTGCCAAGCCCGGCGACCCGCCCGCGGAGCCGGCCAAGAAGGTCGAGGCGCCGCCGCCCGCCAGGGCCGAGGCCGAGGCTCCGCCGGCGCCGAAGTACCCCCAGGGCGAGGCCGACGAGGCGTGCGCGAAGATCGTCGTGGTCGCCTGGCAGGGGGCCGAGGGGGCCGAGCCGACGGTCACGCGCGACAAGGCCGCGGCCCAGGCGCGCGCCGAGGAGCTGCGCAGCAAGCTGTCCTCGGGGACAGCCTTTGCCGAGCTCGCCGCCGAGTCCGACGAGCCGAAGACGAAGGCCAAGGGCGGGGCGATGGGCACCTACGCGAAGGACAAGTGGCCCGAGAAGTACGCGCCGCTGAAGGACGTCGTGTTCGCCCTCGGCATCGGCGAGACCTCGGCGGTGGTCGAGCACCCGCACGGCTTCGTGGTCGCGCAGCGCTGCAAGGTCGAGAAGGTGCACACGCGGCACATCCTGGTCCGCTACGCCGGGGCCAAGAACGCCGAGGCCAAGATCAAGCGCAGCAAGGAGGAGGCGCAGAAGCTGGCGACGGAGCTCCACGCCGAGGCCAGCAAGACCGGGGCCGACTTCGAGGCGCTGGCGAAGAAGCGCAGCGAGGACAGCTCGGCCGAGCGCGGCGGCGACCTCGGCGCGGTCGGCCGCGGGATGTTCGCGCCGGCGTTCGAGGCCGCCGCGTTCGCGCTGAAGCCCGGCGAGGTCAGCGCGGTGGTCGAGACCGACTTCGGCTTCCACGTGATCCAGCGCGTCGATTGAGCCGCCCGGCGGCCGGGGCCGGCGCCCGCCGGTGCCGCGACGCCTCACGCGCCGAAGGCTCCCGCACCGACGGGGTCGCCGGCGCGCTGTTGCTCGCGCCGCGACGGAACATGTCCGGCCGGACATGCTCGCAGGCCCATGCGCGAAAAGGCATGCCCTTTCGAACATGCCCCTGTGGGCATGTCACTGCAGGCAGGTGCAGTCGATCAGCCCGAGGTCGGTCGCCAGCGCGTGGACGCCGACGTCGTGCGGCTCCTCGGGCAGCGCCTCGACGAGCTCGTCGCTGAAGCACAGGCCCATGCGGACCGGGCGCGGGTGGTCGCGCAGCGGGGCCATCGCGCCGTCGTAGTGGCCCTTGCCGTAGCCGAGGCGGACGCCGGTGCGGGTGAACGCCAGGCCGGGCATCAGCACCAGGTCGACGTCGGTCTCGGCCAGGGCGACGCCGGTGCCGCCCTGCGGCTCGAGCAGGCCGAACGGGGCCGGGGCGAGCGTCACGAGGTCGGCGACGGCCACGAATTCGAGGTTCTGTCGGCGCGGGCCGCCCATGCGCGGCAGCCACAGCTGTTTCCCGGCCGCCAGCGCGGCGATCAGCAGCGGGCGGGTGTCGGGCTCGCCCTTGACGCCGACGAACGCGGCCACCGAGGTCGCCGCGCGCCAGCGGGGCTCCGCCAGCACGTGCGCGCACAGCTCGGCCGAGCGGCTCGCCGCGTCCTCGGGACCGCGTTCCCGTCGCCTGGCTGCGTGCTGCGCTCGGATGTCCGCCTTCGAAAGCATCCTCCGCGCACTTACCGCGGGCCGGCGCGTCCGGCAAGAAAAGCGCGGCGCGGAGGGCGTCGGGCCCCGGGGGGCGCCGCCCAGGTCGCTCGCCGGCAGGGAGGCGTGGCGGATGCGCACCGGACTTGCGGCCCGGCGCGCACCCTGGTAGACATACCGCCCCCGCGGGAGTAACTCAGTTGGTAGAGTGTCAGCTTCCCAAGCTGAATGTCGCGGGTTCGATCCCCGTCTCCCGCTCTCTCACGCAAGGCCCCGATTCGGGGCCTTGTTCGCTTTCGGGGCCCGCTGCGGCGAGGGCCGGCCGGCGCGCTCGCCTCCGTTGACGCTCGCGGTCCGCGTGTGAAACGCTGCCGGCGATGCTGCTGGCGTGGCTGCTCGTGCTGTCGTCGCCCGCCGCGCAGCGCCCCGATTGCCGTCAGGCCGCTCCGAGCTGCCCGCCGGGCGTGACGGGGCCGGCCTGCGACCTGCCCTGCGCGGCCGCGGCCTGCGATTTCGCCCGCTACTGCCACGACGGCGGCGACACCTACGGCCTCGCGGCGTTCGGCGCCCGGCTGTTCGCGCTCGCGCCGGACGCCCCCGACTGGCTGGTGCGGCTGCAGCTGCTGCGGTTCATCGTCGACCACCCGCACGACCTCGGGCTGGCGCCGGACCTGCGCGCGCGCGACCTCGTCCTGCCTTCGGGGCCGATCGACCGCGTCGAGGCCGGGGCGCTGCGCCTCTTGCGATTGCCGCAGCGCTACCGCGAATGGCCGGTGTTCGGCGCCGACGCGACGCTGACGCTGATCGCCGACCGCACCGGGGTGATCGGGCTCCGCGGCGCGGTGGTCGACGGCCGCGAGGACTACGCCTTCGTCGCCGCGCCGGCCGGTCGCGAGGTCGCCGCCGCCAGCGTGCGGAGCCACGCGGCCGCGCGCACGGGGCTCGCCGCGGAGGCGCTGCGGCCCGTCCGATTGCGGCTGGTCGCGTTCCCGCGGGCGCGCGCGCTCGCATGGGCGGCGGCGGTGTTCCACGGCGCGGCGCGGGTCGCCGACGTGGTCGTCGCCGCCGACCCGCGGGCGGAGATCTTGCCGCTGCTGGCGTTCACCGAGCCGTCCGCCGCCGGCCTCGGCGACGCGCTGGCGTTCGAGGTGCGGGCCGAAGATCTGGACGGCGACATCTTCACCGCGCCGATTCAGACGGTGCGGCTGCCGACCACGGGTTCGCTGGCCGACGGCAGCGTGCGGCTGGCCGACGAGCAGGTCGTGCTAATCGACGCCGCCGGCGCCGCCACGCGCGCGGAGGCGCTGGCGAGCCCGATCTACGGCGAGCTCGGCGGCGAGTTCGACGCCTACCCCGACTCCCGCGAGTACGGCCTGCAGAACTCCTATTATTTGCTGCGCAGCTACTATGCACATACCGACGCGGTGATGCACGGGCGGTGGGACAGCGCCCTGCCGACGCTCGGGCTGGACAGCGTCACGCCCGCGGGGCAATTCGCGCCGCGGCTGGTGGTGGCGGCCGATCCCGCGGCCTCGCTGTGCGGGGCCGAGGCCAGCTGGTGCGTGTCGTCGGCCTGGGCCGGCGCCACCGACGATCCGCCGGAGGCGCTGCAGCACCCCCTCGGCGCCGGGCCGCACGAGATCGTCGGCGCGATGTACCTCGCCGGCGCGAACTTCTCGCCGTCGGTGCTGCCGCACGAGTTCGGCCACTTCGTCGATCTGTTCGCGGCCCCCGGCCTGATGTTCGAGCCGTTCGTGTGCATGGCGTGCGGGCTCGACTGCCACCCCGGCACCACCGACGACGCCCTGCCGCTGTCGGAGACCTACGCCAGCCTGATGGCGCTGTGGTTCTACCGCTCGCTCTACCCGGCGGCCGGCCAGGCCGACTCGTGCGCGACGCTCACCCGGCTCAGCCTCGGCGAGAACCGGAACCCGCACAGCGCGGCCTGTCGGCCCGGCGGCGCCGAGTTCTCGCGCTTCGTCGCCGACGACGACCCGGCCTGCCCCGACAGCGACGGCAACTACCCGGACCGCTGCGACCTGCCGTCGCAGATCGACATCGACTTCGAGGAGGGCACCGGCCTGTGCGACCGCGAGGTCGGCTACGGCATCGACAGCTGGTTTCAGGCCTTCTGGGAGCTGCTGCACGGCGAGCGCTGCGCGACCGCGCCGCCTTACGAGTGCACGCCGCTGCCGGCCCTGGCCGCCGCGCCGGCCGCGGACGCGATCGGCGGCGCGCTGCTCTACGCGGCCCAGGTCAGCAGCGGCACCTACCGCGGGTTCGCCGACGACGTCGCCACCTACGTCGCCTGCAACCACGGCGAGGCCGCTTATCTCGAGCTCAACGAGGTGCTGTGTCACCACCACATCCGCCCGTGCGAGGCGCCGATGCCCGCGCGGTGCGAGTTCTGCGGCGACGGGCTGCGCAGCGGCGGCGAGGCCTGCGACGGCGGCGACCTCGGCGGCCAGACGTGCGAAGGCCTCGGCCTCGGGCCCGGGGCGCTGAGCTGCGACGCGAGCTGCGGGCTGGTGAGCGACGGCTGCATGTCCCCGGAGACAGGTGAGAGCCCGACCACCGGCGGCGACGAGGCGCCGACCACCGGCGCGACCGGGGAGGCCTCGGGGACCTCGGGGACCTCGGGCGACGGCGCCGCGTTCATCGCCCCGCCGGCGACCGGCGGCGAGCAGAGCGAGGACGGCTGTAGCTGTACATCAGGGCCGGCTGCGTCGTGGTGGCTGGCCGCGCTGGCGCTGGCGCGGCGGCGCCGGCGGGCGGATGGATAGGGGGATGCCCTTCAGAGCATGTCGATGACGACATGCCTCGTGCGACATGCTCTTTCGAACATGCCGTCGAAGACATGCGCGCGCGCGCCGTGCCGGACCCATCGAGCCTCGCTCGCAGGCCCACCAGGCCCCGCGCGCCAGGCCCGATCGTCCCGTCCCTGGGATTGGTCTCCGCCGCGAGTCGCCGCGGGCACGCGCGGGTGTCGGCCGGCGAGCGGGTCGACGCCGAGTGAAGCGCGCGTCGCTCGCTCGCCGGGTCGTGCAGCCGCAACCGCTCCACACCGCCCTCGTCGACGACCGCGGCCAGGCGCGAGCGATCGTGGCTGACGGGCAGGCCGAGCGAGCAGCCCGCGCGCTACGGCCGGTCCCTCACCGCCGGCGGCGGCGCAGGCCGAGCAGCGCGAGCAGGCCCCACGCGGCGCCGGCCGGGGCGCCGTCCGACTTGCACGCGCACGCGTCGTCGGCGTCGCTCGCCGGGGCGCCCTCGCTGCCCTCGCCCTCGCTCGCGTCGCCGGCCGTCGCCCCGTCCTCGCTCGGGTCGCCGGTCTCGCTGCCGGTGCTCGCCTCGCTGTCGCCCTCGCTCTCGCCGGCGCTGGTGGTCGGGGCGGCGGTGCCCTCGACGGTGATCGAGATCGTGTGCTCGTCGGTCTGGTCGGCCTGGTCCATCACCAGCGCGGTCAGCTCGTAGTCGCCGGGGGGCATGTTGCTGAGCGTGAACTCGAGGGTGGCGTTGTAGTCGACCACGTCGGCCACCAGCTCGCCGTCGCGCTTGACCATCAGCTTCCAGCCGTAACCACCGTAGTCGTCCCACGGGTCGAACGCGACGGTCACGTCGTCACCCTCCTGGAACACGGCGCCGTCGGCGGGCGTGGTGATCGAGATCTCCGGCGGCACGACGTCGGGCCCGGGCGGGGCGTAGACCGCCGACAGCGTCAGCGTGTCGTCCTGCAGCTCGCCGTCGTTGCAGTGGCACTTGTTGACGCCCACGCAGGCGCCCGACTGGCCCTGGACGGTGATGATCGGCGTACACTCGGCGCCGAAGCCCATGTCGATCGGCGCGTACGTGTCGTAGCCGAACGCCATCACCCGGTCGTCGCCCTCCGTGTGGCCGAGCCCCATCGTGTGCCCGACCTCCTGGCTCGCCACGTTGGCCTGGTTGCTGGTCGACTCGTCGTTGACGAACGCGTAGCAGACGTTGCGCAGCCCGAGGTCCTCGCAGTCGGAGCCCGGGGCCACGCCGCCCGACGGGCCGGCGACGGTGTCGCTGTAGTGGCCGCCCATCATGATCATCACGTAGGGCAGCACCTTCGGCGGGCGCTCGAGGTAGACCACGCGCAGGGCCCAGGCGGCGAAGTCGGCCTGGACCGCCTGGGCGACGGCGATCGCCCGCTCCTCGCCGCCCGTGTACACCGGGTACGTCGAGCCGGTCTTGGCGAGGGCCGACCAGTTCTCGGCCGAGTTGTCGCCCATGCCGTTGAGGAGCACGCCGCCGGTGTAGTTCATGTAGATCGTGCCGCGCCGGGGGTACTCGGTGCCGCGGCGGAACTGGCCGGTGTAGATGCCGGCGGGCACGGCGTCGGGGTAGGCGCACAGGTCCTCGACGCCGGGGCCCTCGACCTTGTCGGCCGCGACCTCGGGGCGCGCGGCGAACGGCGAGATCACGGGCGCGCCCTGAGCGACGGCCTCGGGCACGACCATGCCGCCGAGCTGCACCCACCCGGACGGCAGCGTCCCCGGCTCCTTCTCGACCACCGGCCGGCCCTCGTGCGCAGCCAGATCGGAGAACCTCGCGCCGCCGTCGGGCCCGGGCAGGAGCGGCACCGCGTTGACGGCCCCGGGGCGGAAGTCGAGCACCACGGGCCGCGCCTCGGGGGCGTACGGATTCGCCACCGCGGCCGCGGCGAGCGTGAGGACCAAGGTGGAGCTCGACATCCGGCGATCGTAGTCGCGGATTGACCCGGCACCGCGGACCGCTACGATCGCTCGCCGTGCGCGACCTCTCCCCCTCGCCGCGACTGCGGGCCTTCGTTTCGCGGGTCGCGTCGCGTGGCTCCGCCTCCGCGGAGCACGATGCGCCGACGCGACTGCGGGCCCTCGGTTGGTGTGGCTCGGGGAAGCGACGCTCGCGGACCGGGGGTCGGCTCGTGCAGGTCGGCCTCGCGTTCGCGGTCGCGGGCGCGGCGGTCGAGGTCCAGGCAACCGAGCCCGCGCCGGTCCCGGCGGCGCCGTTTCGCCGCCGCGGCGGCGAGCTGGGGCTCTTCGCCGACAGCAGCATCGCCAGTCAGTTGACGCTCGTCGGGGTCGGCCTGCGCGGCGGGTACTTCCTGCGCGAGAGCGTGGAGATCGGCGGCGAGCTGCAGGTGACGGTGCTGCTCGCCTCGCCCACCGATCCGTCGCAGCGGCCGCGCGCCGGCGATCCGGGCGCGGCGTTCCGGATCGCGCCGATGGTGCAGTGGATCCCCCTGCGCACCGAGACCTTCGCCGCCTATCTGCTCGCCGCCGTCGGCCCGCAAGTGCTGGGCATCCGCGGCGGCGTGCTCGGCCACGCCGTCGCCGCCCCCGGGGCGACGATCCACCTCGGCGGCCGCGTCTGGCTCGACCTGGCGATCCGCTTCTCGCTCAGCTTCCCCGGGGGCCGCTGCCGCGCCGCGTTCTCGGCCCCGGCCGCGCCCGGCTTCTGCGAGCTGCAATTCGGCCCGCAGGTCGGGCTCCTCGCCGCATTTTGAAAGGTCGAAGGAGCATGTTCGGAGAGACATGCTTTTTTCGACATGTCTATTCAGACATGCCCTTGTAAGCATGTTTTTTGAACCTGCCCTGGCACGATCCCCGATGAGCTCGCTCGCGCGGGGCCTGCGAGCGGCCGGCGCAGGTGAGCTCACGGCGCTCACGGATCGCGGGTCGGCTCACCACGCTGTCGACCGCCCGGCGCGTCGCGGCGTCGAGGATGCGAGCGACGCGGCCGGTTCGGCGTCTTTCGACGGCGCGCGGCGGCCGGTCCGTACGCTTCGTGCCGCGCGGCCGCGATACCGGGCGCGGCGGGTCGTTCGGCCCGCCGCGCGCCGGGCAGCGGCTACGCCCAGGCCGGGCTGGTGAGCAGCGCCAGGCTGGCGCCGTAGCCGACGCTCCACACCAGCGAGCGCGCGTGGTGGATGTCGGCGAGGTAGAGGACGGGGTACACCAGGCGAGCGGCGATGTAGGCCAGCGCCAGGCAGTCGACCGCCGCGACCTTCGGGGCGGCGACCGTGGCCACCAGCACGCCGGCGGCGAACAGCGGGAAGCTCTCGATCTGGTTGGCGTGGACCGCCCGGGCGCGCGCGCCCCAGCCGGTCAGGCGCTCCTGCTGGGCGCGGGGGTTGCGGTTGTCGTAGCCGCTGCCCTCGCGGGCCTGAGCGGCAGCCATGGGGAACTTGCTGAGCGGGTGGAGCAGCGCGGCGGCGAACAGACACCAGAGGGCGACGGTCATGGCGGCGACGCTAGCACGAAGGCCGCGTCGCGACCTGCGGGCGAGCCGGTGTCGCGCGGTGCGGGCGAGCCGGGCCACGAAGGCTCGCAGCGGACTCGACAGCACCGCGCCTCACCGACGCCCCTGCACCGCCGGCCGCTCTGCCGGCGTGCAGCCGCAGCCGGGTCACATCCGCTTGGGCACGGAGATCCCGAGCACCGCCAGCGTCTCGCGCAGCGCGTGGACGAAGGCGTGGACTAGCAGCAGGCGCGCCTGCAGCAGCGGGCCCTCGCTCGGCTTCACGCGGCAGTTGTCGGCGTTGTAGAAGCGGTTGAAGGTGCGGCACAGCTCGAACGCGTAGGTGCAGACGATCGAGGGCCGCAGCTGCTCGGCGGCGGCGAGCAGGGTCTGCGGCAGGCGGTCGAGGGCGAGCAGCAGCTCGCGCTCCTGCGGCTCCTGGAGGGTGGCGGTGACCGCCTGCACGGCGGCGTCGCTCTCGAGCAGCGTGGGGTCGAGAGCCTTGCCGACCTCGCCGCACTCGCGGAGGATCGAGCCGGCGCGGGCGCCGGTGTACTGCAGGTACGGGCCGGTGTTGCCGTCGAGGTTGAGCCAGGCCGCGAGGTCGAACACGATCTTCTGGTTCACGTCGCGGTTCAGCATCCCGTACTTGATCGCGCCGAGCGCCACGGTGCGCTCGGCCGCGTCGATCTCCTCCGGCGACCACTGACCTTCGAACTGCTGGAACCAAGTCTTGCGCAGGTGCGACGTCATCTGCTGGCGCAGGCTGCGGAACAGCACCACGTTGCCCTTGCGCCCGGCCATCGGCCCGTCGGGCAGCTCGACCATCTCGTAGGGCACGTGCTGGCAGCGCTCGGCCTGATGAAAGCCCATCTTCTTGAGGGTGAGGAAGACGTGGCGGAAGTGGTCGCTCTGGCGCACGTCGACGACGTAGATCGAGCGGTCGATGCGGTACTCCTCGAACTTGAGGCGGGCGAGCGCGAGGTCCTTGGTCGAGTACAGGCTGGTGCCGTCCTGCTTGCGCAGCATGAAGAACGGCATGTGCTTGACCTCGTCGTTGACGACCCCGACGGCGCCGTTGGAGACGACGAACACGCCCTTGTCGAGGAACTCGGCGACCAGCTTGAGGCCGGGCTCGTCGACCTCGCTCTCGTAGAACACGCGGTCGAAGCCGACGTCGCACCACTTGTAGATCTCGGCGAACTCCTCGAGCGACCACTCGCGGGTCTCCTGCCACACCGCCATGATCTCCGGCTCGCGCGCCTCGAGGCGGTGCAGGATCTCCGACGTGCGCGCCTTGGCCTGCTGCAGCTCGGCCGCCGCCGCCGCGTCGCCGGCCTGCGCCTGGTCCTCCCACGCGTCGAGCTGGTTGCTGGCGGCCGCGTACAGCTCGCCCAGCCACTCGCCGCGGCGGTCGGCCGGCGGGGTGCGATCCTGCAGGCGGTCGAGGTACCACCACAGGCACTTGGCGATGTGCGCCCCGACGTCGCCGAGGTAGTTGGCGGCCACGACCTCGTCGCCGGCTACGCGCAGCAGGCGGACCAGCGAGTCGCCGAGGCACAGGTTGCGCATGTGGCCGACGTGGAACGCCTTGTGCGTGTTGGGCTGCGAGAACTCGACCATCACGCGCACGCCCGTGGCCGGGCGCGAGACCGGCTCGCCGCGGGCCAGGCGCGGCAGCACCAGCGCGGCGGCGCGGCCGAGGTCGAGGGTGAGGTTGACGTACGGGCCGGTCGCGACGGCCCGCGAGAACAGGCCCGCCGGTTCGGCGAGGCCGGCGGCGATCTCGGCGGCGATCTGCGGCGGGCCCTTGCGCAGGGCCTTGGCCAGCTTGAAGCACGGGAACGCGAAGTCGCCGAGCGCCGGGTCCGGCGGGGCCGCGAGGCTGGCGGCGACCTCGTCCTCGGTGAGGCCGGCGGCGGCGGGGAGGACCGGGTGCAAGGCGCGGGCGACCGCGGCGACGAGCGAGCCAGTGTGCATGGCGGGCGAGGGTAATCGCGCGCCGGAGCCCCTGCAACCGGGGCGCGCGCCGCGTCCGCCGGGACGTGGTAGAAGCAGCCCGTGGGCAACATCTACGCGCTCGTCGCCTTCGGGCTCCTGTGGCTGGTGCTGGCCGCGTTCTTCGTGCTGCTGATCCGCACCCTCGTGATCCAGGCCCGCCGCCGCCGCGAGGGCGACCCCCGCGTGTGGGAACACGGGCTGTGAGCCGGCGTTCGGCCGCTCACTCCCAGTGGATCTCGACGAGCTGCAGCGTGCCCCCCTCGGGCCCGTTCTCCGAGGGATAGGCCTCGTAGAAGGTGAGGTAGTCGACGGCGCCGCCGTCGCGCGCGAGCTCGGGGTGCAGCAGGGCGTCGCGGACCATCAGCGCCCGCTGCGGGTCGCGCGGCCGCACCAGCTCGGCCGCGTCGGACCAGGGACCTTCGAGCTGCGACGCCGTGCGCAGCACCACCGCCGGCTCCTCGCGGTCGGCGTAGACCGCCACGTAGGCGCCGGCGTGCGCGCTGAAGTGGACGCTCATCGCTCCGGCGCCCTCGAACAGCTCGTCGGGGCGGCGCGGCGACGGCGACCACCCGCCGTCGGCGTAGAAGCGCCAGGCGTCGCGCTCGAGCGCGTGCGCCAGCGGGGCGCGCAGCAGCGTGCAGGCGCTCCCGCGGCCGCCGCAGGCGAACGCGAACACGTGCTCGTCCTCGACGAGCGCGGCGGAGATCCGCGGACCCTCGGGGCCGAACAGCAGCGTCGTCTCGGCGCTGCCCTCGGCGACCTCGGGCCGGATCGGACGGCCGCCGAGGTCGTCGCGCCACACGGCGATCGAGCTGCCGACGTGCTGGTTCTCGGCGTTGTCCGGGAGCTGGATGACCTTGCGGTAGAAGATCAGCACGCGCTGCCGCTCGGGGTCGTGGACCATCGGACCTGGCCAAAGGGACACCTTGGGGCAATCTTCGTCGGGCGTGCAGTCGCCGCCGTGATCGTGCCGGTAGCTGCCCTCCCTGCCGACGTACGGCAGCAGGGCGTCGTCGTCGTCCTCGTCCGCGGTCACGAAGGCGGTGAACGGGTGGAGGCCGTCGCGCGCGTCGAAGTCGGCGGTCACGGCGGCCGCCGTGGTCGTCTCGTACGGCCTCACGCGGGTCGCGGTGCGGAACGCCCACACGGTGCGGTCGCCGACGGCGACGCTGTGTCCGCCCTGTTCGACCGACAGGTCCGCCAGCCGCTGCAGCGGCACGTCGCCGAGCGGGATCGCCTCGGCCGCGCGCACGCTCGGCGCGCCGCCGCAGCCGCCGGCCGGCAGCGCCAAGAGACATGTCCCGGCGAGCATGCCCGTTCGAACATGTGATTTTCGTCGCCGACGCCCGAGCAGCAGCAGCCCGAGCAGCAGCGCCGCGCCGCCGGGCTCGCCGCTGCGGCAGCCGCAGCCCGCCGGGGCCAGGCAGGTGTCGGGCGGCTCCCAGCTCGAGTCGGGCTCGACGAAGTTGAACGGGGCCGGCTCGCGGGTGCCAGCCCACGTGAACTCGAGGCTCGCCGACAGGTCGCCGTGACGCGCGCGCAACACCAGCTCGCGCGGGCCGTCGCGGTCCTCGGGGGCGACGCAGTCGTCGGACAGGATGAGCTGCTCCGGCGACGCCATCTCGGGCCAATAGGCCATGTTGCCGACCTCGGCCGACCACGTGACCGGCAGCCCGACCACGAGGTCGCCGGCGTCGTCGCGCGCGACCGCCCGGGCCGCGAACGGCACCGAGGTGCGGCCGATCAGCGGCGCGTCGGCGTCCTCCATGAAGTAGAAGGCGCCGGCCAGCTCGAGCGAGGTCGCCGCGTCGGCGGGCACGCCCGTCACGCGCGCGAGCGGCCAGCGGTGGCCGGCGAATTCGAAGCTCGCCTCGGACTCGGTGCCCGCGAAGGTGACGAGCTCGAGCTGCTGGCTGGGGTAGGTGATCGGCGCTCGCCCGCGCGTGGTCGTCCAGGTGACGGCGGCCTCGGGCTCGGATTGACGCGCGACGATGAGGTTCGTGCCGGGCTCGAACAGGCCGACGCCGATCGCGACCTGCTCGCCGGCCACGACCTTGAACTCGCGGGGCAACAGAGCGAGCCAGTCGGCGCCGAAAGCGGTGACGACCGGGTTGTCGCGCATCGCATGGCGCACGACCATCGCGTCGAGGGTGGAGGTGACGCGGGCCTCGACGGCGTCGGGGCCGACGACGCGCATCCGGACGCGGTCGGGCTGCTGGCCCGGGGCGCCGCAGCTCGGGTCGACCGTCCACACCACCTCGCCGGGCGACTCGACGACGAAACAGCCGTCCTCGTCGACCGCGACCGGGCCGCTGGCGTGGACGGCCGCGTCGTCGCAGGCCCCCTCTTCGGGGCAGGCCTGGCAGCGCAGCTCGGGACAGATCCGCGTGCCCGCGAGCACCGGGTAGGGAGGGTCCCAGTAGCTGCCGGTGAAGAGGTCGCGGGCGGTGCTCAGGCCGTCGACCACCAGGCGAAAGTCGCCGCGCTCGCTGACCATCTCCGGCGGGTCACAGGCCGTGAACGCGACTGCACAGAATACCATCCAACCTATACGCACCATGCCGGCAGGATAGCCCGAGTCCTCGCGACTGTCGAAGCCGCCCGGCGATTTTTTTCCATCGTGCCAGCGGCGAACGTCGCTTCCTGCGACGCGGCGGAATGCCACGCCCGGGCCTCAGGCGGCGCGGCGGAGGAAGAGCCGCTCGCGGGCGTCGAGCGGCTCGTAGTCGTGCTCGTGCGGGGTGCCGATCAGCGACTCCTTGCGCCCGAGCGCCAGCAGGCCGCCGTCGCCGAGGCTGGCGTGGAGCAGCCGGTGGACCCGCGCGAGCAGCTCGGCGCCGAAGTAGATCAGCACGTTGCGGCACACGATCAGGTCGTAGCGCCCGGGTGAGGGGTCGCTGGCGAGGTCGTGGCGGCCGAACACGATGTTGCGCCGCAGCGACTGCTTGACGATCGCGCGGTCGTAGCGGGCGGTGTAATAATGCGAGAAGTCGCCGCAGGCGCCCGAGTGCAGGTAATTGGCGGTGTACTCCTGCATCACCTCGATCGGGAAGATGCCGGCCCGGGCGGTGCGCACCAGCGTCTCGTTGACGTCGGTCGCGTGCAGCCGCGCGCGCTCGTACAGGCCCTCCTCCTCGAGCAGGATCGCCATGCTGTAGGCCTCCTCGCCCGTCGAGCAGCCGGCGTGCCAGATCCGCAGCTGCGGCCGCTCGCGCAGGCGCGGCACCACCTGCTCGCGCAGCGCCCGGTAAAAGCTCGGGTCGCGGAACATCGCCGTGACCCGCACCGACAGCGCCAGCCGCAGTCGCTCCATGCAGGTGACGTCGTGGAGCACGCGCTCCTGCAAGGCGGTGACGGTGGCGAGCCCCTCGGCCCGGATCTGGTTCCAGATCCGGCGGCGCAGCGAGGCGGGGGCGTAGCCGCGGAAGTCGAGGCCGTAGCGGCGGTGGATCGCCTCGAGCAGCAGGTCGAGCTCGAGCTGTTCGAGCTCGGACGGGGGCCGGAGGGCCGCGACCGAGAGCAGCCGCTTCGGCGCTTCAGCCATACAGCCACACGCGCAGCAGCGAGAGCAGTCGGTCGGGCTCGACGGGCTTGGTGATGTAGTCGGAGGCGCCGGCGCCGAGGCACTTCTCACGATCGCCGCGCATGGCCTTGGCGGTGAGGGCGATGAGCGGCAGCGAGGCGAACCGCGGGTCCTTGCGGATCTCTCGCATCGCCTCGTAGCCGTCCATCTCGGGCATCATGACGTCGAGCAGGACGGCGTGGATGTCGGGGTTGTCGCGCAGGATCGCCAGGCCGCGCCGGCCGTCCTCGGCGTAGAGCACCCGCATCTTGTGGCGCTCGAGCACGCTGGTGATGGCGAAGATGTTGCGCACGTCGTCGTCGACGACCAGCACCCGCTTGCCGGTGAGCACCGGGTCGGCGTCGATCTGCTGCGCGAGCAGCTGGTGGCGCGAGGCCGGCAGGTCGGCCTCCACGCGGTGGAGGAACAGCGCGGTCTCGTCGAGCAGGCGCTCGAGCGACTGCGGGCTCTTGACGATGATCGCCTCGGTCATGCGCCCGAGCTCGAGCTCCTCCTCGGCGGTCAGCGACTGGCCGGTGTGGACGATGATCGGCAGCTCGCGCAGGCGGGCGTCGCCGCGGATCTTGCGGATCATCTCGAAGCCCGACATCGCCGGCAGGCCGAGGTCGATCACCGCGCAGTCGAAGTGACGCTCGCGCAGCAGGGCGAGGCCCTCCTCGGCGCTGGGCACGGCGGTGACGGCGACGTCGCCGTCGCCGATCAGGTCGACGAGGACGTCGCGCTGGAGCGGGTCGTCCTCGACGAGGAGGAGGCTGCGGACGCGGCGCTCGACGAAGCCCTTGACGTCGGCGAGCGCGGCGGCCAGCGCCTCGCGCGAGACCGGCTTCGACAGGAAGGCCAGCGCGCCCTGCTTGAGCGCGCGCGTGCGGGCGTCGACCTCGCTGCCGGAGATCAGGTGGACGGGGATGTGGCGGGTGCGCGGGTCGTGCTTGAGGCGGTCGAGGACGGTCCAGCCGTCGAGCCCCGGCAGATCGAGGTCGAGGGTGATGGCGTCGGGCTTGACGTCGCGGGCGAGCGCGAGGCCGTCGTCGCCGCGCAGGGCGACGAGGCCCTTGAAGCCCTTCTCGCGCCCGAGGTCGAGGAGCAGGCGGGCGAAGGCGGGGTCGTCCTCGATGATGAGGAGGGTGCGGTCGCCGGGGACGATGCGCTCGCGGTCGTCGCGGAGGATCGCCGGCGAGGACCCGTCGGGCGCGCCGTCGGCCGGCAGGCCGAGCGAGCTGGCGCCGAGCACGGCCTCGGGGGTCTGCGGGATCAACAGGGTGAAGGTGCTGCCGGCGCCCGGGGCCGAGCGGACCAGGATCTCGCCGCCGAGCAGGCGGGCGATCTCGCGGCTGATCGAGAGGCCGAGCCCGGTGCCGCCGTAGCGGCGGCTGGTGGTGCCGTCGGCCTGCTGGAAGGCCTCGAAGATGATCCGCTGCTTGTGCGGGGGGATGCCGATGCCGGTGTCGCTGACCGAGAACGCGAGCACCTCGCCCGAGCGACCGTGGCGGTCCGGCGCCGGCTCGATGCGGAGCTCGACCTTGCCCTTGTCGGTGAACTTGAAGGCGTTCGACAGCAGGTTCTTCAGCACCTGCAGGAGCCGCCGCGGGTCGGTGTAGAGGACGGGCGGGACGTCGGCGCCGACGTGGATCTCGAAGGCCAGCCGGCGGGTCTCGGCGACCGGCCGAAAGCCGCGCTCGACCTGGTCGCACAGGTTTTCGATCAGCAGCTCGTCGATGTCGATGCCCATGGTGCCGGACTCGATCTTCGACAGGTCGAGGATGTCGTTGATCAGCGCGAGCAGCTCGGAGCCGGCGCTGTGGATCGTGCGCGCGAACTCGACCTGCTTGGGGTCGAGGTTGCCCTCGGGGTTGTCGGCCAAGAGCTGCGCCAAGATCAGCAGGCTGTTCAGCGGGGTGCGCAGCTCGTGCGACATGTTGGCGAGGAACTCGGACTTGTACTTCGAGGACAGGATGAGCTGCTGCGCCCGCTCCTCGAGGTCGAGCTTGGCCCGCTCGATCTCCCGGTTGTTGCGCTCGACCTCGAGGTTCTGCTGCTGCAGCAGCTCGGACCGCTCCTCGAGCTCACGGTTGGTCTGCTGCAGCTCCTCCTGCTGCAGGCGCAGCCGCTCCTCGCTGGCCTGCAGCGCGAGCGCCTGCTGCTCGAGCCGACGGTTGGTGGCGGTGAGCTCGCGCTGCTGGCCGCGCAGCTCCTCGGCGAGCGACTGCGACTGGGCCAGCAGCTGCTCGGTGCGGGCGCCGGCGGCCAGGGTGTGGAGGACGACGCCGATCGAGTCGGTGAGCTGGTCGAGGAAGGCGAGGTGGATGTCGCCGAAGGCGTAGACGGAGGCGAGCTCGACGACGGCCTTGAGCTCGCCCTCGAAGGTGACCGGGAGGACGACGACGTTGCGCGGGCTGGTGTCGCCGAGGCCGGAGCCGATCCGCACGTAGTCGGCGGGGACGTCGGTCAGCAAGATCCGCCGCCGCTCGAGCGCGCACTGACCGACGAGCCCCTCGCCGAGCTGCACGACCTCGCGGCTCAGCTCGGCCGGCGCGGCCCAGCTCGAGACGAGGCGGAGGAACCTCGGCTCGTCGTCCGACTCGCCGCCCTCGACGACGTAGAAGAGGCCGAGCTGGGCCCGCACCAGCGGGGTCAGCTCGCGCAGCACCAGCGCGGCCAGCTGGGCGCGGTCGCGGTGGCCCTGGAGCAGCCGGGTGATGCGCGCGAGGTTGGTCTTGAGCCAGTCCTGCTCCTTGTTCTTGCGGGTGGTGTCGCGCAGGTTGGCGATGAGGAGGCCGATGCTGTGGGCGAGCGCGCCGAACTCGCCGCGGGCGTCGCCAGGGACGCTGCGGGTGAGGTCGCCCTCGGTGACGGCGACGACGACGTCGGCGAGCGCCCGCATCTGCATGCCGAGGTTGACGACCATGCTGTCGACGCGGTCGCTGGGGGTGACGCCGCCGACGCGGGCGACCTCGGCGCGGGCGCGGTCGAGGTCGCGCGTGAGCCGGCGGTTCTGGTCGAGCAGGTCGTTGAGGGCGGCGTAGAGCTCGCCGACGATGCCGGGTTCACCGGCGGGCAGGCGCCGCGAGGGGTCGAGGGAGCGCAGGGTGTCGAGCAGCGGCCGCAGCTCGGGGGCGTCGGCGAGGCTGCGCGGCAAGTGGACTCGCGACATGACAGCGGACTCTACGTGGCGAGCAGTCGGAACAGATCGTCGAGGTCGATCGGCTTGACGAGGTGGGCCATGAAGCCGGCCTCGAGCGAGCGCCGGCGGTCCTCGGGCTGACCGTAGCCGGTCATGGCGACGAGGCGCGTGCGCAGGTCGGGCTCGGACTGGAGGATCTGCGCGACGCGATAGCCGTCGAGGCCGGGCAGGCTGATGTCGATCAGCGCGAGCTCGGGGTGGGCGGAGCGGATCCGCTCGAGGCCCTCGTGCCCGCTCTCGGCGACCTCGACCCGGTGCCCGAGCAGCTCGAGCTGGTCGGCGAGCGTGGCCCGGATGTCGGGGTTGTCGTCGACGATGAGGATGTGCCGCGAGAGGTCGGGCGCGGCGACCTCCCGCGGCGCGGCGACGGGGGCCGGGGCGCCGGCGTTGACCGGCAGGCGGACCACGAACTCGGCCCCCTGCCCTTCGCCGCGGCTGTGTGCGGCCACGCTGCCGCCGTGGAGCTCGGCGAGGCGCTTGACCATCGCCAGGCCGACGGCGAAGCCGCCCTCGGCGCGGTCGCGGGCGCGGTCGTTGTGGACGAAGAGCTCGAAGATCCGCGGCAGCACTTCGGGGCGGATCCCGCGGCCCGGATCGCGGACGCGGAACTCGAGCTCGTCGCCGTCGCGGGCGACCGAGAGGGTGATCGTGCCGCCGGGGTCGGTGCAGCGGGCGGCGTTGTTGAGCAGGTTGACCAGCATCTGGGCGACGCGGTCGGGGTCGGCGACCAGCTCGAGCCGGCCCTCGGGCAGCTGCACCTCGAGGCGGTGCTGGCGGGCGCTGAACAGCGGTTGGCTCATCTGCGCGGCCTGCTGGACGACGGCCGCGACGTCGATGGTCTGGTGGTGCAGCTCGATGGTGCCGGCGGTGTAGCGCGAGGCGTCGAGCAGGCCGTCGACGAGGCGGACGAGGTGCTGCACCTGGCGCTCCATGGCCTGGCGGGCGCGCTCGAGCTGGAGGGTGCCGGGCTGGGCGCGCCGCAGGGTCTCGAGCGCGGTGGCGATCGGCGTCAGCGGGTTGCGCAACTCGTGCGCCATGACGGCCATGAATTCGTCCTTGCGCCGGTCGGCCTCGGCGAGCACCTGCGCGCGCGCCTCGAGCTCGGCGACGGCCAGGCGGCGCTCGTGAGCCTGTCGCTCGGCGACCCGCAGCTGCTCGGCCTGACGGCGGACCTCCTCGGTCTTGCGGTAGAGGTCGGCGAACACCGCCACCTTGGAGCGCAAGATCTCGGGCACGATCGGCTTGAACAGGAAGTCGACGGCCCCGAGAGCGTAACCGCGGTGAACCTGGGTATCGCTGCGGTTGAACGCCGTGAGGAAGATGATCGGGATCCGCCGCGAACGCTCGCGGCCGCGGATCATGGCGGCCGTCTCGAAGCCGTCCATGTCCGGCATCTGGATGTCGAGGATGATGAGCGCGAAGTCCTGCTCCAGCAGGCACTTGAGGGCGTCGACGCCGGAGCGCGCCTTGACGAAGCGGGCGCCGATGTCCGACAGCAAAGCCTCGAGCGCCAGGAGGTTGTTCGGATTGTCGTCGACCAGCAGGATGTCTACGGGCGCTTCCACCAGGTGTGCTCCCCTCCTGAGAGGAGCCTATCGGTGTTCGTTCCAAGTTGTCGGCCAGACCGGCGCGGGGTCCTCACGCACAGGCCTCGGAGGGCGCGCGCGACGGGCCGCGGTGCGGGGTGGGCGCATTCGGCGCATTGGCAATGAATCAATGTTCACTGCCGCAGCGACGATGTTCCGTGGGCTCGCGGCGCAAGCCGTCGAGGCGGCGGTACGGCCGCCGGACGGTGTGTCGGGGTCGGAAGCCCGCGCTGCAACGGATCGTCCTGACCCCCACGCTGGGCTCAGGCGGATCGGCTGGTGCCGCGGTTGACGAGGTAACCGAACGCGGCCGCGGTGAAGAACATGATCAGGCTGTAGACGGCGGGCGGCACGGCCATGGTGGTGTTATTGAGCAAGGACGGCGCGCTGGCGATGGCGATCGCCAGGGTGCCGTTGTGGATCCCGATCTCCATGCCGATCGCGATCGCCTGGCGCTTGGGCAGGCGCACCACCACCGGCACGAGGTAGCCGACGGCCATGCTGACGAGGTTGAAGGCCAGCGCGGCCAGGCCGACCTGCTGGAAGTACTCGACGACGTGGGCCCGCTCCTTGGCGACGGTGGCGGCGATGACGAGCAGGAGGAACACGGCCGAGAGGATCTTGACCGGCTTCTCGAGGCGGTCGGCGAGGCCCTGCTTCCTGGCGCGCACGAACATGCCGATGCCGACCGGCACGAGCACGATGGCGAACACCTGCACGACCTTGTCGAACTGCAGCGGGATGACCTTGCCCTCGCCCATGAAGTGCATGAGCGAGTAGTTGACGATGAACGGCAGGGTCAGCAGCGAGAGCACGCTGTTGACGGCGGTGAGCGTGATGTTGAGGGCCACGTCGCCCTTGGCGAGGTGGCTGAACAGGTTGGCCGTGGCCCCGCCCGGCGAGGCCGACAACAACATCAGGCCGACGGCGAGCGCCGGCGGCAGGTCGAAGCCGGTGGCGATGGCGAAGCAGACGACCGGCAAGAGGAGCATCTGACACAAGAGCCCGATGAACACCGGCTTCGGCATCACGATGACGCGCTTGAAGTCCTCGAGCGTGAGGCTGAGGCCGAGGCCCAACATGATGACGCCGAGCGCGATGGGCATCAGGACGGCAGTAAGAACACTCGACTCCACGCGGGACCTCCGACGTTCGCACGATACCCCGCCGCTCACGCACGCCCAAGCGCCGCGCACGCGGGCCTGGAGGCGACAGGCGCGAGTTCGCGCGGCTGCAGGGGTGGGTCAGTCGAGACCCAGGCGCTGCATGTCGTCCTCGTCGAGGCCGAAATAGTGGCCGATTTCGTGGAGGATCGTGACTTCGACCTGCTCGCGCAGCTCGTCCTCGTCGGCGAACATCGCCAGCAGGTTGGCGTAAAAAAGGACGATTCGGCTCGGGGCGGCCGCGGCCTCGATGCCCCGCTGGTTGAAGTGGTCGGGGCCCTCGAACAGGCCCAGCGCGCGCGGGTCGAAGCCGTCCTGCACGAGGTACTTGGCCGGCCGGGCCTCGAGCACCACCGGGACGTTGCCCAGGCGCTGCTTGAATTCTTCGGGCAGGTTCTCGAGGACAGCCTCGGCGACCCCGGCGATGAAGCGCTGGTCCTCCTTGGTGCCGATGCCGGCGCCGATGTCGTCGTGGGCGTCGAGCCGCAGGACCTCGAGGTAGTGGCGGATCATCGCCGGCCGCTCGTCCATGGCCTCGTGGACCTGGGCCAGCGCGTGGTGGGCGTCGGCGAACCGGGGGTCGCGCTCGAGCGCGCGGCGGAAGTGCGGCTCGGCGGCCTCGGGGCCCTCGAGCGTCCACACGAGGTCGCCGCGGAAGTAGTGGATCTCGGGGTGGTCGTGCCAGTCGGGGCTGGCCTCGTCGAGCAGCTCCAGCGCCTCGGCAGGGTCGTCGGCGGCGACGTCGGCGACGTCGTCGAGGAAGGCGTGGAGGGCGGGATCTTCGGGCGGCCGGGACTTCACGGGCGGGGCTCCGGGGCTGGCGGGACGAGGACGGTGATCTTGGAGATCCGCTGGATGAAGGCGCCGCGCGAGGTGCCACGCCCGAGCTCGAGGTCGCTGACGTGGACGCCGTCGACCTTGAGCAGGGTCTCGCGCTCGCCGGCGGGGGCGCCGTCCTGCCGGCCGGGGCACGGGACAAGGTACTCGGCGAACGAGTGGATCGCCATCGGCGCGCCGGCGTCGTCGCGCCCGAGGTAGAGCATGATGTGCCCCGGGAAGTGCAGCAGGACCACGCCCCGGCGGTGGGCGGCGTCGATCCGCCGCAGCCGCTCGGCCTCCGGCAGGTCGGGCGCGAGGTCCTCGACGGCGCCGGCCAGCGCCTGGTCGCTGGTGTGCCGCGGGAGCACCAGGCCGAGGCCGCCGAACATGTCCATGAGGAAGCGCGAGCAGTCGCGCCCGCCGGCGTAGTCGCCCCAGCCGTAGGGCCGGTGCAGGAAGGAGAAGGCCTCGGTGAGCACGGCCCGGCGCGTCAGCGGGCGCTCGGGGGCCGAGACGAGCTCGGGGTCGACGCGGCGCGTGACGACCCCGCCGGGGCCGGCCAGCAGCACCTCGCCGCGGCGCGCGGCGGTCGGCAGCAGGCTGGCGAACGGGACATGTATTTCGGGACCTTGCCCACCGGACATGTCCTCGGAGACATTGAAGTCGCGGGCGGCGCGGACGAACGGGCCGTCGCTGAAGCGACGCACGTGCTCGGCGGCGATCGGCGGCGACAGGGCGGCGCTGCCGAGGTCGATCCAGCCCATGACGTAGGGGGTGCGGGCGAGCGCGAGGCCGCCGTCCCAGGGGCGGAGGATCTGCACCGGCTCCTGCGCGCGGGCCATGCTGCACAGGTTGCGGTCGAAGGCGAGGTCGCGGGTCGGGGTGTAGTAGGGCTCGCGCCGGGGGGCGCAGCGGATCGGGATCAGGTCGAGGGCGACGCGCACCTCGACCGGCAGCTCGGCGAAGGCGCCGGCGTCGAGGACGGGCGTGAGCGCGGCGATCTGCGCCGGCGTCATGGCGGCGCCGTCGGGGTTGACGTAGGCCGCCGACTCGAACTTGCCGCGCAGGTAGCCGAGGCGCGTGTTGAGGTCGTCGGCGAGGCGCGCGGGGTCGACGGGCGCCAGCAGGTCGGCGCGGGCGCTGGCGCCGAAGACGTCGCGGCGGGCGATCCGGGCGTTGTGGGCGGCGAGCTCTTTGGGGGAGAAGAGCGGGCGATCGAGGTCGGCGACGGCGGCGGTGCGCGTGAGCCAGTAGTCGAGCTGCTCGTGCTCGGGGCGGGTCCGCGGCAGGGGGTCGACGGCGACGCCGGTGGCCGGGCAGTCGGCCGCGGGCTCGGCAGGCCCGGCCGTGCGCGCCGCGCCCGGCGGAGGCGGAGCCTGCGAGGCGAGCTCCGGCGGCGGGGTGCCGCAGGCGAGCCCGAGGAGGCCGCCGAGGAGGACACCGCAGGGAGAGGCGGACTTCACGGGTCGCGGCAGTGTACGCGAAGCGGCCGGACGAGGAGAAATTCGCGGCCCGAGCGAGCACATGCGCGCGCGCAGCGGCGCCGGCGCCCGACGCGGGAGGGGGATGGGACCGGAGCGCGCGTCTTGCAGCCGCGCGGCCGTTCGGCTCGCAGGCGACCCTGGCGGCAGCGAGCACGACGGGCGCGAAAAGCTGGTATGAGGTCGCTCGTGCACGCTGCGCTGCGAGTGGCGCTGGGTCTGACGCTGGCCATGGGCTGCGCGGGGCGACCCCCCGAGGAGCGCGGGCGGGCCGAAGCCAGGGCGGAGGAAGGCCTCGCGCGCGGGTCGCTGGGACAAGAACGATCGGACATGTCCGATTCGCCAGCCGCTCCCCGGGCCCCGGCCGCAGCGGAGGAGACGGTCGAGTCGCCGGCCGGGACGTCGCCGCGAGCCGCGGGCGAGCCGGTCGGAGGGGCTGCGGGCCCGCATGGCGAAGAGAACATGTCCCGTGCGACAGGCTCTGCGGCGGCCGGCGCTCCCCTGCCCTCGCCGCGGCCGATGCCGGCCGGCTACCTGGCGTTCTCGCGGGCGTGCGAGCCGGGCGAGCGGATCGTGGTGGCGGCGGTCGGCGACCTGCTGCTGCACCACGAGCTGCAGATCCAGGCGACCGTGGCGAAGCAGCGGTTCCGCGTGCTGTGGGAGAACGTCGAGGACCTGCTCGCCGCGGCCGACCTCACCTACGCCAACCTCGAGGTGCCGCTGGCGGCCGGGGTGCTGCGCTCGGGCGAGGAGGTCGCGGACCCGGGGCTGGTGTTCGACCGCAAGGTCTACACCGCGTACCCGCGCTTCAACGTCCATCCGTCGCTGGCGCTCGACCTGGTGGCGAGCGGCGTCGACGTGGTGTCGACCGCCAACAACCACGCGCTCGACCGCGGGCCGCTCGGGGTCGACAAGACGCTGGCGGCGCTCGCAACGGCCAAGCTGCGGCACACGGGCACGCGCGCGCGCGGAAAAGACGGGCCGTGGCACGCGGTGACCCAGGCGGGCTCGTTCACGGTGGCCTGGCTGGCCTGCACGCTGCACACGAACATGATCGCCGACGAGCACGGCCAGGTGCTGCGCTGCTTCGACTCGCCGACGGCGGTGGCCGACGCGGTGCGGGCGCTGGCGCGGACGCCGGGGATCGACGCGGTGATCGTGACGCCGCACTGGGGCAAGGAGTACGCGCCCACGGCGACCAAGCAGCAGACGGAGTTCGCCCGCCGCTGGGCCGAGGCGGGCGCGACGGCGATCGTCGGCAACCATCCGCACGTGCTGCAGCCGTGGGAGTCGCTGACGACCGGCGACGGCCGCGAGGTGCTGGTCGCCTACTCGCTCGGCAACTTCGTCAGCCACCAGCCGGAGCTGCCCAAGCGGTCGACGGCGATCCTGTACTTCGGCCTCGGCCGCGCGGCGAAGGGGCCCGCGTTCGTCACCGGCGCGGGCTACGTGCCGGTCCACGTGCGCCAGACCGGCGAGGAATTCTTCGCCGAGGCGATCGACCGCGTCGGCGGGCCGGCCGACAGCCGCGCGCACATCGTCGCCAACTTCGGCGCGGCCAACCTGCTGGCCGCCGACAAGCCGATCGAGGTGACGCCGCAGTGCACGCCGCCGCGCGAGTGAACGGGGCCTCGACGAGGCCCGGCCGCCGCGCTGAGACGAGGCGTAGCGGAGGTTTACCGCGTGCTCGGTCGGACATGCCCTCTCGAGCATGCCCGATCGGTCATGTTCTGCGCAGCGGGTAGGGCCCGCCACGGTCTGCGGCGGGTCGGAACGCCGGCCGCCGCTCTGCGCGATCCGACCGCGCCTGGAAAATCCGACGCCCTGCCCGCTGGTGCCTGCGTCAGACGATCGTGGTGCCCGCGAGGCCGGGCGGGCTCTTGGGGTACTCGAGGTCCATGCGCTCGAGCGCGCGGACGACGATGCGGGCGACCAGGTAGTTGCGGAACCACTTGCGGTCGGCGGGGATGACGTACCAGGGCGCGTCGTCGCTCGAGGTGCGGAGGAAGATCTGCTGGTACACGGCGGTGAATTCGTCCCAGGCGGCGCGCGCCCTGAGGTCGTGCGGGTCGAACTTCCAGTGCTTCTCGGGGGTGTCGAGCCGCTCCTGCAGCCGCTCGCGCTGCTCGTCCTTGCTGATGTGGAGGAAGAACTTGAGCACGCAGGTCCCCGAGTCGTGCAGCAGCTCCTCGAAGCGGCGGATGTGGTCGTAGCGCGGCTCGACGACCTGCTTCGGCAGCAGTTTTTCCACCGTCGGGACCAGGATGTCCTCGTAGTGCGAGCGGTTGAAGATGGCGACGTGACCGGCCGGAGGGACGTGGTGGTGGATCCGCCACAAGAAGTCGTGCGCCCGCTCGAGCTCGTTGGGCGCCTTGAACGCCATGACGTGGGTGCCGAGCGGGTTGAAGCCGCCCGCGACGTGCTTGATCGTGCCGTCCTTGCCGCTGGCGTCCCGGCCCTGCAAGATCAGCAGCAGCGACCGCTTGCGCTCGGCGTACAGCCGCTCCTGCAGGTCCTGCATGCGCGCCAGCAGGCCGGGCAGCTCGGCCTCGGCCTCGGAACGCTCGAGCCCGCCGTTGTCGTCGGGCTCGTACCCGCTGAGCTTGGCCCCACCCGCCCCGCGCACCCGGTAGTCGTCGAGATCCATGGAGCTGTTTTTGCGCGATCGGCGGCGAATGTCCACCCCGCCCCCGCGCAGGCGGAGCCGAGCGCTGGAACGGGCATGTCCTTTGGGACAGGGGCGATCGGACGATAATGTCTCTTCGGGCATGTCTTCATAGACATGACCGAAAAGTTAGCCGACCCTCGGCGCGCGGGGCCGGGAGCGATGGATCCGGCACGACGCCGGGATCGGCGACGGCCGCCGCGTGAGGACGCGGGCGGCCGAGGACGAGGTGCGGGCTAGCGACGGCCCGCGCGCGGGGTCGGCCGCGGGACGGCCGAGGGACGCGGCGACGAGGGGCGCGGGGACGAGGGACGCGCTTCGGGGCGCGGGGTCGGCCGCGGAGTCGGCCGCGACTCCGGCGGGCGCGGGGTCGGCCGCGGGCGCGACTCGGGCATCGGCGTGGGCCGCCACTCGGGCTGCGGCCGCGGGCGCGACTCGGGCACCGGCCGCGGCTGCGGGCGGGGTTCGGGCCGCGGGCGCGACTCGGGCTGCGGGCGCTCGGGTCGCGGGCCGGAGCCGGGCTCGTAAGGCCGCGGGCTCGGCCGCGTGCTCGGGCCGGGGTCCGGCCGGGGGCCCGGATCGGGCCGCGTGCTCGGGCCAGGGTCGGGCCGCGGCTCGGGCCGCGGGATCGGCACCGGCCGGTCCGGGTAGTCGGGCCGCGTGCCCGGGTTGGGCCGCGGGATCGGCACCGGCCGGTCCGGGTAGTCGGGCCGCGTGCCCGGGTTGGGCCGCGGGATCGGCACCGGACGGTCCGGGTACGTGGGATCGGGCCGCGTGCCCGGGTTGGGCCGCGGGATCGGCACCGGACGGTCCGGACGCGTCGGGTCGGGCCGGGTGCCCGGGTCGGGCCGCGGGATCGGCACCGGCCGGTCCGGACGCGTCGGGTCGGGCCGGGTGCCCGGGTCGGGCCGCGGGACGGTCGGGTCGGGCCGATCGGGGTCGGGCCGTGGGATCGGCACCGGCCGCTCGCCGGGCTGCGTCGGATCGGGGCGCGGGACCGTCGGATCGGGCCTGTCCGGACGGTCAGGCAGCGGCTGGCCGCCGGGGCCGGGCACCGGGCGCGTGCCCGGCGGCGGCACCGGGATCGGCTGGCCGCCGGGGCCGGGCACCGGGCGCGTGCTCGGCGGCGGGACCGGGACCGGCTGGCCGCCGGGGCCGGGCACGGGTCGGGTGCCCGGAGGGACAGGTTCGGGCAAGGGCTGGCCGCCGGGGCCCGGCATCGGCCGCGTGCCCGGGTCCGGATACGGATGGTCGGGATACGGGCGGCTCGGCGGCGGCACCGGCACGGGTCGGCCGCCGGGTCGCGGGTACGGGCGCACGCCGGGGCGCCCCGCGGGCACCGGCAGGACCGGGCGATAGCTGCTGTCGGCGTAGCTGTGGAAGCCGTCCGGGCGCGGGCCGCCCCAGTACCAGCCGGCCCCGTAGCAGCCGTCGCCCCAGCTGTACTGGCGGGCCGGATAGGCCCCGTTCCACACGTAGATCAGCGCGGTGGGCGGGGTCCAGTAGTAGACCCACGTGTGCATCTCCGGGCTGAAGAAGACGAGGTGGCCCTCGATGTTGTAGTAGGGCCGCCCGGCCCACGTGACTCGCGGGTACGAGTCGATGGGCATCGTCGACAGGTGGGTGTACTCGACCAGCTCGAGCTGCTGGTTGTCGTACATCTCGTAACCGACGACCACGCTGGACCGGGTGCCGCACACCGACTCGCAAGTGCCAGTGCCGTAGCCGTAGCCGCCGACCGTCGTCACCCGGGTGTCCCGGGCCTGGGGATAGACGCTGTAGTAAGTGCAGCCGGAGCCGCCGAGGAGCGCCGCGACGGCTATCGCGGCCAGCGAGAGGAACCGAAACCGAGAACCACTCATAAGAGGACCGACTCTCGAAGATGAAAAACTGTTCATGATCGTCTTCACTTCCCGGTCGCATCTCGGTCTGCGATGGAGGACCAGCCTCGCTGGTCGCTCGCGCGCGGTCCCCAGGCCGTGGCGGCGATCGGGACGCCCGCTTCGACGGCGACGAAGTCGAGGAATTCGCGGCTTTCTCGGCTGTCGGGGCCGCTCCAGCCGGGCAGCCGGCGCCACCGCGGACGCGCCTCCACCAGCGCGCGGGTGGCCTCGGCGCGGGCTTCGAGGCTGCCCTCGACCGGGGCGAATTCGCGCACGACGGCGCCGTTTCTGAAGATCCAGGCGTCGCAGACCGAGATCTCCCGGCGGCCGGCGAGGCGGTCGAGGTGGGTGACGACGAGGCCGTCGACGCGACCGGCGATGGCGAGGCCGAGCCGCGCGGCGACGAGGTCGAACCAGCCGACGCGCATCGGCCCCTGCCAGGGACCGGGGAGGTTGTGCGGCTCGGGCAGGTCGAGCGACGGCTCTTCGGCGACGAAGGGGCCGGGGCCGTGGCGCGTGCCGTGGGCCCGCAGCACCCCGAGCCGGCGCAGCGGCGGCGCCGACGAGACCTCGGCGCACAGCGCCTCGGCCTGGGCGAAGGAGACCGGCGACGGGGTGACGAAGGGGAAGAAGCCGCGGTCGGCGTCCAGCAGCGCGCCGTGGGCCCCCTCGAAGATCACGGCCGCGGGATCGCTCTGCAGGGCTCCGCGCAGCTGCTCGCCCTCGTCCACCTGCAGGCGCGCGGCGATCGCGAGGTAGGCGTCGGCGACGACCTCGGCGAGGCCGGGGCGCGCGAGCTCGGCGACGAGCGGGGCGATCGCGGGCGCGGGCGCGGCCTCGGCGAGCTGCTCGGCGCGGTCGAGCTTGAGCAGCTGGATCTGCCGCAACGCGCGGACCAGGACGCCGCGGTCGCCGGCGAGCGCGCCGACGCGAAGGCACGGCGCGTGCGGGTTGTGAGCGTCGCGCCAGGCCGGCCCGACGCCGAGGCCGCAGCTGCCGTGGCGACCTGTCCCTCGGGACAGTTCTTCGATGCGGCCGAGCAGGCGGTGGAACGGGGTGACGACGGCGCAGCGGCGGTCGACGACGAGGCCGGACCAGGGGTCGACGAGACCGGCGTCCCGCAGGGCGTCGGCCTCGCGGGCGAGCGCCAGCGGCTCGACCAGCATGAAGCGACTCAGGACGCTGCGGGCCCCCGCGAGCGCGCCGGCGCCGAACTGGGCGAAGCAGTGGACGCGCCCCTCGGGGGTGACGACGTGGTGGGCCGCCTGCGGGCCGCCGTTGAAGCGGACCACCCGCGGCCGCCCGCGCGTCCGCAGGCGCGCGAGGGCGTCGACGACGGCGCCCTTGCCCTCGTCGCCGAAGCCGAGGCCGAGGACGGCGACAGGTCCTTCGGGACAGGTTCGAAGTGCCAGGTCGCCGACCACGGACGCGTCGCGGCAGGCTGGCACGAGGCGGCCGCGACGGTCAAGCCGCCCGCCGCGGCGCGCGGATCCGGCGGGCGCGGCCGGAGCCGGGCTTCGATCGTGAAGCGCTCTTCAGCGAGACCGCGAACGATCGCGCAGCCGAGGTGAGCGCGTCGACCAGCGATCGCTCAGGCGCTGTACTTGAGCGTGCCGCCGACCACCAGCGCCGCATGTCTCTTGAGCCAGGTCGTCACCGTGTCGCGGTGGCGCAGCTCCTGGGCCAGCGGCTCGCGCAGCTTGTGGGCCAGCGCGGCCTCGCCGAAGTCGTCGGCGAGGTCGACGAGCTGCTCCCACGACGTGCTGTCGACCAGCTCGGCGACCAGGTGAGCGTGGAGCGCCTGCGGCAAGGTCGTGCGCGGGTCGGACACGACCTGGACGATGCCGGCCAGCTCGACGCCGGCGAGGTCGGCCGAGGGCGTGATCGCCGTGGGGTCGGCGCCGAGGTTGATGAGGACGTCCTGCAAGAGCGCGAAGTGATGGGCCTCGTCGGCGCGGAACTGCGCCAGCTCGGCGAGCGTCGGTCCGCGGTCCCAGCTGCCCTGAGCCTCGAGCTTGGCCATCAGCGCGTCGAACAGGCGCACGCCGGTGCGCTCGAACGCCAGCCGTTCGCCGAGCTTGTCGAGCAGGAGGTGGACCTTGTGCCGCCGCAGCACCGCGCCGCCGACGTTCTCGACCACGCGCAGGCTGGCCGGCGCCGGCATGTGGCCGATCAGGCCGACCTCGCCGGCGTACTGTCGCCGCACCTCCGCGAGCGCGCGCGCACAGCCGGGCGAGCTCGGGGCGTCGCGCGCCCCCTCGACGACCGCGGGTCCGTCGGTCGGCGAGAGGTAGATGCCGGTGCGGTTGAGGGCCAGGTCGGTGGGTCGTCGAGCGCGGTTCATGATCCGGTCGCTTTCAGCGGGGGGAGGACGGAGGCGTCGCGGATCCGCGGGTCCGCGAGCTCGGTGCCGGGCGACCAGCGATAGCCGGCCGCCACGGTCTCGGACGGGGAGCCGTCGCGCTCGAGCTGGGCGCGGTAGCTCTGGGTGGCCCGCGACTCGGCGTCGCGCGGCACGAACTCGGTGCCCGCGGCCCCGAGATCGGCCTCGGCGGCCAGCACCTCGCGGATGAACGCGCGCTCGCCCGCGAACTGGAGCGGCTCGCTGAAGCAGAGCGGCACGACCTCGGAGGCGTCGCGCATCTCGGTCTTCTCGAACAGCTCGCGGACGATCCGCAGGTGCTCGAGCTCGTAGGCGAGGAAGCGGTCCCACACCGCCCGCACCCGCGGGTTCGACTCGGACGACAGGCAGCCCCAGTACAGGTAGACCTCGGCGGCCTCCTGGAGCAGCCACCGCTCGAGCCAGGTCTCGGCCGGGTCGAGCAGCGACTCGCACTGCGTGACGTGCTGCTCCTTGACCGAGGCGAGCTCGGCGTAGAGCTGGCGGGCGACCGGGTCGGCGAAGGTCGGGCCGACGTCGAGGTAATGGTCGCGGGCCTGGTAGGCGATCGCGCCGGCGATCCGCGCGTGCAGCTTGGTCGCGGGCGCGGTCGCGTAGCGGTCGTACCAGCGGCGCAGGTCGTCCTCCGGCGCGCGGTGCTGGGCCGCGGTCGGCCGGCCCGGGCGGATGTCGGTGTACGACTGGAGGATCGCGTTGGCGTCGCGGCCCTCGAGGCGGTCCATCAGCGCGGCCAGGCGGTAGAGGTGATCGAAGTCCTCGAGCAGGCCGAGGCGCAGCGCCTGGGCCACGTACGGGTCGGGCTCGCAGCGGGCGATCTGCGCCCCGACCTCGACCGCGGCCTGGGCGACGGCGATCGAGCACTCGAGCGGCGACTGATCGGCGGGCTGCAACCAGCGCAGCAGCGTGGCCTGGTGGTGCTCGACGCGTCGGATGTCGGCGAGGAGGAGCCGGTGCTCGGCGCCGAAGCGGACGGCCGCGTGCTGGAACCGCACGGCCGCCTGTTCGACCGCGTGGCCGACGATCAGCCGCACGCGCGTGAAGGCCTCGTCGTCGAGCTTGCTGATCGGCTCGCGCACCAGGTCCTTCCACGTGAACACCTGACGCGCGAGCGGGGTGCCATGCTCTCGCAGCAGATCGAGGGTCATGGCGAGAGGTGTGACCGGGTCAGCCGCGCAGGCAAGCTCAGGCGCGGCGCCGACGGCGAGAGACGGCGCGAGCGCCGGAGCCCCGGACGGCAGCAGCGGCGGCGGACGTCGGCGAGGCTGACGCCGCGGTCATCGCGCGCGACGGTCGAGGAGCTCGCCGCTGAGGCCCCTGGCCGCGTCGCTGGCGAGGAACACCAGGTCGCCGGCGCCGAGCTCGAGGTCCTCGCCGGGGACGACCGCGTTGACGCGGATCTTGACGCGCGCGAGGTTGTTGGCGAGCGAGCGCGTGCAGGTGCCGATCGCCGCCCGGATCGCCTCCTCGTCGCGCACCGGATCGGCGGGCGGCCGCGGCGACGAGGTGTTGACGATGCTCGCACCTGGCCGATCGCGCAGGTACGGCAAGAGCCGCCGCGTCAGGAAGAACAGCGAGAAGAAGCTCGGCGGGGCCTGGCGCGCGACCAGGTTGTTGACCAGCACGTCGACGCCGCCGAACCGCTCGATCACCCCGGCCACCAGCGCCTCGCAGAAGCCGGGGTCGTCGACGTCGCCGCACACGGCCAGGCACGCGCGACCCTCGCGCTCGACGGCGCGCACCAGCGTCTGGGCGTCGCCGTGCGCGGACAGGTGGGTGAAGGCCACGTCGGCGCCCTCGCGGGCGAACCGGATCGCGGCCGCGCGGCCGATCCCGGTCTCGCCGCCGGTGATCAGCGCGACCTTGCCGGCCAGCGTCAGGGTCCGCCGGGGCGCCGGCGACGAGGACTCGCGCGACGGGGCCCGGCGCGGTGGGTCGGCGGCGGAAATTTCGGCGGGATCGTCCATATCCCGGGTCTTTGGGCGGGGTCCGCCGGCCCCGCAAGAAAAAGCGCGGGGACCTGTGATCCGTTGCGTACCCTCGTGACACTACCTCGGTGCGACGACCGAGCCGGGCGCGGTCGTGCGCCGCTCCGGTGGTATTCCGGGCGACTATCCCGGCCCTCGTCGAGCAGCCGCCTTATCGTATCGTCGCGGCCCCGATCGGCGCTATTACTATGGGACATGTCCGATAGGACATGCAGGCCGGATAGACAACCAGCGGCGTATGAGCCCGCGGTCGCTGAGGGACGGACTTAACTCACGGACCTCAGCGCCCGCCACGGAACCCGCCCCACGGCGGCCGTTTATGGCCTGCTATCGTGCGGGCATGCGTACCAGTTTGCGGCTTATCGCAGCGTTCTCCATGATCGCCGGCTGCGGCGATTCGACGGCAAACACCGGCACGAGCGAGGGGACGAGCTCGACCGGTGAGTCGACGTCTTCGTCGTCGTCGACGACCCTCGACACCCCGACGACCACCGGGACCACCGCGCCGTCCGAGTGCGCGCCCGACAGCGTCGTCTGCGTCACCGAGACCGAGGTGTCCGTGTGCGGACCCGACGGCCAGCTCGGCGCGCCGACGACCTGCCCGGACGGGGGCGTCTGCGTCGACGAGGTCGGCTGCACCGGCTGCGAGCCCGGCGCGGTCCGCTGCGAGGGCGACGCGCTGCAGCAGTGCAGCGACGACGGCGCGTGGGAGGTCCAGCAGACCTGCAGCGCGGCTCAGGGCCTCACCTGCGACGCCGAGGCGATGGCCTGCGCCGGCGCGTGCGCCCCCGATGCGCTGCCCCTCACCGCCTCGGGCTGCGAGTTCTACGCGCTGACCGCCCTGCAGCTCAACCAGAACGGCGCGATCTTCGCGATCGCGGTCGAGAACCCGAACGACGGCCCGGCCACTGTCACGATCACGCAGAACGAGGACTTCATGCCGGTGGTCGAGACGGTCGACGCCGACAGCTACCGCGTGATCGAGCTGCCCTACACCATGGGCCTGTTCAACGCCCTGGTCGGCAAGCTCATCTACGACGGCGCCTACCGCATCGAGAGCGACCTGCCGGTGCGCGTGGTCCAGTACAACTCGCTCAACCTCACCGCCTCGAGCGACAGCTCGCTGCTGTGGCCGCGGCACACGTGGGGCACCGACTACTTCGTGTCGTCGTACGCGCCGAGCGAGGTCGAGGGCGGCTTTTACCACGGCGCGTGGGCGGTGGTCGCCGGCGCCGACGAGATGTCGGTCGAGGCCACCGCGCTGCCGGGCACCAAGTCGAAGGCGGCGCCGGGGATCGGCGTCGACGGCAACGGCAAGGCCCCGCTCAACACCGGCGACGTGCTGCAGCTCGTCAGCGCCGACGACGGCGACCTCACCGGCACCCGCCTGGTCGCCGACAAGCCGATCCAGGTGCTCGGCGGCCACGAGTGCAGCTTCATGCCCAAGGACGTGCCGTACTGCGACCACCTCGAGGACATGATGCTGCCGGTGTCCCAGCTCGGCACCGAGTACGCGATCGTCGCCCCGTCGCAGCACAACCCGCCGACCGAGCGGCGACGCCAGGTGGTGCGCGTGATCGCCAGCGAGCCGAACACCGAGCTGACGTTCGAGCCGCCGATCTTCGCGCCGATGACGATCGCGAACGCGGGCGAGTACGTCGAGCTCGAGCCGGAGAGCGAGCACTACGCGCTCGCCAGCAGCGCGCCGGTGCTGGTGACGCAGTACATGGTCGGCTCGACCCTCGAGGACGACTACACCGATCCGTCGATGCTGGTCGCGCTGCCGGTGACGCGCTGGCACGACACCCACTACGTCCACGCCCTGCCCGACTGGCTCCCGGTCGACGTCGACATCGTCGCGCCCACGGGGGCGACGGTCACCGTCGACGGCGCGCCGGTCGCCGGCTTCGAGGCGATCAGCGGCACCTCCTACCAGACCGCTCACGTCCGCTTCAACGAGGACCCGGGCCTGGTCGAGATCGTCGGCGACCAGCCGATCTCGGTGAGCGTCTACGCCACCCGCTCGGAGTCGCCGGCGAGCAGCTACTGGCACAGCACGGGGGGACAGCTCGCGCCCGAATGAGGCGTGGCCGGCGCGGAGGACATGGCCGAGAAAGCATGCTTGCTCGGCCATGTCCTTTTTAACATTTCCCATTAAACATGTTTGAATAGCCAGTCCGGTCCGAGGCGCGCCGAGCCCCGCTCGGCGCCGAGCCCGACACGTCGCGCTCACTCGACCCGCGCGCCGACGAAGACGTGCCCGCGGAGGTCACTGGCGCGCGCGTCGGCGCCGGCGAACACGAAGGTGAAGCCGCCCAGCTCCGGCCGCTTGGCGGCGAGGAAGCGATCGTCGCCGGCGTGCTCGAGCGGGACCTCGGCGAGCCCCAGCCCGGGCGCGGACAGCCGCAAACCGGCGCCCTGCGCCGAGATCGTCACCACCTCGCCGAGCCGCGCCGCGCGGTACGTGCCGGTGTAGCGGGCCGGGGGCCGCATCGCCGCCGCGCGCTCGGGCGCCACGCCCACCAGCTCCTGCAACACGGTCGCCACGGTGATGCGCAGCGGGTCGCCGGTGTTGCTCAGCACCGCGGCCGCGAATTTTCTCTCCGGCACGAACACCAGGTCGGCCGCGAAGTCGCCGGTCGCGCCGCTGTGGCCGTAGATCGCCGGGCCGCCGGCCGAGGTCCGCACGCGCACGCCGAGGCCGTAGCGCTCGCCGGGCCGCTCGAACGTCGGCACCTCGGCGGCCAACAGCTCGCCCCGGGCCGTCGGCGACAGCGGCGAGCGCCCGGGATCGACGAGGTCTCGCACCGCCGTCACGAGCTCCGCCGCCGCCAGGATCGCCCCGCCGGCCGGGGCCGTCCAGCGCGCGTCACCTGTCCCCAGGGCCAGGTCATCGACGACGCTGAACGCCCGGGCCCGCTCGCCGCGCCCGAGGTGGCCGCAGGCCGCACCTGTCCGCAAGGCCAGGCCCGGCTCGAGGACCGCCGCGCCGAGCCCGAGCGGCGCGAGCAGCTCGTCGGCGAACAGGCGCGAGAACTCGACCTCGCGCAGCCGCGCGAGCGCGGCGCCGACCAGCGCGTAGCCGTCGCTCGAGTAGCTCCACAGCGCCCCCGGCTCGCGCCACAGCGGCCGCTCGCCGAGCGCCGTCAGCCACTCGGCCCCGAGCTCGAGCGGCGACGGGTCGGGCACGCCGGCGGTGTGCGTGAGCAGCTGCCGCCAGGTGATCGCCCCGGCCCGCTCGTCGACGCCCGCGGCCAGCTCGGGCAGCACGCGCGCGACCTCGGCGTCGAGCTCGAGCCGCCCGGCGTCGACCTGACGCAGCACCAGCGCCGCCGTCAGCAGCTTGGTGATCGAGCCGACGCGGAAGCGCGTGTCCGCGGTGACCGCCTGTCCCGCGAGACAGGCGCTGCCGGCGGTCGCCACGAACGGCGGTCCGTCCCCCTCGACGATCGCCAGGCTCGCGCCGACCCCCGCCAGGTTGTGATGCTCGGCGCAGAAGGCCGCGACGATCCGGGCGTAGCGCGCAGGCGCCCCGGCGTTGCGGCGGAGACACTCGCCCCGGCGATCGGCCCCACCGGCCGGCTCCGGCCGTTTCGCCGCCGCCCCTCTCTCCTCGTCCTTCGAGGCACCACTCTCGGCGCGCGCCACCGGCTCCGGCTGGTTCGCCGCTCCCGCGCCCCGCCAAACACCGCTCCCGGCCCGGTCCACCCGCTCCACCGAATCGCCGCTCCCGGTCCGCTCCGCCGCTTGGGCCGCCGCCACGACGATCCCCGCGCCCCTCTCTGCCGGAGGGCCGTCGTCCCTCCGCTCGGTCGGGCCCGGAGCACACGCCAGGAACAGCGCGCACCAGCCGATTCGCCCGCGCCGCCTCACCTGTCCCGCTCCACCGGCGACGGCTGTCTCGCCGCCCCCGCGCCCCTCGCATCACCGCTCCCGACCCGCTCCGCCTGCTCGGGGTCGTCGTCCCTCCGCTCGGCCCGGCCCGGAGCACGCGCCAGGAACAGCGCGCACCAGCCGATTCGCCCGCGCCGTCTCACGCCCTCCGCTTCGAGCGCTCGCCGTCCGGCGAGCGCGGTCGCTCCGAGGGACATGCCCTCGAAAACATGTCCTTCGAAACATGTCCTATCACGTCTGTCCGAATAAACATGTCCCCGACGCATTGTTGGACGGGTGAGGCCCCGCGGGGAGCGCCCCTCCCGAGCAGCGCCCACGCGCACGCCCCGGCGCGCCGCCTGCCCGGCGAGCCTCGGCGCGCCGCGGCTCGCCACGTCTCGCCTACTCCGCCTCGCCGCGGATCGTCCGCAGGCGCACCGGCGCCCGCGCGCGCTGGCGGAAGCGGCGCTCGGCGTAGGCGACGTCTTCGAGCCACAGCCGGGCCGCGCGGCGCTCGATGAGCGGTCGCAGCAGCCGACCTGCCCCGAGAGCCAGCTTGAAGCCCGGGCGCTCCGACGTCGCCAGCGTCGCCTCGAGCACCACGCAGCGGCCGGGGCCGAGCGGCGTCGCGTGGGTCTCGACGACCGAGCCGACGCCCTCGCCGCCGACGATCGTCATCACGATCGTGCGCGGGTCGGGGCAGTGGAAGGTCGCGTCGACCTCGACCGCCAGCGGCCCGAGCACCCGGTACGCCACGCGCACCAGCAGGCGGTCGGGCTCGTCGGCCAGCACCTTGAGGCGGGCGAACGAGTGCGGGTGGTAGTGGGCGCCGTGCCACGGGTCGAGGCGGTTGGCGAGGATGTCCGAAGGGTCACATTCGGCCTCCATCCGCACCACGCCGGACAAGAATTGCGCCGGCCGCGGGGCGAGGATCGGCGCCGGCGTCGGCGCTTCGGCGTGACCTGCCTCTTCGGACAGCTGCACCCACACCAGCACCCCATCGTCGTGGGTGGGCAGCGGCCGCCAGCGGCCGTGCGGCTCGTCGCCGAGCTCGAGCCCGTGCCACGGGCAGATCAGGTTGTCGCCGCGGACCCTCGCGCACGCCAGCGACGCGCCCATGTGCGGGCACGCCTCGGGGGCCGCGCGCACGCTGCCGTCGCCGGTCCGCCACAGCACCAGCTCGTGGCCGTCGACCGCGTAGGCGCGCGGCGTGCGGCCGATCCGCTCGCGCGCGTCGACGGCGAACCACCCGCCGCCGGACAGCGTCAGCGCCCGCTGCAGCGCCTTCTCGATCCGCCCGGGGTTGGCCTGCACCCAGTCGGGCGCCTCGCTGTGCGCCTCCCCGGGGACGCCGGGAGCATTGCCGAAGGTGTAGAGGCGCGTCATCGGAGCGGCAGGGAGCGCCAGTGTACTATGGGCGCGCCCGTTCCGCACGAGCCGCGCGGAGCGAACGCGGTCCCGGTAGGGCCGAAGCGTTCACCGCCCGTCCGCCGCGGCGAGCCCGTCGCCGGGGCCTCGGGGCGAAGCTCGCGGCGGGCCGGCCGAGCGCCGGCCGGCCCGGACGACGGGGCGCTACCACGCCGCGAACGCGACGCAGCTCATGGCGTCCAGCGAACCCGAGTGGGTGAGCGCGACCGACTTCACGCTGTTGTTGTTGAGCGGGCCGGAGGTGGTGCCGACGAACGGCCCGGGCGTGCCATAATAGTGCGAGACCGTGTACGAGATCAGGGCGCCGCTCGGGATGTTCGTGCCGATCGAGCAACCCTCCGAGGCCAGCGTGGACAGCCGAACGTGCGGGTTGAAGATCGAGGGGAAGGTGATCGTGCAGCACAGGGACGCGAAGCCCTCGGCCGCATCGGGGCGGTCCTGCAGGACGTCGATGCCATGCTCGGCGAGGCCCCCGGCGGCCGCCTCGGCCTCCGCGGCCTCCTCGGCCGCGAGCTCGTCGCTGGCCTCGACATCGTCGAGCGCGGCGAGCTCCGCCTCCTGATCGGGGTCATCACAGGCGGTCGCCAGCAGCGCACACGGCAGGGCGAGCGCGCACAGTCGCAGCGAGCGAAGGTTCAAGCGATACGTACGGGACGCGATGGTCATTGCTGATTTTCCTTTCCTTCACCGAGTAAACAGCGTGCATGCTCGTCGCCCGCGCCCAGGCGGTGCCACGCTCATCACGCTCGATCGCAAGGTGCCCGTCGTCGACCAACCAATTGCAGCGCCGTCGTTTTTTTTGCCGCGAAGAGAGACGGCGCATTCGAATGGGTGGGGTCCAGGGCGGACGCCGGGCCGCGCCCGAGCGCAGGCTCGCCCGCACCCGCCTCCGAGCCGGCCAGGGGCTCTCCCCGCATTCTCGCGGAATGCGTCGTGGCATCCGCTCGATTCGCTCGATTCGCCGGCGGAACAGCGAATGCCTCGACGTCGGCCCCGCCGCCCCTGGTCAAAGTCCCGGCGAGCTGACTGCTCGTCACCCTCGATTCACCGGCGATTGGTCGGGGTGAAATTCCCCGCTCACCGCCGTTCGCACCGCCCGACGCGATGCGGCGTCAGGTGGCCGGGCGGAGCCACAGCGCCCGCGAGCGCACCACCGCCGCCGTCATCTCGGCCATCGGCGTGGCCAGCATCACCCGCGGGTAGTCGAGCGGCCCCGCGTGGTCGCTGAGGAAGCGACACAGCAGGTCCGGCGGCAGGCGCTCGAACAGGTCGACGAGCAGCGGCGGCCCGCGGCCGGGCGTGCGCTGCAGGTGGGCCAGCAGCACCCGGTCCATCGCCACCGCCGCGGCCGGCCGGGGCGCGGGCACCCGCGGCGGCGCACCTGGCCTTTCGAGCAGCTCGCGCGCCAGCAGCTCGGAGGTCCGCTGGATCGCCTGGAACGCGTAGCCGGTCGAGCCCTTGGCCAGGCCGCCGCGCAGGCCGAGGTGGATCACCCGCGGGCCGGAGCGCAGCGACGCCGGCCGGCTCGTCATCGGGATCGCCCCTCGCTCGCGCCAGCGCACCTCGGGCGCCGTCAACCCGTAGCGATCGCGCAGGTAGCCGCGCAGGTCGTCCTCGTAGGTCGCGTCGGGGAGGCTCGCCGGCGAGATGTAGGTCGTCTCGACCAGCGCGCGGGTCGGCGCGAACGGCAGCACGTACATGAAGTGGATCCCGCGGCTCTGGTCGACCGTGAAGTCCATCAGCGTCGGCACCTCGGGGTCGAACACCGGGGCGGGCGCCTCGACCTCCCAGCCGACGAAGTGCTGCAGCAGGTCGACCTCGTCGCCGCCGGGCGCCGGGGCCGGCGCCGGCCGGCCGTCGAACACCAGCCGCGCCTGCACCACCTCGCCGTCGGTCACCACCTCGCACGCGTCCGCGGCCTCGCGGATCGCCCGCACCGCGCAGCCGCGGCGCAGCTCGATCTCGGGGAACTCCGCGAGTGTCCCCAAGGCCATGTCGTAAAAGACATCCGACGGCACGTGCTCGTACGGGTGGCGGGTGGTGCCGCGGACCAGCGAGCGCCCGGCGTCGGCGACGCGCCAGCGGGTCCAGCGGTGGCGGACCGCGGCGGCGAACGGGTGATCGACGAAGCGCCAGTAGCACCACGTGCGGTCGCGGGCGTGCCGCGCGCGCGGCTCGATCAGCACCACGCGCGGGCAGGGGACCCCGCGGCGGCGGGCCTGGAGGGCGATCTGCACCGCGAGGCTGAGGCCCGCACAGCCGGCGCCGGCGATCACGTAGTCCGCGCGCACCGCCGCATCTATGGCCCAGGCGCGGCCGGATCTCAAGGTCCGACGATCTTCGTTGCGGTGATCACCCGGGCTCGGCGCGCGATCCTTAATGCTAACGTCGGCCGCATGCGCGACCTCCGGCTGCTCCGTCGACGCCTGCACACCGCCCTCACCTCGGGGCTCTTGCTCGCCGCCTGCGGCCCGGCGCCGACGCCCGCGCCGGTCGAGGCCGCCAAGGCCGCGCCGGCCAAGGCCGCCACGCCCGAGCCTGCGCCGGCCAAGGTCGAGGCGGCCCCGGTCGTCGCCGCCCCGCCGGCGCCGGCCGGACCGCAGTACCCCGCCCGCACCGGCATGGATCCCTTCGACCCCGACGGCCTCGAGGAGGAGGGCTGCACCAACGGCGACTGGTGCGGCTCGCCGGCGGCCGCCAACAAGTTCCGCGCCCCGCAGGCCACCGACGAGATCGGCTGTCCCACGCGCCTCATCGGCCGCCCCGACCCCGGCGTCAGCCCGAACGACAAGACCTACAAGGGCCTGTCGATGAACCCGATGATGATGGGCCGCCTGCGCAAGATCGCCACCGGCGACAAGCGCAAGGCCACCGGCGACGGCGAGATCTGCTGCTACCACTGGTTCGACTACTGCAGCGGCCGCCCGCTGCTGACCGCCGGCGACGACGCCGTGGCCGCGCCCGTAGTGTCCGGAAGTACATGGCTCGGGGACCAGGTCCCGGAGGACATGCTCGGAGAGCCAGGTGCCGACGAGCGCCCGCTGCTGGCCGCCGCCTGGCTCGAGGACGCGCAGATGGAGCACGCCTCGGTCGCCGCGTTCGCCCGCGCCGCGCTCGAGCTGATGGCCGTGGGCGCCCCGCCCGAGCTGCTGGCCGGCTGCGCCGAGGCCGGGCTCGACGAGGTCCGGCACGCGCAGGTGTGCTTCGCGCTGGCGGCCGCGTACGGCGGCGTCGCGCTCGGGCCGGGCCCGCTGCCGCCGGTGCAGCCGCGCGCGGGCGGCCTGGTCGCGCTGGCCTGCGACACCTTCCGCGAGGGCTGCGTCGGCGAGACGCTCGCCGCCCTCACCGCTCTGCGCGGCCGACGCGGCTGCGCGGCTCCGGCCGCCGATGCGGCCCTGGCGGCGATCGCCGCGGATGAGACCCGTCACGCCGAGCTCGCCTGGGCGACCGTGGCCTGGGCGATCGACGTCGGCGGCGTCGAGGTCGCCGAGGCGGTGCGCGCCGTCGCGGCCGAGCTGCGGGCCGCCGCCTTCGTCGACGAGCCGCCGGCGGCCCGAGCCGACCTGCGCCGCTTCGGTCGCCTCGGCCCCCAGGAGCGCGCCGCGGCGCGCCGCGACGCGTGGACGGGCGTCCTCGACCGCATGCTCGCGCTGGTGCTCGGCGACGAAGACGAGTTCATCGAACCGCCGGGTCGCGCCGAGGCCGCAAGGGCGGACGCGCACGCCAGCGCCTGATTTGCGGCGCGGCGGCGCCCCCGCCTATGATCGGGGGATGGTTCGCCGCATCACTCACCTCGCGCTCGTCACCCTCGCGGCCTGTGCCGGCGGCGAGGACGTGACCCAAAGTTCAGGTTTCGGCGGCTCATGGCCGGCGCCGACCGGCTCGCAGGTGACGACCCAGGGCATGTCGGGCACCTCGGCGCCGAGCACCGACGACTCCGCCGGCACCACCGACATGATCCGCCCCGACTTCGGTGACGTCGCCCCGACCACCGACGCCGAGCCGACCACCGGCGTCGATCCGTCGGGCGTCACCACCGACGACCCCGGCACCACCACCACCACCGGCCCGGCGATCACCTGCGGCGACGGGACGATCGAGCCGCCCGAGGAGTGCGAGGGCGCCAACGTCAACGGTCAGACCTGCCAGGGCCTCGGCTTCACCGGCGGCCTGCTCACCTGCGACGCCGCCACCTGCACGTGGAACAAGAGTCAGTGCGTCAGCGAGTCGTGCGGCGACGGCGTCAAGAACGGCGGCGAGGAGTGCGACTGCGGGCAGCAGGGCAGCAACTGCAGCGCGGCGCAGCTCGGCAACGCCGTGTGCGCGGGCCTCGTGGCGCCGGCCAACGGCAACTACCACGGCGGCACGCTGGCGTGCGGCAGCCCGGGCAGCTGCCTGTTCGACAAGGCCGGCTGCTTCTGGTGCGGGGACGGGGTGCGCAACGGGCCCGAGTCGTGCGAGGGCGCCGACCTCGGGGGCCAGACCTGCAACGGGCTCGGGTTCAGCGGCGGCACGCTGAGCTGCAACGCCAACTGCACCCACAACACCGCCGGCTGCGTCAACATGGTCTGCGGCGACGGCGTGTGCAGCGGCGGCGAGGACGATTGCTCGTGTCCCGAGGACTGCCCCGAAGACCCGTACTCGTGTTCGGACTGCGAGTGCGGCGGCTTCAGTGGCGCCTGCGCCTGCGACCCCGACTGCGTCTTCTTCGGCGACTGCTGCATCGACGGTCCGTGCTGAAGCCACCTCGACGGACGCTGACTCGCGGGCCTGCAATTCGGCCGCGGACGGCGTCGTCTCGGGGATGACTTTCGCGAGAGAATGTTCGCCGCGCGGCCTTCGTCCCCCCGCGCACGATTCTTGCCGGCGGTCGCGCGGATGCTATCGTCGGCTCGCGTACCCGGGGGAACTGCGACATGCGTCCAATCGCTCTGTTCAGCCTGACCTTCGCGGCCGCCGCCCTGCTCGGCCTCGGACCCGCCCGCGCCGCCGCGCCGGCCGACAACACCTGCTTCGCCGGCTGCACCGCGCCGGGCCTGTCCGCCGACGACCAGGCCACCTGCCGCCTCCAGTGCGCCCGCCTGGCCCAGTCCACGCCCTCAAGCCCGCCCCCCGCCGCCAAGCCAGCCACGCCGCCGTCGTCTTCGCCCCCCGCGTCTTCGCCGCCGCGTCCGGCTCAGCCCGCCAGCCAGCCCGCTCCCGACCTCGCCCACCAGAAATTCTTGTGCGAGTCGCAGTGCGACGCCGAGCCCACCCCGGGCGACCGCGCCACCTGCCGCCTGCAGTGCGGCCAGCTCGCCCGCGCCAGCGCCCCGCAGCCGACGTCGTCGCCGGCCGGCAACACCACCACGTACAGCTTCGCCCCCGGCGGCGGCTCGGTGCCCGTCGCGACCTCGTCGGTCGGCAACACCACCACGTACAGCTTCGCCCCCGGCGGCGGCTCGGCGCCGGTCACGACGGCGCCCGGCACCTCGCCCGCGTACAACCCCCACGCCGCGCAGCCGGGCAGCACTGCCGCCGCGTACAACCCCCACGCCGCGCAGCAGCAGCAGGTCGCCGCCTGCCAGGCCACCTGCGACCGCGAGGCCTCGGCCACCGACCGCGCCACCTGCCGCAACAACTGCGGCGCCGTCGGCACGGTGCTCGGCCCCGCGGCCCCCAGCCAGTGGGTCCTCGGCCCGGCGCCGACCATGACCGAGGCCGAGCAGCGCGCCGCGGTCATCCGCTCCTCGGGCGGCGTGGTCCCGGGCAGCGCCCCCGGCGGCGCGCCCCGCCCCGTCGCCGCGCCGACCCATCCGCCCACGCCGGCCCAGGCCACCTCCACGGCCCCGCAGGGCCAGCAGCCGCACAACCCCCAGTGCGCCGCCCAGGCCCAGAGCTGCAAGGTCGGCTGCGCGAGCGAGCAGACGTCGTGCAGCGCCCAGTGCGACCAGGGCAAGATGTCCGAGACCGACCGCGCCACCTGCAAGCTGACCTGCAGCAGCAGCGGCGACATGTGCCGCGACGACTGCCGCCTGAAAGAGGCGGCCTGCAAGCCGCCCGTGTACCGCTGAGCCGTGGCGCTCATGAACGAAGGGACATGCCCGCTCAGGCATGCCCCTTCAAACCTTTCCAAAAGGACATGCCCCGCCGGGCATGTCTCTTCGTTCACCCGGGGATCGGCACGTCGCAGCCGAACACCACGTCGACGTCGACCACCTGCCCGTTCTTGAGCGCCTCGCAGGCGGTGCCGTGGAAGGTGACGGTGTTGGTGTTCGGGTCGTAGGTCCAGCCGTTGTCGGGGTCGTTCGGGACCCCCGGGACCATGTCCTCGAAGAACACGTAGATCTCGCTCGGATCGTCGGGCACCGTGTCGAGCTCGAAGGTGCAGGACACCACCGCGCCGGCGATCGCGTCGAGCGCCGCCTCGAGCGAGGCCGGGTTGTTGGCGTTGTAGGGCGTCATCGTGCCGCCGTTGGTGGCGATCTCGGCCAGCGAGCCGAGGATCCCATCGGCGAACCCGACCGCGTAGGTGCGGACCGAGATCGCCTGCGCGAACAGCTCGGCGGCCGCCGCCGGCCCGTTGGTGGTGCCCTGGCACTCGCCGCTCTCGTTGCCGTCGGTGATCAGCAGCACCGCGTTGGCGCGGGTGGGGTCCTGGATCTGCGGCTCCCCGACCAGCGCCTTGAGCGTGTTGCCGGTGCTCGTCTCCGGGTCGCCGGAGTTGCACAGGTAGTCGTTGCCCTTGTCGGCCAAAAACTGCTGGATCGCCCCGCCGTTGAACTCGGCCAGCGGCACCACGACCGTCCCGGCCGAGCAGCCGTTGCCGACGCACGCCGAGTAGGTGACGAGGCCGAACCGGATCTCCTCGTTGAAGGTCGTCACCAGCTTGTTGATCGCGTCCTTCGCGACCTCCCAGCGGTTCTTGTCCGAGTCCTGGACGTCGCCCTCCATGCTGCCGCTGCGGTCGAGCACGATCATCACGTTCGGCACGACCTTGGTCAGCTCGAACTCCTGCGCCCCGCAGTCGCCGCCGATCATGCACATCCCGTCGGTGCAGGTCTGGCCGCCCTCGCAGTCCTCGTCGAACAGGCAGCCGCCCGCCGGCAGGCACTCGCCCGACCAGTCGCCGCAGTGCTGTCCTTCGGGACAGTCGGTGTCGGCGGTGCAGCCGGCGCCGCCGGTCGGCTGGGTGGTCGGCGTGCCGGTCGGGTCGCCGGACGGGTCGACGCTGGTGGTCGTCCCGTCGGTGGCCGTCTCCGTGGTCTCGCCGCCGGTCTCGGTCCCCCGGTCACGCCCGTGGCGCCGCTCGCCCCCGTGATGCCCGTCGGCGCCGTCGCCCCCGCGGTCGAATCGCCGCGGCCGCCGTCGTCCCCGCAGCCCCCGACCATCGCCCCCGCCAGCAGCCAACCCGAGACTCGCCCCGTTCGCGTGCGCATGACCGACTCCTCCGGCGCAAGATGCGCCAGGCGCGGCTCTTACCGGAGCACGCGCATTCGTGTCAATCAGCCGCGCACCGACGCACAAACCCTCATCGCTCGCGCGTGCTCGGGAGCAATCGCCGAACAGAGCACCGCCCGCTCGCGCGCCGCACTCGCGACAACGAGGCCTCGAGACCGCAAGCCGTCGCTCCCTCGCGCGACTCTCAGCGAACTCGACCGCGTGGGCCTCGCTGCCTGGCGCGACTTTTCAGCGGACTCGACTGAATGAACCTCGCTGCCTCACGCGACCTCCCGGCGAACCGAGCGCATGAACCTCGCTGCCGCGCGACTGCTCCGCGCGCTCGACCGCATGGGCCTCGCCGCCTGGCGCGACCCGGCGAACCGAGCGCATGACCTCGCTGCCGCGCGACCTCCGGCAAACCCGAGCGCATGAACCTCGCTGCCGCGCGAGTCCTGGCAAACCCGACCGCACGGACACGCTGCCTTGCGCGGCTTCCCGGCGAACCCGACCGCGCGGGCCTCCGCGACCCTCCTCAATTCCTCGCGCCCGACTCGAGTCATCCGAAGCATGCTCTCTGGAACATGTCCCCAAGGACAGCCTCCCATCGATTGCCGAAGTCGGCAGCCCTCGTTGCCGCGCTCGGCCGGCTCTCACCCTCACGATCTTCGCGAGCGGGCTTGAGAATCTTCGCGACCCCCGCTCGCGGCAGCCGCGCGATCGCCTGAAAACCTTGATATTTCCGGCCTGACCCGGGCCGTGCATATAGACGCCGCGTGCCTCTCGCGCGCGCCGTCTGCCTCGTCCTCGCCCTGTTCGCGGCCCCCGTGCGCGCGGCGCCGGCCGAGTCGGCCCTGAGCGGCTCATTCGACATCGACACCGCGGTCGCCGTCGCGCTCGAGCGCAGCCCCGGCCTGCAGGCCGCGGCGCACCGGATCCGCGCCGCCGAGCACCTCGCCGAGGCCGAGCGGCGACCCGAGGCCACGCGCCTCACCTTCGACATCTGGCAGGTCCCGCTGGCCCGGCCGTGGGCCTGGAACGAGTCGCCGATGGTGATGCTCGGCCTGCGCCAGCCGGTGCCCGCCGCCGGCAGCCTCAAGCTGCGCGCCGCGGCCCGGCGCAAGGACGCCGCCGCCGACGCGGCAGGCCGCGAGGTCGTCGCCCAGGATCTGGCCACCGCGGTGCGCCACGCCTTCATCGACTACGCCGCCGCGGTCGCGCGCCACAGCGTCCACCTCGAGCACCAGCGGGTCAGCGAGCACGTGCTCGCCCTGGCCCGCGCGCGGCAGGTCGTCGGCGGCACGCTCCTCGAGATCGCCCGCGCCGAGACCGAGGTGGCCCGCGCCCGCGCCGACGTCGCCACCGACGCGACCGCGACCCAGGCCGCGCGCACGCGCCTCAACACGCTCATGGCCCGCGAGGCCGACGCCCCGCTCGGCGCGCCGCAGGACCCGGCGCCCGCCACCGTCGCCGTCGACGCCCGCGGCCTCATCGCCGACGCCCAGCGCGCGCGCCCCGAGACCCGGGCCGCCGACGCCCGCCGCGAGGCCGCCGCCCTCGACCTGCGCGCCACCAGGCGCGAGGCCAACCTGCCGAGCGCGATGCTCGGCGTCGCCTACTTCCCCGCCACCAAGCCGATGCCGATGCACGGCTACGGCCTGATGATCGACCTCCAGCTGCCCTGGCTCACGGGACAGGGTCGAAAGCGCAGGGACGCCCAGGCCGAGCTCAGCGCCGCCGCGGTCCGCGACGTCGCCCAGGTCAAGCTCGGGATCGCCGGCGAGGTCTCGGGCGCGCTGGCGACCGTCCAGAGCGCCTCCGAACGCTACCAGGCGCTCGTCCGCGAGGCCGGCCCCGCCAGCGCGCGGGCCCGCGAGGTCGCCCTCACCGGCTACGAGTCCGGCCGCGGCGACTTCACCGCCCTCCTCGCCGCCGAGGCCGTCCACGTCGAGGTGGCGATGGACGTCATCGCCGCCAAGTCCGACCTCGACCACGCCCTCATCGACCTCGACCGCGCCGTCGGCTCGCCCGTCGCCCGCCGCCCGCTCGCGCAAGGCCCCGCCGATCGCTGACCGGCGGTTCTGTCCTCGCGGCCATCTCATCAATCTGTCCCAAAGGTCATCCCGTGCTCGACCCTCACCCCGACGACCCCCACTCCCTGCGCGAAGGCGCCGAGGCGCCGCCGCCCGGCGTCGCCCTGATGGCGGGCGTGCGCTGGCTGCTGCTGCTCGGCACCCTCGCCGCGGCCAGCTTCTCCTGGTGGTCGTACGCGAACGCCGAGCCGGTCGCGGCCCAGCACGCTCCCAGGTACAGGTGCCCCATGCACCCGCAGATCACCTCGCACGAGCCCGGCGAGTGCCCGATCTGCCACATGGCGCTCGAGCCGATCCCGGAGGACGACGTCGAGACGGTCTACCGCTGCCCGATGCACCCGCAGATCCAGCAAGCCCAACCCGGCGCCTGCCCGATCTGCGGCATGGACCTCGAGCCGGTCGCGGCCGAGGCCGCGGCTGTCTCTCCGGACATGCCCGCCGGGACAGCCGCGATCACGCTCGGCCTCGACCGCCTGCAGGCGATCGGCGCCCGGATCGTCGTCGCCGCCGAGCGCGAGTTCGCCGGCGAGCTGCGCAGCGCCGCCCTGACCGAGTTCTCCGAGGACGGCGCCGCGCGGGTCCACGTGCGCGCGGCCGGCTTCATCGAGCGGATCGCCGTCGCCGAGACCGGCGTCCGCGTGCGCAAGGGTCAGGTGCTGGCGGAGTACTACAGCCCGGAGATCTACCAGGCCCAGGCCGAGCTGCTGGCGGCGCACAGTTGGTCCGGGCCGGTGGTCGGGGCGGCGCGCCAGCGGCTCGAGCTGCTCGGCCTGTCGTCCGCCGCGGTCGACCGGATCCTCAAGTCCGGCAAGGCCGACCGCACCACCCCCGTGGTCGCGCCCGCCAGCGGCGTCGTCGTCGCTCGCACCGCCGTCCTCGGCGCCTACGTCCGCCCCGAGGAGCCGCTCTACGAGCTGCGCGAGGACCACGCGCTCTACCTGGTCGCCGAGCTGCCGGCCGCGCAGGCCTCGTCCATTCGGACAGGTACTAAGGGACATGTCCGATTCACCAGCAGGCCGCAGCTCGACCGCGACGTCGCCGTCGACCTGGTCTACCCGAGCGTCGCCGCCGACAGCCGCAGCGTCCGCGTGCGCATGCCGCTCGACAACGACGACCGCGCGCTGGTGGCCGGCATGCCGGCGGTGGTGACCTTCGCCCTGCCGAGCGAGACGGGGGTGGCGGTCCCGCGCGACGCGATCGTCGACGCCGGCAGTCAGCCCTACGTGTTCGTCGACGCCGGCGGCGGCCGCCTGGTCCCGCGCCAGGTCGTGCTCGGCGCGCGCGACGCCGAGTTCGTGCGCGTGCGCGAGGGCGTGACCGCCGGCGAGCGCGTGGTCGCCGGCGCGACCTTCCTCGTCGACGCCGAGAGCCGCCTGCGCGCCGCGCTGGTCCCGGCGGGCACTACTGACGGAGCCGCCGCGCCCCCGCACGCGCAGCACTCGACGAGCGCGGCGCACGGCTCGCAGCCCGCGCCCGAAAATCACTCGCAGCCCTCGCAGCACGGCACCGGCAATCACTCGCAGTCCGCGCCCGCGCAGCCTTCACCCGCCGCTCCTTCGCAGCACGCCGCCGACCCCCACGCGAAACACTCCGCCGCCGCGACGCACTCCTCCGACCCCCACGCGAACCACTCCGCCGCGGCGAAGCGATCTGCCGAGCACGCGCACCACTCCGCCGCGAAGCAACCCGCCGACGCTCACGCGAATCACTCGGCCGCGAACCACTCCGCCGAGTCCCACTCGCAGCACGCCGGGCACGCCCCGTGACCGCCGCGGCTCTCCTCTGAGCTCCCCATGATCTCCGCCATCGGCAAGCTGATCGACGCCTGCGCGCACCACCGCGGCCTCGTGATCATGGCCTACGTCGTGCTCGGCTGGCTGGCCTTGCGCGCCCTGGAAAAAGTCCCGCTCGACGCCGTGCCGGACCTCTCGGATCCGCAGGTCATCGTCTTCACCGAGTGGCGCGGGCGGTCGCCGACCCTGGTCGAGGACCAGGTCACCTACCCGCTCACCGCCTCGCTGCTGGCCGCCCCCGGCGTCGAGGCCGTGCGCGGCTACTCGATGTTCGGCATGTCCTTCGTCCACGTCCTGTTCGCCGAGGACGTCGACGTCTACTGGGCCCGCTCGCGCGTCCAGGAGTACCTCGCCGGCATCGGCCCGCGCCTGCCCGAGGGCGCCACCGTCACGCTCGGGCCCGACGCCACCGGCATCGGCTGGGTGTTCGAGTACGCCCTGGTCGACAGGACAGGTCAGCACGACCTCGCCGAGCTGCGGGCGATCCAGGACTTCGAGCTGCGCTACGCCCTCGAGAGCGTCCAGGGCGTCGCCCAGGTCGCCAGCGTCGGCGGCTACGAGCGCCAGTTCCAGGTCCAGCTCGACCCCCAGCGCCTGCGCGCCCACGGCCTCACGGTCGGCGACGTCGCCGACGCCGTGCGCAGGACCTCCGGCGAGTCCTCCGGGCGGATCCTCGAGCTCGGCGGCCGCGAGGCGTTCGTCCGCGGCCGCGGCTATCTGCACGACCTCGCCGGCCTCGAGTCGGCTGTCCTCAAGGCCAGCCCCGAGCTCGGCGCCCCGCTGCGCCTCGGCGACGTCGCCGAGGTCCGCTTCGGCCCCGACATCCGCCGCGGCCTCGCCGAGCTCGACGGCCAGGGCGAGGTCGTCGGCGCCATCGTCGTCGCGCGCTACGGCGTCAACGCGCGCGACGTCATCGAGCGCGTCAAGGCCCGGCTCGACGAGGTCGCCGCCGGCCTGCCGCCGGGCGTCGAGGTCGTCACCACCTACGACCGCAGCGGCCTCATCGACCGCGCGATCGACACGCTCAAGCACGCGCTGGTCGAGGAGGGGATCGTCGTCGCCCTGGTGATCTTGATCTTCCTCCTCCACGTGCGCAGCGCCTTGCTGCCGATCGTCGGCCTGCCGCTGGCGGTGCTGCTGGCGTTCTTGCCGATGGCGTGGCTGGGGATCCCCGCCACCATCATGAGCCTCGGCGGGATCGCCATCGCCATCGGCGCCACCGTCGACGCCGAGATCGTCATGGTCGAGGCCTGTCACAAGCGGCTCGAACATGCCCCTAAGGACATGTCCGAAGAGCAACGCCGGAACCTGCTCGCCGAGGCCGCGCGCGAGGTCACCCCGGCGATCTTCTTCTCGCTGCTGATCATCGCCGTCGCCTTCATCCCGGTGTTCGGGCTCGAGGGCCAGGCCGGGCGTCTGTTCAAGCCGCTCGCCTACACCAAGACCTTCGTCATGCTGGCGGCCGCGCTGCTCAGCGTGACCCTCGCGCCGGCGCTGCGCGACCTGCTCGTGCGCGGCAAGATCTACAGCGAGGAGCGCCACCCGATCTCTCGCGCCATCCGCGCGGTGTACGAGCCGTTCGTCTACGTCGCCCTGCGCAAGCCCCGGACCACCCTGGCGATCGGCGTGTTCGCGGTGCTGTCGGCGATCCCCGTGTTCATGCGCCTGGGCAGCGAGTTCATGCCGGCGCTGAACGAGGGCGACATCCTCTACATGCCGACGACCTTCCCGGGCCTGTCGATCGAGGAGGCCAAGCGGCAGCTCGCGCGCCAGGACGCCCGGCTCGCCGAGTTCCCCGAGGTCGAGCGCGTGTTCGGCAAGGTCGGGCGGGCCGAGACCGCGACCGACCCGGCGCCGCTCAGCATGGTCGAGACCGTGGTGATGCTGCGGCCGCCGGAGGAGTGGCCCACCGTCACGCGCGAGCGCTGGTGGAGCGGCTGGGCCCCGTCGTTTTTGCGCGGCCCGCTGACGCGGCTGTGGCCCGAGGAGACGCCGGAGACCTGGGACGAGTTGGTCGCCAAGCTGTCGGCCGCCGTGCAGATGCCGGGGTGGACGCAGGCCTTCACCATGCCGATCCGCGCCCGCGTCGACATGCTGACCACCGGGGTGCGGACCCCCGTCGGCGTCAAGGTGTTCGGCCGCGACCTGCCGGCGATCGAGGCCGCGGGGGCCCGCATCGAGGCCGTGCTGCGCGACGTGCCCGGCACCCGCAGCATCCTCTACGAGCGCTCGCTCGGCGGCGTCTACGTCGACATCGTCCCGCGCCGCGACGACCTCGCGCGCCACGGCCTGCAGGTCGCCGATCTCGGCGAGTTCGTCGACCTCGCGATCGGCGGCGAGCCGATCGCCGCGACCATCGACGGTCGGCGCCGGTACACCGTCCAGCTGCGGGTCGCCGAAGATCTGCGCGGCGACCTCGACCGCCTGCGCGAGCTCCCGGTCGCCGTGCCCGGGCCGACGAGCGCCGTCACCCGCACCGTGCCGCTGTCCGAGGTCGCCGACGTCGCGCTCGCCGAGGGTCCGCCGATGCTGCGCAGCGAGGCCGGCCTGCTCGTCGGCTATGTGTACGTCGACATCGAGCCGTGGCGCGACCTCGGCGGATACGTGGACGACGCCCGCACCCGCGTCGACGCCGCGCTCGCCTCGGGGGAGCTCGTCCTCGGGCCCGGGATGTACCTGAAGTGGACCGGGCAGTACGAGCAGATGCAGGCCATGGAGGCGCGGATGCGGGTGCTCGTCCCACTCGCCCTCGCGCTGGTGGCTCTGCTGTTGTGGCTACAGTTCCGCGACCTCACCGAGGTCCTCATCGTCCTGCTGTCGATCCCTTTCGCGCTCGTGGGCAGCGCCTGGTTGCTGTGGCTCCTCGACTATCGCCTGTCGACCGCGGTGTGGGTCGGCATCATCGCCCTCGTCGGCCTCGCCGCGCAGACCGGCGTCGTGATGATCGTCTACATCGACCAGGCCTTCTTTCGCCGTCTGCGGGCCGGCAAGATCCGCGACCTCGACGACATCATCTGGGCCCACATGGAGGGCACCGTCCTGCGGGTCCGCCCCAAGTTGATGACCGTCGCCTCTATGATGTTGGGGCTCGTGCCGCTGTTGTGGGCGACCGGCAGCGGCGCCGACGTGATGAAGCGGATCGCGGCGCCGATGGTCGGCGGACTGGTGTCCAGCGCCTTCCTGACCCTCGAGCTCATCCCCGTGGTCTACACCTACTGGCGTTACGCCCAGCTCCGCCGGTCCCAACGGACAGGTCGGCCGCTGGCCGAGATCTGCGGTTTGCACCGCTGAGCGCGCGGCCACCGTACGCATGCGCAGGCGCGCAATTCTGCCCGCGCGCCCACGCGCCCCGGCGGCTGCAGCGCCATGCGCCTACACGTGGGCGTGATCCGTCGCTGGCGATTTTTCGCTACAGTCGGTGAAGTGTCGACGGCCATCACGGACGGAGGAGGCTCCGCTCCTGTGGCGAGGCGTTCGCCAGCGTCCGCCTCGCTCGGCGACGCACGGATCCGCCAGATCCGCTTCGCCATCATGGCCTTCGTCGGGCTGACCACGACCCTGGTCGGCGCCGCGATCCTGAGCACAGCCGGGCCCGAGCAGGACTGGGACCGGCTGTGCGGCGTGGTCTACGTCGTCATCGCCGCGTTCTGCTTCCTCACCTGCTCGCTCACGCGGACGCGGCTGACCCGCACCTCGGAGCTGATGATGCTCGGCACCGCCTACGGCGGCACGGCCGGGGTCGTCATCACCAGCAAGCCCGACACCGCCCTGCTGGCCGGGGTCGCCGCCCTCACCCTCGTCGTCTTCCTGCCCGGCATCGCCATCCGCACCCGCGGCCGCTCCGGCATCGTCCACATCGTCACCATCAGCTTCGTCTACATCGCCAGCGTGGTCGCCCGCCTGCTCATGCGTGAGGATGAGACCGGTACCCAATTCGGCGACATCGCCATCAAGCTGCTGGTTCCCCCGACTGCCTTCTGGCTGCAGTGGTTGATGGCTCGCGCCCTCAACCAGCGGATCATGGAGGCCCTGGAGGAGAGCGAGCGCTCGCGCAGCGCCCTGGCCGTGAGCAACCAGCTGCTGGAGCTGACGAACCGCAGCCTCGAGGCCGCGCGCATCGACGCCGAGCGGGCCCGCGACGGCGCCGAGTCGGCCAACCGGGCCAAGAGCGCCTTCTTGGCCAACATGAGCCACGAGCTGCGGACCCCGCTCAACTCGGTGATCGGCTACACCGAGATGATCATCGAGGAGGCCCGCGAGGACCGGCAGCGGCCGATCAGCGGCGTCCTGCCCGACCTGCGCAACATCGTGCTGTCGGCCAAGCACCTGCTCGGCCTCATCGGCGGCGTGCTCGACCTGTCGAAGATCGAGGCCGGCCGGATGGAGCTGGTGCACGAGCAGTTCGCGCTCGACGAGTTCGTCAACGAGGTCGAGCAGACGATCTTGCCGGCCGTGCGCCGGCGCAACAACCAGCTGCACGTCAAGTGCGACGGCGACATCGGCTGGATCGTCACCGACCGCGGCAAGCTCAAGCAGGTCCTGCTCAACCTGCTCGGCAACGCGGCCAAGTTCACCAGCGAGGGCCAGATCTTCCTCCGCGTCCGCCGCGAGGCCGCCCGCCTGGTGTTCGAGGTCCGCGACACCGGCATCGGCATCGACCCGTCCAAGCTGAACCTGATCTTCGAGAAGTTCACGCAGATCGACGCCACCTCGACCCGCCGCTACGAGGGCGCCGGCCTCGGCCTCGCCATCACCCGCGAGCTGTGCGCGATGATGGGCGCGACCATCGACGTCGCCAGCGCGATCGGCAACGGCACCACCTTCACCGTCGTCCTGCCGCTCACCCCCACCCTGCCCGAGCGCGCCGCGGCCTGAATCTGTCTTTTTCGACATGCCCGCTCGGGCATGCTCGCAAGGACATCTCGATCGGCCGCGCGGACCGGCGGCCGCGAATGATTTTTGGGACATGTCTAAAAGGACATGCTCGATCACACATGTCGGCTTCCGCATGTTCGAATCGCCACCTCCCTCATGGCCCCCGGAGACCCCTCGCCCGCGCGCCCCGGGGGTCGTTCGGCCGCACCCGCTCGCGGACTCGCTCGCGCCGTCGCGGCGGGGTGACGGTTCGCCGCATCTCCGCGACCAGGCTCACAGCGCGGCACCGCCCGCGTGCGGCCGGGCGCCGCAGGTGGCGGTCGACGCCTGAACCGGCGCGAGGTTTTTGGGTACACCCTCGCCATGCCGTCCTCTGAACCGGTCTCGCGCCCGCGCCTGTGGGTGGGCGGGGCCATGCTGCTGATGGTCGCGCCGATCGCCGTCCAGGGGCTCGTGCTGCTGCTGTCCTCCTGGACAGGTGAACCGCACGCCGCCCTGCCGGTCACGCTGGCCACCCTCTTGGCCGTCGCCCTCGCGTGGGCCGTCGCCCTCGTGCGCGGCGCCGTCCACCCGCTCGTCGCCTGGCTCGCCGCCGGGCTCGCGGGCGGCCTCCTGTTGCTCGCCACCGGCGCGCCGCTGTCGTCGCTGGCGACCGCCGCGATCGCCGGCGGCCTGACCGCGGCCGGCCTGCCCCTGGCGGCCACCCGCGCTCCGCTGCCGCGCGGACGCGTGACCGCGGCGCTGTGGGGCCTGCTCGCCGTGCTGGCGCTGCTGCAGTTCGGGCGCATGAGCGTGTTCATGGCCGACCCGGCCCAGCGCTGGGGCGCGCTGGCGCCGGCCGAGTTCATGGCGCGCCACTCGTGCCTGACCAGCTACGTGCACGGCGCCGAGCTGGCGCGCCGCGGCGACGCCAACATCTACGACGACCGCTACGGCTTCGAGCTGCAGGACCCCGGGCCCGAGCTGCCGCCGGTGATCGACATCGGCCCGCTGACGATGGACACCTACGAGTACCCGCCGCAGTTCCTGCCGCTGCCGCGGCTGATGCTGGCGCTGACCGACCAGTTCATGGCGATCCGCGCGCTGTGGTTCGCGCTGACCGCCGCGGTGCTCCTCGCCGCCAGCCTCGCGCTCGCGCGCTGGCTCGGCGGCGAGGCCGAGCGGCGGGCCCAACTCTTGACGCTCGCCATCGGCCTGTCGCCGCCGCTGCTCATCACCGCCTACTTCGGCAATTTCCAGGTGATGGCGATGGGCCTGTCGGCGCTGGCGATGCTGTGGCTGGTCCAGGGCCACACGCGCCGCGGCGCGGCCCTGCTGGCGTTCACGATCAGCGCCAAGATCTTCCCCGGCATCCTCGGCGTGTGGCTGCTGGCCTCGCGCCGGTTCGCCGCCGCCGCCTGGACCGCGCTGTTCGCCGGCCTCTGGGCCGCGCTCGCCCTGCTGCTGTTCGGCGCCCGCCCGTTCGACGACTTCCTCGGCTACCACCTGCCGCGCCTCGCCAGCGGCGAGACCTTCGCCTTCCTCAGCCAGCCGCTGCCGACGATGTCCAACCTCGGCGTGTTCGGCCTGCCGTTCAAGGCGCGGCTGGCCGGCTGGGGCGGCTCCGAGGCCGACGCGTGGGCGCTCGGGCGCGAGCTCGCGTGGGACTACACCCTCGGCCTGTTCGTCGTCGCCCTGGCGTCGGGCTGGCGCCGTCCCGCGCCGACCACCACCCACGGCCGCGCCGTCATGCTCGGCGAGTGGTTCGGCCTGCTCGCCCTCGGCGCCCTGCGCAGCCCGTTCGCCCCGCCCGAGGCGCTGATCCCCCTGGTCTGGGCCCTCGCCTTCCGCGCCGCCGCGGCCGAGCGCCGCCGCGAGGTCGCGTGGGTCGTCGTCGTGTGGATCGCCATCATGATCGCGATCCCCTCGCCCTCGCAGCCGGCCGCCGTCGTCGCCCTGCTCGTGCAGGCCCTCGTCTACGCGGTCGCCCTGTGGCTGGCCCTGCCCGGCCGCCGCACGTGACCGTTCGGCCACGTCCGAGCGGTCGCGCCCATGCCCCGCGGCCCCGCCGCGCGGGCGCCCGCCCGCCGCCCGCCGCGCTTCGTGGTGTATGCCCTCGAGGCCATGCCTGAAGGAACATGTTCCTCAGGGCATTCTCCTTGAAACATGCTCTCGAGGGCATGTCCGATCAGTCTGGGTGCTCCGCCAGCCAGGCGTCGATGCGCCGCCGCGCCTCGGCCGGGTCGTGGAGCGGCAGGCCGTCGGCGGCGGCGCGGGCCTGAGCGCGGCCGGCGGCGCGATCGCGGCGCCAGCGGAGGCTCGCGGCCGCGAGGTGGTCCTGGACGATCTCGAGCCCGGCGGACGGGTTCGCCGCCACGATCGCGCGGCCGCGGGCGAGCAGGGGGGCGGCCTCGGCCTGGCGGCCGACGGCCGTCAGCGCCTCGCCGAGCAGGTTCGCCGCGAACCCGACCTCGACGTGCTCCGGCCCGAACACCCGCTCGCGGATCGCCAGCGCCTGCTGCAGCGGACCTATCGCCTCGGCCGGGCGCTCGTGCAGCTGCATCACCAGCCCGAGGTTGTAGAACACCCACGACGCGTCGCCGCTGGCCTGCTCGCCGTGCGCCTGCACGATCGCCTCGGCGCGGCGCAGGTGGCCCTCGGCCGCCGCGAACTCGCCGTGCGTGGCCAGCTCGAGCGCGAGGTTGCACAGCGGGTTCAGCAGCGCCATGTCGGCCGGTCCGTGGGCCTCCTCGGCCAGCGTCAGCGCGCGCCGGTTCAGCGCCAGGCACTCGGCGTCGCGGCCGGCCTGGCACGCCGCCACCGCCAGGCCGCCGAGCGTCTCCGCCACCCCCGGGTGACCGGGGCCGAGGCTGCGCTCGCGGATCGCCAGGGCCCGGCGGAAGTGCTCGAGCGCCGCCTCGTTGTCGAGCCGCATCACCCCCACCCGGCCGAGGTTGTGCAGCACCACCGCGACGTCCGGGTGGTGCTGCCCGAGCACCTGCTGGCGCAGCGCCAGCGACTCGCGCAGCAGCGCCTCGGCCTCGTCGAGGCGGTTCTGGTCCATGCGCGAGGCGGCCAGGGCGTTGGCGGCGCGCACGTAGTCGAGCGGCGCCTCGCGCCGCCGCGACTCGGCCAGCGCCAGCGCCCGCGTCTGCACCTCGGCCGCCTCGACCAGGCGGTCGGCGGCGGCGAGGGTCAAACCGAGCGCCGCGAGCTGGGCCAGCCGCGGCGTCGGCGGGTCGCCGAGCCGGCGCAGCTTGGCGTCGGCGACCTCGCTCCACAGCAGCGCCTCGGCCGGTTCGCGCAGGCGCACTCCGTTGACGTGGCTGAGCTGGGTCGCCGCCGCCGCCGCGACCTCGTCGTGGCCGGCCGCCTCGGCCACCGAGAAGGCCCGCCGCAGGGTCGTGCGCGCCTCGACGTACGCGCCGGAGGCCGCCTGCGCCGTCCCGTGGCGGACCAGCGCCTCGGCCAGCGCCGGCGCGTAGCCGATCGCCTCCGCCGCCTCGACGCAGGCGCGGGCCGCGTCGCGGGCGGTGGCGAAGCGACCGGCGTCGTGCTCCGCCTTGGCCGCCGCCAGCCGGTCGCGCAGCGCCGCCACCGCCTCGACCTCGGCCGGCTCGCGCGGCGGCGGCACCCGCTCGGCTTCGGCCCGCAGCGCCGCCAGGTCGGCGCAGCGCGCCAGCGGCGTCAGCCCGGCCGCCGCCTGCGCCGCCCCGCGCACCGCCTCGACGTCGGCCGCCTGCAGCACCCCCGCCAGCGCCCGCAGCTCGGCCCGCCGGCGCTCGAGGCAGCCCTCGTGCAGCGCCTGGACCTCCGGCGCCAGCCCGCCCGCGTGGCGCATGAGACATGCCCGCTCGGTCATGTCCTGAAGTTCACCCGCGTACACGTCGAGCCGGTGGGCCGCGGCCGCCCACGCGTCGGCGGCGAACGGGGCCGCGGTCGCCAGCACCGCCGCCCGCGCGGCCGCCCGCCCGTCCTCGTCCCAGCCCGAGACCAGCGCCGCGGCGGCGCGGCACTGCGCCGCCGGTCCCTCCGGACCTGTCCTTGCCGCCATGTACCCGAAGCCAGCCGCCATCGCGATCGCCGCCAGCGCCCCGGCGGCGACGAGCCGCCGCCGGCCGCGCTGGGCCGCCTCGGTCAGCGCGGCCAGCAGCGCCGTCATGTCGGGGAAGCGGGCGTCGGGGTCGAGCGACAGCCCGCGGCGCAGCACCGCCGCGATCGCCGCGGGCACCGATCCTCGCGGCGCCCGCAGCTCGCCGGCGAACACCTGCGGCGCCAGCTCCTCGACCCGCCGGCCGACGAACGGGCGCGCCCCGTACAACCCCTCCCACAGCGACACGCAGAACCCGAACTGGTCCGAGCGGGCGTCGGCCGGCGCGCGCATCATCTGCTCCGGCGCCATGTAGGCCGGCGTGCCGAGCAGCGTCCCCGCCTCGGTCAGCGGCCCCGACAGCGCCGACGCGTCCGACGCGAACAGCCGCGCCGAGTCGGTCAGCGTCTGCGGCAGCCGCGGCGGCCCGCGAACCTCGTCGCCGTCCTGCGCCGGCACGCGGGCGATCCCGAAGTCGACCACGCAGACCCGGCCGCTCGCGTCGATCATCGCGTTGTCGGGCTTGAAGTCGCGGTGGACCAGCCCGGCCGCGTGCGCCGCCGCCAGCCCGCGGCCGGCCTGCACGTAGGCCGCCAGGACCTCGCGCCACGTCCTCGCCTGCCGCTTCTGCCATGTCCTCAAGGTCAGGCCGTCGAAGAACTCCATGGCGAGGAACACCCGGTCGTCCGCCTTGCCGACCGCGTACACCTGGACCACGTTCGGGTGCGACAGCTTGGCCAGCGCCTGCGCCTCGCGCAGCATCCGCGCCCGCCCGAACGAGCCCTCGTTCTCGCCGGCGTGCATCCACTTGAGCGCGACGCAGCGGTCGAGCTCCTCGTCGTAGGCCAGGTAGACCGCCCCCATCCCGCCGACGCCGAGCTGACGGATCACCGTGTAGCGGTCGATGCGGAACGGCTGCGGCGCCCCGACGTCCCGCGGCGGCGGCCCGGCCTCGTGCCGCGTCGGGGCTTCGCTGGGGTCGCTTGTCGCCGCCGGATCCACCCTGGCCCCTCCAGCCTACCGAGCCGGTCCCGCGGCGGGAACGCGGCCGCGTCACTGTCCCGCAATTCGGGGCCCCTCGCCGCACAGGTGCGTACTCGGGCGATCGCCGAGCCCGCGCGCGCCTTCGAGCCGCGCGCCCGCGCCGCCGTTCACTCGGGGTCGCAGGCGCCGTCGCAGAAGTTCTCGATCTTCCCACCTGGCCGGAGGAACATGTCGATCTGCTCGCGGATCTTCGGGTTGCGGCGCACCAGCTCGTGGACGTTGTGCTCGTCGGCCGGCGCCGGCGGGATCTCGGCCTCGATGCCCGGCAGCTCCGGCACGTGGAAGTCGACGGGCACCCCGGCCGAGCCCGCTGCCGGCGAGGGTGTGGTCTGCAGGCCGTAGACCGCCTGGGCCGGCGGGTCGAGCAGCTCGATCCCGGTCGCGCGCAGCAGCAGGTGGCTGGCGAGGTTGTTGACCGAGTGGTCGCCGACCCCGTACGAGAACAGGATCTTGCGCTCCGGGCTGTCGTCGTACGGCTGCTGCAGCACGCGCGGCGCGTAGGTCAGCGGGTCGACGCGGTCCCAGGTGTGCTGCGACAGGGCGATGAACTTCTGGATCGCCAGCGGCTGGTCGCCGATCACCACCTTGACGATGTCGAACAGCATCGAGAACGAGCCCGAGCGCGTCATCATCAGCGAGTAGGGCCCCCCGCCGACGTCGAGCACCGCCTTCTCGACCACCGGCGACAGCGCCATGAACGTCAGGCCGAAGATCGAGCCCTGCGAGATGCCGTACCAGTAGACCTCGTCCGGCGCGTACAGCAGCTTGTCGAACGCCTTGAGCTCGTCGCTGGCCGCGAGGGTCGTCTGGATCGCGTACGACAGCGCGAGCTGGTTGGCGAAGCCCTGGTGGAGGCGGTCGGTGAACAGGAACACGTTCGACGGGTCGTCGAAGATCGCCTCGACCACCGCGCCCTGATCCTCGAGCGCCATCCCGGCCCACTCGGTCGCGACCATGATGAACTTGCGCTCGGTCGAGAACGCCCGCATCGCGCTCCAGTTGATCTCCTCGCGCTCGCCGAAGAACCCGTGGCCGTACTGGATGATGCGCGCCGGCTCGAAGTCGGCGTCGAGCGGGTACACCGACTTCGGCACCTGCAGCGTGAACGGCACCCAGGTCGTCCCGTTGGCCGCCGGCTTGCCGTCGGGTCCGCGGTGGATCCGCGCCATCGGCTCGTCCGCCTCGAGGTACAGCGGCACCTCGATCTTGCCCTCGACCCGCAGCGCGAACTCCTCGCTGTAGTCGGGGATCACGCTGTCGAACTCGACCGCCGGCCCGCTCTGCCCCAGCGTCGCGATCACGTCCTCGCGGATCGCCGCCAGGTCGTCCGTGTTGCGCGCCTCCGAGGCCGTCGTGAAGTCCCACGCCAGCTGCAGCCCCGCGCGGCTCACTCCGGCCTGCTCGAGCGCCGGGAAGATCTGCTCCTCGTAGCGCTGCGCCAGCGGCTCCAGCACCGGGTGCCCCGCGACGTCGCCCTGCAGCACGTGCGAAAAGCCCAGCGGCGGCGCCACGGCCGTCCCGTCGGCCGCCACCAGCCCCTGGAACGCCACGATGTAGCGCGTGCTGTCCTTCAGCCGCACGAACGGCCGCACGATCAGCGCCTGCCGCGTCGGGTCGGCCGTCATCGCGTCGAGCTCGACCCAGTGCGGCACCAGCTCGCCGCTGTCCGCCTCGAGCAGCAGCGTCGGGCTCGTCGCCGCCAGCGTCGCGTCGCCGCCGTCGGTGTGGAACGTCAGGTTCTGCGTGTCGATGCCCTCCGGGAACAGCGCCAGGATCGGCATGTGATGCGAGAACCCGTCGGCCGGGTGCGACTGCAGGTTGTCGATCGCCACGCCCATCATGGTCTTGGGGACAGCCTGCTCCGTCAGCGCCACCCGCACGCCGTTCGGCAGCCCCGCGTCCTCGACCAGGAAGAAGTCCGACGGGTACGGCAGCATGCAGTCGGCCGCGTACGCGATCGGGTTGCAGCCCTCGGGCACCTCCGCCGGCGGCAACGGCTCGCCCGTGGTCGGGTCCTCGCTCGTCGTGCTCGCGTCCGTCGTCGTCGTCCCCGAAGTCGTCGTCGGCGTCTCGTCGGTCGTCGCCGCCTCGGTCGTCGTCGCCGTCCCGGTCGAGCCGGCGTCGTCGGTCGTCGCCGACCCGGCGTCGCCGCAGGCCAGCACCGTCAGCGCCGCCAGCGACGCGAGACACGAACAGGAGATCGATAGCCGCGAGTGCTTCATGTTTGGGCGATCATAAGCGCCGCGGGCCCGACCCGACGCGTCCCCGCTCGCGGGCCCGCTCACCCTCGCCAGCCCCGCGCCGCGGACCCACGTCGCCGCGCCCTCGCCCGCGAGCCGCCCACTCTCGCCAAGTCCGCGCCGACGCGCCCTCGCCCGCGAGCCGCCCGCTCTCGCCAGATCTCGCGCCGCCAGCGACGAGTCGTGGGCCGGCCTCACGCGGTTTCGCGCACCCGCTCGTACGGGCCACAAACGCCGGCCGGAGCCGGCTCACGGGCGGCCGGACGGCAACGCCCGGCGCACCAGCGCCACGTACAGCAACAGCCCGACCGGTCCGAGCAGCAGCGTCAGCACCTGGCACGGCACCACCAGCCAGCGCGAAGCGCCGCGCGCCGCCGCGTCACGGCCGATCCACGCCCCGATCCACAGGTCGAACGCCAGGTAATGCACCCACCCCGCGAGCATGAACCACGGCTTCTGGAACTGGCGCAGCACCCCTTCGAGCGAGTTGCCGTCGCGGAACGCGTCGAGCTCGAGGTGCGGGACCAGGATCGCGATGTAAACCGCCGCGAGCAGCAGCGAGAACAGCCCGCTGTACACCAGCCGCTGCGTCACGCGAGCGCGCGGCGCCAGCCACAAGAGCACCCACCCGGCCAGCGCCGCGCTATTGAGGATTGTGAACAGTCGATGCGGATCCACGGCCCGCATCCTTTCACAAATTCTCCCCCGCCGCGCACCCCGACGCGCTCCCCCCTCGTCCGCTCCCTCACCGCGGGGTCCCGCCAGCCGGCCGACGGCCGCCCACGTCCAGGCACCGCGCCCTCCCTCGCGCCCGAGCTGCCGCTCCGGATCGCTCGCCGCCCACGCTCGCCACCTCGCTTCTCCCCCTCAGGCCCACGAAGACCTGTCCTTCCGGCCATCTTGTCCCTCACCCCCGCGCTCGCTCCCCGGCTCGAAGGCACCTGCCCTTCCGGCCAGCTCGCCCCGCACCCCGCCGTCCCGCTCGCTCTCCAGCTCGAAAGCACCTGCCCCTCCCGAGCAACTCGACCCGCACCCCGCCGCCCCGCTTGCTCCCCGGCTCGAAAGCTCCTGCCCTTCCGGCCATCTCGCCCCTCACCCCCCCACCGCCCAGCTTGCTGCCAGCTCGAAAGCACCTGCCCTTCCGACCAGATCGTCCTCACCCCGCCGCGGCGCTCGCTCCCCGCCGCGTGAGAACCTGTCCTTCCGACCAGCTCGCCCCTCACCCCCGCCGTGGCGCTCGCTCCCCGCCTCGAAGAACCTGTCCCTCCCGAGCAACTCGCCCCTCACCCCGCCGCCCGCCTCACTCTCGCCGACAGGAGATCCGCTCCCCCTGTAACTCGCCCCGCCGTGGCGCTCGCTCCCCGGCCCGTGAACGCCTGTCCCTCAGTCCAGCTCGCTGCCGACTCCGCCGCCTCCTCGTTCGCCGGCCCGTGAACGCCTGTCTCTCCAGCCAGCTCACCGCCGCCGCCTCGATCTGCGAACGACCTGTCCCTTCAGCCATCAGGTTGAGCGAGCCGGCGCGCTGCCTCTCGCCGCCGGACCAGGTGCGCCCGAGCGGCGGCGAACGTCGGCGAGCTTCACGACGGCTCCACGCCCGTGCGACGTCACCTGTCCCCGGGGACATCTCCTTGCGCGCACACCGACTCGCCGCGCTGGGGTCTGGGGCCCTCGCAAATCACGCGCGGATCCGTCCGATCGGCATTGTGCCGGCTTTTGCCCGGCATACGATCTCGCACCCCTCGCACCCCGTGATCGTGCGCGCCGCGCCGCGGGTGCCCGTGATAGATTGGCCGTGCTCCGGCCTGCCGCCGCACCGGGCGCCGGTCCCGCGGGAGCGAGCCTCGTGTACTTCCGTGTCGTCCAGCAGTCGCGCGACGCGCTCGCGTTCCAGGTCGTCCTCGAGGGCGAGCGCGTCGGCCTGACCAGCGTCGAGTTCCGCGACCAGGCCGCGGTGCAGCGCGCGATCGAGGCCGTCATCGCCAGCTTGCGCGAGGGCGTCGACGCCTCCTTGCAGGTCGAGGGCGACAGCTATCACTTCACCTTGCGCGGCGAGGACGGCGAGCTCCTGGCCCGCGGGATCGCCTGCTCGAGCCCGGCCGAGGCCGACGCCGGCCTCGCCGAGATGCAGCGCTGGGCCGCCACCGTCGAGCGGTTCCGCGTCGTCAACCTCGCCAGACCGCAGAAGAGCGGCGCCAAGCCGGTCGACACCATCCAGGTCGCCGTCCGCTACGACCTCGAGCCTTGCACCCGGGCCAAGAAGCCCGGCCTCGAGCTGCTGAACCGCGCCAGCGACGGACTCTTCACCGCGCACCTCCACGGCGAGCGCGGCGAGGTCCTGCTCTACCTGCGCGGCTTCACCACCCGGTTCGCGCGCGACGAGCAGGTCGAGTCGGTCTTCGTCGCCGCCGCCGACCCACGGCGCTACGATCGGCGCGAGGCCGAGGGCCGGCGGTACTTCGTGCTGACCGCCCGCAACGGCCGGGAGATCGCGCGCAGCCCCTGGCTGGCGAGCGAGGCCGAGTGCGACGCCGCGATCGCCCAGCTCGTGCGCCTCGCCCCGATCGAGGCGAAGGAGTACGGCGCCGCCCGGACCCGCCGCAAGGTCGCCGAATCCGGCTACGACCTCACCCGCAGATCGACCTCGGGCGCCGCCGGATTCGAGGCATTCAAAGCGGAAGACGGTCATCACTACTTCCACTTCAACGACGAGCGCGGCGAGGCCCTCCTCTTCAGCCACGGGTACAGCACGCCCAAGGCCCGCGATCACGGCATTCGCAGCCTCTTGAAGGGCGCCGGCGATCCGGTCTGCTACCGCGTCGCCGCCGACGAGCTGCGCTTCGCCATCTCGGCCGTCAACGGCCGCGAGCTCGCGCGCAGCCGCCTGTTCGGCAGCCGTGCCGCGCTCGACCGCGCGATCGCGTGGATCCGCAGCGAGATCATCCCCCTGGGCCGCAAGTACGGCATTCGCCTGTGGGAGTCCTCGTTCATCGAGCTCCCGCACGAGCTCGGCGGCGGCGACGACGGCGCCCATTCGCAGGACCCCGATGAGCTGGCCCGCCAGGCCCTCGACGCCTCGCGCGACGCCTCCCTCGCCCGCCTCGCCCCGCCGTCCGCCCCTCCGCGCCCGACCTCCGCCCCGCCTTCACCCGCCGCACCGCGCGACGTCTCCCTCCATTCCGCGCGCGCCGCCTCGTCCGCCCCGTCCGACGCCTCCCCCCATCCCCGCGCCCGACCTCCGCCCCGCCTTCACCCGCCGCACCGCGCGACGTCTCCCTCCATTCCGCGCGCGCCGCCTCGTCCGCCCCGTCCGACGCCTCCCCCCCATCCCCGCGCCCGACCTCCGCCCCGCCTTCACCCGCCGCACCGCGCGACGTCTCCCTCCATTCCGCGCGCGCCGCCTCGTCCGCCCCGTCCGACGCCTCCCCCCATCCCCGCGCCCGACCTCCGCCCCGCCTTCACCCGTTCCCGATCCCGCCGCACCGCGCGGCGCCTCCCTCCATTCCCCGTCCTCCGCCTCGCGCGACGCCTCGCCCGTCTCCCGCGCCGCTTCCCCCCGTTCGCCCGAGTCCGCGATCACCTCGCCTCACGCCTCCCGGACCTCCCCCGCCGCGGGCGACGCCTCCTCACAATCTCCATCCTCTCCCTCGCGCGACGTCTCCCCCCATTCCCCGCCCGCCGCCTCGCGCGACGACTCCCCTCAATCGCCGCGCTCTGCTGCCCGCGACGAGGTTATTCGCGACGACTCCCCGCATTCGTCCGACGCCGCCGGCTCGGCGCCCTCCTCCGCCCAGCTCCTCTCCGCCTCGCGCGACGCCTCCTCTCACTCCTCCGACTTCACCGCCCGCGACGCCGCCGATCACTCCGGTCCCGCGTCCACCTCCATCTCCGGCGCTCGCGACCCCGCCCCTTCGCCCGACCCATCCCGCGCTCTGTTCGTCGAGGGCGAACGAAACTCCCCGGCAGCCTCGCCGTCTCCCGCCGGGACCGACGCCCTCGAGCTCGACGCGCTCGAGCTCCCCGACCTCCAACTCTTCGATCCCTCGCCGCGCCGCGGCGAATCACCGGTCCCGGTCGCAGACGCGCCGGAGCCGCCGAGCGGCCCGTTCTCGGCCCGCGAGCTCGACGACGCCCTCGCCCCGCTCACCGCCCTCGAGTTCGACGACGACGCCCCGATCGCGGTCGACCCTGACGACTCCGCGACCTTCGCTGCCGCGTCCGTGCATGCCCTCCCGCACGTCCCGCTGCCCGAGGAGGACTCGCTGACCCTCGCCCTCGATTCGACCGACCTCTCGACCTTCGCGACCGCGTTTCCCCATCCTCCACCCCGCCCCCTCGATCCGCTCGACTCGCACGACCCGGACTCTTCGTCGCCCTCCGAACCCGTCCCCGCGCCTCGGTCCACCGATTCGCTCGTCGCGCGCGCCACTCCCGGCGTCGAGCCGTCGCCGCACCTCGTCCGCACGCCCGCGGCGTCACGACCGATCGCGACCTTCCCGCCTCCGTTCACGCCGACCCCGATCGATCCGCCCGATCTCGCAGCGAGCGATGGCACCGAGGATTCGCTGGCCATCGAGCTCGACCCATCGGAGGTCTCGACCTTCGACCTCGCCGACCCCGCGCGCGCCGCCTCGATCCTCGGCGACCGCGAGCAAGAGCCGGTGCCACCGCTCGCCGTCGTCGACGCCGCTCCCTTCACCGCCGAAGGCCACGCCAGCGGCTCCGGCCACGCGTCGGCCGAGCCCTCGCTCGATCCTCCGGAGGCGCACGCGCCCCGCGAGCCCGAGGCCACGGAGCTCTCGTCGCGCCGCGAGGACTCGCTGACCCTCGCCCTCGATGCTCTCGAGGCGCCTCTCGCGGCCGAACCTCCGACCGCCGCCATTCCCTCGACCGATCTTCGTTCTGCCCTTCCCGGCCCCCAGGACAATCCACCCGCCGGCGAGACCGGCGAAGATTCCCTGACGCGCTCGCTCGAGGCGCTGGACGTCCCCGAACCCGTCGCTCTGCCGACCGGCGACCGCGACGATGCACCGCCGCTCGCGTTCCGAGCCCCTCCGTCCGTCGCCCGGGAAGCGCCAGGAACGCCGGTCCCCTCGATCGAGGGAGCAAGCTCCGGCCCGGGCGCCGCTGTCGAGGACCGCACGAAGACTCCCGCGCTCGCGCCGTTCGTCGACGCTCCTCTCGCCGCCTCGGCCCGCATCCCCCCGCCGTCTCCGGCACGCGAGGATTCACTCACGCGAGCGCTCGACGCCCTCGACGTCCCTCCCGACGCCGAGCCGTTCACCTCGGATGACGACGACTCGTCGACTCGAGCCGTCGGCGCCGACGATGCACGACCCCAGCAACTCGATGGCGGCGACCCGCTGCCAGCCGATCGGCAAGATCCGCAATCTCGAGCGCTCGACGCTCTCGCCGTCGACACCGACGACGTCCCCAGCGATTCCCGACCGCCCCAGGCCGACACGTCCCCCGACCCCCAGGACTCGCTGGCTCGAGCCCTCGACGCTCTCGCCGTCGACGCCTCACCGGCCACCGATGACGACGACGCCCCCAGCGATTCCCGACCGCCCCAGGCCGACACGTCCCCCGACCCCCAGGACTCGCTGACTCGCGCCCTCGACGCTCTCGCCGTCGACGTCTCACCGGCCACTGACGACGACGACGCCCCCAGCGATTCTCGACCGCACCGGGCCGACCTCGCGCCCCTCGGCGGCGACACGTCCCCCGACCCCCAGGACTCGCTGACTCGAGTCCTCGGCGCTCTCGAGATCGACGCCGTCGACGACCTCGAGAAGGTCCGACCCACGGCTCAAGCCTCGCCAGTGCGCGCCGATGACGGCCTCCCGACCGAGGACGAAGCAGCTCTCGCTGCCGGCGCCGCCCCGGAGCCGACCCGCGCCGACCCTCCCGCGGGATCGCCCTCCCGCGGAGCCTCCACTGCGCTCCCCTTCTCGGCCGTCCCGCCGACGTACGCCCACGAGGACCTCGCCCCGAAGCCGGGAGATTCGCTCACCTCGCTGGCCAGTCTCGGGCCGCAGGATTCGGGTGGCGACCATCCCACCTCGCCGTCCCTCGACCCCGCCGATTCCCTCGCTGCCATCGCCGCCCTGCACTCGCGTCACCTCCCCTCGCCCGCGCGCGACCCCGCCGATTCCCTCGCCGACCTGCAATCGTCCGCTCTCTCCCCGCAGAAAGACCCGGCCGATTCCCTCTCCGACCCGAACCCGCGCAACCTCTCCGACTCGCCGCTCGACCCGGCCGATTCTCTCGCCGCCATCGTTCGACTCGAGGCCGACGTCTCCGGCGTCGATTCGCATCTCCACGCACGCTCCGACCTCGGTCAAGCCGACGAGGACTCGCCGCTCGACCCGGCCGATTCTCTCGCCGCCATCGTTCGACTCGAGGTCGACGTCTCCGGCGTCGATTCGCATCTCCACGCACACTCCGACCTCGGTCAAGCCGACGAGGACTCGCCGCTCGACCCTGCCGATTCTCTCGCCGCCATCGCCCGACTCGAGGTCGACGTCTCCGGCGTCGATTCGCATCTCCACGCACGCCCCGACCTCAGTCACGCCGACGAAGCCTCGCCGCTCGACCCTGCCGATTCTCTCGCCGCCATCGCCCGACTCGAGTCCGACCTCACGGCTCCTCAATCCCACGCGTCCCCTGGCCTCGGCGACGCGCACCAAGCCTCGCCGCTCGACCCTGCCGATTCTCTCGCCGCCATCGCCCGACTCGAGGCCGACCTCGCGGCTCCTCAATCCCACGCTTCCCCTGGCCTCGGCGAAGCGCACCAAGCCTCGCCGCTCGACCCTGCCGATTCTCTCGCCGCCATCGCCCGACTCGAGTCCGACGTCTCCGGCGGCCATCCGCGACCTCACGCGCGCCCCGACCTTGGTCAAGCCCACGAGGGATCGCCGCTCGACCCCGCCGATTCCCTCACCGCGCCCGGCGTCCTCGATCCTCGGCGCTCCGGCAGCGCTTCGTCGACGCGGCGGATCGATCCCGCCGAATCGCTCACCGCCTTCGCGGTGCTCGATCCGCAGGACTCCGGCACCGGTGTCCTCGACTCCCCCGCCGCCCGCCTCACACGGGCCGCGCGCGCCTCGGACCCTTCTCCCGCCGAGTCGCTGACCTCGCTGGCCGTCCTCGAGCCCGACGACGACGACGCCCCCACCCCGTCCCCGCCTCCGCCCACCGCGGCGCGCGGCCACTCACCGCTTCTCTTGACCGACAGCGACGGGTCCGACGAATCGTCCGAAATCGCGGAGTTTGACGTCGAGCCTGCCGGCCCGCCCGAGCCCGTCGCCGAATCCACGCTCGCCGCGCCTCAGCCCGACCAATCGATCGTCAGCGATTCCGCGCACAGCTCCACCGATCCGCCCTTGCTGGTCGAGCCGCCCATGTTGCCGGCCCTCGAGGACGCCGCCCCGCTGTATCGATTGAGCGCCCCGCCGCAGCCCGTCTCGGACGGTCCGCTGATCCTCTCCAACCCGGTCGACGACCCTGCCGCTGCCGCCACCGCCCCCCACGGCGACCGGGCCGTCGTCGACAACTCGCCGCGCGAGCCCACCGCGCGCCCCGAATCGCGGCCCTCCGTCCGCCCGCAGCCTCGACCGCCCTCGGCAGAGTCACCGCGCGCCCCGTCTCGCCCGCACGCCGCCTCTCCTGCCCTCGCGTCCCCGCCGAGGCCCTCCAGCGAATCCTCTCGCCCACACGCCGCCCCCCCGCCGAGGCCCTCCAGCGAATCCAGCCGCCCGCACGCCGCCTCCCTCGCTCCCCATTCGCCGCCCGGCTCCGCCCGCGAATCCTCTCGCCCCCACGCTATCTCCCCCGCTCCCCATTCGCCGCCCGGCTCCGCCCGCGAATCCTCTCGCCCCCACGCTACCTCCCCCGATCCCCATTCGCCGCCCGGCTCCGCCCGCGAATCCTCTCGCCCCCACGCTATCTCCCTCGCTCCCCATTCGCCGCCCGGCTCCGCCCGCGAATCCTCTCGCCCCCACGCTATCTCCCCCGATCCCCATTCGCCGCCCGGCTCCGCCCGCGAATCCTCTCGCCCCCACGTATCCCTCGATTCGCCTCGCTCGCCCTCACTCGCCACGCCCCCCGACCCTTCGTCCACTCGCGAATCTTCGCGCCCCCACGCCTCTCCCTCCCTCCCTTCGTCGACTCGCGAATCCTCCCGTCCCCACGCCTCCTCTTCCCTCGATTCGCCTCTCTCTCCCTCCCTCCATTCGTCGACTCGCGAGTCCTCCCGCCCCCACGCCGAATCCCTCGATTCGCCTCCTCCCTCCCTCGCCACGGCCTCCGATCATTCCTCCACTCGCGAGCCCTCCCGCCCCCACGCCGAATCCCTCGATTCGCCTCCCTCTCCCTCCCTCGCCACCGCGCCCGATCATTCGTCCACCCGCGAGTCTTCCCGCCCCCACGCCGAATCTCTCGAGTCGCCTCGCTCGCCCTCCCTCGCCGCGGCTTCCGATCATTCCTCCACTCGCGAGTCCTCCCGCCCCCACGCCGAATCCCCCTCTCCTCATTCGTCCACCCGCGAGTCCTCCCACACCGCCTCCCTCGATTCTCCGCGGTCGCCCGCCCTCGCCACCGCCCCTTCGTCCACTCGCGAACCCTCCCGTCCCCACGCCTCGCTCGGTTCCCCGTCCCCTGCGGCGTCCCCGCTCGCGGGCGAATCACCCTCCTTCACGGACGAATCCCCCCTCGCTCCCACCGATCTCGGATCCGACGACTCCCCCCGTTCCCGCTCCCTTTCGGACGCGCCGTCGCTCTCCGAGCTCGCGGCCGCGCACGTCGGACAGCCCGCAGCGTGGATCCCTCCGCACCTTCCAGTCATGGCCAAGCCCGGCCCGGCTGGCCCGATTCCGCCGATCACCAATCCCTACCCGCGGCCCTTCATCCCGCCCGGCACCCTCGCCGCCATCGGTCTCGCCAATCGCCCCGGCGCTGCCGCTGCTGCCGGTTCCAGCCCCGCCCCGAGCGCTCCCACCCCCGTCGCCGCGCCTCCGTCCCCGCCGCCCGTCGAGCCCGGCGAGGCCACCGCCCGGCCCGACCTCGGCCTGCTCGGCCCGCCCGAGCCTGCCGACCTGCCGCGCGCCGAGGCCCCCGCGCTCGTGCCCGAGCTCGCCGTGTTGCTGCGGGACACCACCATTCCCAGCCCGCGCCGGCGCGAGGGTTCTGCCCCGCTGTTCGCCGCCCGCCGCGAGCCCTCGAGCACCCACGCCGTCCCCACCTTGCTCGCCCGCCGCGAGCCCTCGAGCGCCCAGTCAGCGCCCGCGCTGGTCCCTGCCCTCGACGCCCTCGAGTTCGAGTCACCGGGCGGCCCGCGGCCGCGGCGTTCTCTGCCCAACCTGATCCCCGAGCCCGGCGCTCCCGTCACCGTCAACCTCGACCGCCCGCTCGTCGAGCGACCGCCCGTCGAGCCCCCGCGGCGCTCCCTGCCCAACCTGCTCCCCGAGCCCGGCGCCCCCGTCTCGCCGCTCGATCGGACCCTCCTCGCCGAGGCCGAGCGCCGCGAGCCGCCCGCCGGCGAGCCACCTGTCTCGAAGGACATCTCATCATCCTCGCCGGGTACGCCGCAGCCGGGCGCGCTGCACGACCTCCCGACCCTCGTGCCGGTCGGCCTCGCCGTCACCCAGCCGGCCCCCGTCAAGCCCGCGCCCGCGCCCGTCCTGCCGACCGACGTCCCGGTCCCGCTGCCTCGCCTCCCGCCGATTCGCGTGGTCCCCGGCGTCCGCGATCGCTGGCTGTGGGTGGGCGTCGTCCTCGCCGCGCTGGCCTTCCTCGGCGCCGTCGCCTCGCGCCTCCATCGCGGCGGCGAGCCGGCCTCCGAGGTCGCCGAGCGCGTCGACCCGCCGCCGAGCGCCGACCAGCCCCCGGCCGAACCCCCGCCCGAAGCGACCCCCGAACCGGCCCCCGCCGAACCCCCGCGCGAGCCGGCCCCGCCTGCCGTCATTCCGCCCGGGCCGCCCCCGCTGGCCGGTGCCGCCATCGTCTGCCCCGAGACCGCCGACCCCGCGATCGGCCTCCTCGTCGCGCCGTTCACCCCGCTCGCCGGCGAGCCGCTGCGGGTCTTCGCCGCCACCCTCGAAGGCGACGTCGCGCTCGGCCTGCACGTCCTCGCCGGCGACGGCCCCGCCGCCGGGGCCCTCGACGCGCGCGTCCACCTCGGCACCCCGTCCTCCGCGGTGGCCGGCTTCACCCCCGCGGCCGTCGGCGAGTACACCTTCGCCGTCGTCCGCGACGGCGCCGCCGTGACCTGCTCCAAAGTACAGGTCCTCGGCGAGCCCCCGCAGCGTCCCCCGTTCGCCGCCAAGGGCCGCGCGTGGGCTGTCGAGCGGGCCTGGAGCGCCGCCGAGGAGGCGCTCTACAGCGCCTGGGTGCGCGAGCTGTTCAGCGCCCCGCCGGGCGACCCGCTGAGCTTCGCCCGCCTCGACGTCGCCACCGGCGATCCCGCCCGCAACCTCCTGCACGACGCGCTCGGCCTGCGCGAGGATCGGCTCGACGATCCGGTCGCCTTGCGGCTGCGGCCCGACGGCGCCGATCTCCCCTACGTCGTGCGCGCCTACTGGTCGTGGAAGCGCCGGCTCCCGTTCGCCTATCGCAAGTGCAAGCGCGGCGGCGACGGCAAGGCCCCGCGTTGCGGCGACGCGCGCACCAACCTCGCGCCCGGGCCCGGCTTCACCATGCCGGCCACCGAGCTCGCGCGGGTCCAGCGATTCGTCCACCGCAACATCGGCTGGGGCGTCCACGCCGGCAATGCGCGCACCGCCATCGGCGACTCCGCCTCCGACCTCTACCCCGTGCGCCTCGATCACCGCGGCCTGCGTCCGGGCGCCGTCTACGCCGACCCCTACGACCACGTCTTCTTCGTCGTCGACCTCGTGCCCGCGCGGGACGGCCGGCCGGGCGCGCTGCTGGCCGTCGACGGCGAGCCCGACGGCGGCATCGTCCGCCGCGAGTTCTGGGAGGGCGAGTTCCTGTGGAGCACCGAGCCCGCCCACGGCGGCGTCGGCTTCAAGCAATTCCGCCCCGTCGTGCGCCAGCCCGGCGGCGGCCTGGTCCAGCTGGGCGACGCCGCGATCGCCGGAGCACCTGACCTCGGGGACATCTGGACCGGCCACGCCGAGCTGGCCGGCACCGCCTTCTACGACGCCGTCCTCGCGCTGTTCGAGCCGCCGCCGTGGGACGCCTCGCGGCTGCAGCGCGAGGCCGTCGCGGCCTTCGCCGAGCTGGCCCGCAGCCGCGTCGAGCCGATCGCGCGGGCCGCCGAGTTCGCCCGCGACCGCAAGCGAGCGATCGCCATGCCCAAGGGCTGGCAGGTGTTCGAGGCCACCGGCGCCTGGGAGACCCATTCGACCCCGGCCCGCGACCTCCGCCTGCTCCTCGCCCTCGACGTCGTCCTCGGCCTGCCCGACCGCGTGCGCGAGCGGCCGAACCTCTACGTCACCGACGGCGACCCCGAGGCCCGCGCCCGTGCCCTCGCCGAGGAGCTCGACGTCCTCCTCCGCGACCCGCAGTACGCGATCACCTACACCCGCAGCGACGGTAGCCCGTGGACCCTCAGCCTGCGCGACCTCGCCGACCGCGAGGAGGCGCTGGCCCGCGCCTACAACCCCAACGATTGCCCCGAGCTGCGCTGGGGCGCCCCCGAAGGCAGCGACGAGCTCGCCACCTGCAGCTTCCGCGCCCCCGCCGAGCAGCGCGCGCGCATGGAGGCCTACCGCGGCTGGCTGCAGCAGCGCCGCCTGCCCACGCGCGGCGACAAGTCGCCCTGACGCCGGCGCGGTCGTCCTCCGCGCATGGCCGATCCGACATGTTTCATTAAACATCTTCGCGTGGGCGCCCACGCGGTCCGTCGCAGCGGCGCCGCCCGCCGAGCGAGGGCCACCATGACGCTCGCCCGATACCGGCGCAGGTGCTGCATGTCACATAAGACATGACTCCTCAAACATGTCCCGATGAACATTGCACCGCTCCGACGCCCGCACGCTCGCTCACGCCGGCAGGCGCACCCGTCCACGGCCTCACCATGGACGGCACCCGACGCCGCTGACGGCCCGCATTTCGCGTCGCGCCGCCTCGCGGCGCGTCTCTTCCTCGCTCGCCGACTCCCCTCGACCCAGCCCGCCCCGCGCGCGCGAACCCACCCGCCGAGCCGCGCCGCGCTCGCGCTGCCGGTGTAGCGATTTCGTCGCTCGCGCGGAACCGCCCGACGCGCCCAATATGCACACCGTTCCGCGCCCCGCGAACGCGCGCCCGCGCTCGCGGTCGCGCGAGCTTTCGCCGCGTCGCCCTTCCTGGCAGCCTCTCTTTTTGACCGCGCCTGCAGGAGGCCGCCGTGTTCGACTCAGTCGTCCTCGACATCGCCATCGGGCTGATCTTCGTGTTCCTCGCCACCAGCCTCGCCATCACCGCGGGCAACGAGCTGCTGGCCTCGCTGTTCAAGTGGCGCGCCAAGGACCTCGCGGCCGGGCTCCGCCTGCTCGTCGGCCGGGACGACGGCGAGGCCCGGGCCGGCCAGCCCGACATCACCCGCGTCCTGTATCAGCACCCGCTGCTGCGCGGCCTCCACCGCGACGCCGCCACCGGCGGCGACGCCAAGGCCCCCTCGTACATCCCGCCGCGGATGTTCGCCATGGCGCTGCTCGACATCGCCTTGCGCCCGGCCGACGGCACCGGCCAGCTGGTGGCCGGCAACATCGCCGAGATGCGGGCGCAGATCGAGTCGAAGCGCGGCGAGCTCGGCAATCGCGTCACCGACACGCTGCTGACATTCGTCAATCACGTCGAGATCGACGCGCGCGCCGCCGCCAACAAGCTCGCCAGCCTGCAGCGCGACGTCGAGGCGTGGTTCAACGCCGGCATGGGCCGGGTCAGCGAGGTCTACCGCCGGCGGGCCCAGCTGTGGAGCAGCCTCCTGGCGGTGTTCTTCGTCGCCGCCCTCAACCTCGACGCCATCCGGATCACCCGCTCGCTGGCCAACGACCCGGTGCTCCGCGCCTCGCTCATCGCCCAGGCCACCGAGGCCGTCAAGCAGGAGACCCCGCCCGCGCGCGTCACTCCGGCCGCGCCGCCGTCCGAAGGCGACAAGAGCCCCCTGCCCGCCCCCGCCGGCGAGACCGCGCCGTCCGCCACCGCCGGCGCCTTGCGGCAATTGCAGACCGACATCAGCACCATCAATCAATTGGGCATCCCCGTCGGCTGGGAGGACAACCCGCCCCAGCCGAACGTGTGGTGGTGGGTCAACAAGGTCCTCGGCCTGCTGCTCACCGGCCTCGCCGCCTCGCTCGGCGCCCCGTTCTGGTTCGACGTGCTCAAGAAGGTCAGTAGCCTGCGCGCCGCCGGTCGCATGCCGCCGCCGCCCGACACCTCGAATACGCGCCGCGACCAGCCCGACCCGGCTTGAACCGGCCCTGCGGCTGGTTGAGGGCCGGCCGCGCCGCGCGGTAAATTCAAGGCCATGTCGCCGCTCGCCCGCCCTCGCCGCCTGTCCCTGCTCGTCGTCGTGCTGACCGGCTGCCCGCCCGTCTACAAGCCGGGCGCCACCACCGCCGAGACCACGACCACCGGCACCACCACCGGCGGCACCACCGAGCCGGTCGAGCCGACCGGCTCAGGTACCACCATTGCCACCACCACCGTCGGCACCGGCACCACCACCACCGGCGCCGTCGACACCACCACCGGCGAGCCCGGGACCACCACCGGCGAGCCGGCGACCACCACCACCGGCGAGGCCACGACCACCACCGGCACCACCGGCGACCCAGATCCGGGCCTGATGGGCGAATGGGGCCACGCCTGTCAATCCGACGACGAGTGCGCGGCGATCCTCGGCGACAAGGGCGTGTGCCTCACCGACATCCTCATGCTCTACTCCTTGCCGGGCGGCTATTGCACCAAGGAGTGCACCCTGCCCGACGCCATGACGTTCTATGAGCCCGGCGACCCCGCCTGCGCCCCCGACGCGATGTGCATCGGCGCCTCCGGCTACTTCGAGGCCTGCGCCGTCGAATGCACCGACGACAGCGATTGCCCGCGCGAGGGCTACGAGTGCCGCCTGATGCCGCAGATCGGCCAGCCCGGCGACCCGATGTTCTGCCTGATGACCGACGAATACATGCTGTAACGGCGCGGGCCGCGGCCGCCGCGGCGGAGCCGCCGGCATTTTTTAAAGCCTTCGACCGCGGATGCCGTGCGCCTGCTCCCGCTGGCTGTGCTCGTCGGCGCCGATAGCGACAGCTCATGCTTGACGAGGAGCCCTCATGCCGAGCACCACGACCATCCGCTCCCCGTCGGTCGCCTGCTGTGCGCTGCTGCTCGCGGCGTCGCTCGCCTTCGCCGCCTCCGCGGCGTCGCTGTACGTCGACGCCGCGGAGGCCTTGCAGGACGAGGCCCAGCGCGACGCCTGGTATTCGCTGCTCGCGCGGTTGAAGCGGGACTTCGACGATATTTGCGGCGACACCTTCTGCGAAGGCGAGTACAGCAACATCGAGCCGCTGCGTTATCTCTGCTCGGTGGATCGGGTCAACGGCCGCATCGGCACGTGCGTGTGGCTGTTCGCCGCCAGCGACGAGCAGATCGATCCGGCGACCGGCGAGATCCTGGAACAGCCGAAGTTCTGGCGCTGCCCCACGCCGCTGGCGCCCGATACCACCATCGACGCGTTGCTGTCCGCGGTCGCCGGTCCGTCGCCGCTCTACGCGCCGTTGCCCGGGACGGACCGCTCGATCTACGACGGCCTGGTCGACTGTTTGTGAGCCGCGGCGCGCCTACGACCGGCCGGCGAGCCACGCTCGAATCGCGGCCGCGATCGCGTCCGGGACGTCCTCGGGCGCGTGGTGGCCGGCCTTCTCGAGCGCCGTGATCGACAGCTTCGGGAACGCCTCGCGCGCCCACTCGACCAGCGCGGGCGAGGTGAGGCCGCTGCCCGCGAAGGTGAGCAGCAGCGCGGGCACCTGCCCGCTCGCCAGCCACGCGCCGTTGCGCTCGACGATCGCGGCGACGTCGCGCGGCTCGCCGTCGATCGGGATCTCGCGCGGCCACGCCAGGATCGGCCGCCGCGACGCCGGGTCGGGGAACGGCGCGTGGTACTCCTGGCGATCCTGCTCGGCGAGGCCGCGATGGACGCCGTGCGCGAGCGACCGCGCGAGGAACTGGTTCTCCTCGAGGACGAGCTGCTCGCCGACGCCGGGCGTCCGCAGGGCCCGGAACAGCTTCTCGCCCTCGGGCGGCCAATCGTGCCAGTGCATCGGGCGCAGGAACGTCTCGAACACGACGACGCCGCGGACGCGGTCGGGATGACGCGCCGCCCAGTCGAGCGCGAGGACCCCGCCCCAGTCGTAGCCGACGAGCAGGACGTCGCGCAGGTCGAGCGCGGCGAACCACGCGTCGAGGTAGCGCGCGTGGTCGACCAGCCGATAGGCGATGTCGGGCTTGCCCGAGCGCCCCATCCCGACGAGGTCGGGCGCGAGGCACCGCGCCGCGCCGGCGAAGTGCGGGATCACGTGCCGCCAGACGTGCGAGGAGGTCGGGTTGCCGTGCAAGAACACGATCGGTCGACCCTCGCCGACGTCGCGGTACGAGAGGAAGCTGTCGAGGACCTCGACGGTGCGCGCTGCGTCCGCGCCTGCGTCGCGGCGGGTGGTGCTCGTGGGGGTGGTCATGCGCTGGCTCGTGGGGGTGTGGGTCGGTTGGCAGGCCGCCAGCGCGAGCGCTGCGGCCATCGAGGACCTGTGCATGCCTCCACCATGCGCCGGCGGACTCGAACCTGGTACTGATGATTCGTGAGTCGTAACCTCATCTCCCGTGAGCATCGAAGCCATCGACCTCAACCTGCTGCACGTCCTCCACCTCGTGCTCACCGAGCGCAGCGTCGCGGGCGCGGCCCGCAGGCTTCATGTCACGCCGTCGGCCGTCAGCAACGCGCTCGCCCGCCTGCGCGACCTCCTCGACGACCCGATCGTCACGCGCAAGGGTCGCGGCATCGTCCCGACCCCACGCGCCGCCGAGCTCGCGCCCGCGATCGCTCGCGCCCTCCACGACCTCGACGTCGCGCTGTTCGCCGCGCGCTTCGATCCCGCGACCTGCACCCGCACGTTCACCCTCGCGGTCGCCGACGCCGGCCAGCTCACCTACGTGCCGCACATCGCCCGCCGCATGACCGCCGAGCTGCCGAGGGCGCGCCTCCGCGTCGTCGGCATCGACTCGCTCGTCTCGCTCGGCGACCTCGCCGCGCCCGAGGTCGACGTGCACATCGGCATCCCGGGCCGTGGCCCGGGGATCCACCACGAGCCCCTGCTTACCGAGCACACGGTCCTGATCGCCCGCGACCGCCACCCGGCCACCCGCGCGCGCCTCACGGGAAAAGCCCTCGCATCGCTGCGCCACGTCCGCGTCGAGATGGTCCCCGGCCGCGCCTTCCGCGATCCCGTCGCCGACAGCTACAAGCGCGCCGGGGTCGAACGCGAGGTCGTACTGTCGGTACCGACCTTCACCGCAGCCGCCGCCGTCGTCGCGGCGACCGACCTCGTCGCCACCGTCCCCGCCTCGTTCGCGCGCGCGTACGGCCCCCGCTTCGACGTCCGCGCGCTCGCCGGGCCCATCCCCGCGCGCCGCATCTCGCTCAGCCTGTCGTGGCACGAACGCACGCACCAGGAGGCGGCGTCGATCGCCTTTCGCACGCTGATCAAGCAGGCGATGGCGCAGTTCGGCGAAGACAAGGAAGGTCCGGACCTGCGCGGCAGCTGAAGCGCGCGAGCCCCCGGGCGACCTGCGCCCTCGGCCGGCCGACGCTCCATCCGTCGAGCGTCCGTCACGCCGGGGACACGTCCCAGGCGCCGAACGGATCGGGGAGCCTGCGCCAGGCCGTCGGCCCCGCGGCGAACTCGGCCGGAGTGAGCAGGCAGCCGTCGAGCGCCGCTCGCAGGCGGACCTCGTCGAGCCGCTGACCGATGAACACCAGCTCCTGCCGGCGATCGCCGACCTCGGGGTCCCACACCGCCGCGATCTCGCTCCGCGAGGCCTGGTCTTTCGGCCATGTATCTTCCGGCATGTCCGCCCACCACGGGCCCGCCGCGCCGAGCGTGCAGGCGACGCCCGCGTGCGACCATTGCCCGCAGCCCTCGCGGGTCGCCAGCCAGACGAAGCCCTTGGAGCGCAGCACGCCGCGCAGGCGGGTGGTGATGAATTCGTAGAGGCGCTGGGGGTGGAACGGGCGGCGGGCGCCGTACACGAACGAGCCGATCCCGTACTCCTGCGCCTCGGAGGTCACCACCTCGCGCGGCTGGGTCAGCCACCCGCGGGCCTGGGCGGCCCGCTCGGGATCGAAGCGGCGCGCGCCGAGGACCTCGCGCACGGGGATCCGGCCGTGCTCCGCGGCGATCACGACGGCGGCGGGGTTGAGGCGTCGCAGCAGCGCCCGCAGCCGACCGAGCGCCTCGGCGTCGACGAGGTCGGTCTTGTTGATGACGATCACGTCGGCGAACTCGACCTGCTCGACCAGCAGGTCGACCAGCAGCCGCTCGTCGCCCTCGCCGAGCGAAAGCCCGCGCGCCCTCAACGAGTCGGCGCTGCGGTAATGCGCGAGGAAGCCGGCCGCGTCGACGACGGTGACCATCGTGTCGATGCGCGCGACCGCGTCGAGCCGCTGGCCCTCCGCGTCCTCGAAGGTGAAGGTCTCGGCCACCGGCATCGGCTCCGAGATCCCCGTCGACTCGACGACGAGGTGGTCGAAGCGCCCCTCGCGGGCGATCCGCGCGACCTCCACCAGCAGGTCCTCGCGCAGCGTGCAGCAGATGCAACCGTTCGTCAGCTCGACCAGCCGCGCGTCGACGCGCCGTAGCTGCGCGTCCCCCTGGCGCACCAGCTCGGCGTCGATGTTGATCTCGCTCATGTCGTTGACGATGAGCGCGACGCGGAGCCCCTCGCGGTTGCTCAGGAGGTGGCGTAGCAGCGTCGTCTTGCCGGCGCCGAGGAAGCCGGACAGCACGGTGACGGGGAGGCGAGGATCGAGCTTGTCTGGCGTCATGGTCTCCTGGACCGGCACGCGCGCGATGCTCTCACTCTTGCAATCTCTTTGCAAGAGACATTCAAAATTTTTTGCAATCTCATTGCATCCGTGGACCAGCGCGTGCTCGCGCGTGCCCGGCCGGACCCACACCCGACGCGCGCGAGGAGGCGCGTGACGGCTCCTCGGGCGAGGCTCGCCGCGCCGCGGGCCTCACCGGCGCGCGGGCTCGTCGAGCGGCTCGTCCAAGTCGACCGCGAACCGGAGCTGCAGGCCCCAGCCCGACTCGTCGGCGAAGGAGCGCAGCAGGCTCGACACGCGGGTATCGGGGAAGTCATAGCGACCGGCGAGCCCGAGTCCTTCCGGAGTGGGGGCGGGACGCATGCAAGTGATCCGGCCCGTCCGTAACGTCTCCCCCCATCCAGCGTGTTACCCTTCCGGCGCGTGACCATCGCCCGAAGATGCTTGACGGACGGCTCGACCAGGGGTAGAGCATCGAGAATGCGAAGCTCAAATGTCTGCCTGCTTCTCCCCGTCACATTCGTTGTAGCGTCTTTGACAGGGCCGGCTTGTGACGCGGGGGAGGTTCCCTCCACCTTCTCGCTCGGGGGCACCGACGCGATTGAAGAGCAAAAATCAGACGGCTCCGAACAACCGACAAACTCTTTAGCGCTTGAGTCCGGCGAACTCGTACTCGTCGGCCAGAGTGTGTTTCATGACCGAGATACAGAAATTCGGATGTATGAGACCACCAGCGGGTTGACGATCCTGGTTGAAGACGGCCCCATCGATCGGCCCGCCATGTTGCGGTCTCCAACGTCCGAGCTCGACCTCTCTGTCCTGGAAATCATGCTCCAGGGCGATGTCGAGGGCGACATTCCTGCTGCTCTCTTTGACGAGCACGCGATGCGGTTCAGCCGCCCTCCCGTCGAGAGATCGGGCCCCTCTTACGTTGATTTGGAGTCTAACGATCCTGCCACCTGTACGTTGACGGACGATGGCGAGATCTTCGACGCGAGCAAGGCTTTCTACGACGAATTCGCCTGGTTCTATCGATGGTACACCCCTTCAAACTGGGCGGCACTCCCCGTCCAAGTGACCTCGTCCTGGTACACTGCCGAGATGGCTCAGGCGCATCTGTGCAACAAAGCAGGGAACAGCGTGTATTTTAACCTCGAGTGGGCGCTGCCTGGGGATCCGAACTTCGCGGATTATTTGGTGCTGACGAACGTCGGTCGTCGCACCACCGTGAGAGCCTTTCATCACACTCAAAGCTTTGATTTCCGATCTGCGCTGACTCCATGGGCCTTTACGCATGTCAACCAGGAGACATTCTGGGGAATGCTTTGGTGCGCAGACTCGGTCTGCTGACCAGCGCCGATCACCGGCGCGGGCGCTCGTCGAGCGGCACGTCGAAGTCGACCGCGAAGCGGAGCTGCAGGCCCCAGCCCGCCTCGTCGGCGAAGTAGCGCAGCAGGCTGGTGTAATCGCGGTAGCGCGTGTTGGTCAGGTTGGTCCCGATCAGCGACAGGCGAAACAGCCGCCGCTCCGACATGAACTCGACGCCGGCCCCCGCGCCGAGCAGCGCATAGGCCGGCGGCGGCGGGCTGAAGTCGACGTCCTCCGGGAACCGGCGCTGGCGCGCGACGATGGTGGTGTTCACCTCGATGTAGCCGCGCCCCGACACCCGGGTGTCCGGGAAGTAGTAGCGACCCGCGAGCCAGTAGCGATCGGCGGGGATGAAGGCGAGCGGGGCGCCCGTCTGCAGGTCGAGCGCGCGCACCCACGAGGCGCTGCCGGCCAGCCCGAACGGCAGGCGCGGGGCCCGGAGGTCGAAGCGCAGCTCGCCGCCGCCGAAGAACGCGTCGACCGGCGTGAACGCGAACACCGGCAGCGGCCCGCGCGCTGTGCAGCTCAGAAAGCCGCACTGGCCGTTCTGTCGCTGCGGCACGAAGTAGATGTAATCGTCGATGTAGGCCGCGTGTCCCGCCGCCTCGACCAGCAGCCAGTCGCCGTCGTACTGCAGCGTCGACTCGCCGCCCCACGAGCGCTCCACGCCGAGCTTCGAGCTGCCGACGCCGAGGATCGGGAACGACGGGGCGGCGCCGTTCATGAACTGCTCGTCGATCGAGGGGATCCGCGCGGACGAGTTGAGCTGGGTCCGCCAGGTGAACTCGGGGGCGCGACCGAAAGGCCGCACCAGCGCGCCGAGCGTCGCGGACGCGGTGTGAAAGCCTCGCTCGCAGGTGCCGCCGTCGCCGCTCGCGCGGCAGGTCGTGGGGTCGAGGCGCCCGCCCGCCTGTTGCCCGAGGAAGTCGCGCTCCCGCAGATCCGCCGTGCGGTGGAGCCCCTCGTAGCGCGCCCCCAGCTCGAGCTCGACGCGCTCGTGGACGAACCGCTCGATGTCGTAGACCGCCCAGCTCGCCTGGCGGTAGTCGGGGATCAGCGTCGACGACGAGGTGAAGCGGTTGGTCTGGTGGCTGAAGGTCGCGCCCACCGTGCCGACCAGCGACCACTGCCCGAGCTGCAGCCGCGCGTGCTCGTAGCGGACCTCGGCCGCGTGCGTCGCCAGGCCGAACGTCAGCTGCGGCCCCTCGACGCTCTTGCGGACGACGTCGTACTCCTTGCGGTCGTTGAACTGGAACGAGTACAGCGCGTGCAGCTCGCCCGCGCGGCCGAGCCCGACGCGCGCGCGCGCGAACGCCAGGTGGTGCCAGATCTCCTGCTTCGCCCGCTCGATCTCGAAGTCCGCGCGGTACAGCTCGGCGCCGATCGGACGCGAGCGCGCGATGCTCTTGTCGAAGTCCTCGGGGCTCGAGATCCGCAAGCACGTGCAGATCCCGCCGACCGCCCGCATGACGCGGTAGCCGACCCCGAAGTCGACCGCGTCGCTGGCGTAGCCGAGCTGCGTCCCGGCGTTCCAGGTCGCCGCGCCGGTGTTGTCGAGCGGGTAGGTCGGCGTCACCACGGCGCGGTGGCGGGACGCGTTGCCCTCGACCCGGATGGCGAAGCCGCGAGCGCGGGCGGGGGCCCAGTCGATGCGCGCCGAGCCGCCGCCGCCGAGCGGGTTCGAGTAGCCGACGGTGCCGATCTCGCTGCGGACGCTCGGCCGTTGCGGCAGCGGCCGCGAGTCGAGCAGGACGACCCCGCCGATCGCCTTGGCGCCGAAGCGCGTGGTCCCGGCGCCCTTGACCACGGTGATCCGGTCCGCGACGTTCGGGTCGACCTCCGGCGCGTGGTCGATGCCCCAGTCCTGGCCCTCGTGGCGGATGCCGTCGACGACGATCAGGTTGCGCCGCCCGACGTGCCCGCGGATCATCGGCTTGCTCATGCCGCCGGCCGTGCCGCGCAGCGTCGCCACGCCCGACATGCCCGACAGCGCGTCCGCGAGGCCCTGACCGCGCGTCCGCGCCAGCTCGGCGCCCGCCAGCGACTGGCTCGTCGACACCCCGGTGGGGCGCTCGGTGTGGACGTTGACGGCGATCACGTGCCCGCTGTGGCGCGGGTGCAGGGCCTCGAGCTCGATGCGCGAGCTGGTGGTCGACCCCGACAGCGCGACCTTGAGGCGCCCCGGCGCGTGCTCGGGCACCTCGGCCACGACCTGCATCTCGCCCGCGCACAGCCCGTCGACGCGGACCCGCCCCTGCTCGTCGGTCCGCGCCTGGATCGGCGCGCTCCGCCCGGGCGCGCGCAGCTCGAGCCGCGCGTCCGCCAGGCCCTCACCGGTGCCCGACTCGACGACCGTCGCGACCCACGCCACCGCGCAACCGGCCGCGGGCGCCGGCTGCTCGGGTGCAGGCGGCGGCGCGGCGGGCTCGGAGAGGCTCAGGTGCAGGAGGAGTGCGACGAGTTCCGCGGCCAAGCGCGCGCCTCAGGATACGGCGAGGACGAACGAGACGTCGGCGTCGACGCTGCCCGGGAGGTCGCGACCCGCGGCGAGGTCCGCGGCCAGCTCGCCGGTCTTCTGCGGCTGCCCGTTCACCTCGGGCAGGTGGCGCAGGATCACGCGCAGCTCGCCGGTGCCGGCGGCGTTGCCGGTGATCGTGTTGACGAGGCCGACCGGCAGGTCCTCGCCGACCGCGTTCGCGCCGTAGTCCGACTCGACGTCCGCGTAGGCGTGGGTGACCAGCGTCGTCGGGGCCGACGACCCCGGACCGGCCACGTCGCCGACCACGAACACCATGTGGTCCTCCGCCTCGGCCTCGATCTCGCCGGTGAGGTCCTCGGGCGGCTGGACGAGCGAGTTCTGGAAGCGGACGGCCAGCGTGTACTCCACCCCCGCAGCGAGCTCGACGCGGTCGGCGGTCCCCGAAGCGCCGCCGTCGCCGTCCGGATCGTCGAACGCGAAGACCAGCGGCGCGCCCCCGGCGGTCGGCGTGAACGTCAGCTCGACCCGGGAGATCACCTCGTTCTCGTGGTCGTGATCGTGGTCGCCGTCGTGGCCGTGCTCCTCACAGGCCGCGGCAACCAGGGCCGCCACGAGCGCCGCGCCCCCGAAGATCTTCTTGCAATGCCTTTGCATGTAGGGGACCCTAGTCGAGGCCGACGCGCCCTGTCAAGCGGGCGGTCGGTGGACCCGACGCCGGCGGCTGCGACCCGCCGTCGTGCTACCCTGCGGCGACGATGGCGCGCTCGAAGACCCCCTCCCTGGACGCTCTGCGCGCCCTCCTGCGCGACGCCGGCCTGCGCTGCACGGCCCCGCGGGTGGCCGTGCTCGAGCACTTCCAGACCCACCGCAAGCCGCTCAGCCACGGCGAGCTGGTCGAGGCGCTCGCCGACCGCGAGTTCGACGCGGCGACGATCTACCGCAACCTGATCGACCTCGAGGGCGCCGGCCTCGTGAGCCGGGTCAACGTCGGCGACAACGTGTGGCGGTTCGAGCTGCGCGACCAGGACGCCGAGACGCAGCGCGAGCACCCGCACTTCGTCTGCGTCGAGTGCGGCGAGATCAGCTGCCTCGAGCAGGTGCGGATCAAGCTCACCCCCGCGCCGGGCTCGCTCAAGTCGGTGGTGAACCAGGTGTCGGAGATCCTGCTCAAGGGTCAATGCACGCGGTGCGCCTGACCGGCCGCGCCGACGGCTGCTGGCGCGCGAAGGACTCACCCGTCCGAGGGGCGCGCTCGCCCGGGTCCAGCGGCCCCGGACACCGTGGCCCTCGCCCGGCCGACCGGCCGCGACCCCGACAGGTAGAGGCCCGGCGCACCTCTTTGGCCCGTCCGCGCGACCAGCCGCGGCGTCGTCCGCCCCGTGATATCCTGGCGGCTGTCGCATGCGCTCTCGTACCTGTACCTTAGGCCATATCATGAGTGTCGCCGCCGCGCTGACCGCCTGCGGCGGCGAGGGCAGCCCGACCACCGGCTCGACCGCCGACACCACCACGGGCACGACCGACGCCGCGACCACCGAGCCGACGAGCACCGGCACCACCGAGGCCCCGACCACCGGCGAGCCCGGCTTCACCTGCACCCCGCTGCCGCTCACCCCGGCCGGCCAGGGCTTCTTCCGCGACATCTCCGACGCCAGCGGGATGCGCGTCGACAACTTCGTCCCCGACCCGCCGACCCCGATCCCGATCAACGACCACAGCCGGCTCGCCTTCGCCGACCTCAACGGCGACGGCTTCGACGACATCGTCGCCCACAGCCTGTTCCCCAACCCGCAGCAGGGCGTCCCGTTCGAGCACCTCGTCTACCTCAACGACGGCGACGGCACCTTCACTCACTTCAGCGACGAGTCGGGCCTGCGCGCCGTCCAGGCCGGCTTCTTCGCCTTCGGCGACGTCGACAACGACGGCGACCAGGACGTGTTCGCCGGCCTCGACATCGAGCTCGAGGGCGAACACAACCGCGTCTTCCTCAACGACGGCGCCGCCCGGTTCACCGAGGTCCCCGACGCCGGCGTCGCCGTCAAGAACCTCGCCGGCAACGCCGTGTTCGCCGACTTCAACGGCGACGCCAACCTCGACCTCTTCGTCGGCAACGGCCAGACCAGCTACGCCGTCTCCGACCAGCTGTTCTTCGGCTACGGCGACGGCACCTTCCAGGACGTCACCAGCGTCTACATGCCGGGCGACCGCGACCAGCCGAGCAACGGCAGCGTCGCCTGCGACTACGACGACGACGGCGACCTCGACATCTTCGTCTCCACCTACGGCGTCAGCGTGTATGGCGGCCACAATCACCTGTGGGAAAACGACGGCACCGGCAAGTTCACCGAGGTCGGCCTGGAGCGCGGCTTCGCGGCTCTGGCGACCGGCAACTACTGGCTGGCCAGCACCGGTATGGGGATGAACCCCGAGCCGGACGTCGCCGCCGAGGACGTCGTCGGCTCCAACGGCTTCGGGATCCAGTGCGAGGACGCCACCGGCGACGGCCTCCCCGACGTCTTCCTCACCGCGATCTCCCACCCCGTCGACGGCGACTACTCGCGCAAGTGGTCCGACCCCTCGCAGCTGCTCGTCAACGGCGGCCCGGACGCCGGCTACGCCTTCAAGAATGAGTACCTCGCGCGCGGCCTGCCGTTCAACGAGGGCGACATCGACGGGGCGATGGTCGACTTCGACAACGACGGCCGCCTCGACCTGTCGGTCTCGCGCGACGCCAAGTACGAGCCGGGTTACAGCGAGATCGAGCAACAGGCCTGGTTCGGGCTGATGCATCAAGAGGCCGACGGCTCGTTTACCAGCGTCGGCCCGATCAGCGGGATCAACGACTCGCAGGCGACGCCGGCGCGCATGAAGCAGGCGCAGAACCACGCGTGGGCCGACATCGACCACGACGGCGACCTCGACCTGCTGGTCGGCGGCCGCGACATCGGCGGCGCCGGCCGGCCCAATTTCCTGTTCGAGAACCGGGTCGGCCAGGACAACCTGTGGATGTCGATCCGCCTGCGCGGCGACGGCGACGCCATCAACCGCGACGCCATCGGCGCCCGCGTCACCGTCCGCTACGCCGACTGGTCCGTGTCCCGCGAGGTCAAGTCCGGCCGCGGCACCTACAACTCGCACGACTCCCGCACCCTCCACTTCGGCCTCGGCGACCTCGGCTGCGACTACGAGGTCGACGTCCGCTGGCCCGACGGCACCACCCGCACCTTCTCCCCCGAGGAGCTGCCGACCGGGCGCCTGGTCGTCCTCGATTATCTCGAGGGCGTCCTGGTCGACCCGTGAACGCCCCCGCCCGCTCGTCAGCGCACGCGACCTGTGCCACCATCGCCGCCCTGCATGCCCGCCGCGTTCGACCGCGTCGTCGTCCTCGACTTCGAAGCGACCTGTGACTCGGGCACTCCGCCGAGCCCGCAGGAGGTGATCGAGTTCCCCTCGGTGCTGGTCTCGCTGCGTGACCGCGAGGTGGTGGACAGCTTCGGCACCTTCGTCCGTCCGGTGCACCACCCGACGCTCAGCGCGTTCTGCACCGAGCTCACCACCGTCCGCCAGCAGGACGTCGACGCCGCCCCGGTGTTCGCCGACGTCCTGGCCGCCCACCGCGCCTGGCTCGAAGGACATGGCCTGTTCGACGGCCAGGGCCGCGAGCGGTTCGCGTTCCTCACCTGCGGCGACTGGGACCTGCAGACCATGCTGCCGGTCCAGTGCGCCGCCGCCGGGATCCCGATCACCAGCCTGCCGCGCGCCTATCGCCGCTGGATCAACCTCAAGAAGGTCTTCCTCGACGTCGTGCGCAAGGCCAAGACCACCAGCATGCTGGCCATGCTGCAGGCGCTCGGCCTCGAGCTGCAGGGCACCCACCACCGCGGCATCGACGACTGTCACAACATCGCCCGCCTCGCGCTCGCCCTGGCCGACCGCGGCGCCCGCTTCGAGCTGACCGGCAAGCTGGCCGCCTCGCACTACCCCGAACTTCCGCTCGAGCTGCAGCGAGGCGACCGCGTCGAGCGAATCTTCTTGAAGAAGCGCCACCTCGCCAGCTTGCTCGGCCTCGCCAGCGGGGTGTTCCGCACCAAGATCGTCCGCGTCGTCGGCCCCGACGGCGCCGCCATCGAGGACGACGACCCGCTCGCCGAGCTGCCCCCCGAGTCGCGCCTCCGCGTGTTCGGTGCCCGCGACCCCGCGACATGACTGTTTCGACATGCCCTCGCGGACCTGCCTGAGAGGACATGTCTCTTCAACCATACCCACCGCCACCTCGCCATGTTTGATGAGACGCGCTACGCCTACGTCGGCCCGCCGGCGATCCGCGATCGCGCCCGCGGCGAGCCCGGCGCGGCGATCGTAAACACCGCCGACCTCGAGCGCTGGCTCGCCGCCAACCCCGACGCTGCCGGCGAGGGCGCCACCTACGTCGTCGACTTGCAGGGCCGCCTGCGCCTGGCCCCGCGCCGCTCCGAGCACATCGACTGCGCCGGCGGCCAGGCGGTGCTCGCCGCCGGCGAGATCCGCTTCGGCCGCGCCGCCGACCGGCGAATCGTCGTCCCCGAGGTCAGCAATCCATCGACCGGCTATTGCCGCGACCCCGACTGCTGGCGATCCGTGGCCGCGGCGCTGACCGCCGCCGGCGTCGACGCCCCCGCCTTCTTCACCCGCGCCTTCGTGTTCCGCCGCTGCCCGGCCTGCGCCGAGATCAACCTCGTCAAGGACGACTGGTTCGCCTGCGCCGCCTGCGACGCCGAGCTGCCGCGCGCGTGGAACTTCGCCGCGCCGGCCGCTCAGACGACGTCGTAGCTGTCCTTGCCGCGCCCGACCTTGAACGGCTTCAGCAGCTCGGTCTCGGCCAGGGCGGCCAGCAGCCAGCGCTCGCAGCGGCCCAGGTGCCTGAACGCCTTCGGCTCGATCTTCGGCCCGGTCTTGACCCGCTCGCGCAGCGCCGCCAGGCGCTCGGGCCTGCGCGCGTCGCTGCGCTTGAACTCGGGCACCAGCTTCTTCACCAGCGCGCGCCCGTAGGCCCGCTCGGCCCGCTGGAGGCCCGCCTGCCCGTTGCGCGCGAGCTGGGGTCCGAGCTTGGCGGTGTCGAGGTCGAACCGATAGCGCAGGACGGGGTCGCCATGACGCCGAGCGTACGACGCCTCGCGCCTCACTCCGCCACCAGCGCGGCGATCTTCTCGCGCTCCGTCGCGTCGGGCAGCCGGCCGAAGCCCGCGCGCACGTTGTCGGCCATGTGCTTCGGCGAGCTCGTGGCCGGCAGCGGGCAATGCACCGCAGGGTGTCCGAGGATGAACTTCAAGAAGAGCTGGCCGAAGCTCGTGCATTCGAGGTCGGCCGCCCACCCCGGCAGCGGCTGGCCCTTCACGCGCGCGAACAGCGACCCGCCGTCGAACGGGCGCATCACCAGCACCGCCACCCCGAGCTCGGCCGCCGTCGGCAAGAGCCGCTGCTCGGCCGCGCGGGTCGCCGCCGAGTACGGCAGCTGCACGAAGTCCAGCGGCTCGCGCCGGAGCACCCGCTCGAGCTCGTCCAGCCCCGAATGGGTGTAGTGCGTGATCCCGAGGTAGCGCACCCGCCCCGCGTCGCGCAGGCGCCGGAGCGTGGTGATGTGCGTGTCGAAGTCGAGCAGGTTGTGGACCTGCAGCAGGTCGAGGCGGTCCGTCCGCAGCAGCCGCATGGATCGCTCGATCTGCGCCTCGCCCTCCGCCCGGCCGCGCGTCCACACCTTCGTCGCCCAGAACGGCTTCGCCGGCGCACCTGTCTCTGCGACCAGGTCACCCGCGACCTCCTCGGCCCGCCCGTACATCGGCGAGCTGTCGATCACCCGCCCGCCCGCCGCGGCGAACTGCGCCAGCACCTCGCGCAGCGGCGCCCGCTCGCCCGCCCCGCGCCCGACGTCGAAGGTCTGCCAGGTGCCCATGCCGATCGCCGGCAGGGCCTCGTGCGTGCGCGGATGGGTGCGCGTCAGCATGGTCGTCGCTCCTCCTGCCGGGGTCGTCGGCGTCGCTGCGGCCGTCGTTGTCGGCGCCGCCGGTGTCGCCGCGGACGCCGCGCTCGAGCGCGGGCCGTCGGCGGCATCGACCTGTCCCTTGCGACAGGCGGCCACCAGCCCGCCGGCGACCCCGAGCAGCGCGCGACGGCTCATCATGCCGCAAACCTACGGGAGCCGGCCCCACCCCGCAACCGCGCCGACTCGGCCGCCGCAGAGGTCGCGTCGATGGGTCCCTCCGGGTGCCGCTCGTCGGCTCGGACCCGCTCGACGTCGACGTCGTGCCGCCGGTCGTCGGCTCCGGCGCGCCCGAGGGGTCGCTCGTGGCAGGCTGACCGCCCGTACCTGAACCGCCGGTCGGGTCTGGGCGCCGGTCGCGTCGGTCGCGGTCGACGCCGCCGTTCCGTCCCCTGCGGATCGCCGGCCTTCTGCTCGCAGGCGAGCATCACCGCCCGGGGAAGCCAGGTCCGCCGCATTCCCCGGGGCGGCGCGCCTGCAGACGGCAGCCAATCGCGACCGCGCCCGGTGTAGTGTCGGAGCATCTCGAAGACGCACCCAGACACCCTGCCGCCGCGCGACGACCGGCCGGTCCGGTGGATCGGCCGCATCATCGACGGCCGCTACCGGATCGTCGAGCTGCTCGGCGAGGGCGGCATGGGTGCCGTGTATGTCGCCGAGCACCTCAAGCTGCACAAGCACGTCGCGCTCAAGACGATCCGGGCCCAGTTCGCCGCCAACAGCCAGGCCGAGGCGCGGTTCACCCGCGAGGCGCTGGCGACCGCCCGGCTCGATCATCCGCACGTCGTCAGCGCGATCGACTACGGCCATTTGCCCGAGGGCGGCGCCTACCTGGTGATCCAGCTCGTGCGCGGCCACAGCCTGACGAAGCGGCTCGAGCAGGGCCCGCTGACGTGGCAGCAGGCGTGCAAGCTGGGCGCGCAGATCGCCGACGCCCTCGCGGCCGCGCACGGCCTCGGCATCATCCACCGCGACCTCAAGCCCGACAACATCCTGCTCGAGCCGCGCGAGGGCGACGAGTTCCACGCCCGCGTCCTCGACTTCGGCATCGCCCGCGTCTCCGGCGGCGAGGGCACCGGCACGATCGCCGACATCAGCCTGCCGATCACCCGCATGGGCGCGGTCGTCGGCACGCCCGGATACATGGCCCCCGAGCAGGCCGTCGGCGAGAAGGTCGACGTCCGCGCCGACCTCTACGCGCTCGGCGTCATCCTGTGGGAGGCCTGCACCGGCCGCTACTTGTGGGACGCCGAGTCGCTCACCGACCTGTTCGCCGCCCAGCTGTCCAAACCGGCCCCGCACCTGCCCGCCGCCACCCGCCGCGAGATTCCGCCGGCGCTGGCGACCCTCGTCGACCACCTGCTCGCGCGCAAGCCGGAGGAGCGGCCGGCGACGGCCGCCGTCGTGCGCGACGAGCTGCGCAAGCTCGCCCTCAGCGCCGAGGTCAACCTCATCCTCGCGGCAGGCCCTGCCCCGACTCATGGCGGCGCTGCGGCCGGCTCTGCCGCCGCGCTTGCTGGATCCGCCTCGAACGCCCCCGCCGCGAGCGCGGCTCTGGCCCCCAACGCCCCCGCAGCGCTCGTTGCCTCCGCCTTCAACTCCTCCCCCGCCGCGAGCGCTGCTTCCGCCCCCCGCTCCCCCGCCGCGTCAGCCGTAGCCACTGGCCCCGCCGCACGTCTCGGCTCGCCTGCCCCGGGCGCCGCCGTTGCATGGTCCGAGGCGAGCCGCTCGCCCGCACGCGGCTCGCCCGCCCCGGGCGCGCCCGCTGCGACGCCCACGGGCTCCGTCGCGCGACCCGGCCCGGCCCCCGACAGGACCCCCTCCGTCGCCGAAGTCGTGGCCGCGGTCCCGTTCGCCAGGCTCTCGGCGGTGATGCCGGGCTCCGCCGCCGCGTCCCCGCTGTCGGGCTCTGCGCCCGCGGAGACGCCGGCGAAGCCATCGCCTGCCGGATCTGCCACCGACGCCTCGTCCGCGAAGCCGGGCCTCACCGTCATTTCCGCAGTCACACCGGCCGCGGGGCCCGCTGCCGCCATTTCTGCCGCGAGCTCCGGACCCGCCATTCCTGCGACCGCGAGTGCTGTGATTCCCGCCGCCTCGACCTCGGGGCCCGCGGCTGCCGCCTCGACCTCCGGGCTCGCGCCCGCGGCCTCGAGCCCGGTGGCGGCGAATCGCACGATCACCGCTGCGAACCGGGCCGTCGCGCCCGCGGGCAGCGCCACCGCGATCCCCCGGGTCGTCCGGCTCGGCGGTCTGATCGGCCTGGTGCTGATCGTCGTCACGATCCTCGTCGCCGTCCGGGTCTCTGGCCGAAAGGACAGCCCCGCGAGCGTCGCCGCCCCCGCCGACGCCTCCGCGAGCGTCGCGCCCGCGGCCGAGCCTCCGCCTCCGCCGCGCAGCGGTCGCAGCACGATCGACGAGCTGATCGCCGAGGTCCCGGAGCTCTACGCCGAGCACGCGCGGACGCTGCTGACCAGCGACGACGCCCGCGCCCGCGCGCGGGCCGGCACCGCCATCGCCCTCGCCCCGCCCGAGGACAAGCCTGCGATCCCCGAGTACCTGCGCAACCTCGCCTGGTTCGAGCAGGTCACCGACTGCGAGGACAAGCGGCCGATCCTCGACAAGATCCGCGAGGCCGACGACACCCGCGCCTTGCCCGGCCTGCAGCGGATCGCCGCCACCCCGCCCGGCGAGTGCCGCGTCGGCTTCATGCGCTTCGAGTGCATCGAGTGCCTGCGCGACGAGCTCGCCCGGGTGATCGCCCGCTTCGAGGCCCGGCCTTGAGCCGCCGCGCCGCTCGACGCCGCGACATGTCCCTTCGACCATCCTTACAAAAGGACATGTCCCGATGGGCATGTCCATTCGACCTACCCCGTCCGAGCGCCCCGCGCCTCTCACCCCCTCGACGTCCGCCCCGCCTCGGCCGCATCCTGGGCGCATGAGCGGCCGCACCTCGTTCACCTGTTTCCGCGACCTCGTCGAGCACACGCGGCTCGGCCCCGGCCATCACGCCGTCGTCGAGCTGCTCTTGCGGCTGTGCACCGAGGTCGACGCCTTGCGGCAGGCGCTGGCCGACCCGCGCGTCCCGGCCGAGGTGCGGGCCGGCTACCGCGACGCTTACGCTCGCGTCGTCACCCGCGCGCACGACCCGGCCGGCCCGCTCGGCGCCCCGGAGAAGGTCCTGCGCGCCTTCTACAACCGCGAGCCCGACGCCGACCGGCGCGCGCCGGAGCTCGGCATGGCGGCCAGGCTGGGGGCGGGCCCCGACGAGCTCGCGGCGCTGCGCGCCACCCTCGAGGAGGTCGAGCAGTACATTTGACCGCGTCACGAGGTGCGCGGCGAGCGGGCTCCAGGACCGCCCATTCGTCGTCCCTCGCCGCGCGCGCTCTCGCGGCGATCACGCCGTGCACCACCGCACGGCCCGCGCGGGGCCCATGCGCCGCGGCTCATGTAGTCTCCGCGCCCGTGATCCACATCGACGCCATCTCCAAGCAGCACGGCAAGCTGCTGCTGTTCGTCGAGGCCTCCGCCACCGTGTTCCGCGGCGAGAAGGTCGGGCTGGTCGGGCCCAACGGCGCCGGCAAGACCACCATCTTCCGCATGATCATGCAGACCGAGAGCCCGGACGAGGGCCAGGTGCGGGTCGAGAAGAACATCTCGCTCGGCTACTTCAGCCAGGACGTGGGCGAGATGGCCGGGCGCAGCGTCGTCGCCGAGACCATGGACGGCGCCGGCCCGGTCGCGGCGGTCGCCGCCGAGCTGGCCGCGCTCGAGCAGGCGCTGGCCGACCCCGCGCGCATGGACGAGCTCGACGTCCTGGTCACCCGCTTCGGCGAGGTCCAGGCCCGCTTCGAGGAGCTCGGCGGCTACGGCCTCGACGCCCGCGCGCGGGAGATCCTCGCCGGCCTCGGCTTCGACCAGGACATGATGGACGGCGACGTCGGCAAGCTCTCGGGCGGGTGGAAGATGCGGGTCGCGCTCGCGCGGATCTTGCTCATGCGCCCCGACGTGCTGCTGCTCGACGAGCCGACCAACCACCTCGACCTCGAGTCGATCCTGTGGCTCGAGGGTTACTTGAAGGACTTCCCGGGCGCGCTGATCATGACCAGCCACGACCGCGAGTTCCTCAACCGGATCGTCACCAAGATCCTCGAGATCGACGGCGGCGAGCTCACCACCTACGGGGGCAACTTCGACTTCTATGAGCAGCAGCGGGCCCTCGGCGAGGCCCAGCAGCAGGCCCAGTACGAGCGCCAGCAGGCCATGCTGGCCAAGGAGATCCGCTTCATCGAGCGGTTCAAGGCCCAGGCCGGGCGGGCCGCGCAGGTGCAGTCGCGGGTCAAGAAGCTCGACAAGATCGAGAAGCTCGAGCCCCCGCGGCGGCGCAAGGTCCTGTCGTTCGACTTCCGCGTCGCCCCGCGCAGCGGCAACGACGTCGTCAAGCTCAGCGGGATCCACAAGGCCTACGGCAAGAAGGTCATCTACGCCGGCTTCGACCTGATGATCCGCCGCAAGGAGCGGTGGTGCATCATGGGCGAGAACGGGGCCGGCAAGTCGACCCTGCTCAAGCTGATCGCCGGCCAGACCCAGCCCGACCGCGGCGAGGTCACGATCGGCGCCGCGGTCAAGCTGGGCTACTTCGCCCAGCACGCCATGGACCTGCTCGAAGGGTCAGGTACCGTCATCGAGTCGCTGATGGCCGCGTTCCCGCTGGCCTCGATCGGCCAGCTCAAGGCGCTGGCGGGCGCCTTCGGGTTCTCGGGCGAGGACGCCGACAAGCCGGTCCGGATCCTCTCCGGCGGCGAGAAGGCCCGCGTCGTCCTGGCGCGCATGCTCTACGACCCGCCGAACCTGCTGGTGCTCGACGAGCCGACCAACCACCTCGACATGGCGACCAAGGACATGCTCGTCGGCGCGTTGTCCAACTTCGAGGGCACGATCGTGTTCGTCTCGCACGACCGCCGGTTCCTCGCCGCGCTGTCGAACCGCGTGCTGGAGCTCGGCGCCGGCGAGCCCCGCGTATACGGCGGAGGTTACAGCGAGTACGTGGCGCAATCCGGCCACGAGGCTCCAGGAATGCGGGCGTAAGCCGATTACACCGCGCCCGCGCTTGACGATCGCGATCGTCCGGCTCAAGTAGTCAGCGCCGCCATTCGCGGCCTTGGTATCGGCTACTGTCCGGGATGATAGGATCGTCATGCTCGTATCGCGTCGCCCTCACGTCCGCCTCAGCGCCATCGCCACCGCCGTGCTCGCCCTGGAAGCGGCCGGCTGCGGCACCGCTTCCAGCTGCCCCGACCCCAGGCCCCGGACCTCCGATTTCGTGGGCGCGGTGAAGGGACCGGACCTCGAGAACGCGCGCGAGGACGGCGAGACCGACGCGGACCGCTGCGAGCTCGCCTGCCGGGTCGTCGCCGAGGAGGAGCTCGACGACATCATGAAGTGCGAGGCGGTCGGGCCCGAGGCCGATCCCGAGCACCCCTGGGCCGAGGGCGTCGACGAGATCACCGTCACCTGCACCGCCACGTACACCCCGGAACAGTTCTGCACCGGCCGCCGCCCGCAGGGCCACCGCGAGGCCGAGATCGTCGTCCAGTCGCGCGCCGACTGGTTCGCCGTCCACGCCCACCTCGAGCGCGCCGCCGTGACGGCGTTCCGCGAGCTCGCCGAGTGGCTCGACCGCCAGGGCGCCGCCGCCTCGCTGGTCGCCCGTTGCCGCGACGCCGCCGCCGACGAGGTCCGCCACGCCGACGCCCTCGACGCGCTGGCCCGCCGCGACGGCGCCGACGTCCCGCTCCCGCGCGCCGATCCGCCCGTCGACGACCTGTTCGCCGTCGCCTGCCACAACGCCGTCGAGGGCTGCGTGTCCGAGGCGTTCGCCGCCGTGGTCGCCGCGCACCAGGCCGGCCACGCCCGCTCGCTCGAGCTGCGGGCCCTGTTCTCGCGCCTGGCCGCCGACGAGCTGCGCCACGGCCAGCTCGCCTGGGACCTCCACGCCTGGCTGTGGGACCGCCTGACGCCCGCGCAGCGAGCCGCCGTCGCCGAGCTGCAGGCCCGCGCGCTGGCTGGCCTCCCGCAAAGCTCCCGCCGCGCCGCCGCGGCCACCCCGCGCGAGCTCGGCTGGCCGGGCCCCGACCACGCCGCCCGCATGGCCGAGCTGTTCGCCGACCGCCTGCGCGCCGCCGCCGGCCTGGCCGCCTGATCGCGCCGGGCTCGACCGAGCCTCCGCGTCATTGCCGAACGGGCATGTCCTCACGAACATGCCCGTTCAGACCTGCCTTAAAGAGCCTGCTCTCGCAGCCAGCTGCCCCGCGAGCGCGCCGTGCTCGACGCGAAGCGGCGGGCGAGCAGCGCCTCATCCGCCGCGCGAGCTCGTGCGTCGCCGGCAGGCTCGGGCGCAGCCGGTCAGCCGCACGCGTCCATGTAGACCATGTTGTCGTTGCCGCAGTAGTAGTTGTCGCCGTTCGGCATGCAGCAGCCGATGCCGTTGACCTCGCCGTCGACGGTGCACGGGTCGCCGACCGCGACATTCGGCGGGCAGTCGATCGGGTACACGCCGTCGGGGTCGGAGCCGGCGCCGCCGCAGCCGTAGTACAGATTGGCGGGGTCCCAGCCGCAGTTGCCGTGCGCTCCGCCGCTCGTCTCCGACTCGGTCGTATCGAAGGTCGTGCCCGGGGAATCGGTGGTGCTCGACCACTCGGTGGTGGTCAGCGGCCCGGTGGTGCTGATGTCGGTGGTCGACGTCGAGCCGCTGCCACCACACGCCGGCTCGTCGGGGAACAGCGCCCCGTAGTTGGCGAGCCCCTCGGAGCAGGCGTCGAGGCACTCCTGCGTCAGCTCGGGCGTCGTCCAGCAGGTGCCCTCGGGCCCGTAGGCCATCTCGACCTCCGGCAGCGAGTCGGGGGCGAGCGCCCCGACGCACTGGATGTACTGCGGACAGTCGCCGTACTGCCCGCCGCTGCCGGTGGTGCCCTCGGTCGGCCCGCCGGTCTCGGTCGCGCTCGTGCCCTCGGTGCCGCCGTCGGTCGGGTCGCCGGTCGGGTCGCCGCCGCTCGGGTTGTTGCCGCTCGGGTTGCTGGTCGGGCCGGCCGAGGCCGTGATGTTGCCGATCGTATCGAGCGGGTCCTTGTTCTCGCCGCAGGCGACGAGCAGGAGCAGGGACGGGACCCAATTGACGAGGGGACGAGACAGGGACGCGGGGGACATCGGCGGCGCTTCTACCAAGCGCCCCCGCCCCCCGCAAGCGTGGCCGCGGGCCCTCGGGCCAGGTCCCCGGCCGTCCTGGAGCCTTCGCCGCCCGACGGCCCGCACATGTCCCGAGAGACATCTGACAGTGGCCCTGCGCCCCGCCGGGCCCCGCGGTCGCTCTCGTCCCCGCGGCGCCGGCGGACGCCGCCATGGCGCTCCCGGCCGCGAGCGGTCGGACCGACCGCGTCGATCCCCCGGCCCGCGCCCGCAGCCGCGCCGGTCCTGCCGGCCGCCGCGAGCACGAGCGAACCCGCGAGGACCGGCCCTCGCGGGACCTCGGTCACGGCGTGCAGTAGGCGACCGTGCGGCCGGCGTAGTCCGTGGTCGCGCAGCCGGAGTAGCCGGCGGCCACGCAGTCGATCGTGCCCGGCTGGTCCCAGTCGCAGAACGAGATCGTCGCGCCCTCGCAGCTCTCGGGCGCATCGAGCCCGCACTGCGTGTTCACGAGGCCGCACGAGGCCCCGCCGGCGAACGGCCCCGCCTGCAGGTAGCCGCAGCCCTGCCCGAGCGGCTCGACGGTCGCGCAGTCGCGCCGGCTCAGCTTGCCCCCCGCGCAGGTCTCGAGCACGTCGCCGTCGCACTCCTGCGAGAAGAAGTCGCACGGCTCGCCGGTGCCGACGCAGGCGTTCGCGTTGCGCATCGGGTCGAAGCCGCAGGTCTCGCCGGCGATCGTGAACCGCTTCTCGCCGTCCTTGCCGTTGATGAGCACGAAGTTGTTCTGGGTGCGGCAGTCGACCCGCTCGAGGAACCCGTCGGGGTTGCACTCGATCAGCACGTCCGGGTCGTTCGGGTCGCACGTCGACGCCGTCACCCCGTACTCGCACGGCTCGAGCCCGCACCCGGCCCAGATCTCGGCCCCGCACTGCTGCCCCGCCGCCGCGCAGTCGAGCGCCGCGACCGGCTCGCCCTCGAAGCCGCAGACCACCCACTCGTCGCCCGCGCACAGGCTCTCGCCCGGCTTGTCCGCGCAGGCGTCCGCGTGCGGCGCGGCCGGCGGCGTGCAGGCCCGCACCGTCTCGCAGTCGGGCGCGGCCAGCTTGCACTCCATCGCCTCGATCGCCATCCGCATCGTCCCCGTCGACGCCCACGTCCACGGCACCTCGAGCGCGTGCGCCAGGCAGGCCTGCAGCCCCATCGGCGCGCCGCCGTCGGCCTCGCAGGCGTTGATGCGCAGGCAGTGGGCCACCCGCGGATCGATCTCCGACCCGGTCGTGCTGTCGGTCGTGTCGCCGCCCGTCGGCGCCCCGGTGGTCGGCTCGGTCGATCCCTCGCTCGTCGATGCGGTCGTCGTCGCGCTGTCCGTCGTCGAGCCGGTGGTGGTCGTCGCCCCGTCGGTCGCGCCGCCGTCGTCGCCGCAGCCGACCACGAGCGCCCCGCCGAGCGCGAGGGCCACGAAACTTCTATGCACATGCCAAGAACGCTGCATGCGGCGAGGGTTAGCACGCCCATCCCACCCGGCCACGTGACGTTTTGGCCCGGCGCAGCGGCGCGAGCTTGCGATCCCTCTCGCGCCGCGGGACCGCCGCGAATCGTCACGCCGACGCGCCTCGATGTCGCACCTGATCCCATCATCCACACCCGCACCTGCGGATCTTCCCACATGCTTTCCAGGACATTCCCCTTCCGCCATGTTTTTTAAGACATGTTTGAATGGACATGCCATTGTTCACGCGTCGCGCTCCCCTCGAGCCGGGCCGCGGCCGGGCCGGCTGGGCGCGCGCCGGTTCGGGCGCCAGCGCGCGCCGGACGGCCGTTTCCGCGCTTTTCTCACGCGGATTACCCCTCCGCCGGCGATCCGGAATACCCTCACCGTGGCCGGCCGTAGATCGCCGGCCGAGCGAGGCGACGATGGCCCAGCGAGCCGAACCCCCCAGCCCCACGCCGCGCCGCCGCGGGCTGCGGGCCCTGTCGATCACCGTCCAGCTGCTGTTCGGCCTCGGCCTCGGCGCCGCGCTGACCGAGGTCGCCTTCTCGGTGCGGAACGGCGGCGCGTTCCCCCACGTCAACTTCTACGTCGCCGACCCGGAGCTCGGCGTCCGCCTCGAGCCGGGCGCGACGATGGAGTTCCAATTAAAACCCAACCCGGCGACGACGATCCACGTCAACAGCCGCGGCTACCGCGGCGACGAGTGGCCGGCGCCCGGCGGCGACGAGGTGCTCGTGGTCGGCGACTCGCAGGTGTTCGGCCTCGGCGTCGACGACGACCGCACCTTCTCGGCCCAGCTCGCCCAGCTCAGCGGCCGTCCGGTGATCAACGGCGGCGTGCCGACCTACGGGCCGATGGAGTACCTCGCGGTCGCGCGCGAGCTGCTGGCCGAGCGCCGGTCGAAGACGGTGGTGGTGGTCCTCAACTTCGTCAACGACCCGTTCGAGATCGATCGGCCCAACCGCGAGCGTCACGCGGTGTGGGACGGCTGGGCGGTGCGCAGCGAGACGGCCCCGACCTCGGTCACCCAGTTCCCGGGCCGCAAGTGGCTGTTCTCCAGGTCGCACGCGTTCTACACCCTGCGCCGCTGGCTGCACGCGCGCGGGTCCGTGAAGATCCCCGAGGACTCCGAGCTCGGCAGCCCCGTCGACGTCGGCACCCCCTCCGAGGGCGGCCTCGACGACCTCGTGCTCGCCAGCCGCACCGCCCGCGCCGCCGCCGACGCCGAGCACCAGACCGCCGTCGCCGCGCTCACGACCTCGCGCACCCGCCTCGACGCCGTCGACAAGCAGCTCGTCGAACAGCGCGAGACCATCGACCGCAAGCTCGCCGCCGCCAGCGAGGACGGGAAGCTCGGCAGCTTCCAGCTCGAGGTCGCCCGCGGCAGGCCCGGCGACATCGTCCGCGAGGACTACGGCGAGTCGAGCCGCTCGATCCAGGTCACCGCCAGCCTCATCCGCCAGGCCGCCAAGCTGCGCAACGACCACCTCGCCGCGCAGCTCAAAAAAGAGGAGAAAGCCGGCAAGACCGAGCTCAAGGACCTCGTCAAGGCCGAGGCCGACCTCGTCGCCGAGCAGCAGCGCCTGCGCAAGGAGATCGCCGCCGGCGTGCCGCCGCCCAGCCGCCCGCCGTCGCGCTTCCACGAGTACCTGCAGCAGTTCAAGGCGATGTGCGACGAGTACGGCGCCGAGCTGGTGGTCGTCGCCCTGCCGATCGACGTCCAGGTCGACCCCGGCGAGTGGGCCAAGTACAACGTCAACGACGCGCCCGACATGCAGGACTCGCTGATCCTGCTCGAGGATCTGGTCGCCGACGCCGAGGCGCTCGGCCTGCGCGCGCTCGACGTCACCGCGGCCCTGCGCTCGGCCCAGCCGGGGGCCTTCCTCGACCACGACATCCACATGACCGCGAAGGGCCACGCCGCGTTCGCGGTGGCCCTCGCCGATCGGCTGAAGACCCCGCTCGCGGCGCCGCTGCAGGCCCCGCAGCCCGGCCTGCCCCCGGGGCGCTCGTTCGTGCCGACGGCCGCGGAGTGGGCGTCGGCGCCGGAGGTCAAGGTGGTCGGCTCGACGGCGCTCGGCTGCTCGACCCAGATCGAGCGCGAGTGGCTGCGCGTGCAGTGCCGCCGCCGCAGCGCGACCGAGGGCTTCGGCGGGGTCGTGGTCCGCGAGGGCGCGACCCCGGCGACGATGGCGATGCGCACGCCGGACGGGCTGTCGCTGGTCACGCCGCTGACGGTGGGCGAGCCGCTGACGGCCCGCTTCTCCTGGAAGAAGGAGGTCCACGACCTGCAGATCCGCTGGCCCGCAGGGGCGGACGGCAAGGCGAAGTTCGCCGGCGAATTCGTCAAGGCGGAGCCGGCGATGCTTCCGACCGACGCCGCCGCCGAGGCGGCGATCGCCGGCCTGTGCGCCTGCCACAAGCTGACCCGCAAGGAGCAGCTGTGCCCCCAGAACGGCAAGCTGCTCGACGAATACGAGCAGGACGTCTACGACTGCAAGGAGGTCTGCAGCGACCTGTGGGGCGATCCGTCGCTGATCGCGGCTTGCACGCTCCAGTACCCGGAGGAGAAGGACTGCGCGGCCCGCCTGGCCTGCGCGCAGAACGACCCGCTGTTCGCGCCGACATGTCCTGAAGGTCAGGTACATGCATTCGCCAGCAACCACTGCCGGACGCCCTGCGACGAGGACCACCCGTGCGAGGGCGGGCGCCGCTGCATGCCGTGGCACGGCGGAGGCGTGTGCTTGTGAGCGTCACGCGGGGGCTCGGCGGCAGCCTGGGAGCTGCGCTTCGCGATTTGCCGACTGCGCCTCGCGGGGGGGCCGGAGAAGGGGCGGCGACGAGTTCAGCGTCTGGCTGGACGCTCGTGCCTCGCGCCCAGCCTGCCTCGTATTCGTCGCTGCCCCTTCCCCGGACCCCTGGCACGGCTGCAGCCGTGAGAGGCCGACACGCCGACGGCGACTCCGAGGAACCATTGTCGCCCGGAGCCGAGCGCCGGGCGTCTGTTCGACGGCCGGGTCTGGCCGCCGAACAGACGCCTCCTCGCGGCCTCCACGCCGTGTCCTCCTCCCGCGAGGAGACACGCGTCGCCGCAACGAATATGTCCTTCGAGACATTTCCTCGGAGACATGCTTTGAAAAACATATCACTGCCGAGTTCCCGACCGCAGCACGCACGGACTGCCCGCGCCGGGAGGCGCCGATGAGCCGCGACGTCATCGGCGCGCTCGCCCGCCTGCTCAGTCCGCTGGCCTGGAGCGGTCCGGCTCGCAGCGCGCGCAAGCTGTACGCCTTCGCGCTGGCCGAGCAGGGCAGCATGCTCGACCTGCGGCTGGCGGCGGCGCGCACCTCGTCGGCGGCGCGGGCGGCCGCCTATTTGCGCCACGCCGACGACGAGGCCCGGCACGCGCAGATGTTCGCCCGGCGGGCGGCGAAGCTCGCCGGCGAGGCCGCGCGGCCGTTCGTGCTCCCGCCGCTGCGGGCCGACTGCGAGCGGCTGTTCGAGCTGCTCGGCGAGCGCGACTTCCTCGCCTTCGTCCACGTCGGCGAGGAGCGGGCGCGGCGGCAGTTCGAGGCCTACGTCACCTGGTTCAAGGGACAGGCGCGCGATCAGGACGCCGTCCTCTTCGAGACGATCCTCGTCGACGAGCGGCGGCACGGCCGTTACACCCGCGAGCTCCTGCTCGAGCTCGTCGGCGAGGTCGAGGCCCGCAAGGCGCTGCGCCGCGTGGCGCGCTGGGAGCTCGGGCGCCGCTGGCTGCGCGCCGGGCGGTTCGTCGCCGAGCGGGTCTACCTGGTCCTCACCCTCGCGCTTTACGTCCTGGCCGCGCCGCTGGCCCTGCTGGTGCGCCTGGTCCGGCCGATCCGCCCGGGCCTGCGCGCCGAGGGATCGGCCCGAGCCCTGCCCGCGCCCGAGTGATCGCCTCATGGCCCGCGTCCTCGGCATCTCCGCGCACTACCACGACGCCGCCGCCGCGCTGGTGGTCGACGGCGAGGTGGTCGCGGCGATCCAGGAGGAGCGGCTGTCGCGGATCAAGCACGACCCGGGCCTGCCGCTGGCCGCCGCCTTCGCCTGCCTGCAGCACGCCGGCCTGCGACCCGGCGACCTCGACGCGGTCGCCTTTTACGAGGAGCCGTTCGCCAAGCTCGAGCGCGTCCTCGTCCACCTGCTGCGCCACCTGCCGCGGACCTGGCGGGCCTTCCCGCGCGCCCTCGCCGGCCAGCTCGGCAGCAAGATCTGGGTCCTCGATCACCTGTCCGAAGGGCTCGGTGTCGCCCGCGACCGCGTGGTCCGCTTCGACCACCACCGCAGCCACGCCGCCAGCGCCCTGCTGGTCTCGCCGTACGAGCGCGCCGCCGTGCTCGTCGTCGACGGCGTCGGCGAGGCCCACGCGACCACGATCTGGGACGGCCGCGGTTACGACCTGCGGCTGCTCGCCAGCGTCGACTTCCCCCACTCGCTCGGCCTCCTCTACGCCGGCCTCACCGCGTACCTCGGCTTCACCGTCAACGAGGGCGAGTACAAGGTCATGGGCCTGGCCGCGTGGGGGCAGCCGCGCCTGCGCGAGCAGTTCGCGCGGATCGTCCGCCTCACCGGCGACGGCGCCTACGAGCTCGACCTGGCCTGCTTCGCCCACATGAGCGACGCCGACCTCGGCTTCGGCCCCGCGCTCGAGCGCCTGCTCGGCCCGCGCCGCCCGCCCGGGCGCCCGTGGGACTTCGAGCGCGAGGACGACCGCCACTACGCCGACGTCGCCGCCACCCTGCAGGCTGTCCTCGAGGACATCTTGCTCGCGCTCGCCCGCAAGGCCCGCGCCTTGACCGGCGCCGACCACCTGTGCCTCGCCGGCGGCGTCGCCCTCAACGCCCTCGCCAACGCCCGCCTGCAGGCCGAGGCCGGCTTCGCGCGGGTGTTCGTCCAGCCGGCCGCGGGCGACGCCGGCGGCGCGCTCGGGGCCGCCCTCCTGGCCGCGCGCGAGCGCGGCGACCCTCGCCCCGCGCCGCTCCGCACCGCCGCTCTCGGCCTGCCGGTCGACGCCGACCGGGCCCGCGACGTCGCCGGCGAGCTCGGCCTCCCCGTGCGCCGCGTCGACGAGCCCGCCGCCGCCGTCGCCCGCCTCGTCGCCGCCGGGAAGATCGTCGCCCACGCCCGCGGCCGCTTCGAGTGGGGCCCGCGCGCCCTCGGCCAGCGCTCGCTGCTCGCCTGCCCGCGCGACCCCGCCACCCGCGAGCGCATGAACCGGCTGATCAAGGAGCGCGAGCCGTTCCGCCCGTTCGCCCCCGCCGTCCTGTCCGAACGGACAGGTGATTTCTTCGCCGCCGGCCCCGACGACATGACCCCGTTCATGACCACCACCGCCCGCGTGCGTGACGACGCGCGCGAGCGCCTCGGCGCCGTCACCCACCGCGACGGCACCGCCCGCCTGCAGACCGTCGAGGCCGCGCGCGCCCCCGAGCTGCACGCCGTGCTGACCGAGCTGGCCGCGCTCGGCCACGACCCGGTGGTCCTCAACACCTCGCTCAACGGCGCCGGCGAGCCGATCGTCGCCGGCGCCGAGGATGCCCTGGCCTTCTGGTTGCGCCACGGCGTCGACGCCCTCGTCGTCGAAGATCTGCTGATCGAGAGGAGCCCGTGAGCGCCATGTCTCTCGTCGGCGCCGGCGAAGCGCTCACGATTGCGAGGACCGCATGAACGCCCCCGTCACCCGTCCGCCGCGTCCCGGCCTGCTGCGCCGCCTCGCCGCCCGCCTGCGGACGATCGCCGGCCTCGTCCTCCACTTCCTCCACCCCGCGCGCTTCGTCCTCGCGCCCCTGCTCATCGTCCTGCTGCTCGCCGGCGTGCTGCTGTGGCTCACCGGCGGCCTCGCCTACGTCGCGCCGTTCGTCTACACCCTGTTCTGATCGCTGCGTCGTCGACGGGGAGCTGCGCGAGCGCGGTGACAGGAAAAAAACGTCCTCCCGTCAGCGCGTGCACGCACGGACGCACCGGCTCCGCCTCGCGCGGGGGCGGTCGCCCGCATGGCCGCGCGCGGGCTGCGACCGTGGTCGTGCGCGTGGTCGGCCCGGACGACGCACCGGCGCCGCCTCGCGCGGGGCCGGTCGCACGCGTGGCCGCAGTCGGACCGCGGCCATTCATGCCAGAGCGCGTGACGCCCGGCGGTCACGCCTGCGACGAATCGCCCGTGCTCTCGGGGAACCGCTTCGCCATCCACGCGCGCCACTGCGGCTCGACCTCGGCCGCGGCCTCGGCGGAGCGGTCGCCGTAGAAATAGAGGCTCACCGCGGCGCGGGCCTTGCCGCCGTACGAGTAGGTCCCGACCTGAGCGATGCCCGGCGCGGGCCGCTCGAGCCGCAGCATCACCTCGCAGGTCTTCATGCCCTGCTGCACGCGCTCGACCGTGCCGACGAGCGTCGGCGCGTCGACCGGCGTCGACCGCTGCTCGCCGACATTGGGCCCGGACAGCCCGAGCGCCGCGCTCACCTCGCGCCAGGCGTCGTGATGCGTCCCCGGATGCACCCCCGAGGCGCCGAACGCCACGGCCTTCTGATCGGGGAAGTGCGACAGGTACGCGCGCAGCACCTCGAAGAAGCCCGGCCAGCCGGCCTCGAAGCTCTCGAGCTCGTCGTCCCAGGTGTCCTCGGTGGTGAACAGGCTGTGGACCATGCGGACCACGCAGTCGTCGCCCGAGCGGGCGCGAATGGTGATCTCCGTCGCCACCGGCGGCGCGCCGCTGCTCCACTCGTGCTCCTCGTAGCAAAGGCGCGACGGCGGGTGCCACTCGGTGATCGTCCCCCGCGACGCCGCGCCGCCGCCGAAGTCGAACGCGATCGCGCCGCCCTTCCGCTCGTCGACCGTCGTGGGGGTGAACCAGGCGCTGATGCCCGGCCCGGTGGCCATCGCGCGCCACAGCTGCTCCGGCGTCCCGGGGAACACAACATCGAGCTCGACCCATCGCTTCTCGGTGTCATTCTTGACTGGCATGGCAATCCTTTCTTGCTGCGTCGGCGGGCCGGGGGTGCGCCATCACCAGCAGGCGATAGTCGCGGCCGCCGGGCGCCGAGGTGTCGTGATAACGGGCGACCAATGTCGTGATCGCCAGAGTCAGATCTTTCGTGAACGCGGCGCGCTCGCCCGCGGAGGCGAAGCGGACCTCGGTGTCGATCGAGAGCGTCGCCAGCCGCTTGTCGGCGTCGACGGCCCGGCGCCACAGCGCCCCGACCTCGCGCACGACCCGGGCCGCCAGGGCGATCAGGTAGCCCGCCGACAGCCGATCGGTGGTGCGCCGCGGATCGGCGGCCACCGGCCCGAGCGCGCCGGGCGAGACGACGTACGAGCCGGCCGTGGCGACGAACAGGCGCTCGGTGAGGCCGCCCCAGCGCCGCTGCTCGGCCTCTCGCACCAGGCCGTGGTCCGCGAGCGCGCGCAGGTGGTAGTGGACCTTCTGCCGCGGCATGTCGAGCCGCGCCGCGAGGATGGCCGCGGACGCAGGCTCGGCCAGCTCGGCCAGCAACCTGCTCCGCACCGGATCGAGGGCGACCGTGGCCGCCGCCGGATCGTCGATGACGGCGATGTCGAGCACACGGGCACATTAGTTTGAAAAAAAAGTTTGTCAATGACCTACGAATCGGGAAAACTTTCGCCGCACCCGCCCTCCATTGCCTCCTCGGCGCCGCTTACCGCACGGTGAGAGGATTCATCGCGCGCGGCCCCATCCGACCGGGCCGGCCAGCGCAGCCTCCTCCATCTGCCTATTCGAGCATGTTCATCGGGTCACCCTCGAGGACGGCGAAGCTCGGCTCGCCCGCTCCTCCGCGCGTGCTCGGCGGGGCACGGGCGGCTCGCCGGCGCCGACGTCGGCTCACCCCGGCCAGCCGACGAACACGCAGTGCAGGGCGGCCGTCGCCAGCCCGACGAGGGCGCCCACGGCCCCGCTGTCGTTCGCCGGGCGGCGGCTCGTGAACGTCGCCAGCAGCATCGCCGAGAACAGCACCGCCCACGAAGCCGAACCGGCCCTGCCACGAGTGGGGCAGCGCCAGCGCCCACACGAGCGGCACCCCCTGGGCCGCCATCGAGCGTCCCTCAGACCAGGCGATAGATCGCGTGGCGCAGCGGGCGGATCAGCTGGATCGTCGCCTCGTCGCCCTTCAGCAGCGCCGCGGCCGTCAGGCACGCCTCGGCCAGCACCACTTCGATCAGCTCCGCCGACAGCCCGAGTTGCTCGCCGACGGCGCGCACGCGCGAGCGCTCGGCGCCCGACAGCCCGTCGAGCGCGGCCAGCAGCGTGCCGCCCGACAGCATGTACACCGCCAGCGAGCTGCGCGGTTGCACGACCTCGGCCACGTGCTCGGGGCGGACCATCGACACGTCGAACTCGAGCAGGTGGCGCTGCGCGACCTCGGGCAGCCCGTGGCGATCCATCAATCGCTTGAGGCCGGTGACCTCGGCGCCGCTGACCCCGTCGGCCGCGGCCATGTATTTCGACAGCAGGATCAGGTGCAGCTCGGTCTCGACGCTGATCTCCGCGCCCAGGCCGTGGACCGCGTGGTCGCGGACGCTGAGCTCCACGTTGCGGTACGTCTCGTCGTCGAGGCTGTCCAGGAGCTCCTGGACCGACGCCAGGATCGGATTCGTCGCCGCGTTCACGCAGTCCTCCGCCGGGGTCGTTATAACCCACGCGATCCGCGGCAGCATGGGGGTCGACGCGCCCGCTCGCGCGCGATCTCGTCTCGGACGCGCTCCTGGCCGCGAGCCCGGCTCGCGGCGGTCGTGATCACCCGCGGCCCCGAGCTCGTCCGCGCGGCGTCCGAGGCTCGCGTCGAGATCGCCCTCGCCGACCTCGGGCCGCCGCCGACGCGCCTCGCAGTGCGTGCATTTGATCCCGACGAGGCGCGGCCCCGCCGCGGTTGCCGGGCCTCCGGCGCGCGCCCTACACTGCGCCGCAGCATGCCGAAGCACGTCGTGGCGCCTGGCGAAGGGGTCTCGAGCATCGCCGATGCGTACGGGTTCTTTCCCTTGACCCTGTGGAACCATCCGGAGAACGCGCGCCTCAAGGCGGAGCGCGAGGACCCCAACATCCTGGCGCCGGGCGACGTGCTCTTCATCCCGGAGAAGCGCGTCCGCCACGAGGAGGTCGCGACCGACAACGTCCACCGCTTCGTCAAGCGCGGCACCCCGGCGCTGCTGCGCCTGCAGGTGTTCGTCGACGACGTGCCCCAGCGCGAGCGAGACTACGAGCTCACGATCGACGGCGCGATCCGCCGCGGCCGCACCGACGCCGACGGCGTGCTCGAGGAGGCGTCCCGCCGGCGGCGAAGCTCGCGATCCTCGAGATCGGCCCCGAGCGGACGCGCTTCGAGATCCGGATCGGCCACGTCGATCCGCTCGACGTGCGCCGCGGGGTGCAGGGCCGCCTCGGCAACCTCGGGTTCGCCTGCGGCGACGAGGAGAGCACGCGCGCCGCGGTCGCGGCGTTCCAGCGCCGGGTCGGCCTGCCCGTCAACGGCGACGTCCAGGACCCGCAGCTCCTCGCGGCCCTGCGGCGCTACCACGACGAGCGCGAGCCCTTGCCGACCCAGGCCGCGAGCGGCCGGTTCTTCCGCGACGAACCGCTCTAGTGCCGCGGCCCGCTCTCACTCGCCGAGGACGTGGGCGAGCACCGAGGCGACCGCGGTCACGACGACCACGGTCGCCGTGTAGCGCCGCCAGTGGGCCAGCGTCGCCGGTTCGCCGGCGGCCGTCGTGCCGCTCCAGCGGGTGATGTCGACCCGTCGCGCGAGGATGCCGAGGACGACGGTGACCCAGACGACGCCGTCGAGCGGTGAGGGGAAAGCAGCCCCCTCCATTGCGATCACCGCCAGCGACGCGTACACGATCGCGTTGCTGAGGAGCATCCAGAACAGTCGCAGCGCGCAGCCGGCCGGAGCGGGAGCGTTCTCGGGGGTATGGACCTGTTGCACGGTTCGCCTCCACCGCCGCAAGAGTGCGGCATGCGAAATGGCGGCCCGACCATTCCAGCGCCCACGACCGCCTCGGGACGGGATGTGCGCCCAAACCTGCGCCGGCGAACCGATCGCCGACGCACCCTTGATTGCCTGTGAGTCTATCTCGCTGGGCCTCGGCTCTGACGAAAGCCACGCGCACGATGAGGAGCGCGTGGTGCCTTCATTGCCCGCGGCGTGCCATCAGCGAGGCGGACTTCGCTCGAGCTGAAACACGAACACCCTTCCGAACACACCGACCGCGACGGTCGCGTCGCCGGTGGTGGCCGAAACGAGCAGGTAGTCGCCGTGGATGAGCACCGGGTCGTTCAACGACGCCGCGGCGCGGAGCGCGTGCAGATGCTGCGTCCGGTCCGGCTTCGTGAGCACGGCCAGCACGAGCAGCGTCGCCACGGCCATCTTGTCGAACCAGCGCGGCCGGACGCCGTGCCGCGCGCGCACCGCGAACCAGAGGAGCGCCAAAAAGGCGACGAGGACAGGGATGGCGACCGCCTGCTTCACGAGCGGACTGATCGCGTCTCCCGCCAGTACGGTGGCGACGAGGGTCGGTGCGGACACGAGGTCCAGCAGGTCGAATTGCATCGGATCGTCTTCCGCGATCGCTCCTGCGATCTGCGGAATGGCGGCCCGACCACTCCAGAACCTGTGACGGACCTCCCGCCACACCCCACGCGGATTTGCACCGCGTGCTATGGAGATATCGCAGCACGGCTCGGCCTGCAAGTGATGCTCGCCGGGATTACCAAAATTTCATCCTCCGCCCGCGACTTCGACGGCCCGCGGACGGCCATCGCTTCGCGGTCGAGATGCTCCGCTCGCGGCGCGGCCAGCGTGAGCGGTCGAGCACCTGCCGCGGCAGATCCAGCAGCGCACCGAGCTCGGCGTGCCGCAGGAGGTGCCGGCGGAAGAACTCGGAGTCGCAGCACAACTCGCTGCAGGTCGCTGCGGCCGAGCCACGAGCAGCGGCCGCGGCGCCGGCGCCCGCAGCGGCGCAACGTGACGGCTCGCTCCTCACGAGACCTCGTGACGGACGGCGCGCCGCAGCAGACCCGGCGGCGCGCCGCTCGCCCGCGGATCGAGCTCGCGAACCAGCGGCGCCCCGGACGACGGCGACCGCGATGTCGTCCTCGCTGCCCGCGAGGCGTGGAGGTACACGACGGTCTGCCGGGCGCAACTCTGCTGATTCGCGTGGATGCGCGGGCGGGTCTCGAGGCCCGTGGGCACGGCCGCGGCCGGGTACGGCGCGCACTCGTGGAGCGCGGCGAAGGCGTCGCTGACGGCGATGCCGGTGACGATCCCGCCGACGATCGAGCGCGCGTTGTGATACGTGCTGGCGACCGCCGCGCCGACCGCCTGCACGGCCGCGTCGACGTAATCCTTGGTGCGGCTCGGCCGATCGGGCTGGGCCGTGGGCAGCCCGTTGTCCCGCGTCGCCCGATCGGTCCACGACCAGCGGATCCGGAAGTCGCCGAGCGAGCCGAACCGCGGCGCGGGGGCGCGCTGACCGGCGCTGTCCTGCAGGTAGACCTGCGCCCGGATCGGCAGCATCGGCCGCGGCAGGAAGGCCCGCTCGACCGAAACCTTGCGGTCGGTGTTGAACTCGGCGTCGATGCCGACGTAAAAGCGGTCGGCGTCGAGGTAGAGCCGCTCGTCGCGGTTGGCGTCGGCGAACACGCGCGGGTCGCCGAGGATGTACTCGGCCGCGTTGCCGGCGCTGTCGAGGCGGTGGTGATCGCCGCGGTGCAGCGCGGCCAGCAGCTCCGGCGTGATCGCCTTGAGCCCGCCCGGCGCGTCGACCCACGGGGCCTGCAGGTCCTTGCCGGTCGGATCGTACTGAAACAGCCGGCGCGACAGCTCCGGATGGTTCCGCTTGTAGCGCAAGATCGCCAGCTCGAGGCCGGCGGTCAGCGCCGGCGGCGACGGCTGCGGGCCGGGGAAGTACCCCATCGCGCCGAGGCGGTACCAGGTCCAGAGAATGATGTCGGGGTCGGTCAGCGTCGCCGCGGCGAACGTGGGCGCGAGCCCGGCGACGGCGGCGTCGAGCCGCTGCACCTCCTCGGTCGGGAGCCACTCGCCCAGCGAGAGCTCGATCGAGTGATAGAGCACCGCGACCTGATGGAGGGTCGGCACCGGCGGCGCGTCCTTGACCAGGCTGGTCACCTTGTTCTTCGCGCTGGCGAAGAAATGGAGGGAGGCCGCGAAGAGGCCCGGCGGCGCCGGGTTCTCGACGCCGTAGAGCCGCGCGCGGTACGGCGAGTCGAGCGGACCGACGAAGCGCATGGGAGCGTCGGGCGCGGCGTGATCGCCACGGCCGTCCCACAGCGTCCCGTCGTAGAGGCCCACGGTCCGGTTGCGATAGACGACCCGGCCCTGGCGATCGCTGATCTCGAACTCGTAGGTGTCGAAATGCTTCGGGTTGCGCGGGTCGTACACGAATGTCACGGATTCGTGCCCGGGCGCGAATTGCTGCAAGTCGGTGCTCTGAATGTTCAGCTCGGTCCGGGGCACGGCGAAACCTCAAACTCTCCCGCGGCTGGCAGAGGGGACGACGCTAGGAGGCGCTACGGGGAGTGTCAAGGCGGCGAGAATGCGCATTCGCGCGTTCGCCGGGATCGCCGCGGCTCGCGTGCGCGCCCGACCGGCTCGCGCCGCGTGGCGCGCGAAGGTCGGGGCGCGCGAAGGTCGGGGCGCGCTCGCGATTGTGCGGAGTGGGTCGGCGAGGCCGTCGTGGTCACCACGTCGCCGTGAATCCCCCGACCCGCGAGTGCTGCCGGCGACGAGGACGCGGCGCGCGCGCGGCGGATTCGCGGCTCGGCGACCTCGCGGGCCCGCACGGCGGGCGCGGGGCTCAGCGCTTGAGCTGGACCCCGCCGGTGGGCGGGAGCCGCGACGCCCCGCCGGCCCAGCGGTTGAAGAAAGCCTGCGCCGACTTGTTGTCCGGGTCGATGCGCAGCACCCGTTCATAATAATGGGCAGCGCGGTCGTAGCGGGTCATCGCCTCGTTGACCTGGGCCAGCCCGAGCAGCGCCGTCAGGTTGCGCTCGTCGGTCGCGGCCAGCAATTGTTCGAAGGAGCGCTCGGCGTCGGCGTATTCGCTGATCTGCTTGAGGCCCTGGGCATAGCAGCGCAGCGCCTCGATGTTCTGCGGCTTCTGCTCGAGCACGCCCTTCAAGATCGCCACGCCCGCCTCCGCGTCGCGGGCTCGCACCTGGTAGCAGCCGTCGTCGATGCGCTCCTCGATCGACTTCTTGGTCCGCTTCTGCCCGGGGTTCGGCGAAGTGGGCGGCTTGTCGTTGCTCGGCTTGCTGGTCGTCGCGCCGCCTGCCTTGCCGGCGGTGGCGCTCTCGTCGGGCGGGCCCTGCTCCTCGCCGGTCGTCGTCGCGCCGTCGGTGGTCTCGGCGCCCGGCTCGGGCCCGGACGTGGTCAGCTCGGCCGGCTTGTCGCCCGTCGCGGGCGGCGGCGCGCTGGTCACCGTCGCCGGCGGCAGCTCGGGGCCGATCTTCTCGAAGCGCGGCCCCGAGTCGTCCTGCTTCTCGGGGGTGTCGGGCTGCGCGGGCGTGGTGGACGGCGCGTCTTTCTTGCCCTCGCTGCGCTGGAGCGTCGACGGCACGAGCGGGCGCGAGTCGTCGCTGTCGCGCTCGTCCTCGGCGGTCTCGCGCAGGCCGGGCCCTGCGATCTGCATCGCCAGCAGCACCAGCGCCGCGCTGGCGAACAGCCCCAGCAGCGCGTACACGCCGCGACCGGGCGCGCGGGCCACGGGCCCCGGCGGCGGCATGGGCTGCGCCTGCGCGGCCGCCCGTGCGTCGAGCATCGTCGTCTGCCGCGGCGCTCGCTCGGGCGCGTCGATCTCCGCGCTGGCGACCGTCGCGTCCGCGAGCGCCATCTCGGCGGCCGTCGCCTGCACGGCGGTCGCCGACAGGTTCGCCGTCGTCAGCGTCGCCTCGGCCGCGCGCGCGGCCTCTTCTCGCAGCGGCGGAGCCGTGATCCTCGCCGCCGGGGCCCTCGGCGCCGCAGCGAGCGGCGGCGGGGTGCTCGGCGCCGCCGTCACCGGCGCCGCCGTCACCGGCGCCGCATCCGAGTCCTCGACCTCCTCGACGATCGGCGTGAAGCTCTCCAGCCCCGCGCCCGTCGGCCCCGCGGCGCCCGGCGCACCTGCTGCCGCCACCGGCTTCGCCGCCGCCAGCGGTCCCGACTCGGGCAGCGGCAGGGTCGCGAACATCGCGGTCCACGTCGGCGCCATCGCCTGCTTCTGCGTCACCGGCGGCGGCGCGGCCTCCGTCTCCGTCTCGGCCCACGCCGTCGACAGCGCCTGCGTGAACTCGGCCGCCGAGCGGAAGCGGCGCTCGATCTCCCACGCCACTCCCTTCTTGAGCACGTCCTTCATCAACCCCCCGCAGTGCAGGCGGTCGATGAAGCGGTCGGCGTCGCGGACCACCTCGAGCGGCAGCTCGGCGCCGTGCAGCCCGAACACCGCCGTCATCGCCAGGCCGTAGATGTCGGCGCGGTGGTCGGCGTCCTGCGGCCGGTTGAGCACCTCGGGCGCCGCGTAGATGAAGGAGCCCATCGGTCCGGTGCGGGTCGAGCCCGACGCGTCCTGTTCGCGGACCAGGTCGAAGTCGGTCAGCTTGGCCGTGCCGCCCTCGCCGAGCAGCACGTTCGACGGCTTCACGTCGCGGTGGACCAGCCCGCGCTCGTGCGCGTGGACCAGCGCCTGGCCGACGGCGACGATCCCCGCGACCACCTGGTCGTGCGTCAGCTTCTTGTCGAGCACCGCCTCGTGCAGCGTCCCGCCGGACATGTACTCCATCACGAAGTAGTGCCGGCCGGCCTCCTCGCCGTACGGCTCGAGCACCTGGACGATGGCCGGGTGGCGCAGCTCGGACATCTTCCACGCGCCGCGGAAGAAGCGGTCGCGGCGGGTCTTGTCCTCGGCGAATTGCCCGTGCAGCACCTTGAGCGCCACCTCGCGCTTGGCCGTCTCGTCGCGCGCGTGCCACACCGTGGCGAACCCGCCCTGACCGATCGGCTCGAGCAGGCGGTAGCGGCCGCGGGCCAGCACGTCGCCCTCGCGGAGCTGCGCGCCCTCGCGGAACTCGCGCTTGAGCGCCGCGATCTCGGCCTCGACCTCGCTGGTGGCGCGGCCCTCCTCCTCGAGCTGCTGGCGCTTCGTCAGCGCCGCCTCGAGCTTGCGACCGAGCGTCGCCTTGGCGCCCGCGACCTTGAGGTCGAGCGGGCCGCCGGCCCCGAACACGCGGGCGTACACCTCGTTGCGGAACGGGTCCATCCCGCGGCACAGGCCCGTGAGCTGCAGCTCCTTGCGGTCCTCCTCGCCGAGCTCCTCGCCGTCGACCAGGCGGCGGAACAGCATCGCCAGGCGCGGGTCCTGCGTGACCAGGCGGAAGATGTTGTAGAAGTGGATGTTGCGCGAGCTCTCGGCGACGATGGTCGTGACCACCGCGTCGACGTCGCTGGCGTCGAGCTTCCTGGCCCCGCGGGCGGCGCGGTTCCACAGCGCCTCGAACACGAGCTGGCACAGGAACACCGAGCCCGCCGTCAGCTCGAACACGCGGGCGACCAGGTCGGGCCCGGCGAACGCGCCGGCGGTCGCCAGGTACGACGCGAGCTGGCTGACCTGGGCCAGCGTCAGGTCCTCGAGCGCGATCTCGATGGCGACGTTGAACGGCGACCAGCGCGGGTCGGAGATGAAGCGCGACGAGTGGGCCGCCCCTGCCAGCACGAAGGTCAGGCGCTGCAGCGCCTCCTCGTGCGCGCGCAGGTTGAAGAAGGTCCTGATCTTGCTGAAGATCTGCTCGCGGCACTCGACGTGGAGGAGCACGTCGATCTCGTCGACGAAGATCACCAGGCGGCCGGGGAACGCCGACAGCCAGGCCTTGAACACGTCGCGCGGGTCGCCCTTGCCGATCGGCGCCGGGTCGAAGTTGGCGCTGCGGGCCACCTCGTGCAGGAACTGGCGCCAGAAGTCGTCGTACGAGCGGACCACGAACGGCGACAGGTCGACCAGCGCGCAGCGGAACTCCGGCGCCGGCAGCGACGACATCGTGCGGGCGATCAGGCTCGACTTGCCGCTCTGCCGCGGCGCCGCGAAGTACGGGTAGTACTGGTTGTCGCGGATCTGCTCGACCAGCTCGGCGTCGGCGCCGCGGCGGATGTACGCCTTGCCGGCGAACGCCCCTGCCGCCCGGTACGGGTTCTCGACCGTCACCGGTAGCTCTCTTTCTTGCGCACCCGCGCCGCCAGGTCGGCGTCGCTCGCCCCGGCCGCCTCGTCCTTCCACAGGTTGAAGCACAGGCACTGCGCCGGCTTCGGCAGCATCTTGGTGCGCTCGCAGATCGCCGCCTGCTCCGTCTCCGCCACCGCGCGGGCCCGCGGCGGCAGCAGGGCCAGGAGCCGGCCGAGCTCCGCCTCGGTGAACGGGCGCAGCTCGACCTCGGGCCAGTCGCCGAGGTTCGGGTTCGACAGCTCGAAGCTCGCCAGCACCTCGGCGATCGGGTCGCGCGTGGTCACCACCAGCCGCATCGCCCCCGCGAGCTGCGTGACCACCCGGTACAGCGCCGGCACGAACCGCTGCGCCACCTCGGGCGTCAGCCCGCCGAACTCGTCGAGCGTCAGCAAGAGCGGCCGCTGGCCGGCGGCCGCCTGGACCTCGCGCCAGCTCTTGAAGCTCTGCCCGTAGGCGCGGCCGACCTCGGCGAAGAACTCGTCGAAGAACAGGTTGACGTCGTCGACCCGCATCATCTGCAGGTCGAGCAGGCACACCGCCGCGCCCGCCCCGCTGGTCCACGCGCGATCGGCCCGCAGGAGCAGGCTCGACTTGCCGATCGAGAAGTCGCCGCGGACCACCACCACGTGCGCGCCGCCCTCGAGCGCCTCCGCCAGCGCCGCGTCGGCCGCCCGCGCCACGTACGAGCGCGCCGCCAGCCCCAGCATGCCCGCCTTCTGGAACGGGTTCGGCCCCGAGGGCATGCCCGAAGCGACATGCTCCCCAGGACCGGTCCCGGAGGACATGCCCGAAGCGCCCTGTCCCAGCGAACCTGTCCCTGAAGACCCGTGCCCCGTCGCGCTCGCCGGCGTGGCCCCCGGCGCGCAGGCGGCCTCGGCGTGGGTCCCGAGCACCGCGGCGATCGAGCCGGTCGTGTGCGACGACGACGCCTCCGGGGCGGCAGGCGGCTCGATCGGCCGCTGCCCGCTCTCGCCGGCGAAGAACGACCCGCTGTGCCCCGGCCGCGCCCCGCCGTCGCCCGCGTGGTGCGCCCCGCTCTGCCCGGCCCGCGCTTCGCCGTCGCCCGCGTGGTGCGCCCCGCCGACCGGCGCCGTCGACTCGGCCAGCCGCTCGGCCAGCCGCGGCAGGAACGCGTGGGCGTCGATCCCCTTGTACAGCACCACCCGCCCGAGCTCGATGCCCGGGCGTAGCGCCTCGAGCAGGCGGCTCGACCCGCGCACGATCGCCGCCTCGTCGTCGGGGTAGAACGCCCACGCGATCTTGATCGGCGCCAGCCCGCCGCGGATGGTGGCGATCAGCGAGCGCGTGAACACGTCGTCCCACCCGCTGTAGCCGAGCACCACCAGGGTGCGCGCGCTGATCAGGTTGGCCAGCGACGCCGACAGCTTGGGCCGGTCCTGGCCGAGCTGCGCGGGCGTGTGCAGCGTGTCGGTGCGGAACCAGTCGCCGTGGAAGTGGACCACCAGGCAGCCCTGGCCGTCGACGCCCGCCAGGCTGCCGTCGCCGTGGAGCGCCGTCACGTAGGCGCGACCGCCGGCCCGGCGCACGCTGATCGACACCAGCGGGTCGAAGTTCGACGTCAGCACCAGCGGGCGGGTCGCCGCCGGCGCGCGCGCCAGCACCTGGCCGAGCGCGTCGGCGGCCGGCGGCAGGTGCCAGCCCTCGACGTCGTCCTCGAGCGCGCGGCACACCTCGTGGTCGTCGTCGATCACCGCCGGCGGCGTCGGGAACCGGGTCGACGGCCGGCGGGCCAGCAGCACCGCGCGGCGGATCACCGCGTTGGCCACGTCCTGGTCGCGCGTGCGCAGCAGGTGGCGAAAGGCCGCCTGATAGCGGTTGTCCGGCTCCTTCGCCAGCGCCGCCTCGAATCGCTGCAGCTCGCTGGCCCGCTGGTACTCGCCGCGGATAAGCTCGATCACCCCGTCGACCCGCGGCACCCCCGGCTCGCCCGCGCGGCTCGGGGCCGTCACCGCCGAGCCCACCAGGTACACCAGCTCGTGCGGCCGCGCCGAGAGTCGGTCCAGCAGGTCCTCGTCGCTCGCGAACTCGGGCGCCATCTGGCCGGCGGAGGAATCGGCGGGCATCGTGTCACCCGAGGATACCCCACGCCCGGCCGCCCGGCCCCGCCGGCTCCCCCGGCCGCGAATGACAGCGGCGACAGCGTCTCGGCCGCAGGCGCGCGCGCGTGGACGCGACGTGTCATGCCGTTCCCTCGCCAGCGCGATTTCGCGCAAGCGTCCGGGGATCGCCTCCGCCGCGGCTGCGCCGCCCGTCTCGCCCGGCCGCGCCGGCCTTTCGACTGCCGCCTGACGGAGCCCGTCCTGCCGGCATCGACGACCTCCGCGGGCTGGGAGCTCCCCGCGGCCGTCGCGCCCCTTCGGCCATGACCCGAAAGACATGTCTCAAAGGCAGGGCCGCGCCGGCGCCTCCCCGCGGCCGTCGCGCCCATTCGGACACGACCGAATAAACATGTCTCCAAAACCAGGCCTCCGCGGGTGTGCACAATCCAACGACATGTCCCCGAGGACACGTCCTTTCGATCGATCCTCTCCGGCGCGGCTCCATGCACCCGTCGCATCCCCGCCGCGCGCCGCCCTTGCGAGCCCACGCGCGGCGGGGCGCCTCCCCCATCACGACCCCGTCATGTCGAGCCGCTCCTGTCGCGCCCAGCGGGCGATGATCTCGCGCGCCAGGCCCTCCACCCTGCAGTTGGCGAACCCGCGGATCTGCACGATCCGCCGGCTCTGCGGCTCGACCTCGATCGTGAACCGCGACGCGAACTCGCCGCCCGGGCCCGCGCTGCGCAGCGACCAGATGCTCGAGATCCCGCGGACGCAGCGTCCGACGTAGGTGCCCACGCAGTGGCGCAGCGCCTGGCCCTCGGCCCGCAGGCCCTCGCTCGACAGCAGCTCGCCGATCTCCCACACCGTCACCTTCGGGTCGCCGCTGTCGTCGTCGATCCGCAGCCCCGCCCAGCCCGCGGCCGCCCACGTCCTGAACGAGCTCGCCGCGCCCAGCAGCTCGCGCTGCCGCGCCATCAGCAGTTCGTGCTGCCACTCGCGGACCTGTCGCCACAGCGCCTCGGGCGAGCGCCCGGCCCCCGCGAACTGCGGCGTCGGCCGGGTCGGCTCGCCGGCAGCGCCGTCCGTCGCGCGCTCGCGGAGCTGCGTCGCCTGCAGGTATTTTATCAGCGGCTCGACCTGCTCCGGCCGCAGCGCCTCCCAGTGGCGGATCATCCACTGGAACACCCCGCGCCAGAATCGGCTGTGGCGCAGATCGGCGCCCAACTCCGTCTGCGAGATCGCCTGCACCAGCTCCGGCTCGGCGCCCAGCCCCAGGAGTTCGGCCCGGCGGATCGCCGCGCGCACCGGCAGGTCCGCCGGTGACTTCAGCAGGATCTGCTCCATCTTGCGCGTCAGCTGCACCGGCAGCCCCGTCAGCTTGCGGAACGGGCGCCCGCCCGCGTGTTCGATGAACCACCCGCGCTCCTCGTCGCGGCCCGGCGAATCGTCGCCGAACCACGCCGAGGCCAGCATTCGCGGCGCCGGATAGCGACCCATCAGGTGCTGCGCCAGCGAGTGTACCAGCGCCATCGGGTGGCCGCGGCCGCCCTTCCAGCCCTCGACCTCGGCCCGGTGCCAGGCGTGGAAGCGGGCCAAATTGACGATCGCCTCCACCGCCCCGACGCCGCCGTCCAGCAGGTTCGAGCGCTCGCTCGCCGTCCACAGCACCCGCGCGAACGCCTCCTGCGCCGCTGGGTCGGCGCGCAACAGCGAATAACCGAGACTCACCGCATGATCGACCGTCCGCCGCGCGTGGCGACGGAAACAAATGATATTGGACACACGACTCTCCCTGCGCGCCACCGTCACCGCGCGCCGTACGAACCGACGAATCGACGCGTCGCGTGGCTCGGCGCCGATTCGGTCGGCGGCGGCGCGATGGCGGCTCCTGCCACGCGCACCCGGCCCAATCGCCGCAGATCGCCGCAAACGCGGCGCTCACGACCCGTCGAGGACTCTTCGTAGAGACCGGCGCCGCGCCACGCCCATCGAGCGCACGACGCGATCAGCCGGCCTCAGGAGAACCGAACGAACATGCCGGGGAGAATGCACGCACCCCCCACCCCTGTCAAGCACCATTCGCACGAGCGCGCCCGCTCACCTTCTGCATCGGTCGACCGAGCGCCGAGGCGAACATCGTCACATGTCCCCGAGGACAGCCCACGATTTTGACCCGGACGACCGCCTCGCCGCAGACCGACACACCGCGCTCACCCCAGCCGAGCCCGCCGCCTTGCGAACCGCGTCCTCCCGCACGAGCCCCGGGGCGAACGCCGACCCGTCCCCTCATCGGCACCGACCTCTCCGCCGTCCGACCTCGCCCCGCCCCGAGGCGGACGCAAACCCGCGGCTCGGCCTCGCATGCCACGAGTCTCCCGCGAGGCCGCCAACCCCAGCTCGAGTGGTGCGACCAGCCCCCGCTTGCAGGCCACGCCTCGCCACCGCACTGCGCTTCGTCGATCCGCGATCTCCGCATCGTGCCGGGCGAGCAACCGATGCTACGTTCGCCGCGATGCCTCGCCTCGCCCTCGCGACCCTCGTCTTCCTCTTCACGGCTTGCAGCGACGACCCTGCGACCTCGACGGGCGACGCGAGCGGCACCGGCCCCGGCGCGTCGACCTCGTCCGCGGCGAGCACCACCGACGACCTCGCGCCCACCAGCACCACCCCCGGCACCACCGGCGCCCCGGCTCCCACCAGCACCAGCGACCCCGGCACCAGCGACCCCGGCACCAGCGATCCCGGCACCACCGACCCCGACACCAGCGACACGGACAGCCCCCTCACCAGCACCACCGCCCCCGACACCACCGGCCCCGACGCGACCACCGACGCGACCCCCGACACCACCGGCCCCACGCCCGACCCGATCTGCCTCGACCCACCGGCGTGCGCCGACGTCGAGCCGACCGCGACCGAACATCAATTGGAGCTCCTCGACGGCTGCGCCTTCGCCCTCGCGCCGAGCGACTTCGCGGCCGGCATCGCCCGCGCCGACGCCCTGCTCGCGCGCACCGGCACCGCGGTCACCCTCGACGACGTGCTCGGCCAGCTCAACCGCGAGGCCGTGCCGGGCCTGTCGGCGTACCAGGCCGAGCGGATGAAGAACCACGACTACGTCGGCTTCCGCTGGAACGCCGGCGACGGGGCCGTCGACTACTGGTACCCGCAGGGCATCACCGGCTCGAGCGACGCGCGGGCCGACCACAAGGTCGGCGGCAAGCGGCTGCTTTTGGTCTCGTGGTACCACAAGATCGAGCGCGAGCCGACCGACCCGCCGGCCCGGGGCGTGCGCCTCAGCCTGGTCGACATCAGCGACCTCGACTCGATCCACTACCGTCACCTGCTGCTCGTCACGCCGACCGGCGACGGCCCCGACGTCAACTTCGCGGCCGCCAACACCAAGAGCGGCGACGCCCTGCACGCCGGCGGCATCGCCTGGGTCGGCGACCGCCTCTACGTCGCCTCCACGTCGGCGGGCTTCCGCGTCTACGACATGTCGCGGATCTTCGAGACCACCGCGAGCGACGACGAGGCGGCGATCGGGATCGCCGGCGGCAAGGTCCAGGCCCACGGCTATCGCTACGCGGTGCCGGAGATCGGTCGCTACAACCTCACCGCCGACTCGTGCCCGCTCCGCTTCTCCGCGGTCGCGCTCGACCGCAGCGCCGACCCGCCGGTGCTCGTCACCGCCGAGTACATGACCGACCTGACCGGCCGCCTCGCCCGCTGGCCGATCGACCTCGACAGCACCCGCCTCGTCGAGAACGGCGGCACCGTGTTCGCCCTCGACGCCGCCCTCGCCGGCCAGACGCGCACCCAGGGCGCCGTCACCTACGAGGGCGTCTACTACATGTCGTGCTCGAGCCAGGCCCAGCAGTGGGGCCGCCTCTACCGCAACCTCCCCGACTCGACCAGCGAGATCACCGCCTGGCCCGACGGCCCCGAAGACCTCTACGTCGAGCGCGACCTGAAGCTGATCTGGACCGCCGCCGAGCACCCCGACAAGCGCGTCACCCTCGGCATCCCGATGCAGGGCTATTGACGGCGGCGCGATTCGACATATGTCCTCCAGGACAGCCCCGGGGCGCGCCGGAAGACACCTGTCCCGAAGGTCAGCGAGGCCGGCCCGGGCAATCGACCTGTCCTGCAGGACAGCCGAGGCCGCGCCGCGACATCACCGGCCCCGAGGGGCAGCCGCGCCTCAGTTCGCCTCGGCGCCGGCGAGCATGTCGGCGACGATCGCGTCGGCCGCGGCGGCCGGGTCGGGCGCGCCGAGGATCGGGCGCCCGACCACCAGGTACGCCGCCCCGTCGGCGACCGCCTGCCCGGGCGTCATCACCCGCTTCTGGTCGCCGACCTCGGCCCCCGCGGGGCGGATGCCCGGCACCACGCAGGCGATGCCCGGCGCCGCCGAGCGCACCCCGGCCAGCTCTTGCCCGCTGCACACCACCCCCGCGCAGCCGGCCGCGCGCGCCAGCGCGGCCCGCATCACCACCAGCTCCGCGGGCGCGCGCGTGTGCCCGGCCTCGGCGCAGGCGGCCGCGTCCTGGCTGGTCAACACCGTCACCGCCAGCACGCCGAGCTCCGCGCCGGCCTCGGCCACGCACGCCTTGAGGTGGGCCAGGCCCGAGCCGGCGTGGACGGTGATGAAGCGGCAGCCGAGCGAGCGAGCCGAGCGGATCGCGCCGCACATCGTGTTGGGGATGTCGTGGAGCTTGAGGTCGAGGAAGATCTCGAGCTCGGGCACCTCGCCGCGGAGGCGGCGCACCACCTCGGGGCCCTCGGCCACGAACAGCTCGAGCCCGACCTTCAGCATGCCGACGTGGCCCTTCAGCGTCTGCGCCGCCGCGACCGCGGCCCGGGCGTCGGGCACGTCGAGCGCGACGATCAGGCGGCGGCGCATTTCGGACTCGGAGGCGAGGTGCAGCGGCATGGGCGGCGATCTAGCAAGCGCGGCGCGGGTGTTGCAAGCTCGCCGGCGTGCGTGAAGATCCGCATCGCGACCTGTTCGACCTCCTCGAGCACGGCGTCCGCGCCGGTGTTTACCCCGGCTGCGTCGCCCTCGTCTGGCGCGACGGCGCCGAGGTCTACCACGAGGCCCACGGCGACCTCGGCAGCCGCGAGGGCGCGCCGGGCTACCTGCGCGCGGTCAGCCGCGACACCGTCTACGACCTCGCCTCGCTGACCAAGGTCCTGGCCACCACCAGCCTCGCGGCCCTGGCCGTCGCCGAGGGGCGGGTCGAACTCACGACCCCGGTGCCGGCCGACTGGGATCGCGCCTGCCCGGGGGCCACGCTCGCCCACCTCCTGTCCCATAGTTCAGGTCTGCCGGCGCACCGCGAGTACTTCGCCGACCTGAGGCCTGGCCGCCCCGAACGGGTGCTCGACCGGATCGCCCAGACCCCGCCCGAGTACCCGCTCGGCAGCAAGGCGGTCTACAGCGACCTCGGGTTTATGATCCTCGGCGCCTGGCTCGAGCGCCTCTACGGTCAGCCGCTCGACCGCCTGTTCGACAACAAGATCGCCTGGCCGCTCGACCTCCATCGCGGCGACGTCCCGCGCCTCGGCTTCCACCGCCTGCTCGGCGCCCGCGGGCCCTCGTCCGCCCAGCAGCACCGCGTCGCCCCGACCGAGGTCTACGACCCCGCGCTGCACCCGGACGGCGTCCCGAGCTGGTTCGCCTGCCGCGCCCCCGTCCGCTGCGCCCACTACGAGGTCCACGACGACAACGCCTTCGTCATGAGCGGCGTCGCCGGCCACGCCGGCCTGTTCGGCGACGCCGCCGCGGCGCTCGAGCTGGCGCGCGCCTGGCTCGAGTGCAACCTGCCGGGCCTCGACCCCGCGACGCGAGATGTCTTTTGGACCCTGTCCAAAGTGCCAGGTTCCACGAGACAGCTCGGCTGGGACAGCCCGAGCCCCGACGGCAGCGGCACCGCCGCCGACGTGCTCTCGGCGCGCGCCTCCGGCCACACGGGGTTCACGGGCACCAGCCTGTGGATCGACCCCACCCCGCCCGACGGCCGCGGCCCGCTGATTGCGATCTTGCTGTCCAACCGGGTCCACCCCACGCGCAACGGCCCGCCGATCTTGCCGATCCGCCAGCAATTCCACCGCGCCGCCGTGCGCCTGTAGGCGAATCGAAGCCCGGGCCGCGACCGCGACCGCGACGAGCGCGAAGCCGGGCCGGTCCCTGTCATCGAGCAGCCCGAAGCGCGGGCCGCTCCTCCGCGGCGTGGCGAGCCCTGCACGCGGACAAGCTCTCTGCGCCGCCGTGCGCCTGGAACCGCGCACGCGCCGACTCGTCGCCGCGGGGCGCGCCTGCGAGGCCTGCAATTGCTCCGCAGAAGGCCCCTGCCCCCTCTTCACCCCAGGCCGCGGGCGTGCGATCCTCCGCGCCACGATGCCCCTCCGCCGCGCCGTCCCGTTCGTCCTCGCCCTCTCCATCACCACCGCCTGCGGCGGCGAGGCCAAGAAGGCCGAGCCCGAGGTCAAGGCCGAGGAGCCGAAGAAGGTCGAGGACGACGCGATCGCCAAGCGCCGGGCCGAGCGCGAGGCCAAGGCCAAGGCCGAGAAGGACGCCGAGGACGCGCGGATCGCCGCCGTCAACGCCCTCGCCACCCTCCCGCCCAAGCTGCCGAAGGACATCAAGAAGGCCTGCGACGCCGTCGCCGACGCCCAGCTCAAGTTCTTCGAGCGCATGTTCGAGGGCCCCGAGCTCGAGAAGCTCAAGGCCGCCCAGGGCACCCAGCGGCCGATGACCATCAACGGCTGCACCGGCCTCGGCAGCATCGAGGCCGCCGCCTGCCAGGTCGCCGCCCTCGACGCCGCCACCGACAAGACCCTCAAGTCGTCGATCTCCGACATCATGCGGGTGTGCATCGAGAAGTACGCCAAGCCGGCCGGCTGATCGCCTGTCCCTTCGCACCTGTCGCGAGGGACCTGCCCCTTCGCTCCTGGCCAATGGGCCAGGTCATGTCGCCGCCGGGCTCGAGCCCGGCGTTCGCGCGTCGCCGCTCCGGTCTCGGCGACGAAAAGCCCGAGGTGTCCCAACCCGCTCGCCCCCGGCCGCGCCCCTCCGCGGCCCCACCGATCTCGCCGCGCGCGCCTGCGCTCATCTGCACCAGCCCCCCTGGATGCTACGCTCCCCGCATGCACGACCTCCGCGACGTCGGCGGCACCCCCGGGGGGCTCCCCGTCTTTCTGCTCGGCCTCGGCATGCTGGGCGCGGGCGCGTACCTGCTGCTCAACCAGGTCATGGTCCACAGCGGCTACTGGACCTTCTGGGGCGACAGCACCTTCGGCTTGACCCTGCTGCCGCTGCTGTTCGGGATCGGCTTCTTGTTCTACAGCGCGCGCTCGATCGTCGGCTGGGCGCTCACGGGCCTCGGCGCCGTCTTCATCTTCGTCGGCATCATCGCCAACCTCGAGATCCATTTCCGCCCGACGACCCTGTGGAACACCCTCGTGATCCTCACCCTGCTGGTGGGCGGCCTCGGCCTCGTGTTCCGCTCGCTGCGGCCGATGCGGCGGCGTTGAAGCGACCGGGTCGCGGCTGCGCGCGTTGACAGCCCGGGCGGGCGCGTGGTGCCATTCCGGACATGGCCCCTCCGCCCTTACTGCCTACGACTCGCCTCTACGCCTGCCCTGCCTGCCGTGAGCACATCAAGTCGGACACCTCCACCTGCCCGCACTGCGGCGCCGAGCTGCACCGCGAGGGTCGGTTGGCCCGCGCCGCCTCCGCGGTGATGGTGAGCCTGGCGCTCTCGGGTTGCCCCGACAAGGGTGACGACACGATGAGCGGCAGCGACTCCAGCACCGGCCAGAGCACCACCGACGCCAGCACCGGCACCGGCAACACCACCGACACCACCACGGGCAGCACCACCGAGGGCAACTCGGCCTCGATGACCGAGTCGCCGACCTCCGCCGAGCCCGAGTACGGCGTCCCCGCCACCGACACCCTCGCCACCACCACCAGCACCTCGGGCGAGCCCGACTACGGCGTCCCCTCGACCACCGACGCCACCGACGGCACCACCGCCGGCACCACCACGGGAGACACCGACACCGTCGGCGAGCCCGAGTACGGCGTGCCGCAGACCACCGGCGGCCCCGAGCCCGACTACGGCGTCCCCGGCACGACCTGAGCCTCATCCGCCGGGGCAATCACGCGGCCCCGGGCGCCCGCGCAGCGACTGCTCTCAAGGACAGGCCCCATCGGCCCTGTCCTTTTTAGCATGTCGCTCTTGCCATGCGCCGAACGCCAGGCTTCCATGCGCTCGACCGGACCGCGACCGGCTCGCCCAGCGCCGCCCGTCCGCGCATCAGCCCCTCCCAGCAGGCAGCCGGGCTCGCCCACGCCTCGCCCATTCACGTCCGGTCCCCAGCGCGCTCGCTCGGCCGCGCTCGGCCGGGCGGGCTCGCCCACGCTCCGCCCGTTCACGCGTCCAAACCACCTCAGCGCGCCTGGGCCGGGCTCGCCGTTCGCGCATGCGAGCAGGAGCACGTCCGGAAGCACATGCCCTTTTCGCCATGCTCTCTCGGACATGCTCCATCGAGCATGCCCGGACGACCAGCTTCCGCTCACCCCGCCAGCACGGGCAGCCGCACCGCCGCGCGCGGCGGGGCCGAGTCCCACGGCTCCTCGACGATCTCGTACTGTCCGAAGTCGTACGGGTCGCCGGGGGCGGCCTGGCGCAGGACCACGCGCTCGCGCAGCCCCTTGCGCTTCATCTGCGTCGCCCGGTAGTAGCAGAAGGGGTTGTTGCCGCGCTTGCCGATCGCGCTGTGGGCGGTGAACGAGCAGCCCGCGCGGCACACCTCCGCGTAATAGCAGGACTTGCAGAAACCCCACAGCTCGGACGTCCCGCGGTCGCGGGCGAACGCGATCTCGGGCGCCTCGTTCCAGATGTCCGCGAGCGCGGCCGTCTTCACGTTGCCGCCGGTATAGGGCGCGGTCGGCAGCGACGGGCAGCCCTTGATCGTCCCGTCGGACTCGATGCCCATCACGAACTTGCCGGCCGAGCAGCCCTGCCAGTAGCTGTCGGGAGAGCCCGGGCGGGTGCGCAGCAGCTGCTCGTGCGGGCCGAAGTAGCCGAGGTTGTTGCCGAGGCGGACGTGGAACGCCCGCTCCCACGGAATCCCCCGATCCGCCGCGCGCCGCTGGGCCCAGCGCTGGATGTCGGCCAGCGTGTCGATCACCTCGAGCACCATGTACGGCTCGAGCAGCCAGTCCGGGCGGTCGGCCGCGCGGCCCATCGGCGCCGTCATCTGCGCCCGCCACACCGCCACCCCCGCGTCGGCCAGCAGCTCCGCCGTCTCGCGCAGCACGTCCTTGTTGAGGCGGTTGATCTGCGAGTTCGACGTCACCAAAAGCCCCGCCTCGCGGGCGTTGCGGATGCCCTTGAGCGCCGCCGCGTGGCTGCCGGGGCTGGCGCGCAGCGTGTCGTGGGCCGCCTCCGGCCCGTCGACCGACACCCCGATCGCCGCCAGCCCGGCCTCGCGCAGCTTGCGACAGCGGTCCTGCGTCAGCCCGCGCCCGCCGGTCTGCATCGTCACGCGGATGCCGGCCTTCGTCATGTGCTCGATCAGCCGGTAACAATCACCGCGCAGGTACGCCTCGCCGCCGATCAGCGTGACCTCGCGGCTGCCGAGGCGCACCAGCGCGTCGGCCACCTCGAGCAGCTCCTCGGTGCTCAGCTCGTCCGGCCGCGCGTCACCGGCCCGCGACCCGCAGTGCGCACACTCGTGATCGCAGCGCAGCGTCGTCTCCCACACCACATAAATCGGTCGCGGCTGCCGTAAGTCGTCAGGGCGCAGCGCGCGTGCAGGCGAGTTCATACCCGCATCCTACCCGATCGGGCCGCGTCGCGTCCGCGCAGGCATGGGGTCCGCGCGGCGGCACCAGGATCGGCGCCGCGCGGGCGCGCGACCACGGTGCGCCGCGAGGTCACGACATTTTTGTCTCACCGCATCGGCGCGGTCAGCCGCCCGAGTCGGCGTCCTCGGCGTCGGGTCCGGGCGGGGTCGCGTCGTCGAGGTCGTCGAGGTAGCCGTGCGGCAGCGCGACCTTCTGCGGCGGCCCGCTCTTGCCGCGCACCAGCCGGGCCGCCGCCGCGGGGAACGGCTCGGCGAGGTCGACTTCGCCCGCCAGCGCCGCCAGCTCGGCGAGCCGCTGGGCCTGCATCAGCTTCGGCACCACCGGCTCGGCGCTGTGAAAGCCCAGCGTGTACCAGCGCGCGTGCTTGCGGAACGCGGCCATGGCTGGCTCTTCGGACATCCACGCGCACAGCCGCTCCGCGTGCTCCAGCATGATCGCCCACACCTCGCCGAGCGACGGCGGCGCCGGCGGCGGCGCCCCGGCGAACGCGGCCGCCAGCTCGCGGAACAGCCACGGTCGGCCGAGGCAGCCGCGGCCGACCACGACCCCGTCGCAACCTGTCTCTCGGACCATGCGCAGGGCGTCCTCGGCCTCCCAGATGTCGCCGTTGCCGAGCACGGGGATCGTCCGCACCGCCCGCTTGAGCGCCGCGATCGCCTCCCAGCGGGCCGACCCCGAGTACAGCTGCGCGGCCGTCCGCGCGTGCAAGGCGACCGCGGCGCAGCCCTCCTCCTCGCCGATCGCCCCCGCCTGCAGGTAGGTCAGCAGCCCGTCGTCGATGCCCATGCGGAACTTCATCGTCACCGGCACCGCCCCGGCCGCCTTGACCGCCGCCCGCACGATCGCGCGCAGCAGGTTGGGCTTGACCGGGATCGCCGAGCCGCCGCCCTTGCGCGTCACCTTGCGCACCGGACAGCCGAAGTTGAGGTCGATGTGATCGACCCGCCCCTCGCCGACCAGGAAGCGGACCGCGCCGGCGATCGTGGTCGGGTCGACGCCGTAGAGCTGGAGGCTGCGCGGCGACTCGTCGCGCCCGAAGTCCGACAGCTGCAGGCTGCGCGCGTCGCCGCGCACCAGCGGCCCCGCCGTGATCATCTCGCTGACGTAGAGCCCGGCGCCGAACCGCCGGCACAGCGCGCGGAACGGGTAATTCGTGATACCCGCCATCGGTGCCAGCACGACCGGCGGCGACACCCGCAGCGGCCCGATCTGCAGCGCGGACGGCTCGCCCGACTCGCGCCTCGCCTCCGTCGTCGTCACGCGGCGCTCATAACACAGGGCCCTCCCCTTCGCACAGCGCGGCGCACACGGCCGCGACGTAGGTGGCGTGCGGTGGCAAATCCACCGTTGACGGTTCGCGCCGGCCGCGGCCACGATAAGGGGCATGAGAGTTGGAATGATGGGACGCGAAACCGCGGTCGCGCTCTTGCTCGCGACCGCCTGCGGCGATACGAGCAACACCACCGCCGGCGCCGACGGCACGGAGACGCAGGCCGGCACCACCGACACGAGCGCGGGCACCGCCGGCGATCCGACCGGAGGCGTCAGCGACAGCGAGACCGGCACGCCGACGACCTCGGCCGGCAGCAACTCGGGCGACAGCGACACCGCCACGACCACCACCACCGGCGACACCACGACGACCAGCACCACCGCGCCGACCACCGAGACCGGACCCGACACGACGACCACCACGACGGCGCCCGGCACCACCACCGAAGACACCACCACGACGACCACCGGCGACACCACGACCACCGGCGACACCACCATGGGCGTCGACGACACCGGCCTGAGCAGCACCACCGCCGACACCGGCTCGACCACCAGCACGAGCGAGCCCGACACCACCACCGGCGACCTCCCGTGCGGCAGCGTGCTCAAGGCGACGATCCGCGACTTCGCCTTCGCCCACCCCGACTTCGAGAACTACGGCGGCAACACCGCCTACAAGGGCCTGGTCGAGGAGGACCTCGGCCCCGACGAGAAGCCGGTCTACGCCCACCCGGGCCCGACGCCGCAGACCAGCGGGCCGGACGCGTTCGCCCAGTGGTACAACGACGTGCCGGGCGTCAATCACACCTTCCAGATCGATCTGCCGCTGACCGAGGTCCAACCCGGCCTCTATCAGTTCGCCGACAACACCTTTTTCCCGGTCGACGGCCTCGGGTTCGGCAACGAGGGCCAGCCCAACAATTTCGCCTTCACCACCGAGATCCACACGACCTTCTTCTACAACGGCGGCGAGGTGTTCACCTTCATCGGCGACGACGACGTCTGGGTGTTCATCAACGGCAAGCTGGCCCTCGACCTCGGCGGCCTCCACCCGCAGCTGATGGACTCGGTCGACCTCGACGACAGCGCCAACGCCCTCGGCATCACCCCGGGTATGTCCTACTCGCTCGACGTCTTCCACGCCGAGCGCCACACCAACCAGTCGAACTTCCGCATCGACACCACGATCGCCTGCTTCGTGCCGATGTGACGGCCTGGCGACCCTGGAGGTGCTCGAACGGACATGTCTCTGAAAACATGTCCGTTCGAGCGCGCCCAGCTCGCGTCACCCGCGACGGCGCCGCCGGCCCAGCCACGGCAGCAGCAGCGCCAGCACGCCCCAGCCGCCCGCGCGCGAGTCCGCCGCGCAGGCGCAGCCGTCCTTGAGGATGTCCATCCCGGCGGTCGCCGAGTCGCTGGCGCCCTCGGAGTCGCCGGCGGTCTCGCTCGCGTCGGTGGTCGCCGGCTCGCCGGACGACTCGGAGTCGCTGCTCTCACCGGTCTCGGCGCCCGTGGTCGGCGCCGTGCCCTCGGGCCACGGCGTGCAGGCGGCAGGGTCCCACGCCCGCGGCACCAGGTCGCTGGTGACGAGGCAGGTGTACGGCTGCTCCGCGCAGCCGGCCAGCGCCGGCGCCGGGTCGACGGCCTGCTCGCCCAGCATGTCCGCCAGCTCCTCGCCGACGCACACCTCCGGCCCGAGCAGCTCCTCGCCGGTGGCCAGCTGGATCGCCTTCACCTGGCCGCACATCGTCGCGAAGGTCTGCACCGCCACGTGCGCCTCGCCGGGCGGGAACGCGAACACGCCGCCGCTCGACTCGTACACGTAGCCGACCTGGCCGGAGGCCATCCCCACCGCGACCGGGTCGAGCGACAGCGTGGCGTCGAGCCGTCCGACCCCTTCGCGCCAGGCGCAGGTCCCCTGCGCCCACTCGATGCCGATCCCGCAGTTGTCGATGAACGTCTCGGTCGGGAACGCGCCGTCGCAGCACACCAGCGTGTCGAAGTCGATCTGCGGGTTCACGGTCACGACCGCCTCGCCCGTCAGCTCCGGCACCGCCAGCGGCGCGGTCGTCTCGGCGCTGCTCCCCACCGTGAATTTCTGCTCGAGCGGCTTCGGCACGTCCGAGGTGCACGACAGCGCCCCGTTGTCGATCGTCACCGTGACCTCGAACAGCGCGTCGGCCGGCAGCGGCGCCGCCGGTCGCCACACGATCGCCCGCAGCGACTCGACGGCCACCACTGTCCCCGGCACCTCGGGCCCGCCCCCCATCGGCGTCACCACCACCGTCGTCGCCGCCTCGATTGACAGCGCCGAAAAGGAAGTCGACGGCGCGTCGGCGTACACCGGCCGCCACACCAGGGCGCCGTCGATCGGCATGGCCTCGACGGTCACCAGCTCGAGGTCGGCCAGGCACTCGTCGGCGCTGATGTCACACGCCTCGGCGGTCGTCGGGGTCAGCACCCCCGCGAGCGCGACCAGCCCGAGGCAACTTCCGCGGATGAACAATTTCGTAAGCGACATGCCGCCGAGCTTCGCACGAAGCGGCGCCCCCGCGCCGACCGAATCTCGCCCCTCTCGCTCGTTCGCGCGCCCGCTCACGGCTGGTACTGCGGCGCGAACGAGGCCGCGAATTCGGCGAACGCGTGCTCCCGGGTCACCATCGTCAGCGCCCGCCCGACCGCCGTACACAGGTCGGTCTCGCCGCGGTACTCGACGATCGCACCGCCGGCTCGCGCTCGCGCGAGACCAGCGCGAGCACGGCGAACGAGCGCGAGAGACCACGCGACATCACGATGGGTGCATCGCAAACCGCCCCCCTGCGACAACCGAGGCCGACCGCCGCGCTACGCGCAATCCATTCAGGGTTGCCCGCCGGCGAGGCCGTGATAAAGGCCCGGACGCGTGTTGTGGATCGGCACCTCCGGCTGGCAATACCGCGACTGGCGCGGCCGCTTCTACCCCGATGCGTTGCCGCAGCACCGCTGGCTGTCGCACTACGCGGCCGCCTTCCGCACCGTCGAGCTCAACAACAGCTTCTACCGCCTGCCCGACGGCGACACCTTCGCCGCCTGGCGCAGCGAGACCCCCGCCGACTTCGTGATCGCGACCAAGGCCAGCCGCTTCCTGTCGCACATGAAGCGGCTCAAAGATCCGGAGGAGCCGATCGCTCGCCTGCTCGCGCGCGCACGCCGGCTCGGCGACAAGCTGGGCCCGGTGCTGGTCCAGCTGCCGGCGCGGATGGCCCGCGACCCCGAGCGCCTCGAACATTTTTTGAACGTGTGGCCCCAGGCTCAGCGCCTGGCGATCGAGTTCCGGCACCCGTCGTGGTTCACCGCCGACACCTTCGCCGCGCTGCGCCGCCGCGAGGTCGCGCTGTGCCTCACCGATGTCGACGGCCGCCCACAGGGCCCGCTCGAGCGGACCGCCGACTGGGGCTACGTCCGCCTGCACCGCGGCACCGCCGCCCCGCGCCCGTGCTACGGCGTCACCGCGCTGGCCTCCTGGCTCGCGCGGATCTCCCGGCTCTACGCCGATCGCCGCGACGTCTTCGTCTATTTCAACAATGACCCGCGGGCGTGCGCGGTCGCCAACGCGGCCCGCTTCGGTCGCCTCGCCGACGCCGCCGGCCGCCAGCGCACCCGCACCCCGGATTGCCGCGACGTCGAGCTCGGTTGAAAGATCGGCCCGAGAAACGGCGCCTGCCGGCAGCGGCGCGGGCATGCGCGATCTTTGGTTCACGTCTCACGTCTCGCCCCTCGGTGTACGATGTCGGCCTCGCCGTCCGGCGCGCCTCTCCACCCTGTTCTCCAGGACATGTGACATGAGCCAGGTATCCATCATCGACGACGCCGACGGCGCGATCGTCGACTACGACCCCGAGTTCCTCGACGCGGGCGAGCGGACGGCGCTGCTCGCCGAGCTCGCGCAGGTCCGGGATCGCTTCGACCGCGACCGCGTGGTCATGTACGGCAAGACGATCGACTCGCCGCGGCTGGTGTGCGCCTTCGGCGACGACGGCCTGCACTACCGCTACGCCGGGGTCGACCGCACCACGCACCCGTGGCCCCCGCGGCTCCGGGCCGCCCGCGACCGGATCGCCGCCGTCTGCGGCCATTCTCTAAATTATGCCCTCGTCAACCTCTACCGCACCGGCGACGACTACATCGGCTGGCACGCCGACAAGGTCAGCGACCTCGTCCCCGGCTCTGCCATCGCCAGCCTCAGCCTCGGCGCCGCGCGACCGTTCCAGCTGCGGCACAAGGCCACCGGCGCCGACCACGAGGTCCTGCTCGCTTCGGGCAGCTTGCTCATCATGCGCGGCACCTGTCAGCAATTTTACAAGCACGCGCTGCCGCGCCGGCGCGGCGTGACCGAGCCCCGCTTCAACGTCACCTTCCGCCACGTGCGTGCGGTGTGAGGCATCATCGCATGACTCACGGGACATGTCGAAAGAACCTGCCCGGCGTGAGGCGCTCGCCCACCGCGGCGGCTCGCACCAGTGACATGTCCCGGAGGACATGTCGCGGTGCGCCGCGGCGCCGCGAGGGCGCCGACCCGGTCGAACACCGCCCGGTCGAGCGTCTTCACGGCCTTCTCCTTGCGCACCACCGGCACGGTGCGCTGGGCGTCGCGCATCCGCACCACCATCGTCGCGTTGTTGTCTCAGGGCTGCTGACCCCAGATCCACGCGATCTTCGAGGCGCCGCGCCGCTCCGCGAGCCACGCCTCGAACAGGCGATCGCGGACCGCCCGGCGCGTCGCGGCGTCGAAGGTCGCGGGCTCGATCGCCCGTACGACGAGGACCTCGTGGCCCGCCGGCGTATCCCACGGATCGAGCACGGTGCCGGGCGCGGCGCCGAAGATCGCCGCGGCACGCTCCTCCGGCAGCGCGCCGCGCCGGACGCGGGCGAGCAGCGGGGGCGGCTGCTGCCAGGGCAGATCGGTCCGCTGCGGGGCCCGCAGCGCCTTCGTGGCCGCCTCGAGCAGATCGACCTCGCCCGCGCGGAGGCTCGCGCACAGGGACAGCGCGCGCTCGCGGCTGGGCACGACGATCCGGGCGATCACGGCCTCGTCGAACTCGGCCCGGTGCTCGGCGAAGTACGCCTCCTCTCGCCCCGCGGTCACGCTGTCCCGCAGCTTGGTCGCGCGCGCGAAGCCGTCGACGAGCTGCTCCAGGCTCTGCACCGTGGTCCCGTGCTGCTCCAACCACCGCATCGTCGCCTCGGCCGTGAACAGCCCGCGCCGCTTGCGGAAGCCGTCCACCGCCGCCTGCAGCTCCTCGCGCGTCGGCTCGAACGCCGCCGGATCGCGCTCCAGCGCCTCGGCGACCAGCGCCGTCTCGACCAGCCGGTCGGTGAGGTACGGCGTGTCCCACAGGAAGTCGAGGAGCGCGACCACGTCGGGGATCGTCATGCGCTTCTCGTTGACGCGGAGCATCTCGCTCTCGCTCCAGCGGAACGCCCCCCGCAGCGCGAACGGGACGCCGCGGTCGGGGCAGTAGCCCACGGACACGGTGCCCTGACCGGGCACGCGGAGGAGCGCGTCGTAGTGGACCGCGCCGTTCATCGCCTCCTGCTCCCAGAGCACGTCCAGCTGGACGTCCCGGTGCTCGCGCGCGACCTGCCGCAGCCGCCGCTCGCCCGCTTGCGGCGAGAGCCGCTCGCCGGCGAGGCGGATCATCTCGTCCAGGATCTCGATCGTCGTCTTGCTGATCTCGCTGTCCACGTCGTCCTCCTGCGCGCTCAGGCCGCCTCGCGCTCCATGAGCAGGTCGCAAATCGCGTCGCTGATCGGCAGCCCGGTGATCATCTCGATCCACAGGTACTGGCCGTTGGGGTTGATCTCGAGGAACACGTACCTCCCGTCGGGCGTGAGCACCATGTCGATGGCGCCGTAACGGAGGCCGAGTCGCCGCACGAGCTCGAGGCAGCCGCGCCGGACGTCGTCCGGCAGCGTGTGCGGGTAATGCGGGGTGTGGGTCATGTCATAACGCCGCCAATCCACCCGCGTGCGGTTCGCCTTCTGCGAGTGGATCTCGGCGGCGAATACCTGCTCTCCGACCACGGTGATGCGCAGCTCCACGCGCTTCGGCACGTAGGCCTGGAAGATCATCGGCGCGTAACGGATCGTGTCCGCGTACCCGACGTCCCGCCGCGTGACCCGCTGCGTGAAGCGGGCGAGCTGCTGGTCCTTCAGCGCCTTCGTCATCGCCGTGCCGAGCAGCTTGCTCACCAGATCTCCGTCGTGCTCGCGGTAGAAGTCGAGGAACGCCTGCGGATCGCTGGTGATCAGCGTCGGCGGCAGCTCGAGCCCGAGCTCGCCCGCGAGCTTGAGCTGCAGCGGCTTGAGATCGGCGCGGCGGAGCACCGAGGTCGGCGCGGGCAGCCACCGGCACGGCAGCGAGTGCCACACGGCGCCCAGCATGGCCTCGCACTCGAGCTCCACGTACTTCCGCCACGCGGGGTCCTCGACCGCGGGAGGCGCCTCCGGAGGCGCCGGCCGGCGCCGCCAGATCGTCGAGACGCGCTCGAGATCGACGGTGCGATCCTGCGTGCGGAGAACGGTCGAGCTGCGGCCGTCCGGCGAGCAGCCGAACGACAGGCTCGCCCGGGCCGGATAATCGGCTTCGTCGAAGCGGAGGTACTCGGCGCCCCTCCGCGCGAGCCGCTCGATGACGGCGTCGGCGTGGGGATCGTTCGGCCCGGTGAGGATGATGATCATGACGAAAGACCTCGGAGGAAACGGAGAGGAGGAGCAGCCGCGAGCGCCGCTCCCCCTCTCCTCGCCCGGGCGTTCACGCGTGGCGCTCCCCGGGACGCATGGACCGCTTCACGTCGTCATCGACGGCGCAGGTGCTGGGGGGGATTCAGCGGTCATCCTGCCGTGCGCGGGCAGGCCGCTGCGCGTCAGTGGTCGTCCGTCTCGCCGCTCGCGGAGCTGTCGCGCGAGGTGTTGGGCGCGGTGTTGTAGATGCCGCCCGTGACGAGCTCGAGCTCGCTGTCGGCCAGCTCGCGCGCGTCCTCGGTCTCGGCGATGTCCTTGATCTCGATCGTCTTGCTCATCGGTGTTACCTCGTTCAGGGGTTGATTCACGGCCCGCGTGCGCGGGCGGCTCCGGCGGGCGCGCTCACGCGTAATCGTCGGTGTCGCCGTTGCCCTCATTGGTCTTGGTCGCGGGCGCCTGGCCGCCCACGACGAGCTCGAGCGCCTCGTCGCTCAGCTCGCGCTTGTCATCGTTGTCGCGGAGATCCTCGATCTTGATCGTCTTGTTCATGGTTAATGACCTCACTCCGGGCCGACCACGCCCGATTGCGCGGACATGGCCTCGGCCGGCTCTCGTCTGGGCGCCCCAAGCAAAAGAAGCACGATCACCCGCCCGGGCGCAGGGGTGGAAGACCGTCCGATAACAGTGACCTCGTGGGCGACGAACGCAACGAAGAGAGGTTGTTCGTCGGCGCCACTTGCTTTCGAAATCACGCCGCCGCGCGCGTTGCGAGGCTCACTCGCGCCTCGCCGCCGTTCACGACATTCGAGAAACCCGGCATGATCCGCGGCGGTCCGAACGGACGCTCACCTCCGGGCGAGGTGCCTCGGTCGCATCGCTGCCCCCGCCGTCGTCGCTCGGGGCGGCCGAGACCGCGCATGCAGCCATCGGCTGCGCCCGTACGGCCGCTCCTCTCGCCATTGACCCTCCGACCACTAAAGGTATTCCATGCGTACGAAGCTCGTCCCGCTCACCTTGATCAGCGCCTTCCTCGCCCTCACCGTCGGCCCCGGCAGCGCCCGCGCGGACGCGCCCAGCGCGTGGATCTACTGGTGGAGCGACCCCTACAACGACGTGTACTTCGCCCGTCCGCACAACACCTACGAGCGGACGGCCCAGTTCCCCAGCCTCGATTATGCGCTGTGGGACGGCTTTTACGCGATCGAGCTCGACGTCCACGAGTTCAAGTTGTTCGAGGACGTCCGACAATTCGCGGTGAAGCACGACTTCTGGGCCAGCGACACCGGGAACAACTGTCGCTGGGGTCAAGGCGGCTACTTGCGCGATTGCTTGCACGACATCCGCAACTGGAGCGACTACAACCCGGGCCACCTGCCGATCACGGTGCAGATCGATCTCAAGACGATCAACCCCTACGGCTGGGGCGACGGGCAGTACGACGAGCTGCACGCGCAGGTCGGCGAGGTGCTCGGCAGCAAGCTGTACCGACCCGACGACCTCCGCATGTTCACCGGCTACGACAGCATCCGCCAGGGCGTGGCCCAGTACGGCTGGCCGTCGCTCAGCGCGCTGCAGGGCAAGATCATCGTCCTCATCATGGGCGGGCCGATCGGCGACAAGAACGACATGATGGAGAACTACGTCCGCCGCCACGGCGCCGGCGCCAACTTCTTCGTCTGTCCCAACGCCGGCAGCGCCGAGGACTTCGACTCGTGGGGCAACGCCAACGACTTCGACGAGTATCACACCAACAAGTGGGTCATCTGCGGCAACGTCGGCTCGCCGAAGTACTGGCCGGAGATCACCCGCAACGCCGACGACAACAACCAGCTCGTGAACCTGTGGAGCGGCGACTACGAGCACGACGAGTTCTACCGCATGTACCTGGCGGTCGGCTGGGGCGCGACGATGATCAGCCGCGGCAACGGCGACACCTTCGGCGGCAAGATCCCGCTCGTCGGCCTGCGCAGCTCGGTGCCGGTGCAGTTCGAGATCGTCAACGACAACAGCGGCAAGTGCCTCGACGTGCGCAACGCCGACTACGACAACGGCACCGACATCATCCAGTGGACCTGCGACGGCGGCGCCAACCAGCGGTGGATCTACAGCGACGAGACGCAGCTCCGCGTGCTGGGCGACACGTCCTATTGCTACGACATCGACGGGGGCGACGGCGGACAGGGCGACCGGCACCACATCTGGGACTGCGACGGCGGCGACAGCGAGAAGTGGCGCCTGCAGCCGAACGGCTCGTTCGTCGGCATGAACGGCCGCTGCATGGACGTGCCGAACAGCAGCACCGCCGACGGCGTGCAGCTCTGGCACTACGACTGCAACGGGACGAACGCGCAGCGCTTCCACCTGACGTGGTGACGCCCCGCGCGGCAAACGGCGTGGCTACGTCGATTCGGCCGCGCCCTCGGGCGGCTCGAAGCTGTAATACAGCACCTCGCTCCACCAGCCGGGGCGCGCCGCCTTCTGCCCGTTGGCGCGGAGCTGGGCGAGCCAGGGCTCCTCGACCCCGGCGATCGCCCGCTCGACCCGCGGCGCGAGGTCGACGATCTCGCCGACGAGCTGACGCGCGCGCAGGGCCAGATCTCCGCCCATCGCGCTGAAGATCTCGCCCGCCTCGAGCAGCAGGTATTTGGTCGGCGGCGTCGCGTCGAGGAAGGCCCGCATCTTCGCCGCCTCGGCGTCGAAGCGGTCGCGCTCCGCCAGCTCGCCCTCGCCGAGCCGGGAGAAGAACGCGAGCGTGCGCTCGAACGCCCCCGGGCGCTCGGCGACGATACCGATGTCGCGGGCCCAGATCGCCGAGCGGACCACGCGCGGCGCGTTCGCCATCATCACCTTGTGGACGAGCGGGATCTCCCGGTTGCATTCGCTGAGGCCGCGGGCGTAAAAGCCGTCCTTCGGCGGGATGTCGTCGCAGGTGTAGAGATGGGAGCGGTTCGCCATCGGCGCGGACGATACCTGGGGGGCCGCGCGGGTGTCCCCCGTGCGGACCGGCATCTACAGCTTCTGCCGTAGCCCGGCCACGGTCGACAGCAGCAGCGGGGACCGCAGCCGCTCGGCGATGGCCAGCGAGAGCAGCAGGTCGAGCAGCTCCTCGCCGTCGAGCGCGGCCCCGGGTTCGTCACGGCGTCGGTCGTCGGCCCGTTCGGCAACGTGCTCGGCGTGATGTACAACCGCCACTACCTCGATGTGCTCGGGAGGCGCGATGCGCAGCGGTGACCGCCCCGCCGCGTCATCCAGGGGCGTCGGCGAAGCCGCGGTCGTCGCCTTCCGCAGCGCCGCCGAGTTCGCGACCTGGCTCGACGAGCACGCCGGGCTGCGCGCCGGCGTGTGGCTGAAGCTGGCCAAACAGGGGTCCGGCGTGCCGTCGATGACCAGCGACGAGGCCGTCGACGTGGGCCTCTGCTTCGGGTGGATCTGCGGCCCGCGGAAGCCCCTCGACGAGGTCCATTACCTGCAGAAGTACGTGCCTCGCCGGCGCCGCAGTCGGTGGTCGCAGATCAACGTGGCGAAGGTGGAGGCGCTGCTCGCCGCCGGGCGGATGCGACCGTCGGGTATGGCCGAGGTCGAGGCCGCGAGGGCCGACGGGCGCTGGGCCGCGGCCGATGCGTCGCAGCGCGACGCGACGGTGCCTCCCGACCTCGCGGCCGCCCTCGCGGCCAGCCCGAGGGCGGGGCAGACGTTCGCGGGGCTCGGCAAGACGCGACGGTACGCGGTGATCCACCGCCTCGTCACGGCTCGCACCGCGCAGGCCCGCCAGCTGCAGCTCCGCCGAGCGATGGCCGCGCTCGAGCAGTCGCCTGGCCCTGCGACGGTCGGCGCTCCGGAGCTTCGCGGACCTGTTTTGGGGGACATGCGGGGCGCTTGCGATCGCCGCGGCGCCCGGGCTCCGGCGTGAGCCCCCGAGGCGGGACGCGATTGGCCGTCGCGTTGAAACTGAAGAGAGGTCGCGCGCGGCGAACTGCAGGGCTCGCCCGTCACGCCCTCGGGCGCGTCCTGCACCTCCAGCGCGATCCCGGGGGCGCGTGAGCAGCACCGTCATCGTGCGGTTGTAGAGCCTGGTCGAGCGCGCTCGCGCGACCTGCGGGGGCCAGGATCAGGCTGACTGAAAGGACAGCTTCCCAGGAGCACGCCCGAGGCGCACGAGTCTCCGGCGAACTCGTCGTGCGGACCCTGGCCCCCTACGCTTTTCCCTTTCGCCGGCGGACGCGGCCGCTCGCCAGCGCCCCGTCGCCTTGACATACTCGAGTATCTCGCTTACAGAACCAACAAGTTCTGGAACCATTTGGTTCTCGACTTATGCCGCGAGATCCGCTCAGCACCATTTTCGCCGCCCTCGCCGACCCGACGCGGCGGGCGATCCTCGAGCGTTTGCGGGCCGGCGAGGCCTCGGTCGTCGAGCTCGCCGAGCCGTTTGCTCTGTCGGTGCGGGCCATTTCGAAACATATCGGCGTGCTCGAGGCCGCCGGGCTCGTCACCCGCGAGCGCGACGGCCAGCGACGGCCGAGCCGGATCCGCGCCGAGCCGCTGGCCCACGTCGACCGCTGGCTCGAGGGCTACAGGCAACTGTGGAACCGCCGCTTCGACCGCCTGGACGAGCGGCTCAAGCGGCAGCAGAAAGGCAAGCACCATGACCCGACCGGATGATTCACAGGACCGTGAGATCGAGATCGTGCGCGTGTTCGACGCCCCGCGCGAGCGGGTGTTCGACAGCTGGATCCGCGCCGAGCACGTACGCGAGTGGTTCGCGCCCGAGGGGTACATCACCACCGATTGCGAGGTCGACGCGCGCCCCGAAGGCAGCCTGCGCGTCGAGTACCGGTCCGAGCGCGGCGCCCGGTTCAGCGAGCGCGGCCGCTTCATCGAGGTCTCGCGCCCCGAGCGACTGTCGTTCACGCTCACCCAGGTCAGCGAGAGCAGCGCGGGCCCCGAGACGGTCGTGACCGTCACGTTCACCGCGGTCGGCGACGCCACCGAGGTGCGCTTTCACCAGACCGGCTTCGAGTCGACGCAGCGGCGCGACGGCAACGCCGAGGGCTGGAACGAGTGCTTCGCCAAGCTCGGGCGTCACCTCGCGACCAGCGGCGCCGCCGAGGCCGAGCTGCGCGCGCTGTACCGGGCGTGGTCGTTGGCCACCGCCACCCGCGACCTCGACGCCTCGATGGCGCCGGTCGCTCGCGACATCGTCTCGTACGAGCACGAGGCCCCGCTGCAGGTCGTCGGCGTCGAGGCGGTGCGCGAGGTCTGCCGACGCGGCTTCGAGGCGGCGCAGGGCGACATCGGCTGGGACGTCCCGGACCTGCGGGTGATGGTCTGCGGCGACCTGGCGGTCACTTGGGGCCTCAATCGCATGCAGGCGCAGCAGCCGGGGCAGCCGCCGGTCGAGAGGTGGTCGCGCGGCACCCGGGTGTTCCGCAAGGTCGGCGGCGCGTGGCAGATGGTCCATCAGCACGTCTCGTTCCCCTACGATCCGCAGACCTCGCAGGCCAGGCTCGACCTCCGGCCGGACGATCGCTGACGTCGCGCCGAATCGCCGCCGACGTCGACGGCACGCACGCCGCGTGGTTGGAGGCCGTGACGCTGCAGGTCACGCTGTGGAGCGAGCCCTACGTCGCCGCAGCGGTGATCCGAGCGGGCCTGCACGGGACCTCGCCTTTCACACTCGTCCGGGCTGCAGGTACGCCTACCATCGAGGACGCTCTGCAGCGCGAGGTCGCGCGCGCCATACGAACGTCGATTTCGACGAGCACGGGGTGATCATCGGGCGGCCGCGCCTGCACGTAAGGGCAGGAGCGAATCATGAAGACCGAACTCATCTGCCTGGCAATCTCCACCCTCGTGTTCACCGCCTGCGACGTCGACTCGACGCACTTCGAGCCGGAGGACGGCATCGTCGCGCAGGATCCTAACCCCGAGTTCGTCATCGAGGACGAGTTCTCGGAGGATCCCTCGCTCGCGCCTCCGAAGGGCCCCTTCGACTTCACCAACCCCGAGCCGGAGCCCACGTCCGTCGCGTGCACCGGCTGGCCCAACGGCGACTGGTGTCTGGCGCGCTGCAGCAACGGCGGCTGGTACGCCGTCGGCCACTGGACCTCGATCCCGTACGGCAACTGCACCGGCTCCGGCCAGTCGTTCTGCGGCTACTACGGGATGGGCCACACCGGCGCCTGCTGGGGCCACCCGTAACTCACGGTCGAGCCGAGGAAGGCGTGGAGCACGAGCGACGAGGCTGCTCGTACTCCCGCCCTCACCGACTCGCCGTGGCGCCGAGCCCGGCCCGGCCGCGGACGATCAGCGGCCTCGTGCCTTGAAGACGGCCCAACCGCCCGTCAAAGCGCGGTCGCGGGTGAACGTCGGCCACTGCCGCTTATCCAATCGGCACGTGGCGTGCTCCTCTGCGACCTCGCTCTGGACTATGCATTGCCCCAGCGGCTCGAACCCAGTGACGATTTGGTTGATCGGGTCCGCGAAGGGGTCGCCCTGAATCTCGTACCGATCGCCCTCCTTTACGCCGTCACCCGCCCCGATATCGAGGTGGAGGTCGACCAAGGCGCGCGACGAATCCCAGCCGCCACGGGGGAGCTCGTAAATGGCGAAACATTTGCCGACGCGCAGGCGCTTGTCCTCGACGTGCGGGACAGCCGGCAGCCCGCCGGCGGCGAGCGCATCTCGCTGGCGGGAGGGGATTCGGCACAGCTCGACGACTTCCAGGCTGGTTTCATGCATCTGAACCCCACGGACCGCCCCAACCTGGACGCGATCCGTAGTGCCTGGAATCACATCACGGCTGAGGATCAGATAGACCATACCTCGCTTCGTACCGAGCGGCACCTGCCCGATGTAGAGCTTCCCCTCCACCGCGATGAGCCGTGGTTCTGCCGGCTCGCTCGGAGGCGTCGCCCCTGTCGGACGACAACCGGCGAGGACACACGCCACGATCCGCACCGAGCAGCTTAGAGTTCGCCACGACAACGCTGCCACCGCATCTCTCCTGTCAATCGTGCCTCCGACAGGTCACACTCGACCGTCGAGGCGGGGTATAGGAGCTCCCCGTGGATGATGCACCGTTTCATCTCGGCTCCTGCCGCGGGGACGACGCAGAATTCCTCGCTGTGGTGAAACTGCCCGCTGTCGGCGCTCAGGCGACACGACCACCCGCGGCAATCGGCCCGGCCGGATGCCGGCTCGCGCGTCTCGTCGTGCTCGGGGCTCGCAGTCGGGACGGGCGCGGACTTGGGCTCGGGCGCCACCGCTTCTTTTCGCCGCGTCCGCGGGGAGCGAGCCGTCGAGACGGGAACCGCCGCGGGCCTGGGCTCGGGTCCGGCGACCGGGCTCGTCGGCGGTGGCTCGACATGCATGGGCGCGGCCGCCTCGACGCTCGTCTGGCTGTCCGATGGGGCCGCCGGCACCGCCCTGCCCGCCATGAACACCGCCCCCGCGCCCACGAGCACGAGGACCCCGACCAAGGCGGCTCGCAAGCCGGCCGCGGGGCGCTTCCGCGAGGCGATGAGGATCTCGAGATCCGGCACGTATCCGCGGCTTTTGGCGGCCCGCACGAGCGCGAAGGCGACATCCCTGAAGGATGCCCCCGGGCCGGGCAGGTCGGCGAGCAACTCCGGCAACTCTCGGTACACGGCCGCTCGCAGCTCGGCTTCCGAGAACCGCCGGAGGATCTGCGCCATCAATGGGGCCTCCGGGCTAATGCTGCGCATCCTGTCCGTCATCCGCCGCGGCGCGGTTCGTTCGAAGCTCGGGGCAAATAAACAACTGGTCGTGACGCCCCATCGCGGCGTACAAGTCGCGAGCCAGATGGTACTCGTGTCTGGCAAGAGGATGCGTGCGAGCGTCGCGATGCACGCAAGCGATGAGCATCTGCGCCTCTGCTCGCAACACGGCAAATTCGCTGCGCTTGGCCTGGTCTCGCAGCCCCTTGAGCTTGCGCAGCGTCCTGGCATGGTCGCGCGAGGCCGCGAAGGCGGCCCACTCGAACTGCAGCTCGGCGCGCAGATGTTCACGCGGCTGCCCCTTCCTCTTATAAAATGTCATGATGGATTGGAGATGGTCTCGCAGCCCACCGTCCGCCCGTCCTTTTTCAGTGGCGAACAAGCCCAACCTTGCGAGGCGCCTCCCTTCCTCGTCATTTAGCCACTCGTACTTGCGGTCGGCGGCCTCGTAATGCCTCCGTGACGCATCCAGGTTGCCGAGCTCGCGGTGGACGTCGCCGAGGAGGAGCTTGCCGGCCGCGATGCCGGCCTCATCATCGAGGCTGTCATACCCGTGAATCGCCCGCTGGGCCTGCTCTTTCGCCAGCTTGCTGTCGCCCTCCTGGAGCGCGAACCTCCCCCCCAATAGACACGCGTGCGCCTGCTCCGGCTCGCGTCGGAGGTCGGAGGCCCGCCGTGTATACTGATCAAGCGCCTTTTGGCCCTGTTGCATCTGCCCGGCGATCAGGGCCTGCTCGACCTGCAGCCCGAGGATCTGGAGCTCCTCCTCGGCGAATTGACTCTTGCGAGCGACGCTCAGGAGCTTCACGAGCTGCTTGCGCGCGCGCGCTATCTTGCCGGCGTGGAGGTCGAGCGAGGCTTCCCCGATCTGCAGGCCGAGCTCCGACCGTCGCCACGCCGGACCCTTCACGGTCCGCCGCTCCGCCACAAGGCGCTTGCGCGCCTGCTCGACGCCGTCGCGCGACCGCCACAACCCCACGAGCAGGGGCATGCACTCGGCCAGACCGGCGTCGTTTCGCGTCTCCTTGTAAAGCGCCACTGCCCTTTTCAGGTGCTCCAGGGCCCCGTCGAGGTCACCCGAGCGGCTGCCCTTCCTCGCCAGCCTGAGGCTCTGGTTCGCCCGGGCCTGTGGTTCGCCCGTCGCGATAACTTCCTCGTACTCGGCTGCGGTCTCCTTCTGGCCGTCGTCGAGCCTGCCGGGATGGTCGGCCAGCTCGGCCTCCCGCGCCGCCAGTCGCTTCAGGGCGTCCTGATCGCCGAGCTCCCCGGCGAGAACCCGGGCTTCCGAAAGCAAGTCGAGGGCCGTCGCCCGATTCTTTCTCCGCTGATTGATCTCGATCGCGCATTCGCTCGCTTCGAGCTGGGCCCTTTTGAGGTCGGGGCGCCGTCGGCCCTCCTCGCGTAAATCATCGAGCTCCCACAGATTCTCGTTCGAGCAGGCGATGCGGACCCTGGCGTGGTAGTACGAGGGCGGTTTGGCAGCGCGGTCGTACTTGCGCCCGAACTCCTGCAGCCAGATCAGGGCCCGGCCGAACTGGCCCAGTTGAACCTCGGCGTCGACGAGCTGCAAGAGCGCTTCACTCGAGAAGCCACCGTGCGGGCTGCCTGCCCACGCGCGCAGGCGGTAGCTCGCTTCCTCGTAGGCCTTGCCGGCGTACGCGATCTGCCCGAGCAACGCCGATTGGTCGTCGGCAGCGTCTCCGCCCATCGCCGAAGGCACCAGCAGCGGCTTGGGGACCAGGGGCTCCTTCGGGTCTTTCGGCACGTCGGCGTAATAGATCGACGGGCACGGCTCGGTCGCGCAAACGCCCCCGGTCCAGACGACCTGGCTCGCTTTCCTGGCCCGAGCGCCGTCCGCCAGGCGCTGGAGAAGGGTCTCCGGGTCGCCGCTCGGCGTCGACGGAAACTCGTCGACCTCCAGTTTGCCGTCAGGAGCCGCTTGCCGGGCGCGCAGCTTTCCTGCGAGCCCTTCCCGCTTGTCTCGCTTCGTGGCCTCGGGGCTCGGAGGTACGGCGCCCTCTCTCGGGACGGCCGCGACGGCGACCTTGATGGACGGCAGCGTCGTCCTCGTTCGAAGCACGAACTCGTGCCGCTCCGTGCCGAAATCCTCGACCTCCTCCTCGACGCTCGCCTCTGCGCTCATCTCATGGACCCGGATCACCCGGACGAGCCCGAGCGGATAGTCCGGCTCACTCTGCTTCCGAGCTTCATAATAATCACCCACGACGACGCCGTCGTACTTGCCGATATTCAGGGTGACGCGGTCCCCCTTCCGGGACTCCATGTGTGCGTAATAGTTCTCGAAGCGGAGGCGTTTGCTGCCGTCGTACAAGGTGGCGGCCCCCCCTTCGACGGTCTGGCCCTTGCGCTGGAAGATGACGTTGATCTTCGCCGCTGTCTCGAAGTTGTCGACTACCCACGCGACGGCGACGGTCTGCGCTCCGACCCACTGCTTCTCCTGGCTGATGACGACGCGGGAACCTCGGCGCCAACCGTGATTCGGCGGTAGTCCGAGGACGAAGATCGCGTCGTCGGTATGGCACACCGTGGGTTGCCGGGCTGTGGCGTACGCCCTGTTGAAGCAAGATACGCTGCCCGTCTTCCTCCGCGCCCCCTTGTCCTGCGGCTCCTCCGGGCCCCCGAACACCCCGACACAGGAGGTCAGCAGAACCCATGCAAACAGACTGTGAACGTCCCAGCCCCGCTTCACGCCGGCACGATGCCATGGGACCCCGTTCTCTCGAAATTTACGACGGATGCTGCCAGAGCACCGAACTGATTTGAACGTAGTTCACATCACCTAAAAAACATTCAATACTCGAACGATTTTCTCGCCTGCCCTTGCCGAGTCTGCTCGCCGGACCATCCATCCCGGCGTCAACCGCTCCATCTCACCGGCCCATAAGTCATGTCCTCACGGACAGCCGCTCCTGAAGTCCGCGTACCCGTGTTCGCCGACATGGCTCTCCGGTCAGGTTCGGAAGAGCCTTCTCGCCTCACTCGTCCGCCGGCGAGAGCCGCAGGATCTTCGCGTTCTCCTTGTCGGTGAGCACATAGACCAGCCCGTCGGGGCCTTGGGCGACGTCGCGGATGCGCTGGCCCAGGTCGCCGAGGAGGCGCTCCTCGCCGACCACGCGGCCGTCTTCGAGGTCGAGGCGGGCCAGGTGCTCCTCGACCAGCGCCCCGACGAACAGGTCGCCCTGCCAGGCCGGGAACGCGTCGCCGGTGTAGAACATCGCCCCGCTCGGCGCGATCGACGGCACCCAGTAATACAGCGGCTCGACGAAGCCCGGCCCGCTCGACTTGCCGTCGCCGACCGGCGTCCCGTCGTAGTCGACCCCGTAGCTGACGCGCGGCCACCCGTAGTTCTTGCCCGGCTCGGGCAGGTTGACCTCGTCGCCGCCCTTCGGCCCGTGCTCGACGACCCACAGCTGTCGCGTCTCCGGGTGGATCGCCGCCGACTGGATGTTGCGGTGGCCGATCGACCAGATCTCCGGCAACGCCCCCGGCTCGTCGATGAACGGGTTGTCGCCCGGGATCGCGCCGTCGCCGTGGATCCGCACCACCTTGCCGAGGTGGTTGTCGAGCGTCTGGGACTTCTCGCGGGTCTCGTCGGTGAAGCGCTCGCCGAGGCCGACGAACAGCGAGCCGTCGTCGGCCACCGCGATCCGCGAGCCGAAGTGCTTGCCGTTGTCGAACGTCGGCTGCTGGCGGAAGATCACCGTCACGTCCTCGAGCCGCGGCGTCCCGTCGAGGCGCAGCGTCGCCGCCGCCACGCTCGTGCCGGAGCCGCCCTCGCGCGGCTCCGCGTAGCTGAAGTAGATCCGGCTCGACGTGGCGAAGTCGTGCGCCAGGGCCACGTCGAGCAGCCCGCCCTGGTCCTCGGCCATCACCGCCGGCACGTTCTCCAGCGGCTCGGACACGGCCCCGTCGGTCCCGACGAGCCGCATGCGACCTGGCCTTTCGGTCAGCAGGATGCGCCCGTCCGGCAGGAACTCGAGCGCCCACGGCCGGTCGAGGCCGACCGCGAACTCCTCGACGCGGAACTCCGCGGTCTCCGCCGGCGACGGCGCGTCGGTGCGGTCGCTGCGCGAAGTGGTACAGGCGACGAGCAGCGTGAGGACGGCGATCGAACTCCGCATGAGGTGCATCGGCGTTGCGAGCATTGGTGATGCCGGCGCGCCGGCAAGCGCGACCGCGCCGCGCACTGCAGGCGGGCCGTCCGGGCGCCTTCTCGACGTACCAGCCTCGGCTGCGGGACATGCGCCAACGCCCGGGGGCGAACTCGTCCCCCGCGCTCGCAGCCTTCGAAGGATCGCCGGCATCCCGAGCCGCTGGCGCGTCATGTTTTGAGTCACGCGCCGGCGCCCAGGTCCGCCACCGCGAGCGCCGCCGCGAGCTCGAAGTCGTCGCGCCTCGCGACGTCCCCCTCGCAGCCGTGCAGACGAGCGGGGCGCCACCGCTGCGGCGGCCCCCGGTCTGCGTCGGACGAGCCCTCGCGCGTGCGCGAGCAACCTGTCTCTCGGGACATCCGCGGTCGGCTTCGCGCTCGCGCTCGACTTCAAGCAGCGCCGCGGCGTTGACCTCGCCCTCGCTCCCTCCTACCGTCGTTCGTCGTGATGCGAGCCATTCGCCCCGTGAACCTGGTTCTGTGCGTCTTCGGGGCGACCGCCTGCGCCGTCGGCGAGGACCCGGAGGCGACCGCCTTCACCGGTGCGCCGATGTCGTCGAACCCGATGTCGATGAGCTCGCCGATGACCGCGCCGACCGACGGCATGGGCTCGACCTCTGCGCCGGCGACCGACACCGACGGCGTCGACAGCACCACCGGCACGAGCACCACCGGCAGCGACACCGACGCGCCGGCGACCGACACCACCGCGGTCGCCACCACCGAGCCGGGGACCAGCGCCGCCACCGAGGGCTGCCCCGACGGCGGCCTGTTCTGCGCCTGCTACGGCAACGGGACCTGCAACGACGGCCTCCTCTGCGAGAACGACGTGTGCGTGCCCGAGTCGGAGCCGGTGTGCGGCGACGGCATGCTCGCGGGCATGGAGGAGTGCGACAACGGGGCGGCCAACGCCGACACCGCCACCTGCAAGAGCGACTGCACCCTGCAGAAGTGCGGCGACGGCTTCCTCGGCCCCGGCGAGGCGTGCGACGACGGCAACGCAATCGACAACGACGCCTGCTCCAACGCCTGCGTGGCCGCCAGCTGCGGCGACCTCGTGGTGCAGATGGGCGAGGCGTGCGACGACGGCAACGCCGTCAGCACCGACGCCTGCATCAATTGCCAGGCGGCCGTGTGCGGCGACACCTTCGTGCACGCCGGCGTCGAGCAATGCGACGACGGCAACGCCGCCGGCGGCGACGGCTGCAGCGCCTCGTGCCAGATCGAGGTGCCGCAGTGCGGCGGCAACTTCACCACCGGCTGGTGCCTGCAGAACGGCACCAACCAGCAGTACACCCGCTGCGAGAGCGTGTCCAACAACAACAAGACCTGCAACAACCCGTTCGTCAAGTACGGCTCGGTCGAGAACGGGGTGCCGGCGCAGCACGGCAACAACGACTTCAACGCCTGGTGCATCCAGCTCGGGTTCGCCGGCTGGAGCGGCCAGGTCGGCTACGGCAGCCGCCCGTGCGACGCGCCGCAGGGCAAGCTGTTCGGCTGCGCCGGCTACGACGAGAACGTGTGGCACTGGTGCGACTGGCAGGACGGCTTCTGGCTCAACCAGCAGCTGAATTTCTGGCAGTGCAACGACGGCGCCGAGATCACCTCGATCACCTGCCTGTAAGTGCACTGTCCATGGAACATGTTCTGATAGACATGTTTCATGGACCTCAGATCGGCGGGCACACCGGGTCGGGCTCCGCCTCGCAGCTCTCGAACCACGCCGACCACAGCATGCACTCGGCGTGCGAGGGGTCGTCGGGCGCGACGGCGAGGCAGTCGGCGAAGAATTGGGCCGGCTTGAGGACGCAGCGCTCGACCGGGCCGACGGGGGCCTCTTCGAGCGTGCCCGGGTCCTCGAGCCAGTTCTGCCGCAGGGCCCCGCCCTCGCCGTCGAACACGAGGTCGTACCACTCTTCCTCGCCGTTGAACCCGTTGAGGTCGTAGCGCAGCGGGAACCCCTCGCCGGCCGCCAGCTTCTCGAGCGCGCACTGGGTCTCGGCCGAGTACGGCTCGGTGCATTGCTCGCTCCACCCGTCGTTGCCGCACCGCAGCACGACGTCGTCGCACGGCCGCGTGAACCCGCAGCCCATCGCCAGCTCGTCGGGGAAGCCGCCGCCGGTCGTGTCGTCCGTGGTCGTCGCGTCCGTCGTCGTCGTCGTCTCGCCCGTCGTCGGCGCTCCGGTGGTCCCGGGCTCCGTGGCCGTCGTTTCTCCGGTGTCCGTCTCGGAGCTCGTGGTCGTGCCCGGTTCGGTGGTCGCGTCGCTGGTCTCGCTCTCGGTGCTTTCGCCCTTGTCGGAGCCGCAGGCGGGGCCCATCCCGAGGAGGGCGAGGAGTAAGAGTCGGTCGAATCGCATGGCGGCAGAATAGAGCCTCATGGGCGATCGTACCAGCGGGCGGTGGTTGCGGATCGGCACGACAAACGTGTCGCTCGCGCGGGCCCGCACCGCGACCTCGCATGTCCCAAAGGACATGGCCATGGCGTTCGGCTCGCCGCGCCCGGCGGCAGCGAGAGCCCTGGACGCGGGCCGCGAGCCGGCCGATGATGCGTCGGTCATGGGCGTCACCGCAAGCCTCACCGAATTGACCGCGGAAGAGATCCAGGCCTGCCAGGAGGATCCGGCCGCACTCGCCGCCATCCTCGCCGATCGTTCGCGCCCGCGCTGCGAGCTCGACAAGGCGTGGGCCGGGCTGTACTTCCTGTTCGTCGAGGGCGACTATCGGCTCGAAGCGGCCATGCTCGACGAGGAGCTCACGCGGAAGCTCGGCCCCTATCACGTCAACTTCGTCCGCCCCTACGAGATGCACAAGATCGCCGACGACTTCGACAGGGAGGGCCGGGCCGGCCACCTGGCGCAGTACTACGACCCGGAGCGGATGAAGGGCGTCTACCCCGACATCTGGGCCCGCGACGGCAAGGAGGCGCTGGATTACCTGCTGTCCTTCATCCCCGCGCTGCGCGAGTTCACCGGCGCGGCGGCCAACCGCAAGGCCGGCGCCGTGGTGGTGATCGGCTGACCCGGGCCGCCGCGGACACGAGCCGCACGTCTGTCGCGGCCGTCCTCGCAGCCATGCGCGGCGATGAATGCGTCGATCACGGCTTGCTCGATCTGCATCGTCCTCACCCGTCCTTCAAGACAGGTTCTTCCGCCCTCGCCGCTCGTGCAGCCGCACCCGCCGCCGAGCGCGACGCTCTCCGGCGGCCCTCGATCGTTGTTCTGCGTCGACCGCACGGTGCGGGTGCCGTCGCGCACCAGCGCCACCAGCGTCGCGTCGTCGTACAGCTTCGCGTCGCCGCCGCTGACGTAGAACCCGCAGAACGCCTCGGCCCGGGCCGGAGCCAGCACGACTGTGCACGCCAGCGCGAGCGCCGAGATCGCCGAAGGCCGCTGCAGCATCGCCGCCAGCGCACCCGACCCGCGCCAGCCGCGCCGCCGCCGAGTTCCCCGGCCTGAACCACGTTCCCCGCGGTCTGCCGCCCCCGGGGGCGCGGCCCCGCACCGGCCTGCGTCAGGCGACGGCCCGCCCGCGTGGGCTACACCTGTCCCTCGGGACAGCCACGCGACGACGGCGGCGAGCTGTCTTCAAAGACAGCTCCATCGCCGAGACGCGAGCCCTGTCTCCTGCGTCGGGGACGCGGCTGCGGCGGCGCGGTGCGCACGTCCGAGCCCGTGCGTAGAAGGAGTAACGACCCCGCGGGTTTCGATCACCGGATTTTGTCGGGCGCGCCGTGAGGTCGTCGCGACGGCCCCCCGAATTGCGCGAGGATCACCGCCGGCGCCGCTCTACGCCCGGTTTGAGCGCAGGGCCGTGCGGCGCCCCTCTTGCGCCCGCGAGCGAGCCGGCGTAAGGACGATGGTGTCATTGTGACGGCCGTCTTGCCGGCCGCCCGGAGCTGCGACGTGTCGGTCGCGGCTCTGCGCGTGAGGACATGTCTCCTCGCGCGCGCAGGCAACTTATCGCCGCACCTCGAAGGTTCTGCCATGACGATCCGCCCGCTCCGCATCCTGACCAGTCTCGCCCTCCTCGTCCCCGCCTGTTACGGCGACGACCAGCCCGCCGACAGTGACGCCGACGTCGGCGCCGACGAGTCCACCCCCGACCCCGAGGGCGACGGCGCCGACGAGCCGGAGGTCGACCCGGCCGCGCAGGTCGGCGGGCTCGACGACGAGTTCCGCGAGGCGGCCGAGGAGTTCGGCGTGCCGATGCAGATCCTCCAGGCCGTCAGCTACGCCGAGACGCAGTGGCAGATGATCGCGGGCGAGGCCGAGTTCGACGGCCAGGAGCCGGCGTACGGCATCATGGCGCTGCGCGGCGAGCACCTCGGCCTCGGCGCCGGGCTCATCGACGCCAGCCTCGACGACGTCAAGAACGACCGTCGCACCAACATCCGCGCCGCCGCGGCGGTGCTGCGCAGCTACGCCGACGACCTCGAGTTCGACCGCGACGACCTCGGCGCGTGGGCCCCGGCGATCGCCTCGATGAGCGACATCGCCGTCGAGGACGCGCTCGTCAGCTACATCCACCACGACGTCTACGGCGCGATCCAGGGCGGCATCGCCGTGCGCGACCTGGCCGGCGCACCCGTGGCCCAGCTCCAGCCCGAGGCCAGCGTGGTGCCCGACTTCACCGCCCCGAGCGACCCGACGCTCGCGCCCGGCCCCGACTACGCCGGCTCGATCTGGCGCGCCTCGCCGAACTACAGCGCGCGGCCCGCGGGCACCGCCGGCCAGGTGAAGATGGTCATCATCCACACCTGCGAGGGCAACTACTCCGGCTGCTGGGGCTGGCTGGTCAACTCGCAGGCGGGCGTCAGCGCCCACTACGTGGTCAAGGAGGACGGCTCGGAGATCTCCCAGCTCGTCCGCGAGTCGAACAAGGCCTGGCACATCGGCGCCACCTACGACTGCGACCTCAACGCCAAGAAGGAGTGCGGGCTCGAGGGCTACAACTGCAACAACTTCACCGTCGGCATCGAGCACGCCGGGTTCGCCAGCCAGAAGACCTGGAACTCGAACCTGATCAACCAGTCGGCCAAGCTGACGTGCGACATCACCAAGGCCCACGCCGTCCCGCGCGACAAGTACCACATCGTCGCGCACGCCCAGCTGCAGCCGTACAACCGCACCGACCCGGGCGCGGCCTGGCCGTGGACGACCTACCTCAACAAGGTCAACGAGTACTGCGGCGCCCAGCCGCCGGCGCCGAACCCGATCCCGTCGGGTGAGATCGTCGTCGACAGCAACGCGTCGAACAACGACCCGGCCAAGGCGAAGATCACCGTGTCCGCCAACTGGACCTCGACGGCCGCCACCCCCGGCTTCTACGGCAGCGGCTACTGGTTCGCCAACACCGCGCCGGTGTCCGACGGCGCCGAGTTCTCGTTCTACCTGCCCGCCGCCGCGACCAAGACGATCGACGCCTGGTGGACCGCCGGCACCAACCGCTCGGCCGCGGCCCCGTTCGTGATGTTCGACAGCGCCGGCGTCAAGCTCGGCACCGTCAACGCCAACCAGCAGATCAACGGCGGCAAGTGGGTCCAGCTCGGCACCTTCAACTTCAAGGCCGGCTGGAACAAGGTCGTCGTGTCGCGCTGGGCCGCCGAGGGCTACGTCGTGATCGCCGACGCCATCCGCGTCCGCTGACCTTCAGGACATGTGCGAAAGGCCGGGCGCTCCGCGGGGCGCCTGGCCTTCGTCGTTCAGCGCCGCAGGTGATGGTCGATCGCCGCGGCGTAGCGGGCCGTCGCCTCGCCCTCGCGCAGCAGGAGCCGCGGGATCACCAGCTCGCACTCGAGCACCCGCAGCTCCCCGTGCGCGTCGGCGGTCGCGTCGACCCGCCCGAACGCCAGCGGGCCGTCGTGGGCGACCAGGCCGTCGTACACCCGGCGAGCCCAGGCCAGCTCGTCCACGCCGACGGCGACGGCCGCCGCCGCCCCGCCGAGCAAGCTCGTGAGCCCACCAGCCGCCGTCGCCGGCGACCGTCTTGCGCACCGCGTGGCAGAACTCGCCGTCCAGGAACACGAACGACAGCTCGCCGGTGCCGAGGATCTGCGGCAGGAACGGCTGGACGAGCACGTCGCCGTCGGCCAGCAGCGCGGCGAAGCGCCGCTCGTACTCAGGTGCCTCTTCGGACATGTCCAACGAATAGGTGTCGTTGCGGGTGAACGGACGCGGCCACGCGGAAGGTCCGCGATCGCCGGCGCTCTGCACGGATATCCCCCAGGACATGTTCATGAGGACATCTTATTGTCGATCACTCGGCCGGCCGCGCGCGTGCCCTTCACGCCAGCCGCTCCGGCCGCCCGAGCCGGGCCCGCAGCGCCGGCTCCTGCATCACCACGTGGCTCGCGCCCATGGTCGCGAACACCCGCTCGCCGCGCCGCATTCGGTCCGCGAGCAGCTCGACCACCCAGGCGTCGCGGACCTGGCTGACCCGGCGATTGGCCGCGTTGGTGAACGCCGCCGGCCGCGTGAACACCGGGTCGAACCACGCGGCCGGCGCCTCGGACCAGTGACGGAGCGGCGGCAACAGCCGCGCGGACGCCGAGGCCAGCTCGTCCGCGGTCGCCGGCGCGGAGATCCCGGTGGCGGCGTGGAAGTGCCGCAGCACCTCGACGAGCCGCGCCTCGTCCATCGGCACGCCGGCCCGCGCGCGGTGCTGCGGCACCTGGCGCAGGACGAAGAACACCAGGATCTGCTCGTCGCTGAACCCGGAAGTCCGCAGCGCTTCCACCTGCGCGCGCATCGACGGTTCGATGCTCGCGGCCGGCACCCCGTCCCGTCGCGCCAGGAATCGCACCAACCCGGACTCGCCGAAGCGGGCCGCCGCCGTCACCAGCGACGCCTCGACCGGCGGATCGCCGCCCTCGTTGAACGCCAGCGTCGGGCGAAACTCGGCCCACAGCGCGGCGATCCGTGCCACCTGCGCGTCGCCGGCGTCGTCGATGTGCTTCGCGCCGAAGAAGAGCAGCGCACCGTCCTCGCGGGCGAACCGCAGCACGTAGGGCATGTCGTGCTCGATGTCCGCGTACTCCTCGTGCGAGAGGATCCGCCCGCGGCGGCAAGCGGCGAGACCGGCGAGGAGCGACAGGGCGGCGCGACGGTGGAGCATGCGCGGTCCCAGCAATGGGCGTGCCCGGGAATTGCTCAGGCCCTCCGGCGGACGACGGCCCCCGGTCGATGACGAAATGTCCGCGCCCCCGGCAGGACAGGTCGAGACGGACAATCGCCGCCGAGCGGCCTCATTCACAGTTCACCGGCACCCAGTCGGGCAGCGGCCCGCAGTAGGCGGCGTCGAACGCCCCGCTCAGGTCCCACTCGCCGTCCTGCGAGTGCAGCGCGAACTCGCCGACGATCCGCGGGGTGCCGACGGGCGACACGGTCTCGGCGACGCTCACGCTGAGCGACAGCGTGACCTCGCCGCCGGCGAGGGTCCCGTGCTCGAAGCTGCCGCCTTCCATCTCGAACACCCACGGCTCGGACTCGCCGGTGAAGGCCGTGAAGTCCCAGCCCATGCGGGGGACCGCGATCACCAGGGCGCGGTCGATCGCCTGCTCGTCGGCGATCGCGTCGGCGATCTCGGCCGGGTCCTCGAACACGTAGATCGCCGGGAACTGGACGTTGCAGGCCGCCCAGCCGAACCAGGCCCGCGCGCCGGTGAACGGGCCGGACGGCGTCGTGCCGGCGACCGTCGCCGGCGCCGGCCAGTCGATCGGGCAGAATTCGGGGTCGCCGATCGGCTCCGACGACGCGCCCGTCGTCGTCGACGCCTCGGACATCGACGTCTCGTCCGCGCCCGTCGTCGTCACGCCGGTGGTCGACGACTGGCCCATGCCCGTCGTCGGCGCGGTCGAGGAGGCGCCGCTCGCCTCGCTCGCCTCGCTCGTCGAGCTGCCCGCCGACTCGCCGGACTTGCCGGGGCCGCAGGCGATCAGGAGCACGACGGTGACCACGAGAGGTCTCAAGCGCGCCGATCGTAGCACTTCGCGCGCGCGACGACGGCGGCGCCCGTGAAGAACCGCCGTCCCGAGCAGCCGCTGCTGATTCCTATTTGAACTTCTGCGACGTCTTGGCCTGCTCGAGCGCGATCTCCTTGACCGCGGCGAACGACGTCGAGTTGGACGCGCCGTCGATCGCCTTGATGGCGAGGTCCTGGGCCTGCTTGAGCGCCGTGGCGAGCTGCTTCGACAGCTCGAGGATCTGCTCGTCCTGCTTCTTGCTGGCGGCCTCGAGCTCGTGGATCTTGAGCTCCTGGACCTTCTTTTTGCCCTCGAAGTCCTTGAGGGCCAGGTCGGCCGCGATCTTCGACTGCCGGCGGGCGATCGCCATGCCCTCGGCCTCGGCCTTGTTGATGGCCGCCTCGAGCTCCTTCGGGTAGGCCGCGGCCTTGGCCTTGAGGTCGGCGTACTCCTGCTCGCGGGCCGCGATCGCCTGCTCGCGCTCGTTCCACTGGACCGTCTTGACCTCCTGCAGCGCGTCGAGCTCGGCCTGCAGGCGCTTCTTCTCCTGCGCCAGCGCGTCGGCGTCGGCCGTGCGCGCGCGCGTGGTCGCGTAGCCGTACTCCTCGGCCTCGCGGGTGCGGGCCAGCTTGCCGGCGGCCTCGGCCTCGGTGACCGCGCGGGCGCGCTCCTCCTGCTGCTTGCGCCAGCCGGCCTTGCGCGCCTCGAGCTCCTCCTCGACCTTGCGCTTGCGGGCCGCGAACGCCTCGTCGGCGCTGCGCTGGGTGTCGAGGTAGCGGCGGACCAGCTCGCGCGTGGTGTCGTCGCCGACCTCGATCGCGTGCAGCACCTTGAGGTGCTCGGTGTAGCCGGCGATCTCGCTGCGCAGGCTCTCGAGCCGGCCCGACTCGCGGAGGAGCTGCTGCTGCAGCGTCGACGAGGCGTCGCCGAAGCGGGTGCGGATGCTGTCGAGGTCGCGGGTCAGGTCGTCGAAGTTCACGGGGGCGTTCTCCTGGGCGGCGGGGGCGGACGGGGCGGCCTGGGCGGCCTCGGGCGCGGCGGCGCGGGTCGGCGCGGCGGCGGGGCCCCTGTCCTTGAGGTTCTTCAGCTCCTGGGCCAGCTCGTGGTAGGCCTCGAGGATCTCCTGCTTCGTGCTCTTGCTGGTGAACGTCTTCATCGCGAGCCTCACTTCCTGGCCGAGGTGCCCTCGATGGCCTTCTGCGCCAGGCCCTGGGTCTGGGCCAGCGCGGCGGTCAGCTGCGCGTTGAGCTCGGCGATCTGGACCCGCTGCTTCTCGATGCGGTCCTCGAGCGCCTTGATCTTCAGCTCGCCGACCTCGAGGTTGGCCGCGTTGTCGCGCGAGGCCAGCTCGGCGTCGACCTTGGCGTCGGCGCTGATCTTGACGATCACCTTCTCGCGCGCCGACTTGCCGGCGTCCTCGATCTCCTTGGCGTACGCGGCCGTCTTGGTCCGCAGCGCCTCGATCTCGGCCGCCGCGGCGGCCAGCACCTTCTCGCGCCCGTCCCAGTTCTTGTCGCGCTGCGCCTGCGTCTCCGCCAGCTGCCGCTCGAGCAGGCGCCGCTTCTCCGCGAACTCGTCGGCCACCAGCCGGCGCTGGCGCTCGATCTCGTAGGCGTACTTCTCCTCGTCGGCCTTGCGCTCCTTGGCCCGGGCCGCGTCGGCCTCGGCCTGCGCCGTCGCCTTCTCCGCGTCCTCCTTGGCCCACGCCTCTTGCTGGCGCGCGATCTTCTCCTCGAGCTCGCGGACCTCGGCCGTGAACTTGTCCTCGAGCGCCTGCAGCCGCTTGGCGTCGTCCTGATGCAGGATCTCGAGCGCCTCGGCGGCGATCCGCACGTGCTTCAGGTCTTCCACGCGCGCCGCCTCGGCCGCGATCGCCTTGCGCAGCTCGTCGAGCCGGGCCGCCTCCGACGCCAGGCGATCGGCCAGGGCCTCGACCGCCGCGCCGAAGCTGACCTGCAGCTCCGCGAGCCCCTTGATGATGGTCTCGCTGGTGTATTGCGCGGCGCGTTCGACCGCCTCGCGCAGCTTGGCCCGCTCGGCCGCCTCGGCCTTGGTGGCCGGTTGGGCGGCCTGCTGCAGGTGCTTCTGCAGCAGCGGCGAGAAGCTCTTCAACACTTCATCTCGGGACTTCGGGACGATCACACTCGACACGTTCGACTCCTAGACTGCGAACCCCACCAGGGCAGCGATGCGTGGACCTTACCAGAGCCGCATCGCCTGGCGGAGATCACGCGAACGCGGCCGCGTTCCGGTCCGGCGTTGCAGATGCACCGGTGCGCGCCGCCGCGCCGCGCCCGCGCGGTTCTGCACAAAACCATTGTTCCGTCGCTGCCGCGAATCGACCGGTGCTCCTGCCAGTCGCTGGGCCTGTCGACCTCGTCATCCGTGGCGACGGCCGTCGACGTCTGCTCCGTCGATTGTCGAGTCCCTCGCGCTCCCGATGGAAGCACTCGCGACGACAGCGGTCGCTCGGACCTCCCGGCCGTCCGTGTTGGTCGGCCAGAGATGGACCCCTCGGCGCCGTCACCGTCGCGCCGACGTCGCCCGCTCGCGGCCTCGACCGGCGGCCTGCCGCGATCGTCACGCCCGACGAAGACGTCGCGGCGACGGCGAGCTCACGCAGTACCCGTGCGCCCCGCGCCAGCGGCAGAAAAAACCCGACCGCCGGCTTCGCAGGCGGCCAAGGTGCGCTACCCTGTCGCCGACGATGCGGTACCGGCCGCCGAGCATCATTCAGCGCCTCAACGCCCTGCAAGCCGAGCACGGCTGGCTGCGGCCCGACGACCTCGTGCTCGCGGCCAGGGACCTCGGCGTACCGCTGCACCGCATCGAGGGCGTCGCCTCGTTCTACCCGCATTACCGGCGCACCCCGCCCGCGGCGCATCGCCTCGACGTCTGCCGCGACCTCGCCTGCGCGATGCGAGGCGGCGCCGACTGCCTCGCCGAGCTGCGGGCCGGCGCGGCCGCGCACGAGGCCGCCACAGGCGAGCGCGTCGAGGTCTGCGAGGTCTCGTGCCTCGGGCGCTGCGACAGCGCGCCGGCGGTGCTCGTCGGCCACGACCCGCACACCGGCGCCGCGGCCGCTCTGGCGGCCCTCCGGGCCGGGCACGAGCGCGAGCACCTCGACGTAGCGACGAAGTCCTACCGCGTCGACCCCTACGCGCGCCCCGGCGAGCGCTACGCGACCGTGCGCGCGCTCGCGGCCGGCGGTGCCGCGGCCGCCGAGGCGCTGCTCGGCGAGCTCAAGGAGGCCGGCCTCCGCGGCATGGGCGGAGCCGGCTTCCCCACCGCGCTCAAGTGGCGCACCGTCCGCGACGCCGTCTCCGACGAGAAGTTCGTCGTCTGCAACGCCGACGAGAGCGAGCCCGGCACCTTCAAGGACCGCGAGCTGCTGGCCAGCCTGCCGCACCTGGTGTGGGAGGGCATGCTGCTCGGCGCGGTGGTCGTCGGCGCCCGGCGGGCGATCGTCTACCTGCGCCACGAGTACGAGCTCGAGCGCCGCGCCCTCGCGCGCGAGCAGGAGGTCGCGGCGCGGGTCGCCGGCGAACTCGGCGTCGAGCTCGAGATCTTCGTCTCGCCCGGCGGCTACATCATGGGCGAGGAGACCGCGCTGCTCGAGGCGCTCGAGGACCGGCGCGGCGAGCCGCGCAACAAGCCGCCGTTCCCCGGGATCGCCGGCCTGTTCGGCCGGCCCACGCTGATCAACAACGTCGAGACCCTGACCATGGCCACGGCGATCGCCGCCCGCGGCGCGGCCTGGTGGAAGGCCCAGGGCCTGCGCGGCTGCGCCGGCCTCAAGTTCGTGTCGATCAGCGGCGACGTGGCGAGCCCCGGGGTCTACGAGATCGCCACCGGCACCACGATCGCCGAGCTCGTCGCCCTCGCCGGCGGCGTGCCGGACGGGGCCGCGGTGCAGGCGGTGATGCCCGGCGGCGCGTCGACGGCGTTCCTCACCGCCGACGCCCTCGACACGCCGCTGGACTTCGATCATCTGCGGCGCGCCGGCTCGTCGCTCGGCTCGGGCGCCGTGATCGTCGTCGCCGCCGGCCGCGACATGCTCGAGCTCGGGGCCAACGTCACCCGCTTCTTCCGCAACGAGTCGTGCGGCAAGTGCGTGCCGTGCCGCGTCGGCACCGAGAAGGCCGTCGTCCTCCTCGACCGCTGGCTCGCGGGCGAGGCCGCCGAGGACACCCCCGAGCTGCTGCGCCAGCTCGACCGCACCCTCGGCCAGACCAGCATCTGCGGCCTCGGCCAGGTCGCCCTCCTGCCGGTCGTGTCGATCCTCGACCGCCTGCCGCCCACGCGCCCGACCCGGAGGTCATGAGCGGTCCGACCAAGCCCGACGCCCGGGGCGCGACCCACGCCGGCGGGCGCGCGCCTGGTCCCTCGGGACATGTCCCCGCGGACAGCGACGGCCCCGACACGCGCGGCCCGACCGCGCCCGCGGGCCCGCGGGCGTCCAGTCTTTCGGGACATGTCCCAAAGGACAGTGGCGACCCGGGCATGAGCCGCGCCACCAGGCCCGGCGACTCGGGCGCGCGACCCGCCGGTGCGAATTCGGCAGATCTCTCAGGACATGTCCCACAGGACAGCGGCGACCCGCGTATGCGGGGCTTTCAGGCCCGCGCCGACCTCGCCGACGCGCTGGCCCTGCTACGCGAACGGGCGGTCCGTCTGCCCGGCGAAGAGGTCCCGCTGGCGGCGGCGTATGGCCGGGTCCTCGCCGCCGACGTCCTCGCGCCGATCGACGTCCCCGGCTACGTGCGCGCGGCGGTCGACGGCTACGCCCTGCGCGGCGAGGACAGCTTCGGCGCCACCGTCGACGCGCCGCTGGTCCTGCCTGTCCGCGGGGACAGCTTGCCCGGGCGCCCCTATCCGGCCGCCCTGGGCCCCGGCGAGGCGGTGCGGATCGCCACCGGCGCGCCGCTGCCCGCCGGGGCCGACGCCGTGCTGCAGGCCGAGCTCGCGCGCGAGGTCGTGCGCGGCGGGCGGGTCCTGGTCGAGCTGCTGGGGTCGGTCCCGCCGCTGCGTCACACCGGGCAGGTCGGAGAGGACATGTCCCGGGGGACATGTGTGCTCACCGCCGGGCGCCGCCTGCGGCCGCAGGACGTCGGCGCCCTCGCCTCGCTCGGCCTGGCCGGCGTCGCCGTGGTCCGCCGCCCGCGCCTCGGCCTTCTGGTCACCGGCGACGAGTTGGTCCCGCCCGGCACCGCCCCCGGCCCGCACCAGATCGTCGACAGCAACTCGCTCGTGCTCGCCGGCCTGGCCGCGCGCGACGGCGCCGCGTGGCTGGCCCCGCTGCGCGCCCGCGACGGCGTCGCGGCCCTGCGCGCGGGCCTCGAGGCGCTGCTGGCCGGCCCGGCCGACGTCCTGCTGATCTCCGGCGCGACCAGCGTGGGCCCCGAGGACCTGATGCCGCAGATCTTCCGCGAGCGCGGGCGCCTCGACCTGCACGGCCTGGCGGTCCGCCCGGCCAGCCCGACGGCGCTCGGCCGGGCCCACGACGGCCGCCCGGTGTTCCTGCTCCCGGGCAACCCGGTCTCGTGCCTGTGCGCCTACGAGCTGGTGGTCGGCCCGCTGGTGCGCGCCCTCGGCGGCCGGCCCGACCCGTGGGCCTTCCCGCACCGCAGCGTCGAGCTCGTGCTGGCCCGCAAGCTGACCAGCAAGGTCGGCCGCACCGACTTCGTCCGCGTGCGTCGCCTCGGCGCGCACGAGGTCGAGCCCGTGGCCACCAGCGGCGCCAGCAACCTGTCGTCCACCGTGGTCGCCGACGGCTTCGTACTCGTCGACGCCGACAGCGAGGGCGCCGCCGCCGGCGAGCCCGTCCGCGTGTATCTGTTCGACCCCTGAGCTTCCGCTTCGCCCAGTCCGCACGCTTCGAAGCCTCGTCGACTTCGCCGCGCCACCCGTCGACGCTCCCGTCCGCCGCCTCACCGCAACGCTTCGAGCGCTCGCCCCCCTCGCCCCTCCCTTCCCTCTCCTCGTCCGCGCCCTCGCCCCTTTACCCTCCCCGTGACCGAGCAGCGTCAATTCCTTCAGGTCGCCGACCCCGAGGTCGCGGTCGCCCGCTGGTGGGCGGCCGCGCGACCTGTCCCGTTGGCCAGCGAGGACGTCCCGCTGGCGGGGCTGTGCGGGCGGGTGCTCGCCGAGGCCGTGGCCAGCCCGCGCGACGTCCCCGGCTTCGACCGCAGCAACGTCGACGGCTACGCCGTGCGCGCGGCCGACACCTACGGCGCCAGCGAGCGCGCGCCCGCGCGGCTGCGCCTGCGCCCGGAGGTCGTCGTTCCGGGTGTCCCTCCGGACATGACCCTCGGACCAGGCGAGGCCGTCTCGATCGCCACCGGCGGCGCCCTCGTCCGCGGCGCCGACGCGGTCGTCATGGTCGAGGACACCGACGAGGAGCGCGGCGAGCTGCTGGTGCGCCGCCCGGTCGTGCCGGGGGCGATGATCGCCGTCGTCGGCGGCGACATCACCCGCGGCGAGGTCGTGCTGCGCCCGGGCGCCCGCCTCGGCCCGCGCGAGACCGCCGTGCTCGCGGCCGTCGGGCGCGCGTCGGCCCGCGTGGTCCGCCGCCCGCGGGTCGCCATCCTCTCGACCGGCGACGAGCTGGTCGCGCCCGGCGGCCCGCTGCTGCCGGGGCAGATCCACGACTGCAACCAGACCTTCCTCGCCGACAGCTGCCGCGAGCTCGGCGCCGAGCCGCTGGCCCTCGGGATCGTCGGCGACGACCCGGCCGGCCTCGACCTGGCGCTGCGGACAGCCCTGCACGAGCACCGCTGCGACGTCGTGCTGCTCAGCGGCGGCACCAGCAAGGGCGCCGGCGACCTCAGCGCCGCCGCCGTGGCCCGCCTGCCCGGGCCCGAGCCCGGCGCCCCTGCCGTGTGCGTCCACGGCGTCGCCCTCAAGCCCGGCAAGCCGCTGTGCCTCGCCGTCACCGCCGTCGGCGAGCGCCGGGTCCCGCTGGCCGTCCTGCCCGGCTTCCCCACCTCGGCGCTGTTCACCTTCCACGAGTTCGTCGCCCCGCTGCTGCGCGCCCTCGCCGGCCTGCGCGCGGCCGCGGCCCCGCCGCTGATCGCCCGCCTGCCGCACGACCTCGCCAGCGAGCGCGGCCGCCGCGAGTACGCCCTGGTCCAGCTCCTCGCCGGACCCGAGGAACATGCCCCCGCGGACATGTCGATCCAGACAGGTTCTTCGCTACATGCCCCCGGCGCCAGCCTTCCGCTGGCCCTGCCGATCGGCAAGGGCTCGGGCTCGGTCACCGCGTTCTGCCGGGCCGACGGCTTCATCGCCGTGCCGCGCCAGACCGAGCGCCTGCTCGCCGGCGCGACGGTCGATGTCCACCCGATCGACCGCGACGCGGCCGCGCCCGACCTCGTGATCGTCGGCAGCCACTGCACCGGCCTCGAGCGCCTGGTCGACCGCCTGCACGCCCGCGGCCTGGCGGTGCGCCTGCTGGCCCAGGGCAGCCAGGGCGGGCTCGCCGCGGCCGCGCGCGGGCTGTGCGACGTCGCCCCGATCCATCTGCTCGACCCCGACACCGACGCATACAACCGCGCCTTCGTGCCCGACGACTGCGACCTCGTGCCCGGCTACGGCCGCATGCAGGGCCTGGTCAGCCGCGCCGATGACCCGCGCTTCGCGGCCTGCCCGCAGCCGTTCGCGCTGCCGGCGTGCGTGCGCGACCCGGAGGTCTTCCTCGTCAACCGCAACCGCGGCAGCGGCACGCGGATCTTGCTCGACGCGCTGCTCGGCCCGGGGCCGCGGCCGTCCGGCTATTCGCACGAGGCCCGCTCGCACAGCGGCGTCGCCGCCTGCGTCGCCTCCGGCCGGGCCGACTGGGGCGTGGCGATCTCCACCGTCGCCCGCGACGCCGGCCTGCGCTTCTGCCCGATCCGCCTCGAGCACTACGACTTCGTCATCCCCCGCGCCCGCCGCTCCCGCCCGGCCGTCCAGACCTTCTTGCAAATTTTGGCCGATCCGGAGCTCCGCGCGGAGCTGCGAGCGGCCGGCTTCGACGCCTGATGGCTGTCCTTTCCAGCATGTCCCGATGAACATGTCCCCTGCGCCCCTTCGACTCCACCACCTGCGCGACCTCGAGCTGTCGGCCGCGAGCGGCCTGGTGCGCCGCGGCGGCTGGTCGTTCGTGGTCGCCGACGACGAGCTCGAGCTGCACGCCTACCCCGAGGTCGGCCCGCCGCGCCGCTACCCGCTGCGCGCGGGGGTGCTGCCGCGCGAGCCGGCCGCGCGCAAGCGCGAGAAGCCCGACTTCGAGGCCCTGTGCCCGTGGGACGGCGGCGCCCTGCTGGCGCTCGGCTCGGGCTCGCGGCCCAATCGCCAGGCCGGCGTCGTCATCCATGTCGCGGAGGACATGTCCTCCGCGACATGCTCCGAGTTTTCGCTGGCCCCGCTGCACGCCGCGCTCGCCGGCCAGGTGCCGGAGCTCAACCTCGAGGGCGCGGCCGTGTGGGGCGACCACCTCGTGCTGCTGCAGCGCGGCAACGGGGTCGGCAACCGCAACGCGCTGGTCCGCCTCGACCGCGCCGGCGTGGCCGCGGCGGTGACTGCCCGCGCGGCCTGGACGGCCGCCCTGATCCGCGACCTCGCGTTCGTCGACCTCGGCGACGTCGCGGGCGTGCCCTACACCGTCACCGACGCGGCCGCGCTGCCCGACGGCGGCCTCCTGCTCACGGCCGCCGCCGAGGACTCGCGCGACACCTACGCCGACGGCGCCTGCCTCGGCTCGGCGCTCGTCCGCCTCGACCCGCCGCACCAGGTGACGTGGCGGCTCGCGTTGCCGGGTCGTCACAAGTTCGAGGGCGTGTGGGCCGAGCCCGACGGCGACCTCGTCCGCGTCCACCTCGTCGCCGACGCCGACGACCCTTCCGTCCGCGCGCCGCTGCACGTCACGACCCTCGATCCCCGCACCGGCCTGCCGCGCTGAGCGAAGCTCCGGCCGACTGCGCGAGCATGCATCGTCCACGCTCACGGGCCCGCGCTCGATCGCGCGGCCCATCGGGCAACTGTTGTGAAGAGGACTGAACCGCTCGCCTCGAGCGGCGCCGGCTCGTCGTCGTGATTCCGATGGAGCGAGCCCCACGCTCCGCGTATCGCTCCTCGCCCGCGCTGCACAAAACTCCCGTGAGGTCCGCGCCACGACCTCGGCGCTCTCATGGTCCCCGTCACTCCGCGGCCCATCCGCGGGCACATGGCGGATCTGGATCCACGCCGCCTCATCGCGCGCCCGAGGCTCGCGAGCGCTTCGTCCCTGCGCGACGACTCGCGCCGCCAGTGACTCGCGCGGCCGTCGAGCGGCCCGTCGCGCTGCAGGTCTCGGCCGCGAACGCTTCGCCTCGTGCCGCGCCGGCGCGCCGTCTGCATCCTGGCGTGGCGCGCCCCCGCGATCCTCCGCGAGCGCCGCCGACAGCGCGGGAGGCAAACGGGGGCACGCGGCTCTCTTGCCAACGCAGGCTGCCTTTGTCACGCTCGCCCTCGGCCGCCATGTCCGACGCCTCCATCCAGTCCTGCGGCGCCGTCGTCCTCGCGGGCGGACGCTCTTCTCGCATGGGCGCGCCCAAGGCCCTGTTGCCGTGGCGCGGGCAGCCGCTCTTGTGCCACGTCGTCGACGTCCTGCGCGAGGTGTGCGACCGACCGATCGTCGTCGTCGCCCAGACCGGCCAGCCGTTGCCGCCGCTGCCGCCCGAGGTCGTGCTGGCCTACGACCCACCCGAGTTCGGCCACGGCGGCCCGCTCGTCGGCCTGTTCGCCGGCCTCGGCGTGCTCGTCGCCCACCGCGCCGAGTTCGCCTACCTCGGCGCCTGCGACAGCCCGTTCCTCAGCGCCGACTACGTGCGCCTGCTGGTCCGCCGGCTCGTCGACGAACCTGGCCTCGGGGGCATCTTGCCGTTCGACGCCCCGGCCTCGGGCGACCCGGCCGACCGCCACTTCCCGCACCCGCTGGCCAGCGCCGTGCGCGTCGCCGCCGCTCACGCCGCGGCGGCCGAGGTGCTGGCCAAGAGCGGCAGCCGCCCGCTCTTCATGTTCGACCGCCTGGGCGCGCGCTGGCTCGACGCCGCCGAGCTGCCCGACCGCCGCGTCCTCCGCACCTGCAACACGCCGCAGGAGTACGACGAGGCGCTCGCGCTCGACCGCCAGGACCGCGGGACCGCCGACGCGTGAGCGCCTCGCCCGGGCCGCCGCGCCAGCGCCCCGCGGTACGCTGCTCCGGCGCGAATGCGCGGCGCGATCGCTCGCTCGTCGGCTGTCCCTTGCGCCAGGTTCTCCTCGCGTCCGCGCGCAGGTGAGTCACGCCACGCGTTCGCGGCCGCCGCACCCGGCTCACGCGTGGTAGCGTCACGCCGGTGAACGATCCCGCGTCCGTGCCCGCGCCCGCCGCCTCGCGCAACCCGCTCCGGCGGATCTACCAGTGGGTGCTGAGCTGGGCCGACACCCCGTACGGCGTCCCGGCGCTGGTGGCGATCGCGTTCGTCGAGTCGAGCGTGTTCCCGATCCCGCCGGACGTGCTGCTGATCGCGCTGGCGCTGTCGGCACCGACGCGGGCGTTCCGCTTCGCGCTGTGGTGCACCCTCGGCTCGGTGCTCGGCGGCCTGTTCGGCTACTTCATCGGCTACGCGCTGTGGTCGACCTTCGAGCCTTACATCATCGGCCCGGTGTTCTCGCGCGAGAGCTTCGAGCTCGTCACCGGCGAGTACCAGAAGCACGGCGAGCTGGCCGTGTTCATCGCCGCCTTCACGCCGATCCCCTACAAGGTCTTCACCGTCGCCGCCGGCGTCGCCCAGATCAACATCGTCGGCTTCACCCTCGCCAGCATCCTCGGCCGCGGCGGCCGCTTCTTCCTCGTCGCCGCCGTCATCAGGCTGGCCGGCCCGCGCGCCAAGCAGCTCATCGACAAGTACTTCGACGTCGTCACCATCGTCACCGGCCTCCTGCTGGTGCTCGGCGTCGTGCTCTACCAGCTGCTGCGCTAGCGCTCATGGCCGGAGCAGCCGCTCGACGGGTCGTCGCGCCGCGAATCGGGCTACCCAGCGAGCAGCCATGACTGAAACCACTCGAACGGCCCTCCTCGTCGGCGCGACCGGTCTCGTCGGCCGCGAGCTCCTCCGCCAATTGCTCGCCGATCCGCGCTACGCGGCGGTCACCGTCCTGGCCCGGCGCTCGGCCGGCGTGCAGCACGACAAGCTGACCGAGCACCTCGTCGACTTCGACCGCCCCGACGACTGGCGCGCCGTGGCGAAAGGTGACCACCTGTTTAGCGCCCTCGGCACCACGCTCAAGGCGGCCGGCTCGCGCGAGGCCCAATACAGGGTCGACTACACCTACCAGCTCGAGGTCGCCCGCGCGGCGCGACACCACGGCACCGACGCCTACGTGCTGGTCTCGAGCACCGGCGCCTCGGCGAATTCGGCCATCTTCTACTCGCGGATGAAGGGCGAGCTCGAGCGCGACGCCGCCGCGCTCGGGTTCCCGCGCGCGCGCTTCCTCCAGCCCGGCCCGCTCGACGGCGACCGCCAGGAGCACCGCACCGGCGAGCGCTGGGCCCTGCGCGTGCTCCGGCCGCTGGCGCCGATCTTGCCCGCCGCCGCGCGCCCGATCGACGCCGCCATCGTCGCCCGCGCCGGCATCGCCGCTGCCTTCGATCCCAGGCCCGGCGCGCTCCGCCTCGGCGCCGCCGACCTGTTCCGCCTCGGCGCCCCGACCTGACGGCGCTGCGCCGCCACCTGTCTCGAAGGCCAGTTTTAAAATTGCGCGAGCGGTCGAGGCTCTCGTCGCGCTGCCACATGTCCTGAACGACATGTTCGCCGAGCGCCTCGCTCCGTCCTCACGGCACGATTCACGCTCGAGCGCCTCTGCGCATTGCCGACAGCGAGCCTTCATTGCAGCGACCGCCGCGAGCGCCGGGCCGATGGCCCTCGCTGCCACCAAGAGCACTTTTCGTACGTTGCCCAACCCCGCCGCGGTGCTACCTCCCTGTCCTGAAGAATATCGGCGAATCGGAGGTGGCGAGATGTCCGCGATCGAGCACGGGCAATATTATTATGCGAGGCACCAATTCTCCGGCAAATACGTCTGCTCGGGGCATACGGAGAACGGCGGCGAGCTATGGCTCTGGGGGCCGATCCCCGAGGGCCACGAGGTCCGCTACAAGTTCGAGCTGCTGGACGCGGGAGGCGGGTATTACTACCTCCGGCACCAGTTCTCCGGCAAGTTCGTCTGTTCGGGCGAGACCGAGAACGGCGGCAAACGATGGCTGTGGGGCCCGATCCCGGACGGCCACGAGCCGCGGTACAAGTTCGAGGTCATCGCCGGCGAGGAGGGGCACTACTACCTCCGGCATCAGTTCTCCGGCAAATACGTCTGCTCGGGCGAGACCGAGGACGGCGGCAAGCTGTGGCTGTGGGGGCCGATCCCCGAGGAGCACCGGATCCGCGACCGCTTCGACCTCCAGCGCGCGTGAGGCCGCCGCAGCGACGAGCGACCTGCAATCGCCCGTGCCCGGCCGAGACCGAGGCGACGACGCGAGCCTCAGCGCCGCGCGCCGGCGATGAACACCGCCTCCGGCTCCGCCAGCGTCGCCGGCGTCACCCGCGGGTCGGCGGTCACGATCGAGAAGCTAGCGACCCCGCCCACCACCAGCACCCCCGGTCCCGGCGGCGTCTGCCGGTCGAGCCCCCAGTACTGCGCCGGCGCGGTCGTCATCGCCGTCACGATCGCCTGTCCGTCGAGACCTGCTTCGCGGAGCAGATCGACCTCCTCGCCGGAGATCCCCGCGAGCTGCGTGTTGCCGAAGTCGGTCCCGTACAGCACCGTCACCCCCGCCGCGCGCAGTGTTGTTAAATTTTCGCCCGCGGCCCCGCCGAACGCCGACAGCGTCGAGATCACCGCGCGTCCCGACCACGCCGCGACCGTGCCCGCCTGCAGCGGCTCCACCGGCGCGTGCGCCAGCAGGTCGACCCCGGCCTCCGCGGCCGTGCGCGCGTGGCGGTCCAGCAGCGCGTGGGCGGCCACCTTCAGCCCGCGCGCGTGCGCGGCCGTCACGATCGCGCGCAGCGTCGCCGGCGGGAGCGTCGGCGCGTCGGTCACCGGCACCTTGATCAGCTTCGCCCCCGCGTCGGCCAGCGTCTCGACCGCCCGGGCCGCCGCGGCCGCGCCGTCGACCTCGAGCCCATAGCCGTCGCTCCCCCAGTCGCGGGTCGGGTAGCCGCCGCGCGCCGTGATCATCGGCCCGCTGGGCAGCACCAGCAGCTCGGGCGGCGCCTCGCCCCCGCGCAGGGCCGTCAGCGGCGCCGCCAGGTCGACCGCCGCCGCCACCCCGCCGTCGAGCATGCGGCGCCCGCCGGGCAGGTAGCTGAGATGCACGTGGCTGTCGACCGCGGCCGGCACGATCCACCGCCCCGGGCGCTGCAGCTCGGGCGGTCCCGCGGCGACCGTCCCGATCGCCGCGATCCGCCCGTCCTTCACCTCGACGTCCGCCACGCCGACGCCGACGACCTCCGCCCCGCGGATCACGAAGTGCCCGGCGCGCGGCTCGACCGCGATCGCGCTCGCTTCTCGCGGCTCCGGGCGCCCCGCCTCCGCGACCGGTCGCGTCGCCTCGGGCGCCCGCCCCGGCGCGCAGGCCAGGACGAGCCCGAGCAGCCCTCCCGCCCGCCCTCTCATCGCCGCCTCGCGCGTCGGCTCACCGCACCTGTCCGAACAGCCATGCTCTCCGGCCCTGCCCGAGCAGACGAGTCCGCCCCTTCATCATCTGGCCTTCAGGACAGGTATCATCCAACATGCTTTTTTGCACATGTCTTCCCAAACCTGCCCCATCGGACCTGTCCCTCACGCCTTCTTCGCCTGCGCCTTCGCGGCCAGGAACGCGCCGATGCGGCTGCGCAGGGCCGGGTCGGTCCAGTGGGGCAGGAGCGCCTCGCGTTCGAGGCGGCGCTGGGCCGGGTCGATGTCGAGGACCCCGCCCCGGATCGCCCGCTTGGCCGCGCTGTAGGCGTCGGCGGGGTGGCTGGCGAGCTCGGTGAGGCGCTGGCGGGCCACCGCCTCGGCGGCGACGGCGACCTCGTCGATCAGGCCGACGCGGAGCGCGTCCTCGGGCCCGTAGAGGCGGGCGCCGAGGATCACCTCGTCGAGCGACTGCGGGTTCACCCGCCTGCGCGCCAGCGCCAGCGCCGTGCCGGGGAAGTGCAAACCGAGCGCGACCTCGTTGAGGCCGATCTTCAGCCGCGGGTCGGCCGCGCACACGCGGTGGTCGCAGCACATCGCCACCAGGCAGCCGCCGGCGATCGCGTGGCCGCCGACCAGCGCGACCGTCGGCCCGGGGTAGTTGTAGAGCTCGTGCAGCAGGTCCTCGAGGACCGCCAGGAACTCGTCGAGCCCGGCGGCGTCGAGCGTGGCCAGCTCGAAGAAATTGAGCCCGGCGGAGAACGCATCACCCTCGCCGCGGACCAGCACCGGCTGGCCCTCGGCGCGCGCCAGCTGGCCGCGCAGCGACTGCATCAGCGCCGAGCTCAGCGCGTTCTTCCCCGGACCCGACAGGACGACATCGATCATCGGCCTGATGTTACCGCGTCGGGCCGGCGCGGCTCAGCGGGACAGCGACAGGATCTTGTCCCACCAGCTGCGGGCGCCGGCGGCCTTGGCCGCGGTCCCGTCGTCGTCCGCCGTCGGGCCGCCCCCGGCCGCCGGTCCGCTCGCGGCGTCGTCGCCGTCCGCGCCGCAAAGCCGGCGAAACCGCGCGGTCTCCTGTTATTCTCCCGTCCATGCGTCCCTTCCTCGCCCGCCTCGCGGCCTCGCTGACCGTCCTCGCCCTCGCCGCGTGCCAGGGCGAAGGCAAGCCCGCCGCCGACAAGCCCGCCGACAAGCCCGCCGACAAGCCGGCGACCGACAAGCCCGCGACCGACAAGCCCGCCGAGGCGCCGGCGACGAAGCCCGATCCGAGCGTCCCGCTGGCCGGCGAGCGCCACTTCAAGTCGCTGCAGCAGCTGACCTTCGGGGGCGAGAACGCGGAGGCCTACTTCTCCGGGGACGAGAAGCGGTTGGTGTTCCAGAGCACCCGCGACGGGGCCGGGTGCGACCAGATCTTCACGCTCGACCTGGCCGACAAGGCAGCCAAGCGCGTCAGCTCGGGCAAGGGCCGCACGACCTGCGCCTACTTCCTCCCGGGCGACCAGCGGATCCTCTACGCCTCGACCCACGCGGCCGCCGACGACTGCCTGCCCAACCCCGACCGCAGCCGCGGCTACGTGTGGAAGCTCTACCCCGAGTTCGACATCTACACCGCCGCCGCCGACGGCAGCGACATCCAGCCGCTCGTCACCGGGCCCGGCTACGACGCCGAGGCCACCGTCTCGCCGACGGGCGACGCGATCGTGTTCACCTCGACGCGCGACGGCGACCCCGAGCTCTACAAGATCAACGTCGACGGCACCGGCCTGCAGCGCCTCACCAACACCCGCGGCTACGACGGCGGCGCCTTCTTCTCGCCCGACGGCAAGCGGATCGTCTACCGCGCCAACCACCCCGAGGGCGAGGCCGAGCTCAAGGCCTACGACGACATCATCAAGGAGCACCTGGTCCGCCCGACCCGCCTCGAGATCTTCGTCATGAACGCCGACGGCAGCGAGCAGCGCCAGGTCACCAGGAACGGCAAGGCCAACTTCGCCCCGTTCTTTCACCCCGACGGCAAGCGCATCATCTTCAGCTCCAACCAGGGCGACCCCAAGGGCCGCAACTTCGACCTCTACCTGATCGGCGACGACGGCCAGAACCAGGAGCAGGTCACCTTCAGCGACACCTTCGACGGCTTCCCGATGTTCACCCGCGACGGCAAGCACCTGGTGTTCGCCTCCAACCGCGGCGCCAAGACCCACGGCGACACCGACGTGTTCCTCGCCGAGTGGGTCGACTGAGCGGCTGTCCCGAAGGACCTGTCCTCGGGAGCCTGTCTCGCGCGACCTGGCTCTCGAACCTCGCCGGAGCGCCGCTCGCGCTGCTCGCGCTGCTCGCGCCTGGCCGCGAACATCAGCTCGAGCCCGACGAAGTAGGCCACCAGGTCGAGCGCCACGAACACCGCGACGCCGGCGGCGATCGCCAGCTTGCGCCCGCGCCCGCGCCGGCGCACCGCCCGGCCGGCGAACACCGCCGCCGTGACGAAGTTCGGCAGCACCAGGAGGCCGGCCCAGCCGAGGTGCACCGCATCGAGCACGAGCGTCGGCGGAGGGGCCACGTCGCCAGCAGCGGCGCGCTCACGACTCGGGCTCGGTCAGGTACGAGTACGGCGTCTGCTTCCACACCGACGGCCAGGTGGCGATCACGCTGGGCCGCTCCTTCATGCGCTGGCAGAAGGCGTGGAGGTTGGGGTAGCGCTGCTCGAGCTCGAGGCCGAGGTGGGCCGCGGTGGCGACGTAGGCGAACACCGCGAGGTCGGCCAGGCTGATGGCCGAGCCGGCCGCCCAGTGGCCGATCCCATAATAATACTCCCAGAAGAACAGCTCGTCGTGGAGGAACGACGCCAGGTGGTCGACCTCGGCCGGGTCGAGGTCGATCGCCTTGGTGTTCATCAGGTACGAGAACAGCGCCATCCCGACCTGCTTGAGGTTGTTGGCCTCGTGCAGCCGCGTCAGCGCCAGCCCGCGCAGCGCGTTGGTGTTGGGCAGCAGCGCCGGCTGCGGGTAGGCGTATTCGAGGTAGTCGAAGATCGCCAGCGTCTCGTAGACGACGATGTTGCCGTCCATGAGCACCGGCACGGTCCCGCGCGGGTTCTTGGCCAGCATCTCCGGGCTCTTGTGCTCGCCGGCCGTGAACGAGAGCAGCTTGCACTCGTGGTCGAGCCCCTTCTCTTCGAGCGCGAGCCGCACCATCCAGCACGGCGGCGAGCACTCGACCGCGCGGATCGTGCTGGGGTCCGGCATGTACAGCCTGATCTCCTCAGACGATTCGGACGAGGACATGAGTGCGTCTTGTTAACAGATCCGTCCGCCGCGCGTCAAGCGCACACCTGCCCGCCCGGTTAAAGGGCCCCTCGCAGGTCTTCGAGTACACTTTCGCCACATGAACGCCGGGAAAGCCAAAAAGCGCGTAATCATCGTCGGCGGGGGTTTCGGCGGCCTGCGCGTGGCTCGCGGCCTCGCCGGCGCCGACGACCTCGAGATCACCCTGCTCGACCGGCGCAATCACCACCTGTTCCAGCCGCTCCTGTATCAGGTCGCCATGGCCGGCCTCAGCCCGGCCGAGATCGCCGTCCCGATCCGCACGGTCTTCAGCCGCCAGAGCAACTGCCGCGTCATCCTCGAGTCCGCGACCGGCATCGACTTCGCCAACAAGAAGCTCAAGACGGCCGGCCTCGGCGACCTCGACTACGACTGGCTGGTCCTCGCCTGTGGCTCGCGTCACAGCTATTTCGGCCACGGCGAGTGGGAAGACTTCGCGCCCGGCCTCAAGTCGCTCGAGGAGGCGACCGAGATCCGCCGCCGCGTCCTCACGGCGTTCGAGCTGGCCGAGAAGGAGACCGACCCGGCCAAACAGCGGCGCCTGCTGACGTTCATCGTCATCGGGGGCGGCCCGACAGGGGTCGAGCTCGCCGGCGCTCTCGGCGAGATCAGCCGCTTCACCCTGTCCCGCGACTTCCGCCGCATCGACCCCGAGCGGGCGCGCGTGATCCTCATCGAGGCGGGTCCGCGGATCCTCCCGAGCTTCGCCGAGAAGCTGTCCGACCGGGCCACCCGCGACCTCGAGACGCTCGGCGTCACCGTGTGGACCAACACGATGGTCACCAACGTCACCGCCGAGGGCGTCGTCCTCGGCAACGAGTCGGTCCAGTCCGCGACCGTGCTGTGGGCCGCCGGCGTCGCCCCGCCCGAGCTGAACCGCAGCCTCGGGGTCGAGCTCGACCGCCAGGGCCGCGTCATCGTCGACAAGGACTGCAGCATCCCCGGTCACCGCGACGTGTTCGTCATCGGCGACCAGGCCCACCTCGAGGAAGAGCCCGGCAAGCCGCCGCTGCCGGGCCTGGCCCCGGTGGCGATCCAGCAGGGCCGCCACGTCGCCCGCAACATCCTGCTCGAGCTCAGGGGCAAGCCGCGCGAGCCGTTCCGCTACCTCGACAAGGGCCAGATGGCGACCATCGGCCGCCGCCGCGCGATCGCCCAGTTCGCCGGCCTGGAGATCGCCGGCTTCATCGCCTGGCTCGCCTGGCTGCTCGTCCACGTCTACTACCTGATCGGCTTCAAGAACCGCCTCCAGGTCATGTGGGAGTGGACCTGGTCGTACATCCGGTTCCGCCGCGGCGCCCGGCTGATCGTCAACAAGGAGTGGCAAGCCTCGCTGTCGGCGCCCGCCAAGCCGGCCGAGCCGCCGGCCGTGCTCGAGCCGCGTCCGCCGCCGCCGGCCACCCAGGCCCACGCGTGAGCCGGCCGGCGCGGGCTTAAAATTCCCGCCGGACGCCGACCTGCCGCCGGCCGCCCGCGCGGATTCGCCAAGCGCGCCGGCGCGTGCGCACCCTCTCGTCGCGGAAGTCCTTTGCAAAAGCCACCGGACTGCCGCGATCATCGTACCGCCCGCGATGTCCGCCACCCCCAACGACATCCCTCACGACTACGACATGAGCGGCTCGCTGTGGATGCGTCTCGTCGACGCCTCCAGCATGTCGGTGTTCTTCTTCTTCGAGTACCTGCTGGCGCGCGACGTGTACTTGCACCTCGACGCCGCCCCGTCGGGGCTGGCGACCTGGCTGCTGCCGCTGGCGCTGGTGCTCGGCTACATCACCGCCGACTTCGTCTCGGGCTTCGTGCACTTCTTGGCCGACAACATCGGCTCGACGCGCACGCCCTTCTTCGGCCCGGTGTTCATCCGCCCGTTCCGCGAGCACCACATCGACCCGCTGGCGATCACCCGCCACGACTTCCTCGAGGTCAACGGCGCCAACTGCCTGATCAGCCTGCCGGTCCTGATCGGCACCTGGTACTTCGTGCCGATCCACGGCACCGGCTCGCTGTTCTTCGCCGCGTACATCGGCCTGTTCCTGTTCGGCATCTTCCTCACCAACCAGTTCCACAGCTGGGCCCACCACCCGAACCCGCCGGGGTGGATCCGACGAATCCAGCGCACCGGCCTGATCCTCGGCCCCGAGCACCACGCGCGCCACCACACGCCGCCGTTCAACACCTACTACTGCATCACGTCCGGCTGGCTCAACCCGCTCCTCGCCAGGACCCGCCTGTTCGAGCGCCTCAAGGAGCCGCTCCGCCGCGTGCTCGAGCCGATCGCCGGCAAGGCCGACGAGGTCGGCGGCGTGCAAGAATAGCTGTCCCGCGGGACAGGCCGCCGGACGACCTGTCCGCGCCGTCTGCCCCGCACCGGGTTCGCCTGTCTCTCGGGCCGGCTACGCCGGCCGCGTCCACAGCGGCGGCCAGTCGTCGAAGCGCAGCACCTCGACGCCGTCGATCGCCAGCGCGTAGAGCGATTCGTCGGGGAAGTCGCCGAGGCGGATCGTCCAGCGCTCGCCGTCGACCTCGGCCACGTACATGGCCGAAGGGCCCTGTCCCTTCGACCATTCGACCACCCGCCGCAGCCGCCCGTCCATCTTTCTTTTAAAACCCCAGGCTTTGGTTGACGGCCGCGTCGGTCTTCTGGGCGCTCTCGACGATCGCCAGGAACGACGCGTCGCCCGCGAGACCCTTGGCCTTGTTGCGCTCGAGCAACCAGTCGAACGTCGGCCCGTCGGGGTTGCCGTATTTGGCGCGATCGCGCTCTTGCAGGGCCGCCAGCTCGGCCGGGTCGGCCATCATCGCGCGCGCGGTCATGCGGGCGTCGTGGCGGAGCTGATAAGCGCGGCGCGCCTGCTCCTCGGCGGGGATCTGCTCGGCCTGCCAGCGCTCGACCTCGCCGGCGATCGCCGCCACGCGCTCGAGATAGAGCTGACGCGCCTGGCGATTGGTCCAGCGCGTGCCGGCCTGCTCGAGCTTCTCGGCCTCGGCGGCGTCCTTCGGGCGCGGCAGCCCCTCGGGCCAGGCCTCGACCGCCGCCTCCTCGCGCGAACAACCAGCGAGCGCCGGGCCGGCGAGGCACAGCGCGACGAGGGCGAACCGGAGCCAGCGGCGCACGTGGCCATGATGCCACAACCTGCCGCGCCTGTAAGTCGCGCCCGGGGCCCGACGTTCGCCGGGTATCATCGGCACCCTCGCCGCCTCGTGAGCCCGTGATGCATCGACTCCGACACCTCCTGGCCGCCGCGTTCATCCTCACTTCGTTCGGTTGCGCCCGGTCGGCCAGGGAGACGGCCGCGCCCGCGCCCCCGATGGAGGAGTCTTGGGGCGGCGGCGGCGCGGGGGCCGGCGGCGACGCGGATGCGCTCGAGATACCGTATCCGACGGTCGCCAGCAGCGATGGGAGGCGCGAGGAGTACGAGCGCGACGACATCGCCGAGGGCGCCCCCATGCCGGTCCCCGCGCCGCCCGCCACCTCGCTGGGCGCCCCGGCCCCGGCCAAGAAGGCTGCCGAACCGCCGCGCCCGGAGCCCAGGCCGGCGGACACGCCGAGCGCCACCGGCGGCCAGGGCGACGACAAGGGCAAGGAGCCGCAGAAGGAGTTCGCCCGCCAGATCATCTACACCGCCGACATGGCGATCTCTTGCTTCAAGCTCGACGACGCCATGCAGCGGGCCGAGGCGCTGACGCTCGAGGCCGGCGGCTACGTGCAGACCATGTCGCAAGGCTACCTGGTGCTGCGGATCCCCGCCGCCCAGCTGCGGCGCGTCATGGAGGAGCTCGGCAAGCTCGGCGTGGTCGAGTCGCGCAACCTGCAGGCCCAGGACGTGACCCGGGAGTACGTCGACCTGACCACGCGGATCCGCGTGCTGCGCGAGACCCAGAGCCAGCTCATCACCCTGCTCAAGCAGGCGCGCAACGTCCAGGAGGCGCTCGACGTCCGCCGCTCGCTCGACGCCATCACCATGGAGCTCGAGCAGGCGCTGGGCCGCCTGCGCTTCCTCGAGAACCAGATCGGCTTCTCCACGCTCACCGTGCGGATGAGCGAGCGCGGGCCCCAGAACGCGGTCCCGTCGAGCAACGATCCCTTCCCGTGGGTCGACACCCTCGGCGTCGAGGCCACCGAGTGGAACTGAAGGCCATGTTCAAAAATACCTGTTCTTTCGCACTCGTCATCGCCGCGGCCGGGCTGCTGGCCGGCTGCAAGAAGTACGCGATCGAGCCGCCGGTCGGCTTCGTCGAGGTCAGCAGCCACTCCTACGAGACGCGCATGAAGGCCCAGGACAACGTCGGCCTGCGCGTCCACCGGTTCGCCAACGTCCGCGGCGGCACTCTCGGCTACTGGGCCGCCGACCTCGTCAACAAGCTGGGCAAGCGCGGCTACGTCCTCACGGGCCAGCAGCCGGCGCGCAGCAAGAACGGCCGCGAGGGCACCCGCTTCGACTTCGACTACACGATCCCCGGCAGCGACGAGCCGAAGTTCTACACCGTCGTCCTGTTCGTCACCGACGAGTACAAGTTCACGCTCGAGCTGGCCGGCGACCGCGAGCACGCCGGCGCCTACCGGGCGCGCGTCGCCGAGATCACCGGCGAGCTCAAGGTCCGCGGCTGCAAGGTGGCCTCGAAGATCTGCGGCGGGCCCCAGCCGCCCAAGCTGAGCTCCCCGCCGCCCGATCCGATCCCCGGCCTGCCCGAGCCGCCCGAGCCGGCGACGCCCTCCGCCCCGACGCCGACGCCCGCCGCGGCGGCGAGCTCCAGCCCTTGATCCGATCGACGACGAATCGCGCCAGAGTGCGGCTCTCCTGACGCTGGCGGGTCCCCGGCCGCTCATGGCCGCCACGCAGCACGTGGCGCGTGAGGCCTCGGCCTGTCTGAAAGGACATATCAGGCGTCGCCCGCCGCGGAGGGCCTCACTCGACCCGCTCGCCCTCCCTGGTCACACCGTCTGCGAAGCACCGGGTGACCTCGCCGAGCGAGCGACGGCGCTCGACGGTCGCGGCCCACCGGCCGTCCGCGAGACGGCGCCATGACGCTCCTGTCGTGCGCGACGGCTCGCGTCGCCGGCTCGCCGCGGTCCGGGCCTTGACGTCCTCCCCGGCGACGGGCCACCAATACGACTCGTGCCGCTCGTCGCCGTCGCCACCGCCGGACTCGCCCACGCGCGGCGGTGGGGCCTGCTCGCGGCGCTGCTCGGCTTCGCGGCCGGCTGGACCGCCTGGGCCCTGTCGCACGACCCCTCCTGGTTCGTCGGCGACGACCTCGACCACGCGCAGCGCCTCGCCGCCGTGCGGGCCGGCCTCGCCGGCCTCGTCCTCGTCCTCGGCGGCTACTTCCTGGCCGCGCGCCGCCTCGGCCGGCCGCTCGCCGACTTCGCCGCCGCCTGGAACCGTCGCCTCCTCCTCCTCGCCGGCGCGCCCGCCGGCATCCTCCTCGCCGTGCCCGGCCTCGCCGAGCGCCGCGGCTTCGTCCCGCTGGCCGTGAGCCTCGGCCTCGGCCTCCTGGCCGCCGCGACCGCCGCCGGCTGGCGCGACGTCCTCGGCGAGCGGCCCGCGCGCCCGCGCCTCACCGCCGCGGTGTTGCTCGTGCTCGGCCTCGGCGTCGCCGCGGCGCTCGTCCACCTCGGCGTCGTCCGCCATCACGCGCTCGTCAGCAACATCCACGATCTCGGCATCTTCGAGAACGTCCTGTGGCGCTCGCTGCACGGCGATCTGCTCGCCACCAGTTTGTTTGCCGGCGACACTTTCAATCATCAACACTTCGCCCCGCTGCTGCTCGCGCTCGTCCCGTTCTACGCCATCAGCCCGCGCGCCGAGACCCTGATCGTCGTGCAGGTCCTGTGGCTGTGCTCGGCCGCCGTCCCGCTGTACTTGTTCTCGCTCCGGCGCAGCCGCAGCCTCGCGCTCGCGTTCGCCGTCACCTTCGCCTTCCTCGTCTCGCCGCTGGTCCACGCCGCCGCGCTGTGGGACTTCCACGACCTCACCCTCGCCGTCCCGCTGGTGCTGTGGGCGCTGTGGGCCCACGACGGCGATCGCCGCCTCGGCCTCGCGCTCGCCGCCTGCGCCCTCCTGCTCGTGCGCGAGGAGATGGGCCTCGTGGTCGCCGCCTTCGGCCTGTTCGCCGTCCTCGACGCCCGCCCGCGCCGCGGCCTCCTCCTGCTCGCGCTCGGGCTCGCGTGGTTCGTCCTCGTCGCCCGCGTGTTCGCCCCCGGCACCGGCGTGGGCGCGCACGCCGATGGCCTGCGCGGCAACCTGGTCGAGGCGACGAGCTACGGCGACCTCGCGCTCGCGCTGCTCGCCAACCCGCTGCGCCTCCCGCTCGAGCTGCTGCGGCCCGACAAGTTCGGCTACTTGCTGTGCCTCGGCGCCCCGCTGCTGCTCTTGCCCGCGTGCGCCGGCCGCCTGCTCCTCCTGCTGCTCCCGGGCGCCGCGATCTTCGTGCTCAGCGGCAACCAGTACGTCGCCGATCCGTACTTTCACTACTCGGCCTTCTTCTTGCCCGCCGTGTTCGCCGCGGCCCCCGTCGGCGCGATGTCCCTGCAGCAGCGGTTCGCGCGCCCGCGGACGCTCGAGCTGGCCGCCGGCATCGTCGTCGCCGCGCTCGCGTTCGGCTGGTCCTTCGGCCTGCCCGGCGGCAGCTTCCGCGCCGGCTTCCACCCGGTCCCCACCTCGCTCACCGAGACCGAGCGCGAGCGCCACGCCTGGCTCGCCGAGCTGGCCCGCAGCCTGCCCGCCGACGCCTGCGTCGCCGCCACCGGCGACGTCGGCGCCCACCTGGCCGCCCGCCGCTGCTTCGCCTGGTTCCCCGCCCGCCTCGACGTCGACTACCTCGTCCTCCACCGCGAGGACATCAACGCCAAGCACATGCCCCTGCTCCGCAACCTCCGCGCCGAACAGCGCTTCCGCACCGTCGACGAGCAGCACAAGATCCTCGTGCTCCAGCGCAACCCGGAGAACTGATCTTTAAAAGGACATGTTCATGAAAACATGTTTTGAGGGACATAAACTTCAAGACATGTCCTCATCGACCAGCGCAACGAGCGGTCACCTCGCGCCGGCACGAGCGTCCCGGACCCAGGGACCTCACCACCGGGCCGGCGGGCGTGTCGCTCGAGACCGACCGTCACCTTTTACACAGGCTTGACCGTCGCCCACCTCGCCCTCCGCTACACCGGACGTCGGAGGCAACGATGCAGATCCGCGGCTTGCTCTGGCGCACCCTGGCCCTTTCCTTCGCTCTCGGCGCGCCCGCGCGCGCGGCCGCGAGCGACCTACCACCTGTCCTCGCGGACAGCATCGGCCGCGAACGCGGCCTCGCCGAGCTCGCGCGGCTGGCCGTCGAGGACGACGACGCCACCGCCCAGGCCGCCCGTCAGCGCCTGCGCGCCGCGGGCCCCGCGGGCCTCGCCGCCTTCGAGCGCGCCCACGCGGCCGCCCTGACCGCCGCCTCCGACGCCTACCTCGCGGCCGCCGACGCCCCCGTCGACCGCCGCGATCCGGCGGACCTCGCCGATCCGGCCCGCGCCCGCCTGCTCGGCGCCCTCGACGCCGTGTGCGGCCAGCGCGACTGCGTGCTGTCCCGCCTCTACTGGCACACCGACCTCGACGAAGCTGTCCGAACGGCCAGGCGCGAGGGCAAGCCGGTCCTCTCGCTGCGCCTCCTCGGCGACCTGCGTGACGAGCTGAGCTGCGCCAACAGCCGCTTCTTCCGCGCCATCCTCTACCCCGACCCGGCCGTGCGCGCCGTCCTGCGCGATCGCTTCGTGCTCCACTGGGCCAGCGAACGGCCCGCGCCGAAGATCACCGTCGACCTCGGCGACGGCCGCCAGATCGTCACCACCATCACCGGCAACAGCGCCCACTTCGTCCTCGACCCCGGCGGCCGCCCGGTCGACGTCGTCCCCGGCCTCTACGCGCCCGCCGACTTCGTCGCCGCCCTGCAGCGCGCCGAGGCCCTCGCGCGCCGCACCGCCGTCCTCACCGGCGAGGCCCTGCGCGAGGCCCTCGCCGACCACCACGAGGCCCGCGTGCGCGCCCTCGACGAAAAGTTCAAGAGCCTGGCCAGGGCCGCGGGTCAACGCGTCCGCCCGCTGCCCCGCGCGCCTCGCCCCGGCGCCGGCGATCTTCGCGCCGGGCAGGCCGCCCCGCTGGCGATCAGCAAGATGGCCGTCGAGGCCCCGCTGCTCGGAGCCACCGGCGAGCCCGTCGATCGCCTCGCCGAGCGGTGGGAGCGGATCGCCGACGTCACGACCCCCGCGGTCGAGCTCTCGCGCGCGAGCCTCGGCCTGATGCGCACGCAGCAGTGGCGCAGCGGCGATCCGACCCGCGACGCCGGCGACAGGGCCGCGGCGATCGTCGCACTGCGCCGCACCCTCGCGCTCGACACGCTGCGCAACGAGCAGGAGATCCACCGGGAGATCCACCGCTGGTGGGCGCGCGGGGCCACCGCGCCCCGGGACCTGCAGTCACTCGTCCGCCGCGTGTACGACGAGTTGTTCATGACGCCGGCCCGCGACCCGTGGCTCGGACTCGCCGACCCGTCGCTCTACGGCGGCCTCGTCGGCGGCGGACGGCGGACGCAGGCGCACCTGTGAGCGCGCGCGGGCTCGCCCTCTCGCACTCGTGCCGACAATTCCTGCCCCGAAGCACAGCCGACTGTGTAACTCTCAAGCCCGGAGGCCGGGGGCCAGGACCTTCGGGCTCGTGCGCATGAGTGAGTTCCTCGTCGAAGCCGCCCGCAGCAGCCCCGCGATCGCCGCGAGCCTGAGCAAGCTACGGCAACGCGCCGAGGCAGCGATCCGCGACGCCGCGATCGCTGACACCGTCCTCGACGCCCGCGACTCGGCCCCGCACCCGACCGTCCCGCGCGGCTCCGACAGCGCCACCGTCATCCCGCGCGAGCACGCGCAGTCGGCCGCCCACGACTTCTCCGGCTCGCGCGAGGTCAAGAGCTGGAGCGCCGACCTGCTGCGCGACGTCGCCGCGCCCGACGTGTTCGCCAGCAACCCGCTCGGCGAGCTCGAGCTGCTGGCGCTGCGCAGCGCCCAGGCCCTGCGGACCCAGGGCTCGCGCCTGCGGCAGGTCACGATCGTCGTCGCCGGCCTCGCCGCGGCCATCGTCGGCGCCGGCCTCTACGCCGCCGTCCAGGGCGAGTACGGCCTCGCCGGCGGCCTCGTCGCCGGCGGCCTCGTCGTGCTCGCGCTGGTCATCGGCAAGTGGAACCCGTTCCGCCGGGCCGCCCGCTCGGCCGAGCTCGCCGAGCTCGCCGACGCCACCGCCACCACCCTCCGCCTGCGCATGCGCGCCCTCGCCGAGCTCGGCGACAGCAAGACCCGCGCGCTCGAGCAATGGAAGGTGGTCATCGAGATGACCGAGTCGGTCCGCCGCCGCCGCCCGTGACGAAGCTCCGGACAGGTCGAAAAGGACATGTCGGAAACAGCATGTCCAATGCGACATGCCCTGAGAGCCATCCTATTTAGCTACGCAGCGGTACCCCCAGGCAGTGCGTCGACGCCACCAACGCCTCCGCCAGGCTTATGCGCGCGACCCGAGCCTCGCGTGGTCGCGGCCGCCTGCCTCGCTGCCCGCGCGCCGGCCCGAGCTTCGCGTGGTCGCGGCCGCCTCCCGCACTGCCCGCGGGCGCCGGCCCGAGCCTCGCGTGGTCGCGGCCGCGGAGCCGTCGCCGACGCGGAGGCCGGCCAGGTCGTCGCGGTCCCCCGGCGCGGCTTCACGCCTGCACTTGTTCAAACTCCGGGCCGCGGAACACCTGCCTGGCGTTGCCGCGCTCGATCGCGTTGTGCTCGTCCCAGCGGGCCCGCTCGGCCTCGCTGCGCCGGGCGGCCGCCCCGGCCAGCAGCAGGGCGGCCAGCCGCTCGCGGGCGATCCTGCGGTTCTGCGCCTGCGAGCGCTCCTCGCGGGCCACCACCTCGAGGCCGGTCGGCTTGTGGCGCAGGCGGACCGCCGTGCTGCGCTTGTTGACGTTCTGGCCGCCGGACCCGCCGCTGCGGACCGCCGACTCCTCGAGGTCCGCCTCGCGCAGCGCCGTGCTCGCCTCGGCCTCGACCGGCAGGCGGGTCAGCTTGACGAACCAGTTGCGCCGGCGGTGCGTCGGCCGCAGCGGGCTGCGACCGATCCACTGCGCCGTCCCCTCCCACTGCGACAGCAGCGCCGCCATGGCTTCCCCACCGGACATGTCCTCGAGTTCATACACGAGCGACCACGCCGTCTCCGCCGCCGGCCCCGGCGCGCGCAGCAGCTCGTGGCAGCGGAGGCCCGCCGCTGCGGCCGCCGCCGCGAACGCCGGCCCGAGGCGGTGGACCACCCACGCCAGCTCCGGCGGCCCGTGGCCGCCGGAGATCAGCACCCACGCCATCATCGTCGACTCCGGGTCTTGTAGGTCAGCACCGGCCGTAGCGTCGCCACCACGGTGCAGAGGCCGGCCGCGACCAGGTCGCCGACGACCGCGTCGATCTTTTTGTAGGCCTCCGGCGCCTCCTCGTAGAGCAGCTCGCGGTCCTCGCAGATCACCCGCCCGCCGAGCGGCGTGCGCACCAGGTCGTCGGGGCGGTAGCGGCCCTGCAGGCGCTCCTTGACGTCGCCGCGGCGCCACTTGCGACCTGCCCCATGGGCCAGGGACCAGCCGGCCTCCGCGCGGCTCGGGTCGGGCTTCACCACGTAGCTCAGCGTCCCGCGCGAGCCGGGGATCACCACGATCCCCGCCGTCGACGGCGCCGCGCCCTTGCGGTGCAGCCACCGCTGCGGCGCGCCGTCCGGGCACGGCACCACCGCGTTGTGGCAGACGTCGAGCACCGGGTCGATCGCCGCCCCGAGCGCCTCGGCGAAGCGGCGGGCGATCAGCGCCCGGTTCGCCTGCGCCCACGCGACCGCCCCGTCGTGCGCGCGCAGGTACGCGCGCGCGTCCTCGCCGGCGCTGTCGAGCCCGGCCGCCGCGAAGCGGTCGACGTGCGCGCGCAGGATCGCCTCGCCGAGCCCGCGCGAGCCGCTGTGGACCAGCAGCACCAGCGAACCGCCGGCGATCCCGAGCGACGCCCACGCCTCCGGGTCCTCGATCGTGTCGACCTGCTGCAGCTCGGCGAAGTGGTTGCCGCCGCCGATCGTCCCGAGCGACGCGTCGTGGTCGGTCGGCGCGACGGTCCTTTCGGCCAGGAACTCGCGCGCGTCGCCGTCCCACGGCCCGTCGAGGTCGCCGAGGCGGTCGGCCCAGCGCTCGAGCTTCTGCTTGCGCTGGGGCAGGTCGGTCGACCACAGCGCCATCCCGCAGCCGATGTCGTTGCCGACCAGGTGCGGGTAGATCCGCCCCTCGCTGACGAACGCCGCCCCGATCGGCGAGCCCTTGCCCGGGTGGAGGTCGGGCATCCCGACCGCCGCGATCATCCCCGGCAGCGTCGCCGTCCGCTCGAGCTGCTGCACCGCCTCGCCCTCGATCCACGTCTTCGGCGACGCCACGATCCGCACCGCCGCCCTGTCTTGCGCTTCCAACACCGCACCTCCTCGCAGGGACTGCCGCTGCTCCGCGTCTCTGTCGCTCGCTCCCATCACCCCACCTCCGGCGGCAGGCGCCGCAGCTCTTTCTTGCCGATCTGCCGCTTCTCGGTCGCGTAGCGGTCGGTCCGGCCGTAGTGCTCGCGCAGCAGCGACGCCATCTGCCAGGTCGTCCCCAGGCTGCGCAGGGGACCGAGCAGCACGTCGTGCTGCTCGAGCCAGCTCGGGTCGGCCGGGATCGGCGCCAGCGTGATCCGGTACCACTGCCCGCCGATCTTGCGGTACTGGGCCCCGCTGTCGATCGGCACCACGTCGCGCGCGACGGGCGGCTTGTAGCGCGCCGGCCGGCGCGGCACCTTCTTCAGCAGCCCGGTCTCCGGGCACACGTACACCGGCGCCCAGCGGCGGCCGTCGATCTCCCGCACGCCCCACGAGCCGCGCTCGTACAGGCGGTCGCCGGCCTTCATGACGTGGGTGTAGACCATGTCGCGCAGGTGGTCGAGGACGTGCTTCTGCACCGCGCTCGTCACCCGCAGGGTCGCGGCGATCTCCGCGTGGACCGCGTCCCACGGGCGGCCGACCCGGCTCAGGAGGAAGCGGCGCAGCGGCGCCAGGTTCTCGTTCAGGTGCTTCGAGCCGCGGCCGCGGCTGATCGGCTCGGCGTACGGCGCGGTCTCCGGGTCGGCGCGGCGGCGCATCTCCGCCCGCCGGCCCTTGCCGCCCCACCCGCCGCCGGTGCGCGGCCGCTCGATGATCACTTCATACATGTCCCAACGCAATCAACACCTCGCCTCTCCGCCCGTCGGGGCGATGGAGTGGGTCTCCCAGGAATCACAGCAGTTCGAATTGCCCATGGCAGGTATCTCGACACAATGGCAATGCCCGGGGCAGCCGCGGCGACGCTGCCCCCATTCGCCGCCACCGGCGAATGCACGATGCGAGGCCTCCGCCGCCGCGTCAGGCCGGCCCGCGGGCGCGGGCGGGGCCGCGACGCGCGAAGACGTCGCGACCCGACCCGCGCCGCGCGGGCCCTCGCTGCCGGCGCTCACGGGCGCCCAGGAACGGCCCCAAACGGCCTCCTGGGCCCCGAGAGCGGCGTCCTGCGCCTCGCGGCCGTCAGCGCGCCGTCACACGGACGGCGCGAGCGGCGGGGCCGTCGTCACGAAGACGACACCACACCGGAGACGGCGGGGAGACCCTTCAGCCGGGTGTCCGAATGTGGACATCGGCGAAGGCGAACGGACGCGGCGAGCGGGCCTGCGTTCGAGCGGATGTGGCTCAGTGGCGAGACATGACCGAACCGCCTGGTGAGAGGCGATGCGCACTCTATACAATGCGACCCGGGCCGCGTCAAGCGGCGAAGCCTCGCAATTACTTCGACCGATCGTTAGGCCGGGACGGCAGGAACCAGCCGAGGCCCGCGCCGAGGCCCGCGAACGCGAGGCAGACGAACAACGTGTCGACGCCGTGGGTGTGGGACGCACCGGCGAAGCGGAGCGCCTGGATCGCGAAGCCGAGGATCAGCCCGAGCGCGGCGCCGAGCACGATCACGGCCGGGCGGGCGGCCGGTCGGTTGTCGCGGAGGATCAGGCGCTTGAGCGTCGGCGGGCGCTCGTCGAGGGCCTTGCGGAACGGGACCAGGCGCGAGTCGGAGCGCTGGGGCGGGGGCTCGACGGTCGGCATCTGGCCGGTGTCGCCGGACGCGAGGTAGAGCGCGGTGTTGCGGACCTTGCCCGCCAGCCGGCGCGACAGCTTGCGCAGCGCCTCGCGCATCTCCTCGGCCGACTGGAACCGCTTGTTCGGGTCCATCGCCAGCGCGCGCTGGAAGAACTCGCGGAACGGCCGGGTGATGTTGGGGACGTGGTGCTCGATCGGCGTCGCCGCGTCGGTGGCGATGCTGTAGACCAGCGAGTGGACGTCGTCGGCCTGGTGCGGCAGCTTGCCGGAGATCAGCTCGTAAAGCACGACCGCCGTGCTGTAGAGGTCGGTGCGCTGGTCGAGCTGCAGGCTCGCGGCCTGCTCGGGCGACATGTAATAAGGTGTGCCGAGCAGGCCGTCGGGCGCGCTGGTCTCGGCGCTGGTGGCCAGCAGCAGCGACGCGCCGAAGTCGAGCACCTTGACCCCGAGCTCGAAGGTGTCGGTCTCGAAGTTGCGGATGTTGGCCAGCATCAAGTTGTCGGGCTTGATGTCGCGGTGGACGATGCCCCGCTTGTGCGCGGCCAGCAGCGCCGACAGCACGCCGTCCATCAGCTCGACCGCCTCGTCGGTCGGCAGCTTGCCGCCGCTGCGCTTGAGGTGGTCGCGCAGGCTGCCCTGGGTCAGCAGCTCCATCGTGATGTACTGCAGCTCGGCCGACGCCGGCGAGATGTCGAGCACCCGCACGATGTTCGGGTGGCCCATCTCGCCCATCAGCTTGGCCTCTTGCCAGAAGCGCTCGATGATCTGCGGCTTGTGGCGGAAGCGGTCGGCCAGGAACTTGATCGCCACGCTGCCGTGCAAGTGCGAGTGCTCGGCGCGCCACACGATGCCCATGCCGCCGCGCCCGAGCATCGCCTCGAGCCGGTACTTGCCGTCGATCTCGGTGCCCGGCTGCAGCGCCGCCGCCCGCACGTCGCTCGGCACGCGCCGCCGCGGCTGCACCATGCCCGTGTGCGCGCCCGAGCGGTCGAGCGTGCTGGCGAGCGTCGTCCGCATGCCCGGGATGCTCTGCGTCGGCGCCTTCGACCCGGGGTCGGTCGTCGTCGGCCCCGACGGCGTGGCCATGTCGGACGGCAGGTGGGCCTGCGACGTCGACGCGCTTGCCAGCGTCGCCTCGGGGGCGGGCGACGGATCCTCGGGCTGCTTCATCGGGCGGGCTTGCGCCCCATGATGCCTCACTGAGGCCGGAAGATCACGGGGAACTCGAAGCTCGAGTTGTCACCGTTGGCCAGGATCGCGTCCTTGCCCTGACAATCCGGGGCCGCGTTCGACAGGCAGTAGTCGATGCTCCACTGGACCACGAACGGGCGCGTCTTGAACTCCTCCGGGGGAACATCCCCTTTCGCCCACATTTCGTGCGCAAAACCGGTCTTCGGCGTGCCCATCAGGGGCAGGAGCGAGCACTGAATCGCCTTGTCGCCGTCGGGCTCGTTGGCGTCGGCGACCAGCGGGCACAGCCCGAAGCAGCCGTCCTTGTCGTCCTTGCACGCGCCGGTGCCGAACGGCGACATCGACACACGGTAGAGGAAGCCGAAGAAGCACGAATCGCCGCAGGTGCCCTTCTTCACCTCGAAGCGCGGGTCGGCGTCGCCGTCGAGGCGCAGCGGCTGGTCGGGGTCGAAGTCGACCACCATCGGCTCGAGCGCGTTGTCCATCTGCCCGCTGTGGTTGCCGACGATCGCGTAGGCCTTCGGCGCCTGCTGAGCCTGCTGGGCGCAGTACGGCGCGTACACCTTCACGCCCGACTGCTCGGCGGCGACGATCCAGGCCCAATTGCCGTAGCGCGATTCGCCGATCGTCCCGGTGATCGCGCAGCTCTGCCCGTCGACGCCGAGGCCCATCGGCACCTTGCCGTCGCCCGTGCCGGCCGGCGTGCTGCAGGTGATCGGCGAGCCGTCGCCGCCGGTGATGTAGTCGAGGATCGTCTTGTCCCCGCCGGCGGCCACGCACGGGCCGTCGGCCGCGAGCGCGTCGTAGTCGACCTTGAGCTGGTCGCCGACGGTCAGCGCCGGACAGCTCGCCATCGCCACGTTGTCCTCGAGGTCGGTGACGGTGAGCTCGACGGTGTACTCGCCCGGGGTGGTGGGGATGCCGGAGATCTCGCCGCTGTTGGGGTTGATCGTGAGGCCGTCCGGCAGGCCGGTGGCTGACCAGGCGTACTTCGGCACGCCGCCCGACGCGGTCGGCTGGTGCTCGTACTCGGCCCCCTGCGCGCCCTTCGGCAGCATCCCGCAGTCGACCATCAGCGCCGGCGGCGGCTCGTCGGTGGTCGAGGTCGTCGTGGTCGGCTCGTCGGTGGTCGCGGTGCCGGTCGGCGCCGTCGAGTCGGTCGACGAGGTCGTCGGGTCGACCTCGGTCGTCGTCGCCGGCGGCTCGGTGGTCTGCGTCGCCGAGCCGACGTAGCTCCCGCCTCCCGCGGCGTCGTCGTCGCTGCACGCCGTCTGCAGCGCCGACGTGCCGAGCACGAACATCCACGTCCATCCGGGCCCGGAGAGTCGCCCTCTCCGATCGCGGCCTTCGCTGGCGAACCGCTTCATCGTCCGATCTCCTTTAGTTCAAGAGCCCCGCCAATCGGGCGGGCGGAGCATAGCACCTCGCCGCCGCGACCCCCCCGGAATTTCTTCCGTACGCTGTCCGCGGCGGCGTCTGCCACGGCCGGGAGGCCGCGGAAAATCCGGTCCGCGGCCGGCTCCCGCCCGGTCACGCGCGCTACTCTACGGCGCACCCGTGAGCTTGTGGCAGCACCTCTGGCCCCCGCGCCCGCGTCGCCTCGAACGACTGTCCGACATCCTCGGGGCCGGGCGTGACGAGCTCGTCACCTTCGCCGGCAGCGTCGAGCCGCTCGAGGCGATCCACGATCCCGTCAGCGGCGAGCTCGCGGTCGCCGTCGACTACCGCGCCGCGCCGCCGCACAGCGTCGTCGGCGTCGCCGGCGCTCTCAGCGTCATCTCGCGGACCTTCCACGTCGCGCGCCAGCAGGCCATCGACTTCCTCGTGGCCGAGGGCCCGCACCGCGTCCTCGTCTGCGTCGACCACGGCACCGACCTCGACGCCTTCCACCGCGACCTGCTCACGCGCCACGGCGTCGGCCTCCGCACCGAGCGGGCGCTGGTGCGCCCCGGCGACCGCGTGTGCGTGATCGGCCGGCGGCTCGGGGCACGCCTGACATCGCCGCTGCGCGACGAACCATACCTCGCAGTCGTCCGGGCGCAGCGGTTCTGGCCGCTCGAACCACCGCCGGCATAGCCGCTCGCCGCAGGTTCCGCCGGCCTCGATCGAGGCGACGTCTCACGGGTTCGTCGCGAGGACGTCGACCGGCTCGCGCCGCCGTCCCGTCGCCTGCTCGGTCGACGCGTCGCAACACCACGACGCGCCGGCTTCACGCCCGCGCCGTCCACACGCCGACGATCCGCGCCGGAGCTCCGCGCTCTCACCGGCCATCCTCACTCCAAGGCCCGGCCCGCGCTCCACCTCTCGCATCTCGCACATCCCCGGTTCGCACCGTCCTCGCTCCACCGCCGGCTCGCGCTTCATCTCCTGGACCCTCACTCGCCTCCCTCACCCCACGACCTGGCCCGTGCTCGAGCCCACGGCGCTCACTCGCCTCCTCACGTGCAACCTGCCCCACCCTCGAGCTCCAGAACCCGACTTCACGCACGACGGGTCCGCGCTCGAGCGCTCGCCTTCCTCACGCTCACGCACGACCTGCCCCGCGCCCGGGCTCCAGAACTCGACCTCACGCACGACGGGTCCGCGCTCGAGCGCTCGCCTTCCTCACGCTCACGCACGACCTGCCCCGCGCCCGGGCTCCAGAATTATCACTCGCCTTCCTCTCACGACCTGGCCGCTCGAGCGCCGGCGCCCTCACTCGCCCCTCCTCTCACGACCCACGCTCGAGCGGGTCGCTCCGCGCGCGCGAGCTTCGACTCGCTCGCGGTCTTCGCACCGAAAGTCCGCGGCCGACCTGACCTCGCAGTCCCGCCGAGCGCCCGACGCCAACCTCACCCATGTGCTGACGGCCGCGCTCGCTCTGCGTGACGTCACGACTTTTCTCTCACCGCCCGCCGTCGCCGGCGCCGGTGTCGCCATCCTGCGCTTTTGCACCGGCGGCGGATCGAGCCGCGCGGTCAGTAGCCGCGGAGGCGGCGGATGTCACGGCGCTCTTGCTTGGTCGGCCGGCCGAGGCCGCGATCGCGCGTGACCATCCCCGGCACCTCCGTGGAGGGCGGGCGCGGCGGCGACCGATCGTTGTAGAGCGTGCGGGCCACGGCGGCCGGGCCGCGGCGCTCGCTGAGCCCCAGCACCTCCAGGATCCGCAGCCCGTCGCCCGTCTTGATCGTGACCTCCTCGCCGCGTTTGAGCGACCGGGCGGCCTTCGCCGTGACGCCGCCGACCTTCACGTGACCGGCCGCGCACGCCTCGCTCGCCAGCCCGCGGGTCTTGAAGCAGCGGGCGGCCCACAACCACTTGTCGAGGCGCACCGATTGCAGAGCGGGGTCACCGGCAGGGCCGGCGGTGGTCGGACCGGCCTCGGCCTCGGCCTCGTCATCGTCGTCGTCGTCGGCGTGCATCCAGGGGCTCTCAGCATGCCCGGGCCGCGACGCGTTCGCCAGCGCCGGCGACGCCTCGCGCGCGCTCGCCCGGCCTTGCGCGATCGTCGCTCGACGCGCCCCGGCGACGGCGGCGACAGCGAGCCGGAGCGTACGTCCCGGCCGCGACGACATGCCCCAAGAGACATCCCCGCGGCCGCGCGCTTGACAAGCGAACCCGGCCGCGAAACCCTCATGAACGCATGCAAGGCGCCCCCCCGATCAACTTCGCGGTGCCCGGAGACGTCGGGGCCGCGCAGCGAATGGCCGCCGCCGCTCGCGGCGACGCCGTCGCCTTCATCGAGCTGTGCGAGAGCTACGCCCCGGCCCTGCTCGGCGCGACCCTGCGGATCCTCGGCGACCGCGTGGCCGCCGAGAGCGCGGTCTACGGCGTCCTCCTCGACGCCTGGCGCGGCGCCAAGCAGTTCGACCCGCGCCAGTCGAGCGTGCGCGTGTGGTGGACCATCGGCGCCCGCACGGCGGCGCTGCGCGCCCTGCCCGAGCACCGCGCCGCCCGCATGGCGGCCGTCCACGACACCCAGATCACCACCCTCGACGACAAGACCGAGGCGGCCGACGTCGGCCCGCTGCGCCAGGCCGTGCAGACGGCGATGCTCGACCTCGACGACGAGCCGCGCAGCGCCCTGCAGCTCGCCTACTTCGAGGGCCTCGGCGCCGGCGAGATCGCCGACCGCGCCCGCACCTCGCCCGAGGTCGTGCGCGCCCAGGTCGCCGACGGTCTGCGCCGGCTGTCGGCGGCGCTGGCCGGCACCACCCCGAACACCTACGTCCCGCGCCCGCACGACCGCCTCGCCGCCGCCTACCTGCTCGACGAGCTGTCGCCCGAGGACCGGGCCCGCTTCGAGCGCGGCGAGGCGATCGGCGAGCTGCAGGCCAGCGAGGTCGCGGCCCAGCGCGACAACGTCCACGGCCTCGCGCTCTACACCTTCCCCGCCGCCCTGCTGCCGCAGACGCGCGCGCGCCTGGTCGCCGCGATCGCCGGCCCCGAGCGCCTCAGCCCCTTCACCGACGATCTCGCCGCTTTGCTGCGCCTGCCGCACCACGACGCCCGCGAGATCCTCGCCCGCGTCGACGCCCCCCGCGGCTGGCGCGACGACGCCGGCCTGCGGATCCTGCCCCTCGAGACCGGCTCCGAAGTCCGTGTCCCTGAGAGCATGTCCGAAGAGCCAGACGCCGTCGGCGGCAACGACGTCACCGTGGTCCAGCGCGCGGCGTGGCCGCGGCGGCTGATCGTCCGCGTCGCGCCGGGCGCGGTCATTCCGTCTCGCTACCCGCACAGCGAGGCGCGCGTGCTGGTGCTCCAGGGTGGCCTCAGCCACGAGGAGGCCGGCGCGGCGCGCCCCGGCGATCTGGTGCCGTGGCCTTCGGGGACCACGCTGGGGGTGGCGGAGCCGGGCGGGCCGGAGCTGATCCTCGCGGTCCTCAACCAATGAGGTGCCGCGCGCGCCGTGGCGTGCTAACCACGGCCCCATGTCCGGATCTACCCACCGGCCCGACGAGACGCGCCGGGCCCCCGCGCGCGAGGCGATCCTCGCCGCCCACAACTTCCCCGGGGAGTACACGATCAAGGCCTTCGGCCCGGCGGACGACGAGTTCCGGGTTGCCGCGGTCGACCTCGCGCACGGCGTGGTCGGGCCCGCGCGGCTGGTCGTGAGCGAACGACGGACGCGCTCGGGCGACCGCCTCTGCCTCACGCTCACGCTGCACGCCGAGCAGGTCGAGGAGGTCGAGGAGGTGTACGCCCGGCTGTACAGCCTCCCCGCCGTCCTCTTAATCTTTTGAGCGTCGGGTCGTCGCTCATTCCCTGCACGATCCTGAATGTCCCCGCGGGGCCGCGGGTCTCAAGGCGCGGCTCCCGTCAACCAAACCGCTTCAGCCATGCCTGCACGTCCACTCCAGCTCCTCGCCCTCGGCGTCGCGCTCACCTCCGGCCTCGGCGCCAACCTCGGCTGCAAGCCGAAGGCGGTGCGCGGCGGGCCCGGCACCGAGAACCCCAACCTCGACCAGGGCGCGATGAGCACCACGCTCGACCGCAAGGACCTGCAAGACCTGCTGCAGGTCTCGCTCGAGAAGCTGCACGCCTCGCCGTTCTGGGCCCAGGTGTCGAGCTTCCCGGCCCCGGTGGTGGTGGCGATCTGGCCGTTCAAGAACGAGACCTCGGAGCACATCGACGACCAGCTCAACACGCTGCTCGGCGACCTCGAGACCGAGCTCGTCAACAGCGGCGTGGTGCAGGTGGTCAGCCGCGAGCGGCAGGCCGAGATGGCGAGCGAGGCCGCGGTGCAGCAGAACCGCTCGGTCTACGACCCCAACTTCGCGGCCGAGATCTCGCGCCAGATCGGCGCCAAGTACTTCTTCACCGGCAAGGTCGGCAGCGTCGACGAGTTCCTCAACAAGGAGCGCCGGGTCCAGTACACCCTGTTCATCCAGGTGATCGAGGTCGAGACCAGCCTGGTGCGCTTCCAGTACAAGGCCGAGCGCAGCAAGGCGATCGTCCGCTAGAGGGCCCATGCTCGCCCCGTCCGCGCGCCCGCGAGCCGGCTTCGCCGCGCTCTCGCTCGGCCTGGTCCTTGCGACAGGTTGTGCGACCTACTCGGACCGCACCCGCGAGGCCCGCGGCGCGGCCCAGCGGGGCGACCTGCCCGGCGCGGAGAAGCAGGTCAACAAGCTGCTCGGCACCCGCAGCAGCAAGGACATGCCGACCAAGTGGAAGAAGGACACCGCGCTCGCCCTGCTCGAGCGCGGCATGATCCTCCACGCCAGCGGCGCCTACAAGCTCAGCGCCCGCGACCTCTCGGTCGCCGAGAAGCAGCTCGAGCTCCTCGACATCGCCCGCGACGGCGCCGGCCAGCTCGGCAAGTACGTGTTTTCCGACAGCGCCACCAAGTACAAGGCCCCGCCGTCGGAGAAGCTGGTCCTCAACGCCTACAACCTCCTCAACTACCTCCTGCAGGGCGACCTCTCGGGCGCGCGCGTCGAGGCCAAGCGCTTCACCGTGATGCACGAGTACCTCACCGACTACGACCAGCGGGGCCGCCCGCGCGCCGAGGGCGGCGAGGGCGTCGTCTACCCGCACGGCGCGTTCGGCAGCTGGCTGGCCGGCTTCGTGTTCGAGCGCCTCGGCGAGTACGAGTCGGCGATGCGCTACTACGACGAGGCCCTGCAGGCGCGCCCGTTCGCCAGCCTGGTCGGCCCGGTGCAGCGGCTGTCGGCGCTGGCCGGCTACCGCTCGCCGCGCATCGATGCTGTCCTGGGGGGCATGTCCTATGAGGCAGGCCCTGCGCCGAGCGAGGTCGTCGTGGTCGTCAGCGTCGGCCGGGTCCCGCTGAAGGAGGCGCGGCACATGCCGATCGGCGCCGCCGTCGGCCTGGCCCACGCCTACATCACCGGCGACAGCCGCGTGCTCGAGCGCAGCGCGCTCAAGATGGTCGTTTACCCCGAGCTGGTGCCGTCGGGCAGCGCGTTCGAGACCGCCGAGCTGCGCGTCGACGGCCAGCCGGTCGGGCTCGAGATCGCCAGCGACATCCAGACCGAGGTGATCGACGAGTACGAGCAGATGAAGCCGAAGATCATCGGCGCCGCGATCTCGCGCCTCATCGTCCGCGCCGCGGTGGCCGAGGCCGCGCGCGCGGCCGGCAACACCTCCGAGAAGGGCGGCGCGATCATCGGCCTGTTCGCCGCGCTCGCGGCCGAGGGCGCCCTCCTCGCGGCCGACCGGCCGGACACCCGCTCCTGGACCCTGCTCCCGGGCCTCGTCCTGGTCGCGCGCGTCCCCGTCCAGCCGGGCCCCCACGCCGTCACCGTGGTCGCGTCCGGCCGCGGGGGCAGCGAGACCCGCAACTACTCGGTCGACGTCGCCGCCGGCGGCTATGTTGTGCTCGACGTCACCACCCTGCGCTGACCCTCGCTTACGCTGATCGTCACCCGCCTCGCGCTTCGTCTCTCCTCCGCTCCCCCTTCGAGGTGCCCCATGATGCGTCGTCGCCTTCGTCTCCGCGCCCTGCACTCCTTCCTCATGGTCGTCGGCACGTACCTCGGGATCTGCAGCTTCGCGCCGGTCGCCGAGGCCAGCGTGCTCGGCCGTCGCGGCATCGAGATCGAGGGCCCCCAGGACCGCCGCGGCTTCTACATCGGCCCCGGCATCGGCTTCGGCGCCACCTACTTCGACAGCCCGCTGTTCGCCCGCACTTTCAACGAGGCGACCGCCTTCATCCCCGGCGGCCGCATCGAGCTGGCCCTCGGCGGCGGCGTCGGCAAGCGCCTCACGCTCGGCGCCAACCTCTACCTCGGCACGTACATGTCGAGCCGCTTCGGGCCCAAGGTGTTCTTCGGCGGCGACGTCGAGGCCAACATCTTCATCGTCCGCGGCTTCTTCATCCGCACCGGCCTCGGCATCGCCGGCGTCCCCCAGGGCGACGGCCGCCGCGTCCGCATGGGCGCCGGCGGCGTCGCCGGCCTCGGCTACGAGTTCTGGCTCAACGCCAGCGCGGCCCTCGGCGTCGCCCTCCTCTACGACATCCGCGCCGTCCCCGGCGACGGCCTGCGGCACACGCCGTACGTGGGGCTCCGCTTCGCCTGGTACTGACTCCCAGCCTGCACCGCTGCCGTAGCTCAAGGACGGCGGTCCATCGCCCGGTCACGATCCGGGAACTCGGCGACCGTCTTCTCCCAGCCGGAAACTCCCTCGATTCGCTTCCGGAGGCGTTGGCTGAGCAGATAGCCTTCGTGCCGCGACGTGCGGCCGTCGATCGCGGAGCCGCCGCCGATCCTGGCTGCCGCGAGATCCGCCCGACACGCTGAGCCTGGTGCCTGTCTCATCAATACGCCGGCCGCCGTCGGCACCGGCGAGCTCGACAATGTCGGGAGTGCAAAGCGCGGGTGGAAGGACTTGCCCCCGCGACCGCCGGGATCAAAGTAGCGCGAGCCGTCGCCGAGCGCGACGGGCCGGCGCCCGTGCTGCGCCAGCGGCCAAATTTTTTGGTCCGCCCCCTCGTCATTCGCCGGGAGATCTGCCGCGATGCTGGCGCTTCATCCCCCCGACTCCGTGTTCAGCCTGCGCCACGTCCCGAGCTGGCTGATGCTGGCCTTCGCGGCCGGCTGCGTGAACGCCACCGCCGCGCTCGCGTGCGGTCGCTACGTCACGCACGTCACCGGCACGGTCACGCGGATCGGCATGGAGTGGAACAGCCTGTGGCTCGCCCTCGATCTGGTCCTCGTGCTCGTCTGCTTCCTCGTCGGCGCGATGACTTCGGGCCTTGTGATCAATGGGCGAGCGCACCGCGGGCGGCGTCCGCTGTATTCGCTGCCGTTGATCGGCGTCGCGGTCGCCGACTTCGCGATCGCCGCGGCCGGCGACGCGGGCTGGTTCGGCGCCTTCGGCGGCGAGATCGATCAGACCAGCGACTTCGTGTTCCTATCGCTGCTCAGCTTCGCCATGGGGCTACAGAACGGCGCGGTGGCGACGAGCACGGGCCTCCTGGTGCGAACGACCCACCTGACGGGCCCCGCGACCGACCTCGGCATCCACCTCGCCGAGCTCTTCTTCGTCGAGGGCAAGGCGCGCGAGACCGCCCGGCAACACGCGCTGCTGCGGGCGGGCAAGATCGCCACGTTCGCCAGCGGCGCGGCCGCAGCGGTCCAGCTCGCCCCACGCTTCGAGTACCTCGTCTTGGTCGTGCCCGCCGTCATGACCCTGCTCGCTACCTGGCTCAGTTTCCTGCGGGCGCGCCCCGCTCGTCACGGAGGTGTGTGATGCAGAAGCTCGTCGAAGGGATCCATCACTTCCAGGATCGAATCTTTCGTCCCTACCAGGAGTTCTTCGCGCGCCTGGCGACCGGCCAGTCGCCCGAGGCGCTGTTCATCACCTGCTCGGACTCCCGCATCGATCCCAACTTGCTGACCCAGACGGCGCCCGGCGAGCTGTTCATCGCCCGCAACGCCGGCAACATCGTCCCGCCGTACGGCGCCGTGCACGGCGGCGAGGCGGCGACCATCGAATACGCGGTCGCGGTGCTCAAGGTCCGCGACCTCATCGTATGTGGCCACTCGGATTGCGGTGCCATGAAAGCGCTCGTCGACCCCCACGGCTGCAGCGGCCTGCCCGCCGTGGCGAAGTGGCTGGAACACGCCGAGGCGACCCGCCGGATCCTGGCGACGAGCTATCCGGAGCTGAAGCGGCCGGAGGAGCTGCTCGAAGCCGCCGTCCAGGAGAACGTGTTGGTCCAGCTCGAGCACCTGCGGACCCACCCGTCCGTCGCGGCCGCGCTCGCTCGCGGCGAGCTGCACCTGCACGCGTGGATCTATCAGATCGACGCGGGCGCCGTGTTTGCGTACGACCCCGCCCGCGAGCAGTTCGAGCCGCTCGGGACGACGCGCGGGCTCGTCCGACCGCCCGCGCGGGGGACGAAGCGGCTCGTGTCGTGAACCACGCGGGGTGCTCATGGTTCCTCGGGCGAGCGCCGCGGTGCTCGTGACGACAAGGGGCCGCGGGCTCCGGTCGATCGGAGGCTCGGGAGTCGCCCTGCATGTCGATCACGAGCAGGGCGGCGGCGCGCGGTCGGAACGGTCGGGCGCGGGTCGAGCAGAGACGTGCAGCTCCACCCGGCGAGGGTAGCGGGGCCGGAGCCCGCGGTCGAGGACAGAGCGGTTGGATCGGACCGGTCGATGCCTCTGCCGGGTCGGTGTTGCCGGAATTGAGTCACAGCGACGTGCAGGACATCGCCACGGCCTCGTCGATCCTGCCGGTTTTCTTTAGCGCCTCTGGCTGTGGTCGGCGTCGTCGCTCGGTCCATGGAGCGCGACGTCGATCCTGAACGTCTCCAGGGCCTCGGTCGTATGGCTCTGCGCGAGGAACGAGCAGCCGAGGTTCTCGCCTGCGGCTCGCGCTTATCGACGAGCCGAAGTGCGTGCGGGCGAGGTTCGACCGCGCTGATCGCCTGCGGATCGGAGCTCGGCGAGAGCGCCCGAGCGGGCCATCTCCCACTTGCTCGTCTATATCCTGTGGCTCCTCTGCCGGTGGGGTCAGAACGTGTAGCGCCACCAGGGCGCCTCGGCATTGCGGGTGCTTCTTCCGCTCGGGGCGGCCGAGACCACGGCGTGGGCCGCGGGGTTCTGCAACGCCGCCGGCGGTCGGGAACGCGATGGCGATTTCTTGCGCCCGCGAGCGGATCGCGCGGGCCGATCCACCCGCCGACCTTCGACGCTGAAACCATGCCGCGACGGCGCGGCGCGGTCGTAGCGAACGCCATGCGAGGTGCTGTCCCCGAGGACATGTCACCCCGGGTCCGGCGCCTCCGGCAGCACGAGCCCGCGCGAGCGCGCCAGCCGGTCGGACAGCTCCCACGTGCGCTGCGCCAGCGCGTCGTCGAGGGCCAGCGGCGTCGCCTCGAAGCGCCCCGGGTCGAACAAGATCGCCCCGTTCATGCCGCGGACATCGGCCGCGGTGAGCAGCCGGACCACGTTGGCCGCCGAGCGCTCGGTCGACGTGCCGAACAGGCGGTAGAGCCCGCGGATGTACCACGGCCACTCGCGCACGGTGTCGGTCCGGGTCATGCCGACGCAGGCGATGCTCGTGGTGACCGGTAGATCGCGCCAGCGCTGCGCCGCCGCTTGCACGTGCAGGTAGCCCAGCACCTGCGACGACATCAACGCCGGCAGCAGCGACCAGCGACGGCGCTCGAACTGCAGGTCGTCGAGGTCGGGCACCAGGCCCGCCGGCGCCTTCGCCCCCACGTGGACGATCCGCCCGTCGCCCGAGCGCGCCAGCGCCGTCAGCAGCCCGCGATTGAGCGCGTAGCGGGCCAGGTACTGCAGCCCGAACGCGCGCTCGAACCCGTCGGCCGTGTCGACCCGCCGCATCGACGCCGTCATCGCCGTGTGGACCAGCCCGTGCAGCGCCGGACGCCACGCGCCGATCGCCTCGATCGCTCGCCCCACTCCCGCCATCGTCGTCAGGTCGGCCGCGCGGAACTCCGCCTCGGCCGCCCCCGCCGCACGCACCGTGGCGACCGCCCGTTCTCCGCGCTCGCGGTCCCGCCCGAGCAGCAAGAGGGCCGCCCCGCGGCGCGCCAGCGCCGTCGCTGCCGTCAGGCCGATGCCCGCGGTCCCGCCGCTGAATACGAAGTTGAGGCCGCGGAGCGGCCGCTCGTCGTGCATCACGTCCATTCATTCAAAATATAACTGAACACTTGCGTCGTCAGCTTGTGTTCGCGACCATCTTGCGTGGCCCCCAAGCGTCGCATCGAGCCCCGTCGCCGCCCCGTTCAAGCTCGCTCGCAGGCCACGGTCGACGCCGTTTTGCAAGCTGCAGCTTACATTTTAGTCCGCGACGGCTACGCCCGCCTCACGACCAACCGGATCGCCGAGCGCGCCGGGGTCAACATCGCCTCGCTCTATCAATTCTTCCCCAACAAGGAGGCGATCGTCGTCGAGCTCGAGCGGCGGCACGGCGAGCGCACCGACGCGGCGATGATGGCCGCGCTGGCGCGCCCGCGCGGGGGCGACCTCGAGTCGACGCTGCGCGCGCTGGTCGAGGCCTACGTGGCCGCGCAGACGATCGCGCCGGCGCTGCAGCGCGTCTTCACCGAGGAGGTCCCGCGCCTCCGCGGCCGCCGCTCGGTCACCGCGGGCGAGCGCTGCACGGCCGGCGTGGCCGGGTTCCTGGCCGCCTCCGGCGTCCAGTCGCCGCGGCTCGAGCTGGCCGGCTGGATGCTGGCGACGATCTGCCGGTCCGTCGTCTACCACGCCGTGCTCGAGCGCCCGGACGACACCTGCTCGGGCGCCCTCGTCGACGAGATGGTCGGCATGCTGGCCCGCTGGCTGCGCGGTGATCCGCCCCGCGCGACCTCCGACGATCGACCGGGGTCGGCGGATGCGGATCGAACAATTCCCGGCTGAAAAGCCTGGAGCGCCGGAAAACGATACCGCAGAGTTTCGGAACTTGACGGTTTCGAAACTTAACGGTATCGCTTCCCTGCTGCGCCTCGACCGGCGGAAGGGTTCCTCACCCAGCGTTGACGGCGCACGCAGCTCGCGAGCACAGACATGCACGACAAGACCGAGCAACCGGACGAGGCCGGGGCGATGAAGCGAGGGCGCAAGAGAGACGCTTCGCTCGATGCCAGGCTCCTCGACGCCACGCTCGACGTCCTCGCCGAAGTGGGCGCCGCAGGCTTGACGATGGACCTGGTGGCCGCACGGGCCGGGGTGGGCAAGGCGACCATCTACCGCCGGTGGACGGCGAAGTCCGAGCTGATCATCGATGCCGTCGCGCAGATGAAGCGCAACCAGGTCGATCTCGAGCACCTCCCCGACACGGGCACGCTTCGCGGTGACTTGCTCGGCCTGTTCAAACCCCAGTCGAACGAAGAGCGCGAGCGTCGGCTCAAGATCATGACGGCGCTCGCCTCGCTGCTCTCGCAGGACCCGGCGCTCGCCGGGGCGGCGAACGGCGCGGTCGTCGAGCCGTGGGCGGCGGCCCACCGCGCCTTGATGGAGCGAGCCGTGGCGCGCGGCGAGATCTCGGCAGCCGCCGACATCGCCACGCTGTCGCAGGTCATCCCGTCGATGGCCGCGTACCGGAGCTTGGTCCAGCGCAAGTCGTTCGACTTCACCTTTCTCGTCTCGATGGTGGACGGCGTCATCCTGCCGGCCCTCGGGATCGAGCCCTCACCGGACCACGAATCCTCGTCGCCTCGACGAGCCGCGCGTCGAACCCGCCCAAGAACCGAACCAGCAAGGAGAAAATCATGACCGTCGCCGTGACCAATCATCTCAACTTCCGGGGCGAGGCTCGAGCGGCCCTCGAGTTCTACAAGTCCGTATTCGGCGGTGACCTCGCCATCGTCACCTATCGAGACGCCCACAACGTCCAGGCTCCGGCCGAGGCCGATCAGGTGATGTGGGGCCAGGTCACGGCCAAGAACGGCTTCCGCGTGATGGCGTACGACGTGCCCTCGAAGCTGCCGTGGGAGCCTGGCGCGAACGCGTTCTTCGTGTCGGTGCGCGGCGACTCGGCCGACGAGATCGCTGCGCTTTGGGAGAAGCTCGCCTCGGGTGCGATGATCGTGCAGCCCCTCGCAAAGTCGGGATGGTCGCCGCTCTACGGGATGCTCAAGGACCGATTCGGCGTCACGTGGGTCCTCGACGTCGCGGTGCAGTATGACGCGCAGTGACGCGGCGCGCGTCCGTGGACCCTCGGCGACTCCGGTGCTGGACCTGACGAGGAAATTGCGGCTTGCGCTTCTTCAAGCGTTCGCGCTCGGGTCGCTCGCCTCGAGGCGCCGCCGCCACGCGCCGGGGGCCACGCCGGCCCACTTCCGGAACGCGTGGCTGAACGATGCCTCGGACGAGTAGCCGGTGAGCTGCGAGACCTTCGCCAGCGGCGCGCCCGCGCGGAGGAGGACCGCAGCCTTCTGCATGCGGAGCCGCGTGAGATAGGCGAGCGGCGGCTCGCCGACCAGCTCGGTGAAGCGCGCCGCGAAGACCGAGCGCGAGAGCCCCGCTTCCTCAGCGAGCGAGGCCACCGTCCACGGCTCCTCGGCGCGCCGGTGCATCGCGACGAGCGCCGCGGCGGTGCTCGGATCGCGGAGCGCCCCGAGGAAGCCGCCGCCGTCCGCGGGCAAGCGCGCGAGGTGGGCGCGGAGGATCTGGATGAACATGACGTCCGCCATCCGGAGCAGGACGATCTCGGACCCGGGCCGGTTCGTCTCGATCTCGCGGGTGATGAACTGGATGTTCTCGAAGAACGACGGCACCGCCTGCTCCGCGTCGGGAGTCATCCGGATGAGCGGTGGCAGGGTCGCGAGGATCGGTGTCGCGAGCGGGTCGTCGAGCACGAAGGCGCCCGTGATGAAGGTCGTCTCGGGGCCTTTCGCGCCGAGGTCGATATGGATGACGCCATGGGTCGGGTGGAGGGTGCATCGCGCCACCTCCGTGAAGCTGCGGAGGGCGCTCCGCGGATGGTCGCGCAGCGCATGGGCGTGGCCGAGCGGAAGTACCGCGAGATCGCCACCGGAGAGCGCGACGCGCGGCTCGTCCGTCTTGTCGACGCTGAGCCAGGCGCTGCCGCGGACCACGTAGTGGAACCGGATGCAGCTCTTGACCACCGGCAGGGCGACGCCCCACGGCGCGCGCCCGACGGTGGAGACCCAACGCGTCCGCTGCAGACGAACCGGGGAAAGGACCGCGCTCAGGGCATCCATCGCTCGACAGCGTAATGAGGGCGAGCCGCCCTGTCCAAGCCGTGCGGACGATTTCGAAAAATTTCCGGACGACTTCGCATGGCTCGTGCGGATCGCGGACCTTAAGAAGGACGCGTCGTTCTCGACGAAAGGAACATCATGTCCAGCAAGCTCGATCTCTCGAAGGAGTTTATCGGTCGCCGTGCCCTCGTCACCGGAGGCTCGCGCGGCATCGGCGCGGCGATCGCTCAGCGCCTTCTCGATGCTGGCGCCGAGGTCGTGGTCGCCGCGCGCTCGCGCAGCGACGACACACCTGCGGCGGCGACGTTCATCTCCGGCGACGTCCGCACGAGCGAAGGGGTGAAGGCGATCGCCGCAGAGGCGCTCGCGGCCCTCGGCGGCCTCGACATCCTCGTGAACAACGCGGGCGGGTCGCGCGTGTTCCCCGGAGGCTCCGCGACGATCCCGGACGAGGAGTGGCAAGACACCCTCGCGCTCAACCTCTTCGCAGCGCTCCGCCTCACCAACGCGGTCCTGCCGGCGCTCCGCGCGTCGAAGGCCGCCGCGGTCGTGAACATCTCGTCGACGGCAGCGACGATGCCGTTCGGCCCGGTCGCGCATTACGGCGCCGCGAAGGCGGCGCTCGACGCCTACTCGCGCACGCTCGCCGTGGAGCTCGCGTCGAGCGGCATCCGCGTGAACGTCGTGACGCCGGGGCCGGTGGCGACCCCGAGCGCCGACGAGCTGAGGAAGACGTTCCCCGGCATTCCGGCCGAAGCGTGGCCCGAGCAGGTGCCGCTCAAACGCCTCGGCACCCCCGACGACGTCGCGGAGGTCGTCGCGCTCCTCGTGTCGGATCGCGGGAGGTGGCTGACCGGCGGGAACTACCGCGTCGACGGCGGAATGACGGCGCGCTGACGGTCCGGCCTTCCGAGGGCTGCCGACCTCGTCGGCCGCACCCACCACCGCCGGGCTGGCCTCGGAGATCGCCGCGTCGTTGCGTCGTGTCATGATATGTCCTTCCAGACATATGATTATTCACGGGGAATGGCCTGACCCTTCCGCCCGGCGCCTCGGCGCCTCGGCGCTCGTGCGCGCTCCGAGCCGCCTCGCCCGCACTGCCCGGTGCTCGAGCAGCCGGCCGCCAGCGCTCGCGCGGCCGCGCTCGAGCGCGTAGCGGGCCAGGTACTGCAGCCCGAACGCGCGCTCGAACCCGTCGGCCGTGTCGACCCGCCGCATCGACGCCGTCATCGCCGGACGCCACGCGCCGATCGCCTCGATCGCTCGCCCCACTCCCGCCATCGTCGGCAGTCGGTTGCGCAGAACACCGCCTCGGCGGCCCCGCTGCGCGCACCGTGGCGACCGCCCGTTCCCGGCGCCGACGCCGACGCTACCTGCGAGACGACGTACTCCGAGGCTCGCCGTGACCGAGCGCGCGAGCAGCACCGGCTCGACGTCCTCACCGCGAGAAATTCGGCGGCGAGCCCGCGAATCACGCAGCGACAGGAGCCTCCGCCGTTACCTGGCCTTCGACACCCCCGCCGACGTCTCCACGCGGCGCGATCGCGCCCGTGCCGCCGATTGCGCCGCTGCTCCGGGCCGGCCGGCGTGCGATGGTTGCCGCGCCGCATGCGGGAACAGGACCTCGAGGCCACGGCAGCGGCCACGAACACGCGGATCGCCGACACCCTGGCGGCCAGCGGTGACACCTACCCCGCGATCGACAGCGAAGGCGAGCTCGCGCCGGGCGACACGGTCGGCCGCTACATGATCGTCGACAAGCTCGGCGCCGGCGGCATGGGCATCGTCTACGCCGCCTACGACCCGGAGCTCGACCGCCGCGTCGCGCTCAAGTTGCTGCGCCCCGAGCTCGACGGCTCGACGCTGCGCACCGGCGGCGACGCGCGCACTCGCCTGCTGCGCGAGGCCCAGGCGCTGGCCAAGCTCAGCCACCCCAACGTGGTGGCGGTCCACGACGTCGGCGCCGTCGACGAGCGCGTGTGGCTGGCGATGGAGTTCGTCGAGGGCCGCACGCTCGGCGCCTGGTGCGAGCGCCGGCGCAGCGTCGACGAGGTGCTCGCGGTGATGCTGCAGGCCGGCCTCGGCCTCGAGGCGGCACACAAGGCGGGCCTCATCCACCGCGACTTCAAGCCCGACAACGTCATGGTCGCCGCCGACGGCCGCGTGCGCGTGATGGACCTCGGCCTCGCGCGCCGCCCCGCCGCGGCTGCGACCGGCGCCGTCGCGCCCGTCGGCACCTCCGCGCTCGCGGTCGAGGTGACGCAGGCCGGCGCGGTCCTCGGCACGCCGGCGTACATGGCCCCGGAGCAGTTCCAGGGCGCCGAGGTCGGACCCGCGGCCGACGTGTTCGCCTACTGCGTCACCTTCTGGGAGGCGCTCCACGGCGAGCGCCCGTTCGCCGGCGCGACGATGGTCGCGCTGGTCGCTAACGTGATCGCCGGCAAGCGCCGCCCGCCGCCGCCGGGCCGTCGCGTGCCGAAGTGGCTGCAGCGCGCGCTCGAGCGCGGCCTCGCCGTCGAGCCAGGTCAGCGCTGGCCGAGCATGACCGCCCTGCTGGCGGCGCTGACCCGCGGGCGCGCGCGAGCCCGCCTGCGCACGACGGCCGCCGCGCTCGTCGGCATCGCTGCGATCATCGCCTCCGCGTGGGCCTGGCAGCGGGCCGACGTGCGCGCCCGCGAGGCCGCCTGCGAGGCGGCAGGCGCCGGCATCGAGGCGATCTGGCACGACGACGCGCGCGCCCGCGTGCGCCGGTCGCTGATCGACTCGGGCCTCGCCTACGCCGAGGCGACGGCCGACAAGGTGATGCCGTGGATCGATCAGCAGACGTCGGCCTGGCGCACAGCCCGGACCGAGGCCTGCCTCGACGCGCGCGTGCGCGGCGCGTGGGACGGCGAGCTGCTGGCGCGCGCCTCGTGGTGCCTCGACGAGCGCCGGCTCGAGCTCGCGTCGCTGATCGACGAACTTTCGCGCAGCGACGCCCGCGTGGTCCAGAAGGCCGTCGCCGCGGTGTCGGAGCTCGAGCCGATCGCGCCCTGCCGCGACGCCCATCAATTGTCGCGCCTGCCGATGCCGCCCGCCGACCAGCGCGCCGCCGTCCGCGACGTCCGCGAGCACCTCGCTGACGCCCGCAACCTGCAGGCCGCCGGCAAGTACGACGAGGGCCTGCAGGCCGCGCGCACCGCCCTCGCCCGCGCCAAGCAGCTCGCGTGGCCGCCGCTGATCGCCTCCGCGCGCGCCCGGGTCGCCTCGCTGCTGCAGCGCCACGGCCGCTACGCCGCCGCCGAGGCGACCGCCGAGGACGCCTACTTCGAGGCCACCACCGCCGGCGCCGCCGGGCTGGCGTCGGAGATCGCCATGTCGCTGTCACACCTGGTCGGCTTTCAGCGCGCGCGCCACGACGACGGCCGCCGCTGGTCGCGTCACGCCGCCGCGTGGCTGCACGCGCTGGCGCAGGAGGACGGCCTCCCCGGCGCGGTCCGCCTGGCCAAGCTCGGCGACGTCGAGTACGCCGCCGGCGAATACGCCGCCGCGCAACAGTTGTACGAGCAAGCGCTGGCGATCGACGAGCGCCTGCTCGGCCCGACCCATCCTCGCGTCGCCGAGCTGCTCGAGGCGCTCGGTCAGGTCCACGTCGCCGTCGGCCGCTACGCCGAGGCCCAGCCCCTGCACGAGCGCGTGCTGCCGATCCTCGAGCAGGCCTTCGGCCCCGAGCACCCGAGCCTCGCCCTCAGCCTGCTCTCCCTCGCCGGGGTCCACCACGCGCTCGGCAACTACGCGGAGGCGCGGGCGCTGTACGAGCGCGCCCTCGCCATCCAGCGCCGCGCGCTCGGACCGGACCACCCCGACATCGGCGGCACGCTCAACAACCTCGCCAACCTCTTCATGATCACCGGCGCGTCCGAGGAGGCGATGCCGCTGTTCGAGCAAGCAGCGGCGATCCGCGAGAAGGCGCTGGGCGCCGACCACCCGAGCTTCGCCATCAGCCTCGTCAACCTCGGCAACGCCCGCACCGCCGTCGGCGACCACGCCGAGGCGCAGCGGCTGTACGAGCGCGCGCTGGCGATCCAGACCCGATCGTTCGGCCCCGATCACCCCGAGGTCGCGGCCACGCTCAACAACCTGGCGATCGTCCAGCAGACGCTCGGCCAGCGCACCGCCGCGGCAGCCAACTTCCGCCGCGCGCTCACCATCTACGAGCAGGCCTTCGGCCCCGACAACCGCGACGTGGCGATGGCGCTGGCCAACCTGGCCGAGTTCGTCGAGCCCGCCGAGGCGCGGCGCCTGGCCGAGCGGGCCCTGGCGATCCAGGAGAAGTCGCTCCCCGCCGATCACGTCGACCTGGTGCCGAGCCTGTTCCACCTCGGCATGCTCGACCTCGCCGACGGCGCGGTCGCCCTGGCCCACACCCGACTTTCGCGCGTGCTCGCCATCAGCGAACAGGCCGTCGGCCCCGAGGACCCGAGCCTCATCGAGCCGCTGCAGGGCCTCGCCGAGGTCGCGCTCGCCGACGGCCGCCCGCAGGAGGCGCTGGAGCTGGCCACGCGCGCCCGCAAGCTCGACGCCCCCGGCCTGCCGCCGCAACTGCTCGCCGCGTCGAATTTCCTGCTGGCCCGCGCCCTGTGGGACGCCCCGGCCGACCAGGGCCGCGACCGCCCCCGCGCGCTCGCGCTGGCCCGCGAGGCGGCGGTCATGTACCGCGATATCCCAGCCGTCGAGCGCGAACAGGCGGCGATCGCCGCCTGGCTGAAGCAGCACCGCAGGCCGTGAACGGGGCATCGGCCGGCACGGCAATGCACGCGTCACCCACGAACGACGACCGCCGCGCGCGAAAGGACACGCCCGCCCTCGTTCCCGCCTCCGCTCGCGCCCCTGCGCGACCTGAGCCTCGCGCCGGCCACGGGCCCCGCGTCTCTCGCCCCATCGACCCGCCTGGCCCGCGCGCGATATCCTGGCTGCGATGTCTCGCGCGCGCTCGTTCGTGTTCACGCTGGTCGCCCTCACCGCTTGCAACGACTCGTCGAACACGCCGACGACCGGCGCCGACGCCAGCACCAGCGCGGCCACCGACCCCGGCACCGCGGCCACCGACGCCAGCACCGACGGCCCCGCGACCACCTCGACGACCACGGGCGACGACCCGACCACGACCTCGCCGACGAGCACCACCGGCGACCCCGTCGGTCCGACGTATTACCGCGACATCAAGGCGATCCTCGACGCCAAGTGCGCGACCTGCCACCGCCCCGGCGACATCGCCCCGTTCTCGCTGACGAACTACGACGAGGCCGGCATGTTCGCCAAGATCCTCGCCCCCGCGATCGAGAACCGCACCATGCCGCCGTGGCCGCCGGGCGCCGACTGCAATCAGTTCGCCCACGACCGCGGCCTCACCGACGCCGAGCGCGAGCTCGTGCTCGCGTGGATCGCCGCCGACGCGCCCGCGGGCGACCCGGACGACGCCCCCCGCCGCCGGACGACGACGCGCCGCCGATCGCCTACGACGTGCAGCTCGGGATCCCCGAGCCGTTCACGCCGGCCGAGGGGGTCGCCGACGACTACCGCTGTTTCTTGCTCGACTGGCCCAAAGACCAGGAGACCTACGCGACGGCCTTCACGATCGAGCCCGGGGCGCGGGAGATCGTGCATCACGTGATCGCCTTCATCATCCCGCCCGACGAGCTCGCGGACTTCGAGGCGCTCGACGCCGCCGACCCCGGGCCGGGCTACCCGTGCTACGGCGGCCCCGGCGGCGAGGCCAGCCCGCGCGCGCAGTGGCTCGGCGCGTGGGTCCCGGGCGCCAGCTCGGGCGCGCTGCCGGAGGGCACCGGCATCCGCGTCAAGCCGGGCTCGAAGATCGCCATGCAGATGCACTACCACCCGAACGGCGCGCCGATCGCCGACCAGTCGACGATCCTGGTCCGCACCGCCGAGACCGTCGCGCGCCCGGCCCTGCTGCTGCCGATCGCCCACCCCGGCTGGATGGTCGACGCGCCGCCGATGACGATCCCCGCCGGCGAGGCCGACGTCACCCACTCCTTCACCATCGACCTCGGCTCGGTCATCCAGTACCTCTACAAGGACGAGGCCATCGGCGTCGGCAAGCCGCTGCTCGCCCACATGGCCGGCGTCCACATGCACACCCGCGGCGCCCGGGCCAGCCTCGTCGTCCAGAGCGGCGGCAACCCCGAGGCCTGCCTCATCGACGTGCCCCGCTGGGACTTCAACTGGCAGGGCATCTACGAGTTCGCCGCGCCGATCACCATCGAGCCGACCGACAGCGTCCGCCTCGAGTGCCATTTCGATAACTCCGCCGGCGACGCCCCGCTCAAGTGGGGCGAGGGCACCGAGGACGAGATGTGCCTCGGCATGGTCTACGTCAGCACCGACTCGCCATAAACTGTCCGCCCACACATGTTTGAAAAGGCATGTGCGATCGGACAGACTCCGCGCCCCCCGCGCGCCGACGCACGAGCCCGCCGGCTGCGACGGCCGGCGCGAGCGGTTATACTCGGGCCTGAGGCATGGCGAGCGAAGACACCAAGTCGGCCCGGACGCGCGAGCGGATCCTCGACGCCGCCGCGCACGTGCTCAGCCGCAAGGGCTACGCCGGCACGCGCCTGGCGGACGTGGCCGAGGCCGCCGAGGTCCAGGCGCCGGCGATTTATTATTACTTCGAGTCGCGCGACGCGCTGATCGAGGAGGTCATGTGGGTCGGGGCCCACCGCGTGCGCACGCACGTCGAGGAGGTGCTGGCCGCGCTGCCGGCGGGCACGAGCCCCTTCGAGAAGATCCTCGAGGCGGTGGCCGCCCACCTCCGCTACGAGCTGCACATCTCCGATTACACGACCGCGTCGATCCGCAACGCCAACCAGGTCCCCGAACAGCTGCGGGTCCGCCCGGCCGCCGAGGAGGCCACCTACAGCCGGCTGTGGCGCGACCTGTTCGCCCAGGCCCAGGCCGCAGGCCAGCTCCGCCCCGGCCTCGACATCAACGTCTCGCGCCTGCTCCTCCTCGGCTCGATGAACTGGGCCGCCGAGTGGTGGAACCCGCGCATGCGCTCGCTCGCCGACCTGGTCAAGGCGACGCAAGACTTCGTTCGATACGGCATGGGGCACCCGGCGCTGTTCGCCGGGTGAGCCACCCGACCTCTCGCCGCCGGCTCCCGCGCGACATGCCCGGCTTCGTGAGGAGCCGACGCCGCGGGGCCGAGGTCTCGCGGCAGCGCTCGCAGCGGCAGCGCGGCTGACGGGGCGGCCGGACGAGCGGGTCGGCGTGCGGGGAGGTGATCACTGCGCCTCGGCCTCGGCACTACTGTCCGGGCGCCGTTCTTCGCCGCCTCACGGCCATGCCTCTGACCCCGCTTACCATCTATCGTCTCGCCTCCAAGGTGCCGCTGAAGAAGCTCCTGGCGGAGGGTGCAGACGTCACGTTCTGCAAACCCCTCGCACGAGACATCTCGAGCTTCTCGTCCTCCGAGGTCCTCTTCGCGTACGGCCGCTCAGAGCCGGAGCCGATCCCGTGGCTGTCTCTCCTTCAACAGCACTTCGCCGACGTCCCGACGATCAAGGCCCAGTCGACAAGGGGCGTCCTGCTGCTCCGCTCGTCCGGCTCGACCTACGCGCTGCCGTTCGGGGCGGGTGGAGGCTTCCTTATCGACTCGACCCAGATCTTTCGCGGCTGGGGGCGGAGGATTGCGCTCAACCTGCTGTATGACGGCTCGGGACAGCTCATCGACAACGGCAAGGCCCTGCGGCGGGGCCGACGCTCCCAGCTGGGTCAGGGCCTGGTCACCGACGTGCAGGCTTCGAAGGAAGTTCCACTCGACGTCCTGGGCTTCGACTCGGCGCAGGAGATCCTCAAGTCCGTCACCGTCGCTCGACCCCCCAGGACGGGCTGGGGGCGTTACGTCGAGGGCGCAGACGCATTTCGCCTGCGCTGGGGGGGCCTCCTCGCCAACTTGCCCGCTCTCTGCGCCGAGCTCGATCGATTGTATGCCCTCCGGCACTACGAGAAACACTTCGACTTCATCGACGATCTCCACAAGGTGGACGACCACAAGACCCTGCAGGACGTGTGGGCCGAGGCCGCCCGCTTGATCAAGACTCATAAGCTGGACGGCCTGGGGCTGTCTCCGCCGCGTCCGGTGGACCTCGTCACGGCTCAGTTCGCCCTCCTCGGCGTGACCGGCCACGGACAAAAAGGCGGTCATCCGCTGGATGAGTTCAGCGTCGAGAATTACAAGGATATCCTGAAAGCGCTCTCCGCCCTCGCATCACTCGACGCCAACGAGCTCAGGAAGCATCGGTTGCGCTTTACTCCAGAGGACGGTGACTCGTTCGAGGAACCAGTCAAGAATCTCCTCGAGGGAGTGGTCGCCCTCGGAGACGCGACCTACGCCCTGCACGGTGGCGACGTGTACGCTGTGAGAAACACCTTCATCGGCGAGCTCGATGACTTCGTCGACGCGATCGATGCCGACGCAGCAGCCGCGCTCTCGCTCCCGACCTTCAAGTCGGTGCCGATGCGGCAGAAGAAGCAACGGAGCGGCGGAACCATCCCGGCGCGGGATGAGCTCGCCTACAACCAGACGATCGCGGCCGTCCAGAAGGGTCTGTGCATGGACGGCAAGAACGTGATCACGCTGCCCAAGCGGACCACCCCCGTGGAGCTCTGCGATGTCCTGCTCGCGGGACGGGAACTTGTGCATTCCAAGCACGGGACCGGCTCGGGCACTTTGAGCCATCTCTTCGCGCAAGCCTCGAATTCAGCCGAACTGCTGCTCGACAGCGAGGATTTCCGAGCTGCGGCTCGCAAACGAATCCGCGACGTTGCCCGTGGCGCGAGCACTGCTCACGGGCCATTCGAAGCGGCCATTCCGGCCAAGCTGTTGAACGGCAGCGAACACGTCATCACTCTGGTGATCATCACCAACTCGTGGGGCGCAGCCTCCCAGGCTCCCAGGCCGGTCTCCGAGGTGCTGCCGTTCTTCAGCAAGATCAACCTGCGCTCGGCCGTGAAGCGGCTGCGGCAGCGCTCCTTCACCGTGCGCATCGCCCGGGTCCCGCACTGAGCGGTTCGAGGCCGCCCGGCGACCTCGAACCACTCGACCCCCCGCGCATCACTCGTAGCGTTCGCCGCGCTCGGCCTTGGCGACCAGCGAGGCCGGCGGCTCGAAGTGCGGCCCGTACGCCGCCGCCAGCTCGCGCGCCCGCTGCACGAAGCCGCGGAGGCCGCCCTTGTATTGATTGATGTACTGCAGCACCCCGCCGGTCCACGCCGGGAAGCCGATGCCGTAGATCGAGCCGATGTTGGCGTCGGCGGCGGACGTCAGCACCCCGTCGTCGACGCAGCGGACGGTGTCGATCGCCTCGGCGAACAGCATCCGCTCCTGCATGTCGATGAACGGGATCTCCTTGCTGCCCGAATTGAACGCCGCGCGCAGGCCCGGCCAGATGCCGATGCGCTTGCCCGACTCGTCGTACTCGTAAAAGCCGCCGCCGGTCGAGCGGCCCTTGCGGCCGAGCTCCTCGATCATGCGGTCGACCACCGCCTCGGCGCCGTGGGGCACCCACGTCTTGCCCTGGGCCTCCTCGGCCTTGCGGGTCTCCTGGCGGATCTTCTGCGTCAGCGTGATCGTCAGCTCGTCGAGTAGCTGCAGCGCGCCGGCCGGGTAGCCGGCCTGCAGCGCCGCCTGCTCGATCGTCGCCGGCTCGATGCCCTCGCCGACGGCCGCGACCGCCTCGTTGATGAACTTGCCGATCACCCGCGAGGTGAAGAACCCGCGCGCGTCGTTGACGACGATCGGGGTCTTGCGGATCTGCAGCACGAAGTCGAACACCTTGGCCAGCACCGCGTCCGACGTGTTCTTGCCGCGGACGATCTCGACCAGCTGCATCTTGTCGACCGGCGAGAAGAAGTGGATGCCGATGAAGTCGGCCGGGCGCTGCACCCCCTCGGCCAGCAGCGCGATCGGCAAGGTGGAAGTATTCGACCCGAGCACCGCCGCCTCATCGACGAACGGCTCGATCTCTTTAAAAACCTTGTGCTTGAGCTCGACGCTCTCGAACACCGCCTCGATCACGAAGTCGACCCCGGCGAAGTCCTTCGGGTCCTCGGTCGGGTGGATCCGGGCCAGCAGCGCGTCGGACTTGTCCTGCGTCGTCTTGCCGCGCTCGAGCGCCTTCTGCTCGAGCTTGACCGAGTAGTTCTTGCCCTTCTGCGCCGCCGCCAGCGTCACGTCCTTGAGCACGACCTCGATCCCGACCTTGGCCGCGACGTAGGCGATCGCCGCGCCCATCATGCCGGCCCCGATCACGCCGACCTTCCTGGCCTGGAACTTGGGGAACCCCGCCGGCCTGCTCGCGCCGGCGTTGATCTTCTGCAGGTCGAAGAAGAACGCGCCGATCATGTTCTTCGCCACCTGGCCCGTCGTGAGGCTGACGAGGTAGCGGGTCTCGATCAGCGACGCGGTGTCGAAGTCGACCAGCGAGCCCTCGACCGCCGCGGCGAGGGCGGCTCGCGGCGCCGGCATCGGCGCGCCCTTGACCTGCTTGCGCAGGTTGGCGGCCATCGCCGGGAGGACGCTCGAGATCGCCGGGCTCGACGCGCTGCCGCCGGGGATCTCGAAGCCCTTCTTGTCCCACGGCTTGGCGGCGTTCGGGTTGGCGGCGATCCACGCCTTGGCCCGCGGGACCAGCTCGTCGACCGACGCGACCACCTCGTCGACCAGCCCGAGCTCGAGCGCCTCGCGCGGGCTGAACTTGGTGCCGGGCAGGATCACCTGCGTCAGCGCCTTCTGCAGGCCGATCATCCGCACGATGCGGGTGATGCCGCCGCCGCCCGGCAGGAGGCCGAGCGTGACCTCGGGCTGGCCGATCTGGCAGCCCGGCACGTCGGCGACGATGCGGCGGTGCGCGGCCAGGGCGACCTCGAGGCCGCCGCCGAGCGCGGTGCCGCCCATCGCCGCGACCACCGGCCGGCCGAGCTTCTCGAGCCGGCGCAGGTGGTCCTTGACGCGCTCGATGTGGGCGGTCTGCTCGGCCGCCCGCGAGGCGTCGTAGGTGCGCAGGCGATGGAGGTCGCCGCCGGCGAAGAAGCTCTTCTTCGCGCTGGTGACGATCACGCCGGTGATCGACTCGCGCTCCGCCTCGAGCCGCTCGACGCTGGCCGCCATCGACTCGGTGTAGGCGTCGTTCATCGTGTTGACGCTCGAGCTCGGGTCGTCGATCGTGAGGATCACGACCCCGTCGTCGTCGCGCTTCCAGTGGATCGCAGAGGCCTTGGTGTTCGACTCGCTGGTCATCTCGGTGCCCTCGGAGTACGCGCTCACACGCGCTCGATGATGGTGGCGATGCCCATGCCGGCGCCGACGCACAGCGTCGCCAGGCCGTAGCGCAGGTCGCGGCGCTCGAGCTCGTCGAGCAGCGTGCCCAGGATGATGCAGCCGGTCGCGCCGAGCGGGTGGCCCATGGCGATCGCGCCGCCGTTGACGTTGACCTTCTCGGGCGGGACCTCGAGGTCGCGCTGCCACTTGAGCACCACCGACGCGAACGCCTCGTTGAGCTCGAACAGGTCGATGTCGCCGATCTTCAGGCCCGCGCGCGCGAGCGCTTTTTTGGTCGCCGGCGTCGGCCCGGTCAGCATGATCGTCGGCTCGCTGCCGGTCACCGCCATCGACACGATCCGGCCGCGCGGCTTCAGCCCGAGCTGCTTGCCGGCCGCCTCGCTGCCGAGCAGCATCAGCGCCGCGCCGTCGACGATCCCCGACGAGTTGGCCGCCGTGTGGACGTGGTGGATCTTCTCGACCCGGTGGTACTTCTGCAGCGCCACCGCGTCGAAGCCGCCGATCTCGCCGAGCTTGGCGAACGAGGCCGGCAGCGCCGCCAGCGACTGCACCGTCGAGTCGGGCCGGCGGTGCTCGTCGTGGTCGAGCACGAGCACGCCGTTCATGTCCTTGACCGGCACGACCGAGCGCTTGAAGTAGCCGTTTTGCCACGCGTGCTCGGCCTTGCGCTGCGAGCCGACGGCGAACGCGTCGACGTCCTCGCGGCTGAAGCCCTCGAGCGTGGCGATGAGATCGGCGCCGATGCCCTGCGGCACGAAGTAGGCGTCGTACGCGGTGGTCGGATCTTGATGATAGGCCCCGCCGTCGGCGCCGATCGGCACGCGCGACATCGACTCGACCCCGCCGGCCAGCACGAGGTCGTCCGACCCCGACGCCACCTTGGCCGCCGCCGTGTTGACCGCCTCGAGGCCCGAGGCGCAAAAGCGGTTGAGCTGCACGCCGGCGACCGTCTCCGGCAGCCCCGCCACCAGCGCCGCGGTGCGGGCGATGCACCCGCCCTGCTCGCCCACCGGCGACACCACCCCGAGGACGATGTCGTCGATGCGGTCGAGCCGGAGCCCGGGGTTGCGCGGCACCAGCTCGTGAATCAGCCCGACGACCAGGTCGACCGGCTTGATGCCGTGCAGCGCCCCGCCCTTCAGCTTGCCCCGCGGGGTCCGCATCGCGTCGTAGATGAACGCGCTCGTTACCATGGTCGGCAAGCTAGACGACCGGAGAAAATTTTACAACGAATTAAAAAAATCCGGCCGCAGACTTGACTCACGGGGCGCTTGGAGGCAACCCTCGAGTTCGGGCCTGCACCTCCCAGGGCCCGCAGGTGACGCATGGCCATCCGCTTCGACCTCGAGCCGGAGCTCGCCGCGCTGGTCCAGCGCACCCGCGAGTTCATCCGCGACGTCGTCATCCCCGTCGAGCTGGCGTGCAAGGGCTCGCTGCACGACGCGCCCGACGCCGAGGACATCCGCCGACGACTGCAAGCCGAGGCGCGCGCCGCGGGGCTGCTCGCGCCGCACGTCGGGGAGCGCTGGGGCGGCCGCGGGCTCGACGTGCGCGGGCAAGCGAGCGTGTTCGAGGAGGCCGGCTATTCGCTGCTCGGGCCGCTCGCGCTGAACATCTCGGCGCCCGACGAGGGCAACATGCACCTGCTCGAGCGCGTGGCCACGCCGGCGCAACAACAGCAGTACCTGGCGCCGCTCGCGGCCGGCCAGGTCCGCAGCTGCTTCGCCATGACCGAGCCGCCGCCCGGCGCCGGCTCCGACCCGCGCGCGCTGACGACGGCCGCCGCCCGCGTCGCCGGCGGCTGGCGCATCGACGGCCGCAAGTGGTTCATCACCGGCGCGCGCGGGGCCGCGTTCGCCATCGTCATGGCCCGCACCTCCGGCGCGCCGGGCGACCGCGGCGGCGCGACGATGTTCCTGGTCGCGGGCGACAACCCGGGCATGCAGATCGTCCGCGACCTCGACACCCTCGACCACGCCCTGTTCGCCGGCCACAGCGAGGTCCGCTTCGACCATTGCGTCGTCGCCGACGACGCGATCCTCGGCGAGGTCGACCGCGGCTTCGAATACGCCCAGGTCCGCCTGGCCCCGGCGCGCCTCACTCATTGCATGCGCTGGCTGGGCCTCGCGCGCCGCGCCCACGACCTCGCGCTCGCGCACGTGACCACGCGCGAGGCCTTCGGCAGCCGCCTCGCCGAGCTCGGCATGGTCCAGCAGCAGATCGCCGACAACGAGATCGATCTCGCCGCCAGCCGCTCGCTGATTCTGCACACCGCGTGGGTGCTCGACACCGGCGGCGACGCCGGCACGGCCTCGTCGATCGCCAAGACCTTCGTGTCGGAGGCGGTCGGGCGGATCGTCGACCGGGCGATGCAGATGACCGGCGCCGTCGGCACCTCGGGCGACCTGCTGCTGTCGCGCTACTGGCGTGAGGTGCGGCCGTTCCGGATCTACGACGGCCCGAGCGAGACGCACCGCTGGTCGATCGCCAAGCGGAGCGTGTCGTCGTTCAAGAAGCGAGGCCACGCGTGAACCCGCCCGGGCTCGACCTCGCGGCGCTGCACCGCTTCTTCGGCCAGCGCGTCCCCGACTACGGCGGCCGGCTCGACGCGCAACGGATCGCCGGCGGCAAGTCGAACCTCACCTATCGCCTGCGCGACGGGGTGCATGACTGGGTGCTGCGCCGGCCGCCGCTCGGCACGCTCACGCCCAGCGCGCACGACATGGCCCGCGAGTACCGGGTGGTGGCCGCGCTCGGACCGACGCGCGTGCCGGTGGCCCCGGCCGTGCTGCTGTGCGAGGACACCTCGGTGCTCGGCGTGCCGTTCGCCGTCACCGCGTTCGTACACGGTCGCGTGATTCAGAGCGCCGAGGACGCCGCGCGCCTCGGCCCCGACGAGCAGCGACAGTGCGGCTTCGAGCTGATCGATCGCCTGTGCCAGTTGCACGCGATCGATCCGTCGAGCGTCGGCCTCGACAACTTCGGCCGCGCCGAGGGGTACCTCGAGCGGCAGATCCGCCGGTGGCTGGAGCAGTGGGAGCGCGTCCACACGCGCGACCTCCCCGAGCCGGTCGAGCTGGCCGGCCGCCTGCGCCTGGCCCTGCCCGCCCGCTCCGCTCGCAGCATCGTCCACGGCGACTACCGCCTCGACAACGTGATCCTCGCGCCCGACACGATCGAGGTCGCCGCGATCGTCGACTGGGAGATGTGCACCCTCGGCGACCCGCTGGCCGACCTCGGCCTCGCGCTGGTCTACTGGGACCCGCTCACCGAGCCCGTCCTCGGGGTGAAGCACATTCGCCGCGGCGAGAATTCATTCCCCGCGGCAGAGGACCTCGTCGCGCGCTATTCACGACAGTCCGGCCGCGAGCTCGCCGACCTCGACTTCTACGTCGCGCTCGGCTTTTTTAAACTGGCAGTGATCGCCGAGGGCATCCACCAGCGCTACCGTGCCGGCCTGACGGTCGGGGACGGCTTCGCCACCACCGGGGACGCGGTGCTGCCACTGCTGCACGCGGGGCTCGCTCGCCTGTCGACCTGACCGCTCGACCCTCCGCGCCGCGGCGCGGGTTATGATGATCGTGGAGGCTCGCATGTCCGAACCCTCGATCTCGCCCGGTCGATGGATCTTCGCCTGAATCGCCGGGGCCTGTTGCTGGTCCTCGGCTGGTTCGTCGGCGTGATCGACTGGTGGCGGCCGGCGCGCATGTCTTTCGACGAAGTCTCGCCGGCGTTGACGGCCTCGGTGGTGCTGAGCGCCGCGATCTGCCTCGCCGCCGGCGGCCTGCGTCGTTTCGCCGCGTTCCAGGCCGCCGCCTACGGCCTGCTGCTGCTGCTCAAGCCGCTGCTGCGCCCGCGTGCTCCGGCGATCTTCGCCGAAGATCACATGTGGTTCATCCTGTCCGGCCTCGGCCTGCTCGTGCTCGCCGCGGTCATGCTGCGCGCGCTCTCGCGGGATCGAGCATCCGCGTAGCGCTCACCCGCCCATCTCGCGCTTGAGCGTCTTGCGGGTCTTCTCGTTGTAAGGCGGCTTCAGCCCCGCGAGGCCGGCGATGTCGAGCTTCGGCTGCTTGTAGATGGCCTTGGCGTGGCTGAACGTCTTGAAGCCGTCGAAGCCGTGGTAGCTGCCCATGCCGGACGGGCCGATGCCGCCGAACGGCAGGTCTTCCGGGACGCCGTGGAAGACGACGTCGTTGAGCGTCACGCCGCCGGACACCGTGCGCTCGACCACGCGACGCTCCTCGTCGGCGTCGTCGCCGAAGTAGTAGAGGGCCAGCGGGCGCTCGCCGGCGTTGACGTACGCGATCGCCTCCTCCGTGCGGTCGTACGGCACGATCGGCAGGATGGGCCCGAAGATCTCCTCGCGGGTCACCCGCATCTCCGGCGTCGTCTTGCGGACGAGGTGCAGCGGCATCTTGTTGCTGCCCGCGCTTGCGAAGTCCTCGTTGCCCGGGTTGATGGCGATCACCTCGGCGCCCTTGGCCTTCGCGTCGTCGAGCAGGCCTTGCAAGCGCTGGCGGTGGCGGCCGTCGACGATCGACGTGTAGTCGTCGTTGGCGAGCATCGTCGGGTACAGGCGAGCGACCGCCGCCTGCAGCGCGGCGACGATCTGCGCCTCTTTGGCCCGCGGCACCAGCATGTAATCGGGCGCGAGGCACACCTGGCCGGCGTTGAGCAGCTTGCCGGCGACCACGCGCTCGGTCGCGCGGGCGACGTCGGCGCTCTCGCCGACGATCACGGGCGACTTCCCGCCGAGCTCGAGCGTGGTCGGCACCAGGTTGTCGGCGGCGGCGTGGAGGATGTGACGGGCGATGCCGGTGCCGCCGGTGAAGATCAGGTGGTCGAACGGCAGGCCGGCGAACGCCTTGCCGACGTCGGCGCCGCCGAGGATGAACGCGAGCTCGTGCTCGGGGAAGAACTTCGCCGCCAGCTCGCGCATCAGCTCCGCGGTGCGCGGCGTGTGCTCGGACGGCTTGACCATCGCCCGGTTGCCGGCGGCGAAGATCTGCGCGAGCGGATCGAAGGTCAGGTAGACCGGGAAGTTCCACGGCGAGATGACGCCGACGACGCCCTTCGGCTGGTGCTGGACGTGGGCCCGCGCGCCCAGCAGGGCCAGCGGGAAGTCGAGCTTGCGCTTCTCGGGCCGCATCCAGCGGTCGACGTGGGCGAGCGCGTGCTTCAGCGCCTTCACCGACGACATGATGTCGGTGATCGTCGACTGCGTGGTTGAGCGGTGGCCGAAGTCGGCCGACAGCGCCTGGGTCAACTGGCCCTGGTGATTGAACACGAGCTCGAGCGCCCGCCGCAGCCGGTCCTTGCGGATCGCCGCGCCGACCGGCAGCTCGGCGGTGAACGCCTCGCGCTGGCGTCGCAGGACGTCGCGCATGTGCGCCAGGGTCGCTTCATCGCTCGCTGCCTGCTGATTCTCCATGGTGTCTCCTCGCTGCTGCTTCAACAGATGTTGCCGATACACGCGGTCGAGCTCGCCGCGGAGGTCATGATCTCCCGCGCGCGGGACGACTTCAACAACATGTCGTTACCGACTCGCTCGCGCGTGATCGCGGGCTGCGGCCCCCTGCTCGGCTCGCTGCGCCCGCGTCGCCGCGCGCGTCAGCTGACCGCCCGCTCGCGACCTTGCCAGAACGGCGCCCGCAGCTCGCGCTTGAGCAGCTTGCCGGTCGGCGTCCGCGGCAGCGCAGCGACCACCGACGCGCCGACGGGGACCTTGAACTTGGCGAGGTGCTGGCGGGCGAACGCCTGCAGCTCCTGGGCGTCGACGGTGGCGCCGGGTTTGGCGACGACCACGGCGAACGGCGACTCGCCCCACACGTCGGAGGGGATCCCGATGACCGCGACGTCGGCGACGCTGGGGTGCTTCATGAGGATGTTCTCGACCTCGGCGGGGTAGATGTTCTCTCCGCCGGAGATGATCATGTCCTTCACGCGGTCGTGGATGTAGAGGTAGCCGTCGTCGTCGAAGTAGCCGATGTCGCCGGTCTTGAGCCAGCCGTCGACCGTGACCGACGCCGCGGTGCCCTCGGCGTTACGCCAGTAGCCGATCATGTTCTGGCGCGACCGGGTCCAGATCTCCCCTGGCACCCCGACCGGCAACTCGGCCCCCGTGTCGGGCGCGACGATCTTCAGCTCGACCCCCTCGTGCGGCTTGCCGGCCGCGCGCAGGCGGTGGCGATGCGGCCCCTGCGGGTCGTGATCCTCCGGCGGCAACGTGACGATCGCCCCGGTGGTCTCGGTGAGGCCATAGGCCTGCGCGAACTTGCAGCCCATCAGCCGCACCGCGCCCGCCAGCACCGGCTCGCTGATCGGCGAGGCGCCGTAGACGACGAGCTCGAGGCTCGAGAAGTCGCCGGTGGCCGCCGCCGGCACCTGCTGCATGAAGTGCAGCAGCACCGGGACGAGGAAGGCGTGGGTGACCCGGTGCTGGCCGATCAACTCGATCAGGCCGGTCGGGTCGACGTCGCGGACCACCACCGACTTGCAGCCGTGGAACATGCCGACCATCGCCCAGCCGCCGCCGCCGACGTGGAACAGCGGCAGCGCGACCAGGTTGACCGAGTCGCCGGTCACGCCCCACATCTTCGCCGACGTCGGCAACAGGCCGAACACGTTGTCGTGGCTGAGCAGCACGCCCTTCGGGTGGCCGGTGGTGCCCGAGGAGTAGAACTGGAACGCGACGTCGCTGCCCGACGTCACCATCCCCGGGTCGACGTCGGCGCCCGCGTCGCGCCAGGCGGCGTACGACTGCTGGGACTCGCCGCCGCCGATCACCACCAGCGTCTCGACCGCCTCGAGCGCGCCGGCGAGCTCCGCCACCAGCGGCATGAACTCCGCCCCGACCACGAACACCCTGGCCTCGGCGTCGTTGACGATGAACGCCACCTCGCGCGCGGTCAGGCGGAAGTTGACCGCGACCAGCACCGCGCCGAGCTTGGCCGTGGCGAACAGCAGCTCGAAGTACTCGTTGCCGTTCTTGTCGAGGAACGCGACGCGGTCGCCGAAGCCGACCCCGGCCTTTTGCAGCGCGTCGGCGACCCGGTTCGAGCGCGCGTGCAGCTCGGCCCAGGTGAGGCTCTGGTCGCCGCACACGAGCGCGACCCCGTCGGGGCGATCGGCGGCGTGGGTACGGATCACGGACGAGATCGTGGTCATGTCGAACCTCCTCTACGGTGATTGCAGCCGGCGCAGGTAAAAGAACAGCGGCGCGGGGTCGCCCTTGCGGTCCATGACGCCGAGCACCGCGTCGTCGTCGATCTTGCGGAAGTGATCGAAGATCGGGTGCTTGTCGTAGACCATCGTCGCGGTCGCGGCCCCGCGGTAATGCACGAGCCGCAGCGAGGCCTTGCCGAGGATCGGGTTTGCGACGCGGCGGCCGTGCTCGTCGCGGGTGACGATCGGGTCGACGTCGTTGTCGTGGTGGAACGACTTGCCGACCCACCCGATCGCCGTCAGCTGCTGCTCGCCCGGGTGGCCGGTGTGGAACACCCCGCCCTCCCACTCGCCGCGCATGAACGCGGTGTCGATCGGCGGCAGCGCGTCGTACAGGGCGTGCAGCGCGTCGACGTCGGTCTGGGCGCCGCTTGCGATCAGCTCGCGCAGCGCGGTCGTGGCATTCAAGGCAGTCTCTCTCGTCATGTCGACATCCTCAGCACCGGCTTGATGACTCGCCCGGCCAGCATGTCGGCCGCGGCCTCGTTGATCTGCTCGAAGGGATAGGTGGTGACGATCCGCTCGAGCGGCAGCTCGCCGCGCCGGTACCAGTCGACGAGCCGCGGGATGAAGGCGCGCGGGTCGGCGTCGCCCTCGATCGTGCCGCGCAGGCTGCGTCCGCTCGCCATCAAGCGGTTGAGGTCGAGCGTCAGGCTGGCCCCGCGCGCGCTCAGCCCGGCGAGCACGATCCGCCCGCGCGGGTGCAGCGCGTTGTAGGCGGCCTCGATCACCTCCGGCCGCCCGGTGTTGTCGAACGCGAGCGTCAACCCGCCGAGCCGCTTGAGCGCGGCGGCGAGGTCGGTCTGCGCGCTGTCGACGACCTCGGTGGCTCCGAGCGCGCGCGCCGTCTCGAGCCGCCCGGCCCGGACGTCGACGGCGACGATCCGCGCGCAGCCGGCGACCCTGGCCGCCATGATCGCGGCGAGTCCGACGGTGCCGCAGCCGAACACGCCGATCGCGTCGTGCGGCTCGGCCTGCAGGACGTTGACCACCGCGCCGGCGCCGGTCTGTACGCCGCAGGCGAGCGAGGTCATGAGCGGGGCCGGCAGGTCGTCGCCGAGGCGCACGAGGTTGTGCGCCGCCGCGATCGCGTGGCTGGCGAACGCCGATTGCCCGAAGAAGTGCCCGGTCAGCGAACGGCCTGCCTGCGAGATCGGCGACGAGCCGTCGAGGCGGCGCGCGAACAGGTTGAAGTCGCGGGCGTGGCGGCAATACGCCGGCAGCTCGGCCGCGCAGCTCGGGCAGCGTCCGCACGCGCCGAAGCTCATCACCACCCGCTCGCCGACGGCGAAGCGCGTGACGCCCTCGCCGAGCGCGACGATCCGGCCGACGCCCTCGTGCCCGAGCACGGCCGGCAGCGGGGTGCCGTAGTCGTGGTCCTTGGCCGAAAGATCGGTGTGGCAGATCCCGCACGCCTCGACCTCGACCAGCACTTCGTCGGCGCGCGGCCCGTCGAGCTCGACCTCTTCGATGCGGAACGGCTCGCGCGCGCGCGCGACGGCGGCGCGGATCTTCACGCGGTCTCCCCGATCCGCCCGATCAGCCGGTCGGCCAGCCTGGCCCGCTGATGGGCCCCATCGCCGTACAGCACCTCGTTGTGCTTCTGCCGCTTGAACCACAGATGAATGAAGCACTCCCAGGTGAAGCCGATCCCGCCGTGCAGCTGCACCGATCGGCCGGAGCAATACGAGGCCGCGTCGCTGGCCGCCGCTTTGGCCATGCGGGCGCACACCTCCGCCGCCTCGGGTTCGTGGTCGAAGGCACAGGCCGCGTCGTAGACCAGCGAGCGGGCCCCGTCGATCTGCACCATCATGTCGACGAGCGGGTGCTTGACCGCCTGGAAGAACCCGATCGGCCGCTCGAACTGCACCCGCGTGCGCGCGTACTCGGCGGTGGTCTGCAGCTGCCACTCGGCGGCGCCGACCATGTCGGCGGCGACGATCGTCAAGATGGCCGGCTCGGCGGCGACGAGCGCCCGCGCGCCGTCGCCGGGCTCCGCGAGCACTTGCACGTCCGCGACGCCGCGCAGCTCGACGTGGGCCTGGTCGCGCGTGAGGTCGAGGATCGCGTCCGGCACGATCGTCAGGCCCGCAGCGTCGACCTCGACGAGGTAGAGCCCGACCCCGCGCGGCGACTTCGCCTTGACGATCAGCGCCCCGACCTTGCGCGCGTCCTGCACGAACCACGCGGTCCCCCGGAGCGCGCCGGCCTCGTCGACGGCGACGTCGGTGTCCTCGGGCGCCCACGAGCCGCGCCGGTCGGTCGTCGCCAGGCTGACCGAAAGGCCAGCCGCGATCCGCCGCAGCAATCGCCGCGCCGCCTCGGAGTCACAGGCGGCCGCGACGTAAGTCGCACACAACGTCGCGACCAGCGGCGACGGCACCGCCGCGCGCCCGAGCTCCTCCGCGAGGCCGGCGATCGCCACCAGCCCCATCCCGAACCCCCCGTATCGCTCGGGCACCGCGACGGCCGTCCAGCCGAGGTCGATCATCTTGCGCCACAGCGCCTCGTCCCACACGCACTCGGTCGCGCGCGCCGGCTCGGAGCTGGCGGCGGCCAGCCGGTGCAGGGCCTCGGGCGCGCAGTGGTCCTGCAGCAGGCGGCGCGCGGTGTCCTTCAAGATCTGCGCAGTATCGTCGAAGCCGAAGTCGTGCGGTCGAGTCATGCGTCGCTCCGTTCACTTCGACTTGGCGAGGCCGAGCACGCGCTCGCCGAGGATGTTGCGCTGGACCTCGTTGGATCCGGCAGCGATCGTGAAGCCGTACGAGTTCATGTAGGCGTGCGGCCAGCGGCCGCCGGCGGGCGCGTTCGGGTCGGTCTGGTGCAGCGACGCGGCCATGCCCTCGATCTCGCAGGCCAGCCGCGCGGTGTCTTGCAGCAATTCCGACAGCGTCAGCTTGTGCTGCAGCGGCAGGCGCAGCGGGTGGTCGACCAGCGCCGGCACGGCCGCGCGCCGCTCATTCTGCGCGAACGCTCGCTGGCGGATCAGCAGCTGCACGATCGCGTCGCGCAGCCGCGGGTCGTCGCTCGCCGGCCTGCCGTTGCGATACGAGCGCCTCGCCAGCTCGACCAGCCCCGCGGCCCCCAGCGTCGTCTCGCCGTCGTCACCGACGCCGCCGCCCGACGACGGCGTCACCAGCGGGCCGGCGCCGCGCTCGTGCAGCAACGTCGTCATCGCCACCGACCAGCCGCGCCCGACCTCGTCGAGGCGCAGGTCGTCGGCGATCGAGTAATCTTCGAAAAACACCTCGTTGAAGCCGAGCTCGCCGGTCATCTTGACGAGCGGGCGGATCGCCACGCCGCGGCCGATGCCGTCGCGGATCGGCGCGACGAAGTAGGTCATGCCCTCGTACTTGCGGGCGCGGTCGGTGCGGCACAGGAGGATCATCCACGTGGCGAAGTGCGCCAGGGTGGTCCACACCTTGTGGCCGTTGACGATCCACCGCTCGCCGTCGCGCTCGGCGTACGCCTGCACGTTCGCCAGGTCGGAGCCCGCGCCCGGCTCGCTGAAGCCCTGACACCAGATCTCCTCGGCGCTGAACAGCGGAGGCAGCAGCCGCCGCTTCTGCGCCTCGGTGCCGTGGTGGAAGATCGTCGGCGCCGCCATGCCGAGCCCGACGATGTTGGGGAAGAACGGCGCGCCGGCGGCCTTGAGTTCGTGGTTGGCGATCCACTGGCAGTCGCGCAGGCCGCCGCCGCCGTGCTCGCGCGGGTAGTCGCAGCCGACCAGCCCGGCCGCGTGCGCGGCCCGCTGCCAATTGCACAAATACTCGAGCTGCTCGACCGTGGCGATCTCGAGCGGCCCGAGCGGCAGGCGGAAGCGCGGGCGCGGCGGCAGGTTGCCGGCCAGCCACGCCTTGCAGTGGGCGCGGAAGGCCGCTTGTTCGGAGCTCTCGCTGGGCGAAGGTGTCGTCATCGGGTCAGCCTGCGTTCGTCGAGTCCCAATCGCCGGCCGATGATCTCGGCCATGATCTCGCTGGTCCCGCCGAAGATGCGGGTGACCCGCGCGTCGCGGTACATGCGACTGATGCGGTATTCTTCCATGTAGCCGGCGCCGCCGTGCAACTGCAAGCAGTCGTCGATCACCCGGCCCTCGAGCTCGGTGGCCAGCATCTTGGCGCCGCTTGCGACCTCGGCCGACAGCGCGCCGGCGCTGGCCAGCATCACGCAGTGGTCGATGTGGCTCTGCATGGCGTCGAGCTCGGCGCGCATGCGGGCCATGCGGAAGCGCGGGTCCTGGAAGGTGCCGATCGGCCGCCCGAAGGCGGTCCGCTGCTTGACGAACTCGAGCGTGACGTCGAACGCGACCTGGGCGTGGGCCACCGCGCCGATGGCGATCTGCAGCCGCTCGACCGCGAGCGCGCGCGTCAGGTAGCGGAAGCCCTGGGTCGGGTCGCCGAGCACGTTCTGCTTCGGCACGACGACGCCGTCGAAGAACATCTCGGCGGTGTCCTGCGCGTCGAGGCCCAGCTTGTCGAGCTTGCGACCGCGCCTGAAGCCCGCCATCCCTTCTTCTACCACGAACAGGCCGATCGCGCGGTCAGCCCCGCGCCCGGTCCTGGCGGCGACGACCACGAGGTCGGCGAGCAGCCCGTTCGAGATGTAGGTCTTCGAGCCGCTGAGGACCCAGTGGTCGTCATGTTCCTCGGCGCGCGCCTGCATGCCGCCGAGGTCGGAGCCGGCGGCCGGCTCCGACATCGCCACCGCGAGGATCTTCTCGCCGCGCACCGCCGCCGGCAGCCAGCGCTGCTTCTGCGCCTCGGTGCCGTGCTCACCGATGTACGGCGCCACCACGCGCGAGTGCAGCGTGAGGCACAGCCCCGGGTCGCCGTGGCGGAAGTTCTCCTCCTGGACGATCTGCTCGTAGCGCATGTCGTCGATCCCGAGGCCGCCGTACTGCTCGGGCGCCCACATCAACAGGTACCCGTGTTCGCCGGCCTTGCGGAAGATCTCGCGGTCCACCGACCCCTGGCGTCGCCAGCGATCGACGTGAGGGGTCACCTCCGCGCGGAAGAACTTGCGGACCGCCGCGCGGAAGATCTCGTGATCGGGTTCGAAGATCGTTCTTGGGGTCATCGCACCGCACTCACAGCGTCTTCATGTACTCGAGCAGCGCCCAGCGCTCGTCGTCGGTCAGCGACTGCGTGAACTCGTGGCCGTAGTTGCCCATGCCGTAGAGGTGGCTGTTGAAGATCATGCGCGAGCGGATCTGCTTCTGCGTGATCGGCGGGGGCGACTGGTAGGCGAGCGAGTTGTGCTGCGCGACCGTGTTGGCGATATTGGCGAACAGGACGTCGATGGTCGCCATCTCCTCCGAGCACGGCAGGAACGTGCTGTTGCCCGGCTTGTCCTCGCACTCCAGCTCGGTGTACTTCCAGCCGAGCTTGTCGAAGTCGTAGGCGGCGAAGCTGGCGTCGTAGCCGGCGTTGGTGCCGAGGATGTTGGCGGCGGTGTACTGGCGCTTCCACACCGCCGGGCGCGCGTCGGGGTCGAGCACGCCCCACAGGTCGGGCACGCTGCCGTTGTGGAAGTACGGCGCGTTGCCCCACGTGCCGTACAGCGGCGGCGCCATGTAGCCGAACGGCTCGATCCACTCGTTGGGGCCGATCGGCGAGAAGACCGGGCCCTGGCCGTTGTCGTAGGCGGCCCGCGGGACCCGGCGCAGGGCGCTGGTGATCGGGTCGTCGAAGAAGCCGGGGTGGTCGGGGCTCATGTCGTTGTAGGCCAGGAACGAGGTGTTCCAGGCCCGCCGCTTGCGCTCGTCGGCCATCAATTCGAAGCGCGCCGGGTCGGTGTCGATGATCTCGATCGGGGTGATCACGCCGGCGATGCCCTTGAGCCGCGGGTCGGGCAAATAGGCCGGGTCGGCGGCGTACAGCGGCGAATAGACGCCGTGGCAGCTGGCGCACGAGCCGTTGCCCTCGGGCACGGGGATGTCGGGGTTGGCCCCGTCGGCCCAAAGGTCGCGCTCGTGGAACAGCACGGCGCCCCACTCGGCCAGCTCCTCGTCGATCTCGTACGGGTACGGCGGCGGCGACAGCGAGAGGAAGAAGTTGTCGTTGTCCTCGAACTCGGCGGTCAGCTTCCGCCGCTCGGGCGCGCTGCGCAGCAGGTTGGCGACGCCGAACGCCATCTCCGAGCGGACGTTGTCGGAGGTCAGGGCGCCGTCCCAGAACTGGCGGGTCTTGAACGCGCGGTACCACCAATTGGGGGCGCGCGACATGCCGCCGGCGTGGCTCGGGAAGAACTCGAGCAGGCTCGGCACCATCGCCAGGGAGTCCATGTCGAACAGCGCGGGCAGGAGGTCGACGATGCCGATCGCGTCGGTCGAGCCGCGGCCGACGCTCCACGGGATCGGCGCCAGCAGCAGCACGTTGAGCAGCTTGTTGGCCTGGAAGAAGTCGGCCTGCAAGAGGCCGGCGTCGTTGGCGTCGTTCGAGCGGCCCCACACGAACGGCGCCTCCGCCGGGGTGCCGAGCCGCGAGTCGTGGCAGCCCGAGCACGACGACGAGATGAGCCCGGTCCACTTGCCGTTGTCGTCCTTGGCCTGCACGAGGCCGAGCGGCAATTGCCCGCTGCCGCCGTTGGTGAGGTTCGGGTTCTCCCACGGGTACGGGTACGGGTTGTGGAACGGCGCCTTGGCCATACCGTAGCGCTTGATCACCTGCTCGTCGAAGTCGGCCGGGCGGAACAGGTAGCCCCATTGCTTGTAGATCTCGTAGTAGTTCTTGGCCGTCGAGAACGACTGGAAGTAGGCCCGCTCGGTGACGTTCTTGCGCCCGCGCTCGACGCTGGCCCGGAACTCGCCGCAGGTCGTCGGATTCGGCGCCAGCGTGGTCTGAAACGGCGCCGGCGGGTCGTGCAGGTCGACCCACCAGGCGTTGAACTGCACCGCCGCCCCCGGCGTGTTGATGCCCGGGACCACCAGCGTCCGCGGGTCGAGCGGCAGCGGCGTATCGTCGGGCTTGCCCGCGCAGCCGGCCGCCAGCGGCGAGCGGATGGTGGCGGTGTCCAGGAGCGGCGGACTCGCCATTGCGAGGTCCGCCGTACACAGCATTGTCGTGACCGTCAGCGCGCTCGCGCCGACCATTCGTGTCGTCCCCGTCCTCATGGTGCCCCTCCCTGCTGCTGTCGTCGCATCACCCCTGCCGCGAAAGTCGCTCCCCCCGCGCCCGGGATCCGACGAACTGTGTTTCCGGTGTTCCAGCAAGACAGGGTGCAGCAACGGACCTGACCTAAGCGCCCATGGCCATGAAATCACTGGGAATTTCATCCGGAGGCCACTTTACTTGCTGGTGACTAGCAAGTATACAGATCGTGTTCTAGACCGTCAAGCAGCCCTGAGAGCGCGTTTTCGCCCCCCGAGGACGCTCGCGACCGGCCCCTCTGTCGAGCTCGTCCGGGTGGCGAAGGCGCCGCGTCGGCGCGCCCGCGAATGCGGTGAATCGCCGGCTTCCAATCGCCCGGGGCGCGGCTATGATCGCCGGTCTCGATGGGCTTGCTCGACCCGATCCCGCCGCCGTACGACCCCCTCGAGTGGGCCACGAAGCCCTTGCCGGACAAGAGCCGCATGGTGTGTCGCTCGTGGGCCCTCCAGGGTTACGGGACCCCGGTCGCGGTCTACTTCGTCTATCTGCTGAAGGTCGCCCTCTTCGTCGGCGGGTGGATCTTCTTCTGCGGGTTTTCGCCGGGCCTCGGCTCGCCGGCCGCGATCGGGCAATGGTGGCTCGAGCCGGTCGCGTTCCAGAAGGCGATCGTGTGGAGCCTGCTGTTCGAGGTGCTCGGCCTCGGCTGCGGCAGCGGGCCGCTGACCGGGCGCTACTTCCCGCCGATCGGCGGGTTCCTCCACTTCCTCCGCCCCGGCACCACCAAGCTCCCGCTGCTGCGCGGCCTGCCGCTGGTCGGCGGCGCCACCCGCAACGCGATCGACGTCGCGCTCTACGCGATCCTGCTGATCAGCCTGGTGCGCGCGCTGGTGGCCCCGCAGCTCGACGCGGCGCTGCTGTTGCCCCTGGTCGTGCTGGTGCCGCTGTGCGGCCTGCTCGACAAGACCGTGTTCCTGGCCGCGCGCGCCGAGCACTACTGGGTGACGATCGTGGTGTTCGCGTTCGCCAGCCCGTGGCTCGCCGGGGCCAAGGCGGTGCAGGCGGCGCTGTGGTTCTGGGCCGGCGTGTCGAAGCTGAACCACCACTTCCCGGCGGTGGTGTGCGTGATGACCAGCAATTCGCCGGTCACCCGCTTCGAGTGGATCCGCCGCCTCGTCTACCGCAGCTACCCCGACGACCTGCGGCCCTCGACTCTGGCGACGGTGATGGCCCACGTCGGCACGCTGCTCGAGCTGTCGGTGCCGATCGTCCTGCTCCTCGGCGACGGCGGCGTGGTCACCACGGTCGGCCTGGCGATGATGCTGATGCTGCACGGCTTCATCCTCAGCACGGTGCCGATGGGGGTGCCGATCGAGTGGAACGTGGTCGTGCTGTACGGCGGGTTCTTCCTGTTCGGCGCGCACGCCGAGGTGAGCCTCGCGGGGCTGCTCGACACGCCGGTGCTGGCGGCGTTCGTGGCCCTGTTCGCGGTGGTGCTGCCGCTGTGGGGCAACCTGGCGCCGCACCGCCTGTCGTTCCTGCTGTCGATGCGCTACTACGCCGGCAACTGGCCCTATTCCGTGTGGCTGTTCCGCGGCGACAGCCATCAAAAGCTCGAGCGCCTGCGCAAGTCGTCAAAATGGCTGTACGACCAGCTCGACGTGTTCTACGCGCGCAAGGTGTCGGTCGGCCTGGTCGGCAAGGTGATCGCGTTCCGCCTGATGCACCTGGCCGGCCGCGCGCTGTGCCGACTCTTGCCGCGCGCGGTCGACGATCCGACGAAGTACGAATGGGTCGACGGCGAGCTGGTCGCCGGCCTCGCGCTCGGCTGGAACTTCGGCGATGGGCACCTGCACGACGAACAATTGATCGCGGCGGTGCAGGCCCAGTGCGGCTTCGAACCCGGCGAGCTGCGCATCATCATGGTCGAGTCGCAGCCGCTGCACCGGCAGATCATGCTGTGGCGGATCCACGACGCCGCCACCGGCGAGCTCGGACGCGGCGAGATCGCCATCGCCGACCTGCGCAAATTGCAGCCGTGGTCGTTCGACCTGCCGGGCGGGGCGGCGCTCCGCGAAGGGGCGTGAGCGCGAGTGAACAGGAGGCGACATGCTCCCAAGGACATGGCTAGCCATAACGGCGCTGGTGACCCTCTGTTGTGGTGAAGAACCCCCGGACCTCGCCGACATCAGCCGCGACTACTGCGCCATTCTGATGACCTGCAAGCGGCCGGGCGTAGCGGTCGGCTACACAGACGAGGCGGAGTGCGAGGCGCACAGGACCGAGCGCTATCAGGAGGCGGCAGAAGTCGAGAAACCCGCCTGTCGGCGAGCCCAAGCCGCTTACGAGACGTGTGTGGGCGGGCTCGAATGGTGCGAGGGGTTCGATGATTACTGGTCGGGGCTCGCATGCGGCGCCGAGACGGACGCATGGTATTTGGAATGCTTGGGCGTGACTCCTTGACGCGAGCGTCGCTCGCGATCTCCAAGCGAGATGCGAGGGCCATCGGCGGCGAGGTGCTTGTGCGAGTCACCGCGGGAGCGCCGGCGTCCGGCACTGCGGGCGCCGAAGGGTGACGCCGGCGCCCGCACCGGACGCCGTCACAGCGTCTTGAGGTACTCGAGCACCGCGCGGCGCTCCTGGTCGTCGAGGTGATCGCCGAACGGGTGGCCGGTGTTCCAGTGGCCGGTGATCGTCGTGTCGTAGACGTGCTTGCGCTCGTCGTCGGGCGCGCCGTCCTGACCGTACGGCAATTCGACCCACGGCCAGCCGACGGCCTCCTCGTCGTAGTTGGTGCTGTCGTAGTCGACGCGGCGCCACCACATCGGGCGGGCCTTGCTGTTGAGCACCAATTCGATGGTCGGCACCGAGGCGTTGTGAAAATAGGGCGCGCTGGCCCAGATGCCGTCGAGCGGCGGGGCGACGTAGCCGACGAACGGGTCGCCGGTGGTGAGCTTGCCGATGTCGCCGTACCACGAAGAGTTGAACCAGTCGGCGAACGGGCGCGCGTCGGCCTCGAAGGCCAGGAGCGGATCGGTGCCGATCGTGTCGAGCGGCAGGAGCATGTTCGGGTAGGTCTCGAGCGCCGGGTCGTCGGCGTAGGTGCCGTGGCAGCACGAGCAGTCGCGGGCGAAGATCTCCTGGCCCTGCGCCGCCAGCTCGTCGTCGATCGAAAACGGGTACTTCGGCGCCTCGACCGACTCGATGAACGCGCGGATGTTGTTGAAGTACGAGAAGATGTCCTCCGCCTCCTCGACCGAATCGGTGCACAGCGCGCTGGCGTAGATCATGGTCGCCCGGTGGTCGCCGCGCGACATGCCGTTCCAGAACAGGCCGTGCTTCTTCTTGGTGTGCCACCACGGCGGCGTGTCGACCGGCAAGATGACGTCGGGCACCACCGTGTTCGGCTCGTCGAGCCACTCGAGCGTCTCGGCGTCGTGGCGCGTCGACAGCACCGCGGCCAGCGAGTCGGCGGGGTTGGTGCCGACGACGAGCATGCGCGTGTAATCGCCGACCGCCTGGTACCGCTGGGCCATCCGCGTCATCTCCTCGAGCCCGGGGATCGGGATGCCGGGGATCGGGATCTCCGCCAAGAACCCGCCGATCTGCTCGGTGTAATCGGCGTCGGCCTTGCCTAGGCCGATGACGAGCTCGCCGTTGAAGTGGCCGGCGTGGCACTCGAGACAGTTGAGCGAGACGATCTCGGCGCCGCTGCTCTTCGAGGTGTGGACGGTCCAGTTGTAGGGCACCTCGGCGTTCTTGCCGGTGCGGCCGGGGAGCGGCTCGCCCTCGCCGAAGGAGCCGAGGAGGGGGGCGGCGATCGGGAACAAGGCGAAGGGGATCCCGCACGACACGTACCCCTCGTTGAGCAAGGCGTGATAGCCGGCCTCGGCGTCGCCCTGGACCTGCTCGGTGCCCGGGATCGGGTAGCCCATGGCGCAGGCGGCGGGCGGCGGCTCGCCGTCGGTCGTCGAATCGCCGTGCGAGGAGCCGGTCGTCGGCGAGTCCACCCCCGAATCGTTGGCCTCGGTCGTGGTCGGGGCGCCGGGCTCCGTGGTGGTGCCGGGGCCGCCGGCGCCGGTGCTGTCGCTGCCGTCGCCGTCGCTGCCCTGGGCCGGCGCCCCCTCGCCGCAGGCGCCCAGGACCAGACATGCCACTGTTATCAATGTTCTCTGCGTCATCGATCCCATCGCGTCACTCCTCCTCCCGGACCGTCGCGCCCCCTGTCGGAGCGACGACGGGCGAATCGCCACACCTCCGCCGCGGCTCCGCTCTTGACGACCTCGGCCCGGACCTCTGCGCGACCCGCCGCGACCGCGGCAGGCCAGCCGCCTCCCCCGAATCCACGCGCCGCCACGCGAGGCCAGGGCGGCGCGCCCTGACGCGATGGCAGCGGGTTCATGGTGAGGCTGAACATTGTAAGACTACCGCCATTCCGACGAACCGGAATGATCATGGGGGGTTCGGACCCCGGGCGAGCGACGATTCGCAGACGAGGACGACGATGAAATTTCAGGCCTGGGCCGCCCGCAGCGCGCGGGCGATGTGCGCCCGCATCAGCCCGTGCAGCTCCTTGACGGGGATGTCGGGGTTGACCAGCCAGCGATAAAGGAGGCCGTCGACGACGCTGGCGAACAGCTCGGCGGCGAGCCCTGGGTCGACGCCGGCCGCGATCTCGCCGTGCGCCTGACCCTCTTCGATCCACCGCGTGAGCGCGCGGACGTGGGCCCGGTTCAGCTTGGCGACGTTGGCCCGGTACTCGGCGCTCGGATCGATGCTCGCGTAGCGCAGCAGGTACATCGCCCGCAGCCCCTTCGGCTCGTCGACGATGAATTGGTAGAGCGCGTCGGTGACCCGCTGCAGCGCCGCCACCCCGGTGGCGCGACCGACGACCGCCTGCACCCGCCGCAACCACTCGGCGGCGATGCTGTCGTGGACGTGGGCCAACAGCCCCGCCTTGGAGCCGAAGCGGTGCGTGACCAGGCCGCGCGAATAGCCGGAGCGCTCGCCGATGCCCGCGAGCGTGGTGCCGGCGATCCCTCGCTCCACCAGCAAGCTCACGGCCGCCTCGGTCATCAACTGCTCCGACATCGCCGTTCGCTCCTCCTGGGTCCGCCGTCTTGCCTCGGAAATCATCGAGCGTTTTTTTTCTTGTCAAAGCTCGGAGTTGTCAAAGCCCTCGAAGGTCATGACGCCTTACTTGCTGGTGACTAGCAAGTTATAAAAAGGCGCGGCCCGCGTCAAGGCCTCTGGCCAGCGTTCTGCGGGCATTGGGGTGCGACAAGGTGCGCCTGGCCGTGGCGGCCGCCGGTGGGCGCGCCGACAGGACGGCGATCGCAGAGGCGGGCGGCCGAGGGGCGAAATCGCGGCGAGACCCGCCAATCTCAGGGGTCATGACTGGCAGCAATGGCTGAGCCCGCCGTGAAATGCTGCGAGGCAGCGGGTCCTCGCATTCGGCGATGAGCCCGCTCGGGTCCGGCGGCCGCCGCGGCGACGCGAGTTGCGCAACGGCCGACGAGGCCGGCGGAATCGCGGCACCTCGGGCGAGGGCCCACTTTCCGCTCCCGGCCGGCGAACCGCCGGGAAACGGGGCGTCGGTGCCTCGGGTCGGTAGGGCGCCGCGAGCCGGGGCCGGGCGCGTGATCATAGTTGCCGGCGTCACTCGCCGTCCCGGGGCCGTCCGGCCTCGACGGTGCATCGATTCCCCCTTGCCTCGGCCTCAGGTGAATCATGTCTCACGATTTCGCGAGAGCCTCGCTCCTCTCCATCGTCTCGCTCGTCCTCGCCGGCCCGACGGGCTGCGGCTCGTCGAAGTCCGACGAGGTCGTGGCCGTCGCCGAGCTCGCTCCGCTCGGCGCGAGCGCCGTCGACGGGACCGTCACCTTCACCAAGAAGAACGGCGAAGTCCACGTCGAGGCGCGGGTCAACGGCCTCCAGACCGGCGACCACGGGTTCCACATCCACGAGTTCGGCGACTGCTCGGCGCCCGACGGCATGTCGGCCGGCGAGCACTTCAACCCGGACAAGACCGACCACGGCGCGCCGAAGGCCCCGCGCCACCACGCCGGCGACCTCGGCAACCTGGCCGGCGCCGGCAGCGGCAAGCAGACCACGCTCGACATGAAGCTCGAGGGCTTCACCCTCGACACCGGTCCGCGGGGGATCCTCGGCCGCTCGGTGCTGGTCCACGCGGCCCCCGACGACTACACCTCGCAGCCGGCCGGCAACTCGGGGGCGCGGATCGCCTGCGGCGTGATTCGCCTCCGCGGCGGCGACACCCAGCCGGTCACCGCGCCGAAGTGAGCGCGAAGCGAAGATCAGCGGAGGAGCGCACCATGCATCGGCCCGAGATCTACGAGCTCCTGGCGCGTGAACACGAGGAGATCGACGAGCTGTTCCACGAGCTCCTGGCGGCGAAGGGCAAGCTCGCCGCCGAGCTGCTGGCGCGGGTGCGGCTCAAGCTCGTGCCGCACTCGCGCGCCGAGGAGGCCGTGTTCTACCTGCGCCTGCAGGAGGACGAGCGCACGGCCGAGAAGGTCCGCGTCAGCCTGGAGGAGCACAAGCAGGTCGAGAACCTGCTGGGCGAGCTGGTCGCGATGTCGCCGCGCGACGACAACTGGGCCGCGCGGGCGCGCGTGCTGGCCGACATGGTCGGGCACCACGTCGACGAGGAAGAGGGCGAGCTGTTCCCGCTGGCCAGGCGCGTCCTCGATCCGCACGAGGCCCAGCGGCTCGGCGCCGCCTTCGAGACCGAGCGCGACCGCGTATGGGAGTACATCCTCGGCCAGCAGCGCGGCGCCGCGTGATGATCGTGCGGCGGATCGTCCTTGACCTTCGCGCGCGTTCGCCAACATATTCGGCATGGCGCTCGAACATCCCGTAGAAGCTACGACCTCGGTGTGGCAGGCCACCTGCGACACGCCGAGCTTCGGCCCGCTGACGCAAGACATGGAGACCGACGTGTGCATCGTCGGCGCGGGCCTCGTCGGCCTGACGGCGGCGCTGCGGCTGGTCCGCGCGGGCCGGCGCGTCGTCGTGCTCGACAGTCAGCAGCCGGGCCGCGGCAACACCGGCCGGACCACCGCGCACCTGGCCAGCGCGATCGACGACCGCTTCAGCGAGCTCGCCCGGGTGCACGGCCTCGACGCCGCGCGCCTGGCGTGGGAGAGCCACGCGACCGCCATCGATTGCATCGAGGCGATCGCCCGCGACGAAAACATCGACTGCGACTTCCAGCGCTGCGACGGCTACCTGTGGCTGGCCCCCGACCAGGACCCGGACATCCTCCGCGAGGAGCTCGAGACGGTCCACGCGTTCGGCTGGCACGGGGTGCAGGCGATGGACGAGGACCCGGTGTTCCGCCGGCCCTGCCTGCGCTTCCCCGACCAGGCCCAGTTCCACCCGCTGAAGTACCTCGCCGGCCTGTGCGCCGCGCTGAAGCGCAGCGGCGCCGCGATCTTCGGCGACACCCGCGTCGAGGACGTCGCCGGCGGCGACGTGGTCGTGACGACCACCGAACGCGGCCGTCGCGTGCGCAGCAAGGCCGCCATCGTCGCCACCTGCTCGCCGATCTGCGACCGCTTCGCCATCCACAGCAAGCAGGCGCCCTACACCACCTACGCGATCGGCCTGCGGATCCCCGCCGGCGTCGTGCCCACGGGGCTCTACTGGGACACCATCGACCCCTATCATTACGTCCGCCTGCAGCCGGGCAGCGACGGCAAGGGCGACGTTTTGATCGTCGGCGGCGAGGATCACAAGACCGGCCAGGCCGACGACGGTGAGCGCCGCTTCGAGGCCCTGGAGGCGTGGACCCGCGCGCGCGTGCCGGCGGCGCAGGAGCGGCTGTACCGCTGGTCGGGCCAGGTGTTCGAGACGCTCGACGGCCTGGCGCACATCGGCCCCGATCCGGCCGGCGCCGCCAATGTCTACATCGCCACCGGTGACTCCGGCATGGGCATGACGCACAGCACGATCGCGGCGATGATGCTGTGCTCGCAGATCTGCGACGGCGAGAGCGAGTGGTCGCACCTCTACGACCCGCGGCGGAAGCCGCTGAAGGCCGGCGGCGAGTTCCTGCGCGAGAACGCCAACGTCGCCGCGCAGTACGCCGATTGGCTGCGGCCCGGCGAAATCCGCTCGATCGACGAGGTCGCCCCCGGCACCGGCGCGATCCTCCGCTCGGGCCTGTCGCGGGTCGCCGTCTACCGCGACGAGAGCGGCGAGATCCACGCCTGCTCCGCCGCCTGCACGCACCTTTTGGGCTCCGTGTCGTGGAACCACCTGGAGAAGACGTGGGACTGCCCGTGCCACGGCTCGCGCTTCGACCGCCTGGGCGAGGTGATCGCCGGCCCGGCCCGCTCCGGCCTGCGCGTGCTCGACCCGCGGACGCTGCGCTGAAGCCGAGCGCCGCCGGCGCGAGCTCGAAAATGCCGGCGCGGCGGCTCGCGTCGCCGTGAGCTCGGCGCGTGATCGTCGTGACTCCTGAAATGGACGCACCTCAACCCGGCCGCACGTGGCCGGGCCGCGGCGCGCGCGTCTCGCGAGCCACCCGCGCGAACGTCGACAGCGCGCGGTCGAGGCGGGCCAGCCCGCGCAGGGCGGGGTCCGACGAATCGGCGCGCTCGACCACCCGCGGCGAGCACGGTGGTCTGCCGGCGGCGAGCGCCTCGGCGAGCTCGCGGGCGCGGTCGGCCAGGCGGAGGGCGACCGCGTGGGCGCGCTGCACGGCCGCCTCCTCGAGCGCGCGCGGGTCGAACATCAGCAGCGGGCGCGCGTGGAAGCACACCGCCGCGAACGCGAAGAACAGCCGCCGCGTCTCGCGGGTGGAAGGCAGCGGCACCCCGCCGGCGGCCCCCTGGACCTCGCTCCGCACGTCTCGCAGCTTGCGGTCGAGCGCCCGCGCGGCCGCGCGTCGGTCGGCGCGTTCGGGGCCCGGCAGCGTGTACGTGACCGCGAGGTCGTCGGCGAGCAGGCGCAGCGCGTCGGTCATGTGGGCGCGGATCGTCCCGCGCGTCGACACCGGGAACACCAGCATCGCCACGCCCGCGCCGACCAGCACGCCGACCAGCGTCTCGACCACGCGCAGGTACAGCAGCTCGTCCGAGAACATCCCGAGCAAATTGTAGAGCACCGCGAGCAGCGTCGTGAACGCCGCCACCATCCACGCGTAGGAGAACTGCAGCGTGTAATAGGCGATGAACATGCATGTGAACAGCACCACCAGTTCGAGCGCGACGAGGCCCTGGATCGCGTGGGCCACCAGCAGGCCGACGAGCACGCCGACGAGGGTGCCGATCATCCGCTGCCAGGCGCGCGCCAGCATCGCGCCGCGGGTGTTGGCGCGGTTGAACACCATGAACGCGGCCATCACCGCCCAGTAGGCGCGCGAGCTGGCGACCGCGTGGCCGGCCACCAGCGCGAGCGCGGTCGCCAGCGTCGCCTGGGCGGCCAGGCGCAGCGACCAGCGCCACGTCGGCGTGGTGCCGGTCGCGGCCGGCTCCGGCTCGCGCGCGCCGGCGCGGGCCGTCGGCAGCTGCGCGTCGAGCCGCAGCGCGCAGAGCAGCGAGCGCAGCGCTCGCTCGAGCACGCAGGCGCCGCGGGTCGCCTTCGTCAGCGCCGCGATCGCCTCGCGCGCGGCCGCCTGCTCGCCGGAGCGCACGGCGCTGCGGGCCGCCAGCAGCGCCGCCGCGATCGCCTGGCGCGCCGGGGGAGCCAGCGCGATCGTCGGCATCGCCGCCGCCGCCACCTCCTGCAGCGCCAGCTCGAGCGCGAACACCTGCTCGCGCAGCGCCGCCGCCGTCGCGCTCGCCGGATCGACGCGATCGATCTGCTCGTCGATCGCCAGCGCCGACTCGTTGATCGTCCCCAGCGTGCGGCGCAGCGCCAGCACCCGGCGCGGCGTCTCGCGGCCCTCGGCGACGATCGCCGCCAGCTGGTGCAGCGCCACCGCCACCGTCCGCCGCAGCGCCGCCAGCCGCAGCCGCAGCCGCGTCTCCGGCCGCTCGCGCACGACCCAGAAGCGGGCCACGTAGGCCAGCGTCGTGGCGATGCACACGCTCGTCAGCATCAGCGGCAGGCGGGTCAGGTCGGCGCGGAAGAACAGGGCGAAGAAGTAGGCGAGGAACCCGATCATCCCCAGCGCCAGCCCGCGCGGGCCGAACCGGCGCACCAGCACCGCGACGAACGCGATCGCCAGGAACAGCCCGTCGCGCAGCCACGGCAGGCCGTGGACCAGCGTGCCGAGCAGCAGCGCCGCGCAGGCCACCGGCGGCACCAGGGCCGTGGTGATCCGCTGGGCCCGCGGCGTCGGGTCGTTGACGATCGCCACCCCCATCATCGCCACGTTGATGCCGACCAGCGCCACGCTGGTCGGCTGGCCGACCGCCCCGGCGAGCCGGTGCAGCAGCGCGGCGGCGACGATCGCGGTGAGGGTCACGCGCGCCGCCTGCCGCAGCCGCACGAGCTCGGCGTCGGCGATGACCGCGACGTCCGCGAGGTGGGCCGCATCGAACCCGCGCCCGCTGTTCGCCTGCGCCATGGCCGGGCCGATCTATGGCCCGAAGCGAGCGCCGCGCAACCTCGTCCCGAGGCGCGGAGGCGGGACCCGGCGAGGCGCGGCCGCCCGGCTCGGCCCGCGGCGCGGCGCCGGCCGCGACATCTTCATGTCCGTTCAGACATATTTTCAAGAACATGCTCGAAAGGGCATGACCTTAAGAACATGCCCTTCACGCCGCATGCGCTTCCTGTTTAAAAGTATCTCAGTCCGCCGGGCGGTACAGCACGTCGGTGCGGAGCACGAACTTCTCGCCGCGGGTGACCTCGCAGGCTCGGTGCATCACGCGGTGCTGGAACAGCAGCGCGCGGCCGACCCGGGGCGTCACGCAGGCGCCGAGCTCGACGAAGTCGGTCGCGCCGCCCTCGAAGCCGTCGTTGAGATAAAACACCAGCGTCAGCAGGCTCCGCACCCCGTCGGCCAGCTCGACGATCGTGTCCCAGTGGGCTCCGTGGCGCTCGCCCGGGCCGTAGCGGTAGAGCCGCAAGCGAGGGTTCGCGCCGGCCAGCACCTGCCCCGACAGCCGCGCCGGCACGTGGTCGCGCACCCGCTCGAGCAAGCCGTTCGCCTCGTCGGCGTCGTCCCACATCACCCGCGTGTTGTTGCGCGTCTCCGGCTCGATCACCGGCCCGCCGCCGGGGCCGACGATCGGCGCCACCTCGGCCTGGCCGGCGCGCATCCTCGCCACGTACGCCGCGCACTCGTCCGCCGACAGCGCCCCGTCGACGGTCCAGTGGAGCGGGCAGGTCAGGTCGAGGAAGCCGGCGTACATCGCCCGCGATCCTAGCAGTCACCGCGGCGAGCGTGACAGGCCCGTTCGCGTGCCTGCGGCGTGTTAACCTCGCGCCCGATGTCGCCCGTGTTCTCGATCCGCGCCCTCGTCGTCGAGGGTCAGCTCGCCGGAGTGCGCGCCGGCGACGACCGCGACAGCATCCGCGCGCGCCTCGGCTTGCCCGACGGGCAGCGCGTGGACGCGCTCGACGACCTCAAGGTCTGGCGCTACGGCAGCTTCGAGATCTTCTTCAACGGCGACGTGGCCGACACCCTCGCTCTCGACAGCCTCGGTGACCTCGAGGCCGGCCCGGGGCGCGAGCTCGAGGCCTGGGTCCTCGGCGGCCCGGGGGCCCCCGATCGGGACGAGGTCGTCGACCGCCTCGTCGCCGAGCAGGTGCCGTTCGTCGCCGGCCGCGACCGGCAGAACCGCCGCGTGCTGCAGGTGAGAGGCGGGGCCCGCCTGCTGTTCGAGCGCGACGAGGACACCGGAATCGAGTCATGGCGCGCGATCAAGGTTTTCGACCCCGCGTACGCCCCCGGCTTCACGCCCGACCTCGCGCCGCCGACCGGTCCGACCCTCGACAGGTTCTTGTTGGTGCGCCGGATCTCCGCCTACACCGCAGCCCACGTGCTCCTCGGCGTCTTCTCCACGGCCTCGCTCGCCGACGCCGCAAGGGCGGCCTACCTCGAGCGCTACGCCGCCGACCCGGCCAGCGACCCATGGCGCGAGCAGGCCTACAAGGATGACGGCCTGGTCGAGGACGACCTCGTCGTCACCTGTCTCTCCGGTCCCGCCGAAGCAGTCGAGGTCTTCGTCGTCAGCGACGATTCGGAGGGCTTCGGGCAGATCATTCGCACGTTCGACTCTCTGCACGACTCGGAGGTCGCGGCCGACGCACGGATCGCGGTGCTCGACGACGTCGAGTCGATGTTCCCGCACTACGCGCTGCGGCAACGCGCCCGCCTCGACGTGCTGCTCTCAAACGCCGAGGAGGCTCAGCCGGGCTTCTACGACGATTCCGAGCCGAAGAGTCCGAAGAGTCCGAGCGGTAGCGAACGGACGCGCCCGCTGGACGGCGCCCCCGTCGTACGGCCGAGGCCGATGCACATAGCGAGCCCGACCGTGAATGCGAGCAGCGCGGACCGCGAGGGCTTCACCGTCGAGCTCGCCGCAAAGCCTCGATCCGGCCCGCAGTGCCGGCTCCGCGCGTCGAGTTCGCCCGCGCCGCCGATTTGCTGCATACAGTGTTCACACTCCCACGAAAGGTCGGCGCAATGACCCCCATAGGCATGAAGACGGTGATCGCGCTGTTCGATACGGCAGCCGACGCCAAGTACGCGGTCGACGCTCTACTCCTGCGCAAGTACGACCGCAGCGACATCAGCGTGGTCGCCAACGATCTCGCCACCCTGCACGAGGCCCCGGCGCACGTCGGCCAGATCGCCGCCGGTGCGCTCAGTACGCTGGTCGGCCTGGCCGCGTTCGCCGTGCCCTACGCCGGCCCCGTGCTCGCGGCCGGCCCGATCCTCGGCGCCCTCGGCACGGTCGGCGCCGAGGACATCGACCAGCCCGACTGGCTCGGGCCGGCGCTGGTGAAGATCGGCATCCCCGAGGCCGAGGCGCGCAAGTATTCCGAGGCGTTCAACCGCGGCGGCGCGGTCGTCACCGTGCGCACGCGGGAGATCGACGCCGACAACGTGGCCCGCCTGCTGTCCGCCTGCGGCGCGGTCGACGTCGACGAGCGCGTGCGCCCCGAGTCGCGTCGGCGCTCGACTGGTTGATCCGATCACCGCAGCTCAGGGCCGCGGCTCGCGGTGCCGGCGATCGTACGGCAAGCGATCGCCGTGCGGCTTGGCGCAGCGGACGAAGCAGCGGTGCCGCACCAGCTCGAGCCACTCGTCCGGCGTCAGGTCGTCCTCCTCGTCGGGCGGCCCGGACGTCGCGTCGACGTTGTAAAAAAATTCGCCGGCGATCGCGTAGTCGCGGCGGAACCGGGTGCGCCACTGCGAATTGCCGCCCCAGCCGTGCGACAGATCTTCCGCCGGGCGATTGTCGCGCGCGTACGCCCAGTACAGCGTCGACCCCTCGGCGAATTCTTTCACGAGATGCCGGCGGCCCGCCGCCACGCGGACCCCGGCGCGCGCGAACAGCAGCGATCCGAGCGTGTGCCCCGGCCACTGCGCTGCGAGGAGTCGCGGCGGCGCGTCGTCGTCGGCGTCCTGATCGACGAGCACGATCTCGTGGAAGAACGGGTGAAAGCGCGGCTCGGCGATCGGCTGGAACTCGAACGCGGCCATGAATTCTTCGTAGGCCGCCGGCGGCACCGCGATCGTCCAGCGGGCCTCGTACCCCGGCCGGCGCGCGAAGCCCAGGCGCAACAGGTCGCAGATCCGCGACATCGCGTAGAGTCGCCAGCAGTCCTCGATCGGCATCGCCGGCACCGCAGGGGTCCGCGCCGTCGCCAGCGCGGCGAACCACCGCCGCTCTTCCTCGTGCGCCCGCGCCCACGGCAGCACCACGTCCTCGGCCAGGCCCGATCCGTCGTACTCGAGGATCGCCTGGTACAGCTCGCGGTACGGCGCCTGGTCGCGGTGCATGCCCGCCGAGGGTACGGCTTTTCGCCGCTCGCCCGCAGCAGCGATCGGCCGAGCGACGCGGGCGGCGGGTGCCCCGCGGGTCGTCTCGCCGCGGTGACGTGGGTCATGCCATTGGCGGCCCTCACCGGCGAGATCGACCGCCCCGGCGGGCGTCGGCCCCCCGCGCCCCGCGATCGCTTGCGGCGCGGGCGATCGCCGGCATAGCAGACACCGCTCGCAAACGAGCGTGACCGTCGCAGCGCCGGGAGCACCGTGGCCCAGCTCTTTCGCCCATCCGCGGACCGCCGCGTCCGCCTGGTCCTGTGGGGCCTTTTGGTCGGCCTCACGCTGGCGGGCGTCGTCGGCTACGCCCTGTCGCGCTCCGACTGGAGCACCGGCGTCGGCGAACCGCTCGCGCAGCCGGTCCCGTTCAGCCACGACCACCACGTCGGCGGCCTCGGCCTCGACTGCCGCTATTGCCACGAGACCGTCGAGCGGGCCGCCTTCGCCGGCGTCCCCGCGACCGAGACCTGCATGCATTGCCACGCGCACCTGTTCGCCGACGCCCCGCTGCTCGCGCCCGTGCGCGACAGCTGGGCCGAGGACCGACCGATCCGCTGGCGGCGCGTCCACGACCTGCCCGACTTCGTCTACTTCGATCACGGCATTCACGTCCACGCCGGCGTCGGCTGCGAGACCTGCCACGGCCGCGTCGACCGGATGCCGCGAGTCCGGCGATTCGCCGACCTGTCGATGAAGTGGTGCCTCGATTGCCACCGCGACCCGGCCCCGCACCTCCGGCCGGCCGAGGCCGTGTTCGTCATGGGCTGGCGGCCCGATTCGTCGGCTCCGCCGGCTCCCGACGTCGATGCCCACGTCAGCTGCTCGGAGTGCCATCGATGAGCGACCCCGACGTCCTCGGTCGCCGCGCCTTCTTGCAGCGCATGAGCGCCGGCCTGGCCGCCGCCGGCCTCGGCGGCTGCCTCGACCGCGACCCCCCGGAGCGGATCGTCCCTTACGCGCGCCAGCCCGAGTACGTCGTCCCCGGCGTCCCGTTGTTCTTCGCCTCCGCCTTCACCCGCGACGCCTACGCCTACGGGATCCTCGTCGAGACCCACGAGGGCCGCCCGACCAAGATTGAGGGCCACCCCGAGCACCGCGCCAGCCTCGGCGCGACATGTCCTTTCGGTCAGGCCATGGTGCGCGAGCTGTACGACCCGCGGCGCTCGACCGGCGTGCGCCGCGGTCACGAGCCGAGCAGCTGGCCGGCGTTCTTGCGCGAGGCCCGGGGTTGGTTCGGCGGCGGTCGCCGCGTCGCGCTGCTGACCGGGCCGACCACCTCGCGCATGCTCGAGGGCGGCGTCGCCCGCCTCGCCGAGCGCTGCCCCGGCCTGCGGTGGTTCGCGTGGAGCCCGGTCGGCCGCGACGACCTCCACGCCGGTCTGCGGCGGCTGTTCGGCGGCCCGCTCGCCTGTCACTACCGCCTCGACCGCGCCCGCGTGGTGCTGAGCCTCGACGACGATTTCCTGTTCACCGACCCCGGCCGCTTGCGCCACGCTCGCGCGCTCGCGCAGCGTCGGCGGGCCGAGCTCGCCTCCGCCGAGGCGCTGCGGCTGTACGCGATCGAGAGCTTCCCCGGCCTCACCGGCGCCGCCGCCGATCACCGCCTCGCCGCCCGCGTCGGCGATCTTCCCCGCCTCGCCCGCGACGTCCTGCGCGGCGTCCTCGGCGACGCCGTCGACGACCCGTGGCTCGCCACCGCGGTCGCCGACCTCAAGTCCGCCGGCCCGACCGGCCTCGTCGTCGCCGGCCCGCACCAGCCGCCGCAGGTCCACGCCATGGCCCACGCGGCCAATCATTTGCTCGGCGCCGCCGGCCGCACCGTCGTCTACACCGAGCGGCTCGAGCGCCAGCCCGACGGCCCCGAGCACTCGCTGCCGGCGCTCGTCACCGCGATCGCGCGGCGCGAGCTCGACGCGCTGCTGATCCTCGACGACAACCCCGTGTTCACCGCCCCGGCCGACCTCGGCTTCGCCGACGCTCTGGCCGCCGTCCCGTTCACCGCCCACCTCGGCCTCTGGCGCGACGAGACCGGCGAGCGCTGCCGCTGGCACCTGCCGCTGGCGCACCCGCTCGAGGCCTGGGCCGACGCCGCCGCCGACGACGGCGAGGTCACCCTGTCGCAGCCGACCATCCGCCCGCTGTACGACGGCCTCAGCGCGCCCGAGCTGCTGGCCGCGCTCGTCGACGACCCCGCGCGCGGGCGCGACCTGCTCGAAAGGACATGGAGCGACCGCGCCCCAGCCGCCGCCGACCTCGCCCAGTGGTGGCGCGCCGCGATCCACGACGGCCGCCTGCCCTCGCCGGCGACCGCCGTGTCCACCGCGATCCGCGGCGACGTCCTGGCGACATTGCTCTCCGAACATGTCCCCTCGGACATCTCCTCCCCGGACCTCGCGCTCGCCTTCCGCCCCGACCCCGCCGCCTGGGACGGCCGCTATTCGCTCGACCCGTGGTTGCAGGAGCTGCCGCGGCCGATCACCCGCCTCATGTGGGGCAACGCCGCCTTCGTCGCCCCCGAGACCGCGCGCGCCCGCGGCCTCGAGCACGACGCCTGCGTGCGCCTGCGCGTCGGCGACCGCAGCCTCGACGCCGCGGTCTTCGTCCTCGCCGGTCACCCGCCCGACCAGATCACCGTCCACCTCGGGCACGGCCGCCGCGCCCCCGCGGCCGGCCCCGGCTTCGACGCCTATCGCCTGCGCAGCGCCGGCGCCCCGTGGTCGGCGGCGGTCGTCGCCGAGCCGCTCGCGCGGGCCGGGCAGCTCATCGTCGATCGTCACCGCGGCGGCGAGCACGAGCACGGCGACGAGCACGCTCGCTGGTCGCGCCGCGGCGAGCCGGCCCGCCTGCCCCCGCCCGGGCTGCGCCCCGCCTCGCTGCACCCGACCCGCGCCTACGACGAACACGCGTGGGCCATGGCGATCGACCTCAACGCCTGCATCGGCTGCAACGCCTGCGTGGTCGCCTGCCAGGCCGAGAACAACATCCCCAGCGTCGGCCCGGTCGAGGCCGCGCGCGACCGGACGCTGCACTGGATCCGCATCGACACCTACGCCGACGACCGCGGCGAGGGCCCGCGCTGGCGGTTCCAGCCGGTGCCCTGCATGCAATGCGAGCACGCCCCGTGCGAGGTCGTGTGCCCCACCGGCGCCACCCAGCACAGCCACGACGGCCTCAACGACATGACCTACAACCGCTGCTTCGGCACGCGGTACTGCGCCAACAATTGCCCCTACAAGGTCCGGCGCTTCAACTTCTTCGCCTACGCCGCCCGCGACGTCGTCACCCTCCCCCTCCAGCGCAACCCCGACGTCACCGTGCGGACGCGCGGGGTCATGGAGAAGTGTACGTATTGTGTGCAGCGGATCCGCGGCGCCGAGATCGCCGCGCACCGCGAGGGCCGAACCATGCATCCCGGCGCCGTCGTCACCGCCTGCCAGGGCGCCTGCCCATCGCGGGCGATCGAGTTCGGCGACCTCGCGCAGCCCGACGATCCGGTGGTCGCCCTGCGCCGGGACGGCCGCGCCTACGCGCTCTTGCCCGAGCTCGGCACCCGCCCGCGGACCAGCTACCTCGCGCGCCTGGTCCACCCCAACCCTGCCCTGCGCGCCGCGGCGCCGCCCGAGGAGGATTGACGTGATCCGCCGCATCGATCGAACCGGGCGATGGGTCGACGGCGAGCCCGACCTCGCCGCCGTCGACGACCTCGTCGCCGGCGCCGTGCGATCGCCGCGGACGCGGCGGAGCTGGCTCGTCGCGGCCGCGCTGGCCGGCCTCGGCGTGCTCGCTCTGGCCCTCGCCGTGTTCGGCGTGTTCTGGTGGTACGTCGGGATCTGGGGCGTCGACACGCCGGTCTACTGGGGCATCGCCATCACCAGCTTCGTCTGGTGGGTCGGCATCGCCCACGCCGGCACGCTGATCAGCGCGATCCTCCTGCTCGCCGAGCAGCCGTGGCGGCGCTCGATCAACCGCTTCGCCGAGGCGATGACCCTGTTTGCGATCGCCTGCGCCGGCATGTACCCGCTCCTCCACCTCGGCCGGCCCGAGCTCTTCTACTGGCTCCTCCCCTATCCCAACACCTACGGCTACTGGCCGCAATTCCTCAGCCCGCTGGTGTGGGACTTCTTCGCCATCGCCACCTACGGCACCGTCTCGTTGATGTTCTGGTACGTCGGCCTGGTCCCCGACCTCGCCACCATGCGCGACCGCTCGACCGGCCTGCGCGCGCGCGTCTACGGCCTGTTCGCGCTCGGCTGGCGCGGCTCGGCGCGCCACTGGGAGCGCCACCAGACCGCCTATTTGTTGCTCGCCGGCCTCGCCACCACCCTCGTCGTCTCGGTCCACACCATCGTCAGCTTCGACTTCGCGGTCGCGCAATTGCCCGGCTGGCACACCACCGTGTTCCCGCCCTATTTCGTGGCCGGCGCGATCTTCAGCGGCTTCGCCATGGTGCTGACCTTGCTGATCCCCGTGCGCGCGTGGCTCGGCTTGCAATCATTCGTCACCGCGCGCCACCTCGACTACTGCGCCCGGCTCATGCTCACCGCCGGCCTGGTCGTCGCCTACGGCTACGCCGCCGAGCTGTTCTTCGGCTGGTACAGCGGCGACCCGCACGAGCGCGAGCTCGTCGCCAGCCACCTCCACGGCCGCTCCGCCCCGCTGTTCTGGCTGATCGTCGGCCTCAACGTGGTCCTCCCGCAGTCGCTGTGGTGGCGGGGCGCGCGGCGCAGCACCGCCTGGCTGTTCGGGCTGTCGATCGCCGTCAACCTCGGCATGTGGCTCGAGCGCTGGCTCATCGTCATCAGCTCGCTCGAGCACGGCCTCTTGCCCACGACCGGCGGCGACTACTGGCCGACCTTCTGGGACTGGCTCACGCTGGTCGGCACCCTCGGCTTCTTCGCCTTCTTCATGCTGCTGTTCCTCCGCTTCGTCCCGGCGATCGCCCTGTACGAGCTGCGCGAGCTCGTCGCCGATCGCCCCCGGAGGGGCGCATGAGCGGCCTGCGCGGCCTTTTGGCCGAGTTCGTCGGCGCGGGCGACGTCCTCGCCGCCACGCGCGCGGCCCGGCGCGCCGGCTACGTCGCCCTCGACGTGTTCAGCCCCTACCCGGTCGCCGGCGTGGCCGAGGCGCTGGCGTTTCGTTCGCGGCTTTCGCGGGTCACCTTCGTCGCCGGCCTGCTCGGCGGCGCGGCGATGTTCCTGTTTCAGGGGTGGGTCCACGCGATCGACTGGCAGCTCGACATCGGCGGTCGGCGGCCCTTCGCCGCCCCGGCGTTCATCGTCCCGACCTTCGAGGTCACCATCCTCGCCGCCGCGCTCGCCACCGTGTTCGCCATGTTCATACGCAACGGCCTGCCGCGCCTGCACCACCCATTGTTTTCGGTGCCCGCGTTCGAGCGCGCCAGCCGGGACCGCTTCTTTCTGTTCATCGGCGCCGACGACCCCAAGTTCGCCGCGCCGGCGGTGCGCACGTTCCTCGCGTCGCTCGCCCCGCTGGAGGTCCACGATGTCCCGCGCTGACGCCGTCGCCCTGCTCCTCGCGCTCGCCGCCTGCGAGCAGGAGATGCGCGACCAGGCGCGGCTCGACCCGCTCGAGCCGGCCGCGTTCTTCGCCGACGACATGGAGGCCCGCACGTTGCCCGCGGGCGTGGTCCCGCGCGGCCAGGCGCGCCTCGATCGGCACCTGTGGGAGGGCCGCGCCGCCGACGGCCTGTTCGTCGGCACCTATCCGTTCACCATCACCCGGGCCGACCTCGCGCGCGGCGAGCAGCGCTACGCCATTCATTGCACCCCGTGCCACGGCCGGCTCGGCGCGGGCGACGGCGTCGCCGTGCGGCGCGGCTATCCTGCCCCGATCGCCTTCACCGCCGCGCGGCTGCAGGGCGTCCCGGTCGGCCATTTGTTCGACGTCGTCACCCACGGTCGGGCCACCATGCCCGACTATGACCATATCGACGTCCACGATCGCTGGCGGATCGTCGCCTGGGTGCAGGTGCTGCAATTGAGCCAGCACGCGCCGGCCGCGGTGCTCGGCGCCGACGACCGCGCGCACCTCGTGGAGGCGGATCGATGACCCTCGTGCTCGGCGCCACCCTCGTGCTCACCGCGCTCGCGGCCGCGGCCGGCCGCGCCTCGCCGGCGTTCCTGCACGCGTGGCTGCTCGCCTGGCTGCTGTGGCTCGGCGTCGCCCTCGGCGCCTTCGTCTTCCTGTGCATCCACCACCTCGTGCGCGGCCGCTGGGGCGACATCGTCCGCCCCTTGCTCGCCGCCATGACGCGCACGCTCCCCCTGCTCGCGCTCTTGTTCCTGCCGATCGCCCTCGACCTCGACGTCCTCTACCCGTGGACCGACCGCGAATGGCTGCAGGCCGGGCCGCTGCGCGCCGCCAAGGCCGCCTACCTCGATCCGTCCTTCTTCCTCGCCCGCGCCGTCGTCATCCTCGTCGCCTGGAGCGCCCTCGCGTCGCGGCTCGCGCGGCCGGGGCGGCGGCCGGGGCTGGCCGCGCTCGCGCTCGTCGTCTTCTTCGTCACCATCACGATCGCCGCCGTCGACTGGGTGCTCTCGCTCGACCCCGACATGAGCACCAGCGCCTTCGGCCTCGCGCTCGCCACCGGCGACGCCGTGGCCGGCTGGAGCGTCGTCGTGATCGCAGTCGCCCTGGTCCACGGCCGCAGCGCCCGCGCCCGGCTCGTCGTCCCCGAGCGCGCGCAGCAGCTCGGGACCCTGCTGTTCGCCGCCCTGATGCTGTGGGCGTACATCGCCTTCACGCAATTCCTGCTCGTGTGGGGCGCCGACCTCCCGCGCGAGGTCGGGTGGTTCCTGCCGCGGATCCACGGCGACTGGGGCGGCGTCGCCTGGGCGCTGGTCGGCCTGCACTTCGCCGTGCCGTTCGTCCTGCTGCTCCAGCGGCCGATCAAGCGCGCCCTGCCGCGCCTCGCCGCGGTGGCCACATGGCTGCTCTTGATGCACGCCGTCGAATTGCTGTGGCTGGTCGTGCCGTCGCGCGCCCTGCCGCTCGGCTGGCTCGACCTCGCCGTGCCGCCCGGCCTCGGCGCATTGTGGGTGCTCGCCGTCGTGGCGTTGCTCGGGCGCGGGCCGCTCGTCGGCGTGGCGGAGGAGGACATCGATCATGGCTGATCGTGCCTACGAGCGCGAAGATCTCGCCGACCATCGCCGCGGCTTGCGGGTCGCCGGCGCGATCGTCGGCGGACTCTTGATCGGCGGCTTCAGCGTCGCCGGCCTGGCCGCGCGGGTGTTCGGCCCGGCGCCGGGCGAGGGCACCGAGGGCGCGGTGCCGACCGACGCGCTCCGGCAATTGCGAGCCACCGCCGAGGCCGAGTGGGCCGCGCGCGCCGCCGCCTGGGAGTGGCTCGATCCGCGCAACGGGGTCGCGCGGATCCCCGTCGCGCGGGCCGTCGAGCTCTCGCTCGCGCGCGGCTTCCCGACCCGCCGCGACCCGCCGCGACCCGTCACCGCGAGGACGCTGCGATGATCCTCGGCATCCCCTTCGAGCTGCTGCCCGCGGCCGCCAGCGCCACCAGCGGCGCCGTCGACGTCGCGGTCTTCCTCGTGTTCGCGGTGATCGGCGTCGTCAGCCTCGGCGTCGTCGCGGCGATGGTCTACATCGTCGTCCGTTATCGTCGGCGGCCCGGCAACCTCACCGGTCGCGGCCACGACCCTGCCACCATTTGGCGGACCGAGCTCGGCTGGTGCGCGCTGACGGCGACCGTGTTCCTCGGGCTGTTCACGGTCGGCGCCGCCTTCTTCGACCGCATCGAGCGAGTGCCCGCCGACGCCGACGCGCTCGACGTCGCCGTCACTGCCAAGCGGTGGATGTGGTCCTTTCACCACCCGAACGGCCGCCGCGAGCTCTCGCAATTGCACGTCCCCGCCGGGCGCGTCGTCCGCCTCCACCTCGCCAGCGAGGACGTCATTCACAGCTTCTACGTCCCGGCCTTTCGCCTCAAGCACGACGTCGTACCCGGCTGGCTGCGCACCGCCTGGTTCCGCGCCACCGCGCCGGGCACCTACGCGCTCGCGTGCGCCGAGTACTGCGGCACCGAGCACGCGGTCATGCGCGCCGACGTCGTGGTGATGGAGCCGCACGCCTATGACCGGTGGCTGGCGCAGGGCGACGATTCGCGCCCGCCGCTGGCGGCCGCCGGCCGGGCGCTGTTTCAGCGGCTCGACTGCGGCGCCTGCCACGAGTCCCACCGGCGCCGCCGCGCCCCGCCGCTGGAGGGCCTCTACGGCCGCCCCGTGGCCCTGCGCGACGGCAGCAGCGTCATCGCCGACGACGACTACATCCGCCGCAGCATCCTCCGGCCCGACGCCGACGTCGTCGCCGACTACCAGGGCGGCGTCATGCCGACCTACGCCGGCCTCGTCGACGACGACGAGCTGCTCTTGCTGGTCGCCTACATCCGCTCGCTCGCCGACGCCGAGGGGGTGAGCCCATGAGGTCATGGCTGACCACCACCGATCACAAGCGGATCGCCCTGCTCTACCTCGGGACGATGACGCTCTTCTTCACCCTCGGCGGCCTCCTCGCCACCGTCATTCGCGTCGAGCTGGCCACCGCCGCCTCCGACCTCGTCACCGCCGAGACCTACAATCGCCTGTTCACGCTGCACGGCGTGATCATGGTGTTCTTCTTCTTGATTCCGTCGATCCCGACCTTCCTCGGCAACTATCTGCTGCCGTTGATGCTCGGCGCGCCCGACCTCGCGTTCCCGCGGCTCAACCTCGCCAGCTGGTACGTGTTCGTCGCCGGCGGCCTGCTCACCTTGACGGCGATGGTCGCCGGCGGCCTCGACACCGGCTGGACCTTCTACACCCCCTATTCGACCACCTTCAGCGACTCGCACGTGGTCCTCGCGGTGCTCGGGGTGTTCCTCGCCGGGCTGTCGTCGGTGTTCACCGGCATCAACTTCATCGTCACGATCCACCGCCTGCGCGCGCCGGGGCTGACCTGGCTGCGGCTGCCGCTGTTCGTGTGGTCGCACTACGCGACCTCGCTGATCCTGGTGCTGGCGACCCCGGTGCTGGCGATGACGCTGCTGCTGGTGGCGATCGAGCGCGGCCTTTCGATCGGCATCTTCGACCCGGAGGCCGGCGGCAGCCCGCTGCTGTTCCAGCACTTCTTTTGGTTCTACTCGCACCCGGCCGTCTACATCATGATCTTGCCGGGCATGGGCGTCGTCAGCGAGCTCATCCCCTGCTTCTCGCGCAACCGCCCGTTCGGCTACGAGTTCGTGGCCGCCTCGAGCCTGGCGATCGCCGTGTTCGGCTTCCTCGTGTGGGGCCACCACATGTTCGTCGCCGGCCAGTCGTACTTCGCCAGCGTGGTGTTCTCGTTCCTGTCGTTTTCGGTGGCGGTGCCGAGCGGCGTCAAGGTGTTCAGCTGGCTGGGCACGATGCACCGCGGCTCGGTCTGGCTGACCACGCCGATGATCTACGCGCTCGGCTTCGTCGCCCTGTTCACGATCGGCGGCGGCACCGGCCTCGCGCTGGCGATGCTCGCCGTCGACGTCCACCTCCACGACACCTACTTCGTCGTCGCCCATTTTCATACGATCATGGTCGGCGGCATGCTCATGGCCTACCTCGGCGGCCTGCACTTCTGGTGGCCGAAGATCTCCGGCCGCCTCTACTCCGAGCGCTGGGGCCGGATCGCCGCCTACACCCTGTTCATCGGCTTCCTGCTGACGTTCCTGCCGCAATTCGTGCTCGGCACCCAGGGCCTGCCGCGGCGCACCGCCTCGTATCCGCCGGAGTATCAATTCTTGCAGGCGCTGTCGTCCGCCGGAGCGACGATCCTCGCCGTCGGCTACGTGCTGCCGGGCATCTACTTGCTCGCGTCGCTGGTCCGCGGCCGACCCGCCGGCGACAACCCGTGGGGCGCGACCGGGCTCGAGTGGCGCACCAGCTCGCCGCCGCCTCCCCACAATTTCAATAAAGCACCGGTCGTCACGGAGGACCCCTACGATTATCCACGCGCGCCGCAACCCACCTTCATCGGAGCCGGCGATGTCTGAGCGCGCGCCGCGGCCCGCCCGCATCGCGCCGGCGATGTCCGAGGCGGTGCGCGAGCCGTTCGCCGACCCGGCCCACCAGCGCGACGCGGTCGCGCTCGGCATGTGGGCGTTCCTCGGCCAGGAGGTGCTGTTCTTCGGCGTGCTGTTCGTGTTCTACACCCACCTGCGCGTGCGCCACCCCGAGCTGTTCGCGGCCTTCGCCCCGCGCCTCGACTGGCGCCTGGCGACGGCGATGACCGTCGCGCTGCTGCTCAGCAGTTTTACCATGGCGCTGGCGGTCCGCTTCGCGTTCGTGCGCATGCGCGGGAAGCTGCTGTCGTCCTTGCTGGCGACGACGGCGCTCGGGGCCGCGTTCCTGGCGATGAAGGGCTGGGAGTACGCGCACCACGTCGCGCGCGGCGAGTCGCCGATCGTCGACCTCGCCGACGAGCTCGGCCCCGGCCCCGGCCTCTCGACCTTCTTCGGCCTCTACTTCGTGCTGACCGGCTTCCACGCGCTGCACGTGCTCGGCGGCCTCGTCGCGCTCGGCTGGCTCGTCATCGTCGCATGGCGCACGACGGCCGAGGACCTGCGCGGCTCGCCGGTCATGGCGGTCGGCCTCTACTGGCACTTCGTCGACATCGTGTGGCTGTTCCTGTTCCCGGCGCTGTACCTCGCGGGGAGGCCCGCATGAATCATCGGGATGGCAGCTCCCCCGCCCCGAGCGTCGGCGCCGCGCTCGTGGTGCTGTCGGCATTGCTGATCCTCACCGCCACGACGGTCGGCCTCGCGTTCCTCGAGCTCCCCCCGGCGGTGCACGTCGGCCTGGCGTTGACGATCGCCGCGATCAAGGCCGCGCTGGTCGCCGCCGTGTTCATGCACCTGCTGCGTGAAGCCCCAGCGACCCGCCTGGTCGCGCTGATGGCGGCAGTGCTGCTGGCGATCTTCATGCTCATGGTCACCGTCGACGTGCGCCACCTCGGCGGCTGAGCTGTTATGATTCGGGCCGGTGACATCCGCCGCATGGCGACCCGATGACCTCGGCGCACCGCGCATGGCGTGCCGTACCGTCCCCTCAGCCGCTCTGCGCGGTATCGCGCTAGCGCATCTGCCGCGCGTCCGCGGCCGAATTTTTTAAAAGTTTTGTTGCGAGGCCGCAGGCGGGGTGCCATGGTTCTTTGACTTGTTGACCGGATTCGAAATCCGGTCACGAGACCCAGAGGAGAGCTCTCGAGGTGACCGACCGCCCCCAGGACAGCGCCACTCGCGCAGACCGCATTCTCGATGCCGCCGGGGAGCTGCTCCTGCGGCTCGGCTATCGCAAGGTGACGATCGACGACGTCGCGAAGCAGGCCGATGTCGGCAAGGGCACCGTCTATCTGCACTGGCGCAGCAAGGAGCAGCTGTTCACCGCGCTGGTGATCCGGACCTCGCTCGAGCTGACGGAGGAGCTGCTGGCCCTGCTGCGCGCCGATCCGATGGAAGTGCTGCCGCACCGATTCATACGTTCGTCGTTCCTCGCGGCGATGCGGCGGCCGGTGATGTTCGCGCTCTTGACCGGCGACACCGAGCTGCTCGGCAAGCTCGGCCAGGGGCCGCTGCGCCGGCTCAAGGCCCAATCCGGCCAGCAATATTCGCGGATGATGATCGAGCGCGGGCTCTTGCGCGGCGACGTCCCGCAGCTCGACTACGCGATCCGGTCCGCGATCCTCGGTTTTTTCCTGCTCGAGAACCTCGACCGCGAGGCCACCCATTTCGCCGCGGCGGCCAAGGCCGACGCGCTCGCGCACGTCGTCCGGCACGCGTTCGAGCCGGCCGGCGCGCCCGATCCGGCGGTCGTCGCCGACGCGGCGGCCCAGCTCGCGGCCCAGCTCGAGGCATTCCTCGCCAGCAGTCGCGCGTGGATCTACGAAGGAAGGCTACCATGACGAATGTCGCTGATACGTGGGGCATCAACCCCCAACAATTCTGGCTGCGCGGGCAACGACCGGAGCGGCCCGTGGCTTTCGATCCGGCCACCGGCATGTGGAACGTGTACGGCTACCCCGAGACCGTTCACATCCTGGGCAACCCCGCCACCTTCTCGTCCGACACCCTGCGCGTCATGCCCGAGAGCATCGTGCGCCGCGGCAAGGACCTGCGCGAGGGCAACCTCGTGCAGATGGACGAGCCGGACCACAGGAAGCTGCGCCGGCTCGTCAGCGAGGCGTTCACGCCGAAGGTCGTCGCCGACCTCGAGCCGCGGATCGCCGCGCTCACGCACGAGCTGCTCGACGTCGCGGCGCAGCGCGGGCGCATGGAGCTGGTGGCCGACCTGGCCTACCCGCTGCCGGTGATCGTGATCGCCGAGCTGCTCGGGGTGCCGAGCAGCGACCGCCACCTGTTCAAGCAATGGGTCGACAAGATGCTCGAGTACTCCGGCCAGTTCTCGCTGGTGAAGCAGAGCGCGGAGCAGGACCGGGCGATGGACGTCGCGTTCGAGCAGCGGCAGCACCTCCTCGATTACCTCGAGGGCCACGCCAAGGAGCGGCTGCAGCGGCCGCGCGAGGACCTGCTGACGAAGCTGGTCCAGGCCGAGGTCGACGGCGAGCGCCTCACCACCACCGAGGTGGTCAATTTCGCCAACATCCTGCTGCTCGCCGGTCACATCACGACGACGATGCTGCTCGGCAACACCGTGCTGTGCCTCGACGCGCATCCCGAGCACATGGCCCGCGTCCGCGCCGATCGCCGGACGCTGCCGGGGGCGATCGAGGAGTCGCTGCGCTTCCTCAGCCCGTTCGCGGCGATCGGCCGCGCGACCACGGTCGAGACCGAGCTCGGCGGCGAGCGGATCCCCGCCGACAAGGTGCTGATGGTGTGGATCGCGGCGGCCAACCGCGACGAGCGGCAGTTCGCTCGCCCCGACGAGTTCGACCCGACCCGCGACCCGAACCCGCACGTCGCCTTCGGCCGCGGGATCCACTTCTGCCTCGGCGCCCCGCTGGCCCGGCTCGAAGGCCGCGTCGCGCTCGACATCCTGCTCGATCGCTTCCCCGAGCTGCGCACCGACCCCGACGAGCCGCCGCAGTTCATCCCCAGCCCGAACATGACCGGCGTGCGCAAGCTGCCGCTGCTGCTCGCGTAAGCCCCGCTCGCGTCGCCCCGCCTTGCCGGCTGGCGCGGCAATGCTCCGACATGCCCCGCGGGACAGACGCGCGTCGAACACCGCCTGTCCCTCAGGACATGTCACCGATTCAGCGCACCATCACCCAGCGGGCCGCGCCCGCCTTGTGGCAGTCGTGGACCGGGCCCACCGCGTCGATGGTGTTGGGGTCGCTGGCGAACGTGTCGGCCGAGGGCGAGACCACCGCCGCGCCCTTCCACGGGTAGTTGTTCAGGCCGCAGCCGTACTGGTTCTGCGCGACCTCGTCGATGTGCCACGCCCCGGCGCAGCCCTCGGAGGTGCCGACGTGCCAGGTGCAGATCGTCTTGTTCTGCACGAAGTTGCCCTTGAGGCTGGCCTCCTTGTACAGCACCTGCGTCCAGTTGAAGCAGCTGTTCGGCCCGCCCTGCCCGTTGAACAGGTTGGTCGCCGCGGTCAGCAGATAATCGCTCCCGCGGCAGTCGATGCGCATGTCGGTCGACAGGTCGCGCAGCACCGTCATCGTCGCCTTGGTGAGGCGGTGGCGGGCGTCGGCGGGGTCGGCCGCGTTGACCGGGACGTCGTTGTAAAGCGCCTTGCCGATCGTCTGCGCGCCGAACGGGCTGCGCTCGAGCAGGGTCCAGCCGCCGCCGGCGGTGACCATGTCGCAGAACACGGGGAAGCCCGGCTGGCCGCCGACGCCGTCGGGGTCGATCGTGTACACGTCGCTCGGCAGCAGCGGCAGCGCGGCGTGCAGATCTTCGCAGGTCTGAGGCACAATGCAGACGCTGGTGCAGCCGTCGCCGTCGACCATGTTGCCGTCGTCGCACGCCTCGACGCCGACGTGCAGCACGCCGTCGCCGCACTTCGCCGCGGTGCAGTCCGTGAGGCAGGCGTCGCCGTCCTCGGCGTTGCCGTCGTCGCACGCCTCGACGCCCGCCTGCACGTGCCCGTCGCCGCACTTCGCCGCGGTGCAGTCGTCGAGGCAGGCGTCGGTCTGCTCGTCGTTGCCGTCGTCGCACGCCTCGACGCCCGCCTGCACGTGCCCGTCGCCGCAGCTGGCCGCCGAGCAGCTGGTGAGGCAGGCGTCGGTGTCGTCCTGGTTGTTGTCGTCGCACGCCTCGACGCCCGCCTGCACGTGACCGTCGCCGCAGGTCGCCGGCAGGCAGGTGCCGAGGCACGCGTCGCTGTCGTCCAGGTTGCCGTCGTCGCACTCCTCGCCGCGCTGCAGCTTGCCGTCGCCGCAGCTCGCCAGCGCGCAGGCGTTGGTACATTCGTCGTCGTCGATCGCGTCGCCGTCGTCGCACGCCTCGACGCCCGCCTGCACGAGCCCGTCGCCGCACACCGCCTCGGCGCAGGCCAGCGTGCACGCGCCGTCGTCCGCGTTGTCCGGGCCGGCGTCGCAGGCCTCGCCGTCGTCGACGTTGCCGTCGCCGCAGATCGGCGCCGGGCCGGTGCTCGTGCCCGGCTCGGTCGTCTCCGCCTCGGTCGTCGCCGCCTCGGTCGTCGCCGCCTCGGTCGTGCTCGTGGTCGTCGTGCCGTCGGTGCCCGTCGTCACCTCGCTCGCGCTGCCGGTGCCGTCGCTGGTCTCGCTCGTCGTCGGCGCGCCGGTCGTCGGCGCCGGCTCGCTCGTGCTGCCGCCGCTGGTCGTCGCCTGCGTCGTCTCCGGCTCGGTCATCGTCTCGGTCGTCGCCGCGCCGCCGCTGTCCCCGCATCCAGCGGCGACGAGCATCGCCGCGAACGCGCCCCTTCCACCCCAAGAACAAAGATTCATGCGGCAGGATGGTAAGCAGATCGTGCAGCGTCCGGCGAGCCGTCGAAGATCGCGGAGGCCGGCGCTCCCGTCGCGCCCGTCGCGAGTCGGCGATCGAGCTCGGGTCGTTGCTGCAAACTCATTCGGCGCGCCCCGGTGCGAGCGCGACCTCCGGCGAAAAATTTCGCCCGTCGCGCGCGCTCGCTCGAACTCGCTCCGCGCCGCGAGCGAACGGTCACGCACTCCACACAATGGCCACCGGGCCCCGCGACGGTGGCGCTGCCGGACCCGCGCGGTCCGGCAGCGGAGGCGCCCCTCGTCACTCGTTGACGATCAGCTCCCACGTCATGAACGCCGGCACCGTCGGGCAGCCGGGGTTGTCCTCCTTCGGCGCCGCCTCGAGCGAGAACAAGAAGGTCCCGGCCATCGTCGGCGTACCGGCGCGCACGAAACACTTCCTGACACCTCGCCTCTCCGCACGCACCGCATCGCCCACCGCAGCCGCGCGTCGCTCGAGCAAGGCTCGGCGATCGCGGCTCGATCGCCTCACGCCCCCGGCATCACCCCACGGACCTCGCCGCAGCCGCGCGCTCGTCGCAGCTCACCCTCGCTTCTTCTTCGTCGGCTTGCGCCCCGCCGCGTCGTCGCGCAGGAGCGCCGACGCCAGCATCTCCGCCAACCACTCCTGCCAGCGATCGGCCGACCAGCCGCGCTCGAGCACCAGCAGACGGAACAGCTCGCGACCGGTCATCGCCCACAGCACGTCGCGCGCCGCCTCGACGTCGAGATCCTCGCGCAGCTGCCCCGCCTCGGCCAGCGCCTCGACGACCACGCGCTGGGCCTCGCGGCGGTCGAGCTCGCCCTCGCGCTCGAGCGCCGCCAGCTCCGGCGCCACCACCCCGACCCCGCGCAGCAGCTCCATCTCGGCGCGCTCGCCCTCGTAGACGGTGCGGGCGATCTTCGCCGCGAATGCCAGCCGCTGCGCCGGCTCTGCGGTCGACAGCGCCGCCGTCACCGCCGTCTCGTACGCCGGCCCGAACCGCCCCTGATTGATCAGCTCCGCCACGATCCCGCGCTTCGAGCCGAACGCCGCGTACACCGTCGGCGCGGCCACGCCTGCGGCGCGGGCGATCGCGTCGATCGTCGTGCCCTCGTAGCCGTGCGCCGCCAGCAGCGTGCGCGCGGCCGCGAGGATCTGCTGGCGCGTCGCGTCGGCCTGGCGGCGGCGCGCGGGCGAGTGATACGGACGGGCTTCGGGCTTCGCCATCGCGTCGTCTCGGGCGCGGCCACCATACCGCAGCCGCGGCGTCAGTACGCGACCTCGACCACCGCGCGTACGGTCGCCCGGTCGTCGAGGTGCGCCAGCATGGAGTCGGCGAGGTCCGCGCGAGAGATCGTCGTCGCCCGCGCCAGCGGCGTGTCGATCGCGTAACGATAGCGACCGAGCCGCCGCCCGTTCGTCAGCCGCGGCGGCCGCACGATCGTCCACTCGAGCGAGCTCGAGCGCAGCCTCGCCTCCATCGCCCGCAGGTCGTCGAACGGGTGGCGCAGCAGCGGCTGCAGCACGTGGCGCATGAACAGCCGCGCCGGCCACGACTGCAGCGCGCCGTCGCCGAGCGCGAGCGACGAGACGCAGCTGATCCGCCGCACCCCGCAGCGCTCCATCGCCGCCAGCATGTGGCCCACCGCATCCCGGCAGATCGTCGTCGGCGCGCGCGCGCTGCGAGGCCCGAGCGCCGACAGCACCGCGTCGTGACCCGCGATCGCCGCCTCGACGTCGCCCGCGTCGAGCACGTCGCCGCGGCGCACCGTGAGCCGCGCGTGCTGCAGCTTCACCGCCTCCGGCCGGCGCACCACCGCCGTCACGGCGTGCCCGGCCTGCAGCGCCTGCTCGACCAATTGCTCGCCGGTGCCACCCGTCGCGCCGAACACCGCGAGCCGCATCACGATCCTCCTTGCGGCCGCAGCGGCCCGCTCGGCACCCCCGCCACGCCGCGCAGAACCCGTTCGAACATGCGCAACACCGCCGCCTCGTCGGCGGCCGCCACCTCGGTCTCGGTCATCGCAACCTCCTCGCTGCAGGCCGACAGGCACATCACGACCGCGAGCGCCTGCAGCCTGTCGGGCGTGGTGAAGCTGAGCATGCGAAACAATATTCAATATTGTCGACTAAAGTCAAATGTCCGATTTCGCTCGTGTGGCGCTCGTTTCCGCGCCTCGCACCTCGCCGAAACGCCTGTCTTTTCGAACATGTCTCGAAGCGCATCATGTCGCCCGCGCGACTCCCTGAACCCGGTCAGCGCCGGGCCCAGACCCAGCTCACCGCCACAGCGCGACCACGCTGGCCAGCACCCGCGGGCCCCTCGCCGGCATCGTCGAGTCTTCCATGCGTTGAGCCTTGGCGCGGCCCGCGTGGACGCTCGCACGGTGCCGCGCAGGCGCACGAGGTCGAGCACGCCTGTCCTTCGGGACATTGTCGTGACGACAGGGTGTCGACATTCGAATGTCGACACCACGCATCATTCGTTCAGGGGCCGGCCGGGATCGCCCGCGGCGAGTGCGCCGCCCCAGGTCGCCATCCATCGTCATGGCGCGGGAACCACCGCGAGTGCGCGCTGTCAGGACCGCGATGGCTCCCGATGGTTCTCGACTGACAGTCCGCGATCTCTGTAAGACCTATCCCAACGGCGTACGCGCGCTGAAAAACGTCAACTTGGCGATCTCCGCCGGCATGTTCGGCCTGCTCGGACCGAACGGCGCCGGCAAGTCGACGCTGATGCGCACGCTCGCCACGCTCCAGGACCCCGACAGCGGCGCCGTCGAATTCGGCGCCCTCGACGTCTTGAAGCACAAGGAGCGCCTGCGCGAGGTCCTCGGCTACCTCCCGCAGGAGTTCGGCCTCTACCCCAACCTCTCCGCCGAGACGATCCTCGACCACTTCGCCGTGCTGAAGGGCGTGATCGACCGCCGCGAGCGCGCCGCCCAGGTCGGCGCCCTGCTCGAGCAGACCAACCTCGCCCCGGTCCGCAAGCAGGCCGTGGGCGGCTTCTCGGGCGGCATGAAGCAGCGCCTGGGGATCGCCATCGCCCTGCTCGGCCGCCCGCGCCTCGTGATCGTCGACGAGCCGACCGCCGGCCTCGACCCGACCGAGCGCCACCGCTTCCTCGACCTGCTGGGCGAGATCGGTCAGGACATCGTCGTCATCCTCAGCACGCACATCGTCGAGGACGTGCACGAGCTGTGCAGCCAGTTCGCGATCATCAGCCACGGCGAGGTGCTGTACGCCGGCTCGCCGGCGGCGGCGGTCGCCGGGCTGCGCGGGCAGATCTGGCGCCGCGTCACCACCCGAACCGAGCTGCCGGAGCTGCAGCGCGACCTGCACGTGATCGCGACCCGCCTCGTCGCCGGTCGTCCCCTCGTCCACGTCCACCACCCCGAGTCGCCCGGCCCCGGCTTCGAGCCGATCGAGCCCGACCTCGAGGACGTGTACTTCTTCCACATCACCGGCCGGACGCGGAGGGCGCCGTGACCCAGCTCCTGAGCTTCGCCCGCCACGAGCTGGCGTATCACCTGCAGCGGCCCGTCACCTACTTCTACATGCTGGCGGTGCTGCTGCTGGCGTTCCTGTTCACGGCCACCGGCTTCGCCAGCATGGTCTTCGGCGGCGCCGTGAACCTCGACGCGCCGTGGCTGCTGAACCGCAGCGTCGCGCACGTCACCCTGATCGGCTCGGTCCTCGTGTCCGCGATCGCCGGCACCGCCGTCCTCCGCGACTTCGAGTTCAAGACCCACGAGCTGCTGTTCACCACCCGCCTGCGCAAGTCGAGCTTCGTGTTCGGCCGCTTCCTCGGCGCCTACGTCGTCAACCTCCTGGTGTTCTCCTGCAGCGTGATCGGCCTGTGGCTCGGCGCGCACATGCCGTGGCTCGACCCCGACAAGCTCGGGCCGTACGTCCCGGGCGCCTACCTGGTCCCGCTCGTCTTCTACGTCGTGCCCAACACCTTCCTGCTGTCCGCGCTGTACTTCGCCGTCGGCGTGCTGACCCGCAGCTACATGGCCGTGTACGTGCAGGGCGTAATGTTCTTCCTCGGCTACTCGATCGCCACGGAGTCGCTGAGCAAGCTCGACAACGAGCTCTTCGCCGGCCTGCTCGACCCGTTCGGCCTCGCCACCACCGACCTCGCCGAGCGCTACTGGACCATCGTCGAGAAGAACACCCTCGTCACCGCGCTCGAGGGCCTCCTGCTCTACAACCGCCTGCTGTGGATCGGCCTCGCCCTGCTGGCGCTCCTCGCGGCCCACGCGGTGTTCCGCATGGACGCCGCTCGCGGCATCCGCGGCCGCAAGCCGCGGCGCTGGCTGGAGCTCGAAGGCGTCGCACGCCGGCCCGCGCCGCTGCCGGTCGTCACCCCGCGCCGGGGCCTCGCCGTCGACCTCACGCGCCTGCTCGCGCAGGTCCGCTTCTACTACCTCGGCCTCGTGCGCGACCGGACCTTCCTCGCCTTCGCCGCGGTCGGCGTGCTGTTCACCGTCCACGGCTCGAGCTACGCCGACGTCTTGTGGGGCACCCCCACCTGGCCGGTCACGTACGCGATGATCGACGTGATCCGCAACCACGCCCGCCTGTTCTTCATCATCCTCGTCCCGCTCTACGCCGGCGAGTTGATGTGGCGCGAGCGAGCGCTCCGCAGCGACCAGCTGCTCGACGTCACCCCGACCTCGCCGACCGCCGTCCTGGTCGCCAAGCTCGTCTGCCTCGCCCTCGTGTACGCCACCCTGATCGCGGTGATGATCGCCGGCGGCGTCCTGGTCCAGACGATGAAGGGCTATCATCATTACGAGCCGGGCGTCTACCTCGGCGTCCTCTACGGCTTCTACTGGCCCGAGCTGGTGCTGCTCAGCATGCTCGGGGTGTTCTTCCAGGTCGTCGCCGACCACAAGTACCTCGGCCTGCTGCTGGCGTTCGTCTACTGGGTCCTGGTCCAGGCCTTCGGCGCCTGGGGCATCGACCACAACCTCCTGCGCTTCGCCTGGTCCCCGCAGGTCGAATACTCGGCGATGAACGAATACGGCCCGCACGTCGCCGCCGCGGCATGGTTCAACCTCTATCACTTCGCCTCTGCGGTGCTGCTGCTGGTCCTGGCCCGCCCGTGGCTCGTGCACGGCACCCCGGCCGGCCTGCGCGACCGCGTCCGGCTGGCGCGCGCGCGGATGAACCGCCGCTGGGCCGCCGCCCTCGCCCTCGCCTGCGCCGCCTGGCTCGGCGTCGGCGGCTACGTCTACTGGAACACCAACGTCCGCAACATCTACCGCAGCAGCGAAGACGAGGACGCGCTGCGGGCCGAGTACGAGCGCAAATACAGCCTGTACCAGGGCTCGCCCCAGCCGCACGTCGAGGCCATCGACGTCCGCGTCGACATCTTCCCCGAGCGCGGCCACGCCACCGCCGTCGGCCGCTTCAGGCTCGTCAACCGCCACGCCGCCCCGATCGAGACCGTCCACGTGCTGCTCCCCCACGAGCTCGAGATCCGGGCGCTCGAGTTCGACCGCCCCGCGACCCTCACGGAGGCGGACGAGCGCATCCGCTACCGGATCTATCGCCTCGCCGAGCCGCTGGCGCCGGGCGCCGAGATGAGCCTGCGCTTCGACATCGCCGACCTGCGCGAGGGCTTCGGCAACCTCGGCCGCAACACCGCCCTCGTCGCCAACGGCAGCTTCTTCACCCAATTCGCCTTGCTGCCGAGCTTGGGCTACCAGAGATCGCGGGAGCTCGACGACGACGACCGGCGCAAGGAGCAGGGCCTGCCCGAGCGCCCGCGGCTGCCGTCGATCGACGACCCGCGCGCGCGCGACGGCTTCGCCAACGAGCCCGCCACCGACTGGATCGAGTACACCGGGACCGTGTGTACCGCCGGCGACCAGATCGCCGTCACCGCGGGCGAGCTGCAGCGCGAGTGGACCGAGGGCGACCGGCGCTGCTTCGCCTACGCGCCCGACAGCAAGATCCGCGCCTCCCTGCCGTTCCTCTCGGCCCGCTACGAGGTCCTGCGCGACGCCCACGACGGCGTCGCGATCGAGGTCTACTACCAGAAGGGCCACGAATACAACCTCGCCGCCATGGTCGAGTCGGTCAAGCGCTCGCTCGACTATTGCAAGCAGAACTTCGGCCCCTACCCGCACCGCCACTTCCGGATCCTCGAGTTCCCGCGCTACGAGAAATTCGCCCTGGCCACCCCGGGCACCATCCCGTACTCCGAGAGCATCGGCTTCATCGCCCGCGTCCGCGCCGACGACCCCGAAGACCTCGATTATCCGTACTTCGTCACCGCCCACGAGGTCGCTCACCAGTGGTGGGCCTACCAGGTCGCCGGCGGCCACGCCCAGGGCATGTCGATGCTGACCGAGTCGCTGGCCGAGTACACCGCCCTGATGGTCATGGAGAAGCGCTACGGCCCGCAGGCGATGAAGCGGTTCCTCGCCCACGAGCTGCGCGGCTACCTCACCGGCCGCGCCGGCGAGAGCAAGGCCGAGATGCCGCTCGCCCTCAACGAGTTCCAGATGTACATCCACTATCAGAAGGGCTCGCTGGTGTTCTACGCGCTGCGCGAGTACATCGGCGAGGAGCGGGTCAACGCCGCCCTGGCCGCCTTCCGCGACGAGTTCGCCTACAAGCCGCCGCCGCTCCCGACCGCGCGCGACCTGGTCGCCCGCCTCCGCGAGCAGACCCCGCCCGAATACGCGTACCTGATCGAGGACCTGTTCGAGACGATCACGCTCTATGACAACAGGGTCCTCGAGGCCACCAGCGAGCCGCTCGCGGGCGGCAAGCACCGCGTCCGCTTCAAGGTCGCGGCCCGCAAGCTGCGGGCCGACGGCCTCGGCGTCGAGACCGAGGTCCCGCTGGCCGACTACATCGACGTCGGCGTGTTCGCGGCCCCGGGTCCGCGCGACTACGAGATCGGCGCGCCGCTGTGGCAAGAGCGGCGGAAGTTCACCGCCGGCGAGATGGAGCTCGACGTCGTCGTCGAGGGGGCGCCCCACCGCGTCGGTATCGACGGGCGCAACCTCCTGATCGACCGCAACCCGAAGGACAACACCGCGGCCCTGTGACCGCCCGCCGAGCAGGCCCGAAGACCATGTCTTCAGGGACAGCTTCGGCCTTGCTCGCGACCTGCGCATTTCCGCGCATTCACCGCCACGCGGGCTCCTGGGCCCCCCTGGGGCCCGCACGATTTCGCGCTTGCAACATTCACCCAAATGGGTGAACATCTTCGCGCATGAGCCTCGACCACACCCTGTCGGCGCTGGCCGACCCGACGCGACGGGCCATCTTTCAGCGGCTGAGCGGGGGCGAGGCGCGGGTCACCGACGTCGCGGAGCGGTTCCCGATCTCGCTCAACAGCGTCTCGAAGCACATCCGCGTGCTCGAGCGCGCCGGCCTCGTGCGCCGGCGCGTGGCAGGCCGCGAGCACCTCCTCACCGCCGACCGCAGGCCCCTCGACGAGCTGGCGGCATGGGTCGAACAGACGCGCGCGTTCTGGTCCAGCAGGCTCGACGCGCTCGAGGCCCTGCTCGCCGAAGACGACCCCGATTGAAAGGAGCGACGATGAACGACCACGGACAGATCCTCGAACCCGGCACCGTACGCCTCGAGCGGGTGCTCCCCGGCCCCATCGAGCGGGTCTGGCGCTACATCACCGAGTCCGACAAACGCGCCCGCTGGCTCGCCGCCGGCGAGTTCGAGCTGCGGGCCGGCGGTCGCGCCGAGCTCCGCTTCGACCACGCCTCGCTCTCACACGAGAAGGCCTACCCCGAGCGCTACAAGAGCGCCGAGGGGGCGCACGGCGTCGAGACGGTGCTCGCCTGTGACGCGCCGCGGCTGCTCAAGCTCACCTGGGGCGGCGCCGCCGAGGTGTCCTTCGAGCTCACCCCGGTCGACGACAAGGTGCGCCTCCTCGTGACCTCCCGGCGCCTGGCCACCCGCGACGACCTCGTCGGCACCGCCTCCGGCTGGCACGCCCACCTGGCGCTCCTCGACGACGTGCTGGCGGACCAGCCGCCGCGCGGCTTCTGGTCGACGCACGAGGTCGCCGAGCGGGACTACGCCCAGCGCATGGACGTCATGGACGAGTACTTCCGCTGGTCGGCGAGCACCGGCCGCGAGCTCCGCGATCACGGCAGCTCGTGGTCGTCGCTGCTGCGCCGCCGCCTCGACGCGCCGATCGAGCGCGTGTGGGCGGCCTGGACCGACCCCGCGGTGATCCCGAAGTGGTTCGGCAAGCCGAGCGGCGCCTTCGCGGTCGGCGGCACCGTCGTCCTCGACCTGTCGCAGCCGCACCCCACGACTTGCAAGATCCTCGCGTGCGAGGCCCCGACCCTCCTGCGCACCACCTGGCGCTACGGCGACTGCGGCGAGAGCGAGGTCGAGCTCCGCCTCGCGCGCGACGGCGCGGGCACCCTGCTCGAGCTCGAGCACTTCGCCTGTCGCACCGCCGACGAGGCCCGCGGCACCGGCAGCGGCTGGGAGGTCGCCATCCTCTACCTCGACAACTTCCTCCGCGACCTCGCCCAGCCGAGCGACATCATGTTCCCGGCGATGGACCACGTGTGGACCACGGTGCCCGGGTGAACTGCCCGGACGAGCATTGTTGGGAGAATGCGGGCGAGCGGCGGCCTCATGCCCTCGCCCGGTCCTCGGACAATATCACGACATGTCCCATCGGACATGTTCGTGGCCGACGCGCAGGCTCGCGCGCCGTCCGCTGCAGCCGCTTGCGCGCCGCGCCGGGCGCCGGCTATCGTTTCGCCTCGAAATGTCTCCCCTGAGCGACGAGGAGCTGGAGCGGCAGATCGCTGCTGCCATCGAGGCCGAGGAGCCGGCGGCGCTGCTGGCGATCGACCGGGCGCACGCCCTCACGCTCCCGCAGCTCGAGCGGCTCGGCCAGGCGCTCGTCGACCTCAACGACGAGCTCGGCATCGACGACGACGACCCCGGGCCCCTGCTCGTGCGTGCCGCCATCCTCCGCCACGGCCGCGCCGTCCCGTGGACCTTCACCCGCGGCCGCGCCAGCTACACCCTCAACGGCGAGCAGCCGTGGTCGATCCTCGACGCGATCGCCTTCGGCGAGGCCTGGGACGAGGGCCTCGAGCTGACCGCGCCGGCCACCGCTCGACTCCCGTGGCCGAAGGAGCTGGCCGCCCGGCTCGCGCTCGACTACACCGCCGACCTGCTGCGCGACCTGTGCGGCGCCTGCGACGACGACACGCGCAACCTCCTGCTCGCGCGCCTGGCCGACTTCCGCGGCGCGCTCGCCGGCGACGACGTCGAGCGCCAGCGACAGATCGCGCAGGAGGTCCGCGAGCTCGCCAAGAGAGCCGAGCGGATCGCCGAGCGCTGCGCCGACGCGGCCGAGGCGGCCGACACCGACCCCGCGCTCAACGAGCGCGCCTACGCGTGGGAGGGCGCGCGGCTCGCCTGCCTCGCCGTGCAGAGCTGCATCGCCGGCCCGCACGAGGCCCTGGGCGAGCTGTTCGAGCTGCGGCGCCAGGCGATCTATCCGATCCACGCGGCCGAGCACGACCGCGACCGCTGGTACTCGCGGGCGATGGCCGAGTACGATCAATTGCTTTACGGCGACGAGCTCGTCCCGCACGCGCTCGCGCGCATCGGCCAGCTCTTGCGCGCCGCCCTCGACGACTACATCGCCGCGCTGCCGCTCGCCCCCGCCTGACTTCAAGGGCGCTCCCCTCGGCCGCGTGCCAGGCAGTCCTTTCGGACATGCCCGTTGGGACAGGCTCGATCGCGACCGCCCAGGTCGCAGCCGCAGGCGAGGAGCGGGACCGGGCGGAGCGACGCGATCAACTCATCAGCCCATCGACGCCGGGCGCGCGCTCGCGTGTACGCTCGTGCGAGCTCGCGCGACGGGTGCGGGAGATCTCGCTGCGGCCGCGCGCGGCCGCGTCAGTGCGAGTGGTCGTCGCTCGAGTAGCGCGGGTTCATCGCCAGCAGCAGCGCCGTCTGCTCCTCGGCCGCCTGCGTGTGGCCCAGCATCGCGTGGGCCTTCGCCGCGACGTCGTGCAGCCGGGGCGTGCGGTACGGCGAGGCGAGCGCTCGCTCCGCCACGGCCAGAGCCTCGGCCGGCTGGCCCATGTTCAAGAGTGCATGCGCGAGGGACACCTGCGCGTCGCCGCCCGGGCGGTTCGCGTGGTTCGCCCGCGCCAGCTCGAGGGCTCGCTCCGGCGGGCCGAATTGCAGGTAGTGGTGCAGCGCGTGGCCCATCGCCGACTCGGGGAAGCTCGCGAGCTGCTGCTCCCAGCGCGCGGCTGCTCGCGCGATCAGCTCCTCGGCCCGCTGTGACTCGCCGGTGTGGCGGTACAGCGACGCGAGCGCGTCCATGTGCTGCGGCAGGTCGGCCGTGCGGACCAGCTCTTCGTAGATCTCGATCGCCCGCGCGTGGTCGTCGCGACGATTGTGGATCTCGGCGATGTGCTCCTGCACCAGCCACCAGCCGGTGAGCTCGGCGTCGGCGTCCTGCAGGTGCTTCAGCCCGAGCCGCAGATCGCCGCGCTCCATCGCCACGATCCCGAGCTGCAGCTTCATCCACGCCCGTCGCCGCGGGTCGTTGGCGCCGGTCGCCTCCAGCGCCTCGGCCAGCAGCGCCTCCGCCTGCGCCGGATCGCCGGTCTTCGCGTGGTACAGCGCGAGCTCGGCGGTCGCCGCCACCGGCGCGGCCGCGGCGACCGCGGACAGCTCCGCGAACGCGGCCTCGTACTGGCCGCGCTGCACCGCGATCTCTGCGCGCAGCACTCGCGCGCTCGTCTGCTCGTCGCGCCGGGGCACCGCGCGGCGGTCCATCATGTCGAGGTATTTCTCGGCCTCGCCGAGGCGATGGATCGAGAAGTTGAAGCGGGCCGCCAGCAACAGCGGACCGCTGCCCGGCGGCGCCATCGAGAACGCGTCGTCGAGGACCGCCTGGACGCGGGCGAAGTCGTGGACCTGATGGGTCAGCCCGGCGCGCTCGAGCAGCGCCGAGCCGAGGTGCATCCGCGTCAACCAGTCGCCGGGGCGGCCGTTCGCGCGCTTTTGCAGGCCGTCGATGCGCCGGTCGATCGCGTCGAGCAGCGCCGCATAGCTCGGACCCGCCGACGCGGCGCGCGCTTGCGTGGCGACGACCGACGGCGCCGACGTCCCGCCGCGGAAGACGAGCTGTGAGACGAGCGCCGAGGCAGCGAACGCGAGGACGGCCGAGACGAAAATCGTTTTGCGGTCCATGACTGTCGCTTCGAGGCCGCGAAAGGCTCCCCGGGAGGTTGGCACACCCGGGGAGCGGTCGACAAACGCCGGCTACGGCGCGGGGTGCGGCGGGGCCAGGAACGGGAACTCGGCCTTGAACGGCACGTCGTTCTCCGGCGGGTTCAGCGGCAGGTCGGCGAACAGCGTCAGCGGCTGGTCGGGACCGAGCTTGAGCAGCACGGCGGCGAGGGTGATGTCGACGACCGGGTCCGTGAGCGCGCGGCCGTTCGGGTAGCCGGTCGGCATGCTCGGGTCGTACTTGATCGTGTCGGGCACGATGACCGGCCCGGCCTGCGCGACCGTCTCGTCGATGGTCGCGGGCACCAGGCCCAGCGCCATCAGGTCGTCGTCGAACGAGTCGTGGAAGAACTGCACGCTCATGGCGATCTCGGACAGCCACATGCCCGCGGCGTCCTCGACCGGGTTGCTGGCGTTGTAGTCGTCGCGGATCGAGAGGTCCCCGCCGCCCAGGCCCAGGCCCAGCGCCGCGGCGATGCCGGCCGTACCGGCCTCGACCGCGCCGTGGCGGTCGATCTGCGTGTAGGCGTCGAACGGCTCGGTCGGGAACACGAACCCGTCGTCGCCGGTGTCGGTCGTGCCGTCGGTGGTCGTCGGCGACGTGGTCGTCGGCGCCGTCGTCGTCGTCTCGTCCTGCGTCGTCTCGGTGCCCGTCGTCGGCCCGGTGGTGTCGGTCGTCGGCGCCGTGGTGTCGGTCGTCTCGGCCGTCCCGGCGGTCGCGTCGGTGTCGGTGCTGGCGCCGCCGTTGTCGCCGCACGCGGCCGCGAAGAGCAGCGCCGCCGTGAGGACTGCGTGGATGGATCCGTGGTTCTTCATGGTGGCCTCCTACTCCTTCCTCGCGGAGGTGGCCCACACCTGGATCGGGTTCCCGCCGGTGAGCACGTCCGTGTCGATCTCGATCGCCGCCGCGGTGACGTTGTACCCGGCCAGGAAGTCGCGGTTGTTCATGAAGCCCACCATCCCGCTGTCGAGCGCCTCGAGGTAGCCCTGAGCGTCGAAGAAGAACGGGTCGTCGGCGTGGCCCGTCCACACGCGGGCGAACTGGCCGGCGTCGAAGACCGTCTCCACCGGACCGACCGCCGGCGCGTCCGTGCCGGGGATGCCCGTCCACTGGATGCCGATCTCGTCCTTCGCGTTGGTCCCGTAGCGCCAGTAGAAGGTGAGGTCCGCCTCGTTGTCGCCGTCGTTGTCGACTTTGATGGCGTAGAGGGCGTTGCCGTCGTACAGCGCCGAGTCGTCCGGCTGCGGGCGGCTGTCGTTGAAGCCGGCCCAACAGACGATGATCGTCGTCTTGTTGTCGCCGCTCTCGAAGACATACACGTCGGTGAGGTCCTGCGCGGCGTCCATCTTCACCAGCGGCGACTCGTCGTGGTCGGACGCGCGGACGTTGGAGGTCCACCAGCTCCCCCCGCAGATCGCAGCCACGGCGACGACCGCCAGCCCCGTTTTCGCTCTCAAGTTCTTGTACATCGAGCCTCCTCGTCCGGCCGGGCCCGCCAGAGCCGCGACCGTCGTCAAGTCGAGAGCATCCTACTCCTCTGCGAGTGCTTTGGATCTCCGGCCGGCGCGACGCCTGTGAAATTCTCTCGGGCGACGACGCGCTTCGGCTCAATCGCGCGACGCGACCGCGCAATCGGCCGCGCCCGCGCCGAGTCCGCCTGCGTCGGCCGATGCGGGCCAACATGGGAGTACGAACGTGACGGCCGAACGGATCGGTAGCAGGCTCAACAAAATTTTTGCCGGTACCCACCGGCCGAATACGAGCATTCGATCGCACATTCGTAAACCTTGCGAAGCGCAAGCGCGCGGCCGACGGGCCGGTTCGGAGCGTGTAACGTCCGGCGCCTCGTTACGATATCCTCCCCGACACACCTACGAAGGATGCTCCTGATGCGAAAGGCAGCTTGGATTTTCATCTCCCCGCTGATTCTCGGCCTCGTCGCCTGCGGCGACAGCGGGAACGCAACCACCGAGTCCACCACAGACGGCACGACGCAGCCGGCCACCATGGGGACGACGGACACGACCACGGACGACACCGCGACGACCACCACCGGCACGGACACCACGAATCCGACGACCGGGCCGGACACGACGACGACGTCCCCGACGACGACCATGACGGCGACGACCGACGACACGACGACCGACACGACGACGACCGGCGGCGAGCTCACCTGCGAGGCGTACTGCGGGATCTACATCGACGCGTGCGTCGACTTCGCCGAGTACGACAACATGCAGGCCTGCCTCGACCAGTGCGGCCAGTGGCCGGTCGGCACGCCCGCCGACACCGCCGGTGACACGCTCGGCTGCCGCCTCTACCACGTGACGGTCGCCAGCACCGTCGACGCCAACGAGCACTGCCCGCACGCCAGCCCGAACGGCGCCGGCGTGTGCGTCGACGCGGCCGCGCCGACCTGCGAGGAGTACTGCACCGAGTACTTCGCCAACTGCACCAACGACCTCAACCTCTACAACGACGAGGCCGACTGCCTCGATCAGTGCAGCCACTGGTACCCGGGCACCACCGCCGACACCGCCGGCGACACCGTCGGCTGCCGTCTGTACCACGCCGGCGTCGCGGAGACCGACGACGCGACCCACTGCCCGCACGCCGGCCCGGGCGGCGCCGGGGTGTGCGTCATCCAGTGATCGCCGCGCGACGACGATGAATGACGCGAGCGCGACGACGAGGTCGTCGCGCTCGTTTTTTTAATGGGGCCGATTGCCCACACCCGATCGCGGAGTGTGGTCAATCGATGACGAGGCCGCCACTACGGCTCTGGCGCGGCCGACGACGATGGAGCGAGAGGCCACCAGCCACCACAGCAGCACATCATCATAATTCCAGTTCGTCGCCGCCGCCGCCGCGACGTGGAGCGAGCGTGCGGCGCATGTACGCCAGCTTGAAGATCGCCAGGCCTCGTCGCCGACCTGCGGCAGCCCGGTGACGTCGCGGTATCCGTGGGTCCACACCTCGTCGGCGATCCCGATCTTCCCGGCCAGGTCGCTGAGCGCGTGCAGCATGCCGCCGGCGACGACGGTCATCGCCCCGCCGACGACGTCGCCGACGCGGCGCAGCGGCTCGAGCCATTGCGAGCGAGCGGCCGGCGGCGCGTCGCCGTCGCACGCCGGCGTCGACGGCCGCGGCCCACTCGCCAGCCGCTCCGCCGCCACGAGCTCGAAGAAGTGCTCCGGCGGAGGGATCGCCGCGTCGGCGCCGGCCAGCGCGCACGGCCACGCGCGCGCCGCCCTGGCCTCCCAGTCGCCGGCCGCCGGCACCCCCGTGAGCGCGGCGCGGTAGCACGCCGCAGCCTGCGCATGCCGCCCCTGCAGGAAGTACGCGTCGCCGAGCAGCGCGGCGGTGTGACCGCTCGCGTCGTCCTCGGCGCAGCCGCACAGGAGCGCCTCGGCGCCGGCGTCGTCGCGGCCGCGGAGCCGGGCCGGGGCCTCCGTCGTCAGAAGCGATCGGGCCCGTTCGTCGACGGCTCGGGTTGCGCCATCGAGTCTTCCACGCCGAAGCGGCGACGAGGGCTAACCACGCCGCCTCTACCGGCGAAATCCCGACGCCCGCGCTCGCCCGCGCGCATGACCGTTCGGCCAGGTCCGAAACCACTCGCGGGCGATCGCATCGAGACGATGTTCGGCCTACCATCTGCACATGCGCCGCAGCTTACCCCTTGGCCTCCACGTCCTCGTCTGTGCCTGCGCCGCTGCGCCCCCCGCCACCACCGAGGGCGGCACGACGACCGGCACGACCTCGCTCCCCGCCACCACCGACACGACCACGAGCCCGGCCACCACCGAGGCGTCGACCTCGACCTCGACCGTGAGCCCGCCCACCACCTCGACCACCGCCGAGCCGACCTCCACCAGCACCACCGGCAGCGGCGCCAAGTTCGACCTCGGGGCCATGCCCGACATCAACGACACCGGGCCCGTCGACGAGAGCACCTGCGAGCTCGCGGCGATGAACCTGACCAGCGCCGGCTGCCTGTTCGCGCCGACCGTGGGCGACAGCGACACCGACCTGCCGTGGGCCGTCGTCGCCGCCAACACCAGCGGCAACGTCGACGCCAACGTCACCCTCTACGGCGCCGCCGGCGAGGTGATCGAGGCCGCCGTGGTCGCGCCGAAGCAGCTTCACACCTTCATCCTCCCGGCGCTGTCGGCCGCGCTGACGCAGCACGCGATGCCGGTGCAGACGGGGATCCTCAAGCAGGTCCTGCGGCTCGAGAGCGACGTGCCGGTGGTCGCCTATCAATTCAGCCCGTACTCGTCGTCGCAGGTGGCGACCGCCGACGCCTCGCTGCTGCTCCCCGCGCACGCGTGGGGCCAGGACTACCTGGTGCCGAGCTATCACAACAGCGACTTCTCGGCGAGCTGGGTCAGCATCATCAGCATGGTCGACGGCAATCAGGTGACCGTCGAGATGCCGGCGACGATGCAGGGCGGGACGGAGGGCGGCGGCGGCGTCCCGGGCCTCGGCGGCGGCGGCAGCACCACGCACACCGTCGACGCCCAGCAGGCGCTGCGGATCGTCTCGCCGAGCGGCAGCGTCGCCGACTTCACCGGCATGCGCGTCAGCAGCACCGCGCCGGTCGCCGTCATGACCGGCTCGCCGGCGATGAGCCTGCCCGGCCCCGGCATGAATTATTATAAAGACTACCTCGAGGAGCAGGTGCCGCCGCGCACCGCGTGGGGCAAGGACTACGCGGTGGTCAAGTTTCGCCCGCGCAGCGACGAGCCCGACCTCTACCGCTTCATCGCCGACAAGGACGGCACCGTCCTCACCTTCACCGGCGACCACCAGGGCGAGGTCACCCTCGACGAGGGCCAGTTCCACGAGCTGCTCACGCCCGCCTCGTTCCGCGTCGAGGGCACCGAGGCGTTCATGGTCGCCCACTACATGCTGAGCCAGGACCAGTCGAGCGGGCCCAAGAACGACGCCGAGTACCCCGGCGCCTTCATCTCGAAGAACTGCGACATCCCCTCGCAGGACACCACCGAGCTCGGCGACCCCGCGATCACCTTCATCCCGCCGACCGCCCAGTACCGCAACAACTACACCTTCCTCACCCCCGAGACCTACGGCTGGGACATGCTCACGGTGGTCGCCCCCGAGGCCGGCTGGGACACGCTCGAGCTCGACGGCGCCGCGCTGCCGGCCCCGACCCCGCTCGGCGTCGGCGACCTCGCCTACGCGCGCTTTCTGATCCCCGACGGCCCGCACGACATCCGCAGCCAGTCGGTCAAGTTCGGCATCGAGGTCTACGGCTACGATTGCCGGATCAGCTACGCCTACCCCGGCGGCCTCAGCCTCGGCGAGATCAACCAGCCGCCGGGTTGACGCCGATCGGCCGCGCGCGAAAGATCTTCGCGACCGGCGTCCGCCCGGGCGGGCGCTACACTGAGACATGCTCCCGCCCGCCCTCAGCCCGCGCTGGCTCGTCGTCCTCCTCGTCACCGCCGCGCTCTGGACCGGTCTGGCGATGCTGGCCGCCTACCTCAACACCGGCCAGCCGCCCACGCTCGAGACCCTGCGCGGCGCCTCGCTGTCGCTGCTGCTGATCGCCGGGCCGCCCGCGCTCCTCGGCTTCCTCGGCGCGCGCATGGGCTTTTTGTTCGCGCAGATCGGCCTGCTGATCGGCTACCTGCTCCTGCTGCGCGCCTTCGCCGGGCCCAACACCGGCGGCTTCGAGGACCTGGCGGCCGTCGCCACGTTCCTGATGCTCGGCGCGATCGGCCTCGGCCTCGGGACGGTCCTCGACATCGGCCGCTGGTTCGTCGGCAAGCGGCGCCCGTGATCCCGCCGCGATCGCCGATGGTCCTCCGCGCCCCGTCTACCGCCCCGGCAGGAACGGCGCCAGCCAGGCCGCATAGTACGCCAGCACCTCGCGGCCGACGAACCACGGCTCCTTGAGCAAGCGCCGGCTCATCGTCGCCGGCACCGTGTATGCCAGCACGCCGGCGCGCTCGAACAGCAGCTTCACGCGCGGCTGATGATAATAGTGGCTGACGGCGAGCACCCGCCGGACCCCGCGCTGCTGCAGCCATTCGGCCGTCTGTTCGACCGTCGCCGCCGTGTCGACCCCGAGCTCGTCGAGCACGATCGCCGACGCCGGCACCCCCGCCGCGACCGCGCGGGCCTTCATCGCCTCCGGCTCCGAGGCCCCGTGGCCCTCGTCGATCGCCCCGCTCATGATCACGACCGGCGCCAGCCCGCGGTGGTACAGCCGGATGCCCTCGTCGACGCGGTCGGCCAGCGCGAGCGACGGCGTGCCGTCCGAGTAGACCCGCGCGCCGAACACCACGATCGCGTCGGCCTCGCGGGCGTAGCGGGTCGGGCCGAACGTCAGCATCAGCAGCAGCGGCAGCGCCAGGGCCACCGCCGCCGCCGTCGCCAGGCCGCGCGCCACCTGTCCCGAAGACCATACCCGAGGCGGCCCCGGCCGCGCCGCCGCGCGGGCCAGCGCCAGCGACAGCGCCAGCACCAGCACCGAGCTCGGGAACGGCAGCGGCGTGGCGATCCGCCCGCCCACCAGCAGCGCGAAGTAGACCGCCGTGTCCCACGCCGCCGCCGCCGCGACCGCCAGCAGCGTCGCGACCGCGAGCACCCGGACCGAGCGCCGGCGCAGCGGCCCGAGCCCGCGGGCGATCAGGAGCGCCGCCAACATGGCCTTGAAGACAGATGAACCTGTCCCCTCGGGCAGGCTGATCCACGCCCCCGTGACGTCGAAACGCGGCCCCGCGACCAGCGACCCGAGCGCGTTGAGGCCGACGAACACGCCGAGCGCCAGCGCGACGTCGGGCAGCCACGCGCGGGCGCGAGCGCGGGGGCCGTCTCGGTCGTCGGGGCGCATCGTCGTCCCCTACCACGCGCCGGCGCGCGCCGACATTCCCGGCGCGGCGGCGATCGGGTGAATCTCCTCGTCTGCGCCGGCCGGCTGTCGAGATCTGCGCAGGCCGGGCGGCAAGCGCGCCTCCTCATTGTCTCTCAAGACACGCTTGAAAAGATATTGAGGCCCCAACTCACGGCGGGAGTGGGCGGAATTCTAGCTTCAAGTTCGCGATCATCCCCGGCTCGGCGGCGTCCGCCGGGAGACCTACTCGTAGTAGATGACGACCAGGGCCCAATCGATTGATACCTGGAACTCCGTCGCTGACGAGGATGTTTCCAGACTCCGTCCCGACGCAACCATCGAGTACGGCGAAAATTCCCGCCGTCTCGCTCGTCACCGTGCTGGCCGTGAGCGTGTAAATTCCAGCCTCCGGCACGTCGAGCACGAAGTCCTTCCACCGGCTGGGGACCCCTTCTACGAGCCCCTCGCTCCAGAAGAAGCCGTCTCCGCAGGAGCCACGCAGCGTTACCTCCAGATCGCCTGGGTCCGGCCATGGAACCTCCTCGCCGTCGCAGTACCATGGGAATTGCCCGGTAATCGGCTGCAGTTCCATCTCCATCAACGCCGAGCCAAGATTTTCCCCCAAGGCTCGCTGATAGGCCGCCGTGAATTCCTGTAAACGCGCGTCCCACGGCACCTCCTTCCGGAGGCGTTTGAAGCCATCCACTCCGTGCTTCTGGATCACAGAGCCCACGAAATGCATGGCGAGCCCGTACTGGGTAATCCCCTCCTCGAGCATTGCCGAGAATTTCTCGGCAAAGCCGTCCAGAGTGCTCGTGCCCATGCTCGCACTTGTGCGGCTCAAGTACTCCGCCAGTCCTTCGGCGAAAATGGAATGGCCACGACCCAGACCTGCGTTATCCACGGCATGCACGAATTCATGGAACGTCGTTTGCACCCCGAACGGTAGGGTCGAAGGAATGTACCCGTTGCTCGAGATTGTGGTATAACAAGCAGTGTCGGATGAACAGGGCCAATCCTCCTCCTCGGGTAGGATCGGATACCATACATAGACGATCGGCTCGGCGGGTACGGCGACCTCGAGGAACTCGGCGGTCTCCTCGATGAAGCGATCCATCTCTGCCAGCTTCTCGCTCATGCATACCTGCGAGGGCTCGGCCCAGGTGCCGTATTCGATGTATTTGCTGGTCGCTACGATCTCGGGCAACGGCCACGGCGACGCGTCTGGCTCCCGGCAAGCACCGGTGACGCTCGCGACGAGCGCGAGGACGAAGGCGTGCGTGAGGCTCCGGGTCAAGGATCTTTTTGTGCCAGGATGATGCGACGAGGTCAAGCCTCCGGGTGCGTCGGGAGCACCCGGGCGGCTGGCGTGGGGCGTTTTTGGCGACTGCTACGGGGCGAACTCGGCATGCACACTGAAGTCGACCAGCGAGTGCTCGCCTTCGGCCGAGAAGGTCAGCCCGCCGTCGAGCGTCCCGAACACGTATCCACGGACGATGTGCTCCTCCAGGTAGCTCCCATTCTCCCCGGCAACCTCGGTACCCGACACGCTGCCCGTCACGGTGAACACCAGTGAATCGGGCGGGAAGATCGCATACTCGAAGTTCGGCAACCAAATTCCCAGCGTCGGCTGCTTGAGGTGGATCTCAACGTCACTGAAGGTTTTCGTGACGGTCCCAGCGCCGGGCACCGCGATCGTCGCCGAGAACGCCGAGGCTGCCGACAGATCGAGTTGCGCGAGGTAGATGGGACACGCGACCTCGCCAACCCCGCAAAGCGGCGCCGTGTAGGCGGCCTCGCCGGTCAGAGCTCGGGTCGTCGGGGCGGTCTGGGCGTTGCCCAGCACCGTGACGGAGGACGCCGAGGGCACGGTCTCGAGCAACGTGTCCGCCGTGTACCGCACGGTGGGGGTCGGCGGAGTACTAAGTGCATCTTGGACTTCAAGACTGAAGAAGTCGAAGCAGTCCTCCCACAAGTCGCACGACAGTGCCGATGCATCGTTGGCAGCGAGGGTTCCCAGCTCCTGTTCGACCACCAGCATGTTCAGTGTATCCGGAGCTGTACATGTCTGGGGCCCGGGCTCCTCGTCCACGCCGGACCAGTTCTCCTGCTTGCACACGTATCCCTCCTCGGAGATGTTCTTGCAGCGTGCGACGCATGCGTCTTTGGCCTCGGTTTCCCAGCCAACAGCCGGATCGACGTAGGCACAGCCGTTGTACCAATCCGGCTGTTGTGCAATCCCACCGATCACATGATAATTCTTGTTCGGACCTTCATTCCAACAGCGGAAGTTGTAGATCGCCGGAGGGCAGAGTGAAAAATTTGTTTTACAGCTCTCCACCGGCTCGGGTTCGGCCGTGTCGCTCGTCTTTGGGCCACCACCCCCGCAATTACAAAGTCCGACCACCATTACCCCAAGAACCACCATATTCGACTTCATGTTCCTCCGATCATCCTCGCCATCGCGGGCGCTCCGACGACCACTGCCGTCGTGTTCCGCGAAAGCGGGCTACCAGCGATCGAGCCGGAAGCGATAGCTCGATACGAATTGACAACATGCATTTTCTCACAGCCTCCGAAGGCCACGCATTTAGCCCATTGCCGATCTCACCGCGTTGGCGAAATGAAGGCACTTCACTTCCTGTGTATCGCCTTCTCCGGATTTTTCCTTGCCCAATCATCCGCGGCCCCCCAGCTTGACGGCTGAGAGGGACTCGCGCGACCACGGATGCCTATTCTCTAACAACCTAAGCCTACTAAAACACGAAGATGGACCGCCGTAGGTCGCCAGTTTGCCCCCCGTGTGTATGAGTGCCTCGACTCGATCAACCACGTGATCGCGTGGACGTCGATGATGGACAACACCAGCACGTTCCAGCACAGCTACGCCAGCGCGGTCGCGGGGATGGACAACACCAAGATCACGGTCACGCCGAGCACGGTCACCGCCGCCGGCCCGGGCGTGCCGGCCGGGCAGCCGGGCGTGCCGTTCGAGCTCACCCTCAACGAGGGCGAGGTGCCCTCGACGTGGATCAACGATGTCGGGGTGTTCACCCGCGAGGCCGGCGCCACCGTCACCATCGACGGCGTGCCGATCCCCGACGCCCAGTGGAACCCGGTGGCCGACAGCAACTACGAGGTCGCCCGCGTCCCGCTCGGCGACGGCGTCCACGTCCTCGACGGCGGCGACGTCCCGTTCAGCGTCATCATCATCGGCTGGGACCAGCACGACAGCTACTCGTACCTCGGCGGCACCGGCACGAAGATCGTCAACCCGACCACGATGTGACTTTAAGACATGTCCTGAAAGGCATGGCGCATCGGCCATGCCCTTCAGGACATGCTCTTTCGCTCAGCCTCCCGACAGGCGGCCCAGCCACGGCCGGGAGCTGCTGCCGTCCTCGCCGAGGAAGCTGCCGCTGACGACGACGGCGCCGCTGCTGGTGAACGCCGCGGTGTGGCCGCCGCCCCAGCTGAACGGCGGGCCGAATTCGTGCTCGAAGCTCCACAGCAGCGCCCCGTCGGCTCCCATCAGCCCGACCCACAGGTCGCGCCGCTGGCCCCACTCGTTGTCGGGCTGGGGCGGCTTGTCGGTACCGCCGACCAGCAGCAGCGCCCCGTCGCAGCGGAGCGCGCCGCCGAAGCGGATGTCGTCGGTGCTCTCGACCGGCAGCGGCTGGCTCCACTCGACCGCGCCGTCGCCGGCGAACTTGCGCAGCGAGAACGTGAGGCCCGGGTTCGCGTCGAGCGACCCGGTCAGGTAGGCCGCGCCGCCCGGGACGGCGAACACCGAGCCCGGCTTGAGCTCGTCGCCCTCGAACTCGACCGACCAGGCCGGGGCCCCGTGGGCATCGAAGCGGCCGACCCACAGGCGTTCGGGGCTCTCGAGGGTGTCGGCGAGCACCGCCGAGCCGTCGGCGCCGACATCGAAGCGGACGCGGTAGCTGAGGAAGTCCGGCGTCGCCAGCGGCACCTCGGCTTGCAGGTTGCCGAACGCGTCGAGCCGGACGTGCTGGACCGGCTGGTTGTGGGCCCACTCGACCACGACGATCGACTCGCCGTCGGCCGCCAGCCTGCCCTCCGGGAAGTACGTGCCCCACGGCTCGACGGGCGCGCGCTCGCGCTCCCAGCGCCACACGTGCGCGCCGTCGGGCGCGTAGCGCAGCACCACCAAGCGGGCGTCGAACGTGCCCATCGTCTCGGCGACGACGTTGAGGATCACCTCGCGCACCAGCACGTGGACGAACCCTTCCGGGTCGACCGCCACGTCGAGCAGGTCGTCGTCGTGGCCGTGGGCGCCGGCGTAGACGTCGCTCCACACCTTCGCCCCCTGGGCGTCGCGCAGCTCGACGAACGCGTCGTCCGTCGTCGTGCCGCCGGCGAGCACCACCGAATCTTCCGGCCCGGCCGCCAGCGCCGGGAGGAAGCCCGGCAGCATCGCGGCCGACTGCGACCACTCGAGCGCGTCGCCGAGGTCGCCGGGCTCGCAGGCCGGCGCCGGCTCGCCGGTGCTGCTCTCGCCGTCGGTGCTCGTCGGCGCGCCGCTGCTGCCGTCGGTCTCGGAGCCGCCGCTGCTCGTGCTGCCGTCGTCGGTCTCGGACTCGCCGCCCCCGCCGCCGCAGGCGAGCAGGAGCGACACGGAGAGCGCCGCGTATTTCGCCGACGTCATGACCGCAGCCTCCGCCGCCGCGCCGCCAGCACGAGCAGCAGCGCCAGCGCCGGCGCGCCCGCGGCGTCCTGTCCCAAAGAGCAGCCCGACTTGCGCTGGTGCTCGCCGTCGTGCCCGTCCGACTCGGAACCGGACCCGCTCGAGCTGCCCGGCTGCTCGCCGCTCGAGTCACCGCCGCTCGACTCGCCGCCCGTCGAATCGCCGCCCGTCGAGTCGCCCGGGCCGGTGCTGGTGCCCGCGTCGGGCCAGTCGCTCGTGGTCTCCTCGGCCTTGCACACGCCCTCGTGCGCGATCGCCACGTTCGCGCACGTCTCGGCGTAGCAGGCGTTGCCGTAGGTCTTGCCGTCGACGCCGCAGACCGGCGCGTACTCGTCGCCGCAGCCGCAGTACTCCGGCTGGATCCGCGCGCACTCCTCGGCCGTCAGGCCGCTCTGGGCGATCCACCCCGACAGGGCCGGGTGGGTCATGGCGAGCAGGCGGGCGTTGTTCTCGCGCTCGGCGATCTCGCCGGCCACCTCGGCGAAGCCCGACTCGATGACCAGGTGCCCGACGGCGCACGCGACCCCGTCCTCGTCGATGAAGAACGGCACCCGCTCGCCGATGAAGTCGGGGTTCTTCGGGAACAGCCCGCCCAGGCGATACGCGTGCAGGCGGTCGAGGTTGCGCGCGCGCTCGGCCTGCAGCGCGGGCGGCAGGTGCGACGTGTCGCGCGCCCGCAGCTCCGTCTCGACCGTCTCGAGGTGTTTTTGGATACGCGCCCGGTCGGCGTCGACCTGGCCCGTGACTTCAAGTACCAAAAAAATCAATCCAAGCATTCCGCCACAGCGAAGCACCCCGGGGCGGGCGCGTCAAGGCGGGGGCGCGCCGGCGCCCTCGAGCGCGGCCTCGGTGGCGCGCAGCAGCGGCTCGGCGGCCACCGGCGCACCGGTCGCTTGCGTCATCCACAGGTCGGGCGTCAGCGCCCCGAGCGAGGCCATGCGCTCGAACTCGGGGCCGAGCTTGCCGGACTTCTGGATGTGCTCCTCGATCTGGAACGCGATCAGGTGGCCGAGCGGGTAGTCGGACAAATACAGCGGATACGAGATCATGTGGCTGTAGATGCCGAGCAGCGGCGTGCCGGGGCTGCCGAGCACCGGCGCGTAGTAGCGGTCCCACACGTCCTGGGCGATCTTCACCACCGCCTCGCGCAGCTCGGCCGGGGTCGCCTCGGGGTGGTCGTACATCCAGTGCCAGGCGGCGACGTCGACCAGGGCGACGCCGGCGATCTCGAAGGTCGCCCAGAAGTCGGCGAGCACGCGCTCGCGCTCGCTCGCCGGGTCGGGCTTGCCGACGCCGAGCAGCTCGAGGTCGCGGGCCTGGAACACGAACGCGAGCGCCTCGGTGAACGCGTTGTTCGGCACGCCGGCGAGCAGCGTGTGGTCGACCGAGTACAGCGAGAACACCTGCTCGACGTTGTGGCCGAGCTCGTGGACGGCGATGTTGTAGCCCTTGTAGTCCATGCCGCCGGCGCCGACGCGGGTGCGCAGGTGGGGGAAGTCGCCGCGGCGCAGCGACTGCAGCGCGTGCCCGGCCCCGCGCGACGGGTCGACGAGGATGTGCTCGGCGAGGAACTTGGCCTTCGCCGGCGCGAACCCGAGGCCCTGGAGGAGCCGCGGCATGTCGCGGGCGAACGCCTCCGCGGTCGGGTAGCGGGCCTTCGTCCGCTCGTCGAGCTCGGCCTCGGCGTGGGCCGCGTTGCCGCGGAAGCCGGCGTACCACAGGTCCTGCGGCCCGAGCTCGCGGCCGAGGCGCTGCTTCATCAGCGCGGCCGTGCGGGCCACCAGCGGCGACGTCAGCACCTGCTCGAGCAGCGCCCTGACGCGGGCCTCCGGCAGCTCGCGGCCGAGCTCGAAGCTGCGGGCGATCGCCGTCGGGGCGATCGGCACGTACTTGTCCTCGTGGCGGGCCGCGTGGAAGTTGGCGAGCAGCTTGCGGTAGCGGACGTCGTCCTCGCGCGCGCCGTCGAGGACCACCGCGCGCGGCGGGGCGTCGGCCTCGACCTCGCTCGCGGGCGCGGCGCTGACGGCGTTGGTGAACGGGTCCCAGTCGACGTGCGGGTTGTCGATCACCGCCGCGGGGATCGTCTGGGTCACGATCCGCTCCATCACCTTGACGATCATCTGCTGCTTCTTCAGCCCGTCGGGGTCGGCGTAGCGGCCCTTGAGCTCGTCGCGCAGGTTCCAGTGGCTGATCAGGCGCAGGCCGGACGGGAACGGGCGCGCACCTGTCTCATCGACCAGGTGGTGCATCCAGATGTTGTACTGCGAGATGTACAGGTCGGCGTCGGCGGTGGCGCGGGTGACGGCCTGGCGCACCTCGGCGGGGACGCGGCGGCCGAAGCGGGACCCGAGGCGGACCTCGGCCCACTGCTGGCGGCTGTACTTCGGGCCATGTTCGCTGCGCTCGGCCAGGGTCGTCAGCGGGAAGTTGAGCAGGACGACGAAGCCGACCTTGGCCTGGAACAGGTCCTCGGTGACGTGGGCGAACGGGTCGTAGGTGGCGAGCAGCGGGTCGACCGCCAGCAGCGGGCCGGTGTCGACGTCGGTCGCGCGGCGGACCTCGCGGCCGACCTCGTGGGTGTGGCCGTCGATCTGCTCGAACACCGACTCGAGGCGGGCGAACGTGGCCGCCAGCGCGACCGGCTCGCTGATGAAGTGCTCGCGCACGAACGCCGCCAGGTCGCCGTCCTCCGGGCGCCACAGCGCTGCCACTTGCGACAGGCCGCGCTCGATCCGCGCGCGCTGGCCCTCCCCGTGCTGGCGCAGCAACTCGGACGTCAGGGCCGTGAGGTCGGGCGGGGTCATCGGCGGGCTCTCCGGCGCCGCGGGGGTGGCCTCCGGCGCCGCGGCGACGGGCGGCGGGGGGGCGGCCGGCTCCGACTTCGCCGGCGGCGGACCCGCCGCGGGCCCGCGGTCGCACGCGAGCGCGAGCACGAGCGGGGCCAGGGACCGGAAATTGCAGCGACGAAAGGGAGCGGGGGCGGACACGACCGGGCGAGTGTATCCAACCGGGCGCGTCTCGGACCTGTCCGAAGAGACAGACCTGCAGCGAACGGCCGGCGAGCTCGAGCGGGCGGCGCGGCCGCGGAGAACTTCAGGCGACCACGTCGACCAGGGCGCTGGCCTTGGGGTGGCGGCCGGAGGCCTGCAGTTTGGCGGTGACGCGGTAGCGGCGGTGGGTGGCGGAGGGCTCGAGGTCGGGGGGCAGGCGGAGCACCACCGGCACTTGCAGACGCTCGCCGGGGGCGAGGGAGCGGCCGAGGGGGATGGTGACGGCGGCGGCCTCGCGCCAGAAGTCGAAGTCGCCGTGCCTGGGGTTGTCGTAGATGAGGCGCTCCTCATCGAGGCGGAGGAGCACGCCCTCGAGGTTGACGTCATGCTCGCCGCCGACCAGCTCGAGGGTGCCGCGGAGGTCCTCGCCGGCGCGAACAGCGGTCTGCAGGTCACGGAGGGCGATCCCTTCCCCGTTGCCGACGATCGCGTGCTTGATCCGGTCGATGAAACTCATGGCTACCCATGGCTCTGTAGCACCGCATGATGCATCCTTCATCTGAACCTATCTTCCTGTATTTCTTATCGGTGGACTCTTCTCCGGATTCTTGCCATCACATTCGCCCTCGCCGCCGATTAAGCCGACTTCATCCTCGATGCCGCCCTTGACTCCAGACAAACAGCCCTGGCACACGCACCTGGCCGCCGACATTCCGGCCTCGCTCGTCGTCTTTCTCGTCGCTCTGCCGCTGTGCCTGGGGATCGCCCTGGCGTCGGGTGCGCCGCTCCTCGCGGGGCTGTTCGCCGGGTTCGTCGGCGGGCTCGTCGTCGGCACGCTGAGCGGCTCGCCGCTGAGCGTCAGCGGGCCGGCCGCCGGCCTCACCGTGGTGGTCGCGGCCGGCATCGCCGAGCTCGGCGCCTACTCGGCCTTCATCCTCGCGGTCGTGCTCGCGGGGGTCATGCAGCTCGGCTTCGGCCTGCTGCGGGCCGGCGCGGTGGCCCACTTCGTCCCGGTCGCGGTGGTCCACGGCATGTTGGCGGCGATCGGCTGCATCCTCGTGCTCAAGCAGGTGCCGCACGCGCTCGGCTACGACGTCGACTTCGAGGGCGACGAGAGCTTCGTCGGCCAGGGCGGCGGCAACACCTTCACCGACATCGTCGCGGCCGTGCAGAACGCCGACCTCGGCGCCTTCATCATCTTCGTCGCGGCGCTGGGGGCCCTGCTGCTGTGGCAGAAGGTCGGCAAGAAGATGGTCGGCTCGTGGATGCCGCCGGCGCTGGTGGCGGTGATCGTCGGCGCGCTCACCAACGAGCTGTTCAGGCTCTACGCCCCGGACCTGCACCTCACCGACGCCACGCACCTCGTCACCATCCCCGACCTCAGCGGCCTGTCCGGCATCCTGTTCGCGCTGCCGTTCCCCGACTTCTCGCGCATCGGCGACCCGGCGGTGTGGCGGGTCGCCGCCACCATCGCCGTCATCGCCAGCGTCGAGTCGCTGCTGTCAGTCGGCGCCTGCGACAAGCTCGACCCGTTCCACCGGATCACCCCGACCGACCGCGAGCTCAAGGCGCAGGGCGCGGGCAACATCGTCTCGGGCCTGCTCGGCGGCCTGCCGATCACCGCCGTCATCGTCCGCTCGTCGGCCAACATCGACGCCGGCGCGCGCACGCGCGTGTCGGCGATCCTCCACGGCGTGCTGCTCCTGCTCAGCGTGCTGGTGCTGGCGCCGATCCTCAACCACATCCCGCTGTCGGCGCTGGCCGCGGTGCTGATCGTGATGGGCCTGCGGCTGGCCAGCGTGCGGGTGTTCCACGCGCAGTACCAGCGCGGCAAGGGCCAGTTCGTGCCGTTCTTGATCACCCTGGGGGCGATCCTGTTCACCGACCTGCTGGTCGGCGTCGCCATCGGCGTCGGCGTCGGCATCTTCTACGTCATCCGCAGCAACTTCAGGTCGGCGATCGTCGTCGCCCACGAGGACCACGAGTACCTGATCCGGTTCGCCAAGGACGTCTCGTTCCTCAACAAGCCGGCGCTGCTGCGCGCCTTCTCGGCGATCCCGAACGGCTCCGCCGTGCTGATCGACGGCACCCGGGCCCAGTTCATCGACCCGGACATCGTCGACGCGATCGACGACTTCCTGCTGTCGGCCAAGGCCCGCAACATCACGGTGGAGCTGCGCCGCAGCGCCACCAGCCTCAACACCCACTTCAAGCAGGAGGCCGCCGCATGAACCCCGCCCGCCGCTTGCTCCTCGCCAACAAGTCGTGGGCGCAGGAGCGACGCGCCATCGATCCCGAGTTCTTCCAGCGCCTGGCCGCCGGCCAGCAGCCCGAGTTCCTGTGGATCTCCTGCTCCGACAGCCGGGTGCCCGAGACCCAGCTGACCGTCACCGACGCCGGCGAGCTGTTCGTCCACCGCAACGTCGCCAACCTCGTCCGCGCCGACGACGCCAACGTGCTGTGCGTGCTCCAGTACGCGATCGAGGCGCTCAAGGTGCACCACGTGATCGTCTGCGGCCACTACGGCTGCGGCGGCGTCAAGGCGGCGATGAACGGGGCCCCGCCCGGCCGCCTCAGCCAGTGGCTGGCGCCGGTCGCCGACATCTACCAGCGCCACCGCCAGCAGCTCGACCTGCTGAGCGAGGACGAGCGCTGGGCCAAGCTCGTCGAGCTCAACACCGTCGACCAGGTCCACCGCCTGGCCGAGACCGACGTCATCCGCAACGCCTGGGCCAAGGACGTGTACCCGTACCTGCACGCGTGGGTCTACTCGCTGCCGGAGGGCCTGATCCAGCCGCTGCTGACGCTGAGCCCCAAGGGCCCGCAGAAGCTGCTGTGAGGGGCTGGTGTCTCGGAAGACATGCTTCGTAAAGCATGTCCTCCGAGACATCTTTCTATTTGGCGAAGCCGTCTCGCCCCGGCTCGGGCCGCAGGCGTCCTTCGACGATTCGCCTGCATCGTCGGCGCCGGCCGAACCCGGGCGAGCCGGCGCCCGAGGGCTGGCTGCCGCCGTGGACGCCGGACATGGGCGACGCCGAGGCGCCCGCGCGCCCGCGCTGACGCTCGCTACCGGTGCGCTTCCGGCTGTCCTTCGGGACATGCGATGATTCACCCGCCGCGCCGGCGCCCGCTTCGACCTGTCCTTCAGGGCAGCTTGTGCGCCGCCAGCCAGGCCGTCACCTCGGCCCGGCGCACCCGCACCTGCGGGTCGCCGTCGTCGATCGTCGCCGCGGCCTGCGCGGCCTCGCGGAGGGCGCGGGCCCGGTCGTCGCGCCCGCCGAGCTGCCACAGCGCCTGCGCCAGCAGGAAGCGGGCCTCGCCGGCGCGGCTCGGCCGGTCGTTCGCGGTCCACAGCGCGAGCGCCCGCTCGAGCGACGGCGCGGCCTCGCGGGCGCGTCGCTGCAGCAGCAGGGTGCGGCCGAGCCACAGGTGTTCGGTCGCGTTCTCGACGTGGTCCGCGCCGACGCCGGCGGTGGTCAGCGCGAGCGCGCGGCGGAACAGCGCCTCCGCGCGGGGCAGGTCGCCGGCCGCCAGCACCGCGGTGCCGAGCCCGTGGACCGGGAACGCCACGTCGTAGCGGTCGGGCCCCAGCGTCTTCTCGTAGATCGCCACGCTGCGCTCGAACAGCGGCAGCGCCTCGGCCTCGCGCCGGGCCTTGCCCAGCACGCTGGCCAGGTTGTTGAGCCCGAGCGCGGTGCGCGGGTGATCGGGGCCGAACTCGCGCTCGAAGATTTCGACGGCCTTGCGCGCCGACGCCTCGGCGCGCGCCAGGTCCCGCTTGTCGACGTAGATGTCGCTGAGGTTGTTGTAGACGAACCCGGCCGCCGCCGCGTCCGGGCCGATCGAGCCCTCGATCAGGCGGATCGCCTCGAGGTAGGCCGCCTCCGATTCGTCGATCCGGCCGAGGTCCTCGAGCACCGCGCCGAGGTTGTGCGAGGCGTGGGCCAGCATCGGGTGGTTGTCGCCGAGCCGGGCGCGGAAGATCTCGCGGGCGCGCGCGTAGTCGCGGTGGGCCTCGGCGAACAGCTCGTAGTTGCGGCGGATCCGCCCGGCCGCCCCGAGCACCTCGGGGATCAGCAGATCGTCGGGCGCGACGATCCGCTCGGCCAGCGCGACCGCCTCGTCGCTCAGCCGCAGCGCCTCGTCGCGGTCCTCCTCGAGCAAAGCGAGCTGGGCCATCCCGGTGCGCAGGGCCACCCCGTCGCGCGTGTCCTCGCCGCCGAGACGGCGCACCAGCGCCCGGGCCTGCCCGCGCCACAGCGCGCCGTCCCTGGCGTCGGCCAGCTCGTCGGCCGCGAGCGCCAGCAGCAGCAGCGCCGCCGTGGCCGCCGACTCGACGTGGTCGACCTCCAGCGCGGCCCACAGGGCCTGCAGCGCCCGCTCCCGCGCCTGGCGGAACTCAGCCAGCCCGTGGCAGGCGTACGCGGCGACCATCTCCGCCTCGGCGACCACCGCCGGCTGCGCCAGCGCTCGCGCGGCGATCGCCGCGCCGTCGGCCGCCGCCAGCGCGACGTCGTAGTGCCCGGCCGCGTGCTCGGCCTCGGCCGCGACCAGGCGCTCGCGCACGGCCGCGACCTCGGCCGCGACCCTGGCGTCGGCCGGCACCAGGCGCTCCGGCAGCAGCTTGGCCGGGTCGGCGCAGTCCTCCGCCGGCGGCAGGCCGTCGACCAGCACGGCCGCGCGCTCGACCGCGGCCGCGTCGGCGCGCGCGAGCACCTCGACGCGCGCCGCCACGCCTCTCAGCTGTCCCTTGAGACACATCATCTGGCGGTCGAACAGCGCGTCGGACAGCTCGCCGCGCTGATGCGCCTGGCAGGTCGCGGTGTGGACGGCCGCCCAGCGCCCGGCCAGCGCGTCGAGGCGCGGCCCGACCCGCGCCAGCGTCTCGGCCGCGTAGGCCAGGCCCGTCGCCGCGAACGCGCGCTCGACCGCCGCCCGGCGGTCGTCGTCCCACACCGCCGCGACTTCGGCCGCCGCCCCCGAGCAGGGCGCCTCGGCGGCCGGCGGGGTCACGCGCGTGGCCGCGAACACGCCCGCGGCGACCACGACCGCCGCCCCCGCGGACCCCAAGCCGCGGCGCACTCGCCCGCGGTCGCGCGTCAGCTCGGCCAGCAGCGCCGGCATGTCGGGGAAGCGCGCCCGCCGATCGACGGCGAGGCCGCGCTGCAGCGCCCGCAGCAGCCACCGCGGCACCTCGGCCCCGCGCGGCGGCGGCCGCACGGCCCCCGCCGTCACCGCCAGCGCGTACTCGGCCGGACTCTCGCCGGCGAACGGCCGCTGCCCGCACACCGCCTCGTAGAGCGCGACGCAGAAGCTGAATTGGTCGGTCGCGGCGTCGAGCTCGGCCCCGGCGTACTGCTCCGGCGACATGTACGCCAGCGTCCCCATCAACGCGCCCGCGGCCGTCAGGCGGCTCGCGAGCAGGCTGGCCTTCGGGACATGGGAGCGCGCCGTCGTGACGTCGCCGACCGGTCCCGGGCCGCGCGTCACCACCGCCCCAGAAGCCGGCCCTGCCGGCGGGCCGACCGTCGCATCGCCCACCGTCCCCCGCCCCGCGAGCATCGTCGCCGCATCACTCCCCGGCCCCCGCGAGGCGAGCATCGTCGCCGCATCACCCACCGACCCCCGCGACGCCATCACCGTCGCCGCATCACCCACCGACCCCCCGCGCGCCGCGAGCACCGTCGCCGCATCACCCACCGACCCCCGCGACGCCATCGCCGTCGCCGCATCACCCACCGACCCCCCGCGCGCCGCGAGCACCGTCGCCGCATCACCCACCGACCCCCGCGACGCCGGCATCGTCGCCGCATCACTCTCCGCTCCCCTCGACGCGAGCATCGTCGCCGCAGCATTCACCGACTCCCGCGACGCCATCACCGTCGCCGCATCCCCCCCCGACGACCCGCGCGCCGCGAGCATGAGCGCCGCATCACTCCCCGACCCCCGCGACGCCGGCACCGTCGCCGCTTCACTCTCCGCTCCCCTCGACGCGAGCAGCGTCGCCGCATCACCCCACGTCGCCGCCCCACCCACTGGCCCCCGCGCCGCGAGCATCGTCACGGCCTCACTCCCCGACCCCCGCACCGCCGCGTCCGGCCGCGCCGGCGCGCCCGCATCGGCCGCCGTCCCGGCCAGCGCCGCCAGCCCGAAGTCGAGCACGCGAGCCCGACCGTCACGCCCGACCACCACGTTGTCCGGCTTGAAGTCGCGGTGAATCAGCCCCACCGCGTGCGCGGCCGCCAGCCCGCGACCTGCCTGAATGAACATGTCCAAAAGTTCTCGCAGCGATCGCCCGCGCCCCAGCCAGGCCCGCAGCGACTCGCCCTGCACGTACTCCATCGCCACGTAGACCTGGCCGTCGATGAGCCCGACGTCGTGGACCGCCACCACGTTCGGATGCGCCAGCCGGGCCAGCGCCTGGGCCTCGCGCAGCAGCCTGGCCTGGCGCGTCGGGTCGCCGCCGTCCCCCGCGAGGACCTTGACGGCGATCTTGCGATCCAGCTCGGGGTCGTAGGCGCCGAACACCGCCCCCATGCCGCCGCGCCCGAGCTCCTCCAGCAGCACGTAGCGGCCGAGCCGGCGCGGCGCCAGCACGGGCTCCGGGCCCGTCTGCTCGCCCCCCGCGATCGTCGCCTCGTCGCCCGTCACCCCGCCAGGGTACCGGCTCCACGCCAACCGCGGCGAGCCCTCGCCGCCCCCCACCACCCGCCGCCGGCCTGAAATCGCACGAGCCGTCCGTCGCCGGTCGCGGCGATCCCCCGGCTCTCGCGCGGGGCCCGAATGCCGCGCACGAACATGGTGACGCCGGCGACGATCCGCGGGAGGCCGACCGCGGGACCGATCGCGGCGTTGCGAGCGGCCCGCCGCTTCGCCGCCTCGCGCTCGGTTGACGACGACCCCCCACGCCCCGCCATGGATGGCCGACCCCTCGTCCGGCTGAGGACGCCGAACCAATGCACATACCGGCCGCGTCGACATACGCGTCGACCGGCGCCGCGAATCACGAACCCGGCGGCCGCACCCCGCATCTGTCCGCTGGCGCAAGCGCCTCTCCGGCTCGCGGCGCGCCCCCTGCGCGGTCTCGCGTCTTCGGCCTGGCCGCCGCGACCTCGCCCGCTCGCCGTGACGCCGAGCCCATCGGGCGCCGCGAGAACGACGATTCTCCCCGCGGGCCTCCAGGCCCCACCGCCCGCGCGACCGGGCTGCGGGCGCAGCCTCGCGGGACGCGATATCGTGGGGCGATGTTTGCTTCGCTTACCTCGCTCGTGGTCGCGTCCAGCCTCCTCGTCGCCGCCCCCGGCGACCCGGCCCCCGCCCCCGCCGAGGCCGCCAGCGCCCCGAGCTACATGCAGCCGATCTACGTCGACCCGCCGGCGGGGTACTACGATCCGCCGCCCGGCTACTACGATCCGCCGCCCGCGTATTACGAATCGGACACGCCCGGCGGCGCCCCTGTCCATAAAGATCCGCCGGCCGGGTACTACGATCCGCCGCCCGGCTGGTACGACCCTCCGCCCGGCTATTACCTCCCGCCCGCCGGCCTGCCCGCGCCGCTGCCGGTCCCGAGCGAGCCGGCCGCCCTGGCCGACGACGCCTGGCAGAAGTGGGCGAAGCGCCATGATCAGCTGCGCGGGCGCCAGATCGGCTGGGGCGTCGTGCTCGGCCTCAGCGTCCTCACGCTCGGCATGATCGCCGCCTTCCCCCCGTCCGACTGCCGCGATTGCGGGATCTTCGGCCGCCCCGTCCTCGGCCTCGGCGCCCTCGTCATGGGCAAGATCTCCCTCGTCTCGAGCATCGTCAACGGCGTCGCCCTCGCCCGCCACGACCGCAACCGCCCGAGCGCCAACCTGAGCTTCGGCGCCGGCTCGGTGCAGATCAATTTCTGATCGCTCCCTGTCCCGCTGAGCATGTTTTCAAGAACATGCCCTTCTGGCCATGCCCCCGAGGACATGCCGGAGACAACATGTCCCCGAGGCCCGGCGCTCACCCGCGCAAGTACGCCAGCGCGCGCGGGCGCAGGCGGGCCTGGGTGCCGGGCGGCAGGTCGCAGAAGCTGGCGATCCGGCCGCGGCAGCTCGGCGCGCCGCAGCAGCAGGCCACGCTCCAGCCCGGCTCGCACATCGACGTGCTGTAGTCCCACAGCACCTCCTCGCCGGCGCGGATCGGGCGCAGCGCGTGGAGGGTGACCGAGCCGTCGACGAACCCGAGGTTGGGCTCGCAGCCGTGGTTCATGAAGTCCTCGAGGTCCTCCGAGCCGGGCGGGCTGACCAGCCACAACGCCGGGCCGACCTGCATCGCGTAGAGATCGTCGGAGACCGTGGGCGCCGCCACCAGCATCCCGCCGAAGGTCAGCACCGGCTCGCCCGGGTCGATGTCACGGCGGGCATAGACGCCGCGCCCGTGGACCTCCGACCCGCGGACCTCGAGCAGCTGCCGGCTGCGCGCCGGGCTCACCGCTCGCGGTGACAGCGAGCGCCGCAGCGCCGCCTCCGCCCCGTCGTCGCCGCTGCTTCGCGTCGCCTCGTCCTCGTCGTACACGCGCGGAAGGTAGCAGCAATTGCAACGACGCCGCGGTCCCGTCGATCATGCCTGCACCGCGACCCGCGAATGTACATATCCCACCCCGGTCGAGCCCGATCGGACTCTGAGGACATGTCTCGCGACAAGCGCACGCCCCGCCGCCCGTCGTCACCGCCTGAAGCCCCGATCGCGGCGCATCGCCGCGGCGCTCACCACGCCACCGGCATCGGTTGCGGACGATCGTCGACCCCGCCGTCGCCCACCCCGCCGTACGCGTCGCTGCCCCAACACAGCACTTTCCCCGCGTGGGTGAGGGCGCACGCGTGCAGCAGCCCGACCACCACCTGGCTCGCGCCGGCCACCGGCAGCATCGCCGGCGCCGCGCAGTACGGCTCCGGCGGCGCTTGTCGGGGCGACGCCGGCTTCGCCTCCGCCACGTACTCGCGCGGCTCGCCGCACTCGGGCCACAGCAGCCGCTCCGGGCCCCACTCGCGGCCCCAGCCGCGAGCTGTCCCATCGGCCAGCAGGGCGGTCGTCCGGAACTGCCCGGCCGACAGCCGCTGCGCCGCGCGCAGGCCGACCACCGGCGCCGGCGGTCCGACCGTCGCCTCGCCGCCGTCGCCGCGCTGGCCGAACGTGTCGCCGCCCCAGCACACGGCTGTCCCATCGGACAGGGAGGCGCACGCGTGGTCGAAGCCGGCCGTCAAGGCTCGCGCCCCGACCACGCCCTCGACCGGGCTCGGCGTCAAGTGGTCGCGCCCCGACGCGTCGCCGCACTGCCCGTACTCGTTCCAGCCCCAGCACAGCACCTCGCCGGCGTGCGTGCGCGCGCAGCTGAAGCCGTAGCCGACCGCCACCTCCGCCGCCGACTCGAGCCGCACCACCGCGACCGGGCCGGTCGAGAACATCCCGCCGTCGCCGAGCGCCCCGTGCGAGCCCTGACCGCGGCACACCACGCCGCCGCTGCCGACCACCGCGCAGTCGTGATCGAGCCCGAGCGCGAGCTGCCGGACGTCGCGCCAGCCCGCCACCGGCTGCGGCAGGGCCCGCACAGGCGGCGCCCCGGCTTCGACCTCCACCGCCGGGCTCTGGCCCCAACACCACACGCTGCCGTCGCCTCGCACCGCGCACGTGCGGTCGCCCTCCGCCGCGATCTGCACCGCATCGTCGATGCCTGCCACCACCACCGGCCGCTCGCTCCGCGTCGCCGTCCCATCGCCGAGCTGACCGCTCGCGCCCATGCCCCAGCAGCGGACCTGCCCGCCGCGCAGGCGCGCGCACGTGTGGAACGACCCCGCCGCCAGCTCCTCGACCACCGGCTCGGCGGCGCTCGTCGCCGGCTCGTCGCCGACCTCGACCGGCGCGCGGCCCCACCATCCCGGTCCGCAGCCGGTCAGCGCCGCTGTCACCATGGTCCACACCCACCGCACGCGCCCGCAGCATACCCGATCGGCGCGGCCCTGGCGCGGCGGCCGGCATGGTACAAGGCGCCTCGTGGACTCGCCGGCAGGACAGCTGCAACGCGCGCGCGAGCAGGCCCGGACCCGCCTCGGCGACGGCTACGCGCAGGACCTCATCGACCAGGACACCCTCGACGAGCGCCTCGAGGCCGTCGAGCGCGCCACCACGGTCGCCGAGATCGACGCGCTGACCGCCGACCTGCGCCCGGCCCCGACGGCCGCGCTGGTGCCCGCCGCCGCCGCCCTGGCCGTCCCCGCGACCCCGGCCCGGATGCGCGTCCTGTTCAGCTCGATCGACCGCACCGGCGCGTGGCACGTCGCCGCCCGCACCCACGTGCGCGTCGTGTTCGGCAACGCCACCCTCGACCTGCGCCAGGCCGTCCTGCCGGGCGGGCCGATCGAGATCGACGTCAACGTCGTGTTCGGCAACCTCGACATCATCATCCCGCCCGGCTGGCAGCTCGACAACGAGTGCGGCGCGATCCTCGGCTCGGTCGAGCAGCTCAGCGGCCCGCCCCCGCCCGGCCAGCCGCGCCAGCTGCTGCGCCTGCGCGGCCGCGTGGTCTTCAGCAGCCTGACGATCCACGAGCGCCTGCCCGGCGAGAACGCCTGGGGCGCCCGCAAGCGCCGCAAGCGCGAGCACAAGGCCCTGGCCCAGCGCAGCGCCCGCGCCCTCCCGGCCGGCGACGATTGATCCGCCTGGCTGTAAAGCCATGTCTTGGAAAGCATATCCTCATGGACATGCCACGCGGGACATAACCCCGAGAACATGTCCGGGAGCACCACGTCCCTCGCGGCGCGTCACTCGCAGTTCTCGACCCGCGGCGCGCACTCCGACAGCGCCGTCATGACCGGCTCCTGCATGCACTGGAAGCTCCCCAGCGGGTCGGGCTCGGCCAGGCAGCCGTCGAAGTAGGCGGTGTCCTTGAGCAGGACTGTCTCGTCGGGGCCGGACGCGGCGGGGGTGCCCTCGACCTGGCAAGGAGCGGTGGCGCGGCGGAGGATCGCCGCGCTGCCGTCGGCGAAGATCCGCACGCCCGTCCAGCTCCAGCTCGGCGCCGCGTCCTGGGTGAAGACCCAGGCGACGAAGCCCGGCGTGCGGTCGCGCAGCGCCGTGAGCACGCATTGCATGTGCTCGATCTCCTCGTCGGGCTGGTCCGTCACCTCGCAGCCCTGCTCGCAGTGGAGGAACGCCACCGGGCAGAGCTGCGGCCCGCAGGACTCGTCCTCGGCCTCCGGGTCGCACTCGCACGCGCCCTCGGCCTCCACGGTGGTCGTGCTCCCGTCGGAGGTGGCGCTCTCGTTCGTGTTCCCGGCGCCCGAACAGGCGGCCAGGCAGCAAAACAGGGTGGTGAGCAAGCTTCGCGTCATGGTCGCGGCCGAAGTAACCGGCCCCGGCGAAGAAATTGCCGGTCTCTCGCCTCGTCGTGTGCGCTTTGCCGGGGCGCCCGCGAGACCCGGCGCGAGCCGCAGCCAGACGCCTGCGAGCGCGGCCCGTGTCTCCCTCGGACCGTGGCCTGAAGGCCCCGCGAAACCTGTCTCTCCGGACAGATTGACGTCGCCTCGACGGCCGGGCGATCCTGCCCGGAAATGACGAAGCGGATCATGCGCGAGCGGAGCCTACGAACGAGCGCCATGGCGGGCGCGATTGCATGCAGCGTCGGCTGCGGTCCGGCCGAGGACGGGACGGCCAGCGCCAGCGGGGCCACCGGCGTCACCGGCGTCACCGGCGTCACCCAGGGCAACACGCAGGGCAGCATGACCGGCGTCACCGGCGTCACCGGCGAATCGACCGGCACCGACTCCGACTCCGGCGTCCCGACCAGCTCGGGCGGCGTCGCCACCGACGACCCGACCGCCGGCGTCACGAGCAACGACTCCTCCAGCCCCAAGCTCGACCTGGCGATGGCCGACTTCGGCGCCCCGCCGACCGGCGACGGCTGCACCAAGGTCGACTTCCTGTTCGTGCTCGACAACTCGATCTCCATGGGCGACGAGCAGCAGAACCTCGCCAACAGCTTCCCCGGCTTCATCAGCACCATTCAATCGCAGGTGCAGGCCCAGGACTACCACATCATGGTGATCGACACCGACGACCAGGACAAGTGGGGCGAGAAGTGGGACAAGTGCCATGAGAAGTGCATGACCGACGATCCGGGCGACGGCTGCCTGACCGTCTATTTCCCGGACATCATCTGCGGCATGGAGCCGCCGCCGCCCGAGCCCTGCGATCAATCGCTCGGCGCCGGCCGCAACAAGGGCGCCGGCGGGCCGCCGGTCGAGTGCCCGGTCGACGGCGGCCTGCGCTACATGACGCAGGACCAGGCCGACCTGCCCGGGGCCTTCGACTGCGTGGCCAACATGGGCGCCACCGGCAATTCCAACGAGCGCCCGGCCGAGGCCCTGCTGACCGCCCTCGGCCCGCAGACCCAGGCCGGCGGCTGTCACCCCGGCTTCTTGCGCGACGACGCCGTCCTCGTCGTCACCATGATCTCCGACGAGCAGGAGAACGGCTCGCCCGGCACCCCGCAGAGCTGGTACGACGACCTGCTGGCGCTGAAGGGCGGCAACGAGACGGCGATCGTCATGCTCTCGCTCAACGGCGACGCCGAGACGATGGGCCAGGAGTGCATCCCCACCGCCAAGATGGTCGAATTCGTCGGCTACTTCGGCGACCGCGGCATCATCGACAGCATCTGCGCCCCCGACTACAGCCCGTTCTTCCAGGAGGCCGTCGGCGTGATCGACTACGCCTGCGACGAATTCGTCCCGCCCGGCTGAATCGCCCCTCGTACGCCCCCGGGTGACATGTCCCGCAGGACATGTCGACACCGCCGGGCGACGTGTGCTACGCCTGCTAGCAATGCTGGAGCGCCTCGACACCGTCGACTGGACCGCCGTCCACCACGCCTACGGTCCGGCCACGCGCACGCCCGACGTCCTGCGTGCGCTGCTCGACGACGACCCGGAGCAGCGCCAACAAGCCCGCCGGCAGCTCTACGCGACCCTCCTCGACGACAGCCTGCGCAATTACGCGACCACCGCGGCGGCCCCGTTTCTGGTCGAGCTCGTCGTCGACGCCCGCACCCCCGACCGCGCGCAGGTGCTCGACATCCTCACCTGCAGCGTCGCCGGCACCCTCAGCATCGCCTCGCCGCCGGTCCTCGACGACGGCGGCCCCGACGTCCACCCGATCCTCCGCGACATCTACCGCGCCGCCGAGGCCGCGGTCCCGGCCTGTCTGCAGCTCGTGGGCTCGAGCGACGAGCGGCTGTGCGTGGCGGCCATCTACTTCCTCGCGACCATGTGGCGGCGCGCGGACGAGATCGTGCCGGCCCTGCACGCCCGCCTGTCGCGCTCGCCCGCGCCGGTGGTTCGAGGCATCCTCGCCTTCGCCCTCGGCCACCTGCGACCCGACGATCCCGCGCTTTCGCAGTTGCACGCGGCGGACCCCGATCCCGCTGTCCGCGTGATCGCGGCGGTCGGCCTGCTCCGCGGCGCGGACGGCCCGTCGGAGCCCGCCCTGAGCACCCTCATCGCCGCGCTCGCCGGCCCCGACGCCGTGCCCGGGCTCGAGCGACTCCCGTGCGTCGAGATGGGCGTCGCCGACCTCGGCCGCGTCCTCTGCGACCTGCCGAAGGGTCACGTCGCGCGCGCCTTGCCGACGCTGTGCGCCGCCCTGCGCCGCACCGACGGCTTCGCCGTCCTCGGCCTGGTCGAGCCGCTGCTGTACATCGCGTTCGACGGCGACACCCCGCCCGAGGCGAACACGCTGACCTCCGCGCAGCGACAGGCGCTCACCGCCATGCTCGACAATCCGAGCCTGTGGCAGCTCGGCGACGGGCACTTCCTCCTGCGCGACTATCACCTGCCGACGACGCGCTCCGCGATGGCTGCGCTGCTCCGCGCGCCGGAATCATGAGTCACCGCGGCCGGCGCAGGCGCGCGAGCACGTAGTAGCGACCTGGCCCCAAGACCAGCTCGGCCCCCTGCGCCGCCAGCCAGCCCGGGTCGAGCGGCGTCACGCGGTACAGCTCCAGCCACGCGCGCAGGCCGGCGGCGAGCGGGCGCGGCAGGCCGCGGAGGTCGGCGAAGTCGACCACGTGGACCTCGCCGCCCGGCGCGACTTCATGCAGCGCGTGCTGCAGCGCCTCCTCGCGGCGCTGCACCATCGACAGGCAGTACGAGAAGAAGATCCGCTGCGGCGGCACCCCGAGCACCGACCTGTAATCGGCGTCCTCCGCGAACGCGCGCTGGAAGTGGGCCCACGGGCAGCGCGCCGCGGCCCGCTCGAGCATCGCGTCCGCCGCCTCGATCCCGCCGTACAGCGCCCATGCCCGGCGGCGTTGCAAGATCTCGAGGTTGCGGCCCGTCCCCGGCCCCACCTCGACGAGCGACGCCCACGGCGCCGCCAGCAGCTCGTCGAGCGCGCGGTCGCGGCCGAACAGGTAGTACTTCCGCGTGACGTCGTAGATCGACCGCGCCGCCTTGTAATAGCGGTTGAGGAACACGCGGTGTTCGGTCTGTTCGGGGGTCAATGGACGATCCTGTAGTAGTTGACGCCCTGGTACTGGCGCGAGCGGTCGAGCCGCGCGGCCGCGGAGCTGCGGGCCGACAGCGGCTGCAGCCGGCGCTCGAGCCCGTGGCGGGCGATCAGCGAGTGCGGCTCGACGCTGCGGTACATCACGATCCCGCCGTCGCGGCTGGTGCGGAGGATCTCCGCGAACAGCTTGTGCTGCGCCGGCGCCGGCATCCAGTCGGGCGCGTCGCACAGCGTGTAGTGCGACCACGTGTTCGGCCCGGCCTCCTTGAGCACGTCGAAGATGTTGCGCCGGTGGAACCGCGTCCGCGTCGGCGCGCCGAACGAGCGGGCGTGGCGATCGCGGCGCAGGTACGGCGGCACCGCGTCGGGCTCGTCGTGATTGTAGTGACCGGCGATCGCCGTCCACGCGAACCAGTTGCGGGCCAGGTCGGTGGTCGCCACGCGCTTGACGTGGTCGACCAGGAAGTCGACGATCCCCGTGCGCGAGGACTCGAGGATCCGGTCGCGCTGGGCGAAGTTGACGCCGATCGCCACCAGGTTGAGCGGGCTCTGCAGCACCGGCGCGACCAGCGGGTGGCGCATCACCGGCGTCAGCGTGGCGTCGATCATCGCCTCTCGCTGCTCGACCGGCGTCGCGCACAGCCGCCGCAGCCACGCCCCGTCGATCCCGGCCAGCCGCGTCAGCGCCGTGAACATCCGCGCCGTCAGGCCCTCGCGATAAAAGGCCCGGCGGAACAGCGAGTGCCGCCGCTGCCAGTAGCGCTGGACCCACTCGGGCAGCGTCCCCACCAGCCAGCGGACCACCGACTCGTGCTCGGGGTGCGCGCCGCGGCCGAGCAGATCATAGAAGAGGTCGTAGCTGCGCAGCCGCTGGGCCGCCGCGGTCTTGAGGGCGGCCAGGGCCAAATGATGGGGGTTGATGTCGACGGCGTCGATGCTCCGCGGGTGGGCGCTGAGGTGGCCGGCGATCCGGCAACCGGCGCCGGAGATCCCGAGCACCGTGCTGGTCTCGTCGAGCTCGAGGAACTGCTCGTCGACCTCGCTGTCCTCCCACAAGATGTTGTAGACGAACAGCCGCGAGAAGATGTGCTGAAAGGCCAGGTCGCGCAGGTGCATCCGCGACGCAGGAGACCACGCGCGCGTCACCGCCGGGCCGCATCGCCGCAAATCTTCGGCGCGCGCGATGTGACGGCCGGGCCACGTGCGCGAGATGTCGTCGGCTCGCGACGACCTCGCCGCGCGGCTGTCGATCGCGCGTGACCCGGGCGCGCGAGCGTGCGTCCACGTGGATTTGTCACCTGTCCTTCACGCCTGGTCGCTGGTGTGCGGCGCGGCGCTCGCGTTCACCGCGGTCGCCCACGTCAGCACGCACGCGCTGCTCGGCCGCCGCCCGCGCCCGCCCGGCCCGCGCCCGCCGATCTCGATCCTGCGGCCGGTGCGGGGCCTCGACGACGGCCTGCGCGACAACCTCGCCGCGCTCGCGGCCCAGGACTACCCGCAATTCGAGATCCTCGTCGGCGCCGAAGATCCCGACGACCCCGCGCTGTCGGTCGCGGCCCAGGTCCGGCGCGACTTCCCGCGCACGCCGATCCGGATCGTCGCCGGCGGCCCGGCGATCGGCCACAACCCCAAGGTCAACAACCTCGCGCAATTGCTGCCGCTGGCGAATCACCGGTACGTCCTCGTCAGCGACTCGAACGTCCGCCCCGACCCGGGCTACCTGGCCGCGCTGGCCGACGAATTGGCCGACGAGCGCGTGGGCCTGGTCCACAACGTCCTCGTCGGCGCCGGCGAGCGCAGCGCCGGCGCGCTGCTCGAGAACCTGCACCTCGCCAGCTTCGTCGTCGCCGCCGTGTGCACCGCCGAGGCGATCGCCGGCATCCCGGTGGTGATCGGCAAATCGATGCTGATGCACAAGGACGACCTCGAGCGCGCCGGCGGCCTCGCGGCGGTCAAGGACCTGCTCGCCGAGGACTATCAATTGGCGCGCCGGATCGCCGGCGCCGACCGCGTCGTCCGCCTCTCGACCTTCCCGCTCACCACCTTCAACGTCCGCTGGGACCTGCGGCGATTCCTCAGCCGTCATCTGCGGTGGGCGCAGATGCGGCGTCGGCAGCACCTCGGCTATTACGCGCTCGAGCTGCTCGGCCAGCCGACCCCCCTCTTGCTGCTCCTGCTGGCGCTCGCGCTGGCCCGGCCCGAGCTCGCCGTGGCCGGCCAATCGCCGGCGCGCCTGGCCCTGGCCGGGCTCGTGCTCAAGTTCGTCGCCGACGCCGCGCTGTGGCAGCGCCTGCGCGGCGAATCATGGCCGCTGCGCGCCTTCGTGCTCGCGCCGGTGAAAGATCTGCTGATCTTCGCGCTGTGGTGGATCGGCCTGTGGCGGCGGCGCGTCGAGTGGCGCGGCCACTGGATGCGGATCGGCGCCCACTCGCGGCTCGAGCCGCTGCCGCGCCACGCCCCGCTCCCGGCCGCCCCGGCCGCCTCCCAGGCGAGGTCGCCGTGACCTACGATCGCCGCCCCGCCGTCGTCGCCATCGACATGGGCTACGGCCATCTGCGGGCCGCCCACGCGCTCGCCGAGCCGCTCGGCGTGCAGGTGCTGCACGTCGACCGCGCGCCCCTGGCCGACCCGCGCGAGCAGGAGCGCTGGGCCCGCTCGCGGACCTTTTACGAGTTGATCTCGCGCGGCTCGCAGGTCCCGGTGGTCGGCCGGCCGCTGCGCGCGGTGCTCGACGCATTGACGGCGATCCCGCACCTCTACCCGTACCGCGACCTCAGCGCCCCCGATCTGTCGATCCGCGCGTTGCGACGGATGATCGACCGCGGCCTCGGGGCCGGCCTCGTCGAGGAGCTGAAGCGCAGCGGCCGGCCGCTGCTGACGACCTTCTACGCGCCGGCGCTGATCGCCGACCACGCCGGCCTCGACCGCATCGACTGCGTCGTCACCGACACCGACATCCACCGGATCTGGGCCCCCATCCTGCCGCGGCGCAGCAAGATCCGCTACCTCGTGCCGAGCCAGCGGGCCATGCGACGGCTGCGGGTCTACGGCGTGCCCCCGGCGCAGATCGTCGTCACCGGCTTCCCGCTGCCGCCCGGTCTGCTCGGCGGCCCCGACCTCGCCGGCCTGCGCGCGCGCCTGCGCGAGCGCCTCGTCCGCCTCGACCCGACCGGCAGCTTCCGCGCGATGTACCGCGACGAATTGCGGCTGTTCCTCGGACATGTCCCCGAGGGCAGGTCGAGCGCGCCGCAGCTCACCTTCGCCGTCGGCGGCGCCGGGGCCCAGGCCGAGATGGTCGAGCTGTTCCTCCCGCGCATGCGCCCGGCGATCGAGGCCGGCCGGCTGCGCCTCGCGCTGGTCGCCGGCGTGCGCAAGCCGGTCGCCGAGTTTTTCAAGGAGCAGATCCACCGCGCCGGGCTCGAGGGGCACGAGGCCGTGCGCGTCCTGCAAGCCGAATCGGTGCCGGCCTATTTCACCGCCTTCAACACGCTGCTCGCCGAGACCGACATTCTCTATACGAAGCCGTCGGAGCTGAGCTTCTTCGCGGCGCTGGGGATCCCGCTGGTGTGCGCGCGGCCGGTGGGCCACCACGAGCGGCTCAATCGTCGCTTCTTGCTCGAGGCCGGCGCCGGCTTCAAGCAGTGGGATCCGCGGCACACGGCGCAGTGGATCGACGAATGGCTGCTCGACGGCACGCTGGCCGCCGGCGCGTGGTCTGGCTTCATGCGCCTGCCGAAGACCGGCACCTACCGGATCCTCGAGCTGCTCGGTTACAGCGTCGACGGCGACGGCCGCGCCCGATCGCCGAGCGCTTGACCCGCCCGGCCAGCGCACCGCCTGGGCCCTTCGCAATCGGCGCGCTCGCCGACCTGCGTACACTCGCGCCGCCATGCAGCTCCGTTCTCCCGCGTTCGAATCGATGGGGCCGATCCCGCGCGCCTACACCTGCGAGGGCGACGACACCTCGCCGCCGCTCGAGTGGAGCGACGTGCCCGCGGGCACCCTCAGCTTCGCGCTGCTCGTGCAGGACCCCGACGCGCCCGACCCCGCCGCGCCGCGCCGCATTTGGGTCCACTGGATCGTCGTCGACCTGCCGCCCGACCTGCGCGCCTTGCCGGCCGGCGCGTCCGCGAAGCTGCCGCCCGGCGCCCGCCACGGCAAGAACGACTGGAACCGCGCCGCGTGGGGCGGCCCGTGCCCGCCGATCGGTCGCCATCGCTACTTCTTCGCCCTCTACGCGCTCGACACCCGCCTCGACGCCCTGCACGCGCCGACCCGCGCCGAGCTCGAAGGCGCGGTCGCCGGGCACATCCTCGCCCGCGCCGAGCTGATCGGCACCTACGAAAAACAGCTCGCCTCGCGCCGAGCGGGTTGATCGCCGTCACTCGCGCGCGACGTACTTGCGCAGCCCGCCGACCGGGTCGCGCCCGGCCGGGTCGAGCGTGAGGATCTCGTACAGCCCGAGCGCGGTGAGGAACAGTTCGCCGCGCGGCGACAGCACCAGCTCGGTGAGCGACGAGTCCGGCGTGCTCTCGCGGTGGACGACGACCCCGCTCTCCTTGTCGATCACCACCGCCTCGTTGCGGACCGACTTCGGCAAGGTCAGCGCGCCGACGGTCACGAGCGGCTCGACCTGGCTGAGCACCCCGTAGATCGCGTCGTCGGTCACGGTCAGCACCGTGGTCATCTGCGCGATCGGCCCGAAGTCGCTGGCCCACTTCAAGTCGTAGCGGTCGCCGCGGTCGCGCAGCGCGTAGATCTCCTCGACCCGCTCGGCCCCGGTGGTGAACGCGTAGACCGTGCCGTCGTCGTCGAGCGCGACGGTCCCGAGCAGCTTCCCGCCCGGATGCTCGAACACCCACGCCGGCGCGCAGCGGTCGGGCTCCGGGTCGGCGTCGGTGTTGTCGTCGCAGGCCGGCACGTCGATCATGTGGATGTGGCCGTTGCCGTCGCCGAGCACCGCCCGCTCGCCGTCGCTGCTGGCCACCACCGAGCTCGCGCTGCCCGCCGCGAGCGGCATCGCCCACCTGAACTTCAGGCCAGGTTCATCCACGGTCCCGACGATGTCGAGCGCGACCGCGGCCCCGGTGAACTTGTCGGGCCCGCCGCCGACCGTCAGCACCTGCCGCCGCGCCGTCGTACACACGGTGTTGTCGGCGAACCCGCCCGAGGCCCCGAGCAGCCCGCCGAGGCCGGCGATCGCCTCGTCGTAGTGCTTGTCCCCCACGAGCAGGCGCAGGCGCGCCAGCACGTAGGCCGGCGTCATCTCGACCGGCAGCGTCGTCGGCTCGGCCGGCACGAACCCGGTCTCGCCGGGGACCGATAGCTCGGCGAGGATCTTCCCGTCTGTCCTTTGGACCAGGTAAACTGTCCCGTCGGGCACCTGGGTCACGAGGTGGCCGTCGACGGTGAACTTGAGGCCGTAGGTCGCGCCGGCGCCGCTGGTGTTGGGCAGCTCGGTGACCCAGCGGTCGGCGCCGGTGTTCGGGTCGAGCGCGCGCGCGGTGTTGCCGGCGGTGACGAACAGGTCGCCGCGCTCGTCGACGTCGATCGTCGACGCCAGCACCCCGAACGGCAGGTCGCAGCGCTTCCACACCACCTCGCCGGTCTCGGTGTCGACGGCGAACGCGTTGCAGCCGTCGTCGCCCGGCGTGGTGGTGAGGTAGGTCGTCTTGCCGTCGGGCGCGAAGGTGTTCGGCTGCGCCGAGGCGTGGGTCTCGAGCACGTGCCACTCGAGGTCGAACGCCCGCGGGCCAGCGCACGGGATCGCGTTGCTGTTCTCGCGCCCGACGTGGTTGCTCATGTACGTGCCGGTCGGCGGGTACGGCGCGGGGTTGGCGAGCCGGCAGTGCTCGTCGGCCCACAGCGGCTCCGCTTCGGGGTCGTTCGGCGGCTGGGACCCTGCCCCGCCGCAGCCCGCGAGCGCGGCGACGAGGACGGACGAGGGCGCGGCGATTCGCATGGGCTCCACGCCCCGCATAGCGGATCGGCGGCGCGCTTGGAAGCGGACCGCAGACCTCAGCGGCCCGCCAGCGGACCGCGAGACACCAGGGCCGCCGGCGCGATCTCCGGCCGCATCTCTCAGGGCGGTGGACTGGGCGCCATCGCCGCGATGCCCCGGCATCTGCGCAGTCGAAATCGCGACCGCCGGGACGGGCCTGTCCGCGAGGACAGGCAGGTTGCCCGTGTAGACCTACGGCCTGTCCGCGAGGACATGCCGGCTGTCCGCGGGGACAGGCCGCCTCGCCGGCTAACCGCCGATGAGGATCTGCGGGAACCCGGCCACGATCGTGCCGCCGTGGCTGGTGGCGTCGCCCATGCGCGCGGCCGGCTTGCCGCCGACCAGCACGGTCGCCGAGCCCGCGGCGATGCTGTCCTGGCCGATCGCACAGACGGCGGGGTCGCCGACCCGCGCGGCCGGCAAGAAGCCGATCAGCACTCGGGGGTCGCCGGCGGCGATCGGGCCGCCGACGTGAAGCGGGATCGGGCAGGTATGAAGGTCGGTGACGCGGGCTGCCGGGGGCATGGGTCCTCGTTTCAACCGGTGGGGGCCTGTTCGGCGGGCGTGGGCGCCGTCGGCGAGGTGGGCGTGGTGACCGAGGGCGAGCTCGGCGAGGCCGGTGACGTCGCAACGCCGCTCAGCGCCGCGCCGCCGCTGTTGAGCTTGAGCAGGACGCCCTCGATGCTGACGCCGCCGGCGTCGATGGTGACGAAGCCGCCCGGGCCCTGCAGGGTGATGCCGGCGCTCGCCTTCAAGATCAGCGTCATGCCCTCGACCACCACGCTGCCGGTCGCCTTCACGCTGGCGCTGCCGCCCACGCTGACGGTGCTGTCGGCCGTGGTGCTGAGGTCGTGCGCGCCGACGACCGAGACCCGCTGGGCGCCGACGATCTCGAGGTCGAGCCCGCCGGTGATGCCGACCGTCGCCTTGCCCGAGGTCTCGAGGTCGACCGAGCTGGCGAAGCTGGCGCTCGCCGCCCCGCCGACCTTCGTGTGCGCCGCGCCCACGACCTCGGTGTGCGCCGCGCCGCCGATCTTCGTCATCGCGTCGCCGCCGACGGTGCGGTGCTCGTCCTTGACGACCTGCGCCTTGCGGTCGTTCATCACCTTGTGGTGCTCGTCGTGGCCGACGGTCTCGCGGCGATCGTTGCGCACCGTCAGGTCCATGTCGCGCTGGGCGTGGACGAACACCTGCTCGGCGCCCTTGGCGTCCTCGAAGCGCAGCTCGTTGAAGCCGCCGCCGGTGTAGGTCTCGCTCTTGATCGTGCTCTTGGTCTTCTCGTCGGGCAGCGGGTACGGCGTGGCGTTGAGGCCGTGGTACACGCGGCCGGTGATGATCGGGCGGTCGGGGTCGCCCTCGATGAAGTCGACGATCACCTCGTGGCCGACGCGGGGGATGAACATCGCCCCGTAGCCGTTGCCGGCCCACGCCTGGCTGACGCGGACCCAGCACGACGACTTGTCGTCGGACTTGCCCTCGCGGTCCCAGTGGAACTGCACCTTCACGCGGCCGTGCTCGTCGACGTGCACCTCCTCGCCGGCCGGGCCGACCACCGTCGCCGTCTGCACCCCGCGCACCTGCGGCCGCGGGGTCGCGCGCGGGGCCCGGTAGGGCACGGCGCTGGGGATGCACGTGAACTCGCTGCGGTACACCAGCGCCTGCTCGGCGGTGTGGTCGATGGTGCCGGGCTGCTCGCCGAAGTGATGCACGCGCAGCACGCGGTACTCGCCGTCGAGCTCGACGCGCGGGTGGTCGACCAGCTTGAACGCGAACCCCGGCGTGAGCCGCGGCGAGTCGCTGGTGCCGCGGCCGACCCGCTTCAGCGCCTGGGCCGCCTCGAGCTCCGACTTCGCCAGCCGCTTGCCGAGCCCTGGGTCCTGGAACTCGCCGGGGAAGTCGTAGAGCTCGAAGTTCGGCTTGGCCGCCGCGTGCTCCGCCGCGAGCAGCCGGTCGGGCTGGTGCAGGTTGAAGTCGCGCAGCGTCACGTGGTCGGGCCGGATCTCCTCGCTCATGCGGAACAGCCCGACGTGCTCCTTGTCGCGGATCATGTCGTCGATGCGGAACGGCAGCGTCGGCTCGCCGGCGATGAGCGGCGCCCCGGCGGCGCGGTCGCTGACCACCATCACGTGGCGCGTCGTCGCGTGATCGAAGTAGTAGACGATGCCCTCTTCCTCCATCAGCCGGCTGATGAACTGGAAGTCGGTCTCGCGGTACTGCACGCAGTAGTCGCGCGGCTCGTACGTGCCGGTCAGCTCGAACTGCTGGCGGCGGCGGGGGATGCCGGCCCCGTCGAGCACCTTGCGGATGATGTCGGGGGTCGACATCTTCTGGAAGATCCGCGAGTTCGTGCGAAAGAGCAGCGTGTAGTGCTGCGGCACCAGGGTGATGCGGTACATCGCCCGCGGCCGCATCTCGCCGGTGTACTCGGCGCGGAGGACGATCCCGTGGACCAGCCGCGGCTCGCCGACGCCGACCACCTTGAGCAGCGCGCTGCGCCCGACCAGCTGGCCGACCTCGATGTGGCGGGCGACGACGTCGAGGTGGAACTCGTACAGCGACGAGATGCCCTCGCTGCCGCTGAAGCGCACGACCCAGAAGTTGTCGGTGAGCCCCTCGATCTCGAACGTACACGAGCGATCTGCTTGACGTGCGACCAGCAGCAGCTCCGACTCCATCGCCGACCTCCAGCCCGCTCTTATCACGCGCGCGAGCGCCGGTGCAACGAGCCGCGGCCGTGCGGGCTGTTCCGCGCGCGCCGGGCGGGACCGCGCCGCCGCCCGTGCGCGAGCGCCTGAGCCGACCTCGACATGTCTCTTGCGACATGCCCTTCGAGACATCCACGCGCCCGCGCCCGCCGCGCTCACGGTCGCGTGGCGCGGGCGACCCGCTCGCCACGCTCGACCCGGCGTTTCCCGTAGCGGGCCGGCGTCGTGCCGGCGATGCGCCGGAAGTGGCGCGTCAGCTGCGCCTGATCGTAGAACCCGACCAGCGGCGCCACCTCCGACGCCCGTACGCCGCGCAGGAGCAGCTCTTTGGCCCGGGCGATGCGCAGTTGAGTCAGGTACGTGTGCGGCGGCATCCCGACCTGGGCGCGAAACGCCCGGCACAGGTGGAACTTGTCGAGGTCCGCGTGCCGGGCCAGGTCGTCGAGCCTGATCGAGTCGGCCAGTCGCTCGCGCAGATACTCCATCGCGCGCCGCACCGGCCGCGTGTGGTCCGGCTTCGCGCTGCGGATGACCGCGAACGCGTCGATCGCCTCCGCGAGGACGACCTCGAGCGTCAGGCGCTCCGCGCCCGCGCACACCGCGTCGAGCAGGCGCTGAAACGGCTGGGCGCGCCCGTCGTTCGCCTCGAGCTGCGGGGGCGCCATCGCCTCGCCGGCATCCCGCACCCGCGCGACGTCGTTCGCCGGCAGCGTGACGATCGTACACGTCGTCGCCCCGTCGCGCGCGAGGTCGCGGTACACGTCGCCGGGCTGCTTGATCTGGATGCTGCCCGGCGCGCTCCGCCAGACCTTGCCGCGGCCCCACCACTCACAGCGCCCCTGCTCGACGCGCCCGACCGCGTAGTAGTCCTTCGTGCACGTGTGGAGCGCGTCGCTCGTCCAGCGGACCGCGCGCAGACCCGGCAGCGAAACGGGGAGATCGACCACCACCGTCATGGCCGCAGTGTACAGCGCGGGGCCGGCCGCGGCTTGTACGTTCTTGGCGGACCGATCGCGCCAAGGATCGACAAGTGCCGCCGGCCGTCCAGCCCTAGAACGGGGGCATGCATGACAAACGCGTCGCCCTGATCACCGGGGCCAACAAGGGAATCGGTCTCCAAATTGCGAAGGACCTCGCGGCGCACGGCTTCACCGTGCTCGTCGGCGCTCGCGACCACGAGCGAGGCATCGCGGCCGCGAAGGCCATCGGACCCGACGCTCGCGCCGTCCAGCTCGACGTCACCAGCAAGTCGTCGATCGACGCCGCGGCGGCACGGATCCGCACCGAGCTCGGCCGGCTCGACGTGCTCGTGAACAACGCCGGCATCTCCCACACGGGCAAGCCCGGCCGCTCGGTCGCGGAGGTCTTTCAGTCGACCCGCCCCAGCGTCGCGTCGCTCGACGAGGTGCGGGCCGTCTTCGAGACGAACGTGTTCGGCGTCATCGCGGTCACGCAGGCGATGTTGCCGCTCCTCCGCGAGGCCCCGGCCGGGCGCATCGTCAACGTGTCGAGCGGGCTGGGCTCGCTGACCCTCAACGCCGACCCGGGGTTCCCGTACCGCGGGGCGTCCAACGTCACCTACAGCCCCTCGAAGACCGCGCTCAACGCGGTCACCCTCGCCTTCGCGTTGGAGCTCGCGTCGACCCGCATCAAGGTCAACGCCGTGTGCCCCGGCTTCACCGCGACGGACCTCAACAACTTCGAGGGCACGCGCACCGTGGAGCAGGCCGCGCGCGAGCCCGTGCGCCTCGCGCTCCTCGACGCGAACGGTCCGACGGGCACTTTCTCCAATGAGGATGGCCCCTTGCCGTGGTGAGCCCGTCTCCTTGGTGAGCCTCGCGTCCCGCCGTGCTGAACCTGCCTGAAAGGACAGGTCGCCGTCCGGCCCGCCCGCCGCAGCAGAAGCCGCGGCCGCGAGGTCGAAGGAACGGCTCGCGGCGCGCCGGCGGACCGACGAAGCGCACGCGGGCCGGGCAGAACCCGGACGGAGAGCACGGCGCGCGCCTCTGCTTCGTCTTGCGCCGCCGACGCGCCTCGCTTGCGGCCACGGCGCGAGCGCGCGTTGTGCCATCATGGCGCTCGTGCCCTCCGCCGCGTCCCGCGCCCCGCTGATCGCCGTGGCCGCGTTCGCGCTCGCGGCCGCGGCCGCCTCGATGGCAGGCCGCGTCGGCGCGCACCACGAGCGGCGGCGCAGCCACGACGAGCTCGTGCGGCACACCCCCGCGATCGGTCGCGCCGGCTACGTCGGCTCGGCCGCGTGCGCCCCGTGTCACCCGGCCGCGCACGCCACCTGGGCGGCCACCTATCACCGCACGATGACCCAGCGCGCCGGCCCGGCCAGCGTGCTCGCCCCGTTCGACGGCCGCGTCCTGGACGGCCCCGGCGGCCCGCACCGTCCGCTGCGCCGCGGCGACGAGTTCTGGGCCGAGCTGCCCGACCCCGAGGACAAGCTCGCGCGCGCCGCCAGTGGCTTGCCCATGGAGCATGTCCCGAAGGTCATGCGCCGCGTCGTCATGACCACCGGCGCCCACCACATGCAGGTCTACTGGGTCGAGAGCCCGCGCGACCGCCGGCTGCACGCCTTCCCCTCGGCGTGGCTGACCGACGAGCAGAAGTGGGTCCCGGTCGAGAGCACCCTGCTGCGGCCGCCGCAGGGCGACGTCGTCTACACCTGGAACCGCGCCTGCGTGCCGTGCCACGCCGTCGCCGGTCAGCCGCGCGTCGACGACGAGCGCGTCGACACCCGCGTCGCCGAGCTCGGGATCGCCTGCGAGTCGTGCCACGGCCCCGGCCGCGCCCACGTCGACGCCCGCCGCAGCCCGCTCGCGCGCTACGCCCTGCACCTGTCCTCCGCGCCAGATCCATCGATCGTCCACCCGGCCCGGCTCGACCACCGCCGCAGCGCCGAGCTGTGCGGCCAGTGCCACGGCGTCGCTCGCTTCGCCGACGAGGAGGCCTGGCTGGCCCGCGGCGACGCCTACCGCCCCGGCGAGCCGCTCGCGCACCACCGGCAGTTGGTCCGCCACCCCGTGCGCGAGGCCCAGCCGTGGCTCGACGCCGTCCTCGACGAGGACCCCGAGTACCTCGCCGGTCGCATGTGGTCCGACGGCCACGTGCGCGTGACCGGCCGCGAGTACACCGCCCTGCTCGAGACCCCGTGCTTCCAGCGCGGCGAGCTGTCGTGCCTGTCGTGCCACCAGCTCCACGGCGCCGACCCCGACGACCAGCTGGCCGGGTCGGCGCGCGGCGACGGTGCCTGCACTTCGTGCCATGTCCTTCCGGACATCCAGGCACACACCCGTCACCCGGCCGGCAGCGTCTCGTGTTACGACTGCCACATGCCGCGGACCACCTACGGCCTGCTCAAGGCGATCCGCAGCCACGTGATCGACAGCCCCGACCTCGCCGTCACGCTCGTCACCGGCCGCCCCGACGCCTGCAGCCTGTGTCACGTCGATCGCCCGCTGGGGTGGACCGCCGGCCACCTGCGGGCCTGGTACGGCCAGCCCGAGCCCGAGCTCGACGGCGACCAGCGGACCGTCGCGGCGGCTGTCCTTTGGGCCATCTCGGGCGACGCCGGCCAGCGGGCCCTGGCCGCCGACGCGCTCGGCCGCGGTGAGGTCGTCGGCCCCGACTGGCGCGCGCCGGTCCTCGCCCACCTGCTGGCCGATCCTTATGATGCGGTGCGCCAGATCGCCGCCCGCGGGCTGCGACGGCTGCCGAGCGCCGCCGGTGTGCCGATCGATCCGCTCGCACCGGCCGACGCGCGCGCGGACGCGGCGGCCGAGGTGCTGACGCGCTGGCGCGCCGCCCCGCGCCCAGCGCCCGACCCCGCGCGCCTCGTCGACGCCGCCGGCGATCACGACGTCGCCGCCCTGCAGGCGCTGGCCGCCCGCCGCGACGAGCGGCCGATCGACCTGAAGGAGTAATCGATGCCGACCTTCGAAATCGCCGCGCCATCGACCCTCACGACGCGTCGCGACGACGGATCGCTCGACCGCTCCCCGCCGTCGCCACGTCCCCGGCACTCGCCGACCGATCGCCCGCCGAGGAAGCATCGATGACGACCTCCGACCGCCCGCCCGCCGAGCGCTACGCCGCCCGTCACCTGCGCCGCGGCTGGTCGTGCCTGCTGGTGTTCCTCGCCGCCGGCCTCGCGCTCGAGTCGCTGCACGGCCTCAAGGTCGCGGCCTACCTCGACCTCGACCAGGCGGTGCGGCGGCACATGTGGACCCTCGCCCACGCCCACGGCGCCCTGCTCGGCCTGGTCCACCTCGGGCTCGCGGCCACCGTGCGCGCCAATCCGTCCCTTTCGACATGCTCTCAAGGCCATGTCGCATCGGTCAGCCTCGACCTCGCCAGCGTGCTGCTCCCGCTCGGCTTCTTCCTCGGCGGCCTGTGGCACTACGCCGGCGACCCCGGCCTCGGCGTGCTGCTGGTCCCGGTGGGCGGCGCGCTGCTGGTGGTCGCCGCGCTGCTGGTGCTGCTGGGCCTGCGCGCCGCGCCGGAGGCGTGAGCGCGCGGCCCGTGCTATGGTGAACGGGTGTCGACCGCCCGCAAGCTCGCCACCTACGACGACCTGCTCGCCTACCCCAGCGAGGACAAGACGGAGATCCTCGACGGCGAGATCCACGTGCAGCCGAGCCCGCGGGCCGGGCACAGTCGGGCGCAGCGTTCGCTCAGTCACTTCGTCGGCGGCCCGTTCGACGACGACACGCAGGGCCCCGACGGCTGGTGGATCTTGATCGAGATCGACGTCCGCTTCGACGCGCACAACATCGTCCGGCCCGACGTCGTCGGCTGGCGGCGCGCTCGTCTGCCCGAGCCGTGGGACATGCGCCCGATCGATGTCGTGCCCGACTGGATCTGCGAGGTCCTCTCGCCCTCCACCGCGAAGATCGACCGCGTGCGCAAGCAGCAGCTCTACGCGCGTCACGGCGTGCCGCACTACTGGCTCGTCGACCCGAGCGAGCGCGTGCTCGAGGCCTACGTCCTCGACGGCCCGCAGTGGCGTATCGCCGGCACTTACGACGACACTGCCCTCGCCCGCGTCTCCCCGTTCGAGGCGATCGAGCTCCCTGTCGGGCGCCTCTTCCCACCCCCGCCCCCGCCACCCGCTTGACGCTCGGCCCCTGCCGCCGCACGCGCCGCGGGTCGTCGCCGGCACGCCGGCGATCCGTCACTGCTGGCGCGCGTCGTTCCCTCCGCGTCGCTCTCTTGGCGCTGCGGCGCGCTCGGCCTAAGCTGTCTCGACCGTGACGCCCCCGCCCGGAACCGCGCCTGCGCCCGACCCGACCGGCCCCGACGAGGCCGACCGGGCCATGGAGCAGCTCATGCGCTTCCTGGCCATCCTGCGCCGGCGCTGGCTGGTCGTCGCCGTCATGACCGTGCTCGCTCTGGCCGGGGCCGCGATCGCCATCACTGCTTTGCAGCCGCGCTGGCGGGCCAGCGCCACCGTCGTCCTCCACCTCGGCGGCCCGCAGGTGCTCGACAAGGTCAAGAACGTCACCGAGGACACCGAGTCGCGGCTCTTGGCCTACAAGGAGTACTACCAGACCCAGCGCGAGATCATCGGCAGCCGCACCGTCGCCGAGCGGGCGCTGGCCACTCTCGGGCTCGCGCAGGACCCGGTGTTCCTCGGCATCGCCGACATCGGCTCGGAGGCCGAGCGCGTGGCCAGGGCCGCCGAGGTCGACCCGATCGAGCGCCTGCGCGGGATGGTGTTCGTCGAGGAGGTCCGCGGCTCGCGGGTGCTGAAGATCTCCGCCGACTACCCCGACCCGCAGATCGCCGCCGACATCGCCAACGCGCTCGCCGAGGCCTACCTCGCCCACGTCGACGCCTCGCGCGCCCGCACCGGCGACGCCGCCAAGGCCAACGTCGAGACCGAGCGGGCCAAGGCGCTCGCCGCCCTCCAGCAGGCCGAGAAGGCCCTGTCCGACTTCAAGCAGCAGCACGGCATCAGCTCGATCTCCCTCGCCGACCGCCAGAACGTCATCACCGAGGCGATCATCAAGACCACCGCCAACCTCAAGGACGCCGAGGCCGAGTCGTTCGCCGCCGGCGCCGTCCACGAGGAGGCCGAGCGCCTGCACAAGGCCGGCAGCATCGCCGGCGCCAGCCTGCTGCCGCCGCTCGAGCGACGTGTCTTCGAGGACATGCGCGCCGAGGAGCTCGAGGCCGAACGCGAGGTCGAGCAGCTCGCCGTCAAGTACGGCGACAAGATGCCCGAGCTGCAGCAGGCCAAGAAGCGCCTGCGCGTGATCCAGGGCCGGATCGCCCGCGAGGAGAAGGAGCTGCTCGCGGGCCTCAAGGCCCGCGCCAACGCGGCCCGCAAGACCGAGGCGCGCCTGCGCAGCTCGCTCGACGACGAGAAAGAGAAGGCGCTCGGCCTCACCCTGCTCGAGCGGCAGTACCGCGAGCTCGAGCGCGAGGCCAAAGCCGCCGCCGAGGCCTACGAATTGGTGTCGAAGCGCGACACCGAGATCGAGATGCTCGGGCGCATGCAGTCGGAGGACATCGAGATCCTCGACCGCGCCACCAAGGGCCGCGCCCCGGTGTTCCCGCCCAAGGCCCTGCTCGTCGCCGTGGCGCTGGTCAGCGGCCTCACGCTCGGCGCCCTCTTGGCTCTCGGCGTCGACGTCCGCGACAACCGGATCCGCGGTCTCCTCGACCTCGAGCGCGCCCTCGCGGGCCTCGGCCTGCCGGTGCTCGGCCAGCTGCCGCTCTTGCCCGCCGACGCCCGGATCGGCGTCAGCAACTTGCGGGCTCAGCGGCGCCAGCGCGACCTCCACACCCTGCTGTTCCCGCAGTCGCTCATGGCCGAGCGCGTCCGCGGCGTGCGGACCTCGCTCGGCTTCGCCGCCGGCAAGGACGGCCTGCGCACCCTCGTCGTCACCTCGCCCAACTCGGGCGAGGGCAAGAGCTCGACCGCCGTCAACCTGGCGATGAGCTTCGTCCAGGCCAAAAAGCGCGTCGTCCTCATCGACGCCGACATGCGCCGCCCGCGGCTGCACCAGGTGTTCGAGCCGCCGATCGGCCGCGAAGCCGACGGGCTCGCGCGCGTGCTCGCCGGCAAGTGCACGCTCGACGAGGCGCTGATCACCGGCGGGGACGTGCCCGAGGGCATGTCGCTGCTGCTGTGCGGGGAGATCCCGCAAAACCCGTCGGAGCTGCTCGAGAGCCCGCAGACGCGCAAGCTGCTGGCCGAGCTCGGCGAGCGCTTCGACCTCGTGGTCCTCGACACGCCGCCGGTGCTGCCGGTCAGCGACCCGCTGATCCTCGCCCGCATGGCCGACGGCGTGGTCGTCGTCGCCCGCTGCCAGGCCACCACCCGCGCCGGCCTCCAGCGCGCCCTCGCCACCCTCCGCCGCAGCGAGGCCAACCTGCTCGGCGTGATCCTCAACGAGGTCGACGCCCGCCGCGAAGAGGCCGGCTACGGCGCCGGCTACTACTCCTACCACGCCGACCCCAAAGCCGCCGCGCCGCAGATCTAGCCGCGCGCCCTTCCCATGACTGAATGGACATGTCCCTCACGACATGTCCTCTCGAATCCTGGCTTGAACGCCTGGCGAGCGGCGGACGCACCGCCGGCTGCCGGGCCTCGTTGCGATCGACGCCCTCGCCTCGACGTGCCCCTCGAAAAGGAGCACAGTCACCGCGAGGTTTTCTTTTTTTTAGAACAATAATCGATGCCGATTTGGGCCGCGTCGGTCACGGGTCCGGCGGCAGCGCGCGGGTGTCGATCACCACGCGCTGTGGGTCGCGCGGGTCGTAGCAGATCGGCAGCGTCGGGCTGGTGAGGTGCGGCCGTGGGTCGTACCAGAACCGCTGGCTCTTGACGATCCGCAGCCGCGGATCGCCGGGCACCACGAACTGGCACAGGATCACCCACGGATGGCTCTCGGCCTCGTCGTCCGACCGGTCCTGCTCGACCGAGAGGACCGTGCCGTCGACGCGCGCGCCGTGGCGGAGCAGCGCCTCGATCGCCCGCTCGTGCCGGCGCGCGATCAGGATCCACACCAGCGCGCAGAACACCAGCTGCCCGCCGGCGCCGATGAAGATCAGCGGCAGCAGCCAGCGCGCCCCCCAGGTGTCGATCTCGGCCCACTCGGCGTCCGCGAGGTCGTAGACGATCGGCACCTCGACCCCGATCGCGTACGGCGGCTGCGTCGTCGTGCCCGACTGGAGCAGCCGCGACTCGCCTGCGCGGGTCACGTAGGCGATGTCGGGCGCGTACAGCTCATCGACCGCGCGCAGCGACACGACCCGCCCCTCGACCTGTTCGGTCGTGGCGAGCGCCCGCGAGCCGAACACGGCGATGACGAGGCCGGCCACCATGAGCACGAGCCCGAAGAAGCCGACGACCGTCGAACCCCGCACGATCCCAGAGTGACCCGCAAGACCGCCTTGCACAAGCGCGATCGACGAATCGCTCGATCTTCGCCCGCGCCCGCGAGCGCGCCGCGTCGCCCCCACGCGACCTGGCGAGCGCCGTGTGTCCTGTTCGTCGCGGCCCGTCCGGCCGGCGCGCCGGCGCTCGCGGGTCGCCGGCCGCGCTCGAGGTCAGGCGACCACCGTGGTCCGATCATATGTTCTTTCGGACAGATCGCATCCGCCGCGACGCGCGGGACCCACTCGGTCTCCCGCGCGCACCGCCGGAGAGTCCGCGCCGCGCGCGGGCCGGCCCCCGCGCGCTTTCGCCGGGCGTCATCGTGCTACCGTCGCGCCATGACGAGACGTTCGCAGGCGTGGTCCTTGTCGGCGCTGCTCTTGGGGGCCTGCACCGGCTCCGGCTCCGACGACAGCTCCGGAGGGCCCTCCACCGCCACCGACACCGAGGTCGCCACCGAGCCCGCCACCGCCACCGACGCCACGGACACCTCGCCGGGCGCGCCGACCTCCGGCACCAGCGACGACCCCACCGGCGCGACCACGAGCACCACCGTCGACCCCACCGGTGAGACCACCACCACGACGAGCGAGCCCGGCACCAGCACGGGGCCGACGACCGAGACCACCGAGGGCACCACCGGGGCCGTCGAGGTCGAGCTGCCGCCGCCCGACGGCGAGTTCGACTACCAGCTCGGCGAACCCTACGACCCGCCGATGACCGTGCAGATCGTCTCGCGCGACCGCAACGCGCCGCCCAAGCCGGGCCTCTACAACATCTGCTACGTCAACGGCTTCCAGGTCCAGCCCGACGAGGAGGACTTCTGGCTCGACGAGCACCCCGACCTGGTGCTGCGCGACGGCATGGGCAACCCGGTGATCGACCAGGACTGGGACGAGATGCTGCTCGACACCAGCACGCCGGAGAAGCGGGCCGCGCTGGCCGAGATCGTCGGCGGCTGGATCGCCGCCTGCGCGGTCGACGGCTTCGACGCGATCGAGATCGACAACCTCGACTCCTACTCGCGCTCGCAGGACCTGCTGACCCAGGACCACGCGGTCGCCTACATGGCGCTGCTGTCGGCCGCCGCGCACGCCGAGGGCCTGGCGATCGCGCAGAAGAACTCGACCGAGCTGCTCGACCGCAAGGACGAGATGGGCACCGACTTCGCGGTCGCCGAGGAGTGCAACACCTATGAGGAGTGCGACGATTACATCGGCACGTACGGCGACGCGGTGCTGATGGTCGAGTACGTCGAGGCCGACTTCATGACCGGCTGCGAGCAGTACCCGCAGATGTCGATCGTGCTGCGCGACCTCGAGCTGAACGCCCCGTGGACCCCCGGCTACGTCCGCGACGCCTGCTGACCGCGAGCAGCCGCCGCGGTGGTCCGTGACCCCGACCGCCGCGCTCACCGTCCGCACAGGCGCTCGGCGAGCTGGCGCTCGTACAGCGACTCGGGCACGAGGCCCGCTTGATCGCTGCCCTCGATGTAGCCGGCGGGCTGGTCGAACGGCGCCGGCGGCTTGTCGCCCGAGAACGTGCCCGAGCCGCCGATCGCGTAATTTTGGGCCGTAGGCGGGCGCTGGACGACGGCGACGCCGTCGCCGGTCGCGTAGTTCCAGGCGACCGAGTGCGCCGAGGCCCAGCCGTGGCCGGTGCCGTAGTCGCCGCGGTTGTAGAGGCCCAGCACCACCAGCCCGTCCTTGGCCGGCGCCGACTCGACCACGTTGTCGTAGAGCAGCCCCATGCTCCACCGCCGGTGGCCCTCGCTCGACGCGTTGGGCCCGGTCGACGTCGAGCGGTGGAACACCACGCCCGAGGTGTACGACGTCCCGTTGGACACGAAGTGGTGGCGCCCGTTCGTCGCGTGGCAGCCGGTGAACAGCACCTGCTGCGCGTTGCTGACGTCGAAGTTGTACATGCGCTCGCCCGTGATCTGCGCCACCGGGTCGAGCGCGCGCGCGTCGGCGACGGTGACCTGCGTCCCCGTCTGCACCGTGACCGCGGCGAAGCCGAAGTGCAGCGCGGTGAACCGGCGCACCCACGCGTCCTCGACCCCGCGCATGGCGATCGCCGACCACGCGTGGTCCTCGTCGTCGCCGCCCTGCGTCTCGATGTCGATGCGCAGGTCCTCGACCCCGACCTCGGTCACCAGCCCCTCGCGGTCGAGCTTGTACACGTAGGACTGCGACAGCGAACGGTCGAGGTGATTGAACACCGGCGCGTCGATCGTCAGCGCGGCCCCGTCGATCGCCAGGATCTGCCGCTTGAACACCAGCGGCTGGGAGTCGACCGTCCACGGCGCGTCATCGCCGGTCCCTCCGTGGTCGACCGCCGCCAGCCACGCGTCGGTGCAGGGGTGGACGATCACCACGTGATCGCCGACGGCGTAGAGCGACGGATCGGCGACCTCGAAGGTCCGCGCGCCGACCGGCACCCGCTCGCTGACGATGTCGCTGCGCGTGTCCGGCAGCTCGGCCTGCCAGCGGTCGTTGTCCCCGCTGCCGACCACCAGCACCACCCGCTGGTGCGGCTCGTCGCCGATCGCCCGCAAGATCGTGCTGGTGGCCGGATCGTCGCCGTCGCCGGCCCCGCGCAGCACCACCCCGCTGTGCCGCAGCCGCACGGTGCCGTGGATCTCGTACTCCCCGGGCGCCAGCAGCAGCGCGCCGCGCAGCCCGTCGACCCCGAGCGGGGTCGCCCCGAGCTCGTCGATCGCCTGCTGCAGGTGCGCGGTGTTGTCGCCGGCGACAGGCTCGATGCCGAGGACCATCGGCACGTCGGGGATCGGCGCCTCGCCGCGGTGATAGCCGGCCCAGCTGAAGTCGGGGATCCGGTTGCCCTGATCGTCGGCGACGTAGGTCAGAGCGTCGCCCTCGACCGGGACGATCTGCGACGTCCAGCTCCCCGGCGGCTGCTCGAGCGGCGGCGGGCACTGGGCCGCGCCGGTGGTGCCGTCGTCGCCGGTGCTGCTGGCCTCGCTGGTCGCGCCGCCGAGGTCGGGCCCCGGCGCGGTGGTGGTCGGCCCCGAGGTCGTGCCGTCACCGACGGTCGGGTCGGCGCTCGCGGTCGGCACCACCGTCGTCCCGGTCGTCGCAGTCCCGGTCGTGGGGGTCGGGTCACCGGTCGCCGCGGTCTCGCTGCCGCTCGCGTCTGTGGTCGCCGCTCCGCCCCCGGGACAGGCGGCGCTGCCGACGAGAAAGAGGCCGCACACCAGGAAGCAGCGACGCGGGCCGACCGCAGGCGAGGACAGCATTGGTAGATCCTATGACTTTCTGGGCGTTGCACCGCCCTGAGGTTGCCCAGGACCCCCTGTCAAACCGTGCGTGCGGTTTTCCCGCACACGGCTTACCGACGGTCTTGGAGGAGTGGCGTGCGCCGGATAGCGCACGGATGTGCGGAGTTGGTGGAGGCCCATCTCGTAGAGGCGCTCGTGGGTCCACTTGCTCGGCCGACAGCGCGGGCGTTGTCCGCCACGTCGCCATACCCAGCGCGCGATTCGGGCGCGCACGTAGTGGTCGACCTGGTTGAACTTCGCGTCCGCGTTGCCTGTCCTGAAGTATTCGGCCCAGCCACGAAGCACAGGGTTCAAGGCCGCGATGATCTGCTTCACGTCCTTGGCCTGGTTGCCTCGCACCGAGGTCAGCGTGTGGACCTTCTCGCGGATCCGCTTCATCGCGCGCGGCGAAGGCCACCGCTGCATGAAGTGGAACTTCGGCGCACGTTGGATGCTGCGCCGCTTGCGAAAGGTGCAGCCGAGGAAGTCGAAGCTCCCGCGGCCGTACCGCATGTCCACCAGGCGCGTCTTGTCCGGGTGCAGCTCGAGTCGCAGTCGCGCGAGGAGCTCCCGCGCCTTCTGCATCGCCGCCTTCGCCGCCGACTGTCTGCGACACATGATCACCAGATCGTCGGCGTAACGCACGAGCAGGCCCAGGTGCGAGCCCTCGGCCTCCCACGCACGGTCGAAGGCGTGCAGGTAGATGTTGGCCAGCAGCGGCGAGATTACGCCGCCCTGGGGCGTTCCCGCGAGCGTCTCGCGGATCCTCCAGTTCTCCATCACACCCGCTTCGAGCCATTTGCGGATCCGCTTCAACACCCGCCGATCCGATACACGCTCCTTCACCAGCTCGATCAGGATCTCTTGGTCGATGTTGTCGAAGAAGCTCCGGATGTCCGCGTCGACGACGAAGACGTGGCTCTGGTTGCCGGCCTCGCGGACGACCTCCATGGCCTGCTGCGCGCACCTCTTCGGACGGAACCCGTGGCTGCACGCCAGGAAGTCCGCCTCGAAGATCGGCTCCAGCACGATCTTCGTCGCTGCCTGCACCACTCGGTCCCGTACAGTCGGAATCCCGAGCGGCCGCTGCCCCCCGTCGCCCTTCGGGATGTACTGCCGCCGCACCGGCTGCGGGCGGTAGCGTCCCTCACGCAGATCGACCGCGAGCTCGCCGAGCCACTTCGTGACCCCCGTCTGCTCGATCGCCTCGATGGTCACCCCATCGACGCCGGCCGCCCCGCGGTTCCTCCGCACACACTTCCACGCCTCCAGCAGGACGTCATCCCTGTGGATCCGGTCGTACAACGCGTGGAAGCGCCGTGTCTTGCTCGACTTGGCACACTCCCCAAGCTTGCGCTGAAGTTCTCGTACTTTGAACGCGGGGTCGTTGGGCCTCGCGGCCATGCCCTCGCACTTACCCTCAGCGTCAAGCGCGACCGAAGCAGGGGCCCTTCCCTCCACGGCGTTGTCCGCCGCTTCGCAGGTACTACGGCCCCCTCGGACTCCCTCCTGGCGCGACAGGACTTCACGCTCCGCGCTTATACCTGCCGCTTCACCCGACGCAGGCCGCCAGGGAGGGTCTCTCCTGTTCCGCACGGTTCCTTCGCTACGTGCCGCCGCCACTACCCCGGGGAGGTCCAGCGCACTTTCCGGAACTGACACGCTGTCCGTCGCCTTCGCCCTGTCATGACGGGCTCGGCCCTCCCGATCACCTTTCGGCTGAGAATCTGACGAGGCTTGCTCGGCGTTCACTGCGCGTTGCGGCCCGCAGCTTCGCTCCCTGTCTCCAAGGACAGGCTTTCGACACCCCGCTCGGGCCGCAAGGATCTCTCCCTGGACCTGGGGTCTGCTTCCGGGTGCTCCGGCGCTTACCCGGGCGGGACTCTCACCCGCTGAAACCGTGCGACATGATGACGAGTCCTCGCCCCCTGCGGGGGTCCGATCCTCGTCGTCGTCAGGACGCACCATGCCGGCAACCTATCAACCGCCCCCCGAGCGAACAAGGCGCTGGCCTGCTCGCCTCGGCCGTCGTCGAAGCTCGCCGCCGTCACGCTGCCGCCACGAATTTTGTGGTCACGTGAGGCGCGAGCTGGGGGCGCGCGCCTGCCGAGGTCGTCACACAGGCTCAGGGTGCGCGCCTCGCCCGACCGTTCGGCACGAGGCGCTCGCAATAATATGTCCCTTAAAACATGTTTTTTCATACATGTTCGTTGCGTCATTGAGTCGAGCGACGGCGGCCCCCGCGGTGCGGCGGTGTGCGACGCCGACGCGCAGGGTCGGGACCGCCCGTTGGCTCCCGGTGGCGGAGCCGCACCGGCCGATGCCGAGCGGGCGGGGCCCTCGCGGGCGAAATGCCGGCGAGGACTGTGGGGTAGATCTCTGCGCCACGGACACGGGGCGCCGACCCGCCGGAGCCGTTCGTTCGCCCTGCACACGCAGGTCCGAAGCAGCGCGGCAGGCCGGGTCCCGCTCGGGCTAGTATCCTTGTCACGTGCGCCGGACCTCCGCCGACTCGACCTGACGCGCGTTCTTGCGACCTCCTATATCGCGCCCGCCCCCCCCCCGTCGCGGCCTTCGCCGATGTCCCCTCCCAAGATCCCGTCCGTGGTGGTTCGCGGCCTCGAGCCCGAGGCCGCGGTCAGCTCGATCGCGCGCGACCGGCCGTCCCAGCCGCCGTGGTCGCGGATCTTGCTCGGCCTGGCGATCGCGGGCCCGGCCCTGTGGCTGGGCGGGGTGCCGTCGATCGTGGTGCCCGGCTTCTGCGCGCTGGTGCTGGCGCTGTGGATCCGCCTGTGCACGCGCAGCGAGCAGCCGCTGCGCGTGCCGTCGGGCGCGTTCATCGGCCTGTTCGCCGCCGGGCTGACGCTGCTGCAGTGGATGCCGCTGCCGCTGTTCGTGCGCGAGCTGTTGGCGCCCGGGCTGACCGCGAAGGTGGCCGCGGCGCTGACCGGCAGCGGCGCGACGGCGTGGCCGGGCATCTCACCTGTCCCCGGGGACAGCGCGCTGGAGGCCGCGCGCCTGCTCGCGCTGACCGGCCTGTTCGTCGGCGCCGCGCAGCTGTCGTGGCGCGTCAGCGCCGGCCTGGTCGCGCTGGCCGGCTCGCTGGTGGCGCTGATCGGCCTCACGCAGGCCGCGTTCGGCGTCGAGGCGATCTACGGCCTCTATCAGCCGCTGCAGGTCGACCCGACGGTCACGCCGGCGCTGCTGACGACCTTCGTCAACGCCAACCACCAGGCCGGCCTGTTCCTGCTCGGGATCTTCAGCGCCGGCGCGCTCGCGGTCCACATGCGGCTGCAGGGCCGCACGGCCGCCGACGCGGCGCTGGTCGGCCGCCTGCGCGAGCGCCGGCTGGCGGCCCTGGCGGCCCTGGCGATCCAGGGCGCGGCGCTGCTGCTGTCGCTGTCGCGGGCGGCGATCGTCGCCCTCGCGGTGGTCGCCCCGGTGGCGCTGATGCTCGCCTGGCGGAACGGACCTGTCCCTGCGGGCAGGTCACGCTCGCGCGACCCGGAGGGCCGGCTGTGGCTGCAGCGCGGGGCGCTGGCGGCCGGGCTCGGGCTGCTCGCGCTGGTGGTCGCGCGCCAGGGCGCGTGGGCCGAGCTGGCGACGCTGTGGCACGTCAACGAGGCCGAGACCAAGTTCCGGATCGCCTCCGACGCGGTGGCGCTGATCAATTTGTCGCCGGTGCTCGGGGTCGGCCGCGGCGCCTTCCTCGACCTGTTCCCCGCCGTCGACTCGCGCCCGCTCGGCGTGGTCCACACCCACCTCGAGTCGGCCCCGGCGGCGATGCTGATCGAGTGGGGCCCGGTCGGCGGCAGCCTGATCGCGCTGGGCCTCTTGTGGTGGTGGATCGCCGCCGTCTACAGCACGGGCAGCGGCCGCCACGTCAGCGCCCGCCGCGTCGCCCTGTGCGGCCCGCTGGCCCTGGCGATCCACAACCTCGCCGACTTCAACCTCGAGTTCCTCGGCGTCGCCGCCCCGCTGTGCGCCCTGGCCGGCGCGCTGTCGGAGCGCCGCGGCTTCTTCCGCGCCCCGGCCCGCCCGGCCATCCTCGTCGGCGGCCTCAGCCTGGCCGGCGCCGCCGCCCTGGCGCTGTGGGCCCAGCCGTACACGTGGCAGAACCGCACCGCGGGCGACGCGGCGGTTGCCTCTGGGGACATGTCCCCCGAGGCAGCTCAGCGGATGCGCCCGCTCGACGCCTCGCTGCACATCCTGCTGGCCCAGCGCGCGCTCGAGATCGAGGACTGGGCGCAGGCGCGGGCGCGGGCGACCGTGGCCAGCGAGCTGCAGCCGGCCAATTCGGACGCGTGGCTGCGGCGGGCCCACGCGGCGCGCGAGCTCGGCGACGCGGCCGAGTCGGCGAGCGCGCTGGCGCGGACGCTGGCGACGATGCGCCACCCGCCCGACCTCGACCTGACGCGCTACCTGCTGGGCCGCTACCCCAACGCGGAGGAGCTGGCGCCGCTGATGCCGAAGGAGCTGGCGCCGTGGACGGTGGTGATGGAGTCGCTGATCGCCGAGGCGCCGGCCTACGCGGCGATCCTCGCGGCCGCGCGCAGCCAGGTCGACGGCCGCGAGCCCCCGGTGCTGCACATGCAGGTCCGCCTGGCCCTCGCGCTCGACAACCCCTCGCTGGCGCTGCACTACGCCCGCCTGCTCCGCGTGCTGGCGCCGCACGAGGTCCACAGCCACCTGCTCCTGGCCCGCGCGCTCGAGAGCCAGCGGGTCCCGCGCGAGCGCGAGCTGCAGCACGACCTCGAGGAGGCGCTGGCCCAGAGCCTCATCACCGATCCGGCCCAGATCGCCCTGCTCGAGGAGAAGCTGCTCGGCTCGTACCTCCGCGACGGCCAGCCCGACGCCCTCGCCCGCGCCCGCGACCTGCTGCCCCGCCTCCTCGCCCGCCCCGGCGACCGCGCCGCGCTGCAGCGCCGCCACGCGCTCGAGCGGGCCCTGGCCCAGGCTGGCCGTTAGGACAGGTCAGTCCTGCAGCTCGTCGAGCCCCTCGCCGCGGTTGAGGCGCTCCCACTCGCTCGGGCTGTCGGTGAAGATGAACTCGATGTCGACGCCGGCTCGCAAGCCGAACTGGCCGCGAACCCGCTCCCACACCTGAAACTGCCGCTCGGCGCCCTGCATCCCTTCGAACTGCGGAGACACGACGTGCGCGACGAAGCGACCGTCATCCTCCTCGGACTCCGTGGTGCCGAGCTGGTCGAGAGCCTGCCTCAGTTCCTCTGCCTTCACGACGACCTCCTCGCAGCGATGAGAGCAGCTGTTCCCCGAACTTCTCCGCCGTAACCAGCCGGCGTCGGCATCATCACGTTCGTGGGCCGAGGGAAGCGGGGGTTCCGGTCGGCTCGGTGAGCGATACCGCAGAAAGCGCCGAAGGCGGCGCGATCGCTCGCGCCGCCTTCGAATGTGCGGACCTGACGGCCCGGCGGGCCTCAGCCCTTCTTGTTGCCGGCGTACTTCTTGATGAGCTCGTCCTGGACCTGGCGGGGGACCGCCTCGTAGCGCTCGAACTCCATCGTGTACTCGGCCTTGCCCTGCGACATGCTGCGGAGCTCGGTCGAGTAGCCGAACATCGTCGCCAGCGGGACGTGGGCCTCGATGACGCTGATGCCCATGCTCGACTCCGAGTTGACGATGTTGCCGCGGCGGCGGACGAGGCCGCCCTGGATGCCGCCCTGGAACTCCTCGGGCGTCTCGACGACGACCTTCATGATCGGCTCGAGCACCTGCGGACCGGCCTTGGGCATGGTCTCCTTGAAGGCCGCGCGGGCGGCGATCTGGAACGCCATGTCGCTCGAGTCGACCGCGTGGGCCGCACCGTCGTTGACCTCCATCTCGACGCCGACGACGGGGAAGCCGATGAGCACGCCGCGGTCGAGCGACTGGCGGAAGCCGTTGTCGCACGACGGGATGTACTCGCGCGGGATCTTGCCGCCGACGACGTTGTCGACGAAGCGGTAGATCTTGTCGGGCGCGTCCTCGGGCAGCGGGCGCATCACGCCGCCGATCTTCGCGTACTGACCGGAGCCGCCGGTCTGCTTCTTGTGCGTGTACGTGAAGGGCACCTCTTGCGTGATGGTCTCGCGGTAGGCCACCTGCGGCTCGCCGACGGTGGTCTCGACCTGGTACTCGCGCTTCATGCGCTCGATGTAGATGTCGAGGTGCAGCTCGCCCATGCCCTGGATGATGGTCTCGCCCGACTCCTCGTCGCGGTGGACGCGGAAGGTCGGGTCCTCCTTCGAGAAGCGGTTGAGCGCCTTCGAGAAGTTGGCCAGCATGTCCTTCTTGGTCGGGGTGACGGCGTAGCTGATGACCGGCGCCGGCACGAACATCGAGCGCATCGAGTAGAGGACGTCGGGGCCGGTGAAGGTGTCGCCCGACGCGCAGTCGATGCCGAAGAACGCGGCGATGTGACCCGCGCCGACCTCCTCGATGTCGACCATCTCGTCGGCGTGCATGCGCACGAGGCGACCGACCTTGTTCTTCTTGCCCGTGCGGGTGTTGAAGATCGTGTCGCCCTTCTGGACGTGGCCCTGGTAGATGCGAATGTAGGTCAGCTGGCCGTACTTGCCCTCTTCGAGCTTGAACGCGAGGGCGCACAGCGGCGCGTTCTCTTCGCTCTTGAGCTCGACCTCGGTCTCCTTGCCGTCGGCGGCGACCTGGAACGCGACGTTCTTGACCTCGTACGGCGCCGGCAGGTACTTGACCACGCCGTCGAGCAGGTGCTGCACGGCCTTGTTCTTGTAGGCCGAGCCGACGAACACCGGCGTGAAGTTGAGCGACAGCACCGCCTTGCGCAGCACCGGCTCGATCTCCTCGGCGGTGACCGCGGCGGCCTCGCCCTCGAGGAAGCGCGACATGATGTCGTCGTCGAAGTCGCCGAGCGCCTCGACCAGCTTCTCGCGGTACTCCTCGACCACCGCCTTGAGGTTCTCCGGGCACGGCTCGCGCCGGATCTTCTCGCCGTTGTCGCCGTCGAAGTAGAGGGCGTCACGGGTGAGCAGGTCGACGACGCCCTCGAACTGGTCCTCGGCGCCGATCGGGTAGGTGACGAGGTGGGCGTTGTGGCGCAGCTTCTCGCGCAGCTGGCGGGTGACCTTGAACGGGTCGGCGCCCGAGCGGTCCATCTTGTTGATGAACGCCAGCCGCGGCACGCGGTAGCGCTTCATCTGCCGGTCGACCGTGATCGACTGCGACTGCACGCCGCCGACCGAGCACAGCACGAGGATCGCGCCGTCGAGCACGCTGAGGGCGCGCTCGACCTCGATCGTGAAGTCGACGTGTCCGGGGGTGTCGATCAGGTTGAGGAAGTGGTCCTTCCACTCGAGGAAGGTGGCAGCCGACTGGATCGTGATGCCCTTCTCGCGCTCGAGGTCCATCGAGTCCATCGTCGCGCCGACGCCTGACTTGCCCTTGACCTCCTCGATCTTGTGGATCTTCCCCGAGTAGAACAGGATGCGCTCCGAGAGCGTCGTCTTGCCGGAGTCGATGTGCGCGGAGATCCCGATGTTTCGGACCTTTGCGAGTTCCATGGTAGTGCTCTGCTGACCTTGCCGATGACGTGTGCAGGTGTCGGGGTTCCGGGCGTCCCGGCAAATGGGTGCGAAGCGAGTCCGCCGCCCGGCCCTCCGAGCCTGTTGTGCTGCTCAACCCCGCGATCCTCGGGCCTGGATGGCCCTCGGCCGGGGGGTTGAAGTTTTGCCCTGGAGCCCGAAAGACAACCCCTTGGGGTGCTTTTGAGCGCGCGGAGCATGCCACAAGGTGCCTCGCTTGGCCGCTTGAGGCTGCCCGGCGGGGCGTGATCGTCCGCACCCCCCAAGCGCGCCGCGAGCGCCTAGGGGAGCTCCAGCCAGCGCTTCACCACCGCCGCCGGCGTGAAGCCGAACCGCTCGGCGAGCAGCTTGCCGGGGGCGCTGGCGCCGTAGTGGTCGAGGCCGTGCTGGTGGGCCGCGAACCGGTCCCACCCGAACGTGGTGCCCGCCTCCACCGACAGGCGGCGCGAGATCTCGGGCGGTAGGACGCTGTCCTGATAGGCCTTCGGCTGGGCGAGGAAGGCCTCCCAGCACGGCATCGAGACCACCCGCACGCGCTTTCCGTGATCGGCGTGGAGCGTCTTGGCCGCGGCCAGCGCAGTCGCGACCTCGGAGCCGGTCGCCACCAGGATGCCGTCGAGCGGGCCCTCGGGCTGCCACAGCACGTAGGCGCCTTCGTCGATCTGCTCGCGCGTCTCGGCCATGATCGGCAGGTCCTGGCGCGTCAGCAGGATCGCCGTGGCGCCGTCGGCGTGCCCGCGCTGCAGCGCCAGCCGCCACGCCGCCGCCGTCTCGCGCGCGTCCGCCGGCCGCACGACGTACAGGTCGGGGATCAGCCGCAAGCTCATCAGCTGCTCGATGGGCTGGTGGGTCGGGCCGTCCTCGCCGACCCAGAAGCTGTCGTGGCTGAAGACGTAGACCACCGGCGCCTTCATCAGCGACGACAGCCGCAGCGCCCCGCGCAGGAAGTCGGAGAACACCAGGAAGGTCGCGCCGTAGGCCCGCACGCCGCCGTGCAGCGCGAGGCCGTTGCAGATGCCGGCCATCGCGTGCTCGCGCACGCCGAAGTGCAGCACGCGCCCGTCGGGGCGGGTCCGGCTCTGGGCCGGCAGCTTGAGCTCGACGCCGTTGGAGCCGGCCAGGTCGGCGGAGCCGCCGATCAGGGTCGGGTGCACCTTGACCAGCGCCTCGAGGATCTTCTGGCCGGCCTTGCGGGTCGCCACCGCCGAGCCCGGCTCGAAGCTCGGGATCGCACTCAGGACCTCGGCGGGGACGACGTCGCCCTGCAGCGCCTCGAACTGCGCGGCGAGCTCCGGGTGAGCCTCGCGGTAGGCGGCGAGCTTGGCCTCCCAGGCCTTGCGCTGCTCGCCGAGCGCGCGCCGCTGCTCGGCCAGGGCGGCGCGGACCTCGTCGGGCACGCGGAACGACGGGTCCTCGGGCCAGCCCATCGCCTTCTTGGTCGCCGCGATCTCGGCGTCGCCGAGCGGCGCGCCGTGGGCCCCGTGGGTGCCGGCCTTGTTCGGGCTGCCGGCGGCGATCACGGTGCGGCAGGCGATCAGGCTCGGCCGCGCCGTCTCGGCGCGGGCGAGGACCAGCGCCGCCTCGACCTGGGCCGCGTCGGCGCCGTCGACTCGCTGCACGTGCCAGCCGTAGGCGGCGAAGCGGGCCAGGACGTCCTCGGTGAACGCGAGGTCGGTCGAGCCGTCGATCGAGATCTTGTTATCGTCATACAGGAACACCAGCTTGCCGAGTCCGAGGTGACCGGCCAGGCTCGCGGCCTCCGAGGCGATCCCCTCCATCAGGTCGCCGTCGCTGCAGATCCCGTAGGTGAAGTGATCGACGATGTCGTGCCCCGGCCGGTTGTACGTGGCGGCCAGGAAACGCTCCGCCAGCGCCATGCCGACGGCCGCGGCGAATCCGGTGCCGAGCGGACCCGTGGTCACCTCGACCCCGACGGTATGTCCGTACTCGGGATGGCCCGGGGTCTTGCTGCCCCACTGACGAAACTGCTTCAGCTCGTCGAGCGGCAGATCATAGCCGGTGAGGTGCAGCAGCGCGTACAGCAGCATCGACCCGTGGCCGGCGCTCAGCACGAAACGATCGCGGTCGGGCCAACGCGGGTGCTCGGGGTCGTGGACGAGGAATCGCGTCCATAGCACCGAGGCCATCACGGCGGCGCCCATCGGCATCCCCGGGTGGCCCGAGTTCGCCTTCTGCACGGCGTCGATGGCGAGGGTCTTGATCGTGTCGACGAGGAGCCCCGAAAGACGGGGATCGGAGCTCGAGGTCGCAGGGAACTCGCGGGGCGGCACGGCAGGCATGGCCGGGTGCCTATCACGATTGCGAGGGCGAGAACCGACCAGGCCGCGGGGCCGCGGCGTGACCGAACGCGGGACTGTCGGTCGACGCCGGCGAATCTACCGCATGGTCCGCGAAGTTCGACTCGCGCGGACACAAACGGGACCCGCCGGACGCCCGATGGCCCGGACGACTCACGGGGCAGCAATGGCGGACCCGGCGCAACCCCGGCGGCCTCGAGGACGAGGCGAGGGCCGGCGCCGGACGGCGATTCCTCAGACGGCGGTGTAACGAGTGCCGCGGGCCTGGCCCGTCCACGACACGAGGCCGCGCTCGATGAGGCGGGCGAGGGCGGTGCGGACCTGCAGCGGGGTGCCGCCGACCACGGCCGACAGGTCCGGCGCGGCCTGCGGCCCGGTGGCGTTCTTGAGGGCGTTCAGCATCGCCTGGTCGTAGGCGTCACGGCCCGCCGGGGTGCGGGTGTCGACGACCGCCTTGGAGCCGCCACGCTTGGCCGCCGGCGCCGGCGCCTCCTTGGCGGGCGCGGCGGCGCCACGGCCCTTGCGGCCGGCCTTCTCGGGGGCCTTGGCCAGCGCCTGCGGGACCTTGACCGGCTTCCCGGCGCCCCGACCGCGCGGGCTGGGGGCCGCTGCGCCGCCGCCCTGACCCAGGAGCTCGCCGATCGTGATCCCCTTCAGGAGCGAGCCGAGCTCGCCCGTCGCCAGCTTGCCGAGCTCAGCGAGGCTCATCTGGGGATTTGAACGGATCTGTTCGATCATCACGTCGCGCTCGGCATTCGCGACGGCATTGCGGAAGGTCGTCTCGAACCTAGACATCGTCTTAGCTTTTTGCATGACCCGAGATCCAAGGTCAATCCATATTCGGCAGGGAGGCCCAAAAATCTTCAGTCACCGCACTTTTTGTCCCCCCTCACTTTCCCCGCCTGCCTTTCCCCCGTCCCCCGCGTCCTTCCCGGTCGCCTCAGTTCCCCCCACTCCTCAGTTCCCCCCACTCCTCAGTTCCCCCTCTCCTCAGTTCCCCCTCTCCTCAGTTCCCCCCGCGCCCAGTTGCCCCAACCGTTGGGGTCCCCCCAACCGTCAGGGTCCTCCCATCGGGTGTCCGCAACCGATCGGCCCATGCGGAGCGATTGGATGTCCCGCGTTTACACGGCCGTTTCGTTTGCCCGTCCGCTCGGCCCGAACCGCGTCTTTGCGCCCCGCCGGCACCGGCCGCTTTGGCCCCGCGGAGCGCTTTGAAGCGCTCGCCCGGCCGGCCTACGAAATCGGCAGCGGTCGTCCGCCCGCGACACTGTTCATATCGGCGGCACTGCCGACTGCCGACTCGTCGGCATCGGGCGGCGACCTGCGCGGCAGCCCGCGCGCCCCGTCTGTGCAGTATCCCGCGAACGCGCGTCAGTCCGATGTTAGCTGCGCCTGTACTCCGTTTCAGCGGACGCTCGTCCGCCCGACCGCAGCGTATGCGCGGGCGCGCGCAGACATTCTCTTGATGCCGACTCGCTACCGACTACCTTTTAAAGGCCGCACAAAAGCGAAGAGGGGGACGGTCGCGGCCGCACCCCTCTGTCGGGACATCGGCGCGCCAGGCGAGCCCGGCGCGGCCGTCCGGGTCAGTACCGGTAGTGCTCGGGCTTGAACGGACCCTCTTGCGAGACCCCGAGGTATTCGGCCTGCTTCTCGCTCAGGCGGGTGAGCTTGGCGCCGAGCTTTCCGAGGTGGAGGCGGGCGACCTCCTCATCGAGGCGCTTCGGCAGCACGTACACCTTGCCCCGCGCATAACGGCTGCGCTCGGTGTAGAGCGACAGCTGGGCGAGGACCTGATTCGTGAAGCTATTGCTCATCACGAAGCTGGGGTGGCCGGTGGCGCAGCCGAGGTTCACCAGGCGGCCGCGGGCCAGCAGGATGATCGCGTGGCCGTCGGGGAACACGAAGCGGTCGACCTGCGGCTTGATGTTGATCTCGCGCACGCCCTTGTCGGCGACGAGGCCGGCGACGTCGATCTCGCTGTCGAAGTGGCCGATGTTGCAGACGATCGCCTCGTCCTTCATCCGCCGCATGTGCTCGAGCGTGATGACATCGCAGCAGCCGGTGGCGGTGACGAAGATGTCGGCGACGCTGGCCGCCTCGTCCATCGTCGTCACCTGGAAGCCCTCCATCGCCGCCTGCAGCGCGCAGATCGGGTCGACCTCGGTGACCAGCACGCGGGCCCCGAAGCCGCGCATCGACTGGGCGCAGCCCTTGCCGACGTCGCCGTAGCCGGCCACGACCACGACCTTGCCGGCGACCATGATGTCGGTCGCGCGCTTGATGCCGTCGGCCAGGCTCTCGCGGCAGCCGTACAGGTTGTCGAACTTGCTCTTGGTCACCGAGTCATTGACGTTGATCGCGGCGATCTTCAGCTCGCCGCGCTCCGCCATCTGATACAGGCGGTGGACCCCGGTGGTGGTCTCCTCGCTGACGCCGAGGCAGTGCTCGAGCGAGCCGAGGTGCTCCGGCCGGTGCAGCACCAGCGTCAGGTCGCCGCCGTCGTCGAGCAGCAGGTTCGGCGGGCTGCCGTCGGGCCAGCGGATCGTCTGCTCGACGCACCACCAGTACTCCTCCTCGGTCTCGCCCTTCCACGCGAACACCGGCACGCCGGTGGCCGCGATCGCGGCCGCCGCGTGGTCCTGCGTCGAGAAGATATTGCACGACGACCACCGCACCTCGGCCCCGAGGTGCGTCAGCGTCTCGATCAACACCGCCGTCTGGATCGTCATGTGGAGGCAGCCGGCGATCTTGGCCCCCTTCAGCGGCTTCTCCGCCCCGTACTTGGCGCGCAGCGCCATCAGCCCGGGCATCTCCTTCTCGGCCAGGGCGATCTCCTTGCGCCCCCAATCGGCCAGGCCCATGTCGGCGACCTTGTAGTCGGGCGTGGTGGGCGGTTGAACCTTCGACACAGTGCTTGCAGTCATCGTCTACCTTGATCCTCTCGCGAACAATGCGAATCCATCGTCATCCGGCGCGGTACTCCGGCACCCAGCCCGCGGCGTCCTTGAACAGACGCACGCAGCGGATCTGCCGCCGCTCGGTCAAAAAGAAGCGGTGATACAGGTCGGCCGGGACGACGATCAGATCGCCCTTCTCGACCTGGACCCGGATCCACCGCTCGCCCTGCCCGCGGATGTCGAAGATCCCCTCGCCCTCGAGCACGAAGCGGACCTCGTCGTCGCGGTGCAGGTGCTCGTCCTTGAACTTGGCCAGCAGCCCGTCGAGGTTCGGCGTGTCCGGCCGCAGCTCGATCACGTCCTGCGCGACGTAGCCGCGGGCCGCCTTCAGGCGGTCCAGCGCGCCCTGGTAATCGTCGTCGGGCAGGCGCTCGTAGAGCACCCCGACGGCCGCGAGGTCGGCCAGCGTCGGCCCCTCGCTCGGTGCGCCCAGGCCCGAAGGGCCGTGGAGTGAGTCGAGCCAACCGAGCTGCATGTCCCCTCCGCCTCCGCGTCACGCCCCGCCGACCGGCAGGCCGAGCCGATGCGACTCGACCACCGCGCGGAACAAATAGTCGTAGCTCTCGGCCTGCGTCTTGGCCTGCACCCAGTCGCGGCCCCACACGTACACCCCGTGCCCGGCCACCAGCACCGCGTCGACGTCGGGGTACGCCTGCATCGCCTCGGCCATGCTCGCCGTCAGCTGCGACTCGCGCGGCGTGTTGGCGATGATCGGCACCCGCAGCGTGTCGAAGCAGCCCATCCCGCGCAGGCCCTTCTGCATCTCGAGCCCCGTGCACACGAACTCGCCCGGCCCGCCCTGCGGCGCGAACAGCCGCGCCGCCAGCACCGCCCACACCGAGTGCGAGTGCATCACCGCGCCGGCGTCGCGCAGGCGATAGGCGTTGAAGAACAGCGGCCGACACTCGCTGACCTTGAGCCCCGTGGCCGGCCCGCGCACCACCTGGCAGTCGTGCTCGCCGGTGGCCTGGTCGCTCAGCAGGAAGATGTCCTCCGGCCGCAGGCGCTCTTTCTGCACCCCCGAAGGCGCCATATAAATGCCCTCGGGCCCGCGGATCGAGATGCCGCCGCCGGTGCCGCTGACCCACCCGAGCTGATAAAACAAGCGGCAGAGCTCGCAGATGAGCTCGGGAATCGGCTGGTTCGACGCGTGGTCGCGGGGCGCTGCGGACATCGAGGCGCGGGGAGTCTACCCCGCGTCCCCAGGCCCGTCACAGCCGGCCGAGTGTGGATCCTCGCTTCCCGCGCCGACCGCTGCCGACCCCCTCGCGCCGCCCGCCGCGCGGCCCGGAAGCCCTGCCCCGCGCCGCAGTCCCATCCGATTGCGACCGCGGTGAATGTCACGCCCGCGCGGCCCGGACGTCCGACCGGCCCACGATCGCCGCCGCCCCTTTGATTCGTCGCCGCGCTGGCAGATCGATCACCGCCGCCGATGTGCAAGCTGTCTCTCGGGACATCTTGCCGGAGCATCGACGGCCAATCCTCAGAGCGCCGCGGCCCTCGCCGATCCGCCCGAGCCGCCACGAGCAGCGCCCGCCGGGCCCGTTCGCGGCCCGCGCGCAGCCGGCCGCCGGGTCGCCCGTCCGCCCGCCGGGTCGCCCGTCCGCCCGCCGGAGCCGCCGCCGCTCATCACCGGTCCGCCCGGTCGTCGCCGGTGTCGCTGTCGCGCGCGCGCCGACGCTGCGGGTCTTGCCCGGCAGGATCGCCCGGCGATCCGCGAGCCGCCGAATGTGCGTCGCAGCGGACCGCCGCCGTGAAATCTTCTCGATCGGGTTTCGCGGGCCAATTGCAGCAGCCCGCTCGCGCCCGCGATCGTGGCCGCGAAAGCTGCGATCGCGGCGAGTCGAGCGGCGATCGCCTCGGCCGTCAAACCCACGCGTCACGGCCGTCCAGACGCTCCGACGCTGCCTCGAGCGCGCACGAGCACGCCCGCGGGCCGCGTCCGGAATCCTCGCTCGCCGACCCGTTGTATGAAGACCCGGACGGCGAACCGACGTCCGCGACCGAGACGGTGTCATCGCAGTTCAGGACGCTGGTCTCGCAGCGATCGACCGCCGTCGTGCACGGCGCGTCGCGGCCAGGTCCCGAGCGTCGAGGCTGGCGGTGATACCGAAGCGCAGCAAGCCCGCGAGCCTCGCCGCGCGCCCCTCGCGTCGCCTGCGTCCCGCGCAGGTCGTCACGCGCGCGTCACCCGCCGGCGCCGCGCGAAACCCAGGAGCAGCAGCGCCGCCCAGCCGGCCGACCCGCCGCCGCTGCGGCAGCCACAACCCGACGGCTCGGTCCCGGTCCCGGGCGCGGTCGTCGCCTCGTCGCCGGTGCTCGAGCTGCTGGTGCTCGCGCCCGGGCCGGCGCTCGCGTCGGTCGTCGGCGTGTCTCCGTCCGTCGTGCTCCCGCTGGTCCCGCACGTCTCGTCGCCCTGCAGGAACGAACCGCTGTCGCTGCAACCACCGGTCGACGTGCCCGCCGGCTCGAGCACCGACAACAGCGACACCGGGTACGTCGAATAGGTGCGCTGCATCGGGTCGGTGATGTCGACGCGCAGGACCACGAAGTCGGGCGCGATCTCCGGCGGCGGCGTGAACGCCAGCGAGATCGACTCGCCGGTGAGCGGCTCGCTGGCGAACTGCTGCCACTCGAGCGTGTCGGCCAGCGCCCAGTAGCCGGTGATCGTCGAGCCGGGCATCGCCCGCGCGCAGCCCTCGAGCACGTACGATTCGCCGGGGAACACGAACGCGCCCTCGGGATTGGTCAGCGCCGCCGCGGGCGGGGCCGAGGCCGGGTCGGGGTCGTCGACCACGTGGACCACCCCCGGGCGCCGCGACCAGCGGTTGAGCTCCGGCTCCCACGTATAGCCGTCGATGCGCCAGGCGCCCGCGGGCAGCCCCGTCGTGTCCCACACCACCGGCTTCATCGCCTCGGCCTCGGTGATCGGCCGCCGCTCGTCGTCGGCGGTGATCCGGACGAAGCAATCCTTGTAGAGCGGATGGGTCTCGAGGACGTCGTCGTCCTCGATCACGGCCGCGTCGATCATCTTTTCGGCCGCCCAATCGAGCCAGAGATTGGCGTCGGTCCACGACAGCCACACGGGCGGCGGCGTCTGCGGGCTGTCGTCCCGGCAGAAGGCGATGAATTGATGGCGCCGGCTGGTCGGCAATTCGTCGGGGGTCAGCTCGGTGTCTTCGTAGGGGATCGCGTAGTCGAATTGCAGCGTGCTCGACTGGCTGCGATCGATCACCGTCATGCACGCGACGCCGTCGGGCCAGACCACCGGCGTGCGGGGGTGACCGCCGTTGGCCGCGTGCGCGAGCCCGGGGAGCCCGAGGCCGGCGAACACGAGGGCGACACGAACGAGACCTCGCACGCCGGGAGTGTACTCCGACGTCGCCCGCGGCGCCGCCCGCGGCCGCGGCCGCTCACGCGCGCGAGGGTGCGAAAACCCCACGTCGGCGCCGACGCAGCCCGAGCAGCACCAGCCCCGTCCACGCCCACGAGCCCGCCAGCCCGCCGCTGTGACAGCCGCACGTGTCGCGCGTCGGCACCTCCTCCGACGTCGTCGACGCCGACTCGCCGGTGCCGTCGCTCGCGGCCCCGCCGCTGCTCGTCGTCGTCGCGTCGGGCTCGGTGGTGCTCATCGGCGGGTCGCCGCTGCTGCCGTCGCTGCCCGTCGAGTCGCCGCCGCTCGTGCCCGAGCCGCAGCTCTCGTTGCCGATGAAGGCGCCTGTGTCGCTGCAGCCGTCGCCGGTGGTCGCCTCGCCGCTGCCCGGCAGCACGACCACGAGCGCCCGCGGGTAGGCCGAGAAGGTCCGCTGCATCGGGTCGGTCACGTCGACCCGCAGCGCCACCGTCTCGACCAGCGCCTCGGGCGGCGGCTTGAACGGCAGCTCGAGCGTGTCGCCGTCGATCGGCACGCCCTCGGCGAACGGCTTCCAGTCGAGCGCGTCGGCGCCGGTCACCGCCCAGTACCCGCTCATCGTCGAGCCCGGCATCGCCCGCACGCAGCCGTGCAGCACCAGCGTGTCCTCGCCGAACAAGAAGTCCTCGGTGTTCATCAGCGCCGCCGCGGGCGCGACCGCCGACAGGTCGGGCCCGTCGACCACGTGGACCACGCCGGGCCGCTTGCTCCAAATGTTGAACGCCGGCTCCCAGGTGTAGCCCTGCAGGATGTAGGGCCCCGGCGCCAGCTCGGTGGTGTCCCAGTCGAAGCCCTTGGCCGCCTCGGCGAAGGTGATCGGCCGCCGGTCGTCGTCCGCGGTGACGCGGAAGAAGCAATCCTTGTAGATGGAATGCGTCTCGAGCACGTCCTCGTCGGTCGCGTCCTCCTTGTCGGAGATCCCCGCGGCGTCGGCGATCTCGACGTCCTTCCACGACAGCCACACCGGCAGCGGCTCCTGCGGGGTGTGATTGCGACAGAAGGCGACGAATTGGTGACGGCGGCTGTCGGCCACCTCGTCCGCCGTCACCATCGTGTCCTCTTGCGGGATCTCGTAGTCGAAGTGGACGATCGAGCCCTGGCTGCGATCGATCACCGTCATGCACGCGGTGTCGTCCGGCCACTTCACCGGGGTGCGCTCGTGGATCCCGTTGCCAGCCCGCGCGAGCGCCGGCGTGAGCAGCGCCGCCAACACCGGCAGCAGGCCCGCGGGCAGGCCGAAGATGCAGAGACGGACGGGGCGCATCACCGACAATCTACTCCTGCGCCGGGCCCGCGGGAACCTCGCCGGCGACGAAACGACTGCAGCGCAGCACCGGCAGGCGCGGGTACTTCGGCCAGCTCGGATCGCGGTCGTGCTCGGCGCAGCGCCAGAACGTCGACCCCTTGGCCGAGTCGATGCGCCGCCCCGACACGCAGCGCGCGCACAGCCCCGGCGGCGGTGAGACGACCGTCACGACCCGCCCCGATCGGCGGGCGGCAAGATGAGCTGCTCTTCATGGGCGAGGATCCCGAGCCCCACCGCGAGGCGGGCCGCGAGCATCGTGCGCCCGCTGACCTGCCCGCGCCGCAGCGCCGACGCCCCGACGAGCAGGCCCACGCCCCACGCCAGCAGCGCCGCCATCTGCGAGCCGCCCTGGAGCAGGGCGAAGCCGATGAGCCCGCTGGCGATCCAGATCAGCAGCACCATGCGGACCGCGCCCTGCACCGGCTCGCTGGCGTCGGCGGCCTGCCCGGCCACGCGCAGCTCGAACTCGCCCTCGACCACGCGCAGGCCGATCGCGTCGGGCCCGATCCGCAAGAACCGCAGCATCGGCTTGAGGCTGCGCATCATCTCCTCGGCCCGCAGCACCGTGCGCCCGCGCAGCACGATCGCCCCGTCGGCCGGGTCGCGCTCCTGCAGCCCGCGGCGGAACCCCTCGGTGTAGAGGTCGATCGCCGTCTGCCCCGCCGGCAGCCCGGCCTCGCGCGCGGCCGCCACCTGCAGCGCGTGCTCGTCGCCGCGCCACGGCCGGTCCGCCCGTGCGAGCTGTCCCTTGAGACCTGCCTCATTGGACATGTCGTTCGAATCAGTCATGATCGAACATGTCCTTTCATTCACCCCGCAGGCGCCGCTGCATCGCCGCGGCCACCGGGGCGGGCACGTAGCGGGCGAAGTCGCCGCCGTGGCCGGCGATCTCGCGGACCAGCGAGCTCGAGACGAACTGGTGGGCCGGGCCGGGGATGAGGAACACGGTCTCGACGGCCGGCTGGAGGTCGCGGTTGGCCGAGGCGATCTGGAACTCGGGCTCGAAGTCGCCGTGGGCGCGCAGACCGCGGACGATCGCGCGCGCGCCCTGCTGCATACAGAATTCGATCATCAGCCCGTCGAACTTGGCGGCGCGGGCGCGCGGCAGGTGGGCGATGCACTCGGCGATCAGGGCCACGCGCTCGTCGACGCTGAAGTAGCCGGTCTTGGTCGGGTGGCGCCCGACGGCGACGATGACGTGGTCGAACAGTCGCAGCGCGCGCTCGACGATCTCGACGTGTCCGCTGGTGATCGGGTCGAACGAGCCGGGGTACACGGCCGTGAGCGGGCGCGAGAGTTCGGTCGACGAGCCGGGTTCGGTAGCAGACACCGGCGCAGTATACTCCGCCGCATGCTCCGCCCCGCCGTCCTCGTCGCCGCCCTGCTCGCCGCTTGCGGCGGCACGCCGACCCCGCCGCCGCCGACCAAGGTCGAGGTGTCGTCGCACCCCGCGGAGCCCCAGCCGGTCGCCCGCGACGCCCACAACCCGTTCCGCCGCGCCGATCGCGACCCGCCCCCGCCGCGCTCCGAGCCGCAGCTCCCGCAGGCCGAGCTCGACAAGGCCCTCGCCGCGGCCGCCGCCGCCCGGGCCGCCGGCAACGACGTCGAGGTCACCCAGGCGCTGCTCCCGTGCGCCAACAAGATCCCCAAGAGCACCCGCTGCGAGGGCGAGCTGGCGCTCGTGCTCGCCAAGTCGCCCGGGCACAAGGCCGAGTCCGACTACTACCTCAAGCACGCGATCGCCGACGACGACCCGAGCGCCGACGCCGACTTCTACGGCCGGCTGGCCGAGGCCCTGCGGGTCGCGCCGATGCTGCCCGAGGCGGCCGTCGCGCTGCAGCGGCGGATCGCTCGCCTGCCCGAGCCGTCGGCCGCCGACTGGGTGGCCCTGGCCGAGGTGCTGCAGGGCGTGCCGCGGCGCGAGGCCGAGGCGGCCGAGGCGCTGCAGCGGGCCTTCGAGCTCGACCCGAGCCAGCTCAAGTACTTGCGCGACGCCGGCGAGCTGCTGTCCCAGGTCCCGGGGCGAGGTGCGGAAGCGCTCGTCATCCTCGAGCGCTACCGCGACTCGATCCGCACCACGGAGCCCGAGGCGCTGCGGGAGCTGGACCGGCGGATCGCGCAGGTGCGCGCCGAGACGGGTCAGCCGCCCGCCCCGAGCACGCCGCCTGCGCAGGGCAAGCGTGCGAAGCCCGGCACCCCGAAGTAATCGCCGCCAATCGGGGCAGCGGCCCCGCCGGAAGGCGGCTAGTTTGACCAGTCGCCGCGCGGTGTGCGACCCTTGAGCGCCCCCGTGGACAATAAGCGCAACGGTTCCGGTCCTCCTCCGCCCCCGCGGAACGGAGGTCATCAGCCTCCGCCTCCGGGCCGACCGGCGACGTTTCAGTTCACCGACGACGACGACGAGCCGCTGGCCCCTCCGCAGGAGTCGGGGGAGAGCTTCCCCGAGCTCGCCGCCGACCTCGTCGACGAGGCCGCGCCCGAGGAGGGCGAATCCCTCGATTCCGGCCTGAATCAGGACGCCCCGCGCCCGCCGCCCTCGCCCCTGCGTGAACGCCGCGGCGCGTTCCTCGACGACGGCGAGATCGCGCTCCCGCCCGGCCTCTCGCAGGTCGTGCGCAGCCAGGCCAGCCGCTTCCCCTTCCGCGCCGTCGTCGACGACGACGACGCCGAGCTGGGCGCGGCCTTGACCCCCGCCGACGACGAGCCCGCGCCGCCGTGGGCCGACGACGACGACGACGCGCCCACCACGGCCATGCCGGTGCAGGCGAGCGCCAGCACGAGCTGGCCGAAAGCACATGGCCCAAAGGCCAGCTCCGTCGCCGACGACGACGACCTCGACGAGCCGACGCGGCGGCACGCGGTCGACGACATGGTCACCGTCCAGCGCCGGGCCGCGCGCGAGGAGGACGACTTCGGCGACCTCAACGAGCCGTCGCGGGCCTTCCCGGCCGCGAAGCCGAAGCCGGCCCCGCAGGTCGAGCTCGACGCACCGACGATCAAGCGCCGGGTCGACTCCACGGCCGTGGGCGCCGCGATCGATCGCAGCGGCCTCGCGCCGGTGCTCGAGGTCACCCTCCACCCGGTCGACGACGGGCCGCTGCCGCCGCCGCCGATGGCCGCGCTGGCCGACAACGACCTGCCGCCGCTGATCGCCACCGGCTCGGCGCAGAGCGGGGTCGGGTTCGCCCGCGCCGAGGTCGCGGCGGCCCTCGCCGAGGAGCCGGCCCCGCCGCCCGAGGAGGCCGAGGTCGACCAGCCGCTGTCCGCCCTGGCTGTCTCTCAGGACAGGCCGCGCACCGGCGTGCTGACGCCGATCCGCGTCAGCGACATCGACGACGACGACGACGAGCTGGGCGACCCCGGCGACAGCATGATGACCGCCCCGGTCAAGCTGGCGCCGCCGCCCAGCGAGCCGCTCGGCGAGCCGTTCCCGCTCGACCTGTGGAGCGACCCCGACGAGCTGATCGGCCGCGACATCGACCGCTGGCGCCTGGTCAAGCCGCTGACGCGCGGCATCACCACCCGGGTCTACGCGGCCGTCGACGAGCAGAGCGGCCGCCACGTGGCGATCCGCGTGCTCGGCCCCGACCACTCGCCGGCCAGCCGCCGCGGCCGGCAGTTCCTCTACGAGGCGCAGCAGCTGATCAAGCTGCGGCACGAGTCGCTGGTCGAGGTCATCGACGCCGGCATCACCGCCGACCACCTCACGTATTACGTGATGGAGCAGGTCGACGGCGACCCGCTGGGCGCCGTGCTGCGGGCCGAGGGGCCGCTGCCGTGGCAGCAGGTGGCGATCCTGGTCACGCAGATCTGCGAGGCCCTGATCGTCGCCGCCGACCGGGGCGTGATCGCCACCGACCTCAACCTCGGCAGCGTGCTCCGCCTGCACGCCGGCGACGACGAGGCGCGGCGGCGCCAGCCGATCAAGCTGCTCGGCGTCGGCATCGCCCCGGTCGCCAGCATCTACCGCTCGCTCGACGGCAACCTGGTCGAGTCGAAGGGCACCCCGCCCGGCCAGGCCGAGTACATGGCCCCCGAGCTGGCCAGCGGCGGCTTCCCGGGCGAGAGCACCTCCGTCTACGCGCTGGGCGTGATGATGTACGAGCTGCTCACCGGCCGGACCCCGTTCCGCGGCGACAGCTTCCTCTCGATCATCAAGAAGCAGATGTACGACGAGCCGAATTCGCCGCGGCTGGTCGTCCCGCAGCAGGAGATCGCCGAGCCGTTCGAAGAGGTGGTCCTGCGCGCGCTGGCCAAGGACCCGTCGAAGCGCTACGGCTCGATCCGCGAGCTGCACGAGGCCGTGCTGGCCGCCCGCGCCCGCGAGGGCGAGCTGCGCCGCGCCACCGCGATCCTCGCGCTCGACCCGACCTTCTGGGACGAGGAGGCCGCGCGCAACGCCGAGCCGCCGGAGGCGCGGGCGGTCGCCGCCCAGAGCGAGCCGCAGCCGCTGGCCACCTTCACCGCCGACCTGCGCCAGCGCAACCCGGCGCTGGCGAGCGCCGTGCTCGACGCCCCGCCGCCGCCCGCCTCGCGGCCGGTCCGCAGCACCCCGGTGCCGCAGCCGCGGATCTCCGCGCCCTCCGAGCCGCGTGCCATCCCGATCCCCCCCGAGGTCAGGAACGCCGCCCCGCCGGCCGTCACCCCCTCGTCGTCGTCGCGGCCCGAGCCGAGCATGATCCTCGCGCACCTGGCGCCGCCGATCCGCGCGCCCGAGCCGGTCCTGCCGCGGCCGAAGACCGCGCCGCTGCCGGTCATCGTCGTCGCCCCGCCGACGGCCGCCGTGCCGGCGACCAACTTCGTCCGCAACGTCAGCATCGCCGTCATCCTCGGCGCCGCGCTGCTGTTCCTCGTCATCCTCGTGTCGCGGCGGCAGAACCCCGCGCCCGCGCGCAAGGACGACCCGGTGGCCGCCGAGGCCCCGCGGCGGGCCAAGGAGGCCCCGCGCCCGAAGAAGCCGACGCGAGAGACCCGCAAGCAGGTCGAGGACGAGCCCGAGCCGATCGTCGTCGGCGCCTCGCAACCTGTCCCCGAGGCCATCCCGCCGCAACCTGTCCCCGAGGCCATCCCTCAGCCGCCGCCGCAACCTGTCCCCGAGGCCATCCCTCAACCTCCCCAGCCGACCCAATCGACGGCGGTCTCGCCCGAACCTGCGCCCGCCAAGGTCGAGCCGGTGCCCGAGCCCCCGCCCGCCAAGGTCGAGCCGCCTCCGCCCGCCAAGGTCGAGCCGCCTCCGCCCGCCAAGGCCGAGCCCAAGGCCAAGCCCAAGCCGAAGGCGCCCGACAGCGACCTGCCGCTGCGCATCGAGCCGATCCGCCTGAAGTCCTACTTCACCGCGATGGAGCCGCGCGTGGTCAAGGCCTGCTCGAGCAGCCCGGGCGCGGCCGGTGCCCGCGTGTCCGTCAAGATCACCGTCGACGTCCGCGGCAACGTCAAGGCCGTCGCCCAGGACAGGTTCAAGGGCACCCCGCTCGGCAACTGCGTCGAGAACTTCGTCGAGACCAGCCGCTTCAACGAGAGCCAGCAAGGCGGCTCGCGGCTCCACGTGTTCGCGTTCTAGCGGCTCTCGCGGCGCCACGCCCAGGCCGCCGGCTCCCACACGGCGGCCTCGGCGTCACCCCGCAGCACGGGCTCGAGGAACGTCCGCGCGGCGCTCGTGACAGTGGCGAGCGTCGGCCACGGCAAGTCGTGCTCGCCCGCCATCCGGGCGTACGGCCCCTCCCACGCGCCTGGCGGATCGGGAAGCTCTGCGGGCAACGGGTGCGTACGCCGGAACGAGAACGTCAGCTCGAGCGCCGCGCGCACGCGGGCGCCCGCGAGAGTGCGAACGCTCGCCAGCAACGCCAGGTCAGGAAGGTCTTTGACCCGCGAGTTCATGCGCGTTCGGGGCAACGTATAGGCGTGCAGCTTCTCGGCGATGTGTGTCTCGAGCGGGTAAGCCCGGACGCTCGTCGGCGGCACACCGATGAAGTCGAGCGCGTCCGAACCGACGATCATCTCGGGCTCCCCGAGGATCGGCTCGCCGAAGCCGACGTCAACTCCGAACGGATCTCCGAACCGCTTTCCGGCCAGGCTGCATACGACCTTGAACCGCCGACCGCCGTAGATCGCGCCGTCATTGTCGATCTCCGGTCGCTCGAGATCGTCGTGGACCTCGAACTGCAAGAAATCTCCGCAATCGGAGGTCATGGCCGCGCGGAGCCTCGTCAGCAAGTCTTCGGAGCCCCCATCCACCGCAGATCGATGTCTCTCGTCGCCCGTGCTGGGGCGATCCGCAGCTCCAGCGAGACACCGCCCTTCAACGTCACGGCGGTGGAGAACGCGGCGAAGACTCGCGCCAGGAACCGTTCGAACACCAGCCGCTGTCGCCGTCTCGTCAGCGGATGCTTCGATGTCGCCGCGGCGCGCAACCTCGCATCGAGCGCCTGCTTGAACCCACGGGGGAGTCGTACTTCTTGAAGTTCACGGCTCGAGCCCGCCGTAGGGGAGCAGAGCTTGCTCGACGTCGCCGATCTCGCTGCGGGCGACGCGTCCGCGGTCGATTGCTTGCATCGCAGCCTGCTTTAGCAGCTCCGGTCAGAGCCCGCCCGTCGCACAAGCTCGCAGCGTGCGGCGCACCGACGTCACGGGCACCGCCCCGAACCAATCACGGTCCTCCGGCGGTACCTCGGCGTAGTGGACGACTGCCCCGTCGGGTTGTCGTCGCCGTCGCCAGCTCGTCGGCAAGGTGATGTGGATCCGCGCAGGCAGGACATCGGAGAGGTCGTAGAGCGACAGCGCGGTCTCATGGGAGAACACGCCCTCCTGATCGGACTGCAGCCAGATCTCCGCCAGCTCCTCGTGGTCACTCACCGGATAGCGCACGAGCCGGTACACCCCTCGACGGGGCCGCAGCACGTGCCCGCGGTGGAGATGCGCCTGCAGGTTCGGCCGCGAAATTCCGACCGACTGCGCTTGGTCGACCGAGAAGTAGCCGTCTTGCGCGGCTGCGATCTCGAATAGCCGGTCCCAGTCGGGCCCGTTTTCGCGCTTCCGCATGCATAAAAGTTCAATGTCGTTGAACTTTTCTGCAAACAGACCTGGCCGCGCATCCGGCGCAGGCAAAAAAGCTAAATGGGATTTTGCTTTTCTGTCGAAGTCGAGGCGGTCGGCTCCGCGCCCCGAGCGCCGGCTCACCGCAAAGCTGTCTCGCGCCGTTTTTCAGCGCAGCAGCAGTTGGGCCCGCAGCTCGCGGGTCGCCAGCGTCGCCTGGTGCAGCGCCCACTGGCCCTTCGCGCGGTGCAGGTGGTGTTCCCCGGCCGCCGGGAAGCGCTGCGGGTCCCAGCCGAAGTATCGCTCGTGGAGCGCGTCGGCGGCGAAGCGGGCCGTCAGCTCGAGGGCGATCCACTCGACCCCGTGGACCAGGTTGCGGCGCTCGACCGGCTCGAGCGGGAACGTCAGCGCTTCGAGCCAGCCTGCGAGCGCGGCGGCGAAGATCTCCGCGTCGAAGCTCGACGTCCCGCGCTCCTCGCCGGCGGGGTTGCACCACGAGCGCCAGGCGTCGCCGAGCTCGTGGTGGAGCGGCATCGGGGCCACCGAGTCGAGGTCGATCAGGCAGCGCGCCGCGCCCTGTCCTTCGGGACCTGTCTCATCGAACAGCAGATTGTTGAACTTCAGGTCGCCGTGGCCGACGCGCAGCGGCGCCGGCGCGAGCGGCGGCAGCGTCTCGGCCGCGGCGAACACCGCCTTCGCCAGCGGCTCGACCTCGGCGAACAGGCGGTGCCCGCGGTGCTGCGCGACCGCCTCGGCCAGCGTGCGCAGGTGGGCCGGCGTGTCGTGGAGCGTGCGGCGGACCGTGAACGGGTGGTCGAGGTCGGCCAGCGTCGCGTGGAAGCGGCCGACCAGCGCCCCGGCCGAGCGGGCCTGCGCCGGGCTCCTCACCGCCTCGAAGCTGACCCCCGGCACGCGCGTCATGGCGCGCCAGATCCCCAGAGCGCCGAGGTCGGCCCAGCGCGCGCCCGTCGTCGTCGTCAACAGGCGCGGGCTGGTCTCGCCGCGGCGGCGCAGGTGCTCGGTCACCGCGGCGATGTTGTCGTGGATCTGCGGGGCGAAGATCGGGTGCAGCCGCTGGAGCACGAACTCGCCGGCGGGCGCGCGGACGGCGAAGGTCGCGTTGATGAGCCCGCCGGTCAGCGGGCTGGCCGCGCCGTCGGCGAGCTCGGGGAACTGCGCGAGCGCGCGGGCGATCGCGGCCGCGTCGGGGGGCGGCCGCGTCATCCGAGGTACTTGTTCATGACCCGGCGCAGGCGCGGGAGCATCAGCACGATCAGCAGCGACGCGACCAGGGCCCCGCCGAAGTTGATCAGGAACACCGCCGACTTGTGCTCGAACAGGGTGAACAGGCCGGAGAGGATGCCGGACAGCTTGTTGCCGATCGACGTCGACAGGAACCAGCCGCCCATCATCAGCGCGGTGAGGCGGGCCGGGCTGAGCTTCGACACCAGCGACAGGCCCATCGGCGACAGGCACAGCTCGCCGACGGTGATCACGCCGTACGTGCCGATGAGCCACAGGGCCGAGCCCTTCTCGGCGCCGTTGTGGGTGACGAAGGTGGCGGCGACCATCACCAGGGTCGACAGCGCGGTGATCGCCAGGCCGATCGAGATCTTGGCCGGCGTCGACGGCTCCTTGTTCTTGCGCCGCATCCACGCGAAGAAGCCGACCACGAACGGGGTCAGGAACACGACGAAGAACGCGTTGACCGACTGGAACAGCTCGGTCGACACCAGCTTGGTCTGGGCCGCCTTGCAGCTCGCCTCGGTCTCGGGCGTGAGCACCTCGGCCTTGCAGGCCGGGGCCGGCGGCGGCGGCCACTCGCTCTTCGGCACGTTGTTGAAGTACGGGTCGGGGCCGAGCTCCTTGGCCGGCTTGCCGTCGGGCCCCAGGACGGGGTTGCCGTGGTCGTCGGTGATGGTGATCTCGCGCAGGCCGGTGTCGACGCGCTGGACCCCGCCGACGCTCTCGAGCAGCGGGGCGGCGGCCTCGGGGATCTCGCGCCGCGTGTAGCGGTCGGCCCAGGTGGTGAGGGCGTCGCCGTTCTGGTGGAAGATCGCCCAGAACGCGATCACGGCGGCGAACAGCGGCAGGAGGGCGCCGATCCGCTCCTTGTCCTCGCCGTCGGAGCCCCTCCACAAGCGGTAGTAGAACCACGTCACCGGCACGCAGGCGAACAGGAACGCGTCGTTGGACTTCGAGCCGAACACCGTCCAGCCCTCGCCGCCGACCAGCGACGGGATGAACCAGCCGAGCGCGGCGAACACCGCCGCCGGCCCGAACACGGCCGCGAGGATCTGCCCGACCGGCTGGTCGCCCGGCTTGGTCGGCTTGAGCACGTCGGCCTCGGCCGTGTGCTTCATGCCGGTGAGGAACCAGCCGACGCCGAAGAACATGCCGATGCCGGCCGCCAGGAAGGCGTAGCCCCAGCCGTAGGTGTTGCGCAGGTACGCGGCGACGAAGTTGCAGACGAAGGCACCGATGTTGATGCCCATGTAAAAGATGTTGAAGCCGGCGTCCTTGTACTCTTTGTACTGCTCGTTGTTGTACAGGTTGCCGACCAGCGTCGAGATGTTGGGCTTGAAGAAGCCGTTGCCGATGATGATCAGCAGCAGCGACAGGAAGAACCACGGACCGTAGCCCGGGATCGCCAGCCCGGAGTAGCCGAGTCCCATCAGCACGCCGCCGATCACGATGGCGCGGCGATAGCCGAGGATGCGGTCGGCCAACAGGCCGCCGATGAACGGCGTCAGGTACACCAGCGCGATGTAGGTCCCGTAGATGTCGCTGGCGTGCTGCGGCGCCAGCCCCAGGCCCGACTTCGCCGGCACCGCCGCGTCCGCACCCGCCTTCATGTACAGGGTGAAGATCCCGAGCATGAGGTAAAAGCCGAAGCGCTCCCACATCTCGGTGAAGAACAGGACCGGCAGACCGCGCGGGTGGTTCTTGAACATCGGGCCAACGATAGGGCCCGACAAGCCCGCGCGACAAGTGCGAATCCGTTGCCCGGCACCGGACCGCGGCGCGCCCGCAGCGGCCTCTCCGCTGCACACCGCCCGCGACGCCCGGCGCCGCCCCCAGCGCCCACGCCGACTCACGCGCCGAACGGCGTGCGAAGGCCGGTTCGGGCGAACACCGGCGAACCGCCGCGCAGACCCACCGCCCACGCGGGCTGCGAACGTGCATTCACCGTCGACCTCACGCCGCCGCACCTCTCCCCGACGGATCGCCGTCACCCGGCGATGATTCGATGCTCCGGCGCCGAGCCCTCGCGGGGCTCGCCGAACGCCGGAACTACCGACGTTCCCATCCTGCGCCTGCCCAACCGCGCAGGACGGCGATGCTTGTCGCGGACAAGTCACCGGCCCGACCTCCGCCGTCGACCTCGCCACCTCGGTCTTCGCCGAACGCTCGCGCCCGCCGGCGACGCCGTTCCCTCGCCGCTTCGCCGAACGCTCGCCACCTCGCGCCCGCCGGCGACGCCGTTCCCTCGCCGCTTCGCCGAACGCTCGCCACCTCGCGCCCGCCGGCGACGCCGTTCCCTCGCCGCTTGGCGGTACGTTTCGACCTCGCCGGCCCGTTCGCCCGGCGGCCCGCGCTCACGCCGCGAGCGGCGCCTGCCGGCTCACTTCTGCGGCCCGAGGCGGGCCTCGAGGGCACGGATCCGGGCCAGCACGTCGGCGTGCTCCGAGGACTTGGCCCAATTGGCCTGGATCGACGCCATCTGCTCGTCGTACTGGCGGTACATCACTCGCGCGCGCCGCAGCCGCTCGGGGTCCGGCGTGACCTCGTAGCTGCGCTCGTAGACCACCGCGAGGTTGAAGATCACCGCCCCGAGCACCTCCGGCGCGGCCGGGTCGTTGCTGCTGCGGATCAGCTCGTAGGCCGCGCGGAACTTCTCGATCGCCACGTCGAAGTCGGTCAGCTCGTAGGCCTTTTGGCCCTCGTCGTAGAGCTTGCGTGCCTTGGCCATCGGGTCGCCGGGGCCCGGCGTGACCGTCGACGGCGGCGGCGGCAGCGGCCCCCCGAGCTGGGAGTCGGGTGCGACCGGCGCCGGACCCGGCGGCGCGCCCGGAGCCATGCCGACCACGCGGGCCCCGACCACCTGGCCCGGCTCCCCGTCGCGGCGCAGGGTGATCTTCGCGTCGTGGTCGATGTAGACCTGCGCGCTGACCTGGTGCCCGTCGGGCCACTTCGCCAGCAGCGTGGTCGGGTCGTCGTCCGACACCGACCAGCGCTGTTGGCGGCTGGTCTCGCCGTTGACGGTGACCTCGGCGCCGGCCGGCACGGTCTCGACGCGGACCACGGGGCGCGCACAGCCGAGCGTCGCCACCAGCGTGAGGCACCCGAGGGTCGAGGCGATCGCAGAGCGTGGGCCTGGCATGCGCGGGGTCAGGATACACTCTCGCCGGCGATGGAGAAACCCGGCCCGTGGCCGCCCCGGCCCCAGCTCGACGCCCTCCACGCGCGCTACGTGGTCGAGGTCGTCGAGGAGCTCAGCCTGTGCCCGTTCGCTCGCAAGTGTCGCGAGCTCGGGCGCCTGCACCGACCGACCTTCCCGAGCCCGCCGAGCCCGCACGAGGCCGCGCGCCGGCTCGCCGACCTCGCGACCGCGCACCCCGACGCCGAGGTCGTCCTGCTCACCTTCATCACCCGCGGCGCCGTGCCCGGCACCCCGCCGGCCCCGAGCCCGGCCGAGCGGGCCTTCGCCGACACCGAGCTGTTCGAGGAGTACGTCCGCGAGGTCCGCGACGTCTACGCCGGCCTGCCGCGCGTCCCCGCGCGCTTCTACATGGTCGCGTTCCACCCGGCCTACACGCGCGTCGACACCCGCCGCCCGCTGACCCCCGACTCGCTGGTCCCGCTGCTGCGCCGCACCCCCGATCCCGTGATCCAGTGCATCCGCGCCGACCTGCTCGACCAGATCCGCCGCCAGGCCCAGACCGCCGCCGAGGCCCGCTTCCGCGAGGAGATGGCCCGCCTCGGCCCCGAGTTCCTGATCCTCGCCGAGCGCGCGATCAAGGCCGACCCCGAGCTCAGCCAGGACATCGCCCGCCACAACTTCGACAGCGTCGGCGCCGGCCCCGGCCGCGAGCGCCTCGAGGCGACGATCGCCGACATCCTCGCCCGGCGCCGCGCGCTCGAGCCCGAGTGAACATTCTTCAAAAAGACATGCCCTTGAGGGCATGTCCAGGAGAGCATGCTCTCGAGGACATGGCTCTCCAGACACCCTGCGCCGGCCGGCCCGGGGACCAGGATCGGTCGACCGAGCGCTGCAGCGAACCGGCACGGTCGAGCCCGCCGTCGCGCTCCGTGGCGGGCAGCATCGCCGGCGCTGCGCGGGTCGTCGGCGACGCTCTCCTCGCTCCTGACCGCGACCGGCGAATCGCGCGAGACTGCGATCCACCGCCCGCCGCTCCCCGTCCGGCCCGCCCCCCGGAGAACCCCACCCGGGGACGCTGCGCCGCTCTCCAGCGCGCCGGGAGGCCGGCGCTCGCCGGGCCGGGGCGACCTCGTACCGCCGCCGCGCGGACGCGCTATCCTCGGCGCGCATGTCCGAACGTCACGTGCAATGCAGCGCCTGCGAGGTCCTGCGCCCCGAGAGCGAGGCGCACAACATCCCGACCCTCGCCGGCGAGCAGTACGTCGACGGCTACTACTGCAGCGCCCACGCCGGCGCCGCCCTCGACGCCGCCCGCGCCCACGTCGCCGGGCTCGACTTCGAAGACGACACGCGCGACGACATGATGCCGCTCGTCACCCTGCACGCGCTGGTGCGCGCGCGCGGGCTGATGAGCGAGTCGCTCGACCCGCCCGCGCCCGGCGAGGGCCTGGAGCGCGTGCGCAACGAGGCGCTGGCGCTGCTCGACCTGCTGAGGCACACGCGCCTGCCGATCGTCGAGCCCTCGGCCCTGTGCTCGGGCTGTTACCGCGCCGTCCCGGCCTCGCAGGTCCGCGTGATCCCGTGGTTCAACGACCACGCCGCCGCCTTCGTCACCACCTTCCGCTGCGGCGACTGCTTCGCCGCCTCGCTCGCCGACACCCGGGCCCGCCTGACCTTCGGCGGCCCCGGCGAGGTCGCCCGCCTGGCCGAGTTCTTCCACCGCCACGCGGTCACCATCCACGAGCACCGCCGCGGCGACCCGCCCGAGGCCGTCCGCCCGCTGCTGGCGCTCGCCCTGGACCACCTGGCCGCCGGCACGCTGAAGCTGCAGATCGGCGAGACCGTGCCGCTGAATGACGTTCGGTCCGCGCCATCCGGCCCGCCGCCCGCCGCCGCGCCGGCGCCCTCGACCCCGCCCGAGCCCGCCGCCGCGCCGCCGCCCGCGGCGCCCGAACCGCGTCCCGGCCCGTCTCTGTGGCAGCGGATCCGCCGGGCCTTCGGCCGCTCCGGCGATTGACCTCATGGACATGTCCTCTCGGACATTGTCATCGGGGCATGTCCGGTGAGACATGCACTGACCTGCGCATCGGAGGCCTGAGGGCTTCCGGCGACACACGCCTCGCGCGCCAGGCCACACGAGGTCGCACTGGCGGAACTTCGCCGCGGCCGTCGACGGGGTCGGGGCTGGCGTACACTGCGACGCGGTCATGGCACCGGATGAAATCGAACCGATGGTCGACGCTCCGCTGCTCGAGGCCGTGCGCACCGGCGGCCTCGAGGATGTCCGCCGGCAGATCGCCGCGACCTCCGACCTCGACGCACGGGGCCACGCGTATGGTTACACCGCGCTCGAGCTGGCGCTCGCGCTCGGGCGGGTCGACGTGGCCCGGCTGCTGCTCGACGCCGGCGCCGACCCGAACGCGCCCTCGCCGAACGACACCGACGCCCTGACGGTGGCGATCGAGGAGTTCGCCGAGGCGGCGCACCCCTTGATCGATCTGCTCCTGGACCACGGCGCGCGCCCGACCGACGCGGCGCTGTGGGCCGCGGCGCAGGCCGGCGACCTGTGGGCCGTCGATCGCCTGCTCGCGGCGCTGTCCGCCGAGTCGGCCTCGAGCCGCGACCTCGAGGCGCTCGAGGGCGCCCTGCTGGCGGCCGCGGTCCGGCGCGGCGACGCGGCCCTGTTCGAGCGCGTGCGCGCCCGCAGCGACGAGATGTCGGCGAACTCGCTCCAGTGGGCGTTCGAGGCCGCGGCCGACAGCGGTCAATCGGGCATGTGGGGCCGGCTGCGGCAGCTCGGCGAGCCCGACCTGCCGCGCGCCCTGCAGTCGGCCGCGCTCGCGTTCCTGCGCAACGGCACCCCCGCCCAGTACGACCTGCTGCGCCGGATCACCCGCGAGGCCGGACCGGACGCGGCCAGCCGGCTGTTCGCGTTCGCCGTCACCTGCGGGCTCGACGTCTCCGACCGCACCGAGGCCCTGCTGACCCTCGCCCGCGAGTGCCGCGGCGACCTCGAGGCCCGCGACGCGAGCGGCATGACCGCCCTGCTGATGGCCGCCGACCGCCATCACATCCAGCACATGCGCCGGCTGATCGCCCTCGGCGCCGACCGCCACGTCCGCGACCTCGCCGGCCGGGGCCTCAGCGCCCACGTCGAGCGCTGGCCGCAGAGCGTGCGCCTGGCCGAGGCCCGCGCCTACCTGGCCGAGCTGGGCGTGCCGACCGAACGCCCCGCCGCCTCGCAGCACGCCGTCCCGCGCGACCCCACCGGCCTCGCCGTCCTGCTGGGCCTCGCGATCGGCGTCGGGGTCCTCGCGGTCGTGCTCCTGCTGCACGGGCTCGGGCTGCTGTAACTCGCGGCAGCGCCCGATGACGTGGCCCCGAAGACATGTCTTGATATTCGTACTCGAGTGCGCCGGCGAGCGGGCACCGTCCGGCTGACGCGAGCGATCGGGCTCCAGCGCTTGTGACCTGCCTCGACGATCCTCGGCGCGGCCCGGAGTCTGGCCAGAGCGCCGGCGTCCCGTCTGCAGATTCGGCGCCGCCGACGTGAGTCGTTGCCGCGACCTCCGGGCCGCTCTCGAGCGGCGAGCGTCACCCCATCGGCCCGCTCCGGCCCCTGGCGTTCATGCCACGGCCGGCGACGAAACTCGTGACCGGAGGTCGCTTGAATCCTCGCGGTCGAGATGCTCCACTGAGACGGCGGCGGGTCTTGGCGCCGCCGCTGGGGACAAAAAGTATGAAAACAATGATGGGTCTATGGGCCACGGCGCTGGCGACGTGCGCGGTGTTGCAAGCGAGTTGCATCGACGAACCGATCGACGCGGAGGAGCGGGCCCTCGGCGACGACGACGACGACGCGCTCGAAGTGGCGGCGGCGCAGCCCCGGGCCGCGCGGCTGCGCGAGGCGTTGGCGATCGCCGCCATGCGATCGTCGGAGGCGGCGACCGAGGCGCAGATCCTGGATCTGATCGACGAAGCGGACGATTACAGCGAGGCGGCCTTGCTCGCCCGCGTGGCCGGCGGGGCCTTCGCGGGCGCGGTCCCACCCATCCCGCAGGAATTCATCGACGAGATCGGCCCCGGAGCGGCCGACGTGTACGTGTTCGAGAGCTGGAACGTCATCCATTCAGAGGCGGTCAGCGAACGGCTCCGGCTGCTGCGCGAGGCTCGGGATGCCTGGCTCGAGACCCTCAGCGACGCGGATTTCGCCGCGTATGCGAGCCAGGCGGAGACCGAGCACGAAGGACGGCGCCGCGATCTCGCGCTCGAGCTGGGACGAGCGTTCGACGCCCGCCCCGACATCGCCGTGGTCGAGGCGTCGGACGGATCGATCTGGCGGCGCAAGCAGGTCATCGCGACGCTGACGAACGCCGCCCCGCGCGGCGGCGAGCCGGGCGGCGGTCCGCTGAGCCAAGAGGACCTCGAGCTGGCGCAGCTCGGCGAACCGGACATCTTGCTGTCGCCGCCGCCCGGGGCGGTCAAGTTGAGCGCGAAGCCGCTGGGCCCGGTGCGGCAGATCAACGGCAGCGACCAGCGAGACCTCCGCAGCGCCTTCAACGGGCACACTCTGGCCAGCTCGGTGTGGGGGCCGCAGATGCTCCTGACCGGCGTGAACGCCGACGTCGATCCCCCCAACGGTGTGCCGATCGACGTCCGGTGCTCGGGGACCAAAATCTCGGAGCGGATTGTCGCCTCGGTCGGACACTGTCTGTTCAGGGACGGGGCGTGGAACGACACCCGGCGGCTCGTGCCGATCGCCGACGGGATCGCCGACAGCCAGCTCGGGACCGACCCCTCGCCGGAAGGCACCACGACGTCTCAGAACCGTCACGTGCGCAGCACGTGGTTCGACCACGAATGGGCCAACCACGACTTCGGCGTCCTAGTCCTGTTCGATACCTCGGCGTTTCGCTGCTGGTGGTGGCACGGCTGGCAGGAGAACACCAGTGGTCTGACTCAGGACAACGTGTTCATCTACGGGTACCCCGGCGAAGGGCAGCCCTGCGCCGCCTCACCGCGAGGCGACGGCGCCTGCTGGGGCTCGCTCTACGGCGCCGGCGGCTCGGTCCAGACCGAGGGCGCCTATCGGTTCCACTATTACATCGACACCCAACCGGGCCAGAGCGGCGCCGGCGTGTACAAGACGTCGGCGAGCGGCCGCTCGCTGGTCGGCTCTCACCGCGGCGAGTACGGCTGCTGCATGAACGACGCCTCGCGCTTCAACGGCAACAACACGGACGTGATCCAGGGCGCCCAGGCGGACAACCCTGCGACCCCGTGTTAACCTCCCTCCACTCCCCTTGGGCCCGCGAGCACGGGCCAGAAACGAGCGCCTCGATGGCGAACGCACGGCGAAGATCTCCCTGGCTCACCTCTTCGAGCGCGACGGCGTCGGTGTGCGTCCTGCTCCATACGGCGGCCTGCACCCCCGAGGGGGGCCGCTGCGAGGTCGTCGAGACCAAGACGCTCGCCGACGACGAGGCCTCGCCGCAGGGCATGAGCGCCCTCGACGTCCTGGCGCTGGCCCAGCCGCACGAGGCCGCCTTCCAATGGGACCTGACAGCTGACGGTGACAACCCGACCAACGCCGATCCGCAGGTTGCGACCAGCGTCTCGGTCACGGTCGAGCGCGGCCCCGGCGATGTCCGTTACGTCGTCACCGAGCAGCGCGGAGACACCGAGGAAGACGCCGGTTGCGGCCCGAGCCTGTACGTCCCGATCCGCCTGCGGATCGTCACCGGCGACGGCGCGCTGGACGACACCTTCACCGGGGACCTCGTGTACGGCGCGGAGAAGCCCGGGATCGCGTGGATCACCGCCGCCTTCGCCTTCGACGACCTCGCGGGCACGCTGCGTCCGAGCGTCAGCGGCTCCGCGGGCGAGGTCCACGTCGAGTTCGGCGCCGAGCCTCGCGGCTGGATCGCCGTCCGCGACGAGACGCAGGGTGCCAACGCCGTGACCGAGGCCTGGGCCATGGCCGGCCACTGGGGCGACGTGCCGCCGCTCGAGTGAGGCACGAGCGCGCGAGCCGTCGCAGGAGGGCCTCGCTTCGCGGCCGCAGTGAGCCCCGCGCCTCTCCGCGGATACATTCACGCGCCGCTGGCGGGTCGCCCTGCGAGCAATTGTGCCCCCGCGACGCCGGCGGTCGACGGCCCGCCGCGGGCTATGCTGCGGGGCATGCAAGGCTCCGCGCTCGCGCTGCTCGTCCTCGCCTACCTCGCCGCGCTCGGCGTCGCCGTGTGGAGCGACGTCTCGCCGGGGACGCTGCTGACCTGGGGGGCCGGCGGGGCGGCGCTGATCTGGCTGGTCGTGCTGGTCACCTTGCCGTGGAACCTGCACTTCCGGGCGCGCGAGGTGCTGGCGGAGATGCGGCGCTCGCGGGAGGCCGGCATCAGGGTCACCGACGAGCAGCTCGCGTTCGCCGAGCGGGTCAAGCGCTGGACCCTCTTCACCAGCCTGACGATCCACTTCGTCTCCGCCGGCGTCGCCCTCGCGGTCGCGCTGCTCACCCGCTCCGACCTCGGCTATCCGTTCGCCGGCTTCTATTTGTTGTCGTGCCTGGTGCGCCCCGCCGCCGCGTCGATGCAGCAGCTCCGGCGCCGCCTCGAGGCGCTGGCCGAGGACACCCGCTTCCCGCGCGACGACGTGATGAAGCTGCGCGGTCAGGTCGGCCGCCACGAGGCCGTCGTCGAGCGGCTCGAGGAGGCGCTCAAGCAGCTGCGCGAGGAGCACGACGCGCTGGTCGCCCGCGCCGATCGCCAGCGCGCCGAGCTCGAGCAGAAGATCGCCGGCCTGGCCCGCAAGTTCGAGGACAGCCTCGACCGCCTGACCGACAACCGCGAGCTCATCGCCGGCATCAAGGCGTTCTTGCGGATGATCCGCGAGGGCGACGCCGACGCCCGCACGTGATCGGCCTGGCGGGCCCGCGCCGCCCCGCGCTATCCTCCTCGGCGTGGACGACCGCGATCGACTCCTCCTCGACGCCTGGCGGGCCGGCGATCGCAAGGCCGGGCAGGAGCTGGTCGAGCGCCACTACGCCGCGGTCTACCGGTTCTTCTTCGGCAAGGTCCGCGACTCGGTGTGCGAGGACCTGTCCCAACAGACATTCGAGGTCGTGTGCCGCCGGCGCGACGCCTACCGCGGCGACGGCAGCTTCCGCGCCTACCTGTTCGGGGTCGCCCGCTTCGTCCTGATCGGCTGGGCGCGGCGGCAGCGGCGGTTCGAGCCGACCGAGGACAGCCTGCCGGCCGACGCCGAGTCGCTGCCCGGGCTCTTGGCCGACCGCGAGCTGGTCAAGATCGTCGCCACCGCCCTGCGCGGCCTGCCGCTCGACGACCAGTTGGTCATCGAGCTCAAGGACTGGGAGCACCTCACCCAGGCCGAGCTCGCGGCGCTGTTCGAGGTCCCGCAGGCGACCGTCGCCCGTCGGCTCCAGCGCGCGCGCGCGCGCCTGCGCGCCGCGGTCGAGCGGCTCGTCGACGACCCGGCCCTGCGCGACCGTACCCTGCGCGGCCTCGAGAGCTGCATGGAGAGCATCCGCCTGGAGGTCGATCGCCGGTTCGGCCCGGCACCGCGCGGCCAGGACCCGCAGTGACCGACGACGAAAAAAAATTCGCGAGCCCCGGGGATCAGCCCCCACGGTCGCCGCACTTGGCGGCCGTACCCCCGGAGTTCGTCATGCCGCCCGTCACCGCCCGCCCCGAAATCCCCGCGTCTCACGTCGTCCGCGCCGCCCAGGCCCGCCTGCTCGCCCACATCGGCGAGGCCGACCTCGACTCCTCGCGCTCGCCGACCATGGCCGGAGCCAGCGCCCCCTCGGTACTCGCCGACCCGACCTCGTGGCCCGGCCCGTCGCGCGCGCCCGGCCGGCCCGAGAGCGACGAGCGCTACGAGTTCGGCGAGGCCTTCGCGACCGGCGGCCTCGGCGTGGTCCGCCGCGCCCGCGACCGCCGCCTCGGCCGCGACGTCGCCGTCAAGGAGCTGCTGCGCACCGACCCCGCCGCCGAGCACCGCTTCGCGCTCGAGGCCGCGATCACGGCCCGCCTGCAGCACCCGGGCATCGTCCCGCTCTACGACATCGGCCGCCACTCGACCGGCGAGCCGTACTACTGCATGAAGCTGGTCGAGGGCCAGACGCTCGAGCACCAGATCCGCCAGCGCCCGCGGCTCATCGATCGGCTGGCGCTGATCGAGCACGTGATCGCCGCCGCCGACGCCGTCGCCTACGCGCACCGCCACGGCGTCCTCCACCGCGACATCAAGCCGGCCAACATCCTCGTCGGCGAGCTCGGCGAGGCGGTGGTGATCGACTGGGGCCTGGCCAAGGACACCACGAACCCCGGCCCCGAGCCGTCGACCGACGCCGGGTCGCCCGCGGGCGCCAGCGGCGTCGTCTCGACGATGACCGAGCACGGCACGATCCTCGGCACCCTGCGCTACATGCCGCCGGAGCAGGCCCGCGGCGAGGCCGTCGACGCCCGCGGCGACGTCTTCGCGCTCGGCGCGGTGCTCTACCACGTGCTCGCCGGCGTCCCGCCCTACGCCGACGTCGACAGCCGCGCGCTCGCCTCGCGCGTGGTCGAGGGCGCGGTCGACGACCTGCGCGAGCGCGCCCGCGAGGCCCCGCGCGAGCTGGTGGCGATCGCCCAGCGGGCCATGGCCCTGCGCCCCGAAGATCGTTACGCCAGCGCCGAGGCGTTCGCCGAGGACCTGCGCCGCTTCCTCACCGGCCGCCTCGTCGACGCTCACCGCTACTCCGCCGGCGAGGTCGTGCGCCTGTGGCTGCGCCGCCACCGGGCCGTCGTCGGCGTCGCCGCGGCCTCGCTGGCCGCGCTCGCGGCCGGGGGCGCCTACGCGGTGCAGAACATCCGCCACCAGCGCGACGCCGCCGAGACCGCCCAGCTCCACGCCGAGGCCGCCCGCGGCGAGGCCGAGGCGGCCCTCGTCACCGCCCGCCGGCAGACCAACGAATCCTTGCTGGCCCAGGCCCGCGCCGCCCTCGACAGCGACCTCGCCGACAGCCTCGGCGCGCTGGCGCGGGTCGACCTGTCCGAAGAGACAATCGCTCGTCGGGCCCGCCTGCTCGCCCTCGCGGCCGAGAGCCGGGGCGCGCCGACGCGGGTGCTCCGCGGCCACGCGCGGCCGGTCGCGCAGGTCGTCGGCCTGGCCGACGGCAGCCTCGTCAGCGTCGACCTCGCCGGCGACGTGTGGCAGTGGGACCCGCAGCAGGGCACCGGCGCGCGCCTGTTCGACCTCCACGAGCAGGACGTGCAGCTCGTCGCCGCCCGCGACGTCCCGGCCTTCGCCGCGATCGGGGCCCGCAGCGCCCGCACCTGGCGCGACGGCGCCGCGCAGGAGATCGACGTCGGCATGGTCGACCGCGGCATGTACCGCGCGCTGCACTACCGCTGGCAGATGTCGGCCGGCGGCGAGGCGCTGGCCGCCCTCGGCGAGCCGAGTTCCTCCCACGGGCGCCCGCCCGGCCCGCCGGCCTACGTCTGGGACCTGTCCCAAAAGCCAGCCAAACTCGACGTCGTCCCGGGCGCCCGCGGCCTCACCGCCGCGCTCAGCCCCGACGGCCGCACCGTCGCCTACGACGACGCGACGCACGCGGCCTTTATCCGCACCGGCGGCGCGTCGAGCCCGACGCCGGCGATCGCCGGCGCGCTCGAGTTCTCGAGCAGCGGACAGCACCTCGTCGCCTGGGCGCCCGACCAGCCGCCGCGGCACGTCGCCTACACGCCGGCGACCAGGGAGGTCCGCCCGCTCGGGCGCTGGACGCTGGCGATCGCCCCGAACGACCGCGCGCTGGTCCTCGACGCCGACGACTTCACCGGCATGATCTCGCTGTCGATGCGCTCGCTCGCCACCGGCGAGACGCTGTGGACCGGGGCGCCGGTCGAGTCGGGCAACCTCGTCGAGTGGGGCCCGACGCAGGAGTACGACGTCGTCGTCGACCCGCACGGCGACGGCCTCGCCCTGCGCACCCCCGACGCCTGGCTGCTCGGCTCGCAGGCCGACGGCGACCTCCCGCGCCGCCTCGACACCGGCGACCGCCGCCACGGCACCTACGCCGGCGACGGCCGCTTCGCGCTCGCCCATCACGACGACATCCACGTGTGGGACGCCGCCCCGCCGAGCCCGAGCGCCCAGGGCCTCGCCTCATTGCACGTCGGCATGGTCTCGGTCGACGGCCGCCGCGGGGTCGTCTACTCCGAGAAGAGCCCGCCCCGCCTTCGGAACATGTTCTCCGGGACATATGATGATTCCTGCGTCGACGGCCTCAGCGTCGAGCAGCTCCTCGACCGCGAGGCGCGGGCGGCCGTCGGCGGCAGCGGCCGGGTGCTGTTCGTCGACAAGGCCGGCAAGGCCTGCCTGAGCGACGCCGCCGGCCGCCACGCGTTCGCCGTCGCGCCGGGCATCACCAGCGCCGCCCTGGCCGACGCCGGCACCGCGCTGACGGCCGGCTTCGGCGACGGCGCCGTCCTCACCTGGCGCGACGTCGACGCCGCCCCGCGCAAGTGGGAGCTCGGGGCCGAGGTCGTCGCGCTCGCGGTCACCCGCGGCGGCGACGGCGTGGTCGCGCACACGCGCACCGGCAAGGTCTTCGCCCTCACCGACAGGGCCGACAAACCGCTCGAGATCGCCGCCGTCGACCCGGGCCCGCAGAGCAGCTTCTACCGCCCCCCGCAGACCGTCCTCCACCCGCACGCCGCGGTCGCCGTGGTCCCGCTGCCCGGCCAGGACGCGATCGCCGTCCACGACTTCGCCAGCGGCGCGACCGCCCGCCACGCGCTGACCCTCCCGGCCGTGCCGACGGCCGCCTACAGCCCGAGCGGCGCGACCCTGGCCGTCGCGGTCGCCGGCCGCCGGGTCCTGCTCCTGCAGGGCGGCGACGAGCCCGGGCGCGAGCTCGCCCTGCCCGACGAGGCCCGCGGCCTCGCGTTCGTCGGCGAGGACGAGCTCGCGGTGCTCGGGGCCACCGGCGCGCTGCTCCGCGTCGACACGCGCATCGGCGAGGCGGCCGTCATCCGCCGCGGCTGGACCCCGCCGCTCGACGGCTTCGTCGCCCAGACCCGCACCGTCCTCGCCACCGACGAAGGCGGCACGACCCTGGCCTTCCAGGAGGCGGACTTCACCGTCACCGTCCAGCCGGCCGAGTCCGTGCCGCGCGACCCCGCCGCCCTGGCGACCTGGCTGCAGGCGCGCGGCCGCCAGCTCGGCGGCTCGTGAGCCCGACGCATGTCCCGTCGGACATGCCCTGAAGGCCATACGCGAATGCGCTCGCCGCGGGCCCGCGCGCGGCACTTCGAGTCCGACGCCGGCTCGGGGCCCTCGCGCCAGCGTATGCCGCAGACGAGGAGCCGCGATGAAGACGCAGCCCGATCGCTCGCAGCAGCACCCGCTCCAGTCGGGCATCCGCGCCGGCAACGACATGGCGATGAGCGCCATCGCCAACCGAGGCGATGGATCCTCGCGCGGACGGAGCGAGGTGGCGAGGGCGCCGTCGCCCACCGAGGCGACGTTCTCGCGCCGGCGCCGCGCGCCGACCCGAGACGGGATCGACGAGCGCCCGCCGACCAGGCGAATCGCGTGCCGCGCTGCCCTCGTGAGGCCGCGCCACGGCGACAGCGAATGTCCCCGGAGACGAATTTGAAATTCGTCGCATGAGGCTTTCGCCGCGCGGCCCCTCGGCGGCGCGCCTCACCGTTGAGATCCTTGAAAAAGTCGCAGTGGAACGACGCCTGCTTTGCCGGCGCTCGCATGACCTTCGGATCTCGCCTGCTCTTCCCGACCCTCCTCTTGACAATCGGCGCCCTGGCGCCGTTCACCGGCCAGGCCTACGAGCTCAAGGTGCCGTGGCGCGGCGACTCCTTGCCGGCCGATTCGTACATGCGCACCACCGGCCACGCCGACTACGACTGCACCGGCACCGGCGTGTGCGACCTCGACATCTCGGCCATGCGCTGGGACTTCGCCACCGGCAGTTATTCGTGGCACCGCATCGACGCGACCGCCCCGTACGGCCGCTCCGACGCCGTCGGCTGGGAGCTCCCGCTCTACTCGCCGGTCGACGGCGACATCATCGCCTGCTTCCGCCGCCTGCCCGACGACAACGAGGACGGCAGCGAGCCGAGCGCGTGCCCGGGCACGCTCGGCGCGCAGAACCGCTGCGTCGCCGGCGGCAACCACGTCATCATCCGCACCGCCGACGGCCACCTGATCTCCCTCAATCACCTGCGGCAGGACTCGATCCCCGCCGCGCTGTGCCCGATCGCCGACACCATGCTGTTCGACGACGACCCCAAGTTCTGCAGCCTGTCGGGCTGGAACCCGGCGCTGCGCGAGGGAGCGCGGCTCGACAATCGCAGCATCGCCCCGATCCCGGTGCGCAAGGGCGAGTTCGTCGGCCGCGTCGGTCTGTCCGGCAACACCAACGGCGTGCACCTGCACATGGGCGTGGCCGAGTTCACCACCGACCCGAGCGGCAACTACTGCGCGCGCAAGTCGCCGTCCGAGTTCCGCGAGGGCTGGTCGCAGGTCCGCACCCCCGGGGTCGCGCCCGCTCCGGGCGACTGGGATCGGCTGCAGGGCAGCGAGCTGCCGATCGACGGCACCACCGACTTCCTGCTGTGGCCCGACCCGGTCGGCGAGCGGGTCGACAGGCTGCAGGTCGAGCCGGGCACGGTGCCGGCGCTGGCCCTGACCGAGCTGGGCGGCGTGGCGGCCTATCGCAACAGCGCCGGCAACCTCGCGGTCAACGCGATGCTGTTCACCTCGACCGACATCCTGCTCGGCGTCGGCGAGGAGGAGGGCGCCGTGGGCGAGGTCGCGGTCTCGCGGATCAACAACACCGCCGGCCACGCCCTCGTCGCCGTGCGCAACGGCAGCGACAGGCTGCAGCTCATCCCTTACTACGTGAACGCCCTCGCCGACGCCGTGCGCGGCGTCGGTCGCACGGAGTCGACGCCGGGGGTCGGGCAGATCGAAGCCACCGCTTCGCCGACGCACGACGGCGCCGTCGTCGCCTTCCAGAACAGCAGCGGCGCGCTGTCGGTGATCAACTACGGCGTCACCCTCACCGGCACCGAGGAGCTCACCGTCGACCGCCGCGCCAGCGCCTCGCACAGCGCCGCGATCGCCGACGTCGACGTCGCCACGGTGGTCATGGGTCGCGGCGTCGGCGAGTCGTCGGGCGCGTGGAAGGGCGTGGTCACCGTCGAGCAGCGCAGCGCGGACGACACCGTGTGGCTGCGCACCTGGCAGATCAACACGGCCGGCACCAGCGTCGCTCTCGTCGACAGCCAGCAGGTCAAGGACCTCGCCTCCAACGCCGCCTTCACCGCCGCCGACGTCGACGTCACCGTCACCGGCAACCTCGGCAGCCGCGAGTTCGCCGTCGTCTCCGTCGCCACGCCGTCGGGCTTGCGCGTCCAGAGCTGGCAGATCTCGAGCGCGGGCCTGCTCGCCCGCGTCGACCAGTGGGACGCCGGCGCCGCCAGCGAGCTGTCGTCGGCCCGGGCCGGGGCGCAGGACGCCGCCCTCGGCCTGCGCACCGGCGCCGGCGTGATGTCGCTGATCTCGTTCCACGTCGACGCGGACGGCCACCTCGGCCGCGCCGGCACGGTCGACGCCGGCGCCGTCTCGTCGCTGGCGGTCGACGGTCGCCCCGGCGCGCAGCGGCTGGTCGCCCTCGCGCGGGACGCCGACGGCGAGATGACCCTGTTCCACCACCCGACCAATTATTCGGCGCTCTATTGAGCGTCGTCCGCCGGCGCCGGGGTCGCTCCCGGCGCGGGCATCGTCGGCAGCGCTCACTTGTCCGGCTTGCGCTCCTTGAGGAAGCGCAGGTCGCCGCCGACGTCGTGCAGCGACGTGATCGGCACGACCACCGGCACGTCGGGCGTCGTCTCGAGCACCTTCGGGTTGCCGCCGGACCAGGTGATGCGGTTGATCCGGTGCTGGATCCGCCACTTCCCGTGGACCTTGACCAGGCGGTCGTCGTAGTAGCCTTGGCCCTCCCAAAAGTCGCCGCCGGGCGTGCCGGGCTTGATCAGGCGGAAGTGCCCGTAAGTCATCGCCCAGCCCTCGTTGCCCTGGAGGTCCCACAGCGTGTTCGACATCGTGTGCTGCGTCCCGCTGTACACCGCGTGGATGACCGCGAAGATCTGCTTGAACGTCTCGAGGCCGGTCCACACCGCGCCCTCGCCGTAGTCGGCGATCACGTCCTGTGTGAACACCTCGTCGAACAGGTCCCACTGCTGGGTGTCGATCGCCAGCGCGTACAGGTGGACCAACGTCAGGATCGTGTCGGCTTCGCTCTGAGACATCCCCAAGGCCTTTCGCGATTGTTTCTTCCCCGAAGAAACGCGCACCACGGCGCCCGCGCCGGCCGTAGAGCGGCCGCAGCGAGCGCTTCAGCGTAACACACGGCACTCGCCGTTCGACGGGAGAATGCGCGCACCGTTCGCTGTCACGATCGCCGACCTCGCCGCCGCCGACCCAGAGCCTCCACGATCGCCCGATCCGTCGCCGCTCGCCGCTCGCCGTCACCGGACGCCGGACCGACGCCTGCTGCCCGCTGGCCGAGCTCCACGCCGACGACGGCCCCTTCCGCTCCCCGCCCTTCATGAAGCAATACCGCGAGAAGGCCCACGCCTACGGCCTGCGCACCTGCCTCGCCGACCCCGTCCCCGCGCCCGACCTCGCCCCGGGATGCACCACGCGGGCCGAGATCGCGCCGGTGCCCGCGAGGGGAGCCGAGTTGACATGACCAAAGAGACATGTCACTGGACCGGCGGGCGTTCACGGCCCGCCCACCGCGGCCCTGCGGCTCTCGACGAGTGTCCACGCCCCCGTGATCGACCTGCCCCAAGCGACATGTCACTCACACGAAGAAGCTCGCACCTCCCTCGAGGCATCGCCGCCGCGACCCGTACGGACGACTCGACGAGCGCCTCGCGACCGGCGCGAGCGACATGTCCCACGAGGCATGTCCACGGCGGGCCCGAGCCGCCGCCGGCGAGCGGCCCGGCCGAGCCGCCGCGCACATCGCATGTCCTTGAGGACATGCCCATTCGCGCGCGAGCTTTTCAAGCCATGTTCTTCGGGACAGCCGCGCCGCCGCGCCGCCGCGCCGCCGCGCCCTCGGCGATCCACCACAGCAGCGGCAGCGCGGCCACCAGCAGGGCCAGCCCGGTGGGCGCCCAGGCGAAGCGGGTCGCGGCCTCGACCAGCGTGCGCAGCGGGCCGCCGGGCGCGGCGTGGGCGGCGACCTGCAGCCCGACCACCGCCGCCGCCGCGAACGTCAGCACCTCGAGCAGGATCGCCGGCGCCAGCACCCGGCGCTCGCGGGCTCGCAGGTGGGCCAGCGCCTCGACCAGCGGCGCCCGCCGCATCAGCGCGACCGGGTCGACCGGGCGCGGCCGCGGCTGCGGGCTGCGGGCCAGGCTGTCCATGAAGACAGCCACCGCGCGGTCGCGCGGGTCGGCGGGCGCGCGGTCGGGCTCAGTCGCGGGAGCCGGGGCCGCGGGAGGGCGCGAGGGCGGGTGGGTACGCATGGTTGCCTGGGCTTTCGGGTTGCAGGAGGTCGGCCAGCCGCGCGCGGGCGCGGCTCAGCAGCACGCGGACGCTCGCGGGCTTGACGTCGAGGATCTCCGCCATCTCGGCGTGGTCGTGGCCGTCGACGTAGGCGAGCCACAACAGGGCCGCGTCGCGCCGCGGCAGGCGGTCGAAGATCGCCTGCAGCTCGCCGCCCTCGCCGGGCTCGGGCGCCCGCGGCGGCGCGGCCTCGTGGGCGAGCAGCAGCTCGCGCAGGCGGGCGCCGAGGCGGGTGCGCCGGCGGTGGTGGTCGGTGACCAGGTTGGTGGCGATCCGGTAGAGATAGGCCCGCTCGGCGCCGGCGCGCACGCGGCCGGGCGGCAGCTGAAACAGCCGGCAATAGCTGTCCTGGACCAGGTCGTCGGCCACGGCGCGCTCGCCCGTGAGGCGGTAGACGTAGGCCCACAGCCTGGCGTGGGTGGCGGCGTACAGCGCCTGGAATCGGTCCTCGTCCATGAAGCCTTGCGCTCACGAGCTCGCCAGGTCGCGGTACGGCGAGGAGCTGCGCCCCCGGCCGCGGTCGCCGAGGATCTCCCACCGCTGCGCCAGCTTGTACGCCACCGCGGCGCCGAGGAGAAGCGCCCCGCCGAGGCACAGCAGCAGGGTGCCGGGGATGACCATGTCGCCGTAGCCGTCGAGCGCCGCCGACAGCACCAGGAACGCGAGGCCGAGGCCCGACAGGGCGATGCCGCCCTGGACGCTGCGCAGCAGCCGGCGCTGCAGCGGCGGCTCGCCGTGGTCGAGCAGGCGCAGGAACTCCTGCCCGGCCACGCCGCCGAGGAATTTTTCCAGGGCCTCGGGGTCGTTGAAGCGCTCGAGGGTCCGCACCCCGAGCTCGAACCGCCGCTGGGTCTCGTGCTCGGCCCGCAGGCGGGACTGCCGGATGACGAACCCGACGAGGAAGAAGAAGGTGAGCGGGATCAGGATGGCTTCGAGCTCGATGTCCATGGCGACTCCGTGCCCCCAAGACGCCGGCCCCCGCCCCGAGGTTAACAGCCCCTCGCCCGGCGCCCGCTCCGCCGAAAAACCCTCGACTGCTGACCGCATGTCCAGGGGCGGGCAGCGCGGCGCACGCCACGGGCATTGTCCATGGTACATGTCATAAAAGACATGTCCGTTCATTCAGCCGCGCGCTGCGTCAGCGTGACACCGACGACCCGTCTCCGGCCGGCCCTGAAAGCCCGCTCCGTCGCCGTCCCTTGGCAGTTGGAGCCATCGACCGCGTCCGAGCAAAGTTTCTTGCGGCCCTGGCCGTCGGGTTAGGCTGCGCCCATGGTCCTTGCTTGTCCTTCTCGTCCCCTCGCGCTCGTCCTGCTGCTGGCCGCCTGCAGCTCCACGCCGGACGGCGCCACCACCGAAACCACCGTCGGCATCGATCCGAGCACCGGCTCGACCGACGCGCCGAGCACCGGCACCGCGAGCACGGAGCCGACCACCGGCACCACCGCGCCGACCACGGGCGACGTCACCACCGACGCGACCACGACCGACGCGTCGACCACCACCGACGCGACGACGACCGACGCGTCGACCACCGACGCGACGACGACCACCACCACCGGTGACACCACCACCGACGGCCTCGTCTGCGACCTCGTCGAGATCACGACCGAGCAGGCGCACGCGTACGGCGGCGACGTGCTCGACTGCGGCATCGTCGATCCGTGGAACAACACCGTCGAGGAGTGGCAGACCGCGCACACCTGCGCCCTCGATGCCATCGCCGCCGAGCAGCAGTTCCAGCTGGTCGTCTGGCTGCAGGGGATCGACAGCGACGTCGGCCGCGGCTACATCGGCGTCGCCGCCCGCGAGTACACGATCGAGGAGATCTGGTTCGACACCCTCGGCGTGCCGATCACCAGCAAGGCGGACTGCACGTCCCTGGCCCCGATCGACGGATGTTACGACTTCCTCGGCAGCCCCTGCTTCAGCTGCGAAGGCCTGAGCAACGGCGAGACGCTGTGCGACCTCCCGTGAGTCACGCCCGTCCCCACATCGGGTCGAGGCGGCGGGCGAACGCGTCGGCCGCCGCGTCGTACGCCGAACGGTCGGTGGCCCGGCACGGCGCGTAGCAGCGGAGCATCGCGCAACTCGGGTCGCTGTCGAGCTCGACGTGGATGAGCCCGCCCTCGAATTCGAACAGCTCGCTGCGGCCGATCTGCGACGCCACGACCTCCGGGCCCAGCGCCCGCAGGCGGGCGCGCGCCGCCTCGGAGACCGGGTACTCGAGCTGCACCGAACGGCTGAGGTAGAGGTAGCGGACGATGAACTCGATCGCCCACGTCGACACCCGCGGCGCCACCTCACGGACGCGCTCGAACTCCCGGTCGCGCCCGAAAGAGACGGCGGCGAAGTCGTGGGTGGGCGGGTCCTCGCTGCCGAGGTCACGCAGCAGCGGACCCCAGTGGCGATCGTTCTCGCCGGACACCAGCAGCGAGAACGCCCGGCAGCCGGGCACCTGCGTGAGGCTCAAGGCGTCGCGCAACACCTCGACCCAGGCACCCAGCCGGGCGAGGTCGTCGAGCAGCACGATCCACTCGCGCACCGCCGGCGGGAGCCGCCGCTTGACCCGCGCCTCGGCCTCCTCGACCCGCGAGACGGTGCGCCCCACCGGTCCGGTGTCGATCCCGTGCCAGCGCAGCAGGAATTCGCGGAGGATCGCAAAACGGCCCGTGGTGTCCTCGGGCAAGCGGTGCAGGGTCGGCTGATACGACGGCGACACGGGCGGCGATCTTACCCGCATCGCCGACCCACGGACGCGCCCGTGGGCCGGCGCCGCGGCGTTTTTCAACCGCCGGCGACCTTGCAGTCGTACAGGCACTCGCCCCGGTCGTTCTGGCAGATCTGCCACGAGTTGCCGGCCGCCAGGCAGGCCGCGTAAGCGGTGCCGCACTTCTGCTCGCAGGTCACCGCCGACGCTCGCGGGGCGCCGAACGCCGCGAAGCACACGCCGATCATGAATGCCATCAGGGTCCGTTTTTTCATGGCTCGTCCTCCCGGCGCCCCAGGCGGAGCGCCTGTCTGTCGGTTCGTCGAAACACCGCGGCCCTCGCCGCCGGACGCAGCGCCCGGCAGAGCCGCGGTGCTCCCGACAAAGCAGTCGGCGTGCCGCACCGCGTCCGCCGAAAAGCCGAGCTATGATCCAGGGCGGCCCGAGCCCCGTCGAATCGTCGCATGCGACAATTTTTGAAATTGTCCCCGGCGGCAATTTTCGTCGGCGCCGCCCGCTGACGCTCCCGCGTCGCGTCGCGGCCGCTCGTGCAGCGCCTCGGCGAAACGACGCGCGCGCCGACGACCGCCGCCGGCAGCAGCGTCTCGCTCGGGTCGCTCACCGCCTCGCCCGGCGCCGGGGCCCTCGCGCGAATTCGCCCCCTGGCACGAACGGCCCCCGCAGCCCCCCTGGGCCGCGAATTTCGCCCCCGCAATTTTTCCCGCGGCTGCGGCGACTCCAGGCGTGGACGGTATCGCCCAACATGTACAGCCCAGCGAACATCTCTTCGAGAGCGCGCGCGCGAGCCCTGGCGGGGCTGACCTGCGCGGCGCTGTTCGTCCTCCCGGAGCGGCCCGCGGCGGCGCTCTCCTGTGACGGCCCGGTGTGGGAGTCCGACTGGTCGATGCCCGGCTCGCTGCGCGACCCGACCACCGAGTTCCCGGTCGACGTCGAGTTCTGGGAGCTGCGCAGCTGCGCCTACAGCTTCGAGGTGCCCTCCGGGTGCCGGCTGGAGCGCGGCGACGACGTCATCCCGGTCGCGGTCGAGGTCGACGGCGCCGACCACTGCGACGTCGAGCCCTCGTACGTCAGCGACGGCAACTACCCCGACGCGATCGTCCGCTACGTGCCCGAGCGGCCGATGATCCCCAACCGGGCCTACGTGCTCGCGTGCGACGCCAACGGTCCGCAGGCCAACGACGAGCAGGGCGAGTACACGGTCGTGCGCTCGCGCCTCGACCCCGCGCCGGCGGCCGCCCCGGGCGCGCTGGACGACATCGAGCTCGAGTTCAAGCGCGGCGACGACGGCTGCTGCGCCACCGGCAGCTACCTCGAGCTGCGGCTCGACCACGAGCAGCCGTGGCTGCGCGAGGGCGGCTACGTCGAGGTGCTCTACGACGACGGCCAGGTGTTCGCGGTCGACGGGCCCAACTCCTGGTCGGGCGCGATCGAGATGCCGCCGACCGAGGGCGGCCTCGATCTCACGCCCGTCGCCGCCGACGGCACGCGCGGCGAGACGCTGCGCCTCGATCGCGGGGACTACGACCGCGAGCTCATCTACATCCCCTGCGCCGTCAGCGGCGGCAACGCCTCGCCGCTGGCCCTGTGGCTGCTCGCCCCGCTGCTGTGGATCGGCGCGCACGGCCGCCGCCGCCGCGCCGCCGGAGGTGCGTCATGATCCTTACCCATGTCCTTTTCACCATGTCTCTCGTAACAGGTCTGTTCGGACAGCTCCAGGCGCCGGCCGCCGACGCCGCCGTGGCCGTCCCGTCCCCGCCTGCCGCCGGCGCTCCCGCGGCGCCCGTCGCCCCCGCGCCCGCCACGGCGACTGCGCCCGCGCCCGTCGCTCCTGCGGCGGCCGACGTGCCGCCCGCCCCGGCCCCGGACGGCGCCCCCGCCGACCCCTACGCCGCCCCGCCGGCCGCGCCCGCCTATGGCCATCAGGACATGTCCCTTCCGCCAGCCTATCCGCCCGCCCCGGCGCCCGCGGCCAAGTCGCGGTTCGTGTTCGCCTTCCTGCCGGGCCCCACGTTCGGGATCAGCTACTTGCCCTCGGCCAACCTCCCGTTCTTCTTCGGCGGCCGGCTGAGGCGCAGCCCGTGGGCCCTGGGCTTTCAGTTCACGGTGTCGACCGGGCTCGCCGAGCGCTACGTCTCCGGGCTCCTCACCCACCGCTATCACATCACCGGCCTGACCAGCTTCGGCGCGCGCGGTCGCGGCTTCGCCAGCGTCGGCGGCGGCTTCGCGGTCCGCTTCCTCTCGCCGATGGTCGAGGTCGAGGGCCGGGTCGGCTACCGCTTCGGCTCGTCCCGCCGCGGGATCGTCGGCGGGATGGTCCGCCTCGGCTACGACTTCGCCCACCGCGAGGGCCTCCCGGTCCCGCAGGTCGGCGCCTTCATCGGCGTCTGCACGTTCTGAGTTACCCACCGGCTGGCGCCGACCCGCGGGGATGAAACGGCCCTGGAACCCTCGCGGGAGGCCGATGGCGGGCTTGGCGCGGATTCGCACACTGGGTTAGCTTTGCCGCGAATGCCGGCAAAGAGGTCGTTCACGCACTGGCGCAGGGTGAGCCCGTTTCTGAGTTGGACCGGAGGGCCCGTGAGCACCCTTGTTTGCGAGCAGCGGGTCCTGGGACTCGCTGGAGCGCGTTTGAGAGACTTCGAGTTAGGGGCCCTCGCGCCGGCGTTCTTCACGGAGGAACGTCATGGAAGTGATGTACGGGACGTGCGCGGGCATGGATGTCCACAAGGACAGCATCGTCGCCTGCGTGCGGTGCATGAAGGGCAACAAGGTCGACCGGGAGGTTCGAACCTTCGGCACGAGCACTTCGGAGTTGATCGGGCTGGGCGATTGGCTCGAGGACCGCGGCTGCGTCATCGCAGTGATGGAGGCGACGGGCGTGTACTGGAAGCCCGTCTGGGCCGTGCTCACGGGCCGTGTCGAGCTGGTGCTGGCGAACGCGCACGAAGTCCGCAACGTGCCCGGGCGCAAGACCGACATGAACGACGCGATGTGGCTCGCGGACTTGATCGCACACGGGCTCGTGCGCGCGAGCTTCGTGCCACCCGAGCCGATCGCGGATCTGCGGGACTTGACCCGGACGCGGAAGCAGCTCTCGCGCGAGGTCGTCGAGCACACGCAGCGGATCCAGAAGGTGCTGGAGACCTGCAACATCAAGCTCGCGTCGGTCGCCTCCAACATCCTCGGGAAGAGCGGGCGGGCGATGCTCGAGGCGATGGTCGCCGGCGAGAGCGACCCGGAGAAGCTCGCGGGGCTTGCTCGTGGGACGCTGAAGGCCAAGCGCGGCAAGCTCATGGAGGCGCTCCACGGCCGCGTGCGCGACCATCACCGGATGCTCATCTCGACGCATCTCCGGCTCATCGACGCCCTGCAGGCGTCGATCGCCGATGTCGAGAAGCGGATCGAGGCCGAGCTCCGCCCTTTTTCTGAAGCCGTCGAACTGCTCCAGACGATCCCTGGAGTCGGAACGACGGCCGCGCAGGCCATCATCGCGGAGGTCGGCGTCGATATGAACCGCTTCCGCTCGGCCGGTCACCTGCGCTCCTGGGCAGGTCTGTGTCCACGCATGGACGAGAGCGCCGGCAAGCGCCGCTCCAACCGCATGCGCAAGGGCAACGCGTGGCTCAAGACGATGCTTATCCAGTGTGCCTGGTCGAGCATCCGCGGGGAGGGCTATCTCCGGGCGCTCTTCCTCCGCGTCCGAGCGCGGCAAGGCAAGAAGAAGGCGATCGGAGCCGTTGCCGCGGCGATCCTCACCGCAGTCCACGGGATCCTCCGCGACCACGAGCCCTACCGCGACCTCGGTGCCGAGCACTTCAACCGCAACGACCGCCAGCGCACCGCATCACGACTCGCGCGCCGCATCCGCAGCCTCGGCTACGAAGTCGAGATGCGCCCGGCGGCCTGATCGTCCGCGCCCCGCAGGCCTGGGCCCCGCGACGAGAAGACGTCCTGCGAACCAGGCCCGGGCCGCGCGGAGAGGGCCGTTTCTTGAGAGCCGCGCCGACGGCCGCATGTCTTAGCCTATGCTTATTTAGCCGCGACAGGCGCCGGTCCGACGTGGGGCGTGGGCCGGTGCCTGTCCTTTTGTACATGCTCGGACCCCGCGGTCGTCAGGCACCGGACGGCGCGCGCCGCGCCGGTGCCTGTCCTTTCGGGCATCTTTCTTGGGTGCACGCTCACTTGGCGAGGAACCAGCTCGTGCCGGTGACCGTGCGGACGAGCGCGGCGATCGTCGCCTTCGGGTCCGGGTCGCGCGACAGGCGGTAGCCGGGGGTGCGCATCGCCGCCGGGAGCAGCGGGCGCAGCAGGTTGTTGAGCTGCTGCTCGCCCTCCTCGACCAGCTTGCCGCGGAGCAGCCCGGCGAGCACCCCGTCGCGCTCGAGGTCGAGGTGGAACGACGCGTCGTCGAAGCTGTAGGACACGCCGGCGAACTTGTAATCGAGCACCGTCGCGCCGTCGATCTCGATCGGCGGGTCGGCGGTGACGATCAGGCCGTGCTCGCCGAGGCGGACCACCAGCATCGTGTCCGCCGGCAGCAGCACGCGGGCCAGCTTCGAGTCGAAGAGCACCCGGCGGCCCTCCTCGTCGACCGGGAAGCGGTCGAGCAGGGCGGCCACTGCCGATTCGTCCGAGTCCGCCGCGGCCGGCTCGTAGCCGGCGACGAGGCGCCGCACCAGCGCCTCGACCAGCGCGTTCTCCAGCTGGCCGAATTCGCCGATCTGGACCTCGCCGGACTCGAGGTGATAGCGCGCGCCGGTGAAGTCGAGGCGCATGCGCAGGCCCGGCACGTCGCACTGCAGCCCGCGCTGGCTGGCGACCGCGACCTCGCGGCGGTTCGCGCTCACCGTCAGCACGTCGCCCGGCTGCACGTGGACCAGCACGTTGGCGAAGCCGCCGGGGAGCTGGGCGTGCAGCACCGTGATCCGGCCCGGGTCGGGCTCGGGCATCGGCGGCTGCGGCAAGATCCGCAGGCCCAGCCGCTGCATGAACGCCGGCAGCCGCGGGATCACCAGCACGCGCAGCAGGTCGGCCAGGATCGCCTCGGTGTGCGGGCTGACCGGCGCCGGCTCGCGGTAGTACCGCTCCTCGATCCCCGCCACCCGGAGCTGCACCGACCCGTCGGCGAACCGGTAGGCCGCCTCGTGGAAGGTGAACGCCGGCAGCTCGGCCAGCGCCGGGCCGCGCAGGCGCGCGCCGGCGGGCGAACGCAAGGCGACGCCGTCGGCGTCGAGGCTGAGCTCGATCGCGGCGCCGGTGGGCGTGCAGAGCTCGATCGGTCCCCACTCGCTGTGGGCGCCGAAGGCGACCAGGATGTCCTCGCCGGCGGTGGCGTGGTGCGCCGGCCAGAACCACGGCAGCACGCGCGCGAGCATGCCCCTCACGACATGGCTCAAGAGCCAGTTGTCGAGCTCGCCGGCCTGCGGTCGGCTCGTCAGCTCGACGGTGAACGGCATCTGGGAGACCTTCGCGCCGAGGGTGTCGAGGTGGACGCCGAGGTCGGGCAGGCGGACGACGCAGCCCTCGCCGAAGTCGAGGCGGGCGCCGTCGCGGCCCAGCGTGGCGGTGAGCGGGCGCTGGCGGTCGACGTGGACGGTCAGCGGGCCGACGACCGGCAGCTCGAGCAGGCCGACGGGCGCCGACGCGGGCGCGGGCGGCAGCGGCGGCGGCGGCCACGGCTGCGGCAGGCCGAGCCGCTCGGCCAGCGCGTGCAGCACGACCTTGGGGGTGAAGTGCGCGTGGAGGCGGCGGACCAGCGCGTGCAACAGCGGCCCCGCCGGCGGCTGCGTGACCAGCTCGATCTGCTCGCCGTCGGGGCGCCAGCGGACCGCCTCGACCGCGAACTCGCCGATCAGCGACTCGCCGACCGGGCGCACCTGCAGCGGCGCGGTGGCGCCGACCACCAGCGCGCCGGCGACCCGGGCCACGGTGAGCGACGCGCCGGGCGGGAGCACCAGGTCGAACGCCAGCCCGAGCTTCTCGCCGAGGAAGTTGGCCATGACCTGTCGCAAGAGCCAGGTCTTGCTCGGGTCGGCGTCGGGCCACAGCGGCACGACCTTGCGCAGCGCCGGCAGGACGAACGTCTCGAGGCTGGCGGTGGCGAGGGTGACCAGGTAGTCGCCGGCCGGCGGCGACGAGTCGATCACCAGCTCGCGCCGCGGCAGGTCGTAGCGGGCGCTGCGGAGCTCGAGCATCAGGCCGAGGTCGCGGGCGACCAGAAACAGCCCGCGCTCGCTGCGGGCCGACAGCTCGGCCGGCCCGAGCGAGCCCCCCAGCGTGTCCTGCGGGTCCATGCGCAGCTCGAGCCGCCCGAGCGCCGGCAGCGACAGGTTCAGCACCTCGACCGAGAACCGCGACAGCCGCTCCTCGTCGAGCACCGGCGCCTCCTGCTTGCGCAGGCCGAGCCAGCCCGGCGCGCGCGGGGCGACCTCGGTGCGGGCCATCGCCGTCAGCACCGCCTGCCCGAACTCGCCGAGCCCCGGGTCGCCGTCGATCTCGAGCGCGCCGTCCTCCCAGCGGTAAACGATCCGCCGCAGCTCCGCCCGCGGCAGCTGCCAGGCCCCCGGGAAGGCCAGCGACAGCCCGCCCGGGGCGGTCAGCACCAGCGCGTCCTCGGTGTGCCGCAGCTCGACGTCGAAGCCCGCGCGCGTGTGGGCCTGGATGTGCTCGCCGCCGGCCGGCTGGCGCCACAGCACGTGGTGCTCGCTGCCCTGCGGCGGCGGCAGCACGCCGCGCTCGCGCAGCCAGCGGGCCGGCACGATCGGCGCGAGGTACTCGTCGGACGCGCGCTGCACGATCGCCTCGAGCAGCGGCCCGAGCGGCGGCTCGGTCTGCAGGTCGACGATCGGCACGTCGTCCTGGTCGTAGTGGATCCGCGAGCGCACCAGGCGGAGCTCGGCCAGCTCGGGGAACTGATCGGAGTAGAGGTAGATCCCGCGCGGGGCGTCGAGCCGCAGGCCGTCCTCGGCCTTGATCACGGCGACGTCGCCGCCGCGATCGGTGGCGATCGCCAGCGAGCTGAACGGCCCGAGGGGGATGGTGAACAGCGCGCGGGTGGCCTCCGGCGGCTCGTCGGCGGAGATCCGCAGGGTCGCCAGGGCGGCCGCGATCGCCGCCTTCGCGCCCGAGAACAGGCTCGCGGTCCCGCCGGCCCGCTCGCGCGCGCGCGGGTGGCCCGGCGTGCCCTCGGCGCCGGCGAGGGGCTGCGACTCGCCTTCCTGCAGCGCGTGGTCGTCGGCGCGCAGGCGGTGGACGAGCTCGACGAGGTGCTCGCGCCGCTCGGGGTCGGCGAACAGGTCGTAGCCGGGCTGGCCCATGGCCTCGGGCAGGCGCTTGCGCAGCCAGCGAGTGGCCTGCTTGGCGGCCGCGCGCACCAGCGCCCGCCGCACCGGGCCCAGCGGTTCGCTGACGACCTCGACGGTCGCGGTGGCGAACTCGTAGCGGACGCGCAGCACGGAAAAGCTGAGCCCGATGGCGCGGATCAGCAGCGGCCGCGACACCGCGAGCTCGAGCGCGTCGCCCCGCACCTCGACCGAGAGGATGGCGAGCGGGTCGAGGCTGGCGACCACGCCGGGGAAGCGGCGGCGGAACTTGAAATGCCCCGCCTCCACCTCGCCGCGGAACAGCCGGGCCGCGGCCGCGTGCAGCATGCTCCCGCCCGGACTCCAGCCGAGGGCGTGCCGCAGCACGCTGCACAGCGCGACCGCGAACGCGCGCGGGAGGAAGGCGCCGAAGCCGTCGCTGTCGGCCTCGACCACGCCGTCGACGAGGTCGACGTAGAGCCGCCGCAGCCGCGCCGACGGCAGCTCGACCGGCCTCACCTCGAGGCCGCTGCCGAATTGCAGCTCGACCGCGTCGGCGTCGATCTCGAGGCGCAGCGGCTGACCCAGCCCGAGGGCGACGTCGACGTCGCCGACGAGCGGGACGGTCAGCCGCCCGAAATCCTCGCGCGGCGATACGGCGGCGGTCTCGTACTCCCCGGACGTCCGGACCTCGTGGTGGACTGGCTGCGGCTGCGGATGCGGCATGGCCACGATGTAGTCGGCAATGTCGCGGGCGCTCGTGTCAAAGGCCACGTCGCGCCGGAGCGGACGCCAGGACCGCTTCACCGCGTCGAGCTCGCGATCGCCGGGGGACGCGTCGCAAGCTGCGCAGCGCCTCGCCTGCGGCGGTCGTATCAATTTCACCGCGGCCCGCTTGCCGTTCGTCGGAGATCGCCAACCATTCCCCGGCGGACCCTCCGCTCGAGGTGCCGCCAATGACGGAGATCGCCGACAAGCTGGCGAAGGTTCGCCGCGAGCTGCACGCGTCGCAGCTGGCGGCCGCGCGCCTGCGGGGGTCCGACTGGTTCGCGTGGGCGACCGCCGGCGGCTCGAGCGTCGTGCTGGCGACCAGCGAGACCGGGGTCGCCGAGGTCCTGATCACCGCCGACGAGGCGTGGGTGCTGACCGACGCGATCGAGCACGACCGGCTGCAGGCCGAGGAAATCGCGGAGCTGCCGATCTGGTCGCACCCGTGGGCGACGCCGGAGCCGCGCGAGCAGTTCGTCGCCCGCTGCGCCGCCGGCGGCCGCGTCGCCTCCGATCGCCCGCAGGCCGACGAGCTCCCGCTGCCAAGCCCGCTGGCGCGCGCGCGCTGGTCGCTGACCGGACCGGAGCAGGAGCGCTACCGCAGGCTCGGACGCGCGGCCGCCCAGGCGATGACGGCGGCGCTGCAGGCGGCCCGCCCGGAGTGGACGGAGCTGCAGCTCGCCGGCGCCGGCAGCGAGGCGCTGTGGTCGCGCGGCATCGAGCCCGCGCTGATCCTCGTGGCCGGCGAGCGCCGCCTGCCGCTCCATCGCCACCCGACCCCGCGCGACGAGCCGCTCGGCGCCCGCGCGATGATGGTGTTCTGCGCCCGCCGCCACGGGCTCTACGCCTGCTTCACGCGGCACCTGTACTTTCGGACACCCACGCCCGAGGAGCGCCGCGCCGCCGCCGTCGTCGCCGAGGTCGAGGCCGCGGCGTTCGCCGCCTCGGTGCCGGGCACCCCGCTGTCGGCGGTGCTCGCGGCGATGACCGCCGCCTACGCGCGCGCGGGCCAGCCCGGGGCGGAGGCGGCCCACCACCAGGGCGGCCCGTGCGGCTACGCGGCGCGCGAGGCCATCGCCCGCCCGGGCAATTCCGAGTCTCTCGCCGAGGACGGCGCGGTCGCCTGGAACCCCTCGCTGCCGGGCACGAAGATCGAGGACACCGCGCTGCTCCACGGCGGCGCGCTCGAGTTCGTCACCGTCGACCCGGCGTGGCCGACCGTGTCGGTCCACGGACGCCCGCGGCCCGACCTGCTGGTCCGCTGATTCCGCGCAGACCGGCGTGAACGGCGAAACGAGCGACCATCGCAGGCGCGCCTCGATCTGCGGGTCCGCCGATTCGGCGCAGGCCGGCGTGAACGCCGAAAGAAACGACCACGGGCGCCCATGAAGGCGCGCCCGTGGTCGGGCCCCCGATCGGACACAGCGATGACCGATGGCAACGCGGCCATCGCCACCCACCATACAAGCAGGCCCTCGCCCTCGCGCAACGTCGCGCGTCGATCTCTCGGCCGCCGCGATCGTCGCTGGCCGATCTGCCGCGACGGATCGGCGCGAGGCCGCAGCGGCCCCTCCGCGCTGGGAAATCCCCGGGTAGCAGACGTCGAGACAGCCGTGACCCGACGCGGCGCCGGCGCGGCAGCGCTGCGGGGCCGGTGCACCGCTCCGCCGGCGCCGCATCGCCGCATGACCTTCCAAACATGTCCGAATAAGCATATTCACAATGCCGACCTCGACGGCCCGGCGAGGAGAAGCCGCCGGCTCCAAGACAGTTCCGCGGCGTCCCTTCGACGGTCCGGCGAGATCGCCGTCCCCGCCGCTCCTTCGCAAAACTTCAGGACATGCTCCATAGGACATGTCCACAACATCGACCTTCGCGGCCGGTGAGGCCGTTGCCCGCGTCGCTCCTTCGTCCGGCGAGCGGCGCCCCTCGTCGAGCGCGGACCGGCGGCCCGCGACGCGCGACGGGCTCAGCCGCGCGGGCGACCGTCCGACGCGCGGGCGGCATTGCCGAGCCGGCACGAGCGAGTATGACTGCTTGATGCGCAACAGGGAGATCGGCCCGCGCCAGGACGAGCCGCAGGAGCCCCCCGCGCAGCTCGCCAACATCTTCTTCGCCGAGGCGAACATGATCCTGCCGGGGTTGCTGTCGTTGCTCGGACTCCAGGTGATCAGCACCCTCAACGACGTCTTCCTCAAGCAGCTCGGACCGGTCGAGCACGGCCTGCACCTCGCCGCCTTCATCCTGCTCGCCGAGGGCCTCGCGCTGGTCGTGACGCCGGCGGCCTATCACCGGCAGACGGCCGGTACGGCATCCCGGCCAACTTCGCCAGGCTCGCCACCATCGACGCGACCCTCGGCCTGGTAACGCTCATGCTGGCGGTCTCGATCGACCTCTATCTTCTCATCCCCTCGCTCCTCACCAAGAGCGTGGCGATCTCGGTGCTCCTGTCCGGCTCGCGGCTCGCCGTGTTCGTCGCGCTGTGGTTGGTGTTTCCCCCAGGGGGGTCGCGGCTCGCCGTCGCGCGCAGGCATCCGACGAGCGATCGTGCGGCGGCCAGGCCGCCCGCGCGAGCGGCGATGAGTGGAGCTCCGCTAAAAATTCGTGCGGCCCATCGGGTCGCTGCCTCTGCTTTGGTGAAGCTTCGAGGAAGCGTGAAGCGAGGGAGCGACCGCCGACCGGGACAGCTCTCCTTCGCGTCCGTCCTCGCGTCGGTGGCGCCTCGTCGATCAGCGGATCCGCGGGCGCAGCGGCGGGGTGCCGTCCTTTTCGCGCTCGAGGTCCTCACGATCGTCGTATTCGTCCTGGTTGCGCCGGTCGCGGATCCACCGCAGCGGGCGCTCGTCACCCGGCCACGAGGGCGCCCGCTCTTCCTCGCGCCGGGGGTCTTGCTCGTTCGACATGGGAATCGCTCCAATTCGTTCGTGGACGAGGTCCACCGAGCCGACAAGCGGCCGCGGGCGCACACCGAGCGTCATGATCCATCGATCGGTCCGGCGAAGGGCGACACAGGCTCGCTCCGCGTCCTCCGCCAGCGGTCGTGAGGGATCGGGCTCGCCCGCGCTCGCGCCCGCCGCCCGCCCGCACGCTTCGCCGGCTCGCGTCGACGGCGCCTCGCTCTTGGGCCTCAGGCTCCCGGCTCGCATCGTCCGGCGCTTCGCCGGCTCGGCCGAATGTCGAGACTTCGACGCTCCCGCGCCGGAACGTCGACACCGCTCCGCTCGGCGGGCCTCAAGATCGAGCGCGGGTCCTCGCACTCCCCCGCGGCCGAGGCGCCATTGCGGCCTCAGGATCGCTCGACTTCGGCGCCTCGCCGAGCCGCAAGAGGACTCTCGGATGACGCCTCGACGCTGCCCTCACGACCCGGGCGAGCGCACGTTCGCGTCGAGCTCGCGTTCGGCCGCCGCGCGGGCGTCCTCGGCCTCCTCCGCCCGCGAGCGAGCCGCCGCCGCCGCGCGCTCGGCCTTCTCGGCGCGCTGCCTGGCCGCCTCGGCCGCCCGCTCGGCCTTTTGCGCCTCGCGCTCGGCCGTTCGCGCCGTCGCCTCCGCGCGCGCGGCCAGCTCCGCCAGGCGTCGCGCCTCGCGGGTCGCCTTCTCGTGGGCGCGTCGCAGCGTCGCCTGCTCCCGGCGCTCGGCCTGCTCGGCGCGCCGCTGCTCCGCCCGCTCGCGCTGCTGTTGCCGCCGCAGCTCGGCCTTCTCGGCCGCGCGCGCGGCCTTCTCGGCCGCTCGCTCGGCGCGCTCGCGCTTCGCTCGCTCGGCCTTCGTCGGCTCCTTCTCGGGCCCTGCCCCGCCCCGCCGCGTCTCCTCGCGCGCCTGCTTCGCGCGCTTCGCCGGCTTCTTCTTCGCCGCGCGCCGCTCCTCTTCCGCGGCCGCCTCCTCGACCTCGCGCTTCGCCGGCTTCTTCTTCGCCGCACGCCGCTCCGCTTCCTCGACCTCCTCTTCCTCGACCTCGCGCTTCGCCTTCTTCGCCGGCCGCTCCTCCTCTCCCGCTCGGGCCGCCGGGGCGCCGCCGAAGCTCGCCTCGAGCATCTGCATCACGTCGCCGAATTCGGCCGGCTCGAGCTCCGTGGCCAGCATGCCGCGGCGCAGCAGCGCCCGCTCGTGCTCGCTCGCCGTCGGCGCCGATTGCAGGGTGATGCGAATGCTGTCGAGGTGGTCGCCGGGCGTGCGGATGCCGGCCTCCGCGAGCACGTTGGTGGCCCGCTGCAACAGCTCCCACACCACGTCGTGGTGGGCCCGCATCGCCTCGCGCACCGCCGCGCCGCCGTGGGCGGAGCGCAGGCGTTCGCCGGCCCGCAGCAGCGCGTCGATGCGGCCCGGCCCGCGGCGCGCCAGTTGATTGACCGTCCACACCGCGGTGCTCGGCTTGCGCAGCGCCTTCACCCGCGTCGCCCCGGCGCTGTCGCCCCCGGCTCGCAGCTGCTTGGCCAGCGCGTCGCGCACCGCGGTGAATTCGGCCAGCGGCGCCGTGTACAGCGCGTCGAGCCCCGCCTCCACCGGATCGTCGCTGCTCCTGGCCCGCCGCGTCATCCCACCGTTCTCGTGGCCGAGGCCCGTCGCCGCGCCAGCAGGCGCCCGCTCGCCACCGGCCCGCCGCGGCCCAGCCCGCCGCGGCACGCCCCGCTTCCACGGCGGAGCCCGCGCACTGCCGCCGCGCGCGGCGATCGTTTACATGCTCGCCATCAGCTTCTTGAGCTCGGCCAGCGGCACTGGTTTGACCAGGTGCTGGTCGCAGCCGGCTTCCTTCGAGCGGGCCCGGTCGCTCTCCTGGCCCCAACCGGTGAGGGCGACGATGCGCATCGCGGCGCCCCACGGCTGCTGGCGGATCTGGCGGGTCGCGTCGTAGCCGTTGAGCCGCGGCATCCCCATGTCCATGAGGATGAGCTCGGGCCGGAACGACTCGGCCGCCGCCACCGCGGCCACCCCGTCGTGGGCCATCTCGACCCGGTGCCCGAGCAGCCGCAGCATCATCGCCATCGTCAGCGCCGAGTCCTCGTTGTCGTCGACGACCAGGACGCGCCGGCCGCCGCTGCTGTCGCGCTCGCCGTTCGGGCCGCCGGAGCTCGCGGTCGGCGGCTGCGGCTCGATCACCGGCAGCGTCACCGTGAACGCGCTGCCCATACCCGGGCCCGCGCTGTCGCAGGTGACCGTCCCGCCGTGCATCTCGACCAGCCCCTTGACCAGCGCCAGCCCGATCCCGAGGCCGCCGTTCGAGCGCTCGATCGAGCGATCGATCTGCGAGAACATGTCGAAGATGCTGGTCAGCGCCGCCCGCGGGATCCCGATCCCGTCGTCGCGGACCACCACGCTCACCTCGCCGTTCGAGCGCTCCGCGGTCAGGCGGATGTGCCCGCCGGGCGGCGTGTACTTGGCGCTGTTGGTCAGCAGGTTGCTGAACACCTGCGCCAGCCGGGTCAGGTCGGCGTCGAGGACCACCGGCCGCGGCGGCAACGAGACCTCGAGCGTGTGCCGGGCCGCGTCGATGAACGGGCGCGCCGTCTCGATCGCGTTGTTCACCACGTCGGCGAGCACGACCCGCGCCCGGCGCAGCTCCATCTTGTTGCGGCTGATCCGCGAGATGTCGAGCAGGTCGTCGATGAGCCGGACCATGTGGCCGAGCTGGCGGTCCATCACCGCCTGCGCGTGCTCCTGGATCGCCGGGTCGTCCGACAGCCGCAGCGCCTCGAGGCCGTTGCGGATCGGCGCCAGCGGGTTGCGCAGCTCGTGGGCCAGCAGCGCCAGGAACTCGTCCTTGCGCCGGTCCTGCTCGCGCAGCGCCGCGTTGAGGCGGGCGTTCTCGATCGCCACCGAGGTGATGTGCGCCAGCTGGACCAGCATGACCTCGTCGCTGTCGCCGAACCCGCCGTCGGCCTCGTCCCACAGCTGCACGAGGCCGAGGTTCTCGCCCTGGCGGTCGACGAACGGCGCGGCCAGCCAGCGACGCGGGGCGCCGCGGCCGTCGCTGCGGTTCGCCCGGCCCTCGCCGGCCAGGCGCAGCGGGCGCTGGCTGCGGCACACGAGGTCGACCAGCACCTCGACGCCCGCGGGCGCGCCGTACTCGCGGCGCACACCGTCGCCGGTGGTCGTCACCGCCAGCGGGCCGGTCGAGTCGTCGGCGCCGGTCAGGCTCGAGCAGGCATGACCGGCGCCGATGATCCGCCGCGCCTCCTCGGCGACGATCGCCAGCACGCTCTCGAGCGACTGCGCCGAGTGGATGGCGAGCGACGCGTCGGCGACCTGCCGGAGCATGTGGGCCTGCTCGCGCTCGCGCTCGAGCGCCTGCGACAGGCGCTGCTCGTCGCGCTTGTCCTCGGTGATGTCGACGGTCACCCCGTCGAAGCGGATCGGCGTGCCGTCAGCGGCGCAGACCGCCCCGCCGACCGCGCGGATCCACTTGATCGCGCCGGACTCGGGGTCGACCGTGCGATAGACGGTGTCGTACGGCGCGAGCTCGCGGATCGACGCGTCGATCATCGTGCGCGTGCGCTCGCGGTCCTCGGGGTGCATCCGCTCGTAGAACGTGTCGATGGTGACGCGCGCCGACGGCGGCAGCCAGAAGTGCTCCTTGACCCGCGCGTCCCACTGCAGCTCGTCGAACGGCAGGTCGCAGTACCAGAAGCCGACGCCCGACAGGCGGACCGCGAAGTCGAGGCGCGCGCGGCTGTCGGCCAGCGCCCGCTCGGCGACGGCGCGCTCCGTGACGTCGCGGCTGACGGCGAGGTGGTTCCAGCCGCCGCCCGGCGCCGGCAGCGGCACCGCGGTGCTCTCCATGTGCCGCCGGGTGCCGCGCAGGCCGACCACGTCGAACGCAAGGTTGCCCCGCTCGCCGCGGCACACGCGTTCGTGGAAGGCGCGGAAGGCCGCGCGGTCCTCCGGGGCGACGATGCCGAAGACGGACTGGCCGAGCACCGCGTCCTCGTCGGCCTCGATGATGCCCAGCCCGGCCGAGTTCATCTGCAGCACCGTGCCGTCGGGCGCGACCAGCTTGACGCACTCCGGCGTGGCCTCGACGATGGCCCGGTAGCGGGCCTCGCTGTCGCGCAGGCGCCGGTCCGCGCGGGTCCGCTCGAGCGCCTCCCAGCAGCGGTCGGCCACCGTGCGCACCAGCGTCACCTCGTCGGGGCGCCAGCGCCGCGGCGTCTTGCTGTGGGCCGCCATCGCCGCAATGAATTTTCCGTGCTTGTGCAACGGCACGCAGACGACCGCCTGGATCTGCGTGGCCCGGTAGGCCGGGCGCTGGGCCTCGTCGAGGCGCGGGTCGGCGTCGACGTCCTCGACCACGAACGGCTCGTGGGCCTCCATCGCCGCCGTGAGCGCCGGGCCGAACGAGCCCACCGGCCAGCGGCCGACGATGCTGGGCACGCCGCGCGAGTGGTCGCCGGTGATCACGAACGTCGCCTCGTCCTCGACCTCGGCGTAGGCGCAGCGGTCGACGTCGAGGTGCTCGGCGAGCAGGCGCGCCGTGACGGCCAGGACCTCTTCGGGCTCCGTCTGCGCCTGGGTCGCGGCCGCGAGCTCGGCGAGGAAGCGGTGCCGCCCCTCGCTGGCCCGCAGCGCCGCCTGCGCCTGCTTCTGCGCCGTGATGTCGCGGGCGATCTTCGACGCGCCGACGACCTGGCCCTCGCTGTCGTGCAGCGGCGAGACCGTGAGCGAGATGTCCAGCCGGCGGCCGTCCTTGGCCACGCGCACGGTCTCGAACCACTCGACACGCTCGCCGCGGACCAGCCGGGCGATGATCTGCCGCTCCTCGTCGAGCCGCTCGGGCGGGATGATCATCGTGATCGATCGGCCCACCGCCTCGGCGGCGGTGTAGCCGAACAGCCGCTCGGCGCCGGCGTTCCAGGTGCGGATGATGGTGTCGAGCGTCTTGCTGACGATCGCGTCCTCCGAGGACGCGACGATCGCCGCCAGGCGCGCTTGCGCCTCCTCGGCCCGCCGGCGCTCGCTGACGTCGCGGAACACGAGGACGGCCCCCACCGCCCGGCCCTCGCCGTCGCGGATCGGCGCGGCGCTGTCGTCGATCGGGCGCTCGCTGCCGTCGCGGGCGATCAGGCAGGTGTGATTCGCCAGGCCGACCACGACCCCGTCGCGCAGGGCCCTCAGCGCCGGGTTCTCGACCGTCTGGCGCGTGCGCTCGTGGACGATGTGGAACACCTCGGTCAGCGGGCGCCCGACCGCCTCGCTCGTCGACCAGCCGGTCAGCGTCTCGGCGACCGGGTTGAGGTAGGTGACGCGGCCGTCGACGTCGGTGCTGATGACGGCGTCGCCGATGCTGGCGAGGGTGATCTGCAGCCGTTCGCGCTCTCGCGCGAGCTCGTCGTCGTCGCGCGTCATCATCGACTCGCGCGCGCCGCCCGCGAGCAGGTCGGGCCGGGTGCCCGTCGGTTGGAGTCAGCTCGCGGCGCGGAGATCATGAGGCCAGCAGGCTAAGACGAGGCCGTCAGCCCCGCAAGCGCGGCGGGCGAGCGCGAGCGCACCCCGGCGGGCGGCGCCGCCGGCGGCGCAGCCGAAGACGCGAATCAAGGCACGTGCGGGGCAGCGGGCTCGACCGGGAGGACCCGCGGCGCGTCGACCTCGCGGTTGGGGACGGTCGTCGGCAGCTCGAGATGGTACACGCCGCTCGGCATCAACCCACAGCCGCCGAAGCGGGCCATCACCCGCAGCTGGGCCAGCACGTCCTCGCCGCAGTGCTCGCGCGGCAGCTCGGTCCAGAAGCCGAAGCCGCCGACCGCGCGCAGCTTGGCCGCGTCGTAGAGCACGCAGCCGCCGACCCACGCGATTTTGTAGCAGCGCGTGTCCGCCGGCCCGAGCCCGAGCGCGCGCTGCACGTGCCACAGGTTGGCCGCGTTGTGCAGCTCGTGGCGCAGCCACGCGGCGCTGCCGGGCTCGACCCGCTCGGGCTCGACGCGGCCCGGCCACCACTCGACCCGCTGCTGGTGCGGGCGCACCGAGTCGATCAGGCTGAGGCCGATGACCGCGCTGCCGACGAAGCCGCAGCCCTCGCGCGCGAGGGCCCCGGTCATCTGCGCGACCACCCACGGCTCGAGCAGCAGGTCGTCGTCCAGGCACAGCAGCTGCTCGGCGCGCGCCTGCGCCAGCAGGTAGTGGCGCTGCTCGGCCAGGCCGCGGCGGGGCAGGTGGCGGTGCAGCTCGACCTCGTGGCCGTGGGCCCGCAGCACCCGCACCGCGGCGCGCAGCTCGCCGGCCTCGGTCGCCGGCGTGTCGCCCTGGTCCGACACGACCACGCGAAACGGCCTCCCGCCGGGCGAGGTCAACGTCTGGGCGCACAGGCTGGTCAGCGTGACGGCCAGCGCGGCCGGGCGATCGCAGGTCGGGATCAGGACGTCGAGGGTCGGCATACGAATGTCGGCGGATGAGATTGCATGGGCAAGGAAATTCCCTGGAGCTGCGACGGGCGAGCCGCGACGGCCGAATCGCGCGGGGCCGTCGGCGGGCAAGCATGCCCCCGCCGCCGGCCCGGGCAAGCGCGTGCGCGGCACCTCGCAACCGCCGGTCGACGCGACCGCGCCGCGTCGCGGCTCGCGGGTATTTCCCAGACAATGCGCGGAGGGCGAACGACGGCGGCCCGGCGCGGTGCGGTGAATCATCGGCGCGCACGCGGGCCGAATCGACGCGCGCCCCCTGCTTGACGGCCCGGACGCGGGTGCTACCAAACCGCGCTGGAGACGAATCATGACCAAGGCTTCCCCCATTGAATTGACGCATCAGCTCCGCGGCATCGACTTCCCGGTCGGCAAGAAGGAGCTGATCCGCTACGCCCGCGACAACAACGCCGACGAGGCGGTGCTGCGCCAGATGGAGTCGATGCCCGATCAGGAGTATCGCAGCATGCGCGACGTCACCCGGGCCATGGGCCAGACCGACGAGTCCGACGACCGCTCGCGCTCCGGGGGTAACGAGGAGCGCGAGCGGTCGCGCGACGAGGAGCGCGAGGGCGAGGAGCAGCAGGGCGAGGCGTCGGAGCGCGGCGGCGGCCGCGGGGGCAAGAAGCGCTGAGCGATCGATCCGCCGGAGACCGGGAGGGCCCATGACCATCGACACCTGCGAGCCCGGGATCTCCGTGCTCATGCCGACCTACGGCCAGGCGTGCTTCATCCCGGCCGCGCTCGGCAGCCTGCTGGCACAGCAGCGGAGCGACTGGGAGCTGATCGTCGTCGACGACGGCTCCCCGGACGACACCGAGGCCGTGGTCGCGCCCTTCCTCGCCGATCCGCGGATCCGCTACGAGCGACTGGCGCGCAACGTCGGGCTCGGCGCGGCCCTCAACGTCGGGCTGGCCCGCGCCCGCGCGCCGCGGATCGCCTACCTCCCGTCCGACGACCGCTATTGGCCCGACCACCTCGGCTCGCTCGCCGCCCGGCTCGACGCCGAGCCGGCCGCGGCGCTGGCCTATTCGGGGGTCCGCCATCACTACAATCGCCGGGCCGACGGCGCCGTCGCCGGGCATTCGTTGCAGCTCGTGCAGGTGATGCACCGCCGCACCGACGCCCGCTGGCTCGAACGCGCCGAGCTCGTCACCGACGACCTCGGCCGCATGCTGTGGGACCGCCTGCTCGCCGGCGGTCCGGCGGTCGCGACCGGGCGCGTCACCTGCGAATGGGTCGACCACCCCGGTCAATTGCACAAGCTCCTGCGCGAGCCGCTGGGCGGCATCAACGCGTTTCGTCAGCGGTTCGCGGTGAAGCACCCGCTGCGGTTTCACAGCAGCGTCGGCAACGAGATCGACGAGGTCGAGCTCTACCGCCGCGCGCGCGAGCGGCCGTCGACCCCGCGGACCCGCGACGGCCTGACGATCCTCCTGGTCGGCGAGCTGGCCTACAACGCCGACCGCGTGCTCGCGCTGGAGGAGCGCGGCCACTCGCTCTACGGGCTGTGGATGGAGGACCCGCACTGGTACAACACGGTCGGCCCGCTGCCGTTCGGCCACGTGCGCGACCTGCCGCGCGACGACTGGCGGACGCTGATCCGCGCCCTGCGGCCCGACGTCATCTACGCCCTCCTCAACTGGCAGGCGGTCCCGTTCGCCCGCGAGGTCCTGGCCGCGAACACCGGCGTGCCGTTCGTCTGGCACTTCAAGGAGGGGCCGTTCATCTGCCGCGAGAAGGGCACCTGGCAGGCGCTGATGGACCTGCACACCCGCGCCGACGGGCTCGTGTACTCGAGCCCGGAGATGCGCGAGTGGTTCGCCACCGTGCTGCCCGCCAGCGCCGCGTCGATCCCCTCGCTGGTGGTCGACGGCGACCTGCCGCGGCGCGAGTGGTTCGCCGGCGAGCCGTCGCCGCGGCTGTCGCAGGCCGACGGCTCGATCCACACCGTCGTGCCCGGGCGGCCGATCGGCCTCCACCCGCACAACGTCGCCGAGCTGGCGGCCGAGGACGTGCACCTCCACTTCTACGGCGACTTCACCCACGGCCAGTGGCGCGGGTGGATCGACAGCGCCCGGGCGGTCGCGCCGCGGCACCTGCACCTGCACGCCCACGTCGACCAGCGGCGATGGGTCGAGGAGTTCTCGCGCTACGACGCCGGCTGGCTGCACTTCTTCGCCAGCGGCAACGACGGCGACATCGGCCGCGCCGACTGGGACGACCTCAACGTCCCCGCCCGCGCCGCCACGCTGGCGGCCGCCGGCCTGCCGATGATCCAGCGCACCAACGACGGCGCCCGCGTCGCCACCCAGAGCCTGGCCCGCCGCCTCGGCGTCGGCGTGTTCGCCCGCGACATGGCCGACCTCGCCGCCCAGCTGCGCGACACCGCCCGCACCCAGGCGATCCGCGAGCAGGTGTGGCGCGCCCGCGACGAGTTCACGTTCGACCGCCACGCCGACGACCTGCTCGCGTTCCTCGGCGAGATCGCCCTCAAGCGCCCGCGCGCGAGCGCGTAGGCCCGCGCGACCCGCTGGCCCCGAGCGAGGCGGCAACCGATCTCATGGGACATGTCGTCAATTCGCCCGGAGCGCCTCCGACACATGACCCATGAGACATGTCGTTTTCTCGCCGGGGACGAAGGCGCGGCGTCACGACCCTCTTCAGCGACGCCTCGCCCGGCGCCGATGCCTCACTCGGTCCCGGACGGGCCCGACTCGCACGAGAGCGCCGGGGCCTCTCCGCACTCGGCCAGCCGCTCGCGGAAGCCGGCATCCATGCAGAGGAAGCGGGCCAGCGCGTCGGGCTCGGCGAGGCAGCCCTCGAAGTAGCCGGCGTCCGCGAGGGCGAAGTGAGTGATGGGACCTCCCTGACATCGGCTCGGGAACAGCTGGACGTGCGAGACCGTGCCGTCCTCGCGGATCCGCACGAGCAGCCTCTCGGCGGTCCCGGTGTCGAACCCGAAGTTCCGCGACCATTCGACGAGGCCCGGCTTGCGGTCGCGCAGGGCCTTGACCGCACACCCTAGCGCCGACTCGTCGGTCACGGCCCACCACAGCTCGGGGTCGCAGGGCTCCCATTCGCAGCCGACGACGAAGGCGTCGCAGATCGACGTGTGGCAGGAGGCGTCCTCGCAGCCGCACAGCTCTCCTTCGGGGACAGGGCCGGTGGTCGGCGCCGTGCTCGACGCGGCGGTGGTCGATGCGCCGCTCGTATCGGAATCCGTGGCGGTATCGGTGTCGCTGCCCGGCTCGGGACCGCAGGCGACGAGGACATACAGGGCGAAATAAAATAAGCGAGACGTCACGCCTCATTTTGACACCCGCCTCGCGTGGCTCGCAAGCCAACGCGGACCCGCGAGCGCTCCAGCGTGCCGGCGGCGAGGTTCGCGGAGAGGGGCCGCGCGCTGACCGTCGCCGTGCCGCGTGGACGGCTCGCGGTACGCCCGAGTCACGCCGCGTCCGTCCGCGACGCCGTGCGCGGATGCGCGAGCCCGCGTGCCGCCGAACTGCTTGAGGTCCCCGGCCGCCTGCGCTCGCGCTGGACTCCACACAGCGCCGGCGGGCGTGCGCGGCCTCGGCGGCGGCCCCGTCAGTGCGACAGGAGGTTCGTGTTGCCGCTCGCGGGCTCGTAGAGCACGAGGGACTGACCTTCCTCGACCGCGATGTAGATCCCCGGGAGCTCCGGGTGCGGCGCGATCCACGTCATCCGGGGCGACGATGTCGCGGGTCCGCGGTAAGCCCAGCGGAGCTTGCGATCGCCGGAGGCGGGATCGATCTCGGTCATCGCGCGGGTCGCGTCCGCGAAGGAGTCGACGCTGTCGCCCGAGGCGAGGAGCGTGCCGGTGCTCGAGACGGCGAGGTACTGATAGTCGGCGGGCGGCCCCTCGCCGACGTTTCTCGTCTCGCTCGTGACGAGGCGGCGATCGCCGGTCGCGAGGTCGATCTCGTGGAGATCCCCCGGCATCCCGAGCGCGAGCAACTTGTCGCCCTGGAGCACCAACCCGCGGTAGTCGCCGCCGACCAGCGGGCCGTTGCCGACCACGCGCTCGGTCTCGGACGAGCTCATCGTCAGCATGCGGCACGAGCCGTCGGGCTGGATGGCGAACACGCCGCTGTCCGGGGGCGGATCGACGTTCTCGTCCTCGCCCGACGCGATGTACATCGTCCCGTCGGGGCCGACCACGACCGAGCTGCCGTCGACGCCGTTCGGAGCGAAGACGATCCCGACGTGGACGCACGGCTTGCTCTCAGGGGACCAGAGTCGAGTCCGATCGCCGGTGTCCGGGTCGACCCGGAACAGGCCCGCGTCGGCGTACGCGATCCAGGCGCCGTCGGGCGCGAGGTCGACGTCGAACACCCTCGTGCCGAAGCCCGGGCCGGCGCCGCGCTCGATCCACCCGACGATCGCGTCCTCGGTCGCGCCCGAGACGAGCGCCCGGTCGCCGGAAGCGAGGTCGGCCGTCCAGATCGATCCGAGCTCGTCGCCCGGACGATTGGTCATCGCGCCGAGGATGACCCGATTGCCGGCGACGTCGAGGTAGCCGCCGAACAGCCCGCCGAAGCCTCCCGGGAAGGCCGGGCCCTCGCCGAGCTCGGCGGCGTTGTCGTCGTCGGGGACCTGACAGCGCGGGTCTCCCTCGTTCATCGACGAGCGACAGTCGATCGGGAGCGTGCTCTCGACCAGCCTGATGCCGTCGATATCCTGGCAAGCGGTGCCGCTTTCCGCGAACCCCCACTCGCACCAGGAGTCGTCGCTGATCGAGGCGCCGTCGGGACGGCTCCTGCACGACCCCGCACACCAGGCGCAGTCGAGGCCCGCGTCCCCGCACTCCACGCAGTCGGTGAACGCCGCGCAGGGATCGCCGGGGTCGTCGAGCCCGGTGCCGGCCGTCGTGTCGTCGTCGTCGGCGAACCCGCCGCAGGCCGCCCCGAGCAGGAACGCCGCCACGAATGCGAGCGGGCGTCCGCCGCCCGTGCCCGCGGTCGAAGTGGATGTCTGGGTCCTCTCATGCAGTCGTCGAGTCATGGTCAGCTGCCTCGCGAGGCGGCAGCGCGCCTCGTCGCTCGGAGGACCGAGGTCCCAGCCGGATGTCGCAGACAAAATGCACGCGCGAAACCCTGCGCGCGGAGCCGCGCCCGGCCGGTCTCCGCAGCATCAGGGACCTTGCTCGCTGCCCGCCCGGCCGGCGGGGAGCGCACGCCGCCGCTGCCGCCCATCGATCCACACCGGCCGCCCCTTCGGGCGAGGTCGGTCCAGGCGGTCGGAGTAGAGTTCGCGCCGCATGGACAACATCCTCATCGGACACGAGCTCGACTTCCTGATCCGCATCGGCGTGTGCCTGCTCTGCGGCACGAGCATCGGCGTCGAGCGCGAGATCCGCAACAAACCCGCCGGCATCAGCACGAACTGCTTCGTGATCGCCGGCGCGTGTCTGTTCACGTTCATCTCGCAGCAGGCCGACCCGACCAGCCCTGCCCGCATCGCCGCGCAGGTCGTGTCGGGCGTCGGCTTCCTCGGTGCCGGCATGATCCTGAAGGCCGCCGGCGACAAGATCACCAACCTGACCACGGCCGCGTCCGTGTGGTTCGCAGCCGCGATCGGCATGGCCATCGGCATGGGCTGGTACATCATCGCCACGATCGCGACCCTCTACGCTGTCCTGGTACCGCGCATCCCGCACGTCAAGACGTGGCGGAAGGCGACGCCGGACGAGTGATCACCGCGGATTGCCCCTGGGACCTGGGACCCGACCGCGCGTCCCGCCGGCCCTCCCTGCCCGGAGGGCCGACTCCGTGCATTCGCCCTCACCGCCTCGATTCCATGGACGCTCGAAGGGTCATGTCACGGAAGACATGACCTTAAGAACAGCCGTGCTCGCCCTCGTCCGGTGAACCCCTGTGACGACCGCCTGCAGCCGCTTCATCGCCCGCCGAAGCGCACCGACAGCCCTGCGAGCACCGCCACCACCAGCGTGCGGCGGGCGCGGCCGACCAGCACGCCGGCGTCGAGGGCCACGCGGCGGTGGAGATGCACCATCAGACCGCCGTCGCCGGCGAGCTCGGCGAGCTCGGTGTGGGGGAAGTCGAGGCGGGCGTAGACCTCGCCCCACAGGCGCAGGCGTTGATCGGCGAGCGCGCGCGAGACCGAGGCCGCGAACAGGTCGCTGATCTCGCAGCAGCGGCCGGTGTCGGCGGGAGCGGTCTTGATGCCCGCGTTGACGCTGATGTTCCACTCGCCGGGCTCGACCGAGAGCAGCAGCAGCAGCGCCGGCAGCGGGGCCCAGAACGTCTCCTTGCCGAGCGGCGACACCGGCAGCAGCTGCGGCTGGAGGCCGAGCGACGTCTTGGTGCGCTGCCCGCGTTCGAACAGCTTGATCTTGGCCCCGATCGACACCTCGTGCTGCTGACGGGCCCCCGTCTGACCGAGGCCCCAGCGGACCGGGTCGCCGTCGAACACGCGCAGCTCGACCCGCTCGTGCAGGCCGATGCGGACGATCATCGGCGTCGCCACCAGGAACTCGTCCTGGCTCGCGCGCCCGTACACCTGCGCGTCGACGCCGGCCTCGATCTGGACCGCGCCGCGCGGCACCATCGAGGTGGTGTTGGTGATCGTCGGTCGATCGGGATCGACGCGACGCGGGTCCTCGTCCCCCGCCAGGACGACCCACAGGGCGAAACAGGCGAGCTTCATGAGCATTTTCTTTTAAAAAATTTTCCCGTGGCTAGCCGCCGCCGACCGAGCTCGAGCTCTCGGCGTGCATGTGACGGTCGACCCCGGGCTTCGGGATCACCGACATCGTGCCGTCCGACTCGAGCACCACCCAGCGCACCTGGGCCAGCTCGTGGAGGCCGACCTTGCGGATCTCCGTATAGATCTCCTCGGGGGAGACCCGCTCCTTGTTCATGTTCTCGGCGAGAAAGCGGCCGTCGCTGACCAGCAAGGTCGGCGAGCTCGAGACGACCTTCTCGAGCGGGCGGACGTGGTGCATCAGCAGCGAGACCACGAACACCAGCGAGAACAGCGTCGTCGTCCCGACGATCGCGTTCGTCAGCGACGGGTCTTCGCGCACCAGCGCCGGCGACACGATCTCGGGGATGATGAGGAGCGTGACCAGCTCGGCCGGCGACAGCTGGCCGAACTCACGCTTGCCGAGGATCCGCAGGCCCGTGATGATGACCGTGTAGAGGATGACGATGCGGATGACGGTTTCCATGCGCTCCCCTCGCGTTCACGGCAGCACGGCGATGTGGATCGGCAGCTCGGCCAGCGCCTCGTCGCCGGCGCGCACGCGCACCGATCCGTTCAGCCTGCCAGGGTCGGTGCTGCGATAGTCCAGCGTGACGGCGCGGGTCGCCCCCGGCGGGAGGTCGCCGAGCGGGACGACGTACCATTCACCGTCGATCCGCGCGAGCTGCGGCTGAAACGACGGCTGCCACAGCGCGTCGAGCAGGGCCCGGGCGAACTCGGCCCGCGCGTCCGCCAGCGGCGCGGGCGAGCGATTGACGACCGTGACGTACACGCGGCCCCAGTCCTCGAGGTGGTCGCGCGGGGCGTACTCCACCGCCAGGTGCACCCCGCCCAGGTCGATCTCCTCGCGCACCCGCGGGCCGCCGAGCAGGCCCAGCAGCGCCAGGATCGGGACCGCGAACATCAGCGGCATCAGCAGCAGCTGCGGGCGATGGAACTGCAGGCGCCGCTCGATCTCCGGCGCCGGCGGCGGATGCTCGTGCTCTCGCATGCACGCGTTGGCTTGCACGCGATGGATGTCGCGGCCAACCGAGCCGCCCGGCTCGGCCGCCCAGCGACGAATCTCGCGGCCGCCGCTCCCAGTGACGTGAATCGGCGCAAAAGGCGCGTTTTCGCACCTCGCAGCAATTACCGGCTTCGCCGAGCGGGAGCGGCGCTGCCTCTCATGGCCTGCCCGGGGTGATGGGCGCTCGCCGGACCGGCGCGCCCAAATCCAGGGTATTTCCTCGCTGCCGCGGCTGCGATGATTGTCGTCTGGGCCGCGCACTGGCCCGCGCCAATTCCTCGCCGACAGTGACTGTAATGATTGCGTCTCCGCCCGCGCCCAGGCTCCGGGGTAATTCCTCGCCGACAGTGACCGTGAAGATCGGCTCCGGCGCGCGCAGGCTCCGGGTACGTTGTCGCCGACCGCGACCGCCAGGGATGATGATCGAGGTCCGGCGCCCGTAGACCCGGGTCATTCCTCGCCGGCCCCGACTGCGAGGATCGGCGCCCCGCCGCGCGGGCCCGGGGTTGCTCCTCGCCGACCGGGACCGCCGGATAGGATGATGGGTGGTCGGCCCCGGGGTATTTCCTCGCGGATTGGCGACTGGGATGATTGGCGGCTCCGCCGCGCCGGGCTACCAGGGTATTTCCTGACAGCCGCGAATGCTCGTACCGGCCTCGACCGGCGAATCGACCGGCGATCGGCGTCCGCGCCCTCCCCGTCCCTGGCCGCGGAGGCCACCGAAAAGGCGCGCGACCTCGGCGGACGCGCATGAGATTTGACGCGCCGGCCACTGCCGCTCAAGCCTGGCAGGGAGGCCGTCGTGCGGATTCATCACCTCAATTGCGGAACCATGTGCCCCTACGGCGGGCGCCTGATGGGAAAGCCGGCGGACGACCCCGGCCCGGCGCGGATGACCTGTCATTGTCTGCTGCTCGAGACGGACCGCGGCCTCGTGCTGGTGGACACCGGACTCGGCCTCGAGGACATCCAGAGCCCGACCACCCGCCTCAGCCGCTTCTTCGTCGGCATGATGCGGCCGCGCTTCGACGAGCACGAGACGGCGGTGCGGCAGATCGAGCGCCTCGGCCTGTCGCCCCGCGACGTCCGTCACATCGTCCTGACGCACCTCGACTTCGACCACGCCGGCGGGCTCTCCGACTTCCCGCACGCGCAGGTCCACTTGCTGGCCGACGAGGCCCACGCCGCGCAGCGGCGGGTCGGGGCGATCGCCCGCGGCCGCTACCGCCCGCAGCAGTGGTCGACGGCGGGCTCGTGGCAGACCTACGCGCCCGCGGAGGGCGAGGACTGGTTCGGCTTCGCGTGTGTGCGCGCGCTGGTGGGGCTGCCGCCGGAGATCTTGCTGGTCCCGCTGGTGGGCCACACGGAGGGCCACGCGGGGGTGGCGGTGCGCGCCGAGGAGGGCTGGCTGCTGCACGCCGGCGACGCGTACTTTTATCGCGGCGAGCTGAACGTCGACCACCCGCGCTGCCCGCTCGGGCTGCGCGCGTATCAGACGATGATGGAGGTCGACCGCCGGGCTCGACTGCGCAATCAACAGCGCCTCCGCGATCTGACGTATCAGCACGGCGACGCGGTCCGCGTGCTGTGTGCCCACGACCCGGTCGAGTTCGAGACGTGGGCGGCCCGCAGCCCGCACGGCCAGCCGCCTCACCCGCACGCGCCGCAATCGCCGGGCCTCGGCGCGAGTTGAACTCGTCACATTCGTCGCCGCCCGCACGGACGATCGCGTCCGCCTGAGCTTGCGGAGCGAGCCGCCCGGGCTACCGTTCGGGGCGCGACCGCGCGGCGACTCGACCGCGGGCGCGAGGAGGAGTGCGATGATTCCCAGGTGCAAGCAATCCCGCTGGTTGTTCCCCTTGCTGCTGCTCGCGCCGCTGGTAGGCTGCGAGGGCCGCTCACGCGACGCGACCGACCGCTCCGGCGACCGCGACACCGTGTACTCGCGGACGCAAACCTCACCCCGCCCCGGCGGGGGGGCGGCGCCGACAGCTCGACCCCGTCGGCCGCCGAGGGCGGCGCAGCGGGCGGCCGCACCCCCGGCGGCGACACCTCGGCGAAGGCGCCCGGCCCGGCCCCCAACCCCCAGGGCTCTCAGGGCGCAATGGGCAGTCCCCCCGGCAGCCCGTCGACCGAACAGAAAGGCTCGTCGGCCACCAATCCTCAGGCCGGCACCGGACCCGGCGCCTCCAACGCCCCGACCAGCATGCAGGACGCACTGGGCACCACCCCCCAGACCGGCTCGCAAGGCGCGACGGGCACCAGGAACAACAACCCGCCCACCGGCTCCCAGGGCGGGCAGACCGGCACCAAGGAGTCGGGCGCGCAGACCGGCACCAAGGAGTCGGGCGGGCAGACCGGCTCCCAGGGCGGCGCGACGGGCACCAAGAATACGCAGACCGGCTCCCAGGGCGCGACGGACACCAGGGACACGGGCAACAAGAACACGAAGAAGAAGACGGAGCCCGAGACGCGCAAGGGCAATCCGCCCGCGACCGGCGACATGGGCGACCAGCCCCGCTGAGCCGTTCGGCCGTGATCCCGCGGCATCCCCCCGTGCCGCGGATCGACGGCCGCTTTCAAGGAGCCCGACGCCCTGTCCTTCGGGACAGGACCGGCCGCCCGGGACGCAGCGCCCGGCTCCGGCGAATCAGGCGAGCGAGCCGCCCGGCGTCCGACGAGGACGGCCCGAGCCGACGTGAGCCTTCCATTTCATGCACGTCGGCTCGTTCTCGTCGGCCCGGGACCTCGGGTCGAATCCTCCTGCGCCGAAATCATTGCGAGCACCCCGAGCAGCTGCCCATCGCAGCACCGCGCGGACCTGCTCGCCGGGCCGACCCTGCGTCCATGCCCCTACAGGCCGAACTTGCACTGCAGGTCCGCGCCGATGGCACACGCCGCGAAGTCGACGCACGTGTCGATGGCGCACCCCTCGAGGTCGGCGACCGCGTCGGCCTGTTCGTTCGCCCGGCAGCGGTTGAGTCGGTTCTGGCACCGCGTCTCGCACGAGTCGGGCCGGATCGACTTGTTGCACTCGCTCGCCTTCGCGCAGTACGACTTGCAGCCGGCTTCGATCTGCGCGAGCGTGGCCCCGGGCTCGTGCTCTTCTCTGCTGCAGGCGCCGCAGAGGAAGGCGCCGAGCGCCGCAATTCCGAGGATCTTTCCCATCATGGCTGTCTCTCCCGCGGTCTTCGTGGGCGAGATCGTCGGTCCCGCAAGCGGACGGCCTTGCCGGCGCAGGCACCCCTCGCACCGGCCTGCCGTCCGTGCTCGTTCGACCGCTGCGATTGCAGCGGGGCCATGCGATTCGTCCTGCCGGCGAATCGACGTACAGGTCCGATCGCCGCGGCGCGCTCCGGCTCCCCGTCGCGGCCGGTGAGCCGCCGACGCGCCCGCGAGGACGCGCACGCCTCGAACCGCCGCCATCGAGGCGCCCCCGCCGCTCGCAATCCCGGCCAGAGCCGGACCGGGGCTGCGACCGGGCTGCTGCCGGGATGCACGCGTCGCGCGGCCCGGCGCGGCGACTGCTCACATTGCGACGGCATGCGCCATTTCAAGGCCCGGCCCGCCGGCGAGCTCTCGTTCTTCCGCCGCCTCGCGCTCGCCGCCTGGGACGACCCGCGCGACCCGTCGATCCACGGCACGCTCGAGCTCGACGCCACCGCCGCGCTCGCTCACCTCGAGACCCTGCACGCGCGCACCGGCGAGCGGGCGACGCTCACCCACCTCGTCGGCCGGGCGCTCGCCGTCGTCCTCTCCGAGCGCCCCGAGCTCCACGTCCTCGTCCGGCGCGGCCGGCTCTACCCGCGCGCAGAGGTCGACATCTTTTTCCAGGTCGCACGGGCCGACGAGCACGGGTGCGACCTGACGGGGCTGGTCATCCGCGGCGCCGATCGCAAGTCGATCACCGACATCGCCCGCGAGTTCGGCGAGCGTCTCGAGCAGGTCCGCCGCGACTGCGATCCGCAGCTCGGGCGGACGCGTCGCCGCCTGGCCGCGCTCCCGCCCGCGCTGCTGCGCCCGCTCCAGGCCGCGCAGGACCTGCTGCGATACCGCCTCGACCTGCGCGTCCCCGGGCTGCCGCGCGACCCGTTCGGCTCGGCCGCGGTCACCAACCTCGGCATGTTCGGGGTCCGCTGGGCCTACGCCCCGCTGTTCCCGCCGGCGCACTGGCCGATCCTCCTGCTGGTGGGCGCCGTGACGCCGCGCCCGTGGATCGTCGAGGACGACGGCGAGCCCCGCGTGGCGGTCCGGCCCGTCCTGCCGCTGCACGCGACCCTCGACCACCGCGTGCTCGACGGCGTGCAGGCGGCCGGCCTGTCGGCCCGCATCGAGGAGCTGCTGCTGCACCCCGAGCTGCTCGAGCTGCCGGCCTGACCCGCGAGCGACCGCAGCGACCTCCACGCCCCCGGCCGAAGATGATCCTTTCGACATGTCATCAAGAACCTGTCGTTTGTGAAATGTCGCCGAGAACATGTCGATCGGGGCATGTCTTGAAAAACAAGTGCGAGCGACCGGCCCGGTGCGCCCATCTCGCGCGTGGCACCGGCGGCGAGCCGGGCATCTCCTGCGGACCGACGAGGGTGCGGGCGACGGGCGCCAGGCTCGCCGGTCTCCTCGCCGGTCTCGCCGCCGCGTTGCGGGCTCGTCGATTTCTGTGGGCATGCATGCTCCGCGGGGCCGCGCGCGTTCCGGCCCGAGACGAGCCGGCCCTCTCGCGGTCCGCGTGAACGGCCCTTGGGCTCGCGCGCGTTCCGGCCCAAGACAGAAGGTGCCGCTCGAGGTTCGTCGATGTCGCTCGTGCTCGCCCTGTCGCTGGCCTCGGCCCCGCAGATCGAACCGGTCGCGCCGGCCTCGTCGCTCGTCGAGCGGCCCCGGCGAAACGCGGGCGTCGGGTGGCTGGTTACCGGCGCGCTCGCCGGCGCGACCGGCCTCGGCCTCGGCCTCGCCAGCGCGCGCGAGCTGGCCGCGCTGGACCGCTGCCCCGAATGTCCCCCGCGCCTGCCGCCCACCATGCTGGCCGCGGTCGCCCTCAACACCGCGAGCCTCAGCCTCTTGACCGTCGGCGCCGGCTTCCACGGCCGCGCTCGCGGCTCACGCAGCGCCGCGCGCTCGCCCGCGACCGCGTGGATCTCCTTCGGCGGCATGGCCACCACGGGCGGCCTCGTCATCGTCGCGGCCGGGCTCGGCTGGCAATTCGCCGAAGAGGCGCGCGCCTCGAGCACGCCGTGGTCGCTGCTGCAGCTCGGCCTGTCGAGCGTGATCGCCGGCTCGAGCATGCTCGTCTACGGGCTGACCTACCGCAAGTACGCCCCCGCCCGCGAGGTCCAGCTCGCGCTGGTCCCGACGCTGGCGCGCGGCCGCTTCGGCCTCGCGCTCGCGGCCCGCTTCTGACGGCGGACGCCCACGAGTCGCGGCCGTGTTCGAGACGGCCCACGCCATCGAATTCGCCCGCCGCCACGGCGCCGAGCCATCATGATCCGCAATGAAGAGAACAACCTTATGTACGACCTCAACCTGAGGTTGGGTCTCCGCCACGGCCTGGCCGGATTCGAGTACGAGAAGGACCTGAGCCGCCCCTGATTCATCCAGGGCTGGTCCACGTCCAGCGAGAGCCGCACCGTCGACACTTCGCGGCCCGCATGTGCCCTGGGGGTCTGCGAGCGAATCTTCATACCCGCCCCGGCCGCCCGCTTCGGTCATGGCTCTGCTCTCGCCCGCCCGAGCCCTGCCGGTCGCGCGGCGGAGCATCGGACCGGCCGCCGCCCTCATCATCGCCGTCCTGCGGCGGCGCGGCCGGCAGGGTGAAGCGGAAGCTCGTGCTGGCGTCGCCGCTCTCGACCCAGATCCGGCCGCCGTGGGCCTCGATGAGGCCGTGCGCGATGTAGAGGCCGAGGCCCAGCCCTTCGACCGCCGCCACCGCGCGCGAGCGGTAGAATCGCTTGAAAAGGCAATCGATCTCGGCTGGCGGCAGGCGCTGGCCCTGGTTGGTGGTGGACACCAGGACCTCTCGCCCGTGCGGACGCACCTCGATCGCGATCGGCGCGCCGGGGTCGCCGTACTTGAGCGCGTTCGTCAGCAGGTTCTCGACGATCTGCTCGATCCGCCCGGCGTCGCCGCGGACCGGAGGCAGCAGCGGATCGACCTCGAGCCGCAGCGAGCGGTCGGTGGTCTGGCCGAGCCGCGCGACCACCTCCGCCAGCACCGCGCCGAGGTCGATCGTCTCGCAGCGCAGCGCCAATTGGCGGGCCTCGATCCGGGCCGCGTCGAGGAGGTCCTTGATCATCCGCTCGAGGCGCGCCGCGGCGGCGAGGATCCGCGTCGCCGACTTGGCCGTCAGCGGGTCGCGCTCGCTCGCCCCGGCGCGCTCGATCGTCCGCGCGCACACGTGGATCATTTGTACCGGCTGCCGCAGCTCGTGGGCGACCACCGCCGTCCACTGCTCGCGCAGGCGCTCGATCTCCTTGAACGACGAGATGTCCCGAAGGACACATACGGCCCCGAGCGGGCGGCCGCGCTCGTCGCGCAGCGGCGACGCGCTGGCCAGCAGCGGGACCCGCTGGCCGCGCCGGTTCTGCCCGCAGCACTCGAGGCCGATCGTCGCCACCTCGCCGTGCAGCGCGCGAAACAGCGGGTGCTCCTCGTCGGCCAGCGGCGCGCCCCTCGAGTCGTACAGCTCCAGCCGCGCCGGCGTCCCCGCGACCTCGGCCGTTGCGAGCTCGCGGGCGGCCGCGTTGAGCGAGACCTGCCCGCCGACCTCGGCGAGGATCACGGCCTCGGGGAGGCCATCGATCGCGCCGCGCAACCACGTCGTGGCCTGCGCCTTCTCGTGGTAGAGCCGGGCCGTCTCGAGCGCCGTCCCGGCGCGCGCCGCCAGCAGCTCGAGCGCCTGCTGATCCTCCGCCGTGAACTCGCCGCCGCCTTGCTTGTCGGCGAGGTAGAGGTTGCCGCGGCTGCGCCCCTCGTAGAGGATCGGCACGCCGAGGAAGCTGTGCATCGGCGGGTGCCCGGGCGGGAAGCCGACGCGCTCCCGGCTCTGGCCGACGTCGCGCAGCCGGACCGCGCGGCCCTGCAGGGCGACCGCGCCGAGCAGCCCGACGGGCCGCGGGGCGCGACCGATCCGCTCGGCCTGCTCCGCGGTCACGCCGGCGTAGACCCACCGCTCGAACGGTCGCGCCGGATCGGTGCCGAGGCCCAGGGCGGCGTAGCGGGCGTTCGTCAGCGTCTGCGCCTGCAGCACGATGACCATGAGCACGGCGTCGAGGTCGCTCTCGGGGATCCGCGCGACCGCGTCGGTGATCGCGGAGGTCGCCTGCGACAGCGACTGCAGCTGGACCCTGAGCCCGCGCTCGGCCGCGTGCGCCCGCGCGAGCTCGGCGTGGACCGTCTCGCGCGCGCCGAGGTCGCGGACGAAGCTCTGCACGCGCCCGTCGCCGAGGAGGACCATCCGCAGCTCGGCCACCAGCCAGCCGCCGTCGGCCCGCCGCAGCGGCACGTGGCCGACGTGCGGCACGCCCGGGACCAGCGCGGCGCGGGCGTTCGCCAGCCGCTGCGCCTCCTCGTCCGCCATGAACGCCGCCAGCGACCGGCCGACCAACTGTTCGGGCGAGACCCCGAGCAGGCGCGCCCCGGCCTGGTTGACCCGCACCAGCCGACCCTCGGGGTCGGCCAGAAACACGCCGTCGTCGGCGTGCTCGACGAGCTCGTCGTAGTCGCGCTCGAGCCGGCGACAGGCCGCCTCCAGCGACTTCCTCGCCCCCACGTCGCGCCACAGCACCGCCACGCCGCCGCCCTGCTCGCGCGTCCCGGGGAGCGGCACGATCGTGACCGCCACGTCGACCCGCGCGCCGTCGCGGCGCAGCCCGACGCACTCGAAGCTCGCGCCCTGGCGGCCGACCCCCCGCGCGAGCCGGGCCGACACCTCGGCGCGTCGCTCGGGGGCGACGACCGCGAGCAGCGAGCGCCCGAGGATCTCATCGCGGCGCCAGCCGAACAGGCGCTCCGCCGCGGCCGTCCAGCGCTTCACGGTCCCGCCGGGAGTTGCGATCGCAACCGCTTGATCGCCGGCCTCGACGACGCTCCGCCAGCGCCTCGCCTCGTCCGCCAACCCGTCGCGCTCCGCCTCGGCTCGGCGCGCTCGCCCGACCGCCCCCAGCGCCTGCAGGGCCAGCGCGGTGCTCGCCACCGCCAGCAGGCCGAGCACCATGATCGATCGCGCCGCGCCCGACAGCAGGACCGCACAGCCCAGGCACGCCACCAGCAGCCTCGACCAGCCCATTCCACCGCCTCGCGGCATGCGACGGGTCTGCAGGCGCCTGGGGCGGATCGATCGCGCGGACGCTGCCATGAGGCACAGGAGGAAATATGCGTAGTTTAAGCGGGATCCGCCGGAACGCGACGGCGCCGAGCTCGCCGCGAGCGAGAGACCGGGGCGCACCGGCCCCGGCCGCAGCGCAGCGTCGGGCCTGCCGGGCGACCTCCGTTCCTTGCCGATGCAAGCTCCCGGTGCCCCCGGTCGAGCCGGCGCGGCTGCGAGCTCGCCGTGCCCCGGGTAGCTGTCGTCATTCCGGTGTGACTTCCATGAAGCGACCTGTCGCGCCCCGGGATCGGGCTGCGAAGGTCGAGCTCACGCGGGCTGCGAAGGTCGAGCTCACGCGGGCTGTCTCGCCTCGCGGCGCGGCTGCGAATGTCGAGCTCACGCGGTTGTCTCGCCGACATCGACGAGCTCGCCCCGCTCGTCAACCTCACCCGGCTCGACTTGAGCGACCGCCAGATCGGCGATATCTCGGCGCTGGCCGGCATGACCGCGCTCGCCACGCTCCGGCTCGACGACAACGCGATCGCCGACCTCGCTCCGCTCGCCGGCCTTGCCCAGCTCGGGGAGCTGCACCTGCGCACCAACGCGCTCGACGACCTCCCGCTCGCCGGGCTCACCCAGCTCACGGCGCTCCACCTCGACCACAGCGCGATCGTCGACCTCGGCCCGCTCGCCGGCATATCCGCGCTGGCGCACCTCGATCTCACGAACAACCAGCTCGTCGACGTCGGCCCCCTCGCCGGCCTCGGCGCGCTCACCATCGCCGACCTCAGCGCTCGAGCAACTGGTAAAGACTGATGAACCCATGCTCCTCGATGGGTGGAAGCCTTTCCTTATCGTACGAAGCACCTCGGACAGGACGACGGCCGTGCGAACCCCTGCTTTCGCGCATCGTAGACGCGCCGATGTCTCGACGACCGGAGTTTTGCGAGAGCTATCGATGCGTCTGCCCGCAAGTTTTGTATAAACGAGTACTGCGGGCTCATCGCGGGCATGGTCTACTTCAAGTCGTGCTGCTCGTTCGCCGATGGTCATCATAGCTGCTCGCTCTGTTACCCTCTCCCTCCCGACACCAATCCCTATACTCCGAACTAGTGCTCCGACCGCGACGTAGTGATCTGGCTGATTCTGAACACCGCTCGGGCTTGCTCCTTGGTGAACCGCCAAGTGATCTTCCGCCGCCGGCGGTGGGCGTCCTTGTTCCACAGAGACGTTCGACGGCGCAGTTCGGAGAGAGAGCCGATCCGAAGCCGTCCAAGGCATTCACGTGACCATAAGCTCGCCTCGTTCTCGGCAGGGTTGAGCCAACTCCCGTGCTTGGGAGTATAGTGCACGGTAAACCGGCTCCAAAGCTCGCGCCCCGCGTCATCGCCGAAAGCGGTGCATAACGAGTTCTGGCGGTGGGTGTTAAGATTGTCCATGACGAGGTGAATTGTCCGCGCCGAACGATATCGTTGAGCTATCTTGCGGAGAGCCCGAGCGAACTGCTTCGCCGTGCGGTTCGGCGTCGCATAGGTCAGGTGGCGCCCTGCCTTGGGTTCGACGATGCAGAAGACATTTGCGGTTCCGCGCCGCACGTATTCATAGTCTTGACGGGCCATGCGGCCAGGTGAGGCTGGCCGGCCAGGTCGAGCGGGGTCTCGAAGCACGACCGGTCGTTCATCCAGAGCGACGACCGGCTCCGACGCGTCGGCTGGTCGCGCCAGGGTGTCGAGGACGTCGTCCATCCGCGCGACGTACTCCTCGTCGATCTGAGGAACGCACCACATTTTTTTCCCGCCACGGTTTGAGCGCGTGGTTTTTCAGCAACACCCGGATCGTCTCCCGGCCGACTTGGTCGACGAGCTTGCGTTTCATGCACTCCTCGACGATGAGCATGATTGTCCACCGAGCGCGTCCTTCAGGAGGTGGCCCGCAGACCATGGCGACGATCGCGGCTTCTTGCCGAGCATCGAGCTTCCGCGGTGGGACCGGTCGCTTCGCGTCCTTGAGCGCGACCTCGACGCCCGCAGCGAGATACCGCTCTCCAACCCGCCGAACCGAGGGGACCGCCGATCCAACCGCTGCCGCCGTCGCCGCCAGCGTCTTCCCCTCGTCCAGCAACTGCAGCATGCGAATTCGCTTCCAGGTCCGCACCGTGAGCCGCTCCCGGGCTTTTCGGCGCAGGAGCTCTCGATCCTCGTCCTTGAGCTTGAGTCCGGGGAACCGGGGCCGCGGCTTCTTCTGCCTCATGGCACCCGTAGATCACGTTCCAGGTCAGAGCGCAAATTCGCGCATCGTTTTCGGATCGCTACCTTACGGTCGCAGCACTAGCGCCCACGCACCATGATGCAGTCCAGCTCACCGCGCAGCCTCGGGGTGCGCGGGCGCTGCCGAGGCGCAGTGCAGCCTGCGTTCGGCAGAGGAGACGACCCGCTCGGCGCGCTGCGACGAGAGGGCGCCGCCGGGCCGGGCGTCGAGGCCGGCGGCGCTCCCTCCCTCGACACTCAGCTCGGCGCGCTCTGGAGCTTCCCCGTCACCCTCCGGCCGAGTCAGTGACGGCTCGCGCTCACGGGCTCTCCGCCTCGCTCGCGACCTGCGCGTCGAGGGCGCGGGCCCACCACGCCACGCGATCGGCCACGTACTGCTCGTCGGCGTTGCCGGCGATGAACTCGAGCTCGAACGTGTAATTGCCGACCTTGCCGCGGACGATGTCGCCGATCCGGCGGCCGGTGTTCGTGATCCAGTAGCCCTCGGCGAAGACCCGCAGCGCCGTGCCCGGGAAGCTGCGCGCCCGCCCCAGCGCGCGCCCGAACGGGTAGCGGCGGATCGTCCGCGCCTCCAGGTCGATGACGAACATCGGCCGCCAGTAGACCATGAAGAAGCCGGGCAGCCCGATCATCGACACGGCCACCGCCACTTCGGGCAGCGTGATCGTCCTGTCGCTCGGCACGCCGGCCCAGATCTCCGTCGAGCCGCTGAGGATCACCGCGAACAGCCCCAGCCACAGCAGGAACGCGCCGAACCCGGCGATCATCAGCTCGCCGATCGGCCCGACCTCGCGCGTGCGCGTGACCACGAGCCCCGGCTCGCGGGGGCGCAGCGCCTCGAGGCGCAACATCCGCGCCCCGCTGACGAGCAGCGCCGCCGAGATGCCGAGGAAAGGCACCCACCCGGGCGCGTCCAGCCGGTAATGCTCGCCGAACAGGAAGAACCGTCCGAGGCCGGCGACCATCAGGAACGGCATCAGCGCGCGCACCGTGTCGCCCCCATGAATACCCGCGAAACCTCGGGTTCGCTCGTCGTTTGGCATGGATCCTCGGCGCTCGGCGAAGGCGCATCCCGAGGGATCGGCGTCGATCGCCGACCGAGCATACATCACGGCCCGCCGCGAATCGCGCCCGCGAAGACCGCAGGCTGCGGCCGATTCACCCCTCCGCCGCGCCCCGACGACCACGAGCGCGCGCGCACCTCGGCGCCGCGCAGCGACGCGCCGCGGGGACTGTGCGAAGCTCCGCCCACCTCAATTTCGGCCGATCAGGAGAGCGAGCAATGACGAAACGACCCAATCGACCCCGGGGACCGCAGGTCTCCGCCGGCGCCGTCGATCAATTCCTGCAGCACGTGGAGATCCCCTACCTCGACGGCCCGGGCACCTCGTCGCCCGAGGCATGGTTCCTGGGCTCGAAGGCGGAGAACGCCGAGGAGTTCGAGCGGCTGATCGTCGAGGCGATCCGCGATCAGGCGTTCTGGCGCCGCAACTTCCACCCCGGCGATCCGACCCTCGTCACCGAGGCGGTCAAGCGCCAGCCCGAATACGTGCAGGCGATGGGCGCGCTGACCGACAGCTACCGCTCGCTGCTCGGCTTCTTGAAGAGGTCGATGCCGTTCTTCAGCACCCGCTATCAGGGGCACATGAACTGGGACACCGCGATGCCGGCCGTGCTCGGCTACTTCGCGGCGATGCTTTACAACCCGAACAACGTCGCCTTCGAGGCCTCGACGGCGACGACGATCCTCGAGCTCCTGGTCGGCGACGATTTGTGCCGCATGATCGGCTACCCGCTGCCCGACAAGGCCGCGTGCCAGGCCGGCGCCGTGCGCCCGTGGGGCCACATCACCTCCGGCGGCACCGTCGCCAACATCGAGGCGCTCTGGTCGGCGCGCAACCTCAAGCTCTACCCGGTCGCCATGCAGGCGGCCTTGAAAGAAGACCCGACGCTGGCCGCCGCGAGCGAGCTGCGCGTGCGCTCGCCGGGCGGCGCCCTGGTCCTGCTGCGCGAGCTCGACGCCTGGTCGCTGTGCAACCTGCGGGGCGACGACATCCTGGCGCTGCCGGCCCGCCTCACCGCGGAGTACGGGATCGCGCCCGACGTCATCACCGCCGCGCTGGCGAAGGTCTCGCCGCAGAGCATCGGCATGCACGCCTTCTTCGGCCGCTACCTCGGCGAGCTGCGCAACCCGCCGGTGGTCCTGGTCCCGGCGACCAAGCACTACTCGTTCCCCAAGGCGGCCGCGATCCTCGGGCTCGGCGCCGCCAACGTGCTCGACGTCCCGCTCGACGAGAACGCGCGCATGAGCATCCCCGAGCTCGAGCGGATCTTGCTGGGCTGCCTGGCCGAGCGCCGGCCGGTCTACACCGTGGTCGGCGTGATCGGCAGCACCGAGGAGAGCGCCGTCGACCCGCTGCGGGAGATCCTCGCGCTCCGCGACAAGCTGCGCGACCAGGGCCTCGAGTTCACCGTCCACGCCGACGCCGCCTGGGGCGGCTATCACGCCAGCATCCTCCGCGAGGACGACGACGCCCCGGCCGGCAAGCGGACCGCGCCCGCCTCGCCGCGCGCCGAGGTCGGCTTCAGCCGCTACACCGAGGAGCAATACGCGGTGCTGCACCAGGCCGACTCGGTCACCGTCGACCCGCACAAGTCCGGCTACATCCCCTACCCCGCCGGCGCCCTCTGCTACCGCAACACGGCCATGCGCGACCTCGTCACCTTCAAGGCGCCGTACATCCTGCACGCGCAGGACGAGCCGTCGGTCGGCATCTACGGCGTCGAGGGCTCGAAGCCCGGCGCCGCGGTGGCCGCGGTGTTCCTGGCCCACAAGGTGATCCGCCCGAGCCGCAGCGGCTACGGCAGCATCCACCGCAAGGCGCTGTTCAACTGCCGGCGGGTCTACGCCCGCCTGCTCTGCATGGCGCGCCCCGAGGACAACTTCGTCGTCGTCCCCGTGCCGCGCCTGCCGGCCGAGATCGCGGGCGGCGACGTCGCGGCGCAGATCGAGTTCATCCGCGAGCGCATCGACGGCCGCGACCCCGACGCGCTGCTCGCCGACGAGGAGGCGATGGCGCTCTTGGCCGAGATCGGGCCCGACCTCAACATCCTGACCTACGCCTTCAACTTCAAGCGCCCCGACGGCGCCATGAACACCAGCCTGGCCCAGGCGAACCGCCTCAACAAGGCCGTCTACGAGGTCCTGAGCCTGCGCCCGGGCGAGGACCCGTCCGGCCACCCGCTGCTCGTGACCACCACCGACTTCGAGGACGCCCACTACGGCAAGGTGTTCATGGACAGCTACAAGCGCCGCCTCGGCGTCGACGGCCCCGGTCACGCCGTCACCGTCCTGCGCTCGACGGTGATGAACCCGTGGCTGACCGACTTCGGCGACGACACCTTCCTCGACATGCTCGAACGCGAGTTCCGCCGCGCGCTCTCGCGGGCCATGTTCCGCGACTCGATGGCCCAGGTGTTCGAGGAGATCGACGCCAACAACGACGGCTCGCTCGACCGCGCCGAGGTCGAGGCGAAGTTCCGGGCGATGGGCTACTCCGACGAGGAGATCCACGAGTTCCTCCGCTCGAGCGACACCAGCCGCGACAACAACATCTCGAAGCAGGAGTTCCTCGAGAGTTTTTCCCAGTTGCTCGTCCGCACGAGCCTGGGCCCGCGCCGCTAGCCTCACGCGCGCTGCGCCTCGCTCGTGGCGCGCGCGACGGCAGCCAGGATGCGGACGCGCGCCGCGACGAGGCGGTCGCCCCTCGCCCGTCGCGACCGCCTCGCCCCCAGGATGTCTATCCGGACATGTCCCGAAGGTCGGTCTCCCGACCGGCCGTCCGGGTCGGCGCCCCGCCGCGCGGATGTCCGCATGGACATGTCCCCGAGGGCATCCTCGCAGGTCTCGGCCTCCGCCGGAGTCCGCGCCTGCCCCACGGGATGCCCATACGGCAGGTCCCGAAGGTCATCCTCGCAGTTCTCGGCCCCCGCCCGGGTCCGCGCCTGCTTCGCGGGATGACCCCATGGACATGTCCCGGAAGTCATCCTGGCAGATCTCGGGCACCCCGCCTGGGTCCGCGCCTGCTTCGCCGGATGTCCCTATAGACATGTCTTAAAAGTCATCATCGCAGATCTCGGCCCCCGCCCGTCCGCGCCGGCCTCGCGTCGGGTGTCTTTACAACATGCCCGAAGGTCATCCTCGCAGATCTCGGCCCCCGCCCGAATCCGCGCCTGCCTCGCGGGATGTCCATAAGGTCATGTCGCGGAGGTCATCCTCGCAGATCCCGGTCTCCCGCCCGAGTCCGGGCCTGCCGCACGGGATGTCCCGACGGGCGTGTCTTCGAAGACATCCTCGAGGGCCGCCCGCCCGCGTTCGCCATGCCGCCGTCGGCCGCGCTGCGGCTCACGCCGGGTCGTCCGCGTCGTCGTCCTCGTCGAGGCGCGCCGGCGGCACGATCGCGTAGCGCTCGATCCACCGCGAGATCTGCTTGCGCTCGACCGCGTAGTGCTTCGCGGTCGCGCGGATGCTCCAGCCGAGGCGCTCGAGCGCCGCCAGCAGCTCCTGCGCGCTCGGCCGCGGCCGGCGGACGCGGGCGGGCGAGCGCGGGGCCTCGGGCGGACGCGGGGCCTCGGGCGGACGCGGGGTCGGGTTCGACGGCGTGCGGGTCGACGGCGGCGGCGGCGTCTCGACGCGCGGCGCCGGCTCGCCGCCGAAGCCCGCGACCACCTCCGCCTGCGTCAGGGGGGCACGCGCCGTCGTCGTCGCCACCCCGTGGACGAGCCGCTGCAGCCCGCGCAGGTTGTCGGGCCAGCCGTGCAGCAGCAGCGCCAGCGCGGCGTCGGTGTGCAGCTCGAGCGGCGGCAGCTCGGCGTGGCCGCGGGCCTGGCCCCACGCGCGGTGCAGGCGGTCGAGCCAGGCCAGCAGGTCGCTGCGGCGGGCCGACAGCGGCGGGACCGGGACCTGGCACAGCGACACGCGGGCGTGGAGGTCGCGGCGGAACTTGCCGCGCGCGACCTCGTCGGCGAGCGAGCGATTGGTCGCGGCCACCAGGCGGACGTCGACCTGCTGGCGCTGGGTGCTGCCGACGGCCACCACCTCGCCGAGCTCGACCGCGCGCAGCAGCTTGGGCTGCAGCTCGAGCGGCAGCTCGCCCAGCTCGTCGAGGAACAGGGTCCCGCCGGCGGCCGCGCGGAACAGCCCGAGCTGCTCCGTGGTCGCCCCGGTGAAGGCCCCGCGGGTGTGGCCGAACAGCTGGCTCTCGATCACGCTCGGGCTGAGCGCCGCGCAGTTGATGACCACCAGCGGGCCGCGGCGGCCGCTCAGGCGGTGCAGTTCGGCGGCGATCCGCTCCTTGCCGACCCCCGTCGCCCCCTCGATCAGCGCCGGCGACGGGTCGTGGCCGGCGCGGGCCACCGCCGCGCGCAGGGCCACCGCCGCCAGCGACTGCCCCGGCACCGCCTCCAGCGAGACCTCGGGCGCGTCGGCGACCGCGACCTCGCGCCGCTCGTACACCGCCAGCACGTCGCCGAAGCGGAGCACCGCCTGGTCGAACAGGTAGCGCGGCACGCCCCGGACCGGGTTGCCCTCGAGCCAGGTGCCGTTGTGGCTGCCGCAGTCGGCGAGGGTGTGGCAGCCGGCGCCCGGGTCCCAGCGCAGGAGCGCGTGATTGCGCGACACCGTCGGGTGAGCGACCACCAGCGACCCCGGGGCCCCGGCGATGCGGCCCAGCACCCCCTCGTCGCCGTCGAGCGGCAGCGCCCCCACCAGCGGCCGCGGATGCACCACGACGAGTCGGGCGACCCCGACCGCGCCCACGGCCCGCGGCACGCCCGCGATGGAGACGGTCCGCTCTCGATCCGGTGGCCCGAGCCCCATGGGGGCGGATATTGTCCCATGGGGCCGGGGCCCAGCAAGCCCGATCTACGGGGCGTAAATACGTACAATCACAAAATTTATCGTTGTAAAGCCGACGGACTGCTGCTTGCTAATCCGAAAGCCCGCGGCCTCGGAGCGGCCGCGCTTGCCACCGCCGGAGAGACTCCATGGAAACCCTGCGCCGCGTCTTCCTCCCTGTTCTGATGCTCACCGCCGGCGTCGTCGCCTGCGACGAGGAAGGCGCCGACGACCTCGAGCAGGTTTTCCGCGCCGACCCGATCCCGTGCCCGAAGTGCCAGCTCAACGCCGCGCAGGTCAACGGCTCCGCGATCTCCTCCCTCGACCTCGCCGGCGCCCCCAACGAGCAGGGCGTCGCCGTCCTCCACGTGCTCGACCCCGACGGTCGCAAGTACACCCTCGGCGTCATCGACGAGGAGCTCGCCGCCTACGACGGCGCGAAGCTGGTGGCCTTCGGCGACGACCTCGTCGGCTGGACCCTCGTCGTCGCCGTCGGGCGCAGCCCGCAGCGGATCCTCATCTCCACCCGCCACGAGGAGCCGTCGTGGGCCAAGGACGCCGACCCGATCGGCCTCTACGCCCTCGACGTGGTCGACGGCCAGGGCGTCCACAACGTCTGCCCCGGCTACGACGTCGGCTTCCCGGCGGTGACCATCCTCCACGGCGAGACCTACGATCACGAGCTCAAGGAGGTCGACCTCGTCGGCGACCAGTGGATCACCCTCGCCTGCCGCGAGGAGGCCATGTACAAGGTCAAGCGGATGGGCTACGGCCCCAAGGGCGACCAGGGCCTCGATCGTCAGCCGGCCTCCATCGAGCAGCGGACCGCCGCCCTGAAGATGGTCACCGCCGACTACTGCGGCACCGGCCACAGCTTCACCGAGTTCCACACCCAGATCTTGTGGAACAACCGGACTCATACGGTGCACACGGCCGACCTGGTGCAGAACGTGGCGATCGAGGCGTTCTGGGACGAGAACGGCGCGCGTTGTCTGAGCAAGCCTCGCCTCGTCACCAGGGCGGAGGTCCTCGCCGAGTGCGACCTCCCGCCGTGCAGCACCTTCCCCCTGAACTCTGCCTGGGAGTGGCGGACCTACGCGCCGATGCCTCCCCTGGGGGGTGGGACGCCGAAGCTGAGCGAGTCCAGCCCCATCTACAAGCTCTTCAAGCCATGATGCTCCCCCTCGACCCACTCCCCGAGCCGACGCGTCCCGGCTCGGGCCGGATCGACGGGCCCGGCGCCGACGAGCAGACGCAGTCGCTCGCCGGCGCCGCGGGCACGGGACCGCCGCTCGCCGGGAACCCGCCGCTGCCGCGGCAGATCGGCCGCTACTACCCGCTGGAGCGGCTCGGCGCCGGCGGCATGGGCATCGTCTACGCCGCCTACGATCCGGACCTCGACCGCAAGGTCGCGCTCAAGCTGCTGCGCCCCGACCGGACCGAGGGCCACGCCGCCGCTCGCCTGCTGCGCGAGGCCCAGGCGCAGGCCCGAATCTCCCACCCCCACGTGGTCCAGATCCACGACACCGGCCTCATCGACGGCGAGCTGTTCCTCGCCATGGAGTTCGTCCGCGGCGCCGACCTGCGGACCTGGCTGGCCCGCGGCCCGCACGGCCTCGAGGCGCGCCTGCAGGCGTTCTTGGCCGCCGGCCGGGGTCTCGCGGCCGCCCACGACGCCGGCCTGGTCCACCGCGACTTCAAGCCCGAGAACGTCATGGTCGGCGACGACGGCCGCGTCCGCGTCACCGACTTCGGCCTCGCCCGCCAGCACGACGCGCCCGACGAGCCGCGCCGCGGCGGCACCGCGCTCGACCTGGTGCTGACCGCCTCCGGCGACCAGATCGGCACGCCGGCGTACATGTCCCCGGAGCAGCACCTCGGCCTCCCGGTCGACGCCCGCAGCGACCAGTTCTCGTTCTGCGTCGCCCTGTGGGAGGCCCTGTACGGCCGCCGGCCGTTCCGCGGCGACACTCCGGTCACCACCGCGGCCGCCGTGCTCAAGGGGGAGCTGCTGGCGCCGCCGGCCGACGCCCGCGTGCAGCCGGCGATCGAGGCCGCGCTGCGGCGCGGGCTGTCCGGCCAGCCCGAGCAGCGCTTCCCCGACATGCCGGCGCTGCTCGCCGCGCTCGAGCCGAAGCCCCCCAGGGCCCGCCGCCGCTGGTTCTTCGCCGGCGTCGTCGGCCTGGCGACCGCCGGCGGCCTCGCCCTGGCGCTGACGCGGGGCCCGGCCGAGGCGCCCTGCAGCGGCTCGGCCACCGCCCTGGCCGGCGCCTGGGACCCGGATCGCCGGGCCGCCCTGGCCGGGGCCCTGCACGGCACCGACGCCCCGGCGCGGGTGCTCGCCGGCCTCGACGCCTGGGCCGGCGCGTGGACCGAGGGCCACCGCGACGCCTGCCTCGATCACCAGCGCGGCGAGCAGTCGAGCGCGCTGCTCGACGGCCGGATGCGCTGCCTCGAGCGCCGGCGCAAGGCCCTGAGCGCCGCGGTGACGGCCCTGGCGGCCGACCCGGCCGGGCTCGACGCGGCGCAGATGCTCGCCCGCCTGCCGCAGCCGGCGATCTGCGGCGACCCGGACTACGTGCTGGCCGACGTCCCGCCGCCCGAAGATCCGGCCCTGGCGCGCGCGGTCGAGGCCGTCGAGGCCCAGCTCGCCGGCGCCCGCGCGCACCAGCACGGCGACGACCTCGCCGGCGCGCTGGCGCAGGCCGAGGCCGCGGTGGCCGAGGCGCACCGCCTCGGCCATCGCCCGCTGCTCGCCGAGGCGCTGCTGACTCTCGGCACGATCCGGATGAACCTCAACGACCCGTACACGGCCCGCGCCGACCTCCGCGAGGCGCTCGCGGAGGCCGTACAGGCCCGCCGCGACGACCTCGCCGCCGAGGCCCACGCGCGCCGGCTGTACCTCGTTGGGGTGCTCGGCGGTGACGTCGCGGCCGCCCTCGACGCCGCCCCGCTGATGCTCGCGCTGGCCGGCCGCGCCCCCGAGCCCCACGCGGCTCTCGGCCTCGCCTACAACAACCTCGGCGCCGTCCACGACGCTCGCGGCGACCGGTCCGCCGCCGCCGCCGCGACCGCCCGCGCCCTCGTCGAGATGACCGCCTCGCCGCAGCAGGACCCGCTCGAGCTCGGCAACGCGATGATCAACGCCGCCATGACCACCGAGGCCGCCGACGAGCGCCGGGCCCGGCTCCGCGGCGCCCTCGCGCTGTTCACCGACCACCTCGGCCCGCATCACCGCATCACCCTCGACCGCCAGCAGCTGCGCGCCCAGTACGAGCCCGACCCGCGCGACGCCCTCGCCGTGCTGGCCGACACCTGCCCGCGCTACCACGAGCTCGCGCGCGGCACCTCGGTGTACTGCGGCGAGTGCTGGCACGACCTGGCCCACTTCGCCGCCCTGCTCGGCGGATCCCGGCAGGCCGGCGACGCGCTGGCCCGCGTCGCCGACTGCCGCCGCGCCGGTGAAGCGAGCCCCTCCGACGAGCTGCTGCAAGCCAAGGCGACCGCGCTCGCGGCCTTGCTCGCCGGCGACGGCGCGGCGGCGCTGGCCGCCGCCGACGCGGCGTTGCGGGTGATCGACACGCTGCGCGCGTACCCGTGGATGGACCGCGAGGCCGCGCAGGCCGAGATGCTGCGCGGCCGGGCCCTGCTGCAGCTCGGCCGCCACGCCGAGGCGATAGGTCCGCTCGAGCGCGCGAGCGCGGCTCTTCTCCAGGAGCGCGCGAGCCGACCGGCGCTGCTGCCGGAGCTCTGGCTCGAGCGCACGCGCGAGGACCTCGCCACCGCCCGCGCCGCCGCGAGCGAGCCATCGCGGTGATTCGCCCGCGAGGCGGTTCACCGCACGACGTTCGCCGGCGTCGCCATCACTCGCTGTCATGATTGTTTCACGACAATGGCGGCACCGGCTCGATCGACCTACGGCAGCGCGACTCCGGCGATCACCGCCAGCACCAGCACGTGGAGCGCGACGCTGACCAGCGCGCCGAGGTGATGCACCGCGCGCCCCCGCCGGGGAAACAGCCGCGGGACGGCGAGCGGGTGGAGCGCGTAGCCGACGCCCGCGAGCGTGAACGCGACGATCCACCTCGGGTGCGTGAGCCCGTAGGTCAGCAGGTGCGCGAGGAGCAGCGGGCCCGCGGCCGGCGGGCCCGCGCACAGGCAGTGGATCACCAGCGCCGCGTCGCCGCGCCCGCGGAGGACCGCGCCGAGGGCCACGACGGCGCCGAGGACCAGCCCGACCGCCGTGAGGGCGAGGACGACGTCGCTGGCCGGGAACGTCTCGAGCATGCCCGAGCATGCCGCGACTCGCCGCGGACCTTCGACCCGCTGCACTCAAGCGGCCCCGGGTAGCTGTCGCTATTCCGGTGTGACTCCCATGAAGCGAAACCGCCGCAGCCGGGCGCCTCGCCGGCCTTCGCGGCCTCGCCCGCGCCGCCCCGGCCGTGAGGTCGAGGGCCCCCTCGTCAGCCCGTCGACTCGCCGATTCGCGGCACGGGGACGAACAGGCGCACGCGCGCCGGCGCGGTGGCCCGTCGACGAGCGCCCCGATGAGCCCGCGCCTTCGCGGCGCCCGCTCCGCCGCCCCCATTCATCACACCACGCATTCGGCCGACTGCCGTCATTCGTCGCGGCCCTCGTTCGGCGCGCCGGCCGACGTCCTTGCCGGACTCGCGCCCCGGTGTTACGCCAAACCCCGCCGCGGCGCCCGGTCGCGGCTGCTGGTGAAAGGAGCACCCATGAAGTCGGACCTCGATTTGCAGCGAGAGATCTTGGAAGAGCTCGTTTGGGAGCCGGCGGTCAACCCGGCGCACATTGGGGTGACCGTCAAGGACGGCGTCGTCACCCTGACGGGGCACGTCCCCTCGTACGGCGAGAAGTTCGCGGCGGAGAAGGCGGCGAAGAGCGTCTACGGGGTGGCGGCCGTGGCCAACGAGCTGCACGTCAAGCTCGCGGGGACCAGCCAGCGCACCGACGAGGACATCGCCGCCGCCGCCGTTAGCGCCCTCAAGGCGAACACGACCGTCCCGCGCGACGCGGTCACCGTCCTCGTCAAAGACGGCTGGATCACCCTCGAGGGCCAGGTCGAGTGGCAATATCAAAAGGTCGAGGCCGAGCAGGCCGTGCGCCACCTCGCCGGCGTGGTCGGGGTCGCCAATGCCATCATCGTCACCCCGCGCCTGCCCGAGCACGACGTCAAGGCCCGCATCGAGGACGCGTTCAGGCGCAGCGCCGAGCTCGACGCGCGCCGGATCTCCGTCGACATGCACGGCGGCACCGTCGTCCTCCGCGGCAACGTCCGCTCGTGGCGCGAGCTGGAGGAGGCCGAGCGGGCCGTCTGGCGCGCGCCGGGCGTCTCGCGCGTCGAGAACCACCTCACCGTCGTCCCGTGAGCGCCGCCGGGCCGCAGCGTCGCACCGGCTCGCTCACGCGGCGCCCGCGTCCGCTCCTCGCCACGCGTCGCCCCGCTCGGTGATCGCGGCTGTAGGGAGCGCCGACCCGGGCGCGCACGACCTCCGCTCCGGCCGGACGGGCCACGAGGGGAAGAGGCGCTGTCATCTTCACCCCCCACCGCGAAGCTCCCGCGCCCTCTGGCGAATCGTCGACCCGCGGGTTATCACCGGCCGATGCGACGAATCGTCGATCCCGCCCTGTGTACATTCGCGCTCGTGCTCGCCTGCGGCGACGCGACCGGCACCGCCACCGAGACCACCGGCGCGAGCACCGACGGCACGACCGGCACGACCGGCACGACCGAGGCCGCGACCACCGACGGGGCGACCGGCGCGGGCGAGAGCTCCACCAGCGACGCACCGACCGGCGCGAGCGCCGGCGGCACCACCACGACCTCCGGCGCCGAGCCGGGGACGACCACCGGCGAACCGCCCGTCACGACCGGCGGCACCACCACCACCGACGCGACCACGACCACCACCGGCGACGCGTCGACCACCATTGGCACCACCGGCGCGCCCGCGCAGCCGGTCACGCGGGCGTGGTGGGTCGAAAGCCTCCTCACCCTGCAGATCCGCGTCATCCAGCGGGACGTCGAGGCCGGCCTGTGTCGCGGGTTCATCCTCGAGTCGCTCGCCAACGGCGGCCTCGACACCCCGCAGTACGAGCCCGTCGAGCAGCCGGCCGAGTGGGGCGCCCGCTACGTGTTCGTCCACCAGGACCTCGACGATTGCCTCGACCCGTACCAGTACTTCGAAAAGGACATCGTGTACGCCGCGAGCGCCACCGGCACGGTGACCTTCCACGACGTCGACCCATTCGGCAGGCCGGCCAGCGTCGACCTCGAGATCACCGGCAGCTACATGCCGGCCGCCCCGTGGGTCCCGGCCGAGGACCTGCTCGCGGCCACGGCCGTCGCCGTCGAGAACGGCTGAGGCCCCGCGCGCACGCGGCCCCGCGGACGCGTCCGGCCTGCGCGCGCGAGCCGGGCCCCGACCGCTTCGTCGCGGGGTTCACCCGGCGGAGGAACAGCGGCCCGCGCTCACGCCGGCGCGGCGCCCTCGTGGCTCGCGCGCGCCCGTTCGTCGAGCCTGGCGATGCAGTACTGCAGGGCGTCGCGCAGCCGGGCCTGCACCGTCACGCGCGTGAGGTCGACGCCGAGCGACACGATCGTCTGCGCGATCATCGGGTGGATGCCGGTCAGGATGCCCTCCGCGCCGAGCAGACGGATCGCCTGGATCATCCCGATCAGGTGGCTCGCGGTCCCGGTGTCGACCACCTCGACGCCGGTGAGGTCGAGGATGGCGAAGCGGGCCCGCGTGCGCACGACCGCCTGCAGCAGGTTGTCCATGATCTCCGCCGTGCGGACGGTGTCGATCAGGCCGACGATCGGCAGCGTGATCACCCCGTCCCACACCTCGATGATCGGCGTCGAGAGCTCGCGGATCACCTCCTGCTGCGATTCGATCAGCCGCAGCTTGCTCTCAAGCTCGGCGGTGCGGGCCTGCACGGCCTCCTCGAGCCGGCGGTTCTGCTCGCGCAGCTCCTCCTCGCTCTGCTTGAGCTCGCCGACGTGCAGGTGGATATGCAGCACCTCCTCGACCTGCCCGTCCGCGCGCACCACCGGCGACATCGCCGAGGCCACCCACGCCGCCTGACCGGTGCCCACCAGCTCGTTGACCACCGGGTCGTAGCGGATCGACGGCATCTGCGCCGCGTGCCCATCGCGGAACACCCGCTCGATCAGCGGCATGATCCCGTGCGCGCGCACCTGCGGGTCGGCGAGCACGTTGTACGCCGCCACCTCCTCGGCCGTCACCCGCCACAGCTGCTCGTAGGCGCCGTTGACCTCGGCGGTGCTGCCGTCGGCGCGGTAGACCTGGACGCTCACCGCGCTCGAATCGACCAGCGCGCGATAGCGGCGCGCCGCGACCTCGGCCGCTGCCAATCGCCGGCGGAGCTCCTGGATCTCCTCCTGCGCACGTACCAATAGGGATGAAGGATCGCCTGGTTCCGACAAAGGACCTCGCGCCAGGATCCTGGACCTTCCACGCGGCCCGAGGAATCTCCGCAAAGGCAGCGCTGCGAATCGGGCGCCGTGGCCCCACGCTCGATTCGTGGCTGCGGTGATGCCGCCATCGCCGGGTATGAATATACACAGCGCACCGGGAGATCGTTCCGGCCCCCGCGACGATACGAGGCCGGCGAGCACGGGCTCGACCGCCGAGTAGTCACGGAGGTCCGCTTCGAGCACATCGCCTCCCCCTGCGTCACAGCCCGACGGCGGGCAGGACCGCGTCATTTCGGTCACGACCGCGCGACAACGCGTCGGCGGCCTCCCCGGCCGCGGACGCCGGAGCCGCCGCAGCGGGCGCCGCGCCGCGAATTTCGTCGCTATTGCTCCAGTGTGATGAATGGAGGCGCCCCGCATCCGAAGAGCTCGAATTCGCGAAGCGAGCGGATGCGCAGTCGGCGGTCGCGGGGGCCGTCGCGGCGCTTGTTCGCGAGCAGAACCTCGTTTAGTGTGCCCAGAAATGTCGGATGTCGACTCGCGGATCCAGGAGCTCGTCCGTCGCGTGCGCGGCATCGCCGACGCCGGTGCCCCCGAGCCGATCGCCGTTCCCGGCGACGATGCGCTGGGAGAGCTCGAGCGCGAGGTCAACCGGCTGATCCGCGCCTCCGACGCCCGCCTGCAGGAGCGGCTCTTGTTCGCGGTCGGGCCGGTCGTCGTGTTCCGCTGGCAGAACCGCGAGGGCTGGCCGATCGAGTACGTCTCGCCCAACGTCGCCACCCTCACCGGCTACCCGCTCGAGGACATCTCCAGCGGTCGTCGGCCGTACGCCTCGCTCATCCACGAGGCCGACCTCCCGCGCGTGTTCGAGGAGGTCACCACCCACAGCAAGGCCGGGGCCGCGTGGTTCGTCCATCAGCCCTACCGGATCCTCCACGCCGACGGCCGCGCGCTGTGGGTCGCCGATTACACCGTGATCCTCCGCGACGACCGCAACGAGATCACGCACTACTTCGGCTACATCATGGACATCACCGACCAGGTCGAGCAGATGTCGCGCCTGCGCGCCCAGGAGCAGGTGATCGAGCGGATCGGCAGCCCGATCCTGCAGGTCGGCCGCGGGGTGCTGGCCGTGCCGGTGCTCGGCGGCCTGTACGGCGACCGCGCCGCGCGCATGACCGACGACCTGCTGTCGGCGATCTCGCGCACCGGCGCCCGCACCGCGATCCTCGATCTGACCGGCCTGCAGGAGATCGACACCCCCACCGTCGAGTCGCTGCTGCGGACGAGCCGCGCCGTCGGCCTGCTCGGCTGCCGCTGCGTGCTCTCGGGCATCTCGCCGGTGGTGGCGACGCTGATCGTCAAGCTCGGCCTCGAGGCGCAGTCGCTGACGACGGTGGCGACGCTGCAGGACGCGCTCGAGCTGGCGCTCGGGTCCTGACGCCGATCGCCGGCCGTCCCGCGAGCGACCGCCGTCACCGGAGGTCGCTCCCCTGAAACTACGCGAGCGACCTCCGCTCCGCCCATCTCTCGCGCGCGCTCCAGCGCCGCCTCGACCGCGCGCCGCCTGCACCAGCGCCCACAGCCCTGCCTCCGCCGGCCGCTCGTCGTTCATCATCACCGCCACGAACGCCGGCTCGGCCGGCAGATACGCCACGATCGCCCGCGCTCCCGTCGCCCCGCCGCTGTGGCCGATCATCCGCCCCGGCCCGCCCGGCACGTCATAGAACATCATGCCTCGCCCGTAGCGCAGCGACGGCTCTTCGAACATCGGCGCCATGTCGCCGAGCATCCCCGCGGCCGTCCTCGCCGTCACCAACCGCCCCGACAGCACCGCGTGCAGCACTCGCACCAGATCGTCGGCCCCCGCGGCGATCGAGCCGGCCCCGTGCGGCGCCTCGTAGTGAGTGTCTGCGGGCACCGGCACCCGCTCTCGATGCCCGCGCACCAGCCCCGCGACCGTCCCCCCGGGCCGCTGCCCCACCAGCCCGCGCAGCCCGAGCGGCCCGGCGATCTCCGCCGCGATCACCTCCGCCAGCGCGCCCGACCTCGGGCGCCACGCCTCGCACCGCAAGTTCGGCCGCGGCCGGGTGCTCCTCCGCCGCGACGGCAAGACCGAGATCGAGTTCGCCGACGGCGTGCGCACCCTCGCCGACTCGTTCCTGACCTTCGAGTGAGCCCGGACGCCGGTGCTCCCAGCCGCGATGACGAGCACCGGGGTCGCGCGAGCTCCAGGCCGCACCTATGGCGGCGAATCACCGCACCGAGCATTCGAGCGAGCGTATCCACCCATGCGAGCACCGCGGTCGCGTGAACCGAGGCCGCACCTCCGGCGGCGAATCACCGCACCGAGCATTCGAGCGAGCGTATCCACCCATGCGAGCACCGCGGTCGCGTGAACCGAGGCCGCATTCGACGGCGCATCACCGCACCGAGCATTCGAGCCGCCTCTCGGGCCCGTACGACCTTCGCCGGCGGCGATTCACCGCGCCGCCCGCCCCGAGCGAGGCCCGTGCCTCCGAAGGCTCCGGCGCGCGAGCAGCCGCCCTCGTCTGCGGTTCGATCGAGCGCCACGCCCTCGGCATCGCGCGCCCCCGCATTCCCTGGCGCGCTCGCGCAGCCCCGTCTCCAGCGCCGTCCGACCCTCGACTCCGGTGAATTCACCACACCCTTTGCGACCCCCCGTGCGCGCCGCACGGAGTTTTCCTGTCTCTCGGAACATGTCACCGCCGACCCCCGCAGCCGCCGCCAGGCCACCACCTGCAGGCCGCCGGCCAGCGCGCTCGCCGCGACCTCACCTCGTTCCTGCCGCGCTCGCTGGGGCTGCGAATCGATCGCGCCGCCGCTGGACTCTCCCCGGACTCCGCGGCATGGTGCCCGTACTCACATGAAAACCACTCGCACTATTCATCGCCCCGGCGCCGCCCTCGCTCTCGGTTTCTCGCTCGTGATGTCCGCCTGCGGCGGCAACACCGGCGACACCACCGGCTCGACCTCGGACACCAGCGCCGCCACGACCGACGGCACCACCGCGCCCTCGACCGACGGCACCAGCACCACGGCGCCCGCCACCGGCACCTCGACCGACGCCACCACGGCCACGTCGACGCCCACCACCGGCACCGACGCCACCACGGCCGACGCCACCGGCACCTCGACCACTGGAGGACAGGTCGAGCCCTCGCTCAGCTTCTTCGTCTCGAGCACGGGCAGCCCCACCGGCAACCTCGGAGGTCTCGAGGGCGCCGACCAGCGCTGCCAGGACCTGGCCGACGCCGTCGGCGCGGGCGACAAGACGTGGCACGCCTACCTCAGCGTCGAGAACGGCCCCGACGACCAGCCCATCCACGCCAGGGACCGGATCGGTCAAGGCCCGTGGTACAACGCCGAGCTCGTCATGGTCGCCGCCGACCTGGCCGAGCTGCACACCAAGGACGGCGACCCCGCGCTGTTCCTCGACGAGAACGGCGAGATGGTCCCCGGCCAGTGGGACGGCTCCCCCGATCCCAACGAGCACGACATCCTCACCGGCTCGAACAAGGACGGCACCGTCACTCCCGGCCGGACCTGCGCCGACTGGACCTCGGAAGACCCGACCCTGTTCGCCCAGGTCGGCCACTCCGACGGCCTCGGGCCCATGGGCAGCGACGCCGAGGAGTACCGCTCGTGGAACTCGGTCCACGAGAGCGGCGGCTGCAACGACACCGCCCCGAAGGGCGGCGCCGGCCGCGTGTACTGCTTCGCCATCGATTGAGCGGCTCGCTCGGCGCTCGCACGCATCGAGCCCGCTGTCGGCGGCGGCTCCTCCGCCGCGACTCGCCCCTCGCCCCGAGTGAGCCCGGCAGGCTCACAGGCCCGGCCCCGACCGCGCCGCGGGGCGAGCGACCGCAGGGGACCGGCGCATCGTCACCGACGGGGCTCAGGCTCGTGAGGACATGTCTCGAAGGACATGTCTCGCGTACCAGGAGCGACGACGCCCACCGATCAGGTGTGCTCGACGCTCACGTCGTAGATCACGACCTCGCCGTAGGCGTCGCAGGACTCGCCGGGGACCTCCTTCTCGCCCTGGCAGGACGACTGCACGTAGGCGCCGGCCTTGAAGTACGCGCCGCTGAACGCCTGCGGGTGGCTGTAGATGAACGTGTCGTTATAATAGCAGTCGACGTGATCGTCGCTGACCTCGAAGGCGACCGTGAAGCGGTCGCCGAGCTGGTAGTCCTCGGTCAGCACCGGGCCGTCGTCGCCGTTGAGGTCGATGAACAGCTTGCTGCCCTCGAGGCGGAACACGATCACGTCGTCCTCGTCGTCGTGGATCTGGCCGACCACGATGTGCGGCTTCTCGACCGGCAGGTGCGTGATCGCCTGGTCGATGAACATCCGGTGCGTGCCCCGCGACGACGACCACGCCGCCTCCTCGGCGCCCTGGTCGGTCATCTCGCGCAGCTCCGAGCGCGGATAGCCGGAGTTGTCGGTCGTGTCCCCGCCCGCGTGCGCGCGGAACACCACGCCGTCGAGCGTGTCGTTCAGGTGGTAGTAGAGCGGGTCGACGAACGTCGCCAGCTCGGGTTGCTCGATCTCGTCGGGGCTGCCGGGATGATCGGTGTCGACCGGGAGCGTCAGCTTCCAGTTCGTCAGGTCGAGGAGGTCCCCCGGCAACATCGCCGGGTCGCCGGTGCTCGGGTCCGTGTCGGTCCCGTCGGTGCTCGCCGTGCCGGTGGTGTCGGTGGTGCCCGTGGTGCTGGTGCTGTCGGTGGTGGTGCCCGTGGTGGTGTCGAGCGGGCCGGTCGTCGGCGCGCTCGTGGTCCCCGGAGCGTCGGTCGTCTCGCCGGTGTCGGTCGCCGCGTCGGTCGTCCCCGTGGGCTCGCTCGTCCCGTCGGTCGCCGGCTCGGTCGTGGCCCCGCTGCTCGTCGTCGTGGGCGCGCCGTCCGTCTCGCCGTCGTCGCCGCCGGGGCAGGCGGCCAGCAGGAGGAGCGCGAACGAATGCACGTGGAAGGTACGCATCGGCGCCAGGGTAGCCCGGCGCCGCGGCCGAGAGCCACCCACGCGACCCCCGCACCTCGCGGCGTGCGCATGTGCAGTCGTGCGCCTCCCGGCGGGGGCGTCTCACCCCAAGCCCGATCGGACATGTCCTGAGAGACAGCATGGCTCGGACGAGCCGCGCGGGCGCCGAGGGTCAGTGGATCCGCGCGCCGTCGCTTCATGAAGATCCAGCGACGGTGACTCGCTGGACCGCTCGCGCGACGCGCTCCTTCCAGCCGGCCGCGTCCGGCGCGCAGACCTCGCCCGTCGCGCCCGTCCGCGCCTGCACCAAGGGACATGTCCGGGGCCGCTCGACGCCGCCGCGGCTCTGGTCCACGATCGCGCCATGCGCGTCGCCGTCGTCGGACACATCGAGTGGATCGAGTTCGTGCGAGTCGCCCGGGTGCCGGCCGCGGGGGACATCGTCCACGCCCTCGATTCGTGGGAGGGCCCGGGAGGCGGCGGCGCCGTCGCGGCCGTGCAGCTCGCCCGGCTCGCCAGCGAATGCATCTTCTTCACCGCGCTCGGCCACGACCTGCCGGGCACCCGCGCCCGCGCCGAGCTGACCGCCCTGGGCCTGCAGATCGAGGCGGCCGTCCGCCCGACCCGCCAGCGCCGCGGGTTCACCTACGTCGACGACGCCGGCGAGCGCACGATCACCGTCATCGGCGAGCGACTCGCGCCCGTCGCCGCCGATCCGCTGGCGTGGGACCTGCTGGCCGACGTCGACGCGGTCTACGTGACCGCCGGCGACGCCGACGCCCTGCGACTCGCCCGGCGCGCGCGCAAGCTGGTGGCGACCTCGCGGATCTTGCCGACCCTGCGAGCCGCCGGAATCGTGGTGGACGCGCTCGTCGGCAGCTCGCGCGACCCCGCGGAGCGCTACGAGGCGGGCGACCTCGACCCGCCGCCGCGCCTCGTCGTGCGCACCGCCGGCAGCACCGGCGGCAGCTACGAGGTCGACGGCGCCCGGCGAGCATACGCCGCCGCGCCGCTGCCGGGGCCGATCGTCGACGCCTACGGCTGCGGCGACTCCTTCGCCGCCGGCCTGACCTACGCCCTCGGGGCCGGCGCGGGCCCGGACGAAGCGGTGCGCCTCGCAGCCCGCTGCGGCGCCGCGGCCCTGACCGGCCGCGGCCCCCACGACGGTCAGCTGACCCGCGCGCAACTATAGCCATTCGCCCTGCCACCATTTCACCTGACCTCGGGCCTCACCGGCAGATCCACGATTTCCGCGGCCCCGTGGGGCGCCCGCGGGGCTGCCCCATGAGTCCGAGCGACGGCGCATCGCACCGGCTCGCGGAATTCCACGCCAGATTCGAGGCACGTCGCTTGCTGATGCCTACTCGTCGACTCGCGCATCGACGAGCGGCGACCGGGCTGAAGCTGCCCGAAGTTCAAGATCACGGTGACGATCCCCGGGCGCCCGAAGGGCGGCTGATCCACGACCGCCCGGGCCTCACGGGTCGACGACGCGCGCGCGCCGTGCCCTCGTGACATCCCCGGCTCGCACACGCCATCGCCCGGGCGTCGAAGCCACGCGCTCGTCGCAGGTGTATGGCCGGCGCCGGATCGCGTGAGCAGGTGCGTCGTCGAGGCGCGCACGCTGTCGACGAGCGATCGATCTGCGAGCACGAGGGGCACGCGGGCGGTGCGCGGAGACAGGATGTCGCCACCGGGCGCCCGATGCCATGCACGGCTTTTGTCCGCGTTGACCAATGTTTTTACGCATCCCTCGCGCCCTTCGACGGGCTGGCGTCGGGCGGTCCTTTCGGTTACGGTCGCGCTCGCCGGCATGTCGTCTCTCTGCGTCTCCCTGATGATGTTGCTGCTCGTGGCGCCAGCGAGCCCCACGACGGCGAACGCGGGCGCGCCCGCCGAGACGACCCGGCCGACCACGTCGAGCGACAAGGCCGAGCGGACCGCGCGGGCGGCCAAGTTCTTCGAGGGCGGGCGCTACGTCGAGGCCGCGCTCGAGTTCGAGGCGCTGCGACGCGACTACCCCGACGATCCGTCGATCCTGTTCAACGCCGCCGCGAGCCGCGACGCGGCCGGCCACTTCGCGCACGCGGTCGCCTACGTGCGCGAGTACCTGGCGCGCACGAACATCGGCCCCGAAGATCGCAAGCAGGGCGAGGAGCAGCTCGCGGAGTCGGTCCCCAAGGTGACGCCGGTGACGGTGACGGTCTCGTTGCCGCTCGAGGGCCCGCAGACCGCCACCGTGTTCGCGCGGCACGTCGCCGACAGCCCGGCGGACTTGCGCCCCGAGCTCGCGTTCCCGTTGACGAGCCCGCGCCAGCCGCTGAAGCTCGAGCTCGACCCGGGGGCGTGGATCGTGCGGGTGGAGGGTCCCAGCTATGAACCCGTGGAGCAGCAAATCGCGGTCGGCCCGGCGCCGCTGGCGATCTCGCTGCGACCGACGCTGACGCCCATCGTTCGAACCCCGCTGCCCGAGGTGCCGCCCGAGGTGCCGCCCGAGGTCGTCAAGACCACGGCGCGCGGGCTGTACATCGGCGGCGCCGCCGCGGCGGCGGTCGGGCTCGGGCTCATCGGCGGCGGGGCGGGGATGATCCACGGTCCACGGGTCAAGGCGTGCGAAGACCCGACGCTCGCGGATTGTCGGCGCCGATTCGCCAGCGCGTTCGTGGTCCGCAACATCGGCACGACGCTCCTCGGCGCGGGCGCAGGCCTGGCCGCGAGCGCGCTGGTGTGGCGCGCGAACGACCCGCGCCAGCGGATGATCGCGTGGAGCGCCCTCGCAGCGGTCGGCGGCGTCGGCCTCATCCTCGGCGAGGTGCTGGTCGTGCGCGGCACGATCCCGTTCAGCCGCGACAACTCGGACCCGAACGGCAGCCTCCCCGGCTGGTCCGATCATTGGGGCGAGCACCGCCACTCGGCCTTGCCGGCCCTCGCGGCGACCTTGCGCGGCCTCGGCGTCGGCCTGCTGGCGGGCGCGGCGACCGGCCTGATCGTCCAGCGCAAGCACCTCGGCCCCGGCGGCGCCCGGGCGCTCCGCGTCGACCCGAGCTTCGGTCCGGCGCAGACCGGCGTCGTGCTGTCGGGCAGGTTTTGATCGCCGGCGCCCCGACGGCGACGACCATGCGTTCGAATCACCGGTCGCCGTCGACGGGTGATTCGTCGCCCGGGTCCATGGATTGCAGGCGCGCCGCCCCTCGACGAAAGCTCAGGGTTGCAGGACCGCGCGGCACCGCGGCGGTTCGCCCGGGTGCAGGCTCTTGCATACGAAACGATCGGCGCACGGGCAATCCTGACAGCAGGTGCTCCGGCTCTCCTCGGGGTCGCAGACGCCGTTGCCGCAGGTCGACGACGACGCGGGCAGGGTCACCGTCAACTCGGGGATCTTCTGCAGCCGCGAGCACTTGCCGTGGAGCAGCCGGGTCTTCGGCGGGCACGTGAGCGGCACGACCTCGGGCGGCGGCGCGACGGCGACGGGCTCGGCGGCCTCGGTCAGGGCGGCTTCCGCGGCGCCCGGGAGGTCGCCGGTGCGCTTGCGCAGCGGCCCGCAGTCCTCGAAGCTGTGATGGGCGGCGGTGCGCTCGATCGCCTCGCAGCGGCCGTTGCCGGGCCACTCCTGGCTGCACCACGCCCCCGGGCGCGTGTCGGTCAGCTCGGCGCGGAGCTGGTCGAGCAGCGGCTCCAGCGCCGCGAAGTCGGCCTCGCCGAGCTGCTCGAACTTGGCCCAGCGGACCCGGCGGTTGCAGTCGAGCACCAGCGTGACCGGCAGGTTGCCGCGGTAGAGGCCGCCGCTGTCGCCCTCGGCCAGCGTCGACGCGAGGGCGTCGCTCATCGTGCGATCGGCGAGGCGGATCGGCGCCGGCGGCATGATGCCCGCGTAATCATGATAGGACCGCAGCGGGTCGGTGTGGTCCTTGATCTGGATCGGCACGAAGCGGACATTGTCCCATTCGCGGTGGCGGGCGAACATCGCCTTGAACTCGGGCAGCTCGGCGAGGCACGGGTCGCACCAGGTCGCCCACAGGTTGACGACGTGGATCGTCCGCGGGGGCAGCACCTGCGCCGAGCCGAGGCGGAGCGTCTCGAGCGGGAGCTTGCCCGCCTCGCCCGGCGGCAGCGCCTCGAGGTTGAGGCGCATCGCCGGCGAGATGTCCATGCCGGAGGCGCCGAGGTAACCGGACTTCGCTGGATCCTGGCGCGGCGGCGGCGCCTGCACGACTTCAGGGGCCGGCGACCGGGCGGCGGGGGCGACGGGAGCGCAAGCGTTCTGCCGCTCGGCCAGGAGTCGCACGAATTGCTGGTGCTGGTCGGCCCGTCGGCCCATCAGCCACACGGTGATGATGAGACCCAGCCCCGTGAAGACGAGGTTGATCGCGCTCCATCCGAGGAACAACCGGGTGCGATCGGCGCTCACCGAACAGGCTCCTGCTCGCACGCGCCCTCGAGCCTGCGCACGAAGGTGTCGCGTTCGTGACGCCAGCGCATGCCCACGACCGCGGCGGCGAGGATGCTGGCCAGGGCGAGCAGGCAGGTGATCTGGGCCAGCAGCCGCGCGCTTCGTTCGGTCACGGGGCGGCCTCCGCGAGGTCGACGGAGATCGGCGGCTTGTACTCGTCGCCGAGGCAGGGGATCGGGATCACGAAGACCACGCGGTTGACGGCCGAGAACAGCGCCTGCCAGGCCGGCGTGGTGCGATCGTGGAGGTCGATCGCACCGTCGAGCGCGGCGCGCAGCTCGCGGGCGCTGGCCGGATCGGCGGTGACGAGCGGATCGACGGCCGGCGGCCGTCCGCTCGGATCGGTCAAGTAAGTCTGGCGGTAGCGGGCCGGCTCGATGGTCCGCGTGGTGGGCAGACCGAACGAACGGATCCGCACCCGCCGCCGGTCGCGCTCCGTCTCGGGGATGCCCTCGTAGAGCACGAGGTCGAGCAGGTTCTCGACGAACTTGATCCGCGCCAGCGCGAGCCAGTGGTTGGCCTCGACGTCGCCGTCGGGGCTGGCGCGACCGATGACGAAGATCTGCTTGGCCGCGCGCAGCGGGCCGGCGAATCGTCGCACCTGATCGCGGTAGTGCTCGAGGACCTCGGGCGGCGGCCAGTCCTTGCGCTTCACCTGCGGCTGGCCGCTCGGGAAGTGGACGGCGAAGCGGTCCGGGAAGGCCGACAGGAGCAGGTCGAACTTCTCGTCCTCGAGCGCGAGCTGCTCCCACTCTGCGGTCGTGCAGGCGCCGGCGGAGACGATGTCGTCGACCGAGGTCTTGCGGGTGGCACACTTGAACGCGAGCGCCTTGACGGCGTCCGCGAGGGCCTCGTTCTCCTCGCAGACGAGCGGCGTGCGGTCGACGCTGGCCGGCGAGACGCAGCGCAGGTGGTGACAGACGAGGCCGTCCGCGCACTCGCAGTCGCGGCAGCTGTCGCCCTCGCCGCACAGGGCCTCGGGCGGCACGGGGACGCAGGTGTTCAGGCGACAGTACTGTTTCGGAGGACAGGTGGCGGTCGCGGGGCGCGAGAGGTCGCAGGTCGGAGCGACGGCCCGGACCTGCGGCTGGGCCTGCTCGAGCGAGAGGTCGGTGTCGTAGGTGACGAGGTAGACGACCGAGGCGACCGCGACCGCCATGGCGACGGTCAGCACGAGCATCATGAGGGTCGCGGGGTCGCGGGGCGCGGACATGGTCGGACTACCTGGCTGGAGCGGGCGGAGCGGCCTGCAGCTCGATGTACATGCCGAGGTCGTCGAACGGGGTGTTGCCGAAGATCCAGTAGGGCGGACGATTCGGGTCGACCTCGCCATCGCGGGCGGCATGCACGGCGATCGCGGGGACCGCGAGCGCCAGCGCCTCGGCGTGCCGCTGGTGGGCGGTGATCGTCGCCAGCACCCCGCGATCGTCGTCGATGCAACGAAACAGCGGGTTGTCGCGATCGTCGGGGTCGATCTCCATCCCGAGGTCGACCGCACGGTTGCCGACGCGCTCGGCGGTGAACAGCGGCTGACCGGGCTGGCGATCGTCTTGCAGCGCGAACAGGCCGCCGATCAGGCGGAAGCCGGCGCCGGCCTGGAGCTTCTCCATGCACTCGGCCGCGCGCGCGGCCAGGCAGGCGTTGTCGTCGCGGGCGCGATCGTCGGAGCGGGCGAACCCGGCCGGGAACGCCGCGGGATCGCAGGCGTGGCGCGGCGCGTGGTAGATCCACAGCTGGACCGGCCTGGAAAATTCATTGTTGCGCAGGGCGCCCGCGAGCTGCTTGAACTTGCGCTTGCACGCGCTGCACGACATGTCGAGATAGGCCGCGAGGATCACCGGCGCGTCCGCGTCGCCGACCCGGATCGGCGCGGGCGGCGAGGGCTCGGCCTGCTCGGGGCACCCGTCGCGCACGGTCACGGTGTGGCGCATGCCGTGATACGCGAGCGATTGCAGGCCGGCGGCGATCGTCAGCAGCATGCCGAGGCGGAAGGCGGCGTCGATGAACGAGGCCCGGCGATGGCGGAGCGCGGCGCGCAGGCCGAACTGTTCGCGCGGGTCGGCCGCGCGTCGCACGATCGCGGCGGACACCAGGAGCAGCGCCGCGACGACGTAGAGCGACAGGCAATACGGGCAGGGCGATCGCAGGATCGCAAACGCATAGACGGCGTAGGCCAGGCTCACGAGCGCCACCGCGAGCGAGAGGACCCCGAGCAGCGCGGCCGCGCAGCCGGCGAGGAAGCCGCGACGGACGAGCTGGCCGATCGCCAGCACCGCGACCGCGAGGTACGCGGCGGAGCCCCAGGCGCTGATCGGCAGGCCGCCGACGATCGACCAGGACGCGCTCAGGGCGTCCTCACAGCGCATCACGCCGACCTGACAGCCGCCGTTCGGGCCGAGGCACGGGGTGTAGACCATGCGGAACTTCAGGGCGGTCAGGGAGGCGCCGAGCGAGGCCCCGCAGAGCCCGAGCAGGGCGCAGGCGATCGATGCGCGCCGGTACAGGCCGGCGGCCGCGAGCTTGCCGGAGCTCATGGTTTGCCCGCCTTTCCGGCGTCGAGCGGCACGGGCACGAAGTCGGCGCTCGATTGCGTCAGCGTGTACACGAAGGCGCCGCCGCGCGGGCTCTTGCCGAACGGGAACGACAGGGCCTTGCGGAAGCACGCGCGGAGGTCCCGGTCGGCCGAGTAGACGCGAACGTCGGGCGTGCCGTTGGGGGCGACGTCGACGCGGAACTTGACCTGCGGGGTGACGAGGCCGCCCGACATCATACAAGTGGTGCGCAGGTACTTGAGCTGCTGGGCGATCTCCGACCTCGCGGCGGTGTACGGGAAGCCGGGCTCCGGCCGCGGCTTCGCCGGCGCGGGCTGGGCTTCGGGCGAGGGCGACGAGGGAGCCGGGGCAGGCGGCGGCGAGGGCGTCGAGGGAGGCGGGGCGGGCTGCTTCGTCTCGGTGGGTCTCGCGGCGGGCGGCGCGGCCTGCTTCGCGTCGGTCGACTCCGCGGTGACGGGCGGCGCGGCCTGCTTCGCGGCGGTGGACTCGGGGGCGACGGGTGGCTCGGACGGCGGGGCCGGCTTCGGTTCGGACGGCTCCGCGGCGACGGGCGGCTCGAGCCCCGCGGGTGCACCTCGGGCCTCGGTGCCGGACGGGGATGTCTCGAGGGGCATGTTCTTCAAGACATCCACCGGCGGGGCCACGGCGTGCGACGAGGATGTCTCGGGGGGCATGTTCTTCGGTACATCCCCCATCGGCGCCGCGGCCGGGCCTTTGCGCGGCTGCTCCGGCCGCGGCGATTCGGCAGCGAGCGACGCGGGAGTGGGCCCTGTGACGGGAGCCTCGCGCGATATCGGCGAGGCTGTGTTTGGCGAGGCGTCGTCCGGAATCACGAGTCGCGTGGCGACCACGAAGAATCCGATTGTCGATAATAACGTGACGACGCGACTGGCGACCGCGCGCGGCGCGACGGTCTCGGCGGTGGAGCCCAGGCCCGCGCCGGCGATCGGCCGGGGATCGGAGGTCGGCACGCCCGCTCGAGGCAGTACCGCGGTCACGGGCGTATTGAACGCGGCGCCGGAGACCCCGCTGCGACGGATCCCCAGAGTCGCGCAGATCGCCTGCGCCAGCTCGTCCGTGCTCGCGTAGCGGTCGCCGGGGTTCGGCGCGAGGGTGCGGAGGATGAGCGCGTCGACGGCCGCCGGAATCGCCATATGCGGCGCGGCGCGGCTCGGCGGGACCCGCTCGCCGTGGACGTGCTTGCCCATCACCTCGAAGGCGCTGTCGCCACGAAACGGCGAGACCCCGGTCGATAGCTTATACAGGGTGGCGCCGAGCGCGTAGATATCGGTGCGGACCCCGGCCCTGGCGTCGCCGGTGACGAGCTCCGGCGCGAGATACTCGGGGGTGCCTATCACGGTGCCCTTCTGCGTCGGCCCGGTGGGGGCGTCCATGTCGCGGGCGATGCCGAAGTCGATAATCTTGATATGATCGGGGTTGTCGTCGACCGTGAGCCGGACGCAATTGCTCGGCTTGATGTCGCGGTGGATGATGCCCTGGCGGTGAGCGCTGCCGAGGCCGCTGCACAGCTGCAGGGCGATCGGGCCCAGGCGCGACCACGGCAGCGGGCCCTCGCGCCGCAGGAGCGCCTCGAGATCCTCGCCGCGGAGGTACTCCATCACGAGGTAGAGCTCGCCGCGCGGCAGGACCCCCACGTCGATCGCGTGCGCGACGTGACTGCTGCGGACCTCCATCATCGCGCGCGCCTCGTTGAAGCACCGCGTCTGCAGCTCGGCGCTGCTGGCAGGATGCGACTCGACGACCTTGATCGCCAGCGCAGCGCCGGTCCGCAGGTGTTTGCCGAGATACACCCGCCCCATGCCGCCGGCGCCGAGCTTCCGCTCGATGCGGTAGCGACCCTCGATCTCGCGACCGATGTACGGATCGGCCGGCGGCCGCGGCAGGCTCGGCGCGGTGGCGGCGTCCTCGTCGAGGACCGGCGGCGGGTGGGGCTCGGGGGAGGACATCATCCGGGGCCTCTCGAGGTCATTCCGTCGCCGCGGGTGCCCGCGGTTGCCGTGCTCGCCGTGGTGCCGCACGCGGTTGCGCCGGGGCTGTCGGTGCTGCAGCCGGGGAGCCGGGCGGCGAGCAGCGCGAGCCGAAGAAGCGCTGGAGTTTGAGTGGGCATGGACGAGGTTCGGGTCAGGGGGTGTTCTGGAAGCAGTAGAGGTGGAAGCTCGCAATACAACTGAAGGAGCCTTCGTCGTTCAGATCGGTCCAGTCTGCGTTCATCGCCGTGACGTCACCCAGGCGGCCCTCCGGGTCTTTGTTCGCAGTCATCCAGCCGTTGCAGTGCTCGTCCCCGGCCTTCGCGCCGCTCGAGCCCGTGTTCGACCAGACGAGTAACGGCTCCGCCGGTGCCGTTCCGGCCTCTGTAAGGTTGATTGGGGCTGCGAGGGCGCCATCGGTGAGATCGGTCCATCCCTTGGCGATGGGCGTGCCGTCGACCAGACGGTACCAGCCGGTGAAGCTGGTGCCGAAGCGCGTCGACGGGGAGCCAGTGTCGTCGCTCAGCCACGCGCGCCAGGCGGTGGCGGGGAGGTCCGGGTCGGCGATCATGCCGGCCGCGGCGCACTTCATGTCGGCGCCCGCGAGGCCGCCGAGGTTGCCGACGAAGCCCGACGACGTGACGAAGACGAGGCGGGGAAGGATGCACTCGTTGCTGCACCCGTCGTCGTCGACCGTGTTGCCGTCGTCGCACTCCTCGCCCGGCTGCACGGTGCCGTTCCCGCAGGTCGTGCAGTCGTTGCGGCACTCGTCGTCATTCTCGTCGTTGCCGTCGTCACACTTCTCACCGGCGGCGAGGTTGGGATGACCGTCCCCGCACTCGATGGCGGTGCAATCGGCGTCGCACGTCGGCGTGTCCGTCTGCGTGCCGCCCATGCCGTCGTCGCAGGTCTCGGGCGCGCTCGTGATGCCGTCCCCGCACGTGCAGTCGGCGCAGCTCGCGTCCTCGTTCGCCTCTTGACAGACTCCGTCTCCACAATGAGGCGCCTTGCCCATGCACGTCGTGTTGCACGTGACCTCGTCCGGGCTGTCGTCGTACGCGTCCGCGTTCTCGGCCCCGTCGTCGCAGGCCTCACTGGCGGCTGGGTTGAGCAGGCCGTCTCCACACTCGACCGGCGTGCAGTCGGCGTCGCACGCCAGCGTGTTGCCGCCCTCGTCGCACGTCTCCGTCGCCTGCATCGCCTTGTCCCCGCACCAGCCGGGATACAGGCCGCTGCATGCGGCGTTGCAGTGCTTCTCGCCCGTGTACGCGTCCGAGTTGCACACCCCGTCGCTGCACTCCTCGCCGTCGTCGCACGTCTCCCCGGGGTCCACGACCCCGTTGCCGCACTGGTCCGGGCCCGTCGTCGAGACGTCCGTGCTCGGGTCCGTCGTCGGGTCCGTCGCGCTGCAGGCACCGCCGCACGCGGAGACGCCGGGACTGTCGGTGCTGCAGCCGGGGGGCAGCCAGGCGGCGAGCAGCGCCAGCAGCGACGCGTGCTGGAGAAGGCGTGTGGGAGCTTGGGCGAGCATGGGCAGGACTTGAGTGTTAAGGGACGTCCTGGAAACAGTAGAGGTGGAAGCTGTTGCTGCAGTTGGTGGGATTTAGGTGCGTCCAGTCCGAGTTCGTCGCAGTGGTGGCACCCAGACGGCCCTTGACATCCTCGTTGAAAGACGAGGATGTCCACTTCTCGCAGTGCGAGCCGTCCACCGTCGCGCCGGTGGGAGCCGTGTTGGACCAGGCGTTGAGCGGGTCGGCCGGGGCTGTCACGTTTTCGGTGAGGTTGATGGCCGCGAGGAGGTTACTATCCGTAAGGTCGGACCATCCCTTGGCGATGGGCGTGCCGTCGACCAGACGGTACCAGCCGGTGAAGTTGGTGTCGAAGCGCGTCGACGGGGAGCCAGTGTCGTCGCTCAGCCACGCGCGCCAGGCGGTGGCGGGGAGGTCCGGGTTCGCGCTCATGCCGGCCGCGGCGCACTTCATGTCGGCGCCCGCGAGGCCGCCGAGGTTGCCGACGAAGCCCGACGACGTGACGAAGACGAGGCGGGGAAGGATGCACTCGTTGCTGCACCCGTCGTCGTCGACCGTGTTGCCGTCGTCGCACTCCTCGCCCGGCTGCACGGTGCCGTTCCCGCAGGTCGTGCAGTCGTTGCGGCACTCGTCGTCATTCTCGTCGTTGCCGTCGTCACACTTCTCACCGGCGGCGAGGTTGGGATGACCGTCCCCGCACTCGATGGCGGTGCAATCGGCGTCGCACGTCGGCGTGTCCGTCTGCGTGCCGCCCATGCCGTCGTCGCAGGTCTCGGGCGCGCTCGTGATGCCGTCCCCGCACGTGCAGTCGGCGCAGCTCGCGTCCTCGTTCGCCTCTTGACAGACTCCGTCTCCACAATGAGGCGCCTTGCCCATGCACGTCGTGTTGCACGTGACCTCGTCCGGGCTGTCGTCGTACGCGTCCGCGTTCTCGGCCCCGTCGTCGCAGGCCTCACTGGCGGCTGGGTTGAGCAGGCCGTCTCCACACTCGACCGGCGTGCAGTCGGCGTCGCACGCCAGCGTGTTGCCGCCCTCGTCGCACGTCTCCGTCGCCTGCATCGCCTTGTCCCCGCACCAGCCGGGATACAGGCCGCTGCATGCGGCGTTGCAGTGCTTCTCGCCCGTATACGCGTCCGAGTTGCACACCCCGTCGCTGCACTCCTCGCCGTCGTCGCACGTCTCCCCAGGGTCCACGACCCCGTTGCCGCACTGGCCCGGACCCGTCGTCGAGACGTCCGTGCTCGGGTCCGTCGTCGGGTCCGTCGCGCTGCACGCCGCGGTGCCACACGCCGAGGCGCCGGGGCTGTCGGTGCTGCAGCCGGGGAACCAGGCGGCGAGCAACGCGAGCCGAAGAAGCGCTGGAGTTTGAGTGGGCATGGAAAGAAAGAAATTTGAGGGTCAGGGTATGTTCTGAAAGCAGTAGAGGTGGAGTTGAACGCCGCAACTGAAGGGGTTGAGCACGGCGTCGTTCAGGTCGGTCCAATCGGTGTTCGTGGCCGCAGGGTCACCGAGGCGACCTTTTGGCACCAGGTCGGGTATGCTCCAGTTGCTGCAGTGCTCCATGCCCGCCTTCGTGCCGGCAGCAGTCGTGTTGGACCAGACGTTTTTGGGGGACCCGGGCGCCGCATTGTTCTCGGTGAGATTGATGGCCGCGAGGAGGTTACTATCCGTAAGGTCGGACCATCCCTTGGCGATGGGCGTGCCGTCGACCAGACGGTACCAGCCGGTGAAGTTGGTGTCGAAGCGCGTCGACGGCGAGCCGGTGTCGTCGCTCAGCCACGCGCGCCAGGCGGTGGCGGGGAGGTCCGGGTCGGCGATCATGCCGGCCGCGGCGCACTTCATGTCGGCGCCCGCGAGGCCGCCGAGGTTGCCGACGAAGCCCGACGACGTGACGAAGACGAGGCGGGGAAGGATGCACTCGTTGCTGCACCCGTCGTCGTCGACCGTGTTGCCGTCGTCGCACTCCTCGCCCGGCTGCACGGTGCCGTTCCCGCAGGTCGTGCAGTCGTTGCGGCACTCGTCGTCATTCTCGTCGTTGCCGTCGTCACACTTCTCACCGGCGGCGAGGTTGGGATGACCGTCCCCGCACTCGATGGCGGTGCAATCGGCGTCGCACGTCGGCGTGTCCGTCTGCGTGCCGCCCATGCCGTCGTCGCAGGTCTCGGGCGCGCTCGTGATGCCGTCCCCGCACGTGCAGTCGGCGCAGCTCGCGTCCTCGTTCGCCTCTTGACAGACTCCGTCTCCACAATGAGGCGCCTTGCCCGTGCAGGCGCTGTTGCACGTGACCTCGTCCGGGCTGTCGTCGTACGCGTCCGCGTTCTCGGCCCCGTCGTCGCAGGCCTCACTGGCGGCTGGGTTGAGCAGGCCGTCTCCACACTCGACCGGCGTGCAGTCGGCGTCGCACGCCAGCGTGTTGCCGCCCTCGTCGCACATCTCCGTCGCCTGCATCGCCTTGTCCCCGCACCAGCCGGGATACAGGCCGCTGCATGCGGCGTTGCAGTGCTTCTCGCCCGTGTACGCGTCCGAGTTGCACACCCCGTCGCTGCACTCCTCGCCGTCGTCGCACGTCTCCCCGGGGTCCACGACCCCGTTGCCGCACTGGTCCGGGCCCGTCGTCGAGACGTCCGTGCTCGGGTCCGTCGTCGGGTCCGTCGTCGTGCTGGTGGTCGAGTCGACGGCGGCCCAGCACGGGGCGGTAATGCATCGGCCCGGGATGTCGGCGCAACTCAGCGAGCCCGGGAGAACGGCAGAGAGAACCACGACCGGGAGCGCGGCACGTCGGGAGGCGAACACAGCGCCCGACCCTAGCTTGCGCGAGGCTGCGGTGCAAGGACTCGCTCGGCACGGAACATCGTTCCTTGGTGCCTCTCAGGCCCTCGGGTCTCGGACGGACCCGGTCGAGCGGTGTCCTGCGGCAGGTCGGCGCGTCGCCTACCTGGCGCGTTCGTTCCGCGCATGCCCGCGCTCCCGCTGGGTCCGAGACACGGGGCAAGCATGGTGGACACTGTGCCGAGGAAACCATACGCCGCTCTCGAAACTGCTGGTCACGTCGGCCGCCACGAGATGCACCGACGTGGCCGTCGCCGCCGAAATCCACGAGCCCGAGCTCGACCCAGAGGCTCAGGCCCACCTCATTAGCACGTCCCCGCGCGCGTACAACAGGCGATCGACGAATGGACCAACCTCGCGCAGGCGCAGCGCCAGGTCAACGAGGGGCTACAGCACCAGAAAGAAGCCAGGAGCGACCCTCCGTTGCTCCACCAACCCGGTGGCCTCGTGTTCGACAAGCTGCCCGCCAAGTTCAACAAGTTCACCGCGGCCGCAGCCTCCGCGACGTCCGGCACGCGGCCTGCCAGGTCGACGGCTACGGCGTCCCTTTGCGCCTTTACCAGCTTGCGGTGCTGGTTTTGCGGCGGCGCGACGAGGGGCTCCACCAGGGATATCGCGACGATCGAGAAGCGGCTGGTGAGCTCACCAGCCGCCTGCGACGTGCCCGACGGGGCCCGAGTGGCGCACACACTGCCCTCCCGGTGGCCGGGCGGCCGATGCCAGCCACCTCCGCCACAGCGAGCTTCACCCCGAGCGATCACGTCGATCGTCGCCGCGACGGCTCCAGCGCGATCCATGCGCTGGAGCCGTCGAGGAGAGGGACCTCCGAGCACGCGTGCGTGCTCGAAGTTCAGAACGATTCTCGGCTCACTGCTCGAAACAATACAGCCGCTGCATCGTCGAGCAATTCGACGCGAAGACCACCGACCGCGCGCTCCAGTTGAAGTCGATGGCGTTGTTGCGGCCTTCGTAGCCGATCACGCCGAAGCCGCCGCTGGCGGTCCAGCCGCTGCAGTCTTCGAGGAGCGAGGTGCCGTCTTCCGCGGTGCCGGTCCAGATGTCGGCCTGCGGGGACATGTCGCCGAACTCGTTGATGTTGATCGGCACGTCGAGGGTGCCGTCGACGAGGTCGGCCCAGGTCTGGGCGATTTCCTGGCCGTCGAGGCGGGCGTAGCGGGTGGTCGACTTGACGAAGCGGCTGGCCGGGTTGCTGGTGTTGTTGCTGATCCACGCGTCCCAGGTGCCGCCGAGGCCGGCCGCGTTGGCGCGGGCCTGGCACTTGGCCTTGGCGCCGCCGATGCCGCCGAGGTTGCCGTTCCAGCTGACGCTGGTGTTGAACACGCGCTTCGGCTTGGTGCAGTTGGCGTTGCAGAGGTCGCCGTTCTGGGTGTTGCCGTCGTCGCACTGCTCGGCCGGGGCGGAGGTCTTGAGGAAGCCGTCGCCGCAGGCCGCGGTCTTGCAGGTGTTGAGGCAGGCGTCGGCGTTGGAGCCGTTGCCGTCGTCGCACTGCTCGGTGCCCTGCTTGAAGCCGTCGCCGCACTTCGGCAGGAGGCAGGCCAGGGTGCAGGCGCCGGTGTTGCTGTTGTTCGCGCCGAGATCGCACTGCTCGGTGCCCTGCTTGATGCCGTCGCCGCAGGTCGCCAGCTTGCAGGCGTTGGTGCAGGTGTCGTTGTTGATCGCGTTGCCGTCGTCGCAGGCCTCGCCGGGGCCGACGAAGCCGTCGCCGCACACCTGCTTGGTGCAGTTGGCCTTGCACGCCTTGGTGTTGCCGTTGTTGACGCCGTCGTCGCACTGCTCGACGCCGGTGCGGATGAAGCCGTCGCCGCACACCGCGTTCTTGCAGACGAGGGTGCAGGCGCCGGTGTTGCTGTTGTTGTTCCCGAGGTCGCACTGCTCGCCCTTGCTGACCTGGGTGAAGCCGTCGCCGCAGACCGGCAGCAGGCACTGGTCGGTGCAGCCGTCGTCCTGGTTGCCGTTCTTGCCGTCGTCGCACTGCTCGGCGCCGTCCTCGATGCTGTTGCCGCAGATCTCCAGGACGCAGGTGGCGCTGCAGCCGTCGTCGTCGACGTTGTTGCCGTCGTCGCACTGCTCGCCCGGGCCGGGGTCGCCGTCGCCGCACACGTTGGTCTCGCAATTGGCGTTGCACGCCTTGCCGGGGCCGTTGCCCTCGCCGAGGTCGCACTGCTCGGGGGTCATGCCGAGGGTATTGACGAGGCCGTCGCCGCACACGTTCTCCTTGCACGACGAGGTGCAGTCGCTCTGGTCGGAGTTCTGGTCGCCGTCGTCGCAGGCCTCGTTGTTGACCATCTGCGTGAAGCCGTCGCCGCAGGCGGCCGCGGTGCACGAGGCGGTGCAGGCGTCGGTGTCGACCATGTTGCCGTCGTCGCACTGCTCGGTGGCGGCGACGATGCTGTCGCCGCAGGTGGCGAGGGCGCAGGCGTTGGTACACTCATCCATGTCGTCGTCGTTGCCGTCGTCGCAGGCCTCGCCGGGGCCGACCTTGCCGTCGCCGCAGACGTTCGGCTCGCAGTCGCTGGTGCACGGCTTGTCGTCGCCGTTGTTGGCGCCGTCGTCGCAGGTCTCGCCGGGGCCGAGGATGCCGTCGCCGCAGACGTTGGCCTTGCACTCGGCGGTGCAGGTGCTGTCCGGGCTGCCGTTGTCCGCGCCTTCGTCGCACGCCTCGGTCGGGCCCTTGTCGCCGTCGCCGCACACGTTCGGGGTGCAGTCGGCCTTGCACGCCTTGCCCGGGCCGTTGTCCGCGCCGTCGTCGCAGCCCTCGCCGCCCTCGACGACGCCGTCGCCGCAGACCGCGTTGATGCCGGTGGTGTTGGTGTCGGTCTCGGTCTCGGTGCCGCCGTCGGTCTCGGTGCCGGTGTTCGTGTCGGTGCCGGTGTTCGTGTCGGTGCCGGTGTTCGTCGTCGAGTCGGTGCTCGTGTTCGTCGTCGAGTCGGTGCCGGGGTTCGTGGTGCTCGTATTGGTGTCCGTCCCCGGGCCCGCCGTCGTGTCGGTGTCGGTGCCGGGACCGATGCTGGTCGTCGGCACGTTGGTGGTGGTGCCGGTGCCCGACTCGGTGACCGACGGCGAGGTCGTGGTCGGCGAGGTCTCGGTCGACGGCGTCCCGGTCGACCCCAGAGTCCCGCTGCTCTCGGAGTCGCTGTCAGAATCGGTCGACGCGGTGGCCGAGTCGTCGTTGTTGCACGCGAACGTGAACAGATTCACGCACAACAGGGCCGTGGAGGTGGACAGACTATGTTTTTTGAGCCGCATGCGGCGATGGTTACGCGGGGGCCCCCCAACCATCAACCGCAAAGCTGATTCATGCATCAGTTCGATTGTGCGCATGTGCCTGCTGCGCGGCCGATCGACGCGCTCGTACGCGCTGCGACGCGTTCATCACGCGACCACGCGGTCCGCTTGCGGAGACCCTCGCCGCAATTCTCCTGCGATCGAAGCGTGAATCGCAGCTGTCCGCAGAGACAGGTTGTCGCCTGGATGCCACGTTGACAGCGGAGGCGCTCCGTGGTGCCGTGACGCGCAGTTCCAGGAGTCCCCCGATGCGTCGCCTTCTCGCGCTGACCCTCTTCATGGCCGCCTGCAACGGCTCCGGCGGCGCCACCACCGGGACCGAGGCGAGCACCACCACCACCGGCGAGACCGCCGCCACCGCGGACACCGCCGCGACGGCGTCGACCGGCGCGCCCACCACCACGGCGCCGACGACCACCGCACCCGACACGTCGACCGGCGACGACACGACCGGGACCGGCGCGGAGGTGCCCGGGTGCGCCGGCGGCTCGTTCCTACCTGTCCCGAAAGACACATCACTGCCGGGCCCGTGGCCGGTCGGCGCGCGCACGGTGGCGATCGCCGACTTGACGGTCGAGGTGTGGTATCCGGCCGAGCCCGGGAGCGAGGCGGGGCAAGAGAAGATCCGCTACGACATCCGCACCGGCCTGCCGGACGCCGAGCAGGGCAAGGTGTCCGACGCCGACAACCCGTGGCAGGACTGCGAATGCTGGCAGGGCCTCCCGCTCGACGCCGACCACGGGCCCTACCCGGCGGTGATCTTCATCCACGGCACCGCGGGGTTCCGCTCGCAGTCGCTCGAGCACATGGTCCACTGGGCCAGCCGCGGCTTCATTGTCCTCGCCGCCGACCACCCGGGCCTGTGGCTCAAGGACCTGCTCGGGTCGCTGTGCGGGGTGCCGATGGTGCCGCAGAACCTTGCCGACGACATCGGCCAGATGGTCGCGGCGCTCGCCGCTCCGGCCGGCGACCTGGCGTTCATCGCCGGCCACGTCGACGCCGCGCGGATCGCCATGTCCGGCCACAGCGCCGGCGGCGGGGCGATCGCCGGCGCCGGCGACTCGGCGCGCGTGCTGATCCCGATGGCCGCGGGCGGGGTCGAGGCCGGGGCGGCGCTCGAGTCGACGCTGATCCTCGGCGCGCTGTCCGACCAGGTGGTCGAGTACTCGGGCCAGCAGTCGGGCTTCGCCAGCTCACCCGCGCCCAAGCGGCTGGTCGGCATCGACGGCGCCGGCCACCTCGCCTTCTCGAGCCTGTGCTCGCTGAAGAACACGCAGGGCCAGGACTTTTTACAGATCGCCCAGGCCAACGACGTCTGCGGGGCGCAGTTCGCCAGCTTCCTGTTCGACTGCAGCCCCGACTACACGCCCGACGCGACGAGCTGGGAGATCACGCAATACGCGTCGTCGGCGGTGCTCGAGTCGGTGCTCCGCTGCACCGACGCGGCCGACAATTTCGCCGAGTTGCAGGCGAAGTTCCCCGAGGTCGCGGAATTTCAGGAAGCGCTGTGAGGCGAGCGGCAAAGGGTGTTGCTGCAGCTCGTCGGACTTCGCCGAGCCTCCGAGGCCGAGTTCCCCGCCGGTGCCGACCGGCAGCTTTGCAGGCGGTGCAGTCCGCGGGACAGGCGACGAGCACGCTCAGCTTCGCCCGGACCCGACGCACGACGAGCGAGGTGACCGACCCCTGCCCATCAGGGGGAGCTCCGCGGCGAGAGATGCTCGCGGCTCGTCGGCGCGACGGGCGGTCGCGTAAGCGACCAGCACGAAGTGACATGCCTCTTCGGACATATCATCAGTGCTCGCCGCGGGGCGGTCGCGGCTCGTTGCGCAGGCGGTCGCGGATCGCCCTGAGCTCGGCGGCCACGAGCAGGTCCTTGGGGCGACCGACCGACTCCTTGATCGTGATCAGAGGATCGAGCGAGATGACCTTGCAGGTCGCGCCGAGGAACTCGGCGGAGGTGGCTTCGGCTGCGACCTCGGGGTAGCCGCTGAGCGGCGGGATCTCCCCGAGCACGTCGAGCCGGCCGATGTCTGTCCCGAGGTACAGGTTGCGGTAGCGCGCCAGCTCCTCGGGGGGGCTGCGGAGCTCGCCCAGGTCGGGGCGCGCCGAGTCGTACGGATGGAGGTCGCGCAGCGCGGCGAGCAGGCGGGCCATGTTCTCGGGGGTCAACACGGCGAGGATGTCGAGGTCCCGCGTCAGTTGGTCGGAGCCGTGCATCGCCGCTGCGACGCCTCCCACCAGCACGAACTCGACCTCGGCGGCGATCAGGCGCTTCAGCAGTTCGATGATGTCATCGGTCACGCTTCATCCCCGCGCGCAACTGCTGGAGCGCCTGGCGAGCGCTCTGGTGATTGAGCAGCCGCTGCTCGGGCGTCAGCGCCAGGTTGCGCTCGAGCTGGGCCACGTCGATCCCCAGCTCGATCGCGCGGTCCCAGTCCGGCCCGTAGCTGGGCCAGTGCGCGCGGAAGACCGGACGGAGGTCGATCGGGGCGTCCACGGCGCCAGCGTAGCACGGCGCTCAGGGCGCCAGCAGGGTGAAGCTCCAGCCCGCCTCGGTGCGGCGGTAGACGAAGCGCTCGTGCAGGCGGCCGTCGTGACCGATCCAGAACTCCCACGCGTCGGGCTCGACGGCGTAGCCGCCCCAGTGGGCGGGGCGCGGCACGGGGGCGTCGCCGAGCTCGTGGGCCAGGTGCGACACCCCGTCGAGCACCGACTGGAAGTCTTCGATCGGCCGGCTCTGCGGCGAGATGATCGCGCCGAGCTGGCTGAGGCGCGGGCGCGTGGCGAAGTAGGCGTCGGACTCCGCGGCGGACAGGCGGGACACCGCGCCCTCGACCCGGACCTGCACGTAGAGCGTCGGCCACCAGAACAGCAGCGCCGCCCGCGGGTTGCGGTCGAGCTCGCCGGCCTTGCGGCTGTCGTAGTTGGTGAAGAAGCGCAGGCGCCCGGCCGGGTCGAAGCCCTTGAGCAGGACCATGCGGGCCGAGGGCCGGCCGGCTTCGTCGGCGGTCGCCAGCGTCATCGCCTCCGGCATCGTCATGCTCTTGGCCGCCGCGGCGAACCACTCCTGGAACAGGTCGAGGGGCTGGAGCTGGGGCTCGGGCTTGCGCACGGACATCGCGCGAGGTGTAGCGCGAAACGCCGGGCCCGGCGCCCGCCCCGGCGGTGAGTCAGCGCTCGTTCAGCCGCGTGTTCGTCTTGCTCTTCGGACATGGCTCATCCACCATGTCCAGAGGACCAGCCACCAGGGCCCGCCGCCGCCGCCGCCGCTGCGACAGCCGCAGCCCTCGCCGCCGCCCTCGCCCTCGCCCTCGACCTCGAGCACCACCGGCTCGGAGCGGGTGACGTGCCCGGCCGCGTCCTCGGCGATCGCCACCAGCGTGTGGCTGCCCGCCGGGAACTCGGCGGCGCCGAAGCGCCACGGCGGCTCGTCGTCGCGGGCCTGGACCTCGCCGTCGATCTCGAGCGCGACCTCGGCGACGCCCCAGCCGACGTCCTCGGCCTCGGCCACCACCTCGACGACCGCCTGCGGGCCCGGCTGCGGGCCGGCGGCGGGGCTCGTGATCGCCACCGTCGGCGGGGTGTCGTCGGGGCTGGCGTCGAAGGCGGGGCCGCAGCTGGTGCCGGCGGGCCCGGCCGGGGCGGCGGCGCAGAAGTCGGTCCAGGCGCCGGCGCCGGCGCTGCTCGCCGGCGCGAAATCGCTGCAGCGGAAGTCGGGCCGCCAGGCGCCGTCGCTCGCGTGACACGGGGTGAGGTCGAGCTCCGCCTGTTCTTCGAGCCACCCGATCGCCCGCTCGGCGTAGGCGTAGTGGCCGATCCCGCCGCAGCCGGCCGCGTGCACCGAGGCGACGCCGAACACCCGCCAGGTGTCGTCGGCGGCCCGGAGCAGCGCCGGACCGCCGGAGTCGCCGGCGCACACGCCCGCCTCGCCGAGGCCGCCGACCTCGAAGTAATCGGCGAGCACGAGCCGCACCGGCGCGGGGGCCCAGCGCTTGGGGCCGTCGCCGCTGCCCGAGTCGGACTCGCCGTAGCCGACGATCGTCGCCTCGGCCTGGGGCTCCAGCAGCGCGAGCTCGCAGCCGGACGCGATCGGCAGCACCGGCACCGGCGCGGGCTCGGCGAGGCGACAGAAGGCGAAGTCGACGGCCTCGCTGCCGAGCCCGCCGTAGTCGGGGTGGACGCGGCAGAGTTCGGGCTCGACGACCTGCGCCGGGGCCAGGGCCGACTCGCCGAAGCCGACCTTCATGCCGGTCGCGCCGCAGTGCGCGGCGTACAGCACGAGGCGCGGATGCACGAGCGCGCCGGTGCAGCGGGTGCTGCCGTCGCTCAGCGAGACCACCCCGGGGAAGGCGCAGATCTCGGCCTCCGCGCCGCCGAAGATCGGTGTCGGGGGCGTCGGTGCGGCCGTCCGCGCGCCCCCCGCTCGCGCCTCGCCGGCGAGCACCACGGCCACGCTCACCGCCCCCGAGCACACAAGGCCCCGCCACCGTCGCTGCATCGCGCGCGAGGATGACACATGAGCTTACCAGGGGGCAGCGGCGGCGCGACAATTGCTGCCGCTGCGCGACGAGCGAGCGTATCATCGCGCGGCCGGCCGCGGCCGGACGACCCCCGCCGCTCGGAGATGTCGATGCCCGTCAGCCTCTCGTGGCTCCTCCTGACCCTCGCGACCGCCGCGGCCGCCGAGCCCGCGGCCACGCCCCCGACCTCCGAACCCGCGCCCGGGACCCCCTCGGCGCCCGCGTCCACCTCGGCGCCCGCGTCCACGCCCGAGCCCGCGCCCGCACCCGTGAGCGACGCCGACGCGCGCGCCGAGCAGGCCGCCGCGCTGTACGGGCAGAAGAAGTACCTCGAAGCCGCGCAGATCCTCGAGGACCTGTGGGCGACCGTGCACGAGCCGCGCGACCTGTTCAACGCCGGCCTGGCCCGCCTCGCCCTGGGTCACCGCGCGCACGCGATCCGCTACTGGGAGCTCTACCTCCAGCAGCAAGGGATCCCCGAGGACGGCCGCGAGCAGGCCCAAAGCCGCAGCAAGAAGGCCCAGGCGGCGGCGACCGGCGTGATCGTCCGCGTCGCCCCGTCGTCGGTGGCCGAGCTCGGCGCCACGCTGACGCTGACCCGCGTCGACGAGGACAAGGACAAGCGCCCGCCGCTGGTCTTCGAGCTGCCGCCGCGCGCCCCCGAGTTCACCTCCGGCGGCAAGACGATTTACGTCGACCCCGGCAAGTGGCAGCTCAAGATCGGCGCGCCGACCTACGCCGCTTCGACCCGCGACCTGACCATCAAGCCAGGTGCGCCGGGCTTCGTGCTCGACGTGGCGCTGGCCAGCGATCCGGCGTTCCGCTCGGCGACGTTCCAGATCGGGCCGGGCGAGGCGGTGGCGGCCGGGGCGACGGTGACGCTGCAGAAGATGCAGCTGAACGCCGAGCCGGTGCCCTGCCCGCTCGACGGCCACGGCAAGTGTGCGGTCCGCATCGAGCCCGGCGACTGGGAGGTCACGGTGCAGGCGCCGGGCTATCAGCGCCACGTCGAGAAGGTCACCCTCGGCGCCCAGCCGACGGCGACCTTCGCGGTCGCGCTGGCGCCCTCGCTGACGCCCGCGCCGACGCCCCCGCCCGCCGACGCCGCGACGCCGACGTCCCCGCCCGCCGACGCCACGCCTGCGCCGCCGCCGGTGCCCGAGCGCGTGCCGAAGAAGACGCGCATGCGCCTGTCGACCGGCCTCATCGTCTCGGGCGTGCCGGTGTTCATCACCGGCCTCGCGCTCGCGGTCCACGGCAGCAACGTCTACGACGAGAAGAAGCTGACGAAGGTCGCCAACGGCGAGCTGCTGCCGGCGATCCGCCTGCGCTCGGCGGGCTCGGGGCTCATGGGTGTGGCCGTGGGCCTGTGGGCCACCGGCCTGACCGCCGAGTACGACGTGAAGCCGTGGGTGTGGTGGACCGAGCTGGGGGTCGGCGCGGCCGCGCTGCTCACCGGCGGCGTGTGGGGCGGCGTCACGACCAGCCGCTGGAACAACAACAGCACCGCCTCGCTGGTCTGCACCAACAACGAGGGCGTCGACTGCTTCACCGCCCATCGCCTCGCCAGCGGCTTCTTCCTCGGCCTCGGCGCCGGCACGATCGTCGGCGCGACCACGGGTCTGCTCGTGCAGCGATTCCACCTGAAGAAGCGCCGCGTCAGCTTCGCGCCGACGTTCGGCGCCGGGCAGACCGGCTTCCTCGTCCAGGGGCGGTTTTGAGCGCTCGCGGCGTGTGAGTCTAGGCCGGCGCGAGCAGGCGATGGTGAGGGCCCGCCGCTGCGTCGCGCTCGGTTAGCATGGCAACGTGCTGACTCCTGTTCGTCCCCTCGTTGTCGCGCCTCTCTGTGTCTGCGTGCTCCTGCCGGCCTGCGGCGACGACGGCGGGGCCGCCGGGACCGACGGCGAGACCGCGGGCACCAGCGAGGGCACGACCGACGGCAGCGCCGGCACCGACGGCACGGCGACGGGCGACCCGACCACCAGCGCCGGCCCGACCACCGACGACGGGCCGAACCCGACCACCGGCGACCCGACCACCAGCACCGACCCGACCGCCGGCACCACCGACGGCACCACCGACGGCACCACCGGCGACCCGCCGCCGCCCTCGCCGTGGGACGGCGAGCCGCTGCCCGACGCGCCGCCCGGCGAGTGGAACTGGATCGACTTCCCCGAGGCGCTGTGTCGTGACGGCAGCAGCACCGGCATCGGCGTCCGCTACGGCACCGGCGACGGCCTCGTCATCTACTTCATGGGCGGCGGCGCCTGCTTCAACGCCCTCACCTGCGCCCAAAACCCGTCCAGCTTCGACGGCGGCGACTTCGACGGCAGCAGCGACGGCATCTTCGACCCCGGTCCGCAGAACCCGGTCGGCGACTGGACCCACATCTTCGTGCCGTACTGCACCGGCGACGTCCACGCCGGCGACCGCCCCGACCAGGACTCCGAGGCCGGCGTGCAGCAGTTCGTCGGCTACCGCAACGTCGCCGCCTACCTCGAGCGGATCGTCCCGACCTTCGCCGGCGTCGGCCACGTGCTCGTCACCGGCGAGAGCGCCGGCGGCTTCGGGGCCGCCTTCAACTACGACCGGATCGCCGACGCCTTCCCCGACGCGCGCGTCACCCTGCTCGACGACTCCGGCCCGCCGCTCGGCTTCGAGGTCGCGGCGCTGTGCCTGCAGCAGAAGTGGAGCGACCTGTGGGGCTTCGACGACACGATCCCCGCCGCCTGCGAGGGCTGCTTCCCCAGCCAGGGCGGCGGCATCATCAACATCGGCGCCTACATCGCCCAGAAGCACCCCGACCAGCGCCTCGCCCTCATCTCGTCGACCGGCGACTCGGTCATCCGCTTCTTCTTCGGCTTCGGCGGCAACGACTGCACCGCCCTGCTGCCCAACACCCCGCAAGCGGCGTTCGAGGCGGCCCTCATCGACGCCCGCGACAACCACTTCAACGAGCCCGCCGGCGTGTGGGGCAGCTACTTCGTCGACAACAGCGAGCAGCACACCTTCCTCAGCAGCAGCCTGTACACGACCAAGGTCGGCGACACGCCGCTCGTCGACTGGGTCGCCGACCTCATCGCCGGCCAGGCCGTCCACGTCGGGCCGTGAGCGCCTGATGTACGTCAGGACATGCCCTTCAGGACATGTCCTGATGCGCCGGTCGAGGCAGCTCCGCCGTGCGGGGGCGGGCCTGCGCTGCCGATGACTCGAACCCGCGCGACCCGGCGGCTGGCTGGTGCCCTCGTGGGAGGCCGGCGCGGTCTACCACGCCGGCGCCGACCTGCAGGCCGCCGAGGTCGCCGTCGCGGACATCCCCTCGCCGGCCGACATCGGCGTCGACCTCGGCCGCGAGCGCGTGCTGATCCTCGTGTTCACCGAGGACCGCGCCGAGCTCATCACCTCGGGCAGTGACCGGCGAGCGCGGGAGGACGGACATACTGCGAGGGACATGTCCGTCAGGACATGTTGTATCATTTGAAAGAACATCAGCTCGGCAGCCGGCAGACGCCGTAGTCGGCCCACATCGGCGGCACGTCTTCGCCCGCGAACACCGGGGCGCAGACCTCGGACGAGCTGCCGCACTGGGCCCCGGTGTCGCTGACCTCGCACAGCGCGCTGCAGCACGACGAGGCCTCGCAATCGCCGAGCACGACCGCGGACAGGCACACGAGGCCCGGGCCGCACTCGCCGGCGGCCTGGCACGCGTCGCCGGGCGCGCCGTCGACGAACACCTCGATGCACACGAAGTCGTCGCCGGCCAGCGAGCACGCCTGCCCGTCCGGGCAGTCCTGGCTGAGCGGGTCGCAGTCCACGGTCGGCGGCGGCTCATCGTCTTCGCCGGTGGTGGTGCCGGGCTCGCCCGGGCCGTCGGTGGTCGGCCCGTGCTCGAACTGAATGCAGCCGCCGGCGACGAACAACGTGAAAGCGGCGAGGAGGCGCGGTTTGGCCATGGCCGCGAGGGTAACCCGGGGCCGGCCCGCCGCGGGCAGACGGCGATCCGACCTCCGGGCGTGGTACTGTGCGCGCGTGAAGCACGAGACCCTCGGCCTCCCCGGCGACGGCGCGACCACCCACGTCCACGTCTGGACCCCCGACGACGGCCAGCCGGTGCGCGGGCTGGTCCAGGTGCTGCACGGCCTCGCCGAGCACGCCGGCCGCTACGAGGGCCTCGCCGCCGGCCTGTGCGACGCCGGCCTGGCGGTCGTGGCCCACGACCACCGCGGCCACGGCCGCACCGCCAGCGGCCCCGACGACCTCGGGTTCTTCGGCGACGGCGACGGCTGGAGCGCCGTGCTCGCCGACTCCGCGCGCGTGCGCGGCCACGCCCGCGAGCGCTTCGGCGAGCTCCCGTGGGCGCTGCTCGGCCACAGCATGGGCTCGGTGATCGCGCTGCACGACCTCGCCGTCAGCGGCGCACGGCCGGCCGCGGTGGTGCTGTCGGGCGCGACCGGCAAGGTCGGCGCGCTGCTGCGGATCGGCCAGGGCCTCATCCAGGTCGAGCTGCGCCGGATCGGCGTCCGCGGCCGCAGCAAGCTGCTCAACGCCACCGCCTTCGGCACCTACAACCGCGCCTTCCGCCCCAACCGCACCCAGTTCGACTGGCTGTCGGGCGACGCGGCCCAGGTCGACGCCTACGTCCGCGACCCGCTGTGCGGCTTCTTGCCGACCACCTCGCTGTGGCGCGACCTCGTCGGCAACCAGGCCCGGCTGCAGACCGCCGAATTCCTGGCCCGCCTGCCGCGCGTGCCCTACGCGGTGGTCGGCGGCGACCTCGACCCGGTCGGCGGCAAGGGCCGCCAGGTCCAGGCGCTGGTGGCGATGATGCGCAAGCTCGGCCACCAGGTCGACCTGCGCCTGTGGCCGGGCGGCCGCCACGAGATGTTCAACGAGACCAACCGCGCCGACGTGGTCGCCCACACGACGCGGTGGCTGTCCGAGCGGCTCGCGCCCTGACGGCGGGCGCGGCCGGGGCCGGCGGGGAGATGTCCTTCGAGACGGGTTCTCGGCGACGAGGCCGTCGGCGGCGGGCGTCCACGGTCCGGCGGCGCCAGGCAGCGGCGTCGATTCACGCGACCGGTCTCGAGGGACAGGATGTCCATCGACCAGGCGCGACAGGCCCCGGGCGAGCGCCCTCGGCTCGTTCTGCAGAGGGCGGCTGCCGTTCGCGCGGCCTGTCCCGAAGGGCATGTCTTGCCCTCGACCAGGCGCGACAGGGCCCCTCGCGGACACCCGCGACCCTGCGCCGTCGCGCCCGCCGGCCGCATCGATCCGCGCGGCATGGCGCGAGGGACATGTCCGTCACTCGGCCCGGCTCGCGCGCGCCGGAACTCGTCCTTGAAAACCCATCCATAGGACATGTCTGATGGAACATGTCCTCCAGAACTAGCCCCGCGGCGGCAGCGGGTGGGCGGCCAGCCAGGTCTCGACCTCGCGGAGCATGCGTTCGGACTCGGTCGTCTCGCGGAAGGTCGCCGCCGCCTGCTCGGCCAGGCTGCGGGCGCGCGCCTTGTCGCCGCCGCCGTCCCACAGCGCGCGGGCCAGCTCGTTGCGCGCGGCGGCCAGGTAGCGGGCGTCCCGCGGGCGGCGCTCGAACAGCGCCACCGCCTGCTCGAGCGGCGCGACCGCCTCGGCCGGGCGACCGAGCTCGGTGTACGCGATGCCGATGCCGGTGAGGTAGGCGCCGGTGTCGGGGTGGTCGTCGCCGAGGGTCTCGCGCTGGACCTGCAGCGCCCACTGCAGTTGGGTCAGCGCCTCGGCGGCGCGCTGGCTGTTGATCAGCAGCATCGAGAAGTTGTAGGCGACCTTGGCGGCGTCGGGGTGCGGCTGCGGCTGGCGGGTGTAGATCTGCAGGGTCGCGCGGTAGGCCTGCTCGGCCCGCGCGAAGTCGCCGCGGACCAGCTCGAAGTTGGCGAGGTTGGCGAACGCCGCCGCGGTGCTGAGGTGGAGCGGGCCGTGGACGCGCAGATCGATCGCCAGCGCGCGCCGCAGCTCGGCCTCGGCGCCGGCGACGTCGCGCAGGTCGAGCAGCGTGGTGCCGAGGTTGTTGGCGAGGTCGGCCACCGCCGGGTGGTCGGTGCCGAGGTGCTGCTCGGCCAGCGCCAGGGCGCGGCGGTACTCGACGACCGCGGCCTCGTGCTGGCCGAGGTCGAAGAAGCTGCGGCCGTACTGACGCAGCGCGGTGAGCAGGCGCGGGTCGGCGGGCTCGGCGTGGCGCGTCAGGGCGGCCACGGCCTCGCGCAGGCGGGCGTTGGCGCCGTGGAAGTCGCCGGAGCTGCGGTCGGCGAGCGCCGCCGCCAGCTCGAGCTCGGCGCCGAGCAGCGGGTCGTCGCCCGCGCGGGCGGCCGCGGCGCGGGCGTGGGCGACGGCGCGGCGGGCCTCGTCGGGCCGGGCCAGGTCGTCGGCCAGCAGCGCGGCCACGCCGATCCACGCGCGCGTGGCCGCCCGGTCGTCGCGCGCCGCCTCGGCCGCCCACAGCGACTGGTACCAGGCCTCCTCGGCCCGGGCGGCGTCGGCCAGGCCCTGGCGCGCCTCGCCGACCACCCGCTGGGCCGCGGCCGCCAGCCCGGGCCAGCCGCGGACGCGCGCGGTCGCGCCGGCGGCCTCGGCCCCGGCCTCGGCGGCGGCGAACCGGCCGGCCTGCACGAGCGCGGCCGCGCGGTCGACCTCGGCGCGGCCGCGGCGGGCGTCGTCGTCGTCGCCCTCGCCGGCCGGCGCCAGCGCGGTCGGGTCGCGGCAGGCCGCCGGCTCGGGCAGGTCGTGGGCGATGGCGACCGCCGCCTCGACCACGTCGCGCTCGCCCGTCTGCAAGAGGCGCACGCGCTCGCGCAGGGCCGCGCGCCGCTCGTCGAGGCAGGCGGTCCGCCGCGCCAACTCGGCCTCGGTCTGGTGGCCGTAGACGCGGGTCGCCTCGCAGGCCGCCCGCCGCTCGCCGTGCCAGCGCCCGGCCCAGGCGTCGAGGGCGGCCACGGTGGTGGCGGCCACGGTGGCCGCGAACGGCAGGTTGCTGGCGTGGAAGCCCTGCCGCAGCGCCCGCGCGGCCTCGCCGTCCCACACGCCCGCGAGCCGCGAGGGGTCGTCGCGGCACAGCTGCGGCGGCGCCGGGTCGCCGCGGGTCCAAAAGATCGCCAGCACGACCGCCAGCACAGCACCGAGGCCCGCCAGCAGGGTGCCGCGGCGGCGGTGGAGGCCGCGCTCGCAGGCGTCGATCAGCGCCGCCATGGTGGGGAAGCGCGCCGCCGGCTCGTCGGCCAGGCCGCGCAGCAACACCTGCCGCAGCCAGCGCGGAAACGCCCGCCCGCCGCCCGCCGCCGGCGCGGGCTCGGGCGCCGGCGGGCCGCGCCAGGTGGTGTCGGGCAGGCGGTACGGCGCGCCGGCGAGCGCCTCCCACAGCGCGGCGCAGAAGCTGTACTGGTCGGAGCGGGCGTCGACCGCGGCGCCGCGCCACTGCTCCGGGGCCATGTACGCCGGCGTGCCGACCAGCGCCCCGGTGGCGGTCAGCGAGGCCGAGGCGGCCCGCCCCGGCGGCTCGACGGGGCCGGCCTCGCCCGCGACCGCGAGCCCGAAGTCGACCACGCGCACCCGCCCGTCGGGCCCGACCAGCGCGTTGCCGGGCTTGAAGTCGCGGTGCACGACCCCGGCCGCGTGGGCGTGCGCCAGCCCGCGCGCGGCCTGCAGGTACATGTCGACGATCGCCCGCCACGGCCGCGGCTGTTCGGTCTGCCAGCGCGCCAGCGTCGGCCCGGGCACCAGCTCCATGGCGATGAACACCTCGCCGTCGGCCTCGCCGACGTCGTAGATCGGCACGACGTTGGGGTGGGAGATCCGCGCCAGCACCCGCGCCTCGCGGGTCAGCCGCTCGCGCAGGTGCGCGGCCCCGCCGAACGCCTGCGGCCGCACCAGCTTGAGCGCGACCTTGCGATCGAGCTCGGGATCGTACGCGGTGTGCACGACGCCCATGCCGCCGGCGCCGCGGACGTCGAGCACGAGGTAGCGCCCGCAGGTGCTGCCGCGCGCGCGCAGCCGCGGGGCCGCGCTCTCGGGCTCGTCCGGGCCGGGCGGGACGGCCACGCGAGCCAGGGCCGCCAGCGCCTCGCGGCAGGCGTCGCAGCCGTCGAGGTGGGCCTCGAACCCGGCCACCGCGGTTCCGGTCAGCGCGCCCTCGAGGTAGGCGGCGAACGTGCTGTCGTCGGGGCAATCCACGCCGGCGGGCGCTTATACCCCGGCGCCCCGACGGCGTGTAGCATCCGCCTCCCATGTCCCGGGCCCTCGACCTGCTGGTCGCCCGCTGGCGCGAAGTGCCGCCGCCGCTGCGCGAGCGGACCGACGCGGCCGCGTTGGCGAGCGCGTGGCAGGCGGTCGAGGCCGCCTGGCCCGAGTTCGCCGACGACCCGCCCGGCTTCTTCGCCCGCGTGGCCCCCCGCCTGGCGCCCGAGGTCGACGTCGCCGCGGTCGCCTGGGCCGACCTGGCCCTCGCCGACGCCTGCCTGCGCGCGCTGCCGGGCGCCCTCGCGGCCTTCGAGGCGGCCCACGGCGAGGCCCTCGACGCCGCGCTGCAGGCCGTGAACATCGGCGCCGACGAGCGGGCCGAGGCCCGCCAGCGGCTGCGTCTGCGCCTCCTGGTCCGCGAGACCGCCGACCCGCCGCGCCTGGCCGGCTACTCCGGCCGCGGCCCGCTGCGCGCGTGGCTGCGGGTGGCGACCGTGCGCGAGGCGCTGATGCTGGTCCGCTCGGCCCGCCGCCGCGCCGCCCACGAGGTCGAGGACGACGGCGAGCTGCTCGAGCAGGCCGCCGTCGCCGACGACCCGGAGATCGTGCTGCTGCGCGAGCGCTGCCAGGACGAGCTGCGGGCGGCCCTGCGCGCCGCCCTGGCCGCGCTCGACGGCCGCGAGCGCACCCTGCTGCGCCTGTCGCTGCGCGACCGCCTGACCGTCGACCAGCTCGGCGCGCTGTTCCACGTCCACCGCTCGACCGCGGCCCGCTGGCTCAAGGCGCTGCAGACCAAGCTGCACGCGACCACCCGCGCCGAGCTGGCCCGCACCCTCCGCCTCGAAGGCGCCGAGCTCGAGTCGCTGATCCGCGCGATCGGCAGCCGCATCGACATGAGCCTGGCCGGCTCGCTCGAGCCGACCCGGCAGTGAGCTCGTCTTCCGGTCATGTCCATGAAGACATGTCCTGAAAGACCAATCATGGCACCGACGAGACGGCGCTCCGGCGGCTCGGCGCCATGAAGACGTCGTCGAGGGGTCCTGCGCCTTCTGCCCGGACACGGAGGCGAGCTCGCGGACCGCGACGGCGCCCGCTCGGTGACGTCGGCCTCCCGGCCGTACCCCGAGCTCGGCCGAATCTTCTCGTCACCATGTCGACAGGCTCGCGGCTCATCGACAACGCGTCCGCGAGCTCCTAGGCTGCGGGCATGGCCTTCGCTTATTCCGCGCGTACCTCCGTCCTCGCCCTCGCCCTCGCCGCCTGCACCCCCGGCCCCATGGGCGGCGACACCGACACCACCACGACCTCCGGCGCCACCTCCGAGCCGGCGCCGGGCACCGAGGGCATGTCGTCGACCGACACGCCGACCGGCACCACCGCGGTCCCGGGCACCACCGCCACCGACGGCACGACCGGCACCACCGGCGAGCCGATCACCACCACCCTCGATCCCGGCACCACCGACGAGCCCAACACCACCACCCTCGGGCCCGGCACCACCACCGATACGACCACCGGCGTGTTCGTGTGCGACCTGGTCCAGATCACCACCGAGCAGGCCCACGAGCTCGGCGGCGTGGTCGAGGACTGCGGGGTCGTCGACCCGTGGAACAACAGCGCCGCGGAGTGGCAGGCCGCCCGCGACTGCGCCCTCGCGGCCGCCGGCGCCCAGCAGCAATTCCAGCTGGTGACCTGGCGCCAGGGGATCGACAGCAGCATCGGCCGCGGTTACACGGGGGTGGCCGCCCGCTCGTTCGCGCTCGCGGAGATCCACTTCGACTCGTTGGGCTCGCCGATCGCGTTCTCGCAGCCGTGCGCGGGCCTCGTCGCCGTCGACGGCTGCACCGTCGCTCCCGGCGAGGCGTGCCTCGCATGCGCGGAGCCCGGCGTCGCCGTGACCGTCTGCGACGTCCCGTGAGCCCCGGCGCGTCCGCGACGCACGAAGGACGGCACCCGTTCGCCGGCACGACCCGGCCGTCGAACAGGCGCCATCGACCTGTCCCTCAGGACATCTGCCATCCATGCCGGCGCCGCCGCGCCGCCCGTCGCCGCTTCAACCGCCGAGCGCCAGCTCGATCTGCTCGAGCGCGACCTGCAGCGCGGCCTCCTTGGCGGCCAGGTTGCCCTCCGGGGTGCCGCCGTCGGCCTTGGCGCCGGCGCTGTCGAACGAGTGGCCGGCGTCGGGGTAGACGATGATGTCGTAGAGGTTCTCGACGTTCATCTTCGCGGCGACCTGGCCGGCCTGGATCTCGCGCGAGCCGGCCCCGTACTCGGTGCTGCAGTGCTCGACCAGCGGGTCGTCGCTGGCGTGGAGGATGAACAGCGGCGCGGTCGCCAGGTACTTGTTCTCGACGGCGGCGTTGTTGCTGGTCGACAGCGGCACCGCGCCGTCGAAGCCGCAGCCGGGGTAGTAGGCGATCCCGACCTTGAACTCCGGCCGCCCGGGCGCCACGTCGGGCACCTCGATGTCGACGGTGTCGCCCTTGTTCTCGCGGAAGTACTGGAGGGCGTGATCGATCTGCCAGTGGAGCCCGATCATCGTCATCGTCCCGCCCTGCGAGAACCCGAGCAGGCCCATGCGGTCACAGTCGACCTCGGGGCGGTCGCACAGGTAACGGGACGCGGCGTCGAGGTCGTAGATCCGGCCGAGGATCTGCTCGGTGTTGGCGTCGAAGGTCTTGGGCATCTTGTCGGCCTGGGTGTGCTTGTCGCAGAACCCGCGGGCCGAATAGCTCGACGGCAGCAGCACCGTGTAGCCCAGCTCGGCCAGTCGCTGCGACCAGGTGCTGAACTGCGACTCCATTTGATCGCTGCACGGGCCGCTCTCGCTCTTGCCGTCCTTCAAGAGGCCGCCGGAGCCGTGCAGCACCATCATCGCCGGCCGCTTGCCGACCGCCTTCGACCACTTCGGCCGCACCAGCTTGGCCGGGATCGCCAGCCCCTGGGCGTGCAGCGAATCGGGGATCGTGACATCGAGGGTCTCGACCCCCACGATCGACGCCCCGCCCGGATCGGCCTCTCCTCCCCCCTCGTCACCGCCGCTGTCGCCGCCGCTGTCGCCGCCCCCCGGCCGCGCAGAGAGGTTCAGGTGATGCCATTCGTGGGACTCCTCCTCGTCCGGCCCATATGTTTCGTTGACACAGCCGACAGCGAGCACAGCCACGCACACCGTCGTCTTCGCCAGGGTCCTTGCGAGAATCATCGAGACACCTCCTCGGCCGACCATCTCGCCGGCTCAAGAAAGCGTCAATGATGCGTGCCCTCCGCGCTCGCAGTTGCGCGCGCGGCGGTGATTGCACATATGCCTTCAAGGACATGAACTTACAGGCAGGTCGTAAAAGGCCCACGAGCCGTGAGACATGTCTCCAGGTGCTCGCGCGACGGCGGTCGCCGCGCGAGCTGCCTCGCAGTCTGCCTCGGAAGGCTCACGACTCCGTTCCCATCAGTGAGTAAACACAACCAAGGGACACCCGCCGCCAGCGGTCCGATCCTGGACGCGCGCCAAAGGCGCCGAGGTGCGGGCCCGCTTTTCGGGTCCTCCAAAGTGTTCTGCGTGCCCTTCGGCGTTTGTCGCGCGATTTTCGTCGTCCAGGGCCGCGGAAACCGCCTGAACGCTGGCTGTCTCTTTGGACCCAGGAATGCGCAGGCTCCCCTTGACATCTCTCGTGGCGCCGTCGACCGGGCTCACGCGTCGTTGGTGCTCCCGGAGCACCCCGCCCCACCCGGCGCGCCGATGTCGACCCGCACGCGAGCCGGCCGGGGTGCCCACATTCGTCGGCGCGCGCTCGACCGACCGGCGCCGGCGTCGGTGCCGAGCTTCGCGGCCGTCGCGGCCCTCGTGCGCAGCTGCGCGACGTCCTGGCGCTCGGGGCATGGCCATCGCCGGGGCGACGGAGCGGCGTCGGCCCAGCGGTCCGTCCTCGACCGCCTGCATCGAGCGAGGCTCCCCGCGGGGGCCCGCTGAATGATTGCTCCAAGGCAGGTCCCCGGTGGAGCCGTGGCGCGGGTCAGGCGACGCGCGAAAATATTCGCCTCCCGCCTCCAATTTTTCCCGCGGCGCCGGCAACTTCACCTGTGGATGTCGAGTGCGAGCAGCGCGAGAGGAAATGGTGAAGCGATGAGGAGCAACAGATCGTTCATCGAGCGCTGCCCGTCCCGAAGCGGATGGGTGCGCAGTCGCTTCGCGGGTGGCCGCGCGCCTCGCATCCTCGGCGCTTTCCAAGCATCCGTGGTGATCGTCGCTGCGATCGTCGGCCCCGGACTCTTCGTGGTCGCCGCGCTCGGGTGCAATGACTCCGTCGCTTGCAAGGAGGGCTCGTTCGACCCGCCGTCCCCGGAGTGGGAATGGACGGAGCGCGAGGTGCTGTCGCTGCCGCTCGTCGCCGATGTCGACGGCGACGGGCTCACCGACGTGGTGGTCAACGCCGGCCCGTGGGGCGGTGAGGCCGGCGAGATCGTGCTGCTCGACGGAACGACGGGGGCGGAAAAGTGGCACATCACGCACGATCCGGCCCAGGGCCGATTCGGCTCGAATCCTCGCGCCACTGTCGCGCTCGCCGACGTGTCGGGCGACCAGGTGCCCGACATCGTGTACGTCGGGGGGATCGAGGGGCCCGGCTCGCTCGCGCCGATTCACGCGGTCGACGGCGCGGGCAAGCCGCTGTGGACGGCGCGCCTCCCCGACGGCGAGGTCGCGCGGTTCCGATTCGACAACGGCGCGCCGGCGGTGGCGAACCTCGACGACGATCCGGAGGCGGAGATCGTGCTGGGCGCGGCGATCCTCGATCACGACGGGCTGGTGGTGTGGAACGAGCCGGGATTCGGCACGGACGCCGGGGTGCCGAAGACCGATGGTGCGTTGATTTACCCCGGGGGCCTGGCGACGGTCGCGGACCTCGACGGCGACGGCGAGCCCGAGATCGTGAGCGGACGCGAGGCATGGCGCGTGACGTGGGTCGCCGACGACCCGCCGCAGGTGACGGTGTCGCTGCTGTGGCAGAACACGAGCGGTCGGGGCAACGACGGTTATCCGGCGGTGGCGGACCTCGACGGCAACGGCACGCCGGAGGTGGTGCTGACGGCGTGGCCGGAGATCCGCGTGATCGACGGCGCGACCGGCAAGCTGTGGTGCGGGGTCGATCCGTCAGGCGAAGCGTGCGCGGAGGACGACAGCAAGCGCACGCAGCCGATTCCGATCAAGGGCGGGAGCCTCGGCGGCCCGGCCACGATCGCCGACTTCGACGGCGACGGCCGGCTCGAGGTCGGCGTCAGCGGCGGCACGGCCTACGCGGTCTACGACTTCGCGCGGCCCGACGAGGAGCTCGTGAAGTCGGACGCCTTCGAGCCCGCGCCGGGGGCGATGTACGCCCGCTGGGTGCTGAAGACGCAGGACGTGTCGTCGGCCAGCAACGCCGCGTCGGTGTTCGACTTCGACGGCGACGGCCGGCTCGAGCTGGCGCACCAGGACGAGTGCGCGTTCCGCCTGATCGACGGGGCCGACGGGACGGTGCGCACGGCGATCCACAACTCGAGCGGGACGATCCACGAATACCCCGTGATCGCCGACATCGACGGCGACGCGTCGGCGGAGGTGCTGGTGATCGCCAACCTGAGCGAGGAAAAGTCCAATACCAGCTGCGTCGCGGCCGACCCGAGCTTCGTGCCGCGCAAGGGCGTGTACGTGTACCGGCCCGGGCAGGGCGCGGCCTCGCCGGGGGCGCGCGCGGTGTGGACGCAACACACGCACCACGGCACGGACGTCGACGACGCCGGCAACGTGCCGCTGCAAGAGGTGCCGGCGTGGAAGACCGCAGAGCCCGGGAGCTTCCGTCAGAGCATCGCACAGGCGCGGTCCGGCGAGCCCGAAGAGACCTGTCCGTAGAGACAGGGCGGTACTCGCGACCTGGCCCACGAGCCGGGTCGCCGGACTGCCTGGCGGAAGCTCGCGAGCGGCCGCTTCGAGCCGCTGGCACGCCGCCGCTCGCGACGACGGCGGCACGGGGTGTCGCCGCGTCAGCTCTTCGAAGGCGCTGTCCGTAGAGACAGGGGGTGGTGCCGCTCGCCCTGCCCCGAAACCCAGGTCGCCGGATCGCCCGGCCGAAGCCCCGCGAGCGGCCCCTTCGAGCCGCTGGCACGCCGCCGCTCGCGACGACGGCGGCACCGGGGTGCCGCGGTCGCGTTCATCCGTCCCTTCGGACAGCCACCAGCCGGTGCTCAGCCGAACAGCGGCAGCATGTCGGTGACGATGCCGAACTTCTTGGCGGCCGGGCTCTCGGCCACGCCGGCCAGCTCGCGCAGGGCGAGGTGGACGTGCGGAGCGGTGAGGATGATGCCGTCCTCGGACTCGTCGAGCTCGAGCGTGTCGGGGTTGATGCCGATCGGCAGCTGCTCGGCCTCGGTGGTCGCGCCGATGACCCGGCCGCCGCCGCCGAGCAGGCCGGGGTTGCCGCTGAGGAACAGGGCCGAAGAGACGGGCCAGTGGTCCTTGCCGGACCCCTGGTCCATGCCGTTATAGCCCTTGCCGCGGCCGAAGTCGGAGCCGACCATGACGATCAGGTTGGAGTCGATGCCGGCGAGGGCCGCCTGCGACATCACGTAGTCGATGCCCCACAGCAGCTTGGCGAGCTGGCGCACCTGCACGGTGTCGTGGTTGGCGTGGGTGTCGAAGCCGCCGAGCTCGAGGTTGACGCCGACGGCCAGGCCGGCGGTGAACGCCGCCATCGCGAGCTGCGTCTGCTGGGCCATGCGCTCGAGGTCGCCCATCTCGTTGGGCATGTCGATGAGCGTGTCCGGCAGGGCCACCGACGACAGCAGGTCGAGGTTGCCGCGCGCGAGGTAGAGCTGCCCGGCGGCCGCCTCGATCTTCGGCAGGTTCTGCTTGGCCTTGAACGCGGCCAGGCGCTCCTGCTGCGCCTGGGCGATGCGGGCGAACGTGTCCTCGTGGAGGTACGTGGTCGTGTTGTTCGGGTCGGCCGGGTTGACGCGGTTGGGCTCGGCCAGCTTGCGGAACGAGGTAACCGAATTGAGGCGGGTGACGGGGATCAGGTTGCCCGTGCCCGAGTAGCCGCCGCCGGAGATGAACGCGAGCGGATGCTCGGGCGCCCGCGTGGCGGCCACCAGCGCGGCGAAGTTGGGGTAGCCGCCGTCGCCGCGGCCCGACCAGATCGTCACCACCCCGCGGTCGTGGTTGTTGGTCGCCATGTTGAGGCCGTTGATCACGACCATCTTGCTGGCGTACTTGGCGAAGAAGTCGGCGTTCTTCATCAAGTACGGCAGCGACATCGGGTCGGTCACCAGGTTGGCGGGGACCGGGATGTCGGCGTAATGAATGTCGCCGATGGCCGTCGGGTCGGCCGGGTCGTAGTCGTAGTGGCGGTTGAACGTGCCCTTGGGCTTGGGGTCGCACAGGTACACGGGGTCCCAGCCGCCGCGGGCGCTGATCATGACGTAGAACGGGCCCTTGTAGGGCGGCAGCGCGGCGCGGGCGTGACGCGGCAGGGCGACGGCGAGTCCGGTCCCGGCGGCGATCTTGAGGAAGCTGCGGCGATCCATGGTCGTAACTCTCCGATCTCGCTGGTTTGACTCACTCGTACAGGAAGGCGAAGTCCGACAGCAGGTAGGCGATCACGGCCTGCCAGGCGCGGACGGTGTAGAACTCGTCGTTGGTGAGCTTCTGCTCGTCGGGCAGGGCCATGCCGGTGTTGGGGTCCTTGGTCGCGCCGCACGGGCCGAGGCCCTTGCCCTCGAGCTCGTCGGCGATGTTCTGCGCGCCGGCCAGCCAGGTCTCGCGGTAGAGGTTGTAGGTCCGCTCGAGCTCGGGGTCGTCGAGCGCGAGGTCCTCGCCGAGCAGGCGGGCGTGCAGGTACTGGATGTTGGCCTTGATCGCCGCCTCCTGGAAGTCGGGCGAGTCGGTCGCCTCGACCAGCGGGAACAGCAGGCGCTGCTCGATCGGCTTGCTGAAGTCGAACGCGGTCGCGCTGCACGACACCTCGACCGCCATCCGCTGGGCCACGCTCGCCATCAGCTGGTTGATGCTGGTCAGCCGCTGGGTGATCGCGTTGGAGTCGATGCCGCCGTAGAGCAGCTTGAACTCGCCGTTCAGCAGGTCGCCGGTGCCGCCCCAGCGCACGCCGGTGGTCGCCATGACCTTCCGCGCCAGCAGCTCCGGCGTCGACAGCCGGCCGGTGCCGACGTGCGCGAGCTCGGCCTTGTGCTCCTCGCTCGGCTTGTTCGCCACCTGCACGCCGCGGTAGTACGGGCTGAGGATCAGCTTGACGATGATCGTCTTGAGGTTGTGGTCGTCGGCCACGAACTCGGCCGCGACCGCGCGCATGAAGGTGTCCTGGGTCTCCCACGCGGCCAGCTGCTGCTGGTAGTCGGGGGCGGCGGCGTTGGTCGGGTAGCGCGCCGGCTCCTCGCCGGTCAGCGCCTGGTACATCTTGTAGGTCGCCGACAGGCTGAAGCGCGGGTCATTGGCGACCTTCTGCGCCAGCCACTGCACGCCGGTGGCCGCCTGGTCGGTCGGCATCAGCTCGAACTGATAGCCGGGCGCGAACATCTCGGGGTACCAGGTCGGCTTCTCGAGCAGGAACTCCTGGTTGTTCTTGTCGAACATCTGGAACGCGCCGGCGATCGGGTCGATCGTGATGTGACACTGGGCGCAGGTCGGGTCGTCGCGCGTCGGGTTGGCGAACGCGGCCCCGGCGTCGGGGTCGATCGCCTGGCTGGCCAGCGCCAGCACGTCGGTGGCCAGGAACTGGTCGTAGACCTTGCGCGCGCGGTGGCGGTTGCGGTTCGTCGGCGTGGTCGGGAACCGGTTCAGCCACATCGGCGAGGTCAGGATGCCGGCGTGCGGGAAGGTCATCTCCTTGCCGTTGCGGGTGACCTTGAGGACGCCGGGCTTCAGCTCGTTGGGGTCGGCCGGGTCCTCGAAGCGCGCCGCGACGCCGTAGATGAAGGCCGAGTCGGGCGTGAAGACGGTGTAGTCGGCCGTGAGGATCTCGGTGAACGGCCGGTCGTTGCGGACGATGTAGTTGATCAGGTCGAGCGGCTCGCGGGCGACGGCGCGGTGGATCCGCTGCTTCTGGTCGTCCGGCATCGGGGTCATCTTGTCGAAGTACTTGGCGACGTTCGGCCAGTCGGGCGTGCCGGCGTTGATGTTGTTCAGCGAGCCGCCGCCGTAGTACATGTCCGTCAGGAACGTGTCGTTGAAGATCTCGGTGAGGCGGGCGTAGAACGCGTCCTCCGTCATCATGTCCTCGAGGACAGCCACGAGCCCGGGCTCGCCGTCGGCCTCGACCGCCGCGATCTCGTCCTCCAGCGGCAGGCGGCCGACGAGGTGCAGCGACGCCTTGCGCAGCGTCTGCACCGGGTCGAGCAGGATCACGTCCGGGAAGCTCTCGCCGGCGCTCGGCGGCGGGCACTCGATCGGGTCCTGGAGCTGCTCGAGCAGCGCCTCGATGTTCTTGTACAGCTCACTGTCGGCCGGCAGCACCGCGCCGCCGCCGTGCTCGACGATGCCGCTCGGCTTGGCGAGGATCAGCGGGGTGTCCTCGAACTCGTAGCCGGCCAGGCCCTGGATGTTGGCCAGGTTGGCCTCGATGAAGCCGGGGTACACCGGCGTGAGCAGGCGGAACTTGGCCCCCTTCGCCGCCGCCGAGCCGGTCGGCTCGTGACACTGCACGCACAGCGTGCCCATGCCCTTCGCCCACACCTTGTCGGCGAAGAAGTCGCGCGTCGAGTAGCAGTCGCCGTTCGGCTCGCCGGTGGTGCCGCCGCCCTCGGTGGTCGTCGGCGCGCCGGTGGTCGGCGTCGTCTCGCCGCCGGTGGTGCTCGACGTGCCCTCGGACCCGGTCGTCTGGGGCCCTTCGGTGTCGACCTGGGCGTCGGGGGCGTAACACCCGAACGAGAAGAGAGCTGCCCCAAGAGGCAGGTAGATGATTCGTCGACTCAGCCGCGTGTTCTCGACCATCGCGCTCGCGCCTCCACCCGTGCGCCGCAAGGTAGACCGCGATGGCCGCGGCGAACAAGCCGCGTGACCCCGACCGGACCTCGGGAGCCGCCACGGCCGCGGATGCAGGTCTGCATGCGATCGCGCGCTCGCGCCTCGGCGTCCCGCCGCTCGAGCGGGCGCCGACGGCCGATTCGGCGGTCGCCCCGGGCCTGTGCGGGCCCGGGGCGACCCGCGAGGTTCGGCGACCCCGAGGAATCGCCGCACGAGCCGATCGCTCCGATCTCCGTGACCGCTCCTCCTCGCGCCGCGCCGCGCGATGGTCGTCCGCGTCACACTCTCGCCATTGACCGGCGACAATCGGGGCAGGGACGATTGCGCGGATTCGTGGCCGAAAACCGGCGAATTCAGCGGCTGCGACCCCGTCCGGGCCGGAGGAGGGCAATGCAGGCCGGCGGGCCGGCGCCGCCGTCGAGGGGACGGCCTCAGCCGGCTTCGTCGAACCCGCCGTGAGTGCCGCCAGCGTCGCCGGCCTCGCGGGTCGAGCCGCTCGTCGTGGTCGGGGCGTCTCCGGAGCCGCGGCTCTCGCTGTCGGTCGACGGCCCGGGAGCGGTCGAGGTCGCGGCGTCGGCGGCTCGCCCACGAGCCCGATCTCGCGCGGACCGACGGCGAGCCGCCGCGCCTGTCGGCCGCCGTGCGCGGCGAAACCGGCGACGCGCGGACCCCGGCGGAGCACCGCCGCGGCTACGCGCGGCGAGACCGGCGAGTCGTGGGCGAGTCGGCCGCGGCCGCGCGGCGGAACGCTGCCGGCGTGACGCCGTGGATCCGCTGGAACGCGCGGTTCAGGGCGCCGACCGACTCGTAGCCGACGAGGGCGGCCACGTCGGCGACGCTGGCGGTCCCGCTGCGCAGCTCGCAGCCCACCTTGTACATCCGCCAGCGCGTCAGGTATTCGAGCGGCGGCGTCCCGACCAGCTCCTTGAAGCGGAGGGAGAAGGCCGAGCGCGACATGCCAGCCACGCCCGCCAGCGCCTCGACCGACCACGGGTGGGCGACGTCGCGGTGCATCGCCCGCAGGGCCGCGCCGATCTGCGGGTTCTTGATCGCCGACAGCCAGCCGACCGCGGCGGACGCCCCCGACGCATGGTACGCGCGGATCGTCTGTACCAGCAGGATGTCGGCGAGGCGGCTGACGACGATCGGCGAGCCGATCGCGGACGCGCTGGTCTCGGTCGCCAACAGGTCGAGCGTGGCCTGCAGCGCGGCCGCCTGGGCGTCGTCGGTCTGCACGTACAGGAGGCGCGGCAGCAGATCGATGAGCGGCGCGCTGCTCCACGCGTCGAAGGTGAACCACCCGCAGATCACGACGGTGGGCGCCCCGCCGCCGCCGTGGCGGACGATGCCGGCCTCCATCGACTCCGCGAGCTCCCGGCACAGCACGGTGCTGCTGCGCAGGTTGTCCCGCAGCAAGAACTCCGAGCCGTCGGACACGACGAAGCAGTCGCCCGCGCGCAGGGCGATCGGTCCCGGCTCCCCCTTGACCGTCAACCAGCAGCTCCCCCGCGCGACCATCGCGAACTTGGCTTGCGACACCGGAGCGAACCGCACGCCCCACGGCGCCGTCGCCTCGAGCCGAAAGTAGAGCGCGCTGCGGACGTGCATCGCCGCGAGCACGTCCGTCAGGGGGTCCGAGGCGACGCCGAATTCTGGACGAACGGATCGATTTCTCGGCGAAATAGACATTGGTAGTCCTGGGAGCGAGATCTATGACATCGCCGCGAGGAGGTGTCCATGACCGACAGGAACAAGATCATCGTCGTGCTCGGCGCGACCGGCCAGCAGGGCGGGGCGGCGGCGAAGCACCTGGTCGCCGACGGCTGGCGCGTGCGAGCGCCGGTCCGCGAGCCGCACGGCGCGAAGGCGCGGGCCCTGGCCGAGGCAGGGCTCGAGGTCGTCGGCGGCGACTTGAACGACCGAGCGTCGCTCGACGCGGCGCTGCGCGGGGCTCACGGGGTGTTCAGCGTCCAGCCGAGCGCGGGGCAGCCGCAGTACGGCGTGACGCCGGAGGACGAGGTCCGGCAGGGCAAGAGCGTGGCGGACGCGGCCAGGGCGGCCGGCGTCGAGCACCTCGTCTACACCTCGGTGGACGGCGCGGACGATGCGGGCGACGTCCCTCACCTCGCCAGCAAGTGGCAGATCGAGGAGCACATCCGGGCCATCGGCGCGCGCGCGACGATCCTGCGGCCGGCGTCCTTCATGGAGAACTTCGTGACCGAGGGCCTCGGGTTCGCCCGCGGCCAGGTCGTGTACTTCGGCCGGCCGACCGATCCGGTCCCGCTGATCGCCGCCGACGACATCGGCAAGTTCGCGGCGCTCGCCTTCGCCGATCCCTCGACCTTCGCGGGGACGGTGCTGCCGCTGGTCGGCGACGTGCGAACCGGCGCCGACATTGCCGCCGCGCTCGGCCGCGCCGCGAACCGGACGATCGCGTACCAGCCCTACCCGCCCGAGGCCGCCCAGCACGACCCTACCCTCGGGCGGCTGATGGCGTTCGTCCAGCGCTACCGCACCAAAGCCGACATCCCGGCGCTGCGCCGCCTGCACCCGGGCCTGCTCGACTTCGCGTGCTGGTTGCGGGCGAACGCGTCGAAGCTCGCGTCGCTGTCGCGCGCGTGACCCGAGGCCCCGAGCGCAGCCGCGCTCGCGGGGGCTCGCGTCCTCGCCGGTGGGTGCATCCGCCGGCGAGACCGACGAATGTATAGATGACTCAAAAGACATGTTCTTCGGTTCTGCCGCGGATCCCGAGCGGCGATCGCGGACGTCGTGCCGAGGTTGCGCAGCGCCGGGCACCTTGGCTACCGTCGCCGCATGCATCGCGCCTTCGCTTCCAGTCGCCCCTTGCAGCTCGCGTTCGGTCTCACGCTCACCGCTGCGCTCTCCGCCTGTCCGGACGGTGGCTCCGGCGTGACCACGGAGTCGACCGGGGGCCCCACGGGCGGCGACCCGACCGGCAGCAGCGAGGCCACCGACGGCACGAGCTCGGGCGGGCCGACCGCGCCGACCACGGGCGACGAGCCCACGGGCACCGCGACGACCAGCGTCGATCCGACCGCCGGCGATCCGACAGGCACCACCGCGAACACCACCGGCCCCGACGAGACCACCGGCCCCGACGAGACCACCGGCGATCCGCCGGTCGATCCGGGCTGGAGCGAGCGCGACTACGCCCGCGTGTTCCTCTCGGGGCACAGCCTCACCGACAACCCGCTCGCCGACTTCATGCTCGAGATCGCGGCCGGCGTCGGCGTCGACCTCAACTACAACCAGCAGATCGGCATCGGCTCGCCGATCCGCGTGCGCACGCTCGGCGGCAGCTGGGACAACCTCGACTGGCCCGGCTACAAGACCGGCAAGAACCGCGAGGGCAGCGACATGGACGTCATCGCCGAGCTCAAGGCGCCGCAGACCCTCGGCCCCGGCGAGCTGTACGACACTCTGGTGATTACCGAGCGGCACGACATCCTCGGCACGATCCAGTGGGAGGACACCACCGGCCTTCTGCGCCACTACCACGACCGCCTGATCGACGGCAATCCCGCCGGCCAGACGCTGCTCTATCACAGCTGGCTGGGAATGGACAAAGCCGCGCCGGAGGCGTGGATCACCCACGAGAAGAACGCGCTGTTCGCCTGGGAGTGCGTGGCGGCGAAGGTCAACCACACGCTCGAGGCGGAGGGCCGGCCGGACCGGGTGACGACGCTGCCGGTCGGCGCGGCGCTGGTCCACCTGGTCGAGGCGGTGCTCGCCGACGAGGTCGCGGGCATCGAGGGTGCGGTGAATCAAAAGCTGGACCAGCTCTTCAGCGACGACGTCCACCTGACGCCGCTCGGGGCCTATTACGCGGCGCTGGTCACCCACGCCGCGGTGTTCCGCAGCTCGCCGGTCGGCGCCCCGGTGCCGCAGGGCGTGCCCTCCGAGCCCGCCGCCGACCTGCAGCAGCTCGCGTGGGAGTTCGTGCGCGACTATTATACGAATGCCGCGAGCGGCCAGCACACGATGGAGGAGTGCCGGGCGTTCATCGCCGATCAGGTGTGCGCGTCGTTCTGGACGCTGCTGAACGAGCCCGGCAGCATCAGCGGCTGCAGCGACCATTTTTCGAACGCGGACGCGGAGGGCAACCCGTTCCGCTGGCCCGACCCGCAGTTGATGGTCTGGCCGGCGCCCTGAGCGTCGGGCCCGACGCGGCTTGCGAGTCGCGGGCGTGGTACGTTCGCGCGCGATGCCGAACAAACCTTCGAGCCTCCACGCCGTCGCCAGGTTGGATTGCGCGCTCCACACGCCCCGTCATGTCGATGCGGGCGCGCTCTACTGGTCGAGCGATGACTTCCGGTTCGCGGCGGCGTCGCTCGCGGGCGAGCGGCTGTGGGACGTCGAGGTCGAGGACGGGAGCCGGCTCGTCGGCATCTTCGACCGTCAGCCGGTCGTCCTGACCAGCCGGCTCGCCCCGCCGTTCGCGCTCGCGCTGGTGTTCCTCGACCCGGCCAGCGGCCGCGAGGCCCGCCGCGTCGCCGCCCCCAAAGACACGGCGGAGGCGGCGTATTGCGACGGGGTGTTCGCGTTCCTGACGGCCTCGAAGCGGCTCGGACCGACCAACCGACTGGTGCTGGCCGACGCGGCGACCGGAAAATTCAGGACCGTCGTCGAGGGCGGGCTCGCCACCGGGTTGACGGCGATCGCGGGCGGCTTTTTGTGCTCGCTCGATCACGCGGTGCGAGCATATGACCCGAAGGGCAGGTTGCTGTGGACGACCGACAAGGTGGTGTCGGTGTCCTGGGACACGGTGCTGGCGACCGATCTCGGCGGCAAGCTGGCGCGGCTGCGGCCGGAGGACGGGGCGCCGCTGTGGAGCTTCACGTTCAAGGGGGCGGAGGCGCGGAGCCTGGTGCAGGTCCACGCGGGCGCGGACGCGGTCGCGGTGCTCGAGCCGCGGCTCGGCGAGCTGGCGCTGCTCGACCTCGCGACCGGCGCGCTGCGCTGGCGGACCCGGCGCGTCGCCGCATCGACGCACGCGCCGCCGCTCGTCACCCCCGACGCCGTGGTCGCGCTGTCGGCGAAGCAGGCCCGCGAGGGGTGGCCAGCGCTCGCCGCGTTCGCGCTGATCGACGGCTCGCCGCGCGGTGAGCTGCCGAATCGCCACGGCTTCAACCTGAGCGGCGGGCTGGTCGCGGGCGAGGTGTGCGTGCTCGGCCAGGAGGACGGCACAGCGCTGCATATCGTGCGCGTGCCGGCGCAGGTCGGCGTGGAGGCGACGCGCGCAGGCGTGAGCGCGACCGCGGAGGAACCTCGCCCGGCGCCGGAGCGCGTCGCGGGGAAGCAAGGCGGAACCTCCGGCCGCGCACCTGCGGGGAACGTCGCGCGCGCGACCGAGAGGCGCGCTGCTGCGGCGAAAACGCCCGCGGCGAAGAAGCCTCCGGCGCGCGCTGCTGCGACGAAAACGCCCGCGGCGCAGAAGCCTCCGGCGCGCGCTGCTGCGGCGAAAACGCCCGCGGCGCAGAAGCCTCCGGAGCGCGCTGCCGCGGCGAACAAGCCCGCGGCGCAGAAGCCTCCGGCGCGCGCTGCTGCGGCGAAAAAATCCGCGGCGAAGAAGACTCCGGCGCGCGCTGCTTCGACGAAAAAGACTCCGGCGAGCGCTCGGCCCATTTCGGGTCGGCCTGCTTGACCCGCGGCCCCGCTGGCAGACGATCGGTAGACCCGCTCGGACCAGCCTGGACCGCCGCGTGGCGAGCTCCGCCTGCGAGCCGCTTCTCTCTGTCCACGCTCACCCGGTCGCGCGAGCGCTCCGGGCCTTCGAGGCCGCGCGCTTCGCCGTCGCCTTCTCGGCGGTCGCCTTCTTCGCCGTCGCCTTCTTCGCGACGGCGCTCTTCGCCGGCGTCGCCTTCGCGGCCGTCTTCTTCGCCGCCGCCTTTCCACCGCCCTTCGCCTCCTGCTTCGCGCGGTGCTCGCGGGCCTTGGCGATGTAAGACACCGCGTCGGGCGTCTTGCAGTCGGTGTCGCCGTGGTCGACCTCGACCGGGCCGATCTTGCGGGCCGCGGCGGTGGCGCGGCGGGCCAGCGCGTCGCTGCGGGCGCCGATGGCGATCAGGGCCCGGTTCATCGCCTCGCGGGTGCGGTTGGGGGCGCCGTGGATCTCGCGCTCGATGCGGGGCAGCAAGTCGGAGAAAAAGCTGTCCTCGAGGTCAGGTGACTCTTGGGTCAGGTGCGCCACCAGCACCCAGCCGGCGCGCCGCTGCGACTCGCCGGTCGCGTCGATCCAGGCCGCGGCGGCGGCCGCCGCGGCCGGCAGGCGCGCGCCGACGTGGGCGATCAGGGCGTCCGACTGCATGTTGCAAGTCGCCTCGGCCTGCCAGCGGCCGAGGCTCTCGAGGTCGAAGGCGGCGGGGTCGGCGATCATCGCCGCGAGCACGCGGGCGTCGTGGTTTTTGCTCTGCCACAGCGCCCGCGCCAGCGCCTGGTCGCGGCCGAGGCGCTTGCGCAGCTTGTCGAGGTCGCCGAACTTGACCCCGAACATCGGCTCGGTTACGCGGTGCCGGCGGTAGGTCTTGCGGGTCTGCTCGCTGCCGAGGGCCTCGAGCTCGCGGAGGACGTCTTGGGCTGCAGTCACTCGCGTCACAGCGTCGCAACGGCGTGGGACCGGCGTCAAGTCGGTATACTCGCGGCATGCCGACCGCCCCCTCGGCCCACGCCGCCCGCGCCGGCGTCTGGGCGCTGCTCGTCGTCCTGGCCACCGACCTCGTGATCGAGCTGACGCGCCGCCTCGTCCCGCTGCTCGGCTACGATCCCGCCGCGGGATCGGGTTCGGGGCTCCAGTGGCTCCAATGGTTCGGATGGATCGACCGCGCCGAGCCGCCGCTGCGCGCGCTGCTGACGGGGCTCGCCGTGGTCGCGCTGCTGCGCCTGCGCCGGGCCACCGCCGATGCTGGCGCGAGGGCCATGTTCCTCGGGTCAGGTCTGCTCATGGCGCTCGCGGTCGGCTCGCTGCTGCCGTTTCAGTGGATGACGGTGCGCGGAGCCGCGACGGTCGTGGAGGCGGGCGGGCTCTTGCGGCTGGCCCTGGTGTTCGACCGGCTGGCCGTTGCGCTGCTGCTGGCGGCGCTGTGGCGGGCGCGGCGGGCCGCGGGCCACGGGGTAGGCATGGCGTGGTCGTTCGCGGCGCTGCTCTACGGGCTGCGGCTGGCGCTGATCGTCGGCGTCAATGTCATCGGTGCGCCTCACGGCGACCACGCGGCCTATGTCCGCCGCGCGTGGATGCTCCTCGCGTTCTACGTCACCGACGCCGGCGCGTTGATGGCGACGCTGATCGCGTTCGCCCGCCTCGCCCCGCGCGAGCCCGACGCCGAGCGCTGCGCCGCGGCGGCCTCGGGGCTCGACCTCTACTTCCGCGCGCTGGTCACCCGCGTCACGCTGCTGGTGGTCGGCGTCGTCGTCACGCTGGCGTTCGGGCTGACCTCGCCCCAGACCCGCGGCAAGCTGCTGTTCGCGGTGCTGGCGGTGCCGCTGCCGGCGGTGGTCGCCCAGCTCGCGGGGCTCACCCGCTACGCCGACGCGCCGCTGAAGCTCGGCCGCGGCGCGCTGGGCGTCGCGCTGGTCGGGATGAGCGTCGGGCTGGCGGTCGAGGTGCTGACGCTGGTGCTGTTCGCCGAGCTGCTGTGGTCCGAGGCCTCGCCGGTCGGGTTCGGCTCGCGCGCCGCGAGCCTCGTGTACGTGGATGCGCTGCAGTACACCGGCGCTGGCAGTCAGCTGGTGGCGCTGGTCGCCGCCGTGGCCCTGCTGCTGTCGCTGCGCCGCGCGGCGCTCGGCCTCGACGCGCCGGCGCTGGCGAGGCGCGCGACGGCATTGGCGACCGCGCTCCTCGCCGTGTTCGCCGGGAGCTTCGCCCTGCTGCGAGGGTTGGGGGAAGCGCTGGCCCGCACCCCGATCGCGCTGTTCGGCCTCGGCCTCGCGGCGCTGGTGCTCGGGGTGACGGTGTTTGTGCGGTGGTTGCGGCTCGTCGAGGGCGTCGCGCAGGAGCTGCGCGCGCGGGCGAAGATCGAGTGAAAGTATTTCGGGACTGGTGCGATAGGACCCGAGACGCGCGCCGATGCGGATGCGCTGCGCGTAAAGACGGCGCGCGCGATGTCGCTGCGCCGCCGTGGTAGCGATCACCGTGGAATGTGCATCACGGGCTCGCAGGCGGCGTTCTGCGAGCATAACGCCGATATTGATAGGTTCTTGAGGTCAGGTCTCGAAGTCCTGATACCCACTTGATCATCGGTGCCCTTAGGCTTGAAGGCGTCGAGTTCGCCGTCGGCCGATTGATCTTCGGCCGGCACTTCGGGTCCCAACCGCGACATCGCAAGTGTGGCCCGGACCACCCTCTCTTTCAAGGAAATGCTGCGCCATGAATCGACACGCTTCGACCGTCGCATTTGCCCGACCCACCGCCACTCGCCGGCGCCGCGGCGCGGCTGCCGCCGAGGAGCCGACGCGTCCGACCGAGCTGGATGATGCCGTCTTGCCGGCGATCCCCGTCGACGTGAGCGACGCTCAGGGTCTGCTCGCCGCTTATTTCCGCGGCCTATCGGCAGTCGAGGTGATGAACAAGGACGAGGAGCTGGCCGCCGCGGTGCGGATCGCCAGCCTGCGCGCCACGTTTTGGCGCTCGATCCTGAATTATCCGCCCTTCATCGACGGTATCTGCGACCTCGCCCGGGAGGTGCTCCCGGCCGAGGTATGTCCGGTCGAGGCGCTCGATACGATGAAGCGCACCTCGAGGGCGCTGCGCGACCGCGACCTGCTCAGCCACCAAAAGGCGTTCGAGGCCGCCCGTGAGGCGCTCTCGGAGAAGATGGGCCTCGCCGACGTCGACAGCCTGGTGTCCGACCGCATCCTCGCCGACCTCGCCAACGTCGAGCAGGGCGTCAACGACTGCCTGAGCATGCGCGTCAAGCTGCCGCGCAAGGGCAGCGTGCCCTTCCTTCAATACCTCACGACGGTCCGCGCCAACCACGTCGCGCTGGTCGCCGCCAAGAACGCGTTCGTCAAGGCCAACCTGCGCCTGGTGGTGACGATCGCCCGCCGCTTCAATCACGGCTCGATGCCGCTGCAGGACCTCATCCAGGAGGGCAACATCGGCCTGATGAAGGCGGTCGACCGCTTCGACCACCGCAAGGGCTTCCGCTTCTCGACCTACGGGTCGTGGTGGATCCGCCACGCGATCAGCCGCTCGATCACCGACAAGGCCCGCAGCGTGCGCCTGCCGGTCCACATGACCGACGCGTACAACAAGGTCAAGCGGGCCCGCCGCGAGTTCGAGGCGCTGCACGGCCGCCGCCCGACCGACGAGGAGATCGCATCGCTCACCGGCGTCAGCGTCGAGCGGATCCGCCGCATGCGCTGGGCGCTGGTGGAGGCGCCGATCAGCCTCGACCAACCGCTGTCCGACGAGTCGGGCCTGACGATCCTCGACACCATCGAAGACGACAATCAGGTGCTGCCGTCGGAGCAGATCGACAGCGCCCTGCTGATGGAAGGCCTGCAGGAGGCGTTCGCGACCCTGGCGCCGATCGAGGCCGACATCCTGCGCAAGCGCGTCGGCATGGACGACGAGCCGGAGATGACGCTGAAGGAGATCGGCGAGCGCTACTCGCTGTCGCGCGAGCGGATCCGTCAGCTGCAGGAGCAAGCGCTGAGCAAGTTGCGCAGCGAGTTCGAGAAGCGTGCGCTGCTCTGAATCGACGGGCCGCGGGTGAGCGAGTTGCGCAGGCCTTCGGCCGCGAGTCGGAACATTGATCCACTCGCATCCACGCGCGCCACGGCCGGCGCGCCGCCGCATATGCGGGGCGGCTCGCCGGCTCCGGGCGGGTGTGGACCCCCCTGGCCCCGTCCCCCGAGCCTGCGGCAAGATCGGACGACTTCGCGTATTCCTGAACTGCGCCGTCGCTCGCGTCCGGCGATGGGCGTCGTGTCCGAGGACCCGTGACCACCCGCAACCATTCTCCCGCGCGCCGTCCCTTCGTCCGCCAGGCGATGGTCGACGCCTTGCGCGAGCTCGACCCGCGCCTCGCCGTGCGCCGACCGCTGCTGCTCGGAGTGGCGCTCGCGGCCGCGCTGGCGACGGTGCTGGCGATCCTCCGCCCCGACGGCTTCTCGGTGGCGACGGCGGTGTCGATCTGGCTGATGGTGCTGGTGCTCGCGCTCGCCGGCGTGCTCGTACGAATGGGGGCGAACACCCTCACGATTCGCCTGCAACACGAGGGCGACCTGATGGCGCGTCGCCTGCGAGAGCTGCGGCGCGACGCGCAGGCCGAGGTGATTCCGGCGTCGCGCCTGCGCCGCGGCGATCTGGTGCTCGTGCCCGCGGGCGACAACATCCCCGCCGACGGGGTGGTGGTCGCCGGCAGCGCGGTGATTCGCAGCACCCTGAGCGGGCGCTCGGTGCCGCTGGTGCGCGAGAGCGGGGCCGACCGCCGCGCGCTGGTGGCCGGCTCGGCGGTCCTCACCGGCTGGCTGATCGTCGACGTTTGGAGCAACCCCGGCGAGGACTTCCGCCAGCGACTGTTGGCGCTGGCCGAGCGGGCCCGCCTGGTCGCGCGCCAGGAGCCGCACGGCCTCGGCGTATTGCTGCTGGCGCTGACGGCGGTGGGCCTCGCGGCGGGCGCGGCGCTGCAGCCGTGGGCGGCGCTGGCGATGTCCGGCGATCCGGCGCCGCTGGTCGACCTGCTGGCGCTGCTGGCCTGCGCGGTGCCGGCGAGCTTCGCCGGCCTGCAGGCGGCGCTCGACGTCGCGAGCTTCCGCCGGCTGCTGAAGCACAACGTGGTGACCGGCGCCGCCGCGGTGGTGCGCGCGCTCGGCCAGGTCGACGTGCTCCTGCTCGAGCGCGCGAGCGTGGCGAACCGCGGCAACTGCGAGGCCGACGAGCTGATCCCGATGCCCGGGGTCGCGGTCGAGGAGCTCGCGGGCGCGGCGTTCCTCGCCAGCCTGGCCGATGAGACACCCGAGGGCCGCAGCATCGTCGCGCTGACCGAGCGCCGCTACGGCCTGGTGCCGGCGGGGCTGCAGCACGCGCGGTTTTTGCCCGGCTCGGGGCCGGGGCGGCTGACCGGCGTCGACCTGCCGGGCCGGCACCTGCGCAAGGGCGACGCCGACGCGATCCGCCAGTTCGTGCGCGAGCACAGCAGCGTCGAGCCGCCGGACGAGTTCCGCGCGGCGGTGCAGGCGGTCGCCGGCGAGGGCGGCGTGGCGATCGGCGTCGCCGACGGGCCGCGCATCCTCGGGGTGGTGCAGCTGCGCTGCCGCGTGCGCGAGGCGCTGGCGCGGCTGCGGCGCTGCGGGGTGTTCACGGTGGTGTCGACGGCGGACACGCCGGCGGCCGCGGCGGCGCTGGCGGCCGAGGCGGGCGTCGACGACTTCCTCGCCGAGGCGACGCCGGAGGGCAAGCTGGCGCTCATCCGCCGCCACCAGGCCGCGGGCAAGCGGGTGGCGATGGTCGGCGACGGCAACCACGACGGCCCGGCGATGGCCCAGGCCGACGTCGCGGTGGCGATCAACGCCGGGCCGCTGGCGGCGCGCGAGGCCGGCGGCCTGGTCGACCTCGACGGCGACCCGACCAAGCTGGTCGAGGCCGTCGAGCTCGGCCGGCAGCAGCGCGCCGTCGGCCGCATGCTCGCCGCCTGGTGCCTCGCCAGCGACCTCGCGCTGGCGCTCGTGCTGGTCCCGCTCGTGATCTCCGAGGCGCTGGTCCGCGGCGCCGATCGCATGTCCTTTGCGACATGTTCCGAGGGACTGTCGCTGCTCGACCCGCTGGCGCTGCACTCGCCGCGCAGCGCGGTGCTCGCCGGCCTCGTCGTCCACACGCTCACCCTGGCCTGCGTGGCGCCGCTGGCGCTGCGCTGGCGAGGCCCCGCGCGCAGCCGCCTGGGCGCCGCGGTGGTCGGCGTCGTGGTAACTCTGGCGGCCGTCAAGTTGCTCGATCTGTTGCTGTTCGCCGCGTTCGCGCCAGACCTATGAGCCTGATCCACCCCATCGAGGAAAGGAGCGTCTCCGACTCGCGGCGCGGGCGGCTGACGCTGTACTTCGGGGCGGCGCCCGGGGTCGGCAAGACCTACGCCATGCTCGAGGCGGCCCAGCGCCTGCGGCGGCAGGGCGTCGACGTGGTGGTCGGCGCGGTCGACACCCACGGGCGGCCGGAGGTCGCCGAGCTGCTGGTCGGGCTCGAGCGCCTGCCGCCGCGCACCGTCGAGGTCCGCGGCAAGCTGATCGAGGAGTTTCACCTCGACGCGGCGCTGGTGCGCCGGCCGAGCCTCGTGATCGTCGACGACCTCGGGCACGTCAACGCGGCCGGCTCGCGCCACAGCCAGCGCTGGCACGACGTCGTCGACCTGCTGGCGGCCGGCGTCGACGTGATGACGACGCTGTGCGTGCAGCAGCTCGAGAGCCAGCACGACGTGGTCCAGCAGATCACCTCGATGCGGGTCCGCGACCCGGTGCCCGACGCGATGTTCGAGCGCGCCGACCACGTCGAGTTCATCGACCCGCCGGCCAAGGAGGTGCTGGCGCGCCTGCAGGACGGCAAGGTCTACATCCCCGAGCAGGACGCCCGCGCGGCGGCGGCGATGTACCGCAAGAACAGCCTGCTGGCGCTGCGCGAGCTGGCGCTGCGGCGCATGTCCCAGCGGGCAGGTCGCGAGAACCTGATCTACCGCAGCGCGCCGCGGCTCGGCGCCGGGCCGACGTCGGAGCGGATCCTGGTGTGCGTCGACCCGAGCCCGCTGGGGCCGCGGCTGATCCGCGCGGCCTTCCGCATGGCCACCGGGCTGCGCGCCGAGTGGCTGGCGCTGTACGTCGAGACGCCGCGGCTGGCGCTGGCCGGCGAGTCGGTGCGGGCCCAGGTCGGCGAGACGCTGCGGCTGGCCGAGCAGCTCGGGGCCGAGGTCGTCCACATCAGCGGCGCCCGCATCGACCGCGAGATCCTCGGCTTCGCCCGCGCCCGCGGCGCGACCCGCCTTATCATCGGCAAGCCGATGCAGCACCGCTGGCGCGACCTGCTGCGCGGCTCGCTGGTCGACGCCCTCGTGCGCGGCTCGGGCGACCTCGACGTCCACGTGATCGCCGGCGACGTCGCCCCGCACGAGGTCTCGCCGGTGCCCGCGCTGCGCTCGCCGCTCCGCATCGCCGCCTACTTCTGGGCGGCGCTGACGGTCGCCGGCATCGCCGCGACGCGGCTCGTGCACCTGCCGCTGTTCTACGTGATCGTGCTGCTGCTCGTCGGCATCTCGCTGGTCGGCTCGCGCCTCGGCCGCGGGCCGGCGCTCGGGGCGGCGCTGCTCAGCATCCTCGCGGTCGAGACGTCCCTGCGGCTCGACCCCGACGTGAACCACATCGACGACCTGCAGCGGGCGGCGATCTACCTCGGCATGCTGCTGCTGGCGCTGTGGGTCTCGGGCCTGACCGAGCTCAGCCGGCGCCAGGCCGAGGCGGCCCGCATCGACGAGCGGCGGCTGACCGCGCTGTACCTGCTGAGCCGCGAGCTGTCGCAATTGCGCAGCGAGGTCGACATCGCCGAGTGCGCGATTCGACATGTCAAAAAGACCATGTCCGCGCGGACAGTCATCCTCCTGCCCGGGCACGACGGCGAGCTGGCGCCGGTGGCCGGGACCGACGTCGAGCTGACCACCGACGCGCGCGAGGAGGGCGTGGCGCGCTGGGCGTTCGAGCACGGGCCGGCCGGGCGCGGGACCGAGACGCTGAAGGCCGCGCAGGCGCTGTACCTGCCGCTGACGGCGGCGGGGCGCACGATCGGGGTCCTCGGCGTCGCCCCCGACGACCCCGACAAGCTGGCCAGCCCGGCCGAGCGCCAGCTGCTCGACGCCATGACCGGCCCGGTGGCGCTCGCGCTGCAGCGGGTTCGGCTGGCCGAGGAGGCCCAGATCGCCGAGGTCCGGGCGCGCGAGGAGGAGCTGCGGGGCTCGCTGCTGTCGTCCGTCAGCCACGACCTGCGCACGCCGCTGGCGTCGATCACCGGGGCCGCCAGCGCGATGATGGACAGCGGCGACGCGATCGCCCCGGAGACCCGGCGCGACCTGCTGCAGACGATCTACGAGGAGGCCGAGCGGCTCGGGCGGCTGGTCGGCAACCTGCTCGACATGACCCGGCTCGAGGCCGGCGCGGTGGCCCTGCGGACCGACTGGGTCTCGCTCGAGGACCCGATCGGCTCGGCCCTGTCGCGCCTCGACCGCCGGCTGGCGGGGCGCGAGGTGCAGGTCACGCTGCCGCCGGAGCTGCCGCTGTTGCCGCTCGACGAGGTGCTGTTCGAGCAGCTCATCCTCAACCTGCTCGAGAACGCGTGCAAGCACACGCCCGCGGGCAGCCCCGTGCGGGTGGTGGCGCGGGTGCAGGCCGGGCGGGTGGTGATCGAGGTCGCCGACCGCGGGCCGGGGCTGCCGGCCGGCGAGGAGGAGACGATCTTCGAGAAGTTCGTGCGCGGCAGCAAGGCCAACACCCAGGGCTTCGGGCTCGGCCTGGCGATCTGCCGGGCGATCGCCGCGGCCCACGGCGGCGAGATCACGGCCGAGAACCGCGCCGGCGGCGGCGCGGTGTTCCGGATCAGCCTGCCCATCGGCGCCCCCCCGCCGGAACCCGGCCCTGACACCTCGCTCGCGTCGATGAGCGGCCCCCAGGGCGTGCTACACAACACGGCGAAGATCCTGCTCCACCAGGCGTCGGGTCTGGAGGCGGAGACGACGACATGAGCGAACAGGGGCCATTGGTACTCATCGTCGAGGACGAAGCGCCGTTGCGGCGGTTCCTGCGGGCGGCGCTGGTCGCCCAGAACTACCGCCTGGTCGAGGCCGAGACGGCGGCCGAGGGGCTGCAGCGGGCGACCGAGCACAACCCCGACATCGTCCTCCTCGACCTCGGCTTGCCGGACGGCGACGGGCTCGACGTCACCTCGCGGCTGCGCGAGTGGACGCGGGTGCCGATCATCGTGCTGTCGGCGCGCGGGCAGGAGCGCGACAAGGTGCAGGCGCTCGACGCCGGCGCCGACGACTACCTCACCAAGCCGTTCGGCACCAGCGAGCTGCTGGCGCGGATCCGGGTGGCGCTGCGGCGGGTCGCCGAGCGCACGCCGACGGAGGAGCCGATCGTGTCGCTCGGCGAGGTCACGGTCGACCTGGCGCGCCGCCTCGTCACCCGCGCGGGCAAGCCGGTCCACCTGACGCCGCACGAGTACAAGCTGCTGACCACCCTGCTCAAGTACGCCGGCAAGGTCGTGACCCACAAGCAGCTGCTCAAGGAAGTCTGGGGCCCGCAGGCGGTCAGCCAGACGCACTACCTCCGCGTCTACATGGCCCAGCTGCGGCAGAAGCTCGAGGGCGACCCGGCCCGCCCGCGCTACCTGACCACCGAGCCGGGCGTGGGCTATCGCCTGCGCTCCGAGGACGACATCGCCGGAGGCGCCTCATGACCGACCGCCGGGCCGGGCGCGACCTGCACGCCTCGCTGTTCGACACGACGCAGGCGCTGCCCGCCGTGGCCGACGAGCTGCCGGTGCCCCGCCTGCGGCGATTGATGCTCAAGGCGCTGGGTCTGCCGATCGCGGTGATGCTGCTGCTGTGCGGCCTGCTCGCCTTCAGGGCCGTCGCCGCCGCCGAGGACGGGGCCGAGGCCGCCCGCGCCCGCACCGTCATCGCCGAGGCCAACCGCGTCCAGCGGCTCGTGATCGACCAGGAGGCCGCGCTGCGCGGCTACGTGATCGACCATGAGGACATGTTCCTTCCGCCCTTGCACTTGGGACAGGTCATGGTCCCGCCGGCGTTGCGCCGGCTGGCCGAGCTGACCGCCGACGACCCCGAGCAGTCGGGCCGCGCCGCCGCGCTGGCGGCCGCCTACGGGCGCTGGGCCGGGGCCACCGGGCTGGCGCCGACCGCCACGCGGTCGGGCGCGCCGCTGGTGCGGCCCGGCGAGGCGTCGCGGCTGCAGCTGGCCGCGCGCGAGGCCCAGCTCGACGCGGTCCGCCAGCTGGTGCGCCAGCTCGTCGACGCCGAGGACCAGCGGCTGCGCGACGGCGAGGCCGCCGGCGGCTGGTCGCTCGGCGCCACGGTCGTCGGGGTGGCCATCGCGCTGGCGCTGATCGGCCTCACCGCGTCGGTGCTGCGGCGATCGATCCGCCGCATGGAGGGCATCTACGCCAAGGCGCTGGCGCTGCGCCGCCACAGCGAGGCCAACGAGCGCGCGGCCCGGCAGTCGGCCGAAGCCCTGGCCGCCGAGGTCACGGCCCAGAGCCGCGAGCTGCAGGCCCGCTTCCGGGCGATGCGCGACGAGCTCGAGCTGGCGCGGGCGCACCTGCGGGCCGGGTGACCTGCGGGCGGGTCGGCTGTCCTTCGGGGCAGGTGAGCGCGAGAGCCGGCGAGGCCGGCCGGGCGGTGCGCGAGGCGCTCGAGCCGGCGCAGGCGCACCTGCGGGCAGCATGACTCTTCGGTCATGTTGGATGGCCTTCGGGGCAGGTGAGCGCAGAGACGTCAGGGCTCCAGCCGGCCGGGCCCGCAGCGGGACCACGCGCCGGGTCCGAGAGCCGCGGGCTGCGGGTCCGCGGTCAGGCGCTGCGACGAACTCGCGCCGGCGCGCGCCCGCCTCGGATCACCTGGCGCTTCGGACATATCCCATGTCGCCCGGGGCGTGCTGTCTGTCGGGACAGATCATCGCATGGACGACGAGGCCGCGCCGACGAACGGGCTCACGCCCCCGCGCCGGCGGTCGAGCGCCAGGCGTCCGACGAGGGGGCTCGACCGCAGCTACGCGCGGGCGGACGGGCGCCGGCGGGTCGTTCCGGTCTTCTTCGCGGCGGTCTTGCGCGTGCGTCGCTCGCGGCTCTCGGTCTGCACCGACTCCGGAGCGGGCGCAGGCACCCGCGGGGCCGAGGTAATTTCCTGCTCCTGCGACTTGCCGCGGGCCCGGGCGACCTTCTTGACCGGCTTGGCCTTGGCGGTCGCGGCCTTCTTCGCGGCGGCCCGCAGCGAGGCGCGCTTGGCCGGCGGAGGCTGCTCGGCGGCCTTTCGCGCGCGGACCTTCGGACTCGCGGCCTTCTGCGCGGCGACCGTCTTCTTGGCGCTCTTCTTGCCGGGACCCCCGGTACCCGCCTGCTTGCCCTTGGTCTTCTTGCTGGCCGCCTTGTTGGCCGCTTGCTTGCGCTTGCCCGGTCCGACCGCGGTCTTCTCGTCGGCCCGCTTCTCCATCGTCGCCTCGTCCGATCGCCTGTCCCTTCTTGTCGCGCGCGTTGGCATGGCTCTCTCCTGAGAGTGCTGTACATGGAAGCGAGCGCGAGGCTACACGCGCCGCGACAGGGGGACGGCGGGTTCCCGAAAATCGGACGGGTCGACCGGGTCAGCCTGGCCGCGGTAGCGGTCGTGCGCAGAAGCCGCGGCATCGCGCTGGCGGTACGACTCCACGGAGCGGACGCCCCGAAGGCCCGATGTCGCGACGGATATCGCGGCAGGCCCATGTACAGGATCGGGGAGACGCGGCTGTCGGCGCCGCTGGACGCGTCGGCACTCCGGCTGCTCCCCCCCCCACGCCCCGGCCGGGCGCGATCAGTCGTCGGCGACCCCGGCGAAGGCGCGCTTGTACAGCCAAGTTTTGACGTCCTCCCGGCTCATGCACCACAGCAGATAGGCGCCGAACACCAGCGGCACGGCGAGCTGCAGCTGCAACGTCAGCGGCAGGTAGGTGATGAGCGCGCCGACCTGGAAGACGGCCAGGATCCCGACGAGGACGTTGAGCACGCCGACCACCAGCGCCAGCGTCCGCGCGCTCTCGCTGCCGCGCAAGAGGCCGACCACGAGGAACAGCTTGAGCGCGAGGTTGACGTAGCCGGGGATCGTGCCGTTGCCATCGGCGATGTGCATGACCTGCATGGCGGTGGCGAGGGCGAGGAGGGCGAGCGCGACGATCAGCTTGACGGGCATGGGGGCCTTTTGGACGAGACTGCATGCGCACCGCCGGGTCAAGCGGATTCTCGGGCGCGGCGCTCGGGGCCGGAGCACCCCGCGGATTCGCCTCGGTCGCTGTTTTGCACCGCGTCGCATTCCGACAGCGATCGGACCCAGAGCGACATCGCCCACCCTCCGAGGATTCGCGGTGATACGCTTCGAGGCTCGAATCGTCTGCTCCTCCACGCTTGCCGCCGTGTCTCGCGGCAATACGCATACCATGCTCCATACCCGACTTTCGTCCGCGCTGACCGTCGCCCTCGCCCTACCAATTGCTGCTTGCGGCGACGACTCCGGTGATTCCACCGACTCCGCCGGTTCCACCGGCTCCACGAGCGGCACCGGCGGCACCACGGACGACCCGCCCGCGCCCACCGGCAGCACGAGCCCCGACGAGTCTGCCAGCGGCACCTCGAGCGAGTCCGGGACGACCGACGGCGCCATGCCGCCGACCAGCACCAGCGAACCGCCCCCGCTCACCACCGGCGATACGACCACCGCCGGCGATACGACCACCACCGGCGATACGACCACCGGTGATACGACCACCACCACCGGCCCCGATACCACGACGACCACCACCGGTGATTCCACCACCACCGGCGATGTCGGCACGACCACGACCACCACCGATTCCACCACCACCGAGAGCACCACCGGCGTGGAGCTCGACTGTTCGGACGGGGTCGCGTGGACGCGCAACATCCTCACCAACGCCGGCTCGACGATGTTCGACGACCTCCTCGCCGACCCGGACGGCAACCTGCTCGTCGTCGGACGGTTGTGGGACGTGGCCGACTTCGGCGGCGGCCCCGTGCCGGCCAGCGGGGGCGAGGACGCGTTTATCGCCAAGTACGGGCCCGCGGGCGAGCTGCTGTGGGTCCGCACCTACGGCGACGAATTCGAGCAACGCGCCCGCGGCATCGCCCTCGCGCCGGACGGCGACATCCTGGTGACCGGCAGCTTCCGCGGGCAGATCGATCTCGGCGGCGGCCCCCTCGCCAGCGCCGGCTACGACGACGTCTTCGTGGCCAGGCTGACCCCCGCCGGCGATCACGTGTGGAGCCAGGCGTTCGGCGGCCCAGGTATCGACTACGGCGTGCGCGTGGCCAGCGACAGCGCCGGCGAGGTGATCCTGGCGGCCCAGGCCGACGGCGGCGTCGACTTCGGCGACGGCGTCCCAGGTCCGGCGGGATCGGTGCATCTGGTGAAGATCGGCTCGACCGGCGATCTCCTGTGGCACCGCACGTACACCGCCTCGGGTCTGCTGGCGCGCAGCGTGGCCGTCGGCCCCGCCGACGAGGTCGTGTTCGTCGGCGAGTTCAACGACCCCGTCGACTTCGGCGACGGCTTCGAGGCCGCGCTCAACGATCACAACGTCTTCGTCCTCAAGCTCGACGCCGACGGGCAGTTCACGTGGCTGCGCCAGAACGACGGGGTCCCGGACGGCGGCAAGCCGTTCGTCACCGGCGTCGACCTCGACGCGGCCGGCGGCATCCACCTCGCCGGCTGGTACTTCGGCAGCATCGGCTTCGGCGGCCCGCTGTTCGTCAGCCAGGGCGAATACGACGGGTGGATCGCCACGCTCTCGCCCGAGGGCGAGCACCTCACGAGCAGCGCCCACGGCAGCGGGCCGACGAGCTGGCAGTTCGCCAGCGACGTCGCCGCCAACAGCGCCGGCGCGACCGCGGCGGCCGGCAACTTCGTCGGCCCGATGAGCTTCGACGGCGATCTGCTCGCCACGATCGACAACGCCGCCTACGACGCCTGGGTCACCCGCCAGGCGCCCGACGGCTCGTTCGAGCTGGTGCGCGGCTTCGGCGGCCTCGGCTCCCACTACGGGGACGTGGTCGAGATCGGCGAGGACGGCGCCGTCTGGCTCGGCGGGGTCTACAATCAGACCTTCTCGGCCGGCGACGACGTCCTGACGCCCGCGGAGGGCTGGAGCGCCTACCTGCTGCGCCTGTGCCCGTGAGCGGCGATCGCGGCGATGACTCTCAGGATATGTCGATTCGGTCATGTCCTGGAGGACATCGGACGCCTCGCGAGGCTCGAAGCCCTCCCCTTGGTGCGCATCATCCTGCGAGTCCTCGGCCCGGTACTCGGGGTGGGCGATGCGGGTCCGCAGGTGGTCGCGGGAGCCGGCACCGGCCCCACGCGCGCGAGAGGTCGAGCCCGCCGAGGCGCGCGGCGGCGGGCAAGGCGAGCGGCGTGCGCCGCCCAGCGCTCGCCAGGGCCAGGGGCACGGTGCCGGCACGGCTGCGCCGTGCCGCTCGTGGGCCCCGCAGACGGCCCCACGGGGCGGCAAAGGCCCCGCCGGCCCGTTGATCGCCGGCCGCAGTTCTGATATTGATAGTCAAAATCACCCGTGACCCCGTCCGTCTCCCGCTGGTTCCGCTTCAACCTCCGGCTCCACCGCTGGACCAGCCTCCTCGCCACCTTGCCGCTGCTGGTGCTGTGCTTGACGGGCACGGCTTTGATCTTCCGCGAGGAGATCGACGCCGCGCTGGGGGTCGTGCCGGTCGGCACCGCCGAGGGCGCGGCGCGGGTCGCCGACTGTCTGGCGACGCTCGAGCGCGCCTTTCCGGACGACCGGGTGCTCGGCGTCGGGCTCGACCCGCTGAACCACCCGGGCGTGATGCTCGGGGTGGTCGCCGCGCCGGACGAGACCAGCTTCGACCGCGCGCGGCTGACCTACTTCGACCTCGCCAGCGGGCGGATGATCGGCGACGACGACGATCCGTCGGCCAGCTTCACCGGCGTGCTGTTCGAGCTGCACGCCGAGTGGTTCCTCGGGCCGGTCGGGCGGCTCGTGGGCGCGCTGATCGGGCTCCTGGTGGTCCTCTCGCTGCTGTCGGGGCTCGTGATCTACGCGCCCTACGTGCGGCGGATCGCCTACGGCGTCATCCGCCGCGGCCGCGGCGCCCGGCTGGCGCAGCTCGACCTGCACAACTTCGTCGGCGCGGTCGTGCTCGGCTGGGCCGTCGTCGTCAGCCTGTCGGGCTTCCTGCTCGGGTTCAGCGCCGTCGCGCTCGGCGTGTGGCAGATGACCGACCTCGCCGCCATCCGCGAGGAGTACCAGGGCGCCGCGCCGGTCGACGTCCGCCGCCCGCCCGTGACGGTCCCGCAGGTCATCGAGGTCGCCCGGGCGCACGCGCGGCCGGGCTGGGGCGTCCGCACGATCCTCTACCCCGGCATGGACCTGACGACGCCGCGCCACTACGCGGTGCTGCTCGGCGGCTCGGAGGGGCTCGAGGCGCGCACGATCGACGCGGTGATGATCGACGCCCAGACCGGCGAGCTCGCCCGCGACGTCGAGCTGCCGGGCTACCTGCACGCGATGTTCCTGGCCGAGCCGCTGCACTTCGGCGACTACGGCGGCCTGCCGCTCAAGCTGCTGTGGAGCGCCTGCAACCTGCTGACCCTGTTCATCACCGCCAACGGCGCGTGGCTGTTCTTCGACCGCCGCCGGGCCCAGCGCCTGCGACCCGGCCGGGCCGCGGAGGAGGTCGGCGATGAAGAGCCGTGAGCCGTGGCTGGGGCTGCTCACCGTCGCCGGCCTGGTGGCGATGCTGCTCGGCGAGGGTCTCGTCGACGTCGCCGGCCTCGCCGTCGCCGTGGTGCCGCTCGCGTACGGCGGGTGGGCGTGGCGTCGGGCGCGACGCCAGCGGCCCTGAGGCGCGAGCTCCTCGGAGCATGTCCATCAAAACATGCTCTCACGAACATGGTCCCAGGAGCATGCCCTGGCGGGCATGCCCTCTCGGACATCCGGGCCCCGCCTCAGAACTGCGAGGCGCGCGGCCAGGCCGGCTGGGCCAGCGACTCGCTGAGCGCGACCAGCGACTGCAGCGGGACCCACGCGAAGTCGGGGCGGTAGTCGAGCTCGTAGGCCAGCTCGTGGAAGCTGCGCTCGATCACGCAGGCGCGCAGCAGCGGCGACGCCTGGGCCGACGGCAGCGGCGAGCCGGGCGCCGCGGCGGCGTCGTAGCCGGCCAGGAACGCGGCCGACGTCGCCTCTTCCCAGGCCCGGCCGCCCTTGCCGACCAGGCCGGCGTAGGCGAACGAGCGCAGCATGCCGGCGACGTCGCGCTGCGGCAGCTGGCGCAGGCTGCGTTCGGCCAGCGGCCGGGTCGGCTCGCCCTCGAAGTCGAGGATCGACCACTTCCCCGCGGCCGGGTCGTAGAGGCACTGGCCGAGGTGGTAGTCGCCGTGGATCCGGATCTGCACGCCCGCGGCGGTCCGCAGCCGCTCCTCGGCCTCGGCCAGCAGGGCCTCGCTGCGCGACGCGGCGACCTCGGCCAGCGCGCGGACCTCGGGCGGCAGCGCGCGGTAGCGGTTCGCCAGGCGCCCGAGCGCCGAGGCGGCGGTCTGGCGCAGGCCGACGACCCAGCGGGCCCGGTCGGCGGCCACCACCGCGCGGGTCGCCATGCCGCTCGCCTCGTCGTCGGTGGTCAGCACCTCGTGCAGCGCCCGCGTCGCGACCCCGAGCGCGTGGGCCGGCCCGGTCATGTCGGCCTGGCCCAGCGCGTAGGTCCAGCCGTCGACGCGCCCGGGCAGGAACGCGTGCAGCACCCCGGCCGCGGCCGGGCCCTCGCCGGTGTCGACCGTCAGCTCGGCCAGCAGCGGCGGCGCGTACGGGAAGTTGCGGGCGGTGAGGAAGCGGCCGATCTCGATCTCCGGGTGGCGGCCGGCCTCGATGCGGCGGAACAGCTTGAACACCCCGGCCTCGCCGAGCACCGCCGCCGTGTTGCTCTGCTCGCCGCCGATCAGGCGCACGCCGGTCGGCGCGCCCGCCTCGAACAGGCCCGCCGAGGCGCGCACGGTCCAGCAAGCGCCCTGGCCGGGGAAGCCGGCGCCGGCGCGCAGGGCCGCCGCCAGGGCGACGAGCACCTCGGGCGCGTCGCTGGCCTCGACGAGGGCGATCGGGGCGCCCTGCACTTCGATCCTGCGCTCCGGGGCATGTCCTTGCGGACCTGTACCATCAAGCAGCTGTGTGCGCAGCAGCACCTGGGTGGTCCACGGCCGCTCGGCCTCGGCGGCGAGCAGGCACAGGGCCGCGTCGTCGCCGACCTTGGCCGCGCCGACCAGCTTGACGGCGCGGGCGCCGGCGGGGAACCACCGGCGCCCGGCGAGGAAGGCCAGCCATGTCTCGGAGGACAGGTCGGCGAGGACCGCGAGGTCGAGCGCGGGGCCGGCGGTCACGGGGCCTCCGGGCGCCGGTCGGGCGCTTGCAGCGAGAACCAGTAGAACGCGTGCGGCGACATCGTCAGCAGGTAGGGCAGCTGGCCGATGCGGGGGAACGGCTTGTCGCTCCAAAGCTCGACCGGGATCCAGCCGTCGAGCGCGCTGAGGTCGAGCTCGGCGAACTGGGCGAAGCGCGACAGGTTGTGGACGCACAGCAGGAGCTCGTCGCCGTGGCGGCGGAAGAACGCCAGGACCGCGCGGTTCTCCGGGTGGAGCGGCTCGAACGCGCCGCCGCCGAACGCCTGGAAGCGCCGGCGCACGCGGACCAGCCGGCGCATCCAGCGGAGCAGCGAGGTGCCGGTGCGCTCCTGGGCGTCGACGTTGATGTCGGAGAAGCTGTAGGGCGGGTCGACCAGCACCGGCGCGAACAGGGCGGCGCTGTCGGCCCGCGAGAACCCGGCGTTGCGGTCGGCGCTCCACTGCATCGGCGTGCGCACCCCGTTGCGGTCGCCGAGGTAGATGTTGTCGCCCATGCCGAGCTCGTCGCCGTAGTAGATGATCGGCGTGCCCGGCATCGCCATCAGCAGCGCGCACATCAGCTCGATCTGCCGCCGGCCGTTGTCCATCAGCGGCGCCAGCCGCCGGCGGATGCCGATGTTGATGCGCATCCGCGGGTCCTTGGCGTACTCGCGGTACATGTAGTCGCGCTCCTCGTCGGTCACCATCTCGAGCGTGAGCTCGTCGTGGTTGCGGAGGAACATGGCCCACTGGCAGGCGTCGGGGATCGCCGGCGTGCGCGCGAGGATCTCGATGATCGGGGTGCGGTCCTCGCGGCGCAGCGCCATGTACATGCGCGGCATCAGCGGGAAGTGGAACGCCATGTGGCACTCCGGCTCGGTGTCGGTGCCGAAGTACGGCAGCACGTCCTCGGGCCACTGGTTGGCCTCGGCGAGGAACAGCCGCCCGGGGAACTCGGCGTCGAGCGCGGCCCGCAGCTCGCGCAGCACCGCGTGCGTCTCCGGCAGGTTCTCGCAGTTGGTGCCCTCGCGCTCGCACAGGTAGGGCACCGCGTCGAGGCGCAGGCCGTCGACGCCGAGCGCCAGCCAGAAGCGCATGACGTCGAGCACCAGCTTGCGCACCGTCGGGTTGTCGAAGTTGAGGTCGGGCTGGTGGCTGAAGAAGCGGTGCCAGTAGAACTGGCCGGCCAGCGGGTCCCAGGCCCAGTTCGAGTTCTCGGTGTCGGTGAAGATGATGCGCGCCCCGGCGTAGCGGGTCGGGTCGTCGCTCCACACGTAGAGGTCGCGCTCCGGCGAGCCCTTGGGCGCCCGCCGCGCCCGCTGGAACCACGGGTGCTGGTCCGAGGTGTGGTTGATGACGAGCTCGGTGATGACCTTGAGCCCGCGCAGGTGCGCCTCGGCGAGGAAGCGCTTGAAGTCGTCCATCGTCCCGTAGCGGGGGTTGATCGACTCGTAGTCGGCGATGTCGTAGCCGTCGTCCTTCAGCGGCGACGGGTAGAACGGCAGGAGCCACAAGCACGTCACCCCGAGCTCGGCCAAATAGTCGAGCTTGGCGGTGAGGCCCGGGAAGTCACCGTATCCGTCGCCGTCGCTGTCGTGGAACGACTTGACGTGGAGCTGGTAGATGATGGCGTGCTTGTACCAGAGCGGCTCGTTTTCGCTCATGTGACCTCGACGTCGATGTAATTGCGCACCACTCGGAAGAGGTGCCCGGGTTGACCCGCAGGATCGAGCCGAACGTAGTTCCGGCTGCCTCTCCACTCGTACCGCGCGCCGGTGACCAGGTCCTCGACCATGTAGAGCTCGTCGGCGCCGATCCCGAGCACGGCGAGGGGCACCTCGACCCACCCGTCCTGCTCCTGCGACCAGTCGCAGTTGACGGCGACCAGCACGTCACCGACTGGCCCGGTCGCGCGCTTGAGGTAGAACAGGATGTTCGGGTTGTCGCACGGGTAAAACGTCAGGTTGTCGTAGCGCTGCAGGGCCGGGTGCTCGCGCCGCAGACGGTTGAGCTGGGTGATCTCGCCGGCCAGGCTGTCCTTGACCGTGTAGTCGCGGTGGCGCAGCTCGTACTTCTCGGAGTCGAGGTACTCCTCCGAGCCGGCCCGCAGCGGCGTGTTCTCGCCGAGCTCGTAGCCGCTGTAGATGCCGTAGGTCGGCGCCAGCGTGGCCGCCAGGAGCAGGCGGATCCGGAACGCCGCGCGCCCGCCCTTCTGCAGGTGCTCCGGCAGGATGTCCGGCGTGTTGATGAAGAAGTTGCCGCGGTAGTACTCCTTCATCGGCCCCTGCGTCAGCTCGGTGAAGTACTCCTTGAGCTCCTCCGCCGTCGTCCGCCAGGTGAAGTAGGTGTACGACTGCGTGAAGCCGGCCTTGGCCAGCCAGCGCATGCGCTTGGGCCGGGTGAACGCCTCGGCCAGGAACAGCACGTCGGGGTGCTGCTGCTGGACCTCGGCGATCAGCCACTCCCAGAACGCCAGCGCCTTGGTGTGCGGGTTGTCGACGCGGAAGATCGTCACCCCGTGCGCGACCCAGAACAGCACGATGTCCTTGCACGCCTGCCACAGCGCCTCGCGGTCGTCGCACCAGAAGTTGAGCGGGTAGATGTCCTGGTACTTCTTCGGCGGGTTCTCGGCGTACTTGATGGTGCCGTCGGGCCGGATGAAGAACCACTCGGGGTGCTCCTTCAGCCACGGGTGGTCGGGCGAGCACTGCAGCGCGTAGTCGAGGGCGATCTCGATGCCGAGGCTCCGGGCCGTGCGGGCGAAGCGGTCCCACTCGGCCAGCGTGCCGAGCTCCGGCGCGACCGCGGTGTGGCCCCCGGCCTCGCCGCCGATCGCCCACGGGCTGCCGACGTCGCCCGGCTGCGCGGTGAGGCTGTTGTTCTTGCCCTTGCGCGAGGTCAGGCCGATCGGGTGGATCGGCGGCAGGTAGACCACGTCGAAGCCCATCGCGGCGATGCGGTAGAGCGCCCGCTCGGCGTCGGCGAAGCGGCCGTGGACCCCGGGCTCGCCGCACGAGCGGGGGAAGAACTCGTACCAGCTGCCGAAGCGCGCGCGCACGCGGTCGACCCGGACCGGAAACACCCGCGGGTACTCGGTGCGATCGTCCGGCGCGTGGTGCAGCGCCATCAGCGCGCGCAGCTCCGCGTTCTGCGCCGTGACCGCTCGCTCGGCCGGTCCGCGGTCCGGGTCGCGCAATTCGTCGGCGAGCCGCATGAGCAAGCTCCTGTCGTCGCCGACAGCGGCGCGCGCGGCGGCATCCACCATGGCTGCCCCTTCGAGCAGCTCGGAGTGGATCGCCTGACCCGCGGCGAACTTCTTCTCGAGCTCGACCCGCCAGGTGGTGAAGCGGTCGGTCCACGCCTCGACGGTGAACTCCCAGGTGCCGGGGCGGTCGAGCAGGATGCGGGCGAACCAGCGGTCGCTGTCGTAGTCGTAACGCAGCGGCGTGGTCTGCCACCCGCCTCCGGGGCCGCACCAGCGCACCTGCGCCGCGAGGCGGTCGTGGCCGTCCTTGAAGATGTCGGCCTCGACCACCAGCTCTTCGCCGACGATGCGCTTGACCGCGTGGCGACCGTCGTCGAGGGCCGGCGACACGGCCTCGATGATGATCCGTTCAGGGGTGCGGGAGGGGGAGCGGACGACGTTCGGTGGCACGGCGGAGGTCGGGAGGCGAGTTGCCCGCCGGGGATGTAAGCGCAAACTCGGGACCATGTCACGCCTGCTCGTCGTCTCCAACCGTTTGCCCGTCACCGTGAGCGCCGCGCAGGGCGAGGCGATCGTGACCCCGAGTATGGGCGGCCTTTCGACGGGGCTACGCGGACCCTTCGAGCGCTCGCAAGGGCTGTGGATCGGCTGGCCCGGCGACCTGTCGAAGCTCGACGACGCGGCTCGCGCAGGCGCGATGAAGGAGCTCGAGGCCCTGCGCACGCTGCCGGTCGAGCTGACCGCCGACGAGCTCCGCCAGTACTACGAAGAGTTCGCCAACGGGGTGCTGTGGCCGGTCTTCCACTACTTGCTCGACCGGATCCCCGTGCACAGCGGCGGCTGGGAGATGTACCGCCGCGTCAACGCCAAGTTCGCCGCCGCGGTCGCCGCGCAGTACCGCCCCGGCGACACGATCTGGGTGCACGACTACCAGCTCCTCTTGCTGCCCGGCATGCTGCGCGAGCAGCTGCCCGGGGCGCGGATCGGCTTCTTCCTCCACATCCCGTTCCCCGCCTCCGAGGTGTTCCGCATGCTGCCCTGGCGAGAAGATGTCCTTCAGGGCATGCTCGGCGCCGACCTCATCGGCTTCCACACGCCGTCGTACGCCCGCAACTTCGCGTCCGCGGTGGTGCGCCTGCTCGGGCACGAGCCGATCGTCGACGAGCTCAGCGTCGCCGGGCGCAAGGTCCGCTTCCGCGCCTTCCCGATGGGCATCGACACCGAGACCTTCACCGCGAAGGTCCCGCCGAGCGACGAGGTGTTCCGCCCGCGGCCCGGCGAGCACCTGCTGCTCGGGGTCGACCGCCTCGACTACACCAAGGGCATCCGCCGCCGCCTGTCGGCCGTCGAGCGCGTGCTGGAGCGCCGGCCCGACCTGCGCGGCAAGCTGCGGATGCTGCAGATCGCCGTGCCCTCGCGCGAGAAGGTCACCGCCTACCAGGACTACCGCCGCCGCGTCGAGGAGATGGTCGGCGCGATCAACGGCCGCTGCTCCACCCTCACCGACGCGCCGATCCACTACATGTACCGCGGCTTCCCGCAGGAGCAGCTGATCGAGCTCTACCGCGCCGCCTCCGTCATGCTCGTCACGCCCACGCGCGACGGCATGAACCTGGTCGCCAAGGAGTTCGCCGCCTCGCGGACCGACGGCGACGGCGTGCTGGTGCTCAGCGAGTTCGCCGGGGCCGCCGAAGAGATGCCCGAGGCGCTGCAGGTCAACCCGTTCGACGTCGACGGCATGGCGCAGGCGATCGAGCAGGCGATCGACATGTCGGAGGGCGAGCGGCGCACCCGCATGGCGGGCCTGCGCGCCCGCGTGCTCCGCTTCGACGTCCACCGCTGGGCCGAGGACTTCCTGGCCGCGCTGGCCGACGACGAGACCGGCGCCGCGGTCGAACCCGCGCCGCCGCTGGCCGCCGGGGCGGTCGCCGAGGCCGCCCGCGCCGCCGCGACGGCCGGCCGCCGCGTCGTCCTCCTGCTCGACTACGACGGCACCCTGGTCCCGATCGCCCCCCGCCCCGAGCTCGCCGCCCCCGACCGCGAGCTGCTGCGGCTGCTCGAACAGCTGTCCACAAAGACATGTCTCTCGGCGCATGTCCTATCGGGCAGGCCGTACCCCGACGTCGAGCGCTGGCTCGGCGGCCTCCGCATCAACCTGCACGCCGAGCACGGCATGTACTCGCGGGTCGACGGCGAGTGGCGGGCCCGCGGCGCCGTGCCGGAGGACCTGCGCGAGAAGGTGCTGGCGACGCTCGAGCGCGTGTCCGCCAACACCCCCGGCAGCCACGTCGAGCTCAAGGCGGCGGGCCTGGCCTGGCACTACCGCCTGGCCGAGCGCGAGCAGGGCGCCCACCAGGCCCGCGAGCTGCGGCTGCACCTGCGCGAGCTGCTGGTCGGCACCCCGCTCGAGGTCCTGCTCGGCGACAAGGTCGTCGAGGTCCGCCCGCGCGGCGTCCACAAGGGCCTCATCGCCCGCGAGGTGGTCCGCCCCGACGACCTGGTGATCGTCGTCGGCGACGACCGCACCGACGAGGACATGTTCACCGCCGCCCCCGAGAGCGCCTTCACCGTCAAGGTCGGCCCCGGCGCCACCGCCGCGCGCTACCGCGTCCACGACGTCGCCGGCGCCCGCGGCCTGCTGCGCGCGCTCGCCGAGCAGCTGTGAGCGTGTCTCGAGGGCCATGTTCGGAGGGACAGGACGTGCCAGGCGTTCACGGCGGGCTCGTCGGCCCGCAGGCCGGGTCCCCTGGCCACGAGTCCTTCAGGTCATGTCTTTTTAAAAGACAGCATCGCCGGCCTCGGGGCCCGGCGATGCGCGAGCTCGACCGCGATGACGGTCGCCTTGGACCGCGACCCGGCGCGCCCGGGAGACCGCGCGACTTCGGCTCGCGCCTCGAAGCTCATGCGACGGAGCAGCCCCGGCTGTCGCCAGGACTCACTCGCCCGGTCGACGGCGCACGTCGGCCGGCGCGCCGAAGAGGCACCGTGCCATCCCCGTGAACCCATCGACGGCGGCCGTCCCGCCGCCACCGACGGCGCCCTGCCTGGCCCCCGGCAGCGGGCCCGGTCGCACCGGGCACGGCGATCGCTTCGTCGCCGCGGGCGCGAGCTGACGCGGCCGTCATCGTCCCATTCCCCGCGAGGGAGCGAGCCGGAACGTGTTTCGCGTTCTGGCCCGCTCCGCGGTGACCGACCCATGGCGGCGGCGATCCCTGCGGCGCACGGTCGAGGTCGTCCAGCTCGATCGGGGCCACCTCGTCGGCCGCGACCACGGCGAGCACGACCCGCCCGCGATCGTCGCTGCGCGGCCGACCTTTCGCGGATGAAAATGCCAGCGCAAGGAGCTCCGCGTCTGCGACGCTCGCGCTCGCTCGGCGGGTGCGCTAAAACCCCGCTCGCTCGTGAACCCGCGCGACCTCCCCGCGCCAGCGCGCCCGCGATTGTTGCAGCAGCCGCCGCCTCCGCCGCCGCGGATCCCCTGGCTGCTGGTGATCCTGTTCGCCATCGGGCTCGGCGTCGGCGCGCGCTGGTACGTCGACCGCGGCCAGGCCGCCAGCCTCGACGCCGCCCAGGTCCTCATCGCCCGCGGCGGCCTCACCGACTTGCACGCCGCCGCGGATGGTTTTGCGAACATGTCCGATCGGACACCCTGTCGCCGCACCGCCGAGGCGCTGGTGCGGGCCCAGGCGGCCGCCGAGTACGACGACGACCGCGAGGGCGCGCGCGCGGCGATCGCCCGCGCCGAGCCCGAGCGGCCGCAGTGCAGCGACCTGGCGCTCGCCGAGGGCCTGCTCGCCCTCGCCGACGGCGACCTCGACGCCGCCGCGGCCGCCGTCGCCCTGCCCACCACCTCGCTGTCACGCCCCGGCCGGGCCTGGCTGCAGGGCACGCTGGCGCTCGCGGGCCGGGGCGAGCTCGCGGCCGCGATCGCCGAGATCGAGGCCACCCTCGCCGCGCAGCCGGCGGCGATCGCCCCGCGGCGGGCGCTCGTGTGGCTGCACTTCGAGACAGGTGACTTCGGCGCCGCGCTGCAGACCCTCGCCCGCGCGCGCACGGCCGGCCTCGCCCACCTCGGGCTGGCCGCCGACGAGGCGCTGCTGCACGCGCTGCTGCGGCGCGAGCTCAGCGGCGTGGCCGACCTCGCCGACCAGCTGCTCGCGCTCGACCCGGCGGCTCTCGGTCCGCGCGACCTGGCCCACGCCGCGCTCGCGCGGGCGTTGGTCCACGTCCACGCCGGCGAGCCCGCGGCCGGCCTCGGGCGCGCCGCCGCGGCCTGGCCGGCGCTGGCCCCGTGGGACGCGCACGCCCGCCGGCTCGCGCTCGAGCTGTCCCTCGAGGCAGGTGACGCCGAGCGCGCGCGCGAGCTGCTGGCCCAGCTCGGCGTGCCCGAGCCCGAGGCCTCGATCGTGCGCGCCTGGTCGCTGCTGGCCGAGGGCGACGTCATGGCCAGCCTCACCGCGCTGTCCGCCTGTCCGCAGGACCACCCGCGGGTCGCGTACCTGCAGGGCCTCGCGCTGGTCGAGCAGCGGCGGTTCGCCGAGGCCGAGCCGTGGCTCGAGCGGGCCGACCGGCTGCTCCCCGGTCGCGTGGAGATCGAGGTCGCCCGCGCGCGCGTGGCCGTGCACACCGGCGAGGGCGCGACCGCGGTGCGCAAGCTCGAGGGCATCACCGCCGCCGAGCACTACGCCCCGCGCGCCTACACCGGCCTCGGCGAGGCCTACCTGTCTCTCGGGGCAGACTCGAAGGACCTCCGCCAGGCCCAGCGCGCGCTGACCCGGGCCGTCGAGAAGGAGCCGCGCCCGGCCGAGGCCATGCTGCTGCTCGGCGACGTGTGGCAGCGGCGCCGGCTCAAGGTCCCCGAGGCCGAGCGCAACGCCCTCGCCTGGTACGAGCAAGCGGCCGCCGCCGGGCTCCGCCTGCCGCGCTACCGCGAGGCCCTGGCCCGCTACCTCGCCGACCTCGGCGAGGGCGCGCGCGCCGAGGCGATGCTGCGCGAGCTGTCCAAAGAGCCAGGCATCGACCCGACCACCCCGCTGGCCCTGCTCGAGCTCGCGCTGGCGCGGGCCGACGAGCAGGGCGCCCCGGTCCCGGCCGAGGCCGACGACTGGCTGGCCGCCGCCGCGACCCTCGGGGCCGACGCCGACGCCATGACCCGCGCCCGCGCCCGCCTGGCCCTGGCCCGAGGGACAGGCCTCGCGCGCTCGGGCAACGAGCTCGACAAGCTGCTGCGCAAGCGCCCGTGGGACATCGAGGCGCGGATCCTCGCCGCCCGCGTGCTGGTCGCCCAGCGCGACCTCGAGGCGGCCGAGACCCTGGTCCGCCAGGGCTTCTACGCCGCCGAGCCCGGCCGGCAGGAGGTCGCCACCGGCCGCCTGTTCATCGCCTGGGGCGAGATCGCGATGAAGCAGCGCAAGCGCAAGCAGGCCGCCCTGCACACCCGCGCCGGCTTCCACCGCATGCTGGGCGAGCAGCGCCCCACCGTCGAGCTGCTGGCCGCCGTCGAGTTCGCCACCGACATTTTTCTCCGCACCGAGCAGCACAAGCTCGCCCTCGGCATGACCCGCGACCTCACCGAGGCCCTCCCGTTCCACGGCGACGCCTGGCGCCTCCACGCCCGCGCCCTGTTCGACGCCGGCGACAGCCCCAAGGCCGCCACCCGCGCGATCAACAAGGCCCTCGAGCTCGACCCCGACAACGTCCGCGCCCTCGAGCTGCGCGCCCACGTGGCCGCCCGCGCCGGCGACCGCAAGACCGCCCGCGAGGCCCTCGCCCGCGCCCTCGAGCTCGAGACCCGCGAGCCCGGCCGCCAGCGCATGCGCGAGTTCCACCGCCGCCACCTCGGCGAGTGAGGCGAGGAGCATTCGAATTGATCGCAATGCGCATTGCGGCCTCGATGTCGTGATCCACAGTCGGCGCGGAGGTCGGCATGCCCAGGTCCAGTACGCTCGCGTCCATGGCAGCCGCGCTGTTGGCGTTGGGCCCCGCCGTCGCCCTCGCCGATACGACGATCCAGGCCAAACACAGCGGCAAGGTCCTGGACATCGAGGGCGCGAGCTCGGCCCCCGGCGCTCGGGTGAGTCAGTACACCCGGCACAATGGTCCCAATCAGCTGTTCGCTCTCCATCAAATCAGCGCCGGCGTCTACACCATCGTCGCCAGGCACAGCGGCCAATGCCTCGATGTCGACGGCGCCAGCATGGCGGACAGCGTCGAGGTCGGCCAGTATCCCTGCCACGGCGGCGCGCATCAGCAGTTCATGATCGCCCGGCTGAGCGACGGCAGCTACCTGATCATCGCCCGGCACAGCGGCAAGTGCCTCGACATCGCCGGGGCGGGGCTCGACAACGGGGCCCGGCTACACCAGTTCCGCTGCCACGGCGGCGACAACCAGCGCTTCTACCTCGACGGCGTGTCCGCCCCCGCCCTCCCCGAGGACCTCGGGCCCGACGACCTCGCCGCCGAGTAGCGGCGCCCGCTGCCCTGCGCGCGCCTTCGGGACATGCCCCAAACGACATGTCCAAAAACTCTACGCGAACGCCCCTGCGTGCTCGCGCACCCACTGCGCGAACGCCCGCGCCGGCCGCCCCGTCACCTGCTCGACCGTCGGCAGCGCCGTGTACCCGGCCGCCGGCGGCGCCGTGCGCATCTTGAAAAAGAACGCGATGTCGCCGTCGCCGAAGCCGGCCGCGCGCCAGCCCGCGATCACCTCTTCGTCGCTCAGCTCGACGAACTCCAGCGGCCGGCCGAGCACTTCTCCCAAGATCTGCACCCGCTCGGCCGGCGTGAGCGCCTCGGGCCCCGTGATCAAATACTCGTGCCCCGCGTGCCCCTCGCTCGTCAACGCCGTCGCCGCCACCGCCGCGATGTCGGCCTCGTGAACGAGCGCGCTCTTCATCGCCGCGAACCCTTCGCGGACCACTCCATCCTTCCTGATCGCCTCGGCCCACTCGAGCGTGTTCGCCATGAACTCGACCGGCGCCAGGAGGGTCCACTCGAGCCCGCTGGCGACGATCGCCTCCTCGAGCGGGCTGCGGCTCACGTCGCCCTTGAGCACCGTCACCCGCCGCACCCCGGCCTCCCGCAGGAGCGCGGCGATCTCCTCGCCGTTCGTCAGCGGCGCGAAGTCGTCGCCGTGGAACGTGATCAGGTGGACCGCCTCCGCCCCGGCGAACACCTCACGCAAGCTCTCGCTCGCGCCGAGGTCCCCACCGACCACCTCCACCCCCGCCGGCAGCCGGGCCCGCCGTGGGTCGCGGGTCAGCGCGCGGACGCGGTGGCCTGCCGCCAGCAGCGCCTCCACCAGAGGACGGCCGACCTTCCCGGTCGCGCCGGTCACGACGACGAGCATGGATCCCTCCGAGCGTGAACGCCGGGCCCGCGCACGGCCGCATCGGGTACGATGACGGCCGCGAGGCTCCTCGTCGTTCGACGTACGGAGTTTTTATCGCTAAACTCCGTCCACCGCAAACAGTTTTTTTTTCACCACCCGTATGAGCGACGACATCTCCGGCCGCGGCGACCCGCGCAAGACCCTCGAGCTGCTGTGGGGCCGGGCGCCTCGGGCCTCGCGCGGGCCCAAGGCCCGGCTCAGCGTGGCCGACGTGGTCAAGGCCGCGATCGCGCTGGTCGACGCCGAGGGTCTGGCGGCGCTGACGACCCGGCGGGTGGCCGAGGACCTCGGCGTGTCGCCGATGTCGCTCTACACCTACGTGCCGGGCAAGCCCGAGCTGATCGACCTGATGCTCGACGCGCTGATGGGGGAGATCCGCGCCCCCTCGGGCGCGACCTGGCGCGAGCGCGTGGCCGACGTGGCGCGCCAGAACTGGGCGCTCGTGCTGCGGCACCCGTGGATGATCGAGGTCGTCACCCACCGCCCGGTCCTCGGCCCCAACTCGATCGCCAAGTACCACCTCGAGCTGTCCGCCCTCGAGGGCATCGGCCTCGACGACCTCGAGATGGACCGCGCCCTCACCCTCGTCCTCGACTACGTCGCCGGCGCCGTGCGGGGCGCCGCCCGCGAGCGCACCGTCAAGGAGCGCACCGGCATGACCGACCGCGAGTGGTGGGCCCAGGTCGGCCCCTTCCTCGCCGAGGTCTTCGACGCCGAGCGGTTCCCGATCGCCGCCCGCGTCGGCCAGGTCGCCGGCGAGGCCTACGGCGCCCACGACCCCGCCGGCGCGTTCGCCTTCGGCCTCGAGCGCGTCCTCGACGGCCTCGAGCTGCTGGTCGCCCGCAAGTCCCGCCGCCCCGCCTCGTGACCGGCGATCTGCCCCGAGGGACAGCCGCTGCGGAGCCGTCCGCCCGGCGATGACCCGGGCCCGAGCACGGCCCCCGCCGCGCCCGCCGAGCTCGCCGACCGATCCACCAGGCCCCGCCGCCGCGAGCGCCGGGCCGGGGCCTGCCCGCAGCGGCGCGACGCCCCGCGCACGCCCCCCCCGCTTCGCCCGCCGCTGCGACCATCGCCCCGCTGGAGCCCGTGGGATGCGGCCGCGCGCGCATCGCCTCGACGGGCCAGGCGCCTCCTGGCATAGTCCCCGGCGCGCCATGGCTCCCACTTTCGACCTCCTCGTGCGCGGCGGGACCTGCGCGCTCCACGGCGTCATGACCCGCTGCGACCTGGGGGTCACCGGGGGCCGGATCACCGCGATCGGCGACCTCGCCGTCGCCGAGGCCGAGCGCGAGCTCGACGCGCGCCACCTCCACGTCCTGCCCGGCGTGCTCGACACCGGTGGTTACATGCGCGACGAGGGCGGCAGCGCGCTCGTGCTCGCCGGCGTCACCGCCGTGTTCGACGCCCACCCGCACCCGACCACCGCCGCCGGCCTCGAGGACAAGCTCTCGCGCGCGCGCGGCCGCGCCCACTGCGACTACGCCTTCTTCATCGCCGCCGCCACCGACCACCTCGACGACCTCGACCGGCTCGAGCGGCTGCCGGGCTGCAGCGGCGTCGTCCTCTCGCTCGGCACCGACGACGAGCCGCTGCACCGGGCCCTGTTCTGCGGCCAGCGGCGCGTCACCGTCTCGTGCGAGCCCGACCCGCACCCCGAGCCGGTCGCCGCCGGCGCCGCGGTCGACCTCTACCGCGACGAGGGCGACGCCGCGCGCGCCCTCCAGCGCTTCCTCAACATGGCCAAACGGGCAGGTCGGCGCGTCCACGCCTCCAACGTCGACGGCGACGAGGCCCTGGCCCTGCTGATGCAGCACCGCGAGCTCGCCACCGTCGGCCTCGCCGCCGCCGACCTCGACCCGGCGGGCCCCGGCGCCGGCGCGCTGTGGCGAGCGGTCGCCGGCGGCCTGGTCGACGCGCTCGGCTCCGGCCCCGAGCCCGGGCCCGGCGGCCCGCTCCTGCCGACCATGCTCGCCCACGTCCACGCCGGCCGGCTCGGCCTGCCGCAGCTGGTCGAGCTGCTGTCCTCCGGGCCAGCCCGGATCTACAACGTCGCCCGCAAGGGCCGGATCGCCCTCGGCTACGACGCCGACCTCGTGCTCGTCGACCTCGACGCCGAGCACATCCAGGCCGGCGTCCGCTACCACGGCTGGCCGATCGCCACCGTCCTCCGCGGCGAGCTGGTCGCCCGCGACGGCCGCGTCGTCGCCGCCCCCGGCGGCGCCCCGGTCCGCTTCTCCGACACTTTGCGCATGGTCGTCCTGTAGCGACCTGCCCTGAAGGTCAGCCTGTCCCTCGGGACATGTGCGCGGCCGCGCCGCGGACCGGGGCGCGGTCGAAGCGCCTCCGCGTCCGCCGGTCGGGCGGACGCGGCGCCGACGAGGGCCCGTCGAGCGACCGCGCGCGCGCGGCCGGCTCCTCGCGCCGACCCTGCGGCGACGACGCGCCGACCCGTCGGCCGGCCCGGGCCGCGGCGCGCGACATGGCCCGAAGGACATGCCGATCGCCGGCCTTCGCAGGTGTCCCGAAGGACACGCGCGCCGCCGCGCCCGCGCGACCTGACCCGAAGTACAGGTCATCGCCGCCTCCGCGTAAACCTGTCTGCAAAGACAGCAACCAGTCCTGCCCGAGGACGTCGCCACCGGCCGCCGAGCGTGCGGGTCGGGGCTGCCACGAGCAGCCGCCTTCGCACCGGGCGGCGATCGTCGACCCGCGCGCCGACGAGCCCGCGGCCGCGGGGCTTTGCTGTAGAGTCCGGCCGATATGCGGACAAGGCGACTGAATTGGGTGGGGATGTGGGGCATCGCGGCGGCGGCAGCCGCCGGCTGCAGCGACGACGGCACGGCCTCGACGGCCGACACGACGGGGGGAGTCTTGCCGACCGCCTCGTCGACCGAGGGCACGACCGACGGCACCGCGAGCTCGACCGTCGCCCCGCCGACGAGCACCACCGAGGGCGGCAGCGACAGCGACAACGCCAGCGAGTCGACCGTCACGCCGACCGGCACCACCACCTCGAGCACCACCGACCCGGTCGTCACCGGCACCACGCAGACCGAGACCACCGACGGCTGCGACTGTCCGGCCAACTTCAAGTGCAAGTACGACACCTGCATCCCCGACCTCGGCACCTGCACCACCCACGACGACTGCCCGGGTGACTCCTACTGCGACCCCGACGGCGAGTGCATCCCGTACGGCGTGCCGGCCGACGTGATCAACGACCCCGAGTGTCAGAAGGACGACATCCCCGAGGGCATCACCCCGGTGGTGCAGTGCGAGTGGAGCGCGGTCGCCGACCCGGCCAACGACCCGACCAAGAACTCGACGTACATCTACACCACGCCGATGGTCGCCGACCTCAACCTCGACAACGACCCCGGCAAGCTGCAGCCCTCGATCATCGTCAACACCTTCGCCTCGATCGGCGACATGGGCCGGATCGGCACCCTGCGGATCTTCGACGGCCGCACCTGCGAGCTGCAGCTGCAGGCCGGCGGCGCCGACGAGCCCGACGACGCCAACCGCCCCGGCTACTCGGCCCACTGGGCCATCGCCGACCTCGACGGCGACGTCCCGCAGGGCGGCCGGCCCGAGCTGATCGGCTACCACCGCGTCACCAGCCCCAACGACAGCGGCCCGCTCAACGTCTACGCCTTCCGCATCGTCGACGACGGCGACACGCCCAAGCTCGAGCGCATGTGGTACGGCCGCGACTGCGAGACCGACACGATCCTCAACTTCTCGAGCGCCGGGGCGACCAATGGCCCGAGCGTGCACGACCTCGACGGCGACGAGTTCCCGGAGATCATCGTCGGCGACCAGGTGTTCGACCGCGACGGCTGCGTCCTCACCACCTGGAGCGCCAGCGGCGCCAACCACATGCCGGTGATCGCCGACGTCGACCTCGACGGCCTGATGGACTTCGTCAACCACCGCCGCGTCGCCGGCTGGGACCCGCTGGCCGGCGAGTGGGTCGACAAGCCGTGGTTCATGCCGGCCAACCAGCCCGGCGGCTACCTCGCGGTCGCCGACGTCGGCCTCTACTCGGTCGTCGACGGCGTCGACTTCGAGCAGACCCCCGAGGTCGTGGTGCTGTCGGTCAGCAACAGCATCGGCCGCCTGCGGATCCAGAGCCTCACCGGCGAGACGAAGTGGGGCCCGATCCAGCTCTACGCCAAGCCGAACGAGACGATCGGCCAGGGCGGCCCGGTCACGATCAGCGACTTCGACGGCGACGGCCAGGTCGAGTTCGCCAGCGCCGCCGCCACCTACTACGCCGTCTACGACCCCGACTGCGTCGCCGCGCTGAACGGCGAGAGCCCGACCGAGCGGCCCGGCGGCAAGTGCGAGCGCTCGCCGACGCAGCAGGCCAAGAACCTGCCCGACGGCGTGCTGTGGGTTCAGCCCTCGCAGGACCTGTCGTCGAACATCACGGGCTCGTCGATCTTCGACTTCAACGGCGACGGCGCGGCCGAGGCCGTCTACCGCGACGAGTGTTACCTGCGCGTCTACGACGGCAAGAGCGGCGACGTCCTGTTCAGCGCCCCGGCCTCCTCGGGCACCGGCAACGAGTACCCGGTGATCGCCGACGTCGACGGCGACTTCGCCACCGAGATCGTCGTCCCGCGCACCAGCTTCAACAACTGCCCGGCGATGGACCCGCTCTACCCGATGGCCCCCAAGTTCGTGTCGCGCCCCGGCTTCGTCGTCTACCGCGACCCGCTCGACCGCTGGGCCAACTCGCGCCCGATCTGGAACCAGTATCAGTACTCGATCACCCACGTCACCGACGACGCCCGCGTCCCGCCGGCCGGCATGTTCGTCAACAACTGGCAGACGCCCGGCCTCAACAACTTCCGCCAGAACGACCAGGGCAGCACCGGCAAGCTCAACATCGCTGACCTCACCGTCGAGCTGACCGACCTCGGCACCCTGTGCCAGAACCAGGGCGGCACCATCGACCTCCAGGCCGAGGTGTGCAACCGCGGCACCAACCCGGTCCAGGACGGCGTGGTCGTCCAGTTCCTCGAGACCACCGACCCCAACCAGCCCGTCGACCAGGCCACCGTCGTCTGCGAGGCCGTCACCACCAAGCTCCTCGCCCCCGGCGAGTGCGAGACCGTGATGTGCACCGCCGACCTCCAGGGCGGCGGCACCGTCTACGTCGACGTCGACCCGGCCGACAAGATCGCCGACTGCCACCCCGGCAACAACCTCGGCGCCGACGCCCTCGACATCTGCCCGGGCTGATCCGCCGAGACAATCACAGGACATGTCCGAGGGGCCATGCCGGCGCGCCGGCGCGGCCCCTCGTCGCGACCGCCGACGGTCGCGCCGTTCTCGCCTGTTTCAAAAGACATCCTCTCGCCCCGCTTCGCCCTCCCAGAGGCCGTCGATCGCCCTGGCCGCTGCTCCGACGGCATCCTCGCGCCCCGCTCGCCTGTCCGGAAGGACCTCCCCGCGCCCCGCCTCGCCTGTTTGAAGGGCCTCTCCGCGCCCCGCCTCGCCTGTCTTGAAGGACATCCTTCGTCCCCCGCTCGCCTGCCGGAAGGACCTCCCCGCGCCCCACTTCGCCTGTCCCGAAGGACGTCCTTCGCCCCGCGTCTCCCCCGTTGCGCATCGCGCTTCGCTCGTCCCGACGGGCGTCCGGCGCATCGCGCCTCGCCTGTCCTGAAGGACACCTTCGCGCCTCGCATCGCCGGCCCCGAAGGGCATCCGGCGCGCCGAAGACGCCCGCCTTCGCGACCTCGCCCACGCGAGCGACCCACGCGGCCCGCTCCGACCTGTCTTCCGGGACATCCCAATCAGCCCCGCGGACCCCGCTGGCCCGCGAACCCCGCGCATTGCGCGAAAACGTGCGCACAACCCGACGTGGCCCGCGCGGGACCGCTGCAGTATCCTCGGGTCCGCATGCGAAGGTGGCTCGTCGGCGGATCTGCGGCCCTGCTCGCCGCCTGTCTGCCGCTCGATCCCGAGTATCTGGTCACCGCCCCGCTGTTCCGCGGCGTGCGCGTCGAGGTCGTCGAGCCGGGCGGCTACGCCTCGCTGCTCCACGTGCCCGACGGGCGGCGGCGGGCCACCATCCTCCCGCTCGACACCGTCGAGCTCACGGCGAGCTTCGCCGCCCCGCCGGGCGTGACCGTGCAGCCGCCGATCTGGCTGGTTTGCGGCCTCGACTGCGTGAACGGGGTGCTGCCGGAGCTCGTCGGCGACCTCGCGGAGTGCCCCGTCCCGCTGCCGCTCAATTTGCAAGATCCCTGTCGGCTCGCCGCGGGCCATCGGATTCGCTTGAGCATCGCCGGCGCCTTCACCCTCGCCCGCCAGTGGACCACCCTCGTGCTGGTCGGCAGCCGCGACGACGACCTCACTCCCGCGGCCTGCCTCGAGCGCCTGACCCACCCGCCTCACACCGAGCTCGAGCCCTGCATCATCAGTCTGTGGTCGCTCGGACTCGGGCCGCTGTGGGCCCTGCTCCCGTTCGACGTCGACGCCAGCGACATCCCGCCCGAGATCCTCGAGCAGGAGGTCGACACCAACCCGGACGTGGCCGAGTTCCGCGTCACGCGCGAGCGCGGCGGCAGCCGCAGCGAGCAGCGCGTCGCCCCTGGCGGCAGCGTGGGCGTGCGCCGCGGCGATCGCATCACCGTCGAGCCGATCTTCACCGAGGGCTCGGCGCAGACGTGGTGGTACACCTACGGCGACGAGGAGGACAAACCGTGGTCGGGCGAGCTCGAAAGCGCCGAAGAGCAGTTGCTGATCCGCGCCTGGTTCGACGCCCCCGTCCTCGACTTCGCCTGGACAGCGTACGACGGCTGGACCAACACGCCGATCACCTGGACCGTCCCGCACGACGTCGTGCCCACGCGCCTCTTCCTCGACGTCAACGACTTCCGTGACGGCCGCGCCGCCGCCGAGCTGCTGTTCGTCGCCGACGACGCCCCATGATCGCCCTCGGCCTGTCCGCCGTCCTCGCCGCCGCCGACCCGGCCCCCGTCGAACGCCCCGCGCGCGACCGCGTGCAGGGCACGCTGCGCAGCGCCGGCGAGCGCCAGCCCGTCGCGGGCGCGCGGGTCTTCGCCACCGCGCGGCGCGGCCCCGCCTGGACGCGCGAGGCCGTGTCCGACCGCGACGGCCGGTTCGTCCTCGCCGATCTGCCGGCCCGCGAATTCGTGCTCACCGTCGTCGCCGCCGGCCGTCAGCGCTTCGAGCAGCCGACCACCGCTGCCTATTGGTCGCGCCGCAAGCCGCCGACGATCTACCTCCAGCCGCAGGGCGCCGGCGGCTATCGCACGATCGTCGAGCAGCAGCGCGTCAGCCGGGCGAGCACCGTCAGCACCCGGCTGCAGCCCGAGGAGATCGCCAACCTCCCCGGCAGCCAGGGCGACCCGCTGCGGGCCTTGCAGAACCTCCCCGGGGTCGCGCGGATCCCCGGCGGCCTCGGCCTCATCGTCCTGCGCGGCGCGGCCCCCAATCAATCGCAGGTGTTCTTCGGCGAGCACCCGCTGCCGCGCGCCTTTCACGTCCCTGGCCTCGCCAGCGTCGTCCAGACCGGCGTCCTGCAGAACCTCGAATACGTGCCCGGCAACTTCTCCGCCCATTACGGCAACGCCGTCGGCGGCCTCGTCCACCTCACCCCTCGCGTCGGCCGGCGCGACGGCCTGCACGGCCACGCCAAGCTCGACATCACCTCGGTCGGCGCCCTGCTCGAGGGCCCGTTCGGCAAGGGCGGCTCCTTCCTGCTCGCCGCCCAGCGCGGCTACCTCGACCTCGCCCTCAGGGCCCTGCCCGACGAGGCGCTCCAGGGTGACGTCATTCAGCCGCGCTATCACGATTATCAATTCATCTTCGATCACCCCGCCGGCCGCGGCGGCACCGTCACCGTGCGCCTCCTCGGCGCCTCCGACGATCTGCGGATCGACGCGAGCGGCCTCGGGCACTTTCGCCTGCGCGCCGCGTTCGACCGCGTCGACCTCGCCTACCGCAAGCGCCACGGCCGCTGGGACTTCTTGCTCGCGCCAGCCGTGCGGTTCGATCGCTCGCAGTTCGACGGCAACGGCCTCGACAACCGCCGCGGGGACGTCGTCGGCCTCTTGCGCGCCGAGGCCGGCGTACGCCCGCTGCGGCCGCTGCAGCTCACCCTCGGCTTCGACACCCAGCTCGACCGCTATGCGACGCACCGCGTCACCCACCTCGGCGCCATGATGACCGAGGAGGAGGCCGCCCGCGGCCTGCTCACCAGCTCCGGCCTGTACCTGTCCTCGCAGCTCGAGCTCGGCCGCTACGCGATCGTCGCCGGCGCCCGCGTCAATGCATATACCGCCGCCGACAACACCGAGTTCACCGCCGACCCGCGCCTCCTCCTGCGCTACAGCCCGCACGAACGGGTACGCGTGCAGCTCGGCGCCGGCATGTACTCGCAGCCGAGCCTGCGCAAGTCGTTGCAGTCCGCCGGACTCATCGACCAGAGAGGGCCGGACGGTCCCACGATCGGCGCCCGCTACCTCGTCCTGCCCGGCGCCGCCCGCTACCTCGACCCGCAGCTCGAGTTCCAGCCCGGCCGCCGCGTCGGCGCCAGCCAGGCCGTGCAGTACAGCGCCAGCCTCCACGTCGACCTGACCGCCGCGGCGGGCCTCGACGCCACGATCTTCTACCGCCGCGTCCGCGACCACCTCCCGCCCGACCCCGAATACCCCGAGCTGCCCGACACGGCATCCGCCACCCATGGTGTCGAGGTCATGCTGCGCCACGACCTCACCGCGCGGCTGTTCGGGTGGGTCGCCTACACCTGGATGCGCTCCGACGCCCGCCGCCTCTACCCCGACGGCACCATCACGCGCACCCCGGCCGACTTCGACCAGCGCCACAACCTCGTCATGCTGGTCGGCTACAAGCTCCCGCGTCGTTGGTCGATCGCCGCCCGCTTCCGCCTCGTCACCGGCCTCCCGTACACCCCGTACGTCGGCGGCCTCAACGCCATGGCCCAGGAGACCTGGCCGATCGCCGGCCCGCTCAACAGCGCCCGCATGCCGGTGTTTCACCAGCTCGACCTCCGCCTCGACCGCACCTGGGTCCTGCACCGCTGCATCGTCGGCGCCTACCTCGACGTGCAGAACGTATACAACCGCCCGAACGCCGAGGGCGTGGTGTACTCGACCGACTACGCCAGCACCCGGGCCGTCGTCGGCGTCCCGATCCTGCCGGTGCTCGGCGTCAAGGTCAGCTACTGAGCCTGCCCCTCACGACATGCCCGAAAAGCCATGTTACAGCACCGCGCTGACCCGACCCCACCGGATGACATGACCTCGGGGACATCCCTCCCATTCCCGCCCGCCGCCGCCGCCCGGCGAGAAGAACCGCACGACCCCGCGACTGGCCGCCCCGGCCGCCCCGCGCTAGCGTCACCGGTGATGCGGCGGTTCCTGTTCGCGCTCGGCACCCTGGCCCTCGGCGCCTGCATCCCGCTCGAGCACGACTGGCAGGTCGTCGACGCGACCTTCCGCGGCCTGCTCGTCGAGGTCGTCGAGCCCGGCGGTTATGGCTCTTTATTAAACGTGCCGCCGGATCGCCGCCGCGCCTTCGTCCTCCCGCTCGACACCGTCGAGCTCGAGTGGAAGGTCGCCGTCCCGCCCGGGCAGGAGCTTCAGCCGCCGATCTGGATCGCCTGCGACCACGCGACCTGCCTGGGGCTGTGGACCCCGGTGTACTTCGGCCCCTTGCCGGACTGTCCCGATCCGATGCCCCTCGGGGTCCACACTTCATGTCGCCTCGGCGAGGGTCACCGGATCCGCGTCCGCATGGCCGGCGCCTACTCTTCCGAGTCCCCGTCCGGCTTCATGCTCCTGGTCGTCGGCAGCCGCCGGCCGGACCTCCCCCCCGCCGAATGCCTCGAGCGCCTGAGCGCCGACCCGCGCCCCGACCTCGGCCCCTGCCTCGTCATCCTACGCGACCCGCCGACCCGCGCCACCCCGTTCGGCCTGCCGTTCGTGCCGGAGGACGCTGGCGTCCCGCCCGAGGTCCTCGCCGAGGAGGCCGACACCAACCCGACTGTGCTCGGCTTCACCGTCACGCGCGAGCGCGGCGACGTGCGCGAGGAGCTCGTCGTCGACGTCGGCGCGACCGTCCCGGTCCGCCGCGGCGATCGCCTCCACGTCGAGCCGCGCCTCGCCGCCGACGCGGCCCAGCAGTACTGGGTCTCCGAGGGCGACCTGCCGAACATGCCGTGGTCGGGCACCCTCGTGCAACAGACCGAGCACTTGATCCACACGGTGAGGTTCAGCGAGCCGGTCCTCTACGATCACCTCGACGGCCTGCCCACCCCGCACTTCGCCATCCCCCACGACGTCGTGCCGACCACCCTCTGGCTCGACATCTTCGACGATCGCAACGGCAAGGCCTTCGTCGACCTCGAGTTCGTCCCCGAAGACGACGCATGATCACCCTCGGCCTCGTCGCCTGCCTCCTCGCCGCCGCCCCGGCGCCCGGCCAGCCCGCGGCTCGCACCACCGTGCAGGGCACGCTGCGCAGCGCCGGCGAGCGCCTCCCCGTCGCCGGCGCCAAGGTCTTCGCCAGCGCGCGCAGGGGCCCCGGGTGGACGCGCGAGGCCGTGTCCGACGGCGACGGCCGCTTCCTCCTCACCGATTTGCCCTCCCGCGAGTTCACGCTCGTCGTCGTCGCCGCCGGCCATCAGCGCTTCGAGCAGCCCACCCCTGCCGCCTACTGGTCGCGCCGCAAGCCGCCGACGATCTACCTCCAGCCGCAGGGCGCAGGCGGCTACCGCACGATCGTCGAGCAGGAACGCGTCAGCAAACCGAGCCCCGTCAGCACCAGGCTGCAGCCCGAGGAGATCGCCAACCTCCCCGGCAGCCAGGGCGACCCGCTGCGCGCCCTGCAAAACCTGCCCGGCGTCGCCCGCGTGCCCGGCGGCCTCGGCCTCCTCATCCTGCGCGGCGCGGCCCCCAATCAATCGCAGGTGTTCTTCGGCGAGCACCCGCTCCCGCGCGCCTTTCACATCCCCGGCCTCGCCAGCATCGTCCCGGCCGGCGTCATCGGCGGCATCGAATACGTGCCCGGCAACTTCTCCGCGCATTACGGCAACGCCGTCGGCGGCATCGTCCACCTCGTCCCGCGCGTCGGCCGGCGCGACGGCGTCCACGGCCACGTCAAGATCGACCTCATCACTGCCGGCGCGCGGATCGAGGGCCCGTTCGGCAAGGGCGGCTCGTTCATCCTCGCCGCCCAGCGCGGCTACCTCGACCTCGCCCTGCGCGCGCTGCCGGAGGAGGTCAGCCTCTCCGGCACCGCCGTCAGCCCGCGCTACCACGATTATCAATTCATCTTCGACCACCCCGTCGGCCGCGGCGGCGCCCTGACGATGCGGCTCCTCGGCGCCGCCGACCGCTTCCAGTTCCGCCAGGCCTTCACCGGCGAGCCCGGCTTGTCGCTGAGCAACGGCTTCCACCGCGTCGACCTCGCCTACCGCCAGCGTCACGGCCGCTGGGACTTCCTGCTCGCCCCCGCCGTCCGCTTCGACCGCACCGACTACGACAGCGGCATCGCCTTCCTGCGCCGGCGCAACGACGTCGTCGGCCTCCTGCGCGCAGAGGCCAGCGTCCGCCCGTGGCGCCCGCTCCAGCTCACCCTCGGCGTCGACACCCAGCTCGACCACTACCGCTCGTTCCACCGCACCACCGCGGAGGAGGGCCTCGTCGACAACCGCACGCGCGGCTTCCTCACCAACACCGGCGTCTACCTCAACTCGCAGCTCGAGCTCGGGCGCTACGCGATCATCGCCGGCGCCCGGGTCAGCAGCTTCACCGGCGCCGTCAACGCGAAGCACGCCGTCGACCCGCGCCTCCTGCTGCGCTACAGCCCGCACGAGCGGGTCCGGATCCAGCTGGCAGCGGGCACCTACTCGCAGCCCCTCTATCGCAGCGCCAGGGTGAGCGCCGGCGTCTTCGACCAGTGGCAGGCCTCGAGCGCTTCGTTCGGCGGGCCGACGAGCTACTTCGGCAACTACTACACCGTGTTCCCCGCGGCCATCCGCTACCTCGACCCTCAGCTCGAGTTCAACCCGGAGGGCCAGATCGGCGCCCTGCGATCCGCTCAGTACAGCGCCAACCTCCACCTCGAGCTCGCCGACCACGTCGAGCTCGACGCGACCCTGTTTCATCGCAAGGTCCGAACCGACATCGCCCCCCACCCCGAGAATCCGGACGCGCCCACCAACCGCTCCACCGCCACCGGCGTCGAGGTCATGCTGCGCCACGACCTCACCGCCCGGCTATTCGGCTGGATCGCCTACACCTGGATGCGCTCGACCACCACCTTCAACTTCCCCAACATGCGGGAGCCGGTGCGCGTCCCGAGCGACTTCGACCAGCGCCACAACCTCGTCGTGCTGGTCGGCTACAAGCTCCCGCGCCGCTGGTCGATCGCCGGCCGCTTCCGCCTCGTCACCGGTTTGCCCTTCACCCCGTTCATCGGCTCGATCAACACCGACGGGAGCTGGGCGTTCAACCCGAATACGCCGGTGTACGGCGCGCCCAACAGCGCCCGCATGGCGGTGTTCCACCAGCTCGACCTCCGCGTCGACCGCACGTGGATCTTGCAACGCTGCGTCGTCGGGGCCTACCTCGACGTGATGAACGTGTACAACCATCAAAACGCCGAGGGCGTCATCTATTCGCAGGACTTCTCCCGCACCCGCGCGGCGGTCGGCCTGCCGATCCTGCCCGTCCTCGGCGTGCAGGTCACCTATTAATTCAGGCCCCGAGCACCAGCCCGACGATCGCCAGCAGCGCGAACACCACTCCGAGGTAGGTGTTCTTGTCGCGCCGCAGCGCGATCGCCAGCAGCGCGCACACCACCGCCGGCGCGGTGTACAGCATCATCTGCTCCCACCCGACGCGGTGCCCCTTCATGCCCGCCTGCATGAACGCGAACGTCCCCATCGCAATTGCCACGTAGGCGAGGAACGTCGGCACAAAGCTCTTCTTCGCTGGTATCTCGGCCATGGCGAAGGGTTAACCGATCCCCGTCCGCGTGTCGACCGCCGAACCCTCGCCGCGGCTCGCATTCATGCGGGTCTCGTTCGCAACGATGCGAGCCCCTCAGCCGTCCCGGTCGCGCCCGACCGCCAGCAGCAGCAGCGCGGCACAGCCCGCGCTGACGCCCGCGTTGACGTGCAGGTCCGCGGACGCGAGCCCGACTCTGTCGCCCCAGTAGAGCCACTGCGTCGCCGCGTCCCACCCGTAAAACGCCGCGTTGGTTAGCAAGACCGCCCGTCGATCGGCCGCCCGGCCGAGCCGCAGCGTCACCAGGGCCAGCGCCGCCACCAGCACGTGGAAACTGGCGATGCTGAACCACTGGAACTCGCGCGTCGGCGTCATCGCCCCGCCGCGGTACTGGGCGTCGAGCGGCCCCGGGTCGAACATCAGCGTGTAGGCGATCAGCAGGTTGAACAGCGCGTAGACGACGACGATTCCCTTGCTGAGTCGCGGCACGATTTGACTTAAAAATACTACCGATCGCCGGCCTCGAGCCACTCTCCGCCGACCCCGCGCGACCTCGCCCGAGCGGCCGTGTCCACGGCGCGCCTGCTCGCGGAGCTTTTCGGATCTGCTGCCGCCATTCGGCCCCCGGACGCAGGGCCGCGCACAGCGGTTCGAGCCCCCTCCTCCTCGAGTTGGCTGCCGCATTCGACCACGGCCCCTCGCAGCGCGAGCGCAGCGGTTCCGAGCACCGCCCACGTCGTCTCGCCCCCGGCCAGCGCCGCGAACGTGGCGATCATGTCCAATTCAACATGTCCCATCAGACATTCAGTCTCACATTTCGGCGCTTCATGGATGTCCTATCGGACATGTCCCGACGAACCCCATCCACAGCCGCCACGACCCCGTCCGTCCCGCGCCTCGCGCGACCGCGGGAGCGACACGCACGATCGTCTTCATGTCGCCGCCCGCCCCACGCCGCCGCGACTCGCACGTGCGCCGACGCAGACGTCGCACTCGGGCCGCTCGCCGCGGCAGTCCGTGGGCGCGCGGCCTCGCGCCGCGGATCGTCACGCGTGCCCGCGTCAGGCGCCGGGGGGTCGGCGCGTATACTCGGCCCCGACCTGTCCCCGCAGACAGGAGGGAGTTCCATGGAAGCAGCAGTCGGCAACCAGGCGACCCTCGCGTGGTCGCGCATGGAGACCCAGTTTCCGGCCGAGCTGGCCTCGACCATGGCCGGCACCTCGGCCGCGTCGCGGATCACGCGCATCGACCCGAACCGGCGCAGCCTGTCGGTCCTGCCGCAGATCGAGACCGACGTCAGCGGCCAGGTGCGGCTGGTCCACGACCCGCGCGACCGTTACCGCTCGCTGGGCGTGGTCGGCGAGGGCGGCATGGGCGTGGTGGAGCGGGCCGAGGACGTGGACATCGGCCGGCCGGTGGCGATCAAGCGGCTCTTGCCCGAGGCCTCGCACCCGCTCGGGGTGGCCCGCTTCGTCGGCGAGGTCCGGATCGTCGGCGCCCTCGAGCACCCCAACGTCGTCCCGATCCACGACGTCGGCCTCGACGCCGAGGGCCGCTACTTCTTCGTCATGAAGTACGTCGAGGGTCAGACCCTCGGCGAGGTCATCGACAAGCTGCGCCGCGGCGACCCCGAGACTCACCTGCAATGGCCGTTCGAGCGCCGGGCCGAGATCGTCATCTCCGTGCTGCGCGCGCTGGCCTACGCCCACGAGCGCGGCATCGTCCACCGCGACATCAAGCCCGACAACATCATGATCGGCCGCTTCGGCGAGGTGTGGCTGATGGACTGGGGCATCGCCAAGAAGATGGACGAGCCCGACCCCGGCGTGCCCACCGAGCGCGGCGAGGACCGGACCGCCGGCCTCATCGGCACGCCCGCGTACATGTCGCCGGAGCAGGTCCGCTGCGAGCCGCTCGACGCCCGCAGCGACCTCTACTCCGTCGCCGTGGTGCTGCACGAGTTCATCGGCCTGAACCACTACCTCCATCACCGGACCGACAACCTCGCCGTCCTGCTCGACGCCATCGAGAACGAGCACCCGGTCCTGCGCGGTCCCGGCGCCTACGACAGCCCGCACCAGGGCCCGCCGCCCATCGAGCTGCAGATCGTCGCCGCCCGCGGCCTCGCCAAGGACCCGGCCCACCGCTACCAGTCCGCCGCCGAGATGCTGGCCGGCGTGCGCGGCTACCTCGAGGGCCGCGGCGAGGTCCGCTGCATGTACTCCTTCACCAAGCGAGCCATGCGCGAGAGCGGCCGCGTCATCGACCGCTACCCCCGCCTCGGCGTGGCGATGTACTTCGGCCTGATCGTCCTGGCCCTCGTCGGCCTCGCCGCGCTCTTCAAGCTGCTGCTCGGCTAGGCGATCGCCTGTCCCGAAGGCCAGACGATTGCGGCAGCCCGGCCGCGCCGTGGCCCGCCGACTCCGGCGCGCTGCGAGCCGAGCCGCGGCGCTCCGCGACGAATCGCCGGCCTCGGCCGCGCGCGGGAGCGGCGGGAGCACACCGCGGCGCACCGGCGCTCCCGAGATCCGCGACGGCGACGATTCGCCGGACTGCCCTCCATTCGTCGCCCGGCGACCGCCGCGCCGTTGCCCCGCGGCGCGGCCCGGCCCACAGGATCTCGCATGGGAGGTCTGAACCTCGGAAAGATCTTCGGCGTGCGGATCGCGGCCGATTGGAGCCTGTTCGTCGCCCTGTGGCTGGTCGCGGTCAGCCTCGCGCTGGGCTCGTTCCCGGTGTGGCACCCCGAGTGGGGCGGCGGCATGCGCTGGGGCATCGCCTGCATCGCCGCGGTGCTGCTGTTCGCCTCGGTGCTGGTCCACGAGCTGTCGCACGCCCTGGTCGCCCGCCGGTACGGCCTCGAGGTGCGCAGCATCCATTTGTTCGTGTTCGGCGGCGTCGCCAACATCGAGCGCGAGCCGGAGACCCCGCGCGCCGAGCTGATGATGGCGATCGTCGGCCCGCTGACGAGCATCGGCCTCGGCCTGCTGTTCCTCGCGCTCGGCGGCTGGCTGGCGCGCCTCGGCGGCGACCCCGAGCGGCTGATGCGAGACCTCGGCCCGGCCGCGACCCTGCTGTTCTGGCTCGGCCCGCTCAACTTCTTCCTCGGCCTTTTCAATTTGCTGCCGGGCTTCCCGCTCGACGGCGGCCGGGTCCTGCGGGCGCTGCTGTGGCAAGCGACCGGCGACCTGCAGGCGGCCACCCGCTGGGCCTCGCTGTCGGGGCAGGCGATCGGCTTCGTGCTGGTGTTCGGCGGTCTGGCCATGATCTTCGGCGCGCGCCTGCCGTGGCTCGGCAGCGGCGTCGTCTCGGGCCTGTGGATCAGCGTGATCGGGTGGTTCCTCGCCAGCGCCGCGGCCATGAGCTATCGCCAGCTCGTGATCATGCACCTCGTCGAGGGCGTGCCGGTGCGGCGATTGATGCGCCGCGACGTCGCCGTCGTCCCGCCGGACCTGCCGGTCGCCCGCCTCGTCGATGATTACCTGATGCGCAGCGATCAGCGGGCCTTCCCGGTGCTCACCGGCGAACGCCTGGCCGGCATCGTCTGCCTCGAGGACGTCCGGGTGGTCGACCGCGACGTGTGGAACGAGATCGAGGTCGGCACGATCATGACGCCGCTCGCCGCGCTCGAGACGATCCGCGCGGACGACGACCTCACCGTGGCGATGCGGGCCTTCAGCCGCAAGGACGTCGAGCAATTGCCGGTCGTCGACGGCGACCACCTGGTCGGCGTGCTCCGCCGGCGCGACATCCTCAAATGGCTCGAGTTGCAGGCGCCCCGCAGCGAGCGGCCGATACAGCCGAGACCGGCCTGAACCGCCCATGGGCGCGCGAGCCGGCGGCAGGTGGCCGGCGCGCACCAGGACAAGCCCTGATCGCGACACCCGCGAATCGCCCCGACGACGGCTCGCCCCGGCGCCGCGCCGGTGGCACGTCTTTTAAAGGCGTCCAACCCTGCGGGCATGTCCTTCGACAAAACCGCCCTCCCCCTCACTGTCGCCCTCGCTCTCGCGCTCCCGGGCGTCGCCGCCGCCACCGACGTGCCGCCCGATCCGTCGCGGCCGACGACCCCGACCACCGGCGCTCCCACCAATCCCCATCCGCCCACCAGCCCGACGCACAACACCGACGAGAACCCGACCAATGTGCAGGCGCCGACCGACGAGATCACCGACGAGGAGATCCTCATGGTGATCGAGACGATCAGCGACAGCAGCGCCGAGCACAACCGCCGGGTCCAGAAGTCGATCAAAAACCGCCGCGTCAAGAAGTTCGCCGAGAACCGGGTCAAGCACGCCAGGGCGGCCAAGAAGCGCCAGACGGCGATGCACGCCCGGCACAAGCTGAAGCCGAAGTCGGGCCCGGTCGACGCCGCCTACAAGGCCTCGATGGACGAGACGTACAAGGACCTCGACACCGCGGCCAGGGGCCACGAGTTCGACCTCACGTACATCGACGACGAGATCCAGGCGCTCACCAACATCCGCGACGCGATCGACCGCAAGTTCATCCCCAACGTCGACCTGCCCGAGCTGCGCGACGAGCTCAACACGGTCCGCGCCCAGATCGAGACCGACCTCAAGGCGGCCGAAGCGATCCGCGTGGCCCTGCGCGCGCAGCCGGCGGCCTGAGCCTCGTCATGCGCGCCGTTTATCACCTCGCGGCCGCGGCGGCCCTGCTCGCCGTCGGCCTCGACTGCCATCGAACGGACACCGCCGCGCCGGTCCCCCAGCTCGCGCCGACCGGGCCGAGCGCCCGCTTCTACGGCGCCCTCGCGCCCTACGGCACGTGGATCGACGACGCCGCCTACGGCTGGGTTTGGCTGCCCTCGCCCGCGATCGTCGGCGCCGACTTCTTCCCGTACATGACGGGCGGCCGCTGGGTGTACACCGACGCCGGCTGGATGTTCGACAGCAGCTATTCGTGGGGCTGGGCGCCGTTTCACTACGGCCGCTGGGCCTTCGACGCCGGCGTCGGCTGGATGTGGGTGCCGGACGACGTGTGGGGCCCCGCGTGGGTCGATTGGCGGTGGAACGCCGGCTACGTCGGCTGGGCCCCGCTGCCGCCGAGAATCGTCGCAGCGCGCGAGGAGCCGCGCTCGCACTGGATCGTGGTCGCCGCCCGGGACCTCACGCGCCCGCAGCTCGCCGGGTACATCCAGCCGAACGAGCTCGGCCGGGTGGTCTTCGCCGACGACGCCGCCCACCCCGCAACTCACCCCGGCTGGCGCTCCGGTCCACCCGCCGACGTCGTCGCCGCCGCGACCGGCCAGCCGCTGGCTCCCGTCCACTTGCCGCCGCCCCCGCGAGGCGGCGAGCTGGTCCGCTCGCGCGTCGCCGGCGACGCCGTGGAGCACACGCCGTTCGTCGAGTCGAAGCAAGCCCCGGCCGCGTCGATCTTCCCGCACAACCCGCCCGAATTCCCGGTCCACACGATGCGTGCCCACACCACCCACGCGCCCGTGTTCGACCTCCCTCACGGCGGCGGCGACCACCCGCGCAGCAGCCACGGCGGCGGACGCCGGCGGTGATTCCTCATGACCCGAATGACATGTCCCGATGGACATGTCTCGCGGGCATCATCCTTCATGCCGCGCAGGCGGAGCAGGAGGTCCGCCTGTCTCGCCCTCGCGCACGGCCGATGCGTCGACGTCGCTGACCCGCGAGCAGAGCAGGCCCTCCCGGGCTTCGCCCGCCCGCGTCTCGCGGGCGGCCTCGCAGTCGCCTCCAGCGACCTCCGGCTCGACCGGTCGCCCGCCTCGCCGTCGAGCGCCTGCACCCGAAGCCAGGCTCCCCGGGACGAACACGGAAGCCTCGTCGCCACGGTCCTCGTGGCCCCGGCTCAGTCCTCCCACACGACCAGCACCTTGCGCTGCTGCCACCATTGCTCGAGCGTGCGACCGGGGTCGACGGCGCACGCGATCGTCAGCGGGCTGAGGCGCACGCTGATCGGGTGCGACGCCTTGCCGTCCCACGTGCCGATGTCGACCACCTCCGTGCCGGCGAGCTGCAGCCCGCGGCGGCGCAGGTAGTCCTGGATCGCCGGCACCTGCAGGTCGACCCCGGTGGTCGCCTCGGCGTGCGGGTTGCGCAGCGTCTTGGCCAGCGCGATCAGCTCGGCCAGGTCCTCGGGGTGAGCCGCGAAGTGGGCCTCGTAACTTTTATAATAGACCGACTCGAGCGCGTCCTCCTGGCGCACGAACTCGCCGTCCACCTCGTAGCCGACCGCCCACCGGTCCTCGCCGTACTTGCGGTCCCACTCGCGCTGCCGCGCCGTGCGCTGCTTGACGCCCCCCGCCTTGCCGAGCCGGCGCTCGACCACCCGCCACCCCATCGCTCAGCCCTCCTTCGTCCCGCCCTCGCCTGTCTCTTTCACAATGTTTTTAAGCACATGTCCGGAGGGCAAGATGGCCTCGCCGACCAGGTCGAGCAGCGCCGGCTCCTTCACCGCCGGCCCCGGCTCCGGCGCCTCGGCCGTCGCGGGCAGCTCCGGCTCGGGCGCCACGAACGTCACCGCGACCTCGAGCCCGGCCCCGCGCGGCTCGGCCACCTCCGGGCGCTCCGGGCCCGGCGACGCCTCGACCGCTAGCGCCGTCGCGGTCTCGCCCGGCGCCCGCGGCGAGCCGTCACCCGCCGGGCCCGTCCCCAGCGGCTCGGGCTCCGCGACGGGCGTCACCGCCTCGGACGCGCGCGTCGGCGACGGCGCTCCTCGCACCGGCAGCCCTGTCGCGGGCGCCTCCGCCATGCGCGTCACCGGCAGCACGACGCTCGTCTCTTGCGTCACCGTCGTCCCGGCAGGGGAGCTGACGAACACGTGCCGGACCAATTCCGGCGCCCCGGGTCCCGAGCCGCGCAGCACCGTCCGCTCCGAGCTGCGGGGCGCTCCCGGCGGCGCGAATCGTGGCACCTCCGCGACGCGGGTCCCCGGCGACGACTCTCCCGGCAGCAGCGTGCGCGGGCCCGCCAGCGGCTCGCCCGGCACCAGCGTCCGCCCCGGCGGCGGCATGTCGATCGCGAACAGCCCGCGTCGCTCGCCCCCAATCGCGTCCGGCAGCAGCGTCTTCCCGGCGAGCCCCGCCCCCTCCGGCACCACCGTCCTTCCGCTCACCACCGCCTCCTCCGGCGTCAGCGTCTGCCCGGCGAGCGCCGGCCCTTCCGGCGCGACTGTCCTTCCGCTCCCGGCCGGCCCCTCCGGCACCACCGTCCTTCCGCTCACCACCGCCTCCTCCGGCGGCAGCGTCTTCCCGCGGATGACCGCGGTCGTCCCACTCGCCGGGTCGGAGCGCTCGCTCGCGGTCGACGAAGCCGCTCCGCCCGAAAGCGAGGCCGACACCGCCGCCAGCACCCCCATCGGCTCGCGCTGCAGCGTCGCGCTCCCGGGTGCATCAGCGACCGCGGTCCGCCCCGGCATCGCTGCCGCGGACCCGTCGCCCGCGCGCGGGTCAGCCCCCGTCTCGCGCGCCGGCGCCCCGGGCCCGCCGAAGCTCCGCGGATCGCCCGCGATCGCGCTCCGTCCCGGCGACGCCCCGGTCCCGCCGCCGCCGGGGCTCGCCGGCTCGACCGCGTCCTCGGCCGCGCGCAGCGACGCGCTCTCGCCCCCGCGCCGCGCCTCGCTCGTCGGCGCCGCCGGGCTCCCCGACTCCCGACTCGCCGCGCCCGCCCCCGCGGTCGGCTCGCGCGCCGCGGCGCCGCTCACCTCGTCGACCGTCGCCGCCGGCGCGACCGTCCGGGCCACCTTTGCCCCATCAGACATGTCCCCCCGGACATGCCCGGAAGGACCTTTCTCTTTCGCAATGTCCTCGGAGACATGCGCGTGCCCGAGCGGCGACACCGCCACCCCGAAGGCCACGCAGGTCGTGGCGACCGCCGCGAACACCAGCGTCGTCAGCGACTCGGTCCCGGGCACCGCGGCGGCGTGGGGCAGCGCGGCCAGGCCGGCGACCACCATCCCGCGCGGCCAGCCGAGCGCCAGCGCCGAGAACGTGCGGTCGTCGACCCCGCGCAGCACCAGCCGGGCCGCCAGCAGGCGCAGCACCACCAGCAACAGGCCGAGCACGATCCCCATCGCCAGCAGGCCCCACGGCGGGCCGAGGTTCATGCCGAGGAACGTAAACAGCAGCACCCGGGTGATCTCGACCGTGCGCGCGTGGTCGTCGAGCGCGGCGCGGAAGTCCTCGTCGGCGGCCTCGACGACCGCGCCGCCGCGCGGGCGGAACAGGGCGGCCACCAGCGGCCCCGCGTTGCTGACGACCGCGCCGAACACCAGCACCGCCAGCGCCCCGATCCCGCCGAGCGTGTCGGTGACCACGTAGAGCCCCAGGATCGCCGCCAGCGTGTAGGGATAGACCCCGCGGCCGGGCCCGACGCGGCGGATCGCGGTGATCCACAGCAGCCCCGCGAACGCGCCGAACGCCAGGCCGAGGCCGAAGCCGGCGGCGATCGCCGCGTACGCCTTGCCCACCGGCACGCGCAGGCTCAGCAGGTCGATGCAGCACGCCGTCGCCGCGATCGCCAGCGCCCCGGTCAGCGCCGCCTCGCGCTCGAGCGCGGCCACCAGGCCCGGGTGGGCCCGCCGGTACAGCGTCGGCGCGAACACCTCCGGCGCGGTGCACAGGAGCAGCGCGCCGAGCATGAACGCGTGCGTCCAGCTCCACACCGGCAGCAGGTGCAGCCCCGACAGCGCCTGGCTGAACAGCGCCACCAGCGGCACCACCAGCGCCGCCCCGGCCAGCGCCAGCTTGCGCGCGCGGACGACCTGCTCGCTGGCTGTCCCGAAGACCATGTCGCGGCCGGCCTCGAACAGCACGATGATCAGCGCCAGCGCGGCGAAGAACGGCGCCAGCGCGGCGATCGTCGCCGGCGGCACCAGCCCCGTGGTCCGCAGCACCACCCCGAGCGCGATCAGCCACACCGCCTCGGGCACGTGGGTGCGCAGCGCCAGCGGGCGCACCGCCGCCGCGGCGGCCAGCAGGCAGGCGATGGCGACGAGGAAGACGGTGACGGGCGCCATGGGGGACCGTCAGTGTGCCACAGCGCCCGCAGCCCGCGGCCGCCCGCTCCTACTTGTGCGCGGCGAGCTGGCGCGCGAAGTAGAGCCCCGCGTAGACCTTGAGGTCGACGTGCGCGCCGCGAGCGATCCGCTCGCCCAGCCAGGCCTCGACCTCCGCGAGCGGCACCTCGAACACCGTGATCTGCTCGTTGCCGTCGCCCCCCCCGGGCCCGACCTTGCGCAGGCCGGTGGCGACGAAGATGCTGATGCACTCGCTGGTCAGCCCGGGCGAGCTCGGGCCGTGGGCGACCTGCTCGATCCGGCTGGCCTCGTAACCTGTCTCTTCGACCAGCTCACGGTTGGCCGCGGTCGCGGCCTCCTCCGCCTCGTCGCCGGGCGTGTCACCGACCAGGCCGGCCGGCAGCTCGACCGCCACCCCGCCGAGGGCCGGCCGCGGCTGCTCGATGAGCACCAGCCGCCCGTCGTCGGTCACGGCCACGATCGCCGCGGCGCCCCGGGCCCCGAGGCGCTCCACGTACTCCCACTTCCCGCGGCGGACGAGGCGCAAGAAGCGCCCGTCGCCGATCGTCTCGGTCGCCGGATGGGTCGCGTCGGACAGGCTCGACATCCCCCCGACTATCGCAGCCGCGCGGCCCTTTGGCCAGGGCTGCCGGTCACGCGCCGACCCCGACCTTCACCCGGTGCGCCGGTCCGGGTAGCCTCATGCGAGGTGACGCCCGCCCGCCTGCTCAGCCTCGACGCCCTGCGCGGCCTCGCCGTCGTGCTGATGATGGAGCAGCACATGGCGGTGTGGCTGTGGCGCTCGGACCCGGGCGTCTCGGCGATCGCGCAGGCGCCGGTGCTGATGGCCCTGAACGGCCTCGGGGGCCTCGCCGCGCCCACCTTCATCACCCTCGCCGGCGCCGGCACGAGCCTGCTCGCCCGCAGTCGCACCGCCGGCCTCGACGCGATCCTGGTCCGCCGCGGCCTCGTGGTCATGGGTTTCGGCTGGCTGCTCAACCTCCTCACCCCGAGCTGGTTCTCCGCCGGCTCGTGGTTCGTCCTCCACCTCATGGGCCTCGGCATCCTCACCGCCCCGCTGTGGCGCCGCCTGTCCGATCGGGCATTGCTCTGCGGACAGGCGCTCCTGCTGCTCGCCGCGCCGGTGGTGCAGCACTGGCTCGCCACCCCGGAGCTGCTCGTCAACGACCGCATGCGCCGCCTCGACCTCGCGGGCGGCCCGCTGCGGCTCGCCTTCGCCGAGGGCCAGTTCCCGATCGTCCCGTGGCTCGGCCTGTTCCTCGGCGGGATCGTCGTCGGTCGCTGGCTGCAGCAGCGCCGCACCGCGCCGATCCTGCGCATGGCCAGTGTGCTGCTCGTCACCGGTGTCGCCCTCGCCGCCGTCGGCCTGCGGCTCGGCCCCCACGAGGGCGTATGGCACCGGCTGTTCCAGATCCGCCTGAGCTTCTACCCCGCGACGCCGGCGATCGTCATGTTGCTCCAGTCGGGCACGCTGCTCCTCTTGCTCGGCGCGCTGGCCCTCGAGCGGCGCGGCAAGCTCGAAGAACGCGGCTGGCTGGTCCCGCTCGGCCGCGCCTCGCTCACGCTGCTGCTCGTCCACGTCGTCGTCTTTCGCGAGCTGACGCGACCGCTCGGCGCGTGGCAAGCGTTCAGCGCCGAGATCGCGCTCACCATCGTCGCGATCTGGGTGATCGTGTGCGCGCTCGCTGCGCGCCTGTGGCAGCGTGTGGGCTATCGCTACGGCGCAGAGTGGCTGCTCCGGATCTTCGGCGGTTAAACCGCTCGCGGCGATGCCGGCGCATGCTCTGGTCGCGCCTATGCATCCGGCTCAAGTGCTCGCCGCCGCCGCCGCCGCCGGGGAATCCTCGGTGCGACGCAAGTCGCGGTTCACCACCCTGCCGCCCCAGGTCCTCGACTTCGCGCTGTCGCTCGCGGCGCAGGGCCGCGCCATCGTGCTCGTCAGCGTCGTGCTCGCCGTCGTCGTCGTCGTCGCCGCCGACCCCGGCCCGGCCGCGATCCTCGGCTGCAGCGCCTTCGTGTTGGTGCAGGCGGTCTCCTTCTTCAACCCGGTCTCGTTCGACCGCGCACGCACACGCACGCGCGACCTCGTCCGCTACGCCGCGCTCGCCGGCCTGCTCGTCGTCCTCCCCAGCCTGCTCGCCGCCGACGCGCCGGTGATGCTGCTCGGCCTCGCCGCCGCGTGCGCCGCCCCGCTGTCGTTCGCGCCGCGGCTGGCCGGCGCCTGCGTCGCGGGCCTCAGCCTCGCCTGCGCTGTCGGCGTCGTCGTCGCCGGCAGCCCGGCCTCGCAGGCGCTGATCGCCGCGCTGACGGTGACGGCCGCCGGCGTGCCGCTCACGCTGGTGCTGGCGCACCACGGCCGCAGCGGGGAGATCTTGCGCACCGCGCTGGGCCGGCTCGAGCGCGAGATGGAGAACCGGCAGCAGATCGAGGACCAGCTGCGCCGCACCCACGACGAGCTCGAGCGCCGGGTCGAGGAGCGGACGATCGCGCTGACCCGCGCCAACCGCAAGATGGAGTCGGAGATCCGCGTGCGCCGCCAGGCCGAGGAGCAGGCGCTCGAGGCCAACCGCATCAAGAGCTCGTTCCTCGCCAACATGAGCCACGAGCTGCGGACCCCGCTCAACGCGATCATCGGCTACAGCGAGATCCTGCTCGAGGACACCGCGCGCCCCGACCTCCGCGAGCTGCACGAGGACCTCGGCAAGATCCACGGGTCCGCCGAGCACCTGCTCGCGCTGATCAGCGACATCCTCGACCTGTCGAAGATCGAGTCGGGCAAGATGGACATCAACGTCGAGTCGTTCCGGCTCGGCGACGTGCTCGGCAGCGTGATGTCGCACCTGGCCCCGCTGGCCGAGCGCAACGGCGACACGCTCAAGCTCCGCTGCGCCCGCGACCTCGGCGAGATCACGACCGACCGCACCAAGCTGCACCAGATCCTGAGCAACCTGCTCAGCAACGCCTGCAAGTTCACCCACAACGGCCGCATCGAGCTGTCGATCAAGATCCAGGCCGAGGGCGGCCGCTCGTGGTACCGCTTCGAGGTCAGCGACACCGGCATCGGCATCGCCCCCGAGGTGCTCGAGCGCCTGTTCGCCCCGTTCGTCCAGGCCGACTCCTCCACCACGCGCAAGTTCGGCGGCACCGGCCTCGGCCTCGCCATCAGCCGCCACTACGCCCGCATGCTCGGCGGCGACATCACCGTCCGCAGCAAGCCCGGCGTCGGCTCGGTCTTCACCCTCCGCCTGCCCCAGGAGGCCATCGACCCACGCAAGGCCGGGGTGATCCTCGTGTCGCACTTCTGAGCCCCCGCGGGCGCGCATGCGCGCGGGCGACGCTGCACGCGCGCCGCGAGTCTCCCGGCTCCGCCGCCGCGGAGCCCCGCCCGCGCGCGGCCGTGCGGATCCACCCCCGAGCGAAGTGGACACGACTGTCCGTTTCGACCACACTCCTCCGGTCGCTCGCGCCCGAAGGAGCTCCCATGAACCAGCCAGCGTTTCCGACCCTGCCCCCGAACGCGTCGATCTTCACCCGCGTCCGCCTCAGCCTGCACGCGCTCAAGGTCCTGTCGGACGACCCCGCGAACACGTACTACGGCCCGCTGGTCAACGCCTGCCTCGACAGCGAGACGTACACCAAGCTGGCCCGCCACTGGCGCACCAGCGAGGACGGCCGGCGGATGCTCGACGACCGGCCGAGCCTGCAGGGCCGCGAGCTCGACCTCGACGCGCTGGCGAAGCTGCCCGAGGGCACGCTCGGCCGCGAGCTCGTCCGCTACTTCCGCGACAACGGCATCGCGCCGTTCGAGACCACCTTCCCGATCGAGACCGACGTCGACTACCTCAGCAAGCGCTACCGGGAGACGCACGACCTGTTCCACGTGATCACCGGCTACGGCACCGACGAGCACGGCGAGATGCTGCTGCAGGCGTTCGTGCTCGGCAACCTCGGCGTCCGCCAGGCGATCCTGATCCTCGCCTACTCGGTGCCGCGCCGGGTCAAGGTCGCCGGCTGGAAGGATCTGGTGCCGTACCTCGGCCGCCTGCGCGCCGCCTACCGCCGCGGCAAGCGCTCGCGCGAGCTGCTCAGCGTGAACTACGAAAAGCTGTGGGAGCAGCCGGTCTCGTCGCTGTCCCGCCTGCTGTGCGCGCCGGCGTGACGTCGCCCGCGGCGAGGCATCTCGCCCTCACGCGCCGACAGAGCATTCGGACATGCCCCTCGGGGCATGTCCGAACATCTCCATCAACCTGACCTTTCAGACACCCTCCGCATCACGGCGGCGGCGTGTCGTCGTCCTCGCCGCTGGCGATCGGCGGCAGCGGACGCTTGCCGGGCGGCGGGGGCGGCGGGGTCGAGCGCGGGCGGCTTGCCGCCGGCGGCGTGATCTCCTCCGCCACCGGCCGCACCGGCTGCGGGCCGCTGGCGTTGTGGCGGGCGACCGTCGGGCCGCGCGGCGCGTCGAGCTCGGGGTCGAGCGGGGGCGGCGGGGCCTCCATCGTGTCGGTCGTGCGGAACCTCGACCCGCGCGGGCGCGGCGTGTCCTCGTGGTCCAGGCCGCCGCTGTCGGTCGACTGGCTCATGAAGATCGCCTCGGACACGCCCGACTGGCTCGCGCGCGGGGCCGGCGACGTCTCCTGCAGCAGCGGCTCGTGCGGCAGCGGGCCCGACTGCCGGCTCGGCGCCGGCCTGGTCTTCGGCAGCGACGGGCGCCAGAGTGGCCGCCACAGCCCGCCCTGCGACGCGCTCTGCCAGCCCCACGGCAGCCAGCGGATCATCGACCACGCCAGCCACAGCGCCCACGCCAGCATCAGCCCGCGGTACCACCACAGCGACACCGACAGCACCCACGGGCGCGGCATCAGGCCGCCGACCCCGTCGACGTACGCGACGCGGTCCTGATACCAGCGCAGCGAGCTCCCCCACGACCCGTTGCCCTCGATCTGCATGTCGGGCTGGCCGAGCAGGCCGGCGTGGACCGCCGCGAACAGGGCCGAGCAGGCCGCCAGGGTCCACACCGCGATCGTCAGCTGCCGCAGCGCGAACCACCCCGGCGCCAGATCGAGCCGGCGGCGGCGCCAGCCGAGCAGCAGGAACCACCCGATCACCAGCATCGCCTCGGGCACCGTCACCGTCGACAGCCCGAGCCCGAGCAAGAACCACTGGTGGGCGCGCAGCGGCGAAACGGCCAGGCGACCGAGCACCGCCGAGGCGAGCAGCAGCACCACGATGTAGCTCCAGAACAGCACCGCCGGCCCGAGCCGCGGCCCGCCGAGCAGCAAGATCCACCGGCTCGGCGGGAACTCGACGTGGACCTCGGCGTTGACCGCCGCCGCCCCGAGGTCGACCACCGGCGCCGTGTAGCGCTGGCCGAGCGCCGCCGCCTCGCGCCACTCGAGCTGGACCCGCTGCACGCCCGGCGCGACCGGCAGGCGGACCTGCTGGCCCTCCTGGCCGATCGGCTGCTGCGCGCCGTTGATCAGCACCTTCTGCAGCTGGGCCTCGGGCGGCAGCGCGAGCGTGTGGTGGCCGCCGCGAGACGAGCGCAGCTCGAGCTGCAGCTCGGCGTCGACCGCCCGCATCCCTGGCCGAAGGGTCAGGCGCGCGAAGTCGAGGGTCAGCGTCTCGCCGGGCACGCCGGCGGGGCGCGAGATGTCCAGGACGACCTGTTCTCCGGGCCAGGGCATCCAGACCTGCAGGCCCTCGGCGCCGCGGCGGATCGGCGGGATCCCGCCGGCCTCGACGTGCCACACCGGCCCGACCATCACCTCCCAGACCTCGCTCCACGGCGCCCCGGTGGCCGCCGCCAGCACGATCTGCGGCGAGATCGGCAGCACGCTGGTCCACTCGACCACGTCCTCGTCGGGGCGGATGTTGACCAGCACCGCGCCGGCCTCGACCCGCTGCTCCGCCGTCGTCACCGACTCGCCCGAGAGCAGCGGCACCTTGAGCACCACCGCCGAGCCGCGCGGCGTGGCGCGGATGACCCGCGTCGTCACCTCCCACGACAGCCCCAGCGTCAGCGCCCGCTCGACGCGGACGAACGGCGGCAGCGTGCCGACCTCGAGCGTCTCCGGCTGGGCCGCGTCCTGCTTGCTGATCCGCGTCAGCTGCAGCACCTCGTCGGCGAGCCCGTCCTCGTGCAGCCCGGCGACCGTCCAGCCGTCGGCCTTGGCGGTGACGCGATGCGGCCCGACCGGCAGGCGCAGCTGGATCGTCTCGCGGTTCGGCAGCGGGCCCTCGAGCACCACCTCGTGGCGACCGGGCTCGAGCGCGATCCGCAGGCCCCCGTCGCCGGCGCGCACCAGCCCGCCCGCGGCGGGCGAGCCGTCGAGCGACACCTGCGTCGGCAACCAGTGCTCGGCCGAGCCCGGCAGCGGCGCCTCGACCTGGGCCGCCGCGTGGAGCTCGACCACCAGCCGCAGCGCCGACCCGCTGGCCTCGAGGCGCATGCGCGGGCTCGTCACGCAGTCGGGCAGGCAGCTCGGCGGCTCGGTGAGGCGGGCCCGCAGCTGCTCGAGCGTGGCCGCGTCGGGCACCTGCGCCGCGGCCGACGACGGCAGCAGCAGCGCGCCGACGACCGCCCCCATCATCGTCGCGCCGACGGCCGGGTTGGGCCGCTGCGGCGGGCGGACTCGCCGCTTGCGGAACACCCCGAACACCGCCATCACCAGCGCGACCAGGAACAGCACGCGCACGCCGGCCAGCGCCAGGTTGACGTGCGGCGGCACCAGCAGGAAGCTGACCTTCTGCGAGCGGTCGACCGGCCCGCTCCAGCGCAGCGGCACCGAGCGCCACGACCAGCGGGGCACGCCGGGGCCGGTCTGCACCACCGTGCCGGCGTCGTACTCGCGCAGCTTCTTCTGCTGGCGCTGGCGGTACTCGCCGCTCAGGCTGGCCCGCTTCGACTGCACGATCGACGACACCGTCTGCTCCTCGACCTCCTCGTCGAGCGCCTCGAGCTCCTTCATCGGCCGGCCCATGCGGCCCTCCTCGCCGCGGTGGTACTGCTCGGCCCCGTCCATGTCGGTCTCGAGCTGGTCCAGCTCGCCCGGCCGGAACTCCTGGTTGTGGGCGGTCGCGATGTCCTCCGCCGGCGCGGCCTCGCGCGGCGGCTCGAGCTTGGCCGTCGCAAAGGTCAGGCCGAAGTCGTCGCGCCCGCGCTCCTCGAGCGCCGGGTACAGCCCCTGGCGGATCTGCTGGACCGCGAACACCGAGCAGATCCCGGCCAGCATCACCAGCGCGCCGAGGCGATAGCCGCGGACCGCCGAGCGCAGCCAGCCGTCCGGCAGCGCGCGGTGCAGCGCCTCGCCGACCAGCACGAAGATCCACACCGTCCGCGGCGCCATCCACTCGGGGAACACCAGCGCCAGCGTCACCACCGCCAGCACGCCCCAGGCCCAGCCGTACAGGCGGGCGATGGCGATCGCGATCACCAGCACCATGAACAGGTCGAGCAGCGTCCAGCGGCCGAGCCAGGTGTCGTCGACCTGGTCGACGCCGGTCGCGTGCAGCACCTTCCAGCCGGGCGGCAGGTGCAGCGTGCCCGACACCGAGGCGAAGTCGTGGTCCCAGTCGACCGCCGAGATCGACGGGTGAAGCCCGCCGGCGGGCACGCGCAGGTCGGCGGTGAGCGCCACGTTGGGGTCGCGCAGCTCGACGCCGGCCTTGTTCGGGTCGTCGCGGGCGGTGATGAATTGCGGCTGGCCGCTGACCGCGACCGCGCCGAGGCGGGCCGAGCCCTGCATCTCGAGCCGGCGCGTGCCCTGGACCTGGCCGGCGATGCGGTCCTTGACCGTGAACCCGCGGCCGTCGAAGTCGAGCCACCAGTCGCGGGCCAGCGACAGTTGATCGGGCCCGCGGTCGGCCTCGCCGCGCTGCGTCACCGTCAATTGCAGCGCCTCGCCCGGGCGGGCGCGGAACGCCGGGAACGAGCGCCACGCGTCGGGCAATTGCGTCTGTTGCGGGTCGACCGACACCAGCCCCGAGAACTCGACGCGGCGCAGCTCGGGCGCCGGCTCGAACACCCACACCTCCTCGCCCGCCCACGGGCCCTCGTTGGTGGCGAGGGCGATGTTTTGCAGGTCGCCGGGGTGGCGCGCCTCGACGCGGATCGTCCACGCCCCCGGGCGCACCTGCACGCGCACGCGGCCGTCGGGCTCGAGCCGGGCCGGCAGCTCGCTCGTCACCTCCATCGCCACGAAGTCGGGCAGCAGCGCCTTGCCCAGCAGCTCCTCGCGGCTCTTCCCGGCCACGTGCAGCGAGATCTCCGTCGTCATGCGCAGCGGGATCGCGTCGGTCAGCTTGCGGTGCACCACCACGTCGAGCAGGTTCTGCTCGCTCGCCGCCTCGATCTTCTTCTGCAGCCACAGCGTCCCGTCGTTGTCGCGGCGCGGGAACGACTCCGGCTTGCCGCGCAGCTTGAGCGCCAGGAGCCCCGTCTCGGCCGGCACGCTGAGCTTCTCCGGCATGCTGTCCCACAGGAACGCGCCGGTGATCCGGTGCGCGCCGGGGCCGAGCTCGACCGCCGGGCGGCCGGCCGCGCTGACCACCACCGCCGGCTGGCCGTCGACCTCGACGTCCTGCGGCCAGCGGCGCGCGTCGCCGGGCAGCGGCACCGCCCCCTTGGCGTACAGCTGCCAGCGCTGCGCGAACGACCCGCGCTCGTCGGTCAGCTCGAGCTCGAGCTGCGACGGCCAGGCGCAGCGGCGCTCGCTGGTACTCGCATGCACGTAGGGACATGACCGATCGGACAGGGGCTGAAGCACCCACGGGATCCACGGCCGCAGCGCCTCGGGCACCTCGGCGGGCGTCTGCGCCGCCGGCTCGACCGGTGCCCGTGGGGGCGCGGCCGCGGCCTCGGCCGCGAGCGGCAGCATCAACAGCGCGAGGACCCAGTGTAGCGGCCGAGGCGTGGAGCGAGTCATGAGGGGGACCTCAGGGTACAGCGAGCCCATGCGACCCGGACAGGGCGAGCGGCCGCCGGACGAACTGGAACTCGCCCACACGACCCGACCGTGGCACCCTGCCTGCGTGTCTTCGCCCACCGACTCCGAGCTGCGCGAGATCCTCGCGCGCACGCGCACCGTCGCCGTCCTCGGCGCGCACACCGACCCCAACAAGCCCGCGTGCTACGTCCCGGACTACCTGCACGCCGCCGGTTACGTCGTCCGCGCCGTCAATCCCGTGTTCGCCGGGCACCGCATGTGGGGCTCGCCCTGCGTCGCCGCGCTGACCGACCTCGGGCTCGCCCCCGGCGAGCTCGACCTGGTCGACGTGTTCCGCCGGCCCGAGTTCCTCTCGGACCATGTCCCCGAGCTCCTGGCCGTCAGGCCGAAGGTCGTGTGGCTGCAGCTCGGCATCCGCCACGCCGAATTCGCGCGGACCCTCCGCGACGCCGGGATCGTCGTCGTCGAAGATCGCTGCACCCTCGCCGAGCACCGCCGCCTCGGCCTCCCGCGCCGCGGCGAGTGATCGCGCGCTTGCGCGCATCCGACCGCGGACGGACCCGGCGGACCTTCCAGACGTGTTTTCGGCATCCTCGATCCGTGGGCCGGGGCCTCGCCGTCGTGCTGCAGCTCGCCGCATGCACGCCGTACGTCGCCCTCGCCGACGGCGTCGAGGCCGTCGATCCCTCGCGCCACGACGTGGAGATCCGCGGCCACGTCCTCGACGGCGAGACGCGCCGGCCCCTCGCGGACGCGCTGATCATCCTTCAGTGCGATCGCCTCGCCGGGCAGCGCGAGTTCATGACCCCCGACGGGCGCTATCACTTCCGCGGCCTGCCGCCCGGCAATTACACCGTGCAGATGCTCTACCGCGACAACGACGTCACGAAGCGCCTCGAGGCGCGGGCCGGCCAGCGGTGGCACGTCGGCTTCAGCGCGGCGCGACGGCCCCGCGACGGCTGCGACTGGCGCCGCGGCCCGCGCGGCCGCCATCACCATGACGCCAGGGACATGTCCATGAGGACATCAACAAAGAGACCCGCGAGGCGAACCTCGCAGGTCTCTCGCGCCGCGGCGGCGCTCCGCTCACGCGATCATCGCGTCGATGACGCCGGGCTCGAGCTCGGGGTCGCCGAAGTCCTCGACCAGCGAGCCGGTGACGGCGCTGAGGATCGTGTTGTGGAACTGGTTGTGCGTCACGCCGCCGGCGTCGATGTACTGGCCGGTCTTGAGGTAGCCGCCGCAGCTGCCGGCGCACACCCACGGGATGTTGTTGTAGGTGTGGCTGACGCCGGCGCCGAGGTCGTTACACCAGATCGCCACCGTGTCGTCGAGCAGGGTGCCGACGTCGGTCTGCAGCGCCGACAGGCGGTCGAGCAGGTGCTTGAACAGCTTGGCGTGCTCGCGGTCGATGAGGTGGTGCTTCGACTGCGCGTCGGGGATCGGGTCGCCCTCGGAGCCGTCGGCGTAGATGCGGTGGGAGATCTGGTGGAAGCGCGGCAGCTGGACGCCGTCGATCCAGTACTGCGTGCCGTCGTTGCCGTCGCCGATCTGCAGCGTCGCCGCGCGGGTGTAGTCGCACGAGAACGCGAACGCGATCAGGTTCATTTGCAGGCGCGTGATCGTCTGGATCAGCTCGTCGGCGCCGTCGTAGTCCTGCTGCGCCTCCATCTCCATGATGTCGGCGTCGCTCGGCAGCTCGCACAGCAGCTCGACCTCGAGGTCGCGGATCGCGTCGAAGTGGATCTGCAGGCGGTCGCGGTCGGCCTTGCTCATGTCTTGCTTGCTCATGAGCGCCTGCATCTGCTCGCGGACCAGGTCGTTGACGCTGGTGCGGCGGGCCTTGATCTTCATCGCCACTTCTTGCGGCAGCGCGGTGATGCCGACGATCTTGGTGTACACGCTCCACGGGTTGCGGTCGGCCGCGCGCAGGTCCTTGGGCCCGCGGTAGCTCAGCACCTCGTTGATGTAGCCCGCCATGCGGCCGGCGTAGAGCGTCAGCGGGTCGGGGTTACTGGCCGGGTTGAGCTCGCGGGCGATGCGGTTGTCGACCGACTCGCCCATCGCCAGCGACAGGTTGCCCTTCGGGTCGTCGGACACGCGCGCCGCCGTGAGGCACTGGTTGCCGCCGCCGGAGTGGCCGCAGCCGTTGCCGGGGAAGCCGAAGCGGGTGCCGCGGACCAGCAGCAGCTTGTCGGCGTAGTCGGCGAGCTCGCTGACGGCCCGCTCGGCGTCGATCGTCGACATGCTCTCGGTGGTGAGCTGGCCGAGCTCGTTGGGCCAGAAGCGCTCCGGCTCGCCGTTGTCGGCCTGGGCGCAGCCGTTGGCCTGGCGCACGTAGACGCAGTAGCGCGGGCGGTCGGTCGCCGCCTTGACGTCGCGCGGGAGCAGGCTCGGGAGGAACGGCAACGCGACGGTGGCGCCGCCGATGCCGGTGATGAAGGCGCGTCGGGACAGGTTGCTGGGAAGTCGCATGGCTTACTCCTCCACCGGGGCGCGGAAGCGGAACGCGTCGCTCGTCGTCAGCTCGACGATGAGCTCCTTGATCGAGTACATGCCGTCGCGCGAGCCCTCGGCGAGGCGCTTGATCTCGGCGTTGTCCTGCAGCTGCGGGACGCGGCCGTAGCCGTACTCGAGCAGGTGCGACACGTAGCAGCGGTGGGCCTCGTCGCTGCTGGCGATGATCTTCGCCAGCTCCACGCCGCCGTTGAAGCTCTGCTTGCCCTGCACGAAGTTGAACGAGCCGGTGGCGTCGACCGGCTTGCCGGCGTCCATCGTCTGCCAGCGGCCGAGCGGGTCGTACTGCTCCATCGCGAACCCGAGCGGGTTGATCAGGTAGCCGTGACACGCCTCGCCGCAGGTGCCGATGCCGGTGTGGCGGTCGATCAGCTCGCGCAGCGACTCGCCCTCCATCGCCGGCGGCGGCGGCGGCACGTTGTTGGGCGGCGGCGGCAGGCCGGTGCAGAGGATCTGCAGGTTGAGGAACACGCCGCGGTGGATCGGGTCGTTCTGGGTCGAGCTCGCGTTGGCCGCCAGGAACCCGAGCTGCGTCAGCACGCCGGCGCGCTGGCTCGGGTCGAGGTCGGTCTTGACGAGCTGGTCGGTGAACTGACCCTGCGCCCCGTAGAGCGGCGCCAGCGTCGAGTTGACGAAGCTGTACGGCGCCGACAGAAGCGTCGCCACGTCGCCGAGCTCGTGCGAGAACACCACGTCGTCGACGAACATGAGGGTCTCCTGGACCATCATGTCGCGCATCGACTCGGCGAACTCGGGGAACTTGTCGGCGCTCTTGTTGATCTTGCTGTAGCTGTCGACCTTGAGCGTCTGGTAGTGGAACGAGGCCACCATGTCGTGCGCGCGCTGGTCGTCGAGCATGCGCGCGGCCTGGGCCTCGATGCCGGCGACGGAGTCGAGCGCGCCGCTCTTGGCCGCGTCGAACAGCTCCTCGTCGGGCATCGTGTCCCACAGCATGTACGACAGCTTCGACGCCACCTCGTAGCCGTTCAGCGGGATGTTGCCGTCGCCGTCGGGCACGTCGCTGAGCTCGACGCGGTACAGGAAGTACGGCGACTGCAGGAACGTCTGCAGGACGACGCGCACGCCCTCGAGCACCGGGTCGGTCCCGCCGAGGGCCACGCCCGCGTGGAACACCTGCATGTGGCGCTCGACCTCCTCGACCGTCAGTGGGCGGCGATACGCCCGCGGGCCGAACGACTCGATGAACCCGCGGCCGCGCGCGTCGCTGTCGCCGTCGGCCGGGACCAGCAGCGCCACCAGCTCGGGGTCGTTGATCACCTGCTCGGCGATCTCCTCGGCCGCGCGCTGGTAGTCGGTCCACAGCGTCGCCGACACCACCAACTTCTCGCTGTTGTTGTCGTAGCCGCCGCTGATCGGGTCGCCGATGAACAGCGCCGACTTGCCGGGGGTCTGGTCGAGCAGCAGCAGGTCGCGGACCGAGTTCTCCCACTGGCGATGCGACAGCCGCGGCACCCGCGACGACTCCGGCAGCGTGGGCAGCTCCGTCCCGCCCGTGTCCGTGTCGGAGTCAGGTCCGCCGTCGGTCGGTTGATTGTTGGTCGTCGCAGCCGTGTCGCTGTTGCCACCGCCCTCGGTCGCACCGCCGGGGCCGCCGGTCCCCTCGGTGGGATCGCCGTCGGTCTGTTGCCCCGACATCCCGGAGTAGCACCCGACCGACAGGCAAAGTCCCAAGGGCCAGGCCCCCATGGACCGCCACGAAAGCGCTCGTCGTCGCTGAGCCATACGGAGGCAATGTCCCGGCCCGAGCCGCCGCTGTCAACCGTGGGCGATCCCCGATGGACTGCCAGCGACGCTACGGGGGCCGACGGCCCCGCGATCTGCGTGTGCGGCCGGCCGCGTGGAAGGGCGCGGATACGACCGACGAAGTCCGCGTCAGTGCGTGTCTCGCAGCTTCTGCAAGCTCCCGTCGGCGAGCATGCGCTCGACGTCCGTGAAGCCGCCGATCAGCGTGCCGCGCACGAACACCTGCGGGAAGGTCGGGAAGCCCGACCACAGCTTGATCGCCAGGCGCTCCTTCCACTGGCTGAGATAACTCCCGTACTCGAGGTACGTGAACGGCACGCCTGCGGCCTCGAGCGCCCGGCGGGCCTTCTTCACGAACGGGTTCTGGGCCATGCCGACGACCACCACCGGGTCGCGGGCGATCGCGGCGACGACGGCGTCGACGACGTTGCGGTGGAAGCTCTGGATCTGCTCGCGCACGTGCGGTGCGAGCGAGGACTCGGGGAGAAGCGGGCGAGACATGGGCGCGAAGGGTGAGCGCCGGATCCGCCCGTGGCAAGCAGTCGCGCGCGTGCGCCCGCTCGCTTGCCGGCGTGAGCGATCTGCCCGAAGGGCCCTGTAAGCGCCGCGCGGCGTCCGGCGCGGGTCGACGACGCGCCGCGAGAACGGCATTCGCCGCGGCCGCGTACGCCGGTCTCGAGCATGGGCGCGGGAAGACCCGCGGCGCCGACGATCGCGTTGCACGCGGGCGAACGATACCCTCGCCAACACCGGAGAGTTCATGCGCCGTCCCATCCCGCTCGTCGTCTGCCTCGGCCTCGCCGGCCTCGTCGCCTGCACCGGCCGCCAGGGCCCTTCGGACTCCACCACCACGTCGCAGTCGCAGGCGGCCGGCGAATGCAAGCTCGAGTGGCGCGCCCCCGACCCCCAGCCGAGCGCCGGCGTCGCGCCCTTCTCGCTCACCACGCAAGACGGCACCGGCCTCGAGCTCCTCAGCGTCAAGAGCCGCGCCGTCGTCGAGGACCCGCTCGCCTTCACCGAGCTCCACCTCGCGTTCCAGAACCCCAACGATCGCGTGATCGAGGGCCGCTTCGAGATCAACCTCCCGCCGAACTCGGCGATCTCGCGGTTCGCCATGCTGATCGACGGCCGCTGGCAGGAGGCCGAGGTCGTCGAGCTGCAGGCCGCGCGCCAGGCGTACGAGGACTTCCTGCACCGGCGACAAGACCCGGCCCTGCTCGAGAAGAGCGCCGGCAACCGCTTCAGCGCGCGCGTGTTCCCGATCCCCGCCCGCGGCGTCAAGGAGATCATCGTCTCCTACTCCGAGGAGCTGACCTCGAGCAGCGAGCCGTACCGCGTCTACCTGCGCGGCCTGCCGCAGCTGCGGGACCTCGACGTCGAGGTCGTCGTGCCCAGGGGCGGCGGCGTGCGCGAGAAGACCCGGATCCACGAGACCAACTTCATGCCGCAGCAGGACCTCGAGCTCGCCACCGGCCGGCGCGCTCCCGAGGTCGGCCTCCGCTACGACCGCCTCGCCGTCGCCCGCATCACCCCCGACGTCAAGCTGCCGCAGGTCCCGGTCACCGGCGTCACCCTGCTGTTCGACACCAGCGCCTCGCGGGCGCTCGACTTCAAGGGCCAGGTCGCGCGCCTCGGCCAGCTCGTCGCCGAGCTGCGCGGCGCCGCCGGCGTCGACTTCCCGCTCACCGTCGCCTGCTTCGACCAGGGCGTCGAGCAGGTCTTCTCCGGCCCGGCCAGCAGCTTCAGCGCCGACGCCCAGAACGCGATCTTGAAGCGCGGGGCCCTCGGCGCCTCCGACGTCGCCGGCGCGCTGCGCTGGGCCGCGGGTCAGTCGAAGGTCCACGACCGCGTCATCCTCGTCGGCGACGGCGTCGCCACCGCCGGCGCCGTCGAACGCGACGGCCTGCGCACCGCCGTGCAGGAGCTCGGCCGCGCCGGCGTGCGCCGCCTCGACGCGGTCGTCGACGGCGGCCTGCGCGACGAGGCCGCGCTGCGCCAGCTCACCACCGCCGGCCTGCAGGACGCCGGCATCCTCGTCGACGCCCGCCTGCCCGCGCCGCTGGTCGCCTCGCGGCTCGTGCGAGCCACCGAGGCCGACGTCAAGGTCCATGTCCCCGGGGCCACGTGGGTGTGGCCGCAGTCGCTCGCGGCCGTGCAGCCCGGCGATCAGTTCCTCGTGTTCGCCGACCTCCCGGTCGACAAGCCGATGCGCGTCGAGCTCGGCGATCGCGGCGAGGATGTCCGCGAGGTCAGCCTCGCTCCGAGCGAGCGGCCGCTGCTCGAGCGCGCGTGGATCCGGGCCAGCATCGACCGCCTCGGCGCGATGATGGGCCACGAGGCCGCCGGCGACGCCAAGGCCAAGGCCGATCTCAAGCAGCAGATCATCGGCCTCTCGACCCGCTACCGCGTGCTGTCCGACTACACCGCGCTGCTCGTGCTCGAGACCGACTGGGACTACCAGCGGTTCGGGATCGATCGCACCGCGCTGGCGGAGATCCTCACCGTCGGACCGGACGGCGTGACCGTCGTCGACCGCACGCGCTTGCCCGACAAGCCGGTCGTCGCCCAGCCGATCGTCCCCGAACAACCGGTCGCGCGCGACGGCGAGGCCGACGACGAGGGCGGCCCGCTCGGGTGGTTCTTCGGCGCCGAGAAGAACAAGGACAAGAAGGAAGCTGCCGTCGCCACCGCCGCCAGCGAGCTGGTCGTCGAGGCCGAGCGCGATTCGATCCCGCTGCCCGAGCCGGCCGACGCCCGAGCCAAGGGCGACCGCGGCGGCGACTTAAAGTTGGCGTTCAACGTGGAGCAGACGGTCGGCGGCGGCGGCGCGCCGGGCGGGGCGCCCGAGTTCGATGGCCGCGGTCCCTTCGCGGCTGCGCCGCGTGAAGAAGCGGCGAACGACGGTCCCTCACACGCGGCTCCGCCGCCGCCCCCGCCGCCGGCCGAGCCCGCACCGATCACCGCCGACGAGGCGGCCGCCCCGGGGATGCGCCAGGTCGAGGGCTACCTCGCCGACGACGACGCCCGGCGCCCGGCCACCACCCGCGCCGCCGCGCGCCGCCCCCGCACCCGGACCGTCACCACGAGGCGCCGCCGTGGAACTCGGCGCCGCAGCCGACCTTCGAGCAGCCCAAGCCGGCCGACGCGTGGGAGGGACGTTTCGCCGACGTCATGGTCGACGTCCGCGCCGGCCGCGCCGCCGACGGGTTGGCCAAGGCCTGGGCCTGGCGCGACAGCAACCCCGGCGACGAGCTCGCGCTGCTCGGCCTGGGCGAAGCGGCGGAGGCGGTCGGCGACCGCGCCCTCGCGGCGCGCGCCTACGGCTCGCTGATCGACCTGTTCCCCGGGCGAGCGGACATCCGTCGCATGGCCGGCGAGCGGCTCGAGGCGCTCGGCGACGTCGGTCTGCGACTTGCGATCGACACTTATGCGCAGGCCGTGTCACAGCGGCCCGACCATCCTGCCAGTCACCGGCTCTACGCCTTCGCGCTGCTCAAGGCCGGCCGGCACGCCGAGGCCTTCGCGGCCGCGCTCGCCGGCGCCCGTCGCAGCTACCCGAGCGGCCGCTTCGCCGGCGTGCAGCAGATCCTCGAGGAGGACCTCGCCCTGATCGCCGCCGCCTGGCTCGCCGCCCGGCCCGGCGACGCCGCCGCGCAGTCGGCGATCGCCGCGGCCGGGGTCGCTCCCGACCGCAGCCCGTCGCTGCGCTTCGTGCTCAATTGGGAGACCGACGCCAACGATGTCGACTTCCACATCTACGACGGCAAGGGCGGCCACGCCTTCTTCAGCCAGAAGCAGTTGCCGACCGGTGGACGGCTGTACGCCGACGTGACCACCGGTTACGGCCCTGAATGCTTCACGATCCCCGGCAACGCCGCGGCGTTCCCGTACGTGCTCCAGGCGCACTATTACAGCCGCGGACCGATGGGTTACGGCATGGGCAAGCTGCAGGCCGTGCAGCACGACGGCAAGGGCGGTCTCGCCTTCATGGAACACCCGTTCGTCATCATGAAGGACCGCGCGTACGTCGATCTGGGCCGCGTGGACCGGCCGCTGTCGGAGCTGCAAGTCGTGGCGCCGCGCCTGCCCTCGGGCCCCGGCCCCAAGGGTCAGCCTTACGCACCCTACACGCCGCCGCCGCCTGCTCCGCCGCCGCCTCCGCGCTATTAAACCTCGCGCGCGCGTCGGCCTCGCGCCGGACGTGCGCGCGCGTTTTTGCTCCGTGACGACGCCGTACCCGTTCTCGGGTACGGTTGCGTAATTCCCACGATCCAGACGGATCCACCGCGTCGCTACCACTGCTGCCCGTGGGTCTTTCGTCCCGGGCCGCTACGAACCACCTGGTTTCTTCATCATCGTCCAATCGAGGCTCGCATGTCCCGCTCTCGTGCTTTCTTGTTGAAGCTCGTCGCTCCCCTCTGTCTGTCCGCCGTCGGTCTCGTGGCCTGCGGCGACAACAGCAGCAGCTCCAATTCCAACAGCGCGTCGAACTCCGGCACCGGCACCGACGTGACCTCTGGAAGCATGACCGAGCCGACCGTCGGCAGCGCGAGCATGTCGGCCAGCGAGGCGACCGACGGCACCGCGGGGATCTCGGACTCGAACTCGGGCGTGCCGACCACCAGCGGCATGGGCATCTCCGACTCGAACTCGAGCGACACGATGCCCCCCGACGACACCACCACCGGCATCGGCGGCGGCGGCTGCGGCGACGGCATCCTCGACCCCGGCGAGGAATGTGACAGCGGCCCGAACAACGGCGGCGGCAACGAGTGCAAGCTCGGCTGCATGCTCAACTTCTGCGGCGACACGTACATCGGCCCGGGAGAGGAGTGCGACAACGGGGCCGAGAACGGCGACATGAACGCCTGCAAGCCCGACTGCAAGTTCGCCTTCTGCGGCGACGGCAAGGTCGGCCCCGGCGAGGGCTGCGACGACGGCAACCAGAACAACGCCGACGCCTGCACCAACGGCTGCGCCCTGGCGACCTGCGGCGACGGCATCATCTCCGCGCAGGAGCAGTGCGACGACGGCAACCAGAGCAACGACGACGAGTGCACCAACAACTGCACCGCCGCCAAGTGCGGCGACAACTTCGTCCAGAACAGCAACGGCGAGCAGTGCGACCAGGGCGTCAACAACTCGAACACCGGCGACTGCACGCTCGCCTGCCAGCCCGCCGTGTGCGGCGACGGCCTGCTCCACAACACCGGCAGCGGCGACGAGGAGTGTGACCTCGGCGCCGGCAACGGCCCAGGCCAGCAGTGCAACGCCCAGTGCCAGCTGAACACCTGCGGCGACGGCGACAAGAGCCCGACCGAGCAGTGCGACGACGGCAACAACCAGGGCGGCGACGGCTGCACCTCGATGTGCAAGCTCGAGGAGTGCGGCAACGAGGTCATGGACCCGGGCGAGCAGTGCGACGACGGCAAGAACGGCGACCAGGACGACGGCTGCACCGACGCCTGCGCCCTGCCGAAGTGCGGCGACGCGATCGTCCAGCCGAGCCTCGACGAGCAGTGCGACCTCGGCCCCGGCAACAACAACGCCGGCGCCTGCACCCTCGTCTGCACCGCCGCCAAGTGCGGCGACGGCCTGATCTGGCAGAACCACGAGGAGTGCGACGACGGCGTCAACAACTCCAACAACGGCACCTGCAAGGCCGACTGCACCAAGCAGTTCTGCGGCGACGGCTTCGTCGGCCCCGGCGAGGCCTGCGACGACGGCAACCAGAACAACAACGACGCCTGCACCAACGTGTGCAAGATGGCCAAGTGCGGCGACGGCTTCATCCAGCCGGGCGAGCAGTGCGACAACGGCGGCCTCAACAGCAACACCGGCACCTGCACCACCGCCTGCCTGACCCCCAAGTGCGGCGACGGCTTCATCCAGCCGAGCAACAACGAGACCTGCGACGACGGCCTCAACAACGGCGACAGCAAGGCGTGCCTGTCGACCTGCATCCCGGCCAAGTGCGGCGACGGCAAGACCTGGGTCGGCCAGGAGGAGTGCGACGACGGCAACAACGTCAACACCGACCTCTGCACCAACATGTGCAAGGCGGCCGAGTGCGGCGACGGCATCACCCAGCCGCAGGCCGGCGAGACCTGCGACGACGGCAACGTCGACAACACCGACCTCTGCACCGTCTTCTGCGTCCCCGCCAAGTGCGGCGACGGCTACAAGCAGCCGCAGAACCAGGAGCAGTGCGACGACGGCAACAACGTCAACGACGACGCCTGCAGCAACGCCTGCAAGACCCCGATCTGCGGCGACAACATCACCCAGCCGGGCGCGCCGTACAACGAGCAGTGCGACAACGGGGCCAACAACGGCAACGACAAGGCCTGCAACGCCACCTGCAAGAAGACCACCTGCGGCGACGGCGTCAAGCAGACCCCCAACGGCAACAACCAGAACGAGGTCTGCGACGACGGCAACCAGGTCAACACCGACGCCTGCACCAACACCTGCGCCAAGACCACCTGCGGCGACGGCATCACCCAGAGCCCCAACGGCAACGGCCAGGCCGAGGAGTGCGACGACGCCGACCAGTCCAACGCCGACCAGTGCAACACGCAGTGCAAGAAGACCACCTGCGGCGACGGCGTCGTCCAGAACGACCCGTCGAACGGCAACGGCCAGGTCGAGATGTGCGACCAGGGCGCCCAGAACGGCACGCAGGGCTCGTTCTGCAGCGCGACCTGCCAGATCAAGCCGGCTTGAACCCCTGCGCCCGCCAGCCGGGCCCCACGCGCGCCGCGACCGGCATGTCCGAACGGGCATCCGCTCGCGGCGCGCCGGCGAGCACGTGCCCCGACGCTGGGCTTCACGTCGATCCAGGTTACACGAGACCGAACGCGCCGCGAATCCGGCCGTACCGAATGTCGCCGCGACGCTCTCGTCACATGTCCCCGAGGCCAGGTCGCGACGCTGGCCGCGCGTGACGCACCGCGACCGGGCTCGCGCGACGGTTCTGCGCATGTCCGTCGCCCCGCCGCGTCAGCGGCCGTCGCGGCGGGCGACGGACGCCCGCAGCGCGAGCCCGATCGTCAACCGACAGCCCCAGCCCCCGCAGATACGCCCGCCAGCGCCGCCCCGCTCGCACTGCCCTGCCTCCAGACACATGTCCCCCGGGACATGTCCTGCGGGGCTCGCCTCTGCCCATGCCCCCGCTCGCACTGCCCTGCCTCCAGACACATGTCTCCCGGGACATGTCATGCGGGGCCGCGCCTCTGCCCGTGCCCCCGCTCGCACTGCCCGGCCTCCAGACACATGTCCCCCGGGACATGTCATGCGGAGCCTCGCCTCTGCCCATGCCTCCGCTCGCCCCGCCCGGCCGTCACATGTCCCTCGAGACATCTTCCGCCCGGCCTCGCCTCTGCCAGGCCCCGCTCGCGCTACGCAACCGGCACATGGCTCTCGGGTCATCTTCTGCGGGGCCTCGTCTCTGCCGAGGCCCCGCTCGCGCTTCCCGGTCCCATTTACATGTCTCTCAGGACATGTCACGCGCAGCCTCGCCTCTGCCATGCCCCGTTCGCGCTTCCCGGTCACAGCCCCATGCCCCTTCGGGACATCTTCCGCCCGGCCTCGTCTCCGCCCTCGCAACGTTTGTGCCACCCTCGCCACTGACGCCGCCGGCAGCGCAGCCGGGGCGCCCGGATCGCCGGCGTGACGCGCCGGCCCCTTCTCCGGCGAATTTCGCCGTCCGCGCCGCCGGCGAAGGGCAGCGGTGCAAGGCTTGCACCGCGGCGCAATCGCTTCGGCGGTGAAGACGGACCCGCGGCGTCGCCGCGAAGACTTCGGCTGGCACGCAGGTTGCTCGTCACGGCGCGGTCGCGCGGCCCTGCACCTGTCCTTCGCGCCAGGTCCACCTGGCGAGCGGCCTCGACGGGATCTGGATCATGCAAGCGAATCAGCCGCGTCCCCCACCCGTACCTTCCCGGTCGCTGGTCCCGGAGGAGTTCCCGCTGGTGCTGACCGTGTTCCTCGCGCTGGGCGCGTGGCGGATGTCGCGGCGCAACGTGCTCATTCGCCGGATCCCCGCGCTCGAGAACCTCGGCGCCGCCACCACCCTGTGCGTCGACAAGACCGGCACCCTGACCGAGAACCGGATGACGCTCGTCGAGCTGCGCGCCGGCGAGGCGAGCTGGCGCGGCGACGCCGGCGAACCATTGCCCGGGCCGCTGCACGAAGTCGCCGAGGTCGCCGCGCTCGCCAGTCAACGCGAGGCCTTCGATCCGATGGACGCTGCGTGCCGGCGGTTCGTCCGCGAGCGCCTCCCCGCGCGCGCCGAGCAGCACGACCGCTGGCAGCTCGTGCGCGAGTACCCGCTGACCCCCGAGCTGCTGGCGGTGGCGCAGGCGTGGCGCATCGACGCCGACACGGCGACGGTCGCCGCCAAGGGCGCGCCCGAGGCGGTCATGGGCCTGTGTCGCCTCGACGAGGCCGCGACCGCGAGCCTGCGCGCCGCGGTGGAGGCGATGACGGCCAGCGGTCAGCGCGTGCTGGGGGTCGCGCGCGCGGAGTTGGTCGGCGAGCCGCGGGCGCGCTCGAGAGATTACGAATTCCGGTGGGTCGGCCTGCTCGGCCTGCACGACCCGCCGCGGGCCGAGGTCCCGGCGGCGCTGGCGGAGTGTCGGCGCGCGGGCCTGCGGGTCGTCATGATCACCGGCGACGCCCCGGGCACGGCGCGGGCGATCGCCGAGCAGGTCGGCATGTCGGCGGACGGGCTGGTCACGGGCAGCGAGCTGGCGGCCCTGGGGGACGAGGAGCTGACGGCGCGGCTGCGCGGGGTCGAGGTGTGCGCGCGGGTGATGCCGGCCCAGAAGCTGCGGATCGTGCAAGCGCTGCAGGCGGCGGGCGAGGTGGTGGCGATGACGGGCGACGGGGTGAACGACGCCCCGGCGCTCAAGGCGGCGCAGATCGGCGTGGCCATGGGCGGGCGCGGCACCGACGTCGCGCGCGAGGCGGCCGCGATCGTGCTGACGCGCGACGACTTCACCGACCTGGTCGCGTCGGTCGCCGAGGGCCGGCGGATCTTCGACAACCTGCAAAAAGCGCTCGGCTTCATCGTCGCGGTCCACGTGTCGATCGCCGGCATCGCTTTGGTGCCGATGTTCTTCGGCCTGCCCATGTTGTTCCACCCGATCCACGTCGTGTTCCTCGAGCTCGTCATCGACCCCGCCTGCTCGGTGGTGTTCGAGGCCGAACCCGCCGAGCCCGACATCATGCGCAGGCCGCCGCGCCCGACCGCCGCCCCGCTCCTCGATCGCCGGACCTTGCTGCTCTGCCTGGCCCAGGGCGCGACCGTCCTCGCCGTGTGCCTCGGCGGATTGTGGTATGTGCATTTCCACCTCGGCCGCTCGCTCTCCGCCGCTCTGGGCGTGATGTTCACGTCGCTGGTGCTCGCCCACCTCGGCCTGATCCTCGTCCACCGCTCGGCGACGCAGCCGCTGCTGCGCACCCTCCGGACCCCCAACCGCGCGCTGTGGTGGGTGGTGCTCGGGACGCTCGCGCTGCTGCTGGCCGTCGTCGCCGTCCCGGCGCTCCGGCGAATGTTTCACTTCGAGCGCGTGCCCGCGCTCGAGCTGCTGCCGTGGGCGCTCCTCGGGCCGATCGCCGTGCTGTGGTTCCGGGCCGTCAAGCGCCCGCACGCCGCGCGAGGGTAGCAACCCCTGCAGCTCGACAAGCATCTGCGCCCCGACCACGCCGCTCGAGACGGCTGTGCAGACCATGCACGAGCACATGTACGGCGCCGTCCTCGTGGTGGAGGACGGCCGCCTGCCTCGGGCTCCTCGCCGTCATCGACGCGCGCGTGGCCCTGGTCGCGCTGCTGCGCCGCGACGCCAACCAGGCGCTCGACCCGGAGCACGCCCGGACCACGAGCCTGCTCGGTCCGGCGGCGTGAGCCCCCCTCGCATCACCGAGCTCAGGCCGGCACCGCAGCCGTCGCCGGGCTGCGATAGCCCTCGGGCTCGCCGCGGACCACCGCGGCGCGCTCCTCGGCGGTGAGCTCGGCCCAGGTCGCCGCGTCGACCACGACCTGCTCGGGCGTCGCGCGCTCCTCCATGGCGAACGCGGCCTCGATCGCCGCGCCCCACATGTCGTAGGCGAGCTTGTTGGTGCCGACCACGCCGACGATCGCCTCGCCGGTGCCGACCCCGATGCGCACCCGGATCGCCCGCGCCTGACAGGCCTCGGCCCGCTCGACCGCCGCGCGCATGCGCAGCGCCAGGTCGACCGCCGCGCGGGCCGAGGGCTCGCGCCCCGACAGCCCGATCGCAGCCACGTAGGCGTCGCCGACCGTCTTCACCTTGTCGGCGCCGCGCTCCTCGCACACCGCATCGAACGCGCTGAACGTCGCGTTGAGCACGCGGACGATGTCCTCCGCGGCTGCCTCTTCGGCCAGGTGCGTGAACCCGGCGATGTCGCACACCACCACGCTGACCTGTGGGTGGCGGCGGCCGACCCCTTCGCCGCCCTCGCGCAGCGTCGCCACGAATTCGGCCGGCAGCACCGTCCCGAGCAGCGCGTCGGTGCGGCGCCGCAGCGCCCGCAGCTCGTCGCGGGTCCGCGCCGTCACCCGCTGCCCGTAATACGTCGCCACCGCCGTCGCCACCGCCACCAGCGAGATGTTGATCTGGAAGTTGCTGCGCACGTCCTCGGGCGCCATCGCCGGCGCGACCTGGAACGCGAAGCAGAAGCCGAGGAACGCCGCCGCGTTGAGCCCCGCCACCAGCAGCGCCGTCTTTCGCCGCTCGCTCGGGAACAGCATGAACGTCAGCACGATCACCGGCATGTACCAGTACTGCAGCCCGTAGCTCGGCCCGAACAGCGACGCCGCACCCGCGGTCGACAGCAGCGTGTACAGCACGAACACCACCGCCGCCGGCGCGTGGTGTGCCCGCGCCGACAGCCACAGCGACAGCATCGGCGGCACCACGCCGGCGAGCAGCGCGTAGGCCACCCCGCCCGGCGAGGTCACCCCGTACGTCAGGCTCAGCAGCACCGTGATCACCGTGAAGCCGCAGGCGAGCAGGCACAGCCCGCGGAGGAACACCACGTGCTGGCTCTCGAGCGGGGCGGCCTGCGGCGTGAGCCCCAAGCGCAGCAGTCGACCGAGCTTCACGGCCGGCGCCCTGCCTTGCGCGCGCCGCGGACGAAGTACGTCTTCATCGGCCCCTTGCCCTTGATCTCCACGCCTTCGCGGCCGCTGCACTCGAAGCGGTGGTTGACCTTGGCGAACGTCAGCGGCGAGACGTGGACCTCGCCGGCGAGCCCGTGCATCTCCATGCGCTGGGCCGTGTTGACCGTGTCGCCCCACAGGTCGTAGGTCGGCCGCACCTGCCCGATCACCCCCGCGACCACCGGCCCCGAGTTGACCCCGATCCGCACCGCGATCCCCGGCGTCGCCGCGAACTCGTCGCGCAGCGCCAGCGCCAGCGCCACCAGCACCTCCGCGTGGTCGGGCCGATACACCGGCAGCCCGGCCGCGGCGACGAAGCTCGTCCCGGTGGTCTTGATCTTCTCCGCCCCGAACTCGGCGCAGCGGCGGTCGATCGCGGCGAACACCGCGTGCAAGCGGGCGAGGTAGGCCTCCGCCGTCTGGCCCTCGGCCGGGCGGTCGAGCCCGATCACCCGGCAGAACAGCACCGACGCGTCGCCGTGGCGCTCCGCGATCTCCTGCTCGCCCGCCTGCAGGCGGCGCCCGATCTCCTCGGGGAACACGCTGCGGAGCAGCCGCTCCGACTTGGCCCGCTCGTGCTCGAGATCCGCCTCGGCCAGCGCGTTGAACGAGCGCGAGCCGTAGCCGACCAACAGGATCACCGCCACCAGCATCCCCTGATGCAGGTACTGGTCGGGCCCGTACGTGGTTACGCGGCGGGCCAGGTCGCCGTCGAGGTCCCAGCCGTAGACCAGCACCGCCAGGCAGAGCGACGCCGCCAGCGCCGTGCCCAGCGCCGCCGTCTGCTCGCGGGTGGGGAACAGCAGGAACGGCAGCGCCGCGCCGAGGATCAAGAGAAAGAAGTTGCCGTAGTCGAGCCCGATGGTCCACGAGCCCATCAGGATCGACGTCACGATCGTCCCGTGGAACGCCAGCGCCGCGTCGCGCGGGCGGCCGCGGGCGTGCAGCGCGAACACTGCCGCGAGCCCGCCGACCGTGACCCCCAGGTGGACCAGCAATTCGGGGTCGAGCGGCCTTCCCGTGCCGATGTGGCCGGCGCAGCTCATCGCGATCCCGAGCAGCGCCAGCCCGTTCTGCAGGCGGATCCGCCGGCCGTCCTCGCGGGACGTGTCGCCGCGGACACCGGCCCCGACGGCCCGCGACAACGCCGCTCGCACCCGCAGGACCGCGTTCGTCACGTCCATGGCACCTTACCGGAAACCCCCGCGAGCGTCCCGGCGAGCCCCGAGCGCCCGCGGCTCGAAAACGAGCCGATCGCGCGGGGCGACCGGCCCCCGCTCGCGGTCACGACATTCCTCTCGGGACATGTCCCGAAAATCATGCGGACAATTGTTCGCCGCGTCGCCACGACGGGCGCGCCGCTCAGTCGGCGACCGTCACGCGCACCTCGACCTGGGCCCCGTCCGGCGCCTGGACGCGCAGCTCGCCGCGGCTCGGGTCGAGCGTGTAGCAAGCGCCCTCCGGGCCGGCCAGCGTGGTCAGTTCGATGGCGAGCGAGGCGCCGGCGAAGCGGCGCGGGGGCAGGGCGATCTCGCTGACGCCGCCGTCGCCGGTCCAGCTCGCGGTGGCCGTCGTCTGGTCCCAGGCGAACGCGCTGTCCGTGCCTGCGACCGCGCGCAGGTACGGGCGGACGAACACGTCGAGGGTGTCGCGCTCGCTGCCGTCGGCCTCGATCACCGACAGGTCCTCCTCGTTCCACGCGACCTCGTTCTGCGAGCACTCCCACAGCGTGCCCGACAACCGCCGCGCGTCCATCCGGTCGAGCGCGCGGGCCAGCCACTCCTCGGCGCCGGGCGCCCCGTGGCCGTAGCCGAATTCGCCGATGAGCACGCCCAGCCCCTCCGCCGCCGCGAAATCGGCGATGTCGTCGAGGTACGGCTCCGGCATCATCCCGATCGTCGGCAGGCCCTTGACGAGCCCGGCGTCGTACATGTGCGCGGCGTACACGAGCCCCGAGCCCTCGGGTCGCACGTGCTCGACCGGCTGCAGCCCGACCGCGTCGGTCCCCGGGTTGTTGAAGAGGATCAGCAGCTCGTCGCCGGCCAGCGCTCGCAGCTGCGCCACCGCCTCGGTGTGGAACGGGTTCAGCGTCTCGTGCTTCCACGTGGGGATGTCCGCCGCCGTGCCCGAGCCGGGCTCGTTGAGGATCTCGAGCCCCACCACCCCGGGGTGGTCGCCGACCCGCGCGATCATCTGTCCCCACATGGCGAAGAACTTCGCGTGCAGGTCGTCCTCGTCGGCCCAGAAGCGGTCGAACGCGGCGCGCACGTCGCCGTCGAGGATGTACTTGAGCCCCCAGTCGGCGTCCGGACAGGTGTGCGGCTCGGGCGGCGGATCTTGCGGCAGGGTCCACGGCGGGAAGCCGTCGCCGCAATAGGTCGAGGTGTAGATGTCCTGGTGGAAGTCGACGACCACCCGCAGCCCGTGCGACCAGGCGGCGTCGACCATCGCCGCGTAGCGGTCGAGGTAGCGCGCGTCGTACTGCCCCGGCGTCGGCTCGAGCGCCTCCCACGAGAAGAGCAGCCGCACCACGTTGATGCCCCAGCCCGGCAGGCGCGAAAAGAACTGCTCCGCCGCGGCCTCGAACGCCGCCTGCTCGACCTCCGCGTCGACCGGGAACGGCACGAACGGCGCCCACTTCGAGCGCCCGCCCGTGTTGACCCCGCGCAGCAGCACGTCGCGCCCGTGCTCGTCGTGCATCCGCCCCTCGGCGTCGAGGCTGACCCGCGCGCTGGTCAAAAGGACAGGTTCGATCGGGCTCTCGCACTCGCCCGGGGCCAGCGGCGCGCCCGTGCTCGTCGGCGCCGCCGTCGACGACCCGGTGGTCGTCGGCGTCCCCGTCGCCGCCGTCGTCTCGCTCCCCGTCGTCGTCTCGCTCGCGCCGGTGCTCGGAGACGGATCTCCGCCGCAGCCGATCGCCGCCGTCAGCAGTACAAGCGCCCTGCGCATGGCCGAAATAGTAGGCGGTCCCCGCGCCGCCCGTCCACGCCGATGTCGCGCCGCCCCCCGGTCAGCCCGGCCCGCCGATCGGCGGGCTTCACCTTCGGACATGTTTGAAGAGACATGTCGCCGGCGACGCCGCGCCCGGGCTCACCGGGAGCGGGCCGAAGGCCGCCGGAGCGACCGACGACCGGTCCCGCTCGGCCGCCCGCGGGCGATCTCGACACCCCGGCGAGTGAGCAGCCGCGCGGCTCGCCGGCGAGAGCGCGGGTTTTTCGCGGCGCCGTCGCCAGCGTCTGCCAATTCGTTCAGCGCCCGTGCCGGCCCCGCGCCCGCTCGCCCCGCCGATCGGCTCTGGCCGGCGGCCACGCTCGCGCGCTACCTTCCCGCGCATGAGCGTCATCCTCAGCGTCCACGGGCGGGAGATCCTCGATTCGCGCGGCAACCCCACGGTCGAGGTCGAGGTCATCACCGATCAGGGCAGCATCGGCCGCTTCGCCGTCCCCTCGGGGGCCAGCACCGGCGAGCACGAGGCCCACGAGCTGCGCGACGGCGATGCCAAGCGCTACCTCGGCAAGGGCGTGCGCCAGGCCGTCGAGCACGTCAACGGCCCGCTCGCTGACGCTGTCACCGGCTTCGACGCCCTCGACCAGCTCGCGGTCGACCAGGCGCTGCTCGCCGCCGACGGCTCGGCCAACAAGTCGAAGCTCGGGGCCAACGCGGTGCTCGGCGTGTCGCTCGCGGTCGCCCGCGCGGCCGCCCTCGACGCCGAGCTGCCGCTGTTCCGCTACCTCGGCGGGCCGCTGGCCAACGTGCTGCCGGTGCCGCTGATGAACGTGATCAACGGCGGCGCGCACGCCGACAACAACCTCGACTTCCAGGAGACGATGCTGGTGCCGCACGGCTTCCCGACGTTCTCGGAGGCGCTGCGGGCGGGGGTGGAGATCTTCCACAACCTCAAGAAGATCCTGCGCTCGCAGAAGAAGGTCACGGCGGTCGGCGACGAGGGGGGCTTCGCGCCCGACATGGCGAGCAACGGCGAGGCGCTGGCGGTGCTGGTGCAGGCGATCGAGGCCGCCGGCTACAAGCCGGGCGAGCAGGTCAGCCTCGCCCTCGACGTCGCCGCCTCCGAGTTCTACGACAAGCAGAAGGGCGTCTACGTGCTCGCCGGCGAGGGCGGGCGCGAGCTCGACGGGCCCGCGCTGGTCGGCCTCTACGCCGACCTGGCCGCCAAGTACCCGCTCGTCTCGATCGAGGACGGCATGGCCGAGGACGACTGGGCCGGCTGGCGCCTGCTGACCGAGCGCCTCGGCGGCAAGCTGCAGCTCGTCGGCGACGACCTGTTCGTCACCAACCCCGAGCGCCTGCAACGCGGCATCGACGAGGGGGTCGCCAACAGCATCCTCGTCAAGGTCAACCAGATCGGCAGCCTCACCGAGACGCTGCAGGCGGTCCGCCTGGCCCAGCACAACCGCTACCGCGCGGTCATCTCCCACCGCAGCGGCGAGACCGGCGACACCTTCATCGCCGACCTCGCCGTCGCCACCGCCGCCGGCCAGATCAAGACCGGCTCGGCCTCCCGCTCCGACCGCGTCGAGAAGTACAACCAGCTGCTCCGCATCGAGGAGCAGCTCGGCGAGTCGGCCCGCTACCCCGGCCCGACCCTGTTCCGCCGCGCCTGAACCGGTCCGGCTTGCCCCATAGGACATGAGCGATCGGGCATGCCCGATCGCTCATGTCCTATCGGGCATGTTTTGAAAGACATGTAGCCACACGTCGACGACGGCTCGTCAGACCCGCTCCAGGCGCCAGACCGTCGTCTGCCGGGTCCCGTGGTTCCACACGACGCCGGCGAACCGGTCGGGGGCCAACGGGGCGGCGAGCTCGATGAACCCCTCGCCGTCGCTCACGGAGTCGAAGCCCACCCATGGGACCAGTGCAGGTTCGCGGAAATCGGCGGTGGCCACGATGGGCCCCTGCTCCGTCGCCAGGAGGAGGACGTGTTCGTCGTCGAGGAAGCCGCCCCATACGTCGATGCCGATCTGCACCTCCGGCAGGTCCTCTGCCACCCGGACCAGCTTCGCTTGCAGGGGCATGGGCAGCACGGTAGCAGCCTCGTGGCCGGCGGCGCGCGTCCGACGGAGGAACGGTGAGGCGTGACCGGGCTCGACTCGCGTGCGACACGCTGCGACGCCGGCGGGCCGACCGATCGGCCAGGCCGCGGGACAGCGCCGCCCGAGGCGCCCGTTCCGCGGCCCATCCATGGTTTTCAGGACATGTCCTTCAGCGCAGGCCAACGGGCGCTCGAGGTGCGCGCTCGCTGCAGCTCGGGCCGGGTCAGGGCGACGCGGCCTTGCTCGGGGCCGGCGCCGGCGCCGGCGCGCTCGGGGGCGTCGGCTTCTCGATCGTCATCGACGAGCGGGCCCCGCCCGGCAGCTCGCGGGTGACGGTGCCGTTGGGGGCGATCGTCGTGCGGGTGCCGTCGTCGGCGGTGACGATCATCGACCCGTCGGCGCTGAACTCGGTGCGCTCGACCGACAGCGTCGAGCGCGAGCCGTCGGGGAACACGCGGACCTGCTTGCCGTCCGGCATGACGATCGTGCCGTCCTTCTTGATCTGGATCTTGCTGCCGTCCGGCTTGGTGACCGTGCCGTCGCGCTGGATCGTCACCGTCGAGCCGTCCGAGGCGGTCAGCACCTTCGTGCCGCGGCCGCCGGGCTCCATCTTGTAGGCGCCCGACTTCTGGCTCGACACCTCCATCTCGTCGACGTCGCAGGCGGCGCCGGCGAGCGTCAGCGCCAGCACCCCGGTCAGGTGCGAGAGACGCAGGGGCCCAGGAGTAGAGGTGCGCAGGAAGGCCAGGATCATCGCCCGCCGAGCCTAACACGATCGGCGCACCCGGAGCTTGCCGCGGCGGGCGCGGACTGGAGCGCGGCCTGTCCGCTTGAGCAGGCATCCATTCGCGCAGCCCGCGCTCGAATCCGCCGCCTACCCCGCGAAGCGGCGACAAAATCCCTGCGGCCGGCGCCACCGGGTACGATGCCGGCGTGCATGGGCCCGAGGATACGGTCGTCGTCCGCTCGTCGACGACCTACCTGACGATCGAGGTGGCCGGCCGGAAGCTCCAGGACGTGCGCCTGGGCATGGGCCCGCTGCGGATCGGGCGCAAGCAAGACAACGACGTGGTGATCCAATCGGCCTGCGTCGCGCAACATCACGCGCGGGTCGAGCCCTACCTGCAGGGCCACCGGATCGTCGCGCTCGGCGGCGGCAACGGGCTGCTGTTCCGCGGCCGTCGCGTCGCCTCGCACGTGTTCAACGACGGCGACGTGATCCGCATCGCCGACCCGGTGACCGGCAACTTCGTCAGCCTGACCTATCAGGACATCGGCAAGCGGGCGCAGGCCCAGCCCGCGGCGCCGGTGCAGCGCTGCGCGCTCGAGCGGCCGGCGGTGACGATCGGCCGCGAGGGCTGCGACCTGGTGCTGCCGAGCCTCCAGGTGTCGCGCCGACACGCGACCATCCGCGCATTCGACCAGGGGCACGAGCTCACCGATCACGGCAGCGCCAACGGGACCTTCGTCAACGGGGCCCGGGTGCACGTCCACGAGCTCAAACAGGGCGATGTGCTCCAAATCGGCCCCTTCAAGCTGGTCTACACCGGCAAGTCGCTCGATCAATTCGAGCAGAAGGGAGCGATGCGGATCGACGCGCGCGAGCTGGTGCGGGTCACGCCGGAGGGCAAGGCGATCCTCCACCGCGTGTCGCTCGTGATCGAGCCGCGAGAGTTCGTCGCGCTGGTCGGGGCCTCGGGCGCCGGCAAGAGCACGCTGATGGCCGCGCTCGCGGGCGTGCGCCGGCCCGACGCCGGCCTGGTGCGGGTCGGCAGCGACGACCTCTACGCCAGCTATCACCTCTACCGCGGCGGGATCGGCTACGTGCCGCAGGACGACATCCTGCACCGCCACCTCACCGTCGAGGACGCGCTCCGCTACACGGCGCGGCTGCGCCTGCCGACCGACACCTCCGCGGCCGAGATCGAGGCGCGGATCGTCCGCGTGCTCGAGGAGGTCGAGATGCTCGAGGCCCGCGCGCAGCGGATCACCGCGCTGTCCGGCGGCCAGCGCAAGCGGATCTCGATCGCCTCGGAGCTGCTCGGCGACCCGAACCTGTTCTTCCTCGACGAGCCGACCAGCGGCCTCGACCCGGGGCTCGAGAAGAAGATGATGTACACCCTGCGGTACATCGCCGACTCGGGCCGCACGGTGGTGCTGGTCACCCACGCGACCGCCAACATCACGCAGTGCGACCTGGTCGCGTTCATGGCGGGCGGGCGGCTGGTCTACTACGGGCCGCCCGCGGGGGCGCTGGCGATGTTCGGCGTCACCAGCGGCGACTTCGCCGACATCTACACCAAGCTCGGCGGGAAGGTCGGGCCGCCCGAGGTGATGCGGCAGGGCGAGTTGGCCGCCGAGTACCGCCTGTGGCACGAACACCACCCGCAGTCCAAGCGCGCGCCGACGATGGCCGAGCTGTGGGAGATCCGGTTCCGCCGCTCCGACGAGTACCGGATCTACGTCTACGAGCGGCAGACCGAGAGCGAGGTCTCGGGCACCAGGCTGCACGCGGTCGCGCCGGGCCACTTCCGGATCGCCGCCGAGGAGTCGCTGACGTCGGCGCCCGCCCCGGCCCCCCCGCCGCCGAGCCACGACGCGTCGTGGCTGTTCCAGACCCGCGTCCTCGCCGACCGCTACGTGAAGCTGATCGCGGCCGACCGCAAGAACCTGCTGATTTTGCTGCTGCAGGCGCCGGTGATCGGGGCGGTGCTGCTGCTGGCCGCGCGACCGACGGCGCTGCACTCGTCGACGTCGACGAATGGGCGGCTCCTGCTGTTCTTGCTCAGCGTCGTCGCGGTGTGGTTCGGCGTGATCAACTCGGTCCGCGAGATCACCAAGGAGGCGGAGATCTACCGCCGCGAGCGCCTGGCGAGCCTGCGGATCCCCGCCTACCTGCTGTCGAAGTTCGGCGTGCTCGCCGGGCTGTGCGCGGTGCAGAGCCTGGTGCTGATGCTGCTGCTGCTGCTGCGCGTCGACTTCGCCGCCGACTACGTGGCCCTGACCGAGTACGGCCTGATCGACATGACGCGCCAGCCGCCGCTCGGGCTGTGGGGCGGGCTCCTGGTGTCGGTGTTCCTCACGTCGCTGTCCGGGGTCGGGCTCGGGCTCCTGATCTCGACCTGGGTGTCGAGCTCCGACAAGGCGATGAGCGCGGTGCCGCTGGCGCTGATCCCCCAATTGGTGTTCGCCCTGGCCCTGATGCCGCTGCCGGCGCTCCTGGCCCCCGTGTCGTACCTGACCGGCGCGCGCTGGGGCATGGAGTCGATGGGGTCGATCGCGGCGCTGCTCGAGCCGCGCGACATGACCCGCTGCGAGTTCCCCGGCGACCCGCTGACCTGCGAGGTCTACGCGTCGGTCGACTACAGCCCCGCGCCCGAGCACATCGCGGCGGTGTGGGCGATCCTCGCGGGCTACACGCTGGCCTGCCTGCTGCTGACCGCGTGGATGCTGCGCCGCCGCGACGCGGCCGAGAAGTAGGCTACTCCTCGCCGATCTCGATGTTGTACTTCACCGTCATCTGCGGCCCGTTGTAGCTCGGGAACTGATGGTCGGCCACGACCTTGCGGACGCACGGGACGATGCCGAAGACCTGCAGACCGCGCGAGGCGGTGACCGTCACGGCGTCGACCCGGCCTGTCTTTCCGACCAGGCCGATGACCATGTCGAGGCGACCGCCCTTGAGGCTGCCGTGGTTGTAGCAGGCGGCGATCGACAGGCACTCGTTGATCCCGTACTCGACCTCGCGCATGTGAGCGCTGAGCACCTGCTCGTTCAGCTGCTCGTCGCCCTCGCTCCAGTCGAGCACGCGCGGCCGTTCGATGTCGTATTGCGGGATCGCCGAGTCGTCGACCGGGACGAACTTCTTCGGCAGCTCGTCGCGCTCGTGGGTACACTCGCCCCACGACGTGATCTGCGGCCGCATCGGGATCTCGTTGGTCTCGACCTCCTGCTTGACCGGAGTGTCCTGCGAGCTGTCGACGACACAACTGCCGCGGTCGCAGCGAGTGCCCGCGCCACACAGACCGCCGCATTCGTCGGGGCTGCGAGGAGCACTGTTCCGCTTGCAAGCCGCCGGGCTCAAGCTGAACGCCACGAGACCGGCGAAGATCAAAGTGGTACGCATCACCGCGAGGGTAACACCGTCCCGGCCGCACGTGATGCCGGCTCGCCGGACGCTCCGCGCCGGCGGACGTTCCACGCGATGAGACAGCGCGGTGCGCCCTCGCGCCGGACTCGCTGCCGACGGTCGGCACGGCCCGAACGCGAGGACCTGTCCCACACCCGCGCACCGACGGACGAACTCGGTGCTCGCGAAGCACGGCAGAATTTTCCAATCGGCTCGGCCCGCCACGATCGCCTCGGCCCGGGCGCGCCCTCCGGGTCGCCGGGCCGGAGCGAAAAAATCGGGAGCGATTCGAGCGTCGCCCACCGGTGATGCCGACGAACCACCTCTCGCCGTTCTCGGGACACCGGCGGTGAACGTGCAGAGAGCGCGCCTCCCGGACGCGTTCCCTGGTGTGCGGCCGGCCTATCGCCTTCGCAGAACGATCGGCGCCGAGCTCGGGCAGCCGGCGCCGCTCACCGTCGATCCGCCGCTCGTCGAGGCTGTCAACTCCGCAAGGTCGATGCCGATCGAGGCGCGCTCGATGGCCTGCGCGCGCGCAACCTCGTCGCGCTCGGCGACGCCGACCCCTGCCGTCGCCGAGCGAGCGCCGCGAGCCCGCCGCGGTGGCGCTGCTCTCGTCTCCGCCGGCGACCCGCCGCGTTCGACGAGCGAACGCCGCGAGCCGGCGGCGCTCGCGAGCGCCGCCGACCGCCTGTGCACAGGCGGCGCGGGGCAGCTCGTCCACGACCTCCGCCGCGAGCCCACCGCGACCTCGTCGCGGTCGACACCGGCCGCGGCCGCGAACGCCGAGCCTGTCCCGCGGGACATTTCACATGTCTCTTCGGCCATCATGCTCCCAGGCACATGTCCGGAGAAACAGCCCGGGCACCCACCGTGGCGGACGCTTGTCTCCCGCGACCGCGGCGGTCATCCTCAGCGCATGTGGACCCGCCGGGCCGTCACCCGCCTCGTGTGGCCGCTGGGCGCCCTCGTCGCCTGCGGCGGCGGCGAGCGGGCCAGGCCGTTGCGGCTGGCGGTCACCACCAGCGTCCACGACAGCGGCCTCATGGGCGTCCTCGTGCCGGCCTTCACGGCGGCGCGGGGGCGGCCGGTCGAGGTCGTCCCCGTCGGCTCGAAGCGGGCGATCGAGCTGCTCGCCACCGGCCAGGCCGACGCCGCCATCACGCACAGCCCGGTCGAGGAGGCGCAGGCGCTGGCGAGCGGGCGGATCGGCGGGCGCACCCCGGTCATGCGCAACGCCTACGTCCTCGTCGGGCCGGTCGAGGCCGCCGGCGTCGTCGCCGGCGCGGCCGACATCCGCGGCGCCCTGCGGGCCGTTGCCGGCTCCGGCCGCCGCTTCGTCTCGCGCGGCGACGACTCCGGCACGCACCCGCGCGAGCTGCAGTTGTGGGCGGCCGCCGGCGTCCCGGCCGAGAGCGCCTTCATCCTCCACTGCAACGGCGGCATGGCCGAGGCGCTCGAGCTGGCCGCGCGCGAGCACGCCTTCATCCTCAGCGACCGCGCCACCTTCCTCGCCCGCCGCGGCGATCTCGGGCTCGCCATCCTCTTTCAGGGCGGCTCCGACCTCGACAACATCTACGCCGTGCTCGAGCCCGCCCCCGACCGCGGCGGCGACCTCGACGGCGCGCGCGCCTTCGCCGAGTTCCTGCGCTCCCCGACGGGCAGGGGCCTCGTCGGCAGCTTCGGCGTCGACACCGTGGGCGAGCCGCTGTTCACCCCGGTCGAGTGAGGCAAAAAGCCGGCCCGGGGCGGCCTGAGGCGAGAGATCCTTGCCCTCTCCCGCGCCAGCGGATACCACCTCCTCAGCATGCTCGTCCCTCGCCGTCCCCGCGCCCTCGGCGCGGCGCTCGCCCTGCTCGGGCTCTGCGTCGGCGAGCCCACGGCTCTCGCCGCGCCCGCCGCCCCGACGCCCGCGCCGACCCCCGCGGCCGCGCCCGCGGCTCCCACGGAACCTGCCCCGAAGGACAGCCCGGCGACCGGCCCCGACACCGTCCTCGACGTCGTCCTCCCAAGCGGCCTGCGCGTGCTCGCGGCCCGCGACCTCAGCCTGCCGGTCGCCGCCGTCGTGCTCGCCGTCGAGACCGGCAGCGAGGACGACCCGCCCGAGCACCCGGGCCTGGTCCACGCGCTGGCCTATCACCTCCACCAGGGCAACCGCGAGCTGCGGCCCGGCGAGGCGATCGCCGCGGCCCAGGACGCCGGCGGCGTCCACCTCCTGGCCACCGGGCCCGGTCAGATCCGGTTCGAGTCGCTGGTCCCGATCTCCCGCCTCGGCGAGGTCCTGTTCGCCGAGTCGCAGCGCCTGCGCTTCCCCACCGTCGACAAGCGCCGCTGGGACATCAGCCTCGGTTGGGCCGGCTCCGACGTCCGCAGCCCGGCGGGCCTGCGCCCCACCGACCTCGCCGCCGTGCACGGCGCCCCCGGCCTCGGCCACGACGGCCGCGCCGTCGACCGCTCGCTCGCCGACCTCTCCCCGGCGGCCCTGGCCGCGGCCCTGGCGGCCAAGTTCAGCTACACCCGCGCCACCCTGATCGTCGTCGCCCCCGAGCCGCCGGAGGAGATCCTCGACCAGGTCCGGGCGCGCTTCGCCGACCTGCCGCCGGCCGCCCGGGCCTTGCCGGTCCGACCGCGGCCGCCGGCAAGGGCCCCGCTCCCGCCGGTCGCCGCCTCCGGCAAGCCGCCGTTGTTCGCCTGGCCGGTCCCGGCCGACGCCGCTTCCTCGGCCTGGGCCGGCGCGATCTGCCGCGCCCTCAACCGCCAGAAGCCCACCCCCGAGGAGCCCCGCAAGTCGCGGATCGGCTGCGACTTCGACCCTGATCCGCGCCGTGCTGCGCTGGTCCTGCGGGCGGTCGGCGCCGAGGACCCGGCCGCCTTCGTGCGCGCCCGCCTGGCCCGCCTCGGCGGCCCCGACCAGCCGCTGCTCGTCGCCCAGGCCCAGTTCATGGCCCAGGCGATTCGCCTCTACGCCCGCACCGCCCTCGGCCTGGCCCGCCTGCTGGCCGCCTCGCCGGCGCAGATCCCCGGACCTGTCCCGGTGGACAGCCCGGTCGCCCGCCGCCGCGACGACCTGCTCGGCCTCGCCAGCCTGGCCGGCCGCCCCGGCCTCAACCTCACCGTCGAGGACGCCCTCCTCATCGGCCCCGCGGAGCCCAAGCCGTGACCCGACGCCCCCGGCTGCCCGCCTGCCTGCTGACCGCCTTGCTGCTGTCCCTCGGGACAGGTGGTTGCAAGCGCAAGGACACCGTCAAGGTCGAGATCTTCGACGAGGCCACGCCGCCGGCGCTGACCGAGGCGCTCGGCGCCCTGGCGCCGCCGTGGCCCGCGCCCGAGCGGGTGGTCCTGGCCGACGGCCTTTTGGTCCACTGGCTGCGCGAGGAGGGCACCCCGGCGGTGCATCTGCGCCTGGTCTTTCCGACAGGTGACCTCAAGCCGGCGCTGCAGGGCGCGCCGGCGCTGATCGCCGCCCGCAGCGTCGCGCTCGAGCTCGAGAGCCTGGCCGCGCGGCTGTCGATCCGGGTCGAGTTCGCCTCGCGGACCGGCCGCTACGAGGTCGCGGTTCACGGCGTGGACGCCGAGCTGCCGGCGATCCTCGCCGGCCTCGGCGACATCTTCTCCGCCCCCGGCCTCGACGGCCCGCTGGCCCGCGCGCGCAAGCAGGTCGCCCACGATCTGCGCCCGCCCGACGCCGAGACGCTGGCGCTCGGGGCCCTCACCGCGCGCCTGCTCGGCACCTCGGCCGCGCAGGAGCTCATCACCGCCGCGGCCGTGCAGGAGGCCCCCGAGACCGCCCTGCGCGACGCCTGGGAGGCCCTCACCGACCCGCGCAGCGCTCTCGTCGTCGTCCACGCCGGCGACCCGCTCGCCCGCCACGAGGACGCGCTGGCCGACCTCGCCGGCCGCTGGAAGCAGCGGGTCAAGCTGATCGCCGCCGGCGAGGCCACCGAGGAGGCGCTGGTCCGCCTGCGCCAGGGCCCGCGCCCCGCCGCCCCGCCGGCGAAGCACCTCAAGCGCCCGCCGATCGCTCCGCTCGAGCGGGTCGACCCGCCGACCTCCGGCCGCGGCAGCCGCAGCCTGCTCGTCCTCGGCCGCTCGCTCCCGCTGGCGACCGCGCGCGACCGCAGCCTCGCCCGCCTGGTCCAGCGCCACCTCCAGGCCGAACTGGACATCCGCCTCAGCATCTCCGGCACGGTCGGCGTGTTCACGATCCACGTCCCGCTCGGCGCCGCCGGCCGCGGCAAGCCGGCCGCCGACCCGCTGGAAGAGGTCGAGGCCGCCGAGCAGGCCGCCGACCCGGCCGAGGCCGACCCGCTGAGCCGACGCCTGCGCCGCGAGCTCACCGTCATCCGCGACTACCTGCGCGAGCGCCCGCTGGGCCAGGACCTCCTCGGCGCCGCCCAGCTGTGGCTCGGCGCGCGCATGGTCGCCGCCAGCGTCGGCGGCGAGGACTGGACCGCGCTGTGGAGCGAGGCCCTCGACCTCTCGGTCGCCGACGGCGAGATCGTCGCCGCCCTCGCGCGCGACGCCGAGGCCATGCTCGCCGCGACCCCCGACGAGGCCGCGGCCTTCATCACCCGCTGGCTCGACCTCGAGAAGAGCGAACCCGGCTGGGCCTGGGTCGCCGTCGGCAGCGAGGCCGACCTCAAGGGCATCATCGCCGCCGAGAGCAAGGGCATCCAGTTCGAGCCCCCGCCCGAGTGACACCTGTCCTCGGGGACAGGCTGCCGGGGCCGCGCGATCGCCGACGGTGCTGTCCTGAAAGACAGCTCATCGTCCGGCCCGGCTGTCACGAGAGATAGCTCGCCGCGACGGCCCGCACATCCGCCCGGCCGGGCGTCCCACGCGCAGCCTGTCGCTCCGCGCCCGTCGCCCGCTCCGCTCCCGTCCGGAGGATGTCCCCGGGGACCGCTCGTCGCTTCGCGCCCGTCGATCTGCCCGGGCGAGCGTCGCCACGGGCAGCGCGTCACTCGGATGTCCCGAGGGACAGCTCGACGCCAAGCTCTGTCCGACCTGCCCTCGCCGAACGGGCCCCCGCGGACCGCCCGCGAACAGCCCCGATCCGGCGCCCGCTCACAGCCCGCAGGCGCGCGGGTCGTCCTGCCAGCGTTCGCAGTAGCGATTGGCCACCAGCCCGCCGCGCCCGGCCGCGAGGTCGCCGCAGCCGTCGACGGCGAGCAGCGCGCCGAGGCACGGCGGCGCCTCGTGGGCCGCGCCTGCGAACATCGCCAGGCGGAGCTGCTCTCCGAGGCACACCGCGCCGTCGGGACCCCACTCGGCCTCGACCGCCCAGCCGGGCGCGCCGAGCGTGCTGGCCTGCTGGATCGCCCCCTTCAGCGGGTCGAACACGTCGATCGGCGTGCCGTCGCGGGTGTGCGACGTCCCGTCGCCGCAGTAATCGGCGCGGGCCATGCGGGTACACGCCTGGTGGTGGTCGGCCAGGGAGACCCCGTCCACCTCGGCCCACGGGCGGTAGCCCCATTCGACGCACTTTGCCAGCACCGCGCCGCGGCAGGCGAACGTCACCACCCCCGGATCGTCGATCCGCGCCCCGGTGGCGAGGTCCCACGAATTCGCGAGCGGGATCGCCTGCGTCGGCGCGCCGGTCGGGTCATGGCAGAGGCTGGTCCACTCCGACCTGTGCCCGGGCCCTCGCACCGAGATGTCATAAAAGAGCACCTCGCCGGTAGGGTCGGACGGATCGGCGTGGATGTCGTCGAAGCGGAGCTGCCACGCCTCGCCGTCGATCTCGAGCTCGAGCTGCGAGCCGACGAGCGCCACCCCCTCGATCGTCCGCGCGTCCCCCGGCAGCCGGGCCCTGAAGCTCGTACCTGCGAGCTCGGGGCCCGCCAGCGCGGCGCCGCCGAGCTTCCACCCGGTCAGCCGGATCCCGCCGAGCAGCGCCCCGTTCATGCGCATCCCGTTGAGGTTGCGCCCGTTCAGGCTCGCCGAGTTCAGCACCGAGCCGTTCTCGACCCGATGGTGCGGCGCGACGTCCTCGGTCGCTTCGGGAGCGACGGCGTGGCGAGCCGCGACGGCGCCCAGGATTGCCAGCCAGAGCTCGCGGGGCAAGGCCATGTTCGACTCCTGCCAGCGAGTGATGATCGCGATCACGAATGCGTGCAACCTCCATTCGGAGGCCGCAGCCCCGCGGACGCGCCCGCTGTCCGCTCCGGCCAATTGTCCGCTCACCGTCGAGTCTGCCGTCGCGCTCCGATCTATCGCAGGTCCCCCCGATACCTGCCTGGCGTGGGCCTGACGGCCTGCGGCCGGCGCATTCGTCATACCGACGAATGCGCCGACCCGGCCTCACCGCGGATTCGGCAGCTCGCCGGAGCCCTCGCAGATCCGCGGCCCCCCGCACGACTCGTCGACCGCGCAGATCCGGGTCAGCGGCGCGAGGGCGGCCGCCACGTCGAGGACGTCGCAGCGGGACCGGGCGCACGCCTCGAGGCCCGTGCTCGCGTCGGACATACAATCGAGCACGCAGCTGCACGAGCGCTCGTCGTCGCAGGCCTGCACCCCCTCGCAGCAGGCGATCCGCAGGCACGAGCGGCACTCCGGCTCGTCTTCCTCCGGCACGCACTCGCCGTCCGGGCCCCCGTCGTCGCCGCCTTCGCTACCCGACGGCTCGAGGTCGCACTCTTGAATGAAAGGAATGGCGAACACGAGGCTCGCCGCGAGGACGCTCGCAGAATGAAATAGCATCGAATTTCTCCTCCTCTACGCCAGGTCGAACCCACCGTACGTCTGTCCGCCCGCCGTCTGAATGAACTCTGCTTCAGGCTGCGGTACCGTCAATCGCCGAATGTTGACATCGGACACAGGGTCCCACCTGTGACGCACCGCCCTGATCCCGCGGCCCTCCGGCGAACGTGCGCTGCAGAACACCGGTCCGCGGCCGTTCGCCGGCGGTCATCAGCCCCGCCCCGACGCGCCCGCCCGCCGCGCCCGTCGACGAATGTGCCACCCGGCACACCCGCGCCCGCGATCCGGCCCACGCGAGCGACAATGGCTCCGTGACCGCCGGCTCCCCCGAATACCCACCCCCCCACCGCCTCCCGGACCCCGGCCCGAGCCCCTCACCCCGCTCGCCCGCGCACCTTTCCCGCTCGCTCTCATCCGAACAAGCACGCAGCGAACGCCACGGCCGACGCGCGGCCGAGTCAGCGCTCGCGCGAGCGACCTACTCGCGCGAGCGATGATCGTGCGAATGGTGCTCGTGCGCCTGTTGCCCGTCGTGCTCGTGCGAATGGTGCTCGTGCGCCTGTTGACCGTCGTGCTCGTGCGCGTGATGCTCGTGCGAACGATGCTCGTGCGCGTGATGCTCGTGCGAATGACCCTCGTGCGAGGGATGCTCGTGCGAATGCCCCGCGTGCGAGCGCCCCCCGTGCGAGCAATGCCCGTGCGAGTGCTCGTGCCCGCACCCGCCATGCCCCCCGTGCGAGTGCCCTGCGTCGCCGTGGTCGTGCGAATGTCCCTCGCGCTCCCACAGCCGGGCGAAGAACCCCTGCGGTCCCTGGCGCACGAACGACACCAGGAACAGGCCTGCGAGCGCCCACGCGGCCGCCTCGGCCAGCGGCCCGTGGCCGGCGTGCGGCTGCACCCCTGCGACCCCGCGCAGCTGCGGCAGCGTCATGTCGACCAAAAGCCCGAGGCCGACCGCCAGCACCAGCATCGCCGCCGCGAAGCGGGCCGCGGTCGCCCGCCCGTGCTCCTGCGCCAGCACCCCGAACGTCGTCGCATTCGTGGCCGGCCCGGTCAGCAGGAACGCCAGCGCCGCCCCCGGGCTCAGCCCCTTGGCCAGGAGCGCCGCCACCAGCGGCGTCGCCCCCGACGCGCACACGTAGATCGGCACCCCGAGCGCCGCGAACAGCAGCACCTGCAGCGGCCCGGGGATCGCCGTCAACGCCGACGGATCGATCCACGGCTCGATCAGCGCCGCCACCAGCAGCCCGAGCCCGATCCACGGCGCCGTCGTGTCCACCAGTTCGCCGAAGCCCGTGCGCAGGCCGCTCCACAGGCGCGCCAGCGCCGGCCCGCGCGGGCCCGCCTCCGGCTCGCTGCTGCCGCCGATCCGCCGCGCCCGCCCGCCGACCCACCAGCCGACCAGCCAGGCGACCAGCGCCGCCGCGACTACCCGCAGCACCGTCATCTCGGCCCCGAGCAGCGGCCACGACAGCAAGATCGCGTCGACCCCGAGCTCCGGCGTGGCGATGAAGAACGCCATCGCCGCCGCCGCCGGCACCCCGCGCTGCAGCAGGCTGCGGTACACCGGCACCACCCCGCACGAGCACAGCGGCAGGGGCAGCCCGACCGCCACCCCGCGCAGCGCCTGCCCGGCCGGGCCGCCGCGCCGCAGCCAGCGCACCGGCGCCTCCGGCATCAGCCCCGACACCAGCCCGGCCAGCGCGTAGGCCAGCAGCAGCGCCGGCGCGCTGTCCCGCATCAGCTCGCCCAGGGCCGCCAGCGTGCGCGCCAGCGGGTCGGCCTCGCCGTGCGTCTCGGCGGCCAGCGCGACGAGCAGCCCGAGCCCGACCAGCCCGCCGCAGGCCGCGCCGATCCGAACCCCGCGGCTATCTGTCTCTTGGGACCTGTGCCCCACGACATGTAACAAGAGACCGCCGACGATCGCGTGGAACAGCCCGAGCCAGCCGGCGTCGAGCCGCGCGAACGAGGCGTCGGCGAACACGTAGCCGGCCACGGTGGCCGCCCCGAGCAGCAGCAGCGCCCCCGCGGCCACCACGAACCCGGCCGGCGACAGCAGCCACCACACCCCGACGGCCATCGGCAGCTGGTGGGCGATCACCGCCACCTCGAGCCCGTGCGAGTCGCTCCCCTCGAGGTGCGCCAGGGCCAGCGCCAGCCCGTCGGTGAAGGCGTGCAGGGCCATCCCGAGGATCGCCAGCGTCAGCGCCGCTCGGTGGGTGCCGCGGGCCGCCAGCCGCAGCGGGCCCTCGGCGATCGCCGGTCCTGCCAGCCCGGCGAGCAGCGCCAGGAACGCCGGCCAGCCCGCGAGCGCCAGTGCGCGCGGCACGATCTCGAGCGCCACCAGCCCGGTGACGGCCACCAGCACGAAGTTGTCGAGCGCCGCCATCGTCACGCGCTCGCGACGGGCCGCCGCGTGGAGCAGCGGCCCGAGCACCAGCGCCACCACGCTGATCGCGAGGGTCCAAGTGCCGTGGGAGTCGCCGGGCATCGCGGGCGCGACCATAGCCTGAAATCGCCGCGCGGCGGCACCGGACCGGACGCCGTTCCGGCCCCGTCGCGGGCGAACCGGCGGCGTCGGGGTCCTCCGCCGTCTCGCCGGGCCCGAGCCGCCCCCCGCGCCGTCCGGACGCACGCCCGCACCGCCAGCGCACGCGTCGCCGCGATCGATTCTCACCCGGCGCCCGCGACAACGCCCTGCCCGCGGCTGCTTCGCCCGAACAAGGCCCTGCCGTCTCCGCGTCACCGTCCGCCGCCGCGTCCCTGCGGCCGCCGCGTCCCTGCAGCCGCCTCGTCCCGCGACATCGTCCGCCGCGGCCGCTTGCGACGCCGCGACCGTCTCATCGCCTCGTCCATCGCATTTCGCCGCCGCGTCCTTCACCGTCGCCGGCTCGCCCGCAAATCTCGGGCTGCAGCAGCGCCGTCCGCCCCGAACGCGCCCGCCTCTGCTGCCCCTGAGCTCCGTCCCCGGTCCGCGCCCGCTCGCCCGCTCGCCCGCCCTGCATCCGTCCTCGCGCCCGCTGCCCACCGCCACCTGGCGGAAGTGCCATGGCCGATCCGCCATGTCCTTTCGCACCCGAAGCCGTTTGCCGCGCGGCGCGCGCGGGCCGCTCGGCGTGCCCTTCCGCCTTTGCCGTTCGCGGCGGCCCGGACGAGCGACGGTGCGCGTTGACGGCTCCAGGCGGCGCCCGCCATCCTCCCGCCATGGCCTCTTGGACACGGCATTTCCTCGCGCTGTCCGCACTCGCGGCGTGCGGCGGCGGCGACGGGGACGACACGGGCGCGACGGGCACCACCCTCATGTCGACCATGACGATGGCGTCGACCGCCACGATGAACTCCACCTCGACCACCGACGACGGCGGGACCAGCACCACGACCACCGGCGGCGAGGCGACCACCGTCGAGCCGACCACCGCCGGTCCGGCCACCGGCACCACCGCCGTCGCCTGCAACGACGGCGAGCAGGACTGCCCCTGCCTGCCCCTTGCGACGTGTTTTCCGGGGCTCACGTGCGTCGACGACGTGTGCGTCGGCATGGAAGAGACCACCGACGGTCCGCCGCCGATGTGCGGCGACGGTCAGCCGGGCCCCAACGAGGTCTGCTTCAAGCCGTTCACCCCGCTCGGCATGGGCTCGGGCCCGATCGCCGTCGCCGTCGCCGACTTCAACAAGGACGGCAACGACGACATCGCCTGCGCCAACAACATGACGAACAACGTGACCGTCCGGACCGGCAAGGGCGACGGCGGCTTCAATGCGCTCAGCGCCCTCGGCGTCGGCATGGGTCCGTACTCGGCCGCCGCCCCCGACCTCAACAACGACGGCGCGCCCGACCTCGTCACCGCCAACATCACCGGCAACGACGTCTCGGTGTACCTCAACAACGGCGCCGGCATGCTCGCCGCGGCGCCGGCGATCCCCGTCGGCGCCCAGGCGCGCCACATCGTCGGCGCCAAGCTCAACGGCGACGACTTCGAGGACCTGGTGGTCGCCAACTACATGGACAACACCCTCACGGTGCTGATCGGCGACGGCGTCGGCTTCCCGGCCCCGGCCGGGATCGGCGTCGGCACCGGGCCGACCTGGGTCGCCATCGGCGACATGAACGGCGACCAGAACCTCGACATCATCAGCGCCAACTACGGCGCCAGCAGCCTCAGCGTCTCGCTCGGCAACGGCCTCGGCAACTTCGGCCCGCCGACCAGCTCGCCCGCCGGCGGCCAGGTCTACGCCGTCGCCGTCGCCGACCTCAACGACGACGGCGACACCGACGCGGTCGTCACCGTCCCGGCCGCCGGCCAGGTCTTCGTCCTCCAGGGCAACGGCCTCGGCGGCTTCGGCGGCGCGATCCCCTACCCCTGCGGCGCCGACCCGATCGGCCTCCTCCTCCACGACATCTCCGGCGACGGCGCCGTCGACGTCGTCGTCGCCAACCGCGGCGCCAACACCGTCAGCGTCCTGCGCGGCAACGGCAACGGCGGCTTCGCGGCCCCCGAGGCCTTCCCCGTCGGCGCCGCCCCCCACGTCGTCGCCACGGGCGATTTCAACAAGGACGGCGCGGTCGATCTCGTCACCGCCAACAACGGCGACAGCACCGTCAGCGTGTTGCTCGCCGATCCCTGAGCCCTGTCCCCGGGGACATGTCCGTTCGAGCATTCATAAAAATGTCTCGCAGGACATGTCTTCTGGAGCAGCCGGACACGGCGAAATCGGGCCGCCCGCGGGGTGCACAGCCGCAGCGGGCGTCCGCTCCTCCAGTGCGCGGCGAGCCGACCGCTGGTTCATGCACGGGCCGACACGGTCGATGTTCGGCCCGCCACGGGGTGCGAACCGCAGCCGGCGTCCGCCCGTGCGAGCGCGCGGCTTCCAGCACGAGAGGGGCCGGACGAGCTCCTCGTGCATCGTCGGCGTCGCCTGGCGACCGGCCTTCACGGGCGCCGGGCGTCCATCCGCCCGCCGGGGCTCAGGAGCTCGCCTTGCCGTTCGCGCGCAGCCACTGGTTGGTGTAGTCGGCGGCCTTTTGATAGCTCTCGCGCATCGTCTTCTCGAGGAACTTCTCGACCATCCCGCCGACGCCGAACATCTTGACCTCGATCTCGAACTCGACGACGCGGTCCGACTGACCGGGCCCGGTGCGCTCGAGCCACATCTCGGCCTTGATCGTCGTCTTGTCGGCCAGCTTGGACGGCAGGACCCTGGCGATCCACTTCGGCGCGTTGGGCCCGGCGACCTCGAGCCGGCCCTCCTCGACGTACGACACCGAGTCGCCCAGGACCTTGCGGATCGCCGCCGGCGCGTCGATCTTCGGCGTCACCCGCACCTTCCGCGTCTTGCGGCCGTCGGGCGGGCTCGTCTCCTCGACGACGTCGAACGCCTCGAACTCGAGGCCCTTTTTGTAGAGCTTCTCGTTGTAGTCGTGGTCGAAGAACACCTCGCGCCAGAACGGCTCCGGCTCGATGGCGTACGGGTGCCTGATCGTGAACTTCATCGCCGGGGGTTTTTTCACGCGCCCGCGCCCGCGTCAACCGCCGGCGACCGGGGCCTTTCGCGCGCCCGCACCCTCGCGCACGGGACCATGGCGCCGCCTGCCCGCCCCAGCGACCTGCCGCGCCGCGCAAGCTGCGCGACCACGGTCGCCACCATGACGTGCCCATGCGACGTCGATGCCGCACCCCCCCCGACCCTCAGCGCGTCCTGCCCGCGACCGAGCGACCGCGTACGCGAGGCGCTGCCTGCTCGACCCATCGATCGCGGCGACGCTGCTCGCCGACGACGCCATGCGGCGCGGATCCACGTGCTCCGCGGGCGTTGCAAGCCATGTTCGCCGATCGCTACCGCCGCGAGGCCTCCCGCGCCAAACGTGGGCCTCCATCGCCGTCGCCGGGCGACGCCACCCGCAGCTCGCGGGTGAGCGGCGCGAACGCTCGACGACGGGCCGCCACCACCGACGGGCACCCCGCCCGCGCGTCGCGACGCGATCAGCGATTTTCCCGACAGCGTACTTCGTCGCAGAGGAGCTCGTGGTCGTTCGCCCTGCATCGCCGCTCGGCGCGCTGGCTCGCCTCGAGCCGCGTCGGCCCGAAATCCGCGTACTTTTGCCCGAACGCCTCGACCGAGCAATCGTACCGGCGGTCGTTCGCTCGCTCGCCGGCCGCCAGCGCCGGGCCATGCATTCCGCCGCCGATATGGATGCTGAGGGCGCTGCCCGGGCCCTCCGAGCGATTCGCGCGCGCCTCGGCCTCGTTCCGCTGCGCCCGCGCGTAGCCCTCCCGGAACCCCTTCAACGTCTCGGACTTGGAGCCGGCGGGGCACCCGCCGTAGCGGTGCAGGTCGAGCTCCTGGCCGAGGTCGTAGGTCTTCATGCCCTCGACGTACGCCGCATCATAGTTGCAGTTGGTCGACGCCCACTGCTCCATCATCGCCGCGCAGCCGGTCAGCCCGAGCAGCGGCAGCATCCATACCAGACGTCCGAGGACGGTTCGCATCAAGCAGCACTCCATTGCCCGCCGGTGTAGCTCGGGTGATACGGAATGCAATGCCCCGGCGTCACGAAAGCGCGGCGCCGACCTCACGGCGCGACCCCCGGCGCCGACGTACGCGTAATGCCCTGTAATGATCCGACCGCCTCGTGCTGTCGCCCCCGTTCTCCGGCCTCCGGGGCCCTTGCGAGGCGGCACGAACGCCAGCTCGGGGCACCTCGATCGATTGCCCATACCCAGGACCGCGGGCGAATGCCGGGCATGATGGGGCATGCTCCGATCGATCCGCGCCCGCGAGCGCGGCGTACGAGGATTCGGAGCGACCCCCGTCGCGCCCAGCGAAGCCCCCGACGAAGTCACCCACGCACGGGCTGCGATCGCGGCGTACGATGATTCGAGCGACCCCCGTCGCGCCCAGCGAAGCCCCCGACGAAGTCGGGCACGCACGGACCGCGATCGCGGCGCTATCGACGCGCCCAGCCCCCGACGAAGTCCTGCACACACCGCGATCACGACGCTCTCCGTCGTGCAGGAGACTCCTGCGATGCGATCACGGCGCTCGCGACGGCGGATGATTCGAGCCGACCGCCCGCGTCGCACCCGGAGGAGTTGCGCAGGAGCACTCATGAGACTCGAGCCGGACCACGCCGGCGGGGCCCGCTCGCGCGAGCGCCGGCCCCGGACGCCGGGCACCTCCCGCCGGTCTTCACTCCCCTGCGGGCCCGCGCCGCAGCGCCTCCGCCTCGCGGGGGTTCGCGGCGCAGCGGAAGCCGAAGTGGTGGAACGGCTGATTGCTGGGGAAGTGCGGCCGGCGCCACACGCCGGTCGCGTACGACGCGTCCCAGTACCACGACCCGCCGCGGACGATCTTGCGCAGCTTGCCCGGGCAGTCGCGGGCGACCTCGCCGTCCTTCGCGCACGGGCCGAGCGGATCGATGCCCTCGCAGTCGGCCCCGCACTCCGCGTAGCTGCGGGTGAACCAGTCGGCCACCCACTCCCAAGAATTTCCGGACATGTCGTAAAGGCCATACCGGCCCGGCGGCCGCGCGCCGATCTCCCACGGCCGGCCCGTCTCCGGCTTGCTGCCCTGCTTCTTGACCCCGCAGCCGCGCCCGGTCTCGTCCTTGATGATCGCCCGCTCGCAGGTCGCCGGCTCGTCGCCCCACGGGTGCAGCGCCCCGTCGGGCCCGCGGGCGCCCTTCTCCCACTGCGCCTCGCTCGGCAGCCGCTTGCCCTGGGCCTTGCAGTAGCCGTCGGCGTGGAACCACGACACCCCGTTGATCGGCTGCTTCGGCCGGTCGAAGTCGGTGTAGGCCGGCCCGCCCTTCGGGTCGCAGCCCTTGGCCTTCACGCACGCCTTGTACTCGGCGTACGTCACCTCGTGGATGTCGAGGTAGTACGTCTGCAGCCACACCCGCGCCTGCGGCCGCGCGTGCTCCGGCCCGGTGTCGCTGCCGCGGATGAACCACCCCGCGGGGATGCACGCCATCCCCGGCGGCGGCGGGTCGAGGCAGGGAATCGGCGCCGGCGCCCCCGGCGGCGGCGGGTCGTCGGCCAGCGTGTCACCTGTCTTTGCGGCCAGCCCCAGGCTGCCGTCGCCCGTGGACGGCCCGGCCCCCGCACCACCTGCCCCCGCGGACGGCCCGGCCCCCGCGCCACCTGTCCCTGCGGACAGCCCGGCCCCCGAGCCCCCGGCCGCGCCCGCGCCACCTGTCCCTGCGGACATCCTGGCGCCCGAGCCCCCGGCCGCGCCCGCACCACCTGTCCCTCCGGACAGCCCGGCGCCCGAGCCCCCGGCCCCCAATCCACCTGTCCCTGCGGACAGCCCATTCCCCGGTCCATCCCCGGCGCTCCCGGGCCCCGCGGAGCCGGCACCTGTCCTTGCGGACATCCCGGCCACCGCGGCCCCCTCTGCGGGCGGCCCCGCCTCGCGCTCGTCTGTCCCCGCGGACATGTCCCCGGGACCAGCAGCCGGCGCAGCGCCGCCGGGCCCCGCGGCCCCGGGCGCCTGGTCCGAAGGACCTGCCCGACAGGACAGGCCCACCGTCAGCGCCAAGATCGCCGCGGCGGTGGCCGCGGAGATCGCCGCGGGCGCGCTCACCCGGCCTTCTTCTCCGTCGCCGGGGCCTTCGCGTCGGGCTTGGCCGGCGCGGTCGCCGGGGCCGTGGCCGGCTGGGCGCCGCCCGGCGTCGCCGGCTGGGCCGAGCCCGGCGTCGCCGACCCCGGCGTCGCCGCCCCGGCCGGCGGGGTCGGGGCCGGCTTGACCGACATCAGCTCGACGGTGAACGTCAAGTCGGAGTTGGCGGGGATCCGGCCCTTCGCCCGCTCGCCGTACGCGAGCTTGGCGGGGATCTCGAGCTTGCGCAGGCCGCCGACCTTCATGCCGGCGATGCCGAGGTCCCAGCCCTTGATCACGCGGCCCTGGCCGAGCGGGAAGCTGATCGGCTTGCGCGCGAGCGACGAGTCGAACTCGGTCCCGTCCTTGAGCGTGCCGCGGTAGTGGACCGCGACCATGTCGCCGGCCTTGGCCTCCGCGCCCTCGCCGACCTTGTACTCGCTGATCTTGAGCCCGTCCTCGAGCGTCTTGACCGACGCCGGCTTGCCCTCGAACGCGGTGAGCGGCTGCGGCGGCGGCGGCGGCGGGGTGAACGACAGCAGCTCGATGGTGAACACCAGCGTCGCGCCCGGCGGGATCTTCCCGGCCCGGCGGTCGCCGTAGCCGAGCGCCGCCGGCACGATCAGGCGCCGCTTGCCGCCGACCTTCATGCCGACCACGCCCTCGTCCCAGCCCTTGATCACCCGGCCCTCGCCGAGCGAGAACGTGAACGGGCGGTTGCGCTTCTTCGAGGTGTCGAAGATCGTCCCGTCGGTCAGGTAGCCGGTGTAGTGGACCTCGACCTCGCCGCCCTTGACCGCCTCGGCCCCGTCGCCGATTACGAATTCCTCGACCGTCAGCCCGCTCGCGGTCTTGTCGCTGCTGAGCGGCTTGCCGTCGAACGGCGGGTCGTACTTGATGTCCGCGCTCGGCTCGAGCGGCAGCGGCGGCGCCTCGGCCTTCGCGGGCTCGGCCTTGACTTCGGCCTTCGCGGGCTCGGCGGCCTTGGCCGGCTCGGCCTTGGCGTCGGTCTTCGGGGCCTCGCTGGCCGTGCAGGCGACCAGGACGGAGGAGAGGAGGAGCGCGAACGGAGCGCGGACGTGCATGGCGCGGCGTCTATATCCCACTTTCGCAGCCGGCGCACGCCCCTGCGGGACGCACGCTAGGGCCGCGCGTCCGGCGGGACCACCAGCACGGGGATCGCGGCCCGGGCCGCCAGCTCGCTCGACGAGCTGAGGGCGATGACCCGCTCGATCCGGCTGAGCAGCCGCGAACCGCACACCAGGAACGGCGCCCCCTGCTCGGTCGCGACCGCCAGGATCTCGGTGATCGTGTCGCCGTAGCGGACCACCACCGGCTCGCTGCGGCCCTGGTCGGCCAGCCACTCGGCGGTGCGGTCCTTGGCGGCCGCGATCGTCTGGCCCTTGAACTGCGCCAGCGCGTCGGTCGACCAGTAGATCTGCGTGTACTCCTCCGGCACGCTGACCACGCGCACGAACAGCAGGGGGCGGTTCAGCGACTTCGCCATCGCCGCGCCGACCTCGACCGCGCCCGCGCTGGCGTCGGCCGGCGTCACCGCCACCACCACCGGCCCGCTGCGCAGCTGGTCGGGCTGCAGGTCGGGCGGCACCACGAAGGTCGGCACCACCAGCCGCTGCAGCAGCCGCCGCGCCACGCTGCCGAGCCGCACCAGGTCGCGGCCGTCGCTCGCCGCCTTGCGCCCGACGATCATCCCGACCGCCGACCGGCCGGCCCGCGCGCTCGCCAGCGTCTCCGCCGGCTCGTCCGCCTCGACCAGCTCGACCTCGGCGAACGCCTCGCGCACGCCCGCCCGCTCCATCGCCAGCTCCGCCTCCGTCTTGAGCCGCTCGTGCACCCGCACGCGCCCCTCGAACTGGTCGAGCTGCTCCACCACCGCGGTCGGCGCGGCGTGGACCCCCACCAGCTCGATCGCCCCGCCCGTCTGTTCGCGCAACCACGCCCCGAAGCGCACCGCGCCGTCGCTGCGGTGGCGGAGATCGACCCCGACGATCCACGTGTTCATGCCGCAACGATGACAGCGCTTCGCGCCCCGGCAACGCCGGGCAGGCCCACCGAGCTCATCCGCGGGACCTCGGCCTGGCCCGACGCCCGCGTCCGGTCCTGCCGCGTCCGCTGCTCCGTCGGGCGCCAGCGACCCCACCGCGCCGCCTGGCCCCCATCGCGCCGATCCCGCCCACACGAGGTCGCCCGCCCCCCCCGGGCGCGTCGCCCGTCCGACTCGACATGTCTCTTCCGACATATCCTCCCGAGGCGTGGCGGACGTGCCCGGCGCCCGAGGCAGGAATGCGACGGACGAGCCGCTCTCACCACGACCTCGTCGTCGCGGACAGCGAGCGCCTCGCTCCGGGCTCCCCGCCATCGCGCCTGGAGCTCGCGCTACGGGACTCGCGGGCTCGCACGGGCACCTCGAAAAATTCTTCGCCGGGGATGAATTGTTTCTCCGCGAGCCCTGACTTCACCGCTCGAGTCGGGCCCGGCGCCCGCGCGCCGCCGAATGGCAGCAGGGACAGCGCTACGGCGTGAGGACCAAAACCTCTCGTCGTACTCGCGCCGGGCCGGCTCGTCTCGAAGGACAGCATTCACCCATTCGTGAGAGTCATGGATCGCAACACGACAATGAATCGAAGCAGCGCAATCATCCTCGCTTTCAGTTTGGCCGCGCCGGCCGCCTGCGACCGCGCGCCCGGGCCGGACGACGTGGACGCAGCCGAGGACGACACCCCGGTGCAGCAAGCCGACGAGCCCGCCGACGACGAGCCCGCCGAGCTCCTCCGCGACGGCGAGGAGCGCCTCGGCCCGGGGGTCGACCTGTTCGCCGAGGCCGACGTCGCGGGCACCCGCCTGCGCTTCCTGAGCTACGCCGATCCCGGCGCCGAGGAGCCCTGGCAGTTCATGATCGAGAGCCGAGCGCCCGGGGCGATCGGCCTCGAGAGCGAGCCGGCGTTCGCCGACGCCTCGATGCTCGACATCTTCCTCGCCGTCACTCCGGCCGACGTCGCCGTCCCCGACGAGCTGCGCGCGCAGGAAGATCACCGGCTCGGCGAGCGCGGGTGGTTCCTCGACCGGGTGACGCGCGGCGAGTACCTGAGCCCGCGGTCGTTCTGCACGACCAGCATTTTCCAGACCGCCCTGAGGACCTACTCCCCCGGCATCGACGAGGAAGAGATCGACGAGGAAGAGCGCTGGAAGCTCAACTTCAGCCCGGCGGGAGGCAACACCGACTGGAGCGGCCCCACCGAGCCCTTGAACGGCAGTTGGTGCACCAATTGTTCGGACATCTGGTACCACCACAACCGGCTCGACGACGAGTGGGAGCTCTACAACGTCGACTCCGCCAAGATGGCGTTCGCCGCCTGCAACATCGGCTACCGGCCGCCGCTGTGCAACGGCAGCGACGAGTGCTTCGAGGGCATCGGCCCGTCGGCGGACTTCTGGGCCCGCGCCGAGAACAACGGGCCCCTCGCCTACCTGTTCGGCGTCGACATCGACGTGCCGCAGTACCACGCGATCGTCCTGCCGGGGAACGCACAGACCGAGAAGAACCGCGACTTCCGGATCCGCATCACCCACGCCGTCGACGCCGACAGCTTCCACCTCGGCTACGTCTGGGAGCACCAGGGCTGGTGATCGCCGCCCGCCGGCGGGGGGCCGCGACAGGCCCCCGCGCGGTCGGGCGCAGACCTCCGCGAGACAGCCGTCGAAGTCGCCGTGACCCGGTTCGCTGCAGCCGGGCTCGCCGAGGCATCCCCCTGCCTCGCCTGCACGTGACCGCGACGAGCAAATCGCTCGCCGCCGCGGCGCGAGACGAGTCGCACGGCTCGACGCGCGCGTCCGGGGCTCTCGTCGCGCCCGAGTGGCGCCCGGGCACCTGGAGACGCGGCGTATTCGAGCCCTGGCGGACTCGCAGCGGCGCCTTGCGATCGAGCGGTGATGCCGCGGCGAGCACCTCCACACGCTCGAGCGCGATTGCTCGTACGGCGGTGATGTCGCGGGCAGCGGAACCGCGCGCGGGCGCGGCCTTGACAGTCCCGGTCGCGCCGGATTACCCGTCGTCGTCAACATTGTGTGGAGGCGAGGATCGATGAGAGTACAGCTTCGTGGAGCCGCGGCGTGGGGTGTGGGTCTGCTGGTCGCATGCAACGGGGGTGACAGCGCGAGCACCGGGACCGCGACGGAGACCACCACCGGCACCGGCACCGAGGTCGAGACGACCACGGGGACGCCCACCGAACCGACCACCGGGCCGACCACCGGCACCACCGCGCTGCCGACCGACGGCAGCGCCTCGGGCGACGCGAGCACGACCTCGTTGCCGACCACGACGGACCCCGGCACCACCGACACCAGCGACACCACGACCACCACCGGCACCACCGACACGACCACCACGACGGACACGACCACCACCGGCACCGACACCACCGACGGCACCACGACCGGCGAGCCCGACCCGGTGTGCGGCAACGGCGTGATCGAGGCCGGCGAGGCCTGTGACGACGGCAACGACGACAACACCGACACCTGCGTCGAGGGCTGCCAGGAGGCCAGCTGCGGCGACGGCTTCGTCGGGCCCGGCGAGGCCTGCGACGACGGCAACGACGTCGACGACGACGCCTGCAGCAACACCTGCGCGCCGGCCTCCTGCGGCGACGGCGTGGTCCAGGCGGGCGAGGACTGCGACGACGCCAACGCCATCGACACCGACGCCTGCCTCAGCAACTGCGCGGCCGCCAGCTGCGGCGACGGCTTCGTCCACGACGGCGTCGAGACCTGCGACGACGCCGACGCCGACGACAGCGACGAATGCACCACCCTGTGCGCCGCGCCGACCTGCGCCGACGGCATCCAGAGCGGCGGCGAGTCGGACGTCGACTGCGGCGGCCCCGAGTGCGACCCGTGCGAGCTGGCCGAGAATTGCGCCGAGCCCGGCGACTGCGAGAGCGGCAGCTGCGACCAGGGCCAGTGCGTCGTCTCGGCCAGCTGCAAGGCGATCAAGCAGGCCCAGCCGGACGCGCCCGACGGCCTCTACGACATCGACGCCGACGGCGCCGGCCCGGCCGCGCCGTTCAAGGTGTGGTGCGACATGACGACCGACGGCGGCGGCTGGGCCCTGGCGATCCGCTTCGCCCCCTCGCAGGGCACCTTCGACTTCTACTCGCCGCACTGGACCACCGTCTCGGTCGTCAACGAGGCGCTGAGCTCCCCGACCGACACCCTCGACGGCAAGTTCCCGGCCTACAACGCGCTGCCCGGCGCGGAGATCCGCGGCTGCATGCAGCACCCGGTCACCAAGGTCTACGCCTGCAAGGCGTACGCGCTGCCGACGACCACGACCCTGCTCGACCTGTTCACGAACACCCCGGTCGGCTCCGACGTCGCCATGAAGGGCCTCTACTTCGACGAGGCCCAGGCCGAGAAGGTCAAGTGGCTGACGATCCAGGGCCGCACGATCGCCGAGGCCTCGATCGCCCCGAACTACATCGCCGTCGGCATCAACATCGACGACGACCAGTCGTGCTACGACGCCCGCGTCCGCTTCGGCCTGGTCCTCAACAACGAGAACAACATCAGCACCCTCAACGACGCCGCCGGCTTCGGCGCCCAGTCCTACTACACCTCCGCCTGCGACCTCGCCCCCGGCGTGGATACGCCCTGGCGCACGCCGTCCGGCTTCGCCGCCGGTCCGAATATTCATCATACGGCCGGCCACATCTGGATCCGCTGATTCTTCGGCGAAATCGCCGGACCCCGACGCCCGAACGGCCGCGCAGCCGGCCGCCCGGGCGTCGCTCGCGCGCGACGTCCAGGTTTGAACATCGGCGCTCGCCGTGCGCGCGAGCACCCGGGACGCGCCCGCGCCTCTCGTCGGCGCGGTGAGGCCGAGACATGGAATAGCCCCGATGACATTTCCTTACGGACATGCATTTTCAGACATGTCCTCTATAACATGTTCTGATGACCCCACGCTGGCGCTGCCCCCGGGCGCCCCCCGATTCGGCGTCGCCCGCCGACCCGTGCGGCGCGTGCCGGCGCCGCCACGCGCTCGGCGGCTCGCCGACGAACGCCGCGAACGCCCGCGAGAACGCGGCCGGGCTGGCGAAGCCGACCTCGAGCCCCACCTCGGTCACCTGCGCGCCGGGCTCGAGCAGGCGGGACATCGCCCGCAGCAGCCGGGCGGCCCGCACGAACGCCTCGAACGACATCCGCGCCTCGGCGGCGAAGCGGCGCGCCAGCGTGCGCGGCGACACCGCGGCCGCCCGCGCGACCGCGGCGATGCTGTGCGGCGCGCCCGGACGCGCCAGCACGTGGGCCATCGCCCGCGCCAGCTCGGGGGTGCGCGCGGTCGGCAGGAACCACGGCCGCCCGCGCGTGACCGCCTCGCGGCAGAGGTCGACCAGCACCGCGAAGTAGCGCGCGGCCGGGTCGCCGTGACAGCGGCGCACGTCCCAGCCGGCCGCGTGCTCGAGCATCGCCACGACCACGGGCGGGACCGCGAACACCCGCGCGCCGCCGGCGAGATCGGGCGTGGGCGGCCCGAGGTAGGCGGTGCACAGGGCCGCGGCCGCCCGGACCCGCACGCGATGGCGCGCGCCGGCGGAGATCCACGCCGCCTGCTGCGGCGGCAGCAGCCACTGCGCGTCGTCGGTCTCGAGGTGCATCAGGCCGCTGCCGGCGAACAGCAGCTGGTGCCGCGCGTGCGCGTGCCAGCCCGAGTCGGTCCCGGCCGCGAGGTGATCGGTGAGCACGAAGCTGGCGACCGGGGCGGCGTCGACGTCGATGCGAGGCGGCACCTCGCCGGCGAGGATATCGCAATCATCGCACCAGCGACTGGACGAATCCGTACACCCCGTAGGTGATCAGGTCGTCGAGCTCGCGCTCCGGGAACGCCGCCCGCGCGGCCTCGGTGATCGCCGCGTAGTGCTCCGCCGCGTTCTCGCCGGAGAACGCCTCGGGGTCGTCGACGCCGGCGACGTAGTCGCGGACGACGCCGTCGATCTCGACCAGGTAGTCCTGCTGTTCGCGCACCGCGACCTCCACCGGCGCCGGCGCGCCGCGCCCGCCGTACACGGTGGCGTCGCCCCAGGCGCGCAGCTCGTCGAGCGCGGCCGACCACGCCGCCAGGTCGGGCCGCGGCGCGCCGTCGACGATCCCGCCCTCGAGCCACGCGTGCGCGCCGTGATGCACGAGGTCGCCGACGATCAGCGCCTCGAGCGCGGGGATGTAGGCGACGGTCTGCGTGCTCGACACGCCGGCGTGCTCGAGCACCTGCAGCTCGACGGTCGCGTCACCGAGCAGCTCGAGGCGGAGGTCGTCGGCGAACCGCAGGTCGACGGTGGCCTCGGGGGGGTAGCTGTCCTCGTCGAAGGTGCCGTTGCCGATGAAGACCGCGCGCTTGTAGGCGTGGACGCCGGGGATCGCCGCCGCCGTCGCCTCGCTGGCGACCACCGTCGCGCCGGCGGCCCGCAGCGGACCGACGCCGTTGAACTTGTCGGGGTTCGGGTGGGTGATGACGACGTAGCGGATCGGCGAAGCCGTGTGCGCGCGGATGTCCTCCACCAGCGCCTGCGCCTGCGGCTCGGTGAACTGCGCGTCGAACACGACGACCTCGCGGCCGGTGTCGTAATAGAAGGAGTGCGTGTCGAACCCGGCCGCGTCCGAGGTGAAGGTGTAGAGCACCCCCGCCGCCTCGGGCGCGTCACAGGCGACGAAGCAGAGGGCGGCGGCGAGAGCGAGAGCAGGGCGTTGCATGGCGCGGAGCATAAGGAGCCCGCCCGCGCCCCGCTTGCCCGTGGCGGCCAGCCTCTTGCTCGCGCCGGCCAACCGTCGGGGCGGCGCAGGCACGCCGCGCCGGGCCGTGAACCCCGCGCGCGAACGCGACGCCGCGCTCGCGCCGGGCCTCGCCAGCCGAAGGAAACGCTCGCCCGCGCTCGGCGGGCGCCAGGGGCCCGCAGAGCGGCCGAGCATCGGTTAAATCGATGTCGACCAATTTGACAACCATAAAATCGGCGAGTATCGTCCCCGCATGTCCGACGCCGCCGACCCCAAGCCGGCTCTGGTCCAGCTCTTCAAGGGTCTCGCCGACCCGACTCGCCTGCGCATGCTCGCCGCGATGGTCGACCGCCCGCGCTGCGGCCAGGACCTCGCGGCCGAGGTCGGCGTCACGCCGGCCACCGTGTCGCACCACCTCCGCGTGCTGTCCGAGGCCGGCCTGCTGCGCGAGACCCGGCAGCCGCCGTACACCTTCTACCAGCTCGACATCGAGGCGCTGCAGGGGGCGCTCAAGGCGGTGTCGACGCCCAAGCGGGTCCGCGAGCTGGCGACCGCCTCGCCGGTCGACGCCGAGACGCGCGACGTCCTGCGCGCCTTCTTCGACGGCCCGCGGCTGGTCGCGCTGCCGGCCCAGCGCCGCAAGAAGGAGATCGTGCTCGAGGAGGTGCTGCGCCGGCTGCCGCGCCGTCGCGAGTACCGCGAGCCCGAGCTCAACCGCTTCATCGAGGTCGTCCACCCCGACTTCTGCACGATCCGCCGCGAGTGGATCATGGGCGGCTACATGGAGCGCGAGGCCGGCGTCTACAGGCTCGCCCCGCGCGGCCGCGCGGTGCTCGACGGCGGCTGAGCCGGCGCCGTGTGGCCGGTGTCGGCGTCTCGGGACATGCCCTGGACGACATGTCCTTTCATACAATCTACATTTTAAAAATTCATAGAACTGCCGCCGGCGCGTCGGCGCCCGCTCGCGCCGGACTCGCATCATAGGAGTGCGGAGCTGCGAGCGCGTCCGGTCGTCGACGGGGCCTCCTCGCCGACGGCCTCCGCCAGCGCCGCCGCCGCGGATCGCCGCGCGATTCCGCTCCGAATCGCACGGCGCGGCGACTCCGCACGACGAAGATCGGGAGCCGGAGTCCCCGATCGATGTCTCGACATCGCGCCCTCGCTCGTCACGACCGCTTCATCGCGCGCGCGGCGGCGACGCCCGCGCGCCGGGCATGCTGTATCTTCTTCGCCCCGTGCGCACCCGGCATCACGGCGACACCGACGTCGGTCGGCGTCGCAGCCAGAACGAGGACGCGTTCGTCGCCAGCGACGAGCTCGGCCTGTTCGTGGTGTGCGACGGCGTCGGCGGGCGCGCCTGCGGCGAGGTCGCCTCGCAGACCACGGTGCAGCTGATCCACGAGTGGGTCGACCGCGAGGCCGAGCTCATCCAGTACGCCCATGAGGAGGCCCGGCTGGCGCGCAAGCGGGTCGTGCACGGCCCGCCGGTGGTGGAGCCGCAGATCCGCCTCAGCCCCGACACCGTCGCGCGGCTCGGCGGGCTGGTCCGCAGCGCGCTGCAGAACGCCTGCTACCTGGTGCACGGCATGGCCGAGGTCGACGCCCGCTACACCGGCATGAGCACCACCGCCTCGGTCGTGCTGGTCGCCGGCGAGCTGGCGATCGTCGGCCAGGTCGGCGATTCGCGGGTGTACCTGGCCCGCGGCGACGATGTCCGCCAGCTCACCGAGGACCACACCCTCCTCAACATGCAGGTGAAGCAAGGGCTGGCGAGCGCCGACAAGGCGCGCGGGCGCAAGAGCCAGATCACCCGCGCCATCGGCCTGCGCGAGTTCGTCGAGGTCGACATCATGGCCTTCCCGCTGCAGCTCGGCGACCGCCTGCTGCTCTGCTCCGACGGCCTCCACGAGTACCTCGACCAGGCCGCCGACACCCTGATCGACCTGTTCCGCCTGCACCCGCGCGTCGCCGCCCCGGCGGCGATCCGCTACGCCAACCTGTGCGGCGGCAAGGACAACATCACCGCCCTGTTCGTCGAGCTGATCGAGGGCGGCCGCGACCGCTGATCGGACATGTCCTCCCGGACATGTCCCTCAAAAAAGCTCACCGCGGCAGGGTGCGCGCGAACAGCTCGAGCAGCGTCGCCCAGTGGCGCGCGTTGCCGGCGGGGTCGTGGACCGGGATGTCGGCGAACACCCAGCCGTGCCGCGCCGGGTAGGTCTCGAGCGTGTACTTCACGCCCGCGGCGTCGAACGCGGCGGCGAGCCGCTGCTTCTGCTCCTCGGGGAAGGTCGCGTCGTCGCTCGCCGCGGCGACGTAGACCTCGGCGGTGATCTTCGGCGCCAGCAGGTGCGGGCTGTCGGGCTCGCCGTCGGCGAGGTTGCCGGGGTGATAGGCCGCGACCGCGGCGAAGCGGTCCGGGTAGTGGCCGGCGGCGATGACGGCCATGCGCCCGCCCATGCAGTAGCCGACCGCGCCGACCGGCCCCCGGCGCACGCCCGGCTGGGCGGCGATGCAATCGAGGAACACTCGCGTGTCGCGCATGACCGCGGCGCTGGTGGTGGTCGCGCGGTGGCGGGCAAACCACGCCTGACGCACGGCGGGATCGGAGAACAGCTTGGACGGATCTTGCGGCTCGTAGGGCCCCGAGCGGTAGAACAGGTCGGGCAGCAGGGTGAAGTAGCCGGCCTCCGCGAGGCGCTCGCAGTGCTCGACCAGCGTCGGCCGGATGCCGACGCCGTCCATGAACACGAGCGCCGCCGGCCACGGCCCGGGCGTGCGCGGCGTGTACACGTGCGCGGGGCAAACCCCGTCGTCGGTCGTGATCTCGATCTGCGTCATGGTCACGCGCGCACGCTAGCCGATCCCGTCGACGCTCGACAAGGCGCGCGCGCCCGCGCCGTCGTTCACCCGCCGCGGTGCTACTCTGGCCCGGTCATGCGCGAAGGACTGCCGCCCGACCTGCAAGCCCGACTCGCGGCGTTCGTCGCCGCCAAGCCGGCCGCGCGCCCGCTCGTCGACCAGCTGACGAACAGGCACGCCGCGGCGACCTCTCCGCGCGAACGGCAGGCCGTCGAAGAACAGCTGCGCGGCCTCGTCGCGCCGGACCGCACCCGCCTCGGGCTCGGCGTGGCGCTCGCGCTCGTGTTCACCGGCATCGTCGGCGCGGCCCTGTGGACCCAGCAGCGGCACGAGGCCGCCCTGGAGCGCAGCGTCCCGGCCGTCGCGCTCGTCACCCGCACGGAGCCCGGCGACTGCACCCTGACCATGTCGCGCAAGCGCTGCCTCCGGCTCGAGCTCGAGGTCCACCGCGACGGCGCCGCCCCGTACACCGGCTCGCTCACCCACAACATCGACCTCGAGCGGCTGTCGCGCGTGCAGCCCGGCTCCTGGCTGACCATCGGCGTGAACCCCGACGACGCGAGCGAGCTGCTGTTCGACGAGCGCGCGCTGGCGGCCGCTCCGCCCGCGCCGGCGCGCTGACTTTTCCCATCGGACATGTTCATGAAAACATGTCCCCGGAGACATTCACCGCGTCAGCCGCCGCCCGGCTCGATCGACAGCCCGAGGTAGATCACCGACGGGTCGCTCGGCAGGAACGTGATCACCGTGTCGTGCCACATGTTGTGCGTCAGCGTGATCGAGTCGCTGGCGTAATCGTAGCGGTACAGGTCGGTCCCGTAGCCCTGGTAGTTCGAGCCGAACACGAAGTAGAGCACGTCGGGGTCGGTCGGGTGCGGGAACAGGTGGTTGCCGTTGTAGAGCTTGGCCTCGTTGGCCTCCACCACCGGCGTGAACGTCAGGCCGCCGTCCTCCGAGCGATAGACGTGGCGCTGGGTCTGGTCGTTGGGATCCTCGAGGTCGAGGCCCTCGACCCACACGATCTCGCCGTCCACCGGCGAGACCACCAGGTTGAAGCCGTTGGCGTCGCCGGGGCTGAGCCCGGTCGCGCTCTGCCAGCCCTCGCCGGCGTCGTGCGAGACGAGCACGCCCTGGGCCAGCGCGCCGAACAGCACGTGGTCGATGTCCTGCGGGTCGAACGCGGCGCGGTAGGCCAGCGAGCCGGCGAACGCGGGGATCCCGACCTGCACCCACGACAGGCCGGCGTCGACCGAGTCCCACACGCGCCCGGCGGTGTCGCCGATCCGCACGTGGTCGGGGTCGTTCGGGTCGACGCCGAGGCCGACGATCCCGTCCTGCCCCGCCGGCGAGCTCAGCTTCGTGATCACCTCGTCGTCGACGCGCACGATCGCCTCGTTGTTGTCGCCGTAGGCGTACGCCCGCGTCTCGCCGGCCGCGTGCAGCCGCACCGCCGGCGCGTTCGGGTTGCCGGCCGCGCCGATCGAGTGCCACGAACAACCGGCGTCGCTCGACGCCAGGATCTGCTGCCCCGAGCCCGCCAGCATCGCCCCCGGCTTGCCGAGCGCGACCAGCCCGAAGGTGTACGTGACCGGCTGGATCTGCTGATCCATCGGCGCCAGCGTCGCGCCCTGATCGAAGCTGAACGTCACCGCCCCGGTGCCCGTCACCGAGGCGCAATTCGGCGGCTGCCAGCCCTCGCCGGGGCCGGTCGTCGAATCGGTGGTGCTCGTCTCGCTGTCGCTCGTCGTCGTGGTCGTTTCCGCGGTCGTGCTGGTGTCGTCGGTCGTCGTCTCGACCGCCGTGGTCGCCGTGGTCGGCTCCACCGAAGTGGTCGCCGTGGTCGGCTCCACCGAAGTCACCGTCGAACTCGTCGGCGCGTCGGTGGTCGACGATTCAGTGGTCGACGGATCGGTGGTCGGGTCCGCCGCCGTCTCGCTCGCCTGCGTGGTCGTCAGCGTGGTCGTGTCGACGGTGTCGGTCTCGGTGCCGGTCTGGCCGACCGGGAGGTCGTCGACGCAGGCGCCGAGCAGGCACGCGGGCCCGGTCAGCAGCAGGAGCGTCAGGGAGGTCGAGGTCGTGGGCAAGTAAGTCATGACGGGGTCGCTCGTTGCGAGTGTGTTTCCCGCCCGCGACCTCCGCCATTAATCCATCGTCGCCGCTGCAGCCACCGGGCAGGCCGCGCGGACCCGCTCGCGGTACGCCGAGCGCGGGTAGGTGCGCATGAAGGCCTGCTGCGCGCGCTCGCCTCGGGCGACCTCGCCGGCGTTGCACAGGGCCACCACGCGCAGGGCCTCGCGCTCCTCGGTGAGGCTGCCGCGGGCAAACTTTTGTGCATGCGCATCGATCGCCGCCAGCGCGGACGCGGGGCGGTCGGCGTCGAGGGCGTCCTTGATCTGCTGAATCAACATTAATTCTTCGAGCACCGGATCGCCGGCCGCCTCGCCGCTGCGCGGCGGCTCCGCCGCGACCTGTCGCGGCTGCGGTCGCGCCGGTCGACGCGGCGCAGGCTCCGCCACGGGCGGCGCAGGCTCCACCACCGGCGGCGATTCGGCGGTGGCAACCGCGGGCGCCTTCGGCTCGCTCGTCGCCGCCGCGCCGGCGATCGGCAGCGCCGCGGACGGCTCCGGCGCGCTCGCGGCGTCGACGATCGGCATCGTCGCCGTCGGCCCTTCGACCGCCGTCGCATGCCCGGCCGGCGGCTCGCTGCGCGCCTCGATCGGCTTCGGCGCGACGGTCCTCTGCGCCGGCTCGTGGTCGTGCGAATCCATCAACATGTCGGCGGGCCCGGTCCCCTGCTGCTGGCGCGCGCTCACCAGCCAATACGAGGATGCGGCGACCAGCGCCAGCGCGGCCGCGAGGGCCAGCCACCCGCCGGCGATGGCGCGCCGTCGCCGACGAGGCGGGCGCAGCGGGATCACCGTCGCCGAGCGAGCGGCGGCGGCTGCCATCAATGCGCGGGCCATCCGCTCGCGCGCCGCGTCGGACGGGCGCTCGCGGTCGCGGTAGGCCGCGACGAGCTCGCGCGTGGTCACGGGTTCGTCGCGCATGCGTGCCTCCGTTCGTCGCGCGCGTGCAGCCGCAGGCGGAATCGCTCGAGTCGGGCCCGCGCCGCCCGCAGCCGCGAATACACCGTGCCCAGCGGGATCGCCAGCGCCTCCGCGATCTCGTCGGCCGTCATCTCCTCGATCTCCGTCATCTGAAACACCAGGCGCTTGTCGAGGTCGAGCTCGTCGAGGAACGCCTGCATCAGCGCCGCCGCCTGATGCACGCGCACCGTCGCGTCGGGCTCGCGCGACGCCTCCTGCGGCTGCGGCAACGCGGCCAGGTGGCGCTCGCGGCGGGCGTAGCTGCGCTTGTCGTGCAATACCAGGTTGCGGGTGATGCCGAACAGCCACGCCCGCATCGACCCGCCGGGGCGGAATGTGTGCAGTCGGTGATGCACGCAGAGGAACACCTCCTGGGTGACGTCCTCGGCGGCGTCGGCGGGGATCCCCAGGCTCCGGGCGATCCGCCAGACATAGTCCACGTGCGCGCGATAGATCGCCATCAAGTCCGGCGCGCCCTGCTCCGCGGACGTCGGCGCGTCCTCGGCGTGCGGCGGTTCGGCCAGGGGGATCATGGCCGCCTGCTTTCCCGCCGCCGGGCGCTGCCATTAATGAGAATGCAGGGCGATCTTGCGCGGCCCGACGTCATCAGAAGAAGCGCGCCTCCAGCTGCAGCCCGGCGCGCAGGCCCACCGCCCCGAGGCGGAAGATCGGCTCGCGGTTATAGACGAGGGTCGGCCGGTGCAGCGGCACCACCAGCTCGGCCTCGACCCGCAGCGCGCCGTGGCCCCGCAGCGCCCGCGGGGCCCAGGCCAGCGCGCCGCCCAGCAGCGTCGCGCCCCACCACGTCCGGCCGTCGAGGTTGATCTCGCTGCCCACGCCCGCCGCGCGCAGGCCCCCGGCCTCCAGCCCGAGCGCCGCCTGCAGCTCGACCGGCCCGACCCGCCGCACCGGCCCGATTCGCAGCGACCCCGCGTGCAGCGACAGGTCCGCGCCGATCTGCCGGTCCTCGGGCCAGCGCGCCGGGCTGCGGAACCATCCCGCGTACCCGAGCGCCAGCCGCAGCCGCGGCCACGCCACGCCGAGCGCCGCCGTCAGCCCGGCCGCCGCCCGCGGCAGCACGCCGACCGCCAGCGCCGGCCCGACCTGCACGAAGGCGCGCGCGCGAGCGGCGGTGGAGCGGCCCTCGTCCGCGGCGGCCGCCGCCAACGCGTCCCCGGCCCTCCCGCGCCCTCCCGCGTCCGCGCCGACCGCCTTCTTGCCGCCATTCGCCGCGCGCCCGCGCGCGTCGCCCTCGACCCCGGCCCCGTCCGCCGCGCGCCCGCGCGCATCGCCCGCGACCCCGGCCCTGTCCCCCGCGCGCCCGCGCGCATCGCCCTCGACCCCGGCCCCGCCTTCCGCGCGCCCGCGCGCGCCCACCTCGACCGCCGCGCGCCCGCGCGCCGCTCCGGCCGTCTCCGCCCCGTCCGCCGTCCCCCCGCGCTCGCCTGTCCCGGCCTCGCCCGCGCGACCGCGCGCCTTCGCCTCGACGTCCTCCGTCTCGGCTGCGCGCGCGCCTCCCTTCGCCTCTCGATCGGGCACGGGCACCGCCAGCGGGACCTCGTCGGGCGCCGCGCCCGAGGCCGGCCCGACCAGGGCGATGCCGACGAGCAAGGCGGTCGCGTTCGCCGTCGCCTCGCAGTCGTGCAGCGTCAGCCGGCGCTCGGTCGTCCCGTCGCGGCCCGAGAACACGACCACCAAGAGCCAGCCCCCGCCCTGCCGCTCGACCCGCGCGCGCACGGCGGTCACCGCCGGGGACACCGGCCGGGCGCCCACGACCTCGCCGATCCGCGCCTTCACCCGCGCCGCCGAGGGGCAGCCCGTCGGCGCCTCCCAGTCGATCGTCGGCATCGCCGCCGCCCGCCCCGGCGACAGCGCGAGCAGCCCGCCGAGCACCGCCGCGACCCGGCCGCCCCGGCGCGCGCGCTCACGACTCCTGGGCTGCGGGCTGCGCACGGCGCTCGTCCGCGGTGATACCACCTGCGCCCGGCGAGCGCCGCGCCGCCGTTCGCGGTCGACGCCGCGCCCGCGACGCGCCCCACCCCATCACGTCCCCCGATTCGAGGTCGCGGCGCCGCACGATCGAACACCACGCCGCCAATGCCGGTACCACGCCGTGGCCCCATTCTCGACGGTGACTCCCTCCAATCGATGCTCCCACGATTCGCCGCATCGCGGGCGAGCGGGCGTCGTCGATCCGCCGCCGGCCCGTCCAGCGCGCCGCCCTGGCGACTACCAGCACGTGCGGCCATGTGCCGTCCGCAGCGCAGTTTCGCGCAACCTGCGCTCACGCACTGCCGAGCCCGTCGCGCCTTCGTCGCGGGCAGCGGGCTTAGCCGTGTTCGACTGCCCGCGCGCTCGCCTCCGGGTCGGCGCATTGACAGTCAGGCCGAGTGTGCCACGAGTCCGTCGTCGCAAGGCCCGCGACGCACAGGAACCGGAGAAGACCATGGGTAACGCATCGAAGCGCGACGAGAAGAGCGAGCAGCGGCCGGAGCAGAGCCAGAAGCCGCCGGGTCAGGAGTCGAAGATGACGCCGCGCCCGAAGTACATGCGGCCCGAGTACCGCGGCAGCGGCAAGCTCGAGGGTCGGGTCGCCCTCATCACCGGGGGCGACAGCGGCATCGGCCGGGCCACCGCCGTGCTGTTCGCCCGCGAGGGCGCCGACGTCGCCATCGTCTATTTGAGCGAGGACGCCGACGCGCGTGAGACCGCCGCCCAGGTCGAGAAAGAGGGCCGCGCCTGCCTGTCGATCCGCGGCGACGTCGGCGACGCCGAGTTCTGCGACGACGCCGTCCGCCAGGTCGTCGATCGCTTCGGCCGGCTCGACATCCTCGTCAACAACGCCGCCGAGCAGCACCCCAAGGACAAGCTCGAGGACATCGACGAGGAGCAGCTCGTCCGCACCTTCCGCACCAACATCTTCTCGATGTTCTTCCTGACGAAGGCCGCCCTGCCGCACCTGCGCAAGCAGGAGGGCGCCAGCATCGTCAACACCACCTCCGTCACCGCCTACCGCGGCAGCGGCGGCCTGCTCGACTACAGCGCCACCAAGGGGGCGATCGTCGCCTTCACCCGCTCGCTCGCGGCCAACCTCGCCGGCGACGGCATCCGCGTCAATGCCGTCGCCCCCGGCCCGATCTGGACCCCGCTGATCCCCTCCACCTTCGACCCCGAGAAGGTCGCCAGCTTCGGCAGCGACGCCCCGCTCGGCCGCGCCGGCGAGCCCGAGGAGTGCGCCACCTGCTTCGTCTTCCTCGCCAGCGCCGACGCCTCGTACATGACGGGCCAGGTGCTCCACCCGAATGGCGGCGAGATCGTCAACGGCTGAGCGCCTCGCGGTCGTCGCCTGGCTCGCCTGCGCCTGCGACCTCCCGCGCGACCCCCAGCGCACCGCCGAGCGCGTCGCTCTTTACGGCGTCCGCGTCGGCGTCGTGCTCGAGCCGCCGTGGGCCTGCCAGCGCGACGGCCGGCTCGCCGGCGCCGAGGTCGACCTCGTCCGCGAGTTCGCGCGCGCGCGGGGCCTCGAGGTCACCTTCACCCTCGGCGGCGAGACCCGCCTGCTCGCCGCGCTGCGGCGCTTCGAGTTCGACCTCGTGATCGGCGGCCTCGTCGCCGACAGCCCGTACGCCGACGACATCGGCCTCACCCGCGCCTACCACCACGCCGTCGACGGCGAGCACGTGCTGGCCGTGCCGCCGGGCGAGAACGCGTGGACCATGCAGCTCGAGGCCTACCTCGGCCGCGCCGACATCGACGCCGCCCTCGCCCGCGGCCGGGCGGACTGCGGTGATGCATGAGCGAGCGCTGGGGTCATACGCCGGGCCACGAGCTCCCGTGCAGCAAGCAGCCGTCGATGCGGCTCGCCGTGCGGGTCGAGCAGGTCTCGCTGTTCTTCTTCGTCACCGCGATCGCCTTCACCGCCTTCGTCATGGGCGAGTCGCAGGCGATGAAGACGGTGTGGATCGACGACATGCTCGGCATGGTCCCGCCGGTCGCCGTGCTGATCGCCGCGCGCCTGCGCCGGCGCCGGGCCACCGACGCCTACCGCTACGGCTACCACCGGGCCGTCACCATCGCCTTCCTCGTCGCCGCCGTCGCCCTGCTCGGCTTCGGCGTCTATCTGCTCGGCGAGAGCCTCTACACCCTGATCCGCGCCGAGCGGCCGACCATCGGCACCGCCACCGTGTTCGGCCGCGACCTCTGGCTCGGCTGGCTCATGCTCGCCGCGCTGGCCTGGAGCGCCGTGCCCACCGTCATCCTCGGGCGGATCAAGCTGCGCCTCGCCGAGGACCTGCACGACAAGGCGCTCTACACCGACGCGCTGATGAACAAGGCCGACTGGATGACCGGCGCCGCCGGCGTGCTCGGCGTCATGGGCATCGGCCTCGGCTACTGGTGGGCCGACGCCGCGGCTGCCTGCGCGATCGCCATCGACATCACCCACGACGGCGGCCGCAACCTGATCGCCGCCTTCGGCGACCTCATGGACCGCCGCCCCCGCGACGTCGCCTGCCGCTGCGACGACCCCGTGCCCGAGCGCCTGGCCGCCGAGCTCGCCGCGCTGCCGTGGGTCCGCCGCGCCTCCGTCCGCCTGCGCGAGCACGGCCACGTCCTCATCGGCGAGGTCTACGTCGTCCCCGTCGACGAGGCCGAACCACTGCGCCGCATCGAGCAGGTCGGCGAAGTCGCCCGCGCCCTCGACTGGCGCCTCACCGACCTCACCGTCCAGCTCGTCCCCGCCCTCACCCGCGAGGACGACGACCGCGGCTGCGAGGATTGACGCCCTCGGGCCCGGCCACCTGTCGCGAAGGCCATTTCACTCTCCCTCTCGCCTGGCCAGCACCCTGCCGTTCCGTGCCCGCGCGCCCGTGATTTCGTCCGCCGCGCCCCCCACCGCCCGCCGATGGACAATTCGCCCGATCCCGGCACTCTGACGGTCATGCGTCGTCGGCCGTCGCTCGCCCTCGCCCTCGCCTTCGCCCTCGCCTGCGGCCCGGACACCGCCAGCGAGACCGAGCACGGCAGCACCGGCGCGCCGGGCACCACCACCGGCGAGCCCGGCACCGACGGCCAGGGCACCACCGATCCCGGCACCACCGATTCGCCGCCGCCGACCACCACCGGCGAAGTCACCACGACCACCACCGGCGACCCCACCACCGACGATCTCACCACCGGCACCACCGCCCCGCCGGTCGTGCAATGCACCGAGATCGTCATCGTCGACCCGCTGCTCGAGGAGTACCTGCGCCTGCGGCTCGACGTCCCCGAGGGCCCGATCCCGGTCGAGCTCGCCGAATCGCTGGACACCATCCACACCAGCCTCGACGTCGCCTCCCTCGCGGGCCTCGAGTGCTTCACCGGCCTCACCTCGATCGACTTCATCTTCACCGAGATCGCCGACCTCGGCCCGCTCGCCGGCCTCACCGAGCTCACCCACCTCACCGTCTTCGGCAGCAACATCGCCGATTTGGGCCCGCTCGCCGGCCTCGTCAATCTGCGAGAGCTCGACGTCTCGCAGAACCCGATCGCCTCGCTCGCGCCGCTCGCCGGCTTGCCGCTCGAGCAGCTCCTCGCCGCCGAGACACCGGCGCCCGACCTGACCGGCCTCGGGCAGATCGTCACCCTCCGGACGCTCTCCCTCGGCGACTCGGGCCTCTCCGACATCACCGAGCTCGCCACCCTCGTCGACTTGACGAGCCTCGGCCTGTCCGACAATCAGCTCACCGACCTCTCGCCGCTCGCCGGCCTCACCGCCCTGCAGGGGCTCAACCTGAGCGGCAACCAGATCAGCGACCTCGCCCCCCTCGCCGGCCTCACCGCCCTGCAGAGCCTCGACCTGTCCGAGAACGCGATCGCCGACCTCGCCCCTCTCACCGACCTGGTCGCCCTCATCCGGCTGATCGCCGAGCACAACACGATCGCCGATCTCACTCCCCTGGCCGGCATGAGCGCGCTCGCGGAGCTCGACCTGTCGGGCAACCAGATCGTCGACATCGGCCCGCTCGCCGGCCTGCACGCGCTCACCGAGGTCGACCTCGCGGTCAACCAGATCGTCGACATCGCCCCGCTCGCCTTGCCCGCGCTGTTCGACCTCGGCCTCGCCGACAACCAGGTCGTCGACCTCGCCCCGCTGCTCGGCGCGCCGGTGCTGGACCGCATCGACGTCTCGCGCAACCCGTTCGCCCCCAGCATGAACAGCCTCGCCTCGCACCCGGCGCTGCAGTTCGTCACCGCCGACGCCGCCGGCCTCCCGGGCGTGCCCGAGTTCGCCGTCGCCGGGCTCCTCGTCCTCTCGCTGCAGGACAACGCGATCGCCGACCTCGCGCCGCTGGCCGCCTATCAATCGCTGCAGCAGATCGATCTCACCGGCAACGACCTCACCGAGCTGGCCGCGATCCTCGACGACCCGTGGCTCAGCCAGTGCGATTACATTCAGGTGAGCGGCAACCCGCTCGACGAGTTCACCCTGTCGACGACCGTCCCGCAGCTGTGCGCGTTCCCGGTCGACCTCCAGGGCGCCGTCGACGAGCCCTGCTGGGACTGCTTCGACCACAACTGAGCGCCCCCGCGGGACGCCGTGCGCTCCTGCCGTCGCCACCGAGCCTCCGGCCGCGAGTGATTCCGTTCGCGCGGCCGCATCGCCGGGCCCCGCATCGCCCGCCGTCCCGCTGCGCAGGCTTCGCCAGGCCGGCGCGCTTTCGTCCGGGGTCGGGCTCCTCCTGCCGAACAATCGTCGCCCGCAGGTTTCGGGCGCGCCCCCCGGGCCGGCGAAACAAGAGAGCCATGTTCCGCGGCTTCGCACATGTCTGGACGATCGTCGGCCTCGACCGGGACCTGAAGCGCCGGGCGGCGCTGCCGCTGCAGGTGGCCGGCGAGCGGGTGGTCCTGTTTCGCGACGGACAGGGGCGAGCCTGCGCGCTCGTCGATCGCTGCCCGCACCGCGGCGTGCGGCTGTCGCTCGGCAAGGTCCAGGACGGGTGCATCGAGTGCCCCTTCCACGGCTGGCGCTTCGCCGGCGACGGCAGCAACCAGCTCGTCCCGTGGAACCCCGACGCCAGGCGCGAGCGGCTCGGCGCCACGCCGCTCCCCGTGCGCGAGCGTGCCGGGCTCTTGTGGTTGTACACCGCCCCCGGGCTCGCGGCGCCGTCGGAGCCCGACATCCCCGACGTGCTGCAGCGCGACGACCTCTCGCTCAGCGGCTTCACCATGATTTTCGACGCCCACTGGACGCGCGTCATGGAGAACTCGCTCGACTGGCCGCACCTGCCGTTCGTCCACCAGCGGACGATCCGCGACGCCCTGCCGCTCCGCCCCGGTTCGCGGCTGGACATCTCCTGGGAGGATCGGCCGTGGGGCGGTCGGACGACCACCGCGATCGACGGCGTCGCCCAGCCGATCACCCTCGACTACCGCTTCCCCAACACCATGCACCTGCACCTCCCCGCGGGGAAACGGATCTTCGAGCTGATGCTGACGGCGCTCCCCGTCGACGACACGACCACCCGGGTGCTCATGGTCACGATCCGCGACTTTCTGCGGTCGCGTTTGTTCGATCTGTACTTCGAAGCCGGCGGCCGGAAGATCGGCGGCGAAGATCGGGCCGTCATCGAGACGTCGTCGCCGCGCGAGGTCCCGCCCGCCGGCGACGAGCGCTCGGTCCGCACCGACGAGCCGACCCTGCGCTTCCGCAAGGTCTACCGCGACCGCCTGATGGACTCGATCGCCGGGGAGCCGGATCGTTAGGCGAACAGCCGCAGCAAGAGCGCGTCGAGCAGCGCCCGCAGCCCGCCCGGCTCGCCGACCGCGAAGCTCTCGCCGTCGAGCACCCAGCGCGGCTCGCCGACCCGCACCCACGCTCGCGCTCCCGCGCGCGGGTCCTCCTGGTGGGCCGCGAACACCACCAGCCCGCGCGGCGGCGCCTCCTGCCAGTCGGTCATCGTCGCCAGCGTCACCCGGCGGTGCGCCAGGTCGTCGGCCAGCGTCATCGCCATCAGCCGCGCCTCTTCCTCGGCCGCCTCGGCGTCGGCCTTGCCGCCGGTGCGCCAGCGCAGGTGCAGCTCCGCGCCCGACGGCCCGAACACCTGCATCATGTCGGCTTGCAGGCGCAGCGTCGTCGCGTCGACCAGCACCAGCGTCTGCGCGTCGAGCTCCGGGTGCTTGTGCCGCTGGTCGAGCGGCCGCTCGATCACCACCGTCACGCGGCGGCGTTGATCGAACAGCGGGCTCTCGTCGCGGGTGTAATACAGCAGCTCGCCCTGCGCGAAGCGGACGTCGAACAGGTCGATCATCCCCAGCTCCTCGCGCCCCGAATCGACGTAGGCCACCTCGCTGCGCACCAGATTTTCGAAGCGCCCGCGGGTGCTCAGCGCATCGAAGCCGCCGGCCGGGTAGTGACTCGCGTCCTCCTCGTCGACCGCCACCTCCTGGGCCTTTCGACGTACCGCCATCGCCACGCTCGGGCTGACCCCGCCGATCGCCGCCGTCGCCGCGTGCAGCTCGCGCAGCGCCAGGCGGCTCGACTCGTTGGGCAGGTCGGCCAGGTGGGCCAGCTCCCACAGGTCCTCCGGCGAGAACAGCTTGCCTTCGCCGAGCCCGCCCACGATCGCCGCCCGGATCGCCAGCGCCCACGCGCGCCAGTTCGCGTCGACCGGCGGCTCCTCCCACGCCCCGTGGCGGGCCGGCCAGCTCGCGCACAGCGCCAGCGCCTCGCGCCACGACGAGCGCAGGACCGCCGGGTTGCCCGCGTCGAGCTCGGCCCGCCGCGAGGCTGGCCCGAGGGCCAGGCCGATCGCGTGCGCCAGCGCCCGCGGCTGCAGCTCGCCCGACAGCGCCGCGATCGCCACGTGCGCGTCGCCGACGCTCGGGTCGAGCACCCACTTGCCGAGCACGCGGTCCTCGTACTGAAGCCGCTCGGCGCGCTCCTCCTCTGGCCAGTCGGCGAGGTCGCGGCTCGACGCGAACGCGAACGCCCGGCCCTCGACCAGCAGCGTCCCCAGATCGTGGACCAGGTCGAGCGGCAGCGCGTCGTGGCCCTCCTCCCACAGCGCGCGCAGCCAGCCGAGCGCCGGCGGCAGCGACTCGGACAGCGCGCCGCCGTAGCCGCTGACGTAGGCCCACGCCTTCAGCGCCGGCAGCAGTTCTTCGCGGCTGAGTCGCCGGGCCACGCGCTCACCCGCCCAGCCCCAGCAGCGCCTTGACCTTGCTCGCCACCACCGGGATCTCGTCGCGGCGGTTGCCGACGTATGCCAGCAGGTTCAGGTCCGACGTCTGCACCGCTCCGCCGTGGTTGAGGAACGCCTGCGTGCGGATCACCTTGTAGAGCTTGACCAGCTTGCGGTCGCTGACGAGCACCTTGTCCTCCGTCTCGAGCGCCCGCACGATCCGCCGCATCTCCGCGAACACCGGGCGCGGGAACCACTGCGCCCGGTCGCGGCCCGGCTCGCGGCCCATCCCGAAGCTCAGGTCCATGAACCGCTTGAGCTTCAAAAAGTCGTCGAGCGACGCCGCCCCGCGGGTCCACGGCTTGTGTCCGCTCGCCCGGTACGACTCGTTCATCACCCCCGCGTCGATCAGCTCCTCGAAGTGGCGGTCCTTCACCGGCTTCGTCTCGATCTTGAGGATGAAGCGGTCGGCCATCGCCTCCAATTCGCTCTGGTCGGGGATGTCGTTCGTCGCCGCGAACAGCATCACCAGCCGCACCGGCGTCGGCTGCCCGTCCTGGTAGAACTTGCGCTCGTTGAGGATCGTCAGCAGCGTGTTGAGGATCGCCGAGTTCGACTTGAAGATCTCGTCGAGGAACGCCACCCGGCAGTCCGGCAGCATCCCGCGGGTGCGCCGGAGGTAGCGGCCCTCCTTGAGCACGGCGATGTCGATCGGCCCGAGGATCTCGCTCGGCTCGGTGAACTTCGTCAGCATGTACTCGAAGTAATCGCCGGCCCCGAGCCCGAGGCTCTCCGTCAGCTTGACCACCAGGTCGCTCTTCGCCGTCCCCGGCGGCCCGACCAGCAAGAGCGGCTCCTGGGCCACCGCGCACAGGATCGCCAGATCGATCTCCTCGTCGCGGGCCACGAAGTACTCCTTCAGGCCCCGGCGGTGCTGCTGGATCCGCGCGCGGATGTCGTCGATCTCGGGCTCGAGCTCCTCTAGCGTCCACATACTGCGCTCCAGTCGGTGACGATGCGGCGGCGCAGGGCGTGTTCTTCCTGGTCGAGGAAGCCCTGCACGCGGTCGCTGTGGCGGGTGCGGCTGTCCGCCAGGCTGTCGACGATCGCCTCCAAGATCAGGATCTTGTGCGTATCGTAGTAGCGGCTGGCGGTGAAGGTGTCGCGGAACACCGCGAGCTCGGCGACGAACCGGCGGAACCGCTCGACGCGCGTCATGTTGGGCCAGTGGCGCAGCGCCTGCGCCACCGCCAGGCCGCCCTGCGCCCGCGTCACGTAGTCGAGCGACCCGCCGAGCACCTGCGTGCACAGCGTATCGAGCACCTCGTCGGCCACTCGCTCCTCGCCGATCTGCACGAACCCGGTCGCCACCGTCGCCGACAGCGCGATCTGGTCGCTCGACGTGTACGCGTGCACCCGCGCCAGCGCCTCGAGCAGCGCGCGCGCCGGCTCGAGCCCGCCGAACCGGCGCAGCGCCGCCAGCCCGCGCTGGGTCGCCCGCACCAGCTCGCGCGCCGACCCCAGCTTCTCGCTGCGGGCGATGTTCACCAGCGTCTCGAGCAGGCGCCCGAGCATCGCGTCGTCGCCGAGGCTCGCCGCCCCGTGGATGCACGCCGCCACCGCCTCCGCGCGGTGGCTCAAGATCTGGATGTTGCCGAGGCCCGGCTCCGCGCTCGCCAGCACCTCCGCCACCACCGCGTCGCTGCCGCTGGCCAGCGCCCGGCGCACGCACACGTCCACCGCCTCCGCGATCAAATAATCGTACGACCGCGTCCCGACCGACACCTCGCGCGCCACCACGTCCGCCAGGCCGCTCACGTCCACGCCGGCCGGCAGCTTGAAGCGCGTCGTCCGGGCCGCCGACTCCTCCTCGTACGTCGTGCGCAGCCACATCGACCGCTTCTGCAGCCACGTCACCGCCTGCTGCATCCGCGGGTCGCGGACGCTCTCGACCGTGCGCGCCACCTCGGCCGCCCACACCTCCGGGCTGCCGCCCGAGCTCTCGTGGGCCAGGCGCGCCATGTACAGGCGGAACAGCGCGCGGTTGGGGACCTCGTGCACATCGATCTCGAGCTCGACCGGCGCGATCAATTCCTGCGCCAGCCCGCGCGCCCCGAGCCGCGCGAACCCGACGGCGAAGATCAGGCGCATGAACGCCGTCGGCGCGTCCATCTCGGGCAGCCCCGCGTGGGCCGCCTCGTGCCACATCGCCTCGAGCGCGACGAGCTGCCCCTGCTGCAGGCGGTCGGCGCGGGCCTCGACCGACTCGTCGCTGTGATCGTCGCCCTCGCGCGCCAGCGCGTGCCGCACGAAGCGCGGCAGGTCGTGCAGTTCACTCAGCCCGCGCTCGTTGATCCCGCCGAGGATCGCCTCCTTCGCCCGGGTGATGCCGAGGCGGTCGCGCGCGTGGCGGTGCCAGCCTGCCAGCACCGCCCACGCCAGCCGGCGCGACACCGGCAGCCGCGGGTCGGCGAAGATCGGCAGCGCCAGCTGCATCAGTTCGTCCGCGGGCGGCCGCTGCGTCGCCACCCGGGCCACGAGCGACGCCCCCAGGCGGCTCGCGTCCGCCGGCGTCCGCCGGTCGGCCACCACCCACTCCATCAATGCGTCGTCCGAATCACTCCCGCGCGTCGCGCTCAGCAAGCGCGCCGCCAGCTTCGCGTCGTAGGGCGGCCCGCCGTGCAGCAGCGCCATCTCGAAGCAATCGGCCGCCTCGTCGCCGTCGCCGAGCGCCGCCTTGATCTCCCCCAGCTCCTGCCACACCTCGGGCTCTTCGCAGCCGCCGGCGACCACCCGCCGCTCGAGCGCGCGCACCTGCTCTCGCAGCGCCCGCAGGTGCGCCGCCGCGTCGACGTCGATCGCGCTCGCCGGCTCCTCGACCACCACCGGCTTCGGCGGCGGCGCCCGCTTGACCGGCCCCTCGCGCGTCTGCGGCCTCTTCGGCGCCGGCTGCCGCGCCTCCTTCGGCCACTCGATCGTCACCTCCGGGAACTCGAACACGCTGCGCTCGAGCAGCTTGTCGAGCTCGAGCCGGCGGTCGGTCGCCACGTAGTCGATCCACCGCTGCAGCGGCTGCTCGTCGACCTCGACGATCGTCACCACCCGCGGCCCGTCGTGGTCCTCCGTGATCACCACCGTGTGCGCCCGCTCGAGCCCGAGCAGCGCCCGCAGATCGTCGCGCCGCAGCACCGGCATCAATCGCCGGCCGGTCGGCACGTACAGGTTGTCGGCCCCCGCCACCTGCGAATAACCCGGCACCCCGAGCGTGTCGCTCACCCGTCCCGCCATGCGCGCCGCCCCCGGCCGCACCCGCTCGCGCAGCAGATAGACCGTCCCGTCCGCGCCCGTCAGCCGCGCCACCGTCAGGCGCGACAGCTCGTCGGCCGTGCTCACCTCGATCAGCGGCTCGAGCTCGAGCAATTGCTCCGGCGTCAGCAGCCACAGGTCCGGGTCGGTCAGCGCCGCCGGGGCCAGGCGGATCGGCACCCGGAACCGCACCTCCGACGCCACCGAGCGCATCGCCACCCGCGGCGCCTCGAGCTCCGGCGCCGCCGCGTCGAGGATCGCCCGCGCCCGCCACTCCGCCGGCGTGCGCACCCACTGCCCGTCGCGGTCGACCAGCGCCGCCTGATTCACCCGCGCCAGCGAGGCCGCCGCCGCCCCCGCCGCCGGATGTTCGAAGGACCAGGCGACCCACAGCGAGCTCGCGCCGTGGCGGCCGTACACCGCGACCTCGCCGCCGCCGTCGCGCGCCGCCATCATCAGGTAGATCGGCGGCGCCTTGACCTTCACCGCGAAGCTGCCCGCCGCCTCGTCGACGAAGCTCACCACCTGCGCGTCCGAGCGCCCGAGCAAGAGCAGCCGCTCGATCAGCAGCCGCGGCGCCTCCGAGTCCGCGCGCATCACGAACAACGCCTCGTCGACCAGCGGCTCGCCCGGCACCCGCCGCAGCCGCAGCGCCTCCACCAGGCGCGGCGCGCTGCGCTCCTTCCACAGGTCCCAGCGCGCCGGCGGCCCGCCGCGCAGCGGCGTCAGCACCAGCGTCTCGTCCTGCTCGATCGCCGTCGCCAGCGGCAGCCCGCGCGGCAACAACCTGTCCGCGAGGACAGCATCGAGCGCCTCGCAGGCCAGCGCGCTGCCCGGCCCCGACATGTCGAGCATCACCGACCATGTCCTTTCAGTTAGGAACGGCGCCGCCTCGGCCAGCACCGTCAGCGCCGCGCCGTCGCTCGCCGTCCCCGTCAGCAGCAGGCAGAACCGCACCGTCGCGCTCGCTCTCCGGAGGCCTTCAGCCGCGCACCCCGGCCTTCTCGCGCGCGGCCTCCTCGCGGGCCGCCGCGCCGGCCTTCGGCGCCTTCTCGACCACCACCCGGTCGACCGTCATCCCGCCGAGCACCTGCTCGAGCGGCCGGCCGATCAGCCGCTCCGCCAGCGCCCGGTGGTCGCGCTCGTGCTCGTGCGGCAGCGCGTCGCTGTCGGACTCGTAGTGGATCACCACCTCGCGCTCGCCCGTGCGCGGGTTGTGGCGCAGACGGATCGTCACCTCAGCCATCGCTCTCTCCCTTCGTCAGCGCGCTCAGCTCGGCGCGGTCGAGCACCTTGCGCGACAGCAGCGTCTCCGCCAGCGCCTCGAGCATCGCGCGGTGGCCGGACAGCAACGCCTGCGCCCGCGCCAGCTCCTTCTCGAGGATCTCCGTCACCTCGGCGTCGACGCGTTCGCGGCGGCGCTCCGACATCGGCGTCCCGTGGCGCGGCGCGTCGTCGAGGCGCACCAGTACCCCCGTGCTCGCGCCCATCCCGTACTCCTCGACCATCGCCCGCGCGATCCGGTTGACCTGCTGCAGGTCGGTGTGCGCCCCGATCGACACCTCGCCGAACACCAGCCGCTCCGCGCACATCCCCCCGAGCCCGACGCAGATGTCGGCGCGCATGTCCGCCGCCGTGATCGCGTACGGCTTGGCCCGCGCCGCCCGCAGCACGTAGCCGAGCGCCCCTTCCATGTCGGCGGCGATCGAGATCCGCTCCGGCGGCGTCGCGTGCTCGACCAGCATCGCCAGCAGCGCGTGCCCGGCCTCGTGGAACGCCACCACCCGCTCCTCCGCCGGGCTCAGCACCACCGCCGCCCGCGTCTTCCGCTGCAGCGCGCGATCGATGTCCTCCGGCGTGAAATTCTTCTCGCCGGTGCGGATCGCCTGCCGCTTCAGCGCGCGACACACCGCGTAGATGTGGTCGCCCGTGAACGGCAGCCCGCGCGCCCGCTCCGCCAGCCCCTCCGTGCGCCGCACCAGGTGCTCTTGCAATTCACGCGACAGCCCGAGCTCGAGCTTGCGGTCGTAGATCTCCACGATCTCGCGCCGGTCCTGCACCCCCGGCGCCGGGATCTCGATCAAGAACTCGAACCGCCCCGGCCGCAGCAGCGCCCCGTCGAGGCTTTCGAGGAAATTCGTCGTCCCGACCACGAACACGCTCTCGCTGCCGCGGAACCCGTCCATCTCGGTCAGCAATTGATTCACCATCGAGTGCTCGACCCCCGAGCCCTCGTACGTCCCGCGCGCGTGGGCGAACGCGTCGATCTCGTCGAACACCACCACGGCCGGCGCGCTGCGGCGGGCCTGGCGGAACACCCGGCGCAGGTTCTCCTCGCTCTCGCCGACCCACTTCGACTTCAGCTCCGGCCCCGACACGATGATGACCGTCGCGTCCATCGCCGTCGCCATCGCCTTGGCGAAGTACGTCTTGCCGGTGCCGGGCGGCCCGTGGAAGATGATCCCGCGCGGCAGCAGCCCCTCGAGCGCCTGGATCTCGCTCTCGCTGCCGAGGCTGTCCTTGCGCCGCAGCAGGTCGAGCAATTCCTCGCGCAGCCGCAGCTTCACCTCGGGGTAACCGCCGATGTCGCGCTCGAGGTCGACGTTGGGCAGCTCGACGTCTTCGCTGACCGTCTGCCGGCGCAGCTCGCGGTACACCTGGGCCGCCTGCGAGCGCCCCGGCATCGCCTCGCGGCGCAGCCCGACCGCCTGCATCAATCGCCGCAGCCGCACCGGGTTGAGCCCCGACACGTATTTATAGAGCGCGAACGGATCGAAGTGGTCGGCGTCGATCGCCTTCGCCTCGCGCTGCGTCACGATCTTCGCCAGCGACTCGCGCGGCACCCCGACGATCTCGCGGCGGACCGCGAACACCCCCTCGATCACCTTCGGCAGCGGGAAGCTCGGGTCGCGGAAGCCGAGCAGCACCGCCTCCGGGTTCTCGTAGAGCAGCGGGATCGCCTCGCGCGCCTCCATCGTCAGGCTCGTGTGCGTCGTCGTCAGCACGTCGAGGTGCAGCAAGACGATGATCGTGCGCTCGACGCTGCCGCGGATCGCCGTCGTCAGCTGCGTCAGCATCGACGCCAGGTTGCCGCGGCTCTCCTCGCCCTCGCGCGGGCGACCGTCGACGATCACGATCTGCGGCCCGCGCCCATTGCCGGTCCCGCGGCGCAGGCGCGCGCGCACGGCCAGGTACACGTGCAGCGCCAGCTCCTTGTCGCACTCGACCAGCACGCTCATCCCGCGGCGCAGCCGCTCCTCGATGAACGTCACGTCCTGCGCGCAGGCCATCTCGACCGCGTCCTCGACCCGCACCTCGCCCGGCAGGGTCTCGATCGGCACCGTGCGTCGCACGCTAGACCCGCACCTTGATCGTCAGCTCGAGCTCGCCGTCGGCCCCGCGGCCCTCGTGGACGCTCTCGATCTGGCCCATCGACGCCGCCTTCTGCCGCAGCGCCTCCGCGTACACCTTCTGCAGCGCCGCCTGCAGCTCGCCGCGGATCTCGCCCTCGTGCGCGCCGAGCCGCCGCGCCACCTCCTGCGCCAGGTCGCGCTCCGCCCGCTTGCCGGCCTCCTCCAGCCGCGAGTTCGCCTGCTCCTGGCTCGTCGCCCGCGTCGTCACCTGCTTCGACGCCGCCGCGCGCACCGTCACCGTCCGGCCGTCGGGCGACAGCGTCACCGCGACCTCGCCGAACGTGCGCGACATCCCCCCGTCCTGTCCCTTGGACCAGCCGCTCGCCGCCAGCTCCTCGCGCAGCAGCGCCGTCATCGCCCCCTCCGGCAGGATCTCGAGCATCCCGACGTCCATCTCGATCGCGTCGGTCGACGCGACCTGCTTCGCCGCGTCGTGATACGTGACCGGTCGCCAGTTCGGATCGCTGATGCGAATGCGGTACCCTCGGCTCACGCGCTCATCCTAACCGACCCGCGCGCGCCCTGGCGAGGCCCGACCGCCGCACGTCCGCCTGTGCGTCGGAGCCTCCCCCGCCGCCGCTCACCCCAGCCGCCCCGTCAGCGCCCGCGCCAGCGCGTCGAGGCGCGCGAGGTGGGGCCGCAGCACCGTGTCGAACAGCTCGAGGTACACCTGCGATTCCTCGTAGCGGCGGTCGCCGAACGCGTGGCGCGTCATCGCCTCGCGCAGCCCTGCCAGCCGCTCGCCCAGCCCCACGATCCGCGCCAGCGCCCGCCGCAGCGCGTCCTGCTGCGAGCGCAGCGTCAGCCCCGAATCGGCCACGAGCCCCGCCGACACCACCGCCGGCGGATCGGCCCACTCGCCCGTCATCAGGCGCGCCAGCGCGCGACACAGCGGCCGCGCCAGATCGAGCCGGGCCCGGAAGTCGATCGCGTCGATGAATTGTTCGAGCACGCGCGCCGCCGCCAGCAGCCGCTCCGCCCGCTCCTCGCCCGGCGACCAGCGCATGCACCGGCCGATCTGCTCCGCCCACTGCTCCGCCAGCACCTCGTCGAGGCACTCGAGCAGCACCACCTGCGGCCCGCCCAGCAGCAGCTCGAGCTTGCCCGACGACTCCTCGCCGTCGACCTGGCGCGACCAGTCCTCGAGCGCGAACAGCGTCGCCAGCGGCGAGCCGAGGCACAGCCGCCGGCCGAGGTCTTCGCGGATCTCCCGCGGCATGTTCATGCGCGCGAGGTGCCGCACCGCCAGCGCGTACACCAGCCAGTCGCCGGTGTCGGTCCCCGCGATCTTGATGATGCGACGGATCTGCCGCCGCGCCTTGCGTGAGCTGCCCTCGCCCTCCACCACCTCGGTGGGCCGGGCGATCTCCGCCAGCCGCTGCGTCGCCTGCACCCACAGCTCGTAGGTCGCCTCGGTGAAGCGCAGGCGAAAGCCCTCGCTGCGGGCCGCGTCCCAGATCCGTCCGCGCACGCGACGACCGCGGCGCAGCACCACGCGCTCGCGCCGGCCCGACTCGACCAGCACGCGCAGGCAGGTCACCGCGATCCGACGCCCCGCCACCTCGATCAGCTCCGGCCGCGGCTGCGACACCGGCTCGGTCGGCACGATCCGCACCGATCGGCCGCGGATCAGCATGTCGAGCACCTCGAGCGCGTGCCCCTCGTCGACGCTGACGGCCAGGCTCATCGCGCCACCCGCGTGCGCGGCCCGAGCAGGGGCCAGCCGTTGAGCGTGATCTCGCCGCCGCGGATCCGCAGCTCCACCGTGTTGCCGCCCTGCAGCTTCGGGTCGTCCGGCGAATAGCGCTCCGTCAAGAAGTGCAGCACCTGATTGTCGGAGCCGATGAAGCGCCGCCTCTGCGAACGCAGCCTCGCCTCGAAGCGCCCGTCGACCAGCAGGTCGGTCGCCGCCAGCAGCCGCGCCGCGGCCGGCCCCTGCGCCTGCAGCTCGGCCAGCGTGTAGCCCGAGAAGATCATCACCGACAGCCCGCGCGCCCGCACCCCCTCGGCCAGCGGCGCCAGCGCCTCCGCCTGCGCGAACGGCTCGCCGCCGAGCAGCGAGACCCCCTCGGCCCCCGACGCACATGCCTCTTCGACCAGGTCCGCCGCGCCTCGGCGCGTCATCCCCTCGCCGCCGAACGCGAGCATCTCCGGGTTGCAGCAGCCCGCGCAGCGCAGCGGGCACCCTTGCACCCACACCGCGTAGCGCACCCCCGGCCCCTCCGCCTCGGTCCGCGGCACGATCATCGCCACCTCGATCGTCGCCCCGTCCGGCATCTCGGCCCCGCAGCGTAACACGACCGCCGGCCCGAGCCCTCGCCCGCGGACGCCTCGCCCACGGCCTCGGCGGCGCGCGATCGCCTTGGTGTATCATCCCCGCCGCGCGCAGCCGCGCCGCTCATGGCCACGCCGATCGACCGCGCGAGCCTCCTCGCCGACCTCTGCAGCGACCGCGAGCTCGCGCGTCCGCGGCGCCTGGTCCATGGCGCCGTCCTGCCCGGCGGGCACCTCGACCTCGAGGGCCTCGACATCGCGGCCTTGCTGCCCGCGCTCGACCTCCCGGGCCTGCGCGGCCTGTGGCTCGGCGGCTGCGGCCTCGGCCCGGACGCCGCGCTCGACCTCGCCGCCCTCGTCGCTCGCCACCCGCGGCTGTCGCACCTCTCGCTGCGCCATAACCCGCTCGGCCCGCCCGCGCTCTCCGACATCTTGCCCGCGCTCGCCGCTCACGCCTCGCTGCGCAGCCTCGACCTCGGCCACGCCGCCCTCACCCCGCGCTCGACATGTCTCGTCGGACATGTCTTCAAGAACACCGCCCTCGACGACCTCCGCCTCGACGGCCCCGTCCGGCTCGACGCGCCGGCCACCACCGAGTGGTACCGCCTGCTCGCGCGGGTTCGATGGCACCGCCTCGCGCTCCCGCGCTCGGTCGACCCCGGCGCGCTCGTCGCCGCCGCCGGGGCCAACCCGCACCTCTGCGTCTTCGACCTCGGCGACCTCCCCCCGCACCTCCGCGCGAGCCTCGTCGCCCGCCTCGCGGGCAACGCCAACCGGCAACCCGCGCGCCGCCCCGCCCTCGACCTCGCCCGCCTGCGCCGCGCCCTCCCGCCGCTCGCGCTCGCCCCCGAGCTCCCGCCGCCGCTCGCCGACGCCGACCTCGCCGCCGCCCTGCGCGTCCTCGGCCACCTGTCCCTTCGGCCATCTCTCCTCCGCAGCGACCACCCCCGCCTCGTCGAGCTGCGCCGGGCCGTGTTCGGCTTTCATCGCGACGACCGCCGCCGAGCCCGCGGCGAGCGTCGCCGCGATCGCCGACGCCGCGAGGCCCAGCAGGCCGAAGATCGCCGGCGCATCGAAGAGGCCGCCATTCGTCGCCGGCATCACGGCGTCGCAACGCCCGCCCCCGAGCCCCCCGAGCCCACCATCCACGAGCTGCACACCGCCCGGCCCTGCTACGTGTGCAAGCAGCCCTACACCCGCCTGCACTTCTTCTACGACCGCCTGTGCCCCGCCTGCGCCGAACGCAGCTACGCCCGCCGCGGCGATCAGGTCGACCTGCGCGGCCGCGTCGCCCTCGTCACCGGCGGGCGGATCAAGATCGGCCATCAGGTCGCCCTGCGACTGCTGCGCTGGGGCGCGCGCGTCATCGTCACCACCCGCTTCGCCCGCGACGCCGCCCGCCGCTTCGCCGCCGAGCCCGACTTCGCCGACTTCCGCGAGCGCCTCGAGATCGTCGCCCTCGATCTGCGGCAGATCCCCCGCGTCGAGGCCTTCGCCGCCCGCCTCGACGCCGAGCTGCCCGCCCTCGACATCCTCGTCAACAACGCGGCTCAGACCGTCCACCGGCCGCCCGAGTTCTACGCCGCCCTGCTCGCCGACGAGGCCCGCCCCGACGCCCTGCCGCCCGCGCTGCAGTCGCTGCTCGCCGATCCACATGTCCCCGGGGACATCTCGCTCGCCGAGCACCCGCTGTTCCCCCAGCGCAGCGACGACGGCTTCGGCCAGCCGCTCGACCTGCGCGAGCGCAACAGCTGGCGCCTCCGCCTCGACGAGGTCGGCACCGTCGAGATGGTCGAGGTCCAGCTGATCAACGCCGTCGCCCCGTTCGTCCTGGGCGCCCGCCTGCGCCGCACCATGGCCCGCGCCGCCGGGGCCGCCTTCATCATCAACGTCTCGGCCCCCGAGGGCCGCTTCGACCGCGACTGGAAGGCCCCGTTTCACCCGCACACCAACATGGCCAAGGCCGCGCTCAACATGATGACGCGCACCGCCGCCGACGACTACGCGACCGACCGGATCTACATGACCAGCGTCGACACCGGCTGGGCCTCCAACGAGAACCCGGCCCCGATCGCCGACGCCATGCGCGAGCGCGGCTTCATGCCCCCGCTCGACCTCGTCGACGCCGCCACCCGCGTGTGTGACCCGATCGTCCGCGGCCTCCGCGACGGCGAATTCCTGCGCGGCGTCTTTCTGAAGGACTTCGAGCCGATCAGCTGGTGAGCCCGCCTTTTCGCAGCTCCGCGGTGGTGAACTTGACCCGCACGGCGAGCTCGAGCAGGCGCTCGCATGGCGTGTCGCCGTGAGGTCGAACTGGTGGATCGATCGCCGGAGCCTCGAAGCTCCGGGCGTGGCAACGCGCCGACCCATAGACTCAGCTCGAGAACGATGTCCGCGCCAGATCACCGCTCCGCCTCGCCCGGCGCGGACGCGCCCCCGGGAGCGATGTGCTATGCCCTTCTCCGTGGCACAGGCGCGGTCCCGGATCTCCGACTACCTGAGCTTTGCCGACGAGCGCCCCTTCATTCACAAGGCGCAGGACCAGTCCTTGGACGACGCGGGCCGGCTCGAGTATGCGCAGGTCGTCGAGGGCCGGGATCTCGCACGGGCCGAATGGCTGCGCCTCGAGGTCGCCCTCCATTCGCGCGCGACCGACGATCCCGCCGTGCTCGCGCGCTTCATCGAGCTGTCGCGGGAGATCGGCTTTGATTACGCCAACCTGCTGCTCCGCGACGTGATCATGAACTGCGGCAGCGAAACCGCCCGGCAGGAGGCCCCGCGGGTCCGCTTCGCCTTCGCCTGCACCAAGCGCTGGGAGACGCTCGCGCCGACCGACGCCGAATCCGTCCGCTTCTGCCAGCAATGCAAGGAGCACGTCTACTACTGCGACACCGTCGCCGACGCGGAGACTCGGGCGCTGGCGGGGCAGTGCATCGCCGTCCCGAAGCGCCTCTCGGACGGCGGCGCCGTCGAGAGCGACGTGCTCGGCAGGCCCGAGCCCGTCGCCGACTGGGGCCATCGCCTGTTCGCCGGCCGCCGCTCGGCGCCCGGCACCCCCGCGCTGGCGAACTCTTGCTCGCTCGTCATCCTCTACTCGCGCGATCCAGCGTCGATCGGTCAGTATCATCCGCTGGAAGCATCTTCGGCGCCGATCACGGTCGGGCGCGGCGAGCACAACGCCATCGTGCTCGCCCGAGGCTCCGTCTCGCGCAGCCATGCACGCTTCGAGAAGCGCGCCGACGGCTGGTGGGTAATCGACGACGGCAGCACCAACGGCACCTACGTCAACGACGAGCAGGTGCGGGAGACGCGGCTCCGCCACGGCGATCGCGTCAGGATCGGCGACATTCTCTTGAAGCTGGTCGATGCGCCGCCGATCGTCAAATCGACCTATACCTTGTCACCATTCGACGGGCTGACCGGGCTGCACAATCGCCGGCATCTCGTCGACCGGCTCGACCGCGAGCTCCACAGCGCGAGGGACACCGGGCGGCCGCTCGCGCTGGTGATGTTCGACATCGATCGTTTCAAGCAGATCAACGACACGTACGGACATCCGGCAGGCGACCAGGTGCTGCGGGAGATCGCGCAGCTCATGCGGCCGCACGCGCGCCCGGGCGATACCCTGGCGCGCTACGGCGGCGAGGAGTTCGCGCTGGTGCTGCCAGGTACCGACCTCGAGGGCGCCGCGTCGCTCGCCGAGCAGATCTGCGAGGAAATCGCGGCCCACACCTTCACCGTCGACGCCCGAACGATCCCGGTGACCCTCTCGGCAGGGATCGCGCAGGCGAACGAAGATCACGGCACCGCCGATCGCCTGATCCACGCCGCAGACGAGCACCTGTTCGCCGTCCGGCAGTACAGGACGCGCAGCACGTGCTGATGGAGAACCGCAACGGGCTCACGCCACGGCGGCACGGCGCTGAAATTCATCGGCGACGGCCTGCTCGGCATTTTCCCCGTCGGCGACGGCACCGCCGAGGCGGCCAGCCGCGCGCTCGCGGCCGCCGACGCTGCCTTCGCCGCGCTCGCCGAGGTCCGCGCCCGCCGCGTCGGCGCCAGCCTGCCCGCGACCGAGGCTACCTCGCGCTGCACCTCGGCGACGTGTTCTACGGCAACATCGGCGGCGCCCCGCGCCTCGACTTCACCGTCATCGGCCCGGCCGTCAACGAGGTCGCGCAGATGTCGGCGATGTGCCGCCCGCTCGCGCAGGACGTCATCGTCTCGCAGGCCTTCGCGGACGTGCTCCCCGCCGTGGTCGCGCTCGGCAGCCACCGCCTGCGCGGCGTGGCCCAGGCGCAGGCGCTCCACGCCGTCGTCCCCGCGGCGCGCAACTGACCTCCGCGATTCCTGGTTCACGAGCCACACGCGGGCCCGGAGACCGTCCTCGTCGGGGAGCAGCAGGAAAAGCCCGGGTCCGTCCGGCGTGGCATTGGGCACGTGACGCGGCCAGAAACGTGAAGGGCCAGAGCAATTTCTCGTTCGCCGTGATGCTGCGCACCGGTCGCCTGCGCTGGTGAGGTGGCAGGCGATCGGGCATGCTCGTATTTCGAGGAGACCTGCGATGAACCCATGGAGCCTTTACCAGCACAAGCCGCAACTCCTGCAGGCCCTCGTTGTCGCCGTGTCTGCGTGGTCGCTTCGCCGCAAACGTCGCGGCGACGCAGCGCAGCTGGTGTTCGTCATGGTCCTCGCTTGGGCGACGCTGGGCGTGCTCGACTGGTTCGTGTACGCGTTCGACGATCAGCTCCCCCAGGCCGTGAACCCGATCCAGCAGGTGTTCGAGTGGTTGCGCCTCCTGTTCGTCGTCGTCGGCGCCGTCGCGCTCGCCAAGCACCTCGAGATTGCCGGCGAGCGCTGAGCCCCTCTCCCGCGCGGGGGAGCGCGGTGTCGTCGCCGCCCTGTGCGTGGTCTCGTCGCCGGCGAGCGTCGTCGCGTTCGTCGGCGGGCCGAGGTCGCACCCTAGGGACGGCGGTCGCGGTCGCGCCGTCGTCGAGAATGGGCTGCCCCCCCAACGCGAATGCCTACCTCGACGAGGCCGCGACCCCGAGCCCGCGACGACCTCGAGTACCTGGGCGCTCCGATGCCCCGGCGGTCGCCCGCTCGTGGCCGACGACGCCCCGCTGCGCGCCGACCTGTCCCCGGAACCAGCCTGGCTCGCGCTCGCAGCGGCCCGTGGTCGGTCTGGCGGTCGGCACGGCGAGCCCCTCGACCACGCCAGCGCGGCCTCCTCGCGCACGCCCGGTGGCTCCCTGGAGGTCGCCCCGAGGGCCGTTCCGGCGACCACGAGGGGTCGTTCCCCGACCGGAGCGCTTCGTTGACACGTCCGGCTCCTCCGGCAAGAACAGCGGCCAGAGCCGTTTATGACCGCACGTACCCTGCCGCCCATCGCTGTCCTCTACCGGTACACCGACATCCCGACGCTCGAACGCGTCGCGCGTGCGCTCGGAATCGCCGATCCGCACGTGGGCGCGCCGCGTTACTTCGTCGTCGCCGGCGATGACTTCGATCCCGCCGGCCTCGAGCGCGGGCCGACGCCGAAGAACGCCAGGACCCAGCAGCGCCTCGCGTCGGCGTTCGACGCGTTCCTGTGGGAGGAGTTCGTCACGGCGCGCCTCGGCTTCGCGGCGCGGCCCGACGCCGCGCACGACGTGGCGCGCGGCGCCCCGACGTCGCGTTCGTACGAGGACGTGCGGCGCGCCTTCGACGCGGGCGGCCGCGCGGTGCTCGAGTGGGCCCGCTTCCGCGAGGCGGCACGTCGCCCGCGGCCGCCGGCCGCCAGCGCCGAGCTGCTGCGGCGGGCCCGGGCGCTTGCTGCCGCGGCCCACCCCGAGCGCGAGGAGATGCCGCGACTCGCCACCCACGTCGACAGCTGGAACGACGACGACCACGAGGCTCTGCGCCTGCTCGTGAAGGCCGGCCAGGCGTGGCGCCTGTGCTACTGGGAGAGCTCGATGTTTTGCGGCGACGTGGACGACTTCTTCGCCATCGTGGCGGCGATGGAGCGGGCCGGGGCGTCGTCCCGCGACGTCGTCCGCTTCGTCGCGCAGAGCTGCCTGGAGGACGTGTCGGCGCCAGTTCAGCTGTACCTGCTCGAACGCGCCGCCGAGCTCGGGGCCTGGCTCGAGCAGGCCGGCGTGCTCGCTGCAAAGGAGGACGCGTGGGTGATCCCGCCGATCGTGACCAAGCTCGCCGCGCTCCCGGTCGAGGAAGCGCTGGCGGAGAAGCGGGACGCGATGGTCGATCGCTTCCTCGACGAGCACGCCGCGCGGCTCGTGCCCGGCGCCCTCGCGGCGCTGCGCGAGGCCGACGAGGACCGCTTCGCCGCGTACACGAAGCGGGCCAAGAAAGCGCGGCCGGTCGAGGCGCCGAGCCGCGACGCCGACGAGGACATGGAGACCGAGGATCTCTCGGCGTCGCAGCGCGAGGCGCTCGCCTCGCTCGTGATCCCCGGCTTCGGCCTGCACTTCCTCGAGCAGATCGCACAGACGAGGCGCCACGAGGGCGCCACGGCCCTGAACGCGATCGTCACGCTGATGCGGCTGCTTCGCGGGCGGCCGACGACGCTCGACGAGGTCCGCGCCGCATGGGCGCAGGTCGGCCTGGCGCCGCCCGAGGACACGACCTTCCGGGGTTACGAGCGGGCCAGCCGCAGCGACGAAGGGTTCTCGTCGCGGCTCCTCGGCTTCGCCGAGCGCCACCGCGGAGCCATTCACGACGGCTGCTACGCGCCCGTGCTGTCGAATCCGGCCGAGGCTGCCGTGGCGGACGCGGAGGAGGCCGAGCAGTCCCGAGCACGTCGGGACCACGCGAGGGTCATCGCCGATGTCGTGACTCTCGGCAAGAACCACCCGCAGGTCCAGGCCGTGAGGCTGGCGGGCAAGCTCGTGGTCTCCTCCGGACGGATCGTCGCGTGCGATCCCTGCATTCGATCCGGTGCGCCGGCGTTCGAGCGCGAGATCCCGCGGGGGACGCATCCCGTGCGGGTGTTCGTCACGAAGGGCTCGCGACGAATCGGGCTCGCCCTCCTCGCGTGCTCGGACGCGCCGGTGGCCTCGTGGGTCATGGCGACCCGTCCGGGCCAGTCGCTCGCCGACCTCCAGGAGGGCCACTACTTCGGCTACCCCGTCGACACGGGGCTCGGTTGCTTCATGGACGCCGTGGCGGCCGAACTCTTGCGTGAGGCCGAGGACGCGCTCGACGACGAGTCCTTTTACGACGCCGTCCTCGACGACGCGCTCGAAGAGAACGATCAGTTGTTCGCCGACGTCCGGCCGGCGAAGCGGCACAAGGACAACGTGATCGTGTTCCGCTCGGGCGGCGGAGACGGGGTCTACGCCTCGTACTGGGGCCTGGCCGCGGATGGCGAGGTCGCGTGCCTCGTGACGGACTTCAACCTGTTCGATCCGGCGCAGAGCGAGGAGGAGAAGCGAGCGCAGCTGCTTGCGACCTGGGGGCCGTGGCTCGAGCGCGTGAGCGCGGTCCTCGGGGAGTCGCTCCGCCGGCTCGACTTCGCCGAGCCGATTCGCTCGGTCGAGCTCGAAGACGACTCGGCGACGCTGGCGTTGACCTTCGAGCGCGGCGACGTCAGCGTGCGCGCCGAACAGAGCCTGCGCGGCGAGAGGCCGATCGGGTTCGGCGTGGGCGTCCGTCGCAAGCAGGCGGAACGCGGCTTCGACTCCCTCGCCGAGGCTGCGGGGGTGCCCCCCGCCGAGACGCGGGGCGACGATCGAGAGGCCTCGCTGGCCGCGCTCGACACCCTGCTCCTGCGGCACGGGCCGGTCCTCTTCGCGCCTGAGACGCTCGCGCGCGCGTTCAAGAAGCGCTGAGCGCCGCGAGCCCAGGCGGACCCATCGAGGCGCGAGCGCGCGAAGGTCGGCAGTGGGTCCTGCTCCATGACCCCGCATCGAGGCGCCCGGGAGACGAGCCGCGTCCGCGAGCTCGCTCGTCGCTCCGGTGCCGGCGACTTCGTCTACCCTCCGAGCATCCGTGCTCGCAGTAACCGCGGGGCGCGGAGCGCTCGTGCCACGCGACCCAGTAGCGCGATTTGTTCGGTACGACCTCGACGTCCTCGTGCACGCCGAGCAGGCACGGTGTGGGGCCGGAGCTGCGCCCGAGGCTCCGGTCGACCGTCAGGCGGACGCGTCCGCTCGCGCGCACGCGCACGCGCACGCGGAAGCGTCCCTTCACCGGCTTGTTCGAAAGGACATGTCCGTCAAGCCATGCGCGTCCGAACACGACCACGGGCTCGGGGGGGGGGCGGTGGGAGCGCGAGCGCGACTACGTCGAGTCGGTGGTCACCACGGTGTCGCCGCCAGCGGACTCGACGATGAAGACGTCGGGCCGCCACCCGAGCCCGCACGACCCGGGCCCGTGCTCCCACCGCAGCGCGCCCGTCGCGAGGTCGTGGGCGCTCAGCTCCCCGGTCGACGCGCAGATGTAGGCCGTCCGCGCGCCGAGGACCACCTCGCGGTTTCCGAGCCCGACGCTCCATTGACGCGCCTGTGTCGGCAGGTCCCACGCCTCGAGGCGGTTCGCGTTCACGACGAGCTGCGCGTCGCCGCGGAAATCGAGCCGGCGAGGCCCCATCGACGCCGTTCTCGGTCTCGCGGAGCAGGACGACGTGCAGTACATCGAGGAGCGTCAGAAGAACATCCCTCCGCCCGTCAACACCTCTGCGGACGCGCGCGCGGTCCTGTCGACGGGTCCGTACTTCAATCTGAACCTGACTGCGGGTTGGATCGGCCTGCTCGACTCCGGCGTCAGAGACTCTCATACGCTGCTGACGAATCTCGCCTTGCTCCGCGATTTGCGTGAACGGCGGCAGCGACTGCGACACCGGAACGGGTGTCAATGCACGTGATGGTTTCTGGAACCACGGCACATCCAGTGCGTCCGAGCTCGCGGCCAACAGCAACCTCGGCGACGCGAAGGGGCGGGGTGGTGCGGCCGCGGGAGGCGACTAAGTTCGCCATGTCCGGAGGCTAGTGGCCCTCGCCGGGCGCCAACGCGCGATCAGCGTCGCCCCGTCGCTCGCGCTGCACGAAGGGCCGCTGCCACGAGTCGCCGGCTCAGCCGCGCGCCTCGAGCACCCGCCCCATGCCCGCGGTCCCGGCCCAGCGCGCCCGCTCGCCCGGCGGCAGCATGGGCCCCTGATTGCCGTCGCGCAGCAGGAACGTCATCCCGTCCTCGACGTACACCGGCTGCACCAGCTCGACCGCCACCGTCGCGCCCTCGCCGGGCGCGATCGTCTCCTGCCCGAGCACGTCGAAGCGCCCGGCCACCACCGTCGTCCCGAACAGCAGCAGCCCGATGTGTCCGCTGCGAACCGGGGTGCGGCGGCCGTTCTCGCCGGTCGCCAGCAGGTCGAGGTGCGCCGTCAAGCGCTGCACGGCCGTCTTCCCCGGCTTCACCAGCGCCTGGCCGGTGCGCAGCTCTGCGGGCTGCAGCGCCAGCCGCGGCCGCACCAGTCGCAGCCCGACGAACTCGCCGGCCTGGGCCCGCTCGACCTTGCGGCGGTTCATCTCGAGCTTCGACACCTGCACCTCGATCGGCTCGCCGAAGCCCGCGATCGTCAGCGTGTCGCCGGCGCGCACCTGCCCGCGCCGCACCCGCCCGTCGACCACCAGCCCCTCCTGCCCGGGCCGGCGCGAGTACACGTGGTCGAGGTACAGGAGCGGCGAGCCCTGCACGACGTGCTCGGGGATCTGCAGCTCCAGCTCGAGCACCTCGAGCAAGTCGGAGATGCACGCCTCCCACCGCGTGCGATCGCCCGCGAGCGGCGCCGCGGCCCCGCGGATGATGCGGGTCCCGTCGCCGTCGAAGCCGCAGCGGATCAGCAGCTCGCGCACGTCCTGCTCGACCATGTCGAGCCACTCGACATCGGTCACGCGGTCGCACTTGTTCAAAAAGACCACGAGCTGCGACAGCCCGAGCGCGCGGGCCAGCAGCAGGTGCTCGTGCGTCTGCGCCTCCACCCCCTTGGGCGCCGACACCACCAGGATCAGCGCGTCGACCACTGCCTGGGCCCGCGCCGCGTTCTTCAGCCACGGCCGCCAGCCGGGGCTGTCGACGTGGACGAAGTTGCGGTGCTCGGTCGCGTAGCGGACCTCGCTCGCCGACACCGTGCGCGTCTCGATCCGCCCCTCGCCCGGGCTGTGGACGTCGCCGTGAAACACCGACCAGAGCCCGCCGCGCCGCTCGAGCTCGAGCGCCGTCACCGGCCGGACCGCCCCGTCCGTGCGCCGCGCCAGCAGCTCGGTGATCGCCACCGTCAGCGACGTCTTGCCGCTGTGATGATGACCGATGGTCGCGACCGCGAGCGTCGGTCGATTCGGGGCAACTTCGGCGGCGGCGGACATGCGAGGCCGCGATCATAGCGTGGAAGCGAAGCCGTCGTCGCGGGCGTTTTCGCCCTCACAATCTGGCCTTCGCGACATGTTTAAGGAGACATCTTATGTTCGCGAGATCCTGTCCCGCAGGACATCTCATCCCTCGCCGAACACCCGCCCCGCCGCCTGCGCCAGCGGCTCGTACGCCTCGCGGGGTCCGTCATAAAACACGTAGAACGGCTCCACCAGCGCGAACACCTCGCGCCACGTCGCCGCGTCGTCGAGGCTCGCCAGGTGGTGCTCCGCCAGCGAATCGACGAAGCGCTCGTAGAACGCCCGGGCGCGGGCGATCTCCGCCGAACCCAGCCGCCCGCGGCGATTCACCACGAACTCCGTCAAGCGCGAGCGCGTCAGCGCCGACCCGGGCGCCGCGGGGAACCGCGCGAACACCCCGAACTGACCGACCAGCCAGCGGAGGAGCGCCCGCTCGCGCCGCTCCTCGCGCGACGCCGGCGCCGGCGCCTCGCGCAGCCCCGGCTCGACGCGCGTCGCCATCACCCGCGCGAACACCCGCTCGATCAGCGACCCCGGCCCCGTCGCCACCTGCTCCGCGAACGCCTCGACCGTCTCGAGCCCGAGGTCCGCCAGCGCGCGCAGCGGCGCCGTGTCGGCCCACCAGCGCGCGAACTCCTCGGCGCGACCGGTCATCGTCTCCCGGTTGCGCACCGTCCACCGCAGGTCCTCGGCGACGTACGGCTCGTACTTCTGTTGATACTCGCGGAGCGCCGCCTCCGACGCCCCCGCGCGGGCCAGCAGCGCCCGCCATTGCGAATCGTCGCCCGCCACGCAATAGCCGACGTTGGCCGCCAGCAGCGCGCGCAGACCCTCGGGCTGCGACGGGTCGATCTGCGTCGCTGCGAACAGCGGATGCGCGTGTCGTCGCGTCCAGTCGTACCGGGCCCCCGAGCCGCGCAGCGCCTCGACGAACACCATGTCGGCGAGCACCAGCGTCACCGCCTCGGAGATCATGCGATACGCCACGTACACCCGCCGGTGCAGCGCGCTCGCCGTCCCCGTGAACACCAGGTCGGGCATCAAAAAATGCCCGAGGTCGTGCATCATGAAGGTCGCCTCGTGCAGCCCGTCGCGCTTCGGGGTGTACGGGATCCCGGCGTTCAGCCCCGGCCACCAGTAGATCCGCTCGCGCCGGTTCTGCGCCGCGCGGAAGAACACGCCCTGCTCGCTCACCGCCGCCAGCACGTGGTCGATCCCGAACTGCGCCAGCGCCGGGCTGCCGAGCCACGGATTTTTGGCGCACGAACGCCGCCACGTCGTCGTCGAAGTCGATCGTCCGGCTCGGCCCGCGCGGCGTCGCCGACAGGTCGACCCGCTTTTTATAATAGATGCGGTCGAGCAGGAACCGCGAGATCGCCATGTCGCGCGACGACAGCTTGCCCGCCCCGGCGCGCATCTCGCTGTACGTCAGGCCGGTCGCGCGCAGGCGGAAGATCGGGTCCCACCAGCCGCCCGGCTCCTCGCACGCCCCGCGCGAGCGGTCGACGAAGCCCTCGGCGCGGTGTTGATAATGCGCCTCGCGCAGCTCGCCGTCCTCCATCAACCACGCGACGATCGCCGTCACGTGGTCGACCAGCTCGAGGTCGTGTCGCTCGCTGCGGACGTCCGTACCGCGGACGAACATCAGCGCCCGCGCCGTCTCGGCCGTCGCCGCCGCCGCGACCGCCCGCACCGCAATCCCGTAGCGATCGAAGTTGCGCCGCCACTCCTCGGCCTTGCGTGCGTGGTCGTCAGCAGCACGAGCTCGAGCGCCATCGCCGGCCATCCTACCGCGACCGCCGGCCGCCGGCTCGCGCGTCATCGCGCCGCCCGCCCCGCACCTTGGCGCCACGCTTGGCATCTGCGCGCGCCCTTCGTCGGCTCGCCGGTTCGCGCGCCTTCGCGGCCCCTACCATGCCTTTTAGACATGACTCTTCAATCATGTCTAAAAGGCTGTCATGACGCACTCACGCGCGCGGCGCTCCGACCAGCCAGGTCACGCGCATCGGGCTACGGCCGAGCGGCTCCGTCTCGATCTGCCACGTGTAGTCCTCGGCTCCGGGCACCGTCGCCAGCAGCTCGCGCAGCTCGTCGGGCGAGTACACCCGCAAGCACGACACCACCCCGTCCCACGTCGCCACCAGCGGGATCGCCGGCACCACCCACGTCAGCGCCAGGCGCGACCAGCGGACCGGGCGCATGAGCAGCGACGTCGCCAGCACGCCGAGGCTCGTCACCATGCAGGTGGCGATCGACGCCGGGTAGCGGCCGACGCCCTCGAACAAGGCGATCCCGCGCCGCTGCGCGACCGCGTCGGCGAGGATCGCCCGCGCCTGCGCCGGTCGAAAGTGGTGGAAGGCGTTGCACAGCAGGCGAAAGCCGGCGAGCTCGGCCGGGACCGCCGTCGCGTCGACCGGCCGCGTCTCGTGGAAGATCCGCCCGGGCACGGTCGAGGCCGCTGCGGCCATCGCCTCGGCGTTGGGGAACAGGTCGGTGAGGCGCACGCGCACGGGCACGTCGCGCCGGTCGAGCTCGGCGATCAGCGTCGGCAGCGGGCCAGCCGAGCCCGAGCACAGATCGAGGAGCTCGCGCTCGCCGGTGGTCCGCAGCGCGGCCGCGAGGGCGTCACAGAAGCCCTGATACGGCCGCGCGTCGAGGTTGCCGATGTAGTTGAGGTAGCCCGTCACGCCGTCGCGGATCGGCTGCGGCAGCCACGGCTGGTCCTCGATCTCGAACAGGTGCCGTCGCCGGCCCAACAAGCTCTGCCCCGCCATCGCGCGCTCCTTGTGCCTCATCCTAGACCTGCGCCCGGCCGCTCGGGGTGCGCCGGCGTGAACTGTCTCTGGGGACAGATCATCACACCCGCCCCCGGAGCACCTGCGGCGCCCAGATCAGCCCGCTGGCTGCAGAATCCGGGCGTTTTCGCGCCGGTTTCACGCGTTCGGCGATCGCGTCCTCACCGACCGGGGGCCCGCGGCCCCGAGGCTCGAGTCTGCCCGTCCGCCAACGCACGACAAGTCGGCTTCCGTGGCGAGGCGCGGTTGTGTAGCGTGCGGGCAGGGTCGCACGCTGCGCCCGGAAATTCCCGCGGAGACAACATGTCCATTCGTTCCCTTACCTCCTTTTCTCTGGTGACCGTCCTCGCGCTCGGCCTCGCGGCCTGCGGTGACGACGGCAAGCCGAACCTCACCACCGCGACGACGGCGACGACGCCCGGCTCCACCAACACCACCAACCCGAACAACACCACCGACGGCACGGCGACCGACGCGACCGACACCGACGACACCGACGGCACCGACGCCGGCACCGCGACCGAGAGCACCGCGACCGATCCGACGGTCACGAGCACGACCACGCCGACGACCACCGAGGGGCCGGTCACGACGACCACGACGACCTCGACGACCGACGACACCGCCACCGCCACCGCCACGACGGTCTCGACGACCGACGACACCACGACCGACACGACCACCGGCGGGGCCGGCGGCGAGTACGGGGGCTGCGGCGCGATGGGCGAGTGCCCGGCGGGCTCGGACTGCCTCATGATCACCGGCCTCGAGGGCAACTTCTGCGCCCCGCAGTGCGACGGCATGATGTGCCCGCCGACCGGCGCGATGGCGCAGGCCCAGTGCGTGCTCGGCATGGGCATGGGCGAGCCGACCCACTGCGCGGCCCTGTGCCCGCCCGGCAACGACGCGGCCTGCCCGGCCGGGACGACCTGCAAGGAGGTCCCGGACCAGCCGATGCCGATCGGCGTGTGCACCGCGCCCTGATCGCGCGAGCGCGGCTGCGGCCGCTTGCGCGGGGCCACGGGTTTGCATAGCTTCGTGGCCTCGGAGTCGGCCATGCGTGTCTCTCCACATACACGTGTCTGAGCTCCGGATCGCCCCGGCGATCCGGCCCCATGTGTGTGCATGGAGTCCGCAAAGGGCCCCTCATGAATCGACATCGAGACCGCCGGCGCCGTCACGCGCCGGCCACAACTGCATATCCGCGGTCCCCATCATCGCTGCCGGGCGACGTCGACCCCGCCGCGCTGTTCGGGGCGGCCCTGCCGGCCCAGGCGCGGCGCAAGCTCGACCAGCTGTCGCGCCAGGTCGAGGAGCGCCTCGCCCTGGTGCTGGTCGGCGAGATCGACGATCCGCACGTGTCGTCGCTGACCCTGCTCGGGGTCGAGCCCGAGCCTGGCAGCGGCAACCTGGTCGTCGTCCTGGCGCTGCCGGCCGGCGCCGGCGGCGGCGAGGCGCAGCTCGTGATGCGCCGCCTCGACGCCCTGCGCCCGTACCTGCGCGCGGAGATCGCCGGCGCCATCCACCGCAAGCGCACCCCCAACCTGGTGTTCCGGCTGGTGCCCGCGCCGCTCGGCCGCGACCGCGACGAGGAGGTCGAGCGATGACGGGGCCCGACGTCCACCTCGCCGACGGCGTACGCGTCGGCACCGTCGTCGCACGGGAATGCACGGCTCGTCCGCAGCGGCGGGCGAGCCGTGGGGGGTGGCTGCGGCGCGCTCTCGCCGATCAGCCGCCGCCGAGCATCAGGTAGCGGACGTGCGGGTCGAACGCGCCGGCCGGCAGGTGGTAGAGCGCGAGGTGGATCTGCCCGGCCGTGTCGAGACGGGCGGTGGCGCGGTCGGTGAACACGTCGACCGCGGCGACCTGGTGCTCGTCGGGCTGGCTCCCGGGCCAGGCGACCCGCAGCTCCGAGGTGCGCTCCTCGACCTGCGTGTTCCAGTCGCAGAACGGCAGCGGGTTCTGCTCGCACTGCGACACCAGCGTCCCCTGGCGGCGGATCGCCAGGTACAGCGCGCGCAGCTCGGTCTCGCCGGCCACCAGCGCCAGCGGGAAGAGCTGGCGGTAGTCGAAGTCGCAGGTGATCCCCGCCTCCTGCGGCGGCCCGTCGCACACCTTGTCCGCCGGCGAGTTCTCGGCGGCCAGCGTCTCCGTCTCCCACGTCGCCGGACCTGTCCGATGGGCCAGGACGATGTCGTGGTGGACCTGGTCGGCCTGCTTGCGGGCCAGCAGCACCCACGGCGTCGCCTCCGGGCCGACCAGCGCCAGGTCGTGGTGCTGCCGCTCGAGCACGTTCGAGCCGAGCGGCGTCACCACCTCGGCCACCCCGGGCGGCGCGAAGTAGTGCAGCTTCCAGGTCGCGTCGGCGGTCGACCACGACGTGAGGCGCGGCGCGTCGGCGGCGTCGAGGGCCAGGCGCACGTGGATCTCCGCGTTCGTGACCACCTGCTCCTTCGACCATGCCCCATCGAACACCTCGTGCTGGACCGCGAAGTCGCTGTCGACGTGGCCGACGTGCAGCGCCCCGGCGCCGTCGCGGACCAGCTGGTGCGCGCGCACGTGGTTCATCCCGACCAGCGCGCCCTCCTGCGCCCACTGACCGTCCGAATGGCGCCACAGCGAGGTGCCGAACGCGCCGTCGTCGACCATGGCGAACATCACGTCCGCATCGGGGTCGGACGCCAGCGAGCCGGTCGCCACCACCATCGGCGTCGGGGTCGTCGCCCACATGTCCGGGCCGAGGCGCTCGGCGTAGAAGCCGTGGTAGCCGTTGACCGCCTCCGAGTACAGCACCACCGGCTCGCAGTCGCCGTCGAGCGCGATCGCCGGCATGTCGTTGCGGAACTTCTGATTCGCGCTCACGGTCTCGTCGCGCAGCGTCGTGCAGGCCGGCCCGCCGTCCCCGCACAGCGGGACCTTCACCGGGAAGTCGGCCGTCAGGCAGGTCTCCGGCGCCTCGATGTCGCCGGTGGTGGTGCTCGTCGAGTCGGTCGTGCTCGTGCTCGTCGTGCTCGTGCTCGTCGTGCTCGTGTCCGTCGTGCTCGTGTCCGTCGTGTTCGTGCTCGTCGTCTCGGTCGCGCTGACCGCCGTGTCGGTGTCCGGCCCGGTCGTCGTCGTCGTCGTCGTGCTGGTCGTCGTCGTCGACTCGCTCGCGGAGCCGGTCATCCCGTCGGTCGTCTCGTCGCCGGTGGTCGTCGACGTGGTCGGCGTGACCCCGGTGGTCGGGTCGGTCTCGGTGGTGCTCGAGCTGCTCGACGTGGTGGGCGTATCGGTGGTGGCGACCGCGTCGCCGCAACCCGCGAGCGCGACGCACAACAATGGAAGGGAGAGCGAAGTCGAAGCCGAACGAACAGTCATGCGGCGAGCATAACCCTCGCGCCGCGGCGCTCGCGAGGGCGCGCGCGAGTGCAAACGCAAACGTCACCGGCGCGTCGCATCCGCGGCGCCGCGAGCGGGCGCCCGGCCGCTCACCGCAGCAGCTCGAGCAGCTCCTCGCGGCCGAGGCTCGACACCTCGCCCTCGTCGACGGTCGCCTGCGCCAGCGCCCGCTTGCGCGCGTGCAGCTCGAGGATCTTCTCCTCCACCGTGTCCTCGGCGATCAGGCGGTGCAGGAACACCGGCCGCGACTGACCGATCCGGTGCGCGCGCGCGCCGGCCTGATCCTCGATGGACGGGTTCCACCACGGGTCGAGCAAATACACGTAGTCGGCCGCGGTGAGGTTGAGCCCCGTCCCGCCGGCCTTGAGCGAGATCAGCATCACCGGCGGCCCGTCCTCGGCCTGGAAGCGGGCGACCACGCCGGCGCGGTCCTCGGTCGCGCCGTCGAGGCGGACGTGCTCGAGCTCCGCGGCCGTCAGCGCGTCCTCGACCAGGTCGAGCAGGCTGGTCCATTGCGAGAACACCAGCGCGCGGTGGCCCGCCGCCGTCACCTCGGAGAGCTGCGCCAGCAGCAGCTCGATCTTGCTCGAGCGCGTCGCCTCTTGCCCCGGCACCAGCGCGCTGTGACAGGCCGCCTGGCGCAGGCGCAGCAGCAGCTCGAGCGCCTCGAGCATCCCGCCGCCCGACTGCAGCTTCGGCAGCTCGAGCTCGGCCGCCACCCGCAGCCCGTCGTAGACCCGCCGCTCCTCCGCGTCGAGCGTGCAGCGCAGCACGATCTCCGTCAGCGGCGGCAGCTCCGGCGCCACCTCCTGCTTGCGCCGGCGCAGCACGAACGGCCGCAGCCTGGCCTGCAGCTCGGCCGTCCGCGCCGCTCGCCCCTGCTCGACCGCCTTGCCGTACCCCGCCACGAACTCGCGCAGCTGGCCCAAGAGGCCCGGGTTGAGGAAGTGACACAGGCTCCACAGCTCGGTCAGGCGGTTCTGCACCGGCGTGCCGCTGAGCGCCACCCGCCAGCCCGCGCGCAGGCCGAACGCCGCGCTCGCGGTCGCGGTGGTCGGCTCCTTGATCGCGTGCGCCTCGTCGAGCACCACCGTGTCCCATGTCTCTCGGGACAGCTTGTCGCGGTCGAGCCGCAGCACCGCGTAGCTGGTGATCGTCACGTCGGCGGTGGGTTCGAGGCTGCGCTTCGGGCCGTGGTAGAGCGCCGCGCGCAGGCCCGGGCGGAACCTCCGCGCCTCGGCCAGCCAGTTGTGGAGCGTCGACGTCGGCGCCACCACCAGCGTCCGCCCGCGCACCGCCGCGAGCGTCTGCAGCGTCTTGCCGAGGCCCATGTCGTCGGCGAGCAGCGCCCCGATGCCGGCGTCGCGCAGCAGGCTGAGCCAGTCGACGCCGCGGCGCTGGTAGTCGCGCAGGGTCGCCGTCAGGTCGGCCGGCAGCGTCGCCGCCGGCAGCGTCGCCCACATCTCCTCGCGCGACAGCGCCGCCAGCCCGGCCAGCTCCGGCGGCGGCGGCACCTGCAGCGCCTCGCACAGCGCCGCCGCGGCGGTCCGGGCCCAGCGCGGGCGCTTGCCGTCGGCGCGCCGGGCCGCCACGAATTGCTCGAGCATCGGCCCGTAGCGCTCGAGCCAGTCGCGCGGCAGCCACACCAATCCGCCGTCGTCGGCCTGGAGCGCGTATTGCCCCGAGCGCCACGCCTGCACCACCCGCGCCGCGTCGACCTGCGTCTCGCCGGCCCCGCTCGGCGCGCGGAACGTCACCTCCGGCTCCGCCGCGTCCGGCTGCCCGTCTTGCGCCGGTGGGGCCTCCCAGCGCGGCTCCAGCGTGCGCTTCTCGGGCTCGCGCGCCTCCGGCGAGTCCGCCGGCGATTGTGCAGAGTCCGCCGCCTCGACGCGGACCACGAATCGCAGCACTTGCCCGACCAGCGCCAGCTTGCTTTGGACGAACGTGCGCCCCTCGATCGCCGCGCCGGTGGAGACCCGCAGCGGCGCCGCCTCGACCGCGATCGGCGCGCCGTCGAGCGTCACGTCGAACGCCCCCACCAGCCGCGCGACCACGAACTCGGCGATGTCGGGGTAGATCGCCAGCACCTCGGCGCCCGCCGGCATCGCCGACAGCAGCGGATCGTCGGCGTCGATCGCCCCCTTCTGCACCACCTCGCCGCCGGCGCCGACCGCCACCACGCGCAGCACCAGCTTGTCGCCGGCGCTCTGCAGGCGGTAGCCGAGCTTCAGCGCCTCGGCGACCTGCGGCCCGATCTGCTCGAGCAGCCCGCCCGCCGTGTGCAGCACCAGCGCCGCCGCCACCACGTGCTCGCACGCCGGCCCCGCCCCGCAGTCGCAGCGCCACGCGTCCCAGGCCCAGCGGACCTCGGCCCGCACCCCGCTGCCGGCCAGCCGCGCGATCGCAAACACCCAACCCCCCGCGTCACACGCCTGCACCCGCGCCGCGCCCAGGCGCGCCAGCTTCAGCCCGCGGTGCCACGCCGCCGGCGTCGCCGCCCGGTGAAGAGGTTCGAGGAGCTCCGTAAACACGCGCCCACGGTGGTACCACGCCCCGTCCTGCCGGTCAGCGCGCGTTTTCGCGCTCGCGTCCGCGGCGCCCCGCTCCTGCGTGCGCCGATCGTGGCTCGTCAGCACGCCGTCGGCTCGGACGAAGGTGGCAGAGTCCGTGCTGTGTGCGCTCGTCACGGCCATGGCCGGCGTGAGGGAGCAAGGTCGGCGACGCCTCGCCCGGGGCGACGCCACGCGCCTCGAAATCGACGCAGTCGGCGGAGAGCAAGGATGGCGATGCCGCTCTCCTTGCGCTCGACACAGTCCTCCCTGGCATGAGAGCGACGACGAGGCCTCGCCCCGGCGACATCACGCTCGTCTGCTCGCCATCGACACAGTCGTTCCTGGCACGAGAGCCATGAGGGCCGCCTCGCCCCGGGGGCACCACGCTCATCTGCTCGCAACCGGCACCGTCCTCCCTGGCGCGAGCGCGACGATGGCGGGACCACGACCGCCTGACGCAATCGTCACGGTCATCCCTGGCGATCACCGCATCTGCTCGCCATCGATCCGGTCATCCTGGCGCGAGCGCGACGATGGCGGCACCTCGGCCGCCCGACGCGATCGTCATGGTCATCCCTGACGCGAGAGCCACGATGCGACACCTCTCGCCCGCGCGACCCCCTCGCCCCTTCCGGCGAGCCCGGCGGTGCGCTCCCTGACCTTCATCCGCGCCATATCGCCGCAACGGCCGCCGCTCGCGGTCGCGAACGGCGACCCGCTTCCGGCGTGTGCCCGGGCGGCTCAGGACGCCTTCGGCACGATCCGCGAAAGCACCAGGATCGGCCCGCCGAACGACAGCATCACGCCCTTGCACTGCAGCCGCGTCTCGCCCTCGAGCTCTTCTCCGACCTTGCAGTCCGTGAGCTTGTTCTTGACGTCGTCCAGCTTGCTGTCGCGGGTCAGCCGGACCTCGCCGATGCAGTAGGTCTTGCCCGCCTCGACCTCGGTCGCCGGCCCGTCGGCGCCCGCCGTCACCGTCACGTCGCAGTTGCCGGTCGGGGCCGGCGCGTCGGTCTTCGCCGGCGCCTTGGCCGGGGCCGGCGCGTCGGCCTTCTCCGGCGCCTTGGCCGGCGCGGCCGCGGTCTTGCTCGCGGGCGAGCTCGTGTCGGCACAGGCAGAGGCGAGCAGCACGAATGCTGCGAGACAGCGGAGGCGTGGAGTGAAGCGTTGCATGCAGGATCTCGGAGGCGAGCGAACATCACCGCCCGGCGCCTGTCAATCGGGGCTCCGGGTCACCGCGCTCGCGCCCGCGCAGGTTTCCTGCGCGTCGTGCCGGGGGCCCGATGCACCTGTCGTCCGTCGCCAGCCGCGACGAGGGCGTCGCGCAGGCGGTACGCCTCGCCTCGATCGAGGCCGTGCGCTCGCGGTTCGATCCGCCGCGCGGCGCACCGATGCCCGCGGACCACGGCGTCGCCCGCGAGGCCGCCGCCAGCGCGGGCTCCTTCTTCGACGAGCGGCGCTGGCTGGCCCGGGCCCCCGCGGCCTCGCCTCGACGACTCGGTCGAGGTCCGCGGCCCCTGTTCTCTTTCTCTTTCTTTTAAAAAAATTCGCGAGTGCGGCGCAGCCTCCATGCACCGACTCGCGAATGAGAGCACTCGCCCGGCCGGGCGCCTCCCTGGTCGCGACCGGTGAATGTCCGCACTCCCGATCGACGGCCTCCTCATGGCCGCGAATTTTTAGAAGTGCATCCACCGACCGGTCCCCGGTCGGGCGAGCGCATCGACGGCGGGGGCGGGCGCGTCCTCGGGCGCCGGCCGCCGCGCGGCGACCTCGTCAGCTCGCCGACTGGCGGCGGGCCAGCTCCTCGCGGAGGGCGTTCTCGCGGGCGGCCTCCTCGGGCGACAGCACCTCGGGCGGGAAGTCTTCGGTATCGAACACCTGGCGGACGTCGACGGTCCACGTCTCGTCGCTCTCGGGGTCGCCGGGGATCTTCATGACCCACTCGATCGCCTCCTCCTTCGAGCGGGTCTGGAACAGCCAGTAGCCGGCCATCAGGTCCGGCGTCAGCGGGAGCGGCCCGTCGGTCACGGTCGGCGGCTGGCCGGGGCGGAACGTCACGCGCGCCCCCTTCGAGCTCGGCTGCAGGCCCTCGCCGCCGAGCAGCACGCCCGCCTTGACCAGCTCCTCGTTGTAGCGGCCCATCGCCTCGATGAGCTGCTTGCTGGGCATCGCGCCGGCTTCGGACTTCGCGTTGGCCTTGATGATGATCAGAAATCGCATGGTCGTGCTCCGCTTGTGGGTGTGGTTCGGATGCCGGGCCCCGGTCCGTCCGGACCGGGTCTGCGCCCGGGCTGCACCTTCACGTCGAACGGCCGCCGGCTCGATCGACACGACCGGCGAATTTTTTTCAAGCCGCGCGGAGCGCCAATTCGCCGGCCGCCCGCCCGGCTTTTCGGGACGACCTCAGCCGCCGAGGCGCTGCGTCACCTCGGCCTCGAGCTCGGCGATCTTCACCTCACCGGCGAACACCTTGGCGACCTTGCCCTCCTGGTCGACCACGTAGAGCGTCGGCATCTTCGGCGGCGACCACGACTTCGCCAGCGCCTGGCCCTCGTCGAAGATCATCGGGAACGACACCGGCACGTCGCGCAGGAACGCCTCGGCGTCGCCGCGCGCCTCGTCCATGCTGACGCCGATGAGCTCGAGGCCGCTGGCCTGGTGGCGCTTGTAGAGCGCCTCGAGCTCGGGCAGCTCGCGCCGGCACGGCTCGCACCACGAGGCCCAGAAGTCGACCAGCACCAGCTTGCCGCGCATCGCCGCCAGGTCGACGGTGGTGCCGGCGCCGGCCAGCGCCGGGCCCGACAGCGCCGGCGCGGGCGCGTCGGCGGAGGCCGGGGCGCCGCCGCCGGGCGCCTGGGTGGCCGGCTTCGGCTCGCAGGCGGAGAGCAGGAACATGGCGAAGAGGACAGGTCGTGAACGCATGCGTGGGCTCCGGGGACGGCCGTGTCAGTAGCGCCCGCCGAGCATGGCCGACAGCTCGAGGGCGAACACCCGCGACAGCCCGACGAAGTCGTCGTAGCCGATCCGCGTGCCGGCGACCAGCGCGCCGACCTCGATCGCGCCGCGCTTCAACGGCCTGGTGTACGTGCCGTGCAGCGCGAGCCGCTGGCTGCCGAGCGACGACAGCTCGCGGTCGCGGGTGAAGTAACCACCTGGCCCTGGGGACATGTAGCGGGCGCGGTAGAAGAACGTCGACGACTGCGCGTAATGGCGGTACTCGAGCGCCAGGGTCGCGCCGCGGGCCGGCATCACCGCCAGGTCGACCGACGCCGTGTGCGAGCGCAGCTGCCACGAGTCGTAGTAGAAGCGGTAGGTCGCGCCGAGCGAGACCTTGCGGTGCAGCGCCTGGCGGCCGCGCAGCACCCACGCGTGGCGGTTGCGCCGGCGCGGGTGCACCTCGGGCAGGCAGAACTCCGCCGTCTCGTCGCACAGCCCGTCGCCGCTGCCGACGGCGACGAAGCGGTACGGGCTGGCCATGTAGCCGAGCGCCCCGCGCAGCTCGTAGGCGAATTGCAGCAGCGTCGTCTTCGTCAACACGAAGGTCGCGCTGACCAGCGCCCCGCCGGCCCGCAGCGGCTCGCGGAAGGTCGGGTCGCCCGCCCGGCCGACGCGGTCGAGCGCGCCGAACAGGCGGCCGGCGAGCGTGATCGTCCGCTGCGCCAGGTCGACCTTGCCGCCGAGCGTCGCGCTGTTGGCCAGGTAGTCGGGCTCGTGGGAGAAGCGATACGAGGCCGCCCACGCCGTGTTGCCGCGCTCGCGCTCCACCCCCACGACCCCCTCGTGACGGTTCTCGCGGACCATCGGCGTGGCCGCCGTACGAATGTCCACCGACGCGCTGGTCCACGCGTCGAGGCTGTAGCTGATGTCGAGCTGCGTCTGCGGGCTGCCGAGCTGCTGCCGCACGTGCGCCCGCGGCGAGATCACGGTCGTCCGGTCGCTGTCGCTGCGCACGTAGATGCCGCCGCGGAGTTGCCCGCCGATCGGGGCCGGCTCGGCCGCGAGGACCAGAGCCACGCTCAGGGGGATCCACCTCATCGCCGGCGAATCGACGCGCGTAAATCGCGCGATACCCCGAATTTAATTTTGAAATCCATTTTCAGATCGGAGACTATCCGGCGCGGCGTTTGCCGTCAACTCTGGAGTTTTAAGACATGGCCGATAAGGCACGTCCCACGCTCGTCCTGCTCCTCGGACTCGCCGCATGCGGCGGGCTCGGGAACACCGGCGACAGCGAAACCAACAACTTCACGACGGCCGTGCCGCCGTGGATGGGCAGCGAGAGCGAGAGCGACAGCGGCAGCGGCAACGTGGTGCCCGGAGCGACGAGCACGTCGACGAGCGGCGCCTCGGCCAGCGACAGCGCGACGACGGACGCACCGACGACGTCGACCTCGACGTCGACCTCCACCTCGACGTCGACCTCGACGACCGCGCCGCCCGACCCGACCGGCGCGCCGAAGCTCGACCTGCCGCCGGAGATCACCACCGGCGACACCGACAAGGACAAGGACAAGGACGACGACAAGGACAAGGACAAGGACAAGGACAAGGACGTCGACACGACCACGTTGCCTGCCCCGCTGTGACCGCCGGCCGCTCACCCTCGGCCGCGCGCGAGGCGGCGACGCTGCTGCTGGCCGGGCTGTGCTTCGGCGCCAGCCAGCAGCTCGTCGTGCGTGAGCTGGTCAGCCTGCTCTACGGCGAGGAGGTGGTGCTGTTGTTCGTCTCGGCCGCCGCGCTCGCGGCCGCCTCGCTCGGCTATCGGCTCGGCGCCCGCCTCTCGCCCCGCGCCCTCGCCCGCCTGCTGCTCGCCTGCGGCGCCCTGCTGTTGCTGTCGCCGGCCCTGCCGCGATTTCTCGTCGCCGGCCTGTGCCTGCTGCGCGGCGACTCCGGCCCCGAGCTGCTGATCGTCCTCGCCCTGCTGACATTCGCCGCCGCCGCCCCGTTCACCGCCGTCGTCCCGGCCCTGCTCGACCGCCACGAACGGCCCGACGACCGCCTGGCTGCGCTGCGCCGCGGCTACACCGCCGAGCTCGTCGGCTTCGGCCTCGGCAGCGCCGCCGCCCTCGCCCTGGGCGGCGCCCCGGCCTGCGCTTCGCCGTCCTCGCCGCCGCCCTCGTCGCCCTCGTCCACGTCGCCCTCGACCGCCGCGCCGTCACCTTCGCCTGCACCGTCGCCGCCGCCCTCGCCTGCGCCACCCATGCGCCCATGTCGAAGCTCGGCGCCGATCTGGTGTACCGCCACAAGCACCGCCTCCCCGGCGCCGAGGTGCTGTGGTCGGTCGATTCGCCGTACCAGCGGGTCGAGGTCGTGACCGCCCCGGGCCGCGGCCGCATGCTCTACCTCGACGGTCTGCGCGACCTCGACGACCGCGACCTCGGGGCCCTCAATCACTACCTCGCGCGCGCCCCGGCGACGCTGGTCCGGCCGAAGCGCGCGCTGCTGGTCGGCAACGGCACGCTGTCGATGGTGCCCGAGCTGTCGCGCCTGTCCGAGCATTTGACGACGGTGGAGATCGACGCGGCCGTGGTCGACGCCGGCGCCCGGTTCTTCACCCCCGGCGAGCCGCTGGCCCGCCTCGCCAATTGGCGATTGGTGCTGGCCGACGGCAAACAATACCTCGCCGCCACCGAGCGCCGCTTCGACCTGATCGCCGTCGACGTGCCGTCGCCGCTGACCCTCGGCGAGGCCTATCTACATACCCGCGAGTTCTATGCGTTGTGCCGCGCCCGCCTGAATCCCGGCGGGGTATTGGCGATCCAGCTCAGCGGCCCGCTCGGCGCGGCGACCCGCACGCCGGCCCGCCTGGTCGCGTCGCTGCGCGCCGAATTTTTCGAGGTGATGGTCGCCGACAGCGAGACCGCCGAACGCGCCTTCGCCTACGCCGGCGACGACCTGCCGTTCACGCCCGCCGATGTGCAGGCCGCCGCCGTCGCCGGCGAGCGCCGCCTCGACGTCCTCGGCGGCCCCGAGCTCGACGCGCGGATCGCCGGCGCCGTCCCCCTGACCCTCGACGACCTCGACCTCGTGCTCCGCCGCGGCGCCGAACGCCTGCGCGAGCGGTATCTATAATCCATCCATCGGACGACCACCATGCCCCGCGCCGCCGCCACGCCTGCTCTCGCCGCGACCGCCGTCGCGGCTCGGCGCGCGCTCGCAACCTCCCTCGCTCCCGCCAGGCCCCGCGCCGCCGCCACGCCTGCTCTCGCCGCGACCTCGGTCGCGGCTCGGCGCGCCCTCGCAACCTCCCTCGCTCCCACCAGGCCCCGCGCCGCCGCCACGCCTGCTCTCGCCGCGACCTCGGTCGCGGCTCGGCGCGCCCTCGCCCTGACCTTCGCCCTCCCGCCGCCTCCGTCGCTCTCGTGACCCCCATGCCCCGCGCCCTGCCCTCCGCCACCCTCGTCGGCGTCCACCTCGGGCTGCTGCAGGCCGGGCTGCTGCTCACCCTGTCGCGCGCGCTGTCGGCCGCGCACACGACCTACGCGCTGGTGTTGACCGCCTGGCTGGCCGGCTCGGCGCTCGGCTTGTGGTCGCGCGCGCCGGCCCGCGACCTGCCCCGCGCGCTCGGGCTCGGGCTGTTCGCCTACGCCGCCGCCGCCGTGTCGCTCGGCCGCGTCGACTTCGCCGCCGCCAGCCCGTGGTGGTTCGCCCCGGCGGTCGCCGCTGCCGGCCTCGCCTCCGGCACCTACTTCGCCGCCGCGGTCGCCGGCGGGGCCGCGACCGCCCGCGTGTTCGCCCGCGAGACCGGGGGCTTCCTCGCCGGCACGCTGCTGGCGGCCGCCGGCTACGCGTTCCTCGGCCGACCTGCCCTCTTGTACATGCCCCTCGTGACAGGTCTGCTCGCCCTCGTCGGCCGCCCGCGCGCCGCCGTCGCCGCCGCCCTGCTGCTGCTGCCCGGCTGCGACGACCCGGTGCGGGTGGTGCCCGCGCCCGACCGCGCCCGCTTCGGCGCCGAGGTCTATCCGGTGCTGCTGCGCGACTGCAGCTTCCCGGCCTGCCACGGCGACCCGCGCCGCCCGCTGTTCGTCCCCGGCCCCGGCCGCACCCGCCTCGGCGAGCCGGAGTCGCCGCTCGACGCCCCGACCCGCGCCGAGGTCGACCTCGCCTACGACCGCGCCCGCGCCTGGCTGCTCGCCGAGGGCGACGAGCCGCCGCCGCTGCTGCACAAGCCGGGCCCGCGCGCCGCCCACGAGGGCCGCGACGAGCACGGCCGCAACGTCTACGAGGACCCGGACGCCCCCGGCCTGGCCGTCCTCACCGCCTGGGCCGAGGACACGGAGGCCCCCGCGCCGTGACCTCGCCTCACTCATGGCCCGCGAGACATGCTCGATCGAGCATGTCCGAACATACACAGCGGCGCTCCGCGCCCGCCATGGCCGCCGGCCGCGCCGCTGCCCCGCCTCTGCGCGCTGCCCCCGGCCGTCCTCACCGCCCGGGCCGAGCGCACGGAGGCCCCCGCGCCGTGACCCCTCGCCGTCCACGACCCTCCCGCCCTGGCCGTCCGCACCGCCTGGGCCGAGGCCGCGGGCTCTCCGCGCCTCGCTCCTTCGGCCGCTCCACGAGGCCGGCGCCCGCCCGCAGGTGACCCGATGATCCGCCCCGCCCCGCTGCTCGCCGCGCTCGTCGCCCTCGCCCCCGCCGTCGCGGCCGCCTACTCCTCGCCCGCGCTGTACACGGCCGACCCCGCGCGCCACGGCGGCGCGGGCGGGCGGATCTTCAGCGGCAGCCCGGGCGACGGCTTCACCTGCGCGGTCTGCCACACCGGCGGCCCGACCCCGACCCCGGAGATCCGCGGCGGCCCGGGCGGCCCCTACAAACCTGGCGCGACGTACATGTTCGAAGTGACATGGCCCGAGGACGTGTTCGGGATCGTGCTCGAGGCGACCGATCCGAGCGGGGCCCCGCTCGGCACCCTGCGCCTGCCGCCGCCCGACGTGCTGCAGGACGACGAGCGCTGCCCCGGCGGGCGCGCGGCCGAGTGGATCGAGTTCCCCGAGGGCGACCCGCGCCAGGCGGTCGCCGTCAACGTGTGCGGCTCGCACCGCCTGCGCGTGCAGTGGACCGCCCCCGACGAGCACCTGCCCGGCGCGATCTACATGGCCGCGGTCGCGGCCGACGACGACGGTACGCCCGCCGGCGACGGCGCGGCCGCGTGGGAGTTCCCGGTCGGCCCGCCGCCCGCCGAAACCGGCTGCAACGCGGCCGCAGGCGCCCCGCCGTGGTGGGCCCTGCTGCTGCTGACCCGGAGGCGCCGCCGCGCCGCCGCCCTGCTCGGGGTGCTGTCTCTCGGGACAGGTTGCGCCCGCGTCCAGCCGTACGAGCGCGGCCGCCTGGCCCAGCCCGACATGCAGCTCAACGGCGACGGCGACCTGTCCGCCGGCCCCGAGCACGCCCTCGACTACCGCGAGGGCTCGGCCGGCGGCCTCGGCGGCGGCGGCGGAGGTTGCGGATGCAATTGACGCTCCTTCCTCCTCGCGGCCTCGCCTCGCCTGCAGTCGCGGATGCGACGGAAGCGCCCCATGCGGCGCCGCCGCCTCGCCCTCGCCCGTGGAGGTCGCGGATGCACCGGCTCGTCATGCCGCGCCGCCGCCTCGCCGACCTCGCTCTCGCCTGCGGAGGTTGCGGATGCCATTGACCCTCGTTCCTCCTCGCTGCCTCGCGGCCCTCGCCCTCGCCCTCGCCTGCGCGCCCGAAGGCGGCGCCCGCTTCGACTACCCGCCGACCACCGCCGGCGCCAGCGAGGCCACCGGCTCGACCACCGCCTACACGACCGGCGGCGACGACTCGCGGACCTCCGGCGGCCCCGGCCTCCCGCCGCCGCCGACCACCGCCGACCCGAGCGGCGCCACCGACAGCGACACCGGCGGCTCGATCCCCGCTGCCCTGATCCCCGCCAAGGCGACCTGGCGCTGGCAGCCGCTCCAGGCCGCCGTCGACGGCGACTGGAAGGTCGCCGGCTTCGACGACTCCACCTGGTCCGAAGGACAGGCGGCGTTCGGCGACGGCCCCGGCGACGCCACCCCGATCGACGTCGCCACCGCCCCGCTCGGCCTGCGCCTGCGCCACACCTTCACCGTCCCCGCGGCCGCCGACGACGTCCTCCTGCGCGCCTACCTGCGCCGCGGCGACGGCGTGGCCGTGTGGCTCAACGGCGCCCCGCTGCTGCGCTCCAACCTCCCGCCCGACCCGCTGGCGGCCGACACCCGGGCCCAGTCCGACCTCAAGGGCAACGAGCCGCTGCGCTACATCCGGGTCGCCGCCCCGCACGCCAGCCTGCTCGCCGGCGACAACGTCGTCGCCGTCGAGGTCCGCCGCTACCAGGCCGGCGCCGCCGGCCTCGGCTTCGACCTCCAGCTTGACGTTTGGGACATGTCCTACGAGCCAGCCGACACCCTCACCGCCCAGGTGCGCACGCGCAGCTACGGCGGCGAGTACGCCGACGAGCACGTCGGCGCGGCGTGGATCGAGGGCAGCGGCGGCCTGGTGCGCACCCTCGCGGTGTGGGCCGAGGTCCGCGAGCAGCACCTGATCCGCTGGCGCTCGCTGTCCGACGGCGACAACGCCGACGCCATGACCTCGGCCACCCGCGGCTCGCACCGCACCACCGACCTCTCCTGGGACCTCAAGGACCGCCTCGGCCAGCCGGCCGCGCCCGGGGCCTACAAGCTGGTGGTCGAGTTCACCGAGGACAACTCCAACGAGGGCGCCCCGCCCGGACCTGTCCTCGAGATCCCGTTCACCCTCGGCGGCGGGCCGCACCTGACCGAGGTGCCCGCGCATCCGCAATTCGCCGACGGCCTGCTCGTGGCTCCCTGACCCCGAAGGCGGGCGACCGTGCGCGCGTCGTCGGGGTCCGTATGGACGGCGACAGGGGGCCGCACCGAGTCGCCGCCGTTCACACGGCTGTCCGCACGCGATCGGCCCCGGCTGCGCGTGCGGAGGCCAGTTCGTCGCCGCTACAATCGGCGTGAATGGAGATTGCGACCAGCACGACCTCCACGGCCGACTCGCGCCGCGCCGCCGGCGAAGCGTACGAGGCCCTGCTGGCCCGCCTCGGCGGCCCGCCGGACCTGCTGGTCGTGTTCCCCACCGTCGGCCACGACCTCCCGGCCCTCGTCGCCGCCCTGCGCGAGCGCGCCGGCGACGTGCCGATGCACGGCGCCACCACCTGTCAGGGCGTCATGAGCGAGGCCGGCTTCGTCGGCGAGGCCGGCCTCGCGCTCGGCCTGCTCGGCATCCGCGACCCCGGGGGCGACTACGGCGTCGCCGCCCGCGCGATCGGCGACGACCCGCGCGGCGCCGGGCGGGCCGTCGTCGGCGCGGCGATCGCCGCCGCCGGCCGCGACGGCGAGCCGCCCGCGCTGGTGTGGCTGGCCGCCGACCCCGGCTTCGAGGAGGCCGTGATCGCCGGCATCCAGGACGTCCTCGGCCCCGACGTCCCGATCGCCGGCGGCTCCGCGGCCGACAATGAGGTCGCCGGCCGATGGCAGGAGATCGCCAACGGCGAGGCCCTGCGCCGCGCCGTCGTCGTCACCGCCATGTACCCCTCCGGCTCGATCCACCTCGCCTTTCACAGCGGCTACTCGCCGAGCGAACACAGCGGCGTGGCCACCCGGGCCGCCGGCCGCACCCTGTACGAGATCGACGGCCGCCCCGCCGCCGAGGTCTACGACGCGTGGACCGGCGGCGTGCTCGGCGACGTGCGCGGCCGCGGCGGCAACGTCCTGCGCCGCACCACCTTGCACCCGCTCGGCCGCGTCGCCGGCGAGTACGGCGGCCTGCCGTTCCACCGCCTGTCGCACCCCGACTCGGTCACGCCGGAGGGCGCGCTCACCCTGTTCACCGAGATCGAGGCGGGTGAGCGGCTGATCCAGATGGTCGGCACGCGCGAGAGCCTGGTCTCGCGCGCCGGCCGGGTCGCGCGCGCGGCCATGCGGGCCGGCAACCTCGACGCCCGCGAGCTCGCCGGCGCATTGGTCGTCTACTGCGCCGGCTGCATGCTCACCATCCAGCGCGAGATCGGCGACGTCGCCGTCGAGCTCGCGCGCGAGCTCGGCGGCCGGCCGTTCCTCGGCACCTTCACCTTCGGCGAGCAGGGCTGCTTCGTCAATCGCCGCAGCCACCACGGCAACCTCATGATCTCCGTCGTCGTCTTCCGCCATGGCGAACGCTGACCGCGAAACCAACCTCGAGGATCGCGTCCGCGAGCTCGAGCAGCGGCTCGCCCGGGCCGAGCGGGCGCGGCTCGCCGCCGAGGAGGAGGTCGCCGAGCTGCGCGTCGAGCTGGCCCACGCCGGCGAGCGCGGCCGGGTCGCCGCCGCCCACACCGAGCGCTTGCTCGAGGGCCTCGAGGTGCTCGGCGAGGCGCGCGACGCCCTGTCGCTGTTCGCCGAGGTCCTGCGGGTGCTCGGCGACGTGCTCGAGTTCGACGCCGCGTTCGTCGTCGGCTTCGCGCCCGAGGTCGCGCCGCAGATCGTCTCGGCCACCGACGCGCGGCTGCGCCTGATCGCCTGGCCCGGCGGGGCCTTCACCGACCGCGTGCTCGCCGGCCGCACCGTCGCCCTGTTCGACCTCGCCGGCAACCCCGAGTGGCGGCGCGTCGACCCGGCCCTGCGCGAGGCCTACACCTCCGCGCTGCACGTCCCGCTGCACGCGCTGCACTCGCAGGCGATGCTGGTCTGCCTCCACCGCCGGCGCGGCTTCTTCACCGCCGACCGGGTCACGCGCGCGCGCCGGTTCGCCGCGCTCGCGCGCCAGGCCCTGCAGACCGCCGAGCACCTCGTCGACCTCGAGGACGACCGCGGCCGCGCCGTCGAGCTCAGCCGGGCCAAGAGCAGCTTCGTCGCCAGCATGAGCCACGAGCTGCGCACCCCCCTCAACGCGATCATCGGCTACTGTGAGCACCTGATCGAGGACCCCGTCGCCCAGCGCGGCCCCGAGCTGGGCGAGACGCTCGGGCGCATCGACCTCTCGGCGCGGATGCTGCGCGAACTCATCGGCAACGTCCTCGACCTCGGCAAGATCGAGGCCGGGCGGCTCGACCTCCACGTCGGCCCGGTCGCGGTCGCCGAGGTCTGTCGCCTCGCCCTCGTCACCGCCCTGCCGCTGGCCGTGCGCCGGGGCAACGTCATCCGCGTCGACGTCGGCACGGGCCTGCCCGAGCTCCGCAGCGACGCCGGCAAGCTGCGGCAGATCCTCGTCAACCTGCTCGCCAACGCCTGCAGCTTCACCGAGGCCGGCGCGATCGACCTCGTCGTCCGCGCCGACCGCCGCGGCGAGGCCCTCGTGTTCCAGGTCCGCGACACCGGCCAGGGCCTCACCCCCGCCGAGTCCGCCGCGGTGTTCCTGCCGTTCGCGCAGGCCGGCCCCGTCGACCCCCGCCGCCTCGGCGGCACCGGCCTCGGCCTCTCGATCGCCAAGCACTTCACCGAGCGGCTCGGCGGCACCATCGACCTCGACAGCGCCGTCGGCGTCGGCACCACCTTCACCGTCCGCCTCCCGCTCGCCGGCCCTCCCTAGCGGCCCGCGATCGGCATGTCTCTTCGGACAGAAGAGATCTCACGCCCCCCTCGCGCATGTCCTCAAAAACATGCTCGAAAGGACATGTCTATGTCGACATCTCGCCGGCGGGCCGCAGCTCCGGCCCGCCGCGGCCGGCTCCTGACCACCACGCAGCGCCCGGCCGCGCCCGGGGGATCGCTCCGCCGGCTCCAGGACGACGTCCGCGGCGCGCTCCGACCGACGCCCCGGCCCGCAGCGGGATCGACCGCCGCGACCTCGCATTGCCACCACACGAACGACCTCGCCCCCGCTCGCGGGCACGGCTCGTCGCTGTCACATCGGACATGTCTCGAAGGCAGTTTATCCTCCACCCCCGCCGGGCCTGCCGGCCCGGGCGCCGTCTCGAGCCCCGATCTCGCGTCCCACCGCGTAACCGGGGCGGCAGCAATGTGGGCACAGGTGATGCCTACACCCCTGCGTCGCGACCCGGTCCGCCGGCGCCGACGCCCGCACGGGGAATCTCGGCAGTCGCCCTCGGCCGGATGCGCGCAATGGAACATGTCCCGAAGGCCATATGAACAGTCCGCCTTCGCACCGGCCTGCGGGCCCTTGACGAGGCGTGGCCGCGCGGGGCAGGCTGCCGGACACATGGCCGCTCGCTTTCGTCCCGACCCGACCTTCTATCCGTCGCCGACGATGGCGATGCAGGCCCCGCCGGAGCAGCTCGCGTACGTGGCGCTGCTCGACCCGACGGGCGCCAAGCGGCCCGACGCGATGGCGGTGGTCGACGTCGACCCGGCCTCGAAGAGCTTCGCCCAGGTGGTCGGCCAGGTCGACATGCCGAACATCGGCGACGAGCTGCACCACTTCGGCTGGAACGCCTGCAGCGCGTGCCTGTGCCCGTACGCCCCGCACCCGCACGTCGAGCGCCGCTACCTGGTGGTCCCGGGCATCAACTCGTCGCGGATCTACATCCTCGACACCCAGCCCGACCCGAAGCGGCCGCACATCGTCCGCACCATCGAGCCCGACGAGGTGTTCCGCAAGACCGGCTACGCCAGCCCGCACACGACCCACTGCGGGCCCGAGGGGATCTACGTCAGCGCGCTCGGCAGCCCCGACGGCGGCGGCCCGGGCGGCATCTTCATGCTCGACCACGAGAGCTTCGACATCCGCGGCCGCTGGGAGATCGATCGCGGCCCGCAGGTGCTCCACTACGACTTCTGGTGGCACCTCGGCCACGACACGCTGATCTCGAGCGAGTGGGGCACGCCGAGCATGGTCCGCAACGGCCTCGACGCCGAGGCCCTGCTGGCCGGCCGCTACGGCCACGCGCTGCACGTGTGGGACCTGCGCCGGCGCAAGCACGTCGAGCGGCTCGAGCTGGGCGCCGAGCAGCAGATGGTGCTCGAGCTGCGCCCGGCCCACAACCCGACCCGCCCGTGGGGCTTCGTCGGCGTGGTCGTCTCGCTCAAGGACCTCTCGGCCTCGGTGTGGCTGTGGTTCCTCGAGGGCGGCAAGTGGCAGATCAAGAAGGTCATCGAGATCCCCGCCGAGCCGGCCGACCCCGCCGTGCTGCCGCCGCTGCTCAAGGGCTTCGGCGCCGTGCCCCCGCTGGTCACCGACATCAACCTCTCGCTCGACGACAAGACCCTCTACGTCTCGTGCTGGGGCACCGGCGAGTTCCTCCAGTACGACGTCTCCGACCCGCACAACCCGAAGAAGACCGGCAGCGTCCACCTCGGCGGGATCGTCCGCCAGGCCGCCCACCCGAGCCGGCCCGACCTCAAGCTCGGCGGCGGCCCGCAGATGGTCGAGATCAGCCGCGACGGTCGCCGGGTCTACTTCACCAACTCGCTGTACGCCCCGTGGGACGAGCAATTCTACCCCGGCGGCTTCGACGGCTGGATGGTCAAGCTCGACGTGCCGGCGGACGGCAAGGGCATGGCCCTCGACCCGAAGTTCTTCCTGCAGTTCGAGCCCGGCCTGCGCGGCCACCAGGTCCGCCTGCAGGGCGGTGACGCCTCGTCCGACTCCTACTGCTACCCATGAGCGACGCGCAGGCATGGCTGGCCCTCCTGGGCCTCGGCGCCTTCCACGGCATCAACCCCGGCATGGGCTGGCTGTTCGCCGTGGCCCTCGGCCTGCAGGAGCAGCGGCGCGCGGCCGTCCTGCGCGCGCTCTTGCCGATCGCTCTCGGCCACGCGCTGTCGATCGCCGTCGTCCTGCTCGTCATCGGCGTCCTCAAGGACGCCCTGCCCGACGCCTGGGTGCGCTGGCCGGTCGGCCTCGGCCTCACCGGCTTCGGCCTCTACAAGCTGGTCCGCTGCCGCCACCCCCGATGGGTCGGCATGCGCGTCAGCTCGCTCGACCTGACGTGGTGGAGCTTCCTGATGGCCACCGCGCACGGCGCGGGCCTGATGCTCGCCCCGGTGCTGCTCGGCTGGCGCGACGGTCCTGCTGTTGACCACGCTTCCATGCACGAGCACCTGCATCACGCGGGCCACCACGCGCAGCACGCAGTCGACGGCGCCGGGGCCCACGCGGGGCACGCCCAGCACCTCGCGGAGCTCGGCGCCTCGACGCCGCTGCTCGGCCTGCTCGCCACGGCGCTGCACACGCTCGGCTACTTGCTGGTGATGGGGCTCGTCGCGGTCGTGGTCTACGAGAAGGTCGGCCTGGCGATCCTCCGCAAGGCGTGGTTCAACCTCGACGTGTTGTGGGCCGCCGCGCTGGTGATCACCGGCATCGTCACGCTGGCGCTGTGATGCGCGCGCCTGCGCCTCAGTCTGCTCGCGCACGCCGCACCCGCACGTGTGGAGTCGCGGGGGCGATGTCCGGAGGAGTATGATGCCCCCGCGCCCCGCGCGAGGAGGATGACAATGGCGATCGACAGCGACCTGGCCGCACGCCTGGCCATGCAGTACGAGCCGGCGACGTATCGCCGAAGGATCGCCGGCCACGACGTCATCATCCACTGTCATCACTACAACGCGCGGCTGCAGCGGACCATCGAGGGCGCGCGCGGCATCGACGGCAAGGGCATCATCGTCGGCGCCGCCGAGACCGTGTTCGCCGACCAGCTCGCGCGGGCGCTGCGGCCGGACGACGACGAGGCCCGCCGCTGGGCCGTCGCCGAGCTGCTCTACCGCCACCTCGGCTTCGGCCGCATCGACCTGTCGCAGGTCGGCGCCGGCATCGTCACCGCCGACTCGTCGCACTTCGTCGAGGGCTGGCTCGCGGGCCTCGGCGAGAGCGCCGACAACGTGTGCAGCTTCACCGAGGGCTACGTGCAGGGGGCCGTGTACGCGGTCACCGGCGCCGCCGTGCGCGTGCGCGAGGTCGAGTGCATGGCCCGCGGCGCCGAGCGCTGCCGCTTCGAGGTCGACCGCGGCGAGCGGCCGCCGGTGACGCCCAACCGCAAGGAGCCGCCGATCCCCGCCCCGCGCGAGCCCGGCGCCGGCTGGCTGCGCTCGCCCCACGTCGACGAGCAGGCGATCATCGACGCCGTGGTCGGCATGCCGATGGTCGGCGACGACGCCGGCCTGATCCCGGCCTTCAGCGTCTACCTGGCCAACATGCCGGCCGACTTCTACAACCGGATCTGCATCGGCTTCGTCGAGGCGATGCGCGGCCTCGGGCGCGACAAGACCGCCATCCGCCTGCTGGTCTCCGACGCCGAGCACTGCGGCATGAACACCTTCCGCGGCATCATGCACTCGCCCGAGTGGGACGGCCTCATCGCCCCCATGGTGCGCGACCGGGCCGACGCGCTGCACGCGATCATCGCCATCAGCAACGCGCTCGGCTGGGGCGACTGGCACGTCACCGCCCACACCCCCCGCTCCCTCGCCCTCGAGTCGCGCTACGGCTACGAGGCCGTCGGCTACCGCGAGTTCCGCGGCCTGGCCGCCGCCCCGCAGTGCGCCATGCTCACCGGCGTCGCCGCCGGCGTCATGGAGCTCGTCTACGGCGAGGGCACCGTCGAGGAGCGCTACGGCACCTTCAGCGCCCGCGAGGAGCGCTGCGTCAGCTGCGGCGAGGCCTCGTGCAACTTCGCCGTCGAGCAGGTGGAGTAGCACCCGCATGCGCCGCGAGAAGGTCCCCGCTTGCGTGCATCCGGAGACCTACAAGTACTTCCTCGACCGCGACGCGGTGATCCCGACCTGGCAGAGGCTGGCCGCTCGCTGGGGCGAGCCGCGTCACAACACCAGCTTTCGCACCATGGAGATCGCGGCGCCGCGGTTCACCTTGCGGAGCACCGTGCTCGGCAACCCGATCACCGTCCTGCGGCGCCGCGAGTGCACCGCCGACGACGTCGCCGAGCTGCACGCGCTGCTGGGGTACCGCGAATGACCAGCGACCGCGCCGGCGCGACCTCGTGGGCCTACGAGCTCGAGCTCGACGCCGAGCTGCGGATCGTCGCCGTCGACCCGCAGTTGTGCGCCCGCCTCGGCTGCGACAGCGGCACCCTGGTCGGCGAGGGCCTCGACGAGCTGTTCTCGCCGCGCGACCGCAAGGGCCAGCGCCTCTTCTACCAGGCCCTGAGCCGCGCCGACGAGGCCGGCCTCGACCTCCTGATCACCCTGCAGATCGGCGGCCAGGAGGTGCTCTCGCGCCTGCAGATGGTCCCGCGCGACCGCCAGTGGCTCGCCCGCGTCGAGCCGTTGACCGCCGACGGCAACCTCGTCTACCAGCTCTACTCCGCGCAGGAGCGGTGGGCCCACATCGTCAAGCGCAGCACCGAGGGCGTGGTCGTGCTCGACCCCGACGGCCGGATCGTCGACTCCAACGCCGCCTTCTTCGAGATCATGCGCTTCCGCTCCGCGCACGGCGTCATCCTCAGCGAGGAGGCGCTGCGCGGGCGGCCGCTGCGGCCGCTGCTGAGCGCCCACGGCTCCGGCCTCGAGCCGCTGGCCGAGCACCTGCAGAGCCCCGAGGCCGCGCGCGACCGCTTCGCCGCCGAGCTGGCGTGGGGCGACCGCTGGCTCGACATCACCGTCACCCCGCTGCAGCTGCCGGTGCGCGGCTTCGTCGGCCTGTGCGTCACGCTGCGCGACGTCACCGAGCGCCGCCAGGCGGAGATCTTGCTGCGCCAGAAAGAGGCCGCCGAGGCGGCGAGCATCGCCAAGAGCCGCTTCCTCGCCAACATGAGCCACGAGCTGCGGACCCCGCTCAACGCCATCATCGGCTACAGCGACCTGCTGCTCGAGGAGGCCGAGGCGCGCGGCGACCAGGAGAGCGTCGGCGACCTCAAGCGGATCGGCATCGCCGGCGTGCACCTGCTCGAGCTGATCAGCAGCATCCTCGACCTCACCAAGATCGAGGCCGGGCGCATGGAGGTGTGGCCCGAGCGCTTCAGCGCCCGCGCCCTGGTCCAGGGCGTCACCGCGGCGCTCGAGACCCTGGCCCAGCAGCGGGGCAACCGCATCGAGCTCCGGATCCCCCGCGAGGTCGGCTTCATGGTCACCGACATGCTCAAGCTGCGGCAGGTGCTCTTCAACCTGATCGGCAACGCCATCAAGTTCACCGAGCGCGGCACGATCCGCGTCGGCGTGCGGCGCTTGACGAAGGACGACCGCGACTGGATGGAGATCTCCGTCGCCGACTCCGGCATCGGCATCGCCGCCGAGGCCCTGCCGCGGCTGTTCCAGGAGTTCACGCAGGCCGACTCCTCGACCACCCGCCGCTACGGCGGCGCCGGCCTCGGCCTGTCGATCGCCCGCGAGTTCTGCCGCCTCATGGGCGGCGACATCACCGCCACCAGCGTCCCCGGCGAGGGCTCGACCTTCACGGTCGCCGTCCCCACCGAGCTCGACGTCACCGCCCCCCCGTCCGTCGCCTCCGCCCCGCAGGGCCCCGTCCTCGTCATCGACGACGACCCCACCACCCTCGAGCAGGTCCAGCGCGGCCTGCACGGCGAGCAGGTCCCCGTCATCAGCTGCACCAGCGCCTCGCAGGGCCTCTCGCTGGCCAAGACCGTGCGCCCGCAGGCGATCGTGCTCGGCATCGCCGTCCCCGACGACGACGCCTGGAACGCCCTCGTCCAGCTCCGCAGCGACGTCGGCCTGCGCAGCGTCCCCGTGATCGTCGCCTCGCTGCTCGACGAACAGGCCCGCGCCCTCGTCCTCGGCGCCTCCGCCTACGTCGGCAAGCCGATCGACCGCGACCACCTGCTCACGGCCCTCGCCCAGGTCCGCGCGGCCTGAAAGAACCTGTCTCTCGCTTCATGTCCAGGCGGACATGTTGCGCCCGATCGGGCAACCCGCCGCGGTCGTTCGCCGCGCCTGGCGAGCGAGGCGCGCGCCTGCGGCCCCCTTGAAGGCGCTGCGTCGCCGCGGCGGCGCTCTCTCGTCCTGCCCGCATGGATAGCCATGCTGCGATGCATCACCGCACCGCGACCCCGACGGGCAGCGAGTCGCCCGCCGCCGCGGTGAACACCGCAGTCGGCGGGCCGCGATCAGGCAGCGCGATCTACTTCGTCTTCTTGGACCGCGCCTGCTTCGACGAGGTCTTCTTCGCCGACTTCTTCTTCGCCGCTCCCGGCTTCGACGCGGTCTTTTTCGCCGCCGTCTTCTTCGATGCTGCCGCCTTCGACGTCGTCTTCTTCCCCGCTGCCGCCTTCGCCGTCTTCTTCCCCGCCGCCTTCGACGCCTTCTTCCCCGCCGCCGCCTTCGACGCCTTCTTCCCCGCCGCCGCCTTCGCCGCCTTCTTCCCCGCCGCCGCCTTCGCCGCCTTCTTCCCCGCCGCCGCCTTCGCCGCCGTCTTCCCCGCCGCCGCCTTCGACGCCTTCTTCCCCGCTGCCGCCTTCGCCGCCGTCTTCCCCGCCGCCGCCTTCGGCGTCGTCTTCTTCCCCGCCGCCATCTTCACCGGAGCCTGCTTCTCGGCCTTTTTCGTCTCCGCCGCCTTCCTCGCCGCCGGTGCGGGGACCGTCACGGTGTGAAGCACGCCCGGCGGGAGGTCCTCCGAGCGCAGCTCGAGCCACGGCTCGTCCTCGTCGTCCTCCTCGTCCGCTTCGAGCACCTGGGCGAGCTCGAAGCGGACGTGGCGGCGGTCGCGTTCGAACACGTAGAGGCCGTCGCCGAGCGAGTTTTCCGTCCGCGCGGGCGGGCCGCCCGGAACCTTGTCGACCTGTTCGAGCGGCGCTCCCTCCTCGTCCACCAGGCGCAGCAGGATGAGCTTGTCGAGGAACGTCCGCAGCGACACGCGCTCGACGCCATGCGCCTCGAGCCAGCGCTCGACCGCCTCGGCGTCCCCGCCGTGGAACCCGTTGCCGTACGTGCCCCCGATGATCGCGCCGCCGGCCGGCACCTTGTCGGGTCGCAGCGCCTTCGCAAAATCCTCGGACTGCGAGGCGATCCGCGTGACCCGGTCGGCGATGTCCATCGCCGCGTCGGTGTCGTCGTGCTCGCGCTCCGGGACGGCCGCGATCAGCGCGTCGAGGAATCGGTGGTCCTCGCGCGCGGCGAAGAACAGGCATTGCCGCACGCTCGCGTCGGGCGGCAGTTCGCGGGTCAGGAACTCGGGCACCTCGTCGAGGCGGTACACGAGCATGGTCTTGGGTCGCGAACCTTCGGCCTGCGCCTTGGCCTGCGCGTGCGCGGCCTGCAGCTCGAGGAACACGGCGTCGGTCTCGGGCGGCAGGTACGTCGGGGTCGCCTCGACGGTGTAGTCGAAGTCCTGCTCCGGCGCCCCGTCCGGGCCCCAGTAGGCCGCGGCCAGGGCGTCCTCCGTGTTGCCGAACTGGGACACGCGGCCGACGCCGGTGAGCCGGTGCGCCAGCTCGAAGGCCCGCTCCAGCTCGGGGTCGGGCGCGGACGACTCGGACTTGGAGGCCCGGCGGACGAGCCGCAAGGACGCCTCTTCCGGCGTCTCCGGGCCGTCATCGGTCGCATACAGCAGGACCTCCGAGTCGGCCCAGTCGGGGTCCCACTCGTCCTCGGCGGCGTCGAACCGATGGATGGCGAGGGCCTGGCTGCCGCGCGCGGCGAGGGAGCGCGCCACGGCGAGGAACTCGGCGAGCGCCTCGCCCGAGTCGACCGCGACGCGTCGCGGCGGGTACCACATGTGGCGCCCGTCGAAGCAGCGGTAGAACTGGGCCTCGAGCTCGGGCGCGGCGCCGGGGGAGAGCCGCAGGACCGCCTTGATGGTGATCATGTCGGCGTTGCCGCCGGGCCAGCGGTCGAGGGTGCGAAAGTAGAAGACAGCCTTCGTGGGGGCGAACTCGTCGTGGGTCGTCATGAGGGCGGCCGATTTAAACCCGCAGAAGCGACCGGTGGCAAGGTCGGAACCAAGCAGTCGGCGCATCCCCGGCGACGGCCCCGGTCACCGGGCACAGCAGGCCGTCGCGGCGCCCGACGAGCGGAAGGGGTCAGGCGTTCCTTGATCGCCCGTTCCCCCGGCCACGAGCGCTGCAGCGCATCAATCATCATATGACCCGAAAGACATATGTTTACATGTCCCGCCGCGCCCTCCTCCCATGTTCGCGTCGCGGCTCCGGTTCGCGCCGATCATGACATGACCCGAAGGCCATCTCATGACATTTCCCGCCCGCGCCCGCCGAGGCTCTGGACCGGCACATGCACCGCGCAGCGCGAGCGCTGAAACCGCGACGCGTGCCACGCCTCCGGGTCGAACAGCGTCACCACCGGCGCGAACCGCCAGCGCAGCGCCGAGCCCGGCAGCCAGTCGCGGAAGATCCACGTCATCAACGCGTGGATCCCCGGCGTCGTCCCCTCGTAGCGGAAGCGGGCGAACCAGCCGGCCTGCATGCGCCACGGCGAGAACCCCGGCGGGGCCTTCTCGCCGTACCCGAGGCGGATGCATCGATACTCGCGCGGGCGTCCCGGGCGCGTGAACCCCCACGGCGGCGACGCGGCCGCCAGCTCCCACGCCGACGCCGGTGACGGCAGCGCGTAGAGCCGGCGCCACGCCTCGGCGATCGCCGCGTCGTCGAACCGCGTAGCCACCACCGACACCGCCGAAGCGAGCGGACCGAAGCGCACGATCTCCGGCGCCGCCGACAGCCCCTCCGGACGGCCCTGCAGGGCCCCCTGCGGGCGCGGAGCGGCCCCGCGGAGCCCGCGGGGACGGCGGCGCATCGCGCTCGGCGGCACCCCGAACGCGCGCACGAAGGCGCGGCGGAACGCCTCGTGCGACGCGTAGCCGGCCTCCTCGGCCACCACCTGCAGCGGCCTCGCCGGCGCGAACACCAGGTCGTGCGCCGCCCGCTCGAGCCGCAGCGTCCGCAGCCAGCGCAGCGGCGGCTGTCCCACCACCGTCTGGAACGCGCGGGCGAAGTGCGACGGATCGTAGCCGACCCGCGCCGCCATCGTCTCGAGCGTCCACGGCTCGTCGAGCGCGTCCTGCAGCTCGAGCAGCAGCACCGCCAGGGCCGCCCGCGCCTCCGGGCCGACCGCGTACGCCCGGCTCATCCTGCGCTCCCCGCCATTCCCAGGACCGGTAGGGGTCGCGCTGGCCAGCGGCGATACAACCCCCGCGCCGCGGCCGTCGCCGCGCCGTCCAGGAGCTGTCCATGCCGTCCGAGTTCGTCCGCCGGGCCGCGTTCGTCGTGTCGGCCGCCGCCGCGTTCGCCTGCAAGCGCCCCGAGCAATCGACCCCGCCTCCCGCCGTGGTCGCAACATACTACGTCGGCACCACCGCCACCACGTCGCCCGATGGTTCGCAGCCCTACGGCCCGGCGAAGACGATCGCCGTGCGCCGCACCGTCGACCCCGCGCAGGGCAGCATCGAGGAGCTCGTCGTCCACCCCGGCGAGCAGTTCGTCACGTTGTTGCAGCGGCGCCCCGGCGACGCCGCCGTGTTCGCGGCCAGCGATCGCGCCGGCGGCTTCACCGGCACCGTCACGTTCACCGGCCCCGAGTGGGCCTGGACCGCGTGGACCTACGACATCGCCATGACCGACGGCTCCGGCGAGTTGCAGGGCACCGGCCGCCTCGGCGAGCGCAGCCTCGACACCGACAAGCTGTTCGTCGGCCCCGACGGCCAGCCGCGCGCGCGGATCGCCGAGCACCTCGAGCAGGTCGACGAGCCCACCTACGCGAGCGCCCGCGACGGGCTCCTCGCCTCCGCACCCTGAGGTCGCTACCCTCGGTCCATGGACGCAACGCGTATCACCGAGCTCCCGCTCGCAGAGCTGCTCCGCCGCGCCCGCGACGAGGTCACCGACGGCCCATCCCGACCCCAGCCGCACCTGGTCGAATTGCACCGACGCGGCACCCGCGAGATCTTCGCCGCCGCCGCGCGCGCGTGCGAGAGCGATACGATCGACGAGCGGATCTTCGGCCTGAAGCTCTTGCGAGAGCTCGGCGGGCCGCCGCCGCGCTTCGCCGACGAGGCGGTGCCGCTGTTGCTCGGTCTGCTCGCGCGCGAGCGATCGCCTGACGTGATCGCGTGGATCGTCTCTGCGATCGGCTATCAGCACATGAGCGGGCACCGTGGATCGCGGCTGCGCCCTGGCCCGGCGGTGTTGCCCGCCGTGATCGGCCTCGCCGGCCACGCCGACGCCCGCGTGCGCTTCCACGTCGCCGCCGCCTTGCCCTCGCTGGTGAACCTGGCCGCCCCGGAGCCACCCGCCGTCGCGGCCCTGCTCGAGCTCGCCGGCGACAGCGACGCCGACACCCGCTATTACGCCCTCTCGACGCTGGTCGATGACCTCGGTCTCGGCGACCGGAGCGACGTCGACGCGGCGCTGGTGCAGCGATTGGCAGATCCGGATCCGCAGATCCGTCGCGCCGCGCAGCGGGCCCTGGACGGCGGCTCCTGGGCCGAATAGAGCCTCACGCTGCGCCGCTTCGCGACCGCGCTTGCGCCGTTGCCCGCTGCCACCATTCCGGCCACGGCAGCAGCACCACGACCACCAGCAGGATCATCGGCCGGAAGTCGATGTGCAGCACCTGGTCGATGCCGACGTGCAGGGCCACCAGCCCGGCCGCCAGCCACGGTCGCGCGCGCGGCAGCGGCACCAGCAGGACCGTCGCCAGCTCGAGCGCCAGCGCCACGCTCGCCAGCGCCGCGGCCACCCGCGCGTCGGCGATCGCCCACGCGCGCACCAGGCTGTCGGAATCGCCGAGGCGCCACAGCCACAGCTGCAGGGCGGTCCCGTCGGCCCAGCGCCAGCCGGACGCGAGCAATTTATGAGCCCCCGCGCCGGCGTAGAAGCACGCCAGCACGAACACCGCGCCCTCGCGGATCCACCGCGGCGCTCGCCCCGGCTCCGCGCGCGCGTGCTCGCCGGCGACCAGCAGCACCAGCAGCCACAGCGGCGGCACGAACTTGTGGCGGAACCACGGCAGGTTCTCCCAGTAGAGCGAGCCGACCGTCAGCATCCCCAGCGTCGTCGCCCAGGCGGCGCCGATCCTGACCGCTCGCACATGTCCGAACAGCCATATCGGCGCCCCGCCCCACAGCAGCGCGCGACCCAGCCACAGCAGCGCCTGCGACGCCCACCACGTCGTCGGCACCACCAGCCCTGCGACCGACACCGTCGCGTCCTTGGGCAGCGAGGCCCAGCGCAGGTCGACCTCGAGCGACAGCCACAGCGCCGCCGCGATCGTCGCCGCGCGCAGGCCGGCGGCGAACAGCGCCGGCTCGCGCTCGAACAACCTCGCCCAGGACCCGCCCTGCACCACGCGCAGGGTAACCGACGCCGCCGCGAGCGCGGAAGCGCACCCGCCCCGCGGGCGCAGGCCCGGGCCGGGGTGATACCCTCGCGGCATGCCTCGCGCCGCTCTCGCGCTGGTCCTGCTCCTCGCCGCCTGCAAGCAAGCCGGCGGCTCGACGACGCCGTCCTCGCGCCCGCCGCCGCCCGAGGTCGCCCCGGCCTACTTCGCCACCGGCTCGAACATCGTCACCTTCGACGACCGGCCGGTCGTCGGCCAGGCCGCCGACGCCCTCGTCAAGAACCCCGAGCTGCACCTCCTGCTGATCGGCCGCACCGACTCGCAGGGCCAGGCCAACAAGAACATGCAGCTCGGCCTCCAGCGCGCCCGCGAGGTGCGCGAGGCGCTCCTCCTCAAGGCCGACGGCAAGGTCGACCCCACCCGCGTACACATCGGCTCGCGCGGCCAGGCCGACCCGACCGGCGACAACAACACCGAAGAGGGCCGCGCCGCCAACCGCCGCGTCGAGTTCTATTTCTTCTACCCCGACGGCACCCCGTTGAAGTCGCGCTTCGCCGAGCCGATCCTCATCGAGGGCGAAGAGCCCTGAGTCGAGCTGCCTGTCTCCGGGGTCACGTGCCTTCGGACATGGCCCGAGCGCCCGGCCGATCTGTCCCCCGGAACAGGTGTTTCAAAAAAAGATCTGGACGCCGAGGCTCCAGCCGATCGTGTAGTCGCGGAGCCGCGTGAACGGGACCTGGACCGAGCCGACCAGCGAGCCGCGGCGGTGGAAGTTGTACGAGACCGCCATCAGGCCGGTGCCGCGGGCCGTGCCGAGGTCGCGGTACAGCTCGCCGGCGCGGTTGCCGGGGCAGAACTCGCGGCCGCCCTCGGGCAGGGCGCAGAAGGCCGCGAGGCGGGTGTCGAGCAGGAGGCCGACGCCGAGGTTGACCTTGCCGCCGGCCAGCCGCGCGCCGACCTGGCCGCTGGCGCCGAAGTCGACCGCCACGCCGGCGCGGCGGATGTCGACCGTCGAGATCGCCAGCACCTGCCAGTACCAGGTCATGTACGTACGCGTGAACACCACGTACGGCGCGACCGCCACGATCGGCCCCGGGTCGACGGTGAACCGCACCGTCCGCGTCGGCAGCGAGGCGTTGAGCCCGGCCGTCAGCACCCGGTGGATCAGCTTGCTCGCGTGCGGCGTGACCCGCACTTGCACCCGCGTGTCGCCGTAGCCGACCCGGGTCTCTCCCTGCGTGTCGGCGGCGCGGAACATCAGCAGCGGCGCCTGCAGGGCGAACGACAGCCACGGGCGCGGCGCGTACTCGCCGACCAGCGACAGCGAGTCCATCGTGCCCGGGTTGAGGCCGAAGCCGGTGTAGACGAACTCGTTGATCAGCAGGAGCCGCGTGTTGGCCTTCCCGCCGGCGCCGTTGAGGCTGTTGATCGTGCGCACCCCCTCGGACGCGCCGTGGCCGGGCACGTGGTGGGCGCGCGCGGCCGCGGGGCCAGCGCCAGCGCGGCGGCCAGGAGGCGCGCCGCGCCTCGCCCTCGCGCGCGGCGGCGGCTCACCGCGCCCCCTTGATCGCGTGGCAGTCGACGCACCCGCGGCGGTCCTTGACCATCCAGTCGGCCACCAGCGGCGGGCGGATGATCTTGTTCATCTCGACCATGTGGCGCTCGAGCATCGCCGGGTCCATGCCCCGCATCCGCTTCGCCATGTGCGACTCGAGCTCGTGGCACTTGAGGCAGGCCCCGCGGGTCGACTGCGACGTCATCGCCGCGTGGTGCTCCTCGCGGCGGATGTCGGGGGCGAAGGCGGTGATGCAGCCCGCGGTCGAGCCCGCCAGCGCGGCGGCCAGCAGCAGGGCCGCGGCGGCCCCGCCGAGCCCGATCGGGGCCGACCCCTGCCGTACGGCGATGCGAGACGTCACCTCCGCCGTGTAACCGATCCCGCGCCGCATCGGCGCCGAGACGGCCGGTAAACCGGGCCGCTGCGACATCGGGTCGCATCGCCCCCGCGCTCCTCGCGGCGTGCGACAGCGCGACGCATGTACACGGCCGCGACGCCGCGCCTATGTTGTCGGTCCTCGTCATGACCCGCGCCGCTCGCTCGTTCCCCGCCCTGCTCCCTGCCCTGCTCCTCTCGGCTCTGGCCGCCGGCTGCACCGGCCAGAGCAACGTCGGCAACCCCTGCGACAAGGCCGAGCAGTGCGGCGAGGGCCTGATCTGCGACTTCCACGACGGCAAGGGCACCTGCCAGGAGCCGCATGACCACGGGACCGCGGGCGAGTCCGAAGCCCACGAGACCGACCACCACGAGACCGAGGCCCACGAGACCGAACCCCACGCCAGCGAGACCGGCAGCTCCGGCACCGGGCCCACCGAGGCGACCACCACGCAAGACCACGGCGAGACCGAGCACGACCACACCGGCACGACCGCCGACACGACCTCCTCGACCGGCTGAGCCGCATGTCCGCTTCGGACATGTCCCGGGGGATATGTCCGTCAGAGAATGCCCGTTCGGACATGTTTTTGAAGGCATGTCCTAAAAATCGCGGGCGGCCCTGCCGTCCGCGCCTCGGCCCGGCTCGTCCGGCGGCGCGCGCCGCCTCGTGAGCCAGCCGGGCTCCGCCACCCTCGCCGCCGCTCCCTCGGTCACGCGCGCGGCCTCGTGAGCCAGCCGGGCTCCATCAACCTCGTCGCCGATCCTCGGCTCCGCTCGTCCGGCCACGCGCGCGGCGTCATCGGCCAGCGGGGGCGCCGTCACCCTCGCCGCCGCGGCGCGCCCCCTCCTCGCCGCCGAGGCGGTCGACCTGCAGACGCGGCTGTGCGCCGCGTCCGTCGTCCGCCTCGACTCGCACGTGGTGGCGATCGCCCGGCTCAGCGGATGGATCGACGTCCCGCGGCGCGCGACGCCGGGACCACCATCGACGCCGGGAGCCCGCAGACGCCCCGTCCAGCTCCGCGGCCCTGGCCATCCTCGCCGCCGCGCGCCACGCCCTCGCGTCCTCGCCCTCGCGCGAAAATCGCGGCAGCCGGCGAGCGGGGGTATGCTGCGAGGCCGTGCCGTCCGTCCGCGTCCTCGCCCTCGGCTTTTTGGCCGCGTTCTGCCTGGCCTTCCCGGCCCGCGCCCACGACTACTGGCTCGAGTTCTCGCCGCTGTCGCCGGCAGCAGGGGGCGCGCTCGCGCTCAGCCTTTGGGTCGGCGAGGACTTCACGGCCGAGGCGCAGAAGGCGATGGAGCGGCGGCGGCTGGTCTCGCTGCGGCAGATCACGGCCCTGGGCGAGCTCGACCTGCTGGCGCAGGCGCGCGACGGCGCCGCGCCGTTCCTCGATCTGCGGCTCGGCGGCGCCGGCGGCTACCTGTTCGGGCTCGAGCGCGACGCCTCGCACATCGAGCTCAAACCGCTCAAGTTCAACCGCTACCTCCGCCACGAGGGCCTGGGCGCCGCCTTCGCCGAGCGCAAGCGGGCCGGTGAGCGCTGGCAGCCCGGGCGCGAGCGCTACACCCGCTACCTGAAGAGCTTCGTGCAGGTCGGCGACCCGGTCGACGGCGTCTCGACCCGCGTCCTCGGCCACCGCCTCGAGCTCGTCCCCGACCGCGACCTCGCCGCCGTGCGCCCCGGCGACCGCCTCGGCGTGCAGCTGCAATTCCTCGGCGAGCCGCTCGCCGGGGCCACCGTCGAGGCGTTCGCCCGCGGCCGCGACGGCCGCGTCGTCGCCCAGGCGGCCACCACCGACGCCGACGGCCGCGCCCGCTTCACCGTGGCCGCGAGCGGGCCGTGGCTGCTGCGCGCGGTCCACATGCGGCGCTGCGCCGGCTGCAAGGACGCCGACTGGGAGAGCTTCTGGAGCTCCTACGGCTTCGCGGTGCGCTGACGCCTGCATGTCCGTTCGGGCATGTCCCGAAGCACATTCGCGTTCGTCGCCGCGGCGATGCCCTTCGCGCCACGCCCACGAGCGCCGGCGGCGCCCGAACCCCGGCCGCCCTCACGACATGTCCCTCGCGCCATGCCACGAGCGCTGGTTCGCGCCGAGGCACGGCCTCCTCGCCTGCGACATGTCTCTTGCGACATGTCCATGAGCGCTGGGCTCCGGCCGGGGCACGGCCCGCGCCCGGCCTCCCACGACCTGACTCTTGCGACATGTCCGAGAGCGCCGTCCCGGCCCCCGGACGAGCTGGCGCGCGCCCTCGACCGGCCGCGACGGGACTCGGCCCGCGCCCGTGACGCGCGCTCAGCCGCCGGCGCGCCAGCCGCGGAGCAGGGGCGGGTGGCCGCAGCTGGCCCGCGAGCGGTAGCGCAGCTTGGCGGCCACCCCGGCGATGGCCGCCTTGTGCGTCTCGTAGTCGCCGGCCGCCAGCAGCAGCCCGACCTGGCGCTCGCCCTGCGAGCGGACCTCGCCGAGCAGCAGCGACCCGAGCGGCCCGGCCAGGGCGGCCCGCAGCTCGGGCGTGCCGACCTCCGGGCTGTCCTCCGAGACAGTGTACAAATGGACATAAACTTGCGGACAGGTCGGGTCGCCGGCCCGCGGGGCCTTGCGCGGCAGCAGGTCCTGCTGGGCCGCGTGGATCTGGCCGTCGTCGTAGAGCGCCAGCGGGGCCGCTGCGGGGCCGCTGCGCAGGACCGCGTGGTGCGGCGAAGCTGTCCCATCGGGCAGGAGCAGGCCGGCGCTGACCCACAGCGACCCGGCGGCGTCGCGGCCGATCGCCCGCGGCGACGGCACGAGCCCGGCCGCCGGCGCCGGCTCCGACGCCCACGCCCCGGCCTCCTGGTCCCAGAACCAGCCCGCGGCCAGCTGCACCGGCGGCAGCTCGACGCGCTCCCACACGTCCCAGTCGCCGCCGGCGTGGATCCGCCACAGACTGTCGGCGGGCCCCTCCTCGTCGACGACGGCGAACAGCGCCGGCTCGGGCGTCTCGACCAGCGACACCACCGCGCCGCGCGCCGGCGGCGGGTCGAGCAGGCGCCAGGACGTGCCGTCGAAGCCGGCCACGTACGGCACCACCTCGTCGTCGATCTCGACCCCGTCGCCGATCAGCACCTGCCCGCCGCTCTCGACCAGCGCCGACACCTGCTTCGGCGCCCGCGACTCGAGCCCCGGCAGCGGCGCGAAGATCCCCGTCGCGTCCGTCGGGCCCCAGCGCAGCATCCCGGACTGCAGCCCGGGCTGCCCCTCGGCGCCCGCCGGGCCGGCCGCGACCGACGCGAACAGCTCGCCGCTCGCCAGCCCCGCCAGCCGGGTCGGCCGCGGCGCCTCGCTCAGGCCCGCGACCTCGAGCCGCGGCCGGGCCGGCCGCGCGCCGTCGTCGTCGAGCACCACCAGCGCCGCCTGCCCGTCGCCGCCCATACGCAGCGCGATCGCATGGCCCTCGGGCCATGTCGCATAGTCCAGGTAGTAAGCCCCCGGAGCGTCGGGGTCGGGCTCGTGCGCGGTCCAAGTATTCTCACGCCGGCGGTACACGCGGTGCGCGGGATCGTCTCCGCCGCGCGCGACCGTCAGCCACAAGTCGTCGTCGCGCCCGCCGAGCGCGTGGACCTGCCAGCCCGCGCCCGGCTCGGCCGGGTGCAGGCCGCTGAGCAGACCTGCCTCTTGGGCCAGGTTGCCGTCGGCGTCGACGCGCGTCAGCAGCACCCCTCCGGCCAGCACGACCTCGCCGTCGCCGAGGCGGTGCAGCGAGATCGGCCCGCGCCGGGTGGCCACGGGCTGCAGATCGAGCTTGACGGTGCGGGGCGCGGTCGCGCCGTCGTCGTCGGGTTCCGCGGGCTTGCCCGCGGCCGCGGCCGGGCTCGCGGTCGGGGCCGCCGCCTTGGCCGGCGTCGGCGCGTGGCCGTCACAGGCGCACAGGGCGACGGCGGCGAGCAGGGTGGGTCGCGCGAGGCGCGGGAGGGGCTGGGAAGGCATCTTCGCTCCCGCCCATCGTACCGAAAAAACCAGTCCGTGCGCGGCGCCGTGCGTCGCGGCGGGCGGTCCTCGGGGCGCGCGCGGACGCCCTCAATCGGCGTGGAGCACCACGCGCTCCCAGTCCGGGCTGCCGTTCAGAAATTCGTTGCTCCCGCAGCGGAAGCCGCCGTTGATCTGCCCGCCGGTGGTGTGGAAGCACAGCCGCCGCTCCGGATTCACGCCGCCGATGTCGCAGCTGTTGCGGTCGAGCGGGTCGCCCTCGACCGCGAAGCCCCACGAGAACGCGTCGCTGAAGTACCAGCCGCTCCCGTTGGCGACCGTCGGCGTGTTGCTCTGGCCGGTGTCGGCCGTCACCAGCGCGCGCGGGCCGTGGGCCAGCAGCGTGTACGTCTCGCTGCCGCTCGGGCGGCACGCCAGCATCAGGTTGACCTTCCCGCACTGCTGCAAGATCTGCGACACCGGCGTGCCCGAGTGGCCGAACTGGTCGACGTAGCAGACCTGCCAGCCGACCAGCGACGCCGACTGCACGTTCTGCTGCGGGCCGAACGCGGTGTACTTGTTGATCACCGTCTTCTTGCAGTCGGGCTCGCAGCCGTCGCCGGGGACCTGGTTGCCGTCCTCGCACTCCTCGCTGCCGAGCCACAGGATGCCGTCGCCGCACACCGCGTTCTTGCAGCTCGCGGTGCAGGCGTCGGTGTTCTCGGCGTTGCCGTCGTCGCACTCCTCGACGCCCATCATCACGATGCCGTCGCCGCAGCCCGCGAGCGCGCACTGGTTGGTGCAGGCGTCGGCGTCGTCAAGGTTGCCGTCGTCGCACGCCTCGAGGCCGACGTGGACCACGCCGTCGCCGCACACCGCGCCCGTGCACATGTTGGTGCAGTCGTCGCCGTCGATCGCGTTGCCGTCGTCGCACTCCTCGGTGCCGGCGAGCACGAAGCCGTCGCCGCAGGCCGCGAACTTGCACGAGTTGGTGCAGGCGTCGTTGTTGAGCACGTTGCCGTCGTCGCACAGCTCGCCGGGGTCGAGCTGACCGTCGCCGCACTTGGGCCCGTCGGTGGTGTTCTGGCTGCCGGTCGCGTCGGTCGCGTCGGTCGTCGACGGTTCGTCGGTGGTGGTCGAGCTGCCGGTCGTCGTCGACGTCGAGGGCGCCTCGGTGGTCGTCGCCTCGGTGGTGGTGGTCGTGGTCGTCGGGCCCGCGGAGTCGCTCACCACGCCGCCGGTGTCGAGCGCGCTCCCTTTCGCGCATCCTTCCGCCGTCGCCGCGCCGACCAGCAGCGCCCCAAGCCATGCCCTTCGCATGGGTCCAATAGACCATCCGGGCCTCGGCTTGACAACGTTCGCGCGCGCGCCTGCGGGGGCGCGCGGCCGCGCAATCGCATGTCCCGAGGGACAGCCGCTACCACAACCCGGCCGCGCGCAGGTGTTGCAGCGCCCGCTGCAGCACCTCCTCGGGCAGCCCGCCGCCGTCGATCTCGGCGGCGATCGCCGCGTGCTCGGGGCGCAGCGGCTGCCACGCGGACCGCGCCTGCAGGTACACCGACACGTCGGCGTCCGAGACGTCGCCTGTCCTGCGGGACAGGCGCTCGCGGACCGTCGCCTCGTCGGCGGTGCACACGAGGATCTGCGCCGGCACGCCGAGCGCGGCGGCCAGGTCGACGAACGGCGCGCGCTGCGAGTCGAGCTTGAAGTTGGCGTCGACGACCACGCGCTCGCCCTCGGCCAGGCGGGCCTCGGTCAGCTCGCGGCAGACCTCGTAGGTGCGCTCGGTCCACGCCGGCGTGTACACCGACGCGTCGGCCGGGGCCTCGCTCGGCAGGCCGGCGAGCTGCTTGCGGACCGCGTCGGAGCGGACCCACGAGAAGCCCTCGCCGGCGAGCGCGCGGGCCAGCGTCGACTTGCCGGTCCCGGGCAGGCCCATCACCAGCAGCAGGCACGGGGCCAGCGCCGGCGCCTGCAGCTCGCGCAGCGCCAGCAGCAGGTACCGGCGCGCGCGCGCCTCGGCCGCGCGCGCCTCCGCCTCCGGCACCTCCGGCTCGCGCGCCTTGAACGCCTCGACCTTGGCCCGCACCGTCGCGCGGTAGGCGATGTACAGCGGCAGCAGCGCGCGGCCCTCGCTCGCCTCGTCGTCGGGCGTGACCGCGAAGTAGCCCTCGGCCAGCGCGTCGGCCAGGTCGCGCCGGCCGGCGTCGCGCAGGTCCATCACCAGGAACGCCAGGTCGGCCACCGGGTCGGCGCAGCGGAACTGCTCGCCGAACTCGATGCAGTCGATCACCAGCAGGTCGTCCGGCGCCTCGCGCTCGGGGAACCAGTACACGTGCTCGAGCCGCAGGTCGCCGTGGGTGTCGCGCGGCACGTGCCGGCGCGCCCGCCCGTCGATCGCCGCGTGCCCGCGCGCCAGCGCCTCCTCGGTGGCCCGCTCGACGCGCGTCAGCAATTGCTCGGTCACCACCCCGAGCCCGGCCAGCTGCGTGAAGTTCTGGCGGCAGTTGCCGGCCACCGCCGCGAACGTCGCCCACGCCGACACCGCCGGCCCGCGCCGGGCCCGCGCGTGGAAGCCGGCGATCGTCGCGCCGAGCCGCTGCATCAGGTGCGCGTCGGCCTCGCCGGCGGCCACGCGCGCGCCGAGCCGCGCCGCGTCGGGCAGCCGCCGCATGTGGACCACCCAGTCGATCACCTCGAGGTCGCCGCCCTCGTCGAGCTCGCGGCCGACCCGCACCTGATCGTCGACCTGTACGACGGGCAAGGTCCCGAGGTACACGTCGGGCGCCAGCCGGCGGTTGAGCTCCACCTCGAGCTGACAGAAGTGACGCCGGCGCGACAGCGTCGAGTAGTCGAGGAACTCGAGGTCGACCGGCTTCTTCAGCTTGTAGACGTCGTCCTCGACCAGGAACACCACCGAGACGTGGGTCTGGACCACCTCGACACGGACGCCCGCGTCGCGCCCGAAAGCGCGGGGGTCCGAGAGGGCGGCGATCAGCGCGGCGAGCTCCATGGTGTCCTCGAAGGCTGCCACGGCCGGACCCCGCCCGTCCATGCGCGAGTGTCACGGCCGCGTGGCGGTCGCGATCGCGTATCACCCGATGACGGCGACCTCACGCGCGACGCCCGACGCCTCGCGACCCCTGCGCCCCGGACGCCGCCACGAGTCACGGCAACAGCCGCAGCGCCTGGATCCGCCGGACCACCCGCTGGTTGACGTCGGGCACGAAGCAGGTCGAGTGCTCGCGCGCCCCGACGTCCTCGTGGAGCGCGAGCCGCGGCGGCGCGACCCCGGCCCACTGTCCGCTCACGCCGGCGTCGAGGCCCTGGGCGCTGACGATCGGCACCGTGCCGTCGCCGCCGCCGGCCACCGGCACCGCGCGCCGCCCGGGCGGGAGGTCCCAGCGGTACGCGGTCTCGGTCGGCATCCCCGCGGCGTACAGCATGAACGTGCGCGGATGCGCGTAGCCGGCCAGGAGGCGGTGGAACGCCTGGGCGCACGCGATCCCCGACCGCAGCGACGCGCGGTAGACGTCCCACCGCCCGAGCGCCCGCGCCGCGCGAGCCCGGTCGGCGCGCAGCCGCATCTCGTGGAACTCGGGGAAGCGGCCGTTCCACTCGTCGTCGAGCTCGACGAGGCGCGCCTCGGCGGCCCGCGTCATCGCGTCGGGCGCGTCGCCGAAGCCCTCGTTCAGCAGCGTCTGCAGCTCGGCCGCCGGCAGCTCGGGCACCACGCTGCGCGGCCCGCCGCTGAGGTAGTCGGCGTAGATCTCGGCGGCCGGCACCACCTGTCCCGAAGGACCGGTGAGCCAGCCCTCGTAGACGTGGTTCGGCATCAGCTGCAGCGGCCCCTCGGTGCCGCTCATGATCATCGTGTAGCCCCACCACGTCCCGCCGAGGATGCCGGCGAAGATCTTGCCCTCGATCCCGGTCGCCTTCTCGTTGCCGAGGCCCTCGACGAACCGGCGGTAGGCCACCACCGCGCCGTTGCACGGCTGGACCACGTGGACCACGCCCTTGACCAGGTTCGCCACCCCGCAGCCGGCCGGCGCGCAGGCGTAGCGGGCCACCAGGCCGCCCATGCTGTGCGTCACCAGCACGACCTTGTCGACGCCGTGCTTGTCGAGGACGTGGCGGATCCGGCGGGCCAGCAGGGTCGCGCCGTTGGACACGGTGCGCCGCCAGTCGTAGCCGAACGCGTACACCGGGTGCTCGCCGGCGGCGTAGGCCCCGCTGTTGAACGCGACCTCGAGCGCCTTGAGGATCTCGTAGTAATAGCTCTGCGACACCCCGCCCCAGCCGCGCTGGCGGCCGTAGAAGCCGGGGTCGCCGTTCGGGTCGACGGCGCGCCAGATCTTCTCGAGGTCCTTGTCCCACGCGATCGGGTCGCTGAGGATCTCCGCCATCCCGGTGCGCACGCTGAGCAGCTCGGCGGCCCGCTCGGCCGAGCGCATCGACCAGCCCAGCAGGTTCTTCTTGCTGTCGGGGTCCCACAGCTCGTTGTGCGCGGCGAGCCGCATGCGCGAGCCCATCACCCCGGGGACGAACACGATCGGCAGCGGCTTGCCGCTGCGCAGCGTGTTCTCCTTGCCCTGCTCGAAGATCCGCGCGGCCTCGATCTCGCGCACCGTCAGCTGGTCCTCCGCCATCCCCCCCTCCCTCAGTGCCGCGCCACGCTGGCGACCATCGCCGAAAAGCCCGCGCCGCCGAGCGCCTCGGCCGCGCGCTCGATCACGACGAGCCGCAGCGACAGCCCCGGCGCCGCCGCCACCCGCGCCCACGTCGAGCCCAGCACCGCGCCGTACGGGTCGCAGCGGTCGAGCCGCCACTCGCCCCACGCCGCCTCCGCGCCGGCCAGCGTGGCCGTCCCGGCGGCGAGCGGGTGGACCACCAGCAGCTCGCCCGGGGCCGGCTCGCCCCACGCCTCGAATTCTGCCTCTTGGGGCATGTCCGAAGAACCCTGGTCCAACAGACACGTCACCTCGTCGCCGGCGCTGGCGAACCGGAACACCCGCGGCGGCCGCAGCCAGGCGGGCAGGGCCAGCGCGACGCCGTGGGCGCGCCGCTCGGCCCAGCCCGGCGGCAGCGAGCCGCCGCCGATCGCGGCCACCAGCGCCAGGAACACGGTGTCGGCCCACTCGCGCGCGCTCTCGAAGCGCAGCGTCCACATCCGCCCGCGGTCGTCGCGCAGCGCCGCCACCCACACCCCGCCGGCGATCTCCGGGTCGGTGATCGCCAGGGTGTGGGCCGGCCCGAGCCCGGTCATGACCTGTCCTTCCGGCCATCCCGGGTCGCCGCCGAGCGCCCGCGCCGCGCTCTTGCGGTTGGCGGCGATCACGTCGGCCGGGCGCACGTCGGCCGGCAGCTCCTCGACCTCGATCGCCAGGCGGTCGGCCTCGCCGGCGCCGGCCTCCTCGAACACGTAGCCGGTGCGGTCGGCCAGCGCGTCGGGGACGTCCAGCGCGTACGGGTCACAGAATCGCAGCACGCGTCCTCCTCACATCCCGTAGAGCTCGCGCAGCTTGGCCTGCGTCGCCGCGTCGAGCTCGCCGGTCGCCGGCAGGCCCTCGCGCAGCTGCAGCCCCCACAGCGCCAGCGCCGTCGCGTCGTCGAGCTCGCCGGTGACGCGCCCGTGGTAGTAGCCGAGCTGGGACAGCCGCGCCTGCGCCCCCGACACCTCCCCCACCGGGTCGAGGTGCCCGAGCCGCAGCCGGTACATCAACTTGCGCTCCGGGAACTCGACCACCGCCTCCGTCGCCTCGCTCCCGATCGCCTCGACCAGCCGGCCGTCGCCGTCGGTCTTGCCCTCCCGGACAGGCTCTTCCATACCTGTGACGAAGAACCTGTATGAAGCGCCAGCCACCGGCGCGTCGCCCTCGACGAAGCGCAGCCGCACCTCCGCGCCCGCCGGCGCCAGCTTGAACCTGTGCGAGGCGCCGGTCGCCCGCGTCTCCCACCTGGCCGCCGGCTCCGGCACGAACAGCGCGTCGCCGGGCAGCAGCGCGCTCGGATCGCGCGCCCGCTCGCGCAGCGCCGCGTTGTTCGGGTGGTCCCAGACCTCCCGCCAGTCGACGCCCAGGCGCGCCGCGATGCTCCCGACGCACTCTCCCTGCGCCACCCGGTGACTCGCCATCGCCCCGCCACGGTATCCGCCCGCCCCCGCCGCCGACAAGCCGAACCGGCCGCGCGCGCGCGCGTGCGCCCGCGAGCGCCTGCGCGCCCGGCGAATCCGCGCGCGGCGCAGCGGCGCGTCCTGGCTGTTCAAAAGAGCATGTCTTCGAAGACATCTAGCCAATCGCCCGCGCTGTCTGCGAGGTCCGGGCAGATCTCCGTGCCTCCACGCCCGCGGTGCAGGCAGCGGGCGCAGCCGTGGAGACCTCCGCCCCCGACGAGTCGCGCCTCGCGGCCGAGTTCGCCGTCGCCGCGGCATCACCCGGCGCCCGCGCCTCACGCCCGTTCGCGCCCCTGCCTCGATCCGCCGGGTTCGCCTCGTCCCACGATGGCGGCCGCACGCTCCCGGCCTGCCCCGCGGGCGCTCATCGCCTGCCCACAATCACCGCACGCCGCGCGCGCGGCGACCTCGCGGGCTGCGGGTCGACGTCCGTCGTCACCGCCTGCCCACAATCACCCGGCCGCGGCCCACATGTTCGCGCCGCGCCGCGGGAAGGTGATCTTGCACGTCCCCGGGGGCAGCCCGCGCACGACCGCCTTGCCGTCGACGCCGAGCGAGCCGCGCAGCTGCCTGCCGTCGGGCAGCTCGATCACGTAGGGCTCCCACGCCACCGCCGCGCCGTTCGCGTCGACCAGCTCGAGGCCGATCCAGTCGGTCTCGACCAGCTGCGTGTCGGCCTCTTCGGCCGCGGGCTCGGCGGCGCTGCGGCCCGCCTGTCCGGACTCGCGCGCCGGCGCCTCGCGTTCGTGGACCAGCAGCCCGCGCGTCAGCAGGTCGACCAGCACGCGCTCCAGCCCCGCGCGCTCCAGCCGCGACGCGTCGATGCCCGCCGCCGCGAACAGCAGCCCGCGCAGCGCCGCGGTCGAGTCCGGCGTCAGCGCCAGCGCGTCGACCGTGCGCGCCGCGACCTCGCGCGCCACACCCACGCCGCGGCCGGCCATCAACCACCACTGCTCGCCGAAGCGCCCTGCGATCGCCACTCGTCGCGCCACGTCGGCGAATCTACACCAGCCGCGAAGCCACACCAGCCGCGTCGTGCCCGCCGCGATCGAGACCGCGCCGCGCTCTCGCGCGCCTCACTTCGACTCGCCGGCCGCTCGCTCGCGTGCAACACTGCAGCCGCGCCGCGATGAACGACCACGCCTCGGACGACCGCAGCGGCCTACTCGCTGCAACGCGCTACAGCTTCACCTGCAAGGGCACCCAGGGCGTCGTCTGGCACGTCCGCCGCTTCGACCTCGTCGAGTCGATCTCCGAGCCGTACCGCCTGCACCTCGAGATCCTCACCGACGACCTGTCCGTCGATCCGAGCGACCTCCTCGGGGCCGAGTGCGACTTCTTCATCGAGCGCGACGTCGCCGCCCGGGCCGTCTACGGCGTCGTCGCCCGCATGCAGGAGCTCGGCGTCGTCACCGACCGCCTCGTCCTCGGCGTCGACCTCGTGCCCGCGCTCGCCCTGCTCGGCCAGGTCGTCAACACCCGCTTCTTTCAGGAGCAGAGCGTCCCCGACATCCTCCGCCAGGTGCTCGAGCCCGGGCTCGAGCTCGAGGGTCGGCGCCTGCGCCTCGACCTCGACGCCGCCGCCTACGAGCCGCGCGAGTACTGCGTCCAGTTCCGCGAGACCGACCTCGAGTTCGCCGCCCGCCTCATGCAGGAGGAGGGCATCCTCTACTACTTCGAGCACCCGGTGAACGGCGGGCCCGAGGTGCTCGTGCTGGCCGGCGAGAGCGACCGCTGCAAGCCGCTGCCGCTCGAGGGCGGCCGCGACAAGGTCGACTACCTCGCGCGGCAGACCGGCACCGCGCTGCGCCAGGCCGTCGACAGCCTCACCCCGACCTGGTCGCTGCGCACCACCTCGATCGTCCAGCGCGACTTCGACTGGCTGCACCCCAGCGATTCGCCGTACCAGCGCGAGCGGCGGTCGAAGGACCTCCGCGGCCGCGACCGCGAGGTCTACGACCACGACGAATTGCGGCTCCACCGCGACGACGGCATCAAGCGGGCCAAGCGCAAGCTCGAGCAGCAGAGCGCCCAGACCCGCGTGTACTTGGGGACAGGTGACGTCACCGAGCTGACGCCCGGCTACACCATCACGCTGGTCGGCCACCCGCAGCCGCAGCTCGACCGCGAGTACCTGCTCGTGCGCGTGCGCCACCGCGGGGCCGCGCCCGAGGAGGACATGTACGCCAGCCAGCGCGGCGAGAGCCGCTACGACAACGAGTTCGAGGCGATCCCCGCCGACGTCTCGTGGCGGCCGGAGCCGACGCTCACGCGCCCGCGGGCGCACGGGCCGCAGACCGCGATCGTCGTCGGCCCGGCCGGCGAAGAGGTGCACACCGACGAGCACGGGCGGATCAAGGTCCACTTCCACTGGGACCGGATCTCCCCGTTCGACGACACCGCCTCGTGCTGGATCCGCGTCGCCCAGAAGTGGGCCGGCCCGTCGTGGGGCGCCGTCTTCATCCCGCGCGTCGGCATGGAGGTCTTGGTGGAGTTCCTCGACGGCGACCCCGACCGCCCGGTCGTCACCGGTTGCGTCTACAACGGCCAGAACCGGCCGCCCTACGACCTGCCGCTGGAGAAGACCAAGAGCACGATCAAGACCGAGACCAGCCCGGGCGGCGGTGGTTCGAACGAGATCCGCTTCGAGGACGCGGCCGGGGCCGAGGAGATCTACATCCACGGCCAGCAGGACATGAACACCGACGTCATCCGCGACACCACGCGCAAGAGCGGGCGCGACGACTCGAGCAACGTCGGCCGCCACCAGAAGGACGAGGTCGGCGTCGACCGCACCGCCAGCGTCGGCAACAACGAGACGCTCACCGTCGGCGTCGACCAGTCGCTCACCGTCGGCAACAACCAGACGATCTCGGTCGGCACCAATCAGACCCTCACCGTCGGGTCGATGCAGAACGAGACAGTCGGCGCCAACCAGACGATCTCGGTCGGCGCCGATCAATCGTCGACGATCGGCGCCAATCAGTCGACCACCGTCGGCGCCAATCAATCGACCACCGTCGGCGGCAGCATGACCCTCAGCGTGTCCGGGGCGATGAGCGTCACCGGCGGCGGCAGCAGCACGGTCAGCGTCGGCGGCAGCAGCACCACCACCATCGCCGCCAGCAGCACCACCAACATCGGCGGCAGCAGCACCACCAACGTCGGCGGCGCGACCAACATGACCTTCTCCGCCTCGCACGACCTCAACGTCGGCGCCGCGCGGACCACCAGCATCGGCGGCGGCGACACGCTCAGCGTCGCCGGCACGCTGTCGATCACCGCCGCCTCGATCACCCTGTCCGCCGGCGGCTCGACCGTCGAGATCGGCCCCGGCGGCATCACGATCGCCGCCGGCGCGATCGTCTCGATCACCGGCGCGATGGTCAACGTCAACACGTAGGGCCTCGAGATCGCGACACGCCGGTCGCACCCCTGCGGCGACGGCGGGTGCGCGGCGCCGGTGGCTCGCCTTCGCCGCGAGCCCACCGGTCTGCCGCGGGGGCGGCCTCGGGCCGGTCACGCGCGTGTCCTTTCAGGCAGATCCGTGCGAACCCGGAGCACGCGCAGGGCCTGTCGTTGCGCGGCGCCTCGCCGCCGCGTATCGTTACGGCATGGGTTGGGCGAAGTGCTGGCTTATTTGTCTCGGTGCGATGCTGGCGTGCGATCCGCAGGGCGGCGGGACGTACGCGACGGCCGGCGAGAGCGCGAGCGCCGGCTCGACGGGTGAGGCGTCGACGGGAGAGGCAGCCACGGGCGAGACGTCGAGCGACGCGCCGACGACGAGCGGCGGGTCGGGCAGCGAGCTGGGCTGCGCCGACGTGCGGTGGACCCACGACGTCGCCAAGTTCAGCTCGATCCGCGACCTCGTCGTCGACGCGCGCGGGCACGTGCGCGCGACCGAGAGCGAGCCCGACCTCTTCCGCGTGCTCGACCTCGATCCGCTCGGCGTCGAGGTCGCCCCGCTCGAGGTCGCGACCGCGGACGGCGGGGTCCAGTGGGGCGGGGTCGACGGCGAGGGCAACGTGGTGCTGCGCGTCGACGAGAACGGGGCGCAGTTCCCCCGCGACTGGTTGCGCAAGTACTCGGTCGAGGGCGCGCTGCTGTGGGAGGTCGAGTTCGCCTCGACGACCGACGGGTTCGTGCTGGGCGCGCCGGTGCCCGGGCCCGACGGCTCGGTCGTCGTCACCCGCGCGGGCTCGATCGTCCTGCTCGACGCCGCCGGCTCCGTCGTGTGGAAGCAGCCCAACCCCGACTTCATGCAGGCGTTCGCGCGCAACTCCGCCGGCGTGACCGTCGCGGTGGTGCTGTCGACCAGGCGCGTGCGATCGCTGGGCCCCGACGGCGCCCTGCTGTGGGAGGTCGAGTGGGGCCAGGAGGCGCTGCAGGACCGCTTCCTCGCCGTCGACGCGGCCGGCGGCGTCGTCGTCGGCGAGACGCTCCACGGGCTGGCCCGGTTCTCGGGCGACGGGACGCTCGAGTGGGAGAAGAGCGAGGCCGAGGTCGGCGTGCGCATCGACGGGCTCGCCATGAACGAGGCCGGGCAGGTCGCCGTGCTCGGCGATCCGGACGAGCCGTCCCCGTCGGTGGTGGTGCGCCTCGGCCCCGACGGCGCCGAGGTCGGCCGCCGCGCCTGCGCCCAGCTCACCGGTGAGCGGGTGGCGATCGACGGAGCGGGCCAGGTGACGGTCGCCGGCTACGACTTCCTCTCCGGCAACGGGCAGTACGACTGGTGGGTGGTCGCGTTCGCCGAGTGACGCGCCCCCGGGGACATGTCCTGCGGGACATTCACCGGAGCGCGCGTCCGCTGTCACATGCCCTTCAGGACATGTCCGCGGGGGCATCCATCGTCCCGAGCAGCTCGCGCCAGGCGGGCAGCTCGGGGCGGCCGGGCTTGCGCTCGCCGAACAGCAGGGCGATGTTGTCGCCCTGGGCGTCGAACAGCTCGAGCGAGGTGACGACGCCGTCGTCGGTCGGCTTGTCGACGACGAACGCGCGGGCGACGTGGTCGCGGCGCAGGTGCAGGTTGAAGCCCGGGTCGAGCACGTTGATCCACGGGCCCATCGGCACGATCTTGCGCACCGGGCCGGTGTGGATCTGCAAGCACCCGGGGTTGCCGACGAAGATCATGATCGGCAGCTCGCTGGCGGCCGCGGCGTTCAGCACCCTGTCGATGCTGTCGGTGGCGACCGGGCGGACGAAGCCCTCGGGGGCGAGGCGCATCGCCTGCAGGCGCGACACGCCGTGCTTGCGCAGCAGGCCGAAGAAGTCGTGCGTGTCGCGCAGGTCGCGCCAACCGGCCTGAAGCGCGGCGACATCGATCTCGGCGTCGGGCGTGTCCGCCTTGCGAGGCGGCCGCGGCGTCAGCTCGATCGCCTGGCCCTGGTCCTCCGCGCGGAAGATGTCGACCAGCATCCGGTACTCGGCCAGCTCGGTCTTCTCCTTCGAGTAGACCTTGTGGACGGCGTCCCCGTGGGCGTCGAAGAAGTGCAGGCTGTGCTTGCCGTCCTCCTCGACGGCGAACCCGTGGGCCCACTTCGACAGGAAGATCCGCAGGTCGATGGGGCCGCTGCTGCTGTGGACGATGGCGTGCGGCCCCGAGATCTCGGGCTCGGTGTACTCGCCGATCTTCTCGTGGACCGCGCTCTCGTTGCGCGTGAGGGCCATGACCTCGCCGAGCAGCGGCAGCCGGCGCAGGATGGCCGGCCAGTCGTCGACGAGGCGGACCGTGGTGGTGCCGCACTCGGTCGCGCGCAGCTCGGCCTCGCTGACGCCGAGGCGGGTCGCGGCGTCGCGGATCCGCAGCTTCGGCTCGCTGGCGCGGAGGTCACGCCAGGCGTGGGCGAGGGTGGTCGAGGGAGTCGTGGAGGCAGGTTGCATGGCGAGTCCGTCGGCGGTCGAAGGATGTATGGATCGGGTTCACGCGGCCGGCAGCTCGGCCCAGCGGAAGCTGACGAACCCCGGCGTACCGGCCTCGTCGTAGAAGCCGAGCATCTCCAGCTTGTAATGATTGCCCTCGGGCGTGCGAACCACGTAGACGCGTTCGGCCTTGGGCGCGAGGGTGTGGTCCATGATGTTGTAGTCGAACCAGTTGTCGAAGGCGTAGCCGGGTTCGACGTTGGCCCCCTCGCCGCCGGTGCCGGGGCCGCTGGCCTCGTCGCTGATCCACCCCTCGGTCGGGACGGCGGTGACGGCCTCGAAGCTGGTGCCCTCGAGGATCGCGACTTGCGCGCCGCCCTTGCCCGAGGTGCCGCCGTTCGACTTGACGTTGAAGCGCAGCGCCGCCAGGTCCCACACCTTGTCGTCGGCCGGGTCAGCGGGCTCGACGTGGCCCTTCGATTCGAAGTCGAAGTAGGTCCACGCCTCCTCGCTGGTCGAGTCGAGGACCGACTCGTAGCTGCCGTCGCCGAGGTCCTCGGTGACGACCGGGCCGTCGGTCGGCAGCTCGTCGCCGTCGGTGGTGTCGGACGGCGAGCTCTCGGTGCAGGCGGGGAGGGTGACGGCGAGCGCCAAGGTGAGCAGCAGCGGGCGGGTCATGGCTTGCGTGTCCTTTTGGGCAGGTCGGTGCGGATCCGGGCCGAGATCCCGCCGTAGAACAGGCGGGGTACGAGCGGCAGATAGGCGGCGTCGCCGGCGTTGAGCAGGTTGTCGACGCCGGCGAAGAAGGTGAGCTTGCCGCCGAGGATGTCCTGGGCGACGCGCAGGTCGACGTTGGCGTACGGCGCCACGCGCAGCGGCTCCTCGACGCCGTCGCCGTCGTTGTCGGCGTAGTAGAACTGCTTGCCGAACACCGCGGCGCGGACCTGGGCCGAGGTGCCCCAGCGCGGGTGCTTCCAGCGCAGGCGCGCGCTCGAGTGGTGCGCCGGCCGCCCGGGCAGGCGCCGCCGCAGCTCGAGGTCGCGGGCGTCGGTGAAGGTGTAGCTGACCTCGGCGTCGACCACGTCGGTGAACTTGATCGCCAGCGCGGCCTCGACGCCCCGGCTGCGGGCGGCGCCGACGTTGATGTACTGGAAGGCGTTGTCGGACCCGAGCATCAGCGTGGTCGCGTCGAGGGCGATCAGGTCTTTGAGGCGGTGGTGGAAGTAATCGAGGGTGAGGGTGCGGCCCGGGGAGATCCGCCAGGCCACGCCGGCGGTGGCGCTGCGCGCCGTCTCGGCCTTGAGGTCGGGGTTGCCGGCGACGCGGTAGCCGGCGGCCGGGTTGGCGAAGGCGAGGTAGAGCTCGCGGAAGGCCGGGGCGCGGAAGCCGAGGCCGGCGCTGGCGCGCAGCGTGAGGCTCTCGGCCGGGTCGATGCGGAAGGCCAGGCGCGGCGAGCCGTAGCCGCCGAACTGCGAGTCGAGGTCGAGCCGCGCGCCGGGGACGATGATGACGAGCGGCCTCAGGGCGACCTTCCACTCGTCCTGGGCGTAGAGGGCGAACCGCTGGCGGTCGGACGAGGCGGTGGCGAGCCGCGGGGTCGAGAGGTACTCGAGCTGGGTCTCGATGCCGGCGCTGAACATGTGCCGGCCGGCGATCATGTGGTCGTACTGGGCGCCGAGCTGTCCCAACGTATCCTTGGTGCGCTGCGACTGATCGAGCGCGTCCGACTTGCGCTGGTCGAGGACGTAGTGGTCGTCGAAGTGGGCCAGATGGGCGACCAGCCGCAGCCGCGCCGGCGCGTCCCAGGTGATCTCGGGGATGAAGCTGACCGAGGCGGTCTGGGTCAGGTTGTTGCGGTCGAACACGGCCCCGGCGGCGTTGCTGTCGATGCCGTGGAGGTCGCGCCGCTGATAGTCGGCGGTGAGGCCGAGGTTGATGTCGCGGCGCACGCGGAACTCGGTCCGCTGCGAGGCGTTGAAGGAGTGACCGCGGCTGCCGGTGGTCGAGGGGGTGCTGCGGTCGCGGTCGAAGCCGGCGGTGTAGTGCCAGCCGCCGCTCCAGCGGGTGCTCCAGCGCCCGCGCGCGCCGCCGATCGTGGCGCTCAGATCGGAGGTGTGGAAGCTGCCGTAGCGGGCCCGCGCGTCGAGCTCGAGCTTCCGCGCCGCCCGCCGCGTGATGATGTTGATGACCCCCGCGATCGCGTCGGCGCCGTACAGCGAGCTGCCCGGGCCCTTGACGATCTCGACCTGGGCGATGTCCTCGGCGGGGAAGCGCGCGAGGTCGATGACCCCGCCGACGCGCCCGGTCGCCCGCTGGCCGTCGACGAGGATCAGCACGTACTTGGAATCGAGGCCCTGCATCTGGATGCCGACCCCGCCGGCGCCCGCGAAGCTGCGCAAGATCTGGAGGCCCGGCTGCTCCTCGAGCACGCCCGCCAGCGTCTCCGCCCCCGAGGCCTCGATCGCGGCCCGGTCGACCACCCGCGTCGACACCGCGACGTCGCCGATCGCCTGCTCGGTCCGCGCCGAGGTCACCACCACCGTCTTGCTCTCCTTCGCCGGCCGCACCTCGGGCGGCCGCTGCCTTCGCGGCGGAGCCCCGTGAACGGTGGTCGCAGTGGTCGCGGACAGCAGCATGGCGAGGAGCAGCAGCGCCGATGGAAATTGAAAACTGATTTCAAATTGATCGACAGCCGTGTCGAGGGCGTCAAGAGCGCGCGCCGTGATGTTTCTCCGCATTGAAAATCAAAATCATTTGGGCAAGAACCGCCGCGTGGCCGGCGAGGCGGCGACGCAGTCGGGGGCGCGCTGGGAGCGGTGGTTCGTGCTCAGCGTGGCCGGGCTCTTGCTGGTGGTGCCACCCATCGTACGCGAGCTGTACCCCTTCTCGCTGCCCTCGATGTTCTCGCGGGCGATCGACCGGCTGGCGGTGTACAAGGCGAGAGACCCGCGCGGAGCGCCGGTGCCGCTCGAGCGCCTGCGCCTGCACGTCCCCGAGTGGCACGACCCGCCCGTCCGCACGCTCGGCCGCGCCGGCTACGGCCGCCGCAAGCCGGCCAGCGCCCACGTGCTCGGCGAGGTGGCCAGCGCCGCCGAGGTCGAGCGCGCGGTCCGCTGGGCCCTGCGCCGCGACCCGTCGCTGCCGCCCGCCGTGACGGTGACGCAGACGGTGCTCGGCCGCGGCGAGCACGGCGCGCTGGCGGTCCTGTCGCGCGCGGAGTGGACGATCGCGCGCTGAACCGGCGTGAAGGGCGGCCCGGCTCGCTCGCCGTCGCGCGGGTGACCTCCGGCCTGGCCTCCTGGACATGGTTTTCCATACATGTTTCAGGAGACATGAAATCACAGCGCGAGGTCGCTTCATGGAAGTCACCCGGAACAGCGACAGCGACCCGACGGGCCGCACAGTCACGAGCGGGCGTCAGTGGCGCGTGAACGGCCGCGACGGCCTCAGCCGCCGCCTGGCGGACGACAGGCCCCACCCCCGAATCGGCGCGGCGCCCGGCGGCGACCCGGCGGCGAAGGTATCATCGCCATGGTCCTCCTCCCCGAACGGAGCCGCGAGGCCGCCCACGCCCCCCGCTCGCGCCGGTGCCGGCGGCAGCGCGGCATGTTGCCGCTCGCGCTCACGGCCCTGGCGTTCCTGGCGTTCTCGCTGCCGCCCTACCTGTCGCTCGACCCGGCCCGCTCGCGCGTCCCGCCGCCCGCGGACGTGCCGGCCTACTTCCCGGCGCTGGTCGTGCACGTGACCTGCGGCGCGGTGGCGATGGTGACCTGGTGCCTGCCGATCTGGCCGTGGCTGCGGCGCCGGCGGCCTCGGGTCCACCGGATCGTCGGCCGCGTCTACGTGCTCGCGGGTGTGCTGCCGAGCGCGCTGGCCGGGCTGTTCGTCGCCTATCACTCGCCGTTCGGGCCGGTCGCCGGCGCCAGCAGCCTGGTGCTCGCCCCGCTGCGGCTGTCGGTCACCGCGGTCGGCGTGGTCCGGCTCCGGCAGCGCCGCGTCGCCGAGCACGGGCGGTGGATGATCCGCAGCTTCGCGCTGACGATGCCGATCGTGATCCATCGCCTGATCGGCGTGCCGATCTTCGTCGCCCTGTACCTGCTGCTCGGCGCGGACGACGAACAGCTGCTGCAGCGCGTCGGCGCGGCGATCGTCGCCTGCTCGAGCTGGATCCTCGCGCTCGTGCTGGTCGAGCGCCACCTCCGGCGCGACCCGGACCGGCCGTTCGCCGAGGCGACCCCGGCCTGACGCGCGCCGCCGGGGCTCGCCGTACAGCGGTCACCCGGCTGCGCTGCGAGCCTCGCCGGGGTGGGCGAGCGCCGCGCAGCTGCGGCGCATGACGCCGCGGTCGCCGAGCCCCGGCACGAACATGTTCCTCAAGACATGTTGAACATAGCCGGTGACTCGACCCGCCCCGCGCATTATCGCTCTTCAATTCCACCTTAACTAACCATCGTTTTATCTCTTAAGGCACTTTTAATCGGATAGACTGCCGAAATGATGAGTTTGAGCGCTCTGCGCAGCGTCGCCCTCCGTCGCTCGGCCTCCCCCGCGCCTGCCCGAGCGACATGCCCTTCAGGCCATGTCGTCGAAAACATGTCTAAAAGAGCATGTCTAGCGCTCGCGTGGCTCACGCTGAGCGGCTGCGTCTCGCGGCCGGGCGACTTCGGCTCGAGCGCGACCGAGGCCGGCGACCCGACCGGCGACACCGGCGACGGCTCGACGGCGCCGGCGCCCGGCACGACGACGACCACGACCACGACCACGACCACGAGCCCGACGACCGGCCCCGGCGACGATCCGGTCGTCACCGCGACGAGCGCCGGCTCCGACCCGTCGGGCACCGACGGCGACACCGTGGACTTCATCAACCCGCCCGACGGCGGGCCCGTCGGGAAAGAATGCGACCAGTGGGTGCAGGACTGTCCCGAGGGCCAGAAGTGCAACGCCTACTCGGGCGACGGCGACCTCGCGTGGGAGAGCCTCAAGTGCGTCGACGTGGTGCCCGACCCCGACGGGCTGTACGAGCCGTGCGAGGTGTTCGGCTCGCACGTCAGCGGCGAGGACAGCTGCGACGTCGGCCTGATGTGCTGGGACGTGGTCGACGGCAAGGGGACGTGCATCGCCTACTGCACCGGCAGCCCCGACCAGCCGGGCTGCCCCGACCCGGAGTCGTCCTGCATCCTCACCGCCGAGGGCGTCATCACGCTGTGCCTGCCGAGTTGCGACCCGCTGCAGCAGGACTGCGACGGCGGAGACCTGTGCATCCCGAACCCCGGCGACCCGCACGCGTTCATCTGCGTGCTCGACGCGAGCGGCGACGAGGGCCAAGTCTTCGACCCGTGCGATTACGCCAACGAGTGCGACGCCGGCCTCTACTGCATGGGCACGACGCTGGCCGAGGAGTGCGACCCGCAGTCCAGCGGCTGCTGCCTGCCGTTCTGCGCCACCTCGCTGCCGAACACCTGCCCGGGCCAGGGCCAGGAGTGCCTGCCGTGGTGGGGCGAAGACCCGCCGGAGCCCGGGCTCGAGAACCTCGGCGTCTGCGGCCTGCCCCAGTAAACATGCCCTGAAAAACATATCCATCAGGACATCTTGCATGCCGCTCCGCCCGCTCCCGCTCGCCCTCCTCGTCGCCTGCGCGCTGCGCCCGCCCGACGACTATCAGACCAGCGCCACCGGGACCACGAGCGCTCCGGCGACCGAGACGGCGGCCAGCGGGGCGACGACCACGGCCGGCGAACCGACCGCGAACAGCACCGCCGCCCCGCCGCTGCCGACCACGTCGGGGCCCGGACCGTCGACCGACGGGCTCGACGCCTCCGCGACCGGCGACACCGTCCGCCTCGATCAGGGCCCGCTCTGGTGCGACCCGTGGGCCGAGGACTGCCCCGCGGGCGAGAAGTGCATGCCCTACGCGGACGACGGCGGCGGCGCGTGGAACAGCCTCAAGTGCGCCCTCGTGGCGCCGGACCCCGACGGCGTCGGCGAGCCGTGCGAGGCGATCGGTTCGGCGGTCAGCGGCGAGGACACCTGCGACAAGCACTCGATGTGCTGGAACGTCGACCCCGACACGCTCGCCGGCACCTGCGTCTCGTTCTGCGACGGCTCCCCCGACGCGCCGACCTGCGCGCCGTTCAAGACCACCTGTCATGTCTGGAACTCGGGCGTCTTGAACCTGTGCCTGCCGATGTGCGACCCGATCTTGCAGGACTGCCCGAACGGCGACCTGTGCCTCCCCCACCCCAACGAGAGCGGGTTCATCTGCGTCCTCGACGGCGGCCGCGGCGTCGGCCAGGCGTTCGACCCGTGCGAGTACGCCAACGTCTGCGAAGCCGGCCTCTCCTGCGTGCCGCCGGAGCTGGCGAGCGAGTGCGACCCCGAGGCGCTCGGCTGCTGCCTGCCGTTCTGCGACCTGAACGCGGCGAACACCTGCCCCGGGCAGGATCAGGTGTGCCTCCCGTGGCCCGAGGAAGGCCCCGCCGAGCCGGGCTTCGAACACGTGGGCATCTGCGGCCTGCCGATGCCGTGACGGCGCGGCCTCGCCATCCCCGCCTCAGCCGCCGCGCTTCGCCGGCTTCTTCGCGCCCGCGGCCCTCGCCGGCTTCTTCGCGCCCGCGGCCTTCGCCGCCTTCTTCGCGCTCCCGGCCTTCGCCGCCTTCTTGTTCGTTTTGGCCTTCGCAGCCTTCTCCGCGCCCGCGGCCTTCGCCGCTTTCTTCTCCGCCCCGGCCTCCTCCGCGCCCGCGGCCTTCGCCGCTTTCTTCCCCGCCCCGGCCTCCTCCGCGCCCGCGGCCTTCGCTTTCTTCTCCGCCCCGGCCTCCGCCGCCTGCTTCGCGCCCGTCCTGGCCCCGGTCCCCGGCTTCGCGGGCCCCTTCGTCGCGCTCGCCGAACCTGCCCCTTCCGCCATGCCCTTTCGTCCAGGCCCTTTCGAACCTGTCCCACCAGACATGCCCTTCGGGCCACCCGGGCTCACCGCCGCCGACAGCTTCTTCGGCGCGACCGCGCGGTAGCTCTCCTCGAGCCACTCCGCGAGCAGCGCGCTCGGCAGCGGCGCGTCGACCGGAAAGCTGGCGGTCACCCAGCCGCTCTTGCCCAGCCCGTAGCCGGTCGGCGACGCGAACGGCAGCAGCAGCGCCGCGCCGTGCGACGACGGCAGCTTCATCGACAGCGTCAGCGTGCCGCCCTCGCCGCCCATGAACAAAAACGCCTTGCCGCGGACCTTCACCGCGGTGTGGCCCCACGGGAACTCCTCGACCGCCTCGGGATACGCGAGCGCGAGCGCCCGCACCTGCTCCGCCCCGGCCCCGATCGCTTGCTTCGTCATGTTCGCCTCGTGCGCGGTTTCACCCCCTGAGGTCTCACGCTCCGCGCACCCTGTCAAGCGCCCGCGATTCGCTACCATCCGCGCCGTGAGGCCCGCCATGCGCCCGAAGCACAAGTTCTACATCGACACCCACAAGGGCGCCAACGCCCTCGCCGTGCTGGCCCTCATCGCCTGGTACGACGCCTGGCACAACGAGACCGCGTGGATCTACCTCGCCCTCCACGGCACCTACGGGCTGCTGTGGATCTGGAAGAGCCGCCGCTTCCCCGACAAGCAATGGGAGCAGGAGGTCAGCTACGGCTACGGCCTTTTGACGTGGGTCTCGCTCACGCTCTATTGGGTCGGCCCGTGGATCATCGTCCGCGACGACCTCCACGCCGCGCCGTGGCTGCTCGCGCTGTGCGTGGCGATGTGGGGCGTCGGCGTGTTCCTCCACTTCGCTTCCGACATGCAGAAGCACGTGCACCTGAAGCTCGCGCCCGGCACCCTGCTGACCGACGGCCTGTGGGCGCGCTCGCGCAACCCCAATTACCTCGGCGAGCTGCTGATCTACGCCAGCTTCTGCCTGGTCTCGCGCCATTTTGCGCCGATGCTCGTGCTCGGCGCCATGTTCTTCGGCGTGTGGCTGCCCAACATGCTGAAGAAGGACGCCTCGCTGGCCCGCTACCCCGAGTTCGCCGCCTGGAAGGCGCGCACCAGCCTCGTCATCCCCGGCCTGCTGTGATCGCCGGGCCGGGCGACTGCCACCATTCGTGAATGGGAGCACCGGGCCGACGCGCCGCCGGCCCGGCTCGCGCCCCGGTCGTCGCCTACGGGTCGACGGGCAGCCCGCTCGGCACGCTGGCGGGGATCAGGTGCGAGAAGTCGGCCCCGTTGTCGTCGCTGAGCGCGTGGAGGAACTGGACCAGGTTGTCGAGCGCGAGCGGCCCGCCGATGTCCACGGTGTAGAGCAGCGGGTCGACGCCCTCGGCGATGATCGCCTGCCGGTTCTCGAGGAACTGCGAGTGCATCGCCACCTCGTCCACGCTCTCGGTGATGTCGTAGCCGAGCAGCGCCATCACCGGGAAGCGGTAGTGGCGGAGGAAGTCCTTGATGTCGTTGTAATGGCTCTGCCGGCCCCACGGCCCGGTCAGCATCACGTTGCGCAGCGGCGGCGTGCGCCAGGCGTACTTGTCGGCCGGGTCGCCGGACAGGCGCATGCGCCCGAAGTCGTCGAGCCCGCCCGGACCGTCGCCGCCCGGGACCGTGTCGCCCGGCCCGAATTGCGGCTGCAGCGTCTTGTGAAAGTCCTCGTCGGTGAACGCGTTGCCGGCGTGGCACGACGTGCAATTGCCGAGGTCGGGGTCGAGGAAGCGGCGCGCGCCCGCCAGCTGCTGCAGGGTCAGCGCATCGTCGTCCCCCGGGACGAGCCCGCCGGTGACGGGATCGAAGCGCCCGACGAACCGGTCCCACGGCGTATCGTTGGAGAAGAACGCGCGGAACTCGTAGGCCGCGATCGCGTTGCCGGCGTAGGCGAAGTGCATGTCCTCGAAGGCCACGCCCGGGTAGGCCGCCTCGAACATGTCGACGTACTCGGGGATCTCGCCGAGCCGCTCCATCATCTTGCCCCACGCGCACAACATCAGGCCGAACGGCGGGTCGTCCTGCGGGCATTCGGTGGTGAAGTCGTTGTCGCCGGGGAAGCCGAGCATCTCCTGGTCGGTCACCTCGGGCATCATCGCCTGCCCGGCCGCGGCCTTCATGTCGGGGTCGAACGCGTCGTCCTGCCACTCGAACGGGATGAACGGCGCGCCGAGCGGATACACGTAACCATCGCCGAGGAGCGGCACCTTGTGGTCGACCGCCAGGCCCTTCTGCAGCTTGTGCAGGTTCCACAGCGGCTGCGTCGTGCGCCCGCCGACCGCCGCGCCGACCCGCTCCGGCCCGATCCCCACCCCGTAGACCCCGCGATTCATCGTCAACCGATCGGTGGTGGCGAGCCGCGGGTGGTGGCACGTCGAACACGACACGTCGCGGTTACCGCTCAGGATCTTGTCGTAAAACAGCGCCTCGCCGAGCTCGAACAGCTCGTCCGACACCGGCGGCGGCGGCTCGAGCGGCTCGATGCCGCTCTCCTCGATCAGGTCGCGCACCTCCGCGACCAGCAGCTTCTTCAGCAGCGCGCTCGGCGTCAGCCCGCCGCGGGGCTCGTCGACGTCGTCGAGCGTCACGTCGGCCTCCGCGCCCACCGGCTCGTCCACGCCCTCCACGTCGCACGCGAAAGCCGTGACCATCGACACCCCCAGAACCGCCACAACACGATGCTTCAGCATGATGATCCCCCCGAGCAGGATCTCGTCGCGTCGCGCCGATCCCCGCCGGCCCGCGCGCCGAGTTTCCCTTGTCAGACAATGTGCCACCCACGCGCGAGAAGCCGCCCCCACGCGACCTCACGCGCCACGATTCACGATTCCTCGCCTGCCCCTCGCCGCGGCCGTCCACACCTCCCGCCGTGCCTCCACGCGCGACCCCCCGCGGCCGAAGAACGATTTTCTAGCATCCCACGAGGCCCCTCCCTCGTCAAGTCACGCTTCACGGTGATGCCATTATTTCCTCGCCTTATTCCTCGCGAAGCCCCTTCATGTCGCGCCATACGAAATCCTTCATGGAAATCTCCGGCGCGACGCTTTCACGGGGTGGCGCCCGTATCGCCTACATGGCCCCCGATGAGCCCTCGTGAGCGGCGGCCGCCCTGTTTGCCGCTTTTTACGGCTCGACGCCATGAACCGGGCTCCGTTTTTTCCCCGCTTATTGTGCAGGCGCGGCCCGTCTCCCTGGCGCGCCCTCATCCGCTTTCTGCCCTGTCCTCGGGCGCACGTCCTCGGGCACACCATTGCCCGCATTCGCGACGCGGCCGCTTCCGGTTCCGGGCCGCACCGACCTCTTTTTGGGCCTCGCGTGCCCCGAGGTCGGATTCACCGCTCGCGGCCTCGCCCGCACCCACATGAAGCGCGATCTGCAAATGATGGCATGACGTCCGACCTCGCACGAATTCGGGCCGCCATCACCGTCTCGCTACGACGCATTGGCGTCGTGACGCGGCGAACGGATCTCAGGAAAATTGCTCGCTTGTCTCGACTCACCGGCGTGAGCCGCCGCCCTCCTCGCGGCTGGCGTCTGGGCCAGCCGGGCCTCGGTTTGCCCGCGACCGCGACGTCCTGCGAGCACGCAACCTCTCTACGAGCCGCCGCTCGGCGCCGCTCCGTTCGCGGTTCGTGGGCACACAGCTTGTCTCTGCCCCGACGGCAGTGCCACCCCGTTCCCTGCGAATCATTGTTATCGGCGCAGCGCCGCGGGAAAACAATGTTCGAGTCGCATGACGAACCCGTCATTCGCCGGCTTGCGCGATTCGCGGTTCGGCGACCGCGAGGCGCTCAGGGCTCGAGGTCGCGATGCGTGAAGCGACGCTTGCCGGGGCCGTAATCGGACGCGACCTGTCCGTGGCCGCGCAGCAGCCAGCGGTAGGTCAGCAGGCCTTCGGCGCCGACCGGCCCGCGAGCATGCAGTTTACCGGTCGAGATCCCGACCTCCGCGCCGAGGCCGAAGCGATAGCCGTCGGCGAAGCGCGTGCTCGCATTCCAGAACACATCGGCCGCGTCGACCGCTGCGAGGAATCTCTCGGCCGCTGCCGGATCGGCGGCCACGATCGCCTCGGTGTGCTTCGATCCGTATCGGTCGATGTGGGCGAGCGCGTCCGCTTCGTCGTCGACGCGGCGGATCGCCAGCACCAGCGCGCCGTACTCGTGGCCCCAATCCTGCTCGCTCGCGGCCGCCAGCGCCGGGTGACGCGCCCGGGTCCGATCGCACCCGCGCAGCTCCACCCCGCGCTCGCGCAGCGCCGCCACGCAGGCGTCGAGCGCCGCCTCGGCCCCGCCCTCCCACAGCAGCGCCTCGACCGCGTTGCAGGCCGCCGGATAGCCGCACTTGGCGTCGACCGCGATCGTCGCCGCCATGTTCGGCTCGGCCGAGGCGTGCAAGAAGAGGTGGCACACGCCCTCGGCGTGGCCCATCACCGCGATCCGGGTGCTGCGCTGGACGTGGCGCACGAACTCGTGCCCGCCGCGGGCGATCACCAGGTCGAGCACGTCGTCGAGCGCCAGCATCGCCGTGATGTCCTCGCGCTGCTCGAGCAACGTGATCGCCGCCGGCGCCACGCCGTGGCGCTGCAGCGCGCGCTGCATCAAGGCGACCAGCGCCCGGTTGCTCTCGCGCGCCTCGCTGCCGCCCTTCAGCAGCGCCGCGTTGCCGCTCTTCAGGCACAAGCCGCCGATCTGCGGCGCCGCGTCGGGCCGGGCCTCGAACACCACCCCGACCAGCCCGAGCGGACACGGCACCTGCTCGAGCACCAGCCCGTCGTCGAGCTCGCGGCGCAGGCGAGGTCGGCCGAGCAGCTCCGGCCGCGCCGCCAGCTGCCCGAGCCCGTCGGCGACGCTGTCGAGCTTGGCGGCGTCGAGCCCGAGCCGCTTGAGCCGCGCCGGGTCGAGCTCGCCCGCGGCCGCGGCCGCCCGCGCGGCCGCCACGTCGCGCGCGTTGGCGGCCAGCAGCGGCTCGCGCTCGGCCGGGTCGGCGAGCGCGGCCGCCAGGTCGCGCAGCAGCGCCGAGCGGGCCGGCCCCGTCAGCGCCGCCAGCTGGCGCCCGGCCGCGCGGGCCGCCAGCGCCAGCGCGCGCACCCGCTCCTCCGCCTGTCCCACGTGACCTGTCGTTTGCGTCATGTCCTTTTCACCCTGTCCCCCGGAGCATGCCCCGATCGACCTGTCTTCAGGACCAGCTCAGACCTCGGACAGCGCCAGGTTGTCGCGGCCGACCACCGCGTCGTAGCCGCAGAAGCCGAGGATGCTGGCGATCTCGCTGCTGTGGCGGCCGACCAGCCGGCGGCACTCCTCGGACGAGTAGTTGGCGAGCCCGCGCCCGTGGATGCGCCCGCTGCCGTCGCGGATCTCCACCAGCTCGCCGCGGGCGAACTCGCCGTCGACGCGCGTGAGCCCGATCGGCAGCAGCGACGCCTTGCGCTCGTGCAGCGCCGCGATCGCGCCCTCGTTGACGATGAGCCCGCCGCGCGCCGGCCCGCCCGAGGCGATCTGGCGCCGGTGGGCCGAGCGGCGCTGGGCCGGCGGCACGTAGGTCCCGCGGTCCTCGCCGCCGAGCGCGGCCACCAGCGCGCCCGGCAGGTGGCCGCTGGTGATCAGCACGCCGATGCCGGCCTTGCTGGCGAGGCGGGCCGCCTCGAGCTTGCTCGTCATCCCGCCGGTGCCGCCGGCCGACGTCCCGGCGGTGCGCGCCAGCGCCTCCTCGCTCACGTCGGCGAGCTCGGCGATCCGCCGCGCCTCGGGGTCGGTGCGCGGGTTGGCGGTGTAGAGCCCGTCGACGTCGGTCAAGATGACCAAAAGGTCGGCGTCCATCGCCACCGCCACGCGGGCCGACAGCCCGTCGTTGTCGCCGAACTCGAGCGCCGGCCCGGCCGCGCCCAGGTTGCGCCGGTACTCGATCAGCTCGCGCACGCTGACGCTGTCGTTCTCGTTGAGGATCGGCACCACCCCGAGCTCGAGCAGGCGCATCAGCGTGGTCCGCACGCACAGCGCCCGGTCGCGGTCGGCCAGGTCCTCCTGGATCAGCAGCACCTGGGCCGCCTTGACCCCGAGCTGGCCGAACAGCTGGGTGTAGAGCGCCATCAGGTGGCCCTGCCCGACCGCCGCGCAGGCCTGGCGCAGCCCCAGCGAATCTGGCCGTTTGGGCAGGCCGAGCACCCGCTGGCCCATCCCGACCGCGCCGCTGCTGACCACGATCACCTCGCGGCCCTGGCGGTGCAGGTCGCACACCGCCTCGACCAGGCTCGACAGCCGCCCGAGCGCCAGCCCGGCCTCCGGGTGGGTCACGACCCCGGTCCCGAGCTTGATCACGATCCGCCGCGCCGCGGCCACGTCCCGCCGATTCATCGCACCGCCCTCTCGGGCCTCGCGCCTGCGCCGACAATGATCATAGCTCCGGCGCGGCCCCCGAGGCGCTCTCCCGTCATCGCCGGCGGACGGTACCACAGCGGCCGCGCCCCCGGCCACTCGCGGACGCGAGCGCGCGACGCAACTCACGGCTGCGCGCGCCCGGGCCGCGAGCGCCCGCGGCCCGCGAGGCGCGGCGCTGCTTGATCGCCGGCTCGCCCCGCGATATTGGCCCATGATGCCGATTTCTCCGCGCTTGTTCGTCCCGCTCGCCCTCGTGCTCGCGTGCAGCAGCGGCGGCGGCGGCAGCGGGACCGACACCGGGGCGCAGCCGACCAGCGTGACCGACGCCGCCACCGGCCCGGGCAGCGGCGCCGGCGAATCGACGACCGAGCCCGCGCCCACGACCTCGGCCGGCGGCAGCGACACCGGCGGCGACACCAGCACCGGCCCGGGCGCGCCCAAGCTCGACGTCGGCGTCGACACCGGCGACACCGGCCCGATCGGCAGCGCGTGCCAGCAGGCCGAGCAGACGCAGTCGAATCAGGGCTGCCTGTTCTGGGCGGTCGACCTGCCGAACGCCTGGCAGGTGCAGGCCTCGCCGGCGCCCGAGGATCAGACCTACGCGATCGTCGCCGCCAACACCGCCGACGCGCCGGTCGCCGTCGCGGTGTTCGCCGGCGCCGAGCAGGTCCCGCTCGAGTCGGCCACGATCCCGGCGAACGCGCTCCACGTGTTCGCGTTCGACAACGCGCTCGGCACGAAGAACCGCGAGAGCTCGACCGGCACCGCCTATCGGCTCGAGAGCGACCTGCCGGTCACGGTGTATCAATTCAACCCGCTCGACAATTCGACCGAGGTGTTCTCCAACGACGCCTCGCTGCTGTTCCCGGCCCACGTGCTCGACCGCGACTACACCGCGGTCACCGGCGACGGCACCCGGCTCGGCTTCCCGATGGACTTCAACGCCGGCGCGTTCGTCACCATCGTCGCCGACCAGGACGACACCACCGTCGACATCTACCCGACCCCGGGCGTGCCGATCTACCCGAGCGCGACGAAGGTCAACCTGATGCGCGGGCAGACCTACACCTTGATGTCGAACGCGGTCATGTCGCTGTTCCAGAACGAGGCCGGCCAGGGCAACCTGTCCGGCACGCGGGTCGCCGCCGACAAGCCGGTCGCGGTGTTCTCCGGCAACGTCGCCTCGTTCGAGCCGACGCCGCAGAGCGGCTGCTGCGCCGATCACCTCGAGCACCAGATGTTGCCGCTGTCGGCCTGGGGTGACGCGTACGCAGTGATCTCCGCCCCACCGAACAGCGGCGGCGGCGACGACCCGGTGCGGGTGCGGCTCACCGGCTCCTTCGACGGCACGAGCCTCACCTATTCGCCGGCCGCGCCGCCCGGGGCCCCGACCACGCTCGACGCCTACGAGACCGTCGCCTTCACCGCCGACGCCTCCTTCATCGTCGCGGGCGACCGGCCGTTCGCCGTCACCGAGTTCCTGCTGTCGAACGAGGTCGTCACCGTCGACCCCACGCCCGAGGACGACGCCGACAACGTCGGCTTCGTCGGCGACCCGGCGATGATCCTCGTCCCGCCGCTGGCGCAGTTCCAGGGCGAGTACGTGTTCCTGACGCCGGCCGAGTACGACACCCATTACGTCACCGTCATCCGCCCCGCCGGCGCCGAGGTCGCGCTGGACGGCGCCGACGTCACGGTGGACGGCGGCTGGCAGCCGCTCGGCAGCCACGACGGCGTCGCCTGGGAGCGGGCCCACTTCGCGCTGGAGTTCGGGCCGCACCGGGTCCGCGCCGGCGGGGACGCCCGCGTCGGCATCATCGTCGTCGGCTACGACGTCGCCGTCAGCTACGGCTACGCCGGCGGCAGCGGCGTCGAGTTCATCGGCACCGTCCCGCTCCCCCCGCCGCGATAGTGACAGCGAGCGAGCGGACGGCGGAGCTCGCTGGCTCGCGGATTGCCGGCAATGGCGGCGGGCACGCGAGGCCTCAAGGGGCTGCGGCTCGGCGTTCCCTGCACATACAATCCCTGCACAGAGATTTCCCTGCGCATGCAATCAGCCTGCACATTGAGCAGTGCCCTCGAACTCGTGACAGGCGTCATTACCCACTGAAATTTTTGTTAGCCACTTCACAATTCAACAACGTAAACCCAGCACCATCCCGCCGATTCTTCGACCCACAGACGCTCGCCTGGGGTTTCACAGTTTGTGTTGACATGCAGCGGATGGGCAGGCTATGTGCGTGCGTAACCACCGACTTGGGTGTACGTACAAGCGTAGCCTTTCGATAACGCTGTCAACCGCAGTCACGGGCCCCCATGGGGTCTGAATACGGTGACGTCTGAATTTCGCGGCCGAATCGCGGCTAACCCCGGGCAAGAGGGCAAGATGCGCAGGAGTGCTTGGATCACCATTCTAGGTGCCGTGGCTGCACAGGCGGCGGTCGTTTCGACGGCCCAGGCCGGACCGAGCGACGCGGTATTGGTCGGCGTCGTCCGCGACGCGAGCACTGGCGAGGGCGTCGAGGGGGCGGTCGTCATCGTCACCGGCGAGAAGATCCAGGGCGAGCGCACGATGACGACCAACGTCAGCGGCCTCTACCGTATTCCCAACTTGCCGCCCGGCACCTACGACGTGACCGTGTTCGCCAAGGACTACGGCGCCGGCAACAAGCGCACGGGCCTGCAGCTGCGCGCCGGCGTCACGATCCGCGTCGACGTCTCCTTGGTCCGTTCGGGCGCGCGCGAGGTCATCGAGGTCGCCGTGCCGGCGCCGACGGTCGACGTCGGCAGCAGCGCGACCGGCCTGTCGGTCGACCGCGAGATGGCGCAGCGGGTCCCGATCGCCATCCCGACCGGCAAGGGCGCCGCCAATCGTTCGTTCGAGGCCATCGCCGAGGCGACCCCGGGCGCCCGCAACGACACCTACGGTACGAGCATCGCCGGCACCACCTCGCCGGAGAACAAGTACTACGTCGACGGCCTGTCGGTGAACGACCCCGGCTTCGGCCTCAACGGCACCGGGCTCTCGGTCGAGTTCCTCGAGGAGGTGCGCATCGAGGCCGGCGGTTACATGCCGGAGCACGGGCGTTCGACCGGCGGTGTCATCAACGCGGTCACCAAGAGCGGCTCCAATCAGTTCCATGGCAACGTTTGGGCCTACTACACGCCCGGCCAGCTCGAGGGTCGGCGCGAGATCGCTCGCCGCGAGGGCGACGCGATCGTCACCGAGCGCAACCTCAATTGGATCGGCGACGCCGGCTTCGACCTCGGCGGGCGCATCATCAAGGACAAGCTGTGGTTCTACGGCGGCGTCAGCATCGCCCGCACCGTCTACGACCTGACCAGCTCGTGGAACCGGGTGGTCGTCGACCCTGACGGCAACGCGCTGATCGACCCCGAGACCAAGTTCACCGTCACCGAGCGCATCGCCGGCACCACCCAGCGCTTCAAGGCCCAGGGCACCACGGTGCAGGCGCTGGGCAAGCTGACCTATTCGCCGAACAAGCGCAACACGCTCGAGCTGCTGGCGATCTACGCCCCGAGCCTGTCGGGCGGCAACGGCACCTTCGGCATGAACGCCCAGACCGGCCAGCCGGAGGTCCTGAACCTCATCGGCGACTACGGCGCGCTGGCCCGCAAGTACCGCGACAACGCCACCGACCTGCAGTTCAAGTGGAACTGGCGCGACGACGAGGGCAAGTGGAACTTCGACACCATCCTCGGCTGGCACCATCAGCTCAACCAGCGCAACGCCGTCGACGGCAGCCGCGTCGGCGACACCACCGGCCTGGCCGGCACGCCGAGCGTCATCTATCGCCAGAGCAATAACTTCTACGACGCCGACGGCATGCTGCTGCAGCCGGGCATGCCGGGCTACCGCGAGGTCCACTCGCTGACCGACCTCACGCCGATGCCGGCGGGCGCACCGGCGGGCGCGTGCGACCCGATGATGTACACGTTCACGGACCCGACGACGATGGACGCGCAGACGCGCTCCGTCATCTGTCCGATCCGCCAGTGGACCGCGGGCGGCCCCGGCCTCCTCTACGACCGCCGGCTCGACCGCCTGCAGGCGCGCGAGATCGTCACCCGTCTGGCCCGCGGCGCCGGCCACCACGTCATCAAGTTCGGCGTCGACTTCGAGTACACGCAGTACAACAGCAACCGCGGCTACAGCGGCAACCAGATCTACCGCGAGGCGACGAGCGGCACGAACTTCGCCGACTTCCGCATGTACTCGTTCCTCAACGGGCCGGATGAGGCCAACGTCATCCGCAACCTGAACTGGAACGTCATGTCGACCACGATCGGCGGCTTCATTCAGGACAGCTGGTCGATCATGGACAAGGTCACGCTGAACGCGGGCCTGCGCTACGACGCCCAGCACCTGTTCAGCGGCGACCGCACCCTGGCGATGGCGCTGCCGAACCAGTTCTCGCCGCGCGTCGGCCTGATCTGGGACCCGACCTACAGCGGCAAGGCCAAGCTGTTCGTCAACTACGCCCGCTTCTACCAGAGCGTCCCGCTCAACCTGGCCGACCGCGCCGGCACCGGCGAGCCCGGCCTGCAGTCGTTCCACAACGCGATCGGTCCCGGGGCGTGCAGCGACCCGCTGGCCCCCGGCGCCAACGAGCCCGGCGGCGCGTGCACCATCGACGCCAATCGCCTCCTGATCGGCGGCCCGGCCGATCCCGACCAGCGGTGGGCCCTGGCCAGCGCCGGCAAGACCCCGATCGATCCGCGGCTCAAGCCGCAGTCGAGCGACGAGATCGTCGCCGGCGGCGAGTACGAGATCATCACCGACACGCGCCTCGGCCTGCAGTACACCCACCGGTGGATCCACCGCGCGATCGAGGACATGAGCCGCGACGAGGCGGCCACCTACTTCATCGGCAACCCCGGCTACGGCATCGCCAAGGACTTCCCCAAGGCCAAGCGCATCTACGACGCCGCGACCCTGTTCATCGAGAAGCGGTTCGCCAAGCACTGGATGATCACCGGCAGCTACACGCTGTCGTGGCTGCGCGGCAACCTCGCCGGCCTGTTCCGCCCGGAGACCGGTCAGCTCGACCCGAACACCACCTCGGACTTCGACCTGATCTCGCTGCTCGAGAACCGCTACGGCTACTTGCCGGGCGACACCCGCCACTCGTTCAAGATCTTCGCGGCCGGCGAGATCGTGCTCGGCAACGGCCAGTTCCTGCGGCTCGGCGGCGCGTTCCGGGCCCGTTCGGGCGGTCCCACCAATTTCCTGGCCTCGCACGTCCTCTACGGCTTCGACGAGTCGTTCATCCTCCCGCGCGGCAGCGGCGAGCGGCTGCCGTGGAACTTCTCGATCGACCCGACCATCGGCTACACCAAGGTCCTGCGCAAGGACCTGCGCCTCACCGTCTCGATGGACGTGTTCAACGTCGCCAACTTCCAGCAGGTCCTGGCGATCGACGAGCGCTACACGTTCGACGAGGTCAACCCGATCAAGGGCGGCACGGCCGAGGACCTGGCGAACGCCACCACCACCGGCGGCGCCCCGATCACGGTCAACCCGAACTTCGGCAACCCGACCCTCTACCAGCAGCCGCGGCAGTTCCGCTTCGGCATCCGCCTGTCCTTCTGATGATGAGGTCTTCGATGCAGCCCAGCAAGCGCCCGCCCATCCGCGCCCTCGTCACCGGCGCGCTCCTCCTCGTCGTCGGCAGCAGCTGCAAGCAGCCGACGATGAACTGCACCACCGCGCACCTCTATTACGCGGCCAAGTACGAGCTGACCGCGGGCGACCCGAATTCGCCGTGCGCCCAGAAGGGCGACATCCTCGGCATGCAGACCTACTTCGCGACCGGCGGCATCAACGGCACCGCGAAGTTCAGCGACCCGTCGGCGGCGATCCGGCCGCAGTACGCCGGGTTGCTGGTCGCCGAGGCCCTGGAGTACCCCGTCGACGTGCCCGGCTTCACCGGCGAGAAGGGCGTCGAGCACTGGCCCAACGCGCTCGGCGACTTCGAGAGCGGCTTCCCGGACGACGAGGACCTGTGCCACGTCCCCGAGCTCGGGCCGGCGACGTTCACCCGCCCCGAGCTGCCGGCGATCCCCGACGACCCGATGACCCCCGACGTCGACGAGAGCGTCGCCGCCACCCCGCCGACCACCGTCTCCTACGAGTGGACCGACGCCCGCTGGCTCAACACCCCCGACGCCCAGGGCACGCAATTCGAGGCCGACCTCAAGTTCACCCAGGACGGCTGCACCGCCGAATTCCACGTGGTCGCCGTCTCGCCCGCCGTCCACTGCGTCACCGACGAGGACTGCACCGCCACCGGCAACGGCATCAACCCGGACTTCGCGGTCGAGTGCGACAACAGCATCAACGACCCGCTGAACCCGGACGTCGCCGACGACCCGATGACCCCCGAGGTCGACGAGACCGCCGACTACGGCCTGTGCATCCTCGCCAAGCCGATCCCCTCCTACGAATAGCGAACGCGGAGCGACCACCATGCGACGTCCGTCGAACCACAGCACGCTGCGCAGCCTCCAGATCGCCGCCACCGCGACCGCCCTCCTGTTCGCCCAGGCGCCCGCGTTCGCCCAGGCCCCTCCCGCCCCGGCTCCCACCAGCCCGGCTCCTCCTTCGCCCCCGGCCGCCGCGCCGGCGCCCTCCCCCGGCCCCGCCCCGTCGTCCCCGGGCCCTGCCCCGTCCTCGCCGGGCCCCGCCCCGTCGTCCCCGGGCCCTGCGCCGGCCCCGGTGACGAGCCCGGCCCCGGTCCCGCCCCGGCGCCGGCCCCCAGCCCCGACCCGGGCGCCTGGAACCCGACCGGCGAGCCGCCGCCCGTCGAGGCCGCCCCGCCGCCCCGAGCCCGCCCCGCCCGCCGAGCCGGCCCGCCGCCGGAGCCCGAGACGGCCGCCCCGCCGCCCGCCGGCCCAACGCCCCCGCCGGCCCTGGCCCCGGCCGACACCGCGCAGGCCAAGAAGATGCGCAACGCCGGCGTCGGCACGATGATCGCCGGCGGCGTCGTCACGCTGGCCGGCTTCGCCGTGACCCTCGGCTTCACGCTGCGCGGCAACAAGCTCGAGAAGGACCTGGTCGGGGCCGAGGACGCCTATCAGCTCGGCGATTGCAGCCGCGTCGACTCCGGCGAATGCGACACGCTGACGGCCGATCGCGACGAGATCCGCCAGGGCATCCTCGCCGCCGATCGCATGACCGCGGTGGGCGGGGGGATCCTCGCCGGCGGCATTCTCGTCACCGCGGTCGGCGGGATCATCTATCGCGTCGGCGTCCGGCGGCTGACCAACACTAACGTCTCGCGCCTGCGGGTCAGCCCGACCTTCGGTGGTCTGTCGATCTCCGGCCGCTTCTGAGCCGGTCGAGCGTCGGCACACGCGCGAGCGCACGCGCGCCCGCGCGCCGGAGCGGGCATACTCGCGCCGTGCTGTACGCCATCCTTTGCTACAACGACGAGAAGGTCGTCACCTCGTGGACCCAGGCCGAGGACGACGCAGTCATGGCTCGACTCGCGGTGGTGCATGACCGGCTCACCGCCGAGGGCAAGCTCGGACCGGCGGTCCGCCTGCGGCCGACCACCGCGGCGAAGACCCTGCGAAAGACCCAACCCCCGGTCGTCCTCGACGGCCCGTTCGCCGAGACCAAGGAGCAGCTGCTCGGCTTCTACGTCGTCAATAGCGAGACGCACGACGAGGCGCTCGCCATCTCGCGCGAGCTCGCGGTGGCCAACCCGGGCGGCTCGTACGAGGTCAGGCCGGTCTCGCTGTTCTTGCCGGGCCACGAAGTGAGCTGAACGCAGTCCTCGCATTCGGTCACGGGCGGCACCCACTGCCGCACCGAAGTCCCGGCCGCCCTCCACGCGCGAATGGCGACGTCTACGCCGGGCAGTGGGTCCGCCGCACCGAAACCGCGTGCGTCGCCACGCACGTGCGCGGCGAGACCTCGGCCGAGCGGCTCGACCAGCGCCATGCCTGCCTCAACAGCCGGCTCGTCGAGCTGCGCGCGCTGTCCGGGGTGCTCGCGCGCGCTGGCCCGACCACCGTCGAGCAGGCGATCGCCGCCGTCGACGCCCTGCCGCCGCTGGCCCCGTCCGACGACCGCTACCTCGACGCCCGCGTCAAGCCGCCGACCTCGCCCAACCTCGCGCTCAGGGTCGCCGCGGTGCGCGAGCAGCAAGGCGCTGCTCGACGCCGGCGACATCGCCGGCAGCGAGCGCATCACCGGCGCCTCCGCCCGCGCCGCCGAGGCGCTCGACTACCCGCCGCTGTGGGCCGAGGCGCAGCACCGCCGCGGCGTCGTCCGCCGCGAGCAGGCCGACTACCGCGGCGCCATGACCGACCTGACCGAGGCCTATCACCTGGCCAGCGAGCTGGCCCAGGACGACCTGGTCTTTCCGGCAGGTCTCGACCTAGCCGCCGCCGCGCTGACCAGCGAGGGCTTCGCCGACGCCGGCCAGTGGTCGCGCCACGCCGGGGACGCGCTGCGCCGGACCGGCAGCGACCCCGCGCGCGAGGTCCGGCTGATGCAGGTACGCGCCAAGATCCGCACCGCCGAGGGCCACGCCGACCTCGCCGAGCGCCTGCTCGGCGACGCCATCGCCCTCGTCGAGCGCATCGACGACCCCGAGCGCGGCGAGCTCGCCTCCCTCGAGTTCGAGCTCGGTCACTGCCTCTACCGCCTCGGCCGCCACGACGACGCCCTCGCCCACCTCGACCGCGCCCGCGAGCTGCTGGCCGCGCTCGTCGGCGCCAGCCACCCGCGCTACGTTGCCGCGCTCAACGTCCGCGCCGCCGTGCTCGTCAGCCTGACCCGCCACGACGCCGCCCACGCGCTCTACGAGGAGGTGCTGGCGATCTACCAGCGCGCCTACGGCGAGCACCACCCGATGGTCGCGCGCGTCCTCAACGACATCGGCTACGTGCTCCTGGCCCAGCGCCGCGTCGACGCGGCCGCCCAGCGGTTCGCCCGCGCCTTCACGATCCTCGAGCACGTCCACGGCGACGACCACCCGCAGCTGGTGATCGCGCTGACCAACCTCGCCGGCGTCGCCGCCGAGCTCGGCGACCACGAGACCGCGATCGCCCGCTACTTGCGAACCAAGTCGATCGGCGAGCGCCACCTCGGCCCCGACCACCCCGACCCCGCCTCCGTGCTCAGCAACCTCGGCTTGCTCTCCATGCGCCAGGGTCGGCTCGCCGAGGCGGAGCCGCTGCTGCAGCGCGCCCTGGTCAACAACGAGCGCAACCGCGGCGACGACGAGATCTTGCACGCCGAGGACCTGACGCGCCTGGGCGAGCTGCGGGCCCGCCAGGGCCGCCACCACGAGTCGCAGGTGCTGCACCAGCGCGCGCTGACGCTGCTCGGCCGCTCGCTGCCGCCCGACCACCCGTTCCTCGCCCTCCCGCTGCTCGGCAGCGGCGCCGCCCGGCTCGCGCTCGGCGACCCGCCGGTCGCGTCGCCTCGCTCGAGCGCGCGCTGCGACGGATGCTGCTCGACCCGACCGCGCACCCGAGCGACCTCGCCGCGGCCCGCTTCACCCTGGCCCGCGCCCTGACGGCCGCGGAGCAGGAGCCCGACCGCGCCCGCGAGCTGGCCCGCACCGCCCGCGAGCTGTTCGCCGCCGACCCGCTCGAGGCGGCCCCGGGTCGCCGCCGTCGACGCCTGGCTGGCCGCCCAGACCCGCCACCGCCGCGGCGGCCCGTGAGCGCGACACCGACGAATCGAGCACTATGATCATAGCGTTCGATTCATGGCACCGCCGGCCGTCCGCGACCGCGTCATTCGTCGCCGTCGCCCTCGCGCGCTCGCCGCCGCGCGCGAAATCGCCCGCGGCGTCGACAGGCCGCTAGTGACTCGCGCGGCCGCTTCCATTAAACGAGAGCGTGTCGTCCATGCCGCGCTACCTCGTCACCGCCGATCCGGTCGCCAGCTTTCAGCCGCGCTTCGACACCACCCTGCGGCTCATGGCGGAGCTGCTGGCGCGCGGCGTCGAGGTCGACTACTGCGACCTGCTGACGACCGACATGTCCCTCGGGACAGACGCGTGGCTGGCCGCCCTGCCGGTCCGGCAGGTGCTGTGGAGCGACCCCGGGCGGCCGCCGTACGTCGGCGCCGGAGAGGTGCGCCCGGCCGCGGCGACCGACTACGACGTCCTCGTCCACCGCAAGGACCCGCCGGTCGACGGCCGCTACCGCGGCTGGGCCGAGCGGTTCGCCGCGCTCGACGGGCGCCTGCTGCAGATCAACGAGCCGGCCGAGGTCCTGCGGCACTCCGAGCACCTGCTGCCGGCGCGCTTCCCCGACTTCGCGATCCCCACCGCCCACTGCCGCGAATTCGCCGAGCTGCGCGAGACCGTGCGCGCCCAGCCGGTCGAGGCCGTGGTCAAGCCGATCGGCGAGTGCAGCGGGATCGGCATCGCCTTCTTCCGCCCCGACGCGCCCGAACCTGCCCTTTGGGACTGGTGGCAACAATACGGCGAGGCCGTCGTGCAGCCGTATCAGGACGCCGTCACCACCCGCGGCGACCTGCGGATCTTGACGATCGGCCGGCGGGTCCTCGGCAGCGTCACCCGCCTCCCGCGCCCCGGCTCGCGGCTCGCCAACCTCCACCAGGGCGCCTCCTTCCACGCCTTCGACCCGACCCCGCGCCAGCTCGAAGCGGTCGCGGCCGTGACCGCCGAGCTGGTGCCGCGCGGCCTCTACCTGCTCGGCCTCGACTTCATCGGCGACCTGCTGTCGGAGGTCAACTTCACCAGCCCCTCGGCGATGGTCCAGATCGGCGAGGTCATGCACAAGCGGCCCGAGGTCGAGCTCGTCGACGAGATCGAGGCGCTGCGCCGCGGCTTCGTCGCCCGCGCGTGAGGCCGGCCGCGAGGGGTCAGCCGGCCTCGAGCATCGCCTCGAGCGTGGGCACGTGGGCCTCGCTGCGGCGCAGCAGGTCGCTGCGGATCATCGCCTTGACCTGGGGCGTCAGCGCCGGGTCGGCCAGCGCCCGCCGGTAGGCCTCGACCTGGCGCGCCTCGTGGTCGCGGAGCGCGTGGACGGTGGCGACCAGCTCGTCGCCGCCGCGCTCCTCGGCGATCGGCTCGCGGCCCGCGGTCGAGGCCGGCGCGGCCTCGCCGTGGCGCAGGAGCAGCCCGCGGAGCACCTGGACCGCGCGGCTGTGGTCGACGCAGATCTGCCGCAGCCGCGCGCCCGCGGCTCGGCCGTCGAGCCGCGCCAGGGCGCCGCGGTAGGTCTCGACCGCGGACAGCTCGGCCCGGAGCAGACGGGTCAATGTCTCCGGAGGGTCGTCGCGGTCGGGGGTGCTCGCTGTCGCCACGGCGATCGATTAGCGCGTGCGGTCGGAATGTCAAGACCACGCGAAAGAACACGGATTCGCGGGCGCGCCGGCTTCGAGCGACCGGTCGCGTCCGCCGGGCTGCGATCAGCCGTCGACGATCACGCCGAGCGAGGCACAGCGGGCGACGTCGATGAAGACCAGCCCGGCGTCCTCGAGCGGCGCGTCGCCGGGCAGGATCGGCTGCTCACCTTCGCCGGTCGGGGTCCCGCCGGGTTCGGTCGGCATGCCGCCGGGTTCGGCCGTGCCCCCGCCGGGTTCGGTCGGCGGCGTGCCGCCGGGCTCGGTCGGCGGCACGCCGGGCTGGGCCGGCTTCTTGCCCGGCTTTTTGCCCGGCTTCTTGCCCGGCTTGAAGCGAGTCGCGCAGAACAGCGCGCCGTCGTCGACGCACGCGCTGCGACACACGGCCACATCGTCGGCGCCCCAGTCACACGCGGCGAGGCAGACGTCGCCGATCTCCCGATCGCAGCCGCTGTCCTCGGCCAACGCCTTGGCCGTCGCGCAGAAGTCGAGCTCGGCCTCGCGGGACTCGCTGGTGGATTCGTCCCCCGAGCCGCCGCCACCGGGCTGCCCACCGCCGGGCTGCCCACCACCGGGCTGCCCACCCGGCTGCCCACCGGGCTGCGCGCCGGGCTGCTCACCCGGCTGCCCACTGGGCTTCTTGCCGGGCTTCTTGCCCGGCTTGTACGAGGACTCCTCGATCTGCGTGGTCAGCGGTTTCGCGGCAGCGACGACCGGCAATGCGAGCGCGACCGCAGGGAACAACACGAGAAGGTTGCGCAACATGGAGGCTCCTTTCTTGCGAGGCGCGACGACAGGCCAATCCGGCCGCGCGCTTCATGAGCGATCTTGGGTAGCCGGAGGGAGTATGCAATGACGCCACGCGACGATCGTCGTCGGCGTCGGGCGGACGCCGGTCGAGCGCGCCGGCCGGCGTCCGTGTGCGCGGGAGAATACCGGCAGGGCCGCGGCGGCGAGCGGACGGCCTGCGGCCGGCAGCGCCTCCCACGATTCATCCAATTCGCGGCGAGCCGGCGAGCAGGCACGATTTTTGGCACCTTCACGCGAACGACCCGACGTGCCGGCCCCCAACCGAGCCGGAGAGCAGGCGCGGCCTGTCCACCGCCCCCGAGTCGGCGAGCAGGCGATTCGCCGACTCTCAACCGGGCCGGCGAGCAGCATGATTCGACGCATCCTCACCGAACTGAAAAACAGGCGCGATTGTTCGTCTCCACCGCGCCGGCGACCAGCGTGATTCGTCCCTCCCACCGCGCCGACGAGCGGGCACGATCTCCCGCGCCTTCGAACAGCCTGATTTGTCGACTCCCAACCGGCCCGGAGACCAGGCGCGATTCGCCGCCTTCTGACCGGGCCGGCGAACAGGCGCGATTCTCCGACCGCCACCGAGCCGGCGACCATCCGCGCTCCGTCCTCTCCCGCCGGGCCAGCGACCGGCCGCGCCTCGTAGCTCCCGCCGAGCCGGCGGCCAGGCGCGATCGCTCTTCCGTCGCCGTCGGCCGCGCCGGAGTCGCCCGCGCAGGTCGTCGCGTCGCTTCGCGGGATTCGCCGGAGTACGCCGACCCATCGGGGCGACGCTCTTCGCTTGCTCGCCCGCCCCGGCGCGTCATGGCCATGCTCGCGGTCTACGCCGCCTGCGTCGACCCCCCCGTCCGGTCGGCGCAGCGGCTTCGCTCGCCATCCCTTTCAACGCATCTCTTTCTCTTCCCCCTTTTTAACAACAAATGGAAAAGCATTTCGCGAGGCCCGCGCCGAACTCTCGGCGGCGCGAGCCTCGCCCGGCGGGGCGCTGAACGAGCGTCTCCGCCGCCTGCTCCCTGACGCACCCTCCCAGACGGCCAGAGAGGCAGGCGGCGGAGACGACCTTTTCGCGTCGGCAGGCCCATGCACCCGCCTCTGTGGACGCAGAGGCCGGCCTGCCGCGGCCGGTGCGACCGTTCGCGCCCGGCCCCTTCTCCGTGGTGTCGCGTGTGACGACCCGTGCTTGCCCGGCGCGGCGGCCCCGGTCGCGCGGCGTCGTCACGAGCGAGCGCGGTCAGCTCTCGTTGAGGTTGAGCTCGAGGCAGGTCTCGGTGTTGACGAACAGGGCGTCCTCGCCGAAGTCGTCCTCGTCGATGTGGTCGAAGTCGTGGTCGTCGTCGTCGTCGTCGTCCCAGCGGGCCTTCAGCTCGCTGGGGGCGCAGAACATCGCGCCCGCGCCGTCGCACTGGCTGCGGCAGGTCTCGGTGGCCTCGCCGGCGACGTTGTCACAGGTCGCGAGGCAGCTCGGGCCGGCCAGCGTGTCGCAGTCGTAGGCCCGGTCGTGCTCGCCGGTCTGGACGAAGATCTGGGTCTGCGTGCAGACCGCGAGCAGCAGGTCCTCGCCGAAGTCGCCGCAGTCGTCGCCGCCCCAGCACCACTCCGCCGGCTGGGCCGGGATGGAGAGCGGGCGAGCCATCGACGGGGTCGCCGCGATGAACGGCAGCGCGAACGCGAGGGCGGGGCAGAGCATCAGGAGCTTGCGCAACATGGGGGTTCCTTTCGTTCTCTCTCGGAGCGCCGCGGGTCGGCCCCGCGACGGTTGGAATATTCAGTGCCCCCGGAACCGACGCAACGCCGGATTGTGGCGAATCGCATCGAAGAGCCCGGCTCGAACGGCCGTATAGAAGCCCCCGAACCGGCTCAGATCGGCGAATTCGCGGTTTTCCCCGGCTCGCGCGCACATCCGGCGGCGGCGGCGATTACGGCGATTCGCCGCCCTCGCTCGCACGAATTCGGCGCCGCCCGCCGCGCGGGCGATTGCTCATAGCGCGCCCCGCCGCGACGACGAGCCCGCCGCCCGCACGCGTGATTCGCAAGTCCATATCATCATTGACGATGCGTCGCGGCCGCGGCGGCTCGACGGAGGGCTCCGCGCACCGCCGCGTGGGCGAGTCCCAGCCGGTCCGCCGCACTATGTACATACGTCCATCCTGCCTCACAGGTCGCAGCGAATGCGACTTCGAGGGCAGGACGACCGGTCACCGGGCCACCCACGCGACCGCCCCGCCCGCCAGACGTGAACAGATCAACGGACATGTCCCCATGGACATCCTGATGATTCCCCGTTCGCGGCCTCGGCGGCTCCACCGACCGCAGAGTCCGCCGCGCCCCCGCGCGCTCCGTCCCGACGAGCTCCTGCCTCGGCCCTTGCGACACGAGCGGCTCTTCGATCGCGCCCGCGCCGGGCGCCCGCCGCTCGTCCGCTCCGCGTCGACCCCGCCGCGGCGTCGAGCCCGATCGACCGCGCGCGCCCGCGACGCTCCGTCGCTCATGCCGCGCCTCGTCCCCGCGGCTCGCCTCCTTCGATGCATGACCACGTCGCTCGACGGCCGGAGAACGATCGAGTTCGACGTCCGGCCGCCCTCGGCCCGGCTGGCGAGACCAGGGCCAGCTCGTCGCCCGTCGCAGCCCCAGCTCCAGACCCCGGCCCGCGTGGAGGAGCGTACCCCGGCTTCGCGCGCCCTCCCGCCGCCGCGATCCGAACGATGGCTCCTTCGCCGTCCCGCGCCGAGGCCAAGTCCTCCCACCGCCCGTCCAGCGCTCGTCTCTGCGGCCCGTCTCGCTCGCGGAGCTCCGCGCCGGCGAAGCCGCGAGTGTCCTCCGCGGCCGCCGATCCTCCTCGCGTCCCCGCGATCGATCCGCCGACGCCCGCTGCGCCGTCGCATCGGCGATTCACCGCCAGTCCCGTCGCCGCCGGAGCCGGAGAGGCCGCGAGCTTCCGCCGTCGAGATTCATGCCCGGGCGCCCACGCCGACCGCGCCGCTGCCGAGACGCGGAGGCCGGCCGAACCCTTCTTCGCGGAGCCGCCGACGCCGCGAGATTCGACCCTCGACATTCATGCAAGACAACGCCGGCCGCGCCCCCTCGCGACAAGATGCGCGACGACCCGGCCCCGCCATGCTTTCGCGCCGACGCCCGCTGCGCCGACCGATTGGCAGCAGCCGATGCTCGCGGCAGTAGCGGTCGCTGCAGCCCTGGGCGCGGCGATCTTCGCTTGCACGGCCGGCGCACCACCGTCATAGCAGGGAGGTGTCGGATGCACGCCTTCCCGCGTCGACCCGCGACCTCTCCGGCCCACACGCCGGCGAGCTCGCGTCCGACACCTCGCGTGCAGGTTCGTCGAACCTGGCATGCAAACCGGCCTGCGTCGAACTCTCGGCGACGCAGGCCTCGCCCGGCGGGGCGTCCAAGAGCGTCTCCGCCGCCTGCTCCCTGACGCACCCTCCCAGACGGCCAGGAGAGGCAGGCGGCGGAGACGACCCTTCTGATTACGGCGGCTCCGTGTCCAGGCCTCCGCGCCACGCGGAGGTCGGCCGCCGCGGCCGGGGCGTCTCACCCCGCGCCCCTTCTTCGCCGCCAGGCGCCGCGATCGGCTGCGTTCCCCCGGCCGGCGCGACCGCGCCGGACGCAGGGCCGATCGGGCCCCCGCGCGCTCACTGATCTTCCAGATTGAGCTCGAGGCAGGTCTCGGTGTTGATGAACACGAGATTGTCCTGCTCGTCGTGGTGATCGTCGTCGTCGTCGTCGTCGTCGTTGAATCCGCCCCAGCGCGCCTTCAGGTCGCTGGGCGCGCAGAACAGGGCGCCGGCGCCGTCGCACTGGCTGCGGCACGCGGCCCCGGCGTCGCCGGTCTCGCCGGCGCAGCTGGCGAGACAGGTCGGACCCGTCAACGTGTCGCACTCGTAGGCGCGGTCGTGCTCGCCGGTCTGGACGAAGATCTGGGTCTGCACGCACACCGCGAGCAGCAGGTCTTCACCGAAATCGCCGCAGTCGTCGTCGCCCCAGCACCACTCCGCCGGCTGGGCCGGGATCGAGAGGGGCCGCGCCATCGACGGGCCGGCCGCGAGGAGCGGCAACGCGAAGGCGAGCGCGGGGCAGAGCATCAAGATCTTGCGAAGCATGTGAATTCCTCTCTTCTGTCTCGGTGGCGCCGCGAGCTGATCCCGCGGCGTTCGCTTGGGAATATTCAGTGAGCCCGCGCGGAGGCAATGCGGAGCTGTGGCGAATCGCATCGGCCGACGCGGCCGCCGTCGCCGCGAAACCGCCGACGGACCGCCGCCGCTCGCCGAGCCCCGCAGAATCGCCGAACTCGCCCTCCCGCCGGCGCCCGCGGCGGTCCGGCGGCCCCGCCCGCAACCCTTTACGCCGCCCGCCGCGCTGGCCGTGATTCGCCGAGCGCCCCGCCCTCCGACGATTCGGGCGCCCGCTGCAAGTGCATATCATCATTGACGATCCACCCCGGCCGCGGCGACGCCTCCGGAGCCGTCCGCGCACCGAAGCCCGCCGAACCTCGAATTCATTCGACATACTGATTCCCATGAGGCTACACATCGCATTCACTGCGACATGCATTGCACGATCTACCTGGAACGCGGCGGCCGCTCGGCCCCATGACGCGTTCGGCCCGCCCGCCAGCGCGCCGCGACCGCGATCGATTCAACATGTCCGAAGGGACACATTGATCGCAGATCGACCGACGAGAGCTCGCCGCGGCGACCGGCCCGCACGCCGGGCGCCGCCTCCGCGTCCCGCAAGCATGGCTCAAGAGACATCTCGTGCCCATGCACGGGGCGCGGCCTCGCGACCCCGGGGAACGGATCGTCCGCCGGCGCGCCCGGACCGCCCGCCGCGTCTTCTTTTTTTCGTTCTTTTTAAAAGAAGAGAATGCCTTCAAGGCAATGGCGAAAAGACAGCCCACCACAGGGCCACGATCGGACGCATTCTTGAAAAGAGCGCGTCGCCGATGACGCCCCCCGCGAACACGGCCCGCGAAGCCCCGTGGCTCGCTTGGAGAGCGGCTGAAGTGCTCCCCGACCGCTGCCGGCTCGCGCGCCTGTACAAACGACGAATCGCCGCGGCGCGGCGGCCTACGCGGCGAGCATCGACCCGCAGCTCGCCGCGCGGGCGTCCGCCCCGCGCGGACACCCCGTCGAGGCGCCGCCCTGCGGCCGTGATTTTCTATAGAAAGATAAAGACGAAAACCAACCGTTCAGCGGCCCGCGGGGGTGGCACGAATCGTCGGCCACCGGCGAGCCTCTTCGGCGGCCGCCTCCGCGTCCGCGGCCCTGACGCACCCCCTCCCAGGACGGCCAGGACCGACGGACGACGGAGACGACGACCGCGGATTGCGACGACCCGTGCGCACCCTCCCGATTCGACGCGGAGGCGGGTCCGTCGGGCGAAAGATCGCCGGTCCCCCTGCTTCGTGGACAGCTCCGGCGCTCACGGCCCGACGCGGCGACGTCGGGGGGGGCGAGGGCGCCGCTCAGGCCCTTCACACCTCGTTCAAATCGAGCTGGAGGCAGGTCGAGGTGTCGATGTAGACGATTTGCTCGTCGATGTCGATGGGGTCGATGTGATCGATCGGGTCGAAGCCCCACCCGGGCCCGAACCCGGGCCCGAAGCCCCACCCGGGCCCGAAGTCGTCGTCGTGCCAGGGGCCGAAGCCCCAGCCGCCCCAGCGGGCCGTGAGCTCGCTGGGCGCGCAGAACAGCGCGCCGCCGTCCTCACACTGGCTGCGGCAGGTCGCCGCGCGGCTCTCGACCTCGTCGGCGCATCGCGCCAGGCAGGCCGGACCCGTCAGCGTGTCGCAGTCGTAGGAGCGATCCTCGCTGCCGGTGCCGACGAAGATTTGGGTCTGCACGCAGGCGTTCAGCAGCACGTCGGCGCCGTCGATGCCCTGCTCCCAATAGCCCTGGTCCGGGCGATCGCCGGGGCCGACCGGCGCCCACTGGCCGGGGCCGTGCACCTGCTCCGGCTCGGCGGTCAGCGGACGCGCCATCGTCGGGCTGGCCACCAGGGACGCGACGGCGAGGACGGGACAAACCATCAGGATATTACGCAACATTGGGGAGTTCCTTTCTTCTCTGCTCTCGGGCGCGGCGTGGGATGATTCCCCCGGTCGCGCTGTGTGGGAATATTCGGCTCACCCAGAACGTGGGCAATGCCGAGTTGTGGCGAATCGCATAGTCTACCGCCGCCGAATCCGTCGTAAACGCGGGCGTGCGCCGGCGCATGCCCGTAAATTCGAGGTTTCGCCCGGATCGGGCACCGGCAGCGGCGGCGGCGGCGTCTGCGGCGATTTGGCGGCGTTCATGGGTGAATGTCGCCGTCGCCCGCCGCGCGCCCACATTGCACATACAGGCACGACCGGGTCGGGCAATATCGGGGCCGCCGACCGAGCCGCCCAAGCTCTTCTCATCATTGATCGTGCGGCGCGGTCGCGGCGGCCCGCGGCCGGGCTCCGCGCACCCACGAGTGGACGACGGCCGCGGGCGAGCTCCCGACTATATACATATGCTATTTCACCGCACAAGTCGCGGATATCACGACACTGATGATTGACGCGTCGCTCGTCGGCCGCGCCGGCGCGCCGATCGGTCGGCCCGCCGCGCCGGCGCGCAATCACATGTGTCCCAAAGGACATCGGATGAATCCGGCGCCGAAGGTCCGCGGACCTCGCTCCGCCCCGCCCGGCGCGCCCCGCAGCGACCGGCAGACGGGCGAGGAGCGATGGCGTGGGGCCCGAGCCGCGAGCTTCACGACGGCGCCCGGCGCCGGACTCATTCCAGCTCGGGGATCCCGCAGCAGGCGTTCGCCTCGCCTGTCTGCCTGTCCGGCGCGCATGCCCCTGCACGAGGTTCGCGCGGACCGGCTGGCCGATCGCGCCGCTCCTTCTGGAGATTCGCATGTGCGAAAGCGTGTCGCACCGGGCGGACCGCCCGCGCCGCCGCCCCCGCCCGCGGGCGGCGGCCGGCACGACCGCTCCTGGTGCCGGTGATCGCCGAGCGCCTCGGGCTCGCCGCGGCTGCTGCTCGCCCGCGGCTGGCGGGTCGCCAGCCCAATGTCGTGGCTGCTCTGCCGCGCCTGGGTGCCTCCGACGTCGACGTGCTCGCCGGCCTGAACGAGCTCGGGCTCGTCGCCATGCGGCCTCCTCGGCTATCTCTTGCGACATGTCCTCGCGGCCATGTCGATCGTCGGCGGCGGCCTCGCGCTCGGCGGCTCCGTCCGCGACCTGCCGGCGGCCCGCGCGGTCGAGGACGAGGTCGGGCAGGCGTCGGCCCGCCGGCTCGGCGAGCTCGAGCGCCGCACCGTGCTGGTGTCGCGTTCACGATGGCGGTCTACCCGCGCGGCGCGAGCGGCAAAACCTTCGTGCTCATGCTGTTCGGCGCGCCGTGCCTGGCCGCCGCCCTCGCGTTCGGCGCCCGCGACGTCGCCGGCGACATCGTCCGCGGGCGCGACCGGCTGGTCGAGCCCGGCGCGCCCGCGGGCCCGCTGCCGCGGACCCGAAGCGGCCCGCTCGGCGCTCGAAGCAGCGACCTGTTGCGACGGCCGCCGAGCACGTGACATGACCCTTGGAGCATGTCCTAACAGCCAGCGCGGCCGGCGCGGCGGGCTCGACGTCGGGCCGCGCCGCCGTTCGCCTCGCTCGGGGTCTCTCCATTCGCGGCTCAGGGTTCTGACCGATTCACCGACCCTCGACCGTCTCACTCGTCTGGGCTCGCCATGAGGAAGAACCCATGGTGAGAATTGGGGGCCTTCGCCCACTGGCGCGCGTCCGCGACCGCGCCCATAGTTCCGCCCGCTCACCACCAGGAATTCGACACGATGTACGCCAGCCCGAGCCACCTGCCCCAAGAAGCACGTCAGAAGATCGCCGCCGCCCTCCAGGGGGTGCTCGCCGATGGCCTCGACCTGCACAGCCAGATCAAGGTCGCCCACTGGAACATCAAGGGCATGCACTTCGCCGCGCTGCACCCGCTGTTCGAGACGTTCGCGGTCAGCCTCGCCAGCCACAACGACACCGTCGCCGAGCGCGCGGTCACCCTGGGCGCGCAGATCCACGGCACCGCCCGCCACGTCGCCAAGACCTCGCGCCTGCCCGAGTACCCGCAGGACACCACCCGCGACCTCGAGCACGTGCGCCTGCTCGCCGAGCGCATCGAGACCTACCTGACCGGCCTGCAGGAGGGCCGCAAGGTCGCCGAGCAGCAGGGCGATGTCGACACCGTCGACATGTTCACAACGATCATCACGGAGTTCGAGAAGCACGGCTGGTTCCTCCGCGCCCACCTCGACAAGTGAACCTCTCGGGTCGGCCGCCCGAGTCCATTGCATCGTCGCTCGATGGAAACAGCTTCGGCTCGGCGACGGCGTCGCCGAGCCGATTGCTCGCGGTCTGCCCGCTGACGCTACTCGGTGCCGCCGATCTCGATGTTGTACTTCACGGTCATCGGCGGGCCGTTGTAGGTCGGGAACTGGTGGTTGGCGATCGCCTTGCGCACGCACGGGACGATGCCGAACACCTGCAGATCGGGCCCGGCGGTCACCGACACGGCGTCGGCCCGACCTGTCTTTCCGACCAGGCTGATGATGAGATCGATCCGTCCGCCCTTGAGGCTGCCGCCGTTGTAGCACGCGGCCACCGCCAGGCATTCGTTGATCGCGTACTCGACCTCGCGCATGTTGGCGTTGAGCACCGGCTCGTTGAGCTGCTCGTCGCCGGCGCTCCAGTCCAGGGTGCGCGTGCGGTTCGGGTCGTACTGCGGGATCGACTTGTCGTCGACCGGGACGAACTTCTTCGGCAGCTGGTTGCGGTCGAGCGTACATTCGCCCCACGACGTGATCGGCGGGCGCATCGGCACCTCCTCCTGCACCACCGCCTGCGACGTACAGATGTCCTGCGAGTAATCGACGACGCACGTATTGCCGTCGCAGCGGGTGCCGCGGCCGCACATTCCGCCGCATTCGCCCCCGGGGGCGTTCGAATCGCTGTTCTTTTTGCAAGCGGCGGGGGCCATCGAAAGGCCGACGAGGCCGGCCAAGATCAGGGTCGTGCGCATCGCCGGTGAGCGTATCACCTCGGCCCTCGCCCGCGAGCCGCCGGCTTCACCGACTATTTTCGCGCTGTCGGCCGGTCTGCTCGTTGGGACAGGTCCACCGCCGACCTCACGGACAGGCGACCGCGCCGTCGTCGCGGCGTTCGGCAGAAATTCGAGCGGCGCGCCGGGCCTGCGGGCTCGGTGAGCACGACGAGGCCGCCCGGATCCCGCGAGCGCTGCGACGCCTCGCCTTCACCCACACGCGGGCTGCCCCGGTGTCGAAGCTTGCCGTGCTCGCCCCCTGCCTGCCGGCGGCTTCCCCACCCTCGAACTGACCCGTGCGGACCTCGGCCCGGCCGTCGCCTCCCGACGAACGCTGCCGCCCTGGAACCTCGCCCCGAGCGCTCGCACCTCCGCCTCCTCGCACCGGCGCGAACGGGCAGGCTCAGCTCGACCTCGGCCCGGCAGACCTGCGCCGAACCGAGTTCTCTCCGACCAGCGCGACGACTCGGCCCGCTCCCGGCGAGCGCAGGCCTTCACCCTCCGCCGAGGCGACGGGTCACCTCTCCCGACTTCCAGGCGAGCAGCTCACGTCGCGCGACACCTGGGTCGCGCGCGGCGTCGGTTGTCTTACACCGCCCCCCAGGCGGCTCGCCCCGCGCTCGCGCGGCGACCCGCTCAGGCCGCGCTCTGTCGCGCCACGCGGGTGCGCAGGCTGACCGGCAAGGCCGCGATCGCCTGCACCAATTCGTGCAGCTGCGGGTCACCGTGGGCCAGCGGGACGTCGACGAGCAGCAGGCCGATCGAGGCGACCGTCGCCAGGCTCTGGCCGGTGATGTTGACCTGCGAGTCGCCGAGCACGCGGTTGATCTTGGAGAGCACGCCGGGGACGTTGCGGTGGATGTTGACGATCCGGCTGCCCGAGCGCACCGGGCCGGCGTCGAGCAGCGGCAGGGTGACGCCGCCGAGAGTGGCGCCGGTGTCGAGGTAGTGCGACAGCGCCACCGCGACCTCGCGGCCGATGCTGGCCTGCGCCTCCTCGGTCGAGCCGCCGATGTGGGGCGTCAAGATCACGCTGTCGAGGCCGCGCAGCGGGCTCTCGAACACGTCGCCCGCGCGCGCCGGCTCACTCGGGAACACGTCGATCGCCGCCCCGCCGAGGTGACCGGCCACCAGCGCGTCGCGCAGCGCGTCGATGTCGACCACGCCGCCGCGCGAGGCGTTGATCAGGGCCGCGCCGCGGCGCATCGCCGCGATCTCGTCGCTGCCGATCATCCCGCGGGTGTGCTCGGTGTCCGGCACGTGCAGGCTGACGAAGTCGCTGAGCGACAGCAGCTCCATCAAACTGACGCACGGCTGGGCGTTGCCGAGCGGCAACTTCGAGAGGATGTCGTAGTAGCGGACCTTCATGCCCAGCGCCTCGGCGAGCACGCTGAGCTGGCTGCCGATGTGGCCGTAGCCGACGATCCCGAGCGTCTTGCCGCGGACCTCGTGGCTGCCCTCGGCGCTCTTGTGCCACAGCCCGCGGTGGCAGGCGGCGCTGCGGGCGAAGGTCTGGCGCGCCAGCATGATCACCTCGCCGAGCACCAGCTCGGCGACCGAGCGGGTGTTGCTGAACGGGGCGTTGAACACCGCGACGCCGCCGGCCTGCGCGGCGGGCAGATCGATCTGGTCGGTGCCGATACAAAAAGCGCCGACCGCCTCGAGCCGCGGCACCGCCGCGAACACCGCCGCCGGCACCCGTGTCTTGCTGCGGATCCCCAGGATCAGCGGGCCGTCCTGCGGCAGCGCCCGCAACGCCTCGATCAGCTGCGCCTCCCCCAGCGCCCCGGGCAGCGCGTGGACGACGACGCCGCGCCGGGCGAACTCGTCGTGCGCTGTGGTGTGGATGTTCTCGAGCAGCAGGGCGTGCGGGCTGTTCACGGCGCGCACGATGCCCCAGGCCCGCCTGGGCCGCAACTCGCTCCTGCGGGGCCCTGGCAGGCCGTGGCGGCCCGACTGCGGTTCTCCTGCGCCGGCGCTCCGGGCGTGCGCGCCTCGATGCCTGCAGATCGCCCGCGCACCCTCGGTGCCAGCGCCGCCTGCACGCCGCGGTCGCGTCACGCCGCGCTCGCTCCCTCGGTGCCTGCGCCCCCTGCACGCCGCGTTCGCGTCACGCCGCGCTCGCTCCCTCGGTGCCTGCGCCCCCTGCACGCCGCGGTCGCGTCACGCCGCGCTCGCTCCCTCGGTGCCTGCGCCCCCTGCACGCCGCGGTCGCGTCACTCCGGGCTCGCTCCCTCGTGCCTGCGCCCCCTGCACGCCGCGTTCGCGTCACGCCGCGCTCGCTCCCGCTGCTGGCCCGTCGCCGCCGCCTCCTCCGGTGCGTGCGCCGCCTCGTGCTGCCTCCGGCAGATCGCCTGCGCACCCTCGCTGGGTGCGGCGCCTGCCCGCGGCGATCCGCGTCGCTCCGCGCTGTCGACCGATCGCCCGCAGGGCGCCCACGACTGGCTCGGGGCGTCGTTTGCACGGCATCGCCGCACGCGACCGCGACGCGATCTCCGGCGGCGCAAACTCGCGGTCCGGCGCGCCGGGGAGCCTGGCGCCGCGCGGGCGGCTTTGCTACCCCTGTCCGCCTCTTGCTCGACAAAGGCAAGCTTCAGCGGCTGCAGCGGGCGCTCAAGCCTCACCTCGCGCACGGATGGGAGCGGGCGGTGTTCGCCGCGCCGCAGGGCGAAGGCGGCAACGCGCGCGCGGAGCGGGTGCTGGCCGGGCCGGGCGTCGGCGTCGCGCCGAGCGCGGCGCAGGTCGACGCGCTGCTCGCCGCCGCCGCCGAGGCCGCGGGGGCCGGCTTGTGGAAGCAGACCCTCGTGCTCGACGCCCGCCGGCGCGTGCAGGTCGACGCCCGCCACGGCCGCGCCACCACCCGCACGCTCGACGAGGACACTGCCCTCAAGGTCATGGGCGGCAAGGAGCGCGCGCTGCGGCCCGACACCAGCGCCGCGCTGCTGCGCGAGATCGGGATCATGAACGCCGACGGCAGCATCTCGGCGACGCACGCCCGCAAGTACAAGCAGATCAGCCACCTGGCGACGCTGTGCGAGCCGGTGATCGATCGACTCGCCGCCACGCGGACCCTCGGACCGGCGGCGCCGCTGCGCGCGCTCGACCTCGCGTGCGGCAACGCCTACCTGAGCTTCGTGCTGGCCGAGGTCCTGCGCCTGCGCGGGGTGCCGCTGCGGCTGCACGGCGTCGACGTCCGCGCCGACGTGGTCGCCCGCAGCATCGACCGGGCCCGCGCCCTCGGCCTCGCGGCGCCCGAGGACGAGGCCGCAACACCCGGCGCCGGGGATGCGGTCGTCGGGTTGTCGTTCGCCCAGGCCGACATCGCCGGCGCGGCGCGGACCGCCCCGGCGCGGCTCGGGGGCGTGCCGGACCTGGTGCTCGCGCTGCACGCCTGCGACACCGCCACCGACGAGGCGATCGCCCTGGCGATCGAGCTCGGCGTGCCGGCGCTGCTCAGCGTACCGTGCTGCCAGGCCGAGCTGGCCGCGCAGCTGGCTCGCGCCTCCGCTGCCGCCCAGCCGCTGGCGGCGATGGTCGAGCACGGCCTGCTGCGGCGCGCCTACGCCGATGTCCTGACGGACAGCCTCCGGGTCGCCGCCCTCGAGGCGTGCGGCTACGACGTGACGGTGCTCGAATTCGTCGGCGGCGAGCACACGCCGAAGAACCTGCTGATCAAGGGCCACCGCCGGCACCCGCGCGCCCCCGTCGATCCGCACCGCTGGCGGCTGGGGCCGCTGCGGGCCCGCTGCGAGGCCCTCGGCGTCCAGCCGGACCTGCTCCGCCGGCTCGCGGCGATCCAGGCGGCGAGTCCTCGCGCCGGCGAGTGATTTTTCGACCAAGGGTCGAAAAATCGGACGCTCGCGCGATCGACCGGGCCCGTACGGGCCGCAACTTCGCCGGCCCCGACGCTCCCGCCTGCGACGGGCCCCCCGCAGAACGAGCTTTGGCGGCTCTTCTGGCCACCAGCCTGCATCTTGGAGGACCCCGGCCTCTCCAGGCGGGCACCGCCGGCGGGCGGGCCCCCCGGGGCCCGCATCGATGGGGCGATTGCGCGCAGCGAAGGAGTCCGGAGAGCCTTTTGCTCCGTCGTGATCGAATTCGGGAATTTTTCGACGTGTGGTCCGAAAACAGAACACTGGCCGAATCATCGATCTCGCGCCGGCTCCCGCTCGTGCTCAGCGCCCTGGAGACCCCGCCCCGCCAGCCCGCCCTTTCGCCCACGTGGCGACCGCCACCGCGTCGGCGAACGGCTGCAGCACCACGCGGACCAGCCCGCCGAGGACCGGCTCGCGGGCGACCGCCGCGGCCAGCGGCGGGCTGTGGGCGTAGTAAAAGCGGATCAGCGCCACCCCCGTCGCCGAACCTTCTAAAAAAACGTCGCGGAACGCCCGCAGGGCGGCGACCTGGGTCGTCCAGGGCGCGCCGTAGGCGGCGGTGGCGAGGAAGCAGAAGCCCTCGACCGTCTGGAATTTCTGCGGCCTGGTGGTGACGCCGAGCGTCGCCAGCGCACTGCGCTGGCCGCAGCCGTCGGTGTAGACCACCCCGAACTGGTACGTGTAGTCGCCCCACAGCTCGCGCACCGTCACCGTGCTGCGCTGGCCTGGCGGCGCCAGCGAATCGAGGGCGACGGGGATCTCCTGGGCCGAGCCGAGCATGTCCGCGGTGAGCGGCTCGTCGCCGGTGATCTGATACACGCGCGCGTCGGCGAGCTCGAAGGTCGGGTCGCCCTGCCCGGGGACCTCGAAGCTCAGCTCGACCTCGTCGAAGGCGACCGACCTGGCCGCGAGGTCCGTCACCGGCGGCAGGACGTGCTGCGTGCAGTGGTGCCCCCAACCGTCGCCCGGGTCGGGATCGCGGCCGTCCCCGTACGAGAACACGCCCCAGCGGAACGTATCGCCGTGGAGCGTCATCACCCGCAGCCGATCGGCGCCGCTGCCGCCCGTCGCGCTGATCGTCCCGTCCGGCGGGTGCAGCGTGCCGGTGGCGCCGTCCCAGTCGCCGTAGCCGGCGTACTCGGTGGTGCCGTGGAACCCGCGCCGCAGCGGGTCGAAGTCGACGCGATACACCACCGACGGCTGGCCGAGGTACTCGATGCCGTAGCGGGCCAGGCGCGGATCGACGAAGTGATCGGTCTCGCGGTCGAAGTCCCAGTGGCTGTTCTCGTCGTGCTCGCGGCTGATCTCCACCCATGCCGCCAGTCGGCCGCGCGCCAGCACCTCCGGGCTCAGCACCGCCACCACGAACTCCGGCCCGGCGCCGCTCGGGGTCGCCGCCGTCACCGCGTCGAGGTCGTTGAGCGCCGCGTACACGGCGGCGTCCTGCGAGTCGAGGTCGTCGCGGTGCAGCAGGTCGTTGCGCGGCGGGTACACGCTGGTCGTGCCCGTCGCCGCGAACGCGCCCTTGTCCGTCTTGAAACTCTTGGGCGACGGGCAGGTCTTGGTGTCGACCGCCACCATCTCCTGCTCCCACTCCTCGAGCGGGCGGCAGAAGTAGTTCTCGGGGCTGCTGGTGTTCTCGTGCCAGCCGAGCGAGTCCTGGTCGCCCGGGTCGTCGAAGAACACGACCTTCGGGTAGGTCTTGCCGCGCCGGTGGGCCCAGACCGGCAGCACCGAGACCCGCGGGCCGTAGGGCGCGCGCCAGCTCGACAAGAAATTCCAGCGCCCCGGCCGGTTGGCGATCCCCAGCTTGCCCGTGGCCTGGGTGACCAGCACGTCAGCCACGTGCCGGCCCGCCTGGTCTTCGAGCCAGATCGCCATCTGCGCGTCGGGCACCGGATGAAAGTGGAACTCGACCCGCACCGGCGCCGCGGCGCGCGCGTCCCCGGCCGCCAGCACGGCCGCCGCGACCAGGGCTCGCACGGGCGCGCGCACGGGACGAAAACCATGACACCGCGGGCGCGACCGGCTCCGCGCCGGGGACGCCCGGCACGGTCGCGCGGGGAAGGCGGCCGCGGAGCCCTGAACGGCGAATCCGCGCCTGGACCTGCGCGGCGCCCGACGCAGGCGCGGGCGCGGGCGCGATACATGTTCTTTCAGACATGCAGGCTCCGGCTCGGGCCGCGAGCGGCCCCGGCGGGCGCCTGTCCCCTGGGACAGGCGTGCGACCGGGCGCGGCGAACAGCGGGCCCGGCGCGCTCCGCAACCTCTCGCGCCCCCGCGTCCCTTCCGCCATACCGTGCCTGTCAGGCTCGGGCCGCCGCGCGTTTGCCTGCCCGCTCGGACCGCATCATCGCAGCGGGACGCCCGCCCCGGACGGGCGGCTCCATGCGGCAGCGTCCCTTCGGACATGCCGGGCCTGGCCGCTGCCTTTTGTACCTGTCCCTTCGGACAGACTCAGCTCGGCCGCTGCGCCAGCAGCACTTCGGACAGCGGCCGGCGCGGGGTCGGCGGGCTGTCGGCGCCGCCGCCGAGGCGGGCCAGGGCTTGCGCGCGGCCGGTCGCGCCGATCAGGCTCGCCAAGTGCTTGCGGCCGGCGGATTCGGTCAGCGGCAGGTGGAGGAAGCTGCCCCACGCGTGGTCGACGCGGGCGCGCAGGAGCACGCGCATGAGCGCCTGACCGGCGCGCAGCCACTCGGCCGGGTCGTCGCCGGCGGTGGTGACGATCACGAAGGCCGGCGCCCCGTCGGCGATCGCCGGGCCGCGGGCCTCGGCGCCGTCGGGGCCCTCGAAGCTGACCCCGGGCTCGCCGGCGGCCGCGCGGGCGGCGGCGCGGGCGGTCGGCTCGCCGGCGATGGCCGCCTCGACGGCCGCGGCGATGGCTTGCTTTCGAGCCATGTCCTCGACGACATGTAACTCGGCACCTGTCCCATCGACCATGGCCCCGAGCCGCTTCGACAGCGCCCGCGACAGCGGGCCCTGGGCCATCACCCCGCGGTAGGTGCGGCGCTTGGGCGCGGCCTGGTACAGCCACTGCTCCTCGGGCAGCGGGCTGGCGCGGCCGCCGACGGCCACGCGGGCCAGCAGGTCGGGGTGGCCGCCGGGCAGCAGCGCCGTCTGCTCGGCCAGGCCGAGCGCGCGCAGGGCCACGCGCAGGGCCCCCAGCGCCGCCCCGCAGGCCAGCGCCGCCGCCTGCCCGTCGGGGTCGGCGTCGCCGCTCGTGCGGGCCGGGTCGCGGTACAGCTCGATCAGCTCGCCGCCGGCGAACCACCGCCACGGCTGGCAGTTGCCGGGCGACGGGGCGGTGAGCGCGGTGTGCAGCGCGAGCTCGATGCGCGCGCGCGGGCCCGCCTCCGGCGCCAGGGCCGAGCCGGCGAGCGTCCACGGGTCGGCGTCGCGATCGAGGTCGGGCAGCTGCATCACGCACTCTCCTCTTCCGCGCGCAGGCGCGCGATCTCGGCGGCGAAGATCCGGCGGACGATCGCGGTGGCGCACGCGGAGGTGCTCTCGACCCCGAAGTACGACAGGCTCTTCGACAGCAGGCTCTGGCGCCGCGAGTACGGCGTGTCGGACGCGTAGTGCAGCACCCCGACGTCGAAGCCCACCGAGTTCGAGAGGTGCACGATCTCGTCGTTGGGGTGGCGCTGCGGGTTGCACAGCTCGTACACCGCCGACAGGTACGGCCCGGCCTCCATCTCGAGCACCGTGTAGCCCTCGCGGTAGAACACGCTCATGTACTCGCGGTTCTGCAGGAACGCGCCGCGGACGGTCAGCGCCTTTTGGTTGTCGAGCACGGTGCCGACGCGGATGTAGGGCTGGACGTCGGCGGCGACGAAGGCGTTGCGGAACAGGTAGGTGTTGCGCGAGTGCTCGTCCTGGACGACCGACGAGATCATGACGTCGCCGACGCGGCCGTTGAGGGTGGCGGCCTTGCCCATCACGTAGACGCCGCGGATCTCGTTCGAGCCCTGGCCCGCCCGCGACAGGTGGTGATAGGCCGCCATGCCGAGCGGGTAGTCGATGTTGAGGATCACCGCGTCGCTGCGCGCCAGCAGGTGCAGGTCGGGCACGCGCACGCGCGGGTCGAGGCGCTCGGGTCGGACCTGCGCGAGGTCGAAGATCTGGGCGTTGACGTCGATCTTGCCCGGCACGTCGATCGAGGTGATGCCGGCCTCGGCCTCGAACCGCTGGACCTCGGCCAGGCGGGCCGGGTCCTCGTGGAGGAACGCGCGCAGCAGGTAGTAGCTGAGGTTATTGACCTCGGCCTCGTCGCCGCTGTCGAGCGCGCGGCTGAAGTGGCGCGCCAGGTCCTCGGGGTTGCGGCGGCGGGCGAAGTCGAGGATCGCCTCGCGGTGCTGGCGGGCGTAGCCGCCGACGAGGTTGAGCAGCGAGTGCGTGTTCGACGAGACGAAGTAGATCGGGGGGCGCCGCGGCTTGCGCTCGCGGACCAGGCTCGGCTCGATGCCCGACCACCAGCGCTGGACCGAGCGCTGGTACTGCGAGTAGGAGCCCGTCAGCACCCGCATCGACAGGTCGCACGGGTTCTGGGCGATCGCCCGCAGGGCCGCGAACCAGCCGGTGTCGAGCGCGGCGATCAGGGTGCGCACGCCGTCGGGGTCGAGGTCGAGCACGCGCGCCAGCTCGGCGTGGTCGACCTCCGCGGCGGTCAGCGCGTCGTCCTCGCGCAGGCGCTGGCCCAGCTCCGCGTTGCCGAGCAGGCCGTGCATCTGGTTCCACACGATCTGGTAGGTCGTGACGATCGGCACCAGGTCGTCGATGTCGCTGGTGCTCGAGATGAACGCGCACAGCGTCCGCGCCCCGTCGAAGCGCAGCGGCCGGCGACGCCCGCGGGTCTGGACCCGCTGCCACGCGCTGACGTCGAAGCCGTTGGCCTCGAAGGTCTCGTGCGACTGGCCGAGCACGATCTTCTGCACCTGCGGCATGCAGGCCGGCAGGCGCGCGGCGCTGTAGGCGAACGCGGCGACGTCGGGCACGCCCGTGCGCGCCCCCGGGTGCAGGCTCGAGTCGCTGAACGCGTGCGCCTCCTCGAAGGCGCGCACCCACACCTCGCCGGAGCTGCGCAGCAGCGAGTAATAGGTGCGGATGTAGAGGTCGATCTCGTCGCTGGTGGTGCGGGGCCGCTGGCGGTCCATGGCTCGAACGTCCTTATCCGTGGCCGAGCGCGCCGTCGACGGCGTCGAGCACGAACGGCACCTCGTCGGGGTGGTTGGGCCAGTGCGGCGAGAACCGCAGCAGGCCGTCGGGGGTGGAGCAGGCGACGCCGCGCTCGGCGAGCTCGCGCTGGAGGCCGAGCACGTCGCCGGGGTTCGGCGGCAGGACGCTGAGGATGCACGAGCGGGCCGCCGGGTCGCGCGCGCGCAGGCTGACGAACCCGCGGGCGACGAGGCCCGCCTCGAGCAGGTCGAGGTAGGCCTGTACGTGGGTCCACACCGCCGCCGGCCCGAGCTGGGCGATGAGGCCGAGCGCGGCCTCGAGCGCGGCGCAGCCGACGGTGTTGCCGGCGCCGCCCTCGATGAAGTCGGCGCTGCGGCGGATCGGTCGGTCGTAGCGCAAGTGACCTGCCCCTTCGAGCAGGAACCGAAGGCCATCCTCGTGGCTCAACCAGCCGGCCACGCGCGGGCGCAGCTCGCCGAGCCGCTCGGGGCGGACGTAGAGGAAGCCGAGGCCCTCGCAGCCCATGAGCCACTTGTGACCGCCGACGCTGAGGTAGTCGATGCGGGCCTCGCGGACGTCGAGCGGCACGGCCCCGACGGCCTGGATGCCGTCGACGAACAGCGAGGCGCCGACGGCGTGGCAGGCGTCGGCCATCGCCGCGAGCGGCATGCGCAGGCCGCTCTGGAACTGGACCGCCGACACCGCGACCAGGCGGACGCCGCCGCCGGCGAGGGCGGTTTGGAGGGCGCCGAGGCCCTCGGCGGGCGAGCGGGCGAAGTCGGCCAGCGGCAGCATCTCGACCGACAGCCCGAACAGCTCGGCCGCCTGCTGCCACGGGGTGACGTTGGCCGGGAACTCGCCCTGGAACAGCAGCACGCGCTCACCTGGCCGCCAGGACATGCACAAAGCGACATCCGTGACGCCGCGGGTGGTGTTGTTGATCAGGGCGATGTCGGCCGGCTCGGCGCCGATGAGCCCGGCGATCGCGGCCCGCAGGCGGGCGCGAAGCTGGATCCACAGCGGGATCGCCCCGGCGCCGCGGCGGGCGTAGTAGGCCGCCACCGCCGCCACCGCGGCCTGGACCGGCGTCGACCACGGCGACACCGCGGCGTGATTGAGGTACGCCCGCGGCTGCAGCTCGGGGAACAGGCTGCGGTCGCCGAGGCGCGCGATGGGCAGGTCCGGGGTCGTCAAGGCCGCGTGACGGTACCAGACGCCCGCGGCCGTGGCGACCCCGGGGCAGTTCCCGGGCGCGCGGCCTCGTCTAGCCCGAAAGACAGGTCCGAGCGTCGCGACCTCCGGGGCTCGCGCGGTCGCCGGAGCGAGCGTCAGCGCCCACGCGGCGCGGGGGCCCGGCCGCGCGTCAGTGCCAGTGCTTGCCCTTGCCCTTCCACTTGCCCTTGTGCTTGTGCTTGTGGTGGTGCTTGCAGTGGCCGGGCGGCCAGCAGCCGTCGTGGTGGACGTCGATGACGACCGTCGGCGCGTCCCACACGACCACGCCGACGTAGGCCGGGCGCGGCGCGTACAGCCAGCCGTAGAAGCCGACCCCGCCGCTGACGACCACGACGTCGTTTTTGACCACGATCGGCACCGTGTAGTCGTAGACGATCGTGTCGTAGCCGATGAAGCAGGGCGCGTAGGTGGCCTTGACGACGAGGACGTTGGTGGTCTTGTCGGCCGTGAAGTTGACGTAGCCGACGATCACGAAGTTGTCCTTGTCCTTCTTCCCCGACGGGAACGCGTGCAGCTCGAAGATGATCGTGTCGCCCTGCTTGACCTCGACGATCTGGATCTTGTCGAGCTTGCCGTCGCCGTCGATGTCGATGCTGTGCAGCTTCTCTTTCGGGTTGTTGAGCTTCTTCTCGAGCGCGTCGGCGTCCTTGACCTTGCCCTTCTTGATCAGGTACGTGACCGTCTCGAGGTCGAGGGCCTCGGGCTTGAGCTCGACCTTGACGTCGACGTTGGCCTCGACCTTGGCCTCGCCGTCGTCCTTGACCGGCGCGGCCTCGGCGGCCACCACGGCCTGGCCGCCGGCCTCGGCCTTCACCGCCACGTCGGCCTCGGCCTCGGCCTCGGCGGCCGCGCGCTGGCTGGCGATGATGGCGGCGTCACAGCCGGCGAGGGCGAGGAGGAGCGAGAGGGACAAAATCGTTGATTTCACGGTCGACCTCGGAGAGGGATGCGTCCGCGCCTTGGACCGGCGTCCGCGGCGTCGTTCCAGGACTATCCGACCCGGGCGCCTCCCGGGTCAACCCCGCGCGAAATCCCCGCCTGCGGCCCCGCAGCCCCACGGTGCGGCGAGGTCGGACAGCCGACGACAGGCGCGGTCCCGGGCGCGGGAACGAGGTTATCTTTCAGCCATGTCCTCTAAGCCAGGTACTTTCGGACATGACCCGAAACGCTCGTCGAAGTCGGCCAGCAGGCCGGCGGCCGCGGCCGTGGGGTCGGGGCACGGGCCGACGCTGGCGCGACACAGCCACGGCGCGCCGGGGTGGCGGGCGGCCAGCCTGGCCACGAGCCCGGAGAGGTCGGCGGCGCCTGCGTAGTGGATCATCGCGCTCTTGCCTCGCGGGTAGCGGACGAGGCCCTCGCGCAGGCGGACCTGCAGCACACCGGGCGTCGCGGGCAGCCGGTGTGCGGCCTCGGAGAGCGGGTACCAGGGGCCGAACTTCATGGCGCCTCAGGATAGCGGGACCGCGGGTCTTGGGGTCGGGCGAGGACTTGCCGACCGGCGCGCCCCGGTCGTAGGGTGGTCCCATGTCCTGGCGCGCCCCTGGTGTGTTCTCGGTCTCGCTCCTGATCGCGGCCTGCGGCGACGCCGGCGGCAGCACCCAGGGCGGCGCGAGCGACGGCGACGGCAGCAGCGGCGACGCCGGCGGCGGCGCGACCGCGGACACGAGCTCGGGCGGTTCCGATGACGCCTCGAGCGGCACCGGCAGCGGCACCGCGTCGGCGCCGACCACCACCGGCGACGGCACCGGCGACGCCAGCAGCGACGGCGGCAGCAGCACCACCGGCGAGGGCGGCTTCGGCCCCGGCCCGTGGGACCACGGCGTGTACATCCCCGACGAGCCGCAAAAAGACGGCGACCCCGCGCTCGGCTACGAGGCCCTGCTCACCAAGGGCTACGTGTCCTGCGGGGTCCCGTGGGGCCTCTGGCCGCTCGTCAAGCCGTTCATCGGCGCCTGGGCCGATCGGCCGCCGCTGCCGGGGCGCACCGGCAAGAACGCCGAGGTCCCGTACCACTGGAACGTCCACACCAAGAACGGCGCCGACATCGTCAGCCAGAACTGCCTGCAGTGCCACGCCGGCTCGTTCAACGGCGAGCTGATCGTCGGCCTCGGCACCGCCGACTTCGACTTCACGGACGACATCAGCCAGATGTTCGCGAACGTGTGGATCCCCGACATCCCGATCCCCGGGCTCGAGGAGTTCACCCGCTTCCTCAACCGCACCAAGGCGCTCGGCCCCGCGACCGTCATGCGCACCGTCGGCACCAACCCGGCCGAGATCATCGCCGTCACTCTGGTGGCGCACCGCGACAGGCACACGCTCGAGTGGTACGACGAGCTGCAGTACGACCTGCCGGACATGGTCGTCGCCTCGGACCCGCCGCCGTGGTGGCGGGCCAAGAAGAAGCACGCGCTGTTCTACAACGGCATGGCCCGCGGCGACCACCGCGGCACGATGATGCTGGCCTCGGCGCTGTGCACCGACTCGGTCGAGGAGGCCGAGCAGATCGACAGCTACTTCCACCACATCCAGGCGTTCATCCGCTCGGTGCAGGCGCCGAAGTACCCGTTTGCGATCGACGCGGCGCTGGCGAGCGAGGGCGAGGGCGTGTTCCTGGCCAACTGCGCCGGCTGCCACGGCACCTACGCCGACGACGACGCGCAGGACACGTACCCCAACCTGCTGTTCCCGCTCGACGTCATCGGCACCGACCCCGTCGTCGCCGAGGCCGGCACCGAGTACGCGCCCTACCTGGTCGACTGGTACAACGAGAGCTGGTACGGCCAGATCACCCGCATGGAGCCCGGCGACCCGTTCCCCGGCTACATGGCCCCGCCGCTCGACGGCGTGTGGGCGACCGGCCCGTTCCTCCACAACGGCTCGGTGCCGACCATCGAGCTCGTCCTCGACAGCACGCGGCGCCCCAAGTACTGGAAGCGCGTCGACCTCGACTCGACCAACTTCGACGAGGACGCGCTCGGCTGGCCGTTCGTCGACCTGCCCTACGGCCACGTCGGCGCCCCCGACGACGAGCGCAAGTTCATCTACGACACCACGTTCATCGCCCACAGCAACGCCGGCCACACCTTCGGCGACCACCTCACGCCGGCGCAGCGCCGCGCGGTGCTCGAGTACCTCAAGACGCTGTGAGGAGCCGGTGGTCGCCCTCGACGGAGACGTCGACGGTCCTCGATTCACGGTGACCTCCGCCGCGAGGCGGCGGACCCTGCCGTCTCGTCGGTGAAGCGCGCTCGAGCAGAGACTCGGCCGCCTGCGAGCGGTGCTCGCGCCCGTTCACCCGAACGCGGGGTCGCGGCCGTCGAGGCTGCCGGCCGAGCCGGCGGCGGCGAAGCGGAAGAACAGGTCCTCGGCGAACCATCGCCGCGCCAGCGCCGCGCGGGCCGCGGCCTGGTGGTTCGAGCCGGCCCAGGCGAACTGCTCGAGGCTCGCGGCGTCGTCCCACACGCTGAACGTGACCGGGCGGATCCACGGCAGCTCGCCGATCCCGAGCGCCACCCGCAGACCCGGCGCGCGCACCAGCCGGCGGTTGATCGCGGGCACCCGGGCCCAGAAGTGGAAGAACCCGCGCAGGCGCAGGCGGGCGCGGGTGATCGCCACCACGGGTAGCCCTTGGGGCAGGTCTGAAAGACCAGGTCCGAACGGACAGGTCCCGCCCCAGCTGCCGCGGCCGCGCACCGTCAGCAGCGCGACCGTCCACGCCTCGCGGGCGCGCGCGCGGTAGGCCGCGAACAGCGCGCTGCGGGCGAAAAAGTCCTCGAGGACATGCTCCGAAGACCAGGTCGCGACCAGGGCGTAGCGCGACAGGTCGGGCCGGGCGGAGAAGCCGAGGCCGCCGCCGCTGCCGCACAGGCGCCAGAACGAAAGCCCCGGGGTGGCGGCCAGCGGGGCGCGGGCGCGGCCCATCTGCTGGAAGGCCCACAGCCGCTGGCCCGGCGGGAAGCGCAGCACCGTGACGGTGGTGATCGGCGCGCCGGGCGGCGGGCGGTGGACCCACCGCAGAGCGGGCGCGTCGGGCAAGGGCTCACGACCCCGGCAGGAATTGGACCGCGTGCTGCGGGATGGCCGTGGCCGCGCCGACCAGCACCTGGTCGCCCCAGCGCTCGACCCACAGCGCGCGGTCGGCCGCGGCGCGGTAGACGTAGGTGGCCACCCGCGGCAGCGCCGGGCGCCCGTGCATGCCGACGCCGGCGGCGCTGGCCTGCCCGCGCCGCTCGAGCGCGTAGGTGTGCTCCTGGTGGGGGATGTGGCGCGGCGGCTCGCCCGACAGCCCGTGGCCGCGGACCGGCTCGGCGAGCAGCCACCGCTCCTGGTCGGGCGAGCCGATCAGCCAGCGGTGGCGGTCGGCGTCGGTCATCACCGCGATGACGGTGGCCGTCGCACCCTCCTTGAGGTTGACCACGCCGTCGATCAGGTAGTCGCCGTCGAGGTTGGGGTCGCCGGTCTCGACGACGACGACGTCGCCCTGGCGCAGCGCGGTGAGGGTGAGCTCGGGCCCGTCGGGGGTGTCGGGCGCGGCGCGAGGCACGGGGGCCGGCTGGAGGCGGCCCTGCAGGCGCTGGGCGACGCGGGCGCGGATCTTCTGGCTCACGGGGTCGCCGGGGATCGATCCGGACGTGGTCGACACGGAGGCCGCCGCGGCGAGGGCCAGCGGCGGATGCGGACCGTCGCCCTCGGTGAGCTGCCGCCGGTCGCCCCAGTCGCGGAGCCGCCGGGCGGCGAGGATCCCGACCCAAAAGGCGCCGGCGATGGTCATGGCGGCGAGCAAGGAGGCGAGCGTCAACATGCGGGAGCGGAGGCCCTCGACGCTTGCTTGTAGCATGCCGCTCCGGCCCGCGGGAGGCCGCGCTCGCCAGGACCGCCGCCCGCGCGCCCGGCCGTGCCCCCGCGCCGGACCGATCGCCGCCCGCGCGAGGTGCGAACCACCGGCCCGGCCCCGGCCGGTCCGACGCCGGCCCGCGGTCCCCCGAGCCCGTCCCGACCGCGCGCGGCGGCGCGCCCGACGACGGTCCGAAGAGACATGTCCTTTCGGGCATCCGGAGCAAGCGTGCGGCGGGCGGCGCCGGCGCGGGGAACGACGCGTTCATTCGGACATGTCTGGGAGGACATGTGCGGCACCGAACATGTCCCGAAGGACAGCTCGGCGACGGCTCACCGGCGCGGCGCCGGCGGCGCCGCGGTGCGCGGGTCTTCCGGCCACGAGTGGCGGGGGTAGCGGCGCATCAGCGCCTTGCGGACCTCGGGGTAGTGGCGGTCCCAGAAGCCGGCCAGGTCGGTGGTGACCTGCTCGGCGCGGCCGTTGGGGGCCAGCAGGTGGAGCACCAGCGGGACCTTGCCGCCGGCGATGTGCGGCCCGCGGCTCATGCCGAAGAAGTCTTGCAGGCGCGAGGCCAGCCACGGCGGCTTGTCGGGCTCGTAGTGGACGGCGGCGCGGCGGCCCCCGGGGAGCTGCACGTGCGTCGGCGCCAGCCGCTCGAGCCCGCCGCCGCCGGCGACGCGCGCCAGCAGCTGGCCGTACAGGTCGGCCGCGCGCAGCTCGGCGAAGCTGGTCCGCCCCTCGCACAGCTCGGCCAGCACCTCGCGCGCGACCGCCTCGGTGATCACCGGCGCCCCGGGCACGTGCGCCGCCACGAACGCCGAGCGCGCCATCAGCCCGCGCAGCGCCTCCGGATCGCCGACGAACCGCTCCGGCCCGGCCGCCAGCGCCTGGGTGCGCAGCAGCTCGCTGGCCGCGGGCGGCAGCTTCGCGCCGGTCGTGCGCTCGAGCAAAAGGCCCATGTACCGCAGCTCGCGCGCCCCCTCGACCCGCTCGCGCGCCGCGTTCCACTGCAGCTCGTCGCGCTCCTCGATCTCGTCGCACAGCTGGTCGATCAGCCACTCCGGCTCGATCGCGCAGGCGCTGCGCACCAGCACCTGGGCCCCGCGGTCGGCCTCGCGCCGCTGCTCGACCTCCAGCGCCAGCAGCCACGGCGCCGTGCGCACCACCGACCCCGGCCCGAGCCGCGCCGCCCCGCCGCCGGCCAGCGCCAGCGCCCGGAAGCCGCCGACGTCCTCGCGCGCCTGCGCCACCCGCTCGGGGAAGGCCGCCAGCAGGGCCATGCGCAGCCTGTCCTCTCGTTCCTGTTCTTTGATACCTAGCTCTTTGGACCTGTCCCTCGAATCATGCGGCAGCGCGCGCAGCAGTTGGTCGCGGACCTGCAGCGCGCGGCGGGCCGGGCCGGGCAGCAGGCCGCGCTCGTCGCCGCGGCGGCGCAGCTTCTCGAGGTCGGCGAGGTCGACCAGGACGTCGGCGTCGGCGTCGCACGAGGCGAGCGCGCCGGCCGGGCGGATCGACCGCTCCGACAGCAGCGCCGCGGCGCCGCAGGCGAGGCCGGGCACGCCGCGGTCGACGCCCTCGCACATCAGCCGCCCGAGCCGCGGGTGCAGCGGGAACGCCAGCATGCGCCGGCCGAGCGGGGTGACCCGGCCCGCGGGATCGATCGCCCCGAGCCGCCGGAGCAGCGCCTCGCCGGCCTGCAGCGCCGCGGCCGGCGGGGCCTCGAACCACGCGAACGCGGCCGGCTCGGCGACCCCGAACGCGTGCAGGTCGAGCAGCGCGCCCGCCAGGTCGACGCGGTGGATCTCCGGCGGCGTGTGCTCCGGCCGGCGGTCGTGGTCGTGCTGCGCGTACAGCCGCAGGCACCGGCCCGGCCGCGTGCGCCCGGCTCGCCCGGCCCGCTGGGCCGCCGAGGCGCGCGAGATCTTGCCGAGCTGCAGCGTCGGGATCCCGGTCCACGGGTCGTGGGCGGCCACCCGCGCCAGGCCGCCGTCGATCACCGCCGCGATCCCGTCGATGGTCACCGACGTCTCGGCGACGTTGGTGCTGAGGATCAGCTTCCTCTGGGGACATGGCCGGACGGCCAGGTCCTGCTCCGCCGGCGGCAGCTCGCCGTGGAGCGGGAACACCTGCAGCCCGTGGTGGGCGGCGAAGCCGGCGCAGGTCTCGGCGGCGCGGGCGATCTCGCGGGCGCCGGGCAAGAACACCAGGACGTCGCCGTCGAGCCCCTCGTCGACCAGCTTGGCCAGCGCCCGCAGCACGCCGGAGTGGAGCTCGTTCGGCTCGCCGAGGTGCTCGATCGCCACCGGGAACATGCGGCCGGCGCTGGTGATCCGGGCGCACTCGGTGGCTGCCCCTTCGGACAGGTAGGCCGCGACCGCGGCGCCGTCGAGGGTCGCCGACATGACCACGATCTTCAGGTCGGGCCGGGCCCCGCGCTGGAGCGCGCGCAGCAGGGCGAGCCCGAGGTCGCCGTCGATGTGGCGCTCGTGGAACTCGTCGAGCACGACCACGCCGACGTCGCGCAGCTGGGGGTCGGCGTGCAGCTTGCGCCCGAGCAGGCCCTCGGTGATGAAGCGGAGGCGGGTCTCGGGGCCGACCGCGGACTCGAAGCGGACCTGGTAGCCGACGGTGGCGCCGAGCGGCTCGCCGAGGCTCTCGGCCACGCGCGCGGCGGTCATGCGCGCGGCCAGGCGGCGCGGCTGCAGCACCAGGATCTCGCGCCCGCCGGCCAGCCCGGCCTGCAGCAGCGCCAGCGGCACGCGCGTGGTCTTGCCGGCCCCGGGCGGCGCCTCGACCACCGCGCAGGGCGAGCGCTGCAGCGCCGCGACGATGTCGCCGAGGACCTCGTCGATCGGCAGCTGCGAGGGTGCGCGCGTCGCCACGACGGGGCAGCATAGCGGCCCGCCACGGTCGCGCCCGCCCGCCGGTTTGCGCCTGGTCGCGTGAGTTTTCCGCGCGGCGCGGCCGGCCGCGTGAGCTGTCCTCGGGGTCATCTCTCCCGCAGACCTGTCCCGAACGGCAGGCAGCGGGTGGACCTCGCACGCCGCGCTTGACCGCGTGCGGGGGCCGGCGCCAAGCTCCGCGGGCGGTGGCCTTCAACCTGGCGCAGCTCGAGCTCGGCGCACGCGCCCGCGTGACCCTCGTCGGAGGCGCGGGGCCGCTGGCGCTGCGGCTGCTCGAGATGGGCTTCACGCCGGGCACGGTGGTGGTGCTGGTCAAGCGGGCGCCGTTCGGCGACCCGCTCGAGCTGCAGGTCCGCGGCTGTCACGTGTCGCTGCGCAAGGCCGAGGCCGCGCGGATCGAGGCGGTGAGGCTATGACGCCGCTGCGCGTGGCCCTGGCCGGCAACCCGAACGTCGGCAAGACCAGCCTCTTCAACGAGCTGACCGGCGCGCGCCACAAGGTCGGCAACTACGCCGGCGTCACCGTCGAGACCCGCGCCGGCGCCGTCGTGCCGCGCCTGTCGCCGGCCCGGCCGATCACCGTCCTCGACCTGCCCGGCACCTACAGCCTCACCCCGATCGCCGAGGACGAGGCGGTCGCGTTCCGCTGCCTCGCCGGCGCCGAGGGCGACCCGCCGGACGTCGTCGCCCTCGTGCTCGACGCCGCCAACCTGGCCCGCAACCTCTACCTCGCCGTCCAGCTGCTCGAGCTCGGCCGCCCGCTGGTCGTCGCCCTCAACATGATGGACGTCGCCGCCGAGGCCGGCATGCCCGTCGACCCCGCGGCGCTGGCCCGCGCCCTCGGCGTGCCGGTCGTGCCGACGGTCGCGCGCACCGGCGAGGGCATCGCGCGCCTGGTCGAAGCGCTAGGTTCGATCGAACATGTCCCGCAGGCCATCTCACCGCTGCGCGCGCGCCTCCTGGCCGACGACGACGCCCTGCCCGCGCCGCCCGGGATCGGCGCCGCCCGCTGGCGCTGGCTGGTGTCGGCGGCCGCGGCGGGCACGCTCGAGCTGGCCGGCGCGACCGCGGAGGAGCGGGCCGCCCTCGCCGCGCACCCGGCCGCCGACGTGACCGCGGCCGCGCACGCGCGGGTGATCGCCCGCTACCGCGAGGTCGACGCCCTGCTGGCCGAGATCGGCTTCACCGCGGCCCAGCGCGAGCGGGCGCCGGCGATGAGCCGCTCGGCCGCGATCGACCGCGTCCTGACCCACCGGGTGTGGGGGCTCCTGATCTTCGTCGGCGTCATGGCGACGATCTTCAGCTCGATCTTCACCTGGGCCGAGCCGCTGATGGGCGCGATCGAGTCGCTCATCGGCTGGCTCTCGGAGCAGGTCGCCGCCGCGCTCGGGCCCGGGGTGTTCACCGATCTGCTGACCCAGGGCGTGCTCGCCGGGGCCGGCAACGTGCTGGTGTTCGTGCCGCAGATCGCCCTGCTGTTCCTGCTGCTCGGGGTGCTCGAGGACTCGGGCTACATGGCGCGCGCGGCCTTCCTCGTCGACCGGCTGATGGCCCGGGTCGGCCTGCACGGGCGCGCCTTCGTCCCGCTGCTCAGCGGCTACGCCTGCGCGATCCCGGCGATCCTCGGCACCCGCACGATCACCGACCCGCGCGATCGCCTGGCCACGATCCTCATGATCCCGTTCATGAGCTGCAGCGCGCGCCTGCCGATCTACGTCCTCTTCATCAGCGCGCTGTTCCCCGCCGACGACCGCGTCGGCCCGTTCACCGTCGGCAGCCTGATGCTGGTCGGCTTCTACGCGCTGTCGACCGTCTCGGCCCTGGCCGCCGGCGCGATCTGGAAGCGCACCGCCCTGCGCGGCCCGACCCCGCCGTTCGTGCTCGAGCTGCCGCCCTACCGCCTGCCGCGGCTGCGCAACACCCTGCTCCACGTCTACGACCGCACCGCCGACTTCGTCCGCCAGGCCGGCACCGTCATCCTCTCCGTCACCGTCGTGCTGTGGGTGCTGCTCAGCTTCCCCCGCCCGCCGGACGCGCCGGACGGCGGGCGCGCGGTGGCCGAGGCCGTCCAGGTCGACCCGGCCGCGCATGTCCCCGAGGGCATGTCGCAAGGGGCAGCCGCGCATGTCCCGGAGGACATGTTGCAAGCGACCGACGAGGACTCGCCGATCATCCACTCGATCGGCGGCCGGATCGGCAAGGCCATGGAGCCGGTGCTGCAGCCGATGGGCCAGGACTTCCGCATGGGCATCGCCATCCTCGGCAGCTTCGCCGCCCGCGAGGTCATGATCAGCACGCTCGGCCTGGTCTACGGCATCGAGGCCGACGACGAGAACCAGACCCCGCTGCGCGAGAAGCTCCGCGAGGCCCGCGAGCCCGACGGCTCGCGCCGCCACACCCCGCTGAAGGGCCTGGCGGCGATGATCTTCTTCGTCTACGCCTGCCAGTGCATGTCGACGCTGGCGGTCGTGCGCCGCGAGACCCGCTCGTGGAAGTGGCCGCTGGTGATGTTCGCCACCATGTCGGCCCTGGCCTACGGGCTGGCGGTGCTGGTCTACCAGGTCGGACGCGCGCTCGGGTACACCTGACGTGCCCGAAGGGCGCTGTCCGCACGGACAGGACCGGCAGCGCGCCGCGGGCCGTCACAGCGGGCCGGAGCGGGCCTTGAGCAGGTCGCGGATCTCCATCAGCAGCTTCTCCTGCGACGACGGCTCCGCTGCGGCCTGCTCCTCCTTCTCGGTCATGCGCTCCTTGGCCCTGTGGATCGCCTCGATCAGCAGGTAGACGGCGAACGCGACGATCAGGAACGTGACGACGAAGTTGAGGAACACGCCGTAGCGGATCGTCACCGCGCCGGCCGAGGTCGCGGCGGCCAGCGTGTCGTAGGGGCCCGCCGGCGCGCCTTGCTTGAGGACGACGAAGAGGTTGGAGAAGTCGACGCCGCCGAGGAGGAGGCCGATGGGCGGCATGATCACGTCGTCGACCAGCGACTTGACGATCGCGCCGAACGCCGCGCCGAGGATGATGCCGGAGGCCATGTCGATCAGGCTCCCGCGCATGGCGAACTTCTTGAAACCGCTGAGCATCGGCGGCAATTTATTGTCCAGGTCGGACGCCGACGCCAGCGAACGGCGCGCGACGGAGTGCGATCCGCGGCTCGCGCCACGGATGAGCCCGGTCCGCGGTCCGCCGTCCGGGCGCGGACCGACCTGGCCGGAAGTTCAGGTCGGCGGCGAGGCCCTCACCGGCGGCCGGCGGGCGGCGGGGCGGCCGGCGCCTACAGCTTGTCGGAGGCGATGCCGACCGAGCCGACGCCGGCGTCGTGCGCCGCGGCCATCAGGCGGATCACCTCGCCGTACTTGACGCCGGGGGCGGCGTCGATCGCCAGCTTGCCGTCGTTCTGGACCTTCTGGTTGGCCTTGAGCGCCGCGACGACGCTGTCGGTGTCGCCGGCGATCACCTGCGAGCCGAGCTTGACGACCCCGCCGGCGTCGATCGACAGCAGCAAGGTCGCGTTCGGATCGGCCGCGCCCTGCACCTTCGACTGGGTGGGGATGTCGAGCGGCATCTGCGTGTTGGTGGCGGGCGGCGCCGACACCATGAAGATGATCAGGAGGCACAGGAGGACGTCGACCAGCGGGGTCACGTTGATCTCGTTGAGGGCGTCGCCCTCGTCACCGCCGACGCTGACAGCCATGGTGCGGCCACGCTAGCGGGCCGCGGCCGCCGCGTAAAGTCCGGGGCCGAGCGCCGGGGTCCGCGCCGGGGTTTCCGCGATATCCTGCGGCCATGCTCCGCGCTGCCCTCGTCCTCGTCCTCGCGCTCGCCGGGACCGCCTGCAACGCGCCCGCGACCGCGCCCGCCGCCAAGTCGGAGGCCGCCCCGAGCGCCCGACCGGCCCCGCCCGCGAAGGCCGAGCCCGCGCCCGCGAAGGCCGAGCCCGCGCCCACGCCCGCGAAGGCCCGCGACCCGCTGTGCGACGCCGCCGCGGCGCCGCTCGCGGCCCTGCGCGAGCACAGGGGCAACGCGCCGGTCGCCTACACGGGGACGCCGCTGCAGGCGTGGGTGAAGGCCAGCGACGCGGCGACCGGCCGCCACGACGACGCCGCGATCGCCGCGGTGCTGGTCGACACGTCCCCCGCCGGCTTCGCCTTCCTCCGCGCCCGCATCGAGGGCTCGATCGCCCAGTGGATGCGCGAGCGCCTGAAGCACGCCGCCGAGGACAAGGAGGGACGCGAGGCCGCGTGGGCGGCCGCCCGCTGCGCCTGGGACGTCGCCCTGAAGCCGCTCGCGGTTGAGGTCGCTGGCGCCGAGCCCGGCCTCGCCGAGGAGATCGACGCCGCCTTCGCGGCCGGCGAGGCGGCGCTGGCGAGCGGCGACCCGACGACGATCGACAAGGCCCTGCTGCCCGGGCACGAGGTCATCGAGAAGACGTGGTTCCGCCTGGCGCACCGCCGGCTGATGAGCGCCCTCGCCGAGGCCAAAGAGAAGAGCGACCCGGTGCCGCTGGCGCGCGCGCGCGGCGTGTTCGAGGACCTGCGCGACCGCCTGAAGGACCGCAACACCCCGGGCATCGCCGTCGTCGACACCGCCCTCACGGCCCCCCCACCAAGGTCGACGCCGACGCGATCGAGCGCGAGATCGCCCTGGCGCTGGTCAAGCGCGCCCGCAAGTACTGCGACGAGGCGCTCACCCCCGCCGCCAAGGGCCCGCTCGGCAGCGCGGCGGCGATGGCCACCGCGGCCGAGGGCATGGCCTACACGCGAGTTGTCCTTCCGGACATGTCCGAAAAGCTCAAGGGTCAGGGCTTCGACGAGGCCGCGCACCTGCAGGCCTGGCAGGGCTACGGCGAGGCGGTCGCGGAGGCCGACGCCGACGAGGCCAAGCGGCTCAGCGCCGAGCTCGTACAGTGGAACTGCGCCTATCAGCGCGCCCTGGCGATCCGCGAGTGCACGTCGTCGGCCGACGAGGTGTCGGCGAAGGCGCCGTAGCGTCCGCGGGCAGATGCTACCGCCGACGCGGGCGCGAGGTCCAGTGCCTGCGGTCACCCGCGAGGCGCGCAGCGACGTCGAGGTCGTGGCGCGCGGCGCCTCTCGCTCGCGTCACGCGACGTCGTCATGCGCCGGCCTCGTACTCGCGGCGGGCCCTCTGCGACGCATCGTAAACCGCCCGACGAGCGTCATGCGACGTCGAGTGTGTCTTCAACGACACCCATCGCGCCCCGATGGCCGCAAACACGCGCTCTGGCCCGGTCTGCGGCCATCATGGCCACATTAATGCCGCCTTGATTTGACGATCCTGGGGCCTCGCCAATGGTTTCGGCATGCGCCACACAGGACTCGCCGCCCGCATGATTTTCGCCGAACGCTTCACGGCCGCCGTCATCGATCGGCCCTTTTACGCCGGCCTGAAAATGGTCGCCACGCGCCCGCGCGTGACCGAGCCGACCGTCGTCGCGCCCGCCGAACCCGAGCCGGTCGCGCCGATGCCGCGCGCGGCCTAGCCGGTCGGACCTCGGTCCGGCGCGCTGGTCGGCGCGCCGCGCGTCGCACCGCTCCCACCTTCTTGCTTCTTGCACGACTCGATCTTTCCCAAAGGACATGGCCCTTGGAGCATGCGCTCAGGGCCATGTCCTTTCGGCGTCTCGCGCGGGGCTCACTCGTGCAGCGCGGGGATCACGAGGACCGGGCAGATCGCCTCGCGGATGACGCGGTCGGCGGTGCTGCCGACGAAGAACCGGGCGACCCGCGAGCGACCGCTCGCGGCCAGCACGATCAGGTCGGCGCCCTTCTTCTCCGACTCCTCGATGATGACGCTGACCGCCACCCCGGGCCGGGCCTCGATGACGACCTGGACCCCGGCGCAGTGGCGGTGGGCGATCACCTCGAGCGCGGCCTTGGACGTCTTCTGCGCCGCCTCGTGGACGTCGGTCAGCACCTGCGACGACAGGCCGACGCTGAGGTTGCCGGCGTACATCGTGCTGTAGTTGAGCGCGGGCGTGACGTGGAGGAGGATCACGGTGCCGAGGCTGGCGCGGGCGAGGTCGGCCGCGAGGACCACGCTGCGCACGGAGCTGGGCGAGAACTCGATGTACTGGCCGTCGACCTCGACCGCCTGGCCGGCGGCGATGTGCTCGTCGCTCGCCGGTGAGAAGTCGACCGGCACCAGGATCTTGGTGAAGGGGGCGCGCGCGGGAGTCATGCCGCTATTGTAGTACACCCCCGATCCGGTGGAAGGTGGACGCATGTCACGCCCCGTGCCCGGGCCGCGCCTCGCCCCGCTCGCCGCCTATCGCTTCGCCGTCGACCCCTACGGCTTCTTCGCCGCGTGCAGCCGGCGCTACGGCGACCCGTTCGCGTTCCACCTCGGCGGCAAGCGGCTGGTCGTGACCGGTCAGCCCGAGCTCGCCAGGATCATCTTCACCATGGACCCGGACGCCACCCGCTCGTTCGGCACCGAGCACCTCGCCGCGGTGCTCGGCCGGCACTCGCTGATCGTCGTCAGCGGCGAGCGCCACCGCCGCGACCGCAAACTGCTGACCCCGCCGTTCCACGGCGCCCGCATGCGCTCGTACGGGGCGATCATCCGCGAGGCGACGCGACGTCACGCCGGCGCGTGGCGGGTCGGCGAGCCGTTCGTCATGCAGCGCACGACGCAGGCGATCTCGCTCGAGGTGATCGTGCGCGCCGTGTTCGGCGTCACCGACCCCGAGCGGACCGCCGAGGTCGGCGAGGCGCTGGTCGGGGCGATCGAGGCGCTGCACCCGTCGTTGCTGTTCTCCCGCGTCCTCCAGCGCGACCTCGGGCCGCTGAGCCCGTGGCGCCGCTTCGCCGCCGTTCGTGCGCGGGCCGAGGCGCTCACGCGCTCGCAGATCGCCGCGCGCCGGGCCGAACCCGGAGACGACATCCTCAGCCTCATGCTCGCGGTCCGCGACGAGGACGGGCGGGCGCTCGGCGACGACGAGCTGGTCGACGAACTGCACACGTTGCTGTTCGCCGGCCACGAGACCACCGCGATCGCGCTGGCGTGGGCCATCTCGTGGCTGCTGCGGGCGCCGTCGGTGTTCGCCCGGCTGCGCGCCGAGCTGGTCGCGCTCGGCCCGGACCCCGACTACGAGGCCGTGGCGGCGCTGCCCTACCTCGACGCCGTGTGCCACGAGGTCCTGCGCCTGTGGCCGATCCTGCCGATGGCGCCGCGCACCCTGGTGAAGCCGCTGCAGCTCGGTCGCTACGAGCTGGCGCCGGGCACCGGGATCGCCGTCGGCACCGCCCTGCTCCACCAGGACCCGACGCTCTACCCCGATCCGCACGTGTTCCGGCCCGAGCGGTTCCTCGGCCGCAAGGTCTCGCCGTTCGAGTTTACGCCGTTCGGCGGCGGCCACCGGCGCTGCATCGGCGCCGCCTTCGCCCTGTACGAGATGAAGCAGGCCCTCGCCGTGCTGGTGCCCGAGTACGACCTGCGGCTGGTCGACGCCGCGCCGCCGCGGCCGGTGCGGCGCAACCTGTCGCTCGGACCCCTGGGCGGCGTCCGGGTCGTGCGGGCCTCCTGACGGGCGTTCGCGCGCCCTCGCCTCTACCCGCGCGCCCGGGCGCGGCGTATCCTGGGCCGCGATGGAAGGTCGCCCGATCCGCCCGCGCCGGCGAGCCGCGAGCTCGCGCCCTGCGGCGGCCGACCTCCGGTATGTCTTTCAAAACATGTTTGCTTGTACAGGAACTAAAGATTATGGATCCGCGTAGCAAGATCCCCGGGCTCGCCCTGCTGGCCCTCAGCTTCACCCAGTGTACCGGCCGCGAGCAGACGGCCGACCCGATCATCGGCGACTGGCGGGCGGTCCAGGTCGACGGCGAGAAGCACCCGCAGGCCCACGCCTACGACGAGGGGTTCCTGATCGGCGAGCAGCTCCGCATCGGCGACGACCTCGCCGGCGAGCTGGCCCTGTACCAGTCGGCGGAGCTCGACGGCCTCGACTACAACGCCGAGCGCGTGGCCGACCTGGTGGTCGACGCCTCGGAGGCGCCGAAGTACCGCATCGAGGTCGCGCACGACTTCTTCGAGGGCGGCAAGGAGCCCTACGACGTGCCGTCTTACCCGGACTACGGCGACGACACCGGTTACGCCGACACGGGCGCCGACGACACCGGCTACGCCGACTCCGGCGCCGACTCCGGCGCGCTCGCCGAGCCGGGCGACGACCTCGCCGGCTTGCGACCGCTGAAGCTGCCGAGCGCGCCGCAGCTGGCGCCCGAGGGCACCGTGTTCGCCTGCACCCTCGAGGGCGACACCTTGACCTGCGACCGCGAGGGCGCGGAGGAGTTCAAGCACTGGGTGTTCACCCGCATCCGCCCGGAAGACGAGGTCTGAGCGCCATGCAGCACCGCACCCGCATCCCCGTCCTGGCCCTCGTGGGCCTCCACTTCACCGGCTGCACCGGCGACGACGACAAGCCCGACCCGATCGTCGGCGACTGGGGCGCCGTCCAGCTCGACGGCGAGAAGCTGCCCGACGTCTACTCCGAGGGCCCGTACACGGCCCTGGTCGGTCTGCGCATGATCATCGAGGACGACCTGGTCGGCGCCTTCGAGTACTACAGCGTGCTCGACTACGACGACTACGAGTACCGCCACTCGTACGGCTCGGAGCTGATCGTCGACGACAGCGCGGCGCCGAAGTACCGCGTCGAGGTGCAGAAGAACTTCCTCGGCGACGACGTCGACTACACCGACTCGGTCGGCATGGCCGTCACCTCCGACGGCTACGACAGCGGCTACCTCGGCGACGACTCGTCGGCGATCGACCTGGCCGCGCCGGGCCGGCCGATCGTCGCGCCCGCGGAGCTGATCCTCACCTGTACCTTGGACCAGGACCTCCTGACCTGCAGCGGCGGCGACCTGAAGTCGCTGGTCTTCAAGCGCCAGGTGCCGGTGAAGCCCCAGGAGGGCTGACCCTGGCCCGCGCGCGCGCGCGATGCTAACTCGCGCGTACGATGCCCAAGCTGCCCCACGAGGCGCTCGTCCAGCTGGTCCGTCACGCCCCGGCGCTGATCCCCGACCTGCTGTGGCCCGGCGAGCGCTCGCCCGGACCGGTCCGGATCACCGCCGCCGAGTTCGTCGACCTCAACTTCGCCGAGCACCGCGCCGACGTCGTGCTCGGCCTCGGCGGCGCGCAGGACCGGCCCGACGAGGCGCTGGTGGTCGAGGTCCAGGTCGAGCGCGACCCTCGCAAGCGCTGGACCTGGCCGGTCTACGTCGCCGGCCTGCGCGCGCGCCTCGGCTGCCCGGTCACCCTCGTGGTCGTGTCGCTCGACCCCGAGGTGGCCCGCTGGTGCGCCGAGCCGATCGACCTCGGCCGGCGCCGCACCACGGTGCACCCGTGGGTGCTCGGGCCCGAGGCGGTGCCCGTGGTCACCGACCTCGAGCGGGCGCGCGAGCTGCCCGAGCTGGCGGTGCTGTCGGTCGCGGCCCACGCCGACGAGCCCGGCGCCGAGCACATCGCCCTCGTCGCGCTCGAGGCCACCCGCGAGCTCGACGACCAGCGGGGGATCTTCTATCCTGACTTCGTCGTCGCCCTCCTGGGCCGCGTGGCCCGCACCGCGCTGGAGAAGCTCCTCATGACCACCGGACGCTGGGAACCGCTGAGTGACATGTTCCGCAGACCCTGGCTCGACGGCATCGCCGAGGGCGAAGCGAGGGGGAAGGCCAGCATGCTGCTCAAGCTGCTGCAGCTCAGGGGTTTCGCCCTCGGCGACGAGCAGCGCGAGCGCGTCCTCGCCTGCCGCGACGAGGCCCAGCTCGACGCCTGGGCTGCCCGGGTGCTGACGGCGACCCGCCTCGACGAGGTGTTCGCCGATTAGTCGCGTTCGGCGAGGTCGGCCCGCAGGGCCTCGCGCTGGTCCGCGGTCAGGGCCGTCTCGCCGACCAATTCGCCGGCGAAGTCGACGCCGCAGGCGACCGGCGCGGCGCCCTGGACCGCGAACTTCAGGTACTGCACCGACGACAGCCGCCGCTCGCTGACCTGGCGTGGGTCCCAGGTCGCGCGGATGCGCCGGCCGTCCTCGCCGACGAGGTACAGGTGCTGCGGCAGCGCCTGCCAGCGCGACAGCTTGAGGTCGCGCTCCTGCGGGTCGTCGAAGCCGATCAGCACCGTCACCCCGAGGTCGCCGCCGTGGCCGAGCAGCTCGTTGTAGGTCGCGATCTCGTGGAGGATGTCGCGCTCGCGGACGATCTGCTCGACGCGCATCATCTCCTGGATCTGGTAGCGGATGGTCTCGTGGTTCTCGAACAGGAAGGTCAGGCAGTCGGCGACCACCACCCGGCGCAGCCGCTTGGCCGCCAGCGCGGCCTCGCGGAGCTGCGCCCGCTGCTCGTTGTAGGTCACGTAGTCGACGATCTCGGCGCGCTGGACCGCTCTCATGGCTACTCTTCCTTCGTCTCGTCGGTCTCGCCGGGGCCGAAGCTGTCGCCGCGGTAGGCGCGGGCCAGCAGCGACATCGGGTGCAGCGGGCGGGTCCCGGCGTGCTGTTCGAACTGGATCGCCGCCAGCGGGCAGTCGGTCACCCACGTCGTGGCCTCCGCCCCGCGCATGCCGTCGAACGCCTTCTTGCCGATCCGCTGCGACGGCTCGAAGCCCTCGACCCGCATCGCGTAGGTGCCGTCGTGGCCGCAGCACTCGGTCACGGTGGTGACCTGGACCCCGGGCAGCCGCTTGATCAGGTCGCGACCCTTGAAGCCGACCGCCTGGGCGCGCAGGTGGCACGGCGCGTGGTAGGCGATCTGGCCGTGGGGGCTGCTCTCGAACTTGCCGGCGAACCGCGGCTCGCGGCGGATCGACCACAAGAACTCGCTCGGGTCCATCACCGCCGCCGCCAGCCCGGCGGCCCGCTCACGATCTGTCCCTTCGAGCAGGTGGGGATACTCGCGGCGGAGCATCATCGAGCAGGTCGGGTTGATCGCCAGCACCTTGGCCCCGCGCTCGACGAACGGCATGAGCACGTCGAGGTTCTGGCGGGCGTTCTTGCGCAGCGACGCCAGGTCGCCGTGCTCCCACGCCGGCATCCCGCAGCAGCGCAGGCCGGACGCGCAGCGCAGGTCGACGCCGTTGCGCTCCATCACCTCGCAGGTGTCCTTGCCGATCTGCGGCTCGTTGTGCTCGACGTAGCAGGTCTGGAACAGCACCGCCTCGCCGCCGGGCTCCGCGGCGATCTTGCCCGACTGGTCGGCCCACTGCTCGAAGCCCTGCGGCGCGAACTCCGGCAGCAGCTTGTCGCGGTGGATGCCCAGCACTTTTTCCATGAACCACCGGTGCAGCTTCACCTGGTTCAAGGTGTTGACCACGCCGAGGCTGGCGCGCGCCAGCTTGCCGGTCAGGTCGGGGTCGCCGAGGAACTTGTCGCCGAGGCTCGTGCCCTCCTCGCGGGCGCGGATCGCCTGGTGGCGGTGGACCAGCTTGGGGAAGTCGAGCTGGAACTCGTGCTTGTCGCGCGGCGTGTACGGGCACTGGACCTCGCACAGCTTGCACTGGAAGCAAGCGTCCATCACCCGGTTCGTCTCCGCCGCGTCGAGCCTGGTGACGTCGCCGTCGTGCTTCTTGTCGAGCAGCTCGAACAGGGTCGGGAACGCGTCGCAGTACTTGAAGCACATGCGGCAGCCGTGGCAGATCTCGAACGCCCGCGTGACCTCCTTGGCCAGCGCGGACCTGTCCCAATAGACAGGCTCGCTCGGATCGTAGGACAGCCCGTCGGTCGGCTTGTACGAGATCGGCCCCTGGCTCATGGCGCTCTGTGGTTCGGAGATTGATCTGGCCTCGCGGGCATGTCCCGCGGAACATGTCCCTGAGGCCCTGTCAGCGTCCACGCCGCGGGCGGCGCGCGGCTCAGAAGTCCATGGCGTCGAGGGCCTTCTGGAACCGGCCGGCGTGCGAGCGCTCGGCTCGCGCGAGGGTCTCGAACCAGTCGGCGATGTCCTCGAAGCCCTCCTCGCGGGCGGTGCGCGCCATGCCCGGGTACATGTCCGTGTACTCGTGGGTCTCGCCGGCGACCGCGGCCTTGAGGTTGTTGGAGGTGTCGCCGATCGGCAGGCCGGTGGCGGGGTCGCCGACCTTGCGGAGGTAGTCGAGGTGGCCGTGCGCGTGGCCCGTCTCGCCCTCGGCGGTGTCGCGGAAGAGGCCGGCGACGTCGGGGTGGCCCTCGACGTCGGCCTGCTTGGCGAAGTACAGGTAGCGGCGATTGGCCTGCGACTCGCCGGCGAACGCGTCCTTGAGGTTCTGGTGGGTCTTGGTGCCGTTCAGCTTCTGCGCGCTCATGGGGAGGATGCTCCTGCGTGGATCGGTGCACCCCCCTTCTACCACGCCGGCCGTGCTCTTGGACACATGCCCGGACGGTCGTCACCGCCCCGGCTGCGTTGCTCGCGGGCACGGGCCGGGCTAGCGTGACGCCGTTCCGATGACGGACGGCGACACTCTCGGCGTACACGACTTTCCCGATGCCACCGACGTGCCCGCGGCGGAGGGGACCGCGCTCGAGCTGCGGCCCGTCGACGGCATGCCGACCTGGTTCGGCCGCCGGCTCGCGCGCGCGCTGCTGCGACTGGTCAGCATGGAGGAGAACAAGCCCGCCCAGCTGTCGCAGACGGTCACCCCGACCGCCGGTTATTTCCGCCGCGACCGCCACGTCCACCCGGTCGTCGACCCCGACACCTATCGCCTGCAGATCACCGGCGTCGCCGCCCCGCGCGTGCTGACCCTGCCCGAGCTGCTTGCCCTGCCCCGCGAGACCCGCGTGTGCGTGCAGGAGTGCGCCGGCAACGGCAACCACCTCCAGGGCTCGGCCGGCCTGTGCGGCCAGGCGGTGTGGGAGGGCCCGAGCTTCGCCAGCCTGCTCGAGCTGTGCGGCGGGCCGGGACCGGCCACCCACTTCGCCTGCCACGGCCTCGACGACCTCGGGTTCCTCAAACGCGGCTACCACTACGGGCTGTCGCTCGAGGAGCTCACGCGCGCGCGGGCGATCGTCGCCGTGACGATGAACGGCGAGCCGCTGTCGCGCCGCCACGGCTTCCCGTCGCGCCTGATCGTGCCGCGGATCTACTCGATGTCGCACGTGAAGTGGCTCGGCCACATCGAGGGCAAGACGAGCCCGCACATGGGCATCCACAACCGGTTCGTGTTCACCAACAAGGAGCGCAGGGGCGGCAAGTGGGTGCGCGTGCAGGCGCGCTGGATCGGCCTCAAGTCAATCATCTCCGACTGCCGCGCCGCCCGGGGCGGCGGCTGGCTGCTGCTCGGCGCCGCCTGGGGCGGCGAGCACCCGATCGCCGCGGTCGAGGTCAGCACCGACGGCGGCCTGTCGTGGCAGCGCGCCCGCCTGCAGCCGATCCGCGAGCAGGTCGCCCGCGACCCCCGCCTCGCCTCCGGCGAGGTCGACGGCGCCTGGTCGGTGTTCCAGTTCCACTGGCAGCCGCCCGGCCCCGGCACCTACAAGGTCGGCGCGCGCGCGATCGACGAGGCCGGCAACGTCCAGGCCCTCGACAACGACCCCAACGTCCACGGCCATTTCAATCAGACCCGCGTCAAGTGGCGCATGGTCGAAGTGCCCGAGAACCGGTTGCCACCTGGCGATTGAGACATGTGCTCAGGGATATGCTCTCACGGGCATGTCCCATCGAGCCTGTCTGCAACGACAGGAGAGCCCGAGTCAGAGCGGGGCGTAGCCGAAGAAGGCGCCGAACTGCGGCATCGGGGCCCGCTCCTCGTGGCCGATGTCCCAGCCGAGGCGGGCGAGCGCGCCGAACACCCACCGGCGCGTTTCGCCGAAGCGCAGCCCGATCCGTCCCTCGACCTCGACGACAGGGAGCAGCGGCAGGTTGAAGGAGACGCCGCCGCCGACGCTGGTAAAGCCGCGGCGGTCGGCCCCGAAGCCGTGCAGCGCCGTGAGGTGGTGGCGGTGCGCGAGCAGGCCGCTGAGGTAGCGCTCGGCCAGCCCGACCGAGACGGTCAGCTGGTAGCCGAGCGCCCAGGTGCGCGGCAGTCGACCGCCGAGGAACACGGTCACCGGCGCGGTCGAGGGCGCGGGGCTGATGCCCGCGACCACGCTCGGCAGCCAGGCGAACACGAACTTGCGCGGCGGGGCCGCGGGCGCCGCGGGCGACGGCGCCGACCGCGATGCGACGGGCGGCGGCCCTGCCTCGCCGAGGGAAGCCGAAGTCGCGGCGCCCGGCGTCGCGGACAGCGGCGCCACGGGCTCGGTGGACTCGGCGACCGGCGCCGCTGCGCTCGCACCGGCGCCGCTGCTCGCCGGGACGGACACGCCGCTCGCACCGACGGGTGCGGCGCTCGCATCGACGGCGTCGCTGGCCGGCCCGGCGCTCGCCCCGGCCGGCGCCTGGACCACCAGCAGCAGCGTCCACGCGATCATGCGCTCCTCGTCCGTCGCCCCGCGATCCACAGCAGCGGCGCGAGCAGCCACAGCGCCAGGTCCGGGCGCGAGCCACCGACCGCGCACGGGATGTAGACCGCCTCGCGCTCGCCGATCTCCTCCGGCTCGAGCCGCACCGCGTCGCCGCGCGCCCCGTTCGCGGCGACCGGCGTGAACTCGAGCGGACCCGCGGTGGGCGGCAGGCGGAGCTCCGCCTCGTCGCTCACGCTGATCGGGTACACCTCGCCGGTCGGATAGCGCAGCTCGATGCGCCCGCCCTCGCGCAGGTAGGGCGCGTCGAGCCCGTCGAGGCGCACGAGCAAGTTATCGACGTCGCCGGGGCAACAACCGCCGTCGGTGCCGCGCTCGATGCGGACCTCTCGCAGGCTCACCTCCCCCGGGGGCGAGGCCGCGGCGTGGCCGACGGTGAACTCGCTCCACGTCTCGTCCTCACCGCCCCCGGAACACGACATCGTGTAGGTCTTGCCGGCGACCAGCGGCTCCCGCGGCGCGTACTCGACCAACTCGCCGAAGCCCACCTCGTCGGCGCCGGCCCGGCAGTTGCGGCCGAGGCGGATGGGATCGGCGAAGCCGGAGTAGCCCTCGGCCTCGAGGATGCAAGCGTCGGGCTCCAGGCCGCAGGAATAGAGGCGCCACGGGTGCGCGTCGACCGGCACGTCCTCGGTGACCACCAGCTCGCCCCCGTGCTTCCAGCCGGGCCCCCAGCACGTCAGCGCCCCGGCGGGCGCCGGCGCGACCAGGAGCGCCGCGACGCCGAGGGCGAGCGGCGGCGCCAGCGACTTCCACGACGCTTCCGATCGGCGACGCATGAGCATCACCCCTCAATGTACTACGGCGCCATCGATTCGGCACCCGCAAGGGAACGCGAGCGTGACCATGATGGTCGAAGTCAAGATCGGGGATGACCATCGCGGCGCGGTCACGCTGGACCTATCCCTCGCCAATCACCCCTGACCGACAGGTCCTTCCGACCCGTCGCCCTGCGACTCAAAACGAAGAGCGACGACCTCCGCGCGGGAGGCCGTCGCTTCGGCTCGGCTGGCCTTCAGGTCAGCCCTTCTTGTCGAGGTGCGCCCCGGCCGGCACGCCGCCGGCGTTCGGGCGCGGCAGCAGGCCCGCGGCCGCGAGCACGACGTCGGGCTTTTGCGCCTGCTCGGCGGCCAGGCGCGCCTGGGCCGACTCGATGCGGCGCAGCAGCTCGGCCTGGTACTCCTCGAGGCGCTCCTGCACGCGCTGCTTCTTGGCGAGCTGGCGACGCATGTCCTCCTGGTAGCGCTTGAGGAAGTAGCCGATCGTCTCGATGCGGATCTTGATCGACCCGGTCGGCTTGTTCTCGTCGATGTCCTTGAACGAGAAGTACGGCGTGCCCGAGTTCTCGATGATCTCCTCGATCACCGTGTAGATCGGCGCGTCGTGGCCGCACTTGAAGCTCGACAGCTCGAGCGCGACCAGGTTGGGGTGGCGCGCCGTGAACTTGGCGGCCCACACCTTCTGGTTGGTGTTCTCGCTGTAGCTGTTCTTCCACACGTCGGTGATGTCGAACGGGTCCTTGATGAACCCGGCGTCGATGTCGGGCTGGAACAGCGGGCGGACGATGTCCTCGTCGAGCGGCAAGGACTGCACGGTGAAGATCGGGTAGCCGAGCTTCTGCAGCTCGTCCGGGATCTCGTGGTTCATGCCCGGGTCGTTGTGGTACGGCCGCGCCAGCAGGACCACGCCGATCCGCTGCTCCTGCTCGAGCCACTTCAGCACCTTGCGCCCGTCGGCGCGGTGGTTGACGAAGAAGCCGTCCTGGGCCTTGAACGCCTCGTCGACCGCGCGGCTGTTCTCCTCCTCGGACAGCCCGAGGATGTCCTTGAAGTAGGTGAACATCTGCTTCTTGCACAGCTTGCGCTCGGCCATCTGCACGAACGGCACGACCAGCTTGATGCCCTTCTGGGCGAACACGTCGGCCTCCTTGATGAAGGCGGCCTTGGTCGTGTCGGCCGAGCCGACCACCGTCGGGCACGCGCGCGAGCCGACCGTGCCCGACAGCCAGGTCTCCATCGAGTCGACCTGCGGGAACACGATCACGTCGAGCGGGCGCTTCTTGTGCTTGGTCTCGACCAGGTTGTGCATGTGGGCGATGCACACCTTCGACGGGAAGCACGGGTCGATCGCGCCGCGCTTGGCGCCCTCCTTGTAGAGCTCCTCGGAGGTGAAGTCGGAGTAGACGAGGTTCTTCGCCGGGACCCCGAGCGCCTCGAAGTAAGCGCTGAAGAACGGGTTCTGCGAGTACTGGTTCAGCACCCGCGGGATGCCGATCCGCAGCGTCGCCCGCTTCTTCATCAGCTCGACCCGCCGCTGCTGCGCCGCCAGCGTCTCGCGCGTGACCGCGGCCAGCGGCGCCGCCTTGCCGACCTTCTCCGCCACCTTCTCGAGCGTGCCCGCGGCCTTGCCGAGCAGCTCGACGACCTTCGGGCTGCGGTTCAGCTTGCGCAGCAGGCCGTCGACCTTGTCCTGGTGCTCCGCGAGCTGCGGCGGCAGGTCGAGGTGCTCGCTCAGGCCGAGGCCGACCTCCTCGATCTTGTCGGCGACGTTCGGCGGGTTCTGGGCGTCCCAGATGTCCTTCGCGGCCTTGGCGGCGAGGTTCGGGAAGTTCTTCTTGAGCTGGTCGAGGCCGCCCTTGATCTTCTTCATCGAGTCGAGGTCCTCGACCTCGCCCTTCTCGCAGGTGGCGATGATCAGCCGCTTGGTGCCGACGGCCTCCTCGGGCTTGTCCTCGCGCTTGCGGATCTTGAGGAGCTGACCCAGCGCCATCCGCCGCTCGGCCTCCTGCTGCTTCATCTCGAGCTCGACGTCGATGAAGGTGCGCAGGCACTTGTTCTTGCAGAAGTAGCAGCGGGTGCTCTCGTCGCGTCGCTGAGTGAAGTCGATGCTGGCGACCTTGTCGATGCCGATCCACTCGGTCTTGTGGTCGAGCTGCTGGACCATGCGCCGCACCTCGAGCGCCGCGCCGATCGCCCCCGACTCGCCGCAGTGCTGGTGGACGATGACCTCGGCCTCGGTGCCCTTCGACTTGAAGCGCTCCTGGATGAAGTCGACCTGGGCCTTGACGGCGGCGAGGTTGTGCTGCGTGCCGCCCTGGAGGATGAACTTGCTGCCGAGCTTGGCGAGGTTGGGGATCTGGCTGACATACAGCCAGATGTTCTTCGGCAGCACGGCGGCGAGGCCGGCCATGATCTCCTCGGGCGCCCAGCCCTGGCGCTGGAAGTCGACGATGTCGGACTGCATGAACACCGCGCAGCCGTAGCCGAAGGTCGGCATCGCCTGGGCGCCGAAGGCCCGCTGGGCGTACTGCTTGACGTCGATGCCGAAGCCCTCCGCCGTGCTCTGCAGGAAGTAGCCGTTGCCCGCCGAGCACTGGGTGTTGAGCTTGAAGTCCTTCACCTTCCCGTTCTTCAGGATGATGATCTTGATGTCCTGCCCGCCGACGTCGCACACGACGTCGACGTTGTCGTAGAAGTGCAGCGCGCTCTCGCAGTGCGCCACGGTCTCGACGATCGCCGCGTCGGCGCGCAGCGTGTCGCGCAGGATGTCCTTGGCGTAGCCGGTGGTGCCGACGCCGAGCACGGTGAGCTTGGCGCCCGCGCCCTCGACCTGCTGGCGCAGGTCGGCCAGCAGCTCCTTGGTGTCGACGATCGGGTTGCCCTTCGAGAGCTGGTAGACCTTGCGGATCACCTCGCCCTGCTCGTTCAGCATCACCGCCTTCGACGAGGTCGAGCCGCCGTCGATGCCGATGAACACCCGCACTTCCTCGCCCGGCGTGAACTCCTTCGGGACGAACTTGGCCGGCTTGTACTTGGCCATGAAGTCGTCGAGGTCGGCCTCGTCCTTCGACAGACCGGCCGCGCCGGCCTTCTTCTTCTCGAGCAGGCGGCCCTCGGTGAGGTACCACTGCAGCTTCTCGGTGCCCTGGTAGACGCCGACGCGCTCGTCCTCGTCCTTGCCGAACTCGACCGCGCCGATCGCCGCGTAGTACTGGGCGTTCTGCGGCACGATGATGAGGTCGGCCGGGTCGACGCCCTCCGGCAGCGGCACGTTGCGCTCGTGCCAGATCGGCGGGATGTTGGCCTTCCACGCCTCGACCATGCCCTTGATGTACGTGTTCGGGCCGCCGAGCAGCAGCACGTACGGCATCAGCGTGTGGCCGCGCGTCAGCACCGACAGGTTCTGCTGCACGATCGCCTCGAACAGCGACGCCATCAGCTCGTTGGCCGGCACGCCGAGCTTCTGCAGGCCGTTGACGTCGGTCTCGGCGAACACGCCGCACTTGCCGGCGACCGGGTGCAGCTTGTGGCCGTTGTAGGTCTGCTGGCACAGCAGGTCGGCGGGGATCTTCAGCTTCGCGTTGATCTTGTCGATCACCGCCCCGGTCCCGCCGGCGCACTTGTCGTTCATCGACGGGATCTTCTTCTTGCGGCCGGTCTCCGGGTCGGGCTTGAAGACGATGATCTTGGCGTCCTGGCCGCCGAGCTCGATCACCGAGTTGACCTCGGGGTGCAGCTTCTCGACCGCCAGCGAGACGGCGTTGACCTCCTGCACGAACTTGGCCCCGACCCACCGGCCGACCCCCGCGCCGCCCGAGCCGGTGATGAACATGCGGGCGTTATTCGCCAGGTCCGGCACCGCCGCCTCGATCTCCTTGAACATCTTCAGCGCCCGCTCGGCCTGCTTGCTCTCGTGGCGCTGGTAGTCCTTCCACACGATCGTGTCCGTGGCCGCCTCGACGACGACCGCCTTGACCGTGGTCGACCCGAGGTCGACGCCGACGATGTACTTGAGTTGGGACATGTTCTGGAGTTCCTGTTCCTGAAGACCTGGCTGGAAGGACCTGGCGCGAGAGGCAGCCTCACTCGGCGGCGACGCGGACCTGCTTGGGCTTGACGCCGTCGGCCTGCATGCGCTCGGCGACGTGAAGGGCGAAGTTGGCGCCGGTGCCGACCACGCGCGGGTTGTGGCGCGGGAACTGGTACATCGGCCGCTTCATCTCGGGGTGGGCGTCGACGTAGGCCTTGAGCTCCTCGAGGCTGTACGGGAGGCTGGAGAGGACCTCGGCGAACTCGCGCTTGGCCTTGGCCTTGGCCTCGCCGAGGGCCATCTGGACGCGGCTGTGGGCGTTGATCTCGCCCTCGCCGGAGGTCTCGATGGGCAGGAAGATCATCTCCTTGTAGCGGTTGACGACCGCCGACTGGGCGCCGTCGGACTGGGTGCTGGGCATGCAGCCGAACGGCTTGAGGCTCAGCACCATGTGGGCCAGGCCCTTGTGCGAGTAGTAGATGTTCTTCGACACCTCGAGGTGGCCTTCGCCGCCCTCGGAGCGGGTGTGGTAGAAGCCGTGGCCCAGCCGCTCCATCTCGTCCATGTCGACGATCTCGTGGGCGATGTGGCCGAGCGCCTCGACCATGCGGCTGTACTCGCGGCGGAAGATGGTGTCGGCGACCTTGGCGATCGCGCGCTTCTTCAGGTAGCCGGCCTCGATCTGGGCCCGCTTGCCGAGCTCGTACCACTTGACCTCCTCGGCCTTCTCGACGAGGCCGTGGCGGTCGCGCGCCTTGATCTTGGTCTGCCACAGCATGTACGCCAGCCAGGTCGCGATCGGCTCGGTGATGACCTCGGCGCCCTCGCTGTGGAGGAAGCGGAACATGTTGAAGTTGCCGTCGCCCTCGGTGGTCTGGGCCCAGAACTCGCCGGTGACCTTGACGATCGGCTTCGGCTGCAGGCGGTCGACCTCGACCTCGTCGAACTTCTTGGCGATTTGCCGCAGCGGCTCGATGTAGTCCTCGCTGGTCAGCAGGTCGAGGAACTTGACCGCCTGCTCGGCGATGTCGAACGCCTTGGCGTTCTTGCCCTTGAGCAGGTCGCCGAGGGTGGTACCCGCCAGCTCGGCCGGCTGCTTGCGCTTCATGACCCGGTACATGAACTCGAGCGACTCGGCGGCGGCCTTGTCGGTCGCGCCCGGGACGGTCTCGTAGGCGCGGATGCAGTTGGCGACCTCGCTCAGGATGTCGCCGCAGTTGAACGCCGAGACCATGCCGGCGAAGAAGTCGAGGTTCATCTTCAGGCCGGCCTCGAGGTCGCCCTGCTTGAGCCCGCCCTTCTGCTGGAACAGCATCACGCGGAAGCCGTCGAACCCGGCGTTGCGCAGCGCCAGCCGGTACTCGGCCTCGTACATGCCGAACCGGCACGGACCGCACGCGCCCGCGGTCAGGAACACGTGCGAGTCGATGATCTCCTGCACGCTCATGCCCTGCTTGTCGCGCAGGTGCTGCAGGTACTGCACGAGGTTGCCGACCGTGAAGTAGGTCGGGTTGCACTGGCCGTTGTTGCCGTACTCCTTGCCGAGCTGGAAGGCGTCGACGTTCGGCGTCGGCACGACGGCGGTCTTGTAGCCGAGCGACTCGAACACGCCCTTGAGCAGGTGCTCGTGGCGGAAGGTCAGGCCGCCGAACAAGAGGGTGGTGTGCGGCCGCTGCGGCGCCGTGAACGAGTGCTCGAACGGCTTCTTGAAGTGCATGTTGACGGCGCCGAAGCTCACGCCCTCCTCCTGGGCGAACTTCTGCTGCGCTTCATCGAGGAGCGACTTCACCTGCGGCTGCGAGAGGATCTTGAGCGAGGTGCTGCGTTGCGAGGTCGGGGTCGTCGTCGTGGTCGCCATCGTTGGTCCTGCAGGGCGGTAAAAGTTGGCTGACAGTGTCGTCAGTGACACATGTGTCAGTCAACCGGGAAGAGTCATGCACACTTCCCAAAGACCCGCAAGAAAGCACGCCACGGGGCGAATTGACCCACGGGCTCATCCCGAGCCGGGGTTTGATAACCCCTGACCGCGCGGTGAGAATTGAGCGTTTTCGCGCTCCCGGAGGCGGGGCCCGGAACAGCATTCCGCGCGCGCCGGGAGGGAAATTCGGCCCGGCGCGTCGAGGGGGTCCGGCGGCTGGGATCGCTATGAAGAGGATCGGCGGCTGCGCAGCTCGCGAGGCGAACGGCAAGAAAGGGGGATGCGCCGATCTCGGTGACGAGCGCGTCACGGCATGACGGCAGCTCGCATGCGATCGCGTGCGATACGGCCGGACGGTCGCAGCCCTACGGCGCGAGCTGAGGCGAGCGGATGCCCTTGATCTGCGGGATCTGCTGCTTCAGCTTGCGCTCGATGCCCTGCTTCAGCGTCGCCTGCGAGCTCGGGCAGCTGACGCAGTTGCCGGTGAGCCGCACGCCGACGGTGTCGGCCGTGACGTCGAGCAGCTCGATGTCGCCGCCGTCGGCCTGGACCAGCGGGCGGCAGGTCTCAAGCACCTCGCGGACGCGGGCGATCAGCGCCTCGCCCTCGAGCGGCTGGCTGTCGACGGCGGCGCTCGGGTCCTCGAGCAGGGCCTCGAACGGCGAGCGCTCGGGGTGGACCACCGGCAGCTTGACGGGCGGCTTCTTGACGGGCGCGGCGGTCGTCGGCTCGTACGGCACGGTCGCGCCGCCGGCGGCCTTCCAGCCCTCGATGCCGCCGCGCAGGCTGACGACCGACTTGAAGCCGCGGCGGGCGAGGATCTCGGCGGCCTGCAGCGAGCGCCGGCCCGAGCGGCAGTAGGCGATCCACACGCCCTGCGGGTCGAGGTCGTCGACCTTCTCGAGGTCGCCGAGCGAGACGGTGCGCGCGCCGGCGAGGATCCCGGTTTGCGCCCACTCCGACGGCTCGCGCACGTCGAGCAGCAGGACCTTGCCGCCCTCGGCCAACCTGGCCTTGAGGCCGGCCGCGGTCAGCTCGCGGCCGTCGCCGTCGTCCTCGTCGTCGTCACCGACGATCGCCGCGACCACCGGCGGCGTGGCCGACGGATCCTTGAGCAGCTCGACCAGCTTGCCCGACTCGTGCAGCTCGCGCAGCTCGTCGAAGCCGCCGATGCACTGCTCGCGGATGAACACGTGCGGCGCGGTGCGGCGGCCGGTCTTGGTGCGGATCGCCGTGCGCAGGTCGTGGTTGTCGGTGTAGTCGATCGTCTTGGCGAGCAGGTTCTGCTCGCGCACGAGGTCGAGCGCGGCGCGGCAGTAGGGGCAGCCGCGCTTGTAGTAGATCACGAGCGCCGGCTCGGCCGGCTTGGCGTCGGCGGCCTGCTCGGGCTTGATGATGCCGCGGTCCTGCTGCCACTTGCGCAGCTTGTCGCGGTCGGACTGCCACATCGGCTGGTCGGGCGTGCCGCCGTCCCAGCTCGGGATCTCGAGGCGCAGGTCGATGCGGTCGAGGCCGACGATCCCCCGCACGCGATCGAGGCCGGCAGCGGCCAGCCGGACGGGCGCGTGCTCCGAGGTCTTGCCGCGCTCGACGACGCGGTCCAGAGTGTGCACGGTGATGCGCTTGAGGAGCGTGCCGATCACGAGGGGACGCCTTAGCCGGCGCGACCGGCGGCGTCAAGTCGGGCAATTGCGAGCCGTCGGACTCGAACCGACACACCCGGCGGGTACTGGAACCTAAATCCAGCGCGTCTACCAATTTCGCCAGGCTCGCGCGGAACAGAGCGTATCATCTCGGCGTGACGTCGCTCCAGAGGCTTTGCGCGTGGACGTGTGCTTTCGTCGCGATCGGCTGTTCGCAGCCGACCGGGCCGCAGAAGGCGGGGCCCGAGGCCAAGACGGAGACAAAGACCGAGGCCGAGGCCGCGGAGCCCGCCAAGCCGGCGGAGGCCAAGGCCGCGGCGCCGACGACCTTCGGCAAGGTCCGCAGCGACGTGAGCCTGCCGCTGCCGGCCCTGCTCGGGCAGCCGGTCGCCTCGGTCGAGGCCAACTTCGGCGAACACCAGGGCAAGGGCCTGAGCCGCTCGACGTGCGTCCGCTTCGCGCCGGAGCGGACGTTCTTCCGCTGCGCCTTCGCGCTCCAGCGCTACGCCGACAAGGGCGACCAGTGGGCGGGGATCCGCGTCGAGTACGAGGACGGGGTGGCGGCCTCGATCGGCTTCGACGGTTTCAAAAAGGGGTCGGGCCCGTTCGACCCCAAGGTGCTGCTGGCGGCCGTGGGACTCGAGCTGCCCGACGAGCCCCGCACCGACGCGCCGGCGCAGGGCGTCCGCCGATGGGCGTGGTTCAACGACCGCGCGCGCCTCAAGATCGGCGAACATCAGTACCGCGTCGAGATCTCCGTGGTCGGTGAGGACTGGAGCCGCAGCCGCATCGACGTGATCCTCAACGATCCGCTGACGCCGGAGCAGAAAGCCAAGATCGTGCCGCCCGGGCCGGGCAAGGCGGAGGTCAGCGAGCCCCCGCCGGGGCAGTGAACGCCGAGCGCGGCGCCTCTGCTTCCTCCCGTCGATCCCCCGGCGAGCGCGCGAGCGCGGCGCCTCGCACGACCGACCCGCCAGGTGGCACCCCTGCCCTCGCCTCGCCTGCCTCGCGCCTCGCGTCCTCGGCTTCCGCGCCTGGTGGTTCGTCAGGTCGACGGCGAGCGCGGCGCCTCACCTTCCTCGCGTCGCACGACCGACCCCGCGAGGGTTGCTCACTCGCCTCGCCTGCCTCGCGCGACGAACCAGCGAACGCCGCGTGCTCGGCTCTCGCGCCTCGTGGTCCGTCAGCGAGCGGGTCGCCTCGCCGTGCTCGCGCTGCTTGCCGCTCGTCGGCCGGAGCCGCGTCGCTTGAACATGTCCATCATGGACATGCTCTTCAGAGCATGCTCTTCAGGCCATGCTCTGAAGAGCATGCCCCTTGAGACATGCCCGCTTCAGAAGATCTTGCCGGGGTTGAGCAGGCCGGCGGGGTCGAGGACCGACTTGATCCCGCGCATCAGCGCGACCTCGGTGGGGTTGCGGCTGTAGTGCAGGTGGTCGCGCTTGAGCAGGCCGACGCCGTGCTCGGCGGAGATGCTGCCGTCGTGGGCCTGGACGAGGGCGTAGAGCTCGTCGTCGAAGGCGTGGACGCGGTCGAGGAATTCGGGCAGGCCGGTGGCTTCGGGGCGCAGGAGGTTGAGGTGGAGGTTGCCGTCGCCGACGTGGCCGAAGCACAGCGCCTCGATGCCGGGCAGGCGCGCGGCGACCAGCGGGCGCCAGGCGGCCAGGAACTCGGCGACGCGGGCGACCGGCAGGGCGATGTCCGCCTTGTGCGGGGTGTGGCGGTGGAGCGACTCGCTGATGTCCTCGCGGTAGGCCCACAGCGCGCGGGCCTGGGCCTGGGTGGCGGCGAGCACGGCGTCGGCGACCTCGCCGGCGTCGACCGCCTCGCCGAGGCAGGCGCCGAGCTCGTCGCGGGTGTGCTCGAGCGCGGCCGCCCCCGGCACCGGGACCTCGACCTCGACCAGCACGTAGCGCGCGGCCGCCTCGGCGAACGGCGGGTCGCCCTTGCGGTGGGCGAGGACGTGGTCCAGGCAGCCGTGGTCGAGGAACTCGAAGGCCGACAGCGTCAGGCTGCTCCGGCGCAGGCGGGCGAACAGCGCCAGGACCTCGGCGTCGGACGGCACGGCGCACAGCGCGACCAAGCTGTCGGCCGGCGGCCGCGCGAGCTTGAGGGTGACCTCGACGATCACCCCGAGCGTGCCCTCGCTGCCGATGAACAGCTGCCGCAGGTCGTAACCGGTGTTGTTCTTGACCAAAGCGCCGCCGAGCACGAGCAGCTCGCCGCTGGCGAGGACGACCTTGAGGCCGAGCACCCAGTCGCGCGTGAGGCCGTAGCGCAGGACCTTCACGCCGCCGGCGTTGGTCGCCAGGCTGCCGCCGATCTGGGCGCTGCCCTTGGCGGCGTAGTCGACGGGATAAAGGAGTCCGGCGGCGGCCGCCGCGTCCTGCACGGCCTGCAGGGTGGCCCCCGCCTCGCACCGCAGCGTGCGGGCGGCGGTGTCGACCTCGAGGATCCGGTGCATCCGCTCGAGCGACAGCACGACCTCGCCACGAGTGGCGGTCGCCGCCCCCGCCAAACCGGTGCGACCGCCCGAGGGGACGATCGGAACGCCGTGAGCGGCACACGCGCGGACGACCGCCTGGACGTCGGCCGGCGAGCGCGGAAACACGATGAGCGACGGCTGCACCGGCCAGCCGCCGCGGCAGCGATCGGCGCCGTAGTAACTCAGGTCGGCCGGGTCGTCGCTCAGGCGCTCGGCGCCGAGGGCCGTGATCAAGGCCGCGCGGAGGTCTTCGAGGTCGGGGGCCATGGCGTGCGAGGGTAACCCAAAGGCGCGAGCGCGCCCGCATGCCGCGGGCGCGCTCGGCTCGGCTTCCCGGTTACCAGCGTTAGGTCGCCCCCGAACGATGTTCACCGTTCGGGAAGCGGCCGTAATGCTAGAGCGCCGGGAGGGCGTTGGCAGGCAGGCGCATGAGCTGGCGGACCATGCGGACGACCGACTTCACGACCGGGTGGCCCTTGATGAAGACGACGCCCACCACGTGCTTCTCGTCGCCGGCGACCAGGATCGCGTGCTCGCCGACGAGGATGCGAACAGCGCTCTCGCCCGCCACCTGCCGCAGCTTCACCGCTTCGAGCACGATGGGCTTCCAGCGCTCCTCGCCGACCCACGCCGCGTCGCCCGCCTGCGCCTGCTCCGCGGTTTGGTCCAACACGGCCACGATGCCGTCGTGGCGAAGAACGCGCTCAATTCGTGTCGATGACATGGACTTCCCTGTTTTCTGGCCCAATTGGGCCCGTACGTCGCAAACTGGGGGGGTCGCGTTACGGGCTTTGGGTTTTACAAAAAGCCCCCAGGTGCGTCAAATCCGCAAGACTGATTTCACGGTGATTACCGCATGAATCTGATCGACACCCACGCGCACATCGACATGCCGCGCTTCGGCGATCGTGCGGAACGTCGATTTGCCGCTGTTCGGGCCGCTGCCGCGGGAATTTCCGCGATCGTGATCCCCGGTGTCGAACCGGAATCTTGGGCGGGCCTGCTCGAGACCGCGGCGGACCTGCGCGAAATTGCGCCGACCGTGCGCTTTCACACCGCCCTGGGGATCCACCCGCAAGTCCTTCCCGAGCTCGACCCCGCGCATGATTCCGCGGCCCTGACCGCATTAAACGACCAGATTCGCGCGGCCCCGGCGGGGCTCGTGGCGATCGGCGAGTGTGGCCTCGACTTCGGACCGGGCGGCGGCGGCGTGCCGCGCGAGCGGCAGGTCGCGGTGCTGCGGGCCCACTTCGCGCTGGCGCGAGCCACCGGGCTTCCGTTGCTGCTGCACTGTTTGAAGGCCCACGCGGCCATGCTCGAGCTGCTGGACGAGCGGCCGCTTCCGCCGTCCATCCTGCACAGCTATTCGGGCAGCGCCGAGATGGTGCCGGCGTTCTGCCGCGGCGGTCACGCGGTCTCGTTCGCCGGGGCGCTGACGCTGCCTGGAGCACGGCGGCCGGTGCTGGCTGCTCGCGCGGTCGCGGCCGACCGGCTGCTGCTCGAGACCGACTCGCCCGACCAGACGCCGGCGTCGCGCCGACCGGCCCGCAACGAACCGGCGTTCCTCGAGGACATCGCCCGCGCCGTCGCCGCGGCCCGCGGCGAGCCGGTCGAGCGGGTGGCCGAGACCACCACCGCCAACGCGCGCCGCTTCTTGCGGCTCGCCGCCTGACGATGATGCGAACCTGCATGCTGACGACCGTCCTGGCGCTCGGGACAGGCCTGCTCGGGTGCGGCGGCCCGCCCCCACGCCGGCGCCGGCGGCCGGGGTCCCGCCCCCCCGCCGCCCGTGGTCGCCGCGCCGGAGCCCGAGCGCGTGCCGCCGCCGCCCGAGAAGCTGGTGGTCTCGCACCCGCGCGAGCTGGCAGAGCTCGACCTCGGTCGGCTGGTGTCCCTCGACCTCGCGCTGTCGCCCGAGGACCGGCGCGAGCGGGCCAGCCAGCTGCGCGACGACCTCGATTACGACCACGCCTGCGCGGAGCTCGACCTGACCCGCCTGGCCGAGCGTACCCCGGCGCTGCGGTCGCTGCGGATCTCCGGCTGCCTCGACGCGGTCCACGCGGGCCTCGGCGCGCTCGTCGGCGTCGAGAGCCTCGAGCTCGCCGACCTCACGCTCGACGGCGTGGTGATGGGCCGGATCGCCAGCCTCCCGCGGCTGCGCGACCTGACCCTCGCGCGCGTGACCCAGGGCGCCGAGCCGGTGGCCTTGCTGGCGCGAGCGCGGCTCTCTTCGCTCGTGCTCCGCGACCTCGCCACCGACTCGGGGCTGGCGGCGATCGCCGGCGACGTCGCCGGGCTGCAGGCGCTCACGCTCGAGGGCCCGTGGGCCGGGCACGACGCGCTGCTCGAGGTCGCCGACGCGACCGCGCTGCGCGAGGTGAAGCTGCTCGACACCCGCGCCGGCAACTTCTCGCTGCACCAGCTCAAGCCGCTGACCGACCTGTCGCGGCTGACGCTGCGCGGCCCGAGCTTCAACGACTACAGCCCGCTGTACGTGCGCGACCTGCCGCTGACCGAGTTCACGTGCGCCTGCCCGAACCTCGGCGACAAGGGCCTGCGCGCGCTGGGCCGCCAGCTCGGGCTGCGGCGGCTGGTGCTGCCGCAGTCGCGGATCACCGGCGCGGGGCTCGAGGAGCTGGCCAAGCTCGGGCTGCAGTCGATCGAGATCCGCGGCCGCGACCTCGGGCCCGACGGGCTGCTCGCGCTGAGCCGCCTGCCCGACCTGCGGACCCTCGTGCTCGGGCTGGCGCCGCCGCTGACGCTGGCCGACCCGACGATGCAGCACCTCGGCGAGCTCGCCGGCCTGCGCACGCTCGTGCTCGACATCCCGAGCCTCGGCGACCGCGTCGCCGACGAGCTCGGCGAGCTCACCGGGCTGGTCGAGCTCGACCTCGGGGGCACGCAGATCTCCGACGCCGGGCTGCGCGCGCTCGCGGGCATGCACGGGCTCAAGGTGCTGCGGCTGCACCACACCAAGGTCACGCACCGCGGGCTGGCCAACCTCGCCGGCCTGACGCAGCTCGAGGTGCTCGAGCTCGACCACACCGACGTCGTCGACGGCGGGGTGGCCCACCTCAAGGACCTGACCGCGCTGCGCGTGCTGCGGCTCGACGCGACCCTCATCACCGACCAGTCGCTGCAGTACCTGCGCGGCATGGACAAGCTCGAGCAGCTCAACCTCGCCGACACCGTCGTCACCGCCGACGGCGCGGCGACGCTGCTGACGCTGCCGTCGCTGCGCTCGGTCAACCTCGCTCGCACGCGCGCGAGCGACTGAGGGGGCGAAGGACCCGCGGTGACGCCCGCCGAAGGCCGAGCCGTTCATACCTGCCTCCGAGGACAGGCAGGGCGCCGAGGTTGGCCGAACCGCTCGGATGCGGTAGACCTCCGCGACTCACTCGACGGGCGGCCGATCGTCGCGCCGGCGTCTCTCGCCGCCCCGCAGCGATCCCGCGACGAAAGCGGCGACACGATGCAGATCAGCCTGATTGGTTTCGTCCTGGCGGCGGAGAACCCGACCCGAAGCGCCAGGTGGTTCGAGCAGCACTTCGGGTTCAAGGTGGGCGTCGACATCGGCTGGTACGTCCATCTCCAGTCCGAGGGCCACCCGAACGTCAGCCTCGACTTCGTGCAGCGCGACCACGAGTCCTGGCCGGTCGCCGCGCGCGGCAAGCAGGTCACCGGCTCGCTCCTCGCCCTCCTGGTCGACGACGTCGACGCCGAACACGAGCGGCTCAGCCGGGCCGGCGTGACGATCGTCCTGCCGCTGATCACCGAGCCGTGGGGTCAGCGGCGGTTTCAGGTCGCGGGCCCGGACGGCCTGTTCGTGGAGGTCCTCCAGCGCGTCGAGCCCGACCCGGCGTGGCTCGCCGCCCACGGGCTGGCCGCGAGCTGAGCCGCGCCTCACGTCAGCGGCGGCGCGCGCTCGGGCAGGTGGACCCGGCCGTCGACGCCGGGCACGCAGCGGGTGCGGGCGACGTCGAGCCAGGCCACCGCGGCGCTGATCGACGCCAGCATGTGGCGGCCCTGGGCCAGGCCGCAGGCGATCGCCGTCGCCAGGGCGCAGCCGGTGCCGCGCGGGTCGGGGCCGGCCACGCGCGGCCGCTCGAACACGTGGACCTGTCCCGGGAGACAGGCGATGTCGCGGACCCGCTGCTCGTCGTCGACCGCGCTCTTGAGCAGGATGCCGGCGCGGCCGAGCGCGTCGGCGGTGCGCTGGACCAGCTCGGGGTCGTCCTCGGTCGAGCCGGTCAGGGCCGCCGCCTCGCGCCGGTTGGGCGTGACAAGCCATGTCTCTTCGGACATGTCCCGAAGGCAATCTCGGAGGATGTCCCCGCGCGCGCCGAGGTCACCGCCGTCGGAGGCGGCGAGCACCGGGTCGACGACGACCGGGACGCGGCGGGACGCGACCTCGCCGAGGACCGCCTCGACCAGGCCCGCCGGCAGCAGGCCGATCTTGATCGCGCGCGGCGACGGCATCGACCGCAGCTCGCGGACGACCGCGTCCACCGGCCGCGGCTCGGAGGTCGCGGGTCGGCCGTGGCCCTGGCGGGTCCACGCGGTCACGAGGCGGGCCACCGGGACGTTCGGGGCGCAGGCGGCGGCGGTGAAGGTGTCGCGCAGCAGGCCGGCGCCGCCGGTCGGATCGAGCCCGGCGAGCAGCCACAGCGCGGTGGCGTGGCTTGAAGTCTCGGGTACACTGCGGACCATGGCGACCTTCACCGGGACCGTGCGGAAGAACGACCTCGAGGGCGGCTTTCACGAGCTCGTCACCGACAAGGGCGATGTGTACCGCCTGAGCAAGTGCTCCGTGAAGGCGGGGGCGCGGGTGAAGGTCGAGGGCAACGTCGAGTCCGGGGGTTTCGGGATCCACATGTCCGGCCCGAGCATCGCGGTCAAGAGTATCGAGGTTCTCGGCAGCTAGCGCCGGCCCCGAGTCGTCGCCTCCGCCGCCCGCACGGGCCGGCGCGTCGGGCCGTCACCGACAGCCGCCCCCGCTGGGGCGCTGGGACATCGTTTCGCGGCGCGAACGTCCGGCCTGAATCGAAGGCCCACGGCTCGCGCCGGGCGAGCTCGCGTCTGCGAGGGACGAAAGCCGAAGGCCCTGTCACCGGGGGTGACAGGGCCTTCGGCCTTCTAGTGCGAGGAAAGGGACTCGAACCCCCACGTCCTAGGGACACACGGACCTGAACCGTGCGCGTCTACCAATTTCGCCATCCTCGCGGCGGGCGTGGAACCTAGGACGACTCGGCTCCGGCGTCAAGCACTTTTCGCAAGGACTGGGGTCGGAGGGTCCCAAAATTCGGCGCGCATCTGGCGCCGACTGGCGAACGCAGGACCGCGGGCTCCTCGACCTACAGGGGGAGCCGACCGCAGCGGACCGGTCTCGAGCCTCGCTCGCTCGCCCACCGCGAGGCCCGGCCGTGCCGGGCACGACCGCTACGAGGACTTGTCGCCCTGCGCCTTGCCGGACTCGGCGGCAGGCAGGGGTCCGGTCTTGCCGTCTTCGGCGGCCTGGTCGGGGCGGACGGCGAGGAGGGCCTGCAACTCCGGCTCGAGCTCGCCGTCGTTTGGCCAGGCCTCGTCCTCGAGCACCTCGATGACGATCCGCTGGGTCGTCACTTCGCTGGCGCGTGGGGCGCCGTGGCGCTTGTCGTCGTCGAGCTCGCCCCACTCGGTGTCGATCGAGAACACCTCGTCCTCGTCCTCGTCGGGCACGACCACCACCCGCGGGGGCGGGTCCATGTCCTCGTCCGAGTCGATGTCGACGTCGGACGGCAAGCGGAACACCGGGCTGGAGACCTCGGCGCTGCCGAGCGAGCCCATGTCGAAGTCGCCGGAGTCCGCGGCCGAGCCGCCGGCCAGGCGAGCCGCCAGGCTGACCGGCTCGGACTCGTCGTCGAGGTCGATGCCCGCCAGAGGGTCGGGGTCGCCGGGGTAGCGCCGGATCGCCGGCGCCACGATCGAGTCCTCCGGGTCGGGCTCGGGCTCGTCGACGTTCACGTCGAAGCTGCCGCTGGTGTCGGGCCCGTCGATGATCGTCGCCGGCGCCAGCGACACGCGGGCCAGGCGGGCGCGCTCGCTGTCGAGGAGGCGCTCGAGCTCGGCGATCTTCGCCTGCGCTTCCACCAACAGGTTGCGCGTGACGTCGAGCTCGTCGGCGAGGTCCTCGTACTGCTCCTTCTGCTTCTCGAGCTGGGCGAGGCCGGCGGCCAACCGCGCGGCGGAGCGGTCGGTGGCGTCGTTCATCTCCCAGATCTTCTGCTCCGCGGTGTCGAGCTGGAACAGCATGTATTCCATCTCTTCCGCGCGGATGCCGGCCTCGAGGCGAGAGCGGCGCAGGCGGGCCCGCTCGTGCTCGACGATCCGCTGGTGCTCGGCCTCGCTGCGCGCCAGCGCCTCGGCGTGCTCGGCGGCCTGGTCGGCCAGCTCGCCGCGGAGGGTCAGGATCTCGGCGCGTGCGGCGTCGGACAGCGGGCCCGAGGCCTGGACCATGCGGCTCGCGCCGAGCGAGACGATCTGCTGCAGTTGATCGATGGCCTGGTGCTTGGCCTCGAGCTCGCGGCGCAGGCGGAACAGCTCGACCTCGGCGCCCTGCTTGGCGCCGGCGAGCGCCTCCATGTCCTGTCGCTGGCGACGCAGGCGGGCCCGCAGGTGCTCCTGTTCGGCCACGCCCTCCTCGAGCCGGCGCTGCAGCTCGGCGGCCTCGTCCTCGCGCTCGATGGTCTTGCGCTGCTGCTCGCGCAGGCGCTCCTGCAGGCTCGGGACGGTCTCTTCGAGGCGCTGGATGTGGACCTGCAACACCGCGAGCTCGCCCCGCAGCTGGGCCGCGAGGGTCGCGTGGTCCTCGACCGAGCGCCGCAGCTCGCGGACCGTGCGGGTCGCGTCCGCGAGCTCGCGGTCGCGGCGGCGGACGATGTCGGCGGCGGCGCGCTCGCGGGCTCGCAGCTGGTCGCGCTGGGCCGTGACCTTCTCGAGCTCGAGCTGCCGCGCCGCGTGGTCGGCCGGCGACGCCGCGCCGTGGCCCCCGCCGGACTCCTCGCGCGCGCGCAGCCGCTGCTCCTGCGTGTTGTAGAGGCCCTGCAGCTCGGCGTGGTCGACCTCGAGCTTGCGCAGCTCGTGGCCGAGGCGCTCGAGCTCCTGCACCCGGTCCTGCTCGATCGCCCGGCTGCGCTCGACCTGCTCGCGCAGCCGATCGACGTCCGTCACCAGGCGGACGTTCTCGAGGTGCTCGCGGCGGATCTCCTCTTCTTGTTGCAGCACCCGCGTCTCGAGCTCCTGCAGCTCGGCGGTGCGGCGCGCCAGCTCCTCGCGCAGGCGGTTGCGATCGATCGCGGCGTCGGCGGTGGCCCGGCCGCTCTCCGGCGCCGCCAGCGGCGCGACCTCGTCGACGAGCTCGTGGGTCGCGACCGCGTTGTCGGCGTCGGGCCGGCGCATCAACATCGCCAGCGAGTGCATGCGGCTGTCCTCTTGGACATGTTGCAGCGACTCGAGGCGTTGCCGCGCCGCGTGCAGCTCGGCGTCGGTGCGGGCCTTCTCCTCGCGGGCGCGGTCGAGTTCACCGGCGAGCTTGACCGCGTGCGCGAGCAGGCTCTCGCGCTCCTGCGAGAAGTTGTTGACGATCTCCCGCAGCCGCTCGAGCTCGGCGACTGTGTCCGGGTCGAGCACGACGGAGGCGGACGGCTCGGGCTCGGGCGTCGCGGCCGCCGGCGCGGGGTCCGGCTCCGGCGCGATCTCCGGCTCGGGCATCGGCGCCGGCGCCGAAATCTCGTGGACGCGCGGCTGCGGCGCGCCGAGCAGGGCCGACGCGGACTCGGCGGCGAACAGCGCGACGAGGTCGAAGTCGGTGTTCTCGGACGGCTCGGGCTCCGGCTCGGGCTCCGGCTCGGGCGGCAGCGGCAGCGGCGACGCGACCGTCACCTCGACCACTTCGATGGTCGGGGTGAGCGGCGCGACCGGGCCGGTCGGCACGATGACGCACTCGCGCAGCCGGGCCTCGAGCTCGGACTGCGAGGCGATCAGGAGGTAGCGCTGGATCGGCAGCGGCTCGTCGAGCAGGCCCTCGCGCAGGATCGGCACCAGCGCCTCGCCGGGGGCGGCGGGCAGGAGCGGCGCGACGCTCACGCCTTGCCACTCGAGCTGGGCGAAGGCGCCGACGTGGGCGAAGACGCCGCGGAGATCGTCCTCGACCTCCCACAGGTGATCCGGGTCGGGCTCGACGCCGAGAGCGAGGATGCCACCGTCGCGTAACACTCGCTTCGCCTCGACGATGAGCGCGTGCCGGGCGGTCGGGTCGTGGGTGACGCCGCCTTCGATGCACGTCACGGCGTCGATGCTGCGGTCTCGCAGCGGCAGGCGCGACAGCTCCAGCGGGCCCGACCACACCTCCAGACCGGGCTCGGCCGGGCAATCGCCGCCGAGCACCAGCACCCGGGCCACGCCGGCTGCCGCGAGCCGTCGCGGTCCTTCAGGCCCCCCGGGGAGCACGACGGCCACGCGCTTTTGGAGCAGCCAACGCTCCAAAGCTACATATGCGGGCAGGTGGTACACGAGGAGGGGACTTTGGCCCCGGCATCATACTGCAAGGACCATCGCTTTCCCCCCAGAGACAGCGATGGCGCAAACGCGCGCGGCGGTCCGCACGCGGGCCCGCAGAGGCACGGTCCGCGGATGAACTCGAGGCCAGCCGGGGGCCGCGAAGCGGACGGCGACGCGGGCAGCGGCGGTGCGGACGCGCCTGGGGATCGACCTCCCGGGTGCGTCGCGGTCGATCGTCCGGCTCGCAGCGGGGACATCGAGGGCGGTTGATCCGCGGATTTACCTGCCCTACGATGCGGAATCGTCGATGGCGGCCAAGCTCATCCTCATCGGGGGGGACCACCCGACTGAGCACATCCTCACGTCGTTCAACACCCTCGGGCGCCATCCCGACAACTCGATCCAGGTGCTGGATCGGATCGTCTCGAAGGAGCACAGCCGGATCACCCTCGGCCCCGACGGCCGCTACGTGGTCCGCGACGTCGGGAGCCTCAACGGCACCTTCGTCAACGGCGAACGCGTCACCGAGCGAGTGTTGAAGTCGGGCGATCAGATCTCGCTCGGCAACACGACCTACCGCTTCACCGAGGACCCGCCGCGCAACCAGCCCCCGGTCCTCAACAAGGTCACCATGACCCCGGACCAGGTGCAGAGCCAGGTCCAGAGCTCGGTGTCCGCCAGCTCGCGGTTCTTGCCCGCGGCCGACATCAAGGACGTCGCCACGCTCCGCGCCGACTACGAGAAGCTGCGGATCGCCCACGAGCTGTCGCAGCGGCTGTCGATCGACGCCGAGCTCGACACGCTGCTGCAGAAGATCGTCGACGAGGCGTTCCAGCTGATCCGCGCCGACCGTGCGGTCATCCTGCTCGTCGACCCCGAGACCGACGACTTCGTGCCGCGCTACGTCCGGCAGAAGCGCGACGAGGAGATCCGGCTGTCGCGCAGCATCCTCGACGAGGTCCGGCTCAAGAAGCGCGCGGTGCTGTCGTCGGACGCGATGGTCGACGAGCGGTTCAAGGCGGCCAAGAGCATCATCATGCAGGGCATCCGCTCGACGATGTGCGTGCCGCTGCTCTACAACGACAAGCTGCTCGGCGCGATGCACATGGACTCGATGCTGGCGACCGGCGCGTTCAACGAGCGCGACCTGCTGCTGTTCTCGGGCATCGCCACGCAGGCGGCGGTCGCCATCGAGAACAACCTGCTGGCGCAGAAGATCGAGCACGAGGCGTCGAAGCGGGCCCAGTTCCAGCGCCTCCTGTCGCCGAACCTGGTCGACCAGATCGTCTCCGGGCAGCTCACGCTCAACCAGGGCGGGTCGCGGCGCGAGGTGACGATGCTGTTCGCCGACATCCGCGGGTTCACCGGGATGAGCGAGCGTCACCCGCCCGAGGAGATGGTGGCGACGCTCAACGAGTACTTCGAGGTCATGGTCGACGTGCTGTTCCGCCACGGCGGCACGCTCGACAAGTACGTCGGCGACGAGATCATCGGCCTGTTCGGCGCGCCCGTCGAGCTGCCCGACGCGCCGCTTCGCTCGGCCCGCTGCGCGCTCGACATGATGCGCGCGCTCGAAGAGTTCAACCGCCTGCGCGCCGACCAGGGCCGCGAGAAGATCAACATCGGCATCGGCGTGAACACCGGCCTGTGCATCGCCGGCGCGATCGGCTCGTCGCGCACGCTGCAGTACACCGTCATCGGCGACGCGGTGAACATCGCCGCCCGCCTGTGCAGCCTGGCCAAGCCGGGCGAGATCATCATCTCCGAGTCGACCCTGCAGCTGTCCGGCCCGCACGTGATCGTCGAGCCGCGCCAGACCGTGAAGGTCCGCGGCCGCAACGAGCCGCTCAAGATCTATGCGGTCCAGGGCATCCGCGACACGGCGCCGCCCGCCAGCCGCAGCTGAGCCCGCGGCCACCGAGACCCGTCGGCGAGACGCACAAGAAGCGTGCTCGTCGCGCGGGCGGCGAGCTCTGCCGAGCCGGGAACGGTGACATGCCCCGAGGACGCGTGACGACGGGCGACGCGTCGCCGAGCTGCCCGCCGTAAGGAGCTGAGACTCAGCCGAAGCCCTGAGGCCGCGTCACGCCATCATCTCCACTCTCTGCTCCTCACGACGTCGCGCGACCGGTCACCCCGCGCGCGCCGAGAACGGTCTCGCGCGTCGCCGCGTCGCCCGACCAAACGCCGAGAGGGCGGCCTCGGCCGCCCTCTCGGACATGTCCTAGCGGACAGCTGGCTCCCGGTCTTACGCGACCGAGACGCCGATGCCCTTGCGCGCCTTGAAGTAGTCCTCGCTGATGCTGTAGAGGACCAGCTCCTTGATCTTGTCCTTCGGCGTCATCGCCGAGCCGAACGCGGCCTGCTCCTGGGAGATCAGGTGCGCGGCCGTGATGAGGTCGTCGCACAGCAGGAAGCCGATGCGATAGGCGGTGATCTCGGTGCCGAGGGCCCACTTCTTGACGTCGGTGGAGCCGCCGGCCTCGACGAAGCGGCGCATGAGGCTGCGCATCTGGTCGCGGGCGTTGGCCGGGAGGCGCGACAGGATCTCGCGGGCGATCTGGTCGAGCTCCTGGCGGTTGCCGCCGGTCTCCATGTCGCACATGTGCATGCAGGCGAGGAACACCTGCTTGAGGTTCTGCGGCGAGCGGTCGAGCGCGACGTAGGCGTAGTGCGGCAGGTAGAGGTCGGACATGTACCGGCCGAGGGCGAAGGCGAGGTGCTTCTCGTTCTTGCCCTTGAGCAGGTTCTGGAACACGACCATCGTCGGGTGGACGCGGCCGTCGCGCTGCGCGTTGATCAGCGAGACGTCGCCCGGGTCTTCCGGCCGGAGGTAGAGGTCCGGCTGGCCGACGTTGAGCAGCTGCATGACGTACTTCGCCATGCGCGACACCGGCGCGGGGTCGGTGTTGATGTCCGTGCGCTCGTTGGGCTTGAGGTACGCGGGCAGCGGGTTGGCGCGCCAGGCCGCGATCGCCGGGGCGATCGAGCCGAGGATGCCGGTCAGGTACAGGTCCTCGTCCGGGTGGAACACGTGGCGGCGGAGGATCTCCTCCGAGAGCCGCTGACGCGCCTGCCGGAACTCGTTCGTGGCGTACTTGTCGTGGATCTGCTGCTCCTCGGGCGTGGCCTGCTTGAGGAACACCAGCGTCCGCGCCAGGCAGTAGGCCTTATCGAACTGGTTGCTCTTCCGGTAGATGTTGAAGAGCGCGTGGTAGCTCTCGTACCGGAAGGGCTCCTGGGCGATGAGGATCTGGTGCTCCTTGACCGCCTGCGTGGCGTACTCCTGCGGGTTGTCCTGCATGAGCGCCTCGTAGAGCTCGGCCAGCAGGTAGTGCCGCTCGGTGTTGCCCGGGTCGAGCTTGGCCGCGACTTCGAAGGCCGCGGTGGCCGCCTTGAAGTCCTTCAGGCGCGTCCGGTAGATCTCCGCGAGGTTCGACCACAGGGTGATCTTCAGGTCGCCCATGCCGTCGGCCGGGAGCCGCTTCAGCATCTTCCGGTACGAGCGCTCGAGGGTCTTCCAGTCCTTCGACTTGGTGACCATCGCGTCGATCGCCTGGAACGCCTTCAGGTACGTCGGGTCGTCGTCGAGCACCGCGTTGAAGCGGTCGATCGACTCGTCGTGGGCCTTGAGCTCGTCGCGGAGCAGCACCGCCGCGGTGTAGTTGTACTTCGAGCGCCGCTTCGGGTCCTTCTCGATCTCGACGATGCGGTCGATGATCCGGACCGACTCCTCCCACTGCTTGTTGCGGGTGTAGATGTCCAGCAACGTGTGCAGCAGCGGGTAGTCCTTCGGCTGCAGGTCGAGGGCGTTCTGGTAGGCCGCCGCCGCCTTCTGCCAGTTCCCGAGCTTCTCGAGGTACAGCTTGCCGATCTCGTTGTAGATCGCCGCCTGCGCGTCGCCGGTGGCGGCCACGTCGATCATGGCCCGCTTGGCCTGGATGACGCCCTCCCAGTCGCCCGCGCCCGTCTGCAGCTCGATGACCGCGTTCAGGGTGGCGAGGTCGTGCGGGTCCACCTCGAGCGCCTTCTCGAGGTAGTTGAGCGCCTTCCGCGGCTCGTTCTGCCGCTTCTTGATCATGCCGAGGCGGTAGTAGACGAGCACCGTCTCGGACGAGCTCTGGGTGTCGCGGTGCTGGACCAGGATCGTCTGGTACAGCTTGAACGCCTTCTCCCAGTCCTCCTTCTCGAACAGCAGGTCGGCCATGCCGACGAGCACCTCGCGGTTGGTCGCGTCGATGTCGTAGGCGCGCTTGTACTGCTTCAGGGCCTTGTCGCTGTTGCCCAGCTTGCGGGCGACCTTGGCCGCTCGCAGGTAGAGGTCGCGCTGGTCCTGGTCGCCCAGGCCGAGCTGGTCGGCCTTGCGGGTGAGGACGTCGAAGATCGGGTCGGCGTCGGCGAAGCGACCCTCGTCGTAGTAGATCTGGCCGATTACGCGGCCGACCTTGACGTGCTCCGGATCGAGCTTGAGCACCTCGGCGAACAGCGCGACGGCCTTCTCCTTGTTCTCGAGCTCCTCGTAGTAGATGAAGCCGGCCTCGGCCGCGAGCGCGATCTTCTCGAGCTTGGTGTTCGAGTAGCCGAACGCCGCCTCGAGGTTGCGGGCCGCCTTGAGCCAGTCGCGCCGGCCCTTGTACAGCTCCGCCAGGCTGACGATCGCCGGCACGTAGCCCGGGTCGATCTCGGTCGCCTGCGTCAGGCGCCGCTCGGCCTCGTCGAGCTGGCCCAGCTTCTCCTGGTAGACCTGGCCCATGCGGGTCAGGTGCTGCACGCGGACCGCCGGGTCGCGCGACAGCTCGACCAGGCGCGCCAACGTCTTGAGCGCGGCCGGCCAGTCCTCGATCTGCTCCTGCAGGCGAGCGAGCGTGACCGCAGAGTCGAAGTGCTGCGGGTTGAGCTCGAGGATCTCGCTGTAGGTCTCGATCGCGCGGTCGATGTCCTGGATCTGCTTCTCGTAGACCTGCGCCATCGCCACCAGCAGGTCGACCTTGGCGGCGGGCGCCGTGGTGACCGCGATGTGGTTGCGGTAGGTCTCGACCAGCTCGGTCCACTTCTCGAGCCTGGTGTACAGGTCCTCGAGCTGGCGGTAGGTCGGGTCGCGGTACTTGTCGAGGAGGAGGATCTTCTCCAACGCCTCGGCCGCCCGCGCCGGGTCCTGCGCCAGGTTGACGTGCGCGGCCGCCATGCGGTCGTAGATCGCGATCTGCTCGTCGCGCACGGTGGTGGTGTCGAGCTCGGCCTCGAGGACGCCGAGGTACTGGGGGACGTTGCCGCCCGCCAGGTACAGGCGCTCGAGCGCGGCCAGGGCCTCGCGGTCGCCCGGCTCGCTGTCGACGATGCTGCGATAGGTCTCGATCGCCGCCGCCGCGTCGCCGAGCTGACCCTCCTGGACCCCGCCGATCCGCTTGCGCAGGGCGATGACCTGCTCCGGCTCGTCGAGGGTGCCGACGCGCCGCTCGAGCACGCCGACGAGGTCCTGCCACTGACCCTGGTTCTGGTGCAGCCGAGCCAGCGCGTCGAGGGCGTTGATGTTCTCGCCGTCGATCTCGAGCACCTTGCGGTAGCTCTCGATCGCCGCCGGGATGTCACCGAGCCCGCCGTCCTGGACCTCCGCCAGCTGCGTCAGCGTGCGGACCTGGATGTTCGGGTCGGTCTCGAGCGGGACGATCCGCGCCAGCGTCTTGGCCAGCTCGACGTTGTTCATCGCGCGCCGGTAGAAGCCGGCCTGCTCGCGCAGCGCGTTGATGTTGTTGGCGTTGAGCTTCAGCGCCTCCTCGAGCGACTTGAGGCCGTAGTCGACGCGGTTGAGGTGCTCGCCGTACCAGCGGCCGATCTTCACCCACAGCTCGGCCTGCTCGCTCTTGTCGGGGATCGAGCGGACGATGCCGTTGTACTCGTTGAGCAGCTCGCCCCACTTGTTGGCCTGGGTGGCGAGGCGCTCGAGCTCGCGCGAGGTGTCCTCGTTGGCGTAGTCGATGTTGAACGCGTACTTGAGGACCTCGAAGGCGTTGTCCGGGTCGCCCTGGTTCTCCTCGAAGACCTTGGCCATCTTCTGGTAGGTCGAGACCTTGAACTTGGCGTCGTCGAAGATCTCGACCTGCCGCAGGTAGAGCTCGATGAGCTCGCCCCACGCCTCGGTCTCGCGGTAGATGGTCTCCAGCGCCTCGTGGGCCGGCATGTAGGCCTGGTCGAGGTCGAGGATCTCGAGGTAGGCGCCGGCCGCCTCGGTCTTGTTGCCGAGCTGCTGCTCCCAGATCGCGGCGATCTGCATGAGCACGTCGATCTTCTCGGGCGCCGACTCGACGACCTTGCGCTTCTTCTCGAGGACGCGGATGACCTCGTCCCAGCTGGCCTCGCTGCTGTGCAGGCGCTCGAGCGCTGCCAGCGCCTCGAGGCTGCTCGGCTCGAGCTCGAGGACGTGGCGCCAGGCGGCGATCGCGGCCTGGGTGTCCATGAGGTACTCGGCCTGGATCCGGCCGACCTGGGCGTAGTAGGCGCGGAGCTGCTCCGTGCCGAGGATACCCGGGCCGAGCTCGATCAGGTTCGAGAGCACGTCGTTGAGCTCCACCCACGACTCGTTGCGCTGGTAGATCGCGTGGAGCGCGGTCAGCGTGTCGAGGTCACGGCCGTTGAGCTCGCGGGCGTTGAGCCACGCGTCGAGGCTGTTGCGCTCCTTGCCCAGCTTGTCGCCGTAGACGTGGGCGAGCTGCTGGTAGATCGCAACCTTCTGGTTCGCGTCCTCGACCGCGAACACCTGCCGCTCGAGCACCTCGGCGAGCTCGTCCCACCGCTGCGAGCGCTCGTGCAGCACGGCCAGCTCGCCCAGCGCGAGCGGGTCCTCGCCGCGCAGCTCGAGCACCTTGCCCCACAGCTCGACGGCGGTCTCCTCCCGATTCAGGGCCTCGGCCGCGATCTTCGCCATGCGCTGGTAGCAGGCCGCGGTGTCCTCGTCGGTGTTGGCGATCGCCGCGGTGCGCTCGTACGTCTTGTACAGGTCCTCCCAGCGGGCGGCGCTGAGGTACAGGGCCTCGAGCCGCTCGAGGGCGCGGAGGTTGTTGCCGTCGATGTCGAGGGCGCGGTTGTAGGCGGCGATCGCCGCCTCGGGGTTGGCCAGCCACTGCTCGAAGGCGGCGGCGAGGCGCATCTCGAGGTCGACGAGGACCTCGCCGTCCATGGTCGCCTGGATCCGGCGCTGCAGGATCTCGGCGAGCTCCTCCCAGCGGCCGGTCTGGGTGTACAGGCGGTCGAGCGCCTGCAGCCCCTCGGCGTGGTCGGGCACCAGCGCGAGCAGCCGGTTGTAGACCTCGATGGCGCGGGCGCGGTCGCCGAGCCTGGTCTCGAGGACCTGGCCCGAACGACTGAGCACGGCCACGCGAGCGTCCTGCGCCAGGCCCTGGTTCTCGAGGATCTGCTCGCCGACGTCGACGATGAAGCCCCACTCCTGGGTGAGCTCGGCGAGGCGCTCGATCTCCTCGGCGACGCGCTCGCTCAGCGGGTCGTCCATGTACGCGCGCAGCCACCAGTAGTAGGCCGTGCCGGCGTCGCCCAGCTGCTGCTCGCAGATCTGCGCGGTGTTCTCGATGATCTGCAGCCGCTCCGCGGTGTCGGCGGTGGCGTTCAGCTTGACGTCCGCGAGCTTGATCAGCGCGTCCCAGTTGCGCGACGCCTGATACAGCGGCTCGAGGATCGAGGCGATCTCGTTCTGGTGCTCGCCCTCGGCGAAGATGAGCTCGAGCGTCGCCTGCGTGGCCGAGCTGTCGGGGTCGATCTCGAGGATCGTCCGGTAGGCCTCGATGGCCTTCGGCAGGTCCTGGATGTTGTTCTGGTAGATCTGGCCCATGCGGTACTGCAGGGCGATGATCTCCTGCTCGTCCGCGGTAATGCCGATCTGCCGGCGCAGGTTCTCGACCAGCGGCTGCCAGCGCTCGAGCCCGGTGTAGATGCGGTCGAGCTGGGCGATGGCATCACGGTTCTCACCGTCGATGTCGAGGATCGCCAGGTAGCGCTCGATGGCGTCGTCGATGCGGTTCAGCTTGGTCTCGAGCACGACCGCGAGGCGGTGCAGCATGCCGACCTTGGTCGCCGGATCGGGGATCGCGGCGGCCTGCTCGGCCAGCAGGCCGGCGAGCTTCTCGTGGTCGCCCGTGACCTCGGCGAGGCGGTGGAGCTGACCCAGCGTGGGCTCGTGGGTCGGCTCGATCACCAGCGCGCGGGCGTAGGCGGCGAACGCCTGCTCGAACTGCTGCAGCTGCCGCTCGTGGATCGCGGCGATCTGGTGCAGCAGCTCGATCTGCTGCGCAGGATCCTGGACCTGCTTGACCATCACCTCGTAGATGTCGACCAGCTTCTCCCACTCGGCGAGCTGGTTGTAGAACGGCGCCAGGACCTCGGCGGCCAGCATCGGCTGGTCCTCGCCGTGGACGATGCGGTCGAGCGCGGCGATCGTCGGCGCGTGGTCGGGGGCGTGCGCGAGGGTGTCGCGGTAGGCCTCGACGGCGCGGACGATGTCGGCCAGCTGGGTCTCGTAGAGCCCGCCGATCCGGTGACGCAGCGCGGTCTTTTCGTCGCGCTGCGGCGCGACCTCGACGGCCCGCTCGAGGATCCCGAGCTGGTCCTGCCAGCGCTCGGCCTGCCCGTAGAGGCGGTCGAGCGCCTGGATGGCGTCGTAGTCGGCCGGCTCGAGGTCGAGGATGGCGCGGTAGGTCTCGATCGCCTGCTCGACGTCCTTGAGCTTCTCGTCGTAGATCGGGCCGAGCTGGTGCAGCCAGTAGCGCCGGTGCTCGGGGCTCTCCGCCAGCTCGGTCTTGCGGCGGTAGATGTCCTTGAGGTTCTCCCACGCCTCGGTCTGCGTGAACAGCTTGGCGAGGGCGTCGAGCGCCGAGGCGTCGGCGTCGTCGAGCGCGAGGACCTGCTGGTACAGGGCGATCGCGCCGGCCGGATCCTCCATCGCCGTCTCGCGCGTCTGCGCGGCATAGAGGAGGAGCGCCTTTCGGTCGGCGACCTCGGTGACCATCTCCGACTTGCGCACCACCGCCTCGACCAGCGAGCTGAAGTTCGAGTTCTTGAGGTGGAGGTTGATGAGCGCGTCGACGGCCTCGAAGTTGCCGGGGTCGACGCCCAGGATCCGCTCGTAGCTCGCGGCGGCCTTGGCCGGGTCCTCGATCACGAGCTCGTAGATCTGGGCGATCTTCACCAGCAGGCGGATGATGAGCGCGTCGTCGACGATGTCGGGGATCGACTCGTCGTAGAGGGCGACAAGGCGCGGGTAGTCGCCTAGCTGGCGGGCCAGCGTCTCGAGCCGCTCCTGCGTGGTGGCGTTGCTCGGGTCGACCTTGAAGGCGCGACCGAGGGCGTCGAACGCCTTGCCCTGCTCCTCGCCCGCGATCTCGTACAGCTCGGCGATCCGGTGCAGGAGGCCGATCTTCTCCTCGGCGTCGGAGGCGTGCGTCACCATGATCTCGTACGCCTGGATCAGCCGCGGCCAGTTGTTGTTGACGCGGTAGAACGGCTCGAGGGTCTTGGCGACCGTGAGCTGCTGCTGCTCGTGGGTCAGCAGCGTCTCGAGGGCGCCGAGGGCGGTGGCGTTGCCGGCGTCGAGCGCGAGCACGCGGTGGTAGGTCTCGACGGCCTGACCGGCCTGGTCGAGCTTGGTGAGGCGCAGGTCGCCGAGGCGGAGGTTGAGCTCGATCTGCTTGTCCGGGTCGGTCGACAGCGTCAGCTGACGCTCGAGGTTCTCGGCCAGCTCGGTCCACGCGCCGCGCGCGAGGTAGAGCCGGTCGAGGGCGACGATCGCCTGCAGGTTCTCGAACTCGTCGGCGAGGATCTCGTTGTAAGTCGCAATCGCCTCCTCCTTCTGGCCGAGCATCTCGTCCTGCAGGTAGGCGATGCGGAACCGCAGCTCCTGCCGCTTGCCGCCGTCGTTGGTCAGCGGGATCTGGCTGCGGTACACGCCGAGCAGCTCGCCCCAGTTCTGGTCGCGGCTGTAGAGCTTCTCGAGCGCCTCGAGGGCCTCGACGTTGTCGGCGTCGACCTCGAGCGCCTTCTTGAAGTTCTCGATCGCCTTGGGCGCGTTGCCGAGGCGCTGGTCGTACAGGCCGGCCAGGCGCATCAGAAGGGTGCGCTGCAGGTCGCTCGGCAGGTCGCCGGCGACCGCCTCCTCGAACAGCGCGGCGTAGTCGGCGTAGCGGTTCTCGAGGTGGGCGAGCTTCTCGAGCTCGACCTGCGCGGCCTCGTTGCGCGGGTCCTGGCGGAACGCGCGGCTGTAGGCGTCGAACGCCGCCGTGGTGTTGCCGATGTTGTTGGCCAGGATGGCGCCGATCTGCAGCAGCAGGCCCACGCGCTCGTCGACGGTGCCGGCCGCGGCGACCTGGATCTCGAGCGTCTGGACCATCTTCGGCCAGTCGAGCAGGCGCTCGTAGACCGGGAGCAGGATGCCGGCCACCGTGGTCTTGAGCGCGTCGTCCTCGAGGTAGCCCTCGAGCCGCTTGCGCGCCTCCTCGTTGGCGGCGTCGACGTCGAGGACCTGGCGGAACAGGTCGACGGCGTCGGGCGCCGAGTTCAGCTTGTCCTGCTGGACGATGCCGAGACGGAGCAGCAGGGTCGCGCGGGCCTCGACCTCGTCGGGCGCGGTGACCTCGAGCTCGCGGCGCAGGATGTCGGCCAGCTCGGTCCACTTGCCCTGACCGAGGTAGAGGCGGTCGAGGGCGGCGAGCACGGCCGGGTCCTCGACGCCGGTGGCGAGCACGGCCTCGTAGGCGGTGACGGCCTGGTCGACGTGGCCGAGCTGCTCGTGGATGCTGCCGATCCGGGTCTGGATCGCGCGGCGGTCGTCGTCGTTCGTGGCGAGCGACAGCTTGGTGCGGAGGACGTTGAGCAGGTCCTCCTCGCGGCCGAGCGCGAGGTAGAGCCGCTCGAGCGAGGTGAGCGCGGTCGGCTCCTCGGCGTTGATCTCGAGGATCGCCTGGTTGGCGGCGAGGGCGGCCTCGAGGTCGCCCGAGCGCTTCTCGTAGATCTCCGCCAGCTTGAGCCGCAGCGGGATGCTGTCGGGGTCGGTGCCGTACTTCTCGATCGCGGCGCGCAGCGACTCGATCTGCTCGGTCCAGGCGCCGATCGACTCGCCGAGGCGGAACAGGTGCTCGCGCGTGTCGGCCTGGGTGTGGTCCTCGGTGAAGGCCTGGCGGTAGTAGGAGAACGCCAGCGCCTCGTCCTGGCCGATGCGCTCGGCCAGCTCGGCGAGCCGGCGGAGCAGCGCCTGCCGCTGCGCCGGATCCTCGCTGTGGTTGAGCTGAATCTTCAACGGCACCGAGATGTGCCGCTCGTCGTGCGCCTGCTCGTAGAGGTCGATCAGGGCCTCGGCGACGGTGAGGTTGTTGTCGTCGAACGACAGCGCGCGCTCGAGGGCACGGGTGGCCTTGTCGGCCTTGTCCATGCGCGTCTTGTACAGATCGGCGATCTTGAGCAAGAGCGTGGTGCGAGCCGCCCCCTCGGCGGTCTCGGCCTCGCGCTCGAGCACGCGGATGAACTCGCCCCACTTGTCCTGCTTGGCGTAGAACTCCTGCAGGCTCTCCATGTCGCCGACGGCGAGGTAGAGCTTCTTGAGGGCGTCCTGGGCGCGGCGGTTCTCGGGGTCGAGCTGGTACAGCTGCTCCCACGCCTTGATCGAGCTGGCGTTGTCGTCGAGCTTGTCGCTGTAGTTCGAGCCGAGCTTGATGAGGTAGTTGGCCTTCTTGGCCGGGTCGTGCTCGACCTCGGCGAGCGTGCGCAGCACGCCGGCGAGCTGGCCCCACTCCTTCTCGCGCTCGAGGAGACCCTCGAGCTGCTCGAGCGCCTCGTGGTGGGTCGGCTCCATCGCCAGGACCTGGTTCCACAGCTCGATCGAGAGCGGGTTCTTCTTGATCTTCGAGACCGCGGTGCGAGCGACGTCGAGGAGCTGCTCCATGCGCTGCTCCGGGCTCTCGATCAGCGTCAGCTCCTTCTGCTGGACGTGGACGAGCTTCTCCCAGTCGCGCCGCTTGGCGTACAGATCCTTGAGCTTGGTGATCGCCTCGACGTTGTACTCGTCGGCCTCGAGCACCGACTCGAAGCTCTTGATCGCCTCGGCCTGGTTGTTGAACTTGTCGAGGAAGAGGCGACCGGCCTCGAGGTGCAGGGCGGTGCGGCCGACCGGGTCGGTGGTCAGCTCGGCGCGGCGGCGGATCCTGCTGATCAAGTCCGGCCAGCGCTTCATCTGCTCGAACTGGTTCTGCTGGGTCTCGACGACCTTGAGCAGCGACTCGGTGTCGCCGGCGTCCTCGAGCACCTTCTCGAACGCGGCCAGCGTGGTGACCACGAGGCCGGGCTGACGCAGGTGGTCGCGGTAGATGTCGAGCAGTTGCCAGTACGAAGCCTTGGTGTGCTCGAGGTCCTTGTGCGGGTCGCCCTTGAGCTCGTCCTTCAGCAGGTCGGCGACGTTGCTCCACTTGCCGGCCTCGGCGTAGAGCTCCTTGAGGCGCGTCCGCGGGTAGCGCTTCTGCGGCAGCTTGCCCATCGCGTCGCGCCAGGCGTCGATCGCCTTGGCGCCACCGGCGGCCTCGGCGGTGCGGGCGGCGTTGTAGATCCGGACCTCTTCGGGGAGGAAGATCTCGCCGTGCATCTCGACGCCCTCCGGCGGGATCGCGGCGAGCTCCGCGGCGATCTTGTCGGCGGCGGCCTTCTCGGCGGCGGCCTTCTCCGCGGCGGCCCGCTCGGCAGCGGCGGCCTTCTCGGCCTTCTCCGCGGCGGCCTTCTCGGCAGCGGCGGCCCGCTCGGCGGCGATGCGCTCGCGCTCGGCCTTGTCGGCGGCGGCCTTCTCGGCGGCCAGGCGCTCGCGCTCGGCCTTCTCGGCAGCGGCCTTCTCGGCAGCCGCTGCCTTCTCGGCGGCGGCCTTCTCGGCGGCGGCGGCCTTCTCGGCGGCGATGCGCTCGCGCTCGGCGCGGTCGCGTTCGGCCTTCTCGGCGGCGGCGCGGTCGGCCGCGACGCGGTCGCGCTCCGCTCGCTCGGCGGCCTCGGCCTGCTCGGCCGCGGCCTGCTCGGCCGCCAGACGCTCGGCGGCCTCGCGCTCACGCGCCGCGTCCTCGGCGGCGGCCTGCTCGGCGGCGGCCCGCTGAGCCGCGGCGGCTTCGGCCTCGGCCCGCTCGGCGGCGGCCCGCTCGGCAGCGTCGCTGCTCGGAGCCTCGAGGGCGCCGAACTGCTGCGTGAACTCGACGAGGATCGGGTGACGCGGCGCCTGATTGACGGCGTAGGCGAGCAAGCTGCGGGCGCTCTCGACGTCCTGGCGCTGCTTCCACGCGATCTCACCGCCGAGGAGGGCCAGCAGCGCCGCGTCGGTCGGGTCGGTGATGACCTGCAGACCGCGGGCGGCGAGCTCGACGAGGCCCTCGGAGTTGCCGGTGCGCTCGGCGGCCTTCTTGAGCATGTGGAACGCGCCGAGGTGCCAGTCGGCGTCGTTCTCGTCCTTGAGCACGCTGGTGCCGATCGAGTAGGCGTACTCGAGCGCCTGGCGGAAGAAGTACGCCGCCATGTCGGCGTTGTTGAGGCGCACCTGCCAGATCAACGCGAACTGACGCAGCAGCGCGACCTTCTTGTCCGGCTCGCGCTCGAGCGCGGCGCGGCGGTCCTGCAGCTTCTGGATGTGCTGAAGGTGACCGCCGGCGGCGAGCAGGGTCTCGGCGATGTAGCCGGCCTCGTCGTTGCTCGGATCGGCGTCGAGGGCCTTGAACAGCAGCGGCAACAGGCGCGGGTCTTCGGGCGCCTCTTGCTGCAAGATCCGCGCGGTGCGGAGGTAGAGCGCCGACAGCTGGTGGCCACCGTTCTCGACGTTGGCGGCCAGCGGGTCAGCCTGGCCGCTCAACGCGATCAGCTGGTTGTAGCAGATGTTCTGCAGCGCGAACTGCCAGTTGCTCCGGTCGTACAGCGACTCCTGGAAGCGGTCCTGGTACTCTTGATTGCGGCCGTCGGCGCTGGCCGCCGCCTCGAGGTACTGACGCGCCTGATCGACCTGCCGCAGGTTGAGCAGCGCTCGACCGTAGGCGTAATTCAGGGCCGGCGCCCGGTTCGGGTCGCGATTGGCACGCAGCTCGAGCGCCATCAGCTTGGTGACCATCTCGAGGTTGGCCATCTGCTGATAGATCTTGCGCGCCGACTCCAGGGCCTTGAGGTTCTCACGGTCGCGCTTGACGGCCGTCTGGTAGAACGTCATCGCCTTGGCCTTGTCGAGCAGCAATCCCTCGCAGGCCTGGGCGAGGTGGTAGAACGCCGCGGACTGCGCCTGAGGCGTGCCGGCGGAGCTCGCCTGCGACTCGGATTCGTCGATCACCCCGCTCCACTCGGAGACCTCGGTGAGCCGTGACTTGATGCGCGTCGTTACTTCCATCTGAGACCCTGTTTTTTGAGCATTATCGGGGGATTACCCCGGGCTCGGGAGACGGCGGATATACCACGCACCTCGCCGAGCGTTCAACGCGTCCGGAACGATTCAACGCAGGCAGGCCGAGTAGGCCCACCGTGCGCACGACGGGGGACACCCGCGGCGAGCCGCGGGGTAACTGATGGTAGGTCGGGCCTGGGGGGCCGCGTAAGTCGAGGTGGCGAGCCGTCCTCGAAGGACCGCGGGGCCCTGGCCTCACGGATACCGTCGATTTCGGGCTCAGATGACGTCCTGCATGCGAGCGACCGTGTCGCGCGCCGCCTTGATGAGGTCGGGACGGGCGTCGCCGGCCTTGCCCAGGAACAGCTCGAGGTTCTCCTTGGCTTCCTTGCGCTGGCGGAGCTCGGCGTAGGCCATGCCGAGGCCGTAGAGCGCGTCGGCGCCGTCCGGATCGATGGCCTTGGCCTTCGTGTAGGCGTCGATGGCCTCTTTCATCTGGCCGAGCTCGAAGTGCGCACGGCCGAGGCCGTTCCACATGCGCGCGTCCTTGTCGTTGATCTGCGCGCCGGTATCGAGCACCGCCATCGCCACGTTGGCGAAGCCGTAGTCGATGTACATGTTGCCGAGCGAGACGAACGCCGGGCTGTAGCTGGGCTTGATCTCGATGGTCTTGCGGTAGGCGGCGTCGGCCTTCTCGGGCTGATCGAGCTTCTCGTACAGCACGCCGGTGCGGTAGTGGGCGCGGTACATCTTCGGGTCGAGCTTCAGCGCCTCTTGGAACGAGTTGATCGCGGCGTTGAACTTGGTCTCGCGCTCCGACGACGACACGCCGTCGGCCTCGCCCTGGGCCTGCTGGACGGCCCCGAGGTCGTACCAGTACTCGGCCTGCGGCTCGGCCTTCATGTTGTCGATCGCGCCCGTGAACGCCTTCTCGGCGTCGACCAGCTTGTTCTGCTTCTTGTAAATCTGGCCCAGGGTGTGATGCGCGGCGGCGTAGGTCGGGTCGAGCTGAATGGCGTCCTGAATCGCCTTCTCGGCGCCGGCGGTGTTGTTGCGGTCGAACAGTTGGATGCCTTCGTTCATCCGATTGATCGCCTGGACTCGGTTACGGCTCGCCAGGCCGTTGCAGGCCGGGAGAAGGACAGCGCAGGAGACGACGAGAGCGGCCAGAGGGGAGAGACGACGCATCAGAGACCTTTCCGGATCGCGTGCGGATGATAACGGGCGGGGCATCTGGTGACAAGGTTGCACGTCGGCGCGATCGTTCGCGCCGTTTCTCGGCGCTCGCGAAGTGTCGCCGACATCATGGGCGAAAACGCGCTACTCGCGCCGAGCAGCGCCGAACGGGCTGCCGTGCCCAGCAATGGCGTGGACTTGTGAGTTGACGCGAGCCTGCTGCAGGCGACGGGCGATCTCGTCGACAGATCTCCGCAAGCGCAGCGGCCCTTAAACGCCGAAGGCCCGGCGCGTGCCGGGCCTCCTGGCCTTTGAGACAGGCTGCCCCTCGGGACAGCCGACCGATCAACCCGGCTCGAGGACGAACGGGTACGAGACGATGACCGAGCCGCCGCCTTCCGGCTTGGGGAAGGTCCAGCGCTTGACCGCCTGGGCGATGCAGGAGCCGACGGCCGGGTCCTTCATCGTGCTCTCCTGGACCACCGCGGTGGGCACCTTGCCGGTGCCGCCGATGGTGAACTGGACGGCGACGCGGCCCTTGGCGTTGGGGTCGCGGGCGAGGGCCTGGTTGTAGCAGTAGCGGACCTCGTTGATGTGCGCGCGGACGATGCGGCGGATGATGTCCTTGTCGAGCGCGCCCTGGACCTCGGCCTTGGCCTGACGGACCGTGGGGACGCGGGTGCCGCGGCCGCCGAAGCCGGCGCCTGCGCCACGACCGTAGCCGGAGCCCGTGCCGCCGCCGCCGCCCTTGCCGATCAGGCCCGTGTTGCCGAGGCCGATCGTGCCCTCGCCGGTGCCACCGCCGCCGCGGCCGGTGCCGACCAGGCCGAGGCCGCCGACGCCGTACGCCTCGCCGATCTCGGTGCCGGTGAGGCCGCCCCACACGTCCGCGTCGTCGTTGCCGACCGCGAACGCGCCGCCGTACGGCGAGGCGAGGAAGTGGCCGCTCTCGGCGCTCATCACCCCGAGGATGCCGGCCTGGCGCGCGGCCATGTCGGGGTCGAAGTTACGGGCCATCTGCGGGATGGCGTCCTTCGGACCCTTCATGGCGTAGAGGCCCGACTTGTTCTTCGAGGTGGGCTTGCCCATCTTGCCCTCCTCGCCCTTGTGCCGCTGACCGGTGCCGCCGGCCTCGTCGTCGGAGTTCTCCATGTCCTCCGGCGGCGGCTCCTCCTCCTCCGGCGGCTTGTCGGGCTGGTTGAGGTAACCGACGAAGCGGTTCTCCTCCATCATCTCGTCGAGGCTGAGGTTGCCGGCCTCGTTGGGGATCAGGTGCGTGAGCACCAGCAAACTGCCGATGACCACGAACGACGCGCCGTTGTAGATCCAGAACGGCTTGTCGGTCTCGCTGCCGCCCTTGATCACCGCGCCCGGGGCGACCGAGTTCACGTAGAAGGTGACGTCCTGGTACTTGACCCGCGCCGTCGCTCCGGGCGGCAGCGGGAAGCTGAACGACGAGCCCTGCGAGCCCGCGCGACCGGTGGCGACCAGCTGCTGCAGCGTGATCGTCTGGCCGTCGAAGGTGACCTCGCCGCTCATGTTCTGCGTGAAGTTGAGCGCGAACTCGTGGTCGCTGCCGCGGACCAGCGGGAAGCCGTTGGGCTCGGGCAGACCGGCCGGCGGCACGTGGAACGACGCGCCGTGGCCCTCGCCGATCGTGAAGTTCTTGTTGACGTAGTCGCCGGTGCGGATGAGGCCCATGCTGAACGGCACGAGGCCCGCGATCGCCAGCAGCATGCCGATCGCCGCCAGACCGTTCCCGGGCGGGGTCGGCCGCGGCGTGCCCTGCTCGATCGACTCCTGGACCTTCTTGCCGTAGCCGGCCCAGTCCTGGTTCACGTCGCTGAAGAACACCGCCGCGCCGGCGACCAGCATCGCCCCGCCGATGGCGAGGAAGATCGGCGCCTGCGACTTGCGGTTCTTCAGCTGGCCGACGTGCTGCACGTCGAGCACCGTCGTGCCGTACATCGCCACGACCTCGGCCACCCGCGAGCCGCTCTGATTCTCGACCTCGCTGAGGTCGATCTGGATCGGTGCCCGCGTCGCCATCGGCGCCGCAGCGATCGGCGCCGCCGCCACCGCGGCCGCCGCCACGGCCACCGGCGCGACCGGCTGCGCCGGCGCCGGCGCGGCCGCGACCTGCTGCTTCACGAAGCCGACCTCGAGCCGGTACGGCCCGAAGTTCAAGGCGTCGCCGTCGTGCAGCACCGCGTTCTTGTCGATTCGCTGGCCGTTCAGCACGGTGCCCGCCGCGCTCCCGAGATCGATCACCCGCACCTCTTCGCCGGACACCTCGATCACGGCGTGCATGCGGGCCACGGCCTCGTCATCCAGGCAAACGTGGCTGCTCTTCAGCTTGCCGATCTTGATGACATCCTGCGTCAGCGTCTGGGTGTCGACGAGCTGATCGCCGTAAAAGACTTTGATAGCGAGCGTCTTGGTGGACATGGTCGGTCCTCGGTCCGGCGGATTGCGCGGGCAGAGACAGCGGGCTTCGGTGGCGGTTCCCGGGTTCCGGGAGATTGTTCAAAAAAGAAACGTGAGTGAAAGCACGGGCGTGAGGCCCGGATCACACGTCGTTGGCCATCTTGATGAGCTCGGGGATGAAGTGCGGCCGGATGGTGATGAGGCTGGCGTGCTTCGTGCGGCCACGGGAGGCGATGTTGGCGCCTTCGGGCGAGAGCAGCTCGCCGTCGACGTTGTCGTCGTCGAAGTCGTAGACCGTGGTGCCGCTGCCGCCCTTGCCCTTGTTGGCCGCCGTGTCGGCGTCCTGGTCGCTAACCGGCGCCGCGAAGGCGGTGGTCGAGGCGAAGAGAGTGGACAGCAGAGTGATCAGAGCGAGCCGCATGGTGAAACCTCGTGGAGCGGTCCCCCTGGGACCTTCACGCACCATACCTCGCTCGGGCCAGCCTTGTAAACGCCCGGCGATTGTGATGCGGCGGCCTGCGGGCGCGAATGAAGGAGGAGACGGCCTGGGCTGCGAGATCGCTCCGCGGCAGGAGCGACCCGCAGGACCCAAGCAGAAAGGGGCGGCCGTGCGGCCGCCCCTCATGCGCGGATGACGAGCTCCCGATTACTTGGGAGGCGTCGCACCCCCGGCGGGCGCTGCGCCTGCGGCCGGAGCCGGGGCGCTGCCGGCGGCCTCGGCGGCCTCGGCCTGCTTCTCGAGCTCGAGGAGTCGCTTGCGCTCTTCCTCCTCCTGCTTCTTCGCCTGCGCCTCGAGCTCCTTGGCCTTCTTCATCATCTCCTCGGAGACGCGGTTGAAGGCGATGGTCTCATCGATGGTGGCGATGCGGTCCTTGGCCAGCAGCACCTGCTGGCTCCACTTCTTGTCGCTCTTCACCGCCTCGATGAACTTGTTGTAGTGGCCCTTGGCGACGTTGATGAGCTTCTCGTTCTGCGCCGTGTCGACGTTGTCCTGGGTGCTGATGTGGTCCTGGTACAGCACGCCGAGGTTGTAGAGCGGGCGCGGATCGGAGGCGTTCAGCTTGAGCGCCTTGTTGTAGGAGGCCTCGGCCTCCTTGAACTTCTTCAGGCCGCGCTGCGCCACGCCGAGAGCGAGGTGCGCCTCGGTGTTCTTGGCCTGACGCGAGTCCTTCAGCGCGATCTCGAACGACTTCTCGGCGGTGGCGTAGTCGCGGAAGCGGATCGAGATAAAGCCGATGTTGAGGTTCGCCTCGACGTGGTTGGGCTCGACCCGCACCGCCTCCTTGAACGCCTTGAGGGCGTTGACCTGGTCCTGACGCTCGAGCAGGAGCAGGCCCTGGATGTTGTACAGGTCGGCGGACTCGCGGCCCTCGTTCTTGAGCACGCGGACGCCCTGGGTCACCACGAGGTTCGCGAGCACCAGGTACGACTTGTCCTTGCTGTGACCGCGGTCGTAGTAGATGCGCGCGAGGTTCTCGTAGGCGGCCTGGTTGCCGGAGTCGAGCGCGAGCACGCCCTGGATCGACTTCTCGGCCTCGTTGAAGGCGTTGATGTCGGAGTTGCTGACGTACTGGTTGCGCAGCAGGCCGGCGACGTTGTTGCGGGCGGCGCGGGCCGACAGCTTGTTGGCCTCGACGCCCTTCTTGAACATGTCGAGGGCCTTCGACTCCTGGCCCTTCTTCCAGTAGATGACGCCGAGGTTGTTGTAGGCGAGGTCGAACTTGGGCGCCTGGGAGATGAGCTGGGCGTAGATGCCCTCGGCCTTGTCGGTCTGGCCGCACTCCTCGTAGACGACGCCCGAGTTGAACTGCGCCAGCGCCATCTGGACGCCGTGGGTCTTGTAGACCTTCTGGAAGTTGCCCGCGACGCGCTCGCACTCGTCGCCGCTGAGCTTCCCGTCGCTCTTGGCCGCGTTGTAGGTCTTCACGGCCTCGGCGAAGTCTTTCTTCGCCTCCTTGGAGGCCTCGGCCGGCGCCGGCCCGCTGGGTCCGCCGCCGCCGCCGCCGCCACCGCCACCGCCGCCGCCCGGGGTCTCGGTGCCGGTCTTGTTCTTTCCGCAGGCCGTCATTGCGACAGCCAGGGCGCCGATGCTTGCGATCTTGATCAGGTTACGCATGGTGGTCGCTCCTTTGCTGGCTGCTGCCGGCCTCACTCGCTGTCCTCGTCGTCGCCCTTGTCGTCGGCCTTCTCTTCGGCCTTCTCGGCGGGCTTCTCGGCGGCAGCGCCGACGGAGGGCTTGCGCTTCTCACCCTCGAGGTCGAGCTGCACGTCGACGCGGTCGGGGCGGCTCGCGGTGTACTGGGAGATGCCGAAGATCTCCTCGGTCGCCGGGTACTTGTCCGGCTCGCGCTGCTGGAGCTCCTCCTCGCACAGGCGAGAGAACTCGTTGAAGAACTGGAAGGTCGTCGACCGCTCGAGGCAGAACGAGAACTTCTTGACCGCGTCCTCCTGGATCGGCTGGGCGCGATCGCCGAGCTCGTCGCAGAAGGCGTAGGCCTGATCCTCGGTCTTGAACTCCTTCGGCACCTCGGCGCGGTAGAGCTGGTCGGCGTAGTTCTGCGAGACCATGGCCGAGCGGGCGGCGGCGGCGAGCATCCAGTACGGGCTCTGCTTGGCGTTGACGATGCCGTCGTACTGGGCCTGCAGCGCCTGCCCCTGCTTGGTCTTCTTCTCGTAGAACTCGAGGAAGCGCTTGGTCGAGTCTTCCTTCTTCTTGACCTGCTCCTTGTACTCCTTCTCCCACTTCGGCAGGCCGGCGTCCTTCTTCCACTCTTCGACGAAGAAGCTCAGGCCGCCCGGCATCTCGATTTTGAGGTACTCCTCGTAGCCGCGGTCGGCCTTGTACACGCCGGCCATGGCGACGGCGTTGGCGAAGTCCTCGCGCCGGTCGCGGTCGTCCTCGGGCACGTTGATCTTGCTCTTCGCCAGCTTGAGGACGCTGTCGAAGTACTTCTGGGCCTCGTCGGCCTTCTTCTTGTTGCGCTCGTGGACGGTGATGATGCCGGACGTCGCGGAGCCGCAGTACTCCGGGATCTCCTGCTTCTTCGTGGTCGCCGCGCCTTTCTTCTCGGTGCCCTTCTTGACCTTCTTCTTCAGCGCTTCGGCGGCGGCGCGGGCCTTGTCACCGGCCTGAGCCTTCTTGCGCTTGATCGTGATGCACGAGTCGTAGAGCAGGCCCTCGGTGCACGACTGGCGCCACAAGATCTGGCCGATGGTGGCCTCGGCGACGATGCGGCGGTCGAGGCCACCGTTCTTGCCGTAGATCTTGAGGTACTCCTCGGCGTGCTTGAGCTTCTCTTCCTCGGTCTTGAGGATGTCGTGCTTCGACCAGAAGATCTTGGCGGCGAGCTCGGGGTTGTCCTTGCGGTAGAGACCCTCGTACTTCGACAGGTCGGCGCTGGCCTGCTCGTCCTGGCCGAGGCCGAGGCGGAACAGGTAGGCGTTGCGCAGGTAGTCGGGCGACTGCTTGTCCTTGATGTACTTCTCCGCGTACAGCTCCATGTGCTGCGCGGCCTTGTCGTACATCGCGATGGCCTGGTAGTTGCCGGCGAGGTTCGACAGGGTCTTCTGGTAGTGCTCGCTGTTCGGGAACTTCTCGAGCAGGATCTTGCGGAAGCGGACCGACTGGCCGAGCAGGTAGGCCGCCTCGTAGCACTCGGCCGCGTTCCAGATCAGCGTCGAGGCCTTCTCGTGGGCGTCGCCGTACTCGTTGTAGATGGCGATGAACTGCTCGGCGCACTTGCGGTAGCCGTCCGGATCGCCCTTCCGGCCGGCCTCGAGGTAGGTCATGCCCTTCTTCCAGCCGATGCCGGCCAGCAGCCGCGGGATCGCCTCCTTGAGCTCGTCGGCCTCCGGATGCGTGTAGACCTTCATCTTCTGCATCTTCTTGGACCAGGTCTCGAGCTCGTCCGAGGCCTTGATCGCCTCCTCGGGCGTCAGATTCTTGTCGATCCAGCGGATCGTCAGAATGTCGAGGAGCATCTCGGAGCACCAGGCGGCGTAGATGGAGCCGTCGAACTTGACGACCATCTCCTCCAGGAGCGGGCGGGCCTCCTGGAACTTGTTGTGCATCATCATGAGCTTCGCCCGGTGGTAGACGATCTTGGGCAGCTCGGGGTCCTTCGGGTCTTTGACGTACTTCTGGTAGATGTCGTACGCCTCGATCATCTTCTTCTCGTCCTCGGAGTAGTCGGTCTCCGGGTACGACTGATTCTGATCGCCCTTGGTGTTCTCGTCGGCCTTGGTCTTCTTCTTCTTCTCCTTGTCCTTGTAGACGCACACGCCCTCGGCGTTCGTCTTGCAGGACTTGGCCTGGCCGCCCGTCTCGTCGTACTCGAGGGCGTTCTTCATCGCCAGCATCTGCGCGTACGCGGCGTCTTGCGTGAACTTGCCCTCGGGGTTGATCTCGAGGACCTTCACGAACTCGTCGTGGGCGCGGCGGAACTTGGCGAGGCCGTCGGGCTTGGTCTTCTTGTCACCGACGAGCGAGCCGGCGCGGGCCCACAGGAGCTCCGCGTAGTACATCTGGATCTCGTACGAGTCCTTGTCCTTCGGGAAGGTCTTGAGGAAGCCCTCGTAGGCCTTCTCGGCCAGCGTGTACGTGGCCTCGTTCTTGGTCTTCTCGGCCTCGTCGTGCCACACCGTGGCCATCTGCTTCATCGTGTCGAGCGTCTCGTCTCGGCACTTGCGCTTGACGGCCTCCTTCTGCGAGCCGTTCTTGAACTTGTCCCAGTACTCGCCGAGGCGCGCCGTCTCGTTCCACTGGACCTCCTTGTTGTCGGTGGCCAGCGCGTTGATGACGACGCGGCCCTGCCACTCACAGGTCTGCGGGTCGTCGGGGAACAGCTCCTGCAGCTTGTGGTAGGTGTACGTCGACTCGGTGTACATGCCCTGCCCGAAGTACTGGACCGCGAGCAGCTCCATCATCTTGCGAGACATGTTCTCGTCTTCCTTCGGGCCGTCGCCGACCTTCTGGAAGAACTCCCACGCCTTGGACGGCTTGCCGGCCATGACGAAGGCGCGGACGAGGTCGCGGCGGGCGTCGCGGCGCAGCTGCTTGGCGTTGGCCTCGCTGCCGGCGCGACCCTCGAGCGTCGCGGTGATCGTCTTGACGAAGAAGTCGAGGCTGAGGTCGTAGCGCGGCTCGGCGGTGCCGACCGGGTTCAGGTGGCACCACGCCATCTTGTAGAGGGCGTAGGCGTAGACCGGGCTGTCCTTGAAGGTGATGACCTTTTCGTAGAGCTGGAGGGCGTCGCCGATCTTGTTCTGCGCGAAGTAGTAGTCGGCGAAGCTGAGGTACGCGTTGGGGATGTACTGGCTGTTCGGGAAGTCCTGGATCAGCCGGATGTACGCGTCCTTCATCTCCTGCTCGCGCTTGAGCTGGCCGAGCTCGAACGCGTAGAAGTACAGGGCCTCGTCGAGCCGCTTGTACTTGCTGAGGCCGGGGTCGGTGACCAGCGCCTTGTACAGCTTCACGGCCTGCTCGCTGGCGGCCTTGGCCTGCGCGTCGAACTTGGCCTGCTTCGCCTTGAGCTGGTCCGCCTTGCCCTTCTGCTTGGCCTCTTCAGCCTGGAAGATCGGGTCGTAGAGCGCGCCGGACTGGGTCTCGAAGTACGCTTTCTTCTCGAGGAAGTGGTCCGAGAGGCGGTACAGCAGGTCCGGGTAGTCCGGGTGAGACTTGTCGGTCGCGTTGAGGAGGCGCTTGAGCTGCTCGATCTGCGTGTCCGCGATCTCCTGGGCGACCGCGGCGCGCTTCTTGGCGAACTCGGCGCCCTCCATCATGTCGACGCGGCGCTTGGTCTCCTTCTCCTGCCGCTCTTTCTCTTCCTTGAACTTCGTGTCGAGCGTGTCCTTGGTGCGGACCTTGCCCGACTTGCGGTTGTACTTGACGGCACTGTTCGCCTCGGCGCCGCCCTCCGCCGGGGCCTGCGCGCTGGCAGGAGCCGCGGCGGCGAAGACGACCACCGCGAGACCGACGCCGCTCAGGATGTTCAGCTTGCGAAACTTGCGGGGATGGCTGTGTGGCTTCATGGACCTCTACCTCAGATGGGCGGGTCCACGGGACCCGGCCTTGTTGCTGGCTCTTGTCAAACGCCGGCGAGGTCGCGCGCATGACCTCGCCGGCGCCGCCGCGGCTACTCCTCCTTGCAGCGGCTGGTAACCTTGTAGTTGTAGTAACCGAGCTCGTCCTTCCAGTACTCGCCGTTGTAGTTGTAGATCTCGTGCTCCGAGTCGACCTTCGGTCGAACCGGACGGCGCTCGGTCGCTGCGCCGGAGTCACCGGCCTTGATGCGGTTCAAGATCTCGTACTCGATCTTGATCGCCTCACGCTCGAGGTCGTTGATCTGCTGGATCTGCTGCATCAACCGGTTGCGCGCGAGAGCGCCGGTCGACTCCTTGCCCAGCGAGAGCAAGCCGTCGAGCGTCTCTGTGATCTGCTCGGCGAGCGGGCTGCCCTTGAAGTCGGATTTGGCGTCCTCGAGCTGCCCCTGCTCGCGCACCAGCTCGTTGACGAACGCGTAGTTCTTCTCGAGCGTCTTGTCCTGCAGCGACTTCTGGGCGACCTCCTCGACGAACGGGTCGAGCTTCGACTCGCTGTTGCGGATCTTCACGCTGAGGTCGAACAGCGCGAAGTCCTCGGGCGCCTTGGCGAGCAGGTCCTTGAGGTCGTCGCGGGTCTTCGGGTACTTGCGGTTGAACTCCTCGATCGCCAGCTTCGCGGGCTGGTAGCGGCAGTTGAAGTAGTACGTCACCGCCTTGAGGATGATCGACTCGGGGTACAGGTAGTCGTAGAAGAACGGCGCGTTGAGCGTGTGGATGTACCCGAGCGTGCGCTGGTAGTGGATGTTCGCCTGCTCCGGCTCCACCTCGACCAGGCGGAACTCCGTCCACGACGACGCGAGGATCGAGTCGAGCCAGTACGGCGACTCGAGCGGGATCTTGTCGTAGTACTTCAGCGCCGTGTCGTACTTGCCGACCTGGTAGAAGATGTAGCCGAGGGCGAGGTTGGCCCGCTCCTCGTAGCGCTGCATCTCCTCCTCGAAGCTCAGCTCCTCGACCTCGCCGGCGAGCTGCTTCTTCTTGTTCTTCTTGGCGAGCTTGGCCTTGGCCTTGGCTTCCTTCTTGCGCTTCTTCTTGTCCTTGGCCCACAGCTCCTTGAGCGCGATGTTCTTGCGGAGGACGTTCTTGAACGCCTCGACCGCCTGCGGCCCGTGGAACTCGCGCGTCTCGGCGACGCCGAGGAAGAACTGCGCCGGGATGTAGTAGTCGCTGTTGTCCGGCACCTGGCCGAGCAGCGCGATCGCCTGCCCGAGGTCGCCCTTCTGGTAGTTGAAGCGGCCGAGCAGGTAGTACAGCTCGTCGCGCACCTCGTCGAAGGCCGAGTCCTCGAGCTCGGTCGCCTTGTAGGTACCGACCTTCTCGAGCACGCCCGCGCCTTCGGGCAGCTCCCGGCTCAGCGACGCGAGCCACGGCAGCGTGAGCTTGTGGTACGGGTGGCTCGGGCCGGCCGTCACGATCTCGCTGAAGACGGCCAGCGAAACGGCGTAGTACTGCAGCTTGTACAGCGACTTGCCGAGCCAGAACTGGGCGCGCGACTTGTCGCCCGGGGTCTTGCCGCTCGCTACCGCGTGGAAGATGACCGCCGCGCCCTGGTAATCCTCGGCCTTGTACTTGTCCTCGGCTTCGGCCAGCACGCCCGTGGCCGCGCCGTCAGGGTTGCTGGGTGCAACCACCGGACCACCGGACGGCGGCGGGACGGCCGGGCCACCCGAGGGCGGCGGGACGGCCGGGCTGCCCTTGGCCGGAGGCGGGGGCGGCGGACCTGCCACAGCCGGCGCCGCGTACAGGGCCCACGTGGCGCAAAGACTGAGAAGAGTGGTGGACGTCAGTTGGCGGAGCGATTTCATGCGGTCGATGCGTCCTCAGCGTGCGGAGTTTCGGCGATCCGAGAGCAGACCCTCAATCACAAAGTTGCAGGCCAGGGTAGGTGGACCTGCGCGGCGCACTGCGGGCCTTCATAGGGGTTTTCGGACGATACCAGCGGCGCGCTCGCAGCCGCAAGAGCCAGCCGCGACGGGTTTGGGAGGGTCGGGGCGCACGGAAAGGAAGAAGCCGAGGGTCGCGGAGGTTTTCGCGCAGCGACCCGACAGCGGCCCTGACCCGGGGCGACACACCCCGGACCCGGGGAACCGCTCGCCGACCTGCAACGGCGCCCAGCTTCCGCCGATCTGCGGAGGTTCCGGTCGACTCGCGAAAATTCCGGCCCGGCCTCCACCCGGCTCCGTGATTTTTTACACGACTTCCCGCGGAGAACGAAGCCTGCGGGCGTCCCGAAACGATGCATGGGCAGGCCGGAGATCGCCCACTTGCAGATCCCGGATAACGGCGCTGCGCGACGTTCGCTGCCCGCGCGCGCCCGGGGTGCCGGGCCCACCGGCGATCGTGGTCCAGGGGCCCGTCCGGACCGTTTCCCGAGCGAACGGCCAGCGCGCTCAGGGCGACGCCGACGCGGACCCGCGGGGGCGCGCGGACGAGATCGGTGGCGCGCGGACGAGATCGGACCCGTCTGGACGGGATTGTCACGCCAGAAGCGGCGCCCAGGTCGGTGCGTAGGGCTTCTACGCCGTTTCGCGGCGCTTGACCCTATGGTCCGGCAGTGTACGATGGGAAACCTGTTCGGCCGCCAAGACTGAGACGCCACATGCAAGTCACTCGCACGCCTGCTCTCTTGCGCACCGTCGCCAACGCGTTGGGCGCCCTGCTCCTCGTGCCGCTCCTCGCCGCCTGTCCGAAGGGCGATGTCGGCGCGCCCTGCAATCATGGCGACGTCGACCCGCCGGCCGACAAGGTCGTGACCTTTCCGGCCCTGAGCTGCAACGACCTCCTCTGCGTTTACGCCGACGAGACCGACCCGCCGACCATCCCCTGCACCACCGACGAGATGTGCAACGCGGCCAGCGAAGACGGCAAGGTTCGCTTCCAGTGCGTCGAGTCGAAGTGTGTCCTCTCCTCGACGTACGTGCTCGAGCGTTCGATGTGCTCGAAGACCTGCGAGAGCGACACCGACTGCCAGGACGGCGGCATCGGCAAGCAGGTCCTCGCCGAGAACTCCAACTGCTCCGCCGGCTTCAGCTGCGTGCAGATCCAGAAGCTCGGTGAGTTCTGCTGCCAGAAGCTGTGCGTGTGCAACGACGACCTCTCGCAGGGCGCCGTCGACGAGCTCGCCGCCGAGTGCAGCGCGCTCCCGACCGACCAGAACGGCAAGCCGATCTGCGAGGACGAGATGACGCCCGCGCCGCCGCCCGCGGACACGACCGGCGCCTAGCCTCACGGCGTGCGGTCGACTTCGAAGGCCCCGGGGATCCAGGTGATCCGCGGGGCCTTCGCGCGTGGGTCGTCGGACTCCCGCGAGTCGTCGCTCGCGGCGACCAAGACGCTGACGACGTCGAAGCGGACAGCTACCGTCTCCCACAGGTCGCGACCGACCAGCCAGGCCGCCGCGCCGCGTCGCAGTCGCGCCTGCTTGCGAGGGTCGACGGTCTCCTCCGGGAGGCCGGCGCGATCGTCCTCGCGGCTGCGGACCTCCACGAATACGTACGTGTCCACGCGATCGTCCACGCCGGCTGGCACGAGCCCGACCAGGTCGAGCTCCACACCACCGGCGCGGACGTTACGGTCGACGACGAGGAGGCCGCGCGCCTCGAGGAAGCGCGCGGCCTGGTCCTCTGCCAACTGGCCGCGCACCCGAGTGGAGGGTGGCGCGGGCATCGGGGCTCAGTCGCCCTGGGGCTCGCTCGACTCGCCGCCCGAGGTGAGCAGTTCGTTGGCGTAGCCGCCGAGGCGGGCACGGATGCGGGCGGCGTTGCCGCTGAGGTTGCGGAGGTAGTAGAGCTTGGCCTTGCGGACCTTGCCGCGGCTGACGAGCTCGACCTTCACGACGCGCGGCGAGTTGACCGCCCACACGCGCTCGACGCCGACGCCGTGGGAGATCTTCCGGACGGTGAAGGAGCCGCGGGCGCCGCCACGCTTCCGGTGGATGCAGACGCCCTGAAAGACCTGGATGCGATCCTTGCCGCCTTCGGAGATCTTCGCGTGGACGCGGATGGTGTCGCCGGGACGGAACTCGGGAACATCGCTCCGCTGGTAGGAGGCCTCGATCGCTTCAATCAACGGGTTACTGTTGCTCATGGCGGAGCTCCGGAGGATTCGTGGAGCGGCGGGACTTGAGTTCAGCCAGTGCGACGGCGACAAGACGTGCTGCCGCGTCCACCGGCTGGGGGCCGGAAGAGTCATTCATCGAGGGCGTTTCTGCAAGTCCCGAGGCGAGTCCGGACGCGTTCGGCGGCGCCGGCGAAAACGCCGCCTCGAGGCCCTTCAGCGGCTCAAACGACGGCGCAGAGCGGCCCTGCGGCGCGTTCGCAACGGGTCGTGCGAGATCTCCCGTGGCCGCGCACGGCAGCACCAGCACCAACGGCGCTGAGAGATCTCCCGCCCCCGAAGCGGCGAGCAGATCGAGCAGCGGCGCGGCCCCACGGGCGAGCGGCAAGTCGCCGGCCGGGCCGAGAGCGACCAGCCGCGGCGCGCGGCCGTGGCGCCGGCGGAGCTCGCGGGCGAGATCTTTGAGGCTCCGGTACTGGGCTGCGCGGGGGACGCCAGCGACCTCGGGCGCCCGGTGACCCGGCGCGACGACCCGAAGCTCGGCCCCACCCTGCCGGGCGGCGGCGGCCAGCGCCGTGATCCAGGCTGCCCTTTCGGACATGTCCGTGGGGCCTTGCTCGAAGTGAGCGACGAGGTACAGCGGCGCCTCGGCGGGCAGCGTCCGCTGCGGCCGCAGGTCGGGGCGCAGGGCCCAGGTGCGGCGCCAAACCTGTTCGCGGCGCCAGCGGGCGACGTCGGCGTGGTCGCCGGCGAGCAGCACCTCGGGCACGCCGAGGCCGCGGAACTCGGGCGGGCGGGTGAAGTGCGGGTGCTCGAGCCAGGCTTCATGGTCTTCAGGACCTGTCCCGGACGACATGTCCTGAAGCGAGAAGCTGTCGCGCGCGGCCGACTCGGGGTTGCCGAGCACGCCCTCGCGCAGGCGAGCGACCGCCTCGATGATCGCCAGCGCCGCGACCTCGCCGCCGTTGAGGACGAAGTCGCCGAGCGAGAGGCACTCGTCGACGAAGTGCTCGCGGACGCGGTCGTCGATGCCCTCGTAGCGGCCGCACAGGAGGCCGATCCGCGGCAGCGCGGCGAGCCGCTCGGCGACTCGCTGGTCGAAGCGCGGGCCGGCGGGGGTGAGGAGGATCCGGTGCATCGGGCCGCGCAGCGCGGTGACGTGCTCGAGCGCCGCGACGACCGGCTCGATCTTCATCACCATGCCCGGACCGCCCCCATAGGGCGCGTCGTCGACGGTGCGGTAGCGGTCGGTGGCGAACTCGCGGTAGTCGGTGCAGTGGACGCTGACGAGCTCGCGCGCGACGGCCTTGCCGACCAAGCCGCCGCGGAGGAAGCCGGCGACGGCGTCGGGGAACAGGGTGAAGACCTCGAAGGTCTGGCCGCTCACGACGCCTCTCCGCCCTGCTCGAGGGCGTCGGGCAAGAGGCCGAGCGGGAGCTCGACGCGCAGGCGCTCGCCGTCGAGGTCGGCGATGAACTGCGGCAACGCGGGCAGGAGCCAGGTGTCGCGGCGGCCGTCGGGGCGGGTCCACTCGACCTCGAGCAGATCTTGCACGCCGTTGCTGGTCACGCCGGCGACGACGCCGAGGGCCTGGGTGCGACCGTCGGCGAGCGCGCGCTCGACGGGGAGGCCGATCGCGTCGGTGAGGTAGAACTCGTCCTCGGCCAGCGCCGGGAGATCGGCGCGGGCGACCCACACCTCACGGCCGCGCAGGCGCTCGGCGTGGTCGCGGTCGGTGACGCCGTCCAGCTGGACGCGCACCGACGCCTTGCCGGGGACGGGCTCGACGGCCAGGATCACGAAGCGCTCGAAGGACATGTCCGATCGGGCATGTCCCTCGGGGCTGTTTGGTGGCCGGAGCTCGACCCGCAGGCCGCGCCTCAAGGCGCGCGAGGCGGGGTCGTAGAGGTGGAAGCGGAGCTGGCCGCGGACGCCGTGCGGCGCGGAGACCTCGGCGACGGCGATCGCGGCGGAGCGACCAGGCACGGCGGCCTCCGGCTACTCGAGGATCTCGAGGTCGGCGCGCTTGCGCAGCTTGGCCGAGGCGGCGCTCAGAAGGGCGCGCATCGCCTTGACGGTGCGACCCTGCTTGCCGATGACCTTGCCGAGGTCGTCACGGGCGACGCGGAGCTCGAGCACCACGGTCTGCTCGCCGGCGATCTCGGCGACGTGGACCTCGTCGGGGCGGTCGACGAGGGCACGCGCGAGGAACTCGACGAGGTCCTTGAGGGAGATGTTCGCGGACGCTGCGGGCATGGGTGCCTCCGGGGGGTGTAGCACCGTCGCGGCTCCTGCGGGCGCGACGGGGCGAGGCGCGAGGACTCGGGGACCGAAAGAGAAAGCGAGCCGGGCGGCTTACTTCTTCTCGGTCTTCTTGGTCTTCGGCTTGGCGGCCCGGGGGGCCTTGCCGGCGGCGATGTTGCGCGCGCGGCGGAGGAGACGCTCGACGGTGTCGGTCGCGAAGGCGCCCTGGCTCTCCCAGTACTCGACGCGCGGCACGTTGAGGGTGACCGACTCGGCGTGCGGGTCGTAGGTCCCGAGGCGCTCGAGGAAGCGACCGTCGCGCGGGCTGCGGGCGTCGGCGGCGACGATGCGGTAGTAGGGACGCTTCTTGGAGCCCATGCGGGCGAGCCTGATCTTGACGGCCATGACTGCGTGCTTTGAAGGAGCTTGTGCGCCGGAGGCGAAAAGGGGTGCGAAGCCTAAACGGCTCGCCGTGCGCGGGTCAAGTCGCGCGCGCCGAAGGTCGGAACCCCCGGCGACGCCGCTGGCGGAGGCGTATACCTCGGCCCAGCGGGCAGGCAAAGCCGGCGTGGCAGGGGCGGACGTGCGCAATGTCCCCTGCTGCGAAGCGGCGCCGCCGGCGGCGCGATCTAAGATCTCCGCCCCCGCGACCATGCCGATCTCCCCTCCCCGCGCCGCCGGTCTCGCCGCCCTCGGCCCCCGCCCCCGGGCGCTCGCAGGGCTCACCGCGCTCGTGACGTCGGCCATCCTGGCCTGTGCGACCTGCGGATCGCCCGGCTCCGGACCGGCCAAGACCGGCTCCGTGGAGCCGCCCGCCGCCCCTCCGCGGCTCACGGTCGACCTGGTGGCGTTCGCCCGGGTGATGGGGGCCGTGGCGCCGTGCGGCTGCACGACCGAGCCGCTGGGCGGGCTGCAGTACGTGTTCGGGTATCTCGGGCACGACATCGATCCGCAGCGGCGCCTGGTCGTCGAACCAGGCGGACTCCTCATCCCCGACCCCAAGGGGCCCGAGGCGCCGCACGACGAGGCGGCGTGGGCGCAAGCGTATCAGCGGGCCGGCGCGCTCCAGGAGCGATTCGCCTCGCTGGGCGGCTCGCTGGTCGCGGGCGTCGGCGCCAATGATCTGTCGAGTCCGCTTGCGCAGGAAGCGCTGAAGCGCTGGCCGCTGCCGCGCGTGCTCGCCAACAGCCGGGCCTTCGACGAGCTCGGGGTGGTGCCGCACCGCGTGGTCGACATCCCCGGGACCGACGGCAAGCCGGCGCTGCAGCTCGGCGTGACGGCGGTCCACGAGCCGAGCCCGGAGGCGGTGAAGTTGCTCGGGCCGCTCGAGCCGACCACGAGCGCGGCCAAGCGCGAGGTCGCGGCGATGCGGGCGGCCGGGGCCGACGTGGTGATCGTGTTGGTCCATGGGACGCGTGCGGCGGCGGTCGACGTCGCCGAGGGCGTGCCGGGGGCCGACCTCGTGGTGACGGGGATCCCCGAAGGCACCGAGAAGGCGCGGCTGGGCGCGCCGGCGACCCGCGTCGGCCACGGCTGGGTGCTGGAGCCGGGCGACCAGGCGCAGACGCTGACGCACGTGCGGCTGTCGATCGATCCGTCGGCGCTCGCGGCGTTGCCGGGCCCGGACGCGTGGAAGGTCCAGCCGTCGGCGGAGGTGCAGGCGAAGGAGCTCGAGCGGCTCGACGCGCGGCTGACCAAGTTCCGCGCCGATCCGGCCGCCGATCCGGGGTACATCGCGCGGCTCGAGCAGGAGCGCGCGGCGCTCGCCGCCTCGCTGGCGAACGAGGCGGCGCCGACCGGCGCGGTGGCGGTGACGTTCGAGCAGCAGAAGATCACGTGCAAGCTGCCGGTCGACGCGGCCGGCGCCGAGGCGCTGCGCAGCTACGACGCGTGGGTGGCGACGCAGAACCAGCAGCGCTTCGCGGGCGTGAAGCCGCCGCCGCCGGCGAAGGGCCAGGCGAGCTACATCGGCGGGGAGCAGTGCAGCGCCTGCCACGACGCGGCCGAGAAGCACTGGGCCACGACGCGCCACGCGGGGGCCTACGAGACGCTGGTGAAGGTGAACAAGCAGTTCGACCTGTCGTGCGTCGGCTGCCACGTGACCGGGTTCCGCCAGCCGGGCGGGTCGGAGGTGGTCGAGGTCGCCGGCCTCGAGGACGTGCAGTGCGAGGTCTGCCACGGGCCCGGCAGCATCCACGCGGAGACGCCGGAGAAGGCGGGCAAGGCGTTCGGCATCCGCCGCGAGGCCGCGGTCGACGTCTGCCTCGGCTGCCACACGGCGGAGCACTCGGACACGTTCAACTACGAGGCCTACCTGCGCGACGTGCTGGGCGCCGGTCACGGCGAGGGGCGGCGGGCGCTGCTCGGGGACGGGCCGACCGGGCGCGAGCTGCGGGCGGCGGGCCTGGAGAAGGCCGGCGGCGCCTGCCCGAAGCAGATGTGAGCCGCCCGCGCGTGCGCAAGGTCTTGACCGGACGTCGTTGACCCCCGGGTGCGCGCGTGCTCTCTTGCCCCGTCATGTCCGCGCCCGCGCCGAAGAAGGTCTACTTCGTCTCGCTTGGCTGTCCCAAGAACCAGGTCGATACCGAGGTCATGCTCGGCGTCGTGCGCGACCAGGGGCACACTCTGGTCGACTCGCCCGAGGACGCCGACACGCTGGTGGTCAACACCTGCGGCTTCATCGAAGAGGCCAAGAAGGAGTCGATCGACACCATCCTCGAGCTGGCGCAGGTCAAGGCGCAGGGCGAGGCCAAGCGGCTGGTGGTGGCCGGCTGCCTGAGCCAGCGCTACCCGAAGGAGCTGGCCGACGAGCTGCCCGAGGTCGACAACTTCCTCGGCTCGGCCGACCAGCTCGGGCTGGCGCAGGTGCTCGCCGAACAGGCCCCGCGCATGGCCGTCAGTCCGCTGGGGCGGCGCGCGTACTTGTACGATCACACCACGCCGCGGCAGGTCACCGGGCGGCGGCACAGCGCGTACGTGAAGATCGCCGAGGGCTGCGACCGGCCGTGCGCCTTCTGCATCATCCCCAAGCTGCGCGGGCCGCAGCGCAGCCGCACGATCGACAGCATCGTCCGCGAGGCCGAGCAGCTGGCCGAGAACGGCACCCGCGAGATCTGCCTGGTCGCCCAGGACCTCACCACCTACGGCACCGACCTCGAAGACCCGCGCAACATCGAGCAGCTGCTCGCCGGGCTGTGCGGCGTCAAGGACCTGCGGTGGATCCGCCTGCACTACGCGTTCCCCACGACGGTCCGCGACGAGCTGCTGACGATGATCGCCGGCGAGCCGAAGATCGCCACCTACCTCGACGTGCCGCTGCAGCACGTCGACACCGACGTGCTCAAGAAGATGCGACGCGGCTACACCGAGAAGGTGGTGCGCAACCTGGTCGAGAAGCTGCGGGCGCAGTCGCCGTACATCTGGCTGCGCACGACGATGCTGGTCGGCCACCCGGGCGAGACCGAGGCCGCGTTCCAGCGCCTCTATCAGTTCGTCGAGGAGGGGGCGATCGATCACCTCGGCGTGTTCCCGTGGTCGCGCGAGGACGGCACGCCGTCGGCGCTGCTGCCGACCCGCGTGTCGCCCGAGCTGGCCGAGGAGCGCCGCCTGGCGCTGATGGAGCTGCAAGAGGAGATCCGTCAGGAGCGCCACGAGGAGATGATCGACGAGGTCATCGAGGTGATGATCGACGGCGAGTCGGACGAGAGCGAGTTCCTCCTCGAGGGTCGTCACGAGGGCCAGGCGCCGGGGATCGACGGCAAGATCGTGCTCACCGACGGGACCGGCAAGCCGGGCGACTTCCTCAAGGCCCGCGTGACCCAGGCCGACGCCAACGACCTGGTGGCGACGCTGGCGCTGTGACGCGAGGGCGCGCTTCGCCGGCGCGAGTCGCTGCCCATGGATTCGGCGAATCACTCGCGCCGCCGGGCGCCGGTGATTCGCGGAAGTCGCGCCTGCGCGCTCACTTGAGCGCGACCACGTAGCCGAGCCAGGCCTCCTGGTTCTCGATCTCCGTGTGCTCGACGAACTCGCCGGTGCCGGTCATGTACTCGTCGTCCTCGTCGTCGGCCTCGACGCGTTCGAAGTAGAACTTCACCGCCGAAAAGCCCGCCTCCTGCAGCAGTTCGCCCAGCTCGGGGAGGGTCCACAGGCGCCAGTCGTAGGTGAAGGCGCGGTACAGCTGCGAGCCGTCGCGGAACTTCCAGGTGATGTGGCAGAGCGTGTGGTGGTTGATCGGGTTGAACTTCTCCTGCTCCCACACGTACGTCAGGCCGCCGCGCAGCTCGCGTTCGTCGCTGAGGGCCACCACCGCCTCGGTGCCGCCGTAGACCTCGAGCGCGAACACGCCGTCGTCGACCAGGTTCTTGCAGGCGGCGGCGAAGTATTCGCGCAGCTCCTCGCGCGTCTTGAAGATGCAGTAGCTGAAGTTCATCGCCACGATCAGGTCGACCGCGGGCAGGCTGGTGTCGCGGACGTCGGTCTGGGCCAGCGTCACGCGCTCGGCCGCGTCGGGCGGCGCGGCCGCGAGGGTGTTGGCCCGGCCCCAGTCGAGGGTCGGGCCGTCGAGGTCGACGCCGAGGGCCGTACGGCGCGGGTCGGACTTGCACCACTCGGCGGAGAACAGGGCGGTGCCGCAGAAGTCCTCGCGCACGCTCAGCGGGACGCGGCTGCGGTGCTTCTGGAACTCGGCGTCGAAGAACTCGATGTCGACCGTGGGCGACTGGACCGAGCGCTGGTAGAGCGCGAACTTGTCGGCGCTCTCGGCCAGCGTCGGCCCGGGCTTTCGCGCCGGTTGCTTCGGCTTCTTCTTGGCCGCCGACTTGGCCTGCGTCTTCGCGGGCGGCTTCTTCGGCGGCTTCTTGGCGGGCGACTTCTTGGCGGGCGGCTTCGCGGTCTTTTTGGACATGTTGGTTCAGACAGGTTGCGTCAGCGCTCGGCGGCGAGGTAGGTCCACCAGATCTCCTGGTTCTCGACGTAGTCCGGCTCGTAGAACACGCCGGTGCCCTCGCCCTCGGCGTTGGTCTTCTCCCAGTAGGCGTGGACCTTGGAGAAGCCGGCCTCGAGCAGCAGGTCGCGCAGCTCGGGGGCCATCCACAGGCGCCAGTCGTAGGTGAAGGCCTCGAGCAGCTTGGAGCCGTCGGGGAACAGGAAGTGGATGTGGCACAGGAAGTCGTGGGTCAGGGCGTCGAAGCGGGCCTGCTCCCAGCGATAGACGAAGTCGCCGTGGTCGTTGTCGGTCGAGCCCTCCATGATCGCCTCGGTGCCGCCGAGGAGGTCGAGGAAGAACAGGCCGTCCTTGGCGAGGCCGGCGTGCACGGCCCGGAAGTAGTCGAGCAGCTCGTCGCGGCGCTTGAAGCAGTAGTAGGAGAAGTTGAGCGCGCAGGCGATGTCGACCTTGGGCTTCTTGACGTCGCGGACGTCGGCGCAGACGAGGGAGATCCGGCTGGCGACGGCGCGGCCGGCGGGGACGATCCGGTGCTCGAGGCCCCAGTTGATCGTCTCCTGCGACAGGTCGACGCCGAGCGCGGTGCGCTCCGCCCCGCTCTTGACCCACTCGGCGCACAGCACCGCGGTGCCGCAGAAGTCTTCGCGCAGCGACACCGGGTCGTGACCGCGGAGCTTCTTGTAGATGCGGGTGAAGAACTTGACGTCGTTGCCCGGGTCCTGGACCGCGCGCTCGTAGAGGGCGTGGACGTCGGCCTGGGCGGCCATGGTCTTCTTCGCGGCGGACTTGCTCTTCGCGGGGCGTGCGGTCAACGGGTCCTCGAGACCGCCGCACGGTACCGCAAAAACCGCGCGACGCCGCGCGGACTTTTTGCCGGGCTCAGCGCTGCTCGAGCAGCGTGGTGAGGCCGTCGTAGGCGGCCGTGATGTTGCGCGTGACCTCGGTCGCGACCTTGTACTTCTCCGGGTCCTTGGCGAAGCGGTCGGGGTGGTACTGCTTCAGCAGACGCCGGTAGGACTTGCGGATCTCCTCGAGCGAGGCGCCGGGCTCGAGCTCGAGGGTCCGGTACCAGCGCAGGCGCTCGGCCTCCGAGCTGCGCTGGCGCGGCGGGTTGTTGCCGGCCGCGCGCTGGCTGGCCTCGAAGGCCCGCTCCCACATCTCCTCGGCGGCGTCGCGGACCTGGCGGGCGCGCTTGCCGGCCTTGGTGCCGACGGTGTCCTTCTCGACCTCCTCGTCGATGACGCGGCGCTCCTCCTCGCTGAGCCCTTCGAGCGGGTCGCCGCGGCGGAACGCCTGGGAGAAGTCGGTGATGTTGGCCCGCGCGAGGTCGAGGAAGCGGCGAGTGATGCTCACCCGCTCACGATAGTGAAAATCGCCTCGCTCGCAAGACGCGCGGCGGCGCGCGCGGGCCGGCCGCGGCTAGAAGTCCTCGTAGTCGTCGTCTTTCGGCGGCGGCGGCGGAGCCTTGCGCGCCGCCGGGGCCGGGGCCGAGGCGCCGAAGCGCGGCGGGGGCGGGAGCGACTGGTTGGAGTCATCGAGGCTGGCGCGGGACAGCGAGTCCTCGCGGCCGCGCCGTCCGAGGCCGCTGCGAGCGGCCGCGGGCACGCTGTCCTCGGACAGGACGGCGGAGGCGCTGAGGCTCGTGACCGACTCGCTGGCCATCTCGTCGCCCTCTTCGAGCTGGGCCAGCTCCTCGGCGGTGAGCTCGCGCGTGCGGAAGCCCGGCTCGGCCGCGCGTGAGGCCTCGCGCGTGCGGTGCCAGGCGATCGCGTCGATGACGCGCAGGGTCATCTCGGCGCTGAGGTTGTGGAAGGCGACGCCCATGCCGCGCGGCTCGTCCTGGAGGTGGACGACGCGGCCGGTGCCGCTGATGACGACCGGGTCGTCGAGCAGGATCGTGAAGCGGAGGTCGATCGCGGCGCCGACCGGCAGGCGCGCGCGAGTGTTGATGAACACGCCCTGCTCGCTCAGGTTGCTGACGAAGGAGATGCTGCCGGGCTCGAGCTCGGCGAACTCGGCGTTCACCGTGTAGCGCTCGCTCCGGCGCCGTTCCATCGCTTTCGCCATGGTCGCTCCTCTCGCTCAGTCGGCCGAACTGTTGTTGTTGTGGTTGCGACCGCCCTTGTTCTTGGTGCGGATCTCGAAGTGCTCGATGTGGAAGTCCTTGCGGCCCTGGATGTCGATGCCCTTCTGCAGCCGCTTGACCATGTTGTCGACCGCGGCGACCTCGGGGCCGTTCATCAGCTCGGCGACCGAGGGAGCGGCCTGGACGACGATGGTGTCGCCGGTGAGGTGCGGGCCTTCGCGCCGGACCTCGCGCAAGATCTCGTAGCACATCGTGGTCGGGCTCTTCGTGTAGCCTTTACCGTTACAGACCTCGCAGGGGGCCGTCAACACCCGCAGCAGCGACTCCTTGGTCCGCTTGCGGCTCATCTCGACCAGGCCCATCTCCGAGATCTTGGTGATGTGCGCCTTGGCGCGGTCGCGGCGGAGGACCTCCTGCAACTTGCGGTAGACCTTGCGCCGGTTCGACTCCTTGTCCATGTCGATGAAGTCGATGATGACGAGGCCGCCGAGGTTGCGCAGGCGCAGCTGGTCGGCCAGCTCCTCGGCCGCCTCGAGGTTGGTCTGCGTGATCGTCTCCTCGAGCGTCTTGCCCTTGGCGCCGACGAACTTGCCGGTGTTGACGTCGATCGCGGTCAGCGCCTCGCCCTGGTCGAACACGAGCGAGCCGCCGCTTTTGAGCTGGACCTTGCGCTCGAGCGCGCGGTTGATCTCGAGCTCGATGCCGTAGCCGTCGAAGATCGGCTCGCGCCCGGTGTAGAGCTCGACGCGGTCGACCAACTCGGGCATGAACGCGCCGATGAACCGCACCAGCTTGTCGTGGGCGATCCGGTCGTCGACGATGACCTTCTTGAACTCCGGCGTGAGGTTGTCGCGCACGACCCGGAGCATGAGGTTGAGGTCGCGGTAGAGCAGCGCCGGCGCGCGCTGGTGGCGCTCGTTGAACTGGATGTTCTCCCACAGGCGCAGGAGGTAATCCATGTCGGCGCGGACCTGGCTGTTGTTCGCCGACTCGGCGACGGTGCGGACGATGAAGCCGGAGCCCGGCGGGCGCATCTGGTCGATGAGGCGGCGCAGCCGCCGGCGCTCGCGGTCGCCGGCGATCCGGCGCGAGATCCCGATGTGGCTGACCGTCGGCATGAACACGACGTTGCGCCCGGGCAGCGAGATGTACGTGGTGATCCGCGCGCCCTTGCTCGAGATCGGGTCCTTCACGACCTGGACGAGGATCTCCTGGCCGGGGCGTACGAGCTCGGTGATGTCGCCGTGGCGACCGGTGCGGCGCGGCGCGACCTCGTCGTCGTCCTCGCCGCCGAGCGCGCGGAGAGCCGCCTCCTTCTCGCCCTGACCGCCCGGCGCGGCGATGTCGCCGGCGTACAGGAACGCGGCCTTCTCCTCGCCGATGTCGACGAACGCGGCCTGCATGCCCGGCAGGACGCGCAGGACCTTGCCCTTGTACACGTTGCCGACGGTGCCGCGCTCGCGCTCGCGCTCGACGTAGTACTCGGAAAGGATCCCCTGTTCGATGAGAGCGACCCGCGTCTCGGGCCCATCGGCGTTGATGACAATGACGGAATCTGACACGGCGACCGGGCATTGGTAGCACAACCGGGGCGCTCGGTGACAAGCGCGGACACGCGGGCCGAGCGCTCGCGGGTCGCCGCCGGGTCGTCGCCGGTCACCGCGGGCTGCCCCGGGGAACCCGGGCGTGACCTGGAGCACCCCCGCGCGCCGCCCGGCGACGTCGCGCGGCGCGGGATTTTCGGCTTTCCTGGCCCGGCCGTCTTCTGTAGTGTTCCCCGCGCCATGGCCTTCCAGTACCAACCGGGGATCTTCAAGACCACGAAGTTCCTGCCCGAGCACGAGGCGACCGTCGCCCCCAACCTGCTCATCCTTATCCGCACCGACGCCGAGTTCGCGCCCGCCTCGGTCCTGCTTCCGGTGCAGAACATCCACAACCAGTGGCGCTTCCAGATGCCCGGGGTGAAGGTCCCGAAGGTCGACTACGGCTGGGGCTCGTCGCTCATCAAGCTGCCGCACGAGGGCTTTTACCGGCTGACCCGGGAGTTCAAGTTCGGCGACAACGGCCGCTGGCTGCCCAACGCGATCGTCCAGCTCGGCTACACCCGCGGCGCCGAGCCGATCCTCTTTATCGCCCAGCGCCGCAACCCGCTGGTCGCCAACGACCTGTTCTTCAGCGACAAGGGCGTCAAGGTCGAGCTCAGCGACATCACCGGCAACAACGCGATGATCGAGGCGCTGACGTGGTTCCAGGAGCAGGAAGGCGCCAAGCGCTGACCGCCGCGCCCGACCGCGCCCGCCTCAGGGCGCGCGGGTCGGGCGGTTCTCCTCGGTGATCTCGTCACCGACCTCGACGCGGATCGTCTGGCCCTTGCGACCGCGGGCCTGGATCCGCTGCAGAAGCATCGCGCTCGCGCCGCCCTGGTTGATCCACCCCTCGTCGGACTCGTCGACGACCTTGTTGAAGACCACGATCCGCAGCGGCACCGGCGGCGTGACGCGCAGGCCGTTCCGCTGCCAGTAGAAGAACGGGCTGTACCACAGCGTGTCGATGGTCTCCCACTCGCCCTCGGTCCGGAACGTGTGGCTCTTGATATGCATCTCGGCCATAGGCGGGCTTCCCCGTGGGGGTTTTAAACCTCGCGGCCCCGCCAGGCAAGCGACGCGGTGTCGCGGGTAGCCGCGCCTGCTAAGGTTCGAGAGTGACCGGCGCGGACCAGGTCGACGTCGTCGTGGTCGGCGCCGGCGTGGTCGGTTGCTCGGTCGCAGCGACGCTCGCCCGCCGCGGCCACGAGGTGCTCGTGCTCGAGCGCGAGGCGAGGGAAGGCGCCGGGGTGTCGAGCCGCAACAGCGGCGTGATCCACTCCGGGCTGTATTACCCGCCGGCCTCGCTGAAAGCCGAGACATGTCTGCGAGGACAGGAACTTTTGTACAGTTGGTGCGCGGCCCACGGGGTGAGTCATGCCCGCCTCGGCAAGCTGGTGATCGCTCGCACCGCGGACGAGGAGGTCGCACTGCAAGCGCTCGCGACCCACGCGGAGGCGGCCGGGGCGCGGGGCTGCGTGCTCGTCGGCGCGGCGGCGGTGCGGGCGCGGGAGCCCGAGCTGCCGGAGGTGCGGGCGGCGCTGTGGTGCCCGAACACCGGGATCGTCGACGTCCACGGGCTGTGCGGCTCGCTGCGGGCCGACGCCGAGGCGCACGGGGCGGTGTTCGGCGTGCGCACCCGGGTCGAGGCGGCCGAGGTCGCGGGCGGCGCCGTGACGCTGCAGACGACGCGCGGGCCGGTGACGGCGGCGCGGGTGGTCAACGCCGCCGGGCTGCACGCGGACGAGGTGGCGGCGCTGTTGGGGGCCGCGTCGCCGCGGATCTACCCCTGCCGCGGCGACTACTTCCGCCTGCGCACGCGCGCGCGCTACCGCCACCTCATCTATCCGGTGCGCGCGCGCGGGGCGGCCGGCCTCGGCGTCCACCTCACCCTCGACCTCGCCGGGGCCTATCGACTCGGACCTGACGTCACGTACGTCGAGGCGCGCGACGACTTCGGCCCGGCGGCGCACAAGCTGGCGGCGTTCCATCGCGCCGCGTGCGCCTTGCTGGGGCCGATCGGCGAGGACCAGCTGGCCTACGAGGGTTGCGGGATCCGCCCCAAGCTGCGCGCGCCCGACGAGCCGGCCGAGCGCGACTTCGCGGTGTTCACGAGCCCCGGCTGCGTGCACCTCGTCGGGATCGAGTCGCCGGGGCTGACGGCCGCGCTGGCGCTGGCCGAGCGGGTGGCCGCGCTGCTGTGAGCGCGGCTCACGGCTTCTCGATGCGGCATAGGATCGCGGTGATGTTGTCGTTGCCGCCGGCGTCGTTGGCGGCCTTGATCAGCTCGTTGCACGAGGTGTCGAGGCTGTCGCGGGCGGTGATGATGTCGAGCAGGACGCGGTCGTCGAGCATGCCGCTGAGGCCGTCGCTGCACAGCAGGAACACGTCGCCGACCTTGAAGGCGTCGGCGATGACGTCGACGTGGACCTGCTCGGCGAGGCCGAGGGCTCTGACCACCACGTTCTTCTGGGGGAAGTGGACCCCTTCGTCGCCGCTCAATTCTTTCATGCGGAGGTAGTCGTTGAGCAGCGAGTGGTCCTCGGTGAGCATCTGGATCCGCCCCTCGCGGATCCGGTAGACCCGGCTGTCGCCGACGTGGCCGATGAAGAAGCGGCCCTGGTTGAAGTAGATGGCGTCGACGGTGCAGCCCATGCCCTTCTTGCTGCCGTCGGCCTGGGCGGTCTCGAAGATGTTGGAGTTGGCGAGCTGGATGGCGACGCTCATGCGCTGCTTCTCGATCTCGAGCGAGGGCAGCTTGAAGGGCCAGGTGTTGGGGCCGCTGCGGGCGGTGTCGCGGTAGTGTTGGTCGATGGTCTCGACGGTGATCCGGCTGGCGACGTCGCCGGCGGCGTGGCCACCCATGCCGTCGGACACGACCGCGAGGGGCATCTCGCGCGGGATCAGCAGGCTGTCTTCGTTGTGGGCGCGGACCAGGCCGATGTCGGTCTTGCCGGCGAAGCGGACCCGATGCGGGCCGACCATGAAGCTGATGCTCATGCGAGGCCAAACGTAGCAGGCCGGCGCGCCGAAGTGCTAGCATCGACGCCATGGAGACGGCCCCGCCGAGCGCCGACCCGCAGGTCGTCGACCTGGCCAAGATGAGCCTGCCCCGGCTCATGTTCGCGCTGCTGCACCGCCGCTTCACCGGGACGATCACCCTCACGCCGCCGGCCGCGGAGGCGCCGGGGCGGAGCGCCGACGTCGGCGCGCGACGGGTGTGGTTTCAGGGCGGGATGCCGATCTTCACCGACTTTACCAGCCCGCACGACTCGATCGGCCAGGTGCTCGTCGATCTCGGGCTCATCGAGCCGGCGGAGCGCGATCGCGCGATGGCCGAACTGGCCCGCCTGGCCCAGCCAGGGGCCCCGCGCGAGCGCTTCGGCCATTACCTCGTGCGCCGCCGCCTCCTCACCGGCGGCCAGCTCCGCAAGGCGCTGCGCGTCCAGTGCGCGCGCAAGGTGGTCCACCTGTTCGCGCTGCGGTCGGGCACGGTCCAGATCGTCGCCGGCGACGCCGCCGCCGCCGAGTCCGACGCCTCGCAGCCGACCCAGGTCAACAGCCTCGAGCTCATCCACGCCGGCGTGGTCGCCCACTTCGACCAGCGCCGGATCGCCGCCGAGATGGGCCTCCTGCTCGACGGCCCGCTGCGCCTGCGCTCGTCGTTCGACCGCTACCGGTCCCAGTTTCACTTCTCCAAAGGTGACGAGGCGATCGTCGACGCCCTCCGCCCCGGCAACCTCTACGTCACCGACGTCGCCCGCCTGTCCGGTCAGCCCGAGGCCCGCGTCGCCGCCGTGGTCTACACGCTGTGGGCCTGTCAGATGCTGAAGTCGGCCAACGCGCCGGCCGAGCAGGCGACCGGGCCGAACGCGGCCCTGCCCGAAGCGACAGGTTCTTCGATACCTGTCCTATCGCACAGCCAGCCGGCCGGCGGGCGGGAGAGCCTGCGCGCGGCCGAGTTCGCCGGCGAGCTCGAGCGCCTCGAGGCGGCGATCGCCGGCGGCGCCAACGCGTTCGACCTGCTGGGCCTGGCGACCACCGCCGACCGGGCCCAGATCCGCGCCGCCTGGCACGTGCTGAGCCGGCGCTTTCACCCCGACAGCCTGCCGCACCAGGGCCTCGGCCACCTGCGCGAGCGCTCGCAGGCGGTGTTCGCCGCGCTGAGCGAGGCCTACCAGCGGCTGTCCGACGACGCCCAGCGCGAGCAGATCGTCGCCTTGCTGCGCGGCGGCCAGCCGGTCCCGCGCGCCCCCGCGGGCCCGAGCGCGCAGCAGGTGCTCGAGAGCGAGATGGTGGTCCGCGAGGGCGACAAGCTGCTGCGCGCCGGCAACTTTGACCGCGCGCTCGAGCGCTACCGCAAGGCGGCGGCGCTCACCCCCGACGAGCTCGAGGTCCGCGCGGCGCTGGCGTGGTGCGAGTACCAGCTCGCCGCCGACAAGGCGCAGGTCCGCGACGCCACCCGCGCGGCGCTGTTCGAGGTCCTGGCCCGCCAGCCGCGCTGCGTCCGCGCCCACTACGACCTCGGCCTCCTGTCCCTCGGGTCAGGTGACGACGAGCAGGCGCTGCTGCACTTCAAGCAGGTGCTCGAGCTGGAGCCCGACAACATCGACGCGAAGCGGCAGATCCACGCGATCCAGCTGCGCCGCTCGACGCCCGACGGGCCGCGGCGCAAGTTGTTCGGGCCGCGACGGTAGGCGGCGCCTCGGTGGTGGCCGCGACCTCGACCCCGCGCCGTGCACCTGCAGCGGCGTGCGCGTTCGGCCGCGGCCGGCAGCTCGCGGTCGCTCTGCAGCATCGCCAGCTTGCACGGCTCGGCTGCCGAGCGCGCCGATGTTCGCAGCACCACGTCCAGCCCGCGCATGCGCAATCGCCTCGGCCGCCCACCTGGCCGGTGACATCGGCTCGTCGCCGCCCGTCGACGAACGTCTTGGACGCGCTCGCCCGGGATGCGTCTCCCGGGCGCGCACATGCTCTTTCGAACATTGCTTCGACAACATGCCCCATCGGACATGTTTTTCCGGCAATCACAGCCCGTAGCGGCAGTTCTTGACGCAGGTCTGGTTGTGCCGGCCCGCCGCGGCCTCGAGCTCTGCCGGTTTGAAATCGTCCTTGAGGACCTCGGCGGAGTCTTCCCAGTCGCGGCGGATGTAGTAGCGGGCGGCGAGGCCGAGCATGTCGGCGTCGAACTGGGGTTGGACGGCGCGGGCGTTGGCGCGGATCTGGTAGGCCCCGACGCGCTCGCGGCCGGCCGAGGCGACCAGCGTGGTCTGGTTGCCGGTCTCGCTGACGAAGCTGTAGCGCTGGGGGAACACGGCCGAGGTGGTCTCGCGGTCGTGCGGGTACATGCGGGTGACGTTGTGCAGGTTGGCGACCACCACCCCGTCGGGCGAGAGGCGAGCCAGGCAGGCGCGGTAGAACTCGGCGGTCTTGAGGTGGTAGGGCACGAACACGCCGCGGAAGGCGTCGAGCATGATCATGTCCCAGCGGACATCCGCGGCCGCGCGCTCGACGAACAGCCGCGCGTCGGCGACGTGCACGCGGTAGCGCGGGTCGTCCTTCGGCACGTCGAAGAACTCCTGGGCCAGGCGCACCACCTCGGGGTCGATGTCGACCGCGTCGATCTCGAGCTCGGGGAAGCGAGCCTTCAAGTAGTTGCTCATGCCGCCGCCGCCGAGGCCGAGCATCAGCAGCCGCCGCGGGCGCGGCTGCAGCAGGAAGCCGGCCATCATCGTCCGCGTGTAGTCGAGGTCGAGGCTCTGCGGGCGCGAGCGGTCGTGGCGCGACTCGATGAACTGGGTGCCGTCGTCGCCGACGAAGTACATGGTGCGCACGGTGCCGCGCTCGGACACGCGGATCCGGTTGTAGCGCGAGACGGCCTCGGCGAGCACGGTCTCGGCGGCCTCGGCGGGGCGCGCGAGCGCGGCTGCCCCGAAGGCCAGGCTGCCTCCCCCGAGGAGCAAGAGGCCGCGGCGCGAGAGCGAGGGCGAGGCGTCGGTCACGGCCAGGACCATAGCCCGGGCGCCGGCCCGGCGGTAGCGCTAGCGGTACGTGCAGCCGCGCAGGCACGAGCCGTTGTTGCGCTCGGCGGCGGCGGCCAGGCTGTCGGCCGGGAAGTCGTCGCGCAACACCTGCGCGCGCTCCCAGTCGCGGCGGGCGTAATAGCGGGCCGCCAGGCCGAGCATGTCGACGTCGTCGAAGCGCGGCTGGATCTGGCGGGCGTTGGCGCGGAGGGCGTAGACCCCGAGGCGCGCGGGGGCGGCGCTGGCGACCAGAGTAGTTTGATTGCCGGCCTCGCTGAGGAAGCTGTAACAGCTCGGGTAGACGGCGGCGATCGTCTCCCGGTCGTGCGGGTACATGCGCGTGACGTTGTGCAGGTTGGCGACCGCGACCCCGCCGGGGGCGAGGCGCTTCGAGACCTCGCCGTGGAACTCGGCGGTCTTGAGGTGGAGCGGGACCTGGACCCCGCGGAACGCGTCGAGCACGATCATGTCCCAGCGCTGGTCGGTCGGCGCGCGCTGGAGGAACAGGCGGGCGTCGGCGACGTGGACGCGGTACGACGGGTCGTCCTTGGGCACGCCGAAGAACGCCTGGGCCAGGCGCACCACCTCGGGATCGATGTCGACCGCCTCGAGCTGCAGCCCGGGCAGGCGCTCGTGGAAGTAGCCGGGCAGCGCGCCGCCGCCGAGGCCGAGCACGAGGATCCGCCGCGGCTCGGGGTGCACGACGAAGCCGGCCAGCATGGTGCGGAAGACGTCGAGGTCGAGGCTGCGCCGGTGGGCCACGTCGACGCGGGTCTCGATGTACTGGGTGCCGTCGTTGGCGATGAACAGCATCGTCCGCACGGTGCCGCGCTCGACCACGCGCACGTGGTTGTAGCGCGAGCGGCCCTCGCCGAGCACGCGCTCCTGGTCGGCTGTCCCGGAGGACATGTGATTGCTCGCCGCTCGGGCGCCGCGCGCCGCGAGCACGCTGCCGAGGCCGGTGACGGCCGCTCCGCCGAGTTGCTGGAGAAAGACCCGCCGCTGCACCGCGCGACTGTAGCGCACCGCCCGGGCCGCGCGCCGCAAACTTGGCCGGGGCGGAAGACCGTGGCATAGGCCGCGGTCGTGAGACCCGCTGCCCTGATCGGCTTCGCCGCGGCCGCCCTCCTGCTCGGCGCGCTCGTCGTCGGTTACTTCGTCGCCATCCCGACGCTGTCGGCCTCGCCGCTGCTCGACGCCAACCTCGCGCGCGCCCTGACGGCCCCGCTCGGCCAGCGCCTCGCCGACCTCGCGGTCGCCTTCAGCGTCGTCCTCGCCCTCGCCACGCCGCGGTGGATCGCCTCGAGGGCCGGCACCACCATCGCCCTCGTCCTCACCGCCGCCGCCCTCACCCACCGCCTGCTGCTCGTGCCGCACCTCGACCGGCTGTGGGCCCGCGTCGACGTCGTCGCCGCCCGCCCGGTCGACCTCCTCGCCGAGGCCCAGCGCTGGAGCGACCACCAGCAGTGGCTGCTGCTGGCGATGTGCGTGCTCGTCCTCGCGCTGTTCGGCCTGGCCTCGCGCCGCACCGTCTGACACCCTCTGCCTGGCCCCGATCTTGCTACGGCGAGGCGGCCCCCGCCGACATGTCCGAACTCCGCCGCGCCCTTCGCCCCTCGCCCGCCCGTGCGGGCCGCCGTGCCTGCCTCTCCGCCGCGCTGGCCGTCCTCGCGGCGGTTGTCATCCCGTCACGGGCGCAGGCCGCCCCGGGACTGGATGGCACGCGCAACCTCGGGATGGGCGGAGCGACCCGCGCCTCGTCGACCGGCTCGGGGGCGATGCTGGCCAACCCGGCCAACATGGGCTTCACGCGTCAGTTCCTGATCGACCCGGTCTATCAGGCGCAGATCGAGAACAACACCCACGGGGTCGGCATCCAGGCGATGGACTCGCTGCTGAACCCGCGGGTCGCCGTGGGCCTCGGCTACGTCGCCACGCTGGGCCTGCCGAACGTCACCTTCAAGGACGACCGCGGCGGCTCGCACGAGCTCGAGCTGTTCCACATGGCCCACGAGGTCGGCCTGCCGATCGCCATCAACGCCGTGCCCGGGTGGCTCGCGTTCGGCGTGCGGCCCAAGTTCCTGCAGTCGAGCCTGCGCTTCGTCGACGCCCAGGGCGACCCGCACGACGCCAAGAAGCAGCGCCTCGCCTTCGGCCTCGACCTGGCGATGACGATCTCGATCAAGCAGTACGTGAACGTCTCGGTGGTCGGCCAGAACCTGGTCGGCCCGGCCCCGCCGGCGACGTCGCTCAAGCTCGACCCGTTCGTGGTCGCGCCCGACAGCCTCAGCCGTAGCCAGGTCAGCCTGCTGTCCGACTTCCCGCGCACCGTGGCTCACGGCCTGGCGGTCTTCCCCACCCGCCAGCACGGCTTTTCCATCAACTTTGACGGCATGTACGACTTCACGTCGTTCCGTCACCAGGACAAGTACACGCGGATGGTGTTCGCCGGCGGCGCCGAGTACACCATCAAGAACGTGGTGCCGCTGCGCTTCGGCGGCTACTGGGACAGCCGCGGGCGCGGCCGGCAGGACGACCGGGGCTTCATCGCCTGCGGCATCGGCTTCGTCCGCGACGCGCCGAAGCGGGGGATCGGCTTCGACCTCGGGTTCGGGTTCTCGCGCCAGGTCACCGGGCCCAACCCCGAGACCCGCCTGGCCGTCAACCTCGGCATCCGCATCAATCCTCAGTAAGGCGGCGACAGCCGGCAATAACGCGGCTCGCGGACGCACTTTGGTGCCCCGACCGCTCCGCGCGCGCGGACGTGACCGCGACCGTCCTATGCACAGGAACCTTGCCCCGGCCCCGCGGTCTGGACGACAGTGAGTCGCGTGACCGACCCCGAGCGAGTGTACAGCGCCGAGGAGCTCGCCGCTGCCGCCCCGCCCGACGAGCCCGAGCCGGCCCCGGCTCCCGACGAGACGCTGACCCCGGAGCAGCGGGCCGAGAACGCCCGCCGCGCCGAGCAGGACCGCCGCGATCGCCAGCTGGTCCGCCGCCTCAAGCAAGGCGACGAGGCCGCGTTCCGCGAGCTGGTCCACACCTATCAGAACCGGATCTTCGGCCTCATGCTGCGGATGATCGGCAACCGCCAGGAGGCCGAAGATCTCGCGCAGGAGGTGTTCATCATCGTCTACCGCGCGATCGGCAACTACCGCGGCGAGGGTCGCTTCTACACCTGGCTCTACCGGGTCGCCACCAACACCTGCAAGAACCGGATCAAGTACCTCAAGGGCCGCAACTTCCACCGCAGCCTCGACATCGACGAGACGCCGCAGGCGCAGATGCCGGCGGCCGAGACCGGCGCGGTCATCACCTTCCAGAGCCAGGTGCCGGGCCCCGAGGCGGTGACCGAGGGCATGCGCATGGAGAAAATCGTCCAGCGCGAGCTCGCCGCCCTCGACCCCGACCACCGCCTGCTCATCGTGCTGCGCGACGTGCAAGGCATGTCGTACCAGGACATCATCAAGATCACCGGCCTGCAGGAGGGCACCCTCAAGTCGCGCCTGCACCGGGCGCGCCTGGCGCTGAAGGAGCGCCTGGAGCCCTTCATGCGCTGAGGCGCCGAGGATCGTTCTTATGGCCAAGCCCGAGACCGACAACGCCGAAGCCCTGATGAGCGCCTACCTCGACGAGGAGCTCGACGCCGAGGGCAAGAGCAAGCTCGAGGCGATGCTCGCCAGCTCGCCCGAGGCGCAAAAAGAGCTGTCCGGCCTGCAGAACATGCTGCGGCTGGTCAAGGGCCTGCCCGAGGAGCAGGCCCCGCCCGACTTCTACGAGAAGGTGGCGAAGAAGATCCGCCGCCGCCGCTGGCTGCGCGGCGAGTACCTCATCGCCCTCAGCCTGCCGTTCCAGATCATCAACGTCCTCGTGATCCTCGCCGTCGCGGTGGTCTACATGATGCTCCACCTCGACGACGACGTCGCCGGCCGCAAGCTCGAGCGCGACCCGACGGTGCAGCAGGCCAAGCAGCCCGAGGCGGCCAAGGCGCCCGCGCCTTAGAGCATGTCGTCGAGAGCATGTCCCCTCGGACATGCTCTCGACCACATGTCCGAAACTTCACCTGGCGCGCACGGCCTGGGCGAGCGCGTCTACTTGTGATGGAACACGGCCACGCCGTCCCAGTCGGGCGGGGCCTCGTCGCCGAGGCCGGCCAGGCGCCCGAGGTGCAGCCGCACGACCGGGTCGTCCGGGTTGTCGGCCTGGAACGCCTGCCACTCGGCGCGCGCGGTCGAAAAATCGCCGGCGCGGAAGGCCGCCAGGGCCGCGTCCCAGCGGTCCATCGCCGCGTACTCGGCGACGGCGCCGCCCGGACCCGCGAGCAGCTCGAAGATCGCCGCCGGCTGGCCCTTGCCCTTCACGCGCACCCGGTCGACCTCGCGGAACCGGTAGCTCGCGGGCGCGGCCGCGCGGGTGCCGGCGCCGACCAGACAGAACACCCCGTAGGTCTTCGTCAAGCCCTCGAGGCGCGACGCCAGGTTCACCGCGTCGCCGCACACCGTGTAGTCGAAGCGGTCGGCCGAGCCCATGTTGCCGACCACCATCTCGCCGGTGTTGATGCCGACGCCGATCTGCAGCTGCTCGACCCCGAACTGGCGCAGCGACGGCTGCAGGCGCGCGAGCGCGGCGTGCATCGCCAGCGCGGTGGCGAGGCCGCGCTCGGCGTGGTCGGCCCGGGCCACCGGCGCGCCGAACACCGCCATCACCGCGTCGCCGATGTACTTGTCGAGGTAGCCGGCGCGCGCCATCACCTCCTGCGTCATCGGCGTGAGGAACGTGTTGAGCAGCGCGACCAGGTCCTCCGGCGACAGCCGCTCGGCCACGCTGGTAAAGTCGCGGATGTCGGAGAACAGCACCGTCAGCTCGCGCCGCGCCCCGCCGAGGCCGAGCGCCTTCGGGTCGGCGAGCAGCTCGTCGAGCACCTCGGCCCCGAGGTAATTGGAGAACGTCCGCCGCAGCCGCGCCCGCTGCAGCGCCTCGCCGGCGTACGCGGCCGCCAGCGCCGCCGAGCCCGCGACCACCGCCGCCAGCAGCGGCCACACCAGCGCCAGCCACAGGTGCATGCGCGTGAACGCCAGCGCGGCGGCGGCGACGTCGAGGCCGATCACCGCCAGCACCCCGGCGATGCGCGCCAGCGGCCCGGCGCGCAGGACCGCGGCGAACAGCAAGCTGACCAAAAGGCCCGATGCGAGCGTCACCAGGGCGTCGGTCAGCGCCGAGCTGCGGACCAGCGGGTCGCCGGCGAGGATCGTGTCGACCGCGGTGGCCTGCAGCTCGACGCCCGGGAGGTCGCCGGCGAACGGGGTGCGGACGACGTCGTGGCCGAAGTAGGTCACGCCGAGCAGGACGATCTTGCCGCGCAGGACGTCGCCCGCCCGGCCCTCGACGACGTCGACCGCCGACACCGTCGTGAAGGTGCCGGTGCCGCCGCGGAAGTTGAGCACCACCGCCTCGTGGTCGCCGAGCGGGACCCGCCGCGCGCCGATCTGCAGGCTCGACTCGCCGCCGAGGAACGCCAGCTCGGCGCGCCCGAGGCCCTCGCGCAGGGCCACCAGCTGGACCGACAGCGGCGCGTAGGCGGCGTCGCCGACCCGCCAGGCCGCGGGGATCGCCCGCACCGCGCGGTCGCGATCCTCCTCGACGGTGATCCCGCCGAGCGCCCGCGCCCCCGCGACCAGCTCCGGCAGCGACACCAGCCCGGCCTCGACCCGCCGAAAAGGGGGCGAGCGCGCGTCCTGCTGGCCGTAGCGGCCGGCCCGCAGCTTCGCCGGGTCCGGCAGCGGGCGCCCGTCGCCTGGCTCTTGCGTCAGGTGGATCGCCAGCGCCACGTTGCCCGCCGCCCTGATCGCGTCGGCCAGCTCGGCGTCGCCCATCAGCTCGCGCGCGACCTCCTGCAGCAGCGCGTCGGCCGGGCCTTGCGAACCTGGCGCAGGAAACATGTTCTTGGCGACATGTCCCTTGATGCGCCTGCTGAGACCCGGCGACAGCACCTCCTCGGGGTCGACGTAGACCTGGTCGACGCCGATCGCCGCCGGGCCGGCGGCCGCGATCGCGCGGACCAGCGCGGCCGTGCCGGCGCGGCGCTGGTACAGCTCGGGCCGGCGCTCGAGCGTGTCGTCGTCGATCGCCACGATCACGACCTCGCCGGTGGTGGCGACCGGCCCGCGCCAGCGGAACCGCTGGTCGAGGCTGGCCCGCTCGAGCGCGTCGACCCACCGGATCTCCAGCCGCGAGCGCTCCAGGGCGCACAGCAGGGCGATCGCCACGCTGAGCAGCGCGGCCAGCAGCGCCGGCGAGCGCAGCAGGGCTCGCCTGCGGCGCGAACCGGACGCGGGGGAGTCGGCCGCGCGCATCACCGCCTTACGCGCACGATCACCCAGCCGTCACCCACCCCGGCCAGGCGCTGGTTCAGCAGCTCGCGGGCGCACGCCGGGGCCGACTTGCCGCCGCCGAGCGCGACCTCCTTGACGACCCCGCCGGCCACCTTGAGCCGCAGCTCGGGCGCGGCCACGCCCGGCAGGGCCGCGGCCACGCACTGCGCCAGCGGCTTGCGCCGCGACTCGAGGGCCTCGGGCAGGCTGGTGCGCGTGACCCGGGTGTCGGGGCTGGTCTCGAAGATCCACGAGTCGGCCAGGTCGGTCAGGTCGGCCGCGGACGTCGACGCCTCCGCCTCCGGCGCGCCGGCCGGCGGGGGCGCGCCCTGGCTCGGCGCCGACGACTCGGAGCTCTTCTTCGCCGGCTCCTTTTTCTTCTCGCTGTCGACCGGCTTCTGCGCCGGCGGGGGCGCGGCCGGGTCGGCCGGCCCGCCGCCGTCTTCGGTCTTCTTGCCGGGCAGCGGCGTCGGGCGGCTGTTCTTGCCGATGCTGTCGGTCTGGGGGCCATCGTCGAGATCGACGGCCCGGTCGCCGCGCTTGGCGTCGGCCACCGGGGCGGCGAGCGGTTCGTCGGCCGCCTCGGCGGGCGCGGGTTCGGCGGCCTTCACCGGGGCCGGCGGGGCGTCCACCTTGGCCACCGGGGCCGGGGTCTCGCCCGAGGCCCGGCGGGCGTTCCAGCCGGCGATCCGCTCGAGCCGGTCGGCCCCGCCGACGCGGGCGAACGCCTCGGCGCCGAGGGCCTTCTCGAACAGCTCGGCCACGCTCTCGCTCGGCGGTGGGTCGTCGAGGTGGGCCAGGGCGCGGACCGGCGTCGACTGGTCCTCGTCCAGCTTGATCACGTAGCCGTTGGCCAGCACCACCACCGCCAGCGAACCCGGGCCGGTGATCACCGTGTCGCCGCGGCGGAGCGGCAGATCGGGGCGCCCGGGCGTCTCGGCCCCCTGGGCGTCGCGGACGCTGACCTTGCCCTCGGCCACCGCCAGGAGGGCCACCTCGGCCAGCGGATCGGCCACCGGCGCGGGGCCCGTCGCGGCGCTCGTGGCCGGCTCCCCGCAGCCCGCGAGCAGCAGCAGCAGCGCCACTGGAACCCCCCACATGCCTCGACGAGCCGCGACGCGCATCGTGCCTCCTGCCGGTCGGACGCGCGTATACCATGAAATTCGGGCCTCTCGGCGCGGGCCGCCTGCTCTCCTGTCCGCGAGGACAGCCGCGAGCGCCGATTTGGCGCGCGGCCCCGCCCACTTTCGCCGTGCGAGCGCGCGTGACCACGAATTCGGCGCTTGACATTTCGAGTTCTTCGCGCTGCGGCCCCGGTACACGGTTACGTACGGTGTCACGTAAAAGCCGCGCTGGATCTGAGCGGACCTGTGATAAAAACCCGCTGTTCCCTCATGCCGCGCGAAGTCATCCTGGTCGACAGTCAGCTCGGGAACCTGGACAGCGTCGAACACGCGCTCATCCAGGTAGGCGCCTCGGTGATCGTCTCCAGCGACCCCGACCGCGTCGCCACCGCGCGCATGGTGGTCTTCCCCGGCCAGGGCTCGTTCGGGCCGACCACGCGGGGGCTGGTCGACGGGGCCATGGGCGCGGCCCTGCGCATGGTCATCGAGCGCGGCGACCCGTTCCTCGGCATCTGCCTCGGCATGCAGCTGCTGTTCGAGCACAGCGAGGAGGGCGGCGGCTCCGACGGCCTCAAGGTGCTGCCGGGGCGCGTGCGCCGGTTCCCGGCCGACATGCGGGCCGGCGACGAGCCCGACGCCTCGCGCCTGAAGATCCCCCACATGGGCTGGAGCGACGTCCAGCCGACCGGCGAGCACTTCTACTTCGCCCACAGTTACTACGTCGAGACCACCGACCCCAGCCTCGTGATGTGGTGGTGTCGCTACGGCAGCGTCGAATTCCCGGCCACGATCGCCCGCGGCAACGTGTTCGGCTGTCAGTTCCACCCCGAGAAGAGCCAGTGGTCGGGGCTTCGGTTCCTCCGCAGCTTCATCCTCGGAGGCCGCGCCTGATGCTGGCGATCCCCGCCATCGACCTGATGGGCGGCAAGGCGGTGCGCCTGCAGGAGGGCGACCCGCGGCGGGCCACGGTCTACGCCGACGACCCGGCCGCGGCGCTGCGCGACTTCCTCGCCGCCGGGGCGCGGCGGGTCCACATCGTCGACCTCGACGGCGCCTTCGCCGGCCGCCCGGTCCAGACCGACCTCGTCCGTGAGCTCGTCCGCGTCGCCCACGAGGGCGGCGCCGAGGTCGAGGTCGGCGGCGGCCTGCGCGACGCGGCCGCCGTCACCGCCGTGCTCGACACCGGCGCCGACTACGTCGTCGTCGGCACCCTCGCGGTCCGCGACCCCGACGCGGTGTCGCTGCTGTGCCGCCGATACCCCGGCCGCATCATCGTCGCCATCGACGCCCGCGACGGCCTGGTCGCCCTCGCCGGCTGGCAGGAGCCGACCACCGTCCCCGCGCTGGCGCTGGCCAAGACCGCGGCGATCTGGGGCGCCGCGGCGCTGCTGCACACCGACATCGCCCGCGACGGCCTGCAGTGCGGGCCGGCCGTCGACGCCACCATCAGCCTGCAACGCGCCGTCCCCAGCGTCCTCGTGATCGCCAGCGGCGGCGTCGGCTCGCTCGCCGACCTCGACGCCCTGCGCGCCGCCGACGTGCGCGCGGTGGTCCTCGGGCGCGCGCTCTACGAAGGTAGCTTTACGTTGGAGGAGGCCCTCGCTCGATGTTGAAGCGCCGTGTGATCCCCTGCCTCGATATCAAGAACGGCCGGGTCGTCAAGGGCGTCCATTTCGCCAACCTGCGCGACACGGGCGACCCCGTCGAGGCCGCGCGCGCCTACGACACGCAGGGCGCCGACGAGCTGTGCCTCCTCGACATCACCGCGACCACCGAGGGGCGTGACACCTTCGTCGACGTGGTCCGCCGCGTGGCCGGGCAGATCTTCACGCCGCTGACCGTCGGCGGCGGGGTCCGGCGCGAGGCCGACGTCCGCCGCCTGCTGGCCGCCGGCGCCGACAAGGTCGCCGTCAACAGCGCCGCCGTCGCCAACCCGCTCCTCATCCGCCAGCTCGCCGACCGCTACGGCAGCCAGTGCATCGTCGTCGCCGTCGACGTGCGCCAGCTGAAGCCGCTGCCCGGCGAGACCGAGCCGCTGTACGAGGTCGTGATCCACGGCGGCACCCGCTCGACGGGCCTCGAGGCGCTGTCGTGGTGCGAGCAGGCCGCCGCGCTCGGCGCGGGGGAGATCTTGCTGACCTCGATGGACAAGGACGGGACCCGCGACGGCTACGACCTGGCGATCACCCGCGCCGTCAGCAAGCGCGTGCCGATCCCGGTGATCGCCTCCGGCGGCGTCGGCTCGCTCGAGCACCTGCGCCAGGGCCTCGACCCCAAGGAGGGCGCCGCCGACGCCGCGCTCGCCGCCTCGATCTTCCACTTCGGCCTCTACACCATCGCCCAGGCCAAGCACTACCTCGCCGAACACGGCATCCCGGTCCGCCCGCACGAGGCCCCGCGCGGGGTGCTCATCACCGGCTGACCGAACGGACATGCGCATTCGGGCATGTCCGAACGCTCCTGCCCTCACGTTCCTGGCCATCCGGACATGTCCCTCCCGACAGATTCAGCCGCGCTGTGGTCGGCGCTGACGCCCGGCCCGGACGGCCTGGTCGCCGCGGTGGTCCAGCACGTCGACAGCGGCGAGGTGCTGATGCTCGGCTACATGAACGCCGAGGCGCTGGCGCGCACGCTGGCGAGCGGGCGCGTGACGTTCTGGAGCCGCAGCCGCCAGCAGCTGTGGGAGAAGGGCGAGACCTCGGGGCACACGCTCGAGCTGCGCGGGCTCCACGTCGACTGCGACGCCGACGCGCTGCTGGTCCGGGCCGCGCCGCGCGGGCCGACCTGCCACACCGGCGCGCCGAGCTGCTTCTTCCGTCCGGTCGGCGAGCCGGCGGCGGCGCGGCCGAGCGCGGTGTTCGAGCAGCTGTTCGCCGAGATCTGCGAGCGCAGGGCCGGGCGCGGGATGACGAACCGCGACGGCAAGAGCTACGTCCGCGACCTCATGGTCGCGGGCGTGCCGAAGATCGCCGCCAAGCTGCACGAGGAGGCCGGCGAGCTGGCCGAGGCGCTGGCCGAGGACGACCGCGGCCACATCGCCCGCGAGGCCGCCGACCTGCTGTTCCACGCCCTCGTCGGCCTGGCCCACCGCGACGTCCCGCTGACCGACGTCGCCGCCGAGCTCGCGCGTCGCATGGGCCGCAGCGGCCTCGACGAGAAGGCCGCCCGCGCCCAGGCCGCCGCTGCCGGGGACGGCCCTGCGCCGTCCGGCTGACGCCGACGACGAAGGCGCGCGGGCCGCCATCGCGGCACCGGTGCAGCCGGGGCGGGTCTCGCTGCGATCGCGGTCGCTCGCTCGTGGGCCCGACGTGCGCCTCGCCGGCTCGTCGGCGCCGGGCTGCTCGACGTGCCTTCGGACCGCGGCACTGGAACGGCGCGACGGAGAGCGGATATGCTGGGCGCGTCATGGCTCTGAGCGTCTTCGGGTGGTGTCTCTTCGCCTACCTCATCGCGGCGATCCCCATGGGCGTGGTGGTCGGATATTTGCGCGGGGTCGACATCCGCCAGCTCGGCTCCGGCAACATCGGCGCGACCAATGCGTCGCGAGTGCTCGGCGCCAAGTGGGGCCTCGTCGTGTTCGTGCTCGACGTCCTCAAGGCCTACCTCCCGGTCCGCATGGCCATGGAATCCAGCCTCGGCGACCTGCCGGACGCGCCGTCGGCACTCGCCTGGGTCGGTCTGGCGGCGACCCTCGGCCACATCTTCCCCGTCTACCTCGGGTTCCGCGGCGGCAAGGGGGTCGCCTGCGCGCTCGGGGTCTTCTCCGCCCTGCTGCCGCTCGCCGGTCTCCTGGCCGCGGTCATCTACGTGCAGACCCTCGCCCTCACCCGCGTGTCGGCGATCGGCTCGCTGACCGCCGTCAACGCCGCCGCGCTCCACATCTTGATCACGGACGCGCCGCCGGCCTACAAAGGGTTGGTCGTCGCGATCGCCGCCCTCATCTGGGTCCGCCACCGCGGCAACCTCCGCGAGCTGGCCCGCTCGCGCAAAGCCTCCTCCTGACTCATGCCCGCGCCCAAGACCCGCACGCTCTACGTCGGAGGCTTGCCCCCCTCGGCCTCCCCGGAAGCGCTGCGCGAGGCCTGGGCCAGCTTCGGCGTCATCCAGGACGTCCGCCTGATCCCCCGCCGCGAGCTCGTCATCGCCTACGTCACCTTCGCCGACGAAGCCTCCGCCCACGGCGCCCGCCGCGCCCTCGACGGCTCGACCTTCGCCGGCCACCGCCTGCGCGTCGAGTTCGCCATCTGAAATACGGGGCATGTCCGCGAGGGCATGTCCCTTGCGTCATGCCCGATCGGGCATGTCCTTCGGCGCCTGTTCCTCCCCGCCGAAGAACTCGCGCGCGAGAGGCACAAAGCCTGCCGTCGTGGTCGCCGGCCCGAGCAACTGGCGCGAGCGAGGTCAGTGACCTCCGGCGTGGTCGCCGGCCTGGGCGCCTGGCGCGAGCGAGCTCGGTGACCTCCGGCGTGGTCGCCGGCCCGAGCGCCTGGCGCGAGCGAGGTCGGCGGGACTTCCGTCGTGGTCACCGGCCCGAGCGCCCTGGCGCGAGCGAGGTCGGCGGCGAGTCCGTCGCGCTCGCCTCACACCTCCCTGGCCCTGACCCGTGCGAGGGCGACCGCCTCCCGCGCTCGGCTCGCACGCCCGCTCCCGGCGCGGGCTTCAGGCTGCCCGGGACCACAGCGCCGCGTCGAGCTCGCCGCACAGGCGGACGGCGGTGGCGGCGGCCGGCAGGCCGAGGGTCCGCAGCGCCGGCTCCTCCAGGCCGGCCAGCGACGCGCGCAGCTCGGCGATCGCGGCGCGGCGGGCGGTCGCGACCGCGTCGCGGCCCGCGGCATCGAGCTGTCCCATGAGCCAGGCGTCGATCGCCCACGCCAGCTCGGCGTGGCGCGCCTCGTCGGCGGCGATCTCAGCGTACATCGCCCGCAGCTCGGGCTCGGCGGCGAAGCGGGCCTGGTGCGCGGCCGACAGCGCGGCCCACGTCTCGCGCACGCAGCCCTCGACCGCGTTCTCGACCGCGATCGCCCGCAGCTCGCGCACCGCCACGGCCGCGTGCGTCGGCGGCGTGACCTCGGCGCCGCGAGCCCGGGCCGCGTTCGCCACCACCTCGGCGTGGCGCACCTCGTCGGCCGCGGCGGCGTCGATGCGCGCCAGCAGCTCGGCCGGGGCGCCCCAGGCCGCCAGCTCGCGCGCGAGCGAGCGGAACGCGAACACCGAGGCGGCTTCGTCGTGAGCCGCGCGCGCCAGCCAGGCCCCGGCCGGATCGGCCTCGGCCCGCTCCCCGCGCGAGGTCACGCAGGCGTGGCGCCGACCCTCGCAGTAGGCCGGATACGTGCATGCGACGACCACCTTCGTCGCCTCGACGCTGACCTCGCAGCCGAGCAGATCGCCGTACTCGTCGACCCGATACTTGCACACCAGCGCGCAGGCAACGGCCTCGGACAACATCTCACCGCCCGTCGTGCTCGCGTCGGTCGTGCTGCCGTCGGTCGTGCTCGCGTGCGCGTCGGTCGTGCCGGTGCTCGCGTCCGTCGTGCTGCCGTCGGCGTCGGTCGTGCTCGTGCCGGCGGATGTCGTCGGATTCGGCACGTCCTCCGCGTAGCTGGGTTGGTTCATCTGAAACGCGGCCCAGTCCTCGGGGGTCAGCTCGACCTCCTGCGTATTCTCCAGGCCTTTGCAGTTGCCGGTGGTGAAGCAGCCGGACAGCAGGTTCGCGAACAGGGCGGCGAGGGACAGCGACAAGTAATTAGGCGAATGCATGCGACCGAGCGTAGCAGCCCGTCGGCTGCACGTCACGCGTCAGCCGCCGCGGGCGATCCCGAGGAGCTTCATCTTCTTGTGGAGATGCGTGCGCTCGACGTCGAGGGTCTCGGCCGTCTTGGACACGTTCCAGTTCTGCTCGCTCAGCCGCTGGAGGATGAACGCGCGCTCGACCGAGTCGCGGAAGGCCTTGAGGGACATGCCCGGAGGGACAGCTCCCTCGCCGAACTGGACCACCGCCTCGCCGCCGACCGGCGCGCCGGCCTCTTCTTCCGGGTCGCCGCGGATCTCCTGCGGCACGTCGCCGATCTCGATGTCGCCGTCGGACAGGATCGCGATCCGCTCCATCACGTTGCGCAGCTCGCGGACGTTGCCCGGCCACGGGTACGCCTCGAGCGCCGCCTGGGCGGCCGGCGACAGCCGCTTGGGCGTGATGCCGTTCTCGTGGCAGGCGAGGTCGAGGTAGTAGCGGCACAGCAGCGCGACGTCGCCGGGGCGCTCGCGCAGCGGCGGCACGGCGATCGGCACCACCGCCAGGCGGAAGTACAGGTCCTCGCGGAACTCGCCGCTCGCCACCAGCTCGCGCAGGTTGCGGTGGGTCGCCGCCAGCACGCGGACGTCGACCTTGATCGGCCGCTCGCCGCCGACGCGCATCAGCTCGCCGCTCTGCAGCACGCGCAGCACCTTGGCCTGCGCGTTCAGGTCCATGTCGCCGATCTCGTCGAGGAACAGGGTGCCGCCGTGGGCCAGCTCGAACAGGCCCCGCTTCTGCGCGGTCGCGCCGGTGAACGCTCCGCGCTCGTGGCCGAACAGCTCGCTCTCGATCAGCTCGCGCGGGATCGCGGCGCAGTTGACCTTCACGAACGCCGCCGCCCGCCGCTCGCTGGCGTCGTGGATCGCCCGCGCCACCAGCTCCTTGCCGGTCCCGCTCTCGCCCTCGATCAGCACCCGCGCCCGCGTGCCGCCGACCTTGATCACCTGCCGCAGCAGCTCCTGCATCGGCCGCGACTCGCCGATGATCTCCCGCCGCGCTCGCGCCCGCAGGCTGCGCAGCTCGGCCTCGGTCTGGTAGTGACGCAGGGCGTTGCGCACGCTGACGATCACGCGGTCGCGCGCGAGCGGTTTCTCGAAGAAGTCGAACGCGCCGAGCCGCGTCGCCCGCACGGCGTCGGTGACGGTGGCGTGGCCGCTGATCAGGATGACGGGCAGCGGCGGGGTGCCGCCGCCGATCTCGCACAGCTTCTCGAGCAGCTGCAGGCCCGACATGTTGGGCAGGCAGACGTCGACCATGACGACCTGGATCGGCCGCTGCCCCTCGGGCCCCTCGACGAGGGCGCGCTGGATCATCTCCAGGCCCTCCTCCGCGCTGTCGGCGTCGAGCACCGTGGCGCCCTCGCCCTCGAGCACCATGCGGAGCGTGCGACGGATGTTGCGCTCGTCGTCGATGACGAGGATCGTCCCGCCCAGGCCCGTGGTCTCGCTCATGCGCGTACGATCCTAGCACCGCCGGCGGCGGCCTCGCCCCGCCCGCGACGGCGCCCGCCATGGCCGCCCGCGGCCGTCCTGCGTTGAAGTGCGCGGCGCCCGCAGCGACCGCGTCGCCCTCGCTCGCAAGTCCTCAGTCATCCGGGGCGTCGGCGCTCGCGCCCGCCTCCCGAGCGTCGCCGTTCGCTGCTCGCGCTCGCCTCGGCAAGGCGGCGCCTCACGAGCGCCTCGTCGGCGCTCGCTCCACCCGCGCCCCGGCGCTCCTCACGAGCGCCGCATCGGCGTCGAGCTTCGCGTCGCCGGACGCGCTCGGTCGCATCGTCGCTTGGCGGCTGCGTCAGCGCTCGCCGCTCGCGTCGAGCGCCGCGGCGGCGTCCCCCTCATGAGCGCCGCGCCCACGAGCTCGCCACGCTCACTGGCGCATCAGCGCCCGCACCGCTTCGCCGGCGCCCTCGAGCGCGACGCGCTCCTGCGTGCCGCTCGCGAGGTGCTTGAGCGTGACCTGACCGGCCTTGAGCTCCTCGCTGCCGACGATCGCGGCCACGGGGGCCTTCACGCCCGGCGCGTCGGCGTACTGCAGCTGCTTGCCGAGCTTGGCCTCCTCGGGGAACACCTCGACCTTGATGCCCTGGCGCCGCAGCGAGTGGGCCACCCGCAGCGCCTCGGCGCGCGGCGTGCCCTCCATCCAGCACAGCAGCACGTCTGGCCCGATGGACAGGTTGGGGAACATCCCGCGCTCCTCCATGACCACGAGGATCCGCTCGAGCCCGAGCGAGAACCCGACCGCCGGCACCTGCTTCTTGCCGAACATGCCGACCAGGTTGTCGTAGCGGCCGCCGCCGCCGAGGCTGCCGGCGAGGTCGGGCACGGCGATCTCGAAGATCGAGCCGGTGTAGTAGCCGAGCCCGCGCGCGAGGTCGAGGCTGAGCTGGATATGCGGGCCGGCCGGCGTCGCCGCCAGCAGGTCGAACAGCTCGTCGAGCTCGTCGAGCGCCTTGATCCCGATCGGATCGGTGATCTGCTTGCGCACCCGCTTGATCGGCGTCTTCGGCCCCTGCGCGACCTGGTTGAGGTCGAAGCCGAACAGCTGCTCGCCGTCGGCGGTGAGCACGAGCAGCATCAGCTTGTTGGCGGTCTCGGTGTCGATCCCGCGGGTCGCCAGCTCCTCGAGCACGCCGCCCTGGCCGATCTTGTCGAGCTTGTCGATCGCCACCAGCGCCGCCGCCTCGTGGGCGAGGTCGATGCCGGCGTGGTGCATCATCGCCCGCAGCAGCTGGCGGTGGTTGACGCGGATCTTGAAGTCCGTGAAGCCGAGCGCGTGCAGCACCTCCGCGACCGCGCCGCACACCTCCGCCTCGGCGACGAGGCTGCTCGTGCCGGTGACGTCGACGTCGCACTGGTAGAACTCGCGGAACCGGCCCTTGCCCGGCCGGTCGGCCCGCCACACCGGCTGGATCTGGTAGCGCTTGAAATACTTGGGCAGGTCGTACTGCGCGGCCACGCGGGCCAGCGGCACGGTGAGGTCGTAGCGCAGGCCCTGGTCGGCCAGCTGGCTCTCGTACAGCCGCACGTCGGTCCGCGCCTCGCGGCTCGGATCCTCGCCGACCGACCCGCGCGCGTCCTCCGGCAAGCCGGCGACGAGCTTGGCCCCCGCCTCGAGCCCGCGATGCAGCGCGTCCCGCCGGTGCAGCAGGCGGTACAGCAGCTGGTCGCCCTCCTCGCCGTACTTGCCGAGCAAGGTGCTGAGGTTCTCGATCGCGGGGGTCTCGAGCGGGACGAACCCGTAGCTGCCGTAGATCCGGCGGACCACGTCGATGACGTGCTGCCGTCGGGCGATGTCGGCGGGCAGGAAGTCACGCATACCGCTCGGCGGCTTGGTGGAGATCTTGGGGGCGTTCATGGCGGTCGGACCGGGCGCAGGCGTCGCCCGGGCCATTGCCATGCCAGGACTGTGCCGCGGGCGCAAGGCCGTCGCGTGCAGCGCGGTTGTGTGCTACCCAAGTAGGCATGGCGCTCGACACGAACACGTCTCGCGAGCCGACCGGAGGGGTGGTTTACCCCGTTTGCGACGACATGGGAGAAAGCGGCCTCCAGGTGTTCGTGACCCGTCTCCTCATGGGTCTTTTCGAGGACTACTTTGCCGCCCTCGAGCGCGAAGCGTTCGTCGGCTGCAACCAGTTCTTTTATTACAAGCAGGGCGATCCGCGCTCGGTCGTCGCACCCGACCTCTACGTCATCGACGGCGTCTCCATCCACCCCACGGAACTGAAGAGCTGGAAGATTTGGGAGCACGACGGCAAGGCGCCGACGCTGGCGCTCGAGATCGTGTCCGACGAGTATCCAAAGGACTACGGAGACCGCCTCCTCGAGCGCTACCGGGATCTCGGCGTGCATGAGCTGGTCCGCTACGATCCCGTCCACCTGTCGCGCCGCAAGCGGGAGCTGTTCGCCCACTTCGTCCGCGACGAGCGTGGGCAGCTGATCCGGCGGCCGACCATCGGCGACCGCATTCAGCTCGTCTCCTACGATGTGTGGCTCGTGCGCGGCGCGCACGACGAGCTCCGCCTCGGCCTGGGACCGAAGGGCGAGTCGCTGTGGCCGACCGCGCAGGAGCGCATCGCTCAGGTCAGCGACCGCGCCGCCGTCGAGGCCGCCCGCGCCGCCGCCGAGGCCGAGCGCGCCGACGCCGAGGCCGCCCGCGCCGCCGCCGAGGCCGCCCGCGCCGATTCGGCGCAGGCCGAGCTCGAACGCCTGCGGGCCGAGCTCGCGGCCCTGCGCGGCCGCTGACATGACCCTTCAGCCAGGTTATCCGCTCGGCGCCCACGGCGCGGATGGCCTGGCTTGGCCTGCTCTTTCAGTCAGGTCATCCGCCCGTCACCACAAACGCGGGTGAACGGGCTCGACTGCCGCTCAGTCACATCCGCCGTCGCCCACGCCGCTCGCTCGCGACCCGCGAGCCGGGCGCCGCGGCTGACACCGGCGTGCCCTTTCAGTCGGACCGTCCGCCCGCGCCGCCCGCGCGGCGACCCGGCGCCCCGGGCGACCTGGCCTTTCGACCAGGTCGCCTCGCGCGCAGCCCTTCAGGCCCTCGTCAACGTGATGGCGACCTGCTCGTCGTCGATCGTGTCCTCGAGGACACGCTCCCCCGCGAGCTCCGTCCCGGGCGCCACGACCCGCAGCGCGTCAGCGCGGGTCTCGCTGCGGATCTCCGCGGCGTGGGCGGCGTCGGCGAGGGCGGCGGCCAGCTCTCCGCCGCAGCGGAAGGTGACGACGATCCGCTCGTTCATGTCGAGGTCGTGGTCGCGGCGGAGGTCCTGCACGCGCTTGGTCAGCTCGCGGGCCAGGCCCTTGCGGCGCAGCGCCGGGGTCTGGGTGGTGTCGAGCACGACCGTCACGCCGGCCTCGTGGGCGACCACCAGGCCCGGGCGCGGGGTGCGGGTGAGCAGGACATCGTCGACGCCGAGCGTCTCGCCCTCGACCTCGACGCGGCCCTCGGCGAGGAAGCGGCGCAGCGCCGCCTGGTCGAGCGCCTGGACCGCCGCCGCGACCGCCTTCATCTTGCCGCCGAGGCGCTTGCCCAGGGTCTTGAAGTTGGCCTTGGCGCTGAGCTCGACCAGCGCGCTGTCGTCGGCCGAGGCCGCGATCTCCTCGACGTTGAGCTCGCCCTTGAGCTCCTCCTGCACGGCCGGGTCGGCGAACCGCGCCAGCTCCTCCGGGCGCTCGTGGACGATCGTCAGCCGCGCCAGCGGCCGGCGCACGTTGATCCGCTCGCGCTCGCGCAGGCCGAGGCCGAGGCCGACGACCTGCCGCTGCGCCGCGACCTCGCGCTCGAGCGCCTCGTCGCGGGCCCACTCGTCGGCCTGGGGGAAGCGCGTGAAGTGGACGCTCTCCTCACCCGGCGCCGCGAGGCCCGGGTCGACCACCAGCTTCTGGTACAGGTGCTCGGTGAAGAACGGCATCACCGGCGCCATCGCCCGCGCGATCGTCACCAGCGCGCGGTAGAGGGTCGCGTAGGCCCGCTGCTTGTCGACGTCCGCCGGGTTGTTGGCGCGCCAGTAGCGGCGCCGGCCGCGGCGGATGTACCAGTTGTTGAGGTCGTCGCAGATCTCGAGGAAGTGCGGGACCAGGTTCGACAGCTCGTAGGCCTCGTACTCGCGGGTGAGGTTGGTGAGGAAGCCGCCGACGCGCGAGGTGATCCAGCGGTCGAGCGGGTGCTCCAGCGCCTGCGGCCCGAGGTCGGCGGCGGTCGGGGTCCAGCCGTCGGCCAGCGCGTAGGTGACGAGGAAGTAGTAGGCGCTCCACAGCGGCAGGATCGCCAGGCGGACCGTCTCCTTGACGCACTCGCCGGTGAGGTCGTTTGCGTCCTTGCCGAACTTCATCGGCTCGCCGCGGACCACCGCGCTGTTGATGAGGTAGGTTCGCAGCGCGTCGGCGCCGAAGCTGTCGATCACCTTGGCCGGATCGGGGTAGTTCTTGAGCCGCTTCGACATCTTCTTGCCGTCGGCGGCGAGGATCAGCCCGTTGACGATCACGTTCTTGAACGCCGGCCGGTTGAACAGCGCGGTCGACAGCACGTGCAGGGTGTAAAACCACCCGCGCGTCTGGTCGAGGCCCTCGGCGATGAAGTCGGCCGGCAGGTTGTCCTCGACGTAGGCCTTCTTGTCGGCGTCGAAGGGGTAGTGGTTCTGCGAGTAGGGCATGCTGCCCGACTCGAACCAGCAGTCGAAGACCTCGGAGATCCGGCGATACGTGCCGCCGCCGGGGGCGGGCCAGGTGATGGCGTCGACGTTCTCGCGGTGGAGGTCGACGAGGCTGCCGGGGGCCAGGCCGGCGAGCCGCTCGAGCTCGGCCACGCTGTGGATGCAGACCATGTCCGAAGGGTCATGGTCGTTGCGCCATACGGGCAGCGGGGTGCCCCAGTAGCGGTTGCGGCTGAGGTTCCAGTCGCGGGCGTTCTCGAGCCAGTTGCCGAACCGGCCGCTGCCGACGTGCTCGGGGACCCACCGGATCTTCTTGTTGTTGGCGACCAACTCGTCGCGCAGGCTCTCGACGCGCATGAACCACGTCGACAGCGCCATGTAGATCAGCGGCTGCTCGGTGCGGTAGCAGTGCGGGTACGGGTGGACGATCGTGTCCTGGTCGACGACCTTGTGCTCGCGCTTGAGGCGGTCGATGATCGGCTTGTCGGCGTCCTTGACGAACATGCCGGAGAACTCACCGACGCGGTCGTCGAAGATGCCCGAGAGGTTGACCGGGCAGACCACGGGCAGGCCGTTGGCCTGGCCGACCTGGTAGTCGTCCTCGCCGAACGCCGGGGCCTGGTGGACGATGCCGGTGCCGCTGTCGGTCGACACGTAGGTCGCGCCGAGCACCTTGAAGCACCAGCGCGTGCCGTCGGGCCGCGTGGCGAGCTCGGCGAAGAACGGCAGGAGCGGCGCGTAGGGCCGGCCGACCAGGTCCTTGCCCTTGAGGCGAGCGAGCTCTTCCGTGGCGCCGACGCGGCCGCGCTGCTGGTAGTCGGCGAGCCGGCCGGGCTCGAGGTACGCGACCTCACCGGTCTCGACCACGCGGACCTTGACGTAGTCGATGTCGGGGTGGACCGCGAGCGCCAGGTTGCTCGGCAAGGTCCAGGGGGTCGTGGTCCACGCCCACAGGTTCGCGTCCTCGTCTTCGAGGCGGAAGCGCACGGTGAGGCTCGGGTCCTGGCGGCGCTTGTGGCCCTCCTTGCGGGTCACCGGGTCCTTCTCTTGCGGGCCCTGGGCGACCTCGAAGTTGGACAGCGGAGTGCCGAGCGCCGGCGACACCGGCTGGACGCGATAGCCCTCGTAGATGAGGCCTTTGTCCCACAGCTGGCCGAAGCACCACCAGACGGACTCCATGAACGTGAAGTCCATGGTCTTGTAGTCGTCGCGGAAGTCGACCCACCGGCCCATGCGACCGACGACCTTCTCCCATTCGGCGGTGAAGCGGAGGACGCCCGCGCGGCAGGCGGCGTTGAACTGCGGCACGCCGTAGCGCTCGATGTCCGCCTTGCCGTGGAGCCCGAGCTCGCTCTCGACGAGGCTCTCGATCGGCAGGCCGTGGCAGTCCCAGCCGAACCGGCGCTCGACGCTCCGGCCGCGCATGAACCAGAACCGCGGCACGATGTCCTTGATCGTGCCGGCCAGGAGGTGGCCGTAGTGAGGAAGCCCGGTGGCGAACGGCGGGCCGTCGTAGAACACGAACGCGGGGCGCCCCGAGTCGTCGGCGCGCGTGGTGGTGCGCAAACTCTTGCCCTCGATGTCCCCGTCCCGCCAAAATTGGAGGATCTCCTGCTCGAGGCGCGGGAGGTCGAGCTGCGAATTGGGCCTCAGAAACGGGGATGCGGGCTTCGGGGCGGTCATATGGCCTGAATGCCTGCATGGCTCGCCGGCGGCCACAGGTCAAGTCCCCGTCCTCCGCGCAGCGCCGTCGCCCGGCGCGCCGTGAAACCCGACCGGCTTCGGACCCGTCTCAGGCAAGGCCGTCGTGACGTTGTCGACACGCGCACGGCTGGGTATCCTGCCCTCTCACCCCTCGCGCGAGGCCTCTCCGGACCATGACCATGAAACACCTGATCCCTGCCCTCCTCGTCACCGCGCTCGCCGCCGGCGCCTGCGGCGACAACGGCACCGCCAGCACCGACTCGGACACCGGCGATACGGGCGAGCGCAGGCCGCAGGTCGGCGAGTGGAAGAAAGAAGTCGACGCGCTGCCGTTCCCGCTGAGCGGCGACGCCAGGATCACGAGCATCACGATCGGCCGCAAGGAGTTCGACGAGAACTTCGCCAACCGCGGCACCATCGAGGTCCTGTTCGACCACCCCGAGGAGACGATCACCGTCGAGACCCGCAAGTACGTGTTCGGCGACAGCCTCGACCGGGACAGCACGTTCGACAAGCTGTCGCTGTGGGCCTTCGTCAGCTCGGGCAACCCGACCAAGCCTGACTCGCAGGACTCGGCCGACGACTGCACGCAGGACACCTGGAAGGACAACTGCGCGATCTACGCCTACTACGACGGCAAGTCGCAGCCCGAGCGCTCCGGCATGGACTTCCGCGTCCACCTGCCGACCGGCTACCGCGGCAAGCTGTTCGTCAGCACCGAGGACAACAGCACCGAGCAGTCGTACCCGCGCCGCGGCAACATCATCATCGACAACCTCTGCACCCACGGCGACGTGGCGATGGAGGCCGGCTGGGCCAAGATCAAGATGTGCCGCGAGCTGACCCCGGCGCCCGCCTGTCCGCCGGCCGGCATCGAAAATTGCGAGAACTACCCCGACGGCGCCTGGTCCAAGGACTGCCAGTGCGGCGACGGCAGCCTGTTCGGCCAGCTCATCGTGCGCGCGCCCCAGCCGTGGGCGGCCAACATCACGATCGACATCCCCGAGACGGTGTGGCTGAACGCGACGCTGAAGAACACCGAGGTGATGAAGCCGCACGACTGCAAGCCGCAGATTTCGGCCTGCGAAGGCGCCGCCGACTGCGAGATGAACACCGAGGACGAGTACGCGCCCACCGCCGAATTCAACCTCCCCAGCGACGTGGCCCCCAAGGGCGCCGGCTTCAACGTCACGGTCGAGAGCGGCGGCTGCACCAAGATCCCGTTCGTCGACGACCCGAAGAACTGGAAGCCCGAGAGCGAGGGCGAGCCGGCGGAGGAGTTGCGCGGCCTCCTCGACGTCTGCAGCGGCTGCCTGTGATCGCCTGACCTTCGGGACAGGTTCATGCGAGCGCGTCGCCCCGCGGGCGGCGCGCTCGTCGCGTTTTCACGGGCAGACGGGCGGGTCGGCGCACTCGAACAGCGGATCCACCCCTTCGAAGGTGTTGTCGCACCAGCCCGGGTCGCAGGTGCTGCTGCGGATCGCCGCGCCGGCGAGCTCGCGGAAGGTCGAGCCGGTGACCTGCATCGTCTCCGGGCCGACCAGCGCGGCCGTGTACGCCGCGCCGGTGCAGCCGAGGCCGTTGCCCGCGTACTCGAACACGGCGTGATCGATCTGCGGCGGCGACGTCACCGAGCTGTAGACCAGGCAGCCCCAGTCGCCGGCCTGCGGCGCGTCCTCGGCCGAAGTGAAGACCACGGGCGCGTCGGCGGTGCCGGCCACGTGGAGCTTGCCGGCGAACACCTCGAGGCTGTTGCCGTCGAGCTGCACGACCGTGCCGGCGGCGAGCTCGACGTCGCCGTCGGGGCCGACCTGCAGGTACCCGAGCACGCGGTACGGCACGCTCTGCGCCGACCAGGTGCCGGCGGCGCCGATCTCGTCGAAGGTCCCGTCGATCTCGACGACCTCGTCGGCGTCGGCGAACACCTGGCCGCCGGCCACGGACAGCAGCGCCGCCGGGGCGACGCGCAACGACGGGCGCGCGTTGTCGGCGAAGCTGTTGTCGCGGAACTCGCGGACCGCCCCGCCGTCGCCGAGGATCACCCCCTGGCTGGCGCTGGCGCGGACGGTGTTGAAGGAGAAGGCCAGCGCCGGGGCGTTGACCTCGACGGTCGTCTCGGGCCGGCTGCCGACGGCGTCGCAGGCCTGGCCGCCGTGCTCGAACACGGTCCAGACGATCTTGCTGTCGGCGCTGCCGGTGCCGATCCGGACGCACTGCCAGTCGCCGGGGGCCGGGCTGGCGGCGGCCGACTGGAAGATCACCGGCTCGGTCTCGGTGCCCTCGACGACCAGCGCCGAGTTGTCGCCGTACGGACCGGCGTGGAGGAAGCCGCCGGCCTCGACCTGCACGGTGGTGCCGGCGACGATCGTCAGGGTCGCGCCGTCGACGATGTCGGTGCGGTACATGCGGACACAACCTGGCCCGACGGTCAGGTCGTCGGCGACGGTCTCGGGCAGCACCGGGCAGGTGTCGCCGGTCGTCATGCCCTCGCTGCCGCTGCCGGTGGGCACCGTGTCGGTGGTCGAGCCGACCTCGGTGGTGGTGGTGGTGGTGCCGCTGCCGCTGTCGCTGCCGCTGCCCTCGGCGCCGCTGCTGTCGCCGCAGGCGGCCAGGAGCCCCAAGAACGTCGTCGCCGCACGCATTCTCCGCATCATCCCCTCCCATGCCGCGTCCGCGGCGCCTCCGGGGATCGCTCGAGCGCCGCACAGCGTCAACGGGGTCGGGCTGCCCCACCGGCGCGAGCGCGGCGGGTCCCGGCGTACCTGTCGCAAGGAACATTCGACCTCGCCCGCGCTCACACGAGGCTGGAGTGATCGCGAGCCGGTCGCACCCGCGCGCGTGAGCTGTCCCGGGGGACAGGCGCTTCGCCGGCATTTCTCCGGCCGCCCGCCGGGTCGAGCTCGCGCGTCCCGGCTGCATGTCCCGAAGGTCAGGTGGTTCGCCGGCCTTTTTTCCGGCCGCCCGCCGGGTCGGCCTCGCGCATCCCGGCTGCATGTCGCGAAGGCGAGCGGCCGTCACAGTCCCGGCCGCCCTCCGGGTCGAGCTCGCGCACCTCATTTTTAGAAATGTCCCGAAGGACAGGCTGCCGGCGCACCGTGAACAAGATGTCCCGGAGGGCGGGCGACTCGTCCCGGCGACGCGGAGCCGGGCGGGCGCTGCTTCAGTTCTCGGGCAGCGCCGCGACCGCGTCGGCGTGGCGGCCCTCGCCGACCACGTAGAGCATCTCGGTGTTGCGCAGGTGGCTGACGCGGCCGACCTTCTCGCCGCGCGGGCTGTAGATGCCGATCTGGGCGCCCACGTAGCGCTTGTAGTCGAACGACAGCACGCGCACCGGGCCGCGGCGGGCCAGCAGCGCCTCGAGCTCGGGGCGGCTCAGGTAGCCCTCGTCGCTGAAGGACACGACCAGCAGCGGCGCGCGCACGGCGTCGATCAGCGCCTCCATGCTCGCGCGGATCTTCGTGCGGGCGTTGAAGGCGCTGCGGCGCTCCTGGCAGTCGATCCGCTTGCGCGCGACCCCGTAGGCCTCGGGGGTGTCGCCGCGGACGATCGTCTCCCACACGTGGTAATTGCCGAGGTACGAGTGTTGATTGTAGGGCGGGTCGAGGTAGGCGAGGTCGGCCTCGAGCACGGCGGCGGCGGCGAGCGCGTCGAGGCCATGCGCCTGGCCTTTTCCCCATGTCGCACGAGACAGGACCTCGGGGACACGTAGTTCGAGGTCGCCGTGGGCGCGGGCGGCCCACGACTTGAGGTAGGCCATCTGCACGCCGGTGGTCGAGTCGACGCGGTCGGCGGCCTCGATGAGGGCGACGAGGAGCACGGCCTCGAGCTCGGGGTCGAGGCTCTTCTCGGCGATCGCGCGGCGGATCGCGTCGATGCGGGCGCCGTTCTTCGGCTGGAAGAAGCGGGCCTCCTCGCAGAACGTGCGGGTGACGTAGCCGGGCTCGCCGGGCAGGGCGTTGAGCTCGGCGATCAGGCGGCGGGCGTCCTCGGCCACGTCCTCGCGGTCGGCCTGGACGTAGCAGCGGGCCAGCGTCTCGGCGTAGGTGTTGTGGTCGTTGGCGAGCACGCGGTAGCCGGCGGCCTTGAGCGCGTGCCCGACCCTGGATGTCCCGGAGAACAGGTCGATGACCGTGCGGACCTCCGGCAGGCCGCGGATGACCCGCAAGATCTCCGGGATCAGCAGCCGCTTCGAGCCGAGGTACTTGATCACTTCTTCTTGGTGCTCTTGGCCGGCGCCGGCGCCGGCTCCTTGGCCGCGGGCTTCTGCGTCTCCTGCACGCCCTGCCTGGCGGCGGCGCCGGCTCCGGCGTCCTCGCGGTCGAAGCAGAGCTCGCCGTTGTCCTTCTTGAGCAGGTCGATCTGGTCGCGGGCCGCCTTCTGGTACTGCGCCGGCGCGGTCGACTTGGGCCGGTTCAGCGCCTCGAAGTAGGCGATCGCGTTCTTGCACTGGCCGAGCTTGGCGAACCCGAGGCCCGAGTAGTAGAGCGCGTCGCTGACGACCGGCGCGTCGGCGTGGTCCTGGATGATCTTGTAGAAGATGCCGAGGGCGCTCTTGTAGTCGCGCTCGCTGTAGAACGTCAGGCCGACCTTGAAGTCGGCGTCCGGCAGCTTGGGGTCGCCGGGGTAGCGCGAGATGAAGGTGCGGAACAGGGTGCGCGCCTGCTTGAAGTTCTTGCGCTGGAGCTGGCGGTCGGCCTCGGCCCACAGCTCGTCCTTGCTCTCGGGGATGTTGGTCGCCTCGTTGAGCTTCTCCTCGAGCTTCTTGAGGCGCTCGTCGATGTCGGCGCGCAGCTCGAGCAGCGCCTGCTGGGTCGACGAGGCGACCAGCTCGGCGTTCTCGGTCGCGCCGCGGAGCTGCTGGGTCTCCTGCTCGACCACGTCCATGCGCACGCCGATGCCGGCCTGGCTGCCGCGCAGCAGCGACTCGGCCTGGTCGAGCTTGGCCTGCAGCTCGGCCAGCTTCTTGTCCGCCTCGACGACCTTCTCGTCGAGCTCCTTGCTGCGGTCGATGGTCTGGGTCTCGAGCTTGTCGACTTTTTTGGCGAGGTCGTCGTGCTCGGCCTTGAGGGTGAGGCAGCCTGGCGCGACGAGAGCGGCCGCGAGCAGGCTCGCGACCGCCCCTGGGCGTCCGAGGCCGCCAAGGAGTCGGCGGCGCAGATGAAGCATGGAGTCCTTCAGGTCCCCTGCGGGACGGTGGTCGTCACTGGTAGATGAAGTCGACGCGACGGTCTTCCTTCATGCTGCCCTCGTCGGTCCCGGTCGCCTCGAGGTCGCCCTTCGACACGACGGTCATGCGCGAGGGGTCGATGCCGAGGTTCTGCAGGAACTCCTTGACCGTCACGCCGCGCTTGTCGGTGAGCATGATGTTGTACTCCTCGGTGCCGCGCGAGTCGGCGTGCGCCTCGAGGATGAGCTGGGCGTTGTTGCTCTTGAGGCACTCGGCCAGCGCCTTGAGCTTCTCCTGGTCGGCCGGCTCGGGGTTCGGGTTGTCGAACCCGAAGTAGATCTTCGGGACATCCGGGCACGGGTTGGTGCCGCCGCCCATGTTGCCCGAGAACTCGCAGGTCCCGGCGTTGCAGATCTCGTCCATCGCGCACTGGTCGTCGGTCTGGCAGCCGCCGGTGCCGCCCGAGCCCGGCGCGTTGCAGCGGCCGGTGCCGATGTCGCAGGTGCCCGGCTGGCAGTCGAAGTCCTCCGAGCAGGCGGCGCAGGCGCCGGCCTTGCACACCAGGCCGTTGGTGCACTCGATCGTCTGCTGGCACGGCGCGCCCACACCCTCGCCGCCGCCGCCGGCACCCGCCAGCGCCGGGTCCTGGCAGCGGAAATCAGCGCACTTCCACGGCGTCCCGTTCGGCCCCTTGGTGGCGCAATCGGCGTCGGTCTTGCAGTTCTGGCACTGCTTGTCGACGCACTTCTCGTCGAGGTCGACGTTGCAGTGCTTGTCCTTCTTGCAAGCCGGGTAGACCGGCGGCTTGCAGGCCGCGCTGCCGAGCGCGACAAAGCCCAAGCCGAGAGCGAGCAGGTGGGGTTGGATGCGGGAGAACATGGCGCGCATGAGGGGCGACTCCGGGGAGGCGGTGTTTCTCGAGGCCGTTCGGCCGGGGAGACAGGTTCAGGCCAGGAGGGCCGGGGTGCGGCTTCAGGCCAGGGGCCGTGAAGCGAGTGGCCAGGAAGGCCGTGGAGCGAGTGGCCAGGAGGGCCGGGGAGCAGTCTGGCCCGAAGGGGCCGTGTGGACCTGGCGTGCGTGCTGGGACGAAAACGGCCGGCGAACTCTCGGGTGTGGGGGTCCGGGAAGCAAATTTCCGGCGGAAACTTCCGTCCTGGCGGGCAAAGGGATACCGAGCGGTGCGAGGGGTGTCAACCGCACGAGCGGACGACCCTGGGCGCCGGGCTGATGCACGTTGCCGGCCCCGCTGGGCCCCGCCGCGGGGTCGCAGAACCCGCACCAGGCGGCCGGATCTGCGAATGGACGCGCCGGCCAAGGTCACGCCCCGCCGGCTTTTGCTTCCGGGCCGCGTCTGGCATGGTTCGCGGCGATGGTCGCCAAGGTCAGCCACGCCTCGGACAACAAGACGATGTTCGAGATCTACCGCGAGTCCGACTATAATCGCGCCTTCCATTTCGTCTTCTTCACCGACCTCGACGAGCACAACCGGGGCAAAGAGATCGCCCGCGCAGCCGCAGGCGAGACGGTATTTCACGGGTTCGTCGGCGACGACCGCAAGGAGGCCGCCCGCGCCGAGGTCGCCGCCATCGTCGACGAGCTCAACGCCATGGACGAGGACACGGCCGGCATGCCGGAGGCCGAGATCCAGCGCCGCCTGGGCCAATTCCTGGTCCCCTGAAGCATGCGCTCGCGCCTGCCCCATCGCGTCGGCCTCCGCGCGCTGCCCGCGACCGTCGCCGCCGCCCTCGCCTGCGCTCCCGCCGACGACGCCACCCCCGTCGACCTGTCCGCCGACTACGACGGCCTGGTGTTGACCGACGCCCCCAACGCCGTCGCCCCCCTCGCCTGGCACGCCCCGCGCCCGGACTGCCCCCTCGCCTACCGCGTCCGCATCGACGAGACCTTCCCGCCCGGCCTCGCCGAATTCCTCCACACCCAGGAGGAGCACAGCCAGTCGGTCCTGGTCCTCGGTTGGGGCGTGCAGTCCACGCATGTCGAAAAGGACATGCCCGAAGGGCAATGGTCTGCCGGCCCTGTTCCGAAGGACAGGCCATTCGCCGGCCAGCTGATGTTCCGCGGGCCCAAGACCTCCGGCCGGGAGCTGCTGCGCGAGTGGGCGGCCTCGGCCGAGCTGGTCGGCCCGGCCTCGCCCGACGCGGCCTGCTACGAGCGCACGTGGGACCCGGTCGAGGACGCGCTGGCGCTGGCGTTCCCGCAGCTGCCGGGCCGGCGCACCCGCGTCGGCGAGGTCTGGCGCGGCGCCCGGGTCGAGGGCCGCTGCAACCGCTCGGCCTGCGTCGACCCCGACAGCGGCGCCGGCGGGGCCGCGGCCCACGAGCGCCCGTGCGCGACGATGTCGTGGCGCGAGCGCCTCGACGGCCTCTACGCGCTGGCCGGGGCCGGCGGCGAGGTCACCACGGTGGCCCAGATCGCCGGGTTTTGGAGCGACGGCCAGCCGCTCGACAAGGGCGTGTGGAGCGAGCGCACCGTCCTCGTCGACGTCGAACACGGCCGCCCGCTGCGCGCCGAGGTGTTCGTCCACCACAACTTCACCGGGATCGAGCGGCACGTCGTGATGGACGCGGTCGACGGCTGTCCCGGAGGACTGGTCGCGGCCGGCTGGGCCGCGCCGGCGGCGGTCGCCGACGAGCGCGCCGCCCTCACGGCCGCGCTGGAACGCGCGACTCACCGCAAGCGTTAGGGGCCCATGGACAAGATCGTCATCCACGGCGGGGCACGACTCAAGGGCGAGCTGCAGGTCCTCGGGGCCAAGAACGCCGCCCTCCCGCTCCAGTGCGCCGCCCTCCTCGGCGAGGGCCCCACCACCTTCCGCCACGTCCCCCGCCTGTCCGACGTGCAGACGATGAACCAGCTGCTGGTCGGCCTCGGCTGCACCGTCGAGGGCGACCGCACCCTGACGATCGACCCGAGCGGGGTCCAGGACGGCCCCAAAGAGGCGCCCTACGAGCTGGTCAAGACCATGCGCGCCTCGGTCACGGTGATGGGCCCGCTGCTCGGCCGCCACGGCTTCGCCCGCGTGTCGCTGCCCGGCGGCTGCGCGATCGGGGCCCGGCCGATCGACCAGCACCTGCGCGGCTTCGAGGCCCTCGGCGCCAAGATCCGCATGTCCCACGGCTACGTCGAGGTCAAGGCGAGGCGCCTCAAGGGCGCCCGCATCAACTTCGACCTCGTCACCGTCGGCGGGACCCAGAACGTGATGATGGCCGCGGCCATGGCCAAGGGCACCACCGTGCTCGAGAACGCCGCCCGCGAGCCCGAAGTGCAGGAGCTGGCGATCGTGCTCGGCAAGATGGGCGCCAAGATCACCGGCGCCGGCTCGTCGACGATCGAGATCGAAGGCGTCGACAACCTGCACGGGATCGACCACGCGATCCTCCCCGACCGCATCGAGGCCGGGACCTTCGCCATCGCCGCCGCGATCACCGGAGGCGACCTCCTGCTCCTCGATGCCCCGTCGTCCCACATGCACGCGGTCCTCGCCAAGCTCGAGGAGGCCGGCGCCGAGTGCCGGGTCGAACCCGAGGGCCTGCGTGTGATCGGCCCCGACGAGCTCGCTCCGATCGACCTCGTCACCCGCCCGCACCCCGGCTTCCCGACCGACATGCAGGCGCAGATGATGGTCCTGGCGACGCTCGCGCGCGGCCAGAGCGTGATCACCGAGACGATCTTCGAGAACCGCTTCATGCACGTGCCCGAGCTGTGCCGCCTGGGCGCAGACATCCACGTCAACGGCAACGTCGCCGTGATCCGCGGCAAGGCCCGCTACTCCGGCTCGATCGTCATGGCCACCGACCTGCGCGCCAGCGCCTGCCTGGTGCTGGCCGGGCTGGTCGCCGAGGGCAAGACCGAGATCCGCCGGGTCTACCACCTCGACCGCGGCTACGAGACCATCGAGAAGCGCCTGCGCAAGGTCGGCGCCAAGATCCGCAGGTACCATGGCGCCCCGAGCTGACGGCCTCACCCTGGCCCTCCCCAAGGGCCGGATCCTCAAGCAGGCCCTGCCGCTGCTGCGCCGGGTCGGGATCGACCTCGCCGCCGTGTGGGAGGGCGAACACGACCGCCGGCTGCAGTTCGAGCTGCCGCCCCGGCCCGGCGGGCCCGTGGCCGGCGGCGCGCGCGTGCTCCTGGTCAAGCCGGTCGACGTGCCGACCTACGTCGAGCACGGCGTGGCCGACGTCGGCATCGCCGGGGCCGACACGCTGGGCGAGGAGGCCCGCGACCTCTACGAGCCGCTCGACCTCGGCATCGGCGCCTGCCGCCTGGCGATCGCGGAGCCCGCCGCGCGCCCGACCCCGCTCCGCCGCGGCATGGCCCTCCGGGTGGCCACGAAGTACCCCCGCCTGACCCTGAACCATTATCGCTCCAAGGGGATCCAGCCCGAGATCATCCCCCTGTTCGGGTCGGTCGAGCTGGGACCTATCACCGGCCTGTCGGACCAGATCGTCGATCTGGTGGAGAGCGGCGAGACGCTCCGGCAAAATAACTTGCGGGAGGTCGAGACCATCCTGTACGTGACAAGCCGGCTCATCGTGCACCCGGCCAGCCTCAAGCTCAAGCAGGCGCCCATCACCGCGCTCATCGCCGCCCTCCGTGACGCGCTCGCGACCGACGGGCCCGGCTCCTCCGCTCGCACTGCCGCTCGACCCACCGGGTCGGAAGGGACCGCATGAGCAAACCCGACGACCCAGCCCTCGTCCGCGCCGCGGTGCTCCAGCGCCTGAAGGTCCACGTCCGCCTGGCCCAGCAGGGCCTGGCGCCGACCCCCGACCAGCGCCGCCGCCTGGCCGCCTCGCTGCCCGAGCTGGTCGCGTTCGGCGACCGCCGTTACGCCCAGTGCCACGCGGTGCTCGACTGGGACCACCGCCTGCCGAGCGACGCCGCGGTGCTGCGGCTGTACCTGTCGTACACCGACCGCGAGGCCGGCGCGATCGAGAGCGCGCTCAAGGCCCGCGACCGCGAGATCGACTCCGGCAACCTCTACCCGGAGTTCGACGTGCCCGACTACGCCGACGTCGACGCCAGCGAGTCGTACGTCGCGGTCCTGCGGCCCGGCAACCACGAGGTCGGCGACCTGCGGTTCTTCAGCGACTGGCGCAAGGGCGTCCACCAGTCGGTCGCCCGCGAGGCGGTCGCGGCCGTGCGCGCGAGCCCCAGCTACGAGCGCTCGATGCGGGAGCGCAGCCACGACAACCTCGGCCCGCCGGTGGTGATCGGCTGGACCCCGCCCTGCCTGGCCCAGAGCAAGCACTGGGCGATCGAGGTGTGGCTGCTGGTCGACTTCGACGGCCACGTCGGCCGCGCCCACGTGTTCATGGTCGACAGCAAGTCGCACCTGGTCACGCGCGAGTACTTCACCGAGGTCCAGATCGGCTGATGTCAGGGACATGTCCCGCCGGGCATGCTGCATCGAGCATGCCTTCAAGGACATGTCCCTCGGTGCGTCCTAGCTGTCCTGGATCTTGATCGTCCGGCAGCTCTCGCCGACGATCTTCGGCATCTTGAGGGTGAGCACGCCCTTCTCGAGGTGGGCGTCGGCGTTGTTCGAGTCGACGTGGCACGGCAGCTCGATGCGACGGATGAACGAGCCGAAGCTGCGCTCGTGGTAAAAGTAGTTCTCGTTCTCGTCGCGCGTCTCCTCGCGCTTCTCGCCGCGCAGGGTCAAGATGTTGCCCTCGACGGTGAGCTCGACGTCCTTGGCGTCGAGGCCGGGGACCTCGGCGCGCACCATCACCGAGTCACCGCAGTCGCTGACGCTGAGCGTCGGGTAGTTGCCGACCTGTTCGAAGCCGAGGGGGAAGCGGCCGAACACGCGGTCGAACATGCGGTGCATGTCCTGCTGGAACGGCGACATCTGCGCCTGCGTCGACATCAAGTTGCTGGCAGGTTGGTTCTTCTTCCACGGGAGCAGCGACATGATCATCTCTCCTCAGCGCGGAGAACCATGGGCCGGACCTGGTGGGTCGCAAACGCAAAATTTTTGCGCGCCGGGGCCAGACTCGGCCGTCAGCGCGCGACCAGGCGTCCGGCGTGGACCACCGCATCGATGAGCGGCGAGCCGGCGTGGTACACGAGGTCGCGGACGTCGTCCGTCGCCAGCAGCACGAGGTCGCCGGCGAGCCCGACCTCGACGCGGCCGCGCTCGCCGTGCAGGCCCAGCGAGGCCGCGGCGTTGTGGGTCGTCGCCGTCAGCGCCTCGGCCGGCGACAGCCGGTTGCCGTAGCACGCCAGCGCCAGCACCATCGACAGCGACTCGAGCGCGCACGAGCCCGGGTTGCAGTCGGTCGCCACCGCCACCGGCACGCCCGCCTTGACCAGCGCGCGGCCGTCGGCGAACCCCTTGCCGAGCACGAGCGAGGTGCCGGGCAGCAGCGTGGCGACGACGCCGGCGTCGCGCAGCGCGGCCCGCTCGCCGTCGTCGAGGTGGAGCAGGTGGTCGGCCGAGCGGGCGCCGAACTCGGCCGCCAGCAGGGCCCCGCCGGTGTGGCCGAACTCGTTGGCGTGCAGGCGGATCGGCAGCCCCAGCGCGCGGGCGCGGACCAAGATCTGCCGCGTCTCCTCCGGCGTGAACGCCCCGCGGTCGCAGAACACGTCGCAGAAGTCGGCCAGGCCCGCCGCCGCCGCCGCCGGCAGCACCTCGTCGCACACCCGGCGGACGAACTCCTGGCGCCCCTCCGGCCGGTCGCGCAGCTCGGCCGGCAGCGCGTGCGCGGCCAGGCAGGTCGTGACCACGCGGACACCTGTCTCTTCGGCCAGGCGCCGCGCGACCCGGAGCTGGCGCAGCTCGGTGTCGAGGTCGAGGCCGTAGCCGCTCTTGATCTCGACCGCCGTGGTCCCGGCCCGCAGCATGCGCCCCAGGCGGGCCATGCTCTCGCTCAGCAGCGCCGCGTCGTCGCGCTCGCGAGTCTTGCGCACACTTGAAAGAATCCCGCCGCCGGCGGCGAAGATCGCCTCGTAGTCGGCGCCGGCGAGCCGCATCTCGAGCTCGTCCTTGCGGTCGCCGCCCCACACCAGGTGCGTGTGGCTGTCGACCAGGCCCGGCAGCAGCGCGCGGCCGCGGCAGTCGAGCTCGGCCGCGCCGGCCGGCACCTTGTCGGCGGTGAGTTCGGCGTCGGGCCCGGCCCAGGCGATCGTCCCCCCGCGCACGACCACGCTCCAGCCCTCGCGCACCCCGAGCGCGGCCATCTCGGCGCCGGCGCGCGGCCTGTCCTTCGGGCCATCCGCGAGCGTGTACACCCGCGCCGCCGCGCGCAGCAGCAGGTCGCCGGTCATCGCCCGTCCTCGAAGATCGTCCGGCCCGGCACGCGCACGTCGTGCTCGCGGGCGAACTGCAGCGCCTCGTCGTAGCCGGCGTCGACGTGGCGGACCACGCCCATGCCCGGGTCGGTGGTCAGCACGCGCTGCAGCCGGCGGGCCGCGCCCTCGCTGCCGTCGGCGACCACGACCATGCCCGCGTGCAGGCTGTAGCCGATGCCGACGCCGCCGCCGTGGTGGACGCTGACCCACGTCGCGCCGGCCGCGGTGTTGATCATGGCGTTGAGGATCGGCCAGTCGCCGATCGCGTCGGAGCCGTCCTTCATGCCCTCGGTCTCGCGGTTGGGCGAGGCCACGCTGCCGCAGTCGAGGTGGTCGCGGCCGATCACGATCGGCGCCTTGACCTTGCCGCTGCGCACCAGCTCGTTGAAGAGCAGCCCCGCCCGCTCGCGCTCGCCGTAGCCGAGCCAGCAGATCCGCGCCGGCAGGCCCTGGAACTTGACCTGCGTGCGCGCCAGCTCGATCCACCGCCGCAGCCCCGCGTTGTGCGGGAACAGCTCCAGCACCGCGCGGTCGGTCACCGCGATGTCCTCCGGGTCGCCCGACAGCGCCGCCCAGCGGAACGGGCCCTTGCCCTCGCAGAACAGCGGGCGGATGTACAGCGGCACGAAGCCCTTGATCTCGAACGCGTCGCCGACCCCGGCGCGGACCGCCTGGGCGCGGATGTTGTTGCCGTAGTCGAACGCGATCGCGCCCTTGTCCTGCATCGCCCGCATCGCCGCCACGTGGCGGCCCATCGCGTCGACGCTGCGACGCACGTACTCCTCGGGGTCGCTGCGGCGCAGCTCGGCGGCTGCCTCGAGGGACATGTTGTCGGGGACATACCCGTGCAGCTCGTCGTGGGCCGAGGTCTGGTCGGTGACGACGTCGGGGATCACCCCGCGGCGGACCAGCTCGGGCAGGACCGTCGCGCAGTTGCCGAGCAGGCCGACCGACAGCGGCTCTTTGGCCTTGCGGGCCTCGTCGAGCCAGCGCAGCGCCTCGTCGAGGTCGGTCGTGCTGCGCATGAGGTACTTGTGCTGCAGCCGGCGCTCGATGCGTTGCGGGTCGACCTCGACGCACAGGATCGCCGCGCCGTTCATCGTCGCCGCCAGCGGCTGGGCCCCGCCCATCCCGCCGAGCCCGCCGGTGACCACCAGCCGCCCGCGCAGGTCGCCGCCGAAGTGGGTCTGCCCGCACGCCGCGAACGTCTCGAACGTGCCTTGCAAGATCCCCTGCGTGCCGATGTAGATCCAGCTCCCCGCCGTCATCTGCCCGTACATCGTCAGCCCGAGCGCGCTCAGCCGCTCGTGCTCCGCCAGCGTCGCCCACTTCGGCACCAGCAGGCTGTTGGCCAGCAGCACGCGCGGCGCGTCTTCGTGGGTCTTAAAAATCGCCTGGGCCCGGCCGCTCTGGACCAGCAGCGTCTCGTCGGCCGCGAGGCTCTTCAGGCTGGCGACGATCCGGTGGTAGTCGGGCCACGAGCGGGCTGCGCGGCCGGTGCCGCCGTAGACCACCAGGTCTTGCGGGCGCTCTGCCACCTCGGGGTCGAGGTTGTTCATCAACATGCGCAGGGCGGCCTCCTGCGGCCAACCCTTGCACGACAGCGCGGTGCCGCGCGGCGCGCGGATCTCGGGGGCGTTCATGGTGGCCCGGAGGGTAGCAACTCCGCGTCGCCCCGGCTGGCCGTGTGGGCGTGACTTTGTCGGCGCGAGCGCCCGGCGATCGCTCGTGGCGGCGCGCGGGAGGGGCCGGGCCGCGGCTCGCCGTCGTGGCGGCGCAGGTCCGCTCGGCCGCGCAGGCCCTTGCGCGGCGCCGACGCGAGCCCCGCGCCGGGCCGGCGGCGCCTGTCATGGCGCATCAGGCCGGGGCGAGGCGCGCGAGCGGCATGCCCTTTTCAACATGTCCCTCGGGGCATGCGCCCGCTCAGCCCGGATTACAGAAGTACAGGGCCTGGACCTTGCCTGTCTCTTTGAGCAGGTCACAGGCCGCCCCGCACAGCGTGACCTCGGTGTGGGGCACGCTCCAGACGAAGCCGTCCTCGTCGCAGCTCGCGACCGGCGGCACCGGCTGGCCGTCGATCCACACCTCGAACAGCTCCGGCTCGCTCGGGGCCGGGTCGACCGCGATCACGCACGACAGCGTGTCCTTGACGATCTGCTGGATCGCCGCCTGCAGCTCGGTCTGGTTGGCCGTCTGGTAGAAGGGGTCGGGGCCGGGCTTCGGCTTGCCGCCGGCGATCGCCAGGGTGGCGAGCTGCTCGCTGGTGGAGGGGTCGACGTCGATGCCGACGACGTAGGTGGGGATGTCGAAGGTGCCGTACGCCTCTTCGACGGCGGCCTGGGCCTCGAGGAAGTTCTCGCCCTGGCAGGTGTCGGAGATCTCGCCGTCGGCGACGAGGATGGCGAACCGCTGCAGGCTCGGGTCGAGGGTCTTGAGGTACTCGAAGCCGCGCTTCAGGCCGGTCTCCATCGGCGTGCCGCCGAGCACCTCGTAGTCGATCGCGGGGATGCCGGCCAGCACCGCGGCGGCGTTCATCGGCGCGATCGGGACCTCGACGCCGGGGGCGACCTCGCAGGCGCCTTGGGGCTCGAACGAGCCGGCGTCGATCTTCGGGTACAGCTTCACGCCGAAGTGGACCATCGCGTCGAACGTCGTCACCACGCCCTCGACCACCTGATGGAGGCTGTGCCAGCGGGTCACGTCGGCGGTCTGCGGCTTGGCGTCGTGGTCCCACTTCTCCATCGACATCGAGCCCGACTTGTCGAGGATGAGCAGCACGCTCGGCGGCACCGGCACGACCTCGGTCTCCTCGCTGTCGCAGGGGATCTTGTCGGGCATGGTGGTGCCGGCGCTGGTGCTGCTCGGGTCGCCGGTGGTGGTGCCGGGCTCGGTCGTCGTCGTGGTCGTCGGCTCCGGCCCGGTGGTCGGCACGGCCGGCCCGGTGGTCGTCCCGGTGCCGCTCGCGGTCCCCTCGGTGTCTGTCGGTTCGGACATGGTCGAAGAGACAGACTCGCCCTCGGTGGTGGTCGTCGTCTCGGTGGCCGAGCCGGCGGTGGCGGTGGTCGGCTGGGTGCCGGCGGACAGGCCGGAGGTCTGCCCGCTCGAGTCTCCGCAGGCGAGGGGCGCGCTCGTGAGCGCGAGCAGGAGCGCGAACGCGCGGGCGGGGGGAAGGGCGATCGGCGTCATGGCAACCTCCGGCGGACTCATCATGCGCGATAGCGGCACGCTCGGCCACGCCGTACGCGGGCCGATAAACCCTGGATGGAGCGCGATGCGCGGGACCGCGCGTGCGCGGGGGGGCCGGGTCCGATAAGGTGGTCGGCATGTTGCGGTCGCCGCTCCGCCGCGCCTTCGCGGCGCTCTCGCTCGCCATCCCCCTCGGGTGTACCGACGACACCACCACGACCCAGGCGACCGCCGGCCAGGAGACGAGCACCGGCACGGGCACCGACGGCACCGGCCAGACCGACACCGACGGCACCGGCACCCCGACCACGGGCATCGGCACCAGCACCAGCGGCCCCGACCCGACCACCACCGAACCGGTGCCGACCACCGGCGAGCCGACCACGACGACCACCACCGGCGAGACGACCACCACCGGTCCGTTCCCCTCGGTCAACCAGCCCCCGGTCGCGCTGGTCGACCACTACGTCACCAAGGCCAAGCAGGCGCTGTCGGTCAGCGCCGCCGAGGGCCTGCTGAAGAACGACTACGACGTCGACGACGACCCGCTGACGCTCGTGTCCGCCGACCCGATCACCCCCGGCGGCGCGATGAACACCGCCTTCGCCGACGGCGGCTTCACCTACATGCCCCCGGCCGAGCTGTGGGGCAGCGACACCTTCCTCTACAAGATCTGGGACGGCAAGGACGGCTTCGCCCAGGCGCCCGCGCGCATCGAGGTGCGGCCGACCTCGATCGACCTCGAGTACGTCGCCGACGGCATCGGCGGGTTCGCCATCGACGGCCAGGCCCCCGGCCACTACTCCGGCCGCAGCGTGCACGCCGTCGGCGACCTCGACGGCGACGGCCTCGCCGAGGTCGCGGTGGCCGCCCGCAACGCCGACGGCAACACCGGGCGGATCTACGTCGTCCGCGGCAAGCTCGACGGCGAGCCGATCGCGCTGAGCAAGCTCGAGGCGCAAAACGACGGCTTCATCATCTACGGCGAGCTCGCCGGCGACTTCGCCGGCACCACGATCGCCGCGGCCGGCGACGTCAACGGCGACGGCTTCGCCGACCTGGTGATCGGCGCGCCCAAGGCTTCGACCAACGGCACCTCCTCGGGCTCGGCCTACGTCGTGTTCGGCAAGGACGACCTCGATCCGGTCTACCTCGACGCGGTCGCCTCGGGCGTCGGCGGGTTTGCGATCCTCGGCGAGAAGGCCGGCGACGGGGCCGGGCGCAGCGTCGCCGGCGCCGGCGACGTCGACGGCGACGGCCTCGCCGACGTGATCGTCGGCGCCTACGGGGCCGACCCCGGCGGCTCGTTCTCGGGCGCGGCCTACGTGGTGTTCGGCCACGGCGAGGACAAGCCGACGCTGCTGTCGGACATCAGCGCCGGCATCGGCGACGGCTTCGCCGTCCACGGCGAGGTCAGCCTCGACTTCGCCGGCTTCGCGGTCGCCGGCGCCGGCGACGTCGACGGAGACGGCCTCTCGGACCTCCTCGTCGGCGCCTACGGCCACGACACCGCCGGTGACAGCGCCGGCCGCACCTACCTCGTCTACGGCAAGCCCGACCCGCTCGCGGTGCTGCTCACCGACGTCGCCGCCGACCAGGGCGGGCGGATCTTCGACGGCGCCGCCGCCTACGACCGCTCCGGCTTCGCGGTCGCCGGCGTCGGCGACGTCGACGGCGACGGCTTCGCCGACCTGGCGATCGGCGCCCCGCTCGCCGACGCCGGGCCCGAGGACAGCGGCCGCGCCTACGTCGTGTTCGGCGGGCCCGACCTCGTGTCCGGCGGGCTGCCGCAGCTCGCCAAGGCCCCCACCGGCTTCAGCCTCTCGGGCGTGCAGAGCCGCGACTACGCCGGCACCTCGGTCGAGCGCGCCGGCGACGTCGACGGCGACGGCCACGACGACGTGTTGGTCGGCGCCCCGGGGGCCAACCCGCACGGCGGCGACTCGGGCCGCGGCTACGTGGTGTTCGGCGGCCCCGAGGTCGTCAGCACCTCGCTGGCGTGGATCGAGAACGGCGACGGCGGCTTCTCCCTGGCCGGCGAGTCGACCGAGGACTACTGCGGCTTTTCGGTCGCGCCCGCCGGCGACGTCAACGGCGACGGCCACGCCGACGTGATCGTCGGCGCCCGCGGCAACGACGGCAAGGGCGACGACGCCGGCCGCAGCTACGTGGTGTTCGGCGGCGACTTCAGCGGCGCCTCCTACATGTCCTACGGGCCAGGTCCGGACAACATCCCCGGCACCCCCGCGGGCGAGGCGCTGCTCGCCGGCCGCGGCAACGACCTCGTCACCGCCGACGGCCCCGACGTCGTCTACGCCGGCGCCGGCGACGACGAGCTCCGCTGCGCCACCCTCGACTTCGTCCGCATCGACGGCGGCGCCGGCTTCGACACCCTGCGCCTGACCGGCCAGGGCCTCACCCTCGACCTCACCGCCCGCTCCGACCTCGACCTCGTCGAGGTCGAGGCGGTCGACCTCGGCGACGGCAACACCCTCAAGCTCGAGTGGCGTGACCTTCGGGCCATGTCCTCGCGGACACATTCGCTGATCGTCGACGGCCAGGCGGGCGTCCTCCAGGCCGACCTCGCCGGCGCCGGCTTCGTCGACGCCGGCGTCCAGGACGGCTACCACGTCTACCAGCACCCCGTCTTCACCCTCCGGGTCGTCCTCGCCGTCGAGGCCCAGGTCGCGCTCTAGCCGGCCCGGCGAGCGGCGCGCCCGCGGTCGTTCGCGCGCGGTCCCGGCGCGACGAGCGGCCGCGCCGGCGCGCTGTTCGACGGCATCTGCCAGGGCCGGCCCCATGACCGTCAGAACATGCTCCTTGGAGCATGTCTATTTGGACATCCTTTGACCGGCCCGCCCGCGGCCTGTGACAGGTCGTCGGCGATCCTGCTAACCTCGCCGCATGGCCGAACGCCTCGAGGTCCTGAGCTCGCGCCACTTCCCCGGCCTCCTCGCCGAGCTCGGCGTGAGCCTGGCGTTCACCACCTACCAGGCCGGCAAGCTGTTCCTGCTCGGCAGCGGCTACGGCGGCCGGCTGTCGCTGTTCGAGCGCACCTTCGCCCGCTGCATGGGCCTGTGCGTCGACGGCGAGTCGCTGTGGCTGGCCACGCTCTATCAATTGTGGCGGCTCGACAACGCCTTGCCTTCGGGACAGGTCCACGAGGGCTACGACCGCCTGTACGTCCCGCGCGTCGCCCACACCACCGGCGACCTCGACGTCCACGACCTCGCCGTCGACCGCGCCGGCCGCCCGGTGTTCGTCAACACCCTGTTCAGCTGCCTGGCCACCCTGGCCCCGCGGGCCAGCTTCGCCCCGCTGTGGCGCCCGCCGTTCGTCTCGCGCCTGGCCGCCGAGGACCGCTGCCACCTCAACGGCCTGGCGATGGCCGAGGGCAGCCCCGCGTTCGTCACCGCGGTCGCCCGCAGCGACGTCGCCGACGGCTGGCGCGACCACCGGCGCGGCGGCGGCGTGGTGCTCGACGTACGCACCGACGCGGTCGTCGCCGAGGGCCTGTCGATGCCCCACTCGCCGCGCGTCCACGCCGGCGCGCTGTGGCTGCTCGAGGCCGGCACCGGCTTCCTGGGCAAGCTCGACGCCGCCGGCCGCTTCGAGCCGGTCTGCTTCTGCCCCGGATACGCCCGCGGCCTGTGCTTCGCCGGCCCCTACGCGTTCGTCGGCCTGTCGAAGCCCCGCGGCAGCCGCACCTTCGGCGGCCTCGAGCTCGAGGCCAACCTGGCCGCCCGCGGCGCCGAACCCCGCTGCGGCCTGCTGGTCGTCGACACCCGCACCGGCGAGGTCGCGCACTGGCTCCGCCTCGACGGGGTGGTCGAGGAGCTCTACGACGTCGCCGTCCTGCCCGGCGTCCGCCGCCCGATGGCCCTCGGCCTCCTGAGCGAGGAGATCCACCGCACCATCACGATCGCCGACCCGGCGCCGCTGCGCCCGGGCTGACGAAATTTGGGGTCATGCCCTTAACGACATGTCTTCAAGGACATGTTCGTTGCGGCATGCCCCTCGCATCATGTGTCAGATCTGCCCGCGCTCGCAGGCCAGGAGCGCCTCGTACCGGGCCCAGGCCGGTCCGCCGCGGCCCTTGAGCCGACCGGCCAGGATGCGGACGCGGAGCGCGCGGAGCAGCCGCTCGAGCCGAGCGCTGCGGGCCAGCAGCTCGGCGACCTCGGCCTGCGCCGCGGCGGACTCTTCCCCGGCCGCGCGGAACCCCGCGTACGCCGCGCTCGTGTCGAGGAGCGCCTCGATCTCCGCGCGATGCCGGGTCAGCGTCGCGGCGAAGTCCGGGTGCCACGGATCGTCGAGCACCGGGAAGCGCGCCAACAGCTCGGCCGCCGTGGCGCGGTAGGCCTCGTCCGCGCGCCCGCTCGCGGCGTCGAGGCGCTCGTAGGCGGCGGACGTGTCCGCGAGGACATGTTCCAGCGCGGCCGCGACCTCGCCCTCGCGGGTGAGGCCGAGCGCCGCCGACAGCGCGGCGATCACCGCGTCCTCCTCCGGCAGCGCCGGCGGGCGCGACTTCCCGCGGGTCGGCGCCGCCGCGTACAGCCACCGCTCCGACGTGGTGGTCGGCACGTCGATGCCCTGCCCCGCGATTCGCGCCCGCGCGTGCGCCTCGAGCGGCGAGATCGTGCCGTCGCCGTCGAGGTCGAGCTGCGTCGCCGGCAGCGGCTCGCCGCCGCGATCGCGGCCACGCAGCGCATTTAAAAAGTGCAGCGCGTAGCCCTCCTGGGCCGCGCGGTCGGGGTTGGGATCGCAGCCGGACGCCTCGCGCTCGGCCGTGGCCGCGAACAGGCCGCAGCGGATCGTCGGCGCCGGGCCGGCCGCCTGTTCGCCGCGCGCGAACACGAGGTCGGCGAACGCCCCGGAGAAGCAGCTCGTCGCCACGACCTGCACCGGGCGCGCGGCCGCGTCGAGCACCTCTGCCAGATCGGCCACTCGCAGCGACGTCTGGCCCCACAGCCCCAACCCGCCCTGGTTCGGCGGATCGCCGCGCTCGCCGTGGCCCGCGAGGTACAGCCGCAGCAGCGACCCCGGCTGCGCGACCGCCTGCTTCACCGCCGCGATCGCGTTGTCGCGGGTGGCGGCCGCGATCGGCGAGGACTGGGTCGGCCGATACGTCGCCGCCCGTCCGCCGCGCGGCGCGAACAGGTCGGCGAGCGCCGCCAGCAGCGGATCGCCGCGCGGCTCCGCGTCCTCGACCTGCACGCCGTGGCTACCCGGCCCGCCGGCGAACAGCAGCGCGCCGCCTGCCCCGAAGACCTCCTGCGCCAGCAGCAGGTCCTGTTCGATCGACACCTGATTGAACTCGGGCGTCGCCCCGCCGCCGATCGCCAGCCAGCGCAGCGGCTCCGGCAAGTTCGCCGGCAGCTCGGGATGCAGCGGCCCGACCGCCAGCGGCGGCCGCGGCGAACGACTGTTCGCGACGACCGATGGCGTCGCGCCTCCCGAGGGATGCGCCGCGCCGTCGCTCGCACCCGCCTGCTGGCGCATCGCGCTCGCCTCACCCGCGCTCGTCACGACCCGCGAGTGATTCGCCGCGCCATCACCCGCGCTCGTCGCAACCCCCGGGTCCGTCGCGACGCTCTCCCCGGCGCTGACCTCTGATGGACGCATCGCGCTCGCCTCACCCGCGCGCGTCACCCCTGCGACGCTCGTCGCACCGGCGCTCGTCGCCCCGCCTGCCGCTCCCGCGCCCACGACGCCCGCGCTCGTCGCGGATCGCGCCGCCGCCTCCTCGCTCGCACGCGTCGCCGGGTCCGCGCCCCCGCAGGCGACCAGGCACGCAGCGAGCACGACCGCAACCCTCCCCTCGCTGCCTCGCGCTGCCCGGCTCACGTCCCGGCGACGATACGACCTCCGCGGGTCCGGCGAAAGCCGCCGACCCGGCGTCCGCTCCCATCTTCATCTCTCGCGGCGATCCGTGCTTGACTCTCCAGTTACGGGAGGCTCCACGGTGTCGGCATGGTGAACGAGCGAATCACGATCGGCGCGCTCGCGCGTCGGTCGGGCGTGCCGGTCAAGACGCTGCGCTTCTACTCCGACGAGGGGCTCTTGCCGCCCGTCGGGCGGACCCGCAGCGGCTACCGCGTCTACGCCGAGGACGCAGTCGTGCGGCTCGATCTGATCCGCACCCTGCGCGAGGCCGGGCTGGGGCTCGCCGCGATCAAGGCGATCTTCGCCCGCGACATGACGCTGGCCGAGGCCCTGCGCCTGCGGCTGCGCGCCATCGAGACCCACATCGCCTCGCTGCAGCACATCGCCGCGGCCCTGCGCGCCACGCTTCGCTCCGAGCCCGACCAAGCCGACATCAGGAGGTTGTGTACCGTGACCCGACTTACCACCGAAGAACGCAAGGCCGTCATCGAGCGCTTCTACGAGCGCGTGTCCGAGGGCGTGCCGATCGACGACACCTGGAAGCGCCAGATGATGCAGGCGAGCACGCCGACGCTGCCGGAGGTGCCGACGCCGGAGCAGCTCGACGCGTGGATCGAGCTGGCGGAGATCGTCCAGGACGAGGACTTCATCCAGAAGATGCGCGCTGCCGCGGCCGAGACCTGGGACTCCGGCTTCGACCTCGCCGCCCACCAGCGCGTCAGCCAGGAGGCCAACGCCGCCGCCCGCGAGCTCATCGACCGCGGCGTCCCGCCGACCGACGCGGCCGCCCGCCCCGTCGTCGAGCGCATGGCCGCCGGCCTCGCCGCCGCCATGGGCAAGCCCGACACCCCCGCCTGGCGCGCCACGCTGCACGAGAAGAGCCGGGGCCACGACCCGCGCGCCAGCCGCTACTGGGAGCTCGTCGCCATCCTCAAGGGCCAGCCGCCCCAGAGCGGCGCCAACGAGGAGTGGCACTGGCTCAACGCCGCCGTCGCGCACCACCTCGCGCCGGCATGATCTCAAGGACATGCTCTGAATAACATGTCCTGAAAATGGCCCGCCGGGTACACACGCGCGGCGGGCCCGATACCCTCGAGACCGCGCCGGGCGATACGGAGGCTCGCGCTCCCCAGCTCCCGAGCTCGGCGCGGACCCCGAATCCTCGAACCACCTGTAGCGAGGGGCGACACCCCGAGGCACCTCGCGCTCAGCAGCTCCCGAGCTCGGCCGGGCGGGCCCGCAAAATCCGCGAATCCGCCGCCGCGAGGCGACACGCCGAGGCACCTCGCGCTCAGCAACTCCCGAGCCCGGCATTCGCGCGGCGGGCCCGCGAATCCCCGAGGGATCCGCCGCGCGGGCGAAGGAAGCACCTCGCGTTCAGGAGCACCCGAGCTCGTGCAGCTCCGCGCGCACGATGAGGCCTTCCGCGCCCACGGCGAGCACCCGTGTGCGCGTGCCGTCGACCGCGTGCAGCGCGATCTCCGGGTCGGCGGACAGGGGAGTGAAGCTGCCGAAGGTCGTGGACGGCCGGTACAGCACCATGCCCCGGTCGCCGACCCACCAGGCCCCGTCGCGCGGCATGCCGAGGATCTCCTCCGACGTAATCGCGACCCGGCCCTCCCAGCGCATCCCCGACACCACGAAGACCCCGCCGTCGCTCACGAGGAACGGCTCCGCTTCCGGCGCGTGGGCGAAGTTGTACCGGTCGACCGCCACCGACAGCAGATCGCGGGGCGACCACTTGCTCTCGATTCGCTGCCACGTCCGCCCGCCGTCGACGCTGCCGAGCGTCTGGCTGTCCTCACCGACCGCCAACCACTCCCCGTCTCGCCCGGCGACGCCGCGCAGGACCGTGGTGTCTTCCGGGACCTGTCCCATCGACCATGTGATCCCGGCATCGTCGCTGCGCAGCCCCACCCCGTCGCCGACCGCGACCGCCAGCGCATCCTCTTCGGCCAGCGCGACCGCGTACGCCCGGCGATCGTCCCCGAGGCGATCGGCCGCCACGTCGACCCGGCGTCCGCGCTGCGCACGATCGTGCCCGCGGCGCCGACCGCCACCACCAGGGAGTCCTGCGGGCGAGACGCGACCGCGAACAGATCGGCCTTGACTCCGCTCGCCTGCACGCTCCAGGCGTCCTCGGCGGTCCGGCGGACGATCGTTCCGCCGTCCCCGACCGCGACCGCGCCCTCGCCCTCGCCCGCCGCGATCCCCCGCAAGGTCACCTCGACCGGGCTGGCTTCGAACGAGAGCGCGACCTCGTTGTCGGGCGAGCACTCGCCCTCACAGCCGAACTCGAGCGCCGCCAGCGACGCTCCGAACGCGGCCCGTCCCCACCAGCGCGCCGGCCTCATACGAGCCCCAGGATGGCACAACCAGCGCCGCAGTCGAGCCCGCGGCCCGGGGCTCCATGAGGCCTCACTCCTCGCGCGCCACCGACGACGCGATCAGCACCTGCGCAACCCAGTAGAGCACCATCAGCAGCAGCTCGACGCCGAGCGACCAGGCGATGAAGCGGTTGACGGCGATCAGCGTGTCGCTGAGCGCGAACGCGATCGCTCCGGCCAGCCCGGCCCACGCGTGGCCCTCCTGGCCCGGCCGTTCGCCGACCTGGGCCGCGGCCCGCCACATCATCGCGCAGATGACGATCACGTAGGCCAGCACCGGCCCGCGCAGCTCGCCGAGGTGGGGCGCCAGCCAGCCGTACACGAAGTAACCGAACGCGGCGATCGGCAGCAGCCGCAGCAGGTGCAGCGCGCGCGTGCGGCCGACGAAGCCGGCCACGTAGGCCACGTGCGCCAGCAGGAACGCGGCCAAACCGGCGATGAACAGGTCGAGCGCGTCGGCCAACAGCACGTCGCCGAGCACCGAGAGCACGAGGCCGAGGCGGATCCGGCGAGCATCGGCGCCGCGCACCGGCCACAACCAGGCGAGCACGCACAGCACCGGGATCGGCTTGAGCAACAGGCCGGCGAGCTTCCACTCGGCGATCAGCGCGACGAAGAACAGCACCGCGGCGACGAGCCCGGTGCGCAACAACTGGGTCGACCGGCGAGACACGAGCCCGAGGATCGCCGAGCCCGCCCCGGCGCGCGAGCCCCAAAGTGAGGTCGCGCGGATTCGCCCACTGTCCGAACGGACAGCCAGGGTGGGAACCGCCGCTGCCGATCGAGGTCCGCGCGTCCGGCCGGGCGGGCACTGTCCGAATGGACAGCCCCGGCTCCGTCACGACCTGCCCCTTCGGACAGATCAGTTCGGCGCCGGGCCGAGGTGGATCGAGAACTTGGTGTGCAGCGAGCGGGCGTCGGCGCCGGCCGCCTCGGGCTCCTTGTCGAACGCCACCTCGCCGCGGACCGCCGTGAGGCGCTGCATCAGCCTTTCGATCGGCGAGCCGGCGATCGGCAGCGGCGGGAACGTCGGGGCGATCGCCGAGCCTTGCAGCGGGTCGGCCGCGCCTTCGGGGCGGAGCGTGAACTCCGGCGTGCCGTGGGCGTTGAGCGGCGCGAAGCCGAAGTACTGCAGCCCGAGCCGCGCCAGCCCCTCCGCGGACTGGGTCGCCGCCGGGTCGCCGCGGAGCAAGATCTCCGCCGAGCGCAGCGCCGACTTGCCGGCCGTGTTGGCCTGGCCCTGCAGCATCCACAGCAGCGCCGTCCACAGCGGCGCGCCGACGGCCGAGCGGGTCTGCACCACGAATTGCGGGTCGGTCGCGGTCCCGGCCTTCGGCAGGCGGCCGTCGAGCAGGTCGTCGATCACGCGGGTGACCGTCGGGCGGTCGAGGCCGACCACGATCGCCGCGCCGGTCTGCACGTAGTGGATCCCGAACGCCTCTGCGATCGCCTTGTCGGGCAGGAGCGGCGCGCCCGGGTTGACGCCGACGCGCACGATCGGCAGGTCGCGGTGGCGGGCCACCTCGCCCCACGCCACCATCCCCGGGGCCACCGACTCGACCGTCGTCTTGATCGCCGCCAGCGTCGCCACCAGCGTCGTCGGGTTCTTGACCTCGGCGATCGCGTAGCCGGGGAACTTGCCGACCTGCTCCCACAGCTCGAGGTCCTCGAGCTGGTTGCGCTCGCGCTTCGGCGGCAGCTGGGCCGCGTCGTCCCACTGCGACAGCAGCCCGACCACCCCGGCGCGGTCGTCGAGGCCGAGCATCACCCAGTCGCCGAGCCAGCCGAGGCCGACGTCGCCCTTGCCGGTCAGTGTGCGCATCAGCTGGTCCATGTCGCGGCGCAGCGCGCTGTCCTGGCCGACGGCCCACACCGCCTGCAGCCCGCGCTCGGTCGCCGTCACCGTCACCCGCGACTTGCCGACCACGCCCTCGATCTCGCTGTAGTTGGTCGCGGAGATCAGCGGCAGCACGCGCACGTCGACGTCCGCGACCGCGCCCGCGGCGTCGTCGCGCACGTCGAGGCGGATCGCCACGGGGTCGATGAACTGCCGCCAGTAGTTCTGGTAGCCGAGCGCGAAGTTGTCGTAGGCGACGCGCTCGACCTCGCTGACCTTCTCGACCGCCGGCAGGTCGACCAGCGGCGTGAGCGCCTCGGGCGAGCCCCAGCTCGACCGCGCGGCCTGGCCCGGCGCGAACGCGATCGCCTCGCCGCCCGCGTGCTTGAGCTCGTCGGCCGCCAGCAGCCCGGCCGCGATCATCTCCTGCGTGTCCTTCGGGGCATGTCCGAACAGCCAGCCGTGGAGCAGCGCCGCGTAGCCGGGCACCAGCAGCTCGGCGAGCGCCTCCTGGCGGCGGGCGGCCTGGATCTTCTGCTGCGGGGCGACGACCGCGGCGATGAACTTGTCGCTGAGGAACGCCAGCGCCTGGTGGGTGCCGGGGTCGCGGGCCAGCATGTACTTCAGATCAGGTTCGTCGGCGAGCCGGGGCGCCTGGCCCTGGGCGGCCGCGAGCACGCGGGCGAGCGCGCCGGGGCTGTTCGACACGAACGCGAGGTCGCCGACGCGGGCGCGGTGCTGGCGGACCTGTCCGGCCGGGTCGGCGGCGCGCTGGACGTCGACCCCGGCCAGCTTGACCGTGGAAGCCTCGAGCCCGGTGATTTCACCGCGGTAGCTGTCGAGCTGGCGGGCGAGCTCGGCGTCGAACACCTCCGGCTGCTTGAGCGCGAAGATCAGGGTCACGTCGGAGCCCTCGCGCAGGTACGGGTCGCTGCCGACGATCGCCACCTCGCCGACCACCGTGTGGCCGAACAACTTGGCGAGGTCGCTGCGGCGCAGCCCGAGCTGCCGCTGGTAGCGCGCCGTCAGGCTGCGGTCCTCCGGGTTTTGTTGCAAGATCTGCACGACCGGCGTGATCCACGTGTCCGCCTCGTCGAGCAGGCGCAGGAGCAGGCGCACGTCGTCGACGCGGGCGTACCAGAACTCCGCCGGCGTCGCCGCGGCCAGCGGCTCGGCCGCGCCGCCGTTCGGGTTCGGCAGCGACGCCTGCATCGCCGCGAACGGGTGGGCCGCCAGCGGCGGCGGCTTGAGGTCGGCCAGCGCGACCGTGCGCGGACCCGTCTCTCGGGACAGGCGCAGCCCGCGGTCGTGCTGCAGCGCCTCCTGCATCGACATCACCCCGGTGGTGGTGTCCATCAGCTGCGACAGGTCGGTCCGCGCCGGCCGGTCGCGCAGCAGGTCGGAGCCGGCGATCGCCTTGGCGCCCGGCTGCTTCTTGAGCCAGATCGCGAGGCGGCCGGCCGCGAACTGCTTCCACGGGTGCGGCTCGGTCCACGTGTCGCCGAGCACGCGCGCGAGCGCGTCGGCCCAGCGGGCCTGCAGGGTGGCGTCGTCGGCCGGCTTGGCCCCGCCCGCGCCGGCGAACGGCACCCGGACCCACTCGTTGCGCCCGTCCTGCCACCGGCGAGCGAACAGCGCCCCGCGCAGGGTCTCCGGCGCGGCGGCCGACTTCGGCCGCCGGACCAGCACCTGCGCCTCGCTGGCTCCGGTCCCGTTGGCCAGCACGGCGACGTGACCCGGGCCGGCGCCGTCGAGCTCGACGTGCAGGCGGTCCCAGTCGAGCGAGAGGTCGTCGCCGACGATCGGCAGCTTGACCTCGACGTACTCGACCTCGCCCTCGACCCGCCAGCCCGCGATCGCGCCCTTGAGCTCGGCGTGCTCGACCGGCGCGAGGGTGCCGGTCCGCAGCGCCGGCAGCGGCTCCGGCGGGTCCTCGGCGCGAGCCGCGGGCGGCGCGGCGACCTGCTCGTTCGGACCTGTCTTTTCGGACTTCTCGGTCCCGCAGCCGGCGAGCACCAGCGGGGCGGCGAGGAGCGGGGCGAACCAGCGAGGAGCGAGGCGACGCATTCGCCGCACTGTAGCAGGACGCCCGCCGCGTCACCTCACCAGCGGACCCGGTAGACGCACTTCTCGCCGCCCTTGGCCCGGCACCCGCCGGGCTCGTGGCTCATTTCGACGCCGGCGGCGAACCGCTCGGCGAAGCCGGCGATGAGCCCCATGTCGAAGCGGCAGGGGTACGGGTTGTCGCAGCGCATCAGCACCTCGCGCTCGCCGACGCGCTCGTAGGCGTAGTGACCGATGCCCTCGGTCATCTCGCCGGTCGCGAGGTCGAGCATGGGGACGCCGTCGCGGCTGTGATTGAGGTGGTAGGTCGCGTCGAGCATGGACAGCACCGTGTGCGCGTCGTCGATGCCCGGCGGGAACGCGACCAGCGGCGGGATCTGGCGGCCGAACCGCTCGAGCCCGCGGCCGCCGAGCACGAGGTCGACCTTCTGGTAGGCGCGCAGGATCAGCTCCTGCGGGTACCACGAGTGCGGGTCGAACTGCTCGACGCCGAGGGCGTCGAGCATCGCCTTCTGCAGCACCGAGAACTGCTTGAGCACGTCGATGAAGACGCTGGTCGTCTGCCCGTACACCGTGATGTTCGGGGCCATGGGCACGTACTGGGTCACGGCGACCTCCGAGCCGCGGCGCGGCCGAGGTGGGCGAAGCAGGCCTTGAGGCCGTCCTTGAGGGTGGCGAGCGTCGGCGTGCCGCCCAGGTCGACGCCGAGCTCGGTCATCGCCCCGGCGATCCGCGGGCTCAGCCCGGTGATGACGCAGAAGGTGCCGACCAGCTTGGTGGTGGCGATCAGGCGCAGGAAGTGCCCCGCCGTCGCGGTGTCGACCAGCTCGACGCCGGTGAGGTCGATGATGACGCAGCGGGCCCGCGCCTGCGTGACCCGCTCGAGCAGGTCGGCGATCATCTCGTCGGCGCGCCGCGAGTCGACGACGCCGACGATCGGCAGCGCCAGCACGTCGTCCCACAGCTCGACCACCGGCGTCGACATCGTCCGGATCGCCGCGCGCTGCTCCTCGATCGTCGTCAGCTTGTCCTCGAGCTCGCGCCGCGACACCTCGAGCTCGCGGATCGTCTGTCGGTGCTCGCGCACGGTGACGTCGAGCTGGAGCGCGAACAGGTTGATCGTCTCCTCGAGCGCGCCGAAGCGATCGGTGTGCGCGAGCGGCAAGAGGTCGGCCGCCGGGTCGAACTCGTTGAGGGAGATCGAGGCGAGCAGGTCGTGGATCCGCTCGATCCGCGGGATCTCGACCGACACCGCCTCGGGCTCGGGGTCATGGGAGTCGTCGCTGATACGTCCTCCTGGCATCGCTGCCGGGCGCGGGAGGATAACCGAATCATCGTTCCGCGCGACAGACACGCGAATGCAGCGCCCCGGCGGTCGCGCCGCCGACGGCCGCGAACGCGCAGCGGCGCCTAGTCACATTCGCCGGCGCCGGCGAACGGTCGCAGCTCGGCGAGCACAGCCGCTTGTTCGGCGAGCAGCCGCGCCTTCGCCTCGGCCGGCATGAAGCTGTGCTCGACGCTGTTGCGGGCCAGCGCGGCGATCTGCGGCGCGTCCCAGCCGAACGCGGCGGTGCAGCGGCGGTACTCTTCGCCGAGCGAGGTGGCGAACATCGGCGGGTCGTCGCTGGCGAGCGAGACTTGCAGACCGGCGGCCAGCAATTGCGGCAGCGGGTGCCCGGCCAGCGCCGGATAGAGCCCGATCCCCACGTTGCTGGTCGGGCACACCTCGAGCGGCACCCGGTGCTCGCGCAGGTGCTCGACCAGCGCCGGGTCGGCGAGGCACTGCACCCCGTGACCGATCCGTTCGGCGCCGAGCTCGCGCAGGGCGCTCCACACGCTCGACGGCCCGTCCATCTCGCCGGCGTGGGGCAGCGAGCGCAGGCCCTCGGCGCGGGCTCTGGCGAACAGCGGGGCGTACGGCGCGGTCGGCCACTGCGGCGACTCCGGGCCGGCGAAGCCGAGGCCGATCACGCCGACCTCGCGGCCCTCGAGCGCCAGCGCCAGCGTCGGCTCGCCCTCGGCGAAGCGGTGGCGGACGATGTCGAACACCCACGCGAGCTCGACCCCGTGCTCGGCCCGGGCGCGCGCGCGGCCCTCGGCGAGCCCGGCCAGCAGCGTGTCGCCGGCGACGCCGCGGTTCACGTGCGTCATCGGCGTGAACGTGACCTCGGCGTAGCGCACGTTGTCGGCCGCGAGCTTGCGCGCGAGGTCGACGACGATCGCCGCGAAGTCGTCCTCGTCGGTGAGGCAGGCCGAGATCGCCAGGTACATGCGCAAGAAGTCGCCGAAGTCCTTGAACACGTAGTTGCGGCGCAGCCCCTCCACGCCGGCCTCGTCGCCGGGCAAGCGCTTGCCGTGCTTGCGCGCGAGCGCGAGCGCCAGCTCCGGCTCGACCGAGCCCTCCAGGTGCAGGTGCAATTCGGCCTTCGGCAGGCGCTCGATGAGCCGGCGGCGCAGGGGGTCGAGGTCGTGGACCGGCGAGGACGCGGCGGACATGGGCGAACGCTAGCACGCGCTCGACAGCCCCCGCGACATCGCCTATTGCTCGGGGCAGACGATGCAGCGCGCCCGTCCCTGGCTGTCCATGTCGCTCGTGGCCGTGCTGTCGGGCTGCGGCGACGGCAGCGCCGCCGCGACCGACGGGGCCGCCTCGACCGGCAGCAGCGGCGGGATCGACCTCACGGCGGCCACCACCGGCGACGGCCCCGCCCCGACCACCGGCGCGCCGACCACGGGCGGCGAGACCGACACCGGCGGCCCGCCGGCGCCGACCTTCTGCGCGCAGATGGACGTCTCGCTGGTGCTCCACCCGAGCGCCAAGATCTACGGCGCCGGCGACCAGGACGCGCTCGTCGAGTACTTCGAGGACCTGGTCGAACAGACAGGCGCGACGATCCGGATCTTGCCGAACGTCGGCACCGAGTTCATGGCGACGACCGACTGCCTGCCGCTCGCGGGCAACGCCGCGGACGACCCGATCCTCGTGTTCGGCGCCGCCGGCGAGGTCGCGCCCGGGGCCGTCGACGCGCTGCGCTGCACGCTCGACCGCTTCAACGTCTACGTCAGCGACTTCGACGTCGGCAACTACATGTTCTCCGGCCTGATGTTCCCGGTGCTCGAGCGCGCCGACTGGCCGGCGCCCGGGGCCACGGGCATCGCCATGCTGGTGGCCGCCACCGACGACAAGCAGGCCAACATGTACGCCCAGCCGGGCCAGGCCTCGGAGGCCTACCTGCGGTTGGTCGGCGACGGCGACCGCCGGCGCGTGTCGGCGTTCACGTTCGGCGACGGCGCGCCCGAGCTCAACATGTTCTCGCTGTCGGTCAGCGACAAGAGCCGCCACTACGAGAAGTCCGAGACCTCGTACGCCGCGGCGCTCGCCGACTTCACCCCGCTGGCGGTCAAGACCTGCGAGGACTTCGACTACGAGGAGCCCGCCCCGGAGATGCCGCCGAGCGGCTGCAAGCGCATCGACCTGCTGTTCGCCATCGACGGCTCGGGCAGCATGGACGAGGAGCAGGACGCCCTGCGCGGCGCGGACGGCATGCCGCCGGTGCTGGCCGAGTTCACCGACGCGCTGCTCGGGGAGCTCACCGACGTCGAGGACTTCCACGTCGGCGTCGTCTCGAGCGAGCAGGGCTTCTCGGCCCTGCACACGCACCGCGACTTCCCGATGGTGCCCGAGAGCCCGGAGACCGCGTGCGGCCTGCCGGAGGGCCAGCGCTGGCTGGTCGGCCCGTCGCCGAGCTTCGCCGAGGAGTTCGCCTGCGTCGCCGCCACCCGCAGCGGCACCGAGGAGATGACCTACTACAACCTCGCCGAGGCGCTGCACGACCCGGCCAACGCCGGGTTCCTCCGCGACGACTCGCTGCTGTTCATCGTCATCCTCACCGACGAGGACACCTACGACTTCGTGCTCGACACCTCGGTCGCCATCCGCCAGCGGATCGTCGACGCCGTCGGCGGCGACCTCGACCGCCTGGTGGTGCTCGCCATCGCCGGCGGCCAGGGCGTGTTCGAGATGCCCGAGACCGTGTGCCAGGGGGTCTACGGCGACGCCGCCCCGGGTCGCCGGATCATCTCGATCACCCGCGGCTTCCGCGAGCGCGGCCTGTTCCAGAACATCTGCCAGGGCGACCTCGCCGCCACCTTCACCGACGTGCTCGACGACGTCGTCTCGGCCTGCGCCCAGTTCAACCCCGAGCCCTGACGCCCGGGCGCGGCCCCGCGCACGACGGCCCCCTCCGACCCAAACGAGAAACCGCAGGACCGCCGTTCCGGCGACCCCACGGTCGTGAGCTTGAGACCCGGGCGGCGCGGGCGGAGCTTCACGCGGGGTGCAGCTCCGTCACGCCGCGCGGCGCGCTAGCCCGAGTTCGGGCAGCGGTACTGCGCGTCGAGGACGCCGCTCATCTGGAAGTCGGAGCAGGCCTTGCCGCACAGGATGATCTCGTTCTTGTCGGGCGTCGTGAACATCCAGCCGTCCTCGCTGCCGTCGCAGCTGGCGACCTGGGTGTTGCCGTACGCCGTGCCGTTGACGCTGACCTCGACGTAGTCGGGGTACTTCGGCACCGGGTCGAGGGTGATCGTGCAGCTGAGGATCTGCATCGAGATCTCCTCGAGCGCCATCTGCAGCTCGACCTGGTTCTGCGTGTCGTAGAACTTGACGTCGCCCTCGCGCGGGCGGCCGCCGATGTCGGCCAGCTCGTTGAGCTTCTGGAACGCGTTGGTGTTGTCCGGGTTGCCGTCGTTGGCCGTCGGGCTGGTCTCGTCCTTGATGGCGATGCCGACGACGTAGGTCGGGATGTTGAGGTTGGTGAACGCGTCACCGACCACCATGGACAGGTTCTCGTCGTACTGCTCGAACAGCTCGGCGTTGTTGGCCGCGTCCTCGCGACAGTTGGCCGCGCCGTCGGTGACGAGGATGATGAACTGCGGCTGGCCGTCCTGGATGGTCGCCAGCTCGGCGAGCGCCGCCTTGACGCCCTTGGTCGCCGGCGTGCCGCCCTTGATGGTCGCGTCGGTCTCGTCGGCGCCGGGGATGGCGTTGAGGATCGCCTGGCCGTTCATCGGCGCGATCTCCACCTCGGGCGTCATGTTCACCGGGCAGGCCGTCGCGTTGTAGGCCGAGGCGGCCATCTTCGACGGGAACAGCACCGCGCCGAGGTTCATCGAGTTCTCGAACGTGCCGGTGATGAAGTCGACGACGCTGTAGAGCGACTTCCACCGCGTGATCTTCGGGGTCGCCGCCGCCATCATCATCGGGTCGGCGTCCTGGATGCCGTCGTCGTTGGCGTCGTCGCCGTCGTGGTCCCAGTAGCCCTTGTCGGGGGTGACCATCGAGCCCGACTTGTCGAGCACGAGCATGACGTTCGGCGTCACGACCGGGATGTCGACGACCGCCTCGCCGCAGTCGTTCGGGTCGAACGTGGTGTTGCCCGTGTCCGTGTCCGTGGTCGGGCCGGCCGTGCCGGTCGGCACCGTCGTCGTGGTCGGGTCGGTGGCGGTGGTCGTCGTGGTCGGCTCGGACGTGGTTCCCGGCAGCGTCAAGATGCCCGTCATCGAATTGGTGCTGCCGGTGGTGTCCACTTGCTTGCCATCGTCGCCGCAGCCGACCAGACCGACAGCCACGAGGCTAGAAAACAACGCGCGCTTCATAAGCGGAAGGTTCCTTCGAGAGTTGGGTGAATTTGAGGGTCGAGGACGGGGGCCCGTCGAGTTGGACACCGAAGCACGGGCCGTGTCCGGGCGTCCGTGACGGCCACTATACCGATCACGCCGGCCGCTGGCAGCTTTCCTGCGAAGTGCAGATCTGCGCGGCGCGCCGCGCGAACGTCGGCCCGACCCCGATAGCGGGCGCATCCGGGCCCGAGGCCGCTGCAAAGGGTCGCCCGGGGCGCGGCCTCGTCACGGCGATGCGACGCTCCGGCCGCGCAACTTCTCGCGCGCCGCAGCGGCCTCAAAAGCGGAAGCCGAACGAAAGTCCGCGCACCTCTCGGGACATCATCGGCGCGATCGCCATGCCGTGGTCCCGCATCCACCGATGGTGTCGAGCCCGCTGGGTCAGGCCCCACGCGAGGAACACCGCCCCGGTGACCGCCATGAGCCCGCCCATGCCCACGCCGACGAGCCCGTAGACCTGCAGGCCGCGGCAGGTCTGGTCGGACGCGTTGCTGCCGTAGATGCGGTTGCAGTACTGCGGCGAGGCCATCACGTACATCGCCACGCCGAGGCCGGTCCGCAGCAGGCCGAGCGGCATGATGATCGAGCCGGTGACGACCTTCTCGTGGCCGTCGACCGGTTCGCGTTCGCGGTTCTCGCCGAACGCGTAGTAGCCGCCGATCGACTCGGGATCGCTCGGGGGCGGTGGGGGCGCCGCCAGCGCGAGCGCGGTCGCGAGCGCGACGATGCCGGTGGTCATCGCCATCATGTCCCTCCAGACAGCTCGGTGAAGCGCCGCACCTGGCGCTTGTAAAAGGCCGACTCGGGCTCGAGCCGGGCGGCCTCGCGGATGGCCGCGACGGCCTCCGCGCCGCGCCCGAGCTGGTGCTGCAGCTCGGCCCGCAAGTAATACAGCTCGGCGTCGTCGGGCTGCTTCGCGATCCCGGCGTCGACGACCTCGAGCGCCGCTGCCTGCCCGCAGCGCTCGCGGAACGCGAACCACCCGAACGCGCTCTTGAGGTCGACGTCGTTCTCGTCGCTCGCGACCATCGCCTTGAGGCTGGCGACCGCCTCGTCGTCGCGCCCGAGCTTGTGCAGCTCGCGGCCGATCGCCCGGAAGGCGCGGACGCTCTCCTTGGCCCCGGGGAACTTCTGCTGCAGCTCCTTGTAGAGCGCGATCGCCCGCTCGGAGTCGCGGTCGAGCTTCGCCACCAGGAAGGCCGCGCGGTCGGACATCGCCTTGGCGGCGAGGCCCTTGGCGTTGTCGGGGTCGCCCGCGATCACGCGGTCGAACTCCGCGTCGGCCTGCGCGCGCCGGGCCGCCAGCGCGTACGCGACCCCGAGCTCGTAGCGCGCCTGCAGGTCGTCGGACGCGGCCGCGACCTTCTGCTCGAGCTCGGCGAGCACGTCGCCGCCGGCGGCGATCTTCTCGAGCGCGGCGAGCAGGGCCGGCGGCTCCATCGCGTCGACCAGGCGGCCCTTCTCGACCCCGTTCGCGTCGAGCACCAGCAGCGTCGGGTACGCCTGCACCTTGTAGCGGGCCACCAGCTCGGGGCCCTCGCCCTTCTCGGCGTCGACGTGCAGCGCGACGTACTTGGCCAGGGCCGCGCCGACATCGGCGCGCGTGAACACCTTCTCCTCGAGCTCGCGGCAGGGCGGGCACCAGTACGCGCCGACGTCGACGAACACCGGCTTGCCCTCCGCTTTCGCCGCGGCGAGCGCCGCCTCGAGATCGCCCTCGATCCACTTCACCGCCGACACGATCTCGCCGTCGCTCCGCACCCCCGGGCCCTCGACCGGCGGCGGGTTCGCCGCGGCGGGCGTCGACGCCGTCGGCGAAGCCTCGGTCTTCGGCCCCGACGCGTCGGCCTGCGGCGCCGGACCGCCGCAGGAGCTCACGAGAACGGCCCCCAACGCGGGAGCCAGCAGCGCAGCGAACAGCGGACCGACGACGGCGGGAGCGCGAGCCATGGCTCGCTTGAAGCTGCCCGGGAACCTCGCCGGCCGCAACTGCCACCGCGCGCGCAAAGCTCAAAAGCTTGAGCCCGGCCAGGGCCTCGCGCAAGTGCGGCCGGCGCGTGAGGTCAGGGGACGACGGCGCACGCGAGCCGTCGCGTTGCCATTTTGACACGCGAGCCCAGGCTACCGCAGTCCCCCAAGTCCCCTGTCGACGCTCGCCCGAGGAACCCCCATGGCCGTCTTCAACCCCGAAACTGCGACCCTCAAGACCCGTCAGGCGCTCGCGCACGCCCAGGCCATCAGCCGCGAGCTCGGTCATCCCGAGACCACCAGCCTGCACCTCCTCCTCGCCTCGCTTCAGCAAGAAGGCGGCCTCGCGCTGCCGCTGCTCGAGCGCACCGGCATCCACGGCGCCGCGGTCCTGCGCGCGATCCAGGGCGAGCTCGGCCGCCAGCCGCGCGTCCAGGGCGGCGACCAGCCGCCGCCCTCGCACGAGCTGCGCGAGCTCCTCGACCTCGCCGCCGGCGAGGCCGAGCAGCTGCACGACCGCTTCGTCAGCACCGAGCACCTGATCCTCGCCTGCTTCAGCACCAAGGCGGCGAAGCAGAAGATCCGCGCGGCCGAGCTGCTGGCCAAGCTCGGCGGCAACCGCGACCTGCTGCTGTCGGCGCTGGCCGAGATCCGCGGCACCCAGACGGTCCAGGACGACAACCCCGAGCAGAAGTACGAGGTGCTGCAGAAGTACTGCCGCGACCTCACCGCGGCGGCGCGCGCCGGCAAGCTCGACCCGGTGATCGGCCGCGACACCGAGATCCGCCGCGCCCTGCAGGTGCTGTCGCGCCGCACGAAGAACAACCCGGTGCTGATCGGCGACCCCGGCGTCGGCAAGACCGCGATCGCCGAGGGCATCGCCCAGCGGATCACCGCCGGCGACGTGCCGGAGAGCCTCAAGGACAAGAAGCTCCTCCAGCTCGACCTCGCCGCCCTGGTCGCCGGCGCCAAGTACCGCGGCGAATTCGAGGAGCGCCTCAAGGCCGTGCTGCAGGAGGTCGCGGCCGCGGGCGGCAACATCATCCTCTTCATCGACGAGCTCCACACCCTCGTCGGCGCCGGCAAGGCCGAGGGCGCTCAGGACGCCGCCAACATGCTCAAGCCGGCGCTCGCGCGCGGCGAGCTGCGCTGCATCGGCGCGACCACCCTCGACGAGTACCGCAAGCACATCGAGAAGGACAAGGCGCTCGAGCGGCGCTTCCAGCCGGTGATGATCGACGAGCCCAGCGTCGACGACACGATCGCCATCCTCCGCGGCCTGCGCGACAAGTTCGAGGCGCACCACGGCATCCGCATCCAGGACGCCGCGATCGTCGCCGCGGCCAAGCTCAGCCACCGCTACATCCAGAACCGCTTCCTCCCCGACAAGGCGATCGACCTGGTCGACGAGGCCGCCGCGCGCCTGAAGATGGAGGTCGAGAGCGTGCCGCTGCCGATCGACGAGCGGGAGCGCAAGATCACCCGCCTCGAGATCGAGCGTCAGGCGCTGCTCCGCGAGGACAAGTCGGCGCCGGTCAAGAAGCGGATCGGCGAGGTCGAGGGCGAGCTGGCCTCGCTGCGCGAGGAGGTCGCCGCGCTGCGCTCGCGCTGGCAGGCCGAGCGCGACCGTGTGCGCGAGATCAAGGAGCTGTCGGAGCAGATCGAGAACGTCAAGAACGAGGCCGCCCGGGCCCAGCGCGCCGGCGACTACAACCGCGTCGCCGAGCTGACCTACGGCACCTTGCGCGCGCTCGAGAAGCAGCGCGAGGACGCCCGGGCCAAGCTCGAGGAGGCGGCCAAGAACAAGGACTCGTTCGTCCGCGAGGTCGTCACCGACGAGGACATCGCCGGCATCGTCAGCCGCTGGACCGGGATCCCCGTCAGCCGCATGCTCGCCAGCGAGGCCCAGCGGCTGGTCGAGATGGAGTCGGTGCTGGAGCGCCGCGTCGTCGGCCAGCACGAGGCCGTGCACCGCGTCGCCCAGGCCGTCCGCCAGAGCCGCGCCGGCCTGTCCGACCCGGCGCGCCCGATCGGCTCGTTCCTGTTCCTCGGCCCGACCGGCGTCGGCAAGACCGAGCTGGCCAAGGCGCTCGCCGAGTTCCTGTTCGACGACGAGCGCCACGTCGTGCGCATCGACATGAGCGAGTACATGGAGAAGTTCTCCGTCTCGCGCCTGATCGGCTCGCCGCCGGGCTACGTCGGCCACGAGGAGGGCGGCCAGCTCACCGAGGCGATCCGCCGCCGGCCCTACAGCGTGGTCCTGCTCGACGAGATCGAGAAGGCCCACCCCGAGGTGTTCAACCTCCTGCTGCAGGTCCTCGACGACGGCCGGCTGACCGACAGCCAGGGCCACGTGGTCGACTTCCGCAACACCATCATCCTCATGACCAGCAACATCGGCAGCGAGCTCGCCGCCGAGGGGCTCACCGGCAAGGCGCTCGAGCAGGCGCGCGAGCAGGTGCTGCGCCGCCACTTCCGGCCCGAGTTCCTCAACCGGCTCGACGGCGTGGTCTCGTTCAAGTCGCTCCAGCGCGAGGACATGATGGGCATCCTCGACATCCAGCTGTCTCGCATCGAGCACCGGCTGGCCCAGCGCGAGATCCACCTCGAGGTCAGCCCCGAGGCCAAGCGCCAGCTCGCCGACCGCGGCTACGACCCGACCTACGGCGCGCGCCCGCTCAAGCGCCTGCTGCAGAACGCCCTGCTCGACCCGCTGGCCACCCGGATCCTCAACAGCGAGATCCGCCCCGGCCAGACCGTCGTCGCCACCCCCGGCAAGGACGCCGAGGGCGAGCCGACCATCGACCTGAAGGTCAAGTAGTTTTTCAGGACATGCCCTGAGAGACATACCGGCGCCCCGGCCCTCGCGGCCGGGGCGCCGGCGTCTTTGCGGGCCGTGCGGCGAGACGAGGTCGCAGCTCATCGCCTCGCAACCGCCGAGGTTCGTCCTCGCGTCGGCTCCGCGCCCGTCACGGCGGGACGCCTCGCAGGTCATCGCCGCGCGCGACCTTCGAGGTTCGTCCCCGGCTTCGCTCGGCGCGACGACCTCACAGCTCATCGCTCGCGCGACCTCCGAGGTTCGTCCCCGCGTCGGCTCCGCGCCCGTCACGGCGGGACGCCTCGCAGCCCATCGCCGCGCGCGACCTTCGAGGTTCGTCCCCGGCTTCGCTCGGCGCGACGACCTCACAGCTCATCGCTCGCGCCGGACCTCCGAGGTTCGTCCCCGCGTCGGCGCCGTCACGGCCGCCGAGAATCCTCGCTCGCACGGCTTCGATCCGACATCGAGATCGTGCTTCGCCGGGACGATCTCTCTGTCGCCGCCGACACGAAGATCGCGCCTCCCGCTTTGACTCACGGCGGTCGTCGCGGTCGCCGTGTGCACCGCGGCCGGCGTCCGCCGTAGAGTGCCGCCGTGGCCCTGCCTGCACCGCCGCGACGACGCGCCCTGCTGTGGGCCGTCTCGTGCGTCGGCGCCGTCGTCCTGCTGTGGCTCGCCTCGCGCAAGGTGCCGCTGTGGCCCGACGTGCTGCACCTCCCGCGGCCCGGGCTGTTCGCGCTGGCGGCCGCGCTGCACGTCGCCTACAGCCTGATGCGCGCCGTGCGGCTGCGCTGGGCCTTGCCGCCGGGCGTACCTGTCTCTCGGGACCTGCTGGTCGGCAGCGGCCTGGTCTCGTTCCTCGTCATCCTGCTCCTGCCGCTGCGGCTCGGCGAGCTGTCGCGGCCGCTGATCCTCGCGCGCGCCGGCGTCGCCGGGCTCGGCCTGCCGGAGGCGATCGCCGCGATCGCCAGCGAGCGGCTGCTCGACGGCCTGCTCGTCGTCGGCATGTTGTTCCTCGGCCTCGGCCTGTCGACCGCCTTCAGCCCCGAGTTCGCGGCGCTGGTCGGCTCGGTCGAGCGGTTCGGCCTGGCCTCCGGCGTCGTCTTCGCCGGCCTCATGCTCGGGCTGGGGCTCCTGGCCTTCACCCCTCCGCGGCACCACGAGCGCCTCGGCGGCCTCGTGCGTCCGGTCCTGGGCGCCCGGCTCGGCGACTTCGTGTTCCACCTCGCCGCCGCCTTGCGGCCGATCTTCACCAGCGCCCGCGGCCTCCTCCTCCTCGCCGCCTCGCTGGTCTACTGGGCGATCACCCTCCTGCAGTTGTGGCTGGTGCTGCAGGCCTGCGGCCTCGATCTCGGGGCCGGCGAGGCCGCCGTGATCGTCGCCGTGGTCGGCCTCAGCATCCAGCTGCCCGGCGGGCCGGCCCAGGTCGGCAGCTTTCAGTTCGGCGCCGCCCTGGCCCTGCAGTTGTTCGTCGGCCCGGCCGATCTCGTCGGGCCCGGGGCCAGCTTCGGCGCCCTGATGTACCTGCTCGGCCTCCTCGGCGCCGTCGTCCTCGCCCTCCCCGGCCTCGTGCTCCTCGGCCGCGACCGGCGCCGGCGGCCCGCGGAGCCCGCGGCCGGCGGGCCTTCCGAACCCGGTCCGATCGCCTGACCGGCCGGGAATTCTCCGGCGATCGCCCGGTCCGTGGCCTTTCACGCGGCGGCGTCGTCCCGGGCCCCCGCGCCGGGGCGTTGCTGGACGGCCGCTCCCGCGGGTATGCTCCGCCGGCGCGGCGCCGCCCTGAGCCCCGCGCTGGAGAGTTCATGTCGCGCGACCTTCGTACGCTTCGCCAGTTGTTCCGCCCCGGTCTTTTGGGCCTGTTCGCCCTGACCCTCACCACCGCGGCGTGCGGCAAGAAGGGCGAGACCTCCGCCCCCGGCGAGAAGGGCATTTCGGTCGAGGAGGCCGACCGCAAGCGGGCCGAGGCGCAGAAGGCGGCCAAGGCCGACACGCTGGTCTCGCTGGCCAACAAGGACCTCGCCAGCGGCCGCTGGGCCTCGGCGCGGGAGCGGGCCAAGCGCGCGCTCGAGTCCGAGTCGAAGAACGCCGACGCCTACGCGGTGCTCGGCGCGGCCAACTGGCGCGCGGGTGACTACGTCGGCTCGACCAAGGCCTTCAAGGAGGCGCTCGAGCTCGACCGCAAGAACTTCGGCGCCGCCGTCGGCCTCGGCCGCAACTACCAGGCCGTCGGCGACCACAAGGCGGCGATCGAGCTGCAGGACACGATCCTCGCGGCCGACCAGAACCAGATCGACCCGCTGCTGATCAAGCTGTGGAGCTACTACGCCCAGCTCGACGCGGTCAACGCGGTGAAGACGCTCGACGCGGTGTTCAAGCTGATCGAGCCCGACAACCCGCTGCTGCCGCTGCTGCAGAGCCACGCCGCGTTCATGCGGCCGCTCGAGGGCAAGGCCGACCTGGCCAAGGTCGACGGGGCCAAGGGCACCTCCGACCTGCAGATCGATCCGGCCCAGGGGCTCAAGCACTCCGGCGCGACCGTCGGCGGCGAGTACACCCGGGTGCTGCTGCTCGAGCTGCGCGAGGAGGCGCGGATCCACAAGGCCTTCGCCGACCAGCTCAAGCTGAAGGAGGTCGCCAAGATCAAGACCTTCGGCAGCGACACCGAGACCAGCATCGTCATCATCCCCGAGGTCAAGTTCGGCGACCTCAAGATCTCGAACGTCCCGGCGATCGTCGACGACCTCTCGACCTTCGGCCTCGGTGAGACGCCCGGGGTCCTGCTCGGCCGCCAGGTGCTGAGCAAGATCGGCGCGATCACCTTCGACTTCCCGAACGCCTCCCTCGAGCTGCAGAGCGCCCCGCCGACCGCCGCCCCCGCCGGCGCGACCGCGTCGCAGCTGCTCATGCTCGACCTCCACCTGTTCCTCGTCCCCACCGTCCCCGTCACCCTCGACGGCTCCGACGCCCAGTTCTACGCCTGGCTCGGCGGCTCCTACGGCACCGCGCTCACCGTGGCCAAGAAGAACTACCTCAAGAGCGGCCACCTCCCGCGCGAGCTCGACCCGCTCGACGACCCCAACGCCGGCCTCAAGATGGTCTACATCGACCAGGCCAAGGTCGGCGACCTCGGCGTCAAGGGCGTCGGCGGCCTCGTCCTCGCCAACACCCCGCCCGACGGCGGCCTGGCCCAGGTCGTCGAGCTCGGCGGCTTCGAGCTCGGCGGCTACATCAACGTCCCGCTGCTCAAGAGCATGAAGGTCACCTACGCCCTCTCCCAGGGCCAGGTGTTCTTCGCCCCGAAGACCGCGGGCAAGTGACTCGCGCCGGCGCTCGCACGTCGCCCCTCGAACCTCCGACGAACGACCTCGCGGCCCCCCGCGAGGTCGTTCCTGCTTTCTCCCGCGCATGACTCGCGAGCCGCCTGCTGCGGACGCGAACGGACGCGAGGACCATGCGTGGCGCAGTCGCGGCTCCGCGAAGATCCCCAGTCGTTCGTCCACCGCTTCGCCGCCGCGCTTCCGCTGTCGCAACCCGCAGCGCCCCGGCAAAATCACGGCCGCCCCACCTCGCGAAGTCACGGCCTTGCCCCTCCGCCGTGTGCGGCGAACCCCGCACCCCGCACGAGCGGCCGCAGGCGGGTGCCGTTCGCGGCCACCGGCGGCGTAGCCGGCGGGCTCGCGCGCCCCCGCCCGCGCTTTTGGTCTATCGTGGATCCGTGGCCGGATGGTTGGAGATCCGCCGGGGCCAGGCTCCCGTCACCAACGTCAACCTCGTCGGGCGTCGCGTCGTCGTCGGCCGCTCTCCTGACTGCGACGTCGTCCTCAACACCACCTCGGTCTCCCGCCAGCACGCCGAGCTGATCTGCGACACCGTCGGCTGGCGCGTGCGCGACCTCGGCAGCCGCAACGGCACCGGCGTCAACGGCACCCGCGTCGCCGGCGAGCGCGCCCTGCAGTCCGGCGACGTCCTCCGCATCGACGAGTTCGACCTCGTGTTCCACGCCGGTCCGGCCCCGCTGCGCCCGGCCGCGCGCCCGCGCACCAGCGTCACCGACGGCGCCTTCGGCCCGGCGCGCACCCTGCAGGAGCTCGGCCCGCCCAAGGTCGACGCCTCGCACCTCTCGCGGCTCCTCGGCTTCAGCGCCGCCTTGCTGGCCGAAGGGGCAGCCGACCAGCGGATGTTCCAGCTGTGCGAGCTGATGACGAGCGCGCACTTCCACGGCAACGCCGCCGTGGTGCTGCGGATCCTCCGCTCCGACGCCAGCACCCCCGAGATCCTGTCGGGCCCGACCGGCCCCGGCGGCGAGCCGCCGATCAGCCGCTCCGTCATCAAGGCCGTGCTCGCCAGCGACGCCCCCGTGCTCGCCAGCTCCGGCCCGGCCGGGCCGAAGAACAACATGGTCCAGATGTCGGTCGTGTTCGGCGGCCAGGCCACCGCCGCCGTGGCCTGCCCGATCCGCGGCGACGGCGAGCACCTCGACGTCCTCTACGTCATGCTGCCCGGCCAGTACGGCACCGCCGAGTGGCTGGCCCTCGCCTCGCTCGCCTCGGCGATGTTCCGCCAGGCCGAGGACGCCTGGGCCGCGCGCGAGGCCGCCCAGCGCCAGGCCCTGCTCGAGGAGGAGCTGCGGCGGGCGTCGGCGATCCAGGCCCGGCTTGTCCCGCGGGACATGTCCTCCGGGTCACTTCAGATCGGCTTCGGCTTCACCCCGTGCAAGGGCGTCGGCGGCGACTACGTCGACGCGCTGCCGACCCGCGACGGCCGCGTCCTCGTCACCGTCATGGACGTCGCCGGCAAGGGCATCGACGCCGCGCTGATCGCCTCCGGCCTGCACACCACCGTCCACCTGGCGGTGCGCCAGGGCATGTCGCTGCCCGACCTGGTCCACACCCTGAACCGCCAGCTGCTCGACACCTGGAGCGGCGAGACCTTCGTGACCCTCGCGGCCGCGCTGATCGACCCGAAGACCGGCGCGCTCGAGGCGGTCGGCTGCGGTCACCCGGCGCCGATGGTCGTCACCCCGAATGGCACGATCCGCGAGCTCCGCCTGGCCGAGGGCATGCCGATCGGCCTCCTCGACATCGAGCTCGAGCTCAGCACCGACCGCCTCCGCCCCGGCGAGCTGCTCCTCCTCTACTCCGACGGCCTGTCCGAGTGCTTCAACGAGGACGACAAGATCCTCGGCGTCGACGGCCTCACCGAGATGGTCGCCGACATCCGCCGCGCCGCCGGCCGCAAGCCCGACCTCGAGTGGTTCGAGGCCCAGCTCAAGGACCGCCTCGCCCTCCACCGCGGCCGCGCCCCCGCCTCCGACGACATCAGCTTCGCCCTCGCCCTGTTCGGCGCCTGAAGCCACGCGGCCGAGCGTGTGCTTCGCGCTTCGGGACATGCTCGTTCGCCCATGATCTTTTCAGAACATGCGCGAGCAGGGCTCCCGTCCTCGCCGCTCAGGTCCTCACTCGGCCGACCCGGCACTGCCAGGAGCCTGTCTCTCGCCGCTCGCGCCTCCGCGAGAGCTGCGATTCGTCCCGTCGCGGCGAGGATGACTCACGGCGACGGCTTTACACCCCCCGCGCGACCCGTGAAGCCGCTCGCGCAGGCGTGCAGGGGCGATGGCATCTGCGGCTTCGGTCCCGGCCTCCGCAGACGCGCGCGCGACCTCGTGCCTCGCGGCGATCGACCGTCGCGCGGCCTCACCGTCGCCTTCGGACCGCGCGATCGGCCGAACGTTCATCGACCGTACAACTACTCCACGCTCGCGCCGTGCTGCCCTGCCGCGCCCACGACCTCGCGCGCTGGGCCGGACGGGGCGGCCCTCCTTGCGTGCCCGCCGCGGATCAGCCCGCCGGCCCGCGCGATCGGACATGTCCTCGGAGACATCTCCGCGCACCCGCGATCGCGGCCGCCGGGGCGCGCGCGTCTGCGCCCCGCGAGGTTCTGCTTGGCCCCACGAACGGCGTCCTTGTAACGTCGACGTCCCATGGCCGACACCCATGACGACGAGCTCGCGGCCCTGCGCGCCGAGAACGAGCGCCTGCGGGGCGAGCTCGCCGCGCTGGCGCAGGCCGAGGAGCGCTTCCGGGTGCTGTTCGAGCACTCGTCGGACGCCCACCTGATCTTCGACCACACCGGCATCCTCGACTGCAACACCGCCGCGCTGCGGATGCTGCGCTGCGACGACCCCTCGCGGCTGCGCTCCATGCACCCCGCCCAGCTCTCGCCGGAGCGGCAGCCCGACGGTCGGCTCTCGCGCGAGAAGTCGATCGAGATGGACGACACCGCCCGGAGACGCGGCGTGCATCGCTTCGAGTGGCTGCACCAGCGCATGGACGGCGAGCTGTTCCCGGTCGAGGTCACGCTCACCCCCGTGCGGCTGGCGAGCGGGCCGGTGCTGCTGGTGGCCTGGCGCGACCTCACCGAGCAGCGGGCCCGCGAGGCCGAGCTGCGTGAGCACGCGGTCCAGCTCGCGCTGCAGCAGCAGGTGATCCGCCGCCTCTCCACGCCGATCCTCAGCGTCGCCGCCGGCGTGCTGCTGGTCCCGATCGTCGGCGAGCTCGATCCCGACGGCGCCGCGGCGATGACCGGCAGCGTGCTCGAGGCGATCGCCGAGCGCCGCGCTCGCGCCGTGATCCTCGACCTCACCGGCGCCGACGATCTCGACGCCGACACCACCGCGGCCCTCGTGCGCACCGGCACCGCCGCGTCGCTGCTCGGCGCCCGCGTGGTGCTCGCGGGCATCAAGCCGTCGCTGGCCCGCACCCTCGTCGGCCTCGATCTCGACCTGGCGCAGGTGCGCACCACCAGCACCGCCGAACAGGCCATCGCCGCCGCCCTCGCGTCCACGTAATCGTCGGCGGCATCTCCCGCGGCCCTCGCTGATTCTCCGTCACCTCGGCGCGCCGATCGTCGAGCCCTGTCGGCTCCGCATGCGCCTGCTCCGGCCTGCTCGAAGGGCCAGGGGCACGGCACCGGCGTGGATGCGCGCGCGTCGCGAGGGTGACGATCCTCAGCCCGCCCACTATCCTCGCCGGCAGATGGCGCAAGCGAAGAAGAAGTCGAAGCAGGCGACCGCAGAGGCCGAAAAGAAGGCCAAGAAGGCGAAAATTTCCGCCAGCGCGCAGACCGACAATCACCGCCGAGGTACCGGTCGCATCGCGACGGGCTGGTTCAACCTCGGCAGGACGGCCGCGAAGAAGGCCGCGAAGAAGCCGGCCGCCAGGGCCAAGAAAGCCGCCGCGACCGCGGCCCGCAAGGCCGACAAGACGGCCGCTGCCGGGGCCGACAGGACGACCAAAAAGCTCGGCGCGAAGAGCAAGGCCGACAAGAAGGCCTGTGCAGGCGGTACGGGTGGACGACATGGAGGCGGTAGGACCCGTTGTCCGAAGCGCTTCGGGCCCGGCTACGGGCAGCCGACGGCGCCGACCTCCTCCCAACGGGCGTTCTCCGCCACGTAGATGCAACCGAACTCGCCGTCGCACAGATCCTCCGGCGTGGTGCAGAACAGCCCATGCACCCCGCAGGCGTCCTGCGAGACGGCACAAACGGCGCCGCCGCAGTCTTCGTCGGTGGCGCAGTTCGACGGCATGCAGCGGCCGCTGCCGTTCCACGTGCAGTAACAACTGGTCCCCGCCGCGCAGTCTTCGGTCGCCTCGCAACTGGGCGGCAGGCACTCGCAGAACACCCCCAGGTCGACGTCTTCGCGCTGCTCGCAGGTGCCGCCGCCGCAGTCGGCGTCCTCCGAGCAGGTGCTGCCTTCACCCGGCGTCGTGCACGGGTTCGCCGCCGCGAGCTGGCACAGCGCCGGCTCTCGTTGATGCTCGTGCCCCCCCTCGCCGCATCGGTACCGGCCGTAGTCGAGCGGCTCGTCGGGCACGCACAACGCCTCCTCCGCGTCTTCGCTCGTGGCGGCCTCGGAGTCGGACTCACTGTAATCGCCCAGGTCGCCTCGGGGCGGGGTGCAAGCCCCCGCGCCAAGCAGCAGGGCCGACAGGACAAAGAAGGTGTGGGTAGGGTATGTAGGTGTCATGGTAAGAATCTCCGTAGGTCAGGAGTTACCTGTGATTTCCCGGCTCACCGCAAATCCGTGAGCCGGTCGTCCTGCCCAGGGAGGTCGTTCGAGCGGCACCCGCGCCGCGGCGCGGGCCGGCAACGCCTCGTCGATCAAGTCCACGGCCGTCACGTTGCCGGTCACGCCGAAGTCGTGCAGCTCGACCTGCTTGTCGGCCCACGTCGACCCGAGGAGCTGCTGGCGAACGGCCTGGCCGTCGCGTCGATTCACCGCCGCCCGTAGGTGTGCAGGCGGTACTGGATCGTCCGCACGCTGATGTCGAGGATCTCGGCCGCGCGGGCGGTCGAGCCGCCGACGGCGTCGAGCGTGGAGAGGATCGCGTGGCGCTCGATCTCCGCCATCGTCGCGCCGGGGATTCGCACGCCCCCCTGGACGTCGGGGGCGCCCTCGAACGGCAGGTGGTCGGCGTCGAGGCGCGGCGTGGGTGGTACAAGACCGAGCGGCGGAAGGAAATCGTCCTCGCGGATGTCCCCGATGGCGAGATGCTGGACGGCAAGCCCCTGCGCAGCACATTGATCGCTGCGGGCGTGCCGCAGCGACCCGAGTTCGGCAGCCCGATCAACACGCTCAAGGACAAGCAGCGGCCAAAGCAGGCTGAATTCCAACCACCAACGCTCCCTTGGGCGGGCTCCGACTCCAGCCTTGTCAGCTACGGACTCATGGGCGTCGGGGGGCTGCTGTTGGCTGGGGCGCTGTGGGAGCGGCGTCAACAGGGGGTGGGGAGGCTTTTTGGAGGATGAGCGCGAACGGGGCCAGCGGGGCACACTCGTCCATCAGGACGTATATCTCGGTTCGGACGTCCGGCGACCGGCGCACCGCATCGAGAAACACGCGCATGAATCTCTCGTGCAAGCGTGAGGGCTTCGCGTCTCGATTCTCCCAGTTGTACACAGTCCGTGCTGTCACTAGAAAGAGTCGCGCGAAATCATCCACGGACAATCTGAGCTGACGGCGCAACTGTCGTGAAAGAGGTTCAGCAGCCGCTGCCAGGGCCGACAAGACGACCACAAAGCGCGGCGCGAAGAGCAAGGCCGACAAGAAGGTCGAGAAGGCCGCCGGCAGGGCCGACAAGACGACCAAAAAGCTCGGCGCGAAGGGCAAGGCCGACAAGAAGGCCGAGAAGGCCGCTGCCAGGGCCGACAGGACGACCAAAGAGGTCGCGAAGGGCAAGGCCGACAAGACGGCCAAGAAGCTCGACAAGAAGACAAAGCAGGCCGACAAGACGACAAAGAAGGCCGACAAGAAGTCCAGACAGGGCGACAAGAGGACCGCGAAGCCCGGCAAGAAGGCCAATAAATCTGCGGCCGCGCGCTCGCGCCGCGAGCTCGGCCCGGCCTCGCCCGAGCTCCTGGCCGCGCGGCGGTTCTACGCCCTCGCGATCGACGCCGAGGCCCACGCCGCGAGCGCCGAGGGCCTGACCGATCGGTCAGGTGACGATCTGGTCGCCGCCCACCTCGGGCGCAACTTCGGCTACTTCGGGGCGATCGACAAGACCCTGTCCGGCTTCTACGTCCTCGACGACGAGGGCGACAACTACTACCTCGCCGACCTGCGCGACAGCGGCCAGGTGTGGTGGCAGGACCACGAGACCCGCGAGGTCTCGCTCCGCTTCGACAGCGTCGCCGACTTCGCCGCCTACCGCGAGGCGAAGGCCGAGGCCGACGAGGACGAGGACGAGGACGACATCGCCGCCCGCTTCCGGCCGCGTTGTACGTGGTTGGATGTTGCGCGACAGGCGAGCGCGGGTCTGGGGAGTCGCCGCTAGGAGGCTGGATGTGCGCGCGACAGGCGAGCGTGGGACTGGCGGGGAACTGGGGCCGATACGAGGTTGGATGTGCGCGCGACAGGCGAGCGGGGGTCTGGCGGGGGGCTGGGGAGGACGCCGCTACGAGGTTGGATGTGCGCGCGACAGGCGAGCGGGGGTCTGGCGGGGAACTGGGGCCGATACGAGGTTGGATGTGCGCGCGGCAAGCGATCGCGGGCCCTGGCGGGGGGCTGGGAAAGGTCGCCGATGCGAGCAGGATGGGCGCGAGGCACGAGCGGGCATCCTGCTCGCATCGTCCACGTCCGATCGCGGCCCTCGTGGGCCCGGCGGCGGAACACCCGGGGGGCCTCGGGATTTCGCAACATGGATGCAGTTGCAATTTGGTTGCAAAAATGAAACTCTCCTGCCCCCCATGATGGAGCCGCCGCCCACCCCGCTCGTCCCTCGTCGTCCCTTCGACCTCTGGCCGGACGAGCTCGCCCGGCCCGGGGCGCGGCGATGGATCGATCGCCTGGGGGTGCTCGCCTCGCTTGCGTGCTTGATCCACTGCCTGGCCACGCCGCTGATGATCGCGCTGCTGCCGCTGGTCGCCGACGAGCGCTTCGAGGGCGGGTTGTCGCTCGCGCTCGTCGCCCTGGCGTCGTACTCGGCCGGAGCCTCGTGGCTGGCCGGCGACCGCCGACCGCTCGCGCCCTTCGCCGTCGGCCTGACGGCCCTCGCGCTGCGGGGTTGCCTGGCGCGGGGCGAAGCGGACCCCGTCGATACCCTGCTGGTGCTCGTCGCGGCCTGCGGGATGATCGTCACCCACGTGCTGGGCCTGCGGGCGGGGCAGCACGGAACGTCGGGCGCAGGAGGTGTCCGGAGGGACATGTCCTCGTGATCCTCCGCGGGACGCGGTCGTGCGGCGTGTCCTCGTCTCGGGGACTGCGCTCGTCGACCTCCCGTGCAGCGATCGGACAGCCCGTCCCTACGCGAGCATCAGCGCTCCGTCCACGTCGATCACCGCGCCCATGTCGCGCCAGTGCGGCACGAGCAGTTCCAGCGCGTCCCTCGCCGAGATGCCTCGCCGTCCGCACGCCCGCTCGAGCATCTTCATGCCGGTCCGCCCGAGCGAGTGATTCGGCCACGTGGGGTCAGAAGCGCTTGCCGAGGCCGGCGACGAGCTGGGCGCTCGGCACGACGGCCCAGGCGTCGGCGAGGCGGGGGCCGGGGTCGCGGCGCAGCACGGCGAAGCCGCCGGTCAGCGTCAGGCCGAGGTAGACGCCGGCCGCGAGGTCGACGGTGAGCGCCGCCGTGGCGCCGAAGCGGCCGGCGAAGCCCGTCCGCGGGCCGGCGCGGCCCGGGGTCTCGAAGCGCTGCAGCAGCCAGCCGAGGCCGACGTGCATGCCGAGGTCGATGCTGACGCCGCGCAGGTCCCAGGCGTGGACCAGGCGCGCGCCGAGCTCGACGTGATCGGTCGTCGCGACCAGCGGCGCGTTGGTGAACCCGCCGCGGCACCACCCGGCGAGCGGGACGACGCTGAAGTGCCGCGCCTCGAGCGGATAGCCGACCTGCACGCCGTGGCACAGCCGTCCGCCGTCGAGCGGCGTGGCGAGCAGGTAGCCGACCTGCGGGCCGTGGGCGAGGCGGCGGTCGCTGCCGCCCTTGCGGACCATCCGGGCGTAGCGGAACGCCTGCAGCTCCGACGCCGCGAGCGCGTGGGTGCGGCCGGGCGCGACGGTGACGCTGCCCTCGATCAGGTCGTCCTCGCCGCGGCCGCGCAGGTAGTAGCGACCGGCGCGGAGCACCAGCTTGCGCGCGCGCGCCTGCGCGTCGACCTCGGCGATCACCGGCCCGTCGGCGCCGCCCTGCATCACGATGAACGCCCGCCCGGCCGGGACCACCAGCGCGCCGTGATTGACGGGCGTCGCCTGCAGCGTCGTCAGGACCACCTCGCCCTGGCCGCGGAACTCATAGGCGTACGTCGGGTGCTGGATCCCCGCGTAGGTCTTGCTCGTCGCCCGCAGCGTCCCGTCGTACGCGTACTTGTAGACCTCGTCGAGCGCGACCGACCCGTCGCCGTCGCTGTCGGCGGCGCCGAGCAGGCCCGAGACGAAGTAGTGGGTGAAGAAGGCGCCGCGCAGGCGCTCGGACTCCTGCGCGTCCTCGCCGGCGGCGCTCGCCGTCAGGAACACGACGCCCTGGCCGGCCGGGCGCACGCGGACGCGCGCCTGCAGCGGCGGCCCGGCGGTCGCGCCCTTGACCCGCGTGATCGCCCCGGACCGACAGGCGTCGAGGACGAGCAGGCGCATGCCCGCCGACGAGCCGCGGATCATCCGCTCGAGCAGCCCGAGGTCGAGCGTGGTCGCGCCGAGGTGCAGCCCGCGGGCGTCGGCGTGGCCGGAGTAGTAGACGAACAGCATCGCGTCGTCGCGATCCGGGCTGGCGCGGATCTCGTCGTTGATCCGCGCCACCGCGCGCAGCACGGTGTCGGCGTCCTCGCCGAGCAGGAGCTCGCTGCGATCGGGCGCGACGTCGCCGAGCGCCCGCATCACGTCGTGGACCTTGCGCGCGTCGTCCTCGGCGTAGCGCAGCGGGGCGTCCTGCGCGTCGCCGAGGTTGTTGCCGATCACCAACGCGTAGCGCGTCGGCGCGGCCGCGGCGAGCGCGGGCGCGGCGAGCGTGCCGGCGAACGCGAGCGCAGACAGGACGCGCGCGCCGGTCATCGCACGTCCTTGAGCAGGTCGATGCGGTCGACGGTGCAGCGCGGTCCGGGCTCGACGGCGGCGCCGCCCGCGAGCCGGGGCTCGAGCGCCGCGGCGTCGAACGCCTGCGGGCAGAACACGGCGACGAGGACCTCGCGCCCCGGCGTCGCGTCGAAGGCGAGGCTGAACGGCAGCGGCTCGTCGCGCGCGGGCCGGACCGGCGCGCTCGCGGGGCCGTCGGCGGGGTAGTGCCGCTGCACCCGTCCGGCGCCGTCGATGCCGAAGATCGCCAGGTGGCCGGGCTCGCTCGTGGTGTACGTCGGCTGCACGCGCGCGCCGGGGACGATGTGCTCGCCCGAGAGCAGCGGCGACAGCCCGCCGTCGCGCTCGACGTAGAGCCCGACGTGCGCCGCGCCCTTGGTCCGCACGACGTCCCCGGTGTCGAGCGCGGGCTCGGGCTCGGGCCCGGGGCCGGAGCGATCGGGGAGGAACACGAGGGCGAGCGCCGCAGCGGCCGCGAGCGCGGCCGAGACGCCGAGGAAGCGCCGCTTCGGGCGGTGCAGAGCGAGCGGAACGGGGCCGGTCGCGAACGCCTGCTGCTCGCCGCGGAGCTCGGCGATCCGCGCGGTACACCAGGCGCAGGCGCCGGCGTGACCGAGGACCTCGGCGCGAGCGCCGTCGTCGAGCTCGCCGACGATCAGGCGGTCGATCACGAGATCGGAGAGGCATCCGGGGGGACGTTGAAAGGCGCGTTGCATGTCAGCGGATCTCCTGCGCGTGGCCGGGGAGGCTCTCGAGGAGCGTGCCGATCCGGCGGCGCGAACAGCCGAGGACCTCGGCGATCTCGTGGTGGGTCATGCCGTCGATGTAGTAATGCACGGCGATCTGCGCGAGCTCGGCGGGGAGGCGCACGAGCAGCGCGCGCACGGCCGCGAGCTCCTCGGGCGCCCCGCCGTGGCCGCCGCTCGGAGCGGCGGCCTCGGCGTGGCGATCGAGCAGGCGCGCCCGGTTGCCCTGGTCACGGAGGATGTTGAGGCAGCGGTGCGTCACGGCGCTGTACAGCCAGGTGCTGAAGGCGCTGCGTCCGGCGAACTGCTCGGGGTGCGCGAGCAGCGAGACGAACGTGTCCTGTACGACGTCATGCGCGCGCGCCTCGTCGCCGAGGATCGAGCGAGCGCGGCGCAGGGCGCTCGCGCCGTAGGTGCGGTACAGCTCCGCGACCGTGGGGGTGAGCGCGGGCATTTTTTAGAGGAATTCCGGGAAGTGGAGCTGGTCCTCGTCGCCGAGCGTGAGGACGAGCGGGGTGTCGAACGGCACCGGCACCAGGGTGTCGTGGATGTGCCCGCAGGCGACCTCCTCCTCGATGCTCGTCGCGCCCGCGTGGCACGCTTCGATCGCCATCAGCTCCGCCTCGGTCTTGGGGGTGGCCTGGAACAGGTGGAAGCCGGCCTTCAACGGCTCGGGGAAGATGCCGAAGGTGACCGTGTCGTGGTCCTCCGGCAGGTCGCCCGCGGCGTAGACGAGCAGGTGGGTCTCGACGACGCCGGCCACCGGCGGCTCCTCCTCGGCGCCGAATTGGGCGAGGTCGGTCCCGGCCGGGACGGCGAAGATGTAGGCGATCGCGAAGCCCGGGTCGTTCTCGTCGAACTCGCTGAGCATGCTCGCGTCGGGGGCGGTGTAGAGGTCGAGGGCGAACGAGGCCGGGAAGCTGCCCTCGATCGCGGCCTTCTGCGCGACCATGTAGCCCTCGTGGACCTTGAAGGGGAACCAGGCGACGACGACGTCGAGGTCCTGCGCCGGCGCCTGGTCCGGCTTGGCGACCTCGCCGCGGAGGGTGAGCAGCGGCTCGCCCTGGTAGCCGGCGTCGACGTTGGCGTCGCAGGCGGGCGCGGCGGCGAGGAGGGTGAAGGCGGTGAAGAAGGTGTGCGTGCGCATGGGGTTCCTTGTCGTGCCGACCGGGTCGGCATTGCTTGAGGACCGTGACCCCTCGTCCCTGGGCAGCGCCCCGCATGTGACATTGCTCCGCACGTGCCCGCCCTGTCGAGGCCGAAGACGCGCCGCGATCGCGCGCTTCACGACGAGGTCGCACATGCCTCGCAGGATCGTACACACCGGGGCGGCGACGCCAGCCGCTCGAGCAGCGAGTCGCCAGCTCGGAGTTTCGCCGCCGAGCCGCTCGAGTCGCCGGTCACGAGGTCGTGGTCGTGGTCGTGGTCGATCGGTGACCTCGCCGTCGGACATCAGCGCTTCACGCGGACCGACGCTCCGACCCCCAGGAGTCACCCTGCAGCGTCGGAGCCGCGGACGTGTCGTCCTGCCCGCCCGGCTGCGCGAGCGACTCGCGCGCGGTCACGAGCCGCGCCTCCATACGACGCGCCCGGGCAAGCTCAGGGCGGCCGGCAGCGAGCGCTGCGGCGGCTCGCGGGCGAGGACGAGGCGTGCGCTTGTTCGAAAGCTGGCCGAGGACGCGGACGGGCGGCCCGCCGGGTGACCGCTCGTCGAAGGGGCGCTCCATGGCGCTTCCGCATGTCCTTCAGGGCATGCTCTCATGGACATGCTCTTTTCACCATGTCTTGAAAAGCATGTCCTGAGATCGCCTCGCGGAGAGCGAGGCCGTGGCGCTCCGCGACGTGCCGCCTGCGCGGGGCGAAGCTGCCGTCGCGGAGAGTTCGCTCGCGTTCAGGCGCGGCGGCGGCGGAGCAGCCAGCCCGTGAGCACGAACAGCGCGGTGAACGCGAGGCCGTCGCCCCGATCCCGGCCTTCGCTGCGACATCCGCAGCCGGCATCGGGGTCGCCGGTCGCGGGCTCGCCTGCGGTCGCCGGCTCGGTCGTGCCGGCGGTCGACGCAGCGCCGGTGACGGCGCCGCCGGTCGGTTCGTCGCCGGTCTCGGCCCCGGTGGGACCGTCGCTCGTGAGGTTGCCGGTCGGGCTGGTCCCGCTCGCCTCGCTGCTCGCGCTGCCGTCACCGCTGTCACCGCCGCTGCCGGTGTCGCTGCCGGTGCCGCTGCCGGTGTCGCTGCCGGTGGTGTCCTGGGGGTCCGTACCGGCGCACGGGGCCTCGGCGCGGGTCGGCTCGAAGTCGGGGCAGGAGGCAGGGTCGGCGCCGAGCGAGAGGCGCGGGAAGCCGAGCGTGCCGGTGGTCGGGTAGAGGTGCTCGACGCCCTGGCCGTCGACGATGTGGAAGAAGTAGCGGTGACAGCCGGGGCCGGGCGAGAGCACGGCCTCGTAGGTGCCCTGGTCGGGCTGACCGTGCCGCAGCGCCAGCGGCGCGCACACGGGCGTGACGCCGTCGGTGTAGTGCACGACCTCGGCGACCTGGGGCGGACCGCCGCCAGGCAGGGCGTAGGTGATGCCGAAGGTCGGGGTGTCCTCCGGCTGCATGTGCGGCCCGTTGCCGCCGTCGTGGACGATGTCGTGGAAGTGCACGCCGTCGCCGACGACCGGATAGGTCCCACCTGACCCGAAGACCAGGTGGTACACCGGCTTCCCGAACCCCTGCGCGAAGCCGGTACCGAGCGCGGTGGAGCCGGCGCCGTTGATCGAGCCCCAGTGGGCGTCGGACCCGATCCACCCCAGGATCGCCAGCTCGGGCGAGCCGAAGCCCTCCGCGCCGTTCTCGGCGTGCGCCCGGTCGGAGAAGTGGGTGAAGCGGTCGTACATGCTGGTGACGCCGCAGCCGGTCACCGGCCCGTCGCAGTGGGTGTCGTCGTCCATGCCGGCGAGCACGCAGCAGGTCGAGTGGTCCACGCACAGCGGACAGTCGGTGGTAGCGATGTGCGTCGCTTGAAAGTGGGCGGCGCGCGCGAGGTCGGCGACGAGCTCGAGCGGCGGCGTGGCCGGCGGGATCGGGCGCCCCGACGGCGTCTTGCCGTCCATGCTCAGCAGGGCGTCGGCGGCGGCCGGGTTGACGCGGATCCGGTTGGTCATGAAGCCGAGGACCCGCTCGTTGTGGGACGGCAGGGCGCCGACCGGCTCGCCGATCGGCACGGCGGCCGAGGCGAGCGCCGGGAAGAGGACCGCGGCGACGAAGGCGGCGCGATCCAGCGAGCAAGCGAAGTAAAACATGGGCGCGACGCTACCACACGGCGATCGGGTCGAAGCGCGGCCGGGTCCGCGCGCTCGCGAGGCGCTGCGGCTGCTCGCGGTCGAACCCGAACCAGCGATCGCAATCCTTCTCGTCCGGGCGCACGCGGCAGCTCGTCGGCGCGAACGCGACGTCCGCGACGATGACGCGAGAGTTCGCCCGGAGCGCTGCGGTCTGCGGCCCCTCGTCCCTTCGTCCATGCCCGCCTCGGGCTGCTCGCACTCGACAGCCGCAGGCGAAATGCATTCGAGCCGCGAATCACGGCTGGGTTCGGTTCGCGTCGATTCGCCCGGTCGTCCTCGCGGCGCCCACGGACGAACGCGCCCGCGTCGAGGCGCCCTGACGTCGCCTTCGCGCTACTGGCTGGCCTCCCACGCGTCGAGCTGCTTCATGCCGCGCTCACCGGCGACGCCGGCGCGGCCCAGCGACTCGCGGGCCCGCTTGGCGGCCTCGGCGGCCTCGCCGGCGGCTCCGGTGGCGCGCAGGGCCTGGGCGCGGGCGAGGTGCATGAGGCCGAGGTCGCCGGGGTCGTTGGTGGCGGCGGCGACGTTCTTGAGGGCGCGGTCGACGTGCTGCAGGGCGGCGGCGGGTTCTTGTTCGAGCAGGTCGATCTGCGCCTGTCCCAAGAGACAGAGGCCGAGGTCGGGGTGGTCGGGGCCGAGGGCCTTCTCCCGGATCGCGCAACCACGCTCGTAGGCCTCGCGGGCGCCGGGGTAGTCGGCGAGGTCGCGCCTGGCGTCGCCGATGAAGGTGAAGACGCCGGCGATGGCGGGGTGGTCGAGGCCGAGCGCCTCCTCGAGGTGGGCGCGGGCGGCCGCGAGCTCGGTCAGGGCCTCGGCTGGCTTTCCGGACAGCTGCAGCATGCCGCCGATGTTCTGGCGGATGACGCCGACCATCGGGTCCTTGGGGTTGATGGCCGCGAGGATCGCCTGCGACCGCTGCAGCGCGGCGATCGCCTCCGCGTGGCGGTTCTGCCGCTCGAGGCTGAGCGCGAGGTTGTTGAGCGGCAGCGCGAGGTCGGGGTGGCCGGAGCCGTGGGCGCGCTCGTCGAGGGCGACGGCCCGCTCGAACAGCTGCTGGGCCTCGAGGTACTTGCCGCCGCGCAGCTTGGACGCGCCGAGGGCGTTGAGCAGGCCGACCAGGCGCGGGTGGTCGGGGCCGAAGACTTTCTCGTAGAGGCCGATCGCCTCGCTCACCGAGGCCTCGGCGCCGGCGTTGTCGCCGGCGGCGATCGCGATCATGCCGACGTGGTGCAGCCACTGCGCGCGCTCGCGGTCGGGCTGGCCGCGGCGGCGCAAGAGCGCCTCGGCGTGGTCGACCCATGGCTGGGCCTCGGCCTTGCGGCCGAGCTTGTAGCCGACCACGAACATCTGGTTGAGCAGGCCGTCCCACAGCGTCTCGTCGTCGCGGTCGGCCACGGCCTGCCAGATCGCCGCGGCCTCGGTGACGCGCGCCGCCTCGTCGTGGCCGGCGTCGCGCTGCGCCCGGGCCAGCGCGTGGCGGGCCGCCGCGGTCAGGCTCGGGTCGTCGAGCGCGATCGCCTCGGTCGCGGTCGCCTCGAGCTCGGCCAGCGCGTCCTTGCTCTTGCCCGCGCTCGCCTTGGCCCGCGCCGCCCGCAGCCGCTCGCGCAGCGCCTCGCTGCGCGCCGGGTCGGCGACGGGTCTGGAGGCCAGCGCCCCGCTGCGCAGCGCGTCGGCGTCGGCGCAGCCCTGCAGCCCCGGCAGCGCCACCACCGCCTCCGAGGCCCGCTTCACCACCTGCTGGTCGGCCTGCTCGAGCAGGGCGACCAGCGCGTCGAAGTCCTTCAGGCGGTGCTGCAGGCAGGCCATGCGCAGGTCCATCAGCTCGGCCGACTGCTCGCCGCGCACCTGCGTCGCAGAACATGTCTCTTCGTACATGTTTTTCCAGTCCTGCGCGTAGCGATCGATCTGCGGCGCGGCGCCGGCCCACGACCCGGCCGCGTACGGCAGCCCGGTGGCGGCGAAGGCGGCCTCGATCGCCGCGCGGCGGCCCTCGTGCCAGACCGCGCCGACGCGCTCGGCCCCGCCGCCGCACACGCCCGGGCCGGTCATCGCCCACGCGGTGCCGCCGGCGACGGCGGCCGCCAGCAGCGCCCCGCCGAGGCCCAGGGCGCGCCGCTGGCGGCGGGCGCGACCGGCCTGCAGGTCGGCGAGCAGGGCGTCCATGCGCGGGTACCTGGCCTCTCGGTCAGGTTGCAGGCCGCGCATGCAGATCCGGTGCAGCCACCCGGGCACCTCGCTGCCGCGCGGCGGCGGCTCGCGCTGGCTGCTGCGGGCCTTGCGGGCCAGTTCCTCGAGGGTCGCGCCGGTGAACGGGCGCTTGCCGTAGAGCGCCTCGAACAGGGCGACGCAGAAGCTGAACTGGTCGGTGCGCGGGTCGACGGCGACGCCGGCGTGCTGCTCGGGCGACATGTACGCCGGCGTACCGACGATCGCGCCGTAGCGGGTGATCTGCGTGTCGAGGGCGCTGCTGCTGGCGGCCTCGGCCGCGCGCGCGGGCGGCTCGTGCTCCTCGTCGCGGCGGGCCAGCCCGAAGTCGGCGACCTGCGCCCGCAGCTTGCCGGTCGCGGCGTCGGTGCTGAGCAGCACGTTGTCGGGCTTGAAGTCGCGGTGGACCAGCCCGACCGCGTGCGCGGCCGCCAGCCCGGCGCCGGCCTGGGCGAACACGTCGACGACCTCGGTCCAGCGCGGGCGCGTCGCCATCCACGCCCGCAGGTCGGTGCCCTCGACCAGGTCCATGGCGATGAACACCTGGTCCTCGCGGTGCGCCCCGACGTCGAACACCGGCACCACGTTCGGGTGCGACAGCCTGGCCATCGCCTGCGCCTCGCGGATCATCCGCGTCCGCGCCTCGCCGACGGCCGCCCCGTGCAGCAGCTTGATCGCCACCTTGCGGTCGAGGTCGGGGTCGTAGGCCTTGAACACCGTGCCCATGCCGCCGGCCCCGAGCTGTTTGATCATCAGATAGCGCCCCAGCGTGCGCTCCGGCGGCTGCGCCTCGCCTCCCGCCGGCACGCTCGCGGTGGTCTTCTCGACGTCGACGTCGGTGCGCCGGTCGAGGCTGTCCGGCCGCACCACCGTCTCCTCGACGCTGCCGGCGCTCACGCTCGGCGCGGGCGCCGGCGCGGTGGTCTCCTCGAGCGCGTCTTTTTCCTGACCTTCGGGCCATGTCCTCTTGGACACTTGAATGCGCTCGTCCATCGGCCCGCTCGCCCCATCATCGGTCATGCCGGCCGCGCGGCCAACCTCCCGCCGCGGGCGCCCGCGCGCGAGCGGCTCGGATTCGCCCTCACACCGGCCCGACGTCGCTCGCGGCGAGGCACGTCTCGCCGCGCGAGCCGTCCGACCAGGCCGCGAGGCAGCGGTCGAGCGGGTCGGGCATGGCCTTGCAGCCGGCGAAGGCGGCCGCGCACGGGCCCCCGCCGCAATTCGCCGCGTCGTGCGAGTCGAGGTCGAAGCCCCCGGCCACGCCGCAGTCGGGCGGGACCTCCAGGCCCGACGCCTGCGACGTCGAGTCGGGGGTCGGCTCGGCCGAGGTCAGCGGCTCGGCCGTGGTGCTCGCATCGGTCGCCGTGGCCGTCGATGCAGGGTCACCCCCGCCCGCCGGCGCGCTCGCGGCCGGGAGCGAGGCGAGGCGAGCCCGAGCGGGCCTCAGGTGCGCGGCACGAAGCGCGAGACGAGCCGCGAGCCCGCGCCGGGGCGACGAGACGCGCGCAGCTCGCCCGAGCTTGCCCCGCGCGGGCTCGCCGGCCCACGGCTGGCGCTGCATGGCCCGAAAGACATGTCTTTGAGTACCGGCGCGAGCGCCAGGGCCGGCGCGAGCGCGAGCGTGAAGTCGGCCACGACCCGGCTCGCGCCGCCGCGCGCGCCTGCTGGGCGCGCGCGGGTCGAGCCGCCGCCCCACGCCTCGCACGCGCTCCCCGGCGAATATGCTGAACGCGTGGCCCGGCGCGTCGTCGGCTTTCTCGCCCCCCGCCGGTCCGCCCGGCGGCGCGTCATCGGTGAATTCGCGGGCAGACGGCGCGGGTGCGGCCTTCCGTGTCGCGAGTTCGCGAATGCGTCGAAGCGGCGACGCGCAGGCGTCCTCGGGTCGCGAGTTTCACTATCGTGAATCGCCGGTGCCCGCATTGTCGGCGCGCGCAACGCTTGCTACCGTGACGATGCTTTGGACTTGGTTTTGTCTGTCGTCGCGCTCGCGCTCGCGGGCGCTGCTCCGAAGGTGAAGGACAGCGTTCAGGCGGCGCCGGGGACGGAGGTGGTGCGAGTCAAGCGCGACTTCGGCAAGCCGCACTTCGACCTGGCGATCGACGCGTGGGTCTCCGCCGACGGCACGCGCCTCGACGAGGCCCGGCTGTGGTGGGTCAACACCGCCGAGCAGGACCGGCGCAAGCCGCTCGGGCCGATGGTCGAGCGCATGGTCAAGCTGCGCTACCACCGGGGCTCGAGCCGCTCGCTCACGGTGACGGTCACCGGCGACGGCAAGGAGTTCGCGTTCGTCGTCGAGCTGGCCGAGTCCGGCGAGCTGCTCGCGTTCGTCGCCGTCGACACCGAAGACGGCCGCCACGTGCCCCGCTGCCGCCTCAGCGCGGCCCGCCTGATCGCCCACCGCGTGCTCGGCCTGCCCGTCGGCCTCGCCCGCGTCGCCGTCACCTGCAGCGACGCCGGCGGCAATCTTCACAAGGGGCAGGTCCGCCACCGCGAGGTCACCTGAGCGACGCGGTGACGGACACGGGAGCGCCGGCGACCGTCGCGGGCCCGGGCGCTCGCGGCAGGATGTACCCAAGGACATGTCGTCACGCGCGTCCGAGAGCGCCGCTGTCCTTTCGGCGACCGTCGCGGCCCGAGCACTCGCCGCAGCTCGCACCAGAGGACATCTCGCAACGACCATCCGTGAGCGCCGCCGTCCTTCGGCGACGTCACGGCCGGAGCACTCGCCGCAGCTCGCGCCGGAGGAGCTATCGCAACGACCATCCGTGAGCGCCGCTGTCCTTCGGCGACGTCAGGCCGGAGCACTCGCCGCAGCTCGCGCCGGAGGAGCTTCCGTGAGCGCCGCTGTCCTGCCGCGACCGTCGCGGGCCGGAGCACTCAGGATGTACCGAAGGACATGTCGCAACCGCCATCCATGATCGCCGCGGGCCCTCGGCGCTCGTCGCGGATGCGCGCGAGCCGAGGACTGTCCCAAAGAACATGCCTTGACAGGCATCCGGCGAAGGGCGCTCGTCTGCGGGCGCGCGACGCCGAGCTCGCTCCGTTCATTGGGCGGCGCGCCTCCGCCCGGCGCGGACTCGCCTGGCGCTCTCGGGGCATTCGCGTGAAGTCTAAGTCAGTTGATTGACTTAATCAGTCGCATGACTTAGACCTCTCGCCGGAGGTTCTGATGAGCATCGAAAGCAGCGAGCAGGTCCTGGACTATCCCCTTCGCGCCCCCACCGCGCTGGAGCCGCCCGAGGAGTGGGCGAAATTGCGCCAGGGATGCCCGGTCGCCCACGTGCGGCTGCCGAGCGGGGACTCTGCGGTCCTGTTGACCCGCTACAGCGATGTTCGCCAGGTGCTGGCCGACCCGCGGTTCACCCGGCAGCTCGGCAAGGACGGCGCGGCCAAGCTGTCCGAGGAGGGCGGCAGCGTGTTCGAGACCGAGGAGGCGGCCTCGCTGACCGAGGGGCACGAGCGGTGGCGCCGCCTGCTGCACAAGTCGTTCACCGCCAAGCGGGTCCAGGCGATGCAGCCGCGGATCGAGGCGATGGCCGATCAGCTGATCGACGACATGGTGCGGCAGGGCCCGCCCGCCGACCTGGTGGCCGGGCTCGCCTTCCCGCTGCCGGTGTGGGTGATCTGCGAGCTGCTGGGGATCCCCGACATCGACCGCGACAAGCTGGCCTTCTGGTCGAACGCGATGCTCAACATGTCGCAGTACACCCGCCAGGAGATGGAGCAGGCGCAGGTGGAGTTCGCCCAGTACATGACGGCGCACATCGCCGCCAAGCGGGCCGCGCCGGGCGAGGACCTGCTGAGCGAGCTGGTCGCCGCCGTCGACGACGGCCACCCGCTCACCGAGCGCGAGCTGATGATGATCGGCCAGGGCATCCTGGTCGCCGGCCACGAGACCACCTCCAACACGATCGCCAAGATGATGGCGATGCTGCTCAGCGAACGCTCCCGCTGGGAGCAGCTGCTCGCCGACCCGTCGCTGGTCCGCACCGCGGTCGAGGAGGTGCTCCGCTTCGACGCCAACGCCGGCTTCGGCCTGCCCCGCTTCATCACCGAGGAGATCGAGGTCAGCGGCCAGAAGCTGGCGGGCGGCACGACGGTGATCTGCAACATGGCGGCCGCCAACCGCGACGAGCAGGCCTACGAGCGCGCCGACACGATGGACCTGACCCGCTCGCCCAACCCGCACCTGACGTTCGGCGTCGGTCCGCACTCGTGCGTCGGCCAGGCCCTGGCCCGCACCGAGCTGCAGACCACGCTGAACGTGCTGCTGCGCCGGCTGCCCACGCTCGAGCTCGCCATCCCCAGCGAGCAGCTGGCCCGCCGCGAGGGCCTGCTGATCGGCGGACTCGAGCGGGTTCCAGTACGCTGGTGACCCCATGGCCGGACCACGCACGAGGCACGCCCACGCCACCGAGACCCGCGAGCTCATCCTCACCACGGCCGAACGCCTGTTCGCCGAGCACGGGGTGGCCGCGGTCTCGAACCGCCAGATCAGCGAGGCCGCGGGCCAGGCGAACAACTTCGCCGTGGGCTACCACTTCGGCACCAAGACCGACCTGGTGACCGCCATCGTGCGCCGCCACGCGCCGGCGATCGAGCACCGCCGCATGGACCGGCTCCGGACGATCCAGAGCTCGCAGACGCTGCGCGACTGGCTCGGCTGCCTGGTCCTGCCGACCACCGAATACCTCGCCTCGCTCGGCAGCCCGAGCTGGTACGCCCGCTTCATCGCCCAGGCGACCACCGACCCGGCCCTGCGCCAGCTCGTGATCGACGAGACCACGGCGTCGGCGTCGATGGGCGGGGTCTCCGAGGGGTTGAAGCGGCTGATGCCGGTGCTGCCCGCGGACGTGGTCGCCGAACGCAGCGACATGAGCCGCCACCTCATCGTCCACGTGTGCGCCGAACGCGAGCGCGCGCTGCAGGAAGGCACGACGACGCCGCGCGCGACCTGGGAGGGCGCGGCGATCGGCCTCATCGACGCCCTGGTGGGCCTGTGGCAAGCCCCCTTCACCCCCACCCAGTGACGTTTACGAAAACAGAACCATTTCGCATCGACGGAGAGCGACGACCATGCGCGTGATTGTGGATCTCGAAAAGTGCTGCGGGGCAGGCCAGTGCGTCCTGCTCGCGCCGAAAGTGTTCGACCAGCGCGACGACGGGATCGTGATCCTGCTCGACGAGCACCCGCCCGAGGCGCTGCACAAGGCGGTGCGCGAGGCGGCCTGCGTGTGCCCGGGCGCGGCGATCAAGCTCGAGGAGCAGGCATGACGATCCCGGCGAGCGTGCTGGTCGTCGGCGCCTCGGTCGGCGGGCTGGCCGTGGTCGAGGCGCTGCGCCGCGAGGGCTACACCGGCGCGCTGACGCTGCTCGGCGCGGAGCGCCACCCGCCCTACGACCGGCCGCCGCTGTCGAAGAAGGTGCTGTCCGGGGCGTGGGAGCCGGACCGCACGCGCCTGCGCCAGGACGCGGCGCTGGCCCAGCTCGCGGCGACGATGATCCTCGGCGAGCAAGCGGTGCATCTCGATGTGCTCGGGCGCGCGGTGACGACGGCGTCAGGCCGCCGGCTGACGGCGGAGGCGATCGTGATCGCCACCGGGCTCGAGCCGCGCCGCCTGCCCGGACAGGAGCCGTGGGCCGGGGTCCACGTGCTGCGCACGCTGGACGACGCGGTCGCGCTGCGCGCCGACCTGCTCGCAGGCTCGCAGGTGGTGGTGGTCGGCGACGGCGTGCTCGGGGCCGAGGCAGCCGCGACGGCCCGCGGGATGGGCCGCGCCGTGACGCTGGTCGGCCCGCAATCGACGCTGCTCGCCAGCCAGCTGGGGCCGCAGATCGGCGGGTACCTGGCCGAACTGCACCAGCGCCAGGGCGTGCAGCTGCGCCTGGGCGTGGCGGTCGAGGCGCTGGTCGGCGACGGCGAACGCGTCCGCGGGGTCCGCCTGGCCGACGGCGAGTTGCTGCCGGCCGAGGTGGTGGTGGTGGCGATCGGCTCGCGCCCGGCGACGGACTGGCTGACCGACAGCGGGCTGCGGCTGGCCGACGGGGTGGTCTGCGACTCCCGCTGCCGCGCGGCGGAGGGGATCTACGCGGTCGGCGACGTGGCCCGCTGGCACCACGAGGGGCTGGGGACGGCGCTGCGCCTCGAGAACCGCAGCAACGCGGTCGAACAGGGCGCGGCAGTGGCGGCGAACATCGTCGGCAAGGACCGACCCTATGCGCCGGTGCCGTTCTTCTGGACGGACCAGTACGAGGTGAAGATCCAGGTGCACGGATGGGCGCCGGCGGACGCGCAGGTGGCCATCGTGGAGGGCTCGCCCGAAGCGGGGCAATTCGCGGCGCTGTACGGGAGCGGGGGCAAGGTCGTCGGGGTGCTCGGGTGGAACATGGTGAAGCAGACGCGCTCGCTGCGGCAGCACGTGGTCGAAAGGACCGATTGGTCGCTGGTGAAGTCGCTGCGGGCTTCTTGAGCCTGCGCGTCCGAATATCGTTGCGACGGCTGGATGCACACCCACTTGGCCTATCTCTATACTGACTCGTTCCGCAGCGACAAATCAGCTTGAATACGGCAACGACATGTCGAGCGGCCAGAGTGGCGGGCCGGTTTACCTGAACGACAATCGCATCGTTGCGGTGAATGCGCGATCCGGTACCGGAGGAGTGTGCATGGGCCCCCGATTCCGCTCCAGCATGTGGAACGACGTCTGCAGTTGGATCGCTACCCCTTCCAAGCAAAGCGCGTTCGGATCGCACGCGACGTGCTTCTGGACAGGTGAAGACAAGGACCGAAGAGACCCCGAAGCTCCCACTCCCTCCGAACGTCGACTACGCAGGTCGCTTCACCCTCTTCGGTCGCTCGCTCCAAGTGCTCACGTTCGTTGCCGCGTGCCAGCCTACGGGCCCGGGGAGCACCGACGCGACCACCGGCATGAGTACCGACGCGCCCACGGCTACGAGCAGCGACGGGCCGCCCGCAACGGAGATGCCTGCGGAATGTATGGGCCTCGACTCGCCTTTCCTCGCGGCGGATTGCCTGGTGGCGCTGAGGGACCGCTGTTTGGAGTCTACAGATGAAACGGCGTGCACAGCGCGTGAAACGCTGCTGTTCGCGGACGGCGGATACATCATCCGCTGCGGGTGGGCCAAGGTCGTCACCTTCGCTGACCCGGCCACCTGCGCCATCGAGTCGGTGGCCGGTCGTTGCGAGGCAGGCCTCGAGGACACTCAGCTGGATTGCGGCAATCGTTGCAATGATGGTAATTCGCTGCAATTCAGTTTGCGCGCGGACGTGAGCGGTGCAGAGCTGATCGAGATGGGCTGTGCAACCAACGGCAATTACATCGACGGTCCCCTCGGCGCGCACGCGGCAGTCGGCGCCGAGCCGAAGGAGTTCGGCACCACGTGTATCGACGGCGTGAAGCCGCCAGCGCCGCCGCTGTGCGACTGTGCGCCCACGGCCTGCGGGGCCGAGTGGGACGAATAGTTCCTAAGCGTGCCCAGCCCAGCCCCTGACGCCGGGCTCTTGGTTGGGAACACCTGTACGGGGCGAGCCCGATTCGGTCTCCCGGAGTCTTCGACAGGAACTCTCGTCGATCGCTCGCCCGTCATACAAGGCCGACCCGCCGTCGTGGGCTCCGATGCGGGATGTCCTTCGGAGCAGGTCAGGAGCGAGTGTTCGACGGCCAGGGCTGGCCGCCGAACACTCGCCATCTCGCGTCCTTCACGACCACGCGCGGAGGATGCCAGGGGACGCGCGGGTGAAATGGCGCGGGTACGCCGGCGGAGGGGCCGGGACACCCCTTTGCGGGGTGCTGCCGGGGTCGGGCCGAGCGGACCACGTGTGGCGCGTCCGCGGTAAGCTGCGGGCATGAACTCTCCTCGCCTGAGCTTCCTGATCTCGAGCATCTTCTTCGCGGCCGCGTGCGGCGAGAAGGGGGTCGACACCGAGGGCACCCCCACGACGACCGACGCCACCACCGAGACTGCCACGGACGGCACGACCGCCCCGACCACCGGAGAGCCCGCCTGCGTCGATCCGTCGCTGACGGAGTTCGGGCCGTCGGTCGAGGTCACCCTGCGCAACGACGGCGACGCCCGGCTGTTCGTCAACCTCCAGGAAAATTGCACGACCGTCCTGCCGTTCTCGCTGCGCGACGCCAGCGACGCCGAGGTCGTGATCAACAAAGACGCCTGCGATTCCGCCTGCGAGGCCGTCCTGTCCGGCGGCTGCGGCTGCCCGGCCGGCTGCCCGATCGGCGACGTGATCCAGCTCGAGCCCGGCGGCACGTTCGTCGCCAGCTGGACCGGCCGCGTCTGGGCCGAGGTCACCCTGCCTGCCGAGTGCCCCAAGGACGGCTGCGCGCCGCAGTGCTTCGCCGCGGGCCAGGCCTCCGAAGGCACCTACACGGTCGTCGCCCGCGCCCACGACGCGGTCGGTGAATGCCTCGCGTGTACCTGCGAGCCGGGGCCCGAGGGCAGCTGCGTGGTCAGCGGCGCCATCGCCATGGGCGCCGAGGTCGTCGCCGAGGCCGAGCTCGCCTACCCGATGCAGACCGCGCTCGCGGTCACGTTCGAGTAAACCTGTCGCCTGGGACATGCTCGCTCGGGCGGCCGCGGCTCGGCCCGCGTCCGCGCCCGAGCGGCGAAACTCCTCCGCGGCGAGACAAGCCGGGTGGGACGTCGCGCCGGTGACCGACGTCGGCTTGCTCCACGGGCGGCCGACGCGAATACTCGCGAGGGCGAGATGCCCGCGCTGCTGCACCATCCTGGCCCGCCGCTCGGCGAGTTCGTCGACTGCTTCTGGGCGTGGGAGTGTTACACCGGGCCCGCGCCGCGAGAGCGAGCGTTGCCCTCGGGGACGGTCGACATCGTCATCAACCTGCGCGACGACAGCCTCCGCGTGTTCGACCGCTTCGACCGGGCCTCACGCTTTCCGGGGATCATGGTCTCGGGGGCGCACGCGGGGTACTTCGTCATCGACACCGCGCCGTGTGCGGCGGTGATGGGCGTGCATTTCCGGCCGGGCGGGGCGGCGCCGTTCCTCGGGGTTTCGGCGGGGGAGCTCACCGGCGGCCACTTCGCGCTCGAGGCGCTCTGGGGCGCGACGGCGGCGCGCTTGCGGGAGCGCCTGCTCGCGGCGGCGGGGCCCGGCGAGAGGTTCCGCCTGCTCGAGCGATTCCTGCTCGCGCGGCTCGCTCGACCGCCGCGGCGGCACCCGGCCGTGACGTATGCGCTGCGGGCCTTCGACGACCCCGACCTCGGCAGCGTGGCCGAGGTGCTGGCGCACACCGGGCTGTCGGCGAAGCGGCTGCTGGCGCTGTTCCGTGACGAGGTGGGCCTGGCGCCGAAGGCGTTCTGGCGGGTCCGACGGCTGCAAGCGGCGCTGCGTCGACTGGACGGCGGCGGCCCGGTGCGAGGCGCCGATCTGGCAGCGGAGCTCGGGTATTGCGACCAGTCCCACTTCGACCGCGAGTTCCGCGAGCTGACAGGGCTCAGCCCGCGAGCCTACCGCGCGCAGGGCGTCGAGCGACCGAACCACGTGCCGCTGCGCGGATAGGAGCGACGCAGACAATCACTCGCGGCCAGGCGACGGCTCGGCCATCGATTCCGACGACGCTGGTGCGAGCGACCGAACCTGTGCCGCTGCGCGGACAAGGATCCGCGAGAACCCCCCGTGGCCGCCCAGCTCGGCTCGCCTCACGAGCGATCGCGGCGAGGCCGTCGGATCGGCGGACCCGGCGAACGCAGCGAGGGCCGCCGGCGCCGCGCAGCGCGAGCGCGTCGCGAGCGGCCGCGGGGAAAAAAGATCCAAGATGGAGGGGCGAGGCGCGGCGCATCTTCGCCGCATGCTCAACGCCGTCGCTACCACGGGCCTCCTTGTCGCTGCCATGCGCGCCGAAGAATCGGCGCGCCCCGACCGACTGTTCGCCGACCCCTTCGCCGCCGAGCTCGCCGGCGATGCCGGTCGCGCCGCGCTCGCCGCCTACCGCGCCGCGACCGCGCTGTCCTTGCCGATCATCGAGGTGCGCACGCGATTCTTCGACGAGGCGTTCGCGCGCGCGTGGGCGGCGGGCATCCGCCAGTTCGTCCTGCTCGCCGCCGGCATGGACGCCCGCGCGTACCGCTTGCCGTGGCCGGCCGGGACGCGCGTGTTCGAGGTCGATCAACCCGAGGTGCTGGCCGCCAAGGCCGAGCGGCTGGCGCAGGCCCGGCCGCAGTGCGAGCGGGTCGCGGTCGCCACCGATCTCGCCGGCGACTGGCCCCACGCGCTGCTCGCCGCCGGCTTCGATCGCTCGCAGCGCTCGCTGTGGCTGGTCGAGGGCCTGCTGCAATACCTCGACGCGCAGGTCGTCGCGGCGCTGTTCGCCCGGGTCGAGGGGTTGTCGGCCCCGGGTTCGCGGCTGCTCTACGACGTGGTGGGACGCGCGCTGCTCGAGTCGCCCGGGCTCGCGCCGACGCTCCGGATGATGCACGAGCTGGGCGCGCCGTGGCGCTTCGCCACCGACGAGCCGGCCCGCCTGATCGGCGAGCACGGCTGGGACGCGGTGGTCACCAATCCCGCCGCGCTCGCGGCCGAGTGGGGCCGGTGGCCGTTCCCGACGCTGCCTCCCGACGCCACGGGAGCGCCTCGCGGGCACATGGTCGAGGCCAGCAAGCCGTGACTCACCCGCCTCGCGGGTACCGGTCTCCCTCCGCTTCCACTCGGCGAACGTCTCGCGCCGTCGCTCACGCGCAGGGCTCGTGGCCGGGCGACGGCATCGCGGCCTGGGCGGCGCAGCGGGCGGCGTACTCGCTGGGGGCGCTGCCGATCAGCGCCTTGAAGTCGTGGATGAAGTGGGCCTGGTCGAAGTAGCCGAGCTCGGCGGCGAGGCGGGCGCCGTCGAGGACGCGGCCGGCGGCCAGGCGCTCGGCGGCCTCGTGGAGGCGGAAGCAGCGGATGACCCACTTGGGGCCGACGCCGACGTAGCGGCGGAACAGCCGCTGCAGCGTGCGGGCGGGGATCTGCGCCAGCTCGGCGAGTTGCTCGACGCGGGCGATCGCCGGGTGCTCGAGGGCGAGGCGGACGACCTCGAGGACGCGGTCGACGCTGGGGTCGGGGGCCGGCGAGCGCGCGCGCAGGAACGCCTCGACCCGAGCGACCTGAGCCGTGTCGTCGTCGCAGGCCAGCACGGCGGCGGCGAGCTCGTCGGCGGCCGGGCCGAACACCTCGCGCAGCGGCACGCTGCGGTCGGTGAGCTGCGACAGCGGGCGCCGCAGGAACGGGAAGAAGGCGCCCGGGCGGAACTTGGTGCCGAACACGCGGCCCTCGCCGCCGAGCTGCACCCCGGTCCGGCGCGTCTCGCAGCCGTGGAGCGCCGCCCCGCGGTCGGTGATCGCCAGGTTGACGCACGGGTGCGGCAGCGTCTCCTGCACGTGGGGCGGGCGGCCGCGCAGGTCCCAGCGGACGGTCCAGTGGCGCTCGATCCACGGCGACAGGTCGTCGGCCGGCAGGTGCCGCGTCAGCGCGAACTGCCCGCGCGCGGCGTGCGGATGGAGGACCCCTCCCGGGCGCGTGCTTGCCCGCTGCATCGGCGTGTCGCATTTCTACAATACCCGGCCGGGCCCTGTCAGGAGGATCTGCGGGCCATGACCCAAGCCACCCAGCACTCCGGCGGATGCCACTGCGGCAAGGTCCGCTACGAGGTCAACGTCGACCTCGACCAGCCCCTCATCTCCTGCAATTGCAGCATCTGCGGCAAGACCGGCAGCATCCTGGCGTTCGTGCCGAAGAGCGAGTTCCGCCTCACCGCCGGCGACGACGGCCTCACCGACTACCTGTTCGCCAGCAAGACCATCCACCACCTGTTCTGCAACACCTGCGGGATCCGCTCGTTCGGCCGCGGGGTCGGCCCCGACGGCACCGAGATGGTCGCCATCAACGTCCGCTGCATCGACGACGTCGACCTCGACAAGCTCAAGGTCAACAAGTACGACGGCAAGAGCGTCTGAGCCGGATGCGGACATGTCCGAAAGGGCATGCTTGATCGAACATTTTTGAAAGGGCATGTTCCTGTGGACATGCCCTTTCGGCCTTGTTCGGCCTGGCGGCGCTCGGAGCCGTCGAGCCCTCCGCCCGCGCCGGGGACGCCCCACTCGTCTGCTCTCCCGCGGCCCTGTACGTCCGCGGCAGCCACCGCCGCGCAGGCCAACCCGGCGCCACCTTCGGGCCGCGAGCGCCTCGCCTGGCTCGGCGTCGCCGCTCCGCCGTGCCGTGACGTACCCGCGGCAGGCCACCGACCAACGCCGAGCGTCACCGTCGCGCGCGCTGGCACAGCGGCGTCGGTGGGCTGTCCGCGAGGACATGTCCTTCTGGTCATGCCTTTCGCTCGCGGGGCTCACCGGCGCCGCTGCGCCGCCTCGAGCGTCACCGTCTCGCGGGCGCCGGCGCGGGCCAGCTCGAGCGTCACGCTCTGGCCGCGGCGGACGCTCGCGGGCGCCAGCATGCGGGCGGCGTTCTCCGAGTTGCCGGCCGACACCGCCAGGCCGTCGACGCCGACGACCTCGTCGCCGGGCAGCACTCCGGCCTTGTCGGCCGGGCCGTCGATCGTGACGGCCTCGATCCACAGGCGCTTGGGCGCCTTCGGGTCCTCCTTCTCGGTCCGCGGCGGCGGCCTCTCGCCGGGCGGTCGCGGCCGCCCGGCCTCGGTGGCCAGGCGCGTGCGCAGGCCGAGGTCGCCGCGCTCGGCAGCGGCGATCTTGCCGGCGGTGACGCCGTAGATCGTGCCGAGGTCGGCCTCGACGCCGGCGGCGACCGAGTAGTCGGCGCGGGCGACGATGCCGGCGTCGGACAGGTCGCCGTCGACGAAGTGCAGCTCGCCGGCGCCGGGGCTGACGCTGGCCAGCTCGAAGCGACCGGTGGCGTCGGTGCGCGGGCCCTTGCCGAACAGGTTGCCGATCAGGTCGCCGGTCCGCTCGCCCTTGCCGAAGGTCATCACCGACATGCCGGCCAGCGGCTGGCCGGTGCGCGAGTCGAGGAGGACGCCGCGCAGCCGGGCCCACGGCTGCAGGTCGAGGGTGACCGCGGCGCGCTCGCCCGGCTTCAGCTCGAGCTCGTGTTCGACGCGGCCGGCGTCGGCGACGGCGATCAGGCTGTACGGGCCCGGGTCGAGGTGGTCGATGCGCCGGCTGCCGCTCGCGCTGTCGATCATCTCGAGCTCGCTGCCGGTGCCCCCGCCCGGCTTCTCGTGGGTGAGGTGCAGCTCCCAGCGCGGCACCGGCCGGCCGCCGGCGCGCGCGGTGACCGTCAGCTCGGCCAGCGGGACCACCTGCAGGCGCACGTCTGTCCCCGGGGACAGGCCAGAGACCTCGACGCGCGCGCTGCCGCGGAGGGCCTCGGCGCGCAGGGTGTAGGTCCGGCGGGCCAGGCCGGTGAACTCGAAGCGGCCGTCCTCGCCCGACAGCGCCGGCTCGCCGCGCCCCGCGGGCCCCGGCGGCGCCTTCGGCGGGTCGTCCTTCGGCGCCTCGGGCACGAGCCCGACCTTCTCGCCCGGCCGGGCGGCCTCGGGCCGGTGGAACAGGCTCTCGCCCGGGTCGCGCTGCTCCGGCGTGGCGGTGACCCACGCGTCGGCCGTCGGCGCGCCGTCGGGCCCGAGCACCACCCCGCGCAGCACGCCGTCGCGCACCTCGACCACCAGGTCGACCCCGGGCGTGACGACCGCGGCGGAGATGGTCTTGCGGACAGGTTCGTAGGGCCTGTCCGAAGGGACATCCCAGCGGATCACGTTGCCCGCGCGGTCGAGCACCCGCAGGTCGTACTCGCCGCCGTCGAGGCCGCGCGCGGCGTAGGTGCCGTCCTCGGCGATCGGGTAGCGGTCGCGGCGGTCGGCGTCGAAGGTCACCGCGGCCATGCCGTCGCGCTTCGGCGCCACCGGCAACAGCTGCACGCTGCCGCCCTTGACCGGCGCGCCGCGGGCGTCGACCACCCGGCCGGTGACGGTCGCCCGCGGCTCGAGCACCACGACGGCGCCCTGCAGGCCCTCGGCGCCGACGTCGACGTCGAGCTGCCCGCGGCTGCCGTCGGGCGCCTCGGCGACCACGCGCAGCTTGCCCGGCTTGACCGGCCGCAGCGTGAACTCGCCGCGCGCGTCGGCGCGGCCGCGGACGAGCACGTTGCCGAGGTTGGCGAGGAAGGTCATGAAGCCGGCGTCCTCCTCGGCGAGGGTCAGCGACACCGCGGCCATCGCCGGCGGCTCGACCCGCCCGCGCAGCTCGACCCCGCGGTCGAGCTCGACCAGCACGCCGGCGACGTCGGCGTCGACCACCGTGACCGTCGGGCCGCCGAGGATCTCCGGCAGCGCCTGCTCGGCCACCGAGCCGAGCATGTACGTCCCGGGCTGGACGCCGAGCACCTCGAAGTAGCCGTCGACCGCGCTCGGGCCGGTGGCCGGCCGCAGCGCGAACGGGGACAGCGACAGCGCGCCGACCATGACGCCGTCGAGCGCCTTGCGCGGGTCGTCCTTCGGGGCGACAAAGCCCGAGATCTTGAACGCCCGCTCGACGCGGAGCTCGACCCCCGTGAGCGACTCGCCGATCCCCAGCTCCACCTTCGCCGGCTCGCGCGAGGCGTGCCCGGCCGCCGCGGCCCACAGCGTGTGCGGGCCCGAGGCCAGCCCGCCGAGGCGGAACCGGCCGCGCGCGTCGCTGACCGCCGAGGCGCCGGCGAGCCCGCCGAGCTCGCCGACGCTGACGATCGCGCCCTCGACCGGAGCGTCGCCCGGGACGGCGCGCACCGTGCCCTCGACCGAGGCCGCCGGCACCAGCCGCAGCTCGACCGAGCGCGGGCCGCCCGCGACGTCGACGGCCTCGCTGTCGCCGGTGTAGTCGGCGTGCCAGGCGGTGACCTGATACAGGCCGTCGTCGACCTGCACCGCGAACCGGCCCTCGGCGTCGCTGACGGCCGGGAACGAGGCGCGGCTGAACTGGATCACGTTGCCCTCGCCCTTGCGGTCGACGCTGACGATCGCGCCCTCGACCGGGCCGCCGCCGATGTCGGTCACGCTGCCGCGCAGCGCGTGCCCGCCGGGGACCAGCGCGGCGTCGAGGCCGGCGTGGGCGGTACCTGCCTGGAGCGACAGGTCCTTGCGGACATATGGCAAATAGCCGGCGGCCGAGGCGCTGAGGATGTAGTGACCGGGCCGCACCAGCGGCACCGACCAGTCGCCCGAGGCGTCGGTGCGCGCGGTGATCGGCGCGCCCGTGTCGCCCGACTCGACGGGCGCGCCGAGGCCCTTCGGCCGCAGCATGACCACCGCGCCCTCGAGGCCTCGCCCGCTGTTCGCGTCGAACACCCGCCCCGCGGCCGAGCAGGGCGAGACGTCGATCTCGCCGCGGGCCCGCGCCGCCGTCCGCTCGTCGGCGATCGCGGCCGCCCGGGCGGCCCGGTCCGGCCGCTCCCCCGCCCTCGCCGGCCCCGGCTCCGGCCGCTCGAGCAACGCCCACACCGCGATCGCCAGCAGCACCAGCGCGACCGCGACGCCGACCCAAAAATTGCGCGACACCAGCCCAGTCTCGACCAGCCGGGGCCCGCGCGCAAGCCCGCCGCGCATGTCCATGGTGACATGCTCTTCGGGACACGTCATTCCTCGCTCGAGCTCGCCGCGCCGAGGCGCTCGCGGCCCATCCGGCGCCTCGCGCATCGGCCCTTCCCGGCGCCAAGCATCGCCAGTCGGTCGCCCCCGCCTGCCCCGTCGGGGTCGCGTGCGTCGGCCAGGCAGAAGCCATGACCGCCGCGATTGCCCCCGCGGCAATTCATCGGCGAAGGACGCACCGACCAGGGGCATCGCCGCCTCTTTGCCATCCAACCGTCGCCGCCGAATGCGTCGTCGGCTCGGACGGCAAACCCGAGGCGATATCTCTGCAAATCCTCGAGAGCCGTCCCGCCGCACCCGCGGTGCGGTTCGCCGCGCGAACACCCCGCGAGCTCCCTGGGACGTCCGTGCGCGCGGGCGTCGGTCGAAGCTCTCCCTGCCGCGATCCCACCGCGGCGCTGGACAAGACTTCAGCTCGCGCGCCGCGGCGGCGGGCGGTCCGGCGGGTGGGCCAGCAGCAGCTCGCGCAGGCGGGCGGCGGCGGGCGGCAGGCGGTCGATGCCGCGGTGGACCAGGTGCAGCGGGCGGGCGATCGGGGTCCGCGGGTCGGGCACCTCCACCAAACGACCCTGCGACAGGTCGTGGCGGGCCGAGGCGCGGCTGATCAGCGCGACGCCGATGCCCGCGCGCACGTTGCCCTTGACCGAGGCGATGCTGCCGAGCTCCATCACGATCTCCGCCGCGGGGAAGTGGCGCTCGAGCAGCTCGCGCGAGGTGGTGCCGCGGGCGAACGTCACGAACGGGGCGTGCGTCGGGTCGGGCAGCTCGGGCGCGGCGACCAGGATCAGCTCGTCGACGAACCACGGCTCGCCGCGGTCGGTGGTGATCACGCCGAGGTCGAGGTCGCCGCGGTGGAGCGCGTCGAGCACCTCGTCGGTGTTGGCCTCGCGCAGCAAGAACCGCACGCCCGGGTGCTCGGCGCGGTACAGCGCCAGCGTCGGCGGCAGCAGGTAGGTGCACGCCGTCGCGCCCGCGCCGACCCGCACCTCGCCGGCGTGCAGGCCTTCGATCTCCGCCACCGCCCGCTTCGCGTCGTCGAGCGCCGCCAGCACGGCGGTGGCGCGCGTCACCAGCGCCGCCCCGGCGGCCGTCGGCGTCGCCCCGCCCGGGCCGCGGTCGAGCAGCCGGGCCCCGAAGGCGCCCTCGAGCCGCTGGATCGAGGCCGTGAGGGCCGGTTGGGACAAATGCGCCCGTCGCGCGGCCTCGGTGAAGGTGCCGAGCTCGACGATGAGCAGGAAGTGACGCAGCTCGTCGATCATCAGATTTCTTTATAGCAGTCTTCCGAAGATTCGATTGGGCGGATGGTGGTCTCGGCACTACACCAGGCCCAGGGAGGTCGCGTCGTGGAGATCGGGCTGCTGCTGTTGCTGGGATGGGTCGCGGGTTGGCTGACGACCGTCGCCGGCCTGGGCGGCGGGGTGTTTTTGATCCTCGCGCTGTCGCTGCGGATGAGCCCGGCGGAGGCGCTGGCGCTGTCGTCGCCGGCGCTCTTGATCGGCAACCTGCACCGCTGGGCCCTCGGCCGCGGCGACGTCGACCGCCGGTTCGCCGCCCCCTTCGCGCTCGGGGCCCTGCCCGGCAGCGCGCTCGGCGGGCTGCTGGTGGTCGCCATGCCGCCGGCGGTGCTGCAGCTGCTGCTGGTGCTGACCAGCGGGCTGGCCCTGGCGCGCGCGCTCGGTTGGTGGCTGCCGCGCCCGCCCGCGGCCGCGCTGGTGCCCGCGGGCGCGGCGATCGGCGCGATGGCGGCGACGACCGGCAGCGCCGGCCTGGCCCTCGGGGCGCTGCTGCAGTCGGCCGGGCTGACCGGGGCGGCCTACGTCGCCACCGCGGCCGCCGCCGCCGTCGCCATGCACGTCGGGCGGATCGCCGCCTACGGGCTCGGCGGCCTGGTCACCGGCGAGACGGTGGTGGCGTCGGCCGTGCTGGCGCTGGCGATCCTCGCCGGCAACCTCGCCGGCGGCGGCTTCCGCAAGCGCCTGTCGGCCCGCGCGAGCGGCCGCATCGAGCTCGGGGTGCTGTTCGCCTGCGTCGCCCTCGCGCTCGTGGGGCTGGCGTGAGGTCCAGCGATCTCAGGGATGCGCGGGCCGCCCTGCCTGGGTTCGACGCCCGTGCGAGCGGCCGAGGCCTGGCCACCACCTGCCCTGGCGCGGCGATCGCCGGCGGAGCGCCCGGCCACGCCCTTCGCCGGCCGCTCCCTCCCGTCTCGAGAGCTGCACGCTTCCCGTCCGCCCCTCGCCCGGCGCCGCTCGATCCGGGGGGCGATTCACATGAACTGTTGGACATGCTCTTTCGGGCATGTCCCACGGGTCATCGAAACCGCAGCGGCCCGTCGCCCCGCGCTCGCGCGCGCAGGTACAGGCGGGCCAGCGCGAGGTGGCGCTGGTACGCGTCGCTGGCGGTGCGGCCGCGGGTGGCGCCGTGGAAACCGCGGGTCTGCGTCTCGACGCGGAAGGCCGGGCGAGCCGGGCGCAGCACCTGGCCGCTGTCGACCCCGAGGCTGACGATCGCCCGCGGGGGCTGCACGCGGGCGATGTCGGCCAGCGCGCGGCGGAAGGTGGCGGCGACCGTGTCGGGGTCGAAGTAGCGGCCGGCCAGCGCGTCGTCCGGGCTGGCCGCCAGCGGCAGCTCCGCGGTGGCCAGCAGCAATTCACGCCCGCCGCCGGCGTAGCGGTGCAGGACGCCGGTCGCCAGCGGCTCGCGCCCGACCGGCGCCAGCTCGGGCGCGGCCAGCCGCACCATCGCGGCGAGGCCGTCCCCGTCGCCGACGAAGGCCGCCGTGGGGTTGTCGACCACGCCGGCGAACGGGCCGAACGCGGTCAGCACGAGCGCCGGCGTGTCGGCGAAGGAAGATGTCTCTTCGGACAGCTCGCGCAGCGCCGCGGCGACCACCCGCGCGCACTGCTGGAGGTTGTCACGCCGCGGCAGCAGGTGCGTCGCCGCGGCCGCGGCCGCGCCGGTGCTGCGATCGGGCGGGACGTGGATGAAGCCGGTCAGCACGCCGGCGAACGCGGGCTCGCCCGCCAGCGCGATCAGGTTGGCCAGCTGGTCGGCGCAATAAAAGGTGCCGGGATCGACCCCGAGCTGCACGTCGGCCTCGGCGCCGGAGTCGGCGACCGCGATCGCCCGCAGCAGGTCGCGCTGACCGACGTAGCGGTCGCCGCCGCGGATCGCGTGGTCGGCGACGCCGGCGGCCGCCTGCGGGACGTAGTCGCGGCCGTAGGCGTCGAGGTCGTCCATGCCGGAAGCCGAGGTTAGCACGCGCCGGCGGAGCGCCGATCGCACGCAACGAGAGGGCCCCGGCGTCGTGCGCCCGCCGACGCGCGAGGCGAGAGCCGCGGCGTCGTGGGCCCGCCGACGCGCGAGGCGAGAGCCGCGGCGTCCTGCGCCCGCGCAAATGCGAGCCGCGGCGTCCTGCGACGCTGCCAGCACCGGCTCACGCACCACCGACGAGGCGCCGGCGGCGAGCGAGGCGCGCGTCAGCGGGTCTGGAAGTAGAAGCGGTAGGCGCTGTTGTCGTGCAGCATGGCGCAGCTGCCGGTGTCGCTGCCCGCGGGAGCGCCGACCAGGGTCAGCTCGCGGATCGAGTTGAAGCCGAACTGGTAGCTGTTGTTGGCCCGGTTGAAGGCGCCCTGGTAGAGCTGGGTGTTGCTGCCGAGCTTGAAGGCGTAAAACCGGTAATTGGCGCCGTCGTGCAGCATGGCCCAGCGCGACCAGTCGGTGTCGCCGGGGAACTCGAGCACGGGGATCTGCGGGATCGAGTTGTGGCCGAAGCGGTAGATGTTGGTGCCCGGCACCCAGGCGGCCTGGTACAGCGTCTGGCGGAACCCGAGCCGGCGCATGTACAGCCGGTAGTCGGCGCCGTCGTGCAGCATCGCGAAGCTGCTGGCGTCGACGTCGGCCGGGAAGCCCTCGAGCCGCAGCTCGGCGATCGAGTTGTGACCGTAGGCGTAGCTCGTGCCGTTGAAGCCGAACTGGTAGAGCGCGTCGCGGCTGCTGCCCTTGAAGCAGTACAGGCGATAGGCCGCGTTGTCGTGCAGCATCGACCAGCGAGCCAGGTTGGCGTCGGCCGGGGCGCCCGTGATCGTGATGTTGGGGATCGAGTTGTAACCGAACTGATAATTGGTGGAGCCCGCGACGTACGCAAATTGGTTGAGTGACGGCATCGAACGATTCCTTCCCGCCGCGCCGATGCGGCGGGGAGGGATGCTTTCAAACGCCAATGCGGCGATCAACGGGAGTTATCGCCCCGCGCGCCGCTGCACGCCCCGGGCGACGATCGACGCGGCGTCGGCGGGACGGAGTACGAACGACGAATGCGTCGACATGCGATCGGCCGACCCGCCGCCGAACGCCGTGGCGACGGATCGCGCCCTCGCGTTCGTGACGTGAGCGAGCGTCGTTCACCCCGGCCGCGGCCTTCCGGCCCCGCCTCGGGTCATTCGACGGCGCCGCCGAGGCACGAGCGATCGAGGTATTGCGAGAGGGCGGTGGTGCAGAAGTTCACGGCCTTCAAATAACAGTCGGCCTGCATGCCCTCCCAGTCGCCGGTCAGGACGAGGGGCTGCGCGTCGGCGACGTAGAACTCGGTCTGGCCGGTGCAGCGCGCGAGGCAGTACCACGGGCCGGCGAATTGCGGGTCGGCGCACCAACCCTGTTGCATGCGCAGCCCGCAGGACGGCTCCGAGCCGCCGTCGTCGAGCGCGGGCGTCGCCGCCGCCGGCGCGGCGAGCAGCATCGTCTGGGTGTAGAGCAACGCGGCGAGCATCGACATGGCATCCCTCGATCGCCGCCGAGTGTGTCGCGACGCTCGCCGTTGTCGAGCGAGCAGGACCGGGCGCCACCGGGCCGCCGGCGCGGCGCCCCCATCGCTCGCCGCCGGCCCGCCACGGCCCGAACCGGGCGACGATTGCCGGGCCTGTCCCCGGATGGAATGCTCGCCTCGCCATGAAGCCCGCGATCATCTTCGATCTGGATGTCTGCCTCGCGCGCGCGGACGAGGCCGGCGCGCAGCTCTACGAGCCCGTGTTCGACGCCGTGCGGCGCGCCAACGACGGCGCGGTCTCCGACGACGATCTGGAGCGCGCGTTCGCCGAGAGCTGGCGCTTCCCGTTCGACGAGGTGGCCGACCGGCACAGGTTCACCCCGGCGATGCGCGACGCGGGGTTCCGCGAATTCGGGCGGCTCGAGGTGACCGCGCCGATGCGAGGCTACCCGGACCTGCACCTGCTGCGCACGATCCCGGCGCGGCGCTTCCTCGTCACGTCGGGCTTCCGCCGGCTGCAGGAGAGCAAGGTGCGGGCGCTCGGGATCGCCGGGTGGTTCGAGCGGGTCTACATCGACGCGATCGACGAGCCCGGACCGCACGGCAAGGAGGGGGTGTTCCGCGAGCTGCTCCGCGCCCACGAGCTGCGCGCGGACGAGGTCTTCGTGGTGGGGGACAACCCCGACTCGGAGATCGCGGCGGGCAACCGGCTCGGGCTCACGACGGTCCAGATCTTGCGCCCGGGGGTGCCGCGTGGGCCAGGCGCGGCGCACTACGTCGAGGGACTGGCGGAGCTCGACGCGCTGGTGCGCCGCCGCGGCGCGACTCCCTGAGCGGAGTCGTCGCGGCCGAATCCTCGCTCCGTCGCCAGTCGAGCTCCAGCCGAGCTCGCGGCCCTGTGCCGCCGCGCGATCGCTCGCGCGGAGGTCGGCTCACGCGTCGTCGAGGCCGAATTTCTTGATCAGGCGGTAGAGCGTGGTGCGCTCGACCCCGAGCTCGGCGGCGGCGTCGTTGCGGCGGCCCTGCGCGCGCGCGAGGGCCAGGCGGATCCGCCGGGCCGCGGCGCGGTCGAGGTGGGCCTGCAGCGGCAGCGCGTCGTCCGGGTCGGCGCTGGCGAGCGGCGGCGCGTTCGCCTCGAGCAGCAGGTCGTCGCGGGTGATGACCTCGCCGCGCGCGAGCACGGCGGCCCGCTCGACCAGGTTCTCGAGCTCGCGCACGTTGCCCGGCCACGGATGTCCCTTGAGCCATGTCTCGACGGTCGGGTGGAAGCCGACGAACTCGCGCCCGAGCTCGGCGGCGAAGCGGGCCAGGAAGTGGTTGGCGAGCGGCAGGACGTCCTCGGGGCGCTCGCGCAGCGGCGGCAGGCGGATCGGGATCACCGCCAGGCGGAAGTACAGGTCCTCGCGGAAGCGGCCGGCGGCGCACTCGGCCCGCAGGTCGCGGTTGGTGGCGGCGACGATCCGGACGTCGACGGGCCTGGGCTTGGTGCCGCCGACCGGCAGCACCTCGCGCGTCTGCAGGGCCCGCAGCAGCTTGGCCTGGAAGTCGAGGTCGACCTCGCCGATCTCGTCGAGGAACAGGGTGCCGCCGCCGGCCCGCTCGAACACGCCGGCGCGCGAGCCCGCCGCCCCGGTGTAGGCGCCCTTCTCGTGGCCGAACAGCTCGCTCTCCAGCACGCCGGCGGCGAAGGCCTTGCAGTTGACGGCGACGAACGGGCCGAGCGCGCGGTCCGAGTGGTCGTGGATCGTGCGGGCCACGAGCTCCTTGCCGGTGCCGCTCTCGCCGGTGACGAGCGCGGTGGCCCGGCTGCGGGCGGCGCGGGCGGCGAGGTCCAGGACCTCGCGCATGGCCGGGCTGTGGGTGATGATGTCGGGCGAGCCGGTCCGCTGCAGGGCGGCGCGCAGGCGCCGGTTCTCGCGGGTCAGCGCGCGGACCTGCAGGGCGCGGTGGACCAGCGCGCGGCAGGCGTCGTTGTCGAACGGCTTCTCGACGAAGTCGAACGCGCCGTCGCGGATCGCCGCGACCGCGGTCGGCACGCTGGCGTGGGCGGTGACGAGGACCACCGGCATGTCCGGAGAGACAGCTCGCGCGCGCCGCAGCAGCTCGAGCCCGTCGATACCGGGCATCATCAGGTCGGTGAGCAGGAGGTCGTACGACTGCTCGGCGAGCGCGCGCAAGAACGGCTCGGCGCCGGCGAACACGTCGACCTTGTGACCGTCGCGGCGCAGCAGCATGGCGAGGATCTCGGCCATGCGCGGCTCGTCGTCGACGACGGCGATCTGCGCGGCGCTCACGCGGCCTCCGGCAGGCGCACGCAGAAGCAGGCGCCGCGACCCTCGGGCCCGAGGCCCGCGCCCGGGACCAGCTCGAGCGCGCCGCCGTGGGCCTCGGCGATCCGCGCGGCGGTGGCGAGCCCGAGGCCGGTGCCGGTCTTCTTGGTGGTGAAGAACGGCTCGAACAGCCGCGCCGCGTGCTCGGGCGCGACGCCGGGGCCGTCGTCGCGCACCAGCAGCTCGACCGCCTCCCCGCGCCGGCGCACCCGCAGCTCGATGCGCCCGCCGTCGCCGATCGCCTGGGCGGCGTTCAGCGCCAGCCCGTAGACGAGCTGCGCCAGCAGGTCCGGATCGCCGCGCAGCGCGGGGCCGTCGCCCTCGGCGGCGTCGAGCCGGCCGCGCTTCGGTCGCAACGCGTCGCGCACGAGCGGCTCGACCGCGGTCACGAGCCCGGCCAGGTCGACCGGCTCGCGCCGCGGCGCCAGCGGCCGCGCGTAGTCGAGCAGCGCGGTGACGACGGCGTTGAGCCGGTCGACCTCCTCGATGATGAAGCGCGCGGCCTGGTGATTGTCTGTCCCCTCGGTCATGTCCTCGAGGACAAGCGCAGCCGACGAGCGGATCACGCCGAGCGGGTTGCGCACCTCGTGGGCGACCCCGGCCGCGAGCCGACCGATCGCCGCCAGCTTCTCGCTGTGCGCGGCGCGGCGGTGGCTGGCCTCGAGCGCGGCGGCGCTGGCCTTGAGCCGGTCGCGCGCGTCGAGCAAGAGGGCGATCGCGTAGCCGAAGCCGGCGAAGGTGACGGCGAAGAAGCCGACGACGACCAGCGAGACGTCGACGCCGGCGAGGCGCAGGAGGAGGAAGTCGAACAGCCCGGCGCCGAACCCGAGGAGGGCGCCGAACCAGGCGCGGCGCGGAGACGGTGGCGAGGGCGGCGCTGCAGGCACGAGAGGTTCGTCTCCGGTCGGGGCGAGCGCGAGGGCGCGGAGGCGACTATAGGCGAGACGCGGTCGGACGGTCACGCGCCGGTCCCGAGCACGCGGCGTGCCAGCGACGCGCGGGCGCCGAGACCGCGCGCCGAACTCGGTGCGCGGCGTCGGTGCCGACGCCGAACGGCTCCCCCGGCCCTCGTGCGGGTCGGCCTCCCGCAGCCTCCCAGGACCGCTCTTTCGTGTGGGCGAGCGCCAGGCCCTCGCCCGCGCCGTCTCGCCGCGGCGCGAGCGACCCGGCCGCGCCAGCCGAATCGACGCGCTCGTCGCTCGCGGAGGCGTGCCGAAGATGCGGGTCCGCAACGCGTGTTGCAGACCTGCAACGTCGCCCGCGCCCTGCGGCCGCCGGAGCCCCGCCGCGCCGGCGATCGGGCGCTGGCACGGGGGTTGCTCATGGTCCGGCACGAAGGAAATCAGCCATGAACACCCGCCAGATCGTCCTCGCCATCGTCGCCCTCGACTTCCTCGCCATGACCGTCTACGTCGTCGCCAACCACGGCTACGTCGGCATGTTCGCCGACCTCCTGTCGTCCTGGCCCGGCATCCTCACCGCCTTCGACCTCACCATCGCCCTCTTCATGATCATGGGCTGGATGCTGGTCGACGCCCGCAAGCACGGCCTCGGCGTCCTTCCCTATCTGGTCGCCACGCTGGCGTTCGGCTCGCTCGGCCCGCTCGCCTACCTGCTCCGCCGCGAGTGGGCGCTCAAGGCCGCGTGAGCCGTCGAGAGCATGTCCTTCGGGACATGTCGCTGCCGCGGCCATCTGCAGCCGCTCCTCCGCCACGAAAAGGAAATTTGTATGAACACCCGCCAGATCGTCCTCGCCATCGTCGCCCTCGACTTCCTCGCCATGACCGTCTACGTCGTCGCCAACCACGGCTACGTCGGCATGTTCGCCGACCTCCTGTCGTCCTGGCCCGGCATCCTCACCGCCTTCGACCTCACCATCGCCCTCTTCATGATCATGGGCTGGATGCTGGTCGACGCCCGCAAGCACGGCCTCGGCGTCCTTCCCTATCTGGTCGCCACGCTGGCGTTCGGCTCGCTCGGCCCGCTCGCCTACCTGCTCCGCCGCGAGTGGGCGCTCAAGGCCGCGTGAGCCGCGGCTCTCGGCATGTCCCTCGGGACATGTCATCGCGGGGCGTCCCGGCTCGAGCGAGCCGCGGCCATGCTCCCCTGCGGCGGCCTCGCGCGGAGCGAGGCACGGCCGTCGTCCCGGCGCGAGGGCCGACCCGTGACGCCCCGCACTTCGACGGTCGGGGCGCCCGGCGGCTCGCCGTCGAGGCAGATCTGCGGCCGCCGGCCGGGCGCCTGCTCGTCCGCGCGAGTCGACCTCGCCCCGCTCCCGTGCAGATTCGCCGCATGCGTCCGCATGCCCGGCCCGTCGTCTGCTCGCTCGTGCTCGTGCTCGCCGCCTGGTCGCCGGACCCGGCGGAACCGGACACGACTTGCAACCTGGCCGCCAGCATCGGCACGGAGGTCACTTGCGGCCTCTCGCAGGAATGCCCCGGCGAGCCCGTGCAGTCGATCGCCTGCGAGGGCGACACCTGCACCTGCTGGACGGGCCAGGCGCTCGAGCGCGAGTGCCCGGGGGACGGGGTGTGCGGCGAGCTCGAGGCCGTGCTGCAGCTCGAGCAGCTCGCCGAGGCGTGCTGCGGGTTCGTCTTCCACCGCGGCTGACGTCGGGCCCCGGCGCCCCGCTCACAGCTGCATGAGCGCGCGGTAGGCCCCGCCCTGCGCGAGCAGGTCGGCGGGCGCGCCGAACTCGACGAGCCTCCCGCGCTCGAGCACCGCCACGCGGTCGCACAGGGCAGCCACGCTGGGCCGGTGGGCGATGAGGATCGTCGTGCAGCCGAGGTTCTTCAAATTGCCGAGCACCTCGGCCTCGGTCGCGGGGTCGAGCGCCGAGGTCGCCTCGTCGAGCAGGAGCAGGCTCGGCCGCCGCACCAGCGCGCGCGCGAGGGCGATCCGCTGGCGCTGGCCGCCGGACAGGTTGGCGCCGCCGTCGACCAGCACGGTGTCGTAGCCCATCGGCATGGCGAGGATGTCGTCGTGGATGGCCGCGATCTGGGCCGCCGCGATCACGTCGACCCCGTCGGCCCCGGGCGCGCCGACGACGATGTTGTCGCGGATCGTGCCGTCGAGCAGGGCGGCGCCCTGGGTGACGACGCCGGTGCAGCGGCGCAGGGCGCCCGCGTCGAGCCGCGCCAGCGGCACGCCGTCGATCGCGATCGTCCCCGCGGTCGGTCGCACCAGCCCGAGCAGCAGCGCGGCCAGGCTCGACTTGCCGGCGCCGCTGCGGCCGACCAGGCACAGCCGCTCACCTGGCTGGAGGGACAGGCTCACCCCGCGCACGACGGCGGGGCTGTGGTCGTCGTAGGCGAAGCCGACGTCCGTGAGCTCGATGGCCCCGGCGATCGCGGCCGGCGCGTGGGCGCCCGCCGGCGCGACCTCGGGCGCGGCGCGCAGGACGTCGTCGATGCGCTCGATGTGCCCGGCGACCTGCGGCAACCGGCCGAGCGAGGCGACGAGGCTGCCGATCGGCGCGAGGAAGCTCATCGCCAGGTAGGTGCTGCCGAGCATCGGCCCGAGCTCGAGCGCGCCGCTCGCGACCTGGGTGGCCCCGAACCACACCAGGAGGAGCGGCGTGGCGACGCGCAGGGCGTGCAGCAGGCCGTCGACCCCGGCGCCGTGGCGGTCGCGCTCGGCCTCGGCGGCGTGGGCCTCGGCGTGGAGGCCGTGCCAGCGCTCCAGCGCGACGCCCTCGCTGCCCATCGCCTTGAGCGCGGGCAGGGCCGCGAGCGCGCGCCACTGGTAGCCCTGCGCCTGCGCCTGCGTGGCGATCTGCCGCGCCGACAGCCGCTCGCCGACGGCCCGCGCGCGCATGGCCACCAGCACCTGCACGAGCGACAGGGCGATCGCCGCCAGCGCCATCGGCCATGACCAAAAGGACAGGACCGCGAGGTAGAGCACGACCAGCGCGCCGTCGGTCAGGATCGCCGCCGCGACCTGGGCCAGCAGCGCGCGCACCGGCGCGAGCGCGGTGAACCGCAGGGCCAGGTCGCTGCTCGGGCGCACGGCGAAGAAGCTCCACGGCAGGCGCATCAGGTGCGAAAACAGGCCGCTGGCGAGCCGGCGGTCGAGGTGCAGGCGCAGGCGCGACAGCAGCCGCTCGCGGGCGACGAAGCTGACGTATTGGCCGGCCGCGAACGCGAGCACGACCAGGCCCCACGCCGCGAGCCCGGGGTCGCCGGCGCCGGCGCGCGCGACGATGTGGGAGATCGTCAGCGGCCCGGCGAGCGACAGCGCGACCAGCCCGCCCGACGCCAGCGCGAGCCGGCCGAGCACGCCGCTGCCGCGCAGCGATCGCCGCAGCTCGAGCCAGGTCGGCGACGGCGCCTGCTCCGGGGCCATCGTGAAATCTGGCCCCGGGGACAGCTCGAGCGCGAGCCCCGAGAAGCCGCGGGCGAACGCGTCGGCGTCGAGCTCGCGGCGCCCGAGCGCCGGGTCGACCAGCACCACCCGCCCGGCCTCGGCCCGCTCGAGCACGACGAAGTGCTTGCCCTCCCAGTGCAGCACGCTGGCCGGGGCCAGGCGCGAGGCCGCCGCGGCCGGCAGGCGCACGCCGCGGCCGACCAAACCCCAGCGCTCGGCGGCCCGCAGCACCGCCAGCGCGGAGGCGCCGTCGCGACCTGTCCCGAGAGACCTGTGGACGTGGTCGCGACCGACGCGGCGGCCGTAAAATGCGAGCACCATCGCCAGGCAGGCGGCGCCGCAGTCGGCGGCGGTGGTCTGGGGGATGAAGGGGACGGCGACGGACATGGCGCTCACCGGACCGGGTCGGGCGCGAGGCCGACGAGGCCGCGCTTGGGGTTGCAGGCGACCACCATGGCGCGCACGCAGGCGGCGATGGTGGCGGCGGGCACCGCGTGGCGGTTCCACACGAAGGCGGCGACGGCCGGCAAGATCGCCCGCCGGCCCCACAGCAGCTCGCCGCGCCGCCAGAGCCCGTCGAGCTCGGCCGCGTAGGCGCGGTTGGCGGCCTCGTGGGCGTCGAGCAGGTGCGCCTCGGCCGTGTCGGCGCGCCGCCGCAGGCCCGCCAGCGACGCCGGCGCGAGCGTCAGCGCCGGCGCCTCGATCCCCGAATAGAGCTGCTCGAGGTTGCACCACACGTCCCACGCCTCGCCGTGGTCGCCGGTGGTGCGCACGAACAGGTCGGCCAGCACCGCCAGGCACTGCGTCGCCGGGCTGAGCGACACCGCCCCGAGCGCGACCAGCCGCTCGCGCGCGAGGTACAGCCGGGTGTCGGCGTCGAAGTAGCGGTGCGCCGCCGCGGTCGCCCCCGGCCCGCCGAGGTCGTAGACCTCCGGCTCGTAGGCGCTGTAGAACCACTCGACGACGTCGCCCGCGTCGCGCGACACATTCAAAATGTCCTCGAGGACAGGTCGGAGCTCGGGGCGGAGATCGCCGCCGCAGCGGATCCGCAGGCCCGGCGGCTTGCGCACGAACCACAGCGAGTCGGTCCCCGCGGCCCGCAGCGCCGGCTCGACCGCGTCGAGGCGGCGCATCAGCGCCCGCTCGGCCGCCCGCCAGCTGCCGTCACGCGCAGTCAGCGAGACGTTGATCTGCAGCCACCGCGGCGCCGAGCCGGGCGAGCAGCGCGGGGCGCACCACGGACAGGGCGAGCTCGGCGACGTGCCGCTCGCCGGTTGCTGTGCAGATCCATGCGTCATCGATGAACTCCTCGACGGTGATGCAGGCGCTCCCGCCTGCTCCTTCGGACATGGCCTCGACGGCCAGCGGGGCGTCGCGCGGGACCAAGAGCGGCGGCTCGGCGTCGCGGTGGACGAGCACCAGCTCGGGCCAGCCGCGCTCGGCCGCCAGCCGCTGCCAGGCGGCGAACCGCGCCGGCCCGGGCGCCGCGTCGATCCATTGCTTCAAATCGTCGCCGACGAGCACGCTGCGGCGGGTGCGGACGACCGCGCCGCCGGGCAGGCGCACGCGCGGGCTGTGCCGCCGCGACTCGGCCTCGGCGCGGAAGCCGAGCCGGTCGCCGCGGGGGATCTGCGGCGGCGTGCGCATCGACGAGACCAGCAGCAGGTACTGGCACGGGTCGTCCGGCGGCTGCGCGGCCGTGAAGCCGTGGATCGCCACCGCCCGCGCCCGCCCGGGCACCCGGCACACCGGCGCGCCCGTCCGCGCGTCGCGCTCGACCCGGGCGCCGCGCAGGTCGACGGCCTCGCCGTCGGCGGCCCAGAGGTCGACGAGGTGCGGGACGAAGCGCGGGCTCGCCTGTACGTTGGGACAGGCGTGGGCGAAGCCCAGCGCGGCCTGGTCGACGCCGGTGACCTCGGCGACGCGCGCGTACTGCTCGCAGAGCCACCGCGTGACCGGCCCGCCCTCGGGCTCGAGCAGCGCGGCGCAGCGGGCGAACGCCGGCGTCGCGTCGCGCACGAGCCCGCGCAGCACCAGCCGCCCGGCGTCGATGCGCGCGCCCGCCTGGCCGAGCGACGCGGGACCGCCGGCAGAAGAGACGGCCGCGTGGCTCGCGTCGGCCTGGACCGCCACGCCTCCCCTCGCCGCCCCGCTCGCCCGGCCGATCGTGAACAGCAGGCAGCCCATCGGCGTGTCGCCGCCGCCGGCCGGCGGGGCCGGGGTCACCAGCTCGTCGCCCTCGCAGGTCGTCAGCCGCTCGGCCCAGGCCGCGGCGCGGGCCGCCAGCTCGGGGCCGAGCTCCTCGCCCAGGCCCTCCCAGGTGGCCAGCGTGACCTGGTCGCGCAGCAGCGGCGGCGGCTCGAAGCCGGCCAGGTCGCGGCCGGCGGCGCCGAGCCAGCGGTCGACCAGCGCCGGCCCGAGCGCGCCGCCCATGCCGAGGTGGGCGGTGAAGCCGGTCAGTTCGGCCGCGGTCGCGGCGATCGTCGCCGCCAGGTCGCGGCCGAGCGCGATGTCGAGCGGCGCCGTCGTGTCGCAGCGCAGGGCCACCCGCGGGCGCTCGATCTCCCCCAGCCCGAGCGCCGACGCGAGCGCGCCGACGCGCGCCCCCGCGGCCGCCAGCGCCGACGCCAGGGCGGCCGGCGCCATGGTCGGCGCGCTCTCGCCCAGCGCCTCGCACTGGGCCCGCAGGTCGAGCGCGGCGGCGCGCCAGGCCGCGGCGTCGGCGGGCGAGAGCGCGCGTGCGGCCTGCTCGAGCGCGTCCCACGGCGAGGTGAAGCGGGCCGGGAAGCGCAGCCCGCCGACCAGCACGCCCTGGGCGACCAGGAGGTCGACCACCTCGACGCGCGCCGGCGCCGGGAAATTGGCGGCCGCCAGCACGTCGGCCGCCTCGTCGCGGGTGAAGGTCGGCGCCGCGGCCCGCAGCGCGGCGATCGCCCGCATCAGCGCCGGCGCCGGCGCGACCCGCCGCAGCGCCGCGTCGCCGGGCAGGCGGAACGCCGCGCCGCCGGCGTCGACGCGGATCGTCGGGTTGAGCTTGTAGCGGGCCCGGGCCTGGACCTCGGGGCGCGCGGCCAGGGCGGCGAACATGGCGACGAACGGCGCGAGGTCGGGGGCGAAGGCGCAGCGCGGGGTCGCCGGCCGGCACGACACGCCCTCGCCCTCGCCCACCCGCGCCAGCGCCACGCCGGCCCACATCCCGTTCGGCTCGGGCCGGGCGACCGCGCGGGCGAGGTGGCGGTACAGCGACGTCTCGCGGTGGCGCACCCGCTTGTTCCGCGGCGACCGCACGGTGCTCGCCGCGCTCGCGGCCAGCTCCGGGTTGCCCAGCGTCAGCGCCCGCATGAACGCCGGGTCGTCGGCCGTGCTCGCCCACAGGCGGCCGCGGCTGCGCTCGATCGCCGCCGCGTAGGCCTCGCAGTAGGATGTCCACGAGGACATGTCCCATGGGTCAGCCGCGCGGGCGCGCGCCGCCAGCTCGGGCTCGGCCAGCGCCTGCACGCGGCCGAGCGGGAACGCGGCCACCCGGACCACCGCCGCCGGGCACAGCGCGACCTCGGGGGCGCGCATGTCAGCGCTCCTCCTGGCGCAGCAGGAAGTCGCGGATCGTCAAGAGGCGCCGGTGGTCGGGCAGGCGGGCGTCGATGGTGGCGACGAATTGGCGCTCGATCGCGTCGAGGGTCGCCAGCTCGCGCATCTGCGCGGTGAAGCGCTCGGGCGTCAGCCCGGCGTGGGCCAGGAACGCCTCGGTGCGGGCGCGCGTGGTCAGGTCGAAGCGGGCGCGGAACCACCGCGCGACCTCCTGCACCCGCTCGGCGGGCAGCTCGAGGTTCTGGCGGGCCAGCTCGCGCTCGGCGAGCACGCCGACCAGCACCCGCTTGCGCGCGCCGGCCAGGGTCTCGCCGCCGGGCAAGAAGTTTTCGTCGTGGAAGTTCATGCCAGCAGCTCCATGCGCTCGCCGGGGCGCAGCGGGCGGACCGCGGGGGCGTTCGCCACGCGGGCGGCCGCCTGCGTCACGGTGGCGAGGTCGGGGTCGAAGCTCGGGTCGTCGTCGCCGTGCGGGCCGAGGCCGAGGCGGGCGAACCACGGCGCCCCGCCGTTGGCGTAGGGCACCACCGTGCGCGCTCGCCAGGCCCGGGCCGCGGCGATCAGGTCGTCGGCGTCGTGCATGAGCTGCTGGCGGGTCGACCACTGCGCGCGCGGGACCTGCAGCAGGTAGCGCGCCACCGAGGTGCCGAGCAGCTCGATCGGGTGCAGGCGCCACGCGCGGTAGCCCCCGAACAGCACGTCGAGCGGGCCGTGCCGCCGGGCGGCCGCGCCGGCCATGGCGATCGTGTCGCCGGCCGCGTCGGCGCCGGCGTCGGCGATGCAGGCGAGGCGCCGGCCCGCGACCTCGATCAAATAGGTGTTGCCGAGGTTGCGCGCCTCGGGGTGGAGGAACTCGCCCGAGGTCGGCTGCTCGCCGTAGAACGGCAGCACGACCACGCGGAACGGCCCGACCTGGACCGAGTCGTGCCAGCGCAGCGCGATCACCCGGCGGAAGCCGAGCTCGCGCAGGCGCAGCGCCATGTCGACGCTCAGCAGCGACTCGCGCGCGACCGCCGGCACCACGATCGGCGTGTCGGCGCCGAAGCGCAGCAGCGCGTGCAGGTCGAAGTGGTCGGGGTGGCCGTGGGTGACGAGCACGAGGTCGGGCCGCAGCGCCCGGCAGGACAGCGGCCGCTGCCCGTCGCCCGGCAGCGGCGGGACCGCGAACGGGTCGACCACGAGGCGCATGCCTGCGTGCTGCACCGCGACCGTGGCGTGCCCGACCGCGGTGACGCCGTCGGCCAGCGCCCGGTCGTCACCTGTCTCTCGGGTCAGGGCGCCGGCGTCGAGCAGGGCGTCCCACATCCGGGCCCCGAGGCCGCCGAGCGGGCGGGCGCAGCCGCGGTCGAGCGCGGCGACGACCTCCGCCAGCTCGGCGGCCGCGCCGTGCAGCGGCAGCGCCAGCGAGCCGTCGCCCGCCGGGCCGAGCCCGCGCACGATCAGCGCCGCCGGGGTCACGCGCGCCGCCTCCGGGTAGAGGCACTCCTCGCGCAGCACGTCGGGCGCGCTGTACAGCCCGCCGAGCGCCTGGGCGGCGAAGATCCGCGGCATGAACTCGGCGCTGCGCTCGACCAGGCGGGCGGGGCCCTCGCGCCGGGCCAGCGCGATCAGCGGGGCGCAGGTGCGGGCCACCAGCGCGTCGGCGAGGCCGGTCACGCCGCTGCCGTAGCGGGTCTGGTCGGCGTAGCGGACCTGCAGGCCGACCTCGTCGCGCAGGCGCATGTGGTTCATGGTCATAAAGACATGCTCCAAAGGTCAGGCGGCGCGCGGCCGGCGGTACAGCTCGGCGGCCACCGCGTCGACGAACTCGCCGTGGAGGTCGAGCAGCGAGCCGGCGGGGAACAGCGCCGCGATCTCGGCGTGGATCGACCGCCGCGCGGCCTCCATCGCCGCCGCGCTGGCGCGCACCGCCGGGCCGGCGAGGAGCAGCTTGCGGATCGCGTCGAGGCTGCCGGGCAGCTCGGCGCGCAGGCGCTGCAGCTCGGCGCGCTCGGCCGCGCTGGCGCGGGCGGCGAAGCAGGCCAGCGGGAAGCTGACCACGTCGCGCTCGAGGTCGCGGCTGTGCGGCTTGCCGAACAGGTCGTGGAGGTCGTTGGCGATCTGGCGGATCTCCGCCGTCGCCTCGCCGATCCGGCAGTACGCGGCGACGCGCTCGGGCTCGCAGCCGGCGGCGATCGCCGCCAGCTCGGCCGACAGCGCGAACACCGACGACTTGTCGGCGTTGTGGGCGCGGACGCCGGCCTCGTCGCCGGCGATCGTGCCGGAGAGGTCGCGGTGCTGGGCCGCGACCGCCCGCAGCGAGTGGCGCCGCAGCGACAGCCGCGCGGCCTCGGCCCTACCGGCCGGGACCGCCGCGGCGATCGTGTCGACGGCGACCATGTGCAGCGCGAGCGCGGCGTTGTCGGCCACCGGCGCGCGCTGGGGGTCCCACGGGGCCACGAGGTCGTGGTCGGAGACGTCGTCGAACAGCCGGAGCGCCATATAATAAAGGGTGCATCCGGCCGCGAGGTCGACGTTGCCCCGGCCGCACTCGGCCATCCCGACGAGCAGCGGCAGGGCCGCGGGGTCGGCCATCAAGCTGGCCTTGCGGGCCCGCGCCCGGGCGAAGAACGCCAGCAGCAGCTCGCTCTGCGCTCCGTCGAGCAGCGGGTCGCGGACGACGTCGTCGCACTTGCGGTGCGCGGCGGTGACGGCGATGGCGAGCGTTTCATGCATGGCGGCGATCCAAATCGGTAGAGTTCAGGGTAGGCCAAAAAGCGATATGCCATGAGGCGAAGGATATGCGATACGGAATAGCGGATAGTCGGAGGGGCAGCGGGATCGCGGGGGCGATCGGATCGCTGGAAAATAAGGCCAGCGATCCAGCGAATGCGCGCGGAGGGCCGGGTTTCGGGGCGACCGGCCCCCCGCGCGGAGGTCGAGCTCACCAGCTCGGGCACATGACGGTCTTCGGGGGCGGCACGGCGGCCGCCTCGGGGGCGCCGTGGAGGTCGCCCTGGCCGCCGAACGCGGCCCGCAGGTCGTCGAGGTCGACCAGCTCGAGGTCGTGGGGGGGGAGGTCCGAGGCGAGGATGAGGTCGTGCTTGTCCATGGTGTTGGCCTTCCGTGTCGGTGGACGCTGCGCCTCGGTTCATCCGGGCCGCTTCCGTCGTCCCTCGACGCTGGGGGTAGTGTCGCCGACCCGCTCGACTGATTAAGCCTTTCGTACCGATGACACCGGCGCTATCGCATGTCGCGGGGGCAATTGATCCGGCGCGCGCGGACACTCTCACGGCCTCGCAGAGGTCCGCTCCCAGACGGGCGAAAACGCGGCCAGGACGCGACAGCGCGTCCTGGCCGCGTGGGGGCCCTGTGCGGGCGGCTCACCAGCTCGGGCACATGATCGTCTTGCCGGGGACCGGCTCGATGCCCGTCTGCGGCGCGCCGGCGCCGGCGCCGGCCGCCTCGCCGCCGAAGGCGGCCCGCAGGTCGTCGAGGTCGACCAGGGTGAGCTCGTTGTCGCGGGTGTCGATGAGGTTCTGGGTGTTCTTGTCCATGATGGTCTCGCTTTCTCGCCGCCGGACCCTGCGCCCGGGCTCATCCCGGGTCGTCGTCCCACGGCACCCAGGTAGAGGCGCCTTTTTCCCGATCGATCACCCTCGCAGTAAAAATAATTCGTGGGTGATGCCCATTGCACATTGTCCGACACCGGGCCCGCGGCGTGACCGGCGAACACGCAAAAAGGGCCAGGACGCGCGTGTCCTGGCCCCGGGGGGTCTTCTGTGCGATCGGCTCACCAGCTCGGGCACATGAGGGTCCGCGTCGGCTGCGCGGCGGCCTCCGCGGGCGCGCCTGCGACCGCAGCCTCGCCGGCGAAAGCGGCGCGCAGGTCGTCGAGGTCGACCAGGGTGAGCTCGTCGTCGCGGGTCTCGTCGTCCTTGAGGGTGTTCTTCTGCATGTTGTCTCGCTTTCGCGCCGGTGGGCGCTGCGCGGGGTCGTCCCGTCGCTCCCGTCGCCCCTCGGCCCGCGGTTCGCGTCGCCGGAGCGGCGATCGATCGACCGTTCGCTGCAGGTCGCGACACAATGCACATTGTGCGGCGCGCCACGTAAATTTCTCGCGGGCGGCGCGCGCGGCGAGAAACGCAAAAAGGGCCAGGACGCGGGGGGGGGTGCGTCCTGGCCCGGGGTGGGGGAAGGAATGGGGATTGCGACCGGCTCACCAGCTCGGGCACATGATGGTCTTCGGCGGGGGCACGGCGGCCGCCTCGGTGGAGGCGGGGGCGGCGGCCTCGCCGCCGAAGGCGGCGCGCAGGTCGTCGAGGTCGACCAGGGTGAGCTCGTTGTCGCGGGTGTCGGTGTCGAGGATGTTCTTCTGCATGGTGTGCTCTCTCTCGCCGGTGGACGCTGCGCCTCAATTCATTCCGGGTCGCGTCGTCGTCCCTCGGCACTCGGGTAGTGTCGCCGCCCCGCCGATCGGGTTAACCGAATCGATGCATGTTCTCGAAGCATGCGCGCGGTAGGACAGGGGCAGATACGCGAATCGCCGGAGAACCGGCGCGACGAGGGCCGCGGACATGTGCGCCCGCGGCCTTCGAAGTGCCATCATTCCTCCGTGGGGCGATCACCACAGGTCGCCCGGCACCGCGACCCCGAGCACCGCGCCGGAGCCGGCGTAGTCGGCCGTGGTGCAGGGCGGCAGCGTCGACCAGCCGGGCAGGCTCTGCACCGGATCGAGGTGATGGCGGTGCACGCCCGTGGCCGGCGAACCACCGCGGCAGCGCGCGCCGGAGGCCCCGTAGCCGGCCTCGAGCACCCACGTGGGGTCGGCGGGCCAGGTGAACAGCCCGCCGAGCGGGTCGTGCAGCGCGACCTGCTTGCCGGGCACGGTCCGCGGCTCGCCGGCGAACCACGCCAGCCACGCCCGCAGCATCGCCGTGCGCTGGGTGACCTGCAGCCCGCGGTAGGCGGTCGGGTCGTAGAACGCGTTGAGGTGGAACTGACCCTTCGCCACCGCGCCGTTGATGCAGCCGTGGATGAAGCGGCCCGGCGCGTCGGTGATGTACGGCCCGAGGCTCGCGCTCGCGAACACGGACACGTTCGGGCTCAGCACCGCGCTGAACTCGTAGGTGTCGCCGAGCGCCCCGCCCTCGTCCTCGTTCGGGCAGGTGTGGTAGTAGCCGGCCAGCTCCTCGCTCTCGGGGTACCGCTGCGGGTCGTGCGGGACCACGTTGGTCACGAACTCGTAGCGGCAGATCGTCAGCGTCGGGTCGTACTCGCCCGGCGAGCACCACGCGCCGCCGACCTTCAGCTCCGCGGCGAAGGTCGGGTCGCCGCTCAGCGGGTCGACGGTGATCGAGAACGTCGCGCCCTCGACCGCCGTCCCGCCGATCCACCCGGCCGCGCCGAGCTTGAGCCGCAGCTCGCCGTCGGCCTCGACGTCGATCTCGGTGATCGCCAGCGTCGACCCGAGGTGCTCGGCCGTGCCGCCCTCGATCCGCACGTCCGCGGTGTCGTTGGCCGCCGGCTCGCGCAGCGTCTCCGACAGGTTCGACAGCGGGTGGCCGCCGATCCGCGCGGTGTTGCCGAGGAGGCCGCCCGCGCAACCCGTCGCGGGACAGCGCGGCACGCCGTCGCCGTCGCCGGCGCCGGCGTGGACCTCGTCGTCGCAGCCGACCGCGACGGAGAGGCTGGAAGCGAAGAAGAACAGCGCGCCGGTCGAGTTACGCATCGCAGTGCCCGAACTACGGAGGGGCTGGTGACCGACCGGCGCCGAACAATTTCCCCCGCGGCAATTTCTCGGCCGCTGTCGGGCGGACCGCGAGCATCGCGCGATCTCGCACATGTGACCTGCAACGCGCGCTACGGGTCCGCGAACCGGCAAAATTGATCGCGAGTTCGGAGACACTACCTCGCGGATGGAGAGCGACGAGTTCACCCCCGGCGGGCCGGAGCGCAGCGTCGAGCGCACGCCCGTGTCGGTGCGCGGCGAGGGCGACACCGTGCCGCGGGCGATGGAGTCGCTGAAGAAGGTCGACGACCCGATCGACAAGCAGCTGGTGAAGCGGGCCCTGTTCCCGCGCCGCGCGACGCCGGTGCAGATCGGGCGCTTCCAGATCCTCGGGCTCATCGGCCGCGGCGGCATGGGCGTGGTGTACGCCGCATACGACGACCTCCTCGACCGCAAGATCGCGGTCAAGGTGCTGCTCGGCGAGTCGGTGCGCGACGTGACCCTGTCGCGCGGCCGACTGATGCGCGAGGCGCAGGCGATGGCCCGCCTGTCCCACCCCAACATCGTCACCGTCCACGAGGTCGGGCAGGACAACGGCCAGGTGTTCGTGGCGATGGAGTTCGTCCGCGGCACGAGCCTCGACGCGTGGGCGCAGGAGGAGCGGCCGTGGCGCGAGGTCGTCGCCACCTTCGTCCGCGCCGGCCGCGGGCTCGAGGCGGCCCACCGCGCGGGCCTCATCCACCGCGACTTCAAGCCCGCCAACGTGATGGTCGGCGAGGACGGCGCGGTCAAGGTGCTCGACTTCGGGCTCGCGCGCGCGGCCGACGACAGCGCCCCCGGCGAGCCCGACCTGCCGCGGCACATCGCCCAGGGCACCTCGGCCCTGGCCCCGCTCACGCGCACCGGCGTGGTCCTCGGCACGCCCGCGTACATGTCCCCCGAGGCCCACCGCGGCGAGGCGTCGACCGCCGCCAGCGACCAGTTCAGCTTCTGCGTCTCGCTGTATCAGTGCCTCTACCGGCGCTCGCCGTTCGACACGACCTCGATGTCGACGCTGCTCGCCGACGTGCTGCGCGGCCGGATCGCCGCGCCGCCGGCCGGCTCGCCGGTGCCGGCGCGGATCTTCCGGGCCATCCGCCGCGGCCTGTCGCCGGCCCCCGCCGAGCGCTTCCCGTCGATGACGGCGCTGCTGTCGGCGCTCGAGCGCGACCCCGGCGCGACCTACCGCCGCGCCGCCGCGCTCGTGGTCACCGCCGGCGTCACCGCGTTCGCCGGCTTCTTCGCCGCCGCGCGGGGCGACCCCGCGGTGCAGGTGTGCCCCGACGCCGAGGCCGAGCTCGCGGGCGTGTGGGACGCGGCGCGGGCGGGCGACGTCCGCGCGGCGCTGACCGCCCTGCGCACGCCCGCGGCCGAGGCGGCGCTCGCCGCCGTGTTGCCGCGGCTCGACCGCTACGCCGCGTCATGGGTCGAGATGCGCAACGAGACCTGCCGCGCGCACGCCGAGGCGCGACAATCGACGCAATTGTTCGAGCTCCGCACCGCCTGCCTCGACCAGCGGCGCGCCGGCCTCGACGCCCTCGCCGCCGCGCTCACGCAGGTCGACGCCGCGAGCCTCGACAGCGCCGTCGAGGCGCTCGCCGAGCTGCCGCCGCCGGCCCGCTGCGCCGACGCCCAGCAGCTCCCGCCGCCCAAGGACCCGCGGCTGCGCCTGCGCGTCCAGGCCCACCGCGAGACCCTCGCGCGCGCGAAGGTCCGCGAGGACGCCGGGCAGTACCCGCTCGGCCGCGCCCTCGTCGACGAGGTCCTCGCGGACGGCGACGCCCTCGCCTACGAGCCGCTGCGCGCCGAGGCGCTGCTGCGCGCCGGCAGCCTGGCGATGGCGGCCGGCGACCACCCGGCGGCCGAGCACCAATTCACCGAGGCGATGCTGACGGCGATCGGCTCCCGCCACGCCCTCGTGGCCGCGGCCGCCGGCTCGAAGCAGCTCTACCTGCGCGCGGTGCCGCTGAACCAGCCGCAGCAGGCGCGCGCCGCGGTGCCGCTGGCGACCGCGCTCAACCACCGCGTCGAGCACGACGTCGACCTGTACGCCGAGTTCCTCACCAACCTCGGGGTCGTCCACGCCGTGACCTCCGAAGCGCCGCTCGCCCGCCGCCGCTGGGAGGAGGCCGTCGCCCTGCGCGACCGCCACGGCCGCAGCGAGACGCTGCGCGGCCTCGACACCCTGGCGAACCTCGGCTGGCTGGCCCGCAGCGAGCGCCGCGACGAAGACATGGCGGCGATCTACGGCCGCGCCGTCGCCGTCTCGGAGGCGCTGCTCGGGCCGTACCACGGCGCCCACCTGCGCCACGCGTGGATGCTCGCCGACAGCGAGCGGCGGCTGGGGCGACCGCGGCAGGCGCTGGCGCGGCTGGGGCAGCTCGAGCAGCGCTTCGATCGCGGGACGAACAATCCGCTGCGCGGGACGATCCTGCGCGACCTCGGCATGATCGAGATCGACGAGGGCCGGCTGGCGGACGCGCGCGCGCACCTCGAGCAGGCGCTCGCGGCCGTGCCGGAGACGTCGGAGGCCCACGACACGGTGCTGGCCGAGCGCATGCGCCTGCTGGCGGCCGAGGGCGACGGCGCGGCGATGGAGGCCGCGCACCGGCGAGCCCTGGCGCGCCTGCCCGCCGCCCCCGAGCCGCCGGACCCGCGGCTGCACGCCCTCCGGTTCGCGTACGCCCGCTCGCTCGTCGCGCTCGGCCGCACCGCCGAGGCCGTCGCGCCGCTCGAGCAGATCCAGGCCGCGCTGACCGGCGCCGGACAGGCCCTCGACGCCGCCGAGATCACGACGCTGCTCGGCGAGCTGCGCACGGAGCTCGGCCGCCTCGACGAGGCCGAGCAGGACCTGCGCGCCGCGTTCGCCGAGCTCGAGCGCCTCGCCCCGCCGCGCAGCCTCCTGCTCGCCGGCAATTTGGTCGCGCAGGCCGAGCTGGCGCTCGCGCGCGGCCGCTTCGCCGAGGCCGCCGGCGTCGCCGCGCAGGCGCTGGCGATCTACGACGCCGTCTCCGAGCCCGACCACCTCCCCGCGGCCCGCGCCCGCTTCGCCCACGCGCGGGCCCTCGCCGACGACGTGCCCGTCGCCCCCGCCGAGGCCCGGGACCTCGCCGAGCAGGCGCTCGCGGCGTTCCGCGCCAAGTCGCGCGCAGCCGACGTCGCCCGCGTCGCGACCTGGCTCGACGGACACCCGACATCCGTGTCAGGTCCGTGACCGCCGGCGCGTATCCTCCGCCGCATGTCGATCCCGTCCCTCGCGTCCTACTCCCTCCTCGGCCGCAGCGGCCTGCGCGTCAGCCCGCTGTGCCTCGGCACCATGACCTTCGGCACCGAGTGGGGCTTCGGCTCGCCGCGCGACACCGTGTTCGAGCTGATCGCCCGCTACCTCGACGCCGGCGGCAACTTCATCGACACCGCCGACGGCTACACCGGCGGCACCAGCGAGAAGCTGATCGGCGAGTACCTCGCGGAGAGCGGGCGCCGCGAGCAGGTCGTGCTCGCCACCAAGTTCTCCTTCAGCGTCCAGCCGGGCGACCCCAACGCCGGCGGCAACTCGCGCAAGCACATCCGCCGGGCCCTCGACGCCTCGCTGCGGCGCCTGCAGACCGACTACGTCGACCTCTACTGGCTGCACGCGTGGGACGGCCTCACCCCGGTCGAGGAGGTCATGTCGACGCTCGACGACCTCGTGCGCGCCGGCAAGGTCCGCTACATCGGCCTGTCCGACGTGCCCGCGTGGTACCTCGCGCGCGCCCAGACGATCGCCGAGCTCCGCGGCAGCGAGCGGCTGGCCGGGCTGCAGCTCGAGTACTCGCTGGTCGAGCGCAACATCGAGCGCGAGCACATCCCCGCCGCGCTGGCGCTGGGCCTCGGCCTGTGCCCGTGGAGCCCGCTCGGCAGCGGCATGCTGACCGGCAAGTACGGCCGCGCCGGCACCCGCGCGGAGGGCGAGGGCCGCCTGGTGATGATGCAGGCCAGCGGCAACCCGGCCTTCGAGAAGCTGATCTCCGAGCGCAACTGGCAGATCGTCGACGTCCTCGTCGAGGTCGCGCGCGAGCTCGGGCGCCCGCCCGCCCAGGTCGCGCTCAACTGGGTCACGACCCGCCCGGGCGTCACCTCGACGATCATCGGCGCGACCAAGCCCGCGCAGCTCGACGACAACCTCAAGGCGCTCGAGTTCACGATCCCCGCCGAGCTCGCCGCGCGCCTCGAGGCCGTCAGCCGGCCCGAGACCGTCCACCCCTATCACTTCTTCTCGCCGGGGATGCGCGGCATGCTCACCGGCGGCACCACCGTGCAGGCCGCCCCCGCCTGGTACTGGCCGCGCTGATCGCCGCGCCGCCGCGGCCCAGGCCGCATCGTCGCCGCCGCGTCAGTACACGAACGGGATGATGCGGTACGGCACCTTCTCGCAGTAGCGGTCCCAGTCGGCGCCGTACTTGCGCTGGCACATCGCGTGGTCGCGGCGCTCGCGGTTGAGCAGCAGCGGCGCGAAGTAGATGAAGTAGAAGTACGGCACGACGCTGCCGACGCCGCACGCGAGGCACCACGCCAGCGCCATCGTCAGGTCGCCGAGGTAGTTGGCGTGGCGCGCGAGGCCCCACCAGCCCGACAGCAGCAGCTTGGTGCCGCGGGCGGTGTCCATGGCGACGGGGATCTCGCCCCAGATCGGGCGCGTCGGGTCGCTGCGGAACCGCGTCTTCTGCAGGTTCGAGCTGCGGAACACGTAGTAGCCGGCGAAGTTCATGACGATGATCGCGGCCGCCGCGAGGGTCGGCAGCTCGGGCCGCGCCTCGAGCACGTACTGCTGCTGCAGCGTGAAGTTGAACGGCATCCACGCGAGGAACGCGAACCACAGCATGAAGCCGAGGTTCTCCTCGATGATGTCGATCGTCGACAGCAGCGCCGACTCGAACACGAAGAACTCGAAGATGTAGAACAGCTGGCACAGGCTGACGACCAGCATCGCCGTCGACAGCTCGCCGTGCTGCTGCAGCTCGGCCGCGGGCATCAGGATGGCGAAGGCGCCCCACGTGCCCATGCCGATCCGCGACTCGAAGAAGAACTTGAGGTCGTGGCGACCGATCCGCGGGTTCTGGATCGCGCCCATGTAGAAGTCGTAGACGACGTTGCCGGTGCTGCGCTCGAGGTGCGCGCGGCGACGGCCGGCGACGTAGGTCAGGGCGGCGGCGCCGACGGCGAACAGGACCGAGATCGTCAGCAGCGGCCCGAGCTGCGCCAGCACGGCGGTCGGCGACACGACGTCGGCGGCGATCCCGAGGACCAGGAGCCCCGCCGTCAAGCCGAACGCGACCAGCCCGTTGAGGCGGTACTCGGCCCGCTCGCCGCCCGCGGCCGGCCGCCCATGCACCACCTTCGCCGGCACGACCACGTAGAGCAGCGCCTGCAGCCCGAGCCAGGCGGCGAACATCGCCGCGGCCTCCCACGTCGGCGCGGGGATCATCGCCGACAGCTCGGTGGTCGAGCGCGGCAGCCACAGCGAGCCGCCGTGCTGCGCCACCGCCGACCACAGGTAGAACGTGACCGTCGGCATGACGATCGTCAGAAGCAGCGCCCCCCAGGGGCCGCCGAATTGATCGGGTCGGGTCTTGTCGTGCGCGGGCTCCGAATGGCCGGTCGTCATCGGCAGCGACGATAGTGGCCGGCGGCGCGGATCTCCAGGCCGGGCGAACTCCCGGCGCGAGAGCATGCTCGCCCGGAGCCGCGACGACGAGCGTCGCCGGGCCGCCCCCGTGCCGCCTCGTCGCGCACCCTCTCGCTCGTCCCTGCCGGACGACCTGCGCAACGCGTGGTGATCCCGAGCACGAGGCCCACGCCGGGGTGATCTCCTGACCCGACGCCCGCGAATCGCGCGGCTGCACGCCGGATCGCTGCGTGCTCACGCGTGGTCGTCGCTTCGACCGCGCCGCTCGCGGCCGTCCGCCAGCCGACCGGCCGTGACGGCGAGCTTGCGCAGCCGTCCCGTCCCCTCGCCGTCGAGCCGCACCCGGGCGGGTCGCCGAGCGCCGTCATCCGCGAGCGGGCCCACGAGCGAACCCCCGGGCCCCTGGCGCGGCGCCACCGGGGCGGACGCGCCGTCCTGGCCCGACTCGCTCGCTTCGCCGTGCTCCGCCGCGCCCTTCACCGCACAGCCCTCGGGACATGCTCTATCGAGCATGTCCTTCGTGACCTGTCCCCAGGAGCATCTCAGCTCCAGCCGCGGCCGCGGGCCAGCGCCGTCAGCTCGAGCCCGGCCGTCTCGCGCAGCCAGTGCTCGATCAGGCGGAACGACACCGACAGCGGCGGCGGGAACACCAGCGAGCCGTCGGCGAGCGAGCGGACGATCTCGTCGACGGTGAACCACCGGGCGGCCTCGAGCTCCGGGCCGACGCGGAGCTCCGGGCCCTGGGCCTCGGCGGTGAAGCCGAGCATCAGCGACGCCGGGAACGGCCATGGTTGTGACGAGTGGTAGTCGCACTCCGCGACCACCACCCCGCTCTCCTCGAACACCTCGCGGCGGACCGCGTCCTCGAGCGTCTCGCCCGGCTCGACGAAGCCGGCCAGCGTCGACCAGCGGTTCGCCGGCCAGCTCGCCTGGCGGCCGAGCAGGCAGGCGTCGCGCCAGCCGACGATGACGATGATCGCCGGGTCGGTGCGGGGGAAGTGGACGATGCCGCAGGCCGGGTCGGTGCAGCGGGCCTTGTGACCGGCCGACACGAAGATCGTCGGCGACCCGCAGGCGCCGCAGAAGCGGGCCCTGGTCTGCCAGTGCAGCAGGCCGCGGGCGTACGCGAACAGCCCGGCGTCGAAGGCCGGCAGCGCCAGCCCGGCCGCGCGCAGGTCCATCCATTGCCCGCCGAGCGCGCTCGCCAGCGGGTCCTCGTCGTCGCCGCCGGCGTGGGCGACGGCGAAGTGGGCCACCTCGTCGGCCTCGCCGAGGTAGCACACCGGCGCGGCCGCCAGCCACGCCGCTCGCTCCGCCTCGGCGAGCAGCCGCAGCCCGCGGCGCGCCGCGTCGACCAGCGCCTTGCCGTCGGGCCGGACCACCGCGAACCGCGTCGTCGCGGCGACCCTGCGCGTCTCGATCCACCCCTCGTCGTCGCGGCGCTCGCTCGCGCGGTCGAGCGCCAGCGCGGCGAACACGTTGTTGCGGCTGCGGGCGCTGGCGGCCACGGTCAACCTCTCTCCTGCGCGCGCCGCCGCGAGCGCGCGCGGCCGGGGCTGGGGCGTGGACGCGGGGGCATCGGCGGGGGGCAGCATGCCGCGTCCGTCACCGCGGCGCCAGCAGCCCCGGCGCCGCGCCGGTCGCGGCGCGGCGCGGCCGCCCCGATCGGCCCGCCGACCGCCCACGCGGCGACCCCGCGAGCGCCGGCGCCATTGTCATGACATGTCCCATCGGACATCCGAGCATTCACCGCACCGCGACCGGCGAATTACCACCGCGCACGCCACGCAGAGGTCCCGCATCCGCGGAAGGTGGGGACTTCCAACCCCTGAACAAAAGACTAGCATCGGCGCGCGATACCGCGTACAAGGGGCGCGGAGCCACTCCCCACATGTCGATCACGTTCTACTACAACCCCATGTCCTCGGCCTCTCGCGTCCAGCTCACCCTCGCGGAGCTCGACATCCCCCACGAGAAGGTGTTCATCGACCTGCAGGCCCAGGATCAGCGCAAGCCGGAGTTCCTCAAGCTCAACCCCAACGGCAAGATCCCGACGATCGTCATCGACGGCCAGCCGATGTTCGAGTCGATCGCGATCCAGATCTACCTGGGCGAGCGCTTCGGCGTCGAGCGCGGCCTGTGGCCGGCCCTCGGCTCGCGCGAGCACATGCAGGCGCTCACCTGGCTGTGCTGGGCCCAGGTCTCGCTCGGCACCCCGCTGTTCACCTACATGCACAACGCCGGCGACTGGGCGCCCCCCGAGGCCCGCAACGCCAAGCAGGCCGAGACCTCGCTGGTCGAGCTGCACAAGGCGCTCGAGGTCCTCGACGCCCGCATCGGCGAGGTCGGCAACATCGTCCACGCCAAGTGGACCCTGGTCGACTCCGACGTGTGGAGCGTGCTCGGCTGGGGCCTGCAGATGGCCAAGGTCGACGGCGCCAAGTACACCCACCTGAGCGCCTGGCTGGAGCGCGGCAGCAAGCGCCCCGTCGCCTGCGCCATGATGGCCGAGGAACAGAAGCCCCAGTGAGCCGCCGCGCCGCGGCCTGCCCGGCGGGCGCGAGTCGCATGACCGTCGCGGGGACGACACCGCGACAGTCCGGTGATTCACGCGAGACCGGCAGGCCCGCGCGACTGCCATGACTCGCGCCGACGAGTCGCTTGATTCACCTCGGCGCGGGCGCCATGATTCGCGCCGCGGCGCCGACGAGTCGCTTGTTTCACCTCGGCGCGGGCGCCATGATTCGCGCCGTTGCGCCGACGATCGCTTGATTCGCCCCGGCGCGGGCGCCATGATGCGCGCCACCGTGTCGCCCCGTCGCACGATTCGCCCGCCGCGCGCGTCATGATTCGCGCCGCTGCGTCGCCCCGTCGCGCGATTCGCCCGCCGCCGGCGCCATGATTCGCGCCGCTGCGTCGCCCCGTCGCGTGATTCGCCTCGGCGCGGGCGCCATGATTCGCGCCACCGTGTCGACACGTCGCGTGATTCGCCTCGGCGCGGGCGCCATGATTCGCGCCACCGTGTCGACACGTCGCGCGATTCCCCCCGGCGCGGGCGCCATGATTCGCGCCACCGTGTCGACACGTCGCGCGATTCCCCCCAGTGCGCCGCGGCTCTTGATGCGCGAGACCCCGACTGGTCGCGAGTTCATGACTCGGACCGCGCACGTGTCCCGCGCGGGCGTAGCCCGCCCGGGCCGCGCCCGCGCCCCGGCGAGCTCTATGGTCCACGCCGGCCGGCTCACGACCGCCGGCGACGCCACGCGAGCAGGCCCAGCCCCATCAGCGCGAGGCCGCCAGCCGGCGATCCGCCGGCGTCGCACTGGCAGCCGATCTCGCCCTCCGCCTGGCAGGTGTTGCCCTGGCACGAGGCGCTGCCCTCTGCGTACACCTCGACCTCCAGCAGGGCCTTCAGCGCGTCGACGCAGGCGTCGAGCTGGTCGCCGACGTCGACGAATTGCCCGTCGCAGAACAGCGCGCCCTCCGGCCGCTGGCAGTGCACCTTGCAGCCGCCCTCGAGGTCGGCCCGGCAATTGGCGTAGCCGCCGGCCTGGCAGTCGACCTGGCAGTCGATGTCGGCCTGCGCGTCGCACGAGCCGGTGCAGGCCGCCTGGCACTTGGCCTCGCAGTCGACCTCGGGCGGCGTGACCTTGCACTGCCCGTCGCAATCGGCCGAACACGTCGCCTCGCACGAGGCCTTGCACTCGGCCATGTTCGTCGAGGCCGAGCAGTGACCGTCGCAGTTGGCGCTGCAGTCGGCCTGGCAGGCCAGCTGGCAGTTGAACTCGCCCGGGTCGACCTCGCAGTCGGCGCGGCAGTCGGCCTCGCAGCTGCCGACGCACTCGACGCTGGCCTCCGCGTCGCACTCGCCGGCGCATTCGGCCCGCAACTCGGCGGCGCAGGCGGCCGTCAGGCTCACCGGCTTGCACATGCCCTCGCACACCGGGCCGACGTAGATCTCGCACTCGGCCCCGCCTTGCACGAAGATCTCGCCGCACGGCGCCAGCGTCGACGCGGCCCGGACCTCGGCGGCCAGCAGCAGCGGGGTCGCGAGGGCCATTGTGTGGAGAAGGACGGAGAATGTGCGTCGCATGATGAGACCTCGTGGGAGCGCCGATGCAATTGCACGCGATCGGCGGCCGGGCCAGCTCCGACGCGGACGCCGACCGGTCAGTGAGCGAGCCCAGCCGGAACGATGCAGTCGAGGCGACGCGTGAACTCGAGTTCCCCCCGGCTCGCCGTGCAGCGAGCAGACGGCGAGCGAGCGGCCGAGGCCGTCCGGAGCTCCGCCGACTCCGCCCGGCGCAATTCGCGGCCCTGCGATCTCTCACCGGCCGCTGCACGCCCCGCGAACCTCGTCGCTCCGATGAATCCGACGAGGCTGCGACAGGCGTGCGCCCGATGTGGCCCGCTCGCCGCGCACGCTCCCCCGCGGTCGAGATCGATCGCTCCCGCGGATCCATCGAGCAGTCGCCACGAACGACGCGATGGACCCCCACGATCGACCGCAGCGGCGAACGAGCCGGCGCGGCTCGCCTCGGCAAAAATTCGGCCTCGACGACGCGCGCGGTCCCCTGCGACACCGGCACACCGCTCGGCACCCGCACCCCGAGTCGGCTCGACCCCGAGATCGCCATCATTCGCGCCCGCGACCTCGTGTGATTCGCACCCGAAAGCATCTTCGCCCCCGAGATCGCCTCGGCCCTGCTCCCCTCCACGCCGCAGCCGACGGCCAATTGAGCGAGACCGCGCCACGCGACTGCGCGGGGCAGTCTGCGCGGTCGCGAGCACGCTCTGCGCAGGCAGGCCGCTCACCTCCGGGAAGCCGACCGATAGCATCGTTACGATGGCTTTCCTCACCCTCCTGGCGCTCGCGCTCTCCAGCGCTCCCCCCGAAGCCGCGACCCCCGACCCCTCGATCGCCGCCTGGCAACCGGCCGCCGAGCCGACCGTCGCGACCGAGCAACCTGTCCCGCAGGACAGCCCGCCACCGGCCAAGGCCGAGCCCGCTGCGGCGGCCGCACCTGCCGCGCCACCGTCGACGGCCTCGGCGTCGACGCCCGCCCCTGTCGACGGCAAGCCGCCCGACACCCAGCCGGTGCTGCGGGCCGCGCCCGGCAACTGGGGCATGACCTTCATCTTCGGCGGCCTCGGTCCGCTGTCGATCGCGGGCCACGGCGATCAGCCGCTGGCCGACGGCCTGATGTTCACCGAGATCGGCGTCCGTCGCGTCTTCAAAAAATTCGTCCTGCCGTTCTCGTTCGGCGCCGGCATCACCCATCGCACGCGCGAGGGCACCACCCGCCCCGAGGTGTCGGCGGGCGTCAGCGGATCGATCGCCGTGCTCAAGGGCTTCCGCGTGTGGCGGCGGATCGCCCCGTACACCGGCGCCTTCCTGCACGTCCACTACATCGACGCGCCCGGCCCGAACAACTGGCTCGTCAACCTGTCGGTCGGGCCGATCCTCGGCATCGAGTACTACCTCGCCGACCGCGTCAGCCTCTACGGCCAGGGCGTGTTCGCCATCGGCCCCGACATCTCCCGCCAGTCGGTGCAGCTGGTCGCGCGCGCGATGATGGCCGCCGGCGGTCAGCTCGGGCTCACGTTTTATTTCTAACCACAAAGACATGTCCTCTTGGACATCTGATTCGCCACGCCCCGGCCGGTTTGCCGCCGGCCGGGCGGCGTGCCACGCTTCCGTCCCGTGATTCCCCGCCTCGGTCGCGTCGCCGCAGCCCTGCCCGTCGCCTGCGCCGGCTGCATCTTCCCGCTCTCGTCCGACCCCACCGCCACCGACGCGAGCACCGCCGCGCCCGCCAGCGCCGCGACGAGCGACGACGGGCCGGGCACGAGCGAGCAAGACCCGACCACGGGCGTGGAGCCCGGCACCGCCGGCGCGCCGACGACCGGCACCGGCAGCGGCGATCCGCCGGGCACCAGCGGGCCCGACGACACCGGCGAGCCGCCCGGCACCAGCGGGCCCGACGACACCGGCGCGGAAGACCCCGCGCGGATGCCCCTCGTCACCGAGGTGTGGGAGTTCGAGGCGATGGATCTCGGCGACGTCGACGGCGACGGCCGCCTCGACCTCGTCACCTCGGGGACGGGAGCCCCGCCGCGCGTCACCGTCTACCCGGGCCGCGGCGACGGCACCTTCGATCGCGACGCCGCCGTCGACACCCCGCTGTTCGCCTTCTCGCAGTTCGTCGTCGCCGACGTCACCGGGGACGGCCGCGCCGACGTCCTGGCCCATGGGACAGGTAGCCCGCCGCGCGTCACCGTCTACGCCGGCGGCGACGACCTCGCCCTGTCCGAGCTGGCCACCACCGAGCTGTTCGTGTTCGACCACATGCACGCCGGCGACCTGACCGGCGACGGCCGGGCCGACCTCCTGATCGGAAGGGGCGACGGCCCGTCGCCGTGGGTGCAGGTGTGGCCCGGCACCGCGGGCGGGCTCGCCGACGCGCCCGTCTTCGAGGCGAGCCCGTGGGCCTTCGCCCGGCTCCGCAGCGGCGACGTCACCGGGGATGGCAAGGTCGACCTCGTCACCGCCAGCACCGGCTCTCCGCCGCAGCTCCACGTCCACCCCGGCGACGGCGCCGGCGGGGTCGGCGAGCCCGCGATCTCCGAGGTCTATAACCTCTCCTGGTTCGACCTCGGCGACGTCGACGGCGACGGCCGGGTCGACGCCGCGACCGACATCCCGAACAACCCCTGGCGCTTCCAGATCTACCTCGCCACCGCCGACGGCTGGAGCGACGCGACGGCCTACGAGGGCCATCACTTCCTCCGCTTCGAGCTCGGCGACGTCGACGGCGACGGCCGGGCCGACCTCGTCGCCCACGCCAGCGGCTACCCGCCCCGCGTCGAGGTCTACCTGGCGTCCTCGCTCCTCTGAGCGGACATGTCCTTTCGGACATAGACCGGCCGCGACCTGCCGCCCCGAGGCGCGAGCGCGCCGGACCCGCGCGATGGGCGAAGCCGACGATCTCCGTCCGCGCGTGCGCGCCGAGCTCGAGCTCGAGGCGGCCGATGTAGGTCGAGACGTCGTCATCCTCGACCATCGCTCCGACGCCGGCTTTCTGCCCACCCGGCCGGCTCTTCGTCCCATCAACCTGTCCCCAAGGACATCCTCTACCCCGCTCGGCCCAGCGCGGCGAGCATCGTCGGGTTGTCGATGAAATATTCGACGCGCGCGACGAGGCCGTCGCGGATCTGCCACACATGGGCGATGGGCACGTCGAAGCGGCGGCCGCCGGCCTTCAGCGCCCCGCGCGAGCGGCCGAGGGCGACCACGTGTTCGCCGGCGTCGATGAAGCGCTCGAGCGCGAGCGACGAGTCGAGCGCGTGCATGAGCCGGGCGAAGAACTCGCGCACGCCCGCGTGGCCCTGGTAGCGATCGCCCCACGGCACCTCCGGGGATTGAGCGATCTGCACGTCGGGCGCGTACAGGGCCAGCGCCGCCGCCACGTCGCGGCGGCCGTACGCCGCGTACACCTGCTTCACCACCTCGACGTTGGCGCGCCCGCTCGCCGCGCCGGGGAAGTGCTCGATGTGCCGTTCGCCGCGGCGGCCGTGGTACACCACGTGCTTGCCGGCGATCCACACGTCGTAGCCGACGCAGCCGGCGGCGCGGGTGCGGCGGACGAACTCGGGGTAATTCACCGCGCCCTGCTGGGCCCCGCGCACGGCGGCCTGCACGGCCAGGCCGTCGAACTCGGCGCCGATCGCCGGCTCCTGCAGGTCCAGCGCGAACGCGTGGGCCTGGTCGTCGGCGGTGTAGTACACCGACCGGCCCGCGCGGTAATCGACGTGGTACGCCTCGACCCCGGCCGCGGCCAGCCGCGTGACCACCGTCGCGAAGTCGATGGTGCCCGCGTGCGACCGGCGGGCGCAGTCCTCGATCACCTGGAGGTTCGCGCGCTGATTCGTCATGTCTCGTCCTCGCTCTCGGCCCTAATCGATCGGGGCGCTCGTGAGGTTGTGCGCCCGCGCGAGCGCCTGCAGCACGCGCAGCAGCTCGTCGCGGACCGGTGGCGGCAGATGGCCGAAGAACTCGTGGTCGTTGGCGTCGGCGAGCCGGGCCAGACGCGGCACCAGGGCCCGCCCGCGGGCCGTCAGGGCCACCCCCTGCTGCCGGCGGTCGACCTTCGACGGCGAGCGCGTGGCCAGCCCCTTGTCCTCGAGGCGGTCGATCAGCTTCGACACCGCCCCCTTCGTCATCCCCAGCGACTGCACCAGCGCCCCCGGCGACCCGCTCCCGAGGCGGTACAGCTCGCGCAGCACCACCCATTCGGAGACGCTCACGCCGCACGCCTCGACCTTGAGCCGGAACGCGTGCGAGACCTGGTTGGACACCAGCCGCAGCCAGTAGCCGAGGTGCGCCTCGAGCCCGCTGACCTCCTCCTGCCCGCGCGTCGTCATCGCCGAGTCATTGTAGTTTCCGAGGAAACTAATGTCAAGGCATCTGGGCGCTGCGCGCGTCTCGACCGGCGGACGGGGCGCGAAACCGCAGCCCTCCCGCCGGCGCCACGGGCGGTCCGCCGACCGGAGATGTCCGCAAGAGGCGCTCCCATGCAAACGAACACCGTCGTCGTTGGCCGCTTGTTCCCCATGGGGAACAATCGGCCCCGGAGAAGCCCGAAGAATGGATCAGTTGCCGGCGATGCGGGTGTTCGCGCGCGTGGTCGAGGCCGGCAGTTTCAACGCTCGCCCCATCCACTCTACATCAGAGACCCGCAGAACCGCCACGTGACCGCGAAGCTGCGCGTGTTCGTCGACTGGGTCACCGCGCTGTTCGCCACCCTATACTGAACATATGTCTTTCTGGACATGCTCTGAAGAGCATGTTTGAAGGGCCATCCACACCGCCAGGCGCGCCCTCGCAGCCGGCGCGGGGAGGAGCGCCGCGCAGGGGTTCCCGTGCAGGGCCCCGCGGCCGGCGAGCTCGCGACCGCTCACGCTCGCGGCGCAGCGACCGATCGAGGGACTCGTGGGCAGCGCTCGCCGCTCCTGCAAAGGCATTAAAAGCGTCCGCTCGCGTCCAGCGGCCTGTTCCGCATGACGCGGGCCGGTCTCATCATTCGCGCCAGGCCGGCCGCCAGGCGCCGCTCCGCGGCGCGCGCGACCGCCAGGCTCGCTTGACGGCGAGGGCGGCGATGCTACGAACCTCCGCGGTCCACCTGCCGATGAGGAGGAGCGCCATGACGTCGAAGCGGGACAAGGAACGAGGCGAGCGCAGCGAAGAGGCCCGGCCGCGTCAGCGAGAGGCCGGCGGAAACAGGGACGAGAACGAAGAAGAGGGCCTGTCCAGGTCGGCGAAGCGGGCCAAGTGGATCCACTCGGTCGACGAGCACGAGGACCGGCCCGGCCAGACGCTGGCGACGCGCAACCACGACGTCATCTGCCGCTGGGCCGAGGAGCGCGGGGCCAACCCGGCGACCGTCAGCAACACCGAGCACGGCGGCCGCGCCGGCGTCCTCCGCTTCGACTTCCCGGGCTTCGGCGGGGAGAACCTCGAGGAGATCGAGTGGGAGGAGTGGTTCAAGCCGTTCGACGAGCGGCGGCTGGTGTTCGTCTATCAGGAGCACCGGGCCAACGGCGAGCCGAGCAACTTCTTCATCCTCGACAACCCGAGCCGCGAGGACGGCTGAGCGCGCGCGGCTCGCCGGCCGCCTGTCTCGTCGGCCAGGCGCCGGCGGGTCGCCGGCCGCGCGATCCGAAGATCCGCCGATCGCGACGAAATCGGCGCTCTGCCGCGGTCCGGAACGGTCGCCTAGCCTCTGATCATGAGACTCCGACCGCGACGGACCGAGGCAGGTGCCGCATGACGGACCCTGCGACCGACAGCAAACGCTGGGACGAACGCTTCCAGGACCCCGAGTACGTGTTCGGCAAGGCGCCGAACGCCTTCCTCGCCGGCAAGGCGCACCTGCTCCGCCCCGGCGCGCGGGCCCTCGTGCTCGCCGACGGCGAGGGCCGCAACGGCGTGTGGCTGGCGGAGCGAGGGCTGGACGTGCTCTCGGTCGACGTGTCGAGCGCCGCCCAGGACAAGGCGCGTGCGCTCGCCGCCGAGCGGGGCGTGCACGTCCGCTTCGAGCAGGCCGACCTCGCCGCGTGGGACATGGGCCGCGCCCGCTTCGACCTCGTGGTGGCGATCTTCATCCAGTTCGCCCTCCCGCCGCTGCGCGACCAGCTGCTCACGCGCATGCAGGCGGCGCTCGCCCCGGGCGGCCTGTTGCTGCTCGAGGGTTATCGCCCGGAGCAGCTCGGCTACCGCACCGGCGGGCCGCCTGTCCCCGAGTACATGTACACCGCCGAGCTCCTGCGGCGCGTGTTCGCCGAGCTCACGATCCTCGAGCTCGTGGAGCGCGACGTCGAGCTCCACGAGGGTCACGGCCACCGCGGCATGTCGGCGCTGATCGACCTCGTCGCCCGCAAACCTTGACGGCGCGCGACCGGCGAAGGGCGCGACCCCGCGACGTCACGCCGGCTCGCGGTTGCCGCTCGCCGCCGTCACGCCGCACCGACAGGCGCACGGCGGTCGGCTCGGGGTCGCCGGCGCGCCGGACCGCGAGCAGCGCCGCGGTCACCGCGAGGCGCCGGGAAGCGACCGAGCACGAGCGCTGGCCGCCGTCGCCGTCACCCGTCAATGCGAGCCGCCGAGCTCGCGGATCATCGCCAGGAATTGCTGCCGGGTCTGCGGCCCGAAGGCGGGGGCGCGGCGGCGCAGGCGGGGCTCGGCCGCGACGCGCTGCTTGTGCTGCGCGAGCGCGTCGGCCTCGATCGCGCAGCGCTGCGCGGCGGGGTCGATGCCGTAGACCGCGGCGGCGTTGAGGCCGAGGATCTTGGCCTTGACGTCCTCGGTCAGCGGCGGATAGCCGTGCTTCTCCTGCAGCTCCTCGGAGATCGTAAAAGCGCGGAAGGCGTCGAGCTGGCCCTGCGGCGAGCCGAACCAGATCGAATCGGTGCCCCACAAGATCCGCTCGGGGCCGAAGTACTTGAGCAGCTTGCCGATCGCGTGCTGCGCGGCGACGGGCCGGCTCATCAAGTGTCGCCAGGTCGCGCCGAGCTCGGCCCACACGTTGCCGTCCGGGCCGATGCCGTGCTCCATGCAGGTGCGGATCAGCCGGTCGATGCCGGCGCCCTCGGGGTCGTAGGGGCCCTCGGTGACGCCGGTGTCGTACGCGGAGTGGTACACGAGGAACTTGAGGTCGGGGTACGCCTTCGCGGCCGGGCCGACGTCGTCGGGGCGCGCGAACGCGGGGTCGGTGTCGAACAGCGGCAGGCCCTTGTGGGCGCACACGATCTTCACGTCGAGCTGGCGCGCGCGGTCGAGGAAGGCCCGGCCGGTGTCGTCGTCGAGCCGCCAGTCGCCCCACAAGGTGTAGACCTTCCACGCGGCGATCCGGTGGACCTCCTTCTGCTGCTGCATCCGCTCGAGCGCCTGCTCGCCGCGCTCGGGGTGGACGAGGCCGTGGATCACGAGGCGCTCGGAGTGCGACAACTGCTCGATCACCGCGCGGGTCGCCGCCTGCTCGGCGGTGTCGAGCGGGTGCTGGCCGGGCTCGGCCGGGACGTTGGACAGGACCGCGACGTGGGTGTCGCTGTTGACGAAGATCTCGCGGATGTAGTGCTCGCGGTCGAAGCATTCGACCTCGTCGCTCGCGTGGCACCATTCGGTCGGCAGGCTGGCCATGAAATGTTGCCAGCGCTCGTCGGTGTCGCGCCAGGCGCCGCGCGCGTCGACGTGGTGGGTCTGGACGTCGAACACGAATTGCCCGCCGGCGATCGCCTCGCAGGCGCGCGCGGAGTCCCAGGTGCTCGGCTCGTCGAGGACGTATCCGCCGCCCGTCGGGCCGCCGCCGGGCCGACAGCCGCCGAGCTCCTGCAGCACGAGGAGCGCGGTCGCGGTGCCGGCCGCGCTGTCGAGGAAGGCGCGTCGCGACACGCCGAGGCGACGGCAGCGGACGTCGACCAGGTCCCGGAAGCGCGCCTCGGCGCGGGCCTGCGCCGCGCCGGGCTCGTCGGGGACGAACTCGCCGTTGGAGCCGGCGGTGAACGGAATGGGGGACACGAGCGGCGGGTCGATGAGCGATTTGCGCGGCATGGGGACCTCGCCCGGAGAGCCTTGTTCAGCTCGCCGCGCTCGCACTCCGATCCGGTCCCGCGCGTGCGCTCCGCGAGGTACGGGCGTGGGGCGGCCGACCGCCCACGGCGCCGCTTCGGGGGCCGCGGGAGCCGGGGGCGGCGCCGGGCGACGGCGCGCGGAGGGTCGAGCGCGAATGAGCCCGCCGGCGGGCCGGGCGGCGCGCGCCGACGAATTGCGACACACAGGATCCGCCCATGTCGCGCGCCTCGTCGATCGTGCGGATCTCCGTCCACGGCCGTGCCACTCGCTACCGGCGGATCGAGCCGGCCGCCGGCGGACCACCGCTCCTCCTGGTCCACGGGCTCGCCTGCTCGAGCGACGCGTTCTTGCCGACGCTGGCGCACCTCGCCGAGAGCCCGCGCGGCGGCCTCGTGCTCGCGGCCGACATGCCGGGCTACGGCGAGTCGGCCGGCCCGCGGCGAGCCCTGGGGATCGCCGAGCTCGGCGAGTGGCAGGCCCGCTTCCTCGACGCCGTCGACGTCGAGCGCGCGCACGTCGTCGGCAACTCGATGGGCTGTCAGGTCGCGCTCGCGCTGGCCCGCCGGTTCCCCGAGCGCGCGGCCTCGCTGACGTTGATCGGGCCGACGACCGGCGACGAGCTGCAGTCGCTGCCGCGCTACGCGCTGGGCCTTCTGGCCGACTCGCTGTTCGAGTCGGTCGCGTACAACCTCACGCTGCTGCGCATGGCGGCGCAGATGGGCGTGCGGCGCTACGTCGCGACGGTGGCGGCGATGCTGCGCGACCGCCCGCTCGCCCGCGCGCAGGAGGTCCGCTGCCCGGTCCTGGTGCTCCGCGGCCGGCGCGATCGGATCGTCCCCGACCGTGTGGCCGAGCAGCTGGCGGCGGCGCTGCCCGACGGCCGGCTGGTCCGCGTGCCGCGGGTCGCCCACGCGCTGCAGTTCGACCGGCCGGCTGCCCTGTGCGAGCTGCTGTCCGCGTTCGTCGCCGAGGTCGAGGACGCCGAAGCCGGCGATGTGCGCGAGGTGCCCTTGGGCAGCCGCGCGGGCCGTCGCGGTTGAAGCAGGAGCGCCGCGCGCCGGCGCGAGCGGCCTGCACCACGGATGTCATATCGGCCGGATGCGCAGCGACATCCGCGTCGTGAGGGGCCGGCCGCGCGCGCGTCGATCCGCCGCGCCGGGTCCCGCGGCTATCTCGGCGTCATGTCGAAGACGTTCTGGCTTCTGTCCTCCCTCACCCTGATCGTCGCCTGCAACCATGGCGAGAGCACCGAGACGGGGCCCTGCTACTACAGCCCCGAGGTCGAGGTGCCGCGCGCCGAGTACGACGCCGCCGAGGACGACGGCGAGCTGTCCGCCGACGAGTGCGAGGCGCTGTGCAACGAGTACCTCGACCCGGAGACGGCCGACGAGATGTACACGCCGCTGCAGGCGCCGGAGTGCATCGTTGAGACGGTCGGCACCCGGCTCGTGAGCATGCGTTGCCAGGTCGAGGCCGGGTGCGCGTGAGCGTTCGAGCCCGTCTCAGCTCGGCTGCACGAACATCAGGAAGATCGCCACACCGGTGGCCACGAAGGCCACGAGCAGGAGCAGCGGACGACGAGCCTCGGCGGGAGAGTCCATTCTCGTGACGCTAGCAGAGGGCCTGCCGGGCGCGAACGAGGCCGCGGCATCGAGTCGCACCGCGCCGGGCGAGCGCGCCGCTTTTTCGCGACATCCCGTCGGCTTGCTGGGCCGGTCACCTCGTCGAAGTCGTGTCATCTGCGGTCACGCCGTCACCGCAGGCAGGGCCGGCGGCGGTCGGACCCGTGTCCTCCCTCTGACCGGCGCCGCACCGCGCCCGCGGGTCACTCGCCGCTCGTGACCCGCTCGATCGCGTCGAGCAGCTCCTGGGCCTGGAACGGCTTGGTCAAAAATGCCAGCGCGCCGGCGCGGAGGCACTGCTTGCGCACGTCGTCGTCGCCGTGGGCGGTGAGGACGACGACCGGCAGCCGCGAGTCGCGGCGGCCGAGCTCGACGAGCAGGTCGACGCCGCTCATCCCCGGCATGCGCACGTCGAGGACCAGCGCGTCCATCGCCTCGGCCTTGCCGGCCTGCAGGAACGCCTCGGCCGAGGCGAACGTCTCGACGTTGAAGCCGGTGGACCCGAGCAGGTTGCCGAGCGAGCGGCGCAGCGACGCGTCGTCGTCGACGATGCCGATCAGGCGTTCGTCGCTCATTGACTTCGCCCTCCGTCGCCCTCTAGGTGGCCGAGGCGCAGGGCGAAGCGCACCAGCTCGGCGACCGACCGGGCCCGCATCTTCTCCATCACCTTGGCCCGCTGCTCCTTCACCGTCGCCTCGCGGGTGCCGAACTCCGCCGCGATCTGCTTGTTGAGCTGGCCGGCCGCCACCCCGCGCATCACCTCGCGCTCGCGGGCGGTGAGCGACTCGTAGCGGCACGTCAGCGCCGCCAGGTCGTCGCGCTCGATCCGGGCCACGCGGTCGCGCTCGAGCGCCTCGCGCACCGCCGCGATCAGGTCCGCCGGCTGGAACGGCTTGGTCATGAACTCGACGGCCCCCGCCTTCATCGCCCGCACCGACATCGGGATGTCGCCCTGCCCGGTGAGGAAGATGATCGGCAACGAGACCCGCGCGTCGGTCAGCCGGCGCTGCAGCTCGAGGCCGTCGAGCTGCGGCAGCTTGACGTCGAGCACCGCGCAGCCGCGCGCGTCGGAGCGGTCGGCCGACAGGAAGCTCTCGGCGCACGAGAACGTCTCGACCTCGAGGTCGACCGACGCGAGGAGCCGGCTCAGGCCGACGCGCACGGACGGGTCGTCGTCGACGACGAAGACCTTGGGGGCCGCTGGAGAGAGGGTCGAGGTCGCGGTCATCAGGAGCTCCGCTGCGAGGGACACGTGATCGCCGTGAGCGAGAAGCCGAAGGTAGCACCGATGTTTGACGGATTGGGCCGGGCCCACAGGCGTCCGCCGTGGCGCTCGATGATCGAGCGGCTGATCGCCAGCCCCATCCCCAGGCCATGGGTCTTGGTCGTGAAGAACGGCTGGAACAGGTTCGCCAGGTCGGTGTTGCCGATGCCGACGCCCCAGTCCTCGACCTCGACGACGACCGACGGCTCGTCGCCCCACTCGACGAACGTGCGAACCGTGATGCGCCGACGACCGGGCTCGACGTCCCGCGAGGCGTCGTTGGCGTTGAGGATCAGGTTCAGGACCACTTGCTGGAGCTGGACCGGGTCGCCGACGACCACCGGCAGGTTCGGCTGCAGGCTCGTCTCGAGCACCACCTCGGCCTGCAGCAGCTGGCGGCGCACGACCGGCAGCACCGCGTGGACCACGGCCGTGAGGTCGCAGGGGTTGGTCTCGATCGCCGAGCGCGACAGCAGCGCCCGGATCCGCCGCAAGATCTCGCCGGCGCGGCTGCCCTCGCCGGCGATCGCCGCCAGCGACTCGCGCACGTGGTCGAGCTTCGGCTGCGGCGCCGACAACCAGTTGGTGCAGGCCGCCGCCTCGGCGATGATCGCCGTCAGCGGCTGGTTGATCTCGTGGGCGATCGAGGCCGCCAGCTCGCCGAGCGTGGTGATGCGGGTGACGTGGGCGAGGTCGGTCTGCGCCCGGTGGAGGGCCGACTCGGAGCGCTCGAGGTCGAGCTCGGCGCGCCGCCGGCACAGCGCGTTGGCGAACACCTCGCCGAGGATCCGCAGGCGCTGGCGGATCGGGTCGGTCCAGTGCTGGTAGCGCGAGGTGCACGCCAGGTTGAGCGAGGCGAGCGTCACCCCGCCGACCACCAGCGGCAGCGCGATCACCGACTTTATCCCCATCGCCTCGAGCGCGAGCCGCTCCTCGCGCTTGTGCTCCGGCATCCGCTCGACGTCGTGGACCGGCACGTCCTCGCCGCGGCGCATCTCGTCGACGCTCTCGGGGAACACCGCGGTCGTGTTCGGCGGCAGCGCCACGCCCGACCGGGCCCACGTGTGCGTGCTGACGGCGTGGGGGCCGGAGGGCGAGAACCAGAAGATGAAGATGCTGTCGACCTCGAAGAAGTTGCCGACCTCGGCCAGCGCCTTGTCGATCTCCGCGTCGAGGCGGTCGGTCGGCGCGGCCGCCAGCCGGCTCGAGATCGAGGAGCGCAGCGACCAGAAGCGGACCCGCGAGTCGAGCTCCATCTCGGCCTGCTTGCGATCTTCGATGTCGGTGCTGGTGCCGTACCACTCGACGATCCCCTGCTCGTCGTACAGCGGCTGCACCCGCGTCAGGAACCAGCGATAGACCCCGTCGGCGCGGCGCAGGCGGGCCTCGAACGAGCCCGGCTCGCCCGCCTGCACCAGCCGCTGCCAGTGCGAGCGCGCCGCCTCCGTGTCGTCGGGGTGGGTCGCGCTCGGGTGGCGCTGCGCCTGCGCCTCGGCCAGCGACAGGCCGGTGTAGTCGAGCCACTGGCGGTTGAAGAACGTCGCCGCCCCGTCGGGCCGCGCCGACCAGGCGAGCGTCGGGATGGTGTCGACGATCCGCGTCAATCGGCCCTCGGAGCGGCCGACCTCGGCGTAGAGGCGCGCGTTCTCGAGCGAGATCGCCGCCTGCGACGCGAGCACGGTGAGCACCGCGATCCGCTCGGAGGTGAACGCGTGCGGGGTGAGCGTGTTCTCGAGCAGCAACACCGCGACGAGCTGCGACTGCTTGGCGAGCGGCAGGCACAGCAGCGAGCGGCAGCGGTGCCGGGCGATGTACGGGTCGTCCGCGAACGGGTGGGCCTGCAGGGCGTCGTCGAGGAGCACGCTCTCGCGGGCGCGCACGACATACTGGATGACCGTCTGCGGCAGCTCCTCCGCCGGCGCCGCGGCGCCGCGCAGCTGCACGGCCACCCCGTCCTTGCCGGTCGTCGCCACCGCGGCGACCATGACCTCGCCGCGCGCCAGCATCACCAGCGCCCCGCGCGTCGCGCCGGCGCTCTCGATCATCATGCGCATCAGCGCCTCGATCAGTCGCTCGAGGACGATCTCGCTCGACAGCGCCTGCGACGCGCGCAGCACCGCCGCGACGTCGAGCCGCTCGAGCAGCTTCTCGACGGGCGACACCGCCGGGCGACCGGCCCGCAGCCGTCGGGCCAGCAGCTCGACCTTGCTGCGCGCGCCCCAGCGGTCGTAGAGGTCCTGCGCCTCGCGGGCGTAGGCCGCCGCGATGGTGGCGAACCCGCGGCGCTCCCAGAAGCGCGCCGCCAGCTCGCCCGCGACCGCCTCGAATTGGACGAAGCCCTCCGCGCGCGCGAGCCCGATCGCCCGCTCGTAGAGGCGCTCGGCCGCCAGCTCGCGGCCCTGCAGGCGGGCCAGCTCCGCCTCGACCATCGCCGCCTGACAGCCGAACGTCTGCGGCGAGTCCTCGGCCCACAGGGCCAGCTGGGCGTGGTGCGCCGCCACCCGCTCGACGTGGACGGCGCCGACCGCCGCGTGGGCCAGCGCGGAGTACAGGTGAAACTCCGCCTCCTCGTAGAACCGCGCCGCGACGTCGAGGCGCTCGCGCGCCAGGGCGGCCAGGGCCACGGCCTCGTCGTAGCGCTCGCGGTGGAAGCAGCCCTGGAGCTCGCGGACCGAGCGGAACACGGCGAGCAGGGCGCCCGAATCGTACGGGTCGCTGAACAGCCGCTCCTCGTCGGCCGCCGGGGCGTCGTCGCCGACGAGCGGCGCGCGGAGGGTGCGGATCAGGTCGAGCTGGGCGCCGATCAGCGCCATGGCGAACGCGGAGCCGGCCTGGCGGGCCACGCCCAGCGCGCGCTCGGCCTCGCGCTGGACCTCGGCCAGCGGCGTGCCGGCGGCCAGGAGGTAGGTGACCGCGAACCCGGCGCAGTACGCCGCGTAGGGGTCGCCGCTCTCGAGCGCCGTCTCGCGGGCCCGCTTGATGATCGCGTGGCTGGCCCCCAGGTGGCTGGTCCACGGGATCACGTTGATCGCGTACACCATCAGCACGCGCGCGGCGTAGCGGTCGAGCCCGCGCTTGTCGACCAGGTCGGCGGAGAGCCGGCCGAACCGGTAGCCGTCGCGGTACGCGGAGAAGCGCGGCCCGATCACGCTGGGCAGCAGCGAGAAGGCCAGCGCCGAGCCGTCGGTGTTGCCGTGCTCGAGGCTGAGCAGGACGATGTGGATGATGAGCAGCGCGTAGAGGTTCTTGTCGACGAAGTACGCCGGCGTCGCGGCCAGCGACAGCACGTCGATCACGGCCCGGTGCCGCGGGTCGGTCATCGGCGGCAGGTCGAGCAGCGACTCGATCGAGCGCTCGCCCATCCGCGCGCGCATGCCCTGGTACTGCGCCAGCACCTCGTCGTCGGTCGACGCGGCCGGCAACGCGATGCCGACGCCGCGCAGATAGGCGCGGCAGATCGGCACCACGCGGTCGAACCGATCGGTGGTCGTGTACAGGTGGATCTGCAGGCACACGATCGCCGCCAGGTCGATCGGGTCGGTCACGTGCGACGCCAGCCGCGACAGCCGCGCCTCGGCCGAGCCGGTGGCGCCGCTCAGCCACTCGCACTCGGCGACGGCCAGCTCGATCGGGAACGCCAGCGCCGGACAGCGCTGCCAGCGGTCCGCCGGCAGCAGCGCGCTCGCCTGCGTCAGGTACTTCAGCGCCTGGGCGTAGGCGCTCGACGCCCGGGCCCGCCGCCCCGCGAGCAGGTTGAGCTCCGCCAGCAGCAGGCGCTCGTCGTCCTCCACCACCAGCGACGCGCCGCTGTTGTACGGATTGACGATGTCGAACACCGCCTCCTCGCGCCGCTCGCTCGGCGTGCCGGCCAACAGCCGCTGCGCGATCCGCCGGTGCGCCGCCGGGCGCTCCGATTCGGCGAGCAGCGCGTACGAGGCCTCGCGCACGCGGTCGTGGAGGAACGAGTAGGCGCCGTCGAGCTGGAACACCAGGCCCGAGCGGATCGCCTCGGCCAGGGCCGCGTGGACGTGCTCGCCGTGGACGAGCTCGAGGGTGCGCGTCGGCGCGGTACGGCCGAGGCAGGCCAGGTCCTTCAGCGCCTCCCGGGTCGCCGCCGGCATCGCGCCGAAGCGCGTCAGCATCAGCTCGACGACGTTGTCGGTGAAGTTCTGGGCCTGGATCCGCGTGACGTCCCAGGTCCAGCGGCCGCTCACCGGGTCGAAGCCGATCAGCGCGTCGTCGTAGAGCGCGGTGACGAACTGGATGGCGAAGAACGGGTTGCCGCTGGTCTTCTCGTAGACGAGCCGCGCCAGCGGGCGCACGTGCTCGCGGCTGCAGGCCAGCGCGCCGCCGAGGATCTTCTCGAAGTCCTGCACCTGCAGCGGCGGCACCGCGATCTCTCGCACCGTCGCCCCGGCCGCGGTCATCCGCGCGATCGCCCGCGCCAGCGGGTGGCGGGCGTCGACCTGCTGGTCGCGGCAGGCCCCGACCAGGAACAGGTGCTTCGCGTCGTCCTGGCGGACCACGTGCTCGAGCAGGTCGAGGGTCGCCTCGTCGGCCCACTGCAGGTCGTCGAGGAACAGCACGAGCGGGTGCTCGGCGGTGGCGAAGACCCCGAGGAAGCGGCGGAACACCGCGTAGAAGCGGTTGTTCGCCTCTTCCGGCGGCAGCTCGGCGACCGCGGCCTGCTCGCCGATGACGAGCGCCAGCTCGGGCACCAGGTCGACGATCAGCCTGCCGTTCGGGCCGACGGCGCGCTGCAGGGACTCGCGCCAGCGCCCGACCTCGGCCTCGCTCTGGGCCAGGATCCCGCGCATCACCGTGCGGAGGCCGTGGGCGAACGGGGCGTACGGGACCTCGCGCGTCGACTCGTCGGCCTTGCCGCTGGCGAACAGCGCGCGCGCCGGCAGCAGCACGCGCCGCAGCTCGTTCACCAGCGACGACTTGCCGGCGCCCGGATAACCCGTGACGAGCACCAGCTCCCTGGCGCCTCCCGCCACCACGCGGGCGAAGGCCGCCAGCAGCGCGTCGATCTCACGGTCGCGGCCGTACAGCTTCTCGGGCACGCGGAGCCGCCGCGACACGTCCTGGGCGCCGAGCTTGAACGGCTCGACGCGCCCGAACGACTGCCACTCGGCGAGGCAGCGCCGCAGGTCGGTGAGCACCCCACGGGCCGACTGGTAGCGGTCCTCCGGCGTCTTCGCCAGCAGCTTGGTGACGATCGCCGAGACCGGCCGCGGGATGCCCGGCAGCAGCTCGTGCGGCGGCGCCGGCTCGCGCGCCAGGTGCCCGTGGAGCAGCTCCGCCGGGTCGGTGGCGCTGAACGGCAGCGCCCCGGTGAGCAATTGGTAGAGCGTGACGCCGAGCGAGTAGAGGTCGCTGCGCGCGTCGATCGACCGGTTCATGCGCCCGGTCTGCTCGGGGGCCACGTACGCCAGCGCCCCCGCGGGCACCAGCCCGCCGACGCTCTGCTGCTCGCGCAGGGACAGCGAGGCGATGCCGAAGCCGGTCAGCCACACCGCGCCGGCGCGGGCGTCGACGAGGATGTTGGCCGGCCGCAGGTCCTTGTGGGTGATGCCGCGGTCGTGGCCGCGGTCGAGGGCGATGGCGAGGCCGATCGCCACCCGCAGGAAGGTCGTCAGGTCCCAGGCGTGCCCGACGAGGCGCGCCAGCACCTCGCCGCCCGGATCGGCGAGGACGAGCGCGGGTCGGCGGCCGCCGTCGCACGCCAGCTCGAGCGGCTGGGCGCCCCACGACGGCTCGATCGCGTGGCGGAGCGCGAACTCGTGCTCGAGCCGCGCGACCGGCCCGAACGCGACGAGGACGGCCGCCCCGTCGCCGCGCCGGACCCCGCGCGCCAGCACGACCTCGCCCTCCTCCCAGAGCGGCACCAGCCGCTCCACGTCGACGGACCTCGGCTCGCCGCCGTCTCCTCCGGCACTGTCGCGGGTGTTTGCCATGTTCGTCGCCCGTGACGACGCGATCGTCCGGGCGGCTCGGAGTCTACCCGAGGGCAGCGGACCGCCGGCCTCGCCGTGAACCCCGACCTTGGTCGGGTAGCCGTCCGCCGATGCGGTGATGCGCGCGACGCCGGCGACGATGGCCCGGCCGTGCGCGCGGCGGTACCGTCGATCGCCGTGGCCCGCGGCGTCGGTGAGCTCACCGGAGCGGCGGCACCGCGCTCGCGCTGCTCGTCACCGCGATCGTGCTCTGGGCCATGGCGCGACGGCTGCGGCGCCAGGCGCGGCTCGAGCAGGCCTCGCTGGACTCGATGATGCCCCGCCGGCGAGCGGACCGGCCGCGCTCGCCGGTACGGTCGAGGTGCTCGACGGAGGCGCCGCGCCCCCGCGTCCACTTCGCCGCCTTGCGCTGGCTCGTGGTCGACGCGCCGGCGCCGTCGCTGCAGGGCGACCTCTACTTCTGGGTCATGCTCGTCTCGGGCTCGGCGCTCGTCGGCGCCGTCGCCTCGGCGTGGAGCGAGCGGCCCTGGTACGACCGCCGCGCGTCGTGACGTGTCCCGGAGGACATGTCCTTCGGCTCAGGCCCGCGGCTCGATCGCCCGCCAGAACATCTCGACCACGCGATCGCGGTAGTCGTCGCCGAACTCGGGGGTCGCGGCGCCGAGGGCGTGCTTCATGAAGTGAGGCACCTGCAAACTCGAGCTGAACGCGGTGGCCAGCGCGACCGGCGAGGGCGCGACGATCCGGCCCTGCTCCGCCAGCTGGGTGAACCACCCGACCAGGGCGCGGTGGGCTCGCATCCCCGGCCAGCCTTCCTTCTCCCAGTTGAGCACCTTGGCCGGGCGGGTCTTGGCCGCCGACAGCACCGAGATGCACGGCAGCTGCTGGACCAGGAACGCGTCGATCTGGGCCGCCAGCTCGCGCATCTGCTCGAGCACCGGCCGCGCGTCGGGGCCTTGCTCGATCTCCGCGACCCATGGCGGCGTGCGGGGGATCATCGCCCGCACCATCAGCTCCTGCTTGGTGCGGAAGCGCTTGAACAGCGCCGCCTGCGACACGCCGAGCTCCTGGGCGATCACGTCCGTCGACACGCTCGGGCCGTGCTCGAGGAAGCACCGCCGCGCGGTCTCGAGGAGCTCATCGTCGGTGAAGGAACGCGGTCGCATTGGCCGATTGGAGGGTGCCACCTTCTGAATAACACGCCACCCTCGTCAATCATCGGTCGCTCACGCCCGCGCGCCCACCGCCGCGCGTGTGGACGCGCTCGCCCGGGGGGTCGGGCCCAGGCGCCGCGGCGCTCGGCGCGTTGTCGCCCGTGCAGCGAAACGGCCTCGCAGGCCGAGCCAGGCCGCAGAATTCAAAGTAAGTGACTACTCATTTATTTTCCTTGCGTCCGCTACCGGACCGAGTTAGAACGTGTTCACTCACTAACTAAGTCCCCCAAAAGGCGCGCGTTCGCGCCTGGCCCCAATCGCCGGACATTGTCATCACCTGTGATGATGAGGCTCTGGTCGATGCATTTGCGGGCGCGTGAATGGCACGCGCGGACAATCGTAGCACTCACAATTCGAGGCGGCCCAGCACCATGAAGACCGTGCATCTCTCGCGCCTGCTTTTCGGGGCGGCGTTGTTCCTCCCCTTCGCGTGCGACAGCGGCGAGCAGCCGAAGATCGGGCTGCCGCCGGCGCGGGCGGCCGACGGGGCCGACGCGCCGAAGGTCCCGGGCCCGCCGCCGCGGCCCGAGCAGGCCGCCGCCGCCCCGGCCACCGCCAGCGCCGCCGGCCGCTACGTCGCCACCGCCCTGCCGAAGCACAGCGCCGACCTCAGCCCGCGCATGAGCGGCGCCCTCACCGACGTGCTGGTCGAGGAGGGCGAACGGGTCAAGAAGGGCCAATTGCTGTTCCGCCTCGACGCCCGCGCCAGCCGCCTCGGCATCGCCCAGGCCGAGGCCGCCCTGCAGGGCGCGACGATCAGCCGCGACAACGCCGAGCGCGAGCTCGAGCGCCAGCGCAGATTGGCCCAGAGCGGCAGCATCTCCGCCGCGGTGCTCGAGCGGGCCGAGCACGCCTTCACGGCCGCCAGCAACGGCATCAGCCAGGCCGAGGTCGCCCTGTCGATGGCCAGGCGCAACAGCGGCGACTCCACGGTCGTCTCGCCGATCGACGGCGTCGTCACCAAGAAGCTCAAGCACGTCGGCGAGTCGGTGACGATGATGCCGCCGACCGTCGTGATGGTCGTGCAGGACCAGTCGGTCATCGAGCTGCGGGCGCGGATCCCCGAGGCCGCGCTCAAGACGATCCGCGAGGGCCAGACGATCACCGCCCACTTCAGCGCGCTCGAGCTGGCCCGCAGCGCGAAGGTCGTGCGGATCCAGCCGACCGTCGACCCGCAGACCCGCACGATCGAGATCGTCGCCGACGTCGACAACGCCGACAACCTGCTGCGCCCCGGCATGTACGTCGAGGTCGAGCTGGCCCCGCCGGCCGCCGCCGTCGCCGCCGCACCCGCCGAGGCCGGCAAGGAGCAACCCGTCGCAAGCGCCAAGCGCAAGCGCCCGAGCGGCGCGGGGGGCCCGCTGTGAAGCTCGCCGAAGTCTCGATCAAGCAGCCCGTGTTCGCGGCGATGCTGATCGCCGCGCTCATGGTGTTCGGCCTCTACGCGCTGCCGCGCATCGGGGTCGAGATGTTCCCCAGCGTCGAGTTCCCGGTCGTGACGACCACCGTCGTCTATCCCGGCGCCGACCCGGCGACCATGGAGTCCAAGGTCGCCGACCCGATCGAGGAGGCGCTGCAGTCGCTGAGCGGCGTCAAGCGCATGACCTCGCGCAACTACGAGGGCGTCGCCGCCGTGATCCTCGAGTTCGAGCTCGAGGTCAACGGCGACCAGGCGGTGCAGGACGTCCGCGACAAGGTCGCCGCGATCGAGCGCGAGCTGCCGACCGGCATCGACCCGCCGACGGTGCAGAAGCTCGACGTCGGCGCGACCCCGGTGCTCTCGGTCGCGCTCGCCGGCGCCCTGCCGATCGGCGAGCTGACGCGGATCGCCAAGGACGAGGTCAAACAGCGGATCCAGCAGATCCCCGGCGTCGGCATCGTCGACGTCATCGGCGGCCGCGAGCGCGAGATCAAGGTCCTCGTCAACCCCGCGCGCATGACCGGCTTCGGCCTCACCGTCGACGACGTCATCAACGCGATCAAGGCCGGCAACCTCGAGCTGCCCGCCGGCTACATCAAGAGCGGCGGCAACGAGCTCACGATCAAGACCAAGGGCGAGATCAAGAGCGCCGAGGAGATCGGCGACATCGTCATCGTCGGGGTCGGCGGCGCCGCGATCCGCGTCAAGGACTGCGCCGAGGTCCTCGACGACGTCGAGGACGCCCGCTCCGCCTCCTTCCTCGACGGCAACGCCGCCATCGGCCTCATCGTCCGCAAGCAGAGCGGCGCCAACGTCGTCGCCCTGGCCGAGCGGATCCGCGAGGAATTGGCCGAGATGGAGCCGCTGCTGACGAAGCACGGCGTCACCGCGGCGATCCCGACCGACAACTCGGTGTTCACCGAGCACGCGATCCACGACGTACAGTTCGACCTCGCCCTCGGCGCGGCGCTGACCGTCCTCTTGATCCTCGTCTTCCTCCACGACTTCCGCGCGACCTTCATCGCCGCGGTGGCGATCCCCACCAGCATCGTCGCGACGTTCGCGTTCATGAGCTACCTGGGGTTCACCTTCAACAACATCTCGATGCTGGCGCTGTCGCTGTCGATCGGCATCCTGGTCGACGACGCGATCGTCGTCATCGAGAACATCTACCGCCACCTCGAGATGGGCAAGGGCCGCATGCGGGCCGCCCTCGACGCGACGTCGGAGATCGGCCTCGCCGTCATCGCCACCACCCTCTCGCTGGTCGCCGTGTTCGTGCCGGTCGCCTTCATGAAGGGCATCATCGGCCGCTTCTTCTTCCAGTTCGGCATCACCGTCTCGGTCGCCGTGCTGCTGTCGATGCTCGTCTCCTTCACCCTGACGCCGATGCTGTCGTCGCAGCTCATGCGTCACGGCCACGAGCACAGGCCCGGCTGGTTCGCCCGCGCCTTCAACGCCGCCTTCGGCGTGTTCGAGCGCATGTACACCGCCGTGCTCGGCTGGGCCCTGCGCTGGCCGTGGACCACCGTGCTGCTGGCGGTCCTCTCGCTGGTCGGCTCGGTCGCCCTCGTCACCCGCGTGCCCGGCGAGTTCATGCCGAGCCAGGACCGCTCGCAGTTCGCCGTCCAGGTCGAGCTGCCGACCGGCACCGGCCTCGAGGCCACCATCAGCACCGCCGAGGCCGTCGCCGCCGACCTGCGCGAGCACCTGCCCGGCGTGAAGACCACCTTCACCACCATCGGCGGCGGCCAGCAGGCCCAGGTCAACAAGGCCGAGATCCAGGTCATCCTCATCGGCCGCCACGACCGCGGCTTCGGCCAGCGCGACGCCATGCAGTGGGTCCGCGACCGCATGGCCGGCATCGACGGCGTCCAGGTCACCGTCGCCGAGATCAGCCCGCTCGGCGGCGAGGGCGGCCGCAGCCAGCCGATCCAGTACTCGATCCGCGGCAACGACCTCGCCGAGATCACCGCCGCCGCCACCGCTTTGCGCGACGAGCTGGCCCAGACCGGCAAGTTCGTCGACCTCGACATCACCTTCCGCGGCGGCAAGCCCGAGCTCGCCGTCCACGTCGACCGCAACAAGGCCGCCGACCTCGGCGTCCCGATCGCCTCGGTCGCCCGCACGATCCGCTCGCTCATGGCCGGCGACACCATCTCCGACCTCAAGGACGGCGCCGACATCTACGACGTGATCGTGCAGATGCCGGAGGCCCAGCGGGCCCAGATCGAGGCGCTCAGCAACCTCAAGGTCCGCGCCACCACCGGGCAGATGATCGACCTCGCCAGCGTGGTCCACGTCGAGCGCGAGTCGGGCCCCAGCGAGATCGAGCGGCAGAACCGCCAGCGTCAGGTGCTGCTGCTGGCCAACCTGCGCGGCGCCACCCTCGGCGAGGCTCAGCAGCTGCTCGACGAGGCGGCCGCCCGCGTCGTCCCCGACCACCTCAACACCGGCTACATCGGCAACGCCGAGATGATGAAGGAGTCGTTCGAGGCGATGCTGCTCGCGCTCGGCCTGGCGATCGTGCTCGTCTACATGATCCTCGCCGCCCAGTTCAACAGCTTCGTCCAGCCGGTCGTCATCATGATCTCGCTGCCGTTGTCGGTCATCGGCGCCTTCGGCGGGATCTACCTCGCCGGCATGACCCTCAACGTGTTCTCGTTCATCGGCCTCATCATGCTGATGGGCCTCGTCACCAAGACCGCGATCCTCCTGGTCGACTTCACCAACGACGAGCGCAAGCGCGGCCAGGAGATCGTCCCCGCCCTCGTCAGCGCCGGCCGCGTCCGCCTGCGCCCGATCGTCATGACCGCCGCCGCCACCATCTTCGGCATGGTCCCCGTCGCCCTCGCCCTCGGCGAAGGCGGCGAGGCCCGCGCGCCGATGGCCGTCATCGTCATCGGCGGCATGATCACCTCGACCGTGCTCACCCTCGTCGTCGTCCCGGTCTCGTACCTCCTGTTCGACCGCATGGTGACCGCCCGCTCGACCCGCTGGATCGCCCGCAAGCTGTTCGGCGACGCCCCCGCCGAGAAGCTCGACTAGCGATACTCAGTACATGGCCTTCGGGACATGCTGTCTCGAGGGCCACCCGCCGTCGCACCGCGACGATCCGCTTCGTAGAGACTCCCGCTGTCACTTCGGACTCCGGCGCCGCCCCGCGCGGCGGCGCCAGATCGAGCACTGCCGCATGATCGCCATCGCCTCTCTGTTCGTGGTAGCCCTCGCCGCCCCGCCGTCCGACGCCGGCGCCGTGCCCGACCCGCGGCGCGCCGCCAGCCCCGACTCGGCCGCCTCGCAGGCCGTCGCCGTCGACCTCGACGAGCTCGAGCGCATCCTCCGCGAGAGCCCGCTCGGCAAGGGCCTCGCGCCGGTGGCCGGCGGGCTGACCGACGACGCCGTCGCCGAGCGGGCGGTGGCCGCCTCGCCGTCGCTGCAGATCAAGCAGGAGGCGATCGAGCGCGCGGCCGCCCGGGTCGACCAGGCGATCGTCAGCTTCCTGCCGACGATCGGCGTCAAGGCCAGCTACTCGCGGCTGTCGAAGGCCGCGATCAACTTCGGCGGCGGCGCCAGCGTCACCGCCGTCAACGGCCCGTCCGAGGGCGTCGCGCCGATCACCGTCGGCGACTGCCCCGGCGGCCAGGGCCAGTGCGCCCTCGATCCGCAGGGCGTGCCGCTCGTCGTCACCCCGCCGTTCAAGATCCAGATCCCCCTCAACTCCTACTCGCTCTCGGCCAACCTCTCGGTCCCGATCTCCGACTACATCCTCTCGCTCGCGCCCGCTCGCAAGGGCACCCTCGCCGCCCGCGAGGCCGCCGTGTTCGCCCGCGACGCCGAGCGCGTCAAGGTCCAGACCGACGCCCGCCTGGCCTACTTCAACTGGCTGCGCGGCGTCGCCTCGCTGGTCGTGATCGAGGACTCGCTGCAGCGGACCCAGTCGCGCCTCGTCGACGTCGAGAACCTGTTCACCGCCGGCTCCGCGACCCGCTCCGACGTGCTCCGCGTCGACGCCCTCGTGTCGTCGCAGCAGGCCGCGATCGCCGACGCCCGCGCGTTCCGCAAGATCGCCGAGCGCAACCTCGCGGTGATGATGAACGAGCCGACCCGCGCCTACGACGTCGGCGAGGACGTGCTCGCCCCGCCGCGCGACCTCGGCGAGCTGCCCGCGCTCGACGACCTCATCGCCGAGGCCCAGGCCAATCGCCTCGAGGTCCGCTCGCTCGAGCGGGCGGTCGACGGCATGCAGCAGAACATCCGCGCCACCCGGGCCCAGTACTACCCGCGCCTCGACGCGTTCGCCGACGCCCTGTACGCCAACCCCAACCAGCGGTTCTTCCCGCTGGCGCCCGTGTGGCGGGCGTCGTGGTCGGTCGGCGTGCAGCTCAGCTACACGATCAACCAGTCGCTGCGCACCAAGGCGCAGGTCCGCGAGCTCAAGACCGACAAGCGCGAGCTCGTGCTGCAGGCCGAGCAGATGCGGCGCGCGATCGCCCTCGAGGTCGCCCAGGCCTACCACGACCGCGAGCGCGCCCTCGCGGCGATCGAGCTCAGCACCCGCGGCCTCGCCTCGTCCACGGAGGCGTACCGGGTCGCCAGCGAGAACTACAAGCTCGGCGCCGCGACCACCAACGAGATCATCGCCGCCGAGGGCGAGCAGGTGCAGGCGGCCCTGCGCGCCGTCAACTCCCGCATCGACCTCCACGTCGCCACGACCCGCCTGCTGTACGCCACCGGCCGCCTCAACCCCAAGTGAGCCCCGGGGCGCCCGCGCCCGCGGCGAGCAATCGGTCGTGCTACAGATCGGCGCGAGGCCAGCATGTCCAGCGCTGAAGACGACCCGATCGAAGCCGAGACCGAGGACCCTAAGTCCGAAGTCGCGGACGCGACGGACGACGACGACGACGCGCCCGAACCGTCGCCGCCGCCGCCGAGCTTCTCGCGCGAGGAGTTCCTCGAGTGGCGCTGCCCGCGGCTGGGCACCACCAACCCGGAGCGCATGACCAACCCGGTGTGGACCTGGATCGTGCAGGCCGGCGTCAACGCCTGGGCCGCCAACAACCAGTTCGACGGCCCCTCGGCCCTGGGAGCCGGCCCCGGGTGGTGCTTCGACCGCTTCGGCCGCAGCACCACGGAGCTGCCCGACGGTCGCATCATTCAGATCGCCGGTGAGCACGAGGCTTACTACGACCCCGACTTCTTCATCTACAACGACGTCGTCGTGCGCCACCCCGACGGCCGCATCGACATCTTCGGCTACCCGCGCGAGGTGTTCCCGCCGACCGACTTCCACTCGGCCACTCTGGTGGGAGATCGCATCATCCTCATCGGCAGCGTCGGCTACGTCGGCGAGCGCAAGCCGGGTCGCACCCAGGTGCTCGCGCTCGATCTGGCCACCTTCGCGGTCACCCCGATCGCCACCAGCGGCGAACCGCCCGGGTGGATCTCCAGCCACACCGCGACCCTGACCGAGGACGGCCGCGCGATCGTGGTCCAGCGCGGCAAGCTCGAGCTCGGCGAGGGTCAGTCGACCGTCGAAAACATCGACGATTGGCGCCTCGACCTCGATACCTGGCAGTGGCAGCGCCTCACCGACCGCCGCTGGCCGCGCCGCGAATTCCGCCGCAGCGACGACGAGCGCAATCACCTGTGGGACCTCCAGCAAGCCTGCTGGTATCGCCGCGTCGGCTGGGCCGACCAGCTCGCGCAGGAGCTCGAGAAGCTCACCCAGGAGCTCGGCGCTCCGCCCGACCTCGACCTCGCCGAGCGCCTGTTCCGGCCGTCGGTCGCCCACGAAGCCCTGGCCGACGAGGACGACTCGTACGACACCACGCGGATCACGGTCGACGGCGTGGTCGTCCGCTTCGTCCGCGACGGCTTTTCGCTGCAGATGACGGTCGAGGGCGACCTGCCCGAATCGACGGTCGACGCGATCGCCGAGGAGCTGCGCGAGAAATTGTCGACCCTCGAGCAGACGTCGTACACATTGAACAAGTTGTGAGCCGTCGCCCCGGGCGGTGTCGACGCTGGTCCGACATCTCCGCCCAGGGCTCTCGAAGCGCCCCCGTACCGTCGTTCTCCCTGGCATTCGCGCGACCCAAAATTTTTGGGGTCGGCGTGACCGGATGAGCCGCGCGCGAGCACTACCGCTGGAGGTCGCGTTCGTCTCGCCGGCCATGCCTCCGCCATGACCACGCCTCGGAGCTCACCTACCACCAACGCCGGCGCCTGGCAGGCGCTGCGCGATTATCTGATCGACGCCTACAGCAATCAGGAGATGCGGACGCTGGTCGAGCTGACCCTGCTCGCGGAGGCGGGGACGCGGCTCCCGGACGAGCGGGTGCCCGCGCACGAGTACGCGGCCACCCTGTGCATGCTGATCCAGCGCCACTCCGGCTGCCCCGTGCCGGAGTTCTGGCGGCAGCTCTTGGCCGACCGGCCGTGGCGCCGGCCGGAGATCGACAAGCTCCAGACGATCTTCGACGCCGCCATGGCCGCCTCGGGCCGGCCGCCGCCGCAACCGCCGAGGCCGGTGCGCCGCTGGCAGTTCACCGTCCCCCCGCTCCTCGGCGCCGCGCTGATCACCGCCCTCGGCGCCGCCGGGACCTACTGCGCGCTGGCCCGCGACAAGCCGAAGATCGAGTGCAACGACGGCACGCGCTCGCCGACCTGCACGGAGCTTGGCCCCGGCTGCTGCTCGCGGCACGGCGGGGTCAAGGCCGTCGAGTCGAAGTAAGCGCGACCCGTTCGCAGCCCGGTTCATCGCTCCTGCACGACCCCGCGACCAGGTCGCGCCGGCCTGGCCCCGCACGACCGGCTCGTCGCGTCGGCATGCTGTCGCCTTCCCGCGTGGTGTGGCGACGACACGTGGAACGCCCGAGGCGCGGCCTCAAAGCGCGCACGAGCACGACAGCTCCGCGGTGACTTGTTACTGTCGCGTTCGTGGCCGACCCCGTCCGCGTTTCTCGAGCAATCCTGTTCGTCGCGCTCGTCTGCGCCTGCACGCAGCCGCAAGCGCGTCCGCCCGCGGCCGAGGTCGCGCCGACGGTCGTGCCGCCGCCCCCCGAGACATCCGCGCCCGCCGCCGATCCGGCCCACGCCGATCGCGTGCGCGACTTGCAGGCCGCCTTCGATCCGGAGCAATGCCTCGGCGAGCCCGAGGCGCGGCTGCGTGAACACCCGAACGACGCCCGGCTGCTCGACGCCGGCTTCTGCCAGGAGGCCGGCATCGCCACGTTCCCGACCTTCTGGGTGCTCGACCGCGAGGGCCGGCTCGCCTACGACCTGCGCGGCGCGGCCGGCAACCTGCGCGAGGAGTTCGCCTGGCGCATCGAGTCGCTGCGCGGCTGACGGCCCCACCCGGGATGCGAATGCATCGACTCCCCGCGCGAATGCCTTGTGTGACGATTCGCCCCACGCGCGGCGATTGCAAGCACCGGTCCGATTGTGACGGCGCCGTCACGCAGCGCTGCCCTCGCCCCTGCGGAGAACTCGGCCTGCGCCATCGGGGCGGCAGGCGCCCGCGAATGTGCACTGCGACGAGTGTCCGGGCGTGAACGCGCGCCCGTCCGGCGAACTGCGCGTCGCTGCGCAGCATCGCCCGCGCGCGGATCCGTGCGCGGGGATCTTCTTAGTCCATAGGCGCATGAGCGCAGTCGGATGCGGCCGCGCCGGAAGCCACGTGTTGACGGGCTCTCGCCGCTGCACCTATCTTGCGAATCGAGGGCCCGGGCCCCGTTCCGATGGCTGTCGACGTTTCCAATCCTACTTCGGTGCTGCAGTCGAGCGACGCGATCTTCACCCTCGACGTCGGCGGCGCCACGCTGCGGGTGGTTCGCTTTACCGGGCACGAGGCCATCTCGAGCCCGTTCGAGTTCCGGCTCGAGGTCGCCGGCGTCGACCTCGACACGGAGGGCATGCTCGGGCAGTCGGCGCTGTTGACGATCGAGGGCGCCGAGGTCCCGCGCCACGTCCACGGCATCATCTACGAGGCCGAGTACATCGGCCACACCCGCGACTTCGACCTCTACGCGCTGAGGCTCGGGCCCTCGGCCCACCTGCTCCTGCACCGCAGCGACTGCCGGATCTTCCAGGACAAGACCACCCAGCAGATCGTCAGCGAGGTGCTGACGAAGGCCGGCGTGGCGAAGGACCGGTTCCGCTTCGCGCTGACGGCCAAGTACGAGCCGCGCAACTACTGCGTGCAGTACCGCGAGACCGACCTCGCGTTCGTCAGCCGCCTGCTCGAAGAGGACGGCATCTGCTACTGGTTCGAGCACGACGAGAGCCGCCACGTCTGGATGATGGCCGACAGCAGCCAGGCCCACCCGGCGATCGGCGGCAGCTCGACGGTGTGGTTCAACCCGGAGGACGGCGCGATCCAGGATCGCGAGCACGTCAAGGAGTTCCGGTTCGGCGGACGGATCCGCACCGGCACCGTCTCGCTCCGCGACAAGAACCTGCACAAGCCCGACCAGGCGATGGAGGTCAAGGAGTCGGCCAAGGCCAAGCCCGAGCTCGAGGCCTACGACTTCCCCGGCGAGTACCAGGACCCCGGCCGCGCCGGCCCGCACGAGGGCCAGGTGCTGGCGAAGATCCGCCTCGAGGAGCTGCAGGCCGCCCGCCGCAAGGGCACCGGCGACAGCGACTGCCCGCGGCTGACGCCCGGCATGACGATGACGCTGGCCGGCCACCCGCAGCAGGAGCTCAACACGCAGTACCGGATCGTCGAGGTCCAACACCGCGGCGAGCAGCAGCAGGCGCTCGACCACGACGGGCAGAAGGCGAGCTCGTACGACAACACGTTCGCCGTCACCGAGCTCAAGGTCCCGTTCCGGCCGGCCCGCGTGACGCCACGGCCCGTGATGCGCGGGCTGCAGTCGGCGGTGGTCACCGGCCCCGAGGGCGAGGAGGTCCACGTCGACAAGTACGGGCGCGTGCGGATCCAGTTCCACTGGGACCGCGAGGGCAAGTTCGACGAGACCAGCACCTGCTGGGTGCGCGTCAGCCAGCTGTGGGCCGGCAACGGCTGGGGCGCGATGTTCATCCCGCGGATCGGCCACGAGGTGCTGGTCGACTTCCTCGAGGGCGACCCCGACCGGCCGATCATCACCGGGCGCATCTACCACGGGCAGAACGAGGTGCCGTACCCGCTGCCGGAGCAGAAGACGAAGAGCACGATCAAGTCCGACAGCTCGCTCGGCGGCGGCGGGTACAACGAGCTCCGCTTCGAGGACAAGAAGAAGGAGGAGCAGATCTTCCTCCACGCCGAGCGCAACCTCGACGTGCGCGTCAACAACGACGCGTTCTCGACGGTGTGGAACGACTCGCACGTGACCGTCGGCCACGAGGAGGGCGGCAAGGCCGGCGACAGCTTCGTGCAGCTGTTCCACGACCATCACCTGACGATCCACCGCCACACCAAGGCCCACCTCGGCGGCGACGTCGAGCTGCTGGTCGGCGGCATCGACGGCGTCGGCCGCGTGGACATGCACGTGCTCGGCGACAAGCTCGAGCTCATCGACGGCGACCGCAACGAGCACACCCGCAAGAACACGCTCGAGAAGGTCGACGGCTCGGTCTCGCGGATCGTCGACGGCAACGAGCAGACGACCATCGGCGGCCGCCTGGCGATCGAGGCCGCCGACGAGATCCACCTGCGCTCGTCCAAGATCGTCCTCGACGCCGGCAGCGCGCTGACGATCCAGGGCCCGGGCGGCTTCATCACCATCAATTCCGCGGGCATCTACATCAAGGGCAACATGGTCTACATCAACAGCGCCGGCGCGCCGGTGCGCGGGACCGACGCCGCGCCGAACACGGCCCGCGACGCCAACGACGCCGCGCCGACCGCCGCGACCCCGTCCGAGCGCGGTTCGAAGTGACCTGAGCCCAGCGAGGCGAGGAGGCCGATGCCGACCTACAACCCGGGCGCCCCGTTCCGACTGACGAGCCGGTGGAACCCGGCGCGCAAGCACCCGACGAGCGGCAGGGTCCAGCCGCACCGCGGCGACGATTGGGGCGCCCCCGAGGGTACCCCCATTCCCGCCGCCGCCGACGGCTCGGTGGTGTTCAACGGGTGGGTCGGCGGCTACGGCAACACGATCGTGCTCGAGCATACGATCCGCGGCCAGACGGTCCACACGCTCTACGCCCACATGAACGTGGCCTCGCCGCTGGCCGTCGGCACCCAGGTCACGGCGCGCCAGACCGTCGGCACCGTCGGCATGACCGGCGGCGTCAGCTCCGGCAACCACCTGCACTTCGAGGTGATGCCCGGCGGCACGCCCGGCCGGCCCAACCTCGCCCGCGGCCACGCGACCGTCGACCCGCACACCTTCGACTTCCCCGAGGGCGGCGGCGGCCAGCCGGCCGAGACGGGCGGCGGCCCGTGGTCGTACCCGTTCGAGGGCAACGAGAACCAGAAGGCCACCGAGGGCACCTTCCTCGGCGTGCTCGGCGGGCAGGAAGGCGCGCTCGCGCGGACCGACGACGGCTTCTACCCGATCGGCGGCAACAGCCTGTGGCACGGCGGGATCCACTTCGACGAGCACAGCAAGGCGACCCTCGACCAGGAGGCGGGCGTCCGCTGCATCCGCGAGGGCGAGGTCGTCGCCTTTCGCGTCGACCGCGAGTACCCCCACGTCGAGTTCCCCTCGGGCGCGCGCGCCCTCTACTCGCGCAGCTTCGTCCTGGTGCGCCATCGCCTCGAGATCCCCGACGGCGAGCCCGACCAGCGGCCCAAGCTGGTGTTCTACAGCCTGTACATGCACCAACTGGACTTCAAGGCCTACCAGGACAACGCGCAATTGACCCGACCCGAGCACTGGAGCTCGCCCGATCGCTTCCGCGTCGGCGACAAGGCCCGCGACCGCCAGGAGCCCGGCGTGGCCCCGGCGATCACCGGCGAGCTCGAGGGCATCTGCGGCGAGGACGGCACCTGCAGCCCGGTGCCCATCCCGCTGCCGCGGCCGCGCCCCGTCTCCTGAGCGGGCCGCGGTCTCGCCTGCTGCGTTGATGCGCGACTACGAGGAGAACGAGGTCAGCCGCTTCTTGCCCGGCGGGGCCGGACACGGCGTGACGGGATCTTCGACCTTCGCGCGCTCGTCGAACGGACGCGGGGCACCCGGGGACAGCGCCGCCGCGGCTTCTTGCCGCTGCGCCGGCTCGGCCGGCCCCTCGCCGTCCTGCGCCAGCCGCTCCGACGCGAGCGCGCCGAGCTGCTCGAGCCGCGCCGAGAAGTTGGCCGGCGTCGCGCTGTCGAGGACCTGGGTCAGCCACGCGGGCTCGCCGTCCTGCTTGTCGCCGACCAGGCACATCAGCTCGATCAGCCGGCAGACGTCCTTCTCCTTGACGATCCCGTGCAGCGCCGCGCTGGCGAGCCCCTTCTCGATCATGCGCGTCACGCCCTGGCCGCCGAGCGCCGCGCTGAGCAGCGGGAAGCGCTCGCCGAGGTGGGCCATCATCCGCTCCTGAAACCCGCGGACGCTGCGCCGACGAAAGTCGTCCATCTGTTCGCGCGTGATCTTCAGCATGGCTTTTTATCCCGAGAGAGACTCCAGGGCCGCCGTGTCCGGCCGCTCGAACGCGATGCGGTCGATGCCGGCGAGGAACTGCTCGCGCTGCTCCGGCGTGATCGTGGCCGCGAACGCGTGCAGCACCCGCGGGTCGTAGAAGCGGAAGAACAGCCGGTGCGCCTCGCCCTCGGCCTCGACCATGAGGAACTGGCGGAAGTGGCGGCGGACCGTCGCGAAGTCGCGGCCGCTCTCGACGTAGATGCCCCACGCGTCGCCCCAGCCCTCGTCGACGAGCCGCTGCAGCAGCCCCGAGTCGCCGCGCAGCTGGACCAGGTACGGCGCGACGTCGTCGTAGGCCCGCCCCTGCTCGCCGTCGTACAGCGAGGCGTAGGCGTCGACGCTCTCCTCGAGCAATTGCAGGGCGCGATCGGAGCGAGCGGCGTCGACGATCGCGTACAGCGTGCCGGCCCGGCTGCGCGGCTGCAGCTCGGCGAGCGCGGCCCGGGCGGCGTCGCTCGGCTTCACCGGCCCGGGCGGCGGGGTGTAGTCCTCGACGAGGAAGCGGAAGGTGATCGCGCCGGCGGTCATCCACCCGCGGTGGGCCAGTTCACCGTACCAGCCGGGCTGGCCGCCGACGGTGATGCGGTGCGGATCGATCGCCTGCACGTGGGCGGCCACGCCGTCCCAGAGGATCTGGAACTGCGGCGACCCGGACGCGTGGGGCTCGACCACGAAGTCGGCCTTCGCGGTGCCGACGGTGCGCGGCACGCCGGGCTCGAGCACCAGCTTGTGCCAGGTCTCGCGCCCCGACCACACCTGCAGCACGCCGCGGCGCCGCACCGGCGGGCCGGGCGGCAGCGAGGGATAGCGGCGGAACGTGTACTCGAGCTCCTGCAGCTGGTCGGCGTATTCGGGGTCGGTCTGCTCGAACTCGCGGGCGGCGATCAGGCCGACGTCGACGCGCGCGCGGTCTTCCTCGTGCGGGACGCGGCCGCGAGCGGTGGCGCGGGCCATGAGCTCGAGCTGGTCGGCGATCCGCCGCAGCAGCGGCCATTGCGACGGGTCGAGCGCCTGGGTGCGCGCGCGGGCCTCGGCGAGCACCTGGGCGAACGCGTCGCGCGAGACGATCCGCATGAGGTCGGCCATCGCGCGTCACGTCCCGAACGGCGGGTGGAACTTGCGGGGGATCATCAGCTGCGTGCCGCCGCCGGGGCAGTGAACGATCTTGTCCGCCGCCGGCTTGTCCTTCTGCTTGTACGACCAATCGTCGTCGATCGCCGCGCTGGTGCTCTTCAGCGCCAGCGCCTCCTCCTCGCCGAACTCGACCGGCCGCGGCTCCCGCGTCACCGGCGGCGGCCGCGGCGAGTCGCCGACCATCGGGTACACCGACGACGAGCAGCCGAGCTGCTCGGGCGTGGTCTTCGGGTCGGCCGTGAAGTACTGCCCGAGGCCGGCGCCGGGGATGCAGTGCTGATACAGGGTCTGCTCGGCGACCGACACGACCTCGACCGCGCGCGACAGGTCGATGCCCTTGATGTGCGAGAGGATCTGGCTCGGCTTGAGCGTGCCGATGTGGGCGGCGTAGAACTGGTAGGCGACGGCGAAGCGCGCCGACATGCGCTCGTGCGGCATGTCCTCGCCGGCGCCGGCCAGCTCGTGCTTGCCCGCGTCGACGTCGACCATCGCGTCGCGGCCCGCGCGGGCGCCCGGCGGCGGCTCGTCGTCGTCGAGCGTGGCGGTCTCGGGGTCGGGCGGGCGCGGCTGGGCCGAGTGGTCGTGGGTGTCGAGGTCGTCGCGCCGCGGCTTCTCGCACTCCTCGCAGAAGGGCGTGCCGCGCCGGGCGGCGTTGCGCATGGTGAAGCACTGCGTCGAATCGCCGATGATCACCGTCGGGCAGCCGGCCGCGATCAGGTCGCCGGAGATGTGGACGCCCGGATCGGTGCGGCGCGCGGCCTGCCGCGAATTGATCAGCACCGTCGCCGAGCCCTGCTTGATCTTGTCGGCCGGGCCGAGCGGGAAGCACACGATCGCGTCGCCCTCGCGCGCGGCCGGCAAGAAGCCGACGATCACGTTGGCGCTGCCGCTGTGGATCGGGCCGCCGACGTGCGCCGGGGCCCCGGGGTGGGGACAGACGTGAAAGTCGCTGATGCGCGCGGCGTCCGGCATGCATCCCCCGCTGCGGGTGAAGCCGCATCGTAACAGAACGGGCCCGGCGACGAGAGGCCCGCGCGCTGCGTCGGGTCGAGGTGCGACACCGCCGACACGACGGCGCAGTCATCGAAGGCGGAGCGCGCCCTTGCGCGCCCTTGCGGTGATCGCCGTAGCGGAGCCCCCGGTGCGCCCGTGGGGCTCGCAATTACGAGCGCGCCCCCGCCGGGGCCGCGCTCATCACGTGAAGGAGTCGCCCCACACGCGTAGTTCAAGTCGAGGCCGCGCTGCTGGCAGTACTCCCTCGCCCGCTTCGCGCATCCATCGTCGGGGACATCGCCGATCCGGACCTTTTCACGAGAGGCGGGGCGCCGGGCGTCGGGTTCGAAGCCCTCGCAGTCGGCCAGGCAATACGCGGCGGTGTTCGCCTCGAGGATGTCGACGATGCAGCCCCAGCTGCCGTCCGCGGCCGGATCGGCCGAAGCGGTGATTTCGTCGGAGCGCGTCGCGCTCGATTCGTCGGAGCGCGGCTCGCCGTCCGGCGAGACGCGGGCCCCGAAGGCGACGAGGAGCGCGCAGAGCTTGAGCACGGCGTTCGTTCGCTTTCTGCCGCGCCGCTCACGGGCGACGACCGCGGAGGATGACCCGAGAAATTTCGCATCCAGCGGGCTCGACGGCGCCGCTCCCCGCGGTCGGCGCCCGGTCGTCGGCCGCCGTGCCGCGATGCACAGACGTTCAGAGGCCGGCCCGGCTGATCCTCGCGCCGAGATTTTTTACGATGCCGGGCATGAAGGACAAGGTCATCGTCATCACCGGCGCGTCGATGGGGATCGGCGAGGCGCTGGCGAACGTCTGTCACGCGCGCGGCGCGACGATCGTGCTCGCGGCCCGCAACGGCGAGGCGCTGGCGGCCGTCGCCGGTCGCCTCGGCGAGCGCGCGCTCGCCGTCCCCACCGACGTCTCGCGGCGCGAGGACAACGAGCGGCTGGTGCAGCAGACGCTCGCCCGGTTCGGTCGGCTCGACGTGTTCGTCGCCAACGCCGGCCGCGGGATCTCCTGCCTGCCCTCGCAGCTCACCGACGCCGACGTCGACGACATGATCGCCACCAACTTCAAGTCGGTGCTCTACGCCGTGCAGGCGGTGCTGCCCCACTTCAAGGAGCGGCAGCGCGGGCAGATCGTCGCCGTCTCGTCGATGCTCGGGCGGATCCCGTTCACCCCGATCCGCAGCGCCTACAGCGCCGCGAAGGCGGCCGTGAACTCGCTGATGGCCAGCGTGCGCATCGAGCTGCGGCCGCAGTTCCCGGAGATCCACGCGACCACGGTGCTGCCCGGCGTGGTCGCGACCGGCTTCGGCCACAACGCCCGCCACGGCGGCCTCGACTCGCGCCAGCTCCCCGGCGCGCAGCCGGTCGAGGAGGTCGCCGAGGTGATCGCCGCGGCCATCGAGAAGCCGCGCGCCGAGGTGTTCACGCGGCCTGAGATGCAGGCGTTTCAGGCCAAGTTCTACGCCGCCGAAGACATCGCCACCATCGAGGCCACGCTCGGCGGTCCGCCGCCGTCGCGGACCTGAAGCGCGCGGGCGTCGATCGCCGCATCCCGCGAGCGGGGACCGCCACGCTCGGCGGTTCGCCGCCGTCGCGGACGTGAAAGCGCGGGCGTCCGCGCGTCGCGGACGTGAAGGGCGCGGGCGTCGATGCCCCCACCTCAGGCGCGGGGGCGGCGCTCGCAAGCCCCCATCTGCGCATATGTTTTTTAAAACATGTTCGTTTGAACATGCCATGATTCAGCCTCGCGCGCGTCGCGGACACTGCGCTCGCGCGCATGAGGTCCACGGCCCGCAAGGTCGCGGCCTCGGGCCAGGGTCTGCGCGACCTCTCGACGAGCGCCGCGGCGATCCTCTACCGTCGCAATCATGGCGATCGACGCGAGGCGAAGCAGGTGGGCGGCGCTCGGGCTCTCGTGGGCGGCGGCGTGCAGCGGAGTCGGCGAGCCGAACGAGGGCGAGACCGTCCAGGCCGTCACCGACGCGACCAGCGAGGCCGCCACGAGCAGCCCGGGCGAGACCCTCGACGCGCCGACCACCGGCAGCGCGAGCGCGCCCGGCACGACCGCCGTCGACGAGGCCACCACGACCGGGCCCGTCGCCACCGACACCGGCCCGACCTCGACCGGCACCACGGACACCGGCGAGCCGCTGCCGGTGCCGGTCGCCACGATCGCCGAGCTGCTGGTGCCGTTCGACACCGACCAGCAGGACCTCGTCGGCCCCGCGAGCTGGGAGCCGCAGTACGGCAAGTCGCCCGAGATCGTCGCGGTGCCGCTGGGCGCCACGATCGACGTCCTCGTCCAGGACTACGCCGAAAGCCCCGAGGGTCACGCCTACGTCCTGCGGCTCGAGCCGAGCGCCGACGATTACGTCGTCACCGCCGTGCTCGAGCCGCCGATGCTCGACCGGATCATGGGCCTCGCGCGCGACCCCGACGGCCAGCTCTACGTCGCCAGCGGCGTCGCCGAGGGCGACACCCTGACGCTCGAGGACCCGCAGCCGGGCCAGCACCGCGGCGGCATCGTCCGCGTCGTCAAGCAGTCGTGGGACGGCGCCGTCCACTTCGACACCGACGTCGACCTCGGCCGCGAGGCCGTCGCGCCGGACTCCGAGCCGATCATCAACCCCATGGTCGCCGGCACCGCGCGGCTGGCCTGGGGCGCCGGCGCGCTGGCCCTCGTCCACGGCAACAACACCGACACCGACTGGAACATCATGGCGCGCCACCAGAAGGCGCTCACCACCCACCTCGACGCCGGCTCCGGCGCCGTCACGCGCACCTCGTCGATCTGGGTCAGTCACTCCTTCGACCAGCGCCTCTTCCACGACGGCACCGGCTTCCTCGAGCTCCACCTCGGCGACGCCTTCCCGCGCGACGTCACCTTCGCCCGCGTCGAGCCCGACAGCGACCCGTACTCGCTGCTGGCGATCAAGGGCAACACCGGCAACAACAACACCTTCACGCGCCTGGGCAACGCCGCGCCGATCGGCGGCGATCCGGCCTTCGGCTACCTGGCCCTGTTCGCCACCGAGTCGACGACCGGCACCGGCGAGATGGTGTCGGGCGCGCGCGAGCTGGCGATCGTGCGGGTGCGTCGCGACTTCGAAACGTTGCCCGCCGACAGCGGGATGCACCTCGACCCTGCCCTGCCCGACACCCTCGACGTCGAGTCCGGCGGCCAGCCGCGGCAGAACCGGCTGCGCTGGCTGACCCACTATCAGACCGAGAACGGCGGCACCTCGCACGCCGAGCGGCCCAAGCTGGTGCCGCTGGGCGACGACACCTACGTGGTGCTGTGGGAGCGCTGGGACGGCGCCCAGCCGGCCTTCGCCGGGACGTGGGGCATGGTCATCGACGCCACCGGCGAGGCGCTGGTGCCCGCCGCGCTGGTCGCCGACACGCACCTGCCCCGCGGCGACGACGCCTTCCCGCTCGCGGGCGCGGCCGCCTGGATCACCGGCGACGCCGCCGCCCGCCAGCTCGACCTCCACATCGTCGACCCCCAGCTCGGCTACCGCCACGTGGTCGTCGAATGATCGACAATCATGCTACATGCCTTCAAAGACATGTAGCATGATCGGCGAGAGCGCCCTCGTCCGCGCATCGCCGGGCCAGCGTCGCGCCGCCCGACGCGAGCGCCGGGCCGGCGCGAGTCCCTGCGATCGCGGATCCTGCGCTCGCAGGCCGCGAGTGCGTCGCCGCGACGATTCACGCGTGCGAGTCCGCCGCCACGCGTATCCGTCGCCCGGAGCAGTCGCGCCGGCGAGTCCGCCGAGCTGTCACGATTCCGGCCGCTTGCGGCGCGGTCGCTTGGCGGTGCGGGTGCGGCGGGCGAGCGCCTCGTCGTGGGCCGCTCGCAGCGCGCGGAAGGCCTCGGGGTCGCCGCCGCGGTCCGGGTGGGTCACCAGGGCGCGCTGGCGAAAGGCTGCGCGGATCTCCGCGACCGTGGCCTGGGGTGTGAGCCCGAGCAGCTGCCAGATCGACGCCTGCTCCGGCTCGCGGCTCGCTCGCGGCGCGGCGCGCGTGGCGTCGCCGGTCGTCTGCGTGAACGGCGGCTCGCCCATCAGCACGCGGGCCCACGCGCGCGCCCACAGCGGCTCGATCTGCACCAGCGTGCGCCCTGCTGCCTTCTCCGCCCGGCGCAGCGCCTCGTCCCGGGAGCGCGCGCCGCCTTCCGAGGCGTCCGGCCGGCGGAACGGCTCGCGCGAGGGCGGGGCGGTCCACCACGCGGCCCACAGGAAGCGACGCCGCCGGGTCGGGGCGATCGAGACGGCGGCGGCGAACAGCTCGGACACGCGCGCATGGTAGCCGAAGCCCGATCGAGGCGGGGCGGCTGCCGCCCGCGCGCGGGAGGTGCCTTTCACCGCGCTTCGTGCTCGTCGGCGCCGCGGTCGGCGGCTCGGCGGCGGTCGCGGCACGGCACGGCCCGTATGGGCTGCGGACGGCGAGTTCAGGGAGCCTGGTCGTGCCGCGACGCGGACGCCGGCGCGTGCGCGGAGGGCGATGCGAATCCGTCGACGGCCGCGGCTCCGCGTATGCTCGGTGTCGGCCGCGCCCGATCCGGACCTGTCCTTCAGGTCATTTCATCAAACCTGCGACCGATCCGCGACTCTCCGTCCATTCCCGGTCATGCCCGCCGGGGCGACGCCTCGGCGCTCGCCGTCCCGCGTGCGCAGCGAAGGGCCCCGCGGACGACATGCACGGCGGGATCGCCGGCTCCGAGCCGCCACGGTTGACGGGCCCGGCGGCCCGTGGTGAGCTCGGACCGTGCGACTGGCGACGACGGTGATCGTGGCGAGCGTGGCGCTGGCGGTGATCGGCGAGGGTGAGGCGCGGGCCTGCTCGTGCGCGTGGCCGCAGCTCGGCGCGGGTCGGCTGTACCTCGGCGCCGACGGCTCGCTGCCGCCGGGAGCGCGCGGGTTCGCGTGGGCGGGCGCGGAGCGGCTGACAGGCAGCTCGGACCGGGTGTCGGTGGTGCGGGTCGAGGGGCGGCGCAAGGTGCCGGTGAAGCACACGATCGCCGAGGAGCAGGGGATCGATCTGATCGTGCCGGCGGAGAATTTCAAGCCGGGCCAGGTGTACGAGGTCACGGTCCGCGAGGGGCCGCTCGCCAGCGACATGCGCAGGGCGAGGAAGGACAAAGACGCCTTGCCTCCGGCCGAGGCGACGACGACGGTCACGATCGCCGCGGCGCCGCTGGAGCTGACGCAGGCCACATTGCGGGCCGGCGCGCCGACGGAGCAGTCGCTGTCGATCGCCGCCCCGGCCATCTGCATCGAGGGGATCACCGCCGCCGCGGTGCCGCTGCGGGTCGAGCTGCCGCCCGAGGTCGAACCGCTGCGCGGCTCCCTGCTGTTCACGACGCGCGTCGACGGCCGGCCATGGGCGCCGCGGCACAGCCTGTGCGAGCCTGTCGAACCGGGCCGCGCGTGGACCGACGAGCCCGGCACCGACCTGGTGTTCACGGTGTGCCAGCGCAGCCCCGCGGCGGAGCAGATCGCACGAGGCCAGGGCGCGACACCGCCGGGCCTGACGCCGGGCCTCCATCGCGTGGAGATCGAGGTGGCCACGCCCGATCGCCGCGCGGTCGTCACGACGCCGGCGATCGACGTGTCGCTCGCGTGTCCTACCGCCCCGACCGAGGTCACGCCCGCGGCCGGCAGCTCCACGGAGCCCTCCGCGAGCGAGCCCCCCGCGCCGGCGAGCCCGCGAGAGCCGCCGCCGGTGGCGAGCCGCGGCTGCGCCGTCGGCGAGCCCGGGCTCGCGTGGTTGCTCGTCGCGGCGGGACTGCGACGGCGCCGAAGGGCATCCTCTCCAAAACATGTTGAAAAGGACATGTCCTTTTCAACATGTCCCAGCTCTTCCGAGCCTCGCCAGCGGCGGGCATGAGCCGGGTGGCGCAGCAGATTATGACGCGTCTCTTGCGGCGCGCGACCCTCAAGACCGTCTTGATGGGCATGTCTCTCAAGGCATGTCTCAAGGGCCATCCTCGCACCCACCGGGGGGGGAGCGAGCCGGGCCCGCTGCCGCCGTCAGCCCGCCTCGCTCACGCGGTAGTGCGCGACCCCGACGTCCTGCCAGTTGCGCCCGTACGTCCGCCCGCGGCCGGCCACCGCGAACGGGGTCGGCGCCGGCAGCTCGCGGGTCGGCGCGCGGCGCTCGTGCAGCGCCTCGTAGTCCTCGCGCGCGAGCTCGATGGCCCCGGCGAGCGCGCCCTTGACGTCGATGCGCGCCGCCGCCTCGCGCCAGCCGGGCGCCACGCGGCCGGACCACACCTCGGCCGCGTCGCCGCTGCCGTAGCCGATCAGCGTGACGGCCGCCCCGTCCCACGCCAGCGCGCGCGCCTCGGCGTCGGCGAAGGCCGCGGCGATCCACGCCGGCAGCGACGCCGTGTAGAGGTTGCCGAGCTGCCGCACCAGCGCGCGGCCCGGCTGCGTCGCCGCCAGCACGCGCGCGAACGCCTCGTCCTTCGCCAGCTGCCGCGCGACCGCCTGCGTGCGCGCCAGCGGGTCGAATTCGGGCCCGTGGGCGAGCACGCCGTCGCGGACGCGGCTGTCACTGCCGAGCTCGGCGACCAGCGCGTCGAAGCCGACGTCGGCGGCCAGGCACGCCGCGCGCAGGGCCTCGCGGTCGCCGGCGCGGACGCAGGCCCACACCCACGCCGCGCCGAGGGCCGCGACCGGCATGCGATCGTACGGGCGGTGCAGCAGCAGCGCCGCCGGCTGGTGCAGCAGTGCCCGCGGGTCGCCGCCGACCCGCGCGTGGGCCGACTGCAGCGCCCGCACCACCGCCTCGACGTAGCAGACCGTCGAGTACTTGCCGTTGAACACCGGGAAGTCGCGCTCGCCGCGGCAGCTCTCCGGGTACTCCGCCATGAAGTGGCGCGCGACCGGCTTGCGAAAGTCCCAGCCGCGCTCGTCGGACGAGCTGCCCGCGGCGCGCAGGTCGAGCGCCAGCAGGCGCGCCCGCGGCTCGACCAGCATCGCCACCGCGCCCGCGCCCTGCGTCGGCTCGCCCGAGCTGCCGCGCTCGTACTGGGCGATGTCCGCGGCGACCACGATCGCCACCCGATCGGCGCCGTCGGTCTGCACGTAGCGCAGCGCCGCCTTGAGCGCATACATCCCGCCGAGGCAGGCGTGCTTGACCTCCGGCACCTCGACGTCGCGCGGCAGCGGCGCGCGCCCGGCCCGGCGCAGCGCGTCGTCGACCATGCCGCGCACGATCACCGCGCCGACCGCGTTGTCGAGGCTCGACTCGGTGCCGAGCGCCAGCATGCCGACGCGCGCCGGATCGACGTCGTGCGCTCGCAAGAGCCGCAGCACCGCCGCGGCCGCCATCGTATAGACGTCCTCCTCGGGCTGCGGCACGCGGAACGCGTCGCCGACCACCGCCGCGAGCTTGGCCGGCTCGGCGCCCGTCCATTCGGCGAACGCGGCCAGCGTGACGCGCGGTCGCGGTACGTACAACGAGAGCCCCGAGAGGCCCGGGTTCGCAGGAGCAAGCGCTTCGGACATGGCGCGGACCATACGCGAGTCCGCGGCGCCCCGGCCGCCCCTGCCCTCGCCCCTGTGCGCCGCGCCACTTTCGCTGCTGCGATTTCACCGCTCACGACATTTCGCGCCGGGCGCGTAATCCCCCGCGCAGGGAATTCCACGAGCTCGAGCGCGAGCCCTCGCGGCAATTCGCGGTGCAACGCGTTTCACCGCGAGCGCGAGCCGCGGACCGCCGCAATCATCGGTGCCACGCGCTGCGAGAGCTGGCACGCGCGCCGCGGTCCGCTCGCGCGAGGGCAGCAGAACCCCGGCGAGCTCGCGCCGACGATCGCCTCGACCTCACCGCGCCTCGATGCGACGCCAGGCCGTGCGATCGCACGAGCGATCGCCGCTGCGGTGATTGCCGCAGCGGGCCGCGGGCCCCACGTATTCGGCGCTTTGCTTTCACGGGTCCATGTGGTCTGCTCCGCTATGCACATTCGCAGCGCGCTCCCGACTTCCTTCGCCTTGCTGGTCGCCTGCGGCGACTCGGCCGTGACGACCACCGACACCGACACCTCGACCGGCACCGACACCTCGACCGGCACGACCGACACCGACGCGACGACGACGACCGCCACCGAGACCACCGTCGCGCCGCCGACGACCGGTGAGCCGCCGACGACCGGGGACATCACGACCACCGACGACACCACGACCACGACCACCACCGGCGAGACCACCACCACCGGCGACCCGGTCGACACCACGAGCGACACGACCACCACGACGTCGACCTCGACGGGCCCCGACACCACCGGCGGCACCGACACCACCACCGACACCACCACCGGCGACGTGCCGCCGGACCTCGACGCGCTGGTGGTCGGCCTCGACGGCGGCGTGCGGGTCGACTGGCTCGGCGGCGGCGACGGGGGCATCGAGCACAGCACCTACTGGGGGCTCGTGAAGGGCAGCGCCGAGTACGACGCGCTGCCGGCGAGCGAGCAGAAGAAGGTCGACGCCATGAAGGCGAGCATCCTGCACAGCGCGCAGCGGGTGCCGACCAGCGAGACGCCGGGCGTCGAGGTGACCGGCGCGCTGACGATCGAGGGACGCACGCAGGAGATCGTGCTGGCGGTGCCGACCGACTACAACGGGCGCCTCGTGGTGCTCGGCACCCCGGGCACGCGCAACGAGTGGTCGAGCCACGGCGTGCTGCTGGCGTGGCTGGTGTCGCAGGGCTACGCGGTGGTCGTCGGCAACAAGGGCATGACCAACGGCGGCGTCGACGGCAACGCGACCATGCTCAACAAGCAGCACCCGTCGCAGCACTGGGGCACGATGCTGCTCGACCTCGGGCTGTGGGCCGGCGAGCGGCTCACCGCCGCCTACGGCGAGGCGCCGGTCGCGGTCTACGCCGCGGGCCTGTCGAACGGCGGCTACCAGGTCCGCCGCGCGCTCGAGCTCGACCGCCTGCGCGTGCTGCAGGGCGAGCCGGCCGTGTTCGCCGGCGGCCTCGACTGGGCCGGCGTCTACTGGCCCGACGCGCGGGTGCTCGACACCGACGCCGACGACGTCGTGACCCCGGCCGAGCTGGCCGCGGGCGACCACCTGATCCGCACCAACGAGGCGGCGGCGCTGACGATGCGCTGGGCCTACGACCCGCTGACGGAGACGACGCCGGCGAACTACGCCCAGATCCCGCCGTACCCGAACGCGCAGGCCGGGATGCAGGCCGCCGGCTTCGACCCGGCCTCGGCGACGATCTGGGGCGCCTACAACACCGCGTTCGACTACCTCAAGGGCTTCGGCCTGCCGCAGTTCAAGGGCGTCGGCTACTACAACTTCACCGGCTACGTGTTCCGCGCCGAGCTCATGGGCCACGACGCCGCCGAGGCCGCGGCCTACTCGTGCTACACCGGCCCGAACGACGAGCCGCCCGCGATGTACGAGTGGCTGGCGCAGGCCCAGGACGGCGGCTTCACCGAGGAGCACGTCGAGTGGGCGCTGCTCAACGCGACCACCGGCGAGTTCTCGGCCCCGCTGATCAGCGTCCACGGCGACGGCGACGGCCTCAACGGCCTCGGCGCGCACGCGCTGAGCTACCGCGCCGCGGTGGCGGCGTTCGGCACGCCGTCGCAGCACCGCCTCTACGTCGTGTCGCACGGCGGCCACGTCGACGCCCACAGCGACGGGGTCGGCCTCGACTTCGACTTCGACGGCACGATCGGCGAGGAGGGCGCGGCCGACCGCTTCGTGCTGATGCAGCCCTACGCCGAGCGCGCGTTCCTCTACCTGGTCGACTGGGTCGAGAACCAGGTCCCGGCCCCGGCCGGCAAGACGATCGCCACCGATCCCGCCAACGACGTCCTCGACGCCGAGGCGCTGTCGTTCTAGCGCGCATGCACGGACCGTCCTCGCGCCGCCCGGGCGCGAGGACGCGACGCGCCCCGGGATCCCGACGTCGGCCGCGAGCCGCGGCCTTCGCTCGGCCTGCGGACGCCCCGGCAACGCGGGCCCGGGCGAACGTCCGCGAGCGCTGGTCCACAGGAACATGTTCAATCGAACATGCCCGTTCGTGCATGTCTCATCGAACATTGGGGCGGCCTCGCTGGGGCCTCGGCCCGGCGTGCTCGCAGCATGCTGCCGTCGCCGCGCCGCACGACCTCAGGGGCACTTCACCGCGCCCGGCACGTTGGCGGGGTCGGCGTACCACTTGCCGTCGCTGCCCTGGTACAGCGGGAACGCGGTCGACATGCCGTACTTGGCGAACAGCGCGGTGTAGGTCGCGTCCGCCGTGCCGTAGCCGTGCGGGTAGCTGGCGAAGCGCGAGAAGTGCCCGCTCATCGTCGCCGTCACCGCCTGCACGTACGGGGTCGACGGCGTGCAGGGCTCCTCCCCGGTGTCGCCGCTCCCGGTGTCGCCGCTGCCGGTGTCGTCGCTGCCGGTGTCGTCGCTGCCGGTATCACCGCTGCCGGTATCACCATTGCCGGTCTCGCCGCCCCCGGTCTCGCCGCTCCCGGTCTCACCATTGCCCCCGCAGTCGGGGCAGATCCGGCGGTTGTGGGTGCTGAAGAAGTCCGCCAGGTACCACGCGTAGTTGACGTGCTTCGGCGACACGTACGACTTGTCGGTCCCCGCGCCGCTGCCGGCCGGCCACGCGTGGCCCAGCCCGGTGGCGCGGATCTGCGACACCCGCGGCCCGTCGGCGTCGGCCCACAGAAGGCCCGTGCCGGCCGGCTGGTAGCCCTCGAGGTCGGCCACGCTGAAGCCGCCCGCCGACGTCGCCCCGTACAGCTGGGCCATCACCGCGGCGTTGAGGTCGGCGTAGCCCTGGGCGACCACGTAATCGTTGGTGCCGGCGAGCACCGACGTGAGCTGGGTGGCGAAGGCGCCGCTGTGCGAGCCGGCCAGGCTCGTACACAGCGAGCTGGCCGCCTGCTTCGACGTCGAGACCGAGCCGATCTGCGACGAGCTGGTGCCCACCGTCGGGCCGGCGTCGATGCCCACCCCGGCGAACACGTCGGGCGCCACGCAGCCCATCACCATCGCCATGCCGCCGCCCGACGACAGCCCGGCGACGTAGACCTGGGCCGGGTCGACGTCGAGCGCCGCGTCGGCGGTGAGGTTCGCGGCCAGCTGCAGCAGCGCGCCGGCGTGGCCCTGCGTGCGCGAGTGATTGCCGCCGAAGTAGTCCCAGCAGCCGAGCAGCACCCCGCCGTTCGGCGCCCCGGGGACCGCCACCACCATCCCGTAGGCCTCGGCCGCGCTGGCCCAGTTGCCGAGGTCGCGGAACACCGTCGCCGACTGCGAGCAGCCGTGCAGCGCGATGAGGAGCCCGCGCCCCTCGCCGACCACGCCGGCGGTCGCCGGGGTATAGACATACGTCGTCATCCCGGCGACGGTGCGCGACGACCACACGCCGTCGGCGGCCGCGGGCGCGGGGTCGACGAGCAGGCCGACGGCGGCCGCGGTGACGAGAATGGGGGCGAATCGATGCATGGCCGTGTCCTCCGGTGCGGTGTTGCTATTGCGCGGTCCAGGCCCCGTCCATCGTCCACGCGACGCCGCGGACCTGCGCGGCCGCGTCGCTGCTGAGGAAGCAGACCAGCTCGGCGAGCTGCTCGGGGGTGACGAATTGGCCGGACGGCTGCTTCTCGGCCAGGAGCGCGTCGCGGGCCTCGTCGAGGTCGATGCCGCCGGAGATCGCCCGCGCCTCGACCTGCGCCTGCACCAGCGGCGTCAGCACCCAGCCCGGGCACACCGCGTTGCAGGTGATGTTGGTGCGGGCCGTCTCGAGCGCCACCACCTTCGTCAGGCCGACCAGGCCGTGCTTGGCCGCCACGTAGGCCGCCTTGTGGGCCGACGCGACCAGCCCGTGGACCGAGGCGACGTTGACGATCCGGCCCCAGCCCTTGCGGCGCATCCGCGGCAGCGCCAGCCGGGTGGTGTGGAACGCCGAGCTGAGGTTGATCGCCAGCACCGCGTCCCAGCGCTCCGGCAGGAACTCCTCGACCGGCGCGACGTGCTGGATGCCGGCGTTGTTGACGAGGATGTCGACCCCGTCGAACACGTCGTCGGCGTAGCGCATCATCGCCTCGACGTCCGCCGGCTTCGCCACGTCGGCGCCGTGGTGGGCCACGCGCGCGCCCGACCGGGCCGCCGCGTCGCGGACCGCCGCGAGCGCGCCGTCGACGTCGCCGAAGCCGTTGAGGAGCACGTTGGCGCCGCGCGCCGCCAGGGCGCCGGCGATGCCGAGACCGATCCCGCTCGTCGAGCCGGTGACGAGCGCCGTCTTGCCCGCGAAATTCGTCATGGTCGTTGTCCTCCTGCGAAGCTGGGGTCGTGGGCGCGGATGAATTCGCGGACCGCCGGGTAGATCGATCCGCGCCAGCGCGCGCCGGAGAAGATCCCGTAGTGACCGGCGCCCTCGGCCGTGAACCGCTGCTTGTCGGCCTCGCGCACCCCGGTGCACAGCCCGAGCGCCGCGTGGGTCTGACCGGGGCCGGTGATGTCGTCCTCGGCGCCCTCGACCGTCAGCACCGCGGTGTCGCGGATGTCGCCCGGGCGCACCGGCTCGCCGGCGACGTGCCACGTGCCGCGCGGCAGCGCGTGCTCCTGGAACACCAGCCGCACCGTCTCGAGGTAGTAGAGCGCGTCCATGTCGAGGACCGCGTTGTATTCGTCGTAGAAGCGCTCGTGCGCGGCCGCCTGCTCGTCGCGCCCGCGCACGCGGTCGAACCAGTAGTCGCGGTAGGCGGTGAAGTGGCGGCGCGGGTTCATCGACACGAACGCGGCGAGCTGCAAAAACCCCGGGTACACCCGCCGGCCCTCGCCCGGGAAGCCGGCCGGCACGCGGTGGATCAGGTTCGTCTCGAACCACGCCAGCGGCCGCTCGGTCGCCAATCGATTGACCTGCGTGGGGTTGATGCGCCCGTCGATCGGCCCGCCCATCAGCACCAGCGACGGCGGCGTGTCCTGCCCGGCCGAGGCCATGCGCGCGACCGCGGCCAGGGCCGGGACCGCCGGCTGACACACGGCGATCACGTGCGTGCGCGCCGGGCCGAGCGCCCGCAAGAACCGCTCGAGGTGCAGCACGTAATCGTCGAGCCCGAAGAAGCCGGCCGACAGCGGGACCTCGCGCGCGTCGGACCAGTCGGTGACGTAGACGTCGTGGTCGGCCGCCAGCGAGCGCACGGTGTCGCGCAGCAGCGTGGCGAAGTGGCCCGACAGCGGGGCGCACAGCAGCACCCGCGGGTCGGCGGCCAGCTGCGCGGCGACCCGCACCTCGTCGCTGCGCCGCGCGAAGCGGACCAGCCGGCACCACGGCGTCGACGCGACCACCTCTTCACGCACCGCCACCGTCTGCCCGTGGGCCTCCACCGCGTCGATGCCGAACGCCGGCCGCGGGTGGTCCTTCGTGATGCGCCGCAGCAACTCCCAGCCGGCCGCAGCGGGCCGCCCGAGGCCCGCCGGCGCCATCCGCAGCAGGTCCGCGTTCACCCGGGACAGCCCGGCGAGCGGTCGCAGCCAGCGGCGTTGCAGGTCGTGGAGCTCGTAGAGCATGCAGGCCCGCAGCATGCCGCGACCCTTGCTGCACTGCAACATGGATCGGCTTAATTGGGCGGATTCTCGAGCCGGAGGCAAGCAGGAGATGCTGCGCCGCACAAACCGCGGGCCTTCTGCGAGTGCAGGCGCCGGCGCGGCCGCGAGCGCGGCGGCCTCACGCCGCCGACCTCATCGCCGGCCCGCGGCCCGGCGAACAGGGCCCGGAAGCACCCGCTGCGACCTTCTTCGAACAGCCGGAGCGTGGACGCTTCAAGCCGCGGCCGAGCGCGCAGCCTTGAGGGCGTTCGCCCACCACAGCAGATCGTCGAGCAGCCTGTCCGCGTCGCCGTCGCTCTTCGCCAGCGCGCTGGGGATGTCGCCGCCGGTGAAGTGCGCCATCAGGGTCTCGCGCGGCAGATGCACGGCGCTGCGGATCGGCGCCATCTGCAGCTCGACGGCGATCTCGCGCAGCTGCTGGACGCTGCGGGTGCCGCCGGCGCTGCCGTAGCTGACGAACCCGATCGGCTTGCGATGCCACTCCGGGTAGACCCAGTCGATCGCGTTCTTGAGCACCGCCGGCGGCCCGAAGTTGTACTCGGCGGCGATGACGATGAAGGCATCCGACGCGGCGATCGCCGCCGTCCACCGCTGCACCACCTCGTCGGTGTAGGGCGCCCGACCGGGCATCGCCGGCGGCACCGCCTGGTCGAAGAACGGCAGCGGGAAGTCGCGCAGATCGAGGAGCTTCGCGGTCACGCCCTGACGCTTCGCCAGGTGAGAGGAGATCCAGCGCCCCGGCTTGTCGCCGAAGCGACCCTCGCGGGTGCTGCCGATGATGATCGAAACCGTGGTCATGTCTGCTGCTCCTGCCGAATGAACGGCGGCGGGAAGATCGTGCGCGGACGAGCGGCCCGACCCGAGCGCGCGAGCGCTGCCGGGACCTCGCCACGAGATCGGGGGTCGCTCACCCTCGGGCGCGCTGTCGATGGGGCCGTGCCGCGCTCGCCCTGCAGGTATAGTGCGCCGCACGAGCGACCCGCAAGGAGGCACATCCATGTTACCTGCGCACAACGGTGAGCGCTGCCTGGCGATCCGCGAGGTCCTGAGCCGCATCGGCGACAAGTGGAGCGTCCAGATCGTCGGCGCGCTCGGAGCCGGGCCGAAGCGCTTCGCGGAGCTGCTGCGGAGCATCGAGGCGATTTCCCGACGCATGCTCACCCTGACCCTGCGCAACCTCGAGCGCGACGGCCTCGTCCACCGCAAGGTGTTCCCGACCGTGCCTCCCGCGGTCGAGTACTCGCTCACGCCGCTCGGCGAGACCCTCCTCGAACCGGTGGCTGCCCTCGCGGCGTGGGCCAGCGACAATCGCCTCGCGGTGCAGACGGCCCGCCACAAGTTCGACGAGCGCCCGACCCCGCCGGCCCAGGGCCATGAATGACACGAGCCCGCCGCGATTCGTACCAGCATGTCCCGACCATCGTTCGTCTCGAGCGAACTCGACGCGGGGCGCCTCGCCGACGTCTCAGCGGCGCGTCAGCGTCGGCGTGAGCAGGTCGCCGATCCCCACCCGCTGCGCGAACTCGACGCGGACCCGCTCGGCGACCTGGCTGACCTCGGCGAAGCCGTCGCCGAGGAAGTCGACGATCGTGCGGAACGGGCGCTGGCCGGCGGGCAAGGCGACCACGCGCGCGACCTCGTCGGCGACCGCCTGCGGGTCGGCGCCTTCCGGCGTGAGCGCCGACAGGCGCTCGCCGATCGCGTCGAGGATCCCTTGATAGCGGGCGTCGTAGGCGGCGACGGTGGCGGCGTCGGCCGGCTTGCCGGCGTTGAGGAAATGCGAGGTGCCGCGGGTGAACGCGCCCGGCACGACGATCGTGGTCTCGAGGCCGAAGCGCGCCGTCTCGAACGCGTAGTCGACGGCCAGCGAGTCGAGGGCCGCCTTGGCCGCGGCGTAGGGGCTCATGAACGGCGGACGGCCGCCGCGCGTGGTGGTGCTGCCGATCCACAGGAGCAGGCCGAACTGCTGCGCGCGCAGGTGCGGCAGCGCGGCGCGGTTGACCCGCTGCGCGCCGAGGACGTTGACGTCGTAGGCGCGCATCATCTCCTCCGGCGCGAACGCCTCCGCGGGACCGATCGACAGGTGGCCGGCGTTGTGGACGAGGACGTCGAGGCGGCCGTGCACGGCGTAGATGGTGTCGATCGCCAGGTCGGCCGACTGCTGCGATTGCACGTCGAGCTCGAGCGGGCGCAGGTCGACCCCGTGGGCGGCGGCGAACTCGTACAGCTCGCGGACCGCCGGGGCGTTGCGACCGTCGAGGTCGCGCATGCCGGCGTAGACGGTGTGGCCGGCGCGCGCGAGGGTCCGCGCGCTGAGCCTGCCGATGCCGCTGGAGGCGCCGGTGACGAGGATGATGGCGGGATTCATGGGAGTACCTCGATTCGTGGTGCTGCGATGGAGAATGGGCGCTCAGACGATGCCGCCGTTGACGCGGAGGGTCTGGCCGTTGACCCACCCGCCCTGCGGCCCGGCGAGGAAGCTGACGACGTCGGCGATGTCCTCGGGGCGACCGAGCCGCTCGAGCGGCGCCATCCTGGCCAGGTGCGCGACCTGTTCCGGGCTCTTGCCGTCGAGGAACAGGTCGGTGGCGGTCGGCCCGGGGGCGACGGCGTTGACGGTGATCTCGCGGCCGCGCAGCTCCTTGGCGAAGATGTTCGTCATCGTCTCGACGGCTGCCTTGGTGGCGGCGTAGACGGCGTAACCCGGCAGCGCGAGGCCGACGACGCTGGTCGAGAGGTTGACGATCCGGCCGCCCCTGCGCACCCGCGTGGCGGCGAGCCGCAGGGCGTTGAAGGTGCCCTTGAAATTGGTATCCGTCAGTCGATCGAACAATGCGTCGTCGGTGTCGCCGATCGGCACGAGCCCGGGCTGGATGACGCCGGCGGTGTTGACGAGCACGTCGACGCCGCCGAAGGCCGCCTCGGCGCGGTCGAACAGGGCGGCGACGGCGGCCGGGTCGGCGACGTCGGCCTGCACCGCGATCGCGCGGCCGCCGGCGGCCTCGATGTCGCGGACGACCTGCTCGGCCGCGGCGACCCGCCCGGCGTAGTTGACGACGACGGCGAACCCGTCACCGGCGAGCCGCCGGGCGATGGCCGCGCCGATCCCGCGAGAGGAACCGGTGACGAGCGCGACCTTGACGGTGGGAGCGGAGGGAGCAGCGATGTCGGCGTTGTGCATGCCAGGAAGATGCCGCCGGGGCTCGCTCCCGGGTAGCCAGACGCCGCGTCTATCGCTTATTCAGAAACCGAATGACGCCCTTCGACGACCTGACGCTGCTCCGCGACTTCGTCCAGATCGTCGAGAGCGGCAGCATCTCCGCCGCGGCGCGCACGCTGAAGGTGCCGCAGCCGTCGCTCAGCCGACACCTGCGCGCGCTCGAGGACAGCTGCGGGGCGGCGCTGCTGCGCCGCGACACCCACGGGATGTGCCTGACCGAGGCAGGCCACCGGCTGCTGGCCGACGCGCGCGTGCTGCTGGCGCTGGCCGAGGAAGCAGCGCAGCGGCTGCACGCGGAGCAGGCGGCGCTGCACGGACACCTGCGCCTGTTCGCGACCATCGACTTCGGCCAGTTCACGGTGACGCGCCTGCTCGGCCGGTTCTTGCAGGCGCACCCCGGCGTGACCGCGGAGCTCGGCTACACCAACCGCCCGGCGACGATGATCCAGGAGGGCTACGACGCGGGCGTACTGGTCGGCGAGCTGACCGACGACAGCGTGGTCGCGCGGCCGGCCGGCAAGCTCGTGCGCTACGTGGTCGCGGCGCCGTCGCTGCTGGCGCGCCAACCCGCGGTCAGGGAGCCCGCCGACCTGCGCGGCTGGCCGTGGCTGTCGCTGGCGGGCGCGCAGTTCGGCAGCGCGACGGCGGTGACGTTGACGGCGCCGAAAGCGGCGGCGCAGACGATCGCGATCGCCCCGGTGCTGGTGTCGGAGGGCGTGACGAGCCTGCGCGAGGCGGCGCGCGCCGGCATCGGCGTGGTGGTGCTGCCGGACTGGCTGGCCCGCGAAGACCTGGTCTCCGGCCGGCTCGTGCGCGTGCTGCCGCAGTGGAACGCGCCCGAGCTGCCGGTCCACGTGATCTACCCCGGCCAGCGCCACCTGCCGGCCCGCGTGCGGGCGTTCGTCGACTTCGCGGTGTCGTACATGACGACCGAGATGCACGCGGTCGCGTGAGCCGGTCAATCATTACATGTCCGCATGGACATGTCCCCTGTCACTCCTGGCCCTCCTGCCCCTCCTCGATCACCCCGAGCGGCAGGCGGCGGTCGGCGACCGCGTCGGCGCCCCGGCGGACGCGCACCAGCGTGCCGGCGTCGCCGGGCTGCTCGCGCAGCGAATTCCAGCCCGGCGGCACCTTCGGGGCGGTGAGCGCGTAGACGCGGGCGGCGTCCTTCGGCGACAGGTTGATGCAGCCGTGGCTGCGGCGCTTGCCGAAGTCGTCGTGCCAGTACGAGGCGTGCAGCGCGTAACGCCGGTGGAAGTACTGCACCCACGGGACGCCGTCGACGTAGTACGGGTCCTCGGCGTTGGGGCCGCTGCGCATGGGCGAGATCGCCAGCTTCTCGTAGATCCGGAACAGCCCCAGAGGGGTGCCGGTGCCGCCGGCGCCGCTCGAGATCAGGGTGACGAACTCCGGCGATTGCCCGCGCATCACCGCCAGCGTCTGCTGCCCGAGCTCGACGTCGATCCACAGCTCGTCCGGCCGGACCTCGGCCAGCTCGGGGCCGGGGATCCAATAGTTCATGTCGGCCGCGACCACGTAGGCCTTCGCGCCCGACCCGCCGCCGTCGGGCACCGCGTACCACGAGTCCTCGCCGACGACGATCGGCTCCGGATCGATCTCCAGGGTCGCGTGGTAGTCGACGACGGCGACCTGGGGCGCCGAGGGGTGCGGCCGCTCGCGCAGCACCGCGGGGCGGCCGACGGCCCACGCCGGTCGCAGGCCGGCAGCGACCGGCGCGCGGGCCAGCTCGCGCCCGGCGAACACGCTCGGCGCGGCGATCTTCATGTCGCGCGCCGGCGTGGCCCGCTCCTCGGCGTCGATCAGCATCAGGCCGGCGCGGCGGGTCTTGGTGCGGACGAAGGTGTACTGGCGGTCGGGCTCGAGCCAGTCGAGCGGCGGGTCGCCGCGGACCAGCGCGTAGCGGTCGAGGTAGCGCGGGACCCTGGCGATCGCGCCGGTCTTCTTGTCGAGGATCTTCGGCCGCGCGTAGATGAACGGCAGCATCTGCCCGTCGGCGAGCTCGGGCTGGATCTGCGCCGGCCCCTTGCCGACGGCGGCGTACTCGAGACAGACGTACCCGCCCTTCTCGACCCTGGCCCAGCCCTCCCCCTCGCAGTCGGGTCCGGGCTCGAGCGAGAAGATGGCGAACGGCCGCTTCGCCTCGGTCCGCCCGCGCCGCTCGGCCCGGCGGTGCGGGGCGGCGTAGACGATCGTGCCCGACTTCACGACGCGATAGCCGATCGGCGCGGAGGTCGGGGCCGCGTCCTTGCCCACCGCCGTCGGCGTCGGCTCGGCCCCTTGCGTGGGCGGGGGCTCCGTGGTGGCCGGGGCGGCCGAGCTCTCGTCCCTCACCGTCGGCGCGCTGTCCGGGACCTCCGACAGCTCGTCCGGCGGCGCCGAACAGGCGGCGAGCACGGCCGCCACGACCGGCACACGGAAACCAAAGAGTCGGGACGCCGGAGCACCTCGCGGCGGGCGCAGCATGGGGACGATTGTCCGCTGCTCCGCGCGTCGCCGGCAAAAAACCGGCGCAGCAAAGAGTCACGCGCTCCCCGGGCCGCCACCGTCGTTCCGCCGCCTTGCCGACGTCCGCGAGCGACCCGGCGCCACGCGCGCCGGAGCGCGCGCGCGCGCCCCCGTCGCCCCGGCCCTCGAGGACATGTCCCTCAAGACATGTTCGTCACTCGCCGAACGGCACCTCGATCTCGGTGACCGCGGGGTAGTCGAGCGGCACCGTCACCGTCACCGGCTGATCGGCCTCGATCGCGCCGGACACGTAGCAGCCCATCTCGGGGTCCGGCTCGGCGCACTCGCAGGCGCCGGCGCACTCCTTGTATGCGGTGACCGTGATCTCGTAGATCCCCGGCGGGCGCCGGACGCCCCGGATGCACTCGCCCGCGCAGCCCGGCCCTGGCGCGCACTCGGCCGTGATGTCGAGGAATTCGACGTCCTGCTGCGACCACCACACCTCCAGGCGCGCCCCCGGATCGAGGCGCAGGCCCGGCGGCGGGCTGCAGGGGTCGCACTCGCGCACGCAGTCGCCCTCCATCACCGATTGGCAGTCGGGAGGCGCGCAACCGGTGAGCACGGGGACCGATTCTCCCTGGCTGTTGGTGATCTGCAGCGGCGGTACGCCCACGCAGCCGACCGCTTCGAACCAGAGCGGCGCCGCGCCGTTGTTGGCGAGCGTGATGACCACCAGCTCGCCGTCGTCCTCGTCGTCCAGGTACGCCTCGCACATCAGCGCGCCGGTCGTCGGCGCCGCGTCGGTGCTCGTGCCGCTCGTCGGCTCGCCGCCGGTGGGTTCGCCCTCGGTGCTGGTGGTCTTCTCCGAGCCGCACGCCATCGCCAGACACGCGCTCGCGGCCAGCATCATCCCAAGTCGTCGCATGATCGCCTCACTGCGCCGACCGTAGCGCAGCCGCGTCCGACTCGTCCAATCTCGCGTCGCATCGCGCGAGTCAGGCCTCACGGCGGGCGCGGACCGGCGCGGCATGGATTCGCCGCGTCACGGCCCTACTACGTGGGTGAAGCAGCGACGCAGCGAGCCCACCATGAGCCCGTGAAGCGCGGGCGTGTCGTCGATCGACCTCGAGCACCTCCCGCGACCTGGCCATCGACGGCTGCGCGCTCCGGCTCACCGCGCGATCGAGCCAGCGGGCGCTTCGCGTCCGCGGCGCCGGCTGCGGCGGAGCTCGCTCGTCGCTGCCGCTACGTCGGCGGCGCCGAGCATCTCGGCGCGGTCGCACGATCTGCAGCACCGCGCAAACCAATCGCCGTTCTGCGCCGTCGAGGCCGCCGGAGCGCCGCGGTGATGGGCCGTGCGAATGGTACGAGCCTTGCTATTCGATCGGCGAGGAGCATCGAATGACCACCACCATCGCCTTCATCGCCGCGTTCCCCGGATTTGCCACCAACATGCTCGGTTGGTTGTGCGGCGCGCTCGTCATCGTCGGCGTGTTTCTGTTCAACCGCTACCGCCTGCGTCACCGGTCACAAGAATGACCGCCATCAAGGCCGCCTGCCGGTCGACGATCGCAACAACTGCGCCGCGGCGCAGGCCGTTCGTCTCCGCCCACGGCCCCGGCGAGGAATCGCTGCCGTAACGCCTGGCACGTCGCTTGCTGACCATGCGGCACATGCCCGCCGCTCGCGTGGTCGATTCGGCGCGGGGGTCCTCGCGCGCCGCGCCCCCGGCTCACCGCCGCCCGTAGGTGTGCAGGCGGTACTGGATCGTGCGCACGCTAATGTCGAGGATCTCGGCCGCGCGGGCGGTCGAGCCGCCCACCGCGTCGAGGGTCGAGAGGATCGCGTGGCGCTCGATCTCCGCCATCGTCGCGCCGGGGATCCGTACGCCGCCCTGGACGTCGGGCGCCTGCTCGAACGGCAGGTGATCGGCGTCGATCACGTCCGCGTCGCACAGCACCACCGCGCGCTCGATCGCGTTCTCGAGCTCGCGGACGTTGCCGGGCCAGCTGTGGCGGGCGATCTTCGCCTGCGCGCGCTCGCTGAAGCCGCGGATCGACGCGTGGTTCTCGGCGACGAAGCGCTGCAAGAAGTGCTCGGCCAGCAGCAGCGAGTCGCGCCCGCGCAGGCGCAGCGGCGGCAGCTCGATGTGGACCACGTTGAGGCGATAGAACAGGTCTTCGCGGAAGCGGCCCTCGCGGACCTCCTTCGCCAGGTCGCGGTTGGTGGCGGCGATGACCCGGACGTCGACCTTGATCGACTCGCCGCCGCCGACGCGCTCGAACGTCCGCTCTTGCAGCACGCGCAGCAGCTTGACCTGCAGGGTCGGCGAGATCTCGCCGATCTCGTCGAGGAACAGGGTGCCCTTGTCGGCCTGTTCGAAGCGGCCGATCCGCTGGCGATCGGCGCCGGTGAACGAGCCCTTCTCGTGGCCGAACAGCTCGCTCTCGAGCAAGGACTCGGCCAGGGCGGCGCAGTGCAGGGCGATGAAGGGCTGCTTGGCGCGCGGGCCGAGGGCATGGATCGCGCGCGCCAGCTCGCCCTTGCCGGTCCCGCTCTCGCCGGTGAGCAGCACCGTCGCCCGCGCGCCGGCCACCTGCTTGGCCGTGCGATAGACCTGCTGCATCGCCGGGCTGGTGCCCAGGAGGCCCTGCAGCCCGCTGCCGTCGCGCTCGCGCAATTGCCGGCGCAGGTTCTCGGCCTCGTTCCGCAGCGCGCGCCGCTCCATCGCCCGCCGGATCGCCAGCACCAGCCCGTCGATCTCGACCGGCTTGGTCTGGTAGTCGTCGGCGCCGGCCTGCATCGCCGCGACCGCCGACGCGACCTCGCCGAACGCGGTCACCACGATCACCGGGATGTCGCGGTCCTGCTCGCGCAGCCGCTTGAGCAGCTCCATGCCGTCCATCTTCGGCATGCGCAGGTCGGTCACGACCACGTCGGGCGCGAACTCGGCGGCGGTGCGCAGCGCGGCGGCGCCGTCGGCCTCGATGCGCACGTCGAAGCCCTCGTGGCGCAGGAGCTTCTCCAGCCCCTGGCGCGCGCTCGGCTCGTCGTCGACGACGATGATTCGCGGCTTGTTCGGTTCCTGCGCCATTACGAGGCCTCCACGCGCGACCGGCTCGCGCTGTCGGGCGGGCCGTCGAGCGGCAGCACGATGCGGAAGATGGTGCATCCGCGCTTGCTGTCGACGTCGAGGGTGCCGCCGTGGTCGGTGACGATGCGGTACGAGATCGACAGGCCGAGGCCGGTGCCCTGCGGCTTGGTCGAGAAGAAGGCGTCGAAGATCGGGGCGTCGGCGGGGATCCCGGGGCCGTCGTCTTCGATCTCGAACGACGCCGTCTGCGGCTGCCGCCGCGCCCGCAGCACCACCCGGCCGGCCCTCGCCTCGGCGGCGACCGCCTCGATCGCGTTCTGCGTCAGGTTGAGCAGCACCTGCTCGAGCTTGGCCCCGTCGGCCTCGATCTCGATCGGCTGCGGCGGGACGTCGAGCACCACCGTCACCCCGTGCTGGTGCGCCTGCGCGGCGACCATCTGCGCCGCCCGCTCGAGCAGCGTCTGCACCATCACCCGCTTGAGCAGCAGCGGCTTCGGCCGCGCGAACGCCAGGAACTCGGTGACGAGGCTGCCGAGGCGCTTGATCTCGTCGGCCACGACGCCGACGGTCTCGATCAGCTCGGGGTGCGCGCCGGACTTCTTGAGCGAGCGATCGAGGTAGGTGACGTGGAGCTGGGCGCCGTTGAGCGGGTTGCGGATCTCGTGGGCCAGGCCGGCCGCGAGCGTGCCGACCGCCGCCAGCTTCTCCTGCTGCTTGGTGCGGGCCAGCAGCGCTTTTTCGTCGGTGGTGTCGCGGCCGATGGCGAACACGCACACGTCGTCGCCGCTCGACGGCGCGTGCGTGAGCTGCCACAGCACGCTGCGGCGCTGACCGCTGCGCGTGCTGACCGCGGTCTCGATCGCCCGGCTCACCACCTCGCGCTCGCTCGCCTGGCCCTGCGCGGCCGCGAAGCGGCGCAAGATCTCCCGCAGCGCCGCGCCCTCGCCGGTCTCGTCGATCGCCAGGCAGTCGAGCAAGGAGCGGCCGATCACCTCGTCGCGCGCGAAGCCGGTGATCCGCTCGGCCTCCTGGTTGAACAGCAGGATCGACCCCTGCGCGTCGAGACCGACGATGATCACGTGCGCGAGCTCCACCGCGTTGACGTAGCGGTGCTCCGTGCGCGCCAGCGAGGCGCCGAGCGCCTGGCGCTCGAGGCGTTCGACCTGCTGGATGCGGGCGACGAAGTTGTCGCGGTAGCTCTCGAGCATGATCGCCAGCTCGAGGTCGAGCAGGCGAGAGATCGCGTCCATCACCGCGAGGCCCGACGGACCCGCGGCCTCGGCGATCTTCAGCAGCGACGAGCGGATCAATGCCATCGCCGTGAACATGTAGCGCTGCGGCAGCCCGACCTTGACGTGGACGCGGCCGATCTGGGCCGTGTCCTCGAAGTAGGCCTCGTCGTAGCGGCCGCCGAACAGCCGCTCCATCCACAGCACCAGCGACCGCTGCAGCCGCGCGATCTGGGCCTCGCCGGTGAACACCGCGTGCGCCTCGTCGTGCTGGCGGATCCGGTCGTAGAACTCCTGGGCGATCCGGGCGAAATGAGGCGCCGCGACGTCACGGAAGGATCGCAGCAGCGCCGCGTCCTCCCCCGCGAACGCGACGTAGCGCTTCAGCTCCTCGAAGCGGGTCTCCGCGGCAGGAGGGTCCCGGGCTGGAAGACCGTGGCTCGGCAGGGGAAACCGTCGCTCTCGCTGGATTCGCGTGAAAATTACCATCTCGACCTGCGCGGCAACAAGGGCCCGTATCCCCGCCAATTCGGCCTCACGCGCCGCCGTCCAGCAGCCGCAAGAGCCCGGCGTAATCGAGCGGCTTGGTGACGATCCGGCAGCCCGGCGCCGCGCCGAGCGCGAGCCGCTCGGCGACCTGCGGGTGAGCCGTGACGAGCACGAGGCGCAGCGTCGGATGGCGCGCGTGGATCCGCCGCAGCGTCTCGACCTCGCCCGCGCGCGCCGGCGAGACGTCCATCACCAGCACGTCGGGTCGCGGGCCGCGCTCGACCCGGGCCTCGGCCGCCGCCGCGTCGGCGGCGACCTCGACGACGAAGCCGTCGACCCGGAGCAGCTTGACCAGGACGCTCGCCGTCTTCGGCTCGCCGTCGACGACGAGGACCGACACCGGTCGCTCGATGACGACGCCGGCCAGCACGGGCTGTTGGATTGCGCATCGGGTCATGGGTCGAGGTCGAGGAGCATCGAGCAAGCGTCATGCCATCGTTCGTCGGACGTCTTTGTGGGCCCACGGCGGCCGAACTCTGCATCGCGCGCGAGTGCCTTGCGCGCCCGTGCAGAACCTGCACGTCGCGCCTCGCCGCCGCGCCCGTGGATCGGCGAGGCCACGCACGTCGACCGGCCCCGCCGGCTTCTTCCATACGTCGCGGTCCCGCGACTGGCGGCCCGGTTCTGCGCTCCGCGCAAACCATGCACCTTCACGCAACCGCTGCACCTCGCCCGCCGCGAACCTTGCGTGCTCACCGGCCCGCGATCTGGCACGCGGGTTGCTGAACCTCGGAGGTCGACCTTCTCGCCGCCGGCGAGCCGCGCGACGAACCTGTCTTTGAGGACATATCCATGCCGAACCCGAGCCCCGCTGCCCCACGGATCCTCATCGTCGACGACGAGCCGGGCGCCCGCTCGGCGCTGTCCGCCCTGCTGCGAGAGGAGGGGTACGAGGTCCAGTGCGCCGCCGACGGCTACAAGGCGCTCGGGCGGGCCGACGAGTGGCGACCCGACATCGTCCTCACCGACGTCAAGATGCCCGCGCTCGGCGGCATCGAGCTGCTGGCGCGCCTGCGCGAGCGGCTGCCCGAGGTCGCGGTCGTCGTCATGTCCGGCTTCGGCTCGGTCGAGGGCGCCGTCGAGGCCATGCAGCTCGGCGCCGACGATTACCTCAGCAAGCCGCTCAACTTCGAGCAGGTGCTGCTCACGCTCCAGCGCATCGTCGCCGGTCGGGCCCTCGCCAGCGGGGTGAAGGAGGCGCGCGCGGCCGCCGGCGCCGAGGCCGGCGCCGACCTCGTCGGCCAGAGCCGGGCCCACCGTGACCTGGTGGCGCTCGCCGGGCAGGTCGCCGAGGCGCCGGTCTCGCTGCTCATCACCGGCGAGCGCGGCGCTGGCAAGCAGCACATCGCCCGCCTGATCCACCAGCTCAGCGGGCGCCCGGGCCGGCTCGTGCGCGTCGGCTGCAGCACCGCCGACGAGGCGACCCTGAACGACGAGCTGTTCGGCGCCGAAGGTCGCGTGCTGGCGGCCCACCGCGGCACCCTCCTGCTCGCCGACGTCGACGCGCTGCCGCTCGCGCTGCAGGCTCGCCTGCTCGCCCTGCTGCAGGATCGCTGCGTGACGCGGTTCGGCGGCGCCCGCCTCGAGATCGACGTGCGCGTCATCGCCACCGCCCGCCACGATCTCGCGGAGGTGGTCGCGCGCGGCCGGTTCCGCCAGGATCTGGCGGACCGCCTGCAGGTCGTCAGCCTCCGCGTCCCGGCCCTGCGCGAGCGCCGGGACGACATCCCGCTGCTGGCGACCCACTTCGTGCAACGGCACGCGCGCAAGCTCGGCAAGTCGGTCACCGGCTGCGCCGAGCGGGTGCTGCAGATCCTGTTCGGCCTCGACTGGCCCGCCAACGTGCGGCAGCTCGAGCAGTGCATCGAGCGGGCGGTAATTTTGACGCGCGGCCGCGAGATCGAGCCGAGAGACCTGCCGCGCGAGTTCACCGCCGCGGTGCTCGATCAGCGCAACGCGCCGGTGATCCCCGGCGCCAGCCTGTGGGACATCGAGCGCTACGCGATCCTGCAGACCCTCGAGCACACCGGCGGCAGCACCAGCAAGGCGGCCCGGATCCTCGGCATCTCGGCGCGCAAGATCCAGTACCGACTCCATGAATACGGTCGCACGAAGCCGGGCTGCACGCCCGCCCGATCCGCCGACGCGTCCGCACCGGCCGCGCGGACGCAGCGCGCCGAGGCCGACGGCGACGGCCGGGGGACCCGGCTCGACGCGTGATTGCGTGCAGGTGCATGATCTGCACGCAGCGGCCCGGCGACCCCGGCAGAATCGCCATGATTCTCTCGCGGCCATCGCGGGTGCGGTGATTGCAGATCCGCGGATCGACGACAGGAGCAATGATTCGTATCGTCGGCGCCTCATTCCGCCGCGGTCGCGTCCGGGCCCGGCGCGCCGCCCGCGGCCATCGATTGGCTCGACGACGCAATGCGATCGGAGCGGACCGCAGTCGCGGACGCGACGTGCATTCGGCTCAGCGCCGCTGCGCCGCCCACTCCTTCACCGCCTCCACGAATCGCCGCAGTCGCGCCGGGTAGAACTGTGCATAGGGATATACCAGCCACACCGGCAGCGGCGCGGCGCGCCACGACGGCACGAGATGGACCAGGCGACCGGCCGCGAGGTCGTCCTCGACCAGCCAGGTCGAGACGATCGCCGCGCCGGTGCCGGCCAGCGCCGCCTGGCGCAGCGGGAACAGGCTGTCGGTGGCCAGCCGCGGGCGGATCGGCAGGCGAGACGTCGCCCCGCTGGTGGTGTGCGTCAGCACCACTTCACGGCGGTAGAACGTGCTGAACGCCAGCCACGGCAGCCCGGCCAGCGCCGCCGGGTCGTCCGCCGGCGGCTCCTTGCCGAGCAGCGCCGGCGCGGCGACGACGATGCGGGGGATCTCCGTCAAGCGCAGCGCCACCAGCGACGGGTCGCGCACCTCGCCGGCCTGGATCGCGCAATCGACCCCGCCGGCGATCAGATCGCGGAAATCGTCGCGCAGCAGCCACTCGACGTCCACCCGTGGATGCCGCTGCAGGAACCGGAGCAGCGGGTCGACCAGCTGCAGCTGGCCGAACGCGTGCGGCACGACCACGCGCAGCAGGCCCTCGGCCTCGTCCTTCGCGCCGCGGAGGTTCGACTCGAACGCGGCCCAGCTGGCGAGCAGCGCCCTGGCCTGCTCGTAGCAGCGCTCGCCGTCCTCGGTGAGCTTCATCGTGTGCGTCGAGCGCTGCAGCAGCCGCACCCCGAAGAAGCGCTCCAGCGCCTGCAGCCGGCGGCTGATCGTGGGCTGCGTCGTCTGCAGCTGGGCCGCCGCGGCCGACAGGGTGCCGGCCTCGACGATGCGCACGAAGGTCTGCATCAGCGCGATCCGGTCATGCGAGGTCGGCTCCGGGCTCATGCGGCCAGCGTATAACAGTTGTGCCGCCGGGGCGCCTACACGGCCGCGGACCCGTCCCGCACAGTGTCGCCACCGACCTTCCTGCAGGACTGCGCATGCACGACTCCCCGCTGAATCTCCCGGCGCCCGCGACCCGCCTGCCCGCCCCGCTGCTCGGCTTGATGGCCGCCAGCACCGGCCTCGTCGTCGCCTCGATCTACTACGCGCAGCCGCTGCTGGCGCTGCTGGCCGAGGCGCTGCACGCCACGCCCTCCGCCGTGGGGCTGGTGCCGACGCTGACGCAGCTCGGCTATGCGCTCGGCATCCTGCTGCTGACGCCGCTCGGCGATCGCTACGACCGCCGGCGGGTCATCTTCCTCAAGGCGCTGCTCCTCGCCGCCGCGCTGCTGGCGAGCAGCCTCGCGCCCAGCCTGCCGCTGCTGCTGCTGGCCAGCCTCGCGGTGGGCGTGGTCGCCACGGTCGCGCAGGACATCGTGCCGGCGGTGGCCACGCTGGCGGCGGACGCGAACCGCGGTCGCGCCGTCGGCTCGGTGATGACCGGGCTGCTGCTGGGCATCCTGCTGTCGCGGGTGGTCAGCGGCGCGGTGGCCGAGCAGCTCGGCTGGCGGATGATGTTCGCGCTGGCCGCGGCCGTCGTCTCGCTGGTCGCGCTGGCGCTGCGCTGGCGGCTGCCTCGCTTCGCGCCGACGACGAGCCTGTCGTACCCCGCGCTGCTCGGCTCGCTGCGGACGCTGTGGCGGCGTCATCCCGCGCTGCGCCGCGCCGCGCTCGCCCAGGGCCTGCTGTCGGTGGCGTTCAGCGCGTTCTGGTCGACGCTGGCGGTGTGGCTGCACGCGGCGCCGTTCCACCTCGGCAGCACCGCGGCGGGCGCGTTCGGCCTGGCCGGGGCCGCCGGAGCGCTCGGCGCACCGCTGGCCGGGCGCCTGTCGGACCGCCGCGGTCCTCACGGCGTGACGCGGCTCGGCGCCGCGCTCGTGCTGGCCTCCTTCCTCGCGCTGCTGGCCCTGCCGCTGCTGGGCCGCACCGCCGGCTTGTGGCTGGTCGCGCTGGCGACCGTCGGCTTCGACCTCGGCGTGCAGGCCTCCCTCATCGCCCACCAGACCATCGTCTACAGCCTCGACCCGGCCGCCCGCAGCCGCCTCAACGCCAGCTTCTTCACCGTGGTGTTCATCGGCATGGCGACCGGCTCCGCGCTCGGCGGGCTGCTGCTCGAACGCTGGGGCGTGAGCGGCGTGTTCGGCCTCGCCGCGACGGCGGCAGCGTCGGCCCTGGCGCTGCGGCCGGGACTCGGCCGAGGTCGCTGCGCCGACCGAGCGAACGAGAGGTTCTGACGGCATCGCCGACAGCGAGTCGAGCGTGTCGACACGACCGACGGAGCGCGGCGCTCGGAGGTGCAGCGACGAGTCTCAACCGCCGAGAAAGACCGTCCCCTTGACGACGGCATCGACCACGCCGTCGCCGTCGACGTCGCCCACCGCGAGGCCCTCGCCGCCGCCGCCGAACGCCGGGCCGGCGGTGAACGTGCCGTCACCCGCGTTCAACCACACGAGGTTGGCCTTCTCGAAGAAGTCGTCGTTGGCCGAGATGGCGTCGAGGTCGCCGTCGCCGTCGAGGTCGCGCAGCAGAGCGTCCTCGACGTTCGAGGTGGCAAAGTCGTGCCCCTCGCTGAACATCGCCGCGCCCGAGTTCCGCCAGACCCGCGCCCACCCGTCGTAGTAGGGCAGGACCAGCACGTCGGCCGCACCGTCGCCGTCGACGTCGCCGGCGTCGACGCCGTTGTTCGCGTGGGCCCCGTTGCCGAGCGACACGCGCGTGGCCTGGAACTGACCCGTGCCGTCGTTGAGCGAGACCGAGGCCGCCTCGTCGAATTGCCCGTTGCCGTACGCTACGTCGAGGTCGCCGTCGCCGTCGAGGTCGGTCAGCACCGCGCCGGTGGTCGAGACCGAGCCGATCCCCGTGGCTCCCGGCGTGAACGCGCCGGCGCCGTCGTTCAGCAGGACCTCGTCGCCGACGTCGGTCGACAGGGTCACCGCGTAGAGGTCGAGGTCGCCGTCGCCGTCGAGGTCGCCGGCCAGGTACTTCTCCTTCCCGTTCAGCACGTCCTGCGCCGGCCCCTGGGCGAACGCCCCGGCGCCGTCGTTGTGCCAGATCGAGCCCACGCCGGAGTTTCCGAAGCACAGGATGTCGAGGTCGCGGTCGGCGTCGATGTCGGCCAGCGTGACGTGCCCGCCGAGGGAATAGCAGGAGTAATCGTATTCGACCACGGTGAACACGTCGCCGCCCTCGTTGAGGAACACGTCACCGGTCGAGCGCACGACGTCGAGGTCGCCGTCGCCGTCGACGTCACCGAGCGCCGGGAAACCTGCGCCCACCGACGCGTCGGTGGCCGTGAACACCCCGGTCCCGGGCGCGCCCGAGACCGTGAACTGAAACACCCGGGGCGCGAGCGCCTCACCCTGAGCGTCGCGGACGCCCGAGGTGAGCGTCACATCGACGCGCTCGGCGGGGTGCAGCGGCGCGGCGAACACGAGCTCGGCCTTGCCGTCCTCGGTCCACTCGACGGTGAAGGCGCGCCGTCCGCTCTGGCTGCCGTGGACGGCGATCGTGGCGTCGCTGACCGTCTCGCGGTCGACCGTGCAGCCGAAGTCGAGCACGACCGGCTCGCCTCGCGCGAGCGTGCCGTCCTGTCCGGCGGGCACGCGTGACAGCAGGGCGAATGCGTCTCCCGCGGGCGTACACGCCGTCTGCTGCTTGCATTCGCTCGTGCATGCCGCGCCGTCGCCGTTGGCCGCGCCGTCGTCGCACTCCTCGCCGGGATCGAGCTGGCCATCCCCGCACGTCGGCGACGCGGACGACGATGACGAGGTCGTCGGCGCCTCGATGGCCGACGTCGGGTCACCCCCGGACGTCGGCCCGCCGGAACTTCCGTCGGTCGTGCCCCCGACCGTCATCTCACCGGTGTCCCCCTCCGTCGTGCCCGTGCCCGTGCCCGTGCCCGCGCCGCTGTCGCCGCACGCGACCAGCAGGGACAGGCAGAGGCACGGCGAGGCGAAGCGCCTCGCCGAAGAGATCGAAGAACGAGATCCTTGCTGCATTCGCGCGAACGGACGCCGCCCGTCGCGCACCATTCACCACAATCGAGGCCACGCGCGCGTGCGAGACTTCACCGGTCCCGGACCGACGAAAAGCTCCTTGTCGCGAGGGCCGTGCACATTCGACACCCGCGCACACCGTCAAGCCCGGAGCAGCCCTCGACGGTCGCCCGACACCGCGCTCAGGAGGTCGCCCAAGAGGCGCGCTCCGCGACGCGGGCACGATTCGACGATGCGCGATCATCGGCCCGACACGCGTTCATCACACCATTCCCGCTCGGACCACTCGTCAATCCCGCTCCGCACAGTGTCGAGAATCATCGCGCTCCGGCGTTGAGCGAGCTCGGCGAAATGCGGCCACCTCCGCCCTGCGGATCGGCGGACCGGGAGCGGCCGCGTCGACGCGCTTCAATTCGCTACCAGCGCCCTTGCCCAGTTCCTCACCATTCGCAGTCGACCCCGAAGATTGGGTTCGGGTTCGAGGTCCCCAGCATGATCTTCGGCGCCGGCAGCGTCGGGAGCAACCTCGTTCGCTCGGCCTGCAGGAGGGTGTCTCGGCGAGTGTTCCTCGGGGCCGGCGTGGTTCTCGAGGGCCACGGACGGGCCTCCTCGTCTTCGAGCGCCGAAGCGCATGGACGTCGATCTCAAGCGGCGGCTCGTCACGGTGCGCCACAACATCGTGCCCGTCCGATAGTGAATACGCGGGGACCGGGCCGTCCACGCGCGATCACGCAGATGCTGCGGATCACCTCGATCGCAGCGCGGTGATCATCGTGGTCGGCGGGGCCAGCTTCGTCGTCGACTCGCGGGCGCGCCGGTTCCAGGCGTTCGTCGAGGTGCAGACGCGCCACGGTCGTCCGATAGCAGATCGACAGGGCGTCAAGGGTTCGCGCGAGCACGAGTGAGAGCGGGTCCGAGATCTTCCGCGCATCGGCGCGGCGAGCCAACGCCCGTCGTCGCGGTTAGCCTTCACCCGTCCGCGAGCCGTGACAGCTCGGGCGCGACGCGGTCCTGCTCGCGACGGCCCGACCCCGGAGCATGTGCTCCGCCGCTGGCCGCTCGAGGGAGCGGCCGTGGCGCTCTGCGACGAGCTGCACGGGGCATCGGATCTTCTTCGACGACAGGAGGGTCACCATGCGAGACGAGAGCGAGCACGAGGACTACGGCCGGCTGTTCGTGACGGCCAGGTGCTGCGGCGCGGCGATATGTCGCAATTTCGCGCCCGAGCTTTTGGGCGAGGTGACGGCGGCGGGCGAGGTCCGGTCGGGGCGCCGGCTCGCCGTCCTGCCCGGCACGTACGAGGAGGGCGCCTTCACAGGGGTGCTGCGGCAGCCACGGAGCAAGGAGGACCTGATCGCCGCGCGGACGGCGATGGCCGCCTGCCCGCTCGGCGCGATCAAGCTCCAGCCTGGTGCCTCGCGGGTGCGCCGCGACGAGCTCGGATCGCCGTGGCACGGGTACCCCCGGCCGCTCGAGGACAACGTGTGGGTCCTCGGGCCGCCGTCGATCGACAACATCGGCGCCACCACATACTTCATCGAACGCGAGGGGGGCGGCGTGCTGATCGACCCGCCACGTCCAGGCGACGGGCTGTTCCGCTGGCTCGCGGATCACGGCGGCGTCCGGTGGCTGCTCCTGACGCACCGCGACCACGCGCACCACCACGCGGAGTTCGCCGGCCGCTTTCCCGGCTGCCAGCGGCTCCTCGGCGCTGCCGACATCAACCTCCGCGAGCGCTCCTACCTCGCAACGACCGGCGACGTCGAGATCCAGCTCGGTGACGCGCTCCGTCCGTTCACGCTGGACGGCGAGCCGCTCTCGGACGCGGAGGCCGGACAGGCCGAGCTCGTCGTGCTGCCCCAGCCGGGACATACGCCCGGCTCGATCTGCCTGCTGTACCGCGGGCGCTTCCTGTTCACCGGCGACCACCTCGCGTACTCGCGCGTCCTCGGCCACATCGTGGCGTTCCGCTTGCAGTGCTGGGAGGACTGGGAGCGCCAGACTCGGTCCGTCCGGTACCTCGCGGCGGCCGCGGAGGCGGGCTGGCTGCGCTTCACGTGGATCCTCCCCGGCCACGGAGAGTGGCAGCGTCTCCCGGGCGACGGCGGCGCGGCGGAGACGGCGGCAGCGCTCCGCCGCACGGTCGCGTGGATGGAGCGGCAGCCGAAGGGACATATGCCGACGCTCCCCTGGTTCCTGTTCATCATGAGCCGAATGCGGCCGAAGAGCGCGCTGGGCCGCCTGTTGCGCGCCATCGGCGGCGGGAGCGACCTCTGGGTCCTCCCGCGCGACGTGTGGAGCTCCCTGCCCGCGCACGACCCTCGGCGCCTCCGGGCGGCGGTTCGCCGGCTCCGCGTGCTCGGTGCCGTCGTGCTGGCGATCGCGGCGTTGCTCGTCTGGTTCGTCGGCGGCTGGTGAACATGACCCGAGCACGCGTCTTCGACGGGCTGCCGATCCCTCGGGACGCACGTGAACGTCCCTCGCGGCGCCGGCCCTCGCGGCCCGGCGCCGCGATGGACAGCCGCTCGGGGCGCAGCGCGCCCGTCGTTTCGCGGGCCGGTCACTCGCTGAACGGCGCGGCCTGCATCACCTCGAAGAGGCCGGGGCAAGCGTGCGCGCCGGCGTGGCGGCGGGCGGTGTCCGACAGCCAGGTCAGCATCGTCTGCGCCGGCTTGCGCGCGATGTCCTGCAGGAGGATCTCGAAGAAGGCGCGCTTGAAGTCGAGGCGGGGAAGCGCGTCGAGGGTCTGCTCGACGACCCCCGCCGGGATCTGGTCGAACGCGACGCCGGCGACGTCGACCCCGGCGCCGATGTGGACGAGCGCGATCTCCGGGCGCTTGCGGTCGGCGAGGCCGACCGAGGTGTGCAGGGCGATCGCGTCCCACACGACCGCGCGGCGCTCGGCCGCGACGTCGCGCGCGGCGAGGAAGGCGTCGGCGGCGTCCGCCCCTGCGACCTCGAACCGCTGACCGCCGGCGAACCGCTCGGTCAGGCCGAGGTCGTGCAGCACCGCGCCGAGGTAGAACAGCTCCTCGTCGAAGGCGACGCCCTGCCGCGCCGCCACCAGCGCGCCGAACACGTAGGTCCGGATCACGTGGTTGTAGAGGGTCGCCGGCGAGACCTCGTACGCGAGGCGCGTCGCCGCCTCGGCCAGCGCGCTGTCGGGGATGCGGACGCCGGCGATCTCGCGCAACAGGCGGAATTCAGGGTGGGCTTGCGTCATGGTCGGGATTTTGTACCGTCGCGAACAAAACGCCAGAGAATTTTATGCGAAGCAGTACAAAAAAAGTGAGCCGGCGAGTCGGCCGGCCGCGCGCGTACGACCCGGACGCGGCGGTCGGGCGGATGACCGAGGTGTTCCGCGAGGTCGGGTTCGCCCGCGCGTCGCTCGACGAGATCGCGCAGGCGACCGGCATGAACCGCCCGAGCCTGTACGCCGCGTTCGGCGACAAGAAGGCGATGTACTTCCGGGCGATCGACCACTTCTCCGCCGAGATGCGCGCGCGCGTCGAGCGGGCGCTCGCCGACGACGACCTCGGACGCTCGCTCGCCGGCTTCTTCGCGGCGGCGCTCGAGCTGTACCGGGCGGGCGGAGACACCCCGCCGAGCTGCCTCGTCCTGTGCACCGCGCCGGCCGAGGCAGCGGACGACGCCGACATCCGCGCCCGGCTCGGGCAGACACTGGCCGAGATCGACGGCGTCTTCGTCGGCCGCCTGCAACGCGCGCGCGCGGCGGGGACCCTGCGGCCGGACGCCGACCCCGAGCAGCTCGGCCTGCTGCTCGCGGCGACGCTGCACAGCGTGGCCCTCCGCGCCCGCGCCGGGCAGCCGCAGGCGCAGATCGACGCGCTCGTCGCCGGGGCCGTCGCGCTGGTGCTCGGGCCCCGGGCGTAGCGCGTGCGCGCGTCGCCGGGCGATCGCAGGGCCCGGGTCGCGTCACGCGAGTCGACCCGGCCGCACCGTCGTCGCGCCTCGCTTCGCCGGCGTGAAACCAGCGCGTGAGGTCGGCGCTGCCCGCAGCAGGCGCGCCATCCGGGACAGCCGACCATGAACGCCACCGGGGCGATCCAGCGAGCCCGAAGTGGCCGAGCACCGAGGCGCCCGATGGGAGACGAAGGGCTTTGATCATGGGTGCGGAGGTCTCCCGCGATGTGTCGATCGTCGCCGTGTTCTGCGCGCCCGCAGCGGCCCGAGAGGCCGCCATGCGCAGGCGCGCTCGCCTCGAGCTCGTCACCGCGAGCACGAGCTAGGACTTCACCAATCCCCAGGATCGCGCCGCATTCGCCGGGCACGAGCGGGCGCCGGAGCACTTCGCCCGACGCCCGGTGTCTCTCATCGACTCATCGACGGACCGCATCATCGCCATCCAAGACTTCTGGCGAGAAGGCGAGTCATGCTCGCTGCGCTGGAGAGATGATGGAGCCGTGGATACGCTCACTCGCAAGTCAGCGTAACCACGGACCGATTCTCACAATTCGTCACTGCTCGAAGCAATACAGCCGATTGTTCCCGTCGCAGAGCTGTGCGAACCCGAGGACCTGGTCGATGATCGTCCAGTCGCCGTTGGTCTCGGTGCTCTGGCCCTCGCGGCCCTGGTTGAGCAGGCTGCCGGAGGTCCAGTCCTGGCAGGTCTTGTTGGCGGTGTTGCCGTTGGTCTGGGTGCCGGTCCAGACGTCGTCGTCGTTGATCTGCTTGAACTCGGTGAGGTTGATCGGCACGTCGAGGCTGCCGTCGGTGAGGTCGATCCAGGTCTGGGCGATCTCGAGGTTGTCGAGGCGGTGGTAACCGTGGAGCGACTTGGTGAAGCGCGTGTTGGGGTTCTGGTTGCCGGCGCTGAGCCAGGCCTTCCAGGTGCCGCCGAGGCCGGCCGCGTTGGCGCGCCCCTGGCACTTCTGGTCGGCGCCGTTCAGGCCGCCGAGGTTGCCGCTCCACGACTGGCTGGTGAGGAACACCCGCTTCGGCAGGCGACAGCCCGAGTTGCAGCCGTCGTTGCTGACGGTGTTGCCGTCGTCGCAGTCCTCGTTGCCGACCCACACCGAGCCGTCGCCGCACTTGGCGGCCTTGCAGGTGTTGAGGCAGGCGTCGCCGCTGCTGCCGTTGCCGTCGTCGCACTGCTCGCCGGCCTGGACGAAGCCGTCGCCGCACTTCGGCAGCAGGCAGGCCAGGGTGCAGGCGCCGTTGTTGTTGTTGTTGACCCCGAGGTCGCACTGCTCGTTCAGCTGCTTGATGCCGTCGCCGCAGGTCGCGAGCTTGCAGGCGTTGGTGCAGCTGTCCTCGTTGCTCTGGTTGCCGTCGTCGCAGGCCTCGCCGGGGCCGACGAAGCCGTCGCCGCAGATCTGCGCGGTGCAGTTGGCCTTGCACGCCTTGGTGTTGCCGTTGTTGGCGCCGTCGTCGCACTGCTCGTGACCGGCCCAGATCAGGCCGTCGCCGCACTTGGCGTCCTGGCAGCCGAGCGTACACGCGCCGGTGTCGTTGTTCTGGGCCGCGAGGTCGCACTGCTCGCCGATGCTCGGCTGCTCGAGGCCGTCGCCGCAGAACGGGATGAGGCACTGGTCGGTGCAGCCGTCGTCCTGGTCGCCGTTCTTGCCGTCGTCACACTGCTCGGCGCCCTCCTCGATGCCGTTGCCGCAGAACTCGAGCAAGCAGGTCGCGCTGCAGCCGTCGTCGCCGACGGTGTTGGCGTCGTCGCACTCCTCGCCGGGGCCCTTGTCGCCGTCGCCGCAGACGTTGACCTCGCACTCGCCGTTGCACGCCTGGCCGGGCCCGTTGCCCTCGCCGAGGTCGCACTCCTCGGGCATCTGGCCGTTCTTGTTGGGCAGGCCGTCGCCGCACACGTTGACCTTGCAGTTCGCGGTGCAGTCGCTCTGGTCGGAGTTCTGCTCGCCGGCGTCGCACTCCTCGAGGTTGCTGTCCTGGACGAACCCGTCGCCGCAGACCGCCTGCGTACACGAGTTGGTGCAGGCGTCGGTGTTGACCATGTTGCCGTCGTCGCACTGCTCCTCGGCCGCGACCTTGCCGTCGCCGCAGGTCGCGAGCGCGCAGTCGTTGCTGCACTCGTCGTTGTCGACCGCGTTGCCGTCGTCGCACGCCTCGCCGGGGCCGACCAAACCGTCACCGCACACGTTCGGCTCGCACATCGAGGTGCAGGTGTTGTTGTCGCCGTTGTTCGCGCCGTCGTCGCAGCCCTCGTCGGGGCCGAGGATGCCGTCGCCGCACACGTTGAGCAGACACAGGTCGGTGCAGGCGCCGCCGTTGAGCTCGCCCGCGTCGCACTCCTCGCCCGGACCCTGGTCGCCGTCGCCGCACACGTTGAGCGTACAGTCGGCCTTGCACGCCTTCCCGGGGCCGTTCTCCGGCCCGTCGTCGCAGGCCTCGCCGCCCTCGAGCATCCCGTTGCCGCACACGGGGTTGTGCCCGGTGGTCGTCGTGTCGGTGTCGGTGTCGGTGTCGGTGCCGCTGGTCGTGGTGGTCGTGGTGGTCGACTCGGTGCCGGTCTCGGTGGTCGTGAGCGGCCCGGTCGCCGTGCCGTCGGTGGTCGTGAGCGGCTCGGTGGTCGACGATGTCTCGGTCCCGGCCGTCGTCGAGCTGTCGGTCATGCCCACGCCGGTGGTCGGCACATTCGTCGTCGTCGTCGGCGTGGTGTCGGTCGACGGCGCGGTGCTCGAGCCGGCGGTGGTCGTATCGGTGCCGCTCGACTCAGTATCGGGCTGGGCGGTGGTCGTGGTCGCGTCGTCGGAGCACGCGGGGACCCCCACGAGCGCCGAGATCAAGGCGTAGGTCGTACACAGAGAGGTCTGAAAACGCATTGACTGACGCTACCGACTGGCTCGTCGGCAAGCAACTGCGATCCCCGGCGCGAGGCGGACCCGCCCGGGTGCATCGACGCACGCGGGCGGCTCAGGGGGGAGCCGGGTGGCTGGCAGATCGGGCGAGCCGGCGATCGACCTCGGCGCTCCGCAAGGGGAGAGAGTCCTGGAGGATCAAGCAGTCGGCCAGCTCGCCCAGGGCCCGCTCGCGGGCGGCCACCCGCGGCTCGCGGATCGCGACGAGCCCGGCCGGGATGCCCCCCGCGCAGCCCCGGCGCTCCGGCGAGCGTGTTGATAATGCGTCCCGCTCCGCCTGCGGTGCGCCTGCCGCCGCGCCGCCCGGAAGGCGGTGAGCGCCGACCCCATGGGCGCGCCGATCGTGATCGCCAGGCAGATCTCGTCGCTGTCGCGCTGCACCAGGGTCGGCTCGTCGCGCCGGTAATCGCGGTCGGCCCCCAGGTGCAGCGGGTATGGTGACAGCACCAGGTCGAGTTCTCTGTCAAATGCGACAGGAGCTGCTTCCAATCGACCGCTCGACCTCGTGCGAAAACAGCGACGCGGTGACCGCGAACACCGGGCCCTCGGGCAGGTCCTCGCAAGCGGGGCGGTTGATGGCCCGCTGGGCTGCCAGCAGCTCCTCGCAGGCCTGGTCGCCGAAGAGCTCGACGGCGGTCGGCAGCCCCGGCGAGTCGAGGCCTGCTGGCGACGGAGGGCTGCGGCGTGCCCTCCACGGAGAGCAAGATCCGGTCGGTCGTGCGCAGCCCCGCCCGCGCGCCGCGAACGTCCTCCGCGGCGGGCGGAGGCATGGCGGCCCGAGCGTAGCCGAGCCGCCATGAGCCTCACGGGCCTCTCTACCCGCGGTGCCCCCGCGAGCTCACGCCGGCAGATTCCTGGGACATGACTGTAAGGACATGTCCAAACTTTGCACGAATGCGTTGTCTCCACGGGCGCTCTCGCTCGGGCCTCGCGGTCGCTTGACGCGCGCCGCGAGTTCGTGCATCTTGCGAAGCCCGTCTAGAGGTCACGCCTCATGCCCGTCTCGGCCCGTTGAGCGCCTGCGCGCTCCCCCTGCCCCGGCAGTCGCCATTCGTGGCCTGCGTCGAATGCTTCGCGCCCGTCGGGGTCGCGAGGCCGGCGACGCGACAGGCGAGCGGCCCGGGGGGCCTCGCGGGAGCGGCCGGCGGCGCGAAGGAGCGTCCGTCATGACACCGCCCATTCTCAAATATCCGCGCACGCAGCACCTCGAGGGCTCGCGCTTCCAGCACGGCGACCACGACCTCGAGGCCGTGCCCTTCAAGGGCGTCCGCGGCCGCTTCGTGGTCGTCGAGGAGAAGATGGACGGCGCCAACGCCGGCGTCAGCTTCGACGGGTCGGGCCAATTGCTGCTGCAGAGCCGCGGTCATTACCTGACCGGCGGCGGCCGCGAACGCCACTTCGACCTGCTCAAGCGGTGGGCCAACACCCACGCCGACGACCTCTACCTGGCCCTCGGCGAGCGCTACGTGATGTACGGCGAATGGCTGTACGCCAAGCACACCTGCTTCTACGACGCGCTGCCCCACTACTTCATGGAGTTCGACATCCTCGACCGCGAGACCGGCGAGTTCCTGTCGACCGCGCGCCGCCGCGAGATGTTGCGCGGCCTGCCAGTGGTCTCGGTCGAGGTGCTGTGGGAAGGCCACCCCGAACGGCTGCTCGACATCACCCGCCACGTCGGCCCGTCACGGTTCAAGACCCCGCAGTGGCGGGAGCGGCTGATCGCCGCCGGCGAGGCCGCCAGCGTGGCGCCGAACCAGGTCGTCGCCGAGACCGACAGCTTCGACGACATGGAAGGCCTCTATATCAAGGTCGAGGAGGAGGGCCGCGTCACCGCCCGCCTCAAGTGGGTCCGCGCCAGCTTCCTCAACGCGATCCTCGACAGCGGCAGCCACTGGCTCGACCGCCCGATCGTCCCCAACCAACTCGCCGACGGCGTCGATCTGTGGGCCCCCGCCTGAGGCCGCAGCGCGCCGCCAGAGGACACCGCCATGCTGCTGCCTTACCCCTGCCCCGCCGATCCGGCGGTCTCGACGGCTGTCTCCTGGGACAGCCTGTGGGAGCCGTGGATCGCGCCGATGGCCGCCTGCCCGCAAGACCCGGAGCACCACGCCGAGGGCGACGTCTGGACCCACACCAAGATGGTGTGCGAGGCGCTGGTCGGCCTGCCCGGCTGGCAGGCGCTCGCGCCCGTCGACCGCGAGGTGGTGTTCGCGTCGGCGCTGCTGCACGACATCGCCAAGCCGGCGTGTACGCGCGTCGAGGACGGGCGGATCCGCCAGCCCGGTCACTCGCCGCGCGGCGCGCTGATGGCCCGCGCGATGCTGTGGAAGATGGGCGTCGACCCGGTCGTGCGCGAGCGGATCGCCGCGCTGGTGCGGACGCACCAGATCCCGTTCTTCCTCATCGACCAGGACGACGCCCGCCGCCGCGCCGCGCAGATCAGCCAGACCGTCCGCTGCGACCACCTGGCCCTGCTCACCCGCGCCGACGCGCTCGGACGGATCTGCCGCGACGTCCAGCGCCTGCTCGACAACATCGATCTGTTCGTCGACTTCTGCGCCGAGCACGAATGCCTCGACCGCCCGTGGTCGTTCCCCAGCGCGCACACGCGCTTCGTGTACTTCCGCAGCGACGACCGCGACCCGCGGTTCGCCGTCCACGACGACACCCGCTGCGAGGTCGTGCTGATGTCGGGCCTGCCCGGCAGCGGCAAGGACCACTGGATCGAGCACAACCTCGACCTGCCGGTGGTCTCGCTCGACGCCCTGCGCGAGGAGCTCGACCTGTCGCACACCGGCCCGCAGCACGCGGTGATCCAGGCCGCGCGCGAGCAGGCCCGCGAGTACCTGCGGCGCGCCCAGTCGTTCGTGTGGAACGCGACCAACCTGAGCCGGGAGATGCGCGGGCGCCTGATCGACCTGTGCGCCGACTACGGTGCGCGCGTGCGGATCGTGTTCCTCGACACGCCGTACCGCCGGGTGCTGCGGCAGAACCGGGAGCGCGAGGCCCAGGTCCCGGTGGCCGCGATCGAGCGCATGCTGGCGCGCTGGGAGCCGCCCGACCTGACCGAGGCCCATCAGGTCGAGTGGATCTTGCAAGGCGATTGACGTCAGGTCGCGGCGCGACGGCGGCTATGCTGCGAGCCGTCACGCGTTGCTGGCGAGCGCGGCGCCGCTGCTGCGTCCGCACGAATTCCGGCAGATCCGCGAGAACGTGAAGCTCGGCCGCGAGCTCGCCCGGCGCGCGCCGATCCTGGTCGCCGAGCCGCTCGAGGACTGGCTCGCCGACGACCTCGGCGAGGTGCAGCGGCGCCTCGACCTGCCGGTGACGACTTCGTTTGAAACAGTCGAACAATCACTCGCCGAGGCGCCGGCGACCGCCGAGCTCGACCTGCACGCCGACGCCGGTGGCCAGCGCGCGCCCGTGCAGGTAGTGCGCCACGGCCACGTCCTCGATCCCGAGGCCGAGCGACTTGAACAGCGTGACGTCATCGTCGCTCCGCCGGCCCTCGCACGCGCCGCACAGCAGCTCGCCGAGCTCGCCGAGGATGTGCGCGTCGTCGACGACCCCCTCGGCGCGGGCCAGCAGGAAATCACCGGACTCGGCCAGCGCCGACTCGCAGCGGTCGACGTAGAGCCGGGCGCGAGCCACCGCGCGGGCGTCGAGCTCGCGGGCCGAGGGCACGCAGGCGCCGACGGCGTTGACATGCGTCCCCGGGGCCAGCCAGTCGCCGAGCAGCACCGGCTCGCGCGCCGAGGTGGTGGTGCAGACGAGCGACGCGCCCTCGACCGCCGCGCGCGCCGAGTCGACCGCGCGCACCTCGACCGCGAAGCGCTGCTCGGCCTGACGGGCGAACGCCTCGCGGTTGGCGGGCGTGGCGCTGAACACCCGCACGCGGCGGACCGGTCGCACGCACAGCATCGCCTCGAGGTGCGTCCACGCCTGCGTGCCGGCGCCGAGGATCGCCAGGTCGTCGGCCGCTTCGCGGGCCAGCACGCGGGTCGCGACCGCCGAGACCGCGGCCGTGCGGATCGCGGTGACCTCGGTGGCGTCGAGGATCGCCCGCGGCGCGCCGGTCTCGGCGTCGAACAGGGTCACGAGGCCCTGATGCGAATCGAACGGGGTGCCGTGATTGTGCGGGAACACGGCGACGATCTTGAGCCCGAGCGCCCGCCGCGAGTGCAGCGTCGCCGGCATCATGCCGAGGATCGCCCCGCCCGCGAGCCGCATGCCCCAGCGCAGCGGGCTGGTCGCCTCGTCGCGCGCCAGCGCCGTGAGCACCTCGGCCATCTGCTCGATGCATTCCGTCATCGGCAGGAGCTGGCGGATCTCGCGTTGGGTCAGAATCACCGTGGTCATCTGCGGGGGACGGTCGCACGAGGCCGCGGCGGGCACAAGCGCCGCGAGCGAGCAGGCGCGGGCCCGCGCGAGCGCGAAAGTGCGAATTCACGCGAGCACGATGGTGACGGCGAGCCCGACGATTCGCAGGGGTCGGCAATCGTATCAGGGGTCCCGCCGATACGACGGATGCACGGCGCCGGTCGGCGGATACCATTCGTCGTGGGTGTGACGAAAACCCAATCGCAGCAGCACCCGGCGCGACGCGTCGTTGTCGGGGTGATGGCCGGCGAACAGGCCGCGCGCCGCGAGCGAACCGAAGGCGAACGCGACGGTCGCGGCCGCCGCCTCGCGGGCCAGACCGCGGCCCCAGAACGCGCTGCGGAGGTGAAAGCCGAGCTCGTACACCCCGGGCGCGTGCGGCCTGAGCCCGCAACAGCCGACGTGCGACCCATCGTCGCGGAGGAACACCGGCCAGTACTGCAGCCCGTGCGCACGGCCCTGATCGATCTCCGCGGCCAGGCGGGCGGCGATCTGCGGCCCCGTGAACGGCTCCGCGGCGATCCTCGCCGTCACCTGCGGGTCGCCCCACAACCCGCGGGCCAGCTCGAGGTCGTCGGGCGTCCACCAGCGGAACACCAGTCGCTCGCTCGGCCCGGGCAGCGCTTGGCTGGTGTTGGACACGGCCGCAGCGTATCACGACCGGACGAGCAGGCGCGGGCGCGTCGCAAGCAAGAAGCTCGCCGGTGAAGCCCGTCGACGTCCTCGGGCGCCGCGAGCATCCGTCACTGCAGGTGATCGGGAGTTGAGCGGCGCTCGAGCGATTGCCGCGACGATTCGGTCCGGCCGGCAGTGCGGTGGAGGACGGTCGGCGAACTCGGCCCATCGGGCGCGCCGGCGGGTGCGTGCTATGCATCGATCGATGCCGCGGATCCTCCTCACCGGCGCCACCGGTTTCGTCGGCCGCGCGGTCCGGCCGGCGCTGCTGCGCGCGGGCTGGCAGATCCGCGGGCTCAGCCGTGACGTCGGCCGCGCTCGCGCTCGCTGGCCCGAGCTCGAGTGGGTCGCGGGCGACGTCGGCGATCCGGCGGTCTGCGCCCGCGCGCTGGCCGGCTGCGACGCGGCGCTGTACCTGGTGCACGCGATCGGCGAGGGGCCCGACTTTCGCCGCCGCGAGGTCGAGGCGGCGCGGACCTTCGCCGCCGCGGCCGCCGCGGTCCCGTCGATGCGGCGAATCGTCTACCTCGGCGGCGTCGCGCCGCGCGGACCCGGGTCCGAGCATTTGCAGAGCCGGCTCGAGGTCGGCGAGGCGCTGCGCGCCGGTCCGGTCTCCGCGATCGAGCTGCGCGCCAGCATGATCGTCGGGCACGGCAGCCTGAGCTGGCTGGTCGTCCGCGACCTCGCCGCGCGCCTGCCGGTGATGGTGCTGCCGCGCTGGCTCCGCTCGCGCACCGAGCCGGTGGCGATCGACGACGTCGTGGTCGCGCTGATCCGGGCGCTGGAGCTCGACCAGTCCGGCAGCGCGTGGTTCGACATCCCGGGCCCCGACGTGCTCACGGGCAAGCAGATCCTCGAGGAGACGGCCCGCGTGATGGGCCTGCGACGGCCGCGTTCGCTCGACGTCCCGCTGCTCACGCCGCGGTTGTCGTCGCAGTGGGTCCGCTTCGTCACCCGCGCCGACTGGTCCGTGGCGCGCAACATCGTCATCGGCCTGACGAACGACTTGCTGGCGGAGAGCGACCGTTTTTGGGGGTCGATCGATCACCGCGTCCGGCTGTCGTTCGCCGAGGCGGCCCGGCGCGCGCTCGCGGCCGAGGAGCGCGAGGGCGTCCCGGTGCGCGGCCCGTGGGGCGTGATCGAGCGCCTGCTCGCCGCGCATTGATCATGCTTATGTTTTCGAGCGCCGAATGGAAGCATCATCAAAGGCGAACGATATGCTCATGCTCATTCGCGCTTCATTGAGCATCATTCGTGCCAGGGCTCCCACTTCGTGTGCAGGCTGACGAGCGCGCCGGTGGCGCCGGAGAGCTCCGCCTTGTACGTGGTGCCGCCGGTGAGCTTGAGGCCGGGGTCGTTGTCGTAGTGGCGGCCGACCCACGTGCCCGGCTTGATGATGTCGGTCGAGCCGCGCTCCCACCAGCACTCGAGGTCGCAGTCGAAGAACTCGCAGGTCCGGCGGCACTTCCACCAATCGGTGGTGAACGTCGCGTCCTGCGTGCCCTCGCGGCCCTGCATCGCGACCGCCTCGTATTCGCCGGAGCCCATGTCCGACGTCGATTCGGCCCACTCCCAGCCTTGCGTGCAGTGGCTGCGCTCGGGGCGGGTGCAGAACGTCGCCTTGAACCACTGCTGCTCCCAGTCGTCGCGGGTCGGCGAGACCGTGGCGACCGGCAAGGTCGGCGGCGTGACCGGCTTCGGCGACGGCGACACCTCGTCGACCTCGCGTTCGGCCTGGCGGTCGAGCGCCGCGGCGAGCGCGGGCGGCGGCTCGCGGCCGGGCGCCAGCCTCGCCCACACCTCGGCCGCGCCCTCGCGCATCAGCTCCGGCGTCACCGCCTGCTTCGGGTCGTCGACGCGGCCGCGCTCGACCACGCTGATGAGCCCCGGCTCGAGCTCCTCGAACATCACCCCGTGCCCGCCGCCGAGGTCGAGCTCCGCCAGCACGCGCGGCAGCCCGGCCGGCGGGGTCGACGGCGTGGACACGGGCTCGGCCTGCTCCGGCGCCTCGGCGGCCGGCTCGTCGGCGTCGCAGGCGGTCAGCGCGACCGAGAACAGAATGGCGGCACGTCGGTGCATGCGTCCTCGCGGGTCGCGCCCGGCGCGACGCGGTGACCTTGACACCCGAGCAGCCCGGCGCAAGCGCAGATCTGCGCACCCTGGCGGGCTCGGCCGAAGAGCGGCCGATCGGGGGCGATCGCACCTGCCCGCGGGTCGCCGCCGGCGACACCTCGCGTTTCGGCGTCGATCGCGGCCTCGGTCGCCGGCCGAACGAGCATGCGGTGATTCGCCGTTTCCCCGCGACGGATCGGCGTATTCCACATCGGCGTTCTCGAGCTCGCTGGGCGCGACCGATCGAAGCCACCCTTTTCGCGCGGTATCACCCACGAGGCTTTTTGCCCACCATCTCGCCGCAGCCTCGCCGCAAAACGACCCGATCGCCGTCGGCGGGATCGATACGTCAATCGATCGATGTTCACCGAATCGCGCCTTGCACTACGGTCCCGAGTCTGTCATTTTCGTGGCCTCGCAATTTGCCGGCGGTCTTGCGGCCGTCGTCGGCGGATCGTGTTTGCAAGGGCCGCAGGCAGGGAAAACATGGCAGCCTATTTCCGCTTCACCGACACCAATGGTCAGCCGCGCTTCGTGATCGAGCTGAATGACGAGGCCAAGATCGCGCACGCGCGCAAGATCCTCAGCGGCGAGGAGACGCACCGGATCCACATCCACGGGCGCATCATCAAGCGGCCCGTCCCCTACAACCCCGGCTGGTCCTTCCACCTCGACCCGCTCACCATCGATTTCTTCGAGGTGGCGATCGAGGTGTGCGACGCGAGCATGCAATACGTCGAGGACCACCTCGACGAGGCCGGCGGCGCCTTCCTGCCCGGCGGTCACTGGTGCCCGTGGTCGTCGCGGCTGGTCGACGAGGTCCGGCCGGGCTAGACCGGATCGGCCGCTCGCCGTCCCTCGCAGGACCGTACGTGCATTCGCGGTCCAGCGAATGCACGCAGTCGGCCTCTTTTTCAAACCGGCACGACCGGTCTCCCCCGTCTTTTCCATTCGGTCCACGCGATCTCTCGGACCGCGCCCGACTGCATTGGGATGAACAAGCGACTCGCTGGAACAGACCACGAGGCCGTCGCGGTACGCGGTCGGCCTCCCCTTTCGTCCTGCGGTGTTCGGGAGGCGCGACGCGCGTCAAGTCGGAGCCTCTCCGCCCCGCTTCACCGCGAAGCGCAGCCCGGCGGCCCGCAGGCGCTCGATCAGCAGCTCGCCGCAGGCGGCCGCCGTGGTCGACACGCCGCCTGTACTTTGGCACATGTCCCGCTGTAACACGAGGCAAAGCGCCGTCTCGCCGGCCATCTTGGCGGTCTCGTCGTAGCCCGGGTCGCCGCCGGAGACCTCGGCGATCACCGGCGGGTCGTCGCCGGCGCGGCCGACGAAGGTCACCTTGAACCAGCTCTTCGCGCGGACCTCGGGGCTCGGTCCGCTGCCCGGCGGGTTCATGCGGGTGAGCAGGCGGCGCACCGGGCCGATCTTGGCCGCGCCGACCAGCGCGCCGACGCCCGCGAGCGCCAGGCCGACGTGGTAGATCCGCGGCAGCGCGATGTAGTGCGCGTAGCTGAACTCGGGCCCGTAGTCGCCGCGCAGCCGGGCCGAGCGGCGCGCGATCACCGGGTCGATGGTCGGCAGCGGCACCGCCCAGCGAGCGAGCTCGCGCTGGTAGTGGATCGCGGGCCGCTTGCGTCCGCGGCCCGGCTCGCTCCGCGGCTTGCGGGGCGACGGGGGCGAGGTCAGCACGCCGAGCGCGGAGGCGAGCGTGCCGCCGGAGAACCGGCCGCGGCCCTCGAGGTAGCCGGAGATCGTCAGGGGGCGGTCGCGCGGGAGAGCGCGTGTGGTCCAAAGCACCCCGAGATCGGTGGGGATGCTGTCGAAGCCGCAACACGGCAGCACCAGCACGCCGCGGGCCCGCGCGGCCTGGTCGTGCAGCTCGATGATGCGGTCGACGAACGCGGGCTCGCCGGTGAGGTCGAGGTAGTCGGCGCCCTGCTCGACGCACGCGCGGACCACGGGCTCGCCGTAGCGCACGTAGGGGCCGACGGTGGTGAGCACCACGCGCGTACCCGCGGCCATGCGCGCGAGCGCGGCGGGATCGCCGGTGTCGGCGACGACGATCCCGACCTCGCGCCCGAGCTCGGCGGCGACCTCCGCGAGCTTGCCCGGCGACCGCCCGGCGACGGCGATGCGGACCTCCGGCGGAGCATGAGCCGCGAGATACGCGGCGCACAGGCGGCCGACGAAGCCGGTGGCTCCGAACACGGTGATGTCCCAGTCTCTCGCGGATGCAGCGGGCGGCTTCACCGCGCGAGGATACCTTGTTTCTCGCGCGCGCCCCGGCGATACACTCGCCGGGCCGTGAGCCACTATCTCGTCGTCGAACACCTGCACGACGGCGCCGTGTTCTCACTCGACCGCGCGCTCGACACCACGGACAACCGCCCGGTGGTGCTGAAGCGGCTGCCCGCGGCCCGCAGCGACCCACACGAGCGGGGCCGGTTGCGCCGCGAGTACGAGATCTTGCAACGCCTCGACCTGCCCGGGGTGGTCCGCGCGCGCGCCCTCGAGGAGGAGGACGGCGAGCTGCGGCTGGTGCTGCTCGACTTCGGCGGGCACACGCTCGACGCCCGGCTGCGCCGCGGGCCGCTGGCGCTCGCCGAGTTCTTCGACCTCGCGGTCCAGCTGGCCGACATCGTCGACGCCGTGCACCGCCGCGGCGTGCTGCACAAGGACATCAAGCCGCGCAACATCCTGGTCGACCACGCCGGCCAGGTGCAGGTCATCGACTTCGGGATCGCCTCCGAGGTGCCGCGCGAGCTCGCCGTCGCCAGCCCCCCGCGCGTGCTCGAGGGCACGCTCGCGTACATCGCCCCCGAGCAGACCGGGCGCATGAACCGGCCCGTCGACTCCCGCAGCGACCTCTACTCGCTCGGCGCGACCTTCTACGAGATGCTGACCGGCGCGCCGCCGTTCGCCGGCCACGACCCCGTCGAGCTGGTCCACGGCCACATCGCCCGCGCCCCGCGGCCGCCCGGCGAGCTCGCGGCCGGGGTGCCGGATGTCCTTTCGGACATTGTCCTCAAGTTACTGGCCAAACAGGCAGACGACCGCTACCAGAGCGCGAGCGGCCTGCGCCACGACCTCGAGCGCTGCCGCGAGCGCGTGCGAGCCGGCGAGGCGCCGACGCGCTTCCAGCTGGCGACCCGCGACGCGCCGGCCCGCTTCGAGCTGCCGGCGCGGCTGTACGGGCGCGAGGCGGCGGCCGCCGAGCTGTCGCGCGCCTACGCCAGGGTCGGCGCCGGCGCGGCCGAACTGCTGCTGGTCGCCGGGCCGCCGGGGATCGGCAAGTCGGCGCTGGTCCACGAGCTCGACCGCGAGATCGCCGGCCGCGGCGGCCGCATGATCGCCGGCAAGTTCGAGCAGCTGCGCCGCGACCAGCCCTACAGCGCGCTGCGGGCCGCGTTCGCGCAGCTCGTCGAGGGCATGCTCGCCGACTCCGAGGAGGGCCTGGCGCGCCGCACCCTCGCGCTCGAGCGCGAGCTCGGCCGCCTCGCCGGCGCGCTGCTCACCCTCCTGCCCGAGCTGCGCCCGGCGCTGCCCCGCGCCGGCGCGGCCTCGGCCGACGGCGACTCGCCCGGGGCCGCCAGGGGCCGGCTGCACCGGGCCGTGCGCGCGTTCGTCCGCGCCTTCGCCGACCCGGCCGCGCCGCTGGTGCTGCTGCTCGACGACCTGCAGTGGGCCGACTCCGCCTCGCTCGAGCTGCTCGGCGCGCTGCTGACCGGCGAGAGCACGCCCGGCCTCCTGGTGATCGCCACCGTCCGCGACGAGGCCGTGACGCCGCTGCTGCAGTCGACGCTCGAGGCGCTGGCCGAGGTGTCGCACCGCATCGACCTGCGCCCGCTGACGCAGGGCGACACCCAGGCGCTGCTCGCCGACGCCCTCCGCCGCGCCCCGGCCGAGGTCGCGTCGCTGGCGGCGCTGGTCCACGACCGCACCGGCGGCGTGCCGCTGCTGGTCGGCGCGTACCTGCGCGACCTGGCCCACCACGACCTGATCGCCTTCGACCGCGAGCGCGCCCGCTTCGTCTGGGACGAGGCCGCGATCGCCGGCGCCGCGGTGTCCGCGGATGTCGTTACGGTCATGGTCGAAAGGACACGTTCTTTGGGACAGGCGACGCGCGAGGCGCTCGGCCGCGCCGCCTGCGTCGGCGGCGAGTTCGACGCCGCGCTGCTGGCCGACCTGACCGGGCGCCCCGAGCCGGAGGTGACGGCGGCGCTGGTCGAGGCGGCGCGCTCGGGCCTGATCGTCGCCTGCGGCGGGCGCTGGCGGTTCTTCCACGACCGCGTGCAGCAGGCGGTCGAGTCGCTGCTGGCCGTCGGCGAGCGGGCGGCGATCCACCTCGCGCTCGCCCGGCGCCTGCGCGGCGGCGACGCGGTCGACGAGCGCCACCCGCGGCTGTTCGAGATCGCCGACCACTTCAACGCCGCGGCCGGCCAGGTCGAGGACGCGGGCGAGCGGCGAGCGCTGGCGGAGATCGATCTGGCGGCGGCGCGCCAGGCCCGGGCTTCGGGCGCGTTCGCGGCGACCACGGCCTACGCCGCCGCCGGCGCCGCGTGGCTCGCCCCGATCGCCGCCGACGCGCCGCAGACCGCGTTCGCGCTCGACCTGCTGCGCGCCGAGGGCCTGTTCCTCACCGGCGAGCACGCGGCCGCCGAGGCGATCCTCGCGGCGCTGCTCGAGCGGGCCCGCGAGCCGCGCGAGCGGGCCCTCGCGTGCGAGCTGTGGGCCACGCTCGACCTCCACCTCGGCCGCCTCGAGGCCTGCGTCGACCGCGGCCTCGTCGGCCTGCGCGCGATCGGCTTCGACAGCCCGCGCCGCACGGGCCTGCCCGGGGTGATGGTCGAGTTCATGCGCACGAAGTCGGCGATCGCCGGGCGCTCGCCGACGACGCTGGCCGACCTCCCGCCGCTGCGCGACCCGACGGTCAAGCTGGCGCTGCGGATCTACTTCGTCATCATCGGCGCGGTCTACCAGTTCGACATGATGACGATGATGGCGATGACCATGCGGGCGACCCGCCTGTCGCTGCAGCACGGCACGTCGAGCCTGTCGGCCGCGCAGTTTTTGAGCTACGGGATGCTGCTGGCGATCGTCCAGCGCGACGCCAAGATCGCCGACGACTACGGCCGCTTCGCCCTCGAGATGCTGGCGCGCTACCCGGACCGCGGCGTCGAGGCGGTGGTCAAGTTCCTGTACGGGGCGATGATCCAGCCGTGGAAGCACGCGTTCACGCGCTCGCTGCCGATCTTGCGCGAGGGCCTGCAGGCCGGGCTCGACTCGGGGCAGCTGATGTACGCGGGCCTGTGCGCGAGCACGCTGGTCAGCACGCGCATGCAGGCCGGCAGCCCGCTCGAGCAGGTGCGCCTCGACCTCGAGTCCGGGCTCGCGCTGGCCCGCGCCGCCCACGTCGCCAGCGCCATCACGCACCTGCAGACCGGCGCCGCGGCGTTCACCGCCCTCACCGGCGTGGCGCTCGAGGTCGGCCCCGCCGACCCGAAGCACGAGGCGGACTACATGGTCACGCTGTCGCGCGCGGTCCAGGGCGCGCAGCTCCACTTCATCTTCGGCCGCATCGACGAGGGCCTGGCCGACAGCGACCGCGCCGAGCCGAGGGCCGCGCGCGAGCTCGGCCAGGCGCCGCTGTACGCCGACCACGTGTTCTTCCGCGCGCTGCTGCTGGCCCGCCGCGGACCCGCCCCGGGCCCGATCGGCGCGCTGCGGCTGCGCCGGGCGCTGCAGTCCGCCGCCGACAAGCTGGACGCCTGGAGCCGCGGCTGCCCGGCCAACTTCGAGGCCCGCGCCCACCTCGTCCGCGCCGAGCTGCACCGCGTCGCCGGCGACGGCGCGGCCGCGCTGCAGCGCTACGAGGCCGCGCTGGCGGCCGCGGTCCGCCACGCGCGCCCGCACGACGAGGGGGTCGCCTGCGAGGTCGCGGCCCACCACTTCGCCCGCGCCGGCCTGCGCGACGCCCAGCACGTCTACCTCCGCCGCGCGCGGCGGGCCTACCTGCGCTGGGGCGCGCTGGCCAAGGTGCGCGCGCTCGACCAGCACCACCCCGGCCTCGACCGCCGCGGCCACGACCCCGACCTCGACGCCTCGCTGCCGCCGCGCGCCACCGACCTGCCCTCGCGGACATCGAGCTCCGAGCCGACGCTGAGCCGCGGCGGCCAGCACCTCGACTTCGCCACCCTGTTCAAGGCGACGCAGGTGTTCGCCGACGAGCTCGACCTCGGGCGCCTGCTCGCCGCGGTGATGCGCCTTTTGGTCGAGGACAGCGGGGCCGAGCGCGGGGTGCTGCTGCTGGCGCGCGGGGCCGGGCTGGTCGGCGCGCACATGTACGTGGCCGAGGGCGACCGGCACACGCCGCTCGGCGACGTCCCGCTGGCCGAGCTCGCGGTCGTCCCCGAGGCGGTGGCGATCCTCGCCCACCGCAGCGGCCGCCCGCTGGTCGTCGACGACGCCGAGGACGACCCCCGCTTCGCCGCCGACCCCTACGTCCGCCGCGTCCGCCCGCGCTCGCTGCTGGCCGCCCCGCTGGTCCACGGCGGCGAGCGCCTCGGCGTGCTCTACCTCGAGAACAACCTGGTCGCCGCCGCCTTCAGCCCCGAGCGCAGCGAGACCCTGCGCCTGCTCGCCGTCCAGGCCGCGATCGCCATCGACCGCGCCTTGCTGTTCGGCCGCCTCGAGGACGCCCGCCGCGCCGCCGAGGCCGCCAGCGAGGCCAAGACGCGCTTCCTCGCCAACATGAGCCACGAGCTGCGGACCCCGCTCAACGCGATCCTCGGCTACTGCGAGATGCTGTCCGAAGAGGCCGACGAGCGCGGCTACGACGGCATGCTCGCCGACCTCGACAAGATCCGCCGGGCCGGGGGGCACCTGCTGGCGATCGTCCGCGACATCCTCGACCTGACCAAGATCGAGGCCGGGCGGATCGAGCCGGCGCGCGAGCCGATCGACGTCGACTCGTTGCTGCGCGACGTCGTCACCATGGCGCTACCCGACCTGACCCGCGGCGACAACCGGCTGGTCTGCGACTTCGCGGCCGACCTCGGCGTCATGCTCGGCGACCCCACCCTGGTGCGGCAGATCCTCGTCAACTTGCTCGGCAACGCCGCCAAGTTCACCGCCCGCGGCGAGGTCACCCTCCGCGCCGTCCGCTCCGCCAGGCAGGTCCGCTTCGTCGTCGAGGACACCGGCATCGGCATGACCGCGGCCGAGCTGGCGACCGCCTTCGAGCCGTTCGTTCAGGCCGACACCTCGTCGACCCGCCGCTTCGACGGCGTCGGCCTCGGCCTGACGATCTGCCGCCGCCTGGCCGAGGCGATGGGCGGCAGCCTCACCGCCTCCAGCGAGCCCGGCCGCGGCTCGGCCTTCACGCTCGAGCTGCCGACCGGCTGACGCTCGGCCGGCTGTCCGAAAGCGCATGTGACCTGTCCTCGCGGACATCTCGGGCCTGGCGGCTGGCTCGCGCGGGCTTCGGCGCGCGGCGCTGCGACGCCTCGCCGACGTGCCGCGCAGCGAGCGGGCCGGCAGCCCGCTGCGATCGACCTCACTTCGCCGCGGGCGCGACGACGAGCGGGTCGTCGGGGCGCGCAAGATCCGAACGGACCTGCCTGAGTGGCGGCATCCGTGCCTCCCCCACGGCTCGCGGCGCCCAATCACTCGACCCGTCCGAAACGACATGTGACCGGCATCATCGCCGGACGCTCGGCCGCGCGGGGCCGAGCCGCCTCATACCTGTCTCCAAGGACATGAGCTCACGGCGCATCGCTCCCGGCGCTCGGGCCGTCGCGGGCAGCCATCTCGCGCCCGCCGCAGCTCCACGCGCAGCCACCTCACACCTGTCCTCGAGGACATACCGTGACCGCGGCGAACGCAGCGCGCTCGGCCGGGCGGCCCTGCCTCCCACCTGTCCTGGAGGACATACCGCGGCCGCGGCGGGCGCAGCGCGCTCAGCCTCGCGGCGCCCGCACGAACTGCGTTACTCGGGGGCAGGCGGGCGCGAACGGGCGGCGGCGAAACGCGGGCAGGCGCACGCGGGGCGCGACCCGCTCGGTCGCCCCCGCGCACATCAGGACGGCTTTATCTAGAGTGTCGGGCTAAGCAGGAATACACGTTAAGGAATAGGACCGAATCAGACGGCGATCGAGGGAGTGGTGGCCATCGGGCTGCGGAGCGCGTCACCGAGGCGGGCGGCGACCTCGTCGTCGGGCAGATCGATCCAGTCGTGGGAGATCTCCGCGTGCACGCGGGCGTACGCGCGCGGCGACAGGGCCTTGCGCAGATCGCTTAGGGCGCGCGGCGGGGCGACGAGGATCACGCGCTGGGCCCGGCGGTCCCCCACGCCGCGGTCGACGAACGCGGCGACCTGGCTGCTGAACTCGGTCTCTGCCTTGTCGCGCGGGTTGCTGCGCGGCTCGAACGCGTGGCGGCCGGACGTCCCGGCGAAGCCGCGCGAACGGCCGGGCCGGTCTTCACCGACCTCGTGGTTGAGCTCCCGCCCGCTCGTGAATCCGTCGCCGAACGGGCGGGTCAGCGCGGCGCCGGGTGACTCCTGCACCAGGATCCGGCCGCGCGAGCCGTCCACGAGCACGATCCATGTCGGAGTGTAAGGCTTCATGGCCGAACCCTGATCGCGGTAGCCCCCGGCCGCCACTGGAAAATTCCGGGCTGAGCGATGCCGCGCCACCGGGGCGGAGGCCCCGACATCTTGGTGAAGGCAGCCGGCCGGCGGCCCCCCGCCCGGGCGGGCTCTACGGCTCCTCAGGGGGTGCCAGCGGCGGCTTCAGGCAGATTTCACAGACCTCGCCGCACTTCCTTCTATTGACGAGTCGTTCAGCATAATGTACGCCTGAAGGGCCGAGGAAAACGATGAGCGCCGCCCTGCCGCACGCCCCGCTGTCCCTGCTGAGCCCCTCGTCCACCCCGGTTGCGCTGCGCCTGGACGGCGTCACCAAGCGCCACGGCGCCGGCGGCGACGCGGTCGTCGCGCTCGACACCATGTCGTTCACGGTGAAGAAGGGCGAGTTCGTGTGCGTGGTGGGGGCGTCCGGCTGCGGCAAGTCGACCATGCTGAACTTGGTCGCCGGGCTCGACACGCCCTCGGCCGGCAAGGTGACGGTGGCCGGCGAGCGGCCGGCGCTGATGTTCCAGGAGTCGGCGCTGTTCCCGTGGCTGAGCGTCGAGGAGAACGTGGCCTTTCCGCTGCAGATGCAAGGACTGTCGCGCAAGGCCCGGGCCGCGCGGGTGGCCGAGCTGCTGCGGCTCGTCCACCTCGAGAAGTTCGCCCACCGGCGCCCGCACGAGCTGTCGGGCGGCATGAAGCAGCGGGTCGCCCTGGCCCGCGCCCTGGCCCAGCAGGCCGAGCTGCTGCTGATGGACGAGCCGTTCGCCGCCCTCGACGCCATGATGCGCGACCACCTGCACAGCGAGCTCGAGGCGCTGTGGCAGAAGACCGGCCTCACCGTCGTGTTCGTCACCCACAACGTCCGCGAGGCGGTGCGCCTCGGCGACCGCGTGCTCCTGCTGTCCTCGCGGCCAGGTCGCCTCGTCGCCGAGTACCAGGTCGACCTCGACCGCCCGCGCCGCATCGAGTCGCCCGAGGTCGCCCGCATGGCCCGCACGATCACCGACCGCCTGCTCGAGGCCGCCCGTGCCGCAGCGTGAGCTCGCCGGCGACGCGTCGCACGCCCGCCCTCACCTGCACGCCCTCCCCGGCGGCGAGGACGGCGGGCGCGACAAGAGCTCCGATGGACATGTCCTGATCGACATGCCCGAACGGCAAGACGCCGAGGACCCGCTGCGGGCCGGCCTGCGCGCCGCGGTCGAGGGCCCGACAAGCACGGCCGAGCGCGAGGCCGCCGGCGGCGTGAAGCCGGGCCGTGGACGCGCGCTGTGGGCGGCCGCGTGGCCCAAGCTGGCCGCGGTGGCGCTGGCGCTGGCGCTGTGGGAGCTGGTAGTGCTGAGCGGCTGGCGGCCGGAGTACGTGCTCCCGGGCCCGGGGGCGGTGCTCGCCCGGCTGTGGACCGACCTGCTGGCCGGCGACATCGGCGTGGCGGCGGCGATCACGATGAAGCGGGCGCTGCTCGGCTACGCGATCGCGCTGGTCACCGGGGTCGGCCTCGGCCTGGTGCTGGCGCGGGTGAAGGTCCTGCGCACCGCGGCGGGCTCGCTGCTGACCGGCCTGCAGACGATGCCGAGCGTGGCGTGGTTCCCGCTGGCGATCTTGCTGTTCCAGCTCAGCGAGGCGGCGATCCTCGCGGTCGTGGTGCTCGGCGCGGCGCCCTCGATCGCCATCGGCCTCTTGACCAGCACCGACCAGGTCCCGCCGCTGCTGGTGCGCGCCGGCAAGGTCATGGGCGCGCGGGGCCTCGCGCTCTACCGCCACATCATCATCCCCGCCGCCCTGCCCGGCTTCGTCGCAGGCCTCAAGCAGGGCTGGGCGTTCGCCTGGCGCAGCCTCATGGCCGGCGAGCTGCTCGTCATCATCGGCCACGCGCCCTCGATCGGCGTGCGCCTGCAGTTCTCGCGCGAGCTCAGCGACGCCGAGGGCCTGCTCGCCTGGATGCTCGTCGTCATGGCGCTCGGCGTCCTCGTCGACGGCCTGGTGTTCGGCGCGCTCGAGCGGAAGATCCGCGAGGGCCGCGGCCTCACCGCCGAGCACGCGTGAGGCTCCTTCTTTGATTATAGCTGCGTCAGCCGCAGCATGAAATCCAGCGTCAAGCCGGCGATGCCGTCGACCTGAACCTCCCAGGTGCATGCCGCCAGCGGCAGCTCCTGCGTCTCGCCGCCCTTGAGCCGCTTGTAATCATAATACTCGGGCGCGAGCTCACCGGTGTCGACGCAGTCGACCGGCATGAGGCGGAGCCGCCCCCCGCCCGCCTCGAATTCCGCTCGCACCATTTTGGGCTGGGCGAGCGTGAAGCAATGGCTCCGCAACGTCACCGCGTCGATTTCCCCCGCCGGCCCAGTCGTGTGCGGCGCCTCGCAATCGACTGTATCGGAGAATTCCAGCGTCGAACCCGTCCATGGCAAGGCGCGCGCCGGATCGCAGGGCTCCGACCAAAGGTATTCCGTCGCAGCGGCGCTGCGCCAGGCGCTGTCGGCCTCGGCGATCGAAAGCCCGAAGTGCGCGGCGAACGCCTCCTCGTACGCATCTCCCCCCAGATACCGCGGATCGTTGAGGAACGCCACCAGCGCGGCATCGCCGTAAGTCGTCCGCAACCAGGACATGAAGTGGCCGGCGGTGGGATAATCCTCCGGGACGAATTTTCCCTCGCCGCGCGGAAGGGCCGCCAACATCGCGGGCCCGCGCTCGAGAGTACTTGGCAGTGCAAGCTCGGACTGCAGGTGCCAGCGAAAGCCCGACAGCACTTCCGCGAGTCCTTCCTCGAACAACCACGACCCGACGCTGCCGGGTTTGCCCTGGCTGTGTCGAACAGCATGCACGAGTTCGTGAAAGATCGAGGCGCTGGTCGCGTATACTCCACTCGCCCGGGCGCATCCGCCCCAAGTCCCTCCGCAGCCGTCCTTGACCGCAGAGTGGCCGTAGAACACCGAAATTTGTGGAGGCGGGTCAATTCCGAGGAACGCCGACACACGTTCCACCTGGGCATCCATGATCTCCAGCGATCCGTCACAGAGCACCTCGCCGTCGTACAGTTCGACGTCGAGGTGCTCCGTGACGTACCGCGGCCGTTCCGCGTCGCCGCAGGCCACGCAGCCGAGGACTGCCCAGTGGCCGATCCAGCGACGCGGGGGACTCATCGGCAGGTCCTCGCGTAGGTGATCGCCGTGGCGTCCAGATGCCCGTCGGAGTCCTTCGTCACGAGAGCGATCATGTGCGAGCCGTTGGGCAGGACCACGTCCACAGTCGAGCCCGTGGTCACCAGGGTACCCGGAACCCACCAATAGTGGGAGAAGCCAACCACGTCCGGGATCGTCTCTGCGTTCTCCTCGTCGCCGTCCTTGCCGATGCGCAGGAAGGAGCTGTCATTCCAACAGCGCGTCACCCAGCCTTCCTCCACTGAAGGGCCACACGCCATCCTTTCGATCGGAGGAAGGCCGCCATCAGTCGGATCTTCCGCGCCCGTGCTCGAGGCCGAATCCGTACCATTCGAAGTTTGACCGGCCGAGTCGGTCGTTTCGTCGGGCCACTCCGGGCCGCAGGCCGATACGATCAATGCGGTACCGAGGCACGCGAGGTTGGCAAGCACAAATTTGCGATTATCCATCCATACTCCCTCGACGCCTAGAGGCGTTCACCTGATTCGATGTTCGTCAGACAGGAATCGTCTGACCCGTAAAATTTCCACGATCGGATGGGCAGGCGCAAGGCTTTCGACATCTACGCCATTGTGAGACAAAGGCGCAAGACGAGTTGGTGGCCCCAATGACAGTTGGGAGCCAATCCTGGGGTTGCTCCACGCAATTACCATCGGCACAGCCCGGATCAGCGCATTTTTCGTTCGCGATCCCAGAGCATGGCGATCGCCGCACGGACGCGGCATCCAAGGTGCTCCAGCCCCACAACAAGAACCGCGGACTCTCGCCCTCGGCTCTCCGATTTACGCCCGCGATCGCCGCAAACGGCGATCCCGAGGATCGCCGAATGGTTCACTGCCGTGCTGGCCCCGCGGATCGCCAGGCCCGACATCATCGCCAGGTCGCCGGCCACGTCGACCATGTCTTCCTCGCCGGGGTGATGTACCAGGTCGCGCGGATCTCACCGCCGAGCACGCGTGAGTGTTTATCGAAGCTGTGTCAACCGCAGCGTGAAATTCAGGGAGGAGCCGGCTACGCCGTCGCTCTGACCTTCGAGGCGCTTCTTGCGTCTCGTCGGCCGTGAGCCGCTCGTAATCATGGTACTCGAGTCGAGCTCGCCGGTGTCGACGCAATCGCTCGGCATGAGGCGGAGGCAGCCGCCCACGTCGAGGTCCACTCGCACCATTGTATTGCGGCGCCTGGCAGGCGACCCTGCGCGCTCCGACAGGGCGACGAATCGGCGATCCGCAACCTCGCAGGGTCCGATCAGCGCGTGTTCTTGATGCTACCGCCGGGCTTGTCGAAGCCGAGCTTGCGGCAGGTCACGCTCCGCGGGCCGCCGTCCCAACCGTTCGACTCCGCAGCCGGCACGACCGGATGCAACTGCCCGCCCTCGGCCTTGCATTCGTCCTCCGGCTCGCCGTAATGCCAGCAATCGTTGCCTTTCACGCAGACCCCCTCTTGCTCGCACCCGGCGAGAAAGAGCCCGAAACCGAGCAGAATGACGAAACGCGAGCGGACGGCGAGGACCATCTCGGCTTGTACGTACCCGACCGCGGGCGTCCATCGGGCCGGGCTCTTCGAGGGGATATCCGCCGAGCGTCTCCGGGGCCGGAGGTATCCGCGAAAATGGCCGCCCATGGGGTCGGGCGGCCGCGCTCTCATGACGCCCGCGATCGCCTCAGACGGCGATCCCGAGCATCGCCGAGTGCTTCACCGCGGTGCTGGCCACGCGGATCGCCAGCCCCGACATCATCGCCAAGTCGCCGGCCACGTCGACCATGTCTTCGTCGCCGGGGTCGATGTACCAGGTCGCGCGGACCTCGGCCCCGCGGTTGGCCCATTTCTTCAATCGTCGCAGCAGGGCGAGCAATTGCGGCCGGGTGGCCGCGCTGAAGAACGTCAGGCGCAGCTCGAACACCACCGACGCGGGCGGGGAGGCGACCAGCGCGTCGACCCACAAGATCAGCGGGGCATAGAACAGCGCGGCCTCTTCGGGGTGGCTTTCGCCCTCGAGGCGTAGAAGCCCCAATTCGCCGTCGAAGTCCACGCCGGGGTGGGAAAGCTGCCGGCCTGTGCAGGCAAGTAAAGGCGTTCCGCGACCAAGAGACCCCTCCTTCGCGCCACGATCACCGAAAGCCCAGGTCTGGGCAAGAGCCCCCAACCGTGGGGCCCCCTAGGCTCCAGATCCGCAGAACTCCTCCTCTGCATGCGCGGCTACGCGCAGGCCCGCGAGCCGCGGGCGGAGGAGCGGCGGTGTACCTTCGGCATCACTCAGGAGCACGCGATGGGCGACGAGCGGACGTATCTCGAGCTGTCCGAAGAGGGTGGCGGCTCGCACAAGTTTTACGAGGTCATCGTCAGCGGCAAGCAGGTGAGCATCCGCTACGGGCGGATCGGCGACGCCGGGCAGAGCCAGAGCAAGAGCTACGCGTCGCCGGCCGAGGCCCAGAAGGAGGCGCAGAAAGCCATCCAGGGCAAGATCAAGAAAGGCTATGCGCCGGCCGTCGAGGGCGTCCGCAAGAAGCGCGCTGTGACCGAGCGGCCGGTGGCCACCAGCCGGGCGGCTGCGGCCGGCACCACCCGCGCCCCGGTGCTGTGGCGCTACGACAGCGGCGACCGCGCCTTCGGCGTCTTCGTCGACGACGAGCTGTGCTGGGTCGGCGACGACGACGGCCAGATCTCCGCGCTCGACCACGACGGCAAGGTCGTGCGGCGGATGAAGGTCCCCGAGGGCGTCATGAGCCTCGTGCGCGACGGGCAGTGGCTCTACTGCGGCTGCCAGGACGGCAAGGTCTACGACCTCTCCGGCGCCCAGCCCTTCGAGGCCTACGAGATCAGCGAAGACGTCAACATCCTCTGGCTCGACATCCACGACGGCTCGCTCGCCGTCAGCAGCAACGACGGCCAGGTCACCGTCCTCGACCACGACTGCGACAAGCTGTGGGCCAAGAAGAGTTTCAATCACGGCGGCTGGATGGTCCGCTGCGACGGCGCCGGCATCTACCACGGCCACGCCGACGGCATCACGGCCTACGACTGGGCCGGCAAGAAGCTGTGGGCCAAGAAGACCGAGGGCAGCGTCCTGTTCGGCTGGCAGGAGGACACCGAGGTCTACGCCGGCACCACCAGCGATCACGTCGAGGTGTTCACAAAGGCCGGCGTCCAGGGTCGGCGCTACAAGTGCGACGACAGCGTGTTCTCGTGCGCCGCCGCCCCCGGCGGCAAGTACGTGTTCGCCGGCGACAACGCCTCCTCGGTGTACTGCTTCGACCGCGCCGGCACGCGCCTGTGGAAGCTCGACACCACCTGCGGCTCGGCGCTGTCGATGCAGTACCACGAGGGCAAGCTCTACATCGTCACCGGCGACGGCGCCTTCGCCTGCATCGACGTCAGCGAGGCCGCGATCGCCCAGGCGCGCGAGGGCAAGGTGCCGGACCTCAAGCTCGTCAAGGCCGAGCGCAGCGTCCAGGTCGCGACCGTCGGCCAGGCGCTGCCGCAGGCCGCCGCCGGGGCCGCGGGCGTGCTCGTCGAGTGCGTCGAGGAGGGCGGCAAGGTCCGCGTGCGCCCGCTGTCGCCGGGCTATAACGGCGAATTCAACGTCCAGTTCCCGCGCGACATCCGCACGCCGGGCGCGCGCTACCTCGTCGACGGCCTCGAGCTGTCGGGCAGCGGCGGCTTCTACCGCGTGCGCGGGCAGATCCGCCTGGCTCCGGCCGGCGCGGGCGAGGCGGCCGGACCGGTCGTCGCCAAGAAGGTCGCCAAGGCTGCGCCCGCCAAGAAGACCGCGAAAAAGGTCCGCGCCTGATCGCGGCGCCCGTCGCGATTTTTCGCCGGCCGGAGCTCGCCGTCACGGCATCTGCGCCGAGCACCGCGGCCGATCACCCACCGCGTCCTGCCCGGGCCTCGTTGCATCACTCGCCGAGGCCCCCCGGATCGGTTCCTCACGCCCTCCGCCCGGTCCGCGCGGCTCGCTGCATCCACCTGCGCGCGCGGCCTCCTGCCCCGCGCTCCGCGCCTGTCCGCACCGCTCGCAGGACATGTCCTGAAGGACATTTCATTCGCCGCCTCACACGCGCGCCGCGGCGTGCGCTCGCGCCGACTCGGCGCCGCGCGCGACGGTTCGTGCGCGCGCACGCCTCGGTATACTCGCCGTCGCAGTGGCGGCCGTCGGCTACATCCTGCTGTGCCTCATCTGGGGTTCGACCTGGCTGGCGATCAAGCTCGGCCTCGACGCCGGCATGCCGCCGCTGCTCGGCGCCTCGCTGCGGTTCGCCATCGCGGCCGCGCTGCTCCTCCCGGCCGCGCGCGTCATGGCGCCGGCCTCCTTCCGCGACCGCACCGCCTGGCGGCTCGCGCTCCTGGTCGGCCTGCTCAGCTTCGGCTTCGGCTACGGCGCCACCTACGTCGCGGCGATGTGGATCCCCTCCGGCCTCGGCTCGCTGACCTTCGGCTTCTTCCCGTTCTGGGTCGCCGTGCTCGCCCACTTCATCCTCGGCGAGCGGCTCACCGTCGCCAAGCTGCTGGCCATCGTCCTCGGCTTCTCCGGCCTCGCCTTGCTGTCCTACGGCAGCCTGCGCGAGCTCGGCCCCGACACCGCGCTCGGCGTCGCCATCGTCACCTGCTCGGTGCTCGTGCAGGGCTTCCCGCAGGTCATGATCAAGCGCGACGGCAAGGACGTGCCCACCGTGTTCCTCAGCGGCGCCGGCATGCTGATCGGCAGCCTCGTCCTGCTCCTCGTCGCCGGGGCCGCCGGCGAGTGGTCGCGCCCGTTCCCGTGGACGCCCACCGTCATGCTCTCGGTCGGCTACCTCGCGCTGGTCGGCTCGATCGTCACCTTCATGATCTACTACGGCCTCCTCAAGCGCTTGAGCGCCACCCTCATGGCCCTCGTCGCCCTCATCACCCCGCCGATCGCCGTCGTCCTCGGCGGCATCTACCGCAGCGAGCAGCTGGGTACCCTCACCCTCACCGGCGGGGCGATCGTCCTCCTCGGCGTCGGTCTGTTCCAGCTCGAGGAGCGCCGCGTCGCTCGCCTGCGCCGCCGGGCCTGAGGTCGATCCGGCGCCTGGTCTTGCGGGCAGGCATCGCCGCGATGGTGCCCCCACGAGCCAGCCACGAAGGCGCGCAGCGGGCCCCGCCCTCCGCCTGCTTCCTGGCGCCCGTCGCCCCTTCGCGCCTCGCTCCGCGCTACGCTGGCGCGCGCCATGCCGACGATCGCCGCCGACCTCGAGATCGCCGCCCCGCACGCCGACCTGTTCGCGCTGGCCCAGGACTACGACCTCCGCCTGCGCTGGGACCCCTTTTTGAGGGAGATGAAGTTCCGGGACGGCGCCGGCGAGGCGGCCGTCGGCGTGCGCGTGTGGGTCCGCGCGCGCAACGGCCTGGCGATGGAGGTCGAGTACATCACCGTCAACCCGCCCGAGCAGGTCGCCATGAAGATGACCCGAGGGCCATGGCTCTTCAGACAGTTTTCGGGCGCCTGGCTGTTCAAGCCGCTGGCAGTCGACCGCACGCGCGTGGTATTCCGCTACAACTTCGCCGCCCGCCCCCGGCTCGCCGCCCCGGTGGTCGAGCCGATCGTCGCCCGCGTCCTGACCCGCGACATGCGCCTGCGCCTCGAGGGCCTGAAGCGCAGCGCCGAGACCACCGACATCCTCGCCGAGCTGCGCGCGCGCCGGTCCGCGACGCCGCGGTGACCCGCACGATATGTCCCTTTGGGCATGTCATGCCCGGCGTGGGTGCAACCGAGGGAGGGCGCCGCTCCTCGCGCGCGACGCTCGCCTCGACCTCCTCGCCCCGGCCGGTGACCCGCAGTCACCACGGCCGATGCGCTTCGCTCGACCTGTCTCATCAGTCAGGAACCTCGAACGACCGGGCTGAACCGCGAACCATCCGCACTGTCGCCCAGCGACCCCGCGCCAGTCATTGCGGCTCCGCACCCGCGCGGGGCTCCGCATCTGCGTCGCGGACGCGATACATTGCGCATCCTATGGAGCCCTCGGCCTATCGCAGCCTCGCCTTCCTGTTCTCGCTCGGAACCTTGCCGATCGCCTGCGGCCCGAAGGGCGGCGGCAACACCACCGACGGCACCACCGACCCGACCGACGGCACCACCGATCCGACCGGCGGCACCACCGACGGCACCTCGACGACCACGACCACGACCACGGGCGAGCCGACCACCGGGCCGACCACCGGCGGCGGGAGCGAGACGGCCGGCGCCGACCCGGCCTGCGCGGCCTACGTCGCCTACTACCTCAAGTGCAACGCCGACACCGCCGGGGGCCTGGAGGCCGAGGCGTACGCCTATTGTGCCATGATGCGCATGCGCGTCGGGACGATCTTCGGCGCCACCTGCCTCGCCGCCCAGGACGCCCTCTTCGAGTGCCTGGGGAACAGCCCGTGCGACCAGGAGGGCGCCTGCGAGGACGAGTTCTCCGCCTCCGCGCAATGCTACCCCGACGCGGGCGAGCTCTGCGTCGCCTTCGCCGCCAAGCAGGAGGAGTGCTACGGCATGCCGCTGCCCAGCTACGCCGCCGGCATGTGCCAGTACTACATCAACGCCCGCGCCTACTACGACGGCCCCCCCTGCGGCTCGGCCGTCGAGGAGTGGTACGCCTGCCTCCTCGACCTCCCGTGCCCCGAGTTCGAGATGCAGACCGGCTGCGACGAGCTGAAGGCCGCGTTCGACCTCGCCTGCGACAACCCGTGAGCGCCATGGACCTGTCCCTGGGGGCAGCCGTATCATCGGGCTCGCAGCGAATGAAGGAGCGCCCACTTCGCCAGGGCGCTCGCCGTCCTGGCCCCGGCTCCGCCGGCGTCACCCGCTACTTCCACGTCCCTCGTTGTCCCCGGAGACATGTCCCGAGTGACATGTCCTAATGCACCGGCGCCTTCACCGGCGCCGGCACCTGCGCGACCGTGCGCGGCGGCGGGTCGCGGCGGGCGATCACCACGTAGAACACCGGCACCAGCGCGATGCCGAGGAACGTGCCGGTCGTCACGCCGCCGAGCACCGCCACGCCGATGGCGTTCTGGGCCCCCGCCCCGGCGCCGGAGGACAGCGCGAGCGGCAGCACGCCGAGGCCGAACGCCAGCGAGGTCATCAAGATCGGCCGCAGTCGCTCGCGGGCGGCCTCGAGCGCGGCCTGGACCCCGCTCTTGCCCTGTTCGCGCAGCTCCTTGGCGAACTCGACGATGAGGATCGCGTTCTTGGCCGACAGGCCGATCGTCGTCAGCAGGCCGACCTGGAAGTAGACGTCGTTGGCGAACCCGAACAGGAGCGTCGTCGACACCGCGCCGGCGACCCCGAGCGGGACGCCGAGGAGCACGGCGATGGGGATCGACCAGCTCTCGTACAGCGCCGCGAGGCACAGGAACACCACCAGGAGCGACAGCGCGTACAGCATCATCGCCCCCGCGCCCGACATCCGCTCCTCGTACGACAGGCCCGACCACTCGTGGCCGATGCCGGCCGGCATCTGCGTCATCAGGCGCTCGAGCGTGGCCATCGCGTCGCCCGAGCTGAAGCCCGGCGCCGGCTCGCCCTGGATGAGGATCGTCGGGTAGCCGCCGAAGCGGTCGAGCTTGGGCGAGCCGAACGTCCAGCTGCCGCTGGCGAACGCCGAGAACGGCACCATCTCGCCGTTCTTGTTGCGCACGTACCAGCGGCTGATGTCGTCGGGCTGCATGCGGTACGGCGCGTCGCCCTGCATGTACACCCGCTTGGTGCGCCCGAGGTCGAGGAAGTCGTTGACGTAGACCCCGCCCCAGGTCGCCGCCAGCGTCGCGTTGATGTCGGACAGGCTGACGCCGAGCGCCGCCGCCTTCTCGCGGTCGACGTCGATCTTGTACTGCGGCGTGTCGTCGAGCCCGCCCTGGCGCACCTTCGTCAGCGACGGCTCCTTCATCGCCAGCTCGAGCAGTTGGTCGCGCGCGGCGACCAGCGCCTCGTGCCCGAGCCCCGCGCGGTCCTCGAGCTGCAGCTGGAAGCCGGACGCGTTGCCGAGCTCGCTGATCGCCGGCGGCACGAACGCGAACACCGTCGCCTCCTTGATCTTGCTGAACGCCATCGAGGCTCGCTTCGTGATCGCGCTGACCTTGAGCGCCGGGTCCTCGCGCTCCTGCCAGTCCTTCAGGCGGACGAACGCGAGCCCGGAGTTCTGCCCGCGGCCGCTGAAGCCGAAGCCGGAGATCGACAGCACCGACTCGACCGCGTCGCCCTCCTGCTGCAGGAAGTAGTCATTGATCTGCGCCATGATCACGCGGGTGCGCTCCATCGTCGACCCCGGCGGCAGCAGCACCTGCACGGTGAGCGAGCCCTGGTCCTCCTCCGGCAAGAACCCGGTCGGCATGCGCACGAACAGCAGCCCCACCCCGACCGTCAGCCCGAGGAACCCGAGCATCACCGTCCGCCGCCAGCGCATCAGCCCGGCGAGCCCGCGGTGGTAGAGCCCCGCGGTGCGCTCGTACGAGCGGTTGAACAGGCCGAAGAACCCCCGCGTCGCCGGCCCGTGCCCGGGCTTCAGCAGCGTCGCGCACAGCGCCGGCGTCAGCGTCAGCGCCACCGCCACCGACAGCGCCATCGAGGCCACGATCGTGATCGAGAACTGGCGGTAGATCGTCCCGACCGAGCCGGCGAAGAACGCCATCGGGACGAACACCGTCGCCAGCACCAGCGCGATGCCGATCAGCGCGCCCGTGATCTGGTCCATCGACCGTCGTTGTAGCCGCCGCCGAGGTCCTCGCGGAAGAAGCCGTAGCCGATCTTCTTGTCGATGACGACGCCCTTGGCCCGCTCGGGCACCAGCGGCGAGCCCTCGATCGCCCACAGCGTGTGCGCCTCGCCGAGGAAGTCGACGCGGTCACGCAACTCCTTGTAGTTGGTGAGCATCGTCAGCAGCTTCTCGTCCTTCTCGATCGCCTCCGCCCAGGCCTTGAACGGCTCGTCGACCGACTCCTTGAACGGCCGCGGCGGCACCTCCTCCTGGCCGAAGTCCTTGGCGATCTTCTTCAGCACGCTGCGGAACGGCTCGTCCTGGCCGACCAGGCGGCGGGCGTACATCTTGACGCCCATCCACTTCTTCCAGATGTCCTGCTTGCCGTCGGTGTACTCCTTGCGCATCGCCTCGGCCACGCTCTTCGCGTCGCCCGACAGCTCGCCGATCGCCTTGTCGGCCTCGGGCGTGCCGAAGAAGCTCAGCAGCTTGAGATGGGGGTACGCGTCGAGCACCTTCTGCTTGGTCTCGTCGCCGAAGCTGTACTTGAGCTTCTCGACCAGCAGCGCGAACTCCTTGCGCGCGTTCTTGCGGAACGTCCACGCGTCGGCCTCGGCCACCCCGAGGATGATCGCCCGCGCCTTGTCGGCCTTGCTGAGGCCCTTCTTGACCGTCACCACCGCCAGCACGCCCGGCTGCAGCGCGTAGTTGCGGCCGTCGGTCGGCTCGATGTCCCCCTCGGTCACGTCGGGCAGGCGCTCGGTGTTCGAGTAGATCTGGGTCAGCAGCGGCCGCAGCGCCTCCCGCATCTCGTCCGGCGGGATCTCCGGGATCGGGACGCCCTTGTCGTCCTTGCGGCCCGCCTTCTGGTACTCCATCTCGCGCTCGAGCATCTCCTGCCGGCTCTCGCCGCAGGCGGGAAGCGCGCCCGCGAACAGCGCGAGCGCGAGGAGCGTGAGGGGGGTGGCGTGGGTTCGTCGCATGCGTTCTCCGTGCTCCGGCCGACTTCGTGCGGCTGCGGCAAAACTGCCGCATCGCCACGGTAGGGGAAGGTCGCCGTCGCTGTCAAACACCCCCTGCCGCCCATTCTCACCTGGCCGCGCAGGGCGGGTGAAGGATTTCGCTTTACTTGCCACGCGTGACCGCGGTCGGCCCGACAGGGGTCCGCGGCGTCGTCCGGCGCGACGTGTTCGCCATGGGACGGTGCGCTGCATCGCCCGCGAACGCGAGCCGACAATGGCGACACCGGCCGCCGATGCGAGCGACCAACCTCGTGGTCACGTGGCCTGCCGCACCCGCGCATGCGCGCCGCAGGCTTGACCCGCCCGGGCCAGCGCACCATCCTACCCGAACGTCAACTTTGGGAGCCCTGATGTCTGCAGCAACCGAGACCGCGCCCGCGACGCCGATCCAGCACGAAGCCCACGACCCGCAGATGACGGGCGCCCTCGAGGTCACCGAGACCGCCGCCGCGAAGATCCGCGAGATCCGCGAGACCGAGGCGATCGAGAGCACCTACGCCCTGCGCGTCAAGGTCATGGGCGGCGGCTGCGCCGGCTTTCAGTACGACCTCTACTTCGACGAGCCCGCCGAGGGCGACAACCACTTCGAGAGCCAGGGCGTCAAGCTCGTCTGCGATCAGATGAGCTTCATGTACCTGATGGGCACCAGCATCGACTACGTCGAGGGCCTGCAGGGCGCGGGGTTCAAGTTCAACAACCCCAACACCACCGGCTCCTGCGGCTGCGGCAGCTCGTTCTCCGTCTAGCGCGGCGCATCCACCACGCATCCACCACGGATCGTCGGCATGGCCGTCCTCGACCTCGCCGCGCTGCACGAGCGGGTCTGCTCCGAGCTCGGGTCGGACGTCGTCGTCCGCGACCGTGAGCCGTACGCCCGGGACGACGGCGCCGAGGGGCCGTTCTTGCCGGGCCTGGTCGTGCGGCCGCGCGAGCGCGCCGAGGTCGCCCCGCTGGTCCGTCTGTGCCACGCGTTCGGCGTCCCGCTGAGCCCGCGCGGCGCCGGCACCGGCACCGTCGGCGGCTGCCTCGCCGACCATGGCGGCGTCGTCCTCGACCTCGGCGGCCTGCGCTCGATCGTCGACATCGACGAGCGCAGCATGCTGGCGATCGTCGAGCCCGGGGTCCTCACCGCCGAGCTCCACCGCGCCGTCGAGGCCCGCGGCCTGTTCTATCCGCCCGACCCGGCGAGCCTGAAGATCTGCAGCGTCGGCGGCAACGTCGCCACCAACGCCGGCGGTCCCCGGGCGTGCAAGTACGGCGTCACCGGCAACTTCGTCCTCGGCCTCGACGTCGTCGACGGCACCGGCGTCAGCCACGAGGTCGGGCATCGCTCGATCAAGGGCGTCACCGGCTACAACCTCGCCGGCCTGCTCGTCGGCTCCGAGGGCACGCTCGGCGTCCTCACCCGCTGCGTGCTGCGGCTCGTCCCGCGCCCGCCGTTCGCCGTCACCCTGCTGGCCTCGTTCGCCGACGAGGCCGCCGCCTGCGACGCGGTGCACCGCTGCCTCACCGGCGGCGTCGCCCCGGCCGCGCTCGAGCTGGCCGATCGGACATGTACCGAATTGCTGGCCCGCAGCGGCACCCTGGCCGTCGAGCTGCCGCCCGGCGCGCGCACGCTGCTGTGGGTCGAGCTCGACGGCGACGGCGCCGGCCTCGACCGCGCCCTGCTGCGCGCCGCCGACCTGTGCCGCGAGGCCGGGGCGCTGGCCGTGGCCCAGGCCACCGACCCGGCCACACGCGATGCGCTGTGGGACGTCCGCCGCGCCCTCAGCCACACCCTGCGCGCCCACTGGCCGAAGAAGATCAGCGAGGACGTCGCGGTCCCGCTGGCGCGCCTGCCCGACCTCGCCGCCGCGGCGCGGGACATCGGCGCGCGCCACCGCGTCGACGTCGCCAGCTTCGGCCACGCCGGCGACGGCAACCTCCACGTCAATTTTCTATATGACCCAAAGGCCAGCAGCGACATCGGCGAACGCGTCGACCGCTGCGTCGCCGACCTGTTCGCCGCCACGATCGCCCTCGGCGGCACGCTCTCCGGCGAGCACGGCATCGGCCTCAGCAAGCGCCCCTACATGCCGCTCGAGCAGCCGCCCGAGCTCCGCGCCCTCCAGCTCGCCCTCAAGCGCGCCTGGGACCCGCAGAACCTTTTGAACCCCGGCAAGGTGTTCCCGCCGAGCTGAGCTCGGCGGCGGCGCGACTCCTACCTCCGCAAGACGCATCTTCGCCGGCTTCAGCTCGATCTGGCGATCGATCGACGGATCCGGCAAATCCAGGAGGTCCCGCTCGCCTCCCGTGACGCGCGAATGTTCGGCGCATCATCGATCCACGGTTCTTCCTGGCGCTCTTTTTATGAGTCGCCCAGGACCCCATCCTCATCCTCGGAATCGCCGATCCGCGCCCCCTGCGATTCACCACGCGCCGAGCGGCTCCGCCTCGGACTCGAGACGAAGCCGCTCCACGCTTCCTGCCGTCGCGTTCAGCGCTTGCTGCCGCGATTGGCGACGATCCAGTTGGCGGCGATGGCGGCCAGGTCGAGCACGCGGCCCGAGTAGCCCCATTCGTTGTCGTACCAGCCGACGATCTTCACCAGCGCGCCGAGGCCCATGCACGCGTCGACGTCGACGATGCTCGAGTGCGGGTCGCCGAGGATGTCGCTCGACACCAGCGCCTCCTTGCGGACGTCGAGCACGCCGCGCAGCGCCTCGCTGGCGGCCGCCTCGCGCAGCGCCTCGATCACGCGGGCCAGGGTCGGCTCGCCCTCGAGCTGGCAGACCACGTCGTAGAGCGAGCCGTCGACCACCGGCACGCGCACGGCGGTGCCGTCGCACTTGCCCTTGAGGTTGGGCAGCACCTCGGAGATGGCCTTGGCCGCGCCGGTCGACGTCGGCACGATGTTGACCGGGGCCGCGCGGCCGCGGCGGAGGTCCTTGCCGGCGAGGCCGTCGACCAGGCCCTGACCGGCGGTGTACGCGTGCGTCGTGCCGACCAGGCCCCACTTGACGCCGAACACGCGGTCGAGCACCGCGAGCACCGGGGTCAGCGCGTTGGTGGTGCAGCTCGCGTTGGACACCAGGCGGTCCTTCGCCGGGTCGAACGTCTCCTCGTTGACGCCGATGACCAGCGTCTTGTCGACGTTCTTGCCGGGCGCGGCGAGGATGACGTGCGACGGGCCGCTCGCGTCGGCGCGGTGGCCGGCCATCTGCTCGCCGGTGGTGAACTTGCCGGTCGCCTCGATGACGATGTCGACGCCGTGGTCGGCCCAGGGGATCTTGCTCGGGTCGCGCTCCTTGAACAGGGAGATCGAGCCGTCGCCGACGTGCAGCGCGCCGCCCTCCGCGCGGGCCTTCGGCAGCTGGAAACGATGCACCGAGTCGTGGCCGAGCAGGTAGGCGAGCTCGTCGGCGTCGGCGAGGTCGTTGGCGGCGACCACTTGCATCGCCGGCCCCTTGCGCACGGCCCCCGAGCCAGCGAAGTCGGCGCTCCGCGCGAGCGCGTGTCGAAGCACGAGCCGCCCGATGCGGCCCATTCCGTTGATTCCCAGGCGGATCGTCATGACGCGGCGGAGGATAGGGCAACCCCCCCGCCCTCGCAATGCCGCGCGCCTGTCCGCGACCGTGTCCGCTCGCCACACGTCCGCTCGTCCGCGCCGACGAGAATTCTCGTCTCGGCCGCTCGCCTGAGAATTCTCGTCCCACGATCGCACCCACGCGGTGAAGCCGTGAGCCCGCGCATGCGTCCAGCGCGCCCACCTGCTACGGTACGCACGCGCATGCCCGGACCTCGCCACGTCGCCCTCGCCGCCGCCCTCGTCACTGCCACCGTCCTGGCCGCACCGGGTTGCAAGAAGGCCCCGCAGCGCGTCCCCTCGACCTCCGCCGGCGCCCCGCCGCGCGCCCGCACGCCGGCCGGCCCGGCCCTTCCGGCGCCGCACCAGCTGTCCCAAATGCCAGACGCCGGGGCCTTCATCGCCCGCCCCGCCGAGGTCGTCGCCGGCATCGACGCCTACCTGCCCGAGGTCCCCTCGCTGCCGACCCTCGCCGCGTTCGTGCTGCGCATGCAGGCCCCGGCAGAGCTCGCCGACAAGCTCGCGCCGCAGGTCGTCGGCGACCGGCCCTGGGCGGGCGTCCACGTCGCCGGCGAGGACATCGTCGTCCTGCCCGTGCGCCCCGGGCAGGGCGTCGCCGACGCGTTGAAGGGCCTCGAGTCGGTCGGCGACTTCGGAGCCGTCCGCCTGCCCGCGCCCGCCGGCGACAGCACGCCGGCCGACGGCCAGCCGCCCGCGCCGAAGCTCGCCTGGCTCGACGGCCAGACGAACAACCTCGTGTTCGCCGACACCCTGCAGGGCCTGGCCACCAGCCGTCAGCTGCCCGCGACCTACGGCTCGCGGCCGTTGTGGTTCACCCTCGCCGACACGCGCGCGCGCCTGGTCATGCCCGAGTTCCCGTACGCGCGGGTCGCCGCCGCCGGCCAGGGCCTGCACTCGCTCGACGTCCACGTGCTCGAGGCGCCCGGCAAGCCGCTGCCGAGCTCGCCGGACATCGCCGACGGCGCGCTGACCGGCATGCTCAAGGTCCCCGAGCTCGCGGCCGGCGTCAGCACGCGCTGGCCCGGCTACAAGAAGGCCGTCGCCGACGCGATCAAGCAGATGAACGCGGGCGTCGACCGGGCCGGGTTCGCCGCCAAGTTGATGCTCGACCCGCTGGTCGACCAGGCCGCGAAGGCGCTGCGGCGCTGGAACGGCCGCGTCCTGCTCGGCACCGGCCCGGCCCGCCACCTGCGGATCGGCCTCGGCGCCGACGATCCGGCCGCCGGCTATCGCGACCTCGTCGGCTGTCTGCGCACGCTGGTCGACAACCTCAGCCTCGCGCGCATGTTCGCGGATGTCCCCGGGGCCAGCTTCAAGAAGGCCGGCGACAACCCGACGGTCTACCTGCTCACCGTCGACGGCGTCTCGCGCCACGTCCCCGCCGTCGGCAAGCCGCTGCTCGACGACAAGGGCCGCCTCCGCGTCGCCCTCGCCGCCAACGAGCGCGCCGGCGGCCTCCTCGTCGTCATCGGCCCCGACCCGCTCCCCGTCGTCCAGGGCTGGGCCAAGGCCGCGGCCGAGGGCGAGCCGGCCAAGGACTCGACGAACGACCTGCTGTCCGCCGTGCTGGCCGTCAACCCCGAACGGCTGAAGCCGCTGCTCGAGACCTCGTCGCAGTCGATGCTGGTCACCAGCGCCCTCGGGCTCGACGCCGATCGCGACCCCACGCTCATGGTCCTGCAGCGCAAACCCGACCGCTACTTCGCCGCCGTCCGCGGCCCCGAGCTCGAGGTCGATCGCCGCAAGCGCAAGTAGGCCGCAGTCCTGCAGCCCCCGGCCCCGAGCTCGAGGTCGACCGCCGCAGGCGCGAGGAGGCCGCGGTCCTGCAGCCCCCGGCCCCGAGCTCGAGGTCGACCGCCGCAAGCGCAAGTGAGCCGCAGTCCTGCAGCGATCTGCCGATCGTTCGAACCTGTCCCCCGAGACAGGTCGCTACGCTCGCGCGGCCTCCCGGCGACGGGAGCTCCGCCGGCGACCTCGTCCGCGCCGCCGGCCTAGTCCTCGTCCTTCGGCTTGCGCTCGAAGTCCGCGAGGCCGACGTTGGGCACGAACGCGAGCGCCTCCGACACGTACAGGCCGGTGTGGAGGATCAGGTGCGTCACCGTCCGCACGAGCACGCCGCCGGGTACTTCGGCCGCGTACGCGGCGCCGCGGTTGCCGTCTCCTTCGTGCCTGATCTCGACCCACTTCATGAGGACCTGGCTGGACTATAGACGAGCGCCCCGGTCGCGGCCAAGCCGCCCGCAATTCCGGAGTTCCCCGGTCCAGCACGGCGCAATTTCTGTGCAGAGGTCTACATCCCCCATCGCTTGCGCAGGCAGCGTGAAGCCTCGGTTCGCCGCCGCCCGCCTCCGCCACCCGGGGGATCGCCCGGCGGCGACCGACGGCGACGCGCCTTCATGACACGAATGTGAAGACTCGTGACCGCCCCTGGATGGGCCATCCGGCGAGTGTCGAGACGTCGACGCGCCAGGTCGACATGGAATAGGACCTCGCGGGTGCGCGGTGTGTCGATTGCGTCGGCGCGACGACGCCGATACCAGCCGAGCTCAGTCCTCGTGGTCGTCCTCGGCCTCGATCCCGGCGTCGAACGGCCAGCCGTGCTCGGCGAACGGTAGCGTCAGCACGACGCTCGCGAACGACAGGATGGTATGATCGAACAGCATTGCCCTTGTACCTCCGTCGCCGCGGGGACGACACGACGAAGGGTGCATGGACTCCGCGGACGGGCCACGGCCTGGACACGACCGGGGCCACGATTCGAGGCGTCGCCGCCGCGGCGCGGCCAATCACCGTAGGACCCGCCCCGGCTCGCGAACTCCGATTCATCGCCCGCACCGGCGCCGCCTCCGGATCACGCGCTCGACTTGCGCTCAACGCCGCGAGGGCGACTGGTCGGCGAGCAGGACCACGACGCGCTCGAGCAGCACCAGCTGCTCCGGCTGCAGCTCCGGCAGGCGAGCCACCAGCGCCAGCCGCAGCTCCGCCCCTTGCGGCAGCGGCAGGCTGAGGAAGCCCCACGCCTGCGAGTCGTCGCCGCACTTCACCGCCGTCGCCGTCCCGCGCCGCAGCTCGAACCCCGGCACGCCGATGCGGCCGAGGATCGGCGTCAACGCCGGCGCCAGCGAGAGCCAGCGCGCCAGCGCGGGATCTTCTGTGTCCTTGAAGTCATGTCCTTTTCGCCTTGTCTCTTCGGCCAGGCGATCGAGGTCGGCGAGCAGCTCGACGACCGCGCGCCGGCGGTCGCGCAGCACCAGGCGGTCGCCGGTGAACGCCGGCAGGTGGCGCAGCAGCTCGTGGTACCCGAGCAGCCCCGCGACCACCAGCAGCCCCGCGCCGGCGCCCGTCAGCGTCCACCAGCCGCCGACGCCGATCACGTTGAGCAGCGCCAGCCCGGCGAACATCCCCGTCGTCAGCCACAGCACCGCCACGCCGCGGCCGTGGGTGAAGCCGCGGGCGAGCAGGCGGTGGTGGATGTGGTCGCTGTCGGGCGCGAAGATCGGCTGGCCGCGGGCGGCCCGGCGCGCGATCGACAGCCCCATGTCGAGCAGCGGCAGCGCCAGCACCAGCAGCGGCAGCGACACGTCGATGATCGCCACCCGCTCCGGCACCGGCGCGATCTGCAGCAGCAGCGCCGGCAGCAGGAAGCCGAGGAAGTAGCTGCCGGCGTCGCCCATGAACACGCGCGCCGGGTGGCGGTTGTGGACGAGGAACCCGAGCACGCCGCCCAGCGCGGCCGCGCTGACCCACCCGAGCGCGAGGTCGGGCTGCGGGTGCAGCAGCGTCGCCGCCAGCACCACCGCGAAGCCGATCGCCGTGTTGCCGCCGGCGAGCCCGTCGAGCCCGTCGCTGAGGTTGATCGCATTGACCGACGCCACCAAAAAGCCGAGCGTGATCACCGGCTCGAGCGCCGCCAGCGGGCCGAGCAGCTCCGCCATCGCCGGCCAGCGCAGGCCGACGGCGAACACCGCCACCCCAGCCGCGAACAATTGCAGCGCCAGCTTGACCCGCGCCCGCGCCCCGACCAGGTCGTCGTAGAGCCCGACGAGCCCGCACAGCAGCGCCCCGCTGAGCGGGTTGCGCGACAACCACTCGTGGACGAGCGACAGCTCGCTGGTGCCGACCAGGCCGCGGAACGCGACCGCGCCGATGCCCACCATCATCACGAATCCGCCGACCCGCGCGATCTCGCCCTGATGGACCTTGCGCAGGCTGATCTCGCGGTCCGAGCGGCCCAATGCGCGCCAGCCACGAATGGCCCACGGCATCGCCACGGCCACCAGCACGAACGCCACGATCGCGGCGATCCACAGCACCCACGTCTCGGCGCTCACGGGGACCCCCCGGCGTTCCCGCGTCCACGTGCGCCGACGTTCACCCGGCGATCCTACCTCATGTCGGTCGCAGCACGCTCGATCCGGGCCTCCGGCCACGGCGTCACCGACGCCGCCGGCAAGCCGAGGCGCCGACGCAGCGCCGCCACGCAGCGCGAAGCCGCGCGACCGTCCCCGTACGGGTTCTTGCGCGGACAGACTGCCGCGTACGCGGCCGGATCGTCGAGCCAGCGCCGCGCCGTGGAGACGAGCAGATCGGTGTCATAGCCGACCAGCACCGCGCAGCCGGCCGCCACTCCCTCCATGCGCTCCGTGGTCGTGCGGGTCACCAGCACCGGCTTTCCGAACTCCGGCGCCTCCTCCTGGAGCCCGCCCGAATCGGTGATCACGAACATGCAGCGCTTGAGCAGCCACACCGCCGCCATGTACTCGAGCGGCTCGAGCAAAAAGACGTTGCTGAGCCCACCGAGCAGCCCGCGCGCCGCCGATTGCACCGCCGGGTTGAGGTGGACCGGGTACACGAAGTCGACCCCGGGATAGGCGCGAGCCAGCGTGGCGAGGCCGGTGCAGACCGCCGCGAGGCCGCCGGCGAAGCTCTCGCGGCGGTGGCCGGTGACCAGCACGAACGGGCGGCCCTTGGCGAAGCGCACCAGCTCGGGCGCCGGGGCGCCCTCGAGCGGCAGACGGCTGGAGGCCCAGCGCAGCGCGTCGACGACGGTGTTGCCGGTGACCTCGATCGACTCCGGGGCCACGCCCTCGCCGAGCAGCGCCTCGCGGGCGGCGGGCGTGGGGGCGAGGTGGAGGCTGGCGAGGCGGGCGATGAGCTGGCGGTTGGCCTCTTCGGGGAACGGCGCCGCGAGGTCGAGGGTGCGCAGGCCGGCCTCGACGTGGGCGACGGGGATCCGGCGATGGAACGCCGCGAGGGCGCCGGCGAGGGCGGTGGTGGTGTCGCCCTGGACCACCACCCAGTCGAACCGCAGGGCGTCGAGCACCGGATCGATCCCGTCGAGCAGGCGCGCCATCAGGCTCGACAGCGACTGCGCCGGCGTCATCGCGCTCAGCTCGACCTCGCACTGCAGCCCGAACGTGTTGAGGATCGGCGGCACCAACTCGCGGTGTTGCCCGGTGCAGCACAGCGACACCTGCCAGTCGGTGTACTGCCGCAGCGCGCGCTCCACCGGCGCCAATTTGATCACCTCGGGACGAGTGCCAAGAACGATGAGGATCCGGGGCCCAGTGGACGGCATCGGCGCGACCCAGATAGCATGCCCGAAAAGCCGGTGACCATTTCACTTAACGAACCCCCATCCGACGGCTCGGCCGCGCTCGATCTCGACGTCTGCGTCGTCGGCCTCGGCTACGTCGGCCTACCCACCGCCGCCGTCCTCGCCACGCGCGGTCGTCGCGTCGCCGGCTTCGACCTCCGGCGCGACATCCTCGACACCATCAACGCCGGGCGGATCCACATCGTCGAGCCCGAGCTCGACGCCCTCGTGCGCGCCGCCGTCCTCGCCGGCACCCTGCGCGCCGTCGCCGAGCCCGTCCCCGCGCGCACGTTTTTGATCTGTGTACCCACACCGATCACCTCCGACCACCGCCCCGACCTCGCCGCGGTCGAAGCCGCCAGCCGCGCCCTCGTGCCGGTGCTGCGGCCGGGCAACCTCGTCGTCCTCGAATCGACCGTCCCGCCCGGCACCCTGCGCGACCTCGTCGCCCCGATCTTGCGCCAGAGCGGGCTTGTCGTCGGCAAGGATCTGTTCCTCGCCCACGCCCCCGAGCGCGTGCTGCCGGGCGCCGTCCTGCGCGAGGTCGTCGAGAACGAGCGCATCGTCGGCGGCCTCACCGACGCCTGCACCGACCGCTGCGCCGCCTTCTACGAGGGCTTCGTGCGCGCCGAGGTCCACCGCACCAGCGCCGAGGTGGCCGAGTTCACCAAGCTGGCGGAGAACGCCTACCGCGACGTCAACGTCGCCTACGCCAACGAGCTGGCCAACGTCAGCGCCCATTTGAACCTCGACGTGTGGGAGGTGATCCGGCTGGCCAACCGCCACCCGCGGGTCCAGATCTTGCGCCCCGGGCCCGGCGTCGGCGGGCACTGCATCGCCGTCGACCCGTGGTTCATCGCCGCCAGCGCGCCCGAGCACACGCCGCTGATCCAGGCCGCGCGCCAGGTCAACGACGGCCGCCCCGAGCGCATTCTCGGGCAGATCCGCCGCCTCGCCGGCAAGCTGCGCGCGCCGACGATCGCCCTGCTCGGCCTGTCCTACAAGCCAGACATCGACGACCTGCGCGAGAGCCCCGCGCTGCACATCGCCGAGGCCGTCCACCGCGAGGCGCTCGGCGAGGTGCTGCTGGTCGAGCCGCACCTCCAGAGCTCGCCGATCGCCGGCCGCCCGCTGGTCTCGCTCGACGACGCGCTCGCGCGGGCCGACATCCTCGCCGTCCTCGTCGCCCACCGCGACTTCCGCCGCCTGCGTTCCGCCGACCTGCTCCGCGTCATGGTCGTCGACGCGGTCGGCCTGCTCGCCGGCGCCGACAACAAGCGCGTATGACCACCTCCCGGCTCTTCCGTCACGGCCCCGGGACGCTTTTCCGCACGGCGTCGCACCTGCCTCCGCGGCAGATCGCCTACCAGCTGCGCAGGCGCCTCGGCGGCCCCGCGCGTCGGCCCAGGGCCACCAGCCTCGAGGGCCTCACCGGCCTGCTCGCCCGCATGCCCGCGCCCACGCCCGAGGGCGAGCCGGGCCCCGACGGCGTCTGTCTCTTGGGACAGCCCCCGCACGACCCGCTGCGCGCCGGCTGGGACCCGCCGGTCGGCCTGCTCTACCTCTACACCCTGCATTACCACGGCTGGCTGCAGCGGCTCGCGCCGGAAGTGGCGCTGGCGACGATCGACCACTGGATCGCCAACCATACCGAGGGCGTCGGCTGGGAGCCGTACCCGACGGCGGTGCGATCGCTGCACTGGCTCGGCTGGCTCTCGGGACATATCGACGCTCTCGACGGCATGACCCGCCGGCGCCTGCTCGCCTCGCTCGCCGGGCAATTGCGGCACCTCGAGCGGCACCTCGAGCACCACCTCGACGGCAATCACCTGTGGACCGACCTCGCCGCGCTGGCCGCCGGCGCGCTGGCCCTCGACGGTCCGCGCGCCCACCTGCTCGCGCCCGCGGTCGCCCGGTTCGCGGCGGTCACCGCCGAGCAGCTCGCGCTCGACGGCTTCCACCGCGAGCGCACGCCCTCCTATCATTGCCTGCTCGCCGAGCAGCTCGCCGGCGTGGTCGCCCTCGGCCCCGAGCGTGCCGATCCGCGGGCCGGCCAGCGCTTGCGCGACGACCTCGCGCGCATGCTCGCCGTCCTGCCCGCCTTCACCCACCCCGACGGCGACGTCGCGCTGTTCGGCGACAGCCAGCGCGGCCTCGTCACCCCCGCCGCGCTGGCGACCCGCTGCGGCGGGAGCCTGTCTCAGGGGACAGATTACAACGCCCCCGCCTCCGGCCTGTTCCGCCGCGCCTGGGGCCCGTGGACCTTGTTGTGGAACGCCGGCGGCCTCGGCATGCCGCAGCAGGTCGGCCACATCCACGGCGACTGGCTCGGCTACGAGCTGTCGCTCGGCGGCGAGCGGGTGGTCGTCGACGCCGGCGTCGGCACCTACGAGGTCGGCCCCGAGCGGACCTACGCCCGCAGCACTCGCGCCCACAACACCGTCACCGTCGGCCCCGGCGACCGCGACCAACATGAACTTTGGGCCAGCCACCGGATCGGCGGCCGCGGCGAGCTCGTCGATCTGTCCTTCGGGACATCCGAGCTCTCGGCCGGCGTGCGCGGCTTCCGCTCGCCGGCGGTCCACCACCGGCGGCTGGCCTGGGACGGCCGGGTCCTGCGCTGCCTCGACCGCGTCGTCCCCGACCACGGCGAACCTGTCCCTGCGACCATGCGGGTCCACCTCCCGCAGACCTGCGCCCTCGAGGTCGACGGCCCGCGGGTCCGCGTGTGTACGCCGGGCGGTCGCCGCTTCGCCGTGCGCGGTCCCGCCGACCTGCGCTGGCAGACCACCGCCGCCCCGGGCTGGACCGCCATGGCGAGCCCGGCACCGCGTCACTGCCTCGCCCTGCCGGTCGGTCCCGGCGGCCTCGAGATCGCCTTCGAGCCGCTGCCCTGAGCCCCGCAGACCGGGCCCTGTGCTAGATCGGTCGCCCCATGACCGCGACAACCCGCACGCCCGACGCCGACGTCCACCCCATGTTCCTCGACCGCTGGTCGCCGCGCGCCTTCCGGCCCGAGCCGCTGACCGACGCGCAGCTCGCCAGCCTGTTCGAGGCCATGCGCTGGGCCCCGTCCAGCTACAACGAGCAGCCGTGGACGGTCGTGTACGGTCACGGCCCCGGCACCGAGGACCACAAGCGCGTACTCGGCTGCCTGGTCCCGTTCAACCAGTCGTGGGCCCACAACGCCCCGCTGGTGATGATCCTGTTCGGTCGCCGCCGCTTCGCCGGCTCCGGCAAGCCCAACCGCCACGCCGGCTTCGACTGCGGCAGCGCGTGGATGTCCCTCGCCCTGCAGGCCCGCGTCCTCGGCCTCTACGCCCACGCCATGGCCGGCTTCGACGAGGCCAAGGCCTACACCGAGCTCGGCGTCCCCGAACCCGACTTCGAGGCGATGGCCGCGATCGCCGTCGGCGCCCCCGGCGACCCCGCCGACCTGCCCGAGAGCCTGCGCGCCCGCGAGAGCGCCAGCAGCCGCGTCCCCGCCGCCAGCTTCGTCCACCGCGGCCGCTACAGCCCCGCCGGCTGACCTGCGCTGCGGGACAGCCGTCGACGGTGCGCCTTGGCTGTCCCCGAGGACAGCCGCGAGCCCGCGACCTCGGCCGTACGAGCCGGCTGTCCCCGGCAGAAACCTGTCCCTTCGGACATCTCGCCCCGCGACCGCGGGCTGTCCTCTGGGACCGCCTGAGCAGGCGGTGCACGCGCGCTTCTCCGACATCGTCACCTGTCCTTCCGGACATCTTTCGCGCGGAGGCGCGCACTGCCCACGAGCGCTTCTCCGACATCGTCACCTGTCCTTCCGGACACCCTCCGCGCGGAGGCGCAGGCTGCCCACGCGCGCTTCTCCGGCATCGTCACCTGTCCTTCCGGACATCCTCCGCTGAGGCGCAGGCTGCTCACGGCGCTTCTCCGGCATCGTCACCCGTCCTTCCGGACATCCTCCGCGCGGAGGCGCAGGCTGCTCACGAGCGGCTCTCCGGCATCGCCACCTGTCCTTTTAAACATCCTCCGCGCGGAGACGCAGACTGTCCTCGAGGACACCCCCGCCGCCGGCGCCTGTCCTCTCGGACCCCTTGGTTCAAAGTGCGGGTCGCCCCGAGGACCTCACGCTTCGGGCGCGCCTCGCCGCCGCCGGGGAATAACCCTCGCAAACCACCTGTCCCTCGCGCCAGGTTCAGCACCGGCCGGACGCAGACCTCCCGGCCGCGCCATCGCCGCCGCCGCTCGCCCGGGAGCGTCCCCGTGCGCTTCGCCTCACCGCTGCCTGCCTGGCGCGCCCGGCGACCTTGACCCTCGCCGACGCGTGCGCATGGTGGCTTCATCATGCAATGGTCATGGTCGCTTGGCCGACTGTTCGGCATCGAGACGCGGGTCCACGCCTCCTTCGTCCTCGTGCTCTTGTGGGCGGTTCTGAGCAGCTACGGCGGCGGTCCCGCCGCCGTCGTCTCCGGTCTGGCCTTCCTCCTGGCGGTGTTCGCCTCGGTCGTGGCGCACGAGTTCGGCCACGCCCTGACGGCGCGCAGCTTTGGGATCTCGACCCGGCAGATCTTGCTCCTCCCGATCGGCGGCGTCGCCCAGATCGAGGGCGCGCACATGCCTCCGCGTGAGGAGTTCATGGTCGCCATCGCCGGCCCGGTCGTCAGCTTCCTGCTCTCGGGCCTGTTCTTCGGCCTCTCCGCGCTCACCGGCGACGCCACCCCGCACTCCTTCGTCGGCGCGCTCGCGTGGGCCAACCTCGGCCTCGGCGTCTTCAACCTGCTGCCGGCCTTCCCGATGGACGGCGGCCGCGTCTTCCGCGCCCTGCTGTCGGCGCGCATGGGCCCGCTGCGCGCCACCGAGATCGCCGCCGCCGTCGGCAAGTTCGCCGCCTTCGGCCTCGGCGCCTACGCGATCGCCAGCGGTCGCACGATGATGACCGTCGTCGCCGTCTTCCTCTGGTTCGCCGCCAACGGCGAGGCGGGCCTCGCCGCCCGTCGCTACTCGCGCGGCCCCGACGACCCCGCGCTGTGGCGCAGCACCAGCGGCTTCCCGCGCCGCGGCGGTCGCGGCTACTGAAGCCTCGGACGCCTCGCAACCTGGCGCCGTCGGCACGTGCGCCGGGGCGCTCCGGGGATCGAAATCTCGCGCAAGTGCTCGCACGCGTGACCGGTCCTTCACGCCTCGGGCTCGGGACGCGGCCGTTGAGGCCTCGGAACGTCGTCTCCGGCCCCCAGAGCGCGCGAGGGGCCGGCTGATACGCTCGCCGCATGTCTCAGCCCGCGCGCCTCTCCGCGGCCCTCCTGTTCGCGTGCGCCTGCAGCCCGAGCGCCGGCGACGGCACCGACACCGCCGCGACCACGGGCAGCACGACGACCGCGACCACCGCCGACCCGACCGCCGCGCCGACCACCTCGACCACCGGCGATGAACCTGGCTCTTCGACCAGCTCGAGCGCCGGCACCACCACCGCCGAGCCGCTCACCACCACCGGCAGCACCACCGGCGGCCCGGTCGCGCCGACCGTGATCCTCCCGCGCGCCTCGATCCAGCCGGAGGAGCTGGCCGTCCTCGCCAACGACCAGGACCCGCAGTCGATGGCCGTCGCCGAGTACTACCTCGCGGCCCGCGGCTTGCCGGCGGACAACCTCGTCGTCCTCAGCTTCGCCCCGCCCGGCGACGCGCTCGCGGCCGACGTCTTCGCCGGTCTCAAGGGACAGGTCGACGCCGCCCTCGGCCCCGACATCCAGGCGCTGGCGATCACCTGGACGAAGCCCTACCGCGTCGAGTGTCAGTCGCTCGTCAGCGCCTTCGCGCTCGGCCACGACCCCGACAAGTACTGCAGTCAGCCGTGCAGCGAGACCGCGCCGAGCGGCTACTACGATTCGAGCTCGCTGCGGCCGTTCACCGATCACGGCCTGCGGCCGGCCATGCACCTCGCCGGCACCTCGCTCGAGCACGTGCAGGCGCTGATCGACCGCGGCGTCGCGGCCGACGGCACCGCGCCGAGCGGCACCGGCTACTTCGTGCGCACCACCGACCCCGACCGCAGCGTCCGCTGGCCCTCCTTCATGGCCACGGTCGACCAGTGGAGCCCGGAGCGGATCGCCATGGAGTACATCGACAACGCCATGGGCATGGGCTCGAACGCGCTCGAGGGCGAGACCGACATCCTCTTCTACTTCACGGGCCTCGCCGACGTGCCCGGGATCGCCGACAACACCTACCTGCCCGGCGCTGTCGCCGACCACCTCACCTCCTACGGCGGGCAGATCTGCGACAGCGGGCAGATGAGCATCTGCCGCTGGCTCGAGGCCGGCGCGACCGGCAGCTACGGCACCGCGACCGAGCCGTGCAACTACCCGACGAAATTCCCCGAGACGCAGGTGCTCGTGCCGCACTACTGGCGCGGCGAGACGCTGATCGAGGCCTACTGGAAGTCGGTGAATTGGCCCGGCGAGGGCGTATTCGTGGGAGAACCGCTGGCGCGCCCGTACGCCGGCGCGACGATCGAGTTCGACCCCGACGCCCTCGCCCTCCGGATCCGGACGACGCAATTCGCGCCGGGCGTGACGTACACCATCGAATCGGGCCCGAGCGAGCGGGGCCCGTGGACGGCGCAGGGCGATTTCACCCCGCCCTTCAACGCGATCCACGAAGTCGACATCCCCGACGCGACCGAACCCTTCTACCGGATCGTCGGGCCCGGCTGAACTACTGTCATTTGTTGGATTGCGCCGGGGTTTCATCGCCTCGCGCGACGCTCCGCACGCCCGCGCCGCGATCCGCGGGCGTCGGCCGCGACGCTCATCAAACATCGTTATTGACAGGACTTAATATGCAGCTCGAAGAGAAGTGGCTCGTCCGCACGCCCCGCGCCGAGGGCGCGCTGCGGCAGAAAGAGTGGTGGTTCTCCGATCTTCACGACCCGCGCGCAGGGGTTTACATGAGTTGGTCGTTTGCGCGCGCGTTCGCGGTCGACAAGTTCCGCCTGTGGCTGTGCGACCTCGCCGGCGATGACAGTTGGTCGGTCGACCGCAACCTCTACCTCGACCGCGCGCAGACCCCGGGCGTGCTCGACCTGCGGCACCGCGGCGCCGTCGACCTCGAGTACCGCGGCGACGGCGACGGCCGGGCCGCGTTTCGCGCGCGCACGCCGGAGCTGCGGGTCGACCTCGAGATCTGCCGCGAGGGCCTGCCGTTCACCCGCCGGGACAACTATTTCCGGTGCAGCTACGCCCTGTTGCATCGATTCTTCAACCGCGTCCGCGGCGAGGTCGAGGTCTCGGGGCGGCGCTTCGTCGTCGACACCGCGCGCTCCTACTACGATCATTGCTTCGGCGTCGTCCCGCGGCGCGCCTCCTGGCAATGGCTCGCGGTGCAAAATGACGACATCGCGCTCGCCTCTCTCGTCAACCACGGCGCTTATGCCCAGCGCTACACCCAGGTGTTCTGGCGCGGGGCGTGGCACCGCCTCGACCCCGACGTCGACTTCGATTACGACCGCGGGGACCTCGCGGCGCCCTGGCGGGTCCGCTCGCGGGAGCTCGACCTCGTCGTGCGGCCCCGGCGCGTCCATCGCGACCGTGTGACGATTCCGCCGCTCGTGCCCTTCCTCGTCGACCTCCAGCACAATGAACTGTTCGTCGAGGTCGAGGGCGAATTGCGGCTCGGCGGGGCCTCGGTGCCGCTTCAGGGCCTCACCGGGGTCGCCGAGGAGCACGACGGACGGTGGTGAGAGCGGGCGCGAGGCGTGTTCGGGACGCCCCTGATGATCCCCTTGCCGCACTGTACATACATGTGCTCTCGATTCTGTCTTCCCATGACATTCAGAATCATCACAGGGGGCATCGATCGGTCCTTGTCGGCGGCGGCGGCGCCTCGGTATTGTGACTGCGATGGAAACTCGCAATCTGTGCATCAGCTCGCTCGTCACGCTCCTCGTCATAGGCGGCACCATTGAGTCCGCACGCGCCGCCGCCCCGTTCGCCGCCTTCGAGAGCGGCCAGGTGCGCCCGCTGGCGATGAATCAGGCTCGGACCCGCCTCTACGCGGTCAACACCCCGGACAACCGGCTCGAGGCCTACGAGATCAAGCACGACGGCAGCCTCGAGCACCTTGCGTCGGTGCCCGTCGGGCTCGAGCCCGTCGCCGTCGCGGTCCGCAACGACGACGAGGTGTGGGTCGTCAATCACCTCTCGGACAGCGTCAGCATCGTCGATGTCGACGACGACACCCCGTATGTCAAGCGCACGCTGCTGGTCGGCGACGAGCCGCGGGATATCGTGTTCGCCGGGCCCGGCAAGTCGCGGGCGTTCATCACCGCGGCGCACCGCGGCCAGAACGCGCCGTTCGACCCGCAGCTGACCACCCCGGGGGTCGGCCGCGCCGACGTCTGGGTCTTCAACGCCAACAACCTCGGCAGCAGCCTCGGCGGCACGCCGCTGACGATCGTCAACCTGTTCAGCGACGTCCCGCGCGCGCTCGCCGTCTCACCGAACGGCAGCAAGGTCTACGCCGCCTCGTTCGTGTCGGGCAACCGCACCGCCGTCGTCGCTCTCGGCGTGATCCCCGACACCGGCCAGGCCGACGGCGGCATCCCGCTGCCGAACACCAACCACGCCGGCATCCCCGAGCCCGACATGAGCCTCATCGTCAAGTACGACGGGGCGCACTGGGTCGACGAGATCGGCCGCTGGTGGGACAGCAAGATCAAGTTCAACCTGCCCGACAAGGACGTCTTCGTCATCGACGCCAACGCGGCCACGCCGGCGCTCCTGCCCGGCAACGCCGGGTTTTACCGCAGCGTCGGCACGGTCATCTTCAACATGATCGTCAACCCGCAGAACGGGAAGGTCTACGTCAGCAACACCGAGGCGCGCAACGAGGTCCGCTTCGAGGGCCACGGCGAATTCGCCGGCTCGACCGTCCGCGGCCACACCGTCGACAACCGCATCACCGTGCTCGGCAGCGGCGGCGCGGTCCACCCGCGCGACCTCAACAAGCACATCGACCGCGACGACTGCTGCGGCGAGATCCCCAACGACACCGGCGCCCTCAGCGTCTCGCAGACCCTCGGCATGGCGATCACCGCCGACGGCGACACGCTCTACACCGCCGTCCTCGGCAACGACAAGGTCGTGATCTACGACACCGACGACCTCGAGGACGACGACCACTGGCCCGACGAGATCGATCAGATCGCGGTCAGCGGCGGCGGCCCGACCGGCCTGGTGCTCGACGAGTACCGCGACCGGCTGTACGTCCTGACCCGCTTCGACAACGGCATCTCGATCATCGACACCGACGACCGCCAGGAGATCGGCCACGTCACCATGCACAACCCGGAGCCGCCGTCGCTGGTGGCCGGCCGGCGGTTCCTCTACGACGCCGCGCTCACCTCGAGCAACGGCGACCAGGCCTGCGCGTCGTGTCACATCTTCGGCGACAAGGACGAGCTCGCGTGGGACCTCGGCGACCCCGACCTCGACGTCGTCGACCCGCCGAACATCCTCAAGGACGAGTTCTTCGACTTCCAGGTCCCGTTCCATCCGAACAAGGGGCCGATGACGACCCAGAGCCTGCGCGGCCTCGCCAACCACGGGCCGATGCACTGGCGCGGCGACCGCAACGGCGAGGGCCAGGGCCCCAACGTCCAGCCCGACGGCGGCGCCTTCAGCGAGGCCGCCGCCTTCAACGCCTTCAACGTCGCCTTCGAGGGCCTGCTCGGGCGCAACGAGCCGCTGACGGCCGAGCAGATGCAGGCCTTCACCGACTTCCAGTTGCAGGTGATGTACCCGCCGAACCCGATCCGCGCGCTCGACGACAGCCTCAACGCCGACCAGGCCGCCGGCCGCGACTTCTTCGTCAACGTCGAGACCTTCGCCTTCGTGCCCGAGCGCAAGTTCACCTGCGAGGGCTGCCACCGCCTCGACCCGACCGCCAACCCGACCGACCCGCACCCCGGCTTCTTCGGCAGCGACGGCGAGGTCGTCGGCGGCGAGTTCTCGCAGACCTTCAAGATCCCCCACCTGCGCAACATGTACACCAAGGTCGGGACCTTCGGCTTCCCCGCCGGCGACCCCGTCTTCAACGACCCGGTCGCCAGCGCCTTCTTCGACGACGCGCACAAGGGCGACCAGATCCGCGGCTTCGGCTACACCCACGACGGCTCGAAGGACACGCCGATGCGGTTCTTCAACGCCTTCGTCGCCACGCCGGTCACCCCGAACGGCTTCACCAACTTCGAGCAGATGCGCCAGGTCGCCGAGTTCACGTTCGCCTTCGACACCAACCTCAAGCCGATCGTCGGCCAGCAGATCAGCCTCACCGCCAGCAACGGGGCGGTCGTCGGCCCGCGCATCGACCTCCTGCGCCAGCGCGCCGACGCCGGCGACTGCGACCTCGTCGCCAAGGCCCACGTCGGCGGCCACGAGCTCGGCCTCTCCTACTCGGGCGGCAGCTACACCGCCAGCTTCTCGGCGATCCCGCCGCTCAGCGACGCGGCCGTGCGCCTGCTGGCCCAGACCGGCAAGCCCGTCACCTACACCTGCACGCCGCCCGGCTCGGGCTTCCGCCTCGGCGTCGACCGCGACGGCGACGGCCACCGCGACGGCGACGAGCTGCTGCACCACAGCGACCCGGCCGACCCGAACGACACGCCCTGAGCCGCGCGGCGCGCGGTGACATGTCCTTCGGGACACATAAAATGTCTCTCGGGACAGCTCTCCCGGGCCGCGCGAGCCTGTCCCGAGGGACAGCTCCGGCGGCCCCCGCCGTCCGCGCGGGGCAGGTGTGCGCCTGTTCAGGGCCGCGCTGACGGCGCGGTAACGCACCTTTCATCGCCTTCACCGCCGACGGGCCTCGAGCTGATATCCTCGGCCGGTGATCCTCGACCCTCAGCTCGCCCGGCTGGCTGAGTGGTTCGCGGCGCTCCAGGGGCGGGCCGGCGAGCTGCTCGACCAGCGTTTGCGCGGAGACTGCCTCGGCGGCCTGGAACAGGTCGCGTTGACGCTGGAGCAGCAGATGCAGCCGGCGCCGCCGCCGGAGGAGGCGCTCGTCACCCTGGCGGACGACGACAACCGCCACCCGCTGTCGCGGACGCGCTGGCGCGCGGTGCTCGAGCACGAGATCCGCCCCGCCATCCACGGCGCCCGCGACACCCTCAACGCCACCGCGGCCTCCTTCACCGGCGGCATGGCGGCGGCCGGCCTCCTGACCGACCTCGCGCGCACCGTCGCCGAGGAGCCCGAACTGTACTTCCTCGATCGCGCCGCCGAGGACTCCGGGGTCGCCAAGGCCGGCCCGGTGCAGATCGCCGTGCCGCTGCGGCGCTGGCTCGAGGAGGTGTTCGCCGAGCCGGTGCGCGGCCTCATCATCGAGCTCACCCGCCGCGCCGCCGCCCTCGCGCGCGACGCCGCGGCCGAGCTCGAGCGGATCGAGACCGTCCTCGACTACCACCTCTTCATCGTCGAGGACAGCCGCGAGGTCGAGGCCCGCGACGAGTCGGCCCACACCGGCCTCGGCCACGCGATCCGCCTGGTCCGGACCCTGTCCGAGCGCAGCGCCCGCGACGTCCGGCGCCTGTTCGCGTGGTTCGTCGCCGAGAGCTCCGCGCGCATGGACGACGCGCTCGCCCCGCTGCGCACCCACCGGCCCGACGAGCTCATGCAGCAGCTCGAGGCGCGCGCCGCCCGGGCCCGGCCGTCATGGCTGCGGGCCCAACGCGACCGGGCCCGCCACGGGGCCTCGGCCCTCTACACCCGCGCCGCGCCGCTGGTCCGCGAGCTGGCCCAGGACATGCGCCGCACCCTCACCGGCGAGGGCCCGCGGATCGGCTACTGGGACCTCTTGATCGCCGGAGAGGACCGCGCCAGCAGCCTGCCCGCGATCTACCGCCGCCTGTTCGGCGAGGTCCCGCTCGGCCTGTCCGACCTCTACCAGCCGCGCCCGCGCCTCGAGGCCCCGTGCCGCAAGGTCTTCGAGACCTGGCTCGCGGGCCAGCGCACCGCCCTGCTCGTCACCGGCGACCGCGGGGCCGGCAAGCGCACCCTCGTCAACCGCGTGCGCGCCGAGCTCCACGGCGAGCTGCCGATGCACTGGATCTCGATGGGCCCGCACCTGGCCAGCGAGGCCCGCCTGTGCGCCGCCCTGTGCGAGGCCACCGGCGCCCCCTACGCCAGCAGCTTCGCCGAGTTCGCTCGCATGGTCCCGCTGGTCGGCAAGCGGCGGGTGCTGATCCTCGAGAACGCCGAGCAGCTGTTCGTGCGCACCCCCGAGGGCCTCGCGCGCATGCAGGCCTTCCTCGACATGGTCCGCGTCACCGACGAGGCCATGCTGTGGGTCGTGCTGATGGCCGCGCCAGCCGCGACGCTGCTCGAGACCTGCCTGCGGCTGCCGCTCTACTTCGGCCAGGTCGTCGAGGTGCCGGCCGAGACCGGTCGCTTCATCGAGAACATGATCCGCTCGCGCCACCGCGTCAGCGGCTTCGGCCTGCGCTTCCGCGAGCGCCGCACCCCCGCGCTGCAGCGCCTGCGGCGGCCCTTCACCCGCGCCGACATGCTGCCCGACCCCGGCGAGGAGTGGTTCATCGACCTCGAGCGGATGTGCGCCGGCAACCTGCGCCAGGCCCTCGACTACTGGCTGCTGTCGGCCCGGCTCGACCCCAAGACCGAGCACGACATCCTCGTGCGCCCGCTGCCGCGCCGCCGCGGCACCGCCCTCAACGACCTGTCGCTGTCGCAGCGGCAGGTGCTGGTCAGCCTGGTCCAGCACGGCGCGCTGACCGAGGCGCAGCTGCAGGAGATCGTGCGCAGCGGGGGCGGCGGGATCGGCCCCGAGATCGACGACCTGCGCCGCCGCCACCTCGTCGATCAGGGCGGGCCCGGCGGCTTCCTCACCCTCCGGCCCACCGCCGTCGGCCCCGTCACCCACGACCTGCGCTGGCGCAGCATGATCTGAACCTTCGGACCTGTCCCTGACACTATGGTCTTTCAAACAGCCGCAACGCTGCTGACGGACGCGGTCGCCGAGGCCGGCGCGGCCGGCCCTGCCGTCCTGAAGTCGCTCGGTCACCACGCGGTGTTCCTGCTGCTGCTGCAGCTCGCGGTGCTGCTGGCGACCGCGCGGCTGCTCGGCGAGCTCCTGCGCAAGCTCAAGCAGCCGGCGGTGATCGGCGAGCTGGCCGCCGGGGTGCTGCTCGGGCCGTCGGTGCTCGGCGCGCTGGCGCCCGAGCTGCAGCACTACATCTTCCCGCGCGACCAGCACCAGGCCGACCTCCTGTCGGTGGTGTCGTGGCTCGGCGTCCTGTTCCTCATCATCGTCACCGGGCTCGAGACCGACATCGGCCTCATCAAGCGCCGGGGCAAGAGCGCGCTCTTGATCTCGAGCTGCGGGATCACCATCCCGCTGCTCGCGGGGGCCACCTTCGGCTGGTACCTGCCCGAGGTCTACCTGGCCGACCCGAGCAAGCGGCTGGTGTTCGCGCTGTTCATGGCGGTGTCGATGAGCATCTGCGCGGTCCCGGTGATCGCCAAGGTGCTGATGGACCTCAAGCTGATCCGGCGCGACATCGGCCAGCTGATCCTCGCCTCGGCGATGACCGACGACACCGTCGGATGGATCCTCCTCGCCGTGGTCGCCGGCCTCGCCACCGCCGGACAGGTCGACCCGATCTCGGTCGCCGAGGCCGTCGGCGGCGCGCTGGTGTTCCTCGGCCTGATGCTGACCGTCGGCGTGCCGATCGTCGCCCGCATCATCTCCGGCGTCGACCGGCGGATCGGCGGCGTCAACGCCCAGACCTCGCTGGTCATCGCGCTCGCGCTCGGGGCCGCCGCGCTGACCCACCAGATGGGCATCGAGGCGGTGCTCGGCGCGTTCGCCATCGGCATCCTCGCCGGCCAGGCGCCGCGGTTCCGCCGCGAGGTCGGCCACACCCTCGAGGTCGTCACCGCCAGCTTCCTCGCGCCGATCTTCTTCGCCTCGGCCGGCGTCAAGGTCGACCTCGCGCGGCTCGCCAACCAGGAGGTCGCGCTGGTCGGCCTCGGCGTGCTCGGGCTCGCGTGCGCGTGCAAGATCACCGGCGTCTACGTCGGCGCCACCCTGGCTCGCCTGTCGCACTGGGAGCGGCTGGCCATGGGCTTCGGCATGAACGCCCGCGGGGCGATGGAGATCGTCGTCGCCACCGTCGGCCTCGGCCTCGGGATCCTCACCATCGAGCTCTACTCGATCATCGTCATGGTCGCGATCGTGACCTCGATGATGGCGCCGCCGATGCTGCGGTGGGCGCTGTCGCGGGTGAAGATGGGCGAGGGCGAGGCCAAGCGGCTCGAGGCCGAGGCGATCGCGGCGAGCAGCTTCGTGCGGCAGATCCGGCGCGTCCTGCTGGTCAGCCGGCACGCGCACAGCGTCGACCTGCCGGCGCAGATCATCGGCTACCTCAGCCACGAGCAGCCGATCGAGGCCACCGCCGTGTACGCCCGGCCGCAGGCGGTGAAGAGCTCGTGGTGGCAGTTCTGGAGCCGTCGCAGGCGGCGCTACGCGGCCGTCGGCGCCAAGGCGCTCGAGCGGATCGCCCGCCCGCTGCGGCTGCTCAAGGGCTCGCGGCCCGAGCTCAAGATCATCAGCGACGCCGACCCGGCCGAGCAGGTGCTGACCGAGGCGCACCGCGACTACGAGCTGCTGGTGCTGGGCGAGGTCCACCGCGGCACCGAGTCGCTGTTCGGGCCGATGGCCGACCGCATCATCCACAAGGCGCCGTGCCCGACCCTGATCGTGCGCGAGCCGGCGCGGGAGCTCGCGCCGGGTCAGCCGCCGCTGTACCGGCTGTGGTCGCCGCGGAAGATCCTCGTGCCGACCGTCGGCACCGAGTACAGCAAGAACGCGGTCGAGCTCGCGGCTGTCCTCGCGGCCAGCACCCGGGCCGAGGTCACGATCCTCCACATCTCGCGCACCGGCTCGAACGACGTCGAGACCGCGCGGCCGCACGAGATCGGCGCGCAGATCGTCGCCCGCGAGGCCGAGCGGGCCAAGAAGTTCGGCGCCAGCGTCGAGACCGTCGTCAGCGAGGGCGTCAGGCCCGAGGAGGACATCGTCCGCCTCGCCGCGCAGGGGAGCTTCGACCTCATCGTGCTCGGCAGCAGCCTGCGCGCCGTCTCGACCCGCGCCTTCTTCGGCCACCGCGTCGAGAGCGTCTTGAAGCACGCCCCCTGCCCGGTCGTGCTGCTCAGCGCCGGCTGAATTCGGCGAATGGCGGCGGCAGGCTCGATCGCCACCGGAGGTCGAATCAATGGACGACCGCGCCCCCTCACGCGCTGAAGAGCAGTCCTTTATTAAGTCGCCTGACTCGGTCATCCCATTGTAGAGGCGCGACGCTCGACATCGCGATATCGCTCCACCAGACGGCTCGATATGGCACCCGCTGCGAAGCGGGCTTCCCACCGCGGCCGACGCGCAGGTCGTTCTCGACGCAGGTCATCGGGAAACGCTTTAGCCTGCGTGACCGGAAACATGCAGTCTACTTCGCCAAATCAATCGCTCGGTTCGAGGCACCAGCGGCATCCCCGAGCAGCCGCTGAGGCTGCACCCTATTCTGCTGACCTCTGCAAAATGATATAGTTTTGGCCACGACGCAACTGACGACGTCGCAATCATTGGTTCAAGGAAATGTATGATGTCGAAGACACGTGTTCAGAAGCTCATGTGTGGATTGGTAATGCTGCTCAGCGCCGCCTCGGTCGGTTGCGGCGATGATGGTCCGATGGGAACGGACAGCGATGGCGCCACGTCGACCACGGATCCGATGCCGACGACCACGGATGTGCCAACAACCACGACGGACCCCGAGTCGTTCGTGGGCTATGTCATGAATTGCGATCCGGCCGCAGATCCCGCCCTGGACTTGCTCTGCATCAACAAGAAGGACTGGAACTGCGCTCATCGCGACCACTACGTCCGTGAATCCCTGTGCGCCCTCGTTCATGGTGGAACCCCGGGAGATTACGACGACAAGCCTGTTCTCGTCGGTATTGAGGATTGCGCAAACCCGCCGGCGGGTGTCGTGGACGCCTACAGTTGGGTCGGGGAAGGCTGTGACGACTGCCGTGTGTGTGGAAATCAGCTCGCGGGAATTGCCACGTACCAGCAAGGTAACCCCAACCTGCCTGGATGGGACGAACACCCGTGGTGTCCGCAAAACTACAACGATCTGGAGACATTCTGCGAGGGCGGCGAGATGCCCGACCCAACCGAGGGTGAGCCTGAGGAACCACCTCCTTCCGGCATCTGGATCTGCAACGGCTCGACATCGACCTGTGGGACCATGCAGGACAACATACCTGCAACTTGGATGTACGGGGTCTGCATGGCAGGAAACATGGGCAGCCCCCCGGATTGTGTCCTCGCAACCGACGTTTCTAACGCGCGTGACAACTGCTTTGACCTCTGTGAGGAAAAAGATGCAGCGTTGGAGATGGACGCGATCAACAATGGATGGTACTGGGACAATTTCTTGTGCGGTGATCTCTACAATTTCCCGCTTCCTCCTGTTGAGGCGACGAACCCCGCCACACAGTGCTCGGGTGGCGCGCCCATGGGACTGGTCGACCCTCTGCCGTTCACCGGCGAGGCGGTCTTGAACTTCTTCGGGGGCGCCTACGCGCTCAGCAACCATCTGAGCGGCGTGGTGGACTTCAGCGTCGGCACCTGCGTGCTCGGGATCTGCAAGGTCTCGCTGAACGAACTCCGCCTCAACTCCAGCGACGTGCTGGGCGTCTACCATTACGTGGACCAGAACAACGTTCCACAGTCGCTCCCCTTTACGATCGAGGGTCTCGAAGTCCGCACGCTCCAGCCGGCGAAGGGTCAACTGGTGACGAGTACGGACGCCATCACGTTCCCGACCGACAACTTGTATGCGGTGCTGTCTTCCTCGTCGACGGATCTCGGCGCGAACACCATCAATAGCGGCTTCGAGGATCGCTTCGTCGTGATCGAAAACCTGTCGGGGACCTGGGACGGCACGGAGCTCACGCTCAACATCGAGTGGGCGACGCTGGACGGCTTCCTGCAATTCGAGACGCAACTCACCACGAACTAAGCGCAATACGCGCTGACGATATCCGCCTCTGGCGCGCCGATGGCGCAGGAGGCGGATATGCCTGCTTTCGGCCGTCACAGCCTTGACGAAAGCGCGGTCGCACGATAACGTTTTCGGCCTATGTGGGCGTTTCGATCGCTCGGACGAGCTCTCATGGCCGCGTGTGCGGCGAGCGTTTCGTTCGGGTGCACACCCGAGCAGAAAGGATGCATCGACGCGGCAGCGTTGTGGGGCGAGCCGCCGGACGGGCCCATCTGCATCCACGGCGATCTGGTTATCACAGGCCGCTCCGAGGCGGAACTGGCGGCGCTGCAACGTGTCGAGACGATCGAGGGCTCCCTGCGGATCTTCGACAATCCAGGCCTTGAGGTGTTACCCGCCTTCGCTTCGCTCGCAATTATCGAAGGTTCGCTCTCCATCTCGGATAACGAGGACCTCGCGGTGATCGAGGGTTTCCCGGTCTTGACTGCGGTGGAAGGGGAGCTGTATCTCGGCGAGAACGCCGCGCTCCTCGAGTTCACCCTCGGGCCCGGCGTCGCCGAGCTCGACGACCTGTTTGTCGCCCTCAACCCCAGGTTGACGCGCATCGGCGGCATGCCCGGCCTGAGCCGCGTCAACGGAGATGTACTCGTCATCGGCCACGAAGCCGCAAAGATCCTCGAGTATCCTGCGTTGACCACCGTCGCCGGCGATTTCGTCCTGCACGACAACCTCGCCCTCACCGCGCTCGATCTCCCTGCGCTCACCGACGTCACGGGTCGGTGTTCGCTGCGGAGGAACGCGGCGCTCGCCTCCATCACCGGTGTCCCGTCGTTGGCGCGGGTCGACGAAGTGAACATCGGCGATAACGACCAGTTGACCGCGATCGAGTGGATGGGGCCGCTGGAGCTCCGTCGCCTCGATGTCCGGCACAACGCCCGGCTCGAGCGCATCAGGCTAGGAGGCTCCACCGCGAGCGCCGGGGACATCATCGTGGTCGGCAACCCCATGCTGCACGACATCGCCGGTTTTACCGATGTCGAGACGGTCGTGCGACTCGAGATCCGCGGCAACGGAGCGCTACGCGAGCTCGCCGCTTTCTCCGGGCTTACAGAGATCATCGGCGATTTACAGCTCATCGACAATCCGAGCCTGATCGGCCCCGAGAGTTGGTTTCCGGCCTTGAAGGCCGCGGGCGGGCTGTGGATCTACCGCAACCTGTCGCTTCCGCCTCAGGTCGTGGACGCGCTCGAGGAGCGCCTGGTCGTGGGGGGCACCCCGCGCGTGGGCGACAACGGCGGAGAGAATACGATGCTGGAGCCCTGTCCATGGCCCGAAGACGGCATCTGCGACGCCGATTGGGGTTGGAACGGGAGAGGGACGGGCTTGTGTGCTTCAGACCAGAAGGATTGTGCGGCGCCATGAGATACGTGTTCGGAGGCACCGTCGCGCTGGGCCTGTCAGCGACCCTCGCCTGTGCTTCGCCTGCATCCGAGCCCCCTCAGGGGCACCTCGAGTTGGTGCTCGAGAACCTCGAGCGTGAGCCCTGCGCGGGCTCCATGTCTCATCTTGAAGCGCACGTCGAGCGAATCTTCGAGTTCCTGGGCGTCGCGGTTCCCGGGGATTTCCGGGTCCCGGTGTATGTCGAGGACGATGTCCCTTGTGGCTTTTACGCGTGCTATCTGCCCGCCACCCGATCGGTCCATGTTCCCGATCTCGACCGCGGTAGTCGCAGGCCCACCGGTGTGATCCGCCACGAACTGGCTCATGCGGTGATCGATCGCGCGTGGGGTCGCAGCGTCCCCTTCTTGACGGAAGGGCTCGCCGAGGCGATGGCCCGATCTACAGCCTGGCCGGTGCTCCCCGAGCCGACGCTCGCCATCGGCGACATGCTGGATGCGACCGGGTTGGCGCTCGATTATCAGGCGGCCGCGCGGTTCGTTCGGTTCTTGATCGACACCCGTGGGCTGGCGGCGTTCGAGCAGTTCTTCCGCTCGACGCAAGAACGATCGCAGACGGCCATCCGAGCCAGCATCGAGGCGGTCTACGGTGAGGACTTCGACTCGCTCGAGAGCGAGTTCCTGGCGGGTCCGGCCTGCCAGTACCAGCTCGACCTGTGCGACGAGCGCGGGGCAGACCGACTCGACGAGGCCTGGCTCGAGGTGTTCGCGGCCTCGTGCCTCGATCCCGACTTTTACGGGAGCGATGGCGCAGACCGGCCGTTGTTCGCCACGCGTCGCACGCTTCGGCTCGACGAGGGAGGCAGCTATCGCCTGCGGCTCGAGGGCGAGTTGGTCGTCTCGCCAGGAGGGATCCCGCGCCTTCCCCAGGTGGCGCTCGTACGTTGCGGCGGCTGCGACCAACAGTTCACGCGGGTGTTCCAACCCGGCGAACACGAGCTCCAGCTCGACGCTGGACTCTACGCCCTGGAGCTCCTGCCGGCAGACACGTCCGTCTTGACCGTCGCCATCGACCGTGTCGACGAAGGCGAATCGCCCCCGTAGACCTCCGGCCCGTGGCCGGTACGAAGTGGTCTCGCTCCCCCGTCGCCGACTCGGCACCCTCTTTTTAGACCTTCGGATCACCTGGCCCGCCGCCGCCGGCCTCGGGGGCGACCGGGCCCGGCTCGAAATAGCGCCGCGGTGGAGCGCTCCACGAAGACCTCTTCGTGATACACCGAAAGGGCAAGAATCGCCGTCGCGACTGGTCTCGCCGGGGACCCACGCGGCATCGACCCTCCCGGACGCGTCCTGAGCGGACCCAAGGGACCTGTGACCGTGACCATGTCCTTCTGCGCCACCCTCGCGTCCTCGTCCGACCTCACCTCCTTGTTCGCGACCCTGAGCGAGGCAGCCGCCGAGGCGCCGACCGCCGTCATCAAGGGCCTCGCACACCACGCGGTGCTGATGCTGCTCGTGCAGATCGCCGTGCTGCTGGCGATGGCGCGCTTCCTCGGCGAGATCATGCGCAAGCTGAAGCAGCCGCCGGTGGTCGGCGAGCTGATGGCGGGCGTCGTGCTCGGCCCCTCGATCCTCGGCGTCGTCTGGCCCGAGGCGCAGCACGCCCTGTTCCCGAAGGACCAGCACCTGGCCGACCTGCTGGCCGCGATCTCGTGGATCGGCGTGCTCTTCCTGCTGATCTGCACCGGCCTCGAGACCGACCTCGGCCTGATCAAGCGGCGGGGCAAGACGGCGCTGATGATCTCGGCCGGCGGCATCCTCGTCCCGTTCGCCACCGGCTTCGCCCTCGGCGAGATGTTGCCGGAGGCCTACCTCGCCAACCCTGACGCGCGGCTGGTGTTCAGCCTGTTCATGGCGGTGGCGATGAGCATCTCGGCGGTGCCAGTGATCGCCAAGGTGCTGATGGACCTCAAGCTGATCCGGCGCGACATCGGTCAGCTGATCCTGGCGGCGGCGATGACCGACGACACGATCGGGTGGATCTTGCTCGCCGTGGTCGCCGGCCTGGCCAAGACCGGCGTGGTCGACGTCGTCACCGCGCTGAAGTCGGTCGGCGGCGCGGTGGTGTTCATGCTGTTCGCCTTCACCCTGGGGGCGCCGCTGATCGCCCGGGTCATGGCCACCGTCGACAAGCGGTTCGGCGGGGCCGGCTCGCAGATGTCGCTGGTGCTGGCGATCGCGTTCGCGACCGCCGCCTTGACCCACGAGATGGGTATCGAGGCCGTGCTGGGCGCCTTCACCGTCGGCATCCTCGCCGGTCAGGCGCCGCGGTTCCGCCACGAGGTCGGGCACACGCTCGAGCTCGTCACGGCCAGCTTCCTCGCCCCGATCTTCTTCGCCTCGGCCGGCGTCAAGGTCGACCTCATGCGCCTCGCCGACCCGGACGTCGCCACCGTCGGCGCGATCGTGCTCGGCATCGCCTGCTTCGGCAAGTTCGTCGGCTGCTACCTCGGCGCCTGGGTCTGCGGGATCTCCCACTGGGAGCGGCTCGCGCTCGGCTCGGGCATGAACGCCCGCGGCGCCATGGAGATCATCGTCGCAACCATCGGCCTCAGCCTCGGCGTGCTCAGCGTCGAGATGTATTCGATCGTCGTCATGGTCGCGATCGCCACCTCGCTGATGGCCCCGCCGCTCCTGCGCTGGACCCTCTCGAAGGTCAAGATGGGCGAGAGCGAGGCCAAGCGGCTCGAGATGGAGGCGCTGGCGGCCAGCAGCTTCATCCGCCAGGTGCGGCGCGTCCTCATGGTCAGCCGCAACGCCCACAGCGTCGACTTGCCGGCGCAGATCCTCGGCTACCTCAGCCACGAGCAGCCGATCGAGGTCACCGCCGTCTACGCCCGCCCGCAGGCCGTGAAGACCCCGTGGTGGCGCGGCCTGGCGCGTCGCGTGCGGCGCTACCACGCCACCGGCGCCAAGGCGCTCGAGCGGATCGGCCGGCCGCTGCGGCTGCTCAAGGGTTCGCGGCCCGAGCTCAAGCTGATCACCGACGCCGACCCGGCCGAGCAGGTGCTGGCCGAGGCCGCGCGCGACTACGAGCTGCTGGTGCTCGGCGAGACCCAGCGCAGCACCGAAGCGCTGTTCGGGCCGGTCGCCGACCGCATCATCCACAAGTCGCCGTGCCCGACCCTGATCGTGCGCGAGCCGGCGCCCAAGATCGCCAAGGGCGAGAAGCCGCCGCTGTACCGCGTGTGGTCGCCGAAGAAGATCCTCGTGCCGACCGTCGGCACCGAGTACAGCAAGAACGCGGTCGAGCTGGCCGCCGTGCTCGCGGTCAGCACCCGGGCCGAGGTCACGATCGTCCACATCTCGCGCACCGGCTCGAACGACGTCGACACCGCGCGGCCGCACGAGATCGGCGCGCAGATCGTCGCTCGCGAGGCCGAGCGGGCCAAGAAGTTCGGCGCCAGCGTCGAGACCGTCGTCATGGAGGGCGCCAGGCCCGAAGAGGACATCGTCCGCGTCGCCGAGCAGGGCGGCTACGACCTCCTGGTCATCGGCAGCAGCCTGCGCGCCGTCTCGGCCCGCGCCTTCTTCGGCCACCGGGTCGAGAACATGCTGAAGAACGCGCCCTGCCCGGTCGTCCTGCTCAGCGCCGGCTGACGCGGCGAGCGCATGAACGAAGGGACATGCCCTGGCGAGCATGTCCCTTGTCTCATGTCCGGAGAGTCGTGCCCTCCCGGACGTGCGCTCACTGCGGGTTGATGATCTTGAGCCGCATGCCGCCGGGGTAGGCGTAGGACGTCACGCCGGTGTAGCCGACGCTGACGATGCCGAACGGCTCGGTGCTCTCGGCGAGGTGGCCGCCCTGGTTGATCTTCCAGTCGGCCACCTCGTAGTCGCCGACGCTGTAGTAGCCGCCGACGGTGACGCCGTCGACCTTGACGTCGGCGCCGCCCTTGACGCGGATGACCTGGACGTAGTCGGCGGTGTAGCCGGTGCCGGTGGCGAACGCGTAGCGGTCGAGGAACTGCTCGACCGGGATCATCTGGTACATCGCGGGGTCGCCGGTGCCGGCGCCGCCGTCCTGGCCCTCGAGGTACTGGACCGGCAGGAACGGCTTGTCGCCCGAGAACATGAAGCTGGTGTTGTTCGGGGTCACCAGGTCCTTGTACTGGCCCTTGTTGAGGGTGAAGGGCGTCCCCGGCTGGACCGGCTCGGTGGTGACCGTGGTGTTGTCCTCACCGGCGAACACGCGCCAGTAGTGCTTCTCGTTGCCGCGCTTGGGCGAGTGGGCGCCGACGTAGGTCTTGCCCCAGTAATCGAGCGGCAGCATCTGCTCCTCGATGTGGTCGCAGTACGTGACCGCGACCGTCGGGATGTTGACGCACTCGACCGCGCCGACCACCCAGATCGGCTTGTCGGCCTCGATGAAGGTGCCCGACACGTCGCTGCCCGTCTGCGGGCCACGGACCTGCAGGGTGTCGAAGCGGTTCATCGCCACCTGCCCGGTCGCCCCGGCGTTGACCGCCGGCACGCCGGCGCCGGCCAGCGTGTTCTGCGGCGGGGTCCACTTGACGGTCGTGCCGTCCTGCAGCGCGATCACGGTGAAGTAGCTGGGGTACTGGTTGTGCGTGTCCTTCCACGAGGCCACGATGTAGTTCTGGCGCAGCGCGTACTCGGGCAGCAGCATCGACGCGTCGTTGGTGGCCTGCTGGCCGAGCGGCGAGTGCAGGTAGGCGATGATCGGGATGTTGCTGTTGACGCGGTAGACCCCGCCCTTGCGCAGCTCGGACTTCTTGTCGAGCGCGGCGTTGTTCATCGTGTACGTGTAGGTCATGCCCGGCGCGAGGTTGATCGGCGCGCCCTGGGGCTGCTCGACGTTGGTCCCGTTCGGCACGAAGTAGAGCTGGACCTGCGCGGTCTTGGTCGGGTGGGTGTTGCCGACGATCAGCGAGTCCGCCTGCCCGTCGTTGAAGTTGTCCATCTTGTGGCCGAGGAACGAGCAGCCGATCGAGCTCGGGCTCGACTGCACGAGGTCGCACAGCTCGGTACAGCCGCCGAAGTCGCACTGCTGGGTCGCGCTGCACGCGACCGGCGGGTCGTAGCCGTCGCCGTTGGCGTTGCAGGTCTTCTCGGCGTCGAGGCCCTCGCACACGACCTGACCCGGGTTGCACAGCATGGAGCCGCACGCGCCGTTCTTGCAGGTCTGACCGTTGACCGGGCACGGCTGCGGCTCGAAGCCCTGACAGTCGTCGCTGCACACGAGGATCTGGTCGCCCTCGCAGCCGTTGAGGTCGCCCGGGTTGCAGACGCACGGTCCGACGGTGGTGTCGGTGTCGCTCGTGGTCGTCGAGGTCGAGGAGACCGGCCCGGTGGTGTCGGTCGTGGTCGTCGTCGAGACGTCGGTGGTGCTCACCGAGCTCGCGTTCGTCGTCGAGGCGTCCGTCGTCGCCTCGCTCGCGCTGGCGGTGCCTGTGCCCTCGGTCGTGCCCACCGAGGTCGTCGGCGTGCCGGTCGTCGAGGTCGGCGTGTCGGTCGTCCCCGGCACCGTCGTCGCCTCCGTCGACCCCGTCACGTTCGTCGCCCCCGACGCGGCCGTCGTCGCGCCGTCGTCACCACACGCCGGCAGCAGCACGGCCGCCGTCACCCCAAGCTTGAACAAGTCTTCCCGCTTCAGCATCAGCCACGTGTGCCACACACGGCCGAGCCGCTCAAACGCAAAGTGCCGGCCACAGCGGCCCGAGCAGCGACGCGCGCGGCGACCGGGGAAGTTGCCGGCCTGCATGTGCGGCCCGTCGGCGCGCTCGTGACCCGTGCGCTCGCTCGCCACTTCCGCGTCTGCGGGTCGACGGCGACATGCGTCGAGGGCTGCACATGTCTCTCGGAGCACATGGCGCACGGGACAGATCGGTGGACCTCGCAGCACGCGGGGCGCGCGCCACGGGGTTTTGTCTGTCCTTCGAGACATCTGGCGGTGCGGCCGGGCCCGGGCGCGAGTTCGTCGCGGGCGCGCAACCAGCCTGTCCTTCGAGTCATCCTCGGGGCACCCAACCCCGCGGGCGCGAGTCCGTCGCGGGCGCGCCGCTTGAGCTCGGCTGTCGCCGGCGCGCGCCGCTTGAGCTCGGCTGTCGCCGAAGACCGGGGCCGCGAAGGTCCTCGCCGACCGGGCACGGCCGAGCTCGTCGCTCGCGTCCCCGGGGCGCGTCCCGCCGCGGCCGCGGTACGCCCTCCGGCGCGGCTGCCCCGGGCGGGACAGCGCGCGCCCGGAGGTGCGTCAGCCCGAGATGCTCTTGCCCGCCACGAGGCCGGCGACCAGCATCACCGCGAAGATCACGATGAAGATGAAGAACAGCACCTGCGCGATGTCGGAGGCGGCATTGGCGACGCCGCCGAAGCCGAAGATCGCAGCGATGATCGAGATGATGAAGAAGACGACGGCCCAACGAAGCATTGTTTTTTCCTCCTGCAATATAAATAGCCGTAAATATCAGCACGGCAACCTCGACCGTCGCAGTTTAATCATTTCAGTATGCACAATCAATCCCTGTCGGTCCATTCGCGCACCTGCCCCGCGCAGCGAGCCCAGCGCCCCGCCGCGGCCGCAGAGGCCTTAAAAAGGACCGCGCCCGCCCCCGATTGCACGAGGGGGCAGGCGCGGCGATTCAGCCGACGACCTCTCGTCGCCGGCGCTTCGTTGCTATGGCAGATGGAGGTCCTCGAGTTTGCGTTGAATCGCCTCCTTTCCGTCGCCGAAGCGCTCCTGAATGATGCCGTACAGCTTGTCGGCCGAGCCCTCTGCCTTGAGGAAATCGTCGTCGGTCAGTTCGCCCCAGATCCGCTTGGCCTTGCCCTTGAGCTGGTCCCACTTCCCTTGCGCCTGATCCTGATTCATCGTTCGCATTTCGTTCTCTTCTCCTGCCTCGATTCTGATCGCTGTTGCCCGCGGGGCGAACTCGATTACGCCCTCGAAACGCCGTTATTTCGGCATCTGCGGACGATCCAGCCGGGCGCGGCTGGCGACGCGGCGAGCGCGCGAGTCACCGCGCGGCCACCGCAATCGCAATTCGCCAATGCACGACCTGTCCTTGCGGGCAGACGGCGCAGCGCCTGCGCGTCGCCGCGGCCTCGCGTTTTCGCGGCCTCAGCGGCCCGTCCCGGCCTTCGCCGTCTGCTTCGTCGGCGTCGGCGTCGGCGCCGGGTCGCGCGGCGGCACCGGGCCGAGCTTGCCCTCCGTGCCGGTGCGGCCGAAGCTGCGGCGCCAGAACAGGTCGAGGCCGCCGACCGCGGCGTCGCCGAAGAACGTCTCCACCGACCACCGCGGCTTGAAGCGGTACTCGACCGAGCCCTCGATGCGGTTGGTCCGCGCCGGCGCGTTGTGGTGATAGGTCGTCTCGGCGTAGATCTTCTTCGTCAGGTGCTTGCCGACGCTGAGCACCGGCTGCGTCACGTCGTCGGCGAAGCCGAACTTGATGCGGTCGATGCCGAGCTTCTGGTCGGCGAAGCGCGACAGCGTCGGGTTGCTGAAGTTGACGAGCAGGCCGGCGGCGCTGGCCTGCGTCTTCTTCGGGTCGCTCTCCTGCGTGTCGGCGGTGCCGGTGAGCAGCAGCGCGAAGATCTGCCCCTCGGCCAGCGACGGGCGCGAGCGCAGCTTCAGCTCGGGCCGGCTGAGGCGGCCGCGGATCGCCACCGTGACCTCGGCCTGCGGCGTGGTCGTGTCGGCGGTCAGGTCGAGGTACGGGTCGACCGTCGAGGCGTCCTCGGGCAGGAACACGCGGCCCTGGTCGATGGTGAAGCGGTTGCCGAGCAGCTCGAAGCGGCCGCGGTCCGAGCGGAACCCGCCGGTCACCTCGGCCTCCTCGCCCTTGCGGTGCAGCGCCAGCGCGCCGCTCCAGTTCATGTCCATCGACGGCCCCTTGATGTGGACCGGCGCCTTCAGCCGCACCTCGAGGTCGAGCTGGCTGCGCTCGATCTCCGTCGAGGGCGGGGCCTTCGTCGGCGGGAGCGTCCGCTCCTCGGCGAGCACCACCGGCGGCTCCCTGTCGCTGGCCGCCGCGGCCTGGCTGCCGACGGCCGCCTGCAGCTTCGGCAGCGGCCCGGTGACGATCTTGACGTGCTCGTTCTCGGGCAGCGGGTCGGGGGCGCGCGTGGTCAGATCCGACACCCACACCTCGGCGCCGTGGACGTCGATCGCCACGCCGAGCCCGGCCGGGCTGCGCTTGACGCCGGCGCGCACGCGGGTGTCGACGATCATCTGCGGCAGGCCCGGGCGGACCACGGGGAACTTGCTCAGGCTGAGCTCGGCTTCGGCGTCGAGCTTGCCGCCGCTGGCGAAGGTCACCCCGCCGGAGCCCTTGAGCCGGCCCTCGCCGCTGGTGGCCGTGAGGCTGGCGAGCTTGACCTCGGGCCCGTCGGCCACGACCTCGAAGTTCAGGTCGCGGAACCGCTGCTGCAGCGCGACCACCGTCACGCCGCCCTTCTGCAGCCGCGCCGTCCCGCGCAGCTTCGGCTTGCCGAGCACGCCGCCGGCGGTGATCTCGCTGGTGAAGAAGCCGGTGAAGTCGTAGATCGCCTCGGGGAAGAAGCCGCTGAGGTAGCGGAGGTCGGTCGCGCGCGCCTTGAGCTCGCCGCGCAGCGGCGCATCGGTCAGTTTGGCCTGCTTGGCCCGGATCGCGGGGATCGACGCGGAGGTGTCGACCGCGAACGTCAGCGAGCCCTTCTCGGTGCGTCGGCCGAAGCTGCCGCGCAGCGCCTGCTTGGCGTCGTCGACGTCGAGCTGGACCTTGATCGGCAGCCCGCCGAGCACCTTGTGGCCCATCTCGCCGCTCACCAGCGCCTTGCCGCGCACGTGCTCGGCGTCGACCTCGGCGTGCGCGTGGACGTTCAGGGCCACCAGCGCCTGCTGCGGCAGCGGGCTGAACGGCTCGAGCGCGTCCTGGTCGAGCTTGTGGATGTCGAGGTCGATCTTGCCCGGCCGCTCGGTCGCCCACGCGAACTCGCCCGAGCGGAGGTCGACGTCGAGCGGCACCTGGCCCCCGAGCTCGAGGGTCGTCCTCTTGCCGAACCGACCGTGCCCGGCGACCTTCGCCAGCCCGTCGCGGAACTCGAGCTCGGCCCGCATGGCGCCGACCGGCTGGCCCTTGAACGACAACCTGTCCGCACGGACAGCTCCGCGCAGCTTCGGGTGGCGGCCCGCGCCGTCGAAGGTGATCCCGCCGGTGATGCGCCCGCCGAGGTTGAGGCCGAGCAGCGGCTCGAGCGGCGCCAGCTCGAGCTCGCGGAGGTCGAGCGTCAGCGCGTACCAGCCGTCGCGACGCCAGCGCACGCCCGAGTCGTCGAGCGCGACCGGGGCCAGCGCGCGGACCTGGAACCGCCCGATCTGGCCGCCGCCGCCCGACAGGTCGACCGCGGTCCCGCCGTCGCGCATGGTCGCCTGCAGCGACAGCGAGCCGAGCGCGATCCGGCGGTGCATCAGGCCCTCGCCGCGCAGCTCGGCCTGCAGCTCGGGCTTGGACACCGGGCCGGTCATCTCGGCCCGCAGCGTCAGCTTGCCGGCGGCGTCGTGACCCGGGGCGAGCGAGTCGAGCTGGTCGGCGACGTCGATGTCGTCGAGCTGCACCAGGACCCGGTGCTGGCGCTCGCGGTGCCACGCGAAGTGCCCGCGCAGCGGGTCGAGCTCGATCGGCACCTGCACGTGCACCTGCGCCCGCCCGCCGCTGCGGTGGAGGTCGACGTCGCCCTGCAACCACTCGCCGCGGTGGGTGACGCTGACCATCACGTCGCCGACCGGCGCGCCGGCGATCACGAGGTCCTCCGCGCGCCACTCGGTCACCACCCGCGGCGACGCCAGCGGCCCTTCGCTGGTGTGAGCCTCGAACAACACCATCCCGTCGACCTTGCCGGCGATCTCCGGCCGCTTCACCCACGGCTGCAGCCGGTCCAGCCGGAGATCCTGGGCCCGCAGCTCGACCTTGGTGTACGCCTGGCCGATCGACCCTGTCCGTTGCGACATGTTCACATGGACCGGCGCCTCGGCGCGCAGCTCGAGCTCGCGGGCCAGCGGCCCGCGCAGGGCGGCGTCGACCTCGGCGCGGCCGTCGGCGAGGCGGGCCGCGACGGCGAGGTCGCCGAAGCGGCCGCCCTTGAGGCCGGCGCCGGCGATCCGCACGTCCGCCGCGATCGACGGCGCCTCCGGCCGCCCGTGGACGCGCACGTGGGCCGAAGCGAGCCCGGCCGGGCGCAGCTTCGGCACCAGCGGCCGCAGCCGCGCCAGCGCCAGCCCGGTGAGGTCGATTTTCAGGTCACTGGGCCCGTCGGCGTCGACCACGCCGGCCGCCGCGAGACGCCCGCCGGCGATCTGCAGCGCCAGGTCCTCGACCTGCAGCTTCGTGCCCGACAGCACCGCCCGCGCCGGCTGCTCGAGCTCGGCGTGGAAGCCGGCGAGCTCGGCCTTGAGCATGTCGAGGTCCGCCCGAAGCTCCTGACCTGTCCGCACGGACACGTCGAGCTCGACCCGCGCGCCCGGCCCGAGCGCCCCGGCCCGCACCCGCGCGAGCAGCGGCGGCAGCGCGGCCGGCACCGGCGGCGCAACCGGCCCCGGCGCCAGCTTCTCGACGTCGACCCGGACCTCGCCGCGCTCGACGGTCTGCCCGCCGGCCCGCAGCGCCTCGACCGCGACCGCGACTGTCCCTCCGGACATGCCCTGAAGAACATCCAGATCGACCCGCGCCTGCTCGATTGCCACGCCCGGCGCGTCGACCCGACGCAGCTCGAGCGCGCCGGCGCAGCGCAGATCGGGGCCGACGCAGGTCCCGCGGCCCGTCAGCGTCCCGTCCAGCTCCGGCACCCTGGCGAACTGGCGCCCGACCGCAGCCGCGCGGGCCACGTCGACCACCGCCAGCCGCCAGTCGATCTCGCGCAGCGCCCCGCCGACGGCCGTCACGTCGACCAGCGCCCCGATCCCGGCCGCGTCCAGAGCTGCCTCGAGGGACAGGTTCTTGCCGGCCGGGTCGATCACCCCGTCGACGTCGAGCGAGACCCCGCCGAGCCGCTCGCACTCCGGGCAGCCCAGCCCGCCGGCCAGCGCCAGCCGCTCGCTCGGCATCTGCCGCGCGTGCAGCTCGAGCGTCGGCCGCACCCGCCCGAGCCGCGCCTGCGTCCACGGCGCCAGATCGACGTCGGCCGCCACGGTGATGTCGGCCTCCGGCGTCCCGCGCCACGCCCCCGCGCCCGCCAGCCGCAGCGCCAGGTTCGGCGCCAGCGCCAGCCGGACCTCGGCCGACATGTCCTCGGGGACACCTTCGGCCGCGACCGCCAGCTCGAGCGTGCCCGCCGGGGTCTTCAACTTCTCGAGCGAGCCCGGCGGCAGGTACTCGGCCAGGAGCCCCAGCGCCGCGCGGGCCTCGACGTCGACGATCATCCGCCACGAGCGCACGTCGAGCTGGGCCTCGGGGATCTCGAGCGACGCCGCGTCGGCCACCACCCGCAGCCCCTCGACCGCCGCCACCGGCGAGCCCCAGCGCGCGCGCAGCGCCAGCTCCTCGATCTCGCGGCTGCCCAGCAGGCGCCCGCGGCCCGCCAGCACCTCCGCCTCGGCCGCGCGCCCGATCCCCCGCGCGCGCAGGTCGAGGTCGACCGCCTCGACGATCGGCGCCCCGTCGGCGAAGTAGACCGCGGCGTCGCGCAGGTGCAGGGCCGCGGCGATGCCGAGCGGCAGGTTCGGACCTGGCGGTTCGGACATGTCCTTCGGGGTATCGTCGCCGGGCGGCGCGATGTCGGCGAAGCTGCCGCCGAGTCCGGGGAGGTAGACGCGCGGGCGCTCGAGCAGCAGCGAGTCGACCGCGAGGTCGCGGCCGAGCAGCGCGAGCGGCGACCAGTCGACCGCGATCGCGTCGGCCGTGATCAGCGCGCGGCCCTCGCGGTCGGACAGCGTCACCCCGCGCAGGGTGAACGAGCCCAGCAGCGAGCCCTCGGCCGCCTCGATCGCCACGCTGCCGGCGATCTTGTCGTTGTAGATCGGCAGCCCGACCCGCAGGGCGAGGCGCAGACCGACGTTGGTGGTCAGGATCACCACGACCGCCCCGACCACGATCGACAGGAAGATCGCGAGCCCCTTGAGCGTCGTGCGTGCGATCTTCCCGATCCTCGTCATCGCGTCCCCGCAGCTCGTCCTTGTTAGAATGCTTCACCGAGCCCGAAGTGCACGGCCCAGATCTTCTGGCCCCGCGCGTACTCGGTCTCGTTGAGGCGGAAGCCCACGTCCAGGCGGAACATGCCGATCGGCGTGTCGAGGCGGACACCGGGCCCAGCCGAGTAGTTGAATTGATTCAGCGCGAATTCGTTGATCCCGGCGCGCACATCGCCGCCGTCGGCGAAGGCGACGAAGCTCAGCATCTTGGTCGCCCGCACCCGCGCCTCGATGTTGGCGAGGATCATCGTGTTGCCGCCGACCGGGATGCCGCGACAATCCGCCTCGCCCGGCATGCAGCCGTCGGGGAACACCTGCGGCGACAGCCGCCGCAGGCCCCAGCCGCGCACGGTGTCGGCGCCGCCGAGGTAGAAGCGCATGTCGATCGGCGCGCCGCCCTTGGCGCCGTACGGCACGATCCACCCCATCTCGAAGCGGCCGGCGAAGGTGACCCGCCAGTGCGGCGTCCAGTACAGGCGGACGCTCGGGCGCACGCGGTGGGCGCTGAAGTCGCCGCCCAGGCCCATGATGTCGTAGACGACCCCGAGGATCGCGCCGTTCTGCGGCCGCAGCACCGAGTCGGTGAGGTAGATGCGCAGCGACGGCTCGAGGTAGCTGAGCGTGTACGGGTCGCGGAAGTCGAGGCCGAGGATCGAGTCCTGCCCCTGCAGGGTCGGCGACACGTTGAAGAAGTCGACGAAGCGGAAGTTGTAGGCCAGCTCGGCCTCGACGAAGCGGCTGAAGAAGCGCGACAGGCCGGCCCGCATGGTCGGGCTGTAGAACTGGTAGCCCTCCCAGATCCCCAGCTCGAACGCCGGCGACAGCGACGCCACCGTGCGCTTCTCGATCAGCCCCTTCTGCCGCAGCGTCGGCTCGAGCTTGACGATCGGCCCGTGCTCCTGCGGGTTGAACATGCTCGGCAGCTCGGCGTAGCCGGCGCGGGCGCGCAGGTCGAAGCGGGTCAGGTTCTTGAACAGGTTCTTGTGGGTGTAGAGCAGGCTGCCGCGCTGCTCCCAGCGGACGGGGTCGAGGCCGAAGCCGGCGCCGAGCTTGATCGACTGCGGCTTGGCCGGGCGCGCCTTGACCACCAGGTCGATCGTCCCCGGCTTCGTCTTCGACGGCTGCTCGTCGATCGTGACGGTGTCGAACACCTCGAGCCCGTAGGTCGCCGCCTCGACCTTCTTGACCAGCTTCGGCGAGTACGTCTTGCCGGGCGCGTAGTCGACCTCGTTGGCGACGTAGCGCTCGGGCACGTCGCCGAGGCCCTCGAAGCGGATCTCGCCGATCTTGTAGTACGGGCCCGGGCGGATCTCGAAGCGCACGACGGCGCCGACGCCCGGCGTCACCTCCGCCGCCTCGCGCACCTCCGCCTCGGCGTAGCCGGCGTCGCGCAGCGTCTCGAGCAATTGCTCGACCGAGCGGTTCAGCTTCGGCACCTCGAACGCGCGCTCCAGCTCGAGCGCGATCCTTTTGCGCAGCGCGGCCTCGCCGACCCTCGGGTCGCCGACGTCCATGCCGGGGCGCCCGGCCGGGAACGTCAGCTCGATCTTCTTGACCACGGTCGGCTCGCCCTCGCGGACGACCACCTTGATCGTCGCCTTGCCCGGCCTGCGCTCGCCGGGCGTGCGGGTGAACAGGCGCACGCGCCCGGCCTTCACCGTCGGCGTGATCGACACCACCTCGGCGTCGTAGTAGCCGTGGGCCTTGTAGACCTCGACGATCCGCTTGGCGTCGACCGGGATGTTGGCCGGCAGGAACGCGTAGCGGTCCTTCCACGGCAGGATCGACGTCTCGCCCATGTGCAGGTACCCCAGCAGCTCGTCCTCTTTGAACCGCTTGACCCCGACGAACTGGACATCCTTGATATAGGCGTCGGACCCTCGAACATCGTCGAGCTTGCTCGAGCAGCCGACGAGGACCGCGAGCACGAGTCCGAAGAGACATGTCCACAATGGGCGCACGACGCGCGAACTATGATCCCGACCGGCCTCAGGGGCCACGCGCGCGCCTGCAAGATTCCCCGCGCGGGCGGTGCTCCAGCCGTTTTCGGCCCATCTCACCGCGACGCCGCGCAAACTCCGCGAGCGAACGACCCCGCGCCGGTTCAATCATGACATGCCTGCAACGACATGCCCTTTCAGACATGTGCTCGCAGACGTCCAGCCACGCCCGGCTCCGCCCGTCGCTGGCCGTGCCCGGCGATCCGGATCAAGATCGCCGGACAAGCCCGGAGTCGACCCCATGCGGACACTGCGCAAGATCTTCCTGTTGCTCAAGGACGCCGCGCTCGAGTTCACGCGGGAGGACCCGTTCACGCAGGCGGGCGCGCTGTCCTACTACACGATGCTGTCGCTGGCGCCGTTCCTGCTGCTGCTCGTGGCGGTCGTCGGCCTGATCTACGGCGAGGAGGCCGCGCGCGGCGAGGTCGTCGACCGGCTGGCGCACCTCATCGGCGGAGAGGCCGCCGGCCTGGCGCAAGACATCCTCGCCCACGCGCACAAGGCCGGCGGCGGGTTGCTGTCCGCCGTCATCAGCGGCGTCGTCATGTTGGTCGGCGCGACCACGGCCTTCGGGCAGTTGCAGTCGGCGCTCGATCACATCTGGAGCGCCACCCCGAGCCAGGCCGGCTGGCGCAACACCTTGCGCGGGCGGCTTCTGGGCCTCGTCCTCATCCTCGCCCTCGGCGCCGCGGTCGTCGCCCTGCTGGTGGCCGGCTCGATCGTCTCGGGCCTGTCGGCGCTGCCCGGCTTCGAAGGTCTCGGGTGGTTCTGGCGGCTCGTCGACCTCGGCGTGTCGCTGACGGTGATGACCGGCCTGTTCGCGCTGCTGTTCAAGCTGTTGCCGAACGCCGAGGTCCGCTGGCGCGAGGTGGCGATCGGCGCCGCCACCACCTCGCTGCTGTTCACCGTCGGTCAGTGGGCGATCGGCGTCTACCTCGGCCGCGCCGCCGTCGGCTCGGCCTACGGCGCGGCCGGCTCGGTGGTGGTGCTGATGGCGTGGGTCTACTACTCGTCGCTCATCGTGCTGTTCGGCGCCGAGATCACCCAGGTCCACGCGCGGCGCTCCGGTCGCGCGATCGTCTCGCGGGGGCAGCAGGAGGTGCGCCAGGTCCCGGCCGGGGCCGTGACCTCGCATTCGTGACCGCGGTAGCGTCGGCCGGCGGCGGCGACTATGCTGCCGAGCCACGCCATGGCGCACGACACGCTCCTCGTCTGCGACGATCGCATGCTCGGCCACGAGCAGAGCCCTCTCCACCCCGAGAGCCCGGCGCGGCTGCGGGCGATCTGCGACAAGCTGCGCGACCAGCCGATCGCCGGCACCCGCTGGCTGTCGGCCCCCCCGGCCACGCGCGAGCAGGTCCTCCGCGTGCATCACCCGATCTACGTCGACGCCGTCGACAGCGCCCGCGGCGTCGCCTTCGACCTCGACCCCGACGTCCTGCTCGGCCCCGGCAGCGTCGACGCCGCCTACCTGGCCGCAGGGGCAGGTATCGCCGCCGTCGAGGCCGTGGTCGGCGGGGCCGCCCGCCGCGCCTTCGCCCTCGTGCGCCCGCCGGGGCACCACGCGGAGCACAGCATGGCCATGGGCTTCTGCGTGTTCAGCAACATCGCCGCCGCCGCCGAGCACGCCCGCGTCGCGCTCGGGCTGTCGCGCGTGCTGGTGATCGACTGGGACGTCCACCACGGCAACGGCACCCAGCACCTGTTCGAGGACCGGCGCGACGTGCTGGTGTTCAACACCCATCAGTCGCCGCACTACCCGGGCACCGGCGCGGCCGGGGAGGTCGGCAACGGCGACGGCCGCGGCTTCACCGTCAACGTCCCGCTGCCGGGCGGCCTCGGCGACGGCGACTACGCGGCCATCTATCGCGACCTCCTGACCCCGATCGCCGAGCAGTTCGCCCCCGAGCTGATCCTCGTGTCGGCCGGCTTCGACCCGCACCGCGACGACCCCCTCGGCGACATGCAGGTCACCGCCGACGGCTTCGCCCACCTCTGCGGCGTGGTCTGCGACCTCGCCGACCGCCTCGCGAACGGCCGCGTCGTCCTCCTGCTCGAGGGGGGCTACGATCTCCGCGGCCTGGCCGACAGCGTCCACGCCTGCACCGCCGTGCTGGCCGGCAGCACCCCGCCCGGCGGTCGCCCCGCCAGCCCCGGCGGCGAGGCGGCCGTCCGCCGCGCCCGCGCGGCCCAGGCCCCGTACTGGCGCTTCTAGCCGGCCGCCCCGGCGCCCGTGAGCTCGCCCAGCTCGGCGCGCGCGCCGGCTTCCGTTACTCTCCGCCTCCGCCGCCGAGCCATGGACATTTTTAAACAGTTCCGCTTCGAGGCCGCCCACCGCCTCCCGAACGTCCCCGCGAATCACAAGTGCGCGCGGCTGCACGGCCACTCGTTCATGGTCGAGATCCACGTGACCGGCCCGGTCGGCGAGACGAGCGGCTGGGTCGTCGACTTCGCCGACATCGCCGCCGCCTGGCAGCCGCTGCACGCGCTGCTCGACCACAATTATCTCAACGAGGTCGAGGGCCTCGAGAACCCGACCAGCGAGCTGTTGGCCCGGTGGATCTGGCGCCGCATGCTCCCCGCCCTGCCCGGCCTGTCGCAGGTCGTGATCCGCGAGACCTGCACCTCCGGCTGCATCTACCGCGGCGAAGACGAGCGCTGAGTCTTTTTTCACAACGAGGCGCCCCGTGCGGCTCGATGCGGCCGCGGGCTGCGAGCTGAGGGGGCCGTGGCGACGATGCGCGCCGGGCCCTTTCTCGCGGGAGCGGGGCGCCGGCCGCGTACGGCTCGATGCGGCCGTGGGCTACGAGCTGCGCGGGTCGTCGTGACGATGAGCTCGCGAGCGCGCATGTCTGCGAGGACATGTCGCATCGGCCATGTCCACGCCGCCGCCCCCGGCGCTGCTGCGGCGAACCGCCCGCGCCGCGATGGTGGGACGGCGAGCCCATGACGCAAGCGCGACCACCCGCAAGGTGGCGCACGAGCGCCACGAGGCGCTCGTTCGGCCCGCTGCGGGCACGGGCCTGTCTCAAACGACATGTCTCTCCAGCCAGGTATGGCGTCGCCCGGGTTGACCGGGGCGCGATCTGACCGCCGGTCACCACTGTTTCTCGTGTTCCATGCCGCGCCGCGCGCACATGGCGCAACCCGCCCATCGACTGCAAAGCGGCTTGACGCTCCATATGTTCGTTGCTACTTACCGTTCGTGCCCACTTACCAAGCCAATCCCTGGGACGCGCTGGGCGACCCGAGTCGGCGGGTGATCTTCGAGCACCTGGCGGACCGGCCCCACTCGGTGGGCGAGCTGGCCGACAAGCTGCCGATCAGTCGCCCGGCGGTCTCGCAGCACCTGCGCGTCCTGAAGGAGGCCGGGCTCGTGGTGTACCGCGCCGAGGGCACGCGGCGCGTCTACACGATCCACACGGCGGGCATCGCCCGCCTGCGTGCCGACCTCGACCGCTTTTGGACGCTCGCGTTGTCGGCGTTCAAACAGGCGGCCGAGGCCGACGAGCCCGTGAACGACGACGACGACAAGGAAGCGCCATGAACCAACCGATCCCCGTCCCCACCACCGAAGGCAAGAGCCTGCTCGTCTCCAAGTCCATCCACGTCGCCACCACGCCCGAGCGGGCGTTCCGCGTGTTCACCGAGCAGCTCGGCACCTGGTGGCCGCTCGTCAGCCACCACATCGGCCAGGTCGCGCCCGCCACCGCGGTGATCGAGCCGTTCGCCGGCGGCCGCTGGTTCGAGCGCGGCGTCGACGGCAGCGAGTGTCTCTGGGGACATGTGCGGGTGTGGCAGCCGCCCGGCCGGCTGGTCCTGTCGTGGGAGCTCAACTGCCAGTGGCAGTACGAGCCCGGCCAGGACACCGAGGTCGAGGTCCGCTTCATTCGCGAGGGGGACGGCACCCGCGTCGAGCTCGAGCACCGCCTGCTCGAGCGCTACGGCGACAAGGCCGAGCACATGGCCGGCGTCCTCGGCGGCGAAGGCGGCTGGGGCAGCATCCTCGCGTCGTTCGGGCGCACGGCCGAAGCCGCGGCGTGATCCGTCCCGCCCGCGAGGAGCGACCCCCACCGCTCCTCACGGCCCGCCGCGCTCGCGTCGAGGTATGTCGCGGCCGATCGGGTCGCTCGGTCCACGCGTGCACGACAGGCAGTCGCTGTCGAGCTCGCGTCGGTCGGGCGATCGGCCTCGCACGTCGCCGCACGACAGGCCCCGCTCGCGAGCGACGCGCCCCGCACGGGCGCGTCGGCGGGCGCCCTTGCCCTCACTTGCTGAACGTGCGCGAGTACAGCTCGTTGCCGTTCTTGTCGAAGATGACGCCGGTGAAGCTGTTGTCGTTGAGCTCGACCCAGGTGAAGCCTTCCATCTCGGGCACCTGGAAGTGCTGCGGGTTGTTGCCCGGCAGGCCGTTGGCCTTGCTGCCCGCGCCGGCGACGATGAACTCGGTGCCGCACTGGGCCTGCAGCCACTGCATCGTGTGGTCGTGGCCGCAGATATAGACGTCGATCTTGCCGCAGACCGACTCCTCCATGAACTCCTTGACGTTCTCGCCGGCGACGAACGGCAGCGGGATGCCCTCGAGGTCCTCGTAGTCGCCGGCGTTGCCGTGCTCGCCGTTGGACAGGTAGGGGTGGTGGCCGAAGGCGATCTTCCACGTCGCGGTGCTGGCGGCCAGGGTTTGGTCGAGCCAGGCCTGCTGGTCGTCGGAGCTGCCGTTGAACGGGTCGGTCATCACCTGGTTGGTGTCGAGGCCCCAGAACTCCGCGTGGGCCTGCTTCCACGAGTAGTACTTGTCGGGCATGCGCCACAGCTCGCTGTGCTGCGTGTACTCGACCTGGTAGTCCGACTTGCTGGTGTCGAAGTCGACGCCGATGCCGTTGCCGCCGTAGTCGTGGTTGCCGAGCACCGCGTAGATCGGGAACGTGATGCCCATGTACGGCAGCTCGAACTTCTCCTGCCACTGCGGGTCGTCGACGCCGTCGACGCCGCTGTCATAGAAGTTGTCGCCGGTCAGCATCGCCCAGTCGCAGCCGCGCTGCTCACACACCGCGATGATCGCGTCGGCGACCTGATACTGGTCCTCGTTGCCCTCGCCGACGTCGCCGAGCACCACGAAGCGGACCACGTTGTTGACGCCGCCGGTGGTCTCGTCGCCGGTGGTGGAGGACGCGGTCGCGTTCGTCGTCGTCGTCGTGTCGGGGCTGGTGGTCGCCGTCGCGGTCGTGGTCGTCGAGGTCGTCGAAGTCGGCGGCGTGGTCGTCGGGCCCGCGGTCGGGTCGGGCTCGCTGGTCGTAGTGGTCTGGCCGCCGGACTGGGTGCCGTCGCTCGAGCCGGTCGGGTCCGGATTCGAGGTCGGCCCCGGGCTCTGCGTCGCCCCGCTCGTGTCGGTCGTCTGCGCCGTGGTGTCGACGTTCTGGGTGCCCGCGCCCGTGCCCCCGTCGTCGCTGCAACCACCGGCGAGCACCGCCGCGAGCACCGTCCCATGCGCAATTCGGCTGACCATCTTCATGTCCATCGTCCCCTCAGGCCGCGGCAATATACACGAGCGGCCCTCGCTCGCGCGTCCGGAAGGCCCCGCGCGGGCACACCCTTCTTCGATGGTCGACGCACGTGCGCAAGCTCGCGGGTCGCCTGCAGCGTCACGACTGGGGGCTCGCCGCGACGCCGGTCGCCCGTCCGCAAGCTCGCCGAAGGCCGCCCGAGGGACCACACACCGTGGACCCGAGGACGCGGAGCCGGCGTGGGTCGACGTCGTCGCAGGCTCGCGAATCACGAGCGTCGCGACGCTTGTGTCGACTCGCCGGCTCTCGCTCGGCGCACCCGCGCGGCCGGAGCCGCGGCGCACGCGTTCCCGCCGCGAGACCTGGGCCTCGCGACTGGCCCGCCTGCGCGCCGTCTCCCGCAGCGACCCGCCGCCGCTCGCCTCACGCTCGGCGCAGATCGGCGCCCCTCGCCCGCGCGGTCGGCCGCGACCGCCCGAAGCCCCGCCCTGACCGCCGCGTCGGCGCGAACCGTCGCTCGCTGCGCCGCGCGTACCCATCGGCTCGCCGCTCTCGCGCGCATCCTGACCGTCAGGCAGCCGTTGCGAGCCCGACGGCGCGAGCTCGCCTGCCGGTTTCGGCGCGACCTCCGGCGCGATCGGCCGCCCGGGCCCGCAAGGCCCGTCCTCGCGCTGTTGCGCCCGAAGCGCGACCCCGATCGGAGATTCGTGCTACTCGCGAACCATGTCGCCTGCTGCCGTCTCCTCGAGCGTCCCGCGCGGTTTCCAGCTGGCCGTCCGCGGCCTGCAGCTCGCCCTCGCCAGCGCCGAGGTCCGCCGCGCCTACGCGCGCCTGGCGGTGGTCCTGGTCGTCCTCGCGGTCCTGCTGACGGCGGCGCTCGGCGGCCTGTTGTGGTGGATGGTACCTGTCGATGGGGACATGTCCTGGACGACATGGCTCGGAAGATGGGCGCTGCGGATCGGCGGCGGCCTGCTGGCGCTGGTCGCCGCGCCGATGCTGGCCTACTTCACCGTCAGCATCGGCTTCCCGATCCTGGCCGACGGCGTGTTCATGGCGGGCCTGCGGGCGACCGACCCGGCGCTGGCGGCCCGGCTGGAGCGGCCGGCGGAGCTCGGGTTCGTGAAGGCGACTCTCGGCAGCATCCGCCGCGCCCTGTACTTCCTCGGCGTCACGCTGGCCCTGTTCGCCCTCACGCTGGTGCCGTTCGTCGGGCCGGTGCTCGGGCCGCCGCTGCAGCTGTGGTACGCCGCCCGGACCTTCACCTGGGAGCTGCTCGACCCGTACTTCGAGCGGGTCGGCAGCGACTACTCGCATCAGCGGACCGTCGTGCGGGCGCACCGCGCGACCCTCGCCGGCTTCGGGTTGCCGTGGGTCGCGGTCATGGCGCTCCCGTTCGTGGGCCCTCTGCTCTTTGGTCTCGCGCAGGCGGCGGTCGCCACGGTCGTCGCCGACGAGCTCGAGGCGAGAGCAGCGCGCTGATCCTGTCCGCGGGGACAATCGGACGCCTGTCCGGGCGACCGTCCGAAACCTGTCCCAAAGGCCAGGTCGTCGGCGGGCCTCACGGAAGGCCCGGGGTCCGCGATCGGGACAGCGCTCGAACCGCGTTCGTCAGGCCCCTGAGGGGCGTGGACGCGCCCCCCCAGGCTGACCGCTGTCACGTGGCCTTCCAGCCCTGTGCATACGACGTGGGATAAACACCGCTATGTCGGCGCGGAGGGCGTCCTAGCGGCCCGTTCTCGGCAAATTGACGCTCCCCCCGGCTTGGCAAGGTTCTTGCTGTTCGAGACATGCCCCCCCTGGAGCCGCCATGTCCGCGAAGACCGAAGTTCCCTGGGTTTACCTGTGCCTCAAGGTGCAGTACGCCTTTCCGCAGGTTGGTGCCCGCCTGGCTCTGGGGCTCGCCCATACCTGGCCCGCCAACGACAGCGCAGAAGCGCCGACTCCCGCCGTGCCGGGCAAGCTCGGCGCCCGTCGTGACACCGCCTAGACCGCTGTTCTCCTGCCCTGGCGGCCGCCACCTGTCGCCGCCAGGCCTCACATCCCGTCCCGTCTCCGCGTGCGAGCCCTGCGTTGGGGGCCGCTCGTGGGACCGTGACAGCCCGGCCTGAAGCCCGGACCACCGTCCGCCTCGGGCTGTCACCTCCACTGCAGAGGCTGCCGCCTCTCCGTCCGCCGGCCGATCTCCATGTGGGCTGGCCCCGCCCGTCAGACCGGCCCGGGCGGCTCGTAGAGTCCTCCCGCCCGCGACCGCGCGGGGGGAGGAACCCATGGAGTACCGCAATCTCGGGCGCAGCGGCCTGTCGGTATCGACGCTGTGCCTCGGCACGATGACGTTCGGCGAGGCCGACGAGAACTCGTTCATGCACAAGGTCGGGTGCGACGAGGCGACCTCGTTCCGCATCATGAACCTGGCCCTCGAGGCAGGTGTCAACTTCTGGGACACCGCCGACGTGTACGGCCAGGACGGCCTCAGCGAGCGGGTGATCGGCAATTGGTTCGCCGAGACGAAGCGCCGCGACGAGGTCGTGCTGGCGACCAAGTTCCGCTTCCGCATGAGCAAGGGCGCCAACGGCACCGGCGCCTCGCGGCGGCGGATCGTCCGCTGCGTCGACGACTCGCTGCGCCGGCTGCAGACCGACCGCATCGATCTCTACCAGATCCACATGCAGGACAGCGACACGCCGGAGGAGGAGACCCTGCGCGCGCTGGACGACCTGGTCCGCGCCGGCAAGGTGCTCTACATCGGCTGCAGCAACTACGCCGCGTACCGCCTGGTCGAGAGCATCTACACCAGCGAGGCGAAGCACCTCGAGCGGTTCGTCAGCCTGCAGGCGCAGTACAGCCTGGTCGTCCGCGACCTCGAGCTCGAGCTGGTGCCGGCTTGCGTACGCCACGGGCTCGGGATCTTGCCGTGGTCGCCGCTGGCCGGCGGGTTTTTGTCCGGCAAGATCGAGCGCGGCGCGCCGCCGCCGCCCGGGACCCGCCTCGAGAAGTGGAAGGAGCGGTTCGCCGCCTTCGACACCGACCGCAACTGGCGCACGCTCGCCGCGGTGAAGGCCGTCGCCGGCGAGCTCGGCGCCACGCCGTCGCAGGTCGCGCTCGCGTGGCTGCTGCACAAGCCGGGCGTCACCTCGTGCATCTTCGGCGCCCGCTCCGAGGACCAGCTGCGCGACAACCTCAAGGCCGCCGAGCTCAAGCTGTCGGCCGAGCAGCTGCGCGGCCTCGACGAGGCCTCGGCCAGCCCGCTGCCCTACCCCTACTCGATGATCCGCAACATCCAGGGCCGCTGGTAGCGACGGGCGCGCCGCCCGCTCGCGACGCGCTCGCAAAAAAGGACAGGTCCCCGAGGACCTGTCCTTTCTAACATGTTTGAGAGGACCGACTCAGTGCAGCCACTCGTGGCGGCGCGCCCGCTCTTGCAGCGCCTGGACCGAGTCGTTGGTGTAGTCACCGATGATCTCGCGGACCACGGACTTCTGCAGCGAGCCCCTGGCGACCTCGCGCAGGCGGCCGACGAAGTCGGCCGGGGCGGCGATGACCAGGCGGCCGAACTGGCGCTGGTGCTGGGCCTGCGTCAGCCGCTCGACGATCTGGCGCACGAACTTCGAGTCCTGCTCCTCGGCCGCGCCGCGGGTCTCGCTGACCAGGTCGCGCCGGCCCGACGCGCTGCTCTGGCCGCCGCGCCGCTCGTACCGCGGGCGTTCCGGACTCTCGAGCGTCTCGATCGGGGTCAGCGTGGGCTTCATGCGTGAACCGTGGACCTCGAAGAGCAGGGCCTGACTGCGATCCGCGACGACGAACCAGGTCGATTCCATTCCGGTACCTCCTCATTTTCGATGCTGGGGCAGGCCGCGGGGCCTTACAAGCCGGATCGGGCCGCCCGGCCGCGTGAACAACCGCGGGGCCCCGGTCGCCCATTCCCGCCCGGCGATCCCCCCGGCGGGGCCCGTGGACCCGGCGCGCGGGCGGCAAAACTCCGTGACTACGCGTGAATTTCCCGCCCGCGGGCCTTGGCGCGCTTCGTGAGGCGGCGCATCTGCGTCGACGGCTTCGCGGACCGCCGCTGCGGGCCCCTGCGAAGGCGCTGGAGGGCCGGGCACCGCCGGGGCGCGGGGGGCGCCGCCGGGGCCTGCAGCGGCCGGCAAAAGCGCGTAGCCGCGTCGGACCGCCCGCGCTATCCTCCCGCCCCTCACGGCGTATGGCGAGCGAGCAGAAGACGGGGATCAACATCGAAGACGAGATGCGTAGCTCCTTCTTGGACTACGCCATGAGCGTCATCATCTCGCGCGCGCTGCCGGACGTACGCGACGGCCTCAAGCCGGTCCACCGCCGGGTGCTGTACGCGATGGACCAGCTGCGCAACACCCACGCGCAGCCCTACAAGAAGTCGGCGCGCGTCGTCGGCGACGTCATCGGCAAGTACCACCCGCACGGCGACGCCTCGGTGTACGACGCGCTGGTCCGCCTGGCCCAGGACTTCGCCATGCGGTACCCGCTGGTCGACGGCCAGGGCAACTTCGGCTCCATCGACGGCGACGCCCCGGCGGCCATGCGTTACACCGAGGTCCGCATGAAGCGGCTCACCTCGGAGCTGCTGGCCGACCTCGACAAGGACACCGTCGACTGGACGCCGAACTACGACGACAAGGAGCTCGAGCCGAGCGTCCTGCCGACGAAGATCCCGAACCTCCTCCTCAACGGCGCGGTCGGCATCGCCGTCGGCATGGCGACCAACATCCCGCCGCACAACCTGCGCGAGATCGTGGACGCCTGCATCGCTCTGGTCGACGACCCCAAGCTGCCGGCCAACCGGCTGCTGCAGATCGTCTCCGGCCCGGACTTCCCGACCGGCGGTCAGATCATCGGCCGCGCCGGCATCCGCCAGGCCTATGCGACCGGCCGCGGCAGCCTCACCTTGCGGGCCAAGTGTACGATCGAGGAGGACGAGAAGGGCCGCGAGGCGATCATCGTCCACGAGATCCCCTACCAGGTCAACAAGGTCCGGCTGATCAGCCACATCGCCGAGCTGGTGCGCGAGAAGAAGCTCGAGGGCATCAGCGACCTGCAGGACTACTCCGACCGCACGGGCATGCGGATCTGGATTCAGGTCAAGCGTGACGCCTCGGCCCAGGTCGTCCTCAACTCGCTCTACAAGTCGAGCGACCTGCAGGTCAGCTTCGGCGTCAACATGATCGCGATCGCCGGCGGGCGCCCGCAGGTGCTGAGCCTGCAGGAGTGCCTGCAGCACTTCATCGACCACCGCCGCGTCGTCGTCACCCGCCGCTCGCGCTACGAGCTGCGCAAGGCGCTCGAGCGGCGCGAGATCGTCGAGGGCATCGGCGTCGCCATCGACGCGATCGACCGCATCATCGCCATCATCCGCGCCGCGCCCGACCCGGACGCCGCGCGCGTGGCCCTGTGCGCCGAGCCGCTGCACGGCTTCTCCGGCTTCCTGGCCCGCTGCGGCCGGCCCGAGGCCGAGGTCGAGGCGGCGAAGGGCAAGCCGTACCACCTCAGGCCCAACCAGGCCAAGGCGATCCTCGACATGCGCCTGCAGCGGCTCACCGGCCTCGAGCGCGAGAAGGTCGAGGCCGAGTACAAGGAGCTGTGCGCGACGATCGCGTACCTCGAGAGCATCCTCGCCTCCGACGCGATGTTGATGCAGGTGATCCGCGGCGAGCTGGTCGGGATCCGCGACGAGTACGGCGACGACCGCCGCACGGAGATCGTCGACGACGAGTCGGAGATCGAGCCGATCGACCTGGTCGCCGACGAGCCGATGATCGTCATGCTGACGAACAACGGCTACATCAAGCGCCTGCCGGTCGGCGAGTACCGGGTGCAGGGCCGCGGCGGCACCGGCGTCAAGGGCGGCGTCGGCCGCGACGCGACCGACTTCGTGGTCGAGCTGTTCGAGGCCAGCACCCACGCCCACGTGCTGATGTTCACCAACACCGGCCGGGTGTTCCGCACCCGCGTGTTCGAGCTGCCGGCCGGCCGCCGCGACCACGCCGGCAAGGCGCTGGTCAACTTCCTCGACCTGCGCGACGGCGAGCGCGTGCTCGGCATGGTCCCGTACCGCGACGAGGACCTCGAGGGCGGCCACTACTACGTGGTGATGTGCTCGCAGCAGGGCTACATCAAGCGCACCGCGCTCGACGAATTCGCCAACATCCGCTCGACCGGCATCATCGCCGTCACCATCGAGGACGGCGACCAGCTGATCGACGCGCGCCTGACCAACGGCAAGCAGCAGATCATGCTGACCTCGGCCCAGGGCATGGCGATCCGCTTCACCGAGGACGACGTGCGCCCGATGGGCCGCACCGCCCGCGGCGTGCGCGGCCAGGACCTGCGCGAGGGCGACGCCGTCGTCAGCATGACCGTGCTCGAGCCCGAGAGCGAGGGCTCGATCCTCACCATGTGCGCCAAGGGTTACGGCAAGCGCACCGCCGCCTCGGACTACAAGGTCCAGAACCGTGCCGGCCTCGGCATCATCACGATCAAGGTCACCGAGCGCAACGGCCCGGTGGTCGCCGCCCTCCGCGTCGACGCCGACGACCACGTCATGGTCGTCACCAGCCGCGGCAAGGTCATCCGCACCACCGCCGCCTCGATCAGCGAGATCGGCCGCAACACCCAGGGCGTCCGCATCATCCGCATCGGCGAGGACGAGCGCGTGGTCGCGGTCGAGCGCATCGTCGACCGCGAGGAGGAGGCCGGCGAAGAGGTCGGCGAGGCCGCCGAGGCTTCCGCCGGCGACGAGCCGGCCGGCGACGAGGGCGGCGAGGAGTAACCTGCCCCTACGGACATGTTCCGAGGCACCTGGTCTGAAGGACAGCGATGAGCACCACGCCCGAGTTCTGGACCCAGATCCCCGGCGACGGCCGGGCCGGCGCCAACAGCCGCGCGCTCTTCAACGCCGCCCAGTTCGTCATCCCCGGCGGCGTCAACAGCCCGGTGCGCGCGTTCAAGGCGGTCGGCGGCGACCCGCCGTTCATCCGCGCCGCCCGCGGGCCCTACCTGCTGACGGAGGACGGCGTCACCCTGGTCGACTACGTCGGCACCTGGGGCCCGGCGATCCTCGGCCACGCCCACCCCGAGGTGGTCGACGCGGTCTGCCGCGCCGCCCGTGACGGCCTGTCCTTCGGGGCATGTACGGCCGGCGAGGTCGAGTTCGCCGAGCTGCTGTGCCGGCTGGTCCCGGCGCTCAAGGGCGGCATGGTCCGCCTGGTCTCGTCCGGCACCGAGGCGACCATGAGCGCGCTGCGCCTGGCCCGCGGCTTCACCGGCCGCAGCAAGATCGTCAAGGTCGACGGCGGCTACCACGGCCACGCCGACTTCCTGCTGGTCGCCGCCGGCTCGGGCGCCGCCACCCTCGGGATCCCCGGCTCTGAGGGCGTGCCCGCGGCCACCGTCGCCGACACCCTCACCGTCCCGTTCAACAGCGCCGCCGCGGTCGAGCAGGTGCTCGAGCAGCACCGCGGCCAGGTCGCCGCCGTCATCGTCGAGCCGGTCCCCGGCAACATGGGCTGCGTGCCCCCGCGGCCGGGCTACCTGCAGGAGCTGCGCGACCTCTGCACCCGCGAGGGCGTGGTCCTGGTGTTCGACGAGGTCATGACCGGCTTCCGCGTCGCCCTCGGCGGCGCCGGGCAGCGCTACGGCGTCATCCCCGACCTCGTCTGCCTCGGCAAGATCGTCGGCGGCGGCATGCCGGTCGGCGCCTACGGCGGCCGGCGCGACATCATGCAGCACGTCGCCCCGCTGGGCCCGGTCTACCAGGCCGGCACCCTCAGCGGGAACCCGGTCGCGGTCGCCGCGGGCCTGGCGACCCTGCAGATCCTCGCCCGCGACGACCCGTACGCCGCCCTCGAGGCGACCTCCGCCGCCCTGGCCGCCGGCCTGTCGGCCCGCGCCGCCAAGGCCGGCGTCCCGGTGGTGATGAACCGGGTCGGGGCGATGTTCACCGGCTTCTTCCGCGCCGGGGAGGTCCACGACTACGACGACGCCAAGGCCAGCGACCTCGGCGCGTTCGCCGAATTCCACCGCGAGATGCTGACCTGCGGCGTCTACCTGGCGCCGTCGCAATTCGAGGCCAGCTTTGTCTCGCTCGCCCACGACGCCGCGGCCATCGACCACACCCTCTCGGCCGCCGAGGCCGCCTTCGCCGCGGTCGCCCGTCGCTACGGCTAGCGGGAGGGATCTGCCATGACCGAGCGCCGCCGCAAGAGAGAGCCGCTGCTCAAGCAGGCGGGGTGGTTTCAGCTCGCCGAGGCCGGCTCGGTCGGCATCGAGATGGCGGTGGCGATCGCCATCGGGGCGTTCGGCGGCATGTACCTCGAGCGCCACGTCACGCACTGGGCCCCGTGGACCTCGTACATCGGCCTGGGCGTCGGCATCGGCGCCGCGGGGCTGGCGGTCGTCCGCACGGCCCGCAAGTTCAGCGCCCGCATCGAGGCCGAGGAGCGGGCCGCGGGGCAAAGTCACGAGTCGAATGACGATCCCGAGGTCCGGTAGTCGTGCGCGCCGACACCTGGGATCTCGTACGGCGTCGCGTGTATTTGTGGACGCTCACGCTCACCGCGATCGCGGCCGGTTCGGCGGCCGCGCTGGCGGGCGCGGAGCAGGCGTGGAGCGTGGTCGCGGGGGCTTTGATCGGCTTCGTCAACCTCGCCTCGCTCGCGCGGGCCGTGGTGCGTCTGGTGGCCGAGGTCCAGGCCGACCCGCAGCGCGGGGCCGGCGGGGGCGGCGGAGCCGGGCTTGCACTGGTGCGCTGGCCGGTCGCTGCTCTTGCGACCGTCGCCGTCCTTTGGTACATGCCCGGCCGACCTGAGGGGCTCGCAGCAGGGGTCCTGGCGGCGCTCGCCGCCTTCTGCCTGGCGGCTCTCCAGAGCCGCGCCGACCTCTCCCGCGACGATCCCGAACCGGACGCCTGAACATGGGTGATCACGACAGTTGGTACACGCTCCTGATGCCCGAGTTCTGGGCGCACTTGGAGTCCAGCGCCGCCGAGCATCTGGCCCGTGACAAGGCGTTTCTGATCTTCGGCGCCACGCACTTCACGCTGGTCCACGTCGCCGGGGCCGTCCTGGCGTTCGTGGTCCTGATCATCGCCGCGCTGCGCTACCGCGCCAGCTTGCAGGACAGCACGCGCGGCGTGGTCCCGCCGCGCAGCTTCGGCCTCGCCGCGATGGTCGACGGCTTCGTCGGCGCCGTCTACAACCTCTCGGTCGACGTCATGGGCGAGGAGGACGCCAAGCGGTTCCTCCCGCTGACCGGCACGCTGGCGCTGTTCATCTTCGTCTGCAACATCCAGGGCCTGATCCCCGGCATGTTGCCGCCGACCGACACGCTGAAGACCAACCTCGTCTTCGCGCTGATCGTCTTCCTCGTCTACAACGTCGCCGGCGTGGTGCGGAACGGCTTCGGCTACTTCGCCCACTTCCTCGGGCCGAAGATCGGCGGCTTCCCCTGGCTGTTCCCGCTGTTCCTGCCGATCGAGATCGTCAGCCACCTGGCCCGCCCGGTCTCGCTGTCCTTGCGCCTCACCGGCAACATCGTCGCCGACCACAAGGTCGTCGGCGTGGTCGCCCTGATGGTGCCGCTGCTGGTCCCGCTGCCGTTCCTCCTGCTGGGCACGGTCGTGGCGATCGTCCAGACCCTCGTCTTCACCCTGCTGACCATCATCTTCATCGGCCTCGCCGTCGAGCACGCCGAAGAGCACTGAGCCCCCTGTCCTCGCGGCCCTGGCCGTTCGGAGCTGTCCCATGCGCAACATCACCAAGATCGCCTCTTTCCTGTTCACCTTCCTCGTGCCCGCGATCGTCCTCGCCGCCCCGGCCGGCGCCGCCGAGACCTCCGGCTCCGAGCGCTCGATCTACGGCTTCGCCATGGCCCTCGCCATCGGCCTCGCCGCCCTCGGCGGCGGCATGGGCCAGGGCCGCGCCGTCGCGGCCGCCCTCGAGGGCATCTGCCGCAACCCCAACAGCGCCGGCAAGGTCCTCGTCCCGATGCTCCTCGGCCTCGCCTTCATCGAGTCGCTGGTCATCTTCGCGCTGATCATCGCCTTCACCCTCGGCGGCTACGTCGCCCCGACGATCGGCTGAGCCCGGCCGAGCCGCGCTCCGGCTCTTCGGCGCCCCACGAGCCCCTCGGACGGCCCCGTCCGCGGGGCTTCGTGCTTGGGTCGCGCCTGCCTTTCGGAGCATGTCCCCGAGGACCTGCTCCAAAAACTCTCGATCACTCCCATCGCGGCGCGAAGGCGCGGGACCCGGTGGCTCATGGCGCGACTCATTCCACCGCCGTGAAGCGCGAGGCAGTAGCGCCGGACCCCCTCACCGGACCGAGGCGCGCGAGGAACGAGCGCTCATCCTGCCGGTCAACTCGCGGCCGGCCCTTCCCCGGACCCCCCGCGAGGCGCAGTCGGCAATTCGGGGAGCATGCTCCCCGAGCTCGTCGGGCCCTTCGGGCGAGCTCAGTAAGGGCTGGCCGTCTCGCTCTTCTTGTCCGCCCCCGCCACCGACCGCTCGATGTACGCGATGATCGAGTCCGCGACATCGATCTCGGTCGTGCGCTCGATGCCCTCGAGCCCGGGCGACGAGTTCACCTCGAGCACCACCGGTCCGCGGCGGCTGCGGAGGATATCGACGCCCGCCACCTTCAAACCCAGGATGGCCGCCGCCCGCACCGCCGTCGACCGCTCTTTCGGCGTCAGCTTGATCTTCGTCGCCTTGCCTCCGCGATGCAGGTTCGAGCGGAACTCGCCCGGCGCCCCCTGGCGCTTCATCGCCGCCACCACGCGGTTGCCGACCACGAACGCGCGGATATCGGCGCCCTCGGCCTCCTTGACGAACTCCTGGACCAGGATGTTGACGTCGAGCCCGCGGAACGCCTCGATCACGCTGCGGGCCGCTGCCGGCGTATCGGCCAGGACCACGCCGATGCCCTGCGTGCCCTCGAGCATCTTCACCACCACCGGCGGCCCGCCGATCACCTCGAGCAGGCCCTCGATATCCTTGATCGAGTGGCCGAACCCCGTGACCGGCAGCCCGATGCCCTTGGCCGCCAGGATCTGCATCGACCGCAGCTTGTCGCGCGAGCGCGAGATCGCCTGCGAGCGGTTCGGCGTGAACACCCCCATCATCTCGAACTGGCGGACCACCGCCGTCCCGTAGAACGTGTTGGACGCCCCGATCCGGGGGATGATCGCGTCGACGTCGGTGAGGTCCTCGCCGTGATAGACCACGTGCGGTCGGCTCGACGTGATGTTCATGTAACAGCGCAGGTAGTCGACCACCTGCACCTCGTGCCCGCGCTGCTCCGCCGCCTCGCGCAGCCGGCTGGTGGAGTACAGCGACGCGTCACGCGACAAGATCGCGATCTTCACGACACCCTCCGCAGCTTGTGACCGCAGCAGTAGCTCCGCTGGGGGTCGACGAGGAAGCGCCCGCGCACCGCCTCGCGCCCCAGCAGCATGCGGAAGCCGAGCAGCGCCCGGTTCGACAGCGTGAGCTCGACCTCGAACTCGTGCATGCCGACCCTGACGGTCGTCTGCACGACCGGTCGCAGCTCGCTGTGGCCGCCGGACGTCCGGACCACGCGCTCGTCGACCAGCGTCGCCTCCGACACGACCTGCTCGCCGTCGTGGTTCTGGTGGGGGTGGACGCGGAAGCGGACCTTGGCGTTGGGCAGCTTCTCGACGCCGAACGCGTGCAGGGCCGAGGTGCGGGCGCCGGTGTCGACCTTGACCTTGAGCGCGCCGATCCCCAGGTCTGGCAACGCGACCCATTCGCGCCAACCGAGCACAACCAGGGCGTCGACCCCGAGCGTCGTCATCACCACCACTCTGTTCACCTCGTCGGCGCGTGCGCCTTGGCTAACGCTTGCCGAACTCGATGATACGGTCAAGCGCACGCCCCCCGGCGCGAGCGTGGCGCGCTCCGGGGGGCGTGCGACCTCACGCGTCGGTGAGGTAGTGAACGTGTCTGCTCACTCCGCGGCGAACTCGACATCTTCGCCGTGCGTGTCACACGGAGGGAGCACGTCGGGCTCGGCCGCGAGCGCGTCGGAGGCCGGGGCGGGGACCTCGCCGTCGTGCGTCGGGCGCGGCCGGATCGTCAGGCCCTCGCGGGCGCCGAGGCCCTCCGCGTGAGTGAACACGATTGGGTTGCGGAGCTCCTTCAGGCCCTCGGGGCGCTTGTGCGGGCGGTGGGTCACCAGCCGCTCGTCGGCGAGGTCGAGCTGCTCGAGCTCCGCGTCGAGCGCGTCGATCTCGTCGGCGGACATCACCTCGAGGTCCTCGACCGTCACGCCGAGCGCCTCGTAGTTGGCGGCATCGTCACAACCGGGCGCGACGACGGTCGCGGCGGCGAGGGCGGTGAGGGTGAGCGTGCGAATACGGGTGATGAACGACATGGCTATGGATCCTTGTGTGGTCCGCTGCTGGACCGGATGCCGCGCCCCTGTACAAGCCCCGCGCCGTCCTGCTTCTCCTTGAAATTATTCAATTATCGCCCGGAACGCCGATCCGAACCGCAACGACCGTCGCCAGCGACGGTCGCCCCCGCCGGCTACTCTGGTTGCCACACGCGTACAGCCGCCTCGGCGACGCCGCCGCGCACCTCGGGTCCGAACGCGAGCAGCTCGAACGCCGCCGCCGCGAGGCCGAGCCCGAGCGCCACCAGCACCCCGAGTCCGAGCGGCGCGGGCAGGCGCGAAAAGGGCGCCGTCAGCACGCGCAGGGCCGGGATCAACGCCCCCGCCGCCGCCAGGTAGTTGGCGAAGCCCATGCCGAAGGAGAACCCGAGGAACCACAGCAGGCGCTGCGTCGGCGGCCACTCTGCGGGCGCGCGCGGGTCGACCACCCCGAGCGACACCTCGAACCCCTGCAGCGCCACCAGCCCGAGGTAGGTGAGCGCCAGCGCGAACGTGTAGCGCACCGGCCGCGAGTCGATCGCCATCCACAGCGGCATCCGCCGCGTGTGCTCGCCGTAGTCGATGCGGCCCTCGATCGCGCCGGCGAGCAGCAGCAGCGGGAAGCAGGCCCACAGCATCGCCGCGTGGGCCTGGGCCGGGATCTGCCCGCCGAAGCCGTCGAACCGCGACAGCACCATCGCCGCGAACACCAGCGTGAACAGCCAGAACAGCGGCGCCACCGCCCCGGCCGTGAGGTCCTGCCTGCGGGCCATCGCTCACCCCGTGCGCCGGTTCATCGTCCGCCGCGTCGGGTAGGGCAACCCCGCCGCCGCGCGCAGCCCGGCGCAGATCTCGAGCGCGTCGCTCGGCCGCCACTTCATCGGGAAGCCCACGCACTGCGTCGGCTTGATCGCGTGGACCTCGCAGGTGTTCTCGGGCGTGAGGTACACGCACGAGCGCAGCGCGTCCCCCTGGTCGATCAGACAGGTCGCCCCGTCCTCGCGCCGCCAGGTGTAGCGGGCCAGATACGCCTCGACCGCCAGCCCCGCGTGCGCAGCCAGCCGGACGACGTCGTCGGGCGTCAGGGCCACGTCGCCGTCGCCGCGGCAGCAGTTGCCGCAGCGATGGCACTCGAACTCGGACACCTCGTAGGGCCACTCGGTTTCGGGGGGCGTCGCCATCCGGCCGCGACTATCGCCGCGCTCTCCGTCCGCGTCGAGCCCCCTCGGGCGTGGCATCATCCCCGCGTGTCGCCCCGCCTGCTCCTCGCCTGCGCCCTCCTCCCCGCCTGCGCCGCGAGCTCCGCGCCCCCGCCTGCGCCGGCGGCCGTCTGTCCGGTCCCCGAGCGGGACGCCCCCGTCGTGCGCGCGAGTGACATGTCCCCAGAGACAGCCAGCGCCGAGGCCCTCCTGCTGCGCGACGCCCGGCTCATCGACGGCAGCGGCGGCGCGCCGCAGGACGGCGTCGACGTCCTCGTCCGCGGCGGACGGATCGCCGAGATCGGCAAGAACCTCGCCGCCCCCGCCGGCGCTGCCGTCATCGACCTCGGCGGCCGCACCCTCCTGCCCGGCCTCATCGACGCCCATACCCATTTGCTCAGCGAGATGGCCCCGTCGCACGCCGAGGGCGTCATGCGCGAGGTCCAGGAGAGCGACGCCGACCTCGCCTTGCGCGGCGTCGCCCACGCGCGCGCGACCTTGCTGGCCGGCTTCACCACCGTGCGCGACGTCGGCGGCACCTTCGCCATCCGCAGCTTGCGCGACGCCATCCACGCCGGTCGCGTCAGCGGCCCGCGGATCGTCGCCGCCAACCACGCGATCGGCATCACCGGCGGCCACTGCGACGCCACCAACGGCCTGCGCCCCGACGTCTTCGGCGGCCCGCCCGACTTCCGCGCCGGCATCGCCGACGGCCCCGACGAGGTGCGCAAGGCCGTGCGCCATCAGATCAAGCTCGGCGCCGACGTGATCAAGGTCTGCGCCACCGGCGGCGTGCTCAGCTCGGGCGACGGCGCCGGCGACCCGCAGCTCACCCCGGCCGAGCTGGCCGCGATCGTCGACGAAGCGGCCCGCGCCGGGCGCAAGGTCGCCGCCCACGCCCACGGCACCGAGGGCATCAAGGATGCCGTGCGCGCCGGCGTCCACAGCATCGAGCACGGCAGCCTCCTCGACGCCGAGGCGATCGCGCTGATGAAGAAGAAGGGCACCTTCCTCGTGCCCACCGTCTACGTCGGTCGCGTCATCGAGCAGGCCGCCGACGGCGGCAAGCTCGCGGCCGACAGCGCCGCCAAGGCCAGGTTCATCGCCCCGCGCATGCGCGACAGCTTCGCCCGCGCCGCCAAGGCCGGCGTGAAGATCGCCTTCGGCACCGACGCCGGCGTCTTCCCTCACGGCGACAACGCCCGCGAGTTCTCCGTCATGGTCGACCTCGGCATGGCCCCCAAGGACGCCATCGTCGCGGCCACCAGGAGCGCCGCCGAGCTGCTCGGCCTGCGCGACCTCGGCCAGGTGAGGCCCGGCTTCATCGCCGACCTCGTGGTCGTCGACGGCGACCCGCTGGCCGACATCCGCGTGCTCGAGCGCCCCGCGCTGGTCGTGCAGGGCGGTCGTCCGGTGCGGCCGCCCGCCTGGTGATGTGCCAAACTTGCGCGCGCGTGTCCCCGCTCCCGCGCGACCTCAGCCTGCGGCTCGACGCGATCGGCAGCCCGCTGCCCGATCCCGCGCCGTTCCGCCACGCCGCCGTGCTCGCCCCGATCCTGGTCGAAGAGACACCCGGCGACGGCCCGCGGATCCTCCTCATCGAGCGCGCCGGCAACCTGCGCAACCACCCCGGCCAGCTCGCCTTCCCCGGCGGCAAGCCCGACCCCGACGACCCCGACCTCGTCGCCACCGCCCTGCGCGAGGCCTGGGAGGAGGTCGCCCTGCCGCCCGCGCGGGTCACCGTCCTGGGCCGCCTGAACCCCGTCCCGGTCCCCACCGGCTACGTCATCATCCCCTTCGTCGGCCTGGTCGACGGCCCCTTCGTCCCGACCCACGCCGAGGCCGAGGTCACCGCCGTGCTCATGCCGTCGCTGCGCCGCGTCGCCGACCCCGCCGTCTACCGCTTCGCCGGCGAGCGCGAGTGGCAGGGCCAGCGCTACGAGCTACACGAGTTCCAGATCCACGAGCCCCCGCTCTGGGGCGCCACGGCCCGCATCGTCTACGATCTTCTGCAACGGCTCGACCTCGCCCCCGCCCGCCCGCCAGAGGCGCCGTGAATCAACCTGTTCCCAAAGACAGCCCTCCAGGACCGGACGTCACCCCCGCGGGCGAGGCCACGCCGCGCGGCTCACCTGTCCCCGAGGACAGCGCCGCATCGACCCCAGCCCTCGCCGACGAGGCTCCGGTCCTCACCCCCGCGATCCTCGCCCGCCTCGCCGCCGTCGCCGAGGGCAACGGCCTTTTGAAACTCGGCGTCGTCCGCCTCGACCACCCCGGCTTCGCCCCGGCCCGGGCCGCGCTGGACGCCTACGTCGCCGCCGGCAAGGCGGGCGACATGGACTTCATCCCGCGCACCGTCGACCTGCGCAAGCACCCCGAGGGCATGCTCCCCGGCGCGCGCAGCTTGCTCGTCGCCGCCGTCCCCTACGGCGGCGAGCCGGGCCCGATCGCCCGCTACGCCCGCAGCCGCGACTACCACACCGTCGTCCACCAGCGCCTGATCGCCCTCGAGGCCGCTCTGCACGCCGAGCTGCCGGGCGTGCGCAGCCTGATCTGCGTCGACACCAAGCCCGTCCTCGAGCGCAGCGCCGCCGCCCTGGCCGGGCTCGGCTTTCTCGGCAAGCACGGCTGCCTGATCGTCCCCGGCCTCGGCAGCTACGTCCTGCTCGGCGAGCTCCTCTGCACCGCCACCTGGCCCGAAGGCCATCCCACCGCCGCCCCGACCAGCCCGCCGTGGGACGCCTGCGGCGCCTGCACCCGCTGCCTCGACGCCTGCCCGACGGCAGCCTTCGACGCCCCCGGCCAGCTCGACCCGCGGCGCTGCCTCAGCTACCTCACCATCGAGCACCGCGGGCATGTCCCGGAGGACATGTCCGAAAAGTTCGGCGAGCGCCTGGCCGGCTGCGACGTGTGCCAGGAGGTCTGCCCCTACAACGCCGGTCTCGGCCGCAACGCCCGGATCCCCGCCGTCGCCTGGCTCCCGCCCGCGCCCCGGCCGGCGCCCACCGTCACCGCCATGGCCGCGCTCGGCGGGGCCCAGTATCGCGGCTTCGTCCGCCACACTGCCCTGCGGCGGATCCCCCACCGCCTCATGCGGCGCAACGCCCTCCTCGCGCTCGGCAACCGCACCGGCGCGCCCGACCCCGGCGAGCGCCACGCCTTCGCCGCCGGCCTGCTCGAGCCCGACCCGCGGGTCCACGACGCCGCCCGGTGGGCCGCCGCCCGCCGCGGCCTCGACGAACAGGCCCTCGCCCCCGAGCTCGAGGAGCTCCGCCGTCTACGCGAAGCCGCGGCCGCTGCCGCCGAGGCCCGCGAGCGAGAAGACGACGACTGACAGGCCGCGGCCGCCCCCACACAGGAGCATCGGGCTCTGCTCGGACGATTGACGCCTCCACGCCATGGACGCGCCCGTCGCCGTTTGCTATGCGGCCTCGCGGCATGAGTGTCGTCGTATCGAAAGCTCCTGTGTTTGTTCCGCAGGGCCCCATCGTCCATCTCAATCCTGAACTGCATCCCGACTTCGAGTACTTCGGTGAACCGTTGCTGCTCGGCAGCTGGACGCTCGGGGACGAAGATCCCCTCACCGCGATGGCTTACCTCATCAAGGACAAGTCCGCCCACCCGCCGCGCGTGCTGGCTGAAGTCTGGTTCTGGGAGCCGCGCCTCGGGAGGCGACCGCACGGCGCGTTCCGGATCGAGCCAGGAGGCGGGCCGTACGACGAAGCCTGGACGCATTCCCTGCGCTGCGCGCTGCATGAACGGCTCTTTCCGCCGCCCGACAAGCGCGCGAGCTTGTAAAAGCTAGCGACGCTCGCTGCCCCGCGAGCGCACGAAGAGACCTGTCTCAGGGCCGGCGCGAGGCTCGCCTCACGCCGGCCCCGCCAGCCACGCCGCCATCGCCGCGTGTCCGCGGCGCAGCGCCGCCGGCCCGGCGTCGAGGCGGAACGGCGTCACCCGCGGCAGGTCGTCGACCACCAGCACCTTGCGACCTGGCCCATCGGACAGCCCCTTCGGCACCTCCGCCGACAGCCCGCGCCACGGGCTGCGCGAGCGCAGCGCGTGGTGGAGCGCCCGTTCGCCGGGCTGCAGCGCGCACAGGCCCAGGCGGTCGGCCACCCCGCCGTCGAGCAGCAGGCGGCCCTCGTGGCGGAGCGGGCGGAACATCAGCGGCACCGTGCAGGACGCCTGGATCGCCGGTCCCAGCGGCCCCTGGTCGACCGCGCGGACCCGGCGGGACGCGATGTCGTAGACCACCGCCGCGAACGGCAGCCGGCAGTCCTCGACCCGGCGGACCCCGCGGTCGTCGAGCAGCGAGCGCAGCTTCGCCGCGAACTTGCCGCCTTTGAGCAGCCCTCCGAGCGGCAGCCCCGGGTCCCAGAAGTCGGCCCGGCGCAGGCGCAGCAGCTCCTCGGCCAGCTCGGTCGCCGACAGCCCGGACGCCCACAGCCCGCCGGCCAGCGCCCCTGCGCTGACCCCGACGATCCGCCGCGGCGTCAGCCCGGCCTCCTCGAGCGCCTGCAGCACCCCGGTGTGGGCGAAGAAGCCGAAGAACCCGGCCGACAGGGCCAGCGTGAACGGCTCGGCGGCGAGCCACTCGCGGTTGGAGGCGTGCTTCATGGATGACTCAAGGGACATGTGCGTACAGCAAGGCGAGGACACGATACCCGGCCACCAGCTCCTCGGGAAGCCCGGAGCCCGGCAGCCCGCGCGCGCGCGCCTCGGCGAACAGCTGGGCCAGCGCCAGGGCCGCGGCCGCGAACAGCGCGTCGTGCGGCGCCTCCTCGGCCAGGGCCTGCTGGATCTCCGCGTTGCGGCGCCCGAGCTCGATCGACCACGCGCGCCCCTCCGCGTTGCCGAGCCGGGCCGCCTGCCACGACAGAATCGCCCCCTCGACCGCCACCGGCCGGGTCAGCGCCTGCCGCAGCAGCCCCTCGAGCCGGCGCGGCCCCGGGGCCAGCCGGCGCAGCGGGTGCTGCTTCAGCGACTGCGCGCACATGTCCGATAGGGCATGTGCGTCGAGCCCTGGCTTTTCGCGCATGAACTCCGAGACAGGCGAACCAGGCGCCGCGCAGCGCTCGTGGAAGGCGTCGAGCCCGGCCCGCTGGGGCGAGCCGGGCGCGTGCAGCAGCCGCTCGCGCAGCGCCGTGCGCACCACCTCGCGGGCCAGCCCCTTCACCTGCGCCGCCAGGCGTTCGCTCCCGGCCCGCGCGCCCTCGCGGGTCAGCGCCAGGCGTCCGCCGATCCAGTCGAGCGGCGGCGGCAGCTCGAGGTCGTTGATGTGCAGCCCGCCGCCCCACACCGCGATCTTGGCCGGCCGGGCCTCGACGCGCAGCGCTCCCAGGTACAGCGCGTCGGCCACCGGCAGCACCGCCAGCGGCGGCGGAGCCCCCCCGGCGCGGCGCACCGGCGCCCGGGTGGGTCGCGTCGTCGTCGCTGCCGTCGCCGCGGCCGCCAGCGGGTGCCCGGCCGCGTGCAGCAGCCGCGCCTCGCCGGGCGTCACCAGCAGCGCCGGCCCGGCCAGCGCGCGCGTCCCCGACCCCGGCGGCAGCAGCCCGAGCTGCTCCGTCCGCGCGTCCGAGCGCGACACCATCCGCACCGGCTCGAGCGTGCGTGGGTCGTAGCGGACCCACAGCGGCGCGTCGACCACCTCGGCCACCGCCAGCCCGAGCGCCTCCGCGACCAGCAGGTGGGCTCGCAGCTCGGCGCGCTCCCACGGCGGCCGCGCCGACGCGAGCGCCTGCGCGATCGCACCTGGCCCGAGGACCAGGCGCCGCTGGTCCTGCGCCGGCGCCGGCAGCAGGTGGCCCTCGGGCGTCGTCGGCATGTCCCAAAGGACAGCCGCGCCGATCATCCGCTCGCACAGCGCCCGGCCCTCGCGGCTCAGCGCCCACGGCTCGTGGCGAGGGTCGGGCGAGCGGAAGGTCGTCCAGCGCTGCTTCGGGTCCTCGACCACGATCCCGCCGACCTCGCGGCAGCGGACCAGCGCCTGCTGCAGCGTCACCGGCTGCCCGGCCATGTCGTGCCCGACCGCCAGCGCCAGCAGCGGCGACTCGTCCCACGCCAGCGCCGCCGCCTCTTCGCCGCCCGGCTCGCGCCGCGGCCGGTAGCGCACCGCCAGCGCCGCCCCCGTCAGCGCATTCGCCTGCGCGCGCACCAGCGGCAGCTCCCACGGGCTCTCGTGGGCCAGCGCCGGCGCCAGCAGACGATCGAGGACCCGCAGCGCCGCCGCCCGGCAGCTCTCGGCGATCGCGTTGAGGAGCCCCTTCTCGGCCCGCAGCCCGTCGATCGTCAGCGCCTCGGGCGTCTCGCCGGCCAGCTTGGCCACCAGCGTCACCCCGGCGATCGTGCGCGCCGGCTCGCGCACGTGGGCGACCCGCCGCTCGTGGAACAGCAGCGCGATCGCCCCCTCCTCGGCCGACGCGAACCGATGCACGAACGCCTCGACCGTCACGCGCACGCGGGCGCCCGCGGCCGTGGCCGCGCTCGCCTCCGGCCCCATCGGAACCTGTACAGGAGGCAATGCGCTTTTGAACAGGTTCGAAAGGTCAGCTCGTTCGAACTGCGGGCTCTCGCCGAGCGCGCGCGCCGGCACCGGCCGGGCCTCGGGGATCTGCTTCAGCAGCAGCGCCAGCTCCGACGGCCACAGCGCGTACACTCGCGCCTGGATCGCCGGCGCCACCGACTCGGCCTGGTGCGGCCACACGTAGACCAGGTCGCGGCCCTGGCGGCAGCGCTGGGCGACCTGCTCGATCGGCGCCGGCCGGCCGCTCACCGTCGGCGCGTGACGCAGCTCGGTCGGCCACTGGACCGCGAAGCCCGCCGCGCTCTTGTCGGGGAAGCTGTGGGCGCGCGCGTCGAGCAGCCACGCCGCCAGCAGCTCGCAGCCGGCGTCGAGCGCCACCGACGCCTCGTCGGCGGTCAACCGCACCCGCGGGCACTCGATCCACCCCGCGAACTCGGCGGGCGTCAGCCCGAGGCGGGTCAGCGCCGGCGCCAGCGACACCAGCCGCACCCCCTCGCGCACCAGCCACGGCCCGCCCTGCTCCGGCGCCCAGCCCCACGTCCCGACCGGCGCCTCGGCTGTCCCGAGAGACACCTTGAGCCCCGGCAGCGGCCGTCCCAGCTCGATCCCCTTGCTCGCCGTCTGGCTCGGCTCCGCCCCCGGCAGCGCCGCCAGCCACAGCTCCGTCAGCCCCGCCTCGGCCCCGGCCTGGCGCGCCAGCCAGCTCGTCAGTCGGCGCCCGAAGCCCGGCCGCGGCCACTGCAGCTCGACCTCGAACGCCTGCGGCAGGCAGCGCCCGGCCGACCGCAGCTCGCCGTACGGGTCCTGGCCGGCCGCGTGGCTGTCCTTGCGGACATATCGCACCGCCCCCGCCGCGGTCCGCACCTCGACCGCCACCGGCGCGCCGGCCAGCGCCTCGTTGACGCCCGCGCCGACCAGCCGGCGCCACGCCGCCGCCGGCCCCGAAGGATATGACCCTTCGGACATGTCCGAATCGCCCTCCGCCGCCGCCAGCACCAGCCCGCGCAGGTCGACGTCCGCGTAGTCGAAGCCGGCCGTCGAGAACGTCAGCGTCAGCGTCCGCAGCTCGCCGTCCTCGCGCTCGCGGGCGAAGCCGCGGGCCCCGGGCGCCACCGCGTTGGCCGCCCGCACCAGCGGCAGCGTGAAGTGCCACGCCCCCGGCCGCGGCAGCTCGCGCAGGCGCAGCACCGCCTCGGTGCGCGCCACCGTGAACGCGCGCAGCGCCCCCGCGTCGCCCTCGGCGCGGCGGATCCGCGCGAGCACCGAGGCCACGCTCGGGTGCAGCTCGCTCATCCGCGGCCCCTCCCGCGAGCGCTCGTCCCCGTCCGCCGCGCCGGCACGCGCGCGAGTCTACCGCAACCCGGCGCCCCGCACCCGCGCGCGGGCTCCGTCACGCGCAGACGAGCGGCGCCGTCACGCACTCGAGCTGCTGCGAATCGACCAGGATGTACGGCCGCAGGCACGCCCACGCCGCGCTCGCGGTGTTCTGCGCCCGACAGTCGGCGAACAGCTGCGGCGGCTCGAGGAGCAGCGCCGCCTCCCGGTACTCGTAGTTGAAGTCGTTGAGGACCTCTCGGCGCGAGATCACGAACTCGCCGGCGATCTCGAGCGCCCCCCTGTCGGTGCCCAGCACCGGCCAGCTCAGCTCGTACGTGACCAGCCCCGGCGTGCGGTCCCGCAGCGCCTCGAGCAGGCAATGCACGCGCGACAGATCCTCGGTGCCGGCCGCGTCCTCCCGCTCCGGCGCGCCCTCGAACGTGAACAGCCCCGCCGGCCCGTTCGACGGGCACACCACGGCGTCCTGCCCGCACGTGAACTGCACCGGCAGCACGTCCTCGTCCGGCGGCTCGAACGTCTCGAACGCCACGCACTCCCCGCCGGTCGTCGTGTCGCTCGTCGTCGTCCCCGGCTCCGTCGTCGTCGTCCCCGGCGCCGTCGTCGTCGTCCCCGGCTCCGTCGTCGGCGCCGTGGTCGTCGGCGCCGTGGTCGTCGTGTCGCTCCCCGTGTTCGTCTCCGACGGCGTGGTCGCGGTCGTCGCCGGCTCGGGCCCGCAGGCCCCGCTGACAAGAGCCAGCGCACCGAGGAGGGTCATGAGCTTCGTCGTCGTCAACGTCGGTCTTCCGGCGCGGGTGGTGCGCTCACTGTCGCACGCGGCGGCTCCGGTCGCCATCGCCGATCGAAGGCTGCGACCTGCCCGGCAACCAGGCGCCGGCGCTCGGGTCTGGAGCATGATATGTCTCTCGAGACAGCCAGCGCGCCGGCCCACGAGCCACGGCCGCGCCTCGCCGTCTCATCGACATGTCTCTCGGGGCACTCGCGCCGCGGGAGGCGCCCCGCCGGCCGACGCTCCGCTCCCGCCTCGCTCCGCGAGCACGCCGTCGCCGGCCTGACCTGACTCGCCACGGTCACGCGACCGAGCCGCTCTCACCCCGCGCGCCCGAGCGCCGCGTCGATCGCCTCCGCCACCCGCTCCGGCGCCGGCGCATCGAGGAGCTGCGCGCGGATCGCCAGCGCCAGCGCGCGGCAGGCCGCCCGCGGCTCGGCCGCGTGGCTCTTCGCCGCCGCGCGCAGCAGCGGCTCGCCGGCGTCGAGCCACAGCGGCGCCGCGCGCCAGCACGCCGCGGCCACCGGCTGACCTGTCCACAAGACCAGCACCCCCACCGGCCCGCGCCCGAGCTCGATCCCGACGCCCCCGCGCGGCGGCTCGCCAGCCTCGCCGGTCCCCACGCGCAGCCGCACCGGCGCCCCCGCGCTCACCAGCCCCGCCTCGACCGTCGCCCGCAGCGCCTCCGCCTCGCCGGGCGCCTCGCGGATCAGCGCGCAGCCGCGGCCGAGCTCGGCCATCGTCAGATCTGTCCCTTCGACCAGGCGAGCGAGCCACTCGAGGTCCCCCGCCTCGGCCGCCAGCACCGGCACGCCTGCCCCCGCCGCGACCGCCAACAGCCGCGAGGTCGCCTCGCTGGCCTGCAGCGGCGCCCACAGCAGCGGCCGCCCCAGCGCCTGCAGCTGCGCCAGCGACAGCGCCCGCTCTCCGGCCAGGTCGCGCAGGATCGGCCGCCCGAGCAGGCTCGCGCCGAGGTGGCTGCGCTCGCGGGCCAGGTGCGCGTGCAGGTACGCGTAGTGATCGTGGCGGGCCGGCGTCCACGGCCCGGCCTCGGCCGCGGCCTCGGCTGTCCTCTCGACCAGGCGCTCGCGCAGCCCCGCGATCGCCTGCGCGATCTTCCCCAGCACCGCCGCGCGGCCCGGGTCGTCGACGACCTTGTCGCGCGCCATCGTCGTGCGCAGGTTCGGCGAGTCGGCCCAGACCTGCAGGTGCTCGAGCGTCGGCCCCTGCGGCGGCTGCAGGTCGGGCAGCAGATCGGCGGCTGGCCCTTGAGACAGCACCAGCCCGCGCCGCAGCAGCACCGCCTCGGGCGGCACCGCGAAGGCCACGTGGATCGCCCCGTCGGCCTGGGCCTCGACGACGGCCAGCGCCCCCGGCGGCGCCGGAGCGTCCTGGATCAGCTCCGGCCCCTCGCCGCCGGCGACGTCCTCGAACGACAGCTCGAGCCGGCAGAACCGGCACCAGCGCCACAGGCTGTCGCGCACGGCCTCGGCGATCTGGACCCGCTCGGGCGCCCGGCCCCGGCGCAGCAGCGTCACCGTCGTGCCCTCGAACGGCTCGGCGAGCGGCCGCTTGTCGAACCGGCGGTCGGCGTAGAACGTCAGCTCCCACGCCTCGCCGGCGCGGCCCGTCTGCACCACCACCGCGTCGGGCTGCCAGGCGAACACGCTGACGAAGCCGATCCCGAACCCGCCGGCCATCGTGCGGTCGTCGGCCTTGGTCGACGCGAACAGGCGCGTCAGCCCGCCGTCGATGATCGCCTCGTCCATGCCCGCGCCGGCGTCGGCGACCCGCAGCTCGAACACCACCTCGTCGGGGTCGGCCGACTCGCCGGGGTGGACGTCGAGCGCCACCTCGGCGCGGTCGCTGCCGGCGTCGAGGGCGTTCTGCACCAGCTCGCGCAGGAAGTCGTAGGGCCCCTCGAACTGCGCGACCAGGCGGTCGAGCAGCGCCGCGACCCCGCTCACGCGCGACCGACCTGTCGTTTGGGACCTGGCCTCAAGAACATGCCTTACGTTCTTGCGGGCTTCCTTACGGCGCTTCGCCGACCAGCGCCGCCAGCTCGGGGTCGGCCGCCAGCAGCGCGCGCACGTCGCCGGCGATGTCGAGCTCGAGCGGGCTGGAGATCGCCGGGCGCCCGCGCAGGCCCCAGATCCGCTTCGACTGGTAGCGCACCGCGCCGAGCGGGTCGCCGTGCAGCATGATGCAGGCGTCGAGGCCGGCGTCCGGCTCGCACGACTCGGTGCGGATCTTCACAGACTTGTCGTCCTGCAGCAGGCGCATGTGAGCCCGACCCTCTTGCCCGTCGGGCTGCCACTCGAACAGCTCGAAGCTCCCCCGCAGCATCGAGCCCTTGTACAGCGCGCCGAACTGGCGCCGGCCCTTGGCCTCGAACACCACCAGGGCGCCGACGCTGTCGTCGACCTTCTTCGGCACGTGGGTCAGCCACACGCGATTGGTCAGCGGCAACGAATTCTCGGCGCCGTCACCGCCGCACGCAGTCATGGTTGTCAGGGAGACCCCGACAAGCGCCAGGGTCGCAGTTTGCAGAATGCGCGAAAAGCTGGTCACGGTGCGCTATGGTCGCAACAGTCATGGTTCGTCGCAAGCGTTCCGCACCAGTTCTGTGCTCTGGCCCGTTGCTCCTGCTTGGGGCCGCTCTCGCGGCGGCCGGCTGCGAGGGAGGCGCAAGCAAGACCGCCCCGGCCCCTGCCGTGGCGAGCAAGACCGAGAGCAAGTCGGAGGCCCCGAAGAAGAAGGCGAGCCGGCCGGTGCCCTCGGCCGCGCAGCTGCTCGAGACGGCGAAGAAGTACTTCTCGCCGCTGCCGGCCACCGCCGACTCGCCGACCAACCCGATCACCCTCGAGAAGGTCGCGCTCGGCCGGATCCTCTACTACGACACGCGGCTGTCCAAGAACCACGACCTGTCGTGCAACAGCTGCCACAAGCTCGACGACTACGGCGTCGACCACGAGGCGACCTCGCCGGGTCACAAGAAGCAACGCGGCGAGCGCAACACCCCGACGGTCTACAACGCGGCCATGCACATCGCCCAGTTCTGGGACGGCCGCGCGACCGACGTCGAGGACCAGGCGCTCAAGCCGGTGACCAACCCGGTCGAGATGGCGCTCGCCGACGAGGCCGCCTGCGTCGCCTCGGTCAAGTCGGTCCCGGGCTACGCCGACCTGTTCAAGGCCGCCTTCCCCGGCGACCCCGACCCCTGCAACCCGCGCAACATCTCGCTGGCGATCGGCGCCTTCGAGCGCGGCCTCACCACCCCCGCGCCGTTCGACGACTTCCTGAACGGCAACATGACCGCCCTCAACTCCGACGCCCTCCGCGGCCTCGAGCTGTTCATCGAGCTCAACTGCGTCAGCTGCCACACCGGCCCGACGCTCGGCGGCACGATGTACCAGAAGCTCGGCGCCGTGAAGCCGTACGAGACGAAGGACCTCGGCCGCTTCAAGGTCACGAACAAGCCCGAGGACAAGTACGTGTTCAAGGTCCCCGGCCTGCGCAACGTCGCCAAGACCGCGCCCTACCTGCACGACGGCTCGGCCAAGGAGCTCGGCGACGCGCTCGACGTCATGGCCGAGTACCAGCTCGCCAAGGGCAAGCTGTCCGACGAGGAGAAGACCTACCTGATCGCCTTCCTCGACAGCCTCACCGGCAAGATCGACATGGACTACATCAAGCTGCCCGAGCTGCCGGCCAGCGGGCCCGACACGATCAAGCCCGACCCGAACTGACCTGACCCGAAGGTCAGTTCGCCCGTCGCGCGACCTGACCTTTCGACCATCGGACAGCGGTGCCGCGGACCCGCGCGTGACCGCGGCACCGCTGTCACACTTGACCGTCCATGCCGGCCGAGCTACCCCGATCGTGCATGCGTTCGCTTATTTTCGGCTGTTCATCCGCGCTCCTCCTGCTCGCCGCCGCACCGGCCTCCGCCGCCGAGCTCGTCACCACCAGCGACACCGACTTCGAATTCGCCTCGGTCGTCATCGTCTCGCCGGAGGACGGCGCCGTCCTCGAGGGCAGCCCCGACGCCGTCGTCCCGGTCACCATCGAGCACGAGGGCTTCAACCCTCTGGCCGTCTCGCTGTGGGTCGACGACGAGAAGCTCGCCGACTGTCCCGAGGCGCCGCCCTGCACGATCGAGGCGACCCTCTCCCCGGGCATCCACAAGCTGAAGGCCGTCGGCGACGACGCCGTCGCGCAGTTCGACAGCCACGAGATCACGATCGAGGTCAAGGAGGCCGGCAACGCCACGGAGGGCCCCGACACCGAGACCGGCGCGGACACCGAGACCGGCTCCCCCACCACCGGCGTCGAGCCTGCCACCGACACCGACGCCACCGCGGGCGACACCGACGCCACCGCGGGCGACACCGATCCCACCGACGGCGGCGAGAGCGACGGCAGCGGCAGCGGCAGCGGCGACAAGGAGGGCTGCGGCTGCAAGGCCGTCCCCGGCGCGCCCGACCTGCTCGGCCTCGCCATGTTCGCCCTGTTCGCTCCCTGGCGCCGCCGCCGGCACGCCTGAGCCGCCGAGGCGCCATGCGACCCGCCCCCGGCCTCCGTCCAGCAAGCGCGCGGCTCGGCGCGCTCGCCACGATCGCGGGCGCAGCCTGCCTCCGACGCGCGCGCGCGGGGTTCGGCGCGCTCGCCATGATCGCGGGCGCGGCCGACCTTTTCGCGTGCGCGCAGGAGCCCGGGCCCGTCGCCTCACCTGTCCCCGAGGCCATGGTCCATCGCCTCACCGCCTTCGAGTACGCGAACACGGTGCGCGACGTCCTCGGGGTCGAGGCCGCGCTGACGCGCGAGTTCCCGGCCGACCCGCCGGCGCTCGGCTTCGACGCGGTGGCGGCGTCGCAACCCCCCTCCTCGCTGCTGGTCCAGCTCTTCCAGCACTCGGCGGAGTCGATCGCGGACGCGACGCTGCGCTCCGGGCCGGCCCGCGCGGCGCTCGTGGTGTGCGAGCCGGACCCCGCCGAACCCGCGCCGTGTCTGCGCGCGATCGTCGAGCCGCTGCTCGGCCGCGCCTGGCGGCGCCCGCCGACCGACGCCGAGCTCGATCGCTACCTCGCGCTCGTCGACCCCGCCGAGCTCGACGCCGGCCTGCGCCTCGTGCTCGAGGCCGCCCTGCTGTCGCCGCACTTCACCTTCCGCTGGGAGCGCGACCCCGGCGGGCCCGGCGAGTCGCACTGGCTCGACGACTACGCCCTCGCCGCCCGCCTGTCCTACTTTCTGTGGAGCAGCGCCCCCGACGACGAGCTGCTCGCGCTCGCGGCCGTCGGCGCGCTGCAGCACGCCCCCACGCTCGCCGAGCAGGTCGAGCGCATGCTCGCCGACCCGCGCAGCGCCGGCTTCGTCGACGGCTTCGCCGGCCAGTGGCTGTACTTCCGCGGCCTCGACGACATCTTCCGCGACGCCCACCGCTACCCGCGCTACGACGACGCGGTCCGCGAGTCGATGCGCGAGGCCATGCGCCGCCGCTTCCGCGAGTTCCTGGTCCCCGGCCGCGACCTCCGCGACCTCCTGCTCGACACCCACGCCCACGTCGACGCCGAGCTCGCCGCGCTCTACTACCTGCCCGAAGAGCTCGCGATCGACACGTTCACGCGCATCGACCTCGGCCCGCACAAGCGCCGCGGCCTGCTGACCGAGCCGGGCCTGATGACGGTGCTCGCCTACCCGTTCGCCAGCTCGCCGACCCGCCGCGGCCGCTTCGTGCTCGAGCAGCTGCTGTGCTCGCCGCTGCCCCCGCCCCCGCCCGAGGCCGCCGCGCAGGCCGAGAGCGAGGCGAGCACCGCCCGCGAGCGCCTCGAGCAGCACCGCGCCGATCCGGCCTGCGCCGGCTGCCACGCGATCCTCGACCCGATCGGCCTCGCCTTCGAGCACTTCGACGCCGTCGGCGCCTGGCGCGGCAGCGAACACGGCGAGCTCATCGACGCCGCCGGCGAGCTGCCGACGGGCGAGCGTTTCGCCGATGTCCGCGAGCTCGCCGCGATCGTCGCCGACGACCCCCGCTTCCCCCGCTGCGTCGCCACCAAGGTGCTGACCTACGCGCTCGGCCGTCCGCTGGTGGCCGAAGACGAACCTGTCCTCGAGGACATCTACAAAAAATTCGTCGCCTCCGGCCGCGATCTGGTCGCGCTGCTCGTGGCGGTGGTCCAGAGCGATCCGTTCCGGATCCGCCGCGCCCAGGAGCCCGCATGAAGCCCGCGCGTCTCGCTCCTACTCGGCGGCACGGCGCTCGGCGTTCGACCTGCGCGGACCTGGCCTCGAGTTCATGTGACTTCTCGTTCCTGCCGCAGGAGCCCGCATGAAGTCGACCACGCGTCACGCTCTCTCGCGCCGCGCCCTCCTGGCCGGCGGCGCCGTCGCGGTCGGCCTGCCCTTCCTCGACGTCATGCGCCCCTCGGCCCGCGCCGCCGGGCCGGTCCGTCCGCGGCGGCTGCTGTGCTACTTCGTGCCCAACGGCGTGCGCGGCGACGCGTGGTTCCCGGCACCCGACTCGGAGCTGCAGCTCTCGCCCTCGCTCGCCGCGCTCGCGCCGGTGAAAGATCGCCTGATCGTCTTCTCCGGCCTCGCCAACGCCCCGGGCATGCCCGAGCTGCCGGGCTCGCACGCCTCGGGCACGGCCGCGTTCCTCACCGCTCGCAAGGCGCGGCGCTCCGAGGTCGACCTGCACGTCGGCGTCTCGCTCGACCAGCGCTTCGCCGCCGCGAACGCCGGCGCCACTCCGCTGGCCTCGCTGCAGCTCGGCTGCGAGGGCGGCGGCTCGTTCGGCGCCTGCGACATCGGCTTCGCCTGCGCCTATCATCGATCGATCTCCTGGTCCTCGCCGACCACCCCGCTGCCCAAGCTCACCTCGCCGCGGCTCGCCTTCGACGTCATCCTCGCCGGCGACGACCCCGGCGCCAGCGCGGCCGCGCGAGCCGGGCGGCGGGCCGCGAGGCGCTCAGTCCTCGACGTCGTGCTCGCCGACGTCCACGACCTCGAGAGCGACCTCGGCGCGGCCGATCGCGTGCGGCTCGACGCCTACCTCGACGGCCTGCGCGCGCTCGAGCGCCAGGTCGATGCCCCAACCGGCCTCGGCGCGTGCACGGCCGCCAGTCCGCCGGGCGAGCCGGCCGACTTCCCGGTCCACGTCGACATGATGACCGAGCTCATGGTCCTCGCGCTGACCTGCGACCGCACCCGCGCGATCTCCTTCATGCTCGGCAACGCCGCCAGCAACCGCGCCTTCCCCTTCCTCGGCGTCGAGGGCGGCCACCACGACCTGTCCCATCACGCCGGTGACGCCGCCAAGATCGCCGGGCTGCGCCGAGTGGATGCCTGGCAGGCGGCCCAGTTCGCGCGCCTGCTGCGGCGGCTCGCCGACACCCCCGACGGCGACGGCGACCTGCTGCGTTCGACCGTCGTCCTGCTCGGCAGCGACGTCGGCGACGGCAACAGCCACACCCACCACGACCTCCCGGTCCTGCTGGCCGGCGGCGACGACCTGTGGGGCGGCGGCCGTCACCTGGTCTACGAGACAGGCACCCCCCTGGCCCGCCTGTACGTCTCGATCCTCCAGGCGCTCGGTCTGCCCGACACCCGCTTCGGCGAGGACGGCGACGGACCCCTCCCCGGCCTGCGCCTCGACGCCTGACGACCAAGATCGCCGGGCTCATGGAGCTGCGCCAACGGGCATGTTTACAGGAACATGTGCGAAAAAACATGTTCTGACGGACATGTCTTGATGCACTTGTCCTGTCTTTAACCCTTCGCCGACTTCGCCTTCCCGGCCTGCCTCGCGCGCTTCTTCTCTTTCGCCCGCGCCGCCAGCAGCGAGTCCATCGCCGGGGCCGGCGCTGCGAGCCACCAGCGGGGCACCACCTCGTCGAGCAGGGTGAGCCCGCCGTTGGTGGCGTAGCCGAGGGACACCTTGAACTCACCCTGTTCGACGATCCCCCAGCGGCCGAGCGGCACGCGGCCGCGGAACTCGTCGGATTCCTCCCTGGCCAGGGCGGCCGCGAACTCCTCGCGGGTCACCGCGACGTCGCCCTGCCCGGCCTCGGCCAGCGTCACCAAGAAAGCGCGCGCGTGCAGGCGGATCCCGGCGATCGCCGAGTTTCCGGCGACCTTGGCGAACAGCTCCGGCAGCCCCTCGCGGGCCTGCATGCGGTACGCCAGCGCGCCCAGGTTGTATGCCGCCGCCACCTCGTCCACGTCGGCCTGCGCCGCGCGCTCGAGCATCGTCATCGCCGCCGGGATGTCGCCGGAGAGGGCCGTCACCATCGCCGCGTTGTTGAGCGCGAGCGCCCGATCCTTCCCCGTCTTGCGCTCGCCCAGCGCCGCGAACGCCTGGGCTGCCCGCTGCAGCGACGCCTTGTCGCCCTCGCGGCCGGCGATCGCGTCGAGCGTCGCGCGGATCGTCAGCGCCGTGTCGGCGTCGACGGTGTCCGGCAGCGTCATGCCCGACTTCATCGCCGCCAGCAGCAGCTCGCCGTCCTCCCACAGGAGCGCCACGTCGAGCTGCGCGCGGACCTGTTGCACCCGCAGGTCGGGGTCCTGCTGCAGCGACGCCGGCAGCGGCGCGTTGGCCAAAAGCCGCGCCTTGCGCGGGTCGTCGAGCAGCCGCGTGCTCGAGAACACCAGTCGCCAGGCGTCGCGCGACTCGGGGAACTTGCGCGTCAGCGCCATCGCCTTCTCGGGCAGCTTGCGCACCGTCGCCATCGCCGGCTCGCGCTGCTTGGCCAGGAATTTCGGCACCGCCTCGCGCGCCAGCGTGAACAGCAGCTCGAGCACCGCCGCGCGCGCCGGGTCGTAAGCCCGGAAGCCGCGGGCCAGCTCGAGCACCTCGTCGAAGCGCGCGTCGAGGTCGGTCACCGGCGCGTCGGGCTGCTGCGCCAGCTGGGTCGCGACCTCGCCGATCATCATCGGCGGGATCGTGCCCAGCGCCACCTCGTAGTACAGCCGATCGTGATTGCTCAGCTTGCGCGCCGCGCGGATGTGGCGGATCACCCCTTCGACGTCGAGCTGGCGGTGGATCGCCACCAGCCCCAGTCCCGTCAGCGGCCGCGCGTCGTTCGGGTGGGCCGCCGCCAGCGCCTCGAACGCCCGCTGCGCGTCGCCCAGGCGGTTCAGCTTCAGCAGCAGGTGCCCGCGCTCGAGCTGCTGCTCGAGCTGCGTCGCCTGCTCGAGCTCGAGCGTCCGCCGCACCATCGTCCCCGTCGTCGCGAGGTCGGCCAGTCGTTTTTCGAACGCCGCCGCCTTGTCTTCGCCCGGCTCGTCGGGCCCGCGCGCCTCGGCCTGCTCGCGCGCCGCCTCGGCGCACGCCGGGTCGAGCGCCGCGTAGCACACGCCCATCACGGCCGCCCAGTCGCTGCCGGTCGCGCGCTCGCCTTTGCGCTGCACCGCCAGCCGGCGCAGCGCCACGCCCTCCTCGTACTGCTCGGCCTCGACCTTCGCCTGGCTCGCGCGCGCCAGCACCTCCGGCACCGTCGGGTGGTTCGGGTGCTCGCGCAGCAGGCGGGCCGTCGCATGCATGTGCAACGCCGGCGCGCGCTCGACCGCCCGGTCGAGCGCCGCCACGGCCTCTTCGATCTGCCGCGCCTCGAGCTGCGCCTCCTTGCGCGCCAGCTCGACCGCCAGGTGCAGCGTCTGCCCGAACAGCCCGCTGCGCTGGAGCATCCGCAGGCCGTGGACCACGCGGTAGGCCTTCGTCAGCGCCGCCAGCAGCTCGGGGTCGTCGCTGCCGGCCGCGACCGCGCGCTCGGCCAGGATCAGCCCGCGCGCGAACACCAGCGCGCGCTGCATCGCCGCCGCCGTGTCGGCGGCGTCGACCTTGTCCCACCCCGCGATCGCCTCGCGCGCCTCGGCCACCACTTGCGCCGACTTCGGGTCGCCGCTCAGCGACGCCTCGATCTTGCCCTTGAGCCAGGTCGGGAGCACCTCGTGGAGCGGCGGCTGCGGCCCGGGGTCGAGGCGAACGGCGACCGCCGCGAGCTCCGTGTCGACCACCTTCGGAGCCGCCGCCGCGGGCGACTCGGCCGGCGTCGACGTGGTGGGGGCGGGCTTGCACGCGGCCGCGAGGGCCATCACCAGCGCGAGTCGTCGCATCGACGCAGCTTACCGCGGGCCGCGCAGCGCCGTCTCGACCGCGGGATCGCGCCAGGACAGCCACAGCCACAGCGCGGCAGCGAGCGCGAACGCGGCCGCGAGCACGAAGGCCCACTGCAGCCCGAACTCCGCCGCGTGCCCGCCCGCGCCCGAGCCGATGAAGCGCGCCGCGCCGTAGCACAGCGCCGCGTACAGCCCCTGCACCGAGTTGCGAAAGTCGGGCGTCGCCTTGTGGTCGAGCACCATCGGCGGCAGCAGGTACAGGCTCATCACCACCGGGCCGTGCAGCACCTGCGTCGCCAGCACCGTCGCCGGCGTGGCGACGGTGGCGAGCAGCGCCATGCGTGCGGTCATGCAGGCCGCGCCGAACAGCATCAGCGAGCGCACGCTCGCGCGGCGGAGGATCGCCGGGGCCAGGAACAGCCACGGCAGCTCGGACAGCACCCCGAGGTTCGACGCCAGGCCGACCCATGCCGGATCGATCCCCACCTCGACCACCAGCCGCGGGTAGAACGCGTAGAACACGCTGATCGACACGAACAGCAGCACCAGCGGCCCGACCAGCGCGAACGTCGACGGCCGCCGCAGCTCGGCCCACGCCGCCGCCGTCGGCACCGTCGCCCCGCTGCGCGGCTCGGGCACCACGCGCGGCAGGAGCGGCGCGCACACGACCGCCAGCGCCGCCGCGGCCGCGCCCGTCAGCATCGCCGCGCGGCCGCCCGCGAGGCCCGAGTGCATCAGCGCGAACAGCACGAACGCCGGCGCCATGAAGCCGAGGCTGCCCCACACGCGCAGCGCCCCGTAGTTCGGCGCCGTCGCCCCGGTCGCCCGCGCACGGGCCATCTCGGTGAACGCGAGCGCGTCGAGCAGCGGCGTCATCGGCGTGTAGGCCAGCCCGAACGCCGCCGACAGCAAGAGCGGCGCCGTGAACCCGTCGGCCCACGCGAACACCAGCAGCACCGCGCACGACAGCGAGTAACCGACGGCCACCAGCGTGCGGCCGGGGACCTTGCGGTCGGCCAGCGCCGCCATCACCGGCGGCGCGAGCAGGACGGCGAGCCCGTACGCCCCGGTGATCCAGCCGATCTGGCTGTCCGGTAACTTCAAATCATGTCCCAAGAACACTGGCACATAGGGCAGGTACGCCCCGACCACCGCGTACAGCAGGAAGTAGTGGAGCTTGAACCCCGCCGTGCGCATGCGCCTCAGCGGAACACGTTTTCGCGGTAGAAGCGGAGCTCGGCGATCGACTCGCGGATGTCGTCGAGCGCGCGGTGGGTCTCGCGCTTGGCCGGCGCGCTGACGGTGGGGTACCAGCGGCGGACCAGCTCCTTGACTGACGACACGTCGATGTTGCGGTAGCTGAGGTGGCCGGCGAGCGCGGGCATGTAGCGGATCAGGAACCGGCGGTCGTGGCCGATCGAGTTGCCGCACAGCGGCGACTTGCCGGGCGGGCAGTGGCGGCGGACCAGCTCGAGCACCTGCGCCTCGGCCTCGGCCAGCGACACCGTCGACGCCTTGACCGCCGCGGTCAGCCCGCTGTTCCCGTGCTGGCGCGTGCACCACTCGTCCATCGCGTCGAGCACCGCGTCGGGCTGGTGGATCACGAGGTCGGGGCCCTCGGCGACGATGTTGAGGTCGCCGTCGGTGACGATCGCGGCGATCTCGAGGATCTGGCAGTGGTCGGGGTCGAGGCCCGACATCTCGAGGTCGATCCACACGAGCGGGGGCGCGGCGTCCATGGCCGCGCGATCCTACTACGGCTCTTGCAGGGCCGCGAGCACCTGTCCGATCTCCGCCAGCTCGGGATCGTCGGGCAGCGCCTTCTTCGCCGCCTCGAGCCGCTCCCACGCCTGCTCGATCGCCAGGGTGTCGCCGGCGTAGTACTGGATCGCCCGCAGCGCCGCCGCGTACGCCAGCACCGCCTCGCCTTTCTGCAGCCAGGCCGTCTCGCCGGACAGCAGCTCGGTCAGCTTCCACTGGGCCACGGTCTGCTTCGGCTCGCCGGAGACCGCGTCGGCCCAGCGGATCTCGACCTCGAGCACCCCGTTCATGTCGAGGTCGGCGACGCACGGGCGCAGGCGGCGGTGGACCACCGAGTTGTCGGTGGGTGCCGCGGTGACGTGGTCCTGGCCGACCGCCTCGGCGTCGGGCGCCGACGCGGGCTCGAGCTGGAGGCCCGGCGGCAGCGTCACGCGGACGTCGACCGTCGAGGCGGTCAGGCCGACCAGGCTGAGGAAGCGCTTGCCGAGCTGGATCTCGGCCGCCTCGGTGCTGCCGACGTAGATCGACGGCCCCGCGCCGGCCACGCCGATGGCGTCGATGAGGCCGCTGCGGTAGAGGCCGGGGTCACCGACGCCGACGCCGATCGCGTGGACGCCCGTCTTGTACGCGACGTCGCCGGCGCGCTTGGCCATCTCTTCGAGGTCGTCCTGGGTCGCGGTCGCGCCGCCGTCGCTGATCAGGATCAGGCGGTTGATGTCCTTTGGGACATACGCCATGTCGGCCTGCGCGTAGCCGGCGCTGAGGGCCTGCGTCAGCTCGGCCGAGCCGCCGACGGTGAACCCGTCGATCGCCGCGAGCAGCTTGGGGTCGTTCGGGCCGGCGACCATCGTCGCCGGCAGCAGCGGCGCGTCGGCCTGGTTCCAGCTGACCACCGCGACCGTGTCGCCGGCGCGCAGCTTGCCTGCCAGCACGTGGCCGGCGGTCTTCAGCAGCTCGAGCGCCTTGCCCTCCATCGAGCCCGAGTTGTCGAGCGCGAGGGTCAAGTGGACCGGCGGGCGGTCGGCCTCGGCGAGCTCGGGGCCGCGGATCGCCACCTGCAACTCGAACATGTCCCCGAGGTCATCCTTGCTCGCGCGCAGCTGGGCCCCCGCGAGAAGCTCCCCGGGCGGGGCCAGCGGGTAGGCGAACGTGTAGTAGTTGAGGAACTCCCACGGGCGGATCGCCACGCTGGTCAGCGACGGCCACGGCCCGAGCATCGCCTCGCGCGCGTGGGCCGGCGACGACATCGCGTCGGGGTCGCGCGCCGCCAGCCGCCACGCGGTGACCTGGTCGCCGCCGCACAGGTCCGCTTCGGGGACGTTCTGCGGGTCTTTCTCGTCGCTCGGCGCCGGCTCGTCGGAGGGCGGGGCCGGCAGTTCGCCGGAGCTCGAGGTCGTCGCGGGTCCGGGGTCGTCGCCGCCGGTCGTGAAAGAGCCGCCGGACACCTCCGACGTGCCCTCGGTGCCGGAGTCGCCCTGCGAGGCGGACAGCGATTCACCCGACGCGAACCCGCCGAGCGCGTCGCTGTCGGTCTCGCCGGCCTGGCCGCCGTCGAGGTTGGCGGCCGACGAGCACCCGACCATCAGCGCCCACAGCCCCAGCGCGGCGCCGAGGCCTCCCCGCCACGACCGCGCTCGCGGTGCATCGTCGGTGCGAGCTGCGTCCGCGGGGCGAACGACAGCGGCGGCAGGGGTTGGCGAGCACGCAGGGGGGGACCCGCGAAGAGAGGACATGGCGACCTCAGACAAGGAGTAATTCAGTGGGGGGGCCGAGGCCCGGGGCCCGGGGGCCCGTCCGAGGCCCCGTGGGGGCTTTCGGAAGCGCAAGCTTGAACTCAAGAGGCCGAACTCGGCCCGAGTTCAGTATATCGGGCCTGGCTGCGACGCGCCAACCCGCGGCAGCCACCCGACCGGCCCCGGCGAGCGCAGACCGGCGTCAAGTCGCGGGCCGTCCGAGCACCCGGTCGAGGGCGGCGCGGATCCATGCGATGTGATCGTAGTCGGAGCGGCCGCTGATCGCCTGCGGCGCGACGACCCGCGCGACCACGTGTCCGGGTGGGTCATGCGGTTCGGCCGGGCGCTCGACGAGGTGGATCTCCACCTCTTCCGGACACGCGGTGCACCGCGGCAGCGCGACCTGGCCGCCGTAGGCGTCGACGCAGTCGCGATAGTGCAGCCCGATGACCTCCGGGGCCTCGACGGCGAAGCCCGAGCGGTCGAATTCTCCCAGCCGCACCATCACCAGGCCGAGCCCGTGCAGGAAGTAGGTCGCCTGCTGCAGCGCCGGCAGGTCGCGCGACAGCCCGTCGAGCTCGAGGTCGACGCTGCCGAAGCGCCGCATCCCGCGGGTCGTGAGGCGCACCGCCTCGGGCTGGCGCGGGTCGACGAACGGGACCACGACGACCTGGTCGGCGACGTTGCCGAGGCTGGCCTGCAGCCGGCGCGCGGCGAACGCCGCCGGCCCGACGGTCTCGAGCGTGTCGGGGTCGTGGACGAGCGCGCCGGTGTCGGCCGCCACCGCCCTGACCAGCGCCTGCAGAAGCCGAAGCCCGCGGACGCCGCTCTGGTTGCGATACAGCGCGCGCAGCATCACCAGCTGGGTGCGCTCGGGCAGGCTGGCCCGCTCCTCGGGCTCGAGCGTCCGCGTCAGCTCGGGGTCGGCGAGCAGCTTCGGCTCGACCGCCGCGGCCGGCAGCGCCTCGATCTCCAGCCCCAGCAGGTCGGAGGTGGCCCAGACCCGGGCCGCCGCCTCCGGGTCGAGCGGCTGCTCCTCGCTGGCCTTCGGGACAGCCGGGTCCGGGCTGCGCAGCGCGCTCATGTCCGCGCGCGGCGGCGTGGCCACCAGGTCGAGCAGCAGCGCGACCTCCGGGTCGTCGATGCTCTCGGCGAACATGCGGCGCACGATCGCCTGCAGCTCCTCGCGCGTCGGGGCCGGCCCCGGCGGGCCGGGTAGCAGCAGCACGTACCCGAAGGTGATCCGGTCGGCGAACACCACCCGATGGGCGGCGGCCTCGGCCCGGCGCGCCTCCTCGGCCGCCAGCTCCGCCGGCGTCGGCGCGGGCGGGGGCGCCTCCTTCGCCTCGCTCGGCGCCGGCTGCTCCGGCGTCGCCGCGCGCGGCCGCGCCTGCTCGGCCGGGCGCCCGCACGCGAGGCTGCACAAAAGGACATGCCCCCAGAGGCATGTCTTCTTAAACATTGTCCTCGGAGCCATGTCCTTCATGACCTGTCCCGAAGTTCACACCGCCCCCGCGTGGCGGCCGATCAGCGCCGCCACCAGGGCCGGCTCGACGTTGCCGCCCGACAGGAGCACCCCGACCCGGCGCCCGCGCAGCGCCCCGGACAGCGCGGCGGCCAGCCCGGCCGCGCCGGACGGCTCGACCAGGACCTTGGCGTGCAGCAGCAGGGCCACCAGCGCGCGCCCGAGGGCGTCGTCGTCGACCTCGAAGCTGCCACGGACCGCCCGGCGGGCGATGTCGAAGTTCTGCTCGCCGACGCGGACCGGCCTCAGCCCGTCTGCCAGGGTCGGCCCCGGCGGGACCGGCACGCGCGCGCCGGCGCGGAGGCTCTGGGCCAGAGCGTTGCAGGTGCCGGGCTCGGCGCTGTAGACCGCGATGTCGGCGGCCTCGGCCACCAGGCAGGCGCCGGCGATGAGGCCGCCGCCGCCGACCGGCACGACGATCGCGTCGAGCTTCGACCCGCGGGCCAGGGCCTCCTCGACCAGCTCGAGCGTCGCCGTGCCCTGGCCGGCGATGATGTCGGGGTCGTCGAACGGGTCGACGATGGCCCCGCCGGTGCGCTCCTGGACGGCGAGCGCCGCCGCGCGCCGCTCGTCCGACGTCGTCCCGGCGAACACGATCTCGGCCCCGAGCGCGCGCACGCCGGCGACCTTGACCGCCGGGGCGTCGACCGGCATGGCGATCGTCGCCGGCACCCCGAACTCGCGCGCGGCCAGGGCCACGGCCTGCGCGTGGTTGCCGGAGCTGTAGGTGATCACGCCGCGGCTGCGGGTCTCGGGGCTCATGCGCCCCACCGCGTGCAGCGCCCCGCGCGCCTTGAACGCCCCGATCCGCTGCAGGCACTCCGCCTTGAGCCACAGCTCGGCGCCGGCCAGCGCGTCGAGGGCCGGCGAGCGCAGCACCGGCGTCCTCACGACCTTCCCGGCGAGGCGCTCCGCCGCGGCGCGCACGTCTTCGACCGACATCGACACGCGCGCCAGGCTACACCGGCGGCCGCGGCTTTGGTACGACTCTCCCGCTCGTGGCCTTCGGACCCGCCTTTCGCCCGCCGACCTGGGCGCTGTTCGCACTCGCCGCCCTCGCCGTCGTCGCGCTCAGCGCCTGGTCGATCGCCGCCTGCGGACCGTGGGACCCGTGGGAGACCCACTACGGCGAGGTGGCGCGGCAGATCCTCGTGCGCAGCGACCCGCTCGACCTCTGGTGGAAGCCCGGCGTCGGCCCCGACGGCAACGCCGAGAACACCTTCTGGTCCAAGCCGGCTCTGCCGTTCTGGCTGATGGCGCTGAGCATGAAGCTGCTCGGCGTCGGCCTCGGTGCGGCGCCGGACGAGATGGTGCGCGCCCCCTGGCCGGAGCTGGCGATCCGCCTGCCGAGCATGCTCACGGGCCTGGCCTGCGCGGTCTTCCTCGGCTGGGCCTGCGCCCGCCTGCTCGCCGCCGCCCGTCCGGCCGACCCCGGCCAGCCGGTGCGCGCCGGCTCTTACACCGCCCTCGCCCTCGTCACCATGCCGCAGTGGGCGATCGTGAGCCGGCAGGCGCTGACCGACATGTTCTTCGTCGCCCCGGTGACCCTGGCCATGGCCGCCTGGGCCCTCGCCTGGCTGCGCCCGGACCGGCCCCTCCGCCGCCGCGCCCTCGTCACCCTGCTCCCGCGCCGCCTCCGCGCCCGCTTCGCCGGCCCCGCCGACGCGCCGAACCGTCATGTCTCTTCGGACATGGTCCATCGGCCAGCGACGTCCGACGCGCGCGGCGAGCTGTCCGCGCGTACAGGTGCGCGTCCGGCGGGGGCGAGCGCCGTGAACCCGGCGCAGGCCCGCGCCGACGCGGCTTTTGCTGCCGATCTGTCCGGAGAGACAGGCGGCGCCGACCTGTCCGCATCGACAGCCTCGCCCGACCCCGCGGCCCGCGCGGCCGGACGGCGGGAGGTGTCCGATCTCCCGCGCGCCGCGACCGGCTGGCGCGCCCGGATGGCCGCCGTCGGGCGCTGGACCATCCCGTGGGACGCCGCCTACCTCGGCTTCTTCCTCCTCTTCCTGCTCGCGGTGGTCGCCCCGACCGCGGCCCTCGACCTCCACGTCAGCAGCGACCACACCGTCGCTCGCGTGTCGCGCTTCGTGAAGAAGCCCGGCGTCCCGCACTTCGGCACGCTCGTGAAGATCCACCTCGTCATGCTCGGCTACGCCGCCGTGGCCCTGCTGGTGCTGCTGCGGACCTTCCGCTGGCGCACGCGCGCGCAGGTGTGGATGGGCGTGCTCTACCTCGCCGCCGGCGTCTCGCTGGTCGGCAAGGGCATGATCGGCCCCGGCCTCGTCGGCCTGCTCGTGCTGCTGCACCTGCTGGTCGGCGGTCGCCTGACCGTCGCCAACCTGTGGCGCTGCGGCCCGCTGACGGGGCTCCTGCTGTTCGCGCTGGCCTCGCTGCCGTGGCACCACGCGATGTGGATCTACCGCGGCGACTCGTGGCTCAACGAGCTGATCATCGTCAACAACCTGGCCCGCTTCGGCAGCGGCGAGCAGGACCAGGCCGTCGGCGGCTTCGCCTACTACCTGCGCACCCTCGGCGTCGCCGCGCTGCCGTGGTCGGCCGCCCTGCCCGCCGCGCTGTGGGCCGCCGCCCGCCGCCTGCGCGACGACGGCGCCTCCGAGCACGTCCCCGGCGACCTGTCGCATTCGACAGGTCCCCAGGGACATGCCTCTCGGGCCAGCTCCATCGCCGACGCGCCGGCCCCGAGCTCGTCCGAGCTGTGGCGGTTCGCCCTGCTGTGGTTCTGCGCCACCCTGGCGCTGCTGACCACCAGCGTCACCAAGTATTATCACTACCTGCTGCCGGCCCTGCCGCCGCTGGCCCTGCTGCTGGGCCTGTGGCTGAGCGAGCCGGCCCCGGCCGCGCGCGACCGCAAGCTCGCGTGGGCCGCGGCCGGCCTCGGCACCGCCCTGCTGGCGCTGGTCCTGCGCGACGCGATCGTCGAGCCGGCGTGGATCACCCACCTCACGACCTACCTCTACGATCACATGTGGCGCAACGGCGCGCCCGAGACCACCGGCCTCGTCGCCTGCGCCCTGCCGTTCGCGCTCGGCCTGGCGCTGTGGGCCGCGCGGCGCCAGCGGGCCGCGCTGGTCGCCATGCTGCTGGCGGGCTTCGTCACCCTGCACTACACGCTCAACAGCTACCTGCCGGCGGTGTCGGAGCACTGGTCGCAGCGCTCGGCGATCCGCCACTACTACGACCACCGCGGCCCCGACGACCCGCTGGCCAGCTGGTGGTTCTACTACCGCGGCGAGACCTTCTTTACGAAGGGGGCGGTGTGGGTGCAGAAGGAGGCCGACCGCGAGACCCTGGCCGAGCTGATCGAGGCCAACCGCGGTCACGGCCGCAACGTCTGGATCATCACCACCGGAGGCCACGGCGCCCGCGCCAAGAGCTCGCTCCCGGCCGACCTCCGCGCCCGCAGCGAGGTCGCCTACGAGAACGCCCACTACACCCTGCTCAAGGTCCCGGTCCCCTAGAAGGTCCGCCGGGTCCTGGCGGCCGAGCACGGAGCCGGCCGCGCATCAGACCGAAGGGACATGCCCTTGCGTACATGTCCCTTCCGCCATCGAGGCTCGTCAGTACAGGCCCTGGCCGCTCGCCTCTGCTTGAAAGAACATGTCCCCCCGGACATGCCCTCCCGCTCTCAAGCCCGCAGCGCCGGTCGTTCGCGGGCCGGCGGCAGCGCGGCGATCACGTCGCTCGCGCACGCCTCGAAGCATTTCTTGAAGGCGACCTCCTGCGTCGCCTCGAGCTGCTTCGCCGCGGCGCGGCGGGACAGGCCCTTGCGGTGGGCGTCGAGGGCCAGCGCGTAGCTGGCCTCCGGGAGCGACAGGCCGGCCCGCATGTTCCGCAGGTCGATGCCGCAGCCGCCGCCGCAGCAGGCGTTCTCGAACATGTAGGCGCCGTTGGCCACCCACACGCCGAGGCCGAGGGAGATCGCCGCCAGCTCGGCCGCGGCCTCGCCGTCGATCTCCGCCAGCGCCGGCGACGACGTCGGTTGTATCCACAAGCCGATCCGTCCCAGTTCGCGGGCCAGGTTGCCCAGCAGCAGCGTCGGCGCGCGGAACACCTGCGGCATCACCACCAGCGCGAGTTCGGACCCGCGCACGAACGTGTGCAGCAGGTGTCCCGACGGATCGCCGAGCACCTTGAAGCCCGGCGGCACTGCCGCAGCGCCTGCTCCCGGCGGCGCCAGCGTGATCTCGACGTCGCCCTGGCCGATGTGCTCCTGGGCGGCGCACACCAGCTCGAACAGCGCGTCGAGGTCGCGCGGCGGCGAGGCCTTCTTCAGCGGCGACTCGGACACCCACTGCTGCTTGCGCGCGGGTGGCCCCAGGTGGGCCACCACGACGGCGAGGCTGTGCGCCAGCCAGGTGCGAGTCTCGGGGTCGGGGACGAACTCCGGGGCCTTCGCGGCCCGCTCTCCGAACTGCAGCATGTTCCGCCGCAAGATAGCAGCACCGGCGCGCCCCTGCAGGCCAGCTCGCGTGCGCGACGCCCCGCGCGTGTGCCCGCGGCCCCACGAAACGCCCGGGTGCGGGCCGGGCCGCGTCGGCGACGCGCCGCGCGTACTCGCGGCCCCGCGGGACGGGCCTGGCCGCGTCCGCAACGCCCCGCGCGTGCTCGCGGCCCCGCGGGCGCCCGGGTGCGGGCCTGGCCGCGTCCGCGACGTCCCCGCGCGCGTGCTTGCGGGCCTGCAAGGTCGCCGCGTGCGCGTGCTTGCAGACGGCGTCGTGCCTGCACCCGTGATCCCGTGCACGACGCGCTGCACCCCGCTGCGGCCTGCAGCGCGCCCGCGTACCTCCAGCCCATCGCGTGCGCGACGCTCCGCCCCGCTGCGAGCTGCCGGGCACTCGCGTGCTCCAGACCTGATCGCGTGCATGACGCCCCCTGCTGCCGGCTGCAGGGCGCCCGCGGCCCGTGTCATGGCCCGCGGCGAAGCGCTGCGTTCTTCACAAACTGTCCGCGGCGGCTCGGGTCAGGCGGCGGTCCGCGGACACCCGTGATCGCGTAGGCCCCGAGCCTCCGTTCGCTGCATGCTCGCGATCACCCGCGCGATGTGCTTCGCACCCCTCGGTGCGCACCGCGCAGTTTTTTTCCGCTGCGTTTCGGGTACTGTCGATCCTCGGGTGATACTGGCCTCGCGTTTCGGTCGGCACGTCGGTCCGCGCCTCGCAGCGCTGGCGGTCCTGTTCGTCACTGCGCTGGCGTTCACGCCGGCCTTCGCCGCGGACAAGCACGTCGTCCCCGACATCCGCGGCGAATCGCAGCCCGAGCTGCGCGCCGGCGCCCGGCTCGTGCGCCTGCCGCTGACGATCCACGTCGCCACCGGCGCGGACAAGGTCGTGTTCGACCTGCGCCGCCTCAACCGCGCCGTGTGGCGGGCCAACGAGGCCCTGCGCGCCTCGGGCATCGAGGTCTACGTCGCCCGCGTCGAGCTGCTGCCCGACGGCTTCGCCTCGATCCGCCACCGTCGCGATCGCCGGCGCCTCGCCACCTTCGCCCCGCCCGACGGCACCGTCCACGTCTTCCTCGTCGGCAACCTCGAGCTCGGCGGGGCCCTCCGCGCCGACCGCAGCGTCCGCGGCCTCCACTGGCGCTACCGCGGCCTGCTCGGCAAGATGCGCAACCGCGAGTACCTCATCGTCAGCAACGACGCCCCCGCCACCACCTTCGTCCACGAGCTCGGCCACCTCTTCGGCCTCGAGCACGACACCTCGCACCAGAACCTGATGTGCTCCTGCCGCCAGGGCCCGCGCCAGATCTTCACGCTCGACCAGGGCCGGCGCATGCGCAGCGGCGCCCTCGCCTTCGTCGCCCGCCAGCGCTGAGCGCCTGGCCCTGAAGGCACGCCGCCCAGAGCGCGCCGGCCCGGGCTGGATCTCGCGAAGAAACATTCTCACCCGCGCCGCGCGTATGTCCCCAAGGACATGCCGCCCCTCGACTCGTGTCGAGGCCCGGGCCGGGCCTCGCGCCGCGTCGCCCTCACCAGCGCCGAGCGTGTGCCCCGAGGACAGGCCGCCCGGCGACTCGTGTCGAGGCCCGGGCCGGGCCTCGCGCCGCGTCGCCCTCATCGGCGCCGAACGCGTGTCCCAAAGGGCAGGCCGGCCCGCGGCCTGCGGCCGAGCCGCGACATGCCCCATGGCACATGCCTTGACGAACATGCCTGTCGGCGCATGTCCGCCGAGACAGACTCTATTCGTCGTCCTCCTCGACGACCTCGCCCAGCTCTTCGAGCGCGTTGGCCGCCTCGGCGCGCACGCGGGCCGGGGGCGCGGCCACGACCGGCTGCAGGCGGGCGCGCGGGGGCGGAGGCGCGGCGATGGCCGCCCACTCGCCGCCGAGCGGCTGCAGCAGCGCCGCCAGCCCGTCGATCGCCGTGCGCACCAGCTCCGGGTCGCCGCCGGCCAGCACCGCCCGGGCGTCGCGCAGGCCGCCCTCCACCGTCGCGCGCACCTCGGGCGCCAGCTTGTCCTGCTCGGCGAGGATCCGCTCGCAGCGCTGGACCATCCCTTCGAGCCGCGTGCGCCGCTCGTGCGCCTCGCGCTCGAGCCGCCCCGCCGCCTCGCGCTCGCGCGCCGCCTCGACCATGGCAGTGAGCTGCTCCTCGGGGATCCCGCCGCGCTCGCGCACGTGCAGCCGGGCCTCCTTGCCGCGCAGCAGCTCGCGCACCGACAGCTCGAGCACCTGGTTGTCGTCGACGCGCAGCTTGACCTCGACCTCGGGCCGGCCCGTCACCACGAAGCTGGCCAAGAGGTCATCCTCCTCGGCCCCGCGGTCGCCCTGGTACAGCCGCGCCTCCGCCGAGGCCCGCCCGTCGCCCGGCGTGTTCAGCACCACCGCCGTCTCGGCCGGCACCGCCGCGCGCGCCGTCAGCAGCGTCTGCACCTCGCCGCCGGAGAGCCGCACCACCAGCGGCTGCACCAGCGCCTCGTGGACGCGCACCTCCGGGTGACGCGACGCCAGCAGCCCGGCGAGGATCGCCGCCCCGCGCGCGACGGTGTCGACCGCGTCCAGCTTGCTCGACGGGATCTTCTTGAAGATCGCCTCGATCTTCTCGTGCAGCGCGGGGATCCGGCTGGTCCCGCCGAGCAGCATGACCTCGCCGACGCGGTCCTGGGCCACACCTGACTCTTCGAACACCCTGGCCACGAGCCCGGCGATCCGCTGGACCACGTCGCCGGCCAGCTTCTCGAGCCGCGCCTGCGTCAACTTGGCCGCCAGGTGCTTCGGGCCCGCCTCGTCGGCGCTGAGGAACGGCAGGTGGACCTCGACGTCCTTGCGCTCCGACAGCGCGATCTTGGCCTTCTCGGCGGCGTCGCGGATCCGCGAGCGCACCAGCTCGGGGTCGCCGCCCTCCTCGCCGCGCTCGCTCAGCAGCCACTCGGCGATCCGCCCGTCGATGTCCTCGCCGCCGAGCGCGAGCCCCCGCTGGGCCAGCACCGCGACCTCGCGCTCCTTGATCTCCACCACCGCGCAGCTCACCCCGCCCGCGCCGGCGTCGACCACCACGATCACCTCGTCGTCGACACCTGTCCTTTCGGCCTGGTAGAGCAGCGCCGCCGCGGTCGTCGGGTGGACCAGCCGCCGCACCTCGAGCCCGCCGAGCCGGCACGCGTGCAGCAGCGCCCGCCGCTGCGCGTCGCCGAAGTGGACCGGCACCGTCACGACCGCGTGCGTCACCGGCTCGCCGAGCTGCTCCTCGGCGACCGCCCGCACCTCGGCGACCTGCGCGGCCACCAGCGCCTGCGGCAGCAGCGAGTGGTCGCCCAGCTTGACCGACGCGTCGCCGTGCTCGGCCCGCACCAGCGTCTGCGGCTGCCACACCCCCGGCGTCACCGCCTCGAAGCGGCGCCCGAGCAAGCGGTGGACGTAGAGCTGGCTGGCGTCCGGCCGCAGCAGCGCCATCCGCCGCGCCCGGTCGCCCACCACCACCGCGCCCTCGCCGTCGATCGCCACCGCCGCCGGCAGCACCATCACGCCCTTGCCCTGCAGCAGCGCCGACGCCCGACCGTGCTCGAAGATCCCCACCGTGCAGCGCGTCGTCCCCAGATCGATCCCGATCGCCGTGCTCATGCGCGGCGCACTCTTGCAACCCCCGCCATCGCTGTCAACACCCGCATCACCTGTCCCTCGGGACATGTCCGAAGATCACGGCCTCGCCCGAGCGCGTGGCCGTGAGCGGGTCGCGGCGCCGGCGGCCCGACCGCACGCTCCGCCGCTCGGCCTGCCCTCTCGGCTCCGGGCGCGGCGGGCGGTGTGGAGCGGACGGGAGCGCAGGCGGGGGAGGAGCCGCGCTCGCCGCCCGCACGGTCGTCCGCGCAGGAGGCTCACCTGTCCTTCGAGACACCTCGTGCTGGCGCGGCGGCGCCGGCCAGCCGCAGCGCCCGTCGTCGGCTGCGGCCCCGGTTTGGTGCCGCGCTCGCGCCCTCCGGGCCGCCTACTCGCCGTGGCCGAGGCGGCGCGCCAGCTCGTCGATGATCGCCTCGGCCGCGCGCGTCAGCACCGTGCCGGGGCCGAACACCGCGGCCACGCCCATCGCCTCGAGCGTGGCGACGTCTTGCGGCGGGATCACGCCGCCGACCACCACCATCATGTCGTCGCGGCCGAGGCGCTGCAGCTCGGCGCGCAGCTCCGGCACCAGCGTCAGGTGGCCGGCCGCCAGCGACGACACCCCGACCACGTGGACGTCGTTCTCGACCGCCTGCATCGCCGTCTCGGCCGGCGTCTGGAACAGCGGGCCGATGTCGACATCGAAGCCCATGTCGGCGAACGCGGTGGCGATCACCTTGGCGCCGCGGTCGTGGCCGTCCTGGCCCATCTTCGCCACCAGCAGGCGCGGCCGGCGGCCCTCCGCGCGGGCGAACGCCTCGGCCCTCGCCTGCACGCGCGCGACGCTGCGGTCGTCGTCCACCGCCGCACTATAGACCCCGCGGATCGTCCGCGTCACCGCCTGATGGCGGCCCCACACCTGCTCGAGCGCCGCGCTCACCTCGCCGACCGTCGCCTTCGCACGCACCGCGTCGATCGCCAGCGCCAGCAAGTTCCCCTGGCTGTCGCCGGCGCAGCGGGTCAGGGCCGCGAGCGCCGCCTGCGTGGCCGCCTCGTCGCGCCCGCGCTTCAGCTCCTCGAGGCGCGCGAGCTGGGCCGCGCGCACCGCCGAGTTGTCGACCACCAGCACCTCGAGCGGCTCCTCCTGCTCGAGCCGCTGGCGGTTGACCCCGATCACCGCCTGCGCCCCGCTGTCGATCCGCCCCTGCGTCCGCGCCGCCGCCTCCTCGATGCGCAGCTTCGGCAGGCCCTGCACGATCGCCTGCGCCATCCCGCCGAGCGACTCGACCTCCTGAATCAAAGACCATGCCCTTTGGGCCAGCTCGTGCGTCAGCGACTCGATGTAGTAGCTGCCGCCGAGCGCGTCGATCGTGCGGCACACCCCGGCCTCCTCTTGCAGGTAGATCTGGGTGTTGCGGGCGATCCGGGCCGAGAAATCGGTCGGCAGCGCCAGCGCCTCGTCGAAGCTGTTGGTGTGCAGCGACTGCGTCCCGCCGAGCACCGCCGCCAGCGCCTCGACGCAGGTGCGGGCCACGTTGTTGTACGGGTCCTGGGCCGCCAGGCTCCACCCCGACGTCTGGCAGTGCGTGCGCAGGGCCAGGCTCTTGTCGCTCTTGGCCCCGAAGCCGCGCACGATCTTGGCCCACAGCAGCCGCGCCGCCCGCAGCTTGGCGACCTCCATCGCCAGGTTCATGCCGATGCCGAAGAAGAACGACAGCCGCGGCGCGAACGCGTCGACGTCGAGGCCCGCGCGCACCCCCGTGCGCACGTACTCGAGCCCGTCGGCCAGCGTGTAGGCCAGCTCGAGGTCGGCCGTCGCCCCCGCCTCCTGCATGTGGTAGCCGGAGATGCTGATGCTGTTGAAGCGCGGCATGTGCTTCGCCGTGTAGGCGAAGATGTCCGCCACGATCCGCATCGACGGCTCGGGCGGATAGATGTACGTGTTGCGGACCATGAACTCCTTCAAAATGTCGTTCTGGATGGTCCCGCTGAGCTGCTCCGGCCGCACTCCTTGCTCTTCGGCCGCGACGACGTAGAGCGCGAGGATCGGCAGCACCGCCCCGTTCATCGTCATCGACACCGACATCTGGTCGAGCGGGATGCCGGCGAACAGCACCCGCATGTCGAGGATCGAGTCGATCGCCACCCCGGCCATGCCGACGTCGCCGAGCACGCGCGGGTGGTCGGAGTCGTAGCCGCGGTGGGTCGCCAGGTCGAACGCGATCGACAGGCCCTTCTGCCCGGCCGCGAGGTTGCGGCGGTAGAACGCGTTGCTCTCCTCGGCCGTCGAGAACCCGGCGTACTGGCGGATCGTCCACGGCCGCTGGGTGTACATCGTCGCGTACGGCCCGCGGGTGTACGGCGGCAGGCCCGGCAGCGTGCGCAGGCAGGCCGGCTCGATCGCCTCCAGCGCCTCGGGCACGTAGCTCGGCGGCACCGCGACGCCCTCCGGCGTCGTCCATGCCTGTCCTTCGGGACCTGTCGCAACAGACACCTGCGGCAGCTCGTCGTAGCCGAGCTGCGAGAAGTCGGGGAACGGCCGAGTCGTCGTCACGCGTGCACCTCCAGGCGCTGCTGCACCGCGCCGAGCGCCGCCAGGACGTCGGCGCCGGCGGCGATGAACACATCGACGCCCGCGGCCGCGAGCGCCTCCCACTGGTCCTTGGGCCGGCCGGCCAGCACGATCACCCGCGCGCCCGCGGCTTTGAGCCCGGGCACCAGCTCCGGCACCGCCGTCGCGTAGCGAGCGTCGGTCCCGCAGATCACGGCGACCCGGGCCCCGCTGTTGGCGAACCGCGCCGCCGCCACCTGCAGCTCCTCCGTCGCCTCGGCCTCGACCACCTCGAAGCCGCCGACCGGGAAGTAGGCCCGCGCGTACTCGACCCGCGGCCGCACCTCGCTCGCCGTGCCGAACGGCACCAGCGCGACCTTCGGCGAGCCGAGCGCCTCCCCGCGGGCCCGCAGCGCCTCGAACGGGGCCGCCAGGCGCCCGCGCCCGAGCGGCGTCACCCGCTCCCCGGGCCCCGGCCGGACGAACCCGCCGAGCCCGCGACCGGCCACGAACTTGGCTTGCACTTCGGACATGCTCCGAAGTGCATGTACGTCCGGCCATGGCGCATGCGACAGGTCCTCTGGGACAGCCGCGTCGCGCCCGGCCGAGCGACTCGCCCCCGCGCGCCCGGCGTCGCCAACCGCCGCCTCGCCCTCGCTCGGCCTCGTCGACCGGCCCGCGGAGCCCGGGTCGCCCGCGCCGCGCTCGCCCGCGCCCGGCGCTGCCGCGTCGCGCTCGGCCTGGGCCCCCAGCCGCGGGCCCATCGGCCGCGCCGCGTAGCGGCTCGCGCCGACGATCGGCAGCCGCAGCGTCGCCACCGCCTGCTCCTGCGCCCGCGCGGCCGCGGCCGCGCGCTCCTGCACCGCCCCCGCGCGCAGCGACGCCAAAAGGCCGCCCTCGCGCTCGATCGCCTGCAGCCGGTCCCACGCCGCCCGCGCCAGCGCCTCGGTCGTGCGCTCGATCGAGTAGCTGCCGCCGGCCGGGTCCTGCACCGCGCCGAGGTGCGACTCGTCGCGCAGCAGCAATTGCGTGTTGCGGGCCAGCCGGCGCCCGAGCGGCGACGGCTCGCCGAGCGCCTCGTCGAGGGCGGGCAAGGCCACCGAGTCGGCGCCGCCGAGCGCCGCCGTGACGCCCTCCGTGGTCGCGCGGATCAGGTTGACCCACGGGTCGAGGTTGCTCAGCTCGCGCCGCGACGCCCGCGCGTGCAGCCGCATCACCTGTCCTTCGGGACCGACGCCGCAGGCGGCCGCGACCCGGGCCCACAGGCTCCGGGCCGCCCGCAGCTTGGCCAGCTCGAGCGGCAGGTCGCGCCCGACCGCCAGCACGAACAGCAGCGCCTCGGCGGCCGCGTCGATCGTCGCCCCCGCGCGCACGAGCCCGCGCAGGTGCTCCAGCGCGACCGCCAGCGCCCCCGCGATCTCGTCGGCCGCGCTCGCCCCGGCCTCGTGCCACGCGGTCGCGTCGACCAGCGCGGTGCGCAGGCCCGGCGCCGTCGCCCGCGCCCAGCCTGTCAATTCGGCCATGTCCTGATAGACATGTTCGATCGACCAGCCGATCTCGCCGACCGCGAGCAGCAGCGCCAGCGGGTCGCCGGCGACCGCCCCGCGCAGCTGCCCGGGCGCGACGTTGCGCCGCTCGGCCTCCGCCGCCAGCGCCGCCGCGACCGGCAGCGCCCGCACGCCCGCGTCGATCACCACCTCGGCCCGGGCCAGGTCGACGCCCGCGAGCAGCGCCGCGACGTCGGCCGCGTCGCCGACGACCACCCCGGCGCGCGCGCGGCCTTCGCTGCCGCGCCCGACGCCCGCGCCCTCGCTCGCCGCGACCGCGGTGCGGCCGCGCTTTGCCACCTCGCGCTCGCCCGCCGCGACCTCGGTGGCCGCCGTGCGGCCACTCTTTGCGACCTCGCGCTCGCTCGCCGCGGCCTCGGCGCGGCCGCTGTCTGCGTCCCCGCCCGCCGCGCCCTCGCCCGCCGCTGCGCGCCCGCTCGCCACCCCGGCCGCCACGGCCTCGTCGAGCACGAACCACGCCGCTTCTGTCCCGTGGGACAGGTCGTCGGCCGCCGCCGCCCCGGCCGCGTGGGCCCGCGTCTGCCGGTACTCCTGGGCGACCGCCCAGCCGCGGCGGGAGCGGGCCAGCAGCGGCGCGCGCGGCACGGCGGCGCCGACGTCCTCGGCGGTCACCAGGGGCGCGAGCTCCAGGCCCTCGGGCGTGCGGGCCACGAGTTTTTGGGTGGAGGCGCCCCCCAGCTCGCGCGTGGCAAGCTCGCGCCAGTCGGCGAGCGTGACCGGGGGGAATCCGCAGAGGCTGTCGCGCGTCGCGTCGTCGTCCGCCACGCGCCGATGATACGCCGCGGGCGTGCGACCAGCTATAGTGCGCCCCGCCCCGAGCCCGCGATGAACCAGCCGCTGCCCGTGACCTCGCCCTCGTCGCCGCCCCCGTTCCGCCCGTCGCGCAACCCCATCGTCCGCCTGGTCCTGTGGTTCACCGAACCGTCGATGATCAAGGGCATGGCGGTGGGCGTCGTGCTGGCGCTCCTCGGCGGGGTCGCGCTCAAGCTCGACGCCGCCTGGTACATCGCCAGCGGCCTGATGCTCGTCCTGGCCGCGCTGATCTTCGGCGCCGTGGTCGGCCACTATCTGTTCGAGGCGCGCCGCAAGCGCCTGCAGCGGCACGGCCTTCAGATGCTGCGCCAGGCCGGCAGCGAGCTGCCGGGCCTCGGCGACGAGCTCGCGGTGGTGGTCCTGCAGCGCGACATGAGCCACCTCCCGGGTATCTGGGAGCGGCTCCGTCGCCTGCGCCCCGCGGTCGAGGAGGTCGCCGGCCTCGGCCTCGCCGCCTTCTTCCGCATGGCCGCGCTGTCGGCCCTGTTCGCGGTGCTCGGCAGCGCGATCAGCTTCGCCGTGTTCCTCACCTCGTTCATGCAGGTCGAGCGGATGACCGAGCAGAACGAGCTCATCCGGGTCCAGACCGACCTGACGATCAAGCAGCTCGAGTTCGAGGAGAAGCGCCAGGCCGTCGAGATCGCGCTCAGCATCGCCGACCGCCGCCAGACCACCGCGCGTGAGGTGTTCGCCGCGATCGCGGGCGACCCGGGCAAGCCCGGCTCCGACGACGACCGCAAGAAGCTGACCCAGGGGACACGTCTCCTGATCACCGCGACCGTCTCGCAGCTGCAGCCGTACAAGGGCGTCGACCCGGTCTCGAACAGCGTGACCGAGCAGATCAAGAGCCCCGAGCAGGAGCAGGTGCTGCGCTACCTGTCGGCGACCAACGTCGACGTCAGCGAGATCGACCTGTCGCGCGCCTTCCTCGACCACGTCGACCTGCACAGCACCGAGCTGCCGCAGGTGCAGCTCCCGGGCGTCAGCATCCGCCAGGCCGCGCTCTACGACGCCAAGTTCCCCGGCGCCAACCTGGCCCTGGCCGACCTGTCGATCTCCCAGCTCGCGCGCACCGACCTCAGCGGCGCCAACCTCACCGACGCCAAGCTCGTCGACGCGGTCCTCGTCGACGCCGTCCTCACCGACGCCAACCTCGTGCGCGCCGACCTCACCCGCGCCAGCCTGCGCAAGGCCGTGCTCAAGCAGGCCCAGCTCGGCAGCGCCAACCTCGGCGGCGTCGACTTCGCCCAGTGCGACCTCGCCAGCGCCGACCTCACCGACGCCGACCTCGCCCTCGCCGACCTCAGCGCCGTCGACCGCACCCCGCTGGTCCCCAAGGTCCGCGCCGCCGCCTGGTGGTGGCTCGGCGTCTACAGCGACGACTACGCCGCCAAGCTCGGCGTCAGCCCGGCGCAGAACGCCAAGAACCGCGAGGCCATGACCCGCCTGCGCGCCGCCGCCGGCATCGACGCGGCGCGAGCGATCCTCGCCGAGGCCAAGGCCGCCGCCCCCAACGCGCCGGGGTGAGCTGTTGAAGGGGCATGTCCGGCCGGACAAGCGCCGAGCCCGCCGAGCGGTCGCCGTCGGTCGCCGCGGCGCGTCCGTGCCATGATCATGCCGACGCTCGCTGCGCGCGCCCGGAGTGACATGACCCAAAAGCCAGCCTACCTCGCGCCCGACTGCCCGCTCACCCTCGCCGAGGGCCTCGAAGCGTTCGCCGCCGCCAACCCCGGCCTCTTGCCGCCCGGCGACGGCGAGCTGCGCGAGTTCATCCGCGCCCACGACGCCTGCCACGTCCTGTTCGGCCTCGGCACCACCGTCGAGGACGAGGCCGTCGCCGACACCTGGACGATCTTCGGCTCGGACGTCGGCCTGCGGCGCTACGCCTCCTACCTGGGGCGCCCGGAGATCGCCGGCATCATCCAGCAGATCGGCTGGTGGAACCTGACCGCCGGCAGCGCTCGCGCGCTCCCGCGGGTGCTCCGCGCGATCGTACGCGCCCGTCGCATGAGCGCGCCGTGGCCCTTCTTCGACTATGCTCGGTCCCTCGACGTGCCGATCGCCGCGCTGCGGCGGCGCTACAACGTGCGCCCGGTGTAGCGCTCGCGGCGACTGCCGGGGGCCTCGGCCCGGATTGACGCCCGCCGCGGGCCGGTGATAAGCGAGCACTTAATCACCGACGAACGAGGCATCATGGCGTTTCTCCTGCACAGCCCGCTCTGCCTCCTGATCGCGCAGCTCGTCGTCATCATCGTCACGGCGCGCCTGCTCGGCCTGGCGGCGCGGAAGATCCACCAGCCGCTCGTGATCGCCGAGGTCGTCGCCGGCATCCTGCTCGGGCCCTCGCTGCTCGGCCTCGTCGCACCCGACGTCGAGGCCGCGCTGTTCCCCGCGGCCTCGCTCGGGATCCTCGGCATGCTGAGCCAGGTCGGGCTGATCCTCTTCATGTTCCTGGTCGGCCTCGAGATGGACCTCGGCCTGCTGCGCGGGCGCGGCCACACCTCGGTGCTCATCAGCCACACGAGCATCGTCGTCCCGTTCGCCCTCGGCGCCGTGCTGGCGCTCTACATCCACCCGACGCTGATGCCCGAGGGCGTCGCCTTCTCGTCGTTCACCCTGTTCATGGGCGCGGCGATGAGCATCACCGCCTTCCCGGTGCTGGCGCGCATCCTCACCGAACGCCGCCTGCTCCGCACCAAGGTCGGCGCCGTCACCATCACCTGCGCCGCCGTCGACGACGTCACCGCCTGGTGCATCCTCGCCTTCGTCGTCTCGATCGTCCGCGCCACCGCGCTGACCGAGGCCATCGTCACCACCGTCCTCGCCGTCGCCTACACGCTGGGGATGCTGCTGCTCGTGCGCCCGTTCCTCGCCCGCGTCGCCGCGCGCGGCACCGGCCGCGAGGGCCTGACGCAGAACATCGTCGCCGTCACCTTCGTGCTGCTGTTCCTGTCGGCCTGGGCGACCGAGCTGATCGGCATCCACGCGCTGTTCGGCGCCTTCTTGATGGGCGCGATCATCCCGCGCGAAGGCGGCTTCGCCCGCGTGCTGGCCGAGAAGCTCGAGGACATCGTCGTCATCGTCCTGCTGCCGACCTTCTTCGCCCTCAGCGGCCTGCGCACCCAGATCGGCCTGCTCAACACGCCCGAGGCGTGGATCCAGTGCGCGCTCATCATCGCCGTCGCCTGCCTCGGCAAGTTCGGCGGCAGCTACGTCGCCGCGCGCTGGACCGGCCTCGGCTGGCGCGAGTCGACGGCCCTCGGGATCTTGATGAACACCCGCGGGCTGATGGAGCTGATCGTCCTCAACATCGGCCTCGAGCTCGGCGTGATCTCGCCGACCCTGTTCACGATGATGGTGCTGATGGCGCTGGTCACCACCTTCATGACCACGCCGATCCTGCAGGTCGTCTACCCGCCGGAGCTGCTGGCAGCGGACGTGATCGACCCGCCGCAGCCCGACACGCGCGTCACCTTGCCCGAGGGCTTCAGCGTCCTGATGTGCGTCGCGTTCGACCGCTCCGGCCCCGGCATGGCCCAGATCGCCGGCGCCCTGGTCGGCAAGCAGACCGCCTCCGACCGCCTCTACGGCCTTCAGCTGCACCGGCCCGCCGAGCGTACCTCCACCTTGCTCGAGGACGAGCACAGCCCCGAGAGCCCGGGCGCCCTCGAGCCCCTGCTCGCGCGCAGCCGCGACCACGGCCTCAACGTGCGGCCGATGTCGTTCGTCTCCGGCGAGCCCGCGCGCGACATCTGCAGCGTCGCCGAGGTCAAGGACGTCGACCTGATCCTCCTCGGCTGGCACAAGACCCTGTTCGGTCAGGCCCTCCTCGGCGGCACCGTGCACGACGTCATGAAGGACGCGCGGGCCGACGTCGCCGTCCTCGTCAGCCGCGACCTCACGGCCGTGCGCCGCGTGCTGGTCCCGTTCTGCGGCGCGCCCCACGACGAGCTCGCGGTCCGCCTCGCGCGGCGCATGGCCTTCGCCGTCGGCGCCGAGGTCACGATCCTGCGGATCCGCTTCCGCAACGCCGACGCCCCGCGCGTCGACGCCTTCCTCGCCGGCATGGCCGCCGACAAGGTCACGGTCGTCGAGGCCGTCGACGACGGCAACAAGGCCGTCGACCTGGTCGTCAAGGCCGCCCTGGGCCAGGACCTCGTCGTGCTCGGGGCCGCCCCGCTCTCGCCCGACCAGATCATGACCCGCTGCCCGACCTCCTTCCTCGTCGTCCACCACCACGAGCGGGCCCAGCCGGCGCAACGACGGCCGCGCCCGCTCACCGAGCCGCAAGCCGACGCGGTCGCGCACGGCTAGTCGCGTATCATCCCCCGCGAGCCCCCATGCACTTCGGCGCCACCCTCCGCCTCCTCCGCGTCGACGCCGGCGTCAGCCTCCGCGCCCTCGCGCAGAAGATCGGCGTCTCGAGCGCGTACCTCAGCCGGGTCGAGAACGGCCACGACCAGGCCCCCACGCCCGACCGCCTGATGGCGATCGCCCGCGCGCTCGACCTCCCGCCGACCCTCCTCATCGACCTGGCCCAGCGCGTCTCGCCGTTCGTCGCCCGCTACCTCGAGGATGTCCCTTCGGCCAGCTACCTGTTCCTCGAGATCGCCCGCCGCAAGCTCAGCGCCGCCCAACTGGCGCGCGTCCACGCCTTCCTCGAGGCCGAGTTCCCGGCCCGGGGCGCGACCGCCGGGCCCGCGACCCCGCGCCTGCACGAGCTGCTCGCCCCGGAGCGCGTCATCCTCAAGCTGTCGTGCAGCTACCTCGGCGACGCCATCGACGTCGCCGCCGTGCGCCTCGCCAACGCCGCGCCCGGGCTCAGCGCCGCGGCGATCGCCGCCGAGATCCGCGAGCGCGAGCGCGAGTCACCGACCGGCGTCGGGCACGGCGTCGCCGTCCCGCACGCCCTCGGCGCCAGCGTCCAGCCGGTCGCCGCGCTCGTCACCCTCGCGCGGCCGCTCCCCGTCGCCACGCCCGACGATATCCCGCTGCAGATGCTGCTCGTGCTCGTCGGCGGCGGACGCTCGCCGCTCGAGCTGCTGGCCCGGGCCGCGCGGCTGGCCACGCCCGCCACCGTCGCCGACCTGTGCCAGGCGAGCACGCCCGAGGCCGCGCTCGGGCGGGTGCGCCACGTCGAGAGCGAGTTCGGCTGACATGCTGAGCAACGACCCGCCCGTCCACTTCGCGCGGGTCCGAGAGATCTTGCAAGGCGCGACCTTCGAGCCGCGACCGAACTCGCGGGCCTCGAGCATCCTGCGGGCGCTCTTCACCGGCGAGACGGACACCGAGATCTCCCCGCGAGGCTTCGTCGTCCGCTTCGCCGGCGGCGGGACCATCCCGTACGTCAGCGAGGCCGCGCCGGCGACGATCCACGCGCTCCTGGCCCGCGCGCAGATCTGTCCGCAAGGACAGGCGCTCGCGTTCCGCCTCGAGGACGAGGACAGCTACGCCCTGGCCGGGCTCCCCGACGCGGCGCGCTGGGTCTGGGTGATGCCCGGCGAGGACGTCGTGCTGGTGTCGCTGCGCCGTCCGACCAGCGCCGGTCCGCCGCCGGCCGAGCCGCCGCCGCTGCCGCTGCCGAGCAAGCTGAAGAAGCTCTACGCCCACCTGGCGCAGCCGCTGGCGTGCCCTCACTGCGCGCGCGCCTCGTCGGTGTACCGCGCCACGCAGGAGACATGGGTATGCGGCGGCCCGCGCTGCGGCCAGTCGTTCAGCCCGCCGCACCGCGTCCGCGCGCTCGCCGAGCTGCGCGACGACGCCGGCGGGACCGTGCGCGAGACGACCGCGCGCGCGAAGATCTACCGCTGACACGCCAAGAAAAGGCGGGCCGCGACGAGGTTCGAAGCGACATTCTTACCACGCGCTCTACCAGACCGAGCCACCGTTCCCGCGAGGGAGCGGGCTGGATTCGAACCAGCGACCTCGTGGTCCCTTTGTAGTCACTTCGGCATTCGCGACCCTGAAGAAGGCGGCTGCGACGAGGATTCGACGAGACGTTCGATCGTGTGAAGATGGAGTCCCGCCGAGCATTCGCAGCCAGAGACAGGTGGACCTCGACGAAAGGTACGGAGACGTTTCGTGCTCTACCAGGCTGAGCTACCGCCCCGTGAGCGTGGAGCGGGTCGGATTCGAACCGACGACCTCGACCTTAAAAATGTAGTCCCCGCGGGCATTCGAGGGCCGAAACGGTGCGTGACGGAGAAAGGCGGCCGCGACGAGGATTCGGCGAGACGTGTGATCGTGAAGAGATGTAGTCCCGCCGAGCATTCGCAGCCAGAAATGTGCTCTACCGGTCTGAGCTACCGCCCCGGGCGAGCGGAGCGGGTCGGGTTCGAACCGACGACCTCGACGTGACGATGTCGTCCCCCCGGGCATTCGCGGCCCGAAACGGTGCGTGACAGAAAAGGTGGACTCCGACGAGGGTCGGAGAGACGTCCGCGCTCTCCCGCTGAGCTACCGCCCCATACTCGGAGCGGGCTGGATTCGAACCAGCGACCTCGATCTCCGTAAGATGTAATCCCTCCGTGCATTCGGAGTCCAAAAGCGTGGGTGTGCGAAAAAGGTGGGCCTCGACGAGGGATCGAAGGGACGAACTGCGGTCCGCTCTGCCGCTGAGCTACCGCCCCATACTCGGAGCGGGCCGGATTCGAACCGGCGACCCTACCGTTAAAGATGTAGTCCCCCCGGCATTCGGGGCCCGAAATCGTGGTGCGTGAGAAGGTGGGCTTCGACGAGGGATTGAAGAGACGACCAGTGCGTTCTGTCCGCTGAACTACCGCCCCACACACGGGGCGGGCCGGAGTCGAACCGGCGCCTCACCGTTGGAATGTAGTCCCTCCGGCATTCGAAGCCCGGAGATAGGCGGCTGCGACGAGGCGGTGGGCGAGACAGCGTCAACCACGATGTAGTCCCGCCCGGCATTCGCAGCCAGAGGTCTCAGGCGTTCACAGCGCGACCGCCTCGATCGCGCGGACCCAGTGCTCGCCCGCGAGGCCGCCGCGCGCGAACGCGGCGATGAGAGAGAACACGTCGTCGGAGAAGCCGCCGACGTTGAGGATGTCCTTCCGGTCAGGCGCCTGCGTGGTCGCCCCCGGCTGGACGTCGATGCAGACCAGCTTCGCGTTCGGGTTGCGGCGCTTGAACTCGCCCCACTCCTCCATCACCTGCGTCCCGCGGCGCCACGCGCTGCGGGTGTCGATCCACGACTCGTTGTCGGACACGTAGATCACGAGGTCGCCCTTGGCCTTGCGGCGGTTGAGCTCCTGCAGGGGCACCGCGCAGTTGGTGCCGCCGGACGGGAGCTGCGCCAGGCGCTGCGCGTTGGTGAGGACGCTGTCGCGGCCGTCGATCTTGCACGGCACGACCTTGTCGTGGAACGGGATCACCTCGGTGTCAGGGTTCTTGCGCAGGAACGCCGCGGCGACCAGGGCCGCCACGTCGATGCAGCGGACCGCCGTGGTCGCGCCCTTGCGGTGCCCCGTGGCCGGGGAGTGCATCGATCCCGAGACGTCGAGCAGGACGTAGACTTGCCCCTCGACCTCGGGCACGTTGTCGAGCGCCGCCTCCATGGCGTCGTGGAGCGCCTCGCGGATCTTCTTCGGGACCGCGACGTCGGCCTGCTTGTAGGCCATGAGCAGCTGGTACGGGAACACCCGCGCCTTGCGGACCTCCTCGGGCGCGGCCAGCTTCTTGGCGAGCGCCTTGGTGAGCGCCGCGTCGTCGAACACGCCGTGGCGCAGGAAGGTGTTGAGGTTCATGCGCAGCATCTGCCAGCCGGCGCGGGCGGCGATGGCCCGCCACGCGCTCTCGGGCAGCGGCGAGCCGGTGAGCAGCTGGAACGGCACGTCCGGCACGTCGCTCGCGCGCCCGGCCTTGAAGTCCTCGAAGGCGCGGACGCACGGCGGCAGCTTGTCCGCGTCGTGCGGGCGACCGAGCAGGTAGCCGTAGAGCGCCCGGCGGCCGTCGTTGCCCGGCTTCGGGTGGACCATCCGCAGCACGTCGGTCAGCGACGGGTCGTTGCCGACCGAGTCCGCCAGCACCTGGGCGTCGGTGCGCCGGTCGAGCCACCGCTGCACCAGCCGCTTCGGCCGCGTCCCGAGCGAGCGCCGCCCGGTCGCGCCCGACCGCACGATCTGCACGAAGTTGCGCAGCATCTTGCCGTTGTCGACGACCCGCCCGAACACCTTGTCGAGCATCTCGCCGTTGCGGCTCGCCAGCTCCGCCAGCAAGAGCGCCGGCATGTCCTTCATGTGGCTGTGCTGCCGGGTGTACACGGCCGTCTTCGCCACGAACTCGGCGTCGACCTTGGCGACCAGCGCCCGCACCGCGTCGAGCTGGCCCTGCCCGCTCGTATAAAACGTGTTGTTCAGGCAGCCGGTCGCGGCGTACTGCGCCAGCGCGTGCTTGTCGCTGAAGGCGTACGCCCGACCCCCGGCCTCGTTCACCGCGTTCGCGGCGGGAGCAACCTTGCGGGAGGTGAAGATCGAGAGGTTGACCATGACGGGCTCCTTGTCCTTGTCCCCCCCTTGAGCAGGCGGCAGGCCGAGCGCCGAGAGAAGGGCCGGGTCTGCGTAATTCCGAATATTTGAATGTCTTTGCCCGGGGAAAAATGGAACTTTTCTCTTATCCGGCGATATCTACCGGTAGACGGTCGTCGCGGGCGGAGCCGACCGCATGGCTTTCAGGACAGCTCGCTCTTCACGCAGGTCGACGCCTGCAGAGGGCTGTCTCTCGGGCCAGGTCCTCGCGGAGCCGCGGAGGCGTTCGTGCGCGGGCCTCGGGCCGACGGAAGGGAGCAGGTCCTGTCCCTCGGGACAACTCCTCGACCTCGGTCTCGCCTGACCTTCAAGCCAGCTCATCGAGGGCCAGGTTCGCCGCCTGTCCCTCGGGACATCTCATCGAAAGACAGCGCTCGTCACGGGCGCTTCGGCGGCGAGTCGGGCTTGCCGTCGAGGTCGGGTCGGCCGTCGAACAGGTCGCGGCTGATGGCGATCGCGCGCTGGATCATCGCGTTGAGCGAGGGCGAGCGGGCGAGGTCGGGGTCGCGGGCGCGGACGTGGTCGACCACCTGCTCGACCTTCACTGCCCCGCCCTGCTTCAGCTCGTGCAAGATCGCCAGCAGCATCCGCTCACTGCGCTCGCGCTCCGTCTGTTCGCGGCGGCGGACCACGATCGCGCGGGCCAGCAGGAGCCCGAGGATCACGACGATGAGCGCGAGGACCCACGCGATCCGCTCGCCGACCTGCGCGCCCTTGTGGAGCGTGTCGTCGATGCGGCCCCAGAAGCGCTCGCGGAAGGCCTGGTACTGCGGGTCGGTCTCGACCACGTCGAGGGCATCGACCGCGCCGAGCAGCGCCTCGCGGCTGACCTCGCGCGACACGCGTCCGGCTGCGGGCGCGAGCTCGCGGGTCAGCGCGTCGCGCAGCGCGGGCGCGACGTCCTTCTCGATCGTGTGGCGCAGGGCGGGGCCGACGTTGTCCTCGACCACCCGCTGGATCGCCGGGCCCACGTTGCGCTCGAGCACCGTCTGCGTCGCCGGGCCGAGCTCGTCGCGCAGGCCCTCGCTCAGCGTCGTCAGCGTCCTGCGGGTCAGCGCCTCGGCCATGTTCGCCGCGCCTTGCCGGGTCGTCGGCGACAGCGCCGACCGGAGCGCCTGCTCGACCGCCTGCCGCGTCGTGTCGACCACCGCCGGGCTCACGTCCTCGCGCAGCCCCTGGCCGACGGCCTTCGACAGCGCGCCGACGTAGTCCTCGCTGACCCGGCGGACCTTGGCCAGGCGCTGCTCGTCGGTCAGCCCGTCGAACGCCCCGGCCGCGACCTGCTCGGCCAGGTCGCGCGCGGCCTGCTGGACCTCGGGCAGGTCGAGCAGGTCGTCGATGCGCCTGCGGACCTGCGGGTCTTCGAGCGTCTTGAGGGTCTCGTCGATCCCGGCCGGCACCGCGCGGCGGACCATCCTCTCGGTTCCTGTCGCACAGGACATGTCCAAAAGGACAAGTCCGAGCGCCAGCGCGGCGGCGCGCGTGAGGGCCGGCCGGCGGCCACCTGCGCGCGGACGAGACGGCATCCGCGTCAGGATAGGAGAGCGGCGTCCTGGCCGCCAGTTCGTCAGCCGACCGGCGCCGCGCCGCTGACGACCCGGTCGATCCCGGCCGCGTCGCGGCGGATCTCGACCGCCTGGTAGCCGCGCGCCAGCAGCAGCTCGCGCGTCGCCTCGGCCTGGCCGAGCCCGATCTCGAGGAACAGCCGGCCTTCGGGCACCAGCACCCCCGGCGCCGCGCACTCGTCGATCAGCCGCCGCACCAGGTCGAGGCCGTCGCGGCCGCCGTCGAGCGCGAGGCGGGGCTCGTAGTCGCGGACCTCCGGTTGCAGCCCGGCGAGCTCCGGCGAGGCGATGTACGGCAGGTTGGCGGCCACCGCCGCGAAGCCGCCGGCGGCAACCGGCACGCCGCGCAGGAGATCGCCGCGGGCGAACGCGACCTGCAGGCCGAGCCTGGCCGCGTTTTCGCGCGCGACCGCGAGGGCGTCGGGCGAGACGTCGACCGCGACGACGTCGACGTCGCGGCGCGCGTGCTTGACGGCCAGCGCGATCGCCCCCGAGCCGGTGCCGACGTCGAGCACATGCAGCGGGAACGGCGGCGGCGGCGGCGGCAGCAGCTCGAGCAACCAGTCGACCAGGTGCTCGGTCTCCGGCCGCGGGATCAACACCCGGCGGTCGACCGCGAGCTCGAGCCCGAGCCCGTGGAAGCCGCGCTTGCCGGCGATGTACGCCACCGGCTCGCGCGCGAGCCGCCGACGGATCAGCTCGCGCAGCGTGGCGCGCTGGTCGTCGTCGACGAGCGCGTCGTAGCGGAGGAAGATCTGCATGCGCGAACAGCCGAGCGCCTGCGCCACCAGGTGTTGCGCGTCGGCGCGGGCCTCGCCGAAGCCGGCGCGCTCGAACCGTTCGACGGTCCACTGCAGCACCTCCTGGACGGTCCAGAGCTGCTGGCGCGCGGGTCGGGGCGGGGACGCGGAGGACACGGGGCGCGGAGTGTAGCCTGGACTTCGGGGTCTCAGGGCGCGGCGGTGTGTCCGCCGGCGGGGATCCCCAGCTGCCCGCGGAGCTCGGCGATCGGGATCTTCAGCACCACCTCGGCGTCGCGGCCGTCGACGTAGAGCGAGCGCTGGCCCTTCGCGGCGCGGAACGCCCGCAGCGTCCGCAGCGGCGCGACGAACAGCCCGCCGACCACGGCGGTGAGGTTGATCATCCACAAGAAGGGCGTGTTGCAGCCGGCGCGCAGCTCCCAGGCGCCGATCTCCGCCTCCCCGGCGAGGTCGGTGCCGTAGCCGGTGAGCACGTGGTGGAGGTCGTGCAGCGCGACCACGCGGCGGCGGGCCGGCGGGTTCGGCAGGCGCACCGCCCGGCCGAAGATGTAGAACGCGAAGGTCGGCGACGAGTACTCGGCCATCGAGAAGCCGTTCTGCTCGAGGTAACGGTCGCGGCCCTCGCCGAGCGGCAGGTCGGACGGCACGTGGGTGACGCGCTGCAGCGGCATGGCTCTCGTGTCGCGCACCTCGCGGGGGATGACCAGCCGTCGTCGCTCGCGCCGCGGCGGGCGCGCTCGCGCGGCTGCGCTCGCGAGGACATGTCTCTCGGGACAGCTACGGAGCGAAAACTACCGGCTCAGGACGAGGCCTTGGCCGGCTCCTCGAGCGGCGCCTCGATCTGCGCGACCATGCGCCGCAGCAGGCCCTCGACCATCAGCGCGCGCTCGCCCGAGTCGTACACGCCGTCGTGGTAGCGGGCCTGGATGTCCTCGTACTTCTCGCGGGTGTCGTTGATGAGCTGCTTGTAGGGCTTGCGGCGGGCCAGGACTTCTTTTTGGTTCTGCCAGAAGAACGAGACCATGGCGGCGACGGTGAAGCCGGTGAGGGCGACGCCGATCGGGCCGCTGACGATGTAGGCGAGGCCGTAGCGGAGGGCGACGACGCCGCCGACCCCGACCGCGAGCTCGCGGATCCCGCTCTTCTTCATCTTGCCCCAGGCCATCGGCAGCAGCTCGCCGGAGGCCAGCACCAGGGCCACGAATTCCGGCCGCTTGGCCCCGCGCTCGTAGGTGTCCTTGATCACCTGCTGCATGAAGGCGTCGAAGGACTCGTACACCTCGCTCGGGTAGGCCGTGTGACTGCTGCTGCTGGCTGCCATGCTCGCCAGCATAGCAGAGCCCTCGGATTCCTTTGACACGGCCGCGCGCGGCTCGCACAATTCCCGCCCCCATGCCGCGCTCATGGTCGTCCCGTCCGCGTGCCGCGTGGCCCGTGCGCTTGCTCGCGGCCCTCGCCGCCGCCACCGCCGCGTGCCGCACGGCCCCACCGGCCGCAGGCCCGCCGGCGAGCTCTGACCTGTCCGAACGTACAGCTCCGCCGCCGCTCGAGCTGGGCGGCCTCGACGTCCCCGAGGAGGGCGACGAGCCGGTCGCCAAGCCGCCGCCGAAGCGGCCCGAGCCCGCCCTCGTCCACGATCTGGCCGGCGCCTTCGCGGCGCTCGAGCAAGGCAACCCGGAGGGCGCGGCCGCCTTCCTCGCCGGCGCCCTGCGCCAAAAGCCAGGTGACGAGCGGGTCCGCCTCGCGCTCGCGCACGCTCATTTGGCCACCGGCGCCACCGACCTCGCCGCCACCGCGCTCGACCTCAAGGCCGGCCAGCCGAGCCCGGCGCGGCTGCGCCTGCTGGCGCGACTGCTCGCCGCGCGCGGCGACCAGGCCGGCGCGATCGCCCTGCTGCAGAGAGCCGCCGCCGATCCCTCCGAGCTGCCCGCCCGCGGCGAGCTGCTCAGCCTGCTGGTCGCCGCCGGGCAGGAGAAGGACCCCAAGGCCGTCGCCCTGCGCGAGCAGCTCTACGACGCCTACGACGCCGGCAAGGCCAAGAGCGTCGAGGAGCTGACGGCGGTGGCCCGGGCGGCGCTGGCCCGCGGCTCGACGGGCGCGTTCCACGACGCCAACATGGTGCTCGGCGAGGCCGAGAAGCTGCCCCTCGAGACAGCCTCGCTCGAGCCCGCGTTCGCGCTGCGCGACCGGGCGCTGCTGCTGCGGGGGGCGATGTTCCGCGAGAAGTACGCGGCGGCCGAGGCGATCGAGACGTACGAGCAGATCTTGCGCCGCGACGCGTGGCACGCCGAGGCGCTGGCGGGGGTCGCCGCGGCCCACCTCGAGGAGCTGCGCCTGGCGGCCGCGAGCGAGGCGGCCCAGCGGGCGCTGCAGGTCAACCCGCGCCAGCCCGAGGCGCTCGGCGTGCTGGCCAAGGTCGCGCTGGTCGAGGGTCGGCGCGACGAGGCGACCGCGCGGGCGCAGGGCGACATGCTGGCGGCCAGCCCCGGCCACCCGGACGCGCTGGCGGTGCTCGCCGGCGCCGCGCTGGCCCGCGACGACCAGGCCGCCTACGCCCGTTTGCGCGACCAGGCCGCGGCCGGCAACCCGCTGCCGTTCTACCTCGCGCTGGCCGACCTGCTCGTCTCGATGCACATGTACGAACAGACGGGTGCGGTGCTCGACGAGGCGGCCAAGCGGGCGCCCGACAACGCCTACGTGCAGTCGGCGATGGGCCTCAACCTGCTGCGCCTCGGCAAGGAGACCGAGGGCCGGGCCGCGCTCAAGGCCGCGTGGAAGCGCGACCGCTTCAACGAGCGCACCCGCAACACCCTCGACCTCTACGACCAGCGCATCGACCCGCTCTACACCGACGTCAGCGACGGCGACCTCAGCCTGCGCCTCCTCAAGGAGGACCAGGAGTATGTCTCTCCGGACATGCTGGCGATCATCGCCCGTGCCCGCCAGAGCCTCGACAAGCGCTACGCGCTGCGCCCGACCCCGCTGCGCATCGAGGTGTTCGCCGACCCCAGCGACTTCTCGGTCCGCACGATCGGCGTGCCCAGCCTCGGCGCCGTCGGCGTGTGCTTCGGCCGCCTCATCACCGCGCTCGGCCCCTACGCCGGCACCCACAACTTCCACCAGGTCGTGTGGCACGAGCTCGCCCACGTCTACGCCGTCCAGCTCAGCAAGGGCCGCGTCCCGCGGTGGTTCACCGAGGGCCTGTCCGAGTGGGAGTCCGAGCTCGCCGACCCGTCGTGGGCCCGCGAGAGCGCCGAGCTCCTGGCCGTCGCCCGCCGCAAGGGCACCCTGCGCCGCCTGTCCGAGCTCGAGCTCGCGTTCCTGCGGGCCGGCAGCGCCCAGGCGATGGAGGTCGCCTACACCACCGCCGCCTACGCCGTCCGCTACCTCGGCGAGACCTACGGCCTGCCGCGCCTGATCGCCATGCTCAAGGGCTACGGCGAGGGCGGCACCACCGAGGCGCTGATGGAGCGCCACCTCGGCAAGCCGCTCGCGGTGGTCGAGCAGGAATTCGAGACCTGGCTCTTCGGCCAGCTCGACAGCAAGATCAAGGGCTGGGAGCCCGCCAAGAGCCGCGGCGACAAGCCCGACGAGCGCGACAAGCTGCTGGCCGAGGCGCTGGCCCACGCGCAGAAGAAGGACATGACCTCGGCCGCGCGCGCGCTGCAGCAGCTGATCCAGGGCCGCGGCGACGGCTACGTCTCACGCATGACCCTGGCCGAGGTGCTGATGCAGGGCCCGAGCTGGAAGCAGGCGGCCGAGCACTACGACAAGGCCCGCGGCTTCCGCCCCGAGTCGGTCGAGCCGATCGTCCGCCTGGCCGAGCTGGCCCGCCGCGACGGCGACGTCGCCCGCGAGAAGGCGCTCCTGCGCGAGGGCCTGGCGATCGACGGCATGAGCTACGACCCGGCCGCGCGCCTGGTGATGCTCGCGGCCGTCACCGCCGACGCGCCGAACCGCGACTACGCGCTGGACCGCGCCGCCGCGATCGCCCCGCTCCACCCGCTCACCCTCGGCGCGCAGGCCCTGCGCGCCGCCGCGGCCGGCGACAAGGCCCGCGCCCGCAGCCTCAGCGACCGCGCCCTCAAGAACATGAACGACGGCCCGCTCGCCAAGGGCCCCGTCGACACCCTCGTCGTCCTCGCCCTCGCCGCCGAGGCCGCCGGCGACACCACCCGCGCCAAGATCCTCGCCGCCCGCGCCGGCGCCGAGCCCAAGCTGCCCGCCCCCGCCAAGCAGGCGATGGAGCGCGTCCGCACCGCGAAGTGAACCCGAGGACATGCCCTTTGGGGCATGTCCTCCACCGCATGCTCAATGAAGCATGTTCCGAAGGTCAGCTCCCGTCGAGCTCCCACCCGACCTCGGCCCGACCCCGCCGAGACGCCCGACCGCGAGCGGCACGGCCAGCGCCGGCGGCGACCAGCCCCGCGAGGCGTGCCGGTCGGTCGGAGCCCACGTCTCGCGTCCCGCTCACCCGCGCGCGAGCACCAGACCGGCCACCACCACGGTCGTCGCCAGGCGCCCGACCTCGAGCGGCACGGCCCAGCGCCGGCGCTCGACCAGCCCGGCGAGGGCGACCGCGCCGGCGATCACCGCGGCGCAGGCCAGCGCGGCCAGCCAGGTCGGCCACGAGCCGGCGGCGATCAGCACGGCCATCGCCGCGGCGACGATGCCGACCGCCTGCAGCAGGACGTAGAGCGCCATGGCCGAAGAGACAGGCACGTGGAAGCGCCCGGCGGCCCGCGCCGCCAGCTCGGCCTCGGTCAGCGGCGCGGCCGGCCCGCGCGGCGTCCAGCCCGGATGCGCCAGCAGCACCCGCAGCTTGCGCCCGAGCCCCCGCTCGGCCCGGGCCCGCCGGGCCAGCTCGGCGAAGTGCTCGAACTGCGCCCACAGCGGGTTGAGGCTGCCCAGCCGCCTGGTGGTGCCGTACACCGGCGCCTCGTCGAGCCGCGCGAACGTCCCGAACAGCCGGTCCCAGACGATCGAGATCCCGCCGTAATTCTTGTCGAGGTAGCGCGGGTTGACGGCGTGGTGGACGCGGTGGTGCCGCGGCGTGTTGAGCACCGCCTCGGCCGGGCCGAGGTCGCCGATCAGCTCGGTGTGGATCCAGAACTGATACAGCGCATTGATCGCCTTGCTGACCCCGAACACCAGCGGCGGCACCCCGAACAGCGCCAGCGGCAGCCCGAACACGATCAGCACGCCGGCGGTGAAGATGCCCTGGCGCAGCGCGACCGCGAGGTTGTAATCCTCGCTGTGGTGATGCACCACGTGCGTCGCCCACAAGAGGCCCACCTCGTGGCTGGCGCGGTGCCACCAGTAGTAGACGAAGTCGACCCCGATCATCGCCACGAGCCACGTCGTCGCGGCGCGCGGGTCGAGGTCGAACAGGCGAAACTCGTAGACGAGGAAGTAGATCGCCACGAACGCGGCCGAGGTCAGCACGCCGAACAGCTGCTGGACCACGCCGCAGCCGACGTCCGAGACCGACACCGAGAGGCGATAGACATCGCGCCGGGCCCGCCGCGCGAGCCAGTACTCGAGGACGATGAAGGCGACGAAGACGGGGATCGACCAGGCGATGAGGTGCATGGCCTTCGGGCCTCGAGCTTCACTTGAGCACAATGCCAGCAGCCCCGCCAGCGCCACGACCCGCACCAGCTGGACCGCTCGGCGAGGGCGCCGCACGCGAGCAGCAACGCCGGCGGCCCTCGCTCCGCGGGCAGCAGCAGGCAGTACGTCGACCACCGCGAGCGCCGCGACGCGCACGAGCAGGGCCGGCCAGTCTCGGCGTCGTCGCTCGGCGAGGGCGCGGAACCCGATCCCGGCCCGCCCCACCGCACACGGCGTCCAACGCTCCGTCATCACCGGCTTGCAGCGTGACGGCATCAGCGGCACGTCGAGGCCGGGCGCCGCAATTCCGGCGCGCCGACGCCGATCCGGCGTCGCGACCCAGGTGCCTCACACGTACGCAATCGCGCGATGCGGTCGCCCGTGACCGACTCGACCCTCCACACCGGTGCAGCGTGCCCGTGGCGACGCTTCGGGTCCGCGGGGACAACGCGGCGTGCGCCGCGTGACGCACTCCGGACAGCCGCCCGCTCGGCCCGGCCAGCGGCCCTGATCGGCGCGTCCTCGCCGGGCCCGCGAGACGAGTGACGCTGCGGAAACACCGAAGCGGCGGCGCCTGGCCCGCTGCACGACCCGGCAGACCATCCGTGAGCTCGCGTTCATCGGCCGTCGTCGCCGCGCGACGAGCGACCGACCTCTCGTGGGTCGACGGCCCGCCAGGGTTTTCGCTGCCGGGCCGGCCTGGTAGCGTGGGCCCCGCCATGGCCGCGCTGTTCCCGTTCACGACCGACGAGGCGAATGCCGTTCTCCGGGCTTTGAAGACCGTGGCGATGGCCGACGGCACCTTCGCGGTCAAGGAGCAGTCGTTGCTGTCCGCCTCGGCCGAGCTGCTCGGCGTCGACGCCGGCCCCGACGCGGTGACGACCATCACGCCCGAGGAGCTGGCCGGCGCGCTCGTCGATCCCGAGCGGCGACTGATGGCCCTCAAGGCCTGCCTCGTGATGGGCATCGTCGACGGCCAGATCTCGCCCGAGGAGTGGCGCGTGCTGTCGGCGTTCCGCTCGGCGCTCGAGGTCGAGGAGAGCGCCATGCAGGTGTTCCACGTCCTCGTGCAGCAGCACCGCCAGCGCACCCAGTACGAGCTGCAGCGCCGCCTCGGCTCGCCGCAGGCCGGCACCCTCTACGCGGCCCAGGGCTGGCAAGGCGTGCTCAACTTCTTCACGGAGGACCTGCTCGCCCTGCCCAAGACCCGCGAGAACAGCGAGCTCGCCTGGCGCTACCGCCGGATCGGCCTGCTGCCGGAGGGCACGCTCGGGCGCGAGCTGTGGCGGTACTACCGCGAGCGGCAGTTCGCGTTCGCCGGCGAGCAGGGCGGCGTGCCCGAGGCCCTGGTCCACCACGACATCACCCACATTTTGGCCGGCTACGAGGGCGACCTCCAGGGCGAGCTCGAGACGCTGGCCTTCATCGCCGGCCTGCGCGGCGAGGAGCCGTCGAGCGCGCTGTTCCTGGTGCTGCTGCAGCACGCCGTCGGCGCCCGGGTCGGCGACGGGAACGGCCTCAGCTTCGATCCGGCGCGGATCCTCGCGGCCCAGGAGCGCGGGCGCGCGACCACCGAGGACTTCTCGCGCCGCCACGACTTCTGGGACGTGATGGACCGGCCGATCAGCGAGCTCCTGCAGCGCTTCGGGGTGCCGCCGCGGTGACGGGCGCGCCGCAGGTGTTCGACCTCTCCGAGGTCGACGCCGACGCGCCCGAGGTCGTGCTCGCGTGGGTCGAGCGCCTGCGCGCGGCCGCGGCCCACGGCCGCGTGATCGTCCGCGAGTGCCCGCAGATGCTCGCGCACACGCTTTACAAGAGCGCCCTGCTCGGCGACGCGATCGTGCTCGAGTCGGTGCGCGCCGAAGAAGCCTACGGCTGAGCGCCGCGATCCCGTGCGCCTCGCGGCCTGCGTTCGAGTCGATCGGCGCCGTCGTCCCGCCGGCCCGCATGCAACCCCGCGCTCCAGCCTCTGCGCGCCGCCGAGTTCGCCCGCGACCCCGCGGCGCCGCCGCGAGTTTCACCGCTCCCCGCGCCCCGCCCGTTCGGTCGCGCCGGCCGGGGCCGCGAGCGCGCCGGGTTCGCCATGCTACGCTGCGATGCGATGTCCTCCGCAGCGCGCGCCTTCGCCAGAGCTCACGACCAGGCCCAGGTCACCCGGCGGGCCCGCGGCGCGCTCGTCGCCAGCGCCGCGCTCACCCTCCTGCTCTATCTCATCCCCTTCGGCGGCCTGCTGATCTACCCGCTGCTGCTGCTGTCGACCCTGGCCCACGAGCTCGGCCACGGCCTGGCGGCGCTGGCCACCGGCGGCTCGTTCCAGGCGTTCTACCTGTGGCCTGACGGCTCGGGCATGGCCGTTCATTCCGGTCCCGAGGGACATGTCCTTCAGGCCATCGTCGCCGCCGGCGGGCTGATCGGTCCGGCCGTGGTCGCCGGCGCCTGCTTCGCCCTGGCCCGCCGCGCCCGGCTGGCCCGCCTCGTGCTCGGCCTGCTCGGCCTCGGCTTCCTCGCGGCCGTCGTCCTCGTCGTCGAGAACCCGTTCGGCTTCTGGTACATCGGCGGCGTCGGCGCCGCGCTGCTGGCGCTGGCCGTCCGCGCCCGCGCCCCGGTGGCCCAGACCGCGCTGGTCTTCCTCGCCGTCCAGCTGGCCCTCAGCGTGTTCTCCCGCGCCGACTACCTGTTCACCGCCAGCGCCCAAACCTCCGCCGGCGTCATGCCGTCCGACTCGGCCCACATCGCCGCGGCGCTCGGCGGCTCCTACCTGCTGTGGGGCGCCGTCTGCGGCCTGTTCTCGGTGCTGGTGCTGGTCCTCGGCCTGTGGCTGTTCACCCGCGGCGCGAGCCGCGTCAGCCTGGCCAGCCTCCGCCGGTGACCCGCGTGACCCCCGAGCTGCGCGCGCTGGCCTCGCGGGTCTTGGAAGATGTCCCGGAGAGCATGCTCTTCTGGACATGTCTTCAAAGTCATCCACAGGGCGCCGCGATCTGGCGTGTCACCGCACCCGCAGGCGCGCTGGTCCTCAAGCAGCATCGCCACCCGCGCCCGTTTTCTCAGGAGCTGCGCGCCTATCGCGAGTGGCTGCCGGCGCTGGCGCGAGCCCCCCTGGAGGTCGGTCCCCTTCGCCTCGACGTCCCGGCGCTGCTCGCCTGCGACCCGCCCACCCGCACCCTCGCGCTGACCGCCGCGCCCGGCGAGCGGCTGTCTCTCGGGACCCATGACCCCGCGCTCGTCCCCGCCGCCCACGCGGCCGCCGGCCGGTTCCTCCGCGCCCTCCACGAGCTCCCGGTCGCCGACGACGACCCCCTGCCGCTCGTCGACGCCGTCGCCGCCCGCCAGGACGAGTGGCACGCCCGCGCCCGCGACCTGCTGACCCCGGCCGAGCGCGACGCCCTGCAGCGCCTGGCCGCCCGCCGCGACGCCTTCGCCGGCGCGCGCCGTGTGCCCTGCCACCGCGACTTCACCCCCGACAACTGGCTGCTCGCCGCCGACGGCCTCCACGTCCTCGACTTCGAGCACGCCCGCCTCGACGCCCCCGAGGCCGACCTCGTCAAGCTCCACGCCGACGTCTGGCCGGACCGCCCCGACCTCGCCGAGGCCTTCCTCGCCGGTTACGGCCCGCTGACGCCCGACGCGACCGCGCGCCTCGACGTCCTCCTGGCGCTCCACGCGGTCGCGACCCTGGCCTGGGCCGAGCGCCACGCCGACCCGGCCTTCGAGGCCCTCGGCCGCCGGGCCCTCGCCGTCGCGCTGGCACGCTCCTGACAGGCCCCGATCGACCTGCCTGCAAGCGCATGCCCCTCAGGACATTGCCCTCGGCGCATGTCTCCCAGGGCATGCCCGATCGAGCACCTCAGTGCAGCGCCGCCAGCTTGTCGGGATTGACCATGATGTGCAGCGAGTGGATCTTCTCGTCGTCGGTCTCGATCGACATCGCCGCCACGGCCACGCCGTGGTCCCACAGCACGGCGGCCGGCCAGCCGTTGATCTCGACCAGCGAGAGCGTGCCGTGAGCGCCGCCCTTCTTCGCCGTCCCGATCAGCAGGCGGGCCACGCGGTCGGGGCCGAACACCGGGTTGCGAGCCGCCCGGGCGCGCCCGCCGCTGTCGGACCACGCGATCACGTCGTCCGCGAGCAGCTGCTGCAGCCCGTCGAGGTCGCCCTGGGCGATCGCCCCGAGGAAGGCCCCCAGCAGCTGCTCGTGCTGCTCGCGCGAGCGGGCGAACCGCGGCCGCTTCGCGCGCACGTGCTCGCGCGCGCGGTGGGCCAGCTGCCGGCACGCCGCCTCCTCGCGGCCGATGATCGCCGCGATCTCGGCGAAGTCGTAGTCGAACACCTCGCGCAGGACGAACACCGCCCGCTCGAGCGGGCTCAGGGCCTCGAGCAGCACGAGGAAGGCGAGCGAGATCGACTCGAGATCCGGCGCCGTCTCGAGCCGCTCGGTCGGCAGCGGCTCGGGCAGCCAGGTGCCGACGTAGGCCTCGCGCCGCGAGCGGGCCGACTTCAGTTGGTCGAGGCAGAGCCGCGAGACGACCGTCGTCAGCCACCCGCCGGGCGCCTCGATCGTCGCGTGGTCGGCCGCCTGCCAGCGCACGTGCGCCTCCTGCAACACGTCCTCGGCCTCGGCCGCGCTGCCGAGCATGCGGTACGCCAGCCCGAACAGCCGCGAGCGGTGGGCCCCGAACAGCGTCGCCGCCTCGTCCGGACTCATTGCGCCGCCTCCACCGCCACCAGCGGCCGCGCCGGCCTGCGCTGCCAGCGATAGGCCAGCAGTTGCCGCTGCTCGGCCCGCAGCGCCAGCAGCGTGTAGCGGCACACCTGCTCCTTGATCCAGGCCGCCACGCGCCCCTTCAGAATCCGCTCGCGTGGCTGCCCGGCCGCGTCCATGAACTGCAGGATGCCATCCCGCCGGCCCAGGCTCACGCAGTAGCCCAGGTCGCCGTAGCTGAACTCGCGCACCGCGCCGCCGGTCAGCTCGGCCACCGCCGTGTCGGCCGCGTGCGCCGCCATCGGCATCGCCGTCTTGCAGCCGGCCCCCAGCCAGCCACCGCCGGCCGACGCGAAGGCCGCGGCGTCCCCGGCGACCAGCAGGTCCGGCCGGGCGTGGAGGTAGGCGTCGACGATCACCCGCCCGTCGGCCGCCATCGGCAGGCCGAGTCCGGCGAGCAGGGGCATCGCGCGGAAGCCGGCCGCCCAGGCGCACAGGTCGAAGCCGATCGGCCCGGCCTCGCTGTCGAGGTGGTCGGCCGCCACGGCCGTCACCCGCACGCCCTCCCGCACCGCCACCCCAAGGCGCTTCAGGACCGCCCGCGCGTGTTCGCGCGCCTTGCCGCCGAGCCCCGGCACGATCTCGCTCGCCGACACCAGCTCGACCCGCAGCCCTGGCAGCGCCTCGGCCAATTCCGTGGCGATCTCGACGCCGGTGAGGCCGCCGCCGCACACGGCAACCCGGCCGCCGCGCGCGGCAATGCGCCGCGCCTCGCTGAACAGGCGGGCGACGCGGTCGCCGTCGATGGCAAACGCGTGCTCGCGCGCGCCCGGCACGAGGTCGAGGTCGACCGAGCCGCCGGTGCAGACGATGGCGCGGTCGAATTCGAGCACGCCGGCGTCGGTGACGAGTCGACGGGGCGCGACTTCGAGCGCGCGCGCGTGGACGAAGCGGACCGCGGTGCCGGCGATCAGCTCTGCCACCGGGTGGGCGACGCTGCGGCCGGTCGCCGCCTGCTCGTGGAGGCGGACGCGCTCGACGAGCTGGTCGCTGGCGCCGACGAGGGTGACGGCCACGCGACCGCGGGCGATCCGCGCGGCGCGCAGGGCCGCGAGCAGGCCGGCGTAGCCGGTCCCGATGACGACGAGATGCGGGGTCATGCGAGTTCTCCTGGTTCGCCGGCATGACGAGGCAGCCCCCACGCCGCGTGACACGATTTTTTTCGCGTCGATCGTCGAGCCCACGACGCGGCCTCGGCTCGGAAGCGCCCGCAGGTCTCCGCCAGGCGACGGAGAGTAGAGGAAGCGGTCGAGGCACACGCGATTGCCGCGGACCGACAAATCGGCGCGGCGCCCCGCTCGCCTCGGGCAGTGAGTAGCGGGCCTCCGCCGCCCTTATCGCCGCCGAGCCGGCCGCATCGATCAGCCGGCACGGCCCGCGGACGCGTGATCCTCCAGCACCGCGTCCGAGCTCCTGCAGCACGAGCTCGACCCCCTCGACAGCGTGCTCGCGGTCGCCACGCCCAGCGGAAGTGGCGGATCCCGTCGATCGCCCACACTCCCCGCATCGATCGCACCGGCGCTCATGCCACGCCGGGGCTGACCGCGTTCCTGGCGGGCACGAGATGATAGGTCCGAAAAGACATGTTCGAAGAAACATGTGCGAGGTTGAGCGCCGCGGCGCTTGTCGGCGCGCGGGGGACGTGCGAGCGTCGGCGGGTGAAGCGACTCGGCGGCGTGCTCTCGGGCGAGGACCTGCTGTGGGCCGGCTGGCTGGCGCTGCTGCGGCCGGCCAGCGGCGGGCTGTTCCTCGAGGGCGGGCGGGTCAGCTGGTTCCTGGTGCTGGCGGCGGCTGGCTTCTGGGCCTCGGCGCTGACCAGCGAGCGCGGGGGAGGGCCGCGGCGCGGGACGGTGCTGCTGATGAGCCTGGGGATCTGCGCGATCATGATCGACGCCGGGCTCAAGCAGGTCGGCGCGGCGATCGAGGTTCGGCAGGTGCACACGGCGGTGGTGCTGGTGCTCGGCGCGCTGGCGGCGATCCAGCACCAGCGGACGCGCGGCGCGGCGTGGGTGCAGGCGCCGCGGTGGCTGCGACGCGGGCTGTCGTGGCCGTTCATGATGGTCTTGGCGGAGATGTTCTGGGGGATGATGGAGGCGATGGCGGCGCCGAAGGCGTGGATCGGGCCGCCCGTCTCGACCGGCGAGCGGCTGTTCTCGCTGGGCTTCGTGTTCCTGGTCTCGCTGCCGGTGGTCTACGTGTTCTTCGTGGTCGCGCCGCGCCTGGTCGCCTGTCCCGGAGAGCATGTCCGAACGGGCGGGTGGGTGCTGCGCTACCTGTGGGCGGTGGCGACTGCGCTGTTCGGGGCGCTGGTGCTGGGGCCGCTGCTGGGAGACACGTGATGCCGACGCTGGTGCCGTCGCCGCGCTACAGCGAGGACTCGATCGCCCGGTCGATCGCTGAACCTCGACCTCAGTAGAGGAGGCAGAAGCCGAAGTTCGTGGTCCCCTGGGCCGCGACCTCGGCGTTGTAGGGCTCGCCGTCCACACGAAGTGCATCGCGTCCTGCGTGTACTTGGCGTTCCACGCGTTCTGGATCGCGCCCTGCATGGCGAGCACGACCTGCCAGGCGATCGGCGCGTCGGTCGTGTTGCTGACCGTGACCGAGTTGCGCTCGCCCTGCTCCCACTTCGAGTCCTGAACGATCTGCACGTCGATGCCCGGCGACGTCATCGGCCCCGGCCCCGGCTCGCCGGTGGTCGTGCCGCCGCTCGTGGTCGTCTCGTCGCCGGTCGTCGGGTCGCCGCCCGTCGTCGGGTCGCCGCCCGTCGTCGGATCCTCGCCCGAGCTCGGCGCCCCGCCGCGCTCGCGGAAGAACCGCGTGCCGACCAGCGCCAGCACCAGGCTGTCGAGCCGCCCCTCGGCCTCGACGAAGGCCGCCGTCAGCTCGTCCTGCACGCACTTCAGCTCGCTGCCCGCGGCCGAGCCGACGGCGTAGCGAGTGTCATGGCGGCTGCCCCGACGACGACAGCGGGCGCGCCGAATCACATGTCCGCGAAGACAGCCCGTTTCAAAGGCTGTCTGAAGGGACAGCTAGGCGCGCGGCCGCACGTGCATGCGGATGCTCGCGGCCGGGCCGACCGGGACGTTGAAGCGGTGGCGGGCGTCGCTGTTCTCGGGGACCGGCGAGAACTCGTAGCGCAGCGCCAGGCGCGACAGCACGATCTTCGCCTCGAGCAGCGAGAAGTGCTGGCCGACGCAGCTGCGGGGGCCGGTGATGAAGGGCAGCCAGCGGTGGCCGACCGGCTCGTCGCCGAGGAAGCGGTCGGGGCGGAACGCCTCGGGCTCGGGCCAGTGGCGCGGGTCCTTGTGCAGCGCCTGCATGTGGACCATCACCTTCGTGCCGCGCGGGATGACGAGCTCGCCGAAGCGGTCGTCGACGACCGCCTCGCGCACGACGATCGGCACGATGTTGTACAGGCGCAGCGCCTCCTTGAGGCACGCGCCGGCGAAGTCGAGCCGCTTGAGCTGCTCGTAGTCGGGCATGCCCTCGCCCTTCCACACGGAGGCGGCGTCGGCCCGCAGGCGCTCGAGCTCGGCCGGCTGCTGCGTCAGCGCGTGCAGCGTCCACGTCAGCATCGCGCTCGAGGTGTCGTGGCCGGCGAACAGCATGGTCTTGAGCTCGTCGCTGACGAGGCGCTCGCTGTCGTCGGTCCAGCCGCGGTCCTCGAGGCTGATGAGCAGCATGTCGAGCATGTCGGCCGGGCGCGCCTGCGGGTCGGCGCGGCGGGCCTGCAGCCGCGCGCGGATCTTCTCGAGCAGGAACGCATCGAGCTGGGCCAGCGAGCGGTCGTAGCGGAACTTCGACGGCGTCGGCAAGTAGCCGCGGAACGGCAGCCACACCCGCTTGTTGGCCTCCTCCACCAGCGGCTCGTAGAGCCGCGGCAGCACGTCGTCGCTCTGGTGCGGCGGCATCTGCAGCGTCGCCTCCGCGATCACCTGCAGCGTCAGCCGCCGCATCTGCGCGCCGATGTCGACCGGCCTGCCGCTGCGCGCGTGCGCGTCGAGCACCGCCGCGAGCCGGTCGACCGCGCGGATCGACGCCTCGGCGACGTTGCGCAGCGCCTCGATGCGGAACGCCCGCGCCAGCACCGCCCGCTGCTTCTTCCACAGCTCGCCGTCGCTGGTCAAAAGGCCATGTCCGAGGATGTCGAGGAAGGCGCCCATGGCGCGCAGATCCTTGACGTAGTTGTCGGCGGCGCCGACGATCACGTGGCGGATGAACTCGGGGTCCGAGGTCACGAGGTAGCTGGCGCCGGGGATCTGCAGCCGCACGGTGGGCCCGCGCTCTCGCAGCCAGCGCTCGGTCACGTCCCACGGCGCTCCGGCCATGAGGGCGGCCATGTGACCGACGACAGGCAGCTTCTGCGGCGCGTGGGGGACCTGATCGAGCATGCGGCGGAGCATCGACCCCCCGGCCCGGCGCGCGCAAGACCGGCCTCCCCCGAGTGTGCGGTGAGCCCGCGCAAGATCGGTCCGAAGCTCGCGAAATTGCCCGGGGCAGGCCCCCCTGTGCTAAAAACCCCGGGCATGCGCGCCCTCGGCCTCGACGTCGGCAGCAAGACGATCGGCGTCGCCGTGTCCGACCCGAGCGGCACGATCGCCAGTCCGCGCCAGGTCCTCACGCGCCGCGGTCACGCCGAAGATGCCGCGGCCGTGGCCGCGCTCGCCCGCGACCTCGGCGCCAGCGACGTCGTCGTCGGCCTCCCGCTCGAGCTCGACGGCTCCGTCGGCCACCGCGCCCGCCAGGTCCAGCGCTTCCTCGCCGCCCTCGAGCCGGCCCTGGCGGCGCTCCCGGGCTCGCCCCGCGCCTGCACCTGGGACGAGCGCTTCAGCACCGCCGGCGCCGAGCGGGCGCTGCTGCAGGCCGACGTGTCGCGCGCGCGCCGCAAGCAGGTCATCGACGCCGCCGCGGCCCAGTTCATCCTCCAAGGCTGGCTCGACGGCCAGCGCCGTAAGGACATGTCCGGAGAGACAGGCACATGACGCAGGCCTCGAGCGCGGGGAGCAAGCGCCAGCGCCTGCCGTGGTGGCGACCGCGGCGCTCGCGCTGGGCGCAGTACGTGGCCCTGACGGTGGTGGCGGTCACGCTGGTGGTCGGCGGCGTGTGGCTGTCGCGCACGTACCAGCGGGTGATCGACTACCCCGACCGGCCGGGGGTCGGCAGCGCCGAGCCGATCGCCATCGAGGTGGCGAAGGGGGCCAGCTTCCCGCAGGTGCTGACGCAGCTGATCGAGGCCGGGGTGATCCCCGAGGACGAGGGCCTCTACTTCAAGCTGTTCGTGCTCCACCGCGGCGCGGCCGGCAAGATCACCGCCGGGGCGCACACCTTCCGCGCCGACATGACGCCGGAGCAGGTCCTCGCCGAGCTCGTCCGGGCCCAGCGCACCGAAGAGACGCGGGTGACGATCCCCGAGGGCCGCAACATCCTCGAGGTCGCCGACATCCTCGCGGTCGCCGGCTACGGCGACGCCTCGGTGATCCTCGCCGCCATGCGCGATCCCGCCCTGCTCAAGGAGCTCGGGATCGAGGGCGAGAGCGTCGAGGGCTACCTCTACCCCGACACCTACAAGTTCCCGACCGCGGCCACGCCGGACCAGCTGATCCGCCGCATGGTCGAGCAGCACCGCAAGGTGTTCGACAACCTCAAGCGCAGCCACCGCGAGTCGCTCGAGGAGCTGAAGAAGACGCTCGGTTGGGGCGACCGCGAGATCGTGATCATGGCCTCGCTGGTCGAGAAGGAGACCGCCGCCAAGCACGAGCGGCCGCTCATCGCCGGCGTGTTCCTCAACCGCCTGCGCTTCTCGTCGTTCCAGCCCAAGCGGCTCGAGACCGACCCGACGATCATCTACGGCTGCACGGCGGCGCTGAAGAAGTCGGCCGCCTGCGAGAAGTTCGAGGGCCGGATCCGCCGGATCCACCTGCGCGACCCCGACAACCCGTACAACACGTACACCCACGAGGGCCTGCCGCCGGGGCCGATCACCAACGCCGGCAAGGCCGCGTTCGAGGCCGTGCTCGCGCCGAAGAAGTCGCGCTTTTTGTACTTCGTGTCGCGCAACGACAAGACCCACCAGTTCTCCAAGACGATCGCCGAGCACGAGGCCGCGGTCGAGAAGTACATGCGCCAGGGCGCCGTCGGCGACGGCTCGGCCGCCGGCGCCGCCGACCCCGACGCGGAGTAGCCGGCCGCGCGCGTGCCACCCCCGGGGTCGTCGCTGGCCGGCAATCACATGTCCTTCGCGACATGTCCCGCCGGGCAGCGACGACTCGGCGCGCAGTGAGCAGCGCGCCTCCTCTGTCCCTCACGCGAGGACGCCTGCGACGAGGCGCGCGGCGTGGGCGCGCAAATCAGCTGTCCCTCGCGCCATGTCCACGTAGCGAGGACGAGCGACGGTTCGCCGACAGCCCCGGCAGCGCTCCCAGGCGGAAGAGCGCCCGAGCGCGTCCGACGAGGAGCAGCGCGGATCCGAGGATCGCATGTCTCCGAAGACATGTCCTTGAGATCAGCGCTCGGCGGCTCCGGGCGCGGTCTTCGCCGCGGCGTCCGCGGGCGCAGCGAGCTTCAGCTCGCTGAGGACCCAGCGGTCGCCGGTGCGGGCGAACGTCAGGCGGTGCGGTGGTTCGCGCAGCGTCACGGCGACGCGGCGCTCGCCGAGGGCCTCGCGCGAGGCCACCGCGAGCTCGCCGACCAGGGCCGCCAGCAGCTCGGGCAGGCGGTTCTCGGTGAACAGGAGGTGATCGTCGAGCGCGCGCGTGAGGTCGGCCAGGGCCTCGGCGCGCTGCTCCGGGCCCGCGGCCGCGTCGCGCACGGTCGCCGCCAGGCGCTGCAGCTCGGCGACGATCGCCTCCGGCTCGCCGTCGAGGCCGCGCACGCGGACGAACTCGTTGCCGGGGCGGGCGATCGCGGTGCGTATCGTGTCGAGCTGGCCGCGGGCCTCGCGGGGCGCGTCGAGGGCCACCAGCTCGCGCGCCTCGCCGACCCGCTCCAGCCGCTCGCGCGGGTTGTTCTGGCTGAATTCCCACACCTCGAGCCGCGGCGCCGCGCCCGGCCTCGCCACGGCCACGCCGATCTCCGCCTGCCCGTGCCGACCATCGGCGAGCTCGAACACCGGGCGCACGGCGAGCCCGGCCGGAGTGCTGTCGCGCAGGGCCGGCCCGTACAGCCACGGCTCCGGGGCGCGTGCGGGGGTCTGCGCGGGCTGCGGAGGTGGTGGGTCGGCAGCGGGCCCTTGCGGGCAAGCGGGCGCGAACGCGAGCGACGCGGCGAGCAAAGCGGTGCGGAGGGGGGTCACCGGGGCTTGCACAGGGTGGGATGGTGGAGGGGCTAAGGTCAAGCGTGATAGCCTCGGGAAGAGATGGACCTCGCGCGACGGAGCCTTGCGGTGGCGATGGCCGCCAGTGTGTGCCTCAGCACTTCGGGGATCGGTGAAGTCGCGGCAGCGGCCCCGCGGCCCGTGCTGACGTTCGCGGCCCCTGGCGAGGGCGCCGAGCAGCAGGGCGCGAAGCTGGCGATCTTGCCGCTCGTGGTCGAGGGTTCGCTCAGCGAGACCGACCAGAACTCGCTCACGCAGGCGCTCCTCAGCGGCCTGCAGCGCGGCAACTTCACCGTGCTGACGCCCGACCAGGTCGTCGCCGCCGACGACGGCGCCGCCAGCTGCGACAACGCCGTCTGCTACAAGTCGATCGCCACCAAGACCGGCGCCGCCTACATCGTCCGCGCCGCCGTCACCGTGCGCGACCGCGACTACAACGTCCACGTCGACCTGTTCAACGGCAGCGACGGCCAGCGGATCGCCGCCACCCAGGATGGTTGCGAGATCTGCGGCGTCGTCGACGCCAGCGGCCTCATCGACTCCGCCGCCGCCACCTTGCGGCTCAAGCTCGACGCCCTGGCCAAAGGGCCAGCCTCGTTCAAGCTGCAGACCGACCCGCCCGGCGCCCTCGTCACCATCGACGGCGAGATCGCCGGCACCACCCCGCTGAACCGCCCGATCGTCCCCGGCAAGCACGTCATCCGGATCAGCAAGGAGGGCTTCATCGCCCTCGAGCGCGAGGTCACCTTCGTCGAGGGCGTCGGCGAGGAGCTGCAGTACTCGCTGGAGAAGCTGCCGAGCCGCCTGCCCGGCAAGCGCTGGGGCTACGCCTCGATCGCCATCGGCATCCTCGGCATCGGCGGCGGCGTCGCCCTCACCGCCATCGACGGCCGCAACTACTCGTTCGACTGCGAGGGCGAGAACGTGATGAACCCGGGCATCACCGGCGAGAAAGAGTGCAAGTACCTCTTCAACACCAAGTGGTACGGCGTCGCCGCCACCCTCGCCGGCGCCGCCCTGCTCACGCTCGGCACCGTCATCCTCGTCAGCTCCCGGCCCAAGACCGACGCCGGGGACAAGCGCGCCGCTCGCCGCGGCGTCCAGCAGCTCGGCATCGGCCCCGGCAGCCTGATCCTCCGCGGGCAATTTTGATACGGGACATGCTGCTCAGGACATGTCCTGAACAGCATGTCTCCAGTACCATGCGAATCCCGCCAGCGGGCGAGCTCCTGGCGGATCGATCGAGTGGTAGCCGCTCCGGCCCGCCCACCGCGAGCTTCGACTGCGCGACAGGAGCCATTTCATTGGCACGAGACGACGCGCGACTGACGTGTCTCAAGGACCAGGCGAGCCCGGCGCCGCGCCCGTCATCGTCGCCCACGCCTCCGCCGCCAGCCACGACGCATCGGCTGCCGCGTGCGGCATCACGCCGAGGCACGGCAGCCCGCTCGCGGCCGCGATCACGGCCGGGTTGTGGGCGCGCGCCGCGTCGGGTCCGCCGTGGGTGTCGACCAGGAAGAACCCGCGCGGCGGCAGGCCCAGCGCGCGGAGGGCGAAGATCGTCAGGAGCGCGTGGTTGACCCCGCCGAGGCCGAGGCGACCGACGACGATCGGCGCGGCCCGCAGCCCGGCGATCCACGCCGGCAACCAGGTCCCGCCGGGCATCGGCACCCACAACCCGCCGGCCCCCTCGACCAGCGTCACGTCGGGCCGGTGCGCCGCCTCGAGCGCCTCCATGACCGTTCGGACATGCCCGATCGGCCCTGTCTCTTGCGCCGTGTCTTTCAAAAATCCCAACCGAGGGCCGCTGACGAAGGCCGAAGCGTCGTCGACGATCCCGGGGGCCAGCGGCGGGGCGTAGCGCAGCGGGCAGATCTCGCTGGCCGCCACGCCGAGGTCGCTGGCCGCGGCGAGGCGCTCGGGGTCTCCCGCCGGCCCCGACGGGCCGCTGGCGGCCGGCTTGAACGGCAGCGCGCGCAGCCCTGCGTGCGCGGCCGCGCGGAGCAGCGCGCACGCGAGGGTCGTCTTGCCGCAGTCGGTGTCGGTGCCGACCAGGAACACCCGCGGGGGCGGGCCTGCGGCGCGCGCTGCAGGCCCTGGAGGAGCCGCGGCGCTCAGAAGGCCTCGAGCAGCTTGGCGCGCTTGGCCTTGTACTCCTCTTCGGTGAGGAGCTCGGCCTCGAACGCGGCCTTGAGCTTGCGCAGCTTGGCCTCGAGGCTGTTGTCGTCGGCGGGCGGCTGCTGCTGCTGGAACTGCTGCGGCTGCTGCTGGAACTGCTGCTGCTGCGGATGGAACTGCTGCTGCGGGTTCATGGCGCCGGCCATGCCGCCCATCATCTGCGCCATCATCTGGCCCATGCCCATGCCCATGCCCATGCCCATGCCGGCGGACGAAGCCCCGCCGGCGCCGGGGTTGCGGGCCGCGTCGCGCATCACGCCGAGGCCCTCCCACGCCATCGTGTTGTCGACCCCGCGGGCCGCCTGCGCCGCCGCGGCGTCGAGCGCCTTCTCGATCTCCGGCGGCAGCGAGATGTTCTCGATCACGAAGCTGGTCAGCAGAAGGCCCAGCTTGCCGAACTCCTCGGCCAGGTCGCCCTTGACCGCGTTCTCGAGCACGTTGTAGTGCGCGGCCATGTCGGCGACGCTGAGGTCGCTCTTGCCGGCGGCGATGGTGAACTTGCTGACGAGCTGGCGCTTTAGGTACTCGGCGATCGAGTCGGTGGTCGTCAGGCCCTGGGTGCCGACGATCTCCTTGAAGAACAGGCCGGGGTCGGAGATCTTGAAGTTGTACGAGCCGAACGCCCGGATCCGCACGCGCCCGGGGCGGCCGCCGACCGAGAACTCGGGGTCCCGGATCAGCACCGGGTTGGCCGTGCCCCACTTCTGGTCGACGTACTGGCGCAGGTTGACGAAGTAGATCTCGACCTTGAACGGGCTGTTGAAGCCGTATTTCCAGCCCTTCAGGCGCGACAAGATCGGCAGGTTCTGCGTGCTGAGCGTGTGCGTGCCGGGGCCGAACACGTCGGCGAGCTGACCCTCGTTGATCAGGATCGCGGCCTGGTTCTCGCGGCAGACCAGCTTGGCGCCGTTCTTGATCTCGTGGTCGTCATCGGGGAAGCGGTAGACCAGCGTGTAGTTGGTGTTGTCGAGCCACTCGATGATCTCGATGAACTGGCCCTTGATGAAGCTGAGGATGCCCATGGTGCTCCGGTGCTGCTGCGGGTGATTCGAGAGGGTGACGCGGCCGGTGATTTTCAGGCCAGGCCCGCGCTGAGGGCCTCGTTTTCGAGCTCGACGAACTCGACGTTGCTCAGGCCGAACACGTCGGCGAGCTCGGCGAGCGCCAGGCGCTCGGCCACGCTGGTGCGCCCGTCGCGGTGGACCAGGGCGATCGCGGTCTTGAGGAAGATCCGGCGCAGGTAGGTCTTGTCGAGCACCTGCACGGCCTCGAACTTGCTGAAGCTGGTGCCCTTCAGGTCGTCCATCGTGATGCTGGCGCCTGCCTCGCGCAGGAAGTCGGCGATGAGCTCCGCCTCGCGCGGGTCGATGCCGTCGACGCTGGCGAGGTGGTGCAGACCGCGGGCGAACACGTCGATCTCCTCGGGGGTCATGCTGCCTTGCTGGCTCTCCATGGCCCGAGATGGTACGGGCACGAACCCGCCGCCGCCAGCGCCGGCCGCAAATAGAAAACGCCCGCGGTCCAGCCTGGACCGCGGGCGTCGCACGACTCGACGCCACCAAGCAAAGGACGTCTAGAGGACCTCGAATTCGCGGGTGAGCAGCAGTTGCGCGGGCTCGTCCCCCGCCAGCGTGAACACCTCGACCTTCCACCGGCCGCGCTCGTCGGGGTTCAGCGGATGGCTGGCCGCGAGCGCGAGCGTGGTCGTCGGCGCGAGGACGCCCGGGACCTCCTCGCGCGAGTCACCGTGCGTCCACACGAAGGTCACGGGGCGCGGCTCGAGCAGGCTGTCGGCGCGCAGGTGCAGGTGGACCGAGCCGGCCTCGGCCGGGAATGTGGCGGCGTCGACCAGCGGCCCGGCCGCCTGCGCCGCCAGCACGGCCGCGACCTGGACCGCGTGCCCGACCGGGCGAGCAGGCGTGGCCGCGAACGCGGCCTGGGACGACGACAGATCGGAGCGGAGTTGCCCGTCGGGCAAGATGTGCTCCGGAGTGATGGGCGCGTCGACGCAACCCACCACGAGCACGGCTGCAACGAGGGAGAGCAGGTTCGTGGTGCGCAAGCGGAAAACTTGACATGCCTGTCCCGTGCCAGGGGGCATGATCAGTGTTTCAAGCGACTTGGCTGGGGGCGCGAGATCCGCTCGCAATGAAAACCATCATCGTCGCGATGATTCGTAGATTTGCCCCCGATGCCCCCACATCGGCCATCGGCAGGGGCCGCCGGACGTTATGCTAGCGCCGATGGTCGCTCGTCGCCTCGCCGCGGGTCTCGCCTCCGTTTTGCTCTGCGCGTGCTCCGCGAAGGATCCCGGCGAGGCCGCGGCGGCCGCCCGCCCGGCCGAGGAGGCGGCCGCACCGGAAATCGACGTCGCCGCCCGCCTGCAGCTCGACCGCCGCCGCTTCCCGCTGACCGTGTGGGCGGCCTACGTCGTGCAGCAGGAGTACTTCGACAAGGAGCGCATCGACCCGCGCGAGCAGTTCGCCGAGGCCCTGCGCCACCTCGGCCTCAACACGCCCGAGTTCTTCGCCGCCGTCGCCGGCGACACCGCCACCGTCACCGTGGCCGACTTCCGCCGCGAGTTCTCGCTCGCCGGCCTGACCGACCTCCCGAGCGTCGCCGACCGCCTCGAGGAGGTGCTCGCGTTCGTGCAAGACAGCCTGCGCCTCGACGCCGAGGCCACGCACAAGGTCGAGTACGCCGCGATCAACGGCATGCTCGCGCCGCTCGACCCGCACACGATCCTCCTCACGCCCGAGGAGCACACCGACCTCGGCGTCAAGACGCGCGGTCAGTTCGGCGGGATCGGGGCCGAGATCCGCGAGGACGAGCGGCGGATCCGGATCGTCAAGGTCCTGCCGAACAGCCCGGCCGCGGCCGCCGGCCTCAAGGACGGCGACCTGCTGCTGCAGATCGACAAGCAGAGCACCGTCAACCTGCGCTCCCCCGACGCGCAGCTGATGCTGCGCGGCCCGGTCGACACCAAGGTGACGGTCAAGATCCAGCGCGGCCAGGAGACGCTGACGCTGACGATCACGCGCAAGATCATCCGCGTCGACAGCGTCACCGCCTCGCTGCTGCCGGGCAAGATCGCCTACCTCGAGATCTCCACCTTCCAGGAGAACACCGGCGAGCAGGTGCGCAAGGCCATCGCCGACCTCACGCCGAAGGGCGAGGCGCTGCGCGGCGTGGTGCTCGACCTGCGCGACAACAGCGGCGGCCTGCTGACGCAAGCGGTCGAGGTCGTCGACGCGCTGGTCGCCGAGGGCGAGCTGGTGATCGTGCGCTCGGCGATGGGCCGCGAGGCCGAGGACGCCGCGCCCGAGGTCAACCTGCCGGCCGACGCCGCCGTGGTCGCGCTGATCAACGAGGACTCGGCGTCGGCGGCCGAGATCGTCAGCGGCGGCGTCAAGGCGCTCGGCCGCGGCGTCGTCGTCGGCCGCCCGAGCTTCGGCAAGGGCACCGTCCAGCTGCTCAAGCCGCAGAACCTCTACGGCCGCGAGCTCGCGCTCAAGATGACGATCGCCGAGTACCAGGTCGCCGGCGACACCAAGATCCAGACCGTCGGCGTGCGCCCCGACCTCTCGATCTACCCCGTCGAGCTCAGCGAGATCGTCGCCGTCGCCAACTACTTCGACACCGAGCGGTTCGAGCGCCGCCGCGAGTCGACCCAGGTCGCGCACCTGCCCTCGGCCAAGCACGAGGCCGCGTTCGCCGGCAAGGCCGCCGGCGACGAGCCGCGCCTGCGCTACTTCGCCGGCCGCCAGGGCACGTCGCTGCCGCGCCCGAGCGAGGGCCCCGCGGCGATGGCCGACCCGGAGGTGCAGATCGCCCGCGACGTCGCCGACGCGCTGGCTGGCCTTTCGGACAGCAAGCAGCGGGCCGCCAGGCTCGCCGCGCTGACCGGCGAGATCGCCGCCCGCGAGGATCAGAAGATCGCCGACGGCATCGCCGCCACCAAGATCGACTGGACCGGCGCGCTCGGGGCCGGCAGCGACCCCGCGCTCGAGCTGCGCGCGCGCGTCGTCGACGACAAGAAGATCGCCGCCGGCCAGCCGTTCACCCTGCGCGTCGAGGTCACCAACACCGGCAGCGAGCCGGCCGAGCGCGTCCACGTGATCACCGACTGCCTGCGCGACGAGCTCGACGGCATCGAGCTGCTGCTCGGCCGCATCGAGCCGGGCGCCACCGTCAGCCGCGACGTCCGCCTCTACGTCATGGCCTGGCACACCGACCTCGTCGACACCCTGCGGGTCGACGTCCACGCCGGCGAGCCCGGCCCCGCGCCCGACGCCACCGCCACCGTGCGCTTCGACATCGCCGGCCTGCCGCGGCCGCGCTTCGCCTACGACTACTGGATCGTCGACGACCCCGAGCTGGCGACCGCCGCGCCGCAGCGGCCGAAGTCGCCGCCCATCCCGGGCGAGCCGCCGTTCGCGGTCAAGGGCAACGGCGACGGCGTCCTCCAGCCCGGCGAGCAGGTCCTGCTCGCGCTCGAGATCCGCAACGACAGCGGCGCCGACAGCTCCGACGCGCGCGCCCTGATCCACAACATGTCCGGCGCGCAGGTGCTGCTCGAGGAGGGCTTTTTGCAGCTGGGGAAGATCCCCGCCAAGACCGCCGTGCGCGGCGCCTTCGGCCTCAGCGTCAGCGAGCAGGCCGACCCGAACAAGCCCGTCGAGCTCGAGGTCATCGTCGCCGACGTCGTCGTCCGCGAGAGCGTGCGCCACAAGTTCGACGTCCCGCTCGGCCCGCCCGCGTCCGGCTTCGTCGCCGGGCCCGCGCGCGTGGTCGCCGGCGAGGAGCCGGTGCGCCTCTACAACGCGGCCGACAGCCAGGCGCGCCAGCTCGCCGAGGTCGCCGGCGGCACCGCGCTCGACATCCTCGGCGCCGCCGGCGGATGGAGCGCCGTCGCGGCCGGGCCCGGGCGCCGCGCTTGGCTGCCCAGCGACCTCGTCAAGCCCGGCGGCGCCGTCGGCAAGGGCAGCAAGCTGCCCGACCGGCCGGCCCTGCTGGTGCAGCCGCCGGTGATCGAGGTCGACCCGGTCGCTCCGGTGGCCACCGGCGATACGGTGGAGATCCGCGGCACCGCGCGCCACGAGGGCCGGGTCCGCGACGTCGTCGTCGCCGTCAAACCGCCGGGCACCGCCCAGGTCGAGCGCAAGCTCGATTACCGGGCCAATCCCGCGCATCAGGGCGCCGCCGCCCGCAGCCTCGACTTCGCCGCGCAGGTGCCGCTGGAGCCGGGCAGCAACCGGATCCTCGTCACCGCTCGCGACGGCGACGACATCGAGGCCACCCGCGAGGTCTGGGTATTTCGCGAGTGACGGGGGAACCTCCCCCCGCCGCCGCGGTCCCACCGGCCGCACGCCACTGTGATATAGCTGCACGGGCCTCCGGCCCCAAACGGCTGCACGGGCCTCCGGCCCTGGATTTGCGAGGTTGTCGTGAGCGAAGCGACGGATCCAGCAGACGACACTCCCCCGCCCTCGGGGTCCGATTCCATGGCCGGCGCCCCGCGTCGGCGCCGCTCTCCCATCATCGACGTCGCGGTGGTCGCGCTCGGCGGCTACCTGCTCTACTGGATGTTCGGCGACGTCCGCTACTTCCTGCAGGGCAGCGAGCCCCGCGACCTCGGCGACGCCGCCGCCTTCGTCGAGAAGGGCCTCGCCGAGGACCTCGACGACAGCTACGTCGTCCTCCGGGGCACCCCCGACGTCCAGCACGCCGCACGCCTGCGCATCGAGCCCAAGGGCGGCGGCAGCGGGCGCACGATCGGCTACCTGCGCATCATCGAGGGCGGCGGCAGCCTGTTCGCCGCCATCCCGCGGACCACCGAGGCCGCGCCGCAGCAGTTCGAGGGCGTGTTCGAGGGCCGGATCCGCCGGCTCGCCGACTCGCCGAACTTCGTCGCCATCCAGCAGCACTTCGACGGCGAGCGCATCGTCGAGGAGCGCGACGCCACCCCCGCCGCCCTGCTCGACGCGCTCGGCAAGCGCCAGGGCGACGCCCTCACCGTCGTCGACACCGCCGGCGAGAGCATCACGCTCGGCACCAAGGCCACCGTCACCCTGGTGGTCGAGCAGCCCGACGTGCAAATCCAGCTCGGGCGCAGCAGCTTCGACTCGCAGGCGTCCGCGGAGGCGGCCGTGGCCGCGCTCGGCTTCCCGTACTACGCCCCGCCGGAGCAGACCAGCACCCGCTTCTACAGCTTCTACGTGCGCCTGCCCGCCGGCGAGCGTGAGTCGGCGCAGGCCAAGCTGTCGGTCGCGGCGGTCATCCCGGAAGGCGCCAAGCCGGCCGACCCGAGCGTGGGCGCGGTGATCTTGCCGTGGATCACCAGCTACCCCGTGCCTGCGAGCGACATCACTGTCGAGGACGGCAAATTCAGCTTCGTGCCGGGCGACAACGCCAAGCCGGGCTTCGACCTGCAGGACGGCAAGCTCGTCCCGCGGCCGCTGCAGGCCGGCCGGCTCGTGCTCGCCCCCGGCGACGTCAAGGCCGTGCGGCTCGAACGGCCGGTCGTCGTCGACCCGCAGGGCTATGTGATCGACGTCGGCGTCCGCCCGCGCGACCGCTGGCTCGAAGTGGCGATGTGGTGCCTGGTGCTGCTGGTGGTCGGGTGGAACGTCGCCAGCCTGGTCGCAGGGTGGCGCGCCCGGCGGGCATGAGGCACACTGCCTCGCCCGAGATGAGTACGACGCCCACGCTGCTTCTTTACGACACCATGAGCGGGAGCAAGCGCCCGCTCGAGCCGATCGAGCCGGGACACATCGGCCTCTATCTGTGTGGCCCCACCGTCTACGATCTGAGCCACGTCGGGCACGCCCGCTCCGCCATCTGTGCCGACACCGTGGTCCGCTTCCTGCGCGAGCAGGACGTCCGCGTCACCTTCGTCCGCAACGTCACCGACATCGACGACAAGATCATCAAGCGGGCTCAGGTCGAGGGCATCAGCGCCGGCGAGGTCGCCGCCAAGTACACCGCGGCCTACCACGAGGACCTCGACTCGCTCGGCTGCCTGCGGCCCGACGTCGAGCCGCGCGTCACTGGCACGATCCCCGAGATCATCGCCCTCATCGAGACCTTGATCGCCCGCGGCCTGGCCTATGAGTCAGCTGGCGACGTGTACTTCCGCGTCGCCGCGTACCCGGCCTACGGCGCGCTGAGCAAGCGCAGCCTCGACGACATGCAGGCCGGCGCGCGGGTCGAGGTCAGCGAGCTCAAGGAGAACCCGCTCGACTTCGCGCTGTGGAAGGCGGAGAAGCCCGGCGAGCCGGCGTGGCCGAGCCCGTGGGGCCCCGGGCGGCCGGGCTGGCACATCGAGTGCTCGGCGATGAGCAAGGTCCACCTCGGCGAGACCTTCGACCTCCACGCCGGCGGCCGCGATCTCATCTTCCCGCACCACGAGAACGAGATCGCCCAGTCGCAGGGCGCGTGCGGGGCCGGCACCTTCGCCCGCCACTGGATGCACAACGGCTTCGTCGACTTCGCCGGCGAGAAGATGTCGAAGAGCCTCGGCAACTTCTTCACCATCCGCGAGGTCACCGCGCTCTATCCGCCCGAGGCCGTGCGGTGGTTCTTGCTCGGGGTCCACTACCGCTCGGGCATCAACTTCGACGTCGAGGTGCCGTGCCCGGCGTGCGCGCGCGCGCTCGACACCGAGGCGCAGCAGGGCAGCGCGTGCCCGGCGTGCGGCGCCGCGCTCGACCGCGAGCGCCTGCGGGCGCACATCCGCTTCCCCGGCCTGGAAGAGGCCGACGAGCGGGTCGCCTACGTCTACGACACCCTCGCGCGCGCTCGCCGCGCTCTGGCCGAGTCCGAGGACGGGCCCGAGAACACCGTCTCCGCGGCGGTGGCCGGGATGCTGGCCGCGTTCACCGCGGCCCTGCGCGACGACCTCAACACGGCCGCGGCCGTGGCCGCTTTGAGCGAGCCCTTGCGCGAGATCAACCGCCTGCTCGAGGCCAAGAAGAAGGGCGCCGCCGCCGGTCGCACGGCCACGCTGCGCCGCTTCCTCGCCGACTTCCCGGCCGTCTCGCGGATGCTCGGGCTGTTCGCCGCCGATCCGGAGGCCTGGCTGCTCGAGCGCCGGGCTCGCAAGGCCGCGCGGCTCGGGCTCGACGTGGACGATGTCGAGCGGAAGGTCGCCCTCCGCGACGAGGCGCGGGCCAAAAAAGACTGGAAAGAGGCGGACCGCCTGCGAGCTGAGTTAAGCTCGATCGGGGTCCTCGTCCGCGACGGCGTCGACCGCTCCACCTGGACCCTCTGAGCCCGTCCCCGCGGCCCCGCGGCCCGAGGGCTTGCATCGCCGCATCCGAGCGCTTCACTACGAACGACAAGGTCGTGTCCGCCAGCAGTCAAACCATCACGCTGCGCCTGTTCGGGGCGGGGGGCGCGTTCTCCCGCCGCTACGGGACGACCTGCTCGATGGTCACGCTGCGGGACGGCAAGCGCTGGCTGCTCGACTGCGGCCGCCAGGCGCCGGACCAGCTGCACGCGGCCGGCTACGCCTGGCACGACATCCACGGCCAGATCATCACCCACTGCCACGGCGACCACGTCTTCGGCCTCGAGGACTTCGCGTTCGTCCGCTACTTCGAGACCCACGCCGAGGTCATGGCCTCGAGCCGCGGCGGGCCGCTGCCGAAGTACATCTCGCACAGCGCCGTGCGCGACGAGGTGTGGGAGACGCTGGCGCCGTCGCTGCGCTACCTGCAGGACGGCCGCGGCAACCTGCGCTGCGGCACGCTGCAGCACTTCTTCGACGTCATCGCGCCGACCGCGGTCGAGCCGCCGCGCAAGAACCCGTGGAACCACTCCGAGACCTTCGAGGTCGACGGCCTGCGCGTGGTCACCCGCGAGAACGAGCACGTGCCCGGCAAGCCGTCGTGCGCGCTCGAGCTGCACGTCGGCGACGACCCGCACAGCCCGAAGATCGCCTGGTGGTCCGGCGACGGCACCGTCGACGCCGCGTTCCTCCACAGCATCGAGCCGCGCACCAGCATCTACTTCCACGACTGCACCTTCATCGACTACCCCGGCCAGGTCCACGGCTTCTTCGACAAGCTCGAGGCGCTGCCCGAGGCGGTCCGCCGCAAGCTCGTGATCATGCACCACGAGGACAACCTCGAGCTCTACCGCGCCCGCGTCGAGGCGGCAGGCTTCCGGATCGCCCTGCCGGGCCACGTCTACGACCTGGTCGCCGGCCAGCAGCTGCTGTAGCGCCTCGTAGCTGCTCGGAGGGACATGCCCCGCGGAGCATGTTCTTTGTGACATTGCGCGAAGAACATGGCCAGAGAGACATACGCCGAGGCCGCGCCGTCTCCCTCGACGCTCACGCCCGGCGCATCCTCCCTCACGGCCCGACCGCGCGCAGGTACGGGAACGCGGGGATCGTCGGCACAGCCGCGCCCGCTGCACGTCTGTGGCATGCCCTCCGCGACATGCCCCATGGGACATCCGCGCTCAACCCGGGCGCTCGCCGCGGATCCGCGGCAGCAGCTCGACGAAATTGCAGGGCCGGTGGCGGTGGTCGAGCTGCTGCAGCAGGATCTTGTCGAAGGCGGTGCGGACCGCGCCGGTCGAGCCGGGCAGCAGGAACACGTAGGTCGTGCCGCACAGGGCCGCCTCGGCGCGGCTCTGGATCGTCGAAGTCCCGATCTCGGCGAAGCTGAGCCAGCGGAACAGCTCGCCGAAGCCGGGGATCGGCTTGGTCACCAGCGGCGCGAGCGCCTCCGGGGTGACGTCGCGCGGCGTCACCCCCGTGCCGCCGGTGGTGATGACGACCTCGACCTCGGGGTCGTCGATGAAGCCCTTCAGGGCCGCGCAGATCGCCTCGCGGTCGTCGCGGACGATGGCCCGGCGGATCACGCGGTGACCGGCCTCGGTGAGGCGGTCGACGGCCAGGCGGCCGGACGTGTCGGTCTCGATCGTGCGGGTGTCGGAGACCGTCAGCACGGCGACGTGGACGGGGATGAATTCGCGGTCCGAACTGCTCATGGCCTGTTCAATACTCCTGGATCTCCGGCGCCACCACGAACTCGAGCTCCTGGATGGCCGCCGGCTCGCCGAAGGTGTTGAGCTCGATGTGGACCTTGCCTTGCTGGCCGGTGAGCGTCTGCGGGTCGGCGATCGCGTCGGGCACGATGATGGCGATGTACATGTGCTCGAGCGTGCCCATGCCGTCGTCCAGCGGGTAGAAGCCGACCGAGTAGTTGTTGAGGCGGGCGAAGTGGCCGCCGAAGCCGACGTTGTGGCCGTCGATGTCGACCCACATGTCGACGCGCGGCATCTTCGGGTTGTCCCAGTCGTTGGGGTCTTCGGTGATGACGAAGTTCTTGCCGCGGAGGCCGAACGGCAGCATCAGCAGGCCCTGGCCGCCGCGGACCACCGGCATCGTCCCGCCGGGCTCGAGCTTCTCGTAGACCGGCGGCAGGAACGGGTCGACCGGGTCGAACACCGCCTGACCGATCTCGAACTCGACGTCCGACACGATGCCCTCGTCCTCGCAGGCCGCGACCTCGGGGAACGCCTTCGCGTAGTTGCGCAGCTGCGCGTCGCACAGCGCCAGGCAGTCGGCCGCCGCCGCCTCGTCGCCGGACCAGCAGCTCCCGTTCGCGCCGTGGGTGGCCTCGGCCTCCGCGCCGGCCTCGGCGTCGATCTCCTCGAGGCAGGCGACGTAGCGCAGGCACACCTCGGGCGCGCCGTCGCCGTCGGTCGTGCCGGTGGTGCTGCCGGTGTCGCTGTCCGAGGCCGACTCGCTCTCGTTGTAGACGCGGAGCTCGCACGCGCCCGCGAGGCAGGCGATCCCGGCGACGAGCGGCAAAATCGGCGCGAACGACCTCGTCTTCGTCGTCTTCGTCGTCTTCACAGTCGAGGCGCCCGTCGACCTGGCGCCCAGGCCTCCGCGCGCCGGAATAAGCGAGTTCATGGGCGAGATGGTGCGACAGGCGCCGGGCGGCGGCAACACACATCGCGGGCGGCGGCCGGGCGGCGCGGATTTTCGCTATCATGGCGCCGCCTTGCTCGCCGCCGATCGCCGCCCCATCGCCGCTCTGATGCGCGCCGCGCTGGCGCTCGCGGTCGGCGTCGCCGGCGGCTGTTACAGCAACGAATACCTCGACGGCCTGTGCGCCAACACGGGCGTGTGTCCCGACCCGCCGCCCGAGAGCCCGGTGGCCTTCCGGATCACCTCGCTCGAGCTCGTCGACCCGCACACCTACACCTTCGACACCGTGCTCGGGGTGTGCACCGACTCGACGGCCACGCTCAACGGCTTCATCGCCCAGGGCATCGCCGACTACGACGTCAGCAACGTGCTCGTGCTGCGGCCGCTCGACCCGAAGAGCGCGGTCACCAAGCTGCAGTTCGTGTCGGCGCTGTGCATCGCCGGCGAGCCGACCAACTGCACCGACCGCATGGTCGCCGGCACCCACACCGTCGACGTCGACGCCTTCAACCGCGACGTCGGCGCCTGCGGCGGCACCGAGCCCAACTCGCTCAACTCGGCCTACGACGCCCCGCCGCAGCCGGCCGCCCCGTGCCTCGTCAGCGAGACCATCCCCGGCACCCCGGTGCGGCTGGCGGCGCAGGCGGGCATGCTGCCGCTCGACCTCGCCCTCGTCGAGGTCGAGATCGCGGCCGCCTACGCGGTCGACGGCGAGCCGCAGAAGCTCGTCCAGGGCGCGCTGCGCGGCTTCATGCCCGCGGCCACGGCGATGCTGCCGGCCGGGCAGGCCAACGGCATCAGCTTCGTCCCGTGGAACGTGCTCGCGGGCGGCGCCGGCTGTCAAGTCGACGCCATGAACACCTTCAGCGACATCGACAACCACGGCCTCTACGGCCAGGGCGTGTGGATGTACTTCAACTTCACGGCCGAGCGCGTGCAGTGGGCCACGGACCGGCCCGAGCCCGTGCCTGAGACCGGCGGGTCCGGCGAGACCGACGGCACCGGCACCACCACGACCTCGACCAGCGCCACCGGCGACCCGACCGCGACGACGACGGTTGGCACCGGCTCGTGAATCGCGCATCCTCACCCCTCGGATGGCCGAGACGCCGCAGGAACCGAAGTTCGAGCCGACCGACGCGAACGTCGTCCCGGTCGCGACCGAGCCGGCCACGCCGACCGCGTCGCTGAGCCCCGAGCTGCAGGTGGCCGCGGCCGAGCTGGCGCAGGTCGGCGACGACATGGGCGAGCCGTCGAATGTCCCGAGGGACATGTCGCCCGGCGACCTCGCCACCGTCAAGCGCTTCGCCAGGCTCCGCGCCTTCTTCGCCAAGCACGGCCACCTGCTGTGGTGGCTGCACTCGGCCTACGCCATGACCTTCGGCGCGTTCGTCATGATGTACGCCGCCGAGGGCTACGAGCGCGCGCGCTGGATGGTCGTGCTGCTGTGCGCCGGCTGGCTGGTGATCGTCCTGTTCTTCCGCCACTTCGGCCAGGGCCGCGGGCAGAAAGACAAGGTCACCGACACCAAGTCGAAGCTGCGCTTCTACGTGATGACCACGGCGCTGAAGAACCTCTACCAGAGCATGCTGTTCTTCCTGGTGCCCTTCTACTGGAAGGCCGCCACGCTCGACGCCGACAACCGCTTCTTCCTCTACCTGCTCGGCCTCCTGGCGCTGCTGTCGACCGTCGACGTCGTGTTCGACCAGGTCCTGATGCGCTACAAGGCCCCGGCCTCGATCGTCTACCTGTTCATCCTGTTCGCCTGCCTCAACCTGGTGCTGCCGGCGATCTTCCCCGACACGCGCACGCTCGTCACCCTGCTCGCCGCGGCCGCGCTGGCGACGGTGGTGTTCTTCACCATGCACGTGCCGTTCAAGAACCTGCTCAAGCCGGCGTGGTTCTTCGCCCTGATGGCCGCGGTCGGCGCGGCCGTGTTCGTCGCCTACGCCGGCCGGCGCGGCATCCCGCCGGTGCCGATGTACGTCTCGGTCGGCGCCGTCGGGCCGACGCTCTTGCCCGACGGGCGCCTCAGCATGCACGTCAGCGCGCTGCACGAGTCGCTGATCACGGAGATGCACGCGCTCACCGACGTCGTCACCCCCGGCGGCCGCGGCGACAACCTGCTGCACGTGTGGCGCCACCGCGGGCTCGAGGTCCAGCGCGGCGCCAGCGAGCCGGCCGCCGACCCGCCGCCCGGCAGCGTCCGCCTGCGCTCGACCCTGCGTTCGTTCCACATCCCGTCCGACCGCACCGGCCCGTGGAGCATCGACGTCGTCACCGAGGACGACCAGTTGGTCGGGCGCGTCGAATTCGAGGTCATACAATGACGAGCGAAGTCCGCGTCCGCCCCCCGCCCGGCCCGATCGTGGCCGCCCTCACCCCGCCCGGCTCGAAGAGCCTGACCAACCGCGCGCTTGTCCTTGCGGCCATGTCCGAAGGGACATCCGTCTTGCGCGGCTGCCTCGACTCCGAGGACACCCAGGTCATGCGCGCCGCGCTCGGCCGCTGCGGCGTCGTCTGCGAGGCCAGCGAGGACGCCGGCGAGGTGCGGGTGGTCGGCGTCGGCGGCCCGCTGCCGCGGGTCGACGAGCCCGAGCGGCCGATCGACGTCGCCACCGCCGGGACCGCCGCGCGCTTCCTCGCCGCCGTGTTCGCCGCCTCGCCGATCGCCTGCGTCGTCGACGGCAGCGCGCGCATGCGCGAGCGCCCCATGGAGGGCCTCCTGCAGGCCCTGCGGGCCCAGGGCGCCGACATCCGCTGCCTCGGCAGCGACGACATGTTGCCGTGCGAGATCCGCGGCGCTCGCCTGCGCGGCGGCGAGGTCCGCCTCGCCCGCCCGCCGAGCTCGCAGTTCATCTCCGCCCTGCTGCTGGCCGCCCCGCTGGCCGAGGCCCCGCTGCGCGTCGTGCTCGAGCAGGGCACCCCCGCCCGGCCCTACGTCGACATGACCCTCGCCTGCCTGCGCGACTTCGGGGCCGACGCGCGGTGGCTCGAGCAAGATGTCCTCGAGGTCAGCCCGACCACCCTGCGCGGCCGCGACTACCAGGTCGAGCCCGACGCCTCGGCCGCGACCTACTTGCTGTCGCTGGCGGCGATCTACGGCGGCGAGGTGCGGGTGCCGGGCCTCGGCCGCACCAGCCAGCAGGGCGACGCCCGCTTCTGCGACGTGCTCGGGCGCATGGGCGCGAACGTCCTGCAGGGGCCGGAGATCACCCTGGTCCGCGGGACCGGTGCGCTGCACGGCGTCGACCTCGACCTGTCGGACATGCCCGACACCACGCTGACCGCCGCGGTGCTGGCGCTGCACGCCGCGGGGCCGACGCGGATCCGCGGGGTCGACGTGCTCCGCCACCACGAGAGCGACCGGATCGCCGCGGCCGCCACCGAGCTGCGCAAGCTCGGCGCCGAGGTCGTCGAGCACGACGACGGCCTCGACATCACCCCGCCGGCGCAGATCATCCAGGGCGCGGCGATCGACACCTACCGCGACCACCGCGTCGCCATGGCCTTCAGCCTGGCCGGCCACGTCACGATCCGCGACCCCGGCTGCGTCGGCAAGACTTTCCCAAAGTACTTCGAGGTCCTCGCCGGCCTCGGCATGGTCGAGTGAGCGTGCGCGCGGGCGACGTCCTGATCGTCGACCTCGAGCTGCTCACGCCCGAGGGCGACGGGCTGGCCGAGAGTACCGGTACTTTCGTACATGTCCCCGGGGGCTACCCCGGAGAGCGCGCCGAGGTCCGGGTCGAGCACGCCTCGCGCCAGGCCCCGCGGGCCCACGCGCGGCTCGTCTCGCTGCTGCAGGCCCACCCGGCCCGCCGCGCGCCGCCGTGCCCGCACAGCGACGCCGGCGCGGCCCCCCGGGCGGGCGCGTGCTCGGGCTGCCCGCTGCAGGCGCTGGACGTCGCCGCCCAGCGCGAGCTCAAGCGCGCCGCGCTGGTCCGCCGCCACGGCCTCGACCCCGGCCCATTGGTCCCGAGCCCCGACGAGTGGGGCTACCGCTGGTCGAGCAAGCGCGTCGTCACCGGTACTTCGGGACATGTCCTCGTGGGCAGCTACCACCGCGGCTCCCACGAGCCGGCGGCCATGGACGACTGCCGCGTCGACCACCCTGCCATCGCCGCTGCCGCGCGCGAGCTGCAGGCGGCCGCCTCGGCCCTGGCGATCGCGCCCTACGACGAGGCGACCGGCGCCGGCGACCTCCGCTACGCCTGGTTCAAGACCGACGGCCGCGACGTCCTGCTGACATTGATCACCGCCGCGCGCCCGAGCCGGGCCGCCGAGCTGTTGCCGGACGCGCTGAAGCTCCCGGCGGGCATCGCCTGGAGCGTGCAGGCCGGCCGCGGCAACGCCGTGCGCGGCGACCCGCCCGTGCCGCTGCGCGGGAAACCTGTCCTTTCGGTCAGCCTCGCCGGCGTCCCCGTCGAGGTCGGCCCGCTCGGGTTCCTGCAGCCCAACCCGCGCGTCGCCGAGCTCGCCTACCGCGACCTCGTCGCCGACGAGGCCGGCGCCCCGCACCGCGGCGCGCTCGCCTTCGACCTCTACGCCGGCGCCGGGGTGACCACGGCTTTGCTGCGCCGCGAGTTCGCCGAGGTCGTCCCGTGCGAGTCCTACCCCGAGAGCGCCGCGGCCCTCGGCGTCCCGCCCGAGCCGGCCGAGGTGTTCCTCGCCCGCCAGCAAGCGGCAGGGCGCAGCCCCGAGCTCGTGGTCGCCAACCCGCCGCGCGGCGGCATGGGCCCCGCCGTGTCCGCCGCGCTGGTCCGGCTGGCCGCGCCGCGGCTGCAGATCATGAGCTGCAGCGCCGACGCTCTGGTCCGCGATCTCGCCGTGCTGCAGGCAGGAGGCTACGTCCTCCGCCACCTCCGCGCCTACGACACCCTGCCCCAGACCCCGCACCTCGAGCTGGTCGCCTGGCTGTCTCATAGGACAGGCGAAGGCTGAGCGGCCGCCCTCGTCTGCGTCGCGCTTTTCCCCGCGATCGCCCTTCCTCGGCTCCGGCTCTCGCGGGCTCACCGACTGGCCCAGGCCGCGAAGGAGGTCGACTCGACGCGAGGCACCGCGACCATCGGTTGACCCCGCGACGGACCATTTCTCGGGCCGGAGCGCCGGAGCGATCTCCCCGACCTCCCTCACTCGACGCTCCGTATTGCTGAGCCCGCTCGCGCTGCGAAACCCGGTCGCGCCCCCGACAAAACGTGCTCTTCCGGACATGCCCTTACAGGCATGTGCCATCATTCCATATTATTGGAATACGAACGGGTGATCAGAACTGATCTTCGATCTCGCGCAGCAGCCCGGGCAGCGCGCAGAGGTCGGCGGCCAGCCAGCGAGCGCCGGCCGCGCGGAGCTCGTCCTCGCTGCCCATGCCGTGCAGCACGCCGATCGTCGGGATCCCGTGGGCCGCGGCGCCGACCACGTCGTGGCGGCGGTCACCGACCATCACCAGCCCCTCGGCGCGGCCGGCGAACGTCTGCAAGGCGCGAGCGATCACGGCCGCCTTCGGCTCGGCGTCGAGCTCGAGCGAGCGGCCGCAGATCGCCCGGAACAGGTGGGCGACGCCGAGGCCGGCGAGGATCGGCCGCGCGAACACCTCGGGCTTGCTGGTCGCCACGGCGAGGTCGGTGCGGGCCGCCAGCTCGGTCATTACATCGACCAGGCCGGCGGCGGGCCGCGTCTCGTCGACGGCGGTCGCCGCGTAGCGCTCGCGATAGGCGGCGATGAAGCGCGCGAGCAGCTGCGGGTCGTCGCCGATCACCGACTGCGCGCTCTCCTCGAGCGGCGGCCCGATCAGCGGCCGGAGCGACGCCAGCGGCAGCGGCGGACGACCGAGCGTCTGCAGCGCGTGGTTGAAGCAAGCGCCGATCGAGGCCAGCGAGTCGACCAGCACACCGTCGAGGTCGAAGAGGACGCCGCGGAGCACGAGGGCTGTCTAGCACTCGCAGCGGCTTGAAGTCGCGCTCCAGAAGAGATCCAGACCTCTGGGACAGATCGCGTGCGGATGCACACAGCTGCGTCGCAGCGCGACGCGGCGCCCGACGCACGCAGCACGACGCGTGTCATCTTCGCGACCGCGACGCTCGCGACGATCGCTGCGCCTTCGGACCTCGTGATGCGGCGCGGCGAGTCAGCACACGACTTGTCCCAAAGGACAGGTCATTCACCGCCGGCCGAGCGCCGAAGGAACTCGGCGAACTTCGCCGTAGAACACCGTTGAAGCCCGAAATTCCGCGATCCGTGCGAGCGCACACGCGTGCGCGTCCACACGGGTCTGCGTCGATCCGCGACGTCGTCGACGGTCGCGTGGCGATCGCCACGCAGCTCCCCCGGCCCACCGCACGCGCCTTCCAAGCCGTGCGAGAGCACACTTGGAAGTGCGGCACACGAAGCGACGAGCCCATGTAATTTTTTGTCTGCGATGGACGCTTCGCCGCAGCAACACCCCCCCGTCGAGTTCGAGACCGATCCCTCGCGGTACCGCCATTGGCAGGTGCAGTACGACGGCGCGATCGCCAAGGTGCTGATGCGGGTCGACGCCGCCGCCGGTCTGCGCCCCGGTTACGAGCTCAAGCTCAACAGCTACGACCTCGGCGTCGACATCGAGCTGGCCGACATCGTCCGCCGCATGCGCTTCGAGCACCCCGAGGTGCGCACCGTCGTCGTCACCTCGGGCCACGACAACGTGTTCTGCGCCGGCGCCAACATCTTCATGCTCGGCAGCTCGACGCACGCGTGGAAGGTCAACTTCTGCAAGTTCACCAACGAGACGCGCTGCGAGATCGAGGACGCGACCGCCAACAGCGACCAGGTCTACCTCGCCGCGCTCAACGGCACCTGCGCCGGCGGCGGCTACGAGCTCGCGCTGGCGTGCGCCGAGATCTACCTGCAGGACGACGGCAACTCGGCCGTCAGCCTGCCCGAGGTGCCGCTGCTCGGCGTGCTGCCCGGCACCGGCGGCCTCACCCGCGTGGTCGACAAGCGCAAGGTCCGGCGCGACCGCGCCGACATCTTCTGCACCACCGCCGAGGGCGTGCGCGGCAAGCGTGCGCTGCAGTGGGGCCTCGTCGACGCCGTGTTCTCGCGCAGCCGCTTCGAGCAGGAGGTCGCCAAGAAGGCCAAGGCCTCGGCCGAGCGCAAGGTCGAGCTGCGGTCCGGCGAGCGCGTCGGCGTCAAGCTCGGCCCGATCACCCCGGACCGCGGCGAGAACCGCCGCAGCTACCGCCACGTCACCCTGAGCTGGGACCCGGCCGCGCGCACCGCCACGGTCACCGTCCGGGGCCCGAGCGCCGAGGACGTGGCGATCGTCGAGCAGGGCGGCGCCGCCATCCACGCCGCGGGCGATCAGCTGTGGGCGCTCCGGGCCATGCGCGAGCTCGACGACGCGCTGCTGTGGCTGCGGTTCAACCTGCTCGACGTCGGGCTCGTCCTGCTGCGCACCGAGGGCGACGCGGGCCGCGTGCTGGCGCACGACCGGGCGCTGTTCGCCGCCCGCGACCACTGGTTCGTCAACGAGGTGCTGCTGCACATGGCCCGCGTGCTGCGTCGCCTCGACCTGACCAGCCGCTCGTTCTTCGCCCTCGGCGACGGCACCGACTCGGCCTTCGCCGGCTGCCTGCTCGAGCTCGCGCTGGCGGCCGACCGCTTCTACCTGCTCGACGACGAGGACGTGCGCGTCGGCCTCGGCCCCCTGAACTTCGGGGCATTGCCGATGAGCCATGGCCCTTCGCGCCTGTCCGTAAGGCTAGCCGCCGATCCGAGCAAGGTGCAGGAGCTGCGCGAGCGGCAGGAGCTGATGGGCCCCGAGGACGCCGACGACGCCGGCCTCGTCACGGTGCGGCTCGACAAGATCGACTGGGACGACGACACCCGCGTCGCCATCGAGGAGCGCGCCAGCCTGTCGCCCGACGCGCTCACCGGCATGGAGGCCAACCTGCGCTTCGTCGGCGCCGAGAACGACACCAGCAAGATCTTCGCTCGCCTCTCGGCCTGGCAGAATTGGATCTTCATCCGGCCCAACGCCACCGGTCCGGAGGGCGCGCTCAGCCTGTACGGCAAGCCCCAGCGCCCGCACTTCGACCTCAACCGCGTGTAACTACCCCCCGATCGTTTTTGGAGCACCCGGATCCCATGGTCAGCAACAACGTCGACCTCAACGCCAAGATCCCCAACAACGTCGGGCTCGCCGACGACGTGAAGCTGCAGCGCGCGCTCGAGAAGTGGCTGCCCAGCTACCTCGAGTGGTGGAACGACATGGGCCCCTCGGACTTCGCGCAGAAGAACGTCTACCTGCGCACCGCCGTGTCGGTCGACAACGACGGCTGGGCCCACTACGACTACGTCAAGATGCCGGAGTACCGCTAGGGCATCTTCCTCAACCCGCGCCAGGAGGAGTCGCTGATCCGCTGCGGCGACGACGCCGGCAAGGCCGCGTGGCACGAGGTCCCGGGCGAGCACCGCAACGCGCTGCGCCGCATCATCGTCACCCAGGCCGACACCGAGCCGGCCAGCGTCGAGCAGCAGCGCCTGCTCGGCCACACCGCGCCCAGCCTCTACGACATGCGCAACCTGTTCCAGGTCAACGTCGAGGAGGGCCGGCACCTGTGGGCGATGGTCTACCTGCTGCACAAGTACTTCGGCCGCGACGGGCGTGACGAGGCCGACATGCTGCTCGAGCGCCGCAGCGGCGACCCCGACAAGCCGCGGATCCTCGGCGCCTTCAACCAGCCGTGCGACCACTGGCTGAGCTTCTTCGCGTTCACCATGTTCACCGACCGCGACGGCAAGTATCAGCTCGCCGCGCTGGCCCAGAGCGGCTTCGACCCGCTGGCCCGCACGACCGAGTTCATGCTGACCGAGGAGGCGCACCACCTGTTCGTCGGCGAGACCGGCATGGACCGCATCGTCAAGCGCTCGGCCGAGCTGCAGCGCCTCGACCCCAACGGCGACGTGCGCAACCAGGGCGGCATCGACTTCGACCTCATCCAGCGCACGATCAACTACTGGTACACCTACTCGCTCGACCTGTTCGGCGGCGAGATCTCGAGCAACGCCGCCGACTTCTTCGCCACCGGCCTCAAGGGCCGCTACCGCGAGGACAAGTACGAGGAGCACCGCGCCCTCGGCGGCACCTACCGCCTGCCGGTGGTCGAGGACGGCCGCCTCACCGAGCGCGACGTGCCGCTGCGCAACGCCATGAACGAGGTCCTGCGCGACGCCTACGTCCACGACTGCGAGCGCGCGCTCCGCAAGTGGAACCGCACCCTCGAGGAGGCCGGCTCGCCGACGCGGCTGTCGCTCCCGAGCCGCCGCTTCCACCGCCACCAGGGCATCTACGCCGACCACGCCTTCGACCCGAGCGGCAACCTGATCGGCAAGGACGAGTTCGAGAAGCACCGCAGCGAGTGGCTGCTGACCCCGAACGACAACGACTACCTGCTGTCGATCATGAAGCCCGCGCACGAGCCGGGCAAGTTCGCCAACTGGATTGCCCCGCCCACCCGCGGCATCGAGGGCCAGCCGATCGACTTCGAGTACGTCCAGATGCGCGACTGATCCCTCGCCGGCGAGGATGAAGGCGGCCCCGGTTCGGCGAACCGGGGCCGTTCGCGTCTTCGCAGCGCCGCTGCCCGCGAGGACGTGAGGACCGAAAGAGCATGCCCGATCGGACATGTTCTATACAACAGGCACGCCGCAGCCGGCCCGGAGTAGGCTTTCCGGTCCTGTTGCGGGCGCTCCCTGTCGGGGATAGCATGCGCGCATGGCACACCCATGGTGCCTATCGATAGGCTTGACCGCGGCGCTGGCTATCGGCTGCGGCAACGACAGCGACCCCTCGACACATTGACGACGAATCCTACGGCCTCCACGCCGGGGCCGGGGCCGGGGCCGGGATCCGGGCAAGATCCGACCGCGAACCCCGGCGACACGTCGACGACGTCCGACGACACCGGCGGGCCCGTCACCGAGGGACCCCCGACCAGCGGCACGACGACCACGACGACAGACGACCCGACCGACGGCTCGTCCACGGACCGCACGCCGTGCAATCGCTATATCGAGTGCGTCGCGGTCACCAACCCCGGCGGGCTGCTCGACGCCCAGGAGGACTTCGGTGAGGCCAGCGCCTGCTGGACCGGCACGCCGGCCGACGCCGAGCTGTGCATCACGGCGTGCAAGGCCGGGCTCGCGCAGGGCCACGCGCTCGCGCCCGACGAGCCCGCGTGCTTCGAGTGCGCCAGCGACGACGAGTGCGACGTCGGCGGCGGCGAGGCGTGCGTCGAGGGCAACTGCGAGGTCCCGACCCCCGGCGCGGCGGTGCAGCCGATCGGGAACACCTACTGCATCGAATGCCACGTCCAGGGCGGGTCGGCTTCGGGTTGGTTCATCCTCACCGAGGACGTCGCCTACGACAACATCGTCAACCAGCCGGCGCTCGGGGCGCCGCTCCTCCTCGTCGCGCCCGGCGACCACCAGAGCAGCTACCTCTGGCACAGGGTGAACGGCTCGCACCTCGAAGTCGGCGGCAGCGGCCCGCAGATGCCGCCCGGCGCACCGCTGCCGCAGGACGTGATCGACGAGATCGCCGCGTGTCTCGATCAGGGCGCGCCGCCCTGACCGCCGTCTCCGCGGCCGACACCGCCGGCGCGCTGGGCCGCGCCGACGCAGCCCAGCCGCCTGTCTTTACGACCTGTCCCTCGCACCCTGCGCGAAAGACCAGGAGCGACCTCAGGAGCGGCCGTAGACCGGCACGATCGCCCCGCTCGTCACGCCGAGCCCCGGCGACACGAGCGCGTGGATGACCCGGGCGATCTCCGCCGGCTTGGTCCAGCGCGAGAAGTCGGCGTCGGGCATGTCCCTGCGGTTGGTGGGCGTGTCGATGAGGCCCGGGGCGACCGCGTTGACCGTGATGCCCTCCTCGCGCAGCTCCTCGGCGAGCTGGGTGGTGAGCGCGACCACGGCGCCCTTGGACATCGCGTAGGCGCTGATGCCCGCGGTCGGGTGGGCGACCGTGCGGGCGACGGTGTTGACGATCCGGCCGCCCTGCTTGCCGGTCGCGCGGATCTTCGCCACCGCCGCGCGGCTGCACAGGAACGCCGTCACCGCGTTGAGCGTCCACTGGCCCTGCAGCTTGGCGAGGTCGGTGTCCTCGATCTTGGCCCAGGTGAACCCGCCGGCGACGTGGACCGAGGCCCACAGCGCGGGCAGGTCGGCGTAGAGCGCGTTGACGGCCGCCTCCTGGGACAGGTCGACGCGCGGCACGTAGCGCACCCCGGCGACGCGGTCGGCCGGGCCGTCGTCGATCGCCGGGACCACGATGGTCGCGCCGGCGTCGGCCAGCTCCTGTACGACGGCCCCCCCGAGCGCGCCGGCGCCTCCGGTGACGACGATGGTGAGCCCTTCGAGATCGCGCTGCATGCTTGAGAGATCCTTCCTTGTCTCGTTGCTGGTGATGATCTGTCCGAACGGTCAGCCGCGGTGGACGAACACCTTGATCATGTGCCACTCGATCTGGGTGATCTGCTCGGGCGTGGCCTTCATCTCGTTGTCCTCGATCATGCGGCGGATGACCTCGATGACCTCGGCCTCGCTGGTCGGCGGCGCCTTCTCGACCTCCGACAGCTCGTGGCACTGGCTGCACACGCTCTCGTAGGTCTTGCGGGCCACGGCCGGGTCGATCGTCGGCGGCGCGACCGGCTCGGTGGCGACCGTGGGCGCGGCGGCGGGCGGCGGCGCGGCCAGCACGGCCTCGGCCTGCTCGCGCTGCTCGTCCTGGGCGCGGCGCTCCTTGAGCGAGCGCTGCAGGTCGCGCGAGATGGCGATCAGGTACGCGGTGACCTGCCAGCCCTCGAACTCGGAGATCGGCTCGTTGAAGCTGGGCTTGATGACCATGCGGTCGACGGTGCCGACCCAGTCGAGCGGCGAGCGCGGGCGGTCGAGGATCGTCTTGAGGTCGTGGCAGGCGACGCATTTCTTGAGGAGCACCTGCCGGCCCGCTTGCAGCGAGTCGACCGACGAGAGCTCGTCGATCGGCGCCTCCTCGGGCAGCTTGGCCGCCTGCAGCAGCTTCTTCACGCGCTCACGGTTCTCGTCGCCGTAGACGTCGCCCATCTCGCTGGCGAGCGCCATCTCGCGGAACGCGTGCGGCATCGACAGCCCCGCCAGCATGATCGTGCACGCCAGGAGCGACGTCCCCAGCGCCGGCATCCACTCCTCGAGGTGGCGGAAGAACCGCAGGATCACCACCTTGATCATCAGGATGAAGCCGACCCCCATGCCGAGGCACATGTGCGCGACGGTCCGCGCCGGCCACTCGACCTGGTAATTCCACATCCGCGGCACCATCTCGAACATCAAGACGATGTAGATGACGATGTAGAACCACCCGAGCTGCCGGTGCAGCCGCATCAACGACGGCGGCGCGGCGCTCGTGCGCGTGGCTTTGTCGAACGGAAAGCCCCAGAGGTAGTACATCAGGAACACGGCAGCCGTGCCGACGACCAAAAACAGGAGCCCGAGGGAGGCGCTGAGAATGACGTCCATGTCGTTCGCCTGGGCCCATCATAACCCCGGGTCCTGCGCCCCGGCGAGGGCGTACAGCAGGATCGCGGTGGCGGCCGCGACCCCCAGCGAGTCGACGCCCGGACGCATCGGGATCGCGACCTCGTCGTCGCTGACCGCGCGCAACGTCGCCGGCAGCCCCTGACCCTCGCTGCCGACCAGGATCACGAGCCGCGCCGGTCGCACGACCGCGCCCAGGGGCCGCGCCCGCGGACCGGGGGTCGCCGCCAGGACGGTCGCGCCCGCCCGCCGCAGGCGACCGACGACCGCGACGAGGTCGCCGACGCCGGCGATCGCCTGCGCGAACACGTTCCCGGCGGCGGCGCGGATCGCCCGCCGGCTCAGCGGGTCCGCGCCCGCGCGGTCGAGCAGCAGGAGGTCGACGCCGAAGGCCCGCGCGGCGCGGACGATCGCGCCGACGTTGGCCGGATCGCTCAGCCCCTGCGCCAGCGCGATCGTGTACGCCGGCCGCTCGCCCAGCGCGGACAACATGTCCTCCGGGACATCTTCGAAAGCTGTCCCTCGAGCCATGTCGGCCCAGCGCAGCGCCGGCGGCCGCAGCCCGCAGGCCGCGACGCCGCGGTGGAAGTTGAAGCCGACGACCGTGCGCAGCAGCGCCTGCTCGCCGACGTAGACCGGCACCTCCGGGCGGCTGGCCAGGGCCGGGCCGAGGCGCGCGCGGTGGCTCTCGGTCGTCAGCACCGAGGCGACCGGGTACGGGCTCCGCAGCAGGCGCTCGACCACCAGCTCGCTCTCTGCGATGAAGCGGCGCGGGTCGGGGCGGTGGCCGAGCGCCTCCAGCTCGCGGTAGTCGGCGAGGCGCGGGTCGTCGGGGTCGTCGACGCGGACCGGGGTCATCACCGGCCTTGTAACAGCCGGTGCCAGGTCCGCACCGGGTCGCCGGACCCGTCATCCCCGGCCTCGCAACCGCCGGTGCCAGGTCCGCACCCGGGTCGCCGGACCCGTCATCCCCGGCCTTGCAACAGCCGGTGCCAGGTCCGCACCCACGTCGCCCGGCTCGCCGTTCCCGGCATGCCGCTGCCGGCAAGCAGCGCGACGCAGGCCGGGAAGACCCACGCCTCGCCGGTCTCGGCGGCGGCGATCGCCGCGCGCACGTCCGGGTGCTCGCGGCCGAGGTACAGGGTGGCCGGCTCGCCGGTCACCCGCGGCGAACCGGCCCCGGCGCACAGCTCGACGCGCTCGGGCGCCCCGGCGCCGCCGCGGACGGCCGCACGCAGGCTCGCCAGGAATTGCCGCTCGGCCGACGACAGCGCCGACTCCGGCAAGGGCCGCCGCGCCCCGCCGAAGGCTTGCCAGAGCCGCCGCCAACCGCGCGCCAGGTTGGCCGAGATCGGCATGCGCTCGTTTCCGCGCGGTGGCGGCGAGCGGAACCGCAACTGCAGCAGCTCGGCGAGGATCCCGCGGTCGGCGGTGCCGAGAAGGAGGACGGGCGGGCCGGGCAGCGCGAATTCGTCCGGGTTCTGCTCGGGGTCGAGGGCGAAGGCCGGCTCGGGGCGGGCCAGCGCGGGCAGGCTCTCGATCGCCAGCCAGCGCCGCTCGTCGCGGCTCACCAGCGCCGGCACCACCGGCAGCGCCAGCACCTCGGCCGCGCGCCGACGCGAGCGCAGCGCCTGCAGCAGCAGGTGCAGCACCCGCGCCTGGCTGACGGCGGGCAAGCTGGCCGAGCGCGCGCCGGTCGCCAACATCAACTGCACGCCGGCGTCGACGATCGCCTCGAGCGCGGGCGCGATCGCCTCGCGCAGGTCGGCCGCGGTCGCGGCCGGGGTCAGCTCGCCGGCGGCGAACTTGTCGGCCAGCTCGACCACCGCCTCGAAGCAGGGCGCGCGCGTGACCCCGACGTGGGTCGACACCACCCCGTGGACGAGCAGCCAGATCCGCGCCGGCTCGCCGCGGTGGGCCAGGGCCACGCTGCCGCGCAGCTTGAACTGCGGCAGCTCGAGCTCGGCGCGCGCGAGGTAGCGGCGCAGGCCGTCGCTGACGTCGGTCCCGTCGACGCGGACCGCCGCCGGCGCGAAGCGGGCGACGTCGGCCAGGTACGTGCGCGCGCGGGCCGGCTCGAGCTCGGCGCCGCGGACCGTGAACTCGGTCCCGCGGCCGCCGGACGGATCTGCACCTTCGGACAGGTTGGCGCGGCCCTGCCCGGCGAACTCGAGCCGGCGCACCAGCCCGTGCGAGCGCGCGACGACCTCGACCCGTCCCGGGCGCAGCGCCGGCAGGGCCAGCAGCGCCAGCGCGCCGGCCTGCTCGAGCGCGAGCAGGGCCCGGTGGCGCCGCTCGGCCTGGACCCCGGCGTCGAGCAGGTCGGTCAGCGCCAGCAGCAGCTCGCGCCCGATCGCCGCCCCGTCGTCGCGCACGCGCACCGAGGCCCGCCCGAGCTCGACCTCGACCGTGCGCGCCCCCGCCGACAGCGACCGCCGCACCAGCTCCGCCGGTAGCTGCCACGGCCCCTGCAGCTGCGCCGACGCCAGCTTGCGCAGCTCGGCCTCGATGTCGATCGCCAGCAGCTGGCGCAGGTCGACCGTCTCGCTCACGCCGACCTCCGCGACCAGTTTTTGACAGCATGGCGTCCGGATCTGCCCCGAAGGACATCTCCCGCGCGCGCCACGTCGCCCCGGTCCGGCGACGCGACCCTCGACATGTCCCGAAGGACACCTCCAGTCTTCGCCTCGCCGTCGCCCCCGCGCGGCCGCGCCACCGACATGTCCCGAGGGACGTCCTCGGTCCTCGCCGCTCCGCACGGGCCTCGCCGGGCGCCCCTCGACATGTCCCGAGGGCCATCTCTCCGCACGCTCACGCCGGCCTCCCGCGGGCCGCCTCGTGGACCGCCTCGCGGGCCGCCTCGCGGAGCAGCCGGGCGGTGCGTTCGGGGCCGAGGTCGAGGCGGTCGAGCAGGTAGTCGAGGGCCGCGAACACGGCGGCGGCGGGGCGGGCGGCCAGCACCCCGGCGGCGTCCTGCAGCCACGGGTTCTGGGCCCCGACCACCACCACCCTGCGGCCCCGCAGCGGCGACTTGCGCAGGCGGAGCGGCGCCAGGTCGAGGCTGCGCAGCTCCTCGGTGCCCAGCGAAGCGCTGGCGAGCACCTGCCACGGCTCGCCCGACGCCGTCAGCCGCGCGCTCACGGCCTTCAGCAGCGCCGTCTCGCCGGCGGTGGCCAAGAGCGCGTCCCACAGGTCGAGGTCGGTCGCGCCGAGGGCGTCGGCCACCGCGCGGGCCTCGGGGCGCTCCTCGTCGAGCACCGCCGCGTCGCCGGCCAGCGCGTCGACGGCCAGCGGTGGGCGCCGGCGCGTGCGGTAGAGCCGGCCGCGCGCGGCCAGCCGCTTGGCCTGCGACAGCGACAGCGCCCCGCCGGCGGCCGTCGGCACCAGCGGCCGCTCGAACACCGCCGGCACCGCCTGGAACACCTCCGGCTGCTGCAGCGCCCCCTGCAGCAGCCGCGACAGGTCGCCGCTGGCGTCGAGCGCCACCCGCCGGCGGGTCCGCTCGCGCAGCAGCCCGAACAGCGCCACCGCGAACAGCGCCGCCGCCCCGACGGCCAGCCCCCACGGCGCCAGCGCCCGCTGCCGCGACATGCCCGTTCCGACATGCTCCAAAGAACCTGCCCCGACGGCCATCTCGGGCTGCGCGTCGACCGACGCGGCCGGCGCCGGTTCGGCGCTCGTGTCGGCCGCGTCCGGCGCATCCGTGGTCTCGGCGGCCGCGTCGAGCTCGCCGGGTTCGCTCGGCCCGCCGGGCGTGCCGAGGGCGATCCCCGTGCTCGCGTCGGCCACCGCCCACTCGCCGTCCTGCCCGCGGTACTCGGCCCACGCGTGCAGCCACGGGTTCACCCGCCCGTCCTGGCCGACGAACCCGATCGCCAGCCGCGACTCGACCCCGGCCTCCTGCAGCAGCGCCGTCAGCAGCCCGTTCTGCACGTCGCAGTCGCCTTGCCCGATCTCGAGCGCGCGGGCGATGAAGTGCTCCCCGGCCAGCGCCCGGTGCTGCGCCGCCACCTCCGGCGCCGTGCTGTAGGCCACCAGCTCGCGGGTCAGCCGGGTCAGCGCCGACACGCGCGCGGCGATCGACTTCCCGCGCAGCGCTCGGGCCTCGCGGCGCACGTCGGGCGGCAGCAGCCCCGACGACGCCGGCCGCGTCGGCCGGTCCGCCGGCGCCGGCGCCGTGCGGTACACCAGCGTCGCCTCCGACGGCGCCGCCAGCACCAGCAGCGCCTCGCCGTCGGCCCCGACCTGCAGCGCCGCCGGCGTGCCCTCGGGGTGGTCGGCGTCGACGAGCGCCGCGCTGCCCGCGACCACCCGGTGGCCCGTCGGCACCGGCACCCGCATCGGCCCGGCCGGCGCGCCGAGGCGCAGCTCGACCTCCGGGCACACCTGTCCCTCGGAACATGTCGTGAAGACGTAGTCGCCGCGCGGCTCGGGCGCGCGGGCCTCGGCCGTGTCGCCCAGGCGGGTGAACAGCAGCGCGGCGAAGTGCAGGCGCAGGTCGGCCGGGCGGAACGTCAGCGGCGGCTCGCGGGCGCCGGCGCCGGTGAGCACGTCGACCTGCGGCCCGCGGTAGCGCGCGGCCAGGTCGGCGTAGCGGGCCGGCAGGTTGGCGCTGGCCGTTTCGCCATGTCCGATAGGTCCTGTCCCGTAGGACATCCCCGACGCGGACCGGAAGCGGGTCCACACGCGGTCGCCCCACATCGCGTAGGCGGCCCCGCCGGCCAGCGCCGCGCCGAGCAGCGCGGCCAGGAACATGCGCACCGCCAGCGAGCGGCGGACCAGGTCGCGCAGCCCGGCCCACGGGCGCTGCCACCACGGCAGCGGGCGGGCCGCGTCGAGCTGGCGGGCGATCAGGCCCTCGAGCTCGCGCTGGGCCAGGTCGACCAGGCGGCGCAGCGCCTTGTTGTCGCGGGCGTCGGAGCGCGACAGCATCAGCTCGAGCGCGTCGCTCTCGAGCAGCGCCTGCGGGGCCAGCCGGCCGGGCAGCTCGGTGAAGTGGACGCGGCTGTTGTCGGTGCTGCGGCCGCCCGCGACCACGAAGTCGGCCAGCGACGCGGCGGAGCGGACCCTGAGCCCGCGCGAGAACAGCTCGACCCGCGCCGCCTCGCCGAGCGCCACCACCCCGCGCACCCGCCCGCGGCGGAAGCTCGCGCTCGGGGCCGGCAGCGCGAACGGCTTGTTCACCTTGCGCCCGTTGACCGTCACGATCAGCGGCCGCTCGGGGTCGTCGCGGGTCGCCAAAAAGCGCGCGTTCTGGAACGCCGCGTCGAACACCCGCCGCTCGAGCGCCTCGTCGACCGCCGCCCGCTCGAGCTCGATCTCCGTGCCCGGCAGGCTCGGCGGCGTCGTCCGCCGGGCCGTCGACAGGTCGCCGTCGAGCTCGAGCGCCCACGCGCCCGACCTGTCCTCCGGGTCAGGTGAGTTCGGGTCGGGCCGGCGCGCGCGCGAGCGGATGGCGATCCGCTCCGGCTCGAAGCGCAGCACCGACCAGAAGCCGACGCCGAAGCGGCCGACCTGGTCGCGCCGCGACTCCTTGCTCGAGGCGTACAGCGCGAACAAGTAGCGGCGCGCGTGGGCGAAGGTCATGCCCTCGCCGTCGTCGCGGCAGCGCAGCACCCACCGCCCGCCGCGGGCCTCGCAGGTAAATTCGACCTTCGTCGCCCCGGCGTCGCGGGCGTTCTGCAGCAGCTCGCGCACGAACACCCACGGGTCGGGCCCGTAGCGCTCGGCCTCGGCGCGCGCGCGGGCGCGGAACTCGGACCCGGGCGACGCGCTGGTCATCCTGCGGCCTCGAGCCGGCCGTGGTGCGTCGGGGACACGGCAGCAGTGTACCGGCTGGCGCGGCCGGGACGAGCGCGCTTGTTTTCATGCGGGCGCCAGGGCGCGCGGCGGCGGCTCGGGCCGGGCGCGGCCCTCGTGGCTGCGGACCGGGGAGCGCGCCCGGCGACGGCGCCTGCGGCCGGAGGACGCGCGAGCCGGGGCGCGGCCGTCCTGGCTGCGGACCAGGGACGGCGCTCGCGCCGAGGCGCGAGCTCGACGCGGCCCGAGCAGGGCCGCTGCGGACCAGGGCGACGCTGCACGCGGCGAGGCGAGGCGCGAGCTCGACGCGGCCCCGGGCCGAGCACTCGCGGGCGCGCGGCCACGCTTTCGCGCCGCGGGCACTGCGGCCAGGCCCGTGCCCGCGCCGCAGCGCGGCTCAGCTCTCGAGCTTCGCCGGCTCCTCGTCGCTGTGCACCAGAAAGTGCGCGCTGGCCACCGCGATCGGGCGCGAGCGGTCGTCCTGCCAGGCCTCGACGCGGACGTTGGTCACGCGGCGGCCCTGGCGGGTCGGCATGCCGCGCGCGAACGTGTCGACCGGGCGACCGGAGCGCAGGTACTCCACGGTGAGACCGATCGTCCGCGGCGTCGCCGACAGCGCGCTCTCCCAGAGCAGCTGGAAGATCGCCGTCGACTCGAGCAACGCGCACAGGGCCCCGCCGTGCAGCGCCGGCAGCACCGGGTTGCCGATCAGGTGCTCGCCGAACCGCATCACCCCGAGCAATTCGCCCGCGTGCGGGCCGTCGGGCGCCAGCAGCAGCGAGATCCCCATCGTCTGCGCGTACGGCACCGCCGCCGCCAGACGGCCCGGGTCGCCGGCCGCGCGGGCCTCCGCGATCGCCTGTCGCAGCCACGGATGGGTGGTGCTCACGCGGCCCCCTCCGTGCGGCTGGTCGTGCGCGTGCCGAGCATGAAGGTCCCGGCGCTGGTGGCGATCGGGTCGTCCTCGCTGTCGAGGAACGCGACCCCGCGGACGAACGCGACGTGGCGCGTGACCTTGTAGCAGTGGGCGCGGGCGATCACGCCGCGGCCGGGCGCGGCCGGCTTGAGGTAATCGATGCGCAGGTCGAGCGTGGCGATCGCCATCGGCTTGCGCAGCGCCTGGAACACCGCGGCGCCGCAGCAGGCGTCCATCAGCGCCGAGATCGCCCCGCCGTGCAGCACCCCGGTCTCGGGGTTGCCGACCAGGCGGAGGTCGTAGGGCAGGAAGATCTCGGCCCGGCCCTCGCTCACCGCCCGGAGCTCGAGCCCGAGCGCGTTGTTGTGGGGCACGGCCCGCATGAAGCGCTGGCCGAGCTCGCGCAGGCGGGCCAGCTCTTCGGCGTCGAGTCGCTCGTCGGACATCGATCGTGGTTATGCCACGACCTCGACCGGCACGGCGTGCTTGGGGTTGAGCCCGGGGATCTCGGTCTCGGCGATGAGCACGTAGCGCAGGTTCTCCGCGTTCGGCGCCAGGTCGGCCGGCAGCGTGAGGACGACCGGCAGCTCGAGCTGCTCGTCCTTGCCGAGCATCCGTCCGCCGAGCGGGATGGTCACGCTCGCGTGCTGCTGCCAGAACGCGAAGTCGCCGCGGCCCTGCGCGGTGTACACCATGCGCTCCTCGTCGAAGTGCAGACGCACGTCCTGGACCGCGACGTCGTAGTCCCCACCGCGCAACATCACGGTGGCGTGCAGCTCGGCGCCGGGCCGCACCGGCGCGTCGACCTTCGTCAGCTCGATGGTCGCCTTGCCGATCCCCACGATGCTCTTGAGTCGGTCCAGGATCTCCATGCCTGGCACTTAGCCGAACCCGGGTCGCGCGGCACGTGAATCTCGGTTCATACGCTGCGCCGCCGCGCGGCCCGTCCGCCGGCTTTCACCGGCGACAGCGAGTGGGTGGCCCGGTGTGGGTCGGCGCCGCTGGCCTCGCTGCGCTGGCGCGCTCGCGCGGGCGAGACGGAGCACTCGTCGTGTTCTTCCGAGGTCCGCCGAGGGCGTGCCGCGAGCGGCGGCCGAGCTCGGTGGACCGTGCTCCTCGCGGCCGTCTTCGGCCGTCACGGGTCACTGTGGCCCGGTCCGTTTCCTTGAGCGGTCGGCCGGCCCGCGCTAAAAGCTGAGCTGCGCCATGCGTGCAATCACTCCTGTCCTGCTCGGCCTGTGCCTCCTCGGCGTCGCGTGTAACCGGTCGCGCTCGGACGCGGACGCCTCGGCGCCCCCCGACACCGCCGCTGCCAACACCGTCGCCAGCGGCCCGGGGAACGACCCATGCGCCGTCTACATCGAGCGGGTGGCCCCGGGCGTGCGCTGCGCCGCCGTCGACGACGCGCATTGCACCTGCGAGCTGGTCGCGGCTGCGAGCGCGCCGGCGCCCGAAGCCGCCGCGAATTCGAGCAGCGCTAGCGGCGCACCCGCCTCGCCGCCGACCGACACGGCGGTGGCCAACCTCGAATTCGCCAAGGGTCCGCAGAACACGATCGTGCAGTGCGTGAGCGGCCCGTGTCCGACGCGCTCGGCCGACTTCATCACCGGCGTCTACCCGCCGATCCCGATCCCCGCCGGCGGCGCCACCGTGCAGCTCGAGTTCCGGGCGATGCACTACAAGCCCTACGTCGGCACCTACAACCTCGTGCCCGGCCGCAACTACATCCAGTTCGCGCTCGAGCGAGAGTTCGGCGCCCCCGAGAGCGCCGTGTTCCAGTTCGAGGGCGCCCCCCCCGGCACCACCGTCGAGTGCGTCAGCGGGCCGTGCGTCAACAACAAGGCCTACACGGTCGACAAGTTCCCCGAGATCCCGCTCAAGGACGACGGCGCGACCTTGCTGCTCCGCTTCAACGCCCCCGGTTACCGCACCGCGATGACCTCGTTCCAGGTCCGCCGCGGCCCCAACGCGGTGCCCGTGCTGATGGAGAAGGCGCCGCTCGGCAAGTGAGCGCGAGCGTCGGTCGGGGCAGTGACTCGGCCCGCCATCGCTTATGCTTCGCCGCCCATGGCGACCCGACCGACCGCTCCGGCTGAGCCCGTGACCGAGCGCCCCGACGCCGCCTCGCGCGAGCCCGCCGGCGAGCGCCGCGAGCCTGCGACCGTGAGCGAGACCGGCGAGCCCGCGGCCGCCCTCTCGCCCGAGCGCCGCGAGCAGCTCGCGCGCGCCGTCGCCGACCCCGGCTTCACGCCCGGCCGCCACGACCTGCGCGACGTCGTCGAGCTGCTGGGCGAGGACGAGGACCTCGCCGTCCACGTCGAGCGGGCCCTCCTGCGCGCCGGCGCGGCCGCGAGCCCCGCCCTCTTGCGCCGCTTGCCCACGGCCGAGCCGCCGCTGCGCCCGCGCCTCGTCCGCGTCCTCGGCCGCCTGCCCGCCGACCCCGCCGTCGAGATGTCTTTAAAAACATGTCTCGACGACCATGACCCGAAGACCAGGAGAAACGCGATCGGCGCCCTCGGCAAGCGCGGCGGCCCCGGCGTCGCCGCGGCCCTGCTCGCCCGCGCCCGCGCCGAGACCTCGCTGCCGCACCTGCGCAGCCTGGTCGAGGCGCTCGGCAAGGTCGGCGACGCCGACGCCCTCACCTGGCTCGAAGCGCTCGCGACGGACGACCCGGAGCTGCAGCGGCTGACCGCGCGGGCCCGCCTGATGCTGGGCCGCAGCCTCGGCCGCGGCGAGTCCGGCTCGGCGATCGACCTCGACGCCGTCGCCGCCGAGCCGCGCCCGCTGGTGCTCGGCTGCCGCCCCGGCCTCGAGCCGCTGCTGGTCGACGCCCTCGGCCCCGCCTTCGCCCCGCGCCCGCTGGGCCCCGGCCGCGTCGCCGCCACCCTCCGCGGCCCGCTGCGCGACCTCCTCGCCGTCCGCCTGTGGACCGAGGTCGGCCTGCCGCTGCAGCCCCTGTCCCGCGGGACAGATCTGCCCGCGACCATCGCCGCCCTGCTGACCGGCCCCGAAGCCCGCCTGGTCTTCAAGACATATACCAAAGGACAGGTCCGCTACCGCCTCGCCTGGGCCCGCGGCGGCCACCGCCGCGCCCTCGTCTGGCAGGTCGCCGCCGCCGCCGCCGCGCTGTGGCCCGAGCTGGTCAACGACCCGCGCGAGACGACCTGGGAGGTCGTGGTCGACGACGCGGGCCCGCAGATCCGCGCCGAGCTGCGCCCGCGTCGCTGGAGCGCGATCGACAGGCCGGGCGAAGAACCTCCGCCCTCTCGCAGCACCGATCGCGAACCCGCGCCCCCTCGCAACACCACCGACCGCGAACCCGCGCCCTCTCGCAACACCACCGACCGCGAACCCGCGCCCCCTCGCAAGACCACCGACCGCGAGCCCGCGCCCCCTCGCAACACCACCGACCGCGAGCCCGCGACCTCTCGCCACCGCAGCGGCGCCGGCGAGCCATCCGATCCCACCGACGACAGGCCCGCGCTCGAGTCCGCCGACCCGCGATTTTCCTACCGCAGCGGCGACGTCCCCGCCGCCTCGCACCCGACGATCGCCGCCGCCCTCGCGCGGCTCGCCGAGGTCCGCCCCGACGACGTCGTCTGGGACCCGTTCGTCGGCTCCGGCCTCGAGCTGTGCGAGCGCGGCCTGCTCGGTCCGGCGGCCGCGCTCCTCGGCACCGACCTCGACCCACGCGCCCTCGCCGTCGCCGCCACCAACCTGCGCAACGCCGGCCTCCGCGGCGACCTCACCCAGGCCGACGCCACCACCCACCGGCCGGCCGGCGTCACCCTGATCGTCACCAACCCGCCGATGGGCCGGCGCGTCCATCGCGGCGACGTCGGGCCGCTGCTGACCGCCTTCGTCGCCAACGCCGCGGCCGTCCTGGTCCCCGGCGGCCGGCTCGCGTGGATCTCGCCGCTCGCGCGGGTGACCGACCCGGCCCTCCAGGCGGCCGGCCTGGTCCTGCGCCGCTCGCTCACCCTCGACATGGGCGGCTTCGTGGGCCAGCTCCAGCGCTGGGACAAGCCGCTGCGCCCGCCGGGCCGCCGCGGCCGCCGCTGACTCGCTCGCGGGACCAAACGCGAAGAGGCGGGGCGCCGCGCGCTCCGCCTCTTCCGCTGTCTTCTTGAGAGTGCCCAGGGACGGAATCGAACCGCCGACACGGGGATTTTCAGTCCCCTGCTCTACCAACTGAGCTACCTGGGCGTGGGGGCGCAGTGGTACGAGATCCGCGGCCTGGCGTCAAGCACCTGGCGACCGGGACAGGCGGCGAAAGGCATCTGCCCGCCCCACACCTGGAGATATTTCTCACCATCCCGAGCTCCCGCGAGCAGCGCCTCGCGTCCCGGCTCGCCGCCCCGGCACAGGCCGACGCCCGGCTCGAGGTCGACGCCGGCGATTCGGAGATCCCGAATTGTCGCCACCGCGCAGTCCAACAAATGCGGCGACGTCCTGCGATGGATCGACCGCGTCACGCCTCCGGACAATCGCAGCCGCAATCGCGTGAGAGCGCGCGCTCGATCGCGGCCTGAAGCCGCAGCGCCGCCTGACGACCCTGCTCGGATGGTTCGGTGCGGACCTCGATCCACTCCGCGTCGCGCGGCTCGACCTCCGCCTGCCCTGCGGCAGCTGTCAACATTCGACCGCCCCCCCCGTCAGCAGCAGCGCGTCGACGTCGTCGCGCTGCATCACGCGGCCTACGGCAGGAGCTTGGCCAGGAAGCCGTCGCCCCCGGGTTGGGCGACCAGCTGCTGGTCGCCCCAGAACATCGTGCCCGCGAACGTGCCCCCGACGTAGACGTGCCCCTGCGCGTCGCTGTCGACCCCGTGGGCGTCGTTCCAGGAGTGGTCGCCGACGATCCGGGCCCAGCGGAAGTCGCCGTCGGCAGCGCCATACTTGGCCACGATCGCGGCGCCGTTCGTGACCACCAGCCCACCGCCGAGGTCGAGCGTGTCCGCGGCTCCGCCGGCGACGATGACTGCGTCGCCGCTGTCGCGGGCGACGTCGTAGAACCCCCCGAAGCTGGTGAAGGGGCGCTGCCACTTCGCGCCGCCGTCGGCGCTGTCGAGGGCGACCAGGTAGTAATTACCGTGGACCGGGCCCAGGCCGAAGTCGACGCTGTGCAGACCGGGTTGCCCCGAATCGTTGTACGTTGCGAGCCACACCGTGTCGTCGTCGGCCGCGAGCGCACCGAGGCCGAGCGTGCCGAAGTGGTCGTAGGCGCACTCGAACTGCCGGGCCCACTTCGGCTGACCGTCGGCAGCGGCGAGCCGGGCGACCGCGAACGCGGCGTGCGACGTGTGCAGCGGCTGGCCGCCGATGTCGATCGTCCCTTCGTTGCTCGCCGCGACGACGAGGTCGCCGCCCGCCGTGAACGCGGCCGCGTGCCCGCTCTGCATCTGCCCAGCCCATCACCGGAGGGGTGTGTCCGGGCCAGGGACGATCGCCGGGCTCGGGACCGGTTCAATTGCACGAGGACGACAATCGCTTTCGCGAACGCGCCAAGCCGGACGGGTTCGACGGAACGGCGACCCGCGGCGTCAACCCGAGCGAGAGCGGCCATCAGAACTTCGGGAACACCGCCATCGTCAGCAGCGAGTCGACGTCCTCGCTGCGCATCACGCGGCCGAGCGTCTCCTTGAAAATTTCGGAGAACGCGAGCGACCCGAGCGCGCGGGTGCGGATGAACTCGAGGTCGAGGTCGTTGCGGATGTCGACCTGGTAGTCGCGGCGGCTCGGCCTCAACGACGGCACCCACGAGCCGTGGATCGTGAACGCGAAGTCGAGCTCCGAGTGGCCGAGGCGGACGAGCGGGCCCTGGGTGATGTCGGCGGCGTCGAACAGCCACAGCTCCTCGCCGGTCGAGCCGAGCGTGCGCGGCACCGTCTCCGACGCGTGGGCCAGCACCGCCACGTAGCCGTCGCGGGCGTGGCGGGGGCCGCCGCGGCGCGGGATGAAGTTCGGCGACAGCAGGCTCCAGCCGTTCGGCGCCGTATAGCTGCGCATCGCCCCGGTCGTCGTGTCGACCTCGAGCAGGCGCGGCGGCTCGCCCTCGGCCAGCGGCAGCGCCCCGATGTCCACGCGCGGCGCGTACGCCGTGAGCAGGCGGGCCGGCACCAGCTCGGGCGCGAACCCGCTGGTGTTGTAGTACACGACCTCGATCGGCTTCTCGCGGCCGCGGCGCGCGTATGTCCCGAGGGCCAGGCCCCAGGTCTCGCGGCCCTCGACGAAGCGCGACTCGGCCTCGCCCGACGTCACGTGGACCCTGTGGATCCCCAGGCGGCCGCGGGCCAGGGCGCAGGGGATCTGCATGCCCGCGACCGCGATCCCGGCCTCGCCGCCGCTCAGCAGGTCCTCGCCCTCGTGGATCCACTCCGACACGTCGAGCGTCGGCGTGTGCGGCACGATCAGGCGCACGTGCTCGCCGTCGTCCTCGAAGTCGGCGTAGAAGTGGACCGACTCGCCCTCGAGCTCGATCCGGTGGGCCATCACCGGCGTCGGGTGATCGGCGAACCCGCCCGCGCGCGGCCGCAGGTCGCGGCGGCGGATCGCGTGGATGATCGTCGTCGGCCGCTGCGTCCGCATCGAGCTCGCGCCCAGCAGCTCGCGCAGCGGCTCGACCGGCAGCACCTGGCCCAGCACGTCGAGCGCCAGCTGGCGCATCTCGACCACGAACGCCGAGTCCTGGATCAGCACCCAGTTGCGGGTGACCTGGATCTGATGCACGCACTGGTGGATCTGGATCGGCTCGCCGTCGCGGTCGATCAGGCTGAAGTGCTCGAGCGCCCGACCTGTCCAGCGGACCAGGTGCGAAAAGCCAGGTCGCCCGCCGGGCGCCGGGTTGGAGAAGTTGACGGTGAACAGCTCGCCGGTGGCCTCGTCCTCGGCCGGGTGGGCGGTGCTCAGCACCAGCGGGAAGGCCCACGGCACCGGGATCGAGCCGAGCCACTCGTCGGCCTTGCCGATCGGGGTCACCAGCTCGAGCGTGACCGGGTCGAACTCCCACGGGCGGCCGGCGTCGGTCGTCACGATCATGCGGTCGCGCAGCGGGATCGGCGAGTTGCTCAGGACCGTACGGACCCCGAGCAGCGGCGAGATCCGCGACAGGCCGATGTCGCGGAACTGCATCAGCTCGCCGAAGCTCGCGGCCGCCCGGTCGGCGTAGTGACACGGCGGCCGCACGATGTTCTGCGCCAGGCGGATCCGGTCGGGCTCGAGGTCGAAGCGGTACAGGGTGCCCTCGCCGGTGAAGGCGGGGCGGCCGAGCGACGCGATCGAGCCGGCGATGAACAGGTGCCCGTAAATGTCCGCCGGTATCGCTCCGTCCAGCACGTTGAGCTCGAGCTCGCGGCGGTGACCATCGAGGTCCTCCGCGCCGCTGCTGAGCATCGACGTGGGCATGATGCGGCTGGGCCCCTGCGGGATCTCCATGGCCCTCATCGTCGAGGATCGGCGGCGGAAAGCCTCCTGATCGCCCACCGCGCAGCCGTGCGGATCCTCAAGGTTCGCCCGCGCGCGAACGCGCTGGAGGACATGTCCCGAAGTTCACATGTCGACCGCGTCACTTCTGCGTCAGCGTCTCGCTGTACGCGTCCTGCCCGCTGTCGGGGTCGATGAAGCGGACCTGTACCTCGTCGGCGGCCGGGTCGAACGTGATGATGCAACCGTGCGGATTGGACGAGCCGAACGAGAATTGGGGGGCGGCGAGGAAGTCGCCGAGGACGTTGGTGTTGCCCCCGGTCACGGCGATCTCGCGCGTCTTGGCGACCACCCCGTCGCCGTCGGGCTCGACGTGGCTGATGAAGCACGTGTGGAAGTCTCCCGAGAGGAACCAGACGTTGCCGATGTCCTCGGCGGCGATGAAGTCGAGCAGCTCCTGGCGCTGGACCGGGTAGCCCTCCCAGCGGTCGCCCGCCGCGAAGTCCCACGGGATCGTCGGCATGTCGGTGATCGGCACCGAGTTGAGGATCACCTTGAAGTGACACGGGCTCGACTGCAGCCGCTCCTTGAGCCAGGCCATCTGCTCCTTGCTGATGTAGATCGGGTCGGCCGAGTTGGCGGTCGACGGCCTCCGCTCGGTGCGGCAGTCGAGCACGATGAACTCCGCCGTCAGGCCCCAGCGGAAGCTCTGCCACACGCGGAACTGCATCGGCGTGTCGGTCACCGGGATCGCCTCGAAGTACGAGGTCATCGCGTCCTGCAGCCGCTGCGGATCGATCGTCTCGGGGTTGAAGTCGTTGGTGACCTCGTGGTCGTCGAGCGTGCAATAGAGCCCCGCCCGCGCGTAGGCCAGCGCCATCCCGCCGCCGTCGGCCACCGCCAGGTAGGCCTGCCAGTTGCCGCGGTAGTCCGACAGCGCCATCTCGCCGTCGTTGTAGGCCATGTCGCCGAGGTGGAGGAAGACGTCGTAGTATTCGTCGCTGGTCCGCTGCAGCGCGGGCCACGGGAAGTTGTCGAGCCCGTTGCAGCACGAGATCGCCACCGTCAGCGGCTCCATCGCGTCGTCGGCGATCGCGGTGCGGAACTCGCCGAGCACCCCGCGCGCGACCGGCTCGCCGCGGTCCGTGGCGAAGAAGCCGTAGCGGTACCACTGCCCCGGGCACAGCCCGTCGACGAGCTGCCGCAGGTAGCCGTTCTCGTCGGGCGTCACCTCGATCTCGCGGATCACCCGCACCGTGCCCTCGCCGTCGCCGGGCTGCCACACGCGCAGCAGCACCGGGTCCGGCAGCTCGCTGCGGCCGTGGATCAGCGCCGACTCCTGGCGCATCGCCCCCGCCATCACCGCGGTGGGGAAGCGCGCCAGATCTTCGGCCACCGCGTCGGGCGCGAACACGATCTCCTGGCCCTCGCACGCCTGCGGCTGCGCGCCCATGTCGCTCGGCTCGCCGGTGCTCGTGCTCGTGGTGCTGTCGTCGCCGGTGCTGGTCGAGTCGACGCCGGTGCTCGACGTCGTCCCGTCGCCGGTGCTCGTGCCGGTCGAGCTGCTCGTCGTCGGCGCCCCCGTGGTCGGCACGTCGCCGCTCGAGGTCGTGCTGCCGTCGCCGGTCGTACTGCTGCCGCCGGGCCCCTCGGTGCCCGCCATCACGTCGTCGGCGCACGCCGGCACCGCCGCCAGCGTCGCTCCTGCCAGCGTCTTCAAAAAATCTCGCCGCGCGAGCTTTCGTTCGCCCCCGTGCTCGTCGTCGTGGTCGGACATCGGGCCCGACTTTATGGGCACTTCACATCACATCGGCGCGAACTCGACGTGACCTTCAGCGCGCGCCCCGATCAGCCCTCCGGATGCAGAAGGCCCCGATCGGGGTTGCGAAGACACGCCACGCGGATCGGGTGACGGTCGGGGATCGGTCGCAGGCGACAGCCCACGCGCTCGTGCCTGCATCGATCGCCCGCTCGCGTGGGAAGAGCTCGTGCAGCTCCGGAAAGCCGACATGTCCCCCGAAGCATGTCCAAAAGGCACAGCAGCGACGGGCCGTCGCGCGCTCTCGACCTGTCCCGGGGGCCAGCCTGATCGCGGTCAGTACACGCGGAAGCTGTAGGCGAAGAACGCGTGTTTGAAGCTGCTGCCGGCCGGCACGGGCAGCCGCGCGTCGCGGATCAGCTCGATCATGCAGGCCGCGGCGGGGTCGGAGGCGGGGCGGCCGACCGGCTTGATCTGGGTCAGGCGGCCGTCCTTCGTCAGCACGAACTTGAAGGTCACCGTGGCGTCGATCGCGACCCCGTGCTGGCGGCCGCACTGGGCCGCGGCCGGGCGGAAGGGCTTGAGCAGCTCGTCGATCTGCGCCTCGGTGACGGCGGTCGCCTCGTCGGGGTCGTCGACGATGTCGTAGTTGACCGGCTCCTTGGGACCTGTCTCAGAGGACCTGGTCGTTCGGGCAGCCTTGATCGCGGTCGGCTGGGGGTCGCTCGGCGGCAGCGGGTCGGGCGGCGTGGTCGGCAGCGCGACCGGCGGCTCCGGCTCGGGCGGCGGCTCGTCGGGCTGGTCCTCGACCTGCGGGTCCTGTGTCGGCGCCGGCGGCGTGGTCTCGAGCACGCGCGGGTCGGTCTGGGCGGGCCGTGGGGCGTCGGGCGGGGCCATGACCGCGGCCGGCGCTGCGACCGGCGCGGGGCCCGGCGGCGGGGCGCCGGTGAGGAATTCGAGGCCCGGGGTGCCGGCGAACACCCAGGCGATCAGGCCCGCGGCGATCAGCGCCAGGATGATGGTGACGCCGACGCTGCTCTCTTTGACCGGCGCGGAGGCGCTGGAGGCACTGCGGGACGGACCGGACAGCGCCTTGGTGCGGATGGCGGTGGCTTCGGCGCGGCCGATGCGGGTGTCGTCGAGCAGGGCGAGGCGCAATTCCATGATGTTTTGATAGCGCTCCTCGGGGGCCTTGCTCAGGGCCTTGAGGATCACCCGCTCGACCACGCCGGGGATGTTGGCGTCGGGCGCGACGCGCCGCGGCGGGATCGGCGTGTCGAGCAGCTGCATCGCCAGCACGGTCGTCTGCTTGCCGCTCTTGAACGGGCACGAGCCGGTCAGCAGCTCGTAGAGGAGGACGCCGACGGCGTAGATGTCGACGCGCGGGTCGGGCTTGGCCCCGCGGATCAGCTCCGGCGCCATGTACTCCGGGGTGGACAGGAGCACGCCGTTGGCCAACAGCCCCTCGGGCAGATCTTCGTCGACGATCCGCGCGATGCCGAAGTCGACCACCTTGACGTAGTCGTCGCTGGTGGCGTGACGCACGCGGTAGACGTTGCTCGGCTTGAGGTCGCGGTGGATCACTCCTTGCGCGTGGGCCGCCTCGAGCGCGTCGCAGATGTGCAGGAACATCGGCAGGACGCGCGTCCACGGCAGCGGCCCGTGGCGGCTCAAGGTCTCGCGCAGGCTCTCGCCCTCGAGGTACTCCATGACGATGTAGGCGAGCCCGCCCTCGATGCCGAAGTCGACCACGTCGCCGATGTGCGGGTGGTGCAGGCGCGAGGCGACGCGCGCCTCCTGGACGAAGCGCCGCTGCACGACATCGAGCGCGCCGCGGTTGAAGTTCGCGTTGCGCAAGATCTTGACCGCGAACCGCCGGTCGCCGCCGGCCGCCGCCCGGGCCTCGTACACCGACGACAGACCGCGCCCCCCGAGCGGCCGCACCAGGCGGTAATTGCCGAGCACGCGGTCGATCAGGTCGTCGGGGTCGTCGGGCTCGACGACCTTGGCGAAGCCGGTGCCGCTGCGCGACGCCGGGTCCGCCTCCTGCGCGAGGCTGGGGATCTTGATGACTCCCGAGGATTCACCGGGGGCCGGCTCGTGCGAGTGGGGCGACGGGTCCATAAGACGGGAGCAGCGGGAGCGACGGGACCGCGGCAAGCATAACCGAGGGGGGCGACGTGGATCGAATCCGTCGCCAGAACGCGAGGACCCGCGCGCTATCGCGCAATTGCCGCGGCGAAGAATGCAGCTTGCCGCAGGGGCGCGACTCGAAGCTGTCCTTTGGGCCAGAAACTCGGGAGCGCGACGGTCCAGATCCGTCACCGATCTTCGACCCTCCCCGACGACGCCTCCGCACACCTACCGGCGTCGGACTCGGCTTGTAATCACCGGGCCCGTCACGCATCGTACTCGGGTCCGTGATGCTCTCTGCTCGTCGCGCCGCGTTGTCCCTGGTCTGTTTCGGCGCGCTGGCGCTCGCCTGGACCGTCGCACCGGCCGAGGCCGCTGCGGCCCCGCCGTCGGTCGGACCGCCGCCCAAGCTGCCCGACATCGGCCCGCCGCCGATGCTGCCCGACGTCGGCCCGCAGAACGTCCCGCCCACCAGCCCCGGCCCGTCGACGCCGCCGAAGACCACGGCGCCGACGCCCGTCAAGCCCGCCCCGGGACCTCCGGTCATGCGCCCCAGCGTACGCCCGACGTCGGCGCCCACCCCGCCCGCGCCGCCGGTCGCCGCGCCCGAGCCTCCGGCCGAGTCGGTGCCCCCGCCGGCCGCGTCGGTCGCCCCGCCGCCGACCTCGAGCCCGGTGCCGACCCCGCCGCCACCTGTCTCTTCGGGCAGCTCGCCCGACGGCGACCCGCTGCAGCCCGAGGGGCCGAAGTCGTCCGGTCTGACGGACACGCGGGCGCCGAGGATCGAGGGCGCCGACCCGACCGGCGCCGACGGCAAGACGGACAAGCCGGCCGAGCCGCCGAAGTCGCAGGAGGAGATCGAAGAGGAGGCGGCCCGAGCGCGGCGCAAGCAGCCGAAGAAGTGGCGCCACGCCGGCCTCATCGTCGAGCCGCGGTTCGGCACGCTCGGCTGCACGCGCCAGTTCTGCGCCAGCAGCAGCGGCCACGGCGAGCGGCCGGGCGCGCTGCTCGGCGGCTTCATCGGCGGCAACCTGCTCGGCCTGCTCGACCTCGGCATCGAGGCCCAGTGGGGCACGCTGCGGCCGCGCGACGTCGAGGGCAAGAACGCGGTGACGCTCTTCGGCATCGACCCGGCGCGCCTCGAGCAGGCGCTGTCGGAGCGGCTCGGCACCGAGGTCGACGTCGACTTCAACCAGCTGATCGTCAACAGCGCCAAGGCGCGGGCCGTCAGCGCCGGCCCGGCCCTGCGGATCCACTTCCTCCGCAAGGGCCGCGGCGTCGCCTATATCGGCACCGGCATCCACTACCAGCTGTGGCGCAACCGCTACGACACCACCGGCGGCCCCACGCGCATGGACTTCCACGGCTTCGTCGCCCCGTTCCGCGTCGGCGGCGGCGCCTTCGTCCACCCCAACATCGCCGTCACCGGCGAGTTCGCCTATCACTACGCGTTCTACGTCATCACCGGGGTCAGTCACCCCGAGCTGTCCGGCGTGGCGCCGCTGACGATCATCGAGGGCGCGGCGCTCGACGCCGGCGCCAACCTCCGCAAGGGCCTGCCGCACTTCTGGTCGTTCTCCGTCAGCGTCCGCTTCCGCCTGGGCCTGTGAACCAGCCTGCCGCGAGGAGGCGGCGGGCAGGGCCTCGGGACCCCTGGAAGGCCCCGCCGGCCCGCGAGTTTCGGACTGCGCTCTTTGCGCACGCCGCTCGGATTTGACGCTCGCGGGACCCCGCTCTAAAGTCCGCGGCGATGCTCCGCGGTCTGGTTCACCGTCTCGTCCCCCTCGGCTTCGCCTCCACGCTGGCACTGTCGGCCATCGCCGCGTGCGACGGCGGCGGGTCCTCGGCTCCGCCCGTCTCGGTCACGAGCGAGCAGCTCAAGCCGGGCGGCGTGTTCATCACCTACGTCAACGGCTGCGAGAAGGGCTGCAACGAGCTCGGCCGCGGCGACCTCGTGCTCGAGCTGAACGGCCAGCCGGTGTCGACGGCCAAGGACCTGCGCGTCAGCCAGATCGCCACCGGCCAGCCCGTCAAGCTCAAGGTCCGCAAGCCCTCCGGCCAGGAGGTCGAGGTCGAGCTGGTCGCCACCCCGAACGACAAGCTGCAGCCGATCAAGGAGGCCCCGCCGTTCTGGTCGGTCGGCGCCGCCGACCTCGACAAGGCGCCCCAGTGGGCCCGCCGCAGCCTGTTCGGCCACGCCAGCCTCATGATCATGCTGATGAACATGGACGGCGGCGTCACCGACGGCCGGCAGATGGCCGGCAAGAAGCGCCTGGTCCTGTTCTGGGACTGGGCGACGCGTGACGAGCAGGCCCAGGCCGCCAACATGCTGCGCGTGCTGCAGATGGCCCGCGAGGACCTGCAGAACGCCGGCGTGGAGATCATGTTCACCCACGTGACCTTCCCGTCCAACTTCACCGGCACGACCAGCCAGGAGACCGGTCGCCCGCTGCCGCGCGTGGCGCCGATGAACGACTCCGGCCTGCGCGAGTGGCAGAAGACCAACGGCCTGCCCGACAAGCCGCCGCTGCCGACCTACCGCTTCCCCAACGCGACCGAGTATCAGGCCTCGCGCGAGCTCGGCCTCGAGGGCGCGACCACCTACCAGCAGTACCTCCGCCAGTCGCCGGCGATCGTCCTCCTCGACGAGGACGGCATCATCCGCTGGCACTCCGAGGGCATCCAGGCCCCGCCCGCCGGCGACGAGCTGGCCGGCAAGGGCAAGGACGACCAGTGGACGATCATCCAGGCGATCGAGTTCGCCAAGAAAGAGCTCTGAGCCGCTCGCTGGCGCCCGAGCCATGGCCCTTCGGACCTGTCCGGAGGGCCATTTGATTCTCCGGAGCTCGTCCCTGCGCCTCCCGGAGGTCGCGCCCCGACGAATGGGCCGCGACGCGCGGCCTGGCCGCGCTGCCGTGTCCCGGTCGCCGCGCCAAATCACGACCTCGCGGGTCAGCCCGCCCCGAACACACGACGGAGCTCGGCCAGCTCGCGGCGCTGGCGGGCCGTGAACGCACGGGTCTGCAGGCGCAGCAGCACGCCGCGCGGGGCGCGGAGCTGCAGGTCGAGCAACAGCGCAGGCCGCCGGCGCATCGGTCCATCGGTCAGCGCCTCGACGACCTCGGCGCGACCGCGCGGCTTGCCTTGCAAGTAGCGCCGTCCGTCCTCGAAGCGCGGCCGCTGGCGCAGCCACCACTGCATCGTCGGCAGCGGATCGGGCCGCGGGAGGTCGTGCTCGGGCGTGTGCTCGAGCGCCTCGTCCTCGACCACCACCGTCAGGCCGGCGTCGTCGAGATCGACCCCCGTCAAGGCCTGCATCATCTCGCCGATCAGCGGCCCGCACGCGGCGTCGTCGAGCCACTCGAGGCACGCGTCGACCAGCTCGGGCGCGCCGACGTGGCCGAGGACGTAAATCGCGGCCGCGCGCCGCGACGCGTCACTCAGCGCCGCCTGCACCACCGCACGGTCGCCCGCGGCGTCGCGCAGCGCCAGCAGCAGCATGGCCAGCCCGCCCCCGGGCTCCTCGGCGCGCGCCCGCACGCGCGTCCACGTCGGCGCCGGCGCGAGCACCAGGCCGGCCGCGATCGCGGCGTCGACGACCCGCGGATCGTCGTCGCCGAGCCCGGCCTGGATCGCTCGCACCTGGCTCTGGCCGTCGACCTCGCCGGGCAGGGCCCGCAGGCCGAGGCTGCGCACTGCCGGGTCGTCGCTGGCGAGCAGCAACGACAGCGCCTCGCCCAGCGGCTCGTGGCGGAACACCAGCGCCTCGGCGCATGCGGCGACGATCGCCTCGTCAACGTCGGCGAGCCCGGCCCGCAGCCGCGGCAACAGCTCGGCGTGGTCGACGCACGCGAACGCGCGCACCAGCGCGGGCCGCTGATCGGGCAGCTCGTGCAGCGCCGCGAACAACGTCGCCAGCGCCGTGTCCACCGGCCCGAGCAGCAGCGTCGCCGCGGCCGCGCTGACCCGCGCCGATTCATCCGACTCGAGCGCCGGTACCAACAATCGCTCGACGGCCGGCGCGTCGCCGATCACCAGACCGTCGAGGTGGGCCAGCAGCCGCGATTCGACCCCGGCGGCGACCTCCTCGAGCGTATAATTGGGGGCGACCAGGCTCTGCTCCCATGATTCCCACAGGAACTCGGCCTCGTCGAGGTGCTCCTCGAGCACGTCCCACAGCGGCTCGTCGTCGCCCTCACGCATGATTCAGTTGATCTGCACCGAACCGCCCTTGATGCGATTCGTGCCCTTCGCCCGGGTCTCGACGTAGGCGCCGCGGATCACCAGCTTGCCGTCCTTCTTGAGCGAGATGCTGGCCTCGCCGCAGCGCAGCTCGACCTCCTCGGTGCCGGTGAGGACCACGCGCTTGCCGTCGACGCGGGCCTCGCGGGCCGACCCCGGCGCCTGCACCAGCCCGACGATCAGCGGCCGGGACGGGTCGCCGCCCTCGAACATCAGCGCCGCCGGCTGCCGCGTGGCGACCGCGTTCGTCAGCGCGCGCGCGTCGAGCTCGACCAGCAGCCGCGCCGGCACCGGCCCCGCCGCGTTGCCCGGGAAGTCGACCCGCGGCGGCTCGGCGGCGGTGAGCCAGCCGAGGAGCACCGCCGGCAACGCCGGTGCCGGGTTCGGCGGGACGATCGGGACGACGCGGGACGATGCGGGGCGACGCGCGGCCATGAATTGCTCCTCGGGTTCGAACGGCTCAGGCGTGAGAAGTTGAGGGTGGAGGCGAATCGGGCCCGGAGGGCCGTGGAACGCGCCGCGCGGGCGCGGGGAACGAGCGGCGCGGGGGTCAGTTGAGCTTGATCTTCGAGCCCTTGACGGTGACCTCGCCGGTGGCCTTGATGCTGAGCTTTTTCGCCTGGATCGTGATGTCGCCGTTCTTCTTGAGGACGACCGTCGCGTTGCCGCACTGGATCGACAGCTGGTCGGCGGCGACGACCGCGGCCTTCTTGCCGGCGGCGAGGTTGAGGTTCTCGCCGGCGGTGACGTTGACGTGCTTGCCGGCCTGGAGGCCGATGTTCTTGCCGGCGCTCTCGGTGATGTTGTCGGCCGCGCTGACGCTCTTGGCCCCGCCGACGCTCTCGGAGCTGCTGCCGCCGACGCTCAGCGCGCGGGCGAGGCCGACGGTCTCGGACTTGGCGAGGCCGACGTTCTCCGTCATCGCCCCGCCGACGGTCACCGCATAGGCCGCGCCGACGGCCAGGGTGCTGGCGATGCCGACGGTCTCGGCCTTGTTGGCGCCGATCGACTCGGTCTGGTCGACGGCGACGGTGAAGGTCGCGCTGGCGCCGACGGTCTCGGTGAGGTTCTGGCCGACGCCGATCGACATGTTGGCGCCGATCCGCTCGACGTGCATCTTGCCGACGGTGATCGTGCGGTCGTTGCCGACGTCGATCGTCTCGTCGTGGCCGATCGCCACTGCGCTGTCGTGGCCGACCGACCGCGCTTCGTCGTTGCCGACCGACTGGGTCTTGTCGTGCTCGATGACGATGTTCCAGTCCTTCTGGCCGTGGAGGAAGATCTCCTCGCTGCCCTTCGCGTCCTCGAAGCGCAGCTCGTTCGAGCCGCCGCCGCCCGGGCTCGACTCCGACTTGATCGTGCTCTTCGTCTTCTGGTCGGGCAGCGGATAGGGCGGCGTGTTGACGCCGGTGTAGATCCGCCCGGTGATGATCGGCCGATCGGGGTCGCCCTCGATGAAGTCGACGATCACCTCGTGGCCGATCCGCGGCAGGAACATCGCCCCGAAGCCGTTGCCCGCCCACATCTGGCTGACGCGCACCCAGCACGAGCTGCCGTCGTCGAAGGCGCCGCGGCGGTCCCAGTGGAATTGCACCTTCACGCGGCCGTGCTCGTCGACGTGGATCTCCTCGCTGCCGGGGCCGACCACCGTCGCCGTCTGCACCCCGTGCACCGTCGGCTTGGGCGTGCGCCGCGGCGCGCGGTACGGCACCTCGGCGGCGCTGCAATCGAAGCGGTTGGTGTACGAGAACTCGCCGGTCGCGGCCTCGTCGAGCACCTGCGGCTGCTCGCCGCGGTGGACGACGCGGATCAGCCGGTACTCGCCGGCGAGGTGGGGACGCGACTCGTCGGCGACGTTGAAGAAATAGCCGGGGGTCAGGCGCGGGCTGTCGCTCTCGCCGCTGCCCGAGCGCCGGGTCGCCTGCACCGCCTCGAGGCGCAGGCGCGCCTGCTTGCCCGCCGTCTCCGGGCCGCCGCGGCCGCCGACCTGGAAGCCGCCGGGGTAGTCGTAGAGCTCGCGCGCGTCGCCCTGCCCCTCCTCGGCCTCGACCTCCTCGGCGGGGGTGTGGAGGTTGCGGTCGCGCAGCGACACGCGCTGCGGGCGGATGCTCTCGCCGAGGGTGAATCGCAGCAGTCGCTCGCGCTCGCGGGTGGCGTTGAAGCCGAGCGCAGGATCTTCGGCGATCGGCGAGCCGCCGTCGGCCTGATCGGTGATCACGAGGACGTGCCTGTCCTCGTGGTGCTCGAAGAAATAATACATACCGTCGGCTTCCATCAGCCGATGGATGAAGTCGAGGTCGGTCTCGCGGTATTGTACGCAGTAGTCGCGCGGGGCGTAGGTCGCGTGCAGCTGCGTCCGCACCCCGGCGCGCGGGATGCCGGCCGTCTCGAGCACCTTGGCGACGATCTCGGGCGTCGACTGGCCCTGGAAGATCCGGCTGCCCGCGCGCTGCTGGAGCGTCCAGATCTCCGGCACCAGCGTGACCTCGTGGAGGGTGTAGCTCGACGATTCGCCGACGTAACGCGCGTCACACACCAGGCCGTGGACGTGGCGGGGCGCCTCGCGGCCCTGGATCGTCAGCACCGCGGCGTGGCCGACCAGGTCGTCGAGCGGAACCGTCACGGAGGCCAGCTCGAGGCGGAACCCGAACAGCGAGGAGACGGCCTCCTCGCCGGTGAACCGGACCACCCGCAGCTCCTCGCTGCAGCCGTCCACGGTGAATGTGAACATCGATCGATTGCCCAGCAGGGCGGTGCTGCCACTTTCCGTCATGAGCGCTCGAACGAAGTCGGAAAGCTACTACACGCGATCGGCCCCGACAAGGCGCGGAGGCCCTGCGACGAAAACGCCCCATTACAGCGGCGCGGGCTGCTGCGCGACTTCGGTCATGTCATATGCGGTTGCTCGCCCGCGCCGATCGGTGGATGCTCGCTACGGTCGTGACGGGCACCAGCGAGGCGAGAGCCAGGGTCGGAGACGTGCTCGGCGGGCGCTGGGAGCTGCGCGAGCCCGTCGGCGGCGGCGGCCTCGGACGCGTGTTCCTGGCGTGGGACCGCGAGCGCCGTCAGACCTGCGCGCTCAAACTGTTCGACGCTTCCGCAACCTCGTCGGAGGCGTTCCGCCGCTACACCGAGGCCATCCGCACCGCCGCCGCGGTGAGCCACCCCGCGGTCGTGCTGCCCCAGACGCCTGTCGTCGCCGGCGGGCCGCGCTTCGCCGTCGCGGAGTGGCTCGCGGGCGCCGACCTCGACGGCCTGCGCGCCCGCGGCGAGCCGCTGCAATGGGCGCGGGCCGCGGAGATCGTGAGCACCTGCGCGGACGCGCTCGCGGTCGTGCACGAGGCCACAGGGCTCGCGCACCGCGCGCTCAAACCAGGCAACGTGTGGATCACCGAGAGCTCGCAGGTGCGGCTGCTGGACCTCGGGATCGCCGAGCTCGCGGTCTCGCCGGTCGCCCCGCGGGACGGCGGCGTGTTCGTCGATTACCGCGCGCCGGAGCAGATCGAAGGCAACGGCGGCGACGCCCGCGCCGACGTGTTCACGCTCGCGGTACTACTATTCGAATTGACGACCGGGGTCCATCCATTCGCCGGTGCGTCGGCGTTCAAGGCGGCCCACCGGGTGCTGCAAGCGACGCCCGATCTGTCGACCGCCGGGCTGCCGCTGCAGGCCCGGTCGCTCTTGACGCGGGCGCTGGCCCGGCGCCCGGACGAGCGCCACGCGAGCGCGCGCGAGTTCCTGCGCGCATTGACGCTGGTGCGCCAATCCGTCGGCAGCATGGCGCCGCGGCCGACCGCCGCCGACATTGCACACACCGCAGAAACCGTCGACGAGCCGGCTCCCACGGTCGATCCGACCACGCAATTGCGGATCCCCGTGGCCCGGCCGAAGCCGCCGATCGCCGCACCCGAGGCCGGCGCCCGCGATCCGCACAAGGACGCGGCATTCGTGGCACCCGTCGCGCCCGCCACCGCCGATTCGCCGCCCGCGGCGGACGAGCCCGCGCTGCTCGGCTCCGGGGCCGAGCGGCCGACGCCGGCGCGTCCGTCGGCGACCGGCAAGCCGGCGCACGAACCACTGCCGCACCTCTCGACCGGGCCCATCGTCACTCCCGAACCGAGCACCGAGCGAGACGCTCGCCGGCCGACGGGCCCCGAGCTGACGATGGCGCTGCGCGAGCCGGCTCGGGTGTCCCGAAGGCCAGGTCCGGCCGGGCGCGACCCCAAACCGGCGCCTGCGCCGAAGGGCGGCAAGAGCCGGCCGGAGGCCAACTTCGTGCCCGCTCCGCCCGAGCTGCCCGCCGACTGGATCACCACCGAGCGCGACTTCCGGCGCCCGGCCCCCCCGCGCGAGGCGACCGTCGCCCTGCCCTTGCCCGCCGACCTGTCCAAAAAGCCAGGCGTCCCCGCGACCGGGCGCGACGGCCGGCGCCGGGCTCCGCCCGAGAAGACCGCGCGCCGGCCGAGGTCCGACGAGCCGTCGAAGCAGCCGGGTCTGCCCGCCGACTGGACCACCTTCGCGCGCGACGGCCGGCGCCCCGCGCCCGAGACGACCCTGGCCCTGCCCCGCGCCGGCGGGCTGGCCGAACAGCCAGGTCTGCCCGCCGACTGGACCACCACCGAGCGCGACGGCCGGCGCCCCGCTCCGGAGGCGACCATGGCGCTCCCCGATCCCGCTCGCGCGCCGGAACGCCGCGCCCCGGCCGACGAGGACGCGGCGACGACCGCGATGCCGACGCTGAAGCCGCGTCCTTCCCAATCTGTCCCCGAGGACACCTTCGAGGAAGCCAACGACGACGAGGTGACGCGGGCCATCCCCCGCATCACCGCCCTCGGCCATTCGGACCTGCACGAAGGGCCAGATGGCCAGCCCGGCCGGCGCCCCGAGTCGACGGTCGTCCTCGACCGGGGCGGCGCGCGGCCGGCCGAGTCGACCCTCGCCCTGCCTGACCCGAAGGACATCCCCGACCGCGGCCCTCGCGACGCCCGCCCCGCCGCCGTGCCCGCAGAAACGACGCAGGTGGTGTCAAACCTCGGGGAGCAGGCCCGCGCCGCGATGACGCGCCGCCCGGCCGGCGCTGCGGAGCCCCGGGCGCCGGCCGCCGACAAGCCGTCGCCCGGCGAAAACCCGTGGCTGTCGCCGCGCCGGCTCATCCTCTTCAACATCGCCCTCGGCGTGTTGATCCTCGCCGCGCTCGCCGTCGTGCTCACTCGCTGACGGCGGCCGTTCCCGCGTCCTCCTCGGCGCCCGTCGGAGGGCTCGGGCGAGGTCGTACCGTCCGGGGCGCGAGCCGCAGCTCATTCGCAGTTCTCCCACGAGAGGAACGCAGACGGTCGACCCGGGAGTCCGAGTCGCTGGCCGAGGTCGGCGATCGCGCGGAGCCGCTCGGCGTCGAAGACGCGGATGTCGTCCCGGATCAGCTCGGACGCGTTGCTCTCGTCGAAGTGGTGGCCGGGCGTGTCCGCGTAGATCGTGAGCCTGGCGTCATCATGCGTCGGGAGCCGGCAAGTGAGCACGTTCCAGCCGCCGAAGAACTCGAGCGCGTCGCAAGGCGCGAAGCAGACGAAGGCCTCGAGCCCGCTCACGAACGCCGGCACGTCGAAGAACCGCTCGAGGTAACGGGCGAGCGAGTCGAGCTCGGACGACTCGTACGACCGACCGCTCGTACCGACGAGCGCCCGCAACACGGGGTACTGGCGCAGCGTCTCCATGTCGGGGTCCTCGCTCATCGCCTTCAGCCCACGGACCAACACGTCCAGCGGACCCCCGTCGCGGCCGCGGTTGGCCTCGAGTCGTAGCAACGCCCCGAACGCGGTCGGATAGGACATGCAGTCGCCTCCGGCCTGCTGAAATACGCGGACGATGGCGCCGTCGGGCGGCAACGCGGCGTTCAAATGCTCGAGCGACACGGCGCCCGGCGCCTCGTAACCGATGAGGATCGCCGGAAGGAACACGCCGGTGCCGAGCGGCTCGAGGCTGATCATCACAGCGATGATAGCCGGGCACGCCGTCATGGTCGCGGCCGGCCCGGGTGACGCGAGCGGCGCGTCCCGGTTCACTCGGCGTCGTCGGCGGCCGCTGGCTGCGGCGGCGGCGTCTGCCCGCGGCGGAGCGGATGCTCGAGGATCGGCAGGCGCTCGTTCTCGCTGCGCTCGACCACCAGCTCGAGCCCGTCGAGCAGCAGGTCGGGCGTGCTCACGCTGACGTCGACCGTGTTGCTGAGGATCCCGTCCATCGAAGTCTCCGCGCCGAAGCCCCCCGTCGCGCCGGGGGCGATCCGCAGCGGCAGCGCCTGGGCGCTGTTGCCGACGGCGCGGATCCGCCGCAGCACCCGCATCGACGCCGGGGCCAGCATCGCCCCGCGGATCAGCGTCTTCTTGCCCGACGCGTCGAGCCGGTAGATCTTCGCCGGCAGCGGCAGCGACACCTTGCGGCCGGTGCTGTAGCTCGTCGCGCCCTCGCGGTTGACCGGCCCGAGGATGTTGCCGTCGCGCAGCGACTCGACGATGTACGCGTACTCGTAGCCGTCCTCGCGGGCGCGGCGGAGCAGCTCCTTCTCGAGCGCCTTGCGCGTCGACCCGCGCTTCTTCGACTTGAGCGACAGGTTGGTGATCGCCGCGCCCCAGGCCAGGCCCGGGCTGAGGCGGGCGCGGCCGTTGCTCTCCTTGCGGCGCGGGTTCGGCGTGCGCGTCATCAGCAGCTCTTGCAGCACCCCGTTCTTCACCAGCGTCAGCGGCTTGGGGACGAAGCCCTGGGCGTCGACGGTCATGCGGCCGAAGCCCTCGCGGGGGTCGTCCTCGAGCTCGAGGAACGCCGGCAGCACCGACTTGCCGAGGTTGTCCTGCCAGTGCGGTTCGAAGTCGCGGGCGCGGCCGTTGTCGCCGAGCGGGGCCGGCGTGCCGCCGGTGTGCACCGCGATCGTCGACGCCAGCAGCTGCGCCGACGCCGGCCCGGCGAACAGGATCGGCCCGTCGTAGTCGTCGTCGAGCATCGGCGCGTCGGCCATCAGCGTCAGCTCTCGCAGCACCCCGTCGACCAGCTCCTCGCCGCGCTTCTTCAGCTCGTCGGTCGCGCGCGGCAGCTCCTGCAGGTGGATCGCCGCCCCGTGGTCGAGGTGCATCCCGTCGAGCGCGCGCGTGTCGGCCATCACCGCCAGCACCGCCCGGTCGCGCTGCTCGTGCAGGACCACGCCCTCGCTGGTGATCGTCGTGACGTGGCTGCGCAGCACCTGCACGAACACGTCGCCGTTGTCGATCGCCGGGTGGTCGGCGAACCGCTTGCTCAGCGCCCGCACCAGCTCGCGCAGGCCGTCGCGGTCGATCGGGTCGGTCGCCGGCGGCGGCGCCGGCTGGCGCACGAGCGGCTCCGGCTTGGGCCCGAGGTCGGGCGGCAGCGGCTCGCCGGCCAGCCGGGCCAGGATCGCCAGCTTCTGCGCGTACGTGCCGGTGGCGCGGCGGAACGCCTGGTCGAGCCCGAGCCACAGCTTGTGCCGCGTCAGCTCAACCGACGGCAGCAGCGACAGGTTGAAGCGCGGCCACGCCCCGTCCTGGCCGAACACGCCCGTCTGGTCGCGCTCGGCCGAGCCGACGCGGATGTCGATGCCCGCGGCCGCCTGGTTCTCGTGGACGTCGGTGATGATGCCGCCGTAGCTGCCGTCGATGCTGAGCACCTCGGCGCGCACGACGTAGACCACCGCGTGGTAGGGCGCCGGCGAGTCCGGCAGGCGCAGCCCCGCGAGGCCGCGGGCGATCTCCTGCTCGACCGCCGCGATCTCGCTCTCGGCCGCCTCCGTGCCGGCCGCCGCGGGCGCCGTCGAGGCAGGCGCGGGCGCCGGCGCCGGCACCGGAGCGGCGGCGGGCGCAAGCGCGAGGGCCAAGACGAGCGGCTTCACCGCGACCTCCGGGCTGGCTGCGCTGTCTCTCGGGACAAGTCCCTACCGCCATGACCGCCCGCATTCACGGCCTTGCGCGGCGGCGAGGCGGCTGGCGCGGGGGACATGCCCTTCGGGTCAGGCTTGCCGCCGACCGGCGGCGGCGGCAAAAGCGGCGGCTTGCCGCGCTCGTGGGTGGCGCGCTCGACCTCGAGGTTGCGCAGCAACAGCGACGGGCTGACGGCCGACACCGGCACCTCGCCGGACTCGGCGCCGCACATGCCGTTGAAGATCCCGGGCGAGTCGCCGGTGGCGATGATCGTCTCGAACGCGGCGATCGGGGTGCCGACGATGTCGACGCCGCGGACCAGCTCGTCGGGGCGGCCGTCGGGCCAGATCCGGTAGACCAGGAGCGGCATGACCTTGAACGCCTGCGGGCCGGCGCGCTCGGTCATCGTGTAGCCGCCCTGGATGTCGGAGAACCACAGCCCGTAGGGCTTGTTCTGGCGCTTGACCTCGTCGATGAGCGCGCGGCGGAGCTCCTTGTCGGGGATCGTCTTGCGGCTGGTGACGATCAAGTTGCCCTGGCGGGCGACCGCCTGGTAGCCGCGCTCGCGCCGGCCGTGGCCGTTGCTCTTCGTGAACGGCAGCACCGGCGAGCGGCCGAGCAGGAACGTGCGCAGCTTGCCGCGCTCGACCAGGACCACCCGCTCGGCCGGCACGCCCTCGTCGTCGACGTGGTAGTGGCCGGACAGCGGCACCCCGCCGAGGGTCTCGGCGGTGGGGTCGTCGACCATGTCCAAAAAGACAGGCAGCACCCGCTTGCCGACCATGTCGGCGAAGGTCTGGCCCTCGAGGTCGTCCTTCTGGCGGTGGCCCTCGAGGCGGTGGCCGAAGATCTCGTGGAAGAACACCCCGGCGGCGCGGCCGGCCAGGACCGCCGGGCCGGCGTAGGGCTCGGCCAGCGGCGCGACCCGCAGCGCCAGCACCTCGTCGCGCAGGCGCCGGGCGGTGGCCAGCAGCACCGACTGCGCCGGCAGCTGCTCCGGGTCCTGGGCCTCGAAGCTCTCGAAGCGGTCGAGCGTCATGCCGTCGTCGGCCTGGGCCTTGGCCTGCAGCATCAGGCGCAGGCGCACCTGCGAGCCCTGGATCCGGGTGTTCTCGCTGTTGACGTAGGCGCGGTTGTCGACCCACGCGAGGAACACCACCTGGCTCTCCAGCACGTGCGGGTCGTCGGCCAGCGCCGCCGAGACCTCGCGCAGCCGCGGCTCCCACTGCTTGCTCAGCGCGGCGAGGTCGAGCGCCACCGGCGGCTCGGCGTGGATGTTCGGCTTCTCCTCGCTGAAGTCCGGCGACGGCGGCTTGTCCTCGGTCTGGCTCTTCAGCTGCTCGGCGCTCTCGGCCGCGCTGAAGGCCGCGAGCGCGTCCTTGTACTGCGTCTCGGTGTACTGCCAGAGCGCCTGCGACAGCGCCAGCGGGTCGTCCTGCACCGACACGAACATGCCGCTGCCGAGCCCGTTGCCCGGCCCGTAGTTGGCGTCGCCCGGGTGGCTGTTGTCGAGCTGGCGCGTGCCGACGCGGACGTCGACGTCGACCGTGCGGTCGCTGTCCCGCCGGTTGCGCACGATCTGTCCGTCCTGCGCCTCGAGCCACAGGTGATCGCGCGCGATCAGATCGTAGGCGAGGAAGTACGCCGGCACCTCGGCGCCCTCGCCCTGCAGCTGGGCCAGGTTCTTGAGCGTCTCTTGGGCCAGGAAATCAAGGACAGGTTCGGGCAGGCCCACCGGCGCCCGCGTGCGCGTGATCGCGTGCTCGCGCGCCGCGTCGCCGCCCGCCTCCCAGACGTCCGGCGCCGGCGAGGTCGCGGTGTTTCGCGGCCGGCAGCTCGTCAGCGCCAGCGCGACCGTCAGCGCGGTCAGCCAGGGCCGCGCGGACCGTCCGCGCGCGGCGGCACCACGGCTCGCGCGCGAGTGCGCCGGGATCGCCGCGGGTCTGGCCGACATCGGCGGCATGATAACCGACATCGGTCAGCGCCGCGGGAGCTCGATCCGCGGGCGCTTCGGATCTTCGCGCGAGCGGCGGCGGTAGAGCACGACCACGCGGCCGATCACCTGCACGGCGACGCTGCCGGTCTGGGCGGCGAGCTCCTCGGCGGCTTCGACCCGCTCGCCGGGGAAGTTCTGCCCGAGCTTGACCTTGATGAGCTCGTGGTCCTCGAGCGCGATGCTCGTGGCGCGCACGACTTCGGGGGAGATCCCCTCGGCGCCGACCTGCACCACGGGGGCCAGGCTATGGGCGAGCGACTTGAGGAAGGCGCGGCTGCGGGCGCCGAGGACGGGGCGGTTCACGCGGCCAGTGTAACCGGCCCGGGCGCTCCGGGCGGCCCGGCGCACGCGTGCGCGCGGTCGCGCGCGCGGCTCACGCCCCGCGGCGCAGCCACACCAAGAATTCGCGGTTGCCGTCCTGGCCCTCGATCGGCGAGTCGCACAGGCCCATCTGGCGCAGGCCGAGCGCCTCGGCGGCGGCGACGACCGCGCGGCAGGCCTCGGCGTGGTCCTCGGCGTCGCGGACGATCCCGCCCTTGCCGACGCGCCCGGGCCCGAGCTCGAACTGCGGCTTGATCAGCGCCACGATGTCGGCGCGGGCCGCCAGAAACGGCAGCATCGACGGCAGCACCTTCGCCAGCGAGATGAACGAGCAGTCGGCCACCGCCAGGTCGGCGGCCTCGGGGATCGCCTCGCGCGGGAGGGTGCGGATGTTGCTGCGGTCGAGCACCACGACCCGCGGGTCGCTCGCCAGCTTCCACGCCAGCTGCCCGTAGCCGACGTCGATCGCGTAGACCCGGGCGGCGCCGGCCTGCAGCAGGCAGTCGGTGAAGCCGCCGGTCGACGCGCCGACGTCCAGGGCCACGCGGCCGCGGACGTCGAGCTCGGCGAACCGGTCGAGGGCGCCGCGCAGCTTGAGCCCGCCGCGGGACACGAACGGGTGGTCGGCCACGCGCAGGCGGACCGCCGCGTCGGCGGGGACGAGCGCGCCGGGCTTGCTCTCGGTGTGGTCGCCGACGACGACCTTGCCGGCGATGATGAGCGCCTGGGCGCGCGAGCGGGAGTCGACGAGGCCGCGGTCGACGACGAGCTTGTCGAGGCGGACGCGGGGAGGTTGCGGCACGGGGCCATGTCGTATATCGCAAGCCGGTGGTGCGCACGCAGATCGCCGGCGGGCTCGGGGCGGCCGCTCCCGGGGCCCTCGAGCGCGCCCTGCAGTGGTTCGTGTCGCCGCAGGACGGTCCGCAGCTCGTGCTGCTCCTCGTCGTGGTCGCGTGTGGGCTGCTCGGGCTGGCCTGGCGCGGTCGGCACCGGCGGCCGGGTGCGTGATGTTTCGCCCATCGTCGGCGCCCGGCGCGGCCGCCTCGCCCGTCGCTGACGCTTGCTTCGCAGCAGCACTTCGGTTAGCTTCCCGGGCCTCCAAGTTCTCCGGGGCAGTAGCTCAGCTGGGAGAGCGGTGCGTTCGCAATGCACAGGTCAGGGGTTCGATCCCCCTCTGCTCCACTCGAAAGCGAGCCCGAAGTCGTCCGACTTCGGGCTCGTCGCTTTTTACGCGCGCTTGATCGACGCGCGCGGCTTTCGTCCGCGCGACGGCCGCGATCATGGCTTGAACCGGCTGCGCCGAGGTGCCAGGATCGGCGGACCTCACGCTTTCGCAGCCCTCGTTCATGTACAAGCTCTTCAAGCGCACGTTCTACCCGGGCCACTTCGAGGTGCAGATGGCGGGCGCCTGCGACACCGGGATGTCGCGCGAGCACAACGAGGACGCGATCTCGATCCAGGAGGACGACGGTCGCGGCTACTACCTCGCCGTCGTGTGCGACGGCATGGGCGGGCACAACGCGGGCGAGCTGGCCTCGGCGCTCGCGGTCGAGAAGATCACCGCCTACATCGACCACAACTTCCGCAAGCAGGGCCCGCGCGAGCTGCTGTACCACGCGTTTTTGCTGGCCAGCACCGCGATCACCGAGTTCAGCGCCAAGAGCCCCGACACCGAGGGCATGGGCTGCACCTGCGTGATGGTCATGGGCATCCGCGACAAGATGTGGGTCGCGCACTCGGGCGACAGCCGGGCCTACCTCGTCGACAAGAAGGCCGCCACGCCGATCACCCTCGACCACACGATGGTCCAGGAGCTCGTGAGCAAGGGCGTCATCACCAAGGAGCAGGCGGCCGTCCATCCTTATCGCGGACGGATCTCCCGCTGCCTCGGCCACGGCCGCTCCAAGGGCGTGCCCGACATCAACGCCGGCATCATCGAGGCCGGCGACAACATCTTGCTGTGCTCCGACGGCCTCTCCGATGTCGTCCCCAACGAGGAGATGCACAGCATCATCACCCAGCATCACCCGCAGGAGGCCACGCGCCGGCTGGTCAACGCGGCCAACCGCCACGGCGGGCCCGACAACATCAGCGCGGTGCTGCTGCGGCGCGTGGTCTAGAGCCGCCCGCCTCGGGGCGCCCGACGCGCCGAGGCCCGCGTGTCGGCTGCCGAGCCGCGGATGGCCGCCGCCGCCCGGCGGGCGACCCCTGCTCGTGAGTCTTGCGTCACGGCTCGACGTCGGGCCTTCGAGTCGGACACATCGATCGGCCTTCCGTCCGACTTCGGCCCCCTTACGAGGTTTGCAATGGCCTCGCCGCCTTGCTACCAAGCCCAGACCCATGTCTGCGGGCAATGACATTACGGTCCCGGTCCCTCGCTTCGATCTGGCCGCGCGCCGGCGCACCCTGCCGCTGCTGCGGGCCATGCAAGAGCGCGTGCTCGTGTGCGACGGGGCCATGGGCACCATGATCCAGGCGCGGACGCTGACCGCCGACGACTACGGTGGTTGCGACGGCTGCCCCGAGATCCTGGTGCGCACGCGGCCCGACGTCATCCGGGACATCCACGCCGCCTACTTCGAGGCCGGGGCCGACTGCGTCGAGACCGACACCTTCGGCGGCATGCCGCACGTGCTCGCCGAGTTCGACCTGGCCAGCGAGTGTTACGCGCTGAACCGGCGCGCCGCCGAGATCGCCAAGGAGGTCGCGCGCGCGTACTCGACCCCCGACAAGCCGCGCTTCGTGCTCGGCTCGATCGGCCCCGGCACCCGCCTGGTCTCGCTCGGACACATGAGCTTCGACGATTTGCTGGCCAGCGTCTCGCGCCAGGCCGAGGGCCTCATCGACGGCGGCGCCGACGGCCTCCTCATCGAGACCTGCCAGGACATTTTGCAGGTCAAGTGCGCGGTGCTGGCCGTCAGTCGGGTCGCGCGTCAGCGGGGCGTCGAGATCCCCGTGCTCGTGCAGGTCACCGTCGAGACCACCGGCACCCTGCTCGTCGGCACCGACACCGCCGCCGCGCTGGTCGTGCTCGAGTCGCTGCCGGTCGACGTCGTCGGCCTCAATTGCGCCACCGGCCCCGACCTCATGGTCGAGCACGTGCGCCACCTCGGGCGCACCAGCACGCGCATGGTCTCGGTCCAGCCCAACGCCGGCCTGCCGCAGAACGTCGACGGCCGGGCCGTCTACCACCTCACCCCGGCCGAGCTGGCCAAGGCGCACCGCCGGTTCGCCGAGGAGTTCGGCGCCGGCCTGGTCGGCGGCTGCTGCGGCACCACGCCGGCGCACATCAAGGCGATCGCCGAGGCCGTCGCCGGCATCAAGCCCGGGCCGCGCCCCGACAAGTTCACCCCGCAGCTGGCGAGCCTCTACAGCACCTGTCCTTTGGACCAGGACTCCGGCCCGCTGCTGATCGGCGAGCGGACGAACGCCAACGGCAGCCTCAAGTTCCGCGAGATGCTGCTGGCCGAGGACTGGGACGGCATCGCCGAGCTGGCCAAGGAGCAGCAGGCCGAGGGCGCGCACGTGCTCGACGTGTGCGTCGCCTACGTCGGCCGCGACGAGGTCCGCGACATGAGCGAGTGCCTCAAGCGGATCGTGCCGGCGGTGTCGCTGCCGATCATGATCGACACCACCCAGCTCGACGTGCTCGAGGCCGCGCTCAAGCTGATCGGCGGGCGGCCGATCATCAACTCGATCAACCTCGAGGACGGCGAGGGCAAGTTCGACAAGATCGCCGTGCTCGCCCGCGAGTACGGCGCGGCCCTGGTCGCGCTGACCATCGACGAGGAGGGCATGGCCAAGGACGCCGCCGGCAAGCTGCGGATCGCCAGGCGCATGCGCGACCTCGCGGTCGAGCGCCACGGCCTGGCCGAGTCCGACCTCGTGTTCGACCCGCTGACCTTCACGATCGCCCAGGGCGAGGAGGACAGCCGCAAGCTCGGGCTCGAGACCCTCGAGGGCATCCGCCTGATCGACACCCAGCTCCCCGAGGCGCGCACGATCCTCGGCCTGTCCAACATCTCGTTCGGCCTCAAGCCCTACCCGCGGCAGATCTTGAACTCGGTCTACCTGGCCGAGGCGCGCGAGCACGGCCTCGACGCCGCGATCCTCAACGCCAAGAAGATCATCCCCACCCACAAGCTCGGCGAGGACGACCTCAAGGTCACGCGCGACCTGATCTACGACCGCCGGGCCGAGGGCTACGACCCGCTGTTTTCCTTCATCGACCGCTTCGCCGGGGCCAAGAAGATCGAGTCGGGCCCGGCCGAGGACGCGCTGCCGCTCGAGGAGCAGATCAAGAAGCGCATCGTCGACGGCAACAAGGTCGGCTTCGACGTCCTGCTCGACCGCGCGCTCGAGATCTACCCGCCGCTGCAGATCATCAACGAGATCCTGCTCGACGGCATGAAGACCGTCGGCGAGCTGTTCGGCGCCGGCAAGATGCAGCTCCCGTTCGTGCTGCAGTCGGCCGAGGCGATGAAGACCGCCGTGCGCCACCTCGAGCCGCACATGTCGAAGACGGCCGGCCCGAGCAAGGGCTGCATGGTGCTGGCGACCGTCAAGGGCGACGTCCACGACATCGGCAAGAACCTGGTCGACATCATCCTCAGCAACAACGGCTACAAGGTCGTCAACCTCGGCATCAAGCAGACGATCGAGGCGATCCTCGCCGCCGCCGCCGAGCACAAGCCGGACACGATCGGCATGAGCGGCCTGCTCGTGAAGTCGACCGTGATCATGAAGGAGAACCTCGAGCGCATGCGCGAGCTCGGGCACGTGATGCCGGTGATCTGCGGCGGCGCGGCGCTGACCCGCGGCTACGTCGAGCACAACCTGCAGAACGCCTACAGCGGCCGCGACGAGGACCTGGCCGCCGGCGAGGCCGCGACCGACGCGTCGCCGCAGCGGCAGGCCGAGTCGCGCCCGCGCTCGCGGGTGTTCTACGCCAAGGACGCGTTCGAGGGCCTGGCCCTGATGGACGAGCTGTGCGGCCACGTGCCGCCCGACAAGATCAGCCTGACCGCGCCGAAGCGGATCAAGGCCTACCGCCAGACCACCCAGGAGGAGTGGGAGGCGCACCTGCGCAAGGCGATGGAGACCTACGTGAAGAGCGAGGTCCAGCCGGCCGCGCGGATCCCCACGCCGCCGTTCTGGGGCGCCCGGATCGCCGGCCCCGAAGAGGTGCAGCTCGGCGAGATCTTCCGTTACATGAACAAGAAGGCGCTCTACGTCGGCCAGTGGCAGTACCGCCGCGGCAAGATGAGCGAGGCCGAGTACGAGGAGCTGCTCGAGAAGACGGTCGAGCCCAAGTTCCGCATGTGGTGCGAGCGGGCGGTCGCCGACAAGATGCTGCAGCCGCGCGTGGTCTACGGCTACTTCCCGTGCCAGAGCGACCACAACGACCTGCTGATCTACCCGGCGCCGGGCGAGCCCGACGACCGCACGCCGCGGGTCAAGATCACCTTCCCGCGCCAGCTCGACAAGGGCCGCCTCTGCATCGCCGACTTCTTCCGCAGCGTCCGCTCCGGCGAGCGCGACGTCATCGCCCTCACCTGCGTGACGATGGGCGAGGTGGCGACCCAGCACTGCCAGGAGATGTTCGCGGCCAACCGCTACGACGATTACCTGCACTTCTACGGCCTCGGCGTCGAGGGCGCCGAGGGCCTGGCCGAATTGTGGCACAAGCGGGTCCGCCGCGAGCTCGACATCGCCCAGGACGACAGCACCGACATCAAGGGCCTGTTCGGCCAGCACTACCAGGGCTCGCGCTACAGCTTCGGCTACCCGGCCTGCCCGCGCCTCGAAGACCAGGTCCACCTCTGCAAGCTGCTCCGCACCGAGGACATCGGCGTCACCCTCACCGAAGAGGGCTTCCAGCTCGTCCCCGAACAGTCGACCAGCGCGATCATCGTCCACCACCCGGACGCCAAGTACTTCAATATCTAGCGCCGCGCGCAGCCGCGATGTCGCCCCCGCGCGCACCGGGGTGCAGCCATTCGCTGCTCCCGGCGCGCCTGCCTCACGCGCGGGCCCGCTTCTCGCCGCCCGGGCCGACTGCCATGATTGCGCCGGCATGGGGAAGTCCAGGGTCGACGACGCGAACCTCCATGAGCGAGCCCAGGCGCTCGCCGCCTCGCCGGCCATCGACCCGGCGCTGGTCGCCGACATCCTCCGGCTGCTGACCTCCGCCCCGCCGGCGCTGCGCAAGGACCTCGCGGGCCTCATCGCCAAGCTCGAGCGCGACGCGGCCGCGGCCGCGCTGGTGGCCGCCGATGAACGCCCCGCCGCCCCGAGCCCCGCCGACATCCTCGCCCTCGCCCGCCGCGGGCCGGCGGCGCGCGCCGAGCTGCCCACATTGCTGCGACTGCTCGACAACGAAGACGAGGAGCTGCGCAGCCGCGCCGCCGAGGCGATCGGCGCCGTCGCCCCCGGCAGCGCGGAGCTGCTGCCGCGGCTGCTCGCGGCCCTGTTTCACCACCCGGGCCCGGGCCCGCGGGCCAACCGCTACGCCCGCGCGGTCGCCTCGGTCGGCCCGACCGCCGCGCCGGAGCTGCTGCGCAAGCTCGAGACCGGCAGCCCCGGCGAGCGGGCTCTGGCCGTGACCGCCCTGTGCGTGCTCTCCCTCGATTCGCCCCAGCCGGCCGCGCTGCCGCTGCTCTCGCGCGCCTGCGAGGATCAGGCGCTCGGCGACGCGCGGGCCCACGCGGTCGCGGCTCTCGGCGCGCTCGCGGGTACCTCCGAAGCCGTGCTGCCGCGCCTCGCCGAGCTGCTGCGCGACCGCGACGTCCGCGTCGGTCGCGAGGCCGCCGTCGCCCTCGCGCGCAGCGGCGCCGACGGAGCCGCGCTGCTGCTGCGCGCCTGCGACAAGAAGACCCGTCCGCCCGCGCTCAGGAAGTTCGGCTGGCTGCTCGACGACCCGGCGCGCACCCTGCCGCTCTTGCTGCTGCTGCTCGGCGACGAGGGCCCGGCCCTCGCCGACGAGGCGACGCGGGCGCGGATCAAGCACTGCGTCGCCCAGCGCAGCAGCGCCCCGCCGGCCCTGCTGCACCGGCTCGTCCGCGACAAGGATCGCGAGACGCGGCTGTCGCTGGCGCTCAACCGCGCCGCGCCCCCCGAGGTCCTCGCCGCGCTGGCGAAGGACAAGAACGAGGAGATCCGCCGCCTCGTCGCCGACCACCGCGCCCTGCCGGCGGAGGTGGCTGCGACCCTCGCCGGCGACAAATCCGACGACGTCAAGCGGACGCTGGCCGAGAACCCGAACGCCCCCGCCGAGGTGCTCGAGTCGCTGCTCGCGCAGAAGCTGCCGAAGATCCGCCGCCTCGTCGCGCGCCACAGGAACACCCCGCTCGCGCGGCTCGAGGCGCTCGCCGCCGACAAGGAGCCGCTCGTGCGCTGCGCCGCCGCCGGCAACCCGAAGCTCCCCTACGCCCTGCTCGAGCGGCTGTGCCAGGACAAGGCGCTCGGGCTGAACGAGGCCGTGGCCATGCACCCCGACGTCCCGCTGCCCGTCCTCGAGGGCCTGGCGCGTCACTACGACCGGAGCGTCCGCGCGGCCGCGGCGTTGAACCCGAAATTGCCGGCCACGCTGCTCGGCGAGCTCGCGCAGGACAAGTCCGTCGCGGTGAAGCGCAGCCTCGCCGAGAACCCGAGCAGCTCGCCCGCGCTCCTGCAGGCGCTCGCGTCCAGCGGCCTCGACAAGGTCGCCGAGGCGCTGGTCGACCATCCGCGCACCCCTCCCGCCGCGCTGGCGATCCTCGCCGGCCGCGAAGAAGTCTGGGCCCGCCTCGGCGTCCTCGATCACGACAACCTCCCGGACGACGTGCTCGCGCGGCTCGCCGGCGACGCCGACCGCAAGGTCCGCGCCACAGCCTCGCTGCGAATGGACCCCCGCCGCCCGTCGTGGGCCGAGGTCGAGGCGTCGTGGGCCGAATACGGCGATACCGGCGAGTGAGCGATGAAATCACCCCACTCGGGGCACCGCTCCACGATCGGCCGCGCTCGCAAGACCGAAGCTCGGGCCCCTGTCGGTCCCTGCTGCTGAGGCCGGCAGGTCCCCCGCTCGATGCGCCCCCGCCGGACCTGCGCGGGCCGTTTCCGACGAGCCTGGCGATTACCCCGGTGGCTCGCCGCGCCGACCGGACAGCGAGCTCAGGCGAAGGGTTCGCGCGGTCTCTGGGCCGAGCGCCCGCTGCGGCCGATGAGCCGCCGCCGCTCGCAATGCTCGTTCCCCGCGATACGATCACCGTTCTCGCCGGCGCGACCTCACCGCGCCCGTCCGCGACGATGCACAGATCCGCGCCGAGCCGTCGCAGCAGGCGAATCGGCCGCCCCTGGCCCGCGCCCGCTGCGACGGCGCAGAAGTCCGGGGCCATTGTCGAGACGCGCCCCTCGTGTCACCATTCCCGCGTGCGCCGGTTTGCGCTCGTCCTGCTCGCTCTGCTCGGCTGTTACGGGCTCGCGGAAGGCCAGGCCGGCGTGCTCGTGGCCCCGCCCCGCCCCGCCGGTGCGCCGCTGCTCGTCGCCGCCACCGCCCCACCGTCCATGTTCCGGTCCGTCGATTCCTGATCGCCCATGTCATTCCGGACAGCCATCGAACACTACGAGCGCGACCTGGTCTCGACCTTCGTCGCCGACCTGCGCGCGCACCTCGTCGGCTATTATCGACAGTTCGGCGCCGACATCGTCACCGCCGGCGGCAACACCTTGCAGCAGGCCCAGGACGCCGTGTCGCTCGACCTCGTCGTCGAGCTGGCCGACATCCTGGACGACCCCTACGCCCACGACCTCGACACCTTCCGCGTCCTGCGTCACCCCGACGTCGTGTTCCCCGGCTCCGACATCTCCTGGTTCGGCGCCTATCACCGCGCCACCTGCGTGCTCAGCCAGATCTACGACTTCAATTGAGCCTGTCATCGCTGCAGCACCATCTCGGCGCTCTTCGATTCCACGCCGTCGCGGAAGCCGAAGCCGCGATAGAACGATTGCGCGTCGCGGGTCCGCAGGCCCACGTGCCGGCAGCCGCGGACCTGCGGGTGGTCGAGCAGCAGCCGCACCAGCGCCTTGCCGAGCCCGCGGCCGCGCCACGAGCTCGCCACCGCGATGTCGAGCAGGTAGGCCCAGCGCGCCCCGTCGCCGAGCGCCCGTCCGGTCGCGATCAACCGGCCCGCCTCGTCGCGCGCGCCGACCCACGCCGACGACCTCGACTGTCCGACGGCGATCCTGTCCCGCGGGACATCCACGTTCCAGTACTCGCCCGCCAGCAGCTCGACCGCCGCCGGCAGGTCGGCCGGCCCGAGCGCGCACTGAAGCCGCGCCCCCGCCGGCGCGCTCAAGAACTCCGGCGTCGGCACGTCCGGGTTGGCCGCGCGCACCAGGTCGACCGCCCGCGGGTCGCCCGGCTCGCCGCGCGCCCACAAGAATCGCAGCACCTTGCCCAGATCGTCGGGCCCGCGGTTTTGGCCGAGCTTGGCCTTGCCGTCGACCTGCGTCAGCGGCATGCCGACGATCGCGATCCCCTTCACCGCCCCGCGGTAGCGCGGATCGTCGGCGGTGATCGGCGCGTACCCGCCCTCCGGCTGGTGTTTCTCCATCAACACCTGCAGCACGCGGGCCTTGAGCGCCGGTTCGTCGACCGCGTGCAGCGTCCCGTGGGCCTGCGCGCTGAGGTAATACGTGGTCGCGGGGCACGCTCGCTCCGGGTCGAACACGTGGCTGGGGATCGTCGCAATCGCCTCGTCGGCGGCGATCACCGCCTCGCGCCCGACCGCCTCCGACTTCTCGCCGACCGGCGCCGCGTGAAAGTACAGCCAACCGTCGATGACCACCGCGTGGAGCGAGCGCAGCACCGGCTGCCCGCGCTCGCCGACGCCCGCCAGCCGGACCACCGGCGCCGCCGCCAGCAACGCCACCGCCTCGTCGCGCGCCATCCCGAAGAACTCCTGCTTGCGCATGCCTCGAGGATGGCCGCACACTGGTCCATGAAAAAGGTCCAGTTCTTCGATGTCGACTAGACCAGTTCGTCCGTGGCAGATCGCCGTCGACCTCGACCCTGCCGGCGATCTGCCGCTGTTCGTGCAGATCGCCCACGCCGTCTCGGCCGACATCCGGCGCGGCCGCCTGCGCCCCGGCGACCCGCTGCCCGGCAGCCGCCGCCTCGCCGAGGACCTCGGCGTCCACCGCAACACCGTCCTCGCCGCCTACCGCGAGCTCGAGTCCGAGGGCTGGATCGACAGCGCCCAGGCGCGCGGCACCTTCGTCTCGCGCACCCTGCCCGAGCCCACGCCGCGGCGCTCCGGGCAGGCGCTGCGCACCGGCGTCCCGGCCCGGCCGGCGTTCGACCTCGCGCCCGGGCCGGAGGGCTACTTCCCGATGCCGCGCGCCCCGGGCCTTTTGGCCCTGCCCGGCGGCGTGCCCGACCTGCGCCTGGTGCCCGCGGCCAGCCTCGCCCGCGCCTATCGCCGCGCGCTCGCCCGCCCCGACCTGCTCGGCTACGGCGACCCGCGCGGCCTCGTCGACCTGCGCCGCGTCCTCGCCGACATGCTCGCCGCCACCCGCGGCCTCGCCTGCGGCGAGGACGACCTGATCGTCACTCGCGGCAGTCAGATGGCCCTCTCGCTCGTCGCCCGCACCCTCCTGCGCCCCGGTGACGTCGTCGCCGTCGAGGACCCCGGCTATCGCCCCGCGTGGGAGGCCCTGCGCCTCACCGGCGCGCGCCTCGTGCCGATCGCCACCGACGCCGGCGGCCTCGACGTCGACGCCCTCGCCGCCCTGCTCGCGCGCGAGCCGGTGCGCGCCGTCTACATCACCCCGCATCATCAATACCCGACCACCGTCACCCTCGCCGCCGGCCGCCGCTTGCAATTGTTGGCGCTCGCCCGCGCCCACCGCATGGCGATCCTCGAGGACGACTACGACCACGAATTCCACTACGAGGGCCGCCCCGTGCTCCCGCTCGCCAGCGGCGACGCGGCCGGCTCCGTCGTCTACATCGGCACGTTGTCCAAGGTGCTCGCGCCGGGGCTGCGGATCGGTTATTGCGTCGCCCCGCAACCATTGCTCGAGCGCGTCGTCGCCGTCCGCTCCTACACCGATCTCAACGGCGACCGCACGCTCGAGGCCGCGGCCGCCGACCTGCTGGCGAGCGGCGAGGTCGGTCGGCACATTCGCCGCGCGCGTCGCATGTACCTCGCCCGCCGCGACGCCCTCGTCGACGCGCTCGCCGCCCGCCTCGCCGGCGTCCTGCGCGTCACCCCGCCGAGCGGCGGCATGGCCCTGTGGGCCCGCGCGCACGGCGTCGATCCGTCCGCGTGGGCGCGCGCGGCCCAGGCCCGCGGCGTCGCGTTCCAGGTCGGCCGCCAGTTCAGCTTCGAGTCGCGCCCGCTCCCGCACGTGCGCCTCGGCTTCGCCGGCCTCGACGAGCGCGGCCTCGCCGAGGCCGTCCGCCGCATGGCCCAGGCGCTCGCCGACCTGCGCAAGCCGTGACGCCGCCCGCGGGCTCGTGGCAAGGTGACGTCGATGCCGTCCGACGCATCGACGCCGCCGATCCGCACCGGCTTCCGCCGTCCGCTGGCGCCGAACCATGCGCACGCGGTGGGCGCGGAGCTCGTCAGCCGCGCCTTCGCCGGCTCGCCGGACTACGATGATTTGTGGATCGGCTTCACCGAGCCCCACCGCCTCGGCGAATCGGCGCCTGCCGAACTCCGCACATTTTGGTCGATCTTCTCCGTCGTCTGCAACCAGGGCATCTGGTACCTCTGCAGCGCCGCGGTCCCCTCCGCGATGCGACCGCTGGCCCGACGGATCCTCGTCGACCACGGCCTGCCCCGCGCCGCGGCCTGGCAGCGAGGCCCGCACCCTCCGACCTGGTTCTACGGCCTGCGTCGACTCCACATCGGCGCCGACTTTGCCACGCCCGCGCGAATGTGCGTACTCGAGCTGCACGGCGACCGACGGGTCGAAGCCTCGGTCCATCTGCTGGCCGTCGACGCTTGACGGTGCCCTCCCCCGCGTCGCTCGGGGTGTCCTCGCAACCTGTCCCTCGAACCACACGCCGATCCCCGTGTCCGGCCCCTGGGGACGTCCCTTGGGTGACCACCCTCCGGCGTCGAGCGTCGCACGCAGGCTCCCTCTCGCGGCCTTTCGAGGCGCCTGCTCTTCGAAGCACACGAAGACCCGCGCCTCGCCGCCCTCCTGCCGCATTTCAGGTCCATCGACCCTGACCGGCGCGGCAACCCCGACAAGCTCCGCGGCGCGACTGGGACCGGGACCGCCTCCGCCGCCCGCGCCCGCCCGGCTCGGAACGCACGCCCACCGACCTCACCCGCCGATCGCCGAGAACGCCAGGGGTCGATCCGGCCGGCGACGCCGGACTCACCGCGACGCGCGACCGGGTTCGGCCCGCGTCGCCGCCCGACCCCTCGAGCGCAGCGCCCCGGGCGGGCGCGGCCGAATCATCACGCGACCTCCGCCACCGCCGCGCGCTATCCTCGGCGTGCCGCCATGACCCGCCTCCTGCTCGTCAGCAACTCCACGCTCCACGGCTCCGGCTACCTCGACCACTGCGCCGAGCAGATCGAGCAGTTCCTCGGCCGCGGCGTCACGCGCGTCCTGTTCATCCCGTTCGCGCTGTTCGACCGCGACGCCTACGCCGCCCAGGCGCGGGCCCGCTTCGCCGCGCTCGGCTACCAGCTCGACAGCCTGCACGAGGCCGACGATCCGCGGGCCGCCGTGCAGGCCGCCGAGGCCGTGTTCACCGGCGGCGGCAACACCTTCCGCCTGCTGCGCCAGCTCTATGCGCTCGACGTGCTCGCGCCGCTGCGCGAACGTGTCCTTTCGGGCGTGCCATACATCGGCTCCTCGGCCGGCTCGAACATCGCCGGCCTGACGATCGGCACCACCAACGACATGCCGATCGTCGAGCCGCCGAGCTTCTGCGCGCTCGCCCTCGTGCCGTTCAACCTGAACCCACACTACCTCGACCCCGATCCCGGCTCGACGCACATGGGCGAGACCCGCGAGAAGCGGATCGAGCAGTTCCACGAGGAGAACCCGCAGCCGGTGGTGGGCCTGCGCGAGGGCTCGATGCTGCGCCGCGAGGGGCCGCGGCTCAGCCTGCTTGGCGTCACCGGCGCGCGGATCTTCCGGCGCGGCCAGAAGCCCGCAGAGGTGCCCCCCGGCGCCGATCTGAGCGATCTCCTCGCGTGAAGGGTGCTATTTAATCGCGGCCATGTCCGCCGTGCACTATCGGGTCGAGTTCGCCGGACCGCGCTTCATCACCGTCGATCGCCTCGGCGACCCTCCGGGCTGGTCGCTGCGCGTCGACGCCACCGAGGGCCTCGAGTCGCTGCTCCCGCGCGGGTGGGTCCGCGCCCTCGGCGACGACCTCGTGCTCCTCTTCACCGAGGGCGAGCACGCCCGCACCGGCGCCGCTTATCATCACAAGATCCACCGCCTCACCCGTGACGGCCGCCTGTTGTGGTCGCTGCGCGCCCGCCCGGTCGGCGACCCTGTCCTCCACGGGGGCTACCTGCTCCTGCCCGCCGCGCCGGTCGCCCCGCGCACGCCCGAGGACGACGTCCCCCCGCTGCACCTGCAAGTGCGCGACCCCGAGACCGGCGCGCTGCTCGCCAGTTTTCCGATTCAGGCGCCCACCGTCCTCCGCAGCGCCTACCGCCATGCCGCCCGCGCCCTGGGCGCCCGCCTCAGCCCCGGCCCCCACGGCGTCCACGTGGCCGTGTCCGCATGGTTCACCGGCCCGTTCGCCCCACCCCGCGGCGCCGGCGCGTTCGACGTCCTGCTGGCCCTCGATTAGCCCGGCGCGGGGGCCAGGTCGGCGCGGAGCCTGCCTCGAGGGCCAGGTCGCGCTCGACCCCCCGCGATGGCGCTGGTGTTCGGGGCAGCGGTGCACCACAGCGCCGACGTCGAGCCGCCCGCGCCCCCATGTTCCGCGCCCGCCCGCCTGCCCAGCCTCGCCGCGGCAGCAGGCCACCGCCGCTCCGCTCTCCGGACATGTCCTTCGAGGCATGTCCGTCTCGACATGCCCTTTCAAACATGTCCTCTCAATCATCCGCCGCCGCGCCGGCGAACTCGCCCCAGCGCGGCAGGTCGAGCATGAGCCCGGCCTTGCGGCAGCGGCCGCGCCACTGGCGGAGCTGGGACTCGAGCTGTTCGCGCTCGCGCTCGAGCTCGGCCAGCTTCGCGGGGGCGGGGGCCTTGCGCAGCTCGGCCGCGCGGCGCTGGAGGGCCTCGCCGCGGCCGACCAGCTCGCGGTCGCGCGCGGCCAGGCGCTCGCGGGCCGCGTAGAAGTCGTCGGCCGGGCTTGCGTCGTCGTCGTCGCCGCCTGCCTCCTCGGGGTCGGCCTCGTCGACCTCGCGGACCAGCCGCTGCAGCTCGGCGCGCAGCCGTTCGCGCTCGCGCTCGACCTGGGCCGCCTGCACGAGGAAAGCGGTCCGCGAGCCGCGGAAGTCGCGGGTGATGGCGCGCTCGACCGCCTCGCGCCGGCTGAGCAGCGCCTCGCCGTCGGCCATCAGCTCGTCTTCGATCGCGGTCATCGCCGACCTCGCACGTCACCTGTCCCTGGGACCATGTCGAGGGCATCACCGCGCGGGCGCGGCGGGCGGGCGGCAGGAGGATGCGACGCGGACATGACCCTCCTGTTGTAGCGGATCTGCGGGCCCGACGGCGCCGCGCGCGGGGCCTTGTGCCCCCGTGGCGCCGGCGGGGTCGCTCTGCTATGGGTCCGCGCCATGACGATGCAAGGCAAACACGTGCTGATCACGGGCGGCAACACCGGGATCGGCAAGGCCACCGCGATCGGGCTGGCGCGCATGGGCGCGGCGGTGACGATCACCTCGCGTGACCCCGCCAAGGGCGAGGCCGCGGTCGCCGACATCAAGCGCCAGAGCGGCTCCGACGCCGTCGAGCTCATGCGCCTCGACCTCGCCTCGCTGGCCGACGTGCGCCGGTTCGCCGCCGAGTACCTGGCCGGCCACCCGCGCCTCGACGTCCTCATCAACAACGCCGGCCTCGTCCTCTCCGACCGCAGCGAGACCGCCGACGGCTTCGAGACCACCTTCGCCGTCAACCACCTCGGCCACTTCCTGCTCACGCACCTGCTGCTCGACCGGCTGAAGCAGAGCGCGCCCTCGCGGATCGTCGTGCTCGCCTCCGACGCCCACCGCGCCGCCCGCGGGCTCGACTTCGACGACCTGCAGGCCCGCCGCAAGTACAGCGCCTTCCCCGTCTACTGCCGCACCAAGCTGGCCAACCTGCTCTTCACGCTCGAGCTCGCCGAGCGCCTGCGCGGCACCGGCGTCACCGTCAACGCCGTCCACCCCGGCGTCGTCGCCTCCGGCTTCGGCCTCGACGGCGACACCCGCGGGATCTACCGCGTCCTCGTCGGCATCGCCCAGCGCTTCATGATCACCCCCGAGCAGGGCGCCCGCACCTCGATCTACGCCGCCAGCGCCCCCGAGCTCGAGCGCACCAGCGGCCAGTACTTCATCAAGTCGAAGCAGGCCCGCCCGACCCGCTACGCCCTCGACCGCGCCGCCGCCCTGCGGCTGTGGGAGATCTCCGAGCAGCTCACCGGCATCGCCAAGTCGGCCGCCGCCTGACCTTCGGGACAGGCCGCTCGCCTGTCCGCGAGGCCTGCCGTCGACCCGGCGGGGCTCCATGTCCTCGGCCTCTGGCCGCTCGACCGCCGAAAGCGGCGAGACCGGACGCGCCGCCTCGGCTCGTCCGGTCTCGGCGCGCGCGTCCAGTCGTTACGACCGCTCGGCGCCGAGCTGCGGCGCGTCGCTGGACTCGGGCACCACGCGTTGCTCGCGGCGGAGCGTCATCTTGAGGATGGCCGGCAGCAGGAACATCGTCATCAACGTCGACGCGCCGATGCCGAACACCACCGTGGTGGCCAGCGGGCGCTGCACCTCGGAGCCGGCGCCGGTGGCCAGGGCCATCGGCAGGAAGCCGAGGGCCGCGACCGCGCCGGTCGTGAGCACCGCGCGCATCGTGTGGACGGCGCCCTTGACCAGCGCCTTGTCGAACGGGTGGCCCTCGTCGAGCGCGTGGCGCACGTCGTTGGCCATGACCACCCCGTTGAGCACCGCCACGCCGGCGAGGGCGATGAAGCCGACCGCCGCCGGGATGCTGAACGCCATGTCGCGGATGATGAGGCCGACGAACCCGCCGATGAGCGCGAACGGCACGATCGCGAACACCGCGGTCGCGTAGCGGATGTCGCCGAAGTTCCAGAGCAGCATGCCGAAGATCAGCATCAGGCAGATCGGCACGACCACCGCGAGGCGCTTCGACGCGCGCTCGAAGTTTTCGAACTGACCCGCCCACTCGACCTTGTACCCCGGCGTGATCTCGACCTTCTCGGCCACCGCCGCCTGGGCGTCGTTGACCCACGACAGCAGGTCGCGGCCGCGCAGGTTGACCTCGACGCGGACCACGCGGATCCGGTTCTTGCGCCGGATCTGCGCCGGCCCCTCCGCCTCGACGATCGACGCCACCTCGGACAGGGGCACGCGGTGGCCGTCGACCGTCTCGACGAACAGGTCGCCGAGCGCCTCCGGCACCGGCGCGCGCGGCGGGATCAGGAGCCGCGCGTCGAACCGGCGGATGCCCTCGTAGACCAGGCCGAAGGTCTTGCCGACGCGGGCGGTCTCGATCGCCAGCAGCGCGTCCTGCATGCTGACGCCGTAGCGGGCCAGGCGGGCCCGGTCGGGCCGCACGGTCAGCTCGGGCATGCCGAGCACCTGTTCGACGCGGAGGTCGCCGGTGCCCTCGATCGGCCGGACCGCGTTGGCGATCTTGTCGGCGAGGTTCTTGAGCTCGAGCAGGTCGTCGCCGGCGACCACGATCTGGATGTCGGCGCGCGAGCCGCTGATGATCTCGTTGTTGCGGTCCTCGATCGGCTGGGACACCGCGACGAAGGTGCCGGGCACCTGCGACTCGATGTCGTTCTTGAGGATCACGCTGAGCTCGTCGAGGTCATGCGCGGTCGTCCACTGGTCCTTGGGCAGCAGCGGGATCGAGATCTCCGTGCGGTCCTTGCCGACCGGCTCGATCGCCACCTCGGCGCGGCCCGTCATCGTCAGCGTCTTGAGGATCTCCGGGTACTTCAGGAGGATCTTCTGCGTCTGGTAGTCGAGGCGCTTGGCCTCCTCGAGGTTGATCGACGGCGGGCGGCGGATGCTGACCACCATGTCGCCCTCGTCGATGCGCGGCACGAAGTCGGCGCCCTTCTCCTTGAAGATGTAGCCGGAGACGAACAGCGCCGCGGCGGCGCCGAGGATCAGCGGCCAGCGCAGCCGGATCGCGTGCGGCACCGCGCGCTTGTAGCCGCGGGCGATCGGGTTGAGCCAGCGCGCGCCCTCCTTCTTCAGCGGCGGCACGAACAGCGCCAGCAGCGCCGGCAGGAACACCACCGAGTAAACGAGCGCGCCGAGCAGCGCGAACGCCATGGTGGTGGCCATCGGCTTGAAGAGCCGCCCCTCGACGCCCTCGAGGCTGAGCAGCGGGATGTACACCAGCATGATGATCGCCACCGCGAACGCGACCGGGCGCATCACCGCCCCGATGGCCGCGTTGTAGGCCTGCGCCCGCTCCTCGCGGGACATCTGCTGGCCGACGAAGGTGGCGATCAGCGCCTCGAGCACGACGATCGGGCCGTCGACGAGGAAGCCGAAGTCGATCGCGCCGAGCGACATCAGGTCGCCGGCGACCCCGGCCCAGTGCATGCCGAACAGCGCCACCGACATCGACGCCGGGATGCCGAGCACGCACACCAGCGCGCCGCGGACCGTGCCGAGGAACAGCACGAGGACGATGAACACCACCGCGGCGCCCTCGGCGAGGTTCTTGAGCACCGTCGCCAGGGTGCGCTCGACGAAGTTCGCGCGGTCGTAGACCGCCTCGATGACCACGCCGGCGGGCAGGTCGGCCTGGATCTCCGCCACCCGGTCCTTGACCGCGTAGATGACGTCGCGGCTGTTCGACCCCAGCAGCATCATGATGATGCCGGCGACCGCCTCGTCCTCGCCGTTGAACGTGACGACGCCGTGGCGCAGGGCCGAGCCGTCGCGCACCTCGGCGACGTGGCGGACCAGCACCGGCTGGCCGTCCGAGACCTTGAGGACGACGTTGCCGATGTCCTCGATGCTGGTGAACGTGCCGACCGCGCGCAGCGTGAAGCTCTCGGCCGTGCGGTCGATGTAGCCGCCGGACACGATCGCGTTCGAGCCGATCAGCGTGTCGCTGAGCTCGCGGATCGTCAGGCCGTAGGCCGCGAGGCGGTCGGGCTGGACGATCACCTGGTACTGCTTCAGGTCGCCGCCGATCGAGTTGACCTCGATGACCCCCGGCACCCCGCGCAGGCGCGGCACGATCTCCCACTCGAGCATCGTCCGCAATTGCTTGCGCGTGTGGACCGGCGAGCGGACCACGAACTGGAAGATCTCGCCGAGGCCGGTCGACAGCGGCGCCAGGATCGGCGTGTTGATCGTCGCCGGCAGGTCGCCCCGGGCCTGCATCATGCGCTCGAACACCAGCTGGCGCGCGAACCATGGGTCGGTGCCGTCGCGGAAGACGACGGTGATCGAGGAGATGTCGGCGCGGGAGACCGACCGCAGCTCGTCGAGCCCGGGGACGCCGTTGAGGGCGTTCTCCATCGGGAAGGTGACGTTGCGCTCGACCTCGAGGGCCGACATGCCCGGCGCCTCGGTGATGACCGTGACCTGGATCGTCGAGATGTCGGGCAGCGCGTCGATCGGCAGGTTCTTCGCCGCGATCGCGCCGGCCACCAGCAGCGCGGCGAGCAGGCCTGCCATCAAGTAGCGCAGGCGAATGGAGATATCGATGAGTGCGCCCAGCATGGGTCTCTCCTCGGCGCCTCGCTAGCGGAACAGCTCGGACTTGAGGGCGAACACTCCCTCGGTGATGATGCGCTCGCCCGGCTCGAGGCCCTTCTTGACCTCGACCAGGTCGGGCCCCTGCGCGCCGACTTCGACCGTGCGCGGCATGACCGCGCGCTCGCCGACCTCGACGAACACCGTGGGCTTGCCGTCGACCTGCACCATCGCCTTGCGCGGGATCGCCAGCGCCTGCTTGCGCGCCGCGCTCGGCCGGATCCTCGCGTTGACCGCCTGACCGACGCGCAGCTTGCCGGCCTCGTTCGGGACCACCACGCGCACCTCGGCGCTGCGGGTCACCGGGTCGAGCACCGTGCTGACGAACGTCACCGTGCCGGTCAACACCTCGTCGGGCGTCACCTGCGACGAGATCTCGACCGAGTCGCCGACGCGGATGTTGATCACCTCGCCCTCGAACACGCTGAGGCGCACCCACAGCGTGCTGCGGTCGGCGATCGTGAACGCCGTGTAGCTCGGCTCGACCGCCTGGCCGCGGAACACTCGCACGCGGACCACGTCGCCCTCGATCGGCGAGGTCAGCGACATCACCCCGAGCGCCCCCTTGTCGGACGAGCCGCCGCCGAGCGCCTGCACCCGCTGCTTGGCCGCCCGCAGCTCGGCGCTGGCGACCGACACCTCGGCGCTGGCCAGGTCGGCCGCGCGCTGCGAGGCGATGCCCTCCTGCAGCAGCCGCCGCTTGCGCTCCTTGTCGCGCTCCGCCAGCTCGGCCTTGGCGACGACCGCCGAGATCTCGGCCTGAGCCTTGCCGAGCTCCGCGCTGTCGAGCGTGGCCAGGACGTCGCCGGTCTCGACCTTCGTGCCCTCGATGACCTTGACCTCCTTGACGCGCCCGGAGATCCGCGAGCCGACCTCGGCGATCCGCAGCTCGTCGAACTCGAGCACGCCGGTGACGTGGACGACCGGCGACACCTCGGTCATCTCGACCACGGTGCTCTGCAGCGCCGCCTTCTCGGCGAACACCTCGGGCAGCTTGATCACGCCGTCTTCGAAGTACGGCAGCTCCGGCGGCTTGGTCGCCGCGTCGGCCTCGGCGGCCTCTCCGTGGTTGCAGCCGAGCGGCGTCGCGACCGCGAAGACGAACATGAGCACGAACCAACGTCGCGCGTGGTCGAGGAGGATCAGCCAGCGCGAGGCTCGACCGGGTTCAGAGGAATTGCTCATCACGACACGTCCTGGGAGTCTTGTAATCCGCGCGCCACACTCGTGCGCGAGCGTGGCGCCAGGCCCGGCGGGACGAGGACGAATCTCCCCCGAAAAAGGCCCTGGGATGGTGTTTCAAACACCATTGCTTACATTACGGGGCCTTCATGTCAAGGTTCCGCCCGCCCCCAGAGCGCTCGGGCCGTGTCGAAACTCTCGGGCTGTACAAGGTCCTTGGCAACCTCGGACCCCGCGTGTAAGAGTCCGCGGGCTTGACAGCGCGCGACGAACTTGTCCGCACTCCGATTCGCATGCCACGCCGCACAGCTCTCACCCGGACCTCGACGATGTTCACGCTGGTCGCGGCCGTGACCGCAGCATCGCTCGCCCCCGCGGCCGGAGCCGCGCCCGCGCCGGCACGCAAACCCGCCGACGCGCCCGCGCCGCTGCTCGCGCCGATGCCCGAGCCGGCGCAGACGATCCCCGAACCCGTCGTCGCCGGTGCTCAGGTCCTCCCCCTCGACACAATTTTAAAACACGCCGAGGAGAACGCGATGCCGGTCCGCACCGCGCGCTCGCGCCTCGAGCTCGGCGACGCCGCCATCACCGGCGCCAAGCCGCTGCTGCCCGACAACCCGCAGCTGTACCTCGGCATGGGCGCTCGCCTCAACCCTGCCGCAGGCTCGCCGCAGTTCGAGCTCCAGGCCACGCTGCAGCAGCCGATCGAGATCGGCCGCGAGCGCAGCCTCCGCATCAAGGCCGGCCGCGAGTACCGCGAGTACCTCGACAAGGAGCTCGCGCAGGTCCGCTGGACCACGCACGCGCAGGTCCACTACGCCTACAACACTGCGCTGATCGCCAAGGAGCGCGCACGCACCGCCGCCCGCACGCAGCAGTTCGCCGAGCGCCTCCTCGACATCGCCAGCCGCCGCCAGCAAGCCGGTGAGATCTCGCGCCTGCGCGTGCGCGTGGCCGAGGGTGAGCTGGCGCGCGCCCGCCAGGCCAAGCTGGCGGCGGACCTCAACTATCGGCTCGCGTGCATCCACCTGGCCGAGATGGCCGGCTGGCCTTCGGGACAGCTCATCGCCCCCGCCGGGGAGCTCGGCGATCCGATCAAGGTTCGCGACCCCGAGGACCTGATCGCCAACGTGCAGAAGGAGCACCCCGCGCTCAAGGCCAAGGAGGCGCAGGTCGAGCTCGGCGAGGCGCGCGCCAAGTCGGCCAGGCGCGACCGCCTGCCCGAGCCGTGGATCGGCGTCTACGTCGGCCGCGAGCGCGAGCCCGGGGTCACCCTGCCCGCCTCGCGGATCGTGCTCGGCATGATCACGATCCCGCTGCCCTTCTTCAAACGCAACCAGCTGGCGCGGGCGCAGACCAAGGCCGAGCTCGGCGTCGCCAACACCGAGCTCGAGGTCACGCGCTACCAGCTCGCGCTCAACGCTCGCCGGGCGGTCGACGCGATCAACACCGCGGCCGAGCGGGTCCAGACCTACTCGCGCGAGGTCGTGCCGCGCTTCGAGGAGAACCTGCAGCTGCTGCAGCGGGCCTTCGAGCTCGGCGAGGTCGACATCATCGAGGTGTTCGTCGCCCGCGAGAATTTCTTGCGGATCCAGACCGAGGCGCTCGACGCCTACGGCACCTACTTCGACGCCATGTACACGCTCGAGACGATCATCGGCCAGGAGGCGGCCAGCCTCGCCGCGGCCCGTCCGACCCGCGCGAGCACCCCGCCGGCGAACCTCCGCTGACGCCGGGTTGCCTGCCCCTTCGGACAGGCGTGGGACCTTTCGCCCGCGTAACCTTGCAGCCTGTCCTCCGAGACAGGCTCGCCCTCCACGCCTCCTGGCCCGCGTGGGACCCTCGAGAACCTTTCGCCCGCACGCCGCCCGAGCTGTCCCTCGGACCAGGCAGTCGTCGCCTGTCCCTGCGGGCAGCTAGCCGCTCTGGAGCTCGACGATCCGCTGGGCCAGCTTGGCGATCGTCCGCGGCGACGAGCCCTCGGCCTTGTTGTTGACGATCACGTACACCGGCAGGTCGAGGTCGGCCTCGGCGCAGACGCGGGCGAGCTCCTCGCGGTTGCCGGGGTCTTCGTCGACGAGGTGGTCGAACGGGTCGTAGCGGGCCTCGGCGCGCTCGTAGTTCATGCTCGGGTGCAGCATCCAGCGGCACACCAGCGCCGGAGCCAGATCTTGCCGCACGCGGGACCGCTGCGCCCGCGCCGGCGGCATGCTCGGGTAGACGTTGATGCAGTGGCAGGCGCCGAACTCGGCCAGCGCCGCCGCGTAGGCGCCGGTCATCAGCTCGCGGTTGCGCAGCTCGACCGCGTAGAGCGGCCCGCGAGGCAGCCCGTCGAGGAAGCGGCGCAGGCGGTCGACCAGCCAGCGCGCCCCGCCGAGCGCGCCGAAGTCCTGCGGGGCGAACTGGAACAGCAGCGGACCCAGCGCCTCGCCGAGGCCCTCCACCGCCGGCATGACCACGAATTCGCTGGCGTACACCGGGTCGAGGAAGCGCTCGTTGGGCTGGCCGCGGACCTTGCCGTAGCGCTGGTGCCGGGGCCACACCGCCGTCGTGCAGGCCTCGTGGGCCTTGACCAGGAAGCGGAAGTCGCCCGGCACCGCCGCCGCGTAGGCCGCGAACTCGTCGGTCCGCGGCGGCGCGTAGTACGAGCGGTCGATGCCGACCGCGCGCATCAGCGGGTGGCGCGCGTACGCGGCCAGGCCCTCGCGCGCGAGCCGCTGCTGCGAGTGCGGCAGGTCGTAGACGATCCCCGACCAGCCCGGGTAGGCCCACGAGGACGTCCCGAAGCGCAGGTTCTTCGGCAGCCGCTCGGCCAGCGCCGCCAGCTCGGCGGGGGTCGTGGCCGGCAAGATCGGCGGCGGCGTCTTCTTGCCGGCGCCGCCACGGCCGTCGCCGCCGGGGGTCGGGCCCTGCGAGGGATCGGCGAAGAGATCGAGCTGGGGAGCCATGCGCGACTTTGCGCAGGATAGCCCCAGCTGCCCGCCTGCGCAAGCGCAGCCGACCTGCCCCGGAGGGCATGTCCTTCAGGACTTGCGAAACACCAGCGAGAAGTTGTTGGCCGGCATCGCCACCAGCTCGGTCAGCTCGAGCCCGTGGGCCGCGGCCGCGGCGCGGACGTCGGCCTCGTCGCGCACGCCCCAGGCCGGGTCGCGGGCCCGCAGGTCGGCGTCGAAGGCCGCGTTGCTCGGCGCGGTGTGCTGGCCCCCGCGCCGGATGGCGCCGTACAGGTAGAGCGGCCGGCCCGGGGCCAGCACGCGCCCGGCCCCGGCCATCAGCGCCTCGCAGGCGGCCCACGGGGCGATGTGGATCATGTTGATGCACACGATCGCGTCGGCCTCGGTCACCGGCCACGGCCACGCGGTGACGTCGAGCCGCAGCGGCCGCAGCAGGTTGGGCGTCCCCTCGCTCTCGACCCGCGCGGCGATCGACGCCAGCGCCTCCGGGTCGATGTCGGTCGGTTGCCACGAGACCCCAGGGAACGCCGCCGCGAAGCTCACCGCGTGCTCTCCGGTCCCGCTGGCGATTTCGAGCACGCGCCCCTGCGAGGGCAGGACCCGTGCCAACACCTCCGCGATCACCCCGCGGTTGCGGAGCGCTGCAGGAGACGACCGTGCATGAGACTGCTGTGGACGCGGCGGATCGTGAGGCTGCATCACGCGATCGTATCTCGAGATGACAGACTCGTGGTTTTGCGGGTTTGCGAGCTTCACGGGCCCGCGTCGCGGACACGGAACGTGAGTCGGGCATCACCGGCTCGAGCGGCGCGGGGCGCGTGGTCGCGTGCTATGGTCGTCGACGATGAGGTCCGGCTCCCGGCTCATGGTGCTCCTCGCGGCGTCGATCGGCGTCGTCGCGGGTTGCCTCGTCGAGCTCGACCCGCCGGCCGACTGCGGCGACGGCTTCATCGACGTCCTCGCCCACGAGGACTGCGAGCCGGCGCTGGTCGACAGCTACGCCGACCGCTGCGCCGAGCTCGGCCGGGTGGCGAGCCCGGCCGCCTGCGACCCCAAGACCTGCCGCTTCGCCCCGAACGGCTGCTCCGCCTGCGGCAACGGGGTGCTCGACGTCGGCGAGGAGTGTGACCCCAAGGACATGACCGGACCGACATGTCCCGGAGAAGGGGTCGCGACCTGCCGCGACAACTGCACCGTCGACCGCTCGGCCTGCTCCGCCTGCGGCAACGGGGTGGTCGACGTCGACGAGGAGTGCGACTTCGCCGCCGACCTCGACGACATCGCCGTCCCGATCGCCTGCACCGAGCTCACCTCCCCCGCCGGCATCACCCGCCGCTACGGCTCGGGCGACTCGACCCGCTGCACCAGCAAGTGCGAGTGGGACCGCTCGGAGTGCTCGTACTGCCAGAACGACAAGCTCGAGGACGAGGAGATCGTCGACAACCTGTTCGTCGACTTCGAGCAGACGATCATGCCGCCGCCCGAGGTGTGCGACAACCAGCAGGCCGACAAGGACGCCCTGGTCGCCCACTGCCAGGAGGCGTGCGGCAGCAACTACCGCGTCGAGTGCAAGTTCCAGTGCGCCGCCGACTGCCAGGCGTTCCAGACCGCGGCGTTCCCGATCGACGAGCTCGAGTGCTGTACGGCCCAGGGCGAGCTCTGCCCCTACGACCAGCAGGACAAGCTGCTCGACGACCGCAAGCCCTGCTGCTTCCAGCTCGCCAACCCCGGCGAGGAGAAGTTCTGCGAGCCGCTGCATTTCGGCGATCAGCTGTTCCTCGTCTGCCGCTGACGCCCCGGCTCCGCGAGGCCGGCGCCGCGCCTCGGAGGGCGCCCGCGACGGGCTCGCGCGTGAAGGCGCGTCGGTGTGCCCACGCCTGGCGTCCGTCGCCGACGACCGCGCGTCCAGTCGCCGGGCCTTCGCTGCGCTCACGCCGAGCGACGGCCCATCCAGGATCTCCGCTTCGTCCTCGCGCGAGCGGCGCGCGCCCGACGTCGTCGCAGGCGGCGATCTCGCGCCCCTCGTCGCGCAGCGAACGGGCCGGCACGCGCCCTTGCGAGCTCCGTTCCGCGGCCTCGGTCCGGCTCCGAGCGCCCCGCTCGGCGCCGGCTCTCGGCGGCTTTCCGGCGCTCTGCGAGGGCTCCCGCGGCCGGTTTGCGCCGTGTGCTACCTTGACGTCGATGCGCTCGTCGTACGCGCTGCTCGTCGCCGCCGCCCTCGCTGCGGCCGGGGGCTGCCTCGTCCCGCTGGACCCCCAGCGCGACTGCGGCGACGGCTACGTCGACAAGCTCGCCGGCGAGGAGTGCGAGCCCTCGCTGGCCGAGAGCATGGTCGGCTACTGCGCGGCCGACGAGGTCCCCGCGGCCGACGCCTGCGACCGCGAGACCTGCACGTTCGACCGCGACGCCTGCACCCGCTGCGGCAACGGCGTGCTCGACCCCGGCGAGGCGTGTGACCCGACGGACATGTCCCCGCCGCCATGTCCGATCGAGGGCACCGCCCGCTGCCGCAGCGACTGCACCCTCGACGTGTCCGGCTGCCCGCGCACCTGCGGCGACAGCGTGGTCGACGTCGACCTCGGCGAGGAGTGCGACTTCGGCCCGGCGAAGGACCTGACCGACAAGGGCGCGCCGGTCGAGATCGACTGCAAGGACCTGAAGCCGCCGACCTACCGCGCCTACGGCGGCGGGACGTCCTCCCGGTGCATCGACTGCAAGTGGGACCGCTCCGACTGCACCTACTGCGGCAACGCCCGCCTCGAGAGCACGGAGGTCATCGACAAGGAGGACCTCCACCTCGACGACGGGAACCAGCACGAGTTCGAGCCCGAGGTGTGCGACGACGGTGTGGCGCCCGATCCGCAGGCGCTGAGCGCGTTCTGCCAGGACCGCTGCGACGCCGGCGGTCTCATGGTCGCGTGCACGTACGCGTGCAGCGAGCGCTGCGACGTCTTCCTCGAGCCCGCCGACGGCGGCCCCGACAACGGCTGCTGCACCCCGTCCAGCGCCCAGTGCCCGTACAACGAGAACGGCGAGCTCCTCAACAAGCGCAAGCCGTGCTGCGGCCTGGAGGGCATGGACTTGCAGCAGGACCCGTGCGTCGTGTCGGTGGAATCCCCAGGCAACTACTCGCGCACCTGCCCTTGAGCGGCCGACGCGGGCTCGCTAAAGTCCGCGCCTCGCATGTCCGAGCCTCGCGCATCACTCGTCACCGGCGGCTGCGGCTTCCTCGGTCGCTTCCTCGTCGACGCCCTCGTCCGCCGCGGTGACAAGGTCACCGTCCTCGACCACCGCATCGACCGCTGGCGCGACGACGTCGACTTCGTCGCCGGGGACATCTGCGACCCCGAAGCGGTCGCCCGCGCCTGCGCCGGCCGCGACGTCGTGTTCCACAACGCCTCGCTGGTCCACACCAAGCACAGCCGCGTCGAGCAGGTCCGCGCCGTCAACATCGACGGCACCCGCAACGTCCTCGCCGCCTGTCGCAAAGGCCAGGTGCCGAAGCTCGTCTACGTCAGCTCGGCCAGCGTCGTCTACGAGGGCGAGGACATCGAGCGCGGCGACGAGAGCCTGCCCTACGCCCGCAAGTGGCTGGCCCCCTACGCCGAGACCAAGCGGATCGCCGAGGAGGAGGTCCTCAGCGCCAGCGGCCAGGGCGGCGTGCTGACCTGCGCGATCCGCCCGCACATGATCTTCGGGCCAGGTGACACCCGCCTGCTGCCGGCGATCCTCGCCCGCGCCAAGGCCGGCAACCTCAAGTTCACCGTCGGCGCCGGCGACCGCCTCAACGACTTCACCTACGTCAGCAACATCGTCGACTCGCTGCTGCTCGCCGACGAGCGCCTGCAGCCCGGCTCGCCGGTCTCGGGGCGCGCCTACTTCATCACCAACGGCGAGCCGATGAACTTCTGGGACTTCGTCCGCCGCGTCCTCGTCGGCCTCGGCTACCCCACCCCGCGCTTTCGGATCCCCTACGCCGTCGCCTACGCCGCCGCCGCCGCCCGCGAGACCTTCGACACCGTCGTCCGCGGCGGCACCCTCCACGCCGAGGAGGGCCTGTCGCGCTTCTCGATCCGCTACATCTGCACCCACCACTACTTCAGCTTCGCCCGCGCCACCGCCGACCTCGGCTACACCCCGCAGGTGACGATGCTCGAGGGCATCCGCCGCACGGTGGAGTACTTCCGCGCCCAGGGCGTGGCCGCCGTGTGAGCGCTCGCGCGCCGCGACCTCCGCTAGCGTGAGCCTCGTGTCGATCTACGGCCCGCCCGCTCCGCCGGACCGCGACCACGCGCGCAAGGCCTCGGCCCACCTCACCCGCGTCGTCATCGCCGTCATCGTCATCGGCAGCCTCGTCGTCGTCGCCGTGATGGGGCTGCTCGCGTATCAGCGACGCAGCAGCGATCGCCTCGAGGTCGACCGCGCCGAAGCGATCCGGCTCGAGACCGGGGCCAGTCTCGAGGCGCAGCGGCTGCAGTCCGCCGACTTCCTGCCGGAGCCGCCGGCGCGGCCGAACAGCGAGCTCCCGCCGCCGCTGCAAACGGCCGAGCCGCTGCCGCGAGGCGCATATCCGCGGCCCGTCGCCGGCGCCGACGACACCCCGACGGCCGAGCCGACTGCGCGGCCGCAGGTCGCCGAGCCGCTGACCGCTCCGCTCGAGCTCGAGCGGAAGACACCGCCCGCGGCCGAGCCCGCTCGCCTGCAGACCGCCGAGATCCTCCGCTGACGCGTCAGATCGGCGCGCGCTTGCGTCACACTGCTCGCGTGGCCGCTCCGCCCGACGAACCAGGCCTGCGCCGCTTCCTCGGCGTGTTCCGCTACGGCCGTCGCGCCGTCGAGCTGGTGTGGTCGACCAGCAAGCCGCTCACCGTCGCCCTCGCCGCGCTCACCCTCCTCGTCGGCCTGCTGCCGGCGGCCGCGGCCTACGTCGGGCAGCTCATCGTCGACGCCGTCGTCCACGCCGCCCAGGCCAGCCACGACCCGGCGCCGGTGCTGCGGCTCGTCGCCGTCGAGGCGTTGCTCGTCATCCTGCTCGCCTTCGCCCAGAGATCGATCTCCGTCTGTCAGTCGCTGCTGCGCACCCAGCTCGGCCAGCGCGTCAACGTCATGATCCTCGACAAGGCGCTGACCCTCGACCTCACCCACTTCGAGGACGCCGACTTCTACGACAAGCTGACCCGCGCCCGCCGCGAGGCCTCGAGCCGCCCGCTGAGCCTGGTGGGCCGCACCTTCTCGCTGGTCCAGAACACCATCTCGCTGGCCAGCTTCGCCGCCCTGCTGTTCGGCTTCTCGCCGTGGGCCGCGCTGATCCTCGCGCTCGCCGGCCTGCCCTCGTTCCTCGCCGAGGCCAAGTTCTCGGGCGACGCCTTCCGCCTGTTCCGCTGGCGCGCCCCCGAGACGCGCATGCAATATTATTACGAGACGGCGATCAGCACCCTCGATTACGCCAAGGAGGTCAAGCTCTACGGTTTGGGTCCGCTGTTTCTGCGCCGCTACCAGCAGATCTTCCACGACCTCTACGCCGAGGACCGCAAGCTGACGCTGCGCCGCGGCTTCTGGAGCGGCCTGCTCGGCCTCGTCGCCACCGGCGCCTTCTACGGCGCCTATATGTGGATCGCCGTCGCCGCGGTGGCCGGCGAGATCTCGCTCGGCGAGATGACGATGTACCTGCTGCTGTTCCGCCAGGGCCAGAGCGCCGTCTCGTCGATCCTCGGGGCGATCGGCGGCATGTACGAGGACAACCTCTACCTCTCGACCCTCTACGAATATTTATCGCAGGAGGTCGCCGCCCCCTCCGGCACCGCCACCTCCGGCCCCGACCCGAGCGACGGGATCCGCTTCGAGCACGTCGGCTTCACCTACCCCGGCGCGGCCGCGCCGACGCTGCACGACGTCAGCTTTCACATTCGCCCCGGCCAGAGCCTGGCCCTCGTCGGCGAGAACGGCAGCGGCAAGACGACGCTGATCAAGCTGTTGACGCGCCTGTACGACCCGACCGCCGGGCAGATCCTCCTCGACGGCCGCGACCTCCGCGAATGGGACACCACCGCCCTGCGCCGCCGCGTCGGCGTCATTTTTCAAGACTTCGCCCGCTACCAGCTCAAGGTCGGCGAGAACATCGGCGCCGGCGACGTCACCGCCTTCGAGGACCGCGAGCGCTGGCGTGAATCTGCCCAAAAAGGCATGTCCGAAGATTTTATCAAGGACATGCCGAAGCAGTACGAGACCCAGCTCGGCCGCCTGTTCAAAGAGGGTCGCGAGCTGTCGGGCGGCCAGTGGCAGAAGATCGCCCTGTCGCGCGCCTTCATGCGCAGCGGCGCCGACGTCCTGGTCCTCGACGAGCCGACCGCGGCGATGGACGCCGAGGCCGAGGCCCAGGTGTTCGAGCACGTCCGCAACCTCTCCAAAGATCGCATGGTCATCCTGATCTCCCACCGCTTCTCCACCGTGCGCGCCGCCGACCACATCATCGTGCTGCACGGCGGGCGGATCCTCGAGGCCGGCGACCACGCCTCGCTGATGGCCAGGGGCGGCCGCTACGAGCGCCTGTTCTCGCTGCAGGCGCAGGGCTACCGCTGACGTCGCCGGCGAGGCGGGCTGCATACCTGGCCGGCGCGTCCGCGTCCGCTGAGGTGTCCGCGTCGCCGACAGACCGACGACGGCGCGCGGTGAAGCGCGCGAGCCGTGGCGGCACCGGGCTTCGCCGGGCTTCGCCGGGCCGCTACACTGGCTCGGCGAAGCCCGCTTTCGGCCCGAGCATGGCGACGAGGATCCAGCGCTCTCCCGGACGCATCACCACCGCGGCGATGCAGCCGTTACTGAGCGTGTTGAGCTCGAGCGGGGTCGACCCGGGCGCGCTGCTCCGGGGCATGGGCGTCGATCCGTGGGCGTTCCAGAAGGGCCAGTCCCGCTGGCTGTCGGCGCTCCTCACCGATCGGCTGTGGCAGACGGCGACGGCCCACCAGCCGGATTTGCCGCTGCGGATCGCCGCCGCGGTCGAGCCATCCACGTTCGGGCTGCTCACCTACCTGCTCGCGTCGCAAGACACCATCCAGGCCGCGCTCGTGGGGCTCACGCGGTATTACTCGCTGCTCAGCGAGGCGACGACGTACCGGCTCGACATGAGCGCTCGCAGCGCCTGCATGACCCTCGACCTGCACGGCCCGCGCCCGCCCAGCGTCGAGTCGTTCGCCGTCGCGGTCTCGCTCTGCTTCGTGCGCCGGCAGGCCCTCGGGCCGCTCGGCGTACGGGAAGTGAGATTGACGCAGGAGCGGCCGCCGGCCGCTCTGGCCGACACGCACAGGACGCTCCTCGGTGCGCCGGTGCATTTCGGCTGCGCCACGACTGCGTACGTGTTCGACCGGCAAGCGCTGGCGGTCCCGCTCCGGCGCGCCGATCCGGCGCTGCTCGTGCTCCTCGAGGCGCACGCGGCGTCGGTCCTTGCTGCGCCGTCGGCGTGCGAGCTCGCCGCGCGCGTGCGCGATCAGCTCGTCGCGCGCGGCGTCGACTGCTCGGTCAGGTCCGAAGACGTGGCGGCCGACCTCGGCATGAGCGACCGGACGCTGCGACGACTCCTGCAGGCCGAGGGCACGACCTTCCGCGCCGAACTCGACGCGGTGCTGGCGGCCACGGCGTCCGAGTCGCTCGCGCGCGGGGGCGGCACCGAGGATGTCGCGGCAGCGCTCGGCTTCGCCGACGCGGCGGCGTTCCGCCGGGCCTTTCGCCGCTGGTTCGGGACCACGCCGCGGGCCCACGCGGCCGCGGCTCGCGGCGTCACTCCTCGAGGACGTTGAGCGCGAGCTCGAGGTCCGTGACGTCGCCGTCGCCGAGCTCCACCGCGACGCAGTCGAGCACGCCGTCGCCCGCGCTGCGGGTATACACGAGATCGCCGGGCCCCGGCCGCGGCGTCATCGCCATGGCGTCGCCGTTGTCGTCGAGGAAGAGCGCCAGCTGGACGCTCGTCCGCGGCAAATTCTCGATCGTGAACGGGACCGCCGCGTCCTCGCCTGCGAGATCGGCGTCGGCCACCACCGCGACCCCGAGGACTTTCCCGCCCCCGGTCAGGTCGCAGACATCGAGGGCCGCGACGAAGAGCGTCCCCTTGCCGTCGTTTCCGGGCGCGACGTCCACGGTCCGCGTCACGGTCCCGGCGACCGAGGCGGCCTCCGCCTCGCCGGTCTCGGACTCGCCGGATCCGCCGGACCCGCCGGACTCGCCGGATTCGCCTTCCACCTCGCAGCCACCGGCGGAGAGCGCCCCTCCGACGAGCGCCGCCGCCAGGGCGACGCGGGTCATCGTATCGAGAACATGACGTGAATGATGAACAGCCATGAGCCGAGGATGAACGGACGCGGCCGTGCGGACGAGGTCCGAGCCGGCCAATGTCATGGCCGGTTCGGACCTCTGCACCGGCCGGCGATTCGATCCACTCTCAATACGCCTCGCGGAGCTCGGCCCGCTCACGCGCCTCGCGTTCGCGGATCTCCTGCGCCTCGATCGTCAGCCGCGCGGTCGGCTCGGCCCACAGGCGTTCGAACGGGATCTCCTCCTCCGTGTCTTCGCAGATCCCGTAGGTCCCGGCCTGCATGCGGGCCAGGGCGTCTTCGACCTCGCGGAGGCGGGAGCGGTCGTGGTCGGCGATGCTGAGCTGGGCCACCTGGGCGGCCTCGTTGGCGGCGAGGTCTTGTTGGTCGCCGACGTCGGTCGAGGGCGGGGCGGTCGTCTCGGCGCGGTGCTCGAGCTCGCGGCGGAGCAGGGACGAGCGCTCGTCTTCGAGGCGCTGCTTCAGGCGGGCGAGCTGGTCTTTGGTGAGGTGGTCCATCGTCGGGCGAGAGCGTAGTACTGTTCGGTCACCGACGCAGCGCTCGCCGCTGTCCTGGGCGACCTCGACGGCGGGCGAGCTCGGCTCCGGCTCGCCGTTGCGGCTCGGTTCGGCGGCGGACAGCGGTTTGCCGGCGTTCCGCCGGCGTGACGGTGAGGGACCGCCGGTCCGGCGGCGGGTCCCTCCGTCAGGCTCGCCACGCCGACTGCGTGGGACGCGATCCCCGACGGGGTGTGGAGATTCGGCGCGGCTCCTGCGATCCAGGCTGGACGGGTCGCTGCGCGACGCTGCCGCCGGCCGGCTCGTCGCCCGCGCCGCGCCGGCCGTGATACACCGGGCACGTGAACACCGACTTCGACTACGACTTCATCGTCGTCGGCTCCGGCTTCGGCGGCAGCGTGTCCGGCCTCCGGCTGACCGAGAAGGGCTACCGCGTCCTCATGCTCGAGAAGGGCCGCGAGCTCGGGCCGGCCGACTTCCCGAAGACCAACTGGAACCTCAAGAAGTGGCTGTGGATGCCGAGGCTCGGCTGGCGCGGCCTGTTCAAGCTGACCTTCTTCCGCCACGTCACCGTGCTCTCGGGCGTCGGCGTCGGCGGCGGCTCGCTGGTCTACGCCAACACCTTGCCTGTCCCGAAGCACAGCTTCTTCGAGTCGCCCTCGTGGGCCCGCCTGGCCGACTGGGAGAACGAGCTGAAGCCGCACTACGAGACCGCGCTGCGGATGCTGGGCGCCGCGCCGAACCCCGCGGTCACCCCGGTCGACCGCGTCATGCGGGCCGTCGCCGCCGACATGGGCAAGGCCGTCGAGCCGACGCACGTCTCGGTCTACTTCGGCGAGCCGGGCAAGACCGTGCCCGACCCGTACTTCGGCGGCAGCGGCCCCGAGCGGACCGGCTGCACCTACTGCGGCGGCTGCATGCTCGGCTGTCGCTTCGGCAGCAAGAACACCCTCGACAAGAACTACCTCTACTTCGCCAAAAAGCGCGGCATGGAGCTCCTGGCCGACACCGAGGTCACCGCCGTGCGCGCCTTGCCGGGCGGGGGTTACCGCGTCGAGGCGCGCAGCGGCGCCGGCCTGTTCGGCCGGCAGGCGCGCAGCTTCACCGCCCGCAACGTCGTCCTCGCCGGCGGCGTGCTCGGCACCGTCGACCTGCTGCTGCGCATGAAGCGGGACCCCGAGGGCTTGCCGAGGCTGTCCGACCGGCTCGGCGAGAACGTGCGCACCAACTCCGAGTCGCTGATCGGCGTGGTCGGGGCCCAGCGCCAGCACGACCTCTCGCGCGGCGTGGCGATCGGCTCGATCATCCAGCTCGACGAGCACTCGCACGTCGAGCCGGTCCGCTACTCGGCCGGCTCCGGGTTCTGGCGCCTGCTGCTCGCCCCGCACGTCCCCGGCGAGAAGGCCCTGGTCCGCCTGTCGCGGTTCGCCGGCGCCTTCCTGCGCCACCCGGTCAAGTTCGCCCGCGCCCTGATGGTGCCCGACCTCGCCAAGTACTCGATCATCCTGCTCTACATGAAGACCGCCGAGGGCACCCTGCGCCTGCGCCTCGGGCCTGCCGGCCTCGCCACCGACCTCTCCTCGGGCAAGCCGCCGACCGCCTCGCTCCCCGAGGCCACCGACATCGCGCGCCGCGTGGCCGAGAAGATCCAGGGCTACTCGATGTCGCTCGTCACCGAGACCCTGTTCAACATCCCGACCACCGCCCACATCCTCGGCGGCTGCACCATGGGCGACTCCGCCGAGACCGGCGTCATCGACCACCAGCACCGCGCCTTCGGCTACGACGGCCTCTACGTCATCGACGGCTCGGCCGTCTCGGCCAACCCCGGCGTCAACCCCTCGCTCACGATCACCGCCCTCGCCGAGCGGGCGATGAGCCGGATCCCCGCCAACCTCGAGATCGCCGCCTCGGCCTGATTCGCGGCGAGAACCGCGTCTCCAGCCACCTGTCCCTTCGAACAGCTGATTCCCTCGCGCGCCGCCGCGCGCCCTGGCCTGCCCCGCCCCGCCCTTGCCAGGGGCTGCGCTTCGGTGTCTAGTCGATCCTGCCGTTCTCCCGAGGCGACGCATGACCTTCTTCGACCGTGAATGGATCTTCGGCCGTACCCCGCGCGAGCTCGTCTGCATCCTCGGCGGGCTGGCGATCATCACCTTCGAGGTGCTGCCGCCGGAGCCGATCGACTGGCCCAACCTGGCGGTCTACGTCGCCGCCACCCTCGCGTTCGCCGTCCGCTTCTACGCCGCGCGGGCGGCCGCGGTCGCCACCTGCCTCGGCGCCGTGGTCCAGCAGTGGCCGCACCTGCGCTTCGGCGAGGTCGACTGGGAGACGCTCGGCCTGCTGCCGCTGCTCGCCTTCGTGCTCCTCGCCTCGTCCGACCTCGTCGAGCGGTTCGAGCGGGCGCCGTCGCGGGTCCGCTGGCTGCCGAACCTGTGGGCCGGCTTCACCGCCGCCCAGACCCGCATTCTCCGCTGGTCCGCCTACGCGGCGGGCGCCCTCGCCGGCCTCCTCGACCACATCACCGAGCAGGCCGTGCAGGACGCCGGCTGGGCCCGCGGCGGGATGATCGCCCTGACCGTCAGCCTGCTGCTGCTGTGCGCCGGCCGGGCCGTCGCCCTCCTGCTGCTGTGGGCCACCAGCCTGGTCGTCGCCGTCCACGTCGTGCCGCTGGTGCTGCCCGCGGAGGCCACCCTCGCGCTGTCCGGCGTCGAGAGCTTCGCCCCCGCCGGCACGCCGCCGCTCCCCGCGGAGATCGCCGGCGCCGACCTCTACATCCTGCCCGCGGCCGCCCTGGCCGGCGTCGCCCTCGCCCTCACCACCCCCACGGTCGTCCGCCTGCTCCGCCGCACCCTGTTCGGCTGACTCTTTTTAAAGAGAGAGATCGAAAAGCGGTCCCTGTCGAGCCTGTCCCTTCGGACACCCGCCGCTCCGACCGTCTTGGCCCGGCTCTGCCGCTCCCCGGCGTCCCATCGAGCTGTCCTTTCGGTCACCCGCCGCCTTGACCGTCTTGCCCCGGCTCTGCCGCTCTCCGGCGCCCCATCGAGCTGTTTTTTCGGTCACCTCGCCCCGCGAGCCGCGTCGCCTGTCCCGGGGGACATCTTTCGCCTCGACCCGCCCGCGCGCCTCCGCGGTCGCGCGGCCTGTCATCGCCTGACCTTTCGGTCCGGTCTCGAGCCCTCGGGCGAAACTACCGCGATGGTTCACCTGTCCCTTCAGCCATCTTCGTGAGCGACCCCGCGCCTGGCTCCGCCGACTCGTCCGTGAGCCGGGGCGCCTCGATCGATCTGCCGGCCAGCAGCACCGCGCAGACAGCTTCCGGGGCTTCGCTCACTCGCGGGTGACGCCGGTCTGCGAGGTCCAGGGCCCCCGGGCGCTTGCGCGGGCGGGGCGGCATCGGTCTACTCCCGAGGCATGTTCGCTGCCGCCCCCAAGCACCTGTCCGTTTGTACCTGTCTCTTGATGCTGGCCGCCTGTCCGTCGAGCGGCGGCGAGACCACCGCCGCGACCGGCGACGCGACGGCGACGGGCACCGCGACCACGACCGGCGGCACCACGGCGACCACCGACGGTCCCGGCACCACCGCGCCGACCACCGACGTCCCGACCGGCACGACCACCGGCGAGCCGGCCCAGCGCGAGCCGTTCAGCATTCAGGTGCTCGACAGGGCGTGGATCAGCGGCATGGACGGCTGGAACACCCAGCACCAGGACGTCGCCTTCGACCTCGGCGCGGCCCCGTTTGCGAAGGTCACGCTGGTCGTCGACCTCGACACCGACTGTTACCCCTGGGAGAAGTGGCAGGACAATCCGCCGCCGCAGGGGCAGTACTGGCCGGCCTCGTGCGACGCGTTCGACCGGACCATGGGCTTCGTCAGCGACCCGGGCGGCGACCCAGGCGACCCGCCGGGCTTCGAGCTGCTGCGCTCGATCACCCCGTTCGGCGGCCCGGCCCACCTCGAGGCCGACATCACCGACTACGCCAACGCCCACCCGGGCGAGCACGTGCTGCGCTCGTACATCAACTCGTGGCCCGACGGCGCGGGCCAGGTCAGCGGCTCGGCCGGCGGCTGGCACCTCAGCGTGCGCATCGACGCCGAGCCCGGCCCGGCCCCGCGCGCCGTCCTCGCCGCGATCTCGCTGTTCAGCGGCGACGTCGGGGTCGACGGCGCGACCACCACGGTGCCGTTCAGCCTGCCCGAGGGCGTGGCCAAGGCGGAGCTGGTCTACACCGTCAGCGGCCACGGCGGCGCGACCGACAACGTCGGCGACTGCATCGGCCCGGCCGAGGAGTTCTGCAAGCGCAAGCACAACATCAGCCTCGACGGCGCCCTCGTCACCGCCTTCGACGCCTGGCGCACCGACTGCAGCGAGCTCTGCACGATCACCGACAACCCGCTCCCCGTCGGCCCCGACAAGTTCTGCGCCGAGAACCCCTGCGGCGCGATCGCCTCGGTCAACGCCGCCCGCGCCAACTGGTGCCCCGGCGCCCTGGTCGCCCCGCTGCGCGGGCCGGTGACCTCCGCCCTCAAGCCCGGCGCCGACCACGAGTTCCAGTTCGCCATCGACGGCGTGGTCGAGGGCGGCACCTGGACGGTGTCGGCCGCGATCTACGCCTACGGCCCGTGAGCGAGCGGTCGGACGTGCCTGTTCGGGCATGTCCGGACGGCAATGCCCTGCAGGACATGTCAATCCGGACATGTCCTGCGGTTCACCTCGCCTCGGCGCGGCGGCGCAGCCGCTCGGCCTCGTCGCCGCGGCCGAGCGCCTCGAGCCCCTCGGCGAGGATCCGCGTGAACGGGCCGCGGAGGTCGCCGCGGCGGACGGGCAGGCGGTCGTACCAGCGCAGCGCCTCGGCCATGCCGTCGCTCGCCTGCGCCGGCGAGACGAAGGCTGCCCGCAAGGACAGCTTGGCCAGGCGCGCGACGCACAGCACCAGGTGGCTGGCGCTCTCGCCCCCGAGGGTGGCGTCGTCGAAGTTGTCGCCCTGCAGCAGCGGGAACACCCGGCGCACGAAGGCGACGTAGCGGCCGAGGTTGCGCCCGGCGTCGGCCAGGCAGGCGACGTGGGCCGCGAACTCCTCGTCGAGCAAGACCTCGAGGCAGGGGCGGTCGGGCCGGCGGCGCTTCCACGCCTCGACCGCGAGCAGGCCGAGCAGGTCCTGGTCGGCCTCGGGGAGGGTTTGAGTCATGTACACGCGCAGCGCGAGCTGCCACGCCGACGAGAACTCGGGCGCCTCGTCGAGGATCGCCAGGGCCCGGGGCAGGCGCAGCCCGCTGAGGCGATCGAGCCAGCCGAGCAGCGCGCGGTCCGGCAGCGCGGCGATCTCGCCGATGCGCAGGAACCCGGGGCAGCGCAGCGACCACACGCCGTCGTAGCGGTACTCCTCCTCGAGCTGCGCCGCGTACGCGGGGATCTCCTGCTCCGCGGCGATGCTGGCGATGCTGCGCTCGCGCTCGTCGAAGGCCGAGGCGCCGAACCACCGCCGCATCAGCGCCGTCTCGACCGCGACCGCGGCGCGAGCCTGGGCCCGGATCCGGCTGCGCTCCACCGCTCGCACGGGTCGCGGTCGCCCTCGCGGGACGCGCTGCGGAAACCTGGCCATGCCCCGGTCTATGGGGCGGCCTTCGCGGCGCGGCAACGCGCACCGATGCACGACGTGCGCAGTCCGACGTTCACGGTCCAAAGCGCGCTGACAATGGCAGCAGAACGCCGCTGCGAACGACGGTCGGCCCGCACGCCGCGACGCTTCACGAAGTCGTGTGCAGGAAGCCTCCGTCACGCTCGCAAGGCGCCGGGGACGCCTGTCCAGGTGCGCCTGGCCCTTGAGCGCCGGAGCCGCTTCGCGCAAGCTCGCAGAGGATAATGACGCCGTTCCACGCAGCGACCGCAGCCTTGATCGTGCTGGGCTCTGGAGTCCTGGCGCTGGCGGCGAAGCGGACCCTGGCGCTGCTGCGACTGCGTCAGGTCACACCCCACGCCGGACCGTGGCGGGTCCTGCTCTCCCTGATCATCGTCTTCATCGCCGCCTATGTGGCCACCGCGGTCGTGGTGCTGCTCGGCTGGCACGAGGCGGTGGTGGCGCTGATCGGCGTCCTCTTCCTCGGCGGTGGGATCTTCGTCTACCTGGCCGCGCGCGCCAGCTTTCGCACGATGCAGGCGCTGGTGAAGTCGAGCATGACGCAGCGCCAGGTCGGCGACATGCTCGAGGCGCTGAGCCACGCGGTGCTGCTGGTCGACGACCGCGGCGTCGTCCGCACCGTCAATCGCAAGCTGTGCGAGCTCACCGGCCAGCCGGCCAGCGCCCTGGTCGGCAAGTCGATCATGCAGGCGGTCGGGCTCGAGAACCCGTTCGCGACCTCGGCGGTCAAGAGCAGCATCGACATGCCGCACACCCACGAGCACGAGCTGCGCCGCCGCGACGGCGCGGTCGTGCCGGTCGCGGTGGCGATCGTGCCGGCCCACCGCGGATTCGTGTGTGTCCTGACCGACATCCGCGAGGACCGCATGCGCCGGCGCCAGCTCGACGACGCGGTCCGGATCGCCGAGGAGATCCTGCGCGCGCGCAACGAATTCATGGCGCTCGTCGCCACCGAGCTGCGCGACCCCCTGAACCAGCTCTCGCGGGCCTCTCGCGCCCTCGCCGACGCCCCGCCCGAGGCCGACGTCGCCGCCATGGCCCGCAAGATCGGCGTCGCCGGCGAGCAGCTCGAGCGCGTCGTCCAGAGCGTCCTCGACATCGGCCGCCTCGGCGGCAGCGCCGAGGGCGCCAAGGTGTTCTACCCGGCCGCGCTGCTGCGCGAGGCCGCCGAGGCGCTGTCGGCCCAGGCCGCGCGCGCCGGCGCGGTGGTGCGGCATTACGTCGAGCAGGGCGTGCCCACGACGTTCTTCGGGCGCGAGGCGCAGATCCGCCAGATCCTCGGGCTGCTCGGGCAGAACGCGATCGCGCGCGCCCCCGGCGGGGAGATCCGGATCGCCGTCGAACCTGTCCCCGGGGACAAATCATCACACCAGCTGTTGTTCTCGGTCCGCGACACCGGCTATCCGCTGACCGACACCACGGCCGACCTCGACTTCGACCCGCTGACCAGCGGCGCGCGCAGCCAGGGCGGCCGGCTCGACCTGGCGATCTGCCGGCTCCTGGTGCTGTCGCTCGGCGGGCGCATGTCGGCCGGCAACACCACCGGCAACACCGCGACCGTGTTCTTCACGGTGGTCGGCGGCGCCGCGCCGACCTCGCAGCAAGCGACGCTCGTCAATCAACCCGGCGAGACGCAGGCCGTCGCCTCGATGAGCGGCGGCGGCTGGAAGAGCTCGTTCGAGGCCTCGGCGCGGCTGGCCCGGCTCGCCCTCCCCGACGCCGAGGCGGAGGCCGAGCCCGAGCGGCGCACCGGCTCGGTCCTGGTCGTCGACGACAGCCCGACCAGCCGCGAATTGCTGGCCCATCAATTGCGGCAGGCCGGCAACACCGTCGAGGTCGCGGGCACCGCCAGCGAGGCGCTCGACCTGGTGTGGCAGCAGGAGTTCGACGTCATCCTGCTCGACGTCCTCCTGCCCGACAGCGACGGCATCGCCGTGCTCGAGGAGCTGCGCGAGAAGGGCGCGCTCGAGCGGCTCAGCGTGCTGATGATCTCCGCGGTCGAGGAGACCTCGAGCGTGGCCGCCTGCATCGAGCGCGGCGCCGAGGACTTCCTGCCCAAGCCGGTCAGCCCGGCGATCTTGCGGGCCCGCCTCGGCGCCTGCCTCGAGAAGAAGTTCCTGCGCGACAAGGCCCGCCACCACCTGGTCCAGCTCGCCGCCGAGGGCCGGCGCGCCAACGACCTGCTGCGCGTGCTGCTGCCCGACCCGATCGCCGACGAGCTGCAGTCGACCGGCGCGATCGCCCCGCGCCGGCTCGACAACGTCGCCGTGGTGTTCGCCGACATCGTCGGCTTCACCGCCTACTGCGACCGCCACAGCCCCGAAGAGGTGCTGATCAGCCTGCAGGACCTGTTCACCCGCTTCGAGGAGCTCGCGCTCGAGTTCGGGGTGCAGAAGATCAAGACGATCGGCGACTCCTTCATGGGCGCGGCCGGCCTGTTCACCGCCGACGACGAGCGCCCGGCGCTGCGCTGCGTCAAGTTCGGGCGCGCGATCCTGGCGGCCAGCGCCGAGCTGTCGACCCACTGGAACCTGCGGATCGGCATCCACGTCGGCCCGGTGGTCGGCGGCGTGGTCGGCACGCGGCAGTACATCTTCGACATCTGGGGCGACACCGTGAACACCGCCCAGCGCGTCGAACAGAACGCCCGCGTCGGCCAGGTGTGCGTCAGCGAGGCGGCGCGGCGGCAGGTCGAGCCCGACTACAAGACCGAGAGCATCGGCCGCTGCGAGATCAAGGGCAAGGGCGAGACCGAGCTGTTCGTCGTCGTCGGGGGCGCGAATTGACCGGCGCGACGGTCCTCCTGGCCGTCGTCGTCCTCGCGCTCACGCTCGCCCTGGTCGCGTCGGTGGTCGTCGGTCGGCGCCGCGCCGCCCACCACCGGGCCGAGCTCGCCCGGCTCGCCGAGGAGAACCGGGTCCTGCGCGAGCGCAGCGAGGCCGCCCACGCGACCGCCGAGCTGCGCTCGCGCATGGTGGCGCACGTCAGCCACGAGCTGCGCACGCCGATGCAGGCGATCATGAGCCTGCTCGGGCTGCTCGACGACCAAAGTCTGCCGCTCGAGCAGCGCCGGCAGCACCTGAGCACGCTGCGCGGCTCGAGCGAGGACCTGCTGCTGCTGCTCGACGGCCTGGTCGACACCTCGCAGATCGAGGGCAAGCGGCCGTCGCTGCGGGCGGACGACTTCTCGCCGCGGGCGACGCTCGAGCAGCTCGTCGACCTGCTCGGCCCGAGCGCGCACAAGCGCGGGCTCGAGCTGCGGGCCGCGCTCGCGTCCGATCTGCCGGCGCGGCTGCGCGGCGATCGCCTGCGGCTGCGGCAGATCGTCATCAACCTGATCGGCAACTCGATCAAGTTCACGCGCCAGGGTCACGTCGAGCTGCGCGCCTCGGCGCGGGTCGAGGGCCAGGTCGCCAACCTCCAGGTCGAGGTCAGCGACACCGGCGTCGGCATCGGCCCGGAGGCCATGAGCAAGCTGTTCCGCGACTTCTCCCGCGTCGGCGACCTCGACGTCGAGGGCGCCGGCCTCGGCCTGTCGATCAGCAAGCAATTGGTCGAGGCGCTCGGCGGCCGCCTCGACGTCGACAGCGACCCCGGCGTCGGCACCACGTTCCGCTTCGAGGTGGCGATGCCGCTCCTCGCCGTCCCCGCGGCCGAGCGGGCCGCCGAGGCCGACACGCGCCCGCGCGTGCTGGTCGCCGACGACGACGGCGCCGGTCGCGAGCTGCTGGTCACCGCGCTGCGCCGCGGCGGCTACGCGGTCGACGGCGTGGCCGACGGCGCGGCCGCGGTCGCCAGCGCGCTGGCGCGGCCCTACGTCGCGGTGATCCTCGACATCCAGCTGCCCGAGCTCGACGGCCCCGCCGCGGCGCGGCAGATCCGGGACGTCCGCGGCGACGTCGCCCTGATCGCCCTCACCGGCCACACCGAGATCGACGTGCTCGGCCGCTGCAAGGGCGCCGGCATCGACGCGATCCTGATCAAGCCGGTCAAGCTCGAGACGCTGCGGGCGACGATCGCCCGCGTCGCCGGCGAGCGCATGCAGGCCGTCGACCTGGCGGTGATCCGCGGCTACGTCACCGCCGACGACGCCGCGTTCGTGCCGGGCCTCATCGACGTGTACCTCCGCGAGGCCGAGCGCGACCTCGAGGCCATGCAAGAGGCCGCCGCGCGCCGGGAGATCGCGCGGGTCGCTCAATTGGCGCACCGGCTCAAGGGCAGCTCGGCCGGGTTCGGTGCGCGACTGCTCGCCGAACGCTGTCAGTCGCTCTATGCCGCCGCCCGGGCGGAACAGCCCGCGAGCGACGAACTCGCGGCCGTGGCCCGCGAATTCGCCAGAGTCAAGGCCGCGCTGTCGGCCGAGCGGACTCGGCTCATATCATCGTAGCGGTAAATCGCCGCGCGCGTCGGATGTGACGGGCCCCACCGGGTCGGACGATGGTCCAGGCGATCGGGCGCATATAGAACCTCATGCATCGCTTCGTGTTGGCGACGACGCTCGCGCTGGGGGCCGCGGCGGCGGCGTGTGAGAATCAGGGGAGCCACGACTCCGGCAGCGACGGGGCCTCGGGCGGAATCGTGCTGACGGGTGACGACTCCACCGGCGGCATCGACGTGCCGGGCCCCGGCGTCATCGGCAAGCTCGACCTGCCCCCTTCCGACGGCGGCAGACCGGACGACCCGGCGGCGGCCGGCTGCGCCAAGGCCGATTTCCTGTTCGTCATCGACAATTCGGGCTCGATGGCCGACGAGCAGGCCAACCTGATCGCCTCGTTCCCCGGCTTCATCGCCACGATCACCCAGACGATCGCGGCCCAGGACTATCACATCATGGCGGTCCCGACCGACGACGGCCAGACCGCCGGCCTCAGCACCAAGTGCAACGACAGCGGGTGCGCCTGCATGCCGGCGCCGATCTGCTGCACCAAGACCTGCGAGCTGTTCGGCAAGGACTGCAACGGCTACGCCTGCGACGCCCTGCCGATCTCCGCGTGCGACCAGGTCTACGGGCGCGGCAACATCTACAACGCCGTCGGTCAGCGGTGCAACCTCGCCGACGGGCGCCGCTACATGAAGGCCGACCAGCCCGACCTCGCCGGCACCTTCGAGTGCGTGGCCAACATCGGCACCCACGGCAGCGGCGCCGAGAAGCCGGTGCTGGCGACGCTCGAGGCCGTCAGCGAGCCGCTCAACGGGCCCGGCGGGTGCGACGAGGGCTTCCTGCGCGACGACGCGATCCTGATCGTCATCATCATCACCGACGAGGAGGACGACAACGCGATCGAGGGCGAGGGCACGCCCGGCCTGCCGAAGGAGTGGCACGACCAGCTCATCGCCGCCAAGCACGGCGACGCCGACGCGGTGGTGGTGCTCGGCCTGGTCGGCGACGGCAACCTCGACGGCGGCCTGTGCCCGGCCGGCGGCGGCCCGAACATGGACGGCACCGGCGCGGAAGCGTCGCCGCGGCTGCAGGAGTTCGTCGACCTGTTCGAGAACGGGGTGATCGGCAGCGTCTGCGCCACCGACTACACCCCGTTCTTCACCGAGGCGGTCGGGGTGATCGACTTCGCGTGCGACGTGTTCGAGCCGGTCGGTTGACGCGCGGTGCTGTCATTCCCGGCGAAACATCGAAGCGCCCGCATCTACGCGGCGCTCGCCCCGCGCGGCGGCTCGGGCGCCGCCCCGCGCGTCCGCGAGAAACACCGTCCTCCGGCGCCGATCGTCAATCAAAGCACATGTCCCCAAAGCCATTCGGCGGTGCGCCCGCCGCACGGCGCGATCGATACACAATCACCCGTGACGCCGCACACGAGTCGCAACATTCTTAAACGGTATCGGCGCGGTCATGGAGTGAGCGATGCTGGCGGCGATGATGCGTCGCTCTGTACGATTCGCCGTCGAATCATTCCTCGGGCTCGCCGTCGTCGCCGGCTGCGGCGACAGCGGCGGACCCAGCCCTGCCACCGCCACCGGGATCACCGGCGCCACCGGACTTACCGGTCAGGCGCCGGGGACGACGACCGGCCCGGACGCCCCGAGCGGCGACTCGACGGCCGTCCCGACCACCTCCGGCGACGCGAGCGCCGGCACCACCACCGAGAGCTCGCCGCCCGACGGCCTGCCGAAGCTCGACCTCGGCGAGCAGCCGGAGGGCACCACCGGGGAGAGCGACCCGCTCGCGGCCGGCTGCGAGAAGATCGACTTCCTGTTCGTGGTCGACAACTCGGGCTCGATGGCCGACGAGCAGGCCAACCTGATCGCCTCGTTCCCCGGCTTCATCGACACGATCACCAGCACGCTGTCGGCCAAGGACTACCACATCATGGCGGTCTCGACCGACAACGGCATGAACACCGGCCTCAGCAGCACGTGCACCAACGGCACGTGCAACTGCACCCCCGCGCCGGTCTGCTGCGAGAACGCCTGCGGCGGCTCGGGCGTGACCTGCAACGGCTTCGACTGCGACGACCTGCCGCTGTCGCAGTGCAACTACGAGTACGGCACCGGCAAGGAGTTCGACGCCACCGGCAAGCACTGCATGCTCGCCGACATGAAGCGATACATGACGGAGAGCCAGCCGAACCTGGCCCAGACCTTCGAGTGCATCGCCAACGTCGGCACCTACGGCAGCGGCGACGAGAAGCCGATGCTGGCCGCCACCTCGGCCCTCGGCGACGTGCAGAACGGCGCCGGCGGGTGCGACGAGGGCTTCCTCCGCGACGACGCGATCCTCGTGCTCGTGTTCATCACCGACGAGGAGGACGACCTCGCCGACGACGGCAAGGGCTCGCCCGGCGAGCCGGCCGAGTGGTTTCAGGCCGTCGTCGCCGCCAAGAACGGCGAGGAGAAGGCCGCCGTGGTCCTCGGCCTGGTCGGCGACAGCAACCTGCCGATGGGCACCTGCCCGCCCGGCGGCGACCCGAACGGCGGCGACGGCGTCGGCGCCGACCCGGCCCCGCGCCTGCAGAGCTTCGTCGGCATGTTCTCCAACGGCGTGATCGGCAGCGTCTGCGCGCCGGACTACACGCCGTTCTTCGCCGAGGCCGTCAGCGTCATCGACACCGCCTGCGACGAGTTCGAGCCGCCGGGCTGACGCTCGCCGCTCGCGCGTCGCGCGGGTCCCGCGCGCTCGCGCGGGACCTGGCGCCGAGGACATGTCCTCCAGACCCGGCGCTCGGCGCCGGCGGAGCCCGCCGGGCCCGGGCAGCTCCCGCACCCGCGAGCCTCACGCGGCGACGGAGCCGATCACCCACACGTACCAGTTCCAGCAGTTCAGGCAGTAGTACTTGTGGGCGGTCGAGACCACCGCGTCGAACCTGCGGCCCAGGGCGAGGAACTGGCCGCGGGTGCCGTCGACGAGCTCGATCGACGGGCCCTCGTCGTGCACGAACTTGAAGGCGATCCGCTCGGGGTCCAGGGTGTCGAAGCACTCGTCGCCGCACGGCAGCGGGCACACGCCCTCGACGGTGTCGATCGTCAGCGCGCCGAGGACCTCGTTGACGCCGGTGTTGTTGTCGTGGGCGACGCCGGCGAGCAGGACGGCCCCGGTGTCGGCGGCCTTGAGGACGAACCACTCGCCCTCGCCGACGTGGTGGCCCTCGCCCTGCCAGTACGCGTCGAGCGTGACCGCCTGGCCGTCCTGGATGTCGATGGCGAAGTCGGCCGGCGCGGTGACGAAGAGCTTGATGGCGACGTCGACCTGCTCGCCCTGGCTGCAGAGGAGGGCGACCTCGACCTCGCCGTCGACGTTGCTCGCCGTCTCGACGGTGCAGGCCGCGGCGACCTCGATCCTCTGCTGCTCGCCGTCGAGGATCGGCCAGTCGCCGAAGTCGACGCCGATGGAGGCGGTGACGGGCGGATCGGGCAGGACGCAGGCCTCGCCGCCGGTGTCGGTGTCGGTCGCCGCGGTGTCGGTGGCGTCCGTGTCCGTCGCCGCGGTGTCCGTCTCGCCCGTGGTCGGCTGGGTCGCGGTCGTGTCGGTCGCGTCGGTGTCGGTCGCGGCCGTGTCGGTCGCGTCGGTGTCGGTCGCAGCCGAGTCGGTCGCGTCGGTGTCGGTCGCAGCCCCCTCCTCGGGCTTGCAAGCGGGCGCGAGGATCGCGGAGACGAGGACGAGCGCGTGAAGGGAGAGCGGGTTGCGGGACAGCATGGCGGCGGGCCCTGAGCACACGACGTGCCAACCTCGCCGAAGCGAAATCCATCGCCGTTCGCCCGCGCGTGAGGAGTCCCGCGACACGCTCGCCCGGGCGCACGCATCGTCGCGGTCGCCCCGGCCTTCACGGTCCGGGAGAGACGCATGCGGGTTAATCCCGGCTCCTCGCGCGTGGACTTCAGCCCGAGGATGAACCCGCTGTCGAGGCGCGAGCCCGTGTCTGCGGCGGACTCGCGGCCGCGCCCGCGCGGTTCGGCGTCGACGCCACGTGCCCGAGCGCGGTGGTGACGAGGAGAAGGCGAGGACGCCGATGACCGTGCGGGCGCCAGCTCCACCGCCGACCTCGCGCTCGCGGCCGCCTGCGCCCACCCTCCTCGCCGAGCCCAGCGGCGCCGCTTCGAGCCCGGCGAACGCAGGCTCTCGCTGCCCGCGCCCAGGTCCGCGCGCGTCGTCGAAGACGTACGAGCCGAGCCGAGGCGCGCTCACGCCGCTCGAGCCCGTGAGGCGCAGTCAGGCGCGCGAGGCGTGGAAGAAACCTGTCTCCATGGACGTGTTCGATCGTTCATGTCTGGAACGACATGCTCGATAAGACATATCCGTTCAATCCGGGAACGCGCGCGAGCACTGGTCGAGCAGCCAGGGCAGCTCGGCGTTGCGGTCGGCGAGCAGCACGGTGACGCAGGCGGCGGCGCGCGGGCTGGTCTCGCGCTCGCAGGCGCTCTGGTCGGCGGCGCGGCTGGCCTGCAGCAGCTGCAGGGCCGTGCCGGCGGGGTCGATGTCGCGGTAGAGCGCGTCGGCGGCCGCGAACATGGCGGCGCAGGCCTGCTTGCGGTCGGTGGGCAGCGGGTCGGGCAGGCGCGACGCGACCTGGGGCTTGAGGATCGCCGCCTCGCCGTCGTAGTCGGGCTGGTTGGCGAACCCGCGCGCGTCGTTGTTGGCGGTGCGGCCCGCGGGCGGGCTCGGCTGGCTCGGCGGCGGCGGCGTGGCGTCCGAGGTCGTCGGCGAGGCCGAGCGCCCGTCGGGGGCCGGGGTACAGGCGGCGATCAGCACCGCCGCGAGGAGAGCGTCGCGCGCGCGAGGCATGCGGCCCGGAGCATAGCCGCCCACGCTGCGGACGTCTCGTTTCGCCGGCCGCACCGGCGCTGCCGCCCGCGGACGATCGGCCCGTCACCGCGCCCGCGAGGCCCTGTCGCCGCCCCCGCGAGGCCCTGGTGAGGCCCGATCTGCGCGCCGAACCGCACGCCCGTGCGCATGCGCCGGCGCCGGCGCGCCGCGATAAGATGCCCGCCATGACGTTGTTCGCTCGCGGCGCGTGGCCCACGGTCTCTCTCGCCCTCGCGGCGCTCCTCTCGGGGCGTGCGAGCGCCGCGACCGAGCCGGGCAGCCTGCAGAACCCGCTCGAGAAGTCGGCCGACTGTCGCAAGTGCCACGCCTTCGCCAACCCGCCGGAGCACGCCGACCTGCCCAACGTCTCGCCGATCGCCTGGGCCGGCGGCATGATGGCCAACGCCGCCCGCGACCCGGTGTTCTGGGCCGGGGTGGCGATCGCCGCCCAGGACATGCCGGGCGAGACCGCGAGCTGCGTCCGCTGCCACGCGCCGCGGGCCTTCGTCGCCGGCCGCGACGGCGCCACCGTCATCGACGACCTCGACCCCGACGACCTCGCGGGCGTCGACTGCGACCTGTGCCACCGCATGATCGACGACGGCGTGACGCCGCCGGGCGACGCCCACTACACGATCGACGACATCATCGGCGAAGCCGGCGACGTGCCGAAGCAGGGCCCGTGGTCGTACGACGGCGGCGACAAGCCGATGCACAGCTGGGTCGTGGGCGACCTGCTGGGCCGGTCGGAGCACTGCGGCACCTGTCACGACGTCACCACCGGGCGCGACCGCCTCGACGCCGAGGGCCAGCCGACCGGCGCCAAGTTCAACGAGCAGCGGACCTACAGCGAGTGGCTCGGCAGCGCCTACGCCGTCGAAGGCCCCGAGTTCAAGTCGTGCCAGGACTGCCACATGCCGGCGGTCGACGACGTCGCCGGCTGCGCCGAGTTCAACAGCCAGGGCATCACGCACGCGACCGGGGGCAGGCGGCACGACCTCGCGGGCGCGAACCGGCGGATGGTGGAGATCTTGAAGTCGCTGTACGGCAGCGCGGGCAGCGGCGACATCGACGACGCGTACTTCGACGTCGCGCTCGCGGGCATCGACCTGTCGCTCGGCGCCGCGGCCACGCTCGAGGTCACCGCGCCGGCGGAGGTCGACCTGCTGGCGGGCATCGACGGCTGGAGCGTCAAGGTCACCAACAACACCGGTCACAAGCTGCCGAGCGGCTACTCCGAGGGCCGCGTCATGTGGCTCGAGGTCACCGCCAGCTACATGGGCGAGCCCGTCTACGGCTCGGGCCGCTGGATCGCCGGCCAGGGCCTCGAGAACGACCCGCAGCAGCGCACCTACGAGGCGATCGCCGTCCACCAGCAGACCGGCGCGACCAACCACCTGCTGCTCAACGACTACTGGCAGGTGGACAGCCGGATCCCGCCGAAAGGCCTGCAGGCCGGCATCGAGACCGACCCGGTCGGCGACCGCTACACCCTGCTCCCCGACGAGACCTGGCCGCACTGGGACGAGACCACCTACGCGTTCGGCCCGGCGCGGCTCGTCGACCTCACGCCCGGCCAGGACGACCTCCTCGACCTGCGCGTCCGCCTCCTCTACGTCATCAACACGCCGGCCTACCTCGAGTTCCTCGCCACCGAGAACCAGACCAACAGCGCCGGGGCCGACGCGCAGGCGCTGTTCCCCGCCGACCCTGACCCATTGGTCCTGGCCGAATGGACAGCCTCGGTCCCGCTCCGCGGCCTGGTCGAGGAGGGCGACACGAGCGGCGGCGACTCGAGCGACGGCACCAGCGACGGCACCGGCGACGCGCCGACCACCGGCGCGACGAGCAACGGCACCGGGACCTCCTCGAGCACGGGGGCGACGCCCACCGGCACCACCACGGACGCGACCGACGGCGCGACCACCAGCGGCCAGCAGGGCGGCGGCGGCGGCGACGGCTGCGGTTGCCGACAGAGCGGCCCGGCCGGCGGCCTCGCGCTGCTGCTGCTCGCGCTCGGCCGCCGCCGTCGCGCCCGGGGCTGAGGCGTCGCGAGGAGCCCTGCAGAGGGCTCGTGCGCCGATTCGCCGCCCAGGAGCCGTGGCCGGCGGGACCCGATGGTCACGGAGATCGTCGGCGCAATTTCGCCCGCGCCCAACGCTCGCTGCGCATATCGCGCATACTCCATGAACAGCGTCCTACCCGCCCTGTAGGTCCCGCTTCAGTTAAAACCGCCTCATCCAGGCTGACCTTTTCAAGACAATATTTTCACGCAAATTACTGGCTGCTGACCTCGCCGAAACCCCTCCCGCGGCCATGAACTCGCCGCCATTCGCGCTGCGAGCCGGCCGTACCGACTTCGAGCGGCGCTTCGCTGTCACATTCGTCCCGCGGCCGATCGACATGTCCCTTCGGACATTTTTCCATCGACCGCGCCGATGAGCGCGAGTTCATCTGGCGCCGCGCTGGATCGGCCGCGAACCGGTGAACCGCACTTAACTCGACCGTCGCCGGGCCCGCTCCTACCTTGATGGTGTCGAGTCTCGCCAGTCGAGGCGCCGGGTGACGGCGCCGGGGAGAGCTCCTTTGTCGACACTGTTGAAGAGAATCGTCATGACCGTCACCGCCACATCCGTGGCGGGGTGCGCGTTGGAGCGTCGCGCTGCCGCCGTCGATCGGCGTCCCGTTGCTGCCGCTCGTCCATCTCGGCGTGGCCGCGCAGGTCGAGGCCACGCCGAGCGGCCGCCGGGGCGCGCGGCTGCTGCGAGCGCGGGCGACCCGCTGCGAGCGCGGCGGGCCTCACCACGACCTCGCCGGCGCGCGCGGCTCCTTCCGCGGGCACGCGCCCGACCTGCTCTTGCCCGGCGTCCGCTCCACCCGCTGGCCTTCATCCACGGCGTGCTCGACCGGCTCGGCATCGCCTGAGCGCGCCACGTACCTCCTCACCCACGGGCCTCGCACATGCCGGCGCACACACCACCATCCACGGCCAGGATCCTGGTCGCCGAGGACAACCGCAAGCTCGCCAGCTTCCTCTCGCGTGCGCTCTCCGAGGAGGGCTACGTGGTCGACCTCGTCGACGACGGCGCGGTCGCGGTGTCGCAGGCGCGCAGCGTCGAGTACAACCTCGTGATCCTCGACTGGATGCTGCCCTCGCTCGACGGCCTGCACGTGTGCCGCGCCCTGCGGACCGCCGGCAAGACGGTGCCGATCCTGATGCTCACGGCGCGCTCCGATGTTTGTGACCGGGTCTCCGGCCTCGACGCCGGCGCCGACGATTTCTTGCCGAAGCCGTTCGACCTCACCGAGCTGCTGGCCCGCGTGCGCGCCCTCGGCCGCCGCGGCCAGCGCGACCGATTCCTCGAGGTCGGCCAGCTCCGCATCGATCGCCAGGACCGCACCGTCACCTTCGCCGGCACGAACCTCGACCTCACCCACCGCGAGTTCATGCTGCTCGCCTACCTCGCGCGCGAGGCCGGCCGCGTGGTGTCCCGCGTCGAGCTGCTGCAGAACGTGTGGGAGACCGCCTACGACCCCGGCACCAACATGATCGACGTCCACATCAAAAACCTGCGGACCAAGCTCGGCGAGCACGCGACCATGATCGAGACCGTCCGCGGCGTCGGCTACCGCTGGCACTCCGAGCCCGGCCACCGCGTCGCCTGAGCCGGGCCCGCGCGCCGGGACCTGTCCCGAAGCCCCTGCCTATTCAAGACTACAGGTCGCCGCGGCTCGGCCGCCGATGACCGGGCGGGCTCGCTCGGCCTCCGCCGCGTCGGCCGCAGCGGCGCGGGCCACCGTCTCGACATGTCCGCAAAAACATGCCCTTTCAAGCATGTCCTATCGCACCTTCCCTTTCGGACCTGTCCGCTTGCGCCGTCCCGGCTCGAACCACACCGCCAGCTCGAGCCCGACGTTCAGCTCGACCCCGCCCACCGCCGCCAGCGCCGGCTCGCCGGGGCGGGCCAGCAGCGGCTTGCGCGGGCCGTCCGGGCCGGGTTCACCCGAGGCCCACAGCTCCGCGCGTGCGCCGGCGCGCACCGCGACCGCCGGCAAGCGCAGCCAGAAGCCGGGCGACAGTCGCAGCCCGCCGCCGACCAGCGGCCGCGCGCCGGCGCGAGCGACCGTGACCTCGCCCCCGGTCAGCCCCCACCACTCGACCCCGACGAGCCCGACGATCGGCAGCTCGAACGCCCGCACGCGCACACCGAAGCCCGCCCCCGCGGCCACGCGCACGCGCGCCAGCGTGTGGCGGTCGACCGGGGCCACCGCCGCGCGCACCTCGACGGCGGCGATCGCCCCTCGCCGCCAGCGCAGATCGAGGCCGAGCCCGAACACCGCCCCGCGCACGCCGGCCAGCGGCTGGTCGAGCCCGAACGAGGCCCCGTCGTACCGCACCAGGCCGAGCTCGAGCGCCGGCGCGGGCGGCGGCGCCGGCGGCGAGGGCAGCCGCGGACACGGCAGCACCTCCGGACATGTCTTTGAAATAATGTCCTTGGGGACATCCGACTGTACCGGCGGCGGCTCGGCGATCGCCGGCGGCACCGGCACGTCGCGCTGGTCGGGGGCGACCGAGTCGTCCTCGATGGCCGCGATCAGCAGCGCCAGGGCCGCGGCCACCGGGCGCGCGGGCGGCTCCCCCGCGGTGTCGACGGCGCGGAAGTAGGCCCGGCCGTCGGCCAGGATCAGCGCCACCTGGACCTGCGTCGGCGATGTCCGGCGCAGGTCGACGAACGCGCGCAACCCGTCCCCCGCCGGCAGCTCCTCGCCCTGCTGCGCCAGCGCCAGCGACGGCAGGCGCACTCGCAGCGCGCGCTCGAGGTCGGCGAACTCGACGCCCTCGACCCGCACGAGCGCGCTGCCGATCGTCGGCGCAGGCACGACCGCGCCCTCGCTCGCGCTCGTCGAGGCGGCGTCCGGGCTCGCCGGCGAAGCGCCCGTGCTCGACGGGGAGCTGTCGCTCGGCGGCGACGCTGCGGGCGAACTCTTGCTCGCCGCCGGCCGTGTCGTCGGCGGAGCGCTCTTGCTCGCGCCCGGTCTCGCAGCAGCGGGGGGCGATGGAACCTTCGCTCCCTCGCTCGCCTCCGACTGCGAGACGGTCGGCGAATGGTTGCTCGTCCCCGGCGCGGCCGGGCCGTGCTCCGCCGCGCCGGGGGGCGCGGCGGTCGGGCTCGTCAGCGCGAGCGCGAGCAGGGAGGCGGAGAGCACGACGAGCCGCTATATAGCCCGCCGAGGCCGACCCGGCGAGGGCTCAGGGCTGGCCGAGGCAGTCGGCCAGCTTCTGGTCGCACACCGCGGGCTCGTACCCCTCTTCGAGGCACGCCCCGTGCTGTTCGAAGCACGGGTCGGGCGGGGGCGGATTCGGCTGGCCCAGGCAATCTTGCCACTTCGCCTCGCACACCGCCGGCTCGATGCCCTCCTGCAGGCACAGCTCGAGCTCGAGGTCGCAGTCGCTCGGCACCGGCGGCGGCGGGTTCAGGCACTCGATAAGTAGCGCCTCGCACTCGGCGGGGTCGAAGCCCTGCTCGAGGCACACCTGGAAGTTCTGCGCGCACAGGTCCACGGGCGGCGGCGGGTTCAGGCACTCCAGCAATTGCGCCTCGCACTCCGCCGGGTCGCCCCCCTGCTGCAGGCACACCTCGAACTGCCACTTGCAGTCGTCCGGCGGCTGCGGGTTCCAGCACTGCTGCAATTGCACCTCGCACTCGCCAGGGTCGCCGCCCTGCTCGAGGCACTGCTGGAACTGCCACTCGCAGTCGTCGGGCTGCGGCGCGCACAGCTGCTCGCACACCTCCGGCGGCTGGCCCTGCTCGGCGCACTTCTCCCAGCAATCGTAGGGCGGCGGCGGCTCTCCGAGGCACTGCTGCAATTGCGCCTCGCACTCGGCAAGGTCGATCCCCTGCTGCAAGCACAGCTCGAATTGCCATTTGCAGTCGTCCGGCGGCGGCGGCGGCGGCTCCCAGCACTCCTGCAATTGCGCCTCGCACTCCGCCGGGTCGATCCCCTGCTCGAGGCACTGGTGGAATTGCCACTCGCAGTCGGGCGGCGGCTGCGGCTCGCACAGCGCCTTGCACGCCTCGGGCGGCAGGCCCTGCTGCTCGCACTGCAGCCAGCACTCCTCGGGCGGCGGGCCGACGCACAGCTGCAGCTCGACCTCGCACTGAACCGGATCGATCCCCGCCTCGAGGCAGAGGTGGAACTGCAGCTCGCAGTCGTCGTGCGGCGGCGGCGGGCACGGGTGCGGCGGGCACAGCTGCTCGCACACCTCGATCGGCTGGCCCTGCTTCAGGCACTCCGCCACTTCGTACTGGCAATCGACCGGCGGCGGCTGCGTCGGCACGCACTGCTCGAACTCGAGCTTGCAGATCGTCGGGTCGATGCCCTCCTCGAGGCACAGTTGCAGCTGCAGCTCGCAATCGTCCGGCACCGGCACCGGCTCGCAGCCCTCGAGCAGCGGCGCGCACTCGTCGGCGCTGTGGCCCTGGTCGAGGCAAAGCACGTACTGCTGCTTGCAGTCGTCGGGCTGCGGCTCCTCGCCGTCGCCCTCCTCGACGTCGACCTTCACGTCGCAGCCGGTGGGGACCAGCACGGCGAAGGCGGTGCATGAGAACAGGAAGCCGAGTCGGCGCAATAGGGGCAGTGTCTTCATTGTAACGTCCTTCTCGCGATGCGTTCGGCCGGTGAGTGACGCGGACCCTCCCGCGATTACAGCCCGACTCGAACGATCGCGATCACGGCGGCTGACACTCCGGCGGCCCGATGTACACGTCGTCCACGCTCCAGCCCGCCACCGGCGGCAGCCCGGGCTCGGGGTGGTGATGACAGAAGCGGACCATCAGCGCCGAGTTGAGGAACGGCGTGATGTCGATCAAGTGCGGCGTCCACTCGGGCTCGTCGAACGGCTCGTTCTTGCTCTCGAACACCGAGTTCCAGGCCTTGCCGCTCCACACCTCGACGCGCGCGCTGGACGGCTTGCGCAGCGGCAGCGGGGCCGCCGAGAGCTGACTCCAGTACAGCAGCACGACCGGCGCCGGCAGCTGCAGCGCATCGATCGGCGGGCTGGTGAGGCACGCGCCGTCCGGCAGCGGCTCGCTCGGCAAGCACCCGCCGATCTCCGCGCCCGCGAGCGTGTTCTCGCCGTCCGGCGAGTGGTCCTCGGGCGGATCTTCGAACCCGTTGGCCGCGCACGCCGAGGCGATCGCCGGCCCGATCATCCACGGCGGGTCGAACACCCACCCCCCGGGATCGTTGAAGTCGGTGAGCCACACCGGCCCCGGCTTGCCCACGCATTGACCCTGCGCGCAGAAGTCGCCGGAGGTACACGTCAGCCCGTCCTCGCACGGCTCGCCGTCGTTCATGAACTCGATCGCGCAGTTGCCCGAGTTCGGGTTACAGAACCCCTGCTGACACGGCCCGTCGAACCCGCCGCACTCGCGCGGCGAGCCCAGGCACTGGCCGGCGATGCATGTGTCGGAGTCGGTGCACAGGTCGCCGTCGTCGCACTTGATGCCGTCGAGGTCGAGGTAGACGCACTGCTCGTCGTCGCAGAGCGACTCGCGGCACGGAGCGGGCGGGCAGTCCTCGGCGACCCGGCACTGCGGGGGCAAGCCGCACAGGTTGTCGATGCACAGGTCGTCGAGGCAGTCCCACGGCCCCGCGCACTTCTGGCCCGGCCCGCACGGCGGACACGCCGGGCCCCCGCAGTCGACGTCGGTCTCGGCCCCGGAGACGACGCCGTCGAAGCACAGCTCCACCGCCCCCTCGGTCGGCGTCGGCGGCGGCGGCCAGGCGGCCGTATCTTCTGTCCCCGGGGACAGGGTCTCGGAGCTCGTCTCGGTCGCCGGAGCGGGAGGGCTGGCGCTGTCGTGGAACTGGTAGATCACCGACGGACAGGCCGCGAGCGACAGACACGCGAGCACGACGACGACGCAGTGCATGGACCCACCCGCGGCCGGCCGCGACCGCGCAGCCCGCGTCCCTTCGCCCGCCGCGACCGCCCTCGCCGCGACCGCCCCGTCAGCCCGCATCACTTCGCCGACCGCGACCGACCTCTCCGCCGTCGCTCCGCCACGCCCCGTCTCTGCGCCGGCCGCGACCGTCTCCGGCCCGTCGAGACCCAGTGCCCACCTCCGGCCGGCAGTCACTCGGGCCGTGTCCGTGGCGCCGCGTCTCACGGTTCGCCCTCGAGCACGCGCGCCGCCTGGTGCCGATGCACTCCGCTGGGGAAGTCGGCGAGGTAGTCGCGCCAGCAATTCGCGCGCTGGCCCTCGTCGGCGCGCCGGCACAGGCCGGCGCGCGCGTCGTCGGCGTAGCGCCCGCGCGGGAACGCCTGCAGGTACGTCCGCCACAGCGCGACCTCCTCGTCGCCGCCGTGGCGCTGGCGCGCCAGCGAGAACAGGTCGCCGTAGGCCAGATCGGCCGCGCGCGAGCCCGGCGCCAGCCCGACGATCTGCCGGTACAGCGCCTCGGCGCCGGCCAGGTCGCCCGCCTCCCACTTCGCCTCGGCCTCGCCGTCGAGCCGCCGCAGCCGCTCCACCAGCGTCTCCCCGCGCGGCCGCGCCGCGGCCTTTTCAGGCTGGTCCTTCGCACCTGCTTTTTCGGGCATGCCCTTCGGGACATCCTCGACGATCGGCGCCACCTCGATCGGCGCCACCTCGATCGGCGCCACCTCGGCCTCGCTCACCGGCGCCGGCGCGCTCGTGACCGGCCGCGCCCGCTCCGCTCGCGTCGGCGCCGGGGCGGGCGCGACCTCATGGCGCGACGGCGACGCCTGGTCCTGAAACGGCGCCTGGTTGGCGGCCTCGGGGCCGGCTTGCCCGCGGGTCAGCAGCGGGCGGACCCCGAACGCCAGCGCCGCGACCGCGGCCGCCGCGGCCAGCCACATCCACGGACGCGTCGCCGATCGCCTGGCCCTGGGGACAGGTACGGGCGGAGGCCCGGCCGCCCGCACGGCCGCGCAGTCGCGATCGATCTCCGCCCGCGCCTCCGCCAGCAGCGCCGCGAACTCGGCCTGCTCGCGCGCCGGCACCCGCGCGCTGGCGTCGCGGCGCAGCTGGGCCACCGGGGCCAGCTCGCGCACCTCCACCAGAGCGGCCGCCGGCACCCGCTTCGGGTCGCGCGCGTGCGCCTCGGCGACCACCGCGGCGAAGTCGGGCGCCAGCAGGTCGCGCCGCATCGCCTCGGCGAGGTCGGCCGCGGCGGCGTCGACGAGGACGTCGAGGTCCTTCACGACGGCTCCTCCGCTTGCGGCGGCAGCACGCCCCACTCGACCAGTTGTTTGCGGATCCGCTGGCGCGCCCGGCTGGCGCGCACGGCCAGGTTGCCGCCCGAGATCCCGAGCTGCTCGGCGGCCTCCTCGGGGCTCAGGCCCTCGAGGTCGCGCAGCACGAAGGCGACGCGCAGGTGATCGGGCAGGGTCTCGAGCGCGGCGTACAGGGCCCGCACGCGCTGGCGCTGGTGCAGCGCCCCGTCGAGCGGTTGCACGCCGGCGTCGAGCGACTTCATCACCTCGAGCCGCGCGTGCGCCTTGGCGGTGCTGCGCTGCGATCGCCAGTGATTGCGCACGACGTTGATCGCCACCCCGTGCAACCAGGTCGACAGCTGCGAGCGGCCGTCGAAGCCGCCGATCTTCAGCAGCGCCTGCACGAACGTCTCCTGCACCAGCTCCTCGCTCAGCCCGGCGTCGCCGGTCAGGGCGCGGACGTGGCGATAGACCCGCTCGTAGTGGTCCTGGTAGAGCCGCGACCACGCGCTCATCTCGCCGGCCTTGGCCCGCTCGACCAGCTGTTCGGTGCTGGCCCGCTGCGGCGGAGCCGCGGGAGACGTCGGGCCCGCGAGAGAGGGCACCGGCCGGAGGTGACTGCCGGGGGTCATGCGCTCGGACCGGTGAGCCGCGCGAACGGGCTCGAGATTACAGCCGATCGCACGACGCCGATGCGGACCTTCGCGGGCCGCTCACGGGCGCGCGGCCCTCAGGGCGCGTTGACGGCGCGCAGCGCCGCCGCGTGGGTCGCCACACCGAACACCGCCGGCGCGCCCCACAGGATGTTGCCGCGGAAGCCGATGTAGAACATGCCCCCCGCCGGCGTGCGCGCCCGCTCCGGCACGTCCTCGCGCGCGAGCGGGCTGTCGAACTGACCGCCGAGGACGATCGCCCCGAAGCCGCCGAGGCCGATGCCGACATCGGCGACGAAGCCGATCGGGCTGCGCACGTTGTCGAACCGCCCGTCGGGCTTCTGGATGCCGGCGACCTTGAACGCCAGGCCGCTCGAGAACTCGATCGTCGGCGACCAGCGGCCGCGCTTGAACCAGTAACGGCCGGCGAAGCCGACGTTCCCCCAGATGTCCTTGCTGTCGCTGGCGATGATGCCGCCCTTGGGCCCGAGCGACACCCGCGTGTACTTGAAGCCCCCGCGTTGCTCGACCAGCGTCGGGATGCTGACCCACACGTCGTACTGCACGCGGGCCGAGTTCCAGCGGTAGACATCGCCGGGCGAGGTGACGTCGCCCTGGCGCACGCGGTAGGCGTAGCCCGACGTCGCCTGCACCTCGACGACGAGGCCGCAGGTCGGGTCGGCGATCAGGCAGCGCCAGCGCGACTTGCGTTCGCTGGTCGGCGAGGTCGCCTCGAGGCCGTGGCGCACCCGGAGCTGCTGCATCTCGGCCTCGGTGTAGAACGGCGGCCCGGGCTTCTCCTTCGGCCCGGCCGAAGCGGAGGCGTCGGCGGGAGGCGTCGCCGGCGTCTCGGCCACCGGCACCGGCACCGGCGGCTCGGGCGGCGCCGCGGGGACGGCCCCGGTGGCGCTCGGGTCCCACGCCGGCAGCTCGGCCGACTTCGGCGCCTCCGCCGGCGGCGTCGGGGACGACGCGTGGGTCGTCCCGGCCGGCGTGGTGGCCGTCGCGGTCGCCGTCGTCGTCGTCGTCGTCGTCGTCGTCGACGACTTCGGCGTCTGCACCGGCGGCGGCGCGCTCGTCGGCGTCTGCACCGGCGGCTGCGCGAGCGCCAGCGACATGGCCCAAGAGACAGAAAGAGTCAGGAGCGCGCTCATTGCATCGCTCCTCCGGCCAGCAGGCCGAGCAAGACGAGGCCGATCGCCGGCAGCGCGGGGATGGCGTGGGCGCGGAAGCCGGTCACCACCCGCGAGTCGCCGTCGAGGAAGTCACCGCTGACGAAGAACCCGCCCCAGCCGCCCCAACCGGCCGCGACTTCGAGGTGGGTGCCGTTGTACCAGCCGATGTAGGTGAGCACCGACGAGCGGACCACGCCGACGGTCAGGTCGACGTGGAACGCGTTGCGCTTCTGGCTCAGCCACAGCTGGTTGACGAGGCCGAAGCGATACGAGGTGGTGTGCGGGGTCGACTGCACCACCTCGTCGGGCGCGTCGACGACCGAGCCGGTGCTGGCCAGCACGCCGGTGCCGCGCGACCAGCTGGCCATCAGGCCGACCGACCACGGGTTCCAGCGCTTGCGGGCCAGCGTCAGCGGGCGGACCGTGAAGCCGCCGCGGAAGTTGTAGTGGGCGTACGGCAGGTCGACGCCGCGGTCGCCGGCGATGCCGTTGATGCCGATGCCGACGTCGACGCTGGCGATCAAGGCCGAGCTGCAGCGCGCGTCCTCGACGAAGCAGAACGCGCCCTTGCCGACGGAGAAGCGCGGCGGCGCGGCCGGAGGCGGACCGCTCGCGAAGTGCGACTCGGTCGCCGCCTCGGGCGCGAAGAATGGCCCGTGCTCGGGGGTCGGACCCGAAGGCGCGGGGGCGGGCGCCTGAACCAGAACGAGCAGGAGGACGGCCGTAGTCACCGAAGGGACCCCAGGATGCAGAACTCGCGCGGGACTTACAACCCACCCGCGATCGGACCTGCAGGGAACGGCCGGGGCGGGTCCTGAACACCCCACCGTCAATTCGCGCATGTTGCGCGGCCGCGGCCGAGGGCCACGACGCGACGAAAGCGGCGGGCGAGCGCCGGTTATTCGCCGGCCAGGCGGTTGGCCCCGCGAGCGATCGCCTTGCCGATCGAGGTGCCGAGCAGCTCTTCGGCGTCGCGCTGGGCGGCCTCCCACGCCGGCGCGACGTCGGCGATGAGCTTCATGCCCTTCTCGGTGATCTGGATCTCGTGCGAGCGGGCGTCGTCGATGTCGGCCAGCTTGAGCCACCCGCTGTTGCACATGCGCTCGACGTTGCGGCTGACCGTCGACGCGTCCATGTGCATCCGCTGCGACAGCTCGTTCGGCGTCAGCCCCTGCGTCTGCATCACCACGACCAGCGTGTTGAGCTGAGCGATCCGCAGCTCGAAGGGTCGCAGCGCGTCGTCGTAGAGCTTGCTGATCGCGCGGTTGATGATGCGCAGTCGATACGCCGTGCACTCATCCATGATGCGCGCCGCAATATCACTCACCTGCTTCGTCGCCCGCCGGCCACCCATCGCCGCGACATTGTATAGGAGAGGAATCGCCGGTCAACCGGCCCATGTCGCGCGCGGACGGTCGTTCGCGAGCCGAGGCGCGACATCGCCACATGTCTCTTGGGTCAGATCAAGGGCGCGGGCCCGCGCCTTCGCCCGTGGGCAGGCGGCGGGCGCCGCTCTCCCCCGTCGCAACATGAGCGACCTCCGCGGGTCCGACGAGCAGCTCGACCCCTTGCGCACGTGCGGTGACTCCGAGGCCGACGACGTGATCCTCGACCTGTTCGCGCGCGGCGACGACGTCGTGCGCGCGATCAACATGCTGATGCGCGACCTCGTCGAGAACAACGACGAGCCGGCGGCCTCGCTGCCGGCCGGCGCGCGCGCGTACTTCCTCCCTGCCGAGCTGGGTCGACGGCGCGCGCATCGAGCTCGGCCAGCGCGTGTTCCACCGCTACGGCCCCGCTGGTCATCCTCCTGCTCGACACCTCTCCGCTGCCGATCGGCTACGCGGCCAAGGGCGCGCAGGTGCTGGTCCGCACCAGCCGGGCTGCAGTCGAACCCGCAGCGGCGAATCGTCGAGACCGCCCGGCTCGTGCTCGGACGTCATGGCGCCCGTCGGCGCGGTCATGGGCCTGCGACAGGAGCTGCTCCCGCGCGACTGCGCCGAGGGCCGCGCGCTCGCCGACCGCACCGGCCGGCGCCACTTCGTCGCCTGTCCCGAAGGCCAGGCCCTGCGTCCGGCTCGAGAGGATGGAGCACCTGGCCCCGGGCCCCGCGTTCGAAGGAATGCCGGCCGAGTTCGTGCGCTGGTTCGTCGGCGACCGCGTCGCCGACCTCCTCGCCGTCCCTTCCACCCGCGAGCGCTCGCCGCTCATCGACCTCTGGCGGATGTTCGGCCGCTTCGGCGACCGCCGAGACCATGCAGCGCGCGCCATCCTCTCGGCTCGCCTTCGTATAGAGCCGGGCGAGCCTGCGTCGGACGGTCTCGGCAACCTGGTTCGGCGGGCCGGCGAACCTGCTGGACCGACCTCGTGAACACCTGGGGCTCGCGGCGCTTGCCGGAATCGGCCCTGCGAAGAGCGCCCGCCTGCCGAGAACGGCTACGGCCGGTGGACGCCCCAGACCTGGCCCTGCTCGGTCGGGATGGGGAACGGCCGGCGCTGGCCGTCGTAGTTGTCCAACAGGAGGTCGGTCGCCCAGCCGGCTTGCTGGCCCCAAGGCCCGCACCCGGGCCGCCGAGGCCGCTTGCCGGCACGGCCGACGAAGCCCGCTCGCGGAGAATCCGGCCGGCGCCGGCCGACCGCTTGCTCCTCGGCTTGCCGGCACTGGCGAATACCCAGGCCCGCCGCGACAGCTTGCCGGCGTCGGCAGACGAAGCCCGCTCGCCGGATTGCCAGAGGCCGATCCATGGGCGCCTGTTCGTCCGCTCGTCCGGACCGGCCGTCCTCGCCTCGCCGGCAGACCCGATTCGCCGCGTCGCTGAGCCGGCCCGTGCGGGGGCCCGGGGCGGAGCAGTCGCGCTGTCACCGCTGCGGCTCGCGCCGGCTCGACCTCCACCACTGCTTCGCCGGCCTGCGCGCCGCCCGGAAAACTTGGCCGCCGGCGTGCCTGCCGGTATGACCGGGCGAACCGCTTGAGCACCGCCGCTGCAACGCCCGACCCGTCCTCGGGGCCCTCCGGGCCGGAGCAGCCGCCGACGCGGCGGGCCGGCACGGTCGCCTGGACGGCCTCGACCTACTTCGGCGAGGGCCTGCCGTGGTCGATCCTCCACCAGGTCGCCGCCGAGTTCTTCACCGCCGCCGGCCTGCCCGCGCGCGAGGTCGGCTTCACCTCGGCGCTGCACTTCACCTCGAGCCTCAAGTTCGTGTGGAGCCCGATCGTCGATTTGATCGGGACCCTGCGGCAGTGGATCGTCGCCACCCAGTTCGGCCTCGGCGTGCTGATGGCGGTGCTCGCGGTGCTCGCCCACAACATGGCCTCGGGGGCAGGTTCCGGCACGGCCGTGATCTGGCTGGTGCTGATCGCCATCGGCCTGTTCAGCGCCACCCACGACATCGCCTGCGACGGCTATTACATGACGGCGCTCGGCCGCCCCGACCAGGCCCGCTACACCGGCATCCGCGTGGCTGCCTTCCGCGTGGCGATGATGGTAGGGTCCTCGGGCCTCGTGTTCCTCGGCGGGCGCGTCCACTGGCTGGCCGGCTTCGGCCTCGGCGCCCTGCTCATGGTCGGGCTCGCCGTGGCCCACCGCGTGTGGCTGCCGCGGATCCACGCCGCCCGCCCGGTCGTCCAGTCGAGCGGCGACGCGGCGGCCGACTGGCGGGCCCGCATCGCCCACATCCGCGGCGCCTACTTCAGCTTCCTGCTGCAGCCGCGAGCCGTGATCGTCCTGCTGTTTTTGCTCAGCTTCAAGCTCGGCGACGCGCTGATGTTCGGCATGTCGAAGGTGCTGTTCCGCGAGCTCGGCATCGGCACCGACGACCGCGGCGTGCTCAACGGCTTCGGCACCGCCGCCAGCATCGCCGGCGCCATGCTCGGTGGTTTGTGGGTCGCGCGCGTCGGCCTTCAGCGGGCGCTCATGCCGATCGCCCTGATCATGGCCGGCGGCATCCCGCTCTACTTGTGGCTCGCCGCCCCGCGCCTGCCCGCCGACATCATGCTCGGCTTCGGCGCCCCGCTGAGCCTCGCGCACACGCTGTCGCCGCCGCTGTGGCAGGTCGGCACCATCCTCGTCATCGAGCAGCTGTGCGGCGGCCTCGCCACCGCGGCCCAGACGATCTTCATCATGAGCCGCTGCCACCCCGACCACAAGGCGGCCCACTTCGCGTTCGCGACCGCCATCTATTCGCTCGCGCAGACCATCTCGGGCACCTACAGCGGCTTTTTGTACGAGGCCCACGGACCGCTGGTGTACTTCTCGATCGCCGCCGTCGCCTGCGTCCCCTGTGTGGTCCTGATCCCGTTCCTCCGCCAAAATAGTTGAAGCCGCATGGACCGCGTCGCTCGCAGCGCCTTCGACGTCGCCCGTCAGCGGGTCGGCCGCGTGCTCGCGCCGCTGGTCTTCTTCGTCCTGCTCGTCACCCCGACCGGCCTGCCCGCGCCGGCGCACCGCCTGGCGGCGATCTTCGCCGCCACCGTGGTCTTGTGGATCAGCGAGGCGGTGCCGCTCGGGGCCGCGGCGCTGGTCGCCCCGGCGCTGGCGGTGGCGATGGACGTCACCCCCGCGGCCAGGGCGTTCGCGCCGTTCGCCAGCCCGCTGATCTTCCTGTTCCTCGGCGGCTTCATGCTCGCGCTCGGCCTCAGCGAGCAGGGGCTCGACCGCCGGGCCGCGCTGTGGCTGCTCGCGCGCGACTGGGTCCGCGGCTCGCCCGCGCGGGCGCGCACGGCCGTCGGCCTCGGCGCGTTCGCCTGCTCGATGTGGATCTCCAACACCGCCACCACGGCGATGTTGATCCCGGTCGCCCTCGGCCTGTGCACGGCGATCCGCGGCGTCGCCTGTCCCGAAGACCAGCCGGAGTTCGACCGCTACGCCGAGGGCATGCTGCTGACCCTGACCTACGCCTGCTCGATCGGCGGCATCGCCACCCCGATCGGCACCGCGCCCAACGTCATCGCCCTCGACTTCCTCGAGCGGCAGGTCGGCGTCCAGCTCGACTTCTTCCAGTGGATCAGCTTCGGCCTGCCGACCGGACTCGTGACCCTGGCGATCGCCCTCGTCTACGCCCACCGCCGCTTCCCCGCCCCGGTCGCGCGGCTCGACCGCCTCACCGTCGAGGTCCGCGACCAATTGCACAGGCTCGGGCCGATGTCGGCGGGCGAGCGGCGGGCCGCCGGCGTGTTCCTGCTCGCGGTCCTCGGCTGGCTGCTCCCGTCGATCTTCAAGGTCACGCTCGGCGCCGCCCACCCGGTCGCGCAGTGGGCCGACCGCGGCCTGCAGGAGGGCGTCGTCGCCATCCTCGCCGGCGTGCTGCTGTGCGTGATCCCCGGCGGGCGGCGGCCGGGCGTCCCGGTGCTGCCGTGGGAGCGGGCGATGCAGCTCGACTGGTCGACGCTCTACCTGCTCGGCGGCGGCTTCTCGCTCGGGGCGATGATGTTCGACACCGGCCTCGCCGAGGCGCTCGCGCGCGGCTTCCTCGCCGTCGCCGGGCCGCTCGCCGCCTCGCCGTTCGGCCTGCTCGCCACCAGCACCTTCCTCGTGCTGTGGCTGACCGAGGTCACCAGCAACGTCTCGACCACCAGCATGATGGTCCCGGTGCTGATCGCCATCGCCCAGGCGGCCGGCGTCGACCCGGTGCCGACCACCCTGTGCATCACGATGGCCGCCAGCTTCGCCTTCACCCTGCCGGTCTCGACCCCGCCGAACGCGATCGCCTACGGCACCGGTCTCATCCGGATCCAGTCGATGGTCCGCTTCGGCGTCGTCCTCGACCTGCTCGGCTACCTGGTGCTCATCGCGTGCGGGGCGCTCTTGCTGCCGGCCCTCGGCCTCGGGCCCTGATTGCGGCCGAGCGGCACGCGGACGATGAAGCGCGAGCCCATCTCGTACTCGCTCTCGACGCTGATCGTCCCGCCCATCGCCTCGACGAAGCCGCGGGCCAGCGCCAGGCCCAGGCCCGAGCCGCCGAAGCGCTTCCGCAGCGAGCTGTCGGCCTGGTAGAACGCCTCGAACACGCGGCTCTGCTGCTCGGCGCGGATGCCGATGCCGGTGTCGTGGACCACGAACTCGACCAGGCCGTCGTCCTTGAGCTGCACCGCCAGCCCGACCTCGCCGAGCTCCGTGAACTTGCAGGCGTTGCCGAGCAGGTTGAGCAGCACCTGGCGCACCCGCTCCTGGTCGCCGAACAGCGCCGCGTCCTGGTCTTCGGGCCAGACGAGCGCCACGCCGCGGCGCAGCTGCGGCAGCACCGTCCCCTTCACCGTGCGCAGCAGGGTCGCCAGCGAGAACACGTCCTCGCGCAGCTCGACCCGCTGGGCCTCGATGCGCGACAGGTCGAGCACGTCGGCGACCAGCCGCAGGAGCTGCTGCCCGGCGAGCTGGATCCGCTGCAGGTCGTCGCGCATCTCCTCCGGCGTCGCCTCGCCGAGCTCGTCGAGCATCAGCTCGCTGTAGCCGAAGATCGCGTTGAGCGGCGTGCGCAGCTCGAGGCTCAGGTTGGCGATGAACGAGCTCTTGGCCGCCGTCAGGTGCTCCGCCAATTGCTCGGCCGCCTGCAGCTGCTGCGCCTGCCGCCGCAGCTTGTCGGCCAGGATGTTGGCGTCCTGGATCGCCGTCTGCATCGTCTTCATGACGACCAGCATCTCGGTGGTCGGGTCGTGCAGCGCGAAGTCCCGCAGCATCAGCCCCGAAGCCGCGACCTGCCCGAGCTCGGTCAGCCACGGCGTGCCGACGAACAGCGCCCCGCCGTCGACCTCGACGATCTCCCCGCGCAGGCGCAGGTCGAGGTCGCGCACCTGCAGCAGCACCACCGAGTCCTTGCGGGCCAGCAGCGCCTTCAGCGACAGCTCCTCCAGCACCGGCCGGTCGATCACGAACCACTCGTCGAACGGCCGGCCCGACACGTCGGCCGCCATCAGGCGCCGCAGCGACCGCCCGAGCTCGAGGATCTGCATCTCCTCGTCGAGGTGGATCGAGAACGGGAACAGCCGCTCACATTGCTCGCGAAAAAGCAGCAGCATGGTCAGGCCGCCGGTTGGAGTTCGAGGCGGAACAGGTCGAAGCCGCCGCGCTCGCGGCCGTGGACGTGCTCGACGGCGATGTCCTCGGCGAACGTGCGCGCCAGGCCCTTGAGCAGGCCGACCACCATCGGCGCCAGCCCTTCGCGGCTCGAGTGATACTCGAGCTCGAGCGCCTGCGGCCCGGCTTCGCGGACCACGAAGCTGGGCGGCCGCATCCGCGCGAACGTCAGGCCGACGCGCGCGTGCATGTTGTCGAGGTTGGCCACGAACTCGCGCAGCGTCGCGCCGAACATCGGCAAGAGCTCGCCGTAGCCGTGGCGCGCGGTGAAGAGGATCCAGTGCTCGCCGACCGCCTCGAGCACCGCGGCCGCCGGCGCGCCGAGCACCTCGCTGGCGGCGGCGACGAGCTTGTACGTGACCTCGTCGGGGTACGACTCCATCGACACGAAGCCGGGCGTCTGCACCCCGGCGCGCGCCTGGATCTGCGCCCACGTCGGCTCACCGTAGTGCGCACACACCAGATCTTCGACCGCCTTGTTGACGAGACCGTACATCCTGTCGCCTCCGCGGACGCACCGGCGCCCCGCTCGAGTGTCGGCGAAGAACGGGGCCCGGGGCAACGCGGGGACGGACGGGGTGAGTCGGAGCGAATGTCGCGCCGAGTCTCACACCCCGATCGCCCGGATCGTCACCAGCGGACCCTCGGGGAAGCCGTCGCCGCGCAGGTCGACCTCGCCCTCGATGTGCCACAAGTTGTCCTCTTCGGGGTCGACCAGCACCTGCGTGACCCGCCAGCGCTGGTCGGCGACCGCCTCGATGCGGGTGTACTTGGGGAACCGCGCCCCGTGGTCGAAGCGCAGCGTCGGGTACTCGGCGTAGTACTCGGCCATCGCCTGGGCGAAGCGCTCGGGGGTCCACGGGTCCTCGGGGTCTGCACGCGTGCCGACCGCCGCGTCCTCCCAGTCGCGCTCGGCGAGCGCGCGGACCAGCGCGTGCATCTCCGCGCGGACGCGCGCCGCGAACGCCTTGGGATCGGCCGACAGATCGCGCGGCCCGACGGGCGCGGCTTCGCCCTCCGGCACCGGCGGGTGCAGCATGCGCTCCCACTCCTGCAAGAGGCTGGTGTCGACGTGCTCGAACATCGCCCGCAGGTAGCCGATCACGTCGTGGACCTCGTCGGTCTTGGCGGCGTCGGGCACCGTCTGCACGAGGAGCTTGTAGGCCTGCATCAAGTAGCGCAGCAGCACGCCCTCGCTGCGCTGCAGCCCGTACTCCTTGACGTAGTCGTTGAACGCGACGTAGCGCTCGACCATGTCGCGCACCACCGACTTCGGGCGGATGTTCTCCTGCCCGACCCACGGGTGCAGCGCCGAGAACTCGTTGAAGGTGTCGTAGATGAAGTCGGCCAGCGGCTTGGGGTACGAGACCTTCTCGAGCTCGGCCATCCGCTCCTCGTACTCGACGCCCGCCGCCTTGAGCTCGGCGATCTTCTCCGAGCGCGCGCGGTGCTCCTGCGCCTGCAGCACCACCTGCGGGTTCTCGAGCAGCGACTCGACCAGCGACACCACGTCGAACGCGTAGGTCGGCGAGTCCTGCGGCACGCGGCCGATCGCGTCGAGCAGGTACAGCGACAGCGTGTGGTGGAGCGAGAAGTCCTTCTGCAGGTGCTCGTCGAGCCGGACCGCGCGGCCGCCCCCGCCCTCCTTGCGCGCGTCGAGCGGCACCAGCTTGACGATGCCCGCCTTGCGCAGCGCCCGGAACAGCGTCGCCGCCTCGCGCCGGTGGCGGGTCTTGGCCCGCGCCTCGTCGTGCGCCGCCGCGATCAGCTCGACCAGCCGGCGGTAGCCGCCGCCCCACGCGTTGATGTTGGCCGGCGACTGGATCAGGCTCAAGATCATCCCGAACGACACGACGAACCGCGACTGCAGCGGCTCCGGGTCGCGCTCGATCAGCTTCTCGAACGTCGACCTGTCCCAGGGGACATACCCCTTCTCGGGCGGCTGCCGGCGCACGAACTTCTTCTTCTTCGGGTCGGCCGCCGCCTTGGCCTCGAGCTTCTTGTTCTCGATCACGTGCTCGGGCGCCTGACACACCACGTAGCCGTGGTCGTCGAAGCCCTTGCGCCCGGCTCGCCCGGCGATCTGCTTGAAGTCGCGGGCCCCGAGGATCCGCGTCTGCTCGCCGTCGTACTTGCACAGCTTGGTGAACAGGACCGTGCGGATCGGGATGTTGACCCCGACCCCGAGCGTGTCGGTGCCGCAGATCACCCGCAGCTTGCCCTGCTGCGCCAGCTTCTCGACCAGCAGGCGGTACTTCGGCAGCAGGCCGGCGTGGTGGACCCCCACGCCGTGCTTGAGGTAGCCCTGGATCTCCTTCCCGTACGGCGTGTCGAAGCGGAACCCCGCCATCGCCTCGGCGATCGCCGCCTTCTCCTCGCGCGAGCACAGGTTCGTGCTCATCAGGTTCTGCGCCTCCTCGGCGGCCTCGCGCTGGGTGAAGCTGACGATGTAGATCGGCGCGCGCCCGCGGTCGAGCAGGTAGCCGATCGTCTCGTGCAGCGGCGTCTCGCGGTACTCGAAGTCGAGCGGCACCGGCCGGGTCGCCGAGCGGACCACCGCGACCTCCTGCTTCGTCAGCCGCCTCAGCCCGTCCTCGACGCGGGTCGTGTCGCCGAGCGTCGCCGACATCAACAGGAAGGTCGTGTACGGCAGCGCGAGCAGCGGGATCTGCCACGCCATCCCGCGGTCCCTATCGCCGTAATAATGGAACTCGTCGAGCACCGCGTCGTCGACCGGCGCCATCCGCCCGTCGCGCAGCGCCATGTTGGCGAGGATCTCCGCCGTGCAGCAGAGGATCGGCGCGTCGCGGTTGACGCTCGCGTCGCCGGTCATCATGCCGACGCGGTCGGGCCCGAACTCGCGGCACAGGGCGAAGAACTTCTCGCTGACCAGCGCCTTGATCGGGCTCGTGTACACGCTGCGGCGCCGGCGAGCCACCGCCGCCAGGTGCATCGCCGTCGCCACCAGCGACTTGCCCGAGCCGGTCGGCGTGTTGAGCACCACGTGCTTGCCGGCGAGGATCTCGAGGATCGCCTCCTCCTGCGCCGGGTACAGCTCGAGCCCGGTCTCCGTGACCCAATCGAGGAAGCACTCGAGGATCGCGTCCGACGAGGTGCTCTTGTCGGGCTGCTCGATCAGCCTGGCCGCGAACTCCCGCAGCGTGCGCGGGCCGGCGACGATGTTGTCGACCGCGGTCACTGCGGCAAGATCTCGCCGGCGAGCGGGTAAGAGGGGCGGATGTCGACCGGGATGTCGCCCAGGCGATCGAGCGCGGCCTGGAGGAGCGGCGTGATCTTGCCGTGCTCCTCGAGCAGCTTGTCGGCCGCGGCCTTGTCGCCGCTGTGCTGGATCAGGCAGATGTCGCGCACGAGGTCGGAGATCGCCGTCTCGAGCTTGGCGAGGTCGACCTTGAACTTGCCGCTCGCGCTCTCGGGCATCACCGCGCCGGCCGCGAGGAAGCGGTTGAGCTGCAGCGCCGCCCCGCGCCCGTGCGCCTCGGCGACCCCGAAGCGGGCGCTGCGGAACAGCCCGGCGAAGTACGACAGCAGCACCTTGTCCTTCAGCTCGGCCGGCAGCTCGCCCTTCTCGATCATGTAGAGCACGTTGTACGCGCCCATCACGTCGGCCTTGGCCTCCTCGAGCGGCGAGTAGCTGGCCTCGAGCGCGACCCGGACGTCGACCTTCTCGGCCTTCTTGCCGTCCTTGCCCTTCGCGTCGCCGCCGACGAACGCCGGCCCGAGGCTGTGCGACAGCTCGTGGAACAGCACCTGCAGGAAGAACGCCTCGCCCGACAGCGACGCGACGTGGCCTTCGTGCAGCACCTCGTTACCGATCGGGCGCATGATCGCCTCGAACTTGGTCTGGATCAGGTTGCGCAGCAGCACCTTCTTGGCGCCCTTCTCGGCGCGGACCCGCTCGTCGTTGGGCAGGTTGAACGCGATCGTCTGCACCGACTTGCGCGCGTCGCCGGCGGAGAACACCAGGTCGACCACGCGGATCGGGCTCTCGCTGCCGCGCTTCGTCTTGACCTCGTCGGGGATCGGCAGGTGCTGCTCCATCTCCGGCAGGTACTTCTTGTACTTGGCCAGCTCGGCCGAGGCCTTGGGGTCGCTGACGGTGACGAACGCCTCGAAGCTGGCCTTGAGGCCGAGCAGCTCGTCCTCGTAGGTCTCGTAGGGCCCGATGGTGATCTCGACCAGGCTGTCGAGGTCCATCCAGTCCTTGTCGGACTGGTAGTAGTCGTCGGTGCGGAACGCCTGCGCGCGCGAGCGCAGGAACTTCGTCAGCGACTTGTTCTTCGTCAGCTTGGCCGCGTCCTCGAGCGCCTTCGCGGCGGGGCCGAGCCACTCGCCGTACTCGGCGCTGTAGGGCCGCGCCTCGAGCTTGTCGCCGACGCGGGCGATCACCGTGGTCAGGCTCTCGAACGCCGCCTTGTCCTCCGGGTGGTCGGCGACCCACTTTTTAAAGGCCTCGGCGCTGAGGTCCTCGGGGTAGAAGCCGGCGCCCGGGGGGTGGGGCAGCGTGGTCGCGAACGGGGCGTAGTGCGCCTGCCGGTCCCACGGCCCGCGCATGATCGTGAAGTAGTCGAGCTTGATCACGCCGAGCTCGCTGGTGTCCTTCTCGAGCTCCGCCCGCAGCGCCGGGTTGCCGGCCCACGCCTGGCGGTCGAAGATCGGGTCCATCAGCCGCGCCGCCTCGATGAGCTTGTCGAGCGCCGCCTTCTCGGACGGCGGCAGCGCCGACACGTCGGTCGTCAGCGGCGACGTCACGAACTGATCGATCTTCGCGCGCAGCAGCTCCGCCTGCGTCGGCGCCTTCGCCTCCGGCCGCTTCGGCGCCGGCTCCGCTGGCTCGGCGGCCTCGTCCGCGTCCTCGACCGCCTTCGCCGGCGCCGCCGGCTTGCCGCCCTTGCTCACGTCGGGGTTCTGGCACGCGGCGAGCGCGAGCGCCACGAAGATGGTCGAGCGGACAGGCGGCATGGGCCCGCAGGATACTACCCGGGGCCCGCCCCGTCGAGCGCGCGCCACAGGTAGGGCAGCGACACGTCGAGGCGGTAGCTGGTGTTCGAGTGGTCGTCGGGGAACTCCTCGTACACGTGCGGGATGCCGTGCGCCGCCAGCCGCCGCACCAGCGCGCGCGCGCCGAAGTGCGCGAGGAATTGATCGCGCGAGCCGGCGTCGATGAACAGCCCGTGCAGCCGGCGCAGGTTGGCCTGCACCTCCGGCGCCTCGACCATGCGCAGCGGGTCCCAGCGCAGCCAGCGGCCCCACGCCTCGGCGTCGAGCTCGCACGTGTGCGGGTCGACCGGCAGGCGCACGCCCATGAACGCCGACGGGTCGGGGTCGTAGGTCGCCGCCATCGCCAGCAGCATCAGCGGCAGGTGATCGCCGCCGCCCCACTTCGGCGCGGCCGCGAACGCCTTCAAAAACCCCTCGACCCCGCCGTGGCGCTGCAGCGCCGTCAGCAGCTTGGGGAAATCTGGCCGATAGACCAGGTCGAAGTTGCAGTCGCCGGCGTGACAGCCGATCGCGCCCCACACGTCGGCGCGGCGCATCCCGTGGACCAGCGCCCCGTAGCCGCCGCTCGAGTGGCCGAACAGCGCCCGCCCCGCGCGCCCCGGCTTGACGCGGAACTCGCGCTCGAGCCGCGCCGGCAGGTCCTCGGCGAGGAAGTCCTCCCATCGCCCGAGCGCGCTCGAGTTGATGTACTGATTGCCGCCCAGCGCGGTGAAGCAGTCGGGGAACACGCCGATCACCGGCCCCATCGTCCCGCTGGCGATCAGCCGATCGAGCCGCTGCGGCATCGACTCGCCGAACCCGGTCCACCCGAGCCGCTTGAGCCCCGAGCTGCTGTAGCCCGCGAGGTCGACGAAGATCGGATAACGCTCGTTGCCGCGGTCGTAACCCTCGGGCAGGTACACCGCGACCGCCCGCGACGACGGATCGCCGACCACGTTGGCCGCCAGCGCGGGCGAATCAATTTCAAGAGTGATGGTGGTGCCGCGCGGCTGGGCGTAGTTGTGGATCGGCATGTCGGCGCGCCGGAGCATACACCGCGCGGCGGCGACCGTCGACCTGGCGAGCGGCGTTCGCCGGTAGTCACGGCCGCGCCGCGCGTATCCTGTCCTCGGGGACATAAGCCGTTGGCCATGACGCTCTCGATCGACGGGCGCTCATCGAGCGCGGCGACGGGGCACGTCGGCGGGTGGGTCGGGGTGTCGAGCACCTCGTCCGTCGTGTGCCGGAGGCCCGGGCGGTCGCGTCGATGCACGGCGCAGCTTCGCCTCGGCCGCGTCGAACTCTCCATGCGACAGGTACGTCCGGCCCGAGGTCGCGAGCCCGCCGGCGATCCTCGACTCTTCGGCGAGATCTGTCATTGCGGCTGTTCGCGGGACGACGACAGGATCGCTCTGGGTTGATTCGCGCGAGCGGCCGCAGCGCGGCGGTCGAACGGGCGGGGTGGGCCCGCGAGCCCGGCGCGACGGTTCGCAGAGGTGCGCTCTGCTGCCGGATTCGCGGCTGTTGCTCGCGTCGCTCGGGGCCGGCCTGAAGAGCGGCCGCGCGCCTGGAATGTGTGTCGCGGTCTCATCGTGAGCCCTGCGCGGCGCGGTCATGCCCGAACTGGCGTGACCGCCAGGACCGGGGCAATGCGGCATCCTCGTCGCCGACACCTTCTTGTCCTGATTCGACTGTCGCGCTGCGCCGGGTGTCCGCGGCCGACATGGGTTCACGTCGTAGCGACGAGAGATCGGCACATGTACAACAGCAAGATCCACCCATCCTTTCGCGCCTCGCATTGCCTCCTCGCAGCCGCCCTGGCGGCGTCCGCCTGTGATTCGAGCGTCGAGATCACGGTCAACATCCACACCTCGGCGGGGGTGTGCGGTGACGGCGTGCTCGGCATCGGCGAAGAGTGCGACGACGGCAACCTCGTCAACGAGGACGCGTGCACCGACGTGTGCAAGCTGGCGAACTGCGGCGACGGCTTCGTCGGCCCGGGCGAGGCGTGCGACGACGGCAACCTCGTCAACGAGGACACGTGCACCAACGCGTGCGTGCCGGCGAGCTGCGGCGACGGCTTCGTCCAGCCCGGCGAGCAATGCGACCTCGGCGACCTCAACGCCGACGACGGCGCGTGCACCCTGGGCTGCCTGTTCCCGGCGGGCGAGTGCGGCGACGGGTCGGTCGATGCCGGCGAAAACGTGCGACGACGGCAACGACAGCAACACCGACGCCTGCACCAACCTCTGCGAGCTCGCGGAGTGCGGCGACGGCTTCGTGCACGCGGGCGTGGAGGCGTGCGACGACGGCAACGGCAGCAACACCGACGCCTGCACCAACCTCTGCGAGCTCGCGGAGTGCGGCGACGGCTTCGTACAGGCCGGCGAGCAGTGCGACGACGGCAACACCGCCGACGGCGATCTCTGCAACGCCAACTGCACCCGGCCGAAGCGCGTGTTCGTGACCAGCATCTCCTGGAACGGCAACCTCGGCGGGATCGCCGGCGCGAAGTCGAAGTGCCAGGCGCGCGCGGCGACGGGCAACCTCGGCGGGACGTGGGACGCGTGGATCAGCACCGGTACCAACAACCCCGCCGGCCGCTTCGTCAAGTCGACGACCCGCTACGCGCGCCTCGACGGCGTCGAGATCGCGCAGACCTGGGCCGACCTCACCGACGGCACGCTCGACGCGCCCATCAACGTCAACGAGTTCGGCGACATGTCCCCCCAGGCCGACGTCTGGACCGGCACGGCCGATGACGGCACCTCGCTCTCCGAGCACTGCAACGGCTGGACCACCTCCAGCGGCCTCGGCGTGTTGGGCATCGAAGGCCGCAACAACGCCGTCGACTTCAACTGGACCGCCCGGTCGTTGATCAATGCGTCGAACTGCTCGACGCTGCAGCGGCTCTATTGTTTCGAGCAGTAGGACCCGGACTTCGACGACCACTCGGTCGCGCCTGCGAGTCTCCGGGACTCGCGGGCTTCGACCTGCGAATCGGAGAGGCGGGTGGAGCCGTTCCAGGCCACGTGACAGCGACCCGGTGTCGGCGGTCGCGGCTCTCCGCCCGTCATCGGCGAGCAGGACGTCGTCTGCTTCGCGGTGGGTCCGGGGCGGCGCTCGCTGCCGCAGCGCGCCGCCCCTCCCGCCACGCACCGCGGCTCGGCCCGCTGTGCCGTCGCCCGCCGCGGAACGTCGCTTGCCGATCGCTCGCAAGACGCTCCCGCCGCTCGCTCGTCGTTTTTCCCGGGCCCTCTACGCGACCCGACTCACGTCCCGGGCGGTCCCGCTCGCACCCCGGGCGGTTTACCCTCGCGCCGCTCGTCATGGCGCGCACACCCCGGCTCACCCGTTCGCCTGCTCGAGAGCTGCGGCTCGGCGTCAAGTTGCGGGTCATCTACGCCGACACCGACCAGATGGGCGTCGTGTACCACGGCACCTACGCGCGCTACCTCGAGGCTGCGCGGGTCGAGTTCATGCGGGACGCCGGGCAGACCTACGCCGACGTCGAGGCCGCCGGGTACGCCTTGCCGCTGACCGACCTGCAGATCAGCTACCTCTCGCCCGCGCGGTACGACGACATCCTCTCCGTCATGGTCGGCGTGGTCGAGATCGGCTATGCGCGGCTGATCCTCGGCTACCACGTCCTGGTGGCCCCCGGCGATCGCAAGGGCCTGGGCCAGCCCTTGACCATCGCCTTCGCCGAGACTTGCCACTGTTGTATCGCCCGCGCCGATGGGCGGCCGGCGCGTTTTCCTGGCCCGTTGCGGGCCGCCCTCGCCAACCTGGCTCCCGAAGGAGACGACTGACATGGACCGCACCCTCGTCCTCGAGTACACCCGCGTCACCGAGGCGGCGGCGATCGCCGCCTCCACCATGATCGGCCGCGGCGACCGCAACGGCGCCGACGCGGCCGCCGTCAAGGCCATGCGCGACGCGTTCGAGCGGGTCGCGGCGCGCGGCACCATCGTCATCGGCGAGGGCGAGCGCGACGAGGCGCCGATGCTCTACATCGGCGAGAAGGTCGGCCCGTCCGACCCGACGCTGCCCGAGGTCGACATCGCCGTCGACCCGCTCGAGGGCACCAACCTGTGCGCCAACGGCTTGCCGGGCGCGATCACCGTCCTCGCCGTGACCGACCGCGGGCTCCTGCTCAACGCCCCCGACTGTTACATGATGAAGATCGCCTGCGGCCCCGAGGGTCGCGGCAAGATCTCGCTGTCGAAGTCGCCGCGCGACAACCTCTACACTCTGGCCGCCGCCAAGGGGCGCCGGCCCGACGAGCTCACCGTCGTCGTGCTCGACCGGCCGCGCCACGAGAACCTGGTCGCCGAGCTGCGTGAGGCCGGCGCCCGCATTCACCTGATCACCGACGGCGACGTCGCGCCGGTGGTCGCCACCTGCATCCCCAAGAGCGGCATCGACATGGTGTACGGCATCGGCGGCGCGCCGGAGGGCGTGCTCGGGGCCGCGGCGATCCACTGCATGGGCGGCGAGTTCGTCGGCAAGCTGGTGTTCCGCTCCGACGACGAACGCAAGCGGGCGATCGCCATGGGGCACAAAGACCCCGACCGCGTGTTCGGGGTCGACGACTTGGTCCGGGGCGACGTCATCTTCGTCGCCACCGGAGTCACCGGGGGCCCCCTGCTGAAAGGTGTGCGGCGGATCGGCGATCGCATGCACCTCCAGAGCCTGGCCATCCGCAGCAAGACTGGCACAATACGTTGGGTCGACACCTCGGTCGACGCGCACCGCTTCCTCCACGAGCACTGAGCAACATGTCCCTCAAGACCTGTCTCATCGTCACCGGCCTGGTCCTGCCCGGGCTCCTCCTCGGCTGCGGCGACCCGGCCACCCAGGGCACCGGCACCGAGACCGACGACACGACCGACACCGGCACGACCGGCGAGCCCAGCAGCGCCACCACCGAGCCGACCACCACTCAATCGGTGATGACCTCGGACACGCTGACGACCGGCGACGTCCCGGAGGGCTGCGGCGACGGCGAGAAGAACGGCGACGAGACCGACATCGACTGCGGCGGCGGCACCTGCGGCCCGTGCGACGACGACGCGGCGTGCATGGCCGACACCGACTGCAAGTCGGGCAGCTGCGACGGCGGCGCCTGCGCAGCGCTGCAACCGAGCTGCCTCGCGCTGCACGAGGCCAAGCCTGACCTGCCGAGCGGCACCTACCCGCTCGACCCCGACGGCGACGGCCAGGCCGGCGAATTCTACTGCGACATGGAGCCCGACAGCCCCGGCTGGACGCAGGTGTTCGCGCCCGGCGGCGCCGGCACCTGGGACCCGCAGGTCGAGGGCGCCTGCGGCGACCTCGGCGACATGATGGGCCCGTTCGGCATGGGCGACGTGCTCACGCTCGACACCACCGCCGCCCAGGTCCCGCACACCGAGCTGCGCGTCACCGCCGAGGCCGTCGTCATGGACTCGTGGGACGCCTTCAACAACGAGCAGCTGCTCGTCAAGCTCGACGACGTCGACATCTTCATGCACCTGTGCGACTCGGCCTCGCTGTTCTCCTGCAACCAGGAGGCGAACGCCTGCGGCGACGGCGACGTCGGCGACGGCGTGCTGGCGATCGTCACCGAGGCGGCCGCGCACGACGGCGACGCGATCGCCCTGAGCTTCACCAGCAACCTCGACGAGCCGATCGACGACGAGTCGTGGGGCCTGCGCGAGGTCGCCGTGTTCGTCAAGTAGCGCCCGCGTGACCCACTTCCTCTTCTGCGTGTGCCAGCTCGGCGCCGAGCCGGCCGTCAAATACGAGCTGGCGGCGCTGCGCCCCGAGCTCCGCTTCGCCTACAGCCGGCCGGGCCTCGTCACCTTCAAGTCGCCGACCCCGGTCGCCCCCGACGCCCCGCTGCCGGCCGTGTTCGTCCGGGCCTTCGGCGCCTCGCTCGGCCCGGCCGACAGCCCGGAGCGGGTGTTCACAATGCTCGCAGGGACATGTCCTGTGGGACAGCCCGTGCGCCTGCACGTGTGGGAGCGCGACGTCTCGCGCCCCGGCGAGGAGCCGCCCGGCTTCCGCTACGGCCCGCGCGCCGCCGAGGCCCGCGCGGCGCTCGTGGCCGCCTGGCCCGAAGGACAGCACCCGCTGCTCGCCGGCGAGGTCGCCGAGCCCGGCGACCGGGTGCTCGACGTCATCGTCGCCGAGGGCGAGCCGTGGTGGGTCGGCTACCACGTCCACGGCCCCGGCCACTCGCCGTTCCCGGGCGGGCGGATCGCCGTCGACATGCCGCCCGAGGCGCCCTCGCGGGCCTATCGCAAGCTCGAGGAGGCGCTGATCTGGTCCGGCGCCCCGGTGCGCGCCGGCGACGTGGCGGTCGAGATCGGCAGCGCCCCCGGCGGGGCCAGCTACGCGCTGCTGCGCCGCGGCGTCACCGTCTACGGCATCGACCCGGCGCTCATGGACCCGGTCGTCCTCGACTACCGCGGCCAGCCCCCGGCCGACAACCGCTTCATTCACCTGCACCGCCCGATGAGCATGGTCCAGCGGGCCGACCTCCCGTCCGCGCTGCACTGGGTGCTGATGGACGTGAACCTCGCCCCGCAGGTCGCCCTCATCACCGCCCGCCGCCTCGCCGCTCGCCCGCGGCACGCGCTTCACGGTGTTCTCCTCACTCTCAAGCTCGACGACTGGCGCGCCGTCCGGCACGTCCCGCGCCTGCTCGCCTCGATCGCCGCCATGGGCATGGAAGAGGTCAAGGCCACGCAGCTGCCGAGCAATCGCATGGAGCTGTTCGTCTGCGGCCTGACCCGCGCCGGCCGCCAGCGCCTCACCGGCCATTGAGTTCGTCGCTTCGTCGGCGCGGGTGTGGTGTATTTTCCGCGCATGCGCAGACCTGTCCGCAACCTCGTCGTCGTCCTCGCGCTCGCGGGCGTCGCCGGCTGCAAGGCCTCGGCCTCGCTGAACGTGTCCACGCCGCCGGTCGACGGCTCGGCCGACAAGCCGATCGTCCGCGCCCAGGTGACGATCGTGCGCCACGGCGACAAGCTCGACTACGAGAACGGCGAGATCGAGTTCGAGACCGGCTCGGCCGCCCTGCTCGGCGGCGGCACCGACGAGATCCTCGACCGCTACGCCGCCGTCCTCAAGCAATACCCGGACCTGAAGATCCGGGTCGAGGGGCACACCGACAGCCGCGGCAGCACCAAGTCCAACCAGGAGCTGTCCGAGCAGCGCGCCAAGTCGATCCGCAACGCGCTGATCCGCCGCGGCGTCGCCAGCGAGCGCCTCGACGCCCGCGGCTTCGGCGAGAGCCAGCCCGAGCGCGTCGAGCCGCCCGCCTGCCGCAACCGCTCCGAGGACACGGTCCCCGAGGCCAAGCTCGCCGAGTGTCAGGAGATCTGGACCGCCAACCGCCGCGCCGGCTTCATCGTCACCGAGGGCGGAGGCAGCCTGCCGGCCGACGGCGCCGTCGCCTCCGCGCCCGAGCCCGAACCTGTCCCCGAGGCCAGGCCATCCAAGCGCCCGCCCGACTGGGCCCTGCGCCTGTTCGGCGGCTACACGCTGATGTACCCGAACAACGACTTCCACGGCGGCCACTTCGGCGTCGGCGTCCACGCCTCGCAGCGCTTCGGCGCCCGCGACCGCGGCTACATCGGCGGCGGCCCGCGCCTGCACTACCGCGGCGTGCGCGGCCGCCAGCACGGCCTCGTCCCCTACGACATCGGCACCCACTACATCGGCCCCGAGGGCAACTTCCTGATCGGCGGCGGCAACGAGCGCATCGTCGGCCTGTTCTCGCTGCGCCTCGGCCTCGGCGCCGCCATCACCCACGGCACCCTCCGCGGCGTCGACTTCGCCGGCTGGCTGCTCGGCGGCCCGATGGTGCTCGGCAAGATCAGCGAGCGCTGGAGCCTCGGCGGCCACGCCGAGTTCGGCATCGCCGGCGGCGTCGGCTCGGTCGCCTTCACCACCGAGATCGGCATCAACGCCGCCTGGCACTTCGGCCGCGGCCGCCGCAAGGGCATTTGACGATTCCATCAAGCCTTGCGAGCGGTGCGAGGCCCTGTCGCGAGGGACGCGCGATGGCCGGCGGACGGCCGGGTCGTTGCCGTCGCAAGGGACATGTACCAAGGGCATCGAACATCGCGGTCCGGCGGTCGGTTTGGCCGGCGCATGGCGAAGCGGACATGTCCCCAGAAACATCCGCATCGCGGGGGCCGACGACTGCGACCTCGCCGCGCCCGCGGCTGCTATGAATCGTCGTCCGCCGCCGTGAGCGCCCGCGCGAGATACAGCCCCGTCTCGCCGTCATCATAATAATCCGCGATCGCCCGCACGAGCACCATCCCCGCGCGGCGGTTGAGCTCCTGCGCGGCCGTGTTCGACAGCCGCACGTGCGTCGTCTGCGTGCGGTAGCCCAGCCGATACGCGATCCCGGCCATGCGCGCGCGCAGCCACGACGCGTGGCCGCGGCCCTGCTCGCCGGCCCGCGTGCACGTCTCGACCACGTAGACCCGCCGCTGCCGGCGGTTGAGCTCGACCAGCGTGTAGCTGACGATCGCGTCCTTGCGGCGCAGCCCGATCGCCAGCGCGTGTGCGCGCTCGCGATAAAACCGCAGCTTCGCCGGCGGCAGCGCCTCCTCGCCGAACGCCGTCGCGCTCATCGCCGCGATCTCCGGGATGTCCTCCGCCGTCATCACGAACGCCCGCAGCCCCGGCCCCGCGCGGCGCTGCTGCAGCTCCGCGGCCAGGCGGCGCACGATCGCCGGCGTCAGCCGCGGCGGCGCTCCTCTCTTCGCGGCGCTCACATCCGCCTCCCGACGATCCCCGCCGTCCCGGCCACCCAGCCGCGGCCGGGCACGAAACGAGGCAGCCCGGCCGCGCACTCCGGCGTGGTCTCCCCGAGCAGCAGCACCGGCTTGTACGCGTCCTCGTTGACGACCTTGCGCTTGGCGACCCCGATCGACGGCGGGTCGTCGAGCCCGGTGCGGCAGGTCGGGTCGAGCCGGCGCACCGCCGGGAACGCGTCGATGAGCCGCGCGATCGCCTTCAGGTCGATCACCACCCCGAGCCCGTCGTGACGCAGGTCGAGGTTGCGGCTGGTCGACTGCGAGGTGATGACGTCGCCGCGCACCAGGTAGCCGTTGAAGTACGCCAGGGCGTCGCGGTCATGCACCCGCATGAACAGCGCCTGAGCCGGCCGCACCGCGGCGACCGCGACCGGCCACAGGTGCTGCGCCAGCGCGTACCCGGCGTCCTCCCCCCATTGACGCGAGAGCTGCCCGGCGACCCACGTCAGCTCGGCCTCGCTCGGCGGCTCCGGCGTCAGCGCGAAGCGGAACCCCGCCGATTCGTCGAAGCGCGCCAGCAGCTCGCGCGCCGCCCGGCGCCGGTCGGCCGTCAACGACGCGAGGTACTCCGAAAAACTCCCGGCGAAGCGGGCGCGCGGGCTCGACAGCCACGCGAACGACTCGCCCGCCGCGGCCGTCGGCTCGCCGAGCCCCTCCGCCTCGAAGGTGTCGGTCATGACGAGCGAATCACCACAGTCGTCCGCCAGCGTCGCCGCGATCGCCTCCGCGGCCGCGACGATCTCCGGCCCCGCCAGCGGCACCACCGGATGCGACAGCGCCCCGACCAGCGCCCACGCCCACGCGCCGCCGTCCGCCAGCGGGTCGCGATAAAACCCCAGCCCTCTCGGCACCGCCACCACCGGCGCCTCGAGCGGACCGCCGAGCCAGCGCGCGTGCAGTTCGAGGTAGCGCGCACACACGCGCGGGTCGTGCTCCGGCGCCGCCGCCGACTCGCCGAACCGGCCGAGCCGCGTCATCCAGCCGACGTACTCCTGCAGCGACATCAACACGGCGCGGCACGTCCGGGCAGGGGCGAGCGACGAGGCGGCGAGGCGGGCACGCGCTCACGCTTCTACCACCACCCGGCCGCCCGCGACCGCCGGGGAACGCACGCGCGCAATCGCGCGTCATGCTCCAGGCCGCGTGGACTGCCCATAGGCCGGCTTCTGCGCCGTTGTCCTCGCCGCGCCCCCCGCGCGGTCGACCCTGCGCCCGGCGAGACCTCGCGCCGCCGGCCCCGCCACGTCACCGATTCACCTGTCCTTTTCGCCAGGCGGCAGCTCACGCAGCGCTCGTCGGGCCGCCCGGGGCCGGGCCTGCTCACCTGCCTCTTGGGACAGCCCTCCGACTTCATCCAGCCGGCGACACCGCCGGCCTCACGCCTGCCGTCGATCGCACGACATCGCGCGGGGACGACACCCCGTCGACCCCGCGCGAACCTCCTCTGTTGCGTCAGAGCTCGTTCTTCAGGCGGTCAGATCCCGTCGTCGTCGACGAAGCCGTACACGGCGCACTCGTCGTCGCACTGCACCGTGCAGGTCTGGTCGGTGCCGCTCAGCACGGTGAGGACATCGGTGATCTCGGTGGTGGTCACGTTGCAGCGGGAGGCGCATTCTTCGCGCGGCTGGTTCTCGTTGGCGCAGTTGAGCACGCAGACGCAATCCGGGTCGTTCTGGCACGACGAGTAGGCGCCGCAGCAGCCGGTCTTGATGCACACGTCGCAGTCGGTGTCGTCGGCGTCCACCTCGCAGACCCCCTCGAACACGTCGTCGTCGTCGTCTGCGGCCGCGCAGCCGAGCACCAGCCCCGCCGTCAGCAGGCCCGCGTGGAACCGTCGCTTGGATTGGAAGATCATCGCTCGCACTCCTGTCGTCCGCTGCGAGAGGTCCGCGGCCCGCGCGGCGTTCGCGGCTCCCTCGGGAATGCCGTGAGTCTGACGGCGACTCGAATCAGGCGCCGCCTCGCTCGAGTATTGCCATTCGGCTCAGGTCGCCGCGATCTCGTCGTGCTCGGGCCCCCGCGGCGGCGCGGCCTCGATTGTGCTCACCATCACACTATGGACATTCGACGCCGAGCGCTCCGCCGAGCCCGTTCGCGCGCCGGCGCGATCGCGTCCCCCGCCCCGCCGAAGCGGCCGCTTCGGCCCGCACGGGCCGCTGCTGCGTCGACGAGGCCTGGCCGTCCCGGCCACACCCACGATTCCTCGCGATTCATTACATCACCGCTCCTCCCCGCGGGCGAGCGGCCTTTCCCTCGATGACGCGAGCGGCGACGGTCGCCGCATTCGCGCCGCCCCGCCGGGCGACCGGCGGACCCGGGCGAGCGGCTGGATTCATCCCAGCGGCGCCTTGCGCATCGGCACGAACGTGATCGTCAGCCCGCCCTGCAGCGGGATCTCCTGCGGTGCTGCGGCCTGATAGCCGAGCGCCGCGTACAGGCGCACCCCCGGGAGGGTCGCCATCAGCTCCGCGGCGACGAAGCCGGCCGCGCGGGCCTCGTCCTCGCAGCGGCGCAGGATCGCGCGACCGAGGCCCTGGCGGGCCCAGGCCGGGTCGACGAAGAACGCGCGGATCCTCGCCGCCTCGCGGGCCGGGTCGAGGCGGTCGGCCTGGCGCCCCGGCTGGTCGTCGCCGCCGAACAGCGTGCGGCGGAAGCTCCAGCCGCCGCACGCGACGGGCCTGCCCGCGGCCTCGGCCACGAAGTACGTCGCGTCGGCGATCAGCTGCGTGTCGACCCCGTAGGCCGAGCGCAGCGCCGCCTCGATCTGCGCCGACGAGTAGTCTCCCCGCTGCAGCTGGCGCGCGGACGTGGCGATCAGCTCGCGCAGCGCGGGCGCGTCGGCGAGGGTGGCGAGGCGGAGGGTCGGGCTCATGCGCCGATCTTGCGCCAACGCGCGGCCGCTTGCACCTGCGAATCAGGCGCCGAGCCGCTTGAGCTCACCGAACTTGCCGACGCGCAGCAGCACCCCGTGCTGCGCCAGCATGTCGACGAACTTGGGCCCGTCGACCAGCTTGAGGTTCGGCTCGCCGTGCGCCGCCCCGATCGCCTGGGGTGAGAACTCCGACGTCGTCACCAGCAGCGCCTCCGCGAATTGCTGGCGGCGGTAGGCCCCGAGCAGCTCGTCGACGTAGCGGCGCCCGACCGGTCCGGCGTAGCGCTTGGCCTGCACGGCGATCCGCGCGCGGTGGCCCCACGCGTCGATGCGCGCCGCCACCACGTCGACCCCGCCGTCGAGCGGCCCGCCGCGCTGCTCGACGTCGACGTAGCCCATCGCCTTGAGCAGTTCGGCCACGATCGCCTCGAACTTGCGCGGGTCGACGCTCATCAGCCACAGCAGCGTCTGCTGCTTCACCAGCGCGTTGTGGCGGGCCACCAGCGCCTCGATCTGCGGCGCAGGATCGCCGAGCTCGAGCCCTCCCGGCGCCGCGTCCGGACCCTGCAGGTAGCGACGCCACTTGATCAGCGTCTGCGCCCGCCGCTCCGCCGTCGTCCGCGACAGCCCCGTCAGCACCTCGAGCCGGCGCGTCAACGTCGCCAGGTCGAGCGGCTCGCCGGCGAAGAACGACGCGAACGGCCGCAGCGCCCGCGCCAGCCCGACCGCCTCCGCGAACACCTGCCGCTCCTCGCGCGAGCCCTCGCTCGTGGCCAGGAGCCGCTGTCCGAGCGACGTCACCAGCACCTCGCCGCGCGCGTTGAACTCGACCACGCCGAGGATCACCGCCGCCTGGCGGTAGTACAGGAAGTGCCGCCGGTCGACGTCCAGCAGCTGGAGCAGCATGCCCGCGTGTTCGATGCCGTCGCGCACCGCCGCCACCAGCTGGCGGATGTTGCTCAGCCGATCGGCCTGCGGCACGTCGAGGGTGCGGTGCAGGCGATCGACGCGGGTCGCCTCCTGCTTGTGGAACTTCACCACGCACCGACCATCCCACGCCGCCAGCCCCTTGGGTACTGCTTTTTCGGCCAGATCGCGCGCGGGCCGGGGCTTTGCGGGGACTCGGCGGCACCTGCGGGGAATGGCGGCAGTCGCGAGTCGTCGCAATGAGCGGGAGCGCGCCGACGTCTCGCACGGCCCCGCCCGCCGCCGCCGGGCCCGTCCGACGCTCGTTGTCGATACAACCGCACGCGGCCCGCGACCGCGATCGCGGGCTCGCTCTCGACCCTTCAGGCCGCCGCGCCCTGCTTGCGCCGGCGGAAGCCCACCAGCACCAGCAGCATCGGCCACGCCGCGGTCGCGTTCGCGTCGCTCGAGCAGGCGCAACCGCTCGCGTCGGTCTCGCTGTCGCCCGCGGTCGCCGCGTCGGCGCCGGTCGAGCCGCCGTCGGTCCCGGCGCTCGCGGTCGCCGAGCTCGTCGGGCCCACGCCGCCCGTCTCGCCGTCCGAGCTCCCGCCGGTGTTCCCGTTCGTGTCGCTGCCGGTGTCGTCGCCGCTGTCGCCGCTGGTCGGCCCGCTCGTCGGCCCGCTCGTCGGCCCCGCGGACGTGCCGTCGCTCGACGTGCCGTCGGTCGGGTCGTCGGTGGTCGACGACGTCGTATCGCTGGTCGTCCCGGTGTCGCTGAACTCGTACGCGCCGACGTCGGGGGCCCCGTCGTCGCGCGGCACCCCGTCGTGGTCGTCGACGATCTCGATCTCCGGCACCGGCAGGCCGACGTTGCGCAGCGGCGAGTCCTCCGTCAGGTGGAAGTCGCGCGCCGCCGCGTCGACGAACCCGAAGCCGTCCGGGTCGTCGGCCGTCTGGTTGCCCTCGTCGATGAATTCGGGCACCTCGCCGCCGATCGCGATCTCCGCCATCCCCGCCCCGGCGACCACGTTGTTGCGCAGGAAGCCCGGCCCGAGCGCCGCCCCGAACACCGCGATCCCCCAGTCGCCCGACGAGATCACCGTGTTGTGGGCGACCTCGATCTTCGACCCCATGTCGAGGTTCTGGTCGTTGATGTAGATGCCGGTGTCGGCGAAGTCGGCGACCACGTTGTTGTAGAGCTGGGTGTGGCCGGCGCCGAAGATGAAGAAGCCGTTGGTCGGCCCACCGAGCAGCGTGTTCCCCCAGATCTTGCAACTCGAGGCGCCGCCGACCTGCAGCCCCTGCTGCTGGTACAGCTCGCCCGCGGTGCCGACGTTCTTGATCGTGTTGCGATAGAAGTGACAGTCCTTCGGCGTCACTCCGATCTGCGCCCCGTCCCAGCCGGTGTTCTCGATGATGTTGTCGTGGATCCACGCCCCGTGGTGCTCGTGCGGGTAGAGCGTCACTTCCTCGCCGTCGCACGTGAACACGCGCCCGCCGTAGCCCGTGCTGCCGAAGTAGATGCCCTCGCCGTGCACGTCGTGGATGTACATGTGGTGCAGCCGCGAGTTGTACATCACGAAGTTGCCGAGGTTGGCCGAGCCGTCGCAGCGCGACTCGGTCTTCATCACCACCCCGGCGAAGCCCGCCTCGTACACCTCCATGTGATCGATCTCGACGTCGCTGCTGAGGTCGCCCACCGCCACCCCGAACGCCGAGTAGTCGGGCCCCATCCGCGACGCCCGCACCTTGAAGCCGTACATGATGTCCGGGTCGCCCGCCCCGGTCACCCGCACGTGGCGCGACCCGTCGACGGTGAGGCCGTAGCCCTTGTCGTCGTTGTCGATGTTGACCTGGCCCTCGCAGTTGCGGATCTCGATCGGCGCGTTCTCCTCGCCGATGAATTGTTGCAGGCGCAAGAACGGCCGGTCCCCGCCGCGCACGCACACGCTGTCGCCCGGCTGCACCCCCATGTCGGTGCCGTTCACGACCTCGCCGGACAGCTCGATCACGTGGTCGCAGTCGCACGGCGCCGCCGCCTCGGCCGCCCCCGGCGTGGTCAGGATCGACGCGACGAATGGTGCGAGGACGACAATGCGATGCTTCATCCCGCGAACGTCGACCACGGCCCGCCGGCCGTCAACCCGGGCCTCACCGAGCCGGCGCCGCCGCTATCCCTGCACGACGCCTTCGACGTACACCCAGCGCCCGTCTTCGCGGACGAACCGGCTGCGCTCGCGCTGCACGAAGCGGCGCCCCTCCGACTTGAGCGCCGCCTCGAACTCGACCACGCCCGTGTCGTCCGCGGCCCCGCCGGCGACGGTATCGACGATGAGCAGCGACATCCCCCGGAGCCCGCGACAATAGGCGGCGAGCTGCTGGCGATCGATCGTCCCGCGCGTCGCCGCGCTTGTGGTCTCGAGGAGATAGTCCACCGCCCCCTCCACATACGCCGTGTAGCGGCTGCGCATCAGATCTTCCGCGGTCTCGGCCCGCCGCGCGCCGGCGAGGAGCGGACCGCAGCAGCTCTCGTAGGTGCGACGACCGCACGGGCAACGCCTGGACATGTCGCGCATGGTGCCACACATCGGTCGCCGCGACGACCCGTCGCACGGGCGCCGCGCTCGCTGCACCGGGCCTTGTCTTCCCGCGCCGGCCGGGTAGAAGCTCTGGCGCCGCGCCGACCTGCCCTTCCGGACAGCCTGCCCCGGCGCGACCACACATCTCATGGACGACACGATGACCGACTGGAAGCTCCCCTGGACCGGCGGATGCCGCTGCGACCGCGTGCGGTTCCGCGTCACCACGCCGCCGCTCATCACCATGGCCTGCCACTGCCGCGGCTGCCAGCGCATGAGCGCCAGCGCCTTCTCGCTGAGCCTGCTGACGCTCTCCTCGGGCTTCGAGCTCACCGCCGGCGAGCCGGTGATCGGCGGCCTCCACGGCCCGAACCGCCACTTCCACTGCCCTCACTGCAAGTCGTGGATGTTCGGCCGTCCCGACGGCCTGGACCACCTCGTCGTCATCCGACCCACCATGCTCGACGACCCCACGTGGTTCGCCCCCTTCATCGAGACCGCGACCGCCGAAAAGCTGCCGTGGGCCAGCACGCCGGCGAAATACTCGTTCCCGGACCTGCCGCCGCCCGAGCGGTACGGCCCGCTCATCGAGGACTTCGCCGCTCGCGGCCCGCGCCCGGCCTGAACGCAGGCCGCGCACTTCGACCCGCGCTCGCGGCGGAACATTGATCGGTCGGCCACCCACCTCGAGCCTCTCCGGATGCGCGGCGCGCTCCTCGCCGGCGTGTCGGCGGAAGGCCCCACGCACGGCGCTCCGCCGCGGTTGTATCGTGGCCGCGGAGGAGCACCGACGACATGCGATATGCCAGGCCCAACACTCCCGGCGCGAAGGTCAGCTACGAGTCGCGCTACGACAACTTCATCGGCGGCGAGTTCGTCGCCCCCGTGCAGGGGCGCTACTTCGAGAACCCGAGCCCGGTGACCGGGCAGACCTTCTGCGAGGTCGCGCGCTCGAGCGCCGAGGACATCGAGCTGGCGCTGAACGCCGCACATGGCGCGAAGGACAGGTGGGGCAAGACCCCGGCCGCCGAGCGCGCTCGCCTGCTCAACAAGATCGCCGACGTCATGGAGGCCCACCTCGAGGAGCTCGCCGTCTCGGAGACGTGGGACAACGGCAAGCCGATCCGCGAGACCCTGGCCGCCGACCTGCCGCTGGCGATCGACCACTTCCGCTACTTCGCCGGCTGCATCCGCGCCGACGAGGGCACCCTCGCCGAGCTCGACGAGCACACCGTCTCGTACCACCTCAAGGAGCCGCTCGGCGTGGTCGGCCAGATCATCCCGTGGAACTTCCCGCTGCTGATGGCCGCGTGGAAGCTCGCGCCCGCGCTGGCCGCCGGCAACTGCGTCGTCCTCAAGCCGGCCGAGCAGACCCCCGCCACGATCCTCCTGTGGGCCAAGCTGGTCGGCGCGATCCTCCCGCCCGGCGTGGTCAACATCGTCAACGGCTTCGGCATCGAGGCCGGCAAGCCGCTGGCCCAGAGCCCGCGCGTCGCCAAGGTCGCGTTCACCGGCGAGACCACCACCGGCCGCCTCATCATGCAGTACGCGTCCGAGAACATCATCCCGGTGACGCTCGAGCTCGGCGGCAAGTCGCCCAACCTGTTCTTCGCCGACATCCTCGACCACGACGACGACTTCCGCCAGAAGGCGCTCGAGGGCTTCGCCATGTTCGCGCTCAACCAGGGCGAGGTCTGCACCTGCCCGTCGCGCGCCCTCATCGACAAGAAGATCTACGGCACCTTCCTCGAGCTGGCGACCGAGCGCACCAAGCGGATCGTCCAGGGCGACCCGCTCGACACGAGCACGATGATCGGCGCCCAGGCCAGCAACGACCAGCTCGAGAAGATCCTCGCCTACATCGACATCGGCAAGAAGGAGGGCGCCCGCGTGCGCACCGGCGGCGAGCGCGTGCGCCTCGGCGACGGCCTCGACGACGGGTTCTACGTCGCGCCGACGATCTTCGAGGGCCACAACAAGATGCGGATCTTCCAGGAAGAGATCTTCGGCCCGGTGGTCTCGGTGGCCAGCTTCGACGGCTTCGACGACGCGATCGCCCAGGCCAACGACACGCTCTACGGCCTCGGCGCCGGGGTGTGGACCCGCGACGTCCACACCGCGTTCCGGGCCGGCCGCAACATCGCCGCCGGCCGCGTGTGGACCAACTGCTACCATTTGTACCCGGCCCACGCGGCGTTCGGCGGCTACAAGCAGTCGGGCATCGGCCGCGAGACCCACCGCATGATGCTGAACCACTATCAGCAGACCAAGAACCTGCTCGTCAGCTACGACCCCAAGCCCATGGGGTTCTTCTGATGAGCGAGACGCCGCCCGCGATCAGCGCCACCCCGGCCGCTCTGGCGCTGATCGCCGCGCTCCGCCGGCAGCACGGCCCGCTGATGTTCCACCAGTCGGGCGGCTGCTGCGACGGCAGCGCGCCGATGTGCTACCCCGCCGGCGAATTCAAGCTCGGGGCCCGCGACGTCCTGCTCGGCCACGTCGGCGACGCCCCGTTCTACATCGGCGGCGACCAGTACGAGCGCTGGCGCCACACCCGCCTCACCCTCGACGTCGTCCGCGGCCGCGGCTCCGGCTTCTCGCTCGAGGCCCCGGAGGGCGTGCGCTTCCTGATCCGCTCCGACGTCTGCGCGGTCCCGTGATCTCGAGCTGTCCATAACGACATGTCGCTCTCGACATGCCTCCATGGACAGCTCAGCAAAGCTTCTCGAGCAACCCGCGCAGCTGCGCCTGCTCGCCCACGGAGAGGCGACCCAGCCGCTCCGCGAACGCGTCGGCGAGCAGCGTCAGCCCGCGCTGCATCACCTTGCGCCCGGCCGGCGTGACCGCCAGCCGGTGCTTGCGCAGGTCGTCGGGGTCGATCTCGCGCCGGAGGAAGCCCGCCGCCTCGAGCCGCTTCACGTACACCGTCATCGTCGGCTTCGGCATCACCAGCGCGGCGGCCAGCTCGGCCGGATACGGGTGCTCGTCGACCTCGGACAGCACGAACAGCTCCTTGACCTCGAGGCCCAGCGCGCCCACCTCGGCCGCCACCGCGGCGATCACGGACATCAGCAAACGGTGATTGAGCGACCACAGCCTGGCGGCGTCGATTTTCGTCATGACCCCTCTTGCGCTCCAGTTAGTTCAACATTAAACCAGTTCAAGGTTGAACAAGTTCGAGGCTGAACCAACTCGAACATACCAGGAGTCACGATGCCTCTCGACCATTATGTGACGCTCGGCCGCTCCGGCCTGCGCGTGAGCCCGTTTTGCCTCGGTGCGATGACCTTCGGCGAGGACCTCGGTTGGGGTTCGAGCGTCGAGGAGTCGCAGCAGATCATCGACCGCTACATCGAGCTGGGCGGCAATTTCATCGACACGGCGAACTTCTACACGAAGAGCCACTCGGAGAAGATCCTCGGCGACCACATCGGCCGCCACCCGGCGCGCCGCGACCGCCTGGTGCTCGCCACCAAGTTCAGCGGCAACCTCTACCCCGGCGACCCCAACGGCGGCGGCTCGGGCCGCAAGTCGATCGTCTCGGCGTGCGACAACTCGCTGCGCCGCCTGCAGACCGACTACATCGACCTCTACTGGCTGCACAACTGGGACGTCCACACGCCGATCGAGGAGACCATGGCGGCGCTCGAAGACCTCGTGCGCGCCGGCAAGGTCCGCTACGTCGGCGTGTCGGACACGCCGGCGTGGAAGGTCGCGCAGGCCAACGTCACGGCCCACTTCCGCGGCTGGTCGGCGTTCATCGGCCTGCAGATCGAGTACTCGCTGCTCGAGCGCACGGTCGAGCAGGAGCTGGTGCCGCTCGCGCTCGAGTTCGGGATCGGCATCACCCCGTGGTCGCCGCTGAAGAGCGGCGTGCTCAGCGGCAAGTACACCCGCGCGACCGCCGGCAGCGCGAAGCCGGCCCGCGGCGGGTTCGTCGAGCCGTTCCTCAACGAGAAGACCTTCACCCTGGTCGACGCGCTCGAGGAGATCGCCAGGGCGCACGAGACCACCGTCGCCCGTGTCGCGCTGGCGTGGGTGCAGGGCCGGCCGGGCGTGACCTCGACGATCATCGGCGCGCGCCGGCTCGACCAGCTCGAGGACAACGTCAAGGCGCTGGAGGTGAAGCTCGGCGCCGACGACCTCGCGCGCCTCGACGCGCTGACGAAGCCGACCTTCGGCTTCCCGCAGAACATGCAGCCGATCTTCCCCGCCATCCACAACGGCGGCACCCGCGTCAACGGCGTGCAGATGCCGCCGAGCCCGTTCATCCTGCAGAAGGGCGAAAAGCCGTACTGATCGGGAGCCGCGGCGCATGCCCCCGCGAGCGGCGCCGCGAGCCCGCGCGGGCGATCCCGCCTCAGTTGACCTGCCGCGTACGCCCCTCCCAGTAGGGCGCGCGCAGTTTGAATTTCTGCAGCTTGCCGGTCGACGTGCGCGCCAGTTCGGTGCGCAGCTCGACCGAGGTCGGGCACTTGTACTGGGCCAGGCGCTGGCGGCAGTGGGCGATCAGCTCCGCCTCGGTGGCCGACTTGCCGGGCGCGAGCACCACCAGCGCCTTGACCGTCTCGCCCCACTTCTCGTCGGGCACCCCGATCACCGCCGCCTCGGCGACCGCGGGGTGCGAGCACAGCGCGTCCTCGACCTCGATCGACGACACGTTCTCGCCGCCGCTGATGATCACGTCCTTCTTGCGGTCGGAGATCACCAGGTGACCCTCGGCGTCGAGCGAGCCGCCGTCGCCGGTGTGGAACCACCCGCCCTCGAGCGCCGTCGCCGTCGCCGCCGGCTCCTGCCAGTAGCCCGCGAGCACCGTGTTGCCGCGGGCCAGCACCTCGCCCTGCGCGTCGACCTCGATCTCCGTGCCCAGCGCCGGCGCCCCCGCGCGGCCGAGCTTCTCCGCGCGCTCGTGCTCCGTGAGCCCGTCCCACTCCTCGCGCGTGCGGTTGATCGTCAGTAGCGGCGACGTCTCGGTCAGCCCGTAAATTTGTATAAATTCCCATCCGAGCTCCGCCTCGACGCGCTCGATCGTCCGCGTCGGCGGCGGCGCCCCGGCACACACCACGCGCACCTCGCCGCGCCCCGGGGTCGGCCCTTGCCACTGCTGCGCCGCCGCCAGGATCGCGTTGAACACCGCCGGTGCCCCGCACATCAGCGTGACCCCGTGGGCCGCCACGCGCCGCAAGATCTCCGCCCCGTCGACCTTGCGCAGCACGTGCTGCTTGGCTCCCAGCCCCGCCAGCGCGAACGGCATGCCCCAGCCGTTGCAGTGGAACATCGGCAGCGTGTGCAGATACACGTCGCGGTCCGAGACCCCCGTGTGCAGCGCGAACGTGGTCGCGTTGATCCACAGGTTGCGGTGCGTCAGCTGCACGCCTTTCGGGCGGGCCGTCGTCCCGCTGGTGTAGTTGATCGTCGCCGTCGCCTGCTCGTCGGCCTGCCAGCGCGCCGGCGCGGCGTCGTGGCGGAACAGCAGCGCGTCGCTCTCGGCCCCGAGCACGAACCGCCGCGCGCACTTCACCTCCGCCAGCGCCGCGTCGAGCTCCGGGTCGACCAGCAGCATCGACGCCCCCGAGTGTTCGACGATGTACGCGATCTCGGCCGGGCTGAGGCGGAAGTTGATCGGCACCAGCGCGCGCCCGTGACCCGCCACCCCGAAGAACGACACCAGCATGCGCGCCGCGTTGTGCGACACGATCGCCACCCGCTCGCCGAATCCGACCCCGAGCGCGTCGAGCCCTGCTGCCTGCGCGCGGGCCAGCGCGGCCAGCCGCCCGTACGTCAGCGGCCCCAGCGGCGCGGCCGGCTGCATCGGTTCATCGAACACGGCGACGCGCTCGCCGTAGACCTGCTCGGCGCGGCGCATGAAGTCGAGGATCGTGAGCGGGACCAGCAAGACGGGCTCCTGCGGCGAGAGAGAGGCCGACAGGATCGCACGAAATCAGCGGCGCGGCGATCGCCGCCGACGACCCGCGCCTTCGCCTCGAGGTCGGCGGAGCAGACCTCGCCCGCGGCACTGATTCGCCGCCGCCCGGCGCTTCGAACCCTGGCCGGACTCTGCAGCGCGTCGGTGCAGACCGCCCGGCCGGGCGACCTCGCTTCCCCGGCCGTCGCGCCTCGCGACTTCGACGACCCGCGCGCTTCAGGTCGGCTCCCACGCCTCGGCGTCGAGGTCCGGAAAGAACACCTGGCAGGTGCCTGCGGGGATCCGGCTCAGCCGCGCGACGCCGAGGGAGTCGGTGAAGCCGCGCCACTCGACGCCGTCCGGCGCGACGATGCGGTAGCGCTGGCCTGGGATCCCCTCGCCGTCCTCGCCGACCAGCTGGATCTCCACCCAGTGCGTCGGCGGCCCCGCCTCCATCGCCGCGAACGCGTCCTCGCCCTCGCGCTCGCCCTGCGCCTCCTCGCCCGCCGGGCCCACCAGCGGGGCCTCCGGCGCCCCGCCGCGGGTGAACACCAGCCGGCCCGTCACCAGCGCCCCCGCCAGTCGGCTCACCACGTCCTCGCCGCCGTGGTACTCGAGCTCGCCGGCGAGCCGGCGCAGCACCACCGCGTCGCGCGGGTCGGCGAGCAGCTGCGACACGAACGCCGCCGCCGCCCGCACATCGACGAATTCGACCCGCTCCCCCGACCCCGGCGCCTCGCCGAACAGACGGACCTCGAGGTCGGCGACGCGGAGCGAGCGGAAGTCCACGGTGGGGCCACGCTATCGTAGCCGCCCGGGCCCAGCAAGGCGCGCCCGCGCGCTCCGGCCGTCGACGAACGACATGTCTCTCGGGACACCTCGAGATCGCGCGCCCTCGACCCCCGAGCGCCGCGCTGTGGCGTACGATGGCCGCGTGCGTCGCCGCAGCTTCCTCGCCGCGACCGCCGCGCTCGCGTGCGGCCGGCGGGCCAGCCCCGAGCTCCGCTTCGGCGAGACGCGCGACACCGTCGCCGCGCTGATCGACGCCTGGCGCGAGAAGATGCCGGTCGTCGGCCTGAGCATCGCCCTGGTCGACCGCGGCCAGCTCGCCTGGGCGGCGGGGTTCGGCATGGCCGATCGCGAGGCCGGGACCCCGGCCACCGCCGACACCGTCTACGCGATCGGCTCGCTCACCAAGATCTACACCGCCCTCATGGCCGTGCGCGCCTCGCAGGCCGCCGAGCTCGACCTCGACGCCCCGCTGCAGCGGCACCTCCCGCAGCTGCGCGCCCCCGGCAGCGAGGCGATCCGCCTGCGCCAGCTCCTCTGTCATCGCTCGGGCCTGATCTCCGACTGGCACCGCGGCAGCCTCGGCGCCCGCCCGCCCGACTGGCGCCGCCTCGCCGACGAGATCGCCGACGAACCGCTGATCGCCGCGCCCGGCAGCTGGTACGCCTACTCCAACGTCGGCTACACGCTCTTGGGACATGTCCTCGACAACATATCCCCGAGGCCATACGACGAGCACGCCCTCGCCGTCGCCCGCCTGGTCCTCGGCGGCTCCGGCCCGCGCTTCGACCCGCCGCCGCAGATGGCCGCCAGCTACTGCGCCGGCCGGCGCGAGGACGAGCCGCGCCTGCGCCTCCAGCCGGCCGCCGGCATGTACGGCAGCGTCGTCGACCTGGTCCCGCTGATCCGCTGGCTCCTCGCCGGCGAGGGCGCTGCCGCGGCCATGCTCACCCCGCAGGCCGCGGGCCCGCTCGACTTCGACGAGCGCTGGGGCCTCGGGCTCGCGCTGCAGCACGTCGGCCTGGTCCACGCCGGCCGCGTCGCCTGGCACACGGGCCGCACCTTCGGCCACCGCGCCGTCCTGTTCGTCCTGCCCGACCGCGGCCTCGGCGTCGCCGTGCTCGCCAACTTCCGCGAGGCCGGCGGCGTCGAGGACCTGGCCGCCTTCGCCTTGCAGACCGCCCTGCTCGAGCGCGACGGCCTCGACCTCCCCCCGAGCGCCGGCGACGCCGAGAGCCGCCCGCGCGCCCCGTTCGACCGCGCCGCCCTGCACGCCCACGTCGGCCGCTACGCCAACGAGTTCGACGTCGTCCGCCTCGACATCGAGCGCGGCGGCCTCGTCTCGCGCGCCGAGCTCGGCAAGACCGCCCTGATCCCCGCCCCCGGCGGCGGCTTCCACAGCGCCGACAACCCCGACGCCCACGTCACCATCGCCGACCGCGCCGGCCACCACGTCGTCACCAGCACCGTCCGCGGCGTCGAGACCCGCGTCGGCGTCCGCTGTCCCGAAGGACCTGTCCCCGAGGACTGGCTGCAGCGCGTCGGCCGCTACCGCCCCGAAGCCGGCCCCGGCGAGGTCGTCGCCTTCAAGGCCGCGCACCTCGAGCGCGTCCCCGGCGGCCTCGAGCTCCGCCTCGAGCTGCCGCAGGCGTTCGCCACCAGCTCGACTTTGGCCCGCTACGCGCTCGAGACCCTGGGACCGCGCGAGGCCCGGATCTTCGGCGTCGGCCGCGGCAAGGGCCAGCGCGTCGCCGCCGAGGCCGACGCGCCCGTCCTGTCGTGGGCCGGCTACCGCCTCGTCCGCAGCGACGCCTGAGCGGCGCCGACGGCCCTGCGGACCCGCCTCGAAGGACGGCTCCACGCGCCGCCGCCCGAGCGGCCCGGAGCACATGTCTCCGAGGTCAGCCTGCCGCAGCCGCGCCTGACCGGCGCCGGACGTCGGCACTAACATGTTTCGAAGGTCAGCTTACCGCACCACCGGCGCCGAAGGTCGCGGATCGCACATGTCTCGAAGGTCAGCTTACCGCAGCCACGCCTGGCCGCGCCGCCCGTCACGACCATCACATGTCTCGAAGGTCAGCTTACCGCACCACGGCGCCGGAGGTCGCGGCTCGCACAGCTCACCGTCGCGGCGCCGTTCTCCGGGCGCCAAGCCCCGCACCTGCCGTGAAGACAGTTCGCTGCGCGCCGAACTCCGGCCGCCTCGCCGCCGTCGCACCAGCCCGACCAGCGCCAGCGCCGCGAGCCACGCCTCGCCCGCCCCACCGTCACTCGAGCAGGCGCACCCGTGCTCGACCAGCCCGTCGGCCGGATTCGTCGTCGCGCCCTCGTCGGACGTCCCCGTCGTCCCGCTGCCCGGCTCGCCCGGCCCGCTCGTCGACCCGCCGGTCGTCGGGTCCCCCGTCGTCGGCGCGTCGGGTCCGCCGCTGCTCTCCTCGCTCGCCGGCCACGCCATGCAGCGATCGGGGTCCCACGAATCGCCGAGCTCGTCGATCTCGCACACGTACGGCGCTCCGACGCACACCGCCAGCTCCGGCGACTCCGGCGTCAGCGTCTGCGGCCCCAGCCGATCGACCAGCGCGTCGCCGTGGCACTGCTCCGGCCCCGCAGCCGTCGCGCCGGTCACCAGGTTGCGCAGCACCACGCGGTCGCAGAACGGGCTCGTGTCGCGCCCGCGGAACTTGAACGACTTCGTCACCAGCGCCTCCTCGACCACGACGTCGCCGATCACCCGCGCCGCGCTCACCATCGACGCCCCCTCGCCCGCGCCCGGCACCAGGCCCGAGAGCTCGACGCTCAGCCGCCCCGTGTACTGCATCGGCACGCAGTGGCCCTCCGTGAAGTCCACCGTATTGCCGCCGCTGCCGCAGCCGGGGAACGTCACCGGGAACGCCCCGTCGCAGCACACCAGGTTGTCGAGCGCGAGCTTCTCGGCGAACTCCACCGTCGCTTCGGCGCTCACCTCGGGCGGCACCAGCGGCGGCATCAGATCGCTGCCGGTCGACACCTCGAACTCGAACGGCTCGAACTCCAGCCCGCAGCTCGGGTTGCCCGGCATCGCGTCGAGGTTGTGGATCGTGCCTGCCACCACGTACGTGCTGTCGGCCTGCAGCGGCGAAGCCGGCCGCCAGCCGAGCAGCCCGTCGATCCCCGTCTGCTCGAGCGAGCCCTCCACGACTGCCCCCCCGAGCGTCACCTCCACCGTCATCACGTCGAGCGGCACGGGCGCCAGCGCCGGCCCCGAGACCTGCAGCAAGATCATCCCGTCGAGCGGCACCTGCTGCCGCCCCGCCACCGACTGCACCATCGTCCACGTGGCGACATCGGCGCACGGATCGCCGATGTCGAGGCAAGCCGCGGCCTCGCGCGCGCCGAGGCAAGTTGCGAGTGCGAGGCCCATTACCGCGGGCCGTGACGTGAACGCAACCATCATTCGCCTTCTATCACGGCCTCCGAGCTCGGCCAATGGGCCGTCACGCATCCGCGGGCTGATGCACCGCAGCCACTTCCTGAATCGGGGCATCGCCGGCGGTGGCCAGATCGCGATGATTCTGTCATGCCCCGCCGCTCGGGCAGGGCCAGGTAGCGACCGAGGCGCAAGAATGGGCCCTGCGAAAAGCGCAGGCCCCGACAGCCGCTGCTCGAGCGGGCACTCCACGGTGGTCGGGCGGCCTCACCGACGCAGCCTGTCCTGGAGCTGCACCTCAACCGACCTCGGCCTCGGCGGGCTCGGTCTGCCGCGCTGCCTCCTCGTACGCGAGGAGGAGCAGCGGACGCAGCCGGTACAGGTCTTTCACCGAATTGATGTACACGTATCCCTTGTCGACCTCGAAACCCGGCGACAGCGCCTTCGCCTGCTCGGGCGACACCTTGGTGAAGATCGACTTCTTGCGCTGGTTGAAGTAGAGCCGCACGAACCATCGACGAATCGAGATGGTCGAGATCGTGAACCAATTGCTCGTATCCCTGTGGAGAATCGGCGCATTCGCACTCATCGGTGAGTCGGCGCAGATCGCACGAATGATATCGAGCGCCTCGAGCTCCTCCGCGGTCGTCACGATGTTCGGCGCCGCCGGCACCACCGGCGCCGCTGGCTTCTCTTCGACCTTGATCACCGGCGGCGGAGGGAGCGCAACCGCCACGTCGACCTTCGGAGGGTGCGCAACGGCCGGCATCTCCGCCTTCTGCTCCCCCTGGTCCTTGATCGACCGCGTCGCCATGTCGAGCAGCGTCGCCTGGATCGCGCGCTTGATCGTGGGCGTGAACTTCTCGATGACTCGCGGCGTGAGTCGCTTGCCGGCGAAGACGCTGAGCTCGCCGAGGACGAAGCGCGTGAAGCTCTCGGGAGGGTTCCGCAGGATCGAGCCGATATAGCCGCTGATCTTGCTCGTGTAGATGATCTCCTCGGCCTGCTCGCGCACGCCGCTCGGATTGAACCGCTCGCGCGAGAACGTCTCCAGCACCTCGACGTCGGCCTCGGTGAACGACAAGATATCGAACTCGAAGAACGCCTTCTCGCTGAGGATGTTCCGCTCCTCGAGATCGGTGAAGAACAGGTACTTCACGCCGTTCGTCAACACAGCGACCGGGCACGCCGGAGTGGCGTTGAAGTAGCGAGCGAGCTGTCCGCTGAAATTGTGCAGGGATACATCGGCCGACTTGCACTCGACGAAGATGACGGGTGTACCGGCCAGGTGAATGGCATAATCGACCTTCTCCGGCGGACCTCCCGGGCGCTTCTTGGCGAAATCGGCCACGTATTCGGGCCGGATCTCCGTCGGATCGTAGATATCGTAGCCGAGCGCGCCAATGAAGGGCAGAATCAGCGCCTGCTTTGTCGACTCTTCACCGTGTACGTGGGGCAAACGCTTGCGAATCTGCTCTGCAAGTCTCTGCAGCTGGTCATGAAATGCGCCCATGTTCTCTCCGATCTTTCAAGTTTAGGTCGGCGATGTCCCTGGGGTCAACAAACCATGCCGCGCGCGAGCGTTCTCGCCCGGTTCAGGTTCAACAGCGACAGACCAATGTTCATCTTCAGTTGTGCCCTGCTTCGGCCGCCCCGACCTTTCCAGGATCCGCCGCGAGAGGTCCTCTTCCGCCGTGTGGGGCGGCATGAACAGCGCGGCTGTGGCCCTCCGCCATCCCTGGGTGTGCGGCTCTCCGACGCGCCGGCGCGAGCGAGTCAGGGGGTGCCGGGCGCGTTCGAACGCGTGCGCGCGCGCAGTCGTCACCGGCCCGGGCGCCGCGGATTTTCGCTACGATCGGTCGCATGCAAGCTCGCCTTTCGGACAGACGCGCGCGGATCGAGGCGCTCGTTCGCTACCTCTGTTCGCCGGAGTGCGCCGGCCGGGCGCCCGGCACGCCCGGGGGTGTGGCCGCGCGGATGCGGATCGTCGACGAGTTTCGCGCCATCGGAGCCGCGCCGGGCGGCACCGACGGGTATTTGCAGCCCGTGCCCGACTGCGGCGCCAACGTCCTCGCCGAGGTCCCCGGGGCCGGGCCGCTCGGCGAGCGAACGATCGTCGTCGCCGCGCACTACGATCATTTGGGCTCGCTGTCCGACGACACCGTCTTTTGGGGCGCCGACGACAACGCCGCGGCGGTGGCGATCCTCGTCGAGGTCGGGCGCGAGCTGGTCGCGCGGGGGCGGCCGGGGCGGCGCGTCGTCCTCGCCGCGTACGACGGCGAGGAGCCGCCGCACTTCCTCCACGGCACCATGGGTTCGATGTACCACGTCGCCCATCCGACCGCGCCGCTCGCCAGCATCGACATGATGGTGTGCATGGACCTGTGCGGCCACGCCCTCGGGCCGGTCGGCTGCCCGAGCGAGGTCCGCGACTCCGTGTTCGTCCTCGGCGCCGAGCTCAGTCATGGCGCCGGCGAGCTGGTCGACGACGCCGCGATCGCCGGCGGCATCTACCCGCGCCGCGCCGATCTCGACGTCATCCCGCCGCTGAGCGACTACCACCCCTTCCGCGAGGCCGGCGTCCCGGTGCTGTTCCTCAGCTGCGGGCGCTGGGAGCACTACCACCAGCCGACCGACACCCCCGATCGGCTCGACTACGACAAGATCGTCGCCACCGTCGACTACCTCGCCCGCCTGGTCCAGCTGCTGCGCGAGCGGCCCGAGGTGCCCGCCCCGTTCGACACCCACGCCCGCGACGACGTCGCCACCCTCGCCTCGTTGCGGGCCCTCGCGCGTCACCTCGCGCCGCACCTCCCTGCCGCCTCGCTGGCCCTCGCCGAGCTCGACGCCCTGGCGGCCGCCGCCGCCCGCGGTCCGCTGACCCACCCGCAGCGCCAGCAGCTCTCGTGGTTGGTCGCCGGCCTCGAAGACGTCCTGTCCTGATCGACATGCCCTCGAGGGCATGTCTCGCGCGACATGCCTGGAGGCGGCGGGCCGTCCGCGATCGGGACCTCGGAGGTCGGAGTCGATCGCCGCGCGGCGCGCGGTCCGACCGCCATCGGACCTCGCGTCACTCAAGTACGTGCAATCACTGCACTTTCACCACCTCCGCGGACCACCCGCCGGGAAAGTGGCCGGCGGCCCGATCGAAGTGACCACCGCGATCACTACGCGATCGAGATGGTCAACGCGACCCCGACAACGACCGCGAGCGACCGCGCCGTCGCCTCCGTCCGCAGCCTCCTCGACCGCGCCGTCGCCTCCGCCTTCGTGTGCGCGCGGCCCGAGGCGGTCCCGCCGCTCACCGCCACTCGCTGGGCCTGGCGCCTGGCCGGCCTCTACCACCTCACGCACTCCACGCCGACCCTGCTCGGCCTCGCCGCCGAGCGGTTCGCGGCCGCCGGTCGCAGCGTCCTCGCGAATTGGGCCCGCGAGCGTGCGCGCGAGGAGAGCCACCACGATCGGCTCGCGCTGAGGGACCTCCGCGACCTCGGCTACGACGCGCTGCGAGTCGTCGAGCGCGTGCGTCCGGCCACCGCGATCCGCCTGGTCGAGTACTTCGAGCGCAGCGTCCACGCCTTCGACCCGATCGGCTGCGTCGGCTACGCCTACGCCATCGAGCGGCTGGCGATGACGGTGCGCGAGCCCGACATCCGCGCGGTCGAGGCCATCCTCCCCGCCGGCACGCGCGCCACCCGGTGCTTGCGGGTCCACAGCGCCGCCGGCAGCGACGGCGATCACGTCGCCGACACCCTCCTCGCGGTCGCCCGCCTCACTGTCGGCGAGCAGACCCGGATCGCCGAGGCCGCGCGCGACACCGCCGTCCTCTGCTTCACCCCCGCACCCGCCGGTCCGCCGAGCGACCTCGACATCGAGGCGCTGCTCGCCCCCTGCCGGCTCCACTGAGCTCCTCGAATCCTATCACTATCCACCATTGTCATCACCACGGAGAAACGACCATGAACAAGCAAGAGAACACCCAGTCCGCCGAGACCACCCACAGCCAGGACAGCCGCTTCGAGGTCCGCGAGGGCCAAGCCGAGGACCTGCAGGTCGTCGAATTCGACAGCGTCCCCCTGACCGACATCAACTTCGGCTTCTGAGCCGCCCAGCCGCCGCGGAGCCGACCCCCCGGCTCCGCGGCGCTTTTTTTGCCCGTCCTTCGCAGCATCGAGACACCGAGGATTCGCCATGACCGTCGAGCATGCAGATTGTGTCGTTTTGGGCGGCGGCCCCGCCGGCAGCACCTTCGCCGCGATCGCCAGGAAGTACGCCCCCGGGGCCAAGATCGTCCTCCTCGAAAAGTGTCGGTTCCCGCGCTGGCACATCGGCGAATCGACGATCCCGGCCGCCAACGGCGTGCTCGAGGACCTCGGCGTCTATCAGACGATGCTCGCCTCCGATTTCGTGAAGAAGATGGGCGTCACCTTCATCTGGGGCAGGGACCGCACGCCGTGGACCGCGGATTACCTGACGCTCAAGACGATCTCCCGCGCCGGCGGCGACGCCTCGATCATCGAAGTCACCGGCCAGGACTTCGAGAAGCTGCTCGGCCCCGGCCACACCCAGCGCACCCCCTATTCCGCGTTCAACGTCGAGCGCTCGCGCTTCGACGAATTGCTGCTCGACAACGCCCGCCGCCTCGGCGCCGACGTCCGCGAGGGCACCAAGGCGCTCGGGGCGCAGCGCGTGGGAAATTCGTCGCAGCACATGATCACCTGGGAGGACGACGCCGGCAACAGCGGCTCGATCACCGCCGACTTCGTGCTCGACGCCACCGGCCTGTCGCACCTTTTGACGAAGGGCGAGCGGGTCTACGACGAGAACCTCAACAACTTCGCGGTCTACGGTTATTTGCAGGGGGCCGAGTGGAAGGTCACCTTCAGCGGCTCGCAAGATCGGTCGACCGTCTTCATCGCCGCCATCGAGCACGGGTGGATCTGGTACTTCCCGCTCGGCCGCAATCGGATGACCGTCGGCGTCGTCACCAACCGCCACCACTTCGCGGACAAGCTGGACGGCGTCGACCTCGAGACCTTCTTTTGGAAGTCGCTGCGCTCGTGCCCCGAGGTCGCGGGCTTGATCGAGCACGCGACCCTGCGCGACGACATTTTACCAAAGGGGGCGCGCGTCGGGGCGTGCCAGGACTGGTCGTCGTGGGCCAGGGAGACCGTCGGCGACGGCTGGGCGGCCGCGGGCGACGCGGCGATGTTCGTCGACCCGATCCTTTCGACCGGCGTCACCCTGGCCCTTCAGACAGGTCACCGCGCCGCTTACACGTGGCTGACCCGGCGCGCGCGGCCCGACTTGCCGGCCGCGAGCCTGTGGCGGGCGTACTCGGATTATCTGCGCGGCGAGTACGGCGCCTTCCTCACCCTCGCCCGCTATTTCTATGGGAACAACAAGGCGGCGCCCTCGTGGTGGTGGACGGCGCAGCAGCTCGTCAACGCCTCGGGTCGCCTGCGGCTCGAGGACCGGCAGGCCTTCACGATGGCGACCGCCGGGTTCTTCCCGGTCCCGCGGGCGCTCGGCGCCGGCGCGGAGGTGGTGGTGCCGCTGATCCAGGGCATCAGCGGCGCGGCCGACGGGCTCGAGGCGATCTACCGCGACGCCGGCGTGCCTGACCCCGAGGACCTGTCCCGCGAGACATACGCGCTCGTGGCCCCGTTCCGCCTCGACCTGCGCACCGAGCCGGGCCTCGAGCGCGGCCTCAGCGGGCACCTCGAGGTGTACCATGACCTCGTGACCGAGACCCCGCAGATGAGCCACCGGCTCGCGGCCACCCCCGCGCGCATCGACCCGGCGCTGGCCCCCGTGGTCGCGGCCATGCGCGAGTGCAGCGACGTCGCCGGCCTGCTCGCGCGCGCCCGGGCGCTGTTCCCCGCCCGCGACCCCGCGGTCCTGCGCGGCGCCGTGCTCGGCATCGTCCGCGTGGCCGCGATGAAGGGTTTCATCAGGCTCGAAGGCCCGCGCGCGCCCGCGTCGGTGCCGCCCCCGCTCGAGGCCGTCGCGTGCGCCTGAGCTTGCAGCTGGCCGCGGCGGCCGATCTGGGCGACCTCGCCGACGCGGTCTCGTCGCCCGGCGATCCGCGGTTCGGCCGGCACCTCGATCGCCCCGGCCTCGCTGCCCGCATCGCCCAGCCGCCCGCGGTCCACGCCGCGGTCGCGGCGTGGTTCGCAGGCGCCGATCTTCGCCCCGTCGCGACCGGCCTCGCCGACCTCACCTGGCACGCCGAGCTCGACCGCGCGCAGCTCACCTGTCTCCTGGGACAGGCAGGTGCGCAACAGCTGCTCGCCCGCCGGCGCCTCGTCGACGACGCCGCGCGGCTGCTCGTCCCGCCCGAGCTCGCATCCTGCCTCGATGCGCTCGAGCTCGGCCCGTGGCGCGTCCCGGCGCCGCCGCGCCTGCTCGTCGATCCGGGCGTCGCGCCGCCGTCCGCGCCCGCGACCGGGCTGCGGCCCGCCGAGCTCGCCCGCGGCTATCGCTTCGATCGCGACGTCGACGGCGAGGGCGAGACGATCGCCGTCATGGCCCTCGGCGGCGTGCCCGACGCCGCCGACGTCCACGGCTTCGCCCGCGCCTTCGGCCTCTCGCCGCCGCTGGTCGAGTTGGTCGAGCTCGCGCCGCTGGCCGCCTGCGCCGCCGACCCGCGGTTCCGCTTCGAGACCACGATGGGCCTGCAGTGGCTGGCCGCCGTCGCCCCGCGCGCCCGCCTCGTCGTCTACTTCATCGACCCGACCGTCGCCGCCGACCCGTGGGGCACATTCTTGGAGCATGTTCTTTCGGACATGTCCCGAGCGCCGACCATCGCCGTCACCAGCTGGAGCGCGCCCGCGCGCCAGTACTACGCCGTGCACGGTCGCCGGCGGTTCGCCGGTTTGCTCGATCGGGCGGCCATCCTCGGCGTCACCGTGATCGCCGCCAGCGGTGACTGGGGCGCCTACGACGGCTTCCCCAGCAGCGGCCCCGCGCGCGACGCCTGCGACGCGCTCGTCCCGCGCGATACGTTTCCCGGGTGCGAGGCCCGCGTCCTCAGCGTCGGCGGCACCCAGGTGGTCGCGCACGAGCCGTGGCGCGAGGTCGCCTGGAGCGCCCCGGTCTCGTCCGCCCTGCGCGAAGCGATCGGCCTGCCCGCGCTCGCCGGCAGCGGCGGCGTCAGCGTCCACGTGCCGGTGCCCGCCTATCAGCGCGGCGTCTTGCCGCGGGAGATCTCGCGCGGCCCCGCGGGCGCTCCCGTGCCCGCCGCGGGCCGCGTGCAGCCCGACGTCGCCCTGATGGCCTGGGGCCCGGACGCGGGCGAGCGGCCCACCGCCTACGCCTGCCTGCTCGACGGCGAGTTCCGCGACGACGCCGGCGGCACCAGCCTGGCCGCGCCGATCTGGGCCGGCATCGTCGCCCGCCTCAACCGACGCCGCCGCGCCCGCGGGCTCGCGCGCCTCGGCCAGCTCCAGCCGCGCCTCTACGCCGCCTGCGCCCGCGATCCCGCGCTGCTGCGCGACATCGTCGACGGCGACACCGACCTCGAGCTGCCGCTGCTCGCGGATGACAGCACCCGCCGCTGGCAGCTCCTCCCCGGCTTCCGCGCCGCCCCCGGCTTCGACCCCGCCACCGGACTCGGCGTGCCGAACGTCGAACACCTCGCCGCGAAGCTCGGCAGCTCCGACGACCTTGGACCTTATCTCTGCCCTCGTGGACATGTCCTGGAGGTCATTCTGCAGAACCCATCCGATGCCCCCGAAGAGCATGTCCAGCTCGCCGCGCTGGGGTCATGACTTGCGCCCGACGCGAGCCGCCGCGGCCGCGAGGCGGATCGTCTCGATCTCGGCGCGCTCGAGCCCGTAGGCCGCGAACGTCGCGCGGTCGATCGCCGTCGCGTCGTCGGGCCTCGCCGCGATCAGCGACGCCCGCACCGCGGCGGGCACGTCGTCCCAGCGGGGCACGCGGATCCGCCGCAGGTACTGCGCCTGGAACCGCAAGAACCCGCCGGCCATCTTGACCCCGTAGTTGGCCACGAACAGCAGCGCCAGCGACGAGCGCAGGATCGTCGCCAGCGCGCGCAGGTCCCACGTCGACGCCGTCACGTGATAGAGATTGTGGTGCGGATAATAAAGACCCTCGTCGTACGCGACCGTCGCCTCGCCCTTGATGTCGGGGATCAGCAGCTTGGGCGTGCGCGTCAGCGCCGGGTCGATGCGATCGATGGTCCGGTACCACGCCTCCGGGTTGCGCCGGGCCACGTAGCGCCGCTGCAGCGCCTCGCGGTGCTCGCCGACGTACGCCGCGAATTTCGGGTACCTCTCGACCTCGGCCAGCGCCCCGTCGGCCTCGAACGGATTGACGATCCCGCGGCCGCCCCACGCGATCGCCCCCTCGCGCAGGTCGGCCGCCATCACCAGCCGTAGCTTGCGCGCCGGCTCGACCGGCAGCCGCGCGAAGTCGGCGATGAACACCCGATCGGCGCCGGTCGCCACCCCGATCCCCACGCGACAGCCGGCCTCCTCGAGCGTCACGAACTCGCGTTCGAGCCGGCGGAGCACGCGGAGCTGATCGGCGCTGTCGAGCAGCCACGGGTCCTCGCCGCGGACCGCCTGCGCGACCTCCTCGACGCGCGGGTCACCCACCGGGCCGGCGCGCGTCATCGCCTGCACCACGGCCGGCAGCTCGCCCTCGATCCGCGGCCTGCGGGCGATCCGCGTCCACTCGCCCGCGCCGCGGCGGATCACCGTGATCGCCGGATACGCGAACACCTCCGACTGGAACGCGTCGGTGCCCTCCATGTCGATGTAGTGCGACAGGTGATAGTCGCGGGCCACGAGCCCGCGCAGCGGCCCGCCGTAGCGGTTCTTGAGCCAGCGATTGGCGCAGATGAACGCCAGCCGCCCGCCGTCGCCGAGGAGCCGCAGGCCGCGCTCGAAGAACGGCACGTACAGGTCGGCGCGGTCGTAGATGGTAAAATAGCGCCGACGATATTCTGCGAGCAGGGCCTCGGGGATCCGCTCCTGCCGCACGTAGGGCGGGTTGCCGACCACCACGTCGAACGGGCCCGCCAGCGGCGCGAGCAGGAAGTCGCCGCGGAGGAGCCACGCGTCGCTCAGCCGGGTCGCGTCGCGCCCGCTCGCGCCCCACCGGCGCAGGCGCGCCCGCACGCGCTCGCGGGTGCGTTCGAACGACTCGGCGTGGACCTCGACCCCGCGCACCGCCGAGCCGAGCTTGCGCGCGTCCTCCGGTCCGAGCCCCGCCTTCGCGCACGCGGCCAGCAGTCGCTCGACGATCGCCGACAAAAAGTCACCCGCGCCGAACGACGGCTCGAGCACCGACCATGCGTGCAGCGGTCGATCTGCCGTGTAACCTGCCAGGTCGAGCAACGCCTCGACCACCTCGGGGCGCGTGAACACGGCGCCGCGCTCGCTCGCGTCGGTCCCTGCGAGGCGGGACCGGGGCGCGCGGGGCTCGAGCGACGACTGCACGGGGCTTGCGAGATCTTAGCGCGTCCCCGGCCCGCGTGCGCTGCGCTCGCGCGGCCTCTCGGCCGGGGGCGGCCGACCTGCGGCGACAGGGGCGGCGACGGGCAAACGAGCCCTCGCATCGGCCGCGAGCGCCGCGCTGCCACCGAGGCTCCGCACCCCTTGGCCCGGACGTCCTCGGCATCCTCGCCCGCCTCGCGTACCGTCTGCCGCCGACGCACCGAGCCGCTGCCGCCGACGAAATCCCGGCCGGGAGGTCTGCCCCATCCTCGCGTTCGCTGCCCGCGCCGCCGCGCGCGGCCCTACACTGCGGCCCGAGATGCCGCGGCTGCTCGACTACCCCAGCCAGTGCGCCGAGCTCGAGAAGATGGCGCGGCTCGAGTCGCCTCCTCCCGCGACCTTCGAGCCTGCCTCGCTCGCCGCCCCCTCGTCCGCGGCGACCTGCCTCGTGTGCGGCGCCAGCCCGGCCCGCGCCTGCCTCGGCTGCGACGGCGTCGCCTACTGCGGCGACCCGCACCGCCGGCTCGACCTCCGCTGGCACGCCCCGGTCTGCCCCGAGCTGCGGCGGATCGCCGACGACCTCGCCTGTTTCGCCGAACACTCGCGCGAGCAGCTCGAGGCCGGCCTCCTCGCCCGCGCGCGACGCAGCGCCGCCGTCCCGACCGGCTGGGACGACTGGCTCGGCCCCGACCTGTCGCCCGCCCTGCGGCGGTGCCTGAGCGACCTGGCCACCCGCCCGCTGACGCTCGCCCACGTCCTCACCTTGCTCTCCGAACATGTCCCGAAGGCCACCTCGGGAACGACCGCCGTCCACGTGATCGCCGCCGCCCAGCGCGAGCGCGACGTCTCGCCCGCGCTGTGGCTCGAGCTGGAGCGGCTGTTTCCCGGGCGGCGCTTCGCCATCACCCTCATCGGCCCCGAGCTCGCCGCCGGCGACCTCGGGCCTGCGGTGCGCGTCGTGCCCGGCCTGTACCGGCGCGCGCTGTGGGCCGAGCTCGGGCGGCCCGACCTCGTCATCGGCTACGACTGCGGCCTCCTCCTCTATCCCTCGTGGAAGTCGACCATGCACGACCTGCGCGGCTCGGGCGTCCCGTTTGCGATCACCAGCTATCGCGGGTGGGAGGCCGCGGGCGAGGCCCGCGTGTTGCGGGCGATCGGCGCCGTCCCGCTGCTGCCGCCGGCCCCCAACCCGTTCGCCTCGCTCTCGGCCCGGCGCTCGACCACGATCGCCAACGACCTCGCCCGCGACAACGCCTTCCTCAGCGCCTGGCGCTGATCGCCCTGCCCCGATTGGCGTGACGGCGACGATTCGCCGGCCCCGCCCTGGCCCGAATCGCCGGAGACGACCGCGCCCTATTTGTGGACGATGTCGAACTCGTCGATCAAGTCGCCCTTGATGTTCTTGAAGTAGCCGTGGGCGGCGTTGGGGTCGCCGTCGACGTAGAAGCGGAGGAACAGGGCGCCGTGTTCGGCCTCGAAGTTCTCCTCCTCGACCCCGTTCTTGAGCCAGTAGTTGCCGGTGTACACCGAGGCCCACCAGGTCTCGTCGCCGTGGAGGCCCGAGTCCCAGTCGCGGATGCTCTTGCCGCCGAGGCCCGACACCACCGAGAACGTCCGGCCCGGGCCCACCTCTAACAACTCGGGCATCCCGGTAGCACCATGTGCTGCACCCTTGTTACCCACGTCGGTGAGCGTGCGCGTGCGCGCGTACGAGTGTTCGTGGCCCATGGCGATGATCGACCCGTCGTTCTGGCAGGTTTGGAGCGCCTCCCACGTCAGGTCGTCGGGTTTGTCGCCGGCTTGCAGGTCGCGCTGGTTCTTGTGGAACGTGCACAGGCTCCACAGGTGGTCGTCGGCCGCCAGCACCTGGGCGATGTGCTTCTCGTGGTCGCCGTCGGAGCCCTTCGTGCCGAGGCCGGACAGCACGAAGTGGAGCCCGCGGTAGGTGCAGCTCGACTTGACGCCGAGGTCGCCCTCGCAGGTGGCGCCGGGGATCTTCGCCAGGCGGGCCTGCAGCTTGTCCTGGTAGCCCGACCACGCGTCGGTGTCGTGGTTGCCGATCACCCCGAACACCGGGAAGCTGTCGCCGAGCACGCTCTCCATCTCGCTGGCCCAGGCGTCGGGGTCGTCGCCGTAGTCGAAGTCGCCGAGGATGAGCACCATGTCGGCTTTTTCGGAGAGCAGCAGGTCGTACACCGCCTTGGTGTCGCTGCCGGTGCCCTGGTCGCCGATCAGCGCGACCAGCAGGTTCTCGTCGGTCGCGTTGTCGGGCGGGGGCTTGCCCTGCCCGCCGGTGGTGCCGTCGCCCGTCGTCCCGGTCGTGCCGGTCGTGGTCTCGTCGGGGCCGGGGCCGGTGGTCGCCGGCCCTTCGTTCGTGGTCGTCGGCACGCCGCCGCCCGTGGTCAGGTCCGACGTCTCGAACGCCCCGCTCAAATTGCCGGTGGTCGTCGAGGCGCCGCCTGTGGTCGGCGCCGGCTCGGCGGTGGTCCCGCCGTCGGTGCCTACATTGGACCCCCCGCTGCTCGACCCGCTGCTGCTCGTGTCGGCCTCGGTGAGCCCCATCGTCGCGGGGGCCGTATAGCCGCTCGCGCTGAGGGTCGCGCTGCTGAATCCGGAATGTTCGGTCCCCGCGCCGCTCGAACAGGCGATGCCCAGACACGCAGGGAGGCCCAGGAGGAAATGACGGGAGTGCATAAGAACGCAACCTACTCCAGTTCATCGACGCGGTGTACACATTCAATTCGGCGCCGATACCGCCATTCGAGCCCCTGGAGCCAGCGGTCTCGGCCTGGGAACGCTGTCCAGCCCCGGATTTGACCGCTTCCTGCACCGGTGCGCAGGGGCAAACATCGCAGCAATCTCGGCACAAATTGTGCCACATGGCGCCCGAATCGGCTCGCAGGCGCGCCCGCTGTCACATCCAATGCGGCACTCCATCCCACTCGCACAGACAGCTCGGATGTGTCACGATTCTCCGGCGGTGACAACGCGAATGCGTGAAGACCGCGGCGGCGATGACAGGATCGTGACACGCGCATGATGGACGGCTCTCGCCCGGTCTGCGCAAGCGCAGAAATGCCCGCACCCGTCAATGATTGCGATCGCGTCGAATTCGTCGACCACCTCGCCGCGGATGCGATGATTCGCAGGTACGCCGCTCGCGGGTCATGACCCGAGCTCGGAGCACCGATCGGCGCGACCGGCAGCTCCAGATCGATCGACCGCCCGCGCTGCCCGCCTCCTCGGCCCCTCGCGCATCGTCGTCGACGTCGCCGCGGTCGTCATCGGCGTCGGCCGCACCTGCTGCCCCTTCTCGGTTCTCTCGCGCATCCTCGACGTCGCCGCCGCGGTCGTCATCGGCGTCGGCCACACCTGCTGCCCGCCCCTCGGCCCTCGCGCGCATCGTCGTCGACGTCGCCGCGGTCGTCATCGGCGTCGGCCACACCTGCTGCCCGCCCCTCGGCCGTCTCGCGCATCCTCGACGTCGCCGCCGCGGTCGCGCCGGCCGTCCCGTGTACGCTGCCGACCTCGCGCACGCAGGTCGGCAGCGCGCGGCGGTGCATGGGGGCCGGCCTCATGGCCGCGCTCGTCACGGCAAATTCAGCGCAAGCGTCGCGACTGCCCGGATGCAAGGGGGCCGGGGCGTCGCCGGCGTGCCCCACGCGTCCCGCCGGCCGGGAGCGACGGCCTGCGACAAGCGGCCGCACCGCGGCCCTGCCGCCGCCTCGGCTACAGTCGTCCGCTCGCCGCGGTCGTGCGTACCGCGATCCACCTGCCATGAAGACGATCCTCGCGCCCCTGCTCCTCGCCCTGACGGCCTGCGGGACCACCCATTCCGGCACCGACCACGACTCGCACGACACCAGCGGCGACGACGCGCACGACACCTCGACCACCGACGGCACCAGCACCGCCGGCACCACCGAGCACGAGCACACCACCGAGCACGAGCCGACCTCGACCGGCCACGAGCACACCGCGACCGACCCGACCACCGACGGCAGCTCGCCCGCTGCCGACTATTGTGAGTGCATGCTGGTGAACTGCCACGATCAGTATCACGGCACCTGGGGCGAGGCGCACCCGCAATCGGAGATCAACTGCAACGCCGACGCCGCGATGTTCCCGACCGTCGGCACGCCGGCGATGTCCGGCGATTCGCTGGAGTGCCGGCTGTACCACTGCGAGCAAGCGGCCGGCGACGCGTCGCTGTGCGAGGCCGCCATCGGCGGCGCCCCCTGTGCCTGATCTCGCCGGCGGAACAGCGAAAACCATCGGTCCGCCGACGGACGTCCGCGCCCGCCTCCGCCCGTCCTCCGCGACCTCGGCTAAACTGGCCGGATGCGCGCGCTCCTCGTGTCCCTCGCCGTCCTCGCCGCCTGCACCGAACGCGACCCCGACGACGGCACCATCGAGCTGTTCTTCCGCCCCACCGTCGCCGGCTCCTACTTCAGCTGCAGCGAGGTGTACCCCGAGGCCGCCGCCAACGCGAAGCCGCAGGACTTCCGCGTGTTCGTGCACGCCGTCCGCCTCGTCACCGCCGACGGCACCGAGCACCCGCTGGAGCTGCTCGACGACGGCCAGTTCCAGGCCCGCGGCGTCGCCCTCCTCGACTTCGAGGACGCGAGCGGCGAGTGCCGCCGCGGCACCCCTGCCCTCAACAAGACGATCCGTGGCGTCCTCTCGGAGGCCCACCGCCGCGAGCGGGCGGACTACGTCGGCCTCCGCTTCCGCGTCGGCGTCCCGCCCGAGCTCGACCTCGCCGACCCGGCCAGCCTGCCCGCCCCGCTCGACGAGCCCACGCTCCGCTCCGCCGTCACCGGCGCCCACGTGTTCTTCGCCGCCTGGGCCAAGTTCGAGCCCTACGTCGCCACCGACCCGATCTTCTCCGGCGTCGGCGTCGACCTCGGCGCCGACGGCTGCCTCGGCACCTGCCAGCGCCCCAACCAGTTCGACGTCGCCCTCGACGGCTTCGACCCCGACTCGAGCACCATCGTCGCCGACTGGCGCAGCGTGTTCGACGGGATCGACCTGCGCTTCTGCAGCCAGGGCGCCGGCGCCCCCTGCGGCTGCTGGTCCCGCCTCGTCGACCCGCTGTGCCCCCAGATCTTCCCCCGCCTCGGCGTCGATCTGGCCAGCGGCGCCAGCACCGGCGCGCAGGTCGTGTTCAAGGTCGACTGACTCCGCCCGTCGCTGACGGCGCGTCGGAGAGCGGCGGGCCTTCAGGACATGTCCTGCAGGACATCATAAAGCCGGGCGCCGGCGCCGCGGGCCCGGCCGCGGCTCGCAAGACTGTCCCCGAGGACATGCGACGCGCTCACGGCGTCCGGCAGATGTACGGGAGCGGCGTGCCGCAGCCGAGGTCGTTCCACAGCCCGCCGGACCACGTCGGCAGGTTGACGCAGTCCTCCTCGCCGACGTTGTTGGGCTCGCCCTCGTTCCAGGCCGTGAAGGCGAGCGGGGCGCCGTCGGTCCACACGAAGTCGTCCTCGGCGTCGACGTCGTTGAGGCCGATCCACCAGTCGCTGCCGGCGACGGCGAACGCCTCGGCGACGGCCCAGTCCTGGATCTCCTGGCTCGGGATCGACAGCAGGTGCCCGCCCTGGGCCACGCAGTCGGCCTCGGCCTCGGCGAACGGCAGGGCGACGAAGCAGAGCTGGGCCGTGCCGGGGCCGGGCAGGTCCTTCTCCACGCAATGGGGGCAGAGCGGATCTTCGTCCCAGATCCCGTCGCAATTGTCGTCGTCGAGGTCGCAGGCCTCCTGCGCGTCGGGGTGGACGTCGGGGTCGTCGTCGTTGCAATCGTCGGTGCAGGCGGAGTAGCCGTCGCCGTCGAGGTCGACGTCGCTGGGGACCGTGCACGCAAGGCCGGCCTCGACCGAGGCCTTGCGCTGCAGGAAGAAGTCGACGTTGGCCGCGATCGCGTCGGTGTTCTGGCCGTCGCTGCACTCCTTGCGCGGGTCGGCGGCGACCGCCGGGGCGATGCTGGCGCCGAGCTCCGCCGCCGCGCCGGCGAGGTCGAGCGCGTCGACGCGGGCCAGCACGTGATCGACGCTGTCGGCCAGCAGCTCGCGGCACGGCAGCGACGCCGCGCACATCTGCGCCAGGCGTCCTTGCCCCCCGAACGGATCGAGGTGGTCGCGCAAGATCTGGTCGATCCCCCACGGCATGAACGTCCACAGCGCCCCGTCCTCCTGCAGGCGGTGGATGTAATAGTTGTTCTTCGTCCACGCGTAGCCGTCCCAGTGGCCGAGGTACAGCTCGGTGGCGGCGAAGTCGAGGTAGCGCGGCAGGTCGAGCACCGCGGCGACGTCGGCGGTGAACGTCGCGGGGTCGGCGATCGCGTCGAGCGCGGCCGCGAAGGCGTAGAGGTCGGCGGAGGCGATGTCGTCGCCGTTGTCCTGGTCGAACGACGGCACCAGCTGATTCTCGATGTCGCTGCCGTAGGCGCCCTCGTAAATGCTGCCCTTGTCGCTGCCGTACCAGTGGTCGAGGTAGGGCTCGTTGTCGACCGACTCGACCGCCGTGTACAGGCCGTAGGGCTCGCCGTTGACGCGCACGACCACGTGACCGGCCCGCGGTGCGGCGACGCCGACGTCGCGGAACAGCATGTAGCCGAGGATCTCCTGCTGCATGCTGCAGTCCTGGACCATGTTGTTGACGGCCAGCTTCTCGAGGCCCAAAAGCCGCTGGTCGTCGACGTAGCGGTCGAAGTTGAGCAGGAACGCCGCCTTCTGATCGAGCGTGCGATACGAGCCGTAGTTGCCCTTGAGGCGCACGCCGATCTCCGGCAGCTCGTAGGTCTGGCCGTCGATCACCGCCACCAGGTCGCCCTTGGTGTATTCCTTGCCGTCGGCGTTGAGGGCCGCGATCGCCTCGTCCGACAGCGTGATGTCGAACTCCGCCCTGGCCCCGAACGCGAACAGCGGCTCGGCCTCGGCGTAGGGGTCGGGCTCGCCGCCGGTCTCGGTGGTGGTCTCGGTGTCGCCCGTCGACGCCGTGCCGCTGGTGGTCTCGGTGTCGCCCGTCGACGCCGTGCTCGTCGTGCCGGTCGGCGGCTCGCTGGTGGTCGCGTCGGTGGTGACGACCGTGGTCGCGTCGTGGGTGGTCGGGTCGGTGGCCGTGCCGGTCGTCGGCGCCGTCGTCGGGCCGGCAGTCGTCGTGGTCTCGCCGCCGCTGGTGCCCGTGGTCGGATCGGTGTCGGTGGTCTGCGCCGAGGGGCCGGTGCAGGCGACAGCGACGAGGAGCGGTGCGGTGCGATAGGCGAAGTTTCGAGCCATGGTCCGCGACGGTACGCCGACCGCCGTCGACCAGCAGGGTCGGCGTTTGCGGGCCAGGCGCGCCTGGCCGGGTCGCTTGCGACGAGCGAGGCCCCGGGACGACGCGTGCATGGCGGCCGCCGAGTCCGCCCCCGCGCACGACGCCCCCGAGTCCGCACGATGGCGCGCCCGGGCCTGCCCGGCAAGACGGCGATCCTCCGCGAGACCACAATGTCCCTTCAGGCAGGTGCAATGATTCGCGCGCCCGGCGGACTCAGCGACAGCCCAGGCACGATCGAACCACCACAGGCGAAGTGCGACCCGCAGATCGAGGGCCGCGGCGCATGACGGCCTCAGCACCGGCTGATTCGCACCGCCTGACGCCATACAAATTGCGACCCCGGCGAGAATCGCCACGACTCCCTCGCCGCGAAGGGTGACCGCCGTGCTTGCCGCCCGAAAGCGGCTGTTCGGCGGCCAGCCTCTGGCCGTCGAACAGGGGCCCGTGACATGTCCCCGAGGACACCTCGCATCGAAGCCGGCGCCGGCGGTCAGCCTCTCACGGCTACGGCCGTGCCAAAGTTCCGGGGAAGGGCCGGACGCGAAGGTCGGAGGCCATGGACAGCAGGGCGGCGAGCTCGGCGGGCCACAGCCGGCGTAGCACGTCGTCGGCGGCGAGCGTGCCCACGGCGAGCGAGACGTCGACGTAGGCCGGGTGCACGTCGTCTGCGAGCGTGCTCGCCAGGGCCCGCGCGTGGGCCTGCCCATCATGCTGCGAGCTCTCCGTGCAGCCGCGCGACTCCGAGGACGATCATCTGAAGATGTCGAAGTTGCCGAGGACGATCCACAAAAGGATGAAGATCAGGACGGTGCCAATGACACCACCGCCGAGCTTCCAAGCCCCAACACCCGCGACGGCACCTCGTAGAAGTTTGCTCATGGTGGTACTGATTTGGCCGCTTTTTGCTGGCGCGCCAGTGCGCGGAGTGCGCAATTCACAATGGGCGAATGCAGCGTGGGCGGCGGACCTGGGCCTAACTTTGTCGTAATTGCAGACATCGAGCGTGCTCGAGTGAGGCGGGAACATGAACTGCTTACGAGCCTGTGGACCCCCAAGTCGCGCCGGTGGCGTTCACCCCGCGCGCCGACAGGGGTCGCATCACTGCCCGGTGCGCGGCACTTGGCGCGCAGGGACCGTGTCCCTGGAGCGGTTCTCGGGCGTGCTCGCCCCGCGCGATACCAGCGGCCTGAGCGAGCGAGCCGCCGCGAAGGCGATCGCCTGGCCGCTGACCGACGAGCCGATCCAGCAAACCGACGCGGCCTGCCGCCGGGCACGCCGCCGCGCTCGCGCCGCCGCAGCTCGGCGCGCTCATCGCCGCGACCCGCATCCGTGCGTTCGACAACCTGTGGTTTCGCCGCGACGAGCGCCTGATCCAGGCCTCGCTCGTGCCGTGGCTGCCGGGCGCCGATCACGGCCCGCGATCGACGCCGCCGCCCGGGCGCCCCGCGACCCCGGGGGAGACGAGGACGCCGATCTACCGAGCCCGTGAAGCCGCCGAGCGGCGCGGCGCGCCTCACACCTGGGCGACGCCGCCGTCGACGAACAGCTCGATGCCGGTGATGAACGTGCTGTCGTCGGAGGCGAGGAACAGCGCCGCCCTGGCGATCTCCTCGGGCTTGCCGAGCCGCCCGAGCGGCAGGCTGGCGGCCAAGTTGGCCTTGAGCCCCTCGACCTGGTCCGCCGGCACACCCGGCCCTCCGTCAAGCAGCTCCCTCAAGCGCCCGCGAGCGGAGGCACCGCAGTGGGATTCCCGTGCGCATCGAGGGCCACCAGCACGAACCGCCCGCGCGTCCCGAGCTGGCGATCCCCGGTGAGCAGATCCTCGGCGAACACCTCGACCTCGACCGTGATCGAGGTCCGCCCCGTCCCCACCACGCGGGCGATCAGCTCCACGAGCTGCCCCTGCCGGATCGGCACATGAAAGTCGACGCGCTCGCTGCTCGCCGTCACCACCGTGCGCCGCGCGTACCGCGAAGCCGCCACGAACGCCGCCTTGTCCATCAGCGCCAGCGCCTGCCCGCCGAACAGCGTCCCGTAGTGGTTCGTCTGCTCGGGAAACACCATCTCGACGAGCCGGGCCTCGCGCACGCGGCCCGCCTCGATCCGCTCGTTGTTGTCGTCAGAACGCTGCATCGAGCACCACCTGTCCGGACACGCCGACCTGGTACGCCGAGACCCGGCGCTCGAAGAAGTTTGCCACCTCCTGCACGTCCTGCAATTCCATGAACGCGAGCGGGTTCTTCACCCCGTAGCGGCGCGTCATCCCCAGCGTCGTCAGCCGCTGGTCGGCGCAGAACTCGAGGTACTGGCGGATGTCGGCGACCGACAGCCCCGCCACGCCGCCGCCGACCAGGTCCTCGGCGAATTGCGTCTCGCAGTCGATCGCCTCCGCGATCATCGCCTGCACCTCGGCCTCGAGCGACGCGTCGAACAGCTCCGGCTCCTCGCGGCGGATCGTGCCGACCACCTCGAACGCGAACCGCATGTGCGCGCTCTCGTCGCGGAACACCCAGTTGGTGCCGGCCGCCAGCCCGTGCAGCAGCCCGCGCGAGCGCAGGAAGTACACGTAGGCGAACGCGCCGAAGAAGAACAATCCTTCGACGCACGCTGCGAAGCAGATCAGGTTGAGCACGAAGCGGCGCCGCTGCTCGCGGGTCTCGAGCCGCTCGGTGCCCTGCAGCGAGTCGAGCCAGCGCATGCAGAACTCGGCCTTGCGGCGGATCGACGGGATCGTCTCGATCGCCGCGAACGCCCGGTGGCGCTCGTCGGGGTCGGGCACGTACGTGTCGAGCAGCGTCAGGTAGAACTGCACGTGCAGCGCCTCCTCGTAGAGCTGGCGCGACAGGTACATCCGCGCCTCGGGGGCGTTGATGTGGCGGTACAGGCTCAGCACCACGTTGTTGGCGACGATCACGTCGCCGGTGGCGAAGAACGCGACCAGCCGCTGCACGAGGTGTCGCTCGGCCGGCGACATCCGGCCGCGCAGGTCGGCGACGTCGGTCGAGAAATCGACCTCCTCGACCGTCCAGGTGTTCTTGATCGCCGCCCGGTACATCTCGAAGAATACCGGGTAGGCCATCGGCCGGAGGGTGAGGCACAGGCCGGGGTCGAGCAGGCGGGCGGGGCGGTGGACGTGACTCATTGGCAGGCCTCACAGGATTCGGGGTTCTCGAGCGAGCACGCGACCGCCGCCCGCGGCGCCGGCGGCTCGGCGCCGGTCGCCACCGTGGCCTTGGCGATCCGCGTCGCCGGGCGCGAGCGCAGGTAGTAGGTCGTCTTGAGCCCGCGCTTCCACGCGTAGAAGTACATGCTCGACAGCTGGCCGATGCTCGGGCTCTCGATGAACAGGTTGAGCGACTGGCTCTGGTCGATGAACGCCCCGCGCTCGGCCGCCATGTCGATGAGCGAGCGCATCGGCAGCTCCCACGCCGTGCGGTACACCAGCTTGAGCGCCTCCGGCAGCCCCTCGAGCTGCTGCACCGAGCCCTCGGCCAGCTTGAGCCGGTCGCGCGTCGCCTCGGTCCACAGCCCGAGCTGCTTGAGCGTCGCCACCAGGTAGCGGTTGACCTGCAGGAAGTCGCCCGACAGCGTCTCGCGCTTGAACAGGTTCGACACCTGCGGCTCGATGCACTCGTAGCAGCCGGCGATCGCCGCGATCGTCGCCGTCGGCGCGATCGCCACCAGCAGCGAGTTGCGCAGCCCGTGCGCGCGGATGTCCGCCCGCAGCCTGTCCCATCGGGCAGGTTCGCGCGGCGTCACGTGCCAGGCGTCGAACTGCAGCTCTCCGCGCGCCACCCGGGTCTCGCCGAAGGCCGGGTGCGGCCCGCGCTCCTGCGCCAGCGCGCACGAGGCCGCCAGCGCGTGGAAGTACACCTCCTCGGAGATCTGCCGCGACAGCGCCCGCGCGGCCGCGCAGTCGAACGCGAGCCCGAGCTGGAAGAACACGTCCTGCAGGCCCATGAGCCCGAGCCCGACCGGCCGCCACTGATGGTTCGAGTCGCGCGCCCCGGGCAGCGAGTAGTAGTTGAGGTCGATCACCCGGTCGAGCTGCCGCACCGCCTGCCGCACCGTCCGCGACAGCTTCTCGAAGTCGAACTCGACCTGTCCTTCGGGGCCTGTCCTCGTGTGCCGCGCGAGGTTGATCGAGCCGAGGTTGCACACCGCGACCTCGTCGCCGGCCGTGACCTCGACGATCTCCGTGCACAGATTCGACAGGTGCACCACCCGCCCCGGCGCCCCGGTCTGGTTGCAGGTGGTGTTGCAGCGATCCTTGAAGGTCATCCAGCCGTTGCCGGTCTGCGCCAGCGTCCGCATCATCCGCGCGTACAGCTCGCGCGCCGGCACCGTGCGCACTGCCAGGCCGGCCTGCTCGTACTCGACGTAGCGGGCCTCGAACGCCTCGCCGTACAGGTCGGGCAGGTCCTTCACCGTCTTGGGGTCGAACAGGCTCCACGCCGCGTCGGCCTCGACCCGGCGCATGAACAGGTCGGGCACCCAGTTGGCGAGGTTGAGGTTGTGCGTGCGGCTGGCCTCGTCGCCGGTGTTGTCGCGCAGCTCGAGGAACGCCTCGATGTCGGCGTGCCACGACTCGAGGTACACGCAGCAGGCGCCCTTGCGCTTGCCGCCCTGGTTGACCGCCGCCACCGACGCGTCGAGCGTCTTCAGCCACGGCACGATGCCGCAGGAGATCCCGTTCGTCACGGTGATCAACGAGCCGCGCGAGCGCACCCGGTGATACGCCAGGCCGATGCCGCCGGAGAACTTCGACAGCATCGCGACGTCGTGGTAGCGCTGATAGATGTGCGACAGCTGGTCGCGCGGCGAGTCGAGCAGGAAGCAGCTCGCCAATTGTTCGTGCCGCGTGCCGGCGTTGAACAGCGTCGGCGAGCTCGGCAGGTACTCGAGCGCCGACAGCAGCGCGTACAGCTCGCGCGCCTCGGCCACCGACTCGGCCAGGGCGCAGGCGATCCGCATGAAGAACTGCTGCGGCGTCTCGATCACCTGCCGCGTCTGCGGGTGGCGCAGCAGGTAGCGGTCGTAGACCGTGCGCAGGCCGAAGTACTCGAACTCGAGGTCGCGCGACCGATCGATCGCCGCGTCGAGCTCGCCCGCGGCCGCGCCGACGAACGCCTGCAGCCGCTCGTGGATCAGGTTCAGCCGCCGGCCGAGCGCGACCGACTCGGAGAACGTGCGCACCCCGGCGAGCCCGACCTCGGCCTCGATGTACGCCGACAACAGCCGCGCGGCCAGCCGCGAGTACTGCGGCTCCTCGGCGATCAGCGCCGCCGCGGTCTGGATCGACAGCAGGTCGAGCTCCTGCGTGGTCGCGCCGTCGTACAGCCCGCTGATCGTCCGCGTCGCCACCCGCACCGCGTCGACCGCGTCGAGGCCGGCGCAGCAGCGGTCGACCGCCTGCACGATCTTGTGGATGTCGACCGGCTCGAGCGCCCCGCTGCGCTTCTTCACCCGCATGCTGGTCTGAAAACCAGGTCGGGTCGGCTCACCCGAAAGCGTCGCCTCGCTCGTCGTGCTGTCCCTGTCCATCTCGCCCTCCTCGTGTTCGCGCGTGGACCGCGAGGAGGAGCCGGGGCAGAGGGTCAGCGCGAGCGAACGCCCTGCACCGACCTCTCGCCCCCGCGGGCGACCGGAAGTCGGCGCGGGACAGGGGCAGAGGCGAGTCGCGGGGTCCCGCTTCGCATGCACCGCGCCTCCCGCGAGGCTTCCAGGTCGTTCCGGCGGCGGATGTCTCCCGTCGCCGGGCGCAGGCAGGTCTTCGGGCTCACGAGCCGCTCGACGTCGCCGCCGAGTTCCTACTGCCCACACTTCCCGGCCGCGCGGCCAGTGCTCCGTGGGGGTCGTTCTCGCTTACCGCTGCGGGGCAGCCCCGGATTCTCACCGGGTTCCCTTTTAAACCCGCTGCGTCTTCGCAAACGCAGAGGGTACCAGCGCCGACCGCAATATATGGGGGTGCCTGCAGGGCGTCAACACAAAATGTGGGAGACCTGCGCATCCGCGCAGCATCCTCGACAGCGACGACCATGCTCTAGCTGTCCCGAGGGACAGGTCCTACGGCGAGCACTCGACCTCGCGGGAGATCCACGCCAGGAAGTCGACGTAGGTCTCGTCGGTCTTGTTCGCGAACTTGTCGTGCCCGCCGTGCATCACCCCGCCGGCGCTCTCGGCCAGCGGCTTCAGCAAGAGGAGGCTCTGCTCCGGGTCGTCGTAGTCCACGAGCCCGCGCTCCAGCACGTTGCGCATCGTCATCAACGACCCGAGCTCGCACGAGCCGGTGGCGATCCACTTCGGCGCCTCGATCTCGGAGCTGTCGAAGTGGCACGGGAAGCAGCGGTCGCGCCACGCGTACACCTTGTGGCGGAACAGCGACTCGCGGGTCAGCGGCGAGCAATCGCCGGGGTCGACCCACGCCGGCGCCGCGTCGTCCTCCTCGCACTCCTCGCCGCTCGGCTCGCCGCACGGCGAATCGCCGGACCAGCACAGCCCACATTGCGCCGTCGCCTCGATCCACGCCAAAAACGCCTGGTACTCCTCGTCGATCACCGACGGGTCGATCAGCGGGCTCGCCGGGTCGGCGCGGGAGATCCACCCCAGCACCACGCTCGCCTCCGGCGCGCTCAGGTCGACCAGACCCTTCGACTCGAGGCACGCCATCGTCTGACACGGCGTGTCCTGCACGAACATCTCCATGTCGACGCCCGACAGGTGACAGGTGTTGCAGGTCTTCGGTCGGTCCGTCGCCAGCAGCGGCGCGATCCTTTTGATGAAGAGCTCGTCCGGCCCGCCGGCGCAGTCGATCGGCGCGCCGGTGCTCGCGCCCGTGGTGCTCGTGCTGCTGCTCGCGTCGGTGCTCGCGGGCGTGGCCCCGCCGCAGGCGGTCAGGAGCAGGACGGCGGCGAGGGCGACGCGCACGCCTCACCGTACCGGAGTTCCCGGCGACGGGCACGCGACCATCGGTCGCAGGCCCCGCGGCCGCCCGCGTCACTCGCTGCGCGCGGCCTGCTCGAGCTCGGCGACGGCGATCTCGCGCATCCGGTATTTCTGGATCTTCCCGGTCACCGTCATCGGGAAGCTTTCGACGAATTTCCAGTACACGGGCGCCTTGAAGCGCGCCAGCTTGGCCAGGCAGAACTGCCGCAGCTCGTCGGCGGTGACGCTGGCGCCGGGGCGCAGCTTGATCCACGCCATCACCTCCTCGCCGTAGCGCTGGCTCGGCACCCCGATCACCTGCGCCTCGCTGACGGCCGCGTGCGTGTGCAGCAGCTCCTCGACCTCGCGGGGATAGATGTTCTCGCCGCCGCGGATGATGAGGTCCTTGATCCGCCCGACGATGCTGACGTACCCCGCGTCGTCGACCACCGCCAGGTCGCCGGTGTGCATCCAGCGGGCCTCGTCGATGGCCGCGCGGGTGGCCGCGGGGTCGTTCCAGTAGCCGAGCATCACGCTGTAGCCGCGGGTACACAGCTCGCCGCGCACGCCTCGCGGCACGACCGCCCCCGTCGCGGGGTCGACGATCTTCACCTCGAGGTGCGGGTGGACCCGCCCGACCGTCGTCACCCGCTGCTCGAACGGGTCGTCGCAGGCGCTCTGCGTCGACACCGGCGACGTCTCCGTCATGCCGTAGCAGATCGTCACCTCGTGCATGTGCATGCGCGACTGCACCTGCTTCATCGTCTCGACCGGGCACGGCGAGCCGGCCATCACCCCGGTGCGCAGCGTGCTCAGGTCGAACTCGGCGAACCGCGGGTGCTCGAGCTCGGCGATGAACATCGTCGGCACGCCGTAGAGCGAGGTGCAGCGCTCCTCCTGCACCGCCTCGAGCGTCGCCGCCGGGTCGAACACCTCGCCGGGGATCACCATGCACGCGCCGTGGCTCGTACACGCGAGGTTGCCGATCACCATGCCGAAGCAGTGGTAGAACGGCACCGGGATGCAGACCCGATCGCGCTCGCCGTAGCGCAGCGTCTCGCCGATGTAAAACCCGTTGTTGAGGATGTTGTGGTGCGACAGCGTCGCCCCCTTGGGCGCGCCGGTGGTGCCGCTGGTGTATTGAATGTTGACCGGGTCGTCGAATTGCAGCGTCGCCTCGCGCGCCGCCAGGTCGTCCTCGGACACCGACGACCCGCCCGCCAGCAGCGCGTCCCAGCCGTCCTCGAACACGATCGTCAGGCGCAGCGCCGGGCAGCCCGGCATCACCTCGGCGACCATCGCCGCGTAGTCCGAGCCGCGGTGCCGCCGCGCCAGCAGCAGCACCGACACGCCCGACTGGCGAAGCGCGTACTGCAGCTCGTCGACCCGGTAGGCCGGGTTGATGTTGACGAGGATCGCTCCGACCCGCGCCGCCGCGTACTGCGAGATCACCCACTCGGCCCGGTTGGGCGACCAGATCCCGACCCTGTCGCCGCGCTGCACCCCGAGCGCCATCAGCCCGCGCGCGGCCTGGCCGGTCCACGCCCACAGCTGCGAGTACGTCGCGCGGAAGCCCTGCGAGCGGACCACCAGCGCCTCGGCGTCGGGCACCCGCAGCACCGTGCGCCGCAGGTTGTCGCCGATCGTCTCGCCCAGCAGCGGGGTCGCGCTGGTGCCGTGCACGTACGACAGCCTCGGCGTCGTCATCGCCGCGTCACGTCGCCGGGGTGAACTGGATCGCGCCTTGCGGCAGCAGGTAGAGCACGAACGCCCGCCCGCCCGCGACCGTCGGCGTGTGCGCGCTGCCCGGCGGATACACGCACCAGCCGGCGCCGTGGCCGTCGAACTTCGCCTCGCCCTCGAGCGGCATCACCATGTCGATCTCGCCGTTCGGATGCACGTGGTGCCCGCCGGCGATCTCGTTCATGTCGACGACGTCGACCGAGAACCCGTGCGTCGCCGGCCCGGCCTTGATCACCCGCCCGTACTTGATGCCCGCGTGCTCGCGGCTGCACATCCACCCGGCCGCCACGGCCTCGCGGCAGGCCTGCGCGATCGCGGCGAACTCGGGCCCGTCGGCCGGGACCTCGCGGTTGAGCCACTCGGCCAGATCGGCGTCGAGCGAGCGTCCTGCGACCTTCGCGGTGAGGTCGACCATCAGGGCTTCGAAGCGCGGCAGATCCATGATCGTCGGCCGACGCTAGGCCGTTTCGCGCGCGCCCGCAACCCCTCACGCCGCGGTCCACGGCGGCAGCGCCGCGAGCGGGATCCGCCGCACCACCCTGGGCTCCCCGCGCATGTCAGCGGGGCCGACCCGCACCGCCACCTCGTCGCTCGAGATCCACAACACCCGCTCGATCGCATGCTCGGCCGGCGCTCGCAAGACCCGCTGCTCTCGCGGGTCGAGCCGGACGACCATCACCTCGCCGAGGCTCTCGCGCAGGGGAATCGCCACCACGCCGCCGCCGAAGTGCGGCGTCGGCATCGTCTTCGACGGCACGGCCAGCACGCGCTGCGCGTTCGCCAGCGCCGGCCCATCGATCACGTCCGCCGCCCACAGGTCGATGGTTTTATAGAAGTTGTTGTTGTCGCGCCCGCGGCCCTCGACCCACACCGCGCGAGCTCCGTCGATCAGCACCGGGCTCGTGCCGTCCACCGGCTCGCGATGCAGCGGGTGAGCCCGCTCGCCGAGCCGCGCGGCCATCGGCCGCTCGGGGATGGCCGCGTACGAGAACACCACCGCGTCGCCGTGACCGCTCGCGCAGCACTCCCAGCCGTCGTGCGAACCGGGCACCTCGTACCATCGCTCGCCCTCCGGGTCGAACCAGCGCAAAGGTCCCCCGTTCTGCTCGACCATCACGCGCCCGCCGACCGACAGCACCGACTCGCTGATGAAGCCGCGGAACTTTCCCCGCGGCAGCACCGCCGCCACCTCGCGCCAGCTCGGGTCCTCGGCCAGCGGGCCCCGCAGGTACGCGCGCGAGACGTCGGCGTCGTCGCTGTCGAACAACACCTCGACCACCGCGCCGTCGTCCGAGAGGCCGACCTGTCCCAAGGAACATTGCGCGTCCTCCGGCCCCTCGACCGCGAAGAACGGCAGGCCGTCGCGCGGCGCCAGCAGGTAGCGCGAGCGCCGGCCCGGCAGCGAACGGCGCACCGCGATCGTCACCTGCCCGCCGCGCGACAGCCCCGTCAGGTCGACGTCGGGCGCCAGCGCCCCGGCGGTTCGGGTCGGCGTCTCGACGCAGCCCTCCGGCCCGCCCGCGCACGGCTTCCACGCCAGCGGCGGGCCCAGGCTCGCCGGCGCGTCGGCGATCTGCAGCTCGCAGCCGGGCGCGACCGTCAGCGTCGTCCACGTCGTGCTCGCCGGCGGTGACTTCGGCGGCAGCGGCTCGCGCGGCGCGGCCGGCTCCGGCGGCGCCTCCGCGGGCTCTTTTGCGACAACGTCCGCCGGCGACGGCGACGGCGCGTGCGGCGTGCAGGCGAAGATCGTCATCACCAGAGTGAGCACGGGGCGTCGCATCGGCGCGACCATACCATACGAGTTATGCAGCTCGGGCCCGCTCGAACTCGCACGATTGGCGATCGGTCCGCGCTCGGCGCGCGCATTCGACCCCGCGCAGCGCGTGCTAACCGATAAACATGCCGACCCTCCATTCGTGTGGCGCCCTCGTGGCTTTGCTCGGCGGCCTCGTCCTCGGCGGCTGTCGCCCCGGCGGCGGCACGACCTCCGGCGAGACCGACGACGGCACCACCGCTGGCGAGACCTCGGCCTCCAGCACCCTGCCGCCGGAGGAGATCGGCCCGCGCGAGGGGCCGTGGGAGGTCGCCGTCGACGCCTTGCCGTTCCCGCTCGCCGACATCCGCACGCTCACCGTCGGCCGCAAGGAGTATGACGGTAACTTCGCCAACCGCGGCGTCGTCGAGGTCCTCCTCGATCACGACGAGGAGACCATCACCATCGAGACCCGCAAGTACGTGTTCGGCGACGCCCTCGAGACCGAGGTGCTCGAGCGGCTGTCGCTGTGGGCATTCGTCCTCGCCGGCAACCCCGTGCCCCGACCCCCGGCCGAGAACGATTGCACCAAGGGCGCCTGGAAGCACAACTGTGCGATCTACGCCTATTACGACGGCCAGACGCAGCCGCTCCGCACCGGCATGGACATCCGCGTCCACCTGCCGCGAGGGTATCGCGGCGAGCTGTTCGTCACCACCGAGGACAACACCGCCGAGGACGCCTGGCCGCGCCGCAGCGACGTCACCGTCCTCGACCTGTGCAGCGGCGGGGAGATCGAGCTCCAGGCCGGGAGGGCCAGGGTCCGGATGTGTCGCGACCTCTCGCCGGCCCCCGCCTGTCCGCCGGCCAGCGTCGCGGCCTGCGAGGGCTTCCCCGACGGCAGCGGCCGCGAGGCCTGGTCCCCCGAATGTCCGTGCGGCGTCGACAACTTCGGCCAGCTCGTGATCACCGCCCCGGAGCCGTGGGCCGCCGACATCACCGTCGACGTGCCGACGGGCGTGTGGCTGAACGCCACCCTGCAGAACATCGCGCCGATGAAGCAGCCGCAGTGCCTGCCGCAGCTCGGCGACTGCGAGGCCCCGCGCTGCATCCTCGACGACACCGACCCGTTCGCGCCGACCGCCGAGTTCAACTATCCGAGCGAGGCCGCCCCGCACGGCGCCGGCTTCAACTTCTCCGCCGTCAGCGGCGGCTGCACCCTCATCCCCTACGCCGAACCCGGCGCGCCGTGGACCCCGGGCGAGCCGCCGAAGGAGGAGCTGCGCGGCAAGGTGCAGCTCTGCAGCGGCTGCCTGTGAGCCTCACGCCGCGGCGCGGACCGAGCCACGACGCTATGGACAGACGGGGACCGCCGCCGCGCAGCCGGTGAACCAATTGGCCGCATCATGGCATTCCGCCAGTTGCCCCTGATCGACGGCAGCGGCGCACTCGGTGAAGAAGGCCGGCTCTCGCAGGGCGCAGCTTTTGGCGACCCCCCAATTGCGATCGTCGCACGAGCCGAGGCAGGAGACATCGCATTCACCGCGGAGCCAGGTGGCGGTACCGTCGCCGCGGAGATAGACGCGGTCGTCCAGGTCGGGATCACCGAGGTTGGTGTGGGTGCGGAGGACGGCGGGGGCGTCGGCGAGGACGGCCTCGAAGATGCAATCGTCGGCGGGATCCCACTCGAAGCCGCCGTCGAGGTCGGGGCACGGCTGCGGCAACCCGCAGCCCTCCATCAGGTCGAGGGCGGCATCGCCGGGGCAGACGCCGCCGGCGCACACGCAGGCGCACTCGGGCGGCGAGCCGGGGGCGCCGCACTCGGTCCAGTGCGACGGGTGCTCGGTGCCGAAGGACCCGCAGCCCTCGCTGCCGGACCGGGCAATGTGCAGAGCGCCGTCGACGACGGCGAAGAAGGCGCTGTCGTACTCCGGATCGGTGGCGGCGACGTCGGCCGCGCAATAACCGGCGGGCGACAGGGTGCACAGGGCCGGATCGTCGACGACCTCGGCGTGCACCCACAGCGCGCAGCCGGCGAGGCTGCACTTGGTCGGGTCGTCGAGGGTCTCGCAGAAATCGACGGAGGGCGCCATGGCCGGGGCGATGACGGCGTCGATCTGAAAGCCGACGTCGGCGCCCGCGCCGTCATTGGGCATGGTGAGCTTGGCCTGGAACGTGATGTGCTCGCCGGGCGCCCTGCCGACCCACCGCGCGTCCAGCTCGCCGATGCCCTGGCTCTGCACATAGTCGAAGGTCTGCGCCTGGCCGGGGGCAGACGTGAATGTGTAGAGGACGTCGACGCCGTCGTAGACGCCCGGCTCGGGCGGCCAGCTGCTCGTGCCGTAGATGCGCTCGCCGTCGCTGACGACGACCTCGAGCAGGCTCTCGGGGCCGTCGCCGACCGCGGGACCGAACGCGAGGCGCACGCCGCCGAGCCTGTCGCCGTCCCAGCGGATGCACGCGGCGGGGGTGCCGTCGGGATAGACGACGCCGGGGTCGAAGACCTCGGACGGCGCCGCGCCGGCCACGTTGAGGTTCAGGTCGGCGACCACGGCGGCCGGGAGCTCCCACTCGCCGTCACAGGGGTCGACGTCGGCGCCCGTGGTGCCGCTATCCGTCGGATCGCCGGTGCTCGTGGTCGGCAGCCCGGTGGTGGTGGGATTCGCCGTCGTCGTGGTCGCGCCAGGGTCGCTCGTGGTGGAGGAGGGATCGGTGTCGGGGCCGTCGGTGGCGGCCTTGCCGGGGCCGCAGGCCGCTCCGGTCAGGACGGCGAGCAGGACACGGGATCGAAGCCAGGCAGACATGCCGTCCACTCTACTACGGGGATGCCGGGCTCGGGACGGGCGGAGACGAGGCGTTGCCGGCCCCCGCGCTCTCGACCGAGAGCGGCAGCTCGACGCAGAAGGTCGAGCCCCGGTCGACCTCGCTCGACAGGCGGATCCGCCCGCCGTGCGCCTCGACGATGGTGCGAGTGATGTAGAGGCCGAGCCCGAGCCCGCCGTAGTTCCGCGACGAGACGCCGCGACGGAAGCGCTCGAACAGCTGCGACTGCACCTCGGCGGGGATCCCGATCCCGTGGTCCGTCACCGAGAGCCGCGCGACCCCGGCTTCCGCGGTGACGGCGATCTCGATCGGCGCGTGCTCGCCGAACTTGATCGCGTTGGCGACGAGGTTGGTGACGACCTGCTCCAGGCGGTACGGGTCCCACTGACCGATGACCGGCTTGTCCGCGCGCAAGGCGAGCGTGCTGCCCGACCGCGCGAACTGGTCGTCGAACTGGGTGACGGCCTGGGTGACGAGCTCGCGCAGATCGACGGGCGCCCGGTTCAGGTCGAGCTGCCCCGCCTGGATCCGCGAGACGTCGAGGAGCATGTCGACGAGGTCGGCGAGGCGCTGGACCTGGCGGCTGGAGAGGGCGACCGCGGCCCGCACGCGCTCGACGTCCATGCCCCGCGAGAGCCGCTTCTCCAGCGATTGAATGGCGAGCTGCAAGCTGGTGAGCGGGGTGCGGAGCTCGTGCGAGGCGATCGAGAGGAAGTCGTCGCGCTGGCGGACGGCCTCCTCTGCCGCGGCGCGGGCCCGCCGCTCGTCCATGAGGAGTTGATCGCGCTGCTGCTCGGCGTGCACGCGCGCGCTGACGTCGCGGAAGCTCCAGACCCGCCCGACCACGCGCTCGCCGAGGCGCTGCGGCTGCGAATAGCGCTCGAAGACCCGCCCGTCCGTGAACTCGATGGTGCTCACGTTGCTCTCCTCGGGCGCGGCGTAGAGGGCCTCGATCCCGCGCAGGAAGGCCTCGGGTTCGCGGAGCTGGTCGCAGACGTAGGTCCGAAACGCCTCATCGGACTCCTCGGCGAGGACCTCGGCGGGGACGCGCCACATCTCCACGAACCTGCGGTTGTAGCGGATGACGCGCTGCGCGCGGTCGACGACGAGGATGCCGTCGGCCGTCGATTCGAGCGTCGCCTCGAGGAGCGAGTGGGAGCGGCGCAGCACCTCCTCTGCGCGCTTGCGGGCGGTGACGTCGGTCGAGATGCCGCACACGCCGTCGGGGTGGCCGGCGGGATCGCGGAGCGGGAACTTGAGGGACAGGTACGTGCGCGTGCCGTCGCTCTGGGGCGCGACCTCCTCGACCTCCATCAGTCGATCCTGCGCGAGCACCAGCAGGTCGTTGGCGCGGTAGCCGTCGGCCTGGTCGCGCGGGAACAGCTCGTGGTCGGTCTTGCCGAGCACCTCCCGCCGGCTGATGTGGAACAGCTCCTCGAACCCGCGGTTGACGAGCATGTAGCGGCCCGCGAAGTCCTTGGCGAACACGACGGCGGTCGTGTTGTCGACGATGGCTTGCAGCAGCGCCTGATTTTCGCGCAAGAACGCCTCCGCCCGCCGGCGCTCGGCGTTCTCCTGCTGCAGGTCGGCGTAGAGGCGGGCGTTTTCGATGGAGATCGCCGCCTGGGCCGAGAGCAGACGGATGAGCTCGACCCGGTCGGGGGTGAAGGCCGAGCGGGTGAGGTCGTTCTCGAGGTAGACGATGCCGGCGAGGCGCCCCTTGTAGACGATGGGGGCGGCGAGCGAGGAGCACGGGGCGGCGCCGACGAAGCGGGGATCGCCGCCGAACGGCCCGTCGCTCGCGCGGTCGTCGAGGAGGACGGGCTCGCGGGTCCGCGCGACGTAGGTGATGACGCTGCGCGGCAGGTCCGAGCGGCTCTCGAGCGGCGCCGCGCCGAGCACGTGGACGGCCGCTTCGCCGGTGCGGTGCTCGGCCTCGACGACGAGCCGTCCGTCGCGCAGCAGCAGCAGCACGCCGCGCCGCGCGCCGGCGTTCTCGACCAGGATCCGCATCAGCGCGTCGAGCAGGCGGTCGAGGACGATCTCGCCGGAGATCGCCTGGGAGGCCTTGAGCACCGAGGCGATGTCGAGCGCGGCGCCGCCGGGCGCGGCGAGGACCTCGGCGGGGACGAGCTCGGGGTGCGAGCGCTCGAGGCGCCGCATCGCCTCGGTCGCGCCCCAGCGGCCGTAGGCCCGGTGCGCCTCGGTGAGGTAGGCGCGCGCGACGGTGGTCTTGCCGCGCGCGAGGAAGCAGAGGCCGGCGAGCTCGTTGGCGAGGGCCTCGTCGTGGAGGTAGCCGCCGCGCTGGGCGAGCGCGATCGCCTCGTCGTAGCGCTCCTCTGCGGCGCGCGCGTCGCCCCGCGCCCGCTCGAGCTCCGCGCCGAGCAGGGCGCTGCGGTGGGCCAGGTTCTCCGGGCACAGGTCCGCCCAGCGCGCGAGCTTCTCGGCGAACAGCTGCGCGCGGGCGAGGAAGCGCGCGCGCTCGTCCGGCGGGGCCAGGTCCGCCGCCCGGGTGAGCGCGACGCCGGCGTAGCAATGGAACGCGGGGTTGCCGAGCCAGGCCGCCACCGCCGGGATGTCGACGTCGAGCGTGAGCGCGACGCGGGCCGCCTCGGCGAACGCGCCCTGGAAGACGCCGAGGAGCACGACGTAGAAGTGGGCGAAGAAGAGCGAGGCCTGGTTGTCGATCCGGCGCGCCTCGGCCACGACCTCGTCGATGTCGACCCACTCGCCCTTGAGCGCGGTCGGGCGCGCCGTCTCGACCGAGAGCTGGTGCGCGAGCTGTCCGACCGCGCCGACCGCCCAGGTGATGGCGTTGAACTTGTCGAGCTTGTGGATCGGCTGGCAGCTCTGCGCCTCGGCGAGGAGGTCGGCGAGCGGGAGGCCGCGCAGGAGGCTGTTGGTGATCAGGTTGGCGGCGTTGTAGAACGCCCAGATGTATTGGCCGGTCTCGAGCCCGGCGTGCATGCCGAAACGCAGCGGCGCTCTGCAGGCGGCGTAGCCCTCCTTCCAGTGCTGAATGAAGGCCCCCCACATGTTGCAGAGCACCGGCTCGGACTTCTTGTCGGGGTACCGCTCGGCGAGCTCCGCGGCGATCCGTCCGAGGCGATAGCCGAGCTCGATGTCCCCCCGGGCGCACAAGAACATCCCGAAGTGCACGCAGCCGTAGATCGCGGTCTTCGACAGCCCGTGGCGCAGCGTGTTCTCGAGGATCTTGGCGACGGTGATGCCGAAGTTGAGCGAGGCCAGGAAGTAGCAGGGGACGAACAGCTCCTGCAGCACGTCCTGCATGACGCAGATCTCCGGGTCCTCGAGCGGCGGCAGGCCCGGCAGCGCCGCCAGCGTCCGCTCGCGCAGCAGCGCCATCGTCGCGCCGATCTGGGCGTCGAGCATGGCCTGGTCGGGGAAGAGCGGCAGGTCGAGCCCGAGCGGGCGCAGGGCCGCGAGCCCCTCCTCGAGCGCGGCGGGCAGGTCGTTCTTGAGCACCTGCACGTTCATCTTGAGCCGCAGCACCTCGGTGCGATCGAGCCGGCTCGCGGCCCGCTGCAGGCAGTCGGAGAGGAGCGCGAGCGCGTCGTCGTGCCGGCCGCACAGCGCCAGCATGAGCGCGGTCCGCTTCGCGTACTCGAGGCGGAGCGAATACTGCGACGTCCAGGCGTCGGCCGGCAGGCGCTGCAGGCCCGACTGCAGGTAGCGGAGCGCGGCGCCGAAGGCCGCCGACTCCTCGGCCCGGACCGCGGCGTCGAGGCTCATGCGGGCGACGCACAGGCGCTCCTCCGGGTCCGACACGAGGTCGCCGGCGCTGTTCAGGTGGCCGACGACGTCGAACAGGCTCTGGCTGTCCTCGAGGTCGAGCTTGCCCGCGAGCAGGCGGCCGATCCGGAGGTGGAACGCGGGCCGGTCCGCCGCCGGGATCATCGCGTACGCGCTCTCCTGGACCTTGTCGTGGGCGAAGCGGTAGCCGTCGCGCCCGGCGATCACGAGCCCCTCGCGCACGGCCGGATCGAGGCGGGCGTACGCGTCCTCCGGCGAGCACTCGCTGACCGCGGCGAGCACGTCGAGGTCGAACCGGTTGCCGATCGCCGCGGCCAGCTGGAGCGCCTTCACGGTCGAAGGGGGCAGGCGCGCGATGGTCCGCACCATGAGGTCGACCACGTTGTCGGTGTAGCCGAGCGCGTCGATCGCCGCGAGGTCCCAGGACCAGCCCGCGCCGGGCGTGTACGCCAGCACGCCGTGGTCGTACAGCGACCGCACGAACTGCTTGACGAAGAACGGGTTGCCGCCGGTCTTCGTCTGCACCGCGTCGGCGAGCGGCCCGCAGTCGTCGCGCCCCAGGCTGTCCGCGAGCATCTCGAGCAGGTGCGGGCGCGCGAGTGGGGCGAGGACGATGTCGTGGACGACGAGCTCGGCCTCCTCGATGGTCAGGAGGAACGGGTGCCCGGGCGACACCTCGTTGTCGCGGTAGGCGCCGCAGAAGAACAGCGCCTCGAGCGAGTCGTCGGTGAGCAGCACGCGGAGCAGGCCGAGGCTCGCGGGGTCGATCCACTGCAGATCGTCGAGGAACAGGACCAGCGGATGGGCACCGCGGGCGAACACCGAGACGAACTGCAGGAAGGCGCGGTTCAGGCGGTTCTGCGCCTCGATCGGGCCGAGCGCCGGGACGGGCGGCTGGGCGCCGATCACGTGCGTGAGCGACGGAATGACGTCGCAGACGACCTGCGCGTTCGTCCCGAGCGCCTCGGCGATGGCGCTCCGCCAGCCGAGGATGCGCGCCTCGCTCTCGCTGAGGATCTGCCGCACCAGGCCGTCGAACGCCTGGATCACCGCGCTGTAGGGCGCGTCCCGGTTGTACTGGTCGCACTTGCCGCTGGTGAAGTAGCCCTTCTGCCGCGCGAGCGGCTTCAAGATCTCGTGCACGAGGGAGGACTTGCCGATCCCCGAGTAGCCGGAGACGAGGACGATCTCGCGGCTGCCCTCGAGCGCGCGCTCGAACGCGGCGGTGAGCGCCGCGACGTCGTGCTCGCGGCCGTAGAGCTTCTGGTGGATCCGGAACAGATCCTGGCGATCGCGCTCGCCGGCGACGAAGGGCGCGATGGTCCCCGTGACGCGCAGCTCCTCGCGGCAGCGCTCGAGGTCCGCGAGCAGGCCCTCGGCGCTCTGGTAGCGGTCCTCGGCGTTCTTCGCCAGCAGCTTGAGCACGACGCCGGAGACGGCTTCGGGGAGCGTCGGATCGACGCGGAGCGGCGGCACGGGCGCGAGGGCGAGGTGCGCGTGGATGAGCTCCATCGGGTCGCCCGCCGCGAACGGCCGCCGGCCCGTGAGCGCCTGATACAGGACGACGCCGAGCGCGTAGAAGTCGGCCCGGTAGTCGACGCCGCGGTTCATGCGGCCGGTCTGCTCGGGGGAGACGTACGGCAGCACGTCGGCGAGCACCGCCGGCGCGTACAGCTGCTCGTGCGCGCGGGTCAGCTCGGCGTCGACGCCGAAGCCCGTGATCTTGATCGCGCCGCCCGCCCCGATCAGCACGTTGTGCGGCCGCAGATCGCCGTGCATGAGCCCCGCCGCGTGCACCGCAGCGAGGCCCTCGGCGAGCGCGACCGCGAGGGCGAGCGCCTCGTCGAGGCGCATGCGGTGGGACGGACACGCGGCGAGGATCGCCGCGAGCTCGCGGCCCGGGAAGTCTTCGGTGACGACGATCAGGGCGCCGGCGAGCTCCTCGACGCCATGCACCGTGACGAGCCGCGGCGAGGCGAGGCGCGCGATCCGCTCGTACTGATGCTTGAAGCGCGCGACCTCGGCGCCGGTCGAGCCCTCCGCGCGCAGGACCTTCAGCAACACCGGCGCGCCGTCGTCTTCGCGGCTCGCGCGGTAGGTGCTGAAGGTCGTCGTTTCCTCGATCTTGTCGCGGAGCGCGTAGCCTCTCACGGCGATCATTCAAGACCTTGCTCACCCGTGAACGCGCGCTCGTACAGCCGGCTCGACCCGGGACTCGGCGATCACCCCGCCTGCGGGAGGCGGCGGTCGGGCGTAACCAGGGTAAACACCCCGCCCCGACTCGCAGATCAAATTCGCGACAATTTGAGCATCGGCTCAGGCGAGGGCCATGGCGAATGCGCGGCGCAGCGGAGGGCTATCGACAATCGGCGGCGGTCGATCACCGAGCCGCTGGCGGTTCGCCCGGACCACGCGCTGGCGCTCCTGGCGACCCGTGGCGGAGCGCTTCACGCAGGCGCGACGGCGGGCGACGTGGACGCCGCGCCCCGCCGACGGGCGTGCATCTGCTGTGATTCACGACCGTCGCGGCGGTCGGTCGAGCCGGCGGTCGTCCCGATTGTCTATCCGCCGAGACGCACGATATGGTTCCCAGTGCATGTCCTTTTCGACATGCTTCCAAAGTCATGTCCACACGCGCTACTTCGGAGTCGGCGCCGCCAGCAGCGCCCGCCCGCGCGGCGACAGCCGGTAGCCGACGGTTAGACTTTCGGTCAGGCCGAGCTCTTTGAGGCGGCGGACCCGCGCCTTGAAGTTCGGGGTCGGCAGGCCGGCTGCGGCGGCCAGGTCGGGCGCGCGCACGCCCGGCTGCGCGGCGATCGTGCGCAGCAGCTCGACCGCCCACGGCAGGCGCTCGAGCTTGGCCTGGAGCGCGGCCGTCTGCTCGGCGTCGGGCAGCGTCTCGCGCAGCGCCACGCGGGGGTCGGCCCCGGCCAGCGACAGCTCGACGCGGTACACCGTGCCCTCGTGCCCCGCCAGCTCGGCGCGCAGCGCCGCCAGCGACGGGCTGCCCGCGCGTCGGGCCTCGGCCGCCGTGATCTTGGCCAGCGCGACCGGCTCGACCGCCGCGATCGCCAGCACCCCGCGCGAGGTCCGCAGCGTCCCGCCCGCGCGGACCGTCGGTCGACGCCAGCGGCGAAACTGCAGCGTCACGCCGCCTTCGGCGATCTTCTCGAGGATCTCGCGCCGGATCAGCATCGCTCACCTCGTCACGGGGCGACCGTCGCGAGCAGCGCCGGATCGTCGGTCATGATGCCGTCGACGCCGCGGCCGATGAGGTCGACCATGCGATCCTCCTCGTTGACCGTCCACGGGTGGACCTTCAGCCCCAGCTCGTGGGCGAACGTCACCAGCTCGGCGCTGGTCAGGTCCCACGGCGAGTGGACGAACCGCGCCGGCGCCACGTACTCCGGGCTGCCGACCTTCAGGTACAGGTCGAGCACCTCCGGCGTGCTCAGCGACGTGAACACCTCCGGCGCCGCCGCCCGCACCGCCATGATCGTCTCGAGGTCGCCCGACGCGACCACCACCCGCTCGAGCGCCGCATGCTGTTCGAGCGCCGCCAGCAGCCCGTCGACGATCGGCGGGTCGGTCTGCTTGATCTCGATCAAGTAGTACGAATCGGGGAACTGCTCCAAAATTTCGTCCAGCGTCGGAATTTGGAGCCCCATCCCGCGGTACGGGAACGTCTGCCCGCCGTCGGGCGTGAAGCGGTAGCCCGCGTCGAGCGCTCGCAGCTCGTCCAGCGTCTGCGCCTTGATCGCCCCCGTCCCGTCGGTCGTGCGGTCGACCGTCGCGTCGTGCATCGCCACGAGCACCCCGTCGCTGCTCGCGTGCACGTCGAACTCGAGCACGTCGGCCCCGACCGCCAGCGCGTGCTCGAACGCCGGCAGCGTCTCCTCCGGCCGCAGCAGCCCGCCCCCGCGGTGGGCAATGTTCAGGAATTTGTCCGACAGCAGCAGGTTGCCGGGCGGCTGCCCCGTCTCGCTGCCGGCCTCGGTCGTGCTGCTCGACGTCGTCGGCGCCTCGCTCGTGCCGCCGGTCGTCGTCGAGCCGGTCGAGGTCGTCGTCGAGCCGCTCGCGTCACCTGTCTCTCCGGACATCCCCGGGGAGCCGCACGCCGAGCAGCTCAGCAACAGGGCAGCGCCGATCTCTCGCAGCATCCTTTCATGCTACCACGCCCGCCTCGCGGTGCTCGCTATCGCGCCGCTTGCGGATCGTCACGACGCGTCCCTGCTGCCCGCCTGGGATGACCCCAGGGCCAGCGGCTCGTGGCCGCATGGGCTCATTTCACCGGCGCGGGCCACAGCGAACGCTCGCCCCGAAACGATTGTGCTTTTGCGGCCGCGAGCCCGGAGCGGCGGTTGCAGTCGGGAGCGCTTCGAAGGAACCAACATGGCACGCGACAGTGTCGTCATCGCAGCGACGACCCTCGGTATGGTGTTTGCGCCGGCGCTCGCCCAGGCGCGGGGCCCCGACTTCGACCGCGACGGCTACGAGGATCTGGCGATCGGCGCCCCGGGCGAGAACGTGGGCTCCATCGCCGGTGCGGGCGCCGTCAACATCCTCTACGGGAGCGCGTCCGGCCTCGACGACCCGGCCGATCGCATCACCACCCTCTACCAGGACGCGCCGGACGTCTTCGACGCCTCCGAGGCCGGAGACGCCCAGGTGCTCTACACCGCCAGCTCCACCGCGCCCTCCCTCGTCGCCGGCGAGCAGTGGACCCAGGCCGACATCGACACCCAGCTCACCGAGCCCGAGGACACCTTCGGCGCGGCCTTCACGGCCTCGCGCCCGATCGGGGTGAGGCCCGCGAGCGAGTGCATCATGTGAGCCGGTCGCGCCCGCCTCGACATGTCCTTCGGGACATTCGGCCGGCGAGCCCGTCGCCGGCTGTCCTGGAGGACATATGACCGCGCCGCCTCACCCGCCGCGCAGCGCCGCCGAGCGCTCGGCGAACGTGCGCACGTGGTGGAGGATCGACCGCAGCTTGGGCAGCCCGGCCTGCGCGGCCGGGAACGCCACCTGGAGGCTGCGCTGGCGACCGATCAGCTCCGGCAGCACGGGCACCAGGAGCCCGTCGGGCACGCCCGGGTCGGGCAGCATCGCGTCGGGCAAAAAGCCGATCCCGAGGCCGGCGATCACCATCTGTCGCAGGCAATGCACGTCGGCCGTCACCAGCGTCGGCTCGACCTCGAACGACTCGCCGGCCAGCGACGGCAGCACGCGCGGGTCCTCGCCGGGGGGCGCCCACGCCAGCACCTCGTGGCGCGTCAGCTCCTCGAGCGTCTTCGGCGTCCCGCGGCGCTCGAGGTAGTCGCTCGACGCCAGCAGCCACTCCCGCAGGCGCCACACCTCGTGCGACAGCCACGGCCCTTCCGGCCCCTCCGGCCCGAAGTGGCACAGCATGTCGACGTCCTCGAGCGGGCCGGCCACCGGGTCCTCGCTGAAGCGGAGCTGCAGCGACAGCCGGGGGAACGTCTGGCGCAGCGCCGCGAACAGCGGCGTGAGCGCGTGCGGCGGCAGCCCCATCGGCATCAGGACCCGCAGCACCCCGACCGGCTCGCGCCCGATCTCCCGCACCGAGGCCACCAGCGCGCTCGCCTCTTGCAGCACGTGGCGACCCCTGGCGGCGAGGACAGCTCCGGCCTCCGTCACCACCACCCCGCGGGCGCTCCGCTCGAGCAGCGGCACGCCGGCGCGGGCCTCGAGCGCCTCGACGCGGCGCCGCAGCGTCGCCCGGGCCATGTTGAGCTGGGTCGCCGCGGCCAGGAACGAGCCGGTCTCGACCACTCCGAGGAAGGCCCTGAACTCTTCGAGATCCATCCGCGCCGATCGTAGCCGAGCCGACCTGCGCGCCGATAGCGGGCCGCATCGGGCGAGCGCGCGGAATCGCCCGAGCGAACGACGTACCGCCCGCAGCCTGCGCGCCACCTGTCCCTGAAGACATGTACCCGCCCTCGCGCTCGTCCGCGCTCGCCGGGCGATCGCACGCAGTGGCACGCGCCTTGACGGCGGCATACCCTCAGCGTCCCCATGGACCTCGAGCACCTCGAAGCACTCGCGCTCTCCGACGACCGCGCCGCCGCCCTCGCGGGCCTCTTGCCCGGCACGCCGGAGCACGACTACTGGCGCGGCGTGCATCTGCAGCACCAGGGCCGGCTCGACGACGTCGACGCGATCCTCGCCGGATGGAAGAAGCGGCACGGCCGCACCGACGAGCACCACGCCCGGCTGTCGCGCCGTCAGCTGCTCCTTCGGGCAGGTCGCGACCTCGGCGAGCACGCCGACGCCCTGCGCTTCGAGGCCCGCGTGCGGCTCGACGACGAGGCCGAGGCGGTCACCGCCGCCCACCGCTACCCCACGCGCCTCGACCCCGCGCTGATCGACCAGGCCGCGCTGGTGGCCGACGCGCGGGCCCGCGGCCATGAGCTCAACTACCTCACCGACTGGGCCCTGCCCGACCTCGTCGGCGAGAGCCTCGACGCGACCGAGCGGCGCAACCTGCTGCAGCGGCTGCAGCGCACCGACTTCCCCGGGCTCGTCGCCCTCGTCGCCGCCGACCTCGGCGAGAAGTCCTCGCGCGGGTTCGGCTCGCTGGCGGTGCACGCCCGCCTCACCCGCGCCCAGCTCGACGAGCTCGCCGCGCTGCGGCCCGAGCTGCGCAAGCACCCGCAGTTCGTCGCCGCCGTGCTGGTGCGGCTGCGGCCGCCGACCCATGTCGACTGGCGCACCGACCTCGCCGCGCGCGCCGCCTACCTCGCCGAGCTGTGGGCCTACGTCGCCACGCTCCCGCCCGCCTTCAACGCGCTCAAGGCCCAGGTCCTCTACCACCAGCTCGACCTCGACCGCCGCCGCGGCGTCCTCGACCGCGAGCGGTTTTTGCGGTACCTCGCGCTGCCGCGCAAGGTCCACTACGTCCCTGCCGAGTACCTGCGCCACGTCCCCTCCGACCAGCAGGTCGTGCCCGGCACCGACGCCGCCCAGTCCGCCGGCCTCGAGCCGGTCCCCGACGACGAGCCGCTGGTGCGCGAGTACCTCGAGCAGTTGCTGTTGCAAGAAGAGGGCGACGCCTTCGCCGAGTACCTGCGCGCCGACTGGCTCGAAGAGCAGCTCGCCACCGCCCGCCTGCTCGCCGGCGCCCCCGAGCCCGAGCGCTGGGCCGCCGTGCTCGGCCCGGCCCGCCTGGCCGCCCTGCGCGACCGCGTCGACCTCGAGCTCACCGTCCGCAACCCCGCGCGCGTCGCCGCCGACGCCCCCGTCGCGCTCGAGGCCTCAGTCAAGAACGTCCCGCGCCTGGTCGTCAAGACCTACCGCATCGATGCCGTCGCCCACTTCCTCGCCCGCCGCGCCGAGGTCGACACCACCATCGACCTCGACGGCCTGGTCGCCAGCGACGAGCAGGTGATCCTCGGCGACGCCCCGGCGATCCAGCGCGTGCGCCGGCAGATCGCCCTGCCCACTTGCAACCGCCCCGGCACCTACGTGATCGAGCTGATCGGCGGCGGCAAGTCGAGCCGCGCGCTGATCCGCAAGGGCGGCCTGCGCCACACCGTCCGCGTCGGCGTCGCCGGGCCCACGGTGCGCGTCCTCGACGATGCCGGCCGCCCGCTCGAGGGCGCGCGGCTCTGGCTCGCCGGCCGCGAGTACGAGCCGCGCGACGACGGGGCGATCACGATCCCGTTCTCGACCGCCCCGTCGCGCGCCACCGTCCTGCTGGTCCACGGTGACATCGCCCAGGCCGAGACCCTGCAGCACCCCGCCGAGCAGTATCAGTTCCACGCCGGCATCCACCTCGAGCGCGAATCCCTGGTGCCCGGCAAGACGGCGCGGATCTTGCTGCGACCGATGCTCACCGTCGCCGGCTGGCCCGCGCCGGTCGCGTTGATCGAGGACCCGGTGGTCGAGCTCGCCGTCACCGACGGCGCCGGCACCACGTCCACGAAGACCCAGCCGGTGGTCCTGCGCGACGACGCCGAGACCGTCGTCGAGCTCGTCGTCCCCGAGGACGCCGCCCACGTCTCGGTCACCGCGCGCGGGCAGGTCCGCGTCGCCTCGGCGCAGAAGACCGGCGACCTGGCCGACACCGCCAGCGCCGAGGTGGCGCGGATCCACCGCAGCGAGTCCACCGAGGCGCTGCACCTGTCGGCCGGCGCCGACGGCCACGTCCTCCACCTGCTCGGAAAGACAGGTGAGCCGCGGGCCGGCCGCGCCGTCGCGCTGAGCTTCAAGCACGTCGCCGTGACCTTCGAGCTGTCGACCACGCTCGAGACCGACGCCCACGGGCGCATCGAGCTCGGCGCCCTGACCGGCATCGAGCGCGTCACCGCCTCGCTGCCGACCAGCGAGACGCAGCAATTCCACCTGTGGCCCGAGCTCGACGCGGCCCGCACGATCCACGCCGTCGCCGGCGAGCAGGTCCTGCTGCCGCGGCCGCCGGCGATCGGCGCCGGCGACGTCTCGCTGGTCGAGCTGCGCGGCGGCGCCCCAGCGCGCGACGTCTCTTCCCGCGTGTCGCTCGGCGAGCGCGTGCTGGTCGTCGCCGGCGACCTCGAGGCCGGCGAGTACCTGCTGCAGAGCCGCGGCGTCGCCGACGTGCGGATCGTCGTCGTCCCCGCCGACACCCCGATCAGCGACGGCTGGGCCGCCGCCGGTCCGACCTCGATCGAGCTGTCGCCGCCGCTGCCGCTGCTCACCGGCCTGCGCGTCGACGGCGATCACCTGCGCCTCAAGCTCGACGGCGCCGGCCCGCTCACGCGCGTCCACGTGCTGGCGACCCGCTACCGCCCCGACCGCGCGCTGCCTTGCAGCCTGCGCCGCGCCCCGCGGCCGCCGCTGGCCGGCGCGGTCGCGCCGGTGCTGTCGCACTACGTCTCGGGCCGCGACATCGGCGACGAGTACCGCTACGTCCTCGAGCGCCGCAACCTCCCGCGGCGGCCCGGCATGCTGCTCGAAAAGCCAGGTCTGCTGCTCAACCCGTGGGCGGTGCGGACCACCACCACCGGGGTCCAGCACGCCAAGGGCGGCGGAGGCTACGCCGCCAGCCCGCCGCGTCCCCCGGCCGCGCCGGCGACCGCCGCCCCGCGCACCCAGGCGTCGATGATCGGCGAGCAGGGCGGCTTCGTCGCGCTCGACTTCCTGCCCGCGCCCGCGGTCGTGCTCGCCAACCTGCGCCCCGACGCGAGCGGCGAGCTGCGCGTCCCGCTGGCCGACCTCGGCGCCGCCCAGAGCGTGCGCGTCCTCGTCGTCGACCCGGCGCTCACCAGCGTCGCCGACCTCGGCCTTCCGCCCACCGAGCTGCGCCCGCGCGACCTCCGGCTGCGCTTCGCCCTCGCGCACGACCGGCACTTCACCGAGCTTCGCGGCGTCGACGCGGCTCCGGCCGGCGCCACCCTCGTCGTCGAGGACCTGCGCTCGGGCAAGCTCGAGCTGGTCGACACCGTCGCCCGCGCCCATCAAGTCCTGCTCTCGCTCGGCGCCCCCGACACGTTGCGCGAGTTCGCCTTCGTCACCCAGTGGCACGCCCTCGACGACGCCACCCGCCGCGCCCGCTACAGCAAGTACGCCTGCCACGAGCTGCACCTGTTCCTCTACTTCCGCGACCCCGAGTTCTTCGCCCGCGTCGTCCGGCCGTACCTCGCGCACAAGCGGCGCAAGACCTTCGTCGACCACTGGCTGCTCGGCGCCGACCTCTCCGGCTACTGCGAGCCGTGGGCCTTCGATCGGCTCAACGCGCTCGAGCGGGCGCTGCTGGCCCGCCGCCTGCCCGACGTGCGCGAGTCGATCGTCCGCCTGCTCGGCGACGCCGTCGACCTCATCCCGCCCGACCCCGAGCGCGACGATCGCCTCGTCGACACCCTGCTCGGCGCCTCCGCGCTCGAGGGCGGTGGGGTCGCCGCCGCCGCGGCGATGGACTTCATGGAGCGCGAGGTCGCCGCCGAGCCCGCCCCCAGGGAGAAGGCCAAGAAGCGCGACAGCAGGGCCCGCCGCGGCCGCAGCGAGGGGGACGAGCTGGCAGCCGACGCCGACGACGAGGAGGTCGAGCCCCAGTCCGCGGCCCTCATGGAGATCGGCGGCCCGCCGCCCGCGCCCGCCGCGGCGATGCCGATGCGCGGCCCCAGCCGCGGCGGCGGCGACTTCGGCGACGCCACCGTGGCGGCCGACCTGCGAGAGCGTCGCCGCAGCGCCCCGCTCTACCGCGGCGCCGACAAGACCCAGGAATGGGCCGAGTCGGATTGGTGGCACATCCGCGCCGCCGCGGCCGGCAACGCGCTGATCGCCGTCAATCGCTACTGGCGCGACTTCGCCCGCCACGATCCGGCGGTCGGTCCATTCCTGTCCCCGCACTTGGGCGAGTGCGCCGGCGACTTCGCCTCGGCGCTGTGCGCATTGGCGGTGCTCGACCTCCCGTTCGTCGCCGGCGCGCACGCCGTCGTCGTCGAGGACACGCGCCTCAGCCTCACCTGCGCCACCCCGGCCCTCGCCGCGCGCACGCGGATCGCGGCCGTCGAGGCCGAAGGCGACGCCCGCGACGCCCTGCTGGTCGGCCAGAGCTACGTCCGCAGCGACGACCGCTTCGAGTGGGACGGCGCCGAGCAGCGCGAGAAGGTGGTCGAGGGCGAGCTGCTGGTCGGCGTCGTCTATCGCTGCCTGGTCGTCGTCACCAACCCGACCAGCCGTTATCGCCGGGTCGCCGCGCTGCTGCAGATCCCCCGCGGCGCGCTGCCGGTCGCCAATGGTTTTTACACCCGCACCTTCAACCTCCACCTCGGCCCCTACGCCACCGAGCAGCTCGAGTACGCGTTCTACTTCCCGGCGCCCGGGCAGTTCCCGCACTTCCCGGCCCACGTCAGCCAGCACCGCGCCGATCGGGCCGAGCTGGTCGGCGCCGCCCCGCCGGCCTTGCTCGACGTCGTCGTCACCCCGACCCGCGTCGACGCCAAATCATGGGCTCACGTCTCGCAGCACGGCACGACCGACGAGGTCCTCGAGTTCCTCGCGACTGCCAACCTCGGCCGCGTCGAGCTCGAGAAGATCGCCTGGCGCATGAAGGACCGCGACGCCTTCACCCGCGTCCTCGCCCTGCTCACCTCGCGCCGCACCTACCACGATCGCCTGTGGGCCTACGCCCTGGCCCACGCCGACCGCCCGCGCGTGGCAGAGTGGCTGCGCCACCAGGACGCCTTCGTGCGCAAGGCCGGCCCCGTGCTCGGCGGCGGCATCGTCGACCTCGACCCGGTCGAGCGCAACTGGTACGAGCACCTCGAGTACGCCCCGCTGATCACCGCCCGCGCCCACCGCCTCGGCAGCAAGCGCCAGGTCCTCAACGACGCCCTCGCCGCGCAATACAACCAGTTCCTCGAGCTGGTCGCCCACCGCCCCGCGCCCACGCCCGACGACCTGCTGGCCGCCGCGCACTACCTGTTCAGCCTCGACCGCACCGACGACGCCCTCGCCGCGCTCGCCCGCGTCGACCCGGGCAAGCTGGCGACGCGCCTGCAATACGACTACCTCGCCGCCTACGCGGCCTGCTGCAGCGGCGATCTCGCGGCCGCCCGCGCCCTCGCCGAGCCGTGGCGCACCCACCCGGTCGACCGCTGGCGGAGCCGCTTCGTCGCGCTGCTGGCGATGCTCGACGAGGCCGAGGGCCGCGGCCCCGCGGCCGCCGTCGACGTCGACAGCCGCGAGCAACGCATGGACGAGCTGGCCGCCCGCCAGCCCGCGCTCAGCCTCACCGCCGAGCAGGGCCGGGTGATCGTCCAGCACCACAACGTGACGAGCTGCCAGCTCCGCTTCTACCGCATGGACATCGAGCTGCTGTTCTCGCGCCAGCCGTTCGTGCAGGGCGAGGTCGAGCGCTTCTCGTGGATCGAGCCGGGCGCGACGATCGACGTGACGCTGTCGGCGACCGAGGGCCGCACGGTCGTGGAGATCCCTCAGGGCATGCGCGGCGCGAACCTGGTGATCGACGCGGTCTCCGCCGCCGGCCTGCGCCGGTCGATCACGCACTACTCGCACGACCTGGCGACCCAGCTCGCGCAGCAATACGGCCAGGTCAAGGTCCTGCGCGCGTCGACGCAGGCGCCCCTGCCCGCGACGTACGTCAAGGTCTACGCCCGGCAGCAGGGCGGGACCGTGGCCTTTTACAAGGACGGCTACACCGACATGCGCGGCCGCTTCGACTACGCGACGCTGTCGACCGACGACCTCGACCGCGCGGAGCGGTTCGCGATCCTGGTCGTGAGCGACGAGGCCGGCGCGACGGTGCTCGAGGCCCCACCGCCTCCGCGGTGAGACGTTGCTTCACGAGACTCGCCCGCCGCGAGCGCCTGCAGCGATGCTCGCGGTCGGCGACGGCGCTCGCCGCATCCTGCGGTCCGTACGCCCGCCGCGGAGGGCCATCAGCAAGCGTTTAGACCGCAGCTCCCGCCGGAGTGAAAATTCCCGCGGCCAGCGCTACGCTCACGGCGATGCGTCGTCTCGCGCTCACCGCCCTCATGCTCGCCGCCTGCAACCGCGACGGCCACGAGACGGGCTTCAGCACGAGCGTCACGACCGCGCCACCACCGGGGTCCACCTCGAGCGGCGGTGACACGGCGACCTCGACGTCGAGTTCCACCAGTTCGGCCGAGGACTCGACGGCGGCGAGTTCGGAGGGCTCGGCGAGCTCAGCCTCGACGAGCTCGGGCGCCATCCCGGACTTCGGGACGTCCCCCGACGGCGGAGACGGCCCGCCCCCGGGCTGCAAGGGCAAGGTCGACTTCCTGTTCACGATCAGCGGCGCGCCGACCATGGAGCCCAAGCAGGCCCGGCTCAAGGCGAGCTTCCCGGGCTTCATCGCCACGCTCGAGAGCGAGTTCGCGGACTTCGACTATCACATCCTGTCTGCCAACACGGCCGGCTTCTGGGGCTATCCGAGCTGTGCCGGCTGCAAGGACGTGTGCGCGGAGCTCCCCGAGTTCCCGTGCGGCGTGTCCCCGCAGCCCTGCGACCTCGTCCGCGGCGCCGGCATGACCTACCCGATCGGCGAGGGCGCGAGCAACCAGCGGTGCGAGCTCGCCAGCGGCCTCCGCTACATCACCTCGGGCCAGCCGAACCTCGAGGACGCGTTCACCTGCATCGCCTCGATGGGGACCAACGGCGGGAGCGGCGTCGCGGAGGTCACGGCCATGGCCCTCTCCGACGACATCCATGCGCCCGGCGGGTGCAACGAGGGTTTTCTCCGCGATGACGCGCTCCTCGTCGTCGTGGCGATCCAGGACACCTACGACCAGGGCAGCGAGGGCACCGCGGACGACTGGAGGGACGCTTTGGTGGAGGCGAAGGGGGGCGACGCCGACGCGGTGGTCCTGCTCGTGATCTCGACGGACAAGGACGACCCCGCAGGGCTGTGCGGCTACAGCCCAGGCAGCGAACACGAGCTCCGCACGTGGACCGAGCTCATGCAGCCAAACGCCCTGTTCGGCTCGATCTGTGCAGAAGAGTACGGCGACTACTTCGCCACAGTGGCGAAGATGATCAAGTCGCAGTGCGACGTGTTCGTGCCCCAGTAAGCACCTACGGGTACAGGCGCAGGGCGAAGGCTCGCGGCTGCAAAGCATCGAACTCGCTGCCCGCGACGTACGTGTAGCCCCACGCATCGATCGCCAGACCAGCGGCCTCGTCGGGTCCTTGCCCGGGACCGTTGCGAACCACTTCCCACACTGGAGGTCCGACCGGCCCGGGGATGGCGAAGACCCACGCGTTCGCGTCGGTCTTTGGCTGCTGCCGCATCCCAGCGATGATGAGCTTGCCCTCGCGGTCTTCGCCGACGACCAAACCGACCGCGTCGTTCGAGGGCGTTGGCTCGATGCGTATCGCGGTCGGCTCTCCTGCAGCCGAGAACCAGCGCGTCACCACCTGGCGGATCGTCTCCTGGTCCCGCCCCCACCCAACCACCGCGAAGCCTCCGTCACGCAGCGGCGTGATCCCCATCCCGGCGTCCTCTTGGAGCTGTTCGCCCGGCGAGGTCCACTCGGCCAGCGGTTCGCCGTCTAAGCCATGGCGCAGGACGATCGTGCGTCGCACGAGTTCGTCGTCGACGGTCAGAAATTGGCGCTCACCGACGACCACGACCTCGTCACCGACGAGCGCCACGCCGCGCGCGACCTCGTCGAACCAGTTCTGCGGGTCATCCAGGAACGGCGCGGCGAACGCTCGTACATTCAGAAGCTCTCCCGTCTCGGCCGAGATCCACCAGACCCAGAGGTCATGGGTGCCCGGCCCTTGCGCGAACGCGCCGGCGAGGACGAGCACGTCGTCCACGAGGGCGATCGCGTTGACCGAGGTGTCGAGCGGCCCCGTCCAGGTCGGCCCCTTCGCCTCTCCGAATTTCACCCGCGACACCGCCCACTGCGTGGTGGCGGCGACAGGCTGTGTCCACGCCACGAACGCCGCGTCCTCGCCGGCAGCAGCGATCGCCGGCCCGCGCCCCCGCCCGTCACCGCGACCGGCCCGAGCAGCACCGGCGCCCCTTCCGGCTGTCCCTTCGTCCCATCGATGCGCACCGCCACCGCCTCGAGCCCATCCTGCGTCTCGAAGTACCCCGCCACGTCGATCCCGTTGCCACGCAGCGCCGCACTCGTAAAGCCATTGATCGGCCCCGCCTTCACGTAGGGCGGCCATACGTCGCTACCACCGGGCTGCACGTCGACGAGCAGCGCCTCGCTGCCCTCGCCACTGACGCCGTCGGCCGCATGGGCGATCGCCCGGATCGTGTGCGTCCCGTCGCCGGGGACATCTTCAGAAGTCACCTCGAACACGTGGACGGGGTTCCCGGGCGCGGCGCCGAGGACCAGCGGCACGTCCTCGTTTAAAAAGACGTCGATCGACGACACTGGCCGCGACGTCGACACGGACACCTGCACCGGCCCGACCGCGGTCATCGGCGACGGATCGAGCAACACCTCGACCTCGACCGGCAGCGCTGCCTCACCGCCCGAGCCCGATCCCTCGCTCGCGCCCGTCCCCTCACCGGTGCTGGTGCCGTCACTGTCGCTGCTCGTGACTGTCTGGATCTCCCCGGTCATGCTCGGGTCGCCCACGCTCGCCGCGCTCGTCGTGGTCGTGCAGGCGTCGAACTCGGCGCAGCCCACAGCCCGGTCCCACGGCGGGGTGCATGCCGCGCTCACGAGTGCGAGGGTGTTTATTAAAAACACGCGGAGAGGGTGGACATGCGGGGCCTCGTGGGCATTGGGTCAAAATCGCGCACGAAAAGCAACACCGCCAGGAACCGGAACAATTGCCGTCCGCGACGCGGTCCGGGCCATGCGGCGGGCACCTACACCGAGCAGCACGGCGCCCACGACGACGGACGTGCCGCCCACCAGCGCGAGCGCGAGGGTCGGCGGCCCGAGGCGCCGGTAGTCGTGCCGCAGCGCCGCGTCCTCGGCGAGCTGCTCCTCCGTTGCATAGCCATCGAACGACGCGTGCAGCACCTCCGCGGCGCGCCGGGTCTCGACCAGCCGCGACCCCGTGTAGCTCGCCACGCCCGCGAGCACGAGACCCAGCCCGAGCGTCACGCTGCCGCCGATGACCAGGCCGCGACCCGGGCGAGGCACCGACGTGGTCTCGCTCGCCGGCCGCCGCGTCACCGCCAGCAGGTCTCCCTCGGACGGCCCGGCGGAGGGCTTGGAGTTCAGCGTCCCAGGCGTCGCCTGCTCCGCCGCGACCGCATGCACGGGCGCGGGCTCCGAGGATGCCTTCGTCACGACCATCGCCGCCTCACCCGTGGTGTTCGCCGCGGCGTCCGGAGAAGGCTCGCCCGGCGACCTGCTCGCCGCGACGTCCAGGGTCGAAGGCTCGTCCGGCGACTTGCTCGTCGCGGCGCTCGCCGGCTTCTTCGCCACGCGCCCGCGCTCGCCCGGCGACCGATTTCTTAAAAAATTACCGCAGCGCACGCCTGCCTTGCGCTCGCGCGACGTGAGGTCCTCGAGCTTCGCCACGAAGCTCGCGCGCTGCTCGTCGGGTTGGTCGGCGATCGCCACGCTCTCGTCGTAGGCGCGGCGCGCCTTGCAGACGAGCGACGCCTCGCCGACCTCGTCGAATACCGCGAGGTAGGCCCGGTGCGCCGCGAACAGGTACATCGCGCGGTGCCGGTCGTTCTTCGCCGCCTTCGCGCGCCGCAGGAACAGCTCGGCCTCGCAGCGGTTGTCGGTGAGCTCGCACTCCGGGGTGCGGGCCGGGGCGGGGTTTGCGGCCTGCAGCGCGAGCAGGCACGCGAGGGACAGGGACATCGGGCTCATGGCATGTACTCCTCGGAGAACGACTGCTTGCCTGCCGGCGCGAAGCGGATCTTTCCAGTCGCATCGTCGACGCAGCGACGCACCGCGTCATCCGTGTTGCCGGGCAGCGCGACCTTGACGAACGCGGGTTGATTCTCCGCCGTCTCGAACTCGACCAGCAGCAGCCCGCCTGCCAGCTCCGAGCAGCGGCGGAGCGCGGGCCCGGCGTCGTCGAGCGCCTTGCGGACGGTCGGGAGCGGCGCGGCCTCGGTGAGCGTCGGCGACTCCGCGGTGGCCGCCGACGTGGGCGACGTCGGTGGTTCATTCGTCGACCTCGCCAGCAGAATCACCCGGGGCTCCGGCGCTCGCGGCGATTCGCGGAGCGCCTGCCAGATCACGACGCACAGCAGCGACGCGACGAGTGCCTCGCCGAGCACCGCGCGCCGCCATGACGTCGTCGCCGGCGAGGTTACGAGCGGCGCCGACGTCGCGCCCGCCTTCCCGTCGCCCGACGACGCCTTCGTGCGCGTCGATTCATTTTTCAAAATTGCCGGGGCAGTCGGCTCGGGCGTGCCGCTCGAACCCGCGGCCTCCGCCTCGACCTCGTCCTCGCAACACTCCTCGGCCCACTCCTCGGCGGCCGCGTCGAGCTTCCTTATCAAACCTTGCATGTCCACGCGCGCGGCAGGGTCGTCCTCGAGCGTGTTGAGCAGCGCGCTCGCCAGCGCGACCGGGCACGACGGCACGTGCTTTCGCGGCGAGACCCACTGATTTCGCTCGTCCCGCACCGGCCGCTTCCCGCTCAAGAGCTGGTAGAGCAGCAGGCCGAGCGAGAACACGTCGCTCTTGGCCGTCCAGCCCTTGCCGGCGCGGGCCTCGGGCGCGGTCCAGTCCATCTTCTCGAGCCCGCCGGTGCCCAGCTTCACCCGCGACTCGGGTGGCGTCGGGTAGCGTTGCGCGACGGTCGCATAGAACTTCGCCTCGAACTCGACCATCCCGCAGTCGATCAGCGCCGCCGTGGTCTCGCGCCCGAGGTCGAGCAGCACGTTGCGACCGTGGACGTCGCGGTGGACGATCCCGTGCGCGTGCAGGGCCGCGAGGGCGCCGGCGAGCTGTTTCCCGATCGCGATCACCTCACCCGGATCGAGCCGCCCGCCGCCATAGTAGAAATCACGCGCCGGCCGGCCCTGCATGAGCGTCATGACCAGGTAGGGCCGGCGGTGCGTCCGCGCCGTGCGGCACTCGAACAGCCGCGGCAGGGCCGGGTGCTGCACCGCGCTCAGCGCTCGCGCCTCGCGGGCGAAGCGGAGCCGCTCCTCGTCGTCCTCGCGGGCCGACTCGTCCAAAATTTTGAGCGCCACGTAGCGCGCCGCGTCGCGGTCGTACGCGCGATGGACCTCGCCCTTCGCCCCCGAGCCCAGCAGCTCGATCAGCTCGTAGCACCCCTCGAACAGGAACGGCGAACCGTCCTCGATGTGCGCCACGCGGACGCGCTCGAGCCGGCGCTGGAACTCCGCGACGCCGGCGATCCGGTCCTCGGGCCGCAGCGCCAATGCGTCCGCGACCAGGGCCTCGAGCTCGGGCGGGACGCCGCACTCGGGCCGGACCTCGCGCATCGGCCGGTAGTCGAGGTGATTGGGCAGCTCGCCGGTACAGAGCAGATAGATCGTCGCGCCGAGCCCGAAGACGTCGAAGCCGGGGTTCGGCCGCACCAGCGCCGCCTCGGGCGGGATGAACCCGTCCGTCCCGACGAGCTTGCCGAGCTCCGTCTGGTGCCGCGTCACGGGCTCGCCGTCCGCTACCTCGATCCGCTGCCAGTCCTCGACCTTCGCGCCCCCGAGGTCGATCAGCTTGACGAACGGGCGGCTCGTCGCGCTCTTCACCGCGACGATGTTGTTCGGCTTCACGTCACGGTGGATCACGCCGACCCGGTGGAGCGCCTCGAGCGCGCCGGCGACCTGCGTCATCACCTCGACGACCTCGAGCCAGTGCAGCGGGCCCTCCCGCAGCAGGCGCGCGTCGAGGTTCTCGCCGGAGAGCCGCTCGAGCACCATGAACGGCGCCTTCGCGTCGGTCTCGCCGACCGCGAGCACCTGCACGAGGTGCGGGTGGCGCAGGTGCGTGAGCAGCCGGCCCTCGTCGACGAAGCGCCGCCGCGCGTCCTCGTCGGCGCTCGTGAGGATCTTGATCGCCGCGTTCAGGTTCTTGCACGCCCACACGCACGACGACCCGCCGCTGCCGAGCAGCTCACCGAGCTCGAAGCGGCCCCCGACCATCCGCCGCCTGTCGCTGGCGCGCGCGCTCGCCGGCGCGCCCGGCGTCGGCGTGGGCTCGTCCTCGCCGGCGAGGGCGAAGAAGGTCCAGCTCCGGGTGTTCGGAGGTCGCGGCGGATCGAGGCCCTGCATCGCGGCTCAGGGTGCCAGATGAGCCTCACTCCAGGTCATGTTTGCGACCCGAACACACCCTCATGCACGTTCGGCCAAGTCGGCGGAGAGAGCAGCAAGAGAATAGAGCATGGCAGCCGAACATGTTTGAAAGGTCAGGTCGGCATCGCTTTGAACGATGGCGACTTGTCTGCGACAATGCGCTGGTCAGCGGCTCAGCCCGCGCGGCGTCGCTCGCGCCCCAGCAGAAGCGCTGTCGCGAATCACGCCACCCGCCATGAGCGACACCGATCCCGCGCCTCGCCGCCTCGGCACCCTCGCGCTGCGCTGGTGCGGGCTCGCCTACGTGTGCGCCGCCCTGCTCCTCGCGGGCATGATGGCGCAGCCGGTGCCGCTCCTGTTCGGCGTCGTGGCGAAGATCGTCTTCGGCGCCTTGCTCCTCGCAGCGGCTGGGCTGGGCGTCGCTGCGGTAGCGCTGGGCCTGGCGGCGATCTGTCACGGCATCTTCGCCCGTGGATCCGCCCGCGAGGCGCTGATCGGGCTCCTCGCCGTCGCGCTGTGCCTCGGCGGGCCCGTGAGCGTCTGGTTCGGCTCCGACCTGGTGTGGCCGATCGCGGGGCTCGCGATTCTCGTCTGGGCTGTCCTCGCGGACATTCACGACAAGCCGGCGCCGGCATCGCAGCGGCGGGAAGAAGCGCCGGCGAGCGAGCGGGTCGCGCCATGACGAGAGCCCGGCGCGTTCGCCGTGATGGCCACGTACGAGCGCCGCTCGTCGATCACGGCGTCTCCGTCTCCGCGACCCATTCGTCATTCCAGGCGTACCCGCTCTCACGGGCACGACATTCGATAGCGCCACCGTTCGAATGATTGGCGCGGCCGCCGCTGCACGGCGAGCCCTTCTTCTCCGCCGCTTTCGCGGTAATCACAGCACAGGCTGGCCGCGCTTTCGCGACCGGCACCGCTCGCCGCTTTCACGCCGGCTCGAATGCCGCGATCCGGCTCTCGGGACGCGCGTCGACGTCGACGCGGCGGCAGCGGAGCGGGCGTGGGTCCCAGTCGGTGCGCTTCGGCTTGTGCCCGGTCTCGGCCTGCGCCGCGGCCAGGGCGGCCTGCAGCTTCTCGGCGTTGAGCGGCTGGGGACCGTCGGCCTCGAAGAGGGCGGCGGCCCGCTCGAGCAGCGCGCGGTCCTCGGCGCTGGCAGGGCCACTGACCGCGACGCAGGCCGTATGGGTGCCCTCGACCACGTCGCGGAACACGACCGGACGCGTGGCATCCTCGCCGCCGAGCATGATCTCCTGTTCCACGCGCTCGCCGTGGTCCTGCTTCAGGGCCTCGTACGTCGCGGGCACCTCGGTGAGCTCGCCGGCGAGCAGCACGTGGCGCGACTGGTCGGTGTCGGGCGGCACGGCGGCGTCGACCCGGAGCCATCGCCCGGCGGCGAGCCGTTCGGCGACGCCGCGGTCGGCCTTCGCGGTCGCCAGCTCCCGCACGGTGGCGAGCGACCTCGCCCGCTCTCTCGCTCGCTCGCGCACTCGCTCGCTCGGCGGATCGGCCGGCTCGTCGTCGCAGGCGGGGAGCAGCGCGGTGGATAGAAGAAAATAGGTGAACAGCAGTCGGGAGGCGGACATCGCAGTTTTTCCTGGTCGTCACCTCCAGGTTCCACCGGTCGGCGGATCAATTGTCGAGTCGCCGAAAAAATCGTCCGTGCCGCCGGCGGGGGCCCTCGCGCGCCGCAGAACGCTGAAAGCGCTCCGGCCGCGCGCTCCGCGATGAAGCTGGTCCAAGAGACAGATCCGGAGGGCGACGCCCGTCGCCTGACGCGCGCAAGCGCGCCCGATCAATTGATCGCCGGGCGCCGGCCACAGACTCAGGCGATGGCCACCGATGCTCCGCTCATTCATCAGCTCCTCGAGCAGCTCGAGCTCGAGGGGGTCACCCACGTCTTCGGGGTCCCGGGCGGCCCGCTCAGCGCGTTGTTCGAGGCGCTGAAGGCCCGAGGGCGCATGCGCTTCGTCCTGGCGCGCCACGAGGCGGGCGCGGCCTTCATGGCCAACGCCCACGCGCGGGTCCGCGGCGAGCCGGCCGTCTGCTGCGTCACCTCGGGGCCGGGGGCCACCAACGCGCTGACGGGCGTGGCCTCGGCCCACGCCGACTCGCTGCCGGTCCTCTACCTCACGGGGCAGGTGGCGACCGGGATGTTCGGCCTCGGCGCGATTCAGGAGAGCACCTGGCACGGGGTCGACGTCGTGGAGATCTTGCGACCGGTCACGAAGCTGTCGGCGATGGTCGTGACGGCGCAGATGGGCATGCGAATGCTGCGACACGCGCTGCGCACGGCGACCACCGGCCGCCCCGGGCCGGTCCACCTCAACATCCCCGCCGACCTCGCGCGCGTGAAGGTGCCGTACGAGGTGCGCGAGCCGGCCAGCTACCGCCCGCCGTGCCTGTCGATGGCCCGCGCCGAGGACATCGAACAGGCCGCGCGGCTGCTGGCCGGCGCGCGGCGGCCGACGCTGTTCGCCGGCCACGGAGTCGCGCTCGCCCGGGCCGAGGCGGCGCTGCTGCGACTGGCCGAGCGGCTGCAGGCGCCGGTGGTGACCTCGCCGAAGGGCAAGTCGGTGTTCCCCGAGGATCACCCGCTGTCGCTCGGCGTGTTCGGGATGGGCGGCCACGCCCGGTCCGACCGCTACCTCGAGGACGACGACGTGATCCTCGTGATCGGCTCGAGCCTCGGCGAGTTCGCCTCGAGCGCGTGGAGCCAGCGGCTGCGCGCGCCGGGTGCGTTCTTGCAGATCGACGTCGACCCATTGCAGCTCGGCAAGAATTATCCAGTGACGCTCGGCCTCGTCGGCGACGCGCGCGCGACCCTCGACGCGATCACCGAGGCGCTCCCCCCCGGTCCGCCGCGAACGGCCCCGGAGGCGCTGGTGAACCTCACGCGCGAGGTGCCGCGGTGGGAGCAGGCGGAGCAGCGCGTCTCCGAGGCCTCGCCGCTCTCGCCGCCGCGGGTGATCACCGAGCTGCGCGCGGCCCTGCCCGACGACGGGCTCCTGTTCGTCGACACCGGCAACTCGAACCTGTGGGCCGGCCATCACTTCGAGGCGCGCCGGCCGGGCACGTACTTCAGCGACATGGGCCTGGCGGCGATGGGCAGCGCGGTCGCGGGGGTGATCGGCGCGGCGCTGGCGGCCCCGAGGCGGCGCGCCGTGGCGCTCACCGGCGACGCGGCGTTCGCCATGCACGGCTTCGAGGTCCACACCGCCGTCGAGCTCGGCGTGCCGGTGACGTGGGTGGTGCTCGACAACGCCGGCCACGGGATGATCCAGCAGGGCGAGCAGCTGGCGTTCGGCGGCGACGCCGGCTTCTACGGCTTCCGCCACCGGATCGACGCGGCCGCGGTGGCGCGCGGGTTCGGGGCCGTCGGCGTCGAGGTCGACGACGTGCCGTCCCTGCGCGCGGCTCTGCGCCAGGCCCTCGCCGGCGACCGCCCGACCGTGATCAACGTCCGCGTCGACCCGACCGTCATGGCGCCGACGCTGGCCCGCCGCGCCCGCGCGGTGGCGGAGTTCTTCGGTACCGATCGGTCGCCCGGCCCGGCAGGTGCGGCGTGATCACCGACGTCGAACTTTCCCGACCGCCGGCAATTCTTCTCCGGCACCCTTTGCGTGCTCGGCCCGACAGGCGCCACGTGATCCCCGACATCGAATTCCACGACCTCGAGATTTGTTTCGGCACCCTCTGCACGCCCGACCCGGCAGGTGCAGCGTGATCACCGATGTCGGCATCCTCGGCTTCGGTCACGCGCTGCCCGACACCGTCCGTCACAATGACGACCCGCTGTTCGCCGCGCTGCCGCCCGCCGGGCCGTTCACCGGGTTCCGCGAGCGCCGGGTGCTGGCCGCGGGCGAGCGCGTCGAGGACCTGGGCCTGCGGGCGGCCCGGGCCGCCCTGGCCGACGCGGGCGTCGCCGCGGGCGCGATCGATCGCCTGTACGGCGCGGTGTCGCCGTCCGAGCACCTGCTGCCGAGCGGCCTGTTCGCGCTGCACGCCGAGCTCGGCCTGCGTCGCGACGCGACGGTGGTGCCGATCCACTCCGACTTCACCAACTTCGTGGTCGCGCTGACGAGCGCGTGCGAGGCGGTCGCCGCCGGCCGCTGCGAGCGCGCGCTGGTGGTGGTCGCCGCCGGCTGGAGCCGCCTGGTCGATTACGCCGACGCCGGGGCGTTCGGGATCGGCGACGGCGCGGGCGCGGTGGTGGTCGGCCGCGGCGGGTCCCTCCGCTTCGTCGACGAGCTCGGCGAGACCCACGGCGAGCTGCACGAAGCGATGACGGTCCAGGTCCGTCGGCCGAAACACGCCGAGCCCGGCACCGACCCGCGACCGACCTTCGTGTTCGAGGCCGCCGCCCGCCGCGTCTACGCCGAGCTGTCGACCGCGGCGCCTTCGCGGCTGTGGACCGCCCTGCTGGCGCGCCACGGGCTGTCGCCGGCCGAGGTCGCGCTCGTCACCCACCAGCCCAACCGCCCGGTCCTCGAGGCCTGGCAGCGCGCGCTCTCCCCGGCCGAGCTGCCGAGCGTGGTCGAGGCGCTGGGCAACTGCACCCTGGCGACCTCGGCGATCGTCCTGTCGCTGCACGCCCGCGCGCTGCAGAGCCGCCACGTGGTGCTGATGGGGTTCGGCTGCGGCCAGAACTTCGCCGCGCTGCTGCTGCGCCGCGCGTGACGGCCCGGCGGGCGCGCCGCAAACATCCTCGCGGCCATGGCCCGCATCCCTCGGCCCGCACCTCACGGCGGCCGGCTGCACCGGTCGGCTCGCCGCGCGCCGCGTGTTACCGTGCTGCGGTCATGAGAGCCCCGCACGACACGCTGACCTCCGAGCGCCTGGTGCTGCGCCGCTACACCGCCGACGACCTCGACCTGCTGGTGCGCCTGCACTCCGACCGCCGGGTCATGCGCTTCGCCGGCGGCGTGCACGAGCGGAGCAAGACCGAGGCGATGCTGCGCGAGCGGATCCTCGCCTACTACGACCAGCACCCGGGGCTCGGCATCTGGCTGACCAGCGAGCGAGCCACCGGCGCGCCGGTCGGCATGCACCTATTGAATCACATCCGCGACGACACGGTCATCCAGGTCGGCTACCTGCTCTACCCCGAGTACTGGGGCCGCGGCTACGCCACCGAGATGGCCGCGCGGCTGCTGCGTTACGGCTTTGGCGAGCTCGGGCTGCCGCAGATCTCCGCGATCACCGACCTGCCGCACGTCGACTCCCAGCACGTGCTGCTGAAGATCGGCCTCCGCCGCGACGGCGAGCGCCACTTCCCCGCCTACGGCAGCGACCCGCTGGCCTTCTTCACCCGCGACGCCGCGAGCTGGCTCGCCGAGCACCCGGCCTGAGCGGGGCATGTCCTTTCGGACATGCCCCGAGCGCCATCACATCCATGTCCGCAACGCGGCGAACGCCGCCTGCGAATCACCGCACCCTCCTCGCAGACGATCCGCCGCGCTCAGGCCTTGGGCCCGAACACCTTCAAATATTCGTCGCGATGCTTGCCGTCGAGCAGGGCCAGCGAGCTGTCGGCGTCGTCCTGGTGGTGGACCGCGTAGCCGGCGTCCTTGAGCGCGCGCAGGTGGCGGCGGACCGCCTCCGCGTCGATCTGGAACACCTTGCCGATCTCCTCGGGGTCGCAGATCACCCGCGGCGCCTTGGCCGGGCCCTTGCGGTTGCGGTAGGTCGCGGCCAGGTTCGCGTCGACGAACGTCCAGAGGTACGCGAGCACGACCTTGGCGCCCGGCGACAGCGGGTCACCCTCGGCGGAGGTCGCGGAGAACAGCTCTCGGGGCATCTCGGCCATGCGGTGTTTGCGGGCTAACGCGATCGGCGCTGGGCGTCAAGTTCGAAGTCGAACGTTGTACAGGTCGGCTCTGGAGTGAATATCGTGTGCGCGGAATCGCGCTTCGCCTGCAAGGCCTCGTCGGGGCCGCTCGGCGGGCCGCGCCGAGGTCCGCCGCCGTTCGGGTCGGCGCGAATCATGGCACCCCGCGCCGCGTGCTCATCGCGCTCTCGGGGCTCCCCGGCGTCGGCAAGACCACCCTCGCGCGGGCTCTGGCCGCGCGGACCGGCGGCGTCCACCTGCGCATCGACACCATCGAGCAGGCGCTGGTGCGCGACGGTTTGCCCGCGGCCGACCTCCACGGACGCGGCTACGCCGTCGCCCGCGCCCACGCCGGCGATCTGCTCGCGGGCGGCTTCTCCGACCTCGCCGACGCGGTCGACCCGATCGCCGCCACCCACACGGCCTCGCACGCCGCCGGCGTCGCCTGCCGCGACGTCGAGGTCGTCTGCGGCGATCGCCACGAGCACCGGCGCCGCGTCGAGGCCCGCGTCGCCGACATCGCCGGTCACGTCCTGCCCGCCTGGCGCGACGTCGAGGTCCGTGAATTCGAGCCGTGGCTGGCCGCGCCGCGGGTCGTCGTCGACACCGCGCAGCTCGCCGGCGACGCCGCCGTCGAGCACGTGGTCGCGGCCCTCGGACTCGACGCATACGCGCTGGCGTGAGCGCTCGCCACAATGCACATAGGCGCGGCGCTGTCGACATTGCCCGGTCTCACCATTGGCAGCGCCGCGGCGGCCTCGCGCGGTTTCGCGCATCCCGTCTCGGCTCCTCCCGCGCGCCTGGGGACACCGGAACTCCGCGCGGTCGATCGCGCCGGGTCGCCTCGGGCCCGGCCCGAGCGGGGGGCGTGCGCCGGCGGGATTTGCCTTGACTGCGACGGCAGCCCGGGTAGCCTCACGAGAAATGCCACTTAACTTCACCTTACTGACAATTCGTATGGCGGTCTCGCGGGCGATCGAGCGATCGCGTGTCTGAGCGCGCAGCAGCCCGCGACCGCGCCGGCGTGGGACCTCGAAGCTGCGCTCGCCCGCGAATCGGCGCACCTGACTTGACTTGACTTTGCCTGCGGATCTTTCGCCGCGGACTCGCCGACCGCCATGTTCTCTATCGCCCAGACGACCTCGAAAGTTCGATTGTCGGCGTCGCTCGCCACCGCCGTGGCGCTCGCGTGCCTCGTCGCCCCCGACGGTTTGAGCTCGCCCGTGCTCGGGCTGTTCTTGTTCGGCGGCGCCGCCTTCCTCGTCGCCGGCTTCGTCGCCCTCGACCTGCTCGGGGCCGTGCTGCCCGCCGGCGGGCTGACGGTCCGCCGCCTGCGACGGGTCGCGGCGCTGGTCCTGAGCGCCCCGCTGCTGCTGCTGACCGCGCTGATCCTCGGCTTCCAGTCGTCGGCGCTGGTCGTGGCGCTGCCCGCGGGGCTGGTGTTCGCCGTCGCCGTGGTGGTCGCCGTCGAGCGGCTGGCCCCGCGCCTCGGCGCCCCGGAAGACCCGCGCTTCTGGCTCGCCACCGCCGTCGCCGCCGTCGAGTTGGTCGCGCTCTTCCTCTACGTACATGTCTCCGAGGACACCTTCGCGGTGGTCCGCCCCGGCACCGAGCGGCTGCACGCGGTGCTCTGGTTCGGCACCTGGGCCGCCTCGCTGGCGCTGCTGCTGCCGTGGGGCGCGCGGGTGGCCAGCCGGGCCGGCGCCGCCCCGCCGTCGCGCTGGTGGACGGCCTGGAGCGGCCTCGCGGCGCTGGTCGGCCTCGGCTTCATGGTCGCCGACCGCCGCTTCATGGTCGGCCTCTACCCCGCCGTCCACCTGTGGCTGCAGCTCGTCGCGGTGCTCAGCCTCGACGCCGCCCTGAGCCGCGGCCTCGCCCTGGCCCAGCTCGAGCGCCGGCGGCTCGCGCCGGCGACGATCCGCAAGCTGACCCGCGCCGGCGGGCTCGCCCTCGCCCTCGTCGCCGCCGCCGCCGCCGGCTTCGCCGTGGTCGCGTTCGGCGGCTACGCCAGCGACCGGGGCTTCCGCGCCCAGGTCGGCGAATCGACGGTCGGCACCTCGATGATGCGATTTCTCCGGCGCGGCGAGGGCCGCACCCGCGGCCACCTCAAGGAGCTCGACCACCCGCTCTACCACGACGTCCCGCCGCCGCAGAACGACTGGAACATCCTCCTGATCAGCGTCGACGCCCTCCGCGCCGACGCCCTGCCCGACCCCGACGAGGCCGACAAGCGCGCCGCCCCGCGCCTGTCCGCCCTCGGGGCCCAGTGCGCCGATTTCCGCCGCGCCTACGCCCCCGGCTCGCGCACCGCGATCGGCATGGGCGCATTGATGCTCGGCCGCTACAGCGCCCACATTCAATGGGACCTGTGGATGTGGGACGGCAAATTGATCAACCCCAACAAGGCCACGGCCGCCGACATCCGCGGCCTGACCAACGGCGTGCAGTACACGACGATCCCGCAGATCCCGCCCGAGGGCAACCTGGCCCAGCGGATGAAGGCCGCCGGCCTGCGGACGCTGGCGACCCCGTGGGACGGCTACAGCCGGTTCTTCCGCAAGGACGCCGGCTTCGACCCCGGCTTCGACGAATACACCGACTTCAACCCGATGAGCTTCCGCGAGCCGGCCAGCCCCAAGGTCCTGCCGATCGCGCTGCAGCAGCTCGACAAGGCCAAGGGCGTGCGGTTCTTCCAGTGGGTCCACCTGTTCGACCCCCACGAGTCGGGCGGCGACCGCGAGCGCTACGCCGAGCTCGTGCAGGAGATGGACGCGGCCCTCGGGGACTTCCTCGACGGCCTCGAGCAACGCGGCCTGCGCGACAAGACGGCGATCTTCCTGGTCGCCGACCACGGCGAGGCGCTCGGCGACCACCGCAACGCCACCCACGGCACCTCGCTGTACGAGGAGCAGGTGCGCGTGCCGATGATGATCTGCCTGCCCGGCCGCAAGGGCCAGGTGTTCCGCCAGCCGGTGTCGACGCTCGACGCCACCGCCACCATGCTCGCCCTCGCCGGCGGCGACCTCACCGGCATCGATGGCGTCAACCTGCTGCCGCTGATCGAGGACGGCACCTACCCCGCGGAGCGGCCGGTGTTCACCGAGCTGCACCGCTACATGTCGAACCAGGCCCAGCGCACCACCGATTTGCAGGCGGTGATCAACGGCCGTTGGAAGCTGATCCGCGACCTCAAGAACGACACCGTCCAGCTGTTCGACCTCGAGAACGACCCCAAAGAGGAACAGAGCGCGCTGTCTTCCCGCCCCGACGTCGCCGACGACCTCGAGGACCTGCTCGACGCGCTCAACGCCGACCGCGCCAAGCCCAAGCCGCCCAAGCCGCTGTTCGCCGCCAAGCCGGCCGCCTTCGAGCCCGGCCAGGACTCGGTGATCCTGTGGGCCCGCTCGACCTTGCCGGCGTCGATCCACTTCGAGCTGGCCAAGAACGCCAGGTTCAAGGACGCGCTCGCGACCACCGCCAGGGAGGTCACGCCCGAGGGCGACCACGTCCGCGTCGTCGACGTCACCGGCCTCGACCCGGGCACGCGCTACTGGTACCGCGCCGTCCTCACCCACGAGGGCGAGCGCCTGGTCAGCGACACCGCCAGCTTCACCACCGCCCCCGACAAGCCGCGCAACGTCAAGCTGGCGTGGAGCGCCGACCTGCTGGCCGACAACGCCCCGTTCCAGATCTTCGGCCCGCTCAAGCGCGAGAAGCCCGACGTGTTCCTGATGCTCGGCGACACCATGTACGCCGACATCCCGAAGAAGAACAAGGGCAAGGACCTCAAGACCTACCGCGCCCGCCACAAGCTGGTCCGCCGCGACGAGAACCTGCAGTCGTTCCTCGCCTCGACCGCGACCGCCGCGATCTGGGACGACCACGAGATCAGCAACAACGCCCACCGCGAGACCGAGAACCTCGCCGTCGCCCGCCAGGTGTTCCGCGAGCAGTGGCCGGTGCGCAGCGCCGACCCCGAGGACGTCGGCCTCTACCGCTCGTTCCGCCCGGCCCCCCAGGTCGAGGTGTTCATCCTCGACGTCCGCAGCTTCCGCGACCTGCCCGGCCGGAACCGGACCATGCTCGGCGAGGCGCAGAAGGAGTGGTTCATCACCTCGCTGAAGTCGTCGACCGCGCGCACCAAGATCGTCGTCACCAGCGTGCCGATGTTCGCCCCGTTCGGCCAGGACAGCTGGAACGCCTTCCCCGACGAGCGCGACGAGCTGCGCACCGTGTTCGCCAGCGAGCCGCCCGGCACCGTCTTCGTCCTGTCCGGCGACTACCACCTCGCCTGGCACCTCGTCGACCAGGAGACCGGGATCCACGAGCTCATCGCCGGCCCGCTCGACGCCTGGGTGTTCGAGGACATGCTGCCCCAGCACATGACCGACGTCGCCAAGCGCGGCGGCTTCGCCATCACCGACGGCCCCAACTACGGGGTGCTGGAGGTCAAGCAGGACGGCTCGGTCGTGGTCCGCTACCACGACGTCAAGGGCAAGCAGAAGTACCGCGCGGTGCTGACCGGCCCGGACGAGGTGCCCGCCCCCGGCGCGGCGAAGGAGCCCCCCGCCGCGCCCGAACGCGCCGTCACCGGCTCTTCCGCAGCTTCGGCAGGCACTGGCCCGACACGTTGACGAGGCCCTCGCCGCAGCGCGCGGCCTTGGCCGCCACCACCGGGGTCGGCGCGATCAGCTTGCGCAGCGCGTTGCTGCGCTGCATCGTCGGCTTGATGAGCGGCGTCAGCTTCTTGACGTCGAGCTTCTTCGGCGCGACCCACTTGTCGGCGACGACGTCCTGGCGGTTGACGAGGTCGAGCTGGATCGAGCGCAGGCCGATCGACTGGCAGCCGATCATCGGCGTGTCGTTGCTCGCGTTCGAGTCGACCGTGCACTTCATCGCCGTCAGCACGCCGCGGGCGTTCTTGTTGAACGTCTCGGTGCGCGGGTCCTCGCCGGTCTTGCCGCTGAGCATCCCGTGGTACTTGGCGTTCTGGATCATCTGCACGCAATCCTCGTAGGCGCCCTTGTTGAGCGCCTTCATCGGCCCGCACACCGCCTCGGCGTCGGCGGTCACCCAGGCCGCCTTCACGCCGGTGCCCTGGTACGAGCACTGGGCCAGCGTCTCGCCCGGGGTCGGCCCGGCCAGGTCGAACACCGGCGTCTTCAGCGTGGTCTCGAACGTGGTGTGGTCGGCCTTCGACTCCTCCATCCGGATCTTCAGCGTCGACAACAGCTTGCGCACGTCGAGCGGGTCGCCGCCGGTGTGGTCGGGCTTGAACGTCAGGTTGGCGCTGAAGTTGACCGGCCCGCCGCCCATCTCACGGTCTCCCTTGGTGTTGCTGAATTGCCCCGTCGTCGTCGCCAGCGCCTGGGTCAGCTTGCTCTGGATCGCCTCGCCGGCGTCGCGCGCCGCGTAGCACTCCGACACGTAGCGCGTCGGGAACTGGTCGTACTCGGCGACCACGAAGTCCTCGAAGTCCTTCCACCTGTCGTACAGCGACTCGCAGGCCGGCTGGCCCGTCCAGTCGACGTCGCAGTCGCGCGCCCGGTTGCGCATGTCGGCGAGCTGGGCCTGGTAGAAGGCCCGGCGCGTCTTGATGTAGGCGATCCGCGCGTCGCGCTTGGCCGGCGTGGTCCCGAGCGCGAACAGCTTGGCGTTCTGGATCATGAAGTCCGAGTCGTCGATCAGCGCCGTCAGCCCCCACGCCGCCTCGGCCAGCTTCGTCAGCTTCTGCTCGGAGGTCAGCGGCGCCAGCGGGTTGTTCACCGGCCAGTTGGCGACGATGTCCTCGTACGGCACCGCCATCAGCTTGAACGTCTGCTTGGCCCCGTTCTGCCCGGGGAAGGCCTGCACCTGCTGCAGGAACTGCTCGACCGACAGGCTGGCGCTGTTCGTCCCGCTCGAGGTCACGTGGATCTCGAGGTCCTGGGTGTTGCTGGCCTGCTTGAGCTTGTTGATCGTGCTGACGCCGACCTCGGCGTTCATGGTCGCGTAGTCGACCCCGATCACCCCGCTGGCGGCCAGCTTGCTCTCCGTCAGCGTGTCGCGCACCGACAGCTGCACCGTGCCGAAGAACCACCGCCCCTTCTGCTCGCCGATCACCAGGTAGTCGCCGCACTGCTGGCGGAACGCCGGCGTGCCGACCATCGCCAGGTACTCGGGCTTGAGGTTGATGTCGCCGGCGACGAACTTCATCGGCTCGACGTTGTGGTACTTGGCGAGGATGGTGTGGGTATTGAAGTTCGTCTTGGTCGTCTGGAAGAAGTCGACCTTCGAGCTGGCGTTGGCGCTGACGAGCCCCATCGACGCGGAGAACTTGGTATTGACGGCGAGGTTCATCTCGTCGGCGAGCTGCGAGTTGGAGACGATCGAGCTGAACTTGAACTCGTCGCCGCTCGCGCCCGAGCCGTCGAGCAGGGCGTTGCCGAACTGCACACACTGGCGCAGCACGAACTCGCGGCTGATGCTGTTGTAGCCGTAGCCGCGGCCGGTGAGCGTCTTCGGCGGCTCGAGCTCGAGGTACTGGTCGGCCGCGAGGGCCGTCTGCGCCACGCTGAGGGTCAAGAGACCGCAAGTCACACCCGCCAGCCGCTGCCTGGTTCCACTCCGCATCGTCCACTCCTTGTGCGCTCCGGCGAGCGACCGCGCCCGAGGGCCATCGCCCCCGACGTTCGCCATCGGCTCGGGAAACGCTTCGACCCAAAGTGATCGTCGAGGCCAAAACAATTGCGGCGATCTGCACGAGCGAGTGCGCTCGCGTCGGCGTGATACTCTGGTCGCGTGCGAACACGACGCGCGAGATCGGAGTGGGTCGTCGCCGTCGCGCTGACGAGCGCGTGCGGCGGCGGCGGCGGGGGCAGCAGCGACGGCGACGATCCGTCGAGCACGGGCGCGACGACGACCGCCGCGACGATGACGGGGCCGACGTCGACCGCGAGCCCGACGAGCGGCGACGACCCACCGACCTCGACCGCGGACCCGACCGGCACGAGCACCACCGAGGCGCCCGCGACCTCGACCGGCGACGACAGCGGCACCACCGGCGCGCAGCCGACCGCGTGCGCCGACGACTGTCATTACGTCAGGGCCGGCGCGGCCGGCAGCGGCGCCGACTGGAACGACGCTCTCCCCGAGCTGCCCGCCGAGCTCGAGCGCGGCCACATCTACTTCATCGCCGCCGGCAGCTACCCCGCCTATCTGTTCGACGACGCCGAGGCCGGGGACGTCGTCATCCGCGTGCTGCGAGCCAGCGCCGACGACCACGGCACCGACGTCGGCTGGGACCCCGCGTTCGCCGCCGGAGAGGCCGTGTTCGGCGAGCTGCGCTTCACCAGCGGCCGCTACGAGTTCGACGGCCGCGACGCCACCCGCATCGTCGGCGGCTTCGAGGGCACCGTCGTCGACATCGCCGCCCCCGCGGTCCAGTTCCGCAGGAGCGACGTCGACGGCGCCTTCGCCGGGCGCGGCGGCAAGCACGTCGGCGGCGCCTGCACGGCCATGACCATCAGCGGCGACGACGTCGTCGTCGCCGGCAACCGGATCCACGACGCCGCCGACGACGGCGTCTCGATCGCCGGCCTCGTCAACCTCTCCTTCACCGGCAACGTCATCCACGCCCTCCACGGCTGCGGCACCGACGGCGACTGCGGCCCCTGCTACAACGGCCACAGCGACGGCCTCGAGCTGTTCGACGTCGCCGACAGCGAGCTCGTCGGCAACATGATCTACGACGTCCGCAGCACCGCCGCAGTGTTCTTCGGCAACTGGGCCGACGAGCTCGGCATGGGCGCGAGCGAGTACTGCGAGAACATCCTCCTCGCCAACAACATCCTCTACAGCCCCGAGACCGGGTTCGTCGCCTACATCGAGGACGCGCGGGAGATCCGGGTGCTGAACAACGTGATCTGGGGCCTGCGCCAGGGCGCCTACGGCGGCCTGTCGATCGGCGTCAACGTCAGCGACCTCGACCTCTACAACAACGTCATCCTCAGCATCAACTACACGCACATCGGCGGCGAGTACGATCCGGCCGAGCACCGCGGTGACTACAACCTGTTCGGTTATTCGCTCGGGCAGTGGCAGGACGGCCCGCACGACATCGTCGCCGCGGACCCCCAGTTCGCCGCGATCGCCGGCGGCGAGGGGCCCGCGGCCGAAGACCCGGCTCCCGACGCGTTCGCGCCCGCGGCCGGCAGCCCGCTCGTCGACGCCGGCTGGCCCGGCGACGCCGACATCGTCATCCCTCCCTTCGACTTCTTCGGCCAGCCGCGCGGCGACGCGCCCGACATCGGCGCCATCGAGTGACGGGCGCGCCGGCAAAACGTGATGCGCGCGTGGTAGCGTCGTGGCATGGTCGAGACGCATCGCATCACCTTCGAGTCCCACGGCGCGACGATCGTCGGCAACCTGTTCGTCCCCGCGCGTGAGGGCCGATCGCCGGCGGTCGTCGTCGACGGTCCGCTCACCTCGGTGAAGGAGCAGGCCCAGGGCAACCACGCGCGCGCGCTCGCCGAGCGGGGCTTTGTCGCCCTCGCATTCGACCACCGCTTCTTCGGCGAGAGCGGCGGCCAGCCGCGCCAGTACGAGTCGCCGCCGGAGAAGATCGAGGACCTGCGCGCCGCGGTCGACTTCCTCGCCGCGCACGAGCGCGTCGACGACCAGCGGATCGGCGCCGTGGGCGTGTGCGCGGGCGCGGGCTACGTCGCCGGCGCGGTCGCCGAGGATCCGCGGATCCGCGCCTTCGCGGCCGTCGCCGGGTTCTTCCACGACGTGCAGATGCAGCTCAAGTGGATGGGCCAGGCCGGCTTCGAGGCCACGATCGCCGCGGGACGGGCCGCGCGCGAGCGCTGGGAGGCCACCGGCCAGGCCGACACGATCCCCGCCGTCGGCGAGGGCGACGTCGCCATGCCCCTCGCCGAAGCGTTCAACTATTACGGCACCCCGCGCGGCGCCGTCGACAACTACGTCAACGCCTTCGCGGTGATGTCGCGCGAGCACACCGTCCCCTACGACGCGCAGTCCGCCGCCCCGCGGATCCGCGTGCCCACGGCCGTCGTCCACTCCGAGCAAGCCCTCGCCCCGGCCCTCGCCCGCAGCTTCCACGCCGCGCTCGCCGGGCCCAAGGCGATCCACTGGCTCACCTCGCAGGGCCAGGTCGACTTCTACGACGACCCGAAGCTGATCGCCGCCGCCGCCGACATCGTCGCCGTACACTTGCGCGCCGCGCTCGGCTGAGCGTAAAGACCTGTTTAGAAGTTCAGCGGGCGCGGACGGAGCCCTCGTCGTCGGACCGGACCGCAGAGCGCGTCTCATCGGCTCGCAAGAACATGTCCTTCGGGCCATGCAGGCTCGCTCGCCAGCCTCGCGTCGCTCGTCGGGCCCCGGCGCGACCGGCGGGTCCTTCACCCCCTGACCTCGCCCGGGTCGCGCCGCGCTTCCGCGAGCCTGCCGGAGGCGCGTCGGTGGTAGCCTGCGCGGCGTGCCCGGCGTCCTGACCGCGCTCGCGCTGCTCACCGTCCTCGCGGTCGCGGCGCTCCTGCGCGATCGCCTGGGCCTCTCCGCCGCCCTCGGCGTCGCGCTCGCCGGGGTCTTCCTCGCCGTCAGCGCGACCGGCCTGATCCTCCTCGACCTCGGCCGGCTGCAGCCGTGGCCGCTGCGCCTCGGCCTGCTCGCAGTCTTCGCGGCGCTCGTCCTCCTCGCATTCGTCGCACGCCGCCGACTGCCATCCATCCCTCCCGGCATTCCGCTGCACCCGCGCGCGGTCGCGATCGGCCTCGGCCTCCTGCTGTTCGCCGGCGTCGGCCTGCGCCTCGCGCCCTCGCCGTACCTGCAGGGCGGCCAGGACCAGGGCATCTACGTCAACGTCGGCCATCACATCGCCCGCACCGGCCGCTTGCGGCCCGTCGATCGCCTGCTGCGCGGAGCGGTGCGCGGCGTCCCGCAGGCCGACGTGCTCGCGGCCTACCGCGTCAAGCCGCAGGCCGCCGATTCGCCGCTCGTGGGCGTCCGCGAGGGCCGCTGGACCGCGGGGATCCACATCGAGGACGCCCGCGCGGGCCGCCTGGTCCCGGCGTTTTTTCACCTGATGCCGGTGTGGTTCGCCATCAGCGAGCTCGACTGGGGCTTCGCCCGCTCGACCTGGCCGCTCGTGCCGTTCTGGGCCCTCTCGGCCCTGGCGCTGTTCGGCCTCGCGCGACGCCTCGCCCTCGAAACCGCCGATCCGGGGGTCCGCCGCCGCGCCGGCACGATCGGCCTCGTCGCGCTCGCCGGCCTCGCCCTCCACCCGCTCGACCTGTGGATCTCGACCTTCACCGTCACCGAGAACCTCGCCCGCGCCTGCCTGCTCGCGGCCGCCTGGCTGGCCCTCGAGGCAGGCGCAGCCGAGCGCGAGGAGCGGCCGGGCGCGCGGCTGCTGGCGACCCTCGGCGGCCTCTGCTTCGCCGCCGGCGCCTTCACCCGCGGCAGCTTCGTCGCGCACGCGATCGTCCTCGCGCTCGCGCTCCTGCTCGCGCGCGACGAGGCGTCGCGCAGTCGCCGGGCCCTGTTCACGGCGCTCGTCGTCGGCACCGCGCTCGCGGTCGTGCAGGCGGTCGTGCACTCGTGGCCTTACTTCTTCTCCGCCGCCGCCAACCACTTCCACGTCCCGCGGCTCACCCCGCGGCCCGGCGTCGCCGTCGCCTGCACCCTCGCCGCCGGGGCCGCGCTGCTGCTCCTCGACCTCGGCCTGCGCCGCCTCCCCGCCCCCTCCGCGCCCTCGCGCCGCGGGCGCTGCGGCTCGCCGGCGGCCTCGCCCTCGTCGTCGCCGCGGCGGCGCTCGTGCTCGGCGGCGGCGAATCGAGCCCCGACCAGCAGGTGCTCGCCGTGCTGCTGCGCCACGGCGGTCCGCTGCCGCTGCTGTTCGGCCTCGTCGGCCTGGGCCTCGCCCTTCGCCGCGCCGACGCGCGGCGCCTGCCGTGGCTCGTCCTCGCTGCCGCGATCGTCCTGACCGCCGCGCTCAAGTCGGGCGTGCGCTACGAGTTCTACTACGCCCGCTACTTCGTCGCCGACGTCGTCCCGGTGCTGACCGTCGCCGCATCCTGTCTCTTGGGACACATCCTCGCCCGGGTCGAGCGCCGCCTGAACGCGCGCGCGGCCGCCCTCGCCGGCGGCGCGCTGCTGCAGGCGTGGTTGCTCCCGCCGCTGCGGCTGCTGCCGCGCGAGGTCTACTGGACCCGCGACCTCGCCGACGACCCCGCGGAGCTGACCAGCGTCTTCGAACATGTCCCGGAAGACAGCCTCTTGCTGTTCGACGACCGCGCCCCCGGACGCTGGCGCGGGCTCCTGGCCGCGCCGGCCCTGCTGTCGTTCGGCCGCGACGCGCTGGCCGTGCCGCCCGGCGGGCACATCGTCGAGGGCGCGCTCAAGGCCGGCACCCCGGTGTTCCTGCTCTCGGGCGGCTGGGAGCCCGACGATCGCCAGCGCTGGCCCTCGGCCGCGCACGGGCCCTGGCGCACCCGCGTCGTCGCGCGCGGCACCTACCACGCCCTGCGCGCCGAGACGGTCGAGGGCGGCGCGCCGGCGCGGCTGGTCGACGGCGGCGGCCCGTGGGAGCTGCAGCAGTTGGACCGATCGATCTGGCGCAGCTCCGGCGCCTTCAGCCTCTACCCCGACAGCATGTTCGTCACGGCGACGGCGGCCGGCTTCGTCACCGAGCCGCTGCCGCTCCCCGAGGGCGCGCGCGTCGAGCTGTGGCTGCCCGCCGGCGCTCCGGCCTGCGACGTCTCCGCCGCGGTGCAGACGGACGCCGGTCGATTCGAGCTCGCCTCGCTGCCGCGCGCGCCCGACGGGCCGCTGCTGTGGTCATTGCCCAGCCCCGCGCCCGCGGCCGCGGCGCTGACGATCGCCGCGGCGTGCGACGGCCCGTTCGCGTGGCGCTGGCTCAGCGTGCGCGCCGCACCGTGACATGTCCGCATGGACATGTTTGAAGATTTGCTCTCAGGGGATCGACGCGCCTCTGGGCCGTCGACGTCAGCGACCCGCATTCCGTCGCGAGCCGCCGTGCGCCGCCTGGGTCAGGGGTTCTGGCCTCACATGTCTCATGCGCCGTGTTCTTCAAGACATGGCGCATGAGTCATCTTTTTCAACCGCCGAGCGGCACCTCGATCTCGAGCGTATCCGGGAACGTCAGCGGCACGGTGACCGTCAGCTCCTCCGAGAGAATGATGCCCCCGTCCAGCGTGCAGTGGCCGCCGGGGTTGGGCGGCACGCAGTCGCAGGTGCCGAGGCACTGCTGGAAGGCCGAGACCGTGACGTCGTAGCTGCCGGCGGGGCGTTCGCGGGACGCGGCGCACTCGCCCGCGCAGCCCTCTCCCGGCGCGCACTCGGCCGTCATCTCCATGAACTCGACGTCGGCCGCGGCCCACAGCACCGAGAAGCTGGCGCCGGGTTCGAGGCGCAGGCCGGCCGGGACGCCGCAGTTGGCGCAGCCGCGGATGCACTCGCCCTCCAGCAGAGACTCACAGGTCGGCGGGAAGCAAGGGTCGGGGGCGACGAAGTGGTCTTTCCCCTCGGTGTCGCGGATTGCCATCGCCGGCAGCCCGGCGCAGCCGACGGCCGTGAGCCAGAGCGGCCCGTCGGTGACGTTGGTCAGCGTGATCGTGGTCTGGTCGCCGAGGATTTCGTCGGGCAGGAACGCCTCGCAGGACGCCGGCGTGCCGGTCGTCGTCGGGCTCGTGCCGGTCGTCGTCGTCGTCGTCGTCGACGTCGGGCCCTCGGTCGTCGACGTGCTCGTCGGGTCGAGCGTGGTCGTCGGTTCGGAGTCGGTGGTCGTGGTCTTGCCCGGCCCGCACGCGGTGCAGGCGAGCGTGACGATCGTGGCGAGCGTGAGTCTCAAGGTGACCTCGTGCGCCCACGGTAGCGGCGGCCGCGGCGACGCGTCCAGCGGAACGTCGTCGGTCGTACGCCCTCGGCTGCACGCATCGCCCGGACGTGAGGTCGTCGCGCGACGTGCTTCCTCACCACCGACGACGCCCTGCGCCTCCCGCTCGCCGGGCGCGGACGCGGCGCCGTGCATACCCCTGCGCGAGTGCTAGGCTGCCCGGGTGCGCCTGATCCTCAACGTGCTGTGGTTCCTCGTCGCCGGGCTGCCGCTGTTCCTCGGCTACTTCGCCGCCGGCATCGTGCTCTGTCTGACGATCGTCGGCCTGCCATTCGGGGTGCAGGCGTTCAAGCTCGCGCTGTTCGCCGCCTGGCCTTTCGGTCGGGTCGTCGTCACCGTCCCCGGCGACGGCGGCGCGCTGTCGGCGGTGGGCAACCTCCTGTGGCTGATCTTCGCCGGCATCTGGCTCGCCATCGGGCACCTGCTCGCCGGCCTCATCCTCTGCCTGACGGTCATCGGCATCCCGTTCGGAATCGCGTGCATGAAGCTCGCCGGCCTCGCGCTGACGCCGTTCGGCAAGACGATCCTCAGCGTCGAGGAGGAGCGCAGGATGCACCAGCCGCACCAGGTCGTCGTGTCCGGCCTGTAGCTGCCTCGCCCTTGACGGCTCCGGCGGGCTCGGCAAGGCTCGCCGCCATGTCGAACAATCCCCGCACGTTCTACTACGGCTCCGGCTCGCCTTACGCGTGGAAGGTCTGGCTGGCGCTCGAGTTCAAGCAACTGCCGTACGAGTTCAAGCTGCTGTCGTTCGACAAGGGCGACACGCGCGCGCCGGAGTTTTTGGCCCTCAACCCGCGCGGCAAGGTGCCGGTGCTGGTCGACGAGGGCCACGCGCTGTACGAGTCGAGCGCGATCGTCGAGTACCTCGAGGACAGGTACCCCGAGCGGCCGCTGCTCGCCCGCGACCCGCTGACGCGCGCGCTGGCGCGGCGGATCTCCGCCGAGGTCGACGGCTACTTCGCCGGCGCCGTCCGGCCGCTGGCCCTGATGGTCTTCGGCCGCGAGCAGTCGACCCCCGAGTCGCTGGCGGCCGCGCGCGACGGCGTCATCGCCGAGCTGCAGCGCTTCTCCGGCTACCTCGGCGACCGCGACTACTTCGCCGGCGAGCTCGGCCTGGCCGACTTCGCCTTCTACCCGCACTACCGGCTGGTGCAGCGCTTCGACCTGCGCCTGCCCGGCCTCGGCCTCGCCGACGCGCTGCCGGCCAACCTGCGCGCCTGGCAGGAGCGCCTCGTCGCGCTGCCGTACCACGACCGCACGATCCCGCCGCACTGGAAGGCGTGACCGTCACTCGACCTTCTCGCCGGTCGTACGCACCATCCGGATCTCCAGCGGCGCCGGTGCCTTCAACTCGACGGGCACCGGCGCCTCCGTCTTGAACCAGAGCTCGTCGTCGGCGTCGCGCACGCTGGCGCTGACGCCGTATGGAGTGTTCGGCTCGATCTTCGAGAGCTTCACCTCGAGCTCGAACGGGATCGGCACCTGCGTCGCGTTGAACACGTCCGAGGCGATGGCGCCCCCCGTCGCCTCGGCGTTCCGCAGGTCGACCACTTTCACGTGCAGCATCGAGCCGGGCGGCAGCGCGATCCGCTCGAGGTAGAACGCCTTGCCCTGCAGCGTCACCGTCTGCGCCGAGCTGGTCTCGCCGGTCTTGTCGGCGTCCTGGCAGGCGGCCAGCGGCAGGGTCAGGGCGGCGCACAGGGCCAGCGACAATCGGCGCATCGAGCTCTCCTCGGGCATGGGATTGGGAATCGCGCGACAGCATGGCCGAGGCGCCGCGCTGCGCCGCGAGCACGTGCGAGCGCGTGCGAATCACAACACCTCGCGCTAACGACGCATTTCGATGCGCGCTATTGCGCAGGAGGCGCGCCACCAGCCACACGAGCGGGCGGCCTGGCTGACTTGTCGCCGGCGCGGCGATCGCCCATCTTCCGCGCCGTGACGCGCCCGCTCGCTTCCGCCTCGCTCGCCCTGCTGCTGGTCGCTTGCGGCCCCGGCAAGGGCGAGCCCAACACCACCGACGACGCCTCCACCACCGACGCGACCGAGTCGACCACCGCTTCCGCGGAGGATGAGCCGTTCGGGTTCGTCTGCGCGAGCATCCGCAAGGCCGGCAGCGCCGAGGGCGATCCGTTCGCCGGCACCGCGCAGATCCGCCTCACCCTCAAGTACGATCAGTGCCTGATCGATTATTACAACGAGCGGCACCCCGAGCATCGATTCGACGCCGCCGAGGGCGCGGCGATCGTCGACGAATGGCGTGCTCGCCTGTGCAGCGAATCCGTCGCCGCATCGCTGGTGGGCTGCGAGGTCGAGAGCCTCGCGCAGACCTTCGACGACGGCGCCTCGAAGTTCGAGATGTCCGTGACCTACCAGATCGCCGACCCGACCCAGATCGACGGCCGCGTCCTCCTGTGGGGCCCCGGCCCGGTCGACGCCGCCGCCGAATGCGAGGCAGGCCAGCTGCCCTCGGCGCGCATGACCTTGCCGGGCGACATCGTCGGCCTCGACGCCGGCGGCGCCGTGCTGTGGAACGCGCAGAGCTGGGCGATGCCGCAGAGCGTGTTCAAACACGCCGCGACCGGCTGCATCGAGGTCGACGCCGGCCCCATGTGACGGGCGCGACATACTGGCGCGAGGATGCCGTCGCGTCATCGGCCGCAGTCTTCACGGCGCGCTGACCGATGGCTCGACCCGAGCCCGACGAGCGTCGCCGCCACGCATCCGGCGACCTGCGCAGGAACACCGGGTCGAAGCCGCGGCGCCGCCGAGGATGGCCCATGGCGCTTGTTTGCCCACAAGCTACCACGCCCTGCGCGTCGCGCCGGCGACCTTCGGACCTGCCCGCGGCCCGTGCGCCGCGCCGCGCGAGCGGGCCGGATCGACGTGATCCTCATCGCCGAGCTCGCGGGCCGGCGCGAGCGATCACGATCTCCGCGCCGTGCTCGCCCGCGACGCTTTTACGGTCGACCATTGCCGATCGCTCCCCGCCTCCCTGCGATCCGATACCCTGGGGCGATGCACCGCTCCTTGAACGTATTCGGCGACGCGCGCCTCGTCGTCGCGCTCGCCTCGCTCGGCCTGGCCGCCTGCGGCGACGACGGCACCGCCACCGACAGCGCCGCAGGCCCCACCACGACGGGCACCGCCACCACCACCGACGGCACCGCCACCACCACCCCGGACGTGCCCACCGGCACCGATTCGACCGCGACCGAGGGTTCGGGCTCGATGAGCGAGACCGTGAGCCCGACCGAGCCGCCGACCGGCACGACGACCACCGGCACGACCGACACCACGGCCACCGACACCAGCGGCCCGGTCAGCGCCACCGAGACCACCACCGGGACCACCGGCCCGAGCTGTCAGGGGGCCGAGTGTTGCGAGATGGGCGAGGTCTTCTGCGGCGAGGTGTGCTGCAGCGTCGGCGAGGTCTGCAACTTCACCAAGTGCGAGCTGCCCGGCGCCGAATGCAAGGAAAAGGCCGATTGCGCCGAGGACGAGTATTGTGATTACTCGCTCGGCGAGCCCGACGTGAAGCCGCCCGACCCGATGTGCATGGGCGGCGTCGCCGAGCCGACCGGCAAGTGTCTGACCAAGCCGCCGCTGTGCGGCCCGAACGACCCGCCGCAGGACCCGAACGACCCCGAGTGCCTGCAGAGCTGCGAGTATGCCACCGGCGGCGAGTTCAACCCGATCGTCAAGTTCGCGTGGGGCGGCGTCGTCAACCCGCCGTACAGCAGCGACATCATGATGACCCCGATCGTCGTCCAGCTCGACGACGACGATTGCGACGGCAAGCTCACCGAGCGCGACATCCCCGAGATCGTCTTCTCCACCTTCACCAGCGGGCAGTACGGCGCCAACGGCTCGCTGCACGCGATCTCGATCGAGGACGGCGTCGTCGTCGACAAGTGGAACGTCCTCGCCGGCACCGTCAACCCGACCAAGCAGCTCGCCGGCGGCGACTTCGACGGCCAGCCCGGCACCGAGGTCGTCGCCTGCGGCAAGAACGGCGAGGTGTTCGCGGTCAAGGGCGAGGACGGCTCGCTGCTGTGGACCGCCAACCAGACCTGCTTCATGCCGGCGATCGCCGACCTCGAGGGCGACGGCAACGCCGAGGTCATCGTCGAGGGCGCGATCCTCGACGGCGCCACCGGGGCGGTCAAGGCCAGCTTCAATCCGATCCTCAACAGCTCGTTCGTCGTCAGCGACCTCGACGACGACGGCGTCCTCGACATCATCACCTCGAGCCGCGGCTACCACGCCGACGGCAGCGTGTTCGTCGACACCATGCTCGCCGCCGAGAGCCAGTTCTACGCCACCCAGGACTGGAAGAGCCCGTGGCCGGCCGTCGCCGACTTCGACCTCGACGGCGCCCCCGAGGTCGTCGTCATCGACAACCTCAACCACGCCCTGTCGATCTGGCGCCACGATCCGAACGCCCCGAACGGCTTCGCCGTCGTCCGCAGCCCCGTCGACATCAACGGCACCCTCGACCCCGCCTCGTGCCCGCAGGGCTCCTGGGGTCGCACGCACGGCGGCGGCCCGCCGACCGTCGCCGACTTCGACGGCGACGGCGTCCCCGACGTCGGCACGGCCGGCGGCATCGGCTACGCCGTGTTCAGCGGCGCCGCGCTCGTCGACCCCGGCGTCGCCGGCCCCGACACCTTCTTGTGGATCAAAAAGACCGTCGATTGCTCGTCGGCCTCGACCGGCAGCTCGGTGTTCGACTTCGACGGCGACGGCAAGGCCGAGGTCGTCTACTCCGACCAGAACCGCCTGCGGATCTACGAGGGCCCGACCGGCGAGGTCCTGCTCGAGCGCTGCAACACCACCGCGACCCTGATCGAGTACCCCGTGATCGCCGACGTCGACAACGACGGGCAGGCCGACATCGTCGTCGTCTCCAACGCCTACGGCAAGAACGATCCGAACATCACCTGCGTCGAGGACGGCGTGAACGGCCAGTCCGGCGTACGCGTGTTCGGCACCGCCGGCGGCAAGTGGGTCCGCACGCGCCGCGTCTGGAATCAACACACCTATCATATCACCAACATCCACGAGGACGGCTCGCTCCCCGTCGGCGAGGAGCCGAACTGGACCGTCGCCGGCCTCAACAACTTCCGCCAGAACAAGCAGCCCGACAGCGAGCGCGGCGCCCCGGACGCGATCGTCGCCGTCGCCCCGCTGTGCGAGGACCGCGACTACTCCCTGGTCGCCACCGTCCGCAACGTCGGCGAGGCCGCCCTGCCCGCCGGCGTCGTCGTCGGCTTCTACACCGGCGAGCCCGACACCGGCACGAAGATCGGCGAGCTCACCACCACCAAGGCCCTCTACCCGCTCGAGTCCGAGGCCCTGAAGCTCCCCTTCAACGACGCCCCCGACGACGTCAAGAACGGCATCGTCGACGTCTACGCGATCGTCGACGACACCATGGTCCCGCACCCCGAATGGCAGGAGTGCCGCGTCGACAACAACACCGGCACCAGCACCGGCAAGTGCCTCATCGCCGGGTGACGCGGACGACTCGCCGACGCTCGCCGGCGCGCGGGCGCTGCCGCCCGCATCCGTGGACGCTCGACGACCCCGTCAGCCGGCCCTGACGCGAAATTCTCGCTCGTAGCCGCGCCGGCGCGACGAGCCGCCAAGAACGCCCAAGCCGGGCTCCGGCGCGCGGCTATGATGGGCGCATGGCGTCGCGGGCCGAGCCTCTGTCCGTTTCGTTGCCGGGCTTACGCGCCATGCGCATCGTCAGCGACGAGCCGTACTTCGGCATGAAGGAGACCTTCCTGATCGGCCGGTTCGAGGCCGGCCGTTCGGAGTTTTGGACGCATGGCCGCGAGTGGAGCGGCGCCCCGGGGTCGGTGGTCCTCTTCGCGCCCGGCGACGTGCATCGCGACCTCAAGCGCGACGGGCCGGTGACCTACCAGCTCATCGGCTTCTCGACCCCGCGCATCGATTCCCTTGGCGTGCAGTCGTGCCTCGCGGCGGACGACCCGCGCGGGCTGCCGTTTCAGCGGCTGCACGACGCCGTCGCGGCCGGGGCCGATCGCTTCGCCCTCGAGTGTGCGCTCACCGAGGCGATCGGCGCGATGGCGGCGATCGAGGAGACGAGGTTCGAGCCGACGCGGCCGGTGCGTCGCGCGCTGGGGCTGATGCGTGAGCGCTGGGCCGACGCGCTGACCCTCGACGAACTCGCGGAGTACGCCGGCCTCGACAAATATCATTTGTGCCGGGCGTTTCGCGCGCAAGTGGGTATGCCGCCGCACGCATACCTGACGCAGCTCCGGATCTTGCACGCGAAGGCGCTGCTCGCCGCCGGCGCGAGGCCGAAGGACATCGCCCCGCAGGTGGGGCTGTACGATCAGAGCCAGCTCAACCGCCATTTTCGCCGCATCGTCGGCATGACGCCCGGGCAATATTCTGCCAAGAACCGCCAATCCCCCGCGACGGCCGGCCGCTAGTGTTTCGGGCATGAAAATCTTCGTCACTGGAGCCTCCGGCTTCGTCGGCAGCGCCGTCGTCCGGGAGCTGATCCAGGCAGGTCACGAGGTCGTCGGCCTCGCGCGTTCCGACGCGAACGCGAGGACGATCGCCGAGGCAGGTGCCAGCGTGCACCGCGGCTCGCTGGAAGATCTCGACAGCCTCCAGCGCGGCGCCGCGGACAGCGACGGCGTCATTCACACCGCCTTCGTCCACGACTTCTCAAACTACGCGGCCTCGGCCGAGGTCGACGGGCGCGCCATCGAGGCGCTCGGGGCGGCGCTCGCGGGCTCGGGCCGGCCGCTGGTCGTGACCTCGGGGGCGCTGGTCGCGTCCGCGGGCAGCATCGCCACCGAGGACATGCCGACGGACGCGAGCTTCGCCCGCCGCTCCGAGACGACGGCGCTGCCCTTCGTGGCCCGCGAGGTGCGGGTGTCGGTCGTGCGCCTGCCGCCGACCGTGCATGGCGCCGGCGATCACGGCTTCGTGCCCGAGCTGATCCGGATCGCCCGGGACAAGGGCGTCGCGGCGTACGTCGGCGACGGCACCAACCGCTGGCCCGCCGTCCACCGGCTCGACGCGGCGCGGGCGTATCGGCTCGCGTTCGAGAAGGCCCCGGCTGGGACCCGGGTGCATGCGATCGCCGAAGAGGGCATCCCGACGAGGGAGATCGCCGCGGTCATCGGCAAGCGCCTCGGCGTGCCCGTGGCGACGAGGCCGGTCGAGCACTTCGGGTGGCTCGGGCCCTTCTTCGCGCGGGACCTCCCGACCTCGAGCGAGAAGACGCAGAAGCTGCTCGGGTGGCGGCCGGTCGAGAAAAGCCTCCTCGCCGACCTCGACAGCGCGGCCTACTTCGGCGGCTGATGGACCTGCCCGCGAATCGTAAGAGGGCCGCGGTGACCCCCCATAAGAGCACCGGCGAGCACCTCGCCGCCGGCGTGACCGACGGCGTCGCTCGCATCAAGCGCGGTCGCAGACCACGACCGCGTTGCGCAACTCGTAGCTGAGCAGCGTATCCGACCAGCCGATGTCGGGCGCGCGCTCGAGGCGGACTCCGGGCACGCGGAGCAGCGCGTCGAGGAACATGCGCGTCTCGTGGAGCGCGACCTGCTTGCCGGGGCAGTGGTGCGCGCCGGCGCCGAAGCTGAGGAACGCGCCGTTCGTCTTGAGCCGCTCGGCACGATCGGGGTCGAGCGCGCGCGGGCACGGGCCGACGGCGGCCTCGTCCTCGTGGATGGCCCGCAGGTCGAGCGCGTACTTCTCCTTGCGCCCGTCGGGCGAATCGGGCGACCGCCGGTAGAGGAGCGACGCGATCGGCTCGAGCCGGAGGATCTCGTTCAAAACCGCGAACTGGCGCGCCTCGTCGCCCGCCAGGAAGTCGGCGCGCAGCTCTGGGTCGTCGAACAGGTGCCACGCGGCCATGACGATGAACTCGCGCGTCGTCACCATCCCGGCCGCGGCGTAGGTCATGCATTCGGTGAGGATCGCTCGCCGCGAGGCGCCCTTGGCGAGGAGCTCGGAGAGCAGGTCGTCCTGCGGCGATTCGCGGCGCGCGCGGAGGGCCGGGGTGATGTCGTTGACGTAGAAGCTCAGCATCGCTTGCCCCTTCCGCAGGCCGGCGGACAGCCGGCCGAGGAGGCCGAGCTGGTGCTGCATCCCGCTCGACAGCATGACCGCCAGCCGCCGCGCCATCCTCGGCACGTCGCTGTTGGTCAGCCCGACGATGTTGGCCGCGACCGCGACCGTGAGCTCGAAGCTGATGACGTCGAGCTGCGATCGCCCGTCCCGCCGGAGTTGATCGAGCAGCCGCGTCGTCTCCCGCTCGATGATCGCGTGGTAGCGGCTGGTGATCGCCTTCGGCGTGAAGAAGCGGGCGATGCTCGTGCGCTTCTCCCGGTGCGGGGCGCCGTCGAGGAAGAACACCGGCGACTTGTCCGGATCGCTGGTGTCGACGTACTCCGCGCCGGCCCCGCCCTGCAGCAGCTCCTTGCTCAGCAAGATCTCCCGCGCCCGCTCGTATGCGCGAATACGCTCGGCCCCGCGCTCGATCTTCAGCCGCTGCGCGACCACGGCCGCGCTCTTGCTGGCGTCGCGGGCGGAAGAGAAAGGACATTTTGCCGCAAAATCCGCACTCATCGCCGCTCCCTGCTCATTTTATGAGACACACTGAATCATAAATGGTCTCCGAGGCCTCAGCAACCGACGCCCGGCAGGTGCGCACCCGCGCCAAGCTCCTGCGCGCGATGCTCACTTTGCTCGAGCAGGGGCCGTTCGACGGCATCACCGTCCGCGCGCTCGCCACGGAGGCGGGGATCGGCTACGCGACCTTCTTCCGCCACTACCCCTCCAAGGAGGCGCTGCTCGACGACCTCGCCGCGGGCGAGATCGCCGGGTTGCTCGGCGAGGCGATGCCGCTGTTCTCCGCCGAGAACACGGGCCGCGCCTGCGTCGCGCTGTTCGAGTTCATCTCGCGGCGCAAGGCCCTGTGGCGCGCGCTGCTGACGGGCGGCGCGGCGCCGCTGCTGCGCGAGCAGTTCGTCGGCCAGGCGCGTCGGCTCGCCGCGAGGTTCGCCACGCCCGACACGGCCACGTGCCCGATCGATCTGCGCTTCACCTTCGCGACCTCGGCGACGATCGAGATCATCGGCTGGTGGCTGCGACAACCGGAGGAGCTGCCGAAAGAGACGATCGCGGGGATCCTCGATCGCCTGGTGATCACGCCGACGGTCGCGGAGCGCTGAAGTCGTCGTCGGCCTGTCGATGAGTCCGCGAGTGAGCAGGCTGGCGCGTCGATCCCCCACCGCCAGTCGCTCGGCGGCAGGGTCTACCCGGCGGTCCGCCGTGCCTCGCTTCAGCGATCGGGCGTCGCCGGCAGGAACGCCGGGTTGACCGGGTTGCACAGCGGCATGTTGCTGGTCGTGCTCGTCTCGGTCCAGCGGAAGCACGCCGCCGGCCATCCCTCCCGCATTGCATGACCACTGCGCAGGGTCCTCGAGGACATGCATCCGCGCGGCGAGCAGCGGGTCGAGGACCGCTTCATGTCTCGGTTGTCTCACCGGCACACGCCGCCCTGGCCCCCTGAGCACCCGACATCGCCGCCGCCTGCAGGCGCGGTCGAGTACGTCCAGGGCGAGCCGCTGGACCTCGCGAGCCGCCGGCGAGCCGCTGCTCGATCGTCGCCAGCGTGAACCCCTGCGCGAGCAGCGTGCGGATCTTCTTCGCCCGCGCGAGCGCCTCCGGGCTCCAGCGCGCCGGCCGTCCGCGCCGGCCCTCGATCGGCGGCGGCAGCAGCCCGCGGTCGATGTAGCGGTAGAGCGTGGCGCGGCCGCAGTCGAGCGCCGCCAGCAGCTTTTCGACCGTGATGTCCGCCGGCTCGGTCGCCCGCTGAGACATCTGAGACACCATCAGGTCGACCAGCCGGTGCAGGAACGCCTCGTCGGTCGGCGTGTGCTCGAAGAACAGCCACCAGTTGAGCGCCGCGCCGAGGACCTCGAACAGCAGCGCCGGGTCCGCGCCCGCCCCGATCTCGCCGCGCGCTCGGGCGGCGGTGAGCACCTCGCGGGGCACCGGCTCGAACGCCTCGCGCAGCGATCGCACGATCGCCAGCAGCTCGGCGTCCTCGCCCTCGGCGACGAAGATCCGGAACAGCCCGCGGTACTCGGGGCGGGCGGCGAGCGCGGCGTTGCGGCGCGCATACGCCAGCACATCGCCGCGCAGCGAGCCCGTGCGCGGCGTCGTGAACACCTCCGAGGTGATCGACAGCAGCGCGTCGCGCAGCAGCGCCTGCTTGGTCGGCCAGCGGCGGTACACCGTCGTCTTGTTGACCCCCGCCCGCGCCGCGACCTCCTCGATCCGCAGCCCGTGGTAGCCCGCGCGTCCGACCTCGCGCAGCGCGGCCGCGAGCACCTTGCGGACCACCGCCTCGCCCCGCGTCTCCGAACTCCGCCTCGCCTGGCCCTGCGTCCTCATCTCCGGCTCGTGCGGGAGCGTAACGCGGGGCGCCCTCACTTCGCAACATCTTGTTGCGATCTGCGCCGCGATGTGCCACCCTGGCGGAGGCCACCGGAGGTCGCGCTGAACGGCGTCTCGCGGTCATGCGGCCTCGCGCGGCCTCACCTCTCAGGAGCTCCGATCCGATGAATCGTCGTGCTGTGCCGAAGCCCGCCGAAGCGGTGCGCTCTCTCTTCCAGCCCGCCCGGGGCGCGCGGGGTTGACGATGCGGACGCCCGGGCCTCGGCTGCTCCAATTCATCCACGGCGTGCGCAAGCGCGGCTTCCTCGACTTCATCGGCACGCAGTGGCGCGAGCACGGGGACGTGTTTCAGGTGCGCATCGGTCGGCGCACGTTGCTGTTCGCCATGCACCCCGACGCGGTCGAGCACGTAAGCGTCTCGCACCGGCAGAACTACGACAAGCGCGCCAGCTACGACTCGGTGCGCAAGTACCTGATCGGCGACGGCCTCGTCACCAGCAGCGGTGAGCTGTGGCGACGGCAGCGCAAGCTGATGGCGCCGTTCTTCACGCCGAAGGGCGTGCAGACCTACGCCGACCTGTTCATCCGCGACTGCGCGCGGCTCGTCGAGCGCTGGCAGGAGCTCGCCGCTGCGGGCACGGAGGTGGAGATCGCCGAGGAGATGACGCTCATCACCGCCTCGATCATCTTGAAGGCGATGTTCAGCACCGAGACGATGGAGTCGATCCATCAGATGAAGGACGCGGTGGGGACGATGATCGCCTTCGCCGACACGGCGATGACGGGCTTCTACCTGCCGCTGTGGGTCCCGACGACGAAGAACCGCAGGTACCTGGCCGCGCGCGAGATGGTGCATCGATCGATCGCCGCGGTCATCGCCCAGCGGCGCGCCACCGACGAGTCGACGTGGCCCGACGACCTGCTGTCGCGCCTGATGAAGGCGCGCGACGAGGAGACCGGCCAGCCGATGTCCGAGGTCCTGCTGCGCGACGAGTCGATCACCACCTTCTTCGCCGGCCACGAGACCACCGCGCGCACCATGACCTTCGCCTGGTACGCGCTGGCCACCAACCCCAAGGTCACCGAGCGCCTGCACGAGGAGCTCGACCGCGTGCTCGGCGGGCGCGCCCCGACCGCCGACGACCTGCGCCGGCTCCCGTACGCGCTGCAGGTCGTCAAGGAGGTCCTGCGGCTCTACCCGGCGGCGCCGTTCTACGTGCGCGACGCCGTCGCCGCCGACAAGATCGCCGGCTTCGACGTGCCCGCCGGCGCCGCGGTGATGCTGTCGCCGTACTACACGCACCGGCACCCGCAGTTCTGGGACGACCCCGAGGTGTTCGACCCCGACCGCTGGACCCGCGAGCGAGAGAGCGCGCGCCACGGCCACGCCTATCACCCGTTCGCCGCGGGTCCGCGGATCTGCATCGGCAACAACTTCTCCCTGCTCGAGAGCCACGTGCTGCTGGTGATGCTCGCCCAGCGCTTCACGCCCCGGCTGCGCCCCGGCTACGAGCCGCGGTGGGTCATGCAGGGCACGCTCGGCCTCGCCGGCGGGCTGCCGATGACGATCGCCGCCCGCTGACGTCAGCCGCGGCGCCCTGCCGGCTATCCTCGAAGCACTCGCCATGAGCAAGTTCCACCCCGACCTCGCCCTCATCGCGCGCCTCATCCCCCGCTTCGCCTTCGGCCCGCGCCTGGTCAAGTCGATGCGCCGGCTCGCGCCGAGCGGCGGCGCCCCGCGCAGCACCCCGGGCGTGACCGCCTCGCTGCGATCGATCCCGGGGGCGGGCACCGCCCGCGTGTTCGCGCCCACCGGCGTCACCCAGCCCACCCCGGTGATGCTGTGGATCCACGGCGGCGGCTTCATCGTCGGCTCGCCGGCGCAGGACGACGCGCTGGCGAGCATGTTCGTGCGCGAGCTCGGCATCACCGTCGTCGCGCCGTCGTACCGGCTCGCGCCCGAGCACCCGTTCCCCGCGGCCATGGACGACCTGTACGCCGCGCTCGCGTGGATCCACCGCAGCGCCGACGCGCTGCGCGTGCGCGCCGATCGCATCGTCGTCGCCGGCGCCAGCGCCGGGGGCGGGCTCGCGGCCGGGCTCACGCTGCTCGCCCGCGACCGCCAGGAGGTCCCCGTCGCGTTCCAGCTGCTCGTGTATCCGATGCTCGACGATCGCACCGTCGACCGGGACATCGACGGGAAAAATCACCGGCTCTGGACCGCCACGAGCAACCGCTTCGGCTGGACCTCGTACCTCGGCCGCGAGCCCGGCGGCGCCGACGTACCGATCTACGCCGCCCCCGCGCGCGCCGAATCACTGGCCGGCCTGCCGCCGACGTGGATCGGCGTCGGCACCTTCGACCTCTTCCACGACGAAGACCTCGAGTACGCCCGCCGCCTCGTCGCCGCCGGCGTCCCCGTCGAGCTCGAGGTCGTCCCCGGCGTGTTCCACGGCTTCGACAACTTCCGCGGCAAGGACGTCTCGAAGTCCTTCTTCGCCAGCCAGGTCGCCGCCCTGCGCCGCGCCCTCGCGTGACGGCGTGCGTGCAATGATCGAACCCGGGCTCGCCGCGTCGACCGCCGACCTGTCCACGCGCGAAGCGATCACCGCGTCGCCGTGACCGGGAACATCTGATCGATGCACGGCGCCCCGAGCATCCCGTTGAAGCACGAGCACTGATCGCCGGTGAACGTCAACCTGTACGTGCCCGACCACGTGTCCTTGTCGACGAAGTCGCCCTCGAGCGCGTACGTCTCGGTGCAGCCGCCCTGGAGCGAGCCCTCGTTGGCGAAGTCGCCGTCGGGGCACATCGTCGGCTCGCCCGCCATCCCGACCGGGTTCGACGGGCTCGACACGATCGTCGCGCCGTCGCCCGAGAACGTGAACGCCGTGATGTTGACCGACACCAGCCCCTGGCAGCACGTGTAGCTGATCGGCGCTCCCTCCACCGTGTAGAGCCCGTCGGGATCGCACGCCTCCACCTGGCACTCCGCGTCGCAGCCGTCGCCCGCGTTCGTGTTGCCGTCGTCGCACCCCTCGCCCGCGTCGACCTGCCCGTCGCCGCACGCGCTGCAGCCTTGCGTATCGAACTCGCAGGAGTCGAGGCACCCGAGCTCGCCACCGTCGAAGCCCTGGGATTCACACGATTCGCCGCCGAGTTGGTCGCCGTCGCACAGCTCGCCCGGATCGAGGATTCCGTCGCCGCACGCCGTCATCGGCCGCCCCGTCGTCGTGCTCGTGCTGTCGACCCCCGTGGTCGTCGTCGTCGTCGTCGTTCCCGGCTCCCCCGTCGTCGGATGGGTCGTCGTCGTCGTCGTCCCCGGCTCCCCCGTCGTCGTCGTCGTCCCCGGCTCCCCGGTCGTCGGCGGGTCCGTCGTCTCCCCGGTGGTCGTGCTCGTGCTCGTGCTCGTCGACGTACCGCTGTCGGTCGTCGCGCCCGGGTCGTCCCCGCCGCAGCCGATCAGCACCAGCACCACCATCCACCCCATCCGACCAGGACCTCGCGCAAGCTCGTTCATCCCTCGATGAGACGCCGGAACACCGCCCCTGGCAAGCCGGTCCGGGCCGCCCCGCTCGCGTTCGCGGACGCGCGCGAGGCCGACGTCCGCGACGCGCTCGTGCTCGAGCGCCGGCCCTTCTACCTGCGCCGCCCTCGACCCGCCCGCGTCGCCTCGGACTTCGCCGCCGGCCCCGAGTAGCCGGCCACCCGCAGCCCGAGGTGCATCGCCAGCAGCACCGCCGACTCCACCGGCACGATCGCCTCGCGGGCCTCGTTCGCGGCCGGGTCGACGAACACCCCGGTCGCCGCCGAGAAGTCGGTCTTGCGCAGCTTGCAGCCGCGGAACACGCTGCCGGCCAGCGAGCTGCCGCGGAAGTTCGCCTCGCCGAGATCGACCTCGAAGAAGTTGGCCTCGGTGATCGTGCAATCGAAGAAATCCGCCCGACACAGGCTCATCCGCAGGAACGACGCGTACTGCAGCGTGCACTCGGAGAAGCCGAGGCCGACGAAGCGGCCGAGCTCCGTCCACTCGACGCCCATCAGCTTGCAGCCGCGGAACTGCAGCTTGCCGGCGACCATCCCGGCCGGTCGCGCCTGCGTCAGGTCGCAGCGCTCGAACACGCAGTCCTCGAGCCGGCACCCGCGCCAGCGGCTCTCCTGCGCCTTGCAGCCGACGAAGGTGCAGCCGGCGAACTCCTTGCCCGCGAGGTCGGCCTCCTGCAGCTCGAGCCCGGTGAACGTCCGGTCCTCGAACGACCTGCCGCGCAGCAGGCTGTCGAGGTCGGACCCGTCGTCGTCGTCCGGCGGCGCCATCTCCCGGCGAAGCTCGCACCGGAGGTCCACCCGGTCAAGCAGGGATCCTCGCCGGCTCGCGAGCGATCGCCGGCCCGGCCCTCACCCATCGCTCGCCTGTCCCCGAGGACATCCGATCCAAAGGACAGGCTCCGCGCCCGCTGTCCACCCCTCGTGACTCGCCCCTCTCCGCACTCGTCGGCGCCTGCCGCGGGCCCGCGCCGCCTCACCCCGCCCCGTTCGCCGTCTTGCGCCGAGGCTGGCTCACCTGCGCTCGCCGAGCGCCAGCAGCTCGCGCGCGCGGGGCCGCAGCGCCTGCCACACCGCCCACATCCCCGCCGGGAACAGCCTCTCCGCCCCCGCGAACGCCGCCTGCGACCACCCGACCCAGAAGTAGCAAGACTCCCCGTCCGGCAGCCGCCCCGCGCGACAGGCCCCCGCCAGCTCGGCGCAGCGGCTCGCAATGTGCCGGCAGGCCAGCTCCGCCGTGTCGTCCTCGTCCCCGAACTCACCCGGCGTCCGCGCCGCCACGGCGTCGAGCTGCGCCAGCAACACCCGACGCTCCGCCGCCGCGCTCGCGCAGTACAAGTAGAACGGCAACCAGCACGGCGTGTTCCACGGATGCTCGTCGGCGACCTCTTCGTACGTCGCGACCAGCGGCGGCCGCGGCTCCCAGAAGCGATATGCCAGCGCCCCGACGAGCAGCTCGGCGATCGGCCCGGCCACGCCCGGCAACCCCGCCGCGATCCGCCGCTGCAAGGCAGCCGGCTCGCTCGTGATCGGCTGTCCCAGGGGACATGCTCCCATGGCCATACTCCGATCGGCCAGCTCCGCCGGCAGCGGCGCCGTCGGGCGCAGCGCCGGCAGGTGCAGCCGCTCGACCAGCCCGCGCGCCCGGCTCTCGCAGATCAGCACCTCGTCCAGCACCGTCCAGCCGTCTCCGACGACCCGCAGCGCCGGCGCGCCGGCCAGCCCGAGCCTGCAGGCGATCGTGCGGTGCTTCTCCCGATAGACCATCACCACCGCGTCGTCCCACCAGCGCAGGTGGCCGATCTCGCAGCCGAAGTACGGGTTGTACGTGTCGACCACCCTCTCGCGGATTTGCGTCTCGCCGACGCGCATGCGCAGGAAGTAATCGACATCGACCCAGCCTCCGTCGTCCTTCTCGACCTTCTCGACCCACGCCACCCGCTCGCCCTCGACCGCCCCGCCGACGATCGCGTGGATGAAGTCGTCCTTCGTCAGCCATTCGCGCTCGACCCCGAGTCGCGCGCAGACCGCCGCGATCGCCGCCGGTTGCTCCTCGCTGACCTCGTCCCACTCGGGAAACAGCGCCCCCACGTCCATACCTCCGCGAGGGTACGCGAGCGACGCGCCCGGCGCGGCCTCGTGCCACCCGCGAACCGGTCCCCGCGGGTGACTCTCATGCCGTGCGTCGCGTCGACGCACCTCCGCTCCTGGGGTTTGCCGCCGACCGTGCTCCCCCGCCCCGTCGCTCCCGGGCCCCCGCAAACTTCGCTACCCTTCGGTCCATGCGCCCCGACCCCGACCTCGCGCGCCGGCTCGCGCTCGCCGAGCACATCCAGCGGCAGTGGTACCCGACGTGGACCAGCGCGTGGCTCAAGGCGGTCCCCGCGAGCGACGTGATCGAGCCGATCCACCGCGAAGCGCTGGCCGAGGCGGGCACCGATCCCGCCGCCCTCGTGACGGCCAAGCGCGCCATCGTCCAGACCTTCCTCGAGGATCACTTCAACTGCTGGACCCCCGAGGACGCCCCTTACGGCACCTTCGTCGACGGCACCTGGCGCGCGATCGACCGCGCCGAGATGCTCGCCTGCGTCGACGGCCTCCTCGCCACCGCGCGCGCCCGGATCGCCGAGGTCGAGGCCGAGGAGGCCGCCGAGCGCGCCGAGGCCGAACAGGGCGGCTGGCTCGCCTCCGTCGGCCCCTCTGCGCTCGCCGACCTGATGATCGACCTCGACGCCCTCCGTCGATGGTTCACCGCCGAGCTGTGGGCCGACGCCGAGCCGACCTGGTTCACCAACACCGGCCCCGGCATCCAGAGCGAGCCGGCCGTGGTCGGCCTCGACGACCACATCGTCACGATCCTCTGGCTGCCCTGATCCGGCGCGAATCACCCGCCGTGATTCACCCAACATGTCCGCGAGGACATCTCATCGCCGCCGCTCCCCGGCCGCCCTGTCCGCCCGGAGACTCCTCCTCGCTGGACCTACCCGCAAGGACATGTCCTCTCAGTCATTCGCTACGCTGGCGCTCCCTCGCCGCCCTCGTCGCCCTCCGCCGGCCGCCACCCGGCGAGCGCCCGCTCGGCCTCCTCGATCGCCTCGAGCCGCTCCGCCTCGTCGCGCCACGGCAAGTCGGCGGCGGGCCGCTCGTACAGATGCCGCCGCACCTGCGCGACGGTGCTCTGCCCTCGCGGCGCCGCCAGCAGCCGCCGCAGCAGCAGCCGCCGCGTCGACACCCGGCCTTCCTCCGGGTCTCGCACCGCCCGCGCCGCCTCCGGGTCGTCACGCCAGCGCAGCGGAAACCGCTTCAGCGGCCCGTGCATCCTCGCCCGCGGGATCCACGGCGGCTCGTTGCGAACTTTGATCGAAAAGGGCCGCTCCTCGCCCTCGAGCTCCGGCAGCGCACGCACGAACCGCGGCGACACCTCCGCCTCGATCTGCGTGCGCCCATGTTCGACCGCCACCACCACCATGTCGATCCACAGCGGCACCAGCCCGTCGCGCCACAGCAGCGCGATCACCTCTTCCGCCGGGCCGGAGCGCCGCTCGCGAAACCTCTCCGCGTCCTCCGCGAACACCACCTCACCCGGCCCGAGCGGCACGTGCGCGACCCACGGCTGCATCGCCGGCGAGTACCGCACCGCCGCGGGCAGCGCGTCGATCACGTACGTCCGCGTCAGCGCCAGCAGTCGACGCGTCGCATCCGCCAGACGTCGCGCGAACTCGTCCCGCTCCATCGCCCTCACGTCGCCGGCAGCGGCCCCACGTACGCGACCACGTCGGCGCGCCCGCGATCTTCCGCCCGCAGCGCCGCTGCGACCTCCGCCACCACCGACAGGCGCCACACCTTCGCCGAAGGGTTGCTCGCGCGGACGCGCTGATACAGCCCGCCGGCCCCGTCCACGTGAAAGCCGCCGACCACCTGCACCACCGGCCGCGAGCCTGCCGCCAGCGCGCGGCCGATCGACCCGGCCATCGTCGCGTCCCACACGTTCTGCGCCCGGTAGAAGCCCTCGAGCGTCGCCGCGTCGACCCCGGCGTGCTGGCCCATCAGCGCCACGAACTGCTCTCGGTATGTCCCTTCGGTCAGCTCCTCGGGGACCTCGATCAGCGCCTTCTCCTCCGGCCCCAGCGCCCGCAGCGGCTCCAGCCCCTCGAGCCGCGCCCGCTTGACCAGCGCCCGCGCCGCGTTGGCCGCGATCACCGGCCGGCCCTTCGCCTGCGCCGCCAGCACCATGCGGCGGTGCCCCGCGGGGAACTTGCGCTCGCCCTCGAGGTCGGCCGCCTTGCGGAACGCCGCCTCGTCGAGCTCCGAGCGCAGGAACGCGTCGAGCTCCGCCTGGTGATCGCGCCCCACGCTCTCGAGGGCCAGCGCCGCATTCGCGCCGGTGGCCAGCAGCTTTTCAAAGAGCTCCGCCGCCAACGCGAGCCCGAGCGGGTGCCCGTGCTGCTCGCCGATCAGCACCACGTCGCTCGCCGCCATCGCCGCGACCACCTGCGCCTCGGAGATCGGCGCCCCATCCTCGCCGGAGAACAGCCGCGCCTCCGTCACCGCCGGCGCGCGCGTCGCCTGCCCGCGGCACGCGGGCAGGCTCATCGCGCCGCCTACGAGCTGCATCCACCGGCGCCGCGACTGCCCTCGCACACCGCGAGGCTCGCACAGCCCCGGCGCCGCCACAAGTCGGTGGCTCCGCCCGGCCAAACCCCGAGCTTGCAGCGCACCCACGCGGCGAATGGCGGCGCCACGAGTCAGTGGTTCGCCCGCGCCACGAGCCCGTGGATCCGCCCAACCGAGCACCGAGCTTGCAGCGCACCCACGCAGCAAATGACGGCACCACGGATTCGTGGATCCGCCCGGTCGAGCTGTCGGTACAAGCCGACAGCTGCCGCGCCCGAGTCGAGCCCGGCGGCCGGCGAATCATTCAGCCCGTCATTGCGCCGCGATCAATGAATTCGCCCCGCCGAGCCGAGCTTCCAGCGCACCCGCGCCAGCGTCAGCGGCACGATCGCCGCCTTCAACTTCGCGTCCTTTCGCAGCACCCGCGCCGCCTCCTTGAGCGTCGCGCCCGAGCCGACGAAGTCGTCGAGCAGCAGCACCTCGCCGCGCACGCTGCCGCTGCCGAGCTTCATCGTGTTCTCGACGTTCTCGCGCCGCTGGTCGTTGTTGCGCAGCTCGCCCTGCCTGGCCCGCGGCTCCTCGCGCCACACCAGCAGCTCGGGCAGGGCCGGCACCCCGAGCGTGTCGGCGGCGATCTGCAGCGCCTCCTCGCGCTGGCGCCAGTCGCGGCTCGGCACCGCCGCCACCGCCGCGAACGCGAACTGCTCGCCGAGCGCGCGCACGTGCGTCCGCAGCAGCTCGACCAGCGCGGGCGGCAGCGAATCCGCCGACTCGCGCCCCTGGAAGAACCCGCGGAACAGCGGCCCGGCGATCTCCCCGTCGAGCAGCGCCAGCCCCTCCGCCACCTCCGGCCGCGCGCTGGCGGCGATCGGCGACGGCCGCGACTCGAGCCAGCGCTGCGCCTCCGCGGCCGCCGACGCGACGTCCACGCTCGACTGCTGCCCGCGGCACAGCGAGCAGCGCCCGCACGCGGCCGCCTCGCGATCGCCGAGCGCCCGCCGCAGCGTCGCCATCAGGCAGTCGGCCTCGCCGCGCCCGTAGGCCAGCATGGCCGCCAGCTCGCGCGTGCGCACCGCCTGCTGCGTGCGGTAGCGTTCGAGGTCCGGCTTACCTGTCTTTTGGGTCAGCCCATAGACCTGCTTGCCGCCGGCGCTCTGCTTGCGGACAAAGCCCTGCTCGACCAGCTCGGCGACCACCACCGTCACGCGCGTCGGGTGCAGCCCCGTGCGGACCTTGATCGCCGTCAGCCCGAGTGGTTCGTGCTCGATGGCCTCGACGATCGCCGCGAAGTCCTCCGGCTGCGGCTGCGCCGAGTCGATGAAGTGCTCCTGGATCCGCCTGTCCTCCGGGTCATACAGCAAGATCCCGCGGGCCGGCCGGCCGTCGCGCCCGGCCCGGCCGACCTCCTGATAATAGGCCGTCACCGAGCCCGGCACGTCGACGTGGATCACGTAGCGCAGGTCCGACTTGTCGATGCCCATCCCCAGCGCGTTGGTCGCCGCGATCACCGGGCAGTCGCCGTGCAGGAACTCCGCCTGCAGCTCGCGCTTGCGCTCCGGCTCGAGCCCCGCGTGGTACGCCGCCGCCTCCAGCCCGCGCGACTGCAGGTACCCCGCGACCAGCTCGGTGCGCTCGCGCGTCGCGCAGTACACGATCCCCGGCGCCGGCAGCCGCGGCACGATCTGCGCCAGGTAGGCCAGCTTCTCCGCCATCCCCGTCAGCCCGACCGCCGCCAGCGACAGGTTGGGCCGGTCCATGCTGCTGCGATGCACCACCAGCGGCGCGCCGCCGGGCCGCTGCAGCTGCGCGCGAATGTCCTCCTCCACGCGCTCGTCCGCGGTCGCCGTCAGCCCCAGCACGCGCAGCGACGGGTGACGCGCCTGCAGGGCGCGCAGCAGGTGGACGATCTGCCGGTACGCCGGGCGGAAGTCGTGGCCCCACGTCGAGATGCAGTGCGCCTCGTCGACCACGAGCAGGCGGATCGGCAGCGCCGCCAGGGCCTCGAAGCGGTCGACGTGGTCGAGGTGCTCGGGCGACACGAACAGCAGCCGCACGCGCCCCTGGGCCGCCGCCGCCTTCGCCGCGTCGTTCTCCTCCTCGCTCTGGTCGGAGTTGATGCTGGCCGCCGGCAGCCCGAAGCGGTCGTTGAGGTGCTGCAGCTGGTCGCGCATCAGCGCCAGCAGCGGCGACACCACCAGCGTGATCCCGTCGAGCAGCGCCGCCGGCAATTGATACAAGAGGCTCTTGCCGTACCCCGTCGGCTGGATGCAGAGGAGCGCCCCGCTGCCGAGCAGCAATTCCTCGACGCTGCGCCGCTGCCCGGGACGGAACTCCGAAAAACCGAACCGCTCGGCGAGGACGCGGTCGAGATCGGCCTGTTCGATCATCGCGCCTGTCTAGCACCAAATTCGGGCGGCGGCCGCAGCCACGTGCAATTTCGCACCAGGGCCTCGTACAGGCCCGGAAAACGGCCCGCGCCCGGCTCGTCGGTCACGTGCTCGCCGAACGACCCGAGGTCACCCGCCAGCGGCGCCTCGCACCATCGTCGTGCTGGAGCGATCGAGCGGGTCGTGCTCCGCGGCTGTCCGAAGGAGCACGTCCCTCTGCCGCCATCGCGGGACATGCTCCTTCGGACATGCGCGAGAGAGCATGATTCCCCGCCGCGCTCGCCACCCGGCGCTGCCCGGGGAACATGTCTGTTCGAACATGTTCTCTGGGGTGACCCCACGCCCCTCACCCCGCGCGCGCCGCCAGCTCGCGCTGGCCGATCGCGTTGATGTCCCTCGTCTCGAGGATGTACTTCGCCGTCCCGTCACGGGCCACCGCGATCATCGCCCGGGCGAGCTGCTCGGTGTTCGTCACCAGCCCCGGGAACAGCACCTTCCACAGCGGGTACAGGGGAGCCAGCACCGCGTAGAGCGCGTTGTACAGCCGCGTGCGCGAGCGGATGCCGTGCATCGGCTGGATGAAGCCCGGGCGGACCACGTAGCTCGCGCGGAACGGCAGCTCGCGCAGCGCGTTCTCGGTCTTGCCCTTCACGCGGGCCCACATCACGCGCCCGCGCTCGCTGCTGTCGGCGCCGCCGCCCGACACGTACACGAACGTCATGTCCGGGCACAGCGCGGCCAGCCGGCGCGCCACCGTCAGCGTGAGGTCGTACGTCACCCGCGTGTAGTCGGCCTCGGACATCCTGGCCGACGACACCCCGAGGCAGAAGAAGCACGCGTCGTGCCCGGCGAGCTGCGCCGCGATCGGGGACAGATCGCCCAGGTCCGCGTGGACGAGCTCGCGCAGCTTCGGGTGGCGCTGGCCGGTCGGGTTGCGGCCGACCACCGTCACCAGATCGATCTGCGGGTCGAGCAGCGACTCGCGCAGCACCCCCTGCCCGATCATCCCGGTCGCCCCGAAGATCAGCGCCTTCATCGCCGCGCTCCTTCTGCCTGTCTCCTAGGACAGGTCGAACCGCACCCCGGTCAGCTCCTCGGAGCGCTGCCACAGCCGCGCCGCCGTCTGCTCGTCGCGGGCCTGCGGGGGGATCCACGCGTGGATCGGGGCCCCGCGCATGAGCATCAGCCACGGCCCGTAGTACTCGCCGCCTTGCACGTCCGGGGCCGTCGCCGCGCGCAGCGACGGCAGCGCCCCGGCCTGCGCCGGCTGCCCGAACAGCTTGATGCTGCGGGCGAAAGCGTGCTTCTGCAGCCCCGTCGTCGCCCCGCCGGGGTGGGCCGCCACGCTGCGCAGGCCCGTCCCCCCGGCGCGGCGGTGCAGCTCGAGCATGAACAGCAGGTTGGCCAGCTTCGACCGCCCGTAGGTGCCCATCGGCGTGTAGCGCCGCTCGCTCTGCAGGTCGTCGACGTCGAGCCGCGCGCCCCAGGCCACCGCGCTGCTGACCGTCACCACCCGCGGCGCCGCGCTGGCCCGCAGCGCCGGCAGGAGCAGCCCCGTCAGCGCGAAGTGCCCGAGGTGGTTGGTGCCGAACTGCTTCTCGAACCCGTCGACCGTGGTCTCGCGGCGCGGCAGCGCCATGATCCCCGCGTTGTTGACCAGCACGTCGAGGCTCGGCAGCCGCCGCCGCACCTCGTCCGCGAACGACCGCACCGACGCCAGCGACGACAGGTCGAGCGGCACCAGCTCGACCTTGCCCCCCGACTGCTGCCGCAGACCCTTGAGCGCCTCCTCGCCGCGGCCCGCGTCGCGGCAGCCGATCACCACCTGCGCCCCCGCGCGCGCCAGCTCCAGCGCCGTGTAATAACCGATCCCGCTGTTCGCGCCCGTGACCACCGCGGTCTTGCCGTCCAGTCGTGGGATGTCCTTCGTGCCCCAGCCGCTCATTGCGTACGTCTCCTCGGTTTCGGTAAACGATCGTTTACTTGCGGGCAAGCTTGGACCGCCCGTGGTAGAAGTCAACAGCCGTTGACAAAAAACCGATGGCCCAGCGCAAGAGCCCGACCCGCCCCCGAAGTGCCGCCCCGCCGCGCCCCCGCGACGCCGAGCAGACCCGGTCGGAGATCCTCCACGCCGCGCGCGTGCTGTTCGCCACCCGCGGCTACGCCAACGCGGGCATGCGAGAGATCGCCGCCGCGGCCGGCATCACCCCCGCGCTGGTGGTCCGCTACTTCGGCTCGAAGCGCGACCTCTTCATCGCCGCCATCGAGTCCGACATCGGCCTCGGCCCGTTCCTCGGCCCCGACCGCGCCACCGTCGGCCGGCACATCGCCCGCTACTTCTTCAGCAAGCCGGTGCGCGAGGCCGACACCCTGTCGATCCTCCTCCACGCCGCCGGCGAGCCCGAGGTGTGCGACCTCGCCACCGAGCTGCTGGCCGCGCGGGTGATCCAGCCGCTCGCGCGCTGGCTCGGCCCCCCGCGCGCCGAGGCCCGCGCGGCCCTGCTCCTGGCGATCATCTCGGGCACCTGGCTGTTCCGCCAGGCGCTGCCGATGCGCGCGTTCGCGGGCGGGCCCGACACCGCGCTGGCGTCGTGCATGGCCGCGCAGCTCCAGCACGTCGTCGACGGCTCGCCGGAGGCTTGATCGCGGGTCCGTGGTCGTGTCCACCATGCAGGCATGCCCGACTCGTCCGTCCTCGTGTTCACCGACGCCGACTTCCAAGCCGAGGTGCTCGGCGCTCCGCTGCCGGTCTACGTCGAGTTCTGGGCCACGTGGAGCCCAGCCTCGCGGGCCGTCGCCGCGAGCACACAGAAGCTCGCGGTCACCTACGCCGGCAAGCTCAAGGTCGGCCGCCTCAACGTCGACGAGAATCAAGACACCCCGCAGACCTACGGGATCCGATCGATCCCCACCGTGCTCGTGTTCAAGGGCGGCAAGGTCGTCGCTCAGGTCGTCGGCGCCAACTCGTACTCCGCCTATCAAGCCGCGATCGCCAAGCTCGTGTAGTCCCGCGCGATCACGCCGCGGCCGGCAAGAACACGCGGAAGCACGAGCCGCGCCCGGACTCGCTCTCGACCGTGATCTCGCCGCCGAGCAGCTGGCACAGCCGGCGCGTGAGCGCGAGCCCGAGCCCGGTGCCGCCGTGACGGCGGGCCAGCACCTCGTCGACCTGCACGTAGGGCGTGAAGAGCCGCCCCAGTTGTTCCGGCGTCATCCCGGCGCCGGTGTCCTCGACCTCGAACACCACGCCGCGGCGGCCGGCGCGGAGCGCCGGGCGGGCGCAGACCGTCACCGTGCCCTCGCGGGTGAACTTCGCCGCGTTGCTGAGCAGGTTGTAGAGCACCTGGCGCAGCCGCAGCTCGTCGGTCCGCAGCCGCCGCGCCGCCGGCTCGACCGTCACGCGCAGCGCGTTGGCGCCGTCCTGCAGCTTGGCCCCCAGCGCGTCGGTGACCTCGGCGACCACGCTCTCCACGTCGACGTCGGAGAACGTCAGCACCAGCTTGCCCGCCTCGACCTTCTGCAGGTCGAGCAGGTCGTTGACCAGCGCGTGCAGGTGGCGGGCCGCCTGCACGATCTTCTCGGCCTCGCTCACCAGCTCGCCGCCGGTGTCGAGCTCCGTCAGCTCCTCGGCGAGCAGCTCCCCGTAGCCGATGATCGCGTTGAGCGGCGTGCGCAGCTCGTGGCTGACCGCGCCGACGAACAGCGACTTGGCCTCGCTGGCGGCCACCGCCTCCTCCGCGATCCGGCGCAGCTCCGCGGTGCGCTCGTCGACCTGCTCCTGCAGCGTCGCCGCCAGCCGCTGCAGCGCTTGATTGGTCTCGTACAGCTCGCGCGTCTTCGTCTCGGCGAAGACCTCGGCCTCCTTGCGGGCGCGGCGCTCCCGGTCGTAGCGGCGGCGGAAGATCTCGAGCTCGTCCACGGCCCTCTCGCTCACTCCGCTGGTTGTAGCTTGCGCAGCCGGAAACGCACGTGCGTCCGCGCGCCGCCCGACAGATCCTCGACCTCGACCGCGATCGCCTCGCCGTAGTGCTCCGCCGTCGCCTCCATGAGCCCGTGCGCCAGGTCGGCGAACCCCCGAGATGACCGATAGACCATGTCCATTCGGCCATCTACCACCGGCGAGCACACGAACGTCGGCAGCTCGGCGTCCTCGTACAGCTTGCGCACCTCGGTGTGGACGTAGCCCTCGACCCGATTCAGGAACCCGAACGTGTCGCGCGCCGCCGTGAAGAAGTCCGGGAAGCCGACGGCGAAGCGGCGCAGCAGGTGGCGCCCGAACTCGTGGACCAGCGCGCCCGCCGGAGCACCTGTCCTTTCGGACAGCGCGCCGACGAGCGCCACCAGCTCGCGGTGGTCATAGGTGCCGATCGACGTGTAGGCCCCGCCGGACGCCAGGTCGCAGCTGCCGAGCAGCTCTTCGACCATCTCGCCCGAGAACCGGGACTCGACCATCTCGAGGAACTCGGTGAACACGACGCCCTTCATCGGCGACCACGCTATCGCACCGCCCCGCGGCGTGTCATCCGGCGTCCTATGCGCTCGGGCATTTTCGGACACGTGTCCAAATTCTGGCCACGGCTTCACCCTTTGATTACTCTCTCCGCGCCGGATCTGCCGTGAACTTGCCTCGCCTCTCGTGGAGCGTGCTCGCGGCCGTCCTGGTGCCAGCGGGCTGCTTCACGCCCGTTCCCTGCGAAGATCCCGGGTCGCTCTGCCTCTCGATCGCCGACGTCTCGCGCGTGCGGGTCGGCGTCGCCCCCGACGCGCTCACGATCGCCGACGTCGACGGCGACGGCGCGCGCGACCTCGTCGGCGCCAGCGGCCCCGCCGGCACGATCACCGTCCTGTGGGGCGGCGACGATCTGTTCGCTGGCGGTGCAACGACCTGGTCGATCGACCAGGAGGTCGCCGGCATCGTCGTCGCCGACCTCGACGACGACGGCGACCTCGACCTCGCCACCGCCGTCCCGCGCGCCGACGCCGTCGCGGTCGTGCGCGGCCGCGGCGGCCGCTCGTTCGCCGATCCGGAGCGCTTCCCCGCCGGCGCGGTCCCGCGCGCCCTGATCGCCGCCGACCTCGACGGCGAAGGCCCGCCCGAGCTCGTCACCGCCGACCTCGCCGCCGGCACGGTCACCGTGCTGCACCAGTTCGTCGCCGCGCCGCCGCTGGTGGTGGGCCCCGGCCCGCGCGCCCTCGCGGCCGGAGATCTCGACGGCGACGCTCAGCTCGACGTCGCGGTCGCCCTGGCCGACGCCGACGCCGTGCAGGTGCTCCGCGGCGACGGTCACGGCTCGCTGCAGCCCGCCGCGCTGCTCCCCGTCGGCGCCGCCCCCTACGGCCTCGTCGCCGCCGACTTCGACGGCGACGCCCGCCTCGACCTCGCCACCGCCGACAGCCTCGACGACACCGTCAGCGTCCTGCTCTCCGCCGGCGGCGGCGAATTCAACAATCGCAAGGCCTGGCCCACCGTCCCGCTCCCGAGCGGCCTCGTGGTCGCCCGGCCGCCCGACTCGCCACCTGTCCTCGGGGTCCTGTCCGAAACGACAGATCGTGTCGAGCGCCTCGACCCGCGCACCGGCGAGTCGTTCGTCGGCATCCTGGCGACCGACCCCTCCGCCCTCGTCGCCGACGGCGGCGCCCTCGTCAGCGCCGGCGCGGCCGTCTCCAGCCTGTCTCCGGGGACAGGCATCATCATGACCCCGATGCTCGAGGTCCAGTCCGCCCTACCCGACGCCTGGCCGGTCGACATCGACGGCGACGGCCGCGACGAGCTGCTGCTGGCCAACGGCTTCAGCGGCGGCTTGACCCTGCACCGCGACGATGACTCGCTCGACATCGACCTCGGGGAGGGTCGTCCGGACGCCGTCCTCGCCGCCGACCTCACCGGCGACGGACGGCCCGATCTGGCGGTGGGCAGGAGCACCGAGCTCTCGATCGCCGTGCAGCAGCCGGACGGCGCGTGGCAGCTCGGCCCGGCCTTGCCGCTCGCGTCATCCGATGACCTCGCCGTCGCCGACATCGACGGCGACGCCGTGGCCGAGCTGCTGATCCTGAGGCCCGACACCGCCGAGAGCCGGCTCGGCGTCTACCGCAGCGACGAGACCGGCCGCGCGACCCTCGCCGAGACCATCACGGTCAGCGCCGAATACCCGCCCGAGCAGCTGCGCGTGCTCGACGGTGACGGTGACGACCGGCCCGACCTGCTGCTGTGGAACTACAGCGGGCACTATTTCCACCTCGAGGACGCCGTCGCCGCGGCCGATCATCTCGGGTGGTTTAGCGGGTTCGGCGTCCCCGACATCGTCCCCGCCGATCTCGACGGCGACGACCGGCTCGACGCGGTCTGGTGCACGAACGGCCACGTCTTCGCCTACTCCGACTTCCTCGGTCAGATCACGGACGCCGAGCAGCTGTTCGCCGCGCCCTGCGACTCCCTCGACGTCCTCGACCTCGACCGCGACGGTGACCTCGACATCCTCGTCCACGAGGTCTTCTTCGATCCGGAGGCCGCGACCCGGTTCACCCCGTGGCTCCGCGACGGCGACGCGTGGAGACCCGGCGGCTCGCGGACGTTCCCGCAGTCGCTCAGGAACACCCGGCTCGCCGAGCTCGACGGCGACGGCACGCCCGAGCTCCTGCTCCCGTCGAGCGTCGACGTCAAAGCCTTGCACCTCGGCATCGGACCGTCGCTGGTCGAGGCCGAACAGCGGCGGCTCTCCGCGGCGCCGCGGCTGCGCTTCGGCGACCTCGACGGCGACGGCGCCGCCGATCTGCTCGCCTTCGGCGAGACGCTGGCGGTCGCGCCGGCCGACGGGCGCGGCGGTTTCGGGCCGCTGACGCAGCTGTGGGCCGCGCCGCCGGACAACCGCTCGTACGTCATCGACGGCCTGCTCCTCGCCGGCGACGACGGCGCGCGCTTCGTCTGGACCTCGGGCAGGGACGGCCTGCCCACCGACTACGTCCAGGTCGCCGACCTCTCGCTCGCCGGGCTCGCGCAGACGTCCAATTTGAACGGCTTCCTCGGCAGATCCTTCTTCAACTTCGCCGTCGACCTCGACGGCGACGGAAACCGCGACATCGTCGTTTTCGACGTCACTTATCGACCGCAGGGTTTTTGGTCGCGCGGCCGCGTCGACGGCGGCTTCGAGGACTTCGTCCCGCTCGGGTTCGACGAAAAAAGTTCTGTCGACCGGATCGGCTTCCACGACATCGACCGCGACGGCCACCTCGACATCGCGGTCGCCTACAACGATTATCCCGTCAGCACCGGCGTGCGCGTGTTCCCCGGCGTCGGCGACGGGACCTTCGGGCCCGCGTTCGACTGGAACGGCGTGCGGCCGGCCCTCTGGCACCACGCGCCGCTCGTCTTCGGCGACTTCGACCGCGACGGGCGCGTCGAGCTCGTCATGCACGATGGGGTCGGCACCCTGACGTGGGCCCGAGGCGGTGAATTCCGCGGCGTCCGCGAGCTGCTGACAGGCGTCGTCGCCTACACCGCCGCCGACCTCGACCGCGACGGCTATCCCGAGCTGCTCGCCGCCGGCTCCGCGGTCGGCGGCGTCACCCTGCGACTCGGTCGCAGCCGCAGCGACGGCAGCTTCGGCTTCACCGAGCATTTCATCGCCGACGTCGGCGTGCGCGAGCTCGCCGTCGCCGATGTCGACGGCGACGGCGAGCTCGACGTCGTCCTCGTCGACGAATTCGGCGCGGCGATCGTGAGGCGGGCGCCATGAGGCTCGTCGCGCCCGTCCTGGCCGCGACGCTGGCTGCCTGCGGCGACCTGCCGGAGCCGCAGATGTTCGGAGCGCACGTCGTGATCGCCGCCGATCCGGGGCTCGAGCCGTGCGGCGGCACCCTCGTCCACCTCGACGAGTTCGTGGCTCGCCTCGCCGACGTGCTAAGCGTCGATCCTCCGACCGGCGACGACCGCTTCCTCGTCTACTGGCTCGCGCGCGAGGACTTCCATGCCCGCTCCGGCTGTCCCGAGGGCGCTCTGGCGTGCGCCAGCGGCGACCGCACCAGCACCCCCGTCCTCCCGCTCAACCACGAGCTCGTCCACAACCTCGCCGCGACGATGGGGCCCACCCTGCCGCTGTTCGCCGAGGGCCTCGCCACCGCCTTCGAGGGCCTCGGTGACGAGGTGGACCACGACATGTGGCCACACGGAGCCGTCCACGACGTGCTCGGCCTCCTCACTGGCACCCAGCTGGGCCAGGCGAACGGCTACTCGCTCGCCGGCGCGTTCACGACCTTCCTCATCGAGCGCCATGGCATCGACGCTTACTTGCGCATGTACGAGGCCGTGGGCCCCCTCGAGACCGCGCGCGGGGTCGACAGGATCTTCCGCGAGGAGTTCGGCGTGTCCTTCGACGACAGCGTCGCTGAATTCGCCGCGCTCGACGCTCCCGACTGCGGGAAACTCGAGCGCGACGCCAAGGTCCTCGAGTGCGCCGCGCCCGAGCTCGAGTGGAGCGTCGGTCGCTTCGTCCATCACCGCTCGATGGCCTGTGAACAGGACGACGTCGTCGGCCCCTACGCGGGCGACGACGCCCTCGTCTTCCACACCATCACGGTCCCCGCCGACGGCGACTACCTCGTCACCGTCCTCGGCGACGATCCGAACAACCGCATCAGCCTGCAGCCGTGCACGCTCTGCGGCAGCCAGGGAGTCACCATCCCCGCGGGTCAGCCGCCGTTCACCGTCGCGCTCGCGGCCGGGCGTTACTCGTTGCGTCTACACGGCCCGGCGCGCGCGCGCACCAGCCTCGGCGTCCGCATCGAGCCCGCGGACGCGAGCGCTCCGTGATCGCGGGCGCTGACGGCCGCATCGAGCCTCGCGGACGTGTCGCCCGCGATCCGGGAGCGCGCAGCCGTGCCGGCGCTCGCAACAGCCTCGACGCCCCCATCGAGCCCGCGGACGCTTGCCTACGCTCCGTGCTCGCGCAGCCGTGCCGGCATTCGTAACCCTTCGCCGCCCCCATCGAGCCCGAGCTGCGAGCGTTCCGCAGCGAGCCCGCGGACGCGCCCCGTGCTCGCGCGGCCGCGCGCCTGTGCGGCCAGCTTTACCCCTCGCAGCGATTGCGGTACCCACGGTTCGTGCCGATCGCCTTCTCGCGCTCGCTGCGGGCTCTGGCGGCCGAGAGCGCGCGAGGCACCGTCCTCGGCGTCGCCCTCGCGGTCGGCTTCCTCGCCGCCTGGGCCGCGTGGCTCGTGTTGGCGAGGGTCAGCCTGATCGCCACCAGCGAGGAGGCGCGCCTCGAGGTCGCGCGGGCCGCCGTGCCGCTCGCGCCGGTCGTCGACGGACGTGTCCTTTCGGTCAGCCTCGCCCTCGGTCGGCGCGTCGACGCCGGCGAGCTGCTGCTCGAGCTCGACAGCCGCGGCCTGCAGCTCGCGCGGGCCGAGGTCGACGCCGAGCGCCAGGGCCTGCTCACCGAGCTCGGCGCCCTCGCCGGCGAGCACGCCGCGCTCGCGGCCGCGATCGAGGCCTTCGAGGCGGGCGGGCGCACGCGCCAGAGCGAGGCCAGCGCCAGCGCCCAGGAGGCCCGGGTCGCCGCCGCCTTCGCGCGCACCATGGCCGAGCGCAGCGAGAGCCTGCGCGGCCTCGGCGTCGAGTCGAGCGAGGCCGCCGAGCTGCTGCAGGCGCGCGAGCGGGGCAGCGCCGCGGTGGCGACGATCCGCCGCCTGCAGGTCGCGCGCACGCGGGCCGAGCTCGGCGAGCGGCTGGCGACCATGCGCATCGACCTCGCCCGCACCAGCCGCGCGGAGGCCGAGCTGCAGCGCGAGCTGGCGGCGAAGATCGCGGCGATCGCGACGCTCGACCACCAGATCGATCAACACTCGCTGCGCGCGCCGATCGCCGGGCGGCTCGGCGGCGTGGTCCCGCTGCAGCCCGGGGCCGTGCTCGCGCGCGGGGCCGTGGTCGCGGTCGTGATCCCCGACGACCCGCTGCGGATCGTCGGCCGCTTCACCCCCGCCGGCGTCGGCCGGATCCGGCCCGGCCAGCCCGCGCGCATGCGCCTCGACGGCTTCCCGTGGGCCGAGTTCGGCAGCCTCCACGGCCGCGTCGCCGCCGTCGCCAGCGAGGCCGAGGACGGCCTCGTCCGCGTCGAGTGCGACATGTCCGAACAGGCAGATCAAATGTCCCCCGGGACAGGCAGCAAGATCCCCGTCGAGCACGGCCTCACCGGCGTGCTCGAGATCGAGGTCGAGGCCGTCTCGCCCGCCGCCCTGCTGCTGCGCACGATCGGCCAGGCGCTCGCCCCATGACCGCCTCGCCGCCGCGCCGCCGCCGTCTGGTCGCCGAGGTCATCCAGAGCTCGGCGATGGACTGCGGCCCGGCCACGCTCAAGTGCTTGCTCGAGAGCCATGGCCTTTCGGTCAGCTACGGCCGCCTGCGCGAGGCCTGCCAGACCGACGTCGACGGCACCTCGATCGACACCATGGAGGACGTCGCGGTCCAGCTCGGCCTCGAGGCCGAGCAGATCATGTGCCCGCCGGACCACGTCTTCACCGCCGAGGCCGCGGCCCTGCCGGCGATCGCGGTCGTGCTCTCGCCCGGCGGCCTGACCCACTTCGTCGTCGTGTGGTCGTGCGTCGCCGGCCTGGTCCAGCTCATGGACCCCGCCGTCGGCCGCCGCTTCGTATCGCGCGAAGCGCTGCAACGCGAGCTGTTCGTCCACCGCATGCCGGTCCCGCGCGAGGACCTGCGCGAGTGGCTCGGCGGCGACGAGTTCACCGGCCCGCTGCGCCGCCGCGCCCGCGCGCTGAAGCTCGCCCGCGCCCGCGTCGACGCCTGGCTCGCCGCCGGGGCCGCCGACCCCGGCATCCTCGGGCTCGCCCGCCTCGACGCCGCCGTCCGCCTGGCCGAGTCGCTCGCCCGCGCCCGCGCCCTCGCGCGCGGCGGCGAGGCCGAGCGCTTCGTCGCCGGCCTGCTCGCGGCCAGCGAGGGCCTCACCGGCGACGCGCTGCACGCCGTCCTGCCCGAGCAGTTCTTCACCGCCGCGCCGGGCCCGGACGACGACACCGCCCTGCTGCGCGGCGCGGTGCTGGTGCGGGTCCGCGGCGTGCGGGCCGACGCGCCGGCCTTGCACCGCGCCGACCTGTCCCAAAGTACACTCTCACCCGATCTCGTCGCAGCCCTGACGGAGCCGCAGATCTCGCCGCTGCGTCAGCTGTTCGCGCTGGTCCGCGCCGACGGCCTCGCGCTCCCGGCCGTCCTCGCCGTCGGCCTCGTCACCGCCGCCGCCGTGGTCGTCGCCGAGGCCCTGGTGCTGCGCGCGCTGCTCGACGTCGGCGAGCGGATCGGCGTCGGCGAGCAGCGGCTCGGCGCGGCCGCGGCGATCCTCGCCTTCTTCGTCGCCGTCCTCGCGCTCGAGCTCCCGCTGGCCGCCGGCGTGCGCCGGGTCGGCCGCCGCCTCGGCGCCCGCCTGCGCGTCGCCTTCCTGACCCAGATCCCGCGCCTCGGCGACCGCTACCTCGCCAGCCGGCCGATCTCCGACATGGCCGAGAGGTGTCACCGAGGACATGTGCTTCGGCACCTGCCCGATGTCGCAGCCCGTCTGGTGCGCGGCGGCTTCGAGCTGGTGTTCACCGCGCTCGCGCTGATCTGGCTCGACCCGGGCGGCGCGCCGTGGATCGTCCTGACCGCCGTCGTCGTGCTGGCGCTGCCGCTGGCGCTGCAGCCGGTGATGACCGAGCGCGACCTCAAGGTGCGCAGCCACGGCGGCGCGCTCGGCCGCTTCTACCTCGACGCCCTGCTCGGCCTCACCGCGATCCGCACCCACGCCGCCGAGCGCTCGCTGCTGCGCGAGCACGAGGCCCTGCTGGTCGAGTGGTCCCGCGCCCAGCGGTCGCTGTTCCGCGTGCAGGTGGTCGCCGTCGGCCTCAGCGCCGCGCTGGGGATGCTCCTCGCGGCTGTCCTCTGGGACACCTACGTCACCCGCCACCCCGAGCCGGCCGGCGCGCTGCTGCTGCTCTACTGGGCGCTGTCGCTGCCGGCGATAGGGGACCACGTGGCCGCCGCGGCGTTCGAGATCCCGGCCCTGCGGGCCGCCGCGCTGCGCCTGCTCGAGCCGCTGCACACGGCGCCCGACGGCCCCGAGCCGGTCATGCGCGCCGAGCCGTGGTCCGGCAGCGGCGGCGTCGCGCTCTCGTTCGAGCAGGTCAGCGCGGTCGCCGGCGGCCACCCGATCTTGCAGGAGCTGGACCTGCAGATCGGCCCCGGCGAGCACGTCGCGGTGGTCGGCGCCTCGGGGGCCGGCAAGTCGAGCCTGCTCGGCCTCCTGCTCGGCTGGCACCGCCCCGCGAGCGGCCACCTCGCGGTCGACGGCCGGAGCCTCGACGAGCCCGCCCTGGCCGCGCTGCGCCGCGTCACCGCGTGGGTCGACCCGGCCGTGCAGCTGTGGAACCAGTCCCTCCTGCACAACCTGCACTACGGCAGCGAGGCCCAGCACCACCGCCTGCCGCAGGCGCTCGAGCTCGCCGACCTCGGCCCCGTGCTCGAGCGCCTGCCCGACGGCCTGCAGTCGATCCTCGGCGAGGGCGGCGGCCTCGTGTCCGGCGGCGAGGGCCAGCGCGTCCGCCTCGGCCGCGCCCTCCTGCGCGACGATCCGCGCCTCGTCCTCCTCGACGAGCCGTTCCGCGGCCTCGACCGCCACGCCCGCGCGGCCCTGCTGGCCCGCGCCCGCGAGCGCTGGCGCGGCAGCACATTGCTGTGCGTCACCCACGACATCGCGGCCGCCCTCGGCTTCGACCGCGTGCTGGTGATCGACGGCGGCCGCCTGGTCGAGGAGGGTGTTCCAAAGGACCTGGTCGATCGGCCAGACTCGCGCTTCGCCGCCCTGCTGCGCGCCGAGACCGAGCTGCGCGCCGACGGCTGGAGCGACCCGCGCTGGCGCAAGCTCCGCGTGGACGGCGGCCGGCTCGGGACATCGCCTCACCCGGAGGCTTCGTGCTAGACCTGCTCGCGCTCGGCTGGCCGCTGGAGCGCGCGGGCGAGGCCCTCACCGCGCTCGCGGTGCAGGCCGGCCTGCAGCCGAGTTTGCGCGAGCTCGGCGCCCCGGGGCCGGCCGCGCTCGCCGACCCGGACGACGCCGCGATCGAGCGCTGGCTTGCGGGCGCGGCCGCGGGGCTGGGGCTCGAGGCCGAGGCCGTCGACACCGACATCGCCGGCATCGACGACCTGCTGCGAGCGGCCGCGCCGGCGGTGCTGCGCGTGGGCCCCGGCGGGCGCAGCCTGCTGCTCCTGCTGCGCGGCGGTCGGCGCGACCTCGTCGTCGTCGCCCCCGACCTCCGCCCGCGCCGCGTCGCCGCCGCGGACGTGCGCCGACTCGTCTGCGAGCCCGTCCTCGCGCCCCTGCGCGGCCGCGCCGAAGCCCTGGTCGATCGGACAGGTTTGAAGAACGGGGGAGCCCGGCGCGAGCGCGCCGTCGAGCTGCTGCTGCGCGAGCGGCTCGGCGTCCTGCGGGTCGGTCGGGCCTTCGTGCTGCGGCCCTCGCCGGCGGCCCCGCTGCTCCGCCTCCTGCGCGCCGAGGGCCTCGTCCGCCGCACCGCCGCGCTCGCCGGCCTGCACGCCGCCGAACTCGCGCTGACGATCGCCGCCTGGGCGCTGATCGGCGACCTCGTGTTCGCCGGCCGCACCGACGCCGGCTGGTCGCAGGCGTGGCTGCTCCTGCTCCTGACCGTCGTGCCATGTCGTATGGGCCAGGCGGCGGTCGCCGGCGACATCCTCCAGCGGGCCGGCGCGCTGCTCAAGCGGCGGCTGCTCGTCGGCGCGCTGGCGCTGCCCGGCGACCTGACGCGGCGCGAGGGCGCGGGCCTGCTGCTCGGGCGCGTGCTCGAGACCGCCGCCGTCGAGTCGCTCGGCCTGCGCGGCGGCCTGGTCTCGCTGGTCGCCGCGCTCGAGTTCGCCGCGGCCGTGCCGATCCTCGCGCTCGGCCCCGCGCCCGGGCTGCACCTCGCGCTGCTGGCCGGCTGGGCCGCGCTCGGCGTCGTCCTCGTGCGCCGCACCGGCCGCCACCTCGCGGCCTGGACCGACACGCGCGCCGAGCTGACCCACCACCTCGTCGAGGCCATGGTCGGCCACCGCACCCGCCTCGCCCAGGAGCCGCCCGAGCGCTGGCACGACGACGACGACGCCCGCCTGGTCCGCGTGCTCGCCGACGAGGCCCGGCTCAATCGCAGCGAGTCGCTGCTGGTCGCCCTGCTGCCGCGGGGCTGGCTGGTGCTCGGCCTCGCCGCCCTGCTGCCCGCGTTCGTCGGCAGCACGGCCCCGGCGGCGACCGTCGCCGCCGCCATCGGCGGGGTCCTGCTGGCCCAGCGGGGCCTCTCGACCTTCGTCGTCGGCGCCACCGCGCTGCTCGGCTGCGGCGTCGCGGTGCGCCAGGCGCTGCCGATGCTGCGCGCCGCCGAGTCGGCCGACGCCGGCGCCCACGGCCTCATGCTGGCCTTTCCGCCAGTACCCGAAGGACAGCCGATCGTCGTGGCCCGCGGCCTCGGCTTCCGCTACCCCGGGCGCGAGCGGCCGGTGCTGCGCGACGTCGACCTGGCGATCGCCGCCGGCGACCGCCTCCTGCTCGAGGGCGGCTCCGGCGGCGGCAAGTCGACCCTGGGCGCGCTGGTGGCCGGCCTGCGCGAGCCCACGAGCGGCCTGGTCCTGCTCGCCGGCCTCGACCGCCCCACCCTCGGCCTGGTCGGCTGGCGCCGCCGCGTCGCCGCCGCCCCGCAGTTCCACGAGAACCACGTCGTCACCGCGCCGCTGGCCTTCAACCTGCTGATGGGCCGCGGCTGGCCGCCGACCCGGGCCCAGCTCGCCGAGGCCGAAGCGGTCTGCCGCGAGCTCGGCCTCGGCGACCTGCTGGAGCGCATGCCCAGCGGCCTGCAGCAGATGGTCGGAGAGACCGGCTGGCAGCTGTCGCACGGCGAGCGCAGCCGGCTGTTCATCGCCCGCGCCCTGCTGCAGGGCGTCGACCTGGTGGTCCTCGACGAGAGCTTCGCCGCGCTCGACCCGGCGACGCTGCAGCAGGCGCTGCGCTGCGTGCTGAACCGCGCGCGGGCGGTCCTCGTGATCGCGCACCCGTGAGAGTGACGTGTCCGATGGGACATGTCCCTGTCGTCTCGGTCCGCGCGGGCCCGGAGTGACGTGTCCGATGGGACATGTCCTGCTTGCGTCATGGTCGGCGTGACCTGCTCGATGGGTCACGTCTTCGAATTCTCGGCCCCGTATGAAGTCAGCGACGAGCGCCTCGCGCGGAGCCGAGCGCGGCGCTTCGTGGGGCAAAACGTGGCGCCGCCCTCCGAATGACCCTTGCGAAGGGCGGAGCATGAGCGCTGCACCGGGGGCAGACGGCGCAGCCGGTGGGGCACTTCGCGGAGCTTGGCGCATTGCGGAGGCAAGGGAGGCGCTTCGCAATCTCCGACTGCGCCTCGCCGCTTCCGAAGCGGCCCGCATGTCCGCAGCGCCACGATTGCGAACGGAGCGGCGCTGCCGCCAGCTCACGCCCCTGCGGCAGAGCCGGATCGGAGGGCTGCCCCGAACCCCGGGCGCACCGGTCAGGACGGCTCGCGAAATCCGCTGGAGCGCCTGCGCGACGACAGATGGCGACCGGCGGCACGAAAGCACGAAGCCGGACCATGAACCCGTCGGCGGCCCTGTCGACATGGGCTTCGCCGCGACGCCGCCCCCGAACGAGCCGAGCTTCTCGGCCGGGCGATCGTCGACCTGCCTGCGGAGATCCGCGCGAGCGCTCCCTCGGCCTCCTGCGCCGCCATGCGAGCGCGAGCCAGCCGCGCCGGTCTGATAGCATCCAGGGCGATGAGCCTCGCCACCGCCCCGACCCTGCCCGGCGCGCGCTTCGACGACGCGGAGCTCGCCGAGCTCGCCACGGCCCTCGGGCGCGACTACACGATCGAGCGCGAGCTCGGGCGCGGCGGCATGGGCGTCGTGCTGCTCGCGCGCGACCTCCGGCTCGAGCGTCTGGTCGCGATCAAGGTGCTGCCGCGCGAGCGGGCCGCCGACGCCGCGCACCGCCAGCGGTTCCTCCGCGAGGCGAGGACGGCGGCGAAGCTGTCGCACCCGAACATCGTGCCGACCCTCCACGCCGACGAGGCCGGGGCGTTCGCGTACTTCACGATGCCGTACGTCGACGGCGAGACGCTCGCCGAGCGCGTGCAGAGCCGCGGCCGGCTGGCGCCCCGCGAGGTCGCGCGGCTGCTCCGCGAGGTCGCGTGGGCGCTGGCCTACGCGCACGCGCGCGGCGTCGTGCACCGCGACATCAAGCCGGAGAACATCCTCGTCGAGCGCGCGACCGGCCGCGTGCTCGTCAACGACTTCGGGATCGCGTTCGAGGCCCAGGCGTCGCGGCTGACCGGCGACGACCACATGGTCGGGACCGCGGCGTTCATGAGCCCCGAGCAGATCCTCGGGCGCGAGCTCGACGGCCGCAGCGACCTCTACTCGCTCGGCGTCGTCGGTTACTGGCTGCTCGCCGGCCAGCACCCGTTCGAGGGCGCCGCGGCGCCGACGGTGCTCGTCAAGCACGCGACCGAGCCGGCCCCGCCGCTGCGCACGCTCGTCCCCGAGGTCCCCGCGGGCCTCGCGGCGGCGATCGACCGCTGCCTCGCCAAGGAGCCCGACGCGCGCTGGCCGTCGGGCGAAGCGCTGGCCGAGGCGCTCGCCGCCGTCGAGGACGAGCTCGGCGGCGTGCCCGCGCGCACCGGCGGCGACCGCCTGCTCGACGAGCGCGAGGTCTCCGTGGTGCTGCAGCGCGCCGCCCAGCTGCAGGCCGACGCCGCCCGCCGCGTCGAGGAGCGCTCGCGGGCCGCGACCTCGCCGGCGCCGACGACCGCGAGCGCGCTGCGGGTGTCGGAGGTCCAGGCCGCCGCGGCCGAGGCGGGCATCGCCCCGGAGTTCGTGGCGATGGCCGCCGCCGAGATGACCCCCGGCGGCGCGCTCGCGGTCCCGGCGGTCTCGGCCGCCGCGGAGGGCCGCTGGGCCGTGCGCCTGTTCGGCAAGGACGTCCGCCAGCTCGTCGCCTCACGGGTGTTCCGCGCGCCGGCGAAGGCCGTGCTCGACGCGCTCGCGCACGTGTGGCAGGCCAGCCCGTACAACCTGCGCCTGCTCGACGCCGTCGGCCCGCACCCGCTCGACGGCGGCGCAGTGACGTTCCGCGTGCCGAAGTTCACCTTCAACGCCGACGGCTCCGCCATCGGCGGCTTCCCTTATTACATGTACGTGCTGTCGATCCGCCAGGTCCGCCTGACGATGCAGCGCCGCGGCCGCGACGCGATCGAATGCACCGTGACCGCCGAGCTGCACGAGACGATCGTGGCCGGTCGCCGACTGTTCTATCCGTGGATGGGCGGCGCGACCACGGTCGCCGGGGCCGCCGCCGGCGTGGCGATGTTCATGACGATGCTCCCGATCCTCGCCGTGCTCGGGACCCTCGGCGTGGTCGCCACGGTCTACGGCGGCCTCTACAAGCTCAACCACGTCGCCTACGCCTATTACATCAAGATGGCGCAGGAGCACCTCGAGACCATGCTCGCCGACGTCGACGCCAACCTGCGCACGCAGGCCGTGTTCGGCAGCCTGCCCGCCCCGCGCCCGGGGCTCTCGCGCGAGGAGGACTGATCGGACATGTCCGCCACGACATGTCCTGCCTGGTTCCGCGTAAGCCGACAGGACGAGACGATCGAGAGGCTGTTCGTCGATCACGGTACGGCCGGGCGTCGGACTCACCGTGACAGTGACTTGCCGACCGTCCATCCTCTCCACGCCCTGTCGCGGCGCCGCGAGATCGGGCGGCGGTGGTAAGCTCCGGGGCGATGCGCGAGACCCTGCTCGACACGTCGGCGCCGTTCGTTCGGGCGGTGCTGGCGAGCGGTGAGGATGGCGCTGGGATCGACGCGGCGGTGGAGGCGCTCGTGGCGGCGGAGAACCGTCACGGCGTCCGGATCTTCCACGAGGAGACGGTCGGCTCCCTCGCGCAAGTCTGGGTGCCGGTCCGGACTCCGCGGCCGACGCTGCGCGAGCTCCGAGCGTTGATGGCCCGGCATCCCTGTGCCCACGGGCGTTCGATCGATCCGGCGACCTGGGACGCCGAGATCGCGGCGTTCGAGCGCTTGCGGGCGCCACTTTATCGCGACGGCGACGACGACGATACGCCGGACGCGCCGCTGTTCGCGTTCCTGTCCGAGACGTCGCTGCTGCTCGGTGGCACCGACTTCGCCAACGACCACTGGATCGAGTTCCCGGGCGGCGCGATCGGCTCGTGGACGCAACGGGCGTGGGGCAAGTGCCTGGCGCAGTGGACCCGGACGCCCGCAGCGCGGCGGGCCCCCCTCGACTCGATCACGTGTACGTACTACCTGTACACGCTCGACCCGGACTACGAGACCTGGTGCGCGAGGGCACTTGCGGCGATTCGACGCAAATGCGCGCAGCAATTCGATGTGTGAGCCCGCCCGACGATCGTCGGCTCCACCCATTCGACGGCTCGCGGACGTCGTCGACGCGCACGCCGACTCGCTCGACGTGAGGCCAGGGTCGACGATCGCTCTGGGCGGCCGGATACGATTCGCCGCCGGCGGGCCGCGCGTTCACGCGTTCGTCTCGCGGGGCGCCGCGTCCCACGCGAGCGGCAGGCGCTCGTATCCTCGCAGGATGATGAACGCGCGGCGCTCGGCCGGCCGGGTCGGGTGGAGGCGGACGCCGGGGAGGCGCGCGAGCAGGCGTTCGAACGCGACGCGGCCCTCGAGGCGCGCGAGCGCGTTGCCGACGCAGAAATGAATGCCCTTCGAGAACGCGAGGTGCGGGGTCGCGGGGCGGCGGCGGATGTCGAACACGTCGGGGTCGGGGTACGCCTGCTCGTCGCGGTTCGCCGAGCCGTACAGCAGGAACAGCCGCGCGCCGGCCGGCAGCGCGACGCCCGCGAGGGTGGTGTCGACGGCCACGCGGCGAAACAGCCCGCGGACGGGCGCCTCCATGCGCAAGATCTCGTCGACCGCGTCGGGGACGAGCGACGGGTCGGCGCGGAGGGCCGCGAGCTGCTCGGGGTGGGCCATGAGCAGCGTCATGCCGTTGCCGATCATGTCGGTGGTCGTCTCGTGGCCCGCGGCGAGCAGGTCGATCGCGTTGCACACCGCCTCCTGCATCGTCAGCGGCGCCGTGCCGCCGATGTCGCTCGGCGCGAGCAGGGTCAGCAGGTCGCCGCGCGGCTCGTCGACCCGGGCCTCGATGTGCGCGCCGAAGTAGCGCTGCAGGTCCACGAACTCGCGGGCGCATTCGGCCAGCAGCGCCGGCGGGGCGGCGCCCGCGAGCAGGATCTGCTTCGCGTTCGAACCGCGCTTGAGCCGCGGCAGGTCGGACCGCGGGACCCCGAGCAGCTCGCCGATCACCGCGCCGGGCAGCGGGAACGCGAAGCGCTCGATCAAGTCGACCTCGCCGTCATGCACGAACCCGTCGATCAGCTCGTCGGCGATCGCGCGGACCTTCGGCTCCAACGCCGCGACCCGCTGCGGCGAGAGGGCCTTGTTGAAGACGTTGCGCACGCGCGTGTGGTCGGGCGGGTCGCTCTGGACCAGCGACTGGAATTCCAGATAGCCGGTCCGCAGGATGGCCGTCACCTCGTCCGGGAACACCGCCGAGGACTCGAGCGCGCCGGCCGAGGAGAACCGCTCGGTGTCGCGGGCGACCGCGGCGATGTCGGCGTAGCGGGTCACGACCCACGCGCCCAGGCTCTCGGCGAAGAACACGGGCTGCTCGCGGCGCGCCCGCGCGTACAGGGGATACGGATCGTCGGTCTGATCCGGCGCCATTGGATCGAAGGTCGTGCTGAGATTCATGGCCTTGGTGCAGGCTACCCTCGGGCGATGCATCGAGGGAACGCGCGGACCTGCGCGGTCCGCCGATGCGGCGCTCGGTGGATTCGTCCGCGAGACGGCCCCGCGAGGCGGTCTTCACCGCCTCGCTCGCCCGCGCCCGCTTGTGCCCGACGCGCGGCGGCGGGATACTGCGGCGCGGTCGTGGATCGCTCTCTCCGCGCGCACATCGCCGCGCTGGCGATGATCGACCGGGTCCGCTCGCTGGCCGCGTTGTGGGCGCTGTCCGTCGCGGCGGGCGACCCGGCTCGCGCGGCGCGGCTGCTGCTGCCCGAGCGGCTGAGGCGGGCCCGGCGGCTGCGCGAGCGCCTCGCGCGGCTCGGCGAACCGATCGCGCGCGTCGACGCGGACATCGCCGGCCTCGTCGCGCAGCTCGGGGCCGACGCGGCGCTGCCGATGCCGCGGTTTCACGAGCGTCGCGCGCTCGCCATGGAGCGGCTCGGTCTGCTCGCGGACGACGGCGCGGCGCAGAGCGTATGCCCGCGGCCGCGTCGGGCGATCAGTCGGCTGGCCGCCTTCGTGCCGCGGCCGGACGGGCGCGACCCGGCCGAGCTCGCCGACGCGGCCGCCGTGTGCGCCGACCTCCACCTGCCCGCGCGCGGCTGGCACGAGGAGACGCGCGAGCAGGTGCTGCGCGACCTGGCCCGCTGCGCCGCGCGGCACATGGCCTACGGGACAGCTCGCCTGAGCGACGAGGAGGCGCGGTCGTTCGTGCGGGCATTCGTCGCGCTCGCGCCCGCGGACGCGCGCCTGCTGCGTCCCGACGGCGAGCTGGCGGGCAACACCTTCGAGTACGGGGTCGCGCTGATCCATCCCGCGCGGGTCGCGGTGTTCGCGGTCGGCGACGAGGACTGAGACCACGATGACGATGAGCCCGGCGACCTGTTCTCGCGCCAGATCGCCAGCGGGCCGCAGGGCGACGTCGCGGTCGCGACCCACGCCGACCGCGCTCGCGGGCTGCTCGCGTCGAGCCGGTTCCCGGGTGAGCAGCCTTCCCGACGACGGCAGGGGAAGGAAGGCACGCCTCGGCCGAGGCCGTACGGTCACAGGGCGCGGCGGGCCGCCGGCAGGCAGCGCGCCGTCGTGGACGTCGTAGACTCTAGCGATGCCCGACGCTCCCACCGGCCACAGCGCCTCGCAGCGCCGTGTGCTGCAGCTGGTGCAGCGGCACGGCTGGAACGTGACCGCGTTCCAGACCTTCGGCGCGGAGTTCACCTACTTCTTCCACGGCGACGGCTGCGTGGCCTATGTCGATACCGGGTCGGCGTGGGTGGCGGCCGGGGCCCCGATCGCCGCGACCGACGAGCTCGCCGCGATCGGCGGCGCGTTCGTGCGTGCGGCCCGGGAGGCCCCCCGCCGCTGTTGCTTCGTCGCCACCGAGGATCGCTTCCGGCATGCGACCGCCGCTGATCTACGCGCGGTGGCGATCGGCGAGCAACCAGTGTGGGATCCGCAGACCTGGCCCGACACGCTCCGGCGTCATTCGCGGCTGCGCGAGCAGCTGCGCCGCGCGCGGGCGAAGGGGGTGCGGGTGCGCCGGATCGACCCCGCCGAGCTCGACGCGGGCCCGTTGGCGGACGCCACGGCAGAGCTGGCTCGACGGTGGCTCGCCACCCGGGCGATGCCGCCGATGAGGTTCCTCGTCGGCCTCGGCCCGTTCACGTTCCCGGAGCTGCGGCGGTGCTTCGTGGCCGAGCGAGACGGCCGGGTCGTCGGCGTCGCGCACGTGATCCCGGTGCCGGGCCGCCGCGGCTGGTTCCTCGAGCACCTGGTGCGTGACCCGCAAGCGCCGAACGGCACCGTCGAGGCCCTCGTGGACGCGGTCATGCGGCGGGCGACGGAAGAGGGCTGCACGTGGCTCACCCTGGGCACCGCGCCGCTGGCCGGCGCGGTCCCACGGCCGTTGCGCTTCGCTCGCAGCCGCCTGCGCTTCCTCTACGACTTCGAGGGCCTGCAGCGGTTCAAGGCCAAGCTGCGGCCTGCCGCGTGGTGCCCGATCTACCTGTCGTATCCGCGGTCGCAGGGCGTCATCGTCACGTTCCTCGACGTGCTCGCCGCGTTCGTGCCGGGCGGGCTGTTGCGCTTCGGCGCGCGCTGCCTCGCGCGCGGCCCGTCCGTGGTGCTCGTCGGGCTCGGGGTGTTGCTGGTGCCGTGGATCGCCCTGATGGCGGGCGCGTCGGCCGAGCAGTGGTTCGGCGGCCGTCCGGGCGTGAAATGGGCATGGGTCGGGTTCGACGTGCTCCTGCTGGTCGGCCTCGTCGTCCTGCGACGTCGCCGCTCGCCGGGGCTCGCCACCGGCCTCGCGCTCGCCGTCACGGTCGACGCGCTCGTGACCCCCGTCGAGGCCGCGTTGTGGAACCTGCCGCAGCTCCGCGGCTGGCTCGACGGCCTCGTCATCGCCCTGGCGTGCATCGGGCCCGCGCTGGCGGCGATCGTGCTGTGGGGGACGCGCGCCCGGCTCGTGCGAATGGCGCGCGAGCCAGCCCTCCTGCGATAGAAGGGCGTGGATCGCCGGCGCGTGCCGGTGCGCGATCGCGCGCCCTGCGCCGCTGCAGCTCGCCGATGCGCGGCGCGGCGCGCCGCTCCCCGTGAACGGCACGACGGGCCGGGCGCCGGCGTCGAGCGCCGGCTCGGCCCAGACCTCGGGCGAGGCCCGCGGACGCGAGCCCCGGGGTGCGATGCCTACGAGTGCGAGCCATCGCTGGAGGGGGGTGCGGGTCTACACGATCGGCCATTCGACGCGGACCTTCGACGAGTTGGTCGCGCTGCTGCGCTCGTTCGACGTCGCCGTGGTCGCGGACATCCGCACGGTCCCTCGCTCGCGGCACAACCCGCAATTCAACAGCGACGCGCTGGGGGCGGCCCTTCGTCGCCGGCGCCTGCAATACGTGCACCTCCCGCGCCTCGGCGGTCTGCGGCGCGCCGGCAAGGACGCGACGAACAGCGCGTGGCGCAACAAGAGCTTCCGGGGCTACGCCGATTATATGCAGACCGACGAATTCACGGCCGGGCTGGCCGAGCTCCGCGCCTGGGCGGCGAAGGGTGGCGTCGCGCTGATGTGCGCGGAGGCGGTGCCGTGGCGTTGCCACCGCTCGCTCGTCGCCGACGCGCTCACGGCCCGCGGGGCCCGGGTCGAGCACATCACCGGCCTCTCGCGCTCCTCGCCGCATCGGATGACCCCCTTCGCGGTGGTCGAGGGCACGCGGGTGACCTATCCGGGCGAGCGCGACGGCGGCGGGTCGCTCGCCACGCCCGCGCCGTTCCACCTCGAGGCGACCGTCCGGGTGTTGCAGCGTCGACCGAGCAATCGCGTCGACATATGGGACGACGGCCGTTATCGGCGGGTGCTGACAGTCGCGGGAGAGCTCGTATTGGTCGAGGTCGAGGACCGCGGGACGGTCGACGCGCCCGACCTGCGATACGTGGTGTCGCACGGTGACGTGCCGCCGGCGGCGCATCCGCAGCTCGCGGCCACCTTGCGCAAGGTGCTCGGCCTCGACGTCGATCCCGCGCCGCTGCTGCGGCTCACCACCGCCGATCGCGGGCTCCGCCCCACCGGCCTGGCGCTGCGCGGCATGCGGCCGCCGCGGTTCGCCGAATGGTTCGAGGTGTTCGCCAACGTGGTGCCGTTCCAGCAGGTGAGCCTCGACGCCGGCGCCGCGGTGGTCGCCCGCCTCGTCGAGCGCTTCGGCAAGATGATCGAGCACGCGGGTCGGCGCTTTCACGCCTTCCCGACCGCCCCGGCGGTCGCCGCGGCTCGCCTCGACACGCTGCGAGCGTGCGGTCTGAGCGCGCGCAAGGCCGAGGTGCTGCGCCACCTGGCCCGGGCGATCGCGTCCGGCGAGCTGGCGGAGGCGACGATCGCCGGCCTGGCCACGCCCGACGCGCTCGCGACCCTCCGCGAGCTGCCCGGCATCGGCCCGTGGAGCGCCGCCCTGGTGCTGCTGCGCGGCCTCGGTCGTCTCGACGTGTTCCCGCCGGGCGACGTCGGGGTGGCCCGCGGCCTCCGCACGCTGATGCGCGTCGCCGCGGACGCTCCGCTGGACGTCGAGCGCTTCGGCGATCGTCGCGGCTACCTCTACTTCTGCGCGCTCGGGGGCGACATGGTGGCGCGGGGCCTCATTCACGCGGCGCCCTCGCCGAGGCGTGCGCCGGGCTCCGGCCGCTCGCTGCGCGCGGGCACTGCGAGGAGGACATCGGGGGGCCGGGTGTGAGCGCGGCGAGCCGACGACCGCGTGACGGTCCCCGCCGCCGCGCCGTGATGCGCGCGGCGAGAGAACCAGGGAACTCGCGGCCGCGGCGTCCCCCGTCTCTCGCGCGCGACCTGGCTTTTTCGCGCAAGTGGACCGCGACCCTTCGCCGCGGCGAGCGGCGCCGTCGACTCCGAAATCTGCATCGTCGTCGCTCGGCGAGCGGGCTGTCGCTACCCGCCCCCGCAAGCCTCGTGAGAGCCAGGCTCTGGAGCGCGGCGATCCGGGCGCACTCGTGGCGCTCTTGAAGGAGCGATCGCAAACGGCTACGACGCTCGACCATGACCACGCGTCGCGCCTCCTGTACCTGCGGCCAGCTCGGTGTCACGTGCGAGGGCGACCCCGTGCGCGTCTCGATCTGTCACTGTCTCGCCTGTCAGCAGCGAACCGGGAGCGCCTTCGGCGTCCAGGCGCGCTTCGCTCGCGAACAGGTGACGTTCTCGGGCGCCGCGACCGAGTTCGTGCGCACCGGAGACAGCGGCAGCCGGGCGACCTTCCGCTTCTGTCCGACGTGCGGCTCGACCGTGTTCTGGGAGTCCGACGGTTTGCCCGGCTTCGTCGCGGTCGCCGTCGGTGCGTTCGCGGATCCGAGTTTCATGGCGCCGACGGTGTCGATCTACGAGGTTCGCCGCCACGCCTGGGCGATCTCGCCGGACCTCGACATCGAGCGCCTGGACTGACCGCCCGGATCACCGGCGACGGCGCCTGGTCGCGGTGGTGCTCGCCTTCAACCGTGAGCTTGTCGATGACGGCGACGGTGTCGAGGTCGAGGCCCGCCATCGAGTTCGACTGGCCCGCCAGCTGCGGGAGGTCGCCGGAGACCGACAGCGCGCTCCCGAGAGCACGCCGTCGAGGTGCACCGCGTGCTGGACGTCGAGGTGCGCTGCGCCGTATCATCGCGCCGCCTTGGCCATCAAGCGTACAGCGATCGTTCTCGGCGGCTCCGGCTCGGTCGGCACCGCGCTGCTCCGCGAGTTGTTCGACGATGCCGACTTCGAGGCCGTCATCACGCTCTCGCGCCGATCGATACCCGAGGCGGTCGCAATGGCTCGCACCACTGGCCGCACGCTGGTGGAGAAGCTCGTTCCCGAGATGAAGCCCGCGCCGCTGGCCGCGGCGACGCTCGATGCATGCCGGGAGCTCGACGGCGACCTGGTGGGCTTCAGCGTGCTCGGCGTCGGCGCCGGCACCGCGAAGCTCACGCTGGAAGAACATCGCGCGGTGGACGTCGCCTTGAACGAAGCGTTCGCACGGGCGCTGCGCGATTCGGGCAAGGTCCGACACCTCGCGTTCATGAGCGCCGCCGGTGCGGACCCGACTGCAAGAGCGACCGGCAGCGGCGCCGCGGGCATGTCGCGGTACAACCGCGTCAAGGGCGAGTCCGAAGCGGCCGTGCGCGCGAGCGGACCGGCGACGGTGAGTGTCTTCCGTCCCGCGATGATCATCGGCTCACGGCACACGCCCTGGCTCCTCGAGAAGACACTGCCGTTATTTTCATTCATCACACCCGCGAAGTACAAGTCGATCACCGTGGAGCAGATCGCTAAGGCCATGATCGCGACGGCGAAGCACACTCCGACGACGAGCGCGATCTATCACTATCCCGAGATGATGGGGCTGATCGCGGGCGCTCGGAGATAGCCGTCGGGCGTCCCGACGGTCCTCCAGGCTCCGCACCCACGCCCCAGCCCCGGGAGAAGGACGCGAGACCCCGCCGGCCAGAGTGGGCCACGGACCGCCGACGCCGGCGCGAGAGGAGCGTCTACCCACCTCGCGTCACGCGGTGCCGGCGGCGATCGCGTCCTGGAGGCGCGGGTACTCCGGGCGGAAGCCGAGGTCCTCGCGGATCCGTCGGTTGTCGAGCACGATCTCGAACGCGCGCGCAGCCTCGGCGGCGGAGCCGTCGGGCGGCGGCGCGCCGACCGATGCAAAGAGCGTCGCCAGGTCGGGCGCCTCGTCATCGGCGACGTTGTAGATGCGGTGCGACGGCGACGCCTTGTCGAGCACGCGCGCGACCGCCTGCGCGACGTCGGCGTGGTGAGCGATCGACATGCGCTGCGTCGGCAAAAAGCCGCGCATCATCGGGACCACTTCCTCGACGTGCGGATCGCCGTCGCCGTATACGAATGGGAGGCGGAGCACGCGGACGTCGAGGTTGTCGATCGCGAAGAGGGCGCGCTCGGCAGCGAGCTTGCTCGCCGGGTATCCCGGCGCCGGCGTGCATGGATCGTCCTCGCGAGCGCTGCGCCCCCCAGTCGCGCCGTACACCAACCCGGTGCTCGTGAACACGAAGCGCTGCACCGACGCGGCGCGCGCCGCAGACGCGAGGTGCTGCGTGCCGACGTCGTTGACGGCGTGCGCTTGCTCTGGCGTCGCGCCGCGGAAGAACGCGGCGCAGTGGACGACGGCGTCGACGCCGCGCACCGCGGCCTCGAGAGACGCGCCGTCGAGCAGGTCGCCCCGCACGACTTCGACGTCGCGCGCGCGCAGTGCCTCGGCGCGGCTCGGATCGCGCACGAGAGCGCGCACGTGATGACCGCGGTCGGCGAGGCGACGAGCGAGACGACTTCCGACCTTTCCGGTCGCTCCTGTGACGAGAATCTTCATGGCGCGGACCGTAGCGAGCCACACGACAGGTGGATTGGAAAAACCGGACAACGTCGCGCCCCGCTTGTACGGGCGAGCGCCTGACCGCATCCTCTCTGCCATGCACCCAGGCGCGGCCCATCGCCAGTCTTACGACCCGAGCGGCGCGTCGACGGCAGCGGTCGTCGAGGTGCTCATGGTACACGAGCTCGATGCCGATGCGCCGCACGTCTTGATCCCGCGCGCAGAGGTCGAGATCGTCGTCCGCTTCGGACCGGCGGCGCGGAGAGGGATCGACGCACACGTACTCGGCGCGCGGGAGCACGTCCGTCGCAAAGTCCCCCGCGGGACGCAGCGCAGCCTGAGTGCGCGGCTGCGGCTGGGCGCCTCCGAGGCTGTGCTCGGCGTCCCCGCGTCGGCGGTCGCCGGCCGCGTCGTCGCGCTCGAGGATGTCTGGGGCGACGCCGCGGCGCGCCGCCTCCTCGAACGACTCGCCGCGACTCCCGACGGGCTCGCGGCCGCGAAGGTCCTCGACGCCGCGATCGCCGAGCGCGTGGCGACCGATGCATGCCGGCCCTGCTCGCGCCTGGCCCTCGAAGCAGCCGAGAAGCTGCGCAACAATTTGTTCGTCCCCGCGAACGTGAACGCTGTCGCGGATGAGCTCGGCGTGAGCGAGCGCCACCTCCGTCGGGTGTTCCGCGGAGCTTTCGGCGTCGGTCCCAAGGCGTTCGCCAAGCTCGCGCGCTTCCAGCGTGCTCTGCGTGCTGCACGCGAGGACGAACGGGCCGCGTGGGCGACGATCGCCGCCGACGCCGGCTACTACGATCAGGCCCACCTGATCGCCGAGTTCCACGCCATCGCCGGCGCGCCGCCGCGTGTGCTGCTCGGCGAGCTCCGGGTGGCCGCTTCGATCGGCTGACGTCGGGGCGACGACGCCGACCCGCGCTCCTTGCCCGCCCACGATACGTCGCCGGCTGTTGCGCTCAGTATCTCGCCAGGGTTATAGGTGCCGCCGATGCCTCGCCGGTTCTCCATTCCCTTCGTCGCGCTCCTTGCCGCCTGCGGATCGGGCCCATCAGCCGAGGAGGCGCAGGCGTTCTGGACCGCGTACGAGTCCCTCGGACCGATCCGCACCAAGCTCGCCGCGGTCGATGCTGCACTGCCGGCGCCCGGAAGCGAGACGAGCGTCGCGTGTGCTCCCCGCGTGGCGACGAGCAAGCTCGCGACCATCCACTTCGCGCAGCTGGAGTACCTGCTCGAGAAGCCCACCCAGGTCGAGCAATGGGAGCGCATGAACCTGACGGACGAGGGCTTCCAGCGCATGTGGAACAAGGCCGACGCGCAGAATACGCTCGACAAGTCGCCGGTCCCGACGAGCGAGGCCGCCGGCCTGCGCGCGGCCGCGGCAGCGCTCGCTCCCGTGGACACCCTCGTGGTCTTCAGGCCGAGCCGCATCGAGCGGGGCGAGCTGGGGGACAGCCCGGAACCCGGCGTGCGAGCGATCGTGCGTGACGCCCGCTGGGAGGGCTGGGCGTTGGTCTATCGCTTCGCCGACCAGCCGGTGCTCGAGGGCGCGTTCCCGGTGGCCGCGAGCAACGGCGCCGAGGTGTCGCGGATGGTCCCGCGCGGCACTTCGCTCGCAGCCGGTGATCTTCTGCACGACGCGATGCGACGGCTCGAGGAACAAGCGCGGGCCCGGTTGAGCGTGCCTGGCTGCCCGGCCAGCGAGTGAAATGCTGGCCGGTCGAGCTCTCCGCCGGAGCTCGACACGCTCGCGGATCGTCCTCGTCCTGGAGGCGAGCCGCACCGGCTCGGTGTTCGAGTTCAAGCAGGTCGCCGATGGCCGTTCGACCTCACTACCAACACCGGACTGCATCGCGCAGGCGGCTCTTCCGCGTCGAACGCTCGAAAGACCGCGCCGCGGAAGAAGCGCGAGGAGACCCGCCGCGAGAAGTCGCGGCCGCATCGTCACATCGCCTCGGCGCTGCGCGTGATGCAAGGACGTCACACCGTCGCCATCGGCCAAGTTCGGGTCGGCGCCCCCCTCGAGCAGCCGGCTGCACGATCTCCGGGTGCGCCGGCCCGGCGTTCGACAGGATGATAACCTCGAGCTGCGCGGTCCAGCCCAGCCGGTTGACGTAATTCACTTTTGACGCCCGCGGCGATCAAAGTCCGCATCTCCGCCCGAGGTCGTGCGCGAGGGCCTCGACGCGTTCCAAAGGATCGGCCAGGTCGTCAGCGAGGTGGTCGAGCGGCGAGTGGGCCGCCCGCGTGGTCCCCTGGCGCTCGGCGCCGTCCCGGGGCGCGATCTGCCCGGCGCAGCCATCGCTCGCCGTGGTAGTCATGCGCATGGCGTTGACCGCGACGCTCTACAACCTGCGCATCAACCTCTCGGACATCGACCGCGGTGTCTACGAGGACCTCGACCTGCGGATCGCCCGTCACCCGTCGGAAAGCCCGCGGTTCATGTGGACGCGCACGATCGCGTACTGCCTCAGCCTCGCCGAGGGCATCGCCTTCAGCAAGGACGGCATCGCCTCGACGGACGACCCGCCGATCGCCGTGCGCGATCCCACCGGCATCCTGCTCGAGTGGATCGACGTCGGCACCCCCGCCGCCGAACGCCTGCACAAGGCCACCAAGGCCGCCCGCCAAGTCTCGCTGTTCACCGCCACCCCGCTCACGCAGCTGCGCCGCGACGCCGCCAACGGCGCGATCCACAAGGCCGACACGATCGCCGTGTGGCTGCTCGACCCGGCCTTCCTCGACGCCCTCGAGGCCAGGCTCGATCGCAAGGCCAAGCTCGAGCTCGTGCGCACCGACGGCCGGCTCTACGTCACGATCGGCGGCAACACGATCGAGGGCCCGATCACCCGCGACTCTCTGGTCGCGGGCTGACCTCCGCAGCCGCAGCCGCAGCCTACGGTGGTGACGGATGACATCATCGAGCTGGACCCGGACAACCTGAACGAGTTGTGGAAGCTCGACATCAAGAACGAGTGCAAGGACGGTGGCAAGCACCGCCTCGGCGACGATTCGATGCTCGACAGCGAGGAGTTCAGCGACGAGTACGAGTACGAGGTAGCACGGCCGCGCCCGCGCGGCCCTGGCCGAGGCAATGCCGAGCGCGGCGCCGGCTCTCCCGTCGCTCCCGGCTCCCAGCGCCTCGAAAAATGCAGCTCACGGCGCGACCTGGCGGCCTGTCCCTTCGGCCATCTCGCGCCGCGACCTCGCGGCCGCCCCTCAGGCTCGCTCTTCGTCGCGGTGCGGCAGCCACGACGGCCGGACCTGGGCCCACATCACCTGCGCCACCAGCCCGAGCTTGTTGCTCGCCAGCATCGCCGCCCCGGTGACCTGGCGCAGGCGGTCGCGGGCCGGCAGCGCGCGGGCGTGGCGGGGCACCAGGCTCGTCTCGAGCGCGTGGCGGGCCGTCTTGAGGTACTCGCTGAGGAACACCGACGGACGGCCCTCCGCGCACGACAGCAGCGCCATCGAGCGCACGCGCGACTCGTGGCTCGCCTCCCAGTAGTCGAACAGCGCCCGCTGGATCGCCCGCGCACCCTCGTTGCCGCCGCGGAAAACCTCGTAAATCGCGTCGGCCAGCGCCTGCCGCGTCGGCACGTAGCGGTCGTGGATCGCCCGGTAGCGGCGGACCGCCGCGTCGTCGAGCCACGCCTCGTGCAGCGACGCCCCCGCCCGCAGCCGCGCCTGTTCGCCGAGCACCTCGGCGTCGCGCAGGCCCATCGTCATCCCGCTGGCGGTGATCGGGTGCGAGCAGCCGGCCGCGTCGCCGACCAGCACCAGCCCGGGGAAGCTCGCGCGCGGGGCCGGCAGGTTGACCGTCGGCGCCATCTCGAACGGCCCCTTGTGGTTGCTGATCGCCGCCGCCAGCTGCTCGCCGAGCGCGCTCGGCAGGTAGGGGATGAACGTCTCGAGCAGGAACTCGGCCAGCTTGGCGCCCTTGGCCGGCAGCTGGGCCGGCAGGTCGAGCGTCACCCGGTACGTCAGGCCCTCGGCGTCGCGGTGGATCGGGTAGATCAGCACCGGGCCCCACGCGCCGAGCACGATGTTGCCCCACGTGGCCGCCGACACCGCCGCGTTGCGCAGCTCGAGCCCCGCGGTGAAGCCGATCGTCTGCCGGTCGTCGGGCAGCCCGGCCAGGCGGCGGACCTGGCTCGCCTTGCCGTCGGCCCCGACCACCAGGTCGGCGCGGACCTCGACGTCCTCGCCGTCGGGCCCGCTGAGCACCGCCCCGAGCACGCGCTCGCCGAAGCCGCGGACCAGCGACTTGATCGTCCAGCCCTCGAGCAGCTCGACCTGCGGCCGGCGCGAGATCACCTGCCGCATCACCTTCACCAGCGTCTTGTGGTGGACCGCGATCCCCTGCGGCCGCTGGCCGACCACGTCGGCGTAGGGCAGCTCGACGTAGCGACCCTCGGCCCGCTCGCGCACCGTGAAGCCGTCGACGTCGACCGCGCCGGCCGCCTTGAGCGGGCCGTAGAAGCCGAGGTCCTCGAGCACCTGGGCCCCGCGCGGGTGGATGAACTCGCCGGCGAACCGCGGCGCCGAGCCCTTGTGGCGGTCGATCACGAGGATCTTGCGCCGCCGCCCCTTGTCGGCCAGCGCCAGCGCCTGGGCCACCGCGCAGCCGGCCATGCCCGCGCCGATGATCACGACGTCGTAGCGCGCCCCCGGCCTCGCTCCCGCTTCGTTCTTGTCTGGCTGCATGGTCATGTCCTTTCGCGCATGTCTTATAAGTCAGTCAAACACTCAGAGGTTGCCGCCGAGCGCCACGAACTGGTCGAGGGCCAGCGCCGCCTCGCGCACCCCGGCGGTCGGGTCGTGGCACACCGGCGACAGCCCGAAGCCGTCCGACCACGCCCCGCCGAGGTCCTCCTTGTCGGCCTCGATCGCCTGCACCAGCTCGCGCACGGCCCGCTGCGTCTGCACGCAGGCCGCCCCCTCGAGCGCCATCAGGGCCTGGGCCGCCAGCGCCGTCAGCACCGGCGCCCCGAAGCTGCCGTCCTCGCGCTGGCGCCCGCGGAGCTGGCGTTCGACCGTCTGCCGCAGCGGGTGGGTCGGCGGGCACAGGGCCGCCGCGCACATCCCGACCTCGGCGAGGGTCGCCACGTCGATGTAATCGGATGTCCGCGAGGACAGATCGGATGTCTTCGAGGACAGGTCCATCGTCACCCGGCGCCACAGGAACTCGAGCCCGCGGGCCACGCGGTCGTCGTCGGCCTGGAACCCGAGGCGGGCCAGCTGGCGCAGCGCCGCCGCGGTCACGCGCACGCGCGCCGGCCCGTGCGGGTCGCCGGCCGTCAGCAGCGCGACGTCGCGGATCGGGAAGCGGGTCATGAACACGTCGGACTCGCCGCGCTCGAAGCGGCAGAACCCGCCGTCGTGCTCCTGCATCGCCAGCAGCACCTCGACCGCGCGGCGCGCCGCGGCGCGGATCCGCGTCTGCAGCGGCGACGTCTTCGGCGCCGCCGCCAGCGCGTCGAGCACCGCGCAGGTCGTCAGCGTGTCGACGTAGCGGTCGGCCCCCGGCTCGTACGGCCAGCCGCCGGCCGGCGCGTTGACCCGCAGCTGCCACTCGCCCGGCGCCGTGATCTCCTGGTCGAGGAGCCAGGCCAGCATCGCCTCCGCGTCCGCGTCGCCCGCGGCCACGGCCACGCGCACGAGCCGGGCCGTGGTCGCCAGCGGCTCGCTCACCTGCCCCTGGGCCAGGTGCACCGTCTGGCCGATCGTCCCGCCGGCGAAGCGGGTGCGCCCGCGCGCGCGCCGGAGGTAGTCGAGGCCCTCGCGGATCCGCGGGTCGTCGAAGCTGGCCCCGAGCACGCGCAGCGCCATCAGGCTGAGGAGCGTCGGCTGGGCCGAGAACCACCCGCCGTGGCGCTGCTGCGCGTCGACCAGCCAGCGCTGCACGCGGGCGAGCGCCGCCGTCAGCACCGGCCCGCGCGGCAGCTTGCGGATCACCTTGACCGCCTGGTCGAAGCTCTGCAGCAGATCTCCGGCCAGCCCCGGCTGCGTCAGGCGCGGCAGGATCGGCTCGCCATCGGGCCGCGTGAGCAGCAGCGCCCGCGGGTCCGACAGGTGGACCCGCGCCGGCGCGCGCGACAGCAGCAGGTACGGCGTCATCACCCCGCGGCCCCACGGCGCCACCCGGCTCGGCGACAGGATCGCCCACGCCGGCAGCAGCCACAGCTCGGCCGGGAAGGTCGGCACCCAGCTCCACGGGATCGCGTCGGCCATCGCCAGCCACATGCGCACCGCCGCGTTGGCGCGCTGGGCCCCGCCGAGCTCGTGGACCACGCGGCGCGCCCGCACCAGGTGCTCGGCCGACGGGTCGTCGCCCGCCTCGACCAGCGCCCACCAGCCGAACACGGTCAGCGACAGGTCGGGCCCGCCGCCGGGCAGGTGCCACGCGCCCGAGGGCTGTTGGTCGGCGCGGATCCACCGGGCCAGGCCGGCGGATTCTTCGGGGGTGAGGTCGTGGAACAGGCGATCGGCCAGCAGCACCTCGCACGCGAGGCTGATGTCCGGGACACCCAGGGACCAGCGCGGCTCGCTACCGGCGCGCCCGCTCACCGCCGCCCGCTGCCGCCAAACGGCTGCGCGTGCGAACACTCGGGCCTGCGCCGCTGCCAGCCGCTCGTGAAGCGTCGATTTCGCCGCTGGAGCCGTCATGAGGCGCCGGCGACGCTAGCACGCGGACCGTGGCGGTCTGGTGATGCCCGTCACAGGCAAACCGCCGCCCGGACGCCGTCCAGGCTCATGCGCAGCCGGCGCCGCGTGCCCGCGGAACCGTCCGCGCGGCCCGCGGCGAACCTGCTTGCGACCCGGCGCTCGGGTTTGCAACACTGGCCGCGATGTCCCGCCTCTCGCTCATCGCCGCGCTCGGCCTCTGCACCACCAGCACCCTCTTCCTGTCCGCCTGCCCGCAGGAAGAGGAGGAGAAGTTCGGCTTCACGTGCGTGGAGCTGAACCAGGCCGACAATCAGGACGAAGACCCGTTCGTCGGCACCGCGAAGATCAAGGTCACCCTCAAGTACGAGCCGTGCCTGATCGACTACTACACCAAGACCAACGTCGACCAGGCGATGAACGGCAAGGACGGCGAGGCCGTGTTCGCCGAGTGGGCCGACCGCCTGTGCAGCGAGAGCGTCGGCGACCCGCTGGTCGCCTGCGAGGTCGAGAGCTTCGCGCAGACGCTGCAGCCGTCGGACAACAACCCGATCTTCCAGATGACGGTGACCTACCGCGTCACCGACCCGACCAAGATCAGCAACCGCACCCTGCTGTGGGGCCCCGGTCCGGTCGAGGCCTACGCCGAGTGCACCGGCAACCTGCGCCCCTTCGTCAAGCTGACCTTGCCCTCCGACGTCATCGGCGTCGACAAGGACGGCAAGACCTTGTGGAACGCCCAGTCGTGGAGCAACCCGCGCGGCATCATGCAGCGCAACACCGCCGGTTGCATCAAGGCCGCGATCGCCAAGCAATGAGCCGCCGACATGACGCTCCGGCGCGTGGCCTTCGCGGCCGCCCTGGCGTGTAACCCTCCGGCGAGCAGCGAACCGGCCCCCGTCGCGCCGGTCGAGGCCGCCCCGCCGGAGCCGACCTGCGAGGAGCCCCCGCCCGGCACCCTCGCCTGGCTGCCCGAGCTGCCCGACCCCGCCGCCGAGGGCCTCGGGGCGATCGGTCCGCCGCGCCCCACCGACGCGGCCGCTCGCATTGCTTCGACGTCGCCCGCCGGCGCAGCCGGCTCGCCTCGCCCGGGCGCGACCGCTGCGGGTTCGCCTGCCCGCCATGACCGCGCGGACATGCCCGATCGGACATGTCCCTGGGTTTTATACGAGAAGGCCGGCGAGCTCGCCGTGCGCCCGCTCGGCCGCGGCGAGGCCGCCCCGCCGCACGTGCGCGCCCCGGTGCCGGTGCTCCCGCCCGCGGGCTGCCGCCCGTGCCGCTGGTCCGGGGTCGTCACCCCGGTGGGCCCGATCTTGCTCGCCGTGCGCCCCTCGGCCGACAGCGAGCTGGCCGCGGAGGCGTGGCTCGGCGCCGGCATGCCGCCCTCGCCGCGCGTCGACGTCGAGCCCGCCCCGGTCGTGTTCACCCCGCTGTGGTTCGGCCAACCTGGCTTCGGCGACAGCACCCTCCAGGGCCCCCCGTGGGCCCTCGCGCCGCGCCTGTGCGGCCGCTCGCTGGTCCTCCTGCCGACCCCGCGCCTGCCCGGCGCCGGCGTCGAGGAGCCCCCGCCCGCCCTCGTCCGCGCCGCCGGCATCTACGCCGCCGCCGGCGGCGAGCTCCTGCGCCAGGACGCACCTGTCCCCGCGGACATGTCCAATTGCACCGCCGTCCCGCTCGAGCTGCCCTGAGCTCGGCCCGACCGCCCTCCGAGCCTCGACGACCTGTCCTTCGCGCCAGGTCGTCGCTCTGCCCCCCGGCCGTCCCGGGCCCGTCCTCGACGACGTCTCACCCCGCAGTCACGGCGGCAGCGCCGGCTCGGGCGCCTCAGGGCGCGCCGCCGGGTCGAGGCTGGTAGAGCTGGATGAGGTTGCCGCAGGTGTCGGCGAAGATGGCGATGCGGACCGGGCCGGCGTCCATCGGCTCGCGCGTGAACACCACGCCGCGCTGCTTGAGGCGCGCGTACTCGGCGTCGAGGTCGTCGACCTCGAAGGCGGTCAGCGGGATGCCGTCCTGCATCAGGGCCGCCTGGTAGGTCTTCGCCGCGGGGTGGGCGTTGGGTTCGAGCGTCAGCTCGAGGTTGTCGGGGCCGTCCGGCGAGACGACCGTCAACCAGCGATACTCGCCCACGGGGATGTCGTGCTTCTTCTGGAAGCCGAGCACCTCCGTGTAGAACTTCAGGGCCTTGCTCTGGTCGTCGACGATGAGACTGTTGAGGCGGATCTTCATGGCCCGGCCCGGATATCACGCGATCGCGCGCGCGGTCTTCTCGGAATTTGCGATCTGCAGCGCGGCCGGCCCGCACATCAGCAGCAAGCACCCGGGGAAGAGCACGGGCTGGCGAACGCCGGGCACCTGCACCGTCGTCCGTGCCTGCCGCCGATAGCGCGAGGGCGACACCCCGACCCGCCGCGTGAACAGGTCGCTGAAGCTGCCGAGGCTCGAGAACCCGAGCTCGAAGCAGACCTCGGTGACCGAGTGCTCGCCGCGCGCGAGCAACCGTCGAGCCCGCTCGAGCCGGGCGGCGATCCGGTGCTGGTGCGGCGTCTCGCCGAACACCGCGGCGAACCGGCGGATGAAGTGGTACGTCGACATGCCGGCCTCGCGCGCCAGCGCGGCGACCGACGGGTCGTCCACGTCGTCCCGCAGGCGCTCGCGGGCCTGGCACAGGCGCACGAGGGTCGCGTGCGTCAGCATGCACGGAGGGTACCCTCGCGCCGCGAGCTCGTCCACCGCGCGCGTCGACGGGCGACCTGTCCTTCGCGCCATCTCCTCGCCTCTCGGCGAGCCGGCGTCGGCATGCGGATTGAACACGCGCATCGCCGAGCGAGCCGCACGGGGCGGTCGGCGGGCCCAGCGGCTACACTATCGTGATGGGCACGCCGCGCGCTCCTCACCGCCCGCCGCCCCGCGTCCTCACGCTGGACTGGGCGGGGAACGCCGCGGGCGCGCCCCTGTTCGTCGTCCGCATCCCGCGCCCCGCACCGCCGCCGCCCGGGCCGCTCGTCTCGACCTTCTTCATGATCTTCGTGATCACCGGCGGATCGGGCAAGGGTCGTCACTTCGAGGTGCTGGACCTCCAGGCCGGGGACGTCCACCTCGTCCCCGAAGGCGTGGAGCATCAGCCCCTCGACGTCGGCGATCTTCAGGGTTGGATCGTCGGCTTCGATCCCAGGCTGCTCGGCGCCTTCGCGCCCTACTCGCCGCCGGGACGACCGCGGAGCCGCGACGACGCGAGGCCCGCGCCCGCGCGCAGCCTCCTCCTCCGCGGGTTGCTCCGGCTGCGGCCGCGACCGAGCCGGCGCCAGCGGATCGAGGGCCTGATCGCCGAGATGGACGCCGAGCTGCGCGAGGCGCGGTGGGGCGCGGAGAAGGCCGCGCACGCGCTGTTCGTCCTGCTGATCACCGAGCTCACGCGCGAGCTGCAGGAGCACGCGCCGCTGGCACCCGTCATGCTCACCGGGCTCGTCCGCGACGCGCTCGCCTTCATCGAGGACCACTGCCTGGAGCCGCTCTCGCTGCAGGATGTCGCGGCGGCGCTCGGTCGTACGCCCTCGCACCTGGCCAACGCGATCCGCAAGGAGACCGGCCTGACGGTCGGAGATTGGCTCCGCGAGCATCGCATGTCCGAGGCGCGTCGTCGCCTGCAAGACACGGGCGCGAGCATCGAGAGCATCGCAGCCCAGGTCGGCTACGCCGACGCCACGCACTTCATCCGCACGTTCCGTCAGGTCCACGGCGTGACCCCCCGGGAATGGCGGGAGCGGCACCGCACCGGGACCTGAGGGCGCTCCGGCGCACCGCAATCCGGGCCGATCTTCGCAACAATCCGCGCCATGGTGGCCGTGGTCGGCGCTCCCTAGCTTGCCGGCATGACGGACATGACGACGAGTGGGGACGGACGCCGCGTCCTGGTGGTCGGCCTCGGCATCAGCGGCCTCGCAACCGCCGTGCGGCTGCACCGGAGCGGATGGCGGCCGCTGATCATCGAGCGCGCGCCGGCGCGTCGCAAGGGCGGCTACTTCATCGGATTGTTTCCGCCCGGCATGAGCTCCGCGCGACGGCTCGGGGTGCTCGACGCCATGGGCGACCGCACCGCCCGCGACGGCATCACCTACGAGGTCGACCGTCTCGGTCGCCGCCGCCCAAGCATGAGCTTCACCGACATCCCGGGACAGCCGCGGGTGTTGATGCGCGGCGACATCGAGAACGGGCTCTTCACCTCCCTGCCGGACGACGTCGAGGTCCGCTTCTCGACGGTGCCCACCGCGATCGCTCAGGACGATCGCGGGACCTCCGTCACGCTGACGAATACCAGGTCCGGCCAGACCACGACCGAGCGCTTCGACCTCGTGGTCGGCGCCGACGGCCTGCGCTCGACCGTTCGCCAGCTCGTCTTCGGCGCTCACGAGCAATTCCTCCACTCGCTCGGCTACATGATCGGCGCCTGCATCATGAGCAGGCCCGTGCCCGACCTCGACCTGCACGATGGCATGATCCTCGCCGAGGCGGGTCGATCGGCGTGGGTGTTCCCGTTCGCCGACAGCAACCCCGGCCTGTTGTTCTCGTACCGCGTCGACGCCGTCGGCCCGGAATTCGCTCGCCCGCCGATCGAATCGTTGCGCAAGGCCTACGGCCCCGAGCCGACCGGGCCCTTGTTGACCCATTTTTTGAAGGAGTTCGAGGCCGCCGAAGAGCCGCTGTTCGACGCCGTCCAGCAGGTCCGCATGCCGCGATGGCATCAGGGCCGGGTCGTCCTGGTCGGCGACTCCGCGTGGTGCTTGACGCTGTATTCGGGGATGGGCGCCTCGACCGGCCTGGCCGGGAGCGAACTCCTGGGCGACATGCTGGACCGGTACCCGGGCGACCCGGCCGGCGCGCTCGCAGCGTGGGAGCGCGAGCTCCGCCCGTTCATCACCGACCTGCAGGCCCGCGGGGTGAAGATGCGGCAGTTCTTCACCCCGGGCAGCGAGATCGAGCGGTTCCTCCGCAGCGCGACCCTCCGCCTCCTCGAGTCGAGGTTCACCAGGCCGATCTTCCACAGGCTGCTCGGGGACCGGCAGAACTCGATCGACATCGTCGCTCGGGTTTCCTCGAATATCGAGGCAACGCCGGCCGCCTCCCCGGGCTCGAGCCTGCCCCGTCGATCCAACGACCTCCGCCCGCCGGACCTGGTCCGGCGCCCCGGCTGAACTCTCGCCTCCTGCTCGACCGCATGCCGCCACGCCATCTCTCACCCGAGCCGAGCCCAGCCCGCCACGCCACGAAGCCACGCCGTGCATGATGGCAGGTGGCGGCTGGTCGGCGGCCAGCCTTGGCCGTCGACCAGCCCCTCATGACCTGTCCCCGAGGACATCTGCCAACGGAGCCCACGACGGCGGGGCGGCCTCTCACGGCTGCAGCCGTGCCAGGGGTCCGGGGAAGAGGCGCCGCGAATTAGAGGCTGGATGGATGCGAGGCACGAGCGGCCATCCTGCCGGCCAACTCGCGGCCGCCCCTTCCCCGGACCCCCCGCGAGGCGCAGTCGGCAATTCTCGAAGCACCAGATTCAAGCCCGCGAAGCTCAGACCCTAGCCAAGCCCCAAGAAGAACGCAGTCCGCCGAGCCTCTCCAGGCCCCGGATCACCGCGAGAGCAAGCCCCGCGCACCCGCGCCCCTGCTCCATGGGGTCTCCCGACCCGCGCGCCGCCGCACATGTCCCGAAGGACATACACACCATCCCGCTCGAGCGCCCCCTCCGCGTATACTCTCGGCATGAAGTATCGCTTGCCCTTGTCGCCCGCGCTATTGCTCGTGCTCGCCTGCAGCCCCAAGTTCGAACCCGGCGAGTCCGCCTCCGACTCGCAGACCGGCACCGAGACCGCCGGCACCACCTCCGGCTCGAGCGGCGACGGCACCGTCACCATGGGGCACAGCCAGACCTCGGCCAACCCGAGCGACCCCGTCAGCACCACGGCCGGTCAGACCGTCACGACTTTGCCCACTTCGGACGGCACCACCCTCGTCCCCGTCACCGAGGGCTCCGCCACCGACGGCGACCCCAGCGACACCCACTCGAGCACCGTCTCGACCGTCACCACCGGCATCGAGTCGACCTCGATCGGCTCCGACAGCTTCAGCACCGGCGCCTCCTGCAACGACCCCCTCGGTCAGCCGCAAAACTCCTCCTGCACCGACGCCAGCGGCTGCGGCTGCGAGTCGGGCAAGTGCTTCCTCGTCCCCGCGCTCGGCGGCTTCTGCGGCGAATGCCTCGGCGACGACGACTGTCCCGACGGCGGCTGCACCGTGGCCAACCCGATCGCCGGCGTCGGCTCGGTGTGCAACCTCGGCAAGGCCGGCGACGGCTGCGAGAGCGACGCCGCCTGCAGCGACCCGACCGCGCAGGACTGCAGCCCCGTGCTCTCGGTCCCCGGCATCATCACCGTCGCCACCTGCGGCGAGTGCAAGACCGACGCCGACTGCCCCGCGCAGGCGCCCCACTGCACGCCCGACTACGACATCCCCGACTTCAGCGGCCAGAAGAAGTGCAAGGCCGCCGGCTCGGTGCCGAACGACGCCGGCTGCGACTTCGCCGGCACCGGCGACCAGGCGTGCGCCTCGGGCTTCTGCGGCGAGGCCAACGTGATGGGCCTGCTGAAGCTGGGGATCTGCGGCGAGTGCAACAGCGACGCCGACTGCCCCGTGAACCAGCTCTGCACCGACCCGGGGGTCGACCTCGACATGGGCGTACTGCTCGGCTCGGTGTGCCAGTGAGCCCCGCGCGAGCGCGCCCGTCGCCGACCCGCGCTATCCTCCGGGCATGACCCGCGACGACCTCGACCCGCCGTCCCCCGACATGGCCCGCGCGTGGCGTCCGGTCGCGGCCCCGCCCGCCAGCGACCGCGACGACGAGCTCATGCGCGACCCACCGCCCGGCGAGCACCACCTCGGCCGCTTCGCCGGCTACGCCGCCGCCCGGCGCATCCGCCGCATCCTGATCGCCTGCCTCGCCGTACTCGTCGCCGGCACCGTGTTCGCCTGGTACCGCTGGGCCCGCCAGGGCGAGGAGCCGGCCGCCCTGCGCCAGTTCGAGCTCCCCGCCGGCACCGACACCTCCGAGCGGCCGCGCGTGCTCGCCTGGTCGCAAGGCAAGGCGCGCCTCGGCCTCACCCGCGAGCCGCCCGGCGTCGACACCATCGAGCTGCCCGACCGCACCTTGAAGCTCAAGGACGGCTCGGACATGGCCCAGTTCAAGGTGGTCGTCGAGGACGGCAAGACCACCGCGCTCGAGCCGGTGTCCGGCGAGATCGTGGAGATCTTGCAACCCGGCGCGACGCCGCTGCTGAAGCCGTGACCTGTCCCTCGGGACATCCTGGCTCGGCGCCTGACATGTCCCTGAGGACATCCGCTGTCCGCGCCTCACGGCGCCAGGATCGCAGCGAGCTCGGCCGGCCAGGGCGCCGTGAATTGCACCTCCGCCCCGCTCGCCGGGTGCGGCAGCGTCAGCGCGGCCGCGTGCAGCGCGTGGCGTTGCAGCCCGAGCTGGGCCCCGAGCTCGTGCAGCTTCCGTCCGCCCTCGACCACCTTCAAAAATTCTTCCTCGGGCAGCCCGTACAGCTTGTCGCCCACCACCGCGTGGCCGATCTCCGCCAGGTGGACCCGGATCTGGTGCTGCCGCCCCGTCTCGGGCAGCGCCTCGACCAGCGTCACCGGCATCTTGTTGAATTCGCCGTGCCGGAGCGGGCGCACCGTCGTCGCCGCCGGCAGGCCGCCCGCGGCCACCGGCACCGGCCCCATCTTGATCCGGATCTTCGAGCCGATGGCGAACCCGAGCGGCACGTCGATCCGGACTTGCTCGTGGAACGAGCCGTGGACCAGCGCCAGGTACGTCTTGCGCACCTCGCGGCCGAGGAACGCCTTCTTGAGCGCGGTCGCCGAGCCCGCGCGGCGGCCGAACACCATCACCCCCGACGTCTCGCGGTCGAGGCGGTGGGCCATGTCCCAGCCGTGGCCCGGGCCGAGGCGGTCGCGCAGCACCTGGGTCAGCGTGTGGCGGTGGTAGCTGGCCGACGGATGCACCGGCAGCCCGGCCGGCTTGTCGATCACCAGCAGCGCCTCGTCCCGGTAGATCTCCCGGTAATCGAGCACCACCTCGGGCTCACGCGGCGCGGGGCGGCGGATCACCAGCGCCTCGCCGGCGCGCACGCGCTGGGACGCGCGCAGCAGCACCTCGCCGGTGTCTGCGCGGCGGACCTGGCCGTTGTCGACGATCGCTTGCACGCGGGTGCGGGACAGCCGGGCGATCCGGCTCGAGAGGAAACGATCGAGGCGAAAGCCGTCGCGGGCCGGGTCGACGATCAGCGGGATCTCGATGAATTCCTCCGGGGGCTCGCTCACCGCGGACATGCTATTCTCGCCCGCGTATGTCCGAACCTGGTCCCAAGCCGGCAACAGCGAACCAGCCCGAGTCTGCGCAGGGCGGCGCGCTGTGGGCGCTGATCGTGGGCGGCGCGATCCTCGTGGTCGCCGCGCTCCTCATCTTCTGGCCCGGGGGCGACGCGGCCTCGGGCGCGGCCGGGGCCGGCAAGGGCAAGGCCAGCGGCGGCCAGCAGGCCAGCCTCGCCCAGGGCGGCGGGCCGGAGACGCAGGCGCTCGGCGTCGGCGCCCGCGATTACGACCCCAACCGCGGCGGCGGCAAAGCCCGCGTCAACCCCGGCCTGCTCCCGGTCGGGCCCAAGTCCGACTCGCTGGCCCCGCCGAAGAAGCCCAAGCCCGAGCCGACCAGCTTCCCCAGCGCCGGCGCCGAGATCGCCTACTGGGAGAAGAAACTCGACATCGCCCGCAAGGAGCTGGCCCAGCGGACGATCTTCCTCGAGCGGATGAAGAAGGTGAAGGACAACGCCCGCACCTCCGAGCAGATCGAGCTCGCCGAGCGCCGCGGCGCCGTCGTCGAGAAGAACTACACCGACCAGAAGCAGCTGGTCGAGGACCTCGAGCGGAAGGTCGCCGGCCTCAAGGAGAAGCAGCGCCAGTCCGGCCTGTGAGCCGGCGGGCTCGCCTGCCTCTCGGGGCAGGTCCGAAGGGGCATGCTCTTGCGAGCATGCCCCTTTCAGCATGTCCGAACAGCCAGCCATCGCTCACTCGGGCAGCGAGAGCCCCAGCGCGGCCGCCCGCTCGATGCGCAGTTCGGCGTAGGGCCGGTCCCAGCGCGGCGACGCGGCCGCGTCCCAGGCCTCGACCGGCAGCAGCCCGGCGGCGGCCAGGTCGGCCAGCAGCAGCGACTCGGCCTCGGGCTCGCGCGAGAACGGGAACGGGTTGCGCACCTGTCCTTCGGGCAAGCTGGGATAGACCGCGTCGTCCGCGGCGATCAGCTGCTCGAGCTCGCGACCGCGGCGCTCCTGGTGGTCGATGAAGGCCGGCGCGAACGGCCCGACCCCCCCGCGCTCGTCCGGCTCGCGCTGGACCCACTTGGCCCAGTCGTAGCCGTACAGGAAGTCGTGGACGTAGCGGAACCGGATCACCGTGTTTTGGCCGTAGAGCGCCTGCAGCCCGGCGATCCGTCGCCCCTGCGTCGAGACCTCGCCCGGCCCCGCGCGCAGCAGCTCGGCCGCCAGCAGCTCGATGTCCCAGAAGATGTTGCCGGGGAACGCGGCCGCGGCCGCCGCCTCGATCTCCCGCAGCGCCGCCGTCAGCTCGGCCGTCGCCGGCGAGCCGTCGGCCACGAGCGCCACGACCTCCTCGACGCTGCGGCTGCGGCTGCGGCCGGGCGCCAGCGACCGCCCGGGCCAGCTCATGCCCACCCCGCCAGGCGCAGCATCACCAGCGCCAGCGCCAGCGCCAGCGACGAGCCCCAGATCAGGCGGTGCAGCGCGGTCTTGTAGCGGCTCTGGGCCTTGAAGCAGTTCGTCAGCGCGTGCGGGCTCTCGCGGGTCAGCGCGCGCCACGGCAGCGCCGCCGCGAGCACGGCGATCTGCACCGGGATCAGCGGGAACCCGCCGCCGCTGGCGCGCACGGCGAACATCCAGGCGATGAGCCCGGCGAACGCCGAGTACTCGGCGGCCCGGCGCGCCGCCCGGTTGCCGTACATCGTCGTCAGCGTCGACTTGCCGCCGCGGCGGTCGCTCTCCTCGTCGGACAGCCCGCTGGCGGCGGCCGACGCGAACGCCAGCAGCGCCAGCCCCGGCAGCGCCCACACGTACCACGGCGACGTCGGCTGCCCGCTCTGGGCGTACGCGCTCCACCACGGCACGAGCACCCCGACCCCGAGCGCCTCGACGAATTCACCGGCGCCGCGGTCGTTGAGCCGCAGCGGCGGCGCCGAGTAGACCAGCAAGAGCCCGAGCCCGATCACCGCGCCGAGCATCAGCCCCGGCCGCCCCGGCAGGAACAGCTCGCCGCACAGCGCCACCGCCAGCGCCATCACCCCGAAGCCCGCGCCGGCCAACAGCACGCTCTCGGCCGGCAGGATCGCGTCGGGGATCGTCTTCGGCGAGCCCGCCTCGGGGAACATGCGCCGCTTCAGCGCGTCGACGTCGGCGTCGAACCAGTCGTTGAGCAGCACCACGTAGATCGTGGCGAACACCGCGAACGCCAGGCCGACGACCGCGGCGCCGACGCTGAATGTCCCCGAGGACATGGCCCCGAGGACCTGTCCGAGGAGCGCGGGCGCCAGCACCTTGGGCCAGCTGGCCGGCTTGAACGCGTAGAGCCACCGGCGCAGCGGCGAGGCGAAGGCCGGGTGCATGGCGTCAGCCCTTGGCGCGGGCCAGCTCGGCGTCGATCGCCTCCGACAGGCCGGCGACCGTCGGGTTGCCGTCGAAGGTCTGGCCGTTGATGTAGAAGCTCGGCGTGCCGCCGACGCCCGCATCGCCGGCGACCTTCATGTCGGCCTCGATGAGCGCGCCGACGCGGGTCAGGCACTCGTCGAGCTTGGCCTGATCGAGCCCGACCTTGGTCGCCAGCTCCTTGAGCTTGTCGGTCGACAGCTCGCGCTGGACCGCGAAGATCTCGTCGTGCAGCGGCCAGAACTTCTCCTGCTCGTGCGCGCACTGGGCGTACTCGGCGGCCGGGCGGGCGTTCGGGTGGAAGCTCAGCGGGAAGTGGCGGAACACGAACTGGACCGGCTTGTCCGCGTACTTGTCCTTGAGCTGCTTGAGCGTGTCGGCCGCGCGGGCGCAGTACGGGCACTCGAAGTCGGAGAACTCGACCACCTGCACCTTCGCGTCGGCGCTGCCGAGCCACGGCGAGTGGGTCGCCGCCAGCTCGAGCGCCGGCGGGCGGACGTCGGGCAGGCGCTTGTCGATCGAGGCGGTCGCGCGCAGCTCGTTGAGCATGCCCATGAACACCTCTTCCGACTTCTCGGCCTTGATCGCCTGGACCACCTGGTCGCGGACCTGGTCGAGCGGCGGCGCGTCGGGCGACTTGCGCGAGTTGTAGAACGCCTCGATCTCGGCGTCGCTCGGGGTCGGCACCGCCGCCTCCATGCGCTCCTGCACGTACTCGTTGATCGGCTTGCCCGCCTTCTCGGCCGCGGCGGTCAGCACCTTCTGCTGCACGAGGTTCTCGAGCGCGGCCTCGCGCACCCGCGCGACCTCGCTGCAGTACTGCCGCAGCGCCTTGTTCTCGGCCTGGACCAGCTGCTCGCCGAGGTCCTCGAGCTTGACGTCGACGCCGTCGATCTGCGCGACCACCGAGCCGGGGGCCAGCTTGAGCGAGGCCTGCTCGCACAGCGTCGAGCCGGGGGCGGCCGCGGCCCGCATCGCCGGCGGACCCGACGGCGCCTTCGCCGTGGTGGTCGCGGCGCCCGCCGCGGCGACTTGCTTGTTGGCGGGCGGCTTGCCGCGCTCGGACAGACAACCAGCCGCGAACACGAGCGCCGCGGCACCGATCAGGGTGCGAACATGCATGAGCGGCGCGAAGGATATCCGCGGCCGGCTCGCGCCGCCACCGCCGCGGACCGGGCTCAAACACACGTCCGGGCCGCGGCACGGCGATTGCCCGGCCTGCCGCGTCCGGCGTAGGTTCGGCGCGTGAGCTCGCGTCGCCCTCGCTCGCCTGCCATCTCGGGCTTCGTCCTGTTCCTCGCGTGTAACCGCGGCGCTCCGCCGCAGCCGCCGAGCGACGTCGCCGCACCCGCACCCGACGTCGCCGGTCGCACCGCGGCGCCCGCGGTCGTCAGCGACGGCCCGCCGCGCCTCTTCCGCAACGCCCGGATCATGACCGCCGCCGGCGACATCTTCGAGCGCGCCGACCTCCTCGTCGTCGGCGGCCGGATCTCCGCCGTCGGCCCCGGCCTCACTGCGCCCGACGGCGCCGTCGTCGTCGACGCCGCCGGCAAGACGATCACCCCCGGCATCATCGACACGCACTCGCACATCGGCGTCTACGCGGCGCCCGGCCTCAACGGTCACAGCGACGGCAACGAGGCCAGCGCGCCGAACACCGCCTATGCGCGGGCCGAGGACGGGTACTGGCCGCAGGACCCGCAGATCGATCGGGCCCGCGCGGGCGGGGTGACGACGGCGCAGATCCTGCCCGGCTCGGCCAACCTGATCGGCGGGCGCAGCGTGACCGTGCGGTTTTTGCCCGACGCGCGCAGCGTCGGCGACGTCAAGTTCCCCGGGGCGCCCTACGGCCTCAAGATGGCCTGCGGCGAGAACCCCAAGCGCGTCTACGGCGACAAGGCCGGCCCCAAGACGCGCATGGGCAACATCGCCGGCTTCCGCGACGCCTTCCAGAAGGCCAAAGAGTACGAAAGGACATGGTCCAAGTACCACAAGGACCACGCCGACTGGGAGAAGAACAAGGACAAGCCGGGCTCGGCTTCACGGCCCTCCGGGCCTGCGGGCGCGGGCAAGGACGGTCAGCCCGGCAAGCCGCCGGACGAGCCGCAGCCGCCCGCCCGCGACTTCGGGCTCGAGACCCTCGGCCTCGTGCTGAAGGGCGAGATCCTGGTCCACAACCACTGCTACCGGGCCGACGAGATGTCGCAGATGCTCGACCTCGCGGCCACCTACGGCTTCAAGATCCGCAGCTTCCACCACGCCGTCGAGGCCTACAAGATCGCCGACCGCCTGGCCGCCGCCGACACCGCCGCCTCGATCTGGGCCGACTGGTGGGGCTTCAAGGCCGAGGCCTTCGACGGCATCCTCGAGAACGCCGCGCTGCTCCACGCCGCCGGCGGCCGCTCGATCATCCACTCCGACAGCCCGACCGGCATCCAGCGGCTCAACCACGAGGCCGCCAAGGCGATGCACGCCGGCCGGCGGATCGGCATCGACATCAGCGACAACGACGCCCTGCGCTGGCTCACCGCCAACCCCGCGTGGGCTCTCGGCATCGACCACGAGGTCGGCACCCTCACCCCCGGCAAGCGCGCCGACCTCGTCGTCTGGTCCGGCGACCCGTTCAGCGTCTACACCCGCGCCGAGCAGGTCTACATCGACGGCGAGCCGGTGTTCGTCCGCGGCAGCCACGAGCCCGGGACCGACTTCGAGCTCGGCTACAACCCGGGCGCCGCCCCGCCGGCCCCCGTCCAACCTGTCCCTTCGAACCTGTCCGCTGCGCACTGACCGCGAGGACCTGTCCCATGAGCCATATCCTCCTCGCCGCCCTCACCCTGCTCGCCCCGGCCCCGGCGGCCCGTGCCGCCCCGCCCGCCCGCCCGGCCGCCCCGGTCGCGGTCGTCACCGGCGGCGACCTCCACGTCGGCGACGGCACCGTCGTCAAGAACGCGACCGTGCTGATCCGCGACGGCAAGTTCGCCGGCGTCGGCGGCCCCGAGCTGGCCGCGAGCGCCCCGGCCGACGCGGTCCGCGTCGACGCCACCGGCAAGGTCGTGACGCCGGGCCTGATCGCCTGCGACAACCAGCTCGGCCTGGTGGAGATCGATCTCGAGGGCAGCACGCACGACGACGCGCGCTCGGGCGACCACCCGATCCGCGCCGCCTACGACGCCAGCCGGGCCTTCCACGCCGAGTCGAGCCTGATCCAGGTGCAGGCGATCGGCGGCGTCACCACGGCCGCGGTGGCCCCCGCGGGCGGCTTGCTCTCGGGACAGGTCGCGTGGGTCGACCTCGTCCACGGCGACCACCGCGGCGCGCTCGCCAGGGCCGGCGTGGCGATCGACGGCAACCTCGGCCACAGCTTCGCCGGCTCGCGCGCGGCCGCGCTGGCCAAGCTGCAGGAGGTCCTCACCGACGCGCAGGTGTTCCGCGGCCGCAAGGACGCCTACGAGCGGGCCCAGACCCGGCCGTTCGCCGCCCACGCGCTCGACCTGCAGGCGCTGCAGCCGGCGCTGGCCGGCCAGGTCCCGCTGACGCTGACCGCCGACCGCGCGAGCGACATCCTCGCCGCGCTCGACCTGGCGAAGGAGTACAAGCTGCGGCTCGTCGTCGTCGGCGGCTCGGAGGCGTGGAAGGTCGCGCCGGAGCTGGCGGCCGCCAAGGTGCCGGTGATCGTGCAGCCGTCGCGCAACCTGCCGAGCAGCTTCGACACCCTCGGCGCGCGCCTCGACAACGCCGCCCTGCTCGCCGCCGCCGGCGTGCCCGTCGTCATCGCCTGGCTCGACGACTCGCACAACCTCCGCAACATCACGCAGGAGGCCGGCATCGCGGTCGCCAACGGCCTGCCCTGGGCCACGGCGCTGCGCGCGATCACCCTCGAGCCCGCCCTCGCCTACGGCCAGAGCGCGACGCACGGCAGCGTCGCCGTCGGCAAGGTCGCCAACCTCGTCGTCTGGAGCGGCGACCCGCTCGAGCTCAGCAGCCGTCCCACCCACGTGTTCGTCCGCGGCCGCGCGATCCCCATGGTCTCGCGCCAGACGCTGCTCCGCGACCGCTATCGCAGCCTCGACAAGTTCGGCGCCGGCGGTCCGACGAAGTCGACCGACGCGCGCCCTCGCCCCGACACCGGCGCCCCCGCGACCACCGCGGCCCCCCGCAAAAGTGACGCCCCCGCCCGCCTCGCGGTATAGATCGCTGGCCTCATGACGAGTCATCACCGAAGCCCCCACCAGCTCGAGCACGGCCCGATCTTCTCGTGGCACCGCGACCACAACGGCTTCATCTTCACCTCCGGGCACGCCGCCGTCGACGTCGAGTCGCTCGGCATCACTCTCGGGGACCTGGTGGCCGAGACCCATGCCACCCTCACCAACCTCCGCCGCACGCTCGAGAAGGCCGGCTCCAGCCTCGAGAAGGTGTTGAAGATCACCGCCTTCATCACCGACATGGGCCAGTTCGCCGCCTTCAACAAGGCCTACGGCACGTTCTTCCCCGGCCCGAAGGTCCCCGCCCGCACCTGCATCGAGGTGGCGCGCCTGCCCTTCAACTTCAAGGTCGAGATCGAAGCCATCGCCCACGTGTGAGCGGCCGCCGTCTTCGGCGTGGCGCGAGACGTCCTCTCCCGCGCGGGCCGACCCGAAGAGTCGTGTCCGCGCGATGAGCTCGGCGAGGAGCGAGCTGCCTGCTCCCGGCGTCATGGTAGCGGCGGAACGCTGCAGACCCCGAGCTCGACGAGCTCGGGAATTCGACGCCGAGCTCGGCGAGGGCCGTCGAGAGACCATCCGAGAGCCGCCTGCACCCGATTGAACATGAGCCTCGGATGCGTCGCAGGCGGCAAGACAGCGCCCCTTCGTGCTCGGAGCGGATCGCCGTGCCCGCAGTCCTTCCCGCGGCCACAGGAGTCGAACGGCTGCCCATATTGCCGCCCGTGTCCGAGACGCAGACGCTCGGTGGGCTGCGCGTCGGGGAGGCAGACGTGGAGCCCGACCGGCTCGACCTCCCCTCCACGGCCCGCCGACGAGGTCACACGCCGCGCTGACCTATGAGTGCGGCAGCGAATGATCTCCGCCGTCGCCGTCCCCTCGCTCGCCCTCACCCGCGGCGCGCAGCCGAATCGGCTCGTGTCGCGCTTTCGCCATCGAGGTCGAGTTCGCGGCGACAGCCCGGCTTGAGCCCTCGCGCGACGCGGGCCCCAACTGGGATTTGCGACGTCGGCAGCGCCGTTGCCTCGATTGTGATTCATGATAGGTTGCCCCGCATGCGACCATTTCGCGCGTATTCGTTCTCACTCACCGCTTTGTTGTTCGTCGCCTGTAGCGACTCCGAGAGCCCGCTGACGGCCGGGCCAATGGCGGGTCAGCTCACCGGTCCGTGTATCGAGGGCCAGTGTCTGCCGGGGCTCATGTGTTTCGTCGACAAGTGCCAGCCCGGCGGCAACAGCAGCCAGGGGAACAGCAGTCAGCCGCCCGACGACGACACGTCCAGCACCGGCGGCACCGACCCCACCGACGGCGGCACCGGGAGCATCACGACAGCGGTGACGAGCCGACGACGAACAGCACGCAGCCCGAGACGGCCGGCACGACCGACGGCGAGTCCACGACCACCAGCGGCCCCGGCACGACCGGCGTCGACCGGACCACCGGCCCCTCGACCTCGGACTGGCCGAGCACCGAATCCGAGAGCGACAGCAACAGCTTCATCACCTCGGACTCCGGCGACACCACGGGCACCTTCATCCGGCCGCCCGACGACCCGTGCGTCGAATGCAGCGCCAACGAGGTGTGCGTCTTCATCGACGACATCGCGTACTGCAACCCCAAGTGCGACCCGCTGAACCAGGCGTTCTGCGGCCCGGACAACGAGTGCGTGGGGGTGGAGGACACGTTCGCCTGCGTCCCGGACGCCTCCGGCAACACCGGCGCGGTCGGCGACGGCTGCGCCTTCTCCAACGGCTGCGACCCGGGCAACATCTGCATGAACGGCCAGTACGTGGCCGGCTGCAACGGCCAGTACTGCTGCTCGGCGTTCTGCGACACCGACCTCGCCGACCCCTGCGCGCAGTACGGGATGCAGTGCGTCGCCTGGTACGAGATGGGCATGGCCCCGTCCGGCCTCGAAGACGTCGGGGTCTGCGTCATCCCGTGACGCATCAGCGACATGCTGCTTGGGACATGCTCATGCGAGCATGCTCCGAGAGACATCTTGCTCCGGCTCGAGGCCCAGAGCTCGCGGTTCGTGGCCGTACGAACCGCGCCGGACTGTCCCTCCGCCGAGCTCGATCTCGGCGGGTCGGGTCGGTCGAGGCGGGGACGACCTGCAGCGCCGGCAGCTCGGCCGGGTGGACCCTGCCCTTGAGCGGGGCGGCGCCCGGCATCCGCTCACCGGAGCCTTCAGGACGTGCTTTTTCAAAAAAAGAGGTCGTGAAGGCCGGCGCTCACGGGTGCGCGAACTTCGGCTCGTCGGTCAGCGGGATCCGCTCGTGCTCGTCGCCGGGGACCAGCGGGAAGCGCTGCTCCTTCCACTCGTGGGTCGCCTGGAGGATGCGGTCCTGCGAGCTCGAGACGAAGTTCCACCAGATGTAGCGCGGCTCGCCCAGCGGCTCGCCGCCGATGAGCACCATCCGCGTCGCCGTGGTCGCCGTCAGCGCCTCGACCTTGCCGCTGCGCAGCACCGCCAGCGTGCGCGGCGGCACCGTCCGGTCGCCGCTGCGCAGCTCGCCCTCGATCACGTAGACGGCCCGCTCGGTCGCCGGCGGCAGCTCGAACCGGGCGCCCGCCTCGAGGTGGGCCTCGACGTAGACCAGCGGCGACGCGATCGGCGTCGGCGCCGTCACCCCGTAGGCCGAGCCGGCGAGCACGCGCACGCGCACGCCGGGGCTCGACAGCTCGGGGATCGTGTCGGCCGGGTGGTGCGAGAAGGCCGGCTCGGTCTCCTCGGCCTCGCGCGGGAGCGCGACCCACAGCTGCAGCCCGTGCAGCTTCGGCCCCTGCGCGCGCGTCTCCGGCGGCGTGCGCTCGGAGTGGACGATCCCGCGGCCCGCCGTCATCCAGTTGATCGCGCCGGGGCGGATCGTCTGCAGCGAGCCCAGGCTGTCGCGGTGGAGGATCTCCCCCTCGAACAGGTACGTCACCGTCGACAAACCGATGTGCGGGTGAGGCCGCACGTCCATGCCCAGCCCCGCGTCGAGGTGCGCCGGGCCCATGTGATCGAAAAACGCGAACGGGCCGACCATGCGCCGGGCCGTCGCCGGCAGCACGCGACCGACCTCGAACGCGTCGAGCCGGCGCGGCCGCGCCGCGATCTCGAGCTCGATCGCCGTGTGCGCTGAATCGTCTGCTTGCATGGCTGTGCTCCCTGGCGATGGTTCCAATTATACGGATGTCCGAAGGGTCAGGCGAGCGACTGACGGATCTCCACCGTCGAGGTCGTCATCAGCTTGTGGATCGGGCAGCGCAGGACGGTCTCGTGCAGCTTGTGCTTGTCGGCGTCGGTCAGCGCGCCCTCGAAGGCGAGCTTGACGCTGAGCACGTAGGTGCCCTGGCGCTCCTGCGAGTCGTCGCGTTCGACCTCGACCGTGACGCGCTCGAGGGCGATGCCGCGCGACTTGGCGAACACGCAGGCGGTCAGCGCCTTGCACGTCGCCAGCGAGGCGTCGAACAGGTCGTGCGGGCCGGGCGCCGAGGCCGTGCCGCCGAGCGCGCCGCTCACGTCGGCGTGGAGCGTGTGCGCGTCGATCGACACGACCTGGCGGAACTGCGGGGGGCTCTCGTTCGTCGAGCGGATCGTCATGGTCTTACTTCTGTTTTACCAGAGAGACCTCGATGTCGATCGTGACCTCGTCGCCGACCATGGCCCCGCCGAGCTCGAGCAACGCGTTCCAGGTGATCCCGAACTCGGAGCGGCGGATCTTGGTCTTCGCCGAGGCGCCGATCCGGGTGTTGCCCCACGGGTCGGCGGTCTCGCCGGTCACGTCCTCGACCTTGAGGACGACCTCGCGCGTCTGGTCGCGGATCGTCAGGTCGCCGACGACGTCGTAGCCGTCGCCCGTGCGAGTGACGCGCTTCGACTGGAAGGTCATGGTGGGGTACTTGTCGGCGTCGAAGAAGTCGGCGCTGCGCAGGTGGGCGTCGCGCTGCTCCTCGCGGGTGTGGATCGAGCCGATCTCGACGGTCGCGCTCACGCTCGCAGCGGCCGGGTCCTGGGGGCTCAGCACGACCTCGCCGGCGAACTTCTTGAACTCGCCGCGGACGTTGGTGATCATCATGTGGCGCACGCTGAAGCCGACGCTCGAGTGCGAGGGGTCGATGGTCCAGCGGGTCGGGGTGTTCGTGGCAGTCGTCATGGAGCCCAACGATGACGCCCGACGGCAGCAGCAACTAGGCCTCGACGGGCGAACCGATTGTTGCTCTCGGGCGAACAATCTTCCGGGATTTCCTCGGCTCACGGGCCGTGCGCGCCACACAGGCTGGGCGCGGCGGCTCGACTTCGCCACGCGGAGACCTGACGTGGGTGCTCCGCGAATTGCCGACTGCGCCTCGCAGGGGTCCGGGAAAGAGGCGGCCGCGAGTTGACCGGCAGGATCGTCGCTCGTGCCTCGCACCCATCCAGCCTCTGATTCGCGGCCGCCGCTTCCCGGACCCCTGGCACGGCAGCAGCCGTGAGAGGCCGACCCGCCGTCCCGGGCTCCGCTGGCAGATGTCCTCCGGGACAGGCTCCGGGGCGGCTGTTGGACGGCCAGGGCTGGCCGCCCAACAGCCGCCCTCTGGCGTTCAAGTTGCGGCGTGTCTCTCGGGCGGCTCGTCGGCGCCGGGCTCGCTCCCGCCGTCGGACAGGAAGAGACGACGATCATGACGAGGCGCGCGGGCAGCGTCGTGCGGGTCGATTCCGACGCGGAGTCGGAGCGCGCCTCGAGCATCCCACCGTCGACGATGTCGAGGACCTCGCACGCCGTCGACGGCGGCCGATCCTTCCACGCACGGTGCACCCACTGCCCGGGTCGCGCGCTACCCCGCTGCGTCGGCGTGATGGACACGATCGTCGCCCCTCCTGCCGCGACGCGCTCGCGCGCGAGCGCGTCGTCCTCGTCGCGCCATGTCCGGGGAACCAGAGCGATCTGCACGCCCAGCGTCGAGCCGGACGACGCCGCTGAATTTGCGCGCTCGAGCCGGCTCCGACCTCACGCCATCGACCACTCGAGCCGCGCGTCGCATGTCCTTTCAAACATGTCCCTTCGAACCTCCACAAACGCAGGGCCGCCGCGATCTCGGGCCTCGGGAGCTACGAGCCGACCTTTCCGGCCTCGCTCGGGAATGCCCTCGCGTTGTGCTTGGTAGCTCCTGGAGTACCGGCCGGGTCGGGACAGCCTCGAAGTCGTGGCTCTTGGCCCACACGCTCCCCTCTCGTCGGGGGCGAAGCCTGGTGAAGATCCTGAGCAAACGCTGCCCAAAGCTCACGTCGGCCCGCTTTTCCCCAGGCGCATCCGGTCAAGTACTGTGTTACGCTCACGCAAGTTTCTCCATGCGTCCGGGGGTCGGTGCAGGATGGCGGTTCGTCGTGGCGCTGCTGATCGCAGTGTTCACGGCGCTGCTGTTCTCGCCCGGGCACCTGTGCGGGCGGACGGACAAGCCGAGCGACGACTACGTCATCGCCGGGAGCCAGGACGTCCCCATCGCGTCGCGCCAGGAGACACCGCAGCACTCGGCGCGCCGGGACGGCGACGACCCGGTCGAGCTGAGCCTGAGTACATTCGAGTCGGTCGCGGCGCACGCGTTCGCCACCTGGCCGTTGCTCACCTCGAGCACGTCGCCACGCGCGCGCGAAGCAGGCAGTCGACGAGCGCGCGGCCCTCCCGCGTGCTGATCTCCGTCGACCGTGGCTCGCTTCACTTCTGTCGCCTGCGATTTCGCCGGCGCTCGGTGGCCGCGAGCGGATTGCCTCTCCATCGCTGACTCTTCCGGCATGCGTCGGGTCCCGTGACCGCCGCAGTGTCAGGCCGCGCCTTGGGTCCGAGCCGACACCCGCCTCATGTACTCCAACTTCCCTAACGACCCCACCCGTCGTATCCCCGGCCGTCTGCTCGAGGTCCTGGCCGAGGTCACCGGCCACGCCCTGGCGCCCCAGGCTGCGAGCAGAGCGACCCAGGACGCGTGGATCGACCCGTCCGCGTGGGTGCCCCCGGCGGTGCGGGCGGCCCGCCTGGCCGGCCTCAAAGCGGCGCAGTTCACGGTCCAGACGGCCGCGGAGATCACCCGGCTGAGCCGCCTCGACTCGCCGGCCTTCACCCTGGTCGGCAAGCGCTGGCTCGTGCTGCGCGGCGCCCGGCACGGCGTGCTCGACCTGGTCGTGTTCGACGAGCTCGGCGAGCACGCGCTCCGCATGCGCGCGCCGGGGCTGCTCCGCTGGCTCGCGGCTCACCACACCGAGCCGCCGATGGCGTGGCTGGCGGTCGAGCCGCGGCTGATGTTCTCGGCCCTGTCGCACGCGCCCACCGCCGCCCGTCGCCTGCTGCGGGCCTTCAAGCTCGAGCGGCGCGGGATCTACGTCGTCCTCGTCTACGGCGTCGCCATGGCCGTGGCCTCGCTGGCCATCCCGATCGCCACCCAGGCGCTGGTGGACACGATCGCCGCCACGGCCATGCTGCGGCAGATCGTGGTCCTCGCGGTGCTGCTGGCGATCACCCTCGGCGCGGTCGCGGTCCTGCGGGTGCTGCAGATCCTGGCGGTGGAGCGGATCCACCGCCGCCTGTGGGTGCGCGGCGCGACCGACTGGATCCGCCGCCTCGCCCAGACCTCGCGAACCTCGCGCCGGCGGGTCTCGAACCGCGACCTGTCGAACCGCTTCCTCGACGTCGCGCTCCTCCAGAAGGACTTCGCGGCCCTGCTGCTGAGCGGCTCCTCGCTGGTGCTGGTGATGCTGGCGAGCCTGGTGCTGCTGGCGTTCTACCACCCGGTCCTGTTCGCCTTCGACGCGGTGCTGATCCTCGGCATCGGCTTCGTCGTGCTCGTCGGCCTGGGCGCGAAGTCGGGGGCCAAGCGCGAGGCGAACGCGCGCTGGGACCTGTTCGCGTGGATGGACGACGTCGCCAGCAACCGCCTCACCTTCGCCGACCCGCGCGGTCGCGCCCTCTCGGACGTCCGCGGCGAGCTGCTGCTGCGCGACTGGCTCGATGCGCGCGCCGGTTACTTCCGCCGGCTGCTCCGCCACGTCGTCACCGGCGCGGGCCTCGAGGTGATTGCGACCGTCGCCGTGCTGGGGATCGGCGGCTGGCTGGTGGTCGCCCAGGAGCTGACGCTCGGCCAGCTGGTGGCGGCCTCCGTGCTGGTGTCGCAGATCGGCTCCGGCGTGGGCCGGTTCGCCCGCCAGCTCGACCCCATCTACGAGGCGATCGCCGCCGTCGACTCCATGGGCAAGGCCCTCGACGCCGACCTCGAGCCGAGCAGCGGCGAGGTCCTGCCGCGGCTCACGCAGCCGCTCGCGGTCGAGCTGCAGGACGGCGCCGGCCAGGTCGTCCTGTCGGTCAAGCCGGGCGGACGCACCGCCCTGGTCGGCGCCAGCGACAGCCACAGCCGCGCGCTCGACCTGCTCTACGGGCTCTTCGGCAGCACGCAGCTGCCGGACCTGTCGGCCTGGCTCGACGGCCGCGAGGTGCACCTGCTCGAGATCGACAGCCTGCGCGACCAGGTCGCGCTGGTCCGCGGCGGCGAGGTGGTGTGCACCAGCGCGCTCGCGAACCTCGTCGGCGCCGGCTGGCCCGGCCATCCCTCCGAGCTCGACGCGCTGCTCGACCTGGTCGACCTGCGCCCGGCGCTCAATCGACTGCCGCAGGGCATGCAGCAAGATCTGCTGCCGGACAACGACGACGGCCCGCTGACCGAGAGCGAGGTCCGACGGCTCGTGCTGGTGCGGGCGCTGATCGCCGCGCCGCGGCTGTTGCTCATCGACCTCGGGCTCGACCGCCTCGGCCTCAGCGCGCCCAAACGCGCGGCCCTGCTCGACTGGATCTTCGACCGCAGGCGGCCCTGGACTCTGGTCGTCGTCACCGACAGCGTCGACAGCCGCGATATCCTGGCGCGCTGCGACCACCAACAAGTGATTCGGAGCCGAAGGAGCGACCGATGAAGGCACACACCCCCATCGTCCCGGTGTTCGACATGACGCGCCCGAGCTTGCTGTCGGTCCGCCAGCCGCACAGCACCCAGGTCACGGTCCGCCTGCTCGGCCTCGCGTTGCTGATGATCGTCGCGGCGCTGGTGCTGGTGCCGTGGCAGCAGAGCGTGCCGGGCCAGGGCCGCGTCATCGCCTACGCGCCGCTCGACCGTCAGAGCTCGATCGAGGCGCCGATCGACGGCCGCCTCCAGACCTGGCACGTCGAGGAGGGCTCGCACGTCAAGGCCGGCGATCCGATCGCCGACATCAGCGACAACGACCCCGAGATCCTCGGCCGCCTCGAGCGCGAGCGGATGGCGATCGAGTCGCGGCGGGTGGCGGCCCAGAGCGCCGTCGAGATCGCCCGCGCCAAGATCTCGGCGCTCGAGTTGAGCGAGGCGGCGCAGTCGTCGTCGGCCGATCTCCGGACGAAGATGGGCCGCGACCGCCTCGACGCCGCCCAGCGCGCCGTGGACGCGGCCGTCTCGGCCGAAGAGACCGCGCGCCTCAACCTGACCCGCACCGAGGCGCTCTTCAACGAGGGCCTGGCCTCGGAGCGCGAGCTCGAGCTCGCCAAGCTCGAGGCCGCCACCAGCTCGGCCAACCTCGACACCGCGCGGGCGTCGCTCAAGGCGGCGGAGCGCGAGATCGGGGTCCTCGACTCCGACGCCGAAGCCATCGAGACATCCGCCCGCGCCAGCATCGAGGAGGCTCGCAGCGCGCTCACCGACGCCGAGAGCAACCTCGCCGCGGCCGACGCTGACCTCGTCCAGCTCGAGGTCCGCTTCGCCCGGCAGCGGCGGATGAAGATCGTCGCCCCGCGCGACGGCACGGTCCTCAAGCTGGTCGGCCGCCACGGCACCGACATGGTCGCGGCGGGCGACGTGATCGCCACCTTCGTCCCCGACATGGGCACCACCGCCGTCGAGCTGTGGGCGTCCGGCAGCGACGGCCCGCTGATCTCCGCCGGCCGCAAGGTCCGCCTGCAGTTCGAGGGTTGGCCCGCGGTGCAGTTCGTCGGCTGGCCGTCGGTCGCGGTCGGCACCTTCGGCGGCGTGGTCGTGTTCGTCGACGCCATGGCCGCCGAGGACGGCCGCTACCGCGTCGTCGTCCTCCCCGACCCCGAGGACCTGCCCTGGCCCGAGAGCCGCTGGCTGCGCCAGGGCGTCCGCGTCAACGGCTGGGTCCTGCTCGAGCGGGTCCGCCTCGGGTTCGAGATGTGGCGCCAGATCAACGGGTTCCCGCCGGCCCTCGGCGCGGCCCCCGACGCGCAACCCGCCCAAGGGAGCAACTGAGCGATGATGACGCGAACTTTGCGAGCCGCGGGCTCGGCGACCCTGCTGGGCGCCCTCCTCTCGGCAGCGAATGCGTCGGCGGCCCCGCCGGTGCCCCGCCCGCGCGACACCGGGCCGCTCGAGGTCCCCGTCGAACCCCCCAAGGCCCCGCAGAAAGAGGTCCCGGCCTGGGAAGACCAGGACGAGGCCGGCGAGACGATCCCGAAGACGCGCGCCGGCCCGGTGTTGACGCTGGCCGAGGTCCTCGACAGCGTCGAGCAACGCGACCCGCGGATGAAGAGCGCCGAGCTCGGCATCCGCGGCGCGGAGGGCCACGCCAAGGGCGCGCGCGGCATGTACGACCCGGTCGTGCGCGGACGCGCGGTGGTCGAGCCCGTCTACCGCAACTCGATCCTCGACGCCCGCGTCGAGCAGCCCACGCCGCTGTGGGGCCTCACCGCGTGGGCCGGCTGGCAGGTCGGCGTGGGCCGACGGCCCTACTACAACACCACGATCGACACCATCCTCGACGTCGACGATCGCGTCGGCAGCCGCGACGTCCGCTCGACCCTCGGCACGCTGTCGGCCGGCCTCACCCTGCCGCTGTGGAAGGACCGCGCGATCGATCGCCGGCGCGCCAACATCCGCCAGTCGTCGATGGAGCGCGACCGCATGAAGGAGGTCCGCGACGCCAAGCTGCTCGAGCTCGAGGTCGCCGCGGCCACCAGCTACTGGACATGGGTCGCCAACGGGCTGCGCCTCGAGATCGAGGAGACCCTGCTCGCGCTGGCGCAGAAGCGCGAGGGGGCGCTCCGCCGGCGCATCGAGCTCGGCGCGCTCGACCCGCTGGCCGGCGTCGACAACCGGCGCCTGATCCTCGACCGCGAGGGCCGCGTGGTCGCGGCCGAGCGCGCGTTCCAGCAGGCCGGGCTCGACCTGTCGCTGTACCTGCGCGACGGCGCCGGCAACCCCGTCATCCCCAGCGTCGACCGGCTGCCGGCGCGCTTGCCGGCGATGGCCGACCCGGACAACGGCAACATCGAGGCCGAGATCGGCGCCGCGCTCGAGCGCAGGCCCGACCGGCGGGCCCGCCTGACCCTCCGCTCGCAGGCCGACGTCGAGCTGCGCTGGGCCAAGAACCAGCGCGCGCCGAAGGTCGAGCTGTCGGCGTGGGTGTCGCGCTACATGGGCCGGCCGCTGCTCCCCGACTTCGTCCGCACCGGCGCCGTCCTGGCGCTGGTGTTCGAGATCCCGATCCCGCTGCGGTACGCGCGAGGCCAGCTCGAGGCGACCCGCGCCTCGGCCGAGGCGATCGCCGCCGAGCTGCGCCTGCTCGACGACACGATCAGCGTCGAGATCCGCGACGGCCACCAGGCGCTGGTGGCCGCCTACCGCCGGGCCCGCCTGGCCAATCAGGAGGTCGACCTGACGCGTCAGCTCGCGGCCGCCGAGTACCGCAAGTTCCAGCTCGGGGCCGGCGACCTCCTCCTCGTCAACCTCCGCGAGGTCGCCAGCGCCGACGCGGCCCACAACGAGATCCAGGCCGTCTCCGACTACTTCGTCGCCAAGGCGAAGCTCGAGGGGTCGCTCGGCATGGGCGTCCAGCCGGTGACCCCGTGAACCCGCTCGCTCGCCGCACGCACGTCCAAGCGACCGCCGCAGACCCTCATGGATGACGCCACCCAGATCCCCCCACGCGTCCTCGAGCTGGTCGCCGCGGCGACCGGCCAGACGCTCGCGACGGTGACGCACGCGGCGCCCGCAGAGTCGGACGGCGGCCCGCAGCCGTGGGACGTCGCCGCGGAGCGGGCGGTCCGCCAGGCGGGCCTGAAGGCCGCCCGCTTCACCGTCGAGACCGAGGAGGAGCTGTCGCGCCTGTGCTCGCTCGAGGCGCCGGCGTTCACCTCGGTCGGCGACCGCTGGTACGTGCTGCTCGGCGCGCGGCGCGGCGCGCTCGACCTGGTCGTCCTCGACGGCCGCAGCGAACGCCGCCAGCGGATGCGCCCCGCGGCGTTCATGGCCGGCCTGAAGCCGCGGGGCTCGAGCGAGCCCGCGCCGCCGTGGCTGGCGATCGAGCCGCGCCTGATGCTCTCGGAGATGTCGCACCCGCCGAGCGAGTTCGTGCGCCTGGTGCGGGCCTTCGTGATGGAGCGGCGCGAGGTGTTCGTCGTCTGCGTGTACGGGGCGGTGATGGCGGCCGTCTCGCTCGCGGTCCCGGTCGCCGCCCAGGCGCTCGTCAACACCATCTCGAGCACCCTGATGCTGCAGCCGATCCTGCTGCTGTCGACGATGCTGCTGGTGGCCCTGGCCGCGGTCGCGCTCCTGCGCGTGCTGCAGTTCATCGCCGTCGAGCGGGTCTATCGCCAGCTGTGGGTGCGCGGCGTGACCGACTGGATCCGCCGCACCGCGCGGACCTCCCGCAAGTCGCGGCAGACGGTCTCGAACCGCGAGCTGTGCAACCGCTACATGGACATGCCGATCCTGCAGAAGGACTTCTCGTCGCTGCTGCTCGACGGCACCTCGCTGGTGATGGTGAGCGCGGCGAGCCTGGTGCTGCTCGCGTTCTACCACCCGCTGCTGCTCGCCTTCGACGCGGCGCTGATCGTCTGCATCGCCGGCGTCATGCTCGCCGGGCGCGGCGCGGAGCAGCGCGCGATCCACGAGTCCGACTGCAAGTGGTGGCTGTTCCGCTGGATGGACGACGTCGCCAGCATGCGGCTCGTGTTCTCCGACCCGCGCGGGCGGGCGCTCGCCGACGCTCACGGCGAGGTGCTGCTGCGCAACTGGCTGCAGGCGCGCGGGAGGTACTTCGACACGCTCCTCCGCCACATCGTCACCGGCGCCGCGCTCGAGGTGCTGGCGACCGTCGGGGTGCTGGCGATCGGCGGCTGGCTGGTGATCTCGCGCGAGCTGACGCTGGGCCAGCTCGTGGCCGCGTCCGTGCTGGTGAGCCAGGTCGGCGCCGGCGTCCGCGGCCTCGGGCAGCAGCTCGACCCGGTGTACGAGGGCGTGGCCGCGGTCCAGACCCTGGCCCTGACGCTCGACGCCGACCTCGAGCCCCGCGGCGGCGAGCTCTTGCCGACGGCGGCCCGGCCGATGGCGGTCGAGCTGACGTCGGAGCCCAGCAACCTCACCATTCGTCCGGGCGAGCGCGTCGCGCTGGTCGGCGGCAACGACGGCCACAGCCGCGTGCTGGACCTGCTCTACGGCCTCTACGACCGCACTCCGCCGCTGACGCTGACCGGCCGGCTCGACGGCCGCGACGTCCGGTACCTCGAGCTCGACAGCATCCGCGAGCAGGTCGCGCTCGTCCGCGGCGGCGAGCTCGTCGGCGCCAGCCTGCTCGAGAACCTCGTCGGCGCCGGCTGGTCGGGCGACCGCGCCGAGCTGCACGCGCTCCTCGACCTCGTCGACCTCCGCCGCACCGCGCTGGGGCTGCCCGGCGGCTTCGACCAGCTGCTGCTCGGCGACGGCGACGGCGGGCTGCTGACCGACAGCGAGATCCGCCGGGTCGCGCTGGTGCGGGCGCTCGTCGCCCAGCCCAGGCTGCTGCTGATCGACCTCGGCCTCGACCGGCTCGACCTCAGCGCGCCGCAGCGGACCGCCCTGCTCGACTGGATCTTCGACCGCGCGCGCCCGTGGACCCTGATCGTCGTCACCGACAGCCTCGAGAGCGACGAGGTGCTCGCGCGCTGCGACCGCCAGCTCGTGCTCTACAACAACAACGCATGACGCCCGCTCGTCGCGGCCCGCGAGGCCGCGACGAGCGCGCCTGAACGAGACTCAGCGCGACAGGTACGGGTAGCTCTGCAGCACCCCGAGCAGCCACGACTCGCCGAGCGTCGTCTCGACCGCGAGGTGGCGGTCGCGGAGCCAGCGGATCATCCGCTCGACGTCGAAGTCCATCGCCGACAGCACGTCCTCGCAGGTCGCGCCCATCTTGATCTCGAAGGTCAAGTTCTCGCCGAGCTCGACGCGCTCGCTGCCGGGCAGGACCATGTCGTCGTCCGGGTTGCGGAGGATGACCTCGTGGCAGCGGGCGAACAGGTTGTGCACGTTCGCCAGGCTGTCCTGGTACGCGCCCGTCATGAAGAACCCCAGGTAGTACTTCTCGTCCGAGCCGCGGCGCTCGTGCAGCGGCAGGTACGGCATGTTCTCGTCGGGGTGGGCGAACGTCTCCACGCAACCGTCGCTGTCGCAGGTGATGTCGACGATCTGCGCGTTGATGGTCGGCTTCTCGCCGTGGCGGGACAGCGGCGCCGCGGGGAACACCTGGTCGATGCTCCACGCGTCGGGGATGCTCTGGAAGATCGAGAAGTTGACGAGGTACTTCTGGTGGGCCTTGCCGAGGAAGTCGACGATCTCCTCGGGCGGGTGCGGCATCGACTCGACGATCTGCTTGACCTTGTTGCGGATCCGTCCGAACAGGCCCTCGGCGCTGGCGCGGTCCTGCAGGCTCAGGTAGCCGCGCGAGAACAGCTGCAGGCACTCGTCGCGGTAGTCGATCGCGTCGTGGAAGTACTCCTCGACGTTCTTGATGTTGAGGCTCTCGAGCGTGCTGCGCAGCTCGTGGACCAGGCGGTGCTCGTCCTCGCCGGGCTCGGGCACCGGCAAGAGCTCGCCCTGGACCTCGCGCAGGTCGGCGATCGTCACCGCGTGGTTGGCGACCACCACGCGGCCCGACTCGGTGAGCAGCGTCGGCTGGCGCGCGCCGACCTCGCGGCAGGCCTCGATCACCTCGAACACCACCTGCGACGCGTACTCCTCGAGCGAGTAGTTGGCCGACGACGGGTACGACGTGCGGGAGCCGTCGTAGTCGACGCCGATGCCGCCGCCGAGGTCGAGGTAGCGCAGCTGCGGCGCCAGCTGCTGCAGCTCGGCGTAGATGCGGGCGCCCTCGCGGACGGCCGTCTTGATCCGCTTGATCTGGGTGATCTGCGAGCCGATGTGGAAGTGCAGCAGCGACAGCTGCTCGACCATCCCGGCGGCCGTCAGCTCGCGCACCACCGCCAGCAGCTCGTTGGTCGTCAGGCCGAACTTGCTGCTCTCGCCGCCGGAGCTCTGCCAGCGGCCGCTGCCGCGGCTGTACAGCTTGGCGCGCATGCCGACCTCGGGCTTCGCGGTCCAGTCCTGCTCGTTGTAGACGTCGAGGTAGCGGCGGACCTCACGCGTGCTCTCGAGCACGATGATCACGTGGTGCCCGAGCTCGGCCGCGTGGAAGGCCATGCGCATGAACTCGCGGTCCTTGTAGCCGTTGCAGACCAGGAGCGAGCCCTTGAGCGGCGGCTGGGCCATCGCCAGCAGCAGCTCCGGCTTCGACCCGGCCTCGAGGCCGTAGTTGAACTTCTCGCGCGCCTTGACCACCGTGTCGACCACGCTGCGGCGCTGGTTGACCTTGAGCGGGTACACGCCGATGTGCTTGCCCTGGTAGTTGTTGTCGGCGATCGCCTTGGCGAAGCCGTCCTTCAGCGTGCCCATCTGGTTCTCGATCATCGTCGGGAAGCGGACCACGTAGGGCGTGCGGATGCCGCGGCGGGCCAGCTCTTGCGACAGCGCGAACAGGTCGACGGCCGGCGAGTTGGGCGCCGCGAACACCAGGTGGCCCTCGCCACTGGCGCGGATGAACGCGCTGCCCCAGCGGTTGATGCCGTAGCGCTTGAACGACGTCTCGACCGCCAGCGCATGCGCCTGCGCCGAGCGCTTGCTCGCGTCGGGCTCGACGCCCACCGGCACCTCGACCGCCACCGGCGCCGCCGGCTTGAGAACTTCTGCTTCCGTCGTCTGGCTCATCTCGCCGGGGATGATGGGTGCGCATCGGCCCCGGCCGCAAGCCCTCCCGGCGATCTCCCGCTCCCCGCGCCGGCGGTCGGCCGCGCCGGCCCGGCAAATGCCGGCGCGCAGGCCCGCCGGCCCCGGCGGGCGCCGGAGCGGCGAGAACCTCCGCTCGCGCCGGTCGCGGCCGGCGGGGCTCGCAACTGCCGCCGCTCACGGCCGCGGTTGCTCGCCCGCGCCTCTGCTATCCTCCCGCCCCGCGCCCGCAGGGCGCTCCAGGAGTCGTCACGGCATGGCCTCGTATCAGTACATCTACACCATGAAGGACCTGCGCAAGGTCTACCCCGGCGGCAAGGAGGTGCTGAAGGGCATCTGGCTCAGCTTCCTCCCCGGCGCGAAGATCGGCGTGCTCGGCCTCAACGGCTCCGGCAAGTCGACCCTCCTCAAGATCATGGCCGGCGTCGACAAGGAGTTCATCGGCGAGGCGTGGAGCGCCGAGGGCGTCTCGGTCGGCTATCTGCCGCAGGAGCCCGCGCTCGACCCCAAGAAGGACGTCAAGGCCAACATCGAGGAGGCCGTCATCGGCATGAAGCAGACGCTGGCCCGCTTCGAGGAGGTCAGCATGAAGCTCGGCGAGCCGATGAGCGACGACGAGATGAACCGCCTGCTCGCCGAGCAGGCCGAGCTGCAGGACAAGATCGACGCCGGCAACGGCTGGGAGCTCGACCGCACGCTGGAGATCGCCATGGACGCGCTGCGCTGCCCGCCCGGCGACTCCGACGTCACCAAGCTGTCGGGCGGCGAGAAGCGCCGGGTCGCCCTGTGCCGCCTCCTGCTGCAGCGCCCCGACCTCCTGCTGCTCGACGAGCCGACCAACCACCTCGACGCCGAGAGCGTCGCCTGGCTCGAGCGCCACCTGCAGGACTACCCGGGCACCGTCGTCGCCGTCACCCACGACCGCTACTTCCTCGACAACGTCGCCGGGTGGATCTTGGAGCTCGACCGCGGCTCCGGCATCCCGTGGAAGGGCAACTACTCGTCCTGGCTCGACCAGAAGAAGAAGCGCCTGGCCCAGGAAGAGAAGGCCGAGTCCAACCGCCAGCGCACCCTCCAGCGCGAGCTCGAGTGGGTGCAGATGAGCCCGCGCGCCCGCCAGGCCAAGAGCAAGGCCCGCGTCAAGGCGTACGAGGAGCTGCTGGCGCAGGCGAACGACAAGCGGGTCGACACCACCGACATCGTCATCCCGTTCACCAAGCGCCTCGGCACCACGGTGGTCGAGTGCAAGGGCATCAGCAAGGCCTACGGCGACCACCTGCTGTTCGAGGACCTGACCTTCACCCTCCCGCGCGGCGGCATCGTCGGCGTCATCGGCCCCAACGGCGCGGGCAAGACCACCCTGTTCCGCATGATCACCGGCCAGGAGAAGCCGGACGGCGGCAGCATCAAGGTCGGCGAGACCGTCGACATCGCCTACGTCGACCAGACCCGCGACGCCCTCGACCCCAACAAGACCGTGTGGCAGGAGATCTCCGGCGGCCAGGAGGTCCTCAGCATCGCCGGCCGCGACGTCAACTCGCGCGCCTACGTCAGCAAGTTCAACTTCAACGGCGCCGACCAGCAGAAGAAGGTCGGCGTGCTGTCGGGCGGCGAGCGCAACCGCGTCCACCTGGCCAAGCTGCTCAAGCGCGGCGGCAACCTCCTCCTGCTCGACGAGCCGACCAACGACCTCGACGTCGACACCCTCCGCCACCTCGAAGAGGCCCTCCTGGCCTTCCCCGGCTGCGCCGTCGTCATCAGCCACGACCGCTGGTTCCTCGACCGCATCGCCACCAACATCCTCACCTTCGAGGGCGACTCCAGGGTCACCTGGTTCGAGGGCAACTTCGCCGACTACGAGGCCGACAAGAAGAAGCGCCTCGGCGACGACGCCCTCCAGCCGCACCGGATCCGCTACAAGAAGCTCACCCACTGAGCTCCTCTCTCCCGGAGCGCGAAGAAGACGCCCGCGAGGACATGTCCTCGCGGGCATCTTCGTTCTGAGGCTCGATGCGGCGCGGCGTCTCGCTCAGTAATTCCACGCGACGCAGTCGGTCGTCGTGCGCACGACGAACTCGGCCAGCGTGCGCATGTTCTTGACGAACGTCGCGGTGTCGAGGTAGTCGCCGGGGGTCGCGCCGCTTCGCGGGCCGCCCGGGCTGTACGTCGTGATCCACCGCTCGTTGTTCACCGCCGTGTCGACGGCTTGCGCCGTGTCGGCGCGGAGCTTCTGGCACGAGCGCTTCATGACGGTCGTGTCGCTCGCCAACCGGTCGTACTCGGCGCGGATCGCGGCCAGTTGCGACGGGACCACCCACCCGTAGTTCTGGTAGGTCGGCGGTGCAGGCGAGAACTGGACCGGGTAACCGTTGGGATTGACCGTGTAGAAGCCGACGTTCGCCGGCGAGGTGTCGTCGAGCTCGATGTAGCGGTGGATCAGCGTGTCGTTCGCGTGGTCGACGGTCTCGAGGTACGCGAGCGCGGCCCCGACCGCGTCGCGGTTGGCCGGCACGCTCGGGTCGAGCTGGTAGAGGCGAAGGAGCGCCCACATGACGTCCTGGCTCTCCTGGCCCGCGATCGCCGGAGCCTCCCAGCTACGCGCCCACCGCGGCTGCATCTGGATGTCGTACTGCTGCGCCCAGGCGGGCTGCGGCTGAGGCATCTGCGCCCGGCGAAGGAAGTCGCCGTAGGCGGTGAGCATGGCCCCGTAGGTCGCGGCCTGCGCGGGATAGACCTCCTTCGCCCAGTACAGCATCTCCACGAAGGCCGACGCGAGGTTGTCGTTCAGGGTCGGGTCGTCCCAGTACTCGGTGGTGTAGAGGTTGGCGTAACAGTTGGCGAGGCCGCACGAGGTCCCGATCGAGGGCGGATAGCTCGCCTGAAGCGCCGGCCGTGCGGCGACGGGACCGGCGAACCCCTGAGGAAAGCCGCCGTGCGTCGGGAATTGCGAGGTCTCCACCCGCGCGCGGGCGTAGGCGGAGGAGCCGGAGATCGCCGCGTCCGCGAAGCCGAGGAGCTGATCGGTGCGCATCATCGCGATGAGCGCCGTCTGCGTGACCTGGTCGTCGTAGACCGTGAACTTGCAGCCGCCGCAGCTGCAGTTCGCCGTGGTGTTGAGGTAGCACGCCTTCAGCGTCGGCGTCGGCTTGAAGTCCGCGTAGAGGCGCCAGCCGCCCGACTTGACCTGCCCGTGACGCAACGCCATGGCCGCGTCCCTCGCGTAGGTCTTGAGCGCCGGGGTCGCCGGGTCGGCGAGGGCGGCCTCGACGAACGCGATCGTCACGTCCGCCGTACCCGGTGACTGGATCATGATCTGATCGGCGTCGAGCTGGATATCGCCCCAGCGCTCGTTCAGGTTGGTGGCGTTGTGGTGCCACGCATACCCGCCGTGGCGGGCGACATTGTCGTGGAAGTACTTCGCCGCGTTCCGCATGCGCCCGAGCGCCTTGGCGCGGAGCGGCGTCGAGGCGGCCGGCTCCGCCTCGCCGACCGCGAGGGTCGGTCGGAGGCCGTCGCGCTCCACCTCGGTGTCCGTCGAGTCGCGCTCCACCTCGGTGTCCGTCGAGTCGCTCTCCGCCTCGCTGCCTGTCGAGTCGCAGGCGATCGTCGAGAGGACAGGATAGAGAGCGAGCGTAAGAATTCGTTTCATGAATGAAGTTCCCCTATTTGTCAGCGGTCTTGAGCGATTGGCTGGCCACGAGTGCGGCTTCGGGGGTTCTGCCGACACGCACGCGCCAGCGAGCGCAGCCGGTCGTACACCGCGGAATGGCCGGTGGATCGGAGCGCGCCGGAGCGCGCGGCAGTCGGAGCGGAGAACCCACGCAGGGGCACAGTGCCCGGTCGGCCGGCAAAGTTACAGGCAGCAGCACCGACCTCGTGAGCCCGTCCCGCGACGAGCGCGAGCGAGCTCGAGTCCGTCGCCGGCTCTGCCGCGAGCCGCACGCTCTCGGCCGCGAAGAGGCCGGCGACGAACCTTTCGGCGCCCGCGCGCACGGCAGCGCGAGCGAAGTTCTCCCCTCCTCGCGCCTTGCCGGCCCGTCGGCTCCCGGCGCGAGGGCTACGCGAAATGCCCCGGTCGAGGCATCAGGTTTTGGCGCCCCGTCACCTCGGGCGCCTCACCGCGGCCCCGCGGCGCGCCGCGATCGCTTGCTGTCCGATGGGACATGCCCTTCAGACCAGCCGCGGCATCCGCTCCTGCGCCGCCTGCCGCTCGTGCAGCACCGCCGTCAGCACCGCCCGCACCCCCGGCGCCTCGAGCCCGCGCAGGTGGCCGAGCAGCGCGTCCATGTGGATCTGGAAGCCGCACCGCGTCACCTCGACCGGCGTCAGCGGGCACTGCAGCTCTCCGCGGTGGAGCAGCGCCAGCAGCCGCTTGAGATCTTCGGTGGGCACACGGACGAGTGCGTTCTGCAGCATCGCCGGGGGCATAGCCCCTCGCCCGCCCACGGGCAAGCGCGGGCGCCTCGCATCCCCCGCTCGCCGGACTCGGGGAGACCACGTCAAGGCGCTCACCTGCCCCGATCGGCCGCGCTCGCTCGCGTCGCCGGGCGGCTCGCGGACCCGCCTCGTCCGGCATCAGGCACGATCGTCGCGCCCGCCCCGCTTTGCGACCGGGGGTCGCATCGGCGCACGCCCGCCGCCTCACCCCTCTCCGCCAGAGGGCCGCATCGGCCACGCACCTCGCCGCACGCCTCGGGCGACGGCCATCTCGGCCCACACGCGCCGCCTCACTCCTCTCCGCCAGGGGCCGCATCGACCACGCACGCCACCTCGCCTCCCTCCTCGGGCGGCGGCGATTTCACTCCTCTCCGCCAGAGGCCGCATCGACCACGCACGCCACCTCGCCTCACTCCGCGGGCGGCGGCCATCTCGGCCCACGCTCGACGCCTCACTCCTCGCCGCCAGGGGCCGCATCGACCACGCACGCCACCTCGCCTCCCTCCTCGGGCCCACGCGCGCCAGCAGGTCCGGCTCTTCGCAGGCCATCTCGGCCCACGCGCGCCGCGCCCCGTCACTCCTCGGGCGGCGGGTCCGGCAGGCGGAACGACCGTATGAAATCCTCGCCGGCGCTATGGCAGCCGACGCACACGTCGGGCCGGCCGGAGAAGCGGGGCTCGTCGCTGGAGCCGTCGTACTGCTCCCACGCCCACACGCCGCCCTGCTTCTGCATCACTGCGACCTGGACGAGCGACCCGCCCTCCATCGCGTCGTAGCCGGCCAGGATTACCATCGCCTCCTCGGACCACGCGGGCAGCCCCTCGGGCAGCACCATCGCCAGGTCGGCGACCACCACGTCGTTGATGTAGATGTCGACGAACCCGCCGTGGGGCGCGACCACCGGCTGGCGCTCCTCCCGGTTCTTCGGCCGGGCCCACATCGTGTAATCGCCGGCCTCGGCCAGGAGCGTCGGCGCCTCGGACACCGGCTGCAGCGGCTCCTCGCAGCCCGCGGGGAGGGCCCCGAGGGCGGCGGCGGCGATCGCGGCGCGGCGGCGCGTCGACATCGCCGACACCATAACACCCTTTGCGGCTACGATCCGCGCCCCCGTGCCGAGAAACCCCATCACCGCCCGCGCGCTCGCCGTCCATACGCTCCGGCAGATCGAGCAACGCCGCGGCTTCAGCAACCGGATCCTGGCCGAGCAGTTCGAGCGCCACCCGGACCTCGAGCGGCGCGAGCGCGGCCTCACCACGACCCTCGTGTACGGCGTGCTGCGCCACCGCGGCCGCCTCGACGCCCTGATCGACGCCGCCGCCGCGCGCCCCAAGGCCCTCAGCGCCCGCGCGCGAGAGATCGCCCGCGTCGCGGTGTTCGAGCTGCGCGAGCTGCAGCACCCGCCGCACGCCGCGATCCCCCAGGCCCTCGGCCTCGCCACCGCCCTCGACCCCAGCGGCGGCCTGGCCCGCCCGCTGCACGCGATCCTCGCCGCCATCGACCGCGAGGGCGCCGCCCTCGACGCCCGCCTCGCCGCCGGCAAGCCGCTCGACGTCCTCGCCAATCGCTGGTCGATCCCCCGCTGGCTGGCCGGCCGCTGGCTCGCCACCCTCGGCCCCGACGTCGCCCTCGCCCGCGCCCGCGCCCTCGCCGAGCCGCCCGCCGTCGAGCTCCGCGTCGACCTGTCCCGAACGACAGCCGACGCCGTCGCCGCCGCCCTGCGCGAGGCCGACCCCAAGGCGGTCGTCGAGCAGCTCCCCGACCAGCCGCAGGCGCTGCGCGTGCGCGGCGGCGGCGAGCTGGTCCGCCACCCGCTGCACGAGCGCGGGCTGTTCTCGGTCCAGGCCCTCGGCGCGCAGCGGGCGGCCCTGGCCCTCGCGCCATGTCCTGAAGAACATGTCCTCGACGCCTGCGCCGGCATGGGCACCAAGTCGCTGCAGCTCGCCGAGCTGATGCGCCGCCGCGGCCGCCTGGTCGCCGCCGACGCCAGCGAGCACCGCCTCGGCGAGCACGCCGCCCTGCGCCGGCGCGGCGAGCTCGACGTCGACGGCTTCAGCTTCACCACGGTGGTCGCCGACCTCACCGCCCCCGAGCCGCAGCCCGGGGTCGACGACGGCCCCTACGACGCGGTCCTGCTCGACGCCCCCTGCACCGGCCTCGGCAACCTCGCCCGCCACCCCGAGCTGCGCGCCACCGTGCAGTTCGACGACATCGCCGCCTGCGCCGACCTCCAGCGCCGCCTGCTCGACCGCTGCCGCGCCCGCGTGCGCCCCGGCGGCCGCCTGGTCTACGCCGTCTGCAGCCTCGAGCCCGAGGAGGGCCCGCGCCTGGTCCGCGCCGCCTGCGACGCCGGCGCCTTCGCCCTCGAGCACGAGGAGACCTGGACGCCCGAGGCCCACCACACCGACGGCTTCTACCTGGCCCGCCTCCGTCCGACCTGAACCGCGACCTGCCCTGAAGGACAGGTGCCCGCATCACCCGCCGCCGCGACCGTCGCGGGCCCGCGCCTCAGCGCTGCACCCCCGGCGACGCCGGGGCCGGCGGCACGCCGCCCATCATCTGCTGCAGCTTCGCGGCGTTGGGGTCGTCGCTGGGCACGGCGTCGATGAACTTGCGGGCGTGGTGCTGGGCCTCGTCCTTGACCCCGGCCTCCCACGTGAGCACGGCCAGGTTGAAGCGGGCCGGGTTGTAGTTCGGGTCGGCCTTGAGGGCCGCCAGGTAGCGGCTGCGGGCGTTGTTGTACTTGCCGCGCTTCTGGGCCACGAGGCCGAGGTTGTAGAGGACCAGCGCGTCGCCGCCGTCGCTGGCGAGCGGCTCGAGCAGGCGCGTCGCCTCGTCGAGGTCCTCGCGGAGGATCGCCAGCTTGGCCGCGAGCAGCTTGGCGTCGCGACCCGCGCCCGCGGCGATCGCCTGCTCCACGGCGATCCGGGCCTCCTCGTGGCGCCCCGCGGCCTCGAGCTCGAGCGCCTCGCGGTACTGCTTCTCGGCCTCCGGCGACGCGGCCGGCTCGGCAGCCGGGGTCTCGGCGCTCGGCCGGTCCGGCGGGGCGGCGGGTGCCGAGCCGTCACAGGCCACGGGCAACGCGAGCAGGAGCGGGAGCACGACACGGCGCAGACACGGCAACATCAGGGACCTCGATCGACCTCGCAGTCATAGCATTTTCCGCCGCCTCGACGTCGGCGATCGCCGTCGTCGGCGCGCGCGGGCGCGCCCCCCGCCGCGCCGGATCCGACCCCCGATCCGCGCACCGTCGCTCCACCGCCTGTCTCTCGGGCCATATCACATGAGACGTCCGCGCCCGGTCGCCGCACCTCGGCATGTCCTTCGGGACATCCGGGCCCGTCGCCCGTGAAGCCGGCGACGCAGGGCCTCGCGCGAAAGTGTGTCTTGTCGACGCGATCTCAATCATGATAGCTTGGGCCTCGATCGCCGCGTCGTGGGGCGCGTCGATCGCCGCGTCTCTCGTTGCAGACGTCGATCTTCCGACTTGGGGGTGAGCATGCACCGAACCGCGCGTACGCGCCGGTATGGGGCTGTATTGGGGCTGGTATGCGCCGCGACGCTCGCGGCTGGATGCGCCGACGACACGACCGCCGGCACGATGTCCATGAGTGGTACCGAGGGCACGACTGCCACGACGGACGCGCCGACGTCCACCGATTCGCCGACGTCCCCGCCCACCACCGACACTCCGACCACCACCCATCCGGTGACCTCCACCGATTCATCGACCACCGAGCCGCCGACCACCACGGTCGCCCCGACCACCACCGACTCGACGACGTCCACCACCGGCGACACCGATTCGACGACCACGTCGACGTCGACCTCGACCACCGACACCGGCACCACCGGCGATCCCGTCGCCGGTCGCTCCGTCACCCAGACCGTCAACAGCGGCACCGTCGCCACCAGCCCCAATTTCCGCATGGTCTTCACCCTGGGCCAACCGACCCAGAACCAGGGCATCTACACCTCCGACAACTTTCGCCTGCAAGGCGGCCTGATCGGCGCCAACGGGAACCCGCCATGAGATCGACGCGACGCAACTCGATGAGGAAGAGGTGGTGGCTGGGCGCGCTCCTCGCGACCGCGTGGCTGCTCCCGGCAGGCGCCAGCGCCCTCGCCGTCCCCGCCCTCGTCACCCACCAGGGCCGCCTCTTCGACGCCAACGGCGTCCCCGTCGACGGCACCCAGGACATCACCTTCGCCATCTACGACGCCGAGCTCGCCGGCAACGAGATCTGGGCCGAGACCATCAGCGTCACCTTCGAAGAGGGTTTCTTCTCGGTCCGCCTCGGCGAGCAGCTCGTCCTCGACGAGCTCGTCTTCGACGGCAGCACTCGCTGGCTCGGCATCACCGTCGGCTCCGACCCGGAGATGACCCCCCGCGCCGCCATCGTCAGCGTCCCCTATGCCATGTTCGCCGGCGACGTCCGCGGCGAGATCAACCCCACCAGTGTCAACATTCAGGGGTTCGGCCAGGTCATCAACGAGAGCGGCCAGTGGGTCGGCGATCCTTCCGGATTGATCGGCCCCGCCGGCCCGCCCGGGCCCGCCGGTCCTGCCGGCGCCGAGGGCCCCGCCGGTCCTGCCGGTCCCGAAGGCCCCGCCGGTCCCGCCGGTCCCGCGGGCCCTGCCGGCCCCGAAGGTCCCGCCGGTCCCGCCGGCGCCGACGGCCCGGCCGGCCCTGCGGGTCCCGCCGGCCCTGCCGGCCCCGAAGGCCCCGCCGGTCCCGCCGGCGCCGACGGCCCGGCCGGTCCCGCCGGCCCGGCCGGCCCCGCAGGACCCGCCGGCCCCGAAGGCCCCCAGGGCCCGCAAGGCCCCCAGGGCGAGATCGGCCCCGCCGGTCCCCAGGGTCCCCAGGGCGAGATCGGCCCCGCCGGTCCCCAGGGCCCGCAAGGCGAGGTCGGCCCCGCCGGTCCCCAGGGCCCGCAGGGCGAGCCCGGCCCTGCCGGCGCCCAGGGCCCGCAAGGCGAGCCCGGCCCCGCCGGCCCACAGGGCCCCCAGGGCGAACCCGGTCCCGCCGGCCCGCAGGGCGTCCAGGGCGAGCCCGGTCCCGCCGGCCCTGCCGGTCCTGAAGGCCCTGCCGGGCCCGCCGGCCCGCAAGGCGTGCAAGGCGATCCCGGCCCCGCCGGTCCCGCCGGTCCTGCCGGCCCGCAGGGCCCCACAGGCCCGGCCGGAGCCCAGGGTCCCGCCGGTCCTCCGGGACCGCAGGGCGCCGTCGGACCGATGGGCCCCGCCGGTCCCGCCGGCCCGGTCGGTCCCGCCGGCCCGGCAGGCCCCAGGGCCCGCAGGGCGCCACCGGCCCGCAGGGCCCCCAGGGTCCCCAGGGCCCGCAAGGTCCGCAGGGCGTTCCCGGCCCGACCAGCGTGCCCGCCTGCCCCGTGGTCAACTTCGCCGATCAGCTCGCGTCGGTGAACACCGCGCGCTCGCTGCTCTGCGTGTACCACGAGAACTTCGGCACCAACTGGAACCTGTCGGCGAGCGACTGTTACACCTTCTACGGCGGGGCGCACCTGTGCCGCCACGAGGAGATCCGTCGCGCCTGCATCGCCGGCGGCTTCACGCCGATCGCCAATTCGTGGATCGCCGACCGGATCGACGACGACGACGCGCTGTTCATCAACAGCAACGATTGCAGCAACTTCGACGGCCAGGACGGGGTCGGCGCCGGCAAGACCGGCAAGTACTGCTGCTCCGAATGGCCGAAGTACTGAGCCTCGCGCCCGCCCCGACCCCGCGGCCGGGGCGGCGACAATGATCATATGTCCCGAAGTTCAGACATCGTCGCGCGCAGCGGCCGGCGGATCGCCGGCTACCTCGGCGGCAGCGCCGTGCTCCTGCTCGGCAGCTGGTACGCGCTGTCCCCCGGCGACGGGCCCGCGCCGCCGCCCGTCCCCGCGCCCGAGCCCGTCGTCGCCCTCGGCGTGCAGGCGGCCGACGCCGACCCGGCCGGCCGGTCCTTCGACGACTTCGACCCGCGCCCCGACCACGTGGCCCCGTCCCCGCCGCCGATCGAGCCTGTCCCCGAGGACATGTTGACCGCCGAGCGTCGGGCCTGGCTCGCCGACCCCGGCCCGCGGGTCGAGGTCGACGCGAACGCCCAGGCCACGCTCGAGTCCGCCCGCGCCGCCGCCACCGCCGAGCTGCAGAAGGTCCTCGACGACCGGCGCAACTCGCTCCTGCGCGCCTGCGGCGGCAAGGACGCGAGCAACATCTTCGTCCAGGCCACCTTCGGCGCCGACGGCAAGCTGCTGGCGCGCGAGTTCGCCGACCACGGCAACGACACCGCCGTCCGCGAGTGCCTCCAGTCGCAACCGTTCGCCATGTCGATCCCACCCCCCGGCGTCGAGCTCCGAGTCCGCGGCGTGCTCGCCCCGCGGTGAAAGGTGCTCCTGTCCGCAAGGACAGCTCTCGCACGCCGACGCCGCTCGTCCGCCTCCGCAGAGCCAGCCGACTTCGGGTCATTCGCCGCAGCGCCTCGATCCGTCGGGCGGTCCAGCCGTCGAGCGTCGACCGCTCACGATCGAGCTGTCCCCGGGGACAGCGCACGATCGCCGCCGTGAAGCCGCCGACGCACCCGTACGCGCGAAACTGCGGTCTTGTTGGCCTGTAGACATTCGTGATAGCGTCCACGAATCGTCGCGTCGTCCGACGCGGCTGGGCTCTGGACGGGGGTGGGGGCATGCGCCGGGCCGCGCGTACGCGCAGGTGTCGAGCGGTATTGGGGCTGGTGTGGAGCGCGGGTCTCGCGGCCGGGTGCGCCGACGACACGACCGCCGGCACGATGTCCATGAGTGGTACCGAGGGCACGACCGCCACGACGGACGCGCCGACGTCCACCGATTCGCCGACGTCCACGCCCACCACCGACACTCCGACCACCACCCATCCGGTGACCTCCACCGATTCATCGACCACCGAGCCGCCGACCACCACGGTCGCCCCGACCACCACCGACTCGACGACGTCCACCACCGGCGACACCGACTCGACGACCACGTCGACGTCGACCTCGACGACCGACACCGGCACCACCGGCGATCCCGTCGCCGGTCGCTCCGTCACCCAGACCGTCAACAGCGGCACCGTCGCCACCAGCCCCAATTTCCGCATGGTCTTCACCCTGGGCCAACCGACCCAGAACCAGGGCATCTACACCTCCGACAACTTTCGCCTGCAAGGCGGCCTGATCGGCGCCAACGGAAACCCGCCATGAGATCGACGCGACGCAACTCGATGAGGAAGAAGTGGTGGCTGGGCGCGCTCCTCGCGACCGCGTGGCTGCTCCCGGCAGGCGCCAGCGCCCTCGCCGTCCCCGCCCTCGTCACCCACCAGGGCCGCCTCTTCGACGCCAACGGCGTCCCCGTCGACGGCACCCAGGACATCACCTTCGCCATCTACGACGCCGAGCTCGCCGGCAACGAGATCTGGGCCGAGACCATCAGCGTCACCTTCGAAGAGGGTTTCTTCTCGGTCCGCCTCGGCGAGCAGCTCGTCCTCGACGAGCTCGTCTTCGACGGCAGCACTCGCTGGCTCGGCATCACCGTCGGCTCCGACCCGGAGATGACCCCCCGCGCCGCCATCGTCAGCGTCCCCTATGCCATGTTCGCCGGCGACGTCCGCGGCGAGATCAACCCCACCAGTGTCAACATTCAGGGGTTCGGCCAGGTCATCAACGAGAGCGGCCAGTGGGTCGGCGATCCTTCCGGCTTGATCGGCCCCGCCGGCCCGCCCGGGCCCGCCGGTCCTGCCGGCGCCGAGGGCCCCGCCGGTCCTGCCGGTCCCGAGGGCCCCGCCGGTCCCGCCGGTCCCGCGGGCCCTGCCGGCCCCGAAGGCCCCGCCGGTCCCGCCGGCGCCGAGGGCCCGGCCGGTCCCGCCGGTCCCGCCGGCCCTGCCGGTCCCGAAGGCCCTGCCGGTCCCGCCGGCGCCGACGGCCCGGCCGGTCCCGCCGGCCCCGCCGGTCCTGCCGGCCCCCAGGGGCCGATGGGCGAGCCGGGCCCCGCCGGTCCTGCCGGTCCCCAGGGCCCGCAAGGTCCGATGGGCGCCACCGGCCCGATGGGCCCCCAAGGCCCGCAGGGTCCCATCGGTCCCACCGGTCCGCAGGGCCCGCAGGGAGATCCGGGCGTCCAGGGCCCGCAAGGCCCCCAGGGCCCGCAAGGCCCCCAGGGCCCGCAAGGCATCCCCGGCCCCACGAGCGTGGCGGCATGCCCGAATTTCCCGGCCTTCTCGACCTACCAGGTCAACACGGTTACCTCGCTGCTGTGCCTCTACTACGACACCGCCGGCGGCAATCAGAACTGGTACCAGAGCGCCGACCGCTGCCGCACGGCCTATGGCGGCGCCTATCTCTGCACGTACGAGCAAGTCCGCCGCGCCTGCGCCACCGGCATGACGCTGCAGCTCAACACCTGGATGGGCGACCGCGTCGACGACGACCGGGGCATCCGCGTCAACGACACCAACTGCGCCAACTTCGACGAGGACGAGAACTTCGGCGCGACCTTCGGCGCCCGCTACTGCTGCCTGCAGTGGATGAAGTACTGACGCCCCGCGCCCGCGCCCGCTCCCGCTGCCGCGCGTCCACGCCGCGCGCCGCGAGTGCCGAAAGCGCGTGAGTCACGAAGGCGAGTGCCTGCAAGCGCCCGTGAGAAGGCGAGTGCCGACAGCGCCTCGTGAGTGCCCGACTGCCCCCGTAAGTCACGAAGGCGAGTGCCCGCAAGCGCCTCGTGAGTCACGAAGGCGAGTCGACTGCGCGTCGCGGTCGGGCCGAGATGTCCGAAGCGACAGGTCGCTGCGTCAGCAATGGAGCTGGCCGGACCGGGGCCGCGAGCTCCCTTCGACGCGCCGACCGGCGCGGCCCCGACGCGCTCGCCGCCATCCGCGCCGTCGCCCCTGCGCCCTGCGCACCGCTCGCGGGATCGGCTCGGAGACACCTACGAGACCGTAGAGGCCGCCTGCCTCGCCGACCGCGACCCCGAGGAGGAGCCTGGTCGGCTGTCCTTCGGCCCCGGTTCGGTCTATAGCGGCGTCATCTTCACCTTCGCCTCCAAGCGCGACCAATTCACCGAGATCTTCTTCGGCGCCGCCGCCGAGTGATTGCGTGCCGTCATGAACGAACTGCTCCCCTGCGTCGAGGTCGAGGCCACGGTCCCGGCCACAGCCAGCGTCATCTTCCTCCACGGCCTCGGCGCCGACGGCCACGACTTCGAGCCGGCGGTCCCGCTGTTCGCTCTGCCGTGGGCGCGCTTCATCCTCCCGCACGCGCCCTCGCTGCCGGTCACGATCAACGGCGGCTACATCATGCCCGCCTGGTACGACATCCGCAGCCTCGGCTTCGACCCGCACGCCGGCCCGCGCGAGGACGAGGACCACATCCGGGCCAGCGCCGCCGCCATCACCCGCCTCATCGCCCGCGAGAACGCGCGCGGCATCCCCAGCGACCGCATCGTCCTCGGCGGCTTCAGCCAGGGCGGCGCCATGGCCCTCTACACCGGCTCGCGTCACCCCGAGACCCTCGCCGGCCTGCTCGTCCTCAGCGCCTACGAGCTGTTGCCCGACAAGCGCGACGAGCAGACCCGCGCCAACTGCGACACCCCGGTCCTGTTCTGCCACGGCCGTCACGACCCGCTCGTGCCGATGTTCGCCGGCCGCGCCGCCCACGACGCCGCCCTCAGCCCCGGCCGCGACGTCCGCTGGCACGACTACCCGATCCAGCACGAGGTCTCGACCGCCGAGCTCCAGCTCGTGTCCGCTTGGCTGCACGAACGCCTGCCGCGCTGATCTTTCTCTCGAGAAGAACCTGTCGCGCTCGGCGCCTGAGCACGCCGGGCCTGTCCCCTCGACCATCTCCCGATTCGCGACGCCCGCAGTCGCCGGGACGCGCGGGAGGTCTGCGGGTGGCCGAGAGATCACGAGAGGCCGACGATCTGCACGCCGTGAAGACGCCTGTCTCTTCGACCAGAGCACCAACCGCAACAGCTGCCTCGGCTCGTCGGCCCCCCCGGTTCCCTTTCCGGATCGTCCTCCGACGCTCACGTCCTCCCCATACCCTTCGACCGGCGCATCAGGACCCGCGGCCACGTCCCTCGGCCTTGCACCTGTCCCTTGGACCAGCCTCGCAGAAGCGCGCTCGCCTGTCCCTTCGACCGGCGCATCAGGACCCGCGGCCACGTCCCTCGGCCTTGCACCTGTCCCTTGGACCAGCCTCGCAGAAGCGCGCTCGCCTGTCCCTTCGACCAGCCCCTCCGAGGCCGGCCACGCGCCTCGGCAAACGCCGGCCCTCGCCTGTCTCTTCGGCCAGCCGGTCAGAACCGCAGCAGCAGCGTCGCCCCGCCGATCGTCGGCGACACCGTCGCCCGGCCTTCCTTCCAGCGGAGGAACGCCTTGCGACGAAGCACCCCGTGCGTGAACAGGCCCCAGCCGATGGCCGCCGTCACCAGGCCGCCGCCGATCAGCGGCACACCGGCGCGACGGTCCTCGCCGAACACGTCGGTCGTGCGGGCCGCGATCCCGAGCCCGAACACCACCAGTCCGATGGTGCCGAGCGCCGCGCCGATGATCATCCGCGGCGTGCCGTTGGGCGGCTCCTTGTTCGGATCGATTGGCGCCTCGGACACCTCTACCACCGTCGGCATCTGCCCGTTCGGCGGCCCCCAGCTGTGCTCCGCCCCGGGCAGCGGGCGCTGGTAGATCTGCCACGTCCGCGGCTTGGACCGCCCCTGCTCGGCCGGCGCCTCCACGGCCACCGATCCGCCCGGAGCCGTCGTCGGCGGCGCCGTCTCGGCGCTCGTGGTCGGCCCTCCCGAGGTCGTCCCGGCCGAGCCCGTCGCAGCCGGTGCCGTCGTCGTACTCGCAGGAGCCGTTGCGGTCGGCGCCTCCACCGGCGTCGTCGCGCCCGGAGTCGCCTCGGGCGGTGCCGCGGTCGATGCCGTCGCGTTCGTCCCGCTCGGCGCCGTCGCGCTCGAAGCGACCCTCGTCCCGTCCGGAGTGATTCGCCCCCGCGCCGTCGCGCTCGAAGTCGTCCCCGTCGCACCGTCCGGAGTCGCGACCCCGGTCGCCGCGGTCGCGTCCGGCGACGTGCGCATCGGCGCCGTCGCCGGCGGCGTCGACCCTTCCGCTGTCCTCGACCTCGCCAGCGTCGTCGACCCCCAGGTCGTCGCGCGCGCCGGCGTCGGCGATCCTTTCGAAGCCGTCCCTTGCGAACCGGCTTCTCGCGCGGTCGTTGCAGTTGCCACGTTCAGCGGCGCCGCGGACACCAGCGACGGCGTCGACGTCAGCAACACCGTCAAGCAGATCGCCCGCGAGCGCATGGACCTCATGGCGGGCGCATCCTCGCACATTCGCGCCGCGAAGTCGCCCGCTGCGAGCCCCGCGCCGACTCGGTATGCTCCAGTCCGCATGGCGCTGCGCATCAACGGAACCCTCGACCCGCCCGGCTCCCCCTGGTACGAGCGTCTGTTCGCCGACCAGCTCTGCACCGTCATCATCGCCTGCGGCTTCGACGAGTACGGCGCCAACCGCTCGCAAGACGAGCTCCTCGAGTCCGGCCTCGTCGCGCGCGGCTTCTCGCGCGACGACGCCGGCGCCCTCGCCCGGATCGCCGCCGGCAAGCGCGTCGCTCCGCAGCGGCCCGCCGAGCACTGGATCGCCGGCGCCGCCGCGACCGACGCCGCCGGCCGACCGGTCGACGTCGTCGTCACCCTCGTGCGCGCGGGCGACGGCAGCGCCGGCGGCGACGCGGCCTCCGCCTTCCTCGACGGCCTCGGCCGCTGCGACGTCGCCATGTACGGCGGCCACGGCCGCTACGGCACCGGCCCCGACTTCGACTACAACTTCACCGCCGACCTCGTCGACGACAAGGGCGCGATCGAGGCCAGCTTCAGCGAGTACAAGGACCTCGAGGAGTTCCTGGCCGAGCGCGGGCGAGCGACCAGGCGCTCGCCGCTGGCCGAGTACCGCGCTCTGGTCGCCAAGGGCCGCCTGCAGATCCGCCGCGTCAACTCCGGCAACCTCGTGATCAACCTGCGCAACTATCACACCGCCGAGTTCGGCGCCCACGTCATGGTCGATCAGCTCAAGACCGACCCCAACATCCGCCGCATGTCGAAGCAGGCGTTCGACAGGCGCTACCGCCTGTGGCTGTTCAACGGCTGCCGCACCAACGATTACTTCTACAACCTGCGCAAGCTCAACCCGAAGGCCAACGCCGGCGGCCTCGACCTGATCGGCACCCGCCGCGTCACGTATTGGAGCATGATCGGCGACACCATGCTGAAGCTGCTCGACGAGCTGCTGCAGCGGCGGACGTTCTCGCAGATCTTGCAAGCACTCCACGCGGTCAACCCCGACAACCCGGGCGACGACGCCAGGGGCCCGAGCCACGTCGCCGACCTCGGTCGCCGCGCCTGACACCACGGAGCCGACCATGCCCACCCCCGACTTCGCCAGCCGAGTCCAGGCGTTCGCCGGCCTCGGTCGCCGCGCCTGACACCACGGAGCCGACCATGCCCACCCCCGACTTCGCCAGCCGAGTCCAGGCGTTCGCCGACCTCGGTCGCCGCGCCTGACACCACGGAGCCGACCATGCCCACCCCCGACTTCGCCAGCCGAGTCCAGGCGTTCGCCGACAACCCCTCGCCCGCCGCCGCCCGGGCCCTCGCCGCCGAGCACGACGACCGTGCCTTCGCGGCCCTCGTCGAGGCCATGAACGACTTCATGGAGGGGCCCGACGCCGTCGCCTACCGCGAGGCCGTCCGCACCGTCGCCACCCCCGCCGTCCTCGCCAAGTGGATGGCCGGCGACCTCGACGCCCGCCGCACCGCCGCTCACGCGCTCAGCGCCCGCTTCCCCGAGCACGTCCCCTTCATCGCCCAGGGCCTGCGCGACCCCGACGACCAGGTCCGGGCGATCTGCCGCCGGTCTCTTCGGTCATGGTCTTCGAGCCCTGGCCTTCACGACCTGTTCCTCGAGGCAGTCCGCCACGAGGACCCGCGCGTCCGCCTGCTCGCCGCCGAGGGCCTCGGCAAGCTCGGCAAGCCGGCCGACCTGCCTGCCCTGCAGGCGGCCCTCGACGCCGAGCAGGACGACCGGACGCGCGACCGGCTGGCCTGGGCGGTCGAGCGCATCGAGGGCCAGACCGCAGACGAGCAGGGCTGACCCTGCGGACGGTCGCCCGCCCGGAGGCCCGGTCCGGCCGTCCGCGATGCGCCCGCGGCCGCGACGTCCGTCCGCACGCTCCGCACGCGCGACCCGTCCGTCCGCACGCACGACGGCATCCGTCCGCACCGACGAGGACACGGAGTCTCCGCACGCGCGACCGTCACGCCGTCCGTCGGTCCGCACCGGACGCGACGACGGAGCCCTCCCACCCCGGTCGACGCGCGCCGAGGCGATGAACCCTCCCTCGCCATCGCAGGCGCGATCGTCACGCGACGACGAGCTTCGCGCCCACCGGACGCGGCACAAGACGATGAAGCCTCCGCACCCGTCCGCACGCAGCGGGCGCGGCGACACGAGACGATGAAGCCTCCGCAATCGTCCGCACGCAAGCGGACACGAGCGTGTCGTCACGAACCTTCGCGAGCACCGCACGCGACCCGCAGAGCGACTCGCAGCACGCCAGCCCCCGCACAGCTCGGCGGCGGCGTAGCGGCCGGACCCGCGGGTGTGCTAGCTTCCCGCGCTCCTTCACCAAGCCTCATGGCCAGCCGCTCCACCGCCCGCAAGCACACCCTCGCCGAACAGGCCGACCGCTTCGCCCTCTATCAAGAGGCAGTCAACGCCCCCGCCGACAACATCGACTTCATCGAGCGCGTCTACACCGAGATGCGCGGCGCCAAGCCCAAGGTGCTCAAGGAGGACTTCTGCGGCACCGCGCTGCTGGCCACCGAGTGGGCCAAGCGCGGCCCCCAGCGCCGGTCGATCGGCGTCGACCTCGACGCCGAGGCGCTCGCCTGGGCTCGCCGTCACAACCTCGGCCCCGCCGGCCCAGCCATCGCCAGCCGCATCGAGCTGGTCCACGCCGACGTCCTCGCCCCCAACGAGCACCGCGCCGACGTCGTCTGCGCCCTCAACTTCAGCTACTTCCTGCTGCCCTCGCGCCAGCAGCTGCTCGCCTACTTCCGCAACGTCCGCCGCTCGCTGCGCCCGCGCGGCCTGTTCGTGCTCGACTGCATCGGCGGCACCGAGGCCGTGGCCGACTACCACGAGCGCCGCGAGTACGACGGCTTCTCGTACCTGTGGGACCACAGCGAGTTCAACCCGCTCGACCACACCGCCCGCTGCTCGATCAGCTTCGCCTTCCCCGACGGCTCGCGCATCGAACCCGCGTTCGCCTACCGCTGGCGCGTGTGGACCCTGCCGGAGCTGCGCGACCTCCTCGACGAGGCCGGCTTCGCCGCGCCGCGGGTGTTCTGGGAGTACACCGACGAAGAGGACGGCACCACCGAGTACCGCGAGATCGCCCACGAGCAGAACCAGGAGATCTGGCTGACCTACCTGGTCGCCTCGACCTGACCCGCAGCATGTCGAACCCCCTCCGGGACAGCGAGCCAGCCCGCCTCTCCCAGGCGACGACCGCGTCGGCCGACATGGCCGCTACGACATGGCCGCTGCGACATGGTCGTCCCGACATGGTCGGGAGAGCAGCTCGCCGTTCGTGGCCCGCGCCGCCCCGCGGCGGGCGCAGACCGCTCAGCCGCGCGCTCACGAGCGCGCAGCCTCGCCCTCGCTCGCCGCAGCCGGTGCTCGCGGCGCGCCCAGACCGCATCACGGCCTGCCCCGAAGGACAGCACGCCTCGCGCGCGCACCGCCCCGACTCCCCGGGCCGCACCACCACCCCTTTCTTAAGCCAGCGCGATCCGCTCGCGCCCGGCCTGACATCGCCTCCAGTCGACGCTCCACCGCTCCTGCCCGTCAGGACATGACCCGAAGGACAGCATGACGAACTTCCGCTCCGACAACAACGCAGGCCTGGTCCCGGAGGCGCTGGCGGCGTTGGTGGAGGCGGCGCAGGGCGAGGCGGTGGCTTACGGCGGCGACGACGTCACGCTCAAGGCGGCGACCCGGGTCGCCGCCCTGTTCGGCGCCGAGGCCCGCGCGGCGGTGTTCTTCGTCGCCACCGGCACGGCGGCCAACACTCTGGCGATCGCCGCCTTGACGGAGCCGTGGCAGCGGGTCCTGTGTCACCGCCACAGCCACTACAACGAGGACGAGTCGACCGCGCCCGAGCGCATCACCCTGTGCCGCACGACGCCCATCGAACCGGGCGCCGACCCGACGCGCCTCGGCCCCGAGGACCTGCTGCCGCACCTCGTCGGTCGCCGCGGCGACGTCCACGAGCCCGCGCCCGGCGTGCTCACCCTGTCCAACCCGACCGAGTTCGGCACCGTCTACGCCCCGGCCGAGCTGGCCGCCCTGTGCCGGCTGGCCCACGAGCACGGCTTCCGCGTCCACGTCGACGGCGCGCGCTTCAGCCAGGCCGTGGCCCACATCATGCGTACGCACGACCTGTCCGAAGAGGCAGCCTGTCGCGCCCTCACCGTCGACGCCGGCGTCGACGGCCTGTCGTTCGGCGGCACCAAGGGGGGCCTCGCGCTCGGCGAGGCCGTCGTGCTGTTCGTCGGTCGCTCGCCCGCCGCCGCCCGGGCCGCCGAGCGCCTGCCGTTCCTGCGCAAGTCGACCGGCCACCTGCTGAGCAAGCACCGCTACGTCTCGGGCCAGTTCAACCGCGTGCTCGCCCACGGCGCCTGGGTCCGCCACGCGGCCGTCGCCGCGACGATGGCCGAACGCCTGGCCGCGGGCCTGCGGATCCGCGGCCTCACGCCCGCCTTCCCGCGCGAGTCCAACGCCGTGTTCGTCGACCTGCCCCCCGCCGTCGATCGCCGCCTGCGCAACCGCGGCCACGCCTACTACCCGTTCGCCACCCCCGTCGGTCCGCGCGCCCGCCTGATGTGCAGCTTCGCCACCACCCCCGCCGACATCGACGCCTTCCTCGCCGACATCCCACCGCCCTGATCGCGGCGACCGACGCCCGGCGAGCGCTCGGCCTCGTCGAGCGCACCGGCACGTCTCGCGCGCTGCGAGCCTGACCACTGCGAGCGCTGGCATCTCTCGCGTCACGTCACGCGCACCGATCGCCCCATCACGCGCGACTCGTCGTCCACCATCGACCGCCGAATCATGGCGCACGGATCGCGGTGCCGAACCTCCGACCAGCACGGGCGCTCCCTCGCCATGGCGCCGAATCGCTGCCGCGCTCTTCACCGGCGCTGTCCGCGTTTCTCATGGTTGGCCGGGCGCCCCCGTCACGCTTCGCGCCGATCTCTTCTGCACTGCTCGCCGACGTTCCTTCGCTGTCTCGTCAAGGCCGAAACCTGCCGCGCTCGCGTCGCTCGTCGCGCCGAATCTCGACGTCTCACCCGGCGCTCCGCTGCGGCTCGTTGCCTCGTCCCTGATCGCAGCACCATCCTCTGCACTTCTCACCCCGCGGCGCCGTCGTGTCGCGCGTCGCGCCGAATCTCGACGTCTCACCCGGCGCTTCGCCGGGCTCGGTGCCCTCGTCCCTCATCGCAGCAGCACCCTCTGGACTCCTCGCTCCGTCACCGATCTCGCTGTCACCCGCGACTCGTGCCGCGATCCATCAAGCTCGCGGCGCGAACATCCACCGTGCAGCGAGCGTCGCGATCCTCATGGCCAGGACCCCTCGCGGACCGCTCGATGCTCGACTCCGGCGAACGCCGCATGAGCAAGTTTCGTCGCATCGCGGGACCCCGGAGCCGGACACTTGACCGGGGCGCCACGGAACATGCCTCCTTCGACATGTCCCGAAAGACAGCGCGATATCGATCAGTGCGGCTTTTCGCCCTCGCCCGACTCCTGGAGACAAGCGCGCCGGACTCCTTGAGCGCTAGAGCCGGAATTCTCGCAGAGCCCCGATCTGAGGCCGAAAACCGGCGAGAACGCTGCGCGCTTGCACGCCTCGGCACGCTTCTTCACGCTGGGGGGCGATGGCCATCATCGTCGCCTTCACCGTCGCCGCCCTCGCGTTCGCCGCGCCCGTCGCGCCCGCACCCTCGCGCGCAGCGCCGACGACCGCGCCCGCGTCGCCGGGTGCGCCGGCGGCTGCCAAGAACCTGTCCTCCGGGCCAGCCGCAACCACCACCCCCGGCGTCGCTGCCCAGGTGCAGGTCGACTGGCGCGACCGCGTCGCCATCGGCGTCGCCGCCATGCAGGCTTCCGACCCGGCGCGGCTCGCTCGCCTCGAGGCGCTGCAGCCCGACCGCAAGGTCGAGGACGCCGTGTTCTTCTCGCCCGGCGAGCTGCAGGATCCCAGGGTCGCGCCTGTCCTTTTGCGCAGGCTCCTTCAGAGCCGAGATCCCGTCAAGGTCCGCTGCGCCCTCGTCGAGGCGCTGCCGCTGACCGGCGGCGACTGGCAGGAGGGCGCCGCCGCGTTGGTGGCGCTCGACGCCTCGCCCAAGGTGCGCAAGCAGCTCGTCGAGGTCATGCGCTACGCCGGCGCGCCCTACAACGTCGACGGCCTGCGGCGGGGCTTCAAGGACGAGGACTCCGAGGTCAACATCGCCGCCGCGCGCACCGCCGGGTTCGCGCGCAACGGCGAGGAGCTGTTCCCCGAGCTCTACTCGAGCACCTTCGACGCCGACTGGGACCTGCGCGCCGCCGCCGTCCAGGCGCTCGGCATGCTGCGCCTGCCCAAGTCGCGCGACGTCCTGATCAAGGCGCTCAGCGACGACGAGCGCGAGGTCCGGCTGCAGGCCTTCCTCGCGCTCGAGCAGATCGATCCGGAGGGCATCATCTGGCTGCCCGAGCTCGAGTCTCTCGCCAAGGATCGCAAGAGCCACCGGATCGCCCGCAAGGCCGAGCTCATGCTGCGCAAGCGGCGGGCCGCCGAGAAGGCCGCCAAGAAGGCCGGGCGACCGATCACCAACGCCGCGCGGCCGACCTCGCCCGAGCCGAGCCCGCCGGCCAAGCCCGTCAGCGGCGGCAGCGCGGCCAGCGGCGCGATCAAGCTCGACCCCTCGGCGACGCTGCCATGAGAGCGATCGGTCAGAGCGTTTACGGCGGCCCCGAGGTCCTGCAGGTCTTCGTCGAAGTCCCCGAGCCCGAGCCGGGCCCGCGCGACCTCGTCGTGCGCGTCCACGCCACCGCCACCAACCCGGTCGACACCAAGGTCCGGCGCGGCGGTTCGCCGGGCAGCCCCGTCCCGTCGCCGCCGCTGATCCTCGGCTGGGACGCCAGCGGCGTCGTTATCGCGGTCGGCAGCGAAGTCGAGCACTTCCGCGTCGGTGACGAGGTCTACTTCGCCGGCAACGTCGCCCGCCCCGGCTCGTACGCCGAGTACGTCGCCGTCGACGAGCGGATCGTCGCGCATCGCCCCAAAACCCTGTCTCACCGCGATGCCGCCGCGATCCCGCTGACCGCCCTCACCGCCTGGGAGGCGCTGGTCGAGAACATGGGGGTCACCCCCACCGACCGCAGCAGCGAGCACGCGCGCACCTTGCTGGTGGTCGGCGGCGCCGGAGGCGTCGGCTCCATGGCCATCCAGATCGCGCGCCAGGTGTGCGGCCTCCGCGTGATCGCCACCGCCTCGCGGCCGGAGAGCGCCGCCTGGTGTCGCAAGCTGGGCGCCGACGCGGTGATCGACCACACGAAGCCGCTCCTCGCCCAGCTGCGGGAGGGCGGCGACGACGGGGTCGACCTCGTGCTCAACACCGTCCAGCCGATGCAGAACCTGCCGCAGGTGCTCGAGGTCGTGCGGCCCTTCGGCCACGTCTGCGGGATCGTCGCCCCGAGCGGTCCGCTCGACCTCGGTCCGCTGTTCCGCAAGCGCGGTCACATCTCCTTCGAGTACATGTTCACCCGCCCCCTCTTCGCGGCCGCCCCGTCGCGCCAGGGGGCGATCCTCGCGCGGGTCGCCGATCTCCTCGACCAGGGGGTTTTGCTGGGCACGCGCACCACCACGATGCCCTGGGACCAGGTTCAGGCCGCGCACCGCCTGCTCGAGTCGGGGCGCTCGGTCGGCAAGACCGTGCTGGAAGTCGTCCCGTAGCGCCGCGCGAGTGCGCCGCGCGCCGGCGGGCTTGGTCTGAGCCAGATCAGAAGCCCACCTCCCGTCGCCGGAAGTTCCGGGTATAACCCCACGCGTCGCCATGCTCAGTCCACGCATGCCCATCCCGACGGTGGAACAGCTCGGTCCGCGCTTCGCCGAGTTCCTCCGCGGACTCAAGCGGCCGCTCATCTTCTTCGACACCGAGACCACGGGTACCGACCCGGCGCTCGATCGTGTGGTCGAGATCTCGATGATCCGCCTCAGCGCCGAGCGCGGGGTCGAGCCGCCGCGCACCTGGCGGATCAACCCCGGCGTGCGGATCCCGATCGAGGCCAGCGAGATCCACGGGATCACCAACGACGACGTCGCCGACAAGCCGACGTTCGGTCAGATCGCCGACGAGCTGCTCGCCTACCTCCGCGGCTGTGACCTCGCCGGCTTCAACATCGGCCGCTTCGACGTGCGGGTGATGCAGACCGAGTTCGCCCGCGTCGGCAAGGCCTTCGACCTGTCCGGCGTGCGCGTCATCGACGCCCAGGTCATCTACCACCAGAAGGAGCCGCGCAACCTCACCGCGGCGATGCGCTTCTACTGCGAGAAAGAGTTCGTCGACGCCCACGGCGCCGAGGCCGACACGATCGCCACGCTCGAGGTGTTCGCCGGTCAGCTCGACCGCTACGGCGAGCTCGGCCTCGACATCGAGGCCCTGCACGAGGTCTCCAACATCACCAGCGCCGGCTACGTCGACGGCGCCCGTCGCTTCATCTGGCGCGACAACGAGCCGGTGTTCAACTTCGGCCGCCTCAAGGGCAAGTCGCTGCGCTGGGCCGCCAGCGAGCCGACCGAGCGCGCCTACATGCGCTCGATCGTCACCGGCAACTTCGACGAGGACACCAAGGGCATCGTCCGCGACGCCCTGACCGGCCGGATCCGCCTGCGCCCGCGCGAGACCGAAGGCTAGCCGGAGCGACATGTCATGTGGGACATGTCGTTTGGGACATGTCCCACCTGCGCTCTCGGCCTCCTCAGGTCGCCAGGCCGAGCTGGCGGAGCATGGTGAGCTGGTCGAAGAACGCCTCGTTGGCGACGATCTTCCCGTCGGGCCCGAAGTGGTAGATCTCGCAGTACCTGATCGAGTAGCGCTTGCCCGTGGCGGGCTTGTCGCCGATCGGGCCGGTGTTGGTGCCCTCGCCGTAGAAGATGCCGACGATCGTGTTGCCGGCCTCGAGCAGCTCGATGCTGTGGGCCGCGGCGTCGGAGAACATCGTGTGCCAGCGCTCCAGGTGGGCGCGGATCGCCGGGCGGCCGCGGTGGACGACGGTGACCGTGTTGTTGGTCAGGGTCGCGTCCTCGGCGAAGTAGTCGGCCGCGACGTCGAGGTCCTTGCGACAGAACGCGTCCAGCACCGCGATCACCCGCTCTTTATTGCCAGTCTGCATGCGCGACCAGCGTAGGCTCGCCGTCGAGCCACGGTCAATGCGCGCGCTCACCGCGGCGTTCAGGGCGCTCCAGACTTGTCGCCGCTCTTCTCGAGAGCGTGCTTCTCGAGCCCGTTCTTCTCCAGTCCGTTCTTCTCCAGTCCGTTCTTCTCCAGTCCGTTCTTCTCGCCGTTGAGGGCGAAGAAGCGGAGCGTCGGCGTGTCGAGGACCACGGTGGTGCCCGGGGGGACGCTGCGCGTGAGCCACACGTTGCCGCCGATGGTGGAGCCGCGGCCGATCACCGTGTCGCCGCCGAGGATCGTCGCGCCGGCGTACACGGTGACATCGTCTTCGATGGTCGGGTGGCGCTGGACCTTGCGCCCGACCTCGCGCGACTTGACCGAGAGCGCGCCGAGGGTGACGCCCTGATACAGCTTGACGCGGTTGCCGATCACCGACGTCTCGCCGATCACCACGCCGGTGCCGTGGTCGATGAAGAAGCTGCGGCCGATGGTCGCGCCGGGGTGGATGTCGATGCCCGTGCGGCTGTGCAAGATCTCCGCGATCATGCGGGGCAGCAGCGGCACGCGCCTGCGGTAGAGGTGGTGGGCGATTCGGTGGCCCGCGATCGCGGTGACGCCGGGGTAGCTCATGATGATCTCGGCGTCGCTGCAGGCCGCCGGGTCGCCGGCGAGGGCGGCCTGGACGTCGGCGGCGAGGGCGGCGCGGATCGACGGGATCGCCTGCAGCAGGTCGAGCGCGTGCTCGTGGGCGGCCTGGGCGATCTCGTCGGCGGGCCGGCGGCCGGTGCAATCGACGGCGAGCGAGCGGCTCACGACCTGCTCGAGGCGGCGCAAGATCCGGGCGCAGCGGGCTCCCACGAAGTAACGGACCGTGAGGTCGTCGAGCGGCTCGTAGTTGAAGTACCCGGGGAACACGATCGACAGCACGTCGTCGAGCAGCTCCGAGACCTCGCTGCGGGCGGGCAGGTTGTTGCCGTCGATGTGGTTGATGTTCCCGTGGTCGCGGTACGACTCGAGGACCCCCTCGACGACGCTCGCGAGCCGGCGTTCGTGGTCGTTCACGGCGAGAACCATAGTCCAAGCGGGGGCCGTCTCCACGCGGCATGTGGTTTTTTGGCGTCGCGCGCGGACCGGGTTTAAGCTGGTGCAGGTTTGCCCGCGTTACCGCTCCACATGCTCGTCCAACAGTTGCTCCTCGGTCGCACGGAGGGGCTGAGCGGGCCGCAGCTCGCGGCTTTCTTGTCCGGCTGGACGAGTGTCCTCGAGTTGTTGCGACGCCCTGAGCTCTGCGTGCCCGACGCCGCGCCGGAGGTGCAGGAGGCGTTGCGTTCGCTCGCGGAGCAGATCGAGCGCGCACAAGCGGAGATCTTGAGCGACGACGACGACTCGGACCTCTGAGCTCGCTGGGGAGCTGGTGAATCAGCCAGCGCGTCTCTGAGCGCCGGCCCGGGGGGTTCGGGTGGCGGGATGCGCGGTTTGTCGCCTCGCAACGGCGGCTTCGGGCCCTTCGTCAGCGAGCCGAACTGTTGTTCACGCTCACTGGAATTGCAGTGAAGTAAAACTGCTTTTTCAGTTCACGCTGAACCGACAGCGCGCCGATTCGCGCAGCGGCGAAGCTCCAACAAATCTGCCAAACACTGTTCGTCGACCGCGCACTTTCGACCATTCCGGCGAACATGGCTCTCCCGCCGTCCGCCCGCCCGACCGCTCGGAATGGCGAAACGACACCCACACTCTGGGATCCGGAAAAAACTTGGAGAGATCCCCGTGAGATCTCCCGCCCCCCTCGAAGCGCCGTCCGCCCGGCCTCGACCTTCCGATCGCGCCACGCCAAAAACGTGCGCAGGACGCGGAATCGGAGCCCTCGGCGCCGAACAGCCCGCTTAAACGGAAACAGCGCGTGACCGGGGGTCACGCGCTGGTCGGGGGCGTCGGAGGTGAGGAGGCTCCGAGGCCCAGGAGGTCAGCTAGCCGAAACGCTTACCGCGGCGGAATCGCTCGCCACGGTGCTGTTCGGGCGGGGCCACTCGATGCGGTGCTTGATAATGCGACGCTTGAGGGCGTGGCGGGTGATTCCAAGCAGCTGAGCGGCTTCGACGATGCTGCCGGCGGCGTTGAGCGCTTCCACGCAAAGCATTCGTTCGGCGGCATTGAGGTTCAGATCTTCGAGGATGAGGCGCATGGCGGCAGGATAGGCCAAGGCTTGGGGACAGGGAAGGACGATTTTGTAAGCCCGCATCCAAAAAGAACAGTCGCCGAAACTGAACATCGTTTTGTATTATGCGGAAGCTAACATCGTTTGCGCGCGATCACGCCCCCCACTTGCACCGAACGTCAGCCCACTTCGTGGGGCGCTTCACACCCGCGGCCGTCCGAGGGAGCTACACTTGCTGGCTCCTCGGACGGCCGTGAAAAGCTCAAAACCGATCCAGTTTGCCGGATTGAAGCCGCGAGAACATGGCGGATTCACCATGGCCCGAGCGCACGGGGCCCGAGGCCGGTCCTAGGTTGCATAAAAGCCCTGTCGCAAGGGCGCGCAGAGTAAGATAGGGAGCCGCGTGCCGCAGAACGCCAAGCCGAAGTCGTCCGCCGTGATCCACACCCTCGTCGTGGTCGACGACATGCTCTTGCAGGCGGCGATCGAGCGCCGGCTGAAGCACGAGGGGCACGTCGCGGCCTCGGCCAGCGGCTCGCGCGAGGCGATCGATCGCCTGCGCCGCGAGCTGTTCGACGTCGTGCTGTGCGACCTGCACACGACCTCGGGCGACGGCGCCGAGCTGCTTCAGTGGCTCGGCAGCTACTTCCCGTCGATCCCGGTGGTGCTGATCGTCGAGGCGCTGAGCCCGGAGTTCCGCGGGCAGTACGAGGGCGGCGGCTCGGTGCGGATCGTCGAGAAGCCGATCGACCTCGACAAGCTCGTCAAGGCGATCGAGGCCTGCGGGATCCGCAAGGGTTTCTACGGCAACCAGATCGAGGTCGAGTTCTTCGACTACGTGCAGATGGTCGCCGGCTCGGGCCGCGACAAGGCCGTGGTGCTGACGACGCATCAGGGCACCGGCTACCTGTGGATCGAGCACGGCGACATCGTCCACGCGCAGTGGGGCGAGATGCGCGGCGAGCAGGCGTTCTACAAAATGCTGTCGGTCGGCCGCGGCAGCTTCCGCGAGAACCTGTTCCGCTCGCCGCCCGCTCGCACGATCGTCCGCTCGAGCATGCACCTGCTCATGGAGGCCGCGCGCCAGGCCGACGAGGGCATCCTCGGCCAGACCGACGAGACGGTCGAGGAGCGCGAGGACGAGAAGCCGCGCGCCGCCCCCCGCCGCCCGAGCCGGAGCCGACGCCGCCGCCGCGCCCGGTCGCCGAGGCGAGGCCGACGCGAGCGCCGATGCCGAAGCCGGCGACCTCGCCCGCGCGCTCGGCCCCGCCGTCGTCGCAGCCGAGCTCGCCGTCGCACGGCGGCAGCGGCCTGCGCCGGGCCTCCGACGTGCGGCCCGACGACGTCGACATGGCGAGCGTGGCCGACTCGGCGATCGCTCGCATCGACGATCTGGCGCTGCCGCAGGACGACGAGGAGATCGAGGCGCGCAGCCCGAAGGCGCCGCCGTCCCGCGCGCCGGAGCGGTCGTCCGAGCGCTCCGGCGAGCGCCTCCCCGAGCGGTCGTCGTCCGAGCGCTCGGGCGAGCGTGCGCCCGAGCCGTCGAACGACGGCGTGCCGGTGCTGCGCCGCCGCGTGCAGACGCTCGAGCGCCGCGTGGCGCAGCCCGCGATGCCGACGCCCGCTCGCGGCACGCCGACGTCGGTGCCGGCCCTGCGGGCCACCCCGGCCTCGGTGCCGGCGCGCGCCACTCCGGCCTCGATCCCGGCCGTGCCGGCGCGCGCCACTCCGACGTCGATCCCCGCCGTGCGCACCACGACGATCCCGCCGGGCCAGGGGTCGGGGGTGACGCGCGCCCCCGCGGCTCAACCCGCGCGCCCCGACGCCCGGCCGATCAAGAAAGCCAACACCGTCGACCTGCTCGAAGACCCGGAGACGCGCGAGCTGATGCTCGGCCAGTTCTGGCAGTTCGAGGGCGTCAACGGGGTGGCGATCATCTCGAGCACCGGCAAGGTGATCGCCGAGGACATGCGCAACAACAGCACCGTCGTCACGCTCGCCGGCTTCTACATGCGGGGCGCCGCTCGCATCGCCCGCACGCTCGGCTATCACGTGTTCGACGGCGTGATCGCCCGCTCGGCCAGCGGCCAACAGATGATCATGGTCGGCATGGGTGCCACGTCGGCGGTGCTGTCCATCGCGCCGGGACATGACCCGGAGGCCATCCGCGACGCGATTATGGGAGTCGATACCAAACGATGAGCGCCGAGCCGAACCGCCAGCTAGTCAGCCTCCTCGAGGAACTCGACCGGCTCCCCGGCGTCCGCGGCTCGCTGGTGGCGACCGTCGACGGCGGCTACACCGCCAGCGAGAGCAACTTCGACGCCGCGACCGCGACCGACATCGCCAAGACGGTCCGCCGCATGGTCGTCGCCTCGGCCACCGTCGGCTCGCCCATCGAGGAGCTGCTGATCACGTTCCACACCGCCCGCATGATGATCGTCCCCGTCCGCGAGGAGGCGACCCTCACCATCATGCTCGAGCGCGACTCGGCCCAGCCCTCGGTGCGAGCTGTCCTGAAGAGCAGGCTCGCCGGGCTCCGCTCGTCGATCGGCAGCTCGTCCGCCGAGAGCAGCATGTCGGCCGGCTCGGCGCCGGTGCCCGAGCCCGAGGACGAGGTCGATCGCCTGATGCTCGGCGAGCTCGGCCCGGTGCTCCGCGAGGTCCAGAGCGTGTTCACGTCGTACCTCATCCGCGCGGGCAAGACCGCGAGCGAGGCCGGCGTGATGATGCGCGAGCAGATCCGCGAGTGGCTGCTGATGGTCAACCCGTCGCCCTACACGTTCCCCGTGCTCGTCGATGCGCTGGTCCAGCTCACCAGCCGCGACGAGCGCGAGAACTTCAAAATCGACGTGCAGCAGGCGATGCGAAACTCGCGGCTGTGGCCGAAGAAGAACGTCCGCTGAGCTCGCGGGGGGTCGTCGAAGCCTGGGCGCGCTCGAGCAACGCCCGGGCGGCCTCGTCGGCCGGCGCGTCACGCTGCTTCGTCCGACGCGAGCACGTCACAGACTGCCGGTCTCTGATATGCTCTGAAGGACATGGTCCAAAGGACATGCCCCGGGGAGCATGTCCCTGGCTTGAAGAGCTCACACGGGCACGTCGAACTCGCGCAGGGCCTGATTCAGGCTGGTGCGCTCGTCGGTGCTCTCTTTGCGGCGGCCGATGATGAGGGCGCAGGCGACCTGGAATTCGCCGGCGGGGAAGCGCTTGGGGCGGGTGCCGGGGACCACGACGGAGCGGGCGGGGACGCGGCCCTTGTGGGTGACGGGCTCGGGGCCGGTGACGTCGAGGATGGGCGTCGACGCGGTCAGGGTGACGTTGGCGCCGAGCACCACCTCGCGCTCGAGGTGGACGCCCTCGACGACGATCGCGCGCGAGCCGAGGAAGCAGCCGTCCTCGACGATCACCGGGGTCGCGCCCGGCGGCTCGAGCACTCCGCCGATGCCGACGCCGCCCGAGAGGTGGACGTTGCGACCGATCTGCGCGCAGCTGCCGACGGTCGCCCAGGTGTCGACCATCGTCCCCGAGCCGACGTAGGCGCCGATGTTGACGTAGCTCGGCATCAGCACCGCGCCCGACTCGATGAAGCTGCCGTGGCGGGCCGTCGCCGGCGGGACCACGCGCACCCCGGCGCGGGCCCAGTCGCGCTTGAGCGGCATCTTGTCGAAGTACTCGTAGGGGCCGAGCTCGATCGTCTTCATCTCGCAGACCGCGAAATAGAGGAGGATCGCCTGCTTGACCCATGCGTGGACGGTCCACGGCTCGCCGGGCGCCCCCGGCGTGGCGACCCGCAGCCGGCCGCGGTCGAGCTCGGCGATCGTCTCCACCACGGCGTCGCGGTACACCTGGTCTTTGAGCAAGGTTCGATCGGCGAACGCCTCGCCGATCCGGGCCTGGAGGTCCGCGTGGTCGTGGGACGAGTTCTGCATGCCCGGGGCATCGCACAGCCCGGTGGCGGGGCGCAAGCGCTCTCGCGGCCGCCCGCCGGGCCGGCGCTCGTGGTACCCTCGGCGTCGAGGTGTCCATGATGTCCTGCCTCCGCCGCGTCCCCCTCGCGCTCGTGCTGTCCCTCGCGCTCGCCCCGCTCGCCCGCGCCGGCGAGCCGCAGACCGTGTCCCCCGCCGAAGAAGAGGCGCTCTACAAGAACGAGCGGGCGACCGCGCTGCCGGCCAAGGAGAAGCCCGCCGGCGTCAAGTTCGCCCGCGAGGGTTGCTTCAACGACCCGGCGAAGTGCAAGTGCCAGAGCAGCGACGCCGGCCAGAGCCAGTTCTGCGGCACGATGCTCGGCCACTTCTGCCCCGACAGCACCCTGCGCTACCTCGCCGCCGCCTGCATGGACCTGTTCGGCGGGGCCACGCTGTGCCAGTGCGCGGCCAAGCAGCAGATCGAGGCCCACATCAAGGCCGAGGACGCCGCCAAGGCCAAGGCCGACAAAGAGGCGGCGAAGAAGGCCGCCAAGCAGAAGAAGAAGGCGAAGTAGCGCGGCTCCTCCTCGTGAAAAACGGGCGGGCCCGGCGACCGGGCCGCCGTGGCCGACCCGGGGGCGCGAACGCGTCCGAGCGCCGAGGTCGTCGGCCCGGCGCGCCGCGAGCACCTGTCCTTTCGGACACCTCGCCACGCGCGGCCGCGCCGCCGCGCGTCGAGCATGTCCGAAAAGACAGATGATCAGCGGTCGAACAGCGCCATCAGCTCGGCGTGGCGGCTGGCCGCGTCTTGATAGCCGAGGTCGATGAGCTGGCGGCAGTAGTCGGGGTCGAACAGGAGGTACGACGCGAGGTCGCTCTCCTGGCGGGCGTCGTCGGCGGCGACGGCCCAGCGGATCAGGCGGGCGACGATCCCCGAGTAGCGGCTGAGGCCGGTGCGGCGCACCGTCTCGAACGCGATCCGGCCGATGTCCTGGCTCGGGCGGATGAGCAGCGTGTCGATCGTGTCGTACGCGGTGCTCTTCTCCTTCTGCATCCCGGTCGCCAGCCGCAGGGCGAAGTCGGGCCCGAACTCGCGCGCGCCGGCGGCGAGGATCTGGTTCATCCGCGTCACCCGCTCGATGTCGGCCTCGACCTTCTCGAGCAGCAGCACGTTGAGCACCTTGCCGAGCATGAACATCGCGCTCGGGAACGTGCCCTCGGCTTCTTGACGGATCTGCCGCACCTCCTCGTCGCCGGCGGTGTGGCGCAGGCTGACCACCAAGAGTCGCGTGGCGCCGAGCCGCATCGCCGGTCGCAGCGGCGTCTGCTGGCGCAGGCCGCCGTCGGCGTACAGCAGGTCGCCGACGCGCACCGCCGGGAACAGCACCGGGATCGCCCCCGACGCCAGCGCGTGCGAGGCCGTGATCGGCGTGAGCACCACGTTCTGCCGCTGACTCTCGGGCCAGCGCTGCGGCAGCTTGCCGTCGGCGGTCTGCACGAAGGTGGTGACGGTGCCGGTGGCGACCTCGGTGGCGGTGCAGGCGACCGCCGAGATGTGGCCGTGGTGCAGGTTCTCGGTGATGCCGCGCCACGGCAGGCGCGCGCGCACGAAGTTCTGGATCGCGCGCGGGTCGATGAGGCCGCCGATCTGCTGCCCGTGCCCGACCTTGTCGCCGGTGCGGCCGAACAGCACCTGCGGCAGGCTGCGCATCTGCGTCCACCCGAACCGGCACACCTCGTCGAGGTCGAGCTCGGTCCACACGCGCGCGAGCAGGCGCCCCTGCGCGCGCGGGCGGTCGGCGGTGGCTGCCACGTAGGCGCCGTTGATCGCACCGATGCTGCTGCCGGTGATGATGTCGAAGCGCGACTCGCCGCGGATTCGCTCGCGGATGTAACGCAGGACACCGACCTCGTAGGCGCCGCGCGCTCCGCCGCCGGACAACACGAGGCCGACTCTGGGGCGCTCGCCGCTCATGCGAACGCTCCGTCGGTGCGGCTTTTCGAGCGACGCGTGACCCCGCCGTCCTGGCGCGACCGCAGCACTAGAAGCCGATCTCCTTGCAAGTACACTTCGCCGGGTCCTTGCAGTCCGGGGGCGCCGGCGGATTGTTCGGATTCATCGACAGCTGGAACACGCGGCCCGAGTCCTGCGGGTATTTGTAGATGATCTGCCACACCGCGTCGTAATTGTTGGTCGCGTCGATCTCTTTGGCGTCCTCGTTGGTGAGGAACGGCAGCTCGAGCGTGCCGGTGCCGGTGATCGCGCCGCTGCTCTGCGTCGACAGCGGGCCGGCCGAGGCCTCGATCGTGACGTACTTGCAGTTGGCCTTGGGGAACTCGCCGAACGCGGCGGCGGGGCAGGCGGCGCCGACGGCGTCGGGCAGGTAGACGACCAGGGCCGCCTCGCAGACCGTACCGTTGCACTTGTACTGACTCTTGAACTTGTGACCCTTCGACGTCACGCATGGATCGACGCACATCTCGAGCTTCACCGGGATCTTGTCGCCGGGCTGGATGTTCGTCGCCGCGCACACGGTGCCGCGGAAGAACGGCAGCGTGTCGGTGAAGCCGGCGGGCGCGGGATCGGGCCCGGTGGCGTCGACGTCGAGCATCTGCAGCTCGCACGTCTTGGTCGTGTCGTCGCACGCCTCGCCGCGGCGAGGACAAGGAGCGCCCGCGCTGCACTCGCCGCTGTCTTCCGCGAAGCAGCCGAACAAGAACCCCGCGACGGCGAAGCTCGTGACACCGAACACTCTTCGAAGGCGAATCATGATCGTCTCGTTTCTCTTTGCTCTCAGCCGTGCATCGTAGCCGATGTTTCGCTGACCACGCACCTCCGCGATCGCCTGGGTGAGACCTCGCGCCGACCGCTGTTCCATGGCGCTGCGCCAGCAGATCCGCGGAGCATACATTTCAACCCCGGTATCTAGCGCTTGACACCGGGAACGCGGGAGCCGGTACGCATCGCCGCTCTCGCAGGCCCCTTCTAGGAGTTCGGTTTCATGCGCTCAAACGCCCTTCTCTCTCTCTCCATGGTGCTCGCTTTCGCCGCCTGCAACGAGCAGGAACCGGCGACTTCGGCGACGGACAGCACCACCAACGGCACCACGACGGCGCCGGCAACTGCGACGGAGACGCCGGCAACGAGCACGACGACGACCACCACCGGGGAGACCACGACGACCACCACCGGCGAGACGGCCACCGAGGCGATTCCCACCACCGGGCCGGCGACGACCACCGGGACGACCGCCGAGGAGACGACGACCACCACGACGACCACGACGACGACCACCACCACGGGCGAGCCCGAGACGGAGGGCACGACGACGATGATGGTGATCCCGTCGACCGGACCCTACGAGAGCTGCAGCGTGGCCAACAACGTCGACTGCGACGGCAACGCCGCCTGCGTCGACTCGAGCAGCACCAGCGGCAAGGTCCAGGGCTCGTTCTGTGCGCCGAAGTGCATGGGTCAGGGCATGTGCCCGAAGCCCGACGGCCTCGACCCCGACGTGCAGGCCGTCTGCGCCTTCGACACCGACATGGACCAGCAGGCCGACATCTGCGCGCTGCTGTGCGTGATCGCCAACGACGACTGCCCCGAGGGCTCGATGTGCGAAGACATCGGCATCCCCGAGATGCAGATGATGAAGATCGGCGTCTGCACCTACCCGCCGGGCTGACCGGTCCGCGGGGCGAGGCGCTCAGGCCGCGGCGGTGGCGGCCTTGAGCTTGTCCGCGAGCTCGCCGTTCGCGTCCATCTCGCGGACGATGTCGCAGCCGCCGATGAACTCGCCGTTGATGTAGAGCTGGGGGATCGTCGGCCAGCTGGCGAACTGCTTGACGCCCTCGCGCACGGCCGGGTCGGACAGCACGTTGAAGGTCTCGAACGGCACCGCGTGCTTCTTGAGGATCTCGACGACCACGGCCGAGAAGCCGCACTGCGGGAAGCTCTTGTTGCCCTTCATGAAGAGCATGACCTTGTTGTTGGCGACGAGGTGGGCGATGAACTTCTGGACGTCCTCGTGGGCTTGCATCGGCGGTCTCACAATCAGGGGAGTCGGTGGCCCGGGAGGGCCGTGGAGTCGGTGGCCGGGAGGGCCGTGGAATTCGCGGGGCCGGTGTGTCGGTCGTGGCCGCAAGGTGGGCGGCCGTGGTGGGAGTGGCCAGTCCGGCCGCGGACCGTGCGTTTATAATTGGTCCCGCGGGCCGGGGTTCGCGCGCATTCGATCGCGGGGGCCCGCTCTCGCGGCGTTAGATACACGCTGGGCCGCACCCCAGCAAGGCGCCGCGAACGCCCTTCTTGCGGAAGGTCGGCCGCTCGGGTCATAACCACTTCCGCTCGCATGGCGCCGCGGACCCTGCCCTCGCCCCAGTGCTCACGTCGGACCTGGTTGCACGGCCTCGCCGCCGCCGCCGGTGCCGCGCTCCTGCCCCGACCGGCGCGCGCGGCCGAGTCCGCCGAGCCCCCGAAGAAGCGCATCCTCATCGTCGGCGACAGCATGATCGCCGGCGGCGTCGGCCTGTTCCTCGAGAACGGCCTGCGCAAGGAGCACGGCTACGTGGTGCGGCGCAAGGGCAAGAGCAGCACGGGGCTGGCGCGCCCCGACTTCTTCTCCTGGCCCAAGGAGGCGCAGAAGCAGGTCGACGAGTTCGTGCCCGACGCCGCGGTGGTGATGTTCGGCGGCAACGACGTGCAAGGCCTGCGCATGCCGGACAAGAGCTGGATCACCTGGCCCGAGCCGGAGTGGCCGGAGGAATACGCGCGGCGCGTCAACGCCTTCGCCGACATCGTCGCCCCCGGCGGCAAGCCGCTGTTCTGGATCGGCATGCCGGTGATGCGGCCGGAGAAGTTCCACGTGCGGGTCCAGCGGGTGAACACGATCTACCGGGCCGAGATGGCGATCCGCCCGAACGCGCACTTCATCGACATCTGGCGGCTCTTGGCCGACGACAAGGGCGCCTACACCGACCGGCTCGACGCCGACGGGGTGCCCGGGGGCAAGACGGTCCGAGTCCGCGCGGGTGACGGGATCCACCTCAGCGTCGCGGGCGCCCAGCGCGTCGAGGCACATGTGCGGGCCTTCATCCACGCGGAGCTGTCCGGGGCCCAGCCGGATACGTCGGCCGACCTCGCGGTCGCCGGTGCGCCCGCGGAAGCGCCCACGCCTGCAGGGTGAGAGCGGCGGGCCTTTCGCGGCCGACAGCTGTCCTCCGGGCCCGGTCGGCGCGGACCCGTGACGCCACGGCCCGGCGTGGCAAAAATCGACGGGCAAACTCACCCCCGGCCTGCGCGACGATGCACATGCACCTCGCGCTCGGCCGGCCGCTTGGGGCAAGATGGCCCCGCCCGTGTCCGAGGCCTCGCACAAGCGCCTGCGTGAACGGTGGATCGCATGGGTCCTCGCGCAGCACCGCCTCGTGCTCGCGCTGGCGCTGGTCCTCACCGTCGTCTCCGCCTACCTCGCGTCGCTGCTGCGCGTCGACAGCGACCTGCGCTCGCTGCTGCCGGAGGACCACCCCGTCCTCGCCAGCCTCGATCGCATCGAAACCTCGTTCGGCGCGCTCGGCAGCGTCAACGTCGTCATCAAGGAGGGCTCGCCGGAGCAGCGCCACGCGCTCGCCGACGCGATCGCCGAGCGCGCCGGCAAGAGCCCGCTGGTGCGCGACGTCGAGTACCGCCTGCGCAGCGACTTCTTCGCCGAGCACGCGCTCTACTACCTGAGCGACGCCGAGATGGAGGCGCTCGACGAGCACTTTCAGGCGTGGACGCACTACGAGCTGTGCCGCGCCGAGCCCGACGTGTGCCTCGACGAGCCCGACCCCGAGGCGCCCAAAGCCCTGCGCAGCTTCATCCGCAGCAAGCAGGACGCGGCGCTGGCCCGCACCAGCTTCAAGGACTACTTCGAGCGCGACGAGATCTCCGCGCTCGTGCTGCTGATCCACCCGACCCAGCCGTCGAGCGACCTCGACTTCGCCGCGGCGGTGTCGAACCAGATCCGCGCCGACGTCGCCGAGGTAATGAACCAGCCCGGCGCGCCGTGGTCCGACTCCGGCATCCACTACAGCGTCGTCGGCCCGTACACGATCAAGGCCGAGGAGCGCGAGACGATCCAGCGCGACATGCTGCGCAGCGGCGCGTTCGGGGTGCTCGGCGTCGTCGCGATCCTCTACCTGCTGTTCCGCTCGGGCCGCGCGGTGCTGACGCTGCTGGTGCCGCTGGTGTGCGGGGTGACGTGGTCGATGGCGGTGACGGAGCTCGTGCTCGGCCGGCTCAACGCGATCACCAGCCTGATCTCGACGGTGGTGGTCGGCATGGGCATCGACGCCGGTATCCACTTCCTCGTCCGCGTGCGCGAGGAGCAGGGCCGCGGCAGCGACCGCGAGGCGATCGCCCGCGCCTTCTCCAACCTGATCGGCCCGCTGCTGATCGCCTCGGCGACCACGCTCGGCGCGTTCGCGGTGATGGCGAGCTCGGTGTTCCCGGCGTTCCAGGAGTTCGGCCTGATCGCCGGCTTCGGCGTGGCGCTGTGCCTGCTGGCGATGCTCACCGTGTACCCGGCGGTCCTCTGCCTCGTCGGCGTCAAGCGGGTCGGCGAGCGGCAGGCGGGCAGCCCGCGACCCGGGCTGCTCACGCGGGTGGTGCTGGCGCGTCCGGGGCTGATGCTCGGGCTGGTCGCGGCGCTGACCGTGGGCGCGGCCGTGATGGCGCCGAAGGCCGAGTTCGAGAACTCGACCCGCGAGCTGCAGTCCGCCCGCACCCGCGCGCTCTACAAGCCCGAGGTGTTCCTCATCAGCAAGATCTTCGGCAAGGACATCCACGCCGGGGTGCTGGTGGTGTCGACGCTCGACCAGGCGCGGGCGGTGCTGGCGCAGGCGCGCAAGGTGCAGGACGATCGCGTGGCTGATGGGACAGGTACCGTGGTCGCAGAGCTGCTCGGCGCGCCCGACCTGCTGCCCGATCCGGCGATCGACCCGGCCAAGCGCAAGGAGGCGATCGCGGCGATGACGGCCGACATCCCCGAGCGCACGTGGAAGCGGCTCGAGGAGCGCGCGGCCGGGCGCGGCGAGGACGACGACGCGGGGCTCTCGGCCGAGGACGCGCGCCGGCTGCAGAACATGCTCAAGGCCGAGCCGGTGACGGTGGAGCGGTTGCCGCCGGCGATCCGCGACAAGGTGTACAGCCAGGACGGCCGCTTCGCGGTCTACGCCTACCCGAACTTCGACGCGGCCGACATCTCCATGGGCCTCAAGTTCATGGAGGAGACGGCCAGGTACACCGCGGGCGTCGAGGGCCTGCAGTCGGACGACGCGCTGTTCGTCGGCGAGACCACGGTCTACGCGCTGATGTACAAGCTGATGCAGTCCGAGGCGCCGACGGTGCTGGCGATGGCGCTGGTGCTGATCGCGGTGATCGTGGTGGCGCAGATCCGTTCGCTGTCGCGCACGCTGTGGACGCTGGCGCCGCTGTTGCTCGGGATGCTGTGGCTGGTCGGCCTGATGGCGGCCGCGGGCGTCCGCTTCACCCTGTTCAACATCCCGATCTTGCCGGCCATCCTCGGCATCGGCGTCGACAACGGGGTGTACTTGACCGACCGGATCCGCCACCTCCGCCACGAGGCCGGCGGGATCGCCCACGCGCTCGGCGAGACCGGCGCGGCGATCGGCGCGGCCACGGCGACCACGGCGATGGGCTTCGGCGCGTTCTGCATCGCCGACTCCGGCGGCCTGCGCGGGATCGGGGTGCTCGCGGTGTTCGGCATCGGCATCGCCGCGGTGACCGCGATCCTCGTGCTGCCGAGCGTGGCCGCCATCGCCACGCGGCGCAAGCGGTAGCGCTACGCATGACCTTTACGGCATGTCCTCGAGGTCATGCCCTGGCGCGGGTATCGGGTGGCGGAGAGGCGCGCGAGCTGACGGCATGCGGCGGGCGCCTCGGTGACCTTTACGCGGGGGGGGGCGTCCTTCGTCGCCCCGCGGCGCCGCTGCTGGTCGAGGGGCTCGGGGGCCGAGCCGACGGGGCGACAGCCGGGTCACTCGAGGTAGGTGACGCGGGTGGCGCACCGATAATCCGCCTCGCGCTCGCGGCGTGCGGCCTTTGCATGACCTTTGGAACATGACCCAATGGTCATGTCGAGGCGCCTCTCGTGGGTGGCGAGAGGTCGCGCGAGCTGGTAACGTGCGGGCGTGACCACGACCGGCGAGCGGGGGTCCGGGCTGCGCGGCGCGGCAGCGTTCGTCGCCGCGGCGGGGCTGCTGGCCGGGGCGCTCGCGCTGGTACAGACGCGACTCGAGCCGCCGCCGGCGCGCGGTGAAGATGTCCCGGAGGACATGTTCTCGGCGGCCCGCGCGCTCGCTCGCCTGGAGCGGCTGATCGGCGACGACGCGCCGCACCCGGTCGGCTCACCGGCGGCGGCGGCGCTGCGCGAGCGGATGCTGGCCGAGTTCGCGGCGCTCGGCGTGCAGGCGGAGGTCCAGGAGGGCTTCGCCTGCGGGCCGCGCAGCGCCGGCTGCGGCCGGGTGTGGAACGTGGTCGCGGCGCTGCCGGGGCGCGAGGAGGGGCCGGCGCTGCTGGTCTCGGCCCACTACGACTCGGTCGCGGCCGGGCCCGGGGCCGGCGACGACGGCTCGGGCGTGGCCGCCTCGTTCGAGGTGGCGCGAGCGCTGCTCGCGGGGCCGCGGCCGCGCAACCCGGTGGTGTTCGTGCTGGTCGACGGCGAGGAGTCGGGCCTGCTCGGCGCGCAGGCGTTCGTCGACGCCCACCCGCGCGCGGCCTCGATCGGCGCCGTCATCAACCTCGACGCCGGAGGCACGCGCGGCGTCACCTCGCTGACCCGCACCACCGCGGACAACGACGGGCTGATCGCCGCGATCGCCGAGGCCGTGCCGCGACCGTACGGGGCCAGCGTGATCGGGGCGGTCTACGGGCTCACGCCGTACGACACCGACTTCACCGTCTACAAGAACGCGGGCTGGCCGGCGCTCGACTTCGGCTTCGGCGAGGACAAGGCCCACTACCACACGCCGCTCGATCGCCTGGCCAACCTCGACCCGCCGAGCGTGCAGCACCTCGGCGACACCGCGCTCGCGGCCGTGCGCGCCCTGGCCGAGGCCGATCTCGGGGCGCTGCCGGAGCGCTCGCGGGTCTACGTCGACGCGCTCGGGGCGAGCCTGCTCCACCTGCGGACGCTGTGGATCCCCGGGCTCGCCGCGCTCGCGCTGGGACTGCTCGTGCCGGTCGCGCGGCGGCTCGCGCGCGAGGTCGGCGGCGATCGCAGGGCGTGGCTCGCTCGCGGGCTCGGCTTCGCGGTCCTCGTCGGCGCGCCGGCGGCGATCGGCGCCGGCTTGATGGCGGCGATCGCCTGGCTCACCGCGGCCGAGGTCGCCGGCCACGCGGCCCCGCTGCCGGCCCGGGTCGCGCTGTGGACGGCCGTGCTGGCGGCCGGCGGGGCGCTGGTCGGGCCGCTCGCGCGCGCCGACGCGGCCGCTCGCGCCTGGCTGTGGCTCGGGCCCTGGCTGTGGCTGGCGGCGATCGCCGCGGTCACGGCCGTCGCGCTGCCGGGCGCCAGCGTCGGCGCGCTGCCGCCGGCGCTGCTCGCGGGCGTGCTGGCGTTTGCAACATGTTGTATCGGACATGCTCGATCGGGCATGTCGTGGGGGACATGGCCTTCCGGACTCCTCGTCCTCCTCGGCTTGGCGCTGCCGGCGCTGATGTGGCTGCAGGCGGCGGTGCGGGTCGAGGCGGTGTTCGGCCTCGGGCCCGCGGCGGCCGGGGTGCTGGCGCTGCTGGCCTCGCTGTTGGCGCCGCTGTGGCACGGGCTGAGTCGCCTGCGCGGACCGCTCGTGCTGGCGCTCGCGGTCGTCAGCGCGGGCGCCACGGCGATCGCCGTCACCTCGCCGGCGTACAGCGAGGCGCGGCCGCGGCGCCTGAGCCTGCTGTACCACCTCGACGCCGACCGCGACGCCGGGCGGTGGGTCGTCGGCGCGGACGCGCCGCTGCCGGCGGGGTTGCAGGGGGCGGCTCCGTTCGGTCCGGCCAAGCCGGCGTTCGCGTGGGACACCGACGCGTCGCCGAGCTTCGTCGCGCCGGCCGGGTCGCCCCCGCCCGAGCTGGCGCCCCCGCAGGTCGAGCCCGAAGCGGACCCGGAGCCCCCGCCGAGCTCGGGTCGACGGGTGGTCGTGCGCGTGCGGTCGGCCCGCGGCGCGCGAGTGATGGCGATGTTCGTGCCCGAGGCCGCGGGGCTGCGGGCGGTGGCGATGAACGGGATTGCCTTGCCGCCGTATCCGGAGCACCGGCGCAAGTACGTCGCCGGCGGCGAGGTCTACGGGCTCGTCGCGCCGCCGCCGGAGGGCGTGGTGGTGACGCTCGAGCTGGACAGCGAGGACCCGGTCGAGGCTGTTGTTTGGGACCTGTCGGAAGGGCTTCCTGCGGCGGGTGACGCGCTGAAGGCGGCGCGCCCGACCTGGGCCGTTCCCTCGCACGGCGGCGACCGGACCATGGTGTCGCGCCAGATCTCGCTGTGACGACCCGCGCGCAGTTCCGTCCACATGGTCGCAGATGTCACGCGTCGGCAGGCCCGATCGGCAAGGCCCTGCGGTGCTCGTCGCCGCGGCGGATGCCGCGGGCCCGCACGAGGCCCGAGGCCGGTGGCGGGCGGGCTCGAACGGCGCTCCGGGCTGCGCGTCTGCCGGGCCTCGTCGGCGAGCTCACCCGCGGCGCGAAGCTGCCCGGAATTGTCGCCCTCCGCACGTCCGGCGGCGACGCTCCGCGACATTTGCTATGGTGAACCAGAAGGCGGCTGGCCGCGCGAGCGACGGCCCGTGACAACTCTTCACGACGGACTACTCTGGCTCTCTCATGAATCGTCTCCGGCCCACGAAGGGGCGCCGGCCCCTCGGCACCGCGCGTCGCCTGCGCCCCGACCTCGCTCGTGAAGGCGGGCTCGAGGCGGAACGCGAGGCATCGGAGTCGCAAGCGCTGGCCCGGCGCGGCGTCGGTTGGGACCAGTCGGCGGCGCTCGAGACGACGCCGTTCCGCGAGACGGACCCGCTCGATTCGCCGCTGTCGGCGCGGATCTTGAGCCTCCTGTCCGACCCGCGGATCGACTTCCTCACGGTGGCCTCGGCCGCCGACGCGCTCGGTTCGCCGCGCCAGGACGTCGAGAACGCGCTCGAGGCGATGCGCCAGGCCGGCGTGCTGGTGGCGATCGGCGGCGGCTCGGTGGTCCGCTACGGCGTCACGCCCGAGACCAAGGGCGAGCTCGAGGCCGAGTTCCGCGCCGCGGCGCAGGAGCTCGGCGAGCACGCGCTGCTGGCCCGCCTGTCCGCAGAGACAGCTCTGGTCCCGTTCGAGGACGAGGAGCCGCGCCTGCCCGCGACCGCCGGCCTGCTCAGCCTGTTCCTCCCCGGCACAGGCCAGCTGCTCAACGGCGACATCGGCCGCGCCTCGCTGGTGTTCGCGGTGTGGAGCCTCGCGTGGATCACCCACCTCTCGCCGGTGTGGACCTTCGTCTGCCTGTACGCCGGCGCCGAGGCGTTCTTGACCGCGAAGATCCGCAGCATGGAGCGCAAGCTCGCCGAGGACAACCACGCCCTCCCGCCCGGCGCCGCCGGCCCGAAGAAGCTGCCCTCGCCGCGGCTGACCTGAGGGACATGCCCTTTTGGGCATGTGCCAGCGAGCATGTCCGCCCGAGCATGTCGCTCCGGACATGCCCCCTCGGCTCAGCCGTGGTCGACCGGGCCCGGCGAGACGCCGCGGACGCGGCTCGGCAGGGTCAGCGGCACGTAGGGCAGGCGTTGGGCCGCGGTGAGCTCGGCGGGGGCGTGCAGCCAGCGGTAGCTGAGCCAGCGCTCGAGCACCGATTGGGTGTAGGCGCGGGTCTCGTCGTAGGGGATGGCCTCGATGAAGAGGTCGAAGTCCCAGTCCTTGCGCTTCTCGAGCCACTTGTCGACCGCGCCGGCGCCGGCGTTGTAGCTGGGGATCGCCAGCGGCACGGCGGCATCGTCGCCGCCGAAGCGACGCACGAGGTTGCCGAGGTAGAGCGTGCCGAGGTCGAGGTTGAGCGACGGGTCGTAGAGGCGGGCCTCGTCGAAGCCGTCGACGCCGGCCTGGCGCGCGAGGTCCTTGGCGGTGGCCGGCATCAGCTGCACGAGGCCGCGGGCGCCGGCCCACGACGTCACGCCGGGCTCGAAGCGGCTCTCGGTCTGCATGATGGCGAAGGTGAGGAACCACGGGACCTGGTGCGCGCCCTCGCCGGCGCGCACGAGGTCGGAGAACGCGAGCGGGTGGGCGATCGTCCACAGCTCGCGGTTGGCCGCGCCCGGCGGGCTCTGCCGCCAGCTGCTGCCGAGCGCGCCGAGCAGCCGCTGCGACTCGCCGTAGAGGCCGGCCTGGGCCAGCACCGCGGCGGCAGGCCAGCCGTCGATCTTGGCGTCGCTGAGCTCCTCGCGGGCCTCGTCGCCGAGGCCGAGGCGGGCCAGCAGCAGCGCGCGCTCGGCCGCGGGCGTGGGCGGTAGGTCGAGGCGCACGGCCGCCTGATCGGCCGACTTCGACAGCGCCGCGATCCCGCGCGCCAGCGGCTCCTCGCCGGCCTCGCGCAGGCGTGACATGGCCTGAAGGCCAGAATAGCTCAGCGGCGCGGTGGCGATGACGTCGAGCCAGGCGGCCACGGCGTCGTCGGTGCGGCCGAGGCGGTGGAGGGCCCGGCCGCGGAAGTAGTGCAGCTTGGCGCGGTCGCGCAGGTCGAAGCCTTTGCCCGCGAGGCCGTCGTCGGCCAGCTTGAGCGCGTCGGCCGGGCGGTCCTGCGTCAGCGCCAGCACCAGCAGCCGGCGGCGGGCCTCGAAGGCCATGTCGCCGTCGCCGAAGTCCTTCAGCATGCGCTCGTAGGCCTGGCGTTCGCGCGGCTTGTCGTTCTTCTCGGCCCACGACTCGCCGGCCAGCAGCAGCGAGTCGTCGGCGTAGCTGTGATCGGGGAACTCGTCGGCGACCGCGGTGAACTGCTTGGCCGCGCGCTCGTACTCGCCCTCGGCGTAGCGGCCGCGGCCGGCCTGGTAGAGGGCCTTGACGAGGGTGTCCTTGCGGCCAGGTCCGGCCTTGCGGCAGGCCGCCGCCGCCGACTCGAACACCGGGCGCGACTTGGCCCGCTTGCGCTGCTTGAAGATCGCCGTGCCCTTGAGGAACAGCGCCTCGCAGCGGTCGGCGTCGGCCGGCTGCAGCGCGAGGAACTCGTCGACGTCGCGGATGACCCCGGCGTAGCGGCTGCGCGCGAGCTGGTCGCGGATCTTCGCCAGCTGGCGCTGGCGCACGGCGTCGCGGTCCTCGGTGAAGCTGCGCCGCAGGCCGAGCTTCTGCGCCAGCGCCGGCAGCCGCTCCTCGGCCTCGGCGCCGTAGTCCGACAGCGGCACGTCGAGCAGCAGCTTCTCGTACAGCTCGATCGCCTCGCGCAGCTCCTCCGGCGCCTCGCCCTCGGCCAACAGCCGGGCCCGCTTGGCCCGCACCTCGTGCCGCCGCGCCGACTCGGGGAACTTGGCGAGGAAGCCGGCGTACTGCGCCAGCGCGCCGTCGCGGTCGCCCGTGCGCGCCTTGGCGTCGGCGCCGGTGATCGTCGCGGCCGGCTCGATCGCGGTGCCGGCGGCGGCCTCGACGAGCCCGGCGAGCGGCGCCTTGGCCTTGTCCGGCATGCCGGCGTCGAGCCACGCCTGGGCCTCGAGCAGGCGCAGGCGCGGCGCGACCGCGGCCAGCCCCGGCGCGGTGCGGGCCTCGGCCAGCCGCGCGGCGCCCTCGGCGAACTTCTGCGCCCGCAGGTCCTCGAGCGCGCGCAGCCACAGCGCCGCGCCCCGGTCGTCGGTTGCGAGCGAGCCGTCCTGCAGCACCTCGTCGAGCAGCTTGACCGCGGCCGAAAAGTTCTGCCGCTCGCGGGCGAGGATCGCGTCACGGCCGGGCCCGCTGGAGAACCACAGCTTGCGCTCGGGCTCGGCGACCGGCGGCGGCTCCCTCTTCTTGTCGGGCTCGCCGGCGGACTTGCCGAGGTCGCCGGTGAACAGCGGCGGCGTCGACTCGCCCCGACATGCCCCAAAAGACAGGCTCACGAGCACGAGCAGGGCCACCGGGCCGCGAATCGAGGGGCGTTGCATCACCTGCTCCTTAGACCAGTCGGGTCGGCTCGTTCTCGGGGTCGTAGATCTCGACGCGATCGCCGCCGGCGCGGCGGGCGATCGTCAGCGCCGACTCGGCGGCCTTGATCAGCGCCTCGGCGGTCGGCTCGTGCAGCAGCGCGAGGTCGGCCACCCCGAGCGAGAGGGTCAGGTGCTTGGGCTCCGCGCCGGGCAGCTCGCGCGCGGCGATCGTCTCGCGCAGCCGCCGGGCCGCCCGCGAGGCGCGCATGGCGTCGACGTCGCGGCAGAGGAACGCGAAGTCCTCGTCGCCGAGGCGGGCCAGCAAATCGTCGCTGCGGGTGCTCTCGGCGATCGTCAGGCACATGGCCCGAAGGACCTGGTCGGCCGCGGCATCGCCGACGGCCGCGCGCACGCCGGCGAAGCGGTCGACCTCGAAGCGGACCAGCGCCAGCGGCTTGCCGTGGCGCAGCGCGACGGCGACGTCGCTCTCGAGGCGGTTGAGGAAGTACCCGCGGGCGAACAGGCCGGTGAGGCGGTCGCGCAGCGTCGACTCGTACAGCTCGCGCTGCTGGTCGTCGTCGGTGTCCTCGTGGAAGGTGAAGCGGAGCACGCTGGCGGCCCCGAGCTGGATCTTGTCGCCCTCGCGCAGCGCATGGCGGTCGACGCGTTCGCCGTTGGCGAACGTCCCGTTGGTCGAGCCCGCGTCGGAGAGGTAGTACACGCCCTTGTCGACGGATACGGCCGCGTGGGTGCGGGAGATTCCCTCGTCGTTGATCCGCACCGTCGCGGTCAGGCCGCGGCCGATCGTCGTGTACGCGGGGTCGAGCTCGAACATCTCGCCCATGCGGTCGCCCGCGAGCACGACGACGAACGCCCTCCGCGGACCCTCCTTGTCGGAGGGGCGGTCGGGAGGTTGAAAACGTCCGGGCGCAGGGGCCACTGGCCGGCATCGTAGGGCCGGCGTCCCCCGCGGGGCAACAATTGGGCCTCGTGCGCCGGGGCGCCCGCGGCGCGCGCCCGCGGCCTTGCGCGGGCCTGTCGGCCGACTCATACTCTTCATCCGCCGCGGCGCCCGTCGCCGCGGCGAAAAGCCAACCACTCACGGGGGTGTCAGGTTTCGACGGGGGTACTGAACGTGACGGATCGCGTGCCGGGGCTGCCTACTCAGCCACGTAAAAATGAGTGGGAAACATAGCTGCCAACGACAACAGCTACGGCCAGATGGCCCTCGCGGCGTAAGAACCCGCGACATCCCCGCCCGAGAGGCTCCGATAGGGACGGGGGTGTGATCACCGGAGCTGGCGTGCGCGCCTCGCCCCGAGCGCACATGTGAGATGAGGGGATCGCACCGGAGAGGGCCTGCCGTGGGCATGCTCCGGGGCTAAATCAAGTACAGCGGCTACGCACGTAGTGGTCCCACCGGATGGCTCGCGGACCCGGGTTCAATTCCCGGCGCCTCCACTCTTCTCGGCCGGACTCGGCAACACGAGTCCGGCCTCCCCGCCTTCGCAAGGTGACGAGCAAGGTCTCGTCGACCTGCCGCCTCGCTGGCAGACCGCCGTCTCAAACGGCAGCCTGGGCGGGGCGTCACTTCTCCCGGCCGGACTCGGCATTCGAGTCCGGCCACCCGTCTCCGCACGGTGACGAGCACGGTCTCGTCGACCTGCCGCCTCGCTGGCAGGCAGCCCGAACGGCTGCCTGGGCGGGGCGTAACTCTCTCGGCCGGACTCGGCACCCGAGCCCGGCCAACCCATCTTCGCATGGTGACGAGCACGGTCTCGTCGACCTGCCGCCCCGCTTGCAGACCTGCCCTGACGGCAGCCTGAGCGGGGCGTAACTATTTTCGGGGCCGCTCCGCACGCGGCAATCCGCGCCTCTCACCTCGGAGGGAGCTGCCTGCTCGCACACTCGGCTCGCCGACTGTCACGTCTCCGCTCGGGTCTGCCGCGAACGGCTGCCGCGAACGGCGAGACGTCCCGGAGCAACCTCATCGTCCCGATTTCCTGCGGCCTCGCGCCCGCGGCCCGCGCACTCGCGGCTCAATAAATTCCGTCGATGCAGTCGGCGACGGCGAACAGCGCCTGGTCGCCGGCGTCGTCGGGGTCGAACTTGGACTCGTCCACACTCTGGGCGGACGCCGGCAGGGCGGTGATCCTCCGAAAACCCTGGCCCGCGCGCAGCCGCGGCGAGCGGAGGAGGTAGACCCGGCCGCGCGAGACGTAGAAGACCCGGCGATCGTCGGCGTAGAAACCGTCGCGGACGCGCACCAGCGCGAAGTCGTCGCCGTACACGTGCATCTCGAGCGTCGCGCCTGGCGCGGGGCGTGCGACCGTCCGCGTCTCCGGGGTCATGAAGGTCGCGAAGTCCAGCTGCTCCCAGGCCTCGTAAGCACGCATCGATCGCCTCCGACTCCAGAGGCATTTAACAGCCTCCGCCGCCGGGGCCGTCAAGCGCCATCGCCGGCCAGCCGGCGAGCCGGTCGTCCCGGGGCTGTGGATCGGGCTGTGGATAAGTCGGCGGAGACCTGCAGAACCGACCGAACGCCCGGCTCTCGCGCAGCTCGGAGTCCACGCCTCGCCGGCGTGAGCTGGCGTCTCGCGCCTTCGCACATGAGCTCGCCTTCGGGGCTGAAGCTGCACGAGCTGCGCGGAGCCGCGCAGTTCGCATGTCCTCAAGGACATGCCTTTTAAAGCATGTCCCTTCGGACATGCATTTTGGAGCATGCCCGAAGCGTCAGCCGAGCTCGACGCGCACCGTCGAGATCATCCGGCGCAGCGCGCGGGCCACCACGTCGGTGTCGGGGTGGCGGAGGATCGCGTAGCCCTCGCCCTCGTACGACTCGGCGCGGGGTTGCCCGATCTGCGGCAGCTTGACGTCGACCACCAGCTCGCCGAGCTCGCGCTGGGCCTCGGCCACGCCGTGCAGCGCGACCACGCGGGCGCCCGGGCGGGTCTTGCCCTGCCCGCGGAAGAACGCCACCCCGGCGGCGTACTTGCGCGGCGGCGCGTCCCACTGGTCGAACACGACCAGCCGGGCCCAGCGCTCGTAGAAGTCGACGCCGTGGGCGTACGAGTTGAGGCTGACGATCTGCGCCCCCGGCGGGCGCGCGCCGACCTCCGAGATCGCCACCGGCGGGCCGCCCGGGCGGTCGCGGCGGAACCACTCCATGTGCGACAGGCCCGTGCCCATCCCGAGCGCCTGCAGGGCCGCCAGCGCGTGCGGGCGCGCGAGGCGGGTGTCCTCCGTCTCCTCCTCGCGCGGCATCAGCACGGTCCACTGGATCCACGGGTTCTCGAGCACGTGCAGCGGCGGCGGGTCGTACAGCGTCGACGAGAACCACACCGGCTTGCCCTTGATCGTCACCGTCTCGAACGAGCGCTCGCGGCCGGTGACGAACTCCTCGGCCACCGCCGGGCGCTCGGGCGACGGGCGCAGCGCCGACAGGGCGTGGTGCAGGGTCTCGGCGTCGGTGACGCGGAAGGTGCCCTTGGCCGCGGCGGCGTCCGGCGGCTTCAGGATCAGCGGGTAGCCGACGTCGAGCGCGAACGCCCAGCCTTCGCCGGCCGAGGTGATCCTCCGGTGGCGCGCGCACGGGACCCCGGCGCGCTGCAGCACGTCCTTCATGCGCGCCTTGTCGCGGAAGTTCCGCGAGGCCTCCTCGCCCATGCCCTCGATGCCGAGGCGGTCGCGCAGCTGTCCGAGCTGGACCTGCAGCTGCTCGAGCGTGCCGATCAGGCGGTCGACGCCGCCGAGGCGGCGCGCCACCGCCTTGACCCCGGCCTCGAGGTGGCCGACGTCGAGCGCGTCGCCGACCCGCTCGTAGGCCGCCAGCCGCCGCCGCAGGTCGGGCGCGAGCTTCTCGATCGGCTCCTGCGAGATCAGCCCCAGGCGCACGTTCGGCAGCGCCGCGACGGCGTAGACGAAGCGCATCGTCACCGGGAGGTGGAAGGGCGCGATGAAGATGACGGCGGGCATGATTCGATGTCTCTTCGCGCAGGTCCGTTCGGACAGGAACCTGCGGACAGGGCTCAGGAGTGCTCGGCGAGGTACTTGGGCAGCATCTCGCGCCAGGTCGGCCAGTCGTGGTCGTGGTCCTGGCCCCACAGGTCGACGCGGTTGGGCACGCCGCGGCGGCCGAGCACGCTGGCCATCTCCCACGAGTTGCCGGGGCGGTCCCAGCGGCCCTCGCCGACGGCGAGGATCGCCAGGCGGGTGCGCAGGCGGGCCAGCTGCGGGCCCTCGGGCAGCGTCGGCAGGAAGTGGATCGGCGAGAAGTAGTGGAAGTCGAGCGTGTGGACGCCGTTCATCCAGCCGGTGAGGTTGTAGGTGCCGCTCATGCCGATCGCCAGGGCGAACGCGTCGGGGTGGCGGGTCAGCGAGGCGACCGCGTTGAGCGCCCCGATCGACGCCCCGGCGGTGACGATCTCGATGTCGGGCGTGCGGCAGTCGGCGCGGATCGCCGGCACCAGCTCCTCGGCGACGAACGCGTCGTACTGGTTCTGCAGCCACGCCTTCTGCTGCGGCGAGCGGTCGTCGCGGATCCAGTTCTTCCCCGCCGTGCTGTCGGGCGAGTAGACCTTGATCCGGCCGGCGTCGATGAGCGGCGTGAGGGCGCGGATCATCAACATCCGCTCGCACTCCTCGCAGTCGCCCCCGGCCGTCGGGAACAGCAGCACCGGGCGGCCGTAGCTGCCCCAGCGCGCGAAGGAGACCTCCTGTCGGAGGCGCGACGAGTACCAGGTCGAGCGCGTCTTATCCATGGCCATGGCTGAGGAGGCACCGCGAGGCGGGCCGGACGTCCGGCTCCGGCCCCGTCGGGCGGGGCCGGACGAGCCGGTTCTTGAGGACATGTCCTTCGGCACAGACTAGTTCTTGACCTTCTTGCCCTTGCCGGCCTTCGGCGGGGCGGCCGGCTTGACCGGCGCGAACGCGGCGGGCTCGGGCGCCGGGGGCGCCGCGGCGGCCGCGGGCGCGGGCTCGGCGACGTCGGGCGCGGTCGCGGCCTCGAGCGTGGTCACCACCTCGGGCGCCGCGACGGCCTCGGGCGTGGTCACCACCTCGGGCGCCGCGACGGCCTCGGGCGTGGTCACCACTTCGGGCGCCGCGACGGCCTCGGGCGTGGTCACCACTTCGGCGGCAGCAGCGGCGGCGGCTGCCTGCTCCTTGACCGCGTTCATGCGGTCGGCCTCGCACTTGCGCCAGAACTGGATCAGGCCGAAGAAGTGGTCGGTGAACATGTCCACTTCGTGCGCGGGGAACAGCGCGGCGACCTTCTGGCGCACGAAGCCCTTGGCCATGTCGGTGCCGAAGAACTCCCACGCGACCTCGTCGAGGTGCGACAGGTGCTTGGCGACGAACTCCTGGAAGCGGTCGTGCTCCATCCGCTCGCGGGCGATCTTCGCGTAGCCGGCCAGGCGCTCACGGTACGGCAGGTCCTTCTTGGCGATCTCGAAGAACGGCGCCCAGTCGAGGTTGAGCGCCTTCTTGCGCCCGGTGGCCGCGCAGAACAGCGACCAGCGGACCATGTTCTTGACCAGCTCGGGGAAGTGGAAGTGCAGCGACGTGACCTGGAAGTCGGGGCACGCGTTGGCGAAGTCGATCGGGTAGAAGGTCCCCTCCTTGCGCAGCGACTCGCACGAGTTGAACTCCCAGCCGAAGAACGCGTTGATGGTGAGGCAGGTGTCCTGGAGGACGCTCCACTCCTCGCCGTCGACGAAGAAGAAGTCGACCTTGTAGCGGTCGTGCAGCGGGGCGTCGGGGTCGTAGCGGACGATGTGGACCTGCGGGCCGATGCCGATCGCGCGCACGAACAGGTCGAACGGGTCGACCGCGCGCTGCAGGTGCATCACCCGCCGGCCGCTCTGCTCGTAGGCCTTGAGCAGCTGCTGGGTGTTGTTGATCTTGGTGACCCCGACCCACGCGCCGCCGTCGTAGGGCTTCATGAACAGCGGGTAGCCGAGCTTCTCGCCGATCTCGGCCAGCTCGAACTTCCGCCCGTAGCGCTCGAGCGTCGGGTAGATGTCGGGGTTGTCGGGCGAGAGCTCGCGCGGCGGCACCATCCACGTGTCGGGGATCGGCATGCCGAGCGCCATCATCGCCGAGTAGGTCGTGTGCTTCTCCATCGACTGGAGCGACCAGGGGTTGTTGAGCACGTAGAGGCCGTCCATCACGACGGCCTTCTTGATCCACTCGCGGCTGGTGTGGAACCAGTGCGTCAGGCGGTCGAGCACCACGTGGTAGCGGACGGGCTGGCGTAGGTTGAACGGCTCGACGCTGACGCGCTCGACGTGGAACTTGATCAGGTCCTCGCCGTAGGGGATGTTGAGATCGAGGCGCTTGACGATCTCTTCGTAGCAAGCGGGCCAGCACAGGTCGGCCCCGAGGGACAATCCGATGTTCTTGGTGACGTTGGCCATGGTCGGCTCCTCCTACGGCAGCCGCGACTCTTGCCAAATTCGCCCCAGTTTGCAAGGGCCGGCGCCCGCGCCGGGCGCTACTCGTAAACCATCCACAGCGGCCCCGGGAACAGCCACGAGAGCCCGCTCCGCAGGCGGTCGCGCCAGTTCTCCCAGTTGTGACCGTCGCGCGCCTCCTCGTACTTGACGTCCATCCCGGTCGACTGCAGGAGCGGCACCAGCGACCGATTCTCGTAAATCAAGCTCTCGTAGGTGCCGCAGCTGAGGTAGACCTTGTCGCTCGGCTTGCCGGGGTTCTCACGAAATGCGTTGACGAACTCGACCACCCTGGCGAACACCGGTCCGCGCTTGTTCTCGCCGATGTCGGTGAACGCAAAGCTCCCCGATTGCAGGAGCAGCCGCCCGAACGTGCCCGGGTAGCGCCAGGCCGTCGAGAGGGAGGCGACGCCGCCGAAGCTCGCGCCCATCAGGCAGCGCGCCGCGGGCGCCGCGTACAGCGGGTAGCGGCCCTCCATGAACGGCAGCAGGTGCTCGGCGATGAAGGCGGCGTGGCTGGGGTTGTTGGGGTACTCGCCGATGCGGTCGCCCGGGTGGGTGATCGCCGCCACCAGCGGCGCGACCTCGAGGCGGTGGATCAGGTTGTCGAGCACCGTCTTCAGCGCCGCGTAGCGCAGGTAGTCGCCGCCGTCGTGGACGATGAGCAGCGGGTAGCGCCGGCTCTCGCGAAAGCGGGCCGGCAAGTAGATGCTGACCCGCTGGGTCCCGAGCGGCGTGCCCTCGAGCTGGGTCTCGACGATCGTCCCGGGCCTGGCCTCCGGGTCATGTTCGGTCCAGGCCGGCGTCTTGTAGCCCTGCCCGTGGGCCACCGAGTTGGCGCCGAACGGGTCGTGCGCGAGGTTGGGGTTCAGCGGGTCGCGGATCCACGTGCCGACGCCGCCGAGGATCACCTCGAGCTTGTACTCGACCCGCGACTGCGGCGGCAGCTCGAGCGTGTGGTACCAAAAGTCGGTGTTGCCGACCCGCGTAAACGGCTGCGAACTGCCGAGCCCGAACACCCAGTGGCGCAGGTTCACCTGGTCGCCCGGGCCGCGGTAGACGAAGGTGGCGTTGCGGCCCTCGATCAGCGGGAACGAGTGCGCGCGCAGGAACTTGTCGATCGCCGCCGCGTCGACCGGGCCGTGCGCGAGGAAGCTCTGGATCGCCAGCTTCATGGGCGGGTTCAGACGGGTGTTCATGGCCGGCATCAGTGCAGCGCCACCAGGTGGCCGTCGGTGCGGAGCTGGAACGTGTTGGTCCCGGCGCTCCAGCGCGGGCCCTCGAAGTGGATGAAGCAGCGCTCGTCGAGCGCCACGCAGGTGGCCGGCGCGAACCGGCGGGCGAACACCGTGATACGCCCCGGGTCCTGCAGGTTGAGCCGCCGGCGCGCGTGCGGCAGCGGGACCACGCCCGGGAACAGCCCGAGCCCGCCTTCTAGGACCTCGGCGTTGCCACGGCCCTGCGGCGGGCTGTCGTGGAACAGCACGATCCGGCTCGAGACCACCATGGCCCCCGCCGACCAGGCGATGATCGGCAGGTCGGCGAGACGCGGGCCGAGGTCGAACAGCCGCAGGCGATTATAAAGGACGGCGACGTGCCCGCCGGCGATCGCCACCCCCGCGCAGCCGGCCAGGATCGCCTCGATCTCCTTCAACTGCTTCACCACCGCCGGCCGCTCGAGCGGCTTCACCTTGCGGTCGAAGTCCTTCTGGATGTGCTGGGTCTTGACGACGTGGTGGGCGTCGAGCAGGCGGATCGCCTGGACCGCCTCCTCCAACTCGGACTCGATCAGGTCGCGCGGCGCCTGGGCCTGCTGGACCCGCCGGGCCGCCTTGAGGTGGCTGGCGAGCCGCAGGCGATAGAGATCTTGCAACTGCCGCAGGCGGTCCTGCTTGGCCCGGTGGGCCGCGAACAGCTCGGGGTCCTCGCGGAAGGCGGTCTCGGCCCGCGCGTGCAGCATCAAGTTGACGGCCCGGTTGCCGAGCGCGGCGCACAGCTCCTGGTCCTCGGCCTCACGCTCCTGCCAGCCCGCGGTGACGGCGGCGATCCGGCCGTCGATGCCGAGCATGTCGGCGGCCTTGTCGACGATGGGGTGCAGGCGCTGAGGGCCGAGGAGCACGCCGCGCGTCATGGAGTTGTTCTCCCGCGCGAGGCCGTGGTAAGGCGCCTGAGTGGCCCCTGCGCGTCGACCCATCCGACGCAATCGGCGGCCCGGAGGGGTACAATCTCGTCATGCATGTCCTGTTCGTCGCCCCGCACTTTCCCTCTTACCAGAGGCATTTTGTCCGCGCCATGCATTCGGTCGGCGCCCGCGTGACCGGGATCGGCGAAGCGCATCCGTCGCAGCTCGACGATGAACTGAAGAGCTGGCTGCACGGCTACGAGCAAGTGCCCTCGGTCGTCGACGAGGGTGCGCTCTACGACGCGGTGCGGCGCTGCCAGAAGCGCGAGTGGGTCGACCGACTCGAGTGCACCATCGAGGCCCACATCATCACCACCGCCAAGGTCCGCGAAGCGACGCGGATCCCCGGCCCCTCGCTGCAGTCGGCGATGCTGTGCCGCGACAAGCCGATGATGAAGGAGTTCCTGCGCAAGCACGACATCCCGTGCGCGCAGTCGACCGGCGTCGACTCGCTCGAAGAGGGCCTCGCGTTCGCCCGCCGGGTCGGGTTCCCGCTGATCGTCAAGCCGCGGGCCGGCGCCGGCGCCTCGGGGACCACCCGCGTCGACGAGGAGCAGCACCTCGTGCAGACCCTCCGCGAGATGAACGTCGGCCGCGGCGCCTCGGTCGCGCTCGAGGAGTTCATCGAGGGCCACGAGGGCTTCTACGACACGCTCTCGATCAACGGCCGCCCGGTGTTCGAGTTCGTCTCGCACTACTACCCCAACGTCCTCGACGCGATGCGCAACCGGTGGATCACGCCCTACATCGTGTCGACCAACCGCATCGACGCGTCGGGCTACGACGAGCTCAAGGCGATGGGCCGCAAGGTGATCGAGGTGATGGAGCTCGGCACCACCGCGACCCACATGGAGTGGTTCTACGGGCCCAAGGGGCTCAAGTTCTCGGAGATCGGCTCGCGCCCGCCGGGCGTCGGTCAGTGGGACGTCTACGCCGACGGCAACGACATCGACATCTACCGCGAGTGGGCCAACGCGGTCGTGCACGGCCGGGTCGAGCGGCGGCCGTCGCGGCGGTTCGCCAGCGGCATCATCGCCCTGAGGCCCGACCGCGACGGGCGGATCCGCGGCTACGAGGGCATCGACGAGGTCCAGCGCCGCTTCGGCCAGTACATCTGCCGCGCCCACCTGCCGCCCGCGGGTTGGCCGACCCAGCCGATCGAGGCCGGCTACATGGCCAACGCCTGGATTCAGATGCGTCACCCCGACTACGACACCATGCGCGAGATCTTCGAGGTCATCGGCCGCACGGTGAAGGTCCGCGCCGGTTGAGGAGCCAGTCCATGAAGGTTCTCTTCATCTCCCCCCACTACCCCGAAGAGATGCAGGACTTCACCCGCGGCCTCGCCGAGGTCGGGGCGCAGGTCTACGGCGTCGGCGAGCTGCCGAAGGCCGCGCTGCCGGCGAAGGTCCAGCGGCACCTCCGCGACTACTTGCAGATCCCCAGCCTGTTCGACGAGGACGGGGCCGTGCGCCACATCGTCCAGGCGGCCCGGCGGATCCGCCCCGACCGCGTCGAGTGCCTGTGGGAGCCCTGCGTCGTGCTCGCCGCCCGCGTGCGCCAGGAGCTCGGCATGCCGGGCATGAGCCCGGACGTCGCCATCGGCTTCCGCGACAAGCCGATCATGAAGCAGCGGCTGTTCGACGCCGACCTCCGGGTGCCGCGGTTCGCCCGCGTCCGCACCGCCCGCGAGGCGTTCGAGGCCGCCTACGCGATCGGCTACCCGGTGTGCGTCAAGCCGGTCGCCGGCGCCGGCTCGGCCGACACCTACCGCGTCGGCGACGACGCCGAGCTGCGCGCGGTCCTCGGCGCCGTCGAGCGCCACCCCGAGATCAACCTCGAGGAGTTCATCGAGGGCGAGGAGTTCACCTACGACACCGTCTGCATCAACGGCGAGCCGGTGTTCGAGAGCGTCGCCCAGTACTTCCCGAAGCCGATGGAGGGCCGCAACAACGAGTGGATCACGCCGGCGCAGGTGGTCTTCCGCGACCCCTACCAGCCGGCGCTGATGCCCGGCATCGAGCTCGGGCGCAAGGTGCTCAAGGCGCTCGGCATGACGACCGGCTTCACCCACATGGAGTGGTACAAGAAGCCGAACGGCGAGGCCGTGTTCGGCGAGATCGCCGCCCGCTCCCCCGGCGGCAAGCTCGTCGACCAGATGAACTTCGCCAACGACTTCGACCTCTACCGCGAGACCGCGCGCGCGATCTGCTGGAAGAGCTTCGAGGCCAAGCCGCAGCGCCGCTACCACGTCGCCGCGCTGTTCAAGCGGGCCATGGGCCAGGGCAAGATCCGCCGCATCGAGGGCCTCGAGGAGATCAAGCAGCGCCTGGGGCCCAGCCTGGTCGTCTCCGACCTGCTGCCGATCGGCAGCAACCGCCGCGACTGGCGCCAGACCCTGCTGTCCGACGGCTACATGATCCTGCGCCACCCGGACTTCCGCACCTGCATGGACATGATGCGCTTCGCCATCTCGACGCTGCGGATCCACGCCGGGTGAGGCCGGCCGAGCTGCGGCTGCACGAAGGGACATGCTCTTTTGGGCATGTCCCTTTCCATATGCTCGAAAGGGCATGTCCCCCAGAACACGCCCGTTCGGGCGCGCCGCCGGCCACAGCTCGGCGCGGCCGGGCGAGCCCCCCTCGCGGTGCGAGGCCTCGACCTCACCCGGCGCTCGCCCGAACGAGCCCTCACCCAGCGCTCGCCCGGACGAGGCCTCGCCCAGCCCTCGCCCGGACGAGGCCTCGCACAGCCCTCGCCTGAACGCAGGATGGCCGCCCGGCCCAGAGCTCGCCCGAACGAGCCGTCGCCCGGCGCTCGCCCGAACGCGGCCGCGTGCTCGCCCGGCGCTCGCCCGAACGCAGGAAGGCCGCGCCCTCGCGCGGCCCTCCTTTCACCCGCGGCCTCCGCCGCGCCGTCAGTCGGCCTTGACGCCGGCCGCGGCGTCGTGGGCGCGGTCGCGGACCCACTTGGAGATCGCCCGCAGCGGCTCGGCCTTGTCGCCGAGCGGGGCCGCGATCGCGTCGCACTCGCCGACCAGCTGGTCGACGCGGGCCAGCGCCTGCGCGCGCAGGGCCTTCTGGTCGTCGTCGAGGATGTCGTCGGCGTGCTGGAACGCGACCCCGAACTTGAGGCCCCACGACTCGAGCGAGCGCACGGTGTCGGCGTCGGCGCCGGCGTAGAGGGCCCCGAGCGCGCCCGCGGCGGCGTACAGCGCCCCGGTCTTGAGCGCGTGGACCTGCTCGAGCGCGGCGAGGTCGCGGATGTCCTGACCGAGCGCCAGGTCGAGCGCCTGACCGCCGACCATGCCGTCGACGCCGGCGTGGTGGGCGAGCACGCGGACCGCCGCGACCAGGTTGGCCGGCGGCACGCGGTCCGCCCCGCGCATCAACGCCGCGAAGGCACAGGTCAGCAGCGCGTCGCCGATGAGGATCGCCTCGGCGTGGCCGAACGCGACGTGGACCGTCGGCTGGCCGCGGCGCTCGAGGTCGTTGTCCATCGCCGGCAGGTCGTCGTGCACGAGCGAGTAGGCGTGGACCATCTCCAGCGCGCAGCAGGCCGGCAGCGCGGCCTCGGCGGCGCCGCCCACGGCCTCGCAGGCGGCGATGATCACCAGCGGTCGCATGCGCTTGCCGCCCTGCAGCACCGCGTAGCGCATGCCCTCCTTGAGGCGGCCGGGGTCGCCGGCGCCGGCCTCGGGCAGCGCGCGCACGATGGCCTCGTCGACCAGCTTGCGGCGCTCGCCGAGGTAGGCGTTGAGCTCAAAAGTTTTCGTCATCGTCGTCACTCTCTTCCGCTTCGCCGGCCCCGGGGAACGGCACCGCCTCGTCACGGCCCTCGAGGAGGACCTCGACCCGCTGCTCGACCGCGTCGAGCAGGGCCGTGCCGCGCCGCGCGAGTCGCACGCCGTCTTCGAAGCGCTGCAGGGCCGTCTCGAGCGGGAGGTCCCCGGCCTCGAGCTCGGCGACCACACGCTCGAGGCTGGCGAGCACCTGATCGATGGCCGGGCCTTCGCGCGCCGGCTCCGCCGCGGGGTCGGCGGGTTTCCCGGCCGCGGGGCGTTTGGATGGGTTCGGTTTGCCCGGGGACGCCATGCGGCCGCGGAGTATACGGGCCGGAGATCCAGCCTCGCAACGCTTGCCGCGGCGGCTTTGCCGCGATAGCTTTCCTGCCGATGCACGACCGTCGGCAATCTGCGGTGCCCGACATCGAGAGCTTGATGGGGCAGTTCCACGCCTACCTCAGCAAGAAGCAGCTCAAGTCGACCCGCCAGCGCGACCTCATCGCGCAGAAGTTCTTCGCGGCCCACGGCCACATCAGCATCGAGGAGCTGCTCACCCTGAGCCGCGCCGAGAACCCGCGCATCGGCTACGCCACGGTCTACCGCACCCTCAAGCTGCTCGCCGAGTGCGGCCTCGCGGCCCAGCGCCGCTTCGGCGACGGCCAGACGATGTACGAGACCGCCGGCGACACCGAGCACCACGACCACCTGATCTGCATCGAGTGCCAGCACGTGCTCGAGTTCCAGAACGACGACATCGAACACGAGCAGGAGCGGGTCGCTCGCAGCTTCGGGTTCAGCCTGGTCCGCCATCGGCTCGAGCTCTACGGCCTTTGCCCCAGGGCCCGTGGGATCAAGGGCGGGTGGTGCCCGAACGAGGAGCAGCGCAAGCTCAGCGACTGACGTACGCTTTTTGTGCTGCGCGTCACCATGCCCGAAGCCGATCTCCAGGTCCTGCTGCAACAGCTCGCCGCGCTCGCCGCCGTCGCTTTGGCAGCGGGCTGGCTCACCGCCCGCTGGCTGATCCGCCGCCGGGCCGACTGCGGCGGCTCGTGCGCCCGCTGCGAGGGCGCGAGCGCCTGCGAGAAGGCGGCCGGGGCGGTCCCGCCCGGCCCGGGGACGACCTCCAGTGCGCCCCGCGGCGTGCGTTCTCCCGCCCTCCGCGTCATGCAGTCCGGGCCCGGCTCGGCCGCTCACCCAGGAAATCTGCCCGGCCCCCCCGCCGTCTGACCCGGCACATCGGAGCCTCTCACTCATGCGCAAAGCCTCGCGTCCTCTCCTCCTCGTCTCCCTCGCCCTCGCCCTGGGCGCCTGCGCCGGCGGCTACTCCGGCAGGTTCAAGGGCAACGGCACCGGCGCGCGCGTGCCGGCCTCGCAGGTCAAGACCGTCGCCTCGAAGGAAGCCCTCGGCGACACCGCCTACACCACGCTCGGCACCGCCATCGGCAAGGCTCCCACCGCGCAGGAGGCCGTCGACCTGGCCAAGCAGCACTGCGGCATGAACGGCGGCAACCTGCTGATCCTCAACACCGAGCCGTATCAGTCCGGCAGCCGCTACATCGCCGACGCCGCCTGCGCCACCGACGGCTCGGCCCCCAAGGCCGCCAACACCTCCGGCAAGGGCAAGCCCGCCCGCTGAGCCGACCCCGAAGCGCCCGCGAGCGTCGTCGAGATGCTCGGCGGGCGCTTCGCCGTTCGCGGCCCCCGCGAACCTGCCCGCCGGAGCATGTTCCACGGGGACTGCTCTTGAGGACATGTTCGTGAGAACATGTCCTTGTGGACCTGCCCTCGGGGACCTGTCTACAAGTCCTGGTCGAACGAGCCGGACTGGCTGGCGAGCTCGCTCATCAGCAGCCGCTCGCGCCGCGCGGTCTCGTTGGCCTCGTCTTCGCGGCGCGCGTGCTCCATCAGCAGCCAGGTGATCGACATCGGCTCGAGCGAGAGGTCGTGCATCTCGCGCGGCTCGAGCGTGAAGAACTCGAACTGACCCGCCTCCCAGCCCAGCAGGTCGAACACGCGGTCGATCGCCGAGGCGGCGTAGCCGAGGTTCTTGACGTCGCGCAGCACGCCCTGCACGAGCCGCAGCACCGCGCTGTCTTGCCCGCTCTCGAGCCGCAGGTCGCCGGTCTTCTTCTCGGCCTCGAGGAACGACAGCACGCTGCCGAGCCGCACGTGCTGCAGGTCGCCGCGCAGCCCGCGGTTCTCGGCGGCCCCGAGGCCGGCCCGGCGGGCGACCACGCCTTGCAGACGGGCGACGATCTCGTCCGCCGACAGGTTCTTCGGCAGGTAGTCGTCGACCCCCATGCGATAGCCCTGAAGCCGCGACATGTCGTCGGACAGCGCGGTGAGGAACACGATCGGCACGTGGGCCAGCTTCTTGCGGCCGCGGGCCATCCGCAGCAGCGTCCAGCCGTCCATCTCGGGCATCTCGACGTCGGTGAGCAGCAGGTCCGGCTCGCTCTTGAGCGCGGCGGAGATCGCCATCAGCCCGTTGTCGGCGGTGGTGACGTTCAGCCCGCGTTCGCGCAGCGCCGCCGCCATCTCGGTGCGGACGCTGGGCGAGTCGTCGACCAGCAGCACGTTGAGCGGACGCGTCGGCGGCGGCTCCGCCTTCGGGCTCGTCGACGCGTCCAGCACCGAGTTCACGCACAGGCCGAAGATCCGCTCCTGCTCGGCCGTGAACGCCGCCAGCTGGATCAGCGTGCCCTTGCCGCCGTCGGCCCCGAGGTCGACCGCCGTCCCGCTGAGGTACAAAATGGCGCGATTCGGCAGGCTCAGCTTCACTCGTACCGGCTGGTTCACCTCGAGGCTGCGCACGCCGGGGAGCAGCAGAAACCCGCGCCGCAGGTTGTCTGTGTACTCCACGAGGAAGTCGTCGTAGGATTCGAAGCGCACGCCGAACGTGGCGATCTTCGCAGGCTTCGGCGCGTCAGCCATTCCCGTCGCCACATCCTACGGGTTTTCCCCGCGAGGATCCAACGACAGTCTTCACTGGCCCCCACGCCACTCACTCGAGATAGTATCTGCAAGTGAACATTTCGCGCAGCGCACCGAGGCACGCCCGGCCGGCCATGAGCGCGTCCGCGGCGCTGAGCTCGCTCGGCGCCTTTGCGCTCGTCCTCGCGTCGATGTTCGTGGTGCCGTTCGCGCTGTGGTGCAACTTTTCGCTCGCGCGAACCGCCCAGCTCGACGCCCGCGTGTCGGCCCCTTGGCTGTGGCTCCTCGCGTTCGTCGTCACCCTGGGCCTGCCGGTCGCCCTCGCCGTGTGGAAGTACGGCACCGACGGCCGCCGCCTGTCCGCGGCCATGATGTGGCTCCCGCTGCTGTGGAATTTGGGCGCGATCCTTCTCTGCACTCAGGTGATCCCGGGCCTGCTGGTCCAGTCGCTCCGGGCCCAGGGCGACCTCGCGGGCAAGCGCTTCGGCGACTCGCACAAGGTCGCGCGGATCCTCAGTGCGGTTGGCAACGGCCTCGCAGATCGCCTCGCCCCGCCCGTCCCCGCCGCTCCCCGCGCCACCGCGCGCGAGACCGCGCCCGTCACCGCCACCGCGGGCGCGGCGCCCGGCTCCGCGATCGCCGTGCCGTTCTCCGCCGCCGGCAACGCGATCCTCATGAACGTCGAGCTCGAGGGCCCCGCGGGTCGACTCAGCCTGCCGTACCTGTTCGACACCGGCGCCTCGTTCACCACGGTGCACACCGAGACCGCCGCGAAGCTCGGGCTCACCGTCCCGCCCGACGCCCCGACGCTGCAGTTCAACACCGCCAGCGGCCCGCGCGAGAGCCGGATGGTCTACTTGCCGAAGCTGCGCCTCGGCGGCATCGAGCTCAAGGGCCTGCTCGTCTCGGTGTGTGACGGCTGCGCCAACGACCGCTCGCAGGGCCTGCTCGGGCTCAACGTCATGCGCGAGTTCCTGGTCGAGATGGACTACCAGGCCGAGCGCATGAAGCTGCTGCCGCGCCCGCACGAGGGCCGGCCGAACCGCGCCTACGACATCTACCCGGCGGTGCAGATCGAGGTCGAGGGCTCGCCGGAGATCTGGCTCGGACGGATCCGCTGGGTCCTGGTGGTCAAGAACCGCAGCACCGTGGCGATCGAGAACGTGGTCCCCGAGGTCCACTTCTCCGACGGCCAGCGCATGGCCGGCGCGCCGATCGCCCGCATCGAGCCCGGCGGCTCCGGCCGCTCGCTGGTCGAGGGCAAGACGGTCGCCGAGGACCACGAGAAGCTCGGCTTCACCCTCGCGCTCGCCGAGGCGTACTGGTGATCGCCATGGTCGAAGAAGCCGTCCCGACCTTCGAGTGGTCCTACGTCGTCCTCGCCGTCCTGATCCCGGTCGCGATCCTCGTCTACATGCTCGGCAACTTCCGGGCGAAGCGCCTCGGCAGCGCCCGCAACCTCGAGCCCAAGGGTCGCCGCATGCCCAAGGGCGCCCTCAAGACCGACCCGCAGTTCTCCGGCTTCGTCGGTCGCGCCCTCCAGCGCGGCCTGCTCACGCCGATCGCCGGCGCCGACGCCCAGCCGATCATGATCCGCGGCGTCATCACCTCGGCCGACGGCAACCTCGGCGGCGCCCCGGGCCGCGAGTGCGTGTGGCGCAACCGCAGCGGCGCCCCGCGTGACGCCGCCGTCGCCGCCGAGTTCGTCGTCGTCGCCGACAGCACCGGCCGCGTCACCCTCGAGAACCTCGAGCGCGCCGAAGTCATCGCCCCCGAGGAGAAGACCGGCCCGCGCGTCGCCAGCACGGGGCTGTACATCGGCGACGAGGTCGAGGTCATCGGCCGGTTCAAACCCGAGCGCTTCGGCAACGACCCCGACCCGACCCGGCTCGTCTACGGCTCGATGGGCGGCGACGGCAACCTCTACGTGCGGGTCCACAGCCGGCCGAATTCGCCCGCCCCCTCAGAAACTGCCGTCCGCGCCGCCGCCGAGGCGCTATCCTCCCCTCCCTCCCCCGCACAGGCCCCGCAGGAGACCACCGAATGAAGCGCATCCTCGTCTGCCTCGCCGCGTTCAGCCTGATCGCCGCCTGCAAGAAGTCCGCGGACACGACCCCGCCGCCCGACGGCAAGTCCACCACCGACGCCGGCGACAAGCCTGCGGCCGCCCCCAGCGAGCCCGACCCGCCCGCGATCGCCGAGGCCCGCCAGAAGTACATCGCCGGCCAGTACAGCCAGGTCATCGAGAGCATGAAGCCGCTCGTCGACGACCTCAAGTCGAAGCAGAAGGCCCGCGCCTCCGGCCTCGGCGCCGCCTGGCTGTCGCTCGCGCTCGCCGAGGACGTGATCGAGAACGCCAAGGAGCCGGCCGACCACGCCCTGGCGATGGCCGACCAGACCGGCGACCCCGAGGTGAAGATCGCCGCCAAGCTGGCCCAGGGCACCTACAAGCTCAAGACCGAGGACTTCGCCGGCGCCGCCGCCGACTTCGAGGAGGCCTACAACCTCCAGAAGGACGGCCCCAACGCCGGCCTCGCCCTCGTCATGTACGGCAACACCAAGATCAACCTCGCCTTCGGCGGCGAGGACAACGCGATCGTCAACCCCGGCGAGCTCGACTCCGCCGCCTCGACCTTCGTCAAGGCCCAGCGCCTGGTCGAGAAGCAGCCCGGCAACGAACTCATCGCCGCCCGCGCGCTCGAGGGCCAGGCCGCCGTCGTCCGCTACAAGGACAAGCGGAACACCCCCGAGGCCTGCCGCCTGATCGGCGAGGCCACCAAGATCTACACCAGCAAGGGCGCCGGCCAGCCCTTGATCGACGCGGCCAACGCGCTCCAGGAAGAGGCCAGCTGCGGCCCCGCCCCGGCTGCCGCGCCCTGAACCATCGACATCGACGCCGCGCACCGGCGCAGCGCCGCCGAACTTCGCCGCTGCGCAGCAGGTCCTGCGCAGCGGCGTCGCTGTCCGCGTCCACCGACTCCCGCGCCGACGCGATCGGCCGCAGCGCCCCTTCAGCGCAGTCACGACCGCCGCCGGGCGCCGCGCTCCGAACCACCGTCCTCGCGGCGCGCCGCCGCAAAGTCACCAGCGCTGGTGATCGCGGGGCTTCTCGCGGCGTTGCGCATCTGCGACAACCTTCCCGCCATGGATCCCGCAGCGGGTCACGATTCGTACCTCAACCACTGGGCCGACGCGGCCGCCGCCAAAACCCTCGCCGCGCACGCCGACGCCAAGGTCGTCACCGTCGCCGCCGGCATCACGCCTTCGGGCGTCGTGCACGTCGGCAACTTCCGCGAGGTCATCACCGTCGACCTCGTCGCCCGCGCCCTGCGCGACCGCGGCGCCGACGTCCGCTTCATCTACTCGTGGGACGACTTCGACGTCCTGCGCAAGGTCCCGGCCGACATGCCGAAGCGCGACATGCTGACCGAGAACCTGCGCCGCAGCATCAGCGCCGTGCCCGACCCGTACGGCGAGCACGACAGCTACGCCGGGCACAACATCGCCGCCTTCGAGAAGAGCCTCGCGCCGCTGGGCATCCGCCCCGAGTTCATCCGCCAGTCGCAGCGCTACCGCGCCGGCGCCTACGCCGACGGCATCCGCCTCGCGCTCAAGCACGCCGCCGACATCCGCGCGATCCTCAACGACGTCCGCGACAAGACCACCGCCAACACCCGCCTCGAGGACAACTGGCTGCCGCTGTCCGGCTTCTGCGACAACTGCGGCCGCGACACCCTCGCCTTCGCCGTCGTCGACGAGTGGACCGTCCACTACGACTGCAGCGCGTGCAAGCACGCCGCCGACGTCGACCTGCGCAAGGGCGGCAACCTCAAGCTCCCCTGGCGCATCGACTGGCCGATGCGCTGGGCCCACGAGCGCGTCTGCTTCGAGCCCGGCGGCAAGGACCACAGCACCGCCGGCGGCAGCTTCGACACCGCCAAGGACATCGTCCGCGTCGTCTACGGCTGGCAGGCCCCCGAGTACGTCGGCTACGACTTCGTGCGGATCAAGGGCCGCGCCGGCAAGATCTCGAGCTCCAAGGGCGACGTCGTCACCGTCGCCGACTGCCTCGAGATCTACGAGCCCGAGGTGCTGCGCTGGCTGTTCGTCTCGTTCCGCCCCAACACCGAGTTCCAGATCAGCTTCGACCTCGACGTCATCACCCTCTACGAGAACTACGACCGCACGCGGCGGATCGCCTACGGCGTCGAGCCGGCCAAGGACGCCCAGGCGCGCCTGGTCGCCCAGCGCACCATGCAGCTGGCCAGCGTCGACCACCGGCGGATCGCCGAGGGCGACGTCATGCCGTTCGTGCCCGGCTTCCGCCACCTCAGCATGACGCTGCAGATCTTCGAGGGCGACCTCGACAAGACCGTGGCCTACTACGAGGAGGCCGGCCAGGTCGTCGGCGACGAGTCGCGCCGCCTGACCCGCCAGCGCGCCCGCTGCGTGTGGAATTGGATCGCCGAGTGGGGCCCCGACGAGTTCCGCTACAAGCTCCGCCGCGAGCCCAAGCAGCGCGAGCTGACCGCCGACGAGGCCACCTGCCTCGGCCGCCTCGTCGCCGCCCTCCGCGGCCGCGAGGAGGTCCGCGAGGACGACCTCGTCCCGACCATGAAGTCGCTGTGCGAGGGCACCAGCCTCGACAACAAGACCTTCCTCCCGGTCGTCTACGACCTCCTCATCGGCCGCGACAAGGGCCCCAAGCTCACCACCCTGATCACCGCGATCGGCCCCGCCCGCGCCCTGTCGCTGCTGGCCCCGAGCCTGCCCGCGGGGACATGAACCAACGGGCATGGTTCTTCGGGCATGGCCCGAAGGACCTGTCCTCTCGTCACCCGCGCCCGTCGGCCGTCAGCCGCGTCCAGGCCGACAGCACCTTCACGGCCGCGAAGCCCACGCAGACGAGCCGCACCGCGTTGAGCGTCAGCCACCGGATCGCCAGCGGCCGCGCCAGCTCGTCCGGCAGCGGCGCCGGCTCGAACAGCCGCAGGTTGATCGCCGGCACGATGTAGGCCGACACCCCCCAGCCCGCCGCGACCGCCAGCACCGCCGCTCGCAGCTCCGCCGCCACCTCCGGCGCCTCCGCGCGCGCCCGCAGCCACGCGAACACCAGCGCCAGCGTCGCCAGCGGCCCGAGCGGCAAGTAGTACCGCACCGGCGTGACCTCGGCGAAAAACCCGAGCCAGTGCGCCCGCTTGCCCGGCGCGTCGACGAGGAAGTTCGGCATCAGCACCAGCTCCTCGTAGAGGTTGCCGAAGAACCACCACGTCACCCCGAACAACCCGAACCCCACCAGGCCCCGCAGCCGACGACTCGGTCGCTCGCGCATGCCCGAGCATACGCCGGCGTACGCGGCCATCGATCGTCAGAGCTGCCCCGAGTCGATCACTGCCGCCTCGACCGCCCGCAACCACTCGACGCAGCGCGTCACGTCCGCCGCCCCGAGCCCGCGGACCCACTCGACGTGGTCGACGTACGGCTCCTCCGCCGCGAGCACCAGCGGGCACGCCAGCGCCGGCGCCACGAGCTTCGGCATCTCGACCCCGCGCTCCTTCAAGAATGCGCCGAGCCGCTTCTCGCGCTCGGCGACGCACAGCTGGAGCGTGTCGATCGCCGCCGTCATGACCTCGCGGACATCCGCGCGCGACTCGGGCACCCGGGCCAGCCGCACCTGCCGGTACCACGCCAGCAGCGCGTGCAGCTGGGCGATGTAGCGGACCTGCCGGCGCGCCCGAGGTTCGGCCGCGTCGAGTTGGTCGGGCGCGTACGCGTGGTCGACCGCGCGCGGCGGCTGCACCACCAACCTGTCCTCGGGGACATCCTTGCGCACCACCTGCCCCGCGCCCGTCACCGCGCCGAAGCCGACCTCGCGCGGCCCGACCATGCCGCCGGCGCCGCCGAGGAAGATCCGCCGCTCGCGGAGCAGCACCCCGCGGGGCACGTCGCCGACCAGCGACGCCGTCGCCTTGTCGCCGCGCGCCCCCCAGGGCGTGAAGTTGAAGTGAATGAACCCGCTGCCGACCTCGGAGTGATCTTCGCGCGACGTCCCGCCGGCCAGCAGCACGTCGCAGAAGTTGATCAGCGACCCCAGGGTCCCGAAGCACAGCACGATCGTGTGCTTGAGCCCGACCGCGTGGGCCGTGCTGGCCTCCTCTTCGAGCAGCGTCCCCTCGCGGAGGTGCGCGGCCGAGCCGGCCGAGGCGCCGCGCAGCAGCACCGCGCCGGACGCGTAGCCGCCGTCGATGCGCGCGCGTTCGCCGAGCACGCAGTCGACCGCGACCACCGGGCCCTCGCGCCCGAGCTCGGCGCCCGGCCCGAGAAAAGTGCGCGCGCCCTGCAGCCGCGTCCCCGGGTGGAGCACGACCCCTGCGTGGATCCGCTCGACGCGCACTTCGGGCGCCACGTAGGTCTGGCGGGGATCGATGATCTGCACCCCACGCCCCGCGAGCGCCGAAAGCCGCGCCTCGATCGCTGCGACGTCCGTCATGGCCGGGCTTTCTACCACGCGCCGCGAGCGCAGAGATCGGGTAGGCTTGGAGGGCGATGAACGCGGGAGCTGGCCTTTCGGAACAGGAGCTGCGCGAGGCGGCAGCGGAGGCGGGAATCACGCCCGAGGAGCTCCGCCGGGCGCTGGTCGAGCGCAACGGCCCACAGCCCGGCGGCAAGGCCCTGGTGCGGCGCAGCGACGGCGGCGAGCCGGCCCAGTACAGCGCCGAGGCCCGGCTCGACGTGCCGCCGGAGCAGGCGCTCGACGTCGTGCGGCGGGCCTTCGCCAAGCAGGTCGGTCACACCGGCCATCGCCAGGGCCCCAGCCGCGCCGACATCGTCGATGACAGCGCCGGCGTGGTCTACAAGATCCACGCCGACGGCGACGGCCAGGGCGGCGCCCTCGTCAAGGTCGACGTCGACGCCGGCGCCGGCCGCAGCAACCTCGCTCTCGGCGGCTTCATCCTCGGCGGCTTCTCGCTCGGCATCACGGCCTTCGGCGCGCTGCTCGCCCCGCTGATCATGTGGGCCGGCATCACGCTGGGCGTGGTCGGAGCCGCCGCCCTCTTCCTCGCCGCCGCCCGCCTGAGCCAGGGCCGGAAGCGGGCCGAGCTGATCGTCGCCCAGGCCCTCGTCGAGGCCGAGGAGGCGCCGGCGCTGTCGGGGCCTCCGCGCGCGCTCCGCCCGGGTTGAGGAATCGGGGTTGACCTCGGGCCGCCCGCGCGGCCATCGTCTGGCCCATGGCGAACGACGCGCCCGAGGGCGAGCGCCCCAAGGCGCCGCATTACATCACCGCCGCCGGCATGAAGAAGCTGCGCGACGAGCTCGACCACCTGTGGAAGGTCGAGCGGCCGCGGGTGACGAGCGAGGTCTCGGCCGCGGCTGCCCTCGGGGACAGGTCGGAGAACGCCGAGTACATCTACGGCAAGCGCCGCTTGCGGGAGATCGACAAGCGCCTCGAGTTTTTGGCCAAGCGCATCGAGTCGCTGACCGTGTTTCATCCGCCGGCGCGGGCGCCCGACAAGGTCACCTTCGGCGCGTGGGTCACGCTCGAGGACGAGGACGGCAACGTCGTCCACTACCAGCTCGTGGGCCCCGACGAGTTCGACGTCGAGGCCGGCAAGATCAGCGTCGCCTCGCCGGTCGCGCGGGCCCTCCTCGGCAAGGAGGTCGACGACGAGGCGACCGTCCAGCGCCCGCGCGGCAGCGTCACTTTCACGATCACCGCCATCTCTTACCAGCCGCCCCGGCCCTGAACCCGCACGCGAGAACCCATGAGCACCCTGCAAGGCAAGACCCTCTTCATCACCGGCGCCAGCCGCGGCATCGGCCTCGCCATCGGCGTCCGCGCCGCTCGTGACGGCGCCAACGTCGTCATCGCCGCCAAGACCGCCGACCCGCACCCCAAGCTGGCCGGCACGATCTACACCGCCGCGGCGGAGATCGAGGCCGCCGGCGGCAAAGCCTTGCCGCTCGTGTGCGACATCCGCAGCGACGAGCAGGTGTACGGGGCGGTCGAGCGCGCGGTCAAGCACTTCGGCGGCATCGACATCCTCGTCAACAACGCCAGCGCGATCAGCCTCACCGGCACCCTCGACACGCCGATGAAGCGCTACGACCTGATGCACCAGATCAACACGCGCGGCACCTTCCTGTGCTCGCAGGCCTGCATCCCGCACCTCAAGCAGGCCCAGAACCCGCACATCTTGAACCTCGGCCCGCCGCTGTCGATGAAGGCGCAGTGGTTCAAGCCGCACGTCGCCTACACCATGGCCAAGTACGGCATGAGCATGTGCGTCCTCGGCATGGCCGCCGAGTTCGAGGAGGACGGCATCGCCGTCAACGCCCTGTGGCCGCGCACCACCATCGCCACCGCCGCCGTCAACATGCTCGGCGGCGACATGATGATCGCCGCCAGCCGCAAGCCCGACATCATGGCCGACGCCGCCCATCACATCCTCACCCGGCCGAGCCGCGCCTGCACCGGCAACTTCTTCATCGACGAGGATCTCCTGCGCAGCGCCGGCGTCACCGACCTCGAGCAGTACTCCGTGGTCCCCGGCGCCGAGCTGGCTCCCGACTTCTTCGTCGACTGAGCCCCGCCTCGCGGCCTTGCTGATCGCCGGCGTCATCGCCTACGTCCTCGCCCAGCTCGCGCTCGGTCTGTGGATGGCCCGGCGCGTGCGCAGCCAGGAGGACTTCCTGCTGGCGGGGCGCAGCCTCGGCTACGTCCTCGCCACCTTCACGATCTTCGCCACCTGGTTCGGCGCCGAGACCTGCATCGGCGCCGCCGGCCAGATCGCCGAGCACGGCCTCGGCGGCGGCTCGGCCGACCCGTTCGGCTACGCCCTGTGCCTGCTGCTCATGGGCCTCGTGTTCGCCGCCGCGCTGTGGCGCCGCGGGATCGCCACGATCGCCGACCTCATGCGCCAGCGCTACTCGCCCGCCGTCGAGCGGGTCACCGCGCTGCTGGTCACGCCCACCTCGTTCCTGTGGGCGGGGGCCCAGATCCGCGCGTTCGGCCAGGTCCTCGCGGCCAGCACCGGCATGAACATCGAGGTCGCGATCGCCCTGGCCGCCGGCACCGTCGTCGCTTACGCCTCGGCCGGCGGCCTCATGGCCGGCGTCGTCACCGACCTCGTGCAGGGCATCGCCCTCGTCATCGGCCTCGGCCTGCTCGGCTGGGCCGTCGTCGACGCGGCCGGCGGCCTCGGCCCCGCGCTCGCGAGCGTCGCCCCCGAGCGGCTGTCCTTCGGGTCATCCTCGACCTCGCTGCTCGAGACCCTCGACGCCTGGGCGATCCCGATCTTCGGCTCGCTCGCCGCCCAGGAGCTGATCGTCCGCGTGCTCGCCTGTCGCTCGCCGGTCGTGGCCCGCCGCGGCACCTTGCTCGGCGGCGGCCTCTACCTGCTCATCGGCCTGATCCCCGTGTTGGTCGGCCTCGTCGGCGTCGGCTTCGTCGGCCCGCTCGAACACCCCGAGCAGATCCTCCCCGCCGTCGCCTCGAAGCTGCTCGGCCCCGTCGCCTACGTCCTGTTCATCGGCGCCCTGATCTCCGCGATCCTCTCGACCGTCGACGGCGCCCTCCTGGCCGTCTCGTCGGTGGTCGCGCGCAACCTCGTCGAGCCGATGCGCCCCGGCATGAGCGACCGCCAGCGCCTGCAGGTCTCGCGCCTCTGCACCCTCGTGTTCGGCGTCCTCGCCTACCTGGTCGGCCGCGCCGCCGACGGCGTCCACGACCTGGTCGAGGACGCCTCGGGGTTCACCGGCGGCGGCCTCGTCGTCGTCTTCACCTTCGCCCTGTGGAGCCGCTTCGGCGGGCCCAGGAGCGCCCTCGCGGCCATGTTCGTCGGCCTCGTGCTGTGGCTGCTCGGCCGCTACCTCGGCCTCACCCCCGCCCCCTTCCTCGCCTCGATGGTCGCCGCCCTCGTCGTCTACGTCACCGTCGCCCTGCTCGAGCGCCGCCGTGGCTCGCCTGTCCCTCCGGACATGCCCTGAAGGCCATCGCACCCGCGCCGCCCGTCCTTCTTCGGCAGCGTCACCGCGAGCCGCCGCAACCGTCCCCCGCGCTTCGCCGCCGTCGCGCCGGCGTGCCGTTCTCACGGCAACCCACGCGGCCGAGCTCCTCCGAGCGCTGCCCGCCGCCTCCGTCGGGGCTGCCGGGCGACGGCCCGCGGCCGTCCGTCTGCAGCCTGCCAAGCGCCGCCTTCTTCGTCTACGCTTCACCCATGCTCGCCGGCTTCACCCGCGAAGAACTCCTGCACGAGGTGCTGGTCTCGCCGCGCCAGGCTCGGGGCGCCTACGCCGACACCCAGGTCTACGAGCGCCCGGACTGGTTTCAGCTGCTCACCCCGTCCTTCCGCGAGGGCGGCTTCAATGAAGTCGCGTTCGCCCGCCTCGGCGACGACGAGGTCGAGGCGGTCATCGACGCCACGCTCGCCCAGTACGCCGCGCAGGGCATCCGCTTCCGCTGGACCGTCACCCCCGACTGTCGCCCGCTCGACCTGGCCGAGCGGCTCGCGCGTCGCGGCCTCCGCAGCGAGCGCGTCGTCGCCATGGCCGCCGCGATCGAGGACCTGCAGATCCCCGAGGCCGACGGCATCGTCGTCGAGCCCGTCGGCCCCGACAACGTCGAGCTCCACGCCGACGTCACCGCCCGCGGCTGGAACGTCGACCCCGCCCCGATCCTCGCCTATCAGCGATCCGTCCTCGCCGACCCGACGGACGATCGCAACCACCTCTTCCTCGCCCGCCGCGACGGCGAGCCGATCGGCATCGGCAACTACGCCGCCCTCCCCCGCTCGGCCTTCCTCATCGGCGCCGTCGTCCTCGAGGGTCAACGCTCGCGCGGCGCCTACCGCACGCTGCTGGCCCACCGCGTCCGCCACGCCGCCGCCCGCGGCCTCGCGCTCGTCACCACCCACGCCCGCGCCACCACCTCCGCCCCGATCCTCACTCGCCTCGGCTTCGTCCCCGTCGTCGAGATGCCGGTATTTTTCAACCGCTGAGTCTTCTCCAAAGGACATGTTTTTAAGGGCATGCCCTTCGGGACTTGTGCTTGCGCCGCCCGCCGGCGCCCGACTCACCCGCGACGCCGGCAGACGTCGACGCCCTCGGTCCCAGACCTCGGTGCTCGCGGCCTGCTCCCCGCGCTCCACCTTGCGTGTTCGCGCAGACTCGTAAGAGATGCTCACATCTCGGTCCGCGAGCCGCAGCACAGGAGCACTCCTCGATCCGCCAGCCGGGGGCGCAGGAGCACTCTCGGTCCGCGAGCCGCGGGTGCAGAGCGCCCTTCAGCCGCCCAGCCGCCGCCGCAGGAACAGCGCCGCGCCCAGCGCCGCTCCGCCGACCACGCCGGCGATCGTGCGGCGCTGGCGGCGGCGCTCGTCGCTGCGGATCGCCTCGCGCATCGCTTCCAGCTGGCGGCGCGTGTCCGCGTGCGCGGCTGTCTCTTCGGACAGGGCCCGCTTCGCCGCCGCCGCGCGCTCGCCGAGCAGCGCCAGCTCCTTCGCCTGCGACTCGCAGCGCGACTGCGCCTCGAGCAGCACCGTCTGGTCGGCCGTCAGCTTCAGCCGCAGCTCGTTCGCCTCGGCCACCGCGCGCTCGACCTGCGCCTGCAGGGCCGCCAGTTCTTGCCCGGCCTTCGCGCGTCCGCTCTCGAGCGCCTCCGTCCGCTCGCGGGTCGCCCGGTGATTGGTGCGTTCGGCCTCGAGCTGGCGGCGGGTGTCTTCCAGCTCGCGCTGCGCCTTGTCACCGCGCTCGCGCTGGCGGTTCGTCTCCCGGCGCGCTTCGGCCAGCTCCGCCTCCAGCGTCGCCACCCGGCTCTCGATCAGGTCGTGAGCCCCGCGGGTCTGCGCGTGCGCCTGCGACTCGGCGTCGAGTCGTCGGCGCGCCTCCGCCAGATCGCCGCGCAGTGAGCCGCGCTCGAGCTCCCACGCCCGCTGCTCCGAGCGCTCGCGCTCGAGCGTCTCGCGCGTCGCTTGCAGTTCGGCGCTCAGCTCCGCCAGCCGTCGCTCGGCGTCGGCGAGGGCTGCGTCGGCGTGGACCTGGGCGTCGCTCGGGTCGGACTCGGGCTTCGGCATGGCCTCCGCATTATGCACCGTTCGGCGCCGCGGCTCCGCATGCCTCCCGCCTCGGCCGCCGCGCGCCGACGCGCCCCCCTGCGAACGCGGCGCTTCGCGCCTCGCAGCCCGCGCCTGCGGTCGCTCGCCCGCTCATCGCAGCGGCCTCGACCTTGGCGAAGTCACGATGGCTGCCGATCTCTTACGATGGGCCCATGCGCATCCTCTACGCTTCGCTCCTCCTCGGCCTCGCGGCCTGCCAGATCATCGGGGACCCCAAGGACCCGGGCAACGACAGCGCCAGCGACTCCACGACCGTCGAGCCCGACACGACCTCGACCACCGCGGTCACCGGCACCACGAGCGAGGGCCCCGACACCGGCACGAGCGAAGGCACCACCACCGAGGCGCTCCCGACCACCGACGCCACCACCACCGGCGGCCCCGGCTGCGACGGCCTCGACGAGCTCACCTGCGGCTCCACGGCCGGCTGTCGCCCCGTCTTCGGCGCCCCGTTCGAGTTCCCCGGCTGCACCCCGCTGCCCGCCTACCTCGGGTGCATCGTCCAGACCGACTGCGGCGCGGTGCCCACCACCGCCTGCCGCCCCGACAGCCTCGAGGTCTACCTCCTCGACGACACCTGCGTCCCGCCCGACCTCGAGCCCTGCACCACCATGCTCACCCAGTGCGGCGAGGCCTGCCTCGGCTTCGACGAGGCCACCTGCGCCACGGACCCCAACTGCACCGCCCACTTCGGCGCCCCGCACGTCGAAGAGAACATGACGGTCTGCGCCGACTTCGACGCCCAGCAGTTCCTCGCCTGCGACAAGCTGCAGCCGCCCTGCCCGCCCGCCGTCGTCACCGTCTGTCCGATCGGCCAGCCCGACGTCGCCTTCGACGTGGCCTCCGGCTGCCTGCCCCCCGGCTTCGAGCCCTGCATGGACGGCCCGCTGCCCGAGTGTCCGTAGCCCGCCGTCCGCGCTACAGTCGCGCTCGTGGCCCCACGCTATCGCCTGTTCGCCCTGCTCGCCGAGACCCAGCCCGACGGCGCCGCGCTCGCGCGACGCTTGACCGACCTCGACGCCGAGGCGTTGCTCGAGCTCGCGGCCGACGTCGTCGACGCCAGCGCCGACGTTCGCTCGAGCTGGGAAGGCCCGCTCGACGCGAGCGGCAAGTATTACTGGTCGGAGGATTCCACCGAAGACCTCACCGGCTGGATCGTCGCCCAGGGCGAGGCCTTCTGGCGCGCGGCCGTCGGCGCCAGCGACGAGCAGCTGATGGCCCTCGCGCCCGAGTACCACCGCGAACGCGCCGACGGCCGCAGCGCCCGCTGGAACGGCCGCACGCCGCACCTGGGCGGCCTCGTTCACGCCGCCTACACCGCCCGCTTCGCCGACGTCGAGGACTACTTCGACGGCCTCGCCCGCGTGCTCGACGCGCGCGCCGGCGACCACGCCTGAGCCTTCACCAGCGTCTTGCCGGCTCGATGACGCGGCGAGCTCGCGGCCGCACGAACCGACCGCCATCCTCTCTTCATGTTCTCGAGGACATGTCCATATAGACATCTATAAGACTCGCCGCCACCTCGACTCGGCCCACCGTCGGCCGGAGGCACCTCACCGCGCGAGTCCGCCCTGCTTGCAGCCCGTGCCACGCGCGGACCGCTCGAGCGCCGAGCGTACTCAGCCGCTGCCGACGCGCCCACGCGATCGACCTCGCCGCCGTCGCCTGCATCGTGAAGCCGGCCTGTCGCGCACGCACGCACGGGATCTCGCCGGCGCTCGGCAGATCGCTCCACACCCGCCCCAGCGTCAACGCCGCGACCCGCTCGCGCCCCGCCGAGGGCTACTCGCCCGCCGCGAACTCGCCTATGCTGCCGCTGTGCAGCTCTGTCCCGCGTGTTCCCGTCACATCCTGGGCGAAGTCGCCACCTGCTGCTTCTGCGGTGCTGCGCTGCGTTCGGCCCCCGTGTTCCCCGCCCTGGTGCTGGGCGCGATGCTCGGCGTCGGCCTTACCGGCTGCTCCGAGCGGCCCGTCGACGAGACCGCCGGCAGCATCAGCGACAGCGACAGCGGCACCACCACGGGCACCAGCACCGGCGCCTCGGAGACGACGCAGACCACGCAGGAGCCCCTCACGAGCACCGGCACCGTCAGCGACACCGCCGGCACCTCGACCTCGACCAGCACCTCGACCTCGACCAGCACGGGCGACCCGTCCGCCAGCGACACCGCGACCGAAGGGCCCGCGACCACCACCGAGGGCACCACCACCGAGGACACGTCGACCACCACCCTCGACACCGAGGGCACCACCACCCTCGACACCGAGGGCACCACCACCCTCGACACCGAGGGCACCACCACCACGAGCACCGGCACCGACACCGACTCGACCACCAACGACACCTTCGACACCCTGCCGCTGCCCTACGGCGCGCCGCCGGCCCAGAACGACGACCTCAACTAGCGCCAGGGGACATGTTCCTCTGGACATGTCCCGAGAGCCCTCCGAGAAGCCGCTCACGCGAGCGGCGAACCCGGCCCGCGCGGCTCGTCGACGCGGGAGCGTCGCGGCTCTTCGATCGTCAGCGGCCCGTGGAGCGCGCGCAGCTCCGGGTCCTTGTGCTCGAGGATCAGCCTGAACAGCCCGTGATCGAACGGCTGCCCCGGCGCCGGGCGAACCGGTTCGATGCGCTCGCGCAGCCCCTGGCGGTCGAGCTCGAGCGCCCGGTGATGGCACATCGGGTTGTTGCCCGGGCGGCCGAGCAGCGGCTCGCTCATCGACGTGCAGCCGCCCATGCACACCGCCGCGTAGTAGCAGCTCGCGCACAGGCCCCACAGCTCCGCGCGGGTCCGCTGGCGCATGTACACGATCTCCGGCGCCCGCTCCCACAGCGCCGCGAACCCGTGCTCTCGCCACGAGCCGCCCACGCCCTCCTCGCCGAGGCTCGGGCAGCTCTTGACCTCCCCGTGGCTCGACACCGCGGCGCCGGAGATCCCCGCCTGGCAGCCGAAGTAGTGCCCGCGCTGCGTCGAGTTGCGGCGCAGGCGGTGCTCGAGCGGGCCGAAGTAGCCGAGGCTGTTGCCCGGGTAGAGCCGGATCCCCAGCGCCTCGCAGCGGGCGAGCAAGCGCTCTACCACCTCGTACGCCGCGATCATCTGGTACGGCTGCAGCAAGATCTCCGGGTGGTCCGCCGCCGCCCCGTGGGCCATCGTCACCTGCACCTGCCAGCTGTGGATCCCCTCCGCCGCCAGCAGCTCGAGCAGCCCCTCGAGGTCCGGCAGCGTCTTCGCGTTGAGCTGCGTGTTCGCCGAGATCTGCGAGCCCGCCGCCTTCAGGTGGCGCAGCGCCGCGAACGCCCGGGCGAAGCTGTTCGGCCGCCCGCGCAGCGCGTCGTGACAGGCCGCCAGCCCGTCGATCGACACCGACACGCTCTGCACCCCGGCCTCGACCAGCGCCTCGGCGATCTCGCGGGTCAGGCTGTAGCCGCCGGTGGTCATCGTGCAGCTCATCCCGCGCTCGCGGATCGCGCGCACGATCCGCAGCACGTCGGGGCGCAGGTACGCCTCGCCGCCGATCAGCGTCACCTCCCCGACGCCGGCCGCCGCCAGCTCGTCGACCAGGCGCAGCGCCTCCTCGGTCGTCAGCTCGTCGGGGCGGCGCTTGCCCGAGCGTGGCCCGCAGTGGGCGCAGTGTTGGTCGCACGCGCTGGTGAACTCCCACACCACGATCCGCGGCACCGGGGCCTGTCCCGCCGCGATCGGCAGCGCCCTGCGCGAGCGCGTCGGCGGGGCCAACGCCACGATCGGCAGGCGGCGACGCTCTTCGCGGATCCCCACCGCCGCAGGCTACCACGAACCTCAGACCAGCCGCTCGACGTGGGCCGCGTACGCCAGCTCGAACCCGGCCGCGCGCTCGAGCGCGTGGACCGCCTCCGTCATCATCGCCTCCGGCAGCGGCGTTCGCGTGCAGCGGTACGTGCTCGCCGGCAGCATCGACTCGACGAACGGCAGCCCCGGCACGTAGACCAGGCGCCCGCCCGGCTTCAGCGAGCGCAGCATCGCCATGTACACCCGCGCGTACGCGTAGGCCTCGGGGCCCTGGGCCAGGTGTTGGTGGATGAAGTGGAGCGAGAACGCCTGGTGCGAGACGATCGTGCCCCAGCGATCCTGTCCGAAGGGGAAGGTCAGCCAGTCGCCGACTAGCGCCACGTCCTCCGGCGCCTCGCGGTCGAGCCCGGTCGCCGCCACCCCCTCGGCCCGCAGCGCGCGCACGAACCCGGCCGAGCGCCCGCAGCCGACGTCGAGCACCGGCGGCGTCAGCGGCGCGTCGCCGAGGCCGAGCGCGTCGCGCTGCAGCGTCACCGCGTACTCGCTGCAGACCACGTCCGTCTTGCCGCCGCCGGCGCGGACCAGCGCCGCCACCCGGGCCTGCAGCTCCTGTCCCGCGCGTACTAGCCGTTCGGACATGTCCTTCGCGTCAGCTCCGCTCAGAAGCCCGTCCGCCAGCTCGCTCGCCGCCCGGGCGCACGCCGCCGTCAACGCCGCGCGGTCGAGCCGCACGTACTGATTTCTGCTCCACAGCCACCGGGCCAGCCGCACGCACAGCGCCTCGGCGCAGGCCGGCGTGCGCAGCCAGGCCGCCAGCGTCGCGCGGTGCCCCCGCAGGTGATCGACGAGCGCCGCGCTCGGCTCCGGCAGCGCGCGCCCTGCCACCAGCTCCGCCAGCGGCACCTCGGCCAGCGCCTGGAGCTCCTCCTCGAACAGCGCGGCCAGCCGCTGGACCTCGGGCGACACGCGCGCGAGCATAGCACCGAGCCTCGCGCCCCGCGAACGCCGCCGCGGCTCGGCGACCTCCGCCGCGGCTCGCAGATCGCGGCGCACCGGCTGCCCGCCCTGTCAGCCGGCGCCGCCGGCGGACCGCCCGAAGGACATGTTCCATAAAACATATCCTCCGAGACACAATCTCACAGGTCGACGACGATCGTCGCCTTCACGCTCGTCTCGCCGCTCGGCGCCACCGTCACCGCCTGGTTCGGCGCCGACACCCCGTCGCCCGCGTCGGGGAACAGCGTCTCGGCCATGTTGCCGTTGCGGTCGAGCACCACGGTCAGCTTGTAGTCGCCCGCGTGGATCTGGTCGAGCAGCAGCGACGCCGACGTCGACCCCGCCGCGGCCGGTCCCAGCAGCGAGCGGCTGTGCTTACAAGTGAACTGCAGGTCGCACGGCTCGGTCGTCACGATCGCCCACACCCCGCCTTCCTCTTCCAGCGGCGCGGCCCAGCCGACGTCGATCTTCAGACTCGGCATCGGCGGGAACGGAGCGTCCGGGGCGAGCGGCGTGGTATCGGCCGGGAACGGCTCCGGCAGCGCGCGCGTCTCCTCGCGCAGCGCGTCCCAGTACACGTGCTGCACGCCCTTCACCTTGACGTCGAGGATCAGGTGGTCGTCGCCGTCGAACGAGAACGCGGCGTCGATGTACTCGCAGCCCTTCGTCGCCGAGCAGAACCGCCAGCTCGAAGCGGTATGCTCGGTCAGCACCGCCCGCGAGTCGCGGAGCAGGCCGAGGAAGTAGCCGCCGTTGCGGTACACCAGCACCGGCCCCGACCCGTGGTCCTCGACCTCGAAGGCGAACCGCAGGTTGTTGTTCGCGTCGAGGTCCGCCCGGCTGAACAGCACCTGGCTTGAGGCCGCGCGCACGTCCATGTTCATCCGCGGAAAGGTCCCCAGCGGCGTCATCGAGGCCGGCCCGCTCCACAGCCCCGCCAGCCGCGGCATCAGCTCGAGCCCCGCCACGCCCTCCTCGCCGGTCGTGCTCGTCGGTCCCGTCGTGGTCGTCGGCTCCGCGGGATCCGTCGTGCTCGGCGTCGGCGCCGGGCCGGTCGTCGTGCCGGTGCTCGGCGGCTCTGCCGTCGAGCCGGCCGAAGAGACAGTCATCGCCTCGTCAGCCGGGCAGGCGACGAGCAGGAGCGAGCATGAAGCCAGGAGATTGCGCATGAGCCACCCTCCTATCACCCGGCGGGCCAGCCGGAACACCGCGGAATCGTTCGCACGGATGTCCCATAGGACATGTCCTTGAAAACATCCGCGGCAAATCACCGCAAGCGAGCTGTTGCAGACCGCCGCGGGCGAGCGAGCGCACACGTTTGCGCCCGCGGGGCCCGCCGCGCCGACCCGCGCAAAACCCGCGGGCGTGCATGCGGGCCTCGGGGGCGGCCGGCGCTTGGCGCCCCGAGCGCCCGGGGCGAACCCGCGCAACTGCGATCAGACTCGCCGCATGCCGACCCGCCGCACGAAGACGTTCACCGAGGCCGAGGCGCGCCAGGTCGCCGAGGAGTCTCGCGAGACCGAGTGGAGCGCCCCCTCCTTTTTGCGGGAGCTGTTCCTCGGCAACTTCCGCCTCGACCTCGTCCACCCGTTCCCGGACGCCCCGCCGGAGCGGCCGACTTTCCGCGCCTTCTACGAGCGGATGCGGCGCTTCCTCGCCGAGGAGGTCGACTCGGACGCCATCGATCGCGACGGCCAGATCCCCAAGCACATCGTCGATCAGCTCGCTGCCATGGGCGCCTTCGGCATGAAGATCCCCGTCGAGTACGGCGGCCTCGGCTTCACCCAGCGCGAGTACTGCGAGGTCATCAAGCTCGTCACCAGCCAGGACGGCAACCTCGTCGCCCTGCTGTCCGCGCATCAATCGATCGGCGTGCCGCAGCCGGTCAAGCTGTTCGGCACCGACGCCCAGAAGGCCAAGTACCTGCCCCGCTGCGCCCGCGGGGCCGTGTCCGCCTTCGCCCTCACCGAGCGCGACGTCGGCTCCGACCCCGGCAACCTCAGCACCACCGCCGAGCGCACCGAAAACGGCGACTACATCCTCAACGGCGAGAAGCTCTGGTGTACCAACGGCACCATCGCCGAGCTCTACGTCGTCATGGCCCGGCACCCCGACACCGGCAAGATCTCCGCCTTCATCGTCGAGCGCGACTGGCCCGGCGTCGAGGTCGCCCACCGCTGCCGCTTCATGGGCCTGCGCGCGATCGAGAACGGCGTCATCCGCTTCAACGGCGTCCACGTCCCCAAGGAGAACCTGCTGTGGGAGGAGGGTCGCGGCCTCAAGCTCGCGCTCGTCACCCTCAACACCGGCCGCCTGACCCTGCCCGCCTCGTGCGCGGCCGCCAGCAAGCGGGCGCTCGAGATCTGCCGCCAGTGGGCCAATCACCGCGTGCAGTGGGGCCAGGAGATCGGCAAGCACGACGCGATCGCCCAGCTCCTCACCGACATGGCCGCGACCACCTTCGCCATGGAGGCGCTGTCCGACCTCGCCTCGTCGATGGCCGACCTCGGTGACCGCGACATCCGCCTCGAGGCCGCCGTCGCCAAGATGTGGAACAGCGAGGAGGGCTGGAAGATCGTCGACCGGACCCTGCAGATCCGCGGCGGTCGCGGCTACGAGACCGCCGAGTCGCTCGAGGCCCGCGGCGAGCCGCCGATCCCGGTCGAACGCATGCTGCGCGACTTCCGGATCAACCTGATCTTCGAGGGCTCTTCGGAGATCTTGCGCCTCTTCATCGCCCGCGAGGCGCTCGACCGCCACCTCGCGGTGGCCGGCGACCTGGTCGACCCGAAGGTTCCGCTGAAGCGGAAGCTGGCCCAGCTGCCGCGGATCGGGGCGTTCTACGCCGCGTGGTACCCGTCGCGCTGGCTCGGCTGGGGCCGCTGGCCGCGTTACGCCCAGTTCGGCTCGCTCGCGCGGCACGTCCGCTGGCTCGAGCGGACCACCCGTCGCCTGTCGCGGGCGATCTTCCACCTCATGGTCGGCAAGGGCGCGAGGCTCGAGAAGCGCCAGGCCCTGCTGTTCCGCTGCGTCGACATCGGCGCCGACCTGTTCGCCGTCACCGCCGCCGTCACCCGGGCCGCCACCCTTCAGCGCACCGGCCTGCCCGAAGGGACAGCCGCGGTCGAGCTCGCCGACATCTTCGCCCGCCAGACCCGCCGCCGCGTCGAGGACCGCTTCCGGGCGATCCGCTCCAACGACGACCGCGCCCGCTACGCCGCCGCCCGCCGCCTGCTCGACGGCGAGTTCAGCGAGCTGCTCGAGAGCGGCCTGGCCGACAGCCCGGCGATCCGCGAGCTGTCCGACGAGACCATCCGCCTCCACCGCGACGACAGCCGCATCGCCGCCGAGTGACGCGCGCGCATCGCCGACGCTCGCATGTCGCGACGCGCAGAGGTCCCGAATCCGCGCGCGCCAGCGACGTGAAGGCGCCCGCGCGTTCTCGCCCCTGGCCCGGGACCGGCGCCTCGGCGCCACTCCGGCCGTCCGGAGCACCCGCCCCGGCGGCGGCACCTGCGGCGTGAGGGACTACGGCAGCGACGGGTACGCGGCGGCCTCGACCTCGCGCTGCTCCCGCCCGAGCGACGCATCGATCTGTCTCGCAGAGCATGTCGAAGAGGACATGCTCCTCGGGACACGCACCCCTCACTCCGCCGCGTCGGCGGCCCGCGTCGCCGCGGCGGTCCGCTGCCGCACGACCGCGCGGAGGATCGCCTCCGGCGTGCAGGGGATGCCGAGCTCGACCTCCCCCGGCCCGAACGCCGCGATCGCCTGGCGCAGCGCCGAGACCACGCCGAGGCCGAGCATCAGCGGTGGTTCGCCGACGGCCTTGCTGCCGTGGATCGTGCTGTCCTGTTCGGCGCGCTCGAGCAGGGCGACGTTGAAGATCGCCGGGCAGTCGCCGATCGCCGGGATCTTGTAGGTCGACGGCCCGTGCGTCAGGAGCCGGCCCTTCGCGTCCCACACCAGCTCCTCGCCGGTGACCCAGCCGACCCCTTGAATAAAACCGCCCTCGATCTGGCCGAGGTCGATCGTCGGCAGCAGCGAGCTGCCGACGTCATGAAGGATGTCGACGCGCAAGATCCGGTGCTCGCCCGTCAGCCCGCTGACCTCGACCTCGACCGCCGCCGCGCCGTAGGCGAAGTAGTGGAACGGCTTGCCGCGCCCGGCGGAGCGGTCGTAGGCGATGTTGGGCGTGGCGTAGTAGCCGGCGGCGCTGAGGGAGATCCGCCGCATCCACGCGGTCTTGGCCAGCTCGCTCCACGGCACGCGGCGGCCATCCGGTCCCACCGCCCCGCCGCCGACGAACTGCACCGCTTCAGGCGCCGCGCCGAGCAGCTCGGCCGCCACCGGCCGCACGCGCTCGCGGATCTCCGCGCACGCCGCCTGCACCGCCATGCCGTTGAGGTCCGACCCGCTCGAGGCCGCCGTCGCCGACGTGTTGGGCACCTTGTCGGTCGCCGTCGCCATGCAGCGGATCTGCGCCGTCGTCACCCCGAGCTCGTGGGCGCACACCGCCAGCATCTTGGTGTGCAGGCCCTGGCCCATCTCGGTCCCGCCGTGGTTGAGCTGCACGCTGCCGTCGGCGTAGACCAGCACCAGCGCGCCGGCCTGGTTGAGCATCGTGTTGGTGAAGGAGATGCCGAACTTCACCGGCATGAAGCCGAGCCCGCGCTTTTGCCACGGCGAGCGCGCGTTCCAGGCCGCGATCTCGGCCCGGCGCGCGTCCCAGTCGCAGCGCGCCAGCAGCTCGGCGTGGATCCGCGGCAGCCGGCAGTGCGGCACCTCCTGGTAGTACGGCGTCAGGCAGCGCGCGCGCACCAGGCTGATCACGCTGGCGCCGGCGCTGGTCCGCTCGCCGTCCGGGACTGGCACATCGACCATGTTCTCCGGGCCATGTTCGTCGGGACAGTCGCCGTAGTAGTTGCGGCGGCGGATCTCCGCCGGGTCGAGGCCGAGCCGCTCGGCCGCGCGCGACAGCACCTCCTCGATCACCGCCATGCCCTGCGGCCCGCCGAACCCGCGGAAGGCCGTGTTCGAGGCCTTGTTGGTGCGCACGGCCTTGCCGACGAAGTGGAGGTTCGGCACGAAGTAGCCGTTGTCGAGGTGGAACATCCCGCGGTCGAGGATCGCGGGGCTGAGGTCGACGCTCCAGCCGCCGTCGGCGACGAGCTCGACCTCGAGCGCGAGCAGGCGGCCGCGGGCGTCGAGGCCGGCGCGGTAGCGCGACCAGAACGGGTGGCGCTTGCCGGTCATCGTCATGTCGAGGTCGCGGCTCAGCCACACCTTGACCGGGCGGCCGGTGTGACGGGCGCCGAGCGCCGCGAGGGCCGCGAACTGCGAGGCCTGCGACTCCTTGCCGCCGAACGCCCCGCCCATGCGCGGCACCGACACGACGATCTGGTTGCGGGCGCAGCCCAGCACCTCGGCGCAGGCGAGCTGGACCTCGGTCGGGTGCTGCGTCGAGCTCTCGAGGTGGAGCGTGTCGTTCTCGCCGGGGGTCGCCAGCGTCGCGTGGGTCTCGAGATAAAAATGATCCTGGCCGCCGGTGTGCAGCTCGCCCGCGACGATCACGGCCGCGCGGGCCATCGCCGCCGCCACGTCGCCGCGGCGCATCTCGTGCGGCGGCGCCAGCAACGACCCGGCCTGCAGCGCCTCGGCGACGGTGAGGATCGCCGGCAGCTCCTCGAACTCGAGCTCGAGCGCCCGCGCCCCCGCGCGGCAGGCCGCGACCGAGTCGCCGAGCACCAGCGCGACCACCTGCCCCTCGGCGAACACCTCGTCCTCGGCCAGCAGCGGCTCGTCGTGGACGATCGGCCCGATCCGGTTGTGGCCGGGGACGTCGGCCGCGAACAGCACCGCACGCACCCCCGGCAGCGCCAGCGCGCGCTCGGCCCGGCGCGCCACCAGCCGCCCGCGCGCCACCGGCGAGCCCACCGGCAGCCCGTGCAGCATGCCCGCCGGCTCGGGCAGGTCGTCGACGTAGCGCGCCGAACCGGTCACGTGCCCCTGCGCGCTCTCGTGCACGGCCGGCCGCCGCAGCGGCGATTGCGAGACCTCCGTCATGGCACCACCTCCCGGCGCGGCCGCGAGGCCGACGCGCTACCGAAACTTTCGCACATGTTCGAGGCGGCATGTCTCATGGGCCATGCCGTCTCCGCGCGGCCACTGGCCGCGGCTCCGGGCGCCCGCGCTCCGCCGGGCCCCGCCGCGTCGCCGCTCGCGGCCGTCTCCTGGGCAGCCGGGTCGGCCGCGGCCGCGTCTCCGCTCGCAGCTGCCTCGACGTCCTCCGCGCCATGTCCCCCAGGACATGTCCCGAAGTCCTCGCTCACGGCACCACCTCCAGGCGCACCGTCGCCGTCGGGCGCGGCGGCAGCTCCGGGCGCGGCGTCGCGGCCGTCTCGAGGTAGAACCCGCGGACCAGGTTCTCCGCGACCTGGCCGCGGAACCAGGCCGAGCAGCGGTGGTCCGACAGCGGCTTGAAGTCGTCGGCCAGCGCCGGCAGGGCCGCCTCGACCGTCGCCTCCGTCCACGGCTTGCCGCGCAGGGCCGCCTCGAGCCCGCGGGCGCGCGCCGGCGTGGCCGCCATCCCGCCGAACGCCGCGCGCACCTCCGTCACAAGTCCCTCGGGACATGTCTCGACGTACAGCCCCGCCGCCACCGCGCTGATGTCGAGCTCGCGCCGCTTCGACACCTTGTAGGCCGCCACGCGGGCCCCGGGCGCCGGCTCCGGCACCCGCACCGCCGCCAGCACCTCGCCGGGCTGCAGCGCCGTCTTGCGGTAGGCGAGGAAGAACTGCTCGAGCGGCAGCGTGCGCGCCCCCGCGGCCGAGCGCAGCACCACCTGCGCCCCGAGGGCGATCAGCGCCGGCGCCAGGTCGCCGATCGGCGACGCGTTGCAGAGGTTGCCGCCCACCGTCGCCCGGTGCTTGATCTGGCGCGACGCGAAGTAGCGCAAGATCCGGAGCAGCGGCGTCAGCGGGCGCAGCGGGCCCATGCAGGCCGCCTCGAGGTCCGTCAGCGTCGTCGTCGCCCCGATCTCGAACCAGCCGTCGGCCCCGCGCCCCACCCCGCGCAGCTCCGGCACGCCCTCGAGCGCGATCAGCTCCGGCAGGTCCTGGTAGCGCTGCGTCACCAGCAGCGCCAGGTCGGTGCCGCCGCACACCAGCCGCGCCCGCGGCCGCTCGGCGATCGCCGCCCACAGCGCCGCCAGGCTGGTCGGCTGCAGGTAGCAGCGCCCCTCGCTCGCGCGGACGAACTCGAGCGCCGCCGGCTTCGCCTCGGCGCGGCGCGTTTTAAAAATGTCTTTGGGACATGTCCCGGCGACCATGTGAACCGCGTCGCGGATCGGTCGGTAGCCGGTGCAGCGGCACAGGTTGCCGCACATCTGGTCGTCGAGCTGCCACGGCTCGTGCAGGTCGTCGCGGTAGCACGCCTCGAAAGCCGACATCACCACTCCCGGCGTGCAGTAGCCGCACTGCGAGCCGAGCCGCTCGACCATCGCCGCCTGCACCGGGTGCAGCGCCCCGTCTCGGCGCAGGCCCTCGACCGTGTACACGCGCCGGCCCTGGACCATCGGCACGAACATCAGGCAGGCGTTGACGGCGCGGAAGCGAGGCGCGGCGGGGTCGGTCTCGGCGTCGAGCAGGACCACGGTGCAGGCCCCGCAGTCGCCCTCGGCGCAGCCCTCCTTGGTGCCGGTGAGGTGCGCGCGCTGGCGCAGGTAGTTGAGGAGCGTGGTGGTCGGCGGGACCTCCGCGTCCTCGATCGGTCGGTCGTTGAGGTAGAAGCGGAGGGTCGACATCGGCGCCGCGACGGCCAGCGTAACACGCGAGTCACGGCCCGTCGAAGCGGCCCGCATCGGGGTGACGATGGCGAACGGCGGATCGGCCTGCTCCTGCGCATACACCACCCGATACGCGCCGCCCCCCGTCGCGTACAGCCGCCCCGCCGCCTCGACGAGGCTGGTCGAACCCGGCGGCACCGCCCTGTCGTGCCACCTCGGCGCGCGTGTCGTCGCCGACGAAGGCCCGTTGCTCGACCCCGCCGTCGTACGCGACATGGAGCGCGTCGGCGACGAACGCCACGCCGTCGGGCCTCGAACACCGCGGGTCCCCGGCACCGCCAATGCGTCGCCCGTGAGCGCACCGCCGCGGCCTCTGCCGGCGCCGAGATCGCGACGCGGAACAGCGTCGGCGGTGCCCATCGGACCACCCGCAGGCGCTCGCCGGCGGGCGCCTGGTCGAGGCCGGTCCACCCGAACAGGGGTCTCGGAGCCGAGCAGCCGAGCCTGATCCGGACGCGACATCCGACCGTGATCGGACCTGCGCGGTCCCGGCACCTAGCGGCCGCCCGCCCCGCGAATCACTCCCGCGTTTTGGAGCGGCCTCGCCGCGCGCCCGGCGGATTCACGGCCGAGATCGCCGCTCGCTGCGCCCTGTCCTTCGGGACACACGCGCCCCTGGTCAGCTCCGCCCCTGTCCGGCACCATCGGCGCATGCTCTGCTGGATCTTCGCGCTCGCCGCGGCCGCGGGCGCGCCCGCCCCGGAGGCCCCCCGCCGCCGCCGCGCCTGGTGATCGCCGGCGGCCCTCTGTTCGGCCCGCACGCCCCCGGCGAGGCCGCCTGCCAGACGCGCGACGGCGTCCAGCGCTGCGAGCACACCGGCAACTTCTTCGGCGTCGGCGCCAACCTCGAGCTGCGCGCGCGCGCCGTCGGCCCGCTGTTCTTCCACGCCCGCGGCGCCGTGATCGGCAACGTCCGCCCGCGGCCCTACGGCGTCCACAAGGGCATCGTCGACGTCGGCCTCGGCGTCGGCGTCTACTCGCGCCTCGCCTTCATCCGCGTCGAGTACATGTTCGTCCCGACCTTCGGCCCGAACACCTACCTCCCGCCGTTCTACGACAAGCAGTCCGGCCGCGACGTGTGGGGCAAGTCGGCCGGCATGATCAGCGGCGGCGTCCGCAAGTACTTCACTCCGCGCCTCGCCGGCGAGCTGTGGGGCGGCCTCGTGATCGGCCCGCACTCGAAGCGCACCACCTTGCAAGAGGACGCCGGCATCGACCGGATCCTCGTCACCTTCCTCGCCAGCGTCGGCATCTCTTTCGACCTGATCCCCGGCCGCGCCCCGCCGCCGCCGAAGCCCGCCCCGGCGCCCGCCCCCGCGCCCGCCCCCGCGCAGCCCACCCTCCCGACGCCCGTGCTCACGCCCCAGTCCGCGCCGGTCGCCGCGCCCCCCGAGTCGCCACCGATCGCCGCGCCGCCGGCTCCCGAGCCCGCAGCGCCGCAGCCCACGCCGCCCGCCGACAGCGCCATCGGCCCCTGGCAACCGGCGCCCCGGTGAGCGGGTGCAGCCTGTCCCTCAGGACATCTTCACGAGCCTGATCGGACATGCCCGATCGGGCAGCATCCGGCCCTGTCCTTCCGGACACCTTCACGAGTCCGATCGGACATGCCCGATCGGGCAGCATCCGACCATGTCCTTCCGGACACCTGCACGAGTCCGATCGGACATGCTCGATCGGGCAACCTCCGCGCGCAGCATCCGGCCCTGTCCTTCCGGGCATCCTCAGCGCCCGCGCCCCTGCATCCACCGCCGGAACGCCGCCGGCGTCTCGGCGCGCAGGGCCGGGTTCGTCGCGAATTCATAGCCCAGCGTGCTCGTCGGCGTCTTGCCGTAGTCGTGCCCGGGGAACACGCGGGTCTCCTCGGGCAGCGCGCCGAGCTTGCGCTGCAGCGTGTCGACCATCGCCTCGACGTCGCTGGCGCGCCCGCACGAGCCGACGAACAGCACGTCGCCGGTGACGAGCGCGGCCGGCTCCGGCACGAACCAGCACACGCAGCCGGGCGTGTGTCCGGGGGCGAAGATCGCCCGCACGCGGCCGCTGCCGAGCCGGATCTCCTCGCCGTCGGCCACCGCCTCCACGCGAGGCGCCAGCCGCTTCGCGGTCGCCACCTCGAGCGGGTGGCAGCGCACCACGGCGCCGGTCAGCGCGGCCGCCTCGTCGAGGCCGGCGACGTGGTCGTCGTGCGTGTGCGTGAGGAAGATCGTCGTCACTCGCCAGTCGCGCCGGCGCGCCTCCGCCAGCAGGCGGTCGACCTCGAAGGCCGGGTCGACGAGCGCCGCCTCGCCCGTGCGCGGGCAGCCGATCACCTCGCAGAAGTTGTGGAGCAGCCCGACCTCCAGCTGCACGATCTCGAGCGCGTCTCCCGCCCGCGACGACGCCTCCGTCATTCCCCGCAGGGGAGCACATCGGCGGCCTCCGACTCAAGCCCTTGCGGCCCGCCACCGATGCGCCGTATGTCTGCGCCGCCTCGACGCATGGCCCTCGATCTCAGCGGACTGAACCCCGACCAGCGCGCCGCGGTGTGCGCCACCGAAGGTCCCCTCCTCGTGCTCGCCGGCGCCGGCTCCGGCAAGACGCGAGTCATCACGCACCGCGTCGTCTACCTGCTCGAGCGCGGCGTGGCGCCCGGCAACATCGTCGCGCTCAGCTTCACCAACAAGGCCGCCGACGAGATGCGCGAGCGGCTGATGAAGATGACCAGCAAGGCGGTCGCCGACGCGCTGGTGCTCGGCACCTTCCACAGCGTCGGCGCGGCGATGATGCGCGAGCAGCCCGACCAATTCGGCGTGCCGAAGAAGTTCGGGATCCTCGACCAGGGCGACGTCTACGGGCTCGTGCGCGCCGTCCTGCGCGACCTCGGGCTCCACGGGCAGGGGGCGGAGCGCCGCTTCGACCTCGGGGCGATCGTGCAGCGGATCTCGCTGTGGAAGAACGACTTCGTCTCGCCGGCCGACGCCCAGGGGCTGTACTTCGAGACCGAGTACGACGAGGCCGCGGCGGCCGTCTACGGCCCGTACGAGGAGCGGCTGCGGGCGCTCGGCGCCGTCGACTTCGACGACCTGATCTGCCGCGTCGCCACCACCCTCGAGGAGAACGCCGAGGCGCGCGCCTACTGGCAGGGCAAGTTCCGCTACTTGATGGTCGACGAGTACCAGGACACCAACCGGGCCCAGCTCGAGGTCGTGCGGCGCCTCGCGGGCGAGCGCGAGAACGTGTGCGTCGTCGGCGACGACGACCAGGCGATCTACGGCTGGCGCGGGGCCAAGGTCGCCAACATCCTCGGCTTCGACATGTACTTCAAGCGCGCGCAGACCATCAAGCTCGAGCAGAACTACCGCTCGTACGCCCCGATCTGCCGCTGCGCCAACGCCGTCATCCGGCGCAACACCTCGCGCCACGAGAAGGAGCTCGTGCCGCAGCGGCGCGGCGGCGACAAGGTCACCCTCGTCGTCGCCCCCGACGGCGACCAGGAGGCGCGGTGGATCGGTCGCACCATCTACCGCGAGATCAAGGAGCGCGGCACCAAGCCCGAGGACATCGCCGTCCTCTACCGCAGCGCCAAGCAGTGCGACGCGATCGAGGCGCTGCTGCAGGAGCACGGCCTCGCCTACCGGATCCTCGGCGGCCAGGCCTTCTACGACAAGAAGCAGGTCAAGGACGCCCTCGCCTACCTCAAGGTGATGATCGCGCCGAAGGACGACCTCGCGACCCGGCGCGCGCTCGACGTCCCGTCGCGCGGCGTCGGCCTCAAGACGATCGAGCACCTCAGCGAGTTCGCGCGCCACCGCAACCTCTCGCTGGCCGAGGCGATCCACCGCAGCGACGAGATCGCCGACATCCCGAGCCGCGCGGCCGCCGGCCTGCGCAGCTTCTCGGCCGCGATCAAGCGCGCTCAGGCGCACTTCTACAGCAGCGGCTCGGCCGTCGCGCCGCTGCAGGGCCTGCTCGAGGGCGTCGGCCTGCGCGAGTACGTGCTCAAGGAGGCCGGCTCGGAGGCGGCCGCGGCCGCGCGCTGGGACGGCGTCGTCTGGCTGCTCGAGGCGCTCGGCCGGTTCGAGCAGCGCGCCCGCGCCAAGGGCGGCCACGTCCGCTACAACGACTTCTTCCAGGTGATGAACGCGAGCAAGGACAAGGACGAGGGCGACGAGGAGGACGCCGCGCGCGGCAAGGTCACCCTGTCCACCCTCCACAGCGCCAAGGGCCTCGAGTGGCCGCTCGTGCTGCTGATCGGCTGCGAGGAGGGCATCATGCCGCACAAGCGCGTCAGCGCCCCGCGGATCAGCGACGCCATCGCCGGCGACATCGAGGAGGAGCGCCGGCTGTTCTACGTCGGCATCACCCGCGCCCGCGACCGCCTCTACATCACCCGCGCCGCCACCCGCCTCGAGCGCGGCGCCGAGGTCCCGCGCAAGCCCAGCCGCTTCCTCGACGACCTGCCCGAGGCCGACATCCAGGTCCACGACATCGCCCGCGACGAGCGCCTCGGCCACGACAACATCGCCTCGATGGCCGAGGCGTTCCTGGCCAACCTGGCCAAGGGGCTATGACCTCCGGGGCATGTCCCCGGAGGCATGCTCAGGCGAACACCTCGAGCGGGACGCGGTAGATCTTGAACGGCAGGCGCGGCGCCTGCTTCATGTGGACCATCCGCACGACCTCGCTCTTGACCACGTAGAGCTGGCCGTGGGCCACCGTCGCGGTCGACAGCCCCGGCTCGGGCACCAGGCGGTTCTTGACCGTCCCGGCGCGGTAGCCCGGCGCGGTGAAGGTGACCTGCTGGACGCCGCCGTCGTGAATCACGTAGAGCGCTTCGCCGATGAAGATGATGCCGTCGGCGCCGAGGAAGTGCGGGTCGCCGGCGGGGGCGAAGGGGTCGCCTTCGAGGGAGATCTCGCGGACCTCGCCGCCCGCGCGCGGCACGACGAACAGCTTCGAGGGCGAGGTGAACCCGCCGATCACGTACGCGCCGTCGGGGCTGACGGCGACGCCGTTGAGCCCGAACTGACCCATCGGGGCCGACATCCGGGCGTCGCGGACGAACTCGCCGGCGGTCCCGGCCTGTAGGTCGATCCGGTAGATCACGGGCTGGAAGGAGTCGGTCACGTACGCGACCCCGTCCGCCGCCAGCGCGACGTCGTTACAGATGCCGCCGCGCGCCAGCTCGAAGCTCGCCAGCCGCGCACCCGTGTCGACGTCGAACACGTGGACCCCGCCGAGCATGTTCTGGATCTCCGAGTAGCAGACCCACAAGCGGCGGTTCACCTCGTCGACCTTGGCCCCGGTGAGCTGCTGCGGCTGCCCCGGAGGCGTATAGAACCGCTGCTCTGCGCCTGTCCCCGCGTCGATCTGCGTGATAGTGCCGCTGAGCAACCCGGTCGCGAAGAAGCGCCCTGTCTTCGCATCGAAGGCCACGCCCTCCGGCACCGAATCCGTGGCCTGCAAGCTGTACTCGTCGCGAAAACTCTTCATATCCTCCGACTTCCGTCGCTCGCGCGCCCGGCCGCAACATCTTCAAGGCTGGCGACTTTGGCGGTCAAGCGCCATCACGGCGCGACGATGTCCCAAAGGACCGGTGACCACGGCGGTGATTTCGCCGGCAATACCCGCGTCGGCGCGCTCCCGCGCCGCGCGTCCGTCGGGCCATCGATCTCCGCCGCTGTGCGCGGTGGCGTCCCGCTCGGAGGACGTCGGCTCGCGGACAGTCGTACACTGTGAGCGTGGTGGGGAATGGCCTGGCGGTTGCGGCGCACCTGCGATCGGCCAATCCGAGCGCAGAGGTCCACCAGGCGCGAGTGCGACCCGGGGGGAGCGTTCCCGCACGGCCCATGGGTGTTTTGACCGACACCGAGGGTTGTCCTTCGCCCCCGAGGCGGCGACAGTGGTGCTCGCGCGACCTCGATTTGAGGGGTGATCGCACTCACGGTGTTCGCGCTACGATCGAAGCCTCCAGCTTTTTCCAGCCCGCGCGGCTTCACTAGACTCTCCCTCTCCGCGTCGCGACTGCTGCCTGAATGCGAGAAAAGGATCCAAATAGCCGCGGCACCAAGGGCTCCAAAGACCTCGCGGGTGAGCCTTCTTCGGCCGGTCAGGATCCGCGGATCGGGATCCCCGACGACGACGACGATCCGTTCAAGGGCAGCATCATCGAGGAGCCCGACCCGAGCCACGCCGTCGAGGCCGCTGCCGACGACTCGGAGCTCGACTTCACCGGCATCGCCACCGACGACCCACCGTCGGACGTCACGATCGACGTCGACGACGAGCAGGGGGCCTCGCAGATCCCCGGCTTCCTGCTCCACACCGGCGAGAACTCGATCGTCGCGCCGATCCCGCGCGGCGTCTCGCAGCCGTTGCCGAAGGCCGCCGCGCGGCCCGAGCCCGACGCTCCGCGGGCGATGACGTCGACGACCAAGCGCTCCTCGGCCGCGCAGCTGCGGCACGACCTGCGCACGCCGTTCAACCAGATCTTCGGCTACAGCGAGATGCTGCTCGAGGACGCCGAGGAGAAGCGCGACGAGTTCGTCGGCGCCCACGTCCGCCAGCTGCTCAGCGACGGCCGGCAGCTGCTCGCCGTCATCGACGAGCTGCTCGACCCGAAGGCGCAGCGGCCGAGCCAGGAGCGGCTGAACCGCGACCTGCTGTTCCCGCTGGCGCACCTGCGGACGCACGTCGAGCGGCTGGTCCAGATCTTCAAGCAGAACGACCGCGACGACGTCAGCGCCGACGTCGAGCTGATCGCCGACGCGGTGCAGCGGCTCGACGAGATCGTCAGCGGCGGCGCGGTCAACAAGATCCTGCACGCCTCGCGGCCGGCGCCCGAGCCGAGCCAGACCAGCCTCCCGCCGGTCCCCTCGCGGCCGACCAGCATCGCCCGCAGCTCCGACACCGGGCGGATCCTCGTCGTCGACGACAACGAGTCGAACCGCAGCATGCTCGCCCGCCGGCTCGAGCGCGAGGGCCACACCGTGCAGCTCGCCGACAACGGCAAGAGCGCGCTGCACATGCTGCGCAGCCAGGACTTCGACCTCGTCCTGCTCGACGTCATGATGCCGGAGATGGACGGCTATCAGGTGCTCGAGCAGCTACACTCGGACGACAAGTTCCGCGGCCTGCCGGTCATCATGATCTCGGCGCTCGACGAGATCGACACCGTCGTCAAGTCGATCGAGCTCGGCGCCGAGGACTACCTGCCGAAGCCGTTCAACCCGGTCATCCTGCGCGCCCGCATCGGCGCCTGCCTCGAGAAGAAGCGCCTCCGCGACCGCGAGCGCGCCTACGTCCGCAAGCTCCGCAGCGAGCAGGAGCGCAGCGAGCAGCTGCTCCTCAACATCCTCCCGCGGCCGATCGCCGAGCGCCTCAAGGAGGGCCAGCGGACCATCGCCGACGTCTTCCCCGACGTCACGGTGCTGTTCGCCGACCTCGTCGGCTTCACCCGCATGAGCGAGCAGCTCCCGCCAGCCGAGCTGGTGGCGATGCTCAACCGCATCTTCTCGATGTTCGACCAGCTGGCCGAGAAGCACGGCCTCGAGAAGATCAAGACCATCGGCGACGAGTACATGGCCGCCAGCGGCCTGCCGATGCCGCGGCCCGACCACGCCGAGGCGATGGCCGAGATGGCGCTCGACATGCTCGCGGTGATCGAGCGCTTCAACGCCAAGCGCAACCGCGGGGTGCGGATCCGTATAGGGCTCAACTGCGGCCCGGTCACCGCGGGCATCATCGGCACCAAGAAGTTCGCCTACGACCTGTGGGGCGACACCGTCAACATCGCCAGCCGCATGGAGTCGCACGGCATCGCCAACGCCGTGCAGGTCACCGAGGCCACCTACAAGCGCCTGCGCCACAAGTACGCCTTCCAGCGCCGCGGCATCATCCACGTCAAGGGCAAGGGCGCCCTCTGTACCTACTTCCTCGTCGGCCGCCGCCCGCAGAAGTCGGCCGGCAGCGAGCAGAGCGACGTGAAGCCGGCCGTGATCGTCACCCGCCACTCGGCCAACGTCGACCTGAGCAAGCCGATCACGATGGACGTCCCGGCCCGCGTCCCGATCATCGACGACGATTGACTCTTTCTCAGGGGGCATGTCTTTTCGGACATGTCCCATTCGCCTCGTCCGCCCGTCTTGAGGGCATGTCCGAAAGGACATGTCTTTCCCATCTCGACGACCTGCGCGAGCCGATCGGGACGGACGTCCTCGACCTCTGCACGACCGTGAGGACCGCGCGCCGTCCCGAGCGGCTCTTGCCGCCTCACGCATGAGCCCGTCTCCCGCGCCTCCCGTCTCGCCTGATTCCGCCCCCCCGACACCCCTGCGGGAGCGGCACCGCGCCGAGCGCGCGGGATTTTGTCGCTGCGGTGGCGCGTTTCGTCGGCCGAACAGCGTGCATCTGCGCCCGCCCGATCTTCCGGACGGCCCCTCCTCGCATGCACCATTGTCGCCGCGGCCCCGGCCGCGCTCCCCCGTCATGCAGCACCCCCGCGGTCCTCGTCTCTGTCTGCTCACTCTTTCGCCGGCGCTGCTCGCCCTCGCCGCCTGTCAGCCCGTGCCCAAGCCCGCGGCCGAGACCGGCGCGAGCGAGGAGCAGCCCGCCGGGGACTCGCTGGTGCGGACGATCCCCGCCGACAAGGCCGGCGTCCCGCTGGTGTTCCCGCCGCCGCCGACCGACCGCCAGCCGCGGCCCGAGCTCGACATCGCCGGCGAGGATGTCGGCAGCGATCAGCAGCTCACCGTCAACTGGCCCGCGCTCGAGGACGGCAAGTTCGACGTCGAGGGCCAGGTCGTGCGGCTGCGCTTCAACCGGGCCGTCAAGCTGCCGGGCAAGATCGTCAAGGACAAGCCGATCGCCGCCGCGGCCGGCACCCTCACGATCGACCCGCCGGTCGCCGGCAAGGCCGTGTGGACGCACAACCGCGCGCTCGAGTTCCGCGCCGACAAGCCGTTCGACCCCGACGCCACCTACACGATCGCCGTCCAGGGCGTCACCACCGAGGACGGCGGCGCCATGGAGCCGTGGAAGGCCAGCTTCACGGCCGAGCCGCGGATCGACATCGCCGGCAAGACGATCACCTACTTGCCGAAGCCCGGCGAGTACGGCGTCGTCAACGTCTACCCGCAGTGGGGCGGCCGCGTGCGCAGCGACGGCAGCTTCTTCGTCGTCTTCGACCAGCCCGTCAACCTCAAGAAGGTCGGCGCCCTCGTCGAGCTCGCCTACGAGAACGGCGAGAAGATCCCCGTCAACCTCACCCACCTCAAGGGCAGCCGCTTCGAGGGCTACACCGTCAACCCGCGCCAGGTCCTCGAGGTCAGGCCCGCCGCGCCCATGCGCGAGGAGGCCGCGATCGTCTTCAAGGCCCACGGCGCCCGCGACGAGGCGTTCGAGAAGCACTACGAGGTCGCCGGCCCGCTCGAGCTCACCAAGGCCAGCTGCGGCTACGCCTGGGACCGCAGCGTGTGCGACTGGCAGAACCCGCGCCTGCGCACCGACGGCCGCGAGATCGCGCTCGAGTTCACCAACCGCCTCGACGTCGCGCAGGCGACCCTGAAGAACCAGGTCCGCGTCACCCCCGCGGTCGAGAACCTCAGCGTATGGGTCAACGACACCTGGGAGAGCAACGGCCGCGTCGTCGTCTCCGGCAACTTCCTGCCGTCGCAGACCTACCGCGTCGCGCTACCTGCCCTCAAGGACATCTACGGCAACACCGTCCCGCCGACCGCGATCACCGTCGAGACCACCCCGCTGGCCGCCAGCGTCTCGATGCCGGAGGGCGTTTTGATCCTCGACGGCGCCGCCAGCCGCGGCTTCACCGTCACCTCGCGCAACGTCGCCCGCGGCGAGATCCAGGCCTGGGAGGTCGCCGACGACGCCGCCGCGCTGGCCCGCGCGCGCGAGCAGCTCGATCGCCGCACCCCGCCCGACGGTGCGCCCACCGCCACCATCGGCTTCGAGCCCGCCGCCAGCCCCGACCAGTTCGTCACCACCCAGGTCGACCTCCTCTCCCGGCTCAAGCCCGGCAAGAACTACGTCCTCGGCGTCAACCTCGTCGCCCCCGTCGCCGGCGCCCACCCCGTGGTGTACCCGTCGTGGATGAGCGCCTCGCGGCAGCCGCTCGCCCTCGTCACCCCCGGCGACGACCAGGCGCTCGCCGTCCACACCCACGTCTTGCCCGAGGTCACCCTCGTCCACGTCGCCCGCCTGGCCACCGGTCAACCTGTCTCTGGGGCCAGATTTTCGCTCAACGGCGACAAGGTCGCCGGCCCGACCACCGACGCCAACGGCTTCGCCGTCCTGCCGATCGGCCTCGACCGCGCCGGCAGCACCGCCGTGCGGGTCGAGGACGGCGCGACCGCGCTGACCGTCCAGCTCAAGAACCCTGCGCGCGAGAACCGGCTGTTCCCCCACTTCTCCGCCGAGTCGGCGCCGCAGCTCGGCGACCGTCGCGGCATGGTCATCACCGACCGCGGCATCTACCGCCCCGGCGCCGTCGTCCACATCAAGGCCAGCGTGCGCCAGCGGGCCGGCGACGCCATCACCCCGCTCGCCGGCAAGCCCGTCGTCGTCAAGGTCATCGGCCCGACCGAGGAGGAGCTCGCCAGCTTCCCGCTGATCACCGACGACATGGGCAGCGTCGCCGCCGACTACAACGTCCCCGCCGAGGCCCGGCTCGGCCGCCACCTCGTCGTCGTCAGCGAGGCGAGCAGCGACAAGCGGCTCGACGAGGCCGTCGTCCAGGTCGCCGAGTTCGAGCCCCCGCGCTTCACCGTCGACGTCGACGCCCGCGAGGCCAAGGGCGTGCTCGCGGCCACCGTCGTCGGCAAGTACCTGTTCGGCGCCGCCATGGACCAGGCCCAGGTCGAATGGACCGTCACGCGCGAGCCGGCCGCCTTGCCCTCGGGCACCCTCGTCGACGCCGGCCTCGTCTTCACCGAGCAGGAGGACGAGTGGTGGGAGGAGGACGACGGCGACGACGCGTGGTCGCGCGCCGGCAGCGGCGTGCTCGGCCCCGACGGCACCCTCAAGGTCACGCAGAAGCTCGACCTCTCGGGCACCGTCGGCCCGCAGAGCTTCACCCTCGAGGCCGACGTGGCCGACACCTCGTACCGCCACATCGCCGGCCGCGGTACGGTGGTCGTCCACCCTGCCGAGCGCTACGCCGGCCTGAAGATCGATCGGCCGTGGAGCGACGTCGGCGCGCCGGTCAAGGTCCAGCTCGGCGTCGTCGACCGCGAGGGCAAGTCGGTCGCCGGTCTCCCCGTCACCGCGCGCCTTTACGAGGTCGACTGGACCTACAGCAAGAAGCCGATGAAGGGCGGCGGCTACGACTACCAGTGGCAGCGCACCACCAAGGAGGTCGGCCACTGCACCGCCACCAGCACGAGCGTGCCTGCCAGCTGCGACCTCGTCCCGCCGGACTCCGGCTCCTACGAGGTCCGCGCCGAGGTCGACGGCCGTCCCGGCGGCATGATGGACCTGTGGGCCTGGGGTCACGGCGGCGACCAGCCCGTCGTCCCGAGCAAGGGCCGCACCATCGAGCTCACCCCCGACAAGGCCCGCTACGCCCCGGGTGAGACCGCCAAGCTGCTCGTCCGCAGCCCCTACCCCGCCGCCACCGCGATCTTCACCCTCGAGCAGGGCGGCCTCCTCAAGCAAGAGGTGCGGCGCCTCGACGAGGCCGCCGCCCTCTTCGAGGTCCCGATCACCGCCAGCCACGCCCCCTACGTCCACGCCACCGTCACCTTGTTGCCGATCGGCAGCGGCGAGGAGCGCACCGACTGGAAGATCGGCGTCTTGCGGATCCCCGTCACCCTCGACGAGGTCCGCCTCAAGGCCGCCGTCACCAGCGACAAGGCCACCTACGAGCCGCGCGAAGAGGTCGCGATCACCGTCGACGTCAGCGACGGCGGCAAGCCCGTCGCCGGGGCCGAGGTCGCGCTCGCCGTCGTCGACGAGGGCGTCCTGCGCATGACCAACTTCCACGCCGAGGACCCGGCCGCCGCCCTGCGCCCCGGCCAGCCGCTCGCCTTCGAGGTCAGCGACTCGCGCGACCTCCTCGCCGCGCTGCTCAAGCACAGCCAGACCGCCGGCGACGGCGACGCCAGCGCCTCCGTCACCAACACCCGCAAGAACTTCGTCCAGACCGCCTTCTGGAAGCCCGACCTGCGCACCGACGCCGGCGGCAAGGCCACCGTCAAGTTCACCTTGCCCGACAACTTGACCCGCTTCCGCATGATGGCCGTCGTCATCGACAGGCAGGGCAAGGGCGCCGCCGTCGAGAACGACTTCACCGTGCGCCGGCCGGTCATGATGATCCCCGTCGTCCCGCGCTTCGCCGCCACCGGCGACAGCTTCGAGGCCGCGGCGATGGTCCACAACAACACCGACAGCCCGCTCGCCGCCACCGTGGCGATGAACGACGCCACCCAGGCCGTCACCGTCCCGCCGCAGGGCCACCAGCGCGTCGGCTTCCCGCTCACCGCCGCCGCCCCGGGCGAGCTCAAGCTGAGCTTCAACGTCCGCGACGGCAGCAACGCCGTGCGCGACGCCGTCGAGTCGACGATCCCCGTCGACGTCCCCGGCCTCGCCGAGCGGCCGCACCTCGACGGCGCCTTCGTCGGCGCCCAGGAGATCGCGCTCGAGATCCCCGCCAGCATCCTCGTCGGCCGCGGCGACAAGGACTACATCAGGGTCCTCGCCGGCCAGCACCTGTGGCCCGAGCTCGGCGCGCGCCTGCAGTACCTCCTCGACTACCCGCACGGCTGCGTCGAGCAGACCACCTCGAGCACCCTCCCCTTGCTGGCCGCGCGCGACATCCTGCCGCGGATCGGCGTCGGCGGCATGTCGCGCGAGGAGCTCGACAAGCGGATCCAGGTCGGCCTCAAGCGCCTCGCCGGCATGCGCACCTCCTCGGGCGGCCTCGGCTACTGGCCCGGCGACACCGTCCCCAACGTCTACGGCACCGCCTACGCCGTGCGGGCCCTCGTCGCCGCCAAGCAGGCCGGCCTCACCTTGCCCGACGGCCTGCTCGAGGGCGTCACCGAGTACCTCGAGCAGATGCTGCTGTCCGACGGCACCGAGGCCGAGGTCCAGGCCGCGATCGCCCACACCCTGAGCGAGCTCGGGGCCCTGCCCGGGAGCGCCGCCGACCCGCTGTTCGACCGCAAGCAGCACATGGGCGTGTTCGGCCTCGCCAGCCTGGCGATCGCCCTGAGCAGCCTGGGGGGCCAGGAGGACCGCGTCAATCAGCTCCTCGACGAGGTCGAGGCCAACTACGACGCCGACGGCAAGCTGGTCAAAGAGCCAGGTTACCGCGACTTCTACTACTTCGGCTCGTCGACCCGCACCATGGCGCAGACCGTCATCGCGCTCGGCCGCCTGCGCCCGGGCTCGGTGCTCAAGGCCAAGCTGACCCAGAAGCTCGCCGACGCCACCGAGGGCTACACCACCCAGGCCACCGCATACTCGCTGATGGCGATCGCCGAGCAGCTCAAGAACCAGCCCGCCAGCGGCGCCGGCGTCACCGCCAGCGTCGACGGCGTCGCCCTCGCGCCCGCCGCCGAGCTCGGCGCCGGCGCGCTCGAGTTCCGGCTCCCCGTCGCCGACCTGAAGGGCAAGAAGGCCGTCCTCAAGCTCGCCAGCGACAGCACCGCCGCCATCGCCTTCATGGTCGAGGGCGCGTGGAAGCGGCCGCTCGACGACGCGCGGGGCCTCGTCGCCACCAGCGCCAAGGAGGGCCCCGACGTCTACCGCGCCATCACCGACGCCCGCGGCGGCCCGGTCGACCTCACCACCATCAAGCCGGGCCAGGTCCTGCGCGTCGCCCTGCTGGCCGACCTGCCCGTCGGCGAGCTCGACGGCAACCAGATGAACTACCTCGCCGTCACCGACCGCCTGCCCGCCGGCTTCGAGCCGATCCAGCCCGACCTCTGGACCGTCGCCCGCGCCCCCGAGCTGACCGACGCGCACCCCTTCTACGACCAGCTCCGCTGGGGCGGCAGCGACGCCAGCTACGTCGAGCTCCGCGACGACCGCGTCTACGTCTACTTCGACCGCGTCTGGGGCGACCGCGTCGTCGCCACCTACCTCGTCCGCGCCTCGACCCCCGGCACCTTCGTCCTCCCGCCCGCCTCCGCCGAGTTCATGTACGTCGGCGGCAGCCACGGCTACAGCACCGCCGGCAAGGTCCAGATCAAGCCCTGAACACGGCCACGAGCGGCGCGCCCCGATCGCGCGCCGCTCCCTCTCCCCGCGAGAATGTCGCGCCCCCTCTCCCGCGTTCTCCCTGCGATGCGACCTCGCCTCCGCCGCTGGCTCCTCGGCCTGTCTCTCGGGACAGTTGCGATCACCGCCGTCACCTGCGGCACCTGGTCGATGATCCGCGCCCGCGCCGGCGAGCCCTCCGCCGCCCTGAGCGACACCTGGCACGAGGGTCACCGCGTCCTCGATCGGCGCGGCCGGCTCCTGCGCGAGCTGACCAGCGACCTCGGCCTGCGCGGCCAGCCGCGGGACCTCGAGGACATCGGCCCGCGCCTGCTCGCCGCCACCCTCGTCAGCGAGGACAAGACCTTCTTCGCTCACGACGGCCTCGACCCCCAGGCCATCGCCCGCGCCCTCTTGCAGAGCGTCCGCCACGGTCGTCTCGTCAGCGGCGCCAGCACCATCACCCAGCAGCTCGTCAAGATGCTCGACGCGCGCGGCCAGGCGCGCGCGCGCGGCCTCATGGACAAGCTCTTCGAGGTCGCCCGGGCGCAGAACCTCGAGGAGCTGGTCGGCAAGGACGAGATCCTCCTCGCCTACCTCAACCGCCTGCCGTACGGCCACGGCCTTGTCGGCCCCGAGACGGCCGCGCGCAACTACTTCGGCGTCGCTCCGCGCGACCTCAGCTGGGCCCAGGCCGCCTTCCTCGCCGTCCTCCCGCGCGCCCCCAGCTACCTCGATCCGTACGCCCACCCCGAGCGGGTCCTCCTGCGCCAGCGCGCCTTGCTCGGCGCCCTGCGCGACGCCGGCGAGCTCACCGAGCGCGAGCACGACCGCGCCGTCGCCGAGCCGATCGAGCTCCGCCCGCTCACCCGGCCCTTCTTCGCCCCGCACCTCGTCGACGCGCTCCGGCTCGAGAGCCGCCTGTCCCCGGGGACAGCCACCACCACCACCCTCGACCTCGACCTCCAGCGCGACATCGAGGGCGCCGTGCGCGTCCACCTCGCCGCCATCGCCGATCGCGGGGCCAGCGACGCCGCCGTCCTCGTCGTCGACAACGACACCGGCGACGTCCTCGCCTACGTCGGCAGCGCCGACTTTCACAGCGACGAGATCAGCGGCCAGGTCGACATGGTCCGCGCCCGGCGGCAGCCCGGCTCCACCCTCAAGCCGTTCGTCTACGGCCTCGCCTTCGCCGCCGGGCATCACGGCCCCGAGCTCACCGCCGACGTCCCCACCACCTTCCAGGAGGCCGGCGGAGGCAGCTACACCCCCGAGAACTTCGACCGCGGCTTCGAGGGCCCGATCCCCCTGCGCGAGGCCCTCGCCGGCTCGCTCAACATCCCGGCCGTGCGGCTCGCCGCCGAGCTCGGGCCCGCGGCCGTCCTCCGCACCCTGCGCGACCTCGGTCTGCGCAGCCTCGACCGCGACGCCGACCACTACGGCCTCGCCCTCGCGCTCGGCAGCGGCGAGGTCGAGCTACGCGAGCTCGCCGCCGCCTACGTCGCCCTCGCCCGCGGCGGCGAGTCGGTCGCCCTCCGCTTCACCACCACCGATCCGGTCGCCGCGCCGACGCGGGTGTTCACCCCCGACGTCGCCGCCCTCGTCACCGAGGCTCTCGCCGACCCGCTCGCGCGCGTGCGTGGCCTCCACGGCCGCGGCCCGTTCGCGCTCGCCTATCCCGTCGCCGTCAAGACCGGCACCTCGTCCGGTTATCGCGACACCTGGACCGTCGGCTACACCCGCGAGCGTACCGTCGCCGTCTGGCTCGGCAACGCCGACGGCTCCCCGACCGCGCGCCTCACCGGCGCCTCGGGGGCCGGCCCGCTGTTCGCCGACGTCATGCGCCGCGCCATGGCCGACGTCCCGCAGCGCCGCCCGCTGTGGGAGCCCGAGCTGCTGGTCGACGTCGAGGTCTGCCCGCTGTCCGGCGCCCCGGTCGGCCCGGCCTGCGACGAACGCGTCCACCGCAAGTTCGCCAAAGAACATGTCCCCAAGGACACCTGCGCTTACCACGTCCACGTGCGCCCCGACCGCAGCGCCCCCGCCGGCCTGCGCTGCGACGCGCGAGGCCCGGCCACCGCCGTCGTGTTCCCGCCCGAGTACGACGAGTGGCTGGCCTTGAAGACCGTCGGCGGCGGCAGCCCCGACCTGCACGGCCGTCCGTGGCTCCCGCGCGCCCGCGTCCCCGGCTGCGACCAGCGCCCGGCCGCCGTCCCGCTCCTCCGCGTCGTCGCTCCGGCCCCCGGCACCGTGTTCGCCCTCGACCCGCGCCGCGACGCCCAGACCATCGAGGTCCGCGCCGAGCTCGACGGCAGCGGCGTCGACTTCGGTCCGCTCGCCTTCCTCGTCGACGGCCGCGAGGTCGGCCGCAGCGACTGGCCCTACAAGCTGAAGGTCGCCGCCGAGCCCGGCGACCACGAGGTCCTCGCCCGCCCCGCCGACCCGCGCCTGCCCGTCCGCCTCGAGTCGACCCGCTTCAGCGTCCGTTGAGCCGGGCGCTCGGCAGTCTTTTGGAGCATGTCCTCATGAACATGCCCTGAAAGCTCTCTACGACCGATGCCCAACTCGCTGTCGGCGAGCTCGTCGCCGCCCCTCGCGTCGCGGGCCCCCGAGCCCCCCCACGGGCCCGGAAGCCCACGTCCGAGCTCGCCGAGCCCCCGCGCTCGACGAGCACCTCAGGCCTGCGGCAGCGTCACGCCGCGCTGGCCCTGGTACTTCCCGCCGCGATCCGCGTACGACGTCTGGCACGCCTCGTCGGACTGGAAGAACAGCATCTGCGCCACGCCTTCGTTGGCGTAGATCTTGGCCGGCAGCGGCGTCGTGTTCGAGAACTCGAGCGTCACGTGGCCCTCCCACTCGGGCTCGAGCGGCGTCACGTTGACGATGATCCCGCAGCGCGCGTACGTCGACTTGCCGAGGCAGATCACGAGCACGTCGCGGGGGATCCGGAAGTACTCGACGGTGCGGGCCAGGGCGAACGAGTTGGGCGGGATGATGCACACGTCGCCCGTGAAGTCGACGAAGCTGTTGCGCTGGAAGTCTTTCGGGTCGACCACCGCCGAGTTGATGTTCGTGAAGATCTTGAACTCGGGCGCGCAGCGGACATCGTAGCCGTAGCTCGACGTCCCGAACGACACCACGCGCTGCCCCTCCCGCTCGCGCACCTGGTACGGCTCGAACGGCTCGATCATCCGGTGCTCCTGCGACATCTGGCGGATCCAGCGGTCAGACTTGATCGTCATGGCGGGCCCCGCATACCACAGCTCCGGCCGCTTCACCGAAAGGCCCGCGTGAGCCCGCCCCTGGCCTGCTGCTGCGGCTGGGCCGCCGGTGTATTCTCTTGCGGCATGCCGCGCCCCAAAGCCCGCGCCTCGCTCGACCACCTGCGCGACGCCATCCGCGAGGCCGGCCTCCGCGTCACCGGCCCCCGGATCGCCGTCCTCGAGCACCTCCACGGCACCGGCACCCCCTCCAGCCACGGCGAGCTCGTCGAGGCCCTCGCGCACCACGGCTTCGACGCCGCCACCCTCTACCGCAACCTCATCGACCTCACCCGCGCCGGCCTGCTCAACCGCATCAACCTCGGCGACAACGTCTGGCGCTTCGAGCTGCGCGCCCGCGAGGCCCATCACCCCGAGCACCCGCACTTCGTCTGCACGCAGTGCGGCGAGGTCACCTGCCTCTCGACCGTCCGCGTCAAGCTCACCCCCGCGCCCGGCTCGAACAAGTCCGTCGTCGGCAACATCTCCGAGATCCTCATCAAGGGCCAGTGTGCCCGCTGCGCCTGAGCCCGCCGGCCTGCCCTGGTGCCGCTCCACGTCCACGCCGGCGGGCGCCCGCCGCCTCCGCGCTCCGGCCCCCGCAACCTTCGTCGGCCCATCGCTCTCCGTGAAGCCCGCGACCTCTCCTCGTAAGCGCTCGCCACCCTCGCTTCGGCCCCCGTCGCTCTCGGAGAAGCTCGCAACCTCCCCCTCGTCCGCGCTCGCCACCCTCCGTGCTTCGGCCCCGCGACTTCGGCGGCCCCCCGCTCTCGCAACCTCCCCCTCGTCCGCGCTCGCCACCCTCCGTGCTTCGGCCCCCTGCCCTCCGCGCTTCGGCCTGGAAGTTTGCCGGCCCATCGCTCTCGTTGCGCGCAGCGCCACGTGCTTCCTTCCGCTGTGCTGCCCTGTGTACTCGCAGTCGCGCACATCGTTCTCCGCGCCGCTCGCCTCGTCGCGTCCGCGCATTCCTTCACCGCGCTATTCACGGCCACCTGATCTGAACCGGATAAGCGCCCGAGCCCTCGTGAAGGCGGCCCGAATTCGCGGCTATACAGCCGCGCAGGCTTGATCCGCAGCGGATCAAAACCATCCCCTACGTTCCTCCTCGACTGAGGGGAGCGCATGGATTCGACTCGCATCTCGTTGACCGACTTCGTCGACTTCGTCGGCCGGCCCAGCATGACGGGCAAGCTGGCCAAGGTGCGCGAGATCAAGCACCGCGGCCCGTACTCTGCCACTTGCGACCTCTACCGGCCCGTGCGCGAGGCCATCATTCGCACCCACGCGGCCGCCGGGGACAAGTGGGAGCTCCGCGTCCACCTCGCGCGAGCGAACGCCAGCGGTCGCTTCGACAACATCGCCGACGCGTACCTCGGCTGGTGGGGTCAGCGGCGGATCGAGTGGTTCGAGCCCGGCTGGCAGATCGGCTATCTGCAGGGCCTGCCGATCAGCGTCAATCCCGAGCTCGGCCTCGAGATCGACGGCCGCCCGCACCTCATCAAGCTCTACTTCAAAGAGGATCCGCTGCCGCACACCCTCTCGGACATCGCCGCGCGGCTCATGGCCCGCGTCCTCCGCGAGCAGACCCCGCGCGACGCCGCGGTCGCCGTCCTCGACGTCCGCCGCAAGCGCCTCCTCTGCATGAACGACCGCCCCGACCTCGACATCCTCCTCGACGCCGAGGTCGCCGCCTTCACCGCCCTGTGGGCCCAGGCCTGAAGCCGCGCGAACCACATGTCCTCATGGACATGTCCATCACGGCCTCGACCCGCCGGCACGATGGGCCCTGGCGCGAAGCCGCGGGCCGCGAGTTACGTGTCCTCGGGGGCGTGTCCCGTCACAGCCTCGCGCCGCGCGGTCCTGCCGGCGCGAATGACATGTCTGCAAAGACAGCCTCGCCGCCGTGGCGCCGACTCAACCCGCGCCAGCTTTCCACGGCCCGACGAGCCGCCGGGGCCGCACCGCGCTCTCACTTCGCCGGCACGACCGTGATCGCGTCGGCGAACGTCGTGAACGTCGGCTTCCACACCGCCAGCGTCGTCTCCGGGCCGACCGCCTTGAAAAAGTACGGGTCGCCGGCGCCCTCGACGATCGCCGCCAGCATGCGGTAGTTCGGGTCGTTGTAGCGCTCCGACGCTCCGGGCGTCACCTGGGCGATGTACGTCCCGCTGAGGTCGACCAGCGTCAGCTTGAGCGGCGGCTTCGACACCTCCTGCACCTCGCCGTCGTTGTCACCGAGCGGCGACCCGTCGGACTTCGCGAACTGTGTGCGCCAGCGGTGGACGTTCGACTTGGCGTCGCCGCCGCCGCCCGCGAAGCGGTACACCGCCAGCTCTGCGTCGCCGCCCGGGCCCGGCAGCGTGAACTCGGCCAGGCGCATCGCCGACGTGCCCGGCTTGCGCGTCCACTCCTCCGGCACCTTGTAGTTCAGCCCTGGAACCACCTCCTCGCGGGTCTTCCCGCTGGGCGTCACGGGGTGCGGATTGACCGCCTCCCGCGGCGGCCGCGACGTTTCCGCCGCCGGCCCCGCCGCTCCGTGCGGCCCGCCCGCGTGGGGATTGCCCGCGTGGGGATCGCCGGCGTGTGGGCTCGCCGCGTGTGGACCCGCCGCGTGCGGGTCGCTCTTCGCCGGCGGCTCGGTCGCCTTGACCTCCGGCCCCGACTTGGCCGCCGGCGGCCCTGCCGGATTCTGACAAGCGAACACGAGGAGCGAGAGGACGAGCGGAGCGCGGTGAGTCATGGTCGCGCGAAGAGTAGCAAGTCCCGCGCACGCGTGCGCCCCCCGCCGAGCGGGCGAGCGAGCGATACGCGTGAGCGCCCGCCCTGCGACCCTGCGTCGCGGAGTCGAACGCCCTCGAGCCTCTGCTACGCCGCAGCTCGCCACCGACGGGCGCGGCCCACACCTTCGCGGCCGCGCCCGCGCGACTGCCTCAGAACGCCGACTCGGGCACCTCGAGCAGCTCGAGCGTCCCCTGCTCGATCAGCTTGCGCGTCAGCGTGATCCCCGGCAGCACGTTGCGGGCGTAGAAGCGGACGGCCGCCAGCTTCCCCTGATAGAAGTCGCGGTCCTTGTCGGTCGCCGTCTCGCGGCGCGCGGCCGCCACCGCGGCCTGGCGCAGCAGCAGCCAGCCGATCACCACCTCGGCGGTGGCGAACAGGATCCGGTTGCCCTGGAAGCCGACGTGGTAGAGCGACTCCTGCAGCTTCGCCGGCATCGTCATGTAGATGCCCTGCAGGTCGGCCAGCGCCCGCGACATCGCGGCGTGCTCGACCGCCAGCGGCCCCTTCGCGTCGATCTCGCCGAGCGTCGCCTCGATGCGGCCCATCAGGCTGCGCAGCGTCGACCCGCCGTCGCGCACGATCTTGCGGAAGAACAGGTCGAGCGCCTGGATGTGCGTCGTGCCCTCGTAGAGCGAGTCGATCTTCTGGTCGCGGATGTACTGCTCGATCGGGTAGTCCTGGCAGTAGCCCGAGCCGCCGTACGTCTGCAGCGACACCGCCAGCAGCTCGTACACCTTCTCCGAGCAGTAGCCCTTCACCAGCGGCAGCAGCAGGTCGTTGAGCTTGTCGAGGTCGTCGCTGTCGGCGCTGCCGTGGCCGCCCTTGAGCTCGACCGCGTCCTGCACCGACGCCGTGAACAGCGTCAGCGCGCGCATGCCCTCGGCGAAGGCCTTCTGCAGCATCAGCATCCGGCGCACGTCGGGGTGCTCGATGATCCGCACGCGGGGCGCCGTCTTGTCGGTCGCGCGCAGCAGGTCCGGGCCCTGCACGCGGATCTTCGCGAACTCGAGCGCATTGAGGTACGCCGTCGACAGCGTCGCCATCGACTTCGCGCCCACGGCCATGCGCGCGTGCTCGATGACGTGGAACATCTGGCGGATGCCGTCGTGGACCTCGCCGACCAGGAAGCCGCGGGCCGGGTGACGCTCGCCGAACGTCAGCTCGCAGGTCGCCGACGCCTTGATCCCCATCTTGTGCTCGATGTTGGTGCAGTAGACCCCGTTGCGCTCGCCGAGGCTGCCGTCCTCGTTCACCCAGAACTTGGGCACGATGAACATCGACAGCCCCTTCGTCCCCGGCCCCGCGCCTTCGGGGCGCGCCAGCACCAGGTGCACGATGTTCTCGGCGGCGTCGAAGTCACCGTTGGTGATGAAGCGCTTGACGCCCTCGATCTCCCACACCCCGCCCTCGACCTGGCGCGCCTTCGTGCGGCCCGCGCCGACGTCCGAGCCCGCGTCGGGCTCCGTCAGCACCATCGAGCCGCCCCAGTGGCCGTCGATCATCGGCTTGGCGAACCGCTTGCGCTGCTCCTCGGTGCCGAGACGGTCGATGATGTGGGCGATGAGCGGCCCGAACAGGTAGAACGCCACCGCGGCGTTGGAGCCGGCCGTCAGCTCGAACGCGGCCCACGCGACCGACGGCGGCGCGCCGCTGCCGCCGAGGTGCTCGGGCAGGTTGAGCAGCGGCCAGCCTTGCTCGAGCGACGTGCGGATCGAGCGCGCCACCGGCGGCGGCAGCTTGACGGTGCCGGTCTCCTTGTCGAGCTCGAGCGGGATCCGGTCCGACAGCGCCCACGACGGCGCCAGCTCCTTCTGGCAGAACTCCTCGTAGCCCTCGAGCGTCGAGCGGACTGTCTCTTCGTCCATGTGCGAATAGACGCCCTTGCCGAGCGTGTTTTCCTGGATCTTCAGGACCTCGAACAGATTGAAGAAGATGTCGCGCAAGTTGCTCTTGTAGTGATTCTGGGCGGTGATCACGTCGGCCTCGATCGCCGGACACGTGCCGGCATGAAGCCCGTCGTAGTCCGATCCCGATCAGCTTGTCAACGCCGTTCCCGGGCGTGCCGCGGGGCCTTGCGGCGGACCACGTCAGCCGCGCCGCGGCCTCGCGCTCGTGCGCGCACGGCAACACGTTGCCGGATCCGGCAGCCCTTCGGGCCCGCGGCGGCCGCGGCGCTCCCTGAGCGTCCGGCGTCTGCTATCCTCGAAACAACCTTCCATGTGTCGGATCTTCGGCTTTCGCTCCGTCATGCAGAGTGGTGTCCACCGGAGCCTCGTCAGTGCCGACAACGCCTTGATGCAGCAGAGCTGCCGACACCCCGACGGCTGGGGCGTCGCCTATTACGTCGCCAACGCCCCGCACGTCATCAAGAGCGCCTCCGCGGCCGTCAGCGACCACCTGTTCCGCCACCTCTCCGGCATCGTCACCTCGGAGACCGTCCTCGCGCACATTCGCAAGGCCACCCAGGGCGAGCTGTCGACCATCAACACCCACCCGTTCCAGTTCGGCGCCTGGGTGTTCGCCCACAACGGCAACATCGCCGGCTTCGACGGCGTCCGCGACCAGCTCGTCGCCCGCGTCCCGCCGATCTTGCGCCGCTTCATCCTCGGCAAGACCGACAGCGAGGTCCTGTTCTATCTGATCCTCGGCAAGATGGCCCAGCGCCACGAGCTGCACCGGCCCGGCTTCCCGCTCGCCGAGGTCGCCAGCGCCGCCCGCGAGGCCCTCGCCGAGATCGAGTCGCTCGTCGGCCCCTGCAACCCCGACAACGAGGGGCCCCCACACGACACCTACCTGACCTTCGTCCTCACCAACGGCCACGTCATGCTCGGCCACCAGGGCGGCAAGCAGCTCTACTTCAGCGCCCACAAGCAGCGCTGCCCCGAACGTGAGACCTGCGCCTTCTACTCCGGCGAGTGCGAGCGCCCGCCCCCGCCCGAACGCGGCTTCGTCAGTCACCTGATCTTCTCGAGCGAGCCGCTCCACGGCGACAACGTGTGGATCCCGCTCGCCCCCGGCGACATGGTCGGCGCCGACGGCCGCATGCAGATGCAACGCTTCCACGCCGGCCAGCCCGTCGACCGCCGCACCCACTGATGCATTCCAGGGCAGCGCATGTACGCGGCGTCGCTGTGTATCGTTCGCTACCCACCCTCGACGCCAGCCTCTCCGACCCCGCCGAGTTCCGCGCCCTGATCGAAGAACTGGCCGCCTCCTCGCAGACGCTCTTCATCCACTGCGCCCAGGGCCACGGCCGCACCGGCACCTTCACCGCGGCGCTCCTCCTGCTCCGCGGCCTGGCGCCGGCCCCGCCGAAGCCCTCGCCCTGCTGCAGCGCGTGCGCCCCGGCATCCGCCTCGAACCGGCCCGGCTCCGCGCCCTCGCGGCCGTCGAGCCCCCCCGGCCCGGATAACCCCGAGCCGCCCGACTGCACGTCCCATCGGACATGCCCTTCGGGACAGCCAGTGCCGCCGTCGAGCTCGCGGGTCCGCGTGATCTCGAGGCTGCCCCGAATAGCATGTCCTTTCCGACATGCCCTCGAGAGCAGCCTCGCCGCGCGGTCTAGTGCGCCTTCTTGCGCGGATTGGCGATGTGGATCGCCTCGCCGAGCGCGTGCTTGGCCGCCTCCATCAGCGCCTCGCTGAGCGTCGGGTGCGGGTGGATCGTCAGCGCCACGTCCTCCGCGAACGCACCCATCTCGATCGCCAGGCCCGCCTCGCTGATCAGGTCGCTCGCCTCGGGCCCGACGATGTGGACCCCGAGGATGCGCTCGTCGGCCGCGTCGGTGATCACCTTCACGAAGCCGGCCGTCTCGCCGATCGCCATCGCCCGGCCGAGCACCGAGAACGGGAACTTGCCGACGTTGACCGTGCGGCCCTGGGCCTCGGCCTCTTCCTTCGTCAGCCCCGACGACGCGATCTCCGGCTCGGTGAACACGACGTTGGGGATCTGCCGCGCATCGTTGATCGTCTTCTTGCCGGCGATGACCTCGGCCAGCACCTCGCCCTCGTGCGACGCCTTGTGGGCCAGCATCGGCTGGCCGCACACGTCGCCGACCGCGTAGATGCCGGGCACGTTGGTCTGCTGGCGCTGGTCGACCGGGATGAACCCGCGCTCGTTCACCTTCACGCCGGTCTTCTCGAGCCCGAAGCCCTTCGTCACCGGCCGGCGGCCGACCGCCACCAGGATCACGTCGGTCACGAACTCTTGCACCTTGCCGTCGATCTCGGCCTTCACGACGGCCTCGCCGTTGCGCTCTTCCCAGCCGACCGCCTTGGCGTTAATGAAGATCTGCCCGCCGTCCTTCTTGATCTGGCGAGCCACGACGTCGGCGCACTCGTTGTCGACGCCGTTCAAGATCCGCCCGAGCCCCTCGAGCACCACGAGCTGCGTGCCGAGGCGCTGGAACGTCTGCCCCAGCTCGAGGCCGATGATCCCGCCGCCGATGCACACCATCCGCTTCGGCACCGCCGCCAGGTCGAGCGCCGACGTGCTGTCGAGCACCCGCTTGTTGTCGACCTTGAAGCCCGGGATCTCGATCGGCAGCGAGCCGGTGGCGATCACCACGTGCTCGGCCTCGACGATGTCGTCCGGCTTGCCGTCGGCGTAGCGCAGGCGGACCTGCTTCGGCCCGAGGAACTCCGCCGTCGCCGTGACGTACTGCGTACCTGCCCCTTTGACCAGGGAGCCGACGCCGCCGGTCAGCTTCTTGACGATGCCGGCCTTCCACGCCTGCATCTTGACCATGTCGACCGTCGGCGACGAGAACGACAGCCCCATCTCGGTCGCGTGCTGCGCCTTGTGGAACAGCTTGGTCGCCGAGATCAGCGCTTTGGACGGGATGCAGCCCCAGTTGAGGCACACGCCGCCGGGCTTGTCCTTCTCGACGAGCATCGCGTCGACGCCGAGCTGGCCGAGCCGGATCGCGCACGGGTAGCCGCCCGTGCCCGCGCCGATGATGAGCGCCTTCTTCTTGATCGTGGCCACGACTGTCTCCTGTGCGAGCGGTCAGATTCCTGCGAGCAGCAGCAAGTTGGGGTCCTCGAGGAAGCGCCGCACCTCTTGCAGGAAGTTGGCGCCCTCGAAGCCGTCGACCACGCGGTGGTCGAGCGAGACCGAGAGGTTCATCAGGTGCCCGACGACGATGTTGTTGTTGTCGTCGACGATCGGCGTCTTGCGGATCGCGTGCACGCCGAGGATCCCGACCTCGGGGAAGTTGATGATCGGCGTCGCCAGCACCCCGCCGATGTTGCCGAGGCTCGAGATCGTGAACGTGCCGCCGGTCAGGTCCTCGCGCTTGGCCGTGCCGTTCTTCGCCGCCTCGCCGAGGCGCGCGATCTCCCGCCCGATCTCGAGGATGCTGAGCCGGTCGGCGCCGTGCACCACCGGCACCATCAGCCCCTGGTCGGTCGCCGCCGCCACGCCGATGTTGTAGCGCTTCTTCACCAGGATCCGACCGCCGGCCTCGTCGAGCTCGGAGTTCACGATCGGGTACTTCTTCAGCGCGTGGACCACCGCCTTGACGATGAACGGCAAGAACGTGAGGCTCACGCCCTGCTCCGCCGCCGCCGCCTTGGCCTCCTGGCGCAGCCGCACCAGCTTGGTGACGTTCACCTGCTCGACGTACGTGTAATGCACCGCGCTCGTGTAGGAGCGCGTCATCGCCTCGGCGATCCGCCGCCGCATGCCGCGGAACGGGATTACCTCGTCGTCCGGCGCAGCCTCGGCCGCGTGCGGCTGGCGCACCTGCGCCGCCGGCTGGACCGCCGCCGCAGGGGCCGGCGCGGGAGCCGGCTTGGCAGCGACGGAGGGCGTCGTCGGGGGCGCCGGCGGCGCCTTGCCACTCACGGCCGCCGCGACCGGCGGAGCCACCACAGGCGGCGCAGCGACGCGCGGCGCGACGCTCGGCGCGGGCGACTTCGCCGCCTCGGCCGCCTTCAGCACGTCCTGCTTGGTGATCCGGCCGCGGTCGTCGGTCGGCAACCCACGCAGGTCAATGCCCTCCTCGCGGGCCAGGGCGCGCGCCGCCGGCGTCGCCAGGACTGGCCCCGAGGACATGTTCGAAGGAGCAGCCGCCGGCGCCGCGGCAGCGGTCGCCACCGGCGCCGCTGCGCTCGCCGCTGGACGAGCGGCGCCGACCTCGAGGATCGCGATCACCTGCTCGACCGCGCAGATGTCACCGACCTGCGCCTTGAGCTCGCGGACGATCGCCGCGACCGGCGACGGCACCTCGATGGTCGCCTTGTCGGTCATCACCTCGACGAGCGCCTCGTTGGCCTGCACCGCCTCGCCGGGCTGCTTGTGCCAGCGAACGATCTCGCCCTCCACCACGCCTTCGCCGATCTCCGGCAGCTTGAACTCGAGCATGAAGACTCCGGCTCCTGATCAGTAGGTCACGACCTGGTGGATGGCATCGACGAGCGCCGCGACGCTCGGCAAGCCCGACATCTCGTCCGCGCGGGCCAGCGGCCCCTCGCGTCCGGCGACGCGCACGATCGGCGCGTCGAGGTGGAGGATCGCCCGATCGGCGAAGAGCGCCGCCAGCTCGGCACCTGGCCCGAAGGACAGCCCGCCGGCGTGCGCGATCACCAGCTTCCCGGTCTTCGCCGCCGCCGCGACCAGCTCCTCGACATCGAGGGGAGCCAGGCCGCCGAGCTCGTAGACCGCCGCGTCGTGGCCCGACTGTTCGGCCGCCGCGCACGCGACATCGACCGCCGCGCCCCACGCGAACACCGTCGCTGCCGCCCCATCGCGCACGCACCGGGCCGCGCACAGCGGGCGCCCGAGCGTCTCGACGATCTCGCCGTCCTCGACCTCGCGCAGCAGCAGCGCGCGCGGCAGCAGCAGCACCGTCGGATCCTCGCCTGCCTCGAAGTTGGCGGCGGCCCGCAGCATCGCGCCGGCCTCGCGCGCGTCCCCGAGGATCGCCACGCGCAGCCCGGACACGCCGGCGATCACGCCGTCGGGCGAGGCCGCGCCGTCGCCTCCGAGCCCGAACCCGGGCCCGGTCGGCGCCACGATCAGCACCGGCGCGCTGCGCTCGCCGGCCGAGGTCGCGGAGATCCGGCCGAGCTCGCGCAGCGCCGCGTAGCCCTCGAGCAGCGCCGTCGCCGACGCCAGCGCCACGATCGGCCGCCGGCCGGCCAGCGCCAGACCTGTCGCATGGGCCAAACTCGCCGCCGGCGTCAGCGGGGTCGCGAGCACACGCGAGCTGAGGCTCGGGTCGCGCATCGCCACCCGCGACAGGCCGAGCATGCCGCCCTGGCGGACATCCTCGCCGACCAGCACCCGGCGAACATCGTCGCGCAGCAGCTCGGCGACGATCGTGGACAAGCGTTCGAGCGTGCTCATCGCCCCATCTCCTTGGCGTGTGCGTGCGTGAAGGCCCGCTCGAGCTGCCCCCGCACCTCCGCCTCGATCACGTCCTGGAACGTCGGCGTCCACTGCCCCTCGCGGTCGAGGTGCCGACGCAGACGCTCGATCGGGTCGCGGTGCGCCGGAATGTCCGCGTCCGTCGTCCCCGCGTGCAGCTGCGTCACCACCACCTCGACCAGCCCGGGCCCGCGAGCGTCACGAGCTCGCCGCAACGCCTGGTCGAGCGCGGCATGCACCGCCACCACGTCGGCTCCGTCGACCCGACGCGACCACAACCCGCACGCCTTCACGCGCTCGGCCACGCTGTCCCCCAGCAGACCGGCCTCGGCCGGCGCGCCCTCGGGCCACAGCTGGCTCTTGCATACCAGCACCAGCGGCAGGTCGCAGGCGGAGGCGAGCGCCACCGTCTCGTGGAAGAACGCGGTCGTCGTCAACCCCTCGCCGAAGATGGCAATCGTCGCCCGGCCGTTTCCGGCAAGCTTCTGCGCGTGGGCCTGGCCGGCCGCCAGCGGCAGATGCAGCCCCAGCGGCTCGGGCGCGTACGCGATGCCGAGATCGGCCGCCGCCAGCGCACCCGGCCGGCCGTTGTACGGGCGCTCGCCGTCCGCGGCGATCCCGAGGATCTGGCGCGCGAAATCATCGAGGTCGAGGCCGCGGATCGGCGCCAGCGCGAAGTCGCGGACGCCCGGATAAATCCAGTCCTCTTGCCCCGCCAGCATCGCCGTGAGCACCGAGACGGCCTCTTCGCCCGCACAGGAGACCCACATCGGCAACCCGAGCCGTTCGACCCGGAGGTCGAGGCATCGCGCCGCCACGAGGCGCTTGTACAGCGCCCGCAGATCGACCCCTTGCGCCGCCCGCCTGTCGACGAGTTGCCCCTCCGGATCGAGGCAGACCTCCACTCCTTCGGGATCCCAGGGACAGTCTTCCATGCGCGCCGGGGGGTTGTAACTGCGCGCCAAACCCAACGTCAAGGCCGGCAGGCGCCCCCGAAGCCCCCTTCGCCGCCCGCCTCGGCCGCCCCCTCCGTGATCTTGCGCGCCGACCCGTCCCTGCGAAACGAGACGCACAGCGCGATCACGGCAGCGATGCCGCAGTCGGCAAACTCCCCCGCTCGCTCGCGCCCGACGCGCACTCCCCGCAGACAACCACATGTCCTGAAGTCTGTGCTCCAAAGAACATGTCGTTTCGGACATTCCGAGCAATCTCTCGAGCCTCGCCCCACCGCCACTCCGACATCACGAGCGCTCCAACGCCTCCTCCGCTCCGACCCAGGCACCGCACCGCACGAACTGACAGCCGCGCCGTCGACGACGCAGCGAGCTCGGTCGGCGTCTCCTTTTCCCTCGCGCAGCCCGATTTCCGCGCCGCTGAAGCCCTCCGACAGGCGCCTGCGCCGCCGTTCCCCGTGAAACTTGGGCCGCGACCCTCCGAGGGTGTAAACCTCGCCGCGTGAGCTCGCCCGCCCCGGTCGTCATGAAGTTCGGAGGCAGCAGCGTCGCCGACCTCGAGCGGATCCGTCATTGCGCTCGTCGGGTCGTCGATCGCGCCGCCGTGCAGCCAGTGGTCGTCGTCGTCTCCGCCATGGGCCAGACCACCAACGAGTTGTTGGCCATGGCGCGCGCGCTCATCGACCCGCCGCCGGCGCGAGAGCTCGACATGTTGTTGTCCACGGGCGAGCGCGGCTCGATGACCTTGCTGGCGCTGGCGATCACCGCGCTCGGCCGTCAGGCGATCAGCCTGACCGGCTCGCAGTGCGGGATCATCACCGACCACCAGCACGGCCGCGCGCGCATCGTCGAGGTCCGCCCGTTCCGCGTCCTCGACGAGCTGGCGGCCGGCAACATCGTCATCATCGGCGGCTTCCAGGGTGTCAGCTACAAGCGCGACGTCACGACGCTCGGCCGCGGCGGCTCCGACACCACCGCCGTCGCCCTCGCCGCGGCCATCGACGCCGATTGCGAGATCTACAGCGACGTCGACGGCGTCTACAGCGCCGACCCCCGCGAGGTCGAGGACGCCGCGCGGCTCGACAGCCTCTCGTACGGCGAGATGCAAGCCCTCGCCCGCGCTGGCGCCAAGGTCCTCCACTCCCAGGCCGTCCAGCTCGCCGAGGAGCGCGGGATCGCCATCTACGCCCGTCACAGCCGGCCGGACGTCACCGGCGAGACTGTCATCCGCAAGAACCCTCCCACGCGACCCGGCGTTCGCGCCGTCGCTTCGGACGCCTCCATCGTCGCCATCAATCTGTCTCTTCAAACCGGCGCTTCGAGACATGTCCCCGAGGTCATCCGCAAGCTGGCCCCGCTCGGCTTGCGGCACCTTCGGATCGGTCACCACGGCGCGACCGGATTTCTCTCGCAGGCCCAGCGCACCGACAGCAGCGAGGCGCTCGCCCGTCTCGGCGCCTTCGCGCGGTCGATCGGTCGCGACCTCGCCGGCATCGAGTGTGTCGAGGGCTTCGCGCTGGTGACCTGCGTCGGCTCCGGCCTCGAGGAGAACCCGGAGGTGATGGCTCGCGCCTACGAGAGCTTGCGCTCGCTGGAGATCTCGGTCCGCGAGGTCTACACCGATTCGCACAGCCTCGCCTTCCTCGTCGCCCGCGAGCAACGAGCGCGAGCCGTGCGAGCGCTGCACGCGGCCTTCATCCCTCGTCTGCCCAGAACCTGACTGAGGCAGCCACGCAGCGAGCTCGGCAGATCCTCTGGCGAGGGCAGCGCCCAGCGGTTGGCCCGCCGATGAATCCGGCCTGACCCGCGTCGTCCGAACGCACCGCGGATCTTTGACCGCTGCACACGGAGAGAACCATGCTCAAGAACCTTACGCTTGTCGTCGTCACCGGCCTCGTCGTCAACACCGGCTGCATCATCAACACGAACACGACCGACTCCGACTCCGAGACCACCGACTCGGTCACCGGCAACACCACGACCGACGGCACCACGACCGACGGCACCACGACCGACGACACCACGACCGACGGTACCGCGACTGGGGACACCGACACCGACAGCACGGCCACCACCGGTCCGACCACCACGGCCCCGACCACGACCGAGACCGAGCCGACGAGCACGACCAGCACCTCGACCACCGACGACACCACGGATGGCACCACTGCTGGCACGACTGGCAGCGGCTTCGGAAAATGCGGGTGGGACGCCAACAACAAGTACTACGCCTGCGGCTTCGTCGGGGAAGACCCCGGCGGCATCAGCCCCATCGAGTGCCCCGACATGCTCCCCGCCGAGGGCGACGACTGCGACGAAAACTCCCCAATCACGGGCGTGGGCTGCTGCCTCCCCGACGGCAGCAACTACTACTGCACCGACCAGGGCAAGATCGCCATCGACGCCTGCGGCGCGTGACCGAGCCCCACGGCTCCGCACTCACGGTCTAGGCAAGCTCCCATCGACGCTGCGGCGCGCAGCTCAAGCCGCCGCACCGCGATGGCTGCCCCTGCATCATCATCAAGGTTTGCCACACGTGGCCCGAGCCCCGCGGCTTCGCACTCGCTCCCATCGACGCGTGCGGCGCGGAGCCCAGGCCACCGCACGACGATCGCAGCTCACGCCTGCTGGCCTGGCAAGGTCATCATCGACGCTCGACGACGCGTCTTCAATCCCGCACGACCACTGTGCTGCCCGGGCTCTCGTCGGTCGCGTTGACTCCGTGCCAGCCTTCCGGCAGCAGCGGCGTCGTCCAGTGGAACAACCACCGCGCGTCGCTCGGCCCGAGGTTCACGCAGCCGTGGCTGCGCACCGTGCCGAAGCTGCGATGCCAGAACGCGCCGTGCAGCGCGTAGCTCCCCGAGAAGAACATGGTCCAGGGGACATCCTGAATCGAGTAGTTGCCGTCGGTGGCCGAGCTGCCGTCCATCGTCGTCGACACGTGCTTGCTGTAGATCCGCCAGCGGCCGCGCGGCGTCTCGTACGGGTCTTCCTTCGTCCCCTTGCGCCCGCTCGACACCAGCGTCACGTACACCGGCCGGGTGCCCTCGTAGGCCACGAGCATCTGCTGCGAGACGCTGACGTCGATCCACCGCTCCCACGGATCCAGCCCCTTCGGCAGCGCCTGCAGCTCCGGGATGAGCAGATGGTCCTTGCGTACCAGCAGCCCATCCGCCGTGATCATGTAGGCCCGTCCGCCGATCTCTGTCTCTTCGGTCAGGTCCAGGAACGTCCGCCGCTCGATCGTCTTCGTCGCCTTGAGCTTGTCGTCGGCGGTGAGCTGCAGCAGCTTGGTGTCCTTCTTGACGTAGGCGAAGGGATACGTGATCCCCTGCTCGTCGAGCGCCACGCCGACCCAGTCCTTGGCCTCGTAGCGCGAGATATCGGCCGCCGCGACGTAGGCCCCGCGGGCCGTGCGGTAGAACGTCAGGCCGCGCTCGACCACCTTCTCACCCAGCGACAGGAAGAACCCGCGCTCGAGCCACGGCGTGTTCGGGCTCAGCGGCAGCTTCACGTCCGCGAGCACCGGATCGGGCTTCGGCACCTCCGGCGGCGCCGTCCCCTCGACCGGCTCGGCCGGGATCGGCGCCTCGGTCGGCGGCTCCTTCGCAGCCAGGCGCTCCGCCTCGCGCGCGACCCGTTGGACCTCCATCGCCGAGATCTCCTGGTCGCTCGGGATCCGCCACCACATCGGGCTGTTCCAGCGCCGGACGAACCCGTACTCGTAGGGATGTCCCTGATCGAGTTTCGGCGCCGGCGGCGGGTACTTCATCGGCGGCGGCTTGTCGGCCTCGACCAGCAGGCCCTTGCTCGCACACGCGTAACCGCCGGCAGGCAGACCGTAGAACCCAGCCTTGCAGGTCTCGTGCTCGATCTTCTCGGTCGCCATCATGCGGGTGCCGATCCGCAGGTAACCGAGCTTCTCGGAGGTCATGTCGGGCCGGGAGTAGACCGTCACCACCTCGTAGCCGGCCAGGGCGTGCAGCTTCAGCGAGTCGGGCGTCGGCACCCCCAGCGGCGGACGGATCAGCCCATAGCCCTCGGGCGGGCGGATCTCGTCGTCCGCTGCGGGCTCGGCGGGGACCGCGGGTTCCGCCACGGTCGTCCCGGCGGTGTCCGGCGCGGAGCCGTCGTCCCCGCCGGCGTCGCCAGGGGCCTCGGCCGAGTCGTCCGGCTCCGGCTCCGGAAGACGGGTCTCCGAACGCCGCTCGGCTACCACGGGAGTCGGCAGCTCGGCGGGCGATTCGGTCTGCGGAGCCGAATCGCAGGCAGCGAAACCGAGTGCCAAGAGCCATTTCCGGGGCGATCCGGGCATGCGGAGTGCATAGCCTACGCCGAGCACGAGGGGAAGATTTCCGCCCACGCACTGTCGAGACCCAAATAAAAAAGCCCCCTTCTTTCGAAGGGGGCATAGCGCTGGCGGCGTCCTACTCTCCCACAGGGTCTCCCCTGCAGTACCATCGGCGCTGGAAGTCTTAACGACCGAGTTCGGGATGGGATCGGGTGTGGCCCTTCCGCCATAGCCACCAGCAAAACTTGTCGACGAGCGGCGAGGAGAATCGCGGTGGAGCCGCGGATTCGTCCTCGCAAGAGATCGTGCTGTGATGGGGCTCCGTCTCGGAGCGGGCCGCTTTGGCGGCCGTCGTGCAGGTGTCGCTCGGAACCTCGGACTTCAAGCACCACACGGGAGCGGTGCCCAAGGTCAAGCCGAACGGTCGATTAGTACCGGTTAGCTCCGCGCGTCGCCGCGCTTCCACACCCGGCCTATTAACGTCGTCGTCTACGACGGACCTTCAGGGAATCCTCATCTTGTGGTTGGCTTCCCGCTTAGATGCTTTCAGCGGTTATCCGTTCCAGACATGGCTACCCGGCGATGCTCTTGGCAAAACAACCGGAACACCAGGGGTCTGTCCATCCCGGTCCTCTCGTACTAGGGACAGCTCCACTTCAAGATTCCTGCGCCCACGGCAGATAGGGACCAAACTGTCTCACGACGTTTTGAACCCAGCTCGCGTACCGCTTTAATTGGCGAACAGCCAAACCCTTGGGACCTACTACAGCCCCAGGATGCGATGAGCCGACATCGAGGTGCCAAACCACGCCGTCGATGTGAACTCTTGGGCGTGATAAGCCTGTTATCCCCGGAGTACCTTTTATCCGTTGAGCGATGGCCCTTCCATTCAGAACCACCGGATCACTAAGGCCCACTTTCGTGCCTGCTCCTCTTGTATGAGTCGCAGTCAAGCTCCCTTATGCCTTTACACTCTTCGGCTGGTTTCCAATCAGCCTGAGGGAACCTTTGCGCGCCTCCGTTACTCTTTCGGAGGTGACCGCCCCAGTCAAACTACCCACCAGGCAGTGTCCCGGACCAGGCTCACTGGTCACGGTTAGGCTTTCAGACTTCTCAGGGTGGTATTTCAACGTTGGCTCCGTGGAACCTAGCGGCCCCACATCATAGCCTCCCACCTATCCTACACAGACAAGTCCGAAAACCAGTGCCAAGCTGCAGTAAAGGTTCACGGGGTCTTTCCGTCTTGCCGCGGGTACGGGGCATCTTCACCCCGATTTCAATTTCGCTGAGTCCCGGGTCGAGACAGTGGGGAAGTCGTTACGCCATTCGTGCAGGACGGAACTTACCCGCCAAGGAATTTCGCTACCTTAGGACCGTTATAGTTACGGCCGCCGTTTACCGGGGCTTCGATTCGATGCTTCGCTTGCGCTGACATCTCCTGTTAACCTTCCGGCACCGGGCAGGCGTCAGACCCTATACGTCGTCTTGCGACTTCGCAGAGTCCTGTGTTTTTGGTAAACAGTCGCTACCCCCGATTCTCTGCAACCCCCAAAGGCTCATGGCGCGAGGCCCGTCACCCTCAAGGGCACACCTTCTCCCGAAGTTACGGTGTCAATTTGCCGAGTTCCTTAACCCGAGTTCTCTCAAGCGCCTTGGGATGTTCTCCCCACCCACCTGTGTCGGTTTACGGTACGGTCAGCACAGCGGTACACTTGTACGATGCTTTTCTTGGAAGCTTGGACTCACCGAGTTGTCCGCCTTGCGGCGACCCTCATCACCTCTCGGCGTTGCTCGCGCGTTTGTGGCCAGATGCCTCCTACGCGAACCGCCTACCGGCTTGAACGACCATCCAACAGGTCGCTCGGCTATCCTCCTCCGTCCCACCTTACAAAACCATCCGTGCTGGTGCAGGAATGTTCGCCTGCTTCCCATCGACTACGCATTTCTGCCTCGCCTTAGGGACCGACTAACCCTGAGAAGATGATCTTTACCCAGGAACCCTCGGGTTTACGGCGACCGGGTTTTTCACCCGGTTTATCGCTACTCATGCCAACATCAGCTCTTGTCTGCACTCCAACGCTCGTTTCCGTACGCATTCACCGCGCAGACAATACTCGCCTACCGCCTGCCTTTCGGCAGA